>CAVREO010000001.1:0-639936 GCA_963720145.1 uncultured delta proteobacterium
CACCGCGGTGACCGGCGGCCGCCCCGCCCCCGTGGGCGCGGCCATCGCAGGCGACCGAAAAATCCGCGGTGCCGGGGTGGGGGCGCTCCCGCACGCAGCGGCTGCCGCGACGAGCGTCGCCAGGCCCAGGCGAACCGTCACTGCACCAAGTCGGCGGGATATCGAGGTGCGATGTGGTAGCTGAAAAACCAAGTTACGAGGCCCGTCACCGACTGAAAATGCGTATTGGCCGGGAAGTCGGTGCTCTTCAAATCGTACTCTTCATTCGACATCGACACCGTGTTTACGTTCGTCGCCGCGCCGGGGCTGGTCGCGAGCGTGTAGGTGACGCGCCCCCCGCTGCTCGTGCTCGCAATCGCGTAGACGTCGTGCACGGTCACGACCATCCCCTCCCACTGGCGCCCCTTGGCGTAGTCGTCGAGGTCGTCCAGCGCGACGGGTTGCGCAGCGAGACCGGGGTATTCGTAACGGAACGTCCCCACCGGCTTTGCGAGCTGCGGGAGGCTCTGGCCCGACGCGAAGACTGCCGAGCCGATGTTCGTCACCTCCTGGTAGGGGCCGACGAAATCGAGGATGTCGCCCGGAAGGGGGCGAAGGTCGCTCGGGACGAAGCTCGGCTGGAAGACGCTGATGGCCAAATAGGGCGCGGTCGAGCCGAAGTCCTGGACGAACACGGTACCCATGCTCTTGCCGTCCTGCGTCTCGTCGAAGGTGTCGACCCAGAGGACGTTCAGGCTGGTGAGGTCGACGTTCGTGTTGGGCGCGTGGGCCGGGGACTTCGGGTTCTGCACGTCGGCGATGCGAAGGCCGCTCCCGAGAGGGTTGGGCGTGTACGGCGCGGCGGGGTCGGGCTCGAGCGTCGAGCAGCCGGCGAGGGCGAGGAGGCTCGCTGCGAGGAAGCGCATGTTTCGTGGCGCTGTACTACGGAACCCGGAGCGCGTCACGCCGCGACGCCGCTCCCATTGATGTGCGCCATGACGGCTTCGAGCTTGGCCATGATCTTGTGTTTTTTCGAGTACACGGTCTTGACGCTGATGTTCATCGAGCGCGCAATCTCCCGCGGGTGCAGTCCCTCGCCGAAGTAGAGCGTCGCGAACGCGCGATCGCGCTCGCTGAAGCCAGCGAGCGCGCGGCGCGTCAGCACGGCCTCCTGCCGTTGGGCCACCGCCTCGAACGGATCGAGCGACTCGCTCGGCACGTGATGCGCCTCGCCCAGGTTCGCCCGCGGCGGTTCGCGGCGCGCGGTGCGAAGCCAATCGTAGGCGCAGTGAATCGCGAGCATGCTCACGTAGCTCGAGAGCCGGCTCCCGCGCGATCGATCGAAGGCGCGCAGCTTGGCCATGTCCTTGGCGAGAAGTGTGAGGAGCCATATCGCGTGGATCTCGCGCACGTCCTCCCGGGACACGGCGGCGAAGCGGTTCGTCACTCGCGTGATGCATCGCCAGGCGAGGCGATCGTGGCGACGACGAAACTCGCGCCAGGCTTTGGGGTCGCTCTCGAGGAGGCCGCGTAGAAGCTGGCCCTCGCGCGAGGCGTCGATCGTGGGTGTGCTCATGGCTTCCGCCGCCCCACTGAGCACCCGCCGTGCCACGCGACATCCGCGAAATTCGCGCGTATTCGCAGGCCTCACACGAGGCGCGCGCGCGTAACAGCGTAACCGCGGCAGGCGTAACACGCGCCGCGCGGGCCTGCGCTGTTACGGTTGGTCGACTGTTTCCCGCGGCCCCGCGACTTCGGCGGCCTTCGCGCGGACGAACTCGGCCACCTTGCGCATCGGGACGCGGGTCGGGCACCGCGCCTCGAGCTCCTCGAGTCGGGCGTCGCCCACGGCGTCGAACGACCGAACGGCCGCGTCGAAATCCGGAATGTTGCGGGAGCTTGCGAGCATCAGGTCGATCACGCCCGCGTAGACGCCCCCCGACCGCGCCATGCGCGCGCCTTCACCGACGTCGCACAAGCCGCAAGCCACGCAACCGCAGAGCATGGGCAAGGTCCGCCGCTCCTCGGGCGAGACCGCGGGCAGGCGGTCGGCGGCGTAGCTCCGTCGAAAGTCGGCCGGGCCCCGCCGTGTTCCGAGGAGCGGCGCCAGGAGCGACCGGATGAGCGCCCAGGCCAGGATGAAAAGCGCATGCAGGCGGCCCATCGGACGATGCCGTGTTACCACGAGTCCACGGTCATGTCGCTCGTCGCTCTGCGCAGCTCGTCTCGCGGCCGACGCCTCGGTAGCGCCCGCGGCGGCGCGGAAGGGCGCCCGAGACGTTCCTTCCAACGTCGCGCGAGGAGATGCGCGCGCGCGGCTGGGACGAGCTCGACATCCTCATCGTGACCGGCGACGCCTACGTCGACCACCCTGCGTTCGGGCCGGTGCTCGTCGCCCGCTTCCTCGAGGGGCGCGGCTTACCGCGTCGGCGTCGTCGCCCAGCCGCGCTGGACGGGCACGCGACGACGTGGCGCGCATGGGCAGGCCGCGCCTCTTCGTCGGCGTCAGCGCCGGCAACCTCGACTCGATGCTCAACAAGCTCACGGCGCAGAAGAAGGTGCGCTCCGAGGACCAGTACTCGCCCGGCGGGCGGCCGAACACGCGGCCCAACCGCGCGACGATCGTCTACGCGAACCTCTGCCGGCAGGCGTTTCCGGGCATGCCGATCGTGCTCGGCGGCATCGAAGCGTCGCTGCGGCGGATCGCGCACTACGACTACTGGAGCGACTCGGTGCGCCGCTCGATCCTGCTCGACAGCAAGGCCGACCTGCTCGTCTTCGGAATGGGCGAGCGCGCCGCGTGGGAGATCGCGCGGCGCCTGGACGCGGGCGAGCGCGTCGATGCAGCTACGCGACATGCGCGGCACGGCGCACGTGCGCAAGAACCGGCCGCGCGCTGGGCAGACTCGCCGCGGACGCGAGCCGGTACGTGACCGACGGCGAAGTCGTGGTGCTGCCCTCGTACGAGGAGGTCGCGCGCGACAAGGTCGGCGTTCGCGCAGCATGTCGCGGACGCTCCAGTACGAGACGAACGCGCACAACGCGCGCCCGCTCCTCCAGCCGCACGGCGACGAGGCCGTCTACTTCAACCCGCCGGCGCTGCCGCTCGACGAGGCGCGAGATGGACGGGCTCTACGATCTGCCGTTCGTGCGGCGCCCGCACCCGAGCTACGGCGACGAGCGCATCCCCGCGTTCGAGACGGTCAAGCACTCGATCGTCACGATGCGCGGGTGCTTCGGCGGCTGCACGTTCTGCAGCATCACCGAGCACGAGGGGCGCATCATCCAGAGCCGCAGCGCCGACAGCGTGCTGCGCGAGGTGCGCGCGCTCTCGCGCATGGAGGGGTTCCGCGGCGACGATCACCGACGTCGGCGGCCCGACCGCGAACATGTACAAGATGCGCTGCAAGGACGAGCGCACCGAGAGCGCGTGCCGGCGCCTCTCGTGCGTCCACCCGGGCATCTGCGAGAACCTCGTGACCGATCACGGGCCGCTCATCGAGCTCCTGCGGCAGGTGCGCAAGGAGCCGGGCATCAAGCGCGTCTACGTGGCGAGCGGCGTGCGCTACGACCTCGCCGGCGCGAGCCCCGAGTTCATCCGCGAGCTCGCGCGCCATCACACGGGCGGGCAGCTGAGCGTCGCCCCCGAGCACACCGATCCCGGACGTGCTCGACAAGATGAAGAAGCCGCCCATCGAGCACTACGAGCGCTTCGCGCAGGCGTTCTGCCAGGCGAGCGAGCAAGCGGGCAAGGAGCAGTACCTCGTGCCCTACTTCATCACGCGGGCACCCGGGCTCGACGATCAAGGACACGATCGCGCTCGCGCTCTGGCTCAAGGAGAAGAACCTTCGCCCGCGCCAGGTGCAGGACTTCATCCCGACGCCGATGGCGATCGCCACCGCGATGTTCTACACGGGCATCGACCCGCTGACGATGAAGCCCGTCGCCGGTCGTGCGCGATCTGCGCGAGAAGAAGCATGATGAAGGCGCTTCTCTACTGGTGGGATCCCGAGCAGCACCCGCTCGCGCGCGAGGCGCTGCGCAAGGCCGGCCGGGCGGACCTCATCGGCCATGGGCCCAAGTGCCTCGTGCCGTACGAGCGCCGCTCCGCGGCTCGCGCGGGGCGATGAGCGGCCGCATGCCCGATGGGAGCGACCGGAACGGAGCGGTGTCCGTCCAGTGCTCGTACGAGGAGGCGCTCGGCGCAAAGCCGCTCATCGTGCGCGCGTACGAAGAAGAGCGCTCGCGCCGCTGGCCCTTTCTGAGCGACGTTCTCGAGGGGACTCTGCGCGGCGTGCCCGAAGAGCAGCGAGCGGTCGTCGCGGCGGCGGTGCATGGGCTGGTCAAGTACGACAGGCTGCTCGCGTTCGTCAGCGGGAGCGACGACGCGGACGCGCGCTTCGAGTCGCTCTTCGCGCTGTCGCGCGGGCAGCTGGACGCTGCGGAGCGCATCGCGCGACTCGAGAACCCGACCGAGCGCCTGGGCGTGACCTTCTCGATGCCGGACTGGCTGGTCGAGCTGGTCGGCGACCCGGCGATGCTGGCGCGCATGAACGAGGCGCCGGCTCGCACTCTCCGCGTCAACACGCGGAAGACGACGCGCGAGGCGTGCCAGGCGGCGCTCGCCGAGGAGGGCGTTGTGGCGCACCCCACGCGCTGGGCGGCCCAGGGGCTGATCCTCGAAGGCCGCAGGTCGCCGTTCCGCACCCAGGCGTTTGCGCGGGGCGAATTCGAGCTGCAAGACGAAGCCTCGCAGCTGGTCGCCGAGCTCGTGAGCCCGCCGCCGCGCTCCGCCGTCGTCGATTGCTGCGCCGGGGCCGGGGGCAAGACACTCGCGCTCGCGGCGCTCCTCGGCGGCAAGGGCCGGGTCTTCGCGCTCGACTCCTCCGACGAGAAGCTCGCCGAGCTGCGAAGACGCGCGAGGCGTGCGGGGGCCGACAACGTGCAGACGACCGCGGTCGACCTGCTCCAGGCGGGCAGCCCGGAAACCCTGACCGCAGGCGTCGCCCGGGTACTGGTCGACGCACCGTGCACCGGCCTGGGCGCCATGCGCCGCAACCCGGAGGCCCGCTGGAGGCTTCGCCCCGACGACGTTCCCCACCTGCTCGCGTCGCAGGCGGCGCTTCTGCGTGCCGCGGCGCCGCTGGTCGCGCCCGCGGGGCGCCTCGTCTACGCGGTCTGTTCGTTTCTTCCCGTCGAGGGCGAGCGGATCGTCGAGTCCTTCCTCGCCGAGAACGCCGCTTTCCGGCTCGTGACCGTGCGCGATGTCCTGGGCCGCGCGCGAACCGAAAGGGTCGCCGGCCCCGACGGGCGGTACCTGAGCACGTGGCAAACGGCGCCCGAGGGCGGCAGCCCGGACGGTATGGACGGCTTTTTCGCTGCCGTTATGCGCAAGATCGCTTGACTCGGAGGGCCGCTCCCATTGCGATGCGGGGCCCATGCTCACCGATCGATCTCTCGGGCAAACGCGCTCTCGTCGCCGGCGTCGCCGACGACGCGGGCTTCGGCTTCGCCATCGCCAAGGCCCTGGCCGAGGCGGGGGCGAGCGTCTGCGTCGGCACGTGGCCGCCGGCGCTCGGCATCTTCCAGACCCTGCTCCGTCGCGGCAAGCTCGAGGGGTCGCTCGGCATGTCCGGCGGGCGAAAGCTCGAGTTCGAGCGCATCTATGCCGCTCGACGCCGACTACGACTCGATGGACGGGGTGCCCGCCGACGTGCGCGAAAACAAGCGCTACAAGGAGCACGGGGACTTCACCATCCAGGGGCTCGCGGAGCGGCTCCGCGCCGACTTCGGCGAGACCTGCCTCGACGTCGTCGTGCATTCGCTCGCGAACGGCCCCGAGGTGAACCGCGATCTGCTCGCGACGAGCCGCCGCGGATACCTGGGCGCTGTCGGTGTCAGCGCGTACTCGATGGTCTCGATGGTGCAGCGCCTCGGCCCGATGACCCGTCCCGGCGGCGCTTTCGTGAGCCTGACGTACCTCGCGAGCGAGCGCGTCATCCCCGGCTACGGAGGCGGAATGTCGAGCGCGAAGGCGGCGCTCGAGAGCGACACGCGGGTGCTCGCCTGGGAGGCGGGCCGCCGCTGGGGTCATCGCGTCAACTGCATCAGCGCGGGACCGCTCGGCTTCCCGAGCCGCCAGCGCCATCGGGAGGGAGGCCCCGGCCGAGGCCGAGGCGGGAGCAGCGGGGGCCAAGGGCAAGCCCTTCATCGAGAAGATGGTCGACTACGTCCGCGCGAACTCGCCGCTGCCCGAGGCGCTGGCCGCGGCCGAAGTGGGCAATACCGCGGCGTTTCTCTGCTCACCGCTCGGGAGCTGGGCTCACCGGCTGCGTGATCCACGTCGACAAGGGGTACCACGCGATGGGCAAGGGCGTGGACTAGTCCGCACGCCCGAGCCCCGACTGGGCGAGGGAGCGGACTGCACGAGACTAGTCCGCACGCCCGAGCCCCGACTGGGCGAGGGAGCGGACTGCACGAGACTAGGGCTCCGCGCGTTCAGTTGCATGCCGCCCTGGCGTTGCTGGCATTTCCGCCTTAGGGGGTTGCCGACCGTTCAGAACAAAAGTCGGTTTCGGGCCGAAATGCGTCGCGCAACACTCTCCAACTCCTCCCCCGAAGTTCTTTATGGCGAGACACCGTACGGTTGGCGCCTCTCGCGCGACCGGTCGAAGCTCGTCATGAATGGCGACGAGCAGCGTGTCCTCGCCGTCGTCCGCCACATGTACTTCGCGCAACGCGTTCCGATGCGCGACATCGTCCAGCGCCTCGGCGGCATGGGCATCGTCAACAGGCGCGGTCGGTCGTTCGGCCTCTCGAGCGTCTGGGAGATGATCCACCACGGCAAGGAGCGCCCGCCCGAGGCGGGCCGGGGGCCCGCGAAGAGCTCCAAGCGCAAGCGCGCACTCGCCCGAAAGTAGGCGCCCCCTCAGGGCTTCTGCGCCGGAGCGGCGGCGCTCGCCGCAGGCGAGGCCGAGGGGCCGGGCGTCGTCTCCGCCTTGAGCTCTGGAATCGAGATGAGCTCCTCGATGTTGGGCACGAGCGAGATCTCGATGCGCCGGTTCTTCGAGCGACTCGCCGTGTCTCCGTTCGACGCGACGGGGTCGAACTCGCCGTACCCGGCGGCGCTCAGCACGGCAGGGTTCACGCCCTTGCTGCGCGAGGAACTTCACCACCACGACCGCGCGAGCGGTCGAGAGCTCCCAGTTCGAGGCGAACTCCCCCTTGTTCTTGAAGGGCAGGTTGTCCGTGTGCCCGGCGACCTGAAAGAGCCGCGCCTGGACCGTACGAAGCGTCTGCCCGATCTCGGTGAGCGCCTGTCTTCCCTCGGGCTTGAGGTCGGTCTTGCCTTCGTCGAACAGCACGTCGTTGTGGAGCGAAAGGACGATGCGACCGCGCCTCACCCCGATACGCACCTTGCCGGCGTCGATCATCTTCTTGAACTTGGCGACGAACTCGTTGAAGAGGGCCGCCCGGGCCTCCGCCGCGGCCTTCTGCTTGCGCAGGTCATCGAGCTGCGCAGACAGCTCCGCGGACCGATCCGGCGGGACGGGCTTTCCCGTGCACGCCGCGAGATCCTTCTCGAGCTGAGCGAGCTGCGCCTGGTCGGCGTCGAGCTTCTTCTGCTTGTCGCCCGCGGCCGACTTCGCGTCGTTCGCGTCCTTCAACGCCGCGTCGTATTGCCGCTGCGGAACGCACCCAGCGACCGTGACGGTCACGCGCGGCGGCGACCAAGCAGGACAGGAGGTTTCGCACGCGAGAGAGCGTACCACCGCGCCCGGGCGAACGGGCACGTCGCCACCGAGCCGAGGTGCGATACCATCGGGCCCATGGTCCGCTTTCTCACCCCGTCCCTCTGCGCCTTCGTCTTCGCCGCCTGCGCCTCGACCCCGGCGCTGCAAAGTCCCCTTCGCGAGAAGCTCGCGGCATCCGATACCCCGGCGGTCGAGCAAGCCGCGAGAACGTGCCTCGTGAACTCCGGGTGGAAGGTGGACCCCGTCGGCGGGGTCTCCGGCGGGGCGAACGTGGTCACGGCGTTCAAGGCCAAGGAGCAGACCGACGTCTACATCTATCCCGCCGAGACGAAGCCGCGCATCACGGGCGGTCCGGACTACCGAGACGGGTTCTGGAAGTGCCTGGGCTCGGAGCTCGGCAGCGGGTCAAGCAGCGGAGAGAAGGCCGGCTCCGACGACTCGCCGAAGGCGGGGGACAAGCCCTAGGGCGTGAGTTCGAAGGTCGAATCCCGGCGCGAGAACGAGAACGAGAACGAGCACGTGCTCGTTCTCGTTCTCGAGCGCCCGTCCGCCTCGCGGCCACTCCGAAAACGCGCCCTGACTCCAAAGCCGAATCGCCGGGTTCCCTCTCGCAGGGGACTGTCGTAGTCTCCTGCGCCATGGCGAAGTCACACTCGATTGCTTCCTCGTTCGCGGCCCTCGCGGCCCTCGCGCTCGTTCCTGGGCTTGGACTGCTCGGATGCGGCGGTGGCGCCGCCGACGCGACACCGCCGACGACGCCCAAGGCGGCCACGCCGGCCTCGGCCCCCGCGCTCCCGACGAAGCCCGACTCCGACAAGGTGACCTGGAAGAGCGACGCCTCCTTCGCCAAGTGCCACAACGACGTGCAGACCGGCGCCGACCTGGTCGCCGGCGTGACGGCAATGGCCAAGGGCTGCGCCACGTTGATGAAGATGCATCAGGTGGGGCAGACCGTGCAGGGAAGCCGGCAGAACCTCGACCCCGCGCAGAGCATCCCGCTGCACGTCGAGGCCAACCACTGCTACCGCATCTACGGTCTGTCGGAAGACTCGCTGAAAGATCTCGACATCGCGGTCATCGACTCCGCCGGCAAGTCCGCCGGGGAAGACGGAAGCGACAGCCCCGACGCCGTGGTCCTCGAAGACGGCGAGCTGTGCTTCACGCAGGCCGACGACGTGAAGGTCAACGTCGCGGCGGGCAGCGGCGGGGGCAAGTTCGCGGTCGAGATCTGGAGCGACTAGGCCGAGACCGGCGACCGCCGACCTCTGCGCCGTCCCGCCGGGGCGCACACCTACATGCGCCGGGGCGCAACGCTTGCGTTGTCCTCGTGATTCAACGCGTCAACGCCGCCTGCCCGTTGTCGCTCGTCGCTACGGCGTGTTACTCCGCCGGGCACGACCATGAGCAAGCCCTTCACGCCCCCCGCGAACGGCCGCCCCATCACGATGGGAGCCGGCCAGCAACTCGTCGTCCCCGACAACCCCATCCTGCCGTTCATCGAAGGCGACGGCACCGGGCGCGACATCTGGCGCGCCAGCGTGCGCGTCCTCGACGCGGCCGTGGAGAAGGCCTACGGCGGCAAGCGCAAGATCGCCTGGTTCGAGGTCTACGCGGGCGAGAAGGCGTTCAACCAGTTCAACAACTGGCTGCCCGACGAGACGGTCGAGGCGTTCCGGCACTACCTCGTCGGCATCAAGGGCCCGCTGACGACGCCGATCGGCGGCGGCATCCGCTCGCTCAACGTGGCGCTCCGCCAGATGCTCGACCTCTACGTCTGCCTGCGGCCCGTCCGCTGGTTCAAGGGCGTGCCCTCGCCCGGTCAAGCGCCCGCAAGACGTCGACATGGTGATCTTCCGCGAGAACACGGAGGACATCTACGCCGGCATCGAGTTCGAGGCGGAGCACCGAAGCGGCGACGAAGATCCTCGCGTTCCTCGAGAAGGAGTTCCCGAAGGACTTCAAGAAGATCCGCTTCCCCGAGCACGCGCGGGCATCGGCATCAAGCCGGTCAGCCGCGAGGGCACCGAGCGCCTCGTGCGCGCGGCGATCGAGTACGCCATCGACGAGCAAGCGCAAGAGCGTGACGATCGTGCACAAGGGCAACATCATGAAGTTCACCGAGGGCGCCTTCACGCGACTGGGGCTACGCGCTGGCCGAGCGCGAGTTCGGCGACAAGGTCTACACCTGGGACCAGTGGGAGAAGACCAAGGCCGCCAAGGGCGAGGACGCCGCCAACGCCGAGCAGAAGGCCGAGCTCGCGACGGGCAAGATCCTCGATCAAGGACGCCATCGCCGACATCACGCTCCAGCAGGTGCTGACGCGCGCCGAAGGAGTTCGACGTCATCGCGACGCTGAACCTGAACGGCGACTACCTGTCGCGACGCGCTCGCCGCGCAGGTCGGCGGCATCGGCATCGCGCCCGGCGGCAACATCAACTACGTCACGGGCCACGCCATCTTCGAGGCGACCCACGGCACCGCGCCGAAGTACGCCGACCTCGACAAGGTGAACCCCGGCTCGGTCATCCTCTCGCGGCGAGATGATGCTCCGCCACATGGGCTGGAACGAGGCGGCCGACCTCGTCATCAAGGGCATGGACGGCGCGATCGCGCAGCAAGCGCGTGACCTACGACTTCGCGCGCCTGATGGAGGGCGCGACCGAGGTGAAGTGCTCGCGAGTTCGGCGACAACATCATCAGCCACATGGTTGACCCCGGCCGCTCGCGCGTGCTGAGAGCGTGCGAGCAGGCGTGCCGGCGCAGAGCGACCGAGCGGCCGAAACGATACTGGCAGTTAGCCCCATGCCCACCCGCAAGAAGATCGGTCTCATCGGAGCCGGCAACATCGGCGGCGAGCTCGCTCGCCTCTGCGCGAACGAGGAGCTCGGCGACGTCTTGCTCTTCGACATCCCGCAAGGAGAACTTCGCGAAGGGCAAGGCGCTCGACCTCGAGCAGAACGGCGCCGTCCTCGGCTACGACTCGAACATCCGCGGCACGTCCAACTGGGCCGACCTCGAGGGCGCCGACGTCCTCATCATCACCGCGGGCATCCCCCGCAAGCCCGGCCAGTCGCGCGACGACCTCGTCGCGACGAACCTGCCCATCATCCGCGACGTCGCCAACAACGCGAAGAAGGTGCTGCCCCAACGCGTTCGTCATCGTCATCAGCAACCCGCTCGACGCGATGGTCTACGAGTACAAGCGCGTCGTCGGCGCGCCCGAAGAACCTGGTCATCGGGATGGCGGGCGTGCTCGACAGCGCTCGCTTCCAGCTCTTCCTCGCGCGCGAAGCCGGCGTCAGCGTCAAGGACGTGCGCGCGATGGTGCTCGGCGGCCACGGCGACGACATGGTCCCCGTCCTGTCGATGACGACCATCAACGGCGTCCCGGCGTCGACGCTCATCGCCAAAGACAAGCTCGACAAGATCGTCGAGCGCACGCGCAAGGGCGGCGGCGAGATCGTGAACCTGATGGGCACGAGCGCCTACTACGCGCCGGCGTCGAGCGCCGTCGCGATGGCGAAGGCGTACCTGCGCGACGAGAAGCGCCTGCTCGCGTGCGCCGCGTACCTCGAGGGCGAGTACGGGTACAAGGACCTGTTCATGGGCGTGCCCTGCGTCATCGGCGGCAAGGGCATCGAGAAGATCATCGAGATCTCGCTCACCGAGGAAGAGAAGGCGATGCTCGCCAAGAGCGCGAAGAGCGTCCAGGCGGTCGTCGACATCTGCAAGAAGGGCTGATCGGCGGGCGGCGCGGCGAGGGTGACAGGCCGCGGTGTCCCGCTGTTGCCGTCCCGTCGGGGTGCGCTGGGGCAGGCGGGCGAGCGCGCCGTCCCGGCCGCAGGCCAGGAAGGCGCAATTTCAACCGGTACGCCGGTTGCTTGGCGCAGCGACCATGCGTATCCGCCTCAACGCCGCGGTGGCAGTCCTCTCGATCTTGCCGTCGTGGGCTGCCACGCGTGGGCCGCGGTGCACGTCCGCGACGCGAATCGGGTTGCCGTCCATGTGCGACGACGACTCGGAGCTCCCCGAGGGCTCCGGCCCCGCCTCGGTGAACCTCACGTCCGAGCTCACCGCAGAGCGCCGTGAGGATGGGGGCGTCGTCGTCGACGTCCCGGCCCGCGGCGAGCTCCCGGGCGGCTCCTGGACGCCAATCTCGAGCCGGTCGCGGGGACCGAGGAGACGCTCGTCGATGCGGACGGCACCATCGCGGCCGACGCGCAGACGTCCCCGTGCCGAGGAGCTGTACTGGGACGGGAACAAGCTCGTCGATGCGGCATGCGTACGCCCGCTACGAGGATCACGGCGGCGAGCGCCCTCCCGGTCACGGGCCCTTCGAGATATGGATGACGACGCCCGCTTCGAACGTCGACGCGATCGAGCGTCACAGGGTTCCGATCCGCGGCCTCGGCTGGGTCGCTCATCGGCGTCGCGGCGTTGTTCGCCGCGGGGACCGTCGCGCTCGTGAGCAGTCCCGAGCGGCGCCGTGGCGAAGGCCGGCGCGTACGTGCTGGGGGTCGCCGGCCCTGACCTTCGGGGGCGGCGGGCGCCGCACTCGTGACGCTGGCCCGAGAGCGTCGCACGCGAGTTCCCGAGTCGGGCGGCCTCGTTCGTGTCGACGCGCTGAAAAGTTGGCCTCCTTCCCCGAGCGGCGCGAGCATCCCCGAGGCGATGCACCGCCGCAGCTTCCTCGCGGCCCTCGCCGCGACGTCTTTCGGGTCGCTGGTCCGAGCTCGGCCGGCCCTCGCGCAGTCCTCCGGCCGATTGAAGAGCATCGCCCGCGATGCACGCGGGACGACGCTCTGGCTCGGGCTGGAGCACGCGCCGTTCCCCTCGTTCGGGGCCCCCTACCGCGACGACACGGTCATCGTCTTCGTCCCGGCGCATTACCGCTTCCGCGAGGACGACGAGGGCGTCGCGACGCTCGTCCATTTCCACGGGCACAACACCACGGCCGATCGCGCGCTCGCCACGCACGAGCTGCGCGAGCAGCTCGCGGACAGCAAACAGAACGCGCTGCTCATCGTGCCTCAGCTCGCGACCTTGGCGGCCGACTCCTCGTGCGGCAAGCTCGAAACGCCCGGCGCGCTCGCCCGCCTGATCGGCGAGGCCGTTGCCGCCGCGGCGCATCGCAGGCGGAGTCACCCTCGGCGAGACCGCGTTCCCCGCGACGCGCCCCTCGGCACGGTGTGCCTGTCGGCGCACTCCGGCGGCTATCACGCTGCCTCGTCTTGCCTGCGCGTAGGCGGCGTGGACGTTCGCGAGACGTATTTGTTCGATGCGCTCTATGCGGAGGTGGACGCGTTCCGCGACTGGGTCATCGCGCGCCGCGGCGAGCCGCTGCACCGCCGGCACAAGCTCGTGAGCTACTTCACCGAGGGCGGCACGACGGAAGCCTCGAGCGCGCTGCTTCGGGCGGAGCTCGAACGCGCGGGCGTGCTGGTCGCGCAGGAGCTAGAGGAGGGCGAGCTCTCTCGACACGACCTCTCCCACTCCGAGGCCGTATTCGTACGAACCGGCTTGTGGCACTCCGCCGTCACCTGGGAGACCAACGCCCTTCGCGACGTTCTTTACGCTTCCGCTCTGCCGCGCCACGTCGCCAGCACCTGGTTTGCGAGAAAGACCGGCGCGCGGCCCATCGAACGGCGGAGGTGATCGGGGCCGGCGCCGGCGCGAGCCTACGCGTGCCGGCGCGAGCCTGCGGGGGGCGGCGCGGCAGTGAGCGCATGTGCTAGCTTTGCGCCCGCATGAAGATCCACGAGTACCAGGCGAAGCAGATGTTCGCCCGCTACGGTCTGCCCATCCCGCGCGGCCACGCCGCCTTCAGCGTGGACGACGCGGAAGCCGCCGCGAAGAAGCTCGCTCAGGAGACGGGCAGCCCGGTCGTCGTCGTGAAGGCGCAGATCCACGCCGGGGGCCGCGGCAAGGGCGGGGGCGTGAAGGTGGCGAAATCCGGCGCGGCGGAAGCGCGCCAGCTCGCGCAGAAGATCCTCGGGATGCAGCTCGTGACCCACCAGACCGGCCCCGAGGGGCAAAAGGTCCGGCGCTTGTACGTCGAGCAGGGGCTCGAGATCGCCCGTGAGCTCTACCTGGGCGCCGTGATCGATCGCGATCGCCGGCGCGTCGCGTTCATGGCGTCGACCGAGGGCGGCGTGGAGATCGAGAAGGTCGCCGCGGAGACACCCGAGAAGATCGTCACCGTTCACGTGGATCCGGCCGTCGGGCTCGCGTCCTACCAGGCGCGCCAGCTCGCGTTCGCCCTGGGCGTCGGCTCGAAGGAGACGCTCCCCAAGTTCGTCAAGCTGCTGGCTGCCCTCTACGAGGTCGTCACCCGCGAAGACTGCTCGCTCTGCGAGATCAATCCTCTGGTCGTCACCAAGCAGAACGACATCGTCGCGCTCGACGGGAAGATCAACCTGGACGACAACGCCGAGTTCCGCCATCCCGAGTGGCGCGAGCTCGAGGACAAGGACGAGGAAGACCCCGTCGAGCTCGAGGCGAAGGCGGCCGGGCTGAACTACGTATCGCTCGACGGCAACGTCGGCTGCCTCGTGAACGGCGCGGGCCTCGCGATGGCCACGATGGACATCATCAAGCACTTCGGCGCCGGCCACGGCGTCGCCCCGGCCAACTTCCTCGACGTCGGCGGCGGGGCCAACCAGGAGCAGGTGACCAAGGCGTTCACGATGATCCTCAAGAGCCCGAAGGTGCGGGCGATCTTCGTGAACATCTTCGGCGGGATCATGAAGTGCGACGTCATCGCCAACGGCGTCGTCGCCGCGGCGCGGGAGCTGGGGCTCAAGGTTCCGCTGGTCGTCCGCCTCGAGGGCACGAACGTCGAGCTGGGGCGCAAGATCCTCGCCGAGAGCGGGCTCGCGATTCAGGCGGCGTCGAGCATGGCCGACGGCGCGCAGAAGGTCGTCAACGCGGTTCGCGAGAAGGGAGGTGCCAAGTGAGCGTCCTCGTAGGCAAGGACACGCGCCTCCTGGTCCAAGGGATCACCGGGAGCGCGGGTGGGTTTCACGCGAAGCAGATGATCGAGTACGGCACGCAGGTCGTGGCGGGCGTGACGCCTGGCCGCGGCGGCGAGAAGTTCGAGTCGGCGGCCGCCAACGGCGCAGGCAAGGTTGCGGTGCCCGTCTTCGACACCGTCGCTCAGGCCGTGAAAGCGACCGGCGCCAACGCGACCTGCATCTTCGTGCCGCCGCCCGGGCGCGGCCGACGCAATCCTCGAGGCATTCGACGCAGGCCTCGCGCTCGTCGTGTGCATCACCGAGGGCATTCCCGTCGTCGACATGCTCAAGGTCCGCCGCGTGCTCGAGGGCCTGCGAGGCAAGACCCGCCTCATCGGCCCGAACTGCCCGGGCATCATCACGCCCGGCGCCTGCAAGATTGGCATCATGCCGGGCCACATTCACAAGGCCGGTCACGTCGGCGTCGTGTCGCGATCGGGCACGCTCACCTACGAGGCCGTCGGGCAGCTCACCGCCATCGGAATCGGGCAGTCGACGTGCGTCGGAATCGGCGGTGACCCTGTCGGCGGCATGGACTTCGTCGACGTGCTCGAGCTCTTCCAGGCCGATCCGGACACCCACGGCGTCATCCTCATCGGAGAGATCGGCGGCGGCGCCGAGGAGCGCGCGGCGACGCTTCATCCAGGAGAAGATGAACAAGCCCGTGGCGGCGTTCATCGCCGGAACGACAGCCCCTCCCGGCAAGCGCATGGGGCACGCGGGTGCCATCATCGCGGGCGGCAAGGGAACGGCTGCGGAGAAGATGCGCGCGCTCGAGGCCGCCGGGGCGAGCATCGCGCCGACCCCGAGCGACATGGCGACGACGCTCGCCGCGATGATGCGATGACCGCCACGCGCCCCGCGAAAAGCGGCGCGCATCGCGAGACAGTTGCGCGCGTGTCGGTTTTCCCGTAAGAGTCCGCGCGCTTACTTCGTCACTGGAGACTGGCCGCCGCTGCCGGCGGCGAGGGGCCCAACCATGACCATGGAACGCACGCTCTGCATCATCAAGCCCGACGCCGTCGAGAAGCGCAAAGTCGGCGCGATCTTGCATCGCATCGAGGAAGGCGGGTTCCGCATCCTCGCGCTTCGCATGGCGCACCTGGCTCGTCCCGTGGCCGAGGGATTCTACGAAGTTCACCGCCAGCGGCCCTTCTTCGGGGAGCTCGTGCAGTTCATGACGCGCTCGCCTGTCGTCATCGCCGTGCTCGAACGCGAGAATGCCGTCGTCTCGTGGCGCGATCTGATGGGCGCCACCGATCCGGCCAAGGCAGCAGAGGGGACCATTCGCAAGCTGTTCGGCTCCAATGTGGGAGAGAACGCGACGCATGGCTCCGACTCGGCCGACAACGCGAGACGTGAGATTGCGTACTTCTTCCCGGGGGCAGAGGTCTCGCCCACGGTCTGATTGCGGACGTTTTCGCGCGCAACGCACCGAGCGTGCCGCGACATCCATCCATAGACGACGCGGGGGAGGCGCGTCGGCCGAGTGCGCCCGCAGAAATTGCGGTCGCGCGAGGCTGTTCAGCGCCACGAGGATCCCCATGTCGTCGGAGAGCCGCGATCACAAAGACGAGCCCGTGGAGCCACTCGCCGGGACGCCGCGTCCTAGCGAGCGCCCGAGCTCCCGAGCGCCGGCCGCGTGGGGTGCGGCGCGAGACGCGCTCGCGGCCGTGCACAACCTCGAAGCGCTCTTGCGGAGCGAGCGGATCCCGTCGCGCACGATTCGCGACCTCATACCCGAGCTTCGCGCCGGCGCGGGCGTCCTGCGGGAGGCATTCGAAAAGGCACGCGCCTCCGGCGACGCAGCCGCCATTGCCGTGGGAAAGCACGGCGCGCAGCGGGTCGAGGCGCTCGACCGGCTGCTCGACGACGCCGCGTCGTCCTCGGACCGGCGCGAGGAGCTTGCCCAGCGTGCGCGCGCTCTGGAGGAGGAGCTCGAGGCCTCTGCCGACCTGCTGGCGGTGCTCGAACGTTCGGCCACGCCGTCGCAAACCGAGGTCAGCGTCGATTTGCTCGTGCGCGAGACAGGCCGCTTGTGGGGCAGCGGACGCGGTCGCGAGCTGCCCATACGCTTCGACGCACCGACGCCCGACGGGGTCATCCGGACCGATCCGTATGTGGCGGGCCCCCTGCTCGCGTTGCTGGTGGCGTGGGTCCACGCGCAGGGCGCGCCGATCATCGTGGTGCGGGCCCGCTGTACGCCCGAGCGGGCCACCTTCGTCGTCGCCCCGGGAGACTCCTCCGACGCGGTGCGTCCAGTCGTCGCGATGCGCGTGATGCCCTGCGTGCCGCCCACAGCGCAAGTCGCGAGGCGCGTGGCCGATCAGATCGGCGCCGAGCTCGAGTGGGACCAAACGCGCGGGTCGCTGACGCTGCCCATCGCCCCGGGTTGACATGGCGACCGGAGGCGTTCGAAGGTTGCCAGAGACCGCATGAACGTCGAAGAGACCCTCCGCCCGCGCGTCGAGAAAGCTTTCACCGACCGCAAGCTGCTGACCGATCCGGACTACCAGTACGCCGTAGAGGGGACCATCACCGCCCTCGACCGCGGCGAGCTGCGCGTCGCCTCGCCCCCCACGACCGAAGGCGGCGATTGGACCACGCACGCGTGGATCAAGCAGGCCATCCTGCTCTACTTCGCCCTGCGCAAGGTCGAGCACATCGAGGCCGGTGGCCTCGTCTTTCACGACAAGATCCCGGTCAAGCGAGACCTCGAGGGGGTGCGCGTCGTACCGCCCGGCGTCGCGCGCTACGGCGCGTTCCTCGAGCCCGGCGTCATCTTGATGCCCGGGTACGTCAACATCGGCGCCCACGTCGGCGCCGGCACGATGGTCGACACGTGGGCCACCGTCGGCTCGTGCGCCCAGATCGGCCGCGACTGCCACCTCGCCGGCGGAGTCGGCATCGGCGGCGTCCTCGAGCCGCCCGGAGCGCAGCCCGTCATCGTCGAGGACGGAGCCTTCATCGGCTCGCGCGTCGTCGTCGTCGAGGGAATGCGCATCGGCCGCGAAGCGGTGATCGGCGCCGGCGTCGTCCTCACTTCGTCCACGGCCATCCTCGACGTGAGCGGGCCGAGCGTGGTCGAGCACCGCGGCTACGTGCCCGCTCGGAGCGTCGTCATCCCCGGCGTGCGGCCGAAGAAGTTTCCGGCCGGCGAGATGAGCATCCCCTGCGCGCTCATCATCGGGCAGCGCACGGAAAGCACGGACAAGAAGGTGAGTCTCAACGCCGCGTTGCGCGATTTCGGCGTGTGCGTCTGAGAGCGTCGGATGCTATCGGAAACGCTCCTCTGGTTGTGCTCGATCCCCTCGCCTATCGGCGAGGAGCAGGCCCTCTGCGACGCCGTCCAGGAGCGCCTCGGCAAGCTCCCGCTCGCCGGCCCCATTCGGCGGTACTCCCATTCCATCGTGGTCCCGGTCACGCGCGTCGCGGGCGGCCCGCACGTGGCCCTCGTCGGGCACCTGGACACCGTACGGACCGAGAACGGTCCCGCGCGCATCGAGGGTGACCGCTGCTTCGGCTCCGGCGCGAGCGACATGAAGAGCGGTCTCGCGGTGATGATCGCGCTCGCGGAGACGCTCGAGCTCCCGCGGCTCGCCTGCAGTCTCACGCTCGTCTTCTACGCCCGCGAAGAGGGTCCCTTCGCGGAGAACGAGCTCGGACCCGTGCTCGAGCGCGATCCCGAGCTCGCGCACGTCGACCTGGCGGTCTGCCTGGAGCCCTCCGACAACAAGCTTCACCTCGGGTGTGTCGGATCGGTCCACGCGACGGTCACATTTCACGGGCGCACGGCCCACAGCGCCCGGCCCTGGGAAGGGGAGAACGCCATCACTTCCGCCGCCGGATTCCTTTCGGAGCTCGGGGCGATGCGCGCCACGGAGAGCCTCATCGACGGCCTGACGTACCGGAGCGTGACCACCGTCACGCAGGCTCGCGACGGCGGGCGGGGACGCAACGTGGTCCCGGACCGTTTCGTCCTCAACGTCAACCACCGCTTCGCGCCCGACCGCACCCTGGAGCAAGCGAGCACGTTCGTGCGCGGTCTCGCGGAGCGCGGCTCGGGCGAGGCCCGCGCCACCGTCGAGCTGACCGACCTCTCACCGGCGGCGAGGCCCAACGCAGAGCACCCGCTCGTGAAGGCGCTCGTCGCGGCGGGCGTCCGCGCCGTCGAACCGAAACAGGCGTGGACCGACGTGGCCCGGTTCGCGCAGCTGAACCCGCCGGTTCCTGCCGTCAACTTCGGCCCGGGCGAGAACGCGCAGGCGCACCAGAAGAACGAGTCGACCTCCCTTCCGCTCCTTCACGAAGGGTTCGCGATCGTGGCCCGCTGGCTGGCGTCTCTCGGGGTGCGCTGAGCGAGATCTGGCCCGCGGGCGGGCAACCCGCCTATGCTCACGCCCGCTCCCCTGGCAGACCGCCACACGAGGAGCGAGGAGGCAAGCATGGTCCGAGGGTGGCGATGTCTCGCGGTAGCGCCGATCGCGTGCGTTCTCTTGGGGTGCCTGCACAAGAAGGTCGGGGCGATGGACGGCGGACCCGACGACGGCGCGGTCGCTGCAGCCGTCGAAGCAGGGGCCGCCGCCCCGCTCGTCGCGAACGAAGCATCCGTCGCACCGATTGCGACGAGGCCCGAGCCTGCACGCAAGCGCGCCCCGCTGCATTGTACGGGGGGGCAGGTCGCCATCCTGGTCCAAGCGGGAGAGGAGACCTGCGTCACCACCTGCGTGAAAGACGCCGCATGCTCCAAGGGGGAGGTCTGCAACGGGTCCGGAGTTCTCTCGAACAACGGCGCCCCCGGGGCCGAGACGAAGTTCTGCGAGCCGCGCGCCGGCGTGGCAGACGCCGGTGGGACTACGCCGGCCGTGCCGGCGGCCAAGCCTCTCGACTGGAAGCCCGAGAAGGGGCAATGCCCGGCGGGCTATGGCACGTGCGGCGCCATGTGCCGACTCCAATGCACGAAGGATGCGGACTGCGGCGGCGCGGGCGCTCACTGCCAGGGCGGGTTCTGCATCGCGCCGGGCAAGCTACCGTGCCCCAAGTAGGCGGGTTCACCCCAGCTCGACCTTGCTCCACATGTCTCGCCGCATGCGCTCGCGATGCCTGTCGGTCCGGGTGATCATGCGCGCCGCGCTCCAGGCGGCGAGAAGCTCGCCCTCCTGCCCCAGCGCGGGCAAGGCGCTCGGGCCGACGACGAACGCGCCGGAAACGGGTGTGCGGATCGGCTCGCCCGCCAGCCCGTGAAAGCCGGGCGGGTCGACCCGCCAGCGAGCGGCCATGGGCTCCGCCTCGAGCGAGCCGCCGCTCGTGCGCAGCGCGGCGCGCTCGACCTCGATGCGCGAGCCCGAGCGCAGGTCCCATAGCGGCCGTCCGTCGTTCGGTGAGTCGATGACGAGGTAGTGTCGCTCGAGGAAGGGCAGCATGGCCTCGATGACGGCGAGCACCGCCTCCCGCGTCCGCTCGAGCGGCAACGGGGAGCCCTGCGCAATCGCTGCCTCCGCGACCAGCAGGGTGGCCCCCGGAATTCCGCAGGGTTCCCGCCGGCGCTGCAGATGCACGAGCGGGGTCGATTCTTCGAGTCCGCGCTGCGGCCACGAAGGCAAAAGGAACGACTCGTCCGCCAGCGCCGCAGGCACACCCTCGTCTCGAACCACGATCGACACGACGAAGCGCGACTCCGCGGGCAAGAGGTGAGGCAGCGCGACGAGCGCGCGCCGCGGGGGGTCGAAGTCGCTCGTCAGGTCGAGCAACGCCCGCGTCGTGTGATCGGTCGCCACGAAGCCGACCCCCGTCGGCGTGTCGTCCCCGTCGATCACGATGCCCGTCACGCGGCCCCGCCGGTGCACGACGCGAACTGCGCGCTCCAGGAGGCGGGTCTCGCCGCCGTGCGCGCGCACGCGCTCGGTGAGAAAGTCGACCAGCTCGTCCTCGCCGCTCACGAGTCGCGAAACGCCACGTGTCCATGCGCCGTGCAGCCTGGCCACCGCGAATTCAGGCAGCTCGACGGCATGGCTCGCGAAGCGGGCGGGCACGTCGACAATCGCGCGATAGTCGTGATCGCGCGGGAACTCCGTGAGCAAGGACGCGGCGTGCTCGCCGTCGAACCGCGGCAGCGACGTGGCCACGCGCCCGGTCTCACGGCGCTCCCAGAAACTGCCCGGCGGCCATACGAGGTCCTTCTCGAAGGCGGCGTCGGCGGCTGCGTTCGTCAGGGCCAGCTCGGCATAGAGCTCGTCGACTATCCGGCGCACCTCGGGGAACATGCGGTCAATCTCCTTGGCGAAGAGCTGCATGTCCGGCGGTACCTCCAGGCGCAGCTTGGGCGCCAGCACCTGGAACATCGGATCGAGGGGGACCACACGCCGGCGGAACGCCTGCGACTGCGCGAGCTCGACCAGGATGCGCCCCCAGGCTGGCGACGAGTTCGCGAGGAACGTGAAGGGCCGGCGCGCCAGTGTGACTCCCTCGTACTGATACGTTGCGGGCAGCCACCTTTGCCCGAGCACGAGCACGCGCCACGACCTGCGCGCGAGCAGCGCCGCCGTGGACAGCGCGCCGATGCCGGCGCCGAGGATCGCGACGTCGTAATGCTTCGCCAAGGGCCCTTTACTCCGTCAGGCCGAGCGACGCAGCCCGCACGCCCGCGACGCGCACCCGGGCCCGCCCGCCGGCGGCGCCGGCCGCCTCCACCGTGACCCGACCCTCGGCGATCCACTGCAGCACGCGCGGCAAAAGCTCGTGCTCCCTGGCCAGGATGCGGGCGGACAATGTCGCCGCGTCGTCGCCCTC
Source organism: uncultured delta proteobacterium (assembly GCA_963720145.1). Lineage (GTDB taxonomy): Bacteria > Myxococcota_A > Polyangia > Polyangiales > Polyangiaceae > Palsa-1150. The sequence goes on from CAVREO010000001.1 coordinate 21,538, forward strand.
GCACACGGGCACCACCGCCTGCGCGATGATGGGGCCCGTGTCGGTCCCGCCGTCGACGAAGTGAACGGTGCACCCGGTGACGCGCGCCCCGTAGGCGAGCGCCTGTGCCTGCGCGTGGACGCCCGGGAACGCCGGCAGCAGCGCAGGGTGCACGTTGACGATGCGCATCGGAAAGGCGTCAATCAGCACCTCGGTCACGAGCCGCATGAAACCTGCGAGCGCGACCACCTCGACGCCGCGGGATTTGAGGGCCTCGACCACGGCCGCGTCGAACGCGCGGCGGTCGGCGTATCGCTGGTGCTCGATGACGACGGACTCGACCTTGGCCGCCCGCGCGCGATCGAGCGCTCCCGCCGCAGCGACGTTGGACACGACGACGGCGATGCGCGCGTCGAGAGCATTCCGGCCGATGGCGTCGAGGATGGCCTGCAGGTTGGTCCCACCCCCCGATACGAGCACGCCTAGCGTCATCATGTGGGCCACTCCACGCGCTCTTCGAAGGGCCGGTCGGCGCCCACGCGCACCACGTGCCCGAGAGCGATGGGCGATTCGCCCATCGCGCGAAGAGCGTCGCTCGCACGCCCGGCCTCACCCGCCGCGACCACGAAGACGTAGCCGATACCCAGATTGAACGTGCGGCGTAGCTCGTGCTCGCTGATGCCCGCGCCGCGCTGCAGGAGCGCGAAGATGGGCGCCCTCGGCCAAGGCCGCTCCCAGCGAAGACCGAGCCCCTCGGGCAACACGCGCGGCACGTTTCCGGGCATGCCGCCGCCCGTCACATGGCTCATCGCGCGGACGTCCACGCCTGCCGCGAGCATCGCCTGGACGTGGCGCGCGTAAAGGCGCGTGGGCACGAGCAGCGCTTCGCCGACGCTCTTGCCCCCCAGCTCGGCGGGCCGGTCCGTGTACGACAACCCCATTGCGTCGACGGCCTTGCGCGCCAGCGAATAGCCGTTCGAGTGCAGGCCGCTCGACGCGAGCGCGAGCGCCACGTCGCCCTCCTCGACGCGCGTTCCGTCGATGAGCCTCTTGCGCGAGACGACGCCGACCGCGAACCCGGCGAGATCGTACTCGCCGGGGGAGTACATCCCCGGCAGCTCGGCCGTCTCGCCGCCCAGCAGGGCGCAGCCGCTCTCCCGGCACGCCGCCGCGATGCCTGCAACGACCTTCTCCGCGACGTCCACGTCGAGCTTGCCCGTCGCGAAGTAGTCGAGAAAAAAGAGCGGCCGGGCGCCGCACGTCACGATGTCGTTCACGCACATGCCGACGAGGTCGAACCCGATGGTGTCGTGCACGCCCGTCGCGAACGCCACCTTGAGCTTCGTCCCCACGCCGTCGGTGCCGCTGACCATCACCGGCTCTTCCACGTCGTGCGGCACCCGGCAGAGGCCCGCGAAGCCGCCCACGTCGCTCACGACCTCGGCTATGCGGGTCGCGGCTGCGAGCGGCTTGATACGCTCCACGAGCTCGTCCCCCGCGTCGATGTCGACCCCGGCTTGTTTGTACGTGAGCGGCATGGCTCGAATCCGGCCGCAACCTAGCATATTGTCCCCCCATGAAGACTCGCGCGAAGACCGGTGCGCCGCCGCGCATTTACCAGCCGAGCGTCGTCCTCGAGGGCGCACGCCTCGGGCCGGATACGGTGGTGGGCGCATTTTCTCTCGTGGCGGGGGGGGCCGTCGTGGGCGCCGGGACCCGCATCCAGGGCCACACGTCCGTCTGGGACGGGGTCGAGCTCGGCGAGGACGTCTTCGTCGGCCCCGCGGCTGTGTTCACGAACGTGCGCCACCCTCGGGCGGCGTTCCCCCGCGCCCCGAGGTGGGATTGTACCGTGGTCGAGGACGGCGCGACCATCGGCGCCGGTGCCGTGCTCGTGGCGCCCGTTCGCGTCGGGCGAAGCGCCATGGTCGGCGCCGGAGCCGTCGTCGTGCGAGATGTCCCGGCGCACGCGGTCGTCGCCGGCAACCCGGCGCGCGTCATCGGCTGGGCGTGCGGCTGCGGAGAAACCGTTGCACGAGGCGAAGACCGGCCCGAGGGGGCTCGGTGTGGGGCATGTGGCAACGAGCTCCGGGCCGGTTGAAGCGCGCGGCTGTTGGCTGGCCCGGCCTCCGCCCGCCTCAAGCGGCGCCGCGCTGCTGCCAGGTGTCGATCGCGGCCAGCACCTGCGCCCGCACCTGCTCGCGGTGGGAAGCCTCGATGGGGCCGCCGTTGGGCTCGGCCAGAAGGAACCAGTCGTGCGCGACCCCGTTCGCGATGTTCGCCTCGGACCGGACGATTCGCACGCGGGCGCCGATGATCGCCGTCACGACGGCGAAGAGGATTCCGAGCCGATCCGGCGTCTCGACGAAGAGCTCCGAGGCGCCGTCGCGGGCGTCCTCGGCGAACCATACGCGCGACATTCCCACGTTGTGTTGCTGGCTGACCATGCTCCTGGAGGTACGCGTGGATGGGGCAACGCGTCGTTCCGCTGCCGTTTCGTCCACGTATCGTCGTTCCGGCGCTGGAGTCGGATCGCCGACTCGTACGCACATGGGGGCGCGCTTCAGGGAAAGGGGCGAATGGCCGTTCCTTTGTTCGTGAAACTAGGAGAGATGATGACGCGGAGCCTCGTCTCCGTGTCGATGGACGAGCGGCTCCGCGACGCGCGCGCCAAGCTGGAGCAGCACGGGTTTCACCACCTGCTCGTGCTCGATCGGGGCGTGCTCGTCGGCGTCCTTTCCGATCGCGACATCTTGCGTGCCACGAGCCCGTTCATCGGGCAGATGTGCGAGCGACCGCAAGACGGGCAGACGCTCGATCGGCGGATTCACCAGCTGATGACGCGTGCCCCCGTCACGGGTAGGGTCTCCGACGACCTGAACGACGCCGTGCCGCGCATGCTGGATGCGGGCGTCTCGTGCCTTCCGGTCGTCGGCGAGCACGGCGAGCCGCTCGGGATCGTCACGTGGCGCGACGTGCTGCGGCACGTGTTTCACCCGCGCAGCGCGGCGGCAGGCCCGGTCCGCGGGAGTCGGTAGTCGCCCTCGCCGGCCGCCGCGTCAGGGCGGCTGCGCGAGGTGCGCCTGGATGATGTCGCGCATGACGACCATGGCCACGTGCGCGTAGATGATGACGCCGAGGGTGTCGACGAGGCTGGCGATGAAGGGCGTCGAGCTGGTGGCCGGGTCGACGCCGAACCGCTTCAGCACGAGGGGCAGCATCGACCCGACCGTGCACCCGGCCAGAATGATGCAGAGCACGGTGAGCCCGACGGTCAGCGCGAACAGATTCGTCTGGTCGGGGTACATCCTCACACGCACCATGGCGATGACCGCGATCATCAAGCCGAGCATGACGCCCATCGCCGCCTCGCGCATGAGGATGCGCCACCAGTCTCGTAACTTGATCTCGCCGAGCGCCAGGCCCCGAATGACGAGCGTCGAGGATTGGGATCCGGAGTTCCCGCCGGCCGAGATGAGAAGAGGCACGTAGAGCAGCGCGCCCTTCACCGCCTCCATGACGGGGTCGTAGTAGCGCAGAGCCGTCTGCGTGAAGAACTCCTCGACGAAGAGGATGATGAGCCAGACGGCCCGCTTCTTGATGAACGTGAGGAAGCTCGTCTGAAAGTAAGGGACGTCGAGCGGCTCGACGGCGCCGATCTTCTGGACGTCCTCCGTCTGCTCCTGCACGAGGACGTCGATGATGTCGTCGATCGTGATGACGCCGAGGAGCTTGCCCTCCTCGGCGACCACCGGGATGACGTTCAAGTCGTACTTCGCCATGCGGCGCGCGACTTCCTCCTGATCCATCGTCGGCGGCACGCTGATGATGTGCGTGCGCATCGCCTCGGCGATGCCGACCGACGCGTCCGACGCCAGCAGCTCCCGTAGGCTGACGACTCCGGCAAGCTTGTCGCCATCGAGCACGTAGACGACGTAGACGAACTCCTCCCGCTCGCGGGCCCGCTTGCGCACGACGTCGAGCGCCTCGGACACGCGCATGCGCGGCGAGACCGTGACGAAGTCGGTCGTCATCAGGTGGCCGGCGGAGGTGTCCGGCCATTTCTCGATGTCGCGGACCTCCTGCGCGGCCTGCGGGTCGACCTTCTGCAGCTCCTTGAAGAGCTGGTCGCCGACGGCTTCCGGAAGGGCGCTGAACAAGTCGGCGCGGTCGTCCGCGGCCATCTCGCTCGCGATCTCGGCCACCGACTGCGCCGGCATCTGCTCGACGAGCTCTCCCTGCTCGTGCTCGTCGAGCCGCTCGAAGATGGGCGCTGCGTCTTCGGCGGGGATGTGGGCGAGGAGTTTCGCCGCCTCGTCTGCATCGAGCTCGCTGACCAGGTCCGCCAGGTCTTCGGCGTGGATCTCGTCGAGCAGCTCGCGTACCTGGTCGGGATCCTCCTTCAGGATCTGCTTCAGATCGGGACCGAGCAGGCTCGCGAGGCGCATTTGGGGGGGCGGGCGCAGACTAGTCGGGAGCGATGCGCCGGGCCAAGCGCTTCAGCGCGGATCGCGGCCCGTTCTCGGCGGGACTCGCAGGAGGCCGTCCGCGCGCAGAGCGCGCATCAACGGACGCGGGCCAGGGTCTCTCGGAGCAAAGCGCGCAGACAGGTCGGCGATTCGCCGACCGATGACCGCAATGGCCTTACGCGGGAGCTTCTGGCGGCAGAAGAACGTGCGGCAGCCAAAAGGGCGAGAGGCGTAGATTCGGCAGCGGCCCTCCGGCGAGAGCAGCGGGCATGGGCGCAGGCCCGGGGCGCTTTCGGCGAGGGGCAGCTTGCGCACACCGGCGGCGGGGGCGGCGCGGACGGCGTGGCGCACTTCCTCGAGCTCGATGGCCGTCGGGTATGGTTCGCGGCCCGTGACCGCGAAGTGACAGCACGGGGCGTCGGCGGCTCCGCCAACGCCCGCAGCGGAGCAGGCGCATGTCTGCCCGGCGAGGAGAGCGTCGACCTCTGCATAAAGCGCGAGTAACGCGGCGCGTTCAGGGGAACGGCTCCACCGGGGCGGAAGCGGCGGCCTCATCGAGACGTCAATCTACCAGGGCTCCATCAGGCCAACCGTACCGATGCGGCTGGGGTGCTCAAAGCGTCTACGGCAGAGAAAGGAGCGCGCGACGGGCGGCGCGGGTTGGCTAGAGTGATAGGGAATGGATGCGAGCTCCCGCCCCGCGCTGCGCGCGGTGGAGTCGATCGTCGTACCGGACAAGCAGCACGGCAAAGTACTGGTCTTACGCGACACGCAGGGTGTCACCGAGGCGCACGCCGTCATCCCGCCGGTACTCGTGCCCGTCGTGTCGCGCTTCACGGGCAAGCACACGTGCGCCGACGTAGCCCGCGAGGCCTCCGCGGAGATCGGCGGCGAGCTGCCGGTCGACGTAGTCATCCGCCTGGCCGAGGAGCTCGAACGCGGTCTGTTCCTCGAGGGTCGCGCCTTTCGCGAGGCTCGTCGGCGCGTCGAGCGCGAGTTTGCCGAGTCGGCCGTGCGTCCGGCCTCTCACGCCGGCGGCGCCTATCACGGAGATCGGGAGGCTCTCGAGCGCTACATCGAATCAAGCTTGCCTCCGCAAAGTCAATGGCTCGGCCTCGCCGGGCGGCGGCGTCGAACGCGACGGGTCGATGCAAGCGCTCGTGGCGCCCCATATCGATCCCTGGCGCGGTGCGGTCGGCTACGGGCACGCGTACGGCGCGCTCGCCGCGGCGCTGCCTCCCGAGGCCGACACGTTCGTCCTGTTCGGAACCTCGCACGCCCCCATGCGCGAGCCGTTCGCCCTTTGCCGCAAGGCGTTCGACACCCCGTTCGGTGAGGTCCAGGCCGACGAGGCGAGCATCGACGCGCTGGCCAAGCGCGCCACCGGCTTCGATCCGTACGCCGATCAGTTCGACCACAAGCGCGAGCACTCGCTCGAGTTTCAAGTCGTCTTCCTGCGCGCGATCCTGCGAGACAGGCCTTTTCGGATCGTCCCCATTCTCGCGGGTCTGGGCGCCGCGCAGGCAACCGGCGAAGATCCCGCGCGCGACGCGCGCGTGGTGCGTTTCCTCGACGGAGTGCGAGCGCTCGTGGAGGAGCGGCCAGGCAGCGTGGTGCTCGTCGCCGGGGCCGACCTTGCGCACGTCGGTCCCCGCTTCGGCGACGCCGACCCGTTCGATGCGGGAAAGCGAGCCGAGCTCGAACACACCGATCGCGAGTCGCTCGATCGCGCCGTGTCGCTCGACCCGTCGGGCTTCTGGGAGCACGTCGCCGGAGACCTCGACGAGCGGCGCGTGTGCGGCCTGGCTCCGATCTGGTCGCTGCTGCGGAGCCTGTCCGCGGCGCGCGGGCGCGTGCTGCACTACGAGCAAACCGTCGATGCCGAGGACGGAATCCATCGTGAGCCACGCCGCGGTCGGCTTTTACGGCTGAAGGGGCTCGTTTCGGGCGAGGGGCCCGGAAGCAGAGGCAGAGGAATGTGTTCAACATAATGGATGAGGTGTCTTGCATGTGGGACGAAGCTGAGGCATGTTGCCGTCATGCTCCGCTCGGTTGCTTCCAAGTCTGATCGTTTCGCCGCTCCTGCTGCCTCCACCCAAGAGCCCGCCGAGCCCGATCTTTCCGAGGTTACCGAGGCCGTCGTGGCCGCAGCCAAGGGCCTTCGCTTCGGCTCCATCGAGGTCGTCGTGCACGATTCGCGCGTCGTCCAGATCGTACGCACCGAGAAGAGGCGTCTCGTTCGCTAGCCGGCGGCGTCCGGCCTCCCGCATCGCGACCACGCGCGCGGGCTCCTCCCCCCAACCCAGCAGCATCCCGCAGCGGCGATTCCGACCGGAGCACCGGAGGAAGGCCAGAAGGGTCTTCCCATGTTCCGGTCTGCCATCATTGTCAGTGGATTCGCCTTCGCAACGGTTTCCACCGCCGCCCTCGCCCAGCAAGCCCCGCCCGCGGAGCCGCCCGTCGAGGTCACGACGACCCCGTCGGTCGTGTCGCCCGCTGCCCTCGCCGACGTGTCGCCCGCTGCCCTCGCGGCCCCGTCGGCTCCGGACGCTTACCGGTCGGCTGGGTACCACAACGGAAACTTCCTCATCCACAGCCCAGACGACGTGTTCCGCCTCTACATCATGGGGCGCGTGCACGCCGACTGGATCGACCAGCTCGCCGCCGGGGGGTCCAAGCTGCCACCCGGCAGCGGCATCAACGACGGCTTCTTCCTGCGCCGCGCGCGTCTCGAGCTCGCGGGAGAGTTCTTCCAGACGTGGCAATGGCAGGTCGGTGCCGAGTTCTCGTCCTCGACGGCAATCGACAACCCCGCCGCCACGCAGGCGACCCCCATCTGCACCTTGTCGGCGAAAACGAATACGCCGACGTGCACGACCGTTCAAACGAACCCGGTGGAGGCCGCGACGGTCAAGTCAATCCCCACCGATGTCTTCGTCAACTACGCGCCCTCGCCGTGGGCCAACGTGGAGGTGGGGCAGTTCTACTTGCCGTTCACGATGGAGAACCGCATTAGCGACAACACCACGCCCTTTCTCGAACGGTCCCTGGCCGTGCGCGACGTGGGGGCTCCGCTGCAACGCGACATCGGCGCCATGTTCTGGGGCGAAGCGCCGAACCGATCGGTTTACTACGCGGTAGCCGTCATGAACGGGGACGGCCCCAACCGCGTGAACGTCGATACGCGATACGACTTTGCGGCACGCCTCGTGGTCCGGCCCTTCGGGAGTGACGGGCCCATGAAATGGGGGCAAATCGGCATGTCGGCGAAGTACGGATTGCGCGATCCCGCCAAGGTCGCCTACGACCTGCCCTCGCTGACGACCCAAGACGGCTTTGCGTTCTGGAAGCCGACGTACAAGGACTCCTCCGGTCAGCTGGTTCACATCATTCCGAGCCACGATCAGCTGGGCATCGCAGGAGACGTGTATGTGCCCTATCGCAACTTCGATTTGACGGGCGAGTTCGTCTACGTCGTGGACGACACGCGAGAGGCGACGGACGGAACGCAGCTCTCGCTATCGAGTCAACGCCTGGGTCAGCTCGAGGGCTACGCCTGGTACGCGCAGGTCGGCTACTGGTTCGTCGGGAGTCAGGACATCATCGGCTACACGAGCTACGGTCGCCCGATCCACGTCGACCTCTCCAAGCCGCAGCAGCCCCCCGAGCACGGGGTGCAAGGCGTCGCGAAGTTCGAGCAGATGCACCTCTGGTACGAGGGGGCTTCCCGCGGCGGTGCTCCGAACTCGAAGACCCCGAACGGAGACATCCAGGTCGACGCCGTCGAGTTCGGGGTCAATTACTGGGCGACCAAGCACCTTCGGGTCGGGTTGAACTACGCGGTGTACCTGTTCCCCGACAGCGCACCGGTCACCCCCTCCTCGGCCGGCGGCCCCTTTCAAACGTCGACTCAACGCGCCGTCGCGCCGGGACAGCTCGTCGCTTCCGGCGCGGACAACAGCGCACGGGACTCCAGCCACACCCTCCACGAGATATCCGCGCGAGTCGGCGTTCAGTTCTGACGTCGTCGTCGGCTCGCGCCCTCGCGAGCGACTATGCTGCGATCCGTGACGAAGAACGAGGTAGATCGAGCACTCAGGCGCATCCGCTTCGCCCCGAGCCCGCGCGCCACGTTCGCAATCCGCAGCCGCGGCCAGCACGTCTCGCTGTTCGAGGACGTGTACCACAAGGTCCAGCGCATGCCGTGGTGGCGCTTCTTCGCGTACGTCGTCGCGGGCTGGTTCGGCGCCAACCTGGCCTTTGCCGTCCTGTACGCGGCACAGCCTGGGTGCGTCGCGAACGCCGCCGGCTTCGAAGACGCGTTCTACTTCAGCGTGCAGACGTTCGCGACCATCGGGTACGGCGGGATGGCGCCCGCCACGCGCTACGGACACGTGGTGGTCGTGGTCGAGGCCCTGGTAGGCACGCTCGGAGTCGCTCTCGTCGCCGGCGTCACGTTCGCCAAGTTCGCGCGGCCCACCGCTCGCGTCCTCTTCAGCGAGAAGATCGTCGTGAGCGTGCGCGACGGTGTGCCCCACCTGGTTTTCCGGCTCGCCAACTGGCGCGGGAACATGGTGGTCGAGGGCCAGCTTCGCGTGTTCGTCCTTCGCATCGAAAAGACACGCGAGGGCGACACCATCCGCACGCCGTACGAGCTGCCCCTCGTACGCGAGCGCACCGCGCTCTTCGCGCTCACGTGGATACCGATGCACCGTATCGACAGCCGCAGCCCCTTCTGGGGCGGCGAGAGCGCCCTCGCCAGGCTGCGCGAGGAGCGCGCCGAGATCTACCTCGCCTTCACCGGTCTGGACGAGACCATCGGCCAGCCCATCCACGCGCGGCACATGTACCGCCTGGAGGACATCGTCTGGAACGCCCGCTACGCCGACGTGCTCACGATCGAGCCCGACGGTACCCGAACCATCGACTACGCGTCCTTCCACGACGTGGAGGTGCTCGGCGAGGCGTCGACGCTCCCCTGGAGCGAGGTGTAGCGGGTCGGCGAGGGCTCGAACGTTGCTTCGCCGCCGCCCGCAGCGAGGTGCCACATGCTCGACGAAACCAGGGCGATTTCGGCCGACACGGAGAAGCGCGGAGGTTTCGGCCAACGACAGAGGGTCTGGGCCGGAGTCAGCCTCGAGCTCGCGGTCACGCTCATCCTCTTGCTCGACCTGCTCTCCGGTGCGCAGCGAGGAAACTTGCGACTCCATGTCGCCATCGAGACCGGCGCCGCGTTCGTTGCGTTCTACGCGGCGACGTGGCGCTGGCTGCGCTGCGTGCCGGTCATGCCCCGATCGCCAGCGCGCAGGCGGCCGGCCGCCAGCAGCCCGCCCGAGGTCGCCACCCACGTCGATGGCTCGGTCTGGAGGGCCACGACCGTGAGCCCGATGACGCTCGGTGGTCAGCGCCGCAGCTGACTCTCGTACGCCTCGACCAGTGTCGCTCCTGCCCGCTCGGCCTCCGCGAGGTTCACGCCTTCGACGCCCGTGGCCGTAGGCCCTACGGGCGCAGCCCGGACGCAGAGCGCGACGAGACCCGCGTCCGCGCAGCGCTCCGCAGTCGTCGCGTCCTCGACGACCGCCACGAGGGCGCCACGGTCGAAGAGCATCCGCTCGGCCGCGTATGCCGTCGCGCGCGCCTGCGCGTACGAGGCCGCGTCGACCGCGATGACGACGCCTTTTTGCCCCAGCCGCTCTTGTCGTTCGCGCTCCCCGATGCGCGATCGCAGCGGGTCACGCGGCGCCGCGCGGGAAGCGGACACCCCTTCGCCGAGGATCATCCCGGCGCCCACGGTCTCGTTGGTGAGCGCGTCGACCACGATGAAGGCGCCCGTCCGGCGCATGGAGGCGTAGCCGTCGAAGAAGACCGGACGAAAGGCCCGCACCGTGACACGCCCGATGTCGTTGAGGGCGAGCGCGGTCGCGGGAGTCTCGCCCAGAGTCTCCAGATTGACGACGTAGCCGATTGACTCGACCTCCGCCCGTACCCAGTGGGTCGTGTGCTTCACGAAGTAGGTCTTCGCCGTGTTCAACGGTCGCTCGCTCAGCCACACGAGCATCGCGTCGAACGTCGTGGCCTCGCGCGGCGGCGCGGCCGGATGCACGAGCATGTCGCCGCGCCCGATGTCGAATCTCGTCGGCGAGGCGAAGCGCCACCGATTGCGGCGCGAACGCCTCGGCGACCTCCCCCTCGTACGTGTCGATTCCGACGACGTGGGTCGTTCTCCTCGACGGAAGCACCATGACCGTGTCGCCCTTGCGCACGCGGCCTGCTTCGACCCGACCGGCGTACCCGCGGTAGTCGAGGCTCGGGCGGAGCACGGTCTGGACGGGGAAGCGCAGCGGCACCCTGGTGACGTCTCGCGTGATGTCCACCGTCTCGAGCACCTCGAGCAGGGTCGAGCCGTCGTACCAGGGCGTGCGTTCGCTTCGACGTACGATGTTGTCGCCGCCCACGGCGCTGATCGGCAAGAAGATGACGCGCTCGAAGGAGAGCGATCGCGTGAAGGCGAGGACCTGCTCCTCTATGCGATCGAAGACGGCACGGTCGAACGCCACCAGGTCCATCTTGTTGACGGCGACCACCAGGTGGCGAATCCCGAGCAGCGAGGCGATGAAGGCATGCCTGCGTGACTGCTGCAGCACGCCGAGGCGCGCGTCGATCAGGATGATCGCCACGTCGGCGGTGGAGGCGCCCGTCGCCATGTTGCGCGTGTACTGCACGTGCCCGGGCGTGTCGGCGATGATGAACTTGCGCTTGGCCGTCGTGAAGTAGCGATAGGCGACGTCGATGGTGATCCCTTGCTCGCGCTCGCTCAGGAGGCCGTCGGTGAAGAGCGAGAAGTCGATGTCGGTCCCGGCCATCTTCGATGCGCCCTTGACCTGGGCGATCTGGTCGTCGAACACCGAGTCGGTGTCGAAGAGAAGCCGGCCGATGAGCGTCGACTTGCCGTCGTCGACCGAACCGACCACCACGAAACGGAGAAGCTCCTTCTTCTCGTGCGCGGTCAGGAACGCGTCGATGTCGTCGAGCTCCGAGGGCACGGATTTCGCGGCGCACATCAGAAGTATCCCTCGCGCTTCTTCGTCTCCATGGATCCGTCTTCGTCGTGGTCGATGAGGCGGCCCTGCCGCTCCGACTGGCGCGCGCGCAGCATGCCCCGAATCACTTCGGGCAGGGTCGTCTCCGTCGACGCGATCGCGCCGCTCAGCGGGTAGCAGCCGAGCGTGCGAAAGCGCACGCTTTCGATGCGCGGCTTCTCGCCCGGGCGCAGCCGCATGCGCTCGTCGTCGACCATGACGAGCACGCCGTCGCGCTCGACGACGGGCCGCGGCGCCGCCAGGTAAAGCGGCACGATGGGGATCTTCTCGAGCAAGATGTATTGCCATACGTCGAGCTCGGTCCAGTTCGAGAGCGGGAACACGCGAATGCTCTCGCCCTTCTTGATTTTTCCGTTGTAGAGCTCGAAGAGCTCGGGGCGCTGGTTCTTGGGGTTCCACTGCCCGAAGGCGTCGCGGAACGAGAAGATGCGCTCCTTGGCTCGCGAGCGTTCTTCGTCTCGGCGCGCTCCGCCAATCGCCGCGTCGTACTGGCCCTCGGCGAGCGCCTGAAGCAGCGCCTGCGTCTTCATCACCGCGGTGTACTTCTGGCTACCGTGGTCGAACGGGTTGATCCCCTCGGCGAGGCCGGCGCGATTGGTGTAGACGCGAAGATCGAAGCCGTTGTCGCGGGCCATGCGATCCCGAAGCTCGTACATCGCGCGAAACTTCCACGTCGTGTCGATATGCAGGAGCGGGAACGGGAGCTTTCCGGGGGCAAAGGCCTTCTGCGCGAGGCGCACCAGGACCGACGAGTCCTTGCCGATGGAATAGAGCATCACCGGGTTGTCCAACTCGGCGACGACCTCCCGCAGAATGTGGATGCTCTCGGCCTCGAGCTGGCGCAGGTGCGTGAGGCGGTACTCGCCCAAATCGCTGGTCATTCGCAGACGCAGGGTTCTACTTGTAGGGGGCGGGCTGTGCAAGCGCGCGCCCCAATTCCTGCTGAACGGAAAGGCATTGCCCCCGTAGCTCGAGCGCTCGGGGGCCGCGCCGTCAACGCTTGGTCGCGTTTGCCGCGTTTGCCGCGTGCGAGGGGCGGCGGCCGGCTGCCGGTCTGGGCGCGCGCGGGCTCTTCGCCTTGACCGGGGACCGCCGGCCCGTTGCGGGGGGCTTTGCAGGGACCACGGCGCCCCCGGCCACGTAGCTCCACGCGCCCGGCGAGGGCAGGGCGTGGGACAGCTCGGCGGCGCGGTCTTCGTACGTCGTCCGCGAGACACGACGTTCCTCGCGGACCATCTGCTCCCAAAGGGCGGCCTCGCGCGCCGCGCTGTCGTCGGCCACCTGGTCGACGTCGAACCGCGCGGTGGCGACGCGCGCCCGCGCACCTGCGACCCGTGCCTCCCCCGTCACGACGCGGCGAAATACGTCTTTTCCGTGACGGGCGTACCAGAGGAGCGTGTGCGCGGTCGACAGCGCGCCCGCCCACGGGTATCGGCGCAGGTGCCAGCGCGCCGAGAGCGCGGTCAGTGCCTGCTCGAGCCGAGCCTGGTCGGCCGGACGCTTGGAGCGCAGGCGTTCGGCGAAGAACAGGCCCGTCCCGAGCTCGTCCCCCTCTACCCCCCAAACCTCTTTGATGCCGAAGTCTCCCGGACGCTGGGCGACCAGCGAACCGTGCGTCAGATCGAAGCGCCCCAGAATGAACAGCGAGAGCTCTTCGTCGAGCGCCTCGACGAAGCGCACGGTCTCCATCGCCTCGCGGTAGCTCTCGGTAGGAAAGTCGCTGAAGCACATGGCTTCGACCGCCACGCCCGCGCGCGACAGGTTGACGACGGCGTCGCGCACGGCGTCGACCGGGATGCCCTTGTCGATGAGCGAGAGCACCCGCGGCGCGGCGCTCTCGACCCCGAGAGCCGCGCTCAACTGCCCGCCCGCGACGAGCTCGCGACAGCGCTCGTCCGTGAGGGACCGCTCGGGGCGCATGTCCGTTCCCCATTTCACGTCGAGGCGCCGCTCGACGATGCCGCGCGCGATGTTCGTCGCGATTCGCGGCGAGAAGACGTCTTGCGAGAAGTAGAAGACGCGCGAGCCGTGCTTCTGCTTCAGCGCCTCCAGGTGATCGAGCACGGTCTCGACCGGTCGCTCGCGGTATTTCGCGGTCCCGACCTCGGCGAGGCCGTAGTGGCAGAAGGTGCAGACGCCCCAGTAGCAGCCGCGCGTCGGGTCATACGGGAGAACGAGCTCCGGCGCGAGGTAGCGGTCGAGCGGCAGGCCGTCGAAATCGGGCGGCGGAAGAATGGACATGTCCTCGACGGTGGTTCCGCGCACGATGCGCCCGCCGGCTGCCGGGTCTCTCCCGAGTTCGATGGCGCGCGCCATCGCGAGCAGTGCGTGCTCGCCCTCGTACACGACGGCCGACGAGAACGGCCCGAGCGCCCTTTCCAGGCGCTCTCCTTCGAGCCGCAGGAGCATCTGCGTCAGGGCGGGGCCTCCGGCCGTCACGTGCGCGCGAGGCGCGAGCTCGCGTATGGCGTGCGCGAGCGCGTACGCAGGCTGCATCTGCCCGGGGAACGCGACGGAGATCCCGACGAGGTCGACCTGCGCGCGGGCGAGCTTCTCGGCCAGCGCGCGGAAGTATCCGCGGAACGGATCGCGTCCCTCGGCGGAGTCGCGCGTGATCTCGGCTGCGCTGAGCAGCGAGAAGGGTGTCCGGTACGCGACGAAGTCGAGCGACAGCGGGTGGTGGGCCGCGCTCACGACGCGCTGCGCTGCTTCCACCGTGGCGACGGCCTCCGCGTAGGCGCGCGGATCGTAGAAGCGCCGCCCGCTGCGATCGCGCAGCACCGCGAGCGCGCCCTCAATCGCTCGCGGGGCGGCGACGGCGTCCCCGCGGGCAGCCCAGAGGGCCGCGTACTCCAGCTGGTCCGCATGCGAGAGCGAACGCTGCGCGTCGAGCCGGGCCAGGCGGTCCTCGATGTGGGCCCCGAGTCGTTCGAGACGCGGGCGCGCGAGGAGCCACTCCCAGCCTTCGACGTTCGCGTCAATCGGCAAGACTTCCACGTCGTGTGCGCGCAACCACGCCGTGAGCGTAGGCACGCTCAGGTACGGAGCCGTCGGATCGCACGACGGGGGATACACGAGGGCGACGCGAGCGGCCATGGGGCCCTACGTATAGAGCCTCGCAAGACCGCCCGCCCGCCGAACCTCATCAATGGAACCGAACGAGCTGCCCGCCCTTCGTGCCTACGTAGACGTAGCCTTTGGCGACCATCGGCGTCTGGTAGAGGGGCACGCCGTTGAACCCGTCGGTCCCTCCTCCGCCGCCGAACACCACGGCCCCGGTGTCCGCGTCGAACGCGTACAATCGGCCTCCGCCGAGGCCCCACACGAGGAAATTCGTCTGGCCGTCGGTCGTGCTCACCGCCAGCGAGCCGCTGCCCCCCTGCTGCGAGCACCAGGCTTGGGCCATCTTCGGAGGCGAGCCCGGTGTGACCTTGAGCGCGGTGATGGCGCCGCCCCCGGCGCACGGCCCTTTGAATGCGACGTAGGTCGCGGTCTTCGTCGTGTACGCGACGGGCGCCGTCAACGTCTCGCCGCTGGTCACGTTCGCGGCCGAGGCGAGCCCGTTGCCGACACCGCCCAGGTCGGCCGGGTCGAGCAGCCAGGCGGTCGTGGGCTTTCCAATCTGAAAGACGAGCGTCGAGGGGCTATTGCCGGGAAGACTGACGACGACCGGGTTCGAGCTGCCGATGTCCTTGTCCATGCCGTCGTAGCTCGACCAGCTGGGCGCAGCGAAGTAGTCCGCGGTCTGCCCGCTGAAGACGGCGCCGTCCGAGGCCTTGAACCGGATCACGGCCTCGCTGCCGGCCCACGTCGTGCCGCCGCCGCCGTTCCCCGTGGCCAGGTACATGTTCGTCCCGTCCGACGCGATGCCGCCGCCGGCCCACGCCCCGGCCTTGATCGTCTTCGTGGTCCAGAGCTTCGCGCCCGCCGGATTGGTGAGAGGAATGGCCACGACGGAGCCGCGATAATAGGTGCCCTTCGCGTCGTGGCAGTCTCCCGACATGCCCCCGTAGGGTATCCAGACCATGCCCGCGCCGAGCGCGAGGGCCCCTCGCTGGCTCTGCACGTTCGACGGGAAGCTCGGGAACGTCGCCGAGACGTCGAGAGGCCAGCCCGGCGCGACCTTGCCGGTGTCGATCGACAGCGCATACACCATGCGCTTTGCGGTCGCGTTGCCGTCCGGGGTGGTCATCGCGTCGAGGTACATCGTGCGCGACGAAGAATCGACGATGGGCGTGCCCGTGACGCCGAGCGGATTGATGTCGCCGCAGGGCAGTCCGCCCGTCACCGGCGGAGCGAGGTGGGTGCTCCACAGAGTCTTGCCCGTCGTGTCCAGGGCATAAACCCAGTTCTGCTCGGTCGCGACGAGGATCATGTCGGTACCGCTCGCGCCGCCGTCGATGAAAAGCGGTTGCGCGTAGATGTCGCCGCTGAGGGTCGGGTTGAAGCCCATGTCGCGGTGAATGCCCGGCACCGTGGCCTTCGTGAGGGTCGCGTCGACGTAGACGCCGTTACGCGTGGGGCTGTTGTGGTGCTCCAGGACAGAGGTGCCGGCCGGCCCGGTGCTGCCGCCGTCGTCCCCACCGCCCGCGGAGTCGAGCGTCGCGTCTCCACCGCTCGCCTGATCGGCGCCAGCGTCCGCGCCGCCGCCCTCGGAGCCGCCGTCGGTGCTGCCGCCGCTCGACGTGCCGCTGCCGCCGCCGCTCGACGTGCCGTTGCCCGGGCTGCCGGTGGAGCCGCCGCTCGACGTGCCGCTGCTCGATCCCGTGGTCGAACCGCTGCTGGCGGCGGCCTCCGGACCCTCGGCGCCCGGGCTTGGGTCTCCGCCGCAGGACGCATTGGCCGCGAGCGCCAACGGAACCAAGGCCGCCGCAAACCGAGCGATTTGCATTCCTCTCATGACGCTTGCCACCTCCGGGATCGATGAGTGTCCGCTCGAGGCGCTTCACGTGAGGTGCAGCATTCGAATCCAGGGTGGGTGCCATTTGCCGGCAGCGCATATTCCTGCGCTCCCACATCGGACCCACCGGGTCGGAGCCATCGGGCCGATTCGGTCCGGGTAATCCGATCCAGGTACCGGCGCTCAGGCTCGCTTGGCGCGCGCGCGAAACAGGCCGTCGAGGATCGATTGCGCTTCGTCCTGTACGCGCTTCCGATGATCCGGCCCCCGGAAGCTCTCCGCGTAGAGCTTGCAAACGGGCTCCGTTCCCGAAGGGCGAGCGGCGAACCAGGCCTGCGCCGTGCTCACCTTGACCCCATCGATAGGCAGGCCGTTCCCCGGAGCCTTGGTGATCACGGCGGTGACGGGATCGCCTCCGAGATCGGATACGGGAAGGTCTCCTGGGGAGGCGAGTCGAAGGCTCTCTTTTTGCTCGGGCGTCGCGGCGAAGTCGACTCGCTCGTACGCCGGATCGCCGAGATCACGCGCAATCTCCCGGTACATCTCGCCCGGATCCCGGCCGACACGCGACATCATCTCGACGGCCAGAAGGCCCATGACAATCCCGTCCTTGTCGCTCACCCAGGTGGAGCCGTCCAGGCGCAGGAACGACGCGCCGGCGCTCTCCTCGCCCGCGAAGCCGAGCGAGCCCTGAAGAAGCCCCTCGACGAAGTACTTGAACCCGACCGGTACCTCCACGAGCCCTCTGTCGAGCCTCGCAGCGACACGGTCGAGCAGGCTGCTGCTCACGACCGTTTTGCCGACGCCCGCCGCGCGATTCCACGTCGACCGCTGGCGAAAGAGGTAGTCGATCGCGACGGCGAGATAGTGGTTGGGCGGGAGCAGGCCGGCGCTCCTGCAGACGATTCCGTGTCTGTCGGCATCGGGATCGGCCGCGAAGGCGAGGTCGTAGCAATCGCGGAGATCGATGAGGCTCGCCATCGCGTACGGAGACGAGGGGTCCATGCGGATGGCGCCGTCCCAGTCGACCGTCATGAAGCGAAAGGTCGGATCCACGAGCGGATTGACTACGTCGAGATCGAGCCGGTACCGCTCGGCGATTGCCCCCCAGTAACCGACGCTCGCTCCGCCGAGGGGGTCGACGCCGAGCCGCAGCTTCGCTCCCGTGATGGCCTGCGCGTCCACGACGCCGTCGAGCGCGCTCACGTACTGCGTCATGTAGTCGAAGCGCCGGGTCGTCGCCGCCCGGCGGGCCCGCTCGTACGGCACGCGCGCGACACCGCGGAGCTCGGAGCGCAGCAGCGTGTTCGCCTCGCGCTCGATCCACTTCGTGACTTCCGACTCGGCGGGCCCCCCGGAGGGCGGGTCGTACTTGAACCCGCCGTACGCCGGCGGGTTGTGCGAGGGGGTCACGACGATGCCGT
This sequence comes from uncultured delta proteobacterium, assembly GCA_963720145.1. Lineage (GTDB taxonomy): Bacteria > Myxococcota_A > Polyangia > Polyangiales > Polyangiaceae > Palsa-1150. The sequence goes on from CAVREO010000001.1 coordinate 39,410, forward strand.
CCGCGCGCCGCGGCTGCACGCGGTTGTGCGCGACGATCGCGTGCGACACGACCGGCGTGGGAGTGGGCCCATCGCCCGTGTCGATCATCACGTCGACTCCGTTCGCGGCGAGAACCTCGAGCGCCGTGACGCGCGCCGGCTCCGAGAGCGCGTGCGTGTCCCACCCGAGAAAGAGCGGCCCATCTATGCCCTGCTGCTTGCGGTAGGCGCAGATCGCCTGCGTCATCGCCAGGACGTGCGCCTCGTTGAACGTCCGATCGAGCGACGACCCGCGGTGGCCGGAGGTGCCGAACGCCACGCGTTCGCCCGCGACGGACGGATCGGGCCGCTCGGCGTAATACGCCGTCACGAGGCGCGGAACGTCGACGAGCAGCGCTGCCGTCGCAGGCTTGCCGGCCAGGGGAGAAACTTTGCGATCCAGCATGGTCATGCCTCCGTTCACTTCGCCCAGATGACGAGGGGCAGCTCGAGGGGAACGCGAGCGTGCGGGTGCGCCGGCACGATGCGAGGGGTGAAGCTCGCCGCGGGTCGGGTGTCGGGGACGTCTGCGAGATACACGTAGCCGTGCGCTCCGACGAGCGGCGCGTCGCGGCGCATCGGCGTGAGGGGCCCCCCTTCGGCATAAAGCTCGACGGCCACCGTGTCCGGACTCAGGTCGTCCAGACCACCGCCGCGGCGAACCAGTGCCGCCCGCGCTCGCTGGTCACGCGCACCTCGCCGAAGCGCAGCCCCTCCCAATGCGAGCGCACGGTCTGCTCCCAGCTCGCCAGGCTCCGCCCGAGCGCGCCGCGGTCGGCGGTTCGCGCCGCGCACTCCTCGGCCGCTTGCATGTAGTAGCCCTCGGTGTACTCGCGCAGCGCGCGGCCGGCCGAGTAGGCCGGCGTGAGCGTGCCCATGCTGGCGCGGACCCGGGTCAGCCAGCGGCGCGGTATCCCCGAGCTGTCGCGCTCGTAGAACGCGGGCACGATCTCGGTCTCCAGCAGGCGGTAAATCTGCGCGGCGTCCCCGTCGTCGTCGCGGCCGTCTCCCTCGATTGCCCAGCCCACCTCGGGGCGGTAAGCCTCCGCCCACCATCCGTCGAGCGAGGACAGGTTCAAGCCGCCGTTGACGAGCACCTTCATCCCGCTGGTGCCGCACGCCTCCCACGGCGGTCGCGGCGTGTTCACCCACAGGTCCACCCCCTGCACCAGCCGCTCGGCGACGCGAAGGTCGTAGTCGGCGAGGAACACGGCGTGCGGGCGGACGTCCGCACGACGCGCGAAGCTCACCCACGCACGAAGCAGCTGCTTGCCCTCTTCGTCGTGCGGGTGCGCCTTGCCCGCGACCACGATCTGCACAGGGCGGCGCGTGTCCTTCAAGAGCCTCGCGAGCCGCTCGGGGTCCCGCAAGAGGAGCGTCGGGCGCTTGTAGGCGGTGAAGCGGCGCGCCAGGCCGATGGTCAACGCGTCCGGATCGAGCACCCGCCTGGCCGTCTCGCAGTCTTCGCGGCTCATGCCCGCGGTGGCGAGCTGCCGTTCGAGTCGCGCGCGCACGAACTCCACGAGGTCGGCGCGCGATCGCGCGCGCACGGCCCAGAGCTCGGCGTCGGGTCGTTCGCCGATGCGACGCTCCACCTCCTCGGAATCGAGCCGCGACGGCGCCTCCCCGCACGCAGCGACCCAGAGCTCGTGCGCCGCGGGGGAGTCCCAGCTGGGCACGTGAACCCCGTTGGTCACGTAACCCACCGGGATCTCGCTCTCGGGCCAGCGCGGGAACAGGACCTCGAAATGCGGCGGCTCACCTCGCCGTGACGCCGGCTCACCGCGTTGATCGCGCCGCTGCCCCGTGTCGCCAGCCACGCCATGGTCACGCGCTCGCTGTGGCCGCCCGGGTGCGCGCGCCCGAGGTCGAGCAGCTCGCGTTCGGCGATCTTCAGCTCGTCGCGCGCGTACGCGCCCAGGTAGGCCCCGAACAGCTCGGGCGCGAATCGATCGAAGCCGGCCTCCACGGGCGTGTGCGTCGTGAAGACGTTGCCGGCGCGGGTGGCGGCGAGCGCCGTCGCAAACGGCTGACCATTCTCCTGCATGAAATCCTTGGCGCGCTCGAGCGTCACGAGCGCCGCGTGACCCTCGTTGAGGTGGCACACCTCGGGCCGGAGCCCCACGGCGCGAAGGAGGCGCCAGCCGCCGATCCCGAGCGCAATCTCCTGCAGCAAGCGCACCTCGTCGCCTCCGCCGTAGAGCTGCGCCGTGATCCCGCGGTCGGCGGGGGCGTTCGCCGGGTCGTTGCTGTCGAGCAGGTAGAGCGCGATCGAGCCCACGCGGGCCATCCAGGCCCGGAGCCACACCGGCCGACCTGGCCGCGGCATGGGCACGCGCACCCACTGGCCGCTCGCGTCGCGCACGGGGACGACGGGCATCTGGCTGGCGGGGTTGAAGGGGTAAAACTCCTGCTGCCCGCCGCTGCCGTCGATGACCTGGCGGAAGTATCCCTGCTGGTAGAGCAGCCCCACGCCCACCAGGGGGACGCCGAGGTCGCTGGCCGCCTTGAGGTAGTCGCCCGAGACGTTTCCGAGGCCCCCCGAGTACAGGGGCAAGGCCTCGGAGAGCGCGAACTCGAGGCTGAAGAAGGCCACGGTGCGCAGCGTTCCGGGCTGGCGCCGTCGGCCAAACCAGGTCGCCTCCGACAGGCTCGTCCGCCGCTCCACGAGCAGCGATTCGGTCAACGCGCGGAAGCTCGGCGTGGTCCAGAGCTCGCGGATGCGGTCGTGCGAGGCGGTCTGGAGCACCAGCCAGGGGTTGTCAGTCTCCTGCCACACTTCCGGATCGATCTGGCTCCACAGCGAGTCGCCTCGGTCGCTCGAGGACGCCCGCAGGTCGAAGGCGAGCTCGGCGAGCACGTCGAAGCCCTCGGGCTTCGGAGCGGGTGTTTCGGGACGGGGAGGCCAGAGGGGGCTGGACACGGGCGCAAGCCGTAGTGCGGGCATCTCGGGGCGGCAAGGAGGGCGCCCGCAAAGACGCCAAGGGGATGGGGTTTGAGCCGCGAGGAGGAGCGTTCTTGCTAACGGGGAGGGTAGGACTTGATTGCGGGAAGGAGGGTTCCTTCGGAGGGTGAGGGTCGGACTTGAGAAGGGGAAGGAGCGTTCCTCGTCACGGTGAGGGTCGGACTTGAGGGCGACGAGGAGCGTTCCATTGCGCGGTGGGGCCCGGACTTGACCGACCGTCGACCTTCGACCGCGACCTCGACCTCGACGGTCGACCTCGACCTCGACCGCGACCTCGACGGTCGACCTCGACCGCGACCTCGACGGTCGACCTCGACCGCGACCTCGACGGTCGACCTCGACCGCGACCTCGACGGTCGACCTCGACGGTCGACCTCGACCGCGACCTCGACGGTCGACCTCGACCGCGACCTCGACGGTCGACCTCGACGGTCGACCTCGACCGCGACCTCGACGGTCGACCTCGACCGCGACCTCGACGGTCGACCTCGACCTCGACCTCGACGGTCGACCGCGACCTCGACCTCGACGGTCGACCTCGACCTCGACCTCGACGGTCGACCGCGACCTCGACCCCGACCCCGACCCCAAACACGAGGCAGGCCGCGGACGGGTGATCTCTTCGTTCTTGTCGTGCATGCGAGAGCGCGCACGTTGCGCGCCGGCGACCCGCGAGGGGGGCGGAGAGTAATTGTCGCCGTCACGCAACCTGCGCGTGGGGGGGCATGCACGACAAGAACGAAGAGATCACCCTCCCGTTTCAGCGGCTCGATGTCTATTGCGTGGCGACGGAGCTCGTGAAGAAGGTTCATGAGGCGCGGATTCGGGATGCGGAGCTGAGAGATCAGGCGACGAGGGCGAGCAAGAGTACGTTTCTCGGGCTTTGCGAGGGGCTGCCGAGCGACAGCTCGGGGGTCAGGAGGAGGCACTTCGAGATCGCGAACAACTCGCTTCACGAAGTCGTCGGCGCGGTGGATGTCGCCGAGGCGATCGGCGCCGTCGCGCGGAGCGACGCGCGCGAGATCGCCGCGCTGGCGGTGCGCGTGAAGCGGATGCTGCGGGCGCTGCCGCGGTGACGTCAGCGAATCAGGCCGGTGAGGAGCGCGACCACGCGGCCGGCAATCGCGATGCAGCGAACCGCGGCATCGCGGTCCGCGTCGCCCATGAGCGCCGCGATTTCGACGGCCGCTGCGGCTTCGCTGGCTTCGCCGCGCGCGATGGCGAAGGCGCGAGCCTTGTCGGCTCGCGTGACGCGGCCGGCGCCCTCGGCGGCATTGAGGCAAGCGCTCTTGGCCGCGCGAGTGGCTTCGTCGCGAAGCTTGGCGTCGCGCACGTTCGCCGCCTTCACCGCGAGCAATAGCTCCACGGCGACGCGATACGCGACGAGCTTGTGATGGGGCAAGACAGAGTGGGAGGTCGTGTTTTGGTCGGTCATGCCCCCCCATCGCGCAGGGGCCGTGACAGCGCTCCAACGAGCGCACCATGCTTCGCCCGAGAGCGCTGGCGCGGCCCGTGCGCGTCTCGGGCGTGACCGACCAAAACACGACCGCCCGCGAGCTCCCCTTCACGACCGCCGACGCGACTCCCGACTCCGACTCCGACTCCGACCTCGACCTCGACCTTGACCTCGACCTCGACCTCGACCTCGACCTCGACCTCGACCTCGACCTCGACCTCGACCTCGACCTCGACCTCAACCCCGACCCCGACCTCGACCTCGACCTCGACCTCGACCCCGACCTCGACCTCGACCCCGACCCCGACCCCGACCCCGACCTCGCCCTCGGACCCGCGACCCCGAGCGGTGCACTCTCTGTCCTTGGATGTAGAAATGGGCCTCGGTCGCGCGTCATGGTCCTAGGCGGCGCAAGGTGCCCGCCCGCGAAAACCCAAGGGAGACTCCGATGCAATATCTGCTGATGCTGTACACGAACGAATCCGGCTTTGCCCGGCTGACCCCCGAGGAGCAGAAGCGAGGGGTAGCGGCGTACGACGCGTACACGGAGGCCCTGACCAAGGCAGGAGCCCTCAAAGGCGTGAACCGGCTGCAGTCGACCTCCACGGCCACGACCGTACGGGTGGCCAACGGCAAGTCGCAGGTGCTCGACGGTCCTTACGCGGACTCGAAGGAGCAGCTCGGCGGCTATTACCTCATCGATGTCCCCGATCTCGACGCGGCGCTCTCCTGGGCAGCGCGCTGCCCCACGGCCAGCCACGGCGTGGTCGAGGTCCGTCCGCTCTGGTCGCGCTAGGGACCCGACGAATGACGCACGAGGAGGGCGACGCGCGTGCACGCTTCACGGCCGACGCGGTCGCGAGGCGCAGTTACGGCAAGCTGGTCGCCCTTCTCGCGACGCGCACGCGCGATTTCGCGGCCGCGGAGGACGCGCTCTCGGAGGCGTTCGCTTCGGCGCTGGCTCGCTGGCCCACCGACGGCTGTCCATCGAACCCAGAGGCCTGGCTTCTCTCGGCCGCGCGGCGAAAGGTGATCGACATGGTGCGGCGGCGGCGCACCGGCGAGCTCGCGGCCACCGACCTGCAGGTGCTCGCCGAAGACGCGGACACCCCGGCGGCCGACGCGGACATCCCGGACCACCGCCTCGCACTGCTCTTCGCGTGCGCGCACCCGGCGATCGACGTCGCCATACGCGCGCCCTTGATGCTCCAGGCGGTGCTCGGGCTCGACGCCAGGCGCATCGCCTCGGCGTTTCTCATCTCGCCCGGGACCATGGGCCAGCGCCTCGTTCGCGCGAAGGGCAAGATAGGCCAGGCCCGCATCCCGTTTCGCATCCCGGAGCGGCAGGAGCTCCCCGAGCGGCTCGATGCCGTGCTCGACGCCATCTACGCCGCGTTCGCCGAGGGCTGGGGCGATTCGGGTGCCACGGAGGTGGCCTCGCGGCGCGATCTCGCGGCGGAGGCGGTGTTCCTGGGCAGGCTCGTGGCCGGCCTGCTGCCCGAGGCACCCGAGGCGCTGGGCTTGCTCGCGCTGATGCTCTACGTCGAGGCGCGGCGCCGAGCGCGACGCGACGACGAAGGGGAGTACGTGCCGCTGGCCGCGCAGAATCCGGCGTCCTGGGACGGGGCGATGATCGACGAGGCCGAGTCGCTGCTGCTGCGCGCCCGGAAGCTGGAACCGATCGGTCGCTATCAGCTCGAAGCCGCGCTGCAATCCGCTCACGTCTTTCGCCGCCGGACGGGCACGCCGAACGAGAAGGCCGTGGTGGCGCTCTACGACGCGCTGCTCGCGCTTTCGGGGTCCCCGGTCGTCGCCGTCAATCGCGCGCTGGCGGTCGCGGAGCTCGAGGGACCCGCCGCGGGCCTCGCAGCGATGGAGCAGATCGCCGATGCACGCCTGACCGAGTACCAGCCGTACTGGGCCGCCCGCGCCGAGCTGCTCGCGCGAACGGGGGCGCACGCCGAGGCGCGCCAGGCATACGGCCTGGCCATCGGGCTCGAGCGCGACCCCGCGGTACGGCGCTTCCTTCAGAAGAGGCAGGAGGCCGCGGCGCGCCCGGGAGAACCGCCGCGGTGACGCCGGTCACTTCGCCGGGCTGCACACCTTCACGTCGAGGTCGCCGTCCACCATGTAGTCGCCTGTCTGAAGGTCGATCTTCACTTTGCCGATCGCGTCCTTCTTCGTGGGTGCCGAGACCACCGTCACGAGGCCCGTCGGCTTGAACGTCGTCGAGAATCTGCTTCTTGCCGTCGTCGCCGACTCGGACGAACGCGGCCTCGCCCATGCTGCCCTTCTTGGCGCGGCGGAGCGAGGAGAGGTCGGTCTTGTAGCCGTCTTGCCAGGGCACGACGAGCACCATCGACGCGTCGCCCGGCTTCACGTCGCCAGGGGCGACGCAGTCGCTGCGCTCGTGCAGCACCAGGGTGACGCGACCGTCCTTCTGCACCGGTCCCCCGATTTGCGCGAGCTTGGGCGAGAACGGTTTGCCGTCGATGGAGCCGGTCGCGCCCGGGACGGGATGGATCGCGGCGGGCGCCGCCGCGGTGTCGGGTGACGCCGCCGCCGACGAGGGGGCCGCGGCCGCAGCGGTCGACGTGGGTGCCGATGCCGAAGGCTCGGCCGACTCGCGGGAGGAGGTGGGCTTCGACTCGCCCGAGGGCGAGGAGGTCGACTCGAGCGATGCGGTGTCGACCGACTCGGCGGGCTTCTGGGCGCCGCCGCAGGCGACGAGGGCGAGGACCGAGCAGGCGAGGGAGGCGCGCGCGTGGTTGAGCAACATGGGATGGGCAGCGTATGCCACCGCGAGCCAGCGCGCGCCAGGCATCGCCGGGTTTTTCACAGGAGCGCCGCGAGGAGCGCCGCTCCGATGGCGGCGAACACGACCGCGGCAACGCGCCGGGTCAGGTGAGGATCGAGCAGCCTGCCCGCGCGGTGCCCGACGAATACGGCGAGCGCCGCGACGGCCCAGAGGGCCAGCGTGGCCGCACCGAAGACGAGGTAAGGAGCGTGGTAGCGCGCGGCCAGGCCGGCGGTGGCGAGCTGCGTGAGATCGCCCCATTCGGCGATGAACACGACGACAAATACAAGCCGGGCGGAACGCCAGAAGCCGGCGGCGTCGTCGCAATCGTTCACGTCCTCGGCCGAGTCTTCCTTGCGGCGCCACATGAGCACCGCCGAAGCGAGGAAGAGCGCGCCGGCGAAGATGTGCACCGGCCGCTCCGGCAAGAGAGAGACGAGCTGGCCCGCGGTGACCGCGACGAGGCTCTGGATGGTCAACGCCGTGCCGGCGCCGAGGAGCACCGGGAACGGCCGGTGCCGCGTGGCCAGCACGAGCGCCGCGAGCGCGGTCTTGTCGGGCAGCTCGGCGACGAAGATGACGCCGAAGACGGAGAGAAAGAGGGGCCAACCGTGCATCGGCGGCTACGGCCCGTCTAATTCCGAGTCGACCGCCAGGAGATGGAGGGTTTGGCCTCGCGCAATTTCCACCCGCCGCCCGGTTGCCTCTGCCGGTGCTCGGGCAAGAGCTCGCTCTGGGCATCGGCGGCGAGGAGCTCGCACGGGTCGAACCAGTGATCCGTCACCGCCCGCGCGAGAACCGGGGCGAGGTCGCCGGAGAACTCGGGGATCATCGGGCATCGGTGATGCCAGAGCGCGGCGCGATCGGGGACTGTCGCGAAGCACAGCACCTCCTTGATGCCGCCGTTGCAGTTCGTGCCCACGACGAGCACCCGGCCCGGCAGCGCCGAGCCACCTGCGGGCGACTCCGGCACGCGGAGCACGAGGTCATGGTGAAACTCGCCCTGCGTCCAATGCGCCACGAGCTCGTAGCCACCGAGGCGGCGCCCGAGCTTCTCGAGCAGCACGCCGAGCACCAGGCTGGCCGCGAGATCGTCGACCGACAAATCCATGGCGAGTTCGTAGCACCGACTCCGCAAAATGCATTTGCGAACTTGCGCGTCGATGATCCGCATATTATCTTCTCCGCCACGATGTTTCGCTCATCCCTGTCCCATACGGAATCGCGACGGCCCGCAAGGGCCGCGGCGTGTCCGTGCGTCCAGGGTCGGAGCATCCAGATGTCCGGTTGGCCAACCCTCGGGACGGATCGCAATCCGGAGGCGGCTACCTAGGGGCAGGCAACGCTAGAGGCGATTGACCTCTGGAAAGCCGCCCCGGGAAACCTGGGCGGCTTTCGGCGTTTCTGGGGTCGAAAAAAACGAAGAGCCGACGAGGCTCGACGCGCGTAGCGCATCTGCCCGAACGACGGGCAGCACAGGAGAGGTGTGTCATGAGGGGCGTGAAGAGGGCAATGGCGCCCGAGCCGGTCATGGAGGAACAGATGAAATTGGGATTGATATTCAAAACATTCGAAAGGAGGGCGTAGCTCGATGGCGGGCGCCCTCACGCAACAAAGGCGTCCGTGGTGTCAAGGCAGCACCTCGAGCTCTCGGCTCGAGAAGTGAGGGTTCAAGTCCCTCCGGACGCACCGGGGCTCAGCCCCATGGGTCGACGATTCTCTTCGACAATTCACTTGATGTCGATCTGCGCCTCGCAAAAGAGGAGGCCCTTGTCGGTGCAGTGGGCCTTCATGCAGGTGACCATCTTGTCCCGGCCGACCGAGTTCATCCCGGACAAGGTGGTGCGGCAGTCACGCAGCGTCGGCCCCGAGACGACGCCGTCGCACTCATGGAGCACGGTGGTGCAGTGCGTGAGCAGGTCATCGGGGGCCGCATCCGGCTCCGGTGGGGTCTCGTCGATCGAGCATGCGCTCATGAGCGCCGCGTGCCCGCAGAGGTTCAGCCGGTTCGGATCGCAGCGCTGCGCCTGGTTGAGTGCGTTGATGCATGCGACGGCGCGCTCGGCGACCCGCGCCTTCAGCGCATGCTTGTAGTCCTCGCAGCGCTTGGTGGGCAGCGTACCGCAGCCGCCGATGCCCTCCTCCGACGGCCAGACGGGCGGAGGGCAGGCCGCAGGCGAGCCAACCATGTCGTCGCAGGTCGGCGCCGGCCTCGGCGGAGCAGGCGGCGGTGCCGGTGGCGCACTCTCCTTCGGCGGTGGTGGAGGCGTGGGGGGCGGCGGCACCGGCGGCGGCCCCGGCGGCGGTGCGAAGACATGTCTCTCGGACGCGAAGTACCCGCCCGCTCCTCCGGCAGCGAGCGTGGCGACCAGGATGAAGAACGAGCCCTTGTCGATATGCATCGCGACCTCCCCGCTTCGAGAGTAACAGTCCGCGGCGCCCGACGCGCCGGCGTGGAAAGCCGGCCGGTAGCCTCGGCGGCCTACACTCGCCTCCCAATCGGCTCCTTCCGTCTCAGGAATTCGAGCGCTTCCCGCTCCGGCTCGATGAAGACCCTCTCGGACTCGAGCCGGAGCGCCTTGGATTCGACCCCAAGGTGCATCGCTCAAACCAAATGGGCCTTGGATCTCCGTTCAAGCGCCATGGACAAGACCAAAAGCGCCTTTTTTCTCTGACCAAGGTCCTGGTGGTGGCCGAAGTACACCGCGTGATGCGAGCTGGTGCACTTTGACGGCGCAGTGGCCTACTTCGCGGTGTAGGGGCCGACCATGAAGATCACATTGCGCGGACTTGAGGCGCTGCCCGGGCTGGTCGTCCGAGTGCGCGTACCAGGTACCGAACTGGACGGTCTGGTCGAATGGGACGACGATGACGAGATGCCGAAGGTGGACGACGCCAACCGCATCCAGCAATTCCGGCTCGACGACAAGTTCCAGGAGACCTTCGATGCTTGGGCGGCGGACGTCGAGAGGCAGGGTAGCGGCTCCCTCGTGATCACCCACGAGGAGGTCGTCCACCAGGGCGCCTCGCTACTTATCTTCTGGCGGATCAGCCCCAAGCCGCACCTCGCGCGCCGCCGGTAGCGCGTGGCTAGACCTGCACGTGAGCGATGGCCCAGAGCTGCCCCTGCTCCCTTCAGTCGTTGTCCGTACCGAGGAACTTGCCTCGCAAGGACTGCTCCTCGGCCTGAATCGCGTCTCGGTACCGTCTGTCTGCGTTGGCGTACTCGTCGAGCAGCTTCGGATCGGTTGGCGATGGGTCCCCGAGCACGGGAGACGTTCGCAGCACCTGGTTGCTCAGCTCTCCATGTTTGTTCGCGGCGTCAACGACCTGCGCCTTGAGGTGGCAGGCGTTGCACTGCGTTTGCCACTGGTCGACGAAGTGCCACGGATTTCGACCCTCGTGTCGCTCGGTAAGCCGGCTCTCCGACCCGCAGTCCGTGCAGAGCCATCCCCGGCGCATCGTCCAGTGGTAGACCTCGGCCAAGTCGAAGACCACGCGATACCTCTGTCCGCAGACGCACGCTGCCTCTCGCTCAGTCTCGGCGCACCAGACCCAGCGGCGACAGTTCCGGCACGCCTTTGAGAACGTAGTGTCGTTCTCCATGTGCGTCCGAATCATTTGGATCTGCCGGTCGTCCGCTGCTCCCTGCCGGAGCAATTCCTCGTGCAGCGCGAGGCTAACGGTGGTCTTCACAACACCCGTTTCTGCGTAGTAGAGGGGATTTGCTGCGAGCCTCTCCGACTGCGCAACGGCGGCTTGAAAGCTGCCGGATCTGCCCACGGCAGGCACCCGACCTGTTAGGACGCTGAACGTGCTCGGCGCCCGAAGCTCCTTGAGCAGCAGTTCGAGCGTGAGAACGGGTGGGGGCCCATCGTTCACAACAGCTTCTGGCGTCAGCCCTTCAGCTTGCGTCGGCGCCTGGGTGCGTACGTAGTGAGCCGCGGTTGACCAGGACTCGCCCGTCTTCGCCATGCGAGCTTCTACGAGCTTTTTGAAATCGCTCATGATCGGTGTCTTTCTTCTGCAAAGCGCGAGCGCCTTCGCCGACCCGGGAACGACTCACGCGAAACAGAAGGACACTGCTCTGAGACATCTCCCTGCGAGCCGCCTTGAATCCGAGGTCGGTCGGACGGTGGCGACATCAGGCCTTGAGCGGGCCAGTGTCCATAATGCCGCACGTGGCCAGATTCGTCAAGACTACTGCCGCATTTTCGGCCAGCTAACTCTGAAGAGAGTTTCTCACGCTGTAGGCCGTCACCTATTGCGCGTATCTCGCCAGGCCACGCGTCGCCCACGCGTTCCCGTCCATGTACCCGAGGTCGAGCAAGTCACGGAAGTGTTGCCCGCTATCGTTGGCCCATCCGGTGATGAGTCCCCGAGGGATGGCCGCGTGTGCCGTCGCCACCGGGTGATTGATCGACAGGAACAGCATCCCCTCGTCGTTAGGTGCGTCGTGACGGATGCGCCCGCGGTAGACGCGGCGCTCGGCGCCATCGAGCACGCTGATCGTCACCGGATCCTTGGCCGTGTTTCGTTCGACGAATTTCTCGTAGGCCTGGGTGAAGCCAGCGCCGATGGCGTGGTCAGAGCGCCCGCACGTTCCACATTGCGCGGCCATACGCACCTTCAGAGCCCGCGTCACGTACTCGGTGATGCTCTGGTCGGCGGCTTGCGCTGCCTTTTCGAGCGTACCCTTGAACTCCTCGGTCATTCTGATGGTCAGCGTCGCGGATTCCGCCATGGCTTCACCTTGCACTACTATCCTAGTGCATCCGAGTGCCTTTGCAAAGTCAAAAAGCGGACAATTATCTTGCACAACACTGCCACATAGAGAACAGTTCAGCTCATGAGCCTCTCCTGCAAGGGCTGCGGAGCCATCCTCCCCATCGCTGGTCAGTTCGTCGGCACCACCCTCGGTGTGACTCCGGCTGCGGTCTTCGGCTTCAGGGCCAAGTCCGCGCTAGGCAAGAATCGTCGTCGCCGTCGCGCCCATCGTGGGTGGCCTCATTGTCGATAGCCTCGCGGCTCCCCTGTGTGGGAACTGCAAGCAAGCGCGAGCTTGAGCCCCGAAGAGATCCTCTTCGTCCGCAAGACGTTCAACCTCTCGCAACACGGCCTTGCGAAGTCGTTGAACGTCACCCCGCACACGGTGATGCGTTGGGAAGCGGGCACGAACTCCCCAACTGGGCTCCAGGAGGAGGTACTACGCGCTCTCCACAACGTCGCTCTGGACGTAACCGCAAGCAACGACGCCGCTAAGCAAGCCATGATCGGCGGGCTCATCGCGCTAGGTGTCGGCGCGCTGATCTTCTACCTCCTGCGTCAGACGGCGAATGCCTGAGTGATTCGAGGCGTGCGAGGGCGCCCTGGAAGAAGTTCGGGCCCGCCGATGGCCGTTGTTGGAAAAGCGAGCCTCAATCTCGGCGACAGTACAGAGATGAGTGCCCGGCGGGAGGACGCCGTAGTTATTCCAGTCCGGGATCACTCGGGGCCCCAGTCGGCCGAGGTGAGCGCCACTTAGGCCGCTCGGATTGGCGTCAAAGCGCCCCGTTCAAGCAACTCTTTCCTGAGTACCTCGTACAGTTTGCCAATTGCCGGATTCTCGTTGATCAAGTCGGCCCCGCTTTTTCCGATGGAAGGCGGTAGTTTGGGAACCGCGTGAACTCGGTCGTACATCGCGACGAATCTCTCGCCAAATGACCGACGGATTACGTTTGAATCAACCATTCCGCCTTCCCAACAGAGTCCGACCAACTCAAGCACATTGACTGCATTGATCACGTCTACGGCGACTGCTTTCGCAGGATCTACATCGTTGAGGGTCGAGAGCTTTGGCCATATTTCGAGGAATAGCTGACGCTGTGAAAGCAATAGCTGATCGGCGTGCATCTTCGCGGAAAGCTCAGCTTGTTTCTCGCGAGTTTCCTTTGCCAACGCAGTCTGTTCCCGATGAATCGTTTTCGCCGTTGAGACCGACTTTACGATGGCCAGGGCGGAAAGCATTGAGCTGAAAATTGATAGGATTAGAGAAGCCTTTTCAAAACCGGTCATCTCAGATTCTCCCTGTGCCGCCGCAAGCGGTACAGGTGGTGCCCGAACCGAAGAACGAGACCCCGACCTTCCCGATGCCCTCGTCCAGTCTGTCGTTCAACTTCCGCACTCTAGAGGTGCGCACGACGCGGACAACGATCTTGTCCTCGCTGCCCGTGATCGAAAAGACTTCCTCTGCTTCCAATTGCCCGCTATTCGCCAGAGATTCGGCGACCGCCTGGAATTCCTTTGACATTGCCCTACTCCTTCAGGTGAGCCCAACTATGACGACCTGAGCTGTGCGTCAAGTCCAAGGCGTCCTACGGCCGGAGGCGTTTCCCCTCGCTGTACCACTCGACTTCGGCGCCGCTGTAGTCCCCGTAGGTGAGGCCCCTCACCCTGATCGTGAACGGTGCGGCCTTGATGTCGTCGAGGCCATGTTCGCGATAGCGTCGTGGCACGTGACGGCGCGATCTCTAAGCAGTTGCAAGCGGGCGAGTTTTTGTCCGTTGTCCGGCATCATGTCTCCCACCCATCGCCGCCGAAGCCCCGGCCGCGAACTTGCCGCACTCGGGCAGCGCCCACGTCCAGGTGGAATTTACCGCCCTGGAGTTGCTGCACTGTCACACCGAAATGCTCGTTCTCACGAGCGACGATTGCCAGAAGAGACACGACCTTGGCCTCCGGGACGCCCGATTGCGTCACGATGTCTGCAGGCGCGATGATCTGAGAACTGCGGGCCTTGAGGCTGTGCACCTTCTCCGCCAGTTCGCTGAGCCACGTCTCTAACAAGACCTTCGCTTCATCGTCGTGCATATCGGGCGGCGGCGTAGCGGTGGATGCCGGTGCGGTCGCCTGGGCCTTGACGACCTCGTCGCCGAGCTGCGTGGCATGCATCAGCAGACCTAGCTGCGCTTCTCGGCGGGCCACCACGACTGGCAAGAAGTACGTCGAAAGCTCGTCGATGCCCTTGATCTGCTCCGCCACCAACTTGCCGCCGACGTAAGCGGTGGCTCGGACGTTGAACGCTCGGAGGCCATGGTTTGCTTCGCTGAGCTGGTATCGCACTTTGAAGCGGGACGATGCCCCATGCCACAAGGGCCGTGTCTCTACGGCGCGGAACACGGCCTTTCGTTTGTCCGATTCCTCAACGAGGTAGCCCTCTTGAGCAGTCCCGTTCACGAGGAGTGGTGGGACTTCCAGTTGAACCGCCCAATTGTTGATCTGTTCCTCGGTCTCGTTCTTGACCGTTGCCAGAAAGTATGTGGCCTCGTGCTCATGGATGTGGCTCAGGACCAGACTCAGAGGACATGGTGACAAAAGCGCAGCGGCGAGTTCCTTTTGGGCTTCTTCGGAGATCAGATCGCGCCACATCCGAATTTGGTACTGAAGCCGCTGTATCTCCGCCTCGTCGCCGATGACAGGCAACTCGGAGGACAGGCGAGAAGCGTAGCCGTGGAACTGAAACAGGGAAGCCCGAAAGGCTTCGCTATAGCGACCCGTCGTATCTTCGATCGTGTTCATGAGCCACAACATCGAGTGCGAGCATCGCTCCTGGAGGGTCCTTGGATCACCCGCGAAGGCCGCGATTACCTGATTTATCTGCTCCAAGAGCGTAACGTCTCGCCATACCCCGTCATGACGTAGTGCGCGCGCCATGCTCGGGTGCGGGGCATGACTTCTCGGCACGCATCATCGCTTCGCGTCGCTCTCGCCTCGCACGAGCGGGGACGAGGGAGACGCTATTCACCGGATCTCAAGGCCCGGATCATCGCGTTCGCGCAATCGCGACGAGGCGACGGTACGAGCTGGGCAGAGGTCGCGGGCGAGATCGGTATCGGCCTCGAGACGCTGCGCCGATGGTGCATGGCGGCAGAGCCGAAGCCGCGCACGATGGTGCCGGTACAGGTGGTGGCCGACTCGGGGGAGTCCGCGGTCAGCGTCGTGTCGGCCGGAGGCCATCGCATCGAGGGCCTCACGCTGCCCGAGGCGATTGGCGTTCTCCGAGCGCTGGGATGATCCTTGGCACCAGCCGGGCGGTACGCGTCTTCGCGTACCCCGAGGCGGTCGATCTGCGCAAGGGCTACGACGGCCTGTTCGGGCTCGTCAAACAGGGGCTTGCGCGTGATCCGCTCTCGGGCGAGCTGTACCTGTTCGTCAACAAGCGCCGGGACTCCTGCAAGGTGCTCGTCTGGGACGGCACGGGCCTGTGCATCTTTCAGAAGCGGCTGGAGCGCGGCCGGTTCGCGTCGCCCTGGCGCGAGGACGGCCAGGTCGTGCGGATGACGGCGAGTGAGCTGGCGCTGTTCATCGAGGGCTGCGAGCTGGTCGGGCGTCGCTCGCTCTCTCCCGACGCGGTCGTCCCGACGCCCGCCGGTGTGTGAGGGAAAGAAGCGACGGGGGATCGACAACAGCGCGATGGACCTTACCTTCGCGGTGTCGTGGACCTGAAGCGCGAGAGCGACATCGAGCAGCTTCGGCGCATTGCAGTCGCGCAGCAGACGCAGATCGAGCAGTTGCTTCGACTGCTCGCGATCCAGGCCGCGGAGCTGGGCGCGCTCAAGGGCAACGAGGCCGAGCTGCTGCAGCTCGCTCTCATCGAGTGTTACCGCGCACACGGGATGACGGCGTGAGGGACGTTTTCGATCCGACTCTTTGAGGGTCGCTCCGGCGGTCTTCGTCCTGCCGCCCATCACGGACGTGGATTGGGCCGTGGGCCCCCGATTGTCGTAGGGCCGGGTTCGGAGGCGGAGCATCGGCACGACGTCGGCCGGAAAAAGGTGACGAGAGGGCTCGCCCTGGAAAGCCGCCCTCTCGTCGTGCTCCAGAGGCATTGGAAGCACGGAGCTCTTCTCACGTCGTTCATTCCATCTTCGATGTCAACGTTTGGGCGGAGCGTGTGCCGGGGGTTCACGAGGTCCGGCCGGCCCGCTGCCCATGCTGCGAGGGGGCAGGCCGGCCGGTAGGCCGGCCGCTCGGGATTGTCGGCCATGGCCTGCGGCTGCGGCAGGTGCGCGGTCCGACCTCGGTCGGGACGCCGGCGGTGATGCGGGTGATGGCCGTTCGCCGGTACCGGTGCCGTCGCTGCGACGCGGTGGTCGTCGTGGTGCCTCGCGGCGTGGTGCGCCGCCGGCACTTCGGCGGGGCGGCGATTGCCCTAGCGCTGTTTCGCTTCGGAGCCGGCGACCGGGTCGTGGACATCCGGCGGGAGGCGGGCGGACATGGGGAGACCGCCGCGTGGCCGACCTTGCGCCGATGGGTGCGCGCCGGCGGACAGTCGCGGCTATGGAGCTGCGTCCGGGGCAACCCGCCCGACTGGGGCCTCCGTCAGGTCGCGGAGCGCATCGCCATGACGCTCGTCGCGTACGCCCCGGCGGCAGCCGACGCGTCGCTCGACCTGCGCGTGTTCGCCGGCGCTGCGCACGCTCCGTGAGGGGCGCGCCGCCCGCGCGCCCGCCACTGGACTGTAACTACTCGCCCCGCTTCGTCTTGACTGCAGCGCGGATGCACGTTCGCCGAAGTGGGGGAGATCAGTCGTCCGCGAAAGCGACGTTGAGCACTCCGTACTCGGGGCAACCGCAGACGATGAAGCGCACGACGGTTCCGTCGTGGGCCAGCTTGCATCGAACGGCTTCTCCGGTGCCGAGCCGCTGTTGAAGAGCGTAATGGCTGCCGCTTCGGTAAGGCTCGTACCGGTAGAGCCCTGGAGAGCCTGGCGAGGGCACCTTGGGCGCGAAGCGGCCAACAGATGCGAAGTCGAGGTCTTCGGTTTCGTCCATGCTCACGCTCCAAAGATACGAGGAGACACGTCGATCGGCAGCAGTGTCTCGCCGCGAGCGTCTGCGAGGGCGGCCTCGCGCAGGTACGTGACGGGATCGGCGCCTGTGAGCTTGGCGGTCTCCAGCAGCGTGTAGAACACGGCGGCGATCTCGGTGCCGCGGCGCGACTTGGAGCCGTAGTGATTCTTGCGTCCGACGACGGGCCCACGGATCCCTCTCTCGGTGGCGTTGTTGTCGAGCGGGATTCTCGCATCGCCGAGGAAGCGCGTGAGCCGGTCCCAGTTGGCGACGACGTACGCGGCGGCCTTGCCGATGGACAGCGTCTTGAGCGTGGCCTGGGTCCAGAGCCAGGTCTTCATCGTCGCGATCACCTCGGTGCTCTCGATGCGACGAAGCTCGGCCTTCCTTGCGCTGTCGCCCTCGGCGCGCTCGTCAATCTCGTAGAGCTGTCCGATCCACTTGAGCGCGAGGTGGGCCTCGGGGTGATCGGGTGCGGCCTCCTCGAACTTGCGGAACACGTGCGCCCAGCAGCCGGCGAGCGATATGGCGTCGTTGCCACGGGCGCCGGCCTCGTGGGTCTTGAGCGCGTCGCAAACGACGGTGCCCGCATAGCCGCCCATCAAGTCCCTGAACGTGTCGGCGCTCTTGTCGTCGCGGATGCGGTGCACGACGGCATCGGGCGCGGTCAGGCACCACATCTGCCAGGGCTTGTCGCCCTTGCCATCGAGCCGTGGCCAGCTGGTCTGGTCGAGGCCGACGACGGACTGCGTGAGCACCCGGGCCAGGAGCGCACGCGAGGCGGACTCCAGGCGTCTTCCGAGCGCCTGGAGCTGGTCCCAGAGCGTTTGCGTCGTGATGACGAGGCCGTGGCGCCGCAGGATGCGCTCCTGGCGAGCGAGTGGGATGTGATCGAGGTACTTGTCGACGGCAATCTTGATCGCGAAGTCCAGCGAGTAGCGACCGCCGGGCATGGCGCGCTCGGGTCCGGGCGCGGTCTCGACGCAGCCACCGCACTTGCAGACGTACTTCTGCTGCTGGACCTTGACCACGCGGTAGCTGACATCGACAAGGTCAATCATCTCGCTCGTCTCGAACTGCCCCTTCATCGGCGCGAGCACGCCGCCGCAGCTCGGACAGGTCATGTCCGCGGCGTCGATCTCGAAAGTCTGCTCGACGACCGGCAGCGACGGCTGCGCCGTGTTGCCGAACGCCGTGCGCGGCTTGCGGGCCTTGGGCTCCGAGGGCGACGTGGCGCCGGGAGCGTCCTGGGTCTCACGGGCCAAATCCACCGACTGGCGCGTCAGCTCCTCAATGAGCGCGAGCTTCTGCTGCAGCTCGGCCTCGTTACCTTTGAGCGCGCCCAGCTCCGCGGCCTGGCTCGCGAGCAGCCGAAGCAACTGCTCGATCTGCGTCTGCTGCGCGACCGCAATGCGGCGAAGCTGCTCGATGTCGCTCTCGCGCTTCAGGTCCACGACACCGCGAAGGTAAGGTCCATTGCGCCATTGTCGATCCCCTCGTCGCCTCTTTCTCTCACGCGCCCGCCGGCGTCGGGACGACCGCGTCGGGGGACAGGGATCGGCGCCCCACCAGCTCGCAGCCCTCGATGAAGAGCGCCAGCTCGCTCGCCGTTAGCCGCACGACGTTACCGTCCTCGCGCCAGGGCGACGCGAATCGGCCGCGCTCCAGCCGCTTCTGGAAGATGCACAGGCCTGTGCCGTCCCAGACGAGCACCTTGCACGAGTCGCGTCGCTTGTTGACGAACAGGTACAGCTCGCCCGAGAGCGGATCGCGGGCGAGCCCCTGCTTGACGAGTCCGAACAGGCCGTCGTAGCCCTTGCGCAGGTCGACCGCCTCGGGGTACGCGAAGACGCGTACCGCCCGGCTGGTGCCGAGGATCATCCCAGCGCTCGGAGGACGGTAATCGCGTCGAGCAGCGTGAGGCCCTCGATGCGATGGCCACCGGCGGACACGACGCTGACGGTGGCTTCGTCTCTGTCCGCCACGACCCGAACCGGCACCATCGCGCGTGGCTTCCGATCCATGCACCATCGACGCAGCGTCTCGAATGCGATGCCGATGTCGCCCGCGACCTCCGCCCAGCTCGCGCCCTCGTCCCGTCGCGAGTGCGCGAACTCTATGATCCGGGCCTTGAGATCCGGTGAATAGCGCTTGCCTCGCGCTGGCTCGTGCGCGACGAGAGCACTGCGAAGCGACGATGCGTGCCGAGCAGTCATGCCCGCCAACCGAGCATGGGGAACGCGCTACGTCAGGACGGGATATGGCGAGACGTTACACTGGACTCGTCCACCGTGATGGATCGCTGCGCGGCGAGGGCGGCTCGGATGGTCTCGGCCCGCGCGCTCAATCAGGCGCGGAAAGGCCCTTCCGATGGACGAATTGACTCCCAAAGATCCCGCCGAAGCGATCGCGCTGTACCGCGCGCAGATTGTCGGCCCCCTGGTGCGCCGGGAGCTGGAGCGCGGCGACTTACGCGCGGCGCTCCTGGAGCTCACGACGCAGCGCTTCCGGCCTCCGCGGGCGCATTCGCCGCAGACCTACTCGATCGCGACGCTCGAGCGCTGGTACTACGCATTCCGCGATGGGGGGTTGGAGGCGCTGCGCCCCCAACCGCGCAAGGACAAGGGACGAGCACGCGAGCTGACCGACGAGCAAAAGGCGCTCATCGTGGGCATTCGAGAGGAGCATCCCAACGCCTCGGTCACCCTCATCGTCGACACGCTCGTCGCCGACGGCCGACTCGAGCGCGGCGCCGTCAGCGCGTCGACCCTCCGGCGGCTCTTCGCCGACAAGGGCCTCGACCGCGTGTCTCTGCGCGGCGCAGCCGGGCGCGGCAAGATCCGGCTCCGGTGGCAGGCCGAGCGTCCGGGGGCGCTCTGGCAGGGAGACGTCTGTCACGGGTCCCCGCTGCGCATCGGCGACGTCCCTAAACCCGTACGCGTCCACGCCCTTCTCGACGACGCCTCCCGTTACGTCGTGGCCCTCGAGGCGATGCACTCCGAGCGCGAGGTCGACATGCTCGCGCTCCTGGTCCGCGCTCTTCGCAAGTACGGACCTCCCGACGCGCTCTACCTTGACAACGGCTCGACCTACCGCGGACAGGCCCTCTCGCTCGCGTGCGCGCGCATGGGCACTGCGCTCGTGCATCCGCGCCCCTACGACGCGCCTGCGCGCGGCAAGATGGAGCGCTTCTGGCGCACCCTCCGGGAGCGTTGTCTCGACTTCGCCGGCTCGCTCGGCTCGCTTCACGATCCCAATGTCCGCCTCGGCGCGTTCCTAGACGAGCACTACCACCGAGCCCCGCACGCGGCCCTCATGGGCAAGACACCCGCCGACGTCTTCGCCTCCGCCCCGCGTCCGACCGACGCCTTCGACGAGAAGCGCCTCATCGACGCGCTCACGATCCGCGCGCGCCGGCGCGTCCGACGCGACAACACCCTCGCCATGGAGGGACAGGACTGGGAGACCTCGCTTCACTTTCTCGCCGGCCGCCTCGTTACTGTCGCGCGCTCGCTCGCCGAGCCCGACGCGCCACCCTGGATCGAGCACGAGGGCAAGCGTTTCGTACTCGCGCCCGTCGACCCGATTCGAAACGCGCGACGCACACGGAGCGTCTCCAACCTGGACACGCCCCACCCGGCGCGCGTCCCTTTTGACCCGCCCTCCGCCTTGCTCGACCGTGCCCTCGGACGCCGCGCGGGCGACGACAAGGAGCCGACATGAGCTTTCACCTCGATCACTTCGGGCTCTCCACCGAGCCGTTCACCAAGGAGATCGACGATGCCAGCCTGTGGCTTCCGCCCAGCAAGCGCGATCTGCTCGACGAGCTGGTCGAAGCCATCGAAGCCCGCGAGAGCGTCGTGCTCACCGGCGAGCCCGGAGTCGGAAAAACGTGCGTGCTGCGCGCTCTGAGGCATGCGCTTGCCGCCGATCGATTCCGGCTCACCTACTGCCATAACGCCACCCTCGGCCGGCGCGACTTCTATCGCCAGCTCTGTCTGGCCCTCGGGTTGCAGCCCAGTGCCACCGCCGCCGCCGTCTTCTACGCCGTCACCGTCCAGGTCGAGGACTTTGCCAAAGAGCGACTCCACCCCGTCTTTCTCCTCGACGAGGCGCACCTGCTTCATCAGGACACCCTCGACCATCTGCACATCCTGCTCAACTACGCCTGGGACTCCAAGGCACTCCTCTCGCTCGTCCTCGTCGGCCTCTCGGATCTCGAAGACCGATTGCGCCTCCGGCGCAATCGATCCCTCTACTCCCGTTTGCATCGCCGGCTGGTCATCGACCCGATCGCCCCGGAGGACACGGCCGACTACGTCCGGCTTCGACTCGAGCGCGCCGCGGGCTCGCGCGAGCTCTTCGCCTCTGACGCCGTAGCCCTCCTTCACGAGGCGACGGCTGGCTCGCTGCGCGATCTCAATCGCATCGCCACCGCGTGCCTCCGAGCCGCCGCTCGCAAGAAACGCAAAGCCGTCGACCGCGACGTTGTCTCGCGCGTCGTCAAGACGCTCGCCCCGGAGGACCGCTCGTGACCCGGCTCGTTCCTCCTGTCATCACCCTCATCCGCGCTCCCGAGCGCGCCGCCGTCGCCGCGCTCGCTGCCGCCGCAGCCCTCGCTCGCAACGCCCTTGTCGCGGCTCACCCCCATCTCGCCTGCGAGCCCACCGGCGACCCCATCGACCGTGCCGTCCGCAGGATCCTGCGCCGCCTCGACCGCCTCGACCGCGACCTCGACCTGTACATCGACGCCGACGACTCTCTGAATCCCCTCGACGACGACATCTTCTGAGCGACGCCATCATCGGGCGTGCGACCGTACACGCACGCCCGTTGATGGCCATCGCCGTGCCGAACGATTCCGCGCGTCTTCCTTGATGGCCATCATCGAGCCGGCACATCCGACCCGCAACGAACGTGCGCGGCAACACCGACGAGCGTGCAGCAGGTCAATGTGGTCCCACAGCCACGCCTCTTGCCCACGGACAATTCAAGGACCCGACGATTGGCCGCGTGGACCGCCGCTACTAGCGCTTCCGCGGTGTTGTCCGGACTCATGCCAGGCGACTCCAACCGTGCCTTCACGAAAGCGCGAAGTCCCTCGACGGCGATATCCGCCGCGTAGCCGTAGGCCCCCTCACCGTCGAGCACGGCGTACAGCGGCAGATCGGGCTCGCATAGGAAGCGATCCTCGTTGACCTCGTAGTGTCTTCCCGCTCTTGACTCAACCAACGGGAGCATGCCGACCGAAATAGCATGCCTTCGTTCGCGGGCGCCCCTCGTGCGCGACCATCACCAGAAGCGCCGCACCAAACCGCGATCCCGTCGGCACGGGATCAGGCGAGAAGTTACCCAAGAGCGGGCCAATGGCCCCCCGCGTGTTTGACGCGACGACGTGGGTTCGGAAGACGCGCGGGCCGGTGTCGGCGGCGTTCCCAACGTCTTGTTCGGAGGTGACATCTTCAGGGAAAGGGATCAATGGGGCTCACCCCCGAGAGCCCCTTCAATGGCGCAACGAAGTCTCCCGACTTTGCCGGGTCCGTCCAGTCGCCGGTACGCTGATCCACATCACACTGTGTGCCGATGAGTTTCTGACGGAATTTCTTCCGACTCTCGACCGTGTTGTCGAGCCTGACAATGTGCAGCCCCTCTGCATCCGAGAAGAGACTGACCTCCGAGCCGAGGGTCACAAGCACCGACCTCTCACGTGCCATTCCGAAGGCGATCCCGGCCTCGAACAAGACATTTGGCCGACCCTGCCAGCGCAATGAGGCAGGGCTGGTATCGCTCGGGGAAGAGCGAAAAGACGGAAGCAACGCCGAGTACTCGTCGGGTGTGAACAACACAACAATGCCCTGCGCACGCCTGAGCCCCTCAAGGACGATGTTGCCGACAAACTCCACGCCCATATCCGCAGCTAGCTCGTCGAAATCCAGGGGCTCCAGCTTCAGAGCCTTCAGGAAATGGTCGACCGCAGTCCTCGCATCAATGTTCCGCCCGTGGATAACGAAGACTTTTCTCTTGTCGGGAACCGGCATCATGACCTCAGTCTCTCTCGACTTCTTTACACCAACGGGCAGCTCGTATTCGAGTTGTTCCTCGTCCTCGGCGACCGTAATGCCGTAACTTGTGATGGTGAGTTGGCCACCCATCGCCATCCATTCCGCGAGACCCTTGTGTATTAGCCGATGGGCAGCTTGCATGTATCCTTCCGCATTGAGCCCGGTCGCCTTGAGAGTCTTGGGATCATGCGGTGACACAGAGAACGGGCGCCCACCGGCTCTGAGGGACCACCCATGCAGAAAGGCAAGAAGGCGACGAGCGCGCTCGTTGAGCGTCCGCACTTCTTCTTTCACGTTGGTGTCCTCTTCGGCTGTTTGCGCGGGACTATTCGCGGCCGAGGCCGCAGGATACTTGACGACCAAACCTCGACCGTAGCCCGGAAAGTCGGACCTAGAGACCTCGTAGCCGTTCTTGCTCATCCGTTCGGCGACGCATTCCGCCACCCGCTCGGTGAACTCAGGGTCTGGGGTCGTGACGTTGTATTCGTAGTCCCGCCCGGCGCTGCTCAGATCGGCTTCGATCTCGTCAATCCATCGGTCTGCGGCAGCCTTTTCGTCTGCGGACAGCTCGCTTAGTCTGTTCGGTCCACGCATCTGCTAGCCCTACACCGACCGCGCTAGCTACCCGCTAGGTTATCCGCGCCGCAGATGATGCAGCAGACGGGATGGTGCCCGGTATCGTGCCTGATCGTCTCGCCGCAGCACGTGAACGTCGTCTCGGCAGGCATGTCGTCTTCGGACTCCACAGGAAGCGGCGGCACCCTCGGCTGCTCGACATGCCCGGTCACCTTGACCGTGATCAGCCCGCCCGAGCCGCTTCCGAGCCTCTTGAAGGCGCGGTCGAACTTCTCGAGTGCAGGCCCGAGTATTTCACGGGCGGCGAAGGCCTTGAGGTACTCGGCCTGCTCCGTCGTGAGCCAGCAATCCTCTCCCGAATGCTTGCAGAACGGGCAGTGCGCTACGGGCCGCGGGCTCCCTTGGCCAGGCCGCATTTTGAAGCGATGCTCGCAGGCCGGGCACTCTTGGGAAATGAACCCCTTGCTGTCCGTCTTGAACGAGACCTGCATCGTCTCCGTGCCCACCGCCGCCTCCGCCTACTGAATAGCCTATCAGTATGGCTGAACGTTAGCTCAACCCCAAGGTGGGCGCCAGGTTCGGGATCAGAGCTGAGGGCGGGGCGCGAGGCTGAAGCGGTAAACCCGCTCAGATCAGCCCCCAGCGATGTAGACGCTTCCAATGGTCGACTAGTTCGTCGGGCTTCGCCGTTCCGATGTCGATCCACTGACCGCCCATCATGCCGCGTACCTTGCCGCTCCAGCCGTTCTGCATCGCGCTCACGGTTCGCAAGTCGATAAGCGTCATTTCGCTCCCGTTGAGCCGTACCTCGACTATGGGATCGACTGGGCCTTCGCTTTTGGGATCGCCGGCGGCTGAAAAAAGCGTCTCGCGCGCCCACACGCTGACGGGCTTCCCTGTCCTTTCGGCCGCACTGTTGAGGACTTCGCGTAGCCGTTGGCCTTCGGCACCTTCGCCAAGGGCAATCACCAACTGAAACCGTTCGCGCTCTACCATAGCATCACCTCGGCGCCATGGTAACACCACGGCATTGCCACGGCAATGCGGACTAGGGACTCGTGCTTGTCATCCCCTCGATAATGGCGCGAATCTCTGGCTGATGTCGTTCGATGCACGCTCGGACAAAGTCCTCAATGTGCAACAGGTCGGCGTATGACAACACCGTGCCATCCGGCATGAACTCTTCGACAACACCGCCCCCCACGCGCAACGCATGAAGCGGAGATTCTGTCTAGG
Source organism: uncultured delta proteobacterium (assembly GCA_963720145.1). Taxonomy (GTDB): domain Bacteria; phylum Myxococcota_A; class Polyangia; order Polyangiales; family Polyangiaceae; genus Palsa-1150. The sequence goes on from CAVREO010000001.1 coordinate 64,350, forward strand.
TCACCTTCCAGCGACACAAGCACGCCGGCGTAGCCAAACCCATGCTGGGGCGGAGTAGCAGGACGACGTTCTCGGACAGCGCGGTCGTAGAGCCTCCGCAACTGGGCTTCCTCATCACGGTCCAGAGGTGTGCGAGGGTTGTCGATGCCTGAAAATAGCAGGGGTTCCGCAATCATCGACATAGGCTCTACCCGCTCGGTAAGTTTGACAGTTTGCGGGCCGGCGTCAACCGGCTTCTGAGGCCCCGGGCTCTGCCGAGCGCCTCCACCCCCGAGTCCTTGAGAACGGACCGGGCACATGCAGAAGAAGCCACAGAAATCCTGGTAAAACGAGCGGTTGGCAGTTGATGGGTCAACTATGGGTTGTCCCGCGTGATCTGTGTCCATGACGGACAATCTGCCCCGCTTGTGAGACCAACGGCCATTCTGATCACGGCGGTACCAATGGTAGTCGTACTGCTGAACTGGCGCAGTGCGCCAAGGAATTGGGCCCGTCACTAAGGCCACGGGCCAACACGGATCCTTGCATTCGTCCGGCGACGCGGCGCGAGTCAGGCCGTCTGCTAGAGCCGCAGCCTCGATGCTGTGACAGTTAGTGAACTCGGGAGGCACCGGTACTCGGCCGGCAAGCACTCCGGGCTGCAACCGCCGGTGGCTCGGCGAGTCTCGGGCGTAGTCGTAGCAATTGTTCTGAAGCTCCCACGGCTTCCACAGATTCGGGTCGTAGATCGGCATGTGCCCGAGCCGACGTTATTCGCAGCGGCCCGATGAAGCCAGGAATCGTCAGTCGTCGGTGTCGTCGTCGAAGAGTTCGAGCTGCCCTAGGTCCGATTTGCCGGAGACCTGAGGGGACGCTCCGGGGCCGCCACCAGATTTCACGATCCTCAAGAACCCCCGTCCGCCGGGTAGTTCCCGGAAGGTGCCGTCGGGAGCCCGATGTATGAGCGGCTTGGCCTCCGGTGGCTCCGCCGCGGGCGCCGATATGACGCCACCGAAGAACTCCTCGATGTCCCAGACGTGATCGGTGATCCCCGCCGCCATCGCCGGAGTCACGCGGAGGGTCTTCACGATGTGGCAGAAATTGTAGTGGACGTAGTTCAGGGCGACCGACGCCCGGTGGTTGCGCATCCGCTTTGAGAAGGCGTAGCAAAGCCTTCGCATGCGACCGATGGTGTGCCGCATCGTCCCGTTGTTCCGTTCGACGTATGCGGTGGACGCCCGGTCGAGATCGGGAGCACCGTAGATCACCTTCTTAGTGATGAACGGGTTCCTCGGGGGCTCGTACCGGTGATCGTCGTCCCGCTGCTTGTGCCCGGTGAAGTTCTTTACGGTCTGCGCGTAGTCGATGGACTGGCCGAAGCTGTCGCCAATCGCGTCCACGTAAGACGACCATCCATCCGAGGTCATCGCGGGCATCACTACAAGGCGCGAGCGTAGGTCCTTGATGAAAGCTTTCGTGGTGGCATCGTCCCGCTTACCGACCAGGAACGAAACTACGAGACGGCTGCCCTTGTCGATGGCAACGAACGTGTAAGCCTCGCCGAATTCGGGCGGATCGGTCTCCTCGACACGCGCGGCCTTCTTCGCGATGTACGACCGAGATCTCGTCGACCACGATGTGGCTGCACGAGAGGTCACGGACGAGGCGGTTGTGCAGACAATCCGCACCGCGGCCGAAGGTCAAGGCAAGCCGAGAAATCGTGAGACGGTTCACTCCCGTCATGCGCTCGACGGCACGCTCGCTGTTGCCGTCCACGAGCCCGGCAAGAACCTGTAGACGCTTCTCTCTTGCGAGAACGTTCATGGAAGAGGTTCCCTGGTGTCCCACCCGAGCGCGAGCCCGTCGGGGGACGGTGGCTACGTGCACGAACGTATAGTATTGTGGGCTTGTGGTGGGCTGCTTGTAGCCACACGGAGCCCACATGGTCAAGACAACTTTTCATAGATGGTGGGCAGATGACCAAGTCGGCGCCAAAGTCTTCGGAGAGACAGGACACCCTTCGGAAGGACGACTTGATTCGCGTTCGCGTCAGCGCCGAGCAGAAGCGCGTTCTCACGAATGCCGCGGGAAAGGCCGGGCTTGATGTCTCGTCCTGGTTGCGGGCGCTTGGGATCGAAAAGGCGCGGGAGATGGGAGTGAAGTAGGGGCCGCCAAAACATGGCGACCCCTACCGAGGACTCCTACATGTGCGCAGCCTGCTCGGCGACCCACCACCAGCGAAGGGTCATAAGAAGCGGCGACACGAAATCCTCGCGCAAGTGCGCGGATCTCATGCACTCCTCCGGCTCGGGTTTGGCGAAATCGTGAATGGACTTGCGCCAGCAGCCGGTCCCAGCAAAGATTGCTCGTAACTGCGGCAACGCAGTCCGGTTTAGCGACCGGAAAGAGGCCTCAATCACGATGCTTTCCACGGCACGGCGTGATCGAGGCCTCGGCCTTTTGTGGCCGAAGAGCGGGGAGTTCCCGAGGCTACTTCGTCATCTTCCCGTTCTCCTTGTTGTCCGCCGGCTCATAGAGTCCGTGAGATACACGTCGAATGAGCCCGAGCTTGTAGGCGGTCGACAGCCGTATCGCCGCCGCAGCCGCAGAAATGCTCAGGGCGTCGGCGACATCCTTGTTCCTTGCCCTCTTGAGGCTTTTCACAGCATCGGCGGTCTTTCGGATCGCGGGGGTAACGAAACTACCACCGGGTAGGACACTGTATGCGCTGGGCGCGGAAGCTTCGTGGGCGTCCAGCATGCTGTTGTCCTTGCCTTCCGGCCTGCTCTGGATTTCCCGCTTGATTTCTTCGATCTTCTGCTCGATTTGAGCGAGACGAGCGCGAGTCTCCTGCCGAGCAACAGCCAGATCCATCAGGTCGACGAAGAGATCTTCTATGGGTTTCCCAGCGGGCACGATAGCGGAGTATAGGGCCCAACATGATGTTGTCAAACGATTCTATGTGGGATCTTGAGCCAAAACTCTTCGTCCCCGATGAGCCCATCTGGCCGCATCCCTCGGCGGCTGCTCCCGGCTAGACGGTTTTCCGTTTGCCGGCGGCTTTGTTCCCGAGCCTAACGGTCAGCTCGACCCCCAAGCCGTCGGCAATCCTCACGAGCGTGTCGACGGTCACGTTCGCCCGGCCCTTCTCTAGCCGGATCATGTTCTCTCGATGCATCCCGACCTTCGTCGCAAGTGCCGCCTGAGAGACCCCAGTCCGTTCCCGTGCTTGTCGGATGGCTTCCCCGATTTCGACGAGTTTTTCGCGGGTTGCAGCGTTGACCTTCACGCTGCCAACGAACCCCTTGCGCCTCGCCCTAGATACGTGTCGTATAGGACACGTATCTTCATTGGAGGCTCGATGAGCGCGACGTTGGTGTGGGCGGCGGGGATGCTCTGGGTGACGACGCTTGCCGGGTGCACCGACAAGGCCAAGCCTGTCTACGAACTGTGCCTCAAAAACGCCGGCGTCAATCCCGAGTGGGCCATAGACGACTGCAAGCGGGCCGTCTCTCTCGACCCCAACTCCACAGCCGGCAAGGCGGCAGCTACGAAGTTATCGGAACTGGAGGACATCCTCGCCAAGCGGCGCGAGGAGAAGAGAAAGGCCGACGAAGCCGCAGCCCAGGCCGCCCTGGAGACCCAAAAGGCCAGCTTCAAGACGATGCCCACGACGTTGGACAAGAAGATCCGAGATCAGGCCATGTGGGATCTCGGCCGGGGCACGGTCACCCCCGTGATGGCCGTGATCACCAAAGAGATCGGCCAGCCCGTCGCGTCCTACGAGGGCAGCTACGGGGCTATCCACAGTCACGTTTGGGGTGCACGCCCCAGCTCGACGAGCCTCGATGACATCAGGGCCACCCCGTTCGCCGTCAGCATGGTTCGCGGCCTCACGTGTGGGGACTACGGCGGTGCCGAAATCGAATGGTACAGCGAGGGGCAGCGCCTGCGCCCTTGACCTAATCATCCGTCCAGCGCCCACTTCCGGACCATCGCATCTACACTGCGAGCCCAATTCGACGATCCAGATTGTCGACAAACCCTATTTGGGTCTTTTGCGAATGTGCCCATCGGCTGTTGCCCAGTAGACGGCCAGATCGTCCACTGCCACTGCAGCAACCTGCACCGAATCCATCGCAACAATGATCGGGCTTCCGCCCTGTTTGGGTATCGCAACGATCGTGCCGCTCGTACCCGGGTTGGTCGCTACATAGAGGAACGACGTGTCGATCGCGCTACCCTGCGCATCGACCACGGCAGCAAGGTTGGTTGCGGCACCGTCCGACCCTATCTTCGTAGCGTTGCCACTCCGTGGCACGCAATACGCCGACTCTGCATCGGACAAGAGGTATTGACAGCCGACGGAGACGACTATTGGCGGGCCTGCGTCAACGTGGATGGGGATCACGTACAGGCGAGGCGTGGTGTAGAAGATCGCCCCTGTGGTCACTGCCATCTGCATTGGCGACATGAGGGTCGGCGAACTCACCTCTGTCACCAGGGAGCTTGTGCCCGACGGAATGGGCGCGGACTTGAGCTGAAGCTGCCGCGTCGCACCCACTCCCGATAGCTGCGCCCAGTAAGCGGTGCTGCCGGACACGGCTGCTGCCGACGGAGACCCTATCCCATCGCTGACGCGGATTGTCGTACCGCCCTTTGTAGGCGTGGCGTCAAGACCATTTGCTCCCAGGTAGTACACGTACGTATTGTCGACGGCGATGAACTTCCACCCACACTTCGTGGCGATGGTCTTCGTTGCGCCGCCGTGGATCGACATCGATGTGATGTTGCCTGTCTCAATGTCCGTCCAATAGAGGGACGTCCCGTCCGACACCATAGTGGTTGGCGTGGTCGCGAGGCCGGACTGCACCGTCCGAACAGCTCCGCCTCCGTCCTGCGACGCGGAGCCGTCACCGCTTGGCGCCACCCCCGAGGCGCCGCCGGCACAGGCAGCGACGCTCAATAGAGATCCGATGGCCGCCCAACTCCAGCTACGGGGCCGTCCGCTGCTTAGACCGCTGGAATCGCGCTGCGCGAATGCTCTTCTCGGCTGGCTGCCCATGCGCTTCCGGGTGTTTGTACAGTCCCTTTTCGTGCTTTTGCTTGTCGTTTTCCACGAAAAGCCGGTTCGCATTCGCATATGCGTCCTGTCGGATCCCGGTCACTTGCCACGATATCCTCTGCGAGGGATTAGCACCCCCGATTACGAATCGTCCACCTTTTAGTTCTGTCTTTACGTGCAAGTTTGGAGCGGGTGCGCCGATGGCGGTTAGCTGATAGCGGTAGTCCCTGTTCAAGGCCTCAAAGTACGAGGGCATTGGAATCTCCGCTTCGCCGTTCTTATCGGATGTTGCGATCCCATTGTATACGTTCATCATGTCGGGTGATTCTACGGTAGAATGCGCGAGCCATTTGTTTGCAGGATCGAGAGGGTGATCAATAAGAAACGCGCTGCCAGATTTACTAATGTATCCGTCAAAGTACCCGGCGTAATTAGCGTTCGCCACAGAGCCCCAGGCGTATCCATAGACGCCAAGGCAAGATAACGCGGCAGTCGAATTACCAGCGTTCCCGGAAACCCCGAGGCAGTTGTCATCGTTGTCCACTTCGCCCCAAATGCCCGTGGTCGCCGCGGTCGAACTATACCCATAAACGGCCTGCCCTCCGTCTGCAGAAGTGGTGACTCCGTATACGCCAATTTTGTCCTTTCCGTACACCCCGTACCCACTGCCGTTTGCACTTCCATAAACCCCCACACCGGCTGCGGAGTTGCTGCCAGAAATACCCGCGTGACCGCCAGCTATGGTCGACGATGAGGTGGACCCGGCTACGCCACAACCACCGCCCGTGTTGTTTCCCCAAACGCCAGAATGAGTCGAAGCCGCGCTCGCCGAGGCGATCCCGTCATTGGTCGAACTACTTGCGTTGACGCCGCGCGCACCCGAACCAGTTGCGGTGAACGAAGACGCGTCCTGAGACACGCTAGACGTTGAAGATACTCCAGATGTTCCAGTAACACTGGTACCAGCATACGTAGTCATGGTGTGTGCCCCTCCTCAGGGTGTGAGGCGCCGACGATAACGCGAACGCTAGCCATGTTCAATCGCAAGAAGATGTGCGGAAGAACATTTCACAGGCGCTCTAGTCGGAAATGCAGCAACTCAAGGGACACAGGGTGCGGCCCCCGCACCGGCGATTGTGTCGCCTACGGCGCCCACCATTGTGGCTTGCTGTGACTTCAGGTCGTAGCGAGTTATCAGGCCCTGGGCCTGGGTGAACATGAACAAGCGATCGTTCCATGTCAGCAGCGCATTCGCGGGTCCTGCTTGAATTCCGGTGCGATCGGCGCCCAATACGCGTGCCGTGGCGAGGTCGATGGAGAGGAGGGTGCCAGCCGCATCGCACGCGAAAAGCCGGCCGTATGCATCGGCTTTGATATCAAGCGGATAGCCGACGGTAGGAGTGGGAATGAGAGGACCGATTTTGGAAAGCGCAAACCGCGCCCAATCGCCTTTCGCCAGGGTCGGTGTGCACGGAGTGCCTACACACCCGTAGACGAGAAGGCCGTCATCCGGTGAGGTCGCGATTCCGATATCGCTTGGAAACCCCAGTTGATTCTGCGCGAACGGTGTTTGGGTACAGAGGAGACTTGTGGGGTCCACGTGAAACAGATTCCCGTCGGAATATAGGATGTAGGCGCCGCTCAGAGCGACAGTCATCGTGAAGGGCGATGCGCCAACTGAAGCCGCGCAAGACAGTGCGCCCAACCTGCTGACTGCAAAGGTGGATGGGTTGAAGGCGTAGAAGTCGCCTCCTTGGGCGACAAGGTACGCCCCGATGTCACTGCCGGCCGGGCACTTAGCTGCCGAATCGGAAAGGGACGCGTCGATGGGCGGGATCGCCGCCGAAGTGTCTTCCTCTGGAGAATCACCGGCGACGGTGTCGCGCCCAGCAGCATCGGGGGGCGCTTCTGCGGTGGAGTCTTGAGCCTCGCTTGGCGCGCTGGTGTCCGGCAAGTTCGGGGCATGGGACTCGGCTTGGCTGTCGTGTCCAGCATCGGTCGGCTCACCCTCAAGCTCCGTACGCCCGCCACATGCGACACCCACAACAACGAAGCAGACCGTCCGGAACACGCCACGGTGAGGGCTCGCCTCGTGACGAATGTGGGTGGTGCCCTCCATGATTGCGTAGTGTATCTGGATTCTCGGCTTCGCCGGAGGGGCATCTTGATCCAGAGGGCGGGTAAGAACTTCTTCGAGCGCTCCGTCCAAGATCGTCGAGGAAGCCGCATGGGTTCGTGCCGCAACTCCCCCATGCGCTCCCTAGGAAACGCGGTACGGGAAACTATCTCCTCGTTAGCATGCCCCCATGGCGAGGACGAAGCAGAACATCCATTGAACGTTTCCAGCCGCACGGGGTCGCGGCCGAGGGCCAGCTAGCGATCCTGAAGGAACGGGCGCAGCTCCTGCACCTGTCGTGGGGCGACGACACGATTACGTTCCTCGTCGCTCAGGGGCTTGCTGCACTCGAATGCGCTCACCGCCTACAGGTCGATCTCGTGCAAGAGCAGGACGAAACGGTCTAGCCGTTGATCGGGCCGCCCGTCTTCGGCTTCGCGGGGAAAAGATCCTCGCCGATGCGCCTTCGTCCAGGTCCCGGGAGCGGGATGTCCGGCGGCGACGCAGGATCGACTGGAGGACTCGGCGGCACCGCAGGGGGCGGAGAGGGCTGCTTGGGGTTCGACGACATCGTCGGTTTTCCTTGCGCGCTACTTGTAGGGTTTAGGGGGAGTCTCCCCCAAGCCGATTCGACCCCGACCGGGAACCGGTACTGGCGGCGGTGTGGACAGTGGCGTCACCGGGGGCGGCGTTGGCTCTTGTCGGGGCGCTTGAGGCACCGTTGTGTTGGGGTGCGATTTCGGGGACTCCGGCATCAGGAACTCCGAATACGCCTACACCATAGGCCATCGGGTTCGCCGAGACAAGAGACGGCGCCGTCAACACGACGTTGCAGGTTGGAAGTCCGGGGACGGAGTCGGGGCGCCTCTTGATCGCGCTCATTGTGGTGAACGCAGAAAGCCCAAGGATCGCCGCTAAAAAGCCGAAGAACAACACCTGGCCAGTGAGGATACGCTGCGCACGTTGCTCATTGCGGTCGTGGCGCTGCTGCCAAATCCCCCAAAGATGGGTAGCGATGTACAGGCGATATTCGGACCTCTTTCGCCCTGTCCGCATCATAGTATCATTGAACACGTCCTTTTCGTCGGGTACGACATGCCCCTTGCTGAGCTTCAAGCCGGACAGCGCAAAGCCGCTCGTGACAAGACCAACTAGCAGCACGATAACGAAACCAGCGGCTATCGCGTTGCCGTACGGCACCTTCCTGGCATTATCGAGCAGCGCCCACCCGCCGAAGGAGAACGCGACCGTCATGGAGAATCCGACTGCTCCAAAGAGCGACGAAGCTCGGGCGTCAAGTTTGGCCGTATGGGCGTCCTCGCCCGCGAGCTGCCTGAGCGCGAGGTCGTACACGTCGTCAATCACCGCTCCATCCCCCTCTGCGCTTAACCTCTTGAGGCGATTGAGGATCTCTTGTTGGGGGATCCATTCTGTCGGGGGCTCAGATTCGCGTGACATCATGGGCTTCACCATCCTGGACCGCGACGCGAATAAGAGCTTCATCACGCCCCGGGGATGCTAGCCCCGCATCAGGTCACGCGCATCGCCGTCCTCACGAACTGGCACGCCCCCAAGAACCACGACGCAAGGTCGTCGTCGAGCTGTGCCTCCTGTTGGCCCGCTAGCAGCCAAAACTCAGCCCAGTGGTCGTTCTCAAGCACCGACTCGATGACGCCCGCCAGGTACGCCGCCACCGCTCGGTGGGCGTACGGCGGATCGGCCTCGTACGAGGCGTCTTGGAGGGCTCGGTACCAGTACCGGGCAGCCCTTTCCGCCGCATTCAGGTCGGTCTGCACCAACTGGTAGATCATGCTCCGCCAAGGCTGGTCGGCCCCCGGCATCGTCGGATCGTTTCGACCCCCAAGAACGGTTGCATCCCTGAGGGCGTCGATGCGAGCTGGAAGGTGACCCGGGTTCCCGACCAGCGCCCGAAGTGCCTCGTGACATTCGTCGCTCGGGATGATGACGCGAGGAACAACGCGGAGAAACTCGGCTGCTGCGCTCTCTGCGTCTTCTAGATGATCGCCCCGGAGCAGTTCACGAACAAAGATCGGAGCCGTCATGGGCGATCTCCCGCAGACGTGCAGCCAAGACCGGCAACCGGGCCGGGTCGAGACGAAGGGTCACCATGAGGCTCGGCGTCACTCTCGCCCGCGAGAGCCGTGCGATCAGCCGTACCCCTGGAAGATCAGCGAGGCGGGTAGAGAGCCAGACAACGAACTCGGCGGTCTCGTCGATGTCGTCCCCATACCGGAACCAGACGTACGCCTGCCTCCCGTTCCCGCCTTGCGAATTGTACGTCGTATGGAGCTTGGGGAACTCATTCAGAGCGGCGATGACGGGGGCGATTCCGGCGTCGACCGGCGTGTTCACCTTGACGAGCACCTGGGGATGCCGAGGTCTCGAATTCCGGGAGTCGTCGTTTGCCGGATCTGGACAGACCCCAAGAGCCTTGGCCCTCGTCAGCGAGAGTTTCAGCAGCGGCACCCCCAATTGGACTCTCAAGTTGAGCGTCATGACGGCCTCCGAGGTTGCCCGCACGTCGGGCAGAGATCGGCGGCGGCGACGAGTTTGTCGCCCAGAAGGTGTTCGAGGGTCACGCCCGCTGCCTTTGCTATCCAGAAGGCGATGCTCACGGAGCCAAAGTCGGTGCCTTTTGCGATTCCGTAGAGAGTGTGCCGTGAAACGCCGGTCACCTCGGCCAGGCGCTTCCATGTACCGTGCTGGTGGCGGAGGCTGGTGATTGCAGCTCGAAGTCGTAGGCGTTGAGCGTCGCTCAGCGTGGGGGCGCGCTTCTTTCCCCGGCGCCGATCGGTGTCTTTGGGGCCTAGACGGATAATCATAGAAGTTCTCATTTGGTCGGCCCTCCTGCCTGGTGACCGCAGGTCGGGCACGTGTTGACGGGGACTATCGACCCGGAGAGCAATCTCTCGACGGGCACCTTGGCGAGTGCGGCGGCGGCATAGGCCATCGCCATCGAGCCGCCCTTGCCACGAAAAACCAACATGAGGGCGGCTTTCGTGACCCCCATCTCGTCGGCCACGGCCTGCCATCTTCCGTACCTTCCGTGCAGGTTTCGGAGTGCGATGGCGAGCTTCTCTCGATGCTCGTTTGTGAAGGTTGGCGGTGGCTTTCGCGTGGTGGGCTTCGACGGGTGAACGAGCCGAAGATGCGTCGTCATGGCTGGAACCTCGCGGTTGGGGTTGCGCTACGCGAGGCACCCTAACCCCGGAAATCCAGCAATCTGGCCTACCTACGCCAGTTTTCTCCTAAATAGGCCACCACCAAGGTCCTTCGACAAGGAACAAAGCGTCTTTTTCCGTGAACAAAGACCCTTCGCTAGCGAGCGAAGCTCCTTGGACAAGGAGCCATGGGTCTCGGCTCACATGAAAAGGCGCTTTGACTTTCATCCAAGCTCCTTTTTCCGAGACGAAAGGGCCTTCGCTCTCGAGCCGAGACGCTTGGCTCACGAGCCAAGCTCCTCGAAGGAAAGAAGAAGGTCCTTGGACGAGGAGCCAAGGCACTCGGCCAAGATACAAAGCGTCTTGGCTAGAGAACAAAGCTCCCTCGATGGAGAGCGATGGCGCTTTGACAGAGATCGAAGGCGCTTTGTCGAAGAACAAAGGCGCTTTTCTCAATCTACCCGTCAATCCGCTCCCTTGATATTCGCCACCGGATACAGCCGGTGCGCGACGCGGGCGATGTCCTCCGCTTCGAGCACGGCGAGCACCTCGTCCAAGTCCTTGTACACGTGCGCGCATTCGTCGAGCGGGATGTGCCTGTGATTGCCGACGATTCCTTCGATGGGCACGCCGGCAAAGGTTCGCTGCACCGTCGCCATCTCGTCGTCGATGCGCTGCTGCTCGGGCTCGAGCCTCCTCTTCGCCTCGCCGCGCGCGAGCAGGCGCCCCGAGCCGTGGTTCACGCTGCACGCGCTCGCGTAGGCGCCCGCGAGCGGAAAGAGGATCGCCGCGCCCTCGTACATCGAGCCTGGAATGAGGCACGGGTGTCCGGTAGCCGCCCAGCGCGTGCCGGCGAGATCCGGGTGGCCCGCCGGCAGCGCGCGCGTGGCGCCCTTGCGATGCACGAAGCCCTTCTTGGTCGTGCCGTCCGGCAGGACGAGGCTCTCCTCTTGTACGAGGTTATGGCTGATCTCGTAATAGACGTCGACGTCGGCGCCGAAGACCTCTTGGGTCGCGTCGCGGATCCCTTCGACGATGATGTGGCGGTTGGCGACCGCGAAGTTGGCCGCCGAGTTGTGGTACGCCCAGTACTCCTTGCCGAGCGGCTCATCGGCATGGAGCCACGAGTCTTCTCTCCGGTTCTTCGGCAGCCCGCGGGCTCTCGCGCCTTCGTAGAAGAAGTGGTTGGCCGTCTGCCAGCCGTAGCCACGGCTGCCGCAGTGGACCATCACGTAAACTTCGGCCGAGTCGCAATCGACCTGCATCTCGACGAAGTGATTGCCGCCGCCCACGCTTCCGAGCTGAGGCACCACGCTCGCGTACGCCCGCTCAATCTTGCCGAGGTCGAGGCCGTCGGGAACGGGGATGTACTGCCGCTCGCAGAGGTCGGCGCTCACGCCGAGCGCCTTCGCCCCGTAGCGCAGGATGTCGTCGGCCTCGGTGCGCGAGAACCTCGGCATGAGGTCCGGCCGGTGGCGGCCCTTGCCGGTGGCGATGCGGCGTTCGACCTCCCTGACCCAGCGCTGCCGGTCGAGCTTCCCTGCGACGCGGCCCGCGGTCAGGTCGGCCTTCATGTAAAGGACCCCGCACGAGATGTCGTAACCGGAGCCTCCCTGGATGATCGTCCCGTCCGTGACGAGGACGCTTCCGACGGGCACGCCGTAGCCCGTGTGGGTGTCGGGCATGAGATACGCCCCGGTGACACCCTCGAAGCTCGCGCCGCTGGCAATCTGCTGCCACACCTGCTCCTCCGAGGCCTGGTAGAGGGCCTCGGACAGAAAGGCGTGGGCCTCGACCTTCATGTTCCCGACTCTGGGGAGCACGTAATGGTGGTCGGAGACCTTCTGGACGGCAACCTTGAGAGACATCGCGCGACTCGTTCGTGCGAAGCAGTATCGGCAAACCAGGAATGCCGACAAGCTCGACACCGGACCACGCGCGGGGAAGGGGAGAACGCCGAGCGGGCGGGGCAATGACGCCATGCGTGATCCCGGAGGACCTCGGCCGTCCTTTTCGTGTCCCGGATGGGATGGTGGTCGGCGCAAGAGGAGCGACTCGTGATGGATGACACCGTCATGATCCGGTGCGGGCTCGCCACCCTCTTCGTCTGTGTTTCCACATGCAGCCTGGCGTGCGCCTCCGGCTCGACCACCGGCGACACGCCCGACGGCTCGGCAGCCCCGGATTCGACCTCGCCGGAAAGCAGCTCCGACGACGCGGGCGACGCTCTCGGCGACGCGATGTTCGACTCCACGGTCGCGCCCGCAGACGACGGGGGCAGCGAGTCGAGCGCGAGCGACGACGCGGGGGAGGGGGGTAGCGACGGCGGCGTCGGGGGGGACAGCGGCTCCGAAGCGGGGGCCATGGACTCGAGCCTGAGCCCGGATACGGGGACCCAGGACGCCAGCCACGCGGAAGCGGGCCCCAGCTTGAACGGGGGCACGTACCATCTCGTCAACGCGGCGACGGGCTTCGTCGCCGACGTCTACAACCAGTCGACTTCGAGCGGCGTCGAGGTCATTCAGTATCACGCCAACGGTGGCTCGAATCAGCAGTGGACCTTCGTGATCTCGACCGGCGGCGCGTACCAGCTGTTCAACAAGAACAGCAACCTGCTCCTCGACACCACGGGGACGAGCGTGATTCAAGCCACGCCCAGCGGAGGCGCCAGCCAGCGGTGGGTCGTCGCGCCCGGTTCCTCCGCCGGGTTTTACGTCCTCACGTCGGGCGGCGGCATGGGAGCGCTGTCCGCTCAGGGGTCGTCGGAGGGCGCGCAGCTCCTCGTTCAACCGCCGAACGGCACGACGACGCAGGAGTGGCAGCTCACGCCGTGAGCGGCCGGATGCAGCGCAATCAGCGCGCGGTCGGCGGCGGTGGCGTGAGCCACTCGGCCAGCCAGCCGGCCGTGGACGACTCTTGCGTTTCCGGCGACATCGACACGGGAGCCGCGCCGAGGCCGCCCTCGGAGATGATGCGGTCGAGCTCGAATCGATCGGGCGCTGCGCCGCGACTCGTTGAGGTGAATCGCCAATCCTGCGATGAGCCCCGCCGCGGTGCCGGCCGCGACACCCACCATCGCCCCCGCGGGTCCTGCGACCATGCCGAGGACGACGCCGGTCGATAACCCGAGCAGCCCTCCGATGGCGAGCGGCGTAGCGACTTCGATTCGTGCGGGGTTGGCTTTCACGGGAGACGATCGTAACCAGGCCGCGCCGGGAACGGAAATAAGCTGCAGACGAGCCGCGGTCGTACGTGCTCAGAGCGCGAGGCGCCGTAGGCGCAGCGCGTTGCTGATCACCGAGACGGAGCTGAAGCTCATGGCGGCGGCGGCGATCATCGGGCTGAGGAGCACGCCCGAGAAGGGATACAGCACGCCGGCGGCGATCGGCACGCCGGCGCCGTTGTAGACGAACGCGAAGAAGAGGTTCTGTTTGATGTTGCGCATCGTCGCGCGACTGAGCTGCCGTGCTCGCACGATCCCGCGCAGGTCGCCGCGGACGAGCGTCACGCCCGCGCTCTCGATCGCCACGTCGGTGCCGGTGCCCATCGCGATGCCGACGTGGGCGGCCGCGAGCGCCGGCGCGTCGTTGATCCCGTCGCCCGCCATCGCCACGATGCGACCCTCGGACTGCAGCCGCTCGACGGCCTCCACCTTCTGCTCGGGGAGGACCTCCGCGACGACCTCGTCGATCGACAGCGTCCGGGCGACTGCCTGCGCGGTCGTCCGGCTGTCGCCGGTCAGCATGACGATGCGGACGCCCTCGGCGTGAAGCGCGCGGATGGCCTCCGGGGTGCTCGGCTTGATGGGGTCGGCGACGCCGACGAGCCCCGCGCAGCGGCCATCAATCGCGACGAGCATCACGGTCTGGCCGTCGGCGCGCAGCTCCTCGGCCTTCGCGGCGAGCGGGCCCGGCGTCGATGCCCAGGTCCTGCATCATGGCCGCGTTTCCCAGGGCGACGCGCGTCGCCTCGACCCGACCCGTGACACCCTTTCCGGTACGCGACTCGAAGTCGGTCGCGTCGGCCGAGCTGCAAGCCGCGCTCGGACGCGCCCTGCACAATCGCCGCGGCGAGCGGGTGCTCGCTCCCGCGCTCGAGGCTCGCCGCGAGCCGCAGAACGTGCCGTTCGTCGAATCCGGGCGCCGCGACCAGCGACGCGAGGCGTGGCCGGCCTTCCGTGAGGGTCCCGGTCTTGTCGACGACGAGCGTGTCCACCGCGCGCATCACCTCGATCGCCTCGGCGTTCCTGAAGAGAACGCCCATCGTCGCGCCCCGCCCCATCGCGACCATGATCGACACCGGCGTCGCGAGTCCGAGCGCGCAGGGGCACGCGATGATGAGCACCGCGACCGCGTTGAGGATCGCGTGAGCCATGCGCGGGCTCGGTCCGACGAGCGCCCAGACGAGGAAGGTGAGGACGGCGACGGCTACGACGGCAGGGACGAAATATCCCGCGACGATGTCGGCGAGCTTCTGGATGGGCGCTCGGCTGCGTTGCGCGTCGGCGACCATGGCGACGATGCGCGCCAGAAGGGTCTCCGCGCCGACTCTCTCGGCTCGCATGACCAGCGCCCCCGTCGCCGTTGCCCGTCGCTCCGACGACGCGGTCGCCCGGCCCTTTGGGAACCGGAATCGGCTCGCCGCTGACCATGAACTCGTCGATCGAGCTCGAGCCCTCGAGCACGACGCCGTCGACCGGCACCTTTTCTCCGGGGCGTACCCGCAGGCGGTCGCCCGGCTGGACGGCATCGAGCGGTACGTCCTCCTCCGTGCCGTCGACCCGGATGCGGCGCGCGGTCTTGGGCGCGAGGCCGAGGAGCTCCTTAATCGCCGCGCTGGTTCGGCTGCGCGCGCGCAGCTCGAGCACCTGTCCCAGCAAGATGAGCGTCACGATGGCCGTCGCGGCCTCGAAGTACACGGCGACGTGGCCGGACGCATCGCGGAAGGACGCCGGGAAGATCCCCGGCGCGAGGGTGGCCACGATGCTGTAGACGTACGCGACGCTCACGCCGAGCCCGATGAGCGTGAACATGTTCGGGCTGCGGTTCGCGACCGACCGGGCCGCTCGCACGAAGAACGGCCACGCCGCCCAGATGCAGACGGGCGTCGCGATCGCGAGCTCGACGTAGGCGCGCCACGCCTCGGGTACCAAGGTGGAGGGGAAGCCGGCGGGCAGGAGATCGCTCATGCCGAGCGCGAGGACGGGCACCGTCAGAGCCGCGGCGATCCAGAGCCGGCGGGTCATGTCGTGGAGCTCGGGGTTGGCCTCCTCGGCTTCGGCGGTCGCCGTCACCGGTTCCAGCGCCATGCCGCACTTCGGACACGTGTCGGCGTGATCCGAGCGGACCTCGGGGTGCATCGGGCACGTGTACCCAGCCGGGGCGGCGCCGCCCGTTCGCGGGGGAGCTTCGTGCTGGCAGCACGCGTGCGGCGTACCGGAGGATTGGGATTCGCTCGGGACGTGCATGGGGTCGGCCGTGTAGGGCCTCATCCATCTAGCCCAGGGCCGCGAGCCCGGCCTCCCGTCGGTCTTGTCGGAGAGCTCCTTACCCTCGTGGCGCTTCTTGGTCGGCACGCAAGGTGGGCTGCCCAAACCTTGCCACGAGAGAATCGTAAATCGCGATTTGAGCCTCGTCGGCTCCGAGCGGGGTGCTGCGGTGGCGGATGAAAAAGCACAAATTGGTGTAGAAGCTGCTCCCGGGTGTCCCCGACTTCGGACCGCGCGCCCCGAAGTCCCACGCTTCGGACCAGCTTCCGACCAGCGCGACGCCCTGTTGAAAGCGCTTCCACTCTCGCCAGCGCGCGACCCCGGTCTGCACGCCGGGTCGCCTCGTATCCTTCATCGCTTCTCCCCCCTCTCCCCCCGCCGGTGGTGCTTACGCCCTGAAGTGCTCCTGGCGCGCGATGTGCCTGGCGTGGCGCACCAAAACGAACTGCACCGCTTCTCCGCATTCGTCGCAAGGCGGGAATGTCTTTCCGGCGACGCACGTGACCTCGTGAGGCTCTGCGTGCTTGCCCTCGTGCAGAACCGAGTAGATTCCCGACTTCTGAATCTTGTCGCCGACTTTGAACGAGCCGCCCATGTTTTGCACCTTTTCCCGGAGGGTGGCGAACGATGCTCCCCGTGTCCATCGCTGTCAAGCCGCCCGTAGGGCACACTGGTTTCGCCCGGCGATTTCGCAGGTGAGCGTCTCCTTTCGCTGCGCTTTTCGCGTAAAAGGGCGCGCGAAGCCTCAGCTGGGGCTCTGCCTGCCCGGCTACTTGGCGCAATCGGAAACCTCTCCGGAACGCAGCCGATCGCAGCGCGGCGGTGTTACGGCTCGATTGCACGAGCCGTCACGGGTGGCGCTTCGCGCGGCGTACGGCCTTCCACCTGTCCCGAAGCGAGGCGTCATGCAGCTCCGCATCGGTTACGAGTTGGGCTTCGAGTGTCCGCAGCCGACCCCGATGATATTGATGCTGAACGTTCATTTCAGCCGCGTGCCCGACATCGTCGTTCCCGACCATCTGCACACCGATCCGTCGCTCGCGGTCCGCGCGTATCGCGATTCATTCGGCAACTGGTGCAGCCGGATCGTGGCGCCGCGCGGCCGGACGCGCATCTTCACCGATGCGCTGATCAACGACAGGGGAACGCCGGACGTAGTCGCCCAAGAGGCGATGCAGACGAGCGTCGACGCTCTGCCGGAAGAGACTCTCGGCTTTCTTCTCGGAAGCCGGTACTGCGAAACCGATCGGCTTTCGCCGATCGCCTGGGAGCTCTTCGCGAATGCACCGACCGGGGCGGGCCGCGTTCAAGCCATTTGCGACTTCGTTCACGGCCGCGTCGAGTTTGGATATGCCCATGCTCGGCCGACGAAAACCGCGTGGGAGACTTACGAGGAGAGAGGCTGGCGTCTGCCGGGACTTCGCCCACCTGGCAATCGCGTTCTGCCGATGCATGAACATTCCCGCGCGATATTGCACCGGCTATCTCGGAGACGTGGGCGTGCCGCCGGTGGACGCACCCATGGATTTCTCCGGATGGTTCGAGGCGTATTTGGACGGCGGCTGGTACACGTTCGACGCGCGGCACAATACCCCGCGTATCGGCGCGAGTTTTGATAGCGCGCGGACGCGACGCCGCGGACGTGGCCATCAGCACCGCCTTCGGCCCTACGCAGCTGACGGGGCTGAAGGTGTGGACCGACGAGGTCGTGCTCTCGTGACGGCCGCATGAGCGTCAGGCGTCGACCCCCAACCGTCGCAACGTGCGCCGGGCCGTTTGATCGTCGAGAAACGACCGGGTCGAGTTTTGGTCATGTCTTCGCAAGGGCCGCCGGCGCATACTCTCGACCCCCATGCTGCAAGCCGTGGCTCCCGCGCCTTCGCTTCGTTCGAGGCTGGTGAACCTCGGCTCGACGGGGGTCGTTCTGGGCGTTCATGCGGTGTGCCTGCTGGCGCCGTTCGTGTCGTGCTCGTGGCGTGTCCTCGCTCGTGGGCGCCGGCAGCTACCTGCTCCAGACGTTCGGCGTCACGGCGGGCTACCACCGGTACTTCTCCCACCACGCATTCAAGACGAGCCGCTTCTTCCAGTTCGTGCTGGGCTGGCTCGGTTGCGCGGCGATGCAGAACGGGCCGCTCTGGTGGGCAAGCGGTCACCGGCGTCACCATCGCTTCTCTGACCATCCAGGCGACCCTCACTCGCCGGTGCTCGGAGGCTTTTGGCACGCGCACCTGGGCTGGGTCCTGAGCGGCGAGAACGATCGCCCGGACCTTGCGAACGTCCGAGAGCTCGCTGGCTTCCCCGAGCTTCGCTGGCTCGATCGCTTCAAATGGATCCCCACGCTCGCGACGGGCGCGGTGTGCGCGCTCGCCATGGGCTGGCCGGGCTTCGTGTGGGGCTTCGGGATCGCGACGACGCTCGCCTTCCACGCCCCTCTCTTCGTCAACTCCGCCGGGCACCTCTGGGGATCGAGGCGGTTCCAGACGACAGACTCGTCGCGGAACAACGCCCTTCTCGCGGCGGTCATCCTCGGCGAGGGATGGCACAATAACCACCACCACGATCCCTCGTCCGCCAGGCACGGCTTCGCGTGGTGGGAAGTCGATGTCACCTATTATGCGATTCTGGTCGCTCTCGAAGCTCGGCGTCGTCTGGAGCGTGCGCAAGCCTCGTCCGTCGTAGCGCGCCTCGGGCTCGCCTCAGAACAGCACGCCGTGCACGCTCAGCGCTGCGCCGCCCTCGACGGGCGCGAGCCCGACCCAGACAGCCGGCGCTTCCTGGCTGTGCCTGTGGAGGTGAGGGACGAGAACGCCAATCGCGCCGCCCACGCCGGCGCCTGCAATGACGTCGGTCGGGAAGTGGTTTCCGGAGCGCACGCGCTCGAAGCCGACGAAGCTCGTCAGCAGCACGCCTGCGGCCAGCGTGATCCACGGCCTGGGCGAGCCCGGGGAACGCGCGAACGCCAGATAGGTGGCGGTACCGGTGATTGCGCCCGTGATGGCCGCGTGGCCCGAGAAGAAGGAGAGCTCCAGGTCCGTGCTGGAGCAGGCTCCGGTGAGGCCCGACGCGGTGGTCGAGCAATTGAGATAGTCGATGGGGCGTGGGCGACGCACCGCTATCTTCGTCACGTCCGTCAGGCCTTCGGTCAGCGCAATGGTCTCGGCGTACATCACCGCGTCGACCAGCGTGGCGTCCCACCCATCGCGGTAGCCAGACAGGAACGGGTCCAGAACCGCAAACCCGACGGCCGTGGCGAGGCCGATATCCGAGAAGGTGCCGGCGTTGCGGTCGATGGTCTGGGTCACCGCGATTCGATTGACCCCGAGCAGCCTGTTCGAGTCGCCCGGCTGCACCGGGAGCGGTTTGACCTCCCCGGTCGACAAGATGAGCTCGAGCAGCGCGGAGAGGCCGGCTCCTCCGGCGGTGAGTGTGATGTCGGCGACGGGGTCGACGGTGAAATGCTGGTCGGGTTTCTTCGGAGGGTCGTCGGCCCGCGACGCCTCGGTGGTGAGCGCGAGCGCCGCCACCGCGGCGATGGCCGCGGGAGCTCGGATGGTTCGGATCGTCATGGAGAGGTGGCCGGCCGCGAAGCACCGTAGTGTCGCACGACGTTGTATCGTCCGCGCCCATGATTGTTGCGCGGGCCCTCGGGCGATTGATACCGGAAGGCCCGTCCGGTCATCGGAGCACCGCATGACCATCGCGGGAGGCTCAGAGTGAGGCGTCCCGCGGTCCTCGCCCGTCTGGTCGACTTGCGGGCCGGCGAAGCGCGAACGACCATCCTTTCGTTCGTCGTGCTGATGCTCGCGAGCGCCGGATACACCGTGCTCGAGACCGCCCGCGACGCCCTCCTCGTCACCCGACTGCCCCAGCACACCTTCGGCGTCGCGTACATCGCCGTCGCGGCGTGCGCCTTGCCAGCGGCGACGGTCCTGGCCCGTGTCTCCCGCCGGTG
Organism: uncultured delta proteobacterium; assembly: GCA_963720145.1. Classification (GTDB taxonomy): domain Bacteria; phylum Myxococcota_A; class Polyangia; order Polyangiales; family Polyangiaceae; genus Palsa-1150. The sequence goes on from CAVREO010000001.1 coordinate 84,132, forward strand.
GGATCCCCGGAGGGTTCTCATGAACCTCCTCGTGCTCGCCGCTGCGGCGCCACTCGCCTACGCCGCGCTCCCGTTCGGGCGGTCCGCGGTGATCGCGTTCTACGTGACGGTGGGGCTCGTCTCGTCCGCAGTGTTTCCGCAGTTCTGGGTGCTCATCGGCACGACGCTCACGGTCGCGCAGAGCCGGCGACTCATCGCGCCCATCGCGTCGGCGAGCGTCCTCGGCGCCGTCCTCGGTGCGTCCGTGGCCGCAGCCGCCCTGCCGTGGCTGTCCATTCGCGGCCTCATCGCGCTGGCGGCGGCCCTCCTCGCGCTGGCGGCCGCGGCAACCTTCTTCGTGCCGACCGGCCCGCCCCGCCGCGCGTCACCGTCCCCGCGCGGGTCCAATCCTCCCCTCGCGACGTCGATGAGCGCTTTCCGGGAAGAGCCGTTCCTCGTTCGCGTGGCCGTTCTCGTGGCAGCGACCACGGCGACGGCGCTCGTCATCGATTACTTCTTTAAGGCCACCGTCGCGCGCACGATTCCGAGCGCAGACCGGAGCACGTTCATTGCCCGCTATTACGCGGCGGTGAACGTCATCGCCCTGGTCGTGCAGATTTTTCTCAGCAGCGCCATCGTGCGCCGGTTGGGCGTGGCCGCTGCCATGGTCGTGACGCCGGTGCTCTCGGTGCTCGGCGGGGGAGCCGCGCTCGTCATGGGCGCGCTCGTGACGCCGGTTCTCGTCCTCAAGGGAGCCGATGTGAGCCTGCGCAGCTCGGTCAATCGGCTGACGACGGAGCTCGTGTACCTGCCCGTCTCGTCGTCGGGGCGCGAGCGCGCCAAGCCGTTCATCGACGGCGCCCTCCTGCGTGTCGTGCAGGCGCTCACGGCGGGGGTGCTGCTCGGAGCCGCCCGCAACCATGCCCTGACGCCCGAAGTGTTCAGCGCGGTGGTCATCTTCTTCTCGCTGGCGTGGCTCGTCTCCGCGATCAGCATGAGGCACCACTACCTGAGCCAGCTCCGGCGTTCGGTGGTCCCCCTGGCCAACGCGCAGGGCTCCTTCGAGCTCGATCTTCCCAGCGCGGAGCTGGTGGTCGAACATCTGGGCAGCGACGATCCCACCGTCGTCGTCGCCGCGATGAACACCCTCGCGCGGCGCGATCGCCATCGGCTCGTCCCGGCGCTCGTGCTTCGGCACCCCGACGCACGCGTGCTGCGGCGGGCGCTCGAGATTTTCGGTGCCGGGCCGCATTCGCGGGGCGACTGGCACTCGCTTGCGGCCACTCTCGTCGGGCACCCCGACGAGGGCGTGCGAATGGCCGCTGCGAGCGCGCTCGCGGCACAAGGCAAGCTCGAGTTCGACAGGCTCGCCCACGATCCGTCGCCGAGCGTACGCGCGTACGCGGCGCTCCACGCGGCGCTCAGCGGCCCGTTCGAGAACCCGCTCGACGATCCGCGCGTCACCGGGGTGCTTCGCGAGGATGACGCCGCGCTAACCGGCCTGCTCATCGCGATCGCCGATGCCGATCCGTCGCCGCGCGTCTCGCGCGTCCTCCTCGCGATTCTGCGAGCTTCCGCATGCCCCCTATTCGGTCGCCTGGGCGGAGCTCCTCGCGAGGGCCACGGTTCGGCAGGGCGAGCTGGCGATGATTCCGCGACTTCTCGAGCTTCTCACGCGGTGGGAGGGGCGCGAGTCGATCCGCGGCGCGCTCGTGGCGCTGGGCACACCCGCGTTCGAAGGGATCGTCGCTGCGCTCGGCGAGGCGAGCCGCCCACGCCGCCAGCGGGCCCAGCTCCCTCAGTCGCTCGGCCGCTTCGGCACGCCTGCCGCCGCCGAGAGGCTGCTCGACTGCGTGGAGCACGAAGCCGACGGCCTCGTTCGCTACAAGGCGCTCCGCGCGCTCGGCCGCCTCGTCACGGATTTTCGCGTCAACGTCGACCGGGCGCGCATCGAGCGGCTGGCGCAGGCGAACCTGGTCACCCATTTCAGTCTGCTCGGCACGCGCGTCGCGCTCGGCGAGCCCCCGTCGTCGCCGTCGCGCGAGCCCGCGAGTGCGTTCCGCCTGCTCACCGGCCTGCTCGACGACAAGGCCCGACAATCGCTCGAGCGCGCCTTTCGTCTGCTGAAGATCGCCCACCCGAAGGAGGACATCCACCGCGTGTACCTGGCGATGCTCGGCGCCGACAGGCGGGCACGCGCGAACGCCGCAGAGTTTCTCGACGCCCTGCTCCGCCGCCGCAACGAACAGCTCTTGCGCGAGCTCGTTCGCCTCGTATGCGACGAGCTTTCTCCGCAGGCGCAGGTGACTCGCGCGGCCGAGCGGCTCGCGTTCACCCCGCCGCGCACGCACGACCAGGCGGTTCAGGCGGCGCTCGCCGACCCCGACGTCAAGGTCGCCGCGCTCGCCGCGCTCTATGCCGTGGCCACGGGCGCGCAGCCCCTCGTTGCCTCGGTCGAGAAGGCACGTGAAGAGCGCCCGAACCTGGGCCTGGCCGCGCTCGGCGTCTTCCACGCCCCGCTTCCCATCCCCTGAGGGTCCGACCGTGCCCGATCAGCCCCTGCAACGCACCTCGCGCGAGCTGTTTCTCTCGACGATAACCGGCGCGGCGTCGAACCTCGAGACCTGGATCATCGACCGGATGACCTCCATCGTCGACGAGGAAGACGTCGAGCGAGGCAAGCGCCTCTTCGCGCGCGGAGAGGCGCCCGAGCACATTTTCTTCACTCTCGAGGGCCGCGTCCGGCTCGAGCTCGAAGGGAGGCCGTCGTGGATCCTCGAGGGGCGGTCGGCGATAGGGGTGTTCGACGCCCTCCTCGATCGTCCGCACGAGCGAACGGCGGTGGCCGAGACGAAGCTGCACCTCCTCAAGCTCCGCGTCGAAAAGTGGCTCGAGCTCCTCGAAGACAGCTTCGGGCTCGCGCGCGCCGCCATCACCAACGCGGTGCGCACGGTCGCCGCCCTCGAGGCGCGGCGGTGGGCGCTCCAGACTGACGCTCGAGGGCACGTCGTCGTGGTCGCTCCAGCTTTCGACGGCCCGCTGTCGTTCGTCGAGCGCCTCGCCATCTTCGCCGACGACCCGCTCATCCGCGGCGCGGGCATCCAGGTGCTCGTGGAGCTGGCGGATTCGCTACGAGAGATCACGTTCGAGCCCGGCGAGACGATCTTCGAGCGCGGTCACTGGCGTGGTGAGTCGTTCTTCGTGCTCGAGGGCGAGGCCGAGGGCGAGCTCGCCAATCCGCAGATCCGCGTGCTCTTCGGTCCCGGGTCCTTCGTCGGCGGTATCGCGAGCCTGGGCGAGCCGATCCTCGGGTGGAACGTCCGAGCGCGGACGCGCGTGCGCGCCCTGTCGATGCGCATCGAGGACTGGTTCGATCTCATGGAGGAGCACTTCGAGCTGGTCCAATCGGCTCTCGCCCAGTTCGCGCACGTGCGCGAGCGCATCCTCGAAGACCTCGAAAGAACCGACGGGGAGCTCCGCGTCGCATGAAGAGCGCATCGTCCAGCGCCGAGCGGACGCTGGCGTACCTGCTGCGGCCCTTCGGGAAGGTGGAGCCGGGAGAGGCCGTCACCGCCCTGATGCTCACCCTGACGGTCTTTCTTCTCCTGACCGCCTATTACCTCCTCAAGACCGCGCGCGAGCCGCTCATCCTCTTGCACGGCGGAGCCGAGGTGAAGCAGTACGCCGCCGCAGGGCAGGCCGTGCTCCTCGTCTTCGTGGTCCAGGCGTACAGCGCGCTGGCCCGAAGGCTCGGCCGTCAAAGGCTCATCGCCACGGTCTACCTCTTCTTCGTCTCGAACCTCGTCGTCTTCGCAATTCTCGCGCGCGCCAACGTCGTCATCGGCGTGCCTTTCTTTCTCTGGGTCGGCGTCTTCAACATGACTGCGGTCTCGCAGTTCTGGAGCTTCGCCGTGGACGTCTACACCCCGGAGCAGGGAAAGCGGCTCTTCGCGATCCTCGGCATCGGAAGCTCGGTGGGGGCCGTCACGGGCGCTCGCGTCGCCAAGTCCCTCGTGCCGCTGGGCCCCGCCGGGCTGATGGCGTGTGCGGCGATCCTGCTCGTCGTTTGCGTGGGCCTGCTCGTGTGGGTGGGCGCCCGTATGGGTTCGCCGGGCCGAAAAGAGGACGACCCGCACCACGACCAGCCGCTCGTCCACGACCATGTGGCGCGCGTCCTGGCGCGCGACAAGTACCTGCTCCTCATCGCCGGGCTCACGCTGCTGCTCAACTGGGTCCGGAGCAACGGCGACTACATGCTCGATCGCACGCTGCTCGTGGCCGTGGCCGAGGCGAAGGGCCGGGGCGTCGACCCGTCGACGTTCGTCACGAACTTCAAGGCGGACTATTTCGAGTGGGTCAACATCGGCGGCGTGCTGCTCCAGCTCTTCGCCGTGTCGCGCATCATGAGCCGCTTCGGCGCGCGAAACGCGCTGCTGGTCCTTCCGGCGGTCGTCTTCGCCGAGTACGCGATGTTCCTCGCCGCGCCCATCTTGTCGCTGTTCAAGATCGCGAAGATCGGCGAGAGCTCGCTCGAGTACTCGCTCCAGAACACGGCGCGCCAAGCGCTATTTCTCGTGAGCTCGCGCGTCGAGAAATACGTGGGCAAGACCGTCGTCGACACCCTCGTCGTCCGTGCGGGAGACGCGCTGACGGCCCTCGTGGTATGGGTCGCGAGTCGCGCGGGGCTCTCGACGGAGGTCTTCGCGACGTTCAACTTGATCCTCATCGCTCTCTGGATCGCATCCGTCTTCGCCATCGGCCGAGAGAACCGGCGCCGCAGCGCGGAGGGCGAGGAGCTCGTCGCGGCGGAGCCGCTGCCGTCATGAGGAGCGCGGCCCGTGCCGGAGCGGCGGCGCTGCTTCTCCTGGCGACCTCCACGGAACGTTCGCGGGCCGACGAGCCGCCCCCCACACCGCCATCCCCCACCTCGCCACCGGCCACCTCGCCGGCAACGACCGCGTCGCCCAAGCGAAGCATGCCGGACTACGAGGGAACGGGCCCGCGGCCGACCTCCGCCGGCGAAACGGCGTTGTGGATTCCGAGGGTGCTGCTCTCGCCGGTCTACTTCACGACGGAATGGCTCATTCGGCGCCCGCTCGGCGCCGCCGTGGCTGCGGCCGAGCGGGCCGACCTGCCCCAGGCCCTCTACGACTTCTTCGCGTTCGGGCCCGACCACAAGGCCGGCATCCTGCCAATCGCCTTCGTGGACTTCGGCTTCAACCCGAGCATCGGAGTCTACGCGTTCTGGGACGACGCGTTCTTCCCGGGCGACGACGTGCGCGCCCACCTGTCCTTCTGGCCCGAGAACAGCGGGTCAGGCGGCATGCAGCGCTTCTGGATCGGCGGGTCGGTGGTTCAGCGCGTCCGCTTCCACGGAAGGGACAGCGTCGAGCTCAAGGTTCTCGGGGTCCAGCGCCCGGACCACGTGTTTTACGGCATCGGGCCGAGCACGCTGCAGTCGGCCCAGAGCCGCTACGGGCAGAACAAGCTCGACGTCAGCGCGCTCTTCGACTTTCCGGGGTGGCGCGCGAGCAAGGTCGACGCGGGCGTCGGCGTCCGGACGGGGACCTTTTACGACGGTCGCTACGGGGGTGACCCGGGCATCCTCGAGAACGTCGCGGCAGGCACGTTCCCGCTGCCCGACGGGTTCACCCGCGGATATGCGGCGGAGTACAACGACGTCCTCGTCGCGCTCGATTCGCGGCGTCCCTACCCTGCCGAGGGCTCCGGGGTGCGTCTCGAGGCGCAGGCCGAACAGGGCAGTGAGCTGGGCCACGCGCCGGGCGCCGGCTGGCTCCACTACGCGGCCGGCGCCGGCGCCTTCTGGGACATCAACGGGCACCGGCGCGTGCTCGGGCTCTCGGTGCTCACGATGTTCTCGGACCCGCTGGGCCGCCTTCCGGTTCCGTTCACGGAGCTCGTCACGCTCGGCGCCGACAGTGCCTCGCCCGGATCGTTCCCCGCGCCCATGCCGGGCTTCTTTCCCGGACGCCTCGTCGACCGAAGCGCGGCGGTGGCGACGCTTCGCTACAAGTGGCCCATCGCACCGTGGATCGCCGGGTCGCTCCAGGGGGCGGTCGGCAACGTGTTCGGGCAACACCTCGACGGCTTCGAACCCAGGCTGCTTCGCTTCTCCGGCGCGTTCGGCATCGAGAGCGACAGCTCCCCGACAGCACGTTCGAGCTCCTCTTCGGACTCGGGACCGAGACCCTCGAGCACGGTGCTCAGGTGGACTCGTTTCGCCTCGCGGTCGGCGTCACCCGCTTCTAGAGGGAGGCCAAGGACATGACTCGCCGGATGCCGCTTCTCTTGGTGCTCGCCGTGAGCGGATGCGCCGCTGCGGACCGCACCTTCGCGCTGCGCGAGCCGATGGCGGTGGACACGGACCTGCGCCCCGTCACCGTGGCGTGCCGCCCGTCCCCGACGCCCAAAGACCCGCACAACATCTCGTGCGCCCCCGAAGTCTACGTGTCACCGCTCATCTGGGACGGGGCCGACAACATGCTCTTTCGACCGCTCTCGGAGGCGGTGGGGGTCGAGCACCACGGCGAGGCGATCGACGTGAACAGCCTCGACGAGATCCCCGACTCGTCCTGGTTCACCAACCGCCTCGGGGTCCATTCGATGACACCCGAGGATCTCGCGCGAGGCGCTTGCGGCCCCGCGCTCATCCTCGACCCCGAAGCCTCCGCAGACGGCACGTGGCTCATCGATCGCGGGAAGACCGACGGATCGTCGCCCGGCTTCCGCGTCATCGTCCCGGGTAAGGGCAAGTACCTGCTCAAGGGTGAGCCCAAGGACCAGCCCGAGCGCCCGAGCGCGGCGAGCGTCGTCGGCGCGGCCGCGTACGCGGCGGTGGGCTTCAACACGTCTTGCGAGCAGGTCGTGTACTTTCGCCCGTCGCTGCTCAGGCTGGCTCCAGGGCTCACGGTCAAGGGCAACTTCGGCGCGATGGAGCCGTTCGATCAGAAGAGGGTCGACAAGATCCTGGCGGACTCGCCGCACCGGGGGAGCTCGTGCGGATGCAGGCGTCCGCGTGGCTTCCGGGGTACCTGATCGGCCCGTTCAGCTACACGGGCGCGCGCCCGGACGACCCCAACGACATCATTCCGCACGACGATCGCCGCGAGCTGCGGGGCAGCCGGCTCCTCGCCGCATGGCTCGATCACTTCGACGCCCGCGAGCAGAACACGATGGACACCTGGCTGACCGAACCAGGAGCCACCGCAGCGAAGCCGGACGCGTCGCCCGGCCACGTCGTGCACTACTACCTCGACACGAGCGACTGCCTCGGCTCCGAGTGGGACTGGGAAGAAATCTCGCGCAGGCTCGGCTACTCGTACATCGCGGACTGGGGCGACATGGCGCGGGACTTCGTCACGCTCGGCATTCCCACCAGGCCCTGGGATCGGGTCCGGCGGGAGCCGGGACGGGAGATCTTCGGTTTCTTCAACGTGAGGGACTTCGAGCCGGAGGGCTGGAAGAACGAGTACCCGAACGCGGCGTTCAGCCGGATGACCGAGCGAGACGGCGCGTGGATGGCGCGCATCCTGGCACGATTCACCCCCGAGATGGTCGAGACGCTCGGGCGCATGGCGAAACTCTCGGACCCCCGGAACACCGCGTACCTGACGAGCGTCCTTCGAGGCCGGCTCGACAAGATCCTCGAGCGTTATTTGACGCGCCTGTCGCCGCTCGCCGATGTTCGCATCGCCGGCACCGATCGACTGTGCGCGGAGGACCTCGCCGAGAAGCGAGGACTGAGCGCCCCCTCGACGTTCCGATACGAGGCCTTCTTCGCGGACCGCGCTGCGCTGCCGGTCACGCACGGACCGGAGAGCGAAGTTTGCGTCACGCTCCCGCACGTCGCCGGCGACGGCGGTTCGGCCGACCAGGCGGCCGCGCGGTACGTGCGGGTCAGCCTCGTCGACGGGGTCGCGCGCGGCAGGCTCGTCGCTCATCTATACGATCTCGGACCCACGCGCGGATATCGGCTCGCCGGGATAGAGCGGCGGGAGCCATGAAGCGCCCGGGGCTCGTTCGCGCAGCCCTCGTCGGCCTCGGGCTCGCCATGCCGGGCGTCGCGCACGCCGACCCGGCGGCCGGCGACCAAGGGGGCTCCGACACGCGCGTAAAATGGAGCGACGAGTGGCCTCGCGTCCGCGCCTGGGAGGTCGCTGCGGCGGTCGCGCTGACGGTCGCCGACATCGAAATCGAAGATCGCGTACCGGCCCCGAAAAACGCGACCTGGAATAGCCCGATCGTCTTCGACGGGTGGGCTCGCGACGTCTTTCGCGGGCGGACCGCAGCCGTCCAATCGTTTGCGTCGACCGCAACCGACATCATGTACAAGGCGGGCGCGCTCGTACCGTTCGTGGTCGACGATTACTTCGCCGCCATGTCGGTTCACCGGAACGCAGAGGTCGGTCTGCAGCTCATGGTGATCGACTTTCAATCCTATGGGATCGCAGGGCTCGTCAGCCTCGCCGCCGAGCACGCCGTGGGTCGAGCGCGCCCGTACACCGAGAGCTGCGACGCCAAGGGGCAGGTCCGCGACGCGAACGGCCACGTCCTGCAGACGTGCGGCACGTCCAACGACTTCCGGAGCTTCTACAGTGGCCACGCCACGTCGACGGCGACGACGGCGGGCCTCGTCTGCGTGCACCACCAGCACCTGCCGCTCTTTGGAGGGGGCTTGGCCGATCTGGCGCCCTGCCTCTTCATGATGGGGGCGTCCGTCGCCACGGGCATCCTGCGTCTGGTGTACGACGAGCACTGGGCGTCCGACGTGATGATCGGGTGGATAGACGGTGCCCTGTCGGGCTACGTCCTGCCGTCGCTGATGCACTTCGGCTTCGGAAGCGGGCGACCCATCGGCGAGATCCGCAGCGGCACCCTCGAGATGGCTCCCACGCTTCTGCCCTCACCGGGCGGCAGTCAGCTCGGGGTGGTCGGCGCCTTCTGAGCGAGGCGAACTGCGCATGCACCCCCCTTGCATCTCCCTCGAGGGAGGAATCTCTCATGCGTACATTTCAAGCTGTTTTCTGGCTCCCGGCCGTGGCGGCTCTCGCGCTCACCGGGGCGATTGGGTGTGGCTCATCGGAACCGAGCAGTGGCGACGGTCCGGTCGAGATGACACCGCCTTCGGGTGGCGAAGGTCAGGAGGCTCAGGAAGCCCCGCTGGAGCCAGGAGCGGCTGCGACGCCGCAGGACGCGCACGAGGCGGCGACGAAGCGAGCGAAATCCAAGAGCCCTCACGTCAAGAAGCCGCCGCGCCCGGCCTGGTGCAACGGAAAAACGGTCGACGGCGGCTGCACGTTCTTGCACTGAGAGCAGCGGGCCGCGCGCGGTTCAGTTCGTCCGGCTCGTGTCTTCTCTCGGGTGCCCGCGACCGAGGCCGCACGAAAACCTGACTGCGTCGGCATGGGGCGACTGCCCGTGACTGGCGAGGAAACGGAGGGCCTCCGCGCGCGCCTGTTCGACCTTGCCCAGCGCGCACAGGGCGAAGACCCGCTCGGCGTCGCAATCCTCGGCGAGCACTCCGCGCGGAAAGCGCCTCGCGTACTCGTCGAGCCGGCCGAGCGCCGGCGCAGCCCGCCCCTCGCGAAGGGCCTGACGAGCCTCGCGAAGAAGGGCGATCTCCACGTCGAGCGAGCTGGCCCCGTCGAGCGACGACGCGATCGCGGTGCTCGCCGGCGGAGCCGCGGCCGCCGGCGGCGACTCGGCAAGAGCTCGCGTCGTAGGCTGCTCCCCCGAGCTCGCGGCAGCCCGAGGTGACGAGAGGGGAGGTGCAACGTCGGGAGCGACGGCCCCTTGGCTGGCCTGGACCGCCGGGGAACGACGCTCCTGCGCCGCGAGCGCGTGCCGCTCGGCGGCCTCGCGCCCTGCCGGGCGCCCAGCGTGCATCGCGCGGACGCCGAGCGTGGCGCTCACCCCGACGACGCTCACGACGCCAGCGCACGCGAGGACCTTCACCGAGAGCGCCGACAAGGCACCGAGCGCCGCCTTTGCCGCCGACGTCGCGGTCGCACTGCCGCTCGCGGTCGCGAGAGCCCCCTGTTTCGCGCCCGCAGCCGCGGCCGCGCCGGCGGCCACGGCGGTCGAGCCCGCGGCGAGGCGGGCCAGCACGGCGGCGTGCACTCGATCCGCGTCGGCCTCGGTCGCGTCCTCCGCGAACCGCGTCGCTTGCAACAGGGCCCGCGCCCTCGCTCCTAGCTCGTCGCTCATCAGGGCCTACCTTCTCGCGCGCCAGTGGGAAGGTCCGCTTCGTCGCGCGTCGCCTTCTCGAGCGCTTCCTCGAATTCTCGTCGAGCTGCCCGCAGGCGCGACGACAGCGTGTTGGCGTTGACCGCGAGAGCGTCTGCGATCTCGGCCACCGTCATCCCTTCCAACTCCGCGAGGATAAAGACCTCACGCTTGTCTTCGTCCAGCTCGCCGAGCAGCCTGTGCAAGAGCCGAACTCTCTCGGCCTGCTCCGCGGACGCTTCGGGACCGGCGTCCGCGGGTGCGCTCGCCGCCCCGCCCGGGTCTGCGCAGGCTGCGTCTCCCGGCTTGCGGCGCGCCGCGCGACGGTGATCGGCGACGACGCGCCGCACGATCCCATAGAGCCATGTCTTGACCGAGGAGCGCCCCCGGAAGTCCGAGAGGCGCCGGTGCACGACCACGAAGGTCTCTTGCACCACGTCGTCCAACCACGTCCTGTCGATGCCCATTCGCCTCGCCGTACGCCACACGAAGCGAAAGTGCTGTCGATACAGGGTCTCGAAGTCGGCTGGGGCCGCGGCGAAGCCCGCGCCAGCCGCCGCATAGGGCGCGAGGCGGGGATCGGCGGCTTCCGCAGACGTCATCATGGGGGTGAGTGGCCGAGCAAGGAGGCTTTGGTGACCGGCTGCACCGTGGGCACGCTTTTCTCAGAAACGCAGCTCGGGGCCCGCGAAAGCTCGCCCCACGACGGGCGAAGCTTGGTGCACGAGGCCGATTCCGTCGAGCACGAACCGGTCGCGGCGCAAGGGCACGCCCATCGCGAGGTCGAACGCCAGGCGAAACGAGCCGGCGATCCGCAGCGAGGCGCGAACGCCGAGCGTACCGGCTACCCAAAGGGAGTCGGCCGCCTGAGGGTGCCGCACGCCGAAACCGTCCGCGTGCAGCGAACCGAGCTCGAAGCCAGCGCAGCCGGCGAGGTCGACGTCTCCGCGCAGCCCGGAGTAGCAGGCGCGCAGCCCCCCCAGCACGAGACGGAACGTCCCCCCCCGTCCGTAGCAGGGGCTGCCGGCCGGCCGATTCTGACGTGGAAAGGTGGTGGCGTAGCCGTCCAGCTCCGCGGGACCGACCATCGCCGCAGCGCCGAGGTGGAAGCCAAAAGCGATCCCGGGCATCGAGCCGGTGTCGGCAACGGCGGCAGCCGACACCGCACCGCGCCACCGCCACACGGGAGAGACTCGAGAGCCTGCGGAACGGGAAGCCGCCTCAGGTTCGGTCGCCGCTTCGGGGGGGCTCGGCGGAGCCGACTGCGCGGAGTCGCTGCTTGCCTCCCGCGGTGTGGAGGCTGTGGGAACATCGGCTGTCGAATCCGTTGCCAGGGAGTCACGCGCCTCGGCCGCTCGCGAGGGGTCGATTGCGAGCGCGATGACGAACGCAACGGCGTCGGCGAGCGAACGACAGGAGCCTCCCCCCATGCGACGCGTGCCGACCCTCCCGTTGCGAACGGTCCGAAGCTGGACGGAGTAGCGAGGGTCGACCCCGCGCACCACGGTCACGCGGGCGTCCACATGCACGATTGGGGGCGATCCACCGGCGAACAGGTCGTCGACTTGGCGCCGCACGTACCCCGAGTCGGGGCACTCCGGCGGAGCGTCCCAGTCGAGGGACAAGGGCACGCCCTGCGCGAGCGCGACGCGCTGCGGGCCGAAGACGAGCACGGCAACCGAGATGCCGACGAGCGCCCAGGGCGCGATCACGAAAGGGAACGCCCTTGGCCACTCACCCTTCGAAACAAGCATCGGCTTTACCCTCGGAGGGGCGCTCGTCATGAATAGAATGGGAAAGAGTCTACGTTCAATCAGTTCGGTCGGTGCTTTGCCGAGCATCGTCGCCGTCATCGCGAGCGGCGCCCTCGCCTGGGCGTGTGGCGCGGCCACCGAGTCGATTCGGCGGCAATGGTGATGCAGGGGACGACTCCTCGGCCGACACAGGCTCCAGCTCCGGCAGCAGCTCGGGGTCGGAGAAGCAGCTCGGGGACCGGAAGCACCTCGGGCTCGACGAGCGGCTCCGGGTCGGGGAGTAGCTCGGGATCCAGCGGCGGCTCCAGCTCGGGCAGCGGTTCGAGCTCGGGCAGCAGCTCGGGATCGAGCAGCGGTTCCAGCTCGGGCAGCAGCTCGGGGTCCAGCAGCGGTTCCAGCTCGGGCAGCGGCTCGGGGTCCAGCAGCGGTTCGAGCTCGGGCAGCAGCTCGGGGTCCAGCAGCGGCTCGGGGTCCGGCGGGTACCCGCCCTGCGGCGCGGGCAACAGCTGCTCGTCGATGGGGACGCAGCTGGTGGTTCGCGGCTACAAGGAGTCGGACGGTTGCTCGGCCATGGGTGTGTGCTTGCCCCAAACGCCCGGCGTCAGCTGCACGCTGCCGCCGCAGGTTTGCGGCTGCAACGGAGTGACGACGCCTCTAGACGGCGCCTGGTGCGCGATTCCCGCCGGATACGCCAAGATGCCGATTGCGCACACGGGCCCCTGTCCGTGAGGTCCGACCTACGCCGGGCGCCTCGCCGCGCGGCCGGTGCGCGGGGTTCCCAGTGTACGATCGTGTGGCTCGAGTCGGCCGAGTGAAGCCGGTTGCGTCCGGCGTCACGCTGAAAAGGCGCTACCTGCTCGAACATCGCTCCGGACGGGGTAAACTTGAGCCGCGTTCGTCGCCGGTCCTGCCCGCCACCAACGCGACATGAGGGAACCAATGCATTCCTATTCATTCATTTTCGTGGGCCTCCTCGGGACGGCGCTCGCCACGAGCGTGATTTCGACATCCGCGTGCGGGGGCTCGAAACAAGGCTCCGGCGCCAGCAGCGGAGGCATCCTCGGCGGCAGCGGCAGTGGCGGTGGCAGCGGAAGTGGCATGCTCGGCGGCAGCGGCGGTGGCAGCGGCTCGGGCGGGAACGTCGCGGTCTGCCCGCCGGGGCTGATGTGCAACGTCTCGTGCTCGGGGGGCGGCGGCACGACTGTCAGCGGCAAGGTTTACGACCCGGCGGGCAAGAACCCGCTCTACAACATCACGGTCTACGTGCCCGGGGGGCCGCTGCAGGCGCTCCCCCAGGGTGTGCCCACGGGCGGCGATGCGTGCAGCTGCAACGCGCTCTTCAAGAGCGGCGCCGTCGTCAGTACGACGACGGACGTCAACGGCAGCTTCACCCTGACCAACGTGCCGGTCGGCAACAACGTGCCGCTCGTTCTTCAAGTCGGCAAGTGGCGCCGGTCTCTGCAAATCAACGTCTCGTCGTGTCAGGACAATCCCCAGCCCGACAAGTCGCTGACCTTGCCGGGGACGGTCGCTGCCGGCAGCGACGACAGCATCCCGGAGATCGCGGTCTCGACCGGGGGCGCCGATACGCTCGAATGCCTCATGCTCCGCATTGGAGTGCCTAGCTCCGAATATGTCGCGGGAGCGGGTGGCGGCGGTCACATTCACGTGTTCTCCGGCGGCAATACGTCCGGTGGTGGTGGGCGCGGCGGCGGAGGCGGAATCGGCAAGCCGGAGAACCCGCCGATGCCGGGGGCTCCTGCCAGCTACACCGATCTGTGGTCGAGCCAGGCGCAGCTCATGCCGTACGACATCACGCTGCTGTCGTGCGAGGGCGGCGAGACGTACAACGCCAACCCCCCGGCACTCGAGCAATACTTGAACGCGGGTGGACGCGTCTTCGCATCGCACTTCCACTACGCCTGGTTCGCCGGGCCGATTGGTACGAATCAGATGTACTCGGCGCCCCAGGACTGGGGAAATAACCTTTCCGCGTGGACCCCGGGGTCCAACTCGGGAAATAACGATCCCCTCGGTGGCGTCATCGATACGACGCTCAACGGGTCCTCGATGCCGTTCCCCAAGGGCGTTGCGCTCCAGCAGTGGCTGGCGAACCTGGGGGCGCTCGGGCAAGAGGGCGTGCCGACCGGAGAGCTCTCGATCAACGCTCCCCGCTTCAATTCCGTCGTCGGGCCGTCGAACAAGCCGTCGCAGCCGTGGATCAACGCAGACATGGCGTCGGGCAGCGGTGATCAGACCATGTACTTCTCGTTCGACACGCCGGTAAATCTGAATCCGCCGTCCACGGGGCCCGACCCGAGCGGCGTGAATTACTGCGGCCGGGCCGTGTTCAGCGATCTCCACGTGGCAGGCGATCCCATGACGAGCGACAACTCGCCGCCGCCGGACGGGTGCGCGAACGTGGACCTGTCTCCTCAGGAGAAGGCGCTCGAGTTCATGCTCTTCGACCTCTCGTCGTGCGTGATTCCGGACACCATGGCGCCGCCGACCACGGTGCCCGGGCCGGTGCAATAGACCGAATCCCTGCTGGGCGCGCAGCGCATGAAGGGCCGCATCGCCTTCGTCACCGGCGCCACCTCGGGGATCGGGGCAGCGTGCGCGCGCCGCTTCGTGGCCGAAGGCGCGAAGGTCGTCGCCACGGGCCGCCGCCAAGAGCGCCTCGCCGAGCTCTCGCGCGAGCTCGGCGACGCGTGCCATGTCGTCGTGCTCGACGTGCGCGAGCGTGAATCCGTCGAGCGCGTTTTCGGCGATCTGCCGGCCGACTTCGCGGCCGTGGACGTGCTCGTGAACGCCGCCGGCGGCGCCTTGGGCCTGGGGAAGGCGAACGAAGCACGCGTCGAGGACTGGGAGGAGATGATCGCGACGAACGTCCGCGGACTCGCGCTCGTGACCCGCGCGGCCATCCCCGGGATGACGGCGCGGCGGCGCGGCCACATCGTGAATCTGGGCTCGGTCGCGGGCTCATACCCTTACCCGGGAGGCAACGTCTACGGCGCGACCAAGGCGTTCGTGGAGCGCTTCTCCGCAAACCTCCGCGCTGATCTGCTGGGGCAACCGATCCGCGTGACGAACATCGAGCCAGGCATGGTCGAGACCGAGTTCTCGCTCGTCCGCTTCGGCGGTGATCGCGCGAAAGCCGACGCGGTCTATGCGGGCATGAAGCCCCTCGTTGCGGAGGACATCGCTGATCTCGTGCACTTTGCGGTGACCCGGTCGTCGCATGTCAACGTGAACCGGATCGAGGTGATGCCCGTGGACCAAGCGTTTGCCCCGTTCGCCGTCCATCGCGAGCCCACCGATCGCTAGAGCACCGCCCGCGATGGAGGCAATGCGCTCAGGCGCCCGACGTCACCGCGCCCCTGCGGCGACGCTGCTGTCCCCGTCGCCCGCTGTCGACATTCCCTCGCTCCCCATGCTCGCTACCAACATCGGCTCCGATTCTGCCGCCGAGGCCCTTCGCCTCCTTCGGCGCGGGGCCGCCGCAGACTCCGGAGCCGACGACGAGAGGACGAGCGCAGACTCCTCCTTGCTACGCGCTGGCCGCGCCGCTCGCGGCAACGCAATCGCGCTCAGGCGCTGCGTCAATTCCTCATCGTTCTCGGCGTACACGCGGGCGTACGCAATCGCACGCTGTACCTGTCCGAGCAACGCCTCCTGTCGCTCTTGCAAGGCCGACCGGGCGGTGTCGAGCTCCGCCTGGGCGACAGACACAGCGCGTCCGGCCGCATCCACCTCGGCCGCGGAACGCGCGAGCGTGGTCGCGTCTACGTCGGGAAAGCGGACCTCCGCGAGGGCACTCTCGAAGAGCTCGATCGCGATGCGTACCGGTGCGGTGATGACGTCCATGTACCTGAACCTAGTATCAGTAGTAACTGGCGCGCAAGCTCTTTCTGCGCGGCGATTGGCACTGCATGCCAGCTGCGAGACACTGATATTGCGCGCAGCTTTTTGGACGCATGTTCAGGTGTGAGTTAGGGTCGCGCCCATGACGCACGACCTTCAGGTTCTCGGCGCGATGTTGCGGTTGGCGCGGCGGCGTGAGGCGGCGGACGCCGACGCGTTGCTCAGTCGCACGTGTGGGTCGCGGGCGGACTTGCGCGCGTCGCTACGCCGGCTCGAATCGGCGAAGCTCGTCGAACGGCGGAGCGACACGCGGGCGCGCCTCACGTTCGCGGGCTTTGCCCTGGCAGTGGCGTTGTGCGGTCGGCAGGTGCAGGCCACGCGGCAGCTTGCGCGCCGAGCCGCGTGATCGCCGTTCCCGAATTCATCCAGGGCGCGCCCAGACGACCACCGCGGCAACGCCTACCGCCCATCCGGCTGCGACGGAGGCGATTCGCCACGCGGACGTGATCTGCGCCGGGCGGAGCGTGTGAAGCGGATCGCCCAGCTCGTAGTGACCGACCTTGACGAGGCGGACACCGAGGAGCCCCGCCATCGTCGCCATGGGGCGGCCGGCGTTCGGGCTTTCGGTTCGAGCGCCATCGCGGAGAAGAACGGAAGTGGCCTGCCGAACGTCCGCGCCGAGCAGGGCGCCCGCGAAGAGGAGCAATGACGCCGTCAGTCGCGCGGGAACGAAGTTCAGCAAGTCGTCGAGCCGCGCCGCCGTCTTCCCCGCATACTCGAGCGGCCCGTGGTACCCCATCATGGCGTCGAGGGTGTTGACCGCCCGATAGAAGACGGCGCCCGGCAGCCCGAAGCACGCGAAATAAAAGAGCGGCGCGACGATGCTGTCCGACGTGTTCTCCGCCACGGACTCGATCGTCGCCCCGACGAGGGCTTCTTCGTCGAGACCTGCCGCGTCGCGGCTGCACAACCATGCGAGACCCGTGCGCGCGCTCGCGAGGTCACGCCGCTCGAGCGCATCGCGAACGGAATACGCAGCGTCCCGCAGCGCACGGACGGCGAACATGGGCTTGAGCATGAGCGTCAGCGTGAGCATGGCGATCAGCCGAGATCGAGCGATCGCCTGCATGGCCCCGTACGCCACCGAGGCCGCCACGATGGGGATCGCGAGCGCCACGACGGCTCCCCGAAGCAGCTGCCCGACCTTTCCCGCGCGCAACGCCCAGGCGCGCCCAGCGGCGATCGCTTTGCCCATCCAAGCGACCGGATGAACCGCGGTTGGCGGCTCGCCGAATGCCCGATCCAGCGCGTACGCCGCTACGAGTGCGAACGAGCCGGTCATGGCTTCCGCTCCGGGCGACCACTCCGTCCTGAACCAGCCGGGCTCACGGTTCCACCGGCGGCGAGCGCGCGCCGGCGCCACTCTCGCCGAATGCCCGGAGGATCTTCTTTGCGATCCGATCGAAATCCCGGACGTCTTTGTCGTCGAGCACCGCGGCAATGCGCTGGATGATTCCTTCGCGCGCGGCCTCCACTTTCTCTCGGGCCCGCTGACCGGCGGCCGTCAGCTCGAGGACATACTGGCGCCGGTCGTCCTCGCTCCGCTTTCTACGGACCCACCCGCGCTCGATGAGCGGCTCGAGCGCGCGGCCGGTGAGCGTCGGCGCGGTGCCGGTGGCGCGTGCGAGGTCCGCCTGGGAGATGC
Source organism: uncultured delta proteobacterium (assembly GCA_963720145.1). Taxonomy (GTDB): domain Bacteria; phylum Myxococcota_A; class Polyangia; order Polyangiales; family Polyangiaceae; genus Palsa-1150. The sequence continues at coordinate 101,679 of CAVREO010000001.1, forward strand.
GGCTGTTGCGGCCGATGTGACGGAGAAACTTCGCCTGCGCGCTGCCCACCTCGAACGCTGCGTACGTGTCCGCGGCAACCGCCCGCAGGCAGCGGGTCACGGAGCCCAAGCGCTCGTAGAACTCGTGAGAGTCGCTACTCGCCATGGCCGCCATTTTGAGAGAACTATTCGACGAGCGTGCCATGCGCAAGCCAGGGTCGAGGGATTGACAGATAGTGTACCCGTGTATCATATTAATACACCGGTATATGATCGAAGGCAACCCCGAGCCCAAGAGCGCCCGACGCGCGCCCTCGGCGGGGCGCGGTACGTTTCGTTCGCTGCGCGGGTTCAACTACCGCGTGTGGGCCGCGGGGGCGCTCGTCTCGAATGTCGGGACCTGGATGCAGCGCACGGCTCAGGACTGGATCGTCCTGACGGACCTGACGCGGCACAATGCCACGGCGGTAGGCATCGTCATGGCCCTGCAGTTCGGGCCGCAGGTGCTCCTCCTGCCGCTCACGGGGTTCGCGGCCGATCACCTCGACCGTCGCAAGCTCCTCTTCCTCACGCAGGCGTCGATGGGCGCGCTTGCCCTCGGGCTCGGCCTGCTCACCATTACGGGCATCGTCCAGCTATGGCACGTGTACGCTTTCGCGTTCCTGCTCGGCTGCGTCTCCGCGTTCGACGCGCCCGCCCGACAGACGTTCGTGTCCGATCTCGTCGCGGAGGACGACGTTTCCAACGCGGTCGCGCTGAACTCGACGTCCTTCAACGGGGCCCGGATGATCGGCCCCGCCTTCGCCGGGGTACTCATCCCCGCTGTCGGCTCAGGCTGGGTCTTCCTGATCAACGCCGCGTCGTTCGTCGCCGTGCTCGGTTCGCTCGTCTTTCTTCGCAAGCGGGAGCTTCGCCCGCGGGTACGCGCGGCGCTGTCGCGGGGCGGCTTCGGGGAGGGGTTCCGCTACGCGTGGAGGCGCCCCGACCTGCGCGTGTACTTCTCGATGCTGTTTCTGTTCGGGACGTTCGGGCTAAACTTCCCGATTTTCATTTCGACGATGTCGGTCACGGTCTTTCACAAGGGGGCCGGTCAGTTCGGCCTCCTCACGTCGATGATGGCGGTCGGCTCCGTCACGGGCGCACTCTTGGCGGCGAGGCGCGCAGGGCCGAGCGCGGGCGTCCTCCTCGCCGGGACGACCATCTTCGGAGTCGGGCTCGGGCTCGCCGCGCTCACGCCGAGCGACCTGCTCTTCGGCACGGCACTCGTGCTGGTCGGGGTCGCGGCCCAGACATTCACCACGAGCATGAACAGCACGGTGCAGCTCTCGACCGATCCGGCGATGCGGGGGCGCGTCATGGCGCTCTTTCTCGCGATCGCTCTCGGCGGAACGCCGGTCGGCGCGCCCATCGTCGGCTGGGTGGCGGACCGGTTTGGACCGCGCTGGGCCGTCGCCGTGGGGTCGGCCGCGGGATTCGGCGCTGCCCTCATCGGACTCTGGTACTTCCTCAAGTATGGTCACCTGCGCGTCGGCGCCGTCGCCGGGCGCCTTCGCGTCACGTTCGAAGACCGCCCGCACGCGGGCGCTCCGCCCGACAGCTCCCGGTCTGCCATGCAACAAGGAGAGTAGGAAACCCGTGACCACGGCGAACGCTCCCGACATCGACGCGATCCTCGCGCGCACGCGCCGCATCGCCGTGCTCGGGATCAAGACCGAGGCGCAGAGCGGTCAGCCCGCGTTCGACGTCCCGGCGTACCTCGACGCGGCGGGTTTCGAGGTCATCCCGGTGCCGGTCTACTACCCGGACGTGACGACCATTCTCGGAAACCCCGTACACCGACGGCTCGTCGACGTGCCGGGCGACATCGATCTCGTGGACGTCTTTCGCAGGCACAACGACATCGATCGGCACGTGGACGACATGCTCGCCAAGCGGCCGCGCGTCGTCTGGTTTCAGCTCGGCATCCGTAACGACGCGGCGGCGGCCCGGCTCGAGGCGGCCGGTATCCAGGTGGTGCAGGATCGCTGCCTGCTCGTCGAGCACCGCCGCTGGGCGGCCCGGGGGATAACCCCGCCCGCATGAGGCGCGGCGGCGCGGACGAGCGGGCCAGGACGCTGTCGACTATGTTGCGATGCCATGCTCCCCGAGGGCGTGGAACTCGAAAAGGGCCGCGGCGGTCTCGAGCGGCTCGCGATTGCGACACCGGCGGCCGAAGCGCATGTCTATTTGCATGGCGCGCACGTCACGCATTTCCAGCCGCGCGGCGCGCGACCGCTGCTCTTCGTCAGCCGGCGCAGCCACTTCGAGGCGGGCGCGCCGGGCAAGCCCATCCGGGGCGGGGTGCCGCTCTGCTTTCCGTGGTTCGGACCGAAAGCGGGCGCGCCAGGGGCACCCATACACGGCTTCGCGCGCCTGCTCACCTGGCGCCTCGACACCGTGACGCGCGACGCAGCGGGACGCGTGCAAGCAACGCTGCGCCTCGACGCGGGAGACCTCTCGCGCCGCTTCTTCCCTCACGACTTCGCGGCCACGTTCGTCGTCACGGTCGACTCGCGCCTGCAGATGGACCTGGCCGTCCGCAACACCGGCCCCGAGCCGATGCGAATCGAAGAGGCCCTGCATAGCTACTTCGCCGTGGGCGATGTGCGCCGAGCCCTGATCGGCGGCCTCGAGGGCGCACCCTACCTCGACAAGACCGAGGCATTCGCGCGAAAACCGGCGGCGGGCACGCCCATCACCGTGACGCGCGAGACCGATCGGGTCTACCCCGGGGTGCGCGGGACGGCGACGATCACAGACCCCGTTTGGGGCCGGCGCATCGTCGTCGAGAAGGCGGGATCTGCGACGACGGTCGTCTGGAATCCCTGGATCGAGAAGGCGAAGGCGATGGAAGACTTCGGCGACGAGGAGTGGCAGGAGATGGTGTGCGTCGAGACGGCGAACGCGATCGACGACGCGATTACGATCGCGCCGGGCGACGCGCACACCACGAGCGCGACGATCCACGTCGAACCGACTGCATCGGCAACCTGAGGAAGCTCGTCCCTACCGCAGGTGCCCCGGCCGGCGACGAATGAGCTCGAGGCGGCGGTGCCGCCGCGGAAGGCCCGGCGCGCGAGCGCCACACCATGGCACCTCGGACTCAGGCGGCCACAGGGCTTGCGGTCAAGCGGCCGGCGACCACGTTTCCGGAACGAGACCGTCATGGAGACACGTGCCGCCCTCATCGAAGGGTACAGCCGCTTTGCGCCGCTCTACGACGAGACTGCGGGCGCGATTTACCTCGGGGCTCTGCGCAAGTATCTCCTTCCGAGGGTGCACGTCCGCCCTTCGCCGGCCGTGCTGGACCTGTGCTGCGGCACCGGAATCAACCTCCTCGAAGTGGCTCGCGTGTTGGGCGCCTGCCGGAGGCTTCACGGCATCGATCTAGCACCGGGCATGATCGAGGAAGCTCGCCGCAAGGCAGACGCCGCCGGACTCGCAGCGGTGTTCGACGTAGGCGACGCCGAGCACCTCGACCTCGAAGAAGCTTCGTTCGATCTCGTCATCTGCAACAGCGCGTACCACTGGTTCGCCGATCGGGCGGGGGCGATCGCCGAGATGAGCCGCGTCCTTTCCCCGGGCGGGCAGGTGCTCGTCAGCAGCGTGGTCGCTCCGGGGTACCGTGAGTGGGTCCGCGTGGTCGACGACGTGCGCAGGCGCATGGTCGAAGAGCCGCCGCCGTGGTTCCCTGCTCTGCCAACGCCCGACGAGCTGATGGGCCACCTGCGCGACGCCGGCCTGACCCTCGAGTACCTGGTGTGCGAGGTGGAGCCCTTCCCGGTCCAGGACCCCGACGGGTTCGTGCGCGTGATGACCGTGGTCGGCCCGACATGGTTGTCCGGAGTCTCCGACGCTCGCTCCCGCGAGGCCGTGACCGCCGTCACCGAGGCCATCTCCGCCGGCGACGCGGGCCCTTTCGTCGTCACCGCGGCGGGCGCGGCGAGCGTCTCGCGCAAGCCGGTTCAGTAGGGGCTCGATGCGCCTCCCCGTCGCCATGGCCGCGGCCGTATTGCTCGCCCAGTGCACGGCGTCGCCCGCGGACGACCCATCCACCCCCACGGCGAAGACCGCCCGCTCGACGATGGCGCGCGCGACGACCAACCCCGCCGGTGCCGCGCAGCCTACCGCGAGCGTCGCGCCGGATCCGACGGGCGCCGTCGACGCCGGCTCGCCTCCGATGCACTCCGAGGCCGCCGCGCCCATACCCGCCGTCGCGCCCTCGACGCCGAGGTGCGTACAGCCGGTACCTGCGAACCCCCCTCCTGCCGTCCCACCGGGGCCGGCCCCGGGATGCCCGCGCGATCCCGAGGGCAACCAGAACGCACCCATCGTGCACATCGTCTTCCCCGACGCGGGCGGTGCCGCGGTCGATGCCGAGCTGGTCTCGAGCCAGCACGATACGCAACGCGGGCTGATGTACCGGACGAGCATGCCCGAGGATCACGGCATGCTCTTCGACATGAAGGTGCGCGCCGTGTACCAGTTCTGGATGCGCAACACGTGCATCCCGCTCGACATGCTCTTCGCGGACGTCGATGGGCTGATCGTGGGCATCGTCGAGAACGCGCCGCCGCTCAACGACTTTCCGCGCGGGGTCGGATGCCCTTCGCGGTACGTCCTGGAGGTCAACGCGGGCTGGGCGCGCGCGCACGGCGTCAAGCCCGGCCACGCCATGACCATCCCTGCCGCCTCGCCCTGACCGACCGATCCCGAACCGCCGTTGCGGTACCCTCTTCCTCTCCCCGTGGACACGCGGCTTTCTGCGCTCGTCTCGCTCGCCGTGGCTCTCGCGTGCGCGTCTCTCGTGGCATCGTGCGATCGTCGGGCCACCGCGCCGGTGGCCGATGCCGCTCCCTCCGGGCCGCAGGACCTCTCGCATTTGCCGCAGACGCGGGAGATGCCAGCGGTCACCGACTCGGTCTTCGGGGACCGCGTCCGCGCCCTCTGGACGGCCATCGTCGAGGATGACCCCGATCGGGCGATGCCGCTGTTCTTTCCGCTGGGAGCTTACGAGCAGGTGAAGGACATCGCCGACCCGGCGGCCGACTGGAGCCGCCGTCTCGCGTCCGCATACGTGGCCGATGTCCACGCGCTTCACGCCTGGCTGGGAGCCGACGCCGCGCGAGCTCGGCTCGTCGGCCTCGAGATCAGCCCCCAGGCCATCCGTTGGGTCGACCCGGGCGAGGAGGCGAACAAGGTCGGCTACTATCGCGTCATCGGCTCGAAGCTGCGCTACGACGTCGACGGCACCCAGCACACGGCCAACGTGCAGACGCTCATCTCGTGGCGCGGCGAGTGGTACGTCGTTCATTTGCGAAAGCCCCGCCCATGAAGCTCGGCGCTCGGCGCGCTCCGTTCCTCGTCGGAGTGGCGGGGGCGCTCGTCTTGCTCCGGCCCGGCGGCGCTCGGCTCGTGCCGTCGAGCGCCGACGCCGCTGTAGTCGCTGCCCTGGTCGGGCGCGGGCTCTCGTGCTCGGCGTCGGACGTCACGTGGATCGACAGGCCGCGTGGTTTCTGGGCCACGGCGATGCAAAGCGCGCTGGCGCTCGTGCGTGCTCGCGCCGCGGGCGAGCTCGACGACCTCTATCTGGTGCGGGCGCGCCTGTCGCCCGAGGGGAGGGTGCTCGCGGTCCAGGGGGTCTACGACGTGACGGAGACGAGCGGCGCAGACGAGTCTCTGCCCTCGTCACGCGGGCACCTCGTCGCGTACGCGAGCACGGTCGACGGCTGGTACACGGCGGTGCACGTGATCGACCTCTCCGGTCATCGGGCCGAGGCTCGATCGCTCCGCGAAAGGGCTCAGGTCGCGCTCACCAACCTTCAGCAGACCGGGCTCGCCGGCGGTGTCGTCCGCCACTCGTTTCGGCTGAATGCCCCGGCTCGGCACGCGAGCGTCGCGTGGCTCGACGACGGCACCCTCGAGATTCGCGCCGACGATCGGGGGGGGCACGGGGCCCACGTCATCGACGTCGATCCGCGTGACCCGCGGGCTCCGCGTGTGGTGCGGGGCGGCGATTTCGTGCATGTCGTCCCGGACGAGGGCGCGAGGCCGGGCAGCCTCGTCCCGTGGGCCGTCGATCGCTTGCGCGCGGAGCCATGGTTCGGTGACCGCCGCATGCAATGGGTGAAGGCCGTCACGTTCACGCTGGCGGATCACTGGAGAGCCATGTTCTCGGGCCCTGCGGCGGCACAGGACATGGCCGAGGCGTCCGGAAGCGACCCGTCGAAGGGCGACGCCTACGGAGGCGAGTCCGAGGTCGGCTGGCCGCCCATGCCCATGAAGCCCGTCTTCCGTCCCGGGCTCTCCGGCGAAGGCCTCTGGACGAGCCTCGCCGGCAATCCGTTCGTGACCCCCACCTCGGCGGGAGCTGCTCCGTCGCTCGTGCAGTCGTTCGTCCGCCCGAACCCTCGTCGCGACGACGTGATCGTCTACGCGGCCCTCTGGGACCCGCGGCAGATCGCGCTCCACATCGAGGCCGGTACGCTGGAGCCCGTGGGTACAACCGGCGAGCACGGACCGGGCGTCGTGCCGCGCGCCCCCGAAGTGCTGAGGCACCTGGTTGCCGCGTTCAACGGAGGCTTCCAGACGCGGCACGGCGAATTCGGTATGCGCGCGGACGGCACCGAATACCTGCCCCCCAAGCCGTACGGCGCCACCGTGATGGAGCTTCGGGACGGCTCGAACGCATTCGGGACCTGGCCCGACTCGCCGGCCGTTCCCAGCGACGTCGTGTCCTTTCGCCAGAACCTGACCGCGCTCGTTCAAGACGGTCAGTTCAACCCGTGGGGTCGAGACGACTGGGGCGGGGCGCCTCCCGGCTGGCCCGACGCGATTCACGTCACGCGCAGCGCGCTGTGCCTGACCCGTGAGGGCTTCGTCGGGTACTTCTACAGCCCCGCCGTGTCGCCGCAGGACCTCGGGGCCGCCATGCTGGCCGCGCGGTGTCGCTTCGGCGTTCACCTCGACATGAACTGGCACCACGTGGGCTTCGAGCTCTACGACGTCGCGCCCGTGGGCGGGCTCCCATCGCTCGGGAGGCCGCTCGATCGCGACTGGGAAGCCGAGGGCATCGTGCCCGACATGTCCGACCTGGCGTTTCGCGCCAGGCGGTTGACGCGTGCCATGGACCACATGCTCTTCCCTCGGTACATCGGGCACGAGGCGCGCGACTTCTTCTATCTGACCTCGCGCGACGTGTTGCCGGGTGCTCCCATCGCAGGGCTCCCCGCGGGAAGCTCGGAGGGCGTGTGGCGGACAGCGGGTCTTCCCCAGCACGGCTTCCCGTACGCCGTCGCCGTCGCGCAGGTCCGCGCGAACGAGGCGGGGGCCCCCCCGCTGCGCGTGATTCGCGTCGATCCGCACGTGACCAGACCCGCGGGTGCGCGGGAACCCGACGACTCGACCGTGATCGCGATCGATCCGGGCAAGCCCGGGCCGAGGCTTCTCTGGTGGGTCGGCGGCGCGTTCTCGATCGGCGCAACTGCCCCGGTGCCGGGGGCCACGCCGATCGCGGGAGGCTTCCCCGCGAACGCGCGCGAAGTCGCCGCCGCGCGCGCCGGGGTCGGAGTGCAGGACGAAGACGGAATGCTCGCCCTGGTGGAGCTCGCTCCGGGCGAGCTCGCGGACGTCAAGACGGCGGCGGCGATCGATGCGTGGCTCGTGCGCCTCGGCTGTTCGGCGCGCATGGTCCTCACGGGCGACGCGCGTCTCTTCCTCCGCGACTCGCAGGGCGCGGAAGGTGACGCAGACGCCGTGGCCCCGCCGTCGGCGATCCGGTTCGTTCGCGCCCGGGCGCCCGACGCGCACCTCCAGTTCGCCGACACGCCGCTCGTGCCGGCCGAGGTCTGGAAGGCGCGCCAGGCGCCGCGGTAAATCGGTCTCCGGCTACTCTTCGCTCGGGTCGATGCCCGGAGCGACGCTCTGGATGTGGCTCCCTCGACTCGACTCCTTCACGTGGTCGCGGAGCTTGTCGGCGAGGTCTCGTCGCTGCGCGGGGTCGAGCACGGGAAGAATCGCCTCTCCCGCCCAGAGCATGTGCTCCAGCCGCGCCGTCGCGTGCTTGGCCACGTCGCCCATCGGCGCGACCTTGTCGAAGTCGAACTGCTCGCCCTTGAAGGATTCGAGGATCTTCTCCCAGCGCTCGCGATGGGCCGCGTGGCCCGGCTCGGCCTCGCGCACCTCGTGCAAGCCGGTCAGGATCTTCTCGAGGCTCGCCTTCTGATCCGGATCCAGGTTCAGCTTCTTCGCCATCTTCTCGGCCAACGCCGCCGGCTCGTGCATCTTCTTGACGGACTCCCACTCTCCCTTCAGCGCGTCGACGAACGTGGCGCGCTGCTCGGGGTCCAGGATGGCATGGAGCTGCTCGAAAGCAGCACGGTCTGCCGGATGGGCCTTCGCCTTCGCGGAAGCGAGGGCCTCGATCCTCGGCGCGAGCACGCAGCGATCGAGCTTGCCGTCTTCCACCTGATCGGCGATAGCCGTCACGAATTCATCCTTGGCGGCCCGCACCGCTTCGTGGCGCTTCTCGGCCTCGGCCTTGAGCCTGTCGACGGCGGCCTTCTGATCCGGGCGAAGGTGCACCTCCTCGAGCGCCTTGTCGATCAGCCCTCCTCGGTGCCCCGAACCTGTCGCGCTTTCGTCCGCAGCCTCGGTCGTTCCGGTGATGTCGGCGCCCGCGAACCGGGGAACCGCTGCGAGACCAAGCGTGACGAGGCTGGCCGTACTGATGAAACATACGAGTCTCTTCATGGCGTTCTCCTCGCCGGCTTGGCGTGCAGTCGCTGCGCCACGCAGGTGACCTGGAACGCGTCGAGCGCGTCCGTGCTCTCGTCCGCCGTGAGCCGTGCCGTCGCTTCGTCAGGACCCCATCTGTAACCGCCGCGCCGCAGATCCATCGCGAACCGCCGGTCACGGCTCGCACGTTCGTCCGGGAAATCGTGCGGTTTGCACGGGGCACGATGGTTGCCATAGCGTTGGACGTGGGGAGACTCGCCATGCGATGTGCGCTCACTCTCGTCCTGATTGGTTTGCCGGCCGCCGCCGCCTTGGTCACGGCATGCGGGGGCGCCGAGGCTACGGTCCCGGGGGGCCGCGACGGGGGCAGCGAAGCCGGCCTCGAAGCAGCCGTCGATGGGGCCCGTGTGCCGTCCGACGGTAGCCTGGCGGCAAACGACGGCGCGGGGGACTCGGCGTACGCGGCGCCGGAGGCGGGCACCGTCGAAGACGCGGGAGTCGCCTGCGGTCCGCCGAGCAATCCGACGATGGCCGCGCTCTGCTTGCATCTCGTGCCCGAATCGATTGCCTTCACCACGGATCCCAAGTTCGACGGCAAGGGCTATCTCCTGGCGCAGGTCTTCGACACGTCGCACCCCGACCTCCCGGACGGCGGGAGCGTTCCCGCGCTGGGGACTGCCCTCCTGCCCCCCGGTGCGACCGGCGGCGCGTCGCTCGACCTCTCGCAGGGCGCGCCGACGATTCGCTTCGACGACCTTCCGCGCACGGTCTACGTGCGCGCCCTCTTCGAGGACGATCCCGCAGCGACGCCGACGCGTCGGCGCCGGCACCTGGCTCGGCGGATTCGACCTTTCCACCGGCATCCGCAATCAGCTGCCGCTCGTGCCGCAGGCTCTCGCCGCCGGGGCCGGCACCGATTGCGCGATCGATTCCGTCGCGCTCCGGGAGCTGACCATCACCGTGAGTCGCACCGCCGTCCCCGCCGGGAACGCGCAGGGGCCCGCGACCGCGGTCGCGACATCGGACCGAGTGCCCGCGTCGGCGTCGCCGCTGTTCGGGTACGGCCAGAACGCGTGCGCGCGCGTCGACGGCAGCAACACCGCGCTGATCCCCGGCTTCGTCGTTCGGCAAGGGCCCCTACTTCGTCGCCGCCGTGGTCGCCGATTCTCGGCTCGCCCGACGGTGGCATCGGGGCGTCTCCCGGGTCGCTCACGTCGCTGGAGCTCCTCGACGGCGGCGGTTACGACATCCCGGCCGCCGACCTGCTCTCGTATCCGGCGGACGCCTACCGCGTGTCGCAGGCCGTGACGCTCGGTCTGACGCTGCCCGGAGGCGGTGTGGATACCGTGAGCTGCCCGTGAGCGGACCGCGTCTCTCGAGCTTCGAGACGTGAGCCCGGGGCGCCGGCGCTCGCAAGCGCCCCGGCACTCATCAGCCCTTCCGGGTCACCAGTACCAGCCTCCGTATCCGAGGCCTCCCAAGCCCGTTCCGTAGGCACTACCGTAGCCCAGCCCGCCCCAGCCGAGCCCCGTGCCGTACCCGTACATGGCCGGGAACGCGAAGGCCCCGTAGCCACCAAAGCCCGCGTAGCCGGGCCAACCCCATGCGGCGAGCTGCGCCTGCGCGGCCTTGCCGATTCTCTCCGAACCGACCGGCTGCGCCGCTGCGGCGCGCTGCTCAGGAGACAACTGAGCGGCGAGCTTCTCGCCGGTCGGTGACGATTTGGTCGATGTGGGCCTGGACCTTCGGGCGCGCCGCTTCGGGAAACGCCTGGACCGCGGCTCCGATGGGCAGAGCGCTGCGATCGATTCTGCCCTGGACGAACTGGTCGTTGAATGCCTTCTCGAGCTTCAGCGTCGAGTCCGCGACCCGAGCTTGCTCCGGGCTCTGGGACTCGGCGGCGGGTTCCGACGGGGACTCCGCGCGAGCCGTAGCCGGGCCGAGCCCGATGCCGAGTGCGATGGTCGTGAGGACTGCCGTCAGCTTGTGCGTGGTCTTCATGATGCTTCTCCGTTGGTGTTCCAAGGGTCCACCTCCGGCTGGGCGCCTACTGCACGCGACGATCCGCCGGAGCCTGGTCCATGCGTTCGCGCCGGCAGTCGCCCGAAGGACACCTGCGCAGCACCCGTGCAGAGATGCGCGATCCGGCGCGTCGTGGCGGAAGGGGGATCGCGACCACCGGCTGAAGCTCCAGCGCGTCCTGCCGTTCTTCGCCGTGGAGCCCCGGCCTCGCGGACTGGAGCACGGGAGGAAACGAAACGTGGCGCAACTCTGGTGAGTCGAGGCGGGCACCGTGGCGGTCGACCTCGGCTACGACCTCTCGGGCTCGACCGGGTACAAACGCCGGACGCCCCGGCGCAGCCGCGCCGCCGACGCTGCGCCGGGCTTCGACGACTGCGTGGTCGGCGACGCCGGCCGGACGCCTTCCACCTGCCGGACTTCACGCCGGGGGCCGTGAAGAAGGGACGCGTCTCGTGGCCTCGTCAAGCGGACGGACCCGGCGCAGTCGCCGGGTACCGGAGACCTCAAGGACGTCAAATACCGACGCCGCTACGCCGAGCGTTTCGTTCGCCTTCGACATCCTCGGCCTCAAGAAGAGCGTGACCGACGGACTCGGCGCACGAAGCTTCTCCTACACACAAACGTCACCATCGCCCTGGCATACGTGATGAGCGCGGACACGCTCACCGGCATCTCAGGGCGACGACGAACGAGCGGTGGTTTTGGTGGGCGCAATGGTCATGACCGTTCTCCGTTGTTGGGGTGCTGATGACTCGAAAATCGTCATAGGTCTTTCCAAACGTGTCGTTGGTGGACCCAAAAGCGTCATTCGTAAGGACCAAAGCATCCTTGGTGGATCCAAAAGCGTCATTCGTAGGGACCAAAGCGTCATTTGTCGTGAATGGCGCATCATTGGTCGTTGCAAAAGCGTCATTTGTCGTCGCGAAAGCGGCTTTTGTTCCGACAAAAGCGTCATTTGGAGATCCAAAAGACGCGTTCGTCCCTGAAAAAGCGTCATTTGGTCGTGACGAATGAGACTTTTTTCATGACAAAGGCGTCATTGGTCACGACAAAAGCGGCGTTTGTCGTTCCAAAAGCGTCATTCGTCCTGGAAAGAGCGGAGTTTGCTCTTCTCGGGGTGGCTTGCGCGGACCCCGGACGAAGCGTTCGAGGCCGCCGTCGTCCCTCACTCTCCTTAATCGGAAAGGGTCCGATTCCCTGACACCGAAAAAGGCGATTGGGAGGAGGATGTAGGCGCGCCACGTCGATCGCATCGCAAGCACGAGGCGGATCGGCGGACCGCACCGCCGGAGCCGATGACGGAGAGCTGGATGCGCGGCCGCGGACGGTCGAGACGCAGGCGCGCGAGGGGGCGCGTTCCGGAAGGGCGACTCTTGACGCCAGGCTGAACGCGTGCGCAGTATCCATTCGTGCCGCCCGACAACACCAAGCCCCCCCGGTACCTGTTCGAGCCGCCGCCGCTCGGCGCGCGCGCCCTAATGACCGCGATTGAGGAGATGAGCCTCGCCCACGGACTCGAACGCCCCCGCGTGGCGTACAAGAAGAACGACAGCAACGAGCACGTGATCGCCCTGATCTTCCCCGGCTGGCGTCGCCCGGCCGACTGAGGACGCGTTCTCTACGTGCCGACCGAAACACGAATATTTACGCGTGTTCTGCCGCACGTTCGCCGCGAGGTTGGCGGCGACGGCAAACTCGTCATTTGCTGTGCCGGCTCGGTGAAAGTTCATCGACCGTGTCTTTTCGGATGAGAATTCTGGATCCTGCAGCGGACGCACCGTTCATGCAGATTCGTCCCGTTTCCACGCTGGTTCTGCTTCTCACGCTCGCTGACGAGCGCGGCCTGTTCCAGCGGTCCGCCGGAGGCGCTGGGCGACCCAGTCCGAAGCGCTGATGAAACCCCAGTGCAGCGGCGCGCACTGCGCGCGAGAGATCGCGCAGAGCGCAGCATTCGCGTGTGCGGTGATCGACAGAGGGCAGCATCAAGTGCTGGGGCGACAACACGTCGGGGGAGCTCGGCATCGGAAGCTCCACCGGCCCGGACATCTGCGGGTTCGGCGAGCCCTGCTCGACCAAGCCGTTGGCCGTTTCGGGTATCCGGGACGCCGTCTCGGTGTCCGTCGGTGGCGTGAGCAGCGTCGGCGCCTGCGCGGTGCTTTCCGACGGAAGGTTCGCTGCTGGGGCTGACAACTCCTCCGGTGGCCTCGGCATCGGCAACGCGAGCGGTCCGAGCACGTGCACCGGCGCCCAGAGGCCCTGCGCCACCAAGCCGGTCGACGTTCCCAAGTTGACCGGTGTCGTGGCGACTGCCCTCGGCGGCAACCACCGCTGCGCGCTTCGTGACGATGGAACGCGTCTGGTGCTGGGGGCGAACGACGCCGGCCAGCTCGGCATCGGTGCGTCCAGTCCCGCCGTGTGCAACGGGTACCCTTGCTCCCCGAGCCCGGTGCGCGTTCCCGGTGTCCACGACGTCGTGGCCATCGCCCTCGGCACTTCCTCGAGCTGCGCGCTCCTGGCCGACGGAAAGGTGCAGTGCTGGGGCGACAACACCTACGGGCAGCTCGGCAACGGCACCGTCACGGGGCCGGACACCTGCACCGCCTTCGCCACTCCGTGCTCGACGGCACCCGCGCCCGTACCGGGGTTGCACGGCATCGTTGGCATCGCCGCGGGCGGAATCAGCGTGTGCGCCCTGTCGAGCGCTGGCACGGTGGAGTGCTGGGGCGACAATCTGGACGGCCAGCTCGGCGACGGGAGCACGGGCGGACCGAACGTCTGCAATGGCTTCTTCCCGTGCTCGTCGACACCGGCCGCCGTCGTTGGCTTGACGAGCGTCAGGGCGCTCGGCGACGGCACCTGCTTGCTCTCCCGGAAGCACGGCGTCGAGTGCTGGGGCACCAACGGCAACGGCGAGCTCGGGATTGGTACGGACACCGGGCCGCAGACGTGCGTCGGCGGCCTTGCGCGACCAGTGCGGTCGCCGTGCCGAGCCTCGCGAGCGGCGTCGACCAGGTCTCGGGCACCTGCGCGCTTCTCGCCGATGGCACCGTGAGCTGCTGGGGCTCCAACATCAGCGGCCAGCTCGGCAACGGATCGCCGGCCACGGGCCCGCAGATTTGCGCGGGGCCGTGTTCGATGACGCCGATGCCGGTCTCTCGTAGAACGCCGCCAGCTGGCGCGCGGAGCGTGACCGGCATCGCTCAGTGCGCTCTGCGAAGCCGGCGGACGGAGGCGGGGAGTGTGCGGCAATTGGATCCCGTGCACCGGGAGAGTGAAATAGAGCGTGCTGCCCTGGCCCGGGCGGCTCTCCGCCCAGATTTTGCCGCCGTGCGCTGCGACGATCGCCTTGGCAATCGAGAGCCCCAAGCCCGTCCCTTCGCGCGACGCCGCGCCCTTCCCGCGCCGGAAGCGCTCGAAGAGCTGCGCGAGGTCGGCGGCGGCGATGCCGACGCCCGTATCGGATACCCGAAAGCGCGTGGTGGCGGGGTCGGCGAAGTCCATCGCCGCCGTAATCGTCCCACCGGGGGGCGTGAACTTGATTGCGTTGCCGATCAGGTTCGAAACACCTGGAGGATGCGCTCGCGGTCGCACAGGACGTCGACGTTCGGACTCTCGACGACGACCCCGAGCGTCTGGTTCCGTTCGGACGCGAGCGGTCGCATCATCTCGACGGCTTCTTCCATCAGAGCGCGGGCGTCGTGCGGACTCACGCTGAGCGACATCGCGCAGGCGTCGAGCGCCGCGAGATCGAGCAAATCGCGGATGAGGTGCTCCATCTGTCCGTGGCGCGCTCGATCGCCGCGACCGAGCGATCGCACGGACCGGCGGCGACCTTCCTGAGGCGCGACGTCGACATCCGGATCGTCTGCAGCGGGTTCTTGAGATCGTGCGAGACGATGGCCAGGACGCTCTCGCGGGCGCGAACCGCGTCAGCCAGCTCGCTGACGACCGCACCGAATGCGAGCGCCACCATGGAGGCGAAGCCCATGAACACCTGGACGTGGAGAAGACTCTTGGCAAGCGTCTCGTGGACGAAGGGGCCGTGGCCGTAAGCCGTGTTGGCCGTGGCGACGGCCCAGACGAGGAAGATCGTCGTCGTCGTGCCCCGGAGCCCGAATCGGAGCGCAGCCCAGATCAACAACGGGCAAATGGGGAACATGAGATACGGGTCGAGAGAAGCGCCCGTGCTTGCGGCGGCCGGCTTGGCAAACGAGACGCTCACACCCGCCAGAATCGACGAGACCCCGAGCGCGGCCGCCTCGAGGGCGCGCGGCAACCGCAGCTTCTCGCGCGGTGCGCCAACCCAGGTGAGGAGGAACGAGCCTACGGTGAGGTCGCCGAGCGCGTCACCAACCCACCACGCGCGCAGCGTCTCAGCCACGTGATGGCCGTCCACGATTGCAGCGGCCTGCAGGCTCGCGACGCCGATCGTCGCGCTGAGCGTCGAGCTCCCGAGCGCGACGGGCCCGATGAGCCATAGCACCTGGCTCGTGCGCTTGATGGGCCCTCGCAGTCCAGCGAAGTGCCGCAGCATGTAAGCGCCCGCGAGCGCCTCCAGCGTGTTCCCCACGCACATGCCGAGGGCGACCGGAACGGTGGCCCCCGTGACGAGATTCGTGAGGAAGGCGCCGAGCGCGACACCGGGCCAGAGGTCGAGCCCGAGCAACGAGAGCGCCGCAAGCGAGATGCCGGTCGGTGGCCAGACGAGGGTTGCAAAACCCGCCACGGCGCCCATCCGCAAACCGAGAGTGCCCACGACGAGGTACAAGCACGCGAGGAGCGCAATGCGCGGCAGAACAGCGAGAGACCGGCTCATACTTGGGGCTCGCCGGCTCGTGGGGGCGGCGAGCCGTGGTAGCGGCAGGCGGCCAGAACTGTGCCAGGACGCGACGTCTTGTGTTTGCATTGCGCGGTCTTGAACGCTCGCACGAAGAGGCTCCGTCGCACTTTGGTCGCGGTCGCGGTGCTTTACCCGGTGGCGCTGGCCGCCCTCGTCGCGGCGTTGCGCTTCGTCGGCGAGGGCTGGTGGGTCACCACCGTGCTTCTCTACGTCCCGCGGCTGGCGTTCGCGGTTCCTCTGCCTTTCATCGCGGTCGGGCTCCTCGCGTGCTCGGCGCGCCCGTGGCTCTGGACGCAGAGCATCAGCGTGCTGCTGCTCGGCTTCCCCCTCATGGGGCTCGTCGTGCGGATCCCGCGCGCCGCAGACGTCGACGGCCCGACGGTGCGCGTCCTGTCCTACAACATCGACAAGGGGCACGGAGGCGCGGAGAACCTCGCCGAGGAGATACGCCGATTCTCGCCGGACGTGGTGGTCATGCAGGAGATCGACGTGGCGGGCGACGAGCTCACGCGCGTCTTCCAGTCCTCGTACTCGACGGTCGAAGCATCGGGACAGTTCTTCGTCGCGAGCCGCTTCCCGATCCTGTCGTCCGTCGACGCCGAACCGCTGGCCATGCGCCTCGACGGGTTGAGGCACTATCGCGCGTACCTTCTCGACACCCCGATCGGGCGCCTGCGCCTGCTCAGCGTGCGTCCGACTTCGCCGAGCTGGCCCTGGAACGACCTGCGCAGGAGAGGGCTGACGTGGCGCAATCTGAGCTTGGAGCTGGGAGTGCTCGACTGGAACTCCGAGCTGAGAGACCGCGAGGCGCGGACCATCGCCGAAGCGGCGGCGCAGAGCGCCGAGCCGGTCATCATCGCGGGTGACACCAACTTGCCCGGCCTGAGCCGGATTCTGAGCCGGCACCTGTCCCCGTTCCAAGACGCGTTCGTCGAAGCCGGAGCCGGCTTCGGCTACACCTTCCCGAGCGGACGATTGCCGTGGCTGCGAATCGATCGCCTCCTCACGGGCGACGGGCTACGCGCCGTGCAGTTCCAGCGAGGGACGTCGGCCCTGTCGGATCACCTTTGCGTCGTGGGCGACTTCGCGCGTACCCGCGTGCATCGGTGAGCGGCAGAGTTCTCGCTCAGGGATCCGCGCAGCAGCGGAAGCCGATGTTCGCGGAGTCGGACGTTCGCGTCCAGGGGCGGATCCCGCTGCACTCCAGCTCCGTCGCCGTGCTGTCGTAGGCGCCGCCCATCACGTGGCAGAAGGCAGTCGCGTCCGTCGACGCGCAGCTGTTGGTCCACTCCCACACGTTCCCGCTCATGTTGTCGAGAGCGGGAAACCCGCCCACGCATTGCGTGGGGGTGCCTACGGCCTGGACGTTCGTGGTCCGGTTGCCGCCGCAAACGGTTACGTCGAAGGTGTTGCCGTACGGATAGGCGACGATTCCGCCGCCCGAACATGCGAAGTACCATTCCGACAACGCCGCATTCGCCAGGTCGCTGGGAGGCACCGGACCGCCGCCGATCTCGCCGCAGAGGCGCTTGCCCGCCCAGGAACAGAACGCGAACGCCTTGCACCAGTTCACGTCGACGACGGGCAAACGCCCGTACGGCGACGGCCACCCGGCGCTCGGCGTGTAGCTCGTGACGCCGCTGCACCCGGCGGGTACGGCGGCCGGCGTCAGCACGAAACTCGAGGCCAGGAAGTCAGCGTACTGGGCGTTCGTCACCTCGGTGCTGTCGACGCAGAACGACGGGCCGCCGTCGACTGCGACGCGAACGGCTACGGGACCCGCGGTGCCAGGGCATCCGCCGTCCCCCGCGCCGCTGTCGCCGCTATGCGTGGCAGCATCGGCATCGGAGGGATTGCCGGAATCGGTGTTTGCGATGGCGTCCTGCGCGGCGTCGGCGACGGATTGGTCTGTCGCCCCGTCGCCTGGTGAAGCGTCCGGCGCTTCGCGCGAAGCGTCCGCTCCCGAAGCGTCGCTCTCCGGCGAGACGCGGGTCCCATGCGGGTCGCCGACGAGGAGTGCGCAGCCGCTGAGCCACACGCCTCCCACCCGCGCCGCGTTCCGTGCGACGCGCCTCACCACCGAACGCCGCGGGGGAGCGCGAGGGCGAACGCGATTCTCGGACCACCCAACATCGTGGCTTCCGCTCCAGCACGAGCCATGCCGGAGCGGCGCGACTCCCGGGTGCAACCTGCCCCTTTGGCCTGGAAACGGAATTCCGGCTTCTGGTCCACGAGAAAACGAACCGGAACCACCCCGATTCGACCACGCGTCTCGAAGCCGATTGGGAGGATGGTGTAGGCGGGGTAGGCGTCACCGGCTTCACCGCCTCCTGCGGCGTCGGGTAGCGCGCTGCGACTCGGAGCGCCGCACCATGGGCCGCACCACCCCGAGCGGTTCATCCTGGCTCGCGCAGAACTGCGCGAAAAGCGCCGGGGCGGCGGCAGGAGGTCCGGGCCTTGCTTGGCCACCTCCAGCGCACATGCTCGCCGTGACGTGGGGGACCGCCCGCCGTCGTCTGCCTCGGCTCGCGCCGCTTTTCGCGGTCGCGACGGTAGTCTGCTGTACGGCGTGCGGCAGTCAAAAGAGCACGCAGGGTTTCACCGGCAGCAGCGGAGGCAACGCAAGCAGCGGAGGAGGCGGTAGCGGCAGCGGAGGATCGACGAATCCCGCGGTGTCTGTGACCGTGACCCCGAAGACCGCCCAGGCGGCTCTCGTGGCGACCGGCACGACGTACTCCGCGACGGCGATGTTTACCGCCGAGGCCACGTTCCAGGACGGCTCCTCACGCGACATCACGTCGGAGGCCAGCTGGTCCAGCTCCGACGCGACGAGCGTCGCCGTTTCGCGCGGCGTCGCCGTCGCGGGCGTCCCCGGCGTCTTCACGGTCACGGCTCGCGAGGGGACCGCGGCGGGCTACGCCACATTCACCGTGACGTTGAGCGGGCCAACGTTCGCCGGCGGTCTCGCACCGAGCGACGGAGCGAAGCTCGACGGTACACCGAATGGCTCGGGTACCCCGGCGATCGCCTATCCGCTCGCTGGCTCGCTCTTCCCGTCGAACCTCGCGCCGGTCACCGTCCACGTCGTGAAGACGGCGCCCACCCAGGCCATCGCGCGGCTCGCCTTCACGGCCGCGCCGCTGCTCGCCCTCGACTACTACGCGCCCTGCGAGCCGGGCCCGAATGCCCAGACTGCCTGCTATGTGACCCTGCCGCCCGCCGTCACTTCTCTCTTCGCCGCGGCGAGCGCGACGACCGACATCACGCTGCAGGCACGCCTCGCGGCGAGCGACGGCAGCGCGCTCGTGGAGAGCCCCCCGGTCTCGATGGCGTGGGCCGGGGTCAACCTCACCGGGGGCCTCTATTACTGGACGACGATTCCGCCCGCCCAGAACATGGGGCAGACGGGCATCCAGCGCTACAACTTCGACGGCGCCGCTTCCAAGCCCGAGGTCGTCTACACCGACAAGGGCTCGCCCCCCGACCACGTCGACGGCGCCACGTGCGTTGGCTGCCACGCAATCACGCACGACGGGACGAAGATGGCGCTCACCATCGGCGGGAGCTACCCGAGCGACTGGATGCTCCTCGACGTGGCGACCAAGACGCAGATTGTCCTGCGCAATCAAACGAGCTTCGCCACGGAGACGACGTTCAATCCCGACGGCTCGCGCATGCTCAACATGTTCCGAGGCGAGTTCGCGCTTCACGCGGTCGACGCTTCTCTGATGACGCTGGGGGGTGCCGTGCTCGGCGGCGTCGCCGAGAAGAAGACCGACGCGTTCTGGAGCGCCGACGGCAAGCTGTTCGCGTTCGTCAGCTGGGTGCCCGGGCAGAACGGCGCGCTGCCGGCGACCGACGTCAACGGGCTCAACGGGGATACGAAGCAAGGGGGCCAGATATGGACGGCACCGTCGGATGGAATGACCATCCCCGACGCCGCGACTCTCCTCGTACCCCGCGCTGCCGGCGTGACGAGCTTCTACCCGGCGGTGAGCGACGACGATCGGCTGGTGGTGTTCGATCAGTCGTCGTGCAGCGGACCGCCGACGGCCGCCGGCTATGGCAACGCCCCGTGCGACGGCTACGACGACGTCTCGTCACGCCTGTTCGTGATCCCGCCCGCCGGCGGCACTCCGCTCGCGCTCGCGAACGCGAACGGCGCGGACGATAGCTCCAACTCTTGGCCGCGCTTTAGCCCGGACCACGGGACCTTCCGCGGAAAAACGCTGTACTGGATCGCATTCTCGTCGCGGCGGCCGTACGGGCTCGCGCTGGACGTCGCGGGAGATGCAACGGGAAAGCCGCAGCTTTGGTTCGCGGCCATCGCGCTGGGCAACGGAACCCCCACGGCCGATCCGAGCTTTGCGCCGGTCTGGCTGCCGGGGCAAGACCCGGATCTGACGGCGCCCAATGGCAATCACGTGCCGCAGTGGGTGACCAAGGCGGTTCCCATCGCCCAGTGAGAGGCTCTGCGAACGCGACGGTCGCCCGGCGCGGCTCCCATCGCCTCCGCGGCGAACGCCTCCCTCTGGGCCAGAAAGATAGGGATGTGCATCGCCTCGGGCACGACCCAGAGAGAAGAACGTGGAATCGCGCGATAAAGCTCGACGGCAAGCTCGACAGGGTAGAAGGGGTCGCGGTCGCCGGTGACGATGAGCGTCCTCGCGCCAATCGTCGAAAGGTGCTCCGGCGTGAAGTTCATGGATCATGGCGTCGACGCGAGCCGGTCGCTGCGTAGCAACATGCAACAAGGTCTTGGCGCCCAGACTCACGCCGATGGCCTTGGCCCGCGCGATGCCGAGCGCATCGAACATCGCAAGGACATCGCGAGCGCTGCCGCCGAACGTGAAGTCTCCGTTTGGGTTGGTCGAACGACCGTGTCCTCGTGCATCCGGGGCGATGACACGAAAGCTCTGGGCCAGCCGTTCGAGGTCGAACACGTGCCGCCAGTCGCCGCTCGTGCCGGTCATGCCGTGCAGCAAGACGAGCGGCTCGCCTGTCCCGCGCTCCTCGACGTAAAGATTCGGCACCGTTCAGCGTGAGCGTTCGTTGGATGGCTTCCATGGCGCCGTGAATAGAACACCGTCGCTGGGGCCGAGTCGATCTGGCACGTGTGACCCCGTTACCTTGCGTGTCTTGCGCGCATCTCCGGGCCCTCAGTGTCCGATGAGCTGCACCTCGATGACCGCCCCACTCCAGGAGTTGGCTCCGGTCTGTCCGGTGATCCTCGCCCCCACGACACCGCTCTTGGCCGCTCCGGTGAACGTGTACGTCTGGCCGCCGGCGGCGGCGCTGTTCGGATACGCCGGGCTCACGGTCCAGCCGGAGTCGGTCCACGTGGTACCGTCCGTCGTGAACTGCAGCTTCACGCCGGCCTCGAAGAAGCCGTTGCCGTAGGCGTCGATCGCTCCGTTGATGAACTTGGCGGACGACAGGGTCTTCGCGGTGGGCCAGGTTACGCCGGCCGCTTCCCAGATCGCCGCGCCGCCTTCGCCGTTGACGTTGATGATCACGGTCGCGGTCGTGTTGTTGTCGTTCACGGCCGTGCTCGCGACCTTGTTCGTATTGGCGGTCGACGACGCGTTCTTGGACCACAGATATCCCGTACCGATCGGGGCGATGTTGGTGTCTCCGGCCGAGGCGGTGAAGGCTGCCGTGATCGTATGGGTCGCCTGGACGTTGGTGAACGTGTAGCTCCCGATGGCGCCCTGGCTCGCGCCGTCCACGGTCACCGAGCTCACCGAGTAGCCGGAGTTTGCGGTGATGGTGAAAGCCTGGCTCGCGCCGGCGTTCACGCTCACCGCGCCCGTGGGGCTGATGGAACCGCCCGTGCCGGCGCTCGCCGTGATCGTGTACGGACCTTGCGAGGGACCGAACACCTGCATTTCGTCGACCGCGGCCGACCATGACGAGGTACCCGTCTGACCGGTGACCCTGGCGCCGAGCACGCCCGTTTTCGTCGCGCCGCTGAACGTGTACGTCTGTCCGCTGGCGGCGCTGGTATTCGGATACGCGGGGGTGACGGCCCACGCTGGAATCGGTCCACGTCGTGCCGTCGGTGCTGAATTGCAGCTTGAAGTTGCTTTCGAAAAAGCCGTTCCCGTTCGCGTCGACGGCGCCGTTGACGAACTTGACGGAAGAGACCGACTGGACAGCGCCCATGTGACACCGGCCGCTTCCCAAATGGCCGCGCCACCTTCGCCGTTGGCGTTGATGATTTGGCTGGCGGTCAGATTGCCATCATTGACCGCCGCGCTGGCTATCTTGTTCGTGTTCGCGGTTCCGGACGTGTTCTTCGACCACAGGTACCCGGTGCCACTCGGCGCAAGGTTGGACCCACCGCCTCCACCGCCCGATGCCGTGAAGGCGGCGCTGATGGTGTGAGCCGCTTGCACGTTGCTGAACGTGTAGCTTCCAATCTCGCCCTTGTTGGCGCCATCGACGGTCACCGCGCTGATCGCATATCCCGTGTTCGGCGTGACCGTGAAGGTCTGGTTGGCACCCGGATTCACCGTCACGTTGCCCGTCGGGCTCAACGAGCCGCCGCTGCCCGCGCTGGCGGAAATCACGTACGTCTGCGACCCCTGCGGGACGAATTTGAAGTCGGTGATCGTTACGTCTTGTTCGGCCCCACCGTTCCACGTGCTGGCGGGAACATGGTTGTAGATCCAATGATTGAACCCGAAACAGATGGGCGTCTGCGGGATCGCCGTCGCGGGGTTCGAGGGCGCGTAGGTGACGCCCGGGATGGCGAGGTTCGTCGGCGCGCTCCCCACGTCGACGACGCCGTTCATGATGTAGTAGCGGATGCTCGGGCTGGTCCAGACGATGCGAACCGTGGTGTCCGTCGCGGTGCCCTGCGAAAGCTTGTAGTCCCCTTCCCAGCTCGGGTTGCCGGTGCGGTGCCCCGTGGACGGCCACGAGTTCCAATCCATGTTGTTCGCCCCGGGCCCGAAGCCTCCCTCGTCGTTCCAGAAAGAGAACTCCGCGTCGAATCTCGTCCTCGCCGTCGACGCCGACGCCGTTCGCAGGACCATAGAGGTGGCCCGACCAGACGATCCCGATGTCGCCGAAGTTATCGAGCCTTCCATGAACCACGTACTGGTAGGTGCCGAATCCCGTGTTCTTGGTGTTGAACGCCTCGGCCGTGTTCCAGGTGGTTCCGCCGTTCTTCGGAGATCCGCGTGTGCAGGTAGCCGGTCTGGGTGTCCACGTAGAAGTTTTGCTTGTTCGTGACGATCGACTGCGCGGTGCCGCCCCCCGCGTGCGACCCGTCCGACACCGCCCACGAATATCCCTTCCACGAGATGACGCACGGCGAGCCCGTGCAGTACGACTCGGTGCCCACCGCCTGCTCGGTCGCGCTTGCCGGTTCGCCCGGTGACGACGCGGGCGCCGAACAACCGAGAGCCGCGAGCACCAGGCCTGCGACCAATCGAAGTGGATGCCAACGTCGGTTCGTCTTTGCAGTCATCGCGTGCTCCCTTCGCGTCGCACATCGGGTGACAACGACCAAGCGGCCGTGCTCCCGGTTTCAGCGTGGGGAGTGCCAGATGGCATTCAAAGTGGCTCACGTGGGCGGCGGCGCCGCGACGCTTGGAATGAAGGAACGCTCTGACTGTCGTTTTGTGGCCGGGCTTTCGTTGGCCGCTCACTGGCAGTGCGAGTAAGGGCTCTCTTCCGCTCCGATGTCGAACGCGGCCCCCTGCGGGCGCAGAATGCCGCGCTGGTCGACGGCCGGAGCGCCCGTCGCGCCGCCGGTGTCGATTGCGACGCTGCCCATCGGGAGCGCCATCGTCGGTGTCGGGCCGCCATTGTCCTGGAGCGGACCGAGCGCGACATTCACGTTGACCATGTCGAAGGTCCCGCCCGTCAGCACCATGCCCGTATGGTCGCCGACCGCGTTGTAGCCACCGCTCGCAAACGCGCCAAATCCATTCGGCCCAGCCGGGGCTGCATTGCCGGAGACGATCGTTTTCGCGAACGTGATGTTCGGGCCGAACAGTCCTCCCCCGGAAATCGCCGCAGAGTTGCCGCTGAGCGTGGAGTTCGTGAGCGACGCCTGGCCCAGTGGGTTGGCGCTCGGGTTCACGAAGATGGCCGCCCCGCTGCCTGCGGCGGTATTGGCGTTGAACGTCGAGTTCGTGACCGTGACGCTCGAGCCGTCCGAATAGATGGCTCCTCCGCCGTCGCCGGAGCCTCGCCCCGTGTTGTTCGTGAACGTGCACCGGTCCACCAGTACCGTCTGCCCCGCCTTGAAGTAGGCGGCGCCGCCGCCCCGGGAGGCGGTGTTCTGGTCGAACCAGTCCTCGACGAGCGTGATGGTGCCCGCCCCGTTGGGCGCGAAGATGCCGCCACCGAGCACGCTGCTGCCGTTCGTGATCCTCAGTCCGGAGATAGTGACGCTTCCTATGGGCTTGAACGCCGGTGCGGCTCCGTTTGCGTGGACGGTGAGGACCCCGGCGCCCGGCCCGAGAATCTGTGTATCGTCCGCGATCGGGGGCAGGGGGGAGAGACACGTGATCGTGTTGGGTCCGCCTGGCAAGTGGAACGCGATCGTCGCCAATCCCCCCCCGAAGTTGAGGGCGTCGATCAAGCCCTGGCGAAAGCTTCCGGCGCCCGAGTCGTTCGTGTTGGTGACCAGGGCGCCGAGGCCCTCGAATGCGCCGATGTTGGGGCTATTGCTCCCTTGTGGACGCGCGACGCCTCGTTGATCGGTCGCCGGCGCGCCCGCAGGATCCCCGGCGTGGAGCGCCGGGCTCTGCAACCCAGGGGCGAGCGTGAGGGTCGGGCCGCCACTGTTCACGAGGGTCCCCAGGCCCGCGTTCAGCGGATTCGCAGCAGTCCCGGTAAGGTCCGAGAGAACGTAGCCGCTGGAATTGTCGGTGGCTCCGACGAGGTTGTGCCCCAGCGAGACCACGCCGCCGCTGACGTCGTCGACCGCCGGCGAGGTATTCGTGTTCCCCGCGACGATGGTGTCGAGGAGGGTCATCGTGCCGCCGAGGACCGAGATTCCTCCGCCGTTGCCGCCGGCCTCGTTGAGCGACACCGTGCACGCGACAAGGGAGTAGTCGGCGTTGAAGTCGCTGAAGACACCGGCGCCGGCGCCGCTGGCAGTGTTCCCGAAGATCGTGCTGTTCGTGATCGAGACACTGTCGTTCCCGACGGAGATGGCGCCGCCGTTTGCCGCCGCGTTGCCCGAGAACGTGCACCCGGAGATGGTGACGAACGCGCCCGGGCTGTCGATCGCGCCGCCGTTGCCGTTGACGGCGCTGTTGTTCGAGAACGTACAGTCCGTGACGTTGAGCGGTCCGTCCCCGGTGATTTCGAGTCCGCCCCCGTTGGCGCCCCCGCCCTACGCGCTCCCCCCGGTCACGACGACGTTCGTGAGAGATAGCGACTTGCTCGGGTCCATGTTGGCGAGGATGTTCGCCCCCGAAGAAAAGCTGACCCCGTTCGCGATCGTCACATCGGAGATCGTCACCGTGACGTCGTCGATGGCGAGGACCTGGGTCGCCTGATTTCCGCTCAAGGTGAGGACGCTCGCTCCCGGTCCGGCGATCGTCACGCCCGCCGTAATGGCGAGGGCCCCCTTGGCGACATCGAGGACGATCGACTGGGCGCCCGCGGCGAACAGGCTGGTCGCGAACACCACGCGATAGCCGCCGGCGCCGAGCGCATTGCCGAAGGACTCAATCTGGGCCAGCTCCTGCGCGTTCAGCCCGGACGTCGACCCCGCGTTGACGACGGCGAGCCCCTCGCGCAGCGTCAAGAGCGCGTCGGTGTGGTCGACCACGTCTGCGAGGGCGTTGACCGTGATGAGCGTGGCGGCGCCGGGATTCGGAGCAGGGGCGGCCGGGTTGCAACCGGCGCACGTCGATCCGTTGCCCCCGCACACGTCGCAACTGTCGAGGAACCTGCCCGAGTTGCACACGCCGTCGCAGCCGACGACGCCGGGACAGCCGCACACGTTGGGCGTTCCGCCGCCGCCGCACGTCTGCGCGCCCGTGCACCCACCGCAGGAAAGCGTGCGACCGCACCCATCGGGGATCGAGCCGCACTGCAGGTTGCAAGCTTGCGGCACGCACGCGTCCGCGGCGGCCTCGATCGGAGCCGCGTCCATCGTCGAGGCGTCGGTGCCCGCGTCCACGCCGGCCGCGTCCACGCTGGCGTCGATTGTGCCCGCGCCGCCGTCCCTGGCTCCCCCCTCGGCCGCGCCAGAATCGATGGCGCCAGAATCGGCCGCGCCAGAATCGATGGCGCCAGAATCGAGTCCTCCGCCGTCGACAGGGCCGCCCTCCGCGCTCGCGTCGCGGTTGCCCGAACCATCGACGCCGCCGTCATCGACTGCGGCGCCATCCGCCCTTTCGGCGTCGTCGCTGCCGTCCGCCGCCCCATCGGCTCCAGCCTCCGCCGGCGAGCCCTCGCCAGCACCGCCGCCGCAGGCTGCGAGAAACAAGAGCGCAAGGCACCATCTCGGAACACGGACATTCAAAGCGAGCATCAACTCTCCTCGTCACGGCTCGTCATTGAGGCCGAAACGGGGATCATACATCGCTGCGAGCGATCGTTGATACACGCGTCGAGCGACGCCGACGCAGCTCTTCGCGTCAATGCGCGAAGGTCACGTTGACCGACGGACCCGAGAGGCAAGGCACCGCCTGCGGGACGCACTCGCTGCCGCAGAGATGCAGCGGGGCGTGGCAAAGACACGGCGCCTTCGTGCAGCGGCTCACGCCGATCGTCGACACCGACGCTTCGTCGCTCGCGGCCCACCCGGCGCCGGCAGCTACGATCGTGAGCGTCTCCGTTTGGGCGCTGGCGGGCAGGCTGAAGGTCGCCAGCGCCGAAACTCCGCTCGACTCTGCCAGAGGCGGGCCGAACGTGACATGGCCGCCGGAGGGCAATCCGACCGCCTCGAACTGGACGGTGTCCGGGGCTCCGCAGGGCAGCGTGATCGTGAGCGGGAAGGAAAGGGTCGCCTCGCCGTTCACGAGGGGACTCGTGCGACTGAGAGGCGACGCGCTCAGCCGAAACGCCCCGCCGTCCGCGCAGGTCAAGGCCTCGGAGGTTTGGCTTGCGGACTCGCCGCCGCCGCAGCCGCCCACGAGCAGCGCGCCGAGGGTGATCATCATGGTCAAAGGAAGTGTGTTCGAAGGGTTCATGACTCGCCGTGGAGTGCAACGGACGAGCCAGCCCGCGCGGACGGGCAAGCCAACGAGAAAGCGGGGCTCCCGAACGGCATGGATTCACGTGCAACCAGACGGCGGTTACGCGACTCGGCTCGTTCTCACGCGGGACGTCCCGGCGAGGCGCTAGGGGCAAGAAGCGTCGGTCGCGGGCATTCGGCGAGGAGTGCCGCCTCGCCCTCCACGTCGCGGGCGTCGACGCGCGGCGACGTGGTGCTGCGAGCGGCGGGCTGAGCACCGCGCCGCTCCCGACTACCCGAAAATCTCCTCCGGGTCGACGTTCGCCACCAGATCAGCGAGGATAACGACAACTCGTCGTGCACCATGTGCTCACGCGCAGCGGCGCGCTCGGCCTTCTTGAACGCTCGCTTCAATTCCCGGCGCTCGCTCGCGTCAGAGCGCCTTCGTCGCGAAGGTGTCGCACGCGGCGATCGTGCCCTCTTGCATCCCGCGCCGGAACCATCGCACCCGCTCTGCGGAGGACCCGTGCGTCCACTTCTCCGGGCTCACCGTGCCGGTGGCCATCCGCTGAAGGCGGTCGTCGCCGACGGCAGTCGCGGCGCCGATCGCCGATTCGACGTCGCCTGCCTCGAGCAGGTTCCGCTCCTGGGTGGAGCGCGCCCAGATGCCGGCGAAGCAGTCGGCCTGGAGCTCGAAGCGCACCGACGCTCCCGTTGCGCCCCGGGTGGCGTCGTCGCCGTGGATGCCCAGGATCTTCTGCACGTGATGTCCGACCTCGTGCGCAAGGACGTACGCCTGCGCGAACTGCCCGCCCGCGCCGAGCCGGCCCGAGAGCTCGCGGAAGAAGCCGAGGTCGAGGTACACGCGCTCGTCCGCGGGGCAGTAGAACGGTCCCGTCGCGGCCTCCCCCGCGCCGCACCCGGTCGACGTCGAGTCCGTGTAGAGGACGAGCTTTGCGTGGCGGTACGGCCGCCCTATTTGCGCGAGGGTCTTCTCCCAGTTCGACTGCACGTCGTCGAGCACGAAGGAGACGAAGTGGACCTCCGCTGTTTCTCCCGGCGGGGCACCCTTGCCTACGGGCGCCGTCTGCACGCCATGCGTCGGGGCAGCGTCGCCGCTGAAGAGCAGCGCGCGCCCGAAGTACAAGCCCAGGCCGAGGACCACGAGGACCCAGCCATGCGGCTTGGTCAGGAGGAACAGCGCGAGGCTGAGCAGGTTGCCGCCCCCGCCGAAGCTCCCCCCGCCGGTCGGCCCCTCGCCGCGGCGATCGATGACGTCCCGGCTCTCGTGCGATTCGTCCCAGCGCATCGTGTGGGTACCAAGAGTCCCCCGCGCGCGGCCGAAGAGCAAGCGGGCTACGCTGGGAGGCTGCGCCTCGTGCGGCGAAGACGGGCGCGCTGATTTCACCTACCTTCAACCAGTTCGTTCGACCCGGTGCGTTCATGCCGGACAGTGAATCTCTCTCCGCGCGAGGACGCCCATGACCGATTCGAGCCCGACGCCCCGGACCCACCACGTCTTCGATCGCCTGATCGAGCGCTGTCGAGAGCTGGGCCCCGTTCCCGTCGCCGTGGCCGCACCCACCACCGAGGTCGCGCTGCTGGGCGCTGCCGCGGCTGCAGAAAACAGGCTCGTCGATCCCATCCTCGTCGGCCCGGAGCGGGCCATGGCGGTCGCAGCGGAGAGGGCCGGCGTCGACATCGCGCGCTTTCAGCGCGTCGACGCGACCGATGACGTGGACGCAGCCGCCAAGGCCGTCGCTCTTTGCCGTTCGGGGCGGGCGCGCGCGCTGATGAAGGGCAGTCTCCACACGGACCTGCTCATGCACGCGGTGCTGGAACGCGAGTCAGGCTTGAGGACCGCGTATCGAGCGAGTCACGTGTTCGTCCTCGATGCCCCCGCGTATCCACGACCGCTCTTCATCACCGACGCAGCGATCAACATTTATCCGACCCTCGAAGAGAAGGTGGACATCGTGCACAACGCGATCGCTCTCGCGCACGCGCTCGGAATCGATGTTCCCAACGTCGCCATCCTGTCTGCCACCGAGACCGTGAACCCGAAGATCATCTCGACGTTGGACGCCGCCGCGCTGTGCAAGATGGCCGACCGCAAGCAGATCGTGGGCGCGGCTCTCGACGGCCCGTTGGCGTTCGACACCGCCGTGAGCCTCGAGGCGGCGACGATCAAGGGGCTGAGCTCTCGCGTGGCCGGAGTCGCCGACATCCTCGTCGTCCCGGACCTCGAGTCCGGCAACATGCTCGCCAAGCAGCTCGAGTATCTCGGCGGCGCGGAGCTGGCCGGCGTGGTCGTGGGGGCGCGGGTGCCCATCATCTTGACGAGCCGTGCCGACGCCGCACGAGCGCGGCTCGCCTCGTGCGCGGTGGCGGGGCTCTCCGCGCACGCACGACCGCAGTGACGGACACCGCGCGGGCTCGTCAATTCATGTTTGGCGATGGTGCTCACCCTCGGTACGCTGCTCGTGGGCGGCTGGTGCGGGCGGTGGAGCCGGGGACTGGCCCACACTGGCTCAGCGGATGAGCGGATTCGCTCGGATATCGAGCCCGCGTTCACGGCATGCGTTCTGCTCATGCGGCCCGCGTCCGGACGGCTCCCGGCGCGCGCCTGCTCGCGACACAGCCGCACGAGCCTACGTTGCGAAAGGAAACTTCCATGAGCCGCTTTCGATCCGTGGTGGCCGTCGCGCAGGTCGTACTTTTCGCCGCGTGCGGCGGCTCGACGAACGCCTCCTTGTCTTCCGACGGAGGCGGCGACGACGGAGGCGGTGGGCCGGATGCGTCCCGGGCGACCGACGCCGCGGATGCGAGCTCGGGATCCTGCGCAGGCCCTGCGTCGCTTTGCTTCGGGACCGACTCCCAGAGCTGCTGCGGTCAGGACCCGCTGGGCAGGGCGACCTGCGTGAACGGGGCCTGGACGTGCGGAAGCGCGCCTGCGCCCGGTTGCAACGGCGTGAGCTGCGTTCGGGGGGCGGACGCTGAGGCACCGCCGGACGCAGCGGCCGGCTGCACGGGTACGGCCCCCAACTGCTTCGGCAACGACTCGACCCACTGTTGCGGGCAGGATCCGTCGGGCCCCGCCGTGTGCCGCGGCGGAGCGTGGATGTGCGGTCCCGCGCCTGCACCCGGATGCAGCGGAACGAGTTGCGTGCAAGGAATGGAGGGCGGGAGCCAGGGCTTCGCGTGCGGATCCACGACGTGCGATTCCGCGACGCAGTTCTGCCTAGGCTTGGTGGGCGGCGTGAACGGCGATCAGTACGAGTGCCAGCCGATCCCCCCGAGCTGCAGTGCCATGCCGACGTGCGGGTGCATCCAGATGCAGCCGACGTCCCCCGGCTGCGACCAGTGCAGCAGCAGCCAGGGCGGCATCACCCTCAAGTGCCCGGTCGGGTAAGCGCGTCTCGCCGGTGGTCCGAGAAGAGAGAGCAAACGGAAATGCGGGTCCAGCGCGCGCAAGGCTACTGCGGGCCGGGTAGGATCGCCCCGCCCGATGGACGTCCTGCTCCTCGCCCCGTCTCCTGTCGTCGAAGAAGCGCTACGGGCGCGCGGGTTGAACGCCGTCCGCGTCTGGGAGGCGCACGACAAGGACGCGCTTCTCGCGGGAGTCGGCGCAACCGTCCGCGGCCTGGCCAGCACCTACGCTGCGCGCGTCGATGACGCGTTGCTCGACAAGCTGCCGCGGCTGGAGATCATCGCGCACTTCGGGGTGGGCTACGAGACGGTCGACGTCGCGGCGGCAGCGGCGCGAGGCATCGTCGTCACCCACACGCCGAACGTGCTCACCGACGAAGTCGCCGACACGGCGCTCGGGCTTCTCCTCTGCACGGTGCGCGAGCTGCCGCAGGCCGACCGCTATCTGCGCGCCGGTCGCTGGGAGCAGGCTCCGTATCCCCTCACCGACACGCTCCGCGGCAAAACCCTCGGGATCTTCGGGCTGGGCCGGATCGGAAAGGCCATCGCGAGGCGCTGCGAGGCGTTCGGTCTGAACGTCCTCTATTGCGGCCGCTCGCCGCAGCGCGACGTGACGTACGGCTATCGGTCGACGCTGCTCGATCTGGCGCGCGACTCCGATGTGCTCGTCGTCGCCGCGCCGGCGACGCCCGGGACGCGCCACGCCGTCGACGCCGCGGTGCTCGCCGCGCTCGGGCCGTCGGGGACGCTCATCAACATCGCGCGCGGCTCGCTCGTCGACGAGGACGCGCTCGTGCGGGCGCTGTCGGCGCGAACGATTCGCGCGGCCGGGCTCGACGTCTTCGCCCACGAGCCGCACGTCCCGGCGGCGCTGATCGCGATGGACAACGTCGTCCTCCTCCCGCACGTCGGTTCCGCGTCGGTGGCGACGCGGAACGCGATGGCGACGCTCGTGGCCGACAACCTCGTCTCCTGGTTTGCCGGAACGGGTCCGCTCACGCCCGTTCCGGAGACGCCGTATCCGCACGCGCCTTGAAGCAGCGGCCCGACGCGCGTCACGCGCCGCTCGCGATGACCCTGCGTTAGACACTTGACCGTGTCCGCAAAAGAAGACATGGTCCACCGCACATGGGTCACTCATTCGAGCTGTCGCGAGCGCCCACTCCGCCGGGGGCCTGTACCCCAACGGAGGCTTCGCCCCATGAAACGACAGACGACACATGTTGTACTTGGAATTGTTTCCATCGCAGCGCTCAGCGCGCTAGCACGGGCCGGTTTTGCGGATTCGAAGGCGGTCAGCGATGATCCGCAGCCCGCACCCATCACGATTCTCACGACGAGCCCTGCGGTCGCGCGCGGCCTAATCTTCGTGACGCCCGCGGGCGGCAGCGCACCGCCGCTGACGACTCCGGACGCCGGAGCCCCTGCCCCGGGCAGTCCGCCACCGGCCTCCTCCAGCAAGCAAGGGCCGGAGATTGTCGACAATCAAGGGCGCCCCGTATGGTTCGAGCAGCTCCCGAGCGGGATCGGGGCGACGGACTTTCGCGTGCAGACCTATCGCGGCGAGCCTGTGCTCACGTGGATCCAGAGCGCGGGTGGCTTTTCGACGGGCCCGACGACCGACTACATCGCGGATCGTCATTATCACACGATTGCCTCGGTGACCGCGGGCAACGGGCTCATCGCAGATACGCACGAGTTCCGGCTCACCCGCGAGGGAACGGCGCTCATCTCGGTATACCGTACGATTCCGTACGATCTCTCGTCCGTGGGGGGGCCCGCCGATGGTCGAGTGACGGAGGGCGTCGTGCAGGAGATCGAGGTCGCCAGCGGCCGCGTCCTCTTCGAGTGGCACAGCCTCGATCACGTCGGCCTCGATGAGAGTCACCAGCCGCCTCCGAAGTCGGCCACGAGCGCCTACGACTACTTCCACCTGAACTCGGTGAATCTAGACGCCGACGGAAATATCCTGATCTCGTCGCGCCACACGTGGACCGTCTACAAGCTGGATCGCCACACCGGCGCGGTCATCTGGCGGCTCGGCGGCAAGAAGAGCGACTTCGACCTCGGACCGGGCGTGGCGTTTGCGTGGCAGCACAATCCGCTCGTCGCCGACGGTCCGGACATGGTTCGCATCTTCGACAACGAGTCCGCGGGCACGCCCGTTTTGCCGTACTCGCGCGTCATCTGGGTGCGCCACGACGACGTCCGGAAGACAGCCACCCTCGAGCGATGGTTCAAGCACCCGGAGAATCTGTCCGCGGGGTCGCAGGGCAACTCGCAGGCGCTCGAGAACGGCGACACGTTCGTCGGCTGGGGGCAGGTGGGTCGCTACTCGGAGTTCGACCGCGACGGCAACCTGCTCCTCGACGCAGCGTTCGCCCCCGGTTACAACACGTACCGGGCTTACCGCCACGAATGGCGCGGCGAGCCCGACACCATCCCGGCCGTGAACGCGCTAGCCGCCGAGAGCTCCACGACCGTTCATGCCATCTGGAACGGCGCAACCGAGGTCGCCCGCTGGGAGATCCTCGGAGGGCCGAGCAAAGGCTCGCTCCGACACGTCGGCTCGGTCGAATGGAACGGTCTCGACACGGTGACGACAATCTCCGGCACCCCAGCCTACGTGCAGGTCGTCGCCGAGGATCGTTACCACGGTGAGCTCGGTCGATCCGAGGTGATCGCCTCGGGGCCCTGAGGCAGCGGCGCCGCGATTTGCCACGAGAATGCCGGTGGGTCGATCGCGCCGATCGGTTCGGCGAGATCGACCGCACCGGCGACGTGGTGCGGCGAGTTGCTCGCGATATCGAATGGCCCGCGGCTGGAGAACACGCACGAGTGAATGGGATCCACGTCGGGCGTGGCCGGGCCCTCGCTTGACACGCTCATGGGCTCCGGCGATCGTTGCGCGAAATGGGCTCTCTCGGCGCGTATCGACGCCCTCCGGCTGGACAGATGCAATCGAGAAAGAGCCGGTGCGGTGCTGCCCTCGGGGCGGCGGCGGCGCTGTTCTGTGCGTCGGTCGGTTTCCCGTGCCGCGCCGACGACGCCTGGCGAGATCGAGGGCCTGTCAAGGTAGGCCTGCTGCACTCGCAGACAGGGACGATGGCCGTGAGCGAGCGCCCACTCATCGACGCCGAGCGACTCGCGATTGACGAGATCAACCGCGACGGAGGCGTACATGGGCGGCGGCTCGAGGCGGTCGTGGAGGACGGCGCCTCGGACGACGCCACCTTCCGCGCCAAAGCCGAGAAGCTCATCGACATCGACGGCGTCGCGTCGGTCTTCGGATGCTGGACGTCGACGTGTCGCCGCGCGGTCCGGCAGACGTTCGAGGATCGACACAACCTGCTCTGGTATCCAGTGCAATACGAAGGGAAGGAATCGTCGCCCAACATCATCTATACCGGCGCGGCCCCCAATCAGCAGATCATCCCTGCGCTGCAGTACGGGCTCGAGCACTTCGGCAAGCGGGTTTTTCTCGTTGGGTCGAACTACTACTTTCCTCAACAAGCCAACGCGATCATCAAGGACTATCTCGCGCGCGAGAGCTCGGGTGCGTCCGTCGGCGAGATGTATCGGGACCTTGGCGACTGGGACTTCAAGGGCGTCGTCGAGAGCATCAAGGGTGTCCAGCCCGACTGGATCTTCAATACCGTGAACGGCGACAGCAACGTCGCGCTCTTCAAAGCGCTGGACGACGCAAAAATTCGGCCCGAGCGCATTCCGGTGATGTCGGTCAGCGTCGCCGAGGTCGAGATCCCGCGCATCGGGATCGAGAGAATCAAAGGCCAGTATTGCGCGTGGAACTATTTTCAGAGCCTCGGCACCGATGAGAACACGCGCTTCGTGGAGGCGTTCAAGCGGTTCACCGCCGTCGAGCGCGTAACGGACGATCCCGTCGAGGCGGCGTATTTCCAGGTGCACCTGTTCGCGAAGGCGGCCAACGCCTCGGGATCTCTGGGATCCGGTCGAGATCCGCAAGGCGGCCCTCGACATGGAGTTCGACGCGCCCGGCGGATGGGTGCGTATCGATCCTGAGAACGGCCACACCTGGAAGACGGCCCGGATCGCTCAGGTCGGCGACGAAGGTCAATTCGTTCCGAAGTGGTCCTCCGACGAGCCGATAGAGCCGGACCCGTTCCTTCAGCACGGGCAAACGGCGAACGCGCCGCCGCTTGCCGCCGTCACAGCGGCCCAATGGCTCGGCCTCCTGCAGACCGGCGACGTCGTGGCACGCCGCCGCGCCGCGCGCGCCCTTGCCCTCCTCGAGCCGAGCGTCGACGTCGCGCGAGCGCTGGGCAAGTCGCTGGGCGATCGAGACTGGCTGGTCCGGCACGCGGCGGCCGACGCGCTCGCGCGCTTCGGTCCGATCTCGCTCGATGCCATCATCGACGCGCTCGCGGTGCACGATTTTAGGAGGGCGCTCGCCGCGCGCGTGGCCGGGTCCCTTGGGCCGAGCGCGCGGCGGTCGGTACCGCAGCTCGTCGAAGCGCTGCGCTCGGGCGATAGCGAGACGCGCGAGGAGTCGGTACGGACGCTCGGCCGGATCGGGGCGGATGCGGGCGACGGCGTTCCGGCGATCGTCGACGCGCTACGCGATCCGCAGGTGGCGATCCGGCTCCGTGCAATGGATACGCTGGGGCTCCTGGGGTCGGCGGCGGCGCCGGCGCTGCCGGAGCTCCGGCGCGCTCTCGGCGACGGGACGCTCGGGAGCCGCCCGCGCGCGGCGGACGCACTCGTCAAGATCGCCGACGACATGGAGCGAAAGGAGGCGCCCGCCGATCTGAGGCAGCTCGAAGGCGCCCTCCACGATCTCAACGCATTCGCGCCCCACGACCTCGAACCGCAGCGCAAGGCGCTCGCCCTCTCGATCGCGAGACTTCGCGTGGCCGAGGAAGCTCAGTGGCTCGACCGTTCGGTCGCGCAGATGCGCGCCAACCCCTGGGTGGTGACCGGGGCAGTGGCTGCGATGGCGTACGTCTTCGCCTTGGCGTTCTTCGGCCTCCTCGGGCTGCGGTGGTTTCCTCTCTGGCTGCTCCGCGCGAACACCGCGCTCACCTTCGAGACGCCGATCCCCGTCTTCGGGATGGTGGCGAAGATCCCGCTGCGCAAGTTGCTCGTCGTCGGCTGGTTTCACCACCACCCGAGGGTTCTCGATGCATGGGTGTCGCAGCACCTGCACACCGCGCGCCGGCATTTCGTCGGAAAGGACACGGTCCGCGATCGCGAGGTCTACGTGCCTCTCCCCGTCGCGCTGGACGACGGGCAAGTCCACGAGATCGGGCCCGCAGTGCTCGCCGCCACCGCCTCGGAGACTCGATGGTGCGTCCTCATCTGGGGAGAAGGCGGCAGCGGCAAGACCTCTCTCGCCTGCCAGATCGCGCGTTCGATCATGGGGCTCGAGGGCGGCCGCCCGCCGTCCCCGAAGCCGCCGATGCTGCCGGTGCTCATCGAGCCCGGCGTGGGGCCCGAATCCTCTCAAGGACGTGGCCTCCCTTCGGGAGACGGTCCGGGGATCGCTCCAGGGTCTCATCGCCTCGGGCGAGGCCATCTCGAACGAGCTCCTCGACCACCTGCTGCGCCGGCGGCGGGTCCTCGTGATCCTGGACAATCTACCGGAGCTGGCCGGCTCCGCGTGGAACCTGCCTGGCAACCCCGACTTCCCCATTGCGGCGCTGGTGGTTACCTCTAGGCTCAAAGAGCCTCTCGGCGGTGTCCCCAGCTACAAGGTCAAGCCGCTGAGGATCGACGACGCGGCGGTCTTGACGACCTTCATGACGCGGTACCTGGAGGAGCGCGGCGCCCGCGAGAAGTTCGCGCCGGCGGACATCTCGAGCGCCTGCGCGCGCCTCTTCCGGATTGGCTCGGAGAGCCACGGGAAGCAGGGTGCGATCACCGTGCTCCTAGCCAAGATGTATGCGGAGCAGCTCATCGGCTCGCGCGAAAGCGGGGGTGTGGCCGACCTACCACGCGACATCCCGAGCCTCATGTTCGGGTACTTGAACGAGATCAATCGACGACATGGCAAGGACGAGACCGACACCTCGGTTCATCTCGCGGCCACGTCTCTCGCCTGGGCGATCGTGCAGAAGACGATGAGACCGGGATCGATGACCCGAGCCGCGGCGGTCGAGGCCCTTCGGCCGAGCGGCGCGGAGATGCTCGAGTACATCGAGAGAAAGCTGGGGCTCGTCCAGACAGCGGGTCCTCGCGACGGGATCCGGTTCTCTCTCGATCCGTTGGCCGAGTACCTCGCCGCGCTCCACGTGGTCGAGACCTACGGGAGCATCGAGTGGACGTGGAACGCATTCCTCGCGCAGGCGGAAGAGCACGCGAATGACGTCCGAAGCGTGGCCCCTTTTCTCCTGGCCGTTCGCGAGTGCGCGCTCGACCCGGCTCGGCACGGGATCGTGCCAGCGTACGTGCCGGCTCGGCTTGGCGAGATCGCCGGCCTGGACGTGGAGACCAACCAACCGCGGGCGATCAAGGTGGGCATCCTGCACTCGCTCGACGGCCCGATGGCGATCAGCGAGCGCCCGCTGAAGGACGCGGCGGTCCTCGCGATCGCCGAGATCAACGCGCGAGGCGGCGTCCTCGGCCGGCGCATCGAGCACATCGTCGAGGACGGTCGGTCCGACGAACGCGTCTTCCGGCAGCGGGCCGCGAAGCTGATCGACGAGGACAACGTCGTGTCCATTTTCGGCTGTTGGACATCCGCCTGCCGCCAGGCGGTGCGCCCCGTCGTCGAGCGCCGCAACCATCTGCTCTGGTATCCCCTGCAGTACGAGGGGGACGAGTCATCTCCCAACGTCGTCTATACGGGCGCGGCACCCAACCAGCAGATCATTCCGGCGGTCGACTTCTGCTTGGAGCAGCTGGGGAAACGTCGCTTCTTCCTCATCGGCTCCGACTACGTGTTCCCCCGCAAGGCCCACCGCATCGTGAAGGCGTACCTGGCGATGCGGAGGCGAGGGGCCGAGTGCGTCGGGGAGGAGTACCAGCCTTTAGAGCACGCCAGCTTTTCGGAGATCGCGCGGCGGGTGAAGGCATCGAAGGCAGACGTCGTATTCAACACCGTGAACGGGCAAGCAAACAACGACCTCTTCCGCGCGCTGCGCGACGCCGGCGTCGAGGCGGCGTCCACCCCGGTGATGTCCGTCAGCCTCGCCGAGGTCGAGCTCGACGCCATCGGCTGGGATCTGACCCAAGGCCACTATTGCGCGTGGAACTATTTTCAGTCCCTCGACTTGAAAGAGAATGACACGTTCGTCAACGCCTACCGGCAGATGTTCGGCAACGGCAGGGTGACCGACGATCCGATCGAGGCGGCCTACTTCCAGGTGCACCTCTTCGCCGCGGCGGTCGAGAAGGCTGGTTCGACCGATCCGCGCGAGATTCGAAAGGCCGTGCGGGGGCTGGAGTTCTCGGCCCCCGGCGGGATGGTGCGCGTCGACGAGGAGAATCAGCACACCTGGAAGGTGGCGCGCATCGGGAGGATCCGCGCGGACCGCCGCTTCGAGATTCATCTGGAGCTCGGACGGGCTGCTCCGGCCGGATCCCTATCTGAAGCAGTTTTTCCCGGAAGGCCTACCTGAGCACGCGTCGACCCGGGCCGTATTCACGAGTACGGTGGCCGGCAGCTCGGCGTAGCGAGTCGCGCGCCCTCGAACGCCGCGCGCTGCGGGAGCCCGGGCCCCATGACGACGGCGCCGTCACGAAGGGACCCGCTCGCCGGCATCCACGAACGCCCACGCCTCCTTCGCGAGCTCCCCCCACGCCGCGTTCGTGCTCGTGACAGCCAGCCACTCCTTCATGAGGCGGCCGTGGCCAGGATTGAAGGGCTTGCCGACGCCGCGCTCCACGAGCGCCTCGACGCGCTCTCTCGGGAGCTTCACGACGAGAGTGCCCTGCGTGAAGAGCGCGAAGAGCTTGCCGCGCCCGGTCTTCAGGCCGTTCTTGCCGAACGCTCGGCCGGGCTTCGTCGCGTCCGCCTCGTAGGCCGCGACGATCGGCGCGAGCTTCGGGTCGGCGCGAAGCTGCGCGAGAAGCGCGCGGATGCGCGCATAGGTCGGCTCGGTACCGTGATCGAGACGCTTGCCCTCGAGCAAGCGCGCGGCGCGCTCACGGTCCGCGTGCTCCCGTGACTTCTCGGCCTTCGTCCGTCCGTGCCGGATCCGATTGATCTCGGCCTGCTTCTCCTTCTCTTCTCGCTGCTTCTTCTTCCGGAACTTGTTCAGGTTGACCACCTTGCTGGCCATGCGTCTGACCTTGCCATGCTTGCTCACGCGAGCGACAAGATTTCGGGCACGGCAGGCCGCGGCCGCTCATCCGAACTGTTTCGCGACGATCTGCTCGACGAAATCCCCGCTGGGCTGGCGGGTGGCTGCGTTCAGACGGTTGAACAGGTTGATCACCCCGATGGACATCACGAGCCCGCCAAGCTGGGTCTTCGTCGGTGAAGTCGCACCCGTCGACGTCGCGGAGATGGTCGGCTCGAACGGTGGCCCTCATGTTCCGCCCCGTGTTTCGGTGCTCGCAGAGAAATCCGCGCCGCGGCGTCGGGCCCGACCGCTCCCAGCATCGCGTCGAGCACGCGCTGTGACGAACGCCGCCGAGCAGCGATGCCCTCGCGAAAGTGATCCGCCTGCTCGCCCCCGCCGCGACCGTCCCAAGTGGGGAGGGAAGTGGGGACGGCACCTCGCCAAGTGGGGAGGGAAAGAAAAAAGCCGGGTGAGGGGGCATCCTCAACCGGCCGCTTCTACGTTGTTTTCTCAGAGCGGGAGAAGGGATTTGAACCCTCGACGTCCACCTTGGCAAGGTGGCACTCTACCACTGAGTTACTCCCGCAAATACGAGCCGTTGGCGTGTGCCGCAGGCAGCTCGGGAGATAGCTTGGGCCACCTTTCGTGTCAACGAGGCTGCTCGCCGACCTCCCCCCGGTCGTCTTCCCCGCTCGCCCGCCTCCCGCTACTGCCCGCTCCTATTGCGACACGAGCTCACGGATGCGCTGGTCGTCCAGATGCACCCCCGGATTCCACGCAGCGCACGAAGCACCGGGCAGCGCCGCGCGCACTTTCGCCCCGAGCTGCGCGAGCGCTTCGGGGAGGCTGCTCCCGCGGTAGCGCATGGCGACGACGCCCACCGAGCGGTGCTGGGCCACGGAGAAGAGCGACGCGGACACTTCGAGCGCGTCTTCCGGGCCGCCGAACGGGCGTCCGAAACCGCCCGGGCCGCCGTAGCCCCCGTACTGACCCGCGTGCTGGCCGCGAAAGCCGGTGCCGCCGCGCATCATCGTGTTGGGCGCGGTCGGGGGCATGGCGGAGGTGCCGCCGTCAATCCACGGGCCGGCGGCGGCGACTTTGCCGGCGATCGTGAAGACGACGACGAGGTCGCCCGTCGCGGCCGGAGCGACGGCGTCGAGGAGCTCGTCGCCGATTCCGTTGGCGCGCGCGTAGTCGTCGATGGCGGCCGAAAGGGGCGCGTTGCTCGCGAGGAGCTCCTCGCTGTACTCGACCGCGCACGCGCGGCTCGCGAAGGCCGCGGACAGACTGGTCCCGAGCTCGCCCCATGTCTCGCTGCTCATGCGCCCGTCCTTGAAGACGCCGAAGACCGAGACGGTGTGACCGGAGGGCGAGAAGTCGGAGGCGACTTTCGTCGTGAAGGTCGCGTTCGGATCGCCGCAGGCGCCCGTGGCGAGGGCCAAGGTCAGCGCCGCGAGCCCGGCGCCGAGGCAGGTGACCGAAACGGCAGGGAGGGCAGGGGAGGGGAGGCGCATCGGCGCGAGGGCGGGAGCATGCGCGACTCGGGACGCCGACGCAAACCCAGCCGTATCCCTTCCCGGCTACACCGTGTACGATTTCGCGGATGCCGCGCCCCTGGCTCGCAGCAGGTACCGCCGCCGTCGTGGCGGTGGCCGCCTGCGCAAAGGACTCGGTGCTGCCCGACGTGGACTCGGGCGGCAGTTGCGGCAACGGCGCCCTCGACCCCGGCGAGGGGTGTGACAACGCGAGCCCCGGGTGCGTCGGCTGCACGGTGGGTGCAGGCTGGACGTGTCCCAACAACGTGTGCACGCCGGTCTGCGACGATGGCATCGTCGACGGCGGTACGGGCAAGGTTCGCGATACCGCCTGCGACATGACGGGCTACTGGGCGGCGCGCGAGACCGACTACACGAAGGACTCGGTCCTCGGGAGCGTGCAGACGTCGAGCGCGTGGTCGCTCTTCCACTTCGTGCAGACCGGCGCGGATTTTCACGTGGTCGAGGCGCTCGACTGCGGCGTGCACGTCACCGGGTCGGCGGACGTGGACTTCACGACCGCGTCGCTGCGGGCCAACCTCTACTTGAACCGGCAGGACGGTCTGGCGCCCGCCTACGACGGCGGCATCACCCGTCCGGCGCGCCAGGGCACGTCGCAGGCCGTGACCGGCGGCTGCGCCCTCACGCTGGCGCCCTGGTACAAGATCCGCGGAGCCACCGACTCGTACCTTCCTGCGGACTTCACCACCAACCCGGCGCTCTCGTCGCTTCCCCCGCTGCCCAAGGTGATGGACTTTTCGTCGGCGAGCACGGAATGGCCTGCGGGGGCGACCGACCCGGACGGCGATGGCATTCCGGGCATCGCCTACAAGATCACCGGGCTTCTCACCGGCGTCCGCAACGCGGCGGAGCGCCAGTGGCAGGGGTACGCCACGCCGGCGGGCGCTCCGGTGCCGGCGGCCGCCCTCACGCTCGTCGTTCCCGACGGGTACGACGACCAGGAGAGCGTGCTTCGCGTCACCCAGTGCGGCGGGGGCTGCAATCTCCTCGCGGCCGGCTCCAACGTGCCCAAAGACCTGCACGGGCGCCTGACGCTGGCGTTCATCGGCAAGACGTACGGCAGCTCCTGCGTCTCTCCCGTCGTCGTCGACGTGCCCGGGCAGAACGCCGACCACGATCTCACGACCTGCGCCAACGTACGGCTCCTTCTGCCGCATCAGCCGTGTCCCGCCCCCTGCACGCCTCCCGCCAGCGACGCCGGCCTCTCCTCGGACTAGGTGATCGATGCCCCGCTGCCTGCTCCCCGCTCTCGCGGTGGCCATCGCCATCGCACCCTCCATCGCGCGCGCTTCGCCGCTCATCGACACGGCCGGTCCCATCGGCGGAAACGGCGGGTTTCAGGCGGTCGCCAGCGGTCCGAGCGCCGCGTCGACGTACTTCAATCCGGCGCTGCTGACCGAGGCCGAGGACGAGGTCCTGGTCGGCGTGGCGCTCGTCTCCGAGCAAGTCGGCGTCACGCTCGACGGCCGGCGCGGCGGCGACGTCCCGGTGCTCGTCACGGGTCGCGACGTCCTGGTCCCCGATCCGCACTCGCCGACCGGCTACAGCGCGCTTCCCAACAGCGTCGTACCCACCCAGTGGC
This sequence comes from uncultured delta proteobacterium, assembly GCA_963720145.1. Taxonomy (GTDB): domain Bacteria; phylum Myxococcota_A; class Polyangia; order Polyangiales; family Polyangiaceae; genus Palsa-1150. Next base: position 143,278 of record CAVREO010000001.1, read on the forward strand.
TGCGGCAGGGCTGCCCCGGCGGTAGCGGACCGGGCGACTGCCCGACGACCTTCAAGCCGCGCCCGCGGCAGCAGGCGGGAACGAGCGGTGTGACCCGCTACTACCTGACGCTCGGCCTGGTGAAGCACCTCCTCGAGAACCGCGTCGCCTTCGGCATCTACACGATGGTCCCGGTTTCCAACCTGACGACCGCGAGCTCCTTCTACGTGGACGAGCGCGAGGCGCTCTTCAGCGACAGCCTGCATCCAGAGCTCTACGGCGACCGGCTGACCGCCGTCTCCATCGCGTTTGGCCTCGGCGTGAAGATTCTGCCGAACCTGTCGCTCGGCGCCGGAGTGTCCCTCGGCCTCGCCAACCGGGCGACCTCCAACGATTACGTCCAGAACGCGAGCGACTACGGCACGCTGCTCCTGAACAACAGCGTCCAGACCAGCGTGAACTTCGCGCCGATCCTCGGGGCGGCCTACACGCCGCTGCCCTGGTTGCGCATCGGCGGAGCCGTGCACGGGTCCGAGTCGTTCGCGCTCGACACGCAAGTCACGGCGACGCTCCCCGACGGCACGAACTCCATGGCGAACGTGAGCAACGTCTTCGACTGGACGCCGTGGTCCGTTTCGCTCGGGGCCGAGGCCCGCGTGCTCGACCGAAATAGGTACACGATGTCGGTGGTCGCCTCGGCCGGCTATGCCTGGTGGTCTTCGTACCGGGACCGGCAGGGCAATGCGCCGAGCTACTACGGCTCGAACCTGGGCTGGAAAGACACGCCCAGCGCCGCCGTGGGCACACGCCAGACGTACGGCCCGGTGCGCGGGTTCGCGGACTTCCGCTACGTGCCGTCTCCGGTTCCCGAGCAGGTTGGCCGCTCGAACTACGTCGACAACGATCGCGCGGGGCTGGCCCTCGGCGCCGACATCGCGTGGCAGATCGGGCCCCTTCGGCTGCGGCCCGGCGTGCAGCTCTCGGCCGACCGCCTCATCCAGCGCCACAACACGAAAGACGATTCGCAAATCGTCAACGAGCTTCCCGCGGGCTCCGTGTTCGGCGCGACCCACGATCCGGTGCCGGGGGCCGGAGGGCTGCACACGAACAATCCCGGCTGGCCGGGCTTTGCGAGCAGCGGCTGGATATGGGGCGGCGCCTTGACGATCTCGACGCCGCTCTGACCGCCGGCGCTAGTGCGACGGCTGCGGCCAGGCGCTCGGAAGAGCGGTGGGAAAGCCGCTCGGGAGCGTCTTCGGGAGCGACGAGGGGAGCGGGAAGGCCGAGGCCAGTCCGGACGGCAGCGCAATCGGAAGGCTACTCGGGAAGCCGGAGGGCATGACCCATGCGGGGCCGCCGCCATCGGTGGCCGCCGCGTGGACGCCACTCGCACTCGCCGCCGGCGTGGCCGGCGCCGGGTGCTGGGGCGTCGGGGTCGGGGTGGTGGCTGCGGGAGCCGCCGGAGTGACCGCCGGCGCGGCGGCCGTGACGGGTGCCGCAGCTACGGACACCGCGGCGGTGGCGCTGGCGCTGGCAGGGGCAGCGCCGCCGTCGGCGCCGGGCGCGAGCTTGGCCAGGTCGCAGGCGGCAAGGGGCCAAGCGCCCGCGGTGGCCGTGAACAACGCAAAGAGGCAGATCGTTCGAGAGGGCATGTGCGCGAGGGAGAGTACCCGACGGCGGCGCGCGTGAGGGAGCGGGATTTGGCGGCGCATCGCGTGGGCCGATGTACCTTGAGGGTATGGTGCCGGGGACTCCGGTTCTCGAACTGGCGGGCATCGAGACGAGCTTCGGCGGGGTCGAGGCCCTTCACGGCGCGCAGCTGAGCGTCCACCCAGGGGAGCTTGTCGGCCTTTGCGGCGAGAACGGTGGGGGGAAATCGACGCTCGTCCGCATCCTCGAGGGCGTGCATCCGTTCGGTAGCTACCGGGGTGAGGTTCGCATCGTCGGACGCGAGCAGCGGTGGATGTCTCCGGCCGACGCGCGCCGCGCCGGGGTCGCCGTCATTCACCAGAAGCCGGTGCTGGTGCCGCGCCTGTCGGTCGCCCATAACCTCATGCTCGGCCGCGAGCCGCGCCGCTACGGGCTCGTCGACGAGGCGCGCCTCGAGGTCGAGGCGCGAAAGCACCTCGAGCGGTTCGGTTTCGCCGACCGGCTCGACGCCGCGGCGGTCGTCGACCAGGTCGACGTGGGCTGGCAGCAGATCCTCGAGATTCTGCGCGCGATCCTGAACGGCGCCGTGGTGCTCGTGCTCGAAGAGCCGGCCGCGCTGCTGACGCCGCGGGAGCGGCAGCGGCTGTTCGGGTGGCTGCGCACGCTGCACAAGGACGGCTCCACGTGCATCTACGTGTCCGACCGCCTCGACGACGTCATCGGTCTCTGCGACCGCGTCATCGTGCTGCGCGACGGCAAGACAGCGCAGACTCTCAAGGGCTCGGCGCCCGCGCGCACCGGAGAGCGCGGCCGCTACGCCGTGCACGACGAGATTGCGTCGGGGGGCATGGCGTCGGTGCACCTCGGCAAGATGCTCGGGCCCTTCGGGTTCACGAGCACCGTCGCGATCAAGCGCCTCCACCCGACGCTCGCGAAGGACCCGGAGTTCGTCGCGATGTTCCTCGACGAGGCGCGGCTCGCGAGCCGCGTTCGGCACCCGAACGTCGTCCCCGTCCTCGACGTGTACGCCGAAGAGGGGGAGCTCAGCCTGGTCATGGAGTACGTCGACGGCGAATCCCTCGCGCGCCTGTGGCGTCTGACCCACGACCAGAAGACGGGCATTCCCCTGCCTATTGCGGTCGCCATCGCGGCGTCCGTGCTGCACGGCCTTCACGCGGCTCACGAGGCGCGCGACGAGAAGGGCGCGCCGCTCGGCCTGGTGCATCGCGACGTCTCGCCGCAAAACGTGATCGTCGGGAGCGACGGCGTCGCGCGGGTCATCGACTTCGGCATCGCGAAGGCCGAGAGCCGGTCGAACGTGTCGCGCGAGGGCCAGCTCAAGGGAAAGCTGCCTTACATGGCGCCCGAGCAGATCCAGCGCGGCGTCGTCAACCGCCGGACCGACGTCTACGGGGCGTCGGTCCTGCTCTGGGAGCTCTTGACGGGCGAGCGGCTGTTCGAGGGAGAGGCCGAGGGCATGATCCTCGGGCGCATCCTCGACGACGAGGTGCCCGCGCCGAGCACGTTGCGGTCCCAGGTACCGCCCGCGCTCGACGCGCTCACGCTGCGCGGCCTCGCGCGGGAACAGGATGAGCGATTCGAGTCGGCGCGCGCGATGGCCCTCGAGCTGGAGAAGGTGGTTCGCCCGGCGACTGCGGTGGAGGTGGGCGAGTGGGTTCAGTCGCTCGCCGAGGCGTCGCTCCACGACCGCCGCCAGATCCTGGCGCGGCTCGAGCGCGAGACCGCGCGCGCCGAGGAAGCCGCGCGGCTCGTGGTGACGCCGGTGGAGACGCGAACGACGGTGGAGCCTGGGGTCGCGCGGCGTGGCGGAGCTGGGCTCGTGGCGCGCGTGCTGGGTCGCGCGCTCGGGTTTCTGCGGCAGTCCGGGTCGCGCGACTCGCGCTGATCCACCGCGATCTCGACCTCGATCCGGACGCTCGGCCCTGGGCCTTGCGGGGCCCTCAGCGCGAGCGCCGGGGCCACGACCGCCGGTCTTCTCTCCGGCTCGGGAACGGCTGGTGCAATGAGCGGGACGCCTGGGGTGGCCCTCGATCGTCCAACACAGGAGAGAAGACATGAAGACCAAGATCCTCATCGGTGTCGCCGTTGCGTCCTGCCTCGCCGCGTGCAGCCAAGGCGCCGACACGCCGCAAAAGAACGCTCAAGAGCTGGACACGAAGCAGAGCTGCACGGCGCAGGCCCAGACCTGTTCGGACGCAGCGAAAACACTGTCCGCGCGGACGACCTGCGGGCAAAAGCTGAAATCGTGCCTCGCCGCGGCGGGAGCCGACGCCGGCACGAGTGCGTCGCTCGACGCCGGCGGGCTCCTGCCCTTTCCGGACGTGGGCCTGGTGCCGCTCCCGGATGCGGGCCTCCTGCCGTTTCCGGATGCGAGCTTCCCGCCGTTCCCCGACGTGCAGCTGCCGCCGATTCCGGACGCGAGCTTCCCGGCCTTCCCCGACGTGAAGCTGCCGCCGCTCCTCGACGCGAGCTTGCCGCCGCTCCCGGATGCGGGCCTGCCACCGATCGCGATGCCCGACGCTGCGTCCATGCCCGGTGGCGCGTGCATCGGCGCCCTCCAGTCGTGCCTCAATGGCTCGACGGACCCCACGAAGTGCTTCTCGCAGGCCACGACGTGCCTCCAGAAGGGCCAATAGTTCCGCACGCCCGACGTCAGTCTCGCGATATGCTCCTACCCGATGGCTGTACGGGGCGCGGGTGGTACGCCGGGCGGGCTCGCTTCGTTTTTCGGCGGGCTCGCGCTGGCGGCCCTCGGGGTCTACCTGTTTCTGGACCGCGTGAGCGTGACGTCGAATTTCCACTCGCTCTTCGGCGGTCACTTGGGGTTGGTCATGGTGCCGCTCGGCCTCGGCCTGGGCATGCTGTTCTTCAGCGCCCGGTCCGTGGGCGGGTGGCTGCTCACCGTGGGCTCGCTGGTCGCGATCGTCCTCAGCGTTCTATTCAATCTGACCTTTTTCTTCGCCGCCACGAACTTCTGGCACACCACGGCCATGGTCGCGCTCATCGGCGTGGGCGCCGTCATGATGGCGCGTAGCCTGCGACCGTACGGCTAGCGTCGCCGTGCGCATCGCGACCGCCGTTTGGCTGGGCTGCGCTCTCGGCTCGCTCGGCTGCGCTGTGCCGCCGCCCGCCCAGAGCCCGGCTCCACCGCCCGCGCTCCGCGCGCCGTTCACGGGCTTCTCGAGCGCACGGTATGGAGAGCCCAGGTGGTGGCTATGCCTGCCGGGCCGCTTCGACGCGTGCGCCGAGGATCTCGACGCCACGGACCTCCTCCCGGACCGGACGCGAATCGAGGTGCGCGACCACCCCTCGCCGGGCGCCGACGCGGTCGACTGCTTCTACGTCTACCCGACGGTGGACCTGCGGCCGTGGCCCGCGAGTCACACGGATTTCTCGGATCTCGGCGCCATCGCCGTCGCGACGATCGACCAGGCTGCGCGGTTCCGTTACGCGTGTCGCCTGTTCGTCCCGCTCTACCGGCAGACGTCGATCGGCACGTACCTGCAGAGCGAGGAGAACCGTCGCCCGTATCGCGACGTGGCCGTGTCGGACGTCGTCGACGCGTTCCTTCACTACATGGGGCAGTACAACGGCGGTCGCAAGATCGTGCTCATCGGTCACTCGCAAGGCAGCGAGATGGTCGTCGAGCTGCTGAAGCGGTTCTTCGATGACGATCCCGTGATGCGCGACCGGCTGCTCCTCGCGCTGCCCGTCGGCTGGCCGCTCGACGTCCTGCCGGGCAAGACGACCGGAGGGACGTTCGCGCATCTTCCCGCGTGCACCGAGCGCGGAGAGACCGGGTGCATCGTCACGTTTCGCTCGTACGCGGACGGCGAAGAAGTGCACGTGGGCAAGGGGATGCCGCCGCCAGGGCGGCAGTCGATCTGCGTCGATCCCGCGGAGCTCGCCCACGGCTCGCCGGTGCTCACCCGCACGTTCCTTCCCCGGCCGCCGGCGCCGTGTTCGCTCGCTGGCCTCTTCGGGATGAACACGCCGTTCGCCCTGGTGCGCGACCTCTATCGAGCGCATTGCGTCGAGCGCCCGGACGGGCTGCGCTACCTCGCGGTCTCGGTGCAGCGGCGGCCGGGCGACCTGCGCAAGAGCCCCGTCGGCCTCGGCGGCTTCCTGATGCACGGAGTGTACGGCTATCACGTGCTCGACATGCAGCTCGCGCAGGGCGATCTCGTCGACCTCGTCGCCGAGCGCGCGGCGGCCCTGGCGGCGAAACAAGCGTGCCTATCGCGATCGGCCGCCGGGTTATGTAACAAGCGTACCGAGCGTTGAGGGTGGGATCGTTACGGAAAGAGGCCGAAAAGGGGCCCTTCCCCCGCGGGGCGGGGCCGTCTCGTTTCGAACAAATGGCCTGAACTTGCGAGGCCTTGCAATCCCTCGCCAGGATCGCGCGCCCCGATGGCTCGGTGCGTGCTTGGCGGATTCGTTTGGCCCCCAAGGGAGCAAAGGAAGGCATTCCATGACGCTGCGATCTTTCAACCCCCGCCCTGGGTGGGGAACGTTGGCGATCGGAACGTCCGTGGCGGTCGCGTCGTTCGCCGGCTGCGACATGAGCTACTCGCCTCTCAACCTCGAATTCGCGCCCGAGCCTTCGTCGGGGTCCGGCAACGGGAGCGGCGGGGGGAATTCTTCGAGCGGCGGGGGTAGCCCGTCGTCGAGCGGGAGCGGCGGCGGCAGCGGCGGCACCTCGGGGTCGGGCTCCTCCTCCTGGTTCGGGCTCCTCCTCGTCGGGCTCGACGAGCGGGTCGAGCTCAGGCTCGAGCTCGACCTCGGGCTCGAGCTCCGGGTCGTCCTCGGGCGCCACGACGATCGGCCCGCCGGGAACGGGCGGTCCGGGGGCCACCTATCCGTGCCCCACGCCGACGGGGCACATCGTCGTCGTGAACGACGGCAACTCGCTGCAGAGCGCGATGAACAACGCGATGCCGGGCGACGTGATCGCGGTGGCTCCCGGCATGTACACGGCCATGCCGGTGTCGGTCACCGTCCACGGCGGAGCCACGGGGACCATGGCCACCCCCGTCGTCTTCGAGGGACCCAACGGGGGGACCGCGTCGCAACCCATCACGCTCACGGCGCTCGACCCGTCCCATCCGCCGGTTCTGCAAGGGCCGGGCACGGCGATCAACTCGGGTTACGTCGTGCACGTCAACGGCGGCTACTGGAACATCCAGAACATCATCACGACGAACGACTCGAAGGGCATCATCCTCGACGGCTGCAACAACAGCCTGATCTGCGGAGTCGAGGTCTACGGCACCGGCGACGAGGGGCTCCACCTTCGCGACGGCACGTCGAACACGACCGTCGAGGGAGCGAACGTCCACGACACGGGGCAGATCCAGCAAGTCTTCGGCGAGGCGTTCTACGTCGGCTCCTGGCAAGCGAGCGACCCCGGCTACAACCGCGCCTGCGACAACAACGTCATGAAGAACTCCCACCTCGGTCCGAACATCGGGAGCAAGTACGCCAACTTTCAGCCGGGTACGAGCGGCAGCACCCTGGACACCGTGTACTTCCAGGGCCCCGGGACGTCATGCGCCAACGCCGGAACGTCCTTCGTGAGCAACAAGGACACGAACGCGCACATCACGAACTGCGAGTTTCACTTCAACGGCAAGGGTTGCTTGACGGGCGACATCAGCAACTCGAGCGGTGGCACCTGCAGCTGCAGCAGCAACACGGATTTCCCGTAGCCGTCGTTGGACGCCCGAGGGCCGCTGCCATACCGTGAGCGCGTGCGCTTGGCTCGCCTGCGCCTGGGTCTTTGGGCCGCTCTCCCCTTGGCGGCGGCATGCGCCGGAGTCGACAGCCACGTCGAGACCGGGCCGATCGACACCCACGTTCAGGTGAACGCCGTGAGCGGATGCATCACGCAGAGATGCAGCGAGGAGACCAGCACCGCCGCGTACGACGCATGCGAGGAGCAGTGCCGGAAGCGTTACGGTCGGTAGAGGAGCGCGGCGGCCCGCGCAGGCCTCATTCGCAGATCTGGAAATCGGCGAAGTAGGCGTTGACGTCCTTCGACGGCCCCCAGGTGTTGTCGTGGCCCCCGAAGAACGTCGAGAACATGAGCTGGTTCACGCTGTTGTTCGGGAACTTGGTGCGATCGATGAGGCCGATGCCCTGCCGGTCGATGTTGGGGGTGCCGGTCGACGGCTGGTCGTACCAGATCTGGATGTGGCCGTCGGTATTGGCCGCGGTGTTCATGTGCACCAGCATCTGTACCTGATGCCACTGGGCGTCGCTCGGGGAGGGCCAGTTCCACGACGGGCCCGTGCCGCAGTCGTCGATGTTCGCGCTGCCCGCGGGCAAGCCGTACCAGTAGAGCTCTCCGTTCTTGCCGTTGCAGATGGCGGGCCGCCACATCTCGCGCGACGAAAAGCCACTGCCGTCGGTCGTGTTGAGGCCACTGACCGGGATGCCCCCGGAGAGGCCCGGCATCTTTCCGGCCTTGCCGAAGTCGAAAGGCGCGCCCGAGTCGCCGAAGCGCACCCAGAACGAGAGGAAAGCCTCCTCGAGAACCTTGCCCTGGGCGAAGTTCGCGTAAAACTCGGCGCCGCCCGACGTCGTGCACGTGCAGGACGGCGGCGTGTTGAGGTCGGCGATGCACGTGAAGCAGCTGTCCGGCCCCGAGTTGGCGCGATAGAGGACTTTGAGCACCTGGCCTTTGGCGGGGTCCTGCACGACGGAAATGTTGTTGTCGTCGTTGCCATTCATGGCCCAGCCCATCTGCTTGCCGTTGCCGAACGTGAAGTTGACGTTCTGCTCCCAGTTCGGGTCGGTGAAATTCAGGTAGTACGCGAGGGTCTTGCCTGCGGGGCAGTAGGTGGTCGTCGGCGGCGTGCCCCCGCTGGCGCTACCGGACGAAGAGCCGCTGCCGCTGCTGCTCCCGGAAGTGCTCCCTCCCGACGAGCTGCTGCCCGACGAGCTCGTGCCCGACGAGCTGCCGCTCGTCGACGTCGACCCCCCGCCGCTGCCGGAGCCAGCGGAGCCCGAGCTACTGCCCGACCCTGCGCCGGAGGAGCTCCCTCCTCCGCTGCTCGTGCTGCCCGACCCGGACGAGGGCTCGGGCGCGAACTCGAGGTTCAGGGGCGTATAGCTCATGTCGCAGCCGGCGAGCGACGCGCCGGCTACGGACGTTCCGATCGCCAACGTTCCCCACAGGGCCCGGGAGTCGAAGGAGCGCAGCGTCATCGAAATCCTTCCTTCCCTAGAACGCATAGTTCATCTTGAAGATCAGCCGGTGGTTGGTCTCCTGCAGGCCGTCGAGGAAGGTCTGCACCGTGTTGCCGTAGCAGAACGAGAGGCGATAGGCCGGCGTGACCCAGACGTGCAACGTCCCCTCGATGTACCGCTGCTTGATGAAGATCTTGCTGAACGACCCGGTCTGGCTCTGAGTCACGGTGGAAAGCCTGTCGACGTTGTCGGAGTCCAGATACGAGTAGATGGCCGACAGGTCGACGTTGTCCAGGCCGGGCAAGACGTACTGGACGTTGACGAGGAACGAGCGCACGTCGATTGCGCGGAGCTGCCCGGTGTTCGGGTCGAAGGTGACGATGCCGGGGTCGACAGCGAGCGGGGTGCCCACCCCGTTCGACTGCTGAATGGCGAAGGTCTGCACCCCGAAGGTCAGATTCTGATAAAGGTCGCTGATGCCGTAACCCATCGCGGCTTCGCCGACGACGGTCAGCGTGTTGCCGGGGCTGTCCGGGTTGTCGCCGGGAATGATCGGAAGCAGAGCGTCGATCGAGACACCGGCCCCGTTCTCCGTGTACCCGTGATCTTGTAAAGGCGTAGTCATCATCGTCACGGGACCGGTCATCATCGCGGGGAGACCGTACCCCTGCACCTTGAACGTCCGCACGGCACCCGACACGGCGATCTGCGCCGGAACGACCTTGTTGCCGTTCTGGATGCCCTTCCAATCGTTGATCGCCAGACGAAGGCCCGCCTGCCCGTCGGGAATCTCCGAGTCGCGCTGCGGAGGCCGGAACGCGCCTGCCGCGACCTCGACGTTCAAGGCCGACGTCTTGAACACGTGCGAGATTTTGAGCTGCATTTCCCGGTCGAACGTGTGGCCGGGAATCCCCAGATTGTTGGCGCTGTTCGGATAAAAGAACGGCTGCCATCCGAAGATGGTTTGCGATTGACCGGCCAGAAAGTCGATGACCGGCGTCTCGATCAGGGCGTAGGCCTGGCGTATGCGAAACGGTCCGCTCGCTTCGTAGGAGGCCTCGCTGCTGTTCAGCACCGTGTTCCCGAAGGCGGTTCCGGGCGGGCTCGTGGGCGACGGAGCGCCCTCGAAGTCACCCTCGAGCCGTGCAGAGGCGACGATCGCGTGCCATGCGGGCGACTTCACGCGGAAGCCGAGGATGGTGTGGCGCGCGGTCATCGTCAGCCGGCCATGCTGACCGGCATACGGTGGCGGCTGCCCAGGCGCCGCACCGGAGCGAGCGATCGGCGCGTTGCCTTGCCCGTTCTGGAAGGACTGCGTCGAGTCGTGAGTCAGCTGCCCTTGCACGAGACCGTAGGGCGTGAGCACGAACTTCGATCCCGCGCCGCCCCCGCCGCCGGTCTCCGGGTCGACGTCCAGGCTCGCCGCGGCCTTGGGCTCCTTGGGCTCCTTCGGCTCCTTGGCCTCGCTGGGCTCGTTGGGCTCTTTCGCTCCCTCTTCGTCCTCCTGGGCCCTCGTCGCCTTCTGCGAGGAGGTTGCCCCGGGCGTCGGCTTCTGAGGCGTGTCGTCTTGAGGGACGGCGTCCTCGGGACTCGGGGTGCTCGAGGGCGCAGGGCTCGGCGCCGCCGGGGCCGAGGCGCTCGGAGTCGAAGCGCTTGGCTTGGGCCGTTTGTGAGACTTCGGCTGCGCCGAGGACGTCGTCGCGACGAGAGCCAAGGCGAGGGTAGCGGCGACATGGGCGATCGAGGGATGCTTCACTTGGTCTCCAATGCTCTGGCGCTGGCGTTTTGCCGCAAGAGGTGTGCCCGGGCGCCACCGCGTCCGACCGCTCGCACACGGCATCCTGCGGGCACATTTTCGGGCACGGGAGCGCTCGGAAATGGCGCCGACGGGCTCCGGCACTACGCAGAAGCGATAGAGCCGTCGCTACGACTGCGTGTCAACGAAAACGTCTGTTGCCGCTCGCCTTATTTCGCGTTTGGAGCCAATCACATACGGGGTCACACCGACACCCGACGCTGTTTCGCATCCGTGTTTCGCATCACCGTTTCGAAGCAGCGTTCGAAGCATCCGAAACGCTACTGGCTGCAGGTGCTCGTGCAGTCCAGGACGACGAGTGCCGTCGGAGCGATCGCCGGGCAGCCGGTGGGGGCGGTCGAGTCTCCTGCCTTTCCGGCGTCGGAGCTCCCCAGCGCGACCCCGGCGTCGCCTGCGTCCACCGACGCTTCGGCCGAAGCACCGTCCGCCTCGACCGTGCCTGCTTGCCCCGCGAGGTATTCGCTCAAGACATCGGCCGGGAGGGTGCAGGTCGTCGCCGTGGTGCCGCAGATGGTATCGCAGGTGGGCCCCGCGAGCGGGGTAAACGCCGTCGTCGCGCGCGAGGCGTGACCCTCCGTCGCGATGGCGCACGCCTGCACCCCGCTGATGAAGATTTCGACATCCACGGGGACGCACCCGGGAGTGCCCGCGGTGTCGAAGTCGCAGCCAGCCAAGGCGAGCGCCACGGAAGCGAGCTCGCAGACGGCCATTGGCAAGTAGCGTACGACGCGGCGACGCAAACCCGGCACGGCGCGAAGAACGTAGCACGCACGATTCACGCGGCCGTGACGGAGCTAAACCGCCGGCGCGTACGCACCGTTGGTGAGATTGGGAGTCCCTGGCGAGGGCGGTCCACGATGAAATGTCGACGATGTGCACGGTGCGGCGACCGGAGTCCCGAGACCACCTCGGCCCATAGTCTCATCCGCGGGAAGCACGGCCGGCGAACGGCGCGGCGGCTCAAGCCCGACGGCGGCCCCACGTCATGAAGAACACGTGTCGAATCGTGTCGGGACGCCTGCTGGAGATCGACGTCGCGGCCGGCTACCAGGCCACGGCGGAGGTCGACGACATGATCGCGATGATCGTGGCGACGGTCTCGACCGCGCCGCCGGACACGCGCCTCGTCATCGCGGCCGACTGGCGGATGTGCAAGGTCTTCACCGCCGAGGTCGCCGATCGCGCGATCCAGATGTTGAGCGCGCCCCACATGAAAAAGGTCGAGCGCAGCGCGATCCTCCACCGAGCGGACGCGCCCACGTCGGTGATGCAGGTGTTCCGGCTGGTGCGAGACGCCCAGTTCACGCACCGGAAGGTCTTCACCGACGCGGATGGGATGCGAGCTTGGCTAGGCGAGGTCCTCGACGATCGAGAGCGGGAGCGGCTGAAGACGTTCCTCGCCCATCGCAGCCCTTAGGCGCTGCACGCGAGGGGGGGAACCGACTCGCAGATCCCCGGCGGCGCCCGTCCTGAGCGCACGACCGCGGTGCCGGTGGCCGCACCCGCGCCGGTGTCGCGCGACGCCCGGGGCCGCATCGCCTGAGAAAGGCGGCGGGGGCCGCGCGCGGACTCGCCCGATCTGCGTGTTTTCGTGGTGGTATGCGCTCTGCATTGCGCGACTCGAGGCCGAATGGAACCCGTTCTCGCTGCTCCCCCGATCGCCGCTACCGAGAGCGAGCGCTACTCGTCCGCGCTCACCGTCCTGACGTCTCTGTTCTTCATGTGGGGTTTTCTGACGTGCCTGAACGACGTCATCATCCCGCATCTCAAGGCGGTGTTCGAGCTCGACTACGCGCAGGCGATGCTGGTTCAGTTCGCGTTCTTCGCCGCGTACTTCGTCGTCTCGCTGCCTTCGGGAAGGCTCGTCGAGCGCATTGGATACAAGAGCGGCATCATCGTCGGGCTCCTCACGGCGGCCGTGGGCTGCGCGCTCTTCTACCCGGCGGCGGGCGCGCGCTCGTACACGGTATTCCTCCTGGCGCTTTTCATCTTGGCCGCGGGCATCACGCTGCTCCAGGTGGCTGCCAATCCTTACGTCGCCATTCTCGGTAGGGCGGAGACCGCGTCGAGCCGCTTGACCCTGACGCAGGCCTTCAACTCGCTCGGGACGTTCATCGCCCCGGCTTTCGGCTCGGTCCTGATTCTTTCGGTCGCCGTCAAGAGACCGGAAGAGCTGAGTGGGATGACGCCGGCCCAGATCGAAGCGTATCGCCTCGCCGAAGCGAGCTCGGTGCAGACGCCGTATCTGGCGCTCGCGACGGTGCTCGTCTTCGTCGGCGTTCTGATCGCCGTCACCAAGCTGCCGAAGATCGAGGCGACTCCGCCGGCAACGGCCGGCGACCCCAAGTCGAGCGCCTGGAAGGACCGCCACCTGGTTCTCGGCGCCGTCGGCATTTTCCTCTACGTCGGGGGCGAGGTCGCCATCGGCAGCTTTCTCGTGAGCTACATCAGCCAGCCTTCCATCGGCGCCATGTCCGTTGCCGACGCGGGCTGGTACCTGATGTTCTACTGGGGCGGGGCGATGGTCGGTCGGTTCGTCGGCTCGGCCGTCATGAGGTACGTCAAGCCGGGCCGGGTTCTCATGGCCCATGCGCTCGCGGCGATGGCGCTCGTTCTGATCGCGATCGTCGCGACGGGCCACGTCTCGATGTGGGCCATCCTGGCCGTAGGCCTGTTCAACTCGATCATGTTCCCGACCATCTTCACCCTCGCCATCGAGGGCCTGGGCAAGCACACCGGCCAGGGCTCCGGGATCCTGTGCATGGCCATCGTCGGCGGCGCGATCGTGCCCGTGCTGCAGGGCGTTCTCGCCGACAGGGTCGGCATCCAGCACGCATTCGTGCTGCCGCTCCTCTGTTACGCATACATCGCGTTTTACGGCCTGCGCCGCAGCCCCGACCCCGCCCTCAGCCGTGCCCCTTCGACGGCGGCATGCTCCCCGGCGCCTCCGTCGGCTCGCGGATTCCGAGGCTCGCGATGAGCCGCTGAAGCGACCGCCGGTTGATGCCCGCGAGCTCCGCGGCGCGCGTCACGTTGCCGCCCGTCTTCGCGAGCAGAGCGCGCACGTAGAGCATCTCGAACTGCTCGGTCCACGCGGCCCGCGCGTCCTTCAGCGGCAGGTGGACGGGCACGCGGGCTTCGGCGCTCAGCTCCGCGTCCGGGCGCCGCGCGACGGCGACCGCGGGTGCGGACGAGGCGTACCCCAGCGACACGCTTCGCTCGACGAAGTTGCGGAGCTCGCGGACGTTGCCTGGCCAGGCACGCGACGCGAGCGACGCGAGCAGCTCGGGCGGGGGCTTGTCGTTTTCGCCCGCGTAGCGCCGGTAGAACACCTCGGCGAGCAGCGGGATGTCCTCCGGGCGTGCGCGCAGCGGCGGGAGCTCGATCTCGACGACCGCCAGGCGATAGTAGAGATCGTCGCGGAACGTCCCGAGGTTGATGCTGCGCGCCAGCGAGCGATTGGTGGCCGCCACGACGCGCACGTCGACCGGGCGGCTCGTGTTCGCGCCGACGCGGCGCACCTCGCGTGTCTCGAGGACCCGCAGGAGGCGAGGCTGCAGCGCAGGCGGCAGCTCTCCAATCTCGTCGAGGAAGAGGGTGCCGCCGTTGGCCTCCTCGAATAGCCCTCGCCTGTCGGACAGGGCGCCGCTGAACGCGCCACGCACGTGCCCGAACAGCTCGCTCTCGATCAGGTTCTCCGCGATCGCGCCGCAGTCGACGACGACGAACGGGAACTTCGCGCGGGGAGAGGCGTCGTGCAGAGCCCGCGCGACGAGCTCCTTGCCCGTGCCGGTCTCGCCCTGGATGAGGACGGAGCTCTCGGTGGGCGCGATCTTCTCGAGCACGCCATACAGCCGGCGCATGTCGACGCTCGCGCCGACCACGTCTCCGAAGCGATGCCGGGGCGACAGCTCGACAATCGTGCGCTCCTGGCCGGTCTCGACGCCCAGCATGCTCTCGCCCACGCGCACGCGGGAGCCGGAGCGGACCTCTGCCGAGAAGACACGGACACCATCGATGAACGTCCCGTTGGTGCTGCCCGAGTCGACGATGCGAACGGCGGCGCCGGCGATTCGCAACTCGCAATGCAGGCGCGAGACGGTGCGGTCGGTGAGGCGCAGCTGACAACCCGCCGCCGTTCCTATCCGCACGCCGCTGGGGCCGACCCGATGACTGGTGCCGCGATCGGGCCCGTCGAGGACGCGCACCTCCACCGCAGGAAACTCCAGCTTTCCGTCCTGCTCGATGACCTGGGTCGTGAGATCGGGAGCGTCCAAGTGGTTGATAAGACCGTACCAAACCGTGCCGCGGCGTCCAACCGCGCTTCTCCCCTCGTCGATCAGAACAGGTACTGGAGGCGCACGCGCCCGCTGAGCATCTCGTTGTGGAAGACGGGATTGCCGAAGTTGGGCTCGAAATCGCCGTTGGCGTACGCGACGACGCCTTTGACGAAGAGCTGCTTCGCGACGATGTACTGCACCGCGAAGAAGGTCTGCGTGTGGCCGTAGATGTCGTTTCTGCCGAGCATCTTGTCGTAGTGGATGTCTTCGAGGTGCGTGTAGTTGAACCCGGTGCCGGCCATCAGGTCTCCGACGATTCGCAGGTTGGCGAAGCCGCCGAGGCTGTACGTCGTGTAGCTCCCGGTCTCGTCGACCGAGCCGTCTTGCGACACGTGGTCGACCAGGCCGTAGGCGCCGTTGAACCCGAACTCGACGATGGGATCGACGATGAGCTGGATGGCGCCGCCGCCGCCCCTCTGGTTCGTGTAGTCCTTGGCCGCCTCGGCCTGGCCGCTCAGGTTCTTCCACTCGGCTCCCGCTTTGATCCGCAGCCGGAGCGTGGTGCCTGTTGCCTCCGCCCCTGGGCCGAGGTCGACCACCGCGACGGGACGTACGGCCAGCGTGTTCTCGCCGAACTCGTTTCCGAACTGCGTTCCGAGCTCCATGCGGAAGGCGTCGGCGAGGTAGAGGTGGAGCGCGCCCTGCCCGACGCCCGCCGGGCGGTAGAACGCGTACGTGACTCCGTAGATGGCCGGGACGCTGTACTGCGTATCGGTCGCGCCCTCCCGCTCGAGGGTATAGAGGTCGAGCCCCATGCCGAAGTGATAGACCTCCCAGCCCTGGTAGCGGCCGAGCTGCACGTCCCACGCTCTCCACTTGCCGGCTTTGATCCAGACGTCGTCGGTGTCCACGATGTTCGGCTGGGACTGCGACTGGTCCTTGTTGGCCACGAACTCGGCCTGGGCCTGAATGAAGTAGGTGCCGTCCGACCACGTAGGCGTTGTCCGGAGCACGAGCCGTCCTTGCTGGAGCCAGTACTTGGTGCCCTGCTCGTTCGGATTGCCGCGCGCGATGTGCTCGTAGCCCGAGTCCACCCACACGTATCCCGAGACGCCTATTCCCGTCTTCGGATAGTAGGGCCACTGAAGATCGGTGAATTCGGACCAGAGCGAACCCCCGTAGAGGCCCCGGCGCCGGTCGTCGGGGAACGCGGCCCGCGGCAGCTGCTGAAGGAACCCGAGCTGACTGGGCTCCGACAAGGTGAGCAGGCCCCCGCTCGGCATCGCCGTCGGCGGCGCAGCTGCCGGAGCTGTTACGGCGGCAACGGGCGGCGTGGCAGGCGCAGAAGGCGCGAGAGGCGCCTGCGGCGGCTGGTCGTTGCCGGTCGGGGATGCGTTCTGGGCGAGCGCCGAGGGACTGGCGAAGAGCGCGACGCTCCAGGAGAGAGCGGCGATGAGAGGAGAGTGGGGTTTCATGGATGTGGGTGGCACGGGCGCGCTTGCGCCGGGTGCTATTGCACCGTCAAGGTGTCCTTGAGCGGAAGGTTGTCCGAGCTCGGTCCGACCATGATCTGGACGGCGCCGGTCGATGGCCGCCAGCCGTCCACGCTGCTGTCCCAATATCGGAGATCCGCGATTCGAAGCGGAAGCGTGACGCGTTTCGTTTGTCCGGGGTCCAGAGTCACGCGTTGAAATCCTTTGAGCTCCTTGGGTGGGCGCCGGACCGTTGCGTCGGGATACGAGACGAAGAGAAACGCGACCTCGTCCCCCGCGACGTGACCGGTATTGGTGACGTCCGCCTGCGCGTAGACCACCCCTCCGCTCGTGACGGTGCTGCAGGGCAATTGCAAATTCGAGTACTGGAAAGTCGTGTAGCTGAGGCCGAAGCCGAAGGGATAGAGCGGCTTCTTCATGTAGTGATCGAAGTACTGATACCCGACGTAGTAGTCGAAGTCCGTCGTCGTGCCGCCCGTGAACAGGGGCTCGTCTTTCCACGACAGCGGCCACGTCATCGGGAGCTTGCCGCCGAAATTCGCGTCGCCGAAGAGCAGCGCCCCCAGCGCGTTGCCGCCGTCCATCCCGGGGTACCAGGCCATGACGACCGCGGGCACTTGCGAGAGCCACGGCATGTCGATCACGCTTCCGCCTTCGATGACGACGACCATCGGCTTGTGCAGCGCCACGACGGCGTTGACGAGATCGTTTTGCTGGGTGGGCTTCATCGACTTCGCGTCGAGCGCGAACGAGGGGCGATCGCCGGCGCCGGTGTACTCCTCGCCCTCGTCCTCCGGCGTGAGGCCGACGACCACGACGACGAAGTCCGCGTTCTGCGCGACGGACGCGTCGTTGCCGTGAACGACGTGGACGCCGGCGCCGGCCGCGTTCTCTATGCCGGCGAAGGGTCCGGAGCTCTTGGCGGGATCCGAGAACACGCGGCTGCTGCCCAGATCGCCCAGCCGCACGTCGGTCGAGAAATCGATCGTGGCGTTCAGGTTGCCGAACGGCAGGTGAAAGCTCACGTTCCCGCCGACCACGGCGAGCGTCTTCACCGACTGACGGTGGATCGGGAGGGTGCCGTTGTCGTTCTTGAGGAGCACCATTCCTTCGACGGCGGCCTGCCTCGCGAGCGCGACGTGGCCTGCGTTGTTCTCGATCGAGTCCGCGTCGCTGAACGTGGTCGTCGGGGGCCGCAGGCCGACGATCGACTTTCCCGTGTTCGCGATGTTGAAGCGGTACTTCTGGCGCAATATCTTCGAGGCAGACTCGAGGATCTTCGAGGGCGCGATCTGGCCGTTGGGCCCCGAGATCGCCTCCAGCTCGGCGTAGTTGTAAGACCACGGGAGCTCGAGATCCATGCCCGCCGTGACGCCCGCGGCGGCGTTCGCCTGAAGCGAGTCGGTGGTCGCGAAGGCGGTCCCGGGGGGCATCGCCCACCAGTCGCTGAGGACGAAACCCTGGTAGCCGAAATCCCCTCGAAGAATGTCCGTCAGCAGATGCTTGTCGATGCTGGTCTTGGTCGGCGTGCCGTTCTGCGGGACGGTGATGAGGTTGTACGACGCCATGATGCACGAGACGCCGGCGTCTTGGATGACGACGCCGAAGTGGCGCGCGTAGTGCTCGCGCAGCGTCTGTTCGTCCATGCGCGCGTTGCTGCTCTCGCGGCCGTTCTCGATGTCGTACGCGGCGAAGTGCTTCGCGCACACTGGAATGTACGTCTGCGCGCCGGCGGTGAAGGCCGAGCCCATACGGCCTAGGAGGAACGAGTCTTCTCCGTAGGTCTCCTGCGCCCGCCCCCAGGCCGGGTGGCGCAAGATGTTGATGACAGGCGCCAGGAGCATGTTGTTCGGCTGTCCGTTGAGCGGGTCGGTGGACGCCACGACCTCGTCGGCGATCGCCTCGCCAATTCGGTATTCGAGATCCATGTCGAAGGCCGCCGCGCGCGCCTCGGGAATCGGGAACGCGGTCGAGTAGCCGTCCTTTCCCGCGGGGAGCTGGGCGGCGAGGCACACGCCGCGGGGCCCATCGCGAAAGTGAAAACCGCGAATGCCCTTGTTGACGTCTTCGTTCGTCCGAAAGATGTCGGCGTAGTTGCCCAGGCCTCCGGTCGTGGTGCCGCGCATCTGGTCGGCCAGCTCCGTCACGGTCATCTCGGCGGCGAGCGACTCCACGGTCGAAACGGCGGCCTTATCGGGCGCGTACCCAGGCGTCCACGGGTCCGCGTAGGGGGAGTCGCCGCACGCGACCTTCGTCACCTGGGGCGGTGTGCCGTCGACGACCGGCGCACCTCCGTCGAACGTGAGAGGCCACGTCACGCCTCCGTCGCCGCCGGGATATCGCTCGAGATCACCTCCCGGCTTCAGGTGCGTACACCCGCCCAGCCCCACGATCGCGACGATCGCGCCGAGGTGGGACGGGAAGGGGAGGCGAGCGGTTCGCGTCACGGCAGATATCCCTCGGGAGCTACTTGCAACTCGGCAAATCCGAAGCGGAGTGAAAGCCGCTGTCGACGAGCAGCGACCGCGCGTTGTCCGCTGTCACCAGGATGACCGGGACGGCCACGACGGGGACGCCCTGCGCGTTGGCGGCGGCCTCCACCTTCTCGCCTCGGACCAAGGCAGCGGCGACTCGAGCGGCCTCCTTCGCGAGGGGCTCTATGGCCTTGAGGACGTCGATGCTCTGTTTGCCCTCGCACACGTAGTTGACGTTGGCGGCGTCGGCGTCGGCGCCGGCGATGAAGACGTGCCGCCCTCCCAGGCCGGCCGCCTGGATCGCCTGCACCGCGCCCCGCGCCATGCCGCTGTTGTTCGCCAGGATGGCCTGGATGTCCCCGCGCGTCTTGGAGATGGCGTCTTCGACGGTCTTGAGCGCCTGCTCCGGCGACCACGCGTCGTGGTTTTTTTCGGCGACAATCGCGATCGCCCCCTTGTCGACGTAAGGCGCGAGCGTGTCCTTGTACCCGCGTGCAATCTCGCTGGCGACGCTGTGGCCCGACTGACCGTCGAGCAAGACGTAATTGCCGCGCCCTCCGGTCGCCTTCACCGCCTCCTCGGCCTGGAGGACACCCACGCGATAGCTGTCGTGCGCCACGTAGAAGTCCGCTCCCGGGACGAAGCGGTCGTAGGCGACGACCTTCGCCCCGTGCGCGTGCGCCTTCGCCACGTATGCCCCCGCCGCCGAGCTGTCGGTAGGCTGGATGACCAGGACTCTCGCTCGGCGCGAAAGGGCGTCCTCCACCTGCGAGAGCTGCCGGGCGTTGTCGTTGTCCGACGAGAGGGTGAAGACGGAGAGGCCGTTCTTGCGCGCCGTCTCCTCGAAGTACTGTTCGTCTTTCTTGTAGCGCTCTTCCTGGTGCGTCGAGAGAAGGAAGGCGACGCGGTTCGCTCCGCGGGCGTCTTCCGCCGCTGCCGCGTCGGAGCCGGCGCTTTTTCCGCACGCCGGCAGCGCGAGCGAGCTCACGAGGAGCACGAGAGTGAGCTTCATGGCGTTCACGGCGTCTCGTGGAGGGTGGACCAGGAGTCGAGCGTCGAGGCGCCGAGCAGAGATCATGCCGGTCAGAATGAGCTGCCAGTTCGAGCTCAGGTTCAGCAGGTTCATTCCGTTCGACAGCGTGCCGAAGATGAGCGCGCCGAGCAGCGTGCCGAGCATCGTCGCTCGCCCGCCCGACAGGCTCGTGCCGCCGATGACGACCGCCGTGATCACGTGAAGCTCGCGCAGGAGCCCCATGTTGCCGGGGGTGACGCCGTTGGTTCGCGCCGCGGCGACGACGGAGGCCACCGCGGTGAGCACCGCGGTCATGAGGTACACGCTGACCTTGACGCGCGTGACCGGAATCCCCGAGAGCCGCGCCGCCTCCGCGTTTCCGCCGATCGCGAACGCGTAACGACCGAGGCGGCTCGAGCTGAGCTGGACGCCTCCGATGACGGCAATCACCGCCGCGATGAGCACGGGGACGGGCATACCGCCGCGGTAGATCCACAGCAGCAAGAGGAAGACCGCCGTCAGCAGGACGCCCTGCACGGCGCGCAGCCATGGGCTGGGCGCCGGAAGGTCGAACGCGCGCCGTCGCCGATCGCTCGCGACGCGGACGGCAAGGGCCAGCACGAACCCCACGACGCACGTCAGGATCGACGCCGTCGGAGAAATGCGCCCGCCCAGTACCCCGAAGTCGCGGCCCATCGGGGCCAGGCCGCGGGCGTCCGAGAGCAGGAGCGCGAGGCCGCGATACGCGAGAAACCCGCTCAGCGTGGCAATGAACGGCGGGATCTTCAGCACCGCGACGAGCAGCCCGTGCCACAGGCCCACGAGCACGGAAACTCCGAGCGCGGCCGCGATGGCGATCGCCGCCGGCTGATGATGATCGATTTGCATCGTCGCCGCGACGACGCCGAAGAGCGCCATCCCCGCGCCCACCGAGAGATCGATTCCGCCGGTGAGCACCACGAACGTCATGCCCACGCCGATGATGACGATCTCGGAGATCTGCGCGGTGACGTTGCTCAGGTTCTCCGGCGTCAGGAACGAGTCGCGCGTGCTGGGATGCACGGCGAGGACGCACCACAGGAAGACGAGCACGGCCGCGGTTCGCAGCGTGCGCGAGTGCCGAAGCTCCGAGAGCCTCGGCATCGCGCGTCGAGCGGGCAGGGGGAGCAACGTCTGGATCATGCCGGGACTCGGGAGTCTTCGACAACGACTTCTCGGGCGATCGTCGACGTGGCCAGCCGCACGATGGCCTCCTGGGTGGCCGCCGCCCCCTCGATTTCGCCGACGACGCGCCCCTCCCGGAGGACGAGCACGCGGCCGGCGAGGCGCAGCACCTCGCTCAGATCGGACGACGCGAGGAGGATCGCCACGCCTTTGCGCGCCAGCTCTTCCAGGATTCCGTGGATCTCTTCGCGGGCGCCCACGTCCACCCCACGTGTCGGTTCATCGAGCAGAAGTATCTTCGGCGGCTGCTCCAGCCATTTGCCGAGGACCACTTTCTGCTGATTGCCGCCCGACAGCGTCGAGACCGTGGCGGCGGCCTCGCCTCGGATGTGCAGCGCGGCGATGCGCTTGGCGGCGACGCGCGCCTCGGCCCGTCCGTCGACGAGCCCGACGCGCGCCCCGGCGCCCATGACGTCCGCCGACGCGAGGACCGGCAGAGCGAGGTTCTCCGCGACCGTCATTCCCGGAACGAGCCCTGCCCCCTTGCGGTCCTCCGGCACGAACGCGATGCCGTGCTGGATGGCCGTGCGGGGCGAATCGAGCCGCACCGGGACCCCCTCGATCGCGATTCGTCCGGTCATGCTGCTGCGGGCGCAGCCGAAGAGGGACGAGAGGAGCGCGGTCCTTCCCGAGCCCATCGCGCCGCACACGGCGAGGATTTCGCCCTGACGAAGCGAGAACGACACGCCCGAGATCACGTCGCCGCGGGCGGCGCTCGACCCCTGCGGTTGCGAAGGCCCGAACGCCCGCTGCACGTGCAGGTCCTGCACGTCGAGGGTCGGTGCGTGGGTGATGATCTCGACCGCCGCCGAACGCGTGCCGTGGGCGACGGACCGTCCGATCATCTCGCGAACGACGCCCGCGGGGGTCGTCTCGCTCGTGACGAGCGTCGCGGCGGTGCGGCCGTCGCGCAGCACGGTGATGCGATCGCAGAGCGC
Source organism: uncultured delta proteobacterium (assembly GCA_963720145.1). Lineage (GTDB taxonomy): Bacteria > Myxococcota_A > Polyangia > Polyangiales > Polyangiaceae > Palsa-1150. The sequence goes on from CAVREO010000001.1 coordinate 165,356, forward strand.
GAAGAGCTCGTCGAGGCGGTGCGAGACGTACAGGCAGGTGGTGCCGCGAGCGCGAAGCGCGCGCAGCCAGCCCATGAGCAGGTCCGCCTCGCGGACGCTCAGGGCCGCGGTGGGTTCGTCCAGCACCAGCACGCGCGCGTCCTGAGGAAGCGCGCGCATGATCTCGATCATCTGCTGCAGGCCGATTCCGAGCTTCGCCACCGGCTTCGTGACGTCGATGGCGCCGTCCAGGCCGAAGCGCTCGAGTTGCCGGCGTGCGATCGCCTCGAGCCTCGCCTCGTCCACCAGGCCGAATCGGCGCGGCTCGCGCCCGAGGAGGAGGTTCTGCGCCATGCTGAGCTCCGGGACGAGCGTCAGCTCCTGGTAGACGACGGCGATGCCGGCCCGGCGCGCGTCGGCCGGCGAGGCGAAGTGCTGGACCACGCCTTCGAGGATGACCTGGCCCGAGTACGAGCCGGACGGGTGAACTCCGGAGAGCACCTTGAGCAGGGTGGATTTGCCCGCGCCGTTCTCGCCGCACAGCCCCATGATTTCGCCACGGCAAGCCTCGAGGTTCGCCCCACGCAGCGCGCGAACGCCCCCGAACGCCTTCTCGATCTGGGCGAGCTTGAGAGACGCAGGGGTTGGATCGAGCACCATGGGATGGAGGGCTCGCTGCTTTAGTGCAGGCGATGTGCCGCCCGGTCAGGCGACCCCTATGCGCGAAAAAGCCGCCGAAATGCGCGTTCGCGCGGGGCAGCGGCGGCGCGGCGCGACGGGACGGACCGCGGTCGCTCGGCGCGCGGGTGCGGTCCCGGAGGTCGCGCGGGCGAGAGTCCCGGGTCCACGACGAGTCCGGGGCTGGGTTGAAGCGACGCGAGGCGACGCGACGCGACGCGTGCAATCCGTTCTCGTCTCGGTGACCTCGGGTGAAGGTACCGTAGAATTCAGACCATGCGCATGGCGCGCGGCAGAATGGATCTACGTATCGCTGCCTCGCTCATCGTCCTGGCGGCGGTGAGCACTGCCGGCTGCAAGGAGCGCAACCTGTCGCGGCCGCCCCCGCAGCCGGAACCCACGGCCGGCGTACCTGTCTCGTCTTCGCCCATGCCACGCGCGGAGCCGCCTGAGTTGCCGGGGAAGCTCGACGACGCTCTCGTCATCTTCCCTGCGGAGCGGGCGCGCGAGCTCCACACCCCACAGGCCGACGATTACTGGACGCCATCGACCGAAGAGGTACGCGCAGCGGCGAACGCCATCGCGAACCATCTCAGCAAGCACGCCGCCTCGAGTCACCTGGACAGCTCGGACGAATGGTTCGACGCGGCACCCGACAAACGGCTCGGGCATTACCTTCAGGACGGAGCAAGGTTCATCCTTCCGCGGCTCGGTTCCTATCGGACCCAGTTCGTGGGCGTCGTTCGTCATGGCAACAGAATGGTTGCCGCAAACTATCTCTGCGAGTTCCATCCAGCCCCCGAAAAGGCGAGCTACTGGTTGAGCCGCCGCTGGCACGAGGTGGACGACGGCGGTCCCTGTTATTTCCAATTCTTCTACGACCCGCGAGACAGGTCGGTTCACGGTCTGACGATCAATGGGGACGGGTGATCGGCGGCCCTTGACGATGCTTGACAGCCGGTCGTCACGACGCCGTTGGCCGGCTGGCGATTCGTCACTTCTCGCTCGTGGTCGTCGTGGTCGCTCTCGACGACGTCGAGAGGGGACCACGACACCGATCGCGAAGAAATGACGAATGCTTCGCGTTGGCCGGACGGTTACCGCCTACCTTTTCCGATTAAGCCGAGTGAGAGGAGAGGGCAGCGGCCTCGAACGCCTCGTCGGGGGTCGCGAAAGCCACCCCGGGAAGCGCAAAATCCGCTTTTTCCACCGCAAATGACTCTTTTGGAACGACAAACCCCGCTTTTGTCGTGACGAAATGACGCTTTTGGAAGGGCAAAAGCATCCTTGGTAACGACCAATGACTGGTTTGGAACGACAAACGCCTCTTTTGGAACGACAAATGCCTCTTTTGGAACGAAAAAGGACGCTCTCGTCGAAACAAAAGCCGCCTTTTCGGGGACAAATGACGCTTTTGGAACGACAAATGTCGCTCCATCCACGACCCATGAGGGTTCTGTCGTTACCAATGACGCTTTTGGAACCACAAAGGATGCGTTTGGAACCAATAGTGACGATTTTGGGAGTCTCACCACCCCAGAAACGGAGCGGCCGGGCGCGTGTGTCGAATCATGCCCTCGGTCGCCGTGGCCGGGTCTCATCCGTACGACGCCAGACGCGAGACGAGCGTACGCCGCGAGACGCCCAGACACCCGGCGGCGCGGGTCTGGTTGAAGTCGCATTCCTCGAGTACCCGAAGGATCCGCGCCTTCTCGGGGTCGTCGGTGAGCGTCGGCTCGTCGGGGTCGAGCCCCGGAAGGGCAATGCGCGGCCGCAACATGGAGATGCGCCGGCGCTCGGCCCCGCCGCCGGTCGCTCCTGCGGTGGGGACGAGCTTTTCGGACGGCAGGTGATCGGGGAGGATGACGTCTTCCGGTGCCAGCAGCACCGCGCGCTCGATGACGTTGCGGAGCTCCCGGACGTTGCCCGGCCAGGGGTACTCGAGGAGGAGCGACAGCGCCTCGGGCGAGAGGCGCGGCTCGCCGGCGCGACCGGCCCGGCGACAGGCCATCGAGACGAACGTGCGCGCGAGGGGCGCGATCTCGTCGCGGCGCTGGCGGAGAGGCGGAATCACGATCTGCGCCGCGTTGAGGCGATAGTAGAGATCCGCGCGGAAGGCGCCGCGAGCCACTTCGGCCTCGAGATCGCGGTTGGTGGCCGCGACGAAGCGAACGTCGATCGCTCGCGGGGCGGTCGTCCCCAGGCGCAGCACCTCTCTCTGATCGATGACGCGGAGCAGCTTGGCCTGCACGTTGAGCGGCATCTCGGCGACCTCGTCGAGGAGGACGGTTCCCCCCTTCGCCGACTCGAGGATGCCCGGCTTGGTCTGCACGGCGCCCGTGTAGGCTCCGCGCTCGTGTCCGAAGAGCTCACTCTCGAGTAGCGCTTCGGGCAGCGCGGCGCAGTTCAGGCACACGAGCGCCTTCGACGCGCGAGGCGACAGCGCGTGGAGCATCCTCGCGAGGACCTCCTTGCCTACGCCGGTCTCGCCGAGCACGAGGACGGGGATGTCGCCCGCGGCAAAGCGCTCGACCATGGGCCTCAGCCGATCGAGCGCGCCGCAGTAGGAGACGCTGCTGGTCTCGTCTCGCCGGCCTTCCGCCGGGTGCAAGCGCTCGCCGCAGCGCGCGAGCAGGGCGTCGGGTGTGCGCCCGTCGCGTGGATAGCAGGCGATGCCCACCTGGGCGCGGGCGCCCTCGGCGGCGAGCTCGGTGACGATTCGGCGCCCGAGCTCGTCGGCTCCGTCCCAGTCTGCGCAGTACGAGGCGAGGAGCTCGTATTCGTTGAGCGCGTAGCTCGCCACGACCGGAGGATCGACCAGCACGCGGCTCAGGACGTCGTGCAGCCGGCGCGCGCCTTCCGAGGTCGTGAAGCGAAGACGGATGACCGCGAAGGGGCCTCCCATGCCCTCCTTGCCGCGGTCGCAGGCGCGCTGGAGCCGGCTCTCGAAACGGGGGTGACTGAGGACGTGGCGCTCCTGCGGGGCGCGCCGGGCCGCTTGCAACACGATCGCCGTCGTTCCGAGCGCGATGAGCTCGCCCGGCTCGAGATCCACCGGCTGGTGCGCGGTGAGCTGGTGATTGCCGATGCGGGTGCCGTTGGAGCTCCCGAGGTCCACGATCTCGTAGCGCTCTCCGTCGATGCGAATGCACGCGTGCTCACGCGAGAGCTGCGGGTCCCCGACGACGATGCCGCACCGCTCCGAGCGACCAATGCGGATCTCCCCGCTGGCGGGCAGCGGAAAGGTGAAGACGCCGCTCTCGCTCATCACGAGCAGGCACACGCCCTCCTCGCTGGCGCGCATGGAGTCGAACGAGATACGACTCGCAGTCTCTCGCTCTCCGGTGCGGGTCACCTAAACCATCCTTGTATCCGGAACGGCCCCACCCAGCAAACTTGCTCAGGTGCGCAGCAGGCGCGCGGGTGCGCGCCGCGCAATTGCGCAATTCTGACGAATTCAGCGGGCTTTGCCAGCTGTCTTCACGTCTCCGGGCGAGGCACGCGAGTTGCGAACGCGGCACGGGCGCGAGGAGCGTTCATTCGCCGTTTGGCGGGTGGTCGTGTTGATTTTGCGCACCTTCCGGCACGCTGGCGGAAAAGGTGATCGTTCGCCGCAAGGCGGGCGACAGCGAGGCCGGCGCAGTCGCTTCTACAGCAAGGAGAGCCATGAAACCGTTTCCTGACCAAGACCGAACCACACCGAGTACTTCGCCGTCTGCGGTGACCCGCCCCCGGCGGGGCCGACTCGCACGGCCCCTGGCCGGTCTGGCCCTGCCCCTCGCCTGCGCCTGCGTGACGGCCGCGTGCAGCGGCGGCTTCACCGGGGGCGAGAGCGCCTCCTCCGTCGCGACCGGCGCGGCGGCCCTGGACACGAGTCCGGGAACGATCGCGAACACGCCGGCGGCGGCCGCGAGCTTCACGGAGTTCGACTCCGGTCAGGTTCGACCGCTGGCGCTGTCGCCGGACGGGAGCCTGCTCTTCGCGTGCAACACCCCGGACGGGCGGCTCGAAATCTTCGACGTGCGCGGACATGGCCTGCGCCCGGTCGCCTCCCTGCCGGTGGGCCTGGAGCCGGTGGCGGTCGCCGTTCGCGGCGACGGCGAGGTCTGGGTCGTCAATCACCTGTCCGACAGCGTGAGCATCGTCGACGTACGCGACGGCCGCGACGCACGCGTCGTGCGGACGCTGCTCGTCGGCGACGAGCCGCGGGACATCGTCTTTGCCGGGCCGCATCGGTCGCGCGCGTTCATCACGACGGCGCACCGCGGCCAGAACACCGGGCGCGATCCGCAGCTCACGACGCCCGGCGTCGGTCGCGCAGACGTCTGGGTCTTCGACGCCGACAACCTCGGGACGACCCTCGAGGGCACGCCGATTGAAGTGCTGACGCTCTTCACGGACACGCCGCGGGCGCTCGCGGTTTCCCCCGATGGCGGGACCGTGTACGCGGCAGGGTTCTTCACGGGCAACAAGACGACGACCATCAACGAGCGACTCGCGACCAACAGCGGCGGGCTGCCCCCGCCGGCGACCGCCGTCGGCGGTATCCCGGCTCCGCCCGTGGGCCTCATCCTCAAGTTCGACGGACAGCACTGGGTCGACCAGCTCGGCAACGCGCGCGACGCCGAGGTGAACTTCACGCTCCCGGACAAGGACGTGTTCGCGCTCGACGCGAACGCCAATCCGCCCGCGCAGAAGGCCCTCTTCACGGGAGTCGGCACGGTCCTCTTCAACATGGCCGTCAATCCGGTGAGCGGGAAGGTCTACGTCTCGAACACGGACGCGAACAACTTCCAGCGCTTCGAGGGGAATGACGTCTTCGGCGGAGTCGGTTCGGTCCGGGGACACAACGTCGAGAGCCGCATCACCGTCCTCGACGGCACGAAAGTCACGCCGCACCACCTCAATCCGCACATCGACTTCTCCCACGACGGCAATCCGTCGGAGGCGGCCAAGAGCCTGGCCTTCCCGATCGAGATGGCGGTCACCCACGACGGCAAGTCGCTCTACGTGGCGGCCCTCGGGTCGAGCAAGGTCGGCGTCTTCGACACGGCGCAGCTCGAGAGCGGAACGTTCGTGCCCTCGACCGCCAACCAGATCCCCGTCTCGGGCGGCGGTCCCACCGGCGTCTTGCTCTCCGAGAAGGCCGGGCTCCTCTACGTCCTGACGCGCTTCGACAACTCGATTCTCGATCATCGACACGCACAGGAAGCAGGAGATTGGTCACGTCGCGATGTTCAACCCGGAGCCCCAGAGCGTCCTCAACGGGCGCCACTTCCTCTACGACGCGATCTCGACGCACGGTGACAACGCGTGCGCGAGCTGCCACATCTTCAGCGACTTCGACGGGCTCGCCTGGGATCTCGGCAACCCCGACAAGACGTTCCAGCCGGTTCCGGGGCCCTTCACCAACGACCCCGCCATTCTGCAGGCCATCGGCGTCGGGCCGCTCGTCCACACCTTCATGAAGGGACCGATGACGACCCAGTCGTTGCGCGGTCTCGCGAACCACGGCCCGATGCACTGGCGCGGCGACCGCACCGGCGGCCTGGACGCCAACGGCAACATCGTGCCGAGCGCCCAGCCCGACACCGGCACCTTCAACGAGGTCGCCGCCTTCGAGGCCTTCAACCAGGCGTTCCCCGGCCTGGTGGGCTCGGCGGCGCAGCTCTCGGACGCCGACATGGAGGCGTTCACCAACTTCCAGCTGCAGGTCACGTATCCGCCGAACCCGATTCGCGCGCTCGACAATACGCTCACGCCGGCGCAGGCCGCGGGGCGCGCCTTTTACTTCAACAAGGCAGCCGACGGCTCGGTCATCCCGTCCGATCAGCTCCCGACGCCGGCCGACCCCGGCCACAACTGCAACGGCTGCCACGTCCTCGATCCCACGGGGAACGCGCAGTACGGCGTGTTCCGCCCGGGCTTCTTCGGCACGGACGGCAAATACTCCTTCGAAGACGAGTCGCAGTTCTTCAAGGTGCCGCACCTGCGCAACGCGTATCAAAAGGTGGGGATGTTCGGCATGCCGAACACCTTCGGCCTGCCCATCGGGCCCAACCTCGTGGAAGGCCTGCCCCCGCCCCTCAACGACATCAGCTTCCAGGGTGACCAGATCCGCGGCTTCGGCTTCCTGCACGACGGGAGCGTCGACACGATCTACCGCTTCGTCGGAGGGACCGTCTTCGCCCAGCGCGGCCCCAACGCGGACGGACCCGGCGACCCGGGAAACCCGGGCATCCCGGAGAACTTGTCCGGCATCATCACGCGCCGCTCGATTGAGCAGTTCATACTCGCCTTCGACTCGAACCTGGCGCCCATCGTCGGACAGCAGGTCACGCTCCGGAAGGACGGCGCCACGGTCGCGGCGACGCGCCTCGACCTCCTGGAAAAGCGAGCCGCCGCCGGCGAGTGCGACGTCGTCGCGCACGCCGGGGCTCTCGCCGGGTGGCTCTATCAGCCCTCGAGCAAGACCTGGAAGGCCAATGTCTCGCACCTGCCGGCCATACCCGACGCGCTGCTTCGGGGCCTGGCGCAGCTCGACAACGACCTGGGCGTGACCTTCACGGCCGTGCCTCAGGGGAACGGCGTTCGTCTCGCCCTCGACCGCGACATGGACGGTAGGCTCGACGGCGACCTTTGACGCCGCGGTAGGTCGGCGGGCGTGCATGGTGCACGCCCGCACTCTCTCCCCTCGGGACCGCAAACCACGCGCGGGCATCCGCGCGGTCTCCGGGGGAGCTAAAGTAGACGGGCCGTGAGAGCCCGTCTCGCCGGTTGCCTGCTCGTGCTCCTCGCGGGAGAAGCCACCTCGGCGCTCGCCTGCAAGAAGTCGTCGCACGAGCACGCGCCGGCGCCCGCGGCCTCGGGGTCGACGGCCACGACGCCCCCTGCGTCAGCGCCCGCCGCCCAGGCGCCGCTCCCGGTGGGCTCGGCCATCGAGCCGAGCGCCGCAGCGTTCGCCGACGGCGCGCGCCGAGCGGCTACGAACGCGCGAGCGTGTGGGACGTCGTGCGGGCCGGCGACGGCGCGGCCGTGCTCCTCATCGACTCGAAGCAGGTCACCGTGCTGCCCATCTTCGTCGGGGGCACCGAAGCCCTCACCATTCAGCTTCGGGCCGACGGTACCCGCTACGAGCGGCCGCTCACGCACGATTCTGCTCTCGTCGCTCGTGCGCGAGCTCGGCGGCTCGGCCGTCAAGTCGCAGATCGACGACCTGCGCGACGACATGTTCTTCGGCAGCGTGTTCGTTCGTCAGGGCGACCGCGTTCTGCAGCTCGACGCGAGGCCGTCGGACGCGATCGCGATCGCGCTCGGCAGCGGCGCGCCGCTCTACGTTTCGCGCTCGGTGATGCTCGCGTCGGGCGTGCCGCGCGAGGAGATCGAGAAGGACGAAAAGGACCAGGCCATCGAGAAGCGAAAGAAGGGCAATCGCATCTCGTTGTGACGGTTGCGCGCCTCAGCGCCGGCGACGACGAATGCGCAGACCGAGCAGCACGCCCACGCCGACCGCGAGCGAGCCGTAGCCCTGCGAGCCGTCGACCACCGTGCAGCCGCAGCCCGACGCCGGACCCTGATTCCAGTCGAGGTTGTTGGCGCCGCCGTCGTCGGCCGGAACGAAGCCGGCGTCTGGCTGGAACGCCGAGCCGCCGCTCGTGCTGCCGCTGCTCCCGCTGCTGCTGGTCGCGCCGAGGCCGCCGCCGCTCGTCCCGGAGCCCCCGGAGCTCGATCCGCTGGTCGATCCGCTCGTCGATCCGGTGAGGCCGCCCGAGCTGCTGCCGCTGGTGGACCCGCTGGTGGTCCCCGAGCTGCTGCCGCTGCTGGACCCGGCGCTGGTACCCGAGCTGCTGCCGCTGGTGGACCCGCTGGTGGTCCCCGAGCTGCTGCCGCTGCTGCTCCCCGAGCTGCTGCCGGAGCTGCCCCCGCTGCTCGAGCTGGTGCCCATGGCGAGCAACGCGCCGTTGGGCGTTCCCCACCCGGTCGGCCCGTCCCAGCCCGTTCCCGCCGTGCACAGCGACGAGGGCGAGCAGTTGCCGTTGCTGCCGCTCGTCACGTCGAAGAAGTTCATCGTGTTCTGCCAGATGAACGACGGCGCCGCGCTCACGTGCAAGACGGTGAAGGCCCCCGCGATGATGGGAGAGGCCGCGCTCGTGCCGCCCACCCCCACCCAGCTGGCGCCGTTGCGCGAGTCGGAGCAGTAAACCGCGACCGGCGTGCTCGGGTCGGCGACGGCGGAGACGTCGGTGACGACGCGCATCGAGCACGCGGTGTCCGTCTCCCAGCTCGGTTTGGACACCGCCTGGCTGCAGCCGCTGCCGGCGCCGTTCCAGGCCGTCTCCGCCCAGCCGCGTGACGACGACGATTGCGTGAGCGAGGTGCCGCCGACGGCGACCACGCCCGTGTACGTGGCGGGGGACGACACGCCGTAGCCGTTGTCGCCGCTCGAAGCCGTGATGAGGATGCCGGGGTGGCTGTATGCAGGGTCGTCCCTGCTGTCGCCGCCGCCGTAGCTGTTGCTGATGGCGGAGGCGCCGAGCATGGCGGCGGTAGTGACGGCGCCGCTGAAGTCGCCGCTCGCGCCGTCGACTTCGACGATCAGGATTTTGCAGTCGGGGCACGTGGCGCTCGCCATCTGCAGATCGAGCGCGGCCTCGCCCGCCCAGCCGCCGCAACCCTGCGGGTCCTCCGCGAACGTGGGGGTCGCCCCGGTCGAGTCGACCTGCTTGAAGCACCCGCTCGCCGACGTGCACGGAGGCAGGCCGTACATCGAGCGATACGTCGCCAGGTCCTGCTCGGCGTTCGCGTAGTGGTAGGCGTCGATGACCGCGACGGTCTTGCCCGCGCCCCCGCTCGTCGGCAGCTTGTAGGCCGATTGCAGATCCGGCGGTCCAAAGCCGTTGCCGCCTCCGCCGCCCGGGGCCAACGGCACCGGCAGCTTGAGCCGCGCGCCGTTCTCGTCGAGCAAGACCTTGCCGAAACAGTGCATGCCCTGCAGTCCCGCCGGCGCGTCGCACAGGTTGCGGTACGGACGCTGGACGATCTTCGCGATGGCCTGGCGATCGAACTGTTCGTCGAGGGCGCTGCGTCGCGGGGTGGTTTGGGCCGACGACGTGGCGCTCGCGAGCAAAACTAGCGGTGCAAGCGAGGCCACGCTGACGATCGATCTGCGGCGCATGGTGCAGGACTCCTTCCGTATCCGGCGTCACAATGCCGGATGAAAACTTGCGGCCCCCCTAGACAGCCGTCTCGCTGGTACCGACTCCGTCCAGGGCTACGGGCACTTTTAGTTCACCTCAACGGCGCCTGTATGCAAGCGACAAACAATCGATGCGCATCAATAGGTGCGAGCAAACTGCGCCCATGGCGGGAATTGTGTACCCCGCGTAAAGCGCGCGGCGCTCAAGCCGAAAAAATACAAAGGATTCGCGTCACAGGAGCCGGCTACGCGAGCGCGGCCACGCGCGACACGATGCGCCCGATGCCCTCGCGAAGCGTCGCCTCGGGCGTGAGCAAGCTCACGATGGCGTACGCCTCCTCTTCGAAATCGAAAAAGTGGCCAGGGTGCACGTAGACGTCGTCGTGCTCGAGGAAAGCGAGCACCCACGCGTCTTCCGATCGCGTCCTCGGGAGCCTCAGCGTCCCGTACCAGCCGCCCTCGACGTCGAGCACGGAAGCCGCCGAGCCTGCGACGGCGCGGTTCAGCGTCGCGAGGTTCGCGCGGGCTCGCGCCTGTATCGCCGCGTGGACGCCCCGGCACGACGCGAGAAGGTCGGGGAGCGCGTGCTGCACCGGCGTGCCGATCGAGAGGAATGCGTCGGCGATCACCTCGAGGCGCCCGAGGGCCGCGTGCACGTGCGCCTCGCGCCCGCCCACCGCGATCCACGCGGCCTTCATCTGCGGCAGGGCGGCCTCCTTCGACAGACCGCCGAGCGCGAAGACGAGCGGCGCGGCCGAGGCGTCGAGCGCCGATCGGAGGCGAGTCTCGTCGTCGCGCAGCGGATACCGGCCGAACACCTCGTCGCTCACGATCGGCAGCCCGAGCGCGGACAGGGCCTCGGCCTCGGCGGTCTTCACGTACGACCCGGTCGGGTTGTTCGGGCTCACCAGGACGACCGCTCGCGTGCGAGCGGAGGCTGCCCGCCGCACCGATTCGAGGTCGATGTGCCACGCGCCGTCGTAGGCGAGCCGATACGGAACCGCGCGCACGGCCTCGAGCTGCGCGAGGTGCTCGAAGAGAGGGTAGCTCGGGCGCGGGACGAGCACCTCGTCGCCGGGGTTGCAGAGGAGCTTGAAGAGAAAGGCGTACGCCTCGCTCGTGCTCGCCGTGAGCAGCAGGCGTCCGGGGCTGACGGGCGTCCCGTGTGCGTCCAGGTCCCTGGCGACCGCTTCGCGCGCCGTCTCCAGCCCGAACGGAGCGGGCTCGTACCGGAGCGATTCGGGTCGGGCCAGCGCCGACCGGATGGCCGGTTCGGGGTAGGGGAGGGCCGTTCGCGTCGGATTGGACTCGGTCAGGTCGAGGAGGGGGCGAGCGGCGGTTCGGGCGCGCGCGAGCGCCTGCGCAAGCTCGTTGGGCGACAAATCGAAGGCCGAGCGGGCGGAAAACATGGGTCTTGGCGGCTTGGCGGCGTCGTGGCCTTCTCGGGGAGACGTCCCGGAAATACGACTCGAGCCAGGATGGCACGAGGGGGGGAGCGGCGGTGACATCTAGCGCCGGCGCGCCCGCGTGGGTTACTTGTTTTCCCGGATTCTGCACGCCATGCCGCCCGACCCGTCCGATCTGCTTCGCCGCGACGTCTCGATGCTCGGCCACCTGCTCGGCGACACGCTCGTCGAGCAAGAGGGGCGCGACTTCTTCGACCTGGAGGAGCGGATCCGCGCGCTCGCCAAGCGCAGGCGGGGCTCCACGGGCCGGGCGCGCGCCCGGGATACCGCGGCGCTTCGCGACGCGATTGCCGCCCTCAGCACGACCGACGCCGAGCGCGTCGCGCGGGCCTTTGCCCACTACTTCCAGGTGGTCAACCTGGCCGAGCAGCACCACCGCGTCCGTCGCAGCCGCGACCACGAGCGATCCGGCGCGCTTCAGAAGGGCTCCCTGGCGGCGCTCGCGCCGGTCCTCGCCGCGCACGCGGGGCGCGGGCAGGTCGAAGAGCTGCTCGCGGGCGCGAACATCGAGCTCGTGCTCACCGCGCACCCGACCGAGGCGCAGCGGCGAACGGTGCTCGACAAGCACAGGCGCATCGCCGCCCTGCTCGACCGGCTCGATCGCGAGCAGCCGACGCCGGCCGAGGGGCGCGCGCATCGCCGGAGTCTGCGTGAAGAGATCGCCCTGCTCTGGCAGACCGACGAGATCCGCCACGAGCGGCCGCGGGTGGGCGACGAGGTCAAGAACGCGCTCTTTTACCTCGAGGAAATCCTCTACGAGCTCGTGCCGCACGTGTACGCGCAAATCGAAGAGGCCCTCGCGCTCGCGTACGGCGCGCACGTCCCGGTCCCCTCGGTGCTGCGCTTCGGGTCGTGGGTGGGCGCCGACATGGACGGCAACCCGAACGTGACCCCGGAGGTCGCCGTGGACACCGCGCTCGCCCACGCCGCGCGCGCGGTGGCGCTCCACGCCCGTCAGATGGGGCGCCTGGGCGCGCTGCTCTCGCAGAGCACGCGGCGCGTGGGCGTGAGCCCGGACCTCCTCGCTTCGCTGGCGCGTGACGCCGAGGCTCACCCCGGGCGCGCCGCCGAGCTCGAGGAGAGAACCCGCAACGAGCCGTACCGCCGCAAGCTTCGCTGGATGGAGGCTCGGCTGGACGCGACCTACGAAGTCCTCGTGCGCGCGCGCGCGAGCGGCGGGTCGCTTCGCGCCGACTACGGCTACACCTTCGGCTACACGAGCGCCGGCGAGCTCATGGAAGACCTGCTGCTCATCGAGCAGTCGCTCGAGGCCAACGCCGGCCAGCACGCGGGCCTGTCGCACGTCCGCGCGGTCCGGCGGCAGGTCGAGGTGTTCGGCTTCCACCTCGCCAAGCTCGACGTGCGGGTGCCGGCGGCGTGGATGCGCGACGCGGCGAAGATGGCCATGGGCTGGGCGGCCGAAGGCTCTCCGCCCCCGCGCGCCTTGCACGTCGCGCTCGGCGAGCCTCGCGTGCCGGCGGCTCCCGATGCACCGGGGATGCGCGCGCTCCAGGCGCTGGCCGAGATGCGCCGTCGCACGACCCCGAGCGCCGCCGAGGCGTTCATCCTCAGCATGACCCACGGCCACCAGGACATGCTGGCCACGCTCTTTCTCGCGCGGTGCGCGGGGCTGTACCGTCCCGAGGAGGGCGTCGCCGACCTGTCGATCGTGCCGCTCTTCGAGACGCTCGACGATCTCGATCGCGCCCCTCCCGAGCTGGAGCTCGCGTTCTCCGACTCGCACTACGCGAAGTACCTCGCCCTGCGAGGCCGGCGGCAGGAGGTCATGGTCGGCTACTCCGATTCGAACAAGGACGCGGGTATCCTCGCGTCGTCGTTCGCGCTCTACCGCGCGCAGCGCGCCTGCTCGGAGGTCGGCCGGCGGCACGGCATCGCGCTCACGATCTTCCACGGGCGCGGCGGCTCCATCGGGCGCGGGGGCGGTCCCTCGCAGCGCGCCATCGAGAGCCTGCCGCCGGGCTCCATCCAGGGGCGATTCAAGCTGACCGAGCAGGGAGAGGTGCTCGGGTGGAAGTACCTGATGCCCGAGATTGCCGTCCGCAACCTCGAGCTGACCGCGAGCGGCGTTCTGCGCGCGTCGCTCATCGCGGACTATCCCCCCGACGAGGAGCTGGCCGAATACGAGGCGGCGTTCGCGCGCGCGGCCGACGTGAGCCTCGAGGTCTACCGGGCGCTCGTCCGCAACCCGGCGTTCCCCGAGTACTTCGCGCAGTCGACGCCCATCGAAGAGATCGGCGCGTTGCCGCTCGGGTCACGCCCGGCGCGGCGCACGGGGATGAAGACGATTGAAGACCTTCGCGCCATCCCGTGGGTCTTCGCGTGGAACCAGTCGCGGCAGATGGTCCCTGGCTGGTTCGGCGCGGGGCGCGCCCTTCGAACGCTCGTGCGCGAGCAGGGGCTTCCCTTCGTGCGCCGCATGCGGGAGCGCTGGCCCTTCTTCGCGACCACGCTCGAGGCCGTCGCCGTCGCCCTCTCGACGACCGACGTCGCGATCGCCGCCGAGTACGCGTCGCTCGTCGAGGACCAGGCGCTCGCCCGCGAGATGTTCCGGAGCATCGCGCTCGACCACGGCCGCGCGGTGCGCGCCGTGTGCGCGATCGTCGGTCAGCCGACGCTGCTCGCTCACGAGCCGGGGCTCGGCCGATCGATCGAGCTCCGTAACCCTTACGTGGACCCTTTGAGCTTCGTGCAGGTCGAGCTCCTGCGCCGCAAGCGCGAGCTGCGGCGGCGCGGCGAGCCGGTTCCGCCGTCGCTCGAGGGGGCGCTGCTGCTCACGATCAACGGCGTCGCGGCGGGGCTGCGCAACACGGGGTGACCGGCGCGGGTTCGGGCGCGCCTGGCCGGGTCAGGGAGAATCCGCACGTCTGGTAAAACGCGCTTGAATTGCCCTCGCAGAGGTTCGGAATCTGCTTGGTCGGCTGGCTGTCCCCGCTCAGGGGATTGATGCGGCCACGACGCGGGCAAGAGCGGCCACTAGCTAGGGCAGTGGCGGTCGCGAGACATGGGTGTGGGGGAAGCGCGATAGGGCGCACACGGCCATGCGTTAGGTCGATGTCGGTCGCGCGGCGGGACCGAAGGGAGGACGCGTGGCTGCAGTTGCCCTGTCGCGTCGGGATGAAGCGGCCACGTGTTTCCCTCATCGGGTAGACGCGTGAGGATCATGGCGGCCGTGAGATAGGGCCGTGGGGGAAACGCGTCGGGAGCAGAGCGATCGCGCGTCTACCCGGGAGCGGCCGACACATGGGGTGATGACCCGAGTCGTCGGGGCCATGGTGGTGATGCGTGAGCCTTGAAGCGGCCGCGCGTCAGGGCTGTAAGGGCCACACGTCAGGACCGTAACGACCGCTTGCCGGGGCGACAGCGGCCACGCGTTAGGAGTGAAGCGCCAACGCGTGAGGACGGCGACTCGACGCGTGAGGGTCAATGCGGTCATGCGCGAGGGCGATGGTCCCGTTGCTACGGGCGGTCGGCCGATTGCTTGGGACTCACTTTCAGGATCGCGGTGGCGGCTGCCACATAGACGCTTGTGGCGTCGAGCGCGTCCTGGGCCGCGCGCAGCGGCTGCGATCCTCAAGGCTCCGCCCTTTGGGGAGGGCTCCGACTTGCCGATGTTGCGATCGTGTCGCGAGTCTTCCGCACAGCCGCCACGCGAACGTCCCCGATGTTCCACCACCAGGGCTGAGTACCCACGGCGAGCGCGAGCAGGCCCATCGCGACGACGCGACTGCGGATGAACGAGAAGACCGTATGGGCACGCGTGACCGGGACCGCGCGTGCGACGACGCGCGGCACGGCCAGCGTCCGGCGTGGGCGCTCGGTCTCCGGCATGACGAGGATCGGGGCGCTCTTGTCGAGGAACGCCGGCTTCGAGGGTGGCGATAGCGCTATGCCTTGGTCCTTTGCCGGCGCGTCTTTCCCCCCGGCCGAGCGAGCTACCAGGTCTCGCAGCGTCGCGACGCTGAGTACGGTCGTGTTGTCGCCCCCTTCTTCGAACGCGGGAACGATGCGATGAGTCGACGTGGTCGGTTCCTCACGGGCGTTGAACATGGGGTGCGTCTTTTCTTCCCCCCGTGGCCTGTAGCGACGTCGGAGCTCCGACGGCCCGCGTATACGCACGTCTCATTCCACGCTTGCCTGGCCGGATTGCCTGCCAGAAGCGGCGCTTCTGCGCGACGTGCGCGAGAGGATGGGTGGTCGGCCTCTCGACCACCCGAGGGCGCGACTCCGATGGCAAGCGACCCCAGACGCGCCGAGCGACGGGCCGTCGCGGCGAAGGCGAGCGCTACCTCGTCACGTCGCGTTCGCGGGCCGCGCCCGCATCAGGAGAACGGCGCCGCCGACCGTACAGCCCACGTGAACGACGATGCTCGCGAGCGCAATCGGTCCATTCGGGGAGAACACCCCGCTTCGCGCCACGCACGCGCCCGCGCCGATGTGGACCGCCGCGGCGGCCAGGAGCGCGTAGCCGTACAGGGCGGGCAGAGCGCGTGTCCGCAGCGCTCCGATGCCCAGCGGGATCCACATCGCGGCGATGCACGGACCCGCGACCGTGAAAGCGGAGAGGAGACCGAGGTCCCACAAGGACAGGAGCAAGCCCGGATCCGACGGTGCACGATACGCGAGCACGGCCCACGGCGCGTTTCCGACGACGATCGCGACGGTCATCAGGGCGGCTCCGGCGAGCGCCGTCCAGCCCAGGCCCTCGGCGTTCAGGGCGCCATCGGCCCGACGTCCGCCTGGGTCAGCGGCCCGTAACGCGCGGGACCTTGCGGCAGCTCGCTGGCTCCGGCGGCCGGGGGGTTCATTCTCGGAGTGCCGCTGATGTCGTCGGTGACGAAGGGAAACTGGCTCGCCATCGTCGCGGCGCCGAGGAGCGGGCTGCCCGGACCGGGCAGGAGCAGCTCGCCCACCATCGCGAGCTGGGGGTCGGCCCGGTTCGCGTCGGTGCCGCCTCCGGTGCCGCTGACGAAGTTGCCGAGGTACTGGGTCCCCATGCTGCCGCCCTGCTCCACGATTGAACCTTGGACGACGTTGTAGGCGACCGTCGTGCGCAGCGGCCCGAGCGGGTGCGCGCCGCCCAGGGTGATGCCGCCGGCGAGGACGGTGTTGAACGCGACCGTGTCGTCGTAGCCCTCCTTGTGATCGGTCAGCTGCCCGGTCGTGTCGGTGCTCTCTCCCCCCTCGAGCAAAATGCCGAACCCTTGCACCCCCTCGACGTAGTTGTTGAAGAACTTGTGGAGCCCGCCGAACGCGCGGATCCCCGCCGACCCGGCCACGCCCCCGCCGAGCACGTAATTGCCGTAGTACTGATTGCGATTCCCGTGGCGCTGCGAGATGTGCCCGGCGGAGGTTCGCACCGTGTTGTGCCGGACGATGTTGTCCGAGGACTTGACCGAGATGATCTCGGGGTCGTTCGCGTCGTTCACGAAGAGGTTGTGCTCGATGACCGTGTGCGAGCTCGAGAAGGTAAAGCCGCTCAACCCCGCGCGAATGCTCTCCCAGCCGTTTCCGCCGCTGTAGTGCACGTCGTGGAAGTAGTTGTGGTCGATCTCGGTGTACTGCACGATCTGGCTGCCGGCGCCGGTGAGCTGGATCATGTTGCTCAGCGTGTGCTGCGGCCCGAAGTCGTTGTGATCGACGCGGCAGTCGGTGCTCGTTCCGCCGACGCTGACCCACGCGACGTCGGCGCCGGTCTCCTGGCGCAGAATGCGGCTGCGGGCAAAGCGGCAGTGATCGCAGTTGTCGAGCGAAATGGTTCCCGTGCCCGGCCAGGTCAGGCCCATCACGAAGACGTAGGCCGAGCCGGTGACCACGAGCTTTCCGGTGGGGACGACCGCCATCAGCGGGTTGGCGGCCTCGATGACGATGGGATGCTCGGCGGTCCCTTTCGCCGTGACCGTGGGGAAGGCGTAGTTGCCGTCGGCCATCACGATGCAGTCGCCGGGCATCGCAGCGGCGAGGGCGCTCGCTAGCGAGGTGCTGTCCGTCACGTTCTTCGTGTTCAGACACGAAGGCAAAGGGTCTCCGAGAAGCCCGCTACCGCCGTCCGGCGGCGGAGTCGACGCCTCGGTGTCGAGGCTTGCGTCGGGACGGCTGCTCCCTCCCGAGGAGGAGGAGGACGATCCCCCGCCGCCGTCGTCGCGGCTCTCCCCGGGACCGCTTCCGTCGAAGGTTGCCCAGTCGCTGGTGCTGCCCGCGGCGGAGCACGCGACGGAGGCGGTCAGCCACGCCGAATCCGGCCAGATACGCGAGGGACCTGGCGGACAGCTCGCGACCCCATCGCAGGAGCCAGGAGCGACTCGAGCCCATCAAAAGACGCTAGCACCCGCGATCCACGCTTCAATTGGACGCGCGGAGGTCCTCTGCGAAGAGACCAGAACCAACAGAAGTTCATCGCGCAGGTGGGACAGTTCGGCAGAGCAGACGCGCGCCGGGGCGTGCCACTACACTCCCCGGCCGGCCCCCGTGAGCCTCGTGCGCGTTCTTCCGTGGCTCTCGCTCACCGCGCTCGGGCCGGTGGCCTGCCGCGCGCGCGACCATGCCCCGACACCTCCCGCCGACGGGGCACCAGTCGCCGCTCCCGCGCCCGCACCCAAGTCCGCGCCCGCCCACACGCCCTCCTGCCTGACCCGCAGCGCCACCCCTTCGAGCGCCCCGGCCCAGTCCCCGACCCTCGAGCTCACCGTCCTTCTCGACTCTTGCCGCGTCGTCCCCGTCCTCTCCCCGCACCTGACCTCGCTCGCGTCCCTCGCCCCGCCGGGCGCGCTCGCGGGCGTGAACGGCGGCTACTTCGACGATCGCGAGCGCCCCATCGGCCTGCGCCGCATCGCCGGCGTCGATCGCAGCCCCGCGTGGGATAGGCCGCTCGGCGGCGTGCTCGCGCTCGAGGGCTCGCGCGCCTACGTCGGCCCGCGCGCGGACCTATCCTTCGTGCCCGAGTCGGCCGTCCAGTGTCAGCCGCTCCTCGTCGAACGCGACGGACAGAACGGCATCCACACGGACGACGGTCGCCGCGCGGCGCGCACGACGGTTTGCGTCACCCGACAGCGACAGCGCGCTCCACTTCGTCCTCTTCGTCGCGCCGCCGGGCGAAGGCCCCACCCTCGCCGAGGCAGCCGACGTGCTCCGCGCACCGCGCGACCGCGGCGGCTTTGGCTGCCACGCGGCGCTGAACCTCGACGGCGGCCCCTCGACGGGCGCGTGGCTCGCCGACGGCGGCTCGACGCTGCCGCGCGGGCCCATCGTCGACGCGCTCTTCGTCGTGCCGAGGTGAAGCCGGTCCCCGGGACTTGACGAGCCTGCCGAACCGGTCAGATTCTCGTATCGGATGAGGTCGTATGCCGGCGGGGCGGTGGGCGGCTTTCGAAGCGTCCTCGCGTCCGTGCCCTTCGCGCTCGTCCTGGCGGGCTCCGGGTACGCGGGGTGCTCCGCGGCGTCGCCTTCCTACGGTCCGCCGGCCGCGGTGCAGGTCGGCCCCTCGCCGCTGCGCCGTCTCACGAGCAGCGAGTACCTGAACGCGCTTCACGACCTGTTCCCGAAGCTGAGCCCCACGCTCCCCGCGCTCCCCGCCGAAGTTCCCGTCGCCGGCTTCGACAACGCCGCCGAGGCGCAAGAGCCGTCCGACGTCCTCATCGCGCGCTACGAGACGATCGCCAACCTGGTCGCCGAAGCGGCGACGGCGGACACGCCGTCGCTCAGCGCGGTGGTCGGCTGCGACGACTGGTCGACGCCCGCGCTGGCGACATCGTGCGCGACGACGTTCGTGCAGCAGGTGGGCCGGCGCCTGTTTCGCCGGCCGCTCGACGACGCCGAGAGCGCGCGGCTGCTCCTGCGGTTCCAGGGCTGGCAGGCGGCGGTCGATTTCGCGGGCGCGGTGGAGCTCACGCTGAGCGCGATGCTCCAGTCCCCGCAGTTTCTCTACCGGGTGGAGCCGCTCCCGCGTGGCGCGGCGTCCGGGAGCGCCGTGCCCGTCGATCCGTACGAGATGGCCAGTAGGCTGTCGTTCTTCCTGTGGGAGAGCGTGCCGGACGAGGCGCTCTTGCAGGCGGCGTCACGCGGCGAGCTGGCGAGCGACGCGCAACTCCGCGACCAGGCCACGCGCATGCTCGCCGACGATCGCGCGCAGCGCGTGCTCTGGAGCTTCCCCCGCCAGTGGCTGGGGCTCGACCGCATCCTCCTCGACGAGCACTCCGCGCGGACGGCGGCCGTCGACCCGCTGTGGACGGCGGCGACGCAGGCCTCGGCGAGCGCGGAGACCCGACTGTTCGTGCAGAACGTCCTCGGGCAGGGGGGAACGCTCCGCGATCTGCTGACGAGCCGGCGCGCGTGGATCGACGGCGAGATGGCGCGCGTGTACGGGCTGGCGGCGCCGCACGATCCGTCGGCGTGGACCGAGGTGAGCCTGCCTGCGGCCGAGCGGTCCGGGCTGCTCACGCGCGTGTCGTTCCTCGCGGGCTACTCGCACAGGGGCGCGACGTCTCCCCCGGTCCGGGGCAACGGCATCCAGCTCCGGCTCCTGTGCGAGCTGCCCATCTCGCCGCCGCCGGGCGTGGATCTCTCTCAGCCGATGGTCCCTCCGGGCTCGGGCCCGCAGACCAACCGCATGCTCTTCGAGCAGCGGACCAAGCCGGCGTTCTGCCAGGCGTGCCACGCCGGGTTGAACGGCTTCGGCTTTGGCTTCGAGAGCTACAACGCCGCAGGGCACTACCAGACGACGGACGACACGCTGCCGGTCGACGCCACGGGCACGATCACCGGCACCGACGTGGACGGTCCGTTCGACGGCGCGATCGCCCTGTCGGAGGCGCTCAGCCGGAGCCGGGTCGTCCACGAATGCGCGACCCAGGAGATGGTCCGGTACGCGCTCGGCCGCGCGCCGGCCGACGGCGAGCGCCCCGCGGTGGCCGCGCTCTCGAAGAGCTTCTTCGAGAGCGGCGGAGACCTTCGGGCGCTCCTGGTCGACGTCGTCCTGTCGCCGAGCTTCCGGCTCCACCTCGTCGAGGAGAACTGACGTGAGACTCGCCCGACGCCAGGTCCTGCAAGCACTCGGTGTCGGCGCGGCCGCTGGCCTCGTGCGGGGCGAGCCGATCGCTCGTGCCGCGCCGACGACCTATCCGTCGCGGATCGTCTTTTACGTACAACCCCACGGGCACATCCCCAACGCGTGGAAGATGGACATCCCGGGCGGGCCGATCGACAAGCTTGCCCAGCGGTCGCTCGTCGCCCTCGCCCAGACCGATCTCAGCCCCACGCTCCGCCCGCTCTTCGCGTTTCGCGATCGGCTCCTCGCCATCGAGGGGCTGTCGCACACGGCGGCGCTGGCCGACATCGCGGCGGTGATGCGCGCGGGCAGCGGCGACCTGAACAACCACCAGGTCGGCGTGGCCGACGTCCTCACCGGCACCCGCGCGCTGCAGCAAGCAGGCACGTACTGCACGGGCGGCGCGCGGACGATCGATCAGGAGCTCGCCGTGCGCCTGTCCGCGCCCGGCCGCTTCGACTCGCGCGTCTACGGCTTCAACTACATCCCGAACTCGGTCGTGTCGCCCTTCTCGTACCTGGGGCCCGGCCAGGCGACGCCCATGGTGACGGACCCCGCCGCCGCGTTCTCGGACCTGACGGGATACCTGATGAAGGCTCCGGCGCCGACCAGCCGCGCGGATTCTCCTGCGCTCGCTCCGCCCCTCGGTGCTCGACGCGGCGGCGCGCGAGTACGATCTGCTCGCGCCCCAGCTGGCCGCCGACGGCAGGCAGAAGCTCGACGCGCACCGCGATTCGGTGCGCGAGCTACAAGCCAGCCTGGGGCGATCGGCCCGGCGCCCCGGTGCAACACGGCGTTCGACGGCTCGGCGGCGACGACCTCGGGGGCGGGCGTGCGCCAGTTCATGGATCTCATCCGCCTCGCGTTCGCCTGCGACCTCACGCGCATCGTGACGTTCTCGGCGCCCGTTCCGCAGTGCCCGGAGCTGGGCTACCCGGGCGACCAGACGATGCACGGGTACGCGCATCAGTCGATTGAGGGCGCCACGTCGTGCGGGCAGATGTACAGCCCGGTCGCGGCGCAGGCGATGACGGACCTCGACGCCTGGCACGCGGGGCACGTCGCGTATCTGCTCGCGCAGCTCGATTCCGTCGTCGAGGGCTCGGGCACGCTGCTGGATCACACCGTCGTCGTGTGGATCACCGAGCTCGCGACGCCGACGCACCTGCACTACGACGCGTTCACGGTGCTCGCCGGCGGGTGCAACGGGTTCTTCGCCCCCGGGCGCTACGTCCGCTACCCGCAGACGATGCCGAGCCCGCTCGCGAACGGGCCGCTCATCGGGCCTGCGCACAACCGGCTGCTCGTCAGCCTGATGCAAGCGATGGGGCAGACCGATACGAGCTTCGGGATGACCGGCGCGACGGCCGCCGACGGGACGGCGCTGCCCTTCGTGGGGCCGCTGACGGAGCTGCAGAACGTCTAGCGCTGCGTCACGAGAGCTTCGCCCTGCGCGATTCGCGGGGCCCAACCTTGACAGTGGTAACTGTCACAGTTATGAATGCTGCGTACATCGGACGCCCCGCGCGCGGCCCCCCGGCCTGCGCGCAGCGCCCTGATCCACGAGGAGGCATCGTCATGCCCGAGCAATCGTCCTGCGCCGTCGTCTCCGGGCCCCGTCCTGCGCCCGCGCCCACGCCCCAGTCCGCGCCCGACCCCGACGCCGAGCGCTTCCGCCGCTTCGGCGAGGAGCTCGACGCCCTCAAAGAACGCACCCTCGCGCGGATGGGCGCAGAGGACGTGTCGTACGTCACCAACCTGAATCGGTTCTCGCGGGCGATGGAGGTGGCCGGACGGGCGCTCATCCACTTCAGTCCGGAGCCCGTCACCTTCGGCCTGGGCGTCGCCGCCCTCTGGGTGCACAAGCAGCTGCAGGCGACCGAGATCGGTCACACCGCGCTGCACGGCGCGTACGACAAGCTGCCCGGCGGGGCGGCGTTCGCTTCGAAGACGTTTCGATGGGACGCGCCCATCGACGAGGAGTCGTGGCGCTACGTGCACAACGTTCGCCACCACGGGAGTACGAACGTCGCGGCGAAGGACCCCGACATCCACTTCGGCACGATCCGGCTGACCGAGCAGACGCCCTGGAACCGGCACCACAGGTTTCAGCTCGCGACGGCCCTCGGCATCGTGTTCCCGAACTTCCTCTTCTTCATCGGGTCGCACGTCTGCGGCTTGAACGACGTCTTCTTCGACAACGGCCGCCCCGAGCAGCTCGACATCTTGCCCGATCGATCGACCGAGAGCGTGCGCGGCGCGTGGAAGAAGGGCCTGCGCAAGTACGTGCCCTATTACCTCTACAACTACGTCTTCTTTCCTGCGCTCGCCGGGCCGATGTTCTGGAAGGTGCTGCTCGGCAACTGGCTCGCGGAGACGCTCCGCAACGTCTACTCGGCGGCGACGATTCTTCTGCGGGCACGTCGGCGGCGACGTAGCCAGCTATCCGGCCGGCACGCGGGCCCACGGCCGAGGGCAGTGGTACGCGATGCAGGTCGAGGCAACCAGCGACTTCGAGGTGACCCTGCCGGTCTCGATCCTCTGCGGGGGTCTCGAGCGGCAGATCGAGCACCACCTCTTCCCCACGCTGCCGCCGCGTCGGCTGCGGGAGATTGCACCCGAAGTGCGCGCCATCTGCGACAAGTACCGCGTCCGCTACAAGACCGGCACCTGGGGTAGCACCCTCCGCGAGGCCCTCTCGCACATCGGGGCCCTGGCGCACGATTCCGCCGGCCACGGTGGGGGCGATGGGCGACGGGGTCGCGTCGGGAGCGGCATCCGCGAGCTCGTACGCTATATGGCGTGAGGGATGGCGACGACGACGCCCGACCCGGAGCGGCCCGAGTACACCATCGACGAGCTCGCGGGTGTCTCCCGCCTGCCCAGTCGCACCATCCGCTTCTACCAGTCGCGGGGGGCGCTCATGCCCCCCGAGATTCGCGGTCGGGTCGCGTACTACGGGCCGCCTCACCTCGAGCGGCTCAAGCTCATCGCGCAGCTCCAGGACCGGGGGCTGCGCATCGACGCGATCCGCGACGTGCTCGGCAGCATCGACCGCGGCGAGCTCGATCTCGGCGGAGTGGCTGGGCGTCGAGCAGCAGGTGCAGGCACCCTGGGCGAACGACCAGGCCCGCACGGTCAACGAAGAGGAGCTCTACGAGCTCGCCGGCTCCCGCCGTCCGGGGCTGATCGCCGATCTGGTGCGCACGCGCCTCGCGGTCCGCCACGGCGACGTGTACCTCGTGCGCAGCCCCGCGCTCCTGTCGATCGCGATGAAGCTCGAGGCGGCGGGCATCGATCTCGAAACGGCCGCTCAAGCCTCCGCGCTGATTCGCAAGTACTTCGCGCGCGCCGCCGAGGAGCTCGTCGCCATGTTCGTCAAGCGTGCCGACGAAGGGGACCTCGCACCGCGCGACATGGGCAAGCTCTTCCAGATCGTGCGGCCGCTCGGGATGGAGGCGGTTCGGGTGATCTTCGGGCGCGCGATGGAGCGGGAGCTGCGAAAGCTCTACGAGTCGGGCCGCATGGCGAAGCTTCCGGGAGCGAAGAGGGCCAAGAGGCGGTGACCGCCGCACGCGGCGCGCGCGAAAATATTCTCGTGGCTGGCGACTTCAGCCGTTACTCTGCAAACCCTGGTGGGTTCGTTCGCATCGTCCCCGCTTAGGTTCCACACCGAGCGCCCGCTTATTCCCCGTACGAAGCCATGAGCAGGGACACCCGCCGACCGAGCGTTCCCCCGCGCCCGTCGTCGAATCCTCCTCGTTACTCGTCGAGTCGGCCTCCTCCCGCGCGTCACGCCGACTTCACGGGCGGCGTGGGCACGGGCGTACGGTTTCGTGCCGCTCGCCTGACCGCCGCCGATTTGCCGGTGGGTCTCGCGTGCACTTTCACGTGCGAGGGCGTGTCGATGGGACCGCTGCCGGTCATCGATTCTCGGGATGGCGGGGTTCGCCGCAGCTGCCCCGGCGGGTCCGGCCCTCGCTCCCGGCAGCACGCTCGAGCGGCTCGAGATGTCGCTCCCGACGCGGGTCATCTGGGCAGGAACGGCCACGGTCGTCCATGGGAGCCCCGGCCGCATCGGTGCCCGGTTCGATTCGGCCACGATGGATTTGCGCCGCTTGCATCTCGAAGCGACCGTCGAGGGTCGACTGGACGCCTTGCGCGAGCAGCGCGAGCGTCTGCCGGCCGAGTGGCGTGCGGCCGTATCCGATCTGCGGCAGCTTCTCGAGGATGCGCGCCTCGATGTGGAGCAGCTCGACCGGCGCGGTGCGGAGGACCCCTTGCGCCGCTCGGAGGAGGAGGCCTCGCTCTTCGAGAGCCTGCGCGCGCGGTGGGGCGTCGAATACTACGCCGCGATCGCCCGGCTCCACGAGATGAGCCGATCCCTGGACGAACGCGCCCGCATTCTCGGCAGCATGTACGCCGAGGCGGCGCTGATGCCGCTGCTCGAGTGTTGCCCGATGCACCGGCGTGCCTACGAGAAGCCTCTCGGGTACGCAGGCGACTACCGGCTCATGGAGCTCTACTTTGCGGCGGAACCGACCGCCGACAGCCTTTTCGGCCGCTTCCTGCAGTCGATGAACCTGGGATACTCGCTCGGCCGGGCCGTCGTCGGCCGCGAGGAGGTCATGCGCGACGCAGTCCGGCGGGTCGTCCTGGCGGATACGTTGGAGCCGGCGCGGGTCCTGTCGGTAGCCGCAGGTCCTGCCATCGAGCTGCGGCGGCTGCTGGAGGGGGAGGGCGGCTCGAGGATCGTCCGTCCGGTCGAGCTCATCTTGCTGGACCAGGACGACAGCGCCCTCGAAGTCGCGCATCGCCAGCTCACTCGGCTGCTCGTCGAACGGCACGGGGGCGCGCTGCCGGTGACCGTGAGCTGCCTGCACTTCTCGATTCGGCAGCTCTTGAAGCCTGAGGACGCCCGAGGAGCGAGAGGTCGCCGAGTCGATCTCGAACCTGGATCCATCTACTCCGCGGGGCTCTACGACTATTTGCCTGACGCGTTCTGCGCCTGGCTCACGAGTTTCCTCTACTCGCGCCTGCGGCCGGGGGTCGCCTCCTGCTCGGCAACCTGGCCGAGGCGCCGGACTCGACCTGGCTCATGGAGTTCGTGCTCGATTGGCCGCTCTACTATCGAACCGACGAGTCGATGCTCGCCATCGCCAAGCACCTCTCGCCGGCGCCCGAGCACGCGGGCGTCACGCGCGACGCCTCGGGTTATTGCCTCTTTCTGGACGCAACGCGCCCGGCGTGACGTCGCCGTCCTAGGTGCCGAGCCGCGTCTTGCGGGTGGTCTTCTCCGGCTCGTCGCGTGGCGGCAGCCTCATCGAGGGGAGGCGCGGGGCAGCCAGGCCCGTCACCAGCTCGATGTTCTCCGAGGGCGGCGGCCGGCTGCTGTGCCTTGCGACGTTCACTGCATCCCCGAACGTCCATTTGCCGGCCAGCCTGCAAGCGGCGAGGGCAAGCGCCAGATCGGACGCCGACGCGTAGCGGGCGTCCGGCTCCTTGGCCAGTGCCCTCATCACGAGGGCTTCCAAGTCGTCGGGTAGCGCGTGGCCGAGGTGTGCCGAGGGCGGGAGCGGGACTTCGGTCGCGTGAGCGAAGAACAAGCGGCCGGCGTTCTCACCGACGAACGGAGGGCGGCCGCAGAGCAGGAAATAGAGCACGGCCCCCAGCGCGTAGACGTCCGACCGCGTGTCCGCAATCTTGCCCATCGCGACCTCGGGAGACATGTACTCGGGCGTTCCGAGCACCCAGCCGGTGCGCGTCATCGTGGCCTGGGCGGTCTGCACCTTCGCGATCCCGAAGTCGATTACCTTGAGGAAGTCGTGCTCGCCGCCGAGCGAGGTGAGAAAGAGATTCTCCGGCTTGATGTCGCGGTGAATGATGCCCCGTTCGTGCGCCTCACCGATCGCTCGCGCAGCCTGGCCGATGATGTGGACCGCGCGAGCGGGGGGCAGGGGGCCGAGCCGATTGACGTGCGCGCGGAGGGTCTCACCCTCCAAGAGCTCCATGACGTAGTAGCAAAGTCCGTCCTCGGTGGTTCCGTAGTCGAAGACGCGCACGGTGTTGGGGTGCTGCAGCTCGGCCGTCGCCCGGACTTCCCGCTCGAAACGCGTGACCGCTCCCGCGCTTCGCTCCTGCGCGTCCACTCGCAGAACTTTGACGGCGACATCGCGCTTGAGGCCCGCGTGGTAGGCGGCCCAAACGTCGCCCATGCCACCCGATGCGAGGCGGCGCTTGAGCCGGTACCGTCCGAGGCTTCTCGCCTCGAAGAGTTGCTTTCGCAGGGTCCACACGATGTTTCCGCACACGATGAGGCACAGATACGTGCCGAGAATGAACGCGGTGTTGAGAAACAACATCGCCAGCGAAGCGGGGTCGTGGAGCTGGGCCGCGATCTTCGGCGAGAAGAAAGCAGATCCAAGCAAGACGACGTTGTAGGCAAGAAGCGGGATGCCGTGCGAGACGACTCCCCGTCGCCATGGATCCTGCGAAGAAACGGTCCGCACGAGCAGGAGCAGGGAAAGCCCGGTTGCGTACGGGCTCGTGAGGCCCTCGAACTCGACGCACATGAGCGCGATCGAGATCGCCGCGGACGTGTAGCAGCCGATCTCGAGCTGCGTCAGGAGCCGCTGGGACGGAGGCGGGCTGCGGTGCAGTCGCCAGAGCGTAGGGAGCACCACCGCCGAAACGGCCACGCGTAGCGCGACGAAGTGGAAGAAGGTCCCCGCATGCAGGAGTCGGACGACCATCCAGTCGAGGGCTGCGTAGGAGCACCAGATGACGTACCCAGCCGCGAGCGCCTGACGAAAGCGAATCTGCGCCGTCGCGTTCGTTTCGTTGCCGTTCAGCGGAAGGTCGCGGCTGCCTGAGCGCGGGCCAGGCACGGCGGCTTCGTCGAACGGCCGCTCCGAGCTCACCTGCGCCGCGATCGTCGGCGCCAGGTTGAGTCTCTCCCCAGTCAGAGCACGCGCATCAGAGGCCACGATCCGCCATGGGAGCAGAATTGCGGAGTCCGTCAATCCACAAGGAGTCCCAGGTTCATCCACAGGCTTCCCACACACGCCCACCGACTTCTCGCGTGTGCCAAAGGCGTTACGACCGGTCGCTGGGGCTTAACTCCGTGGCGGGAGAGTCCGCTATGCTCCGGCGTGTCGCGTTCGCCCGCAGCTCTCGTCCCCATTGCCCCGATGGCCCCGATTGCCAGGGCGCACGACTGGGGAACGATCCTCGACGCGCTCCCCGAGCGCGCTCGTGGCGATGACGGGCGCGGCGGGTACGAATTCCTCGGCAACGGCGATTCCGTCAGCGATTCTCTGTCCTGGTCCGAGCTTGCTCGGCGAGTCTGCGCCGTTTCGGCGGCCGTGCGCGAGCGCGCCGCGCCCGGCGACCGCGCCTTGCTGCTCTTCTGGCCGGGGCTCGATTTCCTGGTCGCGTTTCTCGGTTGCCTGCACGCCGGGATCGTGGCGGTCCCCTGCGTGCCGCCCCGCCGGCCGCTCGTGCGAAGTCTCGGCCGCATCGCGCCCATCGTTCGGGTGGCTGCACCGAGTTTGGTCCTCGCATCGGGCACGCCCGCCGAAATTGCGGCAGAACTGCGTGACCTCGTGCCCGACTTGGCACGATGCTCGGTCGTCGACCTGTCACACGGGGAGCCGTCGTCGGGCGTGTTCCCCTCCAACGCGCGTCGTGACGATCTCGCCTTCCTTCAGTTCACGTCCGGCTCGACGGCCGAACCCAAGGGTGTGATGGTCACGCACGCCAACCTTCTCCACAATCTGGCCTACATTCACGAGGGCTTCGAGCACGACGCGAACAGCGTGTCGGTCACATGGCTGCCGGTCTACCACGACATGGGGCTAATCGACGGGATGCTCGGCCCGCTGTTCGGCGGCTTCCGGTGCGTTGCGATGGCCCCGCACGCCTTCCTGCAGCGCCCCGTCCGATGGCTTCGCGCCATCAGCCGCTTCCGCGGCACCCACAGCGGCGGGCCGAACTTCGCTTACGACCTTTGCGTGGAGAAGGTCTCGCCCAAGGAGCTCGCCGAGTTGGACCTGTCGTCGTGGAGGTTCGCGTACAACGGCGCCGAGCCCATTCGCGCCTCGACGCTCGACGCCTTCGCTCGCCGATTTCGAAGCGCAGGGTTCCAGCCCGGAGCGCTCTGCCCGAGCTACGGTCTGGCGGAAGCGACGCTGAAGGTCACGAGCGGCCGCCTCTCGCGATTGCGAAATCTCGACGTAGACGCCGCTCTGCTGGAGCAGGGACGCATTCGGGAGAGCCACGGCGAATCGGCGGGTGCGCGGACGATCGTGAGCTGCGGACGCATTCCGGGCGAGCTCGAGCTCGCAATCGTCGATCCAGCGACGAGAGAACCACGGAAGGAAGGCGAGATAGGGGAGATATGGCTCTCCGGTCCGAGCGTGGCCTCCGGCTACTTCCACGCGCCCGACGAAACGAGTGAGGTCTTTCACGCGCGAACACGGGAGGGAGCGGGCCCGTTTCTTCGAACCGGCGACCTCGGGTTCGTGAAGCGCCAGGAGCTCTACGTCGTCGGACGTCGCAAGGATCTCGATCATCCTTTCGGGCCGCAACGTCTACCCGCAGGACGTCGAGCTCTCCGCGTGCCGCGCTCACCCGGCGCTTCACGGCGGCTCCGCTGCCGCCTTCGCGATTGACGACGCCCGGCGGGAGTTTCTCGTGGTTCTCGTCGAGGCTCCGTGGGCGTGTACGACCCTTCCGGAAGTCATCGGCGCCGTGCGCTTGGCCGTTGCTCGGGACCACGAAGTCGACGTCTCGGTCGTCGGTGTCGTGCGCCCAGGTGAGCTTCTCCGGACTTCGAGCGGCAAGATCCGGCGGCAGGCCTGCAAGCAGGCGTACCAGAGCGAAGAGCTCCGCCTGATCGCTCGTGACGACGCCCGCCAGTTGCCCGCCTCATGAGCGCTGCGTTGCGGCGACATCCGCTTTGGCTCGACAGGGCACTGGGCGATCCGGTGCGCGCCCCGGGGCCTCTGGGCTTTCAGACGGCGGTGGAGCTCGACGAGCGCGAGGAATTCCCGAGCCAAGCCGCAAGGCTTCTCGACGATCTCGGCGTTTGCCGTCATTTCGTGCCCGCCTCGCGAGGGGGCGATCTCCGTTCGTTCGAAGAGCTCGCGTGGATCGTTCGCGCGATGGCGCGCCGCGACGTGACGCTGGCGGTGGGCCACGGCAAGACGTGCCTCGGGACGCAACCGATATTCCTCGCCGGCGACGAAACGTCCCAGCGCGGCGTCGCGGCTCGCGTCCTCGCGCGAGAGCCATTCTCTCTCGGACTGACGGAGCGCGAAAACGGAAGCGACCTGCTCGCGACGACGACCCGGGCGGACGTGGCATCCCGCACCGTGACGGGCGAGAAATGGCTCATGAGCAACGCGACTCGGGCGCGGGGTATCACGGTCCTCGCACGAACGCGTCCCGGGGGCGGGCCTCGCGGGTTCTCGCTGCTGCTCCTGGACAAGGAGGAGCTCGACGGAACCTACGAGCTATTGCCAAAAATCCGCACGCACGGAATTCGCGGCGCGGACATCAGCGGCATTCGCTTGAAAAGTGCGCCCTATCGCTCCGAACCGATTGGCGGCGAGGGAGCCGGGTTGTCCGTTCTTCTGAAGACCTTCACGATAACGCGCACCCTCATCGCCAGCGTCGCAATCGGAGCCGCCGACTCTGCGCTGCGTATCGTGCTCGATTTCGCGGCGACGCGGGCGCTCTACGGCGGCACCGTCTTGCAGATCCCTCACGCGCGCGCAGTGATTTGCGACGTACTGGCCGAGCAGCTCGTGTGCGAGGCGGCCGCTCTCGCCGGGGCGCGCGTGCTGCATACGGCCGCAGAACAGGCGACGTTCTGGGCATCGGTCCTCAAGTACCACGTGCCCACGACGGTCGATCGCGCCGTGCGAGAGCTGGCGACCGTTCTGGGGGCGCGGCACTACCTGCGAGAGGGTCACGCGTCGGGGATGTTCCAGAAGATCCAGCGCGACGTCGCCCTCCTCGGGCTGTTCGACGGAAGCACGCTGGTGAACCTCTACAACATTGCCATCCACGGGCCGGCGATCGGCCGCACGCCCGAAGGGAGCTCGCTCGGGGGGGCGCCCGAGCTTCTTGCCCCGCTCGCCGAGTTCGAGCCGCGTCGCCTCGCGATTGCCGCGCGGTCGGTCTGCGGGGCGGAGGCCCTGGCGCACGACGCGAACGCGCGCCTCGCCGGCCGCCCGGGGGAGGGCGTCTTGCGGCCGCTGCTCGAGCGCCTGGAGAGCGACGCCAGCCGGGTTCGCCAGCAGCTATGCGAGGCCACGCTCCGCAACCCATTCGACATGACCGCCGAGCTCGTGGAACTGGCAAGCCGGTACGCGCGGCTGGCGACTCTCGCGCTTGCAGCGAGCGTCTATGTGCACACCAGCCAGCCTGGCAATTCGCTGTTCGACGAGGGCGACTGGCTCGTCGTCGCCATGGCTCGTGAGTCGCCCGACTGCGGCGTGGCTCCGAGCATCCTCGAGGCGTGCCGGGAACGACTGCTCCGGTTCATGCTCGACGCCCAGCAGCGGAGCGAGCCGTTTTCTCTTCTCACCGATTCCGGTGGCGAGGTCACTTCATGAGGGTTCCGCATGTCCGTGCCGCCGCTTGACGAAGAGAAGCTCCGTATTTGGCTCATTGCGGCGGTGGCCAGGTATGCCCGGGTGAGCGCAGCGTCGGTAACCGCGAGCACCGCGTTCCAGGAAGCCGGTCTCAGCTCGCTGTCGGCCGTGATGCTTTCGGGGGAGCTGTGCGACGAATTCGGTATCGAGGTCGATCCGCTCTTGACGTGGGACTACCCGACGATCGGCGAAGTGGCCCATGCCATCGCCCACGGCCTGGTGAGCGTGTCGCTCCGACGCTGACTCGTTCACCTCCGGGCTGGTGTAACCGTCGTCCCTACACGGATCGCGCCTGCGATATTCGATGCCGTATTCGATACACTATCCATGGAGACTGGCCGTTTCATCGATTGACCCCGAGAGCGCGGGTACCTGGCTAGGCTCGCGAGCGAAAACGGGAACTCCGCGATATGGAACAATCCGACTGGCACCGCATCAACGGCCTGCTCGTCGAATCCGCGACGGCGCTGATGGAGGCCTTCGGCACGGCGGTTCGCTACGACCCGGCCGGTGAAGCCAAGCACCCGCCCGAAGACGGGATGCTCGCCATCGTGGGTTTCGGCGGTCGCTCGATGCGCGGCAACCTCGTCGTGAGCGCCAACCGCGCCCTTCTCGATCGCTCGTTCCCCGCGCCGAACGCCGGCGGGGCGTCGGCCCCCTGCCGGCAAGAAGCCGCCCGGTCCACCGAGCAGCTGCAAGATTGGCTCGGTGAGCTCGCCAATCAGCTGCTCGGTCGACTAAAATCTCGTTTGCTCGCGCATGGGATCGCCATCCAGCTCGGAACGCCGACGACCGTGTCCGGCCTGGACCTGCGCGTTCGCACCGGCTTGGGCGACCGTCAGGCGACGCCTCTGTGGCTTCTCTCCGGGAGCGATTGGCTGGTCGTCCGGCTGGACGCGATTGCATCGCAGGCCGCCGCGCTCCGCGTCAGTGCCGACCCGAGCAACTCCGCGGCAGAAGGGGACGTGCTCCTCTTCTGAGAAACGCCCATGAAAAAGATCCTCATCATCGACGACTCCAAGACCGTGCGCGACCAGGTACGCGGTATCCTCGAGGGTGCGGGGTATGCGGTGGAAGAAGCTGCCGACGGAGAGGAAGGGCTCGAGCGGCTCCGCGCGAATCGCGACTTCGCGATGGCCATCTGCGACGTCCAGATGCCCAACATGACGGGCATCACCTTGCTCGAGAAGCTCAGGGCCGACGGCATCATTCCCGGTCTCCCGGTGATCATGCTGACTACCGAGGCGCAGCTCACGATGATCGCCCGAGCCAAGCAGGCGGGCGCCAAGGGGTGGATCGTCAAGCCGTTCAAGGGAGAGCACATCGTGGCGGCGGCCGCCAAGCTCACCAGATGACTACGCCGGCGGTGTCGCGCACGTTCCTCGTGTACGCCGCCGTTCAGGCCGTCGCGATAGCCGCCTTCTTCTTCGTTCCGGTCGACACGTGGCCGCACGCTCTCTGGCAGGTCGCGGTCGGCTGGGTCTCGGCCGCGACATCGGCAATCGTCGTATACCGGCGTCGGCCCATCGGCGCCGCCGCCTGGTACCTGTTCGGCTTCGGCGTGTTCTGCAACGCGACAGGCATCCTGGTCGCGGCTATCCGCCAGAGCCCGGCGCAAATCGTCAGCGACACGAGCCTCGTCGACGCCTTCTGGATCGCCCTCTTTCCGGCTCTCGCAGCTGGAATGGCCATTCTCATCCGACACCGGAGCTCCGAGCGCGACTGGGCCAGCCTCGTCGACGCGGCGATCATCACGACGGGCTTCGGCCTGCTCTCGTGGGTCTTTCTCATCCGGCCCGCAGCCACCGATCCGCGCCTGGGGACTCTCGCGCGCGCGACGGCCATCGCCTACCCGATCGGCGATCTCGTCATTCTCGGCATGATGGTGCGCATCGTCGTCGGGGGCGGGATCCAGAACCGGGCGTTCCGCCTCATGGTCGCGGCCCTCCTCTGCTTTCTCGCGACTGACGTGGGGTGGGCGGTCCAGGGTCACATCGGCTTCGAGCCCGGGGCGCTCGGGCAGCACGTGCTCGAGAGCGGCTCGATGCTCGGGTACGCGCTCTTCGGAGGCGCGGCGCTCCATCCGTCGGCATCCGCCATGGCCGAGACGAGCTCGCGGCGGCGCACGTCGCTGAGCCCGATGCTCCTGGTGGGTCTCACGACGGCGTCGCTGATGGCGCCTGCCGTGCTCACCTTCCAGGTTGCCCGCAATCGGGTGACCGACGGCGCGGCCATCGCGCTGTGCGCGACCGTCCTGTTCCTCCTCGTCGTCGTGCGCATGGCGCAGCTGGTGCGTCGCGTCGAGGAGCGCACCAAGGAGGTGGGCGAGCGCAACCGAGCCATGAGACGAGTGCTCGACACGATGACCGAGGGGCTCCTGCGTGTGTCGCAGGACGGCACTCTGCTGCTCGAGCGTTCGGCCCGCATCAATCGCTGGTTTCGTCCTTTCGACGAGCCGCTGCCAGTCGTGAGCTACCTGCGCGAGTTCGACCCCGAGTTTGCGGCTCATTTTCAGCTGGCGCACGAGGCCCTGGTCGAGGGCGTGCTGCCCGCGGAGGTTTGCCTCGCCCAGCTGCCGGCGCGCCTGCGGTCGAGGGGCCGCGACTACCAGAATCAGCTATTTGCCTGTCGCGGACGGCGACCGGAGCGACGGCCTGCTCATCGTGGTGGAGGACGTGACCGAGCGGTTGCAGCGTGCCGAGCACGATGCCCGTCAGCGCGAGCTCCTGGCCATGTTCCAAGCCCTGATGCGCGACCGTTCGGGTTTCTCCTCGTTCGTCGATGAGGCGACCCGCATCGTGGAGCAGCTCTCCGCGGCGCCAACCGACCTGCCCACGCAGCGTCGGCTGCTCCATACCCTGAAGGGGATCGCCTCGATGGTGCCCCTTCACCTCATCGCGCAGCTTTGCCACCGCGCCGAGGACGAGCTCGAAGATCGCCAGAGCAGCCCTGCCGCTGCGATCGAGGCCATCCGCGCACGTTGGCTCGCGCTCACCGGAGAATTCCAGATGCTCCTCGGCGATCAGGCGCTCGACTCCATCGCCGTGCAGGCGAAGGACGTCGACGAGCTGCTCGCGGAGATCGCCGGCGGTCTGCCTGCCTCGGCCATCGCGGAGCGCTTGGCGTCGTGGCGCGACGAACCGATCGAGCGGCCCCTCGCGAGGTTGGGCAACTACGCGCGCGCGCTCGCCTCGCGGCTCGGCAAGGGTGAGGCGGCGATCGTGCTGGAGGGAGGGCGAGGCATCCGGCTCGATCGCGATCGCTGGGCCCCCCTCTGGTCCGAGATGGTGCACGTCGTGCGCAACGCCGTCGATCACGGCTGGGAGTCACCGGACGAGCGGCGCAACGCCGGCAAGTCGTCGCAGCCGAAGCTCCGCCTCGCCGCGAGCATGCGCGCCCACGACCTCACGATCGAGCTCGAGGACGACGGCCGCGGCATCGATTGGGAAGCCATTCGCCGCGCGGCCACCGAGCGCGGGTTACCCGCGGGCGATGAGCGAGCCCTCACCGCGGCCCTGCTCAGCGCGGGCGTGAGCGGTCGGGAGGAAGTGGGGCCGGTGTCGGGCCGTGGCGTCGGCATGTCCGCGGTAGTCGCCCGGGTAGAGGAGCTCTCCGGAAAAATCGAGGTGACCAGCCGCAAGGGCCTCGGGACCTGCTGGCGCTTCTCGTTCCCGTCTGCTGCAATGGAACGCGACGCCACCTCGCGGATGCGCCAGGGAGCGTCCTTGGGCATACGACAGGCAGGCGAGCAAGGCGACGAAGGTGAGCGGCACTGCGTCAAGTAGGCCTCCCCCCGGGGACGCGATCGTTTCAGTCATTCTGCAGCGATCGATAATCGAGCTTTTTTCTGCCTACGGCATCGCCGTGGCCCCTGTCCCACTCGACAAACCGGGGTCTCGCCCTATGGTCCGCCCGGCCGATCATCTGGTCGGCATGGTTCAGATCACCTCGTCCGACCGCCGCGGACTGCTCACCATGTCGACTTCCCCGGCCACCCTCTCGAGAGCGCGCCCCGGGAACGCCGACATGATCGCGCAGCTCGACTGGATGCGCGAGCTCACGAACCAGTTCGCCGGTCGTGTGAAGGCCAAGTTCGTGCGTTACAACCGCATCATTCACACGGGCCTGCCCATGGCCCTCTCGAGCTCGGCCATGGATCGCAACCATGTGATCCAGAAAGCCGATCTCGTCTTGGTGTTCGCCACGCTGAGGGACCAGATACTCGCCACGCTCTCGGGCGGCTTCGACGACACGGGCCTCGTGCTGCAGGGCGAGAAGTCCGTCGTCGGCGAGGGCGACGTGATTCTCTTCTAGTCCGCTTCCCTCACGCGAGCAGCCCCTCGGCTTGCATCCACTCGAAGCAGTCGCGAAGCATCGTCTCCAGGGGAACGGCGCGAAAACCAAGCACCCCCGTGGCCTTGTCGCTCCGAAAGAGGTGTGGTGGGCGGGTCGTGGCCTCCGCGATCTCCGGGGTGACCGTGGGCGCGCGCCTCGTGAGGTTCGAGCCCCACTGCGACACGCCCCCGAGCGCGCGGACGGCCCACGCCGGAAGCGCGCGCGAGGGTACCCGGCGGCCGGCCAGCTCGCCGATGATCTGCACCATCTCGACGTATGTCGCGAAGGTGCCGCCGAGCAGGTATCGCTCGCCGACCCCGCCCTTGTCCACCGCAGCCAGGTGCGCGCGCGCGACCTCGTCGGCGTGCGCCCAGACGCCCTTGCCCGGCGGAATTCCGGGCAGCCGACGCCCGTGAACGAGGCCAATCATCCGGCCCCACCCGCGCGAGTCGTACCGGCCCACGACGTGACCGGGGTTCATGATCACCGACGATAGCCCGCGGGCGATGCCCTTCTCGACCTCGAGCTCGCCCAGGAACTTCGTTCGCTCGTAGTTGATCCGCGAGTGAAGGGCGTTCGAGGGTGCGGTCTCGTCGAACGGGATGAAATGCTGATGCCCCCATGCGCTCGCGCTGGAGGTGAGCACGAGCCGCTTGGCGCCCGCCGCGAGCGCCGCTTGCACCACGAGCCGCGTGCCCTCCACGTTTTCGTGTGTCTGCTGGGCGTCTCCACCCGACCAGAGGCTCGTGTTGCCGGCCACGTGGAAGACCGCGTCGCACGCGTCGGGTACCGCGCGGGCGAGCGACGCAGCGTCCGTGATCGAGCCGACCGCCAGCTCCACGCCGAGCGCCTTCAGCGGCTCGACCGCGGACGTAGGCCGGTGCAGCGCGACGACGCGCCAGCCGGACGACACCAGCTGCTCGACGACGTGACGACCGATGAAACCGGTTCCCCCGGTAACGAAGGCTGTGCGCGGCACGGACGTGCGGCGCAGGATAACGTGCGCGGCTAGAGCTCGCGGCGGAAAAACTCGAGCGTCCGTGCAAATGCGTCGCGGCTCGCGGCGGGGTTGTAGCTCGGGCGGGTGTCGTTGAAGAAAGCGTGCGGCGCGCCTTCGTAAATGTGGTGCTCGAAGCGCTTCCCGTGCTGCCGCATCGCCGCCGCGAAGTCTGCGATCCCCGCGTTGACGCGCGCGTCGAGCGCCCCGTAAAGCCCAAGGATGGGGCAGGCCACATTCGCAATCCCATCGGCGGGCGGAGCGTTGCCGTAATAGATGACCGCGGCCGCGAGGTTCGCGTCGGCGCACGCGAGGCGCGCGGAGAGCCCGCCTCCGAGGCAGTAGCCGACGGATCCCACCTTCGCGCCGCGCGAGGGCGGATGCGTCGAGCGCAGCCAATCGGCGGCGTCCACCAGCTGGGGCACGTAGGAGTCGACCCGAGCCATGACAGCCCCCTGCAAGGCAGCGAACGACTCGCCTATCTCGGTACGCCGCGGCTCCGCGATCTTGGCGAGCGCCTCCTCCCGGGCTTTCGGGTCGACCCACGCGGAGGGCCCGGCTGTGTTGATGAACTCTTTGAGCGCATCCATGCGGGCGGCTGCAAAGTGGGCAGGGCGCTCGCCGTTCTCGGCGAAGAGGTCAGGCGCGAGGGCGACGTAACCCGCCTTCGCGAAGCGTACGGTGACGTCCTCGATGTGCGCGTCCACGCCCCAGGCCTCCTGGATGACGATGACGGAGGGAAGCGGGCCCGCCGGCGAAACGGGCCACGCCGCGAGCCCGGTGTGGCGCGAGTCCTTTCCGAATCGAACGCGCTCGGTCTTGAAGGGCATCGGTTCTCTCCTGGAGACTGGAAACTGCAGGGCGACGCTACCGCCGCCCGGCTTGACGGACAACGGGGGCGTTCTGCACCCTCTCGCTCGATGGCAGCGCTCGTCTTGGTGGCTGACGAATTCCCGCAGGCGCAGCTCGGCCAGCTGCGAGACCTCGGACTCGACGTCGACTACGACGCCCAGTGCTCGGCGGATGGTTTGCCCGAGCGCATCGGTGACGCCAATATCCTGATCGTCCGGAGCAAGCGCGTCACGCGCGCCGCCATCGAGCGCGCACCGCGTCTGGCGCTCATCGTGCGCGCCGGGGCTGGCTTCGACACCATCGACGTGGCTGCGGCCAGCGAGCGCGGCATCTACGTCAGCAACTGTCCCGGCAAAAACAGCGTTGCCGTGGCGGAGCTCACGATGGGGCTCATCGTCGCGCTCGACCGGCGCATTGCGGACGCGACCGCGGAGCTTCGGGCGGGGCGCTGGAACAAGAAAGAATACGGCAAAGCCGACGGTCTGAAAGGCAAGACGCTGGGTATCGTCGGGCTGGGTCGGATCGGGAGCGAGGTGGCCAGACGCGCGCGCGCCTTCGAGATGCGCGTCGTTGCTTGGTCGATGCCGTTTCGCGAGGAACGGGCGGCCGCCCTCGGCGTCGAGCGCTGCGCGACGTTGCTCGATCTGGTGAGCATCTCCGACATCGTCACGGTGCACCTGCCGCAGACCGTCGAGACTCAGCGCCTCATCAACGCCGACGTGCTGGCTCGAATGAGGCCCGGCGCGATCTTTGTGAACACGAGCCGGGGGGGAATCGTCGACGAGGCGGCCCTCCTGACGGCCGTACGCGAAAGGGGACTGCGGGTCGGGCTGGACGTGTTCGAGTCGGAGCCCTCGGCGGGCGTCGCGGCCTTCGCGCCCGCGATCGCGAGCGCGGGTGTCTTCGCGGGGACCCCGCACGTCGGCGCCAGCACCGAACAGGCGCAGAACGCCATCGCCGCGGAGACCGTGCGCATCTGCGCGGCGTTCGTGCGGTCGGGCGGCGTGCCCAATGCCGTGAACATCGAGGAGCACGCGCCCGCCGAGTGCCAGCTGATCGTTCGCCACTACGACAAGGTTGGCGTCCTCGCGTCCGTGCTCGGGATCCTGCGGACATACGGCGCGAACGTCGAGGAGATGACGAACACCA
This sequence comes from uncultured delta proteobacterium, assembly GCA_963720145.1. Classification (GTDB taxonomy): domain Bacteria; phylum Myxococcota_A; class Polyangia; order Polyangiales; family Polyangiaceae; genus Palsa-1150. The sequence continues at coordinate 203,730 of CAVREO010000001.1, forward strand.
TTTTCCAGGGAGCCAGGACGGCGGTGGCGTCGATCCGACTTTCGAACATGCCGGACCCCGCGGTGATCGACGAAATCGCCGGCCTCGAAGGCGCGGTCATCGCGGTCGAGGCCAAGCCGCTCTGAGGGCTCACCCCAATCGGGGCGATCGTCCTCCTGATCGCGCCGATCACCGCACGGCGCGCCCGCGTGCGCCGAATCGTCGGAATTTCATGGAACGCGCGCGGGCCGAGGCCTGGCGCGGCCCTCGCAAGCCGCCACGACCGTGACCAAGGAGGTGGTGATGCATCGTTTGCGGATGATGTCGTTCTGGGTAGGGGCGTGCGCGTTCGTCGCCGCATGCGCCGAGTCGACGCAGACGAGTTTCGGGCCCGGCTCCGATGGCGCGGACGCGGGTTCGAACGATGCCTCGGCCGCGGCCGAGGGCAGTAGCTCCAGCGGCGGGAGCAGCGGCGCCGGAAGCGGGAGCACGGGGAGCAGCGGCGGGAGCTCCGGCGGAACCGGCGGCAGCACCAGCGGAGGAACGAGCGGAACCAGCGGCGGAAGCAGCGGTAGCTCCGGAAGCAGCGGTAGCTCCGGAAGCAGCGGTAGCACGAGCGGCAGCGGGTCGAGCGGCAGCAGCAGCGGCCCGGGCACCGGCTATCCGTCCGGGTCGTCTCCCCTCATTGGAGGTTGCTCCGTCTTTCCGGCCAACAATCCGTGGAATACGCGCGTCGACGATCCGGCGAAGTTTCCCGTGCACGCCAGCTGGTCCAAGTACCTGCCCAACATGAGCCCGAACACGAAGCTTCATCCCGACTGGGGTGATTGGTCGAGCGACCACTACGGCATCCCGTGGCAGACGGTCTCCGGCAATCAGATGCCCGTTCCGATGACGTTCCAGACCGGAAGCGAGAGCGATCCTGGGCCGTATCCTTTCCCGCCGAACGCGCGGGTCGAAGGGGGCGCAAACTCGGGCAGCGACATGCACGTTCTGGTCATCGACACGGGGACGTGCACGCTCTTCGAAACGTGGTCCAGCAAGTACGTTGGCCCGGGGTGGACCTGCGGCTCGGGAGCGAAGTTCGACCTGGGCTCGAACTCTCTGCGGCCCGACGGCTGGACCTCGGCCGACGCGGCAGGTCTACCCATCTTGCCGGGGCTCGTGCGAGTGGCGGAGGTGCAGGCCGGCTCCATCCAGCACGCGCTGCGCTTCACGCTGTCGAAGACGCAACAGGGATACATCCACCCGGCCACGCACGCCGCCGGCAAAGCCGACGCGTCGCTGCCCCCCATGGGCTTACGGCTGCGGCTCAAGTCGAGCTTCAATCTGTCGCCGTTCACCGGGCCAGGAAAGGTCATCCTGCTCGCGATGCAGCAGTACGGGCTCATCCTCGCCGACAACGGGAGCGACTGGTTCGTCTCGGGCGACAGCGACGACGGGTGGGCGCCGCTCATGGATGGCGTCGTTCAGGCCATTTCCCAGGTCACGGGAAACGATTTCGAAGCCGTGGAGACAGGCCCGATTTCGACGGCGGGTCTCTGACCGGGCGCGTCCTTCAGGACGCGATCTCGTCCCATCCCGCGTCGAGCGCCGCCATCTCGTCGTCAGACGAAGCGGGCGCCGCCCCACGCACGATCTCGGAAACCGGGTCAGGCTGACTCAGAATGACCCCGGAATCGTGCTGCGGCGGCGCCTCGGAGTCTGCGTTGCGACCTTTCCGAGCGCGCGGGGGGTGCGAGCGACGCCTCGACATGGGGTTACCCTTTCGTTCTTCTTTCGTCCGTTCGTACAGGCCGCGTAACTGTACCGAAACGGACGCTCCCGCACGCGCCTCAACGGAGTCTCGTTCTGACCGGATGTGCAGTGCCTTCGGTGGTATTGCGCCGCTCACTTAGGGGCTCGGGCGTGCGACCCCCCGCATGCACGCCGACAGCATCGTGGTGGGCGCGGGCTCCGCCGGCGCGGTGATCGCGGCGCGGGCGAGCGAGCGAAGCGACCGCGACGTCCTGCTCCTCGAAGCGGGCCCCGACTATCCCGACCCGGACGGACTCCCCGACGACCTGCGTGACGGCACGCGCAACTCGATGACCCGTCACGACTGGGGTCTCGTGCACCGACCGCGTCCCGAGTGGCCTATCCCCGTCTGGTTTCCGCGCGGGCGGGTGGTCGGCGGGTCCTCCGCGGTCAACACGTGCATCGCACTCCGCGGGCAGCCGCACGATTACGACGAGTGGGCGTCGCTAGGCCTCCGGGACTGGAGCTTCGAACAGTGCCTCCCGGCATTCAAGAGACTCGAGAACGACCTCGACATGCGCGGCCGGTGGCACTCGCAGTCGGGTCCCATCCCGCTGCGCCGGTCCGACGCGAGCGAGCTTTCGCCGTGGCAGGCGGCCTTCCTCGAAGCATGCCAATCCCAGGGCCTGCCACGCAGCGCGGACTCGAACGACCCGACGACCACGGGCTACGGCCCGCATGCCATGAACCTCGTGGCTGGCGTGCGCATGAGCGCCGCGCGGTGCTACCTCGTCCCATCGGTGCGGCGGCGGCCCAACTTGCGTATCGCCCCGAACACGCTCGTGCGACGCGTGCTCTTCCGGAATCGGCGCGTGGTCGGCGTGGAGGCCGAGACCCACGGGCGCGTTCACGCGATCACGAGCAGTCTCGTAATCCTCTGCGCAGGAGCGACGTCTACGCCGGGCATCTTGCTTCGCTCGGGGATCGGGCCCCGCGCCCAGGTGCAGCGGCTCGGGGTGGATCTCGTCGCCGAAGTGCCGGCCGTCGCGGCTCGCCTGCTCGATCATCCGGGCACGGCGATCTTCTTGCGACCCAGGGTCCCCGTGCACACGCCCGGGCGGCCGTTCATCGAGACCGTGCTTCGGTACAAGTCAGCGGGCAGCACCCTGGCAAACGACATGATCGTGCAGCCCGGCTCGGGGGTCCCCGTCCCCTGGGCGACATTACCGCTCGTTAACTTGATGTGCAGCGTGGGCAAATCGTACGGCGAGGGAACGATCGAGTTCACGTCGGCGAACGCGCGTGCCCGGCCTCGCATCGAGTCGAGACTTCTCCTCCACGCCAGCGATCGCGCGCGCGCCGTCGAGGCCATGCAACTCTGCGCCGAGCTCGCGCAAACGCCCGCCATGCGCGGCATGGCCTCGTTCTTCTGGCCTCCGGCGAGGGTGGTCGCGAGCAAGGCGCGGTTGGAGACGTGGATCGGGCGCATTTGCGACTCGAGCTACCATCCGTGTGGCACCGTCCCCATGGGCTCGGACGACGCGCCGCCAGGGCGGGCGGCGACGGACGGGCGGGGGCGCGTGCGTGGCGTCGAAGGACTGTGCGTCGGCGACGCGAGCCTCATGCCGACAATCCCGAGCGCGCACACGAACCTGACTACGCTCATGATCGGCGAACGATTCGGCGAATGGATGCGTGAGGGGCAGCTCGGCTGAGCCCGCCCGCCAGGTAACGAAAACGAAACGTCGCGGCAAATCGGAGGAACACGCGACGGTGCCATCGTCATCGACGAAGGAGGGAAGCACCATGCGCCCCTATTCTCGCCCCGCCTCGAGACGAGCCACCGACGCGTTCTGGGGTTTGACGCCAAACCGGTTCCGCCCAGCATCCGAGGTCGAAGACGTCTCCGACCGACAGTCGGTCTCCGAGCGCCGGAGTCCGCACGCGCGCCCGACCGAAGCCGCCCACCCGCCACGAAGCGGAAGAAACGCATCCGACATCGAACCCGCTCGAGCGGTTGGCGGCCTAAGGTAAGTCCGCATTTTGTCCGTATCTGCTGGCTGGACAGCCTGAGTCCACAGGGGGCCACAGAGCAGATGACGAGCACTTCGCTGGCGCAGCGCGTTGCGTGGTTTTGCGTCGCGGCGGCCGTCTCGCTCGCGGGTTGCACGCAGGACTTCTCCGCGTTCGACCGTCCGTACGTCGCCCCGGGCGGCGACGCTTCGGGGGATGCGGCTGACGACAGCTCGCTCGCGAGCGACGTCATCCCGGACGCCAGTCGGCAGGATTCCACGCCGGAGGGCAGCGCCGACTCGGCCGCCGACGCCAATCGGGACTCCGCGGCCTGCGGCACGCTCGGCAATCCATGCTGCGCGGGCAGCTGCACCGCAGGGGCGTGTGTCGGAGGAACGTGTCAAGCGTGCGGTGGGGTCGGACAGCCCTGCTGCGCCGGAGGCTCGTGCACGCCCAGCGCGATGTGCACGGGGACGGGAGCGGGCACCTGCGCCGCGTGTGGAGCGCCGGGCGAGCCGTGTTGCGCGGGCAGCGCTTGCACCCCGACTGCGATCTGCGCCTCGGGAACGTGCGCCGCGTGCGGGGCCGCGGGCGAGGCCTGCTGTGCGGGGGGTGCCTGCGGCGCGGCCATGACGTGCACCTCCGGGACGTGCGTCGCGTGTGGTGGCTCCGGTGAGGCGTGCTGCGCCGGGGACCAGTGCACCGGCGTGGGGACCTGCGCCGGCGGGACGTGCGCGTCTCCGTGCGGGGGCGTCGGTCAAGGGTGCTGCGCGGGCAACGCATGCAACGCCGGCAACTCCTGCTCGGGCGGAAGCTGCGTCCTGGCTTGCGGCGGCGCGGGCCAGCAGTGCTGCGCAGGCAGTACGTGCTCGGCGGGGCAGGCCTGCAGCGGCGGCGTTTGCGTCGCGTGCGGCGGCGCAGGCCAAACCTGCTGCGCGGGCAGCATGTGCAGCGCTGGCGAGGTGTGTGGCGGCGGCGTGTGCCTCGCTTGCGGTGGCATCGGGCAGCCGTGCTGCGCGGGCAACGCTTGTGGGGCGGGGAGTCTGTGCTCCGGTGGAGCGTGCGTTGCGTGCGGCGGGATAAACCAGGTCTGCTGCGCCTCCAATGCGTGCACCGCCGGAGGTTGCTGCGCGGGCAGCGCGTGCGAAGGCACGGGAGAGAGCGCTCAGGGGAACGTATGCCGAAACGGCGCGGTCGCCGCGTGCGGGGGAATCGGCCAACCGTGCTGTCAGAACGCGACGTGCAATTCGCCGGGCGCCTGTTGCGCGAACGATACGTGCGTCGCCAACGGAAGCGCATGCGGCAATGCTTTTGTCCTGGGTACGTGCAACGACGGGAGCTGCAAGGGCGGGGCGATTGGCACGTGCGGGGGCGCCGGCGGTCAAGTGTGCTGCAACGGCAACCCGACGGGCCACGGCTCGGCGGGCGACTTCTGTACGGCCTCCGGCCGCGCGTGCAGCTCGAACGGAAACTGCCGAACTTGTGGCGGCTCCGGGCAGGCGTGCTGCGACAACCGGTGGTGTGCCGGCGGCGGCTGCTGCGACGGAAACGCGAACCAGTGCGTGAGCGGCGGGGCGCGCTGTTCGGCAGGGCAGGGCGTCTGCAACGCGGGAGGATGCGGCGACGGTACATGCGGCAAGCTGGGTCAGGCGTGCTGCGGCGGAAAGGTCGGCTGCACCGCCCCGTACACGCAATGCGCCGGGGGCGCGTGCGTCGCGTGCGGCGGACCCGGTCAGCCCTGCTGCGTGGGAGCGAGCGGCGGTCTGTACTGCGGGGCTCCTTTCGTGTGTGACAACGCCGGGGCGAGCTGTGTCGCGTGCGGAGGGAGCGGTCAGCCCTGCTGCGCAGGCGGGTTCTGCGCGACGACGTGCAAGGCGGCGACGAACGTCTGCAACTAGCTGCCGATGCAGTCCGCTCCCCCGCCCCTGCGGCGCTCGGGGATGCGGACTAGCTCCCGCGCGCCATCTGGCCCAGGAGGACCCCGGCGGCCACCGCGACGTTGAGCGACTCCACCGCGCCGCTCCCCGGGATTCGCACCAGGGCATCGCACTGGGCGCGGACGCGTTCGCCCAGGCCCTCGCGCTCGTTGCCCACGACGAGGATGGCCGGCCGCCCGAAGGAGCACTCGAACGCCGATGTCGGCGCTCGCGCGTCTGCGCCGAACACGCGTGCCCCCCGCGCGCGCAGGCGCGCGAGCGTGTCGGCCAGGTCGGTGGTGCGCGACAGAGCCAGCTGCTCCGCGCCGCCCTCCGCGACGCGCACCGCCGTGGGGGGCAGGCCCGGATGCGGCGACGGTGCCCCGAGGAGGGCCGCATCGAGACCGAAGAACGCGGCGCTTCGAAGGATGGCGCCGACATTGTACGGGTTGCGCACGCGGTCCAGGGCAACGGCGACGCCGCGCGCGCGCGCCAGAGTCTCGCCGAGGTCGTGCGCGGGGAGCCACTTTCGAGGGCGCGCGACGACGCAGAGCCCCTCGTTGTGACTCGAATCGCCGAGGCGCTGGAGCTCTGGCTCGCCCACTTCGTCCCAGCGAATGCGGCGCGTCTCCTCCGCGCGCATGGCGTCAGCGAGCTCGCCCCGGACCGTCCGCGCGAAGGCGACGCGAATGACGTCGTCTCTTCTGCGAGCGAGAACGGCCAGCCCCGCGCGAAGTCCCTGTACGACCTCGACGGGCTCGATGCCCGCTGGAGTGGCGCTCTTCTGGGAGCGCTGCGGCGCTCTCTCTTGGCGCGGCGGGCGTCTGTCTCTATGGTCCATGGTCACCATGACCGTTTACGGGGTGATCGTCCTGCTCCTCATCGCCGGCCTTTGCGGCTCGATCGGGAGCGTGCTTGCGGGCCACGGTCACGTGGGCTGCCTCGGGTCGATCGCGCTCGGATTCATCGGCGCGGTTTTGGGCGCCTGGATATCCCGGCATCTCCACCTGCCCGAGATGATCGTGTGGCACGTCGGCCGCGAGTCGTTTCCGGTGCTTTGGTCCATCGTGGGGTCGGCCCTGTTCGTGGGCGTGCTCAGCTTCTTGACGCGCCAGCGCTGGTGAAGCCTTCACCCGCCTGCGCTCGTGTACCGCGCGATGGAAGCTCGCCACACGACGCGCGCCAGCGCAAGGGCCAGGGCGGCCGCGCCTACGCACGCGGCTAGTTTCAGGACCGAGAGGCGGCCGAGCAGCGCCTCGGCCGGGTAGGTCGTCATCAGCGCGAGGGGGATGACGAACGTGAAGATGGCCCGGACGAAGCCGTGAAAGACCTGGATCGGCCAGCGCGCTGCGTCGAAGACAGCGTTGAAGAGCTGCGTCAGGTTGTCGATGCGAACGAGATAAAAGGCCGCGCTTACCGTGAGCATCCATAGCGAATAGAGGACGGCGATGGCCGCGAGAGCCGTCACGGCGGCGATCCCGACCGCGGCGGCGCCCGGCTGGCGACCGAGCAGGTGAAAGCCCCAGGCGAACACGACGACGGCGGTCACCACGTTCACGGCGCGCCAGGGCTGAAAGCGGGCCGTCGACACGAGAAACTGGGCATCGGCAGGCTTGATGAGCAAGAGATCGAGCGTGCCCTTCCGGATGTGATCGACCACCGTGACGAGGCTCGGATTGATGGCTCCTTCGAGCACACCCTGAAGGAACGTGAACCAACCCATCACGATCAATGCCTCGCCGAACCTCCAGCCCGCGATTTCCGGGCGCAGGCCATACACGACGAAGAGGGGCACGATGGCGGTCGCCATCCAGAAGACCTCGACGAAACCGTCGAGCAGAAACTCGAGCCTATACTGCATCGACAGCAAGAGAGAGGCGCGAATCTGCATCGACAGGAGCCGCAGGTAGCGCATGTGCGCTCACCCGCCGTACGCGGCGAACTGTCGAAGGCCGCGCCGCCAAACCAACGCCGTCGCGCCGAGTCCGAAGGCTACCCACGCCCACTGCATCGCTACGAGACCCGCAGCCTTCCAGTGATCGTGATCGTAAGCGCCCGTCATGAGCTCCACGGGGAGTCCGATCTGGTATCGAAAGGGTAGCCAGTCGACGAGCACGCGCAGCGCGCCGTGAAAGAGATCGATCGGTATGAGGTACCCGCTCAGGACGAAGTAGAAGACCAGCCACGCATCCATGAGCTTCATGCTGCTCTCGACGAAAAACGACATGCAGCCGATGACGAGGTTTACGAGGAGCGTGATCATCCACGCGCCCGCGACCGAGATGACCCACATCGTCCACATAGCGGGGTCGTGGGTCATCGCAGCCCGCCCGACCAGCGCGAACACGGCGATCGCGACCGGGATGGAGACCGCGAAGCGCATCGGCATCGCAGCGATGCCGTCGGCCGCGTACGCGAGGAGCGGATGAACGGGCCTGAGCAAGCGCATCGCGAGCGTTCCGTTCCTCACCTCGAACGCGATCTCGTAAAAGGCCCACGAGCCCGTGATCTGCCGTACGATGAACGTCGCGAGAAAGTACGCCGTGAACTCGGGTCGCCCGTACCGCCCGATCGGCGCATCCCCGGCGACCGTCGTCCACAGCGCGAGCATGACGAGCGGCATCGTCGTCGCGAGGACCCAGACGAGCATCTCCGCGCGATAAGCGACGGCGTCGGCGAAGCCGACGCGCAGCAGCGTGGGGAAGCGCCCGCGCCGTGGATCGCAGGCTCACGGAGTGGGCCCCTCCCGGGCGCGCAGCCCGTTCGTGGATCGCGAATCGTCCGCGGGCATGGCCGCGGCGCGTCCGCGCGCGAACAGCTCGCTCATCACCTCCTCGAGCGGTGGATTCTCGACCGTAAGGTCGCTCACGGGGAGGTGCGCGAGGGCCTCGCTGACGACGCGGTTGACTGCGTCCTTGTGCACGTCGAGGACGCTCTCGCCCGCGCTGTGGCGGACGATTCGACCGAATGCGGCGAGGTCGCGCCTGTCGATGGGGCGCGCGAGGCGCAGCACGATGCGCTTGTCGGGCCGGATGCGAGTCACCAGCTCGTCGAGCGTTCCGTCGTACACGAGCTTTCCCTTGTCGATCACGATGACGCGCGGGCACAGGCGCGCGACGTCCTCCATGTAATGGCTCGTCAGGATGAGGGTGGCGCCGTATTTTTCGTTGTAACTCTTGACGAACTCGCGAACGGTCGCCTGCATCGACACGTCGAGTCCGATCGTCGGCTCGTCGAGGAAGAGAACCCTCGGCCTGTGGACCAGCGCGGCGGCGAGCTCGCACTTCATCCGTTCGCCCATCGAGAGCGTTCGCGTGGGCTTCCTCACCAGCTCCCCGAGCTCGAGGAGGTCCGAGAGCTCCCGCATCGTGTCGACGAACTGCGCCCGCGGTACGTCGTACACCGCGCGATTGAGCTCGAAAGTCTCGCTCGGCGGCAGATCCCACATGAGCTGCTGCTTCTGCCCGAGCACGAGCATGATGCTCTTGAGGAATGCGTCGTCGCGTCGCCGCGGCTCGTAAGCCGTCGACCTTCACTTCACCGCTCGTCGGGTGCAGCAGCCCGGCGAGCACTTTGAGGGTCGTCGTCTTTCCCGCGCCGTTCGGCCCGAGGAAGCCGACGCGTTCGCCCGATGCGATGGTGAAATCGATCCCGTCGACGGCGGCAACTGTCTTGTACTTCCGTCGGAAGACCGAACGAAAGGCCGCGGCGATTCCGGGGGGACGTTCATGCACCTGGTAGTGCTTGCGAAGGCCCCGGACGACGATCACAACGCACCTTGTAAGGCAGCGATTGCGATTCGGCTACTTGGAAGCTACTCCCGGCGGCGCAGAATTCGCGACGCGCACTCCTAGGGACCGCTGTCGGCCCGCCTGGTCGCCTTCGTCCGCGCCGACCCGCGCGGCGACTCGGGGTCTCGCGCCAGAAGCTCCTTCACGGCGCTGAGCAGCGTCTCCGGCAAACACGGCTTCGCCAGGAAGCAGTCGCAGCCTGCCTCGCGCGCTCCCTGCGAATGCCCCTCCAGGGCATGGCCAGTCAAGGCCACGACCGGAATGTGGCAGGTCCTCGCGTCGGCCTTGAGCCTTCGCGTCGCCTCCCAGCCGTCGAGCACGGGCAGCGAGAGGTCCATGATCACGGCGTCGGGCTTCGTCGCGATTGCGAGCGCGATGGCCTCCGCGCCGTTCGAGGCCTCGACGACGTCGAAGCCGGAGTAACGGAGGTATTCGGCATACATCGCCCGGTTGTCTTCGAAGTCGTCGACGATGAGAATCTTGCGCGGCACCGCCGGCGGATCGCTGGTGTTCGCCTCGCTTTTCATGTTCGCCTCCGGTTCGTCGGCAGGATGCTCACGGCTCGCGCGGAGTCGCGGCTTGCACGTGGCCGAGACCGTCGCCGAGCCGGACGGTGTGAACTTGAGGGCGTTCGACACGAGGGTCACGGGATCTGCTTTACCTTCGCGCGGTCGCTGTTCAAGGTGGGAAGCCCGATTTCGAGGTCCCGTCGTACGCGAAGATGGCGCAGGCAGCAAAAAGTGTGGGTCGAGCTCCGCCGTGGCGGTTTGCACCCTCTGCTCGAGCTCCGCGCTCGCGTGCTCGAGCTGCTCGTAAAGGAGCGCCTTTTCGAAGTCCTCGGTGCAGTCGCGCAGAGTTCTCTCATCGTGAGCCATCGGAGAGCCCAATTCCACAGGCAATCCAAGCCAGGCTCGCGCATACCCCGTATTTGAGGCACCCGCGTGCGCCTGAGCCCGTGGTGGTCGTGGCATCGACCGTGCAGCTTTCGACATATGGTCATCGCAGCTCTCGGCCCCGACGACGACGCGCAATCGTTCCACCTCAAGCTTCGGCTTGCTTCGGACCCGATTACCGGCGGCTATCAAGTGTCGATAGAGCTGACCGAGGTCGACGTCTCTGTCGAAGTGGTCGACTTCGACCTACGCCGCGCCGTGAAGATGGCCGCCGATCAGTGTGCGGAGCGGCTGCGTGATCACGGCTACGCGGTGACCGCAAGCGACGTTATCGGTGCGCTGGAAGAGGCGCTCGAAGACTCGGAAATGGTCAAACGGACCGCAGAGCCGGCGAACTGAGCTGTCGACTCGCGTCCCTCGGGACTGCGCGACGCTCGGGCCTGGCCTGCGGGGCCGTCTAGGACAACGACCGGCCGCGGCCCGTTTCCCGAAGAAGCGCGCGCGCCAGGCCGGCGTTCGGCGGGAGAAACCAGCTTGCCAGCTTGGCGAGCACGGCGCGAAGGTCCCCCCGCTCCACGAGCGTCGCGCCCGCGTGCGCGATCCGCGTCCACTCGGCGCTCGGCCGCGCCAAGACGATGGTCCGCGACGCGATGGGATTGCAGTCGAACGCGAGCGCCCGCACCAGATCGAGTCCGCGCTCGTCAGGAAGCTCGTCCTCGACGACGAGCGCGTCAATGTCCGGCCGCCCCGCGATCCATTCGCGTGCGCCGCGCGCATCGCGGGCCTCGAGCACGCCGAACGCGCGACTCAGCGAACGCCACATCCAATGCCGTGACGTCACGACCGGGTCAACCAAGAGTACGAGCGGGGAGCGGCCGCCCCCCGCGTTCAGGCTCATCATGTCTCCCACCCCGTCGTGTTTGCTGGCGCGTTTTGCTTGGCGCATTTGCTTTGCGCGTTTGTTTGCCGCGTTCGATTTCTGCGTTCGCTCGCGGGCCGTCTTGCCCTGCGTGTCTTCGAGTTGGCCGAGAGTGTACCGAAAGGGCACGTCGCGCAAGCGGACGCCTGCGCGATTCCGCTACGCCTCAGCTGCGCGGCGAGACGGTTGTGCTCCGGCATCGGCTCGAGCGTCGGACGTTGTCTCGTGCAGTCCGCTCCGGACTAGAAATGCCACCACAAGGCGGTTGCAGGCGCGAGCGTGAGCCCGCCGATTTGGGCATGCGTGCCGTTGTAGTCACCGGTGACGTTCGCGTAACAGACGTCCAATTCCATGGCGACGTGCACGTGGCGGAAGCCGACGGCGATGCCCACGAGACCGCCGCCCCACACACGCGAGGCCGACAGGGCGACCGGAGGCTGCCCGAACGTGACTGCCTTGGGCTCGCTTCGGACCTCGCTGATATCGATGTGCTCCCATCCACCCCGAGCCCCGACCCAGAGGTTGTAGAGGTCGGCGTCGCTGGCGTACCCGATGAGGACCGGAATGTCGGCGCCCCAGCCGTGGAGCTGCCCGAGGTCGACGTCGGGCAGTGCGCTGCCGTCCTGTTGGCCATAGAGCGCGGCCGACCCGCCCGCGCCGATGGAGAGCGCGGTGTGGTCGGTGAGATTCGAACGAGCGTCTCACGTCGGCGCGCATCCCACGTCCCGTGTACATGAGGCCACCCTCGAAGTGGCTACCGATGCCGATACGCGCGCCGACGAGCGGGGCGAGGCCGGGCGCGACCGAGGCCGCGACGAGGGCGCCCTTTGCGTACGTCTCGTCCGTCGTCAGGGGCCCCGGAGCGCCGGAGATCGCCGATGCCTCGTTCTGAGCCCCCTTCAAGGCGTCGGCGAAACTCCCCGTGGCGACGTTACCGCTGAACCCGGCCGCCGCGCGCACCTCACCGGCCGGCAGGGTAGCCGCCGGATGCAGGAGCGGCAGGCCGCCGCCGCAGCCGCTCGCGTACCCCAGGAGCGCGAGGGCCGGCAGCGGCACCGAAACCGACGCGCGGGTCGTCTCAGCCCGCTGACTGCTCGAGGACGCGCGCCAGCGCGCGAAGGTCATTTCCGGAAGCGCGACGGGAACGACCCGGTGCCGACGCGCTTCTTGAGCTCCTCGTCGTCGGGGTGGAGGCGAATGGCCCGCTCGAGCAGGCCGGCTTCTTCCTCGCGGTGGTCGGGGTTGGGCAGGCAGCACTCGACGGGGCAGACCGCCTGACACGCCTCGTGATCGTAGAAGCCCACGCACTCGGTGCAAAGCTCGGGGTCGATGACGTAGATCTCATCGCCTTCGCTGATTGCTTCGTTGGGGCACTCCGGCTCGCAAGCGCCGCAGTTGATGCAGTCGGACGTGATGTACGTGGACATGGCGATTCGGTGACCTTTGCGCTCCCCGCTCGGGGGAGGTTTGCAACGTAGGAAGCAGTGCGCGCGATGTCAAACGGATGGGGCGTTCGCTGGCCTTCTTCTCCGCTCGCTCTTCCCCGCTCGCTCTTCGCAGCTCGCGCGCCAATCGCCGGCGCCGGCCGCGGATTGCCGCCGCTCCTTGCGCGAGGGGACCAGGCGACGCTACGGTCCGGCCGCACATGAACGGTGCTCCCCTGATGGCCCGCGCGGTCCGCTGGTTTGCTTCGCGCACCTGGACTGCCCTGCCGGGCCTGGCCGCCTTGCTCGGCTTCGGCGCCGCCGCATGTACCCCTCACATCGGCAATTCGTGCAATCTCAACACCGACTGCTCGATAGACAACTCGCGGCAGTGCGACAACTCGCAGTCGGGGGGGTACTGCACCGTCTTCAACTGCGGTCCCAACACCTGTCCCGACAACGCAACCTGCATCGAGTTTCAGGCCAGTGTTCCAGGCTGCCCCTACGACGACTACGCTTCGCCCTCGCGCAGTGGCCGCAGCTTCTGCATGAAGAAGTGCGGACAGGACTCCGACTGCCGCCAAGACAACGGGTACCAGTGTCTCGGCGTGCAGGACTTCGGCGGCGCGGGCGTCTCGGCCATCATCCTCGACAGCAACCAGTCGAAGGTTTGCGCCATCCCGCCCGACCCGGTCAACGCAAGCCAGCCCGGTGTGCCGGCCGTGTGCCCTGGGGGCACCGCGCCCGACGCCGGAACCCTCCCGGCCTTCGACTCGGGAACCCCGGCTACCGAGGGGGGAGGGGACGCCGCCGCCGACGCGGCGGATGGGGCCGACGCGACGGGTCCCTCGCCGGACGCGTCGGCCGACGCCGGCGCCGAGAGCGGCGAAGACGCGGCCGGCGACGCTTCCGAAGATGCGACACTGACCGACGGCGCGGATGCGGCCGACGCGGGTGGCGGCTGAGCTGGTGCCGCAGTCGATGCGTTCGGCGCGGCCCGGGCGCCGATCCCGTCGGGGGGCGGCCGGCGCGCGCGTAGCGGGCGTGCTGGCGGCTCGCGCCGTCGAAGCGCTGTTCGTCGTCGCTGCGTTGGCTTCGCTCGTCTTCTTCGCGCTGCGCCTTCTGCCCGGCGACCCGGCGCGTCTGGTGCTCGGCGACGAGGCGAGCGCGCAGGAGCTCTCACGTGTCCGGTCGCGACTGCATCTGGATGAGCCTTTGCTCGCCCAATACGGTCGTTTCCTGCGTGGCCTCGCCACGCTCGATCTGGGGGAATCGTTTCGCCGTCCGGGCACCGCGGCCATGGACCTCGTCACGGGCGCGCTCGCGCCTACCGCGCGGCTCGCGGCCGCGTCGGTCGCCATGGGCTCTGCGCTCGGCGTGGGCGCCGCGCTTCTGGCCAGTGGGCCGTGGCTGGCTGCGCGGGGACGCGCCGGCGTGGAGCGCGCCCTCGTCGCCGCAGCGGCCGCGCCCCTCGTCGCGTTTGCACCGGTCGTCACGTGGTGCCTGGCCGCCCGCGCTCGCCTCGTGCCGTTGCCGGGGGACCCCGACGCGGGCGTCGCTGGGCTGCTCTTCGCGAGCACGCTCCTGGCCGTGCCGCTCGCTGCCCACGTCGGCCGCATCGGTCGCGCCGCGTTGCGCGAAATCGAGCACGCGCCGTTTCTGGCCGTAGCCAAGGCCAAGGGGGCGGCCCCTGCGCGGGTGTACGTCCTGCACGCGCTTCCGGTCGTCCTCGGACCGGTGGTGACCGTGGTCGCGGCGCAGCTGGGCGCGCTGCTCGGCGGCGCCGTAGTGCTGGAACGCATGTTCGAACGCGCGGGCCTGGGCACGCTCATCCTCGAGGCGTACGCGACGCGCGACCTGCCCGTCCTCGAGGGCGCTGTGGTCGCAGCCGGGCTGCTCTTCGTCGTCGCGCAGGCGCTCGGCACGGCGGTCCACGTGGCCGTCGACCCCCGCGCGCGGAGCTCGCCGTGAAGCGCGCCGTTCGTGGGCGACGCCCCCCTGGACGGCAGTGGCTCGACTTGCTCCCGCTGGGCGTTCTGGTCCTCGCGGCCGCCGCCGGATTGGCGGTCGCGGGTGACGCGCCGGGGCGTCTGGATCCCGCGCGCGCCTGGTGCTCTCCGTCGGGCTCCCGCCCGCTCGGATGCGGCGAGGCGGGGGTCGATCTCGACACCGCTCGTGGCTTCGGCCGAGCTGCGCGTCGTGGTGCTGGCGGTCTCGGTGGCGCTCGTCGGTTTCGCCATCGGCACCCCGCTCGGCGCGGCCGCCGCGCTGGCACGCGGTCGGCTGGAGCGGGCGGTCGAGCGTGCGTGCGACCTGGTGCAAGCTTTCCCGAGCTTCATTCTCGCCATGGCCGTCCTCAGCGCGGTGCGCGCCCCGTCCCGCGTGCACATCGGCGCCGTCTTCGTGCTCACCGCGTGGGCGCCCTTCGCGCGCCTGGCGCTCGCCCAGACGCGCGTGCTGCGCGGCGCCGCTTTCGTGGAGGCTGCCGTCGCGCTGGGGCTCGGCCGTGCGGCCGTAATCGGGCGTCACGTCGTGCCGAATCTGCTCGCCATCGTCGCGGTGCAGCTCGGGTCGACGGCAGCCTCCGTCGTCGTCAGCGAGGCGGCGCTCGGCTTCGTGGGGATGGGGCCGCGGGGGGGGGTGTCGCTCGGCGCGGTGCTCGATCAGGGCGTCGCCGCGATGCTTCGTGCGCCGCACGTGCTCCTCGTCGGTTCGCTCGCCGTGGCGGCGACGAGCGCCGCGATGCTCGTCGCGGGCCGCGTAGCAAGCAGCGCGAGCGGCGCCGCGCGCAGGTGAGCGGCGGAGGAGCGTGCTAAGCACGCTGCCGGTGTTTCTCCCCGCGCCTTTGCCGCGAAACGTCGACGCGAGCTTCCGAGATCTCACGTCGGAGAAGGCATCGACGCGCGCCTCGGCCATTCGCGACGTCGTGCGCCACGCGCTCGGCAGCGACGAAACGCGCACCCGGGCCATTCCCCATCTCGAACGCGCCCTCAAGACGGACGAGGCACCCGGCGTACGATCCGAGGCTGCCGTCGGCCTGGCCGACCTGACCGCGCACGAGGCTCTGCCCACGGTGCTCGTCGCCGTCGAGGACGAAGACGCGCACGTCCGGCAGATGGCCCTCTCGGCCCTGGGCGAAATCGGTGACGCGCGAGCTACCCAGCGTCTGGAGCGTGCGCTCCGCGACAGCCGTCCCGAGGTCCGTTACCAGGCTGTCATCGCGTTTGCCCGCGTGGCCAAGGACGATCCCGCCGCCGTCGCCGCCGCCCTGTCACGGGCCCTCGACGACGAAGACTCCGCGATCCGGTACATCGCGATGCGCATCGCCGAGGAGCAGGTTGCTGCAAGCGAAGCCGCCGTTCACGAAGCCTACCGCGGGCAAGCTCACCCCCTGGCGAACCCCCGCCTCGTGGCGCGCGCCGAAGAGCTGGCCGACGGTCCCGACGAAGCCGTCGCCGTCGTGGCCGGGCTGTACCTCGCGCGCCTCGGAAAGCCGACCGGTCGCGCCATCACGTTGGACGTCGTCGCCGAACGCCGCCAGACTCCGGAGCTGGAAGACGAGCAGGCGTGCATCGAGCTCGCCGGGGAGCTCGATTTCCGCGACGCCGTGACTCACCTGGAACGCCGTGCGTGGGGCCGCCGCCGCATGCTGCGCGTCTTCTTCTCCTGGGGAGCCGGCGACGGCGCGAGCTGCTCTTGGCACGCGCGCATCGCGCTCGCCCGCATGGGGCATCCTCGCGCCCGCACCGAGATCCTCGACGAGCTGCGCTCCTGGCGACGCGAGACCCGCGAGGCGGCCGTCGTCGCCGCCGGGCGCGCGCGCCTGCAGGAAGCGCGCGCGGCTCTCGAGAGTCTGCTCCGCGCACACCAACCGGGAGAATCCGTCGATGCCGCGCTGGTCCGCGAAGCGCTCGTCCGCCTCGCCGCAGGCTGACCGTCCCCCCGGAGCGGCGGTCTCCAGGGTCCCCGCCTCCGGCGCCCATGCGGTCGACCCGGCGTGGGGGGGCGTTCGCTACGACGCGGCCCGCACGCGCTCTTCGCGCCACGGACACATCGAGAGCTGGTTTCTCAAGGCGAACGACCCGAACGCACGCCGCGCGCTCTGGCTGAGGTGGACCATCTGGGCGGGCGATCACGCGCCCAATCGCGCGCTTGCCGAGACCTGGGCCGTCGCCTTCGGCAGCGCCGCCGGACACGTCGCCACGAAGACGACCATTCCGTTCGAGCGTGCATCGTTCGACAGCCAGGACATCGGCGCCGACGTCGACGGCTGTCGCCTCTCGCCCCGGGGCGCCTCCGGTCGCGTCGAGAGCGGCGGGCGATCGATCGACTACGATCTCCAAATCGAATCGCGGGACCGGCCCATCGTTCACCTGCCGGCGCGCTGGATGTACGCGCCGGCGTTCCCGGTCCAGAAGCTCGTTTCGTCCATGCCGAACATCCGCGTGCGCGGGGCTGCGACCGTGCAAGGAGAGACGTGGGCTCTCGACGGGTGGCCCGGCATGGTCGGTCACACCTGGGGCCACGCTCACTCCGAGCCCTACGCCTGGGGGCACTGCAACGCGTGGGACGGAGCCGACGACGACGTCGTCCTCGAGGGCTTTACCGTGCGCCCGGGACTCCTCGTCCCGCCGGTGACCTCGCTGTCGCTGCGCCTCGGCACCGAGCACTACCCGATGAACGGCTTCGCCTCGCTCGCGCGCAATGCGGGGTCCATCTCGCCGCGGCGCTGGAGCTTTCGCGCCCTCGGCCCGCGCGTGGCGCTCGCGGGCGAGATGTGGGCCGACACGGAAGACTTCGTCGGCCTCTTCTTCCGCCAGCCGGACGGCGCCGATTGCGTCTGCCTCAACTCGAAGCTCGCACGGGCCGAGATCACGGTGAGCATCGCCGGTCGCCCCGCGAGGACACTGCGCTCCGAGCGCGCGGCCCTCGAGCTCGCGACGCGCGATCCACATCACGGCGTGAGGATGTACGTATGACGCCCCCTTCGGCTTCGCGCGACCTGGTGCTTCGCCGCGCGACGGCCGTCCTCAGCCTGCTCGCCGTCGCCGTCTGGCTCGGAGGGCTGCTCGCGCTCGGTGCCATCGCGGCCCCCGTCATCTTCTCCCTCGTCCCGATGCCGGCGAGCGCCGACGCGATGACCGTCGTCTTCCTGCGTTTCGACGTGGTCGCCATGGCCTGCGCGGCCATCGTGCTCGCCAGCGAGGCCACGCGAGCGCTCGCCCGCGTGCCCTTCGGGGCCGTGGACCGCGTGCGAGCCGGCGCGAGCGCCCTGGCCGCCGGGCTCGCTGTCTTCGAGGCGACCGTCGTGTCTCCCCGCATCGCCGCCCTTCACCTCGGCGGCGCCATCCGGGGCCTCGGCGACGCGGGAATGCAGCTCGCCCGCCTGCACGACGTGGCCGAGCTAGCCGGCAAGAGCGAAGTCGCGCTCCTGGTGGTCGTGCTGGTAGCCCAGGCGATTGCCCTGAACGCCCCCCACACGAGCAACCGCTAACCCTCGCTGGCGGCCCCACCTTTTGGGGCCGGGGCCCCAAAAGACGAACCGGAGAAGACCATCTTGCGCCAGGTCGACTCCTCGTCGGAGTCGGGTTGACGGGCTTGACACGCACTCGTTAGCCTGCGCCCCCGTTGCGAGGGTTTGGCCTTTCCCGCGCGCCTCTCGCCCGCGGCCCGAGTTTCCTTCCTATTTGGAGGCAGTCATGTCGTTTCGGAAGTTGGTTGGCGTGGCGATGGCGTTCACGGTGCTGGGTGCCCTGGCGAGCACCAGCAACGGCTGTTCGAGCAGCAGCAGCAACGGCCCAGCCAGTGATGCTGGGCCGGACGGCCTGACGATCACGCATCCGGAGGGCTCCACGGCCGTAGACACCGGGAGCGGCGACGACTCGAGCGGCGACGCCTCGGGCGCCCCCGGCACGAGCGGAAAGGCGTGTGCGAGTGCCGCCGACTGCAACGGCAACGACTGCAGCAACATGTACGCGTTCAAGGTCACCAACATCGCGGTCCAGATCTGGCCGCAGCCCGTCTGCCTCGTGCCCATCTCCGCCGGCGGCGGAGGCAATTGCGATCCCGCGCCCCCGGGCGACCCTCAGGGCATGGGCATTCACTTCTGCGACGGCCCGGACGACCCCTCTGCGCCCGGCATCTGTCTTCCGAACACGTCGCCGGCGCAGTCGATGATGGGCCTCTGCCTTCCCAAGTGCACCTTCAAGCTCGACGGCTCAGCCGCCAGCGGCTGTCCCTCGCCGGACACGTGCGTTCCGTTCACGTTCATCCTCGACCAGGCGGGCGCCGTGACGGGCTATGGCTTCTGCCAGGGCTCCTGCACGCAAGACTCGGACTGCAAGGCCCTCGGCACCACGTACTCGTGTCAGAAGGACATCGGGTTCTGCACGAACGCGCCGGTCGCACGTGGCGAAGATGGCGGGGCCGGCTCGATCGGAACGGCCTGCACCAAGGCGCAGGAGAGCACGGGGCTCTGCAACTGCGAGTTCCAGCAAAGCGGCGCGACGAACGCCGGGTACTGCACCCACGCGTGCGTCGTCGGTGACACGAACAACCCGTGCCCCGCCGGATACGTCTGCGACAACGGCCTCGGCCCCTCGATCGTCTTCAGCGGCGACGCCGGCACGTTCACCTTGGCCGGCGAGACCGCAGGGTCCGCCGGTACCTGCCAGGCGACATGCACGCTGTCCGATGCCGGAGCAGGCACCGACGACGGTGGGGTCTCTGAGGGCGGGGTCTCCGAGGGCGGGGTCTCCGAGGGCGGCGCCTCCGGGGGCGGTGCGCAGTGCCCGGGTAACAGCACGTGCGTGGCCACGACGCTGAAGGGACCGGACTGCTACCCGCCGCAGTAGCCCGAAGGTGAGCCCGACGTTGACGCCGGGCGGACGAAGCCCGGCGCGGGCGCGGCCCTTGGGTGCGCGCCCGCCGCGGGCCACGGCAGCGAGCGCGCGCGCGGTCCGCGTGGCATACTGGAGGGGTCTTCTCTTTCGACTCGCTTCGTTATGATGCCGCGCCTCCCTGCCGCACGGGTGCTCCCGCCGCTTGCCGCTGCGCTTTTCGCGACGGCGCTTGGGCAAGGCTGCACCGTCGAGCCGGTGCTCGTGGTCGGCGACGATGGCGGTTGGTCACCCGGGGGCGGTAGCTCGGGAGGCAGCGGGGGCAGCTCCAGCGGCGGCGGTGGCTTCAGCAGCAGCGGCTCGGTCGGAGACGCCGACGCTTGCCAACCGGGCTCGGTCGCGACCTTCCAGCCGACCGCGTACCGCCCCTCGACCGCGGCTTGGCAGGGCGCCTGCGTCAACAAGCTGTACGATCTCATCGCAGCTCTTCTTCGATCAGTGCCTCGGTAGCAAGGCGTCTACCGCCTTGTGCGCCCAGTTCTCGCAGGCGTTCCCGTCGTGTGCCGGCTGCATCCTCACGCCCGACACCGCCGATCACTACGGGCCGCTCATCGACCACGGCGGTTTCGTCACCGCCAACCAGGCAGGCTGCGTCGAGCTGACAGACCCCGGCGCCCTGTCATGCGCCAAGTCAGTGCAGGGCGTGTCCGAATGCGAGCTCGCCTCGTGCGAGGCCAACTGCCCGGTATCCGACGCCCCTTCGCTGAGCGGGTACGAGAGCTGCGCCATGCAGGCCGACGACGCCGGCTGCACGACGCTCGAGTCAGCCGCCGCTTGCAGAGGCCCGCTCGCCGACGCCGGGCCGGGCGCGGCCGGGTGCTTCGTGACCGACTTCACGCAATTCTACCGCATGGTCGTGCCGCTCTTCTGCGGGCAGCCACCGCGCTCGCCGCCTCCCATGGGGTACGACGCCTCCGCCCCCGCCGAGGCGGGCGACGCCAGCGGAGTGGACGACGCGAGCGTCTGGTCGGGCGACACCGGCAGCGAGTGATTTGCGACCTCGCCCGAGCTGGCCTAAAGCACGGATGCCGTGCGACTCGCGCCACTCCTCGCGTGCTGCCTTTGCGCCACCGGCTGCGGTGGCTGCGTCGAAGACGGCTCCTCGTCGGCGCCGCCGCCGGCGCCCGCGACGCCCACCCAGGCGCCCTCGCGCAGCCTGCCTATCCGCATTGGTGCGCTGCCGATGCGCCGTCTCCAGCTGATGTTCAACGATGCCGGCACCGCCCGCGATTGAGCTCATGCTCACCGACGAACTGCGCGACGACGACCCGGACATCGCGCTGACGCGCGTTCTCCGCGACGACGGCAGCGCCGACCCCGCGACCGATCCGCTCCTGCCCGACGAGACGCTCCTGCGTGCGTACCGCGAGATGCGGCGCGTTCGCCTGCTCGACGAGCGCATGACTCTCCTGCAGCGCCAGGGACGTGTCGGCTTCTACGGCACCGCGCAGGGACAGGAGGCGGTCCCCATCGCCACGGGCCTCGCGCTCGCCGAGCGCGACTGGGTCTTCCCCGCGCTCCGGGAGCAAGCCGTCATGCTCGTGAGGGGCTTTCCGCTGCGCGCCTTCATCGCGCAGGTGTTCGCCAACTCGGGTGACGTGCTCAAGGGCCGGCAGATGCCCGCTCACCAATCGGGTCGCGCGGTCAACCAGGTGAGCTGGTCGTCGTGCATCGCGCCGCAGCTCACGCAGGCCGTCGGCGCCGCGTGGGCCATGGGCGCGAAGAAGACGGGCGCGGTGGCGGTCGCGTTTTGCGGTGACGGCGCGACGAGCCAGGCCGACTTCCACGTGGCGATGAACTTCGCCGCGGTCTGGAGAGCTCCCTGCATCCTCGTCTGCCAGAACAATCACTGGTCCATCAGCGTTCCCACCTCGAAGCAGACCGCGTCGCGCACCATCGCGGTCAAGGCTCGCGCGTACGGCATGCCGGGCGTGCGCGTCGACGGGAACGACGTCCTCGCCGTCTACAAGATCCTCGCCGACGCCCTCGAGCGCGCCCGCTCCGGCGCCGGCCCCACGTTCATCGAGGCGCTCACGTACCGCATGGGCGCGCACTCCACGAGCGACGACCCCACGCGCTACCGCGCCCAGTCCGAGGTCGACGAGTGGGCGCGCAAAGATCCCCTCGACCGCCTGCGCAAGCACCTGGTGCACCTCGGCCTCGTCACGAGCGAGAGCGACGCGACGCTCGACCGCGAGCTCTCGACCGAGATTGCCGCTGCCATCAGCGAGGTGGAGGCGATGCCCCCCCCGGCGCGGACGTCGCTCGTCGAAGACGTGTACGCCGAGCTCCCGTGGCACTTGCGCGAGCAGCTCGAAAGCTTGCTAAGAAGGCAGCCAGCTCCTACGTCGTCCTAGACCTCAGTGAACGCGGGTGAAAGCGAATCGATGGCCAACAAGACGTTCGATGCAATCGTCGTAGGCGGTGGTCCCGGCGGCTACGTCTGCGCAATCCGCATGGCGCAGCTCAAGCAAAAAGTCCTCTGCGTCGAGAAGGACGAGGTCGGCGGCGTGTGCCTGAACTGGGGGTGCGTCCCCAGCAAGGCGATCATCGCCACGAGCCACACCTTCGACAAGGTGAAGGCCGGCGCCGGCTTCGGCCTGCTGGTCGACAACCCGCGCATCGACGCGAACAAGCTCCAAGACTGGAAAGAGGGCATCGTCAAGAAGCTCACCGGCGGCATCCGCACCCTGTTCCGCGGAAACGGCGTCGAGCTCCTCTACGGAGACGCGCGCGTCACCGGGCCGCGCACCGTCACCGTCAAGACGCGCGAGGGCGGGACCGAGGTGATCGAGGCGACCAAGGCCATCGTCGTCGCGACCGGGTCGTCGACCGTCGAAATTCCCAGCTTCAAGTTCGACGGCAAGAAGATCATCGGGGCCAAGGAGGCCGTGAGCATCCGTGAGGTCCCGCGGCGGCTCCTCGTCATCGGCGGCGGCATCATCGGCCTGGAGCTCGGCGGCGCGTACCAGCGCATGGGCAGCGAGCTCACCGTGGTCGAGGCGCTGCCCCAGTTGCTGACCGGCGTCGACGCCGACCTCACCGCCGTCGTCGAGCGCGCGTACGTCAAGCACGGCGCGAAGATCCTCAAGAACGCCAAGGCGAGCGGCTTCGAGCACCAGAAGGACGGCTCGGTCGCCGTGCGCGTCGACGTCGCCGGCAAGAGCGAGACCCTCGTCGTGGACATGGTGCTCGTCGCGGTGGGCATGCGTCCGAACGGCGCGGGCATCGGTCTCGAGGAGCTCGGGGTGAAGGTCGAGCGCGGGTTCGTGCCGACCGACACGCTGGGCCGCACCGGCGTGCCGGGCATCTACGCGATTGGGGACTGTTCGAGCGTCCCCATGCTGGCGCACAAGGCGATGAAGGAGGGCGAGGTCGTCGCCGAGATCATCGCCGGTCACAAGGCGGCCAAGGACTGGGTGGGCATTCCGGCCGCCATCTTCACGGATCCGGAGATCGCCACGGTGGGCCTGAGCGAAGAGCAGGCGAAGCAGAAGGGCCTCGACGTGCGCATCGGGAAGTTCCCGTTCAGCGCCCTCGGGCGCGCGATGGCCGTCAACGAGACCGACGGCTTCATCAAGTTCGTCGCGAACAAGGACACCCACGAGCTCCTCGGCGTGCACATCGTCGGGCCGGAGGCGACGGACCTCATCAGCGAGGGCGCGCTCGCGCTCGAAATGCACGCGTTCCTCGAGGACGTGGGGCTGACGATGCACCCGCACCCGACGCTCGGCGAGGGGATGATGGAAGCGAGCCTGGCCGCGCTCGGGCAGGCCGTGCACGTGATGAACCGCTAGAGAGGGCGAGGGTCGACTTCGCCCGTCGGTCGCTGGACGACCACCTGCTCGCTGCCCCTACATCGGGCGCGCGAGACCCTGAAGCGGCGCTCATGACGACCCGTACCAGTTGGACGGGAGGGGCGGCATGTCCCGCGACGAGACAGCGCGAACCGAGGAGATGGACACGCTGGCCATCCCCCCCCCGCTCGGGGATGAGGAGCCCCCGCCCGTCGAGCCCGCGCCCGCCGAAGCGGAGTTCCCGCGGGGAACCGTCGTCGACCGATACGTGGTCCTCGACCCGCTCGGGACGGGCGGGATGGGCTTCGTCTACTCGGCCTACGATCCGCAACTCGATCGCAGGGTGGCGCTGAAATTCCTGCACAAGCACCTTCAATTCGAGGCCGGCGCGGGCGACGAGCGCCCCGAGGACTTCACCGCTCGTCTCGTGCGCGAGGCCCAGGCGATGGGCCGCTTGTCGCACCCCAACGTAGTGGCCGTCTACGACGTCGGCGTCAGCGGGGACGGCCGCGTCTTTCTCGTGATGGAGGTGGTCGACGGCGGGACATTGGGCGACTGGCTGAAAGCGCAGAAGCCTGGATGGCGTGAGGTGCTGCGCGTGATGTGCGAAGCGGGAGACGGGCTCGCCGCCGCCCACCGCGCCGGTGTGATCCATCGGGACTTCAAGCTCGACAACGTCTTGATGGGTAGCGACGGACGTCCGCGCGTCGTCGACTTCGGCGTCGCGCGCACCGACGCCCGCGACGTTCGGGTCACGCGGTCGCGCTCGCACGAGCCTTCCCGCGCGCTGCCCGGCGATCTCGGCTCCCTCTCGGGCATGACCTCGCCCCGGCTGACTCAGACCGGCGCCCTGATGGGGACACCGGGATACATGGCTCCGGAGCAGTACGGCGGGGACGTGGAGATCGACGAACGCGCCGACGTATTTGCCTTCAGCGCGGCGCTCTACCGTGCGCTGTACGGAGAGCGCGCTTTCGAAGGGGAGTCGGTCGAGCAGATCGCGGAGGCGACGATCCAGGGCTGCGTTCGCGCAGCGCCGAAGGGGAGCCCGGTACCGACGCGGCTACGGCGGGCCCTTCTGCAAGGCCTGTCCGCGGATCGCACCGCACGTCCCCAGTCGATGGAGGAGCTGCTCGAGGCCCTGCGCGCCGACCCCGCCAAGCGGCGGCGCCGCTGGCTCGCCGTGGGCGCCCTCGCCCTCGCCGCAGTCGCGGCCGGCGTGGGGGTCCGCGAGGCCGGGCTGCGGAAAATACGGGCCTGTCGCGAGCTCGGTCGGCAGGTGGAGAGCGCATGGGGAACCCCGCAAAAAGCGACGATACGGCGTGCCTTCGACGCGACCGGCGTCGCGTACGCACCCGACACGTGGACCAGGGTGGAGCGGGAGGTCGATCGGTACGCGAACGCATGGGGAAGCGAGATCGAAGGTGCGTGCGTCGCGACGCGCGTCCGGCACGAACGGTCCGAAGCGACGCTCGGGTTGCAGCGCGCATGTCTCGACGATCGGCTCGACGAGCTGCACGCTCTGGCCGATGCCCTGTCCGCGGCCGATGCGAAGACCATCGAAAAGGCCGTTCAGGCCGCGGGCGCCCTGACGCCCGTCGCGCTCTGCGCGAACCTCGATCGCCTCAGCGTGTCCGATAGGCTTCCCGGCGAGGCCTCGGCCCGCCGCGAGATCCGCGCGTTGCAGAGCGAGGTGGCGGCGGCGAAGGCGCAGGTGGATGCGGGCAAGGAAGCGCGGGGGCTCGAGCTCTTGAGCAACATCGCCCAGCGCGTCGAGGCCACCGGCCATGGTCCGCTCCGCGTGGCGTTTGCTCTCGCGAAGGGACGCGCCGAAGCCGCGGGGGACCCGAGCGCCGCCGCGGCGGATTATCAGCAGGCGGCGCTGCTGGCGGAC
Organism: uncultured delta proteobacterium; assembly: GCA_963720145.1. Classification (GTDB taxonomy): domain Bacteria; phylum Myxococcota_A; class Polyangia; order Polyangiales; family Polyangiaceae; genus Palsa-1150. The sequence goes on from CAVREO010000001.1 coordinate 228,992, forward strand.
GCGCACCGCCTCGACCCCCAAAGGGCCGAGGCCTTGATCGAGCTCGGGACTCAGGCGCACGCGCTCGCGCAATTCGACGACAGTCACCGCTGGGCGCTGTTGTCCTCGGCCGCCATCGAGCGCATGGGGGGTGACGCCGCGCTCGAGGTCCTGCGCGACGTTCGCGAGGGATGGACGTACGGGTGCGAGGCCAAGTACGACGCCGCCGTGCCGCTCTTCGAGCGCGCGCTCGAGCGAGCTCGCGGCGCCGGGCTGGAAGCCCCCGAGCTCGTCGCGTCGGCGCACTCGGGGCTTGCCGACGCGCTCGCGGCACAAGATCGAAGCGCCGACGCGCTCGATCACATGCGCGTCGCGCTGCAAACCGTGAAGGACGCCTACGGCGCCCAACATCCCGCGGTCGCCGAGCAGATGATCAACCTGGCGACCACGGAGCTCGGCCTCGACCGCCTGAACGACGCTCTCGAGACGGCATCCGCGGCGCAGACGATGCTCGATGCCGCGGCCCAGCGCGGCGACATCCCGCCCGCCTCCGGTCGGATCGGCGACGCGGTGAGGACGGTCGGCGTGGCGTTGCTGCGGTTGGGGCGCCCGCGGGAGGCGAGCGACAGGTTGACGCGCGCGCTCGATGTCTATCGTGCCGGCGGCAAGGAGAGCGACGAAATGGCCCTGGCAGCAAGCCAGCTCGCCGAAGCGCGGAGGGTGCTCGGCGAACGGCAACCCGCGATCGCTCTGCTCGACGAGGCGACCGAGATCCAGGGGCGCGTCCCGAACATACCCCCCGAGACCGTCGCCGGCACGCTGGCGGTTCGAGGCCGGATCGCGCTGGATCGGGGAGAGCCCGTCCAGGCGCTGGAGCTCGCGGCCCGGGCTTTCACCGTGCTCGGCTCCAAGCAACTGGAAACGGCGCAAGCGGCCCTCGCGCAGGCGCACGAGCCCGGCGCAAGGGACCGCCTCAGACGTCGCCGGATCGACGAGCAGGCGCGCGAGCTCTTCGAGGGAATCCTCGCGCAGCTCCCGTAGACGCGCTCGCGAGCCCGGTCGTCACGGTTCGTGATCGACCGCTCGCAGGTCGTGATCCGCCCGATCGCGACGTCTGACGTCCAGGATCGGGACCGAAACGGGACGAACACGACGCGGCTGCGCCTGGATCGACATGCGAGCCGCCTGTTCTCGAGGCGCGACCGACGCCATCGAACGCGCAACGACTCGATCTCGACCCGCAACGACCCGCGTCGACGCGTGAACGGGTCGATCTCGACGGGAGTCGAGTCGGATCGTGCGCGATAGGCGTCGATCCAGTCGCGAGACGGGCGGGAGACCGACGGCGATTCGCCCGGCAGAACGCCTACTTGAACGAGCCGGCGCGCTTCGCGTTCGAAAAAAGCGACTTCGGTTTTCGTCAAAAGGGGTCGCGACCCAGTTCCACCTTAGAGGGCGACGAAGCGACGCATGTCGCGCCGCGGGACCGCCTTCAACCGGGAGAATCTGTCATGTCCGTCACAACGACCACGGTCAACGTATCGGCTCAGAGGGCCACGCTCGCCGCGCTGCTTGCGGCGCTCGTGAACGGGATCGACACGGAGCTCGTCGGGGTCAATCCGTTCGTCCTCGACGGCACCACCTACGCGCGCGCGGATCTGCTCGCACGCATCCAGGCGATTCTGGATGCGATCGCGGGAGTGAAGGCGGCTCGCGTGGCGCTCTCGCAGGCCGTCGCGAAGCAGAAGGTGGCGCTCGTTCAAGGGCGCAGCCTGCGCGCCGGACTGAAACGGACGCTGCAAGCGAAGTACGGACCGAGCAGTCCGGCGCTGCAGAAGTTCGGGTTCACGCCGGCGCGGACGCCGAAGACCCCCGTCGCGGCCAAGGCGGCCGCCAAGGTCAAGGCGGCGGCGACGCGCGCGGCCCACGCGCCCGCGGGCAACGAGGGGACGCCGGCGGTTCAGGGCGCTCCGTCGCCGGCTGCGCCGACGGCCGCTCCCGCGGCGCCCGCGGGCAGCAGCACGCCGAACAAGGCGTGACGTCGCCGTAAGCAGGCTCTCGGCGTCGTGGATACCGGGAGCTCGGGACGAGGGGAGCGCGGCGAGAAGGTGCACGCCGCGTTCCCCGCGACCCGTCACCTCCGCCCTTTGAACCCCATCATGTTCTGCACCACGGCCTCGCTCTGCTCGGCGACCTCGGCTTCTTCGCGGGCGCGATCGGCGCACTCCTCGCACATCTTTTTCGCTTTGCCGGCGACCTTCGCCGTCACCAGCGTTTCTGCGTCCTCGCCGCATTGCTTGCACGTGGGCATGGCCAGTCACCCTTTCGTCGGCTCGTCCTCGAACTCCGCCGGGGGGGCGCTCAGTCGCTTCGCGTGCTCCGGCAGCCCCCGCCACCGCGCGACGAGGCCGTCGATGGCCTCGCGCGCGATCGCCCCGAGCTGGGCGACATTCGTCGTCGCCGACGGCACCCGCATCTCGGCGCTGTCGGGCCGGTTCACGAGGACGTGACCCTCGCGCCGGTTCAGCGTGAATCGCACGCGCCCCTCTCCGAGCTCGATCCAGACGTCGTCGCCGCTCACGGTGCCGGCCACCTTGATGCGATACGCCCGCGCGAGCTCCAGAACGTAGAGGGCGGCGCTGCGCGCCTCGGCGAAGGCGACCTCGAGCGCGGCGGCCGCCTCGGGCATGCTGCCAGCAGGAGTCTCGGCGATGAGCTCACCGGCGACTTTGCGGTGCCATGCGTCCATGACCGCCTAGCATACGGCTCTGCCGGGCGAACGGGAACGGGAACGCGTGTTAGATTCCGGTACGTGGGCATCTTCGACCGCATGGGCAAGGTGATTCAGAGCAACCTTCACGCCTTGCTCGACAAGGCGGAAGACGACCGAAAGCTCATCGAGCTCAACCTCGACGAGATGGACGGGCAACTGAAGGGGGGCCACCAGGAGGTGGTTCAGGCCATCGCCGCCGAGAAGCTCCTGCGCCGCAAGGCCGACGACCTGCGGGCGGACGTCGAGCGCTGGGACAAGCGCGCGGAGCTCGCGCTCAAGAGCGGCGACGAGGCGCTCGCGCGCGAGGCGCTCAAGCAAAAACGGCGGGTGGCGAGCGAGGCCGAGACCGCGGAGAAGGCGCGCGCCGAGCAGCGCAACGCGGCGCTCCGCATGAAGGACGAGCTCGAGCGCATGAAGGAGAAGATCTCCGAGCTTCGCATGCGAAAGGGCGCGATCCTCGCGCGGGCGACCCAGGCCCGCGGCGGCGCGGGCTCCGAGCAGCTCGGGAGCAAGGGCGGGTCGAGCGCGTTCGACAACTTCCGCCGCATGGAGGAGAAGATCGAGGGCCGAGAAGCTCAGAGCGCCGCGATGGCGGAGGTCGACGAGGCGCTCGGCGCGGGCGAGAAGACGGAAGATCTCGAGGCCCGATTTCCGCGATCTCGAGCGGCAGATGGGAGGAAAGGGCCCGGCCGAGGGCGCCGGCGGCGCCGGCGCGAGCGACCTCGACGACGACCTGGCCGCCCTCAAGAAGCGTATTCGCGTCTGACGGGGGGTCGCCGTGAGTCGCCAGGTCGTCGTTGCCTTCCGCATGCCGCCCGCCGGCATGACCGCTGGCCAGGAGGGAGGAGCATTCATCGATCGCGCCCGTCTGCTCTGCGCGCGGGGAGAGGCCCTCGGCGCGCGGATGATCGCCTGGAGCGGCGTCGGGCTCGCTCTCGCCTGGGACACGGACTCGATTGAGGAGGCAATCGTGTCCGCGACGAGCATCCGCGAAGAAGCCCAGGTGCCCGAGCGCGCGTGGGCGTGCGGGATGGCCGAGGGCGAGATCGAGCCGATCGCGGCCGACGGACAGCGGCTGCACCTGGCGAGCGGTCCGGCGCTCTGGGCGGCGACGTCGTTGGCGCGGGTCGCGAAGGCAGGGGAGGTGCTGGTGGACGGCGACGCGCGCGCGCTGCGCGCGGGTCAGCTCACGCTCCTCGGCGTGCGCACCGCGACCGATGCGGGACAGCGGGTGCGCGGCTGGAGGCTCGACCTGCAGTTTCCGTGGAAGCGCGGCGTGCTCGATCGCGCGTCGCCTGCGGACACGACCGATCGCTTTCTCGCGTTCCCTGCCCAGGAGCCGCAGGTGATGTCCGGGCGCGGCTCGAGCCCCGACCTCGACGCCGCCACGACGCAGCGGCTGCCCGCGATCCGGTTCCCACCCCAGGAGTCCGGCACACGCCCCTGGGACGACGCCGGGGCCGAGGTCCGGAGCCTCGTCGATGCGGCGTCGGATCCCTCGAGGCCGCCGCCGTCGCCTCCGGCCCCGCTCGTGGAGCGGGTGCGGCGCCTCGCGCACGGCGAGGCCGGTGGCGCGCCTGCCGATGCACTGGCCGAGCTTCGGCGCGCACGAGCCGCGGCGGAGGGCGGCCCCCCGGCGGCGCGGTGCCAGGCCGCGCTCGCCCTCGCGATGACGCTGTCCATCGCCCAGCGCGTCGAGGAGGCTCTGCTCGTGGCGCTCGACGCGCTCGCGCGCGCCCGCGAGTCCGAAGACTCGAAAGCCGTCGTCGCGTGCATGGCCCTGCTGGCGAAGTTGTACGCCGCGGCGGGTCGCGGCGAAGAAGCGGCCGCGCTCCTCAAAGGGTGAAGCCGCGAGTAGGCTCTCGGCTCGATGATGCGCCTCTACCTGGGTGTCGACGTCGGAACCGCGAGCGTGCGCGCCGCCCTCTTCGACGCGCTCGGAGCGATGCACGGCCTGGGCTCGCATCCGATTCGCCTCGAGCGACCGGCGGAGGACTTCGTCGAGCAGTCCAGCGACGACATCTGGGAGGCCTGCGGCGCGGCGATTCGCGCGGCGCTGGCGGCAGCCCGCGCACGGCCGGAGAATGTCGCCGGGATCGGCTTCGCCGCGACGTGTTCGCTGGTCGTCGTCGACGCGGCCAATCGTCCCGTACGAGTCAGGCCCGACGGCGATGACGCGTGGAACGTCATCGTGTGGATGGACCACCGCGCGACGCGCGAAGCGGCGCGGATCAACGGGACGGCACACGAGGTGCTGCGTTACGTCGGTGGCGCGGTGTCGCCCGAGATGCAGACGCCGAAGCTCGCGTGGCTCAAGGCCAACGCGCCCGACTCGTGGCGGCGCGCCGCTCGTTTCCTCGACCTCCCGGATTTTCTGTCGTATCGCGCGACGGGCGCCGACGTGCGGTCTCTTTGCACGACCGTGTGCAAGTGGACCTACGTCGCGGGGCCGGACGGAGCGAAGCTCGGCTGGCAGGGGAGCTTCTTCGAGAGCATCGGCCTCGGCGACCTCGCGAGCGAGGGCTTCGCGCGCATCGGAACGCGCGTGCGCCCGATGGGTGAACGCGCGGGCGTGCTGCGGGAGGCGAGCGCGCGCGAGCTCGGGCTGGCGGCGGGCACGCCGGTGGCGGTCTCGATCATCGACGCGCACGCTGGCGGCATCGGGACCATCGGGGCGCCGCTGGACGCGCAGGCGCCGGACGGTCGCACTTCGCCCGCGGCGCTCGAGTCGCGTCTGTCGCTCATCGGCGGTACCTCGAGCTGCCACATGGCCGTCGCCCGCGAGCCTCGGTTCGTGCCCGGCGTGTGGGGGCCCTACTACTCCGCGATGGTCCCGGGGCTATGGCTCGCGGAGGGCGGTCAGTCCGCAACCGGCGCGCTGATCGATCACGTCATCTTCTCGCACGCGCGCGGCGCGGAGCTCGCCGAGCAGGCGCGCGCCGCGGCAACGACGGTGTACTCGCTGCTCAACGACCGCCTCGAGGAGCTCGCCCGCGGCGCCCCGTTTCCGGCGGCCCTCGCGCGCGACCTTCACGTGCTCCCGGATCACCACGGCAACCGCTCGCCTCGGGCCGACCCCACCCTGCGTGGGATGATCTCGGGTCTCAAGCTCGGCGACACGACCGAGGCACTGGCGCTCCTCTACCTGGCGACGGTGCAGGCCATCGCGCACGGTACGCGGCACATCGTCGAGGTGCTGCGCGCCCACGGGTATCCCATAACGACCATCCTCGCCTGCGGCGGCGGAACGAAGAACGAGGTCTTCCTGCGCGAGCATGCCGACGCGACGGGCTGCCCCATCGTCCTGCCCGCCGAGCCCGAGGCCGTGCTGCTGGGCTCCGCCATTCTCGGCGCGGTGGCCAGCGGCGATCAGCCGAGCGTCACGGCCGGCATGGCGGCGATGACGCGCCCCGGCCGCGTCGTCGAGCCAACGGGGCCCGCAGGGGGAGCGGTCGCGCGATTCCACGACGCGAAGTACGCCGTCTTCCAGAGGATGCACGATGATCAGCTGGCGTATCGAGAGGTGAAATGAGCTTCCCGTTCGGTCCGCGGCGTTCGCGTTGCCCCTCGCCCTCGCGCTCGTCCTGCCGCTCGCCGCGGCTGCGTCGGGCTGCAAGCGCGAGTCGTCGCGCGGCGACTTGCCGCCGCGCGTTCGCATCGCGGTCATCCCGAAGGGGACGACGCACGAGTTCTGGAAGAGCGTTCACGCCGGCGCGGTCAAGGCCGCGCGCGAGCTCGACGTCGACATCGTCTGGAAGGGGCCGCTGCGCGAGGACGACCTCAAGCAACAGATCGATCTGGTGCAGTCGTTCGTGGCGCAATCGGTGAGCGGAATCGTGCTCGCGCCGCTGAGCGACAAGGGCCTCGCGGGTAGCGTCAAGGCGGCGACCGCTTCGCGCGTCCCGGTCGTCGTGTTCGACTCCAATCTCGCCGGTGGCGACTACGTGAGCTTCGTCGCGACGGACAACGAAGGCGCCGGAAGGGCCGGGTGCGACGAGCTGGCGCGCCGCGTGAGCAAGGGCAACGTGGTCGTCCTGCGCTACCAAGAGGGATCGGCGAGCACGAGCAACCGCGAGAGGGGGTGTCTGGGTGCGCTCGGCGCCCACGCCGACGTGAAGGTCATCAGCGACTCGCAATACGGCGGCTCGACCGTCGAGACATCCGAGAAGGCGAGCGAGAACCTGCTGGCCGCGATGAAGGCTGACGGCGGTGGTGTGCAGGGCATCTTCACGCCCAACGAGTCGACGACCTTCGGCATGCTGCTGGCGCTTCGCAAGGCCGGCCTCGCGGGCAAGGTGCGCCTCGTCGGCTTCGACGCCTCGGAGAAGCTGGTCCAGGCGGTCCGCTCGGGCGAGATCGACGCGCTGGTCGTCCAGCGACCGTTCGACATGGGTTACACCTCGGTCAAGACGCTCGTCGCCCACATCCGCGGCCAGGGCGTCGACCATCGAATCGACACCGGCTCGTCCCTCGTCACGAAAGACAACGTCGACAGCCCCGAGATCCAGGCCGTCGTGAAGCCAGACCTCCAGAAGTGGCTCGGGAACGAATAGCGCCGAAATCGAGGAGAGGAGAGGAGAGGAGAGTTAGAAAAGAAGACGGGAAGACGGGAAGTCGATCGGGATTGATACCCGCGGCCCACGCGCCGACCTCGCCTGGCACGCAGGCCCCCCGAAATCCTTCCCGTCTTCCCGTCTTCTTTTCCAATTCTCTCTCTTCTCGGAGCGCGGTGGGGTTCTAGGCCGCGACGCAGTCGCCGCCGTTCTCCTTGGCGCGGTAGGCGTTCTCGTCGGCGAGCCTCACCAGCGCCGCGGCGTTCTCGGGCGGTCCGGGTGGAGGGGCGATCGCCACGCCCAGGCTCGCGGTCACCGGGTGCGCCGCGTCGAACCGGCGCCCCGCCTCGCGCACGCTCTCGGCCAGGCGTTCGGCCACCCGGCGGGCTTGCTCGGCGTCGGTATCCGGCAGAATCACGAGAAACTCGTCGCCTCCGTATCGCCCTGCGACGTCGGTCTCCCGCGTCGTCCGCTTGAGCGCATCTGCGATGGCCTTGAGCAGCACGTCGCCGCGCTGGTGCCCCATCGCGTCGTTGACCTTCTTGAAGCCGTCCAGGTCCAGCATCACGAGCGCGAGCGGGTGGCCGCGCCGCACGCGCGCGAGCTCCGCCTCCAGACGCGCGAAGAGGTGCCGGCGATTGTAGAGCTCCGTCAGCGGATCCAGCTGGCTCAGCTCCTCGAGCCGCGCGTTGGCCAGCACGAGCATCCGCTCGCGCCGCTGAACCGCTCCGACCAGCGCGCTCGCAATCGCCGCAAACGCGGGCACGAGGGACGTCACGAGCAGCGACGCCATGAGCGTACGCTCGAGGGAAGGGGACCCGAGCGCGGCCACGTCGGGCACGTCGGGCGCGAAAGCAAGGAGCCCCCTCCATTCGGCCCACACGGTCGCGTCGAACGCGAGCACGTTGATGCCCGCCAGGGCGTACGCCACCCGACAATCGACGACCAGCGCGTTGGCCATGACGGCAAAGAAATCGATGGAGGCCATGGGGGTGAGAACGCTGCCCAGGCCGTGAACCGTGTAGGTGAGCATCGCGGTGTCCACGAGGCCGGAGGCGAACGCGCGCAACCGGCCGCCGATGCCCTTTCGGATGAGGACCTGTTCGACCGCGGCGATGGCGAGGTACGCGGCCCAGATCCACGCATGGGAGCGGGTGCGCGGGTAGAAAGTCGGTAAGAGCGCGAGCGCGACCAGCCCCACGCCGAAGCGCGAGAGCGCAGCCCGGAACCGGAGCTCGTCGCGTGTCATGCCACGAAGATACACCGCGGCTGCGGGAACGTTCGGCTGGCCGGGGGCCTGCACCTCGGGATATCAAACGGCTTCGGCGATGGCGCGTCTGGAGCTTCGCTGGACGTCCGCAAGTGCCTTCTCGGGTAGCGCAGGTTCCACACTCGACGGCGTCGAGCTCAAGCGCGGGCCGGGCGAGGTGGCACGCGGTGCTCGGCGAAAACGGCGCCGGCAAGAGCACGCTGATGGGAAGGCGTGCTGGCGGGCCATCGTCAGAGACACCGACGCGGGCGAACTGGCGATGGGATGGGAGGCCCCGTGGCGTGCGCGCGAGGCCCCGCGGAGCCGCGCCCATGCGCGCGGCCTCGCGATGGTGCACCAGGAGCTCACCGTCTGTCCCCATCTGTAGGCTCTCGGCGAGACGTCGCATGTCGGACGTGCGAGCCAGCGCAATTCGGTTGGTTGCAGCCCAGCGCCTTACCCGATGCTCGACCGCCTCGTCCGCGACACCCTGCATCGGCATTCCGCGGCCGAGCGCCCGATGCCCGGGCATGCGCTCAGCCGAGCTGGAGCGACCGCCCCGATGGCCAGCTCGTCGAAGTGGCGCGCGCCTCGCGACGGCCCACTGCGGCCGGCCGCACATTCCTCGTCCCTTGTTCTCGCCGAGCCGACGAGCAGCCTCGGGCTAGCCGACGTCCAGCGCCTCTGCTCCACTCCGTGCGCGACCTGGCGGCCGCCGGAACGACCGTGCTCTACGTGTCGCACTTCCTCGAGGAGGTGAGCCGCGTCGCGCAGCGCTTCACGGTGCTCCGCGACGGGCACACGGTCGGGTCGGGTGACGTCCCCTCCACGCCCGTGGATGCCATGGTTCGCCTCATGGCCGGCCGGGACATCCGTACGGCGTTCCCCCGTACGCCGCGCCGGCGCGGCGAGGTCGCGCTGAGCGTGCGCTCGCTCGCGGGCGCGAAGCTGCCCATCGACGCGAGCTTCGAGGTTCGCCGTGGCGAGGTCCTGGGAATGGCGGGGCTGGTCGGCGCGGGGCGCACCGAGCTGCTTCGCGCCGTCTTCGGTCTCGAGTCCGTGCGGAGCGGTGAGATTCGCGTGGGCGCGCTGACCGGGCCCGCGTCGCCGGTGCGGCGGCTCGCCCAGGGAGTCGGTTCGTCAGCGAAGACCGGAAAGGGGAGGGGCTCGCGGCCTCGCTGTCGATCGCGGACAACCTCACGCTCTCGAAGCCGGGGGCCTCCGGTCTCGACCTCCCGGCGCGCTCACGCGCGGCCGCCCGTCACTGGATCGCGCCAGCTGCGGAATCAAGTGCGCCGGGCCCGACCAGCGAGTCTTCGAGCTCTCGGGCGGCAACCAGCAGAAGGTGCAGATTGCGCGCCTCTTGCACCACGACGTGGACGTCTGGCTGCTCGACGAGCCGACGCGCGGCATCGACATCGGGAGCAAGGCGCAGATCGCGGCAATCTGCGACGGTCTCGCGGCCGCGGGAAGGCCATCGTCCTGGTGTCGAGCTGGCTGCCCGAGCTCATCGGCATGGCGGATCGCATCGCCGTCATGCGGCGCGGACGCTGGGCCCCGCCCGTCCGGTCGGTGAATGGGACGAGGCGAGCCTCCTGCGCGAAGCGGTGGGCGCGTGAAGTGGCTCACGACGCGGGTCGCGAACCGAGCGTGGGTCGGCCCGCTCGCCGCGCTCGTCGTCACCTGGTGCGCGTTCGCGCTTCTGGCCCCCTCTACCTTCCCTCGGCCGGCCAACGCCATCACCATGGCCCGGCAGACGGCCGTCATCGCCATCGCAGCGGTGGGAATGACGCCCGTCATCATCAGCGGCGGGATCGACCTGTCGGTCGGGTCCGTCGTCGCGTTCACGACCGTCGTCATCGCAGCCGCGCTGAGGGCCGGCTTCGGCCCGGGCGCCGCGGTTCTGGCCGGGCTCGCCGCGGGCACGGCGAGCGGCCTCCTCAGCGGAGTCCTGGTGGGGCGCATGCGGATGGCTCCCTTCATCGTGACGCTCGGCTCGATGAGCATCCTGCGCGGTGCGGCCAAGGGACTGGCCTCCGAGCAGAAGATCGACTGCGACCCGCGGGGCCTGGACGCGCTGCTCTCACCCGCGAGCGGCTGGCCGCTCGTCCCCCCGGCCTCTGGCTGGCGGCGCTCGTGGGCGTGGTGGGCGCGACCGCGCTCACCTACACGCGCTTCGGTCGTCACGTGTATGCCGTTGGGAGCAACGAGGCGACCGCTCTCCTCTGCGGTGTCGACGTCGCGCGCGTGAAGATCACGGTCTTCGCCCTCGCCGGTGCCCTCTCGGGCCTCGCGGGCTTGCTCGAGTTCTCGACGCTCACCGTCGGCAATCCGACCGATTCGGTCGGCCTGGAGCTCGAGGTCATCGCGGCCGTCGTCATCGGCGGCGCTTCCCTTTCCGGGGGCGAGGGCACCGTCGTCGGCTCGCTTCTCGGCGCGATGCTCATGACCGTCATCCGCACGGGCTGCACGTTCGTGGGGCTTCACAACTGGGTCCAGGAAATGGCTACCGGCGGGATCATCGTCGCCGCCGTCGCGATTGACCGTCTGCGCCATTCGCGCGCTGGGTGAAGGGCGCCCCCGGCATCACTTAAGCAAGTCCTTTCGCCGGCCGTACCCCCGAAGGCATGACGAGCGCGTCGGCACGTCCCGTGGGTTCGCAGGCTGCGTCCGGAACGCGCCGGCTCCCCGCTCGCGAGGGCGCGCCGAGCCTCCCCCAACCCGGCGAGACCATTGCCGGCAAGTACTCCCTCGTTCGCCCCATCGGCGAGGGCGGCATGGGCGTCGTCTACGAAGCCATCCACCTGCGCCTTCATCAGCGCCTCGCCATCAAGGTGCTGCGCCCCGACGTCCACGATTTCGACGAGGTCCTCGCTCGGTTCGAGCGCGAGGCGCAGGTCACGGCTCAGCTCCGGTCCATCCACGCGGCTCGTGTCATCGACGTGGACACACTCCCGGGTGGCCTTCCGTACATCGTGCTCGAGTTCCTCGAGGGGAGGGACCTAGAAGCCGAGCTCAATGCGACGGGCCCGATGCCGGTGCCGGACGCGGTCGACGTCATCTTGCAGGTGACCGAGGCGATGGCCGAGGCCCATTCGCTCGGCATCGTGCACCGCGATCTCAAGCCCTCGAATCTATTTGTCTGCCGGGTCAACGGCCGGCGCGTCATCAAAATCCTCGATTTTGGCATCTCGCGATCGCAAGGGGACCAGGCTCGCGGCAACCCGCGGCTCACGTCCGTCGACACGTACATCGGGACACCGCACTACGCCGCTCCCGAGCAGCTTCGTGGCGCCGCGAACGCCGACGCGCGCAGCGACATCTGGTCGCTCGGTGTCGTGCTCTTCGAGCTGCTCACCGGTCGGACGCCGTTCGACGGCGCCATGATGGAGGTCGTCGCGAAGGTCCTCGCGGATCCCATTCCGTGGCCGCTCGACGTTCGCCCCGATTTGCCGCGGGAGCTCGCGCGCGTGGTCATGCGCGCGCTGCAGCGCGATCCGAACCAGCGATTCCAGACGATGCGCGAGGTCGCGGCGGCGCTCGCCCCGTTCGGGTACGCCCAGACCGCCGCCGCCGCGGTGGCCGACGCGCAGCGCGGACGCGGGCGCCTCGGCGAGATCTTGGTCCGGGACGGGTTGCTCACCCAGGAAAAACTCGACCACGCGCTGGCCGAGCAACGGAGCAGCGGCAAGATGCTCGGCCAGGTTCTGCTCGACATGGGGTTCGTCGCCCAGTCGGACCTCTTGACCGCGCTGGCCAAGCAGCAGGGCATCGTCGTCGCGGCCCCGGCGCCCACGCCCATCGAGCGAGAGCGCAAGCAGCGCGAAGCGAAGACGATGTCGAGCGAGACGTCCGTCGTGCCGGGTTTGCCGCGCCGCTCGCACAAGCTGACGTGGGTCGCGATTGCGGTGGGGTTGCCGCTGGGCATTGCGCTCGCGATCGGGCTCGCGACGACGCTCAGGAGCCACCCGCAGGCGAGCGCGGCGCGCGGGCTCGTGGCGCCCACGGCCATGGCAACGGCGCCGAACGTCGCGCTGACGCCCGCCAACGAGCCACCGATGCCGGCGAGCGCCGTAGCGCCGAGCGCGCCGAACGCTGGGGCGGGGCCGCAAGGCGTCGCGGGCGGGAACGCGCCGAGCGCCGCGCGACCGGCAGCCACCCGGATCGAGGAGACGGGCGCGACCGGCGTTGCGCGTGGAAGCCCCGCGGGCGGCAGCGCAAGGGCTCCGCGAACCTCGCCTCCGGCCAAGTCGGTCTCCAAGAAGGGCCAGTTCAATCCGACGACACTTTGAGCGCCGGTGCCGTGCGGCGCGGCGATTGCGTCGCGAGTCCCGGCACCCATGGGCGAGCCGCGGCCGACGGAAGAACCGGCCATGCACCCCGAGTCGTCGTGGTTCGAAGCATGGTTCAATCGGGCGTTGGAACGCGCCGTCAGCGTGCTCACCTCGGTAGTCGCGCTGCTCCTGGTCGTGTTCGTCGTGATCGCGCTCGCGGGTGCCGGGGCCGCCGCGTTGGAGCCTCTCCGCGGCTCGCGCGACTTCACCGGCGCGGCCATCGACGGGCTCGATCGCGCGTTCCTCGTCGTCATCCTGCTCGAGCTCGCGCACACGACCCTGTCCCGGGGCCCGATCACGCGGCAGGTTCAGGAGTTCCTGGTCGTCGGCGTGACTTCGGGCGTGCGCGCCGGGCTCGAGGCCGTTGCGCAACGAGGCACCGACGCACGGGCCGTGTCCATCAGCCTGGCGCTGAATGCGATCGCGGTGTTCGTCCTGGTGGGTGCGCTGTGCCTGATACGCGTGCGCGTGCGCACCAATCGGAGCGCTTAGCGCGGCGCCGAGGCGCGCTCCTTGCGAGCCCCCGCGGAGTCCATGCGCTTGGGTCCTTGTGGTTGCGGGCTCGTCGGCCTCGTCGTCGCGACCGCCGGTTGCTCGGTGCGAGTCGGGTCCGGCGCGCCGAGCGACTACGAGCTGCCGGCCGCTTGCGCGCGCGTCGGCGACGAACAGAAGCTGCCGCTCGGCGCCTCCAGTCAGGCGTTCTCGTTCGTCTGGGACGCCGGGCACTACGTCGTCGCGTACGTCGACTCCTCGAAGGGCAACGGGGACATCTACGTCGCCGAGGTCGCGGCGAACGGCACGGTGATGGGCTCGCCGGTCGCCGTCGAAGCGACGCCGGCGCACAGCGATCTGCCGAACCTGCTCAAGACGAGCACGGGCTATCTGGTCGTGTGGCAAGAAGGCACCGCCGGCCAGGCTGTCGTCGCGTACGCGCTCGGCTCCGATGCGAAGCCGGTCGGCAGCAGGATCCCAATCGCGTCGACCCAGGTAACCCAGTCCCGTCCCGTGCTCGCGCACGCTCCCGGGGGTGCCGTCGCCGTCACCTGGATGGATTCCTTCGACGGAAAGGGCGGCGTTCAGGTCGCCCTGCTGGACTCCTCGGGCAAAATGCGCGGCCCCCAGCGCCTGGCGCCCGACGACGTCGACGGCTGGCCCTGGATCGCGGGCGACGATACGACCCTCGCGGCCGTATGGAGCGACAAGGCGAGCAGCGCGTACGACGTACATTTCTCGCCCGTCAACCCCACGACTCTGGCCGCCGTCCATCCCACCTCGCTTCGCGGCAACGCGGCCGGCAACGCGCTCCTGCCACGAATGGCGCGCACGAGCTTCGGGTTCCTCGCCGCGTGGGAGGACACGCCCAGCGGGTCCAACGAGAATCCTCATGGCCCTGGTCAATCCGGCGGGAAAGCGGCTCGGAGGCGGCGTGGTCGAGGAGCCCGGCAGCGGTGACGCGAACTGGCCGAACCTCGCGTGGACTGGAAGCGAGGCGGGCGTCGTCTACTACCAGTGGCGCGACAGCCGGCCGCAGATCTTCATCAGCTTCATCGACTCGACCGGCGCGCGCGTCGCGGGGCGCCCCAATCTGCAGGTCTCGAACGGCTCCGACGGCTGGTCGAGGTACCCGGACGTCGTGTGGACGGGGACCAACTTCGGCGTGATGTACGTCGACACCCGAAGCGGTGCGCCGGCCCTCTGGCTGCAGCGCGTCGCGTGCACGCGCTGAGCTGCGGCCGCTAGCCCGACCGCACTCGGGAGGGCGGCGGGAGGAGGTCTCCTGCCCAGCTTGCTCGCGATCGAACTTTGCATCGTCACCGATCGACGAGCCATGGCCGAAGACCAGACGAGGATGGCACCCGTACCGCAGACTCCCGGCGAAACCGAGCCGACGGCCGAGCTCGTGCGCGAAGCGCTCGACCAGGCCCGCGACCTCGTGCGTCTGGAGGTGGCGCTCGCTCGCGAAGAGGTGGTGAGCGAGCTGGCTCGGGCCAAGACCGCGGCTGTCGCCCTCGGCGCGGCGGGGGCATTCGCCGTCTCGGGTTGCACGATGCTCCTCGTCGCCATTGCGCTCGGGTTCTCGAAGGGGTGGCTCGCTGCGCTCCTCATCGGCGGCATCGTGCTCGGGCTGTCCGCTGCCATGGCGCTGGGTGGCTGGAAGGACGTGCCGACCCAGCCTCTCGGCCAAACGAAGGAGCGCCTCGGGGCCGACCTGAAGCAGCTCAGGGAGCGCGTCGCATGAACCAGCACGGACACTCGCGCGACGAGCTCGTGCGCCAGGCGAACCAGGTGCGCTCGAAGCTGCTCGTCACCGTGGGAAAGCTCGATCGGATACGGCACGACGCGTTCGACCTCCACAAGCAGGTCCGGCGGCACCTGCGCCAGCTGCTGCTGCTCGGCGGGGTGTTCGTCCTGGCCGCGACCGGAGCGCTCGTGCTCGTAGCCCGCCGCGTGAGCCACGCTGCCGACCGGCGACGCCGCGACCGCTGGGTGCTCGCGAAGCGCTTCTGGTGGCATCCGGAGCGCGCCATGCGGGCAGAACGGCGGTCCTTCTTCGGGGAGCTCCTCCGGTCCGCGTTGCTCGCCCTGCTCAGCGCAGCCGTGACCGTCCCCGCCAAGCGTGCAGCAGCGCTCCTCGCGGGTGTCACGGGGCCGCCGCCGCCGCCAGGGGAACGCGAAGAGGAAGAAGACGAAGCCCGAGCGAATCGTCAGCCGGCGCGTTGACAGCCGGCCCAGGCGTCGTCAGATTCCCCGGTGAGCGCGGCATCGCGCCCGCTCAGCAGACCCGCCGGGAGCGACTAGCCTCGGCAGAAAGGTACGACAATGCATCCGTTCGCGTGGTGGCACGCGCGCAGTCGCGCGGCGTGTGGAGACATGGGCTGCGGTCCGCAAGAACACGTGGGCCGTCACTTCGGGCATGGCGAGTGGCACGGCGGCCCCTTCGGTGGAGGGCCGCCCGGCGGCGGCGACGAGCTCGGAGGGGGCGGCTTCGGCGTGCGCCGCCCGCTGCGTTTTCTCGCGTACAAGCTCGAGCTCGACGAACGCCAGGTCACCGAGCTCGCCGTGATTCTCGACGAGCTGAAGATCGCGCGCGCCCAAGCCGCGGTCGACCACCGGCGGTCCACCTCGGCCCTGGCTGACGTCGTCGCGGCCGAGTCGTTCGACGCAGCCAAAGCGAAGCAAGCCGCCGACGAGCGTGTCCAGAGCGCCGAGCGCGTGCAGAGCGCGGTCGCGCGCGCCCTGGGGCGGATCCACGCGCTGCTCCAGCCGGAGCAACGCGGAAAGCTCGCCTACTTGCTCCGAACGGGCGCGCTCAGCATGTAGAGTCCTCGCGAAACGCAACGCAGGCGCGCACCGGCTGCCCGGGGTACTTCACCGGGAGCGCCGAGCACATCACGAACGTGGAGCGCGCCCCCTGGATCTCGCGGTGGTGGAGACACCGCCAGCAGAGACTCTCGGTGAAGGGCCGGTCGGTGCTCGCCGGCCCTGGCGCCTCTTTTGGCTTCGGCATCGTCGGGGCTCGCAACGCTACGGCGGCGGCGGTGTCGTCGACGCGCGCTTGAGCGCACGCGCAACGCATTCGGGGTCGCTCGACGGGATGGCGTGCCCGCACGCTCGGATGACCTCGAGATGGGCCCCGGGGACCAGCCTCGCGAGCAGCCGGCTGTTGTGCGGCGGGATCAGGCAGTCGTCGTCTCCCGTGACGACCACGGTCGGACAGGTGAGGCGCCGCAGGCGAGACCCGGTGCTGTGCCCGAGCACGGCGCTGAGCTGCGCGAAGAACGACTGAGCGCTCGTCGGGTCTGCCCGCATCGCGGCCGGCCACTTCCCGAGCAGCTCGCGGGCGCGCGGGATGTCCTTCTCCGCGAGGAGGAGCCGCGCGAACGCTCGACCGACCTGCGGCGCGGGGGCCATTTTCCGGGCGAGGGGCATGCCGAAGAGCGTGGCGAGCACACGCGGGTGCGGCAGTCGCGCGTGCGGCACCCCTGCGCTCGTCGCCAGAAGCACGAGCCCCGCCACCCGCGAAGCATGCCGGATCGCCACGTGCTGGGCGATCATCCCGCCGAGCGAAATGCCGACGACGTAAGCGCGATCGACGCCGGCATCGTCGAGCACCGCGGCGACATCGTCGGCCAGGGTCGCCATCCGATACGGTCCGCGCGGCTTGTCGCTCTTGCCGACGCCGCGGTTGTCGAGGACGACCGCCCGCCACGGCTCGGGTCCCGACGCGAGCCGACCCGGCACGTCGAACCAGAAGCGCGAGGAGAGCCCGAGCCCTTGCACGAGGACGGCGGTCGGCGCCCCTGGTGTCTCGCTGTCGTGCACCTCGTAGAAGATTCGGGTCTTGCCGGGACCGAGGGCGAACGGCATCTCGCCCCGATTTTAGCACGTGGTATCGCTCCGGTCGTGCTCCCGCCCCAACGAGGGCGAGTACAAGTTCGCCATCCAGGCTAAGACATCCCGAGCGTGGAACGACTGCATCCAGTAGCGCGGCGGCGATGAAGTTCGTCGACTCGTGCGAAATCCGGCTCAAGGCGGGCGATGGAGGCAACGGTTGCGTTGCGTTTCGTCGCGAGAAGTACGTGCCGCACGGCGGCCCGTCCGGCGGCGACGGCGGCAAAGGCGGAGACGTGGTCTTCGTCGGCGTCGAGGGAAAAACGACGCTGCTCGACGTCGCCCTGACGCGCGTCCTCGAGGCCGAGCGAGGGGAGCACGGCCGGGGCAAGGACCAATACGGCAAAGCCGGCGAGGAGCTCGTCGTGCAGGTCCCGGTCGGTACGCAGGGCTTCGACCTCGAGACCAACGCCCTCCTCTTCGACGTCGACGCGGCCGGCAAGAGGGTCGTCGTCGCCCGCGGCGGCCGAGGAGGCCGCGGGAACATCCACTTCGCGACGCCGTACAATCGCGCACCGCGCCGGGCGGAGCCGGGCGATCCCGGCGACGACAAGCGACTGCGCCTCGAGCTCAAGGTCATGGCCGACGTGGGCCTCCTCGGGTTCCCGAACGTCGGCAAGAGCACCTTCATCCGCGCGGTCTCGCGCGCGCGCCCGAAGGTCGCCGACTACCCGTTCACGACCCTCGTCCCCCATCTCGGGGTCGCCTCGATCGGGGAGGACGCGAACTTCGTCGTCGCCGACATTCCCGGGCTCATCCCCGGCGCCGCCGAGGGCGCGGGGCTGGGGCTTCGCTTCTTGAAGCACGTCGAGCGCACACGCGCGCTGCTGCACCTGGTGACGGTCGAGCCGGGGGGGGTGCCGGGTCGCGATCCCATCGCCGACTTCGACGCCATCAACGCCGAGCTCGCGAAGTTCGACCCCGAGCTGGCCAAGCGCCCGCAGGTCGTCGCGATGAGCAAGGCCGATCTGCCCGACGTGCGCGAGGCGTGGACGGCGGTCCGGGAGCAGCTTCGCGAGCGTGGGGTGGAGGTGAGGCTCGTGTCGGCAGCCACCGGCGAGGGGGTGCGCGAAGTGCTCAACGAGCTGTACGCTCTCGTGCGACCTCCGTGAGCGACAAGACCGAAGAGCCCACGCCACGACGCCTGCGCAAGGCCCGCGAGGAGGGCGACAGCGGCACCAGCGCGTACGCCGCTCAGGCCGTGGCGTTCGTCGTCGCCGTCGCGCTCGTTCCCGTGGCCGTCCGGGCGCTCGCGTCGCACGCGGCCGAGGACCTGCGAGCCGCCTTCGGCGTCGTGGCGGCAGGCGACGTCGCGAGGCAAGCCGCGCGCTTGGACGCGACCCATTGGGCCACGACGTTCGTCGCGCTCTGCTTCCCGGTCCTCCTCGCCGCAGGCGCGGCCGGAGCCGTCGTGCACCTCGTGCAGACCGGCGGCGTCGTCGCCTCCAAGCGGCTCGGACTCGACCTCGCGCGGCTGAATCCGGCGCAGGGGCTGAAGGGGCTCGTCTCGGGTACGCGCCTCTTCTCGGTCGGCCGCTCTCTCCTGGCGGCCGCCGTCGTCTGCTGGCTCGCGTGGAGCGGGCTGCGCGATCGCATCGGCGAGTTCGCCGCTCTCGGCGGGAGCTCGCGCCTCCGTTGGGCGGGCGCGGTCGTCGCCGAGACAGCCGGTGCGCTCGCGTGGCGCGTGGGGCTGGTCGGCCTCGCGCTCGGCGTCCTCGACGTGCTGGTGACCCGGGCCGCGTGGCTTCGCCGGTTGCGAATGAGCAAGGACGAGGTGCGTCGCGAGCACAAGGACTCCGAGGGCGACCCTCACGTCAAAGCGGCCCGCGACCGTGCGTATCAGGAGCTGCTCGCGCAGGCCACCGTCGCCAACGTGCGAAAGGCCAGCGTCGTCGTCGTGAACCCCACGCACGTGGCATGCGCGTTGCGCTACGACGCGACCGAGGCGGGGGAAGGCGATCAGGCGCCGGTCGTCGTGGCGAGCGGGGAGGGAGACCTGGCCGCGCGCATCCGGCGCGCCGCGCACGACTGCGGTGTGCCCGTCGTTCGCGACGTGCCGCTGGCCCGCGCCCTGCTCGAGCTGCCGGTCGGCGACGCGATTCCCGAGGCGCTCTACGAGGCCGTCGCGGAGATCCTGCGCGAGGTGAGCGACCCGATCGGCGAGGCGTGACTTACGAGCCCGCTCCGAGCACGCGCACCCGAAAGCCGAGCTCCTGGCTCAAGGCGACCATCTCCTCGAAGACGTCTCCGTACGCTACCGCGACGTGGTTCGAAAGGTAGTGGGCCATCAGCGTGTCCCGCGAGACGCCCATGTCCGCCGCCATCAGCGGCCACTCGCGCGTCGTTCCCTCCCACCACGCGTCGCGCACCGCCGGCGGGAGGTCAATCACGTTTCCGCGGCCGACATCCATCCAGAGGGTCTCCTCTTTGATGTAACAGCGCGCCCAGGTCATCTGGCCAGCGAGGCTCTCGCCGGCAAAGGTCCCCCCGGGGGTCGGAAAGTAGAGGGCAGGCTGGCGCCAGGAGTGGACGCCGCGGAGCGAATCGGGGTCGTGGTTGAACGCGTACGCCCCGCACGATCCGCTGTTCAGGAGCACCCAGACGAAGCGCCCGTCGTGCGGGGCGCCCCAGCGAACGTCGTGGAACATCACGGCCTGATGCAGCCCCTTTTTCTTGAGCAGGCGCTTGAGCAGCTCCATCGGCACGACGTTCCCCTGGTCGGCCTCGGTGGCGCACACGACGGTGTCACCGTTCGACTCCGGACGGCACGACGAGTTCAGGAGGCCCTCGGCGAAGTCGCTGGGGGGCCGCAGCGCGATGAGCCCGAGCTGATATTGCCAGCCGATGCAGTCGGCCCGGTATTCGCCCGCGAGGTCCAGTACCGCGAGATAGTCCCGCAGCTGCTCGCGGGTCGCCCGCTCGTCGAAATCTTCGGCGCCGAGCGGCGCCCCCGGCGCGCGTTCCCCCCAGTGGAAGGTCACGCCGCGCGCCTTGACGAAGCGCAGCGCGTCGTCGATTCGCCGTTCTTCGATGCGTCGGCCGCGATCGAGGATCCAGGCCTGGTCGATCTTGTGCTCCGCAAAGCCGTGCCGCCCGAGCAGTCGCGGGCCGAAGTAGCCGTTGATCATGCCCATGGACGTGTCGCCCAGCATCATCACGAGCACGCGCCGGCGACGGATGTCGCTCGCCACTTCGCGCGCCAGGCGAAGCGCCGCCGGGGCGACCGCCGCGGAATAGGCGATCTCGGTCTCCGGGTACGCGATGCGCCCGCTGTCGCACCATTCCGCGAGTCGCTCCATGAACGTCGCGTCCCGGGTCCAGTCGGCGGCGTCGGTCCAGACTCGCGAGTGGGCACGGCCGATGGACTCGAGGCACGCGCCGGTGTTGAGCAGACCGACCAGACCGGGCCACCGGCCGCTGAAGTTGCTCGCGAGAAGGAGCGGGTTGTCCTTGCCGGCGACGCCGTCGGTCGTGTGCGGCCCGTAGAGCCAGTGCACACAGACCCCCACCATCGGGTCGTCGACGGGGCCGAGCTTCTCGATGGCCTGGTGCGGCTTGTCCAGGAACCCCGGCACGCGGTACGGCGACCGGCCGAGGTGCTTCAGAGCACGCTCGAGCTGTCCGGTGGCCTCCTCGACGCTCGGCAGCGCCAGCTCGTTGGGCTTCGACCGCTCGTCCCCCGGCCAAAAGATCGCGACTCGCTTCGCCATGCCGTGAGAGTAGTCCGCCGCTTTCCGGGGAGGAACCGGCTACCATGGGATTCGTGGCAGCAGAGGACGTGCTCGTCGCACTGCCCGCGCCCCGCGACCGCATCACGCTGGCCAACCAGGTGCGAAGCACCCTCTTGTGCGCGGCCCTCCAGACGCTCGACAAGCACGGCCTTCTCCCACGCTACCGCGCCGAGATTGACCCCGCCTTCGAGGCCACGATGTTCTCGCTCACGGCGGGTGTGTGGCTGCCCATCGACGTCGCGTTGAAGCACTACGCAGCCTGCAATCGGCTGAGGCTCGATCACGCGGTCATCGAGGACATCGGAAACAGTGTCGGGCAGCGTGTCCAGAAGAGCGTCTTGCAAGTGCTCGTGCGTGTCTCGCGCGAAGCGGGCGCGACGCCGTGGACGGCTCTCACGCGAGTGCCTCGCCTGAACGAGCTCTATTGGCGTGGCGGGGCGTTCGAGGTGCTCAAGCTCGGACCGAAGGACGCGCGGATGGAATGGCTCGGCCAGCCCTGCGCCGAGACCGAGTACTACCGCACGAGCTTCAGCGGCTTCGTGCGGGGCCTGCTGGACCTCTTCTGCACCCGCGCGTACGTCCGGCCGATACGCGAGCGCTGCAGCCCCACGACAATCTCGTTGAAGATCTCCTGGGCGTGAAGGGGGGGAATGGGCGCGCAGCAAGGCCCGGCCCGCGGAGCTTCAGCCGACCTGTCCCCCGCCTACCGGGAGCTGCTCGCGCGTCAGGTTGCGCGCTCCGGTCGGGAGCACGTGCACGTCGTCTTCGATCCGGACGCCGCCGAGCGGCCTGAGGGCGTCGACCGCCGCCCAGTCGACCATCGACCCCGCGGGCTTGGCTCGCAGCTCGGCGAGCAGCGCCTCGACGAAGTAGATGCCGGGCTCGATCGTGAACACTTGCCCGACCGCGATGTCGGTCGTGTTGCGCAAAAACGGGTTGTCGGCGCGCGGCGCGCGAAGCCCGCACCCGACGTCGTGCGTCTGCAGCCCGAGCGAGTGGCCCAGCCCGTGCGGGTAGAACGCGCGGGTGACCCCCGCCGCGACCGCCTCTTCGACGCCGGCGCGGACCAACCCGACGTCGCGCAAGACGGCACCCACCTGACGGTGCGACTCGTCGTGGAGCTGCTCGTAGGGCATGGCGACGCGTACCGCCGCGCACAGCCGCTTCTGCATCGCCTCGACGCCGGCGACGAGCTGCGCGAACGCGCTGGCCGCTGCGCCCGAGCCCTTGACCCAGGTCCGCGTGACGTCCGCGGCATAACCGCGGCAGGTCGCACCGGCGTCCACGAGCAGCGACTCGGCCGCGCGCCCCGCCGCATGTCTGCCGTACGCGATGTGGTGGAGCGTCGCGGCGTTCGCGCCGAGCGCCACGATGTTCTTGTACGGGGTCTCGCAGTCGTCCTGGGCCGTTGCGCGCAAGAAGAGCAGGTGCAGGTCGAGCTCCGACGCGTCCGCCCCCGCGAACGCCGCGCGCAGCGCCTCGTGCCCGGCGCGCGCGCGGCGGTTGGCCTCGGCGACACACGCGACCTCGTACGTGCTCTTCGTCGTCCGGAGCGCGTCGAGCGCGGCGATGAGACCGGCGGGACACGCGTTCTCTTCCGCGACGCCCCACCTCGGCGCCTGCGCGGGGTCCTCTCCCACGAAGGCGCTTCGACCCGGACCGAGGTAATGCTTGGCCGCGGCGGCCTCGCGCACCTGCACGATGTCGAACGCTTCCTCGAACGCCGTGCTCTCGGGCAAGGCGGGCTTTTCCCAGAAGCTCTCGTTCGCCAGACGCACGAGGCGCGTCCGGCTCCCGGGCTGCACGACGAGCAGGGCTTCCGCTTCGGCCAGCGGCAGCCAGTGCTGAAAATGCGGGCACGGCCGGAGAGACCAGAACTGGTCGTCGTACCGGCTGCGCTTCGCCAGCGACCCGGAGTGGATGGCGAGGGCGTCGAAGCCGTGCTCCGGCAAGACCCGCGCGACCGCGCGCTCCAGATCCCGCACGTGCTCGCGGTAAAGGGCGTCGAGGCTCACGAGAGCACAGTAGCGCGTCGGCGTGTCTCGCGCGCCCTTGCTCGGGGATCGTCTTGGGCCCGTCCCTATTCCCGTAAACGTGCCCGTGCCCGTGCCCGGACAGGCGCGTGAAACTCGTTCATGGCGCGAGTCGAAGTTGCCCCCTTCTTCGGGCACGGGCACGGGCACGGGCACGTTTACGGGGACAATTCAGGGACAGCGTCTAAGGCTAGAAATCGCCGAACGCCGTCACGCCGTAGCCGCCTGCGCCCATCCGCGCGGGCGACAGGTGGATGCTCGGCTTGCCCGTGGTCACGACCTCGCTCTCGTGCTCCGGCGAGAGGAAGCCCGCGATGAGCGTGAGGGCGCCGATACCCTGGAAGACTCCGTCGACGCCGATGAGCACCTTGTTGGTGGTCTCGGTATCGCACGCGACGCTCTCCGGACCACAAGCGGGCCGGTTGACCAGGTCGAGCCAGGGTCCCACGACCGGGACGTACAGGTGGTGGTCGGCTTGCTGGTTGCTCTGGCTCGCGACGATCAGCGCCGGTACGTACGAAAGGCCGAACGTCACCAGGCCGGTGCCGACGAGCGCCCGGTTCGGCCCCGCGTACGTTTCGGTGGTTTCCGGGACCGCGACCGCGGCCGGGGTGACGACCGCGGCCTTGGCCGCCAACGAAGGCGCAGCCTCTTGCTGCGCAGACGAGACCGTCGAGCTTGCGACGCAAGCCAATGCCGCACCCGCCGCCAGGACGGCGGCACGTCCGCTCCGATGAACTCTCATGGTTCAGCCTCCAGCCGAGGATTCGTGCAACGCGGGTGCCGTTCTGCACGCTTCGAGCACGAAGGCGAGAAGCGGACGTTTACAAGCGCGAGGAAGCCTGCTAAGGCACCGCCACTCGTCCACCCCGCATTGCCGGGTCACGGGCGAGACGAGGCGTGCTGAAGCGTCTGCGAGCCCGCAGGCGGCCAACCACTCGGAATCGCGGACGTTTGCAGTTCTACCGACCCCGTCTCGGGGCCGGCCCCCCAAGCCAGCCCTGGGGGAGCTGACCGCGGCGTCCTCAAGCCCCTCGAGAGGTTCGCATGAAGTCCATGAAAGCGCTGCTCACGATAGTGGCGCCCCTCGCCCTCACGCTCTTTAGCCTCACCGCGTTCGCGCAGGGTCGCGTTCCCGCGCTCACGCCTTCGGCTCACCATGGCGGCGAGGACTCGCTCCGGATCCCCGACCAGATTGACACCCAGCTCTTCTTCGGCCTGCCGGCGAGCCACCTGCTCCTGCTCGGCCTCATC
Source organism: uncultured delta proteobacterium (assembly GCA_963720145.1). Classification (GTDB taxonomy): domain Bacteria; phylum Myxococcota_A; class Polyangia; order Polyangiales; family Polyangiaceae; genus Palsa-1150. Next base: position 253,290 of record CAVREO010000001.1, read on the forward strand.
GTTTCCGGGTTTGGAATCGCCTTCGGCCTGGTGGTCTATGCCCAGCTGAAGAATGCGGCCGTCCACAAGTCGATGCTCGACGTCTCCGAGCTCATTTACGAGACGTGCAAGACCTACCTCGTCACGCAGGCCAAGTTCCTGGGTCTGCTCTGGCTCTTCATCGGCGCCGTCATCGTCGTCTACTACGGCGTGCTCAAGGGCGAGCCGGCGACCATCGTCGGGCTCATCTTGCTCTTCAGCATCATCGGCATCGCGGGCAGCGCCACGGTCGCGCTCTTCGGCATCCGCGTGAACACCTTCGCGAACTCGCGCACGGCGTTCGCCAGCCTCAGGGGCAAGCCCTATCCGGTCTACGCGATCCCGCTCAAGGCGGGCATGAGCATCGGGATGCTGCTCATCAGCATCGAGCTCGCGTTCATGCTCGATGATCCTGACGCTCGTGCCGCACGAGTACGCCGGCAAATGCTTCATCGGCTTCGCCATCGGCGAGTCGCTCGGGGCGGCCGCGCTGCGCGTCGCCGGCGGCATCTTCACGAAGATCGCCGACATCGGGTCGGACCTCATGAAGATCGTCTTCAAGATCAAGGAGGACGACGCCCGCAACCCCGGCGTCATCGCCGACTGCACCGGCGACAACGCGGGCGACTCCGTCGGCCCGAGCGCCGACGGCTTCGAGACCTACGGCGTCACCGGCGTGGCGCTCATCGTCTTCATCCTGCTCGCCGTGACCGACCCCAGCGTTCAGGTCCAGCTCCTGACCTGGATCTTCGTCATGCGCGTGCTGATGATCCTGTCGAGCGCCATCAGCTACTTCGTCAACGAGGCGATCGCCAAGGCCCGCTACGGCAACGCGACGAAGATGAACTTCGAAGCGCCGCTGACGCAGCTCGTGTGGATCACGTCGATCGTGTCCGTGCTCTTTACGTTCGCCGCGTCTTACGCGCTCATCCCCACGCTGGGTGGCGACGACTCCCAGTGGTGGAAGCTCTCGTCGATCATCACGTGCGGCACCCTCGCCGGCGCGATCATCCCCGAGCTCATCAAGGTGTTCACTTCGACCGAGAGCGCGCACGTGCGCGAGGTCGTCACCTCGTCCCAGGAGGGCGGCGCGTCGCTCAACATTCTGTCCGGGCTCACGGCGGGCAACTTCAGCGCGTTCTGGATGGGCATCGTCCTGATGGCGCTCATGGGGGCGGCCTACTTCCTCAGCGGCGTCGGGAGCGCACAGGTTCCGCAGGGTCTCGGCGCGATGATGACCGTCGGCGGACACGACGTGGCTCCGGTCTTCGCGTTCGGCCTCGTCGCCTTCGGCTTCCTCGGCATGGGCCCGGTGACCCTCGCGGTCGACTCGTACGGCCCGGTGACCGACAACGCGCAGAGCGTGTACGAGCTCTCGGTCATCGAGAACATTCCCGGGATCAAGGCGGAGATCAAGAAGGACTTCGGCTTCGACCTCGACTTCGAGAAGGCGAAGCACATGCTCGAGGAGAACGACGGCGCGGGCAACACCTTCAAGGCGACCGCGAAGCCCGTGCTCATCGGGACGGCGGTCGTCGGGGCGACCACGATGATCTTCGCGATCATCGTCCTTCTGACCGACGGCCTGCAGTCCGCCGAGAAGATCCAGAAGCTCTCGCTCCTCTACCCGCCGTTCCTCCTCGGCCTCATCGCGGGCGGCTCGGTCATCTACTGGTTCACGGGCGCGAGCACCCAGGCGGTGACCACGGGCGCGTACCGCGCGGTCGAGTTCATCAAGGCGAACATCAAGCTCGAGGGTGTCGAGAAGGCGTCGATCGCCGACAGCAAGAAGGTGGTCGAGATCTGCACGACGTACGCGCAGAAGGGGATGTTCAACATCTTCCTCGTCGTCTTCTTCGCCACGCTCGCCTTCGCGTTCCTCGATCCGTTCTTCTTCGTCGGGCTACCTCATCTCGATCGCGCTCTTCGGCCTGTTCCAGGCGCTCTTCATGGCCAACGCCGGGGGAGCCTGGGACAACGCGAAGAAGATCGTCGAGGTCGAGCTCAAGCAGAAGGGCACCGAGCTCCACGCGGCGTGCGTCGTCGGCGACACGGTCGGCGATCCATTCAAGGACACGAGCAGCGTCGCGATGAACCCCATCATCAAGTTCACGACGCTCTTCGGGCTGCTCGCCGTGGAGCTCGCCAACGACGAGGCGCACCCCATCGCGCGTGAGACGACCGGCGTCATCGCGGCCATCTGCTTCGCGGTCGCGCTGGTCTTCGTCTGGCGCAGCTTCTACGGCATGCGCATCGACACCCGTGGCCGAGCCGTCGCGCCGAGCGCCGAGGCGAAGCCCAAGCCCGCGGAGTAGGGCGGCGCGTCGCGACCGTTGGCGTTCGCCATGACCGTCACGGTGCTCGATCTGGCCGGCGCGATGGAGGCGATTGCGCCCACACGCTTCGCGGCGTCGTGGGACAACGTCGGCCTCCTCGTGGGCGACCCGTCGAGCGCCGTGACCCGGGCGCTGCTCGCAATCGACTGCACGCGCGCCGTCGTCGACGAGGCGACGAAGGAGGGGTGCGAGGCGATCGTCTCGTACCATCCGCCGATCTTCGCCGCCCAGAAGAGGTTCGTGGCCGGCTCGGTCGCGTACCGCGCAGCGCGGGCAGGGCTGGCCGTCTACAGCCCCCACACTGCGCTCGACGTCGCCGAGGGGGGACGAACGACGTCCTCGCCGATGCCGTCGGCATGACCGCGCGAGAGCCTCTGCGCCGAGCGCCGCCGCCCGACGCCGACTGCAAGCTCGTGACGTTCGTTCCGGCCGAGAACGTCGACGCCGTCAGCCGCGCGCTGTTCGCGGCGGGCGCTGGCCGGATCGGGAAGTACTCGTCATGCAGCTTTCGCGTCGCCGGCACCGGGACCTTCTTCGGGGAGCAGGGCGCGAGCCCGGTCGTCGGAGACGCCGGCGTCCTCGAGCAGGTGCCGGAGCTTCGCCTCGAGACGGTCGTCCCCCTATCGCGCGCCGACGAGGTCGTCGCCGCGCTGCGACGCGCGCACCCCTACGAAGAACCTGCGTTCGACCTGATGCGGCTCGCGGCGGTCCCGACGGTCGGCGCCTCGCCGGGCTTCGGGCGGGTCGGTGGCGTGGACGGCCCGACGGCGAGCGCGCTCGTCGATCGGGTGAAGCGTGCGCTCGGGGTCTCCCACGTGCTGGTCGCGGGCGACCTCGATTCGCGCGTCACGCGCGCGGCGGTCTGCGCCGGGAGCGGCGGCGATCTGCTGACGGACGCCCTCGCGGCCGGAGCGCAGTTGTTTCTCACCGGAGAGGTGCGGCACCACGATGCCTTGCGCGCGGTCGACGCCGGGATGGCGGTCGTATGCGTGCGTCACTCGACCAGCGAACGCGCCGCGCTCGGCGCGCTGCAGCGCCGGCTCGCCGAGCGGTTGCCGGGCGTGACGTGGCGCTGCAGCCGCGAGGATCGGGAGCCGTTCTCCTTCGCCTGACGGGGGCGGCCCTCTGCGGGCGGCGACCTCACTCCGCGAGGTCAATCTCGAGATCTTCGAGGCCGACGAGATCGACGATGCCTTCGCGGGGCAGCGGGCGGGCGCGGGCCGTCGCGAGGACGGCTATCGGCGCGGCCGACGGCGGCGGGGCCTGGGGCCTGGCGGCTGGCGCGGCCGCGGGGGCTGCCGCCGGGATGGCCGCAGCGAGCGCCTGCCGCATCTGTTCCACCGAGTTCTTGCGCAGCGTCGTCGCCATTTCGTCGCGCCGGTCCAACTCGTCGAGAAGGTCGGTCGCCCGGGCGAGAGCTTCACGCGTGGTCGCCAGGGCGGCCTCCGCGGCGGTGGCCTGCTGGCGCGAGCGGGCGGCGTTCGAGCGCTCTTCCTCGACGACGCGCGCGGCCTGGCGCTTCGCCGCCGCCTGCTCGTCGCGCAGGCGAGTGAGCTGCTTCGCGTGCTCGGCGAGCGCCGTCTGCAGCGCCTTCTCGTGCGATTCGCGCAGCGCCGCGAGCGCCTCCGCCCCTTCGCGGCGCTCGCCCTCGACGTTCGCCTTGTGCTCGCGGCGGAGCCCCTCGATGACCTGCCAGTGCTCGCTACGCAGGCCCCCCAGCGCCTGCGCGTGCTCGGCGCGGAGCCCCTCGAGCGCCTGCTCGTGCTCCCGGCGGAGGTTCTCGAGCGCCGCGTCGTTTTCTCCACGAGCCCGAGCCAGCTCCGCCTCCAGTTGCGCGACGCGCGCGCCGGCGGTCTGCAGGTCGGCCCGCGCTTGCTGGAGCTCGCCGCGCGTCGGAGCGAGCTCCGTCGCCTCGGCTTCGAGCTCCTCGGCACGAACGCGCGCCTCTCCGAGCCTCGCGCTGAGCTCCTGCACTTGCGCCTGAGAGGAAGCCAAAGCACCTGCTGCAATCGCCGCCTCCGACCGCAGGCGCTCGAGCTCCTCGGCAGCCACCGGCGCGGGCTCCGCCGAAGCCGCCTGGTCCAGACGCGATTCGAGCTCGCGCGCACTCGCCGCGAGCACGAGCGCCCGCCGTTCGGCCGCGGCCCTCTCTCTCTCGGCGTTCGCGATGCGGACGAGCATCGCGGCGATGTCGTCCGCGTCCGCAGCGCGCTCGCTGTTGAGTTTCTCGATCGTGACCTCGAGCGCCGCCACGCGCGCGGACATGGTCTCGCCCATCCCGCGCACGACCGGGCCCCCCAAGCGCTCCTCCTCCGTCGTCGGTGGTGAGCTCTCGAGACGGGGGTCGCGCGGCTTGCCGCGTCGCTGGGTGCTGCCCGTATCCGACATCGATATTCCGGCAGCTTCAGTATGCCCTTTTCTCCGGACCCGCGCGTCCGAATCGCTTGCTTCTGCCCGCTCGCTCTCCGATCCTGCGGCCTTTGGCCGGGACGCGGCCGCCAAAAAAAGCTATTGGGCGAGAGGAACCGTGAAAGACCTGCAGGCAACCCTCCAAGAGCTCCTGTCCAAGCGTGTCCTCGTGCTCGACGGCGCGATGGGCACCATGCTTCAGCGCCGCGGCCTCACCGAGGCGGACTTCCGGGGCGCGCGGTTCGCGAACCATGCGCGCGACCTCAAGGGTGACAGCGACGTCATCGCGCTCTCGCGGCCCGAGGTGCTCCGGTCGATCCACGACGCGTACTTCGAGGCCGGCGCCGACATCGCCGAGACCAACACCTTCGGCGCGACGCGAATCGTACAGGCCGAGTACGGCCTGGGGGACGCCGCGTACGACATGAACGTCGCCGCGGCCCGCGCCGCCAAGGAGAGCGCGCTTGCCTGGACCGCGCGCACGCCCAAGAAGCCGCGGTTCGTCGCGGGGTCGATGGGTCCCCTGAACAAGATGCTGTCGTTGTCGTCGAACGTGAACGACCCCGGTCATCGAACCGTCACGTTCGACGAGGTGCGCGCCGCGTACGCGGAGCAGGTTCGCGGCCTCATCGAGGGCGGGGTCGACCTTCTCCTCCTCGAGACGGTGACCGACACGCTGAACGCCAAGGCGGCCATCGTGGCCATGGAGGAGGTGTTCGAGGATCTCGGGACGCGTCTGCCGCTGATGATCTCGCTGACGATCATCGACAAGAGCGGGCGCACGCTCGCCGGGCAGACCGTCGAGGCGTTCTGGGTGTCCGTCGCGCACGCGCGCCCCATTTCCATCGGCATCAACTGCTCGCTCGGCGCCACGGACATGCGTCCGTACGTCGAGGAGCTCTCGCGCGTCGCGGACGTATTCGTCAGCTGCTACCCGAACGCCGGCCTGCCCAACGCGTTCGGCGAGTACGACGAGACGGCCGAAACGACGTCGTCTCTCGTGCGCGGCTTCGTGGACGAGGGCTTCGTCAACATCGTCGGCGGCTGCTGCGGGACCACGCCGGAGCACGTGCGCGCCATCGCGGCCCGCGTCGAGGGCCTCGCGCCTCGCAGACCCCCGAGGGTGGATCGGTTCACGCGTCTGGCAGGCCTCGAGCCCCTCGTCATCCGGCCCGACTCGAACTTCATTCTCATCGGAGAGCGCACCAACGTCACCGGCTCCAAGCGCTTCGCCGAGCTGGTGAAGGCGGGCGACTACGGGCGAGCCATCGAGGTCGCCCTCGATCAGGTACGCGGCGGCGCGAACATCCTCGACGTGAACATGGACGAGGGCATGCTCGAGGGCGAGCGCGCGATGACGACGTTCCTCAATCTCGTCGCGAGCGAGCCGGAGATCGCCCGCCTGCCCATCATGGTCGACAGCTCGAAGTGGAGCGTCATCGAGGCGGGCCTCAAGTGCATCCAGGGCAAAGGCATCGCCAACTCGATCAGCATGAAGGAGGGTGAGGCCGACTTCCTGGCCAAGGCCAGGACCATTCGGCGCTACGGGGCCGGCGCCGTCATCATGGCGTTCGACGAGACGGGCCAGGCCGAGACGGTGGAGCGCAAGGTTTCCATTTGCCGTCGCGCCCACGATCTTCTCACGCGGCAAGGCGGCTGGGACTCGACCGACATCGTCTTCGATCCGAACATCCTCGCCATCGGCACCGGCATCGAGGAGCACGCGGCGTTCGCGCGCAACTACATCGAGGCCACGCGAATCATCAAGAAGGAGTGCCCGGGCACGAAGATCTCCGGCGGCGTGAGCAACCTGTCCTTCTCGTTCCGGGGCAACAACGTCGTCCGCGAGGCCATGCACTCGGCGTTCCTCTTCCACGCCGTTCGCGCCGGCATGGACATGGGGATCGTCAACGCGGGCCAGCTCGGCGTGTACGAGGAGCTCCCGAAGGAGCTGCTCGAGCACGTCGAGGACGTCATCTTCGACAGGCGACCGGACGCGACGGAGCGTCTCGTCTCGTTCGCCGATTCGGTCAGGGGCCAGACCAAGAAGAAGGAGCTGGACCTGGCGTGGCGTGACGCGCCGGTGGAGCGGCGCCTCTCGCACGCGCTCGTGCACGGCATCGTCGACTTCATCGAGGTCGACGTCGAAGAGGCGAGGCAGAAGTTGCCGCGGCCGCTCGAGGTCATCGAGGGCCCGCTGATGGACGGGATGCGCGTCGTGGGAGACCTCTTCGGCGCCGGCAAGATGTTCCTCCCGCAGGTCGTCAAGAGCGCGCGCGCGATGAAACGCGCCGTCGCCTATCTGCTTCCGTTCCTGGAGAAAGAGAAGGAGGAGACGGGGGCCGTCGGGCGCTCGAACGGCAAGCTGCTCCTCGCCACGGTGAAGGGCGACGTGCACGACATCGGCAAGAACATCGTGGGCGTCGTGCTCGGCTGCAACGGCTACGACATCGTCGATCTCGGAGTCATGGTGCCGTGCGACAAGATCCTCGACACCGCGGTCGAGCAGCGCTGCGATGCCGTCGGGCTCTCGGGCCTCATCACGCCGTCTTTGGACGAGATGGTCCACGTCGCCAAAGAAATGAAGCGCCGCCGCATGGACCTTCCGCTTCTCATCGGCGGAGCGACGACGAGCCGGCAGCACACCGCCGTGAAGATCGCGCCGGAGTACGACGCGGCGACGACGCACGTCCTCGACGCCTCGCGGGCCGTCGCGACAGTCGCCGCGCTCCTCGATCCGAAGCAGAAGGAAAGCTTCGTCGCCAAGACGCGCGAGGAATACGAGCAGCTTCGCCGGCTGCACGCGCAGAAGCGCGCGAAGCCTCTCGTGCCGTACGCGGTGGTCAACGAGCGCCGGCCGGCTCTCCCGTGGCGCGCGACGGACGTGACCAAGCCGGAGTTCACCGGGCTGCGGATGCTCGACCAAATCCCTCTCGACGAGATCGCGAAGCACATCGACTGGACCTTCTTTTTCACGGCGTGGGAGCTCGTCGGAAAGTTCCCCGCCATTCTCGAGGACCCGCGTCACGGTGCCGCGGCCCGCGATCTGTTCGACACGGGCCAGCAAATGCTGGACCGCATCGTTCGCGAGAAGCGTCTCGTCGCCCGCGCCGCCTACGGCCTCTGGCCCGCGCAGAGCGATGGCAACGACATCGTGCTCTACGAGGACGAGTCGCGCGAACGCGTAGCGGCCCGCTTCCCGATGCTCCGGCAGCAGCAGGAGAAGCCGCCCGCAGCGGCCGGTGAGCCGTTCCGCTGCCTGGCCGACTTCGTGGCGCCCAAGGCGAGCGGGGTGCACGACTGGGCCGGCGCCTTCGTCGTGACCGCCGGCATCGGCGCGGGGGAGCTGGCGGCCTCGTTCGAGAGAGAGCTCGACGACTACAACGCGATCGTAGTCAAGGCTCTGGCCGACAGGCTCGCGGAGGCGCTCGCCGAGATGCTGCACGCGCGCGTACGCCGCGCGTGGTACGCCCCGGACGAAGCGCTCTCGGTCGAGGACATTCGGGAGGAGAAGTACCGCGGCATCCGGCCGGCGTTCGGGTACCCGGCCTGCCCGGACCACACCGAGAAGAGAACCCTGTTTCAGCTCCTGCACGCCGAGGAGATTGGGGTCTCGCTGACCGAGCACGGTGCGATGCTCCCCGCGGCGAGCGTCAGCGGCATTTATCTCGGGCACCCGGACGCGCGCTACTTCAACCTGGGCCGACTCGGCCGCGATCAGGTCGAAGACTACGCGCGGCGCAAGGGCATGAGCGTGGCGGAAGTCGAGCGTTGGCTCGCGCCGAATCTCGGGTACGAGCCGGCCGAATGAAGTGCCAGCGCGAAGCTCCGTTCAGGGCGGTCCCAGGCTTGCAGGCGGTTGCGTTCGCCCTGACGCGGCGCACAAGGACCTCGATGCACCGCGTCCTTCCGATGTTGGCGCGCGCGCGCTAGACACAATCAGGAGCCTCCCACGTGAGCGTCACGACCTATCGCGAAGCCGCCTCGGCGGACGAGGCCCCCCTCGCCCCCGAGCTGCTCGTGCGGCTCTACGACGTCATGGTCCGCGCGCGCTGCCTCGAGGAGCGGCTCATCCGGATGAACAAGCAGGGCGACGGGTTCTTCTGGATCGGCGGTCCGGGGGAAGAAGCGCTGAACAGCGCCCTCGGCCTCCTCGTCCACAAGGGTCAGGGCCCGCAGTACGACTACCTGCACTTGCACTACCGCTCGAGCGCGACGCTCCTCGCCATGGGCGTCGACCCGATCGAGACCCTCAGGCAGCAGAAGAACACGGCGACCGACCCCTATTCGGCGGGGCGCAACTTCTGCAACCACTACGCGATCCGCAAGTGGAACGTCGTCCCGGTATCGTCCCCCATCGAGGTCCAGTTCGCGATGGCGCCAGGGACGGCGCTCGCCAACAAACGCGCGGACGGCCGAGGCATCACGATCGTGCAGGGGGGAGACGCGGGAACCGCCGAGGGCGATTTCGCCTCGTGCCTCATCTGGTGCTCGAAGCCCGGCGCCGAGCTTCCGTGCCTCATGATCGTCGCGAACAATCAGTGGGGGATCTCGACGCCCGCTTCCGAGCAACACGCGGAGAAGCACATCGCCGACCGCGCGAAGCCGTTCGGCATCAAGAGCGCCGTGGTCGACGGCAACGACGCGGAGCTCGTGTACCGCGAGCTGAAAAAGGCGATCGACTACGTACGCGCCGAGCGCAGGCCGTTCGTGTTCGAGGCGATGGTCTCGCGGCTTTACGGGCACTCGTCGGCGTCGGGAGCGAACTTCGTTCCCGGCGAGGAAGACTGCCTCGTGCTCTTCGAGAAGAAGCTCGAGGAGCGCAAGCTTCTCACCCGCGCCGCGATGGACGAGCTTCGCGCGAAATGCACGCAGGAGCTCCTCGAGGCCAGCAAGCGCGTCCGCGACGAGCCGCAGCCGGCCGGCGACAGCATCTGGCAGCACGTCTTTTCGGAGGGGCATCGGCAGCTGCCCCCTCCCGCCGGCAGAAAGAACGGGGCGTAGAACGTGGCCACGCTCGTTCAGGCGATCCGTCTCGCGCTCCACGTCGGCGAGGAGCGCCTCGGCGTGACCGACGTCTTCGGAGAGGACGTCGGTCCGCCGCTCGGAGGGGTCTTCACGCAGTCGCAAGGGCTGCGCACGGCCTGGAATTCGCCGCTCGACGAGCGCGGCATCGTCGGTACCGCGATCGGGCTCGCGCTGGCGGGCCAGCGGCCGATCGCCGAGATCCAATTCTGCGATTACGCGTTCAACACGATCGACCTTCTCAAGTTGGCGGGCGGCATCTGCTGGTCGTCGGCGGGCGAATTCGACTGCCCCATGGTGCTGATGACGCCCGTGGGCAGCGGCATCCGCGGCAGCATCTACCATTCGCACTCGTTCGACGCTCAGGCCACACGAATCCCGGGCTGGAAGATCGTCATGCCGAGCAACCCGCTCGATGCCTATGGCCTCTTGCTCTCGGCAATCCTCGATCCGAATCCCGTCATGTTTCTCGCCCCCAAGGCCCTGATGCGCGCGAGGGCGGGTCCCGGCGAACGCATTCCGGGTGAGCCGGAAGACGATCGTGCCCTTTCGAAGATGATCGACGCTCCGCTCGGGGATCGCTCGAGATGGAAGCCGGAGTGGCCCGACGTCAAAGACTTCTTCGTTCCCATCGGACAGGCGCGCGTCTGCCGCGAGGGGCGCGGCGTGACGGTCGTGACCTACGGGCGCATGGTTCCCCTTGCGATGCAGGCGGCCGCCCAGCTCGCGGGTGAGGGGATAGACGCGGAAGTCATCGATTTGCGCTCGCTGTGCCCGTTCGATTGGGAAACGATCAAGGCGAGCATCCGGAAGACCAACCGCGTCCTCTTTCTCAACGAGGACACGGAGGTGACCAACTTCGGCGAGCACCTCCTGCGGCGCACGGTCGAGGAGCTCTTCTACGAGCTCCACGCGCCTCCCCGGCTCCTCGCGGGCGCACACGTGCCGGGCATCGGCCTGGCCGATGCTCTGGAGCGCGCCAGCGTGCCCCAGCACGAGGGCGTCGTCGCGGCCGTGCGCGATCTCGCTCGCCACGAAGCGTGACGACGCCCTAATAGCGTTCGGGCGGAACGGTCGCCGCCGTGACTTTCACGGCCGGGAGGACCTCGGTCGCGAACCGATCGCGCACGGCCTTGGCGCGCTCGAGCTCGTCGCGCGCGGGCACGGCGACGCCGAGCACGAGGCACGCACCCTTCCAAGCCGGATACGTCGCGTAGACCACGGCGTACTCGTCGCGCATGCCGAGCGTTGCCGTCGTTGCGACGAGCGAGTCGATGTCGACGATCTTGCCCTGCCATGGCACGGCGCGCGGAGGATCGTGCACGATGGCGACCTCGAACGAGTCGACCCACGGCTGCGCCCAGTCCTCGAACGCCTTGCCGCAAGCGGCGGGCGCGGTCTCGTCTTCCACGTTGACGACGAAGCCGGCCACGATCGCGTGGTGATCCTTACCGTACCGGTAGCCGACGAGGCTCTGGACACCCCAGAACTTCACCCGCATCCAGTGCTCGGCGTCGGGCAACTGAAGGCGGACGCTGTTCTGCCGGTCCACACGCCACGCGAGTGGTGCCGCCTTCAGCTGCTCGAGCGCGGCCGCATGCTCCACGCCGCCGCCTCCCCCTTGCGCCGGCTTGCCGTCGTCCTTGGGAGGCGGCGCCGGCGCCACCTGCTGCAGGTGAGCCGGGGGGCTCGTGGCCGAGCATGCTCCGGTCGAGACGAAAGAAAGCACGACCCCAGCGCCGACCACAGCCCGACCTACGTTCATGGGGGTTAGACGAGACACGAACCTTCCGTAGCCACGGCAGGCGCGGATTTTATCGGTTGTAGCGTGTACGGGTGGGGAGCTCGAGGGGAGCGTCCGCGCTCCCCTCGAACGACAACGAGACTTGACGGTATTGCAAGCCCTGCCGCGCTCCCGTTCGCGGGTGCGGGGCACGGCCAATGGAGGTACAGCCAAGAAGCACCCTTACTACTCGTACAAGGAACCGATGGCCACGCCCCACGCTAGCGACCATGCCGGCAAGAAGCTCGTGAAGAACGCCCACCTCATGCAGTGGGTGGACGAGGTTGCCCGACTGACCAAACCCGACACCGTGGTGTGGTGCGATGGCTCCGAGGAGGAGAAACACCGCCTCACGGAAGAGGCCGTGGCCAAGGGCGTCCTGACTCGCCTCGACCAGCAGAAGCTGCCCGGCTGCTACCTCCACCGCTCCAACCCGAACGACGTGGCTCGGGTCGAGCAGCTCACGTTCATCTGCACGCCGACCAAGGCCGAGGCTGGGCCCACCAACAACTGGATGGCGCCGGACGAGGCGTACCGCAAGCTGGGCGCCCTCTTCGACGGCTCGATGCGCGGGCGAACGATGTACGTCGTGCCCTACGTGATGGGCCCCGTGGGGTCGGCGCACTCGAAAGTGGGCGTCGAGGTGACCGACAGCATCTACGTCGTGCTCAACATGCGCATCATGACGCGCATGGGCCGGCCGGCGCTGAACATGCTCGGCGACTCGAACGACTTCAACCGGGGGCTCCACTCGACCCTCGACTGCAACCCCGAGCGGCGCTTCATCTGCCACTTTCCTCAGGACAACACCATCTGGAGCGTCGGGAGCGGCTACGGGGGCAACGTGCTCCTCGGCAAGAAGTGCCTGGCGCTTCGCATCGGCAGCTACCTCGGAAGGAGCGAGGGCTGGCTCGCCGAGCACATGCTCATCCTCGGGGTCGAGTCGCCCGAGGGCGAGATGACCTACGTCGCGGCGGCGTTCCCGAGCGCCTGCGGAAAGACCAACTTCGCGATGATGATCCCGCCCAAGCGATTCAAGGGCTGGAAGATCTGGACCGTGGGCGATGACATCGCCTGGATGCGCGCGGGCGAAGACGGGCGCTTGTACGCCGTGAATCCGGAGGCCGGCTACTTCGGCGTCGCTCCGGGCACCAGCGTCAAGACCAACCCGAACGCGATGCAGACCATCCTTCGCGACACCATCTTCACCAACGTCGCGATGACCGCCGAGGGCGGCGTCTGGTGGGAGGGGATGGACGTAGACCCCCCTCCGGGTCTCACCGACTGGACCGGAAAACCGTGGGATCCCAGCCTGGGCACCAAGGCTGCTCACCCGAACTCGCGCTTCACGGCGCCGGCGACGAACAACCCGGTGCTCAGCAAGTTCTGGGACGACCCCAAGGGCGTGCCGATCAGCGCGATTGTCTTCGGCGGCCGGCGGGCGAGCACCGTCCCGCTGGTCATGCAGGCCTTCAACTGGGTGAACGGCGTCTTCTTCGGCGCCACGCTCGGCAGCGAGACGACCGCCGCGGCAGCGGGCAAGGTCGGCGTCGTTCGCCGGGATCCGTTCGCGATGCTCCCGTTCTGCGGGTACGACATGGGCCAGTACTTCCGTCACTGGCTGTCGATGCAATCGTCCCTGGTGAACACGCCGAAGTTCTTCTTGGTCAACTGGTTCCGGCGAGACACCCAGGGTCAGTTTCTGTGGCCGGGGTACGGCGAGAACATGCGCGTCCTCAAGTGGGTCGTCGATCGCGCGCGCCTGCGCGTGGGCGGCCAGGAGACACCCTTCGGCTGGGTTCCCAGGGCGGGCGACCTGGATTTGTCCGGCCTCGACATCCCGCACGAGAAGGTGGACGAGGCGACGCACATCGACCTCGACGAATGGGAGAAGGAGCTCGAGCTCATCGGCGAGTTCTTCGGGACGCTCGGTTCGAGCCTGCCCCGCGTCCTCGAGCTCCACCGCGAGGCGCTCCTCGAGCGCATGAAGCTCATTCGCGAAGCGAAGAAGCGATCGTGAAGGGCATCGTATGGCGTGGGCTGCGACTCGCAGCCGCGGCCCCCGCCGGCTTCGTCGTTGCGTGCACGCTCAAGGTCGTCCCGCCCGATCCCGGTAGCGATGCCTCGGCCACCGGCGGGACCCAGACGGTCGACGACCAGTGTAAGGAGATCTCAACGGAGCTGTGCTCGAAGGCGCAAAGCTGCGCGGTCGGGGGCGACCCCGGCACATGCGTCAACAGCTACGTCGACCTCTGCTGCGTCGGGAGCGTCTGCGACGAGATCTCGAAATCGCCCCCGAGCGCCGTCGACGCGTGCAAGAGCGCGATCGATACCGAGGACTGCAACGCGCTCGTGAATGGCGAAGCGCCGGCGGCGTGCCAGGGAGTTCCCCAGAAGCCATGACGGCGACCGAAGCTTTCCTCGCGGAATTGGAGGAGGAGAACGCCCGGGCGCTCGCCCGCATCGGGACGGCGGCGTCGCGCGATCCCGCCGAGGACGTGACCGTCGCGAGGCTGCTCCTTCTGGCGCTCAAGAACGAGATCGAGGCGACCGAGTGCGCGGCTGCGTGGGTCGCGTCGACGCCCGAGGTGGACGTGAAGCTCGCCCTCGCCCGGCAGGCGGGGGACGAGGCGAAGCACTTCGGCCTGATTCAGAAGCGACTCGCCGAGCTCGGCGTGAGCACGGCGAGCTTCGATCCGGCGCCGCGCTCGCCGATGTTGCAATACCTGGCGTCTCTCGAGACGACGGTCGAGCGAGTCGCCGCCGGTCAATTCACTCGCGAAGCGCTCGCGCTCGTTCGCAACGACGAGTTCATCCGCTTTTGCAGGGCCCGCGGGGACGAGGCGACGGCCGCGCTGTACGAGGGCGTCATCCAGCCCGACGAGCGCCACCATCACGAGCTCGGACGGCGTCTCCTCGCCCGCCTCGCGACGACCGACCGGGCGCGCGACGCCGCGCGTGGTGCGGCGCGGCGCACCCTGGAGCTCGCGGAGGAGCTGCAGGAGATCGCGCGAATGAAGCTCGGGGTGTCCCGCGCGCCCGGGTGCTGACAGGGCCGTACGCTCTACGGCTGCGTGGCCGTGAACAGACCCTGTCCCAGGGCGTCGGTTCCGTGAAAGTAGAGCGTCGAGCAGGTCTGGTCCGGAGCGGCCTCCGGCGCGATGGCCACGTCGAAGAACGTGTCGAACTGCGCTCCCGGTGAGGCGCGATTGGCGGCTCGCTGCTTGGCGTTGACCTCGTCGAAGAAGAACAGCGTCTGGCGATCGGCCGAAGCACCGGTCGGCCGGAGCACCTGGGCGGCGCTCGTGATCCCGAACTCGTTGTGCGGCGTCCCGCTCGACCACTTCTTCGTCGTCGGGCTCCATGCCGACTCGTACAGGATGGGGCTAGTGCCGGTGCCGATCGTCAGCAAGTAAAAGAGCGAGAGGTTGTCCGCGCTGACCACCGGTTCGGACATGGATCCACCCGACTCCGCGATCATCGCCGCGAGGTACACGAACTCGTTCGACTGCGAAGGTGCCCACGCGCCCCCTGCCGCTGGACGTACGAAGCTTACGAATGACAACCCATTCGCCGCTGTGGCGATGAGCCTGAGCCCCGAGTTGGCGAGCGCGACACGCCCGTTCGCCAGCAGCACGCTGCCGGGATCGAACTGCGCGGGGGTGCCGAACGGGGCCGACGTGGATGCGCGATCTGCGACGTAGATCACGCCGCTCGAGGAGGTAAAGGCCACTGTCAGCGCGTTCGACGAAATCGAGCCGAACCGGTCGAAGCCGGTGGCCGCGATCCCTGCGATGCGCGTGACGTTCGGCCACGTAGACGTCGGGTCGCACAGCGGGGGCACGCCTGCCTCGTTGCCGCCGCCCGCGTCGCCGGCGCTGGCCTCGCCGGCGCTGGCCTCGCCGGCGCTTGCCTCGATCCCGGGGGCGTCGACCCCCGCGGAATCGGTCTGACTCCCAGGACCGTCGCTGGCCGGGGCGTCGCCCGCGGGCCCGTCGACCCCCGACGAATCGACCGTGGCGTCGAGAGCGCCGGGAAGCGGCTCTCCCGGCCTGCCGTTCGACCCGCAGCCGAGCGTCGCCGCAAGCGAGGCGAATGCGCACAGCAGCGCCGGATGCCGCAGCACCGCCCTTACTCGGTGGGTACGCAATCGGACTTCACGATCCATTGGATGAGCGTGGGCGAAGCCTTCATGTCCGAAGTGGGGTTCAGTGTGATCGTCAGGCGCAGGTCTGCCTGGGAGCTCACCGGCGGCGCCGCCGCGTTGAAGGCTCCCGGCATGGCGGCATCCGGGGGCACGTTCACGTCGATGAGGACTCCATTCGGCTGCCCGCTCGAGGGGCTGCTCATCGTCGCGTCGAACAGCAGGACCGATTGCGCCGAACTGTAATCCGGCGGCCCTCCGTCGAGCGGAGGATTGACTGTCTGCGCCGAAAACACAATCGATGCGGTGTTCGGGATGTCCGCATACCAATCGAGCTCACGCCACGCGACGTGTTTGTCCGTGGGGCAGCTCGAGGTGAAGTCTTCGGTGAACGTGACGGGGTCGTAGATCGAGGTCGTCGACGGCGGAGGGGGAGGAGGCGTGCCGACGGGGGAGACGCACGCGGAGAGGTCGAAGAGCTGGAACTCGAGCGCGTCTTCTTGAGGCGTGAGCGTTCCCTTCGCGCACGCGGTCGGAAACCGGAACGGGTCGCCCGAGCACGTGCCGGGGGTCGCCCCGTAGCAGCTCGAGGGGCTCGGGCAGTCGCTGTCGGTCATGCAGCCGCCGCACCTCCCGTTCGCGCAAAGCTCTCCCTTTTTGCACGTGCTGGTCGGGCCGGCGCACGAGTTGGGCGTGCACGTCCCTTGGGCCGGGTTGTTTCGGCACTCGCGGGCGTCGACTGGACAGTCGTTGTCGACGTAGCAGGTGGGCAGCGTGCAGTTATGCATATTCGGGTCGCAGGTTACCGCATTTGATCGCGGCGCAGTCCGCGTCCGAGCTGCACTGGCAGTTTCCTTCGGTGGCGCCGGCGCACGACCAATCGGGGTCGCCGCAGTCGTTGGCGACCGTGGTTGGAAAGCACCCCCAGGGTGCACGACCCGGGAGTCCCCTGCTGGGGACACGTCAATCCGTATCCGCAGTCTGCGTCCTTGGAGCACCTCGTCGGAATGGGGAGGAGGTCGGCTGTGGATATATGGTAGTCGGTGAAGAGGACGCGCCCGCATACAGGGGCGCCCGCGTCGCCTTCGAACGGCGTGTCGAACGCGAAGGCCGGACTGTACAGCGCGGGCCTGAGGGAGCCGCCCACGTCCGTTGCGGTCATCCACGTCTCGGCTGGAGGCGAGAGCGCGCCGCCGAGGCTGGCGGGGCTCGTCGTGTCCTGGCGCGCCTGGGACAGGTTGATTTTCCCTGCACCCGCGCTCGCGCCCACGTCCTGCAGCCACGTAGAGAACGCCTGCCCCCTCGGCGTGGTCGTGTCGATGGTCGCGAGCATGGGGTCTTGGGTGTCTTGGGAGGACGTCCCCCCCAGCCCGCCGGCACGGATTGCCAAGGCGTGTTGTATTTCATCCAGACGTAGCTGTAGTGCGACAAGAGGACGCGCCCCCCCGCGTTGGCGTAGCTTACGAGGTTCGCGTATCCGGTCGGCGCGCGGTCCGAGGTGTCGTACTCGTTGCCCTCGCAGGCCAGGATGACCAAGTCGTAGCTCGCGAGGCTCGGCGACGCGCCGCCTGCAGCCCCCGCATCGGAGGGGAGCGGGGCGTTCCAGAGGACATCGCCCGTTACCACCTTCCCATACGCCGGCTCGATGAGGTTCCCCGGGCTGTCGGGGCTAGCGTAGTAGTGCACGGCGCGGCCGGCGTTCATCGTGCTCGAGCCGAACTCGTTCGGGTCGATGCCAACTTTGAGCAGCATGCACTGAAACGGATCCGCGGAGCCGCTCACGAGCGCGATCTTCGGCATGTCCGCCGTGTTGTTGTCGCCGTCGGACCGATTGCGCGGCAGGTGGAGCGTGCCGTCTGGGATGGCGTTCGGTGTGCAGGGGTTCACCTGCGGAATCGTGATCTTCCTCCGCCATTTGCCGGTCTCGACGACGATCGGAATGTTCGCGCCGTCGGGGGCGTGCGTGAAGGTGAACGCCCCGTTGGCGTCGGTCTGTGCGAACGTGACGGCCGATATCTTCGCCGCGCCCGAGCAGTCGTCGCACGTGACCCCGGGGGTGAAGGGCGGCAGCGGCGCGGCCGGGTCGTTCGGGATGTAGACCCAGACATTGTAAAGCGGGTTATGGCCGGCGGGGTCGAAGACCCGGCCGGTGATCGTCGTTCCGTCTGCGCTGCCGTCGCAGGTGCTGACCTGACACTCCAGTCCGGCGCACCCGCCCTTGGGGGCGATGCTGACGCCGCCGTCTTGCCCGAGCAAATCGGCGGCGTCCACGTCGGCGGGCCCCTCTGCGACCGGCGGGCAGGCGTTCGGGTCGCAGGGGTCGTTGCGGTCGCCTGCATCAGCCCCCTGGGGGCATGCCACGACCTTGTCGTGACGGTGTCCGTGGCGGCCGCCGATCGAGGAGGCGAGAAGGCTCTTCGTGTAAATCGTGTCGCCCTGGCAGGCGCCCCAAACCCCGCCGCGGCACGTGGAAGTGCCCATCGAACAGGTGACGTAGTCGCCGGAGCGATTGACCTCGGTTCCGCAGTCGGCCGTCTGTCCGGGCACGTCGCAGGCACATCCTGCCCGGCCGGGCCGGCAATCTCCCAAGCCTGCTTCGGACCCGTTGCTGGCGTTCTTGCCGTTATCGGCCAGGTCGCGCGTTCCGCACGCGGCAACGGCGAGCGCGAGCGCCACCCCCGCCCCGGCGGCAGCGACCGACCACGTTCGCACGCGACGATGCAGCAAGGGCATTGTGGGACGCCGTGTACGGATGCCGCCACTGTGACGACATTTCCGACGCCCTCGCGTTAGCACTTGTGAGGCCCGAAGGCGAGTGGGGCGCAGGCGACCCAACCCCCTTGCGAGGGGCGACCCCGCAACCGAAAAGAACTGTCATTACGCCGCGCTTCTTACGGCCCAGTCCCCGTGAACAGGCCCTGGCCAATCGCGTCTGACCCCTGAAATAGAGCACCGAGCAGTCACCCACGGGGGCCGCCTCGGGGAGCGCCGCCAGCGCCGCGAACATCGTGAACGGGGAGCCCGGCGCCTCGCGCCACGCCGCGCGCTCGGTGCCGGCAATCTCGTCGAAGTAGAAGAGGGTCAGCCGATCGGACGACGCGCCGGTCGCGCGGCGCACCTGCGCGGCGGTCGTCATGGCGAGCTCGGGGCTCGAAAGGGCGGCTCCGAGGCCCCACTGCCGCAGCGAGGTGTCCCAGGGCGACTCGTAGAGAACGGGGGGCTGGTTCGGAAGCGCGAGCAGATAGAAGAGGGAGCTCCCGTCCGCGCTGACCACCGGCTCGGAGAACGCGCCGCCCGACTCGCCGCGCATCGTCGCTACGGTCTCGAACTCCTTGCCGGCGCTCGGGGACCACGCGGCCCCCGCAGAGGCCCGGTAAAACCCGATGAAGGAGCTTCCGTCGGCGAGGGTCGCGATGAGCTCGAGGCCGGTCGGCGCCAGCGCCACGCGGCCGCTCGTGAGCGAATAGGTTCCGGGGTCGAGGAGCGCGGGCGCGCCGAAGGGGTCGGCGGGCGACGCGCGGTCGGCGACGTAGACGGCGCCCGCCGCGGTCGTCCACGCTACCGCACGAGCGTCGGCCGAGATGGCGCCGAACCGATCGAAGCCGGCCGGCGCGATCGACGCCACGCGCGCGCTCGTCGACCATCGGCCCCAGGTTGGGCATGCCGGCGGGAAGACGGGCGCCGCTTCGCTCTCGGCTCCGTCGTCGCTGGCGTCGGACGGCCCTTCGGCATCGGCATCGGCCGGACTCGGGTTCCCGCTGTCGGTCACGGGGGGGACCCCGCCGTCATCTGGGGTCTGGGCGTCGTCGCCGCTGGCGTCGAACCCGGGGACCGGCGGCTCCCGCGCCGCAGGTCGGCTGCGGCCGGCGTCACATCCCATCGCGGCGAGCGCGAGCACGAGGAACGTGGTCGGGGCGTGGGTGTCTCGCACGCTCGTTCACTCCGAGGGCGGGCAGTCGGACTTGACCTGCCACTGGAGGAGCGTCGGGGTCGCCATCATGTCGGCCGTGGGGTTCAGCGTGATCGTCAGACGTATGTCCGACTTGGAGGCCACCGCAGGCGACGCCGTGTTGAACTTGCCCGCCTGCCCGCCGTCGATCCCGCTCGCGTCGATGAGCGCCGCGTCCCACCCGGGCAGCATCGTGCTGGTCGTCGCCGTGGCGAGCGTCACCGACTGCGCGCCGGTGTAGTTCGGCGCGCCGCCGTCGGCCGGCGGCTCCACCGTCTGCGCGGAGAAGACAATCGACGCCGAGCTCGGGACGGTCGCCTGCCAGTCCAGCTCGCGCCAGACGACGTGCGTTCCCATGGGGCACGTCGCGCTGAAGTCTTCCGTGAAGGTCACCGGGCTGTAGGTGGTGACCGGTTGAGCCGGCGCGGGCGGCGCCTGGTTGTCCGGCGAGATGCACGCGGTCAGGTCGAGCAGCATGAACTCGAGGGCCGACTCCTGGGGGCTGAGGGGCCCCTGCGCGCACGCTCCGGGGAACACGGTCGAGTTGCCGCTGCATGTTCCGGTCGACGCGCCATGGCAGCTCTGGCCACCCCCCGGGCAGTCGCTGCTCGTGAGGCACGCACTGCACGTCCCCCCGCTGCAGCGCTCCTGGCCGCTGCCCGTCATGCCGCAGTTGCTGTTCGACGTGCACGCGTTGGGCGTGCACGTGCCGCTGACGTACCCGCTGCACGTCTTGGTCCCGGCCGTGCAGCCCGAGTTGCTCCCGCACGTCGCGGTGGAGCAATGTCCCGCGGTCGCTCCCGCGGAGCATTGCTTGGTGCCCGCCGAGCAGTCGCTACTGGCCGCGCACGTCGCCGTCGAGCACGTCCCGGGGGTGTTCCCGGTGCACTGCCCATTGCCGGCCGCGCTGCAGTCGGCGTTCGTGCCGCACGTCAGGCCCGAGCACGTCCCGGCCCCCGCGCCGCTGCACGACCCGGCGCCCAGCGTCGCGCAGTCGGTCGACTCGTAGCACCCGCACTTGCCTTCCGTCGCGCCGCTGCACGACCCGGCGCCCAGCGCCGCGCAGTCGCCGTCCACGTAGCAGAAGCACTTGCCGGCGGTCGCGCCGCTGCACGTTTCGACGGTGCCGCAGGCGTTGGCGTTGTTCGGGTCGCAGCTCGGCTCGTTCTGGCACTTGCCGTTGTTGCCGCACATGTGGCTCGCGCACTGCGTCGCCTGGTTGGCCACCGTGCAGCTCTTGCCGTTTTGCATCCCGCACGTGCCGAGCGAGCCGCTGTGGCAGGTCGACGAGCCGCAGTCGCTGTCCTGGTAACACGTCTTGATGGAGCACTTGCCCTGCGCACTGCTGTGGCAAACGCCTTCGCCGGCGGTGCAATCGGAGTTCTTGTAGCAAGTCTTGGTGCCGCAGGTGCCGGCGGTGTTGCCGGTGCACGTGCCGGCGCCGAGCTTCGTGCAGTCGCTGGTCTCGTAGCAGCCGCAGCTTCCGTTGCCCGCGTTCTGGCAGGTGCCCGCGTTCATCGTCGCGCAGTCGCTGTTCGCGTAGCAGCCGCACTTGGCCAGGGTCGCGCCCGTGCACGTGCCGGCGTTCATCGTCGAACAATCGCTGTTCTTCATGCAGCCGCACGTCCCGAGGGTCGCGCTGCACGCGAACTTCGGGTCGCCGCAGTCGCTCGCCGTCTTGCACGACTGCGACGTGCACGTGCCGTAGCTGCCGCCGTTGCAGGTCTCGCCGAAGCCGCAGTCGCCGGCCGTGGCGCAGCTGCTCCCCGCCTGGAGCGCGGTGCCGGACACGTGGAAATCGCTGTACACGACGCGCCCGCAGAGGCCCGCGCCGCCGTCGGCTCCGGCGTCGCCCACGCCGGCGCCGAGGGGTGTGTTGAACGTGAAGTGGAACGTCTCGTTCGGCGAGCTGCTGTGGTGCATCCACTCGGTCGAGTACGACGCGTTCACGCTGTCGACGTCGTGGCGGGGACTGTCGAGCGTGATCGCGCCGTTGACCGCGGCGTTGATGTTGTCCATCCACTGCTCGAACGCGAGGCCCTTGGGAAAGTTCGTGTCGATCTGCGCGCCGGCGCTGGCGTAGCTATGCGTGTCGAGGTTCCAGTTGGCGACGCTGTAAAACGGGTTCGCGACGTTCGTCGTGGGATTCGTCGCGTTCGCGGTGCCGTTGGTCGGCGTCGAGAGCCACGTGTACCCGTAGTGCGTCGTGAACACGCGCCCGCCCGCGAGCGCGTAGTTGGCGACGTTCGTCGCGTACTTGTTGTTGCCGTCGTCCTCGCTGCCCTCGCACGGAAGGAGGACGACGTCGTAGGTCATGAGCGGTGTCAGGCTGCAGGTGCCCGAGGTGCAGTCCCCGTTCTTCGTGCAGCTGCAGGTTCCCGCCGTGCCGTTGGCACACGTCTCGGCGGTCCCGCAGCTGTTGGCCGTGTTCGGGTCGCAGTTCGGCGGGTTCGTACAGACTCCACCGGAGCACGTGCCGCTCTTGCACTGGCCGCCCGAGTTGCACGTCGTGGCCGGCTTCATCGCGCACTTGCCCAGCGCGCCGCCGGTGCACGAGCTGCTGCTGCAGTCGCTGTTCTGGTAGCAGGTCGCCGTCGAACAAGCGCCAGTCCCCAGCTGGGAATAAGACGGCGCCGTCCCTCCGTTGAAACCCAGCCCGTTGGCCTTGTAGAAGTCGATGCGCCGCGTGCCCGTCCCCGGAATCTGAAACTCCGCCGAGTCGATGCCCATCTTGAGCATCATGCACTCCATCGGATCGACGTTCCCCGTCGCGATGGCCATCTTCGGAATGTCGGCCGTGTTGTTCCAGCCGTCGAACTTGTTGCGCGGCAGGCGCGAGTTGGCCGCCGGCACCGCCGTCGTCGCGCAGTCGGGGACGCTCGGCAGCATCTGCAGGCGTCGCCACTTGCCCATCTGGATGACCAGCGGAATCTGGTTGTTCGGCGCCTTCGCCGTCGTCGGCACGTTGACGAGCGTGTAGTGGCCGTAGACGTCCGTCTGCGCGACCGCGACGGCGTTCAAGCCGGCGACGCCCGCGCACGCGTCGCACGACGCTCCGCTCGAGAACGCGGGAAGGGTGCCGCTCGGATCGACCGGAATGTAGACGTACGCGTTGTAAAGCGGATTGTTCCCCGCAGGGTCGTACACGGTGCCCGTCAACGTGGTCTGGTGGCCCGTGGGGCACGACCAGTCGACCTGGCACTGGAGACCCTGGCAGGCCGCCGGCGTCGCCCCCGCCGCCGCCTTGCGTCACGGTCGGGGGAATCGAGATGCCCGCCTCGGTCACCACCAGGCCGGTCGCGTCCACGTCTCCCGGCCCCTGGGCGGTCTGCGAGCAGCCGTTGGGGTCGCACGGATCCGGGCATGTCGTCGTGTTCGACTGAACGCGAATCCCGCCGCCGCCGAGCGTCGAGCTCGTGAGGCTCTTCGTGTACGTCGTGTCGCCCAGGCACGCGCCCCAGACGCCGTTCTGGCACGTGGAGTTGCCTTGCGAGCACGTGACGTAATCGCCGAACTGGTTGACCACGTGGCCGCAGGCGACGGTCTGCCCGGGTGTGCTGCACGCGCAGCCGGCCTTCCCCGGCCGGCACACTCCGGCGGCGCCGCCGGAGCCTCCGCTGCTGCTCCCGACGCCGGCGCCGTCGTTCAATCCGTTGGAGCTGCAGGCTCCGGCGACGACGCCGACCCAGGCGATGGCGAGTATCCCCACGACGCGGAACTGCCACTTGGTGCTGGGGCGCGGAAAGGGCATGGTGGGGCGCGTTAAGGGAGCAACGGACATGCCGTTAACCGCCTAAGGCCCGCGTCTCGCGTGAGCGCCTTTTGTCGTCTCGCGCCGGTGAGGAAAGCGGGCCGAACGCGGGAAAAGGCGGCTTTAGGGCCGGCGTGAGCGCGCGAGCGGCCGTGTGCGACGCCGGCTCCAGCGCAGCGCGGGCACGCCGCAAGAAGGTCCGCCCTTCGCAACGCTTGCATACGCAAACGGGCGCGCACACCATGCTACGCCATGTCCGACCGCATCGAGTCGCGCCTCAAGGAAGACAGGCGTTTTCCCCCTCCCCAGTCGTTCGTCGACCGCGCCCGTGTGGCCGCACACCCGGTGTACTCGTCGATGTACCAGCAGTCGATCGAGGAGCCCGAGGTCTTCTGGCGCGAGCAGACCGCCAGCCTCGTGTGGCGGACGCCGTACCAGGCTTTCTCCGAATGGCGCCTGCCCAAGGCGAAGTTCTTCCTCGGCGGGAAGCTCAACGTGACCGAGAGCTGCCTGGATCGGCATCTCGCGACGTCCCACCGCACGAAGGCGGCCATCGTCTGGGAGGGAGAGCCCGGCGACACGCGCACGCTCACGTATTTCGAGCTTCACCGCGCGGTCGTGCGCATGGCGGCGGCGCTGCTCGACCTGGGCGTCAAGTCGGGCGATCGCGTGGCCATCTACATGGGCATGGTGCCCGAGACCGCCGTCGCCATGCTGGCGTGCGCGCGCGTCGGCGCGCCGCATTCGGTCATCTTCGGCGGATTCAGCTCCGACGCGCTGCGCGACCGCATCAACGACTGCGGCGCCAAGGTCCTCCTCACCCAGGACGGCTCCTGGCGCCGCGGCAACGTGGTGCCGCTGAAGACCCTCGCCGACAAGGCCCTCGAGCAGACGCCCACCATCGAGCGCGTCGTCGTTCTGCGGCGCATCGGCGCGCAGGCGCCGGCGGACGCGCCCGTCGTGATGAAGGAGGGGCGCGACGTCTGGTGGGACGACCTCCTGGCGCGGCCGCCGCGCGCCGCCTCGCTCGAGCGCGCGAAGAAGCCCGAAGCCTTCGACTCCGAGCACCCGCTCTTCATCCTCTACACGTCCGGCTCCACGGGCAAACCCAAGGGCGTCCTGCACACGAGCGGCGGCTACCTCGCCGGGACGCACGTCACGACGAAGTACGTCTTCGACGTCCGCGACGACGACACCTACTGGTGCACGGCCGACGTGGGCTGGGTCACGGGCCATAGCTACATCGTCTACGGACCCCTCTCCTGCGGCGCCACCTGCCTCATGTACGAGGGCGCGCCGAACTTCCCGGACTGGGGGCGCTTCTGGTCCATCATCGAGCGGCACGGCGTCACCATCCTCTACACGGCGCCGACGGCCATTCGCGCCTTCATCCGCGCCGGCGACGAGTGGCCGAAGAAGCACGACCTCTCGAGCTTGCGCCTCCTCGGCAGCGTCGGCGAGCCGATCAACCCCGAGGCGTGGGTCTGGTACCACAGGGTCATCGGCGGCGAGCGCTGCCCGGTGGTCGACACGTGGTGGCAGACCGAGACCGGCGCGATCATGCTGACGACGCTTCCGGGCGCCGTGTACGCCAAGCCGGGCAGCACGGGGCTGCCGTTCTTCGGCGTGGACATCGCGGTCGTGAAGGATCGCGGCGATCCCTGCGCGCCGAACGAAGGCGGAAAGCTCGTCATCAAGCGCCCCTGGCCCTCGATGGCGCGCACGCTGTGGGGCGACGACGAGCGGTACATGAAGACGTACTGGGACGTGATTCCCAACGTGTACTTCACGGGCGACGGCGCGCGCCGCGACGAGGACGGCTACTTCTGGGTGGTCGGGCGCATCGACGACGTGCTGAACGTGGCGGGCCATCGCATCGGCACCGCGGAGATCGAGAGCGCGATCGTGAGCCACCCGTCCGTCGCCGAGGCGGCGGCGGTGGGCCGCCCCGACGAGCTCAAAGGGCAGGCGCTCGTCGTCTTCGTCACGCTCAAGGCGGGGCAGAAGGCGGGCCGCGACCTGAAGGACGCGCTCGCCGCGCACATCGACAAGGAGATCGGCAAGTTTGCCCGCCCCGATTCGATCCGCTTCACCGACGCGCTGCCGAAGACGCGGAGCGGGAAGATCATGCGGCGCCTCTTGAAGGAGGTCGCCGCAGGAGGCGACACGAAGGGGGACACGTCGACGCTCGAGGACCTGGGCGTGCTCGCGAAGCTTCGGGCGAGCGACGAGGAGTGAAGCTCGCGACGGAACGCCGTCGGGAGAGCGCACCGGGCTGCGTGGCCACGATCCAGGGCTCCCTGGACCGTGGCCAATCGTCCTCGAGGCGTGGACAGAGCTCTCCGCGGCGCGGATGAGGCTCATGGCGGGGCGGACGAGGCTCTTCGCGGGCTAGGTGGAGCTCTTCGTGGCGCGCACGGGGCTCGACCGGCGGGCGGATGGAGCAAGCCGCGAGCCGAAGGAGGCTTCCGGAGGCGTGCACGAAGCTCTCTTCACCGCGGACAGAGCTCTGATCGCCGCGGATGAAGCTCTTCGGGGCGCGGACAAAACGCTTTTGGCGCGCCCCGAATGACACTGGACGGTGCGTTCGCGTCGTGGGGACGCGACGAACGAGCTCAGGACGCGACGAAACGAACGCTAGGCGCGACATCACGAAGCCTGTGCGCGCACCAAGAGACGTTGTCGGCGCCGTTCGAAGCTTGGTGCGCGCCCAAGAGAGCTCCGTCCGCGTCGAGAGGTGCGCCAGGCGCGTCCAGGAGTCGATCGTCCGCGGGGTCATGAAGCTTGTCCGCGGGGATCAGAGCTTCATCCGGCGGGCAACGAGCTTGGTACGCGCCGGGAAATCGTCGGTCGCGGGCCCGGAGAGTCCCGGACGCGCGCGGGAGAGCCTCGTGCGCGTCCGGGCGTCCTCCGTGCGCGCCGGGAGAGGGCTCGTGCGCGGCAGAAGGTCGATGGTGCGCGTCCGAAGGTCGATGGTGCGCGTCGGGGAGTCGTTCGTGCGGGGGGCGGAGTCGTTCGTCCGCGCTTCTTCGTGGTCGTCGTCATCCCGCTCCTCGACGTCGATCGCGGCGAGACCGACTACGACCACGAGAAATGACGAAGGTCAGCCGCGTGCGCTGCGCACCCGCGATTAAGCGGTGGTGAGGGGCACCCGTAACCCCCTCAGGGTCCGCGTGCACGCGGTCCCTGTGGGGAGGCGAACGACATGGCTGCAAGCGAGAAGCCCTCGCCAGCTCCCGCCGCGGCGCGCATATCGAACCTCCCGCGCGCCACCGCCATGAGACGGTACGTCCTGCTCGACCGGCTGGGTGTGGGCGGCATGGGTGCCGTGTACTCGGCCTACGACAGCCAGCTCGATCGACGAGTCGCGCTGAAATTCTTGCGCCGACCCGGCGAAGCCGAGGACGCCGACGAATGGCGAGGCCGCCTGATGCGCGAGGCCCAGGCGATGGCGCGCCTGTCGCACCCGAACGTCGTGACCGTGTTCGACGCCAGCCTCGCCGAGGACGGGCACGTGTTCCTGGCGATGGAGTTCGTGGAAGGCGGGACGCTCTCGCGGTGGCTCCAGCAGCGCAAGCGGACCTGGCAGGAGATCTTGGACACCCTGTGCAAGGCGGGCGACGGCCTCGCCGCCGCGCACCGCGCCGGGATCATCCATCGCGACTTCAAGCTCGAGAACGTGCTGATGGGCGGCGAACACGGCCCCCCCAAGGTGACCGATTTCGGCGTCGCGCGGGCCGCCACGCAGTCCGGCGGGCTGCCCGAGCGCTCCGTCGAGCGCGCCGGCTCCGAAAGCAGCTGGGCGGTATCGGCCGCGAGCGGTTCGCTCGCGACGCCGCTCACGTTGGCCGGGTCGATGCTCGGCACGCCGGGGTACATGGCTCCGGAGCAGTATCTCCCCGACGAAGAGGTGGTCGACGAGCGCGCCGACATCTTCGCGTTCTGCGCGGCTTGCTATCTGGCGCTCTACGGGGAGCCGCCTTTCGCGGGCAAAACACTGGCGGACATCGCGCTGGAGACGCTGAACGGAAGGGTGCGCCCTCCGCCCGCGTCGAGCGAGGTCCCGGCGTGGTTGCGTCGCGTCCTCTTGCGCGGGCTCTCGGTCGAAGCCGCGGCGCGACCCGCCACGATGGCGGAGCTCCTCGCCGAGCTTCGCAACGATCCCGCGCGACGTCGCCGCCGGCACCTCGCGGCCGTCGGCCTCGTCGCGGCCGCCCTCCTCACTGTGTTTGGCGTGCACGAGGCGGGGGCGCGGCGCGTGCGCGCGTGCCACGAGGCTGCCGACCGCCTGGGCGGCATCTGGGACGCTCCTCGGAAGCGGGCCGGCGCGGACGCGTTCCACGGCACCGGTCTCCGTTACGCGGACGGGACGTGGGGGAGAGTCGAACGCGCCCTGGACGCCTACGCTTCTTCGTGGAAAACCACGACGGAGCAAGCGTGCCTGTCGACGCGCGCACGCGGCGAGCGGTCCGAGGCGGCCTACGAGCTCGAGTCCGCGTGCCTGGACGAGCGCCTCGACGGCCTGCGCGCGCTCAGCGACGTCCTCGTGGTGGCCGACGTCAGCACCGTGCAGAACGCGGTGAAGGCGTTGCACGAGTTGGCCCCGGTGGACGGGTGCTCCGATCTGGACCGGCTGAGCGTCGCCTCGCGCCTGCCAAACGAGCCGGTGGCGCGGGCTCGTATCCGCGCCCTGCAGGGCGAGGTCGCGGAGGCCAAGGCTCTCATCGACGCGGGAAAGCTGCAGCAGGGCACAGAGCGCCTCGATCGAGCGCGCGCGCGCATCGACGACTCGCGCTACGGGCCGTTGCTCGTGAGCTACACGCTGCTTCGCGCCGAGGCGATGGAGCCGAGCGACCCGAGGGCCGCGGCCCACGCGTACGAAGAGGCCATCGTGCGGGCCGACGCGAACCGATTGGACGATCAGAAAGCCGAGGCCGCGATTCTCGCCGGAACCCTCGACGCGGACTGGCTGGATCGGTACGACGACGCCAAACGCTGGCTGCACATCGCGCGCGGGGCGCTCGAGCGCATCGGCGATCGGGGTCGTCTCGAAGTGTGGCTCGAGGTCGAAGAGGGCTGGCAAGAGGTGTACGCGGGAAGGGAGACGGACATTTTCCAGCGGGCGCTCGATCGGGCCGGCGCCGTCGGCATCGACGACCCTCGGTTGCGGGCGTCGGCGTACGCGGGCATGGCGGAGATGGTGGGGAACTTTGGCCGGTCGGCGGACGCCTGCGACTACGACAGGCGAGCCATCGCCGTCTTCGAGGAAGCCCTGGGTGCCGAGCATCCGCTGGTCGCGCAGTATCTGGGTGACCTCGCCAGGGACCAGCTCGGCGCGGGAGCGTGGGCCGACGCCCTCGCGTCGGCGCAGCGCGCGCTCGCCATCCTCCAGGCAGACGCACAGAGGGGAGATGTGGCCGCCCAGTCGCACCAGCGGGGCTACGTGGAACAGCAACTGGGCCTGGCGCTTCTCCGTCTGGGGCGCGCGCGCGAGGCGATCGACCATCTCTCGATCGCCAGCGCGCTGCTACGCATGACGGACGGCGGCGAAAATCGCGGCAGCCTGGCGGTGGGCAACACGCTCGCGGAGGCCTATCGAATCGCGGGCGAGCCCGCGAAGGCCGCGGCCGCGCTCGACACGGCTGCAGCCACCGAGAGCCGTATGCAGGGTGTCGACGCCGAGATTGCCGACACGCTGCTGGAGCGAGCGAAGCTCTGGATCGATCGCGGAAAGCCCGACATCGCGCTCGGCCTTGCCCAGCAGGCGCTCGCGCTCAAGAAGCCCGCGACGGCGAGAGACAGGTACGCGTTGGCTGATGTGCGTCTCGTCGTCGCGCGCTCGCTGGGATCGCTCCGGACCGACGTGCGGCACGCGAGGGAGCTCGCGGAGAGCGCGCGCGACGGGTTCCTCGAGCTCGGCGATCTGCGGAGGGGTGACGAAGCATTCCAGCTCGTCACGCAGCTGGACGCCTCCGAGAGGGGGATGACGGGCCCCGCGGAGTCGCGGTAGGGGCTGTCCCTGAATTCCTTCCCGTAGACGTGCCCGTGCCCGTGCCCGAAGTCGTGGGCCGATCGAGGCAGTCGTCGCCAGTGTTTCCGGGCACGGGCACGCGGCGGGGGAAGAGTTCATGGACAGCCCCTAGGCGGAGACGTCATCTCCTCGGTTGCACCACGATCTCCACGCGCCGGTTCTGCGCGCGGCCCTCGATGGACGCGTTGTCGGACACCGGGTCGTCGGGTCCCCCGCCGCGGGGAGTCACGAGGTCCGGGGGCAGCCCCTTGCCGACGAGGTAATCGCGCACCGACTGCGCGCGCATCTGCGAGAGCGCGACGTTGTTCTCGCGCGTGCCGACCGAGTCCGTGTACCCGTAGACGACGATCGGCTGCTCCTTGCCCTTCAGCGCCTCGGCTATCTGGTCGAGCTTGGCCATCGCGGCGGGCTTCAGATCCCACTTGGCCGTCTTGAAGAGGACCTCGCTCTGGAGCGTGATCACCATGCCGCGATCGTCATCCTTGACGGTCGCGATCTTCGTGATGGTGTCGCGCGCGTCTTTGAGCTTTTTCTCGAGCTCGCGCACCTGCTGCTGCTGCGCGGCCGCGGCGTTCTGCTGCTCTTGCAGCTGCATCTGCGTGGCCCCGAGCGCCTGCTGCGTTTGGGTAAGCTGGCCCCGCGCCGACCGGAGCTGCGTCGCCCGCAGCTCGTCGCGCGCCATCGTCGCCTGCTGCTCGTCTTGACGCGCCTTGATGATTCCCGCCTGCGACTGCGCGAAGAGCGCTCTACGGTCCGCGACGATCGCCAGATCGATCGCCTTGGGATCGCTCGGCGACTCTTGCCAGGCTTGCTCGGCTCGATCGAGCGCGACCTGCGCTTCGTGCACGTCAGTCGGGTCGAGCTGCATCGCGAGGCCGTCCTTGGCGTGGGCGGTGTCGTCGCGCGCGTCGACGAGCGCCTTCGGCGCCATTTGCGCGCCGCCGCAAGCGACGGCGGAAACGAAGAGGGAACTGATCAGCATCGCCTTGTTCTTGAGCTTCATGGCGGCCTCCTTCACTTTTCGCTGCTCTTCTGCAATTCGGTCTGGGCGCCTCGCGCTCGCTCCTGCGCCTTGGCTTGGTTCGCCAGACTCAGCGCAAGCTGGGCTTCGCTGCTCGCGACGGCGCACAGGCTCGCCGCGCGCGCGTTGTCGTCGCCCATCGATTGTCTGGACTTCTGCAGGTCCTCCTGGGCGAGTTGCAAATGCAGCTTGGCCTCGGGAACGTCGAGAGCGCCGCCCGTCTGCGCACGACCGATGTCGACTTCTGCGGCCGCCCATTCGCCGTTGGGCGGCGGCCGGCTGGCGCCGCATCCCACGCCCAGCGCAAACACGCACAGAGGGACCGCGAGTAGCGTCTTCCGCTTCATGGCACATGGCTCCTTGTCCGCGTGGGCGCGCCCCACCGCGCTCGGCGGGCACCCACGCACCTGGCTCGACCACGCAGCCGGCGTGCCGTACGGGACAGGCGCAGCCGATTGGCGAATGTCTTCCACGGCATGGGCTTCGGCCGAGCGTGCTTGGGCGCGCGCCGCGACGGGCTTGCCGTGGCGCGCTCCCGCCACGCAACGTGTCACGCTGACACGCTCGGCCGATTCTCGCTGCGCTCGCTAGGGATGCGTGACAGCCTCGACGCATGGCCGAACCGATCGCTTTCGCGCGCTCGCCGAGGCTGACTCTCGGCGTCGAAGTGGAGCTGCAAATCCTCGACTGGAAGACACACGACCTGTGCTCGGGCGCTCGTCACTTGCTGCAGCACCTCGCGAAGAGCTCGAAGATGGAGCACGCGTGCATCAAGCCGGAGCTATTCCAGTCGATGATCGAAGTGAACACCGGCGTCTGCGAGGACGTGGCCCAGGTTCGTCGCGACCTGTCGGCAGCGTTCACGCAGCTTCGTATCGCGGGCAACGCGCTGGGGCTCGAGTTCGCGAGCGCAGGTACGCACGCCTTCGCGAGCCACGAAGACATGGTCGTCTTTCCGGCCGAGCGCTTCCGGTACATCCTGAATCGCGACCGCTTCCTCGCCCGCAGGCTGCTCATCTTCGGGCTGCACGTGCACGTGGGCATGCGCGACGGCGACATGGCCGTCGCGATGATGAACGCCATGCTCGCGAAGGCGCCCTGCTTCCTGGCGCTCTCCGGGAGCTCGCCCTTCTGGCGTCAGGAAGACACGGGCCTCGCCTCCTCGCGCACGACGGTCTTCGAGGCGATGCCGACGGCGGGTACGCCGCCCACCTTCGCGACGTGGGCGCAGTTCGAGGAGCACGTTCACGTGCTGCTCGCGTCGCGGTCCATCGAATCGCTCAAGGACCTCTGGTGGGACGTTCGCCCGAGCCCCGAGTACGGCACCCTCGAGATGCGCATCTGCGATGCGCTGCCGACGCTCTCGGAGACGCTCGCCGTCGTCGCGCTCGCCCAGGCCTTCATCGCGCGCTGCGACGACATGCGACGGGCGGGGCACGCGTTCCCGCGACCTGCCACGTGGCTGATGCGCGAGAACAAATGGCGAGTCACACGTTGGGGCATCGACGCCGAGCTCGTGGTCGACGAGCGCGGCACGGTCCGCAAGTTGCGCGACGAGCTCCAGCGCATGCTCGTCGAGTGCGAGCCGTACGCGGAGAGGCTCGGCTGCCTGGCCGACTTGCGGCGCGTCTCTTCGATGATGGAAGCGGGGTGCAGCTACCGCCGCCAGCGCGAAGTCTACAAGCACACGCGGTCGTACGCGGCGGTGATGCAGTCGCTCGCCTACGAGCTCGCGTGCGACGAGCCGGTCGTGTGGGACCGGCTCGCGTCGGGCGCGACGTGAGGCGGTTGCCTTGGCGCCGCAGGGAAGTGCCGCGCTAAGCTAGCGGGGGAGCCCGTGCCCATCCCGACCAAGCGCGAAGGCGCGGGCGCAAGGGCGTCCGCCGACTCTCGGTTCGAGCCGCGGCCGGGGTCCATCGTCGACGGCAAGTACGTCGTCGAAAAGGTGCTCGGCGAGGGGGGGATGGGGGTCGTCGTGGCGGCCACCCATCTGGGCCTCGAGCAGAAAGTCGCCATCAAGTTTCTCGCCAACGAGGCCATGCGCAACAAGGAAGCGGTCGAGCGCTTCCAGCGCGAAGCGAAAGTCGCGGCGAAGGTGAAGAGCGAGCACGTGACTCGCGTGCACGACGTCGGCACCGTGGACGGGGGCGGGCCCTACATCGTGATGGAGTACCTCGACGGGCGCGACCTCGGGCAGATCCTCGACGAGGACGAGAAGCTCGGCGTGGGCGACGCCTGCGAGATTGCGCTCCAGGCGTGCGAGGCCCTCGCCGAGGTGCACGCGGCGGGAATCGTCCACCGCGATCTGAAGCCGTCCAACCTGTTTGTCACGCGGCGCGCAGATGGCTCGCCGTGCGCCAAGCTGCTCGACTTCGGCATCTCGAAGTTCACCGTGCACCCCGACGACTCGTCGGTCGATCCGGCGCTCACCGCGACGGCGACCATCATGGGGTCGCCTTCGTACATGTCGCCCGAGCAGCTCAAGTCGACCAAGGAAGTCGACGCACGCACCGACGTATGGTCGCTCGGCGCGGTGCTCTACGAAGCGCTCACGGGCAAGCCGGCGTTCCGCGCGGAGACCGTTCCGCAGGTCTGCGCGATGATCGCTTCGGACGACCCTCCGCCGCCGTCCACGCTGCGCAGCAGCCTGCCGTCCGACCTCGAGCAGGCCATCCTCGGCTGCCTGGAGAAGAAGCCCGAGAACCGCCTGCCGCTCGTCGATCTCGCCCGCGTGCTGGCCAGGCACGCACCGGAGCGGGCGCGCGCGACGCTCGAACGCATCGAGGCGGTCGCGGGGCTCGGCGAGGCGCGGCCGCGGGCGCCGACGCCGGCTCCGGACGCTGCGTCGTCCCCGCGGCGGTCGCGTGCCGTGTCGCTCCCGCAGGGGAGCCGCGAAGCGAGCGATCTGCCGGTCTTGCCGGTGGCCGGCACCGAGCGCGCCCGGACCCAGGCCTCGTGGTCCGACGCCCGGAGAGGCCGGCGGTCGGGCACGGCGCCGCTGCTCTTCTTGCTCCTGGTCGCGGCGGGGGTGTTCGGCTTCGGCCTCTACACCGGAAGCATCAAGGTCTCCGCTTTGCGGGGGCGCGTCGCGAGCGCGACGAGCGCCGTGGCTTCGGCGGTGGGCTCGGCCGTGGGGTCCGCCCTTCCGGCCGCGACCGCGCCGGCAACGCACGCCGCCGGCCATGGCACGGTCGCCTCGGCGCCGCCCGA
Source organism: uncultured delta proteobacterium (assembly GCA_963720145.1). GTDB lineage: Bacteria > Myxococcota_A > Polyangia > Polyangiales > Polyangiaceae > Palsa-1150. The sequence goes on from CAVREO010000001.1 coordinate 286,967, forward strand.
ACCGTCGGCTGCGGCGCCGCCGGCGTCGTCTTCGGCCGCGCCGTCGGCCAGCGACGAACCCGACGACGAGGAGGAAGACCCGTTGCCGGTGGCTTCCGCGATCGCGTCGGCGATTGCCCCGTACCTCGCCCCATACGCGGGCCCCGCCCCGGGGCTCAGCCCGGCGCCGGCCCCGCCGCATTCGTCGGCCGGTCCCAAGAAGCCGGGCCCCAAGCACCGCAAGACCTGGAAAAAGCACAGGTAGCGCGCCTGCGCTCGGGCCGCGCCTCGACGAGCGGCGTGCGCGGTTATACCTTGGTCATACCCATGGCCATCGGTCGCAAGCCGCGCGCGAACAAGCAAATCGTTGCCTTCAAGGTCGAACCCGACCTCGCGGCGCTGCTCGACGCCATGCCCAACAAGAGCGAATTCATCCGCAACGCGGTGGCCCGACAGCTGTCGACGGCTTGCCCGCTCTGCCGCGGCACGGGCATCGCCCCCTACGGTGGGGTCTCCGACGAGCTCACGCGCCTGGTTCAGCAGCATCCGCTCTGCGTATGTGCCGGCTGCGGCGTCAAGGTGCCGCGCCCGTGCCATACGCCCGGGCACTGCGACGAGGAGCCCCGCCTGGCGTCGTTCGAGCGCTGGGGGGTCTTCTATTGCGAGGGGTGCGGCGGTCACATGGCGTTCTGCACCGGGTGCCAGAAGCCTCTCGGTCGGCAAGGCGCGCGCAAGAAGCTCACCTGCGAGAGCTGCGCGGCGTGAACGTTGGCGCGACGGCGCCGGCTCTCGCCGCCTCGATGGGCTAAGCTCTCGCCATGAACCCGCTGATTCACGCGCGACGGGACGCCACGAGAGGGGCGGTGGCCGGGGCGGAGGCCGTAGCGGCGCGCTCGGCCGCGCACGTGCTCTTCGAGGCCGGCGGCAAGAACGTGCTGCCGGCGTCGCTTCAGCAGGCCCTTCGCGGGGCGGTCGAGCGCGAGGCGACCCGCATGCTGACCGGCGTGGCCGTCCTCGAGGCGGGGTCCGCTGCGGCGGCGCAAGCCGTCGAGGCGGGCGCGGCTCGGGGAATCGCGGCTCAGGTGGCGCGTGCGGCGGGGCGGCAGGTTCTGCGGCGAGTGGGGGCCGCGGCGGGAGCGGGCGCGCTCATCGATGGCGGATGGGCCCTCGTGCAGGCCGTGGGGCGGGTGAAGCGCGGCGCCATGACGCGTCGCGAGGCCGCCGAGCACGTGGCGCGCGAGGCAGCGACGGGCGCCGCGGCCACGGCGGCGGGGACTGCCGCCGCGGTGCTGGTGGTCGCGCTGACGGGCGGCGTCGCGGCGCCCGCGGTGTTTCTCGTCGGTGCGGCGACATCGCTCGGGGCCAAGGCGGGGCTCGACGCGTGGCTTGCGTTCCGCGCGAAGCGAGAAATCGTGGCGACTCGCGCCGATCTCGGTTCGAGCGCGGCTTGATGTCCGCGCCGAAGGGAGCGGCCGCTTCGAGAGCGATCCTCCTCGGCTCGTTGGCCCTCCTCGCCTGCTCCGGCTCGGTCAAGCGGGAGACGGCCTCGCTCGTCGCGGCCGTCGACCGCTACGAGCGGGCGGACGACGCCTCGAAAGCCGCGCAGGCGCAGGAGGTGGCCGCGGTTCCGTGCTCCGCCGCCGCGGTCTGCGAGGCCAAGCGGGCGTGCTTGGCTGCCATCGGCCCGACCGCGCGCGCGCTCACGCTGAAGGACGAGGTTTCGGCACGAATCGACGACCTGCAAGCCAAGCGTCTCGCGCCCGACTCGCCCGAGGCGCAGGCGCTACCCGGCAAGCTGGACCTGGCCACCAAGCTCTTGAACGAGGGCCGCGCCAAGATGTCCGACTGCGAACGGAAGCTCGCCGACCTGCGGATCGCCTCCGGCGTTTGAAGCGGCTTGCGTTGTGCTAAGCCCACCAACCCATGTTCGACACCCTTGCGAAGGGGTTCAAGGCCGCCCGTAACCGCCTCGCCGGCCTCACCGAGCTGACCGAACAGAACGTCGAGTCGGCGCTGCGCGAGGTCCGCCTTTCGTTGCTCGAGGCCGACGTCGAGCTCGGTGTCGTCAAGGCGTTCCTCGCGCGCATCAAGGAGAAGGCGCTCGGCGAGGTGGTGCGGACCCGTGCCAAGGGTCAGGACGGGCAAACGCTGCGCGTGCAGGCGAGCGACGCTTTCGTGAAGATATGCCACGACGAGCTCGTCGCGTTCATGTCGCCGGGCGAGGGAGCGGCCCTCGAGCTCGCGCCGAAGGGCCAACCGACGGGCGTGATGATGGTCGGGCCTGCAGGGCTCCGGAAAGACGACCACCTGCGCCAAGCTCGCGCGCTGGCTACAGAAACAAGGGCACCACCCGCTCCTCGTCGCGGCCGACATGCAGCGCCCGGCCGCCGTCGAGCAGCTCAAGATCCTCGGCGAGCAGATCGGCGTCCCGGTGTTCAACGTGCCCGGCGCGACGCCGCTCGAGATCTGCACGCAGGCGCTCGCGCAGGCGCGCGGCTCCAGCAAGCACGACGTCGTCGTCTACGACACGGCCGGGCGTCTCGCGATCGACGACGCGCTCATGCAGGAGCTTCACGACATCAAGGACGCGGTGCGCCCGCAGAGCGTGCTCCTCGTCATCGACGCGATGATCGGCCAGGACGCCGTCAGGACTTCCAAGTCGTTCCACGACCGGCTGGGGCTGACGGGCGTGGTGCTGACGAAGCTCGACGGCGACGCGCGCGGCGGCGCGGCCCTGAGCGTCAAGGAGGTGACCGGTACGCCGGTGCGCTTCGCGGGCGTGGGCGAGCAGCTCGACAAGTTCGAGGAGTTCCGCGCCCGAGGGCATCGCCAGCCGCGTGCTCGGCATGGGCGACGTCGTCGGCCTGATGAAGGACTTTCAGGAGGTCGTCGACGAGAAGGACGCCGCCGAGAAGGCGATGAAGCTCCTCGAGGGCCAGTTTTCCCTCGACGACTTCCTCGAGCAAGTTCGCATGATCCAGAAGATGGGGTCCATCAAGGATCTCATCGCGAAGATGCCGGGCATGGGCGACATGATCCCCCCGGGCGCGAACCTCGACGACAGCGAGCTCGTTCGCGTGGAGGCCATGATCCAGAGCTTCACGCGCTTCGAACGAAAAGACCCCTACGCGCTCATTCGTGAGCCGACGCGCGTCACCCGCATCTCGAAGGGTTCGGGCCAGCCCGAGACGCAGGTGAGCGAGCTCGTGCAAAAGTTCCTCTTCATGAAGCAGATGATGGAGGGGCTCGGCGCCAACATGGGGATGCTCGGGCGCATGCCGGGGATGAAGAACATCGCCATGGCCAAGCAGCTCCGAAAGCAGATGGCCCAGGGAGGCGGCGGCTTCCCCGGAATGGGGATGCCCGGAATGGGCCTCCCGGGGATGCCCGGCATGGGCTTCCCGGGGTTGGGAATGCCCGGCATGGGCATGCCCGGACCCGGCGGCGACAGCATGACCAAGATGCGAACCCTGTCGACGGCCGAAAAAAACGCCCGGAAAGCTCAGCGAAAGCGCGAAAAAGAGGCCCGACGCAAGAGCCGGCGGTGAGGGCAGGGGCCGAGCGCCGCCCGAACGAGGTCCGACCTGCTCGACGCGGGGGCCGGCTACGTTGTAAAAGCCCCGCCATGCGCGTTTCTCAAGGACTCCTGGCAGTTGTGCTGGCGGCGAGCTCTCTCGGGGGCACCGCGTGCGTGGGTGGCAGCAAGGGGCTGAGCGCCGAGGACAAGGAAAAGCTCAAGGCCTACGTCCTCGAGGCAGCGCCGGCGAATCTGCCGCACAAGCTCGACGTGAACTTCGAGAACAAGGTGCACCTGATTGGCTACAAGTTCGAGCCCGAGACGGCTCGCCCCGGCCAGGAGGCGAAGCTCACGTATTACTGGAGATGCGACGACACCCTCGACGACGGGTGGCTCCTCTTCACGCACACGAAAGACGAGGGCAGCGGCAAGATGGGCAACCTCGACTACGTGGGGCCCATCCGCGAGCAGAAGGGCAGCCACCAGGCGCTCGGCCCCGACCGCTGGGAGAAGGGCAAGGTCTACGTCGACGAGCAGACCTACAAGGTGCCGGACGACGTGACCGGCTCCGAGGTCACGATCTTCACCGGTATCTGGAAGGGCGACGCGCGGCTTCGCATCGTCAGCGGGCCGAACGACGGCGACAACAGCGCGATCATCGGCAAAATCAGCACCGGCATCAAGCCCAAGACCGCCGAGGAGCACACGGCCAACGACGTGCCGTCGCTGACCGTGACCAAGCTCGCGCAGAACGCGAAGATCACCATCGACGGAAAGGCCGACGAGGCCGAGTGGGGAGTCGCCGCGAGCACCGGCCCTTTCGTCGACGTGGGGACGGGTAAGTCCGAATACCTCGTTCCCGGTGAGCGGTTCGGCCAAGCTTCTCTGGGACGACAGCAATCTCTACGTGCTCGTCCAGGTGCAGGAGAGCGACTTCTACACGGGCTTCACGGACGCGAAGTCGCAGCCAAACGATTTCACCGCCGCCGGGCAGCCGAAGCTGTGGACCAAAGACACCATCGAGATGATGCTCGAGCCGGACGCGGACGGCACCAACACGAACTACTACGAGCTTCAGATCAATCCGCAGAACAAGGTGTTCAAGTCGCAGTTCGACACCCTGCAGCAGCCGAGCGGCGGTCCCAACGGGCCCTTCGGTCACGAAGACTGGGACCCGAAGCTCAAGAGCGCCGTGCACATCGGGCATGGACCCGACGGGAAAGCGGTGACCGGCTACGACGTCGAAATCGCCATCCCGTGGACGGCGTACGGCAAGGCCGCCCACCACCCGCCCGCGCCGGGAGACGTGTGGCGCGTCAACTTCTACGCGATGAAGCAAAACGGCGGCGTCGCCTGGTCGCCCATCCTGGGGCAGGGGAACTTCCACAAGGCGTCGCGCTTCGCGAAGATCACCTGGACCGTACCGGGAGCCCCCCCTGCCGCATCGGCGGGAGCCGCCGGGCGCCGCCGCTTCGGTCGCCGCGGAGACTCAGGCCGGAGCAGCACGGCCCATCGGCCTTCCGATGATGCACGGGCCCATTCGGACGCAGCATCTGCGGCCGCCGCCTCCTCAGCCCTAGCGCCGCGGATAATTCCGCCTGCGGCTGTCGCATGCTCTAGTCTTGGAGAATGCGCCCAGCTTTGATTGCGGTCGCCGCGGCCTCGGCGTTGGCCTTGGCTGCCGATGGAGCAGGCGCGCAAGCGACGGCGCCCGGACCCGCCGCCGGCTCCAAGTACAAGGCGCAGCCCCTCCGTTTGCAGCGCGAACAGCTCGGCACCGCGGCCATGGCGGACGTGGGGCGCGCGCGGATGCGGGCTGGCGACTGCGCGGGGGCACTCGACGCCTTCGATGCCGTCTTGCGCACGGCCGTCGACGCCGCGGTCCACCGGGATCGAGGTCTCTGCCACGAGCGGCTCGGGCACGCGTATCCGGCCATGGACGACTACCGCGCTTACCTCACCGCGCAGCCGGACGCGCCCGATTCGGACGGCATCCGCCAGCGGCTCGTTCGCCTCGAGCAAGCGACGACCGGGCGCTCGTCGGCCTCCAGCGACGTCCCCGAGGACATCGCGACGGAGGACCTCTCGGCCGCGAGCGCGCCGCGCGCGCCCCAGCCCACGGCATCTCGCGCAGGGTCGCGCGACAAGATGGATTACGTCGACCGGGACGACGATGCCGAGTCGCGGTCGCCGTACCGCTGGGGCAAGGGATGGGCGTTCGCCCCGTTCTTCGAAGAACACAAGTGGCTGGGGAGCGGTACGGGGTTCGGAGACTCGGCTACGTGGAGCGAGAGCGTCGGGTTGCAGCTGAGGTACTCGCTGGGCCGCTCGGGGGCGTTCTTCGTCGAGGCCGGATACGAGAATTTCAACACCACCGCGCTCGATCCCGCGACGATCAAGGGCCTGACGTCCCAGCTGGGCTACGAGTTTCGTTTCGCGCTCGACGGGGAGTGGGATAACCAATTCTTTCTGGCGCCCGGCGTCGGGTACGAGCACGTGATCGTATCGCCGACGGACCCGCAGAGTCCGAGCCAGACCGTGGGGGCTATCGTGCCGCGCGTGCGGTTCGGCTACCGGCACATGGTCGCAGCCGCCGTCGCCGTCGACGTGGGGATCGACGGCGGGTGGAGCAAGTACTTCGAGTACGGGGGCTCCGGGGCGGGCGGCTCCGGCCCCACGACGCAAGCGCTGCTTTCGTCCAGCGCGCTTGCGGCCCTGGGAGTGGCGCTGGGGTGGGGGTTGTAGCTCCCGAATTCCTCGGCCAGTGCGCGCACCCTACCTATGGTAGCTCTTCCGCGCAGCCCCTCGATGATCTACCTCGTCGCCGGCACACGTCCGAACTTCATGAAAGTGGCGCCAGTCCTTCGGGAGCTGGCGGCGCGGGGTTTCGCGACGCGCCTCATGCATACAGGTCAGCACTTCGACCCGATGATGAGCGAGGTCTTCTTTCGCGATCTCGGAATCGCCGAGCCGGAGGCCCGCCTGCAAGCAGGTGGCGGGACCCACGCAGAGCAGACGGCCACGGTCCTCGTGGGCGTGGAGAAGGACCTCAGCGCGCACAGGCCGCGCGTCGTCGTCGTGGTCGGCGACGTAACGAGCACCATGGCGGCGGCCTTGGCGGCGGCCAAGCTCGGCATTCCGGTCGTCCACGTCGAAGCCGGGTTGCGGTCTCGAGACTGGACCATGCCCGAGGAGATCAACCGCGTCGTGACCGATCGCATCGCCGATCTGCTCCTGACGAGCTCTCCCGAGGCGCAAGAGAACCTGCTCGCCGAAGGAATCGCGCGCGAGCGCATCCACTTCGTGGGCAACGTGATGATGGATTCGCTCGCCTGGGCGCGCGCCCGGCCGACCCAGGCGCTCGAGCGGTTCGGCCTGAGGGCGGGAGAGTACGCGCTGGCGACGCTTCATCGCCCCGCAAACGTGGACTCGTCCGTGTCGCTCGCCGCGACGCTCGAGGCTCTCGCGACGATCGCGTCGCGCGTGCCGCTGCTGTTTCCCGTCCACCCGCGCACGGTGGCGCGTGCCGAAGCGCTCGGGCAGGGTGAGCGCCTGCGTTCCACGCCCGGTCTTCGAGCGACCGAGCCGATTGGGTATAACGACTTCGTCACCCTGATGTCCGGCGCGAGGCTCGTCGCGACCGACTCCGGGGGTATCCAGGAGGAGTCCACTGCGCTCGGCATCCCGTGCCTGACGATGCGACAGGGAACCGAGCGTCCCATCACGGTTACCGAAGGCACGAGCGTGATCGTCGGCCTCGATCGCGAGAAGATCGCGCGCGAGGTCGATGCCATCCTCAGGGGACGCGGCAAACGGGGACGCGTCCCCGAGGGGTGGGACGGGCGCGCGGCCGCTAGGATCGCCGATTCGATTCGAACGCCTGCTGGCGGGGGACCCGCCCCCGCTGACGGCGGGGGCGCGGGCATGACCGAGCCGAGCGAGGCGGACGTCATCCGGAACTGGGCGATTCACCAGACGTCTCTGGAGGCGCTCGAGAGGGCGCTCCAGGCGTTGAGGGAGGTCGGCGTCGAGCCCATCGTCGTGAAGGGCATCGTGCTTGCCTACGAGCTCTACGACGACGTCGCCCTCCGGCCGCTGAGCGACGTGGACCTTCGCGTGAGGCCGCACGAGTTCATGCGGGCTGCGCGCGCCTTGCTGATGCGCGGGTGGCAAATCGACTTCGCGAGCAGTCAGCTCGGCGCAGTCGGCTTCTACGTCGGGCCGACACTCGTGGAGCTCGAGTGCACGGTGGGGCCGCCGGGCCTCTGCGGGCTGAGTGTCGCTCGCATGGCGGCGCGATCGCGTCGGCGCACGCTGCCTAGCGGGCTCACGATCCGAGAGCCGGATCTCGTCGACCACGCGGTCCTCCTCGTCGTGAACGCGTTCAAGGACAAGCTGGTCGACTGCCCGACGTGGAGCGTCGACGACCTCGTCGCGATGGCGTCGCACCCCGAGTTCGACCTGGAGGTGTTCCTGACGCGCGTGCGCGAAGCGCGCGCGCACGCGCTGACTTGGATCGTCGCCGACTGGCTGGCGCGCGAGCGAGGGAGCGTCCAATGGGGTGCCATCTGCGAGGCGATGCATTCCGGGCCGCGCCGGCCCCTGTACACGTGGGCGCTTCGGCGGCTGCGGGAACGGGCGCCGGCTTCGGCCGCGACGCGTGTCCTGGCGCGCCTCGGATCGGACGCACCGGCATCGTGCGTGGCGGCCGCGCTCGCGACCGGCGCGGGGACGGCGGTGTCGTGGCTGGGCGCCCGCGTGGCGACGGCGATCGCCTGAGTTGCGAGGTCAGGGTCCCGTAGTACAGGTCCCCACTGCCGGATGCGCATTCTCTACCTTTCTCAGTATTTTCCACCGGAGCCCGGCGCTCCCGCCGCGCGCGTATCCGAGCTCTCCCGCGCGTGGGTCCGACAAGGGCACGAGGTCACCGTGCTTACCGCGATGCCGAACCACCCGACCGGAGTCGTGCCTCGGGAGTACAGGCGGCGCGCGCTGGTCCGGGAGAACGTCGACGGAGTCGAGGTCGTGCGGACGTGGATGTACGCGGCGCCCAACGCGGGGCGCGTGCGGCGCTCGCTGGCCTACGCGTCGTACGCTGCGTCGGCGACTCTGTGGGGTCAACTCCACGTCCGGCGCGCCGATGTCGTCGTCGCGACGAGCCCTCAGCTTCTCTGCGCGTGCAGCGGCAGAATCATCGCTCCCTTGCATGGCTCGCGATTCGTCTTCGAAGTGCGCGACCTCTGGCCCGAGTCCGTCGTCGCCGTGGGGCGCTCTCTCCCAAACACCCCGTCATCCGCGCCCTGACCGTCGTCGAGGAGCACCTCTACGAGGCCGCCGACGCGATCGTCGTCGTGACCGACGCGTTTCGCACGCGGCTTCTGTCGCGGGGGCAGCCCGACGCGAAGATTCACGTCGTCAAGAACGGCGCAGACCTCGGGCGATTCGCGCCTGCGCCGCGCGAGACGGCCCTTCGCGCGCAGCTCGGGTGGCAGGGCAAGTTCGTCGTCGGCTACGTCGGCACGCACGGGATGGCCCACGGACTGGACGCCGTGTTGGATGCGGCCAAGCGCGTCTCCTCTCGACAGGACGTGCGTTTCCTTTTCGTCGGCGAGGGGGCCGAGCGCGCGCGCCTCGAGGGGCGCGCGCGCGCCGAAGGGATCGACAACGTGCGATTTCTAGGCGTGCTGCCCCGCGACCGGATGAACGAGGTCTACGCTACGCTCGACTTGGCGCTCGTGTCACTGCGCAAGACGGAGCTCTTCACCACCGTCATCCCCTCCAAGATCTTCGAGATCCTCGCGATGGCGCGCCCCATGCTCATCTCCGTGGACGGCGAAGCCCGCGCGCTGGTCGAGGCGTCCGGCGGGGGCGAGTTCGTGCCCCCCGAGGACGTCGATGAGATGAGCGCGGCGATTGTCCGCCTGGCCGACGACCGCCCGGCATGCGAGCGAATGGGGAGCGCTGGCAGGGAGTACGTCGTCCGCGAGTTCGATCGCGAGGTGCTCGCGACGAGATACGCGGAGATCCTCGCCTCGGTCGTGGCCCGTCGATGATCGGCCGGCTGGCGCGGACCGTCGCCCATCTCCATCCGCTGCAGCTGGCGGTGCGCCCGCCGATGGCGCTGCTCGCCCGGGTCGTGCGCGGTGTGCCGAGCGGTCTGGCGCCACCGGCGCACGGCGATTGGCCGCGCGCTCCGGACGCGCTTCGCCGCCTCGCGCGTGCCGAGCGAGCTCGCGGTGCGGGTCGGCTGGCTCGTCTGCCGGCTGGCTCGCGGCTTCGCGCCTACGAGGAGGCTTACGGGCTCGAGCTGGGGGCGGACGACGAGATGCCGCCCGGGAACTGGAGCTCTTCCGTCGCGGTCGAGCCGTACCCCGCTTCCGTGCGGGCCCGACGCGTCGCGGTCGCGATGCGCTGCGGCCGACAGGGCCTCGAGCGCGAGCTGGCCCGCGCCGCACGCGCCGTACTCCTTCAGCCGGAACTGCACCTGCTCGGCAATCACTTGCTCGAGAACGGTTTCGCGCTCGCCTGCGCCGGGGCAGCGGGGCGTGGGAACGAAGCGGACGTGTGGTGGAGCGCCGGAAAAGCCCTGCTGGCCTGGCAGCTTCCCGCGCAGTTCCTTCGCGACGGCGGTCACGTCGAGAGGTCGGCCTCGTACCACGTCGCGCTTACAGCCGCGCTCCTCGAGTCGATCGAGCTGGCGCGCGCGTCGGGTCGCCGTGTCCCGCCGTTCTGGACCGACGTAGCCTCGCGCGCTCTCGGTTGGGCGCGCGCAGTTCGAGCAGCCGACGGCGGGTACCCCCTGTTCAACGACGCCGCGCTCGATGCCTCGCCCGCTATCGACGACGTCGTGGCCCTGGGTGCCTCGCTCGGCGTGGCGATCTGCGGACCTCGCGCACGTCCGGACGCTCGGGATAGGGCGCCTCGCGGTACTCGAGCCGACCGGCTGGGCGCGGCTGGACGCCGGCGACGCGTCGCTCATCGTGGACGCGGGGCCCGACGCCGAGGGGTGGCAACCGGGCCACGCGCACGCGGATGGCCTGACCTTCGAGCTGTGGGTCAAGGAACAGCGTGCCATCGTCGACTTCGGCGTCGCAAGCTACGAGCGGGGTGCGGCGCGCGACGACACGCGGGCGACTCGATCGCACAACACCCTCGAGCTGGACGGCCGCGACTCGTGCGAAGTGTGGGCTAGCTTCCGCGTGGGCCGGCGGGGTAGAGGGCGGCTGACGGCGTCGGACGGGGACGCCGGGTCCGTCCGCGCGGAGCTCGAGCACGACGGCTACGCATGGTTGCCGGGCGCGCCGCGCCACGTGCGCAGCCTCGCGCTGGGATCACGCCGACTCGACGTGCGCGACCGCATCGTCGGCGGGAGCTACCGCTGGGTCTCGCGACTACGGATCGACTCGGAGGCGCCCGTGCGCGTCACCGGGGGCGGCGAGCTCCGTCGCCGCGAGGACCGCTGGTATCCGCGTCATGGCGATCCGCGCCCCGCGATGGTCTTCGAGCAGCGGGGCGGCGGTGACGACCCCGGGAGTGTGGTGTGGCGCGTCGAATGGTAGAACGTCGCAGGGAAACCAAGGTCGCAGGGAACCAAGGTAGCGCGCTCGCGGAAATGACGAGGATGCGGTGAAACAGGTCGCTCAAAGCTATCGGACCGGCAAGCTCACACTCGCGGAGGTAGCCGATCCTGCTTGCGCGCCGAGCGGGGGCCTTCTCGTCGATACCTCGGTCTCGCTCATTTCGGCCGGTACGGAGCGCACCATCGTCGATCTCGCACGCAAGAACCTCGTCGAGAAGGCGCGAGAGCGCCCCGACCTGGTGAAGAAGGTAATCGACAAGGCGAAGCGCGAAGGAGTCCTCGCTGCGCTCGAAGCCGTGCGGGCAAAGCTCGATTCACCCATTCCGCTGGGCTACTCGCTCGCGGGGCGCGTCCGTGACGTCGGCGGGAACACCCACGGATTCGCGCGAGGTGATTGCGTCGCCTGCGCCGGTGCCGGCTATGCAAACCACGCCGAAGTCAACGCCGTACCCAAGAACCTCGCGGTGCACGTCCCGGACGAGGTGAGCGACGAGGAAGCGGCCTTCGTGACGGTCGGGGCCATCGCGCTTCACGGGGTGCGGATCGCGGGACCGGAGCTCGGTCACGTGGTCGTGGTCATCGGCCTCGGGCTCATTGGGCAGATCGCGGTCCAGTTGCTCGTATCGCAGGGATGCGACGTCATCGGTATCGATGTAGAGCGCGGAAAAGTGGAGCGCGCTCTGGCGCGCGGCGCGGTCGCAGGCGTGGTGGGTGGAGTCGACGATGCGGTGGAGGTGGTCCGCGCGGCGTCGCGCGGCCACGGTGCCGACGCGATCGTCGTGACGGCGTCTTCTGCGACGAGCGAGCCGCTGGCGCTCGCGGGCGATCTCTGTCGGGATCGGGCGGTCGTCTCCATCGTCGGCCTCATGCCGCTCGAGATCCCGCGGAAGACGTATTACGAAAAAGAGCTCCGGGTCGTCGTCTCCCGGAGCTATGGCCCCGGTCGCTACGACGCGGAGTACGAGGAGCGTGGCCATGACTATCCGATTGGACACGTGCGCTGGACCGAGGGTCGAAACCTGCAGGCCGTTCTCCGCGCGATCGCCACGAAGCGCCTCGACGTGAAGAGTCTGGTCACGCACCGCTTTCCTTTCGACAGCGCCCTCGACGCATATTCGCTCATTACGGGTGAGAGACCGGAGCCGCATCTCGGAGTGCTGCTGACGTATGCGCCTTCGGACGACGCGCGGACGAACCGGGTCGCGCCGCCGGTACGCGCGCCTGCGCGAACGCGCAGCGAGCTGGGCGTGGCGGTCATCGGAACGGGGTCCTTCGCTACGGGCGTCCTCCTTCCGGCGCTCACGAATACGGCGGGCGCGCAGCTGATATCCACGACGTCGGGCCGGGGCCTCTCGGCCCGCCACGCGGCCGACAAGTTCGAGGCGACGCGGGTCACCGCATCGCTCGACGAGGTGCTCGCCCTCCCGGAGGTCGAGGCTGTGGTCATCGCGACGCGCCACGACACGCACGCGGCGCTCGCCGCGAAGGCGCTGGCCAGCGGCCGGCACGTGTTCCTCGAGAAGCCCGCGGCGGTGGACGAGGCGCAGCTCGCCATGCTCGGCGAGGCGGCGCGGGCGTCCGCGGGTCACCTCATGGTGGGCTTCAACCGACGGTTCGCGCCGTTTGGACGCGCCGTCCTCGCGGCATTCGCGGGTAGGCGCACCGGTCTGGTCATGAGCGCTCGTGTCAACGCCGGGAGGATGGCCGCGGGCAGCTGGGTGACCGATCGCGAAGAAGGAGGCGGGCGGGTGATCGGCGAGGTTTGCCATTTCGTCGATCTCCTGTCGTTCTGGGCCGGCGCCCCGCCCGTTCGCGTCAGCGCCCATGCCATCGGGCCGGGCGGAGGGTGGGATCGGGCGGACAACCTGGTCGTCGGACTGTCGTTCCGCGACGGGAGCGTGGGGACGGTCGTCTACAGCGCGATGGGCGACGCGAGCGTGGCGAAGGAGCGCTACGAGGTCCTTTGCGAGGGAAAGGTCGCGGTGATCGACAACTGGCGGACCCTCGAGATCACCTCGCGGGGCAAGACGAAGACGTCGCGTTCCCTGAAGGCAGACAAGGGATATGCAGCCGAGCTGCAAGCGTTCGTCGACGCATGCAGGCGTGGAGAGGCGAGCCCGATGACCTGGGGGAGCATCGAGGCCGTCACTCGGGCGACGTTCGCTGCCGAGAGAGCTTGGCGCGAGGGAACGACGGTCGAGACCGAATGTGCGGGTTCGTAGCCATCGCGGGGCGCGACGCGGCGCGACCCGGCGATATCGAGCGAGGGTTGGCCGCAATCCGGCACCGCGGTCCCGACGGCGAGGGAGTGTGGCGCTCGAAGGACGACCGAGCCGCACTCGGGCATGCGCGTCTGGCCATCCTCGATCTCTCCAACGCGGGCCTGCAGCCCATGCCGTCGGCAGATGGTCGCGGCGTCGTCGCTTACAACGGCGAGGTCTACAATTTCCGGGATCTCGTCCCCCGCGTGAGCGCGCCCCTCCGATCGCGATCCGATACGGAGGTCATCGTCGAGCTCCTTCGCCAGCACGGGCCGGACGCAGTTCCCCTGCTACGCGGCATGTTCGCGTTCGCGTACTGGGACGGCGAAGAGCTGCTTCTCGTCCGCGATTGCCTCGGCATCAAGCCGCTGTTCTTCGCCGAAGGCGAGGGTCGCATCGTGGCCGCCTCCGAGCTCTCCGCCGTCCTGGCGATGCGCACGCAACCGCCTTCGCCCGACCCCCGCGCGATCGACGACTACCTCACGTATCTCTACGTGCCGCCGCCCCGGACAGGCATCGCCGGTGTGCGCGAGCTCCCGCCGGGGCACATGCTCCGCTGGCGCGCGGGAAGCGCTTCCGAGCCCGCTCGCTACTGGTCGGTTCCATGCGAGCGTCCACGGCGCGCGTTGCGATCGCGCGAGCTGCGCGAGCAGCTGGGCGAGGCCGTGGGTTCGCATCTCGTCGCGGACGTGCCCATCGGTGTCTTTCTCTCCGGCGGGCTCGACTCCTCGTCGATCGTGGCGCTCGCATCCGAACGCTCCGCCGCTCGCCTCAAGACCTTCACCGTCGTGTTCGGGAACGAGGGGCGCTACCTGGACGAGCGACGCTTCGCGCGCCAGATTGCCGACCGCTTCGGCACGGACCACCACGAGATTCCCGTCGAGCCCGACGTAGCCGACATTCTTCCGAGGATGATCGAGCATTTCGGACAACCGTTCGGCAATCCGACGGCGGTCCTGACGTATGCATTGAGCCGCGAAACGCGCCGTCACGTGAAAGTGGCCCTTGCGGGAGACGGCGGAGACGAGTTGCTCGGGGGATATCCGCGGTACCAGGGGCTCCTCGCCGCCTCGGCGTGGAACGTCCTTCCGCGCGCCGCTCGCGCGGGTCTTCGTGATGTTCTAGGCGGGGTCGCTCCGGCAGCCCATGCACGGGGAGCCGCCCTCGACCGCCTTCGACGGTTCGTCGACGCGAGCGGTGGTTCGGTCGACGAGACGTACTTCCGCTGGGTGTCCTATCTCGACGCCGCGAGAAAGGCGGAGCTTCTCCTCGGCCGTGACGCGATTGCCGGCGCCGACGACCGGCAGACGCACGAGTTCCTCGCGACGATCCGCCGCGGTTACGCATCCCGCTCGATGGCGGACGCAGCGTCGCTGATCGATCTCCAGAGCTTTCTCCCGTGCAACGTGCTCGCCTATGGAGACCGGATGAGCATGGCGCATGCCCTCGAGGTTCGCGTCCCCTTCTGCGATCACCTGCTCGTGGAGCAGTTGGCGCCCCTTCCGAGCCGGACGAAGATGCCAGGAGGCGTTCCGAAGGGCCTTTTTCGGTGGGCCATGCGCCGCGATCTTCCTCCGGCGGTCATTCTTCATCGGAAGGTCGGGTTCAATCCGCCCATCTCCGCATGGCTGCGCGGTCCGCTCTCCGGGCTCGTGAACGAGTACCTGGACGAGAGGTCGGTTCGCGCGCGCGGCATCCTGGCGCCCGCTGGCGTGGCGCGCCTCCGCAGCGCTTTTGACGCGAGCCACGGCGAGGTCGGGCACGTACTCTGGTCGCTGCTCGTCCTCGAGGCCTGGTTGCGGTGGCTCGGATGAGTGAACGGCCCTTCCTTCTCGTGAGTGCATTGCGTGGTTCGGGCGGTGCATACACACACCTTTCGCGCGTCCTTCCGCGGCTGAAACGACTGCTCTCGTCGTGGCACATCGAACTGCATGCGTCTTCGACGGTTCTGCGCGCGTGCTTCGGTGATGCCCGCGAAGACTGGATGCAGCCTCTACCCGGCGACGGTTACGCCGCCCGCTTGCGGTGGGAGTTCGTGGATCTACCTCGAAGGCTGCGCGCGAATCCGGGCGCGCTGCTTTGGTCGCCGTTCGGCCCTCCGCTCAACGTCGTCCTCGCCCCACGAGCCGTCTGGATTCTCGCAGAACCTGCTCCCGCTGCTACCGGCGCGCGAATGGGAGCTCAGCTCGGCGGATCCCATGCGCATCAGGGCCTTGCGTGTGCTCGTGCGGTACTGGGCACGCC
Organism: uncultured delta proteobacterium; assembly: GCA_963720145.1. Classification (GTDB taxonomy): domain Bacteria; phylum Myxococcota_A; class Polyangia; order Polyangiales; family Polyangiaceae; genus Palsa-1150. The sequence goes on from CAVREO010000001.1 coordinate 302,547, forward strand.
ATGCCCGTCGGACGATTTGTGTCTCGTCGCACGCTCGCAATCGTCTGGCGCGGCTCGCCGACGTCGACCCGAGCGCGATCGCGGTCATTCCGCACGGAGTCGACCCCGTCTCGGCCACCTCGCGATGCTCCCGGCCTGACCTAGAAGAGCTCCGTGCGACTCGCTACGTCTTGAACGTCGGGCAGCCGATCGGGTACCGCCGCACGCGGGAGCTGGTCGGCGCCTTCGCACTCCTCGCGGGGCGCAGGCAGGACGTTCCTCCGCTCGTGGTCGTCGGCAAGGCGCGATCGGTGGACGCGGCGTACGAGCGCGAGTGCATGGCCCTGCTGGAGCCGCTGCGCCGTGACGGCCGGGCGCGCATCGTCGGACAGCTCTCTCACGAGGACGCGATTGTGCTCACGGGGAGCGCGCACACCTTCGCCTATCCGTCGGTCCACGAGGACTGCCCAAACGTGGTCCTCGAGGCGTTGTCTGCGCGGCGGGTCGGCGTTTACGCCGACATCCCGGCCGTTCGCGAGCTGGCCGACGACGCAGGAATCTTCGTCGGGGATCCGCGACCAGAGGGCCTGGCGAACGCGCTCGAGCGCGCCTTGTTCGACGCGGCCGAACGCACGCGGATTGTCAGGGCGGCGGACCGCAGGGCGAAGCTTTTCGACTGGGACCTCGCGGCGGAGCGTACCGCCGCGGTCATCGAAGCAGCGGCGAATCAGGACGGGAGGTTTGCCGATCTCGCCATGTAGCCGGGCGGATCGACGCCGAAGCGCGCGAGGATGCTCGGCGCAATCTCCGTGGTGTTGACGCGACGTCGCGTCGCGTCGCCGCGGCGCGCGCTCGGGTCGTACACGAGGAGGATTCCCTGCGGAACGTGGTAGCCGCTCGACCCCGACTCGTCCTCGATGACCACGTTCTGCAAGCCGACGGAGGCGAAGGGTAGTCGCTTTCCGCGAAGCTCGAGAAACTCCTCCTCGTGTGGGAGGTTCGGCTCGCCGAACGCCACGCAAAAAAAGCCGCGTTCGCGCTCCTCGTGGCGTATAGGCCGGCCATGGATTCGGGCGCCGCCGAGCGCCGCCCGAAAGCGCTCGAGGCTTCCCGGCTCGACGTACACCGAGATCTCGGGTGCCATGGCGGGGCGCTCCGACCACTGGCCGGGCCCGACCCCCATCGTCTCCATGAACGTTCCGAGGTCGTCGACATAGACCTGCGATTGGACCGGTTGAGCACGGTGGGCCGCTTGCCCCATGCTTGACGCGATCCACAACTCATACTCGGGGTTGGCGTCGACGAACTGAAGAATGCGGTCGAGCGCTGCGTCGAACTTGCGCATCGTGAACGCGATCTCGCCGCTATAACGCGCGACCCACGCGTCCTCGAAGCCCTGCTCTTCGAAGTCGCGCGGGTACGTCGCTGCCCAGTAGCGGTGCATGGACGAGGCCACGTGGTTCGTGAAGAACGTCGTGAAGCGCGGTTTGCGCTCGGTGAGCTGCTTCATGAAGACGTCGAAGGACAGAACGGTCTGGTAGGTACGACGGCGCACGCGCTTCCAGGACCACACCCTCTCCTCGACGAGCTGGCGGGCGATGTCCGCGAGCGTGGAAGCGCGCAGTCCCAGCGCCGGAATGCTTCGGGCGAGCCGAAGGGCCCACTCCACCGGGATGGAATTCGCGATGTTGCGCATCGAGCCACGCGACATCGCGAGATTGAATTCCTGAAAGGTGCGGAGCGTCGCCGGTGTGCACACGGGCTCCGCTGCGAAGGGGTCGGGCACGTAGAAAGCGTACCGTTCGACTTCGGGAGGGAGGGGATAGGAGTGGAGCGACGAGAAGACTCCCGTCGAGATTCCGCGCTCGGCGAGCAGCCGCCATAGGGGCGGGTAGTCACGGTCCGCCGCGGACAGGTCCTGCCCGAAGAAGCGGATTCGATGCTTCGCGTCAGTGACGCCCCGGTGCAAGGTCGGCCAAGTCACCCAGGGGCTGAGGACACCGTCCTCAGCGTACGTTTCGAACTGCGCAAACTGAGAGAGCCGCCTGCCGCACGTCGATTCGGGGCGACGCTTGCAGAAGTCGTCGAGCACCCGAAAAGGGACCTCGTTCAGCTCGAAAAGGATGACGCTTCGCGGAGTCATTGCGCGCGCTAGTCTGCCCTGTTCCGTTGCCCTCCGCATCTCCGGCGTTCACTCGGCCCGCGTAGCAGACGAAAACAGACGAAAAATTGGGCGAACGCGCGCCGGAGACTGCTAATAGTCGGTTCCCACAATCCGTCATGGGCAACGGACTCCACGGCTCGCTCCAGCGATTGCGACAGCGACTCCGGCAGACGCAGATCCATCGCCTCTATCGGCCGATCAGTGAGCGCCGGCAGCGCGCCGAGCTCTTGGCCCTGCTGGACCGCATCGCGGGCGTGCCTCCGGAGGTGGACGTGAGCGCTCGGGTGCGCGAAGCGCTTGCGGCACGCGCGTCCGCGCGCCAGGGCCTTCCGCCTCTCGCGCGGCAAGCGCACGTGATCGCGGTGGGAGCCCGGGGCTGGGAGGCGTTCGGCCTCTGGCCCGCCTTCGCGCGCACCTTCGACTTCGAGTTTTTTGCCGACGGCGTCCCCGAGCCGAAACCGTTCTGGTGCGAGACGCGGGAAGAGCAACGGAGTCGATCCCGACGCATTCTCGAGTTCGTCACGGAGCGCCATCGAGAACGTCCGGTCCACATCGTCTTTTTCTACGCCGAGCCCTCGAACCTGAACCCCGACCTATTCGATGGCCTGGCGAGGCTCGGCTGCTGGTCTGTGCTCCTCGGCTTGGATGACCGCAGCACCTTTCCGAAGCGCGCTCACCGAGGTGGCGCTATCGCGGGCGTGGAGTGGATCGCACCGCACGCCGATCTCTACTGGACGACCTGGCGCGCCGGTACCTTGCTACATCACACCATCGGTTCACGGGCCTGGATGGGTGGCTACGGCAGCGATCCCCGCTACTTCCATCCGGTGGATCCGGTGGAGGAGTACGACGTCCTCTTTCTCGGGCAGTCGTATGGCGTCCGGCGAGAGTTCGTCTCGACGCTGCGCCGCCTCGGCATCCGGGTGGAGTGCCGTGGATGGGGTTGGGAGGGGAGTACGTTCTTGGAGTTCGAGGAGACGGTGAGGCTCTTCTCGCGCGCCAAGGTCGTCCTCGGTATGTCGAACGTCGCGAACTTCGAAGACGTTGCGATCATGAAGGGGCGGGATTTCGAAATACCGATGTGTGGCGCCTGCTACGTGACGCAATACTGCGAGGAAATCGGGGACTTCTTCCATGTTGGGCGTGACATCGCGTGTTACGCGAACGTCCGTGAGTGCGCCGAGATCATCCATTCGCTGCTGCGGGACCCCGCGCGCCGAGTCGCGTTTCGCCAGAGCGCACTCCGTCAGTCGGTCGAGCACAACAGGTGGGGATCACCGCTTGACCGAGATGTACGATCTCCTGAGGCGGCCGCTCGACGCCTCGCTCGATGCGCCCGTGCCTCGCGAACGAGCGCGGGCCGCGGCCGAGCCTCAGCGAGCTTGAATCACCTCTTCGTAGAGCCGCAGGTACTCGCTGGCCTGGCGATCAAGCGGCCACGAGTGCTCCGCCAGGTTGCGGCAAGCCGAGCGGAGGAGACGCGCCTGCTCCCGCTTCGCCATGAGGTCCTCGATCGCCCGCCGAAGGGCGTCCGCGTCGCCGGGCGGAAAGAGCCAACCCGATTCACCGGGCTGCACGATATCGGGCAGGCCCCCTACGTTCGACGCGAGGACCGGAGTCCCGCACGCGATGGCTTCCATGGCGACCTGCCCGAACGCCTCCTCGAGCGATGGGCAGACGACCACGTCCGCCGCCGAGTACACGAGCGACAAGAGTCGCGGATTGTCGACGCGCCCCAGCAGGCGGATTCGAGCATCCGCCGGCGCGATCGTCGCCTGGCGTGCCGGAGCCGACCGCGAGCGCGTAGGAAGGCGCCTCGAGGGTCGAGAGCGCGCGGCGGAGCACATCGAAACCCTTGATTGGGTCGCTCCGGCTGTCGGCGGCGAAACCGAGCACGAAGCCGTCGCCCGGCAGCGAAAGGGCGCGTCTGGCGACGATCGTATCGACTGGCGTGAAGAGGTCGAGGGGCATGCCGTAGTGGATGACCTGGACGTCCACGCCGAGATGCTCGCGGGCGATGGCAGCGACGGCACGGCTGTTGGCGACCAAGCGCAGTCGCTTGCGGGAGGCGAAGTACGCGCGGCGCCGGCGCATGGCTGCCTCGCGGTCTTTGCCGTCCGGCTTGAGCCGCGTGAGGCTGCCGGCGACCGTCTTGTATCGATACGACTCGGGCGAGAAGCCCCAGTGGTCGTGGAATGTCCAGACCGTCGGCAGATCCGCAGGAACGCGCGCCAGCGTGTCGTGATTCCAGAGCGAGTTGTGAATCGCGTGGACATGCAGAACGTCGCAATCGACGTTCGCCAGCGTGCGCATGAGGGGAGCTCGCGCAAGCACCCGCCCGATACGCCCTGCGAGCGGAGGCTGCAGGCGGCGCAGCCCGTTCACCGCGATCTCGATTCCGCGCGGAAGGCCTGCGTATCGCGGCGTCCACGCCGCCCCCTCGCCGAAGGCATGGTCGCTCCGGACGCCGAAGGCCCTGGTGACGCGCACGCCGCGCGCCGCCAAGCCATTGGCCAGCCGAGATGCCGCGATGGCGGCGCCACCCGCCGTCTCCAGATCGGACAGGAACGTGACACGCAAGGGCGTTCAGACGATCGCGAGGTAGTTCGAGAACTGGAAGCACTCGGCGATTTCCGAGTACTGAGCGACACGCCATTCGTGGCCTTCTACCCACGCCTCCGAGTGCTGCACGAGGGATTGTGTCAGTCGAGACGGAACGATGGGCAGGCGCATGGTACCGAAAGAGTAGGAACGGGAACGACGGCCGGTCAACCGTGGCATCTCGGCATCGTTCAGGCGTTAGACGTCGCCGGGCGGACGGCGAACGAAGAGGCCGTCCATCTGCAAGATATGACCGGCGCTGGGATCGGAGAATCCGGGCTCGAGCCAGACGAGGGCGAAGCCGCTCGTATCGAGCAGCTCGACGACCTCGTGCAGCAAGGCCTGGCCCGTATAAAGGGGCACGAGCGACAGCTCGGACTCTATCGCGACGACACGCCCTAGCGTTTCGGTCGCCCCGCGCAGCGCCTGCTTCTCGTATCCCTGTACGTCCAGTTTTAGAAAGATGCGATCGCCCACGGACGAATGGCGCGAATGAAGGGCGTCGAGGCGCCTGAGCGGCACGGTCTCGGTCCCTACGTACGCGGACTCGGGTGCGCTCGAAAGGTGGCGCTCGCCCATCGATAGAAGAGAGCTACTCTCCGAGTTCCCGGCGATGTGGATGACCGCCTCGCCGTCGCTGTCGCCGACCGCGCATCGCACGCACTCCCATTTCGGGTCACGTGCGGCCTGCCCGGAGAGCTTCGCGAAGGCGTCGGAGAGTGGCTCGAACGACACGATCCGCCCGGCGTACCCGAGCGCGCGGAGTCGGCTGGCGTACTGTCCGCGGTTGGCTCCTACGTCGAAGACCAGAGTCACACCCTCGTCACGAAGAACGTGCTGGCGCATGAAGGCCAAGGAGCGGGTGGGCTGGTACCGGACGAGGTCCACGCCGAAGCGACGCGAGACTGCTCGGAGGCCCTTGGCTACTACGCGCAGCATCTTCGGCCTTGGAGACATCAAACGAGGGCAGCGTCCGCCGCAGGCAGCGGCTCCCAGCGGGGGTGGACCACGACGTGAGCGGACTCGTTGTGCATCTGCGTGAGTTGGTGGTAGGCGAGGCGCTCTCCGTTCAGAAAGCGCGCGTTGAAATCATCGGGCGAGCCGCCGCCATGAGGGTATCGCGAGCTCACGTCGACACGGTTCATCACGAGGTTGAGAATGCGCGATTGCGGGTAGATGGCGACACGTCGTCCCGGGAGGGGTCGCCGCAGCATGATGGACTCGACGTGCGGAACGTGTGAGATCTCCGGCAGGCGAGCGAAGTAGTCGGCAAACTCGGCGTGACGGAAGACATTCCCGTCCACGAACATCGACCCGGCCCAGTCGCCCTGGGGTGACGGGCGCCCAACGAGCCTGCGCAGCAGACGTACGGCCCGCCTTCTGGATGCCTTCCATTCGTAGGTGAGGTCCGAGTCGAGGCGCGGAGGCGGCGTTCGCAAGCGGAGCGGCTGGCAGTATCGCACGCCAGGATGAAGGCGCAGGGCCACTGCCGCGACGTCGCGTCGCTCACGCAGGAGCCGGAAGGGCGGATCCGATGGACCGAACGGGCGCACGACGACATCGTCGTCGACCATGAACGTGAAGAACTCACGCGGCTCCATTCGTACGAGCTCGTCGAGCTGCGCCTTGATCGAGCGCGGCTCTTGAAGGCGCCAGTGAACGTCAGGATGCAGGCGTCGCGTGCGCTCGTAGCCACGCGCGAAGACCCCCAGGTCTGCGGCGTAGAGGACCGACACAGAGAGTCGGGGGAGCGACGTCACCTGCTCCTTCAGGCTGCGCAGCAGTAGCTCAAGCTGGCACGCCCGATTCTTGGACAAGACGACGATCCTCGTCCCTGCTCAGCCGCGACGGCGGGTGCCGCCCCTCGGCTCCTCCATGGTGATAGACCTACCGCGTGCGGGCGGATGCTCGCATCCGGGCTCGACCCCGTCAATTCGGCGTTCCGAGTTGACGCAGGCGCGCGCCGCATGCAACTGCTCTGCCATGGGACTCGTGCATGTTGGAGCGCCGACACGTTTCATTGGGGAGCTGCACAGGCGCTTCGCACCGCAGGTGTTCGTCGAGACCGGTACGTTCCGCGGAGAGACCACCGAATGGGCCAGCCGGGTGTTCGAGCATGTGCATTCGGTGGAGGCTCACGAGGGTACCTTTCGTGAGACGGCCGGCCGATTGAAGGGGTTGTCGAATGTTCGTGTCGAGCACACTGATACACGATCGTTTCTCGCGCGCCTCGTCCCGACGTTGAAGGGGCCGGCGGTGTTCTGGCTCGACGCGCACTGGTGCGCAAGCCCGACGACCTACGGAGCCTCCGACGAGTGCCCGGTCCTCGATGAGCTCTCGATCATCGCCGAGTCGCCCGTCGATCATTTCATCTTGATCGACGACGCTCGCCTCTTCTTGTCGCCGCCCCCTGCGCCACACGACCCTCGCGCGTGGCCATCGATACGAGATTTGATGCGCGCTCCCGCGATTTGCGAAGAGCGATATTACACGGTGGTCGCGGACGACATCGTCTTCACGGTTCCTGCGACCGCGCGCGACTGGTCGGTCGAGTACTGGCGGGAGGAAGAGCGGACGCGCGAGAGTCGAATGCTCGAGGCCGGAGCGGGCCTGACGGCCAAGGGTCTGCGCGAAATGTACTTCGGGTTGAAGAAGAGGGTCGCCGAGAATACGCGCAAATGGCGCTAACCCGCGGGCGAGGCGGAGCCTCGCCGCGAGAGCCGTCGCAACAGCGCCTTCCGTCCCGTCGGATCGAGCCCCGTGGCCAGCCCCACGTGCAGCGCGGCGAGGACGGAGCCCTTCGCGATGAGAGAGGGCCACGAGCGCGCGGGCGGAAACCAGATGGTCTCGGCGAGGCCAATCGTCAACGTGAGCGCGATGGTGAGCGTGCCCGTCAAGACGAAGCGCGCGCGGTACCCTGTCTGCACGTCCAGCTCACGAGCGACGAAGAATGACCAGGCGAGCAGCGCGATGACGGAGACGACGGCGGAAGCGGTGGGAATCCCGTACATCCCGACTGCGCGCAGCGCGATGTAGATGATGGGTATCCGAACGGCCGCCTCGACGAGGCAGATCCAGGCCGATGTTCGAATGGCACCGGCGGACGTCAAGACCGTCGTCATGACCATCTCGCGAGAGCCCAGAATGGCGGCGGTACACAGGGCCACGTTGAGGACCAGGCCTCCGTAGTTGGTCCCGCCAATCCAGAGCACGGTGAAATCGTGATTGAGCGCGAGGAGCGTGGGAAAAATCACCGCGACAGCCAGAGACCATATGGCCAGGAGCTCACGGGTCGGTTCAACGGCGCCGCGCACGCCGCGCTCTCCCACCAGATGCGCGAGCCCGCTGAGCACGCTGCCGGCTATCGGACCGATGAAGCTGTATCCGATGGTCAACACACGTTCCGTGAGAGCGTATACGGCGGCCGCCGCGGGGCTGACGATTGCGGAGACGAGGGCGACCTGGATGTTGGACGCCACCTGAACGACGATGCGGCTCAGCATCATCGGGACCGTCGTGTGGGTCAGGTCGCGCAGCTCGGTGAGCTCGAATTGCAGCCTGGGCAGCCTCATCGAGCGCCATCGCGCGACAGTCCAGAAAAGCGCGATCCCGCAGCTGCACGCAGCGCCCGCGATGGACCCGGCGCCCAGCGCGATCACGCCCCCGCCCGCAGCGAGGCCGCCGATGATGGTGGCAATTTCGGTGAGCTGCCCCGCGATCCTCGCTACCGCTGAAATCTCGGTCCTTTGCCAGGCGGCGGAGACCGCGAGCAAGTTTCCGAGCACCACCGAGCCGGCGGTGCCCGCCGAAGTGAGACCGAAGCCTATGGAGAGCGCGTGCCACGAAGCGGGTGGGGCGTGCACGAGGGGCGGGAGGAACGGAGCCAGCACAGCGCCCGCGACGCTCATCGCGGCGAAAATGCAGGGAACGAGGATCGTGGCAGCGCACGAGATGCGCGCGAATCGCGCCTCGTCGCGCGCGCCCCAAGCCGCTGCGAGGCGCTGGTACATGACAGCGCTCAAGCCGACGTCCAAGACGGCGAGCAAACTCACGATGTTCGCGGACGCCAGCCAGGCGCCATACACTTCGATTCCGAAGTAATGCAGGTAGAGAGGAACGAGAACGAGTCCCTTGACAATCGCGATCGCCGCGCCGGCGTAGCTCGTGAGCAGCATGACGAGCGCCGCGCGCGTGCGGCCGGGTGTTGCTCCGGCGATTGTGGCCATCAATCCTTGGTGAATTCGTAGAGGCCACAGGCATACTCCGCCGCTTCGAACTCGGCCGGCGTGCAAGGGTCGCGCATGCTCCCCGTGTCGTCGACCGCGGCGAACGAGACTAGGCGGAGCGGCGCCAACCCGTCGATGACGGTGCGCGGGGCAAAAACGCGATGAGCGTTGAACTCGAGGCGCTCCCGCCCGACGGGTACGGAGAAGTAGAGACGCCCTCCGGGCTTGAGGACGCGCACCAGCGTGCGCATCATCGTGAAGGAGGCATGGGGGTCGACCCGGTCGCCGTAGCGGCCCAGCCCGAAGTGCTCGACGGCGTGCAGGCTCGACAGGGAGTCGAGGCTGTCGTCGGCGAATGATCGGAGCGAAGTGGCATCGTCCTGAATGAACGACAGCCCAGCGACTTCGCTTCTCAAGGGGCGAATGTCGACGACCGTAACCGGCATGAACACGAGGAGGTGCGCGACGAAGCCGTCGATGCGAGAACCGATGTCGAAGTGACTGCTCGGGCGATGCGCGTGAATGTGACACGCCGCCCAGAGGTCTTGATGGAAATAGTGGCCCATCGCACCCGCGCTGTCGTACCGATCCGCAAGGGCGGGAAGGAGCGAGGCGATACGGAGGGGAAATTTGCCTCCGTCATGGCTATGCCGGTACGCGGACGCGTCCCGAAAAAACGCAGGCACGCCGCGCACGGCGCGCAGCAACGTCGGTGCGTGCCCGATGCCGTTCATCGCAGCGGTTTGCATCAGGCGACCAAGGGTCCGTCGGGCAGAGGTGCCGAAAGGATTCTTCATCGAGCGGTGCCGTGCATGGGGGAGTCGTTTGCGTCCGGCATCGTCGCGTCTGGACTGCCGGCAACGCTGGAGCGACTCCAGATCTCCAGGGCCAGCAGCGCCCAGGCCTGATGAGCGTTTCCTCGCCCTGCGAGCACATCGCGCCCGACCTTGCGCAGGCTCCGCCTATCGAACCAGTCCCCAACGTGCGCTCGTGGCGCCATGACGGTGTCTTCGAAGAGTTGCCGGAGCGGACCACGCAGCCACTGCTCGACGGGGCTCCCAAAACCCCGCTTCGGTCGGCGGTACGCTTCCGGCGGGAGAAGATCTCGCGTGGCGGCCTCGAGGAGGCGCTTGCCGCGCACGCGATCCTGCTTGGAATCGATCGGCATCGGAACGACCCACTCGGCGAGGACGTGATTGAGGAGAGGGCATCGCGCCTCGAGGCTGGCCGCCATCGAGGTGATGTCGGTCTTTACGAGCAAGTCATCCGGAAGATATGCGCCGAGATCGGAGGTGAGGGCCGCGTCGGGATCCGACGACCCGCCATCGGGCAGCTGGGACACGAACGAGGCGTGACCCAGAAGCAAGTGCCGTTCGTGAGGCGAGAAGACCTCGACGAGGGCTCGGTACCGAGCTCCGCGGCGCGTGCCGAGAACGCGTCCCGCCCGGCGCGCCTGCTGCACGCGACGCCAGGCGGGAAGGCGATCGAGGGGTCGCACGAGCCTGTCGGCAAAGGGCACGTACGGGAAGCGAGCCGCCTGGCGATAGCGGCCGTAGCCCGCGAAAAGCTCGTCTCCTCCGTCGCCTGTGAGCACCACTTTGACCTCGCGCGCGACGTGGCGGAAAACCTCGCGCGCACGGGACTGCGGAGCTGTCTCCAAACGGCTCCGAGAATGCGGCCAATGCACGCGAGACCGCCTCGCGCACGTTCTCCCGGATGAGTATCTCGTGGTGGTCTGTGCCATACCGCCGCGCAAGCTCGCGAGCGTGCGACAACTCGTCGTCTTCCCGACCGAAGCCAACCGAAAACGTCTTCAGCTTTGTCGAGCTGGCGCGCGCAGCAAGAGCGGTGACGACCGAGGAGTCGAGCCCCCCCGAGAGCAGTACGCCGACGGGCACGTCGCTCCGTAGGCAGAAGCGAGCAGAATCTTCGAGCAAATCACGCGCGCGCGCTGCAGCGTTCGGCGGCTCGTTCCGCTCGCTTCCTGGTGCGGGCGGCGACCAGTAGCGATCCGTCCGCACGCCGTCGACATCTGCGACCAACCGATGGCCAGCCGGAAGCTTCCGGACGTTCGTCCAAATGCTGCGCGGCGCCGGGACATAGAGGAGGGCGAGGTAGTCGGAGAGCGCGTTCCGATCGACCGTCCCGAGTGGTGCGCCGCTCGCGACCAAGGCTCCAAGCTCGGACGCGATCCAGAGGGCGTCGCCAGATTGGACATAGAGAAGCGGTTTCTCTCCGAGCCGGTCGCGTGCGGCGAAGAGCCGCTGTCGGCGCGCATCCCAAAGGACGAAAGCAAACATGCCCCGCAGCCGCGAGAGCATCTCGGTGCCGTAGTCTTCGTAGAGGTGGACTAGGACTTCCGTGTCGGATTGTGTCCGCAGGTGGTGGCCGGAGCGAAGCTCCTGTGCCAGCTCACGGTAGTTATAGATCTCCCCGTTGAGGACGACGGCGATGGTTCGGTCCTCGTTGAAAAGCGGCTGGGCGCCCCCGGCGAGGTCGATGATCGAGAGACGTCGATGGCCGAGAGCGACCGGACCTTCGACGAGCCGCCCTCTCCGTCAGGCCCGCGGTGTCGGAGAGCCTGCGTCATCCGGCGGACGGACTCGGCATCCGCTCGTGGGAAACGGAGGTGGGCGGCGATCCCGCACATCGGTCGACCAAGCTAGTAGCTGGATTCGACCCGCGTTGCGAGCCGTTCCTGCGCCGATTCGCGCAGCTTTTTCGCAACGATGCCTTCGCCCGGAGGCCTCGAATGAGGGACCGCCCCCGTGCATCCAACACAACGATGCCCCGGACCCGACACGCGCGTTCGTGGTAAGAGAGCCCCCCGCAATGCGAACGTATGTCGCAGCTTTTCTCGTAGCTTGCCTGGCAGCGGCGCTGCTGACGCCGCCGACGCGCCGGCTGGCACTGCGGTGGGGCGTGGTGGCGCGCCCAGGTGGCCGAAACGTCCACCGGTCGGTAGTGCCGCGGCTGGGTGGCGTCGCAATCTACCTCGCGCTGCTACTCCCGCTCGCCGGACTGTTCATCGTCGACTCTTCGATCGTTTCGGTCGTTCGGCTTCAGGCAGTGAAGGCGGGGGGGTTGCTCGTCGGCGCGACTCTGATGGTTCTCGTCGGGGTCGTCGACGACTCGCGCGGTTTGCCGGCCGCCGTCAAGTTGAGCGCGCAACTCGTGGTGTCCGCGCTCGCATTCGCATGCGGCTTCCGGATCGATGCCATAAGCGTTCCGCTCCTCGGTATTCTCCCCATGGGCGTCTTCGCGTTCCCGATGACGCTCCTGTGGATCACGGGGATCATCAACGCCGTCAACTTGATCGACGGTCTCGATGGCCTCGCCGCTGGAGTCGTACTCTTCGCCGGGCTGACGAACTTCGCCATCGCGTACATCGACGGCGCTGTCTTCATCGCAGTCATCAGCGCGGCCATGACGGGCGCGGTGCTTGGATTTCCGATCTTCAATTTCAACCCTGCGCGCATCTTCATGGGCGATTCCGGTAGCTACCTGCTCGGCTACGTGCTCGGGACGAGCGTCCTCGTCGGCTCGCAGAAGGCGTCTACGGCCGTCGCGCTTCTCGTACCGTGCCTCGCCATGGGTGTGCCCATCTTCGACACCCTGTTCAGCATGTTGCGGCGCTATCTGGAGCGGCGGCCCCTCTTCTCTCCGGATCGCGGACACATTCACCACCGCTTGATCGACATGGGCCTCACGCACCGTCGTGCCGTCCTCACGATCTACGCGGCAAGTGCGGTCTTCTCGGTGGCGGCCATTGCGACTTCGTTTGGCCAGGCCTGGCAGGTGGGCCTCGCGCTGCTCGCCTCGAGCGCCGTCTTCTTCGCGCTCGTCCGCGCAGCCGGATACGTCGAATACATTCATCACCACTTGCATTCGCGCGGCCGCATCCAGATTCCGCGCATCGAGGCCATCCGGCGCGCCTTGCCCGATTCTCGCAGAGCGCCTCGGGACTGCTTCGGACGAGTCGCAGGTCAAGCAGGCCCTCGACGAGCTGGGGCGGAACCTCGCCTTCGAACGCATCGAGCTCGTGGAACGCGCAGCGACGCAGGTTCCGTCGCGATCGCGCGTTTGGCGAGGTCGTGACGCCGAGATCTTTCAGGCGAGCTTCCCGGTGGGCTCCGACCAACGAGCGAGAAGCGAGGTGGTCTTCGCCTGGTCTGCCGGTGAGGGGGCCGCGCCACCGGCAATGGAGGTGCTCCTCGAGCTGCTGGCGGATCTCGTCGAGCGCGCCCTCATTCGGGTCGAGAGCCCGCTCGGGCCGTCGGTGGCGCAGCCCATGCGATCCGGTCAGACCTCCACCACCATTCGGCGTCCTCAGGTAGCCGTCGGCCCCTCGACGTTTGGAAGTTAGCCCAGTGACCGTGAACTCCGAAACATCGCCTCCTCGCCAACTTCTAGGGAGCCTCGGCCGCGAAAGCGTCGCGGCCGTCTCCGTTGCTGTCGCCGCGCTTCGCAAGTATTGGCCGTTGGTCGTGGCCTGCGGTCTGCTCGGCGCCGGCACGGCGCTGCTGTACTCGCGCTCCCTTCCCAAGGTCTACGACGCGTCGACGCTCATCGAGCTCAACGCGATCGTGACCCGCCCCCTCGGCGACAAGGGCGACGACGCGATGACGATGGGAAATACCGGTTGGTGGGACAACGAGGAGTATTACCAAACCCAGTACAACATCGTCACGTCACAACGCGTGCTCGTGGCGGTGGCGCGAAACTTCAATCTGGGCACGAATAACGAATTTCTCGGAATGAAGAAGCCCCCAACCCGGCCGCTGACTTTCGACCAGACCGCGGAAATTCTGCGGGGTCGGGTTCGCGTCGAGCCGGTCAAGAACAGTCGCCTCTTCCGGCTTCACCTCGAGGACACCGACCCGGCGCGCGCTCGCTCGCTCTCCTCGGCGATTGCGAACACATACGTCGAGCAAAACCTGGAGGCTGCCATCCAGGGGTCGTCGGACGCGGTGACATGGCTGAGCGGCCAGCTCGATCACGTGAAGCAGGAGCTCGGGGCCGACGAGAATTCCCTTCAAGAGTTCAAAGAGCGCAACGAGCTGCCGAGCACGACCGTCAACGAGGCGTCGAACATGGTTCGCCTCGAGATGCAGGAGTACGACACGGCGCTCACGCACATTCGCACGAGAAAGCAGGAGCTCCAGGCGCGGTTTGCGGAGCTGGCGAAGGTGTCCCCCGAGAACCCCGACCAGCTCCCGGCGTCCGAGATGTTGTCGAGCACGTTCCTGCAATCGCTTCGATCGCAGTACCAGGACGCGCTGAAGGAACTGAACGCACTCCTGGCGGAGGGCAAGGGCGAGAACCATCCGCTGGCCAAGCGGGCGGCGGAGCGCCTCAGCACGGCGCGCGCTGCGTTGGTCAATGAAGTGCGCAACATCCAGGGTGCGGTCGAGCGAGACCTGGCGATAGCGGCGAAAGAGGAAGCCGGAGAAGCGGCTCTCTTCGAGGCCGCGCGGCAGCGCGCAGTCGAGCTCAACATGAAGGAGATCGAGTACCGCCGTCTCGATCGCACGCGCGAGCAGAACGAGAAGCTCTACACGATGCTTCTCACACGTTTGAAGGAGGCGGATCTCACGCGAATGATGCGCGTGAACAACATCCGCGTGGTGGACGACGCGCTTCAGCCGGTGGCGCCGATCCGGCCGCGAACGATGCTGAATACAGGCGTCGGGTTGCTGCTGGGTCTAGCTGCCGGCATCGTTTTGTCCTGGATTCGCGCGCGTCTGGACGTCTCAATCAAGACGCCGAGCGATCTCGAGACGCAGCTCGGACTCACGTTCCTCGGCCTCATCCCCGAGTCCCAGGACAACGAGCCCATGGGCCATGGGCGGATCGGCCGAAAGCGCCGGGCGAGCGCGGCGGCGAGCGAGGGGCCTCACGAGCTCGTGGTCGACCGGCGCCCGCTTTCCGGCATAGCCGAAGCTGCCCGCGCCATCCGGACCAACCTGATGTTCATGAACCCCGATCGCCCGTACAAGAAGCTACTCGTGACGAGTGCGGCGCCATCGGAGGGCAAGACCATGAGTGCTTGCAGCATCGCGATCGCGCTTGCCCAGGGTGGGCAGCGAGTGTGCATCGTCGACTGCGACCTCCGACGTCCGCGCCTTCACCGGATCTTCGGTCGCAGCGGAGATGCGGGTGTGACGAACGTTCTCGTTGGCGAAGTCACCCTCGACGAGGTGGCGAAGGAGACGGGGATCAAGAACCTGTGGGCCATTCCGGCCGGGCCTACGCCGCCTAACCCGGCGGACGTGCTCCATTCGGCGCGCTTCCGCGCCCTATTGGATGAGCTGGCAGCGCGCTTCGACCGGGTTATCATCGACAGCCCGCCGCTCATTGCGGTGACCGACTCGGCCATCATCTCGACCCTCGCAGATGGCACTGTCTTCGTCGTTCGTGCGTTCAAGACGAGCAAGCACGTGAGCGCTCAAGGTTTGCGCATCTTGCGCGACGTCGACGCACCGATTGTCGGCGCCGTTCTCAATGCGGTGAATCTCAACCGCCACGAATACAGCTATTATTATCATTATTACTACTACAAGCGCGAGGGCTACCGCGCGTCGCCCGGCAGCGGCGACGACGGCGATGCCGTCGGTGCTGCGCCTCCGAACTGAGTCGAGGGCCGGGTTTTGCGAGCTCGGAGCTCGTGAGTCATCCGCCTATCGCGGGACGACGCGCGCGATGTCCATCTCGGTGGCGAAGGCATAATCGGGTCTGCGTGAAGAGATGAGCGCCTGCAAATCGGAGGCGGTTGGGTACCCGTCTCTTCCGGTGAAGAGGCGCAGATCGTCGATCAGCAGCACGTCGTTGTACGGGCGTGCGAGCACCGCTTCGAGCTCGACCACGATGGGCGTGTCCTGCATGCCTCGGGCGGTCACACCGCCCGAGTAGTGCCCGTCGAGCCAGAAGAGAGTCGGCTCTTTGAGATCGGCCGCAAGCTGCGGGAGCAGGGTGGCGCTGTCGCCGTGCAGGATGGTTACGTTGCGCGCGCCCTTGAAGCGACGGACGGCCGCGCGATAGAGGTCGTCTGCGAGCTCGATGGAATAGATTCGCGAGAAGCGGTCGAGGTTCGCCTGGATGGCATCTCCCAGATAGGTCCCCGTTTCGACGAGCGCTCGCAGACCGTAGCGCCTTCCGTACTCTCCCAGCGCCGCGTGCTTGACTGCCTGCGGCGGGGGGATCGGACGCCCACTCTGCTCCCACCGAGCCATGTCGCGACGACTGCGCCACCGCTGCAGGAGCGAATAGGCTTTCGTGTTCTTCAGCGCTGTCTTGAGCTCGATGGGGACCACCTAGATTCCTCGCTCTGCTTTTTACCGGCCTTTTTTCCAGACGTCACAGCTTTACCACGCCTCTCATGGCGGCATCGCGCTCGGCAGTGGCAGCCTGCCTCCAGCGGTCTTCGCCCGGATGCCGCCGTGACAGCTGCTCATAGCGTTCGGCTGCTTCGGCGTGCATGCCGGCGGCCGCCGTGAGCCGCGCGATCTGCTCGAGCAGGCCATCGTCGTCTGGCGATTGCTCGTAGGCTCGCCTGTAGAGGGCGAGCGCCTTGTGTGTATTGCCGTGTTGTTCCTCGTCCTGAGCGACCCAGCGGAGATTGCGCGCGCACTCGGCGTTGTCGATGCAGCCGGCGCTGACGAGCTTGTCCAGTGCGGAAAACACGTGATGCTCGCTGTGGGCTCTCCGTGCGATCTGCACGAGCTCCTGCAAGCACTCAGCGCGAGCCGTTACCTGGTCTACCGCTTTCTCGAGCTCGGTCAAGCCTCCGTCGACGTCGCCGCTGGCGATGAGCCCACGAGCATGCAAAGCGTACGCGTCGCATTTCTCGGAGGCGAACTGCTGCGCGCGCATGGAGAGGTCCAGCGCCAGACGCGTGCAGCTGGCGAGCGCGGCGTCGCGGCACCAAGGAGCTCGGTCGGGCTCCTCGATGTCCTGAACGGCGTTGGCCGCGGCGCGCAGCGCAGGCCCCGGAGCGGACGAGGACCGGGCCGCAAGCTCGACATCGAGACGTACGACCGTCGATGGAAGCCGATCCCGCACCGCATCGCTCAAGAGCTCGATGATGCGGGGGCCCACTCGGCCGACGGGCACGAGCTCCATCGCGTCGAAATAGCCACCGACCACACGAGCGGCGTCCGGCGGAAAGCCAATGTGAGGTGCCTGCTCCATGGCCAGGCGGTACTCGAGCCGAGCCTGAGAGGGTGAGCGCGAGGCTACGGCGCGCGCAAGCAGCAGGTGGGCGGGCCCGTAAACGGGCGACCTCTCGAGGGTCGCTCCGATCCACGGGATTGGGGCGTCATCGTGCTCGCGCAAGGCGCGAGATGCGACGACGAAGGGCAGGTATGGCTCCGCAGGATGGCGGAGCATCGCTGCTCGGGCCAGGTCGTGCATCTGTCCGGCCGTCACGTGGTGCTCGTTGCCGGCCTCCTGCACGCTTCGCCGATCCTGGTGGAGGCCGTGGCCCCACGTCGTGAGCGCCAGGCCGATCGCAGCGGCGGCAGTCGCGGCCAAGAGAACCGGGGCAGGCCGGCGCAGCCTCTGGGCCAGCTTCCATTTCGCTTCGCGGCCGTGGCTGCCCGATACGACGATCGCGGCGCACGCCACCCCCGCCAGGGCCAGGCCAGGGATTTCGGTCCCGAGGTCGGCCAGGTTCTGCACGAAAAGCGCGATGAGGGCAGCCCAGGCCCCGGCGGCGGTCGTGGACCGCGAGAGGACCGCGGTCGGTCGCAGGGCGAAACCGACCGTCACCAGCCCGGCAACGCCGATGGGTGCGCCCCATTCGAGGACCCATTGGGCAACGACGTTCTCCGGGTGCGTGTACGTCGTGTATCCAATGTCGAGGCGGAAGGCGGGGTAGGCGCTCTCGAACGCTCCACGTCCGCACCCGAAGAGCGGCATCGCTGGCAGCATCCGCATCGCCTTCGCGAACATCTGCAGCTTCGACGCGTCCGCCGTGAAAAGCTCGTCCGAAGCGTCTTCGGAACCTCCCAGGACCACGAAGACCAAGCCGACTAGCACCGCTGCGCCCGACATCAGGGAGAGGGGTCCGATACCGTGCCCCTTGGGTGATCGCGTGACGACGACCACGACCATCACGACCACGATCCCCAAGATCATCGTCACAATCCCGCCGCGAGAAGCCACCCACAGCTGTGTGGCTCCGAGCAAGAGCACGAGCGCCCCCATGATCGCGCGCGACAGGTGCGGTTGTGGCGTGAGAGTCGCACCCAGAGCGAGGCAAAGAGCGACGTTCAGGTAGCCAGCAAGATTGTTGGGGTTCATGAGCGGCGCGATGTGCCGGGCGGCAATTTCAGCGCCCGGCTCATACAGGCCGAAGAGGTGGCGCGTCTTGAAGGCGGGATGCAACACCGCTGCCGCAGCGAGCGCGACGCCGGTGACGACGATGACCCCGCTCAGAAACGCGACACCTTCCCGTCTTCGCGCGACTCGCAGTGCGGTCACGAAAGCGAGCACGTACGCCGCGCCTTTCAACGTCTCCACCCGCGTCGCGAAGGGATCGAGCGAGATCGTCGCCCAGCGTGGTCCCGCCTCGTGCAGCGGCGAGAGCGCGTGTGCCCAGACGTCCGCGTTGTACGGTGCAATCGCAGCGAGCCACGCCATGGGCATGGGGACACACTGGAGCGCCGTGTAGGCGGTGAGCGCGATGCCGGCGACGACCAGAATCGTCGCCACCGGCCGCACCCGCATCGGCGCGGCGTTCCACCACACGAGGGCCGCGCCCGCGCCCAACGCGCACGCCACGACGCAGAGCGTGGCGGTATGGATGGTACCGACGGCGAGCGCAGACCCTGCGAGCGCAAACGCGAGCAGCCACCGGCCGATACGGCCCGCAGCTAGCGACGGCGCGGCCCCTTCGTGGGGAACATCAGTCATGCGTTCATGCTCGGGTGGTCGGCTAGGATAGCCCTGGTCATGGGTTCCACGATGATGCGGAGGGCTCTTCGCCGCCTACCGCGGATCGCCTGGCAAAATACTAGTTGCGTCCTCCACGGAGACGCCAGCCGCCTCCGGAGACGACCTCAGGCGTCGACATTCTCGCGCGGTCGTGAGCCGGAGTGCCGGGGATGGGGCTCTGAGAAGGCGATGCGCACCTTGGCCATGGTTCTGCTGACGCTCTCGGTCACCCTCGGATGTCAGGGAACGTACATACAGGTTCTGACGAGGGCGCCTCCGGAAGGTGACGCCGGCGGCACTTGCTCTCCGGCCGACGGGGCCACGGCAAGCGGCGATGCAGCCACGGCTGCGGAGGCCGGCGTCAAGCAGGGGCCACATGGCGGCACGTGGCCCACCTACGCCCACGACTACGATCGGACCTCGCGTGCGGACGGGACGGGCGAAATGCACGCGCCTCAAGTCGCGTGGACGCAGCGGATGGGCGGCCAGCTCGATCGGGCACGGGCTGCCGTCGGAGACGTAGACGCCGACGGAACCATGGACGCCGTGACTGTCTCGGGGGGCCGGGTCACGGTGTCGCGGGAGGACGGCTCGACTCTGTGGCAGGGGCCCCTGGCGGGAGCCTATGCGATCCTCGGGGTGTGGAATCTCGACGGCGTGGGCAGCTCGGAAGTCGTCATCAACACGTCGACTGGCGTGCAACTTCTCGACGGCTCCGACGGCCATCAGGTGACGACCCTCGTTGCGGGCGCGAGCGGGGCAGGGGCAACGTTCCTGCCGATCGGGCCGCGGGGCGGCATCCTGCTCGTCGCCACGGGGCTTCAGCTCGCTGCGTTCGATTTTCGCAACGGGACTGGAGTGACCGCGCCGCTTTGGACGGCGAGCGGCGGGGGAGCAAGCCTCGACCTGGCTTTGGGCGATGTCGACGGCGACCAGGTAGCCGACCTCGTTCGACCGCTCGCAGCCGGCTTTCAAGTCTTCGATCCGCTCACTGGCCAGATGAAGT
The DNA here is from genome assembly GCA_963720145.1 of uncultured delta proteobacterium. Taxonomy (GTDB): domain Bacteria; phylum Myxococcota_A; class Polyangia; order Polyangiales; family Polyangiaceae; genus Palsa-1150. The sequence continues at coordinate 322,459 of CAVREO010000001.1, forward strand.
ACGAGGCGAATCCCATCGGACCCGACGCGTATTTCGATTTGTTCGAGCTGGCCGACGTCGACTCCGCCCCGGGTCTCGAGATCATCGCGGTCGACACGAGTTACATCTACAGTCCGTCGGCGGGCATCTACGTGCTCGGCGTGCACGGCGGCGCACTCGCTACGCTTTGGTCCGCCACGGCGCAGCCGCCAGTTGCCCTCGGGGCCGACTTTTACACGGTGAAGGGGGCCGTCGCTGACCTCGACGGGGACGGCTCCAAGGAAGCCGTATTCTCGCAATGGGACGGGAGTTCCGAGACCTGGACGACCCAGATCGTCGATGCCGCCACGGGTACGCAGATCGCCTCGATTCCTGGGCAACTTCTTCAGGCGGTCGCCGATGTCGACGGCGACGGCAAGGCCGAAGTCGTCGTACGTGCCAATCCGCTCGCCGACAGGACGCCGGCCCGGTCGGACGTCGAGGTCTTCGGCTTGGTCTCCAGAAGCGCGCCCCCGACGGCCAAGTCCTGGACCCTGCCCCACGCCCACGTGATGATGCGCTCGCCCAGCGTGCTCCCGAATGACGGGTCGCTCGACACGCCCGTGGTCGCCGACTTCGACCCGGCCGCGAGCGGGCAAGAGCTCCTCGTGGGTCAGGACGACGCCCGGCGAGGCAACGACACGTCCCTCGGCGTTCTGCGCGCCGACGGCTCCCTAGCGTCGACCTGGGCCGTGCCCGCCGACGTGACGCCGACGGCGCTGGGATGGCGCGCCGCCACGAGCGCGACCTCGAGTGAAGCCGACCTGCTCACGTTCGGCGACGACGGCATCGCTCACATGCTCACCCACAATCTCGTCGAGCACGCGCACTTCGAAGCGGGGTCGTACGCCAACTGGCTTCGGGTCTTCGCGCTCGATTCGACGCGCACGATGGTGGCCATGGCGACATCCAATCGAGATCTCCTCTGGCTGGACGGCACCCGTTTGCACGCGGACGGGACGCCGTATCGCATCGCGCAGGTCCCCGGGGTAGTCGACATCTCGCCGCAAGGGGCGGCGGGCGCGCCCCTGGACCCGCTCACGTACCTGCCGGGGCCCTCGCCAACACTCGTCGCCTATGAGCAAGGCGAAACCGCAGTCACGATGGTCGGAATGGATACGGCGGGCGTCGAGGTCTGGCGCACCCAGCTTGCCGCGGGCGCGACGACCTGGCTGCCGGGCGGATACGCAGCGGACGTCCGTGGGCTCGGCCAGCCAGACCTCATCGTGCCGCAGATTGACATCCATTCACGCGAGTCGATTGCGATCTTCGACGGCGTGACGGGCGGAATCGTTCGCTCGACGCCGCTGGCCACGATCTTCGCCGGCGCCGACGAGATGGCCGCGGGTAGCTTGGTCGACCTCAACGGCGACGGCGTCGTCGATCTCGCGACGCCCGTGAGCTCGATCGGCCAAGTCGCCATCAACCTCGGTGCCAGCCCCATGAGCCCGATCTGGAGCGTCTCGGCCCAGACCCTGCCCTCATCGAACGGGACCATCGGCGCGGCCGCCGTCGACAGCCAGGGGCTCAGCCTTCTTCGGTTCAACGGCGGCACGGGTTTCGGTTCGTACGCGAGGCTTTCGTCGACCGGCCTCGTCATCGCCTCCAAAGACGAAGGCGACATCGACAGCAACGCGGTGGCGTTCGTACAGCGCAGCCGCGGCGCGAAAGTCTACGACATGGTGCTCGCGGGAAGTCACGGGGGGACTCTATCGCGCGTTCGTCGCATCGCAGGCGACACGCTCGACAGCGTGTGGACCGAGTTCGTCGCGAAGGGAGCCGTGTCTGCCGTGCCGCCCGCGGAACCGTTTGCTCTTCATGACCCCATCGCAGTCGACGTCGACGGCGACGGAAGTGACGAGGTCGTGTTCGGATCGGATGATGGACGGCTATATGCGCTGCACGCCGCCGATGGCTCGATTGCGTTCAGCCTCGATCTCGGAGCGCCGGTCACGCGCATCATCGCCGCCGACATCGAATCAGGATCCCGCGGTGGAGCTCCTGGTCTCGCTCATGGACGGAAGGCTGGTAGCGATCGACGAGCCGGGTCACTACATGGCGTCGCGCCCTCCGCCCTCGGGAGGTGACGCGGGTACCGACGCGGCCCCCTCAGAGGACGCCGCTACCGGCGACGCCCAATATCCGGAGGATTGTGGGACCTCGGGAACTGGCCACCAGGGAAGCTGCCAGATCGGAGCGGCGGGCGAAGCTGGCGATGGTGCCTGGCTCGTCGGCGTCGCGATGGCGTTCGTCGCGAGAAGGTCTCGCCATGCGCGCGGCGAGCGGCCGTCGACGGGCACCCGCTAGGACAGCCAGGGATCGTTCGCGCTCCCATCCAGAATATCCAGCGCCCGCAAGATCGTCTCGAACCGGTGCTTCCACTGGTGAGAGTCGATGCATCTCTGGCGAGCGCGTTCCGCCATCGCCCTCGAGCGCTCGGGATCACGCAAGCGCAAGCGAATCAGCTCGGTCATCTCCTCCACTCCGCGGTAGCACTCGATTTCGCGGCCAATCGCGAAGCATTGTGCCAGGTCGCTGCTGTAACTGGTGAGATAAAGCCCGCGGCCCGTCGCAGGAATCTCGAAATCTCTTCCTTTGAGGTTGGTGAGCCATCGAGAATAATGCATGTCGCCCAGTCCGAGATTGATTTGACAACGATTGAAAAAGGCGAGCATCGCGTCATCCGACAGAGCTCCGTTCGGCCACCCGAGCCCGTATACGGTGACGTCGACTCCCGCGCGACGAAGCGACTCGAGTATCCGGGGACGGTAGCCAAAGTTGCTTCCCACGAAGCCGACGCGAATGTCCTGATCGACCTCCATGGGGCGAAACCAGTCCACGTTGACTCCCTCCGGGAGAAAGATGCCTTGCCCTCCCTCGGCCCAGTACCAGGGCGTCACGACCCGTGCCGACGTCCAGCCCAGGTCGAAGTCGGGCGCGATGTTCACGATGCCGCTTTGCGGGTCTGGGCGCTCGATGTTCTCCCACCAATTCTTGTCGTCGAGAGAGATGTTGACCGTTGGAATCCCGAGCTCCTCTCGGATACATCGAAGGGCATCTCGGGTGATGTCCCAGCCGGTGGCGTAGCTGAAAAACCAGTCCACCGTTCTTCGCCGATGGGCCTCGCGCAATTCCTGGATCATGGCGTGCAGCATCGCGGTGCGGCGCTGCTCGTGCCCGGGGCTGCTCATTCGAAGGTCCCGGAGACCAATCCCGTGCTTGCAGTAGTCGAAGCGAGTCGTCGGCCCGACTTGTGCCAACGCCGACGCAATCTGGTTTTGGTGGGGCCAGTTCGAGGGAACATAGGCGAACGTGTGCACCTCGCCCAGGCTTCGACGAACAGCGGAGTAGCCGCGCGCTGCGATTCGCTGCCGGCACCGCAACACGGCGTCCGCAGCGCGCCAGCCGCGTGGATCCGTTCCTACCCTGCGCTCGTACGTCTCGCGGCGCTCTCGGTACGTCCGCTCAAACCACGCCTCCTGCACCCGCCCGTACGCCAGGCTTCCGACGTCGGTCGCCAGCAGGGCGTTCTTGACTCGCGTCCTCCACGACATGCGGTCGGCTGTAGCACAGGTCGCAAGCCGACTCGCCTCGTGACCCGGGGTCTCCGTCGAGTGATCTTGTGGCCCGATACGTGTTCGCGTACGGTGGTCGACCGGTTTGGGCCTCTACACGGAGGATAATGCGATGGTAGCGGAGTCGCGCGCGGAAAAGGAATGGCGACCGCCTCGTATCAGCATTCGGCTCCGGCGGTTCGTTCAGAGAGCACTGCGCTTCGTCAAGCCGCCGACGGCGTACAAGCCGCTGAAGGTGGAAGAGATCCTCGGGGCGCAGCGGGCCCTCACCGTGGTTCAGCAGTTCAACGACCTGTGGTATCGGAGCGGGGTTGCGGGGCAGTTGAACTGGCGGGGCGATTCCGTACAGAAGAACCCCTGCGATCTGTGGATGTTGGTCGAACTGTTTCAACAGCTCAGGCCGGCCGCGCTGGTCGAGACCGGCACCCAGTACGGTGGCTCTGCATCGTTCTATGCGGACGTCCTTCGCATGATGGAGATCCCGTGTACGGTCGTCACGGTCGACATCAATCCGAAGTGGAGCTTCGATCCCGCGTCGAAGGGCATCGTCCCCATCGTTGGGTACTCGGTCGATCCGGGAGTCGTGCAGAACGTACGAGGCGCCGTTGCGAAGGCTACGGCGGGGAGAGACGGCGCGGTCATCGTCACGCTCGACAGCGACCACACGGAAGAGAACGTCACGAAGGAACTGGAGCTCTATTCGCAGTTCGTGACGCTGAAATCGTACCTGATCGTCGAAGACACGAACATCAACGGTCATCCGAGCGCGCCAGAGTTCGGCCCCGGGCCGTGGGAAGCCGTCGACAAGTTCTTGAAGGAGCGGTCCGATTTCGTCGCAGATGCGGATTGTGAGCGGTTCTTGCTGACGTTCAATCCACGAGGATGGCTGAAGCGCATACGCTGACCCCGAAACGCCGGCTCGCCGGCTAGTCGTTCGCAGGTGCTCGCGTTGCGTACGCCAACCAACCCAACGGCAAGTCGGTAGAGGTGTCGAAGCGGCCGAACGCCAAAAATGCGATCGGTATCGCAAGGCGAAACAAAGGCCATGCGGACGCAGCCAGGACGTCACGCACACCAGCCGGAAACCTGCTGTGACTGCGGATGATGTCCGGCACGCGTCCGAGCTCCTGCGCCATGTATTCGCTCCAGTTGCCTATCGGCTCCAGAGCATCCAGCAGAAGCCCGCGTGCCGGCAGGGAGCGTTCGAAGAAATCTGGGGCGTAGCCGCCGTAATAGTGCGTCGGTACCCGGTGGACCCGACATGCGGAGGGCACCGTGAGCAGTAGGCGTCCCCCCGGCCGCAGCAGCCGCGAAAATTCCGCGATTGCTGCCAGCGGTTGCTCGACGTGCTCCAACACCTCGGTGCAGAGGATCGCGTCGACGGAACCCGTGCGAAGTGGGATGGACGCGATGTCGCTTCGAATGAGCTCTGCGTCGCGCGGTGCGTAAGAGACGTCCGGGTGATCTTGGGCAACGTAGCGGCAGTGCCCGAAGAACGGCGCGTATTTCATGTTCGCAGCGCCGACGTCCAAGACGTTGCTCTCACTTGGAAGCGACGCGGCCCAACGAGCGACCGCAGCGTCGCGGATGTTGTTGTTGCGATCGAGCCGCCGAAGCTGTCTCCGCACGAAGCCGCTGGGGTTCACGGTCATCCTCTAGGCCAAGATCGGTCGAGCAGCAACCCGAGCATCACCTGCGGCCTGCTGCGTCAGGGTCGAGCGCTGGACGCGCGACCCGGGTCTCCGCCGCGCGCGAGGAGGCTCGCTTCGGCCCTTTTCCCCATGACGATCGGAGCGAGCGCTCGGAAGGCGTAGTAAATCCCGAGGACGAGAAGGCCATTGATGAATCCACGACTGACCTGGGCGAACCCGTAGCCGATTCCCATGAGCAACATCGGCGCGAACTGGCACTGGAGCGTCAACCAGACGAAGCTGGAGCGATACCGAGCGTCGCACAAATACGACACATACAAAATCAAAGTCACGACGATCGCCACGCACAGATACCCGCCGTTCCAGTACAATTCACCGACGACGAAGATGCCGCCTCCGTGTATGTAGGAGTCTGCGAGCTCCCACGCGGCCTCCCTGGGCCGCGTGATCCCGAGCGGCTCGAGCAAGAACGACGGCTCGAACGTGTAGAGGATGGGGTTGTACACCGAACGCCACTCCCGACTACGGCCGCCCTCGTAAAGAGCGATGCATTCGAGAACGTGTGCAGCATATTGCTCGCCGTTACCGAGCTTTTCGAGAATCCCCGACGAGACGTCTTCAGCGACGAATGTGCGGACCGCGGTTCCGGCGTCGTCCGTCAGGTTGCTCCGGACTCTGCGGGTGAAGGCGGAGATCGACACGACGATCGTGATCGCGAGCACCAGCGTGGCCAATCGTGTCCCCGCCTTCGCGCGTGACCCTGCGCCCAGGAACAAGATTGCTGCGAACAGCAGATAGCCCGCTGCGATCCCAGTTTGCCCCTTGCTGAAGTCCATCAGGAAGAAGAACCCGAAGGCCAGCCCAAACGCGCTCGCTGGCTTCAGTGACCCCATCTGAACGCGGCGATATAGCTCGTACATCACGGCGGACGCGATCAGCATGTGAAGGCCGCCGGCGTTGAACGAGAAGTTGAAACGGCTGTTCGTGCCGTAGGGCTCCGAGAGCACGGTGTTGGTCGAAAAGAAGACGATTGCGAAGTAGGCCGCGATGGGGAGGTGGAGCCAGTTGGGAAGCGCGGGGAGTCGCTCGGGATCGGCCGCCGGACGTGGCGGGGCGGGAAGGACGGCGAAGACCCCCAGCAAGAGCGTCGAAATGGTGAAGATCGACGCGGCGATCTCGAGTTGGTCGGCCCCGAAGAGCCACAACGGGAGATGGGACTGCGCAGCAAAGCGCCCATCGACGCGAGCCTCCGACAGCGCGCGCAAAGTGGCGACCTGATTGCTGGCGAAGAAGAACGTGGAGGGGCGGAGTCGCGCGAGGGCGACGCCGGCGAAGATCAGGTTGAGCGCGCCGAGGACGTCGAAGACGTTCATGGTGGAGGCGTCGGGAGGCCGAATCGAGGACGAAGGGCTAGCCCTGACGAGAGTTGCGGGTCGCAGCGCACGGCATATACGTTGCGTGCCCGCCTCGCTCCATTCATCGCGTTTTGCGGCTACCGTAGCATCGCCGCGGGGGATGACACGCGGCGCGCCGCGGGTGGCGGGACGCGGCCAGGCCGGGCTATAAGAGCGGCAGACGGGATCCCCGTTGCCGTGCCATGTCCGCGCTAATCACCGTCGCCATTCCTGCATACAACCGGCCGACCGAACTCGACCGCCTGCTCACGACCATCGTGCCGCAGCTCGACGACCGCACGGAGGTTCTGGTCGTCGAAGATCACTCGCCGCGCCGGGATGAAATTCGCCAGGTGGTCGAGAGCTGGGCGGCGCGGTCGCCGGCGGGCATCCGCATTCGCTTCGAGACGAACCCGCAGAACCTCGGCTACGACGGCAACATCCGCCGGTGCCTGGAGCTGGCCGAGGGCGAGTTCACGATGTTCATGGGCGACGACGACGCGTTGAATCCTGGCGCGCTCGGCCGCTTGCGCGAGGTCATCCAGAAGCATGCGAACCTCGGGGTGATTCTGCGAGCCTACGAGTTCGTCGACTTTCACACCGGCCGGCGAACCGAGGTCTTTCGCTACTTCGCAGACGACCGACTCTTTGTTGCCGGGGCCGACACCATCCGCACCTTCTTTCGACGCTCCGTGTCCGTCGCCGGGTTTACGGTCCACACGCGAGGAGCCCGTGAGCACGCGACCGACGAGTTCGACGGGACCCTCCTCTATCAGCTTCACATCGCCGCGAACGTTCTCAAGAAGCGCGATGGGTATTACATCTCCGATGTCTTGACGGCGATGCGCAAGAACGAGGAGCAGCGTCATTTCTTCGGCTCGTCGAAAGCGGAGCGGGGCCGCTTTGCTCCCGGCGCGCTCACCCCCGAGCACTCGATCAACTTCATGGAAGGGATGACGCGCATCGCCCGCGCCGCCGAGCGGAGGACCGGGCTTCCGATTTACGATGGCATCCGGAAGGACATCGGCAACTACTCGTACGCGTTTCTCAAGCTGCACGCAGCAGACCGGCGCGCCTTCGCGCGGTACGTCGCATCGCTCGCGCGCCTCGGCTTCTCCGACAACGCGCTCTTCTGGCTGTACAGTGCTGCCCTTTTCTCGGTACCGGCGCCCCTCCTCGACAGAGGAATCCGCATGCTCAAGAGCGTCCTTCGCTCGACCCCGCGCTTCGGAGCGCTCTATGAAGGACAGCGCGTCTGACCGGGGTCCGGCCGCAGCCCAGCTGCGCGTCCTCCTCGTCGGCGAGTGGCACTCGGACATTCACGAAGAGGCGTGGCGCGCCGGCCTCGTGGCGCGCGGGCACGAAGTGCACGGCGTCGCCTGGCATACGAGATTCGGCGGCGGCTCGCCGTTGTCACATTTCGTGGGCCGTGTGCAAAACAAGCTGGGGACGGGTCCCGCGGTCTGGCGGCTCAACGCGCAGATCGTGCGGGAGGGCCGTCGCTTTCGACCCGACGCGGTCATCCTGTATCGGCCCACACTGGTCATTCCCGTGACCTTGCGCGCTCTCCGGCGGGTGTCGCCCGGCGTGGTGATCGCGACGTACAACAACGACGATCCCTTCGGGGAGCGGGCGCCATGGATGCTCTGGCGCCACTACTGGCCGCTGGTGCGGCTGGCCGACGTCAACATGGTCTATCGCCACAAGAACGTGCGCGAGCTCGAGAGCCTGGGTGCACGCAACGTGGCGCTCGTGCGTTCGCACTACGTCCCCGAGCGCCACCGGCCCATCCCCGTGACGGCTGACGAGCGCACGCGCCTTTCGGCCGACGTGGTCTTCATCGGGCACTACGAGCCCGACGGCCGCCGCGAGTACCTGCGCGCCGTCGCCGAGAGCGGCGTCGACTTCAAGCTGTTCGGTCCGGATTGGAACCGCGCGCCGGCCGAGCCCTGGCTGGCGCGCTTTCGGCCCGTCGTGCCCCTTCGCGGGGAGCAATACGTCCGGTCCATCGCCGCCGCTCGGATCGCCCTCTGCCTGTTCTCAGGGTCGAACAACGACACGTACACGCGGCGGGTGTTCGAGATCACGGCCATCGGAGCCATGCTCGTCAGCCAGCGTACCGACGACATGCTCGAGATGTTTCGCGAGGGACAGGAGGCCGAGTATTTTTCCGTCACCATCCGAGCTGGTAGACAAGCTCCGCTTCTATCTCGGCAACGAACGGGCACGCGCCCGCATCGCAGACGCTGGTCGGCGTCGCGTTGCCGCGGCCGGCCACGACATCTACTCGCGGATGGCGGAGGTCGAGCGACTGCTCGTGCGCGCCCGGCAACTCGCACCTACAATCGGGTCCGATGCTGCTGCGTGACAGGGACGGAAGGATCCGGTCGGAGTCCGCGCCTATGCGCGCGCTGCGCAGGCTCGGCCGTGACGACATCGCCTGGTCGCTTCGGCGCCTGCACGTCCCGGTGACGAGCGACGCCCTCGTGCTGGAGGTGGGCTCGGGGGGAAACCCGTTTCCCCGCGCGAACGTCTTGCTCGACGCGTACGAAGTGACGCGGGAGCGCAATTTCGAACCGCTCGTCCGAGATCGGCCGCTCGTGCTGGGGATGATCGAGCGGCTCCCCTTCCGTGATGACGCGTTCGACTTCGTCATCGCGTGCCACGTCGTCGAGCACGCGATCGACGTCGAGGCCTGTCTCGCCGAGATGCAGCGAGTGGCGAAGGCCGGCTACATCGAGTGCCCCGACGCCTTCTTCGAACGGATCAATCCCTATCGCGACCACCGGCAGGAAATCACGCAGCGGGAGGGCGAGCTGCGCATCGCGCCGAAGCAGCGGTGGATCAAGGACGCCGAGCTCGTCGAGCTCTACGAGGCTCAGGTAAAGCCGACGCGCGGGTGGATGCGACACCTGCGCGCGAACGCGTTTGCGTTCCACTTGCGCCTCTTCTGGTCGCGCGAGGACGGCGGCATCCGATATCGCATGACCCAGCCCCTGCCGAAGGATGCAGCTGCCTTCGACGGCGGCGGAGAGGCGAGAGTCGAGTCGGGCGCGGCGCGGCGCGGCGCGCGCGCGGTGTTGCGTGACGCGCTGCGCGGCTCGTTGTCGCAGTCTCGCCGCAACCGGGCGATCGATCTCCTTTCGCTCTTGCGCTGCCCCGAGTGCAGGGCATCCGATCTCGAGGTGTCGGCGGCGGATGCAATTCGATGCCGTTGCTGCGCCGCGACCTACCCGGCAACGGGACGGGTCGCGCGCATGCACCCGCGCACGAACGGCGGCTGATGCGGGTACTGGTCACCGGCGCCAACGGGCTCGTGGGGAGCTGCGTCGTCCGTCGGCTCGCCGCGGGAAACGAGGTGGTCGCGACCGGCCGTGGCACGTCCCGGGCGGCGAGTCGAGCCGCGGAGTACGTCGAGATCGATCTGCGGTCGTCCGCGGGCGAGCTGCAACCGCTGGTGGCGGGCGGACATTTCGACGCCGTCGTACACGCTGCCGCCATGACGGACGTCGACGGGTGCGAGCGCGACCCGCTGGCTGCGCACGCGGTCAACCATGACGCCACGGCGGCGGTCGCACGAGGGTGTCGCGCGAGCGGCGCACGCCTCGTAGCGTTCTCGACCGACTACGTTTTCGACGGCGAGCGCGGCTCCTATACCGAGGCGGACCTGCCGAACCCACGGTCCATGTACGGAAGGACGAAGCGCATGGGCGAAGAGGCGGCGCTCTTGCTCGCCCCGGACGCGCTGGTCATCCGGGTCTCCGCGGTCTTCTCCGGCCGAGGCGACGTCAAGCCGACGTTCCCGCGAACGGTCGTGGAGTCGCTGCGGGTCGGCCGCAGGGTCAAGGCGTTCCGGGACCAGGTCGTCTCGCCGACGCACGCGGACAGTGCGGCTGCCGCCGCGGTCGACACGTTGACCAAGCGCGTCGGCGGTGTCCTGCATTGGGCCGGCGCATTCGCCTTGAGCCGGTACGCGTTCGCGCTCGCCATCGCCGACGCGCTCGGGGCCAGTCGCGACCTGGTCGTGCCGACGAGTGTTTCCGACCTGAAGCTCCCCGCCACCCGACCGAAGGACAGCTCTCTGCGTAGCGACGGAGCGCTCTCCTCTCTCGTCAGCTCGTCGAGGCCGTTGTCGGCTCGTGAGGCGATCGACGCGTTGCTCGCCGAAATGGCACTTCAGCCGACGTAGCGTGGCAGGTCGTCGCGCTCGGCTGACAAGGGGAGGTACTCGCGATCGCGCGGCGATATCGTCGGCGAGGACGTCGGCCAGGATATGCCGAGCGCCGGATCGCTCCAGAGCACGCCGCGCTGGTCGTCCGGCTCGTAATATTCGCTGCAGCGGTATTCGACGTCGGCGACGTCCGTGAGGGCACAGAACCCGTGCGCGAGGTTCGCGGGGATGTACAGCCACTCGGGCCGGTCCTCGCTGAGCTCGACGACGAGATGCCGCCCGAAGCTGGGTGAGCCGACGCGGATGTCGACGACGACGTCGAAGACTTCGCCGCGCACCGCGCGCACGAGCTTCGCTTGGGGCCGTCGCAGCTGGTAGTGCAAGCCTCGCACGACGCCACGTGCGGATCGCGATTGATTGTGCTGCACGAAAGCGGGGAGCCCGGCTCGGTCGATCTCGGACTGCCGGTAGGACTCGAAAAACCACCCGCGGTCATCGCGGAAGACGCGCGGCGTGAACGACCGAACCCCGGCAAACTTCCAATCGAAGACTTCCACGCGCGGCTCCCGACCCTATTGGTTCTGCGCCAGCCGCAGGAGGTACTGCCCGTAGCTCGTGCCGCGCATCTTCGCGGCGCTGCGCTCGACCTGTTCCCGCGTGATATACCCCATGTGCAGCGCGATTTCTTCCAGGCACGCCACCATGAGCCCCTGACGGTCTTCGATCGCCTGGATGAAATTCGACGCCTGCAACAGGCTCTCGTGCGTCCCCGTGTCGAGCCACGCGATGCCGCGTCCGAGGCGCTCGACGTGGAGCAGCCCCCTCTCCAAGTACGCACGGTTCACGTCCGTGATCTCCAGCTCGCCGCGCTTCGACGGCTTCAGGCCGGCCGCGATGTCGACGACCTGATTGTCGTAAAAGTAGATACCCGTCACCGCCCAGCTCGATCGAGGCTGCGAGGGCTTCTCTTCGAGGCTCACGGCTTTCTCGGTCGCGTCGAACTCGACTACGCCGTAGCGCTCCGGGTCGGCGACCTGGTAACCGAAGACGGTTGCCCCCCGGTCCCGCGCCGCCGCGCGCCGCAAGAACTCGGGGAAACCGTGCCCGTAGAACACGTTGTCGCCGAGCGCCAGCGACACCGAGCCATGGCCGATGAATTCGCGCCCGATGAGAAACGCCTGCGCGAGGCCGCCGGGCTGCGGCTGCGCTGCGTACGTGAGCGACAGGCCTAGATCCTCGCCGTCTCCCAGGACTCGCCGGAACGCTGCCTGGTCGTCCGGTGTCGTGATGACCAGGATCTCGCGAATCCCGGCCAGCATGAGCGTCGAGAGCGGGTAATAGACGAGCGGCTTGTCGTAGATCGCCAGAAGATGCTTGTTGACCCCGCGCGTGACCGGAAAGAGGCGGGAGCCCGAGCCGCCCGCGAGAAGGATCCCCTTCATCGCCGAGCTCCCTTTGCCGGCGAGAGGCCCAGGCGCTCGCGCGAATAGGTTCCCTTTTGCACACTGTCGCACCAGCCACGGTGCTCCAGGTACCACCGCACGGTGCGTTCGAGCCCCGCCTCGAGGGTGTAGCTCGGCGTCCATCCGAGCTCGCGGCGAATCTTTTGCGAGTCGATGGCGTATCGACGGTCATGGCCCGGTCGGTCTTGAACGAAGGTCTTCAACGCGGAATACGAGGCGATGCCACTCGCCGCGAGCCTCGTGTTGCGAGCGGCGGGTCTTACCTGCTCGAGTGCGGCGCAGAGGGCGTCCACCATCGCGAGGTTCGTCCGCTCGCCGCCGCCGCCGATGTTGTATTGGCTCCCCGGCTCGCCTCTTTGGAGAACGAGAAGCAGAGCAGCGCAGTGGTCATCCACGTACAGCCAGTCGCGTACGTTCTTGCCGTCACCGTAGATGGGCAGTGCCTTGCCCTCGAGCGCATTGAGGATCATCAAGGGCAATAGCTTCTCGGGAAACTGGAAGGGCCCGTAGTTGTTCGAGCAGTTCGTGAGCAGAACCGGCAGATGGAACGTCTCTCGGTACGCGCGCACCAGGTGATCGGCCCCTGCCTTCGTCGCGGCGTAGGGCGAGTTCGGCGCATACGGGGTCTCTTCGGAGAACGCGCCGTCGGGCCCCAGGCTGCCGTAAACTTCGTCGGTGGAGACGTGGAGATGGCGAAAGGCGTCGCGCTCGGCGCCATCGAGAGCAGCATGGTGGCGGCGCGAGGCTTCGAGGAGCTCGAACGCGCCGACGACGTTCGTCATGACGAAAGCGCGTGGGCCGTCGATCGACCGATCGACGTGGCTCTCGGCGGCGAAGTTCACGACCCAACGGGGCTTGTGGCGCGCGTACAGGGCGCCTACCGCGGCGGGATCGCGAAATGTCCACCCGCTCGAAGGTGAACCGAGGATTGCCCTCGAACTCGGCCAGGTTCTCGACGTTCCCCGCATACGTCAGCTTGTCGGCGGCCACCACACGGATGTCGGTGTCCGCCAGGGCGCGGCGCACGAAATTCGATCCGATGAAGCCGGCCCCGCCGGCGACGAGCAGCGCGTCGCGCATCTCATGGACCCTTAGCACGGGTCTTGCGTGTAGGATGACTGACCACTCGGGGGTTCTCGCCCTTGCCTAGGGAGCCTCCTCCCTTCGGATGCGTGGCGACCGGCGATTGTTCGCGGGACGCCTGCCGTCGCCCGACAGTCACGGGTGGCGTCACGGGTAGCAGAGCATGATCGAGCCGCGGCAAACGGCAGCGAGTAGGGCTTGCACGTCTGCGTCCCGCTGCAATCGGAGGAGTCGTGGCACACGACGCCGGTGGAGTACTGCCCCGGGATGCCCGGCGGCTGGTCGATCGGCGCTCCGGTACACTGGCTCACCCAACCCATCGGCGGCTGCGCGAGTTTGTTTACCCCGTCCTGAGCCGTCCGTGCATGCTCGGGGCTCCTAGAACCGATCGGACATGAATGCCGCGCTTGCCCCCGCCCTCTGCATGAACCTTTCGCCGCAGTTGCGCGTCGTGGGTGAAGCCGGCGGGCGCGCCGACGACACCGAGCTCGTCGAGCTCGTCGAGCTCGTCGAGCTCGTCCGGGGCGGGAACCGCGCAGCCGAGGAGGGGCTCTACCGCGCTTATGCGCCACTCGTACTCGCGCTCACGTCGCGTCTCCTCGGTCGCCGTTCGGACGCCGAGGACGCCACGCAAGACACCTTCATCATCGCCTTCGAGAACATCGCGGGCCTGCGCGAGGCGAGGGCTCTGCGCGCGTGGCTGATGCAAATCGCGGTGAGCCAGGTGAGGCGTCGCTTTCGCAAGCGACGGCTGTTGCGCGCCCTCGGGCTCCACGTGGGCGCCGACGATGCGACGCTCGAGTCTCTGGTGGCGCCTGGTGCGAGCGCCGAGACCAAGAGCGACCTGTCGGCGCTGGATCGAGTCCTCGCGGCGCTGCCAGCGGACCAGCGAATCGCATGGATGCTCCGGTACGTCGAGGGAGAGGAACTTCGTGCCGTGGCCCACGCGTGCGGGTGTTCGCTGGCCACGATCAAGCGGCGCCTCGCGGCCGCGGACGCGCAGGTCCACGCCGAGCTGCGCATCGGTGAAATGGAGGGGCCGTGAGCGAGCTGAAGGCCCCCATTCGCAGAGTCCTCCGGACCGACGCCGACGAGATGGCGCTCGGGCGCGTCTGGCGGGGCATCCAGCGGCGTCGCGCAGGGAAGGTCGGGCGGCGCGCTTCCGTTCGCTGGGCAGCGGCGTTCGCCGCGGCCGCCGTCGTGATCGTCGCAGTCTTCGCGTGGCGTGGGAGAAGACCACTCGAGCGGGCGAGCAGCGAGGGCGGTGCGTTGCAGCTCGCGGGCGGCGGCGACATCGGGTCTCTCTCGGCGCCGGAGACGTCTTCGCGCACGGTTGCCTTGTCGGACACGTCGCGCATCGAGCTTTCGCCGGGAGCCCAGCTGGAGCCACTCGAGAACTCCGGGGCCTTGTTCAGCGTCCTTCTCGCGAAGGGTCGTGCGACGTTCGACGTGCACCCGGGTGGCGGGCGCCGGTGGCTCGTCGAATGTGGCGTCGTCACCGTCGAGGTCGTCGGCACGCGGTTCACGGTCGAGCGCTCGCCGGAGCGCGCGCGCGTCGACGTGGAGCGAGGTGTGGTCCTCGTGCGAGGCGATCGCGTCCGCGACCACGTGCAGAGGCTGACCGCCGGAGAGTCGCTCGACGTCGGGGCCCCCCCGGGGGCTCGCTGGGAGCTCCCCCGCCGAAGGGCGACGAGGTCGAGCCGCTGCCGGCGGCCCCTTCCAAGATGACCGCGGCTCCACGCGCGACGAGCGGCGCTCCGGAATCACCGGCGCGCTGGCGGGCTCTCGCGCAGCGGGGTGACAATGCTCGGGCCTATGCCGAGCTCGGACCCCAGGGAATCGCCAGCGCGTCGGAGCGCGCGTCCGCCGACGACCTTTTCGCCCTGGCGGACGTTGCCCGGCTGTCGGGTCATCCGGCCGACGCCGTAGCGCCTCTCGCGCGCATCGTGGCCGAGTACGCAGCGGATTCGCGCGCCCCTCTGGCGGCGTTCACGCTGGGACGCGTAGAGCTCGACGCGCTCTCGCAGCCCGCGCCGGCCGCAGGCGCGTTCGAGCGGGCGATCGCTCTGGGTCTGCCGCGAAGCCTGGAAGGAGACGCTTACGCCCGTCTCGTGGAGGCGCGCGCCAGGGCAGGGGACGCCGCGGGCGCGCGGGCCGCGGCCTCGGAGTACGAACGCCGATTTCCGGCGGGCGAACGCACGAGCGAGGTACGCAAGTGGAGCCACGCCGATTGAGGGGTGCAGTCGGTAAAATCGCCACGTTCCTGGGCACCGTCGTCGTCTCCCTGAGCTGCCGCCACGTCGCTCACGCGCAGCCGACGGCGCCGGCGCCCTCGAAGGCGCCGACCACGCCGGTCGCCGTGCATCTGTCCTTGCCGAACTGTCCCGGGACGGCTCCGCTCGATGCGGACGCCCTGCTGGGAATTCTCACGGCGGAGCTGCGCGGCGATGGGGTCGACCGGGTCCTCGTCGGAGTCGGCACGGCCGGACAGGACGAGTCCCGAGCGCTGGCATCGATCGAGCTGACCTCGGCATCGTGTGACTCGTCGGTCTCCGAGATCGACGTGGCGATCGAGGACGCCGCCACGAACAAGCGCGTGTCCCGGCGGATAGCGCTCGGCGACGTGACGTGGCTGGCCCGCGCGCGCGCGCTGGCGCTCGCCGTCGCCGAGCTGCTGCGCGCGAGCTGGTTGGAGCTCACCGTCCCCGACGCGCCTGCTCCGGACGCCCCCGTGGCGCCGGCCGTTCGCGAGGCCGTCGTGCGACGCCTGGCAGCGGCGATTCCCGCCGGGTCCGCGGCATCCGCCGTCGGCGAGGAATCGCGTCGGCTCCCGCCGTCGACGGGCGCCTCCCTCGTCGGCGTCTGGCGCGCGTATCCGTCGACCGACACGCCGATCTACGGCGGTCGCGCCTCCGTCGCGGTCCCGTTCCTCACGGACTCTCTGCTGCTCCGTTTCGACGGCGGGGTGGCCTTTGGCGCGGCGCGGGACGTGCTCGGAGACGTGACGACGGGCCTCGCCGGCGCCGGTGGTGCGGTCCTCTTCACGAGCCCGCGCGACGCCACGTTGGCCATCGCGGTGGGGCCGCGGCTCGAGGCGGGGCTGGCCTGGGCGTCGGGGAGCTCGGTCGCCGCCACGGCGTCCTCGAGCTCTGGTTCGGGATTCGTCGCGAGCGCCTCGTTGCTCGGCATCGTCAGCCTACGGATCGCGGCCACGTGGCGGCTCGTCTTCGAGCTGGAGGGAGGCGGGGTCATCTCGCCGTTCGAGGCGCGCGCGGAAGCTCGGCGTGTCAGCGGGGTCGAAGGAGCGATGCTCGGGTTGGCTCTCGGCTTGATGCAGTGGCGATGAGTCGAGCGGCCGCGTTGCGCGCCCGGTGACCTGCGACTACCGTGTGCCGCCGCGTGGTCGTTCTCGGTCGGATCTCGAACGTCCCACGTGCCTTGCCCGTCGTCCTCGCGCTCCTGAACTGCGCGTGCCCGAACGCCAACACCTATACGGTGCCGCGTACTCTCGCTGCGGGGGATGTGCAGGCGAGCCTTTCGCCGGAGGTCTTTGCCTATCGCTTCAACCGCAGCGCCGGCTCCTCCGCGCTCGGCGCCACCCCGACGTTGCCCTCGTTTGGGGTGCGCTACGGCCTCGCGGACGACGTCGAAATCGGCGGACGCCTGTCGAGTATGTTCTCGCCGGCCGTCGACTTGAAGCTGCAATTCGTTCGCGGCCCGGTGGATTTCGCGGTCGACCCGTCGGTCCAGTACGTCTTTCTCTACGCGAGCAAGGAGGGGCAGCCGGACTCGACGGAGAGCGTCCTGGCGATTCAGGGCCCGCTGCTCGTGGGGCTCAATCTCTCGTCGACGCTGACGCTCGTCGGCTCCGCCGGCGTCGGATACGCGCTGGCCACGTCACGCATCGACGCGCAGAGCGACGCCGAGCTCGGGGCAGGGGCGGGGGGGTTCATGGCGCGCCTCGGCTTCGGGGTGGACATCCGCACGGGCAGACACTTCGCGCTCCACCCGGAAGTCACCGTCGTGCGCGTCTTCGACGCGATGCAGACCTATCTGGGCGTGCTCGGCCTCGGATTGAACTTCGGCGCGATGCCGGACTACTCGGACCTCGAGCCGAAGGAATAGGTCGTCGGCTGCGGCGGCACGTGGGCGCGCAAGAAGCGCCACCGCTCGTTCCGAGCGGCGCACCCTATTTCGGGAGGGCCCAGATGCCTTGGCCGGCCGCCCAGTAAACGTGGGTCGCATCGACGAGGAGCGCGGCGATGGAGTCCGAATTGGTGGCCATGGCCCACAGTTCCACCGGGCTGCCGCCTGCGAGGGGAGCCGACCACACGGACATCTGCACCGAGGTCGTGTTCTCCGGCCAGTAGATGCGCGTGTCGTCGACCGCCAGCACGGGCACCGCGCCTCGTGGGGTGGCCAGCGGCGATGACGCTCCGGTGGTCTTGGAGATGCGGACGATTCTGGGCGCCGTCCATCGTGTAGACGTAGTTGTTGTCGATCGCGAGCGGAATGGGGCCGCACGGAGTACTGCTTGGAGCGCACCCCGCGGCGTCCCCGACTGAAACCGTCGCCCCGCCGTCGAGAGGGGCGGCGACGACGGCCGTCGGTGTCGACCAATAGACGCGCGTGGCGTCGAGGACGAGACTGCTCGTGACATGCGAGGGCGCCGTACCGAGAACGAGCGGTGCTCCCCCGTTGGGCAACCCGGTCAACGGGAACTTCGAAATGGGCTCGCCGAACGCGAGCGTGTAGCAGCTCACGTAGACCCCGGTCGGGTCGACCGCAACGGACCACGCAGCTGGATTGGCCGTTCCGGCGACGATGCTCCCCAGGTCCGTGGCCGCGCCGCCCTCGGGCACGCCAGCCAGCGGGACGGAGTAAACGCCGGTGTTTGCCGCGAAGTAAACGGAGGAGCGATCGACCGCGATCCCGCGTGCGGAGGAGGGCGCCGTGCAGAGGGTCTCGGGCGTGCCCCCGGCGAGTGCGATGCGGGCGACCCGATTGACGTCGGTCCAGTAGATGTAGCTGGAGTCTTCTGCCAGAAAGCCGATAGCGGAGTCCGACTTGGCGATCTCGACCGCCATGCAGTTCGCTCCCGGGCACTGGCACGTGGCCGGCGGGCCTGGCCGGCACGTGAGCCCCGTGTCGCAGACGACACCGTTGCAGCATGGCTCGCCCATGGCCCCGCACGCCGGCGGGCCGATCGCATCGGCGACTGTCGTCCCGTCGCTTCCCGTGTGGCCGTCGTCGTGACCCGCGCCATCGCTCTCGACGGTGGCGTCTTCAGGCGACCCGCCCGAGTCGGAGCTCGCTGCCACACACGTGCCCAGCGCGCACGAAGCGCCTGACGCGCAGCTCGCGTTCGCGCAGCACGAGAGCCCCGGCAAGCCGCACGCGCCCGGGGAGTACGTGTTGTTCGTCGTGCACTGGGTCGCGGCTCCCGCGATCAGCACACAGGCGGCTGCCATCATGCGCATCGAGGCTGGTGCGCGGGTCCGGGGCATGGTCGCTTTCTTTCCCAGGGGAGGGGAGTTCATCCTCCGTAAGAGCCCCGAGTCGCCTCGAGCGGCTCATCCGAAATGGTCACGTCTGCCGGGTCACTCGGCTCGGGTGTCGCGTCCTCCGCGGGCGCGGGGACCCGCCAGTCGCGCAATCGGCTCGCCCATGACTTGCGCAGGATCAACCGGACCGCCGTCCATCTCCACCCATGCGTGCGCGAGAAAGGGAGCGTTGCCCGGGAGCGCGACGCCGATGACGACGCTGGCCGCCGGTGCTCGGGCAGCGATGGCCAGCGAGCGGCTCAGGCAGGTCCCGCGTCTGCCGAGACGGCGCGACGCGAGCCGCACGTCCTCGCGTGAATTCAAGGGCGGCAGTAGGGAGCCGACGCGGACGAGAGTCGCATGAGCGCGAAGCGGCGAGACGACACGCAAGAGCCCGCGCGCGACGAGCAGAAGCGCCAGATTGGCGATGTGTGAGGGCCCGTCACGCATGGCCCGGAGCGAGCCAGTAGAGGAGCCCAGCGTTCGATCGGCGCGCGCCGCGCGCGCTGTGCCGCAGGTAAAGGGTGCGCGCCTGCCCCCGCATGGGTACACTTGTCATACTATGCGACGACGATGGTGCATGCTTCTCCTTACCTGTATCGGGGCCGCTCTCGGCGGCGCCGGGCTTAGCGCCTGCAGCACCGGCACCAGCGGAACCGGACCAGGCCTCGATGCCTCGACGAAGGACGCTGCGCCCGATACGGGTGTCGACGCGGGCGCCGACGCCCAGGCCGATACCGGGACGCCCCTCGATGCGTCGGACGAGGGGGACGCGTTCGAGGCGAGCACCTGCAACGCGTCGAACTGCGGTGGTGCGTGCTGCGGCGATCGCTGCGTTCCGCGCACGTGCGCGGGGTGCTCCTCCGGCACACTCCTCTGCCCCTTCATGCTCGGCGTGGCCGGGGGTGTCGGCGGCACCTGCGTAAGCGACTGCGCGTCATGCCTCGCGGGAGGAGTGAAAGCCGGCATCGCGTGCTTCTCGTGCGCGGGTCGTGCGCCCACCGGAGAGTGCGCGGCGAGCCCGGTATCCTGCCCGACCGCGGCCGACGCCGGCGCGTGCGCGTGCGACCCGGGCGACGCCGGCTCGTGTCCGGGGACCATGCAGGTGTGCGGTCCCGAGGGTGCCTGCCTGGCGTGCGGTCAGCCGGGGACCGACGGCTTGCCGTGCGGGAATGGCCACGGGTGCCACGCCGCCGAGCTGACGTGTAACCAGTGACCGCCGCCCCTGCGTCCGCAGGAGGAAGTGTCGGTACTTGCTGGACAAGCCGTCGCCGATGAACACATACTCGCGCCCCGGCAACGGACTATTCGGCCTTAACCGAGTCGAGGGTATCTCATGGATGGCGAGCGCGGTCGGAGCGGCGAATCGACGGGCGAACGTGTCGTTGCCCAGCCCAAGCGCCCCTACCGAGCGCCGCACCTTCGCCGACTGGGCTCGGTCCGTGAGCTGACGCTCCCCAGCCCCGGATTTACCACAGTCGATAACCCAATCACGCACACGAGGAGGGCGGGCACGTAATCGCCGGTGTCGTCGCCTGCAACGAGCAGGCGGCGGCTCGGATCCTCGAATCCCTGGTGCGCGTGGCGCCAGCGGGACTCCACTCCCAGACCGTCCGCACTGGAGTGGGTATCGCCTGTTGGACGGGCCCTCCCTTCGTAGCCGACCCGCGGCTCGAGGGTGACTTCGCTCTCGTGGGCGCCTTGCGCAGCGACGCGCAGGTTGCGGGGGAAGAGCTCAAGGGGGACTTCGCGCTGATCGGGCGCCGCAGCGGGCGCCTCGTCCTCGCCCGAGGTCGATTCTGCGGTCGTTCCCTCTACTACGCCCGGGTCGGTGACGCGACGGTCGCCTGCACGCGCCTCCTGCCGCTGGCGGGCCTCCTGCGGGGCCGGCTGCGACCCAGCGTCGATCACGTATGCTCTCCCCTCGATGGGCGCGTCTGGGCGTGGCAGAACCCCTTGCCATTCGAGGGGATTCGCTCGGTACCGCTCAACTGCCGGATCGAGATCGACGCCAGTGGGCGCGAAGAGGTCTCTCGCCCCGGCGTGTCCCTCGGGCCGGAGCTTCGCGCGTCGGAGGCGGAGCTTGCGTCTCGCCTTCGGGAAGAGCTCAGGGCGGCAGTCGCCCGCCAGTCTCAGGGCGCGCGGCAAGTCGCGGTCCTGACGAGCGGCGGGCTGGACTCCAGCGGCGTCCTCGCGTGCGCGGTTCGCAACCATCGCCAGGGCGTCGCGGGTCCCGTGGTGGCTTCGTCGCTCGATTACGGCGGTGACGGCGACGACCGACCGCACTTGCGCGCGCTCTGCGCGCACCTCGGCATCGAGCCCGTTCGGGTCAAGCCGGCCGAGGCGGCGCCGCTCGCCGATCGGGCGCGTCTCGTCGACGGGAGCATCCAGGCCTACCTCCCAGGCTCGGGGACGCTCGAGCTCCTGCGTCGTGCGCGGGAAGCCGGCGCCGAGGTCGTGATGACGGGTGAGGGCTCGGAGCTCGCGCTGGAAACGGTCCCGGGCGTCTTCGCCGACTTCTTTTTGGCGGCTCCGGGTCCGGCGCTGACCTGCCTCACGAGCTTCCGCGCCGTGGACGAGTCGTGGACGAAATCGGTGAAGCGATTGGCGCTACGTCCCCTGGCTCGAACGATCGTGCCGATTCGCGTTCGCGAGGCGATTCGAAGGCGTCGCTCCCAACCGAACCCGGCGTGGATGGCGCCGCGCCTTGGAGCTCTCCTCGGCCGCCCGCTACGCGGACCCGTCGATCCGGTCCGGTGCAGCCAGCGTGACAGGGTGACGCGGCTTGCGTCTTCCCCCCTCCTCTTTGCGACGATCGATCACCTGTTCCGCTGGGAGATCGCGACCGGGGTGCGACTCTCGTTTCCCTATCTCGACGACGATTTTCTCCAGTTCGTCGGGCGTGTCCCGAGCTCGGCCCTCTTTGCCGGAGCGCGCGATCGCGGCCTACTCCGGGAGTCGCTGGCCGGGATCGTGCCCGACAGCGTCCGCTATCGAACGGACAAGGCGCGCCCCTACCGGGCCGTCGCCGAGCAGTACGAGACGATGGGGGGCTTCGGTGCTGTCCGCGACCTCGTGACGATGCGCGAGCTCGGCCGGCTGGGGCTCGTGTACCCCGAGGCGTTTCGAAGAGCGTTCGAGAGGTGGGCGTCGAACCCCGAGCAATCGCGTCGTGAATGCGACCTGGTGTGGGGCGCCATCGCCGGAGAGGCGTACGTCCGGCAAGTCCACGAGCTCAACGCGCCGTTGCCGGCCGACGCTCCTCCCGCTCGTCTGGACGCGGTGACGCCATGAGCGCTCTGCCCGCCGGCGTGGAATGGATCGCGAGCGAAGAAGGGGGCGTCCGCATCGGACGCTGCACCGAGGGCACGGTCGTCGAGTGGTCGGGCATCGGTCGCCTCGTCGTTCCCGGGGCCCGCGGGGTGGCTTCGTTTCTGCCTGAGGACGGCGTCGTCAATCGCGCGCTCCAGAAGTTCCGCGCGACCCAGCTCCTCGCGTGCCGGAGGTACCTCGAGGGCCGTGTATCGCTTCACGCCGCCGCGGTCGCCTGGCCCCACGGCGCCGTGGTCCTCGTCGGGGAGAGCGGCGCGGGCAAGTCGACGACCGCAATGGAGCTCGTCGAGCGAACCGGGGCGGGGTTCGTCGCCGACGACGTCGTGCCCCTCGAGATTACCGACGGCGCGATCGTCGCCGAGTCCGTCGACGACTCGTTCTGGCTGTCGAGCGATGCGCGCGCCTTCTTCGGCGTCGCGGATTCCACCGCCGCCAAGGTGCCCGTCGTGCCCCGCCGCCGCGCCGAACGCCACGCCCCGGTGCGGTTGCTCGTCCAGGTCGTCTTCGACGAGACCGCCCTCGAGCCCACGCTGACCGCCGTCGAGGGCCAGGAGAGCTTCGTCGTCCTGAGCCGATCCAGGTGAGCTTCTCCTTCGGCGCTCCCGACGCCGTGGTCAGCGACCTCGACGTTCGCGCCCGGCTCGCCGCGACGGTCCCCATCTTTCGCCTGCGGCGCCCTCCGCAGACGGGCTCGCTCGGGGCGGGAGCTCGCCTCGTCGCTTCCCGCGTCGCGGAGCTCGCGGAGGGAGGCGCGTCGCGATGAAGGTTCCCGCCAAGCTCCGAGTGGCCGACCACGTGCACTGGCGCCGCTTCGACTCGGAGCTCGTCGTGCTGGACCTCCGAGGCGGCGAGTATTACGGTCTGAACGAGATTGGCGCGGCCTTGTTCGAGGGGGTTGCCCGTGGCGATGGCCTTCCCGAGATCGTGACGGCTCTGCTCGGCTCGTTCGATGTCGAGCGTGGAACGCTGGAAGAAGATCTCGAACGGACGCTTGCTGATTCGTAAAGCGAGGGTTGCTCCTCGAGGACGCGCCCTCGGGAGCGCCTGCGTGATGCGTGCGTTCTTCGGGAAGGGATGTTAACCCAATGAGTCGGTCGAACTTTTCGAGGGGTGTCACATGAATCGCTTTCGGAACGGGATCCTTTTCAGTCTGGGCGCATCGAGCGGGGCCGGTCTTGCTGGCGGCGGCCGTTGCCGGCTGCAGCGGTGACGACAACGTCGCGCCCTCGACGGACGCCTCGTCGGACGGAACGACGTTCGACGCGACCGGCGACGCGCTCCCCGGGGAGGGTGGCAAGGACTCCTCGACGGGACCCGAAGCCTCGCAGGACAGTGGGTCCGGCGGTGAGGTTGGACCTGGTGAAGCCAGCACGGGTGACGGGGAGGCCAGTTGCCCCATCACGCTGCCGGCACAGGGTGGCTTCGTCGCGGCGGCGGCGACGGCGGCCTGCCAGAGGCTTCAGGCCTGCTGCCTCGTGCCTGCTGCTCAGTTCAACATGGCAACCTGCATAACCACGTTCTCCGATCCGTCCTTCGGCGGCTGGCAAGGAAGCGCGTACGGCGCCCCCTTCCTCGACGGCGGACGCATCGGCTACGACACAACCGCGGCGTGTCAGTGCCTCCAGCAGACCGCGGCTCTCGGCTGCGGTCTCATACCGGCCGCCACGTTGACCGCCCTCGAGAACGTCTGCGTCTCGGCGCTACAGGGACAGGCGGCCGTTAACGCGCCTTGCAGCGCTTCGCTCGAGTGCCGGCCCGGCGCGTATTGCGGACCGGGTGACGGCGGGATGGTGTGCCTCCCTCTCGTGGGTCAGGACGGGGGATGCGCGGGGCCGGGGCAAGCTGGGCAAGACCAGTGCAGCTACGGGGGCCTGGGCACTTCCGGCCCGGCGGGCAATCCCACCCTCTACTGCAACGCATCGAACACCTGCGTCCCGCGGCAGGCCGATAACAGCAACTGCATGCAGGGCTACGAGTGCACCGGCAACAATTGCCTCTTCCCGGCCACGGGCTCGCCGACCTGCCAGAGCAGCGGCACCTTCAGCGATCCAGGCGTCGCTGGGGGTACCTGCGATTACTTCACCATCACGGACGCCGGAACTGACTAGTCCCGAGCGGCTAGCGCGCGCGGCGTCGCACGGCATCGGCGAGGAGCCGGTCCCAGGCGTCCGCCGCGCGCTCGCGGCCGAAGTTCGCGTCGTAGGCCCGCTTCGCGTTTGCCTGCAGAGCGTGCAACGCGGCGGGTGAACGCGCGAGCCCCTCGAGCGCCTCGACCGTGGCGTCGCGCGTCTCGGGCGGAGCTCGTAGCCGACGGACAGGGCGCGGATCCACCGAGCGACGTCCGACTGCGCGGGGCCGGCGTACACGACGGGCCGTCCCACCGCGAGCGCTCCGAAGAACTTCGACGGCACCGAGAGCCCGCTCCACGACGCGCGCAGGCTGAGGAGATGCACGTCCGCCGCCTCGAGGTGAACGGCGAGATCGCTCTCCTCCGTGAAGGGCAAGATGCGAACGTTGTCGTCGTCCGTCCGCAGCGCGGCCTTCACCTCGTCGAGTCGCGGGCCCCGGATGGCGAAGCCCAACGTGACGCGACTGCCCACGCGCGCTCGGCAGGCGCGCGCCAGGTCGAAGAGAGCGCCCAGATCGTGCGGACGGCCCAGTGCTCCCGAGTAGAGGAGCGCGAGCGTCGTCTCGCCGAACATGCGCGCCCGCAGGGCCGGCTCCGGCGCGCGCGGGGCGTCGTGCGGTTCGGCGAGGGCCCACGGGGGAATCGTCTCGCGCACCGCGCCCGTCTCGTACCGCTCGAGCCGCGCGCGCATCTCCGGTCCCAGATCGACGATCGCGTCGCATTGGCGATACGCCGCGGCCGTGACCCTGCGCGCCGCAGGCACGAGCGCCCGCGCGGCGGCGCCCGCACCATCGGCCTGTATCGCCTCGGGATAGACATCGTGGCACCAGTGAACGAGAGCGGCGTTCGGCCACAGGCGGCGGAGCGGTCCGCACAAGGTGACCGCGAACGCGGGATCCGACCCGACGACCACGGCGTCGAAGCGCTCGAGCTTCCTCAGCCGCAGCGCCCACGCGCCGACGAGCCACGCCGAATTGGCGAGACGCTCTAGGGGACGCGACTGCCTCCCGGGGGGCCGGTGGACACGCTCGATGCGAACGTCCCGATGGAGCTCGCTCGCCGGCAGGCGCGCGTCCGGCTCCGAGCTGACGCGGTCGCTCGTGAGCACCGTGACGCTCCACCCTCGCTGGCCCAGGCTCACCGCGAGATCGAGATACAGCCGCGCCGAAACGACGTCGTCGGGATGGAAGAAGTGGTGAACGAGGAGGAGGCGTCGCATTCTGCTATGAAGAAGTCCCATGAAGCGCGCCCTCATCACGGGCATCACCGGGCAAGACGGCTCGTACCTCGCCGAGCTTCTCCTCTCGAAGGGCTACGAGGTGCACGGCATCGTTCGTCGCTCGAGCACGTTCAACACCGACCGCATCGACCACTTGTACCTCGATCCCCACGAGTCGGGCGCTCGACTCTTTCTTGCATTATGGCGATCTCGCCGACGGCACGGGGCTGCGCCGCATTCTCGAGAAAGCCGAGCCCGACGAGGTCTACAACCTCGGTGCGCAGTCGCACGTCCGGGTCTAGTTTCGACCAGCCCGAGTACACCGCAGACGTGGACGCGACCGGCACGCTGCGCCTGCTCGAGGCGATGCGCGACGCCATCGGCAGCACGCGCAGCAAAGTGCGCTTCTACCAGGCCGGGTCCTCCGAGATGTTCGGCTCGGCGCCGCCCCCCAGAACGAGAACACCGCGTTTCATCCGCGAAGCCCCTACGCCGCGAGCAAGGTCGCGGCGCACTGGTATGCCGTGAACTACCGCGAGTCGTACGGAATGTTCGTCGCGAACGGCATTCTCTTCAACCATGAGTCGCCGCGGCGCGGAGAGACATTCGTCACGCGCAAGATCACGCGCGCGCGCGGCGCGCATCAAGCTCGGCCTGCAAGAGAAGCTCTATCTCGGCAACCTCGACGCGAAGCGCGACTGGGGCTTCGCCGGCGACTACGTCGAGGCCATGTGGAAGATGCTCCAGCAGGATCAGCCCGGCGACTACGTCGTCGCGACGGGCGCCTCCTACTCGGTGCGCGCCTTCGTCGAGGCCACATTTCGGCATTTCGATCTCGACTGGAACAAGCACGTCGAGATCGACCCTCGCTACTTTCGACCGGCCGAGGTGGACCACCTGCACGGCGACGCGAGCAAGGCCGCGAACGCGCTCGGCTGGCGCCCCCGCGTCGGGTTCGACACGCTCGTGACCATGATGGCCGAGCACGATCTCGAGCTCGCGCGCCAGGAGCGAACGCTGCGGGACGCGGGACACAACGCTTCGCCTCGGGGGGCCGCGCGTGACTAGGAACGACAAGATCTTCGTCGCGGGCCACCGGGGCCTCGTGGGTTCCGCCATCGCGCGCGCCCTCTCCGCCGCGGGCTACGGCAATGTCGTCACTCGGACGAAGAGCGAGCTCGATCTTCGCCGGCAAGACGCCGTCGAGCGTTTCTTCGAGGCCGAACGACCCGACTACGTGTTCCTCGCGGCGGCGAAGGTCGGCGGCATCCTGGCCAACGACAGCCGTCCGGCGGATTTCGTCCGCGACAACCTCCAAATCCAGACGAACGTCATCGACGCCGCGACCCGCAGCCCGGTCAAGAAGCTCCTCTTTCTCGGCTCGTCGTGCATCTACCCGAAGCACGCGCCGCAGCCCATGCCGGAGTCGTGCCTCTTGACCGGTCCGCTCGAGCCCACGAACGAGGCCTATGCGGTGGCCAAGATCGCGGGCATTCAGATGGTGAAGCAATTCCGCCGTCAGTACGGGTTCCGGGGCATCTCTCTCATGCCGACGAACCTCTACGGCCCCGGGGACAACTTCGATCTGCAAAGCTCGCACGTGCTCCCCGCGCTCATGCGCAAGTTCCACGAGGCGAAGGTCGGTGGTGCGCGCGAAGTCGTCGTCTGGGGCACCGGGCAACCGCGCCGCGAGTTCCTGCACGTCGACGATCTCGCCGAGGCGTGCCTCTTCTTGATGGAGCACTACGACGACGAGTCAATCGTCAACGTGGGCGTGGGCGAAGACCTCAGCATTCGCGAGCTCGCCGAGCTCGTGAAGCAGGTGGTCGGCTTCGAGGGCGAGCTGCGCTTCGACGCCTCCAAGCCGGACGGAACGCCGCGAAAGCTCCTCGACGTCTCGCGCCTCCACGCCCTCGGCTGGCGCGCGCGTATCCCGTTGCGGCAAGGAATCGAACAGACGTACGCGTGGTATCTCGCCCACGGCCGGTGAGGCGCCGTGCCACGAATGTCGTCGTGCTACCGGCACGACGACGGAGGCGCCCGCCACGGCACCCGAGTGCCGTAGCATGAGCCCCGTCGTGCGAATCCCCGCTCCGCTCCGCCCCGCTCGCGTCCTCGTGACGGCGAAGATCGCTCGTCGCATGGGCGTCGTCGGCGCGCTCGTGCTGCTCGAGCGCCTCGCGGTGCCTGCGGCGTCGTGGGCGCTCTTCGAGGAGACGCTCTCGGCGAAGGCGGCGCTCGTCGTCGTCCTCGGCGTTGTCTTCACCGCCCGTACCTTCGCGCAGCGCGCCTTCGCCGCGCGCATCGAAGCCGAGCTCGCCGACCGGGTGATCGCGAGCCTGCTGGACGGCGAGCTGCTGCGCGCGAACGTTCTGGCCGACGAGGACGCACGCACCGAGCTCGCTCACGGGATCTTCGAGGCGGGCCAGCAGCTGGCTGGAGGGCTCCCGGCGCTCGTGGGCGACGTGCTCGCCTCGGCCATCCTCGCGCTGGTCGTCGTCCACGCCGAACCCGCGCGGCTCGTCTTCCTCGCCGGCGCCGTCGCGCTCGTCGCGGCGGCGGTGCTGGCGTGGTCGCGCAGTCGTGTCCAGAAGGCGGCATCCGGCGCGTGGGCGCTCCAGCAGAGAGTCTTCGAGCACCTCGTCGACGCGCTCGAGGGCCGCGCGGAGCTCGTCGCGCTCGGCTTGCGAACGCGTTTCCTGGCCGAGTCGCGGGCGCGCAGCGAGGCGTGGGGAGCGGCGGGCGCCCGCATCGCATCGGCGACGGCGCTGTCGGGGAGGCTCGCGTTGCTCGCGACCGCAGCGGTCGTGGCGCTGGCGGTGCTGGCGGATTCGCGCTGGCGAGGCGCGCTGGGCGTGCCGCTCGCTGAGGTCGTGCTCTTCGCGAGCATCACGCCCGCGTTCGCCGGAATCGCTCAGGGCCTCCACGGGATCGCTCGCACCGAGCGATGGCTGCGCCTGGTCGCGCGCGTCGTCGAGGGTGCGCGTCCGCGAGCGGCGGGTGACCGTCCCCCGCCGCGTATCCCGGCACGCCTCGAGTTCGATCGGGTGTCGTTTCGGTATCCCGATGCCGTGGACGACGCGCTCCACGACGTCTCGTTCTCCTGGGATGGCGAGGGCGTTCTCGCGCTCACGGGAGCCAACGGCTCGGGCAAGAGCACGTGCCTTCGCCTTCTGCTCGCGCTCGGCCGACCCCACGGGGGGGCGATACGCCTCGGCGGCGTCGACCTGCGCGACGCGGAGATCGACGCGTGGCGCGCGGACATCGCGTTCTTGCCCCAGCGGCCGTACCTTCCCCAGCGCGCGGATGTCCGCACCGCCGTGAGACTGCTGGCGCCGGACGCGTCCGACGCGCGCATCGTCGCGGCGCTCGACCGCGTCGGGCTCTTGGGGGCCCTGCGCGTCGTCTCCTCGGACGCGCTCGACGTCCGGATCGACACGCTCTCGGTGGGGCAACGCCAGCGCGTCGCGCTCGCGCGCTTCCTGTGCAGGGATGCGGGCATCCTCGTTCTCGACGAGCCCGACGCGAACCTCGATCGCGACGGAATCGCCCTGGTTGCGGAGATACTCGGGGAGCGGGCGCGAGCTCGCACGATCGTCTTCGCAGCCCATACGCCCGAGCTCGTCGCAATCGCCGGCCGTACGCTCACGCTCGATGCCGGTCGAGTCGTTCGCGACGAGACGCCCGCTGGGGCGACACGGCGCCTCGGCGTCCCGTGAGCCGTTTCGTTCGGGTCGTGGCTCTATCCTCGGGGGGCCGTGGGAGCGCCGCTGGCCGGCCGTACAAGGAGGTTCGCGTGGGACAGCGTTGGACGGCAGGATTATCGGCGACTTGCTGCATGGCGGCGCTGCTCGCCTGGGCCACCGAGTGCAGCACCACGAATGTGTATGTCCTGCCCGACGCCTCGTCCTGCGGGGCGATCGGCCAGCCCTGCTGCGCGAACGCGAGCTGCACCGGCGGGGCCGCCTGCCTCGCGGGCTCCTGCGTCGCGCCGGACGGGGGTCTCGCGAACGCGGACGGCGGGTCCAGCGGGGGCGATGGCGGCATGCCGAGCGACTCCGCCGCTCCGGAGGGCGGCCGCAGTCCGTGCCCGCCGCCGAACGACGCGGCGTCCTCGGCGTCGAACGGGTTCTGCTGCGGGGCTCTGCACGTGGGTGCCTCTCCGGTCGTCGGCCAGAGCTTGAGCAACGGGGCGCCGCCGACGCCCTTCTGCGTTCCGACCGGTAGCGGGCCGACCAACGGCAACGCGCTCTACTACTCGACGGCGCTCGCTCCCGGAAAGGTCACCGACATCGAGGTTCTCCCGGACGGCGACGCGGGCGCCTGGACGCCGCTCCTCGGTGTCCTCGACAGCTGCGCGGCCACGACGTGCGAAAATCCGACGGACGTCTCCTTCCCAACGCGCCTCTCGCACCTGTTCCTGGCGAACTCCGGCAGCTCGCCGGAGGACGCGATCTTCACGGTGTCCAACGGATCGACCCAATCCGGAGGCACGTTCGGCCTGTCGGTGACGCCCCGCCCGTTTGCCTCGAACGCCGCGTGCGCCGCCGCGAAGCCGATCGCATCGGGAACACCGGTTCTCGGCGAGGACTTGCGTGCCGCGTATGCCGACTACTCCGGCGGCTGCTCGTGCAACAGCACGGCCGCGGGACAGCTCTTCTACCGGACGCCCCCGGTGCCCGCGAACACCGAGATCTACGCGATCGTGACGCCGCACGGGCCGTTTCATGCTGCCATCATCTTCTTCGACGACTGCCAGCTGACGTGCACGTCCGTATCCAGCACGGGCCTCTGCGAAGAGGATCAGGCGTTCGCGACGACCAAGGTGGCGTCCTCCGGCCTGATTGTCGCCGTCTCCCCCTTGCCGGTGCCGACCTACGCGGGCGAGCGAGGCACCTTCGACCTGCAGATCACGCTGCCCAATTCGAGCGACGCGGCGGCGCCCAACGGATGCATCACGCCGTACACCCCGGGGCTCGTGACGTATCCGGAGGCGCCCCCCAACGGGACCACGGGCAAGGTGTCGGAGTGCAACACGACCACGCAGTACTTCTGCTCGGGCGGATGCACTTGCTGCGCCTGCAGCTCGCAAACAACGTATGCAAAATGCGACGGTCCCGAGGACTGCCCCTCAGGCCAGGCCTGCACCTGGAGCGGTGGCCCGATTGTCTGCGGCTCACCGTCCGTCTGCGGGCAGACGCCCATGTCGGTGTCAGGGGACTGCTACCTGGGCCTTGACTCCTCCTGTGTTTGCCACTCCGACGCCGATTGCCCGTCCGCGTTTCCGTATTGCTATCGCAATGCGTGTGGGTCCACGGCCATGTGCCACGCGCCGCCGCCGCCGCAGGACGCGGGAGTCACCTACGGCCCGTGCGCGATCGCCGACGCGGGCCCTGCCAACTACGGCATCCCCTGTGGGGCGACCACGTGCACGTCGCAATCCGACGAGTGCTGCATTCCCGGCGGTGGAAGCGCCGTCTGTCAGCCGCGCTCCGCCCCGTGCTCCGCCCCGGCGCTGGAGTCCCTCATCGTGCAGTGCAACGGCCCCGAGGATTGTCCCTATGGCACGTCGTGCTGCGAGTACGGCGGCGAGTCATTCGAGAATTCCAATCGCGTCGTCTTTTGCAGCAGCGACTGCCCGGGTCCGGATCTGGGCTTCGGCGGCGGCACGGCCTGCCATACGTCGGCGGATTGCCCGGCAAGCCTTCCGACGTGCACCCCCAGCGATGCGGGAGCCCTCTCGTTCTCCGATTGAGGCCGCCACCAAAAGTCGCACCGAGCGACGCGCGATGCACTTCTTCGGGGGCCGCTTGGGCGGTATCTCCCCCTCACCTCCGGCCTTCGGCCCTTTGGTGAAGCGCTGTCGTGGACGCTTGGTCGCCGCCGAACGTGCGCAGGTCGCGCCCTGCGGGGTTCTCCTCGTTCGGGTCGGGCCCCCCTTTCGCGTGGAGCTCGAGCGTCGAGCTCTACGAGACGCTCGCCAGCCGGACCTGCCGGAAGAAAAGTAAGGTATATGCTTCCGAACCTGCCTGGTTCTACCCATTGGACTCGACAACACTCACGCCGAGAGGATCTCGTCGCCCCTTGACGCCACGACCATCGACGATTGGACCCATGTTCAGCGAGGGCGTGGACGCGCACGCCGGCTGCCGGGCATCGACGTGATTCGTTGCATCGCCGCAGGGGCAGTCCTCCTCAGTCATGCGACGAACGCGACCACAATCGATAGACCGGAGTGGCTCGCGCTGCACAATCTCATCGCCTCCGGCTTTCGAGCAATTCTCTCGCGTGCCCTTGGGGCGTGGGGTGTGGGTCTATTTTTCGTCCTAAGCGGCTTCTGCATCCACCTTCCGCTCGCACGAGCGGCCGGGAAAACCGCCCAGCCCAGACTCCAACTGCGGAGATGCTACGCCCCCGCAGATTCACGCGCATTTATCCGCCGCATCTGGTCGCGCTCGTTCTCTCGATCGTGGCCGCCACACTCATTCCGTCGGGTTTCTTCACCGAGCTTCCTCTCTCGGTGCCGACTCGTTGGCAGTTCTTCGCCCACTTGACCATGATTCACTCGTTCTTCGCGAACGCGAGGTACAGCATCAACGGGGTCCTCTGGACAATCGGCATCGAAACGCACTTTTATATCTTCTATCCGCTCCTCGTTCTCATGCGCCGACGCATGAGTTTTTCGGCAATCACCGCTCTTCTTCTCGTCGTCGGGATAGGGTCAAGCTCGTCGTCGAGCGGATCGATCCAAGCTACGCCTACCTCTGGGGCGAGAATTTCGTGGCAAGGTACTGGGAGTGGGCGCTCGGCTGTCTCACCGCCGAGCTGCTCGTGGTAAATCGGCTCGCCCAATGGAGCAGCTGGACGCGGTTCTCGCTCCTTCTCCTAGGGTCGTACGGGCTCACCCTGGCGACCGCATTTCTCCCGCACCCGGGGAGCGTCCTGGCCCACGTGCGGCCCCCCATGTTCGCGGCAATCGTCTTCGTCGGGGCACGATTGCCACCGTTACGGTCTGGCTTGTATCGCTTCGCGCTCGCCGGTGGGCTCCAGTCGTACTCCCTCTATTTGACGCACCCGATCGCGATACCCCTCGTCTGCATTCTCCTGGCGACCCTCGACGCGCCCCTTTGGGTGCAGTGGATGGGCGCATTCGTGGCTAGCGGCCTACTGTGCGCTCTCTTCTTTCGAACCGTCGAGCGGCCGTTCCTCGAACGCTCGAGCAAGATGCGGGCTCAGAGTGATTGAAGGGCTGTCGACGATAGAAAGGAACCGCTGAGGAAGGACACTGGTGGGCTTGGTGCAAACGCGGCGATGCGCCGCCTCACTTCTGCCCGTTCGACCGCGCCGCCGCAATCTCCTCGCGCGCTTTCACGACGCGTGGCTCGCCCTCTCCCGGCCCGTCGAGGCCCTTGGCCTGGTCGAGCTTGCCCTCGCACGCCTTCCACTCCTTCGCGGCGCACGCGGCGAACGCTTCGTCGCGCAGCTTCTCGGCCTGCTCATGGCGGCCCGCAGCCGATTCGTCCGGGCCGAGCGCCTTCCCCGCTACGACGGCCGCCCCCGCCGCGAGCGCCAGGCCCACGACCCAGGGCGTGGCCCTGCGCTGCAGCGGGAGCACCTTCACCTTCGCGCCGCTCGCGCAATCACCCGCTTGTGGCGTGCCCCCGTTCTCGGCCGGGGCACTCTCGCGCTCCTGCATGCGCGCGAGCAGCGCCTTGGCGCTCGGCGTCGACGCCGCGGTCACACCCGCC
The DNA here is from genome assembly GCA_963720145.1 of uncultured delta proteobacterium. Taxonomy (GTDB): domain Bacteria; phylum Myxococcota_A; class Polyangia; order Polyangiales; family Polyangiaceae; genus Palsa-1150. Next base: position 355,786 of record CAVREO010000001.1, read on the forward strand.
TCGTTCATGCGCTTCTCGATGTCTTCGTCGCTGGCGGTCTCGAGCCACGCGCGCTCGTCTTCGTCCATCTTCTTCTCGAGCGCCTCCCAGCCGCGCGCCAGGTCGGGCTTCTCGGGCTTCTCGTGCGTGCTCATCGCGCCACCTCCTTCTTGGTAGCGCGCTCGCGAACCTCTTGCATCCGCGCGCGCTCTTCGCGCTCCCATTCCGCGCGAACCTGTTTGCCGTATCGCTTGAACGCCTCGAGCGTGTCGTAGATCTCCTCGACGGGGCGCTTTAGCTCGGCGGCGATTTCGCCGGGCTTTTCGACGCCGCGGCACAAGAGCTCGAAGAGCGCCCTCGCGTACGGGTACTTCGGCTCGGCGCGCTCGATCGTGCGCTCGGCCAGGACCCGCATGCGCGCGAGGTCGCGCTCGTCGTGCAGGCGCTCGTCGGCGGCGGGCGCGGGGTTCTCGGTCGTCTCGTCCATGACGAGGCCGTCCTCCACGCGCTCGAAGTGCCCGTAGCCGCGGCGGGCGCCCTGGATGACCAGGTCGTGGATGACCAGGCGCATGTGCCGCGTGAAGCTTCCCTTGTCGGGGTTCCACGGCTTCGCTTCGGGGTCGCACGCGAGCAGCATCGCGTCGGCGAGGATGTCCTCGGCGGCGGCCTCGGACCCGCATCGCCACGTGGCGAACTTCATCAGGTGGTCGCGCACGCCCTTCTGCTGAATCTCGGCGAGCGCTCGTTCGGAGGATGCGGCCTTGTAGTCAATCAAGCCGCGCGAGCATAACGCGCATCCGCGGGGGCGACGCGCGACCAATCCGGTCCTGTCGCGCGGCAAGTCCGGACTTGTGCGCCGGGAGGAAGCGCACTCCTCGTGAAAGGGCTCGCTCCCCACCAGGGGGAGGAGGCGTCTTGCCGGCGTGGAGGCATGGTCTAGGTCCCGAGGAGACTCGGTCCTCCCGCCGGGCAGGAGGCGTCCTCCCAACGACATGGATTCGTCCTTCCCGCAGGGAGACCCGGGTCTTCCCTCGACGGAGTCGCGTTCTCCCGGCGAAGGGGAGGCGTCCTTCCGGCGAGACGGCTCGCTCCTTCCTGGGCAGAGGGCTCGTTCTTCTCACCGGGAGGAATCGTCCTCCGGGCGAGGAGAACGCTCCCTCCCGTGGAGCAGCCCGCGGCTTGCCGGCCGGGAGAACCAGCTCCCCCGCGCAATCAAGTCCGCTCCTTCCGTGGGGACATATGGCCAACCACGCGAAGTCGCAGGCGATTGCCGAAAGATCATTTTTCCTTCGGAAAACGCTCCGGTCGAGGCGGTGAGGCGGGTGACCGGGACGAAACCGAGCGAGGTGCTCGGCGGGAGCCCGGTCGCGTTCACGTTCACGAAGGAGCATCGACCATGTCTACGAAGAGCAAGGCCAACCGCGCGCAGCAGCAAGCCGCCGATCAGGCTCTGATCGCCGGTCTTGCCAAGCACAGTTCCACAGTCCCTTCCTTGGTGATCGGAGGTACGTCGTTCACGACGGCCGCCATCATCGGACTCCTGCAGGCGCGACTCGCGACCGGCAGCGCCGTGCTCACCACCCGGGCGTCCTGGGAGAGCGCGGTGCAAACCGATCGGGACGAACGCACGAAGACCCAGCAGTTCGTATCGGGTGTTCGGCAGGCGGTTCAGGTGGCGTTCGCCGGGTCGATCGACCAGCTCGCCGACTTCGGGCTCAAGCCGCGCAAGGTCACGACGCGGACACCCGACGAGAAGGCGGCTGCCGTTGCCAAGGCCAAGGCGACCCGCGCCGCGCGCCACACCATGGGCCCGAAGCAGAAGGCGGCCATCAAAGGCACGGTCCCCGCGACCGCGCCCGCGACGCCGCCCGCCGCTCCGGCGCCCACGGCGACGCCCGCTGCGCCTCCGGCCGCTACGGCAACACCGACGGCGCCGGTCACTCCGGCGACGCCGGCGAAGTCGTAGCGCTCCGCACGCAGGTGCGGAGCCCTCGCTCCGCGCCCGCTCTCTCTCCTGGCTCCCCCGCTCGATGCGGGGGAGCCCAGGAGGGAAGCACTCACCTTCGACTCACGACCCCAAACCGTCTCCGCCCACACAACCGAAAGGAACCACGTCATGAAAACGCGAAATCGATCTCTCACGGCAATAGCGCTCTCCACCCCCAAGACCGACGCGCAGCTCCTCGCCGAAATCGACGACACGGTCCGGCGCGCCTCGCAGGGCGATCGCAACGCCATCGGCAAGGTCGCGATCCTGTCGAGCTCCATGCTTCTCGACGAAGCGGCTTCGGTGCTCGAAGGCTTCGAAGGCGAGGCAGCCGACGTCGTTCAGGACTTCCTGCTCTCGCTGCTCGAGGGCCGGTCGCCGTTCACGCCGTCGCAGGGGCGCGCCGTCCCCTGGATGCGCGGCGTCGTTCGCGCGATGGCGCGCAAGCGCCGCGCGGAGCGCGAACGCGACTGGGGGATCGACTCCGGACCGTGAAGCGGGCGCGACGCGGGGCCCCGGGGCATCGCTCCGGGGCCTCTGTTCTCGCCCGCGCGCCGCAGGGGTAGGCTCCCGCCCATGAACCCCATCGGCAGACTCTTGATCGCTGGCCACGTCGGCCTCTACCGGATGTCCAACGGCCGGTTCGGCAGCCAGATCTCCGGCCTCCCGGTGGCGCTCGTGACGACCACCGGCCGCAAGACGGGCAAGCTTCGCACCGTGCCGGTCGCCTCGTTCGAAGACGGCGGCGACGTCCTCGTCATCGCGTCGTACGGCGGCGCTCCGAAGCACCCGGCGTGGTTTCAGAACATGATGGCGAAGCCCGAGGTCACCGTGCAGTCGGGCGGCCGCGTCTACCCGGCGCGCGCCGAGGTGGTCACGGGACCCGAGCGCGAGCGCCTGTGGAAGATGGTCGTCGATCGGGCGCCGAACTTCGGGAACTACCAGAAGAAGACGACGCGCGAGATTCCCGTGGTGCGATTGAAAGCCGCGAGCTGAGTTCGCGCACGCAGGCCTGCGGGCGTGCGCGCACGTGCCGCTACACGAGAATTGTTGAGTGGGGCTGCCTCGCCGCGGAGCCTACGGGTACTTAAGTCGCCGGAACGCCGGGGGGCTTTTACCGCGTTGCGTCGCGAGGTTGTACTCATGGGCCCTTTCCTTGAATCGGTGCGCCGGCGCCCGCTCGCCGGGTGCGCACCGCTGGCGCTGGCTGTTGCGCTTTCCTCCTGCGCGCAGGGCGGCGACTCCGGCGGGCCCGACGATGACGCGCAGGCCGCAGGGGACGACGCGGCGCTCATCGACTCGACTGCCATGGACGCGATGCGTTCTGGCGATACGCATGTCGGGCATCCGATGGACAGCTCGTCCAGCGACACGGCGAGCTCCGGAGAAGCGGGCAGCGACGTCACGGCTCCGACCGAAGCGGGCTCGGACGCCGACGCGGCCGCCGATGCCGACGCGGACGCGGTCGCCGACTCGGCCGCCGACGCGGGCCCGGACGTGGGCCCCGACAGCTCCCGTGACGCCGCGGTCGACGCCCCCCCGGGCTGCACGTGCCCGGCCCAGCAGGTGTGCGTCGCGGGCGCGTGCGAGGCGGCGCGGCGCGTGTTCGTGTCGAGCCAGACGTACCTCGGTAACCTCGGGGGCGCCGCCGGCGCGAATGCGGCGTGCAAGACGCTCGCGAACGCGGCGAACCTCGGCGGCACCTGGCTCGCGTGGATCTCCGATTCGACCAGCGATCCGAACAAGAGCTTCACCAAGGCCACGGTCGCCTATCGCCTCCTCGACGGCACCCTCGTCGCGGCCAACTGGACCGCTCTGGTCAGCGGGAATCTCTCGAGCGCCATCGACCTCGACGAGACCTTCACCTCGCTCGCTGGGTCCAGCATGGCCGCCGCCGAGACCTGGACCGCGACGGCCAGCGACGGCACGTCGGCCGCCGCTGGCTGCACGCACTTCTCGTCGAGCGTCGCCAGCGTCTCGGGAGAGGTCGGCTACTGCACGAGCGCCGGCAGCGCGTGGACGGCGGCGACCTCCGGCGCGGCGTGCTCCGTCGCGCATCACATCTACTGCTTCGAGCAGTGACGTTCGCGGCCTCCAGACGCGCCGTGGTAGGTTGGGACCGTGGTGCCCGAGCGTGCCGCGCCTCTGCCGCACAAAGGCGTCTTGCTCGCCGGCGGCCAGGGCACGCGCCTGTTTCCGCTGACCGTCGCGGTGAACAAGCACCTCTTGCCGGTTCACGACAAGCCGATGATCTATTACCCGCTCTCGACCCTCATGCTCGGGGGCGTTCGGCAGGTTCTCGTCGTGTCGACGCAGGCGCACCTGGCCGAGTTCGATCGTCTGCTCGGGGACGGCTCGCGGTTCGGCATCGAGCTGAGCTACGCGGTCCAGGAGAAGCCGCGCGGTATCGCCGATGCGCTGCGGGTGGCCGAGTCTTTCCTCGCGGGCTTTCCCGTCGTGCTCGCCCTCGGCGACAACCTGCTCTGGGGGCATCTCGATTACCTGCGCGAGGCGACGCGCGCCGGCGCTGGCGCGACGGCGTTCGCGTATCCCGTGAAGGACCCCTCTCGCTACGGCGTGGTCGTTCTCGACGCGTCCGGGCGGCCCACGAGCATCGAAGAGAAGCCGGCGCACCCCCGCTCGTCGCTGGCGATCCCGGGGCTCTACGTCCTCGACGAGCACGCCGTCGACGTCGCAAGGGGGCTCACGCCCTCGGCTCGCGGTGAGCTCGAGATTACCGACGTGCTGCGGGTGTACCTGCAGCAGAAACGGCTGCACATCGTGCCGCTCGGGCGTGGCATGGCGTGGCTCGACATGGGCACGAGCGATGGGCTGCTCGGAGCGTCGGAGTTCGTGTCCACGATTCAGGCACGTCAGGGGCTCTACGTAGGCTGTCTGGAGGAGGTCGCTCTGCGTATGGGCTATCTGTCCGTGCCGGAGGTTGCGCGCGTGATTCGCGAATACCCGGCGAGCGCGTATCGGGCCTACATCGAGTCGTTGCTCGATGGGTAACGTGGCTGGGTTCCAGGCCCGCCGCATGCTCGTGACGGGCGGGGCAGGCTTCATCGGGAGTCACTTCGTCGTCTCGATGTTGAAGGGGAGGCCGCAGGCGCCCCAGGAGCCCCGGCCCGATCGCGTGGTGGTGCTCGACGCGCTCACCTACGCGGGCCGCCGGGACAATCTCGTCGAGGTGGCCGCCGACCCGCGCCTCGTGTTCGTTCACGGCGACGTGTGCGACCGTACGCTGCTCGAGCGGCTCTTCGTGGAGAACGACTTCGACGCTGTCGTGCACCTGGCGGCCGAGTCCCACGTGGATCGCAGCATCGCCGACCTGGCGCCGTTCGTGCGCACCAACGTGGTGGGGACGTGCGCGCTGCTCGACGTCGCTCATCACGCGTGGTCGAGCAGCCAGCATGCGACGGCGCGGCGGTTCGTGCATGTCTCGACCGACGAGGTCTACGGGTCTTTGGGGCCGACCGGTCGATTCGACGAATCGTCGCCCTATGCGCCGCGGTCGCCGTACGCGGCGTCCAAGGCGAGCGCCGATCACTTCGCGCGCGCCATGCACGTGACCCACGGGCTGCCCGTCGTCCTCACACACTCGGCGAACAACTACGGGCCACGGCAGCTCCCCGAGAAGCTCGTCGCGCGCACGATCGCGCACGCCATCGCCGGTGAGCCGATTCCCCTTTACGGGGCGGGCGAGCAGGTGCGGCAATGGCTTTACGTCGGCGACCACGTCGAGGGTCTCGCGCGGGCCCTGACGCTCGGGCGGCCGGGCGAAACGTATGACTTCGCGGGCACCGACAGTCTGCCCAATCGCGCCTCGGTCGAGCATATTGCCGAAGCCGTCGACGCCGCGATGGGCCGCCCCGCGGGGACATCGGCGCGCCTGGTGACGCTCGTTCCGGATCGGCCGGGACACGACTTTCGTTACGCCCTCGACAGCGCCAAGGCCGCACACGAGCTCGGCTGGAAGGCGAGCGTCCGCTTCCGCGAGGGGCTGGCCGAAACCGTACGCTGGTACGCCGAGAACCGAGCTTGGCTCGGGACGCAAAAGCCCTGACCAAGAGCCACGGAGCTGCGGAGTCCGGCAACGTGTCGCTCGGCCGAAACGCGTCCGTGACAAGCCTCGGAAAACCGCCAGCTTGGATGGGGGCGCCAAAAGAATGCTATCGTAATCGCCCCGCAATGCTTCCAAAGGCGCGCGACTACGAACCGGGCGAGCTCGTCCCGGGGACCGTATACGAGGTCGTCCGCTGCCTTGGCGGCGGTGGCATGGGGACCGTCTACGAAGTCGAGGATACCTCGATTGGCAAGCGCTACGTCCTGAAGACGCTCCAGCCGCAGCTCGGGACGCGCGAGGACCTCGCCCGTCGCATGCAGAACGAGGCGCGCACGCTCGCTCGTCTGAACCACGCGAACATCGTCGACGTCATCACGGCGGGAGTGACTGCCGACGAGCCGCGGCGTCCTTACTACGTCATGGAGCGCCTGAACGGCCAATCGGTGCGCCTCGTGCTGCAGAAGAAGTGGCAGCTCGATCTCGGGCACGCCTATCACATCGCGATCGATCTGCTCGACGCGCTCGATCACGCGCACGACAAGGGCGTGATTCACCGCGACGTGAAACCCGACAACATCTTTTTGCATCGCACGTCGGCGGGCGTGACCATCACCAAGCTGCTCGACTTCGGGATCATGTCGCTGCTCGACTCGGCGTCCCGCGAGACGGCGGGACGCTTTGTCGGGACTCTGCGGTACGCGGCCCCCGAGCAGCTGCGCGGCGAACGCCCGACGCCGAAGATGGACCTCTACGCGGCGGGGCTGGTGCTCTACGAGATGATCGCGGGCCGCGGCCCCTTCGACGACGAGGGGGACGCGCATGGCATCGCGGCGGCCCACCTGCAGAAGATGCCGACTCCTCTGTCGCGGTACGCGCACGTACCCCGGGAGCTCGACACCTTGCTGTACGCGGTGCTCGCCAAGGATCCCGAGGCGCGTCCGCGCGACGCCTTCTCGCTGGCGGCGAGCCTGCGGAACTTGAAGCGCGCGCTCGGTGCCCCGCAGGCGAGGGGCTCGAACGAGCGGCGTCCGCCCCCCCAGCGCCCCGAGCGGCGTTCCTCGCCGCGGGTGACGGTCCCGGGCATGAGCCCGCCCACCCTGGGGATGTTCGCGGGTCTGCCCGAGGCGGTGCCCATGGAGGCGGTGGAGGCCGCGCCGGTGCCGAGCAATCGAGAAGCCCCGACCGGGAGCCCCGTCGCACGGACCTCGCGACTGGCGGCGCAGGGTACCGAGTCGTTCCTGGGGGGGACGCTCCCCGCGACGGCCTACGCGGGAATGCTCGAGCCCACACCGCCGCCGATCGCGCTGCCGACGGCCCCTTCGCCGGCGCTTCGCCGGTCGGCGCTCGTCATCATGGTGGCCGCCATCACGGTGTCGGCGTTCCTCGCGGCGGCGGCAATCTTCGTCGTCGCGCGGTATCCCATCGCATCGAGGGCGCAGGCTTCCGTCGAGCCCCCGGGCTCGGCGGCTACGCTCGCGCCGGCCGTGGGGGTGGCGGCGCCTCAGGCCGCGGAGCCGGTGCCGGCGCAGCAGCCGGCCGAGGAGCTCGAGATGAAGCCCGAGGGGCTGCGCGCCGCGCCGAGCGCGGGTCCCGCCGAGGCGGCGGTTGCGCCTGCCGGATCGGCGTCGAGCGGCCGGTCGGGTCCCGGTCTCTGACGGGGCGTCCCGTTCACCGCGGGCGCATCCTCGGAGCGGGCTTGGTCGGGTCGTCCGGCCATGAGTGCTTCGGATACCGGCGCATCAGCTCGGCCCGCACGGCGCGGTAGTGGCGTTGCCAGAATCCGGCGAGGTCGGTCGTCACTTGCACCGCGCGCCCGTTGGGGGCGAGAAGCTCGAGCACCAGGGGCACGCGGCCATCGCCGACGCGGGGTCCGTCGGTCATCCCGAAGAAGTCCTGCAGCCGCGACGCGATGTGCGGGGGCTTTCCCGGCTCGTAGCCGACGAGCACCGAGCGGCCTCCGCTCAGCGTGACGCGTTCGGGGGCGAGGCGGTCGAGGCGCGCGGCGCCGCGGCCGAGTGCGGCTCGCAAGGAGTCGAGCAGCCCGGCGCGACGCAGCTCGGCGAAGCTGCGTAGCCCGTCGCACAGGCGAGCGAGGGTGGCCGCCACGGCGGCGTCGTCGGGAGCGGGGATGGAGGCGTCGAGCGACGCCGCGAACCGCGCGCGTACGAGCCAGCGATCCAGCTCGCCTTCGGGCGCGAAGGCGCGTGCCCCGGCGGCGAGCGCCGCCTCGGCGAGCGCGCGGGAGGCCTCTTCGGAGGCTGCGTCGGCGGTCCCACTCGCGTGAAGGACGAGGCCTTCCCATTCCATCGCCTCGCGGGCCTCGACGCGCTCGAGCTGCGCATTCCACGTGACCTCGTTTCGCTCTTCGATGGCCTCCGGGTAGAGCTCGATGAGCCACTCCGGCTCGATGGCGCTCGCCAGGCGCACGATCACCCCGCCGCGTGCCGGCCTTCCCCCGCGAGCGCTCCCCGCACGCTCCTCCGCGTCGAGGGCGACCATCCACTCCGCGTCGCGAACGACGCTCGATTCGGCCAGCTCCGCGACCCCTCCTCCCGCGAGCGCGAGGCTGCGCGCGCCTGGCCGGACACGCCTGGCGACGCGATCGGGATACCCGGCGAGGACGGCCATACCGAGCGACTGCGCTGCATCCGGCTCGCCGGCGGGCCGCGGTCCCGGCGGTCGCCTGGCCGTTCGCGCCAGCTGCGAAGCCGCGCGCGCGACTGCATGGGTGGAGCCCGGGTCGAGGCCGGCCGCCCGAAGCGAGCCGCCCGAGAAGCCCGACGCCTCGACCTCCTGAAACTGCTCGACCAGCGCTTGCAGATCGGACCGCTCGGTGGCCGAGTCGTGTCGCCGGCCCTCGCCGAACCATGCGCCGGCCGAGGCACGGATGTCTCCCTCGGCGAGGATCGCCGCCGCCACGCAGGCGTCTTCGGTCACGCCGCGGCGCTCGCCCTCGACCACCACGCGGGCCGCGCGCGGGTGCACGGCAAAGCGCAGCATCGCCCGTCCCGTGTCGGTGAGCGCCCCGTCGGCGGTGAGGGCTCCGAGGCGGTGCAGGAGGTCCTCGGCGGCGCGGCCGTGCGCGTCGGGCGGCGGTTCGAGCCAGGGCGCGTCGCGCGCGCCCAGGGCGACGAGCTCGAGCCACGTCTGCGCGAGGTCGACGCGGCGGATCTCGGGGGCATCGTGCTCCGGGCGCGACTCGAAGTCGGCCCGCGTGTACAGGCGCAGGCAGCGACCCGGGCGAGTCCGGCCCGCGCGCCCCGTCCGCTGGACGGCCGACGCGCGGCTGACCTTCTCGACGCGCATCCTGGGGAGCCCCGACCACGGCGAGTGCGAGGCCACGCGCGCCAGCCCCGAGTCGACGACGGCGACCACGCCCTCGATCGTGATGGACGACTCGGCGACGTTGGTCGAGAGAATCACCTTTCGCCGGGCGCCCGGCCGGACGGCGGCGTCCTGGTCTTCGGGCGACAGGTCGCCGTGCAGGGCAACGACCGTCAGGTCCGCTTCCGCGGCCACTCTCTCGCACGCCTCGCGGGCTCGCCGGATCTCGGCGGCGCCGGGGAGAAAGACGAGGACGTCGCCGTCGAGGCCTTGCTGAACGAGGCTCCTCACGGCGGAGGCGACATGCGAGGCCAGCGGACGGTCGTCGGGGGAGGGGAGGTGATCGACGGAGACGTCGAACGCGCGCCCCTCGGATCGAATGACCGGGGCGCCGAGATACGCGGCGATGGCGTCGGTCGCGAGCGTGGCGCTCATCACGACGACGCGCAGCTCGGGCCGGCGGCTTCGGCGCAGGCGCTCGACGAGCGCGAGGGCCACGTCGGCCTGCAAGTGCCGCTCGTGGAACTCGTCGAGCACGACGGCGGCCACGCCGGCGAGATCCGGCGAGGCGATGAGCTCGCGGGCGAGCACCCCCTCGGTCACGAAGCGGATACGCGTCTTGCGGCTGGACACGTTCTCGAAGCGCACCTGGTATCCGACGGTGCCGCCGGCCCGCTCGCCCAGCTCGTCCGCCACCCGCCGCGCGGCCATGCGGGCGGCGAGTCGTCGCGGCTCGAGCACCACGATCTCGTCCGCGCTCGGCCATCCCGGCGTCGAGCATGGCCCTGGGCACGCGCGTCGTCTTTCCCGCGCCCGGCGGCGCCTGCAGAACGAGCGTGGGCGCGCCGCGAAGAGACTCCACGATGGCCGGCAGGATCGAGTCGATGGGGAGCGGCTGCATGTCCATATCGCTTGCCTGCGGCCAATCGGGATACAAGCATGCTTTCGATGGGCCTGCGCACGCGCTCCGACGTTCCGCTCGCGCCGCTGACGACGCTCGGCATCGGCGGCCCGGCCCGGCGCCTGGTCGAGCTGCAGCGCGAGGAAGACGTCCTCGAGGCGGCCCACGACGCAGGCGGCCGACGGCGAGCCGCTGCTGGTCCTGGGGCAGGGCAGCAACCTGGTCGTGGGTGACCAGGGCTTCGAGGGCCTGGTCGCGCACGTGTGCCTGCGCGGGGTCGAGGTGCACGCCCGAGGCCGACCGAGTGCTGGTCGACGTCGCCGCGGGCGAGAGCTGGGACGAGCTCGTGGCTCGGGCCGTGGTGGAGGGGTGGGGGGGCGTCGCGTGCATCAGCGGCGTGCCGGGTCTCGTCGGCGCTACGCCGATTCAGAACGTGGGCGCCTACGGGCAAGAGGTGAGCGACACGATCGCCAGCGTCCGGCTGTTCGATCGCGAGGCCGGCGCGTTCGTGGAGATGGCGGCGCGCGAGTGCGGCTTCGGCTACCGCGCGAGCGCGTTCAAGCGCCAGATGGGTCGCTGGATCGTCACGCGCGTCCGCTTCGCGTTCGAACGCGGCGAAGCGCACGGTCGTGCGGTACCCGGAGCTGGGGCGTGCGCTGGGTGTGGCCGAGGGCGAGTCGGCGCCGTCACGGCGGGTGCGCGAAGCGGTGATCGCGCTGCGGCGCGCGAAGGGAATGATCCTCGACGCGAGCGATCCCGAGTCGGTGAGCGCCGGGTCGTTCTTCGTCAACCCGATCGTCGACGCCGCGAGGGTGGCGTCCATCGACGCGGCATCCGGCTCGAGAGCGCCCCGCTTCGACGCGGGCGAGGGCCGGTTCAAGGTGCCGCGCGGCGTGGCTCGTCGAGCGAGCCGGGTTCGCCAAGGGCTGGGGGAGAGGCCCGGTCGGGGTCTCGAGAAAGCACGCGCTCGCCCTCGTCAACCGGGGCGGAGCCACGGCGCAGGAGCTTCTGGGCCTGGCGCGCGCCATTCGCGAAGGCGTGCGCGAGAAGTTCGGGGTCGTGCTCGAGCCGGAGCCCGTCCTGGTCGGATGCTCATGGGAGGAGAGCGGCCTGTAACGCCAGCAGCGCGGCTGCGGCGGCTACCGCGGGGGCGAGCGCGCGGACGGCCGGCTCGAAGTGCGCTCGTACGAGGGGGAAAGCGACGAACGCCGCGATGCCGCCGGCGTACGCGACGATCCACGCCCGCCAGAAGTACCCCGCGTGTGCGCTCCAGACGAGCGTGGCGGGGTTCGGGTCGGGGTAGACGAAGTACTGGATCGCGCGGATCCCCGCGTATGCAGCGACGGCGACGACGAGGCCCCAGAGGATCGACGCGGCTGCGGAAAGGAAGGGGCGAGGCGAGCCCGTCATGCAACCCGCCTTCCTCGCCAGTCGCGGACGCGCGGGCACTCGGGGTCGGGGCCGTGGGCGCCGTCCACGAAGGAGGCGACCACCTTGCAGCCACCCTTGCAAACGCTGCGAATCGAACAGCTGTCGCAGGGCGGCGGCGGGGCGTCTACCCAGCGGCGCCATCGCGTGAGCGTGTCGTCCCCGGCGTGCTGGGCGAGGTCGGCGCCCGCGAGCGCCGTCGCCGGAGCGAAGCTGCACGGAGCGACGCGGCCGTCGACGGTGACCGCGGCGAGCGCGCCTGCGGCTTCGCAGCCGAACACCCCGAAACGCGCGAGCTCGCGGGGATCTCCGGCCAGTGTCGCGTCGGCGGAGAGGAACGGAACGAGCGCGCAATCGATGCGAATGTGGAAGTCGTCGGCGTCGGGATGGCAGAGGTCCCGCGCGAGCTCGCGGAGCAGCGGCCCGAGGCCGCGGGCCTGGGCGTCGGTCAAGCGGCGCGCCAGGTAATCCAGCGATGCGGCGCGCCCGGCAGGCTTGTAGCGGAGCAGCTGCGCCTCGCGAGCACCGAGCGAACGCGCGCGCCGCAGGGTGTCGGCCACACCCGGGTAGGTGTCCCGCGTGAGAACGACGTTGACCCCGACCCGCACGCCGGCGGCCGCCAGGCGGGCGATCGCCCGTTCCGCGGCCTCCGCGCCCTCGAAGCCGCGCACACGTGCGTAGAGCTCGCCCGGGCCGTCGTAGCTCACGTTGACCTGCGCGAATTCGCGGAGCTTGAGGGCGCGCGCCTCGGAGAGGCCGAGGCCGCTCGTCGTCAGCACCGGCGTGATCCCGCGGGCGCGCGCAGCGCGAGCCAGCTCGTCGATGTCGTCGCGGGTCGTGGGCTCGCCGCCGCCGAAGGCCACGGTCAGCACGCCCGCGTCGCGCATCGCGTCGAGCTCCCGCTCGAGCGCGTCGCGGCCCGGTTCGGCGCCGTCCGGGCGGGCATCGAGATAGCAGCCCTCGCACCCCGCACCGCACCGCGCCGTCACGGCGAGGTGGACCTCGATGGGGGCGCTCGGGCCGTCGGCGCGCCACGCTTCGCCGCCGTCCAGACCGAGGGCGCGCACGCCCTCACGGTCGATGGCGACGACCGCCGGCATCGACTCGAGCTTCACCCAGGCCCCCCAGGGCTCGTAGCGGACAATCACGCGCGGCTCCGCGGCGGCTCGTCTCCGCTCGTCTCCGCGTCGCGCGGTGTTGCGCCTGCGACCTTGACGTCTTCGCTCTTCAACGCCGCCACGACCGCCGCAAAGACGGCGGCACCGACGGCCGCGGTGGCGAACAGGGTGTCCACCACGCTGCCGATGCTCGAGCAGTTCGCGCCATGACCGGCGCGGACCTGGCGTACGTGCTGCGCCTCGATTCCGCGCGTCCGGTTCTCGTCGGTCACAGGCCGAACCCCGATAGATACTGCGGATGCATGCGGTCGAGCATGAGAAACGCGGCTGCCAGAATCGTCGCCGCCGACAGCAGGGCACGGGCGATGCGTGCGGGTTTGCGGCGTGATCCCACCGCCCCCCAGGTGCGCGCCAGGAGAATCAGCGGGAGCACCGCCGCGCCGAGCAGCAGAAAGGGCGAGGCGTTGCCCGATTCGTAGTTCGACGCGAGGGCGCCCCCGCCTGCCGCGACGAAGGCGACGAAGAGCGTCGCGACGGGGGCATGCGCTCGAAGCTCGCGGGCGGCGGCGCCGAGGGCCCCGCGTCTGGCGGCACGCCATAAGCTCGCTCCCACCAGCGTCGCGAACCATCCGAGGACGGCGAGGGCGCCGTAGCGCACGCCGCGCCTGAGCAGCAGCCGAGACACCTGGCGCACGAAGCGGGGGTCCAGCCGGTTGGCGTGCGAACGCGCCTCGGCCGCGGCCTCGTCGATGTTGCCGCTGGCGACCAGGACGTCGACGAGCTCACGCTCGGCGAGTCTCGCCGTCAGGAGGTCCGCCCTGGGATCGCCCGACACGGCGCGCAGCTCGGGTATCGCGGCCTCGGGGCGATGCATCCGACCCAGCCACGCCTCCGCGACGAGCATCCGAGCCTCCACGCGGACGGTGCCAGGCGGAAAGGATTCGGCCTGCTGCGCCAGCGCCTCGATGGTCGCAGCATCGGCGGCGAGCTCGGGGTTGTGCCGGACGTGCTCGAGCGTTGCGAGTGGCCCGAAGCCGCCTTCGGAGCGCGCGCGCAGCCAGTCGATGCGCTCGGACGCGCGCAGCGCCCACTGCGTATTCGGTGCCGCGGCCATGGCGCCCTGGTAGTCGCCGAGGGCTTGCTCGAAGGCACCCTGGTCCTCGTCGAGCTTGCCGCGCAGGAAACTCGCCTCGGCGGCGGCCCCGGCGTCCTCGCTGGCCCTCGCCTCCGTGGCTCCGAGGGAAGGAGCCACCAGCAGCCGCGCGAAGACGGTCAGCAGCAGGAGCGTCGGTGCGGTCGTCCGCATCTCCCCGGGAAGCTCCCATGCGCCCGCGGCGTTGTCCATCGCGTCTGCTACAAGCGACCCATGCGTCCGTGTGGAGCCCTGCTCGTGTTCGCCGCCGCGGCTTGCGGCTGCCACGGATGCCGCGACGACCACCCTTATGTGCCCTATGCGATCGGCTCGAGCGACGCATCCGCGGGCGCCGCCCAGGCACCCGCAGCCGCGGCGACGCCCGCGACGTCTGCGTCCCCCAAGGGCGCACCCTTCGCGGCCGAGCCGGCGAGCCCGGCGCCGCCAGGGCTTGCTCGCTGGCCTCTGGGAGGGGCCGTCTTGGACGCGCCGCCGGGCACCACGTTCGTATCCGGCGTCGCGCGTGACTTCGACGGCGACGGCGCGGTCGATGCCCTGGCCGTGGCGCGGAGCCCCGATGGCGGCGATCCGGGGCAGCTCGTCTACTACCGCGGGCGCTCCGGCGCCGAGGACCTCGCGCCTGCCGCCGCCTTCGCCGCGCCGCCGGCGGTCGCGCACAATGCGAGCTGCGCGCCGACCAGTCGACTCGAGCTCGTGGGTCCGACGTCCGCGATGGTGGAGCTCGGCGTTCAATGTCCCATGGCGACGAACGCGCCGGATCGCTGGGTGGCCGTAGTCGGTACCGCCCCGACGGCCTCGGTTCGTCTCGCGGCGACGGTGTTCGATCCGCCCGGTGCCCCCTCGCTCACGGTCGACGCCGACGTCTCCGATCGCGACGGCGACGGGCGTCCGGACGTCGCACTGCGCGTCACCCTCGAAGGAGGAGGGTCTCCGCTCGAGCCTGGGCCGCGCGTCGCCGCAACGCTGGCGTGGCTGGATCGCTCGGCGGGCCTGAGCAGGGACACGGGGGCCACCGAGGCGTCGTTCTCTGCGCTCGCCTCGATGGCCATGGCACGTGCCGCACGCGCGAAGGAGGCGCCCGCGGTGCCGCGATTCGTCACGCAGGCACGGACGCTGTGGCGCGCGGCCTGCGCGGACGGCGGCATTCCCCGATTGGTGGGCGTCACCGGAACGGGCGCCATCCCGTGCGGCAGCCCCAAAGCGCTCGAGGAGCTGGGGCTTGCGGAGACGCGCGCGTACGCGACGCAGGGCGATCCGTTGCGAGCGGCGCTCGCCCTCGAATCGGGCCGTGCGCCCCCCGGCCGCGCGTTCGCCGTCGCACTGGTCGGAGGCTCAGGTCTGGATCACGCAGCTCGCGCCGGTTGCGGCCGCGCGTCGGGTGCGGGGGGTCGCCGCCGTGCCGCTCGAGTCGCCGGCTCACGAGCTCTCCTGGGGATCCCTGGCGTTCGAGCCCGGAGGAAAGCTGCTCGTGCGCACGCTCGCGGGGCCCGTTCGCGTCGATCCCGAAGCGGGCGACGAGGCCGCGGCGGAGAGCGCGGCAGATTGGAAGTCGGGGGTGAGCTCGCCCGATGGTTCGATGCGCTGGATCGAGGCGTACGACCCGTGCGATGGGGTGGCCGTTCACGCGACCTTCGCTGGCCGCGACGACCTGCGCGACGTCGCGTTGCCCGTTCTCCCTCCGCTCGGCGACCGCTGCGCGGGCTCTCGAGGTGCGCCCGTGCGCTCGCTGCCAATCGCATGGCCGGCGGTGGGGCTCGAGGCCATCGTCGACGGAGAGCCGCTTCTCGTGTCGACCGACCTCGGTCGCGCGTCCGAGCTCGGCTCGCTCGTCGACTTGCACGGAGGGCGCGGAGCGCCCGTATCTCCGGACGGAAGGACGCTAGTCGTGCCGACGGGGGTCGGGCTTCTCGTACGAAGCCTCGATGCGCGCGCGCGGCTGCTGAGGGCGCCCGAGCTCGACGGCACCTACGCGGATCAGCGCGATTGCACGGTGAGCAACGACGCGACGCACGTCGCCTGCGTGCACGCGGGCAAGGCGTGGGTAGGCACGTGGGAAGGGCCGTAGACACCGTCGGCATTGCTCGTGAAAGAGGAGCCCTCCGCACCGCGAAAAAAGCCATCGGGCGGGGCGTCTTGACACACGGAGGTAGGGCCATGGGTGAAAGCGGGACAGCGCGCCTCAGGTCGGGTGCGACGGCCAACCATCTGCTACGAAGGGGTAAGGCGATGACCGACGAAAAGGACCGAGCGCCGCACGCGGCCCCCGGGGGCCGAGGCGAATCGGCGGGCGCAAAGCCGGGAGCCGAGCCCGCGCGGGTCCTTCTCTTCGAGGACGACGAAACGCTCGCGAGTCTCCTCGCGCGTGTTCTCAGGACCGAGGGGTACCTCGTCGACGTGGTCGACAACGGCGAGGCCCTGCCGGCCGGCGGTAGGCTCGACTGCTACGACGTCGTCCTGAGCGACATCCACCTCGCGAACGACACCAGCGGCCACGAGGTACTGCGACGCATCCATGCGGCCAGCGCCGAGACGCCGGTCATCCTGATGACGGCGTACGCCGACATCGAGGGCGCGATGAACGCGGTGGGCGAGGGTGCGTACGACTACCTCGCCAAGCCCATCGAGCCGACCGAGCTGAAACGGATGGTTGGCGAGGCGATCGAGCGACGAAAGCTCGCCCAGCGAGGCGAAGACCGTCCGGCCAAGGGCAGCTCGCAGCCCGTTGCGCAAATCGTGGGCACGACGCCGTCGATGCTCGCGGTTTACAAGACGGTCGCCCACGTCGCGCCGACCACGGCGACGGTGCTGATCGTGGGCGAGAGCGGAACCGGTAAGGAGCTCGTCGCGCGGGCGATTCACGCCAAGAGCCCTCGAGCGAACAAGCCGTTCGTGGCCATAAACTGCGGGGCTCTGCCCGAGTCCATCCTGGAGAGCGAGCTTTTCGGACACGAGCGCGGCAGCTTCACGGGGGCGAGCGCGACGAAACGCGGCCTGTTCGAGGAGGCCAAGGGCGGCACGCTATTTCTCGACGAGATCGGCGAGATCAGCCCGAAGATGCAGGTCCAGCTCTTGCGCGTGCTGCAGGAGTCGGAGATACGGCGCGTCGGAGCCGCCGAGACAATCAAGGTGGACGCGCGCGTCGTGGCGGCGACCAACCGCAATCTGAAGGCGGAAGTGGCTGCCGGGCGTTTTCGTGAGGACGTGCTGTTTCGGCTTCAGGTCGTCACGGTTCACGTTCCACCGTTGCGAGAACGCAGGGGGGACATCTCGCTTCTCATCAAGCATTTCATCGCTCGTCATGCCGATCGGCTGGCACGCCGGGCGCCGCACGTCGCGCCCGAGGTGTACGAGATGCTCGAGAATTACGCGTTCCCCGGCAATGTTCGCGAGTTGTCGCACATCATCGAGCGCGCGATGCTTCTGGCCCGCGAGGGCGTCATCACCGCGAGCGACCTCCCGCCGGAGGTGACGCGAGCCTGGGGGGCCGTCGCCGCCGAGGGGGGGACGATGGGCTCGCTCGCGGACGATTGGCCCACGGTGCAAATTCTGGAGCGGCGTTACATCGACCGGGTGCTCTCGCGCACGGGCGGGAACAAGACGCGCGCCGCGGAGATCCTCGGCATCGACCGTCGTACCCTAAACCGCATGTTTGCGCGCGAGCGTGCCGCCGCGAGCGGCCGGCCGCTCACCGACGAGGAGCTGGACGCCCTGGATCACGAGGAAGCGTAGCGGGTTCCGCCGCGCGTTCGTGACGGCGCGCACGGCTCACGCCCGCGCGGCGTATTCGATGACCGGGTCGCGCGATCGCTGCACGTCTTCGAGGTTCGCGATGCGCAAGCGCCCAAGCTGATGCAGGTACTCGACGTGCGCGCCCGCCTCGTCGAGAGCGAGAATCCGCGAGTAGCCCTGCTGGGCACCGAAGAGGCCTTCGGTGACGTCAGCAACCGTTCGCGGCTGTGCGCAAAGCTCGAGGACGCGCGCCAGGCGGTCACGGTGAAAGAGCGCGATCTCGTCCACCCGAGCGCGTAGGTCCCAGATGGGCTCCTCGTGCCCTCCGAGCGCGAAATCCACGCCCTCGATGCGCCGCACCTTGGCCAGGCTGTGAAAGTAGTGCTCCAGCCCCCCGAACGGCGTAATCGCCTGGGGGAACTGGTGCGGGGTGATGCGCGAGAGCACGTGGTCGCTCGTCAGGAGCACCTCGTGGACCTGCAGGCAGATGAGCCCTGGGCAGTGACCGGGAACATGGTGAACGCGGTAGCCAGGCCCGAAGCCGTCGCCGTCGCGTAGCAGGCGGTCGACCTCCTGGGCACGGAAGGCGCTCTTGGCGGCGACATACAGGCCGAGTAGCGCGGCGCGTTCTTCGTCGGAAACCCCGGCACGTCGCCAGAACACGTCGCAGTCCTTCGACGCGATGACGATGCGCTCGTCGAAGCAGGACAGAACGCGCGCGTCGAGCTCGTGGACGGCGAGGCGCGCGCGCGTCGTTTCCCGGAGCTTGTTGACGCCGCCGAAGTGGTCGTAATGCGCATGGCTGACGACGCACCAGTCGAGCGTTTCGAGCTGCACATCCTCGCCGAACTGCTCGCGCACCACCGCAAAGCCGAGGGCGAGGTCGCGCTCCGACGTGGCGCTGCCGGAGCCGCAGTCGAAGAGAATGCTGCTCCCGCCGTCGAGCACCAGGTAGACGTTGTTCACGTGGTTGGGGAAGGTCTCCACCTCCAGGGCGTAAATGCGCCCGCCACTGCCCGCGTGGAATCGCCGCACGCCGGCGACCCCATGCTGCTCGATGTACGTGCGTCGGTCGTGCGCAGTTCCCTCGGCGAGCGCGCGCGACAAGCTCGCGGCTCGTGTCCCGGCCCCCACCATCGCCACCTCGTCCGCGTGCTCGGCGAGCTTGGTGCGCGCGTCGTCCGGGTCGAGGTGCGCGGCCTCGTTGGCGAGCAATGCGTCGGCCAGGAGCGCCCCCTCTGCACGGCGCAGCAGCCATTCCACTTTCTTTCGCACCCGGGAGGGAACGTGTGCCATCGAATCGTTATACGGCCACCGCGTTCGGGAGCCCAACCGGCCCAATCGGTCCCTCTCTTCGCGCGGCCCTGTGCGCAGTCCGTTCGGCTATAACGGGGCTCGTGAGCGGCTTGCTGCGTACCGTTCAGGGCCAGGCGACTGCCGTCGAGATCCTGCGTCGGGCTCTCGCGTCCGGGCGCGTGCACCACGCGTACCTGTTCGACGGGCCCGCCGGGGTCGGCAAGGAGCGCGCTGCTTTTGGCCTGGCGCAAGCGCTCGTCTGCGAGCGGCGAGGTCCCACGTCGGCGGACGCCTGCGGCGAATGCTCGGCGTGCGTGCGGGCCGTGCCACGTGCGGACGACGCGCGACCGCTCCATCCCGACGTCATGGTGCTCGAGCGGGGCCTCTACGACCCCGCGTCCATCGGCCGGCGCTCGCCCGAGGCTCAGGACATCAGCATCGATCAGGTCCGCGCCATCGTGCTGGCGCGCGCGGCGTTCGCTCCGCACGAGGGGCGCGCGAAGGTGTTCATCGTCCGCCGCGCCGAGGAGCTCAGCACCTCGGCCGCCAACGCGCTGCTGAAGACGCTCGAGGAGCCCGGCGGGCTCACGCACTTCGTACTTCTCTCGGCGGTCGCAGACACGCTGCTGCCGACGATCCGATCGCGCACGCAGCGCGTGCGATTTGGCGTGCTGCCCGATTCGGTCGTGGCCGCCCTCCTCGCCGCCCGCGGATTCGCGGACGAGCGTGCCTCCGAGATCGCGCTCCTGGCCGGGGGAAGCATGGAAGCGGCGCTCCAGCTGGCCGACCCCGAGGGAAGCGCGCGTCGCGAGGAATTCGTCTCGAAGGCGTTGGAAGCGCTCGACCTGCAGCACATCGGCGCAGCGCTCGAGCTGGCCGAGGAGGCCAAGAAAGGCGACAAGCAGCTGCTCGCCGGGCACATCGAGGCGCTCGCGGTGGCGTTGGGTACGCAAGCGCGCGCAAGCTCCGGCGCCGGTGACCGGACGGCGGACGTCGCGGCGGCGCGGTACGCGCTGGCTCTGGCTGCGGTTCGTCAGCTCGAGGCAAACGCGTCGGTGCAGCTCGCCGTCGAGTCGATGCTGCTCAAGATGCGCGCCGTGCAGGGCGCCTAGCGCACCGCCTACCCACTCTGCTCAGGGCTACCTCGACCGCGGTGCACTAGCCCCGCTACGGATCCGGCGACGTCTCACTGCCCGGAAGCACGTCGTATTCCCGGGGCACCAGCGCGACTCCCTTCCACGCGAGGGTCTTCTCCGCCCCCGCCACGACCAGGATGCGCTGCGTGCCGGGCCCTCCATACTCGGCCAAGACCGCGCGTTCGCCGATGGTCGGGGCCCCGCTGCCCAGGCGTACCACGCGCACGGGCAGTCGCCGGGCGCGCTCGAAGAATCGCTCCTTCGTGCTCGAGGACGTGCGGCGGTTCCGCGGTGACCGCAGCGTCGCCCTGGGTCATCGGCGAAAGCCAGGTCAAGGTGGCACCGGGCGCGTCGTCCACGAAGACGGCGCGGTCGCCGCCGGCTTCGGGAGCCACGAAGAGCGCCGCCACGGGATGGTCCTCCTCGAAGACCAAGGCGCCCGCGAGCCATGCCTCGTCGCGCTCGAGGACCCGCACGACGACGTCGCCCAACCTACAGGGGAGCGCCGCGAACGCGTCGATTGGCGGCGGCGCCTCCGGAGGCTTCGAGGGCACCGCGCGGGAGCGCCTGTTGCGAACCGACCGACCGATCCATCTACCCAACGCGAGGCCGCCGACGACGACCAGCGCGTCGAGGACGAGGCTCACCGGGCCGCTCCGGCCACCGCCGGCTCGGACGCAAAGAGCTCGTGAAGGGCGTTAGCCCGCGCCGTGACGTCACGCAGCACGTCGGCGGCCACGATCCGCGCCGTACCGGCGACGACGACGGGGGGAATCAGTTCGGCCACGACCGCGACGGCGTCGACCAGCCCGACGAGCTCGCGCGCTCGTTCGCGGGTGATGCCGCCGATGCCCACCAGCGGAACACCCGCTGCCGCCGCATGCGCGTGAGCGGTGCGCAAGCCGGCCACACCGACGACGGGGTCTGGGTGCTTCTTCGTCGATGTCTCGAAGACCGGACCGTACGCCACGTAGAGGGGGCGCACCGCGAGCGCCGCGTCGAGCTGCTCGAGGTTGTGCGTCGAGACGCCCACCGCCAAGCCCGGCGCGATCCGCCGGACGCGATCGATCGGCATGTCCGTTTGCCCGACGTGGACACCGTCGCAGCCCGCGAGGATGGCCAGGTCGGGCCAATCGTCGGCGACCAGCGGGACCCCGGCGCCGTGGCACATGGGAGCGAGCTCGCGCATGAGCGCGAGTGTCTCGCGGGCGGGGAGGTCTTTGGCGCGCACCTGCAGCGCTGCCGGTCTGACGCGAAGGACGGCCGCGGCAAAGGCGACCGGGTCGATGCGACGCGCGGCAAGCGACCCCACATCGACGATCGCATAGAGGCCGCGCATGGATGGCACCGGAACCGGTAATCGACGGGACGCGGCCACGTCAACGCGATTCGTCCGAGACGCGGCAGCGACGCCGGGTCACTAACGCCGGCTCGAGCGTGCGGCTTGGCGTGTCGTCCGCTCACTCGCCGCTTCGCGGCTCGAGCGTGCGGACTAGTTCGACGACCGACTCGGCGCCGATGCGGGGACGGTCGAGCTGCGGAGGCGGCGCGATGGCGAGGAGCTCACCTCGCGCGACGTCGTCCCATCCGGCATTGGGCGCGCTCGCATCGCGGTTGAGCCGCATCAGTCGCGCACGGCCCGCTACGAGGGTGTCTCCGCTCGATAGCTCGCCGCACACGAAGACCTCGCGCTTACCCTTGCTCGGCATGGGATCGGACACCACGCGCAGCCGGGCTCTCCCCGAGCCCAGCGGCAACGCGTCCGCGAGTCGGGCCCCGTCGCGGCGCAACACGAGATAGCTGAACGTCAGGCCCTCCCGCCGCAGGCCGGCGGCCTGCGCGACCGGGACGAGCCATGAGGGGATGTCCACCGGCAGGTCCTCGTGGCACCAGTCCGTCTCCCGCGCGAGGGCCGGACACGGGGCCGCGTGCAGGCAGGGGGCGAACACGGTTACGCCATGTCGGCTCGCCAGGGCGTCGCGTACGCGATGCAAATGACGTGTCCGCTCGCGCAGGGCGGGCTCGACGAGTATCAAGGAGCCGCGATCTTCGACGTTTTCCTCCAGCCAGGCCGCGACCAGGGAGGCGTGGCGCTCGACACGCTGCGTGTCCGGCAAGTCGAGAATCGAGCTCGCTCAACAGTTGCCCCACGAGCACCAGGTCGAAGCGACCCAGATGGGCGAGCGACCCGATGGTTGCGCCGCTGGAGCGAACACGAAGGTGCATGGGTGTCGCGTGACCCAATCGTGCGAGCTCGAGAGCCACTTCCATCGCGGGGCCGTCGGAGTCCACCCACGTGGCGTCGATCGTGCCGCGCGCCCCAGCCGCGACCAGAGCTCGCAGGGCTCCCCAGGTGCTCGCGCCCAAGCCCGCGCCGATGTCGAGCACCCGCAGGGGCTCGCTCTCGCACGCGAGGCGGACGCGACCTGTCACGATGAGCTCGCGGAGGGCCCCAGCCGACTTCGGAACGTCGCGCGCAAAGGCAAACCCGAGTCGTGCGGCGCCGGCTTCGGTCATGGCCGCGCGCGCCCGCGCGGGATCGTTGTACGCAGCCGACAGCTCGACCACGCGTGCCGCAAGCCGACCCACGTCGCGGCTCGTCGGCCAGCCGCGGCGGCGGGCGGCCGAGTCGAGCACCTCACGCCAGTCCGCCTCGAGCGCGCGTGCCAGCGCAAGGCCCAGCATGGGCGTTAGAATCGCCGCGTGGCCCCGGAGTCGCAAGGTCAGCCGACCATCCCCGTCCTTGCGGTCGGCGCAGTCGTCGTTGACGTTGCGGGCCGCGTCGTGCTGGTGCGACGCAGGTGGCCGCCCTCGGCCGGCGTGTGGACGCTGCCCGGCGGCCGGGTCGAGCTCGGGGAGTCACTCGAGCAGGCTGTCTTGCGCGAGGTGTGGGAGGAGACGACCCTCCGCGCTCGAGTGGTCTGCCCGCTCGGTGTGGTGTCGCTCGCCCGTGAGGGCTTCGCGTATTCGATTCACGAGCACCTGCTGGTGCCCTTAGGAAACGCGACGCCGACCGCGGGCGACGACGCGGCCGACGTGCAGTGGGTGAAGCGGGCCGATCTGGCGAGGTTCGCCGTGGCCGCAGACGCCCAGGGAGTGATCGATCGTGGTCTTGCCGAAGCGCGCGCGCGCGCGCTCGCCCCCTGAGCGAGGCGCGCAGGCAAGCGGCTGCTACAGACGGAAAAGTCAAAAGACCCCTCCTGCTGGGCAGTCGCTCAGAAAAACGTTCCCCCGCCTTGTGTCGCGATGGTCATCTTGGTCCTCCTTGCCGGGCGCCCGCTCAGCAACTAAGCGGCCATGTCGGATGGCGCTTTTTTCGCGGGTTACGCGAACTGGTCTGTTGCGCGTAGTTGACAGCGTAGGCGCGAGGCTGTCCGATTTAAGGACACACGAGTCTTCGGGACGCACTGGTAACGTCGCGGGCGATGCGCCAAAGGCAGCGGCTATCGGCATGGCTTGCAGCACTATTCTGCAGCTCGGGCTGCGCCCGCATGGCTCCGCCCGCCTCGGCGCCTCCGACAGCCGATGCGGCGCTCGAGCGCATGCACGCGACGTTCGCCTGCGCCGAGGCGGTTCAGGTGAACGCGAAATTCGACCACTTCGGCGAGCAAGGGCGCGTGCGCGGCGACATGCTGCTCTTCGCCGCTCGCCCCGATCGCATTCGAATGGACGTCGTCAGCCCATTCGGAGTCGCCGTCGCCACCCTGACGAGCGACGGATCGCGCTTTGCGCTCGCCGACCTGCGCGAGAAGAAGCTCTACGTGGGCCCGGCGAGCACCTGCAACATCGCCAGGCTGACCACCGTGCCCGTCCCGGGGCACGTGCTCGTCGACCTCCTACGGGGCGAGGCGCCCGTGCTGAAGCACGCTGCCGAGGCGACCACAATCGCCTGGGACTCCGCCGGATACTGGGTCGTCCGCATCGGGTCGTCGCGGGAAGCGCGCGAGGAGATCCACCTTGCGCCGCGTCCCGACGACTGGACCAAGCCCTGGCGAGAGCAGCGCATGCGCGTGCTCGAAGTGCGCGTGGTCCAGCAGGGATACCTCCTCTATCAGGCGGAGCTCGCGCAGCACGCGAGGGCGCCGACGGCAGGTCCGCGCGTCGACCCGGACAACCTCGAACCGCCGATCCCGCCCAGTGGCCCGACATGCGACGCCGAGATGCCCGGGCGAATCGAGGTGCAGGTGCCCGTGCCGAAGGCCGACATGCGGCTTCAGTACCAGCAGTCGTCCTGGAATCCTCCGCTGCCACAGGGCGTATTCGAGCAGGCGCCGCCCCCGGGCATGCAAGTCGTGCCGGTCACGTGTGCCGAGTGAGCGCCGCGAGGATGGCGCCCGGTGCATCGGTGATGATCGTCTCCACCCCTCGAACGACCAGGTCGAGGGCCTCGCGGCCGTCGTTCACCGTCCAGACGCCTCGACGTAGGCCACGGCGCCCGTAACGAGCGAGCGCGCGGGGCTCACCCAGCGGTCGGTCGAGATGCAGCGCCGAGACGACCGGTGGGCGAACGACTTCCTGGAGTGCGTGCGCCCACCACGCCTGCTCATGATGAACCAGAAGCGCACGGGGGATCTCGGGCGCGAAGGCGGCAGACATGGCGAGAAGCGATGGATCGAAGGAAGACAGGCATACGTCGACGCGGCGAGAGCGGATGGTCCGTAGCGCGCCTCGCGCGAGCTCCAGCCGGTTCGGCACGTCGTGCTTCAATTCGACATTCACCGCCATGTCGCGATTCTCGCGCCCATGCGAGCGCTTCGGCGAGCGTCGGCACGCGCGCGCCGTTACCCAGGTCGATCGCGCGCAGCTCCTCGAGAGGCACGTCGCAGCACCGGCGCCGCGTGCCTCCGGCCGTCATGCGCTCGAGCGTCACGTCGTGGAAGACGACCACCTCTCCCGCGGCACACGTGCGTGCGTCGAGCTCGATCGCGCGCGCCCCTTCAGCGAATGCGCGTTCGAACGCGTGGATCGTGTTCTCGGCCGGCCACCCCTCGCCTCGTCCGCCGCGGTGACCCACGACCAGCGGCGCCGTCTTCCAGAGGCTCACCGAGCCGGCCGCTCCTCTCGGCGCACCGCCTTCACACGGCCAGCTCCTCGGCTATCGATCGCGCCAGCGCCTTGGCCTCGCCGATCTTCTCGAGCGGCAGCGACACCGCGCCGACGACGGGATGGCCGCCGCCTCCGTACCTCTCGCAGATCGCGGCGATGTTGTGCGTCCGTGCGGTGGGCGACCAGGGATTGTACCCGACGCTGATCTTGCACTTGCTCTTCGAGCGGCTAAGGAGCACCGAATAGGCACTCTCCGGATACAACGCGTAGGTGACGAATTTTCCTGCGACCTCGATCAACTGGTCGGTCATGTCGACCAGCACGACCGACGCGACGCGCCGCGCGCGCTGCTCCACCAGCTTGATGAACGCCTCGTGCGCGCGTCCGAGCGGTTCGTAGGCATGTGCCACCTCCGGCGAGCGCGCGACTTCTGCCAGAGGCTGCGTGAGGAGGCGGGGAACCATTTTTGCGAGGAATGCGTCGTCGCCGAGGTGCTCCACGACCGTCATCAAGCGAAGCTCGGGTTCCTTGCGTTCGACGGCCATCGTGGCGTTGGGGAACGCGGCGCTGTCGATCAGGTCCGCCCATCGTACGAGCTCGCGGGTGGGCGTGGGGTCCAGGCCGAAGAGCCTCTCGCCGATGTCGGCGATGAGCTTCGTCGCGCTGCTGTAGGTGCCGTCGTGGAAGAAGCGGCGCTCGCCGCGAGACTCGCCGTCCGATGCGCGCTGGTCGTAGTACGCGCGGTCGTCGGGGGTGACGAACGCGCTCACGTGGTGATCGAAATACCAACTGAGCTGCGGAAGCGGGCTGAAACGAAAATCGAGGATGGCGTTGACCTCCCCGGCGAGCACCTTGGGCTCCACGCCGTTCTGCCCGGGGCCGTATCCCGCGCCGTGGTAGGTGAACGACGCGCCGTCGCCCCCGAAGCGATCCCGAAGCAGCCGCGTGAACATGACGGCCGAGCAGAGGCCGTCGAAGCAGTGTCCGTGCGTCGCGACGACGACGCGGGGGTCGTGGCTGTTGCTCACCACGCCGGAGTAGCATGAGCGTGTGCGAATTCACCACCTCGCAATGCGCACACAAGACGTGGACCGGCTCGAGCGTTTCTACGCGGGGCTCCTGGGGCTGCCGGTCGTCAGGCGTGACCCGGCACGGGGCGCGGTTTGGCTCGACGCCGGCGGCACCGTGCTGATGATCGAGAGGGCTTCGGACACAGAACCCGAGATTGCAGCCGGAACGCTGGAGCTCGTCGCCTTCGCCGTGGCGCGCCTCGACGACTGGCGCGCGAAGCTCGCCGCCGTCGAGGCCGAGACGGCGCACACCGTCTATTTTCGCGATCCCGACGGACGACGCGTCGCGCTCAGCGACTACCCTTTTCCGTGAGGAACGTGAACCCCGTGCTCGCCGGCGAATCGAGTCGCCAGGTCGTATCCGGCGTCCGCGTGGCGCAGGACTCCCATGCCCGGATCGCTCGTGAGCACGCGCTCCAACCGCCGGGCAGCCTCCGGCGTGCCGTCGGCGACGACGACCATGCCGGCATGAAGGCTCATTCCCATGCCCACGCCTCCGCCGTGATGAAAGCTCACCCAGCTCGCGCCGGAGGCGGTGTTGACCATCGCGTTGAGCAGCGCCCAATCGGCGATGGCGTCCGAGCCGTCTTTCATTCCTTCCGTCTCACGGTTCGGCGAAGCGACGCTCCCGCAGTCCAGGTGGTCGCGGCCGATGACGATGGGCGCCTTCACCGCTCCGGTGCGAACGAGCTCGTTGAACGCCAGGCCCACCTTGGCGCGATCGCCGTAGCCGAGCCAGCAGATGCGCGCGGGCAGGCCCTGGAACTTCACCCGCTCGCGCGCGAGGCGCATCCACGCGGCGAGATCCGCGTCGCCAGGCACCGCCGCCATCACGGCCTCGTCGGTCGCCGCGATGTCCGCCGCGTCTCCGCTGAGCGCCACCCAGCGGAACGGCCCCTTCCCGACGCAAAATAGCGGACGGATGTAAGCCGGGACGAAACCGGGAATGTCGAACGCGCGCTCGCAGCCCGCGTCTCGGGCACACGCGCGGATGTTGTTTCCGTAGTCGAACACCTCGGCGCCGCGCGCTCGCAGCTGCAGCATCGCGCCGACCTCTTCGGCCATGCTGGCCTTTGCGCGCTCGATGTAGCCCGCCGGGTCCTCGGCGCGCAGCTCGGCGGCCTCACGCAGGGCGAGGCCCAGGGGGACGTACCCGTTCAGCGGATCATGCGCTGCCGTCTGCTCGGTGACGAGATCGGGGTTCACCCCCCGCCGCACGAGCTCCGGGTATATCTCCGCCGCGTTGGCGCAGAGCGCGACGCTGACCGCCCGCCCGCTCTTCCCGGCCTCGACGATGGTCGCGAGGGCTCTGTCGAGGTCGTCGATGCGAACGTCGACGTATCCGGACGTGATGCGCTTCTCGATGCGAGAGGCGTCGACCTCCACCGCCAGGCAACTCATGCCTGCCATCGTCGCCGCGAGGGGCTGCGCGCCCCCCATGCCGCCCAGCCCGGCCGTCAGCACCCAGAAGCCGCCCTCGCGCTTGGTGCGCGCCGCGAACGCCCGGCGCGCCGCGACGAACGTCTCGTAGGTGCCCTGCAAGATGCCCTGCGAGCCGATGTAGATCCACGAGCCGGCGGTCATCTGCCCGTACATGGTCAGGCCCATCGCTTCGAGCCGTCGAAACTCGTCCCACGTGGCCCACTTCGGGACGAGGTTCGCGTTGGCCAGGAGGACGCGAGGCGCGTCCGGGTGAGTCCGGAACTTGCCGACGGCCTTGCCCGACTGCACGAGCAACGTCTCGTCCTGCTCGAGCGACCGCAGCTCGCGCACGATCACGTCGAAGCAATCCCAGCTGCGCGCGGCCTTGCCCGTTCCCCCGTAGACGACCAGGTCTTCCGGACGCTCGGCGACGTCGGGATCGAGGTTGTTGTGCAACATGCGCAGCGCGGCCTCCTGGATCCATCCTCTGCAGGAGAGCTCGGAGCCGCGAGCGGCGCGGATTGTGCGCGGAATGGCCATCGACCGGGGATCCTACGCGCTAGGCTCGACGGCATGAAGACCCTGATCAGCGAGCCCGACCAGCCGGCGGCGAGCGACTGGATCGACGTCACGGTGCCCATTCGCAACGGGATGGTCCACTGGCCGGGCAACCCCGAGGTGCGCATCGATCGAAGCGAAAACAGGACAGCCGACGGGGGTGTCTCGCGTGTCTCGACGCTGGCCTTCGGATCGCACACGGGGACGCACGTCGACGCGCCGGTGCACTTCGGGGTCAACGAGCTCGGCGTCGACGCTCTCCCCATCGACGCGCTCATCGGTCCGGCGCGCGTCGTCGCGCTCGAAGACAGGGCGGCGATCGCGCGCGCCGATCTCGGAGCCCCTCGGCGTCGCCAAGGGAGAGCGCCTCTTGCTCAAGACCCGAAACTCCACTCGGTGCTGGGCCACCGACGACTTCGTGGACGACTACGTCTACGTGACTCCGGAGGCGGCGGCGTACCTCGTCGATCGAGGCGTGCAGACGGTGGGCGTCGACTACCTCTCCGTAGGCGGGCGCAAGGACGGCGCGATCACGCACCGCGTGCTGCTGCAAGCGGGGGTTTGCATTCTCGAGGGCCTCAATCTGGGCGGCGTATCGCCGGGTCTCTACGACCTCGTCGCGCTGCCTCTGCGTATCGCCGCGGGAGACGGAGCGCCCGCTCGGGCTGTGCTCCGCCGTCGCTGAAGCCGGGCCGGCGAGGCCACGTGGTGCGCGGCCTGCCGGTCAGGGGACGTCTTGCGCCTGAAGCCCCAGCCGCAGGCGCTCCACGTCTTCGCGCGATAGCGCCGCCGGGCGCGAGTCTTCGATGGCCTTGGCCTCGCGAAGCCAGAACACCGCCTGCGCGCGGTCGCCGAGGGCTCCGAGCGTCAGCCCGCGGTAAAGGGCGTACTCCGCGCGCCGCGGCTCGTCCCAGGTGCGGCTCTCGGCCTCTACCGAAGCCAACGTTCGCTTGGCCTCTGGGTAACGCCCGTCCTCGAACTGGGACTTGCCCGCCGAGAGCGGCCCTCCGCAGGCGCCGAACACGAAGGCCGCGAGTGCCAGCGCGAAGAGACCCATCGTGTTCCCCCAGACCACGCTAGGCCACCGACCGCGAGGGCCCCGCACGGCGCGGGCGAACGCGCTTGCCCGCGGCCCGCAACATCTCGTCGACGGTCGTCATGCTTGCCTCCTGGCCCGCGGCTTCGCCGGGTGCCTCGGCTTCGAGCGATTGCGCGAGCGTGTCGGGCTCCACGTCGGGACCGCGCGCGCTGCGCTGCCACTTGTCCGCCAGCTCGGCCGCGATCCGTTCGATGAGCGGCCGGGTCGTCTCGCGCTGGACCGCGCTGACGAAGGCCGCCCCCGGGTGCGATCGCTCGAGCGACCGTAGCTCGGGGAGCGTCACGAGGTCGGTCTTGTTGTAGACGACGAGCCGCGGAAGCCCGCCGAGGTTCAGGTCCTCGAGCACGCGGTCCACGGTCCGCATGTGCTCCTCTCGCGCCGTGTCGCTCGCGTCGACCACATGCAGGAGAAGGTCGGCGTCGGCGGCCTCTTCGAAGGTCGCGCGGAAGGCCGCGAAGAGATCCTTCGGCAGCTTGCGGATGAAGCCGACGGTGTCGGTGATCACGACCTCGCGCTCTCCCCAGCCCGCCCAGCCGCAGCGAAGCGTGCGCGAGCGTGTGTCGAGTGTGGCGAAGAGCTTGTCCTCGGCCAGCACGTCGGCGCCCGTCAGCGTGTTGAGCAGCGTGCTCTTGCCGGCGTTCGTGTAGCCGACGATTGCCACCGTCGGAACGCCCTCGCGGGTGCGCTTGCGGCGCCGCTGCTCGCGTTGTCTGGCCAGCTGCTTCAGCTGGCGCTCCAGGTGGGTCACTCGATCCTTCGCGCGACGCCGGCCGATTTCGAGCTTCGTCTCGCCCGGGCCGCGCCCGCCGATTCCTCCCGTGAGTCGCGAGAGGCTGTCGTCCTTCTGCGAGAGCCGCGGCATCGCGTACTTGAGCTGCGCGAGCTCCACTTGCAGCTTGCCGTCGCGGCTCTCGGCGCGCTGGGCGAAGATGTCGAGGATGAGCTGCGTGCGATCGATGACTTTGAGATCCGTGTGCTTGGCGATCGCGCTCGCCTGCGTGGGCGTGAGCTCGCGATCGAACACGAGCACGCTGGCGTCGAGCTGCATGGCTCGCACGACGACGTCCTCGAGCTTGCCCTTGCCCATGACCAGCCGCGGATCGACGTGCTCGCGCATCTGAACGATGCAGTCGGCGACCTCCGTGCCGGCGGTGCGCGCGAGCTCCCGCAGCTCCCGCATGCTCTCCGAAGCCTCGTGCGCCGCTGCGGCGCCCTTCGACTTGTCGCCGACGTGGACCAGGATGGCGCGGCCGTCCTTCGCCTCGACCTTGCGCGCGCCTGCGCGTCGGGCGAACTCGGCCTCGAGGTCGGCCATCAACCGTCCGACGTCGAGGTGCGCCTGCGCCATGGGGACCGGGCCCACTTCGCGGTAAGGAAGCGCCCCGTCGTCCGCGGGCACGTTGTGCGCGTACACGACCGAGCGAGGCTCGCCCCCGTGGGCCAGCTGGATCGCCGCGACCACGTCGAGGCGCAGCCGCACGAGATCGACCAGATCGTCTCGCGTGAGCGGCTCGCTGCGCAGGTGCGTGTGAACGAGGCGCAGCCCGCGGAAGCGCCCCTCGGCGGAGCGCAGCCGGCCGATGTCCGGGAGCATCAGCTTTCCGGCGTCGCCCACGACGACCGAGTCCACCTGCCCCGAGCGGTGGACCAAGACGCCAATCTGGCGGCCCGTCTCGATCGACAGGGCGGCGAGAGCGCGCGTCAGCTCGGGTGTGCTGAGGTCATCGACGGGTACCCGACGCCGGTACAGGCGCTCGAGCGCGCGCAGCGCGGAGGGAGAGAGACCCGTCTTGTTTCCGTAGACTTCGATGAGAAGCTCTTAGCACACCGACCGGCCGCTAACGCCCGCGGTACACGAACCGCGGCTCCTGCGCGGCGTTCGTCTCGGCGCGCTCGCGGGCCGCACGGATGATGTCGTGGGCCGGCGAAAGGCCGCACGCGGGGTCGGTGGCGCGCGCGTCTCCGGTCAGCGCGAAGGCCTGGCAGCGGCATCCTCCGTAGTCGACCGTTCGGCGTTCGCAGCTCCGGCAAGGCTCCTGCATCCAGCTCTCGCCGCGGAACGCGCGCATCGCCTCGTTGTCTTCCCAGATACGAGCCAGCGGCGCACTGCGGACGCTGCCGAACGCCATCGGAAGCACGCGGGCCGCGTGGCACGGCAGGACCGCGCCGTCGGGCGCGACGACCACGAAGCGTCGCGCCCAGCCGTCCATGCACGCGCGCGGCCGGTCGGCGTGCCAGTCGGGCAAGACCAGGATGATTTCGAGTCGCCCCTCCAGCCTCTCCTTGGCCGCCAGCGCCACGGCGCGCGCTCGCTCGATCTGCGCCCGAGTCGGCAAGAGCGCGCCGGCGTTCTCCAGCGCCCACGAGACCAGCTGTACGTTCGCGAGCTCGAGGCGGTCTGCGCCGAGTCGTTCGGCGAGGTCCACGATGGCCTCGATTCGATCCAGGTTCGCCCGGTGCAGCACGACGTTGAGCGTGAGGGGCAGGCCGAGCTCCTTGATCCACCCCGCGACGCGCATCTTCGCGTCGAACGAGGCGTGGCCGGCGATCCGGTCCGAGGAAGCCGCGTCGGCGTCCTGCACGCTCAGCTGCACGTGGTCGAGGTTCGGCGCGAGCCGCTGCAGGCGAGCGCGATCGAGCGGCACGCCGCTCGTGACGAGGTTCACGTAGAGGTCGCGCCAGCGCGCCCGCTGGGCGATGGCCTCGAGGTCGCTACGGGCGAGAGGCTCGCCGCCCGTCAGGTGCATCTGCATGACTCCGAGCGCGGCGGCCTCGTCGATGACGCGCATCCACTCCGCGGTCTCGAGCTCGCCGGTACCTCGCACGAGCTCCTTCGGGTTGGAGCAGTACGGGCAGGCGAGGGGGCAGCGGTGCGTGAGCTCGGCGACGAGCGTGTACGGAGCGAAGTCCCGGGCGGGAGGAGAGCCACGGAGGCTCAGCGGGTCCTCGCTGCTCCGGCTCTCCGGAGCGGCGTCGGTCGACGAAGTTTTCGAGAGGCCCGCGCGTGCTCAGCGTCGGAGAGGAGCTCGCGGACGTCCCGATCGATGCGCGCGCGATCGGCGAGCGGGTAGCGCGTGCAGAGCTCGGCCGACGATCGCGTCGACCTCGCGCGTGCCGTCGCACAGCTCGACGATCGCCGCCGAGGTCGCGCTGAGGCGCAGACCGCGCTCGGGAGAGAGCAGAACCGAGAGACCGTCGCGCGGATCCGCTCGCAGGCGAGCGTGGCTGGCGAGACGAGGCTTCATGCCGCGCTCGCCTCCGCGACGGCGTCGAGCATCGCCCAGAGGATCGTGCACTTGGCCACGAGCGCGCGGACACAGGCCTCCTGCGCTTCACGCGAGGTCGCGTGCTCGCGGACGAACGCGAGGGCCTCCTCGGCGTCACGCGCCGCGCGGGGGACGCGCGAGCGGAAGTACGCGAGCGACTCGGCGTCGACCCAGGGATAGTGCTGCTCCCAGGCGGCGATTCGCGTGCGCATGATGTCCGGGGCGAAGAACTCGGTCAGCGACGACGCGACGGCCTCGACGAGCGAGCGCTCGCGCACGAGCTGCACGTACGCGTCGCACGCGTAACGAACGCCCGGGGAGCACGCGCTGCACGAGCGCACCTCGGCCGGGTCGAGGCCGACCGCGCGCGGCGAGGAGCAGCCACTCGGCCAGGCCACCTTCGCCCTCCTTCGAGCCGTCGTGGTCGCCGAGGCGATGGATCCACGTGCGCCGAAAGGCCGGGTCTTCGCTCTTGGAGAGGATGATGGCGTCCTTGATGGGGATGCGCGTCTGGTAATAGTAGCGGTTCTCACCCAGCCGCTGCAGCTCGTCGCGCGACAGCGCACCCGCGTGCATGCGCGCGTTGAACGGGTGACGGTCGTGGTAGCGAGCCGTTCCCTCGACGCGCAGGCGCTCGACGAACGCGTCCGGGGCGAGAGCCGCGTCGCTCATACGGAGACCTCCAGGCCGTCGTGGGCCACTTCCCAGCCGGCGCGCTCGACGGCGGCGCGCTCCTGCGAATCGCGCAGCAGGATGGGGTTCGTGTTGTTGATGTGCGTGAAAATCGCGTCTCGCCGCCGGGATGCCGCGCAGTCGCGGCGAGGCTGCCCCCATCGCCCCCGAGGGGGACATGCGCCATGTCCCGCGCGCGCCCCGTACCGAGGCCGCCGGCGACGAGCTCGTCCTCGCTCCAGAACGTCCCATCGAAGAAGACCGCGCCCGCGTCGCGGACGAGCGTCTCCACGCCGTCGAGGGAGCCCACGGCCGTGGCGACGACCAGGGTGCGCGCGCTGCCCAGATCGCGGATCCGCAGGGCGACGTTGTCTTCGGGCGAGGCCTCGGCGACTCCCATCAGGTGCACGGGCAGCTTGCCTGGAGCCGCGACGGCCGTCACGCCCACGCCCACGTCTTCCAGGACGAGCTCGCGCTCGAGCTCCAGGTCTCGCCACGTCACCTGAGCCGGCGAGCGGGCCAGCGTTCGCAGCATCGCGTTGCGTTCGACCAGCCCGCGGCGCACGCGTTCGGTCGCGAGCACGACGAACGCCTGGGACTCGCGAAGGGAGAGCAGACCCAGCACGTGGTCGAGGTCGCCGTTGGTGAGCGCGATGGCCGCGATGGGCGTATGCCGCCGCGCACGCGGATGCAGCACCGGGAAGCTCTCGATCTGGCGCTGGACGTCCGGCGACGCGTTGACCAGAAGCCAGCGCTCGCCCGTGGCCGACACGGCAATCGAATCTTGGGTTCGCGCTTCGATGCGCCCGTCACCGGCCCGCACGAGCGAACAATTGGTGCAGCCGCAGTTCCACTGCGGCAGCCCGCCGCCGGCCGCGGACCCAGGACACGTGCCCTCAGGCCGCGGGCCACGGCACGTCACTCCGCCTGAAGCGTGTCCTCGTCGCGCTCGACGATGGGCATCGGCTCGCCGTCTTCCTGGTAGGAGCCGATTTCTGCGTCCATCTTGATTTCTTCGAATGCGGGGGTCGTCCAGTTCATCTGCTTGCTCCCGAGGTTCGGGCAGAAGCATGCCCGCAACGGGTCAGCTGCGCAACACCCACCTCGGACGACATGCGCGGGTGAAAAGGGAAACGGCCGGGGCTGGCGACGAGCCAAGCTGCCCAAACTCCAGGTCTTACGGTCGTCCGCAGGCCAGCGCGACACGCGTCGCCTGCTCTGCCACGGGCCGTCGCCGTCAGCGGTTCACCCGCTCGAGGTACTCCCCGGTGCGGGTGTCGACCTTCACCCATTCGCCCTCCTTGATGAAGAGCGGGACGTTCACCACGGCCCCGGTCGACAGCTTGGCGGGCTTGGTGGCGCCGCTGGCCGTGTCGCCCTTGATACCGGGCTCGCTCTCCTTGATCTGAAGGACGACGCTGGGCGGAAGGTCGATGCCGATGGCCTGGCCGTTGAACAGCGTGACCTCGCAGTCGAGACCCTCGCTGACGAAGCGCGTCTCGTCGCCGACCTTGTCTTTCATCACGTGGAGCTGGTCGCCGGTGCTCGTGTCCATGAAGACGAGGCTGTCTCCCTCGTCCCACGAGTAGGTCAACTTGCGCGTCTCCACGTCGGCGACTTCGACCGATTCGCCCGATTTCCAGGTCCGCTCGATGACGTTTCCGGTCATCAGGTTCTTGATTCGGGCGCGGGTGAACGCTTGCCCCTTGCCGGGCTTGACGAACTGATGCTCGACGACCGCGTAGGGCACGCCGTCGAGCTGGATTTCGAGGCCCTTGCGTATGTCGGTCGTCTGCATGGTGGGGTCTTTGGCGGCGGAGCTAGCACGGGGCTGGGGCGGTGTCGAACATCGGGCCGGGGCCCGAACGACAAACATCGGACGCCGTAGTAGCGTTCCCGCGCGATGCACGAAGTGGACGACGAGCTACGCGAAATCAAGCGCGAAATCATCGAGTCGCGGGGGCTGGTCATCAAGACCAACAACCTGACCAACGCGCTCAGCGCCGACATGAAGTCGATCGCCAAGAGGCAGCAGGGCTACGAGCGGCGCATCGCCTGGAACAGCGCTGCGGCGTACGTCGTCACGTTCATCGTCGTCTTCATCGCGCTCAAGCTCGTCGTCGACGCGCGGGTCGACGCCATCGACGCGCAGAACAAGCACCTTCGTGAAGACGCCGCGCACATGAGGCAGGAGATCGACGAGCTTCGCCAGCGCGACGACGAGCGAAAGGCGGCCGAGCTCGAGGCCGCGAGGTTCTACGACCTGGCCAAGCAGGGCAAGCGCGCAGAGCTCGTCCGCGGTTGGGACACGATGAAGACCAAGCCGCTGAGCAAGGCAGAGGCCCAGTTCCTGGCCGACGCGGTGCAGAAGGCGCGCGGCGAACAAGCGTCGCAGCAATACCTGCAGGGCCTCGACAGCGCGCGGTTGCAGCGCTGGCAGGAGGCCGCGGGGGCGTTCGAGGAGTCGTTACGGTACGAGGAGAACGGGCCCGTCTCGCCGCAGAGCAAGCTTGAGCTCGCCGGTGCCTACCGCAAACTCCACAAGCAGAAGGACGCCATCGCGCTCCTCGAGCCCCTGTCCGAGCAGGGAGGGGACAAGGAGACGCAGCTCGGCGCTCTCGAGGTCCTCGCGTGGAGCCAGACGGAAATCGAAGCGTTCAACGACGCCAAGAACACGTGGCGTACGCTGCTGCGGCGCTTCCCCGACTCGCACTTCGCGCCGGAGGCGAAGCTCGCCCTGATGACGCTCATGCAGAATCACTGAGTCACGCCACGAGCGTGCGATACGCCTCGGTGATCTCGGAGAACCGGGCGGCGAGCTCTCGGCGCTCTTCGAGCGTGGCGTCCGGGTGAAGGTCCGGATGAACCGTGCGCGCGAGGCGGCGATAGGCGCGCTTGATGCTGAGGGCGTCGGCGCCGGGCGCGAGCCCGAGGAGCTGCCACGCGCTCTCGGAGGTCGACGCCGGGGCGGGACGGAGTGTGCGCGCCCGACGCTTACCGTGGAGAAATTCCCGGGCCTCGAGCGGGTCCTGGTGGAGCGTGCCTCGCGGCGGACGCACGGCGACGCGGAACGAGATGCGGGCGTCTGCGACCTGCTCGATCGCGGCCAGGCGCCCGAGCAGCTGCCGCCGCAGCGCATTCCCGATGACCGACGGCGACACGTGAAACTCGTTTACGAGCACCTCGCCATGCAGGCGCCGCGAGGTCATCGCGCGCAGGAGCGAGCGACGCAAGACGTCGTCGTCGGCGGCTCGGTCGCCACGCAGGATCTCGGCGAGGGAGGCGCTGGCACCGTCGATCTCCGCGGCAACGACGAGACCCTGCGAGAGGTGCACCCGGTGCACGCGCCCGCGGTCCTCGACCATCTCGAGCGTGCCGGTGGCACGGGCGCGATGCAGGGCGCCGAGCAGGTCGCCGAGAGTCGTGTAGCGAAGGCGGCCGGGCAGGTGCATCGCGGGCTCATTCTCACAATGTGGCGAGGGTGATGGGCAAGTTCTCGGCTGCGTCGGGCGCGCGCGGGCCGAGGCCCTACCGACCCGCGACGACATGGCCGAGGACCCCCACGACCCGAGGAGCGCAGTGGCCCTCCGCGCATACGACCAGGCGCAGGCGCGCTTCGACGTCACCGCTGCCGCGCTCGCGCGTGACGACGGCCAGCGCCCAGCTCCAGTACTCGGGGTCGCGGACGGTCGCGTCGTGCGGCCCGATCCGGCCCCGAAGGGCGCTGACGAAGGGAGGGGTACCGACGAGAACCATGTCGCCCCACGCGATGGACTGGCCTGGACCGACCCGCGCCTCGACCTCGCAGCGCACCCGTCCGGGCGAGTCGACGCGATCGCACGTCATGGCTACCCGCGGGGGCTCCGCCACCTGTTCCTCGGCCCGGGCCGACGGCGCGAGCGGTCCGACTACGCTCGGCGCAATTGCGCAAACGCAAGCGCCAACGAGAACGGTCGACCTTCGCACCCGGAAAAAATACCATTCTCTCCCTCTCGGCGCTCTGGCCTAGATTGCCCCTCGGCACTCGGGCCTATCTTGGCCCTCGCGTTCATGGCCGCACTCGAACCGCTGCGCATCGTCGAGCACGTGCACGGCCACCTCGGCTGGCTCGCGGCCGTTGCCCTCGTGCACCCCGCGATTCTCCTCAAGCACCCGTCACGCCGTGCGCATCTCTCGGTCGCCCTCGCCGTGGCGATGGTCACGCTCGTGGGCGCCCTGGGGATCAGCCTTTATGGTGCGTACCGGGACACGCTCAGGCAGGGCATTTTCACGCACGCACCGGCCCTGGGGTACCTCTTCGAACGCAAAGAGCACCTCGCCTTCGGAGCCATTCTGCTCTCGTGGGCGGGCGGCCTGGCGTACGCGGCGGCCACGCGCGCCGACGGCGCGTCACGCCTGCTCTTTCGGCGCACGGCGCATTGGGCTTTCGTCGCGGCTGCCGTGTTGGCTTGCTGCGCCGCTACGCTCGGCACGATCGTCGCTGCGTACAAGACCTTCTGACTCGCCGCTAGCGTCCCTCGAACTTCGGCGTTCTCTTCTCGAGGAAGGCGCGCATTCCCTCTCGCTGGTCCTGGGTACCGAACAGCGCCGCGAAGGCCGTCGACTCGAGCTCGTTGGCGGTCGCCAGGGGAACGTCCGCGCCGCGTATGACCACCCGCTTGATACCGGCGACGGCCAGCGGGCCCTTGCTCGCGATTTTCGTCGCCACCTCGCGCACGCGTTGCAGGAGCTCCCCGTGCGGGACGACGGCGTTCACCAGCCCGATGCGCAGGGCCTCTGCCGCGCCGATCGAGTCGCCGGTCATGCACAGCTCGCGTGCTCGCGCGGCGCCGACGCGGCGCGACAGAAGTTGCGTGCCGCCGAACCCCGGGAGGACTCCGAGGTTGACCTCGGGTTGCCCGAGGGTCGCCTTGTCGCTCGCGTAGATGAAGTCGCAAGCCAGGGCCAGCTCGCAGCCGCCGCCGAGCGCGAAGCCGTTGACCGCAGCGATCGCGGGGAAGTGCGCCGCCTCGAGCGCGCGCCCGACCCGGTGTCCGAGATCGGCGAAGAGCTTGGCCTGAACGGCGGTCATCTCGCTCATGGCGGCGATGTCGGCCCCCGCCGCGAACGCCTTGCCGGCTCCCGTCAGAATCGCACACCGCACCCCGGCATCGCGGCTCAGGTCGCGCAGCGCGCGCGCGAGCTCCGTGAGCAGCTCTTCGTTGAGCGCATTGAGCTTGTCCGGGCGATTCAGGGTGATGGTGACGACGTGTCCGTCACGGTCGACGAGAATGGTGCTCATGTCGATCCTCCGGTCCGGTTACCCTGCGGGTCGTACGTGTAGAAGCCGCGTCGAGTCTTGCGCCCCAGCCAACCAGCCGCCACGAGGTTGCGTAGCAGGGTCGGCGCTCGGTACTTGTCGTCGCCGGTCTCGCGGTGCAAGACGTCGGCGATTGCGAGCACGGTGTCGAGCCCGATCAGGTCGCTGAGCTCGAGAGGTCCCATCGGGTGGTTTAGACCGAGCTTTGCGCCGGTGTCGATGTCCTCGGGCGAGCCGACGCTCTCCTGCAGCGCGAAGCACGCCTCGCAGAGCATGGGAACGAGGATGCGGTTGACCAGGAACCCGGGCGCGTCGCGGCTCGTGGTGGTCTTCTTGCCCATTCGTTCCGCGAGCTCGACGGTGAGTTGGTAGGTCTCATCGCTCGTCTGCACGGCGCGCACGATCTCGACGAGCTTCATGAGCGGCGGGGGATTCATGAAATGCATGCCGATGACACGGTCGGGTCGGGAGGTGACGGCGGCGAGCTTCGTCAGCGAAATGGAAGATGTGTTGCTCGCGAGCCATTTGCCTGCAGGCAGGGCGGCGTCGCACTTCCGCAAGAGCGCGAGCTTCAGCTCGAGGTTCTCGGTTGCGGCTTCGATCACGAAGTCGCAGCGGACGAAGCTCTCGGGCCCGGCCGCGGGCTCGATGGCTGCGAGGAGCGTCGTGCGCGCCTCGGCCGTCATCTTCCCCTTGTCGACCTGTTTTCCGAGGACCGCCGCGATCCGCTCCTTGCCCGCCCGCGCCAGCTCGAGCGAAGAGTCCACGAGAACGACGCCGAGACCGCTCGCGGCGGCCACTTGCGCGATCCCGGCGCCCATCTGACCCGCGCCGAGGATGCCGATCGTCTTGATGTCCTGCAGATGTGCCATGCTGCTCGCCTCCGAATGCCCCTGGTGGCCCACGGTGGTCTCCGCGGGTGCCGGTTTTCGCGGCATACCACGCTTTCCAGCCTGGCCGCGCTCGCCCTTTGCACGGCGTGTGCGGGATGCGCGGTAGCTCCGACGGTTCGCGCGCAGGCGCTGGTGCGCGAGCACCGCGAAGAGCAAGCCGTGGGCGAGCTTCGCCGCGCGCTGCGCGCCCACCCCGAGGACGTGGCTGCGCGGCGCTTGCTCGTCCGTCTGCTCGGGTTCACCGGCGACTTGCCGGGCGCGCGCGCCGAGAGCGAGGAGCTCGCTCGGCGGCTGGGTCCGGCGGATCCGACTGCCCATATCGAGCTCGGCCACGCTCTCGAGCTCGTGCATCAGTACGAAGAGGCGCTCGCCGAATACGACGAGGCCGCGCGCGTCGCTCCGGTGTCACCCGAGGGGCCGCGGGAGGGGGGCATGCGATGCGCGCACTGGGGCGAGGCTGAGCAAGCCAGGCCGCGCCTCGAAGAAGCGGTGCGGCGCGGAGCGAACGACGCCGAGACCTGGCACGCCCTCGGGCTCGTGCGCGTTCACCTGGGCGACCTGGATGCTGCCGAGGAGGCATACCGCGCCGGCGCTGCCGCCGACCCGCGCGCGGCCGAAAACTGGGTCGGACTTGCCACCGTCGGCGTTCTGCGCGGCGATGCACGCGCTGCGTTGGGGGCGTACACCGAGGTGCTCGCGAGGCGTCCCCGCTTTGCGCCGGCGGAGCTCGGGAGAGCCTGGGCGCTCGCCAAGCTCGGAAGAACCCGGGAGGCAGCCGGCGCGCTCGATCATGCCGCGGAGCTCGGTGCGCCGGCGGCGAATATCGCGCGTCTGCGTGCAACCCTCGGCGAGGGTGCGGGAGAGGGCAGCTCCCGGTAGAGCGGTTCCGGCGCGCGCGGCGTCGAACGCGGTATGGACTCGCGCCGACGGCGCCTCCTCGGCTAAGGGAGAAAGGCGTGGCGATGAACCCGAAGCCGGAGACGACGCCCGCGGGCGCGGTGGCGGCGGTGGTCGCGCGGTCCCGGCAGGCGCAACCCGCCTGGGCGGCGCTCGGCCCCGCTGTGCGCGCGCAGCGCATCGCGCCCTTGAAGAACCGTGTCCTCGATTGCGCCCAGGAAATCGCCGATTGCATTCGCCAGGAGGTGGGCAAGCCGGACGCCGAGTCCCTC
Source organism: uncultured delta proteobacterium (assembly GCA_963720145.1). Lineage (GTDB taxonomy): Bacteria > Myxococcota_A > Polyangia > Polyangiales > Polyangiaceae > Palsa-1150. The sequence goes on from CAVREO010000001.1 coordinate 396,397, forward strand.
CTAGGCGAGGTGCTCCCGTCGGCGGACCTCGTCGTGTATTGGATGCGTGCGATTGAGGAGCTGCTCGAGCCGACCGAGGTCGACATCGACGCGGTCACCTACCCGCGAAAATCGGGGACCCTCTTTCGCGAAGCGCGCGGCGTCGTGGGCGTCATCATGCCGTGGAACTTTCCTGTCGCGTTGCCGCTGCGCACCCTCGTGCCGGCGCTTCTCGCGGGGAACGGCGTCGTCTTCAAGCCGAGCGAGGTGACGCCCCGATCCGGCGCGCTCGTGGCGGAGCTCTTCGCCGGCCTCGTGCCCGACGGGCTGCTCGGTCTGGTGCAGGGAGCGCGAGAGGTGGGCGAGGCCCTCTGCGCCGCCGACGTGGATTTGATCGTGTTCACGGGAAGCGTGGCTACCGGCCGCAAGGTCGCGCACGCGTGCGCGGAGCGGCTCGTGCCTTGCTCGCTGGAGCTCGGCGGCAAGGACGCGGCGATTGTCTTCGCCGACGCCGATCTCGAGCGCGCGGCGAACGGCATCGTCTGGGGCGCGATGATGAACGCCGGGCAGAACTGCGCGTCCGTCGAACGCGTCTACGTCGATCGGCGCGTCGGCGAGGAGTTCATCAAGCGTGCGTGCGAGGTGGTCGCGTCTCTGCGACCCGGGATCGACATTGGCCCCCTCGCCACGGCTGCGCAGCGAGCGATCGTGGCGCGCCATGTGGACGAAGCCAAAGCCGCCGGCGCTCGCGTGCTCGCCGGAGGCGCCGCCGACGCTGGCCAGGCTGGCGGCGGCGATTATCCGCCCACGGTCGTGCGCGTCGAATCCGACGACGCGGCCCTCATGCGCGACGAGACCTTCGGTCCGGTGCTGCCCATCGCGGTCGTCGACGGTCCGGAAGAGGCGATCGCGCGCGCGAACGGCTCCCGTTACGGCCTGACGGCGAGTCTGTGGACGCGCGACATCCGGGCCGCGCGCGCGCTCGCGAAGCAACTGCGCGCGGGAGTCGTGACGATAAACAACCACGCCTTCACCGGCGCCATACCGGCGGCTCCGTGGAGTGGCCACGGCGAGACCGGCTGGGGGATCACCAGCTCGCCGCTGGCACTCGACATGCTCACCCGCCCGCGCTTCGTTCTCGTCGACGCCAGCCGAGCCAAGCGCGAGCTGTGGTGGTACCCGTACACTCCGGCGCTGCGGACGATTGGGACGGCGATGGCGACCCTTCGCAGCTCGGCCCGCGGTATCGGCGAACGCCTGAGGGCGCTGCTCTCTCTCGTCGGCGCCATGCTGGGACGCTGGAAACGCGAGCAGGGGTGAGCCTCAGTACACCATGCAGCTCTCGACGCGCACCGGGAGCAGCCGCTCGCGCCCGCCGAGGAACGAGAGCTCGACGACGAATGCATGACCGATCACGTAGGCGCCTTGCCGGTTGACGAGCTCCGCGGCAGCGCGCGCCGTACCGCCCGTGGCGAGGACGTCGTCGACGACGACGACGCGCGCTTCTTCGCGAAGGCTGCCCTTGTGCATCTCGAGAGCGTCGTGGCTGTACTCGGTCGTAATCTCGACGCGGTCGACGGCTGCGGGCAGCTTGCCAGGCTTGCGCACCGGAACGAAGCTCGCGTTGAGCCGCGCAGCGAGCGCGCCGCCGAAAATGAAACCGCGCGCCTCGATTCCGACAATCGCGTCGACGTGCTCCCCGATGAAGCGCTCGGCGATCCCGTCGAGCACGATGTGCAGCGCTCGGGGGCTCGCGAGCAGCGGCGTGATGTCCTTGAAGAGGATGCCCGGCTTCGGAAAGTCAGGCACGTCCCGGATGAGCGATCGACAGAAGTCGAAGCTCGCGACCGGCCGGGCGACCGTCAGCAGCGGCCTCGGGTTCGGCGGGGGGGCGGGCGTTCGCTGGGCCTTGCGCGTCGACGGCTTGGATTGCGGTCGAGTCTTGGCGATCTCTCGTTTGCCCGAACGTCGCTTGGTGGTCGCCATCTTCGCCAATCCTTTCCACGTCCTCTAGACGATTCGCCGCACGACGGAGTCGACCAAGGCTTGGTCCGAGTTGCTCGTCAGGTCGAGCAACAAGGGCGTTATCGATGCGAAGCCGTCGTCGTATGCGTCCGTATCCAATCCCTCGTCCCGCTCGTGCCGAACGGACGGACCGCCGATCCACAGGTACTCGCGCCCGCGTGGATCACGCCGAAAATCGACCACCTCCTCGTAGATGCGCGCCCCCAGGCGTGTCGCCCGAACGCCTCCGTTCCACCGCGGAGGTACGTTGAGGTTCAGGAGCCCGCCGCGCGCCGGCGATGCAGCCAGCAGCTCCAGAGCGATTCGCGAGGTGAGCCGAGCTACGACCAACAGGTCGACGGAGGGGTGCGCGCTCGAGGCCACGGCCGGGATGCCCCGTAGCGCTCCCTCTCGCGCCGCGGCGACAGTCCCCGAGTAGAACGCGTCCTGTCCCAGGTTCATCCCGTGATCGATCCCCGAGACGATCAGGTCGGGCCTGCGCGCCAGCACGCGCGTGCCCGCGTGGAGCGCGACGTACACGCAGTCAGCGGGTGTGCCGTCGAGCGCGAAGACGCTGGCCTCGACCGTGCGGAGCCGCAGGGGTCGGTGCAGGCTCAGCGCATGGCTCGACGCGCTCTGCTCGGTCTCGGGCGCCAGCACGACCACGTCGGCGACCGCGGAAAGGGCGTCCCGCATGGCGCGGATGCCCGGACTCGCGTGTCCGTCGTCGTTCGAGAGGAGCACGAGAGGGCGCATCGCCGGGCATCACATAGCGCAAAACGCCAGAAGGAGTCACGGAGCTCGACTTCGCGAGGGGCGCTCCGTTTGCTCCGTTTGCGTTCCGCTTGCGTTCCGCTCTTCCCATACAGCGCGGTTCTTGTGATCCTCGGGATACTTGAATACGCGAAGAGACGACTTGATCGAGGTCTTGCACGGGCTCGCCGTAGCCGACCCGTACCGCTGGCTCGAGGACGGCGATTCGCCTGCGGTGCGCGCGTGGGACGACGCGCAGAACCAGCAGACGCGGGCCTGGCTTTCGCGAATGCCCCGCCGCGACGAGCTGAAGGCGCGCATCCGCGAGCTCTTGTCGGCGGGCTACGCGGGGGCGCCCGCGTCGAGAGCGACGCGGCATGGGACTCGCCGGTACTTCCACGTCCGTCGCGAGGCCGATCAGGAGCAGGCGGTGCTCTACGTGCGAGACGGGGCCGACGGCGCCGACCGGGTGCTCGTCGATCCGGCGCCGTTGTCGGCCGACCGCACGACGGCGATTCGACTGGTGGTCTCCCTCGCCCGACGGTGCCCGGGTCGCCTGGGGGCTGAGCGAGGGCGGGACCGAGCAGAGCACGCTGCGCATACGCGACGTGGAAACGGGCGAGGACCTGCCCGACCGCATTCCCCATACGCGTCACGCGACCGTGGCGTGGCTTCCGGACGGAGACGCCTTCTTCTACACACGCTACCCCGAGCCGGGATCGGTGCCGCTCGGCGACGAGAAGTACCACTGCCGCGTCTTTCGCCACCGCATCGGAGACGATCCGGCTCGAGACGAGCCCGTCTTCGGAGAGGGGCGGGACAAGCTGGACGTCCCGGCGGTCGCGGCCTCACCGGACGGACGATGGCTCGTCGTTCGAGTGCACATGGGCTGGCACAAGAGCGAGCTATGGCTTCGGGATCGGGCCGCGCCGGACGGCCCGTGGACCGCGATCGCCGCGGGTGTCGAGGCGCTCTACGAGCCGACCCCGCTCGACGACACGCTCTACGTTTTGACGAACGAGGGCGCTCCGCGCTACCGCCTCTTTGCGATCGACTACCGCGCGCCGCAACGCACGGCCTGGCGCGAGATCCTGCCGGAGCGCGAAGCTGAAGTCCTCGTCGACGTGGCCGTGGTCGGCGCGGGGGCCGGAGGCGATCGCACGCTCCTCGCCGCCTATTTGCACGAAGCCAGCGCCCGCATCGAGCGCTTCGGCCACGACGGAAGCAAGCGGGGCTCCGTCGCGCTTCCGGCGCTGGGCTCGGCAGGCGTCGCGGGGGCGCACGACGCCGAAGACGCCTTTATCGCGTTCACCTCGTTCGCGTTGCCGTGGCGAGTGCTGCGGGTCGACCCGGGTGCGGGCAGCGCCGCCGAGTGGGACAACGTCGGCGGGTCGATCGACGTGCCCGACGTGCGTGTCTCGATGCTCTATGCGACGAGCAAGGACGGCACGCGCGTGCCGATGTTCGTCGTGGAGCAGCAGGGTACGCCGCGCGACGGCAATCGTCCGACGGTCATTTACGGGTATGGCGGCTTCAACATCGCCCAAACGCCGGCGTTCAGCGCTCGCGCGCTCCTCACCGTCGAGCGCGGGGGCGTATGGGTCGTCGCGCTGCTACGTGGGGGTGGCGAGTTCGGCGAAGACTGGCACCGCGCCGGCATGCTGGCCTCGAAGCAAAACGTCTTCGACGACCTGTACGCGTGCGCCGAGGAGCTCGTGCGCGCCCGCGTCACCCGCCCGGCGCGACTCGGCGTGGTCGGGGGCTCCAATGGAGGGCTCCTGGTGGCGGCGGCGCTCACGCAACGACCGGAGCTCTTCCGCACCGCCCTTTGTCTGGTGCCGCTGACGGACATGTTGCGCTACCACCGCTTCCGCATCGGACGGCTCTGGATCCCCGAGTACGGCGACCCGGACGACGCCGCCGCATTCGCCTGGATTTACCCGTATTCGCCGTACCATCACGTACGCGATGGGGTGCGCTACCCCTCGGTCCTCGTGGCGACGGCCGAAAGCGACTCGCGGGTCGACCCCATGCACGCGCGCAAAATGGCGGCTCGCCTCCAGGCCGCCCAGAGCGACCCGGAGCGGCCGGTGCTCCTTCGCGTGGAGTCGCGCGCCGGGCACGGGGCCGGCAAACCTGTTGCCAAGCTCGTCGACGAGCTAACAGACGAGATGGCGTTCCTCTTCCACGAGCTCGGCATGGACTCGAGCGAAGCGCCGTAACGAGGGCTGGTGGACGCACGGCTGACCTACCAAAGGGGGCGCGAGACGGGCAGCCGCGAGCTCATCGCGCTCGAGGCCCGATCGCGCGCCATCGGCACCGCTCGCCTCACGCTGGCGGCGGCGGCGTTGGGGCTGCTCCTCGGGCTGGTCTGGTGGAAGCTCGGCTTGCCGGGCTGGGCGGCTCTCGCCGGCGTCGCGGCGGCTTTCGTGGCGCTCGTCCTCCTTCACGCTCGCGTGATCGACGCACGCGAGCGGGCATCGGCGGCCCTGCGCTTCCACGAGCGCGGCCTCGCTCGACTGGACCAGGCATGGGACAAGCTGCCGACCCGCAGCGAGCGTTTCCGTTCGCCCGATCACCCGTTCTCCGGCGATCTCGACGTCTTCGGCCATGCGTCATTGATGCAGCTCGTGGACGCGACCGAGACGGCGGGCGGCGAGGAGACGTTGGCCGGTCTGCTTTCGCGCGAGAGCCCAGGCGTGTGGCCCGACGACGTCCTCGCGCGCCAGCGAGCCGTCCGCGACCTCGCGTCGCGCACCGCGTTCCGAGAGGCGCTGGCCACCGCCGCGGGTGTGCTCGCCGACGACAAACCGCAAGTCTCGCCGTTGCTCTCCTGGGCCGAGGAGCAGGGCCACCCTCCGGCCCTTCTGGCGCTCGTCGCATGGCTCCTCCCCGCGACGGCGGCGGCCGTCGTCGCTTTTGGGCAGTTCGCGCACATGACGACCGGGCTCGTGACGCTGCTCGTGACCGTCGAGATCGGGCTCGGCATCTTCGCCGGTACGCGCCAGAACCCCATGCTTTCCGCCGTCTCGGAGCGCGAGTCGTCGGCTACGCGCTGGCGAGAGATGATCGCGGCCATCGAGAGCGAGCCCTTCGAGGCGCCGCTGCTCGTCGCGTTGCGGGAGAGGCTCACCTCGGGACATCGCTCCGCCAGCGAAGAGATGGCGGCGCTCGCGCGCGTCGTGGGCTTCGTCGACGCGCGCCGCAACGAGGTATTTCGCTTTCTGATTGGCCCGTTTCTCTTCTGGGACGTGCAATGCGCGGTCGCGCTCGGGCGGTGGCGCGCGCGCGCCGGGCGACACCTGCGCGGCTGGCTCGAGACCCTCAACGAGCTCGAGGCGCTCGCCAGTCTGGCTGCGTTCGCGTTCGAACACCCCGACTTTGCCTGGCCGGAGCTTGCGCCCGAGCCGATGCTCGAGGCGCGCTCGCTGGGGCATCCGCTCTTGCCCGACAAGCTGCGCGTGGGCAACGACGTCTCGCTTCCGTCGAGGGGGCGCGCGCTCGTCGTGACCGGCTCGAACATGTCCGGCAAGAGCACGCTGCTTCGGGCGCTCGGCGTGAACGCCGTGCTGGCCTTCGCGGGAGCCCCGGTTTGCGCCCGCTCGCTCCGCATCGGGCCCGCTCGAGTCGGGACCAGCATGCGCGTGGCGGACTCGCTGGAGCAGGGCGTCTCGCATTTCTACGCCGAGCTGCGGCGCCTCAAGCGGGTGATCGACCTGGCGCACGATGCGGGCGGCACCGGGCTGGCCACGCTGTTTCTGCTCGACGAGATCCTCCACGGCACCAATTCGCGCGAACGGGTCATCGGAGCGCATGCCGTCGTTCGGGAGCTCCTCGCGGCCGGTGCCATGGGCGCCGTGTCGACGCACGACCTCGGCATCACCTCGCTGGACCACGACCTGTCGGGACGCATAGAGAACGTGCATTTCGAGGAGCAGGTCGTCGGCGAGACCATGACCTTCGATTTCATCCTGCGGCCGGGGATCGTTCAAAGCTCGAACGCTCTTCGGCTCATGCGGGCGGTCGGCATCGACGTCGCCCACGAGGCGTGATGGAATCGCCGCGATGAGCCAGGCCCAAGAGTCCCCGCGCGTGCTGGTCGCGGTCGTGAGCCACGGGCGCAGCAAGACCCTCGAGGAGATCGCCAAGGAGATCGGCGACCTCCTGCGCGCCTCGGGCACCGTGGTCGTTCGTAGCGTCGTCGCCCAAGGGGAGGCGACGTACATCGAGCAGCTCGTGTCCAACGTGTCCAACGACAACGAGGCGGACGCCATCGTGATGATCGGCGGGACGGGCTTCGGTCCGCGCGACCATACGTGCGAGACGATCAACGCATTCGTCGATCGTCGGATCGAGGGCTTCGGCGAGGCATACCGCCGCCTGCTTCGCGACGACTTCGAGCTGGAGGTCCGGGCGATGCTGTCGCGCGCGACCGCGGGCGTCTACAACCGCTGCCTCGTATTCGCGCTGACGGGGCGCTTGGCCGAGGTCAAGCGCGCCGTGGAGCAGCTCGTCTTGCCCGCGCTCGGAGAGGCGGTTGGCCTGGCCACGGGTCGCGTGCGGCCGTACGACGCGCACCCCTGACGCGCCGCTCAGAGCTCGTCGGCCGCGAAAGCCATCACGTCGGCGATCGCGGTGGTCCCGCAGACGAGCGCGACCAGGCGATCGAGGCCGAGCGCGTTCCCACCGCTGGGAGGCACGCGCGCGAGCGCCGCGAGCAACCGCTCGTCGACGGGATATTGCGGGAGTCCCCGGGCGCGGCGCTCCGCCCGGTCGTGCTCGAAACGCGCTCGCTGCTCGATCGGATCGGTCAGCTCGCCGAAGCCGTTGCACAGCTCGACGCCGGCGACGTAGACCTCGAAGCGTTCGGCCAGGTGCGGGTCTTCCGGCTTCCTGCGGGCCAGCGAGGCCTGACTCGCCGGGTAGTCGGCGAGGACGACGCCGCGGTCGAGGCGCTCCAGCGCCGGCTCGACGTGATCGACCATCGCGCGGAAGTAGGCCTCCGGGTCGTTCGCCGCGGCCTCGAGGGTCCGCTCGCGCGACCAGCCGGCGAAGGACGCGAACGCGTCACACACGGTAATTCGCTCGAACGGAGGCCTCACGTCAATCGTGCGCTCCCCCAGGAGCACGGCGCCGCCGGTCACGTGGGCGATGAGCTGCTCGGTGTCGCCGACGACGTCCGCCATCGTCGCGTTGGTCCGGTACCACTCGAGCATCGTGAACTCGGGGTTGTGGCGTGCCCCGAGCTCTCCACGGCGAAAGCAGGGGACGATCTGGTAGATACGCGACCAGCCGTCGGCCAGGAGCCGCTTCATCTGGTACTCGGGCGAGGTGATCAGCCAGCGGGGCGAGCCGCGGTCCCCTCCGACCACTTCGAATGCGTCGAGCTCGACGTCGAGCCCGGGAGACGGCACGAGCACCGGAGTCTGAACCTCGACGAAGCCGCGGGAATCGAAGAAGCGCCGCGCTCTGGCGACGACGTCGGCGCGCTCGCGCAGGCGCTTCATCCGGGGGTGACTCGAGCCGGCGCCAGCCCGCGTAGGACGAGCTCCGCGAGCTGCCCGGAGGCGCGCACCAGGCCTCCGCGGTCCGCCTTGCCGAGCGCCCACGTCATCGTGATTCCGTCGAGTGCACCGAAGATCGCGCGGGCGGCCAGGTGCGGCGATACGTCGCTTCGCAGCTCCCCGGCGGCCTGTCCGTCGGCCACGACGCGGGCGATGGCGTCGAGGTACGCGGTGAACTTCGGGGCGGCGTATTCTTTCATGAGCTTGCTCGACTGCCTCAGGATGACGGTGATCACCTCCGCGAGATCGCGCTCACCTTCGAGCAACCCGAGCTGCAGCTCGATGATCCTGCGGAGCTTCTCCGGAGCGCTCGCGCTGGAAGGAAGCTCGGTCTGCAAGAAGGCGAGGAGCCGCTCGACGCGGTCCTCGAAAAGCGAGACGAGGAGCTCCTCCTTGGACTTGAAGTAGAGGTAGATGGTCCCGTCGGCCACGCCGGCGGCCTTGGCGACCTCGCTGACCCGGGTCGCGTAGAAGCCCTTCTTCGCGAACACCCGGACCGCGGCGTCCAGGATGCGCTGGCGCTTGTCCCCGCCGCGCGTGGGGCGTTCGGCGGAGCCCTTGCGTCCCCGCCGCGAACTGAGTGAGGATTCACTCATCGCGTGGGAGCTACCAGACGGGGCTCAGGTGGTCAACGTGCCGCTCAACGCGCCGCGAACACGTGGGTGGCGAAGGACGCCACTTCGTGGCCCATCCAAGGCCCGAGCAGCGCCAGCGCGGCGACGACGACGAGCAGCCGTGGCAAGTGCGCCAGGGTCGGGTCTTGAATCTGCGAGGCGGCCTGAAACGCGGCGACGACGAGGCCTACGACCGCCGCAACGCCCAAGACTGGGAGCGACACGGCAACGACGAGCAGCAGCGCCTGCTGGGCGTTTCGCACGAGCTCCGCGGCGGGCATCGTCGCGGTCAGCCCGCGCCGCCGTCGGCGGGCGCGGCGCCGTCGTTCGCGTCACCCGAAGGCCCCGTATCCGTTGCAGTCTCCGCCGGGGCGTCCGGCGGGGCCGGGTTCGCGTCGAAGTACGCGCTGGTCGGCGCGGTGCACTCCGGGGTCGTCGCCTGCGAAAGCGTCGACGGGCAGCACCGGTAGCCGTCGGCCGTGGCCGGGTTGGGCGCTTTCGTGCAGACGAGCGGCGATTGGCAATCGTTCGTGCCGCTGGGGGTGCCTCCGGCGTTCAGGTCGCAGGGCTGGCCTTCGCCTTCGCCGTTGCAGCCCACCACCGAGAGGGACAGCGCGCAAAGCAAGGCGGATACGAGCAGGAGGGCGGAGCGGCGGGTTTGCATCGGGCAGGGGCGAACTTTCCAGAAAACGCGACGAAAAGCCAGCCCCCGTTACGTGGACGCGTCGTGCTGCTTTCGGTCCTTGGCCTCGACGGCCGCAGCGAAGAGGCGAACGTACTGGGCCGCGCTCGCGAACGAGAAGAGCAGCGAGACCAGCACCAGCATCTGGCCGACGCGGACCATGTCGATCACGCCGAGGTCGAGCCCGAGATACGCGAGGTGGTACGGATAGCCGAGCACGAGCGCCACGATGCCGATCATCTGCAGGGCCGTCTTGGTCTTGCCCTCGTGCCCGGCGCTGATGACCACCCCCTCGCTGGCGGCGACGCTGCGCAGGCCCGTGACGCTGATCTCGCGGGCCAAGAGGAGTACCACGACCCAGGCGGGGATCCTGCCCATCGGTACCAACCACACCAGGGCGGCCATGACGATCAACTTGTCGGCGAGCGGATCGAGGAACTTGCCGAGAACGCTGACCACCCCCAGCTTGCGCGCGAGATAGCCGTCGAGCACGTCGGTGATGGCCGCGGCCGTGAAGACGATGCACGCCCAGAAGCCCCGCACGGGCGTGGGCTTGTCGAGCAGCCACACGAAGAACGGGATGGCCGCGATGCGTCCCATCGTGAGCAGATTGGGCAGGTTCACGGCGTCCTCGGCGAGGGTGCGCCGGTGCGGCCTGGCCGGAGTGGGCGGGGGCATCATGGTCGCCGGACCTTCTACCCCGGGCAAACGAGGACTGCGCCCTCGCCGGAGAAACCCACCAGCCCGCGCTGCCCGCTCGGCGAATCGGACGGCGGCAGCGCGCGCGGCACCAGGCGCCCGATCCATCCGACGATCCATTCGCGGCGGACGAGGAGCGCGCGTCCCGCCGAGCAGGGCACGCTGGCCAGCTTGCGCGCGAGCTCGAGGGCTACCGCCCCGCTGCCCCGAAGCTGCACGACGTGCACAGTTTCCGCGGAGGACCGCACGCTGTCGCCCGGCGCGTCGGATGCGAGGCGCCCGCTCTCGTAAGCGAGGCGCAGCTCGAAGGCGAGAACGGCATCCTCGCGCAGAAACGCGAGCTCGTCGTCGAGCGTCACGACGGCTACTTCGTGCGCCGGCCGCGGCCCGAGCACGAGCTCGGCGCTGCCGGCGATGCGGACGAGCGGGCTTCCGATTCCGCCGAGCACTTCGGCGGACTCGTTTTCGCGCGTCCGCCGGTGCAGCGCGCGTGTGCTCACAGTGCCGGAGACGACGCGCAGCGCGTCGAGGCGCGCCGCGACGGGGCGCTCTTCGGTCGCTCGCGCCAGCAGGGCCCCCGTCGCATGCACGGCGAGGGTCCGGCCGGGCGGCAACACGAGGAGCGACGGGGTCGCGGCTCGCGGTTGCGCGACCTCGTCGTGGCCCGGGCCGCGGTCGTCGGGGGTCTCCCCCGAAGAAGGGGACGGCGGGGTGGCTTGCCCGAGGGGAGGCGGCACCAGTCGCGTCGAGGCGGACGCCGGGGAAGCCTGCACGAGGAGAGGAGGCTCCGCGAGAAGGGGAGGCCGCGAGGGCGGCGGGACGGTCAGCGACTCGTGCAGGAGCGACGCCTCGCGCACCGACGGTGGCGGCAGGGTCCTCGCGTAGGGACTCTTGGGCCTGCCGCTCGCGTCACCGAGCTCCAGCGTGTGCCAGGGCCCCGTCTGGGGCGTACCCGGCTCCGCCAGCGCGAAGCGAAGCTCCCCGGCGTCGAGCTCCGAAAACGCCGTTTCGGCGACGTTGCGAACGCCCTCGTCGATCTCGGCCGAAGCGTCCTGTGGTGCGGGGACCGTGGCTCGCTGCTTTCGCTCGGTCAGGCGCTTGGCCATCAGCGCGTGCCCGCCCCGTTCGAACGCGATTTGCGCTTGCTCGAGCTCCCCGAGCTTCTGCAGCGCGAGCCCGAGATACCCCCAGCCTCGCTTGTGCTCGGGGTTCAGCCGCACCGTGTCCTGTAGCGTTCGGCGCGCCGGCTCGGGTTGGCCGGTCTTGAGGTAACAGAGCGCCAGGTTGATCTTGATCGACACGTCCCTGGGGAACTGAAGGCTCAGGCCCTCGTAGATCTCGGATCGCGCGCGGGTAGAGACCCAGACGGAAGTAGACCGCGCCGAGCAGGTCCTGCCCTTTCGGGTCGAACGGCTGCATCGTGAGGGCGAACTCGAGCTCCTCTTTCGCCTCGAGGACGCGATTTTCCTGGAGCAGCTCGCTGCCTCGGTAGAGGTGAAAGAGGAAGTCCTCGTTCGCGACGTCGCGAGTCGAGTCGGCGGCCTCCGAGCTGTGAGAGGTGGCCGGGAACGAGCGCCGTTCGGTTGTTCGATTCGGCGTGCGACAAGGGCGGCGCGCTCATCCGCTCCGGGCCGGGCGATTCGGGGCATCGACTCCATCGTAGTCTGGCCCGCGCCGCCGCAAGGGGGCAAAGTCTCGAGGCTCGTCTTTAGGTTTGTTTTTAGGTTTGTCTTTTGGGGCCCCGGCCCCAAAAGGGGCGGGCCAAAAGGGCGGGCCCGAAGGGGGAGCGCCTTACGCGAAGGTCACGAGCTTGGCGCCGCCCTCGACCGTCGTTCCCGGCGCGACGTGCACCTCGGCGACCGTCGCGGTCGCGCGCGCGCGGACCTCGTTTTCCATCTTCATCGCCTCGAGGACCACCAGCCCGTGGCCGGCCTCGACCACATCGCCCTTCGAGACGAGCACCTTGACGACGCGGCCCGGCATGGGGCTCTTGACGATTTTCTCGCCCCCGGCGACCGCCGACTTCTTCGCCCGCTCGGCCGAGCGCATCCGCTCGCTTTCGACGCGCACGTAGGAGCGGTGCCCGCTGGCCACGGCGCCCATCTCGGGAGGGGACCCCTCCGTAGTCAGGTCGACCACCTGCCCGTTGACGCGGACGCTCAGCTGCGCCCCCAGCGGGACGACGTCGACGTCGATCTTGCGCCCGTCGAGGTGCGCCTCGAGCGCGCCGCTCGGCAGCTCCACGAGATCGACGACGATGGGCTTCGCCCCAGGATCGGGATTGACCGTCACGTAGTAGCGCACGGCGGCACCCTACTACAGAACGCCCTCAAGGCCCCTCGTAGAAGGGGCAGGTGCCGGTGGCCAGGCACTCGTGGCTCGTCGCATGACTGAGGAAGTAGAGGTCCTGGCCCCTCGTGGAGAAGAAGCGCACGAGCAGGTTGTCCATGTACGTGGTGCCGTTCCACAGCTGGCACGTGTCGCCGATGGACCAATCGTGCTGCCCGAGCGGCTGCAGGTACGCGTTGAGCATTCCCAGGAGCGCCTGGGTCGGTTGCCACTTGCCGTCCGCCGCGAAGGGCACGCCCTGGATGCGCGGGGCCCATGTCGACGAGAGCTGCGCGGTGGAGCTGGCGCGCGCGGCGAGGCGCGCGAGACGGAGCGGCGGGTTCGGGTGATTCGGAAGGATGTTCTGCGTGTTCTGGCCGAGGTAGTCGCCGTCCGCGACCACCTGGGCGCACGTCGCCGCGTCGTTGGGAGGGGGGGAGCTGCACGTCTTCGTGACCGGCGTCTGGTAATTGACGCCGCAACCCGGCGGCAGCGGCGTGCGCTCCAGGCGCGGCAGTCCCTCGATCTCGTACCTGTCGATCATCACCTGGTCGGGCGATCGCCCGCCCCACTCGTCCCAGAGCTCTTGCGGCGTCGCCCAGTCCGCGTACTCGGGCATCTCGTCGGCCGCCGCCGGCGGCAGAAACGGCAGCGCGCCCGCCGCGCGCGAGAACGCCATGCCCATGCCCGTGGGCACGATCGGGTCGCCCACCGTGTGCACGTCGAGGAGCGGACGTGGCGGCATCGGCAGGCCGTCGGGGTCTTGCGGCGGGGCGAGGACGTAGAGCTTGGCGAAATTGATCGGGTCGCCGGGGTCGAGCGCCGCCTGCGCGAGGTTCATGAGCCTGCGGAAGTCGGGCGTCTGCCTCGGGAGGCCGTAGCCGGTCTGCGGCGCGACGAGCGGCGAGCCGACGGGGTAGTAGGCCTCGCGGAACTGCGCGCAGCCCGCGTCGATCGGGCACGTGAGCCCCTCGATGGCGACCGGCGTATAGAACGGTGCGCTCTGTTCCCAGGTCGAAATGCGTCGGCCGAGGGGTGCGCCCGGAACGGGGTTGCACGAGCTGCCGTACGCGTCCACGGCGTCGGGTATTCGGTAGACCTGGATGTCGACCGCGTCGTCCGCGGTCGACGGCAGGGCAACGCGGAAGGTCCCGTCGCCGGCCGTGCGCGCGCACCGCCTCTCCTGCGAGCGCTCGTTCGTGACGACGACGGTCATTCCGCTCGCGAGCTCGGTCGGCGCGAGGCACGCGATCTCGACCTCGTGCGAGTTCCTCAGGTCGTCGACCACCCAGCGCACGCTGAGCTCGTCGCCGGTGCACTGGGTCTGCTGCCCGCTGGCGAGCGGGGGCCTGGCGCTCGACGGCAGGGCGACGACGAGCGGCCCCATGACCTGCTCGAGCACCGGCGCCGGCGTCAGCTTCGACCTGAGCGCAACGGTCACCATGCCGCCGGCTCCGGACACCGGCGCGCTCGCGACGATCGACGGATCGATGGCCCCGTGCATCTGGGCGACCAGCCCGCCGAACGACCCTCCCGACGAGAAGTACGCCGCGGCGGGACCGCCGAGATCGACGATGCCGTCGCCGTTGAAGTCGCCCGCCAGATCGTCGTTCGGATTGCCGTCGCCGTTGTAGTCCTGTCCGCTGCGCGTCTTGCCGTCGAAGCTCTTGAGAACGCGTATCAGCTGCATGCCGTCGACGACCGTCTGCCGCACTCCGTCCCGCGTATGCAGCATGTGCGCGCTCCACACGAGACCGCCCGAGTCACCCGCGCCGTCGCCGTTCAGATCGATCGCGCGACTCGCCTCCATGGCGGTGGCGCCGGGGCCCAGGCACGCTCCCTTGACGAGCGCCTCGAGCACGATCCGCTGCCCCTTGCTCAGCGCGAGGCCGTGCCCCGGTGCGTCGAAGCTCGCGAGCGCGATGCCTTGCCGCGCGTAGAGCCCCGCGTGCGCGACCATCTCGAGATCTTCCAGGCCGGTCCCGTGGTACCAGTACGCGACGGGAAAAGGCGGCCCGTGCTGAGCGGTCGTCTTCGGAATGGTGAGCATGAACGGCACCGCGTCGTGGTGCACGTCTCCCTCGCCGGTCCGATAGTTCAGGCGGAAGTGCAGGTCCGGGTCGGCCGATTGCGGGTCACCCATCAGAAACGGCGAATCGAACGTGCCGATGACGATGTAGTCGACCTCCGCGAGCTCTGCGTTGAGGGCGTCGAGCTGCGCCTGCGTGAAAGACGGGAAGATGAACTGGATGACCGCGCTCAGCGCGTCCTTCGCGTCGCTCCAGTGCACCACGTACGGAGTGCGGTTCAGGCGCGCGCACGTCGGGTCGCTCAGCCAGCTGGGGGTCTTCCTGCTTCGGGTCGACCAAGGCGCCGACCATGGGAAAAACCTGCGCGGCCGACGCGGGAAAATCCGTCGCGAGGTGCGCGAAGGGCCCCTTGGCGTAGAGGCCATCCCGCAGGAGCAGCATGTCCTCGGTCGTCGGCTCGGTGGTGAAGGTCCACGCGAACGCGACGTGATCGAGCCCCGTACCGGCGACGTCGCCGTAGTAGTTGCTGCGGGCGGGATCGCCGAGGAGCGCCTTCAGGCGCGCGATCGAGGCAGCCTGCTGGGGGTGATACACCTGCGGGAACGGTGAGCGCACCGGCTGCCCGTCCGGGCCCTTGAGCCGATCCGTCAGGACGACGGCGTACTCGGTCTTCTCGTCCATCGGCAAGAGGGGCTGCAAGACGAGGGTGTCGCTCTCCCGCTCGTACCACGTGATCAGGTTGTCGACGCCGGGCATGCCCTTCGTGCTTCCGAGCGTGTTCGGTCGATCGAGCACGCCGTCGAAGTCGGTGTCGCACGAGGGCCGGTACACGCCGTCGGCGCACGCGCCGGTCGCTTCATCGGCGGTCTCGAAGACGAGGTTCTGCTCCGTCGCGCGCGGGTCGTTCGGGAGGTACTGCGTGGGGTCGACGACCGAGAGCGGGAAGTTGCCGCTGCCGACGTCCAGCAACACCGGCACCCCCGTCGTCAGGTTCACGACGTACACGGAATCGTCGCGCGTATCCCAGCTGCCCTGCATGCGCGCCTGCAGGTCCCCGAGGTCGATCGCGGGCGCGGGCGCGGCGACGTTGGGTCCGCGCGCCAGGCGAACCGTGATCGGCGCGAACGTGCCCCAGCCCTCGAGCTCGTCGAACTGATCGCGCGCCACGCTGTCGATCTGCGTCGGCGCGACCAGGCTTGCCTCGATGCGGCGGCCGGTGCGGCTCGTCGGGTCGGCGAACGTCGCGACGTCGTTCGGCATCGGGATGTCCGGCAGCGGATGCGCGAAGAGGTCGAACACGACGGCCGGACCGGCGCCGCTCGGCGTGGCACGGAGGCCGCCGGGGATCGAATCGACGGAGCACGACGCCAGGACGAGTACGGCGAGAACGGCGGCCGCTGGGAACGTGGACGGCGCAACGGCGCCGCGAGCCCGAAGGGAGGTCACGGCCGCATGGAATGATGCGGATCGCGCCGACGGTCAACCCGGAGTGAGTCTCATTTGGGGAGCCGGAGAGGACGGCCGCCGAGCCGGAAAGGCGAAAGCCCCTCTGGCTCGGGCAAGAGGATTGCGAGACCGACTGCACCGGTCGTGAAGCCGCAGCCGGCTCCTCGCGAATGACCTTCAGTTCGTCAAGTTGACGTTGATGTCGCGCTGACCCCAGTAACCCGCCGTCGTGCAGCTCGTGTACGCCGAGAACGACTCGTTCCCGGCCTGGCCGCGCCCTCCTCCGAATCCGGTGACTCCCACGACTCCGTGAATGTAACCGTTCTCGGTTCCCGGCCAGTAACTTCGGATCTTATCAAGCCACGTGCCGCCGGGGGAGCAGACCCCGCTGTCTCCCGGCGCGCAGTACGGAAGAGCGGACATGTCTTGGGTGCCCTGGCCGTAAAAGCATACTTCGGCGGTCTTGCCTGCGCTTGCGCTGCAATCCGACGAGCCGAAGACCCACAAATCGGCGCCGACGCACTGGTTGTCCAAGATGATGTCCGCGACGACCGTGTTGCCGCCGGCTCTCTTCGCCGCCAGCGCTGCCGGGCGTTCGGCCAGCTCTTGCTGCTGCTGTCTCTGCGAGACCTTGAGCGTTACCACGCGTTCGGTGCCGTCGGGGTTCAGGTGAACGATCGTGCGATCGACGAGCTCGTCACTCGCCGGGGTGGGCGTTGTCGACTCGCCGGAAGTGCCGCACGCCAGGCAAGCCATCGTCAGTGCGGAGGACCATCCGTATCGGATCCAGGGTTTCATGTGAGCTCCGTGTCGAGGCTTCGCTGAAAGTCCGTCCCTCAGCGCGACTCGACTCCAGGAGGGCTCTGAGCGAGTCCCATGCCAGCGTGGGCTCTCACCAAACATCGGTGCTTCCACCCGTTTGCCGCGCGTCTGCGCCCGTTGCGAATCGTTGCGCAACACGCGAAGCGTTGCGGTCCCAACACGCGTGCCACCTTGCGCAACACCCGGTATTCGCGGTCCCAACGCGTGTGCCGCGCTCGCGCCGTGACAGACTACGCGGCCGCCCGCTCCTCGAGCGCCTCGAGGAGCTCGTCGAGCGCGCCGGCCACTTCGCCCGCGAGCTTTCGCGGCACCGCGCGCGTCTCGGCGAGCAGCTCGCGAAGCCGCTTCGCCACGTTCTTCACCCCCGCTGCGTCCCGCGAGCGCAGCGTGTCTTCGTCGACCGGGAAGACCACGTCCTTGTAAGCGCGCGACACGGCCGCGAGGGGGGCGGCTTCCTCGAGCACGCGATGGCGGATCGCTTCCACGGCTTCGCGCGGGGCGCCCTCCTGGGCCTCGGCGCGGCGAAGAAAGTCCACCGCGTGGTAGCTGGGAACCGGGTCGCGAAGGCCGTCGCGCGCCAGCACGGCGGGCGCTCGCCGCTGGAGAAAGGAATACGACCCCGTCAGCTTCTCGACCGTCTCCTGTTTCAGTCGCAGCTCGCTTCGCGCGTAGGCCTCGAACGAATCGAAGCCCCATTCGCGCCACCGCCCCCCGCGCTTGGCGTGCGTCAGAGCCTCGGCGAGCTCGATCCAGCTCGCCTTGAAGCGCCGTGCGCGGGCGATGAGCTCCACCCGCTCGGGGTCGTCGGCGTGCGCGGCTTCGGCTTCGGCGAGGGCGGCGTCGGTCTTGGTGGGCATGGCAGATGCCCTTTTCTTACGAGCCCGGCACCCGAGGAACAAGGCTCGCCGGGGACCCGGGCTGTTGTACGCTCCTGCGCCGTGCGCACTCAGCTCGTATGGCCCTCGCTCTTCGCCCTCTCCTGGCTCTGCGCCTGCGGCGGCTCCACTCCGCCGCCCTCGGTGTCCACGCCTCCAAGCTCCGAGTCCTCGTCGCAGCCGTCGAAGGCCGCGAGCCCTGCCGGGTCTTCCGAGCCGGTCGCCGCAGCGTCTGGCGCGCCGGGGTCACCGGGGGCGGGCGAGACGCCGCCCATCCCGAGCGCGTGCGCCGATGCGTCGGCCGCGTCCTGCACGCCGCCGTCCGGCTACGTCGATCGCCTTTGCTCCAAGCCGCACCAGGAGCTAGCGCTTGCCCTCTTCGGCAAGGCCACGCCTTTCACGCGGCTCTACCTGAAGGGCAAGCTCGACGAGCTCGCGTTCGACGAGGAGGTGCTCACCCTGCGATTCCACGGGGTGCCGAAGAACGGCATCCAGGTCGGCAGCGCCGCCGGTAGCTACGACGTCCTTCGCTGGGACGGCACCTGCGCGATGGCGGTCGACGCCGACATGGTCACCCGTGCGCGCCCGCCCAAGCCGCGGTCGGCCCGAGTCCTCTGGCATCGCATCGGCGACAAGACGCAGACGGCGCTCATCGTCGCGAGCGAGGCGGTGAAGCGAGCGCACGCCGCGCGGGGCAAGGAGTGCCGCGGCGCGATGACGGGCGACGTCTCCGCCGCGTGCCAGAAAGCGGACGCGGCCCTCGTCGGCGCGGTGGTCGAGTACGTCCGCGGCGGCGGCGACCTGCCCCCGCCGGAGGCGCCGTAGCGTCCTCTCACGCATGCAGAAGGTCGCTTGGCTCGCGCGGGCAACCGACAGGCAGATCGCGCTTCTCATCAGCGCCGTCCTCTTCGTCGTGGGCGCCTGGCCACTCGTGCTGGCCGACGTTCCTCCCCTGCAGGATCTGCCCAACCACCTCGCGACCACCACGGTGCTCCTCCATCCGGAGCGCTACCCCGAGTTCGTCTTCAATGGGTTCTTCAAGACCAACTCGGTGCTCTTCACGTGGCTTCTCTTCGTCGGCCGTCTCGTCGGCCTGAACGTCGCCGCGCGCCTGTTCGTCCTCCTCGTTCTGGCGCTCGGCGCGCTCGCGTACCCGCGGTTTTCTCTCTCGTTCGGCGGGCGGCGTCGCATGATCGTCGCCGCGTTCTTCCAGTGGCCCATGGTGCACAACTGGTTCGTGTCCGCCGGAATGCTCGATTTCGCCGTCGGCGTGCCGCTCGCCCTGGCGCTGCTCGTCCTGCTCAACGAGCAGCGCCGGGCGCCCACGCTGGGCCGCGGCGCCCTCGTCGCCGTGCTGGCGGTGCTCACCTGGTACGCGCACGTGTTCCCGCTGCTCATCGTCCACCTGCTCGCGGCCGTACACGTGGCCACGCGCCGCACCTGGCGAGAGAGGTCGAGCCAGGCGGCGGCGCTGTTGTCTCCGCTCTTGCCGTCCACGGCAGTCGCCTTCGCGTCGCTCTGGGTGCATTTCACCGAGCCGGCGGGCGCCATGTCCGGCTACGTGTCGCTCGGGCGCGTGCTCCCGGCGTGGGAGCTCTTTTACAACCTGTGGCCGAGTGGTTCTTCGGCTTCACGTGGCTGGAAATCGCGACGCTCGTGCCGTGCATCGCGCTGGCGCTCTGGGCCCTTTACCGCTGGCGCGACGACGTCCCGTTCTTCGGTCCGTTCGCGTTCGTCGCCCTCTGGGCGCTTTACGTGTTCACGCCGTACGTGGCGACGAACTGGTTCCACGTAAACTCGCGGTTCATCCCCTTTCTGTGGATGGCCATGCTCGTGCGCGTGCCCGAACGACTGCCTCCGCGCGCGCTGGTCGCGCTCGGCGCGTGCGCTGCGTCGTACGCCGTGGGCATGGGCGTCGACTACGTGCGCCTCGAGCGGGATCTCGCCCGCTTCACGGCCGGTATCGGCGCTGTCCCCGAGGGGTCGACCCTCTTGCCGCTCGTCTTTCGTAGCAAGGGCACCAGCCAGAACACGCGCGCTCTGCTGCACGCGTGGGGATATTACGTCGTGCAAAAGCTGACGAGCGCGCCGCTGCTCTTCGCGCACTCGCGCAGCTTCGCGGTGATGTATCGCGAGCCGCCCCCCGTGCAGTTCAACCACCTGGTGCTCGAGGGATTCGCGCCCACCATGGCGTCGCCCGCGGGGATTCTGCGACGCGCTCCGCTCCGAGGGCGTGCCCACGGCGGACTGCGCCGCGGCCTGGCGCGATCGATGGGCCGAATTCTGGCGGCAAGCCGAGCCCCGATTCGACTACGTGCTCATGTGGTGCCCTCCGCCGGAGGTTCTGGCCCTCGTACCCGCCGAGTACGGCGTCGTCTTCCAGCGTGACGAGCTGACGATCCTCGAGCGCAAGTGACCTCCGATCACTCTTGCTCCTCGCGCTCGAGCCGGACGCCGTTGACCTCGAGCGAGACCTCGAACGAGGCTCGCTCCCACGAGAGCGATCTGACGCAGCAGCAGCGAATGCGCCAGCTCGAGGGGCGGGATGTCGGGCAGCGAGTCGTCTTGCGCGGACGGGGCCTTCGTCGAGCTCTCCGAGCCTGGCCCATCGGCCGAGCGGGTGACCTCCACGGCGATCGCGAGCTGGGCGAGCTTGCTCACGTAGCGCCCGCCGGAGCGAACGTTCGCGCGGACGGCGAGACCGCATCCGAGGGCGTCCGCGAGGTCGCCGTCGCCGAGCGTCCAGGTCAGGGTCGAGGCCGTCGACAGACCGCCGCCGGCCTCGCGTCGCTCGCAGTCTCCGCCGAGCGTCACCGAGACGTCGGCGGCTCCGTCGACCATGGTCGCCCGGAGGCGCAGCGCGCCGTGGATGACGTCTACGCTGTCGACCGTGAGATCGAGCTGGGCCTCCTCGATCGGTCCTTCGTCCGCCTCGTCTTCGGGCTTCGGCGGCGTCGCACAATGCGCCGTCGCCATCGCGAGCAGCGAAATCCCGACGACCAGGCCACGAGCATCCATGCGCAACCGATCGGACACGACGGCACGCGGAGAAGTTCCGTCACGGTCCGCCTAAAAGCTTGAGCTCCACGTCGACTCGCCGCCCGCCGCCGGAAGGCGCGGGGAGCGCGAAGAAGGCCGTGCCGACGTCCCCGGTGAAGCTGCCGCCGCTCAGGGCGAAGAAGTCGCCGTGCAGTCCGTCGTGCACGTCGTTGCGTGAAACGTGGGCCGTGATGCGAAGTCGGGTCACGTTGCCGCGGGACGTGAAAGGGCGTGCGCCGAGCAGCCCGATGGTGTGCTCGATGCTGCGACGCAGGGCGAGGGAGGGGGAGCCCGACACCGTGTGCTCGACCAGGTGGCCCTCGTCGTCGAGGAGCAGCGACACTTCGGCGGCGCCCGCCGAGCCGAACGCTACGGTCGGCCAGATTGGGTCCGCGCTGGCCGCCTGCGGGAAAGCCCTCGTGAAGCTCGTGGCCAGGTCCACCGCCGAGCGCTCGCCGACGGCTCCGAAGAGGGCGGCCGGCGCCGGCGCGGTGGCGGGCGCGCTCGGTCGCGTGCGGACGCGCGGCGTCCCTCCTGCTCCCGGACCGTGCGCCGCCGCGGAGCCCGCGTGGGCCACCGCGGCTGACTCGGTCACCCCCGGCTCGGCCGGTTCGTCCGTGTCGGCCGGTTCGTCTCGCTCGACGTCGAGCGTGTCGCCGGCGAGGGCCGGGGTAGCTTGCGGGTGCTCGCTCGAGGCGCGCGGTGGCGCCGACCTGGCCGCTGCACGTCCGAGCGCTCCCGCTGCCGCGACGTGAAGCGCGAGGCTGAGCAGCGCGAACGCGAAGAGGGGCAAGGGAGGCGGGCGCTGCCGGTGCATGTCGTACGGACCCTCGCGGACGCCGAAACGGCGGAACTCTCGGACGTGCGGAACCGCGAAACTAGAAGATACCCCGCGGACTCCTCTTGGTAACCCCGGGACCGACGCTTGGCTTGGGTGCCTTCGAGCGCTCCGGAAGCAAGGCCGCTCCCAGGCTCACGATCCAAGCTTGCGTTGGCTTGCGGCTCGCATAACGTCGGTCACCCCCTCATGCGCCGCAAAGCGGGAGTCGTCCTGCCGCTCTTTTCGATCCGTACCCAGCGCGACTGGGGCATCGGACAGATCACCGATCTGCCGCTCTGCGCCGCCTGGATCGCGCACGCCGGGCAGCGGCTGCTTCAGCTCCTGCCTCCGCATCAGCTCTCCGCCGGCGAAACGAGTCCCTACGGCGCCCTGACTGCCTTCGGGCTCGATCCCATCTACATCGACGTCGAAGCCGTCGAGGACCTCGACGCGCGGGTCGTCGACGAGGCCCTCGGCGAGGCGGGGCGCCGCACGTTGGGCGAGGTGCGCGCGGCGCCGCGCGTGAGCTACGAAGCCGTGCGCACCCTCAAGATGGGTGTCCTTCACGCCGCGTTCGAGCGCTTCCGAACGAGCGAGTGGTCGCACGAGACCCCGCGCGCGAAGCGCTTCGCCGCCTTCGTCGAGCACTCGAAGGCGTGGCTCGCCGATCTCACCCTCTACACGGCGCTGCGCGAGTCGCACGGCGGCTGGGGATGGACGACGTGGCCGGAGGGCGAGCGTGATCGCGACGCGCGCATCCTGGACGACGCGCGCTCGCAGCACGGCGCGCGCTTGCTCGAGGTCGCATACTTGCAGTGGACGGCTCTCGAGCAGTGGGACGCCGCGCGGGAACGCATGCGGCAGCTCGGCGTGGAGCTGATGGGCGACCTTCCCTTCGTCGTCTGCGCCGAGAGCGCCGACGTCTGGGCCCACGCGTCGCAGTTCGCTCTGCATCTGTCGCTCGGCGCGCCGCCCGACGCGTACTCGGCCGAGGGCCAAGACTGGGGCCTGCCGCCGTACGCCTGGCTGGCGATGGAGAACGACGGGCTCGCGTGGATCCGCGCCCGCGCCCGGCACGCCGCTCGCCTCTACGACCGCTTTCGGCTGGACCACGTCGTCGGCTACTTCCGGCAATGGGTGAAGCCGGGCGAGGGCGCGCGCCAGGGGCGGTTCGACCCCGAGGGCGCCGACGCGCAGGCCGCCCGCGGGCGCCGTGTTCTGGCCGCGATGCTCGACGAGATCCAGCGCGACGCTGGCGTGGACCCTCCGCGCGCCATCGCCGAGGACCTGGGCGTCGTTCCGCCCTTCGTGCGCGAGGCTCTGCGCGAGATGGGCATGCCGGGCTACCGTGTCTTGCCGTGGGAGAAGGACGATCACGGCCAGTTCCGCGACCCGCGCGCGTTCCCCGAGGCGAGCGTCGCGTCGTGGAGCACTCACGACACGGCCCCCATCACCGCCTGGTGGGACGAGCTGCCGGAGGCAGACCGGGCGGCGATCTCCGCGCGCGCTGGGCTCGTGCCATCGATGGATGACGGGTCGCGGTCGCTCGCCCTCCTCGGCGACCTCTACGCCGCGAAATCCGAGCTTGCGCTCGTTCTCGTGCAGGAGCTCCTGGCCCTGCGCGATCGCATCAACACGCCGGCCACGGTGGGCTCTCAGAACTGGACGTGGCGTTTGCCCGTCCCCATCGAGACGCTGGAGGCCGACCCGGCCGCCGTGGCTCGTCTCGAGGCCGTTCGCAAGCTGGTCGACGCGTCGGGGCGATAGAAGGCACAATGCCCGCGTTGCAGATCGAGCCCGGGAGCTTTCATCCGCTCGGCGCCTCCTGGGACGGAGAGGGCGTCAACTTCGCGCTCTTCAGCGAGCACGCGACGGCCGTCGAGCTGTGTCTCTTCGACGAACAGGGGCGCGAGCAGCGCGTGCCGGTGCCCTGGCGATCGCTCTACGTCTGGCACGTGTACCTGCGCGGCGTCCGCCCCGGGCAGCGCTACGGCTGGCGGGTGCACGGCCCCTTCTCGCCGGCCAAGGGCCATCGATTCAACCCGAACAAGCTCCTCGTCGATCCCTATGCCCACGCGCTCGACGGGACGATCGACTGGCACGCGCCGGTCTACGGCTACCCGCGCGACCGAGGGCTCGACGACCTCGCGTGGGACGCGCGCGACGACGCAGCCGGCAAGCCGAAGGCCGTGGTCATCGACCGCTCGTTCGACTGGGCGGGCGACCGGCCGCCGCTGGTGCACTGGCACGACACCGTGCTCTACGAGCTTCACGTCCGCGGGTTCACCAAGCTGCACCCCGAGGTGCCCGAGGCGCTTCGGGGAACGTATCTGGGCGTCGCGTCCGACGCCGCCATCGCGCACCTGCGCTCCATCGGCGTGACGACCGTCGACCTCATGCCGGTGCACGAGCACCTCGACGAGCCGGCGGTCGTCTCGCGCGGGCTGACCAATTACTGGGGCTACAGCACCCTGGCCTACTTCGCGCCCGAGCGTCACTTCGCGACGCGCGGCGGCGACGCGGTCCGCGAGTTCAAGCAGATGGTCAAGCGCCTGCACACGGCGGGACTCGAGGTGGTCCTCGACGTCGTCTACAACCACACGTGCGAAGGTGGCGAGCTCGGGCCCACCGTCATGTTCCGCGGCATCGACAACAGCGTCTACTACCGCGTCGACCCCGAGGAGCCGCGGCGCTATCTCGACTACACCGGCTGCGGCAACACGCTGGACGCCACGCACCCGCAGGTGCTCAAGCTCGTCACCGACAGTCTGCGCTACTGGGTGACCGAGATGCACGTCGACGGCTTTCGGTTCGACCTGGCGCCCTCGCTGGCGCGCGGCACCCGGGGCGACGTCGATCATCTCGCGGCGTTCTTCGCCGTCATCCACCAGGACCCGGTGCTCTCGCGCATCAAGCTCATCGCCGAGCCCTGGGACCTCGGCGGCGACGGCTATCAGGTCGGGAATTTTCCCATTCTCTGGACCGAGTGGAACGGGCGCTTCCGCGACACCGTGCGCGACTTCTGGCGTGGCGAGCGAAAGGCCATCGCCGACCTCGGGTATCGCCTCACCGGCTCGAGCGATCTCTTCGCAGACGACGGCCGCCATCCGCACGCGAGCATCAACCTGGTGACCGCGCACGACGGCTTCACGCTGCGCGATCTCGTGAGCTACGAGCGGAAGCACAACGAGGCGAACGGCGAGGAGAACCGCGACGGCCTCGACGACAACCGGAGCCAGAACTTCGGCGTCGAGGGCGATACCCACGACGAGCGCGTGCTCGCGACGCGGCGTACGGCGGCCCGCAGTCTGCTGGCCACGCTCTTTCTCTCGCAGGGCGTCCCGATGATCGAGATGGGCGACGAGATGTGGCGTACGCAGCGCGGAAACAACAACGCATACTGCCACGATTCGGAGCTCACCTGGCTCGATTGGCGCCTCGACGAGAACGCGCGCGCGATGCTGGAGGCGACGCGCGCGCTCGTGGAGCTTCGCAGGCGCCACTCGGCTTTCCGGCGTCACGATTTTTTGCGGGGCGCGCCGGCCAACGGCAGCCGTGGCAAGGACATCCTGTGGCTCCGCCCCGACGGCGCCGAGATGACCGCGCCCGACTGGGCCGAGCCGCCGCGCGCGGCGATCGCGTTTCGACTCGACGGCGACGCCGTCGAGACCGCGTGCGCCGGCCGGGACGTCGTGCGCGACAGCTCGTTCGTCGTCCTGCTCAACGGCGAGCGCTCGCCCGTGACCTTCACGCTGCAGCCGGCCTGGCTCGGGGAGGCATGGCGCATCCTCTTCGACACGGGCGAGGGCGCAAACGGGGCCCGTCGCGCGGGCCAGGTCGTGCGCGCGGGTAACTTCGTCGAAGTCGGCGCCG
Organism: uncultured delta proteobacterium; assembly: GCA_963720145.1. Classification (GTDB taxonomy): domain Bacteria; phylum Myxococcota_A; class Polyangia; order Polyangiales; family Polyangiaceae; genus Palsa-1150. The sequence continues at coordinate 421,925 of CAVREO010000001.1, forward strand.
CGAGCCTCGTCGTTCTCGGCGAGGAACGACCGGGGTTGGGCTCGAGCACCGCCTAGTCGACGAGCTTACCGTTCCCGTCGGGAAAGTGGCTCCTCCCGGAGCGAATGGGCCTCTGCCCATGGGTGGAGGGCCCTTACCTCTCTCTCGTCACTGCAGTACGCGGAGCGGCACCGGCGCGTACAGCGAGACGCCGCGCACGTTCTCGTCGACGCGGAGCGGGTGGCGAATGGAAGGAAACGCGCGCTGCTCGCAGTCGATGCGCTCGCACAGGCGGCATGTCACGCCCACGGGCGTCGCCGTGTTCGCGTTGTCGAGATCGATGCCGTCCGAGTAGACGAGCTCGCGCGCGTGCTCGACGCGGCACCCCAGGCCGATGGCCAGCACGGGTTGCTGCGCGTGGTAACCGCCGGAGTCCTTGTGGATGGTCCGCGCCAGGCAGAAATACGTAGTCCCGTCGGGGAAGCGTGAGACCTGGATGCGAATGAGGCCCGGCGTCATGAACGCGGCGAAGATGTTCCACCGCGGGCACGCGCCGCTGAATCGCGCGAACCGGATGCCGCTCGCGCTGAAGCGCTTGCTGATGTTCCCCGCGACGTCGATGCGGATCATGTGAAACGAGACGCCCTCCGCCCCGGGTCGCCGCAGCGAGGTGAAGCGGTGGCACACCTGCTCGAAGCCCACGCGAAAGCGCCGGCCGATGACGTCGATGTCGTAGCGCTCCTCGCGGCACGCCTCGAGAAACGGCGCGTACGGCATGATGACCGCGCCCGCGAAGTAGTTCGCGAGCGCCACGCGCGCGAGGCCGCGCGACTCCTCGGTCGTGAGGTCGTTCGCCGCCACGATGGCGTCGATGCGGGCGTGCTGCGTCAGGAGCGCCACCTGGTGCGCGAGCTGGAAGGTGCGCGACCGCGTCGGGAGGAGCTCGCTCAGCGTGAGGATCTTCTTTTCCGCGTCGTAGCGGCGCAAAATGCCACGCTCGGCGCCGCCGCGCGCGATGCGCACGTGCACCCCGAGCTGCTTGTCCAGGCAGCGAATGAGCCCGGCGTACAGCTCTTCGGTGTCGAGGCGCGCGCGCCGCCACAGCTCCTCGGCGCCCTCCTCGAGCTCGGGGAAGTAGTTCATGTGTTTCTGCAGGAGCTCGTTCACCTCCTCCGAAGGGAGCTGCGAGCGGTCGATCCCTGCGCTCTCGTCGCCCTCGCTCCCCTGAAGGCGCGAGGCCAGCTCGTCGCTCGCCTCGCGCTGGCTCTTGAACGAGCCGTAGAGGGCGAGCACGGCGCGCGCGACCTCCGGGTGGTTGACCGCGAGGTCGCGCAGATCGCCCGACGTTAGCCGATAGGCCTCGAACACCGGATCGGCGAACGCCTCGAGCAGGTCATTGATGACCCGAGCGTCCTCGTCGCCCGCGAACGCGTGGAGCTCGAGGCCGAACGCCTGGGCGACCTTGATGAGGAGAGGCGCCGGCAGGGGCCGCCGGTTCGACTCGATGAGGTTCAGGTAGCTGGCGGAAATGCCTAGCTTGTCGGCCATTTGGACCTGGCTCAGGTTCTCGCGCCGGCGCAGCGCGCGCACCTTGGCGCCCAGGCGTGGCGCTTCTCGCTTGGTCTCAGTCATGACGCATTGACAAGCTTAACATGTTTACAAGCTGTCATTGACAGTTCTCAACGTGGTCAACTTGCCACGTGGTTTCATCACCTTGACGCTTATGACGCGGTGCTCAATTGTAAAGCACGTGATGCCCCGCGACCCGACTCTTCCGCTCTCCGCTCCTGCGGGCGTCGCCCTACCAGGCACCCTGCGCGCCGGCTACGAGGGCGTCCTCACGAGCGACGCGCTCGCCTTCGTCGCCGACCTCGCGCGCAAGTTCGGACCGCGGGTTCCGGAGCTGCTCGCGCGCCGTCGCGCCCGCACCACGTTCGACTTCCTACCCGAGACGGCGAAGATCCGGGCGTCCGACTGGACCGTGGGGCCGCTGCCGAAGGACCTGGCTGATCGACGCGTCGAGATCACCGGTCCCACCGACCGCAAGATGGTCATCAACGCCCTCAACTCGGGCGCAAGCGTCTTCATGGCCGACTTCGAAGACGCCAACTGCCCGACCTGGGACAACCTCGTGCAGGGGCAGATGAACCTGCGCGACGCCGTACGGCGCACCATCTCCTTCGTCGCCGAGAACGGAAAACCATACGCGCTCAAAGATCAGGTGGCCGTTCTCTTCGTCCGGCCACGTGGGTGGCATCTCGTCGAGCGACACATGACCGTCGACGGCAAGCCCGTCCCCGGAGGCCTCTTCGACTTCGGCCTCTTCTTCTTCCACAACGCGAAGGAGCAGGTCGCCCGCGGTACGGGGCCGTACTTCTACTTGCCGAAGATGGAGAGCCATCTGGAGGCCCGCCTCTGGAACGACGTCTTTCTCCACGCCCAGGCGGCGCTCGGCATTCCGCGCGGCACGATCAAGGCCACGTGCCTGGTCGAGACGCTCCCGGCCGCCTTTGAGATGGACGAGTATCCTCTGGGAGCTTCGCGAGCACTCCGCGGGGCTCAACTGCGGGCGCTGGGATTACATCTTCTCGTTCATCAAGAAGCGGAGCACCGACCCCGCGGCCGTCCTTCCCGACCGCTCACAAGTCACGATGGACAAGGGCTTCCTCGCCGCGTACGTCGCGCTGCTCATCAAGACCTGCCACCGGCGCGGCGTCCACGCGATGGGCGGTATGGCCGCGCAGATCCCGATCAAGGGTGATCCCGCGGCGAACGAGGCCGCGCTCGACAAAGTGCGCGCCGACAAGCTGCGCGAGGTGAAGGCCGGGCACGACGGCACGTGGGTCGCACACCCGGGGCTCGTGCCGATCGCGAAAGAGGTCTTCGACGCGCACATGCCGGCGCCCAATCAGCTTTCGGTACGCCGCGATGACGTGGTCATCACGCGCGACGACCTTCTCCGCGTCCCCGAGGGCACGCGGACCGACGCCGGGCTGCGCCACAACGTGCGCGTCGGCATCCAGTACATCGAGGCGTGGCTCGGCGGGAACGGGTGCGTGCCGCTCTACCACCTCATGGAAGACGCAGCGACGGCCGAGATCTCCCGCGCGCAGGTCTGGCAGTGGTTACACCACAAGGCGACCGTCGACGCCGCGCCGCTCACGACCGATCGCTTCGCGCGTGCGGTCGACGAGGAGATGCAGCGCATCCGCGGCGAGGTCGGCGACGCGCGCTTCCAGAGCGGCCGCTTTCCCCAGGCGCGCGACCTTTTCGTTCGCCTCTCGACGACGCCCCAGTTCGAAGACTTTCTCACGCTTCCTGCATACGACCTTCTCGAAACGGAATCGAAATCGGAGCCACCGTCATGTCGACCGCCGCTGCGATCAAGCTCGAGACTCACGCGGAAGAGCGCCTGTCCGCTCGACGGTTCGAAGGAATCGTCCGCCCGTACGCCAAGGCCGACGTAGAGCGTCTGCGCGGATCGGTGACCATCGAGTACACGTTCGCGAAGATGGGGGCAGCGCGCCTGTGGGAGCTGCTCCACACCGAGCCGCTCGTCGCCGCCCTCGGTGCGATGACGGGCAACCAGGCCGTGCAGATGGCGCGCGCCGGGCTCAAGGCCATCTACCTGTCGGGCTGGCAGGTCGCCGCCGACGCGAACACGGCGGGGCAGATGTACCCCGATCAGTCGCTCTATCCCGTCAACAGCGTGCCGACCGTCGTACGTAGATCAACGCGGCGCTGCAGCGCGCCGACCAGATCGAACACGCGGAGGGCAAGCGCAGCGGGGTGCACTGGTTCGCGCCGATCCTCGCGGACGCGGAGGCCGGCTTCGGCGGCCCGCTCAACGCCTACGAGCTGATGAAGTCGATGATCGAGGCCGGCGCGGCCGGCGTGCACTTCGAGGACCAGCTCGCGAGCGAGAAGAAATGCGGGCACATGGGCGGCAAAGTGCTGGTGCCGACCAGCCAGTTCATCCGAACGCTCGTCGCCGCGCGCCTCGCCGCGGACGTCTGCGGCGTGCCGACCATCCTCGTCGCGCGTACCGACGCCGACAGCGCAAAGCTCCTGACGAGCGACGTCGACGAGCGCGATCGGCCGTTCATCCTGAGTAGCGATCGCACGCCCGAGGGCTTCTTCCGCCTGAAGAGCGGCGTCGAGACGGCGATCGCGCGCGGCCTGGCCTACGCCCCGTACGCGGACATGGTCTGGTGCGAGACCAGCACGCCCGACCTCGCGCAGGCGCGCGCTTTCGCCGAGGGTATCCACGCCAAGTTCCCGGGCAAGCTCCTCGCGTACAACTGCTCGCCGAGCTTCAACTGGAAGAAGAACCTCGACGACGCGACCATCGCCAAGTTCCAGCGCGAGCTCGCGGCGATGGGCTACAAATTCCAGTTCGTCACGCTCGCGGGGTTCCACGCGCTAAACTTCGCGATGTTCGAGCTGGCCCGCAACTACAAGGACCGCGGCATGGCAGCGTACAGCGAGCTCCAGCAAGCGGAGTTCGCGGCGGAGGAGAACGGGTACTCGGCGACGCGGCACCAGCGCGAGGTCGGCACCGGGTACTTCGACCAGGTGACCGAGGTCATCGCAGGCGGCCGCGCGTCGACGCTGGCGCTCGAGGAGTCGACGGAAGCGCATCAGTTCTGAGGCGGAGGGGTCGCCGCGCGTTTCGGCCCTCGTTGCGCGCCTCCGGCCGCGACGGGTAGAATCATCTGCGGAGGCCGTGGGCTGGCGTGTTGCGAGGCCGAGAGCGACCGCGCCGCTGGGCCCACGGCCGGGTCGTCGTTTCGTCGGCCGCTCTCGTGGTCGCGCTCGGCGCGACGCGCAGCGCTCGCGCCCAGCCGCCCAGCGACCGGCTCGCGCCCGAGCTGGGCCTGACCTGGGTGGCGCCTCCGTCCTGTCCTCCTGCCGCGGAAATCGAAGCCCAGTTCGCGCGCCTGCTGGGAGGAGCGGCGCGACCTGCCACGTCCAGGCGCATCACGGCGGTGGCGACCGTGCAGCAAGCGGGTGGCCGCTCGTGGGCTGTTCGCATCGAGACGACCATCGACGGCGACGCCGGCGTCCGCGCGCTCGAGGGTGACTCGTGCTGGGCGGTCGCCTCGGCGACGGCCCTCCTCCTGGCGCTCACGATCGATCCGGGCGCCGCCGGCCGCGCGACCCTGGCGGGCTCCCAGGCGCCGCCGTCGCTGCCGCGCGAAGACGCCGTAGTCCCGTCGCGGCCCCTCGACGCGGTTGTCGCGCCCTCACCGGTTCCGCCCAAAGCCGCGCCTTCCGTTCGACCGTTCGTCCGCGCCTTCGGCGGCGCCGTCTTCAATCTGCTGCCGGAGGTCGCGCCCGTGGGGGGGCTGGCGGTCGGTCTGCGCCGCGACTGGTTCAATCTCGAGCTGTCGGGATTGGTTTCCGCGGAGGTTCGCGCGCAGGCGCTCGATCTTCCGCGAGCCGGCGGCGACTTCCGGCTGCTCGCGGTCGCGGTGCGCGGGTGCGGGCGGGTCGGAGCGGGCCTGCTCGCCGGGGGCCTATGCGCCGGCGTGGAGCTCGAACGAATCCTGGCCGTTGGTTTCGGCGTCGACCGGCCCGGCTCCGGCGCGGCGACCGCAGCCGCCGCCGTCGCAACCGGCGTCCTATCCCTTCGAATCAGCGCACGATTCGCCGTCTCGCTGGACGTGAGCCTCGCGGTTCGCCCGTATCACCCCGCCTTCGTTCTCGACGGGGTGGGGCCTGTGTACACCACCCCCGCCGTCGGCGGCCTCGCAGCGATTGGGCCCGTCATGACGCTTTGAGCTGCACGGAACCCGCCGGTGCCGGACACTAAGGTTCGTGCGGGTCGGCGTCAGCAAGAGCGAGGTCGACCTGCCTCGGGAACCGGTGCGCGCGAGCACCGCAGACCCGGCCGTGGCCAATCTCAGCGCTCTCTACGAGCTCTATTTCGATTTCGTGTGGCGCAGCTTGCGCCGGCTGGGTGTGGAGGACGCCGTGATGGATGACGCCGTCCAGGACGTCTACCTGGTGGTTCATCGACGCCTCTCCGACTTCAAGGCAGAAGCGCAGATCAAGACATGGCTATTCAGCATCGTCCTTCGGGTCGCGCAGAACTATCGTCGCTCCGCGCGGCGTCGAGACGCACGCGTGCGACCGCCCCACTCGGGCGAAATCGAAGCGGCGGCCGACCGGCACTCCGAGGGACCGCACGAGCTCGCGGTCAAGCGCGAAGCGGCCGTGCTCCTGCACAAGCTGCTGGAGGAGATGGACGACGACAAGCGAGGCATCTTCATTCTGGTGGAGCTCGAGGGGATGACGGTCGCGGAGGCCGCCGAGGCCCTGAGGCTGAACGTGAACACCGCGTACTCTCGGCTGCGAGGCGCGCGCCTCGCCTTCGAGGAAGCGGTCGCGCGGCACCGGAGAGGATGAACGCGGTAGGCGGAGGGATGGTGCGGCGATGAGCGAATTGGGTCCGGATGCACGGGCGATATTGGAGGCGGCGCGCCGCCTGGACGACCCCACGAGCGTCGATCGAGCACGCGTGCGGCGATCGCTGTTCGCGCGCGTCGCCGCGGGGGGTGCCACGGTCCTCGTGACGTCGAGCTTCAGCGCGACGGTGACGGCGAAGATCGTTCTGCCAATCGCGCTCGTCGTGGCCGCGGGTGCGGGCGCGAGCGTGTGGTGGCGCGCCCACCTCGAAGGGCCGAAGGCGGCGGTCGCCGCCTCCTCCGTGAGAGCCGCGGAGGTGGCGCCGCCGCTCTCACCCGAGGTGCCGACTGCGGCCGCGGAGCCGGATCTCGCCGCGGGACCGGTCGCTCCGGCGCGGCGTCGCGCGGTGACGGCGATGACCCCGAAGGCCGCGGATCGTCCCCCGACGACGACGCGGCGCCTCGAGCAGGAGACGGAGGTGCTCACGCGCGTCAACGAGGCGCTGCGGGGCGACGACAGCCGCCGGTGTCTCGCGCTCCTCGACGAGTACGATCGCCGCTTCCCCGACGGCCTTCTCCGCGAAGAGGCCCTCGCGACACGCGTCATCGCCCGTTGCCGGCTCACGCCCGGCGCCGGCGCGCGACAAGACGCGCTCGCGTTCCTGAGGCAGCATGCTTCCTCGCCGCTGACGTCGCGTGTACGCGAATCGTGCGCTCCGGAGTGATCGCGCCGTGGGGAGTTGCGTCGGCAAGCTGACGATCTTCGCCGCCGCGCTGGGCGGCTGTACGGGACCTGATTCGATCTCCATCGGGGCTCAGGGCGCGCACGGCGTGCTCGACGCCGCCGGCGCGGTCGACTCATCCCGTGCGGATGCGGCCCCGGCGGGGGCGACCTTCTACATCTCGCCGGCGGGCGCGGACGGCAATCCGGGCACGCGCGCCCGCCCATGGCGCACGTTCGCGGCATCCGTCCTGCGCCTCGCGGCCGGCGACACGCTCGTCCTGCTCGATGGTACCTACGACTCGGCGACGACCGGCCTCGTCGACGTCCGCTGCGGCACGAACGCCGCCAGTGGCACGGCTTCGTCGCCCATCACGTTGCGCGCGGACAACGAGCGTGTCCCCCTCCTCGAGGGCGACGGCATAACGCCGCCCTTCTTCATGCAAGGCTGCTCGTACTGGCTGGTCGAGGGTCTGCACGCCGAGTCGCTCGACTTGGAAGTGGGTCCCAGCGTTGCGGACGCCGGGTCCGTGTTCTTCCTGGGCAACGACAACAGCCACGTGACGCTGCGCCGCCTGCTGGGGGCGCACCCGAACCGCTATTACGAGTCGCACGGACTGCGGATTGCCGACCGCTCCTCGGACATCCTCGTCGAGGAATGCGAGATCTACGACTTCAACCACACGGCCTTCGAAACGCAGCGCACCAGCGCGGTCGTGTTCCGCCGCGATTACGCGAACCCTCGAGGGGTCCAAGACGTGCCGGGCGGGTTCTCCAGCGCGGAGCCCCTGCGCGGGCACGTCGGCTTCTTCCTCGAAGAGACGCAGTTCGCAATCGTCGAGGACAGCGTCGTCGAGGGTACGCGCGACGGATTCGTCCTCGCCGGCCGCAATCCCGGCTTCTCCGCGACCGTGCCGCCGCCGGCAGCCGATCCGATCGACGGAAACGAGTTCGTGGGCAGCGTGGCTCTGAACACGACGGGCAGCGGCTTTGCCGTGAGCAGCACGTGCGCAGGGCAGAACCCGTGCACGGACCGGACGCGAATCGTCGCGTGGTCGCAGCTGGTCGACGACGCGACCATCGGCGGGTTCGCCGGGGTCCAGTCGACCGGCGGCATGGGGACGAGCATCCGTCAGTTCACGGCAATCGGCGCCGCGAGCGGGATCACGACCTTCGCGAGCCCGGCCAACGCGGGCATCACGGCGGATACCTACTCGGTCGATGCGCTGGTCATCGCGTTCCGGACCGCCGGATTCGCTTCGGTGGGGGAGGCGAGCTGGGGATTCGACCACTGCGACCCGTCAGGCGGGACGGGGCCTGCGTACTCGCCGGACGACCAGCACGTCACGAGTCCCGTGTCGCTGAATCCGGCGATGGGAGGGTGTCTCGTGTATCTGCCGCCGGGAAGCCCGCTGCGGGGCGCGGGCGCGCAGTCGCTAGACGTCGGCGCGAATCTCGTCGCGCGGCACGTCGACGGGATGGCGACCGGCGCGCCGCTGTGGGATCCGTCGACCGGTGCCTTTCCGTGCGGGGCCGTCGTGCCCGGTCTGAACGACGACCCGACGCGAAGCTGCGGCGGCGTTCACCAGCGGCTGCACGTCGGGGTGAGCGGTTGCCCGCTCCCCTGAGCGACCGCGGGGTCGTCCTGGGGATCCCATGCAGCCATCGCAGTGGAATGTTCGTGCCCTGGCGCAACGGCGGCCCGCCTCACGAAAGCCTCCTCGTGCGGACACTCAGTGTGGCGAGCTGCCATGCACGACGCACTCTACCGTTCTCGTATCGCGGGCCTTCTCGCCTTCATGGCCGTCGCGGCTTGCGGCGATGGCGCCGGAATGCCGTCGGAGGGCAGTGGCGCCGATTCCAGCCAGGCATCCACTGGCGGCGCCGCGAGTGCCGCCGGCCACGGTCCGACCGGTCTCTCGTCGGCGACGATCTACGGCGTGTTCAGCGAGACCTTCTCGAAGGGTGGGCACCTCTTCGGAGTGACCGCGCAGCTTCAGCGGATTCACGATCTCGGATTCACCTACGTCTGGCTGATGCCGGTGACGCCGATAGGACGCGCCGTCGGTGGGCACCCGAGCTTCGACAGCCCGTACAGCGTCCAGGACTACTACGCCATCAACCCCAACTACGGAACGAAGGGGGACCTCGCGGCGCTCGTCTCCGCCGCGCACGAGCTCGGAATGAAGGTCATTCTGGACGAGGTTCTGAACCACACCTCGTGGGACAACGCGCTCATCACGCGGCATCCGGAGTACTACCTGCACAGCGACGGCAACCGGCATAACGCCGCGTCGATCGAGATCGCCGCGCAGACGTTCCGCGACTCGGCGCAGCTCGATTACAAGACGATGCCCGATCTCGGGCTCCGGAAATACATCACCGACATGCTCCTCTGGGTGATCCGGACGTACGACGTCGACGGCTTCCGGTTCGACACCGCCGACGACCCGTTCGGGGCCGGTCGCCTCATCCCGGCAGCGTTCTGGCAGGGGTTGCGGCCGCAGCTCGAGGCCGCGAAACCGGGCTTCCTCATGCTCGGCGAAGAGGAAGATCCGGAGCTCGCCGAGGCGCCGTTCGAGCTCGACTACGGGTGGCACCTGCAGGGCCTCTACGGGGCAGGCGGTCTGCGTCAAGTGGCGCAGGGAGCCGGCGCGACGCTGCTCGAGCAGGCGTGGCAGGAGCAGGCGACCGGCTGGCCGGCGGGAATGCTGCACATGACCTTGTTGCAGGACTGGGACCTTCCGTTGGACCTTGGGACGTACGGGGGGACGCGGGGCACGATGGCTGCCGCGGTCTTCAACTTCACGATCAACGGCGTGCCGCTCCTCTTCGCCGGAGAGGAGGTAGGCAACGACGAGAGCGGCTTCAACACGCATACACCGATCGACTGGAGCAGCCCGAACGCGGGCGCCTTCGAGCCCTTCTACCGGTCGCTCATCACCCTGAGGAACGGCAATCGAGCGCTGCAGCAGGGCCCGGTCACGTGGATCCGAAATAGCGATCCCGCTCACGTCGTGAGCTACGTGCGGTCGGATGCGAGCTCGCGCTTCCTCGTCGTGATCAACTTCTCGGGCGCAGCGGTCACGTGCACGGTGTCGTCGCCCACCGCGACGTGGAAGGACGTGTCGCCCGTCGGGTCGCCCGGCGGAACGCGCCACGCGCACCCGCCGACCCTGTCTTTGCAGGCGCACGACTTCGCCGTGTTTCGCACGAATTGACCGCTGCAAGCCGCATGAAAGGAGCCCCGAGCATGCCCGAGACCCTCGTGTGCCGCGTTTCGCCGCTGGTCGCCGTTTCAACGTTGGTGGGCGCGCTCGGAGCTGGCGCGAGCTGCGGCTCGCAAGAGCCCAGCGAGGGCGTCAGCGCGACTTCGGCGCAAGTGGCCGGGTACAACTGGCTGCAGTACGGCGGCGACGCGCGACACGCGAGCAACAACACGCTCGAGAAGCAGATTTCCGCGCAGAGCGTCTCACGCCTCACGAGGCGATTTCAGGTGTCGTTTCCCGGAGGGGGCTCGCGCACGGCGCCCGTCGTCGTCACCGCGGTCTCCACGTCCAGCGGGGTGCGCGATCTCCTGCTGCTGACGACGACCGGTGGGATGATCCTCGCGCTCGACGCGCACACCGGGGCGTCCGTTTGGTCGCATTCGCACGGGGGAAACGGCGGGACGTGGGCATCGGCGGCCGTGGATCCCGCCCTCGCGTACGTCTACACGTACGGTCTCGACGGCGCGGTTCACAAGCACAACGTCGGCGACGGGTCCGAGGTCACCGGCAACGGATGGCCGGAGCTCGTCACACGAAAGACGGGTGTCGAGGAGGGAAGCGGGGCGCTGACAATCGCGTCGGCGGCCGGCGGCACGTTCCTTTATGCGATAACGAGCGGCTACCCCGGAGACGCCGGCGACTACCAGGGACATGTCACGGCAATCAATCTTTCGACGGGAGCCCAGCGCGTCTTCAACGCTCTCTGCAGCTCGCAGACCACCCATTACCCCGAGGGGACGCCCACGTGCGGAGCCCGCCAGGCGGGGATCTGGGCCCGCGAGGGTGCGCTCTACGATTCGGACACAGGCAAGCTGTACGTCGTCACGGGCAACGGGCCGTTCGATGGAAGTCAGAATTGGGGGGATTCGGTCCTCGCGCTGAACGCGGACGGGACGGGCGCGGCCGGCGGCCCGCTCGACAGCTATACCCCGAGCAACCAGGCCCAGCTCGCGAGTGGCGACGCCGATCTCGGGAGCGCGGGCCCGCTACTCCTGCCGGGGACGAGCAAGTTTCCTCATCTGGCGGTTCACGTCGGCAAGGACCGGACGGTACGCATCTTCAATCTGGACAACCTGAGTGGCCAGGGCCGTACGGGGCGCGAAGGAGGGGAAGTGTCGTCGTCGCCGCTGCCCCAGGGCGGTGAGGTGCAAAATGCCGGTGCCGTGTGGACCAACCCGGCGGACGGCGCGACGTGGGCGTTCTTCGCGAGCCCGACCAACGGCATCGCGGGGATGAAGGTCTCGGTCGACGCCAGCGGCAATCCATCGATTCACGGCGTGTGGACGCACGGCGGGGCCGTCGGATCGCCGCTCGTCGCGAATAACGTGCTCTACTACGTGACGAGCGGCACCGTTCACGCTGTCGATCCGACGTCGGGCAACTCGCTCTGGACAGGCGCGACGGCCGGGGGGGTTCACTGGCAAAGCCCGGTCGTCGCGAACGGGATCCTGTACGTCGTCGACGACGCGAGCCACATCACGGCGTTCGGCCTCCCTGCCGTGGTCGACGCGGGTGCCGACGCTCCGGTCGCTCACGTTCGCATCGACACCGGCGGCCCGGCGGTCTCGCCCTTTGCGGCCGACGAATCTTTCACCGGCGGCACGACGATCGACCACGCGAACCCGATTGACGTCAGCGGCGTTGCCAATCCCGCTCCCGCGGCCGTGTACCAGTCCGCGCGTATCGGGAATTTCACGTATGCCGTGCCGGGGTTTGCGGCCGGCTCGAGCCATGTCGTGCGCCTCCATTTCGCCGAGACGTTCTGGACGGCGGCCGGCAAGCGAGTCTTCGACGTTCAGATCGACGGCGCTCCCGCGCTCACGAAGTTCGACATCTTCCAGGCCACGGGCGCCAGAAACAAGGCCATCGTCAAGGAGTTCACCGAGACGGCTCCGTCCACCGGGACGTACACGATTCAGTTCGTCTCGGTAGTCAACGAGAGCCTCATCTCGGGAATCGAAATCGAGTGACGAAGAACGATGCAGGAGATCGCCATGGAGTGGACGACGCCGATGGTTCAGGTGCTCAAGATGGACGCGGAGATCGGTTCGTATCAGGAGGATACTGGTAGCGACTACCCTTCTCCGGCGGTGCATGTCATGGTGCGCCCCGCATGGACCCGGCCAAGGCCCCCATCTTCGTGGTCGGCACCGGCCGCTCCGGAACCACGCTGCTCCGGCTGATGCTCTCGGCGCATCCGCGCATCTACATCACCCACGAGGCGCACTTCTATTTCTGGGAGCGCCTCCTCTACAAGACGACGCCGCGCGCGTACCTGGAGCAGTATTTCCAGACCGCCGCCTTCCGCTTCTTGAGCGTGGACCCTGATCGTGTCCTCGCCGGCCTGCCGGATCCGCTGCCGCGCGGGCGTTTGGGCGAGGCGTACGCCGCTATCATGCGCGAGAAGGCGGCGCAGTACGGGCGCGTCCGCTACGGAGACAAGACACCCCTGCACTCGGGGCACCTCGCGCGCATCTTCGACGACTTTCCTGATGCCCGGGTGATTCACATCGTACGCGACCCGCGCGGCGCGGCGCTCTCGCTCTCGCAGATGCCGTGGGCTTGCAAGAGCCTGTACGCCAACGCGATCTACTGCGAGATGGATCGCGTGCAGGTCCAGAAGTTCCGCGGGCGGGTGCTGCGCGTTCGGCTCGAGGATCTGCTCGACGACGCGCGCGGCACGATGGGCCGCGTGCTCGAGTTCGCGGGCGAGCCCTGGGACGAGGCCGTGCTCGACCACGCGCGCCACGCGCCGCGCGGCGACATGCCGCCGCTCGGTTGGCTCGAGAGCTCGACCGGCTCGCGCCGCGGTGCGGACGCCGGCCGACAGTGGGCCGCGCTGCAGCCCGCGACGCTCCGCATGGTCGAACGCGTCGCACGTGGGACGATGACCGAGTCGGGCTACGCCAAGGCGGAGCTGGAGCACGAGCCGAGCCGGCTCGAGGTGCTCTGGGAGCAGGTGCGCCAGGTGCCGGAGATGCTCCGGTTCCTCGGTGTTTGGTACGGCATCTACCGACGGATGCGCGACCCGCTGTTCACCGATACCGAGACTTTCGACGGGCTCTTCCGGCGGATCAACCCGGGTGCGTGGTCGCGATATCCGGAGCTCGCGGAGAGGTTGCCGAAGCCGCCGCGGCTCCGGAGTCGCGTAGCGGGGGATGCCAGCGCCGGGACGTCCTGAGCCCGCGGCGGGGGGCGCTCACAGCGTATCCCACCGCGCCTGCCCGGGGCACCGCACGCGAAGCATCGTCGAGCAATCCACTCCGCCCAAGAGCCCCATCGGCGCTCCCCCCGACGCCTTGCAGAGCGCCTCCGCCAACCCGCGCAGAGCCTCTGCTCCCGTGGTGGGCACGACCGCGCCGTGCCACCCCGCCAGCGTGACGACCGGGTACGTCCCCCTGCCATAAGCCTGCACGCGGATGGGAACCAGCAGATGCTTCTGGAGCTCCTCTTTCAGAGGGCTCTTCCACTCCTTGATTCCCGTGGTCTCCGGCAGCCGTCCGGGCGGTCCGTCCGGGTCGCTCCCATCGGGCCAGCGGGCGAGCGGTACCTGCGCCGACGTGTCTTCGACGCTCAGTCGGTCCGATGCCACGTCGACGACGAATACGTCCCGCACGGTGCCCGCGCCCGCGCAGCCCGGGGCGGTCGCGACTTCCACGCGGCGCTTGTCGCCGCCCGCCTTCGAAGGGCCGATGTCCACGCAAGCGAGCGTTTCGCCGTAGCGCTTGGTCCCGAGCGCGTACCTGCGAACGTAGTCGCGCGCCGGATCGTCGCTGTCGAGGTCCCAGTCGGGCTCTCGCGACGCCCTCGGGACGGCGGAGGCGGATTCGCTCGGAAAGGGGGCCCTCGGTCCGGCATGCCCGAGCTCGTGAGTCACCCGCGCCGGGATGACCATGGGACCCCGCGCGACGGGCGACGCGTCGCCGCCTGCGGCAGGCGCGGCCGGCTCGGGTGGGGCTTTGCCGCAGCCGCCGCAGCCGGGCGCTCCAATCGCGCCGAGCAGGGCGATCGGCGCGATGAAGAGCCAGGTCAACCGGCGGACCCAGGGCCATCGGAGGAGACGACGCGTCATCGTGCGCCTCGTGTACCCTCGAAGGGTGCCCGCATGGAAGATCCTCGTCGTCGACGACGATCCGGACATCCGGCGGGTCGCGGCTCTCTCTCTCGAGCGCCTCGGCGGCTTCCGCGTCGTCGTCGCCGCGAGCGCAGCCGACGCCCTGGTCGCCACCTCGGTCGAGGTGCCCGACCTCGTCCTGCTCGACGTGACGATGCCCGACATGGACGGTCCGGCCCTCCTCGGAGCCCTTCGTGCGCAGGAGCCAACTGCGAAGGTGCCGGTCGTCTTCTTCACGGCCATCTCCAGCGACGCCGAGGTCGAGCGTCTCCGCGCGCTCGGCGCCGTCGGCGTCATCGCCAAGCCGTTCGAAATTGCCGAATTGCCGCGCCGCGTCCGCGACATTCTCACGCGCCAAGGGGTAGACTGATCCACGATGAGGTCACCCGCGGATCCATCGATGCAATCCATCGATCGAGGCTGCGCTGGCCGCGGTGCAGGCGCAGTTTGCGTCGGCGCTGCCGGCCAAGGCGGCACACATCGAGGGCCTGCTCGCTCGAGGCGAATGGGACGAGGCGCGTCGGGCAGCCCACCGGTTGCGAGGCTCTGCAGGGACCTACGGCTTCTCGGCGCTCGGCGCTGCCGCAGGTGAGATCGAGGACCTGCTGCTCGCCGCCCCGGCCGGCCCGGACGAAGCGACTCGCGCGAAGCTCGGCGTTCAAACGCGCGATCTGGCCGATCGCGCGAGGGTCGCCTCCGGAGGCAAGCCGTGAACAAGAAGACGCCCCCGCCGCCCTCGTCTTCGCGCGAGAGCAAGCCGGTGCTTGCCCAAGGGGAGCTCGTCGCCGATACCTACGAGATCCGCTCGATGCTCGGCTCCGGTGGGATGGGCGAAGTCTACGAGGCGCACGACCGGGTGCTCAACCGGCGGGTGGCGCTCAAGGTCATACGGCCGAACGTCCCGGCGGAGTACCTGCTCCGCGAGGGCCGCGCGCTCGCGGCCATTCGGCACCCCGGGGTCGTCGCCGTTCATGCGATGGGAACGCATCGTCACGTAAGCTTCCTCGTCCTCGAGCGCGTCCTCGGCCTGAGCCTCGACCGCATGCTGGACGATCGCCGCAAGCATGGCGAGCGCTTCGCCGTCTCCGAAGCGCTCGAGCTGCTCACCGCCATCGCGGACGGGCTGAGCGTCGTGCACCGGGCGGGGCTCGCCCACCGCGACATCAAGCCGGGCAACGTCATGCTCGCGCCGGGTGGGCGCGTCGTCCTCATGGACTTCGGCCTCGTGCTACCGCACGCGGATCGCGCCGGCCACCGTAGCGTCGCCGGGTCGCTCCAGTACATGCCCCCCGAGGCGCTCACCGGCGACATCGCCGAGGGCGCGGCCAACCTGGGCGACGTCTACGCGCTCGGGGTCGTCGGCTACGAGGTGCTCTGCGGCATCATGCCCTTCAGCGGCTCCGAGGCTCTCGAGATCTATCGGTCCAAGACGCGGCTGCCGTTGCCGCGGGTGTCCGAGCACCGGTCGGACGTCCCCGCACGCCTGGACGACCTCGTCGCCCAGCTCATGGCCCCGCAGCCGGCGGAGCGCCCGCAGGGTGCCGAGGCCGCGCTCTGGCAGCTGCGGGCGCTGCGCGCGCGTGTCACGACCGAGGAGGCGTCGCGCCCGTTCTCCGTTCTCGTCGTCGACGACGACGAAGACATGAGAGCCGCGCTCTCGCTCTACATCCGGTCTGCGGCTCCGGACGCCGAAATCGAGACCACCGGCCAGGGGCGGCACGCGGTGCGTTCGGTGCGGCGGCGCGTCCCGGACCTCTTGCTCCTGGATCTCGACCTGCCCGACATCAACGGTATCGAGGTGTGCATGCTGCTCCGAGGCATGCAGCTCGGCGACGGGTGCATGGTCGTGTCGGTCAGCGGGCGCGCGACGCGCGCCGACGTAGAGCTTCTCCAGCAGCTCGGCGTGCGGTCGCTCGAGAAGGGGCCTTCGCTCATGGCGGAGCTGGTGTCGCTCATCCAGGGCATGCGCCCCCAACGCCGGCCTTGAACGGGGCCCTCGCCGGAGCGTGCGCGTGTGCGCGTGTGCGCGTCCGAGCCCAAGCCGAGGGCCAGGGGCGCTGGTGCGCGCAGGGGGCCCGCCTTAGGGTTAAGGGACGGGAGCGGAACGGGAAACACGAAGCCCTCGTCGAAGGTTGTTGAGGTGTAACGATGCCGATGCTCGGGTTTACGCTCCCCATGAGCGTTGTCGTCGCGGCCGCTGTCGTCGGCGCGCTTCTGGCCGCGATCGCGCCTACGTTCCTCTATCTCTACGTGGAGCCCCGGTGCCGCCGGCACTGGGCCGCAGCCGGCGAGGCCAGCTCGGCTCGCAAGGCGCCTGCGCTGGTCCGGCTGACGGCATGGTCGAGCTTCGCCGTGGGCCAGCTCGCGCTGCCCTCGCTGCTCGTGCCGGCGTCTTGCGCAGGGCTCGTCTACGTGCAAGCCAGGCTCGGCCTTCTGCGGCCGGGGGGCCTGATGGTCACGGTCGCCGTCGCCGTCGCGGCGCTCGTCCAGTCCCTCGTTGCCGTGCGGCTGATCCCGCTCGGTGTGCGCCTGCTCGCCCGCGACGCCAAGCTGGTGGCGGGCGCCTCCGCCCGAGCCCGCACGAGCGCGCTCGTGAACGGCGTCGTGCTGGCGGGAGGCCTCGCGCTGAGCTGGGCGCTCGCCACGCTGCCGAGCTTCGGCCTGCCGTGGCTCCGGTTCGTGCTGGCCTGGGCGGCCCTTCGGCCCGTGATCGCATACGCTGCGGTGTGTCTGTTGCACGCCATGTTGCTCGGCCGCTGCGCGCGCGCGCTGGCCGAGGAGAGGTAAGCCATGCAGGTCCACCGCTTTCTGGCTCCGCTGGCCGCTGCGACCGCCGTCCTCGTCGTCGCGGGGAGCGGGCGGGCCCTCGCCGCCAATGCCGAGTCTCCTGCGTCGCTCGACGACGCGGTCGAGCAGCCGTTCGATCCGGCCGGTCCCGATGAGATCCCCGGGGAAATCGCCGTCGACGTGCGCGACGACGCGACCGCCGCCGACGTCGCCGACCTCGGCGCGCAGTATGGGCTCGCCATGCGTCCGAACAGCGCGTGGAGCACGACGCACGACAAGCTCGAGGTGGCGGATGTAGACCCGGCGCGGGAGGCGGAGCTGCTGGACGCGCTCGCTCACGACCCGCGCGTGCAGCACGCGGAGCCGATGGCGCTGTACCGCGCGACCTTCGTGCCCGACGATCCGCTGTACGCGAGCAAGCAGTGGCACCTGACGCGGGTCGGGGCCGAGGGCGCGTGGAACTACACCTGCGGACGGGGCGTTACCGTCGCGATCATCGATACGGGGGTGGCCTGCTTCGACAAGGGGCCGTTCTCCCGCGGGACCGATCTCGCCGGAACGCGCTGCGACGGCGGGTGGAACTTCGTGGACGATTCGGCCGAGGCGGCCGACGACCACGGGCACGGGACGCACGTCGCCGGGACGATCGCCCAGACCACCAACAACGGGATGGGTGCGGCGGGCCTCGCGTACTGCGCCACGCTCATGCCCATCAAGGTCCTCACCAAGCAGGGCTTCGGCACGGTGGCCAACGTCGCCGAGGGGATTCGGTTCGCGGCCGACGAGGGCGCGCAGGTCATCAACCTCTCGCTCGGGGGCCCCATCAAGAGCCGAGATCCTCGAAGACGCGGTCGAGCACGCGCTCTCCAAGGGCGTCGTAGTCGTCGCGGCGGCGGGCAACAGCGGCCGGCGGGTCGGCTGGCCGGCCGCTTATCCGGGCGTCATCGCCGTCAGTGCGACCGACGACAAAGACCGCATCGCCTGGTTCTCGTCCCGCGGGCCCGAGGTCGCCATCGCAGCTCCCGGCGTCGCCATCACGCAGCAAACGGTGTGCAACGGCGGCCGGGACAAGTGCGAGGTATTCGGGACCTTCAACGGCACGAGCATGGCGTCGCCACACGTCGCGGGCGCGGCCGCCCTCGTCGAGTCGCTCGGCGTGACCAGCCGCTCGGCGGTTCTCGAGGCGCTGTCGGCGAGCGCTCGACCCAAGGACGACAGCGCGCTCTACGGCGCCGGGATTCTCGACGTCGGCGCCGCGGCTTCGCGCATCTTCTGGAGGCATCTGTTCGAGCGCGCCCTCGCCCTCGCCGCGGTCGTCTGGCTCGTGCGCCGGCGCGTCCGCAAGAGTGGAGGGGCGATGGTGCGGACCCCCGCTGCGGTCGTGGGCGCCCTCGTGGCGGGTACCGGGCTGCTCCCGTTCGCCCCCCTCGGCGGGCTGGTCGCACGCACAGGAGGGCTGCGAGCGCTTCACACGTGCGTCGAGCTGGCGATGAGACCGCTCGGCGAGTGGGACCTCGTCCTCGCCGGGGCCGGGGCGCACCGGTGGCTCTTGCTGGCGAGCGCGCTGCCGGCCATCGCGCTCACGCTATTCGGCTTCGCGAGCCGTCGCGTGAGGCCCCTCATCGGGGGGGTCGCCCTCGGCACCGCGGCCTTGCTCGCACAAATGGCCTGGTCCGGCGAGGCCGCGTTCGTCGCCGGGCCGTTTCTGGCACGCGTGTGGGTAACCTTTCATGCGCTGGTGTGCCTCTGGATCGCGCGCGCAGCGCTCTCCGCAAAAAGGGCCTAGACTGGAAGTAGATGTCGCTGAAGATAGACCAGGACCACTCGCGCTTTCGCGCCATCGTCCGCGGCAAGATCCGGCAGAATCTGCGAAAGTACATCTCGCAGGGTGAGCTCATCGGGAGGAAGGGCAAGGACCTGGTCTCGATTCCCATCCCGCAGATCGACATCCCGCACTTCTCGTTCGGCGACCGCCAGCGGGGCGGGGCAGGGCAGGGCGACGGCGATCCCGGCGACCCCATCGGCGGCGACGCCGACGGCGAAGAACCCGGCGATGGCCGGCAGGCGGGCTCGGCTCCTGGCGAGCACGCCCTCGAGGTGGACGTGACGCTCGACGAGCTCGCGGCAATCCTCGGCGAAGAGCTCGAGCTTCCCGACATCGAAGACAAGGGCAAGAGCAAGATCATCAACGCGAAGGATCGCTACACGAGCATCCGGCGCGTGGGGCCGGAGTCACTGCGCAACTTCAAGCGCACCTACCGTGAGGCCCTGAAACGGCAGATCGCCATGGGCACCTACGCCCCTGGCAACCCCGTCGTCGTGCCGATCCCGAGCGACAAGCGCTATCGGAGCTGGAAGACCGAGGCCGAGCCTGTCGCCAACGCGGTCATCGTCTACATGATGGACGTCTCCGGGCTCGATGGGCGACGAACAGAAGGAGATCGTCCGCATCGAGAGCTTCTGGATCGATGCGTGGCTCCAGAAGCAGTACAAGGGACTGGAGAGCCGCTACATCATCCACGACGCCGTTGCGCGCGAGGTCGATCGCGAGACCTTCTTCCACACGCGCGAGAGCGGCGGCACGATGATCTCGAGCGCGTACAAGCTTTGCTCGCAGCTCATCGACGACCACTACCCGCCCGAGGAGTGGAACATCTATCCTTTCCACTTCTCGGACGGAGACAACTGGTCGATGGATGACACGCTGCTCTGCGTCGAGATCCTCAAAGGCAAGATCCTCCCGCGCGTGAACATGTTCGCCTATGGCCAGGTCGAGAGTCCCTACGGCTCGGGGCAGTTCATCAAGGACCTCCGAGAGCATTTCGGCAAGGACGAGCGCGTCATCACGAGCGAGATTCGCGACAAGGACGCGATCGTCGGGATCCATCAAGGAATTTCTGGGCAAAGGCGCCTGACGATGAGCGAGTTTGCGCTGAAGACCGCGTTGCCGGCCTACCTGCGGGAGGAGCAGAGCAAGATCGAGGCGCTCGCCGCGAAGGCGGGGCTCGACTTCTTTCCGACCGTGTTCGAGATCCTCACGTACGACCAGATGAACGAAATCGCGGCGTACGGCGGCTTCCCGAACCGCTACCCGCACTGGCGCTTCGGCATGGAGTACGAGAGGCTCGCCAAGAGCTACGAGTACGGCCTCTCGAAGATTTACGAGATGGTCATCAACAACAACCCCTCGTACGGGTACCTGCTCGAGGGAAACTCGCTCGTCGACCAGAAGCTCGTCATGGCGCACGTGTACGCGCACGTCGACTTCTTCAAGAACAACTACTGTTTCCGATCGACCGATCTGGACACGGGAGGGCGTACCGTCGATCCCGGTCAAGAGGCCGAGCGGATACGACCCCAATCGCCGGTGGATAGACAAGATGGCGAACCACGGTGCGCGGGTGCGGCGCGTCGTGGCCCGTCAAGGAATCAACAAGGTCGAAGAGTTTCTCGACCATTGTCTGAGCCTGGAGAACCTCGTCGACCTGCACGCGCCGTTCAGCGGCAAACACCGCAAGCGCCCCGCCGAAGAGGAGGACGAGAAGGCGACCGAGATTCCCGCGCCTGCGCGCGAAGGACTACATGGAGAGCTTCATCAATCCCGAGGAGTACATCGAGGAGCAGAAGAAGAAGATCGAGGCCGAGCGCGAGAAGGCGAAGAAGTTTCCGGAGCACTCCGAGCGAGACGTGCTCGTCTTCCTGCTCGCAGCACGCGCCGCTCGAGCGCTGGGAGCGCGACGTCCTCGAGGTCGTGCGCGAGGAGGCGTATTACTTCGCGCCCGCAGTGGCAGACCAAGATCATGAACGAGGGCTGGGCGACCTACTGGCACTCGAGGCTGATGACCGAGAAAATCCTCGATGCGAGCGGAGATCATCGACTACGCCGACCACGCGGCCGGCGTGCTCGCGACCAGCGGCGGTCGCCTGAACCCGTACAAGCTGGGGGTCGAGCTCTATCGCCACATCGAAGAGCGCTGGGACAAGGGGCAGTTCGGCAAGGAGTGGGAGGACTGCGACGATCTCGAGGCCAAGAAGAACTGGAATCTTCGCCTCGGCCTCGGCAAGAAGAAGATCTTCGAGGTGCGCGCGCTCTACAACGACGTGACGTTCATCGACGAGTTTCTGACCCCCGATTTCGTGCGCGAGCACAAGCTCTTCAGCTTCGGCTGGTCGAACCGCAACGAGCGCTACGAGATCGAGTCGCGCGAGTTCCGTTCGGTCAAGGAGAAGCTCCTCTTCCAGCTCACCAACGGCGGCAACCCCTTCATCTACGTGGAAGACGCGAACTTCGAGAACCGCGGTGAGCTCCTCCTGCGGCACGACCATCAGGGCCTCGATCTCCGCCAGGACTACGCGCGCGAGGTGATGCGCAGCACTGCTCCGCATGTGGAAGCGCCCGGTGAACGTGACGACCGTCGCCGAGGGCAAGCCCGTCATGCTCCGCTACGACGGGAAGGAGCACACGACACGGCATCTGCGTGCTTAGTAAGGGAGTTGGGGAAGCGTCCGGTCCCATGGGCGAGTTCGTCCGCGACCCGAACCACTGGCTCCGCCGCTTGTCGCCCGACGAGTGGATTCGCGCGGCTCTCGCCGAGTTGCAGCGTGCCGCGCGCGGCGTACGCGCGCCGGGGAGGCCCGCGCGGGTGCAGCGGGCGTGAAGCGTGCAGCCGGGATGGCGCTCAACGGAGCGCTCCTCGTCGAGCCGGACGAGACGCTGGGGGCGCACGTACATCGAGCACGTCGAGGCGCTCGCCAAGGACGCGCGAGTCCCGGAGGCGGTCCGCTCGGCGTGCTCGCACGGTGCTGGACGCGCGCCCACCGTCGGCGGACGTGGTCGTGCTTCGCACGCCGAAGGGACACGCTGCCGTGATCGAGGCGGCGAAGGACGTCATCGCGCACGCCTGGGTGGTCGTGAGGAGGCATGAGAAGGCGACTGAGTGAGCTGGTGCTGGCGGCGACGTTGGCCGGATGCGGCGGAGCGTCGGTCGCGCCAGCGCGCGGCGACGACCGGCGTCGCCCGTGATCGCGGGCACCCCGCTCGATTCCGGGGTTGGCGCCGCCTCCGTCGCGGCTCCCGTTGCGGCTCCCGCGGTTCCGCCGGACGCGGGCGCGACACTTGCTGCTCCGCAGGCGACTGCGGCCGCGCCGCCGGCGCCGCCGAGGCCTACGTCAATCCGCCTCGGCCCCGGAGAGCTCGCTGCCGGAGACGACGCGTTCGAGCTCGGCGACTTGGCGGGCGCCCAGAAGCACTATGGGCTCGCTCCTCCCGGCGTGGCGCGCGACGTCGGCCTCGCGCGCGTGCGTATGGCGCGCGTGGACGTGCCGCTCGACTATGCAGCGGCCAAGGGCAACGCGCAGATCGTCGCCGCCGAGAAGGACCTGGCTCGCGCCGCGCGCGCGCAGCCGCCGATGGGTGCCGCGTTCGTCGAGCTGGGCCGCGCGAGGCTGCTTCTCGGCGATGCCGCGGGGGCAATCGACGCGCTCCGCAAGGGCACCCAGTTGCTGCCGGACGACCCCGAGGCGCACTCGCAGCTCGGCGTCGCGCTTCTGGGCACCGGACACGCGCCCGAGGCGGTGCGTCGAGCTCTCACGGGCGGCGGAGCTCGACCCCGGCAGCGGCGCGCGGCACGGGAACCTCGGCACCGCCCTGCTCATGGCGGGGCGCACGAAGGAGGCCATCGCGGAATACGAGGCGCGCGTGCGAATCGACGACGGCGACGCGCGCGCTCACTCGGACCTCGGAACGGCGCTGCTGGGCACGCAGGATCTCGAGCGCTCTCTCTCGGAGCTGGAGCGCGCGGTTCGAATCGACCCGCAGCGAGCGTCATTCCACTCGAATCTGGGATTCGCGCTTCAGCAAGCGGGGCACATGGATCGCGCTGTCGACGAGTACCGCGAGGCTCTACGACTGGATTCGAAGCTCGTGAGCGCGTGGATCAACCTGGCGACGGCGCTGGCGCGCGATCCGCGAAGACGCGCGCGGAGGCGCGCGCGGCGCTGCTTCGCGCGAAAGCGCTGTCGGCCGACGATCCGCGCGTGAAAGCCAACCTGGAAGAGCTCGATGCGCTCGAGAAAGGCGAGAAAGGCCCGCGTGCAGACCCGCCGCGCGGGCGCTGACTCGCCCACGTTCGACCTGAACTCCGCCGACGCGCCGTCTCTCCTGCACTCGCCCGAGCGATGGAACGCAGCGTGTCAATCCCCAAACGAATAGCCGCAGTTCCGACCTTGACCTTCCCGAACGCCTTCCCCTACCGTACGGCGCTGCCACGGCGTACGGATCAGGCGCCGAAGAAGTGTTCGGCAGGGTCCCCGAGGCGCGTTGGCACGCGCGGGGGGATGTGAGAAGCGAGAAGTGGAGGCATGCGATGGCTTTGGGACGCGTCAAGTGGTTCAACGACGAGAAGGGTTGGGGGTTCATCAAGCAGGACACGGGCCCCGACGTCTTCGTGCACTACTCGCAGATTCAGGGGGATGGTCGCCGCCGCCTGTACGAGGACGAAGTCGTCGAATTCGAAATCAAGGAAGGCCCCAAGGGTTTGCAGGCGATCAACGTCCTGCGGCAGAACGGCGCGGCCGCCGTCGGCTGATGCTTTCGTCCCACGCGGAGGGTCCGTTCCGCGTGTGAAATTCACTCGTCGCTGGCGCGCGCGAGCACCCAGCGCGATCTCATCGAGCGTCGGCCGCGCACCGGAAACCGACCTTCACCGGGCGCGGTAGGTCGGTCGTGCTGCGTGCGGCGCCACGGAGCCACATGGGCGCGTCCCGGTACGAGCCGCCACGCACGACGTGCAAGCCGCCGCCGCCTGTCTTCGGTTTGGGGTCCACCTCCGGCGCGTCGCTGTAGCCGACCGGGTGGCCAGCGCGGTCCTGCTCCAGGACGTCGGCGACCCACTCGGCTGCGTTGCCAGCCATGTCCAGAAGGCCGAGCGGAGTCGCGCCGTCGGGGAAGAATCCGACGGGAGCGAGCCCGACGAAGCCGTCCGTCGCATCGGTCGGGTCGTCGGCGAGCGCGCCGTGATTGGCAAGGTGGGGATTGTAGACGTTGCCCCATGGGAACTCGCGGCCCTCTGCGCCGCGCGCCGCGTACTCCCATTCAGCTTCCGTCGGAAGGCGACCTCCCGCCCATTTGCAGTAAGCGTCCGCGTCGTCCCAGCGCACGTGCGTGACGGGGAAGTCGGGGCTGTCGGACCGACCATTCTCCGGCGACGGCCCGGGCGGCGCGCACCAACCCATCGATGCGCAGCGGGCGTAGTCCGCGACGGTGACCTCGGTCACGTCCATCTCGAAGGGGGAGATCGTCACGGGATGCGCGGCGCTCTCGGCGCGGATCAAGGCGATGAGCTCTCCGTCGCTGCACTGGGCGGCGCAGCACCTCGCGCTGACAGAGACCGACGGCGCGCGCGAGCTGGGCTTGCGTCGAGCCCATGACGAACGTGCCGCCGGGAATACGCACGCGCCCGCGGGGCGCCGCTTTGAGCACGACCACCGCTTGCGCAGGGGCGCTGGTCACGGCCGGGTCGAGGCCCGCCCACCACGCATCCGCCCCGGGCGCCCGGTGCGCTCCGGCGTCGCGAGGAAGAAGGCTCAAGAGGACTAGGACACCGAAGCGCGGACGGCGCGAGGCGATACGATGCCTGTCCGCTTGGCTCCCGGTCGGTTCATCTCACCCGGTGAGCACGCGGATTGGGTGCTCGATGAGACGGCGGAGCTCGGCGAGGAATGCCGCACCCACCGCGCCGTCGACCACACGGTGGTCGCACGACAAGGTCAGCGCCAGCCGCTTGCCGGGGGCAATGGTATCGCCGACCACGACGGGGACGTCGCGCACCTGCCCGACGGCGAGGATCGCGCCCTCGGGCGGGTTGATCACGGCCGCGAACTGGTCGATGCCGAACATGCCCAGGTTCGATATCGAGAACGTGCCGTCCTGCATCTCTTCCGGCTTCAGCTTGCGGGCTCGCGCTCGGGCCGCCAGATCGCGAACCTCGCGCGCGATGGCGACGACGCTCTTCTGGTCCGCGCGCCTCACGACGGGTGTGACGAGCCCCTCGGGGATGGCGACGGCCACGGAGATGTCGACGCGCTTGTGAACGAGGATGGCCTCGGGGGTGAAGCTCGCGTTGCACGCCGGCACGTTGACGAGCGCCACCGCGCACGCCTTGATGAGAAGGTCGTTGAGCGAAACCTTGAGCGGAGCCGGCGGTCCGCCGTCGCCGACCGGGCGCGACGCGCCGTTGGACTTGGCCTCGCCGCCCGCGGAGAGCTCGTCGTTGATCCGCTCACGCAGCTTCACGAGCTGCCCGGTGTCGACGTCGATCGACAGATAGAAGTGCGGCACCGTGGTCTTGGACTCGGTCAGCCGCCGCGCGATGGTCTTGCGCATGGGCGACAGCGGCCGCACCTCCGGCTCGTCGCCGCGCTCGGCCGCAGGGCCGCGCGCGAAGATCGGCGCGGGAGTCGTCCGCGTCAGCGCCGCAGACGTGACCGTTCGCATTCCCTCGAGGTCGCTCGGAACGACACGGCCGCCCGGGCCGGTGCCTTGCGCGCCCTGCAGATCGATACCCAGCTCGCGCGCGACCTTGCGCACGTAAGGCGACGCGCGGACGCGGCCTCCCTCGGCCGCTCGCCCGTTGCCCCCACCCTCCGACGCATACGCGGTCCGGTCGAGGGTGTGGCCCACCGGCGGCTTGCGCGTGGCCGGCGGAGGGAGCGTCTCGGTTACTCTCGCCTCGCGGGGGGGCCCGGTGGTGTCGCTTGTCTGCCCGAAGGCTGCGCGGGCTGGCGCCGCCGCAGCGGGAGACGCGGCCTGCGGGGCCGCCGCAGGGGCTGCGGCGAGGCCGGCGAGCCCCGCGACGTCTTCCCCGGGCGAACCGAGGACGGCGACCGGCTGCCCGAGCTTCACCTGCGCTCCGGCAGGCACCAGGATCTTGAGGAGCGTGCCCTGGTCGAACGAGCGAAACTCCATGGTCGCCTTGTCGGTCTCGACCTCGGCGAGCAGGTCGTCGACCGCGACGGCGTCGCCTTCTTTCTTGTGCCAGACCGAAAGGACGCCCTCTTCCATCGTGGGCGACAGCTTCGGCATGTCGAGGATCTTCGCCATCACGCTCTCCCGCGTGCCAAAAGCCTCTTCACAGCATCCACGACGCGCTTCGCGTTGGGCATGCACTGCTTGCTCGAGGGCCGCGTTGTAGGGCATCGGCACATCCAGCGTGGAGACGCGCACGACAGGCGCGTCGAGCGCGTCGAACGCGAGGCGCTGCACTCGGTCGGCGATCTCGGCGCCGACGCCGCCGTAAGGCCAGCCCTCGTGCACCACCACGAGGCGGTGCGTGCGCTCCACGCTCGCCACCAGCGTATCTTCGTCGAGCGGCCGCAGGCTGCGAAGGTCGATGACCTCGGCCGAGACGTTTTCCTTCTCGAGCGCCGCAGCCGCCTCGAGCGCGACGTGCGTCATGCGCGAGTACGCGGCGATCGTCACGTCTTTGCCCGGGGCGGACGACCTGCGCCTTGCCCATCTCGACGACGTGGTCGCCGTCGGGCACGTCGCCCTTGAAGGCATAAAGCGTCTCGGACTCCATGACGAGCACCGGGTTGTCGTCGCGGATGGCTGCCTTGAGCAGGCCCTTGGCGTCGGCCGGGAAGGCCGGCGCCACCACTTTGAGGCCGGGCACGTGCGCGTAGAAGTGCTCCATGGCGTGGCTGTGCTGGCTGCCCACCTGGCGGGCGCTCGCGTTGGGGCCGCGAAACACGATCGGGCAATCGAACTGCCCGCCCGACATCTGCCGCAGCTTGGCCGCGTTGTTGAGGATCTGGTCGAAGGCGACCGCGCTGAAGTTCCACGTCATGAACTCGATGATCGGGCGCAGGCCGACCATGGCCGCACCGATGCCTACCCCGGCGAAGCCGCCTTCCGCGATGGGCGTATCGACGACGCGCTTGACGCCGAACTTGTCCAGCATGCCCTCGCTGACCTTGTAGGCGCCCTGGTAGTGGCCGACTTCTTCTCCCATCAGGAACACGCGCTCGTCGCGCTCCATCTCCTCGATCATGGCTTCGCGGAGGGCCTCTCGGTATCGCAGGGAACGCATCGTGGGAATCCTAGTCGGGGGCAGAATCGGTTCGGGTGGGGAGCTCGTGATCACCACGCAAAGGGACCGCTATAGGTGGTGGGTTCCAGGTCTGCGAGCGTGGGCTCGGGGCTCTCGTTGGCGAACTTCAGCGCGTCGGTTACCTCTTCCTCGACGCTCTTGTCGAGGGCCCCGATGCGCTCCTCGCCAAAGCCCCGATCGGCGAGCTGTGCGCGCGCACGCGCGAGGGGGTCTCGCTTCTTGTGCTCCTCGAGCTCGGCCTGCGTGCGGTACTTGGCCGGGTCGCTCATCGAGTGCCCGCGGAAGCGATACGTGCGCACCTCGACGAGCGTCGGCAAGCTCTGCTCGCGCGCGCGCTTGACCGCCTCGCCGATCCGCCGCTCGACCTCGAACACGTCGTCGACGAAGAAGCGGTCGCGATCCATGCCGTAGCCGAGCGCCTTCAGCGAGACGTCGTCGACCGACATCGACCGCGAAAGCGGCGTGCCCATCGAGTACTCGTTGTTCTCGCAGATGAACACGATGGGTAGCTTCCACAGAGCCGCGAGGCTCAGGCCTTCGTGGAAGCCGCCGATGCTGATGGCGCCGTCGCCGAAGAAGCAGAGCGTCACGCGGCCGTCTTCCCGGTACTTGCTCGCGAACGCGACGCCGGCCGCCAGCGGGATGTGCCCGCCGACGATGCCGTAGCCGCCGAGCATGTGGTGCTCCTTGTCGAACATGTGCATCGAGCCGCCGAGCCCCTTGCTGCAGCCGGTGACCTTGCCGAAGAGCTCCGCGAGAACCGAGCGCGCGCTCATTCCCTTCGCGAGAGCCATGCCGTGATCGCGGTAGGTGGTGACGACGTAGTCGTCCGGGCGGAGCGCCGCGCACGATCCGACCGCGACGGCCTCTTGGCCGATGTAGAGGTGGAGGAAGCCGCCTATCTTGCCGGCGGCATAGGCCCGCGCGCTCTCCTCCTCGACGCGGCGAATGAGCAGCATGGACCGGTAGCGCTCCGCGAGTTGCTCGAGCTCGCCGCTCGCGCGTGTGGGTGCGGCCGGGGAGGCGGGTCCCTGCATGTCGGCGGCAGCAGGCGCGCCGTGATCGTAAGCGGGACCGAGTGGTTGCGTGGTATCTGCCATCATCAGCGGGGAGAGGAGTCTAGTCTGGCGCAGCATGTCCCACTAGGGGGTCCGGACCAGGAACTGGAGCGGAAATCGCCGGAGGGGCGGACGTTACTCCGGGTGTTACGCGTGCTCCGCTCGGCGTGACGGTAGGAAGGGTCCCGGGCGGAGGCGGGAGGGGCTGCAGGGCCGAAAAAGCCGGTGTGCGGGATGGATGCTGCGGTGCGGCAGACGGGTTGGCCGAACGGCCGGCGGCCGCGACCGTACCCGCGAAGGCACTGGCGACCCTCTTCAGCGAAACGCCTTGTCCCGTTTGCGCTCCTTGGCCCCCGCTCGGCGGGTGGACGCGGCCCACGATCGCGAGAAGAACGATGACCGCTACGGCGGTCAGCGCCGCGCTGTTCTGCCAGCGACGCGTTGCCCGAGGGACGATGGACGATCGCGGCACCGGCGTCTCCAGGAATCGCGCACCCGAGCCGTCGAGCTCGATGGCCAGGACCGACGTGAAAGCCTCGCACGAGAGGAATCGATTCTTCGCCTCCTTGGCGAGCGCGCGGTCCAAGATCGGGTCGACGTGCGGGAATGCGCGCAGGGCCGGCACGAGGGAGCTCGGGGGGGCCTGTTTGGCGGTGGCCACGCGCGCCGCGATCGCGGCCGCGTCGGGGCCCTGAAACGCGCGCACTCCCGTGAGCGCTTCGAAGAGGGTGGCTGCGAGCGAGAACTGATCGCCATAGGCGCTGAAGGCCCCGGACGCGAGGACCTCGGGCGCCGAATACCCGCAGGCGACGCTGGGGCCAACGGGAGCGCGATCGGCGGGGAACCAACCGAAGTCGGTGAGTAGGGGCCCCGTCGGCGCGAGCATGACGTTCTCGGGCTTCACTCCGCGGTGCAAAAGCCCCTTTCCGTGTGCGTACGTCAGGGTCGAACCGAGGGCGCGCGCGAGCTGCGCAACTTCGGCAGCCGGAAGGGGACCGCTCTCCAGCTTCTCGCGGAGCGTCGGCCCAGGGACCAGCTCGAACACGAGGAACAGCCCGAGCTCCGGGTCTTCGCCCATGTCGTGGAGTGTCGCGATCACCGGGTGCGAGAGCGACGCCGCCGCGCACGCTTCCTGACGCACACGCTCGGTGAGCTGCGCCCTCTCCTCCGGAGTCAGCTCGAGGTCTTCGCGGAGCGCCTTGAGCGCGACCTGGCGACGCAGCACCGTGTCACGAGCAAGGAACACGCGGCCGAGCTCTCCGCGCCCGAGCTCGAGCGTGATCTCGTAGCGGCCAATGCGTGCAGGGAGCTCCATCGTTTGCTCACGGCTTCTCTAGCGCGGTGCGAGGTGGATGTCGCCCGCGCGGTCCCACCGAGGGCCCGTCGTGCTGCGCACTGCACCGAAACAGAGGAGCGAAACAGGGTGACGCTTTTCGATTCAAAACGAGCCCATTGCCCGCGAGGCAATAGCCCGAAGGCAGCGGAATCCATGGTGCTCCCCATTGGATCGGATGATGCAGTGCGCGCCGGCCGGCTCCCGTGTGGTTCCTTCGTTCGGCCGGTCTTGCAACGCTCGTCGCGTCGCTCGTGGCGGTCACCGCAATCGGAGGTTGTACGGCCATCTTGGGAATGGACGTGCCCGAGCTCAAGCTCTGCTCGGGAGCGGATTGCGGGGACGGCCCTCGAGAAGTCGCCATGAACGACGCCGAGAGCGAGGCGCATGTCGGCGACGCCGCGAAAGACGTCCGCTCGTTCGACGCCTCGCCGGAAACCCCGGATGTCGTCGAGGAAGACGCGCCCGCCGAGGTCGAGGCGGCGTCACCGGGTATTCCTTGCGGTGCCGCCGGTCCGTGTGCCGGCAAGACGCCCGTTTGCTGCCTCGCAGCAGACGCGGGCACGAGCGGGGCGTCCACGTGCGTGGCCAGCATCACGTCGTGCGTCGGGTACGGCGTCGCCTGCGACAGCAACAACCCATGCCATCTGGGGGTTCGGGGCTGCTGCCATTACGAGGTCGGCGGGATGAAATGCGAGGAGCTCGTCCCGGGCGTGTCCCGGCACCGGCGGCGTGCTCGTGTGCGACCCCCAAATCCCGGGTGCTTGCAGCGCGGGCCGTTCGTGCACGCTGGTGGCCGCGGGCCCCGCGGCGCCGTACTACGCGTGCATGCCGTAGGGGCCCGCCCCAATCGGCGAGCTCGCCACGCGGGACGGCCGGTCAGTCGGTGTGCGGGTTCCAGCAGGCCACCTCGTGTCCAGACCCCGCCGTGATCTCGACGAGGGGCGGCGTCTCCACGTCGCATCTGCCCTTGAGGATGCGAGGACAGCGCGGGTGAAACGCGCAGCCGCTCGGCGGGTCCATCGGCGAGGGAACGTCTCCCTCGAGGACCAGGCGGACTCGCTTGCGCTCCGGATCCGGCTGGGGAGCTGCCGACAGAAGGGCACGGGTGTAGGGATGCCGGGGCTCGTCGTAGATGGCTCTCGCCGAGGCCTGCTCGACGAGCTTGCCGAGGTACATGACCGCGACGCGATGGCTCACGTGCTCGACGATGCGCAGATCGTGCGACACGAAGAGGTACGCGAGGCCCATGGTCTCCTGCAGCTCGACCAGCAAGTTGACGATCTGCGCCTGGATGGATACGTCGAGCGCGCTCACCGGCTCGTCGCAGACGATGAACTCGGGCTCGACGGCGAGGGCTCGAGCGATGCCGATGCGCTGACGCTGGCCGCCCGAGAACTCGTGCGGGTACCGGTCCATGGCGTCGGCCCGCATACCCACGCGCTCGAGGAGCTGCACGACCCGAGCCTCCTCCGCCTCGCGCGTTCGGGTGAGCTTGTGGATGCGCAGCGCCTCGCCCACGATTTCGCGGACGGTCATTCGAGGGTTCAGGCTGGAATAGGGATCCTGGAAGATGATCTGCATGCGCCTTCGGAGGGGCCGGAGCTCGCGCTGCGACAGCCTGGTCACGTCCTGTCCCTCGAACACGATGCGTCCGAACGTCGGCTCCATCAGGCGGAGGATCATCCTGCCGAGCGTGCTCTTTCCGCATCCGCTCTCGCCGACGAGCCCCACCGTCTCCGCGCGCCCGACGCGGATGGACACGCCGTCGACGGCGCGGACGAAGCGCGAAGCTCGGGCCATCCAGCCTGCGCGCGCCGGAAAGTACTTGGCGACGCGATCGGTCGCGACGAGCGGGCGCGCGTGCGATTCGCCCGCGTCTGCGGCCTCGTCCATCGGCTCGGGCGCGCCCGGCGGCGGAACCGCTGCCGGCTGCAGCAGCTCCTTCGCGTCGCTCACGGTGCCACCTCTTCGGCCCGCCAGCAGCGCGCGAAACGCCCGGGGGCAGTCTCGGCGAGGGGCGGCTCCTCCTCCAGGCAGCGCTCGACGCGCATGACGCATCGATCGACGAACCGGCAGCCGGAGAAGACCAGGCGAAGATCGGGTACCAGCCCCTCGATGGTCGGCAGGCGTCTCGGCTGCTTCGGGGCGGTGTGCGGAATGCTCTCGAGGAGCCCCCGGGTGTACGGGTGCATCGGCTTCGCGAAGATCGCGCGCACCGGCGCGGCCTCGACGATGCGCGCGGCGTACATGACGACCACCTCGTGGGCGTTCTCGGCCACGACGCCGAGGTCGTGGGTGATGAGGAGGATGCTCATCGACATCTTCTGCTGCAGCGTGGCGAGGAGATCGAGGATCTGCGCCTGGATGGTCACGTCGAGGGCCGTGGTGGGCTCGTCGGCGAGGAGGAGCTTGGGCTCGCACGCGAGCGCCATGGCGATCATGACGCGCTGCCTCTGACCTCCGGAGAGCTCGTGGGGGTAGGCGTCGATGTTGGCTTCGGGCTCGGGGATACCGACCAGGCGGAGCAGCTCGATCGCGCGGGCGCGGGCTTCGCGACGCGACTTCTTCTGGTGCAGGCGGATGGCTTCCATAATCTGCCAACCCGCGGTGTACACGGGGTTCAAGCTGGTCATGGGCTCCTGAAAGATCATCGATACCTGATTGCCGCGGACCTGGCGCATCGCTCGCTCGTCGAGCTGCAGCAGGTCTCGCCCCTCGAGCTCCACGCGGCCGGACTCGATATGACCCGGCGGCGAGGCCACGAGGCGCAGGATCGACAGCGCGGTCACGCTCTTGCCGCACCCGCTCTCGCCGACGAGCGCCACCGTGGAGGCGCGCGGCACGTCGAAGGACACACCGTCGACCGCCCGCAGCGCCCCCGCGTCGGTACGAAAGCTCGTGACGAGGTCGCGCACGCGCAAGAGCGGCGTTTCGTCGGGCATGCCGGTGAGATACTAGTTCATTCCTGGCTTGCCAAAAGCGCGACCGTTCGATGAACCGCCATTGCCTCGTCGCGACTGCTCTGCTGCTCGAGGCGGCGTGCGTGCCGCAGCCGCGCATGTGTGCGTCGGACGCCGATTGCGGAGGGCGCGCGTCGTGCGTCGCGGGCCGCTGCGTCGCGCAGGGAGCGACCGCGGCGATCGACAACGGGCGGCGGCTGCTCTTCGCGCCGGTGGACGCCGCGTTCGTGCCGCACGCGGACAGCTCGGGCCGCGACGTGGACGTCGCGACGCTCGGGCGCGCGCGCGACGGCGGCGCGCTCGCGCTCCTGCGGTTTGCCGTCAGGTTGCCTCCCGAAGCGACCTTGCTCGAAGCCTACGTGATCCTCGAGCGAGTCGCGGACGCGGATTCGGACCCGGCGCCGATCGACCTTCACGCGGCGCGGGTCGTCGATCCGTGGGACGGCGCATCGGTGTCCTGGGCGCGGCCTCCGCGCGTCGAAGAGGTGGGCGCGCCCGTCACGCGGGTCTCGCCCGGCTCCGGACCGCTGGTCCGTCTCGAAGTGGGGCAGCTCGTTCAGCGATGGCGGCGGCGCGGTCGGGACGACTTCGGCGTGGCCATCGTCGGCGACGGAACGAGCGCGACGGGAGTATCCTTCGCCTGGGCCCCGCGCTCCACGGCGCCCGATCGGCGCGACCCCATCCTCGATGTGTCCGACAGCCGCATGGCCCCCGTCGAGCCGGCCTCGCCGTTCGAGCCGGGTCCCCCCGCGCGGGCGATGACGCGAGAGGTGGGCGAGCCGCGCGTCCAGCTCGTCGGTCCGCGCCTGGAGCTCTACGTCCGCTGATGCTACTGGCCTCCCATGGCAAGGGCTCTGGCAGCGGTGGCACTGCTCTTGGCCGTGGCGGTGGGGTGCGGGCGCGACAGCCGTGCCTCGGTGCAGAGCAAGGCCGATTCTCGTTCCCGCGAGAGCCGACTGCGGCCACGCCTTCTGCGGCGACCACTTCGTCGTCGACGTCGAGCCGCGCGTGGCCTGCGCCGTCGGCGCCCCCTGCACGGTCCGCGTGACCGTGTCGGCGACCGGGGCTTTTCACGTCAACGACGAGTACCCCTACAAGTTCAAGGCCGACGACGCGCCCGGCGTCGAGTTTCTCGGCACGGCCGGCGAGGGCAAGAACGTCTTTTCGAAGGTCGCGGGCGACTGGCGCAAAAGAGACGAGAAATCGGGCACGATGAACGTGAATTTGCGCGCCGCTGGGCCGGGGGACAAGAGCGTCGGAGGCCTATTCAAGCTCAGCGTGTGCTCGCCGCAGGCCTGCCAGCTCGATACAGCCTCCGTGCAGGCCACGGTCGCGGCGCGCTGAGCGTAGCGCTACTCTCATTTGCATGAGCGATTCGCGCGACGCCGCGTCGCAAGTGAGGACCATCGCCGAGCACGTCGAGCAGCGATTCCGCTCCGGGCGTCGGGTCCTCTCCTTCGCGGAGTTCCTCGGCCTGTTCGACGAGCTACCCGTGCGCTATTCGCGCGACGCGAGCCGCTATCTGCGCGACGTCTTCGACCATTACGGCACGGAGACCGTCCGCCATCCCTGGGGCGAGTTCACTCGTTTCAAGCTGTTCGACATGCCGTGGGAGACGGCCGCAGCGGGCCCGCCGGGCGCCCTCCCGCGTGGCGCCCTGGTCGGCCAAGAGCACGTTCAAGACGAGATCTACCGCGCGCTGTCGAACTTCGTGCGCGAGGGGCGCCCGAACCGCCTGATGCTTCTGCACGGCCCCAACGGCTCGGCCAAGTCGACCATCGCCCAGTGCATGATGGCGGCGCTCGAGCACTACTCCACGCTCGAGGAGGGGGCGCTCTACCGCTTCAACTGGGTGTTCCCCTCGCAGAAGACCATCCGCGGCTCGCTCGGCTTCGCGAGCGACAAGGCGAGCGGACCCATGGCCCAGTCGTTCGCGCACCTCACCGACGAGGAGATCGACGCGAAGCTCCTGGTCGAGGTGCGCGATCACCCGCTGTTTCTCATCCCCGTGCCCGACCGGTCTCGGCTTCTGGCGGCGGCCTACGCGCGGGTCAAGGCCACCGAGCCGCCGAACGAATGGATCCTGCGCGGGCAGCTCTCCCACAAGAGCCAGCAGGTCTTCGAGGCTCTCCTGTCGTCGTACGACGGCTCGTACGCCGAGGTGCTCAAGCACGTGCAGGTGGAGCGCTATTTCATCTCGCGGCGCTATCGCGTGGGGGCGGTCACCATCGGCCCGCAGCTCAGCGTCGACGCGGCGGAGCGGCAGATCACGATGGACCGCTCGCTGCAGTCTCTGCCGGCGTCGCTGCAGGCGGTCACTCTCTACGAGGCCAAGGGCGAGCTCGTGGACGCCGCGGGCGGGCTCATCGAGTTCAGCGATCTGCTGAAGCGGCCGCTGGATGCCTTCAAGTACTTGCAGCTTTCGGTCGAGACCGGCGAGGTGGCGCTTACCGCGCAGAACGTGCAGCTCAATTGCGTGATGATGGGCAGCGCCAACGAGCTTCACCTCGACGCATTCCGCGAGCACGCCGAGTTTGCGAGCTTCCGCGGGCGTCTCGAGCTCGCGCGCGTGCCGTACTTGAAGAGCTACGAACAGGAACGGCTCATCTACGACACGCACGTCGCTCCGCAGGTGCGGCGGCACGTGGCGCCGCATGCGACCGAGATGGCGGCGATGTTTGCGGTGTTCACGCGCGTGCGCAAGCCCAATCCCGAGCGATACACGCGCGCGGTCGGCGCCATCGTCTCGACGCTCACGGCGGTCGAGAAGGCCGACCTGTACGCGCTGGCGAAGGCCCCCGAGCGCCTCGACTCCGAATCGCAGAAAGCCCTTCGCGCGGCAATAAAGCAGGTCTGGGCCGAGAGCGACGCGTACCCGATCTACGAAGGGCGCGTGGGGGCGAGTCCGCGCGAGATGCGCGTCGCGCTGCTCGACGCCGCGCAGTCTCCCGCCTTCCGCTGCTTGAGCCCGCTGGCGGTTCTCGACGAGATCGACGCCCTCTGCCAGCGGAAGAACGAGTTCGACTGGCTACAGCAGGACCCGATCGCGGGCGGGTACCACGACGTCAAGTCGTTCCGCGACACGCTGTTCGCGCGCCTCCTTGCCGCGTCGGAGTACGAGCTCTACGTGGCGAGCGGCCTCGTGCAAGAGAAGCAATATGCAGAGCTCTTCGACCGGTACGTACAGCACGTGAGCGTCTGGGTTAAGAAGGAGCGGCTCTACAACCGCGTCACGCAACGGTACGAGGAGCCGGACGAGAAGATGATGGCGGAGGTCGAGCGCTTGCTGGAGATGAAGGGCGAAGCGCAAGACGCGCGGCGCCAGCTCATCAGCAGCATCGCCGCGTGGGCGCTCGATCACCCCGGGCAGAAGGTCGACCCGGCGACCGTCTTTCCGCAACACCTGAGGCGCATGCGAGAGGCCATCTTCGCCGAGCGCCGGCGCGCCGTGGCGGAGCTGGCGCGCGACATCCTCCTCCTCGTTCGCGAAGAGGGCGCTGGCCTGGACGCCGAGCGCCGCCAGGATGCCGAGGCGACCATCGAGCGCATGATCGCGCGCTTCTCGTATTGCCGCGAGTGTGCGGCCGACGCGGCGAGCTTGCTGATTCGCAAGCGCTTCCACGACCTCGCGGTCTAGGTAGGCCGCGGCGCCTGACCGCGCTCGAACCGGGCCCGGGCGGACTTGACGCCGAGGAGCTCCGGGACGCGCGCGTCGAGGATGGGGCCCAGGACCACGCTCGCGACGATGGCGGCCAGGCGTAGCGCCAGCAGGTCCTCGACCGTCTCGCGCGAGACGAGCCACACACGGGAGCAGCGGCGGGCGAGAAGGGCGAGCCCAGCACCCGCGCGGTCGGCCGCCTCGGCCAGGGCGAGGTCCTCGTCGGCTCGGACCCGCGAGCGGACGAGCCGAACGCCGCCGGGCTCCCCCTCGGGGGCAATTTGCACGGCGCCGTCGCGCGGTTGCACCAGCGTCAGCCGCGTCCGGAAGAAACGCGCCGCGTGGGCATCCCAGCCCGCTGCGTCGACGAGCGCACTCTCGGACTGAGAGAAGACGAGAAGCCACTCGTTGCGGTCGTCGCTGGTCATGGGGCCGAGCCCCGAGGCTACGCTACGCTGAGGTGTCATGCTGGCCGTTGCCGACGCCCACTGTCACCTCGACCTGAGCTATTTCCCCGAGGGCGCCGACTCCGTCATGGCGCGAGCCATGGAGTCCGGCGTCGTCGGCTTCGTCGTCGTCGGCGTGGGCGAGACGCTGGCGAACGCGCGCAACGCCGTCGCGCTCGCGCGTCGCGTGCCGGACCGTGTGTGCGCCTGCGTGGGCATTCACCCGCACGACGCAGTCAGCTGGACGCCGGCGGTTCACGACGAGCTGCGAGAGCTGGCGCGCGAACCGCAGGTCGTCGCCCTCGGCGAGATCGGCCTCGACTATCACTACGACCACTCTCCGCGCGAGACGCAGCGCGAGGTCTTCGCCCGCCTCATCGGGCTCGCGCGCGAGGTGCGCAAGCCCATCGTCGTCCACACGCGCGAGGCGGCCGCCGATACCCTCGCCATCCTCGAGGCCGAGGGCGCTCGTGACGTGGGGGGGATCATCCACTGCTTCAGCGAGGACCGGGCCTTCGCCGAGCGCGCGCTCGACAACGGCTTCGACCTGTCGCTCTCGGGCATCGTCACGTTCAAGAACGCGCGCGCGGTGCAGGACGTCGCCGCCTGGGCGCCGCTCGACCGGATCCTGGTCGAGACGGACAGCCCCTACCTGGCCCCGGTCCCGATGCGCGGAAAGCCCTGCGAGCCGGCGATGGTGTGGTACACGGCCCGCCGGGTCGCGGAGCTTCGCGGAGTGCCTCTCGAGGAGCTGGCCGCCGCCACGCTGGCGAACACGGAGCGTCGCTTCGGCAAGATCTTTCCCCGCCAAGGCCGCTGTCCGTGAATGGGCAAAGCCAGGCGCGCAACGCCGCGACCCTTCCGCCCGACAAGGCTAGCGATTCTGCCGGCAATGCCTCACGCTAGGAGGGAAGAGCGCTGCCCCCGGCTCAGCCGGAGCCCTGGAGGAGAACGGTCCGCGTGGCCTCGACGACGACGAAAGTGCACGGGCTCACGATCGCCCTGTCGCTGGCCTTTCATGCCGCGCTCTCGACAGGTTTCTCGTGGCTGATGGGCCATCGCTCGCACGACGCCCAAGAGACGACGGCGCTGCCCCCGGCCGGCGCCGAGGCCCCGTCCGATGGCTCGACCGAGATTGCCGTCGAGTTGCCGGTCGCAGGGGACGGCGTCTTCCTCGAGGACCGGCCGGTCGATCCCACGGGCGAGCCACCGCGTGCGGCAGGCGGAGCTACGGTCGCGCATCTCGACAAAGCGTCCGCCGGTCGCGGCGGCGACCTGCAGGCGAGCACGCCCGCGCTCAATCTGGCGGATACCGACGAGCGTATGCGCCTCTCGCCGGACTTGCTCAGCCGGCTCGACCGCGATCAGCTCCAGCGGCTTCGCGTGTCGCGCGTGCGCCAGTCCTGGGAAGATCGCCGGTCGACGACCCGTCCGGCCGAGCTCACGCTGGTCGTCAGCGGCAGCGGGACCGTGCTCGAGCGCCGCGTCGCTTCGCGCACCATGCCGAGCCGCGGTGCGCTCGAGTCTCGGCCGGCCAGCGTGCGAGGCGGCGACGTCGGCTCGCACCCTTCGGACGCATTGCCCAGCTCCACGGACGAGGAGCCTGCGCTCGGCGGAGCGCAGCTAGGCTCGCTCGACCGAGCCCCGGGCGCCGGGTTGGCCCGCGCCCGCGCGGGGACGGACCACCGTGCGTCCGCGCCCATTGGCTACGCCCGCCCGGAGGTCACGCGCGGCCCCGTCGCCGTGCCCGCGCCCACGTCCGCCCGCCCGCGCGACGACGTCGACAGCGAGCAGGAGGTCGCGACCACCGTGCAATCGCTCGTGCACGCGAGCAGCGCCGGCGGGGTGCGCGGAGAAGGACAGGGAGGCGAGGGAGGCCGCGGCGAATCCGCGGCGGGTGGGGCCACGGGAGCGGGCTCGCGCGCGCGCCCGCTGGGTCTGGGTGAGGGCGACGTGTTCGACTACTGGACGAGCGACCCTCGTCTGGTCTTCTATTTCCGGCAAATTCACGCCAAGCTCGATTCGATGTGGGCCGACGCTTTCCCCAAGAGCGCCTTGCTCGAGCTCAAGCAGGGGACGGTGATCCTCGTGTTCACGGTCGCCGCCGATGGCCACGCGGTGGTGTCCTGGCCGCCCGAGCGCCCGAGCGGCATCGACGAGTTCGACCGCAACTGCGCCGAGGCCATCCGGCGCGCCGCGCCCTTCCCACCCATTCCGAGCACCCTGGGGGTCAAGACCCTGTCGATCCGCGCCCCGTTCGTCTTCAACGATCCGATCGTGAAATGATCACCGGATCGCCACCCCGAGCTGCGCCCGCAGCTCGCCGGCATCCGCGCTCGCCCAGAACGTCTCGAGCTGCGTGATCCGAGCCTCGCCCCCCGGCTCGTTGGCGAGTGCGTCGACGGCCGTTTGCAGCTCCCCGCACAGGAGCAAGCCGGTACGACACGCGGTCCACTCGGCCGCTCGCGCCCAGCGCTTGAGATTGGTGCGCCCGCCGCGCGCGAGGAACCGCGCGACGAGCCGCCGTAGCCTCTCCATCTGGCTCGGCTCCAGGCATGGGACGATCGCCTCCGAGAAGACGTGGGCACGCTCCCGCACGTCCTCCGGGAGGGATAGCGTCGGCGCGCCGAGGAGGAGCGCCGCGTAGAAGATCGTCTCGAGGTAAGCGACGCTCGGCACGAGCGTGCAGATGAAGTGCTCTTCGCGGAACCACGACAGGTGCCTGCCGCAGGCGAACGCGAGCTGCGCCGGGCCAAACCCAGCGAGCGCGCGTCCGCCTATGCGCGTCGAGGGCGGCACGACGGTGACGATCTCGAAGCCCGCGTCGAGCTCGGGAGCGACGTAGGTCGGAGGCGTTCGAATGCCCAGGGTCGCCGCGGCCCAGGCCAGGGCACGCACCGCGCTGACGCTCGACGTGCTCGGATTCTGGTAGGCCTGCCAATCGAGCTTCGGCAGGGCGCCGTCGCGGCGCATCGCCGAGACGCGCCCGAGCAGAGAGGCCGAGGCGATGACGCCGAACAGCTCGCTCGTCGTGCGGTCCTCGTCGGGATGCATCAGCAGCGAAGTCCACGCCGCCGTCGTGAGCGACCGGACAGGGCGAACGGGCCCGGGCTGCCTGCAATCGGTCCAAAAGGCGCGCTGTTCCGGCGTCGCCGCGCCTCGGAGAACCAGCACCTCGGCGATGCGGAGCTGTTCGTCGACGGCCGAGGCGCGCGCGGCTCTCTCGTAGCGAGCCTGCAGCTCGCCGAAAGACTCCTCCGCCCGGGAGGGGTGCTCCGAGCGGGGAGCGCTCCGGCCGCGACGCGCCACCGTCGGCGCGTCGTCATCGTCGTATGGCGAAGGCGCAGCCGAGGAGACACGCCCGGGCGGCGGCCGAGCGTCGCCGGATGCGTCCGGCTCGGTGTGGACCGCCGACCGGGGATCGACGAGCGTCTCGGCCGCCTGGGATTCCCACGCCTCCATGAGCGCCGCCTCGACGCGGGCCACGCGCGCCGGATCGAGCCCCAGCGCCGCCGCAGCCAGATCGAGCCGCTCGCGCTCGTGGCTGGAAATCTCGCCGCTCGCGATCGCTTCGGCGAAGAGGCTCTCGTAAAGGCCCTCGAACGGGCCAAGCCGGACGCTCCCGGTGTCGTCGCCGCCGGCCAGTGCCGGCGCAATCTCGAAGGGCGACCCGGTCACGTTCGTACCAGGGTAACGCAGAGCCCTCCCCGATGCTCGGGTGGAGGGGAGAAGCAGATGAGCGAGGATTATGGGCTGAGAGGGGAGCTAGAACGTCTCCGGTCGTTTTAGGTTGCTGCTGGCGCGAGCGCAAGGAAGCGGAGCGCATTGAACGCGCTGGGCATCGCGATCGGCGTCGCGTCGGTCGTCTGGGTGATAGCCATCGGAGAGGCCGGCGCGTAGCGCGCGAAGGCGCAGCTCTACGGCGCTGGGCGACAACCTGGTGTGGGTCGAGGCAGGAGCGCGGAACGTGAGCGGCGTGCGGACGGGCACCTACGGCATGCCGAAAGCTGACGCTCGGGGACGCCGACGCGATCCTGCGCGAGGTGCCCGGCATCGAAGCGTGTCGCCGAACATCGACGGGAGCATTCGTTGCGTTCACGGCGACGCAAAACTGGACGACGCACTACGCGGCGTGTCCTCGACTACCTCGACATCAAGCGCTGGACAGATCGCGGCGGGGGCGCTTTCACCGACGAAGAGCTGGAGCGCGCCGAGGAGGTCTGTCTCATCGGCCAGACGGTCAAGCAGCAGCTCTTCGGCGAAGTGGACGCGGTGGGCGAGGTCGTCGCATCGGGGTGGAGCCGTTCGCGTGGTGGGCGTGCTGGCGGCGAAGGGGCAGTCGGCACGGGTCAGGATCAGGACGACACCATCATGCTGCCCGTACACGACCGCGAAGAGAAGTCGCGGGAGGGACAGGTGTGGCTGGACGACATTCTGTGCTCAGCGCGTCCCGGGAATCCGGTCGGCGGTCGACGCCGTCGCCGCGCTGATGCGCCAGCGCCACCGCATCGCAGCCGGGCGGAGACGACGACTTCAACATCCGTCGCCCAGAAGAGGTGATAGAGGCGCAGAACGCAGGCGAGCCAGACGCTGGATTGCTGCTGCTGAGCGTCGCTCAGTGACACTGCTCGTCGGAGGCATCGGCATCATGAACGTGATGCTGGTGTCGGTCGCGCAGCGCACGCGCGAAATCGGCTCGCCTGGCGTGGGGCGACGGAGTGGACTGAGGCAATTCCTAGCGAGGCGCCAGGGGGGGGGGTGGGTGGGTGAGGGTGGGGGGCGGATGGGAAGGGGGGGGGGGGGGGGGGGGGGGGTCGCCCGTCGAGGCGCTACGCAGCGAGCCGTGAGTCAGGGCAGCCAGCGCCGTCCCGTCTCGCAGTCGAAGTGCGCGAGACGAACCGCGGTCGGCGTGATGTCGATCGTGCCGAAGACGATCGGCAAGCGGAACCTGCGCGGACCCGCGGAGCCTGGGTTGAACACCGAGAGGTCGCCTTCGCGCGCGACGAGCGGCACGTGCGAGTGACCGCACACGACGAGCGAGGCGTCCCGAGACCGCGCGGCGCGGGCGGCGTCGGCCCGCAACCGCGGGCCGTCGACCGCGATGTGCATGAGCAGGATCCGCAAGAGGATCGACTCGCCCGCGACGACGTCCAGCGTGAGGACGTCGGGTAGCTCGGGTGTGCGGACGTCGATGTTCCCGCGGACCGCGAAGAGCGGTGCGATGGCCTCGAGCTTGTCGAGCACGGCCAGATCGCCGATGTCGCCGGCGTGCAGAATGCCGTCGGGAGACTGAGAGCGGAGGAGCTCCGCCGTTGCAGGATGCGGCGCCGAGTGCGTGTCGGCCACGACGGCCAGCCGGAGCGAGCCGTCGTCACGCATGGCGACGCGAGCGCTCTTCTCGACCGTCTTGGCGCGCGGCACGAGGGGCATCGT
Organism: uncultured delta proteobacterium; assembly: GCA_963720145.1. Taxonomy (GTDB): domain Bacteria; phylum Myxococcota_A; class Polyangia; order Polyangiales; family Polyangiaceae; genus Palsa-1150. The sequence goes on from CAVREO010000001.1 coordinate 464,205, forward strand.
AACCCGCGAATCGCCAGGGAGGCTGAGTCGGCCTGTGTCCCTCACGGGTGAGTCGTATGCTCGCGGCATGTCGTGGCTCCCGCGTGGCGCCCTCGGTCGTCTTCTTCGCGTGCGGCTGTGGCGACATGCCTCCCGCCGTGACCGGCGGCACCGCGCCGCACGGCAGCGATGACGCCGCGCCGCTGCTGGAGGGCCTTCGCTCGGCGCCTCCCGGAAAAGGTGGCGTGCCCCGAGCCGTTACCCGACACGCTGCGAGCGGCGATGCGGCCGGCTACGGCCCCCGACGGATTCGGCGCCGCAACGAGCATCGAAACCATCCAATCCGACGCGACGTACTCCGCCACGCTGGCGCGCGAGTTCGACTACGTGACGCCCGAGAACGACATGAAGTGGGAGCTCGTCGAGCCCGGGCGCAATCGGTGGAACTGGGCTCCCGCCGATGGCCTGGTCACGTGGGCGAGCGCCCATGGCATGCGCATCAAGGGGCACAACCTCGTTCTGGCACCAGCAGCTGCGGTCGTGGATGTCGTCGATGACCGACTCGCAGCAGGTGAAGCAGGCGCTCATCGATCACATCACGACGGAGGTTACGCACTTGAAGGGGACGGCTCTTAGCGTGGGACGTGGTCAACGAAGCCGTGCTCGACGATGGCAGCGGGTACGGCTGAGCGTATCCTCTCGGCGCTCGGCCTCGACTACATCAAGCTCGCCTTCGAGACGGCGCACGCAGCTGACCCGAGTGCGCTCCTCATCTACAACGACTACGGCGCTGAAGGACGCGGCGGGAAGTCCGACTTCGTCTACAAGATGCTCGAATCATCTGGTCTCGACAGGAACACGGTCGGCGGCGTCGGCCTGCAGATGCACATCGAGCGGGGGGCAACGTCGAGCCTGCGGACAGATCCGGTGGAACATGCAACGGCTGGAGGTGCTCTCGGCCTTCGTGTGAACATCAGTGAGATAGACTGTGCGAGTCAGCGGTGTCGAGGTAGCGCCGCAGGAGAAGCTCGCGGAGCGCGAGGTGTATCGAATGACGTCGTCGCGGTGTGTGTAGCGAGCCGGAGTGCGAGGCGGTGATGTTCTGGGGGTTCGACTGACGCGGCTGACGTGGGTCCGACTCGTTCTTCGGGTCGAACAACTCACCCGCTCCTCTTCGACAAAGGTCTATCAGAAGAAGCCCGCCTACTTCGGCGTCCTCGACGCGCCGCTCACAGCACGTGACTCCTCCGCGAAGGCCGTCCGCCGTGATCGCCGCGCGGGAGCTCAATCGCGCGCGGTCACCGTGTTCCCCGTCCGCCGCAGTCGCAACGTCGCGGACGGCGAGATGAAGGGAAACATCTGGGCTGCGGTCGAGACCAGCCGTCCGATACCCCCCTGATGCACCTGCCCGAGGGGCTTGGCCCGTTGCTGATTGTTTGGATCGACGGAGTTACGGCACACGTCGATGTAACCGCGCGGAGAGTGGTCGTCGAGCGAGTAGGCGACCTTCACTCCGTGGAAGATGTCGATGCGGCGGGTGATGAAGCTCTCGAGGACGCTCGCAAATCCGAGCAGGTTGGCGCGCCGGTCGCCGGCCTGTACTTCCCAGGTCTCGTCGCAATCCGTCGCGTGGCGCCTCACGCCGAAGTGCTTGAAATCGGAATCGACCGACGTGGGCGGAAGGCACGGAACGACGTCGTCGTCGTACACGTGCCGGAAGAGGAAGGACCCGAATACGGGATCGCAGTGAGCCTTGAACTCCCCGTCTCCGACGATGGGCTGGCCGAACGTGTAGATGCCGCGCGTGCGGCGTTGCCACTCCGTGAGCCTCGCGTCGTCGAAGATGCGAGCCGCCGCCACGACCGCCATCGCACCGCCGAGGCTGTGACCGGTGATGTAGAGCTCCTCGAGCCGGCCGTCGCCGATCGCCGTCTGGACGGTCTCGGAAATGTCGCCCCACAGCGCCTCGACGTTCGCGAAGAACCCGGAGTGCACGTATCCGCCGCCGAACGCGTACTTCGCGCACTCGGCGTCCGTGAGCCAGTTGATCAAGCTCGTCGGCTCCGTGCCGCGGAACGCGAGGATCGCCGTTCGTCCGTCCTGGCTGCGGACGAAGTACGCCGTCGCCACGACGAGCATGGCCGGGTTGGCCACGGATAGCTGCTCGACGGTGCACTGCGGAAAGCCGTAATACTGCAGCTGATCGGCGAGGACCTGCCCCTCGGCATAGGCCCAGCCGGAAATGAGCGACAAGGCGTACGCCCACTTCGCGTCGTAATCGCGAGTCGCCTTCGGCGTCGGAAAACTGGAGCCGAGCGGACCGGCCGAACCGAATGTCGTGGTGCTGCGCGGCGAAGGGCGAAAGGTCCCGGTCTTCATGGGCCGTATCCACAACACACGGCCCGCCGGGTGTCCATGGAGGCCAGGCGAGCTCTCGTGGCCGCGCTCGCTCGGGTCCCCGCGGGGCGGGCGAGGGGAGCGGCCTCTCGTGCCAGAAAGGCATCGGCTCCGGCGCGGCGGCTCGCGGTCGCCTTGGTGACCTTTGGCTCTTTGGCGGCGCCCTGGAGGGTCGATCCGTTCCCGATTGCGTGGGGGAGAGGGAACGGCGGCGATCTCGAACGCGCCGTGGCTTCCCACGAGCGACGCTGCGGCTCGACGTAGAGGTCCCTGGACTCGAGCCGGAGCGCCTTTCATCCGACCAAGAGGTCCCTTTATCCCGAGAAAAGGTCCTTGGATATCAAGCCGAGGACCTTGGACATCGAGAAAAGGACCTCGGCTAGCTTGCCAGGGTTCTTCGCCAACGAGCCGAGGTCCGCGGCCAAGATGAAAAGGTCCTTGATCTCTTGGCGGCGGTCCTTGGCCAAGAAGTTAAGGTCCGCGGCGGTCTGGCCCAGGTCCTCGGCTTTCGCGCCAAGGTCCCTGGCCAGATGGCCAAGATCCTTTGCTGGATAGCCGCGGTCCTTTGTCGAATGACAAAGGCCGTTTGCTCGATATCCCAGGTCCTTTCGTCCGAGTCCGACCGTAGCGGCCCCATGATCACGCGACGGACCATCCTACCGACGTGATGCAAACCCGCGATTGCCATCGCGGGCGCAGGTCCTCACGAACCCTCCACCGACATCGCGAAGGGAGACGCATGCGATTTCTCGGGAGGCGAACTGACCCCGTCCGTGTTCTGGGCATCCTCGGCACGCGAGAGCCGCCGCGGCTGCCGCGTGCAGCTCCGGCGAGCCGAGCGAGCGCGCGTCGAACGGCGCGTCGCCGCTGACCTGCTCCACTGCGCCAGCGGCCACCGCCCCTTCCTCGGCGAGCCGCCCGGCGAGATCGGCACCAACGAATGCCGTGCCCTGACGACGAACTGGCTCTCGGGCCACATCTGGGCGGAGTTCAGCTCGGACGAGAAGAGGGCGCTCGGCGCGGGCTTCTATCGCGACGTGCGCCTAGACCCAGGACGCGCGGTACGCGAGCGACCGCGGGCCACGGTAGGCGTGGAGCTCGCGCACGTAGGCGCGCTGCGCGAAGAGCTCCGTCAGGCCCGAGATTACGCCCACCAGGCCGCTGTGCACGTACGTCGACGACGCGCACGGCCAGCCGGCGACCTCGAGCCGTGCCTCCTTCGGGCCGAGCTCGAACACCGCGACGGCACTCCCGCGAAAGATGCGCGCCCAGAGCCGCTGCAGCCGGGCGTAAATCGGTCCACGGGCTGGCCCCGACGTTCGTGGCCAGCTTGATGAGCGTCCCGATGACGGTCTCCTGAACCCGGTGGTCGTGAGCCGTCCGAACTCCGTCACCTGGGCGGGCGGGATTTCCAGAGCGTCGAGCGCGCGGTAATGGGCGAGCGCGACGTCGATCGGAAGCCATAGCCCGGCGATCGAGTGAGCGATGGGCTCGCGGTGCTCCACCGGGAGCTCGCGGAAATAGGCGTCGTACAGGCCGTGCTCGCGGAGAAGCTGCAACGTCGCGACGAGCCACGTGCTCCGGAAATGCGTAGCCACGGGGACGGCGTCGCGCCTGGTAGGAAAGGGCAGAAGGGCCCGTTCAGGCGGAGCCGTGGGCATGAGGACGAGAATACGCCGGCGCGAGACACGCCCGGGGCCGGAAAACTGGCCGCAAGCCCCGCTGTTCTTAGTGCCGGAGGAGGGAGTCGAACCGGCAAAGCGAGCCCGTATCGGCCGGGCATCTGCGGGTAATTGGCGGGGGCAGGGGAGCCGGGGCCCCCCAAAGCGGCCGAGCTAACCCCGCGACCGCCCGTCGGTTAGACGTCGAGTTAGACTCGGAACCGATGACCCTGGCGGAGCTCGAAGAGGCGCTCGACCTGGCCCTCGAGATGGGACGCGTCGAGGTGGCGAAGCGGCTGCGCGAGCGCATCAGGGCGCTGCGATGAAGGACCGCATCCCCAAGGGCTGCAAGCCCGTGCCGCGCCCGGCGTACGACGAGCGCGACGCCGCCGATCGCCTTCATCGCCTCGCACAACGCTGGCAATGGCGCGCACGAGGTGGAGATCCGAAGGCCCAGGCGACGGCCCGAGTGCTGACGGCGCTGTCGTGGGCGCTGCTCGACGGCGACGAGAAGGGACTAGCGGCGCAAGGCGAGCAAGCGGCGCGTTACCTCGAAGCGCTGCGCGTGCGTTACGACCTACATCTTGATCCCTTCGCGCGCTCTGCGCTGGGCGCGTACGAGCGCTTGCTGCAGGGCGTGGAACGACAGCTCTCGGGCGAGGTGAACGACGAGGCTCGGCAACGCGCGGCCCAGTGGTTCGTGGTTCTCGCCCGCGACGTGGGTTTTCGATTGTCCAAGCTGCCGGAGGACGACGAGGAGGCCGTCGCGCTACTCGTGCGCGCGCTCCGCAAGTGGCGTCACAAGACCTTCGCGGACGCGCAGGACCAAGCCGAGTCGTGGACGCGGTGCATGGCGGAAGCCGGCGGCCGCCTCGACGCAGGCAACGCGACGAAGCACCGCCAGAAGAAGCGCGGCCCAGCGAAGTAGTACCCCGGGGCCCTCCGGTACCACTAGAGGCCCGTATCGCGGAAACGCGCGAAGAAGGGGCATGGCCGACACGACGAGCCTGCCCCGGCAGCACGACGTCCCCCTTTCACCCGACCAGCAGGAGCGCCTCCGCGCGGTCCTGGTTCGCGAGGGACTTCGACCTCTGGTCGAGCGTACGGGTTCGTCCGGAGATCGCCCTGCTGCGTGCCGCGGCTGGCCTTGGCGTGCGACGCGGGACCATCGCTCTGATCGCCGCGGCGGTGAAGGGCCTCTGACGTGGACCCGCTCCGCGGCCGACTGCATACCGCGCTCGACGCCCTTCTCGACGGGCTCGACGAGTACCGGCGCGCTCCCCTGGAAGAGGAGCTCGTGCGGGTGCGCGACGTGCCCTTCGAAGTGAAGGCGCGCGTGGAACTCGTCCGCTCGGGAAAGCTCCGCGTCGTCCAGGTCGGGCGCGAGCTCTGGACGAAACGATCGTGGGTCGCGGCGTGCGTCGAGGCGCTGCCGGCGGTTCGCTCGGTCGAGGAGCACGACGAGCTCGCGGAGGCGGCACAACGGCGCGCGCGCAAGAGGTCGGCCGCATGACTGCCGCTCACCGACGAGCCGCACGCCGCGAGCAGCAGGTCGCCGACCTACTTGGGACCCAGAGGGTCAAGTTCCGACCTCGGTTCCAGCGCTCGCCCGACTGCGTTCCCATCCGCCTCGCGGACGGCTCGGTGATTGTGCCCGAATCGAAGACGCGCAAGGCGCTGCCGAAGTGGATCACGACGGCGATCGGGCAGGCCCGCGGCTACGTCGAGGGAAGCATCCCTCTCGTCGTCGTCTCGGAGCTACGGGGCGAACCGCTCGCGCTCGTGCCACTGGCCGACCTGGCGCGGCTCGTGGGGCTGCGGGAGCCGGAGGCCGGTGAGCAGCTTGTCTTGCTCGGGAGGTCGCAGTGAGCGTCTCTTCGCGCCAGCGCCATACGCGACAGCGCCCGTGCAAGGTGTGCGACGGCTACGACTCGATGCCGCGGGGGCAGGGCAAGCGGTGCTCGGGATTCATCTCCGATGATGGAGAGTACGAGCACTGCTCGCGCGAAGAACTCGCCGGCGACGTCGTGCAGGACGACGGCGGCACGTACGCCCACAAGATGCACGGCGCGTGCAGATGCGGGACGACGCACAACGAGGACAACCGTCCACGCATGGACGTGATCGAGGCCCTCTACGACTACACCGACGAGGACGGGGCCCTGCTCTTCCAGGTCGTGCGCAAGCCGGGAAAGCGATTCCTGCAGCGCAAGCCGGACGGTGCTGGCGGATGGGAATGGAAGGTCAACGGCGTACGACGCGCGCTCTATCGGCTCCGCGACGTCGTGCAGGACGACGGCGAACGCCCCGTCTATTTCGTTGAAGGCGAGAAGGACGCCGACACCCTTGCGAAGCGGGGCCATACCGCAACGTGCAATCCGGGCGGGGCTGAGGCTCCGGGCCGGAAGGTGTGGCGCGAGTCGGTTGGGGCGCACGCGCGCACGGCACTACAGGGCCGCGACGTCATCGTCATAGCCGACCGGGATACCGTCGGGCGCGAGCACGCTCGGATGGTCGCGGGCGATCTCGAGGGCGCAGCGCGTTCGGTTCGGGTGCTCGAGTGCACGAAGGGCAAGGATGTTACCGATCACCTGCTCGCGGGCGGCACGCTCGAGGAGCTCGTGCCGATTCAGGTGCAAGAATCTGGCACCTGGTCGCAGAGCGACGCGGAGACTGGTACCGGCCCGCGCGCCGTCCCTCTCCTCGATCGCGCGCGCGCCATTCGGGCCCGTGGCCCCTTGCGTCGTCTCGCAACCGGCCTGGCGACCCTAGACAAGTCGTGCCGAGGCGGCTTCTCCGTGCCGCGTCTCATCGTAATAGGCGGGGCCCCAGGTGCGGGGAAGACTTCGGTCGTCGTCTGGATTGCCGTGACGCTCGCCCAAGCCGGCGTCCCTGTCGTCGTGCTCGCCGTGGACGAGGGCGCGGACGACATCCTGATGCGCCTCGCGCTGCTGTTGGGTATCGACGTCGAGCTACTGGAGGCCAACGACTCGCACGAATGGGACGCGTTCGAATCCAAGCTAGCGACGATCCCGCTCACGCTCGTCGATGGCGACGATGGGTGGAGCGTGGAGAGTGCGGCGGCGCACCTGGCGACGCTGGCGAACGGGCAGCCGGCCGTGCTCGTCGTCGACTCCGCGCAGACGGTGGACGCTGACGGTACCGCCGATGCCGAATCGCCGCGGGCGCGCGCTGACGCGGTGGTCCGTTCCCTAAAGCACGTTGTGCGCTGCAATCCGTTTCTGGTGCTTGCTACGAGCGAGCTTGCGCGCGGGGCGTATCGGAGCCGCAACAACCAGGAGCACATCAACGACCTTGCCGCGTTCAAGGAGTCCGGCTCGATCGAGTACGCCGCGCAGACGGCGCTCGTGCTGCGCAGCGTTCCCGATGGCGGCGGCGTCGTGGACGTGGCGGTCGCCAAGAACCGCGGCGGCAAGAAGGACGGTTTTCGCATCGAGATCGACGGCCGAACCCAGGTGAGGGAGGTCGCAATCTCGACCAAGCCGGATCAGGCCGAGACCAAAGCCTCTCAGCTCGGTGGCGACTGCGTCGCGATCCTGAAGATCGTGGTCAACAAGCCCGGGTTGCCCGGCAAGGCGGCAACTCGTACGGCCGCGCGTGCAGCCGGCCTCGAGATTGGCAACGACCGCGTAGACGCTGCACTCGAGCGTCTGCTGGACGAGGGCCGAATCGAGAACCGAGGCACGCGAAACCGACCCCTGTACTTCGTCAGATCGGAGGCCGCATGAGGAGCTTGCCGCAGTTGCCCGGCAACTTGCCCGGCAGGTTGCTCGTACAACTTGCCCACTTGCCCCGCCCCTATAGGGGGCAAGTTACGAGCGGCAAGTTTGGGAAGTGCCACCCAGGGGCCCAACTTGCCGCGCGCGGCTCGGCGACCGGCTCGGCGACCGGCTCGGCGAGAGCCATCCCGGAAAGCCGCCGGCCCGCACCGTTCGATTTCGGGTGTGACTTCCGGTTCTCATGTTTCGACACTCGTGTCAGTGGCCCGACGAATCCGCGAGGTTTGCGAGCGGAACACCGTAAGCCGCTCGCAGACGCCGAACGGTGGCACGCCCAATGCGGACTAGCCGCGCTCGCCCGCAAATCGTCTAAGCACGACGTTTCGAGCCTTTTTCTCGACGCAGACGAGGGAGCGGCACCCTCAGTCGCGTCTAAGCAACTTCGTCCCGCGCCTCACCAGCCGCGGGAGCAACCGGAGCACCGCCCCGCGGGGTGGCAAGAGCCGGCAGCCGTTCGTCGTCGCCCGTCGCGTCGAACGCGGAGAACAACCCGAGCGCTGGGCACGGCGCTGGGCCAGGCGGGCGTTTCCCGCGCCTCCACGGGGGCGCCAACGCGTTTTCAGAGGTGACCATGCCCGTTGACCTATCCCAACTGTCCCGCCGCGCAGAGGTCGTCGCCTTCGCGACCGTCCGGACGCCGCAGCACGCGCCCCTGCTCGACGAGGCGCTGTCGCGCGCCATCCAGAGCGCCCTGCGCGCTGGCGCGAGCGAGGCCGAGGTAGTCGACTCCCTCGAGCGCGCAACGCGGCGAGGGCAGGACGCGGCGCGGACGCGGGAGGGCTGCGAGCGCGTCTTGCGCATGCTGGCCGCGGACGTTGGGCTGAAGGCGGAGCTCGTCTTCGACTGGGAGAGCCGGTCGTGACCCTCGAGTGGAGCGTGCAGCTTGCGGGCGACGGCGCGTGCCACGTCATTGCGGTAGACCGCGCTGCGGGGCTCGCCGCGCCCGCCCTGGCGATGACGCCCGGGGACATCCCGCGGGCGCAGCTCGAGGCGCTGGCCAAGCTCGAGGCATTCCGGCGGCTGGCGAGGGGGGGCTGAGCATGGCCAAGGGTGTCGCCCTGGAGTGGAGTCATGGCCGCGTGCGCACGGCAACGCGCGGCGACGAGGTGCCGGCCCTGCCGGCGCCGACAACGCCAGCGCTGCACGCGCCCCTACCGCCGGGCTCCCCCCCGACACCGGGGCGCAAGTTCGCCAAGGACAACAAAGGGCGCCAGATCCGAGCCGAGAAGGAGCGGCAGGCGAAGGAGCGCGCCAAGGGCATCGCGACGCTGAACCCGGCGACCGCTCCGGCGTGGCTGCGCCCGCACCTTGAGCTGGGCGCTCCCTATATCGCCACCCTTCGGCGACTGCTCGAGGGCAAGGAGGCGCTGCACCCGCTCGCCGGCGACGTCGCGGACGCGCACGTGATGTTCCGAGCGCTGCTCGACCTGGCGGCGCAGGCCGAGGGCGCGAAGGAGCGTGGATCGCTGCTGGCCGAGGCCCGCGGCTGGCTGAAAGAGCACCGCACGGCGCTCGCGACGCTGAGCAAGCTGGCTGGCGACCTGAGGCTACCCGAGGCCGACACGTGTCCCCCCGGCTTCGAGGACGTCCCATGAGCCGGCGCGCCCGCATCCCGTTCGTCCGCTTCGTGCTCGAGGTGCTGCAGCTCCCGCTAACGCCCCCCTGGCGCGTCCTGCTGGCGGTGTGCATCGACGGGGTGCAGCCGGGCGCACTCGAGGGCGACGAGCGGGAGATGGCTCGCAAGCTGTTTGGCGACGTGGACGAGATCGACCCGCGGCTGCGGAGGGTAATCGTCTGGCGTTTGGGCCGCGCGTCTGGGAAGACCACGATCGCGGCGGCGCTGGCGCTGTACGAGGCGTGGACGTGCGACTTGGGCCGCGTCGGGCGAGGGCAGGTGCCGTGCGCCTTCGTGGTGTCGCCGACGCTGCGGGTGGCGAAGATCATGGTGACGATCGCGCGCGAGCTGGTGCGCGAGACGGAGCTCGATCGGTACGTCGAGGACGACACCGGCGAGGGGTTCACGCTGCGCCGGGCCGATCGCCGGCTCGTCGAGGTGCGGTGCGTCGCGGCGAGCAAGGGCGGCGCGAACCTGCGCGGGCGCGACGTCGTCGTCCTGGTGCTGGACGAGAGCGAGTTCTTCGCGAGCAGCGAGGACGGCGCGGCAGACGGCTACTCGATTACGGACCGCGACCAGATCTCCGCGGCCATGCCGCGCCTACTTGGGTACGTGCTCCCCATCTCGACGCCGTGGCCGACGGAGAACGTCACGGCCGAGTATTTCGATAGGAACTGGGGGCGGCCTCAGGACGCGGTGGCGGCGGTCGGAACGAGCATGTTCATGCGGCCGAGCGAGCGGTTGCGCGAGGACATCGCGCGGGAGATGGCCCGCGACGAGGAGAACGCGCTGCGCGAGTACGAGTGCGTGCCTGGGGTGCGGGGGGGCTCGCGGCTGTTCGACATCGACAGCATCCGGGCGGCCGTCGACAGCGATAGGCCGCTGGTCCTCATGGCGCGGGCGGGGAGCTTCGTGGGCGCGGGCGGGGACGTGGCGTTCGAGCGGGACTCGAGCGCGATCGCGGTCGTCGCTCGGAGCCCCGATGCGCTGGTGGAGATGCTCGAGGCCGACGAGGTGCGCCCGGCGCGGGGTGCGCCGCTGTCACCGGGTTACGTGATCCGCGAGCGGTTCGCGCCCGTCATGCAGAGGCACGGGGTGCGCGCGATCTGGCTGGACGCTCACTACCGGCAGAGCGCGATCGAGCACCTGCTGGCGTGCAAGCTCGCCATGGCCGACGCCCCGGCCGGGGTGCAGGGCAAATACGACACGTACATGCACGTGCGCGGGCTGCTCCGCGGGCGGCAGCTTCGCATTCCGAACGCTCCGCGGCTGATTGCCCAATTGCGCGCGGTGACGGCAACTCCGCTGCCGGGGGGCAAGACGCGGATCACTTCACCGCGGCGCGCGGGTTCGGGCCACGGCGACGTGGTTTCGGCCCTTGTGCTCGCGTGCTGGGCGGTGCGCGTGGACGCGGAGCTATCGGCGAACCGCCAGGCGTGGCGCGCGAAAGCGGAGAGAATCGCGCACACCCTCGCCCTGCACGACGGCGATCCGCGCGCCCTCGCGATCGAAGAGGCCAAGGAGCGCCAGCGGCTCGAGGACGCGCGCGCCGCGACGATCTCGAATCCCGAGTGGCAGAAAAAGGCCGCTGAGGAGTGGGAAGCGGCGAGGAAGAACCCGGGGCGGGGCGCCTGGCCGACTCGGGCGCAGCGATACCAGTGGTGACTCACGAAAAGGATAAGTGGCAATGGCAGACGATAATACGATAAAGGCTTCCAACCCGCTCGACACCGAGCAGGTGCTCGATCTCGGGGGCAAGCGTTACGTGATTCCGCCGCATGGAAAGGCGGATATCCCGGCGCGGTATCGCCCGGCGATCTGGCATCGGCGGTGCGACGAGCAGGTGTGCCGCGATGCGGGACTGCCTTTTTGCGTGAAAGGGCACCGCAGCGGCATCGTGATCGGCGGGATGGCACCCCAACTGATCGAGGAGGCGACATGAATACCGAATGGACCTTCGCGAGCCCGCGCGCCATGACCGCGTGGACGAATCCGACGCAGGACCGACAACGCATCACCATCGACGTTCCGGCCCACATCACCAAGACCGCGATCGACGACAACGGCATCCGGCGCACGTGGGTCATCGATCACGAGGCGAAGGAGATCGTTTGGGAGCCGGGCGAGACGAAGTCGATCCCTGCCGATTTCGACCTGGCCATCCACCGTGTCACTGGCTGCGACCACGGGTGCGCGATCTTCTGCCGAAAGCCCGCGGAGGCTGGACCGAAGGCGGTAGTCAGCGGGGGCCTCGCGCCGCTGCTGCAGCGCAGCGGGCAGCGGTACGGGCTCGAGGCGTGCCTGGTTGCGCGCCCCGTGGCGCCTCGCTCCGTCGCCATCGCACCGGGGGAGGTCGCGGGCAAGCTCGCCGGCGCCGGCGAGGAGGACGATCCGACGCTCGAGCGGGCGCGTGCGCGCCGGAAGGCGGCGGGCCAGTGAGCGCGGCACCGAAACTGCGCGCGGTCCAAGCGGCGCCGCTCGAGGGCGCGGCGAAGGCCGTTGCGGTCGCTGAGATCGAAGCGGGGCTCGCGGCCAAGGCGCTCGACCAGGCGCGGGTCGCGGAGGCCAAGGCGGTCGACGCCTACGATCGCGACGAGTCGCTGGCCGAACAGGCAACCCGGGCGCGTGTGGCCCGCGAGCGCGCCGAGCGCAAGCACGCGGCCGCCGTCGCGACGCTCGCTACAGCGCAGCGCGCGCACGACGACGAGCAGCGCTCGGCCGACGCCGGGGAGATGGGGCGCGCGATCGCGTTCGTCGCGGCTCTGACGGAGCGCGTCCGGCCCGAGCTCGCGGCGCTTATCGAGCTCGATCGCCAGGCCTCGGCAATCGTGGATCGCATCGCGGATCACGTCGTCGAAACCGAGGACGTCTACCAGCGCGCCATGGAGCTCGGAGAGAGGCTCGAGCGTCCGGCGGAAGTGCAGAGGCAGATAGGGCGGCCGCGGCTCCCGTGGATCGCTCTCCTGGCGCGGGTGGCCATCGCGCACGACCGCCAATCAAGCGGGCGGGATTTCGCGAACGGCTGGCTCGAGGCGGCGACGGAGCCCGCGTGGGATTCACCGGACAGGCCGGCATTCGAGGCCGCAACGAAGGAACTGGAGAAGAAGCCATGAGTGACGAAGATCCGGATTACGCATCGATTGGCCGCGCCTTGCTCGGCGACCCCTGGAGCCCCGCGAAGCCGGTGTTTCGGTTCGCGCTGCCGACGGGCGGCGAGCAGGCGCGCACGAAGGTCCCCGAAGGCGCGACGGTATTCAGCGGGCGCGATGGCGAGGCGGTGCAGACGTTCGCCGCGGCGTACGGCCAGGCACGCCGGCAGCAGCTCTCCGAGCAGCAGGCCGAGCAGGAGCGGCTCCAGCGCGAGGCCGAGCCGAAGCCCAAGTCCGAGTACGTGTTCGAAATGGAGCGCCTCGCCGAGCAGCGGACGAAACTCGACGCGATCGCCGCCAAGCTGCGACAGGTCGCGGCCGAGTCGCCGCCCGAGGCCACGCCGGGCCCGTACGACGCTGCGATCGCTCGCGTGCAGCGCGATCTCCAGTTCAAGGAACGCCGGCGCCAGGTGAAGGCCGAAAACAAGGCGGCGCGCGCGATCCTCAAGGCGCAGCGCAGCGGGGGGGCGCGATGAGCACCACCCTCGTTTGCAACCTCTGCGGCGCGACCACGATCGCGACGGCGAGCGATCCTCCGAGCAATTGGAAAATCACCCGGGCCACCACGTCGCCGCCCTGGTGCGTCTGCCCCGCGTGCCTGGCCAGCGAGCCACCCGCGGACGAGGGCGACTGCGTGCTGCAACTCGATTCACCGCTCACTCGTTAGGGAGAGGACAAGCCATATGGCATTTACAAGAGTCAATCCGCCGGGCTTTTCGTTCGGCGGCAAGCTGACGCATGCGCAAATGAACCAGCTCGACATCGACCACGCGAACGCTCTCGACAAGACGATCGCGGGCGATGAGCTCGAAGGCATCGTCACCATGGCGAACGGCGCGTCGATCCGGGCCAACACGCCCGGCGCCACGATCATCGGCTCCGTCGCGAATGCGGTGCAAATCACGGCCCTCTTTGGTCTGAACATCGCCACGGCCCAAGGTCTGGTGACGTCCGTCCCCGGTGGCTTCGTACTCGGCGGTGGCTCGTCGGACTACCCGGTGATGAATCCGGCGCGGCCCATTCCGCGGGGGCGGCCGATGCTGCCGCACCTCCAGTTCAATACGGGGTGGGCGCCGGGGCCGGGGTCGCTGAGCAGCTCCTCGAACAACTGGTCGGTGGCGGGGCCGGCGACGACGCAGAACCAGCCGTTCCGGCTCGACCAGCTGATCGACGGCTCGACGCTGACATCGGTCGCGATTTCCTTCTTCGTCGGCGGCACGCACGCCGGCGGCCTTCCCGCGAACCTTCCGACGTTCTCGGTACAGGCGGTCGCCTACGACGGCACGCCCTTCGCGGTTCTGCCTCTGAACTCGACCGACACGACCGCCGGCCTGTCCCCCAGCCCAGCGTCCGGGGCGGCCTGGCACAACGCCAACGCCATGCAGACGTTCGTCTACACGTGCAACCAGCACAACGTGGTCGACACGGAGAAGTATCTCTACCTGCTCCAGATCGTCGACGAGAACGGATCCGGGTCGGAGCTCGGGAATGGGTACTTCGCGGCAACGGCGACGATGACGGTGGGGAAGCTGGCATACGCATGATCGCGGCGCCGAGCACGCACGGAGACGAGTCCGAGACCGCGAGAGAACTCCGCGACGCGTACCGCAACCTGGGTGACGTGCAGACCCGGTGCACGAATCAGCTACTCGAGGCCCGCACGTTGCGGCGCGCCCTCGGCGCCGCGCTGACGGCGCTCGACGCGGCCGAGATGCACGACGCGGCCGCTCGCGTGCGGGCAATCGTGGGGGCCGCGCCGTGACCAACTACACCCCGCCGCGCGTGCCCTACGGCGAGCAGCACCCGATGGCCAAGCTCACGAACATCGCCGTTCGCACCATTCGCAGCCTGTACCGCGCCGGCGAGGCTCAGCGCGCCCTCGCGCGGGCGTTCGATGTCGACCGGACGACGGTGCGCGCCGTGGTCAGGGGGTGGACGTGGAGGCATGTGGCGTGAGTGCCGCTTCAGCCGTCTTTCCCGATCGCCGTCTTCACAATCTCGAGGACGCGGTCGGTGGGCATACTTTCGTCGCCGCCCAAGTAGCCCGTCTGCGCCGGCGCGAAGATGCAGCGGGTGGCCTCAAGCAAGACGGCATTGCGAGTACCCTCGTCAGTGGTAGCGGCAACAAATGTTTGAAAGGTAGCCAGCGCTGTTTCTCGATGTCTGTTTACTATGCCTAGGTGGCGCTGATTGCGATAGTTACGAATGCACCAAAGCGGGAGAAACGAAACGAACGTGACGACCACAATTCGAAGCAGGACAAGCTGGACGAGGCTGCCCGATTTTGCGTCGGCGGGGATCTCATATCGCACGAATAGAGTGAGGATCGCAGCCAATCCAAATGCCGCCGCCACGCCAGAGATGGCCAGCCAAAATCTGGCCTCCCTCTCCCGCACATTGGCCTCGCGAGCAAACGTCGAAATATATACGCCGATTCCGGCCCTTGCTGCGCTCCCGCGAACCTCTTTGAGAGCACCGTCCGCCTCCGTGGCGGCATTGATCATGCGCAACCTAAGTGTCTCTGTCTCCTGCTGAACCGCCTGCGCCCTCGCTGCAAGAACCTCCACCTGTTGCTGGTGGTGCAGCAACAGATTTCCTCCAACAATGAGTGTGTATGCTAGGGCAGGAGCAGCGATGTCCATTAACGTTTCGGCTCTGTTACGTGCCAATTCCACCAGTTCTTGGTGCTCTTTGGGTGAGTCATTTCTAGTACCGACGAACGATATGATCCGGTTCAGTATGTGGTGACACTGTTTCAGCGGTTCTCTAAGCGAATTCAGAACAGAAGGACTTAGCCACTCTACCTTAGCCAGCTCAATATCGCGTGCGACTTGCTGTATTGCAGCTATCTCGTGGTGGATCTCGTTGAAGTTTAGATCGCCGTAGTTCACGTTCGTAAGTGCAACAGGAAGCGCGGCGATCTGCTTGGCTACCTTTTTCACCTCGTTGAAGAATCCGGCTTTTTCGGGCTGCATGAGCCTGTTCCGCGTACGCCCGTTGCAGCCGGACGTCAACGAATACGCGGCCTGCGAAGCGGTTCCCCGCGTGTGGGCGCAGCGCCGACCAATCGACGGGCGGGGCGTTGACTGGCGCCGTAACGTTTCGTATGACAGTAAACCACGAAAGTCGAGGTGCGTAATGAACGGTGTACAAGGGCGCATGGCCCGCCCGGCGACCGCAAACGACACGCCCGTCTCGCTCCGTCTTCCCGACGTCTGGCTGAAGCGCGCCGACGCGCTCATCGAGTTCCTGTCGAAGCCGGGGATCGGCGTCACGCGGAGCGACGTGCTGCGCTCGGCCATCGCCCGGGGGCTCGATGCCATCGAGGCGGAGCGCGGAGCGGCGGGGACGAAGAAGGGCAAGCGATGAGAAAGCCGCGTACACGAGCGGAACGCGCGGAGGCCGAATACAAGGCCAGGGCCCTCTTTTTCCGTCGCGTCGCGCTGCTGGGTGGCTGGGACGATGCGTGGCAGTTCGGGTACTTCGGCCCGAAGTCCGGAGAGCCTGGCGGGCAGCTCTACACGAACCTCGTTCACTACATGCGATCCGGCGCCGCGCCCTTCGGAGCGAAGGACGATGAGAGGGCGGTCTACGCCGCGCTGGCGAACAGGCTGGGACCGCTCGCCCCGCGCGGGTTCTGAGAACGCAAATCGCCCGGGCATCCGCGTCAACGGACCCCGGGCAGGTCAACCGCAACGCATCACGAGAACACGAGGGAGGTCGACGATGAACAATGTAGGCACGAGCGGCTCAGCCGCAAGCGAAGTGAACGACACGCTCAGCGGAGTGATCCCGCCGCGTGAGGAGGTCGAGGCGCTTGCCGCCGAGGGCAACTCGCCCGCGGCTCCGAGCCTGGAAGCCATCAAACGGGCGGCGCAGGTGCTCGGCCTGAACCGTCACGCCCTGGGGTCCATCTTCGAGGCCGCGTTCCCGCCGCGGCCGATCGCGGGCGAGAGGTACGCGGGCGAGATGAACGACCTCGGTTGCTGGATTTCGAAGAGCTCCGAGGACGCGTGCGACGACATGGACAAGCGCCTCTTGGCCATGCCCTTCGGCTACACCGACATGCTCGACGACGCGCAGGACAATCGCCACCCGTTCCTCCGCGACGCAACCATCGACCTGGTGCGAGCCGTCGCCGTGTACTTTGTACGCGTGCGAGCGTTCTGGGAGGCGACCTGCGAAGAGACGGCAGCGGCGGAAGGTGGTGACTCGTGAGCGTCTCCGATCTGGCCTCCGAGATCGACTCGGTAGCGGACGGCATGGAGGATGCGCTCTCGGACATCAGGCCAGCGCTCCGCTGGATCGAGATGAACGCGGGGGCCGGGGGGAAGGCGACTGCAATCATCCGCGATCGGCTCAACGATCTTGCCGAGTCGGCCGCGTGGCTGCGCAAGTTCGCCCGCGAGGACGAGCAGTACGAACCCGACCCGCCGCAGCCGAGAGACGCGGCGGAAGGTGGTGCGTCGTGAGCGCCGCCGAGGGAATCGACGCCGCGGACCTGAGGGGCCTCGCGCAAAACCTCTCCGCCGAGCTCGACGAGATCCTCGCCATCGGGAAGGAGATCGCGGGCGAGACGCCGGGCAGTTGCCTCGACACCGTCTCTCGACTGCTCGGGGAGCTCGAAACCAAGGTGCACTTGTCGCGCGATGTGGCTGTCGAGATGCTCCGGCTCGCGCGGCGCTCGGAGGATGCCGCCCACGACGACGAGCAGCCGGAGGTACGGCAATGAGCGCCGACGCCGTGACCACGCTGCACACGCTCGTGCGCTCCCAGGAGCGCAGCGACAAGCGGCGCGATGCCAAGGTGGAGGCCGCGCTCTCGCAGCTGCGGGCCGCAAATCGCGCGCTCCACGTTGCGGCAGGCGACCGGCTCGACCTGTCGCTCGTGGCGTACACGATCGCGTCCCTGCTCTCCGTGGGGCCGCCATTCACCATCCGCCACGTGAAGGGCGCCCTCGAGGCCCTCGTGGGGCTTCAGGGTTGGTGGTCCGTCGTGCCCGATGACGCCGATCCGTTCGACTCGAAAGAGGCGTACTGCGAAATGTACCGCGCGAAGTTCCGTCGCGCCGAGTAGGCCGAAACCGGGCGACCGCGCCCGGTCCGTGGATTGGGTCCACGCTGACGAGGCCGAACATGGGACGCAAAGCAGTAGGCACGGTCCGAATCCTTCAAGGCGAACGCGGTCCGCAGTGGCACGCCAAGTGGACGCGCGCCGATGGCACGCGCTCGGACTGGGAGCCGCTCGACCCGAAGATCGCGCTGGACGACGAGGCCGGGGCGAAGGCGGAAGCGGCCGAGGCTCGCGCCCAAGGTCCGGCAGGCGAGTGCGGCAGCGTCCGGGAACGCCGAGACGTGCGACAAATACTTCGAACGCCTGTCGGCGGCTCGCAAGGCGGAGGGGATCAAGGGCGTTCGCAAGGAGCGGTACGACTGGGCCAAGTGGATTTCTCCACGCATCGGGCGCCGGCCGATCGCTGAGGTGACCCGGGACGAGATCGAGGACGTCAGGAACGTGCTCGACACGGAGGTGAAGAAGCGTCTCGCCGATGGCCTCGAGGCCGGCATCAGCGGCCACACCGCGGCGAACGTCTGGACGGTGCTGCGAACGACCTTCAAGGAAGCGGTCTCAGCGCGCAATCGGGAACTGCAGGTGCGCGCCGACGACCCGAGCGCTGGGCACAAGCCGCCGCTGACGACGCCGGACCGGGCGAAGACGTTCCTGTACCCCATCGAGGTGTCCAGGCTGCTGGCCTGCGAGGACGTCCCGCGAGAGTGGCGACAGACGTACGCCGTCGCGATCTACCTGTACGTGAGGCCGGAGGAGCTCGAGGCGCTGACGTGGCTCGACGTCGACTTCACGGCGGGCCACGTCAGCGTCAGCAAGGCGATCGACGCTCGGACGGGCAAGCCAAAGCCGCTCCCCAAGACCGAGAACGCGGTGCGCGACGTCCCGATCGATCCGGCTCTCCTGCCGCTGCTCAAGGCGATGCACGAGGCGCGCGAGAACGACGGCGCGCCGATCGTGCCGGCGCTCCGGACCATGAACGACAAGTTTCGCGCGAAGCAGCTACGTGACGCCCACCTTCCGCTCGCCGACGTGACACGCGCCCGCCTGACGGCTGACACGCTCACGCTGCGGCCCGTCGACTTCCGCTCGTGCCGGGACACGGGGATCACGTGGCTATCGCTTCCCGGCGTGCCTCTCCATGTGATGAAGACGCCGGCGCCGGGCACGAGGACATCGAGACGACCGACGGCTACGTGAAGATGGCCGAGGACCTCAGCGGCTCGATCGGCGCCCCGTTCCCGCCGCTTCCGGTCTCCCTCTTGAATCGCCCCGAATCGCCCCGGGGCGAAAAATGCGGCAAAACTGGCCGCTTTGGGTGCCGGAGGAGGGAGTCGAACCCCCGACCTAGCGCGTATGAAACGCCCGCTCTAACCATCTGAGCTACTCCGGCACGGAGCCCCGCCGACCCGCGCCGGGGCCGCGCAGTATAGGGGCACGGCGGAGCCTGTAAAGAACGTCGCCGCGGGGGAGCTCGGGGCTAGGGTTTTCCAGGGCGGCTCCAGCGGGAGCCGCCCTGACACCAGGCCCTTTAGTACTCGCCGAAGAGATCCTGGATGCGCGACTCGAGCGCGATCGCGATCTTGTACAGCGACGAGATGGAGGCGGACGACTCGGCGCGCTCGATCTGCGAGAGCAGCGAGACGCTGAGGCCGGTGCGCCGCGACATCTGCTTCAAGGTCAGGTCCTTCTCCTTGCGCAGGTTTCGGATCGTGTCGCCGATGACCTTGTGGAGCTGCTCCTCGGGCGTACGCGCGAGGCCCTTCTTGCGCATGACGCGCGCGATCACCTCGCGGAATTCGTCGACGTTGAACGGCTTCTTGATGTAGTCGACGGCGTCGAGCTTCATCGAAGCGACGGCGCTCTCGAGGTTCGGGAAGCCCGTGAAGATGACGACCGCGATGTCGGTGTCGAGCTTACGGATGCGCCGGAGGACCTCGATGCCGTCGAGCTTGGGCATCATCAGGTCGAGAATGATGAGGTGGTAGCCGCCGTGGCGGACCTCTTCCTCGACGAGCGTCGGGTCGGGCAGGGCCTTCACCTGGAAGCCGTCGCGCTCGAGAAGGGTCTGCATGTACTCGCAGATGGCCTTGTCGTCGTCGACGATGAGAATACGAACGGCGGGGAGCTCCGGCGGCATGGTGCGCCTCCTTCGGCTGGGGTCGGCCGGCTGGCTTGAGGCCTCGCTCGAGCCCTCGGGGATGGGTTGCATGGTTCTGGACTCCCTTGGATTGACGGGTCGCGTGGTCGTCGTGCGGGCTCGCAAGGCCCAGCGGGAGAATCCGTCCGGTCTGGAATCCGGCGTCTCTCGTTACAGTAGGGCTTAACACGCAGAATCGAGCTCGTGAAGGAAGGGACGACGAAAATCGTTGGCTCATTCCGTGAGCCTGGGACGATTTTAGTGCCAATGTAACGGCCGAGGTGCCCGGGGCGCCTTGCCCGCTTGCTACGAGGAACCGGTTGACGGCGTGCGCGCCGCCCGTCATAAGGGCGCACCCGCCGCGTGCGTTCGCCGTAGCGCGACCGTACTCGGTGGACCCGGGGCGTAGCGCAGCCTGGTAGCGCACTCGGTTCGGGACCGAGGAGTCGGAGGTTCAAATCCTCTCGCCCCGACTCGTTTCTACGTGGGATGTCGCTTGGTTGCGCAAGGCCCTAAGGCATCGCGCAACCAAGGCTCCTCCCGTGAGCCCGCGCCTCCTCGGCCGTCACCGAGCGAGGCTTGGCGCGACCCCACCGCGAGAGGACCGCGGCGAACGCCTCGCACGCGCCCGCCCTGTCGCCTGTCTTCTCGAGGGCAAGGCCCAGGTCGAGCTGCGCGCGCAGGTGCGTGAAGGGGTCGTCGAGCAGATAGCAGTTCGCGGCGGCCCGGCGCAGAAACGGGACGGCGTCCGCCGGTCTCTCGGCGAGGACGAAGACGTGACCTGCCGCGGCGTCCGCGTCGACCAGCAGCGAAGCGCCGGCGCGCTCGCCGCCCATCGGAAGCCCGAGCCGGCGGTCAATCGTCAGCGCCGCGAGGGCGTCGGCCGCCTGCTGCGGGGTTTGCGTCGGCAGCGCCCATCCCTCGACCCAGGCGAGCGCTCCCGTCGCGTTCGACCGAAGGTACGGGTCGAGCCACGCCCGGCGGCGAGCCTCGATGGGAGCGCCCGCCTCGTCGAGGATCCAGAAGTACGGACCCAGGCCGCCCGTGAGGTTCGAGCCGCGACCGAGCAGGTCGATGCGGTCGGAGAGCTCGCGAGCCGCCGCGCGCGCGCCGCGCGTGTCGCCCACCTCGGTCGCCAGCCGGATTCGCAGCGCGCTCACGTTGCCGTTCCACCGAAGCTCCAGCCGCGGGCGCGAGCTCGCGCTGAGCGCTGCGATGGCCCGCGCGACGTCCTGGCTTGCCGACGTGAAGTTCCCGGCGACGGCCCCGAACAACGCGTCGTAGACGGCGCCGGCAATCGATCGCTCTTCCTCGGGCAGCCCGCCCACGAATCGCCCCACCGCCTCGCGCACGAACGACTCGGGGCGGCCGACGGCGGTCGCCGCCAGGGCGAGGCTGTGGTTTCCGTACTTGGCGTCGAGGTCCGCCTCTCTCCGGGCCGTCCGCTCCATGTCTTCGCAACGCCCGACCGCGCCGTCGAGCTGGGCGAGCCAGAAGTAACAATCCGAGGACTCGATCGAGATCGCGCTGCACGTCTCGAGCGCATGGCGTGCGCCCGCGGAATCTCCCGACAGCGCGAGGCTCCGTCCGAGCGCCTCCCACGCCTCGGCGTCGCGGGGGTCGAGCTCGGTGGCTCGGCGAGCCTCCGCCGCGCACCGCGCGGGATCGCCCGTCGTGCGGACGGCAACCTGGACGTGGAGCTCTTCGTCGAGGGGGAATCGCTGCTGGGCCGCTTGCAGCCGCCTGAGGGTCTCGCCGTCGTCGGGATCGGACCGGCCGAGCGCAGGCTCCAGGGCGTCGAGCAACGCCTGATCGCGCTCGCCGAGCTGGGCCCGGAGCGCCGCCGCCTTCGCGAGCTCGGTGCGAACGACCTCGCTGCTCGTGACGGTCTCGCCCGCGATGGCGACGCGCAAGTGGCCGAGCGCCATCGCCGGGTCTAGCTCCACGGCGCGCTGGAAACGATGGGTGGCCCCCAGGCACCAGTCGTCCCGCAGGAGCTGCAGGCCGGCCTTGTACTCGCTCAGCGCCTCCGGCACCGGCGTGACGGGGAGGGGGAGGTCCGCGAGCGTCGTCGGTCGCGGAGCCGGGAGAGCGCCTGTCGGGGCGGTCGCTGCCGGAGCACGGTGGCGCATGGCCACCGAAGTGATCACGCCCGTCGCGGCCGCGAGCAACCCGCCCGCGAGCAGCAGCGCAAGGCGTGACCTCGCCCGCGGCGGCCGTGCGGTGTCCCGGTTCCGCGTGATCGGCGAAACGTCGCCGCGCGACTCCGTCGTCGCCGCCGATGGGGGCAGCCCGTCGAGCGCCGCAAGGACCTGCGCGCCATTCGCGAATCGCTCTCCGGGCGACTTCGCCAGGCACTTGCTGCACAATCGCCTCGAGCTGCGGGTCGACCAGCAGGGCGCGCTCGCGCAGCGGGGGGACGGGGTCGCGCGCGATCGCGACGAGCACGGCTCCCCTGTTCGACGCGCCGAAGGGCCGCGCGCCGGAGAGCATCTCGTAGACCAGCACGCCGAAGGAGAAGATGTCGGAGCGTGCGTCGAGCGGCTCGCCCATCGCCTGCTCGGGCGACATGTACTCGGGCGTGCCCAGCAGGCGCCCCGACTCGGCGGTCACGAACGTCTCGGTGTTCGCGAGGGCCGGGTCCGTGGCGCTCGGCGGGCCCTTGGCTTCGCGAGCCGGCTTCGCTAGCCCGAAATCGAGCAGCTTCGCGACGCCCTCGGGCGTGATCATCACATTCTCGGGCTTCAGATCCCGATGCACGATCCCGCGTTCGTGGGCCGCCGCCAGGCCCCTCGTGATCTGTCGCGCGAGCTCGAGCGCCGCCGGGATAGCGAGCCGCCCCCGACCGAGTCGCTGCCGCAAGCTCTCGCCCGCGACGAGCTCCATCGCGATGAAGATGCGACCGTCGTCCTCGCCGACTTGATGAATGACCGCGACGTTGGCGTGCGCGATGCCCGCGGCGTAACGGGCTTCGCGGAGCAAGCGCTCCCTCTTTTCGTCATCGCCCCCCTCGGCAAGCAGTTTGAGTGCGACGTCCCGCCTGAGCTTCTCATCGTGCGCGCGGTAGACGACGCCCATTCCCCCGCGGCCCAGCACGCCGAGAACGCGGAAGTGCGCGATGCGCGCGGGAACGACCTGAGGCGCCCTGTCCGAGACGTGGGCTACCTCGCGCAAGAACGAGTCCGCGTCGCCTTTCGAGCTCTGGCCGGCCCCGTCGTCGCTTGACACGCTGGCGCGATGATCGCGTAGGGCGCCCGCGATGGCAACGACAGTGTCCCTGGCTCGCGATTGACCCTCCACCCCTCACTTCGAGTAGACGCGCACGTAGTCCACGAGCATGTGCGCGGGGTCCGGCGTCTGCGCGTTCGGCGGCGCTCCCCAGGAGTTGTTGTCGCCGCTGCCGACCGCCAGATTGACGATGACGAAGAACGGGTTGCTCGGGTCGGCGAAGGGCCAGTTGCTCGTGGTCGGCGAGGAGGGCGCCGTCTGCGAGCCGTACTTGACGCTGTCGAGGTACCAGTCGAGCCCCGTCGCGCTCCACTCGATGGCGTAGACGTGGAAGCCGTCCGAGAGGCTGCCGCCGTTCGGAAGCGTGTAGCTGTGCACGACGCCCGTGTCGCCTGACGCGGTGTCGTGGCTCGTGCCCCAGACCGTCGGCGGCTTGAGGGTCGAACAGCCCGGCGGATAGTCCGGGCACATGACGCTCTCCATGATGTCGAGCTCGCCGCAGCCGGGCCAGTCCGACGTGAAGAGCTTCGTGCCCATCATCCAGAAGGCGGGCCACATGCCTTGGCCGGCCGGAATCTGGGCGCGCATCTCGAATCGCCCGTAGAGGCGCGCGAGGAGGTTCTTGGTGCTCGGCGGGCCGACGTACGTCTTAATCCGGCCGCTGGTCCACTGGCAGGCACCGTTCCAGCACTTGTAGGCCGAGGCGCCGGCCTTGGTCGCCGTGATGTCGAGCACGCCGTCGTGCTGCCGCGTGTTCGCGGTTCCGGGCGTGTAGTACTCGAGCTCGTCGTTGCCCCAGCCGGCACCGGGGTTCCAGACGCCCTCCTTGGTGTTCGTGCCGTCGCCCACGTCGTGCACCCACTTCGTCGGGTCCACGTCGGAGCCGTTGGGGGCGTCGAACTCGTCGGACCACACGAGCGTCCAGCCGGGCAGTCCAGCGTCGATCCCGCCGCTGCTGCTGCCGCTGCTCGAACCGCTGCTGCTGCTGCTGCTCCCACTGCCGCTGCTCGAGCCGCCGCTGCTGCTGCTCGACGCCGTCCCGATGCGCAGCACCGGAGGATGCGTCGCGTCCTCGCGCGAAGCGAACGTGACCGAACGGTTGACGCGCGCTCCGCTCACGATCTCGAACGTGGCGGCCCCGGTCGTGTCCGCGGCCAGCTGCGAAGTCACGTCGTACTCGAGCCACGTGCCCGCGCTCGCCGACGTGACGTTGACGGAGCCAATCTTGGTGCCGGCGGTCGGCGCGTCGTTCCAGGTGACGGTCGTCTCTGCCCAGCCGTCCGTGCCCGCCGTGTAGTAGAGGTCCGCGGGGACCGTGCTCGAGTTCTCCGTGCCGACCGAGCTCACGTACACGCGGAGCTTCGCGCTCGTGATGTTGGAGGACGACGACGTGCCGAACGTGAGCCAGCTATGGCGATTGTAGCCGGAGCCGCTCGACTTGATGATCAGGCCGTCGACGGTGCCGTAGTTGGTATTCGCGTAGGCACCGTCCCGGACGTACGCGTCCTTGGAAGGCTTCGTGTCCGTGGTGGATCCGAGCGGATCCACGGCCGCGGTGCTTTCGTCGCCTTCGGGGCGCGCACCGCAGGCGGCCGCGATCATCATCAACGGGAACAGGCGGAGAGCCAATCGTGCGTGCATGGGCGAGGAGAAATCGGTCACGCCGGAAGGGGGTCACTCGTGCTGCATCGCGCGCGGTCGATTTGTTTGGGCGACCATGGAATCGAAAAATCCGCGCGAACCCTGGCAAGCCGAACGACCTGCGGGGGCATCGCGGTCGAGAGCACCGTCGGCGAGGGGACACGCGTGCGCGTGCAGCGTCCGAATCGGCCCCCGAGCGGCGACCCCCCCAGAAGATGTGGCCCGATCCGCAGACCAATGCCCTCGAGCGCGCGGACTTCATCGACCTGCTACGGCGCGCGGCCGTCGCGTACGACGAGCCCGAGTACTCGTGCTCGAGAAATTATTTCGGTTCGTCGCTCGGGGCGAACCTCGTGCAGCTCACGTATCCGAAGTGGCCCCGGGCACACCTCGGCGCGAGGCTAGCGGTTCTCTAGAACAACTCCCAAGAAAAGAAAAGCAAATCGATCCCCTTCGCCGGCGTCCGCGATGCGGGAGTCCGCGCGCAGGATTCTACGCACCGTGGCTCGTCCCGCGCGTGGATCTCGGCCCGCGAGTGTGCCGCCATTTCACACGTGCTCGGGACGCACACCGCAACGGAGCAGGGAGCTCGGGAATCGCAGGAATGTGCTTGGGGAAGAGCTCCCGTTGCGTGTAAGTCGCTGGCTCGCACGTTGCTTAGCGCGGCCGTGTGCCTTGGCGCGCGACCCGCGCCTCGAGCCCGACGCCTTTCCCATTCGTCTCAGCAAGCCTTCGCGAGAATGACGACCCACTACTCCGACGAGTCCAGCCCGCTCCTCGATGTCCACCGCGGGCCGGCGCTGACGTCCGCAGAGTCGCCGCTCGCAGATCCTCACGACGAGGCCTCGGAGGAGACGAACTACGGCGCCCTGGCGGCGAGCTTCGTCGCCGTCGCCACGCTCGTGCGGCTCTTCTGCGTCGGGCCGCTGCCGCTGGGAAACGGCGAGGCCTACTACCAGTCGTGGTCGCGCTTTCTCGGCGCGAGCTACTACGACCACCCGCCGCTCGTCGCGTGGATGGTCCGGCTCACGACGACGTTCAGCAGCTCCCCCGCGGCCGTCCGCCTCGGTCCCATCCTGGCCGCAGGGGTGTTTGGGCTCCTCCTGTATCGGCTGGCGGCGCGGCTCTTCCGGCCGCGCACCGCGTTCTTCGCGCTCGTTCTCGTGACAGCGCTCCCGGTCTTCCTGGTGACGAGCTTCGTCGTCAACCCCGAGGCTCCCCTGGCCCCGCTGTGGGTCGGCTTCCTGCTCTCGGTCGAGCAGATGCGAAAGCGCGACGAGTGGTACCGCCCGGTCGTGGCGGGGGCTCTCCTCGGGCTCGCATTCCTCGCGAAGTACTCGGCGCTCCTCCTCGTGCCCGCGGCGCTGCTGTACTTGGCGTGCTCCGCGCCGTCGCGGCGCTGGCTGAGGCGCCCATCGCTCTACGCAGGCGGGCTCGTCGCGCTGCTCCTCGCGTGCCCCGTCGTCTTCTGGAACCACACGCGCGGCTGGCCGTCGCTCCGGCTGCACCTGGTCGAGCGGGCGAGTGCGGGCGTGCCCGTCGCGGGCGAGAACACCATCGACCATCTGGTCGCTCTCTCGTCGTCCGACGGTTCGAGCCTGCTGCAGAGCTTTTTGCGGGTCATGGTCGGCCAGCTCATGGCGTACTCGCCGCTGCTGGCGCCCTTCCTCGTCCTCGGCATTTGGCAAGCGCTGCGCCGTACGCGGACCGACGACCGCTACCTCTTTCTCACGGCGTTCACGTGGCCCGTCCTCGTCCCGCTACTCGCGGCCATGACCAAGTTCCACGATGCCGAGCAGCACTGGACGATGATGGCCTTCGTCCCGGCCGTCATCGCGGCAGGACGCCTCGCGGACGAGTACGGGTCGCGCGCGCGGCGGATGCGCATGCTCGCGGTCGCCGGTGTCGCCCTCAGCGGCGTGCTCTTCGTCGCGGCCAACGTCCACGCGCGGTCGACAGCCCTGCTGCGGCATCTGCCCGCCTCGCATTACGACCCCCGCGCCGACATGGTGAACGAGCTCGTGGGCTGGGACCAGGTGCGCGCCGCGCTCGTTCAGGCCAGCTCCGCGGCGCATGGCGACGTCGTCCTCGCGAGCAACCACTACTCGATGTGCGGGCGCATGTTTTACGAGATGGGCGACTCGCCTGCGGTCTACTGCCCGACGGCGAAGCGATCGGCGTACGACTTTTTCGACCGGCGCGACCCGCCGGCGGACGCGACGGTCATCGCGCTGTCGACCGACATCCACCCCGACATGCCCGAAGGGCTGGCCGGTCGAGACTGCGTGCTGGCCGACACGGTCGACATCGAGCGCGACGGCATCCACGTGGCGCGCTACTTCGTGCATTCGTGCGCGCCCACTCCACCGGCTCAACCCGCTCCGGCCGAAGCCCAGGAGCGCGCTTCCCGCGACTAGGTAGACTTGTCCTTCGATAAACCTCCCGGGAGGCACGCATGCCCACCACCTGCAACTATTACGTGACTCTCCGCTGCAACCAGCGGTGCACGTTCTGCAACATCCCCCATACGAACAACGGCTCGCCGTCGCGCGAGCCGACGATGGAGCAGGTGCGGGCGAATCTACGTGACCTCAAGCGCCTCGGCGTCTTCGTCCTCGACGTCACGGGCGGCGAGCCGCTGCTCTATCGCAACCTCGTCGAGATGCTGACCCTCGCCAAGAAGATGCGCTTCATGACGTCGGTCACGACCAACGGGATGCTCTATCCCAAGTTCGCCGAGCAGCTCGTCGGCAAGGTCGACGCGCTGCTCTTCTCCATCGACTCGACCAATCCCGACGAGCACGATCGCATCCGCGCGATGAAGTCGTTCCACCTCGCGCTCGAGGCGCTGGCGACTGCGCGCAAGCTTCGTCAGTCGCTCTACGTTTCGCACGTCGTGACGAACGAGTCCTTCGACCACGTGGACGAGATGGTCCGCTTCGCCAAGGACCAGGGCGCCATCCTCTACTTGAACCCGTGCTTCTCGTTCTTCGGCAACGAGGGGCTCGACAAGGAAAAGGCCAAAGCCCTCGCCAAGTATTTCGGCAAGGCCGGCATCATCGTCAATCGCGCGCAGCTCGAGCTCATTTCGTCCGGCGGGAACAAGAAAGAAGACCCGGTTTGCCGGGCGGTGACGTCCACGGTCGTCATCGGGCCGGAGAACCAGCTGTGGCTTCCCTGTTACCACTTCAAGGAAGACGCGCTGCCCATCGACGGCAAGCTCTACGACCTCTACACGCACTCTCCGCTCGTGCAGCAGGCCAAGCGCATGGAGGGGCGATACTCCTTCTGCGAGGGCTGCACCGTCTACTGCTACATGAGAAGCTCGCTCCTCTGGAAGTACCCGGTCGAGAGCGTGCTCCTCGCCGGGCACTACGTCCGCGAGCGCGTACGCCAGCGCATCATGAGCTACGTCGCGCCGGCGAACCCCGCGCCCGTACCGGTCACGACGCGGCGCAGGCTGCCGCTGGCGGAGGAGCCGAAGGCGGTCGAGGGGACCGACACGGCAGCAGCCGCGGAGTAGCTGCTCCAGTCGGCCCCCTGGCGCGTGAAACCGGCTAGTGCTCCGGTGCCGGCGGCGCCGGCGGCTCGGCGTGCGGGGACGCCTGCGGACAACCGGACTCGCTCGCGAGCTGACGCCCAGTCACGTCCGCGTTCCGGATGTCCGCGTTGATCTTCGTGCGGACCTGTCCGAGGGTCGCCTCGTCGGGGACGTTCTTGACGTCGTCCTTGAGTTGCTTGACCGCCTCGGTGAACTGCTTGGCCGTCGGCGTCCTCATCTTGTCCGCGGCCTTCTGCAGGTGCTCCACGTCCCGGTCGAGGCGATCGGTCGCGGCGCGCAGCTCGCCTACGGTCGAGTGCGGCCCGATGGCCTTGACCTCGTTGAGGTCCGAGTCGAAGGCGGCGACCGAGCTGCAGAACTTCTCGTCGGCCTTCTCATCGGCCCGGGCCAGCGCGCCCGCCGTCAGTACGATGAGCCCCGCTGTCATCAAGATTGTTTTTCTCATGATGAAACCTCCACCTCACGAGCGATGAGCCACGCCGCTCACGGTTCACCAGTACCAGCCGCCGAGACCGAGCCCACCCCAGCCGAGCCCTCCGTAGGCTCCATAACCGAGCCCTCCGTAGGCTCCATAACCGGTCCCTCCCCAGCCGTAACCGAGCCCGTTGCCGTAACCCAGGCCGTACATGGCAGGAAACCCGAACGCGCCATATCCGCCCCACCCCACGGCGCCCGGCCAACCCCAGGCCGAGATGATCGCCGCCTGGGTCTTTCCGATCTTCTCGGCAGACGGAGGAGCCACCGCCTCGGCGCGCTGCTCGGGCGTCATCTGGGTCGCGAGCTTCTCCGCGGTCTGGAGAATGTCGTCGATGTGGGACGCGACCTTCGGTCGGGCGGCTGCCGGCATGGCCTCGACCACGTCGTGGATCGGTCCCGCCAGGGCGCTGCGATCGATGCTCCCGCGCGCGAATTGCTCGTTGAAGGCGTTCTCGAGTTTCTGCGTCAGGTCGGCGATGTGCTCCTGGCCGGACGCACGTGCAGACGATTCCTCCGGATGGGACGCGTCGTTCGCCAGCGCATTGGCGCCCAGCAGGGCGCCGCCGAGAGCAAGTCCGGCGGAGAGCACAACCGACAATCTCGTGTTCATCCTCTCATCCTCCTGGGCCGACCGCGCGCCGGCGTGACGGACTGCGATTGCAGTCGGCAGGCCACCTAGCCACCTCGGCCTCGGCGTGCGACCGGAAGAAGAGTCTCCACCCACTGTTCACGCTTCTTCTCGTTGCTTGTGGCGGTCAGGTTCGTACCGAGGCGCCTGCGGCGACGGCGGTCGATTCGGCGCCGGCCGAGGCCAGCATCGCGATCACGGCCGAAATGGGCAGTCCCCACATCGGCGACGCCGCGCCCGATTTCGAGCTCGTCGCTCAGGACGGGACCAAGGTCCGCCTCTCGTCGCTGCGCGGATCGGTGGTTTTGCTGGCCTTCGTTACCTCGTGGTGCCCCTTCTCGGAGGCCGAGCAGCCCAACCTCAAGGCGCTGGCCGAGGAGTACGGCGGCCGAAAGGTCAAAGTAATCGCGGTGGACATAAAGGAGAACGACGCGGGGTACAAGAAGTACCTGGACCGCGTGAGCATGCCGTTCCCCGTCCTTCACGACTCTTCGGGAGAGGTCACCGCGAAGTTCACTCCCGAGCACGCCCAGCCGGCCATCAAGGACCGAAGCGCCGTGCTGGTGACATCAAACCTCGTCATCGATCCGCAGGGGACCATCGCGTTCTTCACCATGGTGGATACGGTCCACTTCGACGCGCGCCTGGTCCATGCCCGGCGAGCGATCAATCGCGAGCTCGACCGCCTCGGCGGAGGCTGAAGGGTCCATGCGTGCCGCCTTGCTCGGCGCAGCCTGCGGGCTGGGCTCGGTCGCCGCGTGCGGCGGTCCCATTTCGAGCTCAGGACCGCCGCAGTGGGAGCGTCCGGGGCTCATGGGGGCCGTCCGCCCGGAGATGGGGCCCCCGCAGCCGGGTGACCCTGCACCCGACTTCGAGCTGCCCGCCGCGACGGGGTCCTTCCGACTGGCCTCCCTTCGCGGTGGCTGGGTGCTCCTGCACTTCACCGCGTCCTGGTGCCCGTACTGCGACGCCGAGGTCGGTCACCTGGGCGAGCTGGCCGACGCGTACGCGGCGCGCAACGTTCGTGTGGTGCTCGTCGGCGTGAAAGAAGAGCCGCAGCACTGGGCCGAGTACACGGGCGGCCACGTCGCGCCCAGCGTCCTCGCGCTCGACGACGCCGACGGGGCCGTCGCGAAGCGATTCGCTCCTCCCCGCGCGCAGCCATCGTTCGCCAATCGGTCCCAGGTCGTGCTCGACTCGACCCTCGTCGTCGATCCGCAAGGCGTTATCCGCCTCTTCCTCTTCCCCGACTCGAAGCACTTCAATCCGACGTTCCACGCGGTGCGCGCGGAGCTCGACAGGCTGCTCGCCGACGCCCCTGCGCCCAAGCCAATCCAGCCGGCGAGCGGCCCCTCGGTGCCGAAGGAGCCGGTGGAGGTCGTCGCGATCCAGGCCGCCGCGCCGGTACGAGTTGCGGCGGGCGAGGCGGCCGAGGTCGCGGTGACGCTATCCATCGCTCCGGGCTACCACGTCATGTCCGATCGCCCGAGCGACCCGCTGTACATCCCCACGCGGGTCGTCGTGACCCGCACCGAGGGAATCACCTGGGGCGAGCCACGCTATCCCGAGGCAGTGCCGTTCCGGCTCTCGGACAGGTCGATCGCAACCTTTCAGAACCGCGTGACCGTCCGCCTTCCGTTCGAGGTGGCGCCTGGAGCGACTGCCTCGCGGCGGACGGTCGAGGGCACCGTCCGGTACCAGGCCTGCACGGAGGCGAGCTGCCTCTTCCCGGTGACTCGTCCCATTTCGGCGACAATCGACGTTACGCCCAGGTGACCCTCCCGCTTCGTTGAACGCTTTGCGCGGCCCCGGGCACTACCCTCTGAAATGACCTTTCGCGCTCGTGCGGCCGTCCTGGCATGGGTCCTGGGAACGAGCGCGGCTTTTGTCAGGCAAGCGCATGCCGACCCGCCGCCAGCGGTCATGCCGTCCGTCGTCGTCGACGTGGACCCCCGCCTCTCCGAGATAGATGCCGCGAAGCTTCGCGCCGCCATCGGCGCCGAGCTCTCGGCGCAGGCCCTCGCCCCTGGCGATCCGGGCGCGGCGCAGGCCCGCGGCACGATCACGGTCTCGATCGAGCGGGCGGCGCACACGCTCGTCGTCTCTTATCGCGAGCAGGGTGCTCCGGTCGAGCGGTCGATCGACCTGCCCCGCGACGCGAAGTCCGTCGCGCGCGCCGCCGTTCTCCTGGCGGGCAACCTCGCGCGCGACCAGGCGCAGGAGCTTCTCGCCGAGCTGCGCAAGAAGGAAGCCCCGGAGGGCTCTGGCCAGGCCGAGGCGACCCCGCTTACCGCGACGCCGGAAAGGGGACGGGCGGACTCCGCCGTCGACACGCAGCTCGCCGGAGAGGCGCGCGACGTCGAACGGATTGGCGCGATGCTCGCCTCCGCAGCGGACAGCAGCCGTTCTGGTCGCACGGCCGTGGCCTGGGCCGTCATCGGTGCCGGGCTCCTCGCCGAGGCGGGGGGAATATATCTGGGCGTGAGCGGTCACTCCGACGCAGGCCTCGTTCTCGACTTCGGGAGCCTCGCGCTGTTTCCCATTGGCTTCAGCCTGCTGCCCAACGGCAGGCTGGATCAGCTTCGCACGTACTACGACGAAGACCGCGCGCTGGGTCGCCCCGCGTGGATGGTGCGCGACGACGTGGAGCGCTTGTGGGTACGCGAGGCGCAATCCGAGCACCGGTCGAGGCGATTCGCCGGGTGGTTCGGGACTCTAGGCGGGGCGTTCATGCTGACCGTCGGCGGAATCGCCATCGCCGATACGGCCAGCAACGGGGCGGACCACTCGCAGCTAGCCTGGGAGAGCGGCGCGCTCCTCTGCGGCCTCACGACCGTCGCCTGGGGGGTGCAGAATCTCAACTCCGACGGCCCCGTCGAGTCGGCCCTTCACGACTACGAGCTGGCGTCCGCGCGCCACGTCCCGGTCTCGGGGCAACTGGACGTGGGGCCGCGGCTGTCGCTCGTGAGCGGCGGCGGCGTACTCGGCGTCGGGGGGAGGTTCTGACGTGCGGCCCGCTGCGTTATCGTTGGCGTTTGTGGATGGTCAGGCGCCGAGCTTGGAGGAGCAGCTCATCGCGCGGCTGCGCGCGGGAGAGCTCGCGGCGCTGGGTGAGGCCTACGACGCCCACCACGCGCACGTTCGCGCCTTCACGCGACGGCTCGTGGGCGAGGACGCCGCCGCGGAGGACCTGCTGCAGGAGACATTTCTCACCTTGCCGCGCGTCGTCGCGCGGTTCCGTGGGGCTGCCTCGCTGCGATCGTTCCTCGTCGGGATCGCCGTGCGCCACGCGAGCCACTACGTTCGCGCTGCGGCGCGCCGAAGGTTCGCGGTGGATCTCGCCGAGCGGGAGCCTCGCTCTCCGGCGCCCACGCCGGACGAAGACGCCCAGCGCGCGCAGCTTGCTCGAGCGCTCCTGCGAGCGCTCGATGGGCTGCCCATGGAGCAGCGCGCGGCGGTGGTCCTGTGCGAGGTGGAGGGCTACACGAGCGCGGAGGCTGCGAGAATCGTCGGCGTACCCGAGGGAACCGTACGCACACGCCTCTTCCACGCGAAGCAGAAGCTCCGCGAGAGCCTGGGCAAGGAGGGCGTTCGATGAACGACGGCGCGATCCGCGAACACGTTCGTGCGCTTCGCGAGACGCGGGACGGGGCGTCGGCGGACCCTGCAGCGACGCGTCAGCGCATCCTCGCGGCGGCGTACGGCCGCGCGCGCCGGCGCCGTGCGGTGCTGTCGGTGTGCGTGTCGCTCGCGACGGTCTTGCTGCTGTCGAGCGCGTGGGCTGCGGTTTCGGGCAAGCTGCCGCGGGTTCTCGCCCTCGTCGGGCTGGGCCCCACGGTCATGCACCAACGTGGGCCCGACGCGCGACAGTCGGATGGCGCGCCGGCTGGAGCGGGGGAGACGACGGCTGCCGTTCCGGTCGCGGCTTCCCCGGCCGCCACGGCGCCGGTCTCGCCGGAGATCAGCGCTCCGGCGACGGCGCCGCAGCCCGCCGGGGGCATCGAGTCGAATCCAGCGCAGCGTTCCCAAAGGCCTCGCGCTGCGCCGGTGCCTCTCTCGGACGCGGCAGCGGATGCAGAAGAGTCTCTCTACGAAGCGGCTCACCGCGAGCACTTCGTCGTCCGCGACCCGGGGGCGGCGCTGGGTGCCTGGGACGCGTACCTCGCTGCCTATCCCGACGGACGTTTCGCGCTCGAGGCTCGCTACAACCGCGCGCTGTGCCTCGTTCGTCTCTCACGCAAGCAAGAGGCCCGCGCGGCGCTCGTTCCGTTCGCCGAGGGGCGTTATGGCGGTGGGTACAGGCGGGCAGAGGCTCGCGAGCTGCTCGATGCGCTCGCCGGCCCGTGACGCTGGGCTCAGAGCCTCCGGGCGACGACCCGGAACGTATTCGACCATCCCTCCCGGCGCAGCAGCGGCGCGAGCGCGACGTCCGCGACCTTGCCCGCCAGGAGCAGGGGCATCGACAGAACCCAGATGGCCAGGTTCTTCGCGCGCGCGCCCCCGCCCTGCGGCGCTCGCCACGGCAAGTCATGCGGCGGAGCCATGCGTCGCACGAGGAGGCCGGCGGCGAAGAAGAAGTCTACCTTCTGGTGCGCCTCGCCCCGATGCCACGCGACGGGCTCGAACCCGTGCTTCCGCAGGAGCGCGTCGAGGCTCCCGGTACTCAAGAAGTGCTGATGCTGCGGCTGAAACCAAGGCAGCCAGAGGCGCCCGAGCAGGGCGCCCAGGCGCGACTCGGGATCGGGAACCTCGATGAAGAGGTGGCCCCCTGCGCGCAGCACCTTCGCCGCAGCGACAATCTCCGCGGCCGGATCGCGCGTGTGCTCGAGGTAATGGCTCATGCTGACGACGTCGTAGGGGTCCCGCGCGGAATCGCCCGCAGCGTCCGGGAAGAGCGCGCGGTACCCCTTGGCGATCCACCGTCGCCGCTCGGCCTCCTCGATGCTCGAGCTCGAATCGACGCCCTCGATGCGTGTCTCGGGCAAGAGGTCGTGCGCCACGCTCGCGAAATGACCGTGCCCGGCGCCGACATCGAGCCAGCGCCCGGGTTTGGCCCCGACGACCTCCTCGACGAAGCGAGCGCGCTGGACGTACTGCTCCCCCGAGGACGCGAAGATGCCCTCGAGACCCTCTTCGCCCAGCCCGTCGTAGAAATCCGAGTAGTAGAAGTCGAGGCCCTCAATCGAAAGGCGGGGGTTCTGGAAGATGTGCCCGCACGCCTTGCACTGGTCGAGCTCGAAGCGCCCGGGTTTGAACTGGAAGTGGTCGGTGATCCGGAGCCGCACGCGGAGGTCGCCGTCCCCGCAGAGCGGGCAGTCCTGGCGGCGCGGCTCGAAGAAGCGCTCCACGCCGCCGTTCAGCAGCTTCGCGTACTGTTCCCGGAGCCCGGCGCTCGCGAGGCCATCGTCTTTCGCGGCGCGGCCTCCGAGCGTCCGGAGAAACTCCCACGGCGTCCGGAGGAGGACGAAGGTCGCGAGTCGCCGGGGCCTCAGCGCGGTGCCGGCCATGGCAACGGCGGCCTGCAGGTGGAGCGCCGCCAGCGCGATCGACCCTGCAACGTGCGCGAGAAACGGGCCCGCCAGCGCCAGGGCGAGCTGCAGGTAGATGACGGAGAAGGCCAGGTCCCCGAACGCCAGGCGGACGAGATCGCGCGCGCGCACCGGGCGCGGGCTCGCGCTCAGCCCGGATGCGATCGCGTAATCCATCGTGCCCGGCGCGTACTGCTTCAGCCGTTGCGCGAGCTTCGACAGCTCGACCACGTCGCGCGGTTGCTCGTCGCCCAGGTCCATCCGGCGCGCGACGTCCTTTCGAACGAGGATCGCCTCGCCCGCGGAGAACGCCTTCGCCAGGCGGTCCTTGCGGAACGCGGTGAAGTCGACCGTCTGGAGAAGAAAGAAGGCGTCGGGGGCCGGGAGATCGCGGGGAATCAGGTCGAGGACGTCCAGATTGTGGGCCCGTGCGTAGGCGCTTGCCGCTCGCCTCACGCTCTCGTCGAGCTCGAGCCCGGCGCGGACGATGAAGCCATGGTCTTCGGCGACCGGCTCGTTCGACTCCGCCATGGTTCGCAGAGCTCGCGCGCGCCCGCGTAGCCGTGCGGCGTCGAAGGCCCAGAGCACTCCGAGAAAGCTCCAGACGAGGGTCGCAATCATGCCCGCTTCTCCTGCTTGGGGCCCAGCTCCTCCAGGAGTCTCGCGGCCTCCGGGGCACCGCCGGCCGCGGCGAACGACGCGCGAACGCGCCCAGCGGCCGCGCGGAAAGCCGGCTCGTCGAGCACGCGGCGAAGGGCGTCGCGCAGCGCCTGCGGGGCGAGACGCCCGAACCGAAGCCGCAGCCCCGCGCCGGCCGCGACGACCTGGTTCGCGACGACGGGTTGGTCGTCCCGGATGGGAGTCACGACCAGCGGCAGCCCGTGAGCCAGCGACTCGCAGACGGTGTTGTGCCCGCCGTGCGAAACCACCGCGTGGACGTGAGGAAGAAGCGCAAGCTGCGGGACTCGCTCGCGCACGATGAAATTCGCGGGCGGGTCCGGGAGGTGATCGGGCGGCGCGGCGAGAATGACCTGCAAGGGCTCGCCGGCCAGAGCTTGCGCCACGGTCGCGTGAAACGCCGCGCCGCGGTCGGCGCTCACCGTGCCGAGCGAGACGAAGGCGCGCGGTCCCTCGCGTAGAGCATCCCAGGGGAAGGGAGTCGGATCGGGACGGTCGCCGATCGAAGGGCCGACGAAGCGATAGTGATCGGGGAAGCCCTCGGCCGGTCCCACGAGGGCCGGCGTCGAAAGGACGATGACGAGCGCCGGCGAGAGATTCCGGCGGCTCCGCAGGCGCGAGCTCCGCCTCCCGCTCGAGCGTGCGAAGCTGCTCGTGGCTCCACTGCTTGACCTTGGGCAGGTCGGCCAGAGCATCGACGACCGCAGCGCTCGTCGTGCAGAGCGAGGCCCATCTCGCACGCTTTCGCCGGGCGGCGAGCGCGCCCCCGACGGCGTGCTGATCGACCACGACGACGTCGGGGGCGAACGAGTCGATGCAAACCTCCACCTGGGGCCGCATGGCCCGCGCGAGAGGGACGAGCACTTCTTGCCAGAGGAACTGATAACTCTCGAGGCCACGCACGCTCTTGGCGCGGTCCATCAGCGGACCGAATACGTCGTCCGACACGCGGTCGTCGAGCGCGAGGAGCTGCGCCCCTTCGGGGAGGAGCGGGCGGACACGACGGGGGTGTGCCGCCCAGGCGACGGCGTGCCCGCGCGCCTGAAGGGCGCGGGCGATGGAGACGGTCGGGTTCACGTGACCGGTGAGCGGAGGAACGACGAAGAGAAAGCGCATCACCCACGCTCCTCGGCCGTCTCGCGCACGAAGTCGACGACGAGCTCGCGGACGCGGTCCGTCGCTTCCCAGAGGACGGAGTGGGTGCAGCCGGGCAAGGTGACGACGCGGCAGCGCGGCATGTCGCGGAGGCACGTCTCGCCGCGCGCGCGGAGATCGGAGGTCTCGCCGTAGATGGCGAGCGTGGGGGCGACGATTGCGGCGAAATCGCGCGGCCCGAGGGGAGACGTGGCCCGCATGTCGGGGAGGAGCGAGGTCCTCTCGACGAGGTCTCTCGCCGTTTCGGCGAGGCGTGTGCTCTTGCGCGCGCTGTGACGGCCGAGCCATCCTTTGAACGATTCGGCGATTCGCCGGTCCCGTGCCTCTCCTTGCAGCGCGAGGGTCGCTGCCATCTCCTCGCCGAACCCGACGTCGCCGAGGTGCGGATCGACCAGCGCAAGGCTCGCCGCCCGCCGTGGATGCTGGCGCGCGAACGCGAGGGCGAGGAGGCCGCCGAAGCTGTTTCCGACCAGATGCACGGCGCGACCGGGGGCCGCGACGTCGAGGATCGCGGCGAGGTCGGCGGTCATCTCGCCGAGCGAGTACCCGGCCGCCGTCCGCTCGCTCTTGCCGTGCCCGCGCAGGTCGTAAAGCAGAACGTCGGCGACGGCCGCGACTCGATTGGCGACGGTGAAGTACCAGCTCGAGAGGTTATCCATCACCAGGCCGTGCAGAAAGACGACGAGCGCGGGACGTTCGCCGTCGCTGCGGGCGGTGTCGAGCCGCTGCACGTGAAACCGAACGCCGCGCGCGACGACGTCAGCCATGCACGAACTCCGTGATCGCGCGGGTGACCTCGGCGGGCGCTTCGGCCGGCAGCGAGTGTCCTCCCACGAGCTCCACCAGCTTCGCCCGCGGAACGACGCGAGCGAGCCTCTGCCCGACCGAGCGCACGCTCGAGCGTGTGCCGTAAACGCAGAGCAGCGGCGGACGCAAGGTCGCGAGCTCTGCGTCGTCCACGTCGGCCTCGCGGCGCAGGTCGTCGAAGAGGGTCGTCTCGGTCGAGAGGAAGCGGATCTGGGCGGTGAGCTTCGCGGCGAGCCGGCCGCTCCGCCCGAGCCATGCGGGGAGGGCGTCGGCGATTGCGCCTCGACCCATGCCGAGGAAAATGTCGAGCTCGTCGATCTGCGAGGGAGGGAGCGGCGCTTCCACGAGGACGAGCTTGTTGACCTGGTCGGGGTGGTCGAGAGCGAAGCGGAGGGCGATGACGGCGCCGTAGCTGTGGCCGACGAGCGTGAACGGTTGCCGGGTGAAGCTCGAGGCGACGGCCTCCAGGTCGCGGGCCATCGTTCGCGTGTCGTACCCTTCGCGCGCCCGCTCGCTCAAGCCGTGACCGCGGAGATCGTAGAGCGCGACGTGGTGCGTGCGTGCGAGCGCTGGGGCCGCCGTGAAGTACCAGGTGGCGAGGCTCGCGAGCAGCAGCCCGTGGACCATCACGACCGGGGGCCCCGCGCCGAGCTCCTGCAGATGAAGGGCTAGACCGTTTCGCGTTGCGATAGGCATCGCACGATGAACTCCACGAGCTCGCCGACGTTCAGCTCGATGATTTGGTTGAGCTCCATCCCCGCCAGCCATCCGGCGAAATCGACGCTGCGCCCGTACTTCTCCCTCAGGCGTTCGGCGAGCGCGACGAACTCGATGCTTTCGAGCTCTAGGTCGCGCGCGAACGACGTCGCCATCGCGATCGGCACTTCCTCGACCCACTCTTCGCCGATGACCTCGCGCACCATTCGCGCGACCTCTGCCAGCACTGCTTCGCTGTTCGCCGTCATCGTTGCGTTCCATCCGATCATGTAGTCGCCGAATCGTTTCACCTCGACCCAACGTCCCGCGACGAGAAAACGGCTCTCTGCCCGATCGGTCACCGGGAAGCGTCGCGGATCGCCCGAGAGGCCGGTCCTCGCCGCTTTCGCGGCCGCTTCTTTCGCGACCCAGAGGCGAGTCGTCGCTTCCTCGGGGGGCCCGCCGGTCATCCGGAGCTCGTCGGCCGTGAACGCCAGCTCGGAGAAGCCCTCGGGCCGTGCCTCGATGCGCTCGATGTCGATGCCCACGTCGCGATCGTACGAAGCGATTGCGACGGCGACGTCGTCCTTGTGCGCGATCGACACGGTGGGCTCGTGGATTCTGTCGCCCCCTCGAGGCTCGAGCGTGCGGACGGACGGCGCGCCGCTCGCGTCCGAATCGATCGCGATCTCCACCGGGAACAGCGGACCGTGGCCGCTGCGCCAGAGCAGTTCGCGTACCGCGTCCTTCGCCGCGATGCGTCCGGAGAGCCACGCGCGCTGCTTGCGGGGTCCTTGCCGCTCGTACTGCGCGCGCTCGGCTTCGCCGAGAAAACGTCGCGCGAGCTGGTCGCGCGTGGGCGCGGACCGGTACCGATTGACCAAGACGACGAAGCCCTCTTCCTGGGGCTCTGCGAGGAGATTCTTCTCCGGGTGGACCATCACCGGCCAGAGGCGCGCGTCGGTATCGAAGCGGCGGTCTTCCCACCCCTCGATGTGCGCCCACACTTTGCCCTCCCGATCGAGCGAGAGATTGGCGACGACCTCACGCGGACCGTGGCGCACGATCCGCACGGTGCAGGCGAGGCGCTCCCCTGCGCGCGGATGCGGGCCGAAGAGACGCACGCGCGCGATGGTCACCGGCATGGCAAGGCGGTCGGTCTCGAAGCTCGCCATGACCCAGTAGCCGAAGAGCTGGCCGGCGTTGTCGAGCAGACCGCCTCGCGCAGACGGCGTCACGAGCTCGCCGCGGAGCGCCCGCTCCCCGACGGTGCCGACGTCGACGATCCCCTGGTACGCCGGGCCGTGGAACATCCAGCGGTCCTCGTAGAGCTTGCGCCCTCCGATGCTCGCGTTGCGCCCCCCCTCGATCGGCGCGGTGTCGGCCGGAGGGGGCGGCGGGTACGACTCCGCGAGCACGCACACGCAGTCGGCGTATCCCTCGATCGTGACGGCGACGCGGTCTTCGCTCTCGAGGCGAGCGTGGATCGTGGCGTCCACCGGTGTCGATACCGCCAGCCACTTGTAGGCGCGCACCGACTCGATGGCGACGACCACGCGCCCGGGGACCAGAGCCTCGGCGGCCTCTCGCATCAGGTCCATCGACATCGTCATCGGGACGACCGGGTGCAGGTCCGAGAGGATGGGCCAGTTTGGGGGCTGGCGGAAGAAGGAGTGATCCCGAAGCTCGGGGAAGGTCACGACCGACATCCTGCGGACGATTGTGGACGCCCGCGGCCGGGCACGCGCCTGCGCGCGATCGAACGCGGCGACGATGTCGGCCTGGGCTTGCAGGAGCGTTCCCATCGTCGCCGCGAGCTCCTCGCCGAGGGGTGTTGGCGGCAGTCGGTCGACCGGCGCGGGCGCGGGCGGCCTCTCGAGCCAGGCCAGGGGCGGCGTCGTGAGCCGAACGATGGGGACACCGAGCGAGAGGCGCATCGGTTCGCGGGGCGCGCCCGCGGCTCGCGCGAAGAGATCGTCGACGCGTACGTCCGTGCCCTCGACGAAGAGGGTGGCCAGCACGCGCCGCAGCTGGGTGAGTCCCTCTTGGTCCTTCACGTTCGCGCTGATCGCGACGTGGGGTCGGCCGCGCAGGGTGTCCTCGACGAAGTGGACGAGGCTGCCGGTCCCCGCTTGCACGAAGACGCGGGCGCCCTGCTCGTAGAGCGCGATGACCAGCTCGCGGAAGCGAACGGGCTTCACCAGGTGATCGATGGCCAGCGCGCGAATCGCGGCGGGATCGCGCGGATACTCGGCGCAGGTGGTCGCGGACCAGAGCGCGGTCGTCGCCGGCTGGAGCGAGAGGCTCGCGAAGTTCTTTCGGTGCGCGTCGAGGAAGCCCTCGAAGAGCGGCGAGTGGAACCCCGACTGAAACGGAAGCGTCTGGCAGAGGATCCCCGCTTCGCGAAGGCGGGCCAGCGCCACGTCGATCGACTCGCGGCGACCGCACAAGAGCACCTGATGGGGACAGTTGTCGTGCGAGACGTCGATGGAGTCGAGTCCCTCAATCGCCGCGCGAGCGGCTTCGACGCTGCATCCGGCAGCCGCGAACAAGACTCCGGGAACGTCGAGCGCCGCGGGTCGGACGCGCGAGATGAAGGCCTCGGCCTCGTCCTCGGTGACGACGCCGCTCGCCATCATTCCGCTCCATTCGCCGATGCTGTGTCCCGCGACGAACTCCGGGCGCACGCCCAGACGCGAGAGGACGCGGTAAAGGAGGCGATTGACGCCGATGATGCCGAGGCCTGTCTCCGCGAGGTTCGTGGCGACCGTGCAGGGCGGCACGGGAAGATTGAAGCGCGCGCACACGTCTTCGACGCGAGGGGCGAACGAGGCATCGACGCCAGGGAAGAGGACGGCCACGTATCCGCCGTCGGCGACGAGACCGCGCGGTGTGAACCAGATGCCCTCGCGGCCGCGCCACGGCTTGTCCTTTTCGACGATCGCCTTCGCACGGGCGAGACGCTCGGGCGTGGGGTCGAGCATCGCGAGGCGTGCGGGGCCGTCTGCGGCGGCACGGGGTACGCCGCCATGCAGAGCGGCCAGGAGCGCCTCGGTCGTCGCTGCGCCGAAGAGGGCGATGCTCGGGTCCGACGCGTTGCGCGGCGGACGGCTCGCGACGGGGCTGGGGCGGGACCCGGAGCGCGCCCCGTGCTCCTCGACGACGACGTGCGCGTTGATTCCCCCGAAGCCGAAGGCGTTCACGCCGGCACGACGCGGTCCACGTCTCTCCCACGGCTCCTCGCGGGCGACGACGCGGAACCGCGTGCGCTCGAGCGCCTCGAGAGGTTCGTCGCAGTGGAGCGACGGCGGCAGCACCCCATGATGCACCGCAAGGACGGCTTTGATCAGGCCCGCCGCACCTGCCGCAGGCATCGCGTGGCCGATCATCGACTTGACCGACCCGAGACCGGCGCGAACGTCGCCGGGCTCGCCGAAGAACCTCCGCAGCGTGTCGATCTCGGCCTGGTCGCCTGCGCGTGTGGCCGTACCGTGGGCCTCGATGAGGCCGACGCTGCTCGGATCGACGGCCGCCTCGCTCCAGGCGCGCTCGAGGGCGAGCACCTGGCCCTCCACGCGGGGCGCGACGAGGCTCGCCCCGCGGCCGTCGCTCGCGACGCCGGCACCGCGGATGACCGCGTAGACCCGGTCGTCGTCACGCTCCGCGTCGGCGCGCCGCTTCAGGACGACGACGCCTATCCCTTCGCCCACGAGGAGCCCGTCCGCTCTCCGGTCGAACGGGCGAATCTGTTGCCGGCGGCTCAGCGCGCCGAGCTGGCAGAAGACGCTCCAGAACGACTCGTCGTGGCAAAGGTGGACGCCGCCGGCGAGCATGAAGTCGCAGCGCCCGCTCGACAGCTCGCGGCAAGCCTGGTCGATGGCGATGAGCGAGCTGGCGCACGCGGCGTCGACGGTGAACGCAGGGCCGTGGAGGTCGAGGCGATGGGCGAGGCGCGACGCCGCGAGGTTCGGGACCAGTCCGATCGCCTCGAAGGGCGAGAGTGCCGGCGTGCTACCTGCACGCCGGCCGATCGCGGAGTCGTGCCCGGAGGTCGCGACCTGCGCCTGGAAGTCGCGCTTGACGCGGGCGAGCTCGTCCTCGCTGAGGGTCGGGACGAGGGCACGCAGGCACACGACCAGCTGCTCGGCGGTGCGGACGTGCTGCTCGAGGCGGGTGCGCCCGGCGCTCGCGTAGCTTCCCCGGCCTAGAATCACGCCCGCTCGTTCGCGCGCCAGCGGCCGGGAGTCGTAGCCGGCGTCGGCGAGCGCGCGCGTCGCCACGTCGAGCGTGAGGAGCTGGTCCGGTTCCGCGCCTCGCGCCGCCACGGGCATCACGCCGAAGGCGGGCGCGTCGAACGTGGCGTATTCGTCCACGAAGCCGCCGCGCTTGCAGTAGAGCCGGTCGATCGACTGCGAGGCGGGGTCGTAGAACGCGGAGTCCCAGCGGCCAGGCGGCACGTCGGTGATGGCGTCGAACCCGCCGCGGATGTTTCGCCAGTACGTCTCGAGATCCGGCGCGCCCGGGAAGAGCGCCGCCATGCCCACGATGGCGATGTCGAGGGGCTGCGCCATGGCTACTCGAAGCCGTCGACTCCGGCCGCGAGGATCACCTGCGCATCCTTTCCGCGGCAAAGCTCGTCGACGAATTTTCGCGCTCCGTCGTCGGGCGCGATCGTGCGGATGCCGCGCCGCGCGTACTCGCGCTCGAGCTCCGGCGAGACCATGCCGACCTGGCCCCACGGCCCCCAGTTGATCGACACGACGCGCGCGCGCAGCTTGCCGTTCAGGTGATGCGCGAGCTTGTCGAGCGCGTCGTTCGCGGCCGCGTAGTCTACCTGCCCGCGGTTGCCGAACGCGCCGGAGACGCTCGAGAAAAACGCGACGAATTGCACGTCGTCGCGGAGCTTTCTCCCCAGGGTGAGCGCGCTCGCCACCTTGGTGTCGAACACCCGCTCGAAGGATTCGCGCGTCTTGTGGCGGAGGAGCTTGTCCTCGATCACTCCGGCCCCGTGGACGACGCCGTCGATTCGTCCGTGCCGTTCGTAGATGGCGTCGATGAGGGCGCCGAACGCCGCGTCGTCCCGGACGTCGAGCGCGTGATAGCTCGCCCGGCCGCCGCAAGCCTCGATGCGCGCCAGCGTCCGCCGAACGTCGCGAGACGCGAGGATGGCGCGGCAGGCGCGCTCGATGGCGGCGGGCGACGCCGGACCCGCGCCGTTCACGCGCTCGAGGAGCAGCTTTCGAAGCTGCAGCGTGTCTTCTGCGCGCGCGCTCTCCGGGTCTTCGGGCTCGCCGAGCGACGTACGGCCGACGAGCTCCAGCCGGCAGCCGAACTTCTCGGCGAGCGCGACCGACGCCTCGGCCGTGATTCCGCGCGCGCCGCCCGTCACGAGGATGACCGCGTCGCGATCGAGGGTCAGCTCGGGTCCTGCGGCGAGCTCGGGTCGCTGCACCGTGCGCATTTCGTGTCGCACGCCGCCTGCGTACCCGACCTCCACCCGCGCGTCGCACGAGAGGAGCTCCGCGTGCAGATGGGCCGCCAGCTGCGCCGTGTCCTCGTCCGGTTGAAGATCCACGACACGCACGCGAAGCTCCGGCCGCTCCTTCGCCACGCTCTTCAACAGCCCCGAAATGCCGCCGACCGTGTGCCCGGCGTTCGCCTGGTGGCCGAAGCTGCCGCCGAGCCCCGTCGCAGCGAACAGGCACTTGGCCCGGCCCTCGCCGGCGGCCTGGGCGATGGAGAACAGCTCCGGCAGCGATCCGTGCGACTCGGACGTGAGCGAGTCGAGATACACGATGCCGTCGACGTCGGCGATCTCGTCGCCGGGCGCGATCGTCCGTGCCCGCGCGCCTCCCTTCTCGAGCAGCTGGGCCAGCTTCGATGCGACGCCGAGGCGGTCGGGCACGATGCCGAAGGTGAGCCCGTCGAGGTGGGCTCCGTTGGGAGCCGGCGGAAGCGTGGCGATGTCGAGCACGTAACGGACTACGTCGTCGTCACGACGCGACGGGGCAGCGGAATCTCCTGGGGGAGTGGTGGCAGGCGCTTGGGGCCGGGCTGGCGGGAGGGCGGCGGCCTTGCCCGCCCTCGACTCGATCCAGCGAGCGATTCTCCCTCAGGCTCTTGAGCTTCGCGAGCTCCTCGAGCGCGTCCGACCGGGCCGCCTCGCCCAACGAGGCAAAGCCGAGCGCGTCGCGCATCTGGCCGAGAATCTCGATGCGTTTGATGAAGTCGATGCCAAGGTCCGCCTCGAGGTCGAGGTCGGGGTCGAGCATGTCCGGCGGATAGCCGGTGCGCTCGCTGACGGCGGCGACGAGCGCTTCCAGGGGCGGAAGGTCCGTCCTGGCGGCGGGAGGCGGCGGCCGCGTCGAGCGCGCCTTCTTCGCCGGAGCTGCCGAGGGCAAACGCGGGGACGCAGATGGCGCGGGCGGCGGTGCCGTCGCGACGCGGGCAGCTCGAACCGACGCCTCGACCACGACGAGGCTCTCGGGCGCCGTCTCGCCCAGGTACTTCAGCATGACTTGCCGCTGCCCCTCGGCGATCTCCGCGCAGCCCGCGCAGGTATTCGATCACCGCTGCCTCGCGGTCCGGGGCGGGCTGTACGACGACGGCGGGGCTCAGCGGTG
Source organism: uncultured delta proteobacterium (assembly GCA_963720145.1). Taxonomy (GTDB): domain Bacteria; phylum Myxococcota_A; class Polyangia; order Polyangiales; family Polyangiaceae; genus Palsa-1150. The sequence goes on from CAVREO010000001.1 coordinate 509,036, forward strand.
CTTCGGGGATGCGCATCGCGAAGTCCGGGAGCTCGCCCTCGATCGGGCGCGCGCCGTAGCCGTGGACGAGCCACGCCGACTTGGGCGGAGCGGTGCGGGGCGGGGAGCCGAGATCGAAGCCCACGGCGTCGCGACCCTCGAACAGCGCGGCGGCGTCGACGGGCACGCCGAGCACGGCCAGCTGCGCCAGCGCCTGGAGCAACGCCTCGACGCCGTGCACTCCGGCGCGGTCGCACGGCACCGTGGCGTGCGGTCGCCCTTTGAGGATGCGCGCGACGAGATCCGACAGAACGCTGCCCGGACCGGCCTCGACGAAGACGCGCGCGCCGTCCGCGTACATCGCCTCGACCATCTCGACGAAGCGAACCGGCATCGCGATCTGCTGGGCGAGCCGCGTTCGCGCTGCGGTCGAGTCCACGGGGTATCGCTCTGCCGCGCTGTTGCCGTAGACGGGGACGCGGGGTGCCGCGAACGGAACACTCTCGAGCGCGCGCGCGAACGCGCTCACTCCGCCGGCGACGATCGGGCTGTGGAACGCGCACGCAACGGAGATCCGACGCGCGGCGATCGACCGCTCCGCGAGCGCCTCGAGCGCGCGCGCGACGGCTTTCTCGGAGCCGGCGATCACAGTCTGCTCCGGTCCGTTGTGGTTCGCGATCGTCACTCCTTCGAGCTGCGCGATGGCTTCGCGAACGCGCTCCGGGGCGGCGGCGACGGCGGCCATGGTTCCCGGGTCACCCCCGGCCGCGTCGAGGATCGCCGTCGCGCGGGCCTCGGAGAGCTCGAGGAGCGACTCCTGCGGTAGCGCCCCGGCGACAGCGAGCGCGACGAGCTCGCCGTAGCTGTGGCCGGCGGCGCGCGATGGCTTCACGCCGAAGCGCGCCAGGAGGCGCGCCATCGCGAGGCCGGCGAGGCCCAGGACGGGCTGCGCCACGCGCGTGTCGGTGATGGCTGCCTTTTGCGCGGCGCGATCGGCGTCTGCGAATGCGGCCGGCGGAAACAGGTGCGCCCGCCACTTCTCGCCGCGGCGCAGGAGGTCGTGCAGCTCGGGGAACGCGACGAAGACATCCGCGAGCATCCCCGGCCGCTGGCTGCCTTGCCCGGGGAAGAGAAAGGCGACCTGATCGGCGCCGAAGCTTTCGACTGCCTTCTCCTGGCGGGACGCTTCGAGCTTCGCTCGTAGATCGTCGAGGTTGCTGGCGACGATCGCGACGCGGACCGGATGCGCGAGGTCCTCTTCGCACACCGCGCGCGCCAGGTCGCGCAGACGCACGGGCTCTCCGGCGTCCAGGAGGGCGCGCGTGACCTGGAGCGCGCGGTCGCTCCGGAAGAGGAAGAGCTCCGCCGGCCAGTCGTCGAGGCCGACACGCGCCGTCTTCGCTGCGCCGTCGTCGTAGGACTCGACCACCGCGTGGAAGTTCGTTCCCCCGAAGCCGAAGGCGCTGACGCCCGCGACTCGCTTCGCGCTCGTCCACGGCGCCGCCTCGGTCCGGAACGCGAACGGGCTCGCCTTCGGGTCGTAGAACGGATTGGGCGACGACAGGTTGAGCGTCGGCGGGAGCACTCCGTGGTGAACCGAGAGTGCCGCCTTCATGAGCCCCGCGAGCCCTGCCGCGCACTTGGTGTGGCCGATGTTCGACTTGACTGACCCGAGCGTGCACTCGTTCGGCAGGGCTCCGGCCGCCGTGAAAAACTCCGTGAGCGTCGCGAGCTCCGTCCTGTCGCCGACGACGGTGCCCGTGCCGTGCGCCTCGACGAGCCCGACCTCCGCCGCCGAAAGGCCCGCGGCGTCGTACGCCCTCTCGAGCGCGCGCGCTTGCCCCTCTTTGCGCGGCGCGGTCAGCGCGAGGCTCTTGCCGTCGCTCGACGCGCCTACTCCCCGGATGACGGCGTATACGCGGTCGCCGTCCCTCTCGGCGTCCTGCAGTCGCCGCAGGACGAGGGCCGCGACCCCTTCGCCGAGCACAATTCCGTCGGCCGACCCGTCGAACGTCCTGCACTGGCCGCTGGGCGACAGCGCGTGGACGCTCGCGAACATGAGATAGTCGTTGACGCTGTTGTGGACGTCGGCGCCGCCGGCAATGACGGTATCGCTCGTGCCGGTCGCGAGCTCCTTGCAGGCGATGTCGACGGCCGCCAGCGACGACGCGCACGCTGCGTCGACGGTGTAGTTGGTCCCGCCCAGGTCGAGGCGATTCGCGATGCGCCCCGCGATGACGTTCGACAGGACGCCGGGGAAGGAGTCTTCGGTGAGCCTCGGCAGGTGCTGGTCGAGCTCCTCGGGAATGTCGCCCAGGAGCTGCGGGTAGGCGGCCCGAAAGCCGTAGGCGCTCGCGAGCTCGGTTCCGGACGTAGCCCCGAAGACGACGCTCGTCCGCTCGCGGTCGAGCTCGCGCTTGTCGTACCCCGCGTCCTCGAGCGCGCGCTTGGCGACCTCCAGGCTGAGGAGCTGCACCGGGTCGATCGCCGCGAGCGACCGCGGGGGGATCCCGTACGCCGTCGGATCGAACGCGGTCTCGGGCAAAAAGCCTCCCCACTTGGAGGGAGTCGTGTCGCCCGTGCCCTCCGGGTCGTAATACTGGTCCGGGTTCCAGCGCGCCTTCGGGACCTCGCGGATGGCGTTGGCGCCGAGGACGACGTTCTTCCAGAACGCGCGGGCGTCGGGGGCCTCGGGGAAGATGCACGCCATGCCGACGATCGCGACGTCGACCCCCGTACGGGGCAGCGCGGGGATCGCCGCTCGAATCGAGCCATGCCTTCGCGCCGCGCGCGACGTCGTGGTGCAGCTCGGCGATCGTGCATCGCTCACTCCTAAGCGACGCGACCTGCCCGATCATGAACATGCCGTCGCGGCGCTGCTCCGCCTCGTCCACGTCCAGGAGCCGATCGCCGTCCCGTCGCAAACCCTTCGCCGCGATGCGCAGGCGTCCCAGGTTGAACTGCTCGAGCGACTCCCAGATCTCCTGGCGCGACTTGCCCGTGGCCTCGAGCTGCCGCCGCTCGCCTTCGAAGGTCAGAGCGTACTCCGTCTCGGCGCAGCGGGTCGCGTGGCCCGGGGCGGTCTCGAGCAGGACGGTCCTCTGGCAACGGATCGCCTCGTCCTGGAACGCGGGAACGATCGCGCCGGTGGTCACCGCCTCTTCCGTGAAGATGTAGGCCGTACCCATCAGCACGCCGACGCGCGCGCCGCGCGCCACGAGCGGCGCAGCCATCGCGCTCACCATCGCCGCGGATCGGGCGTCGTGGATGCCTCCGGCGAAGAGAATGCTCACGCGCTGGACGTCTTCCTCCGCGAGCAGTCGTTCGATCGCCGACTCCCACAGGACGAAGCTCGATCGAGGCCCGACGTGGCCGCCGCACTCGCGACCTTCGAAGACGAAGCTCCGCGCGCCGTCTTTGAGGAACATGTCGAGCAGGCCCGGCGACGGAACGTGCAGGTAGGTCGCGATGCCCGCCTCCTCGAACGGCCTCGCCATCGAGGGGCGGCCCCCCGCGATCAGCGCGACGGTGGGCTTGGCCTCGAGCACGAGCGCCAGCTGCTCGTCGCGAATCTCCGGTGGCACGAAGCCGAGGATGCCGACGCCCCAGGGGCGGCCCGCGAGTCGCTCCGCGCACTCGTCGAGGACGCGACGCGCCTCGTCGCCGCGCATGAGCGACAGCGCGAGGAACGGCAAGCCGCCCGCTTGCGCCACGGCGTCGGCGAACGCGGCCCGATCGCTCACGCGCGTCATCGGGCCCTGCGCGATGGGGTACCGGGTGCCGTGCTGGGCTGCGAACTTCGACGTGGGGCCCAGCGGATTGAGGGCGCGGGCCTGGCGCACGTGGCCGGCCATCTGCTTGCGGAGCGCGCCGACGAGCGCTCCCGTGGTCGCCAGTTTCTCGGCGAAAGGTCGCGCGAAGGCGGCGTCCTGGCCGACGGGCAGGGGATTCGAAGGCCGCCGGCGGGCGAATGTGCACGCGCGTGTTGCCGACGACGCGGGTCTCGCTTCCGTCCATGGCGCGAATGGCGCGTTGAATCTCCGGTGGCGCCGAAGACTCCTTGAGCAGCGCGAGCTGAGCGTCCACGACCACGCCGCGCGCGCCCGCGACGAGGCATGCCGACGCCGTATGAAGCCCTACGCCGCCTTGCGCCCACACCGGCATTTCGCGCATCACGCCGAGGATGCGCTGCAGGAGGATGAACGAAGGCTCGCTGCCGACGCGGCCGCCCGCCTCGTTTCCCTTCGCGATGAGCCCATGCGCGCCGGCTGCGACGGCCGCTCGCGCCTCTTCGACCGAGGTGACTTCGGCCAGCACCGTGCGGTCGCGCCACCGCGCGATGCACGCGGGATCGTTGACGACGATGACGCGCGCCCGCTCCGGGAGAGCGGTGACTTCGACTCCGTCAGGGATGCGCACGCCGAAGCGCGGCAGCCTCCGAGACAGCTCGTCCACGGCCGCGGCTCCGGCCTGCGCGTCGCGACCGACGTCGACGACGCCGAGCGCTCCCGCTCGCGACAGCGCCACCACGAGCCCGGTGTCCGGACGCTCGAACGGCGTAACTCCTACAACGGGCTCGACGTCGTGCATCTTCAAGCGCGCCTAACCCCACCCGACGGGCTGAATCCTTACCACGCAGCAGGTACCGGCGGGATGCGGCACCACGGTTGAGACGTAACTATCACGTTTTGGATAGTTGCACCTCGAATCCCACGGAAAACGCCGATGTTTTGAAAGTTGTTAAGAAAACGCGCGCGTGCTGGTCACGCAGCGCGGTCCGCGCGACGGAAAGGCCCTTCGGGCTGCGTGCTCGTCGCCCGCGCGACGCTCGGACTCTTTCAACGAGCCTGGAAGGTTCGTCCCAGCGAAGGGGCAGGAGCGGCGGTTGAGCTGTTCTCGATCCACTCGTCCGGCGGCTCCGTGTTCACGCAGGCGAACGGTGTGGGCGCCAACCGGGCTCGTGGCCTGCTACCGACCGACGTGGCATTCGACGCGCCGCGCTTGCCGAGGCGAATACGTCGGAGTTTTCGCGCCCGGTCTTGCCGATGCAGAACGCATCACCCGAGGACGCCGTCTGCCGCCGTCGACAGCGATCGATGCGACGCGTCTTGCCTGGGTGCCCCGTCGAGCCGCGAGAAATGCGCAGCAAGGGCGCGGTCGTCGGCGACGGGTCGCCGGTGGCACGGCGCGCGCACCGCGCCTCTCGACGCATGTGGGAGGCTCTCATGAAATGGCAGGTCGGAGTCGGCGCGGCTGTCTTGATCGTTGTTGGCGGGGCCCAGTGCGGCACGGCCGACGACGGGGGCCCCTACGGCAGCAGCGGCGGCAGCGGCAGCTCGTCGAGTGGATCGAGCAGCGGCTCGTCGACGGGATCGAGCGGAAGCTCGTCGAGCGGTAGCTCGGGGTCCACCAGTGGGTCGTCGACGAGCAGCGGCTCGACGAGCGGTGGGTCGACCAGCGGGAGCAGTGGCTCGAGCAGCGGCACGGGCAGCGGCTCGGGGAGCACGTCGGGCGGAAGCAGCTCGGGGTCGACGAGCGGAGGAGGGTCCGGCTCGTCGTCTGGGTCCTCCAGCGGCGGCTCGGGGTCGTCGAGCGGCGGAAGCTCGAGCGGCAGCAGCTCGGGAGCGTCCAGCGGTTCCGGCCCCTGGAGCGGGCTCAAGGTGTCCGGGACCACCATCGTCGACGGCACCGGGACGGAGATCATCCTGCGGGGTCTCGGCATCGGCGAGTGGTTCAACACCGAGTCGTACATGCTGAACGTGAACACGAAAGACGTCGGGGGGATGGGCGAGACCAAATGGAAGAATGCCCTCGTGGCCGCGCTGGGCCAGGCAGGGTCCGATCAGTTCTTTTCCACGTGGAAGAGCAACCTCATCACCGAGAGCGACGTCAAGCTCTGGGCCAGCTGGGGAGTCAACTCCATCCGTCTGCCGATCAACTACCACGACATCTCGAGCGCGGACGGTACGTACATCGAAGCGGGATTCCAGATCATCGACACGTTCATCGGGTGGTGCAAGGCGCAGAACATCTACGTCATCCTGGATCTGCACGCGGCTCCGGGCTCGCAGAACTGCGAGCAGATGAGCGACTCGCTCGACGGCGTCGCCAACCTCTGGAAGCAGCCGACGATGTACCGCCAGTGGACGATCGACGTCTGGCAGACGATCGCGAAGCGGTACGCCGCGGAAACCGCCGTCGGTGGATTCGACATCTTCGACGAGCCTTACGACACCGAGAGCAGCGGCACCTTCTCCACCGGCATCAGCACGCTCCAGAAGATGTACGTCGACATCACGACGGCCATTCGCAGCGTCGATCCGAATCACATTCTCTTCTTCGAAGGGACCAACTGGTCCTCGGACGACGGAAGCACGCACGGCTTCGCCGGCATCGACACTCCGTGGGACCCCCAGATGGCCTATTCGTTCCACAAGTACTGGGACAACAACACGACGGCCGCCATCCAGCCGTACCTCGACCTGAGAACGAAGGCGAACCGCCCCGTGTGGAACGGCGAGACCGGGGAAGACAGCAAGACCGGCTGGTCCGGAGCCATGATCAAGCTGCTCGAGTCGAACAAGATCGGCTGGAACGAGTGGACCTACAAGAAGGTCGACGTCAGCCAGAATACGAATCCCTATTCGGTCGTGCAGCCGCCGAACTGGAGCGCCATGGCGACCTACCTGGCCAACTTCGCCACGAAAGGCAGCGGCACCGCACCCTCGGGCGCGATGGCCACGATGATGACGCTGGCCGACAACGCGCAGACCAGCAAGTGTGTGTACAACGCCGCCTGGGTGAAAGAAGTCTTCAACCACTAGGCTGAAGAACCCGACTCGCGAACGTCAGAACCGACCGCGCAGCCACATCCCGGCACCCGCGGGGCTCACGCTGGGCAGCACCTGGAGGCCCGTCGGAGTCTTCCCCTCCGGTTCTCCGCTGTTCCTGGGCGTCGTCAGAAAGAGCACGGCACCGGCTGCGGCGAGCGCCCCGCCCGCGATGAACCCGACGGTCGAAATCGTGGACGCCGTCGCCGCGGCCTCGTGAGCCTTCTGCGCCTGCGCGGGATCGACGCAGTCGCCCGGCGCCGAGCTGTGGCAGTTGTCCCGCTGCGACTTGAAGCTCGCGATGGCGCTCAGCCCGAACGCGGCGCCCACTCCGAGACCCGCGACCCCGACCCCTGCGGTCACGACCGCGAGCGTCTTGCGCCCACTCCAGTGGGAGCCCTTGGTCGCCGGCGGCGTATCGCCCCCCCAAAGGGGGGCAGGGGCCTCCGGGCCGGCGCCGCTCGGAGGGCGTGGCGCCGGCATCGTCACGGCGACCTGCTGCGCCTTCTGGCCCTCCCGCACCGTGTAAGCCTGCTCGACCTTGCTTCCGTCCGGCAGCGTGAACGCGAACGTGTGCCGTCCCGCGTCCACCTCGATCGCGTGTCCATCCAGCTGCTGTGCGATGACCTTGCCGTCCACCGATACGGTCGCCGTCCCGATGTCGGCGCCGCTAGCGTCCTTGGCGGTGAGAACGACACTCGAAATGCGAGACTCCACGTCGACGAGCCACGCGGCGCAGTCCTTGGCGATGAACTTGGTGCACACGGTGCGCGCGCACACGCGAAGTTGATCCCGGGCGCCTAGGAGCTGATTGGCGTCGCGCAGGCTCTGCGCCCTCCCGTACGCGTCCACGCACGCGGCCTTTTCGTCCGCATGGGCGGCGAGCGGGACCAGCGACGAGACGACGAGACCCAGTGCTGCGGCGATTCGCGGCGTCATAGGCACTCCGGCTTGGGAACGCGGTGTCCAGCAGAGTCGATGGTGAAGGGGGGGTCGCAGGTAGCCGCGCTACCGCGCGAACGAGTGTGCGTCGCCGACGGGGTAGGGACTCCAGGAGTGTGATGCGTCGGGTTTCCGGGGCCGCTCACCACCCCCGGCGACGGAGCCGGCGGAGAATCCGCCTCGTGCCTCTGGGCACTGTTGGTGGCCGTGACCGTTGCTTCCGCGGTGGTCGGCGGTGCTGGGGAGCGAGGGGGCGGGTCGGCCGGCGGAGGAATGAGGACCTCCGACGCCGCCGGCGCCCCCGACGACCCTGGCGTCGACGATGCGGCGGTCGCCGCCCGGCTCGCTGGGCCAGGCGCCTGAGGGGCGGGCTTGTTGACGACGGACAGCGCCACGACGCCCGTCACGACGAGGAGCAGGCCGGCGCCGAGCAAGGAAAACAGCCGGACGTGCGACGTCTTGGGGACGGACGCGCCCGAGCGCAGCCACGCCTGCCCGGTCGGTGAGGGCCCGGTACTCGCGTTCTGCGGCGACAGCAACGAGAGCGGAGCCGCGATCGTGCCGCCCGGTGTCCCCGCAAGCCGCAGGATGCGCTTGACCGAGAGCAGCGCCTCTCCGTCCGCGAACGGCACGAGCCGCTCTGCGAGCTGGGCGACGCTCTGGATGCGCGCGTCGACCCTGCGTGCGAGGCACTGCGCGACGACGGCCGCGAGCTCCGGCGGAACGTCGCTGCGGTGGTTTCCGACCGGCGGCGGGTCCTCCGAGACGATGCGGGCGAGCGTATCGCCCATGGTCTCGCCCACGAAGGGCGAGACGTTCGTGAGCAGCTCATAGAGAATCACGCCCAGAGACCAGACGTCGCTCCGGGCGTCGACGCCCTTCGCGCTCCGCACCTGTTCGGGCGACATGTATCCGGGAGAGCCCATGGCGATGCCGCTCGCCGTGAAGCTCGGGCCGGACTCCGTCCCGCCGAAATCGTTCCCCTTGGAGATGCCGAAATCCAAGACCTTGATGAGGCGCGTCCCGTCCGGGCGCGTCGTCGCGAACAGGTTCGCCGGCTTCAGGTCCCGGTGCACGATCCCGCGGGAGTGCGCCTCGGCGATCGCCTCGCAGGCCTGCAACACGACTTCGACGGCCAGCGGGACCGGCAAGCGGCCGTCGCGGGCCAGCAGCTGACCGACGTCGACGCCCGCCAGGTACTCCATGACCATGTAGGGTGCGCCGTCCTCGAGGGTCCCCACGTCGAGCACTCGGGTCACGTGCTCGTTGGCCAGCGCCGCGGCGGCCCGAGCTTCGCGTACGAACCGGCCGACGGCGTTCTCGTCGCGAGCCGCCTCGGCGCGCATGAACTTGATGGCCACGCGCTGGGCGAGCTGCACGTGGCGAGCGGCCGCGACGATCCCCATGCCTCCGCAGCCGAGGATCGCTTCGATCTCGTACTTTCCGGCGATGATCGTGCCGGGCACCGGAACGTCGAAGACGCCAGGGCGTTGGCCTCCACCCGGAGAGCCGCTCCCCGGATTGCCGCTGCCCGGCGCGTTCCCGCCCGCTCCGTTCCCCATCATGGGTGCGTCGAGCGTAGTGCCCGCGGGAGGTGGTCGCAACGAAGCATCGACGCAGTCACCCGATCCGGAACGAGCGCGGCGCGCGGGACCATACGGCGGACCCTCACGGGATGCACTCGAACGAGGGGTGACCCGACGCGCTGCCCTGCGCCTGGCACGTGTTGCACGGTCCCGTCGTGCACTGGAAGCACTGAGACCCAGCCCCTGGGCAGGCGCTGCAGGAGACACCGCACCCTCCGCAGTTCCCGCTGCTCGTGAGAGATACCTCGCAGCCCGTGTTGGGGTTCCCGTCGCAGTCCTCGAACGCGGTATACGTGTTCGCGCGTCCGAACATCGTGACCGCCGTTGCGCACGCATCGATGACGCACACGCTGCTCGCGCAGTGCGCGCTGCTGATGTTGGCGAGCTGCGAGCAGTCGTGGAAGCAAGAGCCGCAGTTTGCCGTGTCGGACGTGAAGTCGGGCGGGTTGGCGACGGAGCAGGCTCCCCAGGCCCCCACCGCGCCGTTGTTGCACGTTCGGGTCTGCGTCCCCGTGCAGTTGCACGTCTGCTGCAGCGGCGTGGAGCCGCAGTTCTGGCCCATGCAGCCGATCCACTGGCAGCTGGAGCCGCAGGTGTTCGTGCCGCCCGTGCCGCAGGGCGTCGTCGCGTTCGGGGCGCAGACGCCCGCGCCCGAGCACGTCGACCATGCGGACCAGGTCCCCGTGCTGCTGTCGCACGTTCGGGTCTGCGTCCCGCAGTTGCCGCAGCCCTGCGAAGTGGCCCCCGAGCACGTCTGGTTGCCGCACGGTCCCCACTGGCAGTTCCCGCCGCAGGATTGCGTTCCCCCAGTGCCGCAGCTCTGGCTCGTCGCTGGGGTGCACACGCCCTCGCCCGAGCACGTCGACCAAGCGGACCACGTCCCCTTGCTGTTGTCGCACGTTCGGGTCTGCGTCCCGCAGTTGCCGCAGCCCTGCGAAGCCGCCCCCGAGCACGTCTGGTTGCCGCACGATCCCCACTGGCAGCTCCCGCCGCAGGATTGCGTTCCCCCAGTGCCGCAGCTCTGGCTCGTCGCTGGGGTGCACACGCCCTCGCCTGTGCACGCCGACCACGCGGACCACGTCCCCGTGCTGCTGTCGCACGTTCGGGTCTGCGTCCCGCAGTTGCCGCACGGCTGCGAGGTAGGGCCGTTGGGGCAGGACAAAGGGCCCGTCGTGTCACCCGTCGTGTCCATGGATACGTCACGCGAGGAGGAATCGCGGGCGTCGGGGGCAGAAGGCCCCGAATCGAGCGAACCGTCGGAGCGAACGAGGCTGGCCTCGCTCGCGTCGAAGCTGCCGATGGACGCGTCGGAAGCATCGGCTTCGCCGTGCGGCGGAACGTCCTCGAGTCCGATCAACGCGCTGCATCCGAAGCCCGAACCGAGCGCACAGAGTGAAGTGACAAGAATGCCCGCCAGGGCCGAACTCTTCATGGAAGCTCCCGCACGCGCGCAAAGCACAACCCGTTCCATGTCCGCGGCGCACTGGGGTTTCTCTATACGCTCTGGGTAGAGCGTGTGCCAGTCGCGCCCCTACACGCGATCGGGACAGGGCGAACGGGAAGCGCCATGGCGACCTACCTGGCCTTACGCCCTTACCCGCACGACCCGTAGAATCGGATGGGGGCAATGGCCAAGACCGACAGCTCGAAACCGACGGTGGGCCGCAAGGGCGGCCCCTCGGTGCCCCCGCGGGGGCGTCCCCCGTCGGAGTTTCCTCGCGGGAGCGCCGTCGGTCGGTACGTGATCCTGGACACCCTCGGCAAGGGCGGCATGGGCGCGGTCTTTTCGGCCTACGACCCGCGCCTCGATCGACGCGTCGCCCTCAAGTTCCTGCGCACACCGGGGGGCGCCGACCTCGCCTCCGAAACGAGCGAGCAGCAGGAATGGCGGGAGCGCTTGCAGCGCGAGGCGCAGGCCATGGCGCGGCTCTCCCACCCGAACGTGGTCACCCTCTACGACGTGGGCGTCGCCGTCGATGGGCGGGTGTTCCTGACGATGGAGATCGTCGACGGCGGCACGCTCGGCGCCTGGCTCAAGGAGCGCAAACGGAGCTGGCGCGAGGTCGTCGCGATCCTCTGCGAAGCGGGTCAAGGGCTGGCCGCCGCTCACCGCGCCGGCGTGATCCACCGCGACTTCAAGCCCGACAACGTCCTCATCGGAGCCGACGGCCGCCCGCGGGTGACCGATTTCGGCCTGGCGCGCTCGGTCGGCGACAACACGAGCTCGTCGCGTGTCAGGACACTCTCCCCGATGCCCGTCGACTCCATCTCTTCGCAGACGCTGTCGAATCCGCTCACGATGACCGGGTCGCTCGTGGGTACGCCCGGGTACATGGCCCCGGAGCAGTATGGCGCGACCGAGGGTATCGACGCGCGCGTGGATGTCTTCGCCTTCTGCGCGACGCTCCACCGGGGTCTCTACGGTGAGCGGCCGTTCCGGGGCGAGAGCTTCGAGGAGATCGCCGAAGCGACGCTCAACGGGCGCGTGGGTGCGGCGCCGAAAGGCACCGACGTGCCTCTGTGGTTGCGGCGCGTCCTGCTGCGCGGTCTCTCGGCGGATCCCGCGTCTCGCCCTGCCTCGATGGAGGAGCTGCTCGCGGCGTTGCGCGCCGATCCGGCCAAGCGCCGCTGGCGCTGGGTGGCTGCGATCGCGGTCGCGACGGCTGCCTGCGTCGGCGGCGTCGCGCTGCATGCGGCAGGACAGCAGAGGGCTCGGGTGTGCCGGGCCGCGGGCGCTCCCGTCCGCGAGGTGTGGGACGTCCGGAAGAAGGACGTCATCCGCAGGGCATTTCTCGCCACGGGGGTCTCGTACGCCGGTGACACTTGGTCGAAGGTCGAGCGCGCTCTCGATGGATACGCCGACGCGTGGTCGGGAGCGAGCGAGCAAGCGTGCGTTGCGACCCGCATCCGCGGGGAGCAGTCGGAGGCGATGCTCGAGCTCCGGACCGCGTGTTTGAACCTGCGGCTCGACGAGCTTCGCGCGCTCGGCCGGGTTCTCGCCGGCGCGGACGCGAAGACCGTGGAGAACGCGGTCCAGGCTGCGCGCGGCCTTTCGCCGCTCGAGACGTGTTCGAACGTCGACCGCCTGGGAGCGGCGACGCGATTGCCCCGGGACGTCGCTTCGCGCGCCGAGATCCACGCGCTCGAGAGCGAGATTGCCAACGCCAAGGAGCTCAACGCCGCCGGGAGATCGCTCGAGAGCCTGGAACGGCTCCGCTCCGTCCGGGAGCGCGTCTTCGACACGCGTCACGCGCCGCTCATGGTGTCCTGGCGACTCGAGGAGGCGAATGCCGAACGAGATTCGGGCGACTCCAAGGCCGCCGTCGCGGACTACGAGGAGGTCGCGGCGCTCGCAGATTCGGACAAGCTCGATCTGGAGCGGGCCGCGGCCCTGGTCAGGCGCGGCGAAATGGAAGACCTCTTCGCTCGGTACGACGACGCCCATTCCCAGATGCGTGCGGCAGGCGCGGTGCTCGCACGCCTCGGCGGCGACGCGTTGCTCGAGGTCCGTCGCGACGTCCTGGAGGCGTGGATATACGTCGACGAGGAGAAGCACCTGCAAGCCCTGCCGCTGTTCGAACGCGCCCTCGACCGCGCCCGGGCGGCGCGCATAGACGATCCCCCCATCATCGCGAGGGCGCACTCGGGTCTGGGGGTCGTCCTCGTCGTCCAGGGGCGGTTCGAAGAGGCCCTCGATCACGCGGACAGATCCTTGCGTACGATCGGCGAAGCGTACGGTCCGCTGCATCCCCGGATGGCCCTCGAGCTGAACAACCTCGCGTCCATCCAGCTCGAGGCAGGTCGCGTCGACGAGGCGCTCGGCTCGGCATCGCGCGCCGAGGCCCTTTTTCACGACGCGGCCGACGGCGGCGAAATGTCGGCGAGGTCGGCATTTCTCGGGCTCGGAGCGCAGACGACGGGCGAGGTCCTCTTGCGCGCGGGACGCGACCGCGAGGCGGCCGAGGCCCTCACGCGCTCTCGCGACGGCTATGGCATCTCCGGCGAGCAGGAGGACACCATCGCGATGGTCGACAACGAGCTCGCCGAGGCCAAGCGTCGCCTTGGTCTCTTTGCGGAGGCGGATGCCGCGCTCGACGAAGCAAGCGGCATCGAGCGAAACCTGAAGGGACTCGCCCCCACCTCGCTCGGCGCCACCCTCGCGGTCCGGGCGAAGCTCGCGCTCGACCGGCGAAAGGCCGAGGACGCGCTCCCGCTCGCGGAGGAGGCCCTCTCGATGCAGGCCCGCGGCGCGCCATTCGTGCACGAGGTCGCGGACATGCGGCTGCTCGTGGCTCGGGCGCTGGCGCTCAACGGCCGGGATCCCGCGCGCGCGCGGCAGCTGGCCGAGTCGGCGCAGGAAGGATTCAGCAAGGTGCACGACCAGCCGTGCTTCGACGAGGCCGCCGCGTTGCTTCGGGAGCTGCGGCGAGGCGACTCTCGCTAGGGCGTCACCTCCACCGAGCGCACGTCGCGTACGTCGTCGTCGTTCGTCATGTTGCCCGCGGTGTCGACCCACTCGATTCTTGTACATGCCGCGCCGGTTGATGCGCAGGACCGGCGTCTTCTGCGCGTCGGCCCAGTCCTTCGCGTCGATCTTGTCGCGGCTGCCGTCGCCGTCGACCGCCGCCGTGATGCGCGCCTTCGGCCCGACGAGCTTGTGAGCGACCTCGCGCAGCGACCAGGCGTCCTTGTCGGAGCCGTCGGAGTGGATCGTGAAGCGTGGAACGGCCTCGAACGCGTCGGGCGTCCAGCTCGTCGGCTCCGCGCCGGCGATGACGACCTTGAGAGGTGCGGCGTCGGAATGCGCGCCGCCCCCACCGCCGTCGCCGTGGCCCCCGCCCGTGCCGGTCCCCACCGTCTTGCCTGCGGCTGCCGTGGCGCTCGCGAGGACGCGCAACCTGGTCGGGGCGGCGAGGCGGGGGAGGGGATTGCCCGGGCGGTTCAAGCGTCCACCCTTGCCGTGGAAGTCGGGGAACGGGTCGTCCGCGGAGACCATGCCGACGACGACCTCCCCGCGTCGGTTGAGCGAAAGCACGGGGAGGGCGTTCGCCGGGTAACCGCCGGCTTGCATCTCCAGCGAGACGCCCTTGTCGCCGACCGCGACGACGACGACGCCAGGACGCGCGGCGGCCGCGCCGACGAGCGTCGCGACTCGCCAGGCGCGGTGCTCGTCGTCCGCGAAGTCCGGTTTGGTCGCCGTCAGCCGCGCCGCGTCGATGGGCGACGCAGCGGTCCCGTCGATCTCGACGTCGATGCGCAGAGCCGCGGGGACGACGACGCTCGCGCCGGGCGGAGGCTTCGGAGACCGCTTGGCGTCGGTCGAATCGCTCGGCCTCGAGCACGCCAGAAAGACGAGCGGCAGCATCCACGCATTTCGAGGGGTCATCGTTCCAGCTCCCGGTCCAGATCCTCAATCACCCCGACGTGCTTCACGCGGCCGCGCTCGAGGACGACGAGGCGCTCGCCGAGAGCGTGCGCCTCCAGCCGCTGATGGGTGACGAAAAGCACGGGGACGTTCAGGTCGTGCACGAAGGCGCGCAGGTCGTGGACGAGCCCCCGCCGGAGCTCGCGGTCGAGCGCGCTGAAAGGCTCGTCGAAGAGCACGACGCGCGGGCTCGTGGCGAGCGCGCGTGCGAGGGCGACGCGCTGCGCCTCGCCGCCCGAGAAGGTGGCCGGCTTGCGATGGGCGAGGTGGCCTACGTGGAAGCGCTCGAGCAGCGCCATGGCCTGGGTGCTCCGCGCCTCTCGATCGAGGCGCCGGTTCATGCCGTAGGCGACGTTTTGCTCCGCGGTCATGTGCGGGAAGAGGGCGAGTGTCTGGAAGACGAACGCGACGCGACGCCGGTGCACCGCCACGTCGACGCGCTCGTCGGCGTCGAACCACGCCTCGTCACCGAGCGCGATGTGGCCGCGGGTCGGGCGCGCGAGGCCGGCGATGCAGGCGAGCGTGGTGCTCTTGCCCGAGCCCGACGGGCCGAACAGCACCGTCACGCCCGGCGGTGCGTCGAACGCGACGTCGAGCGCGAAGCCGTTCGCGAGCTGCGCGCGGACGTGCAGCGTGGACGAGCGGGCGTCAGTGGACATCGCGCCCCCCGGTCAGCTTGTTCACCGAATAGAGAACGGCGATCACGATCGCAGTCAGCGTGGCCACCATACCGAGCGCGGCCTGATCGCGGTGCTCCTGGATCGCGTCGTAAATGGCGAGCGAGGCGGTCTGCGTCTCGCCCGGAATGTCACCGGCGACCATCAGCGTGATGCCGAAGTCGCCGAGCGATCGCGCGAACGCGAGCATGACCGCGGCGATCACGCCGCGCGCGGCGAGCGGCAGCTGGACGGTGAAGAACGCCCGCACCGGCCCGGCGCCCAGGGTGCGGGCTGCCGCGATGAAGGTCGAGTCCACCCCCTCGAGAGCGGCTCGCGCGCTCTTGACGACGAGCGGCAGCGCGCCGACGGCGGCGGCGACGACGGCCCCCGTGCGCGTGAACACGATGGGCGACCCGACGAGCGCCTCGAACGCGTGCCCGAGGAGGCTGCGGCGGCCGATCGCAACGAGAAGGTAGTACCCGAGCACCGTCGGCGGCAGCGTGATGGGCGCGGTCACGAGGACGTCGACCAGGTCGCGCCCGGGAAAGCGCGTGTTGGCGAGGAGTGTTGCGATCGCGATACCCAGGACCGCAGCGACGGCCGTTGCCAGCGCCGCCACGTGAAACGACAGGGCGAGCGGCGCGAGCTCCACTTAGAGCGCTGCGTTGGCGGAGGTCGCCGCCGCCGCGGTGACCGACTCGCCGGGCAAGAGGAACCCGCTCTTGTGCATGATGGCGTGACCCGCGGGCGACTGCACGAACGTCAGGAACCTCTTTCCCCAGGCGGTGCCGGCTTTCCCGTGCGTGCAGACGACGGCCGCTTGCACGATGGGCTCGTGCAGCTCCGGGGTACGGGCGACGAGTGGCCGGGCGTCACGTTCGCGAGGGAGAGCGCGACGATGGCGGCGTCGGCGTTGCCCGACTGCGCGAACTGGAGCGCCTGCTGCACGTTCTCGCCGTAGACGATTCGCGGCTGCACCTGGCTCCAGGCGCCCGCGCGCTCGAGCGCCTGCTTCGCCGCCTTGCCGTAGGGCGCGTGGTCCGCGTTGGCGATCGCGATCTTCTTGTACCGACCGTCGGCCAGATCCGAGAGCGCTCGCGGCTGCAAGCCCGACTCGTTGGTGGTGAAGATCGCGAGGTGACCGGTCGCGTACGTCGTCTTCGTGTCCGCCAGGCATGCGCCCGACGCGACGGCGTCGTCCACGAAGGACGTGTTGGCCGCGGCGAAGGCGTCGAACGGTGCACCCTCGGCGATCTGCTTCTCGAGGAGCCCCGTTGCGCCGAACGAGAACGCGACAGGCTCGCCCGTCTCTTTCTCGAAGGCCGCGCCTACCTCCCGGAACGCGAACGACAGGTCGGCGGCGGCGGCGACGCGCAGTGGCTCCACGCCGGGAGCGTCGTGCTTGTGGCACCCGAGGAGCACCGCCAACCCGACGAACCCCGCGAACGACGGGAGCAGGGAGGTGAAAGACCGGCCGACCCTACAATCGAGATTGGAGGGGTCAGTCCTTGGTGATGATCGTCCCCACATCTTCGCCCTCCAACGCTCGGGTGATCATGCCCCGCTTCAGCCCGTTGACGATCTGGAGCTCGACGCAGAAGCGGGCGCGAGTCAGGTACTCGATGACGACCCGCTCGACGACCAGGTCGTCGAGGTTTCGCGCGATGAGCTCGTGCGCGCTGATGTGCGGGATGGGCTTCGCCGACGGGTTCTTCTTCGGGTCGTCGTCGAAGAGGCCGTCCTCGTCCTTGACGAAGATGGCGCGCCGCGCGCCGAGCACCTCGGCTGTCAGGAACACGCCGGCGTCGGTGCGGTGCTGGGGGATGCGCCCGCCGAGGGTGGGCTTCTCCCAGTAGCCGAAGGGGGGCATGCCGGTCATGATGGGGATGCACCCGAGCCGGAAGTAGAGGGGCAGCTTCTCGAAATCGTCGTGCATGATGAAGAGGCCGCCGTGCTTCGCGAGCAGCATCTGGAGCATGCGCGCGTTCTGTCGCGGCACGTAGCCGCCGAGCGCGGCGAGCACCCCCGTCGGCAGCTCGAGGTCGCTCGCCATCGCGTAGATGTGCCGCGCGCGCGTGCCGCCCCCGCAGCAGAGGAGGAGCTTGTGCTTGTCCTTGTTCGCGACGAGCTCCTCCAGAATGGGAAAGAGCGCGGCGCGTCCGCGATCCATGATCGACTGCCCGCCGATCTTCAGGACCTTCGCGTCGGGCATCATCGCGACCGGTCGGTAATCGAATCCGGCCGCCGCGGTGTCGGTGAGGGCTGCCTGGCCCAGCGCGCTGGCGATGACGTGGCGCTCACGCACGGCGGGCCTCCTTCTCGATGACTGTGCCCGCGTCCTCGCCGGCCATGGCGCGTGTCAGCTCGCCCCGCTTCAGGCCGTTGACGATCTGCACCCGGCGTACGTGGCGCGCCGCCCTCCATGCGGAGAAGAGCTGACGATCGAGGATGAGCTCCCGCGGCATGTCGGCGAGCAGCGCCTCGAGCGTCGTGCGCTTGATGAGCTTTGCGTCGGCATGCTGCTTCGGATCCCGGGTGTAGAGGCCGTCTTCGTCCTTCACGAAGATGACGCGGCTCATGCCGAGGACCTCGGCGAGGATGAAGAGGCCGAAGTCCGAGCCGTGCGCCGGAAGCGGCCCGTCCTCCGGGGGCGGCTCCCAGAAGTGGTACGGCGGAATCGAGATGACGATCGGGAGCATCCCGTTCTCGATGTAGAGCGGCAGCTCCCAGAAGTGCTCCCGCTGCATGACGATCGAGCGGTGCTTGGCCAGCAGCGCGTTGAGGAAGACGGCGTTCGCCTCCTCCATGGCGCCGACGAGCTGGGCGACCCCGCCGGTCGGGACCCCGAGGTCGAGCGCGATCGAGACCGTGTGGCGCACGCGGGTGCCGCCGCCGACGCCGATCATCATCTTGTTCTTGGCGCTGCGCAGCGCCGAGAGCTCGTCGACTATCGGCAAGAGGGCCTCCCTGCCGCGATCGAAGATCGACTGCCCCCCGATGCCCACGAGGACGACGTCGGGCATGATCTCGTACTCGCGCTCGCTGTCGGTACGCGCGACGACCCTGCGGTCGACGAGCGACTCGCGCATCAGCTTCGAGTCGATGTGCGTCCTGCCATCGCCGGTCACAAGCTTCGTCATTTCGCACCGCTTTCCGCATTCGCATTGGAAACCAGGAGAGGCGCAGGGTCGCCCGGCTGTTTGCGCGGGCGCTGCATCGCGCGCACGATTCGCCAGCTCACCCAACCCGAGAGCACGCCGAACGTCGTGTGCAGCGCGAGCCCCGGGGCGAGCAGGGCCCACGCGAGGCGGGGCGGCTGCACGAGGAGCATCACGCCGAAGATGGTCGCGTAGCGCGCGGCACCGATGGCGCCCCCGAGCACCGACCACACGACCGGCCCCGGCGTGCGGTTGCCTCGCACGAGCGGGGGGACGGCCAGGTCGCAGACCACCCCCGGCGCCGTGTGCTTGAGGATCTCGAACGGGCCGTACCGGCCGTCGCCCGCCAGGAAGGCCACGATGCCCATCGTCAGCCCGGTGAGCGTGGCCCCGGCGCGCGAGCGCGTTCGCAAGCGCGCGACGATGTAAAGAGGTGTCAAAACGACGGTCTTGTAGCCGGGCGCGAAGGGGATGTTCGGCAGCACCTTGAGCGCCTTGATGCCGAGCATCGTGAGCGAGACGCCGGCGATCACGGCGACGTCGCGCGCCAGCTCGCGCTCGTCGTCTGCGAAGCCCTGATCGCGCAGGTGCTCCTCGACGCGCGCGATGTGGCCATCGATCCGCTCGACGAGGGGCCCGACGTCTCCGCGCGAAATGCGCCGCAGCGACGCCCAGAAGCCCTCGGACGGCCGGCCTTCCGCGTCGTCGCCGCCGCGGCCGCGCCCGCCCCCGAATCCTCGAGCCCCGCCCATGCCGCGTCCTCCGCCCCCACCCCGTCCGCGCCCGCCGCCCATTCCGCCGCCGCCACCGCCGAGCAACGCGAGCACGGCGTCGATCGGTGCCGCGACCATCCGCGGCGCACCGAGCTTGCCGAGCCCCGCTGCGACGGCGCGGTTGTCGCCCGCGCGCGCGATCTGCGCCGCGAGAATCACCGACACGATGCGCAGCACCATGGCGAGGCCAGCCAGCGCGCCGGCGACGTTGAGCGGCACCGCCCACGAGAGCAGAGGCACGTGCAGGTGGACCCAGCGATCGGTCGCCGGGTCCTCCGAGGTGAGCGCGTACGAAGCGACGAGAAGAAACGTGAAAAACCAGAGCTTGCCCACTTGCCGCGCCAGGCGACGCGCGGGCAGCCCGACCACGAGCCAAACGGCAGCCTGCGCGACCGCCACACCGGCGAGGAAGGCCAGACGATGGAAGGCGAAGACCCCACACGCCACCGAGGCCAGGTAGAGCACCCGCAGACGGGGGTCGACTCGGCTCTCGGTGGGCATGGGGGCAAGTCTAGCAACCAGTCTTGCGTGAGGTGTCAGTCGGCGCGTGCGTCGGCCGCGCCCGCGTCGACCGGCGGTGGGACGGCCGAGCAGGTGCCCGCGTGCCACATGGTGAGCGTCCTCGTCACGAACGCATCGATGGCGGTCACGACGTTCGGGTTCAGCTGGAACTTCGGGTGGCACCCAGCCTGGTTCGCCGCCGTGCACGACTGCGAGGCGGCCTCTTGCTCTACGATCGAGTGGGACGCGACGACGTCCTTGAAGTTGCCGTTCATGTCCACCGTCGGCGCGAACCACTTCAGGATGAAAGGCATCTGCTGGGTCTCGGTGAACATCTGCATCGTCAGGTTGACGTTTCCTTGCGTGCCGTAGCTCGCCCAGAACCCGTTGTCGCCGACGTTGTGGCAGCCCATGCAGTTGCCGCCTCCCTCGTTGATGACGGTGGACTTGGCGATGTCGGCCGCCGCGGTGCCGTTCTGCGAACGATTGGTGAAGGCCGCGTACTGCATGCACGCGCCGACCTGTTTCAGCGCGTCCTGAGCCGTCAGCGGGGGCGGCGGTGGTGGACCCGCGTCGGCGCCACCCGACGAGGAGCCGCTGCTCGGGCTCGAGCCCGTCCCGCTGCTGCCGGTGCCGCCGCTGGAGGACGTGGTGCCTCCGCTGGTGGTCCCGGTGGCCCCTCCGCTCGACGAGGTGCCGCCGCCGGTGGTGGAGCTGCCCGAGGAGGTGCTGCCTCCCGTGCTGCTCGTCGGATCGCCGGCGGTGCTGCCGCCGTTGCTGGTACTACCCCCTTGCGAACCGTTGCCCAGGTCGCCGGGCGTCGGCTGGTAGTTGCCCAGAGGGCCGCTCGGACCGGACGCGCCGTCGCTGCATCCGGCGTGCGCTCCCAGAAGGAGCGCACCCGCGAGAGTCAGGCTCCATGCTCTCGAGCTCATCGTCACGACCTCCGACGGCGCGAAGCCGCGATGGCCAGACCGAGACCGACGAGCGCGGCGCCTCCGGCTCCGTCCGCCGGGTTGACGCCGACGGGACCCACGCTGCAGCTGCCGCTCTCGCTCGAGCTGCCGTACCGCTGCGGAGTGCCGCTGCCGCCGCCGTTCGGGGTTGGCGACGAGATGCCGCCGCCCATGTCGCCGTTGCCCGTCCCACCGCCGGTCGGGGCGGCGACGCCGCCGCCGCCGTTGACGGGAACCGAAGTGCCGCCGACGGTCGGGACCGTGTTGCCGCCGATGACCGGGGAAGGACCTGGCGCGATCTGCTGCACGTCGACCGTCGTGCCCATGATGACCTGCACGGCGGGGTCCCATGCGACCGGCACGAACGACATGAACACGCTGTTGCGGTTCGCGTTCGTGTCGACCGGCGCGGGCACCAGCGTCACCGCGAAGTGCGACGCCTCGGGCATCCAGCCGTTGGGGTTCTGGTACCCCGGGTTGGGCACGCTGCCGAGCGTGTGGAGGAAGTCGCGGCCCTGGTTGTTCGGGTTGCGCAGGCCCTTGTAGGAGAGCCACGCGGTGTCGCACTGCCACATGACCGGCAGCAGGTTGTTCACCTTGTCGACGGTCATCTTTCCGACGGAGTCGACGCCGATGAGCTGCAGACCGGCGCCGCCGGCGCTGGTGCTCGAGCATCCGAGCGAGCCTATGAAGGTGTTGCCCTGGCTGCCGAAGAGCGTGTCGGTGATCGTGGCGTGCCGCTGGAACGGCGCGATGGCGCTCGCCGTGTCTTTGATGGCCAGCGTGTTGCAGTCCATCGTGTACGCCATGCTCGTGTTCGCGCCGAGGAAGTGGCCGTTCTTGTTGCGCCCCTGCCCGTCGGACATGACGGCGCCGAGCACGCAGATCCCGTTGCCGATCGGCCGGATCGTCGGCTGGTTCATGAAGATTTTCTGGTTGGGCTTCGACGGAGCGACGATGGCCTTGGTGATCGTCTGGCCGTTCGTCGCGTCGATGACCGCGCACTGAATGCCGTCTTCCGGCGGGCGGTTGTTGCCCTTGGCCGCGCATGCCGTGATCCGGTCCGGCGCGGTGACGGCGATGGTCGGCCGGCCGATGTTCGCCGGTCGCGTGAAGAGGTTCTCCCAGGTCTTCTTCACCTGGTAGTTGCCCTGCGCGTCCATCGTGACGTCGAGGCCGAACGCGTACGAGTCGTTGTTGTTGTGCAGATACCCGCCGACGAAGTGATCGACCCCGTTCGCGTCGGTGCTGACGAAGTGCATCTCCGCCGCGCCGTGGTTGTTGCCGTCCTTCTGACCGACGTCGAGCGGCTTGGTCACCGCCTTGCCCATCGAATCGACGACCATCACGTACTGGTTCGTGGTGTTCGGGTCGTCCATCGTCGAGGCGAAGTTCACGACGACGTAGTCCCCGGGGTTGCCCGCCGCGTCGACCGGCGCCGCGAGGCGCGGGTGGTTGAACGGCCTGTCGCCGCTGAAGTTGGTCATCTGCTGCGTGGAGACGACGGTGGGCGGCGCCGTTGCGCTGAGCTGGATAATGGCGGTCTTGCCTTCCCAGTAGCCGTTGTTGTCGTTGGCGCGCGACTGCGGCACCGTGCTGTCGGGCGCCGAGTCCATCCAGATGGCCATGAGCTTGTCGCCGCCGAGCCGTTCGAGCCTCGGCATCAGGATGCCGCCGCCCGTTCCGCGTTTGACCGTACCGTTCGAGGATTGTTTGACGAGCAAAACGCCGGTGTTCAGCTGGACGCCTTCCGCATCGGCGATTCCAGCAATCGAAACGATCCCGAGCCCCGCGAGGATCCCGATGAGTCGTCGAGTGTCTTTGGATTGGAGTGACATCGCTATTGCCTCCTGCAGTCTCTCAGAGCTGATCGTCGTCAGACGATGACGGGCCGGTGGCCCCCTCCTGCGCATTCGGCGTATCACCGTTGTTTCCGCCACTTCCGTCGCCGTTGCCCCCGCCGTTCTGGCCCTCGCCCTGATGCGCGAAGGCGTCGGGGTCGGGCTGGCGGGCGGGCGGCGCCGAGTGGATGTAAAGCCGGATAGAAGTAATCGGGGAGCTCTGGCCTCCGGGGAAAAGCTGCTTTATCTGGCCGTGACTTCGATTCGGGAGCTCGAACACGTAAGCGGATTCGTGAAGTGCCCACGACGCGCCGTCGACGCGCGCGAGAAGGGCGTCGCCGTCGTAGAACTCGATGGCTCTGGCGCGGCGCGTGTCGGCGCCGACCCAGGCGAGAAATGCCTCGGTCGAGAACTGCGCGCGGGTCTGTTCGCTGCCCGGCGCGATCAGCGTGTTGGGCAGGGCCTTACGCCGCACCCAGCCGAGGAGACTCCCGTCGGCGTAGACGCGCGTCCCCTTCGGCACGCTGTCGCCCACGTACGGAATGGCATCTTCGACCGCCTTGCCGTCGAGCCACAGTTGCCCGTCGCGGTAGAGCGGCGCCGGCTTCTCGACGTAGACCGCGATCGACAGGATGACGTCGACCATGGGCTTGTGGTGCAGCGCGTGGAGCTGCGACCAGCGAGCGCGAGGCTTGCCCTGTACCTGCTGCGTGAAGTCGAAGACCATCTTGTCCTGGGCTGCGCGCAGCTCTTCGCCTGTCAGGACGGCGATCCGGTCGTGAGAACCGTAAAAGTGGATTTCGCGAATCGCGCCGACGTCCACTCCGATGTCCTTCAGGTAGTCGGTGATGCGGTAGTACCGGCGGATGGGAAGGTCGTCGATCTGCGGCATGGCGACCGGCTCGAGCGCGGGCGGGAGCTCGCCATAGCGAAGGACGCCTCTCGCCTTGCCGTCCACGTACACGGCGCTGTCGGGGAACGCCCCGCCGCCGCTCTTGCCCGCCCCGTGCTGGCCGCTCGCCGGCGCCGGGACCGCGGCCTTGGCTGCGGCGACGAGCGGCGGGGCAGGCGCCGCCTGCGAAGATGCGGCGCGGTGCGGCCCGGAGAACGTGGCCGCCGCTCCGAACGCGAAGGCGCAGGCGGAGAACACGCCGTAGGGCCAGCCACCGAGATCGAGTGTCGCGAGTCGCATCGAGCAGGCACCGATGCAGAACGCATACCGGTCGGCCGCGTTCGCGATTCGCCGCGTATTTTCCGCACGAAGCGCAAGTCACACCGGGACCGAGTGGAGTTACACCGAAGTCACAGAGGATCCAGAGATGGATAACCCGGGACCCGGCGTCCATGTCGTATCGTACGGTGCCTCGCTCCGGTCTCCGACGCATCGCGCGCGCGGCCAGTGGACCTCGCATTGCATGGGAGCCCCAGAATGGTCCGAGGTGTCGTGTCGTTGAAACACGCGAGTCACACGGCCTTCGGCGCCCTCGTTCCGCTCGTGCTGCTCGTCGCGGCGTGCGGCCAGGGCAGCGGCGGCGCGGCGTGCCTGCCCGAGGACGTGCAGAGGTGCACCTGCGAGGAAGGCCGCACCGGGTTCCGCGTCTGCGACCCGGCAGCCGCCTCGGGCTACGGCGCGTGCCGCTGCGACCTGGATGCGAGCCCGTACCTGCCGTCGCCTGGGGCCGAGGACGCGGGGGACGGCGGGGCGAGCGGGGAGGGCGGGTCTCACGGCGGATTGACGTTCATGTCGCCCTGCAATCCGGCCGACGACCAGTGCCCGCCGGGCACCTCGTGCGACAGCTTTCCTGCGAAGGGCCCGCACTGCTCCAAGCCGTGCAAGGTGGCCACGGACTGCCCCGCGCCTTCGCCTGGCTGCAGCATGATGGGCATCTGCAGGTCGCCGTGAGACGCTCGACCCTCCTCGTTTCCCTCGGCTGGGCTCTCGCGGCGCAGGGGACCGCGCGTGCCGAGGAGCCCGCGCCCGCGCCCGCACCGGAGCCCGTCCCCGAGGTCCGCGTCATCGGCCAGAAGGCCGACGCGCTGCAAAAGGTGCCCGGCTCCGGCACGCTCGTCACGACCAAGGACATCGAGCGCGCGCAGCCGGCGGACGCCTCGGAGATGCTCCGCCGCGTCCCCGGAATGACGGCGACGCAGCAAGAGTCGGCAGGGCTGCGACTCGACGTCGGAATTCACGGGCTGGACCCCGGGCGCTCGCGGCGCGTGCTCGTCCTCGAAGACGGCGTGCCGGTCGCGGTGAACCCCTATTCGGAGCCGGACATCTACTACCTGCCGCCGGTGGAGCGCATGCGCGCCATCGAGGTCGTGAAAGGCAGCGGCAACATCCTCTTCGGACCGCAGACCATCGGCGGCGTCATCAACTTCCTGACCCTCTTGCCACCCGAGCGCTTGCACGAGATGGCGGAGCTCGACGCCGGCTTCTGGGCCGGCGACCGCTGCCGATCGGGAGGAGCGTGCCTCCTCGGCAGCCGGCCCGAGGGCTACGCCAGCGTCGTCGCGAGCCACGGGGACGCGCCCTCGGAGCACGTTCGCTACGTCGTCCAGGTGCTCCACAAGGCGAGCGACGGCATCAGGCAAGAGGCCTTTCAGGCGACCGACGTCCTCGGCAAGCTTGTGTTCGACACGTCCGCCCGAGGCGAGGCCACGCTGAAGCTCGCTCTCCACGACGACGAGACGAGGTCCGACGACAACGGGCTGACCCAGGCGATGTACGTCGCCGATCCGCGGCAGCCCACGCTCTCGCCGGCCGACCGCATCGGCCAGCAGCGCTTCGACGCGTCGCTCACGCACGTGCAGCGCTTCGGCGACGACACGAAGCTGACCACGCTCGCGTACGCGTACCGCACGCAGCGCATCTGGAATCGCCAGGACTACGACCGCAACACGCCGGGGGTGTCGCTGCTGCCGCTCGGTCAGTACGCCTACTGGGTCGGCGACACGGGCCTCACCGGCGGCGCGATCTACTTCCGCAACACCGACACGATCCTCGACCGCCACTACGAAGTGGCCGGCCTCGAGCCGCGCCTCGAGTGGCGCACGCAGACCGGCGTGCTGAAGCACACGCTGAACGCCGGCGCGCGGCTCCTCTACGAGGCCGCGCACTACGAGCAGCGCAGCGGAACCGCGCCCTCGTCGACCGCCGGCGCGCTCGATTACGTGTTCGACCACGACAGCTGGGCGTTCGCGACGTACGCGGAGGACCGCATCGAGGTGCGCGACTGGCTGCTCGTGATGCCCGGCGTGCGCCTCGAGGAGGCTTACCTGACGAGCCAGGTGTCGCGCCAGGGAGACCAGGACGTGGCGCAGCCCGCGCGAAGCGCTGGCGCGAGCGGGCTGGTGCCGGGCATCGGGATCGTCGCCGGTACGCCGAAGGCCAACGTGTACGCCGGCCTGCACGTGGGATGGGCGCCGCCGCGTGTGACGAGCCCCATCAGCCCCAAGGCGGGGACCGGCGTCGTGCAGCTCGATTCCGAGAGCAGCATCAACTACGAGCTCGGCACCCGACTGGCCTACGAGCGCGCGCTGCGCTTCGAGGGCACCGCGTATTTCATCGACTTCGACAACCAGGTCGTTTCGTCGAGCGGCAGTCTGACCTCGGGCGGACAGACGACGCTCGTCAACGGCGGCGGCACGCGCCACTACGGCGTCGAGGGCGCCGCCACGCTCGCGGCGGCCGAGGCGCTCGGATGGCGATCGACGGCCGTCGATCTCGGCGTGCGCTACACGCTGGCCCGCGCGTACTTCGACGGCGGCGCCTGGAACGGCAACTGGCTGCCGTACGCGCCGGCGGCGACGCTCGTGACGACGCTCGACGTGGACCACGCGTCGGGTCTCGGCGGGCAGATCGCCTGGACGTACGTGGGCGAGCAGTTCACCGACTCGCAGAACACGCTCGAGCCGGATGCCACCGGGCGTACCGGGAAGATGCCCGCGTACGACGCGGTCGACGTGATGGCGCGGTACAAGCTGGCGGGGTCGGGGCTCACGTTCAAGCTCGCCATCAAGGACGCGACGAACGAGACGTTCGTCTTCGCGCGCCGGCCGGACGGCATCCAGGTGGGCGGATACCGGCAGGTGCTCGTCGGCGTGCGGTGGGATTGGGAGGCGTCGCGCTAAATCAGGGAGCACGATTCTCGGTGCACCAGGTAACCCTCTACGTGCTCCCTGATTTAGCTCCGCCCCTCGTCGGGCTGACGCCCGACGACGACGGAGTGTTGGTCTCGCGGGGCCCTGCGGGCCTTCTTCTCCCGCGACTTCGCGAAGCGAAGTCGTTGGCCGACGGCCATACGGGGGAGGCTCGCCGCTCGCTGATTGAGGCATCGCCTGGGCTCCAAGCGCGGGCCGTGCGGGGGCGGGCGTGGAGTGTCGCCGCGGGGCGACAGTGTGCCGGTGCGCGGGTGTACCGCCGGCTTTACAGCGTGCCGGGGGCGCGCGGATCGGCGAGCGCGCACGCGCCGAACGACGCGAGTCTTCGTCGGGGCACGGAAGCTGCTGAGCCATCAGTTCCGGAGGTCTCATGCGACTGCCGACATGTCTCGTCGCGAGCACGGTCTGGCTGCTCCCACGGCTGGCTTCGGCCCAGACAGTCGCCGCGCCTGCGCCCCCTGCGCCGGCCTCCCATCCATCCGAGGAGACGGTCTGGCTGCACCTGGAGTCACCGGAAGGCGCCCGGCTGTTCGGGCGACCGAACGGGGACGCGGCTTGGACGGTGGTCTGTTACCTGTCGTGCGACAAGCCGGTGCCCCTCGGATGGGAGTACGAAGTACGCGGAGCGCGAATGAAGACGTCAGTCCCGTTCGAGCTGAAGGCGCGGGCAGGCCAGAGCCTGGTCGCGAAGGTCCACCCGGGCTCCACCGAACTGTTCGTCTTCGGGATCGTCGCCACGGTGGCCGGCGCGGGCGCGGTGGTCGTCGGCCCGTTCGCGTGGATGTGGTTCTCGCTCGGGTGCCTCGGGAGGGGCAACGACTGCCAGCGCCCCGTCGACGTCACCTTCGGCGTCGCCGAGGGCGTGGGCGCCGCCCTCATTGCGGTCGGGTTGCTCGCGACGGTCACCAACATGTCGACCACCGTGAGCCAGGACGAGCGATTCAGCGCGCCGCCACCGTCCCGCGAACCGGTGGGGGCTACGGTGGAGCGCCGCGAGGTCGTTCCCTTTCCCGTGGCGGTCGGAGCGCCCCTGGTGACGCTGCGCTTCTGACGCAATCGAGCGGGGCGCGGTCGCGGGGGTGCGTTCCCTTCTCAATCGGGATGTTCACGCTTACGCAACGACGCGTACCGGTGCCGATGGCGATCGTCGCGCTGACGTAGGCATTCGTCTCGCGGCCCATCGCGGTCGTACGCCCGGTGCCGCTGTGCGCTTCGCCGCCCATCGCGGTCGTTGCGCGGACGGACGCGTGCCGATGGCTTTCAATCGCCGTTTGCATGGCGGACCGAGGCGCGCGTATCGCTGCCAATCGCGGTCGTCACGCAGACGGAGGCGCGTGTATCGCTGCCAATCGCGGTCGTCACGCGGACGGCGGCGTGCGTATCGCTGCCAATCGCGGTCGTATCGCTGACGGAGGCGTGCGTATTGCTGCCAATCGCGGTCGTCACGCTGACGGAGGCGCGTGTATCGCTGCCAATCGCGGTCGTCACGCAGACGGAGGCGCGTGTATCGCTGCCAATCGCGGTCGTCACGCAGACGGGGGCGTGCGTATCGCTGCCAATCGCGGTCGCATCGCTGACGGAGGCGCGTGTGTCGCTGCCCATCGCGACTGCCTCGCTCACGCGCGCGTGCGTTTCCCTCGGGATCGCGATCGTCAGGCGCTCGCTCGGGTTCTCGAGGCTCGCGGTCGCCTCCGTTCCCCTCCGGCGCTCGTCATGTCGGCATCCGGCATACTTTGGCACAAGCGCTACCCACGAAAACCGCGACCAACCCCGGTCCTTTGCCAATCGAGCGACTGGCGCACCGATTGCTTCCGGCGCCAGCCATGAAAGGGTCCCTCTTCGTCGCGTCGCTTGCGTTGATGGCCGCCTGTGGCGGGCAGTCGGCCAGCACCCTGGAGAACGACGCGGGCCAAGCCAGCCGCGACGACGCCGGGAATTCGACGGACGCCGGGAACGCGATGGACGCCGGGAACGCGACGGACGCCGGCAATCTCACGGATGCGGGCACGTCGACGATCCCCGAAGGGGGCGGCACCGGCTCGAGCGGCACGTGCCTCGCTGCAGGCGGCGTCTGCGTGATCACGAACACGCCCTGCCCGGCGGGGACCGCGCCCGACGGCTACCGCCCCGACCAATCCGGCTGCAACGCCGAGCCGGGCGAGATTCTGCTGCCGCCCCGTGCCGTCGGAGGCGGGCGCCACGACCGCATGCGAGGCCGCCAACCCGCAGAACTTCTGCGCGCCGGGCGACTTCGTCGACCCGTGCCCGCAGAGACCCGGCTACCACGACGATCCGAGCGCTACCGCCTCCTGCGGTCCCGGGACGGCGAGATGCTGCACGCCGGATCCCTTCAAGTGCTGCCACGCCGGACTCCCCGATACGTGGCCGACCTGCCAGGGCGCGTGCACCTGCCCCTCCGGCTACAGCGAGGGCTCCGTCGACGCCGGCTGCGACTAGGCGTGGACGTCAGTGCGCTCCCGGGGCGCCCGGCATGGCCGGCGCTCCTGGCTTGCCCCAGCTCGCGAGCTGGAACTTCGCGGCGCGCTCCTTCGATTCGTCCTGCAGCTTCAGGACGTCCGCGACCGCCTTCGCCTTGACGTCGATCTCGGCGCCGCCGGTCACTTCCTTCGTGACGAGCAACGTGTCCTTCAGGACGACGGGGCAGCGGCCGACTCCCCCGCCGCCGCCGCCGGTGCCGGTGTGCGAGGCAACCGCGGCGCCGGCGTCGAGCGCCTTGGAGACGTCGGCCAGGTGCTTGGCGCGGTCGCGGATCTCCTTGGCCCCGTCGCCGGCGCCCGCGACGACGACGATGGCCACGCCGTCTTTGGTGTTCTTGACCGTCGTCTTCGCGTTCTCGACGGCGCTCGGGCAGTGCGACATCTTGCCGGCTCCAGCCGGGATGCCCGCGGTCTCCAGGTCCTTCTCGCGGTCGCGGGTCTCGCGGCGCAGCCAGTCGACCTCCTGGGCGTCCTTCGTCTTGACCGTGACCTTGCTCCCGCCGGCCATGGCGGCTGCCGTGATCTCCGTGTCTTTGAGGACGATGGGGCAACGGCCGAGCAACCCGCCGCCCTCGCCGGTGCCGGTGTGCTTGATGTTCGCGCTCTGGTTCTTCTGCACCTCGAGCAGCGCTTGCACGCGCGCCTGAACGTCGCCGATGGCCGCCGGGTCGGCGCCGGTGATGCCGACCTCCACACCGCCGGGGACGTCCGCGATGGTCGTCGTCACACCCGTCACCGCGTTGGGGCAGTGCGCCATCTTCCCGCTCGACGCAAGCTTGCCTGAGCCTGCGGGCGCCGGCGCCGAGGCGCTCGCGGCCGGCGGGGCCGAAGCCGTGGTGGTGGGGGGGGTCGATTCGCCGGTCGAGGGCGTGCCGCCCTTGCCCTTGCAGCCGGAGCCGAATCCAGCGAGGAGAACCGGCAGAGCCATCGCCATCATGGTGGATCGCATGAGAGCCTCCCTCCTCCGTGATCCTCTTAACGATCGCACACTTCGATCGAAAGATCGTGCTCGGTGCTCCCCCGGTGTGACGCCCCTGGAAGAGGTCCCCGACTTGCAAGCAGAGTCAGCTACCCCATGAAGCGGCGCGCGCTCGCGATGGTTCTGATGGCTTCGGTGGCGCTCTCGGCAACGAGCGCCGCGCCCGGCACCGGCATCGAGGGCGTCGCGTGGGGCGACACCGCGGCGGGACGGCCTCCTACCCCGGTGCACGTCCTCATGCCGGACGGCGACAACCTGCAGTACCTCGCGTTCTGGGTGGCGCAGGGCGCGGGTACCTTCGCCGAAGAAGGGGTGGAGCCGCAGGTGTTCGCGCCCGAGGTGCCGGCGCAGGCGATCGCGAAGATGATCGCGGGCGAGGCCGACGTCGCCGTGCTTCCGCCGCCCACGTATCTGATGCTCATCGCCGAGCGGTTCCCCCTCGAGCTCGTCGCGAACCTGCTGCGCAACGATCCCATCGACCTTGTCGTGCGGCGGCAGGTATTCGAGCAGCACCGGATGAGCGCGACGGCGCCGCTGCGCGAGCGGCTCCTCTCGCTGCGAGGGCTGCGTGTCGGGGTGGCGCCGGGGCCGCCCACGCGGCTGCGGGCGCTCTTTGCGTCCGAGGGGCTCGTGGCCGACGACGTCGTGCAGATCGTGGTGCGCCACGGCAAAGAGCAGAACGAGGCGTTCGCCGACCACCAGTGCGACGCGCTCTATGCCCACACGCCGTTCCTCGAGAAGGCGATCGACGACCAGGACGCGGTCGTCCTCGTGAACCAGTCGGCAGGGGACGCGCAGCCGCTGGCGATGCGCCAGATTCACGCGCTGGTCGCCACGCGGGCGTTCCTTCAGGAGCAGCGCCCCGTGGTGGACGCGATGGTGCGAGCCCTCGCGCGCGCCGAGGCGCTCGTCCACGCGGACCGCGCCGCCGCGGAGAACGCGGTCATGAAGGCGCTTCCGTCGCTGGAGAGGCGGCACGTGCACACGCTTGTGGGCCTCTACGAGCCGGCCGTGCCCGACAGCCCGCGCGTCTCGGTCGACGGACTGGCGCCGGCGCTCGCGCTCTTTCCGGCGAGCCGCAAGGCCCCGAGCCTCGCGGGCATTGCGCTGGGAGACTTCGTCGCGCCCGAGGTGCTCGACGAGGCGCTCGCGCGGTCCCCGCGCGCTGCGGGCACGGCGTCCGCGCCCACGTCGTCGGGCGCGAGCGGCGCGTGGCGCGTTTCTCGGCTCGGGCTGGGCGCGCTCGCGCTTGCGGCAGGGCTCATGCTGGCGCGAATGGTGCGGGCGCGCCGACCGGGCGTCACGTAGCCCCCGAGAGAAGCCAGAGGATCGCGAGCGATAGCGCCAGCGTCGGCAACAGCACCAGGGCCCCGAGCCGAATGAACGCCCCTGCGGGGACCTCCTCTCCCGAGCGGCGCATGAGGTCCATCCAGAGCAGCCCGGCGAGCGAGCCGATGGGAAGCAGGCGCGGGCCGATGTCGCCCCCGATGAGCGCCGCGAGGATGGAGACGTGCCGCCCGCCGTCGGCATGGGCGCCGAGCGCCATCATGTCGAGCATCGCCATGGGGTGATTGTCGACGACCGCCGAGCCCATCGCCGCGACTAGCCCCACGATGCCGATCTCTTGCCAGCTGCCGGGGGCTTGCGTGCCGTAGAGAGCCGCGAGTCGGTCGACTACGCCGGCACGGCGCAGGCCGATGACGACGGCGAAGACGCCCCAGAGAAAGGCGAGGACGTCGGGCGAGACGTGACCGAAGAGCCGCCGCGGCGGCCCGACGCGATAGCGCCACGCAAGCAGGAGAGACGCCGCCACGCCGGCGACGGAGACGGGCCAGATGGGCGCGCCCGTCGCGGCCACGCAAGGGTAGGCGGTGAAGACGCCGACGAGGACGGCGGCCACGGGGCGCTCCGCCGGATGGGGCCCGGGGGCGACCTCGACGACGCCGGCGGTCGCCGCCGAAGCGTCCGCGAGGAGGCGCCGGAAGCGCAGGCGCAAGACGAGAAGCGTGAGCAAGGCTCCCGCGAGCGAGATGGGGAGCATCGTGAGGGCGTACGCGTTGAAGCCGATGCCCGCGAACTGGGCGACGATCATGTTCATGGGATTGGACACGGCGAAGGGCGCGACCCCCGGCGCGAGGAACACCACGAACGCAAACGCCTGCGTGAGCGCGGGCCTGGCGGGATACAGCCGCCGCGCGAGCGCGACGACGAGCGGCGTGAGAAGCAGTATCGCGGAGTCGTTGTTGAGGAGCGCGGGTGTGACGGTGCTCGCGACGAAGAGCACGCCGAATACGCGCGCAGCCGAGGTGCGGCGCGCGTACGACTCGAGTTTCAGCGCGAGGCGGTCGAACGCGCCGACTTCCTGCACCACGCCCGTCATGATCATGACGCACGTCAGCGAAAGCAGCGGTCGCCACTGAATGCGCCCGGCAGCCGCGAGATCGGCCGGACCCAGCAGACCCGCCAGCACCAGGGCGACGACGCCGAAGATCGCCGCCGCGCCGGGCGTGACGCGAATCCCCCGAAGTCCGATGCGTGGCCGCGACACCGCGAGGGTGACGGTTGCGGCGAGCGTGGAGTAGGCGAGGATCTCGTCCATGCCGTCACCAGGCCGGGAGTCTCACCTCGAAGGTGGTGCCCCGTCCGAGAGCGCTGTCGACCTCGATGGAGCCGCCCATCGACTCGACCAGGTGCTTCACGATGGCCAGACCCAGCCCGGTCCCGCCTCGCTCGCGCGAGCGGCCCGGGTCGACGCGGTAGAAGCGCTCGAAGAGGCGCGGCAGGTGCTGCGGCGCGACGCCGGGGCCGTCGTCGACGATCTGCAGCGTGGCGCGATCGCCGTCGCGGCGGCCCACGATGCGCACGGTGCCCTCGGCGTCCTGGCCGTACTTGATTGCGTTGTCGACCAGGTTCTCGATGACTTGTTCGACGGCCATGGGGTCCCCGCGCGCGACCGTGTCGCCGCGGACGTCGACCTCGATCCGGGCGCCCCGCGCCACGGCGCGATCGCGCAGGGTCGCGCGCACGTGGTCGGCGATGGCCGCGACCTCGACGCGCTCGCGCACCGTCTGCCCGGGCGGGCGGGCCTCGAGCTCGCTCAGGGCGAGCAGGCCCTCGACGAGCGCGCCGAGGCGGCGCGCGTGCCGATGGATGATCTCGAGGAACTCCTTGCGCGTCGCCTCGTCGACCGGACCCCGGACGAGCGTCTCCGCGTAGCCCTGGATGGCCGTCACCGGCGTGCGAAGCTCGTGGCTCACGTTGGCGACGAAGTCGCGCCGCACGACGAGGAGCTTGCTCAGCCGCGCTGCGAGCGCCGCCAGCGTCCGCGAAAGGACGCCGAAGTCGTCCGGCGACGTCGAGGGGACGATCGCGTAGTCGCCCTGCGCGATGCGCGTGGCGCTCTCGGTCATCGCGCGCAGGGGGCGCGCGGCCAGGCGGGCCGCGAGCGCTCCCAGGCTGAGCGCCGCGGCGATCGCGAGGGCGAACGCAAAGCCGAGGCGGCGTCGCATCGCGCCCACGGTGGCGTCGATGTACGAGAGGGGCGCGCCCAGTCGAAGCACCAGCCCGTCGCCGGCGGGTACGGCCACGAAGCGCATCGGGCCGCCGTCGACGATGCGGGTCGCCCGGCCGATGTCGCCGCGCTGCGCGCTGCGGAGCTCGGGGTCGCTCTCCCCGGAGGGCGCGCGCGAGACGTCGGCGATCGACGAGTCGCCGATGACCTTGCCGTCGCGATCGAACACGGTCACCTGCGCGTGCACGACGAAGCCGAGCCGGCCGGCCAGCTTGTCCGGGTGGCGCCGCCCCTCGCCGACCCAAGCGGCGGCCCCTTGCGCCTGCTGATCGAGGCGCTCGTCGAGCTGCCGGACGAGATCGCCCCCGAGCGTTCGGTCGAGCTCGACGAGGACCAGGAGGACGATGGCCGCGACGAGGGCCAGGTGGCTGGCCAAGAGCTTGGCCCGGAACGTCAGCGTCACGTCACGCCAGCTCTTGGAGGCGGTAGCCGAAGCCGTGCACGGTCTCGACGACTTCTCCGTAGGGCCCCAGGCGCTCGCGCAGCCGTCGCACGTGCGTGTCGACCGTACGCGTGTTGGCCTCGCCCGAGATGCCCCACACCTCCTCGAGAAGCTCCGCGCGCGTGAACACGCGGCCCGGGTGCTCGAGCAAGAGCTGGATCAGCTTGAACTCGAGCGGGCGAAGCTGCAGCTCGCCGCCGTCGAGGAAGACGTGGTGGCGCACCGGGTCGACCTCGAGGCCTTTCCAGCGGAGCTTCGGGTCCCTGCCGGTGATGGCTCGGGCCGCGCGCCGCTCCGCCGTGCGGCGCGCGAGGGCGCGCACGCGCATCACGAGCTCGCGCACGTTGAACGGCTTCACGACGTAGTCGTCGGCGCCCATCTCGAAGCCGAGCACGCGGTCGTACTCGTCGCCGCGCGCCGTGAGCATGAGCACCGCGACGTCGCCGAGCACCGGGTCGGCGCGGAGCTGCCGGCATACCTCGGTTCCCGAGACGTCGGGGAGCATCAGGTCGAGCACGATGACCGCCGGGCGCGTCTTGGCGGCGAGGGCGAGGCCGGCTTGGCCGCTGCCGACGGCGTCGACTTCGAAGCCGGCGCCGCGCAGGTTGAACGTGACGAGCTGGCGTAGATCCGGCTCGTCGTCGACGAGCAAGACCCGATCGGACGGCGCGGCAACGGGGGTCACTTCGGCGGGCATCATCGCAGCTTCCCTTCGCACCCGCGAGCGGGCCTCAATAGCACCATCCGTACTGCGTCCCTTCGAGCGAGTTCGGCGGCGCGACGGGCTGACATGTCTGCCGCGTCGGGCACGACGATGCCGGCGACACCGAGCAGAGCTGCAGGCACATCCCCTTGATTCCGCCCCCGTTCACCGAGACCGACTCGCACGAGAACCCGGCCTTGCAGTCTTCCGACCGCGTGCAGGGCGCCTGGTACGCGCCGGTCCCGGTCGCCATGCAGGTCGTGTAGAGGCGCGATGGGTCGGTCGAGAGCATCAGGTTGCATTTCTGACCTGCGGCGCAGCCCGTTTGCGCCATCGGATTGCAGCTTCGCGTGCACGTCTTGGCGGTGAAGCCCTCGGCGGGCGCGGTCTGCAGCGCGCCCGCGTGGCACCACCCGCCGGGCACGGTGCAGTCGCTGTCGGCGTTGCAGAACTTCACGCAGACGGCGTCGTTGCTTCCGTCGCCGGGCTCGCCGCACGAATAGCCCGCGGCGCACGTCGTCGGATCGCCCGGGTTGCACGCGGCGCCCTCGGTGCCGCTCGGCGTCACCGCGCGGCAGACGAGCGTCTCGCTTCCCACGCCGGTCCCCATTCCATCGCCGCTTCCCGAGTCCGTCACGCCGGTCTTGCCGGCATCGCCGCCTCCACCTCCACCCCCGCCTCCACCCCCGCCCCCGCCTCCAGCTCCACCCCCGCCGCCGCCCCCAGCTTCGCTGCTGGCTCCTGCGTCGGCGACGCCGCCGCTCGCGAAGGTCATCGCATGGCGCTCGACGTCGCAAGCCATGCCGGCGCCGCACTGGGTCTGCGCCAGGAGATCCGCCGCCGAGCACGTGGCACCTGCGCTCGCCGCGTCGTTCGACATCCCCGGGCCACCTTCTTCGCCCCCGCTGCCGCCTTCTCCGCCGCCTGGTTTCCGCCGGAGCCCTGTCCGTTGTCTGCAGGACCCCCGCTGCTCCCGCCGGACGTGCCTCCGTTCGTGTACGGACCGCCGCTGCTGCTCGGTTCCGTGCCGTCATCGCCGCCATCGCCATTCGAGTCTTGGGACGCGATGCCGCTCGAGCACCCGAACGCCAGCGCCGCGGTCAGGGTCGTGATGAGCGCCGACAAGCAACGAGGGTGGCATGCTGCATGAGAAATCCTCAAATTCTTCAGCGGGGGCATCGGCTCGCCGTGGCCCGTGGACGACCGGCTCGAGCGAACGCAGATAACCGAGGATTGATTGGAGCTCGGTCATCGGCATGTCGGGGAAGTGCTGCATCTGAGGGCAGAGTCGCTCGCCCTGGTTGTCGATGCCGTAGATGATGGCGGTCGCGATCTGGTCGTCGCTCCAGTCGCCCAGGCCGGTCGTCGGATCCGGCGTGAGGTTGGGACCGTAGAGGACGACGTCGCTCCCGAAGTTGCCGGGAATCGGCGCGACGGAGCCGGACATCGAGCCGGTCGTCTGCGGATCGGGGCCCTGGTGGCACCGCGGGCATCCGCGCCCGTCGACGTAGGCGTTTCCCGTGGCGGCGCCTCCCTGGCCTGCGCCATCTTGGTCTTGCGCGGACGACCGCATCGCGCCCGAGCCGCAAGCGGTCGTCACGAGCGCCAGGGACGCGACAGACGCGGCGACGAGCACGGCGTGGTCCGCCGAGCGCACGGGTGGCGGGAATCGCATGGGCGCCCCACGGCGATTGCGAACGGCGCGCCGCCGCCCTGCGAGCGGGGATCGGCCACGGATCTGCGACGATTCACGGCGGTAGCCCTCCCCGTGACCCGTGGCGCCGCGGCTCCTGGTGGTCGCGCGATCCGCCCCGCCGAGCCATCGCCGGGTCGGCTCGTGCGTCGGCGGGTGTGCGGCGGCGTACGCGTGACGGGGGCCGCCCTTTGCACCGGAGATGCAATCCGCGGCGCGCCGGCGCGTTAGGATGCCGACGTGAGATACGGCGGATGATCGGCCAGAAGCTCGGAAACCGGTACGAGGTCGTGCGCGAGCTGGGTCGCGGGGGAATGGGGGTCGTGCTCCTCGCGCGCGACGTGCTTCTGGAGCGCGACGTGGCGGTGAAGCTCATCGGGGCCAACGAGCTCTCCGCGGAGGCCCGCGCCCGCTTCCTGCGCGAAGCGCGCGTGATCGCGAAGATGGATCACCGGGGCATCGTGAGCGTCTACGACATCGGCGAGCAGGGCGACGCGCTGTTCCTCGTCATGGCCTTCATTCCGGGGTCGAACCTGCGCGAGCTCTTCGAGCGCGGCGGCCGGCTGGCAGCGGACGAGGTGATCGATCTCGGCACGCAGGCGTGCGAGGCGCTCGAGCACGCGCACTCCATCGGGATCGTCCACCGCGACGTCAAGCCCGAGAACATCATGGTCGTGGGCAGGGGCGAGAACATGCGCGTCTTGCTCGCGGACTTCGGTCTCGCGACCGCCCTGTCCGAGCAGAAGCTCACGAGACCGGGGACGGTCATGGGCACCGTGGCGTACATGAGCCCCGAGCAAGTCGCGGGGAGAGCCGTCGACGGACGCGCGGACATCTACGCGCTCGGGACGGTGCTCTTCGAGTGCTTCGCGGGCGATGTGCCATTTCCCGGGGGCGACCTCGCCTCCATGCTGTACCGGATCGCGCATCAGGCGCCGCCGGCGCTTCGCTCGCTCGCGCCGGCCGTGCACCCGGAGCTCGAGGCCGTGATCATGCGATGCCTCGAGAAGGATCCGGCGTCGCGCCCGCAGCGGCCGCTCGACGTCGCCGAGGCTTTGCAGGGCGGCCGGGCGACGCTCATGTCGTCCGGGAAACTGAAGACGGCGCCGATCGTGCTGCAGCACCAGGCCACGGTCCTCGCGCCGCCCCGCCAGCCGCTCGCTCGGCCCGCGACCACGGTCACGAGGGGCAGGAGCGGAATCTGGATTGCGGCGGCCCTCGGCGTGGCGACCGTCGGAGGGCTCGCGGGTGTGGCGCTGCGTGGGGGCGCGAGCCGCACGTCGATGACGGTCGCGCCCGCGTCCGCGTCCGTGCCCGCGTCCGCGTCCGCGTCCGTGCCCGCGTCCGCCCCCGCACCGTGCGACCGGTACTGCGACCTCGTGATGAAGAACTGCACGGGAGACAACGCCGAGTACCTGTCGCGTAGCATCTGCATGAAGATGTGCCCCGCGTTCGAGATCGGCGCGACGAGCGGCGACACGGCGCACGCCACCCTCGGTTGCCGCGTCTACCACGCGAACGAAGCCGCGACCGCGCCCGCGGAGCACTGCCGCGCCGCCGGTCCTCTCGGCGGGCGCCGCTGCGGGAAGGATCCGTGCGAGCCTTTCTGTACGCTGGCCGTGACGTATTGCGCGCCGCCCAAGGCGGTGCCGTACCCCGGCGGCATCGCCGACTGCCAGGCTGCGTGCAAGACGTTCCCGTACCTGGTCGGGGACGCCGGCGACACGACGTTCGAGAGCGGAAACACGCTCAACTGTCGCCTCTGGCACCTCGAAACGGCGTACACGTCCGACGACTTCGGCATGTTCCACTGCCCTCACGCCAAGCGCATCAGCTCGACGTGCTTTTAGGCCGCGGCGCCGTTCACTCGAAGCGCAGCGCGTCGATGGGGTCGAGCTCGAGGCCTGCCGCGCGGGGTAGATGCCGAAGACGACTCCGACGAGGGCGCTGAACGCGACGGAGACGGCGATGACGTCGGGCTGGATGAGCATCGGCCAATGGAACCGCGCGGCGATCCAGCTCGCGACGCCGACGCCTGCGCCCACGCCGATGAGCCCACCCGCGACCGACAGCGAAAGCGCCTCGACGAGAAACTGCGTCAAGATGTGGTGCGGCTCGGCGCCGACGGCCATGCGGATGCCGATCTCGCGCGTCCGCTCGGTGACGCTGACGAGCATGATGTTCATGATGCCGATCCCACCGACCAGCAGCGACACCGCGGCCACGCTGGCGAGCAGCATCGTCATTGTCTGCGCGCCTTGCTCCTGCGCCCCGGCGATCTCGCTGAGGTTCCGGACCTGAAAGTCGTCGTCCTCGCCCGCGCGCGAGGTGGTGGCGATCGCGGAGGAGCGCGACGATGTCGCTCCTGCGCGCGCGCCGTCGTCGTCGGAAGACGTGGCCGCGACGGTGATCGAGCCCTGGATGTACTTGCCGAGTCCGCCCTGGATCTTCTGCGCGAACGTCGTGAACGGGATGAACGCGGCGTCGTCGTAGTCCTGGCCGTTGGCCGACTGGCCCTTCTTGGACGCGACGCCCACGATCTGGAATGGCTTGCCGCCGACCCGCACGCTCATCCCCACGGGGTTCGCGCTCGCGCCGTAGAGCTTGTCGACGACCGTTTGACCGAGGACGATCACCTTGGCGCCGCCCTCGACGTCCGTCGTGGTCAACGGCGAGCCTAGCGCCATGGGCCAGTTTCGAATGTCGAAATACTCGGGTGAGGTGCCGGTGATGCTGGTCGTCCAGTTCTGATCTTCGCTGACGACCGGCATGTTCGATCGAAGCGTCGGCGCAGCCTGCTTCACCGCGGGGGCGTCGCGCCGCATCGCCGCGAGGTCATCCCACGTCAGGGTCGGCATGGACCCGAATCCACCACGCACTCCGCCCGCCTTCGAAGAGCCCTGGTTGACGATGAGCACGTTGGTGCCCATCGCGGCAAAGGCCTCCTCGACGCGCGCTTTGGCCCCCGCGCCGATGGCCATCATCGTGATGACCGCGCCGACGCCGATGACGATGCCGAGCGTCGTGAGAAAGGAGCGCAGCTTGTTACGCAAGATCGCGCGGAGCGCCACGCGGAGGGTGTGTATCGGGTTCACATCAGCGCCCCGGGCATTGTCGCACGAAGGCTCCCCACCGGCCGTGAATTGTCGGCGCGCAGCGGAGGCGAGCTGACGAATTTCGAGGGCCGGAGCCCTCCGTTGTCGCGCGTCGAGAGCGCGACTATAGGCAAGCCATGCGCGCCGGCCTCAGGTTCGAGCGGACGAGTCACACCCGATATCGCGCTGCCGCGTGGCTGCTGGCCCCGGTGGCGGCGGCGCTTCTTCTCGGCCACTGTAAGAAATCCGAAGCCGGAGCCCCCACGGCCGATGTCACCGCCAACGAGCACGGCTTCACGCCGCCGTCGCTCAAGCTGACGCAGGGCGGACCGGGGTCGCACGCGGCCGTGACGTTCGTGCGCACGACCGACAAGACGTGCGCGACCGAGGTGGTCTTCCCCGAGTTGAACGTCGAGCACAAGCTGCCGCTGAACAAGCTCGTCTCCGTCGAGGTGCCGACCGACACCGCGCGCACGCTGACCTTCCAGTGCGGCATGGGAATGTACAAGGGCGCGATGGTCGTCACGTCGAAGTGACGGTGCGCACGCTCTCCTCGAGGATCGCGAGGAGCTGCTCGAGCTCGCCTTCACCGATCGTGAGCGGCGGGCAGACGTACACCGTGCTGCCGAGCGGGCGTAGATAGGCGCCTCGCTTGCGGGCCTCTTCGTAGACCCGCCACCCTGCGGCGCCGAGATACCCCGCGGACTCGTCGTCGAGGTCGGCGGCGCCGACCATCCCGAGAGATCGGAATCGCGCGACCCCGGGGATGCTCCCGATGCGCTCGAAGGCGCGCGCAATGGTCCGCGCGTGCCGCGCCGCGACCTCGAGAACGCGCTCCTCCCGGTAGATGGCGAGGACCTCGCGCGCGAGCGCCGCCCCCAGCGGGTTGCCGCAGAAGGTATGCCCGTGGAGAAAGGCGTGCTCGCGT
Source organism: uncultured delta proteobacterium (assembly GCA_963720145.1). Classification (GTDB taxonomy): domain Bacteria; phylum Myxococcota_A; class Polyangia; order Polyangiales; family Polyangiaceae; genus Palsa-1150. The sequence goes on from CAVREO010000001.1 coordinate 549,756, forward strand.
CCTCCGCGGAAGGCCGAGAAGACGCGCTCGTTCGCCAGCACGGCGCCCATCGGAACGACCGCCGAGAAGGCCTTGCCCACGCACATGATGTCCGGCGCGATTCCCGCGTGCTCGCACGCCCACATGGGGCCAGTGCGCCCGTAGCCGGTGAAGACTTCGTCGACGACCAGGAGCACGTCGGCGGCGTCGCAGAGCGCGCGAAGCTCTCGCAGGAATGCCGCGTCGTAAATGCGCATGCCCCCCGCAGCCTGTACGACGGGCTCGACGAACACGGCGGCTATCGTCCTGGACTCCTCCCGCAACAGACGCGCGATGGCCCCGAACGCCCGCTGGTACGCGGTGGGCTCCGGAAAGGGCACGTGCACGCACTCGAAGGTGACGCCGGAGAACGGTCGGCGGAAGACTGGCTCGCCCCCGAGGCTCGTGGCCCCGACGGTGTCCCCGTGGAAGGCGCCGTCGAGGGCGACGAATCGTGTCTTCTCGGGCCGCCCGAGCTGTCGCCATGCCTGCGCGCACATCTTGATCGCGGCGTCCACCGCCGTGGAGCCGTCGTCGACGTAGAAGACGCGCGTCAGGGTGCTCGGGGCGATCGCGAGCAGCTCGGCGGCCAGGAGCGCTGCCGACTCGTGCGCCACGCCGAAGAGCGAGCAATGCGCCAGCGTGCGGCTCTGCTCCTCCAAGGCGCGCAGCAGGCGAGGGTGCCCGTGCCCGAGCACGGCGGGTCCCCACGACGAATTGCCGTCGAGGTAGCGGCGGCCGTCGACGTCCTCGAGCCACGCGCCGCTCGCGCGCGCGACGACGATGGGGTCGGCCCGGTCCCATTCGTCCATGGGTGTGTACGGGTGCCAGACGTGCGCTCGGTCCAGGCGCACGACGGTCTCGCGGTCGACGGGAGTGCGGCTCATGATTCGGCGGCCCAGCTCAGCGCGTCACGCCCGCGGAGCGGGGCGGATCCGACGCGGCGCGCGTCCGGGTGCGCGCTGGCGGCGGTTCGCTCGAGGAACCATGCGGCAGAAAGACCGTCACGGTGGTTCCCTCGCCCGCGCGGCTGTCGATCGCGAAATGGCCGCCGTGGGCGTCGACGATGCGATCGACGATGGCCAGCCCGAGCCCGGTGCCGCTGGGCCTGGTCGTGAAGAAGGGGTCGCGCGCGCGCGAGCGCACCTGCGTGTCCATTCCTTCGCCCGTGTCGACGATGTCGACCGCGAGACCGTCGACGCCTTCCTCGCTCGCCGTTCGAACTCGGACGGTGAGCGTCCCTCCGGTCCCCATCGCCTGAACCGCGTTGTCGACCAGGTTGTCGAACACCTGACGCAGGAGGTTCGAGTCTCCCCAGATTCGACCCTCGTGACATTCGACCTGGAGCTCGGCCTTGATGGCCTTCCGGTCGGTGTTGGCCAGGCCGAGCGCGCGGTCGAGGAGATCGGCCAGCGAAAAGTGCGACCGCTGGATGTTCACGGGGCGTGCGTAGCGCAGGAGGTCGGTCACGAGCCGATTGAGCCGGCTGGTCTCCTCGTCGAGGATGCCGAGCAACGTCTCGTGGTCCTCTCGCGAGATGGCTTGCTTGCGCAGGCCCGCGACGGCGTTCGCGATGATCGCCAGCGGGTTCCGGACCTCGTGCGCGATGACGGCCGCGAGCTCGCCCACGACGGCGAGCTGCTCCTTCTTGACGAGCTCCTCCTGCGCGGTGCGAAGCTCTTCGTACGATCGCCGGAGCTCGCGGGTGCGTGTCCGCAGCTCCTTGGACCGCAGGTCGAGCTCGCTCGATACGGCTCCGTACCGGGCGCTCGGGGTGGTGGCGATGCCGAGCACGAAGGCGGCGAGCCCCGCGTCGACCAGGTATCCCGACGCGAATACGCCGCTGGCGACCCCCACGTCGTTGGTCACGGTCGCAAGGAGCACGGTGGCGCCGACGACGATCGCGAGCGCCTCGCGGCGGCCCTGCAAGTAGGTGCGCGCGATGAGGACGAGCACCGCGGCCGTTGCAATCGCCTCCACGACGTAGGTGACGACCCTGAGCTCGCCGAAGGGAGCGCGCGCGTCGGCAGCCCCGTGTGCCAGCCCGACCATGTCGATGGCTCCGAGCGCTCCGGCGAGCACGTAGGGCCCGGCCAGGATGGCCATCGACGGGCGGCTGCCGCGGTAGAGAAGCGCGTAGTGAATCGCCAGCGGCACGACCGCCAGGAGACCCAGCCACGCGAGCCGGTCGAACACCATCGCGACCTGAGGGTCTGGGGTGATGGCCGCCAGGAACGCCCCGACCGCACGCTCGCCGGCCGCCGCCGCCAGGAGCGCCGCGACGGCGAACTCCTGATCACGGCGGCGCCGCGCGAACGTCAGCGCGAACTGAAAGCCGCCGAGCAGTTCAATCGCAGCGGTCGCGGCGAGGACCGTGGTCAGGAGACTCACGCCAGGAGCTTACGAACTCCCTGCGGCTCGTCCAGGAGACTCTCAGCCATTCTGCTCCGCCCCAGGTTTGTCGTTTGGGGCCCCGGCCCCAAACGGGAGCTTCGTGCACGGGTGCAAAGCTCGTCACTGATGCGAGATCGTGATCGAGCGCGTGGTCGAGTTCCACGAGCCGGGCACCAGTTTCCCGTCCTTGTCGAGGAGCTCGAGCTTCACCGAGTACGAGCCGTCGCGCAGGTTGTCGAGATAGAACGGCGGGCCGTACTGCGTCGCGTCGGCGGTCAGCGCGTTGTCGATTCCCGGTCCGGTCACGGTGATGTGAACGTGGTCGCCCGTCGGGGAGAGCTTGTCGTTGGCGAGCTGAAAATCGACCAGCACATGGTTTGCCATGTCGCCTTTGTATTCGCCCTTGGGCCGGCTGTAGATGAGCATCGCCTTCGTGATGTCCTGCGCCTTGTCGCCCTTCTTGCCGACCCAGAACTCGTTGATCGCCAGCGCGCCCGGCGTCTTGACGCTCTCGTGGTTGGCGCGGCTCGGGAAGGACACGAGGATGTGCTGGCCCTCGGCAGGTGCCTCGCCGCCCGCGAGCTCGGAGAGCTTCACGAGGTCGGCCTTCGGGTCGTAGATGGGCTTGTACGGCTTGTCGTCGAGGATCAAGTGGACGTGCGCGTCGCCCTTGGCCGTCTTCCAGTTCTTGACGTCGAGCTTGACCTCGAGGTCGGCGGCCTTCGCCGCGGGCACGACCTGTTCCTTGGTGGGGGTCGCGATCTTCACGGTGGGGGTCGGAGCCGGCGGATCGGGGCTCGCCGTGCCCTGCGTCAGCAGGACGGAGGGCGCGGGCGGCGCCGGAGCGGCGGACGCGCTCTCGCTGGGTGCCGCGCTGGCTGCGGGCGGCGCGCTCGACGCCAGCGGAGCAGCCGGTGGCGGGGGGGGAGGGGGGGGAGGTTCTCGTTTCCCCCGCCGCACGCGAATGCCAGGGCAGCCGGTGCCAGGGGGACTGCCAGGAGAAAGAGCTTGGTGGCCTTCATTTCGGCCGGGAGCATCGTCCGAGGCTGAGCCGAGTGCAACATCCGTTTTCCACGAGAAACGCTAATCTGCGTCCCGGAACCCACATGCCTCATCGCGAACGCTACCTATTCGTGTGCACCAACCGGCGCCCCGACGAAAACCCCAAGGGCTCCTGCGCCCAAAAGGGCTCCGAAGAGGTCGTCGCGCGATTGAAGGAGGCTCTTGCGCAGCGCGGCGTCGCCAAGGCGGTCGTCCGGGCCTGTTCGGCGGGCTGCCTGGACATGTGCGAGAGCGGGATCACCATCGTCCAGGAGCCGGAGCACGTCGCGTACGGTCACGTGACGCTCGCCGACGTCGAAGCGCTGGCGGACGCCGCCGCTCGGGGCGAGGTCGTCGAAAGGCTGGTCGTCCAAGGTCTCGAGAGCTATCGGCGCAAGGTCGGCCGGGGCGGCTGATCGATGTCCCCGGGCTTCTCGTTTCGCGAGACCCTGAGCGGCAGCTACTGGCTGCTCGCCGAGCCGACCGCGGAGCGGGCGATCGCGCTCGCGATGGAAGCCACCACCCGCGACGTGCGCCGCTTCGCCGTGGACAAGACCTGTCGCCTGCACGGCACCCTCGACGCCGAAGGGCTCGCCTCGGGCCGTGCCGTCGAGGGGACGCTCGTCTTCCGGCTGATCGAAGACCGCCGCCTGCCGTACCGCCTGGCCTTCACCGGGGACGACGGGAAACGCTACGAGTTGTCGGGTCAGAAAGAATGGAGCGGCCTCGCGCCGTTCCAGTCGATCACGCTCCTGCCGGCCACGCTGTACGACGAAGCGGGCGAAGAGCTCGGGCGCGCGACGCTGCGCTTCGACTTGCGCGCCGACTGGGCGCGGTGGATGAAGAGCTTCCGGATACGCCTTTTCTCGGAAGGGTCAGGCGTTCCGCGCTAGGACCCGGAGTAGCCACGATGGATCGACTCGACCCCGCCCGCAGCGTTCTCCTCGTCGTCGACGTGCAGGAACGGCTGGCCGCCGCCATGCCCGAGGCGGCGATGGACCGCCTCGTCTCGAACGCGATCATCCTGCTCGAAACGGCGCGCCTCCTCGGGGTGCCCGTCATCGCGAGCGAGCAGTATCCAAAAGGCCTCGGGCCCACGGTAGGGCCGCTCGCGGAGCGGCTGCGCGCGATGGAAGTCGAGCCCATCGACAAGACGACTTTCGACGCGTGCGCCGAGCCGCGCATCGCCCGCGCGCTGGTCGATCGCTCGCCGCGCTCGGTGGTCGTCTCCGGCATGGAGACGCACATTTGCGTGTTCCAGACCGCGCGCGAGCTCGCCCGCCGTGGGTTCGAAGTGCACGTCGCAGCCGACGGCGTAGCCTCGCGCCGCGAGGAGAACCGGAGCCTCGGTCTCGCCCTTTGCGAGCGGGCGGGTGCCTTCGTGGCTCCCACGGAGACCCTCGTCTTCGACTGGCTCGGTCGCGCCGGCACCGAGTCGTTCAAGGCCGTGTCGAAGCTCGTTCGCTAGGTGCCGAAACCCCTCGGCCCGACAGCGACGCTCGGCCCCGCCTGGCCGCCGTCTGGCATCGAGTTTGACTTGTTGTCGGCCTCGAGACATTTTGTCGATCGTGTTGACAAGAGGTCCCGCCTTTCCGCCCCCTCCCGGCTCCGCTCCGGCTTCGCTTCCCGACCCCGCTCCCGAGCCCCCGGCCGACGCCATCACGGTGCTCGTCGTCGACGACGAGCGGTCCAACGTCGAATCGATCGAGAAGATCTTCCTGCGCGAGGGCATGCGGGTGCTGTCTGCGCCGGACGCGAAGCACGCCCTGGAGCTCGTGCGCACCCACCGCGTGCAGGTGGTCCTCACGGACCTGATGATGCCGGGGACGACCGGGCTCGAGCTGCTGCGCGCCATCAAGCAGGTTGCGCCCGACGTCGAGGTCGTCCTGATGACCGCGTACGGCTCCGTCGAGGCGGCCGTCAGCGCGATGCGCGAGGGGGCTTACGACTTCGTCGAGAAGCCGCTCAAGCGGCTATCCATCGTCAAGAGCGTGCGCAAGGCGGCCGAGCGCCAGAGGCTGGTCGCCGAGAACAAGTCGCTGAAGGACGAGATCAAGCGTCTGGCTCACCGTGAGATCGTGGGAAGCTCGCAGGCTCTTCGCCGGGTCATCGACGTGGCGACCCAGGCCGCGCCGAGCCAGGCGACCGTGCTGGTTCTCGGCGAGAGCGGCACGGGCAAGGAGCTGCTGGCGCGCCACATCCACGAGCGCTCCTCGCGAGCGCGCGGGCCGTTCGTCGCCGTCAATTGCGCCGCGATCCCGGAGACGATCCTCGAGAGCGAACTTTTCGGCCACGAGCGCGGCGCCTTCACCGGGGCCACCGGAAAGCGAGAGGGTCGCTTCGCGAGAGCGACCGGCGGCACGCTGTTCCTCGACGAGATTGGTGAGCTCCAGGCGAGCGTCCAGGTGAAGCTCCTGCGCGTGATGCAGGAGGGGGAGTACGAACCGCTCGGCGGCAACACGCAGAAGGCGGACGTCCGCATCGTGGCCGCGACGAACCGCGACCTGGTCGCCGAGGTAGCGGCCGGGCGTTTCCGCGAGGACCTCTTCTACCGACTGAACGTCATCGCGATCACCGCGCCGCCGCTGCGCGCGCGTCGCGAGGACATCCCACTCCTTGTGGACCACTTTCTCGGGCTGTACTGCGCGAAGAACGGCCGCCCGCGGCTTCAGCCGGCGCGCGGGGTGCTCGAGCGCCTGACCGATTACGCCTGGCCGGGCAACGTACGGGAGCTCGAGAACGTCATCGAGCGCGCGGTGGTGCTGTCTCGAAGCGAGGTGCTCGGCGAGAGCGATCTCCCCGACCACATCGCCGCCGCCGGTACGAGCGCGCCGACGCAGCTCGCGTTCGAGGTGGGCACCACGCTCGACGAGATCGAGCTGCGCGTCATCCGGGAGACCCTCCGCCTGACGAAGGGGGACAAGAGCCTGGCCGCGCAGCTCCTCGGCATCTCGACACGGACCATTTATCGCAAGCTCGACGGCTTGGCGGAGTAACCTGGAGTCGGCGTTCGCGCGCGGGCCATGCGCCTTCACCTCGTCGACGGAACCTACGAGCTCTTTCGAGCTCATTTCTCGAAGCGCCCCGAGCACCGAGACGCGAGCGGCCACGACGCGAAAGCCACCGTGGGGGTGGTCTGGTCGATGCTGGCTCTGCTGAGCGACCCGGAGGAACGCGCGACGCACGTGGCGGCGGCGTTCGACAATCCCATCCGGTCGTTTCGAAACGAGCTCTTCCCCGGCTACAAGACGGACGAGGGGGTTCCCGCGGAGCTGCTCGGGCAGTTCGATGCCGTGGAAGACGCCATGCGCGCCCTCGGCGTCGTCGTCTGGTCGATGAAGGAATGGGAGGCCGACGACGCCCTGGCAACGGGCGCGGCGCGCTGGTGCGGCGAGGTCGAGCAAGTCCGAATTCTGACGCCCGACAAAGATCTCGGGCAGTGCCTCTCGGGCGAGCGGGTCGTCCAGGTCGATCGCATGCGCAAGCGAGAGTTGACCGAGGCGACCCTTCTTTCGGACCGGGGCATCCGCCCGGCGAGCGTCCCGGACTATCTGGCGCTCGTCGGCGATACCGCGGACGGCATTCCGGGCATCCCCGGCTTCGGCAAGAAGACCGCGGGGGTGCTGCTGCACGAGTACGGTCACCTCGAGAGCATCCCGGCGCGGGCCGCCGATTGGAAGCCGACCGTCCGAGGGGCGGAGGGGCTCGCGACGACGCTTCGGGAGTCCCGGGAGCAAGCGCTTCTTTACCGCCGTCTCGCCACGCTGGTGCGCACAGTCCCGCTCCACGAATCGCTCGACGACCTCCGCTGGCGCGGCGTCCCGCGAGGGGCATTCGACGCGTGGTGCGCCCGCACCGGGGCACCGGAGGAGCTCGTCGCGCATTCGCAACGGTTCGCGACCGACGCCGGCGGGTGAGACCTCGAGGGTAGCTGTGCTACGAGGGCGCGCCATGCCGGCCAGTCGAGGAGATCGCGTGCGTTCGACGAGATGGCTGAGCGCGGGAGGTCTCGCGCTTCTCTTCGCCGCGTCCGCTGGTTGTCACAAGGGCACCGCAGCTCCCTCGCCGGACGGGAGCCCATCCGCCGCCCTCGGGACCGCGTCGGCCGCTTCCCCGGGCGGCAACGCGGCCGGAGCGTGCGACGTCGTGTCTTGCCTGAACTTCTCGGGCTCTCCGGGGTACGTGGCCGCTCAGGCGACCGACCTGAGCGACGTCCCGCCGCCGCCGCCCGGCGCCGTGCTCTGCGGAGGTACCAAGCAGTTTCGCGCGAACTACTACACGACGTCGCAGAAACCCGAGGACGTCATCGCGCACTACGAGAAGCTCCTCCCGCCGCAAGGGTTCACGCTCAAGCCTCACGCGCCCGGAAACAAGCCATGCTCGGTCATGGTGAGCTTCCACAAGAAGTCCCTCGAGATCGGCAACGTCATCGCGTACGTGGGCGGATTCAGCGTCAGCTACTTCGGCAAGTAGGGCCGGCACGTGCCCGTGGCGGCCGCGGTCGGGGTCCGCGTTGCCTTTGACACTTTGTCGCTCCCCCTGCTCCCGGCTCGGCGCGCCCGCCAACCTGGCGAAGCGACCCCTCGCGCTACCAGGAAACAATCTGACTTTCCGCGCGTTTGTCCGATGGCACAGGCCTCGCAACCTCGGATCCTGGGCGCACTCGCCCTACCGCTCTGCCCATGGCCATCGACAAGCTCCTCAAGCGCCACTTCTGGGCGGTCATCCTCGTCCTCGTCGCGATGGCGGCGTTCTTCGACGCGCAGGGGATCATGCAGATCGTCGGAGCGAACCTCGGAGCCGACGAGAAACAGCTCTCGGCACCGCCGCTCCTGGCGCGCATACCCCCGGGTCCGGCCTCGGCGAGCCCGCACGCGACGAGCGCGGAGCCCATCTGCGCGCGCAACCCCTTCGATTCGGTGACCGGTCCGTGCAATGCGATGCCCGTCCCGCTCCCGGAAGCCGATCAGGCGAAAGAGGACGACAGCGACCCGTATCACGCGCCCGATTGCGACGGCGTGAAGGTGCTCGTCATCGCCGCGTCGGCTGATCCCGACTGGTCGTTCGCGGCGCTCGAGACCCAGCAGGAGAAGGGCAAGAGCTACCTCCGCCGGCGTGGGGGCGAGCTCGGCGGCAAGACGGTGAAGTTCATCGGCTGGGATCGGGTGTGGATGACGGGCGGGTCGCAGCTCTGCCAGTCGCAGATGTTCAAGCCGGCGTCGACCGGCACCCCGGCGGTCGCCACGGTGGCCACCGTCACGGCCGGGACGATGCCGGGCTCCGGGTTGGACCCCGCCATCTCCAAGGGAATCCAGAAGAAGAGCGCCACCGAGTTCGACGTCGACCGAGGCGTCGTCGACAAGATCCTCGAGAACCAGGCAGAGCTGATGCGCACGGCGCGAATCGTCCCCGAGCAGGAGAACGGGAAGGTCGTCGGCATCCGCCTGTTCGGGGTCCGTCCGGACACGCTCCTCGGCGCGCTCGGGATGGAGAACGGCGACCGGCTCGAGAAGATCAACGGCTTCGACATGACGAGCCCGGAGAAAGCGCTCGAAGCCTACGCACGCCTGCGCACCGCCGATCACCTGACCGTTTCGGTCAACCGAAAGGGTCAGGAGACGAACCTCGACTACAACATCAAGTGAGCGAACCGTCAGCCATGCCTGAAACCAGCACGATCGACAACCGAACTCTTCTCCGTAGAACACTCGTGACGATGAGCGCGATGGTGGGCGCGTGCGTGCTCGTCGTCGGCACGATCACGCTGGTGGCGTTGTCGGTCGTCGGGCGGGCGTCCACCTCGCGTTCGGACGCGGAGTCCACAGCCGGAGCCGGCGGAGGCACCCTCGTGCCGCCCGCCAACATCCACGGCGTCGGGCCCGCCGTCAGGGCTCCGGCCGCCCAGGCCCCGGGCAAGTAGTGTCAGCGGAAGGACGTTCGCGAGCCCTATGAGAGCGAAACTTATCCAAGCGCTTGTCCTGGCCGGGATCTCCTCGGCGGCGATCCTCGCTGCCGGGCCCGAGGCATCCGCGCAGCCCCGCATGCGGCCCAATCCGTTGCCGGGGGGAATGCCCGTCGCGAATCCCGCCCCTCCTCCCCCTCCTCCTGCCGATGCTCAAGGCGGCGGCGCGAATACGGCCGCGGGGGCGACTCCGACGAAAGCGCCCCCGACGGGCCCCGGCGGCAAGGCCGTGGGCGATACCTCGGGGCTCTCGCAGTTCGAATCCGGCATCGAGTACGCGCCGCGCTCGGGGAACGAGCGTGTGGCGTTCTCGCTCGAGGACGCCGATCTCCGATCAGCTCGTGCGTGTCATCGGTCAGCTGACGGGCAAGCGCTTCATCTTCGGCGGCAAGGTCCACAACATCAAGGCCACCGTCTTCTCGCCGCAGAAGGTGACCGTGGCCGAGGCGTACCAGGCGTTTCTGTCGATCCTCGAGGCGAACGGTTTGACCGTCGTGCCCCACGGCCGCTTCTACAAGATCGTCGATTCGCCCGACGCGAAGATGGGGGCGCCCGTCTACGTGGCAGGTCAAGGAGGGCCGACCGAGGACCGCTACATCACGCGCATACACCGGCTGCACAACGTGAGCGCCGAAGAGGTTGCCAACGTCCTCGGGCACTTCAAGTCGAAGGACGGGGACATCACCACGTACGCGCCGGGCAACCTGCTCATCATCACGGACACCGGGACGAACATCCAGCGCATGATGCGCATCCTGGAGGACGTCGACGTCGGTGGCGTGGGAGACCAGATTCTGGATCGAGCCTGTCCACTACGGAATGGCGTCGGACATCGCGCAGCGACTCGACGAGGTCTTCGACCTGAAGGGCGGCGCTTCCCCCGCGAGGGCAGAGGCCAAGCCCGGTGCGGCCGCCGGCTCGAGCAGCGATCTCCACATCGCGAAGATTCTCCCGGACGATCGCAGCAACTCGCTGGTCATCATCTCCACCGAGCGCGCATACCTGCGGATCCTCGAGTTCATCAAGCGGCTCGACGTGCCGATGCGCACCGGCGAGGGCGAGATCCACGTCCTTCAGCTCGAGCACGCCGACGCGACGGAGCTCGTGAAGACCCTCAACGAGATCGTCACCGGCGCCGCTGCAGCCGGCGGGGGCGGCGGCGTGGCACCCGGAAAGCCTGGGGCTACACCGCTCGCGATCTTCGAATCGGGCGTCAAGGTGAGCGCCGACAAGGCCACCAACTCGATCGTCGTCACGTCCAGCCTGCGCGACTTCGCCAACCTGCGAGCCGTCATCGACAAGCTCGATCAGCCGCGCCGCCAGGTGTTCATCGAGGCGGTCATCATGGATCTGACGATCCAGCGCCAGAACCAGCTCAACATCAATTTCCACGGCGGCGACATCGAGAACGGCCCGACCAGCGCAGGCCAGACCCTCCTCTTCGGCGGTCTGAACCCGCTGAACACGATCCTGCTGCCCACGCCCGACCAGCTCAACGCGTTCGCCTTCGGCATCCGCGGACCGGGTCTCTCCGGGAGCGAGAACCTTCTCGGTACCGGCTTTTCCATCCCTGCGTTCGGCGTCCTCATGAACGCGCTCGCGAGCACCAACGACGCCGACATCCTGTCGACGCCTCACATCCTCGCGACCGACAACGTCCCCGCCGAGATCAACGTCGGCCAGAACATCCCGCTGCAGACGAACGTCGGCGGCGGATTCCCTGGCCTCGGCGGGGCGACGGGAGCCCCCGGGGCGGCGGGTGCCCTGGGCGGACTGGGCGCGCTCGGCGGCTTCGGCTTCGGCGGGGCCGCGCCGCGCCAGGACATCGGCACCAAAGTGAAGATCGTGCCGCACCTGAATCAGTCGGACGAGGTGCGCCTCGAAGTGACCGAGGAGATCAGCGACGTGACGGGGCAGCAGCCGGTTGGCTCGCTGGGCGCTGTGCCTTTCGCGAAGCGCACGGCGCAGACGCAGCTCGTCGTCAAGGACCAGCAGCCCGTGGTCATCGGCGGCCTCGTGCGAAACCGGGTCGCGCGCACCGACACCAAGATCCCGCTGCTCGGCGACATCCCCGTGCTCGGCGCGCTCTTCCGGTCGCGCAGCTCGTCGATGCAGAAGTCCAACCTGATCCTGGTGCTCACGCCGTACATCATTCGTGAGCAGGCCGACCTGCGGAACGTCTTCGAGCGCAAGATGCAGGAACGCCAGGAGTTCCTCGATCACTACTTCGTCTTCGCCGAGCAGAACGAGTACGAGCCCCCGAAGGACTACTCGCGCGAGAACGGGCTGCTCGAGGACATCCGGAAGTCGTACGACGAAGTCGACGAGCAGAGGCGGCTGGAGGAGCTGACGCGCCCGCGTGAGATGAAGACGCACGAGCCCGGGCAGCCGCTCGAGCTGCCGACTCAGGTCGGCGGTCCGTCCGGCGCAGCGGGGTCATCGCAGCCCGGGGCGACGCCGCCTCCAGGTGCGGCGCCGGCGCCGCCGCCCCCGACGCTCAACGTGGCGCCTCCGGTGCGCAACATCGAGAGGATCGAGAGGTAGGAGGCGATGGGGACCGAGCAGCGATTTCTCGGCGAGCTCCTCGCCGCCCGCGGCGTCGTCCCCGCCGACAAGGTCGAGTCGCTGTTCGCCGTCCAGCGCGAGCGCGGCGTCGATCTGCTCGATCTCGTCGTGAACACCGGCGTCGCCGACGAGATGGCGATCGCGCGCGTGCTCGCCGAGGAGGCGCAGCTGCCGCTCATGGAGCGCGTCGATCCCGCCAGCATTCCGACGGCCGTGGCCGCGCGCGTGCCGATTCCGTTCGCGAAAGCGCACAAGATCCTCGTCCTGCGCGAGGACGACTCGGCGGTGTACGTCCTCTGCGGCGACCCGTTCGACACCCAGGCGCTCGACGATCTCCGCGTGATCTTCGGCAAGCCCGTCGAGGCGAGCGTCGGGGGCCGAGACCGCATCGAAGACGCGATCAACCGAGTTTACGAGCGACAGGCGGGCGCGGAGCAGCTCGAGAGCGACGACGCCGGCGTCGACGAAGAAGGCGCGAGCGACATCCTCGACTCCGACGAAGAGGCCCCCGTCATCCGGTGGGTCAACTCGCTCTTTTTGCAGGCGATGAAGGAGCGCGCGAGCGACATCCACATCGAGCCGGAGGAGAAAGAGGTCATCGTCCGCTATCGCATCGACGGAGAGCTCTACGTGGCGCGCCAGGCGCCTCGCGCCTTCATGAACAGCATCGTCAGCCGCATCAAGATCGAGAGCTCCCTCAACATCGCCGAGAAGCGCCTCCCGCAGGACGGCCGCATCACCAAGAAGATCGCCGGCAAGAGCTTCGACATCCGTGTCAGCACCATCCCGACCAGTCGCGGCTACGAGCGGATCGTCATGCGTCTCCTCAACAAGTCGAGCGTGCTCCTCGACCTGCCGGACCTGGGCTTCAGCCCGCGCGACTACGCGCTGATGGACGGCCTCATCCGTCGCCCCGACGGGATCATCCTCGTCACCGGCCCGACCGGCAGCGGCAAGACGACTACCCTCTACGCGTGCATCAACCGCATCAACCAGCCCAACCTCAACATCCTCACGGCCGAGGACCCGGTCGAGTACGAGCTGCAGGGCATCCACCAGGTGCACGTGCAGCCCAAGATCGGGCTCACCTTCGCGAGCGCGCTGCGCGCGTTCCTCCGGCAGGACCCCGACATCGTCATGGTCGGCGAGATCCGCGACCACGAGACGCTCGAGATCGCGATCAACGCGTCGCTCACCGGGCACCTCGTCCTCTCGACGATCCACACGAACGACGCATCCGGAGCGATCACGCGCACCATCGACATGGGCGCCGAGCCCTTTCTTCTGCGGTCGAGCGTCATCGGCATCCTCGCGCAGCGGCTCGTGCGCGTCCTCTGCCCGCATTGCAAGGTCCCGTACCCGGCCGAGCCGTTCGAGCTCGAGGAGCTGGGCCTCACCCGCGAGCGCATGCGCTTGCGCGCAGCCCGGCGCGAGAACCAAGGCTCGCGCTATTTCCCCCGCAACGTGCGCGAGGGCGACCTGCTCGAGGAGTTCGACCTGACCCGCCGGCCCACCTTCTACAAGGCGCCGGGCTGCGATCGGTGCACCAACACGGGCTTCAGCGGGCGCCGCGGTATCTACGAGCTGCTCCTCATCGACGACGCCGTCGGCCCGCTCATCTTGAAGAAGGCCGACTCGCAGACGATCAAGCGCGTCGCCATCGATCAGGGGATGGACACGCTGCGCGACGACGGCGCGCGCAAGGTGCTCGCCGGGCTCACCACGGTCGAAGAAGTGCTCGCGGCCACGCAGGAGGACGTCGAGGTCGAGCCTGTGCCGTCGCAGCCGCCTGCCCAGCAGCAGGCCCGGACGGGAGCGATTTCAGTCGTGGCGGTCTTCGAGTACCGGGGCATCCTCACGGCGACCGGCAAACACGTCCGGGGCGTCCGCGACGCGGACACCGCCAAGGCGCTGCGCGCGACGCTGAAGCGCGAGGGCATCCTCCTGACGAACGCGCAGGAAGAGGTGAGGGCGCGCGGGGGACGAAAGGCGCTCGAGCTCGGGTCGCTCTTCGGACGAGTGGGCGTGGCCGACGTCTCGATGATGACGCGTCAGCTCGCGACGCTGGTCAGCGCGGGCATCCCTCTGGTGGAGGCCGTCGGGGCGCTCATCGAGCAAGTCGAGAAGCACGAGCTCAAGCGGGTCCTCACCCAGGTGGTCGACCGCCTCAACGAAGGCAGCTCGCTGGCCAAGGCGCTCGAGCCGCACCCGCGCGTGTTCTCCAACCTGTACGTGAGCATGGTCGCGGCCGGCGAGGCGTCGGGCACGCTGGAGGCCGTGCTCGAGCGGCTCGCCGACTTCATGGAGTCGCAGACCAAGCTGCGCGGCAAGGTCGGCGCCGCGCTCGCGTACCCGGCCCTCATGATCGTCATCGGGTCCGCGCTCATCACCGTGATGATGGTCGTGGTCGTGCCGAAGGTGACCGCGATCTTCGAGAGCCTCGACCGCGCGCTGCCCTGGTACACCGAGGCGCTCATCGGAACCTCGCACCTCATCTCGTCCAACCAGATGCTCGGCTTCGTCGTGTCCCTCGTGACCTTCACGCTCACGCGCGGGGCGCTCCGGGACTACAAGGAGAGCGAGCAGGCGAAGCACCTGGCGTTCGTCGTGATGGCGGTGGTCGCGGGTGGGTTGCTCGTCTTGTGCGCGTTCATGGTCGAGTCGTTCGGCGCGTATGCCGTGGGCGTCGTACTCGGCATCCTCGGCGCCCTGGGCATCGCGTGGGCGCTCGCCTGGGTGGCGACGCCGCAGGGAAGGGAGAAGAAGGACGGGTTCTTGCTCCGGATGCCCGTCTTCGGGCCGCTGGTGCGCATGCTGGCGGTCTCGCGCTTCGCCCGGACGCTCGCGACGCTGCTGCGGAGCGGCGTTCCCTTGCTCAAGGCGATGGACATCGTCAAGAACGTCCTCGACAACGGCAAGCTCGAGAAGGTGGTCGAGAGCGCGACCGGCGCCATCCGCGAGGGCGAGTCGATCGCCGTTCCCCTCAAGCGTAGCGGGGTGTTTCCGCCTATCGTCACGCACATGATCGCGGTCGGCGAGCGCAGCGGTCAGCTCGAGCAGATGCTCGAGAACGTCGCGCGCGCTTACGACACGCAGGTCGAGACGCGCGTGCAGGCGCTCACGAGCCTGCTCGAGCCGCTGATGATCGTCGTCATGGGAGGCGGCGTGGGCTTCATCGCGTTTGCCATCCTGATGCCACTCATCCAGATGAACGAGTTCGTGACGCAGTAGCGCTCGGAAGACGAAGGCAGGACGGAGGAGACGATGGTGGGCAGGCGCGACGCACCGGGGGTTTTTTTCGCGTGGGAGAAGCGCCGGGGGATCCGCGCGTTCGTCTCCCCCGGCCCCGTCCGCCGCGTGGCGCTCGTCGTCCTGGCCGTCGGCGCGTTCCTCCTCTTGCGGCAGCGCGAGCACCGGGCAACCCAGATCCGCGCGACGCGCGCGGAGATCACGACGGCCATGCGCGCGGTCGGTGCGTGGCGCGCCGACCACGATCGGGCATGCCCCGGCTCGATGGCCGAGCTCGTGTCGGCCGGCTATGTGCATCGCGTGCCGCGCGACGCGTGGGGCCGTCCGCTGCGGCTGACATGTCCCGGGCGCCGCGATCCGAGAGGATTCGACCTCGCCAGCGATGGCCCCGACGGCAACCCTGGTGGGACGGATCGGGTCGAATGAATTGTTCCAAGGAGACAAGCGAATGAATAGGGCAACTTTGAGGGCTTTGCGTCGTGGCGCCTCGCGCGGCTTGACCCTGGTCGAGCTCGTCATCGTCATCACGATCATCGGCGTGCTGACGGCCGCCATCTCGATCGGCGTCGTGAAGGCCAAGCAGACGGCGGACAAGGGCGCGGCGAAGACGGCGTGCAGCACGGCGCGCAGCGCCACGCTCATCTGGCAGAACGAGCACCCCACCGACGGCTGCCCGACGATCGATCAGCTCAAGCAGACCAAGGTGCTCGACACGGGCTTCAATTCGAAGGACCCGTGGGGCAACGCGTTCAAGCTCGCGTGCGACACCGAGGAGATCGTCTGCAGCTCTGCCGGTCCCGATCGCAAGGAGGGTACGGAAGACGACATTCGCGTGCCCCCCGCAGATACGGCGTCCGCCGGCAAGTGAGGGCTGTCGTGTCTCGAGCCGTCTCTCGTGGGCTCACGCTGATCGAGATCATGGTCGTCCTGGCGATCATCGCGCTCGTCGGCGGAATCGCGGTCGCGGGCTCGATGCAGCTTCCCATGGCCAAGCTGCGCGGCTCGGCGACGATGATCGCGAGCGCCGTCAAGAGGGCGTACACGCAGGCGACGGCGCAATCGTGCGATCTGCGGCTCGTGATGGATCTCGACCAGCAGAAGGTCTGGCTCGAAAAGAGCGATCGCCCGATGCTCGCGCAGTCGAAAGACAAGACGGGGACGGGCGGCGCTGACCCGATGACTCAGGCCGAGCAGGAGGCCCTCGACGAAGGCGCGAAGATCATCAAGGGGCCCCCCATTCCGAAGCCGCGCTTCAGGCCCATCGGACAGGCGTACGGCTTCAGCGGCGAAGAGGAAGGCAAGGGGGGCACTGCGCTCGGACGGGGCATCACGTTTCGCAGCGTCCAGACGACGCACGACGACGCGCCACGCACCTCGGGCCGAGCGTACCTGTACTTCTGGCCGGGGGGCCGCACCGAGCTCGCGTCCATCCAGCTCCGCATCCACGATTCGCCGTCGGACGACGACACGTTGACGCTGCTCGTAAAGCCGCTCACGGGAAAGGTGACCGTCAAGGCCGGAGCGGTGGACCTGCAGATCCCCACCGACGACAACCAGGCCTCCGAGCGCGAGGACACGGGGTTCTGACGGCCATGCGTCGGCGCGGCTTCTCTCTGCTCGAAGTGATGGTGGCCGTCGCGCTGTTCGGCGCGGTCGTGACGATCATCCTGTCGGCGCAGACCGGGCTCGTCGCGAGCAACAAGACGGCCGCGAACATGAGCCAGGCCATCGAGATCGGGCGCTGCCGAATGACCGAGCTCGAGGAGAAGCAGCTCAAGCTCGGTTTCCCCGAGATCGAGGAGAAGGACTCGAGCCAGGTCTGCTGCGACGACAAGGAGGTCGCCGGATTCTCGTGCGAGTGGCAGGTCGAGCGCGTCAAGCTGCCGGAGCAGACGCAGATCGGCGGCGACGCGGGGCTCAGCTCGCTTCTCGGCGGCGGTCTCGGCCTCGACGCAGGCGTCCCCGCCATTCCCACGGGCATCCCGACGACGCTCGGCACCGTCATGTCGAATCCGCTCGGCGGCGCGCAGCTCGATTTCGACGGCGGCCTGCAGAACATAGGTCAATCGCTGCAGCAGTCCTTCGGCGGCGCCGGGGCCGCGGGGCTTCTGTCCATGGTGTTCGCCCTCGTGTACCCCTCGCTCAAGCCGGTCCTCGAGTCGGGCATCCGGCGCATCACCGTCGTCGTTCGGTGGAAGGAGGGCACGAACGCTCGCGACTTCACGCTCATGCAGTACGTGACCAACCCCTCGCGTACCGGCCTCCTCGCGGGGATGCCCGACGGCGGCGTCGCCGACGGGGGCCTACCTACCAACCTCGGCGGCGGCGCTCCGAGCCGTCCACTCGGCTCGCCCCTGGTGCCGCGATGAGCCGGCCGCGCTACCGGCACGCCGGCCGAACGACTCGAAGGGAGCGAGTGCCGGCGTGCTACCGGCACGCCGGCCGCTCGCGCGGCATGACGATGATCGAGGTGATGGTCGCCATCGCGATCCTCGCCGGGATCGCGGTGTTCATCCACGGCGTCATGGTCTCTCTTTTCGAGCGGCAAGAAGAGCGAAGGCATGCGGGCCGATCGCGCCCATCAGGGCCGGGAGGCGATGCAGCGGATGGTGCGCGATCTGTCCGCCGCCTATCTCTCGATGCACGTTCCGCAGACCCCGGCGCTCGTCACGCAGCGAACGGCGTTCGTCGCCCGCAGCTCGACGCCGTTCGACCGCATCGACTTCACGGCGTTCGCTCATCTGCGCACCGAGCGCGACGCGCACGAGTCCGATCAGGCGGAGGTCGGCTACTTCGCCTCCAAGGATCCGGACGTGCCCGACAAATGGGATCTCGTGCGCCGCGAACAGACGCCGATCGACTACGAGCCCCTGAAGGGGGGTATCAACAACGTCGTCGCCGAGAACATCGAGCAGTTCGACCTGCGCTTCTTCGATCCGATGACCGGCCTCTGGGTCGAGAGCTGGGACACCCAGCAGATCAGCGGGCAGCCGAACCGGCTTCCGCTCGAGGTCGAAATCCTGCTCGTGCTCAAGGGCGTGGGCGACGGTCCGCCGTACAGCTACCGGACCAAGGTGTTCCTGCCCATCTCGCAACCCCTGTCCTTCGGGATACCCCGCCAATGACGCCGCCGCGAACGCGTGTCGTGGCGCGCGCTTCCGTGACGTTTTCGGCGGCGTCGCATGCGCGCCGCCGGCGCCGCGCGCGCGAGCGAGGGGTGGCCCTCATCATGGTCCTCGGCGCGATCGCCGTCATGGTCGTGATGCTGGCCGAGTTCCAGGACGACGCGGGCGCCGAGTTCGCCGCGGCGACGGCGGCCCGCGACAGCGTGCAGGCCGAGTACTTCGCACGCAGCGCCATCAACCTGGAGCGCTTGCTCATCGCGGCGGAGCCGACGATGCGGGCGGGCATCGCGCCGCTCTTCATGCTGATGAAGCGAAGCGCGCCGCAGCTCCCGGTCTGGGAGTTCTCCGATCGCATCCTGGGCGCCTTCAACGACCAGGAGGCCTCGAAGGAGTTTGCCGGCTTCGCCTCGCTCGACTTGTCTCTCGGCAAGAACCTGGGCTTGAAGGGCGGCCGCTTCGAGATCCAGGTCGTCGACGAGGACGCGAAGATCAACGTGAACATGGGCGCCTCGAACGAGATCGCGCACATCCGTCTCGCCAAGCAGCTCATGGCCCTCATGGGTCCCTTCCAGTACAACACCTTCTTCGAGCAGCGGGACAACTCGGGCAACTACAACGACCGCCTCACCATCTGCTCGGCGATCATCGACTGGGCCGACTCCGACGAGCAGCTCTACTCGTGCGACGTAACGAACGCCCCCGGGTCGAACGCCGTCGAAGACGCCTGGTACCAGCTCCTGCCGAAGCCCTACCGCCGCAAGAACGCTCCGTTCGACTCGCTCGAGGAGCTTCACATGATCCGCGGCATAAGCGACGACTTCTGGTCGCTCTTCGTCGACCCGGATCCCACCAACCCGAAGAAACGGCAGGTCACCGTCTGGGGGTCGGGCACGGTGAACGTGAACTCGGCGAACCCGCTGACGCTCTACGCGATCACGTGCTCGGGCGCTCCCCAGTCGGACCTGTGCACCGACGCGACAGGCGCTCAGATGCAGCTCTTCGTCATGGGCCTCACCATGGGACAGGCGATCACGATGGGCGCGCCCCTCTTCGGCTCCCCGGGCGACTTCGTCAGCATGGTGAAGGGGCAGGGGATGATCGGGCCTCTTCTCACGGGCATGGGTCTGAAGCCGGTGAAGTTTCAGTCGGAGGGCGACTTCACCAAGAGCATCTCCACCGAGAGCAAGGTGTTCTCGATTCACGCCGTCGGCGTCGTCAAGGGATACAAGCGCGAGACACGCGTGAAGATCCACACGGTCGTCGACTACCGCTCGGCGCCTTCCCTCACCGGGCCGGGGTCGCTCGAATCCCTCGGGAGCGACGACCTCGACCACCACGCAGCCGGGCGCCCCGGGCGGGCAGCAGCTGCCGGCGGGTGTTACGGACCCGAACGCCCTCGCCGCGGCGCTGCAGCCGAGCATCGGCGGGCAAGTCCTTTATTACGACATCGAGTGACCGAGGAGACCATCGCACATGCCCACGTGGCTGGGGATTGACATCGGGGCGACACGCGTCAAGGCAGCGCTCGTTCGCTCAGCGTATCGCAAGATCGCGCTCGTGCGCGTGGCCTCGGTGGAGGTCGCGTCGAGCGGAACCGCGGCGCTCGCGGTGCGCGCGGCGGCGGCCGCGGTCCTCGAGGGGGAGGCGCAAGGGGCGGACTCGGTCGCCGTCGCGATCGACGGGTGGCGCGCAGCCATCCACCGGTTGACGCTCCCTGCGACCGCGCAGAAACAGCTCGGAGACGTGCTGACCTACGAGCTCGAGGCGCAGGTGCCGTTCGACCTGGCCAGCGCCGTCTTCGACTGGCGCATGCTCGAGCGCGGCGGCGCGGAAGGGCAGCTGCCCATCGTGGCGGCCGTCGGCCGCGTCGAGGACGTGCGCGCCCGCATCGATTCGATCAAGGAGGCTCTGGCGCTCGAGCCGGAACGCGTCGGCGTCGGTGCGTTCGCGCTCGGGGCGCTCGGCCCGTACGTGCCCGTGCTCGCGGAGGGTGACACCGTCGCCATCGTGGACCTCGGCTCGAACGCGAGCGAGGTCCTGGTGATGGAGCGGGGCGAGCCCGTCTTCGCGCGCACGGTCTCGGCCGGCACCGAGGGGCTGCCGGCCACCGCGCACCGCCTCGCGCGGGAGCTGCACGTCAGCCTCGCCGCCCACCGGGCCCAGGGGGGGACCGCGCCGAGCTGCGTGTATCTGTGCGGCGACGGAGCGTTCAACCAGGGCGCGGAAGGGTTCCTCTCCGGTTCGCTCGAGATTCCCGTACGCCTCTTGCCGGAGCCGGCGCTCGACCTCACCGGCCTGTCGCCCGAGGCGGTCGGACAGCTACCTGCGCACGCCAAGGCCATCGCGCTCGCGCTCTCGCTGGCCGGTCGCGGCGCCGGAATGAACCTGCGGCGGGGAGCGCTCGCTTACGAACGCGGCTTCGCCTGGGTGCGCGATCGCATCCCGGTGCTCGCGGGGCTCGCGGCCGTCATCCTCGTCAGCTTCGTGTTCAGCGCCTGGGCGCGCCTGCACGCGGTGCACAAGGACCGCGCGACCCTGGAAGCGGCGCTCGGCGTCGTGACCAAGGAGGTGCTCGGCACCGAGGCGACCAGCGCGCAAGAGGCCCAGGATCTGCTCTCGAAAGAGGCCGCGCTGAGCGACGAGGACCCCATGCCGCACGCAGATGCGTTCGACGTCATGGTCCTCCTCTCGGAGGCGATCCCCCCGTCGATGAAGCACGACATCGAGGAGCTCGACGTGCAAAAGGCGCACGTGGTCGTGCGCGGCGTGGTCGACACGGTCGAGGACGCGCAGTCGATCGCGTCGACTCTCTCGGACGACAAGTGCCTGAGCGACGTCAAGATCAAGAGCACGACGAGGGCCATCGGCGAGGACCGTCAGAAATACGTCCTCGAGATGGACCTCAAGTGCCCCGAAGACGCCAAGCCCGCTGCGAAGAAGAAGAGCGAGACGGCATCGAACGCCAGCGCCGCAGCCAGCGGCTCGGGAGGCAAGTGACATGGCCGGGCCGCTGCTCCAGGTGAATGCCCGAGAGCGAAGGCTGCTCTCGGTGCTGGCGTTCGTCGGCGGGGTCGTGCTCTTGCTCGCGGTGCCTTTCGCGCTCGAGGCGTTCGTCCGGGTGAGCGCGTCGGAGAACGACGAGCTTCGCCAGGCGCTGTCGGACGTGCAGGACGCGCGCACGCGGGTGCGCGAGCGTCAGGCGAAGAAGGACGCCGTTGCGGCCCGCTACGCGAAGAAGGCCCCGGCGCTCGCCGGCTATCTCGAGAAGATGGCCCACACCCAGAAGCTCGACGTCCCCGATTCGACGCCCCTGCCCGACGTCCCTCACGGCAAGCGCTACGTCGAGCACGGGACCACCATTCACGTGAAAAAGGCCGGCATGCTCCCCATGTCGAAGTTCCTCGAGTCGATTGAGCAGAGCGGCTTTCCGGTGATGGTGTCGCGCCTCAGCATTCGAAAGCGGAGCGCGGAGCCGGACTCGTACGACGTCGAGGTGGGTGTGTCCTCCTACGACCGCTCGGAGCCGGCGCCGTCCGCTCCGGCGCCGGCAGCCGGGAGCTCCAAGCCATGAAAGAGCGCCTCCTCAAGTACGCGAAGTACGCGCCCATCGTCGGGTATCCGCTCTTTTACGTCGTGTGTCTCCTGGTCTTTCTGTCCGTCACCTTCCCGTACGACAAACTCCGCGAGCGCCTGGTGGGCGGCTTCAACGCCGATCAGCGCGCGAATAGTGGCAAGCAGGAGCTGCAGGTCGACGAGATGCACGGCTACTGGCTGAGCGGCGTGCGCTTGAAGGGCGTGCGCTTGCTGACGTTGCCGGCCGAGCCGGGAAAGCCTCCGCAGAAGCTCGACATCGAAGAGGCGACCGCGCGATACGCGATCCTTCCCGCCCTGATCGGCCACAGCGACCTGAGCTTCGACGTGAACGCGTTCGGCGGGGAAGCTTCGGGGTCGTACGACGTGGCGGGGAGCGACAAATCGGTGGACGTCAAGCTCGACTCGATCGAGATCGGCGACGTCGATCCGCTGGTCGAGGTCCTCGGCGTGCCGCTTCGCGGAAAGCTCGGCGGCACCATCCGGCTCATGATGCCCGAGGGCAAGGCCTCGAAGGGCAGCGGCACGGTGGCCCTGGAGATCCAAGACGTCAGCGTGGGCGACGGCAAGGCCAAGCTCAAAGGAGCGCTCACCCTGCCGCGCATCGAGGTCGGCACGATCACGATGACGGGGGAGGCCAAAGACGGAACGCTCAAGATTTCCAAGCTGGTGGCGGGCGGCAAGGACGTCGAGCTCCAGGGCGAGGGGCGCATCCTGATGCGCGAGCTCGCGACGGATTCGCCCTGCGATGCCCAGCTGCGCTTCAAGTTGAACGACGCGTACCGGGGCAAGAACGACATCACCAAGAGCCTCTTCGGCGTGCCAGGGTCGAACATGCCGGCCCTCTTCGAGATCGACCCCAAGATCAAGCAGTCCAAGCGCGCCGACGGCTTCTACGGGTGGGCGCTGAAAGGGACGCTGGGCCGACCGGACTTCTTGCCGGCGGGTGGAGGGGCGGCGTTGCCGAATCAGCGATAGCGGCGCCGTTTCTCCACTCCTCGTGGTCGTCGTCGTGGTCGCTCTCGAGGTGATTGTGGTCGTGGTCGTGGTCGGCTCTCGTAGACGTAGTCGCTGACGCTGACGTGGTCCTGGTCGGAGTACGTGATTGTGGTCACGAAGGCGACAATCGCGCCAACCGGCGAACCGTGGCCCTGCTTGAACGGATCAAGCAACGAAGCGTCTCCTGCGGGGTCGACGACCACGTATTCCGACCGAGACCACGTCAGCGTCAGCGACTACGTCTACGAGAGCCGACCACGATGACGTCGAGACGGGACCACGACAACGACGGCACCCAGCGTCTCCCGACTTCGTCCATCGGAGCTCCTCCTCGCGCGCAACACCGTTCCCCCACGAGTGGCGCCCGGACTTGATTGGGCGAAGGACGGCTCCTGCCGACGCAGAGGGCCGGACTTGATCAGGCTAAGGACGGCTCCTCCCGACGATGAGACCCGGTCTTGACCAGGCAGAGGATGGCTCCTCCGGGCGCTAAGGCCCGGACTTGATCAGGCGAAGGACGGCTCCTGCCGACGATAAGACCCGGACTTGACGGGGCGAAGGACGGCTCCCCCCGACCCTAAGACCCGGACTTGATCAGCCCAAGGACGGCTCCTCCCGACGATGAGACCCGGTCTTGACCAGGCAGAGGACGGCGCCCCCGGACGCTAAGGCCCGGACTTGACCAGCCCGAGCACGGCTCCTCCCCACCGGGAGCCTGGGACTTGATCCCCGGCAAGACCGCTCCTTTGCGCGCGGAGTCTCGGGGACTCCCACGGCGGCCGCAGTTTACACCCCGGTACCGAAGCGCACACCCGGCGCGGTGAGCCGAGTTCCCATCCCGACGGGCTTGCGCGTTAACAATGGGACACCCGCCAAGGGCCCCCCCACCATGCGCTCCTGCCTGCCGCCCTGCCCGTGGACCTTCCTCGCGGTGGTGTCCCTCCCCGCGTGGGCCGGCTTCGCTCGTGCCGATGCCCCTGCAACGGTCACGACCGCGCGCCCGCGCGCCTATGCCGTCGTCATCGGCAGCAACGCCGGGGGGGCTGGTCAGGAGCCCCTTCGCTTCGCCGAGGACGACGCGCAGCACGTGGCCCAGGTTCTGCGCGAGCTCGGCCACTACGACGCACGCGACGTCGACGTGCTGCTGCACCCCGATGCCGCGCGCGTGCTGGCGGCGGTCGATGGCCTCGCGGCGAAGGTGCGGGCGGCGGCCGATCGTGGGGAGCAGGCGGCGGTCCTCTTCTATTACTCGGGACATGCGCGCGCGAACGCCGTCAATCTAGGCAGCGAGGAGCTCGCGCTCGCGACGCTGCGCGAGCGCCTCGGCGCGCTGCCCTCGGCCCTCACGATCGTCGTGCTCGACGCATGCCAGAGCGGCTCGTTCACGCGCGTCAAGGGCGCCGAGCCTGCCGCGGACTTCACCTACAACTCCGTCTCCCGCCTGACCCAGAAGGGACTCGCGGTGATGGCGTCGAGCACCTCGCAGGAGCTCAGCCAGGAGTCCGACGAGCTCAAGGCCTCGTACTTCACGCACCACCTGGTGACCGCCCTGCGGGGCGCCGGCGACGCCGACGGCGACGGGCGCGTGTCCCTCGACGAAGCGTATCGATATGCCTACCGGCGCACCCTCGCGTCCACGGCGCGCACACAAGTCGGCGAGCAGCACGCGACCCTGGAGACCGAGCTCGCCGGGCAGGGGGACGTGCCCGTGACGTATCCGGCCGACGCGCGTGCTCAGCTCGAGCTCCCTGCTCCGCTCGACGGTCGCGTGCTCGTGCAGCACCGGGCGAGTGGATCGGTCGTCGCCGAGGTGCAGAAGGCTCCGGGCCCCGCCGTGCGCCTGGCCCTCGCGGCCGGCTCGTACGATGCGATCGTGAGGCAGGCGAGCGGGGTCGTTCAGTGCAGCCTCGCGCTGACTGACGACCGCGTGACGCCGCTGGACCCGACCGGGTGCGCGCCTGTCGCCCCCGATCGGTCGCAGGCCAAGGGCGAGGCCCAAGCGGGAGACGAGCTGCGCGAGGTCGACCGCTGGGCCATCGAGGGATCCGCCGGGCTGATGTCGCGGCAGAAGGACGCCTTCACGAGCCGCCTCGAGACCTTCGGGTACCAGCAGCAGGGAGAGCTCCTTCCGGCCGCGCGTTTCACGCTCGCGGCGTCGCGCCTCCTCGCGCCGCATCTCGCGGGGGTCCTCCAGGTTGCGACGCTAGCGGGCGATAGGTACGAGCGGTCGATCGAGGGCAGCAACGACACGGCGTCGTTCGGGGCCTATGGCGCTGGGCTTTACGTCCGGGCGGCGGCCGACGTCGCGGGCCGGTGGCTCGGGGTCTACGGGCAAGCCGGCGGAGGGCTGTCCGTCGGGACGCTCACCTACCAGACGAAGCAGACCGGCGTGCCGCCGTCGACGTCGACGACGTACGCGGGGTACGTGCTGGGCGGCGCGGTCGGAATGACGTTTCGCCTGCGCCGCGTGCCGCTCACCTTTCTCGTGCAAGGGGGCTACGACCGCGCCCCCGCCGTTCACGACCTGCTCGGAGACACGCACGACAGCGGAGGCTTCTCGGTGTCGCTCGGCCTCCGCGCTCGATTGGGAGAGGGCCAATGACCTTCACGGGCTGGAAGACGCGCGCGCCGCTGCTGGTCGCGTGCGCATTCGGCGTCGCCGCGCTCGGCGACGACTGCGAGGGGGACATCGTGCGGGACCCGACGTTCCGCGACTGGTGTGGCAGCTCGCTCTGCGCCTGGAAGCTGGGCGCGGGACACGTCGAGCGCGTGCCCACGTGGAACGAGTACGACGACGGGGTTGGGTTCGTGGACGTGGGGACGCAGATCTCGCAGGCAACGAACGAATCGAGCGCGAAGTGCGTCCTTTTCACGAGCGTCGCGGACATCGATCCCGCGGCGGCAATGACGCTGAGCGTCGACTTCAACAGCGACGGCTCGTTCGAGTACACGGGTCCGCTCGGGGCCACCCAGTGGCAGAAGGTAGAGCTCGAGATCACGGCGCCTTCGGCGTACCAGGGCATCACGTTCGCCCTGCACAAGGCGGGGTCGGGCACGGCGGTGCTGGCCGAGATGCGCGTCCGGTCGACGTCCGGCTGCATCGCGCCGGCGGTAGTGATCGGCGCCGGGTCGCTGGCGATGGGCGAGAAATGCTCCGCTTCGACCGAGTGCGCGCCGGGTCTCACGTGCACTGGCGCCGGGACGGACCTCCTGTGCTCGCAATGCTCGTCGTCTCAGCCGTGCGCGGGAGACGGGGGCGTCGTGTGCGCGCCGCGGAGCGTCTTTCTGCCTTCGCAGTGCGGACCGGGCGCGGGGCTCGGCGCGCCGGGCGCCCCCTGTCTCGCGGGGAGCGACTGCGCGAGCGGCGACTGCGGCGGGGCGCTGACCGTGCCGCTCGCCGACGAAGCGGGAGCGTGCGACCTCGACGCGTCGCTGGGGCCCGGCAATCCCGCCAACTGCCGATGGTACGGCGCACGCGGCGGCGCGTGTCGGTGAGTGGATAGCTTCGATCCGAACGCATGGAGGCCTACCAGCGTCATGGTCGCGCGCTCATTCGCAGGGCCCTCCGGTTGCTCGGCAACGCCGAGGACGCGCGCGATCTCGTGCAGGGCCTCTTCGTCGATCTCTACCAGCGCGGCGACGCGCCGGCAGACCTGCCCTACCTCTACCGGGCGGTTACACACCGCTGCCTCACGCTCCTGCGCGACGAATCGAACCGCGCGCGGTTGCTCGAGAGGAACGACGCGTCTCTCGTCCCTGCGGCGCGTACCGCGTGCGACGACCGCGTCATCGGGCTCGATCTGCTCACGAAGGTCGTTCGCGAGCTCGATGCGTCGGAGACCGAGGTCTTGACCTACCGCTACCTCGACGACATGACGCAGGAGGAGATCGCGTCGCTTCTCGGCCTCAGTCGCAAGACGGTGGGCAAGCGGCTCGAACGGGTGCGCGAGGTCGTCCGGCGGCTCGGCGAGCCGGGAGGTTCACGATGAGCGCGCGCTGCGTCGGGGAGCCTGTCTCGTGGCTGCGGCTCGAGCGCTACCACCTCGGTGACATTCACGGCGGCGAGCGGACACGGATCGCCGAGCACCTGGCGACGTGCGCGGTGTGCGCCGCGTGCCTCTCTCGCATCGAGCAGGACGCGGCCGCGCCGTTGCCCTCGCTATCCCTGGCGGCGACGCCCGTCCCGAGACGCGGTGCGCGGGTGCCGCTCTTCGCACGGGCAGCGGTCGTGGTGGGCACGGTGGCGGCCGCGGTTGGGGGAATTCTCGCGGTGCATGGGCCGGGACATCGCGCCGACGAACGCCGGTCGAGCGCTTCGGCGAGCCGTGCCAAAGGGGGCGGCGCGGTCGCCTTCTCGCTCGTGCGCGACGACGCGGAGCGCATCGACGGGCGCGAGGGGGTGTACCGCGAGAGCGATCGGTTCAAGGCGATGGTGACGTGCCCGCCCACGATGAGCGGCATGTTCGATCTCGTCGTCTACGACGACGGGGGTGCCTCGTTTCCCCTCGAGGCGACCCTGCTCGCGTGCGGCAACGACGTGCCCCTTCCGGGAGCGTTCCGTCTGACCGGGGAGACCGCCAAGACCGTGTGCGTCGTGTGGAGCGAGGAGGGACAAGGTGGCCGCACGCCCGAAGAGATTGGCGGTCACGATCGAGCCGAGGTCGCGAGAGGCGAGGGGGCCCTGGGAGAGCGGTCGTCGTGCAAGCGCCTGAGCCCCGCGCCGCGTCTGCTACCGCGGTGAAAATGCACCCGCCCTCGGTCGGACGCGCGGCGACCGTTGATCGACCTCAACGCAACGACGCTTCCGCTGGACGCTCGGTCAGCCCGGGGCGTACGAGGCTCCGGCGGGCACCTCCAGGCGCCTCAATCGAGGGAAACCATGCGTCTTGTCAGGGTCGGACTCGGGCTCGGGATGGCGGCAATGTTCGCGGCGTCGACCGCATCGGCCGCAGGCGGGGTAGGGGGCAAGGGCGACACCGGAGGCAAAGGCGGCGCCGGCCCCGAGAACTCGACGCAGGCGGGCGCCGAGGGGACCGCTGCGACGCCGGCGTCGTCCGTCGACATCACCGAGCTGCAATACCGCAATCGCAGCACGCAGAACCCGGACGAGGCCGCGCTGGAGCACGCCAAGGAAAAGCCTTGGGAAGTGGCGGCAAGCTACGAGCTGCACCGCTTGATCCGGCAAGAAGACCTCGGCGGCGCCGGCGCCAACAAGGTGTTTCAGTTGCTTGGCGTCTCGGGCAAGTACCTTTTGACGACGCACGACACCCTGACGCTCTTCGGCGGCGCCACCGTGGGCGCCCTCGCCGACGCGAGCGAGACCGGCGCCCGCGCGCAGGACATCTCGCTGCAGTACGCGCACGTCTTCGATCTGCCGCAGAAGTTCCGGCTTCGAGCCGCCGCCAGCGTGACGGCGCCCGTCTCGTACTTCAGCCAGCTCGCGTCGAACATCACGACTCCGTCCCTCTCGGCAGGGCTCACGCGCCGCTTCGGCGACCTGGCGGTGAGCGCGACGGTGCGCGGCGCTTTCTTCTGGGACCGGTACACGTCGGCGGCCTCCCTCGGCGACGCCGGTAACGGCGCGAGCAGCGGCGTCGGAAGCGGCGACTCCAATACGAAGTACGTGCTCGGCGGGCTGCTCAGCGCGGAGTACGACATGCCGTTCCACCGGCCGCTGTCGGTCGGCATCGCGGCCAGCGATACGTATTACTGGTACTACAACGTCGGCCAGTGCCCACTCAACGCCGGCAACGGGTGCCAGGGGGCAACGCAAGGCCCGGGGCAGCCCATGCAGCAGAGCTACGGCGGCGAGATCTTCGCCCGCTACCTCTTGCCGGATGTCGGCGGGTTCAAGAGCGATTTCACCGTCGCGCTGGGCAACAGCAACCCGAACTTCGTCCTCCACGACGGCATCGTGCACCCGTATCTGCTCTTTCGCGACACCGCCGAGGTCTACATCGCCCTCGCCGGCCGCTACTGACGCCGCGCTTGTGTGGAAGCGAGGCGCCGTCTCACGCGCGCCGCCGCTTCGCCTCGAGGATGCGCTCGACGTCCGCGGGGTCGAGCCTCTTCGCGCGCGCGCGCAGGCGCCCGAGCAGCTCGTCACGCCCCGGAGGCGCCGGCCGCACGCCATCGGCTGCCTCCGCAACCACAACGGGGGGAGGCGTCAGCGTCGCTATCGGCGGCATCGGGGTGAGGGTGGTCGGGATCGCGGGGATCGACTCCCCACGCGGAACCGGCGGGACCGGGGGGGCCGACGGCGCCGACGGCACCGCGGAAGGGCGTCGCTGATCGCGGAGCCCGGCGGCCCGGTCGACCAGGCTCTTCGAGCGCGAATCCAGGCGGGTGAAGCGAAGCGTCAGACCGCCGGCGCCGCGGAGCGCGTCCGGCCTGAACGCGAGCACGCGGCCCTCGCCCCGGAGCACCACGTGTCCCGACGCGAGCACGAGCTCGAAGCGGAGGACGACGCCCTGCGGGCGCGCCTGCGCTCCGACGAGCGTGACCGTAGTGCGCGTGAGCATGTCGAGCTCGTGCTCGAGATACTCGTCTTCCGTCGCGTACGGGCGCGTGATGCGGATGGCGGCGGGAGGCGGCGCCGGCTTGGTCGAGTCGGACACGACCTCGAGAATAGGGGAAGCTACCTGGGCTTGGCGAGCGCATGCCACGCGTGTTACGCGTGACCCCCTCGTTCCGATGCCGAGCACGGAAAAACCGCGAGTGGTCGTCGTCGTCGGCGGTGGGGCGCGGGAACACGCGCTCGCCGCCGCGCTGGCGTTGTCCGGTCACGCTGTCGTGTGTGCGCCGGGAAATGCCGGGACCGACGGCGTCGTGCCCCTCGGCCCCGGGGCCGTGCGCAACGCCGCCGTTCGCAGCGACGACGTGCCCGCCCTCGTCGACCTCGCCGTCCGCGAGCGGGCGGACCTCGTCGTCGTGGGCCCCGAGCTCCCGCTGACCCTCGGGCTCGTCGACGCGCTGCAGGCCCGAGGGATCCGCGCTTTCGGGCCCTCGCGGGCCGCCGCCCGCCTCGAGGGCTCCAAGGCCTTCATGAAGCAGTTCTGTAAGCGGCACGGCATTGCGACGGCGCCTTTCGCCGTCTTCGACGACGCCGCCGCCGCCGAGCGCCACCTCCGTGAGGCGGGCCGTCCGCTCGTCGTGAAGGCCGACGGCCTGGCGGCCGGCAAGGGTGTGGTCGTGGCCGAGTCGGTCGAGGAGGGTTGCGCGGCCGTCGATCGCTTCGTGCGGAAGCGCGAGCTCGGCGAGGCCGGCTCCGTCGTGGTCCTGGAAGAACGTCTGTCCGGCGAGGAGGCGAGCTTTCATGTCGTGTGCGATGGCACGCGCGCCCTGCCGCTCGCCGCCGCGCAGGACCACAAGCGGGTCGGCGACGGGGACCGCGGCCCGAACACGGGCGGCATGGGCGCCTACGCGCCGGCCCCCATCGTGACGCCCGACGTGCAAGCGCGCGTCATGGCCGACATCGTCGAGCCGACCCTCGCGGGTATGGCCGCCGAGGGTGCCGCCTTCCGGGGCGTGCTCTTCGTCGGTCTGATGATCGACGCCGGCGTCCCGCGGGTGCTCGAGTACAACGTACGCTTCGGCGATCCGGAGGCCACCGTGGTCCTGCCCATGTACGGCGGGGATTCGTTCGAGCTGCTCGACGCCGCGGCGAGCGGTGATCTCGCTCGGGCCCGGTTCGCAGGGGACGCAGCGACGGCGCGCCCCGTCGCCGGCGCCGCGATGTCGGTGGTCATGGCGGCGGCCGGGTATCCCGCCAAGACGCGGACGGGCGACCGCATCGAGGGTCTCGACGGGCCGCTGCCGGAGGGCGCCTTCGTTCGCCATGCCGGTACCGCGCGCGCGCCCGACGGCAGCCTGGTGACCAGCGGGGGTCGTGTGCTCGCCGTGGGAGCACGCGCTGCGTCGTTGCCCGAGGCCGCGCGTATCGCCTATGACGTCGTCGGGCGCATTCGCTGGGCTGGCGAGCACCACCGGCGCGACATCGGCCGGCGAGCGCTGTCTCTTCGCACCGAACCAAACGCTGCGCCTCCGACGGAACACCATGGCTGACATCGCACCGCTGACACCCCTGCGTTACGACCTCGCGCGCCTTGCCGGTAGCCTGGCATCGGTCGTCGCGCCGCCTTACGACGTAATCTCGCCGGCCGAGCGGGCGGAGCTCGCCGCGCGCCATCGCAACAACGTCGTGCGACTCATCTTGCCCGAGGGGGAGGGCGACGCGAAGTATGCAGCCGCGGCGAAGCTCCTCGGCGCGTGGCGCGAAGAGGGTGTGCTCGAGCGCGATTCGAGTCCCGCGTTCTACCGCCTCGACCAGACCTTCCTTCCGCCTGGCGGCGTCCCAGGCCAGGCCGCGGCCGCGCCCATCCGGCGGCGCGGCTTTCTCGCCCTCGTGCGCCTCGTTCCGTTCGCGGAGCGCGCCGTCCTGCCCGCACGAGCGCACGCTTTCGGGGCCGAAGGAAGATTGGCTGAAGCTCTTCCGCGCAACGCGCACGAACCTGAGCCCGGGCTTCATGCTGTACCGCGACCCGCAGGGCGAGCTAGACGGGCCCCTCGAGTCGGCGCAGGCGCTCTCCGAGTTCTCGACGCCCGACGGCGTGCGGCACGCGCTCGCCAAGGTGAGCGATCCGCGCGCCGTTCGAGCCATCGTCCGCGGCATCGCCCGCTCGACGCTCCTCATCGCCGACGGTCACCATCGGTACGAGACGGCCCTGCGTTACGCCGGCGAGATTCTGCCGCCAATCCCCAGTCTTCCGCGCACGCCGAGCACCGGTATTTCATGACGTTCCTGGCGAACGGGGATTCGCCGAGTCTCGTGGTCTTCCCGACCCACCGTCACGTTCATTCGCTGCCGAGCTTCTCGTTCGACGAGCTCGCGAGGCGCGCCCGAGAGAGCGTGTTCACCGTCACCGAGCTCCCTCGCGACGCCGGCCCCGACGTCTTGCTCCAAGCGCTCGCCGCCGCAGACGCAGCCCCCAAGAACGGCGGCGGCCGCGGCCACGTGATAGTCGCGGCCGCCAAGGACGGGCGCGCCGCTCTTCTCGCCCTTCGAGAGGGGGCCGATCTCGGCTGCACACCCGACACTCGGCGGTCAGCCGGAGGTGCTCCGAACGACCGACGTCGTCCTTCTCCATTCGGGCATCCTGCAGCCTATCCTCGGCATCACCCCCGAGGCTCAAGCGGCCAAGACCAACCTCTGGTACCCGCAGGACGCTCCGCATGCGCTCGCCGAGCTGCGCGCAGGCAAGGGCGACGTGCTCTTTCTCATGAGAGCGACGCCGACGGCAGAGGTTCGCGCCGTAGCCGAGGCCGGCCACGTGATGCCGCAAAAGAGCACCTTCTTCTATCCGAAGGTGCCGACCGGCCTCGCCGTCCACACGCTCGACCCGGCTAGGACCGTCGCCGTCGAAAACGGCGCGTGACAACCCGCCCCGCCCACACGAGAGGGGCAGCGAACAATCGCGGCCGCGATTCAACCGGCACCCCGGGCGCGGGCGTGTGCCGGCGCGCGCGAGAGCCGAGGCGGGCGAGAACGAGAGCCCTGGCATCGCCCTCAGGCGTGCTTAACCATGTTTCCCATGACGCTCGTGCGTCGCCAGGAAATCGGCGCGGCAGCGCCGCGAGGACGCGGACGCGAGCGGACGGCCAAGGCCGAACGCGAAGGCCGAGAAGAAGAGCCTAGACGCTAGACGCAAGAGCAAGGTAGCCGCGCAGTAGCCGCGAGTTGAGAGAAAAACGAGCCGCAAAGAAACGTCAGCTGTGGGCCCCGCATCGTTTACTCTAGTAGGTTGGTAGGCCCTCCCACCCAGCAAGCCCCGCGCGAGAGGTAGCAAGAACATGTCGGAAAAGAAGCAGAGCCCCCGCACGTCAGGAGGACGAGGCCATTCAGTTCGGCGACGAGCTCCCCGTCCTGCCGATCCGCAACGCGGTCCTCTTCCCGGGTGCGGTGGCGCCGTTCGACGTAGGACGCGAGAAGTCGGTCGCGCTCGTCGAAGACGTCGACAATCTCCCGGCCCCGGTCATCGCCATCTTCGCGCAGCGCGACCCCTCGACCGACGACCCGGGCAAGGAAGACCTCCACCACGTGGGCTGCGCGGCGCGGGTGCTCAAGGCGCTCAAGCACAGCTCGGGCAACTACTCGCTCATTCTGCAGGGCCTCACCCGCATTCGGCTGGACGAGATGACGCAGAACGGCCCCTACCTCAAGGCGAAGATCGTGCGCCTCGACGAGCAGGCCGCCGCCGACGACGAGGCCGAGGCGCTCAGCATGAGCCTCCGCGACATCGCGAAGCAGGTCATCCAGCTCATGCCGGAGCTGCCTCGCGAGGCCGGCTCGCTCATCGACTCCATCCAGGCGCCCGGCGCTCTGGCCGACCTCGTGGCCGCGAACCTCGACGCGCCCGTGGACGAGAAGGCGGGGCTGCTCGAGACCATCGACGTGAAGGACCGCATCCGCAAGGTCCTCAAGCTCCTCACGCGGCAGCTCGAAATCCTCAAGATGCGCGAGCGCATCAACTCGCAGATCAAAGAGGAGATGGGCAAAAACCAGCGCGAGTACGTCCTTCGCCAGCAGCTCAAGGCCATCAAGGAGGAGCTCGGCGAAGACGACGGCGACCAGGGCGATCTCGACGGCCTCGAGGAGCGCATCGCGAAGGCCAGCCTGCCGCAAGAGGCCGAGCAGGTCGCCAAGAAGCAGCTCAAGCGCCTGCGCAACATGCAGGTGGGCAGCGCCGAGTACACCGTCGTGCGCACGTACCTCGACTGGATCCTCGACCTGCCGTGGCACGCGCAGACGCCCGACAACATGGACATCGGCTCGGTGCGCCGCGTTCTCGACGAGGACCACTACGGCCTCGAGAAGGTGAAGAAGCGCATCCTCGAGTACCTGGCCGTGCGCAAGCTGAAGAAGGACAAGAAGGGGCCGATCCTCTGCCTCATCGGTCCGCCCGGCGTCGGCAAGACGTCGCTGGGCAAGAGCATCGCGCGCGCGCTGGGCCGCAAGTTCGTCCGCATCTCGCTGGGCGGCGTGCACGACGAGGCCGCGATCCGCGGGCACCGGCGGACGTACGTCGGCGCGCTCCCTGGTCAGATCATCCAGGGCATGAAGAAGGCGAGCACGATCAACCCCGTCTTCATGATGGACGAGGTGGACAAGATCGGGCACGACTTCCGCGGCGATCCGGCTGCGGCGCTGCTCGAGGTGCTCGATCCGGAGCAGAACAACACGTTCGCCGATCACTACCTCGAGATCCCCTACGACCTGTCGAACGTCATGTTCGTCGCGACGGCGAACGTCGCCGATCCCATCCCGGCGCCGCTCCGCGACCGCATGGAGATCCTCGAGATCCCCGGCTACACGCGACGCGAGAAGATCGCGATTGCGCGGCAGCACCTCATCCCGAAGCAGCTCGACGAGCACGGGATCAATCAGGTCGCCTCGGGTCAGCCGCGGGGCCGCCCAGCTCGAGATCACCGACAAGGCCGTCGACCTCGTCATCGACCACTACACGCGCGAGGCCGGCGTGCGTACGCTCGAGCGGCAGATCGCCAGCATCATCCGCGGGGTTGCCGTGAAGATCGCCGAGGGCGACACTACGCCTCGCAAGGTCGACGACGAGGAGCAGGTGCGCGAGTTCCTCGGTCCGCAGAAGTACACGAGCGAGGTGGCCGAGCGCACCGAAGAGGCAGGGCGTGGCGACGGGTCTCGCCTGGACCAGCGTCGGCGGAGAGATCCTCTTCATCGAGGCGACGCGAATGTACGGCTCCGGCAAGCTGCAGCTCACCGGGCAGCTCGGCGACGTCATGAAGGAGTCGGCCCAGGCGGCGCTAGTCGTACGTGCGGACCAACGCCGAGCGGTACGGCATCGCGAAGGATTTCCTCGAGAAGAGCGACATCCACATCCACATCCCCGCGGGGGCGATGCCCAAGGACGGGCCCAGCGCCGGCGTGACGATGTTCACCGCGCTCGTCTCGATGCTGACGGGCATTCGCGTTCGCCACGACGTCGCCATGACGGGCGAGATCACGCTGCGCGGCCGCGTGCTGCCCATCGGCGGGCTCAAGGAGAAGGTCCTGGCCGCTCACCGCGCCGGGATCAAGCGGGTACTCGTTCCCGAGCGCAACAAGGCCGACCTCGACGAGGTCCCGGCCGAGGTGAAAAACGACCTCGAGTTCGTGTTCGTCAGCAAGATGGACCAGGTGCTCGAGGCGGCTCTCGAGGAGATGCCGAAGCCGAAGCCAGAAGAAAAAGCCGCCCAGGTCACGCCCCCGTCGAATTGACGGGGTCGTCGGGCGAATCGCCCGGAGCCTGACGGCGAAGAGGAAACGGCGTAAAGTGCTCGGCCCCGCATGAGAACCGTACGCGTTGGTTTGCTCGGCTGCGGCACCGTCGGGGGTGGGGTCATCCAGCTCCTCCGAGCGAACGCCGAATACCTGGCGCAGAGCGTCGGTGCGCCGATCGAGGTCGCCCGGGTGCTGGTCCGCGCGCCCGACAAGGGCAGAGTGCCCGAGCTCGATCGTTCGCTTCTGACGACCGATCCCGAGGCGCTCCTGGGCGACGCATCGATTGACGTCTTCGTCGAGGTCATGGGCGGCGTCGACCCCGCCCGGAGCTACGTCGAGCGCGCGATCGACACGAAGCGTAGCGTGGTGACGGCGAACAAGATGCTCCTGGCCATGCACGGTCCGTCCCTCGTCGACCGGGCCATCGCGCAAAGCGTCGACCTCGCCTTCGAAGGGTCGGTCGGCGGCGGCATCCCGGTCATTCGCGTCCTTCGTGAGGCGCTCGCGAGCGACTGGGTCACCCGCTTGCAGGGCATCGTCAACGGAACGTGCAACTACGTTCTGGGCCGTATGCACGGGGAGGGGCTGAGCCTCGAGGAGGCCGTTCGCGAGGCGCAGGCCAAGGGCTACGCCGAGGCGGATCCGAGCCTCGATATCGACGGGCACGACGCCGCACACAAGCTGGTCGTGTTGGCGATGCTGGCGTTCGGAGCACGCGTCGAGGCCGGGCGGGTCCCGACCGAGGGGATCCGTGGCATCGCTCCGGTCGATCATCGGTTCGCCGAGCGCTTCGGGTTCGGCATCAAGCACCTGGCCATCGGGCGAGATCACCCCGAGGGGGTCGAGCTGCGCGTGCACCCGGCGCTCGTTCGGCGCGACACCCAGCTCGGCAACGTCGGGGGAGTTCTGAATGCCATCGCGCTCGAGGGTCGGGCGCTGGGCCCCTGCCTGCTGTCGGGCCGCGGCGCGGGCGACATGGCCACCGCCGTCAGCGTGGTGGCCGACGTGCTGGACGTCGCCCGCGCTCGCCTCAGCGGATTCGCGGGGACCGCGACGCGCGGCATCCAGATGCAAGCGCGCCCGCTGCTGCCGATCGGCGACGTCCGGACGCGCTACTACCTGCGGTTCCAGGTGCACGATCGTCCCGGCGTCCTGGCGCGTCTGGCGGGCGCCCTCGGCGACGCATCGGTCTCCATCGAGCAGATGATCCAGGAGGGCGGCGCCGGCTCCAGCGGGCTTCCCGTCGAGATCGTGATGCTGACGCACGAGGCGCTCGAGCGCGACGTGCAGCGGGCGCTCCGCACCATCGCCGAGAGCGACGTGGCCGCAGGGGCGCCGCGGCTCATCCGCGTTCTGGAGTAGCGTCTGCGGTCGCGTGACCCGCTTCGGGGGGCGCGATCACGGGAGGCCGTCTTTCGCTCGGTCATGCCCCTGTCAGGGTCGCGTGCGGACATGGTCGAGGGGCATGCCCGAACGAAATCCGGCCTCCCGTCCTCGGCGAGCGCCGCGGGGCTTCGACGCATGCGGGGCATGGGGTCGGACCCTTGTCGCCTGACCCGCTTTAGGGGGCGCGATCACGGGAGGCCGTCTTTCGCTCGGTCATGCCCTTGTCCGGGGTGGCGTGAGGACCCGGTTGAGGGGCATGCCCGAGCGAAATCCGCCCTCCAGTCCTCGGCGAGCGCCGCGGGGAGCCCTGTACTCGCTCGTGGCGACGTGTGAGGCACGCGGGATCAACTCCTTCGAGTACCTCACGGAGGTCCTGACTCGCGTGCAGGATCACCCGGCCAGCGACATCGACGCGCTGCTGCCGGCTGCGTGGATCGACGCCCGCAACGACGACTAAGATCCATGAAAACGGCGCTACCGGCAGGCGTCTCGCAGCCGCGGACGGCTGTCAGTGCGCGTTGGGGAGTGCCTTCCACCAGTTCATCGGTGTCACACCGTCGTGAGTCTCATAGACATTCCCGTAATACCATTCCACGCCGACGAAGTGCGGGAGAGTCGGAAGTCCGGCGCCGCCGAAGCGCTCGGCCATGCATTCGCCTCCCGCGGCGGGCTCGTTCTTCATGCGTTTCCGCAGGGCCAGGGCCTCAGCGCGTCAGCTGGTCCGTACATAGGCGACGAGCTGCACGCCGCGGAGGAAGCCGGCGGCGACGGCGCATCACACGGTGTGGCTTGCGCGACGCTCGACACCGCGAGGGAAACCGCCCGAGTCGTCACGCACTCGAGAGGCCGCTCGCCTCGTGCGGAGCGTCTCGCTCGACCAGTCCACGACTCCGCACATGCATCGATGCCCCGCGGCGCTCGCCGAGGACGGGAGGCCGGATTTCGTTCGGGCATGCCCCTCGACCATGTCCGCACGCGACCCTGACAGGGGCATGACCGAGCGAAAGACGGCCTCCCGTGATTGCGCCTTCCGAAGTGCTCAGAGGTCGACCTGCTCCACGTCGCCGATCTCGCTCCCGAGAAACCGCGCCGCGACCTCCCGGAACGCGCTCGGAACGTCGGTCACGAGCAGCTGCGCGGCGCCGACGCCTCTCGCCCGGGTGAGCCCGCGGCTCTCCAGAAACGAACGCACCTCGACGGCCGTGGCGCGGGCGCTGTCGACGACGGCCACGTCGTCGCCCACGCGATCGCGCACCTCCGCCTCGAGGATCTCGCGCAGCAGCGGATAGTGGGTGCATCCGAGTAGCACGACGTCGACCCGGGCGCGCGCGAGAGGCTCCAGGTAGCGCCGAACCACGAGACGCGGCACTTCGCCGTCGGTCCATCCCTCCTCGGCCAGCGGAACGAGCAGCGGCGCCGCCTGGCCGATGACCTCTGCGCGCGTCGAGAGGCTCGCAATCGCGCGCGGGTATGCGCCGGACGCGATCGTTCCCGCCGTCGCGAGGAATCCGATTCGCCCCGTCCGCGTCGCCTCCACGGCGGCGCGAGCCCCCGGCTCCACGACCCCCAAGACGGGGATGTCGAGCTCCACGCGCAGACGGTCGGGCGCCACCGCGCTCACCGTGTTGCACGCGACGACGATCGCCTTCACGCCCCGGGCCGCGAGGTGCTGGGCGCACGATAGGGCGTACTTGATGACCGTGGTCGCCCCCTTCGTGCCGTAGGGCACGCGCGCCGTGTCGCCGAGGTACACGATCTGCTCCGACGGAAGCGCCCGGCGCAGCTCGCGTACCACCGTCAACCCCCCGAGGCCCGAATCGAACACGCCGAGCGGCGCGTCCCGCGTCATGCGGCTCCGACGGCGTCGCCTGGGGAGGCACGAGCGCCGCGCTGCCGATCGCCCGCCTGCACGAGCTGCTCGAGGACAGCCATTCGAACGGCCACGCCGGCCTCGACCTGATCGAGGATGACGCTTCGTTCGCCGTCTGCGATCCGCGGGTCGATCTCCACGCCCCGGTTGATTGGACCGGGGTGCATGACGATGGCATCCGGCTTCGCGCGCGCGAGCACTCGTGCGTCGAGTCCGAAGGTGCGCGCGTACTCGCGGGTGCTGGCCAGCATCGCGCTGGCCAGACGCTCGTTCTGGATTCGCAGAGCCATGACGACGTCTGCCCCGCTGACGGCGTCCTCGATGCAATCGAAGACACGCACCGTGCGCCCCAGGCCCTCAGCGCAGCGCGGCATCAGCGTTCGCGGACCGCACAGGCGGACTTCGGCCCCCAGCGCGCCGAGGAGCAGCGCGTTCGAACGAGCCACGCGCGAGTGCAAGATGTCGCCGCAGATCGCGACGACGAGCCCCGCGAACCGGCCGCGGCGCCTGCGGATGATGAAGGCGTCGAGGAGGGCCTGCGTGGGATGCTCGTGCGCGCCGTCGCCGGCGTTGACGATGCTCGTGCGTGTGCGATTCGCGACGAAGGCCGGAGCGCCCGACGCGGCGTGACGTAGGACGATGGCGTCGGCGCGCAGCGCCTCGAGGTTTCGCACCGTGTCGAGGAGGGTCTCGCCCTTGGTCACGCTCGAGGTCTGCGGGCTCACGTTGACGACATCCGCTCCGAGGCGCTTGCCGGCAACCTCGAAGGAAGTGCGCGTGCGAGTGGAAGACTCGAAGAAGAGGTTGACGATGGTGCGACCCTGCAAAAGCCTCCGGTTCTTGGCTTCGTCGCGAGGGACCGCGAACCAGCGCTCGGCCGCTTCCAGGAGGTGCAGGATGTCCTCGGGCGAGAGCTGCGCGATCCCCAGAAGGTGACGGTGGCTCCACATGGCTTCAGTGCACTACGCGCGCCCGATTGTAGGCGACGACGGCTAATTCAGGTAGCGCTTGTCCTTCGGCGGCTCGTGCTTCTTGAGCGCGTCGTCGACACCACCGGAGACCACGCGCAGGGGCGGCGCACCGGGTCGCGGCCTGCGCGGCGACCGCGACGCGAGCACGTCGGCCACGGTCAGCGTGCGCGTGCGCCGGCGCAGAAAGAGGAGCTTGGACCTCAGGTAAAGCGTGCGAACCAGCGACGGGGTACCCGAGAAGAGCAAACCGACGGCGACGCCGCCGAACGGCGCGACGACGCCCTCGGAGAGAACGGACGGGAAGATGAGCTGCAGAACGGCATAGCCGATGGTGAGCCACAGCAGCCACCTGCCGCGCATGGGCACGACGAAGAAGAGGCGCACGACGAGGTTTGCGTTGTCGCGCGACCAGGCGACGGCGATGGCCGAGATCGCGGCCACGGAGCCGTACACGGTGGGCTGGTGAAAGCGCGCCGCAAGGGCGCTCTCGGGAGTGATGACGTCCACGCCGAGCACGAGCAAGTTCCCGGCGAGCACCGCGCCCAGCAGGAAGAGGAGCAGTCGCTTGTCTCCCCAGCGCGTCTCGAGGTCGGGCGCGAGGAAGTACAGGCCGAGCAGTGTCGCGACGAGGTCCCCGAAGCGCGCGGGGTCGGTGAGCAGCCCGGAGCTCAGCAGGCGCCAGACCTGGCCGTGCAGAACCTTCTCGAAATCGCACGCGAGGGCACCGAAGAGCGCGCTTCCGACCGCGGGAGCCCACGCGGCGAGGAAGCCGTTGACGAGCCCGAACGCCAGCACGACGACGAGCACCGCCTTGAGCCCACGGCCCGGTCGCGGAAACGACAACGCCACGGACGGATTGCCCCTCATTCTCCAACAACTCTAGTTCTGCGCGCGCTCTACCGCCAGGTCCCCTGAAAGTCAGCCAGGAGGGCAGCCAGCTCGAAACGCAGCCAGTTCGCGACGCGCGCGGCGCGTCTCGGCAGGCGCGCCCGCTCGTGCTTCCCGCGGGGTCAGCCGCCGCCGGCGTCGGTCGCGTCGCTCGCGTCGGCGTTGCTCGCCGCGCCGTCGGTGGCCGCGCCGTCGGCCCCCCCGGAGTCAGCTGCGCCGGCGTCCGTCATCCCGCCGTCGAACGCGCCGGCGTCGCCGCTTGCTCCGGCCGCTGGCTCGAGGGGCTCGCAGTCGGCGAGCACCGGGATGCCCTGCTGCTCGATCGCCGTGCACGTCGTCGTCCAGTTGGGCGGGTGGATCGGCAGGATGGTGCCGCCGTCGACCGCCGCGGCTCTGGCG
This sequence comes from uncultured delta proteobacterium, assembly GCA_963720145.1. GTDB lineage: Bacteria > Myxococcota_A > Polyangia > Polyangiales > Polyangiaceae > Palsa-1150. The sequence goes on from CAVREO010000001.1 coordinate 590,509, forward strand.
CTGGCGTCCGGCTGGTCCCCCGGGCAGTTTCCTGTCAACTGCGGAGGGGTGCAGGCGAGGCTCGCGGGAAACGACCGGGAGTTATAGGCGAAGATGTAGAGCTTGTAGTCGAGGAGGTCGAAGCTGTTGCCGGCGTCGTCCGTCACGATGGCGGGCTGCAGGTTGGACAGCACTCCGTCGGTGTAGCAGGGGACCACGATGGACGTGTACGGCACCCCCGGCGATACCGCATGGGCGAGCACGGCGACGTACGCGTACACCTGGTCGGGCCCCGTGCCGCACCCGTGGCCGGCGACCAGATCGGACGAGCGGATGACGATTCCGGTGATGGGGGTGTAGAGGGTGGCGGTCGACGTGTTGGTGCAGCCGCCCGACGCGGGGATTGCCGCTCCGAGGGCGGCGGCCGACAGGCCGAAATACAGCGCGCGAAGCGCGTGTCTCGCAGATCTCAAGAGGCGACAGCTTTACGCGCAATCGCGCGCGCCTTCAACCGGGACGGTTTGGTGTACCGTCCCATTCGCCCCCCGCTCTTGCATCCGAGTGGGAATCTCCGGCTCGGGACACTACGCCCGCGTGATGACGCGCTCGACCGTCCGCGTGGTCATCGTGCCCGCGACGACCTCGTGGTCCCGGAGGAGAGCCTTGTGCATCTCGATGTTCGTGCGGATGCCCGCGACGATGAACTCGTCCAGAGCGCGCCGCATTCGAACGATGGCCTGCTCTCGCGTGGGGGCGTGCGCGATGACCTTGGCCAGGAGCGAGTCGTAGTCGGCAGGAACCCTCCAGCCGCCGTACACCCCCGAATCCACACGCAGCCCCGTACCGCCGGGCGGGTGCCATTCCGTGATGAGACCGGGCCAGGGAGCGAACGTCTTGGGGTCCTCGGCGTTGATGCGGCACTCGATGGCATGCCCGCGGAAGCTCCACGGGCGCGTGTCCGGTAGATCGATCGCCTCGCCGGCGGCCGCGCGAATCTGGAGCGAGACCGAGATCGAGCCCGGTGACCATTTCGGTCACCGGGTGCTCGACCTGCACGCGCGTATTCATCTCGAGGAAATAGAGTTCCTGATTCTCGTCCATCAAGAACTCGAGCGTTCCGAGCGACGTATACCCCGTCTCGGTGATCGCCTTGCGAATGACTTCGGCCACCTCTTGTCGCTTCTTCGCCGTCATCGCGGGGCTCGGTGCCTCCTCGATGACCTTCTGGTGCCGGCGCTGCAGCGAGCACTCTCGTTCCCCGAAGGTCCACACCCCGCCGCGCTTGTCGGCGAACGCCTGAAACTCGATGTGGCGCGGCCGCTCGACGTATTTCTCGCAGTACACGTCGGGGTTCTTGAACCCGCTCTCCGCCTCGCGGCGCGCGCTCGCAAACGCGTCCGGCATCTCCGCGTCGGCGCGCACGACGCGCATGCCGCGCCCGCCGCCGCCGCCGCTCGCCTTCAAGATGACGGGATACCCGATTCGATTGGCCTCGCGGCCCGCGTGCTCGGCGCTTTCGAGCACCGGACTGCCGGGCAGAAGGGGCAGCCCGAACTTCGCCGCGTTCTTGCGGGCCGTCACCTTGTCGCCCCACGCGCGCATGGCCTCGGGCGTGGGCCCGATGAACGTGATCCCGCACTTGCCGCAGATGCGGGCGAACTCGGCGTTCTCCGAGAGAAAGCCGTAGCCCGGGTGAATCGCGTCGGCCGCGGTGATCTCCGCTGCGCTGATGATCGCCGGTACGTTGAGGTAGCTCTTCATCGCGGGAGCCGGCCCGATGCACACCGCCTCGTCGGCGAAGCGCACGTGAAGGGCCCGAGCGTCCGCCTCCGAGTGCACCGCGACGGTCTTCACACCCAGCTCACGGCAGGCGCGGAGGACGCGCAGCGCAATCTCGCCGCGGTTGGCGATGAGGATCTTCTTGAACATGGCGAGTGACGTTATGGGCGAGAGAGGAGGCCGAGGAGGGAGAAGGCGTGAGGGTTCTCACGCCTTCTTGATGCGAAAAAGCTTCTGTCCGTATTCTACGCTCTTGCCGTTTTGAGCGAAAATCTCGACCACCGTCCCGGCGCTTTCGGCCTCGATCTCGTTCATGAGCTTCATGGCCTCGATGATGCAGATCGTCTGGCCGGCGCGCACGACGGACCCGACCTCGACGAAAGTCGGAGCGTCGGGCGAGGGCGAGCGGTAGAAGCTGCCGACGAACGGGCTGGTCACGTCGACGAAGTCACCGCTCGGAGCGGCCGAGTCGGATCCGTCGCCCGCGGGTGAGGTCCCGGGTGCGATCGAATGTGCGATCGGCGAGGACGTGAGCACGGCCGGCGCCGTCGCGGAGAGCGAAACGCGCGCGCCGCGCGCGATGCGCAGACGCGTGCCGTCTTCTTCGTGCTCGAACTCGGCGACGTCTTTTTCGGCCAACAGATCGAACAGTGCGCGAAGCTTGTCGAGGTCTAGGCTCATGGGCAGAGGTTGGGGGGTGGGGGCCGCACCTTAGGCCCGAACCCATCCATCTGGGAAGGACTAGTGCACCTCACGCGTCGCATGCAGGCCGTCGGCGCGAAGCGTTTTTCTCAGGGAGGCGAACGCCGCCCGAGCCACTTGACGAGCCCCTCCAGGCCGAGCTCGTAGCTGTCTGCCCCGAAGCCGGCGACGCGCCCGACGCACGCCGGCGCGACGCGAGAGCGGCGGCGGAAGGCCTCGCGCGCGTCGGGATTCGACAGGTGAATCTCGATGCACGGCAGGCCGACGGCGCGAAGGGCGTCGTAGATCGCGAGGGACGTATGCGTGTAAGCCCCCGGGTTGAGCAGGAGCCCGGCGAACCCGTCCGTCGGCGCGCTGCCAATCCAGTCGACGATCGTCCCCTCGTGGTTGGTCTGACGCGCTTCGACCTCCGCGCCGAGCGAGCGGGCGCGCGCCTGCAACCGCGTGTGGATCTCGCCGAGCGCTTCGCGCCCGTAGACCTCCGGCTCGCGTGTGCCCAGGAGCTGGAGGTTGGGGCCGGAAATGCAGAGGACCTTGAGGCTCATCCCAGCTCGGCGATGAGCCTCGGCGCGGCCGTACGCATGAGGTAACGGCCCTTGCCGAGGTTGCCGTCGGGCCGCATCGCGATCGCCAGGAAATAGGTTTCGCCGAGTGTTCGAATGAGGGTCACGACGCGGTCAGTCCCGATGGCGACCTCGTGCGCCTTGCCCGCTTCGAGCGACTCCGCCGCGCGTTTGATGGAGCCGAGGACGACCCCGAACTCGATGCCGATCGTCGTGATGTCGAACGGCGCATCGCCTCGCGTGTACGATTCGACCGCGATTCCTTCAGAGTCCATGATGAGGCCGGCGACGCCGCCCTCGATCTTGTCGACGATCTCGCGAAGCGCGTCTCGGAACATATTTCCCTCGCAGCAAAGAGAGTATCACGCGCCGCCGATGGCCGTGTGTCTTCGCGCGGACCCTGCCGTTTCCGAGCTGCGTGGCGACGCCGAAGGAGCGTCGACCTGCCCCTCCCTTGACCCTGCTGGACCCGCCAGTCTACCTTCGCGCGCCCGCGCGGTTTCGTCGAAGGGCGGGCTCGGGGGAAACCAAGAAACCATGCGCGCACGAGCCGGCGATCCTCCCCGCACGATGACTCAAAAGGTTCTCGCCGCGCGTTCGGGCGATCCCACCGCGACCGCGGACGCCGGAGAGCCGCTCACCGTCGAAGTCGACCAGGTCGTGCTCGTGCGAGCGCCCATGCGCGTGCTGGGACAGGCGCTCGCCGCGGGAATGAAGAGAGCGCCGGCTGAAGTCGCCGTTGCGTACGACGGACGCTGCATCAGCTCCGGCGATTGCGCTGCTTCACGTGGCGACGGTAGCCCGAGCGACGACGGCGCACCCTCGTTCGCTGCCGGGGAGATGCTCGGCCACGGCGTGCTGGTGGCGCGGGCGGGGGTGGGCTTCCCGGCGCCGGTGCATCTGGAGCGCTTCGCCAGTCCTGCGCGGCTCTGCGTGACCGACGAGCCCCGGCTCGCGGGCGTCGGCGGCATCGGCATGCTCACGCTCGTCGTCCCCACGGCGTCGCTCGCCCAGGCGCTGGCTCAGGGCTCGGTGGCCGTGCGCATGCCCGTAAGCGTGCAGGTCCTCCTCAGCGGGCGTTTGCGTCCGTTCGTCTGCGCGCGCGACGTCGCGCTCGAGCTCTTGCGGAGCGGGCTGGACGAGATCGTCCGCCGTGTGGAGGAGAACCGCGGCGCGCCGGTCGTTCTCGAGTTCGCGGGCCCGAGTGTTCGCTGGCTCTCGGTCGGCGAACGAGGGGTCCTCGCTGCGCTGGCGCCGCAGCTCGGTGCGGCCGCCGCCCTCTTCGTGAGCGACGAGCGGACGGAAGTGTTCTTGCGCGACCAGCGCCGCTCGAAGGCGCACCGCGCGCTCTTCTCGGACGCCGACGCGCACACGGAGGAGACGGTGAACGTCGACCTCGGCGCCGTCGATCCCTTGGTTCTCGACGACCAGGGGCAGGTGCGGGCCGTGCGAGACCTCGCCGGCGCCGCGGTGTCCCAGGTGCTGCTGGGCGGCGACTCCGGGGCCACGCTCCGCGATTTGCTCGCGGCCGCGACGCTCCTCAAGAGCAAGCGTGTGCCCTCACGCGTGGACTTCCTCTTGGCCGTTCCGTCTCGCCAAATGCTCGAAGTGCTCGCCGCCGCCGGGGCGCTGACGGATTCTCATCGCGACGGGCGCCCGTCTGATCGAGCCGGACGCGCGCGTCGTATCGGGAGAGCTCTACGGGCCGCCGCGAGCGGGCGTCGCGATCCAGACCTGCGATCCAGAACCGCGTCCAGGCCGGCCTCGGTCGCCTCTCGTCGCTTCCGCCGAGACGCTCGCGTTTGCCGTGGCCACGGGGGAGCTGGGGGATCCGCGGTCGTTCAAGCGACCGGTGCGCGTCACGGTTCCGCGCGCTCTCCCCACCGACGACGTACTCGTCGCCCGCAAGGCGGAGCGTGGCGAGTCGCTTGCGGGTACGTCGCGGCGCCCGGAGCTCGCGCGTGCGCGGACGCTCGCAGACGGAGCGGACGGCGCCGAGCGGCGGAGCGTCTTCCCGGCGTGGAAAACCGCGCAGACGCTCGCGCTCGTGGAGCGCGCCGCACTCGCGCAGCCTCACGCCAGCGGCCAGGCGGTCACCAACGGTCACGCGGGAATGGCGGTCGTGTGCGCGAGCCTGGACGAGGTACGCGACCTGGCGCTGCGAGCGCCGGACATTGCGGACTCCGTGCGCGCGGTCCTCGCGGCCTACATCCCCGGCTCCCTCGTGGCGCTGCTGAGCGCCGTCGGCATCGCCGCCCTGCGCGTCGACGCCTCGGCCGTCCGCGCGCTGCGGGGGCAGGCGACCATCGTGCTCCCGCCCCCGTCTCACTGGCCGGAGCGGCAGGCGACGACCGTCGTCGCGGGCTCGGCCAAGGTGCCTGTCACCTGGCTGGCGCTCGGCGACGAGCGCGCGTGGGCCACCGGTGCCGCCAAGTCCGCGGGGCCGGGGCAGCTCGCGCGCGGCCCGGCTTCGGCCTCGGCAGGCAAGGCGGCCGCGACCCGCTCCTGACTTCGGTGTGACGGTATGGCAAGCGCCCACCTTCGGAGCCAGTGACCCGGCGCTGCGCTTCTGGCATCCTTCCCCGCGATGTCGAGGGGCAAGCTCACGCGGCAAGAGCTCGGCTGGCTGCTCACGCAGGAAGCCCAGGGCGCCGCCGAGAGGTTACGCAAGGGCGTGACGGCTCTCACCCAGGCCCCGCCGCCTCCCGGCGCGGACTCGAGCGGAGTGGACGCCACGCTGTCGGCGCTCGACGACGCGATGAAGATGCTCTCGAATCTGCACAACAGGCCCGTGAGCGTGCGCGGCCGGCGCGGGCGAATCGACCTGGCGTCGCTGCTCTGGGAGGTCGCTCCCGAGGCGCGCGTCTCGATCGAACCGGGCAGCGGCACCGAGGTCTTCGGAGACGAGGCCGAGCTTCGCCGCATGCTCCACGTGATGCTCGGTCACGGAAGCGGCAGCGGGAGCGCGGTGACCATCCGCCGGGCGGAGGACGAAGTGCTCGTCGGCGTGGTCCTGGGCCCCGACGCGTCGCCCACGGCAGACGCGGAGAGGGCCTGGCTCGCCCGAATGGCCATCCGCTACGGAGGGCACTACGAGCTCGAAGGGAGCACCGAGGTGCTGGGCCTCCCGGCCGAGGGGGTGGAGGCCCGCGAAGACGTCGAGAAGCTGCGCAAGGAGCTGGACGAGGCGAGGCGCCAGGGCGAGGCGTACGCGCGGGAGCTCGCGGCGGTGTGGGCTGCCGGCGACGAGCAAGCGGTCGCGCAATCGAGCTACCCGCCGCCCATCTCTCCCGCCACCGATCGACACGGGACCGTCTCGCGGTTCTCCGGGGGCATAGCTTCCGCGCTGCGTGCCATGCTCTCGCCCGTCGGCCGCGAGCTCGCCGAGCTACGAACCGCGGTGCTGCCGCCCATGCGCAAGAGCAACCCGGACCTGGAGTCGGCCGCTCCGCTGGACGAGCGCTTCGAGGGCATCCGGCGCCGGCTCCTCGCCGTGCAGGAGTTCGTGGCCGAGCTGGCCGCCGTCGGCGAGACGGATCCGCACGAGCCGCAGCGCGAGATCGATATCGCCGAGGATCGTGCACGCGGAGGTGAGGGCGCTCGAGCCGCGCGCTGCCCGCGCGGGGGTCGTCGTCCGTGTTCAGATCGTCCCGGCGGAATCGCGGGTGCTGGCTCGCGTGGCGCCGCGCGCCGCGGGCGTGCTGATCCGCGAGCTCGTCGCCCACGCCATCGTCGCCACCCCGCGCGGGTCAGCGGTTTCCTTGACCGCCACGGCGGCCGGCGAAGACGGTCTCGGCGCGCGCGTCGTCGTCGACGACGCGGGCACCGCCTTGCCCGCCGGCGCGCGCCGCGCGCTCCTGTCGCTCGAAGTCGAGCCGGGAACGTTCGGTCGCCCGAGCAGCGTCGCGCTCTTCGTGGCCGCTGAGATCGCAGCCGCGCAAGGCGCGCGTCTGGAAATGGGAGACGCCCCGCTGCCGAACCAGAGAGGCGAGAGTCGCGAGGAGGGCCGCCGAGGAGGCGGGGTGCGGGTGACCGTCACCTTCCCACGCTGATGCGCATCCTCATCGTCGAGGACTCCGACTCCATCCGGCACATGATCGAGACGCTCGTCTCGGCTCGCGGTCACCTCGTGGAGGCGGTCTCGAGCGGAGCCAAGGGCATCGACAGCGCCCTCGCATGCCCGCCCGACGCCATCCTCCTCGACCTGCACCTGGCGGGCACCTTCGACGGCTTCGCCGTGTGCGCGAAGCTGCGCGAGAGCCTCGCGACCCGCGCGGTACCCATCATCGTCATCAGCGCTCTGACCGACGCAGCGTCCAAGCAGACCGCGCTCGAGGCCGGAGCGACGGCGTACTACACGAAGCCCTTCAGCCCCACCGCCCTTCTCAAGGAGATAGAGTCGATTCCGGCGCGCGAGAGCGCGCGAACGCGCGTCAGATGAGGTGAAGGTACTTCCGAGCGCGCTCGGCGCCCGCTGCCATCAACGCGGCCGACTCGTCTTCCGCGATGCGCAGCTTGCGGGCCAGCGCCTTCAAGAGCTCGACCTCGTCGCCCGTCTGGGCGCCGTCGGCGAACGTCAACAGCACCGCATGCTGCAGAAGGACGCGCCGGTCGTCCGCAGAGAGCTCCTGCAGGTCGATGTCGTCGAGCGTTCGCCGCTGCTCGGCGTACTCGTGAAGGATCTCGCGCTCCTTGTCGGTAGCCCGGTAGGCGTCGAGCAGCGCGTCGAGCATCTCTCGCTCTTGCTGGGCGAAGGCGCCGTCGGCCCACGCCACGGGGACGAGCGCTTTGACGATGGCGAGATCCTGGTCGTGCATGGCCCCCCGTCAGAATACTCATCTTGCGCTGACGCGCGCTACCCCCGGTGAGGGGGGGGCCTCGCCCGCGACGAAATCGCTGGGGGTGACGTGTAGGCGCTTGCGAAAGGGTCCGGGCCCGGCGAGGAGAACGTCGACGTCTTCGTTGCACGAGACCTGCTCGACGCGGGTCTCCGGGCCCATGCCCGCGAGCAGCCAGACCTCGGCGCCGCGGGGCGTGGCCACGACGTGTACGGTTCCGGGGGCGCCCTTGCCGCCGACGGTACTTCCGGGCTCGCTCGCCGGCCAGGGATTGCTCGTGCCGGGACGCCCGTGCGACTTGTCCAGCTGCACCGCCAGCTCCAGGCGAGGCTTGCCCTCGGGCGTCGCGTCCCACGTGGCGTCGGCCGGCACCACGACGCGCTTGGGCGCAAAGCCTTCGGCCGTCGCGACGAACTCGAGGCGGGCACCCATGGGCATGTGCTCGACGTCGACCGGTGCCTGCCCCTCTCGCAGCAGCACCTCGGCGCGCGCCGGCACGTCGGTGACGACGAGCGTGCCGCGGCAGGCGGCAGGCGCGCTGACGAGCGCCCTCGCGCTGGGCAAGGAGGGCTCGGGCGCCGGTTCGACGGCGGCGCTCGGCCGCAGCCGCCAGACGGCGAACGTTCCCGCCGCGACGGCGACGAGGCCCAGCGCGAGGACGAACCGCGAGCCGCCGGACTTCCTACGTGGCGCGCTCGGCAGCGATGCCCGCTGCCGCAGCTTGGACGGCTCGGTCGGGAGCAGTCGCGGGTCGAAGAACGCCTCGTCGCTCCGCCCGGGGGCGCGGGCGCGGGTCGCCCTTTCTCGGGGCGTCTTGGGCAGGGTTGCGGGTGGCGGCGGGGGGGGCGTCGGTTCCAGCCCGGCGATGGCCTTGAGCTCGCTCGTAGCCGGCGCTGCGCCCCCCGACACGCCGAAGTTCGCGATGAGCGAATCGATGTCGGTCTGCGACGGCGATGGCTCCGAGGGCCGAAACTGGACGGTGGAGGGCGGCTCGTCCTCGCCTGTCGAAGCCGGGATTGGGCCGACCGGGCGCCGGTCCACGCTGGGCGGCTGGGGGGTCGCCTTGCGCATCACCTCTTCGGGCACCGCCTTGCGCGTCGTCGTCGGCTCCTCGTCGGACCCGAAGGGCTCGCCCGTGCCCACGGCGCGCTCGCCGCGCTCGGGCTGCGCGCTCTGGTCCTCGCCGTCTGCCGCGCGAGGCGGGGAGGGCGGCACCAGGGGGGCAGGCCCGAGGGCTCGCGGTGGTGCGGGCGTTCCCGGAGACGATGCACGGCGCGACGACGGCGCCGCGTCGCTCGTCGAGGGCAGCGCGGCCCTGCCCACACCCAGGGTGACTCGCTTGACTTCACGCGCGAGGCGCGCGAGCGCCCGGCGGGCCGCCGCTCGGTTCACCGGGATGAGCGCGGCCTCGAGCTCGTCGGCCAGCGCGCCCAGCCCGGAGCCGCTCTTGCGCTTGCTCGCGGCAGCGAGAGCCGGCGTCTGCGACCCGCTCGCGTCGAGCAAGCGGGCGAGCGCGGCGCGGATTGAAGCCTCGGCGCTGCCGCAGGGCTCTTCGCGCCTGGGCTTCACGAGCGCGACGGTTCCCTCCTCGCCGACGTACACGCTCTTGGGGTCGACGTCTCCTCCGCTCGGATCGGCGTGCTCCGCCAGCTCGAGCGCGAGGTACCCGGCGAGCTCCGGCGCGAGCGGCACACGCTTCGTGGCCACGACGGTGAAAACCTCGTCGAGAGTCACGGACGAATCCAGCGCCGTCGCGCTCATGCCGCGCGGCCTCCCCGCCCTCCCGGTCCGTTGCGCCCGCCGTTACCGTCCAGCGGCCGCACCGGAACGCGCGCGTTCGCCAGAAAGGCTTTCGCATCGCCGATCGAATGCGTCCCGTCGTGGAAGATGCTCGCCGCCAGCACGGCGCTCGCATGCCCCTCGACCAGCCCCGCGCGCAGGTGCTCGAGCGTGCCCACGCCCCCGCTCGCGATGACCGGCACGGGGACGGCATCCGACACCGCGCGCGTCAACGCGAGATCGTACCCGGCGAGCGTGCCGTCCCGATCCATGCTGGTCAGCAGCACCTCGCCCGCGCCCAGGCGCACCGCCTCCGCTGCCCACGCGACGGCGTCCAGGCCCGTCGGCGCCCGCCCGCCGCGCACGAACACCTCCCAGCCGGCGCCGCCGGCGCGAGCCTTGGCGTCGATGGCGACCACGATCGCCTGCGCGCCCCACGCGTCGCTGCAACGCCGGATGAGCTGCGGGTCCTTCACCGCCGCCGTGTTCATGCTCACCTTGTCGGCGCCCGCCCCGAGCAGCGCGCGTACGTCGTCTTCCGTGCGCACACCGCCGCCCACCGTGAGCGGTACGAACGTCGCCTCGGCGGTCCGTGCGACCACGTCGAGGAGCGTCGCGCGCTCCTCGTGCGAGGCGCCGATGTCGAGCAGCGTGATCTCGTCGGCTCCCTCGCCGTCGTAACGGCGCGCGCACTCCACCGGGTCGCCCGCGTCGCGCAGGCCGACGAAGCGCACGCCCTTGACGACGCGCCCCCCCTGCATGTCAAGACACGGAATCACTCGCTTGGCGAGCATGGCAGACGCTCGAAGGCTTAGCGCTTTGGCTTGATGTCGTACAAGTCGAGGAGCTTCTCGATAGACGCGAGGCTGTTTTCCATCGCGTCTTGCACGATCGTGTACATGGTCGCGCTCGAGCCCTTCAGCGAGTCGTAGTAGCGCTGCCGTTCCGTCGAATGGATGATGGCCGGCGGGTAGCCGCTGCGAAGGAGAAGCAGGTTCATGACCAGCCGCGCGACCTTGCCGCTGTCGGTGGCGAAGGGGAAGATGCGAAGAAGGTCGTAGTGCGCGCGCGAGGCGACGCGCACCGGTGTCCGCGTGCGGCGCGTCTCGGGCTCGTTTACCCAGTCGACGACCTGGCGGAGCTTGTACGCGATCTTGTCGGGCGGCGCGTACTCGTGGAAATACAGGCGATGCTGCGGGATGTCCTTCCGGTACTTGACGGTCTTGATGTCGCCGTCCTCCGGATGAAGGATGCAGTAGATGCGCTTGACGACGTCCAGCGTGAGCGGCTGGCGGCGCTTCATCGCGTACTCGCGGATGAAGTTGAGCGCCTCGCGATGCCGGCGGATCTCCTCGACGACCGGCTGCATGCTCGAGTCGAAGGCCACGGTGAGGTCAGGAGCACCGATGGCTGTGCGTAGCTCGGGTAACGTGTACACGACGCCCTCGAGCGCGCTGTCGTGGGCGATCCAGCTCGCGTCGAGATCGTCGCGGTACTTCGCCTGGACGTCGCCCGACGCCGTCTTGAGGCGGTCCTCGAGATAGGCCGTTCGCTCCTCGACGGAGAGGACCTTAACCGGGGGGGCGGCTCGGGCGGCGGTGCCGCGTTCTTCTTTTTCGCGGTAGTTCGAGAGGGCATCGCGCCTGAGGTGGACATCTGGGACGGGCTGCTCTCGCCGAGGCTTGCAGGCGGCTACTTGCCCGATATGGCTCGTCTTTTGGGGTACGCTCTGGGGCTCGGAGGCGACCAGGCTAATGAAGTCGCAAGAGCCGAGTCAAGGCCCGCTTGCGCACCGGCCTCCGGCAGCGTACGCCCGGGCCGCGTGCTTGCCCAACTCACGGTCCGCAATGTGGCCCTCATCGAGAAGCTGGTGCTGGAGCTCGCGCCCGGATTCAACGTGGTCACCGGCGAGACGGGCGCCGGAAAGTCCATGGTTGTCGATGCGTTGTCGCTGGTCCTCGGCGGCCGGGCACGCCCGGAGCTGATCCGCACCGGGACCGAGGAGGCGGAGGTCGAGGCGCTGTTCGACCTGGCGCCGGCTGCCCTGGCCAAGGTCGAGGCGGCGGGCATCGTCCCGGTGCGCGAGGTCGGGGGCCTCGACCGCGATTCTGGCGCGGCGGGCACGCCAGCCGAGCCGCAACTGGTGTTACGCCGGGTCGTTCAGTCGGGAGGGGGAGCGGCGTCGGGCCGGACGGGGGAGACGCGGAGCCGGGCGTACGCCAACGGGCGCCTCTGCACCGCGACGCAGCTCGCCGAGCTCGCGGCCGACCTGTGCGACATCGCCTCCCAGCACGAGAGCGTCAGCCTGACCGACCCCGCAACGCACGTGGAGTACCTGGACGCCTTCGGGGGCCTCGAACCCGAGCGGGCCCGCGTCGGGTTGCTCGTCGAAGGGCTGGCCGAAGTCGCGCGCGAGCTCGAGGCGGCTGCGGCTCAGGAGCGCGGGCGCACCGAGCGCGAGGATTTTCTCCGCTGGCAGCTGCGCGAAATCGACGAGGTGGACCCCCGCGAGGGCGAGGAGGCGGAGCTCGAGCACGAGCGCGCGCGCCTGCGGCACGCCGAAAAGCTCAAGGCCGCGACGCAACGCGCGGCCGAGCGCCTGTACGAGGGCGACGGTGCCATCTGCGACGAGCTCGCGCGCCTGTCGACGGACCTCGACCAGGCCGCCGCGCTCGACGGCTCGCTCGCGCCGCTGGCACGAACGCTCGAGTCGGCGCGCGCGGAGCTCGGCGACGCCGCCCGGGCGCTAGCCCGATACGCGGAGGCGATCGAGTCGAGCCCCGAGCGGCTCACCGAGGTCGAGGAGCGGTCCTTCCGCTTGCAGAAGCTCCTGCGCAAGCACGGGCCCACGACGGGCGATCTCCTCCTATATCGCGGCACGCTGGCTCGCGAGCTCGAATCGCTCGCGAGCACCTCCGAGCGGCTCGCTCAGCTCGAGGCGGAGAAGGCGCGTCGCGTCGCGGAGGCGGCCGCCGCGTCCCGGTCGCTCTCGCGCAAGCGGCGGGGTGCCGCCGAGAAGCTGGCCGACGCCATCGGCCGCGAGCTCTCGCAGCTCGGCATGGGGCGCGCCCGCGTCGTCGTCGAGGTGACGCCCGCCGCGGCCGCGAACGACGCGCTCCTCGTGGACGGCGCGCGACTAACCCGCACCGGCATCGATCGCGTCGAGTTTCTCATCGCGCCCAACCGCGGCGAGGAGCCGCGCCAGCTGCGCAAGATCGCCAGCGGCGGCGAACTATCTCGGGCGCTCCTCGCGCTCAAGCGCGTGCTCGCGGAGAACGGCCCCGCGGGCACCTACGTGTTCGACGAGGTCGACGCGGGGGTCGGGGGCGCGGTGGCCGAGGTGATCGGTCGCGCGATCGCGGACATCGCGCGTTACCGCCAGGTCGTGTGCATCACGCACTTGCCGCAGATCGCGGCCCTCGCCGACACGCACTTCGTCGTGGACAAGACCGAGTCGCGGGGGAGAACGCACACGCACGTGCGGCGGCTGTCGCCGGCGGAGCGCGTGGACGAGATTGCGCGCATGATCGGGGGCATCAAGGTGGGCGAGGCGGCGAAGCGCGCGGCGGCGGAGATGCTGCACGCGAGAGAGAGCTCGCGCAGATAGCTCCCCTCGCACCCGGCGTGGCGTAAGGTCACGCGCATGAAAGTCGACGGAAGATGCCATTGCGGTGCGATTACCCACGAGGCAGATGTCGACGAGACGGCAGTCGGCATATGCCACTGCACCGACTGCCAAGCCCTCACGGGAACTGCGTTCCGGGTCACGGTTCGCGCCCCCGCCGAGACCTTCGTGCTTCACGGCAGGCCGACGGTGTACGTCAAGACAGCCGATAGTGGAACGAAGCGCGCGCACGCGTTCTGTCCGACATGCGGCTCGCCCGTCTACGCTGCGGCGCCCGAGGGCCCGACGACGTACTCCCTTCGCTTGGGAGCCCTTCGCCAGCGCCACCAGCTACGGCCGCGCCGCCAGACCTGGTGCGACTCCGCTCTGCCGTGGTCGATGAACCTCGAATCGTTCGAGAAGTACGACAGGCAGTGATCGCTCCGCGCTCAATCGTTCGGCGCTCCGACGCAGATCCAATCCGCGATCGCCTGAATCTGCCCCGAAGTCACCGATCCTCCCAGCGGCATCTGCTCCCCGGAGCACATGCCCATCCCCCGAAGCTTGTTCAGGAGATAGCTCCCCCCGAGATCCCCCGGCGAGACGAGAATCCTCGGTGGACTGCACATGTCCCGCTGCGTCGGGGCGTTCACCAGGCCGGCGTAATCGAACGAGCTTCCGTGGCAAATCGCGCCTGCCGAGCAATTGCGAAGAATCGGGACGACGTCGCCCGAGAAGGTGGGCGACGCCCCCGTGCAGCCGGCGGCGAGTGGGCGTCCGCCGTCGACCGGCGCGGAGCCATCCGGCACCGCGCGCTGCGCCATCGAGGCGAGGGGCAGAGCATCATCCGGCCACGAAGCATCGGCCGGCGGCGATGAGCTGGGCACCGACCATGGCTCCGCCGAGGTCGCCGAGTCGGGTAACCGCGACGAGTCGGCCAGCGACGGGTCCGGCAGGGACGACGCGTCGGCTACGAGGACGGGAGAGTCGGGATTCCCGCACGCGCCCAGCGAGCAGGCGGCCACGGCCCAAAGAGCGAAATAGGGAAAGCGCATGCCGCGTCCGGATTGCACCGCACGGGCCGACGAGTCGGCTGCGCTGCAAGCTCTCGGAAAGACGGGTCCTCACCAGCCCGCCGCCACACGTTGGCGACCGGGCTCACGCGCGCTCGGGTGGCGTCACGCGAGCTCGCGCGACCTATGCGACAAATAGCGCCGCGACGTTCTCGCTGTTGCGCAGCGCACGATCGCGCGCCGTCAGCACTTCGACCCCCTCGCGCGTGACGAGCACGGTGTGCTCGAACTGCGCGCTGAGGCTGCCGTCGGCGGTGCGAACCGTCCACTTGTCGTCCGGGTCCACCTTCACTTCCCAGCCGCCGAGGTTCACCATCGGCTCGATGGTGAACGTCATTCCCGTCCGCAGGCGGTCGCCGGTGCCGCGCTTGCCATAGTGCTTCACCTGCGGCGCGTCGTGGAACTTGCGCCCGATGCCGTGCCCGACGAAGTCGCGCACGACGCTGCAGCCCTCGCCTTCGACGTATTCCTGAATCGCGCCGCCGATGTCGCCCAGCCGCGCGCCGTCGCGCACTTCGGCGATGCCGACCTCCAGGGCCCGTCGCGCCACCTCGACCACGTGCCGCGTCTCGGGGCGGGGCGAACCGACGTAGAACGTCGCGCTCGTGTCGCCGTGGAAGCCCTGATAAACGTGCGTCACGTCGATGTTCACGATGTCGCCGTTCTTGAGGACGGTGCCGTCGGGAATGCCGTGGCACACGACCTCGTTGACGCTCGTGCAGACGCTCTTCGGGAAGCCCTTGTAGTTGAGGGGCGCGGGGCGCGCGCCCTGGCTCAGCGTGTGCTCGTGCACGATGCGGTCGATGTCGTGCGTAGTCATTCCGACCCGGATCTTGTCGCCTACGACCAGCAGCGTCTCGGCCGCGAGGCGGCAGACGGTGCGCATCAGCTCAATCTCTTTGGGGCTCTTGATCTCGACGGTCACGGGTCCTTTCGCCTTAGCATGCCCGAGCGCATCTCGCCTCGTCTCGCCGGGCGCACCGCGCTAGCGGACGCGGTCGAGAAGCGCCGCGGCGCTGACGGCGTCTGACTCGTCCTTGGCGTCGGGCGCGAGGTGAAAGTGCAGCTCCGTTTCGTTCGCGGGCCGGCTGAACTCGCGGACGAACGCGATAAACGTCTGACCAATCAAGCGGTTCTCGAAGGCTCGCACGATTCCGGAAGACGCTCCGGTCATCCCCACTTCGAGCGTGAAGTCGCTGTCGAGCGGGCCTGTGCCGGCCAGCCGCTGGAGCGTGTGCAGGCCGAGGTGCCAGGTGCGGCCCCGGTCTTCGTCCTTGGCGGTGACCGTCGTGACGCGCGCGCGCACCACGGCGTCGCCGACCTGCGTTCTCTCGCGGAGCAGGTTGTCGCTGCGCGGCAGGTTCGCATTCGGGTCGTCCGGGACGCTCAGCTGAAAGCCTCGGATGGCTGTCGGCTCGATCGCGTCGTCGAAGAGCTCGACAGCATGACCGGCATACGGAGGGAGCGGCCGCACCGGGTGCTCGGGTGTGCCCGCCGCGCCGCCGCAGGCCGCCGGCGCGAGAAGCGCGACAAGGAGCGCCAGGCCCGCTGCGGGGGTCGCCGCCAGGGTGCGACGAGCGGGGCGCGCGGCCATACACGGCATCGCCTGAATGTGTAGCTCGGAACGCCGCGCTGCGTCCAACAGCAGGTGGTGGGCGGCGAAGGCCGTGTGCTACCGTGCGCGCACGCCTAACCGGAGCGGAACCCCATGAAAAGCGCTGCCATCGCTGCCTTGCTGCTCGCTTCCGCCACGCTCGCCTCGGCCGGCGGAGTGGTCGCCGTCGCCGCCGCCGCCTCGGCGCAGGCAGCCGACGCCCCCACGGTGCCGACGCTCGCGGGCATCATCGAAAAAGAAATTCGCTGGGGCATGTCGCACACCGAAGTGACCGACGTCTATAACAAGATCGGCGGCCTGTTCGACCGCGAGTACGCGTCCAAGATCCAGGTCTTGCAGCCGGGGGTCGAGATGCAGGCGCTCGAGGCGGATCGCGACACGCGCAAGACGAACTTCGAGCGCAGCCTGACCAAGTTTCTCGGCGACTCGCCGACGGGCTACGACGTGACGGCGATACACTCGGAGTACACGTACAAGAACGACGAGTCGGTGCAGCGCCTCTTCAAGGACGGCCGGACCCGCTATTTCTTCTACATCCGAGACAGGCTCTGGAAGGTCTACGACGAAGTTCCGCTGAAGACCGGCGGCAGGCTCGGCGCAAGCTATCAGGACGCGATTACGAAGCTGAACACCGTCCTCGGTATCGCGGGGCGCATTCGCGCCGCGAACGCGGCCCAGGGCCTCGAACGCACGGAAGTGGATTGGCAAGACCGGACGGACCACCTTCGCGCGCTCGATCGCTCCGGCGAGCACCTGGTCGGTCTGGTCCTGGAAGACAAGAGCACGCTCCAGAATCTCTCTTCGCTGCGCTCGAACAAGCCGGTCGATCCCTTCGCGATCGATCCTGCGATTGCCGCCGTCACCCACGGCGGAGTCACCGATCCGAACGCCGCCCGCAGCGGCGGCGCCCCCGACGCCGGCACCAAGCGCGCCAAGGCGCCCTGACCTCGTCGCCCTGACCTCTCTACCCGAGCCTCTGCGAGCCCTCGGGGATCCTCACTCCGGTGGAGAGGACGACGCGCACCTTGGGTAGTGCCGTACGCAGCGCCGGGAGAATGACCTTGTCGCTCGTGAGCGACGCTCCGGGGCACCCAGCGCACGCGCCGGCCAGGTGAATGTGAACGTCGTCCCCATCGAAACGGACGAGAAATAGCTCGCCGCCGTCTGCTCTCACGAGCGGCGCGAGGACCTCGCGACAAATCTTCGCGATCTGCTCCTTCATGTTCTCGTCCACGGGGTCGGCGCCGTTCCTCTTACTCTGACGCTAACGCTTATCTGCCGCCCCATGGCCCTGCAAGCGCTTAGGGCGCTCACGGCAAAGGATGGCGCGTGGGGAGCCTGCCCGACGGAGGAAGGAGAGCCTCGGAGGCAAGAAGCTCGTCTCCCACCCCGCCCTAGTCCCGGCGCGTGCGGCGCGCATGTGCGTGAAGGAGAGGCGCCCCTACGGCCGCGTTTGCGTCGCCTTTCTCGATGAGCGCGGTTATAGTTCAATATTCGGGGGTAGTGGCGAGCGCGGGCAGGTTTCCGCGTCTCGCTCGGAGAGGAGCTCGTGGGGCGCTATCGGCTCAGGTTTCTCCTTCAGGAGTTCGATCTGCCGCGGGGCGTGACGGTGATCGGGCGTAGCCTCGATTGCAACCTCACAATCGAGGATCCCCTCGTCTCCCGCCAGCACGCGCGCATTGTCATCGACGACGATGGCGGCTTCGTAGAGGACCTGGGCAGCCGCAACGGGGTACGCGTCAACGGGGTCGCGGTGCACGCGCCCACGCGCCTGCGCGACGGCGACCGGGTGCGGATCGGCACGCAGGACTTCGTGTTCTGTCGCGTCGACCCGGCGGGCAAGACGCATTCGAAGACGACGGGCGTGCTGCGCCTCTGCGCTCATTGCCGCCTGCCATACCCCCGCGAGATGATTGCCTGCCCGAACTGCGAGGCGACCGAACAGACCGACGAGTCGACGCTGAGCGGGAGCTTCGGGACCGAGAACCAGACCGCGTGGAACGTGCAGCTCCTGGTGGAGGCGATCGAGAGAGCGTTCACGCTCGGGCGCGTCGCAGATGCCGAGCGCATCGTCCGCCGCGCGATCGCGCAAATCGAGGAGGTCGTGACGGCGGGCGGGGCCGTGGACCCGAAGGCGCTCGCGGCGCTGGCTTCGAAGGCTGCGGCGACGACGCTGGCCACGAACGACCCCAGCTGGGGGCTGTGGATCTTCGACGTCTACCGGCGAACGGCGCGCGTCCCGCCCCTCGAGGTGGTGGAGCGCCTCTGGGAGGTGGTGGGCAAACACGCAGGCACCGTTCGCGCATCGCTCGTCGGGCTCATCGACCAGCTGCACCGCACCACGTTCAGCGCGACCAGCGGAGACGTGGAAGCCCTCGCCAGGCTCGAACAGATGCGCCGCCTGCTCGACGACGGCGCCGGCCACGGGACCGAGATTACCGGCGAGTGGCCGGGACCGTCGTAGGCTCCGCGCTCGGTGGTCGCAGGCCCTTCGCGGCGCCGGCCATTGTTTTGCCGCGGCCTGGGCAGCCGACTTGCCTGCGTGCGCGGCGAAAAGGTAAAGCTCTAAGCCGGACTCCATGGCGAGGGTAAGCAACCGACCGAACGGCGGAGCCTGAGCCGGTCCCCCATGCGTTTCCGCCTGCGGTACCTTCACCACGACCTCGAGTTGAACGAGGGCCAATTCGCGGTAGGTCGGAGCGCCGGGTGCCAGCTCTCGCTCGACGACCCGCTCGTCTCGCGCCGCCACGCGCTGCTCGTCGTCTCGAGGGACGGCGTCACCGTCGAGGACCTTCAGAGCCGCAACGGCGTGAGCGTCAACGGCCAGCGCATCACGGGCAAGACGCCGCTGCACGCGGGCGACAAGGTGGTCATCGGCTCTCAAGAGCTGACGCTCCTGCTCGGCCGCGACAGCGGTGGGCGCGAGACGGCGAACCCGTCGGCCGGCAAACGCACGCTTCCCAAGGTGCCGACGTCGTCGGACCCGGTGCGCGAGCGCACGACGTCCGCGCCACCGGGACCCCCGTCCCCGGCGGAGTCCCGGGGCCCTCGCGCGACCCCGCCCGGCGACGGCGACGAGCCGAGCATGATGCGCAGGGCGGGGGCCTTCAATCTGCTGGGGAGCGTGGCGGAGAAGGCGCTGGCCATGGGGCGGGCGGACGAGGCCGAGCGGTTGCTCGCGAGCGCGCTGGCCGATGTGGTCGAGGCCAGCCGCGCCGGAAAACGCCTCTCCGCGCCGCTCGTGGACGTGGCCGCGCGGTTCGCAGCGAAGCTCGCGACGGCGACGACCAAAGGCGCGTGGGCCGACTACGTGATCGAGCTTTACGATGCGCAGGGCCGGCCATGTCCGGCGGCCGTCGTGGACGAGCTTTACAACGCGTTCCGCAAGGTCAACGCCATCGACGTCGTGCGCCTGCGCCAGTACCTGAATCAGCTGCGCGAGAAGCAGGCGATGCTCGGTCCGGCGGAGCGCTTTCTGCTCCAGCGGATCGAGGGGCTCGAGCGGCTCGCAGCGCTTCGCTGACCGGCGCGTGCCCGCGGTCCTCGTTCGCGCGAGTCATGGCCTGCCACGCGAGGTTGGCGGCGGCGGCCTTGGCGATGGCGGCGCGGAGGTCGTGGTCGATGACCGTGCCGAGGGCCCCCACGAGCTCCGGCGGCAGCGGGCGTCCTGCCGGCACCGTTCGCAGCACACGCCGCTCGGGTGGGCGATCGACCGCGGGGAGGGCTGCCACGCGGAACCGCAGCTCGCGCACGCGCACGCCCCGCTCGCGCAGTCTCTCGCACACGGTGTCCGAGAGGAGCGACAGCTCGTGAGCCCACACGCTGCTGGGCACCCGCAAGAGGAGCACGCCGTCCTGAAGGGAAATCGGGTGCGAGCGCTCGGCGATGCGCGGCCCGAGCGCCTCTCGCCACAACTTTTGCGGGACGGGCGTGTGCGTGCGCGCGAAGCGGCTCTCTCCGGCGCGGTCGAGGATCGCCTCGAGCGACTCGGGTGACGCCATCTTCAGGCGAGAGGACCGGGAGGAACGAGGCACGCAAAAGCAGGCTACGTCATTTCGTGCTAGAGGGCCCCTCACGATGTGGGAAATCTCCGCGGCGGTCCGCGTGACCGCCCGGCACCAGGTCTGGATCGTGTCGGGAGGCGCCCGCAAGGAGGGGGCCCTGCACGAGCACCGCTGGCGAATCCGGGCCATCGTGCGGGCGGCGCAGCTCGACGCGACCGGGTGGGTGGTCGACTTCGGCTTGCTCACCGCCGAGCTGCGCGCGCTGGTCGCCCCCTACGACGGAGCCTTCATCAACGACGTCGAGCCTTTCGGCGACGTGAATCCGACGCGCGAGAACGTGGCACGCTTCCTCGCGGACCGGCTCGCGGCAAAGCTGGACGACGGTCGCGCGCGCGTTCACGCCGTGGAGATTTGGGAAGACGACGTCTGCGGCGCGACGTACCTGAGGTAGCGGTCTGGGGCGCGCTGCGCGCAGCACGCGCGCAGGATTGACCCATCCAGCACGCACGACTACGGTCGCGCCGCCTGGGATGGAGAGTCCCTTCTGCTCTCGGAGGACGGAAAATGAACAGCAGCAGATGGCTGGCGCTGGGTCTGGTCGGGGCGACGTCTACGGCGCTCCTCGCGGTGGCGTGCGGAGACGACACCAGCAACACCAACCAGCCGGATTCGTCGACCGCCGATAGCTCGACGCCCGACGCCACGACGAACGACACGGGGTCGGGCGACGCCGCGGCGAACGACACGGGCACGGACGGCGAGACGTCCTCGGGAGGCGATGCGTCGACGTCGACGGACTCGCCCTCCGAGGGTTCACCCTCGTGCGCCCCTTACGATGCCGCGCTGGACGAGGCGTCAGTCGCTGCCGGCATGGAGCAGGTTTGGAAGGTCTACAAGTGCTGGAGCTGCCATCAAGAGAAGTCGATGACGATCGACGACGCCGGCAACGGCATCGTCCTGTCGGGGAACAAGACGGGCCTCGGCGACTCGGGGACGATCTTCCCGCCGAACCTCACGCCCGATCCGACCACCGGCATCGGCTGCTGGACCGACAGCCAGCTACAGCAGGCGATCCTCAACGGCACCTCCGAAGACGGGGGCATGCTGTGCCCGTCGATGCCGCGCTGGGGCCACGCGCTCACGACGGCGGACGGCGGCATTCGCCCGGGTACGCCGATGGACGCCGGCACGGCTCAGGCGATTCTCGAGTTTCTCCAAAGTCTGCCGCCCGTCTCCGACCAGGTCCCCGACACGATGTGCCCTGCGCCGTCCGACGCCGGCGGGGGAGGCTGACGCGGCCCTTGGTGGGGCTCGGGTCCCTACCGTGATAGCGCACTCGGCTTGCGCAGGGAGAGCTCTCCCTCGGGAGCCACGGGGTCGAACACCGCGCCGCGACGGTCGGTCGTGCCGACGTGAAGCGTGCCGTCGGACATGAGGACCGCGTAGGCGGAAGCCGGCCGTGGCGCGGTGGCCCCGTCGGCGATGACATAGACGAGAGTTCCGTGCGTTCGCGCGGGGTTCGGCGTGCGCGTACGGCACCGGGTCGCCACTAGGCTCGACGGGTCTCGGCGGGCGCAGCGGTCGAGCGCGCGGGAGTCGTCTGGACCGGGGGCACGAGCGAGGAGCAGCGCCGCGGCGGCTCGCGCGTCTTCGCTGGGATCCTCTGCGAGCTCGTAACGCCCGGCGGCGCCGTCGGCGCACCGGGCGCCCGCGAGCGCGAGCCCCGCCATGGCGTTCGCGCGCACACAGGCCGGCGCGCTCATCGCATGCCCGATCAGCGGACAGAGAGCGTGTGCCGCGACCTCGGTGGCGTGCAGGCGGGCCGCGATCCGTCCGACGGCGGCGGCCGCGTTGCACTGCGCGTCCGCACCCGGGCTCGAGGCGCTCCGGGAAGAGGACGCGGACGCCCCGAGCTTCCCCTGCGCGATGGTCTCCAGACGCGGGATGTCCGTCGCATCCCCGAGGACGCCCAGCGACCAGGCGGCCTGCGCCCGGACCGCGGCGTCGGCGTCCCCGAGGAGCGTGCGCGCCGTCGCCCGCGCGCTCGAGCTCTGCGCGTCGTCGACGTGCGCCGGCAGCAGCACGGCGACGGCCTGGCGGTCCGCGGGTTCGTCGGAGCGGGCGAGCCCGTCGAGCGCCCTGAGCGCCGAGGGCAGCGCCGCGCGGCCGAGCGCCTCGATGATGGCGTCGCGCTCAGGTCCCGCGGCAAGCTGCAGCGCCTGCCCCAGCTTGGCGATCGCGCTCTCGCTCGGAGTGCGAGTGAGGATCCCTCCCAGCGCTGTGAGGACGGCGGCGCGGTCGACCTCGTCTCCTCCGTCGAGCTGCGCCATGAGAGCGTCCCGCGCGTGCGCGCCGCCGGACTCGCCGAGAGCCACGGCGGCGTGGAGCCGCACGGTGGCGTCCGGCGAGGCGAGCACTTCGAGCAGGGCGTCGTCCACGACGGTCCCGGGGTTGGTCGGAGCTGAAGGCGGAGCGCCGGCCATCGCCGACCCCGGCGTGGCGGGTCCGAGCGTGCCGAGCGCATCGATGGCCGCGAGGCGGAGGGTCGGCTCCCGCGCGTGCAGCAGCTCGACGAGCAGCGGCGCCGCGCGCGGAGCGCCCGTTCGGCCCAGCAGCCGCGCGATGCGAGTGCGCTCGGCGGCGGAGGGGCGCGCGTCGCGCAGCACGGCAGCGAGGGGCTCGACGGCGCGTCCGTCGGGGTGGTCCGGGTCGAGGAGCGCTGCCGCGGCGCCGAGGGCCTCGGCACGGACGGCGGGACTGGCATCGGCGACGAATTCGAGCACGACCGGCACCTCGGCAGCGGTGCCCGCGCCCGTGAGCGCGTGAAGAGCCGCCGAGGTCGGAAGGGTCCCGCGGCGCATCGCCGCGACCACGCTCGCGGCTTCCGAATGGGCATGCAGCTCGCCGAGCACCCAGGCCGCGCTGGCCCCGGCGGCAGCCGAGGGGGAGCCCTCGAGCACGGCGCGCAGCGACGGAATCGCCGTGACTCCGGCGGCCACGAGCGCGTCGCGCAGGGGAGTTCGCTCCAGCGTCGCGCCCGCGTCGTCACCGGTTCCGAGCGACTCGACGAGGACGCGCACGGCCTCGGGGGAGGCGATGCGCCCGAGCGCCGAGACGGCCGCCGCGCGCAGCGAGGGCGTACGATCCTGAGCGAAGGGGGCGATCGCGTCGACGGCGTCCGCCGCGCGCATGCGCCCCAAGGAGGCGAGCGTATCGCGCCGCACGTCGAGGTTGGTGTCGCGCAGCGCGAGGACCAAGGCGGAAGACGCGCGCGCATCGCCGAGATCGCCGAGAGCGCGCGAGACCGCCTCGCGAACCTCGGGCGACGAGTCCTGCACCTTGCCGACCAGCGGGACGACGGCACGGACGTCTCCGAGGCGCGCGAGCGCGGCGATGATCTGGATGCGCACCACGGGAGCGGGATCGTCCAGGCGTCCGAGCAGCGGCGGCACGGCGTCGCCCGACGCCTGATGGCCCAGCGCGTCTGCCGCCGCCAGGCGCACGTCAGCGTCCGGATCGCCCAGGGTACGAGCCAGGGGCGCGACGGCACGCGGACTCGGAAGCGCGCGCGCGACCTCGCACGCCTTGCGGCGCAGGCGTGCGTCGGGCGCGTTGAGCCAGGCCGCCACGACGTCCGTCGCTCCCGCAGCGCGCAGGTGCACCGCGGCGTCGGCTGCCGCGAGTCGGACGTCTGCGTCCGGGTCTCCGAGGGCCCCGAGCGCGAGCGGCGCGCCGCGTGCGGTGCCCAGCGTCGCCAGGTCGCGGGCGGCCGCACGCCGCACCGCCGGGTCGGCCGCAGTCAGGTCGTGCTCGATGCGTTCGGCCACGTCGGGCCAGACGATCGCGCGCGCGGGCGAAGCTGCCGCGAGCGAGACCGCGAGCACCGGGACGAGGCGCAACCTCACGCACGACACCTTAGCCAAAACCTACCGGTCGTGCCGAACGCTTCCGTCGACTAGGCGAGGCCGCTGCGCCGGCGCGCGACCCAGTGAACGCCGAGCAGCGTCGCGGCCGCGAGTGTCCACACCCACGGAGGAGCCAGGGGCGTAACGCGTCGCTCGGCGCTCACGATGGTGGGCTTGGGCAGCTTCAGCTCGGCGGCTTCCGTCGCGAACGCGAAGGTTCCGCCGTTGGCGTGCGCCAGACGCTCGAGGCGTATCGGGTCCGGGCGAGAGTCGGCCCACTCGTCGCCTCCAGCCTCGCAGGCGAAGTCGTGCCGCGTGGTCGCGCCGCCGGCGACGCGCAGGCGAGCGGCGTACCCGCCCGCGGGCAGCGGCGGGAGGGTGAGGTCGACCGACGACGAGTCGGACGGTCGCGGCCTTTCGATGTGGACCGGCGGTCCGCGATCGTCGATCCGCACGACGTCGAGCACGAGCTTCTGGTCGGTGGGCCCATCCGCCGAGGGAAGGGTGCGAACGCGCAAGACCGACGGCAGCCCCGCGGTGCAGCCTCCCGCGATCTCCATCTGCGCAGGCTCGAACCGCGGGTCGCGCATCAGCCACCCGAGCAGCCCATCCCAGAGCGCGCCGTGGCCCCGTCCTGCCGTTGCGCGCGCCGAGCGCCGAGAACTTGAGCGACCAGGCGCCGTCCACACCGAGGGCTACCGTGCGTCCGTCCCCCTCTTCACCGATGGCGAGGACGGGCATCTTCGCTCCGCTCCTGGTCGTGCGCGAGGGATGCGACCACAGCGCAACGGCGCCGGTCCGCAGGTCTCCCAGCACGTTCGCCCCGGGCATCTGCGGCAGATCGTCGCCGATGACGTCTCGCAGGGGGCCCAGCAGCGGAGCCGTCCGGCCCTCGGCGGTCCAGTCCGGGACGAACGCCGAGGTGTCCGCGCTCGTCGCTCCCGCGCTCCCGTCGAGCCCTACCGGCAGGACGGACGCGAGCGGCGTACCCGCATAGCCGCCCGCGACGAACGAGTTTTGTCCCCCGACCATCACCAGGCCGCCTCCGCTTCGTACGTAGCGCTCCACGTTCGGGAGGTACTTCTCCAGGCCGTATGGTTGCGCGTCGAAGTCCTGAAGGACGATGGCGTCGAAGCTCGGCAGGTGCTCGCTGAACAGCTCGTCGACGGGGAACGGAATGAGAGCGAGCTCGTTCTGCGAAGCACGCGCGTCGTCGGCCGGCGTGCGCAGAATGAAGAACGC
Source organism: uncultured delta proteobacterium (assembly GCA_963720145.1). GTDB lineage: Bacteria > Myxococcota_A > Polyangia > Polyangiales > Polyangiaceae > Palsa-1150. The sequence continues at coordinate 615,592 of CAVREO010000001.1, forward strand.
GACCACGTCGACGGAGGCGTCGCTCTTCAGCCACTGGCGCAGCGCGCGTACGTCGTTGGTGGGCCGCCCTGCGACGTGCAGGACGCGGACTCTCTCTCGCGCGACGTCGAACGTCACGAGGCGCCGATCGTTCTCGGGGATGCGATCCTCGGGCGGTGGGGTGATCGCGACTTCGACGATACGCGAGCCGGCGCGCTCCAGCGTGATGGTCAGATCGAGCGACGCCTTTCCGTCTTTCACGTGAGCGACGCCCGACGCGAGCACGGTCGGAGGTCCGTCGTCCCGGAGCTCGCGCGCCGAGACGTTCACCGCGTCGCATGCCACGGCTCCGGCGCAACCGACCTCGACTCGAAGCGGCAGCGGCACGTGAGCTACCGCGGCTCCGGCGGCGCTCACGCGGCGTACGCTCGCGTCGGCTGGAGCGTCGCGTGTGGTCGCGATCGCGTGAATGGGGACGTGCAGAGTCGAACCGAGCGCCTCGAGGGTCGCGTCCGAGGTCTCCTCCGGCGGGTCGTCGAGACGTCCGTCACTGACGACGACCACCGCGGCAGGGCGCTCCTCGGCCGACGAGGCCAGCGCACGCAGCGCCTCGCCGAGCGCGCTGTGCGCGTCGCGCGCCGTCAGCTCACCTCCCGTGCCGCCTGCTGCCACGGTGAGCGGCGCCGGCGGACCGGATCCCGAACCCGAGGACGGCGAGTCGCACGTTGGGTGTCGCCTTCGTGATGGCGGCGATGGCCCGGTCGCGCGCGGCCCAGCGCGGCCCGCCCTCCTGTTCGAGGGCCATTGATCGCGACGCGTCCGCGAGTACGACGACGCGCGCACCGATGACGCTCTCGCGAGCCGTCACACGAGCAGGCCGCAGGACGGCCGCCACGAGGGCGACGACCGCGACCAGACCGGTTGCCGCGATGACCCCCCCGGCACGCTCGCGGCGACGCATCTCGACGGCGAGAAGCACGAGGCTCGCCGTGGCCAGGGCGAGCGCGAGCCACGTGGCCCAGGGCGCGAGATCGCCGGAGGGTCCGAGGTGCGTCGACGGCATGTCAGCCCGCCCTCATGGCGCGTTGAGGACCCGCCGGCGCATGAGAAACGGCGCATGCACCTGGTCGTCCTTGTAGTTGGAGCAGAGGACGTACATGGCGATGTTCACGGCCAGGCGAATAGCTCGTTCGCGCTGGACGTCGCCACCAGGCACCGCCGCGTGCTCCCATATTCCCGAGGCGCTTCGGGCCAGCGCGCCCCCGAGGTCGTGCTCGCTGAAGATCACCTGCGCCTGCCCGCCGCGCAGGATGGCATCGAGCGTCGCGGGCCCCTGGACACGGCCCTCGGGGCGCCGGAGCAAGTAGAACGTTCGAAACACCACGTGATCGGGGCCGATGGCGACCGGCGTGCTGTCGGGCAGCACGCGCGCGATCTCGCGTCGCGCCCCTCTTCCGAACGCGCTCGCCTCGCCTCGGTCTCCCGCGGCTGCGTCGTCGACGAGGAGTACCCCTCCCAGCGCGAAGAAGCGGCGGAGCCCGCCGATCTCGGCGCCCGGTCAGCGGCGCGACCTCGGCGTCGCCGCTCCAGTAGAGAAACGGCGCGTCGACGATCGCGGCGTCGTCGGCCCGTACGACGCTGGGACGCAGTCGGGCCGGAGCGCTCGTGCGTTGTACGAGCTCCCACGACCATCGCGCCGGCGCCGTGGCCCGGGCGGGGCCCGGTCTGGTCGCCCGTCAAGAGGACGCGAGGGTCGAACGCGCCCACGTCGCCGAAGGCGTGCGCGGGCCGCGGCGCCAGCATCCAGAGAACTGCCGCCAGCACGATCACCAGCGTTGCGAGACATCGTGTGCTCATGCTTGCTCAGTCGAAGTCGTCGACGCGCCAGACCCCGCCGTCTCGTTTCAGCTTCACCTGGTGACCGCCGGGAATCGGGCACGACCGCGTTTTCTCCGGTCACCTGCACCGAGAGCGTCGCCGGTTCGGCGAGCCCGTCCACCAGCGAGCGCAGGTCGTTCTCCACGGCGGCGCGGGTCGCGGGTGATAGCACGCGCATCAGTCCCGCGTAGCTGCGACGGGCGAGCACGCGGCGGAGCTGCTCGAGGGCCTCTTCGGGCGTTCGCGCGCCGCCGGGAAGCGCTCCGGCGGCCGTGACCCAGTAGCGACCCTCGCGCAGCTCGAGCGCGGCCTCCTCGCCGTCGGCGTACCGCAGGCGCGCGGTGGCTTCGACACGAACGTCCGCCGCGCGAGAGATCTTTGGCCTGCTCGGCGAGCTCGCCCCGCTCCGAAGAGATCATCCTCTCGACGTCGCCCCGGCTCCGCGCCTGGCGCGATCCGGCCGTCATCATCGCGTAGAGCGCGTCGGCGTCGCCGCGAGCGGCCGCGTTCACGTACGCGGCAGCGGCGGCGTGCGGATCGGGCACACGGCCGAGAGCGCAGGAGCACATCGCGAGCGCCGCTCCGGCCGCTAGGGCTCTGCGGTGACGTCACGTAACCTCCGCCTTCGCGATGACGACGTCCAGGTCGTACTCGTCGCGCCACAGCGACGCCTTCGCCCCGACCGTCCACTCCTCGAGCTCGCGATCGTCGCTGCCGCGGAGGAAGAGCGTGACGTGTCCCGCGGCCCGGTCGATCGCCGCGCGAACGCTCTCGATCTTCTGCTTGTGCTCTCGATCGAGGGCGTCTGCCAGGCGCAAGATGGCCGCGAGTCCGCGAACCTTGCCGCGGGCCTCCTTCGACGAGATCGCGGAAATTCGGATGGCTCGGATCGGGCGGGCCCTTGCGGTGATAGCGGGCGAGGTTCGCGACGATCGCCCGCTCTTCCGGCGTCAGGCCCATGATGTCGGCGTTCTGGATGAGGTAGTAGCTGTGTTTGTGGTGACCCGAGTAGTGAATGTAATCGCCGATGTCGTGCAGGACGGCAGCCGCGCGCAAGAGCATTCGATCGCGAATGCCGAACGCGTGCACGGCCTGAAGGTCGTCGAACAGCTGCGTGGCGAAGCGTGAGACCTGGCGCGCGTGCGCCTCGTCGAAGTGGTAGTGGCGCCCGAGCCGCGCGCAGGCGTCGAGCACGCGCTCGGCCTCGCCGGCGGCGTCCCACACGTGGAAGAACTTGTCCACGAGCTCTTCGAGCACGCCGGCCGCGAGGCCGACGCCCGGGGCCAAGATGCTGCCGAGCTCGAGCTTCTTGGCGAGTCGAAGAAAGATGGAGGTCGCGGGGACGATGGTGTCCGCGCGGTCGGGTCGCAGCTGGTAGGCGTCGCGGCGCTCGCCGTTGGACATCGCGCACATCTTCTTGAAGAGCGAACGCGTGGCATGTACGTCGATGCGCGCGTCCGCCTCCCTTGACCGGACATATGTCGAGGAGGGTGTCGACGTTGCCGCCGGTGCCGACCAGAACGTCGACCTTGCCCAGCTGGGGAAGGGCCTCGCTCAGCGCGCGATTGATCGCCTCCTCCAGCAGCCGTTCGCGGGCGCGATCGACCGTCTTCGCGCCCTTCAGGTACGCCTCGAGCAAGCGGACGGTGCCGAGGGGCAGCGACATCGTGAACGCCGTCGCGCCCTTGTCGAGCAGCGTGAGCTCGGTCGAACCGCCCCCGACGTCCACGAGCAGCGCGCGCTTTTCGCCCACCGGCACCCGGCGGGTGACCGCGAGCTGGATGAGGCGAGCCTCCTCGATGCCCTCGATCGTTTCGAGCTCGATCCCCGCCTCGCGCCTCGCGCGCTCGACGAGGGTCGCGCCGTTCTTGGCCTCGCGCACGGCGCTCGTCGCGATGGCCCGGTAGGCATCGACCTTCAGCCGGTCCATCTCGGCCTTGAACTCGCGCAGCGCAGCGCACGCCTGACCGATGGACGCGGGAGCCAGGCGGCCCGAAAGGAAGACTTCCGCCCCGAGGCGAACCGGGGAGCGCAGCGTCGCGAGGTCCCGCCACGGCTCCTCGTCGCTGGCGAGCAGCGCGAGCTGAGCGTTCCTCTCGGCCGAGCCGCCCGTGAGGTGCGACGCCGCCCGAGGCGCGGAGGCCTCGACGACGCGAAGCCGGAGCGCATTCGAGCCTACGTCAATGGCGCCAAAGCGCGGCATGAGCAGAAACTAGCGGTAGCAAGGGTCATCGGCTAGCGTCTGGGGCGGTGTTCGGAAGGGTCGCCCTGCTGTCCCTCGCCGCACTCTGGGGCGCGCCTGGCGTCGGTTGCGGGGGAGAACCGTCCCGGACGCCCCCGGTGTTGCGCCCCATCGACGAGCCGCACGCGGTCTCCGTCATGGCGCGGGTCTTTCGCGAGCTGGGGCTCGAGCCCGTGAGAAACCGGATCATCCGGTTCGGCCCCAACGACGCGGAGCTGCGGTTGGACGTCGCCGCCAAGGAGAAGCGGTTCGGGATTGCCTACATCACGTGGCAAGACGCCGACAAGCTGGGTGACAGCCTGCCGCGGCGCCGGGACCCCGACGCGATCATCGTCGTTCGGGGCAATGGCGACGACGACGACGTGCATGCGGCGCTCCTCTTTGCGGCGGACTACATGCAGGACGACCTTTCGGGCGAAGCCCACACCGCGACGAGCATCGCGGCCGAGAAGAAGCTCGAGCTGGCGACGCGCGACATCTTGCGGCGCGCTCAGCACGAGGGATGGCCGTGACCCCTGCACGACGCGCTGCGGCGGCGCTTGCGACGGGCGCCGTGCTCACGGCGGTCGGTCTGGCGATAGCCGGGACGGCTCCGATCGTCGGCACGAGCGGTGCGGAGCGGGCGCACACGCAGCAGATGGTCGGCGGCGTCGTGGTCCTCGTCGGATGGGCCGCCCTCGGCTGGGGAATTCACCGCTTCGGTCGATTGGCGGAGTGAGCGGCGCTCCCGCGAGGACTTCGCCCGCTCACAGCTCGCTGCGCAAAACGACGACGCCGGTGTCCGGGGCGAGCTTGGGCGTTCGCGCTGCCGCCCAGCCGAAAGGTCGATCGGTGAGGGCCGCCGTACCCTGCGCCTCGCCGGCGGCCGTTTTCGCGACGAGGTCGAGCCCGGCCAGCGCCTGCTCGTCGACTTGAGGCGTCAGCGGCGCCGCGTAAACGCCCGACCTGTCGAAGACGGCGACGTAGAAGATGGGCAACTTGCCCTCGTTGCCGGACGCCTTCGCTTCGTCCACGAGCCGGTCCTTCAGCGACTCCTGCAGGTGGCGCGCAAAGTACCGGTACGTCCAGCCCGTCACGAACACCGCCCCCGTGGAACCATCGTCCCGCTTGACCGGCACCGCGGCCACCCAGTCCTCGTCGGGGCCGCTCTTGCCGGGCGCGCCCGGGAAGCTCCCCGTCGTCGCGATGTAGCCGCCCTTGGCCCGCGCGAGGGCGGGAAAGATCGAAAAGAGGTTTTGCCCCGCCATGACGTCCTCCTCGAGGTCGTTGCGGATCGCGACGCCCGTGACGTCGGCCAGGGCGAAAAAGGTCGACTTGGCGATGCCCAGGTCCACGACGTCCCGCCGCACGCGCAGCAAGGCCTTGCGCACGCCGGCCACGTCTTGCTTCGGATCGGCTCCGCCGGAGACGAGCGCCGCCAGATGCTTGGCCCCCTCGGGCATTCCTCGCTCGACCTCCGCGAGGTCCTTGTCGACGAGGGCCACGAGCGTGGCTGTGTCGTGTGCGGCTCGCGTGGCGCTCTCCTTCGCCTGGTCCTTGCATGCAGGAAGAGCGGCAGCACTCGCCGCCATCGCGCTGGCAAGCGAGGCCACGACCGCGGGACGGACGATGAGTCGTATGGGGTTCATGGGGCCGGCGATGGTACGACGGTTGAGGGGGGCTTGCCCTTTGGTAGCGTGCGCATGGCTGTGAGCGCAGAAAAACGAAGCCCGGCCCCCTCCCGCCTCGGCCGCTACGACGTTCGGGCGAAAATTGCCGACGGCGGCATGGCGGCGGTCTACGTCGCCTCGCGCGACGACGGCGAGGTCGTCGCCATCAAGATGATCCGGGAGGAATTCGCGCGCAGCGGCGATTTTCTGACGATGCTGCTCGACGAGGCGAAGATCGTCTCGCGCCTGCGCCACCCCAACATCGTCCGGTACCACGAGCTCGGCCGCGACGACGCCGGCCACGCGTTCATCGTCATGGAGCTCCTCTACGGGCAGTCGCTCTGGGCCGTGTGGGAGGCCTGTCGTGCGCGCGGTGTGCGCCTTCGTTACGACATGATCGCGTGGCTGGGGGCTCGTGTGGCCGACGCCCTGCACTACGCGCACGAGCTCGTCGGCGAGGACGGACGCTCGGCCGACATCGTGCACAGGGACGTCAACGCCACGAACATCTTCGTGACCTACGAAGGCGCGGTGAAGGTCATCGACTTCGGGCTCGCGAAGGCCGCCAACCGCGCCTCGAAGACCGCCGCGGGCGTCATCAAGGGCAAGGTCGCGTACATGTCGCCGGAGCAGGCGATTGGAGCCGCGGTCGACCGGAGAACGGACGTGTTCGCCCTCGGTACCACCTTGTGGGAGCTCAGCTGCGACCGGCGGCTCTTCAAGCACTCGGACGAAGTCGAGACGCTGCGGCGGGTGCACGCGGCCGATGTCCCCCATCCCACCAAGATCGTCGCCGGCTACCCTCCCGAGCTCGCGCGCATCGTGTGCACCGCGCTCGCCCGCGACCGGGAAAGCCGGTACGCGAGCGCGGCCGCGCTTGGGGCCGAGCTCGACGCGTTCGCCGGTGGGGCCGTGAACCCCGGCGTCGTGGCCGACGTGATGAAGGAGCTCTTCTCCCAGGATCGTGCGCGCCAAGCAGCCTGGGTCGCCGAGGCGAGCGCGCCCGACGGACAGCGGTCGACTCGAGCCGCTGAAGGCCCCGTCCACGTTCTGGGCCGACGAGGGCGCCGCCGCGCCCAGTTCGGCGCGCGTGCGATCGAGGCGCCCCGCTTCCGCGTCGCCTCCCGCGCAGTCTCGCCGCCGCGCGCTGCTCCTGGCGCTGGGCACGGTCGCGGTCGTGCTCGGTGTCGTCGCCGCGCTCGTTCACGCGCTTCAATGAGCGGGCGAGGCGTCTCTCAGCGAACCACGCTCGCGAGGTCCTGCTCTACTTGCTCGCCCACCGGACCGTAAACCTTCGCCCACTGGCGGGTGTGCTCGGTCCGCAGCAGGAAGTCCGAGGTGGGGGTCGGGGCGGTCGGGTTGGCCGCGGCCCCGGGTGTCGGCGTCGCCGGCACCTTGGCGATCTCGAGGAACGCCCCCTGTACGCCTTTCACCTTGTATTCGATGCGCACCACGGGCTCCGGAGCGCTCGGCTGCGCAGCGAGGTACTCGGTAGGTCTCAGGCGATCGACCTTGGCGACCCAGTTGGAGACTGTCTCGTCGGCTCTCTCCGGATCCGAGGGGTCCGCCCAGATGCGCTTGGATGTCGGGCCGCGCCTCAGGACCTCTCGCGATTTGCCGCGGCCGAGCACGCGGATCGACTCGATGTCGGCGTCCTTGAACGCATGCGGTTCGCGCTCGCTCAGCGTTCCTTCGCCCGATTCGAGATCGCGCGTCGCGTCGCCCTTCACGGCGAATACGGCGCCCGACGCCTCGTCGCGGACGTAGCGGTCGCCTCCGCCCGGCGTGTGGGCGCCGACGGTGAGCTTGTGCTCTTTCCCGGAGATGGTCACCGAGAGCGTCCCGTCGGGCTCCTTCAACCCGAACTCCGCGGCGCGATCGTCGCCGATCTTGCCGATCTCGCGGAGCGCCTTGAGCGGCGCGAGCGCCTCGGTCACCTTCTCGGCTTGCGCGACGGAGACGAAGCTCACGACGCGCGGCAGGGCGGGCGCCCCGGCGTCGGCAGCCAGAGGCGCAGGCGCCTCGGAACTACCGGAGAACCAGCGCCCCTGCGCGTCCTTGTGCGCGTCGAGCGAGACCTTCTTTCCCTTCGATTCGAACGCGATGTGCTCGACGTCGCCGGAACGCGCGCTCCACACCGTCACTTCCCCGGCGCTGACGACCGGGGCCTTCTCCCTCGTCCATACGAAGACGGACGCAATCGCCGCGAGAGCGAGGAGGAGCACGTGAACGAGGACCCCGCGGCCCATCACGCGGCCGCCTTTCGGGCCGACTTCCTCGAGATGCGCCGGCTGTAGAGCAGGCCGCTCCCCAGGACCAGGGCCGGCGCGCCGAAGATCGTCCCGTAAAACCAGATCATGTCCTTCTGCTTCGTGTGCTCGATTCGCACGTCCTCCGGCGTGCTGACGGCACCCGCGAAGCTCTCTTCGCCGCCGAGCCACCGGACGGCGTCGGCCAGGAGCAGGACGTTCCCGTCGTTGCCGAGCGCCGCGTCGCTCACGGCGTCGGCGTCGCCGATCACGAACGCCCGCATCTCGTCCGCCCGCTTCTTCGAGCCGTCGGCGGGCGGAGCGACGCTCTTCGAGACAGCCGCCACGACGCCGTACGCGCTCCGCTTCTCGGGCGGTCCGTCGAGCTTGAAGTTGCCGTTGTCGTCGTTGAACGTGTCGGGCATCGCACGTACGGCGAAGTCGATCTTGAGCGCTGGAATCCGCCCCGGTCTTCTTGTCGAGCGCGGCCGCCCCGAGAAAGAACACGGGACGGGACGCGACGCGGCTCAGCGTCGAAACGGACGCGTGCGACGAGAAGCGGTTGGTTGCGAGAATGATGCGATCGGAGTCGTTGAAGCGCCGCCGCATGTGGACCTTGTCGTTGGCCAGCACCGACGGCGAGACGGTGAGACCCACGATGTCGGCGAGCGGCGCGAGCTCGATCTTCGGCTCGGGGTCGAGGCAGAGGAGGAGCTTTCCGCCCCGGTCGGCGTATCGCCCGAGCGAGAGCACCTCTTCCGGCGAGAACGCATGCTCCGGCCCGAGGACGAGCACGATTGTCGCGTCGTCCGGGACGTCCACGCCCAGGCCTGTCGCCGCGCCGAGATCGCGCACGGTGTAGTTTTGCTGCTCCAGAACCTCGCGCACGCCCTTGGCCGCACGCCCCTCGTTCTGGGTCGACGGCTGCTTCTCGTTGAGCTCCCCGTGGCCGACGGTGAAGTACGCGGTCCTCTTCTCGCGCAGCACCTTGAGGAGGGCCTTCTGGAAGTCGGCGTCGAGCGTCTTCAGCTTGGGCCGCGCGGCCTGGATGTCGGTGCCCACCGAGAGCGACTCGCGCTGCGTTCCGCGCTCGAGCACGATGACCCCGTCGTCGAAGACCTTCGAGTCCTTCGCCAGCTGCGGCGACAGCAGGCGATCGTGAACCTGTACCTCTACGTTGGGCAGGCCCTTGTCGAGATCGCGCAGGTAGCTGCCCACCTCGCCACCCACTTCGTTCAGCTGGGGAAAGAACGCGAAGACCCGGAGCTTGTCGCTGGTGCTCGCGGCGATCTTGCGTGTCGACTCGCTGGGGCGGGCGGTGTGAAAATACGAGAAGTCCGCCTTGACCTCGAGCTCGCCGGCCGAGAAGCAGAAGAGAGCCCCGTAGGTCGCCGCCAGCGCGAGGGTGAGCCCTGCCGCCATCGCGTCGCGTACGCGACGCCACTCGACGCGGGCGGCCCGCCGCATGGGAAAGAGCGCCCGCTCGCCGAAGAGCATCGGCAAGACCGACCCGATGACGAGCGCGATCGACGCGACCGTCGCCGCGTCCTCGTACCGAGTGCGCACGGGGGTCGCCAGCTTCGAGAGGCCGAGGCGGTCGGCGAACGGCTCCGCCGTCGTGAGGTAGACGAGGATCGCGACGACGCCCGTGGTCGACAGAATGGCGAGCGCGCGTTCCACGCTGCGCCTCTCGCCGTCGGTGGCCCGGGTCGCCAGCCATCGCAGTCCCGTCAGCGTGAGCAGCGCCACCACGCCGGCCCCGGTCAGCGCCTCGCGGAGCCATCCGAGGGTCGAGAAGACGCGTTCGCCCAGGAAGACGAAGACCAGGGCCACCGTGTAGGCCGGAACGACCCACGCCGGGGTCCCGCTGGCGAGCCCGCGGTTCATCGCCATCGGCGCGCTCCGAGGGTCTTGGTGGCCGCGAGGAGAAAGAAGTACGTGACCGCCAGGTAGTAGACGACGTCCTCGAGGCGCAGCAGGCCCCGCATGAACGCGTTCTGCCTCTCGTTGTGCAGCGCGAGCGCGGCGAGGAACGAATTGAGAGGGGGGTCGGTGACCTTCCCCACCAGCCAGAGGAGGAGCATGGTCACGAGAATGCCGGCGCCGAAGATGGCCGCGAGCACCTGCGTGCGCGCCAGCGCCAATCCGAAGAGGCCGATGGCCACCGAGGCCCCACCGAGCAGCACGAGCCCGAGGTAGCCGACCGCGATGTGGCCCGCCGACACCTTGCCGTTCACGAGGATGAGCAGCGGCATGTACATCGTCAGCGCGGTCAGGAGGACGACGAAGGCGAACGCCGAGAGGAACTTGCCCGCGACAATCGCGGAGTCGTGCAGCGGCGCCGTGTTCAGCAGCACGAGCGTGCCGGTCTGCCGCTCCTCGGCCAGGAGACGCATCGAGAGCAGGATGGCCGCGACCATCGTCGTCCCGCTGGCGAAATAGAAGAAGTCGCGGAGCACGTCGGCCGAGAGGCGCGCACCCGCGCCGAGCGCGTACCCCTGGAAGAGCAGCCCGTCGATGAGGAGCATCGCGGCGCCGACGATGTACCCGAAGGGCGAGCGCAGGTACGCCCGGAGCTCGCGCCCGGCGATGAGCAGCGCGCCGTTCACGAGGCGCTCCCCTTGTCGCCTGTGCCCGTGAGGCGGAGGAAGATTGACTCGAGCTCGTGCTTGCGTCGCACCATCTCCAGCACCCCGAGCTTCGCGCCTACCAGCGCCTGGCAGGCGGCCTCGCGAACGTCGCGGTCCGTCTCCAGGCGAACCGTGACGATGCCCTGACCGGACTCGCGCGGGGGGAGCAGCTCCACGCCGCGGACGCCCTCCACCTTCGACAGCACCTCGCGCGCGCGCCCCTCGCTGTCGGCGCGCAGCGTGATCTCGACGCGCCCCGAGCCGAGGAGGCTGCTCGACAGCTCCTCCTCGGTGCCGGCGGCGACGATTCGCCCCTCGCCGAGGACGAGCAGCCGATCGCACGTCTCGCTGATCTCGTTGAGGATGTGGCTCGAGAGCACGATCGTGTGCTCTCCCTTCAAGCTCAGAAGCAGCTGACGCATCTCGATGATCTGCACCGGATTCGAGCCCGCTGATCGGCTCGTCCAGGATGAGCAGCCGAGGTCCGTGGACGACGGCTTGCGCGATGCCCACGCGCTGGCGGAAGCCATGGGACAGCGACGAAATCAGGTCGTGGCGCACGCCCTCGAGCTGCGCGGCGCCCTCGACGACCGCGGACCGGCGCTCGGCGTCATGGGCGGACAGCCCGCGAAGGCGTGCCGCAAACACGAGAAACTCGTGCACGGTCATCTCGCCGTAGAGCGGCGGCGTGTCGGGCAGGTAGCCGATGCGGCGCCGGACCTCGTGCGGTTGATTGACGACGTCGATCCCGTCGACGAAGACCGTCCCCGACGAGGGGAGGAGGTCGCAGGCGAGCACGCGCAGCGCCGTCGTTTTTCCGGCGCCGTTCAGGCCGAGTAGCCCCACTATCTCTCCCTGCTCGATGGAGAAGGAGAGGGGGCCGGCCGCGCGGCGCTCGCCATAATACTTATAGAGATCGCGTACCTCGATCATGGCGGAAAGCTCGGGACGGGCAGGCGTGTACCACAATCGAGCGGGCTTGAGGATGGCTTTCTCAACCCCGGCCGATGGGCGGCCGAACGCTCGAGCTCCTGCGCGAAGTTGACCGCGCACACGCACACCCCTCCGGATGTCGGCGACGAGGAGCGAGGGCGGGGCGTCAATCGCGAACGAAGTCGAACGTACTCGACGAGTTGCACGTGGCGTTCGCCGTGCCGCTGACGGTCACGAATGCCACGTCGTCCCAGGTCATCGTGGACGGGGGCGAACCGCTCCCGAGGGTGAACTGATTCGTGGTCCACGTCGCCGTGGCCATCTCGCCGTTCGTCGTGGTGACGCAGGACTGGCCAGGCGGGTCCAGGGTGGCGACCAAGCCTGCCACTTGGTAGCTCGTCACGCACCCGCTGGCCGCGGTGAGAACGATTGTCGTGGCGTCCGCCTGCGTGAAGACGAAGTGGGCGGTGGGACTGACTGTGAACGTGCTGGACGAGCCGTCGCTGCAGGTGGCTCCACCCGTCCCTGACACCGGATGCCAGGACCCGACGAAGTCGCTCGCCCAGCCGCCCTCGGGCGCGGCGGCCTCCTGCACCGATGCGGCGTCCTGGTTCGGCGTGCCGGTATTTCCCGACGAGCCGGCATCGGGAGGTGGAAGCAAGGGTTCGGAGGTTTGGCCCGAGCTGCTGCACGAGAAGGCCGCGGCGGCGCACAAGGCAGTTGGAAAAAAGAGTCGCATGGCCATGTCCTACGCGCCGGCGAAGGAGGCCTTCCCGGGCTTCTCTCGCCGCTACCAGGCGCCTACCGACTCGAGGAGAGCAGCTCGCCTCGCTGCCAGGGCTCGTGCAGGCCCCATTCGAAGCCTCGGTACCGAAGGAGGGACTCGAACCCTCACGCCCTTTCGGACGGCGGATTTGAATCCGCTGCGTCTGCCATTCCGCCACTCCGGCGACTGAGCGCGGCGGATTTGTTTTTTTGCCGACGTCCGCTGCGCTCTTCATCCGCTGCGCTCTAGTTCTCCACGTAGCTCCGGGATGCCTTCTAGCAGACTCCCGGGCGGAGTGATCCCGAGCTCCTCCGCGTGCCGCGCGCGCCGCTTGTACTTGTAGATCATCTCGCTGGAAAGTGTGCCCCGTCCGGTCCGTGACCCATGCCTCGGTTCGACCCGTCGCGAGCGCCCACGAGACGAAACCGCCGCGCAGGTCGTGGAAGTCGAGGCGCTTGCGGTTCGGCCCCGCGGCGAAGTCGGCTCGCCAGCAGCCGGCCTTGGTGACGTGGTCGCGGAAGTCCTCGGCGAGGCGCGCGGTGTAGATGCGCGTTCCCTTGTGCGGGCCCGCTAGGTGGACGAACACCGGGTCGTCATCCCCTGGGCGGGCAGCCCGGCGCGCTTGACCATCTGCTTCCACACGGCGAGCGCTTCCGGCGTGCCGGGGTAGAGCATCCACCCTCGCGCGTCGTCGGTCTTGTTCTCATCGAGCGTCAGGGACCCGCTCCTGACGTCCTTCCACGTGAGCCCGCCCGCCTCTGACTCGCGCAGGCCTTCACGAAAGGTGAAGCCGTAGACGAGACGAAAGAGAGACGGCACGTCGTCGAACACTCAATCAGGTCGGCGTCGTCCGGGGTTGCGACCACGCCGCCGGCGGCTTGCCGGGGAAGAGGGACGAACCCCTTTGGCAGCGGGTTTGCCGGAATGAATGGCAAGGGAAAGCGGCGAGGGTGAGGACGCGAGAGAGGCGCGCGCCACGGAGAGCGCGGGCCGACTTCCAACTGCGGGAAGCGCCTGCATTGCCGCGAGCGCGGTCGACCGTGAACCGATCCACATCGAAACGTCGCCGACGGTTGCCCATGGCTTGCCGTCCAGTGGCGTGGCGCACACGAGTGCGAGGCGTTCGCGGTTGTCGTCCTGCTGGATCGCCTTCACGTGGTCCGGGAACTCGCGGTGCAGGTCGCCGCTTGTCCACCTTTTCACAAAAGCGCCAAGCTTCGGCGGCTGACGCGGCGGCGGGGTCGGTCGCCGGCCTTACGTCCGCAAGCTTTTCGAGCGCCGCGACCTCGCGCTGCCGAAGGCCGCACTGGGTGCACGTGGGCCCCTGCTCCCACTGCAAGAAGCTTCCCCTACGTCGTGCAACTGAAAGTCGAGCGACGCTGATGACTTGGCATTGCCCCGCGCGACCGCGGCGAGGTCGATGACCTTAGGTAGAGGGGATAGACTTCGTTTTCGAGGCTCGGATCGATCGCGCTCTCCATGGCCTCGGGCGGTTCCAGCCGCCGCGGGGTCATTTACTTGTTACGCCGCCTTGGCGGGCGTTCGCTTTGCGGTCCGCCTCCGCACCACCTTGCGGCGACGAAGCGGTGTCTTTCCGACAGCAACCAAGCCCCACGGTGATGGCGGAGCGCAAGACGTCCGTCTTGGAGAGCGCCGTTCCCGGCGGCGACAGAACGCTAACGAGGCGCTCAGCCTCGTCCACGAGGGACTTCGGCAAGCGAATCGGCAACTGGACGTATTGCCTTCGGTGGACTTGACGCCTTGCATGCTCGTCAGTCTATGCCGTATTGCTTAGGATGCAAGTCACCATCTCACGTATGGAACGTCTCCCTCTCGACCGTCATCCTCGACCAGCTCGATCCAGCCGTCGGGCCCGAGCCGCTGTCGCCAGCGGACGGCCCACATGAAGTAGGCCATCCACTGCGCGTCGCCGTCGCGCGGGCGCAGGCGAACGATTCCCTGTCGGCCCTAGTCCGTGCAGATCAATCCCCGTCGCCTGGGAGGCCCGGTTTGCCGCGCGCCTGGCCTGCGATGCGGTCCTCACGTCCACCCCACGAGCGGGTCGAAATCGCCTCCGCCCTGCGACGCGGGCGCGTACTTCACCACGCGAGCGAGAAGCCGTGCGAGCCGCTTCGCGTCAGCGACGGTGAGCGGCAGGCGCGCCCCCGTGGCTTGCGCGTGGAGCGTCACCACGTGTTGGTCGCCGGCGCCCTGGGCGGCCACGGCGCGCGGGTGACGGCGCGCAGCCGTCGGGGCGCGCTCCGCTCGGCGTGCTACTCTTGAGGTGTTCATCGTTCGATCCTTTTGGTGCAGGCGCCGCGGCCATGGCACTTTGTGCGGGTTGAATCAGTCGTCGGGGGGCAAGCCGCGCTCGCGGGCCCACGCGTCCAGCGATGCCGCGTCGCATTGTCCGAAGGCGTCGAGCGCCACCGCGTTCGGCCGGATTACGCCGGCCGCGATGAGCGCCTCGCGAGTGCCGGGGAGCGGCCTTGGAAATTCGTGGCGCGCAAGTTGGCGCTCGCCGATGTTCGGCCGCAGAGGGGGCGACGAAACGTGCGTCGCCCGCGTCTCGGCTTCTGGGCGTCGAGCCTGCGCTCGCGCGGCCGCATGCTGCTGGATTTCATGGACCGCCGGGGTCCAAGCGTGTCTGGGCATCGTCAACGCTCCTCGGTGAAGTAGTGCGGGGTCGCATCGAGCGTGAACGTCGCGCCGTCGTGAACGAACACCTCGACGCGCCACGGTCCGCGCGACGACTCGTCCGCGGGCGCGAAAATGAAATCGGCGGCGGACTGGTTGAACGTCGAGGCGGTCGCGGCGGCCAGGTCTTCCGGCGAGCGGCCAGACGACACCGTCTACGTGCGAGTGCGCGTGAAAGACTTTCGCGACGCCGCGCTGTTTCGCGAGCTGGACGATTGCGTCCTCGTCGATTGTGACGCTGGTCTTCTTCCCGATGCTGACGACGCAGTCGAGAGCCCGATTGTAGGCATCGGTCGTAAGGGTGACCGCCACCTCGACGTCGAGGCCCCTCCCGGTCGGCTCAATGACGAAAGCCGCTTCCTTCGCGTCACGGACGAACGCGGCCCGGTCGAGCAACTCGTCGGCAAGCTCCGCTTCGAACTCCTCCCGCTCTTCGCGCGCCTCGTCGTCTTGCTGCCGCCTGCGGCGCGCGAGCTGGCGCGCCCCGGCGATCTCGTGGCGGCCTTCTCCCGCGCGGCCCGGCGCGAAGGCGACGCGGCGTCATAGATGAGCAAGCCGAGGTAGAGCAGCCCTTCGCGCTCGGCGGCGGAGTCGGCGGGGCGGGGGGCCAGGGGGGCCAGCTCATGGCGCGGCGTCCTCCGCGTCCAGCTCGGCCTCGGCCTCATCCAAGATGGTCCACAACTGGCTGAGTCGCCGCTCGTCCAGGCCAGCGTGCGCCCGATTCCGGCTCACGCCGATTCCTCGGACGAGAGCTGGCGGGCCGCGTACTCGCTGATGCCGGCTGTCTTCGCGACGGCGGCGGTGGTGACGACCGCGCTCGTTCGAAACAGTTTGCAGACGGCCGCGTCGTAGTCGAGGGCCATGGCATCACCTCGTCGGTCAGGCCGCCCAGCGGGCGTCGAGCTCGCGAGCCATTTGCGCAGCCTCCGATGTCGGGTGAGCAACATCCGGCGGCGGCGATTGCGCGGCGACTCGCCCTCCCGCCAGCCAAGCCGCGAGGGATGGTCGTAGTCGAGCGGGCGCTCGTCGGCCAACAGCCTCAAAAGCGGATCGAAGAACCCCATCGTCAGTCCTCGTCTTCGTCGCTTTCGCGATCCTCTTCCGAATCGAGATCGCATTGACTCGTCGTCCTCGCCGGACTCGGTCTCGTCATCGCCGTCGTCCAGCCAATCGACGAAGTCGGCGACATCGTCTTCAGTCCACGCAGGTGATGATCTTCCGCACTCAATGCGCGTACTTGCGCGCTTCGGCCTCGGTAACCCGTACCGAGTGCGCCAGCCGCTCCAGCGCAATTCGTCGAAGTGATCGTCTCGCCATGCGCATAGTCATGAATCATTTTGATGTTGTCAATGACCCGACTATATACATAAAGCTGAGGCACACTTTGTGTGTTTGCAAAAACGTGTTTTCGCGCGCCCGGAGACATCCGTATCCCTTGCATGGGTGGCCGCGTGGCGCCCCGGAAAACATGCGTTCTCACGCGAGAAGCGGACTCTCCCCTTTCCAGGGCCCGGACGCGGGGCGCGCGGAGATGGCTGTCTTTGGCTGCGGCGCCCAGAGGACGTCCGCGCTCGCCCGAACCCACGTCGAGAACGGACGCCGCCCTTTTGCTACGGCCCACGAGGGCGTCCGCCTTCCTTAGCTAACGGGGTGCTTTCGCCCGGCGGCGAGGTCGTCGTGGCGCCTGTCGGAGCCCGATATGGCCCTTGGGGGCGTCACTCCCGATCGCCGTTTCGCCCCTCGGCAGCCTGCCCGCAGCCCGCCTATGGCCTGTTGTCTCGCCCCCCTACCCCTTTGGGCGGTAACACGCGCCGACGAGCATTTCGGCCATCGGGGATACTTCGTCCACCGGGCGCGCCCGCGCCGACGCACGGCGCGTACTTCGGTGCGCTGGACGCGCGTGGGCGCTCGACGTCGTCCGCAGACCGCGTCATCCTCTTGAAGATGCAAAGAGAGCCCACGATTCGGGCGCCCTCGTGGCCGCCCCCGGACGACGAGAGCCAGGCGGCCGCCAGCACGCTCGGCGCACCCGGTGACGGACGGGACAATCCTGTCGCGCTCGACCCGAACAGCCGCGCAAGGTCCGCCGAGCTGAGAGCCCGCACCCTCGAGCGCCGACGACGATGACGGCGCCCACGGGACCGCAGCCATCGGCTTTCCGGCGCGATCCGCCGCCCCGGTTGCCCGCCCCCGAGCCGACCACGCCGGAGCCGCGCCGCCTGACGGACGGGACCGCGGTACTTGAGCGTTGGCAGCAACAGGAGGCCGGCGTTGGCAGGCGCCGAGGCCGCGCGATTCGTCGCCTCTCAACGTCGTCATAGAGTCTTCTGCCACGGCGGCAGCGCGCCCGCTGCAGGATGCGACGAGCGCCTGCCGGTCGGTAAGTTGGCGCGCACGATTCGCGGAGGCGCGGGAGTGAAACCACCTCTCAGCCTTTGCCGATGGCGCTAGATAGCTCCTCGCTGGCTTGCCAAAGCTTCGCTCCCCAGGGCTTGCAGATTCTTCCAGTGGCCAGCACCGCCTCGTCGAGCTTGGCTCGAATCTCCAGGATTGTGTACTGCGCTGCTTGCTCATGGGAGAGCGGTCGAGGATCAACCCGATCGCTTCGGTATGCCCCCGCTTCATGGCCACCATCATTGGCCCGGCGTCGTACTCGGGAGGCAGGGTCACTGCCAACATCTGGAGCTTGACCATGGCCGCCGTCGCCCGCTCGTAGAGCCGCTCGCGGCGCGGCATCCTCGACGGTCGACACAGCCGCCTTCATCACGGCGTCGTGCGCCTCCATCGCCGCGCTCGACGGATCGCGAAGTACAGCGCCGACGGCCCGCTGTCGTGCACATGCAGTTGCAGCTCGGCGCTGACGCGCAGCCTGCTCTCCTGAGCCTTCAGGCCTCGACCTCGGCCACGGATTCCTGCCTTCATGGGTCTGAGCCGCTCCGCGTCGCGGTGTCGACGGAACCACGTTACGACCTGCCACGCCAGTGCGGCGAGCCCTGGCGCTATCGTTACTGCCAGCTTCACGTCCATGGCGGCCGATGGTATTGCGGCCTTCGCTTCTTTCCCGGCGGCCGGCCTACTGACAGGTAACGGCGATTTCGCTTCCCGGCGAGTCGTCGCACGAGACCCACGAGCCCCCATTCGGAGCGGCGCCGCACCCGATCGCGCGCTTCAGACACGCGCACGTGTACGTTCCGAGCACGAGCATCCGCCGGCGGCGTCGGCATCTTGGGCCAGCAAGAGAAGTCGCTCGTCGAACTGTTGGTGATCGCGTAGTACGCCGGCACGGCGTAGAGCCCCGGACAGGAGATTGCGGGTGCTGGTGAGCGGGTGTCCGAGAGCGGCCAGCGACCGGCATCCGCCGCCGTGGCGCTCTCCTGTTGAGGACCGCTGTCTTGCGGCGGAGCGCTATCTTGCGTCGCGCCCTCGGCGTCGGTCTCCGCGGCGGTTGGTGTTTCTCGTCGTCAACGGCGCAGAGTCCGTCGCTGCATCCCCAGCGTCCGACAAGCCGGTCTCGAAGTCAGACATGAACTGCGGGCACGCTACGAGGCCGAGAGGGAATACGAGGGCGACAAGTCGCGGGAGGATGCGCGCACGCATCAGAAGATCCCCCAACGCCAACCGACAGCGGCCCAAGGCGCACGCCCACTGCGGGATTGCTCCCCGACGGGGTGGCGAGCCACAGCACGGCTCCGGCCACTAGCCCAAGCGCGCCAGCGATGTAGCCGACCGTCGACCATGTCCGCAACGAATGGAAGGAGTCGAGGTCACCCTGTGCACTTGGCGGGCACGTGGTGCCCGCGCATTCGCGGTCGAGCGTCCGGTGTTTCGACCCGGCCGCGACTCCGGCGACGATGCCGAGTCCGAGCCCGACAGCGCCGACGCCTCCCGCCATGAGTGCCGCAGTCGAAGGCAGGGTTGCGCGCGCTGTCGCCGCCGGCTCGCGATGTAGCGTGATTCAGCGGGCCGATCCTCTGCCTCGGCAACATCCACGTCGAGTGTCTATGCGAAACCGGACGCGGACACCGCGACCGCGTGGCGACCGGGATTCACCTTGCGGGGCAGTCGCGCCGTCTCGGATGCGACACTGGTTCGCCGCATTGCGGTGACGTGCAGCGGCGCGGACTCCGCCGGCCCAATCATCAGCGTCACAGTCGGAGTCGCGGCTTCAGCGCTATTTGGCCTCAGCTCGGGAGGACTCACGCGCGCTCACGAACACCGACGGCTCGTCAGGCCTCACGGGAAGCGAGCGGCTTCAAGGAACACGTCGCGCGCCTCGATGAGCCGGCCAAGCCCCTCGAGCCCACGCGCCCAGCAGGCCGCCGACGTCGGCGCCTTTACGAGAGCATAGGCGCCCCCGCACGCGCGTTCGGCGGCCGGATATTCGTGCACCTCCAACGCTTGCATTCCCGTCGCGTAGAGGGCGCGGCTCGTGTCCCTGTCGGCCGCCGAGGGCTCCGCCCCGAGCGCGATTGCGGGCAGCAGGCTCGCCAAAAGGGCGGCGAGTCCGCCAGTGTGTGCGAGAGAGAGCGACTTCGACACGGCTTCGACTCCGCATCACTGGGTACCATCGTCCACTCGCGTACCCCGCCGACAGACCTTCGCGGGGTGGACGACCAGCACGTCTTCCGTGCCATCGGCGTTCGCATCGTCGAGCTACGCCAGGCGCGCGGAGTCACACAGGAGAAGCTCGCCGAACGGATCGGGCTCGACTCCCGTGACCTACGGCGGCTCGAAGCCGGCTCGAATGCGACGGTTCGCACGCTGAACGCGATCGCCAGGGCGCTGGACGTGCCCCTCGCGTTATTGTTCGAGGCGCCGACAGCCGCCGAGATTCGTCGACCTGGTCGACCACGCGTGCAGCGGGCGACGGAGCCGAAGAGACGGCGCGGCTCGGGTAAGGCGTAGCGATCGAAACGCGGAGCGACGCTACGCCCCGACCAGCGCGCACCTCGCCGACGCCCTTGAACTTCGATCTCTCGGCGGTGCTGGTACCGTCCGCCTCCGCGCAGGTAGCTGCGGAAAGCCCGCCGCGTATGGCGAAGGGGCGGGCTACTCAGACGCGCCGCAAGACCGGAGGCGCGCAGCCGAGCGGACGGGCCCGCGGTCGACGGTGACCGAGACAGACCCCGCCGCGATAGGTGCGGCGTCCAGTCCTCGGCTTGCTCATGCCTTTAGATCACGCCGCCCGCTCGCCAAACGCGCTCCCGCCGTGCTCTGCTCGGCGCTATTGTTCCGGCAAAAAGCACCCGCTGGCCCTGATCAAGCAGCGCCATGACGCTGCCAGCCCGCCGCCCTACAACGCGACAGCCACCTGGTCAACGTCTCGGCCGTCGCCGCCACCAGACTGCTTGGCCCCGGGGTGACGGTCCGGCGCGCCACGCCCGACGAGGTCGAATAGATCGAGCTCACCATGCAGACCTACACCGAGCTGGATCGTCAGTTTCGCAACCCACACGAAACGCGCTTCGAAGAACTCCCCCCGGGCCAGCCGGGTTCAGAGGATGAAACTTGTGGTCCGACTCGATCCTGAAAAGTGGCGCTACGTCGTCGTGGAGCGCGCGTCGCCGCACACCAACATTGTCGACTTTCAACTGGTCACGCGAGCGTACTGACACCCAAGCACGTTGAGCTCGGCGCTGGGGTTACTCTGGTGCCGTCGGTCGCCGTCACTGCTGGGCGATGCATCCCGGATCATCGTGCAGACGGTGGGCGACGACGACGCCTTCATCGAATTGGTTGAATGAGGGGGACCTCGATGAACTGTCGCACGTCTACCAGCAGTTCCTGAAGCACGACGATGCGATTGTGGCGCTCCGCGAGGCGGTCTCCGACTACCGGGCCCTGACTAAGCATCCCGCGCAAACGACCTGCGCTTTGGGCTACTTCGCCATCGAATCCCTCCGCACATGCCCGACCCGACCGACTCGCACCAGTCGTTGACGCGGAGGCGGCGAACGCGATCCTGCTCAGCCGCCGTTTTCGTCATCCTCTGTCGTTCGACGGCTTCGGCGGCGCCGACCCCGAGAAGGTTCTAAAGAGCTCTACACGCTGCGGAGCCACATCGCACACGGCAAGCGACCTGAGTTCACAGGCGACTTGCAGGTGCTCGGGGACATGGCGAGAGCTACGCGTTTTACGCGCGGTCGGCCAGCGCCAGGTCGAGCTCAACGCCCGCGACTCGCGCAAGCGCCAGCGCAGCGCCGTCCCCAAAAGTGCGGCCGTGGTCCCGGTCTCCCCTCGGCCCACGGCCGCCCTCTCGCCGCTACAGGCCGAGATGACGTTCGTATGCTCTGACGTCATCGCTCCCGCCGATGACGTCGCTCAACTCGGCGAGCGTGACTGGACGGGTTGCTTGACCCGGTGCGGGCGCGTGCCGCGCGTCCCGCGAAGCCTCGTTGCATATTCGCTTCACGGAGGTCAGTGCATCGGCAACCCCCAGTGTCTTTCCGGCACTCCATTCGGGCCGCCAAGTGAAGAGCAGATTGACTCTGCAACCTTGTAGACGGGCACGAAGATCGCGTTGTCGACCCGAGAACTCGTCAGACACGTGAAAAAGTAACACCTCACCCGGAGATAGTCGTACGCTTGGATCAGCGTGGCGTCCGCGCCGGCCCCAGCAGCTCATGTCGTGCCTCGCGCAACGCGCGGGAAATCCTCGCTCGCTCTTCAGGGTTAGCCCCATGGATTGTCTGAACCGTGGCGGGTCCGGCAGCAAACTCGGCGAGCGTCTGGGCCCGCAGCACGAAGAGGTTCTGTCGGCGTAGGGCCGAACAGTATCGGTTGACCTCGTCGTGCGCGGCGGCTTCGGTCGAGCCCGGAGGCATGTCGACCTGCACCTGGTTCCCCTCCACGAGGAATCTCCTCCCCGGTAGGGCAAAGCATTCGTGAACCCACGTCAGGTCCATGTGCATCGGAAACAGGTAGAAGGTGTGCCGCACAGGACCGCTGCCGCTGCCGTCCGACCGCACGGGAGGGGCTCCGACTGGCGGCAGCGGAGGCGCGTTGAAAGCCCCCCCTGCAAGGTGGGCTCTGTTCGCGGGCGCGTGACCGACGTCTGGGAAACGGCTGGCGGCACCGGAAGCGCTGCGCTCTCGGCAGAGACCAGGGGGCTCCCTGTACCCTCGCGTGCGTCCGTCGGGGGCGACGCCTGCGCCCTCACGTGTCGCGCCTGCTGTGCTTTCCGGCCTCCTGGCGCGCGCGGACCATCTTCTTGAAGTTGCTGGGCATGATCGTCTTCTCCAGCCACGCGTCATGCACCCCCCTGCCGACGCTGTGGCGAAAAGACGCATCACCCGACCCCGAGGACATCCCTCTTCGCCCCGCGCTAGGGCCGTGGGGCGGCCGATGCGGGGGGCAGGCCAGAGCGGTGGCCCACCGCAAAAGTGTGGCCGAGGCAGCTGCGTGTCAAGCTCCCGCGTCAGAATCGGTCGAAACCGCGGCGGCTTCGGGCGAGCCCCGACAGGGATTTGGCGGCCACTCCAGTTGACCGTCGACGTGCCCGAGGCGCCGCAAAGGCTCGATAGCTCGTTCGCGCTCCTCCTATTTGCTGTAACTGTAGTCGCGGCGGCTCGGATGGATCCAGCTTCTGCCGCGCGCTCGCCGCGCTCTTGCCGAGGAGGCGCCTCCGAGGGATCCGCGCGTCGATGGTGGGCCACCATCAGCGCGCAGCAGGCCGAGTGGCGCAGATTGGTCTCGATGTCCGCTAGGGAAGTATGTCCCCGGACGTGGACGCTCTGTTCGCGCTCGTTGACGATCTGAAAGTGAAACGCGAGGTCTGGGTAGTACGTCACGTTGGCGCCCGTTCCGCTCTTCATTCGGTCCCAAGGTCCCGCTGCGCCTTGAACCAGTCGAAGTAATCGCTCAGCTCGCGTGGATGACGTCACGCGCTCTGGGTTGTCGGCCGCCTTCGACATGCTGGCTCCACGGCCCCCCACTTGGCCGTGCAGCTCAAGGACCGTCGCGGGGAGCGTCCTGTAAGGCCCGGATGAAGAAGTGCATCGCCTTGAAGACAGCGGCGAGCCGGGTGGTCGCACGCTGTCGGGCTTCCGGCTCGTCTCCGTCGATGGCCACCGGCTCGTCGCGCCCGGTCACGACCGCCCATGGGCGAATGCCCTGCAAGATCGCGCGTGCCCTCCCGTGCTCTTCACGCGCGATCCGCGAACTCGCACGTGTCTGTCACGCACGCCCCGAGGCGGTGGACACGGTCGACGAAACCAGCGGCGAGGGCTCCTGCAGCTCTCGATGTGCAATGACGAACTCGGAGAAAAGGTCGTCCTCGATCATCCGTGCGAGCCTACAGCACCGGCCGGCGACTACAGGTTCATGAGGGGAACTCCGCCCTCCACCGTAACCTGTAGGACGTCGCGACCGGCCGGCTTGTCGTCGTAGTACCACTGGACGATCGACATCTGCGGCGTCTCGATGATGTTGTCCGGCGGACGCCCGATTCGGTTCGTCACTTCGTCCTCGGTCTTGGGCTTCGCCTTGCGCACGCGCTCCCGGTCGCCGAGGTACTGATTGCGCGTGCGCTGCATATCGGCACTCGTCGCCGGTTGCGGCTCGGCGACTTGGGGCACCGGCGGGGCCAAGGCCAGGGGCTGCGACGAAGACGCGGTCGACCCCTGCAAGTAGAACCAAAAGCCGCCGGCTATGAGGAGCCCACCAGCCACTGCGATCACCGCACGCACTGCCTGCTCTCCCACGAGGCCATGGTCGCTAGACTACGCCGACCGGCAACCGCCGGCCCAGTCCCGGAAGTACACAACGACCACCCCCCCCACTACGGTGCCTGATCTCCAGTACGATCGGCCCCGCCGACCGCACGACCTTTTTGGGACAGGGCGCGGCGGGCCGCAACCGTGGTCCACCGCGCGCTCCCGGAGAAGGTGTTCGTTCGACAAGCCAGCGTAGCTGGCGAGCGAGTCGTCCATCGCTATCACGTGGAGGGCGATTCCTACGCCGCATCGTCATGTTCGCGTCCCCTGCCAAGAGTGGGAAACGGGCCTTGTTCACGTACCACACGGTCGCGGGACGACGGAAATCCGAGCATCGATCACGGTATGGATCGATCACGCCGGCTCCGGGGGCCGCCGACCTCGCTGCTCGGGGCGGGGGGTGCGGGGGCCGCGGTCGCCACGCGGCCCTCACCTCGGGCACGCGGGCGCTGACCGTCGTGGATCTCGACGGCGACCGGGCGGCAAGCCTCGCGGCCGACCTCGGGCAGGCGGTTGCTGGGCTGGCTCGCGCGGCCGGCGGCCAGCTCGTCGGCGCCGCCATGGCGATCACTACACCGGACTGGGATGGTGGCCCATCCCGGGCTGCC
>CAVREO010000002.1:0-13671 GCA_963720145.1 uncultured delta proteobacterium
GACGTGGATACGCGCGGACGCTGCGTGCCGCAGCGCTTCGGCCGCGGCGTCGATGTCTGCGGGCACCGCGCGGGCAAGTGCACAAAGGGTTCGGGAGCGTACGGCGCGGGCCACCGACGCCACCGCCTCGCGCTCCGCAGGGGACGCGCCAGGGAAGCCGACCTCGATCACGTCGACCCCCATCGCCGCGAGCGCGCTCGCGATCTCCGATCTTGTCGTCGGCCGTGAAAAGGACACCCGCGGCCTGCTCGCCGTCGCGCAGGGTCGTGTCGAAAATGATGACTTTGTCGCTCATGGGGGAAGCTCCGTTGTCAGCCGCGCTGACGGAGGGCCCAAGCGAACCCCGGGTTCCGTCGGCGAAGCCGGCGGAAGAGGGGTTGAGTCGTGATTCGACTTGTCGCTTACGGCCGCGAGCTTCCCTCTTCCGCCCCACGAAGGAGCGAAAGGAGAGGAAGCTGAAGGCCGATACGCACCATGCCGAGTGCGCAAGACTCTACTGATCGGATCGGTCCTGTCAACGGCGCGAGCGCGGGCGGCTCGGACTGGAGGGATGTCGCCGTCCGCGGCCGCACCGACTCGCCGGTAGCATGTCGAGGCGCAGCCAATGCTTCTGTCGCAGCGTGATCCCAGACTTCTCCGCGGACCGCGTCTAAGCGAGATCATGTGCATTCGCCTGCATCGGCGCGCCCTCGACGTCGTCTCGCCGCGGCAGGCGCATCGCCCCCGCCGAAATTCGACCGCCCCGCGCGCCCTCGTGGCAAATCTGGTTCGCCCAGGACTTAACCCTCCCAAGCCCCTACGCCTGCGCTCCCTTGCGCCGGCCGGCCCGCGCGGACTCCATGCCCCCCCGCCAACCCCAGAATCCCCTATGGGAACGCGCCTTCCCCGCGCTCGTCGCGATCGCGCTGCGCTGGACCTACCGGAACGAAGCGGACGCCGAGGACCTCGCCCAGCAAGCACTCCTCGACGCGTTCGCCGCGTCGCCCGAGCCCCCCGCCGAGCTGCGCGAGCTCGTCGCGCGCGCCGCGTCGATCATGAAGGGCCACCTCCTCAACCGGCGCAAAGCCGAGAAGCGTCGCGAGGATCCCCGCTGGCTTCCGGTCGCGGCGAAGGTGTCGAGCGGTCTGCGCCGCACGCCCGAGGACCTGGCTGCGACGCGCCAGGACGCGACGCGCATGCTGGGCGCGCTCCAGGCGGATCTCGCGGACGACCCAACGGCCCTCGAGATCGTGGAGGCGACCCTCGACGGGTACGACACGGCGGCGGACCAGGCGGAGCATCTGAACCGCGACATCGCCGACATCCGGAACGCCCGGAAGCGCGTTCACCGCGCGCGCGACGCAATAGCCGCCCGCGAGGAAGAGGCACTGCGCGCGCGCGACTGGGGCGCTGGCGAGGGCGCGAGTCTGCGCGAGGACGCTCGAGATGCAACCGAACCGGGCGAAGAAGGCGAATCGGCGGAGGAATAGGTCAGATCGTCATGGTGCCCCCGAAGAAGCGAACGGCGGACGAGGCGTGGAACGCGCTCGAGAAGATGGACGTCGACGACGAGGTCGACCGCGTCCTCGGCTTGAGCGAGAAGGAGCTCGACGACGAGCTCGCCAAGGGCGGGGTCGATCCGAAGGGCGTGCGCGAGCGCGGGCGCGCGATGGGCGGCGGCAAGAGCCCGCCCGCGAAGGTCGTGTCGATCCGGCGCGCGCGGTGGGTCGCGCTCCTGGCGGCGGCGCTCGGTATGTTCACGCTGTTCGTCATGATGGGAGGCCCGGAGATCGCGAGCAGCGGCCGGCACGAACATGCGGTCAAGCTGCGGGCGAAAGCGTCCGCCGAGTGCGCGGCCTCCCGGTGGCCGGCGTGCCTCGGTGACTTGAACCAGGCGCGGGACCTCGATCCTGCCGGTGAACAAGACGACTCCATCCGCGCCTTGCGTCGCGCCGCCGAGGCGAGCCTGGGCGCCGGCGACGCCGGGCGTTAGAGGCTGCGCCGGGGGCGCGGGACGAAATTCGACGGGGCCACGGCAAATCGGTCCGGCTCGGGACTTAACCCTGATGACGACGGCGAAGCGGCGCCAACCACGCAAGAAAGCGTGGGCGCTCACCTCGACGGCCGCCACCAAAAGGAGATTGTCATGCCCAAGACCGGAAAACAGACCCAGGCCGCCCTCGCGGAGCAGTTGGTCGCGGGGACCTCGAAGCACTTCACGAGCGCGACTCCGCTCGTGATCGCGGGTGCTTCGTACACGCCGGCGCAGGTTGAGGCGTTGCTTCAGACGCTCGTCAACCTGCGGACGGACGTGGAGACCGCCCAAGCCACGGCGAGGGCGAAAGTTGCCGCGGAGGAAGCCCAAGCGCCGGCTCTACTCACCTTCATGGGTGCGTTCGAGACGTTCGTGAAGGCGACCTTCGGCAACGCGCCCGACGTGCTCGCGAGCTTCGGAATTCCTCCGAAGAAAGCGCGCGCGCCGCTCACGGCCGAGCAGAAGGCGGCGGCTACCGCGAAGCGCAACGCAACGCGCGCGGCGCGGAACGTGATGGGCTCGCAGCAGCGAAAGGCCGTCAAGGGCGATGTCGCCGGCATCGTCGTGACGCCGCTCGTCGCTCCGAAGCCCGTCGCCGCGGCACCGGCTGCCCCTAGCGCCCCCAGCACGGGCGCGACGGGCGGCACGACGCCGCACACCGCCTAGCCAGCGGTAACCCAGGGAACGGGGGAGGGCCGCCGGAATGGGCGACTCTCCCCTGTCCCGCTTTCCTCTAAAGCCTCCCCCTCAGCACACTCACCGACGCTCTCGGCAGCGTCACCGTCTCCCCACGCACCGCCGTCTCCACCCACGGGCCGTCCGGGTCGGGGCGCGCGTCGGGTCCGTCGGAGCGCCACGCGTACTGGTCGCTGCCGAAGCTCACCAGCCGCGCGGGCGTGCCGAGCGGCACCGATTGACCGCCGGCGGCGACGCCGTCGAAGACGACGCGGACGGCGTGCGCGTTCGACGGGTCCCGGTTGACGAGCAGGAGCGACCACTCACCATCGGGACGGCGCACCGCGTACGCCGTCACGAGCGCGTGCCCCGCGGCGTCCCGCACGTCGACCGAGGCCGGGAACATCCAGTGCTCGCCGGGCCCCTTCTGCAGCCACTCGAGGTTGATGAGCCGACTCGCGAAGTACTGCGACGTGTACCCCCGGATGCGAAGCTCGGAGTCGGCGACGAAGTTGCCGTACGTGCTGTAGCCGTGGCAACCGCGGCGCAGCGGCTCGGGCTGGACGGGCGAGTGGTAGAAGCCAGCGCCGCCGCTCGCGAAGAACGAGCCGACGTTGTCGGCAAGCCACAGCGCCGCGAAGGGCTCCACCATGGTGCGCGTAAGCTCCGGCGCGAGGTTGCTCTCGGTGATGAGCATCGGCACGTCGCGCGGGAGGCCGTCGTCTCTCCAGACCTGAAGGACGCGTGCGACGAGCTCCGGCTCCCGATAGAGGTCCGACCAGGCGATCTTGCAGGCGTCGTACGGGTAATGCTCGAAAGACAGGAACGCGAACTCGGAGAGCTTTCCGCGCTGGCTCAGCCAGTCGAGGAAACGGCCCAGCCACGAGGTCTTGCCGCGCGCGTCGGGCCACGTCGCGATGTCTTCGTTGGCCCCGGTGAACGCCGGGCCACCGAGCTTCGCGTCCGGAGCCACGCGGTGAATGGCCGCCGCCCATTGCAGGTAAAGCGCCGCGTAGTCCTCGGGCAGCATGTACTGCCCGTCGGGTTCCTCGCCCATCTCGACGTACGAGATGGGGTACCCGCGCCGTCGCACGTAGTCGATCTGCGCCGCCGAGTCTTCCGGAGTGCCGTAGGGCAGCGTGACGGGCACCATCGCGGGCAGGTGGCTGGTGATGCCGCTCGTGTAAAAGAGGTCGAGCCCCGTCTGCTCGTACGCCGTCGTGACGTCGGTCGCCGCGTGCCATGGGTCGATGGATGAGCAATACGTCGCCGTTTGGCTCTGGTCGGGGACGTGCTGCACGAGGTCGACGAGCGCGCCGTCCTGCGTGAAAGGCCCCGCGTAGAGCTCGCGGATGGCGAAACCCACGCAGTTGCGCGGGTCGCTCGCCCCGTGCGTGTCGCAGGTGTCGGACGACGTGGTCATCCAGATTCGCAGAAAGCGCACCTCGACCGGGGCGGGCGCCAGTTGCAGCGTCTCGGTCCCCCCCTTGCCGGCGGCGACCGTCCCTCTCGGAAACGTGCGCCACTCGCCGGCCGTGGGGCGGTTCATCGCGTCTTCGCCGGCGAAGTACTGCACCTGGTAAGCGCGAGCGTACGGCGCGCCCCAGTCGATGCGGAGCGCGCTCATCGCCTGGGGCTTGCCCAGGTCCACGACGACCCACTGCGGGTTGTCCTCCCCGGTGCGGCAAGGGGTAGCCGTACGAATGGCGGATGGGCTCACCGAGCTCCGTGCTGCCCGTGAAGTAGCCGCTCTGGTGGGCGCCGTCGCTGAACTTCCCGCTGGGGTTCCAGTGCCACGCGCCGATGCGAAGCTCCGTGTTCTGCCGGTAGGTGACCGGACCCCAGCCGGCCGAGAGCGACTCGCGGAGGATGGGGTCCGTGTACACCTTGTCGACGGCGCCCCGGGGCAGCGCATCAATCGACGTACCCACGTCTCGATCCGGCACCAGCGAGCGGAGCGCGTGGTCCGGGGTGGCGTCCACCCGCACGAGGCTCACCGCAGCGGCTCCCGCCGGGGACGAGAGGCGCGGCGCGAGCGCGACCTGCGGGGGCCCGGCGGCCACGCAGGCCGAGATCGTGACGAGGTGCCCCGGGAGGGCGCAGGCGGCAAACGCGAGGAGCGCGAGCTCCGTTCTCGCGGGTTTCACCGTTCCCAAGGCGCGCGAACGGTAGCACCGCGGCGGCCGCGCTGGAGCTGCGGGATCGCGCGCTGCGGCCCCCGCCGTCGCCGGCACGGCGCGCGAGCTCGGGGGAAGCCGCCACAAAGTCCGGTTGCCGGACCCGAGCGGCATTGCTAGCCAGTGACATGGTGCCCCTGGATTCGCCTCGCTTCCTGCGATTGCTCCCGAGCGCGCGCGCCGCGCATGGCGCAGCGATCATGGGCGTGTGCAACGCCACGCCGGATTCGTTCAGTGACGGCGGTCTTTACCTGGACCCTCGGGCCGCGCGCGACCGGGTAGACGAGCTCGTGGCCGAGGGCGCCGACATCGTCGACATCGGCGGCGAATCCACGCGTCCCGGCGCGCCCGCCGTCCCGCCGGGCGAACAGCTCCGCCGCATCCTCGATGTCGTCCGTCACGCCGCGGATCGCGGTACGCTCGTGTCGGTCGATACCTCGCATCCCGAGGTCGCCGCCGCTTGCCTCGAAGCCGGCGCCGACGTCGTGAACGACGTCTCGTGTCTACGCGACCAAGCTCTTGCCAGGGCCGTGGCCTCGGCCGGTGGCGCCCTCCTCCTCATGCACGCCCGCGGGCACCAGCAAGACATGCGCGGCTTCAGCCAGTACCCCGACGCGGCGTATGGCGATGTCGTCGCCGACGTCCTCTCCGAGTGGGAACAGGCCGCCGGTCGCGCCGTCGCCGCAGGCCTGCCGCGCTCGTCGCTCGCCATGGACCCCGGGCTGGGCTTCGCCAAGAACGCTCGGCAGAGCACCGTCCTCCTCGCGCGCGTGGGCGAGCTCGTTCGGGCGCTCGATGTGCCGGTCGCGGTAGGCGCCAGCCGCAAATCGTTCCTGGCCGTCGCCGACCCCGACGCGTCCCCCGCCGATCGACTCGAAGGGAGAGAGTGCGGGCGCGCTATCTGCACGCCCGCCGACCGACTGGGAGCTTCGATTGCCGCGGCCCTTCACGCCGCGCGTGCGGGCGCGTACATCGTACGTGTGCACGACGTGCGTGCGACCAGGCAGGCCCTCGCGCTCGACCGCGAGCTGGCCAGGGGGGCTGACGCGAGATGCTCGAGGGGCTTCAGGGCTTGCTTCACTTGTTCGCGCTGCGGCCGCTGACGGCCGTGCTCGTCGACGTGTTCGACATCCTCATCGTCTCGTACGCGGTGTATCGCGCGCTGCTCCTCCTTCGCGGTACCCGCGCGATGCAGATGGGCACGGGGCTCGCGGTGCTTCTCGTGGTGCACCAGCTCGCGAAGTGGGCGGGGCTCGTCACGCTCTTCACGCTGCTCAACGCGATCCTGGCGTCCATCCCGCTCATCGTCGTCGTCGTCTTCCAGAACGACATTCGCCGCGGCTTGACGCGCGTGGGGGCACGCGCCTTCTTCGGCGGCATCACGCGGCAGCAGGAGTCCAAGGTCATCGACGAGGTCGTCGCGGCCGCGACCGATCTCGCCCGCCACCGCATCGGCGCGCTCATCGCGTTCGAGCAAGACGCGAACCTCGACGAGTTCGTCGTCGCCCAGGGCACGACCATCGACGCCGCGGTGCAGCGCGAGCTGCTCGTCGGCCTCTTCCTGCCCGAGAGTCTGAACAAGCTGCACGACGGCGCCGTCATCATCCGCAACTTGCGCGTCGCCAAGGCCGGCGTGTTCTTCCCGATGCCGGACACCAAGCTGCTCGACAAGTCACTCGGTTCGCGTCACAGGGCGGCTCTCGGCATCACCGAAGAGACCGACGCGGTGGTGGTGGTCGTCAGCGAGGAGCGGGGCAACATCAGCTTCTGCTTCAACGGCAACATCGTCACCAACCTCGACGGCGCGTCGCTGCGGCAAGCGCTGCTCGGCCTCTTCGGCCAGCGCGCGCGCAAGCGAAGCGGGAAGCCCGGAACGAAGCGCCCGGGCACGGGCGGCACCGGGAGCGTTCGGCTGACGCCGCCGCCTCCCGAGCCCACGGGCACGCCGGTGTCGGCGCACGTCCTGCCGCCCCCCGCGCCGCGTGCCGAGGCCCCGGCGAAGCTCGAGCCCGAGTCGCCGTCCGTCGTCGCGCGGCCGATGGCGCCGGCGAAGCCCATCGAGACCCCAGTCCCGTCGCAGGCGGGCGAGACGCCGCCGCGCCCGCGAGAGGAGTGAGCCGCCGTGGACTTCGCAATCGTGCGCTCGGTCGCCCTCGAGAACTTGAACCTGAAGCTGCTGTCATTCGCCTGCGCGCTCGCGCTCTACGCGTGGGTGCACGGGTCGCAAGAAGCCCAGCGCTCCATCGACCTGACCATCGACACGCTCTCGACCGGTCCGTCGAATCGCGTTCTGACGACGCCCATCCCGCCCGCCATACGAGTGACGTTGCGTGGCCCCAAGTCGACCGTCGACGATCTGCGCGCCGAGAACCTGCGCCCCTACCAGCTGGATTCTGCACGGCGGAAACGACAACCGCGTGACGTTCGATCCCGCGGTGATCGCGGTGCCGCCCGGGCTGAAGGTGGAGCAGATCGACCCGCCGTCCATCGAGCTTCTCTGGGAAGAAGTGATCGTGCGCGACATTCCCGTCGAGATTGGCGTCGTGGGCACACCGGCGGCCGGCTACGTCGTCAAGGGCGCGCCCGCTGCGGACCCGAGGACCGTGCGCGCGCGCGGTCCGAAGAGCGAGGTCTTGGTCATTCAGCGCGTGCGAGCCGAGGCCTTCGACGTGACGGGCCTCACCGAGGGCAAGTACCCGCGCCAGCTCGCCGTCGACCGCCCGCGCGGGCGCGTGACTTACGATGCCCAGAGCGTGTCGGCCACGGTGGACGTCGGCCGGGAGGTGGTCGAGCGGCCCTTCACGCGCGTGGGCGTGGCGGTCATCGGGCGTCCGGGCGTGCGCGTGCAGCCGGCCGAGGTGGACGTGCGCCTGACGTGCCCGCCGGAGGTCGTCCGCGCGCTACGCCCGGAGCAAATCGTTCCGCGCGTGCAGGTGCCGGCGGCCGCGGCGGAGCACGGCTCGGACGCGCTGCCGGTGCAGCTCGCGATCGACCAGTGCGACGTGCACGTGACGCCGCCGACGGTCGTCGTCCGCTGGTGACCACTGGCGGGAGTTCGTGTTTTGTTCGGGCATGCCCGGCCTTTTACGAGACGGTCCGCGCCGCTGGCGGCCGCACGGGGCCCGATCGCGCGGCCCTGTACATTCGGCGGGCATGCCCGATCAAAACACGAACTCCCGCTCTCGACGGGGCTTGCGTACGTATCCGGCACAAGCGCATGACCGTTGCTAGCCAGCGGTCTCTCTGGCGCTCCTGGCAGTCATCGCGAGAATCGTCGTTCACGCCGCGCGCGTCGAGGGCGTTGTGCGCCCGGGAAGTATCGAGAAATATCGAGATCACCGGCGGGCGTACCTGGACGACCAGGGACCACGACGGCTGGCACGGCCAGTGCTCGCCGGCCGGGCATGGCCCGACTGCCGAGCTTTTTCCGGTTTGCGACCGTGTTGCCGGTCGCCGCGCTGGCCGCATGCTTTGGTGATGGCGGGAACCAGGAGCTTCAGGGAACGATAAGCCTCGCGCCGGGCATCCACGCCGCCGACTTCACCGCTCTGGAGTTCCGGATCTACGCCGATCCCGGCGGTCCCTTCGATCCGAGCCACATTCCGAGCAACGCCGACGCCGACGAGAGGCCCGCGAGCAGCACGTTCCCTTACGCGTACGATCTCTTCAACGGCGGCGCGCCCAGCGACGGCTCCACCTGGCGCATGGTCGCGTGGCTCTCTCTCCACGGCACCACCAATGCGACCGGCGTCGTCGTGCCAGCCAAAGGCGACGTCCTGTGCACGGCCGTCGGGACCCTCCCGTCCTGCGGGTCCTATGGCGGCTACTGCGGCCGCGCGTCAGGCATCGATTGCACGCTCGCCAGCGCGCTGCCGTGAGCGCGTCGCCTGCGGAAGCCCGCGCGCGCCCGCGATCGGACGTCTGTCGAGGCTAACGGCGCTCGTTGGCGGCGGCGGGAGGCTCTTCGCGCGCGCTCGTTCCGTTGGCCGCAGGCCGCCGCTCGTCCTTCTCGACGCGGCCGTCGCGCAGCGTGACGACTCGGGGCATGATTGCCGCGAGCGCGGGGTTGTGCGTCACGACGACGATCGTCGTGCCACGCTGCTTGTTGATGTCGAAGAAGAGGTCGTGCATCTGCACGCTCGTCGCCGAATCGAGGTTGCCCGTCGGCTCGTCGGCCAGAAGCAGCCTCGGCTCGAGGAAGATTGCGCGCGCGAGGGCAACCCGCTGTTGCTCGCCCCCCGACAGCTCGCCCGGGCGATGAAGCACCCGCTCCTTGAGCCCTACTTCCTCGAGCAACGCGCCGGCCCGGACCTCGAGCTCGCGGCGGGAGCGACCCTGCACGAGGCCCGGCATCATCACGTTCTCGAGCGCGTTGAACTCCGGCAAGAGGTGGTGAAATTGGAACACGAAGCCGATGGTGCGGTTGCGCAGCTCGGCCAGGCGCCACGCCGGCATCGCCGTGATCTCTTCGTCGGCGAGGCGGATGCTTCCTCGCGTCGGCACGTCGAGGGTGCCGATGCAGTGCATGAGCGTCGATTTGCCCGCTCCCGAGGGCCCCACGATCCCCATCATCTCGCCGTCGTGAATCTCGAGGTCCACGCCACGCAGGACCTCGAGCGTCCGCCCCATGTGGCGGAAGGACTTTTGCACGTTGGTGGCGACGACCAGCGGACTCGGCACGGGCGTGTCTCTCCGTATCACTCGTACCGGAGTCCGTCGACCGGTCTTAGCTGGGCCGCCTGCCAGGCAGGAATGATGGTCATGAGCGTGCAGATGGTCAGGGCCGCGAGGGTCACCGCGCCGTAGTCCCAGGCGCTCACGTTGATGGGCAGCCGGTCGATGTAATAGACGTCGGGGTCGAGCCGAAGGCCGACCCACGAGAGGCCGGTGCACAGCGCGAGCGCCGGTCGAGACGCCGACGAGCGTGCCGATGCCGCCGATGATCACGCCCTCGATCATGAACGTGCGCAGGATCGCGCCGTCGGTCGCGCCCAGCGCCTTGAGGATGGCGATTTCCTTCGACTTCTCGGTCATCATCAGGAGCAGCGTGCAGATGATGCAGAAGCTCGCGACGACGATCTCGATGGACAGAATGACGAAGGTCGCGATGCGCTCGAGCTTGAGCGCGCTGAAGAGGTTCTTGTTGATCTCGCGCCAGTCGCGTACGCGAAGCTCGGGGCGGTCCACGGCGGCGACGACCGCGGGCATGAAGCGGTCCGACGTTCTCCGCGTCCTCCACTTTCACGTCGATGGCCGTGATCTGTCCCGGCGTCGCGAAGTAGCTCTGCGCCTCGTCGAGCGTCGTATACACGTGCGTCGCGTCGTACTCGTACATCCCGCTGTAGAAGATCGCCGCGATGCGGATACTTGCGCGTCCTCGGCATCACGCCCATCGGGCCGAGGTCGCCGAGAGGCGAGACCAGCGTGACCTCGTCTCCGACGTAGACGTGGAGCGTCTTGGCCAGCTCGCGGCCGAGACCAGCCCGGGCCGCAGCGGCGGCGCGGAGCACGACCTGGGCGACGACGGGATCGAGGTCGTCGCCCAGGGGCGGCAGCTCCGGCCCCTTCGTGTACTCCTCGCCGGCCGGGCCGATGCCGATCACCTCGTCGGCGGGGAAGTGCCGCAGCTTCTCCGGGTTCGCGAGGTACGCGAGCTTGTCGTCCACCTTCTCGGGCGCCTCGATGTTCTTGCGGCAGATCGATGACGTCCCCGATGGTCTGCGGGTCGATGCCGTGCACGATGACGCCCGCGAGGTTGGACGCGCTCGACGCCATCACCTCGCCCTGCACGACGGGCGTCGCCGCGACGACGCCGGGAATGGCTCGGACCCTGCCGAGCACGGCCTCGTAGTCTCCCCACGGCGACTGGCTCGGCGTGTCGATGATGATGTGCGCGTTGTTGCCCAGGATCTTGCGTTTCAGGTCCGCGCTGAAGCCGCCCATGACGCTGATGGCGCCCGAAAGCGCAGAACGACCCGAGCGCGACCGCGAAGATCGAGAGCACGCTGATGAGCGTGAGAAACCCGCTCTTCTTCGCGCGCACGTGGCGCGCCGCGACGTACGCCGAGAAGGGCTCGCGCTCGAGCCGGTCGAGGACCCACGGCAGGAGCGCGAGCACGGTCCCCAGCAGAAAGAGGACGCCGGTGAGCGATCGCCGCCGGACCGGACCAGCGTGTCGCGGAGCGGGGCACGCCGCGCCGCGGAGCACGACGAGGTGGGCCGTGCGGAACACCAGCGAGACGAACGACGACGCCGACGCACGCTTCCGTCACGAGGAGGATGCCGCGGCCCCGCGTCGCCGCGGCCGAAGATCGATTCGTCGCCTCGCCAGACCAAGAACGCGATGGCTGCGACCACCGCGGCGAGGCGAGCAGGACCACCGGCAGGGAAACGGCCTTCATGTGCGTGTCATTTTCCGGCCTCGGGCCTCAGCAGGGGGAAGAGGATGACGTCGCGGATGGACGCCGAATGGGTCAGCGCCATGACGAGCCGGTCGATTCCCATCCCGAAGCCGGCGGCCGGGGGCATCCCGTGTTCGAGGGCGCGGATGTAGTCCGTCGTCGTAGTCCATCGCCTCCTCGTCGCCGCGCGCCTTCTTCGCCACCTGGGCGCGGAAGCGGTCGGCCTGGTCGTCGGGGTCGTTCAGCTCGCTGAAGGCGTTGCAGAGCTCGCGCCCCTGGACGAAGAGCTCGAAGCGGTCGACAGCTCGGGGTGGGAGTCGTTCCGGCGGGCCAGCGGCGAGACCTCGAAGGGGTAGTCCTTGACGAAGACGGGGACCGAGCGCGTGCCGTCGTCGGTGCGGTAGTCGTCGCGTGAGGAACGGCTCCGCCAGGTACTCGTAGCAGGCGAAGAGGCGCTCCCCGTCGCTCTCGCACTTCGCGAGCCCCTTGCGGAGGTTGCCCCAGTCGAGCGCCTTCGCGCGGGGCGAGGACTTCGCCCACTCCTTGATTCGCTCGACGAAGTCGCCGCGGAGCAGCTCGACGAGGCCGTTGCCCCGCGCCGCGCCGCGGCCGCAGCCACGTCGGGGATCGCCGTCCGCTCGGCCGCGCTCGCGACGGCGCGGTCCATCGGGACGCGCACGAAGGGCTGCGTCGAGCGTGAACGGGCGCGCCTTCTTCCACGGCGCGTGCGCCTCGGGCATCGCCGCGCGCGAGGCGTTCGTCGACGCCGCGAAGCAGCACCTCCGTGAAGTTCATCAGGTCCTCGTACGTGGCGTACGCCTGGTAGAACTCGAGCATCGTGAACTCGGGGTTGTGCCGCGTGCTGATGCCCTCGTTGCGGTAGCAGCGGCCAATCTCGTACACCCGCTCGAGCCCGCCCACGACGAGGCGCTTCAGGTAGAGCTCCGGCGCGATGCGCATGAAGAGGTTCATGTCGAGCGCGTTGTGGTGCGTGACGAAGGGCTTGGCCGCGGCGCCGCCGATGAGCGTGTGCATCGTGGGCGTCTCGACCTCGAGGAAGCCGTGCTCGTCGAGGATGGCGCGCAGCGGCGCGCACGATGTGGCTGCGCGCGCGGAACACGTCGCGCCACGGGGGGATTGGCGACGAGGTCGACGTAGCGCTGCCGGTAGCGCAGCTCGACGTCGGTGAGCCCGTGCCACTTCTCGGGGAGCGGGCGGTACGCCTTGGTGAGCGAGGCGGAGGCGTCCGTGATGCGACCGAGAGCTCCCCGCGCTTGCTCGCGGTGAGCGTCCCCTCGGCCTCGACGATGTCGCCGACGTCGACGTCGCGCCAGCCGCTCGTAGTCGCTGCCCAGCGTGGCCTCGATC
The DNA here is from genome assembly GCA_963720145.1 of uncultured delta proteobacterium. Taxonomy (GTDB): domain Bacteria; phylum Myxococcota_A; class Polyangia; order Polyangiales; family Polyangiaceae; genus Palsa-1150. Next base: position 12,636 of record CAVREO010000002.1, read on the forward strand.
GAGAGCAGCTGGATCTCGCCCGTGCGGTCGCGGAGCGCAGGAACGAGAGACCGCCGGTCGAACGCAGCGCCATGACGCGCCCGCACACGTGCACGTGTCTCCCCGCCGCGCGACGCTGCTCGCACCGCGCCTCGTCGTACTTGCCCGCCGCGTCCTGCGCGCCGCCGGCCGCCGCCCGCACCTCGGCGATGTCGCGCGTCGCCCCGAGGCGCGGCTGTCACGTCGTTGGCGAAGGGGTTCTCTGCGCCGCGGCTCGCGTCATCTCGCGCGGCCTTGACGATCGCCGCTGCCTCGAGGATGGCGTCGGTTCCGGGGTAGTCGCGGCGTCGTCGCTCATGGCTCGGGGCGCCTCCGCCTCCTCGCGTGACGCCGCCCTTCTTGAGCGTGCCCCCGGCCGCCGCGAGCAGGTACGCCTCGATGAAGCGGTCGAGCGTCGCCGTCGAGCACCGCGTCCACGTTCCCGTTCTGGTAGCGCGGTCCGCAGGTCCTTCACCAGCCGGTAGGGCTGGAGGACGTAGCTGCGGATCTGGTTCCCCACGCGATCTGCGTCTTGTTCGCGGCCTGGGCCGCCGCCTGCTCCTCGCGCTTGTGCATCTCGATCTCGTAGAGCTTGGCCTTGAGCATCTTGAGCGCCAACCGCCGGTTCTGGTGCTGCGAGCGCTCGGCGCGGCAAACGATGATCGATCCCGCTCGGGATGTGTTTCATGCGGACGGCCGTCTCGACCTTGTTGACGTTCTGCCCGCCCTTGCCGCCGGCGCGCATCGTCGTCGATCTCGAGGTCCTCGTCCTTCACCTCGATGTCAATCTCGTCCTCGATGTCGGGCGTGACCTCGACTGCGGCGAACGCCGTCTGCCTGCGGGCGTTCGCGTCGAACGGCGAGATGCGCACGAGGCGGTGCACGCCGTTCTCGCTCCGCAGGTAGCCGAACGCGTGATCCCCCTGCGACGCTGAAGCTCGCGCCGTCGATCCCGGCCTCGTCGCCCTCCTGGTAGTCGATCATCTCGGTCTTGTAGCCGCGCCGCTCGGCCCAGCGC
>CAVREO010000003.1:0-65897 GCA_963720145.1 uncultured delta proteobacterium
TGTGCTCGGTTCGCGCCGCGGGTCTCGAGGTTCAGTCGTTCTGCTCCGAAGTAGACGACGAGTTGATTGTAGATCGCGCTCCAGCCCTTGATGCCGCGGTTCCAGGATTTCTCAACGTTGCGCAGCGCAAGGAAGAGGAGTTTGGTTGCGGCGTCCGCGTCGGGAAAGTGGCCCTTGGTCTTGATGATTTTTCGTAGCTGGAAGTTGAGCGATTCGATCGCGTTGGTCGTGTAGACCATGCGCCGCAGCTCGGGGGGGAACTCGAGGAAGGCGGTGAGGTGCGACCACGACGAACGCCAGCTGGGCCCGATCGTCGGATAGCGCGAGCCCCACTGCTGTTCGAATTCGGCGAGCGCATGGGACGCGGTGGCTTCGCTGTCGGCTGTGTAGATCGAGCGGAGAGCCGCGGCGGCGGCCCTGCGATGCTGCCAGCCCACAAACGACAGCGAGTAGCGGACCTGATGCACGATGCAGGTCTGCACGACCGTCTTGGGAAAGATCGCTGCGATGGCTTGTGGAAAGCCTTTGAGGCCGTCGCAGCAGCAGATCAGCACGTCCTGAACGCCTCGCGAGCGAAGCTCGGCAAGCACGCGCATCCAGAACTTCGCGCCCTCGGCGGCATCGATCCATAGGCCGAGGACCTCGCGTCGGCCGTCGAGGCGAAGGCCGATCGCGACGTAGACCGCCTTATTTTGCACGACGCCCTGGTCGCGCATCTTCACGAAGAGCGCGTCGAGCCAGACGACAGCGTAGGTCGCGTCCAGCGGGCGTGATTGCCACTCGCGAATCTCGTCCCAAACCGCGTCGGTGACGCGCGAGATCAGCTCCGGCGAGACCTCGGTGCCGTACAGCTCTTCGAGGTGGGCGCGGATGTCGCGCACGCTCATGCCTCGCGCGTAGAGCGCCAGGATGCGGTCATCGAGCGGCTCGACGCGTCGCGCGTGCTTGGGCAGGATCTGCGGCTCGAACGTGCCCAGCCGATCGCGCGGTACGTCTATCGGCACGGGCCCCTGCTCGGTAAGCAACGTCTTGCCGCTCGCGCCGTTGCGACGATTGCGCTCCGTCTCGCCCTGCTTCGGCCGCTCCGTGTCCAGGTGATGCCCCAGCTCCGCGCCCAGCGCGCGCTCCACGATCGCCGCCGTCATCTGCTTCAAAACGCCGTCAGGCCCGAAGATCTCCTCCTGGGTCTTCGCACCTCCGAGCAGCTCGTCGAGAAGCTCGGCTCGATACTTCCTCTTCTTCTTCGCCATCGATGCTCTCCGTTTCGCTCCATTGAAGCGACGCGAAAAGCACAGACTTTCTGACAGGCCCCGAGGTTCTCGTACTCGCCATCGCCCGCGTTCTCGTTCTCCTTGTCGAGCGGCAAAAAAAGGCGGGGCTTCGACTGTTGCGCCACGATGGGCTAGCCAAGAGGCCCCCATGGCTCGGCCTCCGTCCGTTCTCTTCGTCACGTCCGAGTGCGCCCATTTCGTGAAAGCAGGCGGGCTCGGGGACGTCGCGGGTGCGCTCCCCATCGCTCTCCACGCGCTCGGTCACGACGCGCGCATCGTCCTCCCGCGGTACGACGTCATTCCGCGCGAGCGGCTCGTGCTCCACAAGGTGCCCCTCGGCGTCCCGCTCGGAGGCGGCGACGCGTGGACCGCCGTCTACGAGACGCGCCTGCCCGGGGCCGACGTCCCGGTCTACCTGCTCGATCACCAGGCCCTCTTCGCGCGCGGCTACCTCTACGACCCGCCGGGCTCGTACGCCGCCGACAACCTGGTCCGCTTCGCGCACCTCAGTCGCGGGGCGCTCCAGCTCTGCAAGTACCTCGGCTTGACCCCCGACGTCTTTCACGTGCACGACTGGCCGAGCGCGCTCGTCCCCGTGTACCTCAATACCATCGAGCGGCTCGGTCCCCTGGGTCACTCGGCGACAGTCCTCACGATTCACAACCTGGCGCACCAGGCGAAGTTCCCCGCAAGCGATCTGCCCACGACGCACGTTCCCTGGAGCGAGTTCCGCCCGGACAGCCTCGAGGACTTCGGCGCGGTCAATCCCCTCAAGGGCGGCATGTTCCACGCGACGAAGCTGACGACTGTGTCGCCGCGGTACGCCGAGGAGATCCGCACGCCCGAGGGCGGCGCCGGGCTGCACGAGGTCGCGCGGTTCCGCGGCGCGGACCTCGTCGGGATTCTCAACGGCATCGACGAGAGCGTGTGGAACCCGCGGCTCGATCCGGCCATCGCGGCTCCCTACGACGCGAGCGATCTGGTCGGCAAGGCGGCGTGCAAGCTGGCGCTACAGCGCGAGATGGGGCTCGCGGAGCGTCCGGACGTGCCTCTGCTCGGTATCGTGTCCCGGCTGAGCGGACAGAAGGGGACGGACGTGGTGCTCTCGGTCCTCTCGCGTCTTCTCGATCTCGACACGCAGGTCGTCATCCTCGGGTCGGGCGATCGCGCGGCCGAGGGGTATCTGCACTGGCGCTCGCACCACGGGGGCGACCGCTTCCGCGCCTGGGTCGGGTTCAGCGAGGCGCTCGCGCATCGCATCGAGGCCGGCGCCGACATGTTCCTCATGCCGTCTCGCTTCGAGCCTTGCGGGTTGAACCAGATGTACAGCCAGCGGTACGGCACGCTGCCCGTCGTGCGCGCGACGGGGGGCCTCGACGACACGGTGGAGAACTACGATCCGGCGACGGGGGAGGGGACGGGGTTCAAGCTGTGGGACTTGAGCCCGGAGTCGCTCGTGGCGACGGTGCGGTGGGCGGTCGAGACGTATCGGAGCAGGCCCGAGCATTTTCGCGCGATGCAGGTGAGGGCCATGAAAAAGAGGTTCGGGTGGGACCTCGCGGCCGCGAAGTACGGGAAGGTGTACGAGTGGGCGGTCGCGGATAGGCGGGCCGCGATGGGAGGGGCGGAGGGGACGGGGGGGTGAGGGGTCGCGGTCGAGGTCGAGGTCGAGGTCGCCGTCGAGGGTCGAGAAGGGAAACTCGCGGGCGGTCGTCTTTTGGTCGGTCACGCCCGAGACGCGCACGGGCCGCGACAGCGCTCCTGCGGCGCAATTGGGCCAGCGAGAGCGCTGTCACGGCCCCTGCGCGGTGGGGGGGGCATGATCGACCAAAAGACGACCTCCCACTCTGTGTTGCCCCATCACAAGCTCGTCGCGTATCGCGTCGCACTGGAGCTCTTGCTCGCCGTGAAGGCGGCCAACGTGCGCGACGCGAAGCTTCGCGACGAAGCCACTCGCGCGGCCAAGAGCGCGTGCCTCAATGCCGCCGAGGTTGCGCCGGCCGCGTCACGCGCGCCGACAAGGCCCGCGCTTTCGCCATCGCGCGCGGCGAGGCCGGCGAAGCCGCGGCGGCCGTCGAAATCGCGGCGCTCATGGGCGACGCCGATCGCGAAGCGGCGGTTCGCTGCATCGAGATCGCCGGCCGCGTCGTCGCCCTGCTCACCGGGCTGATTCGCTAGGCTTCCGTCGCAAGGCACGCAGCTCCGCTGCTCGAGTCGCGATTCGTAGTCTTGCGACGGCGATCGGTCCGTTGCTCATCGCCGTTCGCGAGCTTCCTCACGCGTCATGTTCGGTACGGGTCGCGGTTGCGAAGCCACGAACCACGCGTCGTTCGCAACGAATCGCGATCCGGACGCTTCCATCCGCGCACGGTCCCATATGCATGCCGGTTCGGAGGCTCCTGACCTCGACTTGTCCGCTACGAGTCGTGGTCCGTAAGCTCCGGATCTCGACTTGTGCGCCACGAGTCATGGCTCGAAAGCTCCGGATCTCGACTTCCGTTCGCTCCGAGCGGCGATTCGAACGCTCACGTGCGAACCTGCGGAGGCGAGTAACGCCCGTCGACCCCGTCGGCCGCGATGGGGGTGCCCGCGGCCGCGTACAGCGGAACGTGCCCGGCCCACACGGGCCAGACGAGGTCGGCGTCGTCGTCGAGCGGGCCTCCCGTCCGCTGCTTGACGCTCGCCTCCTCGATTCCGAACGACAGAACGGCGGTCGCGTCGAGCTCTTTGGGCGACGGCGAGCGAACCGCGGCAGCGCGCCCCTTCGCGATGCGCTCCACGATGGCCTCGAGGGCGGCCCGCTTTTCGTCCGGCGCGACCTCGCGCGCGGTGCCGAACGCGACGACGGATCGGTAGTTCACCGAGTGGTGGAACGCGGAGCGGGCGAGCACGAGGCCGTCGAGGTGGGTGACGGTCACGCACGCTGGAATTCCTTCGCGGAGCTTCTTCATCACGCGGCTGGCCTGCGCTCCGTGAAGAACGAGCGTGTCTGCCTGGCGCGCGTAGATCATCGGCAAGACGAATGGCTGCGCGTCCACCGCGAAGCCGACGTGCGCGATGAGCCCCGCGTCGAGGACCGCCTCGACGGCCGCCCGGTCGTGGCTTCCGCGGGCGGGAACGCGCCGCAGCCTGCTGCGTTCGGTCTCCGAGTATCGATCCATGCGCGGGAGGTTGTTCCACATCTGGACGATCGAAAAGAGCCAGTTTGGAAATAATGGGTAGGCCAGCGCGCTGGCGGCCGCGCACGGATCCATGCCGCGCCCGGCTCTCGTCGAAGTAACGTACGCCAGCGTGCGCCCCTGGACCTTCCCTCTCGCTCTCGCCACGACCTCCGAGATTCCCTTGTTCTTGCAGATCGCCCGCGCCATCGCCGCGGAGGTGCGGCGTGGCCGGCTGCGCGCCGGCGACGTGTTGCCGGGAAGCCGCGGGCTGGCACGGACGCTCGACGTTCACCGGAACACGGTCGTCGCCGCGTACCAGGAGCTCGCGAGCGAGGGGTGGGTCGAATCGAGACCGCGCGCGGGCACGGTGGTGGCGGCCACGATGCCCGAAAAGAGGGCGCGCCCCTCCGCGAGAAGCCTCGAGCCACGGGCCGCCGTGCCCGAGCGGGCGGGATTCGATTTGCCGCCGCAGCCTGCGCCGACTCTCGAGCGGACGTGGCCGCGCGGTACCTTGCCGCTGTTCGGAGGCACTCCCGACGTCCGCCTGGCCCCCGTCGGGCCGCTCGCGCGCGCGTACCGACGCGCTCTCCACCGAGAGCACGGGGCTTCCCTGGGCTACGGGGACCCGCGCGGGGCGGAGAGGCTGCGCTCGGCGCTGGCCGTGTGGCTGTCGAGTACACGCGGGCTGGCGGTGCGCGACGAGGCGCTCATGGTGACCCGGGGGACGCAGATGGCCTTCGACCTCGCTGCGCGGGTGCTTTTCTCGCCGGGCGACGTCGTGGCGATCGAGGCGTTCGGGTATGGGGCGGCATGGCGCGCTTTCGAGGCGGCGGGGGCGCGTCTGGTCGCGTTGCCTGTGGACGCCCACGGGCTCGACGTGGGGGCCTTGGCCAAGCTTGCGTCGAAGACCCGCGTCCGCGCCGTGTACGTCACGCCGCACCATCAGTATCCCACGACGGCGGTGCTGCATCCGGAGCGGCGCGTGGCTCTGCTCAATCTCGCGGCGCGCGAGCGAATCGCCGTGCTCGAGGACGACTACAATCACGAGTTCCACTACGAGGGCCGGCCCGTCTTGCCGATGGCCAGCGCCGACGCGCGCGGGGTCGTCGTCTACGTCGGGAGCCTCTCGAAGCTCCTCGCGCCGGCGCTGCGAATCGGGTTCGTCGTCGCGCCACCTCCCCTCGTGGCGCGCATGGCCCATGCTCGCTTTGCCATCGACCGGCAGGGCGACCACGTGGTCGAGGACGCCGTGGCCGAGCTCATCGAAGAGGGCGAGCTCGCGCGGCACGGGCGCCGGGCTCGCAAGACGTATCTCGCGCGGCGGAACGCCCTGGCGGGCCTTCTGCAAAGCGCGCTCGGCTCGCGGCTCGCGTTCGCTCTGCCGCGCGGAGGTCTTGCCCTCTGGACCGACGTCAATCCTCGCGTCGACGTCGACCGATGGTGTGACCTCGCCTTGGCGCGTGGCGTGGCGTTCTCGACGGCTCGTCATTTTAGGTTCGACGGAAGGCGCATGCCGCACGCGCGCTTTGGCTTCGCGGCGTGCAGCGAGCGGGAGCTGGCGCGCGCGGTGGACGTCTTACGGGACACGTGTCCGAAAAGGGCCGCCCCGTGAAACCGCAGCGTCTCACGCAGAAACGCTGGCCTGCACGACTCCCCGCTTTCCGTCGATGCGCCATCGAGGCTCGGTGGCGTCGAGCCGTTCCACGAGCTCGGGCCTCAGGCCGGCGATGCCGTCGCTCTTCATCGTGCGCAGACACACGACAGGGCACGGGAGACCGGCGCACGCGTCGGCGAAGGTCGCCTGCGGCGGCCACATCGCGTCGCGGACGACACGCCGGTAGTTGGCGTCTCCCTTCATCACGAGGACGCTCGCCGAGGCGAGCTGCTCGCGAAGGTGACTCGGCATGTCCGCGAGAAAGTGCGGGCCGGACCAGTAAGGGTCGGGTGCGAACGAAAGGCGCTCGGCGTCGAACGCCGCGCGGAGGCGGTCGCTCACGGCGGTCAGGTCGCCGCCGCCGCCGCGCGCACCCATCCGCTCGAGCAGCATCCACACGTCGGCGACCGTGGCGTCGCTCACGAAGACCGGCTGCATCTTCAGGTGAATCGTGACCCTCGCGCCGGGGGCCTCGAGCACGGCGTCGACGAGCGCCAAATCGAGCGCGAGCTCGGTGCCCGTGTTGTCGGCCCCGACGTGGACATGCGCCCCCGCGCCGGCGAGGAGCGGCACCGCTCTCGGCCGGTCGTCGGCGAGGAGGTCGCCCTCGTGCGCGTGCGTGAGCGCCGCGGCGACGCGGTAGCTGAGGTCCACGCGATTGCCCCAGAGGCTCTGTTCCATGAGCGCCGCAATCCGCTCCTCGCGCGAGAGCTCGGCGACGGCTCCGAGAGCCGCGGCGACACGCGCCCACGGCCCTTCGCCCGCGAGCTCCTCTTCCTTCGTCCACACGAACGGATCGCGTCCGGTCTCCCAGAAACGGCAGGCGTGCGCGAGCTCGCGATAGAAGGCGAGCTCCGCGTAAAACCACTCCGCGTCCAGCCACCGTTCGCCGCGGTGGCTCGCGTACGCCTCAGTCCAGGCCTCCACGTCCGACGCCGGAGCCCGGGGAGCGGGAATGGGCGCGTTGTCCTCGAATCTCGCGCGCGAGCTGCTCGAATCGCGCGCTTCACCGGGTCGGACAGCTTCGGATTGTGCGCGATGACGTCGCGCGCGATCGCCGGGACGCGCTGGCCCATGCTGTAGTGGGCGAAGGCGTTCGTCGCGTTGGTGCGTAGGGGTCGAACGAGCGGGGGCAGCGGAGAAAGGGGAGGGCCTGGCACGGACCGAGTATTGCAGAGCCGCAGAGCAGCCGAGAATCGTACGAGAGGTCCATCCCCAGGCGCGGCTGGTCGACAGAATCGGACGGTTCGTCGACAACGGGATGGGCTAGCAGCCGCCGCGCTGCGTACCCTAGGCTGGTACGGCCCGTCTCCGGCCTCGCCGGAGCGTGGTCGAAACCTACAGGGGTCGCGCACCAATGGAACGCCGGACGGCATGGATGGCAGCGGCGGCGATGCTGGCTGCGCTTGCTACGCCCGCCCAAGCCGCCAACCCGCCCACGCCGGCGCCCGCGCCCGCGCCCACGCCCGCGCCCGCGCCCGCCGCCGGCGCTCTCCGCCTCGACGACGCGGTTCACCTGGCCCTCACCCGCAACGAGCGCGCCCGCATCTCCGATCTGAACGTGGTCGTGGCGGAGGCCGCGGTCGAGAAGGCGCGCGCGGCGTTTCTCCCGCTGCTGGCCGCCCAGGGCAACGACGTGCAGCACGCGTACGCCGCGACCGACAAGGCCCCGAACAACATCGCCCAGGCGACCCTCACGATCACGCAGAGCATCATCAACGCGCCGGCCTATCCCCTGTTCAGCCAGGCCAAGCGGCTCGCGGATGCGCAGCACGCGCAGAACGTCGAGGACAAGCGCCTGCTGTCGTTCGCGGCGGCGAGCGCGTTCTTCCTCGTGCTGAACGCGCAGCAGGTGGTCCAGGCGGCGCGCAGCCAGCTGGAGAACGCGAAGGCGAACCTGGAGAACACCCAGGCGCGCGCCCAGGCCCAGCTCACGAGCTCGAACGACGTCACGCGCGCGCACATCGACCAGGCGAGCTCGGCGCGCGAGGTGCAGACGGACGAGGGGACGCTCGCGAGCGACTTCCTGCAGCTCGCGTTCACAATCAACGCGCCCGTCCCGACCACCCTCGTACCTCCCGAAGCGACGCTCGCCGGCGCGCAGCAGCCCGTCGGCTCGGCCGACGGGCTCGTGCGCCTCGCGATCGATCGTCGCCCCGACGTGCTCGTGGCGAAGTATGCGGCGATGGCGGCGCACGATTTTGCCGGTGAGCCGCTGCTGCGGCTCGTCCCGACGCTCTCGGTGCAAGGGCAGGCGCTCGCGACCACCAACTCGGGGCAGACCGGCCGCTGGAACGACGACACCGTCCAGGCGACCCTCAACTGGACACTCTACGACCAGGGCGTTCGCTACGCCGACAAGCACTCGCGCGACGCGCAGGCCGAGATCTCCGACCTGGCGCTCCAGCAGCTGGCCCGCAGCGTCGACGAGCAGGTGCGAAGCTCGGTCGCGCTCCTCGTCGCTGCCCAGGGCGCGTTCCGCGTCGCGCAGGAGGCCGCGGCGTCGGCGCGCCAGAGCGTGGACGAGACGGCGATTCTCTATCGGCAGGGGCTCGCCAAGGCGATCGAGCTGGTGGACGCGAACGACACCCGCTTCGCGGCCGAGATCAACTACGCGAGCGCCGAGTACGGCATGGCGCAGGCGTACCTGAACCTGCGCCAGGCTCTGGGCCTGGACCCCCTGGGAACGGAGCTCAAGTGAACCGCACATCGCGTACGTGGCGTACGTTCCAACTCTGCGCGGCGCTCGGCGTCGCAGCCGGGCTGCTGGTCGCGGGCGCCGGCTGCAAGGCGAGCCAGGACTCGAACCTGAAGAAGCCCAAGGGCATCAACAAGCTCGAGTACCCCGTGCAGGTTGCGCCGCTCGAGCTGAGGCAGGTCAGCTACACGGTCATCGCGCCCGGCGCCCTCGAGGCCTTTCAGCAGGTGCAGATCACCTCTCGGGTCGCGGGTGCGGTCGATCGCGTGGCGTTCGTGGAGGGGCAGACCGTCAAGCAGGGCGACTTGCTCGTAACGATCGAGACCGATCGCTACGAGGTGGCGGTCGATCTCGCCAAGGCGGCGCTCGCTCGGGCGACGGCGACCCAACAGGCCGCCGAGGCCGAGCTCGCGCGGCGGCAGGGCGCCGTCGCGGAGCACCCGGGGCTCGTAGCCGGCGAGGAGATCGCGCAGTACGCGACCAACGTCGCGACGACCAAGGCGGACGTCGCCTCGGCGACGCAGGCGGTGCGCGTGGCGCAGCTCAACCTGCGCGACGCGTTCGTTCGCGCGCCGTTCGCCGGCGTCATCCAGTCGCGCACCGTGCAGGCGGGGCAATACCTGCAGCCTGGGGCCGTGCTGGGAACGCTGCTCCAGCGCGATCCGCTGCTCCTGCGCTTCGGCGTCACGCAGGCCGACGCTCCGCGGTTGAAGGCGGGCATGACCGCGAACATGACGCTGCGCGAGAGCCCGCGGGCGTACACGGCGAAGATCATCCTGGTCGCCGAAGCGGCCGACCCGACGACGCGTCTCGTGCCGGTCACGGCGCAGGTGGACGACACGGAGCACAAGTACTGGCTACGCCCCGGCGCGTTCTGCGAGGTCAGCGTTCCCATCGGGAACACGAGGCCGGCGATCGTCGTGCCCTCGATCGCCGTGCAGCCGACGGACTCGGGCAACATCGTCTACGTGGTCGACGAGAAGAACGTCGCACACTTGAAGTCCGTGTCGCTCGGCATGTACACGCCCGACGGAGCCGTGGAGGTCACGCAGGGTCTGGCCGCCGGCGAACTGCTCGTCGTCCAGGGCTTCGAGTCGCTGAGCGACGGCGCACCGGTGAAGATCAGCAGCCGCACGACGCTGCAAGCTGCGCAAGCGGCGGCCGGCGCGGCCCACCCGACCACCAACGCCGGCGCCACCGCGGGCGATGCGGGCGCGCCGGCGAGAAGCGCGGCCGGTTCCGATTCGCCACCGGCAGCCGCGGCGGCGGGCTCGACGAGGCACGGGGGCGGCCCTTGAACCTGACCGACATCTGCCTCCGCCGTCCCGTCTTCGCGTGGATGCTCATGCTCGGGACGATGCTCTTCGGCATCATCGCCGTCACGCGGATCGGCGTCAGCCAGTTCCCCGACGTGGACAATCCCACGGTGAGCGTGAGCGTCTCGTGGCCCGGCGCTTCGCCCCAGGACGTCGAGACCGGGATCATCAACCCGCTCGAGGACGCCATGTCGCAGGTGACGGGCGTCCTCACGCTCACGTCGTCGGCGAAGAGCGGCTCGGCCCGCGTCACGGCCACCTTCGACCTCTCGCGTAACATCGACCTGGCGCTTCAGGACACCCAGGCGAAGATCGCGCAGACGCAGCGGAGCCTGCCGACCAGCGCGCAGCCGCCGGTCGTGTCCAAGAGCAACCCCGACGATCAGCCGATCCTCACCATCGGCCTCTCCGGCCCGTATTCGCGCGCGCTCCTCGCCGACGTCGCGCGGTACCAGGTCGAGGACATGCTCCAGACCATCCCCGGCGTGGGGCAGGTCCAGATGATGGGGTACCTGGATCGGAACATCCGCATCTGGGTCGACGCCGAGAAGCTCGTGGCGACCGGGACGACGGTGACCGACGTCACGAGCGCGCTGAACAAGGGCCACATCAGCCTGCCCGGCGGCGAGCTGGACAACGGCGGACTCGCGTTCGACGTGCGCGTCATGGGGGAGGCGCCCGACCTCGATACGATGCGCAACCTCGTCCTGCGGAACACGCCGTTGAGCCCCGTTCGCCTGAAGGACGTGGCCCTCGTCGAGGACGGGTTCCAGGACGTCACGTCGTACGCGCGCTCCAACGGCGCGACGGTCCAGGCGATGGGCATCCTCAAGCAGCCCGGCTCGAACGCCGTGGGGGTGGCCAACGCCGTGCGCGCAGCCCTGGCGGGCCTGCAGAAGACCCTCCCGGAGGGGATGAAGCTCGACGTCATCTTCGATACGACGGTCTTCATCAACGAATCGGTCAACGAGATCGGCCTTGAGCTCGGCCTCGCCGTGATCCTCACCGGGATGGTCTGCTGGATCTTCCTCGGGTCGCTGTCGAGCACGATGAACGTCCTCTTCGCGATCCCGATGTCGCTGCTCGGAACGATCGCGATCCTCTACTTCGCGGGGTTCACGCTCAACACGTTCACCCTGCTCGGTCTCTCGCTCGCCGTGGGGCTCGTGGTCGACGACGCCGTCATGGTGATGGAGAACATCTTCCGCCACGCCGAGATGGGAAAGGATCGCGTGCGCGCGGCGAGCGAGGGCACCAAGGAGATCACCTTCGCGGCGCTGGCGGCGACCATCGCGGTCATCGCCATCTTCATGCCCGTGGCCTTCATGAGCGGGATGGTGGGCAAGTTCTTCCTGCAGTTCGGCGTCACGCTGAGCGTCGCCGTGGCGCTCTCGTACGTGGAGGCCATCTCGCTCGCGCCGGCGCGCTGCGCGCAGATGCTCCAGACGTCGACTCACGAGTCGCGCGGCTTCGTCGGGCGGCTCGCCGATCGCGGCTTCGAGGCGCTGTCGCGCGGGTATGGGCGCGCGCTCGAGCGTTCGCTCCGGTATCCGTGGGCGGTGCTCGCGGTCGCGGTGGCCGTCCTGGCCGTGGCCGGCTTCACGGCGACGAAGATTCCCCAGGAGTTCGTCCCCTCGCAGGACCAGAGCCGGCTGAGCGTGCGCCTGACGACGTCCGTCGGGTCGAACCTGCAGGGGACCGACGCCCTCGTCCGGCGCGCGGAGCAGTTTCTCGTGGCCCGCCCCGAGGTGGTCGACGTCATCTCGAACGTCTCGGGGAACTCGGCGAACCTTCAGGTGACGATGGTCCCGCCCAAGGAGCGAAAGCTGACGCAGAGCCAGTTCTCCGGGGTGATGAGAAACGAGTTCAACTCGTACCCGGGGGTGCGCGCTTCGGTGCAGGACCTGTCGCAGCAAGGCTTCGGCGGCTCCAAGGGCTTTCCGCTCGAGTTCTCGGTGCGGGGGAGCGACTGGGACGCCCTCGTATCGCTCGCCGCGAAGTTGCAGGCGCGCCTGGCGGAGTCGGGGCTCGCCGCCGACGTCCAGAGCGACTACCTGCTCGGCGCGCCCGAGCTCGTGATCCAGCCGGATCGAGAGCGCGCGACCGACCTCGGGGTTTCGGTTCAGGACATCGCGACGAGCGTGAGCGCTCTCGTCGGCGGCGTCGTGGTCGGGCAGTACTCGAACGCAGGCCGCCGCATGGACATCCGGATGCGCCTGACGTCCGGCCAGCGCTCGCGGCCCGAAGACCTGAACATGCTGCGCGTGCGCACGCCGGGCGGGACGCTCGTTCCCCTGTCCTCGGTCATCGTGAGCAAGCAGACCGCAGAGCTGCAGCAGATCGACCACGCCGATCGCGAGCGCGCGATCACCATCACGGCCAACGTCGCGCCGGGCCACTCGCAGGGCGAGGCGCTCGCGTTCATCCAGTCGCTCTCTTCGGAGGTCCCGCCCGGCTACCGCGTCGTGGCGAGCGGGCAGAGCTCGCAGTTCACCGACGCGATGACGAGCCTGATCTTCGCGCTCATCGTCGGCATCCTGGTCGCGTACATGGTGCTGGCTTCGCAGTTCAACTCGTTTTTGCACCCCGTCACGGTGCTGACCATCTTGCCGCTCTCGGTAGCCGGCGCGATGTTCGCGCTCTACTTCGCGGGCAAGACGCTGAACGTCTTCAGCATGATCGGCCTGCTCCTCTTGATGGGCATCGTGAAGAAGAACTCGATCATCCTGGTCGACTACGCCAGCGAGCTCCGCACGCACGAGGGCCTCGACGCGCATGCCGCGATGCTGCGCGCCGGGCCGGTGCGCCTGCGTCCCATCCTGATGACCGCCGTGGCCACGCTCATGGCCGCCGTGCCCTCCGCCATGGGGCTTGGACCAGGCTCCGAAACGCGAGGCCCGATGGCCGACGCCGTGATCGGGGGGCTCGTCCTTTCGACGGTGCTGAGCCTGCTCGTCGTCCCAGCGTTTTACGTCGTGGCCGACAAGTGGCGGGGGAAGAAGAAGACCGAGGCCGCGCACGCGGCGGCGCCGGCGGTTCCGTAGCTCATTCCGGGGGAAGCTCGAAGCTGACCAGGTCCCCGCGGAAGCCGCGTGTCTTCCAGGCGCCGAAGGCGATGCCCGCCGCCATCCACAGCGCGCCCGCGACCTTCGCCGGCCAGCTGAGATTCAGCCAGAGCAGCAGGCAGATCGAGAAGCCGACGATGGGCGGTAGAAGGTTGCCGAGCTTCTTCTCCGGGGAGCGAACGTAGTAGCGGAGAAAGGCCGCCGCGTTGACGCCCATGAAGGCGATGAGCGCGCCGAAGTTGAGCATCTCGGCTCCCAGGCCGAAGCTCATGACGAACGCGCCGGCGAGCGCGATGCCGCCGACGAAGAGCACGTTGTTCTGCGGTACGTGCCGCTTCGGATTCACCGCCCCGAAGAACGATTTGGGCAGCGCGCCGCTGCGCCCCATGCCGTAGAGGAGGCGCGCGGCCCCGAGCTGCGATCCCATGCCGGCGCCGAAGTTGGCGATGACGAGCGTGAACCCGACGACCGGAAAGAGCAGCGGCCATGCCCGCCCCGCCACGGCGACGAACGCGGTGTCCACGTCGGGGAACGGCTCCGAGGCAGGCCATACGAGCTGCGCCGCGTACACCTCGAGCGCCGAGAGCAGCCCGATGACGAGGCACGTGAGCACCGTGGCCAAGAGGATGTTGCGCCGTGGGTTCTCGGCCTCTTCGGACAGCGTGGAGATGCCGTCGAAGCCGATGTACGTGAGGACGGCGATGGAGGTCCCGCCCAGCACGGCTTTCGTATTCCAGAGCTGCGGATCGTAGAAGGGGCGCGTGAAGAAGTCGGCCCCCTCGTGATGGCCGAAGATGTAGCGGGCGGCGGCCACGAAGAACGCCGCGATGACGACGCCCATCGCGATGGCCAGCCCCGAGTTGATGCGCGCCGACGCCCGGATCCCGAGCACGTTGAGCCCCGTGAAGACGCCCGCGAAGAACACGGCCCACACGGCGTACGGCACGGCCGGCGCGAAGACGTGCGCCTGCTGGCTGCACCAGATGACGCAGATGATCGGGTTGAGCATGTAGTCCATGACCATGCTCCAGCCGGTGATGAATCCGAGCGCCGGGTTGATCTCCTGGCCGACGTACGTGAACGCCGAGCCGGCGCTGGGATAGGCGCGCGCCATGCGCCCGTAGCTGACCGCCGTCGCCAGCATGCCGACCATCGCCAGGAGAATGGTGGTCACGACGTGGCCGCGTCCGCGGTCGCTCAGGACGCCGAAGACCGACATCGGCGCGGTCGGCTGGATGACGATGACCCCGTAGAGGATGAGGTCTCCGAGGGTGAGCGCGCGGTGGAGGCGCGGCGCGCTCGGTCTATCGCTTGTCCCGGACGGACCTTCAGATTGCATCGGCGAGCTCCGCGACCGTGTAGACGAGCGCCGCGCCGAAGTCGATGGCGGGCTCGTTGCAAATGTAGTTTTCAGCCCTGTCTTCGTAGAGGAGATCGTCGGTGGACCACATCGAGAACGGGTCTTCCTTGGTGGGAACGGGCAGCTTGCTGTGCGCGAGGACGCGCGCGGCCGTGGGCCCGCCCGCGAGCGCGCCGGGGAGGTCGACGTGCGCGGCTTGCCCGAACGAGTGGTGGACGTTGTGCGGGCCGCTCGTGCCGGCGCCGACGAGGAAGCTGATGCCGAAGGGGTTCTGGCCGAAGACCCAGTGGAGCTGCCGCCTGGCGACGACCTCGCACCCGGGCATCCCGTCGAGACGCCGCGCCGCCGCGCACGTCGCGGCCGCGCCGAGAGACTCCGGGGTCGAGTTGTTGCCGAACTCGGGAAGCGCCGAGCCGAAGGCGCCGCCGGGTCCCCTCGGCGTGTGTTCCGCCGCGGCCAGCGGCGCGGCGAGCGCGTCGAGCCGACGTGTGAGCTCCGCGCGCTCGGGCGAGCTCGCCGGCTGCGCGCGCGCCGCCTCGAGCAGGGCGACGGCGTCGACCGAGTTCCACCCGAGCGGTGTGCCGGGCTTCTCGTGAAGGCGCACGCCGAACGTGTGCGCCTCCTTCGCGTAGGTCGAGTCGCCGGTGACGCGCGCGAGCGCGGCCGCGCCGAGGACCAGGTCGTCGTCGCCGGTGTTCTCCTCGTAGAAGTCCGTGGGATCCGGGTTCTGCACGAGGGCGCGCTCCTTCGCCAGCGCGTAGGTCTTCTTGGCCGCCGCGAGGAGGCGGGCGCTGTACGCGGAGTCTCGCCCGTACACCTGCGACCCGAAGGCAAACGCCGCCGCCGAGCGCCCCAGGATGTTTCTGCCGTGGCCGGGCGCCATGCGAAACGCGGGCCTCTCGTCGTAGGCCCCGATGGGCTTTTGCGTGTCGCCCTCGGGCAGGCGCCAACCGGGATCGTGATCTCCCTCGCCGCCGACCTGGTGATAGAGCTCCGGGCCGGTCACCATCTTGAGCAGCCAGTCGAGCCCCCACTTCAGCTCGGCCGCGAGCGCGTCGCCCGCGGGTCCGAGCGCGCGGCCGTGGTCGCGGAGCGCCATCAGCTCGACGGCCAGCACGTACGCGGTGGTGCCGGTGAACTTGATGTAGTCGCCTGCGTCGTGCCAGCCGCCCTCGACGTCGACGGGGTGCGCCCCCGGGTACGGAGGGCGCTTGTCGTCGTCGACGGCGACGCCGTCGCCGGAGTGACCCTTCGGAATCGACCCGAACAGGTGACACGCTTCGTGCAGCGAGACCGCCTTCGTCGTCGGCCCGCACCGCTGCTCGGCGAGAAATTGCCCCATCAGCGGGAGGACGCCGGCGTAGACGTCTTGCCCGATCCCGACGGACGTGCGGCTGCCGTCGTCGAGGACGACGACGTAGGCGCCGGCCGGCAGGCCGCTCAAATCGATGCGGTCGCCGGTGAGGCGCGTGCCGGCCCGGCTGGTGGTGTCGAGGACACGCGGTCCGGCGGTCCCTTCGCGCGACGGCACGGCACCCTCGGGCTGGCGGGGGACGATGCGGTAGTGGGGCGCAGGGAGCCCCGCCGACACGACCACCGCGAAGCGATCGGTGTCGCCGGGGAGGTACCCGAGCTGGTCGGCGCGGACGAAGTACGATGGCTTCCCGGCGCTCGCGGAGCTCGTGTCGCTGGCTGCGCTGGCTGCGGCGGCGCGGTCCGGAGGTTTGGCGCGAGCGCCCGTGCAAGCAACCGCGGACACGATCAACGCGAAGGCCAGCCACTTCATGCCGGCCACACCATAATCGAAAGCGCGCTACCGGATCCCGGCGATCGCCTCGACTACCGCGCGGTCGCCCTGGAGCGCGACGCGCTGCATATAGAGGGCGAGACCGCGCCGGCCGCCCAGCTCCTCGCCGCCTCCCGCGCGCCCCGGACCTCCGTGCAAGAGCTGAGGCAGGACGGTCCCGGGCGGGATGGCCTGGGAGGCGATCTTCGACGATCCGAGGGTCACCCGCCCATGGAAGGGGGCCACTCCCAGCACGAAGCCGCGCGCGAAATCTTTGTCGTCCGTGTACACACTGGAGACCAGGCCCCCGCCGCCCCAGGCTACCCGCTGGGCGGCCTGCTCGGGCGAGCCGTCGTAGGGCATGACGGTCGCCACGGGGCCGAACACCTCGTGCTGGTGCGCGGCGTCGTCGCTCCGCGGCTCGGCTGCGTACAGCAGCGTCGGAGCCACGAAGTAGCCCTTCTCGCCCGCGATGCCGATCGCCTGAGGGCGCTTCGGCCCCCCGCACGCCACGCCCGAGCCTGCCGCGAGGCGCTCGATTCCGCCGAGCACGTCGCGAAGCTGAGCTGCCGTCGCGACGGGGCCCATGGTGACCTCCTCGCTCGCGGGGTCGCCGACCTTCACCGCCAGCAAGCGCTCGCGCAGCCTCTCGAGGACCGCCTCGACCTTGGCGGCGGGGACATACACGCGCCGGATGGCGGTGCACTTCTGGCCCGCCTTCTGCGTCATGTCGCGCACGACGTCGGCCACGAACAGGCCGGCGAGCTCCGACGTGTCGTCGACGTCGGCACCGAGGACGGCGGCGTTCAGGCTGTCCGCCTCGACGTTGACGTGCGCCGACGCCGCGGCGAACGCCCGCCCGGCGCGGAGGGTGCTCGCCGTGAGGCTCGATCCGGTGAACGCGAGGACGTCCTGGCCACCCAGCCGATCCAGCAGGTCGCCCGCCGACCCGCACACCAGCGACAGCGCGCCCTCGGGCAGGAGCTTCTGGTCCACGACGATCTGCACGATGCGGTGCGCCAGGAGCGCCGTGCTCGTGGCGGGTTTCGTGAGGATGGGCATGCCGGCCAGGAGCGCGCACGCGGCCTTCTCGGCGAGGCCCCAGGCGGGGAAGTTGAACGCGTTCACGTGCACTGCGGCGCCCTCGCGGGTCACGTAGACGTGCTGGCCGAACAGGCGCGCGCTGCGTCCCAGCTGCGCGCCGTCGCCGTCGAGCAGGACGCGGCCGTCGCCGAGCTCCTGCGCGAGGTCGGCGTAGGCCGCCAGCGTGCCGATCGCGCCGTCGACGTCGAACTTGGCGTCGGAGCGCGTGTTGCCGCCGTTCGCGATCGCGATGGCCAGGAGCTCGTCGCGCAGACCGTGCAGGGAGCGCGACATCGCGCGCAAGAGCTCTCCGCGTTGCTGGAACGTCAGCGCGCGGAGGGCAGGACCGCCGCGGTCGCGCGCGAACGCGAGCGCCGCGCCGAAGTCGACGCCCGCGGTGGACGCCGTCGCGAGCGCCTCCTCCGTCGCCGGGTTGACCAGTGTCGCCGCAGCGCCCTGGCCCGTCGTCCACTTGCCGCACACATGGCTTGCGAGATTCGTCGTCGTCATCGTCGTCGGCTCCTTCACGAGTTAGCGTCGGCTCGGGCCGCGCGCGCCCTCTCGCGCTTCCCGGCCACGGCGGCGCTGACGATGCGGGCCGCCGCTTGATCGATTGAGGCGTTCGACGTGTCGACCACGGAGTCGGCGAGCATGTAGAGGGGCTTGCGCGCCTTCAGCAGCGACTTCAGCTCGGCCATCGCGTTGGCGCGGTTTCGCATCGGGCCGCATGTCGCCCTGGCGCACGACGCGATCCCAGTGGTCCTGCGAGCGAGCCTTGAGCCAGACGGTCGTCGTCCTCTGGCGCAGCATCTCGTACGACTCGCGCTGCGAGACGAGCGACCCGCCCGTCGCGAGGACGGCGACCGGATGCGAGTCGAGGAACGCGCGCAGGACGTCGCGCTCGAGCCGATGGAACCAGGCCTCGCCGTGCATTTCGAAGATCGTTGCGAGCGGCATGCCCGCCTCCGCGGCGACGAGGGCGTCGAGCTCGAAGAAGGGGACGCTCAGGCGCCGCGCGACCTCGGCGCCTACCGTGCTCTTGCCCGCGCCGCGCAGACCGAGCAGCGAGATGACCCGGCGGAGAACGGTCGCCGCGGGACGGGCCGACAGCAGCTCGGACGCGCTCGTCCCCAGCGCGTCGGCGACGTCCTGCAGGCGGGCGACGGAGATGTTGCCGGCGCCGGCCTCGAGCTGCGCGAGGAATCGCTCGCTGACGTCGGCGCGTTTGGCCAGCGCGCGGATGGTGAGGCCCAGCTCCGTGCGTCGCGCGCGAACCGCGGCCCCGAGCGTGCCGAGAAGAACAGCGCGCTTGTCGCCGCGCGACGCCGGTCCGGCACCGTGTGAATTATAGTTCGTCTCCACCAAGCAGGCGGCACTATACTACTTGCCGGGCCGTGCGTCCCGTCCTAACTTGCGCTGCATGGAAGCGCACGAAGTGCACGGCCATCCCGGCCATCCGGCGGGCGCGCCGCTGCCTCCGGTTCGGTTCGGGGCGCTCGAGGGCTATCGCCACTGGCGCCTCGAGTTCCCGCGCGAGCACGGCGGCGCGGTCGCCGAGCTCGTCCTCGACGTTCGCGAGAACGAAGGGCTGCGCCCGGGCTATCCGCTCAAGCTCAACTCGTACGACCTCGGAGTCGACATCGAGCTCGCCGACGCGCTGCTGCGGCATGCGGTTCGAGCATCCCGAGGTGAAGGCCGTCGTCTTCTCCAGCGGCAAGGACCGCATCTTCTGCTCGGGCGCCAACATCTACATGCTGGGGAGCAGCACCCATGCCTTCAAGGTGAACTTCTGCAAGTTCACGAACGAGACGCGCCTCTATCTCGAGGAGATGAGCGCCGAGAGCGGCATCGCGAGCCTGGCCGCGCTCGCGGGCACGGCGTCGGGCGGCGGGTTACGAGCTGGCGATCGCGTGCGACGAGATCGTTCTGCAGGACGACGGGTCCAGCGCCGTGAGCCTGCCGGAGGCGCCGCTCCTCGGCGTGCTGCCCGGCACCGGGGGGCTCACCCGCCTGGTGGACAAGCGAAGAGTGCGACGCGACCTCGCGGACGTGTTCTCGACCGTCGCCGAGGGCGTACGCGGAAAGCGGGCGGTCGAGTGGGGCGTGGTCGACGAGGCCCCGAGCAAGAAGGACTTCGACGCCGCCGTGAAGCGTCGCCTCGACGCCATGGTCGCTCGAAGCAAGCGCCGGCCGGCCAGGGCCGTCAAGCTCGAGCCCCTCGGCGAGCGGCGGTACGTCTCGGTAGCCGTGGACGCGAAGGCCCACACCGCGAACCTGACGATTCGCGCTCCCGAGGGCGCCGAGCCGCAGACGCCCGACGAGCTCGCGCGAGCCGGATCCAGCGCGTGGGCGCTGCGCGCGTGGCGCGAGCTGGACGACGCGCTGCTCGATCTGCGGTTCAACCATCCGGCCGTGGGCGTGGTCGCCGTTCGAAACGGTGGGCGACGCGCAGCGCGTGCTCGCCGTCGACGCAGATGCTCGCGGCGCACCGCGAAGACGGCCTCGTGCGCGAGGTCGTCCTCCTCGTCAAGCGTGTCCTCAAGCGGCTCGACAACACGGCCAAGAGCTTCTTCGCGCTCGTCGAGCCGGGGAGCTGCTTCGCGGGCTCGCTGCTCGAGATCGCGCTGGCAGCCGATCGCGTCGTACATGCTCGACCACCCCGACGAGAAGAACGAGCTGTGCGCTGTCGGCCCTCAACGCGGGCCCGCTGCCCATGGCGAACGGCCTCACGCGCCTGCAGTCTCGCTTTCTGCGCGAGCCCGAGCGCGTCCGGCGTGTGCTCGAGCAGGCGGCCCGCTCGACGCGCGTGCGGCGCTGGCGGCAGGACTCGTGACCTTCGCGCCCGACGACATCGACTGGGACGACGAGGTTCGCATCGCGCTCGAGGAGCGCGCGAGCCTCTCGCCCGACGCGATGACCGGCATGGAGGCGAGCCTGCGCTACGCCGGACCGGAGACCATGGAGACCAAGATCTTCGGCCGCTTGACCGCGTGGCAGAACTGGATCTTCCAGCGCCCCAACGCCGTCGGACCGCGAGGCGCGCTCACGCTCTACGGAAAGCCCGAACGCCCCGAGTTCGACTACAACCGAACGTGACCCGCCACCCGCTACCCCGAGAGCTCCGATGTCCAGCGTCAACAGCGAGCGCATCCCGAACAACGTGCACCTGGGCGACGACAAGCGCCTGCAGCGCGCGCTCGAGGCGTGGCAGCCGAACTACATCCAGTGGTGGCGCGAGATGGGGCCGAGCGGCTTCCAGGAGGACCACGTCTACCTGCGTACGGCCGATCGGCGTCGACTCCGACGGGTGGGCGAACTTCGACTACGTGAAGATGCCCGACTACCGCTGGGGCATCTTCCTCGCCGACCCGGTGCCGGATCGCACCATCGGCTTCGGCGACGCGTACGGCGCAGCCGGTCTGGCAGCAGGTGCCCGGCGAGCACCGGAACGTCGCTGCGCCGGCTCATCGTCACGCAGGGCGACACCGAGCCAGCCAGCGTCGAGCAGCAGCGCATGCTCGGGCACTCGTGCCCCAGCGTTTACGACCTCCGCAACCTCTTCCAGGTGAACGTCGAGGAGGGGCGGCACCTCTGGGCGATGGTGTACCTGCTCGCACTCGTACTTCGGGCGCGACGGCCGCGAGGAGGCCGAGGAGCTGCTTCACCGCCGCAGCGGCGACGCCGACAAGCCGCGCATGCTCGGCGCGTTCAACGAGCCGTGCACCGACTGGCTCTCGTTCTTCATGTTCACGTTCTTCACGGATCGCGACGGCAAGTTCCAGCTCCTCGCGCTCGCCGAGAGCGGGTTCGATCCGCTGTCGCGCACGACGCGGTTCATGCTCACCGAGGAGGCGCACCACATGTTCGTCGGCGAGACCGGCGTGCTGCGCATCCTCGACCGCACGGCGCAGCTGATGGCCCAGGCGCCGGGGAACAAGAAGCGATCACCCCGACGACGTCCGCAAGCTGGGCGTCATCGATCTGCCGACGATGCAGAAGTACCTGAATCTCTGGTACTCGCTCTCGCTCGATCTGTTCGGCGGCGAGATCAGCTCCAACGCGGCGAGCTTCTTTGCGGCCGGCCTCAAGGGCCGCGCAAAGGAAGAGCACTTCGAGGACCACCGCGCGCTCGCGGGCACGCTACGCGATGGACGTACCCAAGGACGGGACCGGTCGACCGCCAAGAAGTGCCGCTGCGAAACGCGATGAACGAGGTCCTGCGCGACGCGTACGTCGAGGACTGCCAGCGCGGCGTCGACAAGTGGAACCGCGCCATCGCGGCGCACGGCGTTCCGCTGCGGCTCACGCTGCCGAGCCGCCGATTCCACCGACACATCGGCATTTACTCGGGCATTCACGCCGACCCGCAGGGCAACTTGCTCTCGCGTGAGCAGTGGGAAGCTCGCCACGACGAGTGGTTACCCAACGAAGCGGACCGGGCGTACATAAAGAGCCTGATGACTCGGGCGGTGCTCGATCCGAAGCAGATGGCCAACTGGATCAGTCCTCCCAAGCAAGGAATCAAGGGCCGTCCCGTCGACTTCGAGTACGTCCGGCACGGCGAGGCGTGAGCGGCGAGTTCCTGGCCCATCCCGATGCGCCTCGTGCTCGCCTCGGATTCGTGCGTGCTGGTCGACCTTCGCGCCACCGGGCTGCTCCGCGCGGTCGGCCATGACCCGACGCTCTCGGCCGCGCCCTCGGTCCTCGAGCTGGACGTCCCCGACGAGGAGAGCGGTCCGTTGGTGCTCGCCGTCGAGGTGCGTTTCCCGGTCGACGCGATCGAACCGCCGGCGGACATCTCGGCCTCCGACCGCGTCCAGATGCGCGACAACCTGCGCGGCCCCGGTGTCCTCGACGCAGCGCGCTGGCCCTCCATCGACTTTCGCGGACGCTACGCGGGCACGCTCGTGGGCGGGACCCTCTCGGGCGATCTCGTCGTCCGCGGAGCCGCGCGGCCCGTGACCATCGACGTCGTCGTCTCGCGCACGGGCGAGGCGCTCGTCACCGAGGGGAGCTGGGAGGGCAGGCTCACCGACCTGGGCATCGCGCCGTTCAAGGCGCTCTTCGGCGCCCTGAAGCTGAAGGACTGGATCCGGACGCGGCTTCGGCTGCGGTGGGTTCGACGGTAGCTGCCCAGCTCGAGGCCGCAGTGGCTACTGCGTGCCGCGATACCGGCTCGGGGGCCCGCTCTCGTCGGAGACGGTGGCCCCGCCGACAGCCCACCACCCGACCGCGCTGCACGTCGAGCCGCCCTCGCCCCCGCCGTGGTCGATGCGGAGCCGCACGGACTGGGCGCCTGCCGCCTCGAGGACTGCCATGCAGCCGCCGAGCACGTCGAGCCACATGTTCGAATCGAAGCCCTGGCATTCGACGAACTCGACGCGGACGAAACCGTCGCGCATCTCGACGACCTGGTACTTGCCGGGCCGAAGGTAGGTGGAGAAGATGCGCGCCCCCGCCTTGAGGACGGTCTGCGGCGACGCGAGACGCATGAAGGCGCGGTAGATGGAGTTGAGGTCGCGCCGCGTCATCTCCTGGCCCATCGTGCGCGCGAGGAACGGCTCCCCCGTGGCGAGCGCTCCGGCCCGGTGCAGCTCCCGTTTCCAGGCCACCGGGCACCACTGCGTCGCGCCGATGCTGCCCTCGCGCAGCGCTTTGCGCAGCGACTCGGGGAGCAGCGACATCATCTTCTCGGCGGTGTCCTCCCCCCGCAACGAGGCGAGAACCAAACGGTAGTTTCGAATCGAGACACCCTTCATCTCGCTCTCCGGGAGCGGACGACTCGAAGGCGCTGCGTCCCTCATCGACAACACCGGAAGCATACCCTGCCGTAGCGAGGGCGTCTGCTTGCGGGCTCATTCGAGCGCTCGAACGGCGGCGAGGCGGTCCTCGAAGCAGCGAATCAACGGGTGCGGCGGCAGTGCGGCGACGACGGCTGCGATGGCCTCGAAGCGCGCGAGCTGCGCCTGCCGACCGCGCTTGAACATGGCCCAGGTGGGCTCGGCGCCGTACGCGGCGACGCTCACGAGAATGGACTCGAAGTTGTCGATCTTGTCGGCAATCCCGATGGCCTGCGCCTCCCACGGCTCGCGAGCGAAGCGCTCGAGATAGCCGGCCTTGCGCTCCTCCCACGACAGCGACTCTTCGAAGGCCGAGCGGCCGGAGCCGCTACCTGGTTCGCTGACCGCGCGCACGAGCTCCGCCACGCGTGCGCCGAACAGGCGCTCGAGCTCTTCGAAGGAAACCCCGCAGTCCTCGAGGACGTCGTGCAGTGCGCCGGCGGCGACGACCTCGTCGCTGAACCCGTGTCGCCCGAGGTGCAACGCCACGCCCGCCGGGTGGCTGAAGTAGGGCACCTCGAGCCCTGGATACTTGCGCCGCTGGTCCTTGTGCCAGACCGCGGCCTGATCGAGCGCCCGTTTGACGAGGAGGTTCATCGCCTCGCCGAGAGCGTATCTCACCCCTCAGCGGTGCGGTGCGATCGTCGACTCGATGCGGATAGTGCCCGAGAGCGTTTTGTGCACCGGGCACTTGTTCGCGATCTCCAGCAGGCGCGCCCGCTGCTCGTCGGTCAGGTCGCCCTTGATCTCGATGGCGCGCGTCATGACGAACGCGTCGGCTTCGTGCTTGCCGTCGACGCGCACGTCGATCGCCTCGATCGGCCATCCTTTGCGCTCGGCGTACAGCTTGACCGTCATCGACGTGCACGCGCCCAGGCCTGCGAGGAGCCATTCGTGCGGCGCGAGCCCCGCGTCTTCACCGCCCGAGGCCACGGGCTCGTCGGCGACGACCGTATGCGGCCCGACGCGGACGGTTTGCCGAAACTTCGCCGGGGTGCTGGTGACGGTCGCTGTTCGCATGATCGCCACCCGAGTCTAGTCCACTGCGGTCGAGATGGCTCGACGGTACTGCCCGCCGGCACGCGTCGTGCGTTCTCACCCGTAAGCAACGCAACCGGAGGCATATCATGAGAATCGTCATTTCAAGTGCCGCCTTAGCGCTCGCGCTGGCGGGTGTCGGGTGCGACCGCGCCCCGGTGGGCGCGCCGCAGCACGGACACGAAAGTGCGTCGATGGGCCTACTGAACGGCGAGGGAAAAACCGTGGCTCAGTACAACGGCGCCGACGCCGGGTTCGGCATGCCGAACCCGCAGCCCGGGTCGCCGATCACGCCCAAATACGAAGCGGGCATCGCGCCGCTCCCTCCACCGAGCACGCCGGCGCCGACGCCGCTCCCCAGCGCGCCGGCGCCCAGCACCCCGTCCCCCGGCACACCGGCGCCCACCACGCCGCCGCCGTCGCCGACGATCCCGCCGAGCATCCCTTAGCCGCGCGCAGACTGCTCGGCGCGCTCGGCGCGTAGCTCGAGCAGCGAAGGATGCGGTGGGAAGCCCTGCGGGAGCGCCGCGATGGCGGCGTCTGCGTCGGCGAGGCGGTCTTCGAGCAGGAAGCCGAACGCCAGAAGCTGCAGGGCCTCGGCGCGCACCTGGGCTGTCTTCGACCCGAGCGCCACGGGACGTGCGAGCGCGACGACGCGTTCGGCGTCCCGGGCGCCCAGGGCGGCGCGGGCCTGCTCGAGCGCAGCGCGCATGGGGGCGTCGTGCTCCCGCGCGCGGAGCTCTCCCAGAGCGCGCCAGTTGGAGCTCGCGAAGAGAAGGGCGAGCATCGCCGCCCACAAACCGCTGAAGGGCAATTTCGCGCCCAGCAGGCCGAGGAGCAGCACCGCTCCGAGCGACAGCGCCGCGACGGCTATCGACACGACGTGACCCAGCCGCTCGCCGCGCCCGGGAACCACGGCGCCGATGACTTGGGCCATGACGTTCCCGCCGTCGAGCGGCAACATCGGGAGCAGGTTGAGCAACCCCCAGGTGAGATTAACGAACCGCAGGCTGGAGTACACGAAGCCGCCGCCGAACCGGGGAAATGCGCCGGGACCGAGCGCCACGACGATGCCGGCGACGAGGAACCCCGCGCAGGGTCCGGCGAGGCTGATGGTCACTCGCTTCGCGACCGAGAGCGCGCGCCGCGTCGTCCACGACGTCGTCCCGCCCATCGTGTGAAGCTCGATGCTGGGCTCGAGACCGAACGCGAGGCCGGCTGCTGCATGTCCGAGCTCGTGGAGCATTACCGACACGAACACGATGAGCACCCACGCAACGACCACGCGCAGGTCGCCTCCCGAGGCGCCCAGAACCACCGCCATCACGAAGAACGACGGCTGCACCAGGACTGGAATCTTGCCGAGCCGAAACCGCATGCGTCACCGGGCGAGGCGCTCGAACTGGCCGAGGTTGAAGTGTACTTGCGGATGTAGCAGATCGTGACCAACGGTTCGCCGCGTCCGACGGCGCCGGTCTG
Source organism: uncultured delta proteobacterium (assembly GCA_963720145.1). Classification (GTDB taxonomy): domain Bacteria; phylum Myxococcota_A; class Polyangia; order Polyangiales; family Polyangiaceae; genus Palsa-1150. Next base: position 25,752 of record CAVREO010000003.1, read on the forward strand.
CTTCCCAAAGCGCTGCGCCGCGCCGTTTTCTCGCTGTTTCGCCTCGAGCGGCGGCTGTCCGTCGCTGGAACCTGGAGCCCCGGCGGGGGGTTGTGTTACGAGAGCGGTTCTCGTGCAAGCCGACCTCGACCGCTTCCTGGCTCTGGTGCGCCGCGAGCTCGGCGCCGAGGAGGCCCGCGTGCTCGAGCCCGACGACAGCCCTGCCGAAGACGCCTGCACGCTGTACGGCCGACTCCCCGACGGGCGCGGGGTCGCTGCGCGGTTCGCGGAGCCGCCCACGGAGCGAGACGCCAAACAGCGCCGCCTCGACATGCTGGCGAGCACGTTCGACACCTTCGTCGAAGAAGCGCCGCCCTCCCGCAAGCCGCGGCCTCCCGTCAGCCGTTCGCTCCACGACGAGCTCGTCGCGCTGTGCGAGCGCGCGGCCGCCGTGAACGCGATCGTCATCGACGCGCATTCGCCGGTGGTCTGGGCGGCGGCGCACCCCGAGGGAGTCGTGGCGCAGCCGCCGCTCGCGTCGAGCCCCCGTGTGGCCGAGAGCCCGGCGAACGAGGACGGAGGGGGCGAGCCGCGCATGGCGACGCTGTCCCGTCGCGCGGTGCACGAGGCGCGCGCGTTGCCCGAGCTGGCGGCGCTGCGCAGGGGCAAGCACGTGCGCCACGTGGTGCGCACGGGCGAGACGCCGAGCATCTCGCACTCGTTCGCCGGGATCTATTTGCTGCTGGTCGTGTTCGACGGAGCGTTCGACGAGCTCCGCGCCGAGCGCGCCATTCTGGAGGCCTTGCCGCGCGTGGAGCAGCTCGTGCTCGCGCTCCCGCCGCTCGAATCCGTCCCCGGGCGCGGGGGTCATCGCCTTGCGGCGCCCGCGCCGGCGCTGAGCGACAGCGCGAGGGCGGCGTGCAAGCCGTGCCGCGAGGGGTAGTACGACAGCTCGAGCATGCGCTTCAGGGAGACCTGCACGGCGCAGGCGTCGACGTGGCGCACGCGCGGGTCCGCTTCGGCCGATGTCGGCCAGAGGAGATCGAGCGCCTCGATGGTACGAAGGACAATCCGCTGCTCGGCGCTCCATGTGGACGCGCCGGGGAACACCTCGAGCGAGGGTCTCCAGTCGGAGAAGGCAGCCGCGGTGGGCTCGCCGAAAGCCAGGACGAGCAGGTGTGCGGCGATTCGCTCCGCGCGGGAGCGGTCGCGCACGAGGGGAAGCCCCCGCAAGAAGGCCGTCTGCGCGCGGGCCGACCGACCCCTGCCGAGCGCGAGCTTCGCGAGCAAGAGGCGCTCGGGCTCCGGCCAGGGGAACGCGGGTACGCCGCCCGACGGGCAACCCACGCCGCGCGCGAGCACGTCGATGGCGTGGCCCTCGGCCGCTCGGCCGAGCGCCGGATCGGAGGAGCCAAGGGCGGCGAAGGCACCCGCTGCCTCGAGGAGCGTGGCTTCGCCGAGCTCCTGGGAGCGCACCGGCGGCACGTCCGCAGCGCGAGCCGTTCCGCGCAGGCCGAGCGCGAGGAGCGCGCCGGCGCGAACGGCGGCGTCTTCGTCCTCGTCTCGAATGCGCTCGACCAGCGCCTCGTCGATGGCGCCATCTCCGCGGCCCACGAAGGCGAGCAGGTGAGCGGCGGCCGCGCGCGCGCCGACGTCGCCGGAGCGAAGCCAGCGCACGTACACGCTGGTTCCGGCGGTGACGGCTTGCTCGCAAAGGCGAAGCGCGTCGTCGTCCGCGTTGGCTTCCTCCGCCGTCGCTTCGAGGGCGCCCCCGTGCGTGGCCTTGCCGCCGCATGCCGTCGCCTCGGGGTCGCCGACGGCGATGTTCGCGAGCATGGAAAGGACGCGGGCCGGGTCGGCCGGTCGTTCGCCGCGGTCGAGGAGCGCGATGAGAAAGGGCGCGGCCCTAGCAGCAGACGATTGCGCTCCGCCCCGACCACGTTTGCCACGAGGGCGCAGAGCGCCTGCTCGGAGCCCTCGAGGTCCATGCCAAGCAAGGTTTCCATGGCTCGCCCGCATCTTATGCGTTTCCTGCGCGGCGGTTTCCAGAACTTTCTCGCGAGGTGCGATCGTGGAATTTAGGTCGGCGTGTCTACCGTTCGCATGGTGTCCCCTCACGCCAGGTGTAGGAAGGCGCGCTCGACCGCGGCATAGTCGACCGCCACGTTCAGGCGGGCCAGGACCGAGTAGAAGCCGAATTGCAGACGGTTCACGAAGAGCATCTCGGGGGGCATCGTGAAAAACTGGTCGTCCGGGACCTTGCGAGCGGCGGCGGCCATCTGGCCCATGCGAGCGACGAGGCTGGCCGCGAACGCTCTTTCGATGCGATAGGGCGAGCCGAACAGCGGCTCGAAGCACTCGCGCGTGTACCCAATGGCGAGGTCCTCGAGCGGCCCCGGCTTGGACGCGAGCATGAGGGCCACGTTGCGGCTGAACCCGCTCTCGTCGCGGGCGAGCGCCGCCTGGTGGATGCGCACGGCGTGTGCCCGCCGCTCGCCGAAGGGCTGCACGCACCCGTAATCGAGGAACGTGACGCACCCGCCGTCGTGAAAGATGTAGTTGCCCGGGTGCGGGTCGGCGTTGAGCAGCCCTCCGACCAGCGTGCCCTTGAACACGAATCGCCACATCGTTTGGGCCCAGGCGTGGCGTTCCGCCGTCGGCGCGGCGCACGCGTCGTCGAACGAAGCCCCTCGGGCGAGGTCGGTCGTCAGCACCCGCGCGCTGCTGTGGCTCTCGACGAACGCCGGCACGCGCACCGTAGAATCGCCCGCGTGGAGCCGGGCAAAGGCGCGCAGGTTCTCGGCTTCGCGGACGTAGTCGAGCTCCTCGCGGAACCGCGTGCGCACGACCTGGAGCAGGGCCCGCGAGTCGAACCGCCTTCCCCCGAGCGCGCCCGCGAACGACTCGAGCAGGCCGGCGTTCGCGAGGTCGCTCTCCACGGCGCGTGCGATGCCCGGGTGCTGCACCTTCACCGCCACCTCGCGACCGTCGGCGAGCCGCGCGCGATGGACCTGCCCGATCGAGGCGCTCGCGAGCGGTGAGTCGTCCCACTCGGCGAAGAGCGCGTTCACGGGCGCGCGAAGCTCCTCTTCCACGAGCCGCCGTATCTCGGTAGCCGACAATCGCGGCGCCTGAGCGCGGAGCGCCTTGAGCGATGTCTCGAACGCGGCGGCTTGCCCCTCGGGAACCAGGCCGTCGACGTAGCTTGCCATCTGGCCGACCTTGGCCGCGAGACCGCGGAGGTGCCCGAGCACCTCGGCCGCGTGCTCGGCGGCGGAGCCCCCGCCGCGGTCGACCAGCACGCTGGCGCCCGTGCGCACTCCCATGGCCGCGAGTCGGGCGAAGCGACCGAGGCGCGACTCGGGCAAACGGCGGTCTTCCGGCATCCGAGGCGTCTTTCGTCCGACTGAGCGCGTCTCATGTAGAGGCAACCGAGGGACGAGGCAAGATCGCCAGGCCCCACGGGGTACAATCCCGCCTATGAAATGGACGCTCGGCTTCGCGCTTGCCCTTGCGACCGCGCTCGCGACCGGCGCTTGCTCGTCCAGCTCGAGCGCTCCCGCGGCCGACGCCGGGGTCTCCGCCGACTCGGGCGCAGCGACCGACGCGGGCGATACGTGGGAATCGTGGGCGCAGGGCTTTTTCGCGACCTACTGCGTCGAGTGCCACTCCGCGAGCGATCCGAAGGGCCGCGACTACACCGTGAAGGCGAACGTCGTGCGGGAGAAGCTCGAGAATCCGCTGCGGCGTCGCCACGGCGCAGGACCCGAGCTGGAGCTGCAACCCGACGTTCCCGCCGCCGAAGCAGTTCCCCATCGGCAACGGTGTGAAGCCCAGCGACGCCGAGCGGGCCCGCGCCGTCGCGTGGATTACCGCCGGCTGCGAATAGTCACGTCACGAGAGCACGCTCCGCGCGATGACGACGCGCTGGATCTCGCTCGTGCCCTCGTAAATCGTGGTGACGCGCGCGTCGCGCAGGTGACGCTCGGCGGCCATCTCGCGCGTGTAGCCGTAGCCGCCGTGAATCTGCACCGCGTCGTTGCAGATGCGGATGGCCGCTTCGCTGGCGAAGACCTTGGCCATCGAGGCCTCGCGGGTGAAGGGCTGGCCCCTGTCTTTGAGCCACGCGGCGCGCAAGGACAGCAGGTGCCCCGCGTCGATGTGAGTCTGCATGTCGGCGAGCTTCCACTGGATGGCCTGGTGGCTCGCGATGGGGACGCCGAAGGCGCGGCGCTCCTTCGCGTAGGCGACGCTCTCCGCCAGGGCGGCCCGTGCAATACCGAGGGCTTGCGAGCTGATTCCGATGCGGCCGCCGTCGAGCGCCATCATCGCGATCTTGAAGCCGCCATTCTCCTGCCCGAGCAGGGCGTCGCCGGCGACGTGGCAGCCGTCGAGCTCGAGGGGCACCGTGTTGGACGCGCGGATACCGAGCTTGTCTTCGGGTCGGCCCACGCGCAGCCCCTTCGCGCCCCTCTCGACCAAGAAGCACGAGATGCCGCGCGCGCCGGTCTCGGGCGGCGCGGTGCGCGCCCACACGATGAGGACGCCCGCGTACGTTCCGCCGGTGATCCACTGCTTGGCGCCGTCGAGGACCCAGCCGTCGCCGACGCGCCGCGCGGTCGTGCGCATGCCGCCCGGGTCGCTGCCGGCGTCGGGCTCGCTGAGGGCGAAGCTGCCCATCGCGTACTCGCCGCTCGCGAGCTTCGGGCAGTAGAACGCTTTCTGCGCGTCGGTGCCGAAGCGCGCGATGGCCTCGCCGACCATGTTCGTCACGCTCATCATCACGGCGGTCGAGGCGCACGCGCGCGCAATCTCCTGCATCGCCAGCGCGTAGGCGACGGCGCCTGCGCCGACTCCGCCCAGCTCCGGCGGCACGTTGATCGCCATCAGCCCGAGCTCCGCGAGGGCGCGCAGCACCTCGCCCGGGAATCGCTCCGTCGCGTCGAGCTCGGCGGCGAGCGGCGCGACGACGCGGCCGGCGAAGTCGCGCGCCGTCTTCTGGACGAGGGTCTGCGTTTCGTTGAGCTCGAGCTCCATGCGCGGCTCCTCTTCCCCCTGCGGCCTAGAGCCCGAACGTCACCTTGGCCGGCCAGCTCCCAGGCGAAGGGAGACCCTTCAGCTTGAGAAGCGCCCTCGCCAGGCAATCGGCCTTGTCGTCTCCGTCTTTGGTCGACGTCGCCACGCCTGCGGCGATGACCTTGCCGCCCGGGCCGACGTACATCGTGGCGCGGAACGAACCGCGCACGCCCGCCTTGCAGCGATCGATCTCGCCACCCTGCCTGCCGAGCGCCGCCGCGACCCTGTCGGGTCCCCAGTCGTTCGGTGGTCGCGTCGACTGGAGCGGGAGCTCCATCGTGTACCGCGCCTCGGCGTCTCCGCCCGAGGGCACGGGCCACCGCGCGCCCGTGACGACGTCGAGCAGACACTTCTCCGTTTCGCGATCGCCGATTTCGCTCTCCTCGAGGTACGCCCACTTCGCGCTCCCGTCGGCGCCGATGCGCACGAAGAACTTGAGCGCTCCGGCGAGCACCTCGACGCGATCGAGGCCGCCCTTCTGGCATTCGAGGAAGCGGTCGCCGAGCTTCTTGAACGCCCGCGTCACTTCCGCCGGGTCGACGTCGCCCAGCTCGCTCTTGGCCATGAGCCGCGGCTTGGGCGGAGGGGCCGCCTCGTGCGCCGGTTCCGGCGCTTTCGCCGCGGGCTCCTCGCCGCCGCACGCGCAGAGCGCGAACGCCACGAGGAGAGAGGCCTCTCTCATTTCGAGCAAGCTCCCCGCGATGACCATGCGCTGGATCTCGCTCGTGCCCTCGTAGATCTCGGTGATGCGCGCGTCGCGGTAGTGGCGCTCGACGGGGAACTCGGTCGAGTAGCCGTACCCGCCGTGGATCTGGATCGCCTTGTGCGTCACCCGCGTGGCCATCTCGCTCGCGTAGAGTTTCGCGATCGAGCTCTCGGCCGTGTGCCGTACGCCCTTGTCTTTCAGCTTCGCGGCGCGCCACGCGAGGAGGCGCGCGGCGTCGATCTGCGTGGCCATGTCGGCCAGCATGAACTGGATGGCCTGGTGCTGCGCGATCGGGACACCGAAGCTCTTGCGCTCCTTGGCGTAGGCCACGCTCGTCTCGAGCGCGGCCCGCGCGATGCCGATGGCCTGGCAGGCGATGCCGATGCGCCCGCCGTCGAGCGTGGCCATGGCGACCTTGAAGCCGTCGCCGACGTTGCCGAGGACATTGGCCTCGGGCACCTCGCACTTGTCGAAGAAGACGGTGCACGAGTGCGCCGCGTGGATCCCCAGCTTGTGGTCGGGCGCGTTTTGCGTGTAGCCCGGCGTACCGCGCTGCACGAGGAATGCGGTGTGCTTGAGCCGAGGCTCCGCAGCGATCGGTGACGGCGAAGACGAGAATCCAGTCGGCGTGCGGGCCGTTGGTGATCCAGTTCTTCGCGCCGTTCAGCACCCAGCCGCCGCTCGTCTTCTCGGCGCTCGTGACCATGGTCTGCGCGTCCGAGCCGCTCATCGGCTCCGTCAGGCCGAAGCACCCGAGCTTTTCTCCGCGGGCGACCGGCGCGAGGACGCGCTTCTTCTGTTCGTCGGTTCCGAACTTGGAGACGGGGTCGCAAAAGAGCGAGTTGTTCACGCTCATGATGACGCCGCGAGCTCGCGCAGGCCGCGCTCACCTCCTCCATCGCCAGCGCGTACGACAGGGCGTCCATGCCCGCGCCGCCGTGCTCCTCGGGAATGGCGACGCCGAGAAACCCGAGCTCCGCCATCTTGGCGACGATCTCGGCGGGCCAGCGCCCGGTCTTGTCGAGCTCCGCCGCCTTGGGGGCGACCTCGCGCGCGGCGAAATCGCGCGCGGTCTCTCGCATCAGGCGCTGCTCTTCACTCAGCTCGAAATCCATGAGGAAGCGCGCAATCTAAATCAGCGGGCGCCTTCTCGCTACGTCCGAGCGTTTGTCCGTGCTTCACGGCACCTGGCCGCAGCGGTCGTTCGGCACGCCGGGGATGCGGGTCCAGGTCTGGCCGCGGCCGCGCGCGCCGCGTGGGACGTACGTGAGGCTCACCTGGCTGCCTTCGCGGGTGAGCGTCAGCTTGACCGGCGCTTCGCCGTCGGCCTCGCGGGCCTGCATCGACTCGATGACGTCACCGTCCTTCAGTCCGGCTTTGGCCGCCGGACCGTCGGGGCGCACGCCCACGACCTTGCCGTCCCGCGACTCGCGCGTGGCCTCGAGGTCGAACCCCGGATCGAACGCGACGTACTCGCCCGTGCCCGGCCGGAAGCAGGGACCGAGCGCGTCGGCGGGCAGCGCGATCGGATCGCCGCGAACGACGTACGCGTCGAAGATCCGCGCGGCGTTGGGGTCGGCCTTGCCGATGGCCTCGAGCCAGGCAGGCACGGCGAAGGCCCCCTGCTTGTGGTCCTCGGCCTGCCGGACGAGCAGCGCGAGAACCGAGTCGAGCCCCCGTTCGCCCTTGGTGTGCGCGCGCATGACGGCGGCCTCGCGCAGCGCGTAGACGGCCCCGCGCGCCATGAGCGTGGCGCGGGCGACTTCGTCCTTCGGCGCGAGCTCCCCGAGGCGGGCGTTGGGAAGCGTGCGGTCGGGCGACGTGGCGAGCACCGACAGCTCGCCGGCGACCGCGTTGCGCGCGTCGTCCGGCGCGAGCATTCCGAGGCGCGAGAGGAGCCTCATCGCGACGTATCGCGATACGCCCTCGGAGAACCAGAGGCCCTCGCCTTCGTGGCCGGCGCTGGTCTCGACGTGGAGCTCGCCCCCGATCCAGCGCCGCGCGAGCTGCTGGGCGAGCGACAGCTGCAAGGACGCCGTCCACGGCTCCGACGGCCCGACCTGGAGCAGCACGCTGCCCATGCGGGGTGTCGTCCGGAACCAGCCCATGGGGCGGGTCTGCGACACGACGAGATACGTCCAGGCGCCGGGGTCGTCCTGAGACTTCAGAAGCTCCCGCAGCGACGTGCGGAACTGCGCAAGCTCGGCGATCGCGGGGCGCGGGTCGAAGTCCGTGTACCCGAGCCACGCGCCCTCGTCGTGTCCCGCGCCGGGGTCGTCGATCACCTGCACGCCGAGCGAGCCCGCGACGAAGGTCGCGTACCGAAGCGCGCGCGGCGGAAGAGCGGCCCGGCGGGCGGTGCCGATGCCGAGGCTCGACGCGGCGCTCGCGGCGCGCAGGGCCTCGCCGTCGATGCGGACCAGCACCGCGCTGCGCGTGTCCTCCACGCCCGCCGGAAGCGCGAGGAGTCGCTCGCCGGCGCCGCGGAAGCGGTCTTCGAGCACCGTCACGCCGGTCGGGTCGTCCGGGGCCTCGCCTCCTGCCAGGACCGAGTACGCGAGCGTGACCGGTCCCGCCGGTGCGCGCGCGAGGCGAAGCTCGACCCCGGGCGGCGCGTTCGCGACGGCTACCTCGATGTCGCCGTTCGCGTCGCGCGCGAAGGGACGTGCGATGCGGTCGGCGGTCCCGAGCGCGATGCGCCACGGTGCGGCCGCGCCCTCCGCGTGCGCGAGCGTGACCTCGACGTTCACGAGCGGCGACGGCGTCAGCGACGGGTGAAGGAGGAGGACGACGTCCGCGTCGGGCGGGGCTGGGGCCGCGGGACGCGCGACGGCGTGCGTGGGTGGAGCCGGTATCGCCGCCGGAGTCACCGCGGGGCAGGGCCTAGCGGAGGGGGCGCACGCGACGAGCCAGGCGCAAACGCCGAGAAGGGCAGGGGGGAGTCGCACGGGCGGCAGAGTAACCTCCATTCGCCTGCGGACGCCGCACGGAAGCGCGGCGACGTCGGACGTAGAGGCCGTGACGTCGGACGTCGGCGGGGTTACGTCGGACTTGAGGGGCACGACGTCGGACGTCGGCGGACGGACGTGCCTCGTCATCGCAAGGAGAGCACTCGTGCCTGCGCGAACGTTCACCGTCGGCGCTCAGACGTCGCGCGGTGCGCCGGGCGAGGCGCTCGCCACTAGCTCGACGAGCCCCTCCACCTCGCCCGCACGCTCGCGAAGGCGCGGCTTCGGCCGGACCGCGACGCGCACGCGGGCGCTCGCCAGCAGGGCCACGTCGAACGCGTTGTCTCCGAAGGCGGCGTACAGCGTCGTCGCGGCGCCGATGCGCTCGCGCAGCCGCGTGACCTTGCCGCCTGCGTAGGGGATGGGCCGATCCACCTCGGCGGTCATGGCGTCCCGCTCGAACCGCGGGCGCGCGGCGACGACATGCTCCGGATCGAACCCGACCCGGGACGCGGCCTCGAGCACCACCGCGATCGGCGAGGCGCTCACCAGAAGGGTCCGTATCCCCGCGGCGCGCGCCCGGTCGACCAGGTCGTGCACCTCACCGTGCAGCCGCCCGGCCAGGCCCGCCCGGTCGACGACCTCGCGGGCGAAAGCCTGGACCTCCGCGGGGGTCCAGCCCGCGAAACACCAGGTCATCACCTCGCAGATGCGCTCCTCGGGAAACTGCCCTCCGCGGTAGGCCTCGTAGAGACGGAGCGCGACCTCCCGGCCCGTCCCGGCATCGGACAGGCGGTGCTCCCGTGCTTCGCGGACAAGGCCGTCGAGCGCGGGCGCCTCCACCCTGCCGTGATCGAGAACGCGTGAAAGAGATCCTCTCCCACGTCGCCGCTCCAGAGCGTTCCGTCGCCGTCGGTCGCGACGACGCCGCCGGGCTGCGCGCGTGCGAGCGCCTCGACGCGCGACCAAACTTCATCGGGGGTCTGCTTCTCCACGCTGCGAGCATACCGCACGCGTCTTCGAGTAGGCTCGCTCGCCGGGCGCGGAGCCAGGTTGCCGCCCGAAGGTCGAAAGGACGATAAAACGATGCGGATTGCGTTGGTTTCGGGGGCCGTCGGAGTCGCCGTCGCCGCGGCGGCGACGCTCACCTCGGCGACGTCGCGCGCGCAGACCGCGCCGCCGGCGCCGGCCGCTCCCGCCGCTCCCACGACGGGCGACGACACGGCGCCCCTGCCGGTCCCTACCGAGCTTCTTCGCGTGCAGCCGGGGGGCCTCACCGCGGATCAGGTGGGTGCGCGCGCCGCGCGTACGAGCTGGAGCGCGAAGGCGTCGCAGGAGACGTTGCGCGGAGCCGCAGCCCAGGTCGACGCCGCGTGGGCGACGTTCCTGCCGCGGCTCTCGGGCGTCGCGAAGTACACGAGGTTGAGCAACTTCACGCCGCCGTCGTTCTCGATCGGCGGGAACCCCATCCCGTTCCCGAGCTTCTTCGTGCTGGACAACACGCTGCTCCAGGCCACGATCACCGTCCCGATCAGCGACTACTTCCTGAAGATCGATCAGAACTACACGGCGGCCACGCGCTCCCAGGAAGCCGCGCGATGGGACGTGGTGACGTCGCGCGCTCTCTCCGACGCGAACGGGCGCGTCGCCTACTACACCTGGCTCGACGCGCGCGGCGCGATCATCGTCGCGACGCAGGCGCTCAACGACCAGAAGACGCACCTCCGCGACGCGCGCAACCAGTTCGCGGTCGGCAACGCGTCCAAGGCCGACGTGCTGCGCGCCGAGACGGCCGTCGCCTCCGCCGAGCTCGCGCTCGAGCACGCGCGAAAACCTCTCCGATCTGGCGGAGAAGCAGGTCCGCGTCGCGATTCACGCCGCCGACGACGAGGTGCTGGTCCTCGGCGAGAACCTGGACGCGCCCGTCGCGCCCGTCCAGGGCAACTTGAAGCAGATGACCGCCGAGGCGCTGAGCGCGCGTCCGGAGGTCAAGAGCGCCGACGCGAACGCCGAATCGGCGCGCCAGCTCGCGGCGTCGTCCAAGGCGGGCGTATGGCCGTCGCTCAGCGCGTTCGCCGACGGCATCGAGGGAAACCCGAACCCGCGCGTCGTGCCGCCTTCGAACGTACTGGTTCGGCACCTGGGACGTCGGCGCTCAGCTCACGTGGAACGCGACCGACGCGCTCGTCGCGAGCGCGACCGGCAGCACCAACGAGGCGCGCGCGGCGGCCATCATGGCCAACAAGAACGTCACGCGAGACAACATCGAGGTCGAGGTCACCCAGATGCTGCAGGGCGTGCACGAGGCGGACTTCTCCATTGCGTCGAGCACGCGCGAGCTCGCGAGCGCCGAGGAGGCGTACCGCGTGGCTCGGGAGCTCTTCAACAACGGCCGGGCCACCTCGACGACGCTGGCCGACGCGGAGTCCGATCTGACACGCGCGCGGCTCGACCTGCTGAACGCGAAGGTCTCCGCGCGCACCGCGCGAGTCCGGCTCGAGCACGCGCTCGGGCGCGACGCCGCGGCGGCCGCGCCGTGAAGTGACGTGCGCCTCGAGCGGCGCGAGCGCTACTCGCCCTCGTTGTTGACGTAGACCTTGTTGGTGGCGGAAAGGCCGTACACGTTGCAGTACACGCCGTTGCCGTTCTCGTCCCCGTCAGCTTCGACGACGTACCACGGCGCCGTCATGTTGCTGAGGTCGAGCGCCGTGCCGTTCACCGTCAACTTGACGCTGCTGCCGGGCGGGTTCGTGTTGTCGGCGATGCTCGAGTAGCCGAAAAGCACCGGCGCGCTGGCCGAGACGTTGAGCGCCGTCCACCCCTTGTTCGTGTCGACGCAGCCCGCGCAGGTTCCGCCCCAGGCGGTCTTGAAGTGCCCCGGGTTTTGCGAGGGGTAGTCGTGCCCCGGGCCGAGCCCCGTGGACACGCTCACGTATCCGCCGTTTTCCGAGCGGAACGACTCCTGAGCCGCGCGGATGGACTTCACCATGTCTTGCGCCTCGGTCAGGTAGGCGGTCAGCACCCACTTGCGATAGGCGGCGACGGCCAGGACGGCGAGGACACCGACCACGACGACGACGATCATCGCCTCGATGAGCGTGAAGCCGCGCCGAGTCCTTCTCATGCCACCTCTAAGAGTAGCGCAGCAGGGCCCTCCCGCACTAAATCGCGGGGCCATGTTTTCTCGCCGCGTTTCTCGTTCGGCCGCTTCTCCTGCTTTCTCTGCAGGTTTCGCCCTTGCCATGCTGGCGGCCATGCCGGGCTGCGTGTGCCAGGGCGGCCGGCGCGAGCTACCGGCGCAGGCCGCGGCGGACTTCGGCGACCTCGGTCCGCTCTCGGCGTCGTCCAACTCGCCGCCCGACTCGCCCGCGCCGCAAGGGCTCCTCGCCGCGGCCCGCGCCGCGATGAACGGGAAGCCCCAGGGGGCAGCGGGCAGCGACGCGGGGGCCAGCGGCGGTGCCCCTGGCGCCAAAGGCCGCCGGCGCGTGATGCTCGCGTTCTTTCCGCCGCCGCCGGCTGCCAGTCCCCTCGTCGCCACCGCGATGGGCTCGACGTGGGAAGAGGCGACCGCGAAGGCGGCCGGGGCGCTCGCCGCGGGGGCGGGCGCCGGCGCCGCGGGGCGCCTCGAGCTCGACGTCCCGACGAGCCTGGAGGGCGCCGATTCTCGGGGAGGACATCACGATGCCGCTGCCGGCCATCGGTCTTCAGGGGATACTCCTGACGCGCGACGACGGACGCACGGGCGCCGTCTTGCCCAGCGAGATTGCGGAGCAGGGACTCTTCCAGCAGGGGAAGACCGCTCGGCTGGATTGCGACAAGCTCGAGCACCTCCTCACGATGCGCGCCGGCATCACGCACGAAGAGCTCGCGTCGATGCGCGCGTATCTCTTCCGGGCCGACGCGTACGTCGAGGCCGGCCCGCCAGCCGCGTCAGGCCCTGCGCCAGCCGCGCTGCGGGTCGTCAGGGGCATGGTCGAGCACCCGGCGCGCGCGGCCGTCGACGACCTTCTCGCCGGCGTGCGACTCGGCGCCGAGTACCTCGTGCGTGTTCTCAATCGCGAGGGCCGCTACGCGTACCTCTACCACTCGCTCGAAGATCGCGATGACTCGCAATACGGGTGGTTACGCCACGCGGGGACGACGTACGCGCTCCTCGAGGCGTACGGCGAATTCGGGACCGCCGCGTATCTCGAGAAGGCGGAGCTCGCGCTGCGGTACCTCGCCGCGCACCTGCACGACGACCCGGCCAGCCAGGGCCAATACGTGCTCGACACGCACGACGAGGAACAGCAGAAAGTGGGCGGAGCCGGGCTGGCGCTGCTCGCGTTCGCCGAGCATGCGGCCGTCACCGGCAAGCGCGACGAGCTCCAGACGATGCGCGCGCTCGCGCGCTTCATCACCAAGCAAATGTACGAGGACGGCCACTTTCGGGCAAACGCAGACGTGGAGCGAGAGACCGGCAAGAAGCTGAAACGCGAGCCCGTTTACTACCCGGGCGAGGCCGCGCTCGGCCTGTTGCGTCTGTACGCCGTCGACCCTCAGCGCGAGTACCTCGAGACGGCTCGACGGGCCGCGGACTGGGTCATTCAAGTGCGCGATGCCTACGTGACCGAGAACGACCAGGAGCACGACCACTGGATGTCGTACGCCCTGAACGAGCTCTATCGGGTGACGCACGAGACGCCCTACCTCGAGCACGCGTTCAAGATCGCGCGGGCCATCCAGGGCAAGCAGCACCGCGCGGCCGACGCACCGGCACCCGACTGGGCGGGCACGTTTTACGAGGGCCAGACGACCCCCGGGTCGACGCGCCTCGAGGCCTACGACGCGGACATCGTGTTGTCGCGCTTCGCGGGCAAGCCGGAAGACTGGCTGCTCGCGCCGGCGAACGAGGTGGCGCGCTCGATGCTCGGCCAGCAGTTCCGTGCCGACAACGACTACTGGCTGAAGAACCCGTCGAAGGCGGAGGGTGGCGTCCGCGAGAGTCTGTTCGTAGAGGACATTCGCATCGACTACGTTCAGCACGCCATGAGCGCGTGGTCGCATCTCGCGCGCATCCTGCGCGATCCCTCGTACGGCAAGACCGGGGTCCCTTCGCAAGATCCCGTGCGCTAGTCCGGGCCACGAATCGCGATATAACCGGGGCTCATGGCGCGTCCGGAGGTTGCGGTCATCGGCGGGGGGGCGTGGGGGCTCGCCCTCGCAGGGGCCGCGGCTCGCAGCGGCGGGACGACGCTGCTCCTTTCGCGACGGGCGCTCGCGGCCGGAGCACCTGCCCTGCCGGAGGGCGTGACCCTCGCGCGCGACCAGAGTGACATCGGCCGTCGAGCCCGTCTGATCCTGCTGGCCGTTCCCTCCGGCGTGGCGCGCTCGGTGGCTCGGGAGCTGGGCGCTCACCTCGACGGGCGCCACTTCGTCGTCCACGGCGTTCGCGGGCTGGTCCGCACGCCCGAGCCCCGAAGGGGCGAGGGAGCGGACTGCACGGGACCAGTCCGCACGAGCGAGCAGGGGGGCGCGGCGCTGGAGACGATCGGGCAGGTCATTCGCGACGAGACGCCGGCGCGGCGAATCGGCGCACTCGGCGGGCCGGCGCTTGCGTCGGAGCTGAGCGCGGGGCGGCCCAGCGTGATGGTCTGCGGCTCGCGGTACCCCGAGGTGAACCGCGCCTTGGCGCAGGTGTTCGCTTCCCCGGCTCTGCGCCTCGTCGCTACGGACGACCTTCTCGGGCTGGAGTGGGCGAGCGCTCTCGTGGGATGCCTGGCGATCGCGGTCGGCTACGCGAGCGGCGTCGGCCTCGGGCCGGGGCTGATGGCCGCGGTGATCATTCGTGCCGTCGAAGAGGCAGCCCGCCTGGCGGGTGTCGCCGGGGGCCACGATCGCACGCTGCTCGGTCTCGCCGGCTACGGGGATCTGCTCGCGTCCATTGCGCAGACCGAAAGGCCGGAGGTGCTGGTGGGCGCCGCGCTCGCGCGCGGTATGACGCTCGATCGCGCCCTCGTCCAGGCGGGGCAGCGCGTCGAGGCCGTGGAGGTCGCGGCGCTCGTCGTAGCCTGGGCCGAAGCCCGTGGCGTGCGCGCCCCCATCTTCGGGGCGCTCGCCGGCGACATCTTGAAGGGCCGCGGTTCCCGCGAGCTCGTCGAACGCCTGATGACCGACGCGCCGTGACTCGAGGGTGCCCTGGTTCCGGCGGCGGAGCTCGTCACTCGTCCGGGCGCACCACGACGAAGTTCGGCGCGACGTTGACGACGTATTTCGAATTGACCCATCCCGAAATCTGAAAAAGGGAAAGAATGCCGTTTCCGTCCAGGTCGCCCTGCGCCGCCGCGGTGAAGCTATCGCCCGAATTCGCGCCGGAGCCAGTAATCGAATACGAGTACATGTAGTACTGGGGCGAATCGAGCGAGAAGTGGAGACACGCGAATCCCGAGTTGCCTGCGGAGTCGGCGTTCCATTCGGCGGTCTTGGACTGGTACTTGCGGCCCTGGATGGCGGTCTGCGCGGCGGGGACGGAGACGGACGCCGAGCCGCACAGGTGCCGCGAAAGCCCAGACGAGGCGCGCTGGGCGAGCACGGTCCCGGCCATCCCCTCCCGCTCGTAGGCGGCCGCGGCGTCTTGCGCCATGCGACCGAGGGAGGAGCGTGCCTCGGTGGTCTTCGCGTCCGTCACGTACTTTCGCACACCGTATGCGGCAAGCGTGGCCAAGATACCCACAATGCACACGACAATCATCAGCTCGATCAGCGTGAATCCTCGCCGTCCACTCGGGAGTCGCATCGAGTTCTCCGTGGGTGGGTGACGCCGGTCTCGCTCTCTTCGCTCCGGACTTCCGTGCGATTGGTGCGAAACAAGAGACGGCCCAGGCTTTCCAGGATACGGTTGGTTTGAAAATTAGCAAAGCCCCTGAAGGAGGGTCTTCTCTTCACCGTGGCCTCGATTCCTCCCGCAAAAGCGTCTCCAGGTTTGTCTCCAGGTTTGTCTTTTGGGGCCCCGGCCCCAAAAGGGGGGGCGGCTGGGACGAAAGTGCCGGCGGCTGCGGCGCAGGTGCCGGCGGGTGGGACGAAGGCGCCGGCTGCTGGGACGAAAGTGCCGGCGGCTGCGGCGCAGGTGCCGGCGGGTGGGACGAAGGCGCCGGCTGCTGGGACGAAAGGACCGGCGGCGACAGGGCTGCCCTTGCCACCGAGAGGGGCGGCGGCGGCGCCGAAAGACGCGGCGAAGGCGCCGGCTTCGAGCTTCAGCATGGACTCGGCGTTCGCGCATGCCGTCATCAAACCCGACACGATGACGGGCAAGTCGAGTGTGCCCGCGCCTGTGTCCGCACGGCGGCCGGCGCCGGGTCCCGACGACCTTCTCACGGAGGACGAGGAGGAGGCGAAGGCGCCGCTTTCCGCAGAGGAGGCCGCCGAGGCCGCGAATCAGCCGCGAGGGGCCGAGGCGTTGGGAGTGAAGGCGCTCAAGCTCGTGGCCCAAGGGCCAATCGCGCACACGTGGCGCGCGCGTCTTCTCGCGGGACCGGAGAGCGGCAGACTGGTCGCACTCGTCGTCGTCCCCGAGAGCGCGACCGTGGCCGTGCGCCAGCGCTTCGCGCACATGGCCGAGGACCTTCAGGCGGCGGGTGAGGCGGCGAACGGCATTCTTCGCGTACACGCCGTGGCGCCTTCGCGCGATGCCTTCCTCGCGGACCTGTGGACCACCGGAACCGCGAAGGATCTCTCGGCGCTACGGTGGCCGCTGAGGCGCCGCCTGGAGTTCGTCTGCCGGGTAGCGCAATCGCTCGAATCGCTGCACGCGCTCGGCCTCGCTCACGGTTGCCTCTGTCCGGAGAACGTTCTCATCGACGACGACCTGCATCCAGTCCTGTCGGAGGTCGGTCTGGCTTCGCCGACGCTGGTGGGCGACGAGCCCTCGTATGCGAACTATGCCTCGCCCGAGGTCAAAGCCGGCGAGGCGCCCAATGCGCGAAGCGACGTGTTCTCGGTGGGCCGGCTCCTTCAGGAAATCGTGAAGGGCGGCGAGACACCCGAAGTCGCCGAAGTCGTTCGGACGTGTCTGGCGCCGCCCACCGGCCGCTACGGCAGCGCTGCCGATCTCGAACGTGCGTTGGCGGCCATTGCCGAGAAGCTTCCCGAAGAGGAGCAGGCTGTCGTGTCGGGAGGGCCGCCGCCTCGCGCGAGCGCCGATTACGGCCGGGCTTCCTCCGCCGGCGCGCAGGCCCGTCCCGCTCGCGAGCGGACCAACACGCGACCGGAGATCGTGGTCCGCGCACCCGGTGCCGAGCAAGGCGCCCTGTCCGCGCTCGGCCGCCGAGCACCGATCCTGGGCGTGGCGGGTCTCTTGGCCATGGGCATCGGGATCGCCGGCGCCTTCTTTCTCGGCGGCTACGATGCCTCCTTGCGCGCGCTCTTCCCGGCGAGCTTCGCGGTCGGAGCCGCGGCCGCCACCTGGTTGCTGCCGAGCCTTCCCCGCGCGCCGCTGGCGGCCAGGCTGGTCCTCGCGGCAGGCGTGGCCGGGCTCATCGCCATGTTCGATCCTCTCGCGCTGGTCTATGCGGCCGCCGCCCAGCGTCATCTGCACGGCAGCGAGGGGGCGCGCCGCGCCGCCATCGAGGAGATCGTGCGCCTCGGCCGCGACTTCCGGGGCATCTCCCTCGCGGGGGTCGATCTCGCCGGTCTCGACTTGACCGGCGCGGACCTGCGCGGCGTGGATCTCTCGAGCGCCGACCTGTCGGGAACGCGCCTCTGGGGTGCGGAGGTCGAGGGCGCGACGTTCGAGGGCGCTCGGCTCGAGGGCGCAAACCTCGACCGCACGAACCTCGCCCAGGCGCAGCTGGGTTCCGCCGCGTGCGACGCGACGACGCACTTGCCGCCAGGCTGGCGCTGCGCGGGTTCGCGCATCACGCGTTGACGCAAGGGCCGCGCGCCCTCACCCGAATCGCGCGACGAGCGGGGCGTGGTCCGAGTCTATGGTCTGCGGTTCGTTGCCATCTGCGGGGGCGGCGTGCTCGCGAAGCGAGTCGTTCACGAAGCGGATCGCGCTCAGGCGCGCGTAGAGCCGCTCGGTCGCGAGCACGTGGTCGATCTGGATCCGCGTGCCGGCGTGCATCACGCTGAAGCGATTCTCCCGCGGGACGTTCGTGGCGCAATCGAGCAGCGCTCCCGGGCCTTCGCCCTGGACGGTTCGAACGACGGTGGACCCGGGCGTGTCGTTGAGGTCGCCCACGACCGCGAGCAGGGCTTGCGGCTCGAGCGCGATGCGATCGTCGACGAGGCCCCGCGCGCAAAGCGCTTCGGCGGCGCGCCATACGACACTACGGAGCGCTCCCTCCGCGCGTTCGCGCGGCGTCGCGGGGGGAATTTCGCGTCCGG
Source organism: uncultured delta proteobacterium (assembly GCA_963720145.1). Taxonomy (GTDB): domain Bacteria; phylum Myxococcota_A; class Polyangia; order Polyangiales; family Polyangiaceae; genus Palsa-1150. The sequence goes on from CAVREO010000003.1 coordinate 43,824, forward strand.
TCGCATCTCGAAGCGCGACCGGCCGCGGGGACTTGAAGTGCGCCACGAGGACGTCGACGTCGCCGAGGTCCGCCGCGCGGACACGAGCGCACACGATGCCGCGCCGCAGGGGAATCCGCTCTCCGTACGGCTGGGGATCGCCCTCGCGAAACACGGGAAAGGCGAGCGCGCGAGCGGTGTGCACGCGAGCGGTCACGACGGGCAGGCGCGACAGGAGCGCGCAGCGGATGCCGCGAGCGTCCGGGGTGCCCAGGATGGGCTGGCCGTATCCCTCGTCCGGCAGCTGGGCGAGAACGGAAGCCAGAAGCTCAGGCGGCCCGATCTCCTGAAGACCCACGACGTCGGCGTCGCATTTCCGGAGCATGCGCGCGATCCACGCGACCTTCTCGCCGAGCAGGGCCCGTTCGGCTGGCGTCGCCACCTGGCGCTGCTCTGCCGACGCGCCCGGCTCGAGCAGATTTTTCACATTGAAGGTTGCGAGCGTGAGCATGGGGATCCAGAGGCCTCGACCGTTTTGCCTAGCAGCCTCTGGGCGCGAAGGCGACGGCCGGCCGCGTGCATGTCCGCCCCCGTGCGCGCCTTCGACGACGACGTCCTGATCGTCCGGCACAACCGAATCATCCTCGCGGCGGCGGGCGCGCCGCTTGCGCTGGGAAGCGCACTCGCAGTCGCGGGAGTCTGGCACGCCGCGATCGACCTCGTCGGCGTCGGAGTCGCGCTCGCCTGGCTCGGGGCGGGCACCTTGTTCTACGCGTGGGCTCGAAACCCGGGGAGAGTGCTGGAGCAGGCACGCGCCCGGGCCGACGCTGGCGGCTTGTACTTCAACGGGGAACTGGCGCTTTCCGCGCCCCGCGTGCGGGGCGGCTGGGTCGAGCCGCATCTGGCGGGACTGCCTACGGTGCACATCCGCGCCTGCCGGCGGGCGGACATGGCGCTCGTCGTGCGAAGCCTCGACCAGGCGCGCGCCCTGCTCGCTGCGCTCGAGGTGGACCCGACGCGAGCTCCGGCCCACCTCTGGACCCTCGCGCGCCCGCTCGGCGAGCCGCGAGCGTTCGGGCCGACTGCGTGTCTGCTCGGGCTGGCCGTCGTGCTGGGCGCGGTGCTCGGTCAGGCGGCGCCGCTGGCGCTCGCGCTCGCGGCCGTGGCGCTCATCGTGCTCTTCGCGGGCGTAGCCGTGCCGACGCGAGTCATGGTGGGAGCCGACGGGGTGCTCATGCGCTGGCTCGGCACGGAGAACTTCGTGCCGTGGTCGAGCGTCGTGGCCATCGAGCCGTTCGATGGCGGCGTCGTGCTCGCCTTGGCCAAGGGCCAGTGGCTCACCTTGCGGATGCCCGCGGCTCACCAGCGGTATCACCCCGAGCGAGAAGCGGTCGTCGAACGGATGCAGGTGGCCTGGCGCGCGCACGCCCGCACCGAGACCGATGAAGCCGCGGCCGGCCTGGTCCGGCGGGAGGGCAACCGCACGCGCGAATGGGTCCGAGCCATGCGCACCCTGATGAGCACCGAGCAGGGCTACCGCCAAGCGGCTCTTCCCCCCGAGCGCCTATGGCGTGTGGTGGAGGACCCGAGCGCAGAAGGGACGGCGCGAATCGGGGCCGCCGTCGCGCTCGCGGCGTCTCTCGACGACGCCGGCCGCGAGCGCCTGCGGGCAGCAGCCGCGGCGTGTGTCGAGCCTCGCGTGCGCGTAGCCCTGGGCGCGACGGCGACGAGCGAGATGGCCCGGCTCGCGGACGAAGATCTCGCCGCCACGATCGACGCCATCGACTTCTCCGTCGCAGGCCTGCCGGGCGCAGACGGCGCCAATCACGAGGGGTGATTCACGGCCGGCCAGCGATCGAACGCACCCTCGGTCTGGAGCGCATTGGCGATGGCAGGACCCACCTGCTCGAGGGCGACGCTGTCATCGATGGAAAGCGCGCCGACGCGTCCGTGCACGACGATGGCCTGGGCGTGCGCCCAGTGCCTGGGGTCCGTCTTCTCAGGCGCCGGCACGCCTTGTGGCCCAGCGATGGTCGCACCCGTCCCACCCGCGCGCTTCGCCCGGAGCTCCACGACCTCGGCTAGCCGCAGCCAGCGCGCCGGCTTGTGTCCGCGCTGCAGCACGATTCGACGGTTGGTGAGCGCCAGAAACCGGAGGTTATATCGCTGGTAAATGAGCCCGTAGGCGATGAGCGCGAAGCCGACGCCGAGGGGCGCGAGCAAAATGCCGACGACTACGTAGACCATCTTGTTTCGCGCGTGCCGCGGGCGCGCAAAGAGCACCACGCGCTCTCCCGTCTCCAGCGGTACGCCGCATACGGTCGCCGGTGGACCGACTTCGCCCCGCCCGTGAAGGTCGACCGAGCCCACGCCGTAACTCCCCCTTTCGGCTTCGGCGAGCAGGGTAGACGTGCACGCGAGGGGATCAAGACACCGCCGTGGGGTACACTGGATTGAGGACGCCCATGGAGCGCCAGCCGCCTGTCGCGCCCGCCGACGAGATCGACCTCTACGTTCGTACGTACACGTCGCTCCTGCGTTCGAGCGGCGACGTCGACGTGCGCGCGTTCGAGGAGGCGCACGCCTTCAGCGCGTCGTCGTTGCACGAGGGCGCTCTCTCGGCTGAGCCCGACGTCAGCGCGTTCGCGTACACGGCAGGCCGCTTGCCGCTCGAGATGCCCGACATCAAGCGCATCGTGCTGGGGCAGTCGCACGAGCTGTTCGAGGCCGAGGGCTTCGACGTCCGCTCCTGGGCGACGGTACGAACGCGCGGGCGCCGGCGGCCGCTGCGCTGGGACGGCGCCGGCACGCTGGCCGTGTTCATCGCGAGCGCCAGCGACATCGACGACCTCATCCCGATCGTGACCGCCTACCAGATCGAGTGGAACAAGATGCACGCACGCCTGCGTGCGCTACCGGCCACAGACTCGAAGGGAGAGAATGCCGAGCCCTCGAGGGCCGCTCTTGCCGGCGCGCTGTCGCTCGACGATGCCGCGCTCACCAAGCTCGTCGAGGCGTTCGGCGGAGACCGCTTCGGCCGCGCCATCCACCGGGTCGCCGCCGCGCCGCTCGACCTCAAGGTGCGCATGCTCGCGGCGTCCCACTCGCAGTACCAGCGCGCTGCTCAGCGCTGGTGGAGCGGCGTCGAGCCGGCGTACTTGCGGCCCCCCTCGCCGAATGCCGCAGCGAGTCCGACGGTGCGCGCCCGCCGCCCGCCCGTCTATTTCGTCTCGTCCAACACGCACGCGATCGCCAATCTCGTCGGCGGCTTCGCGCGTGCGAACGTGGAGCCCATCGCCGAGTGGACGCGGCGCACGAACCCCGAGGGGCTGGCGCCCGAGCTCGCTCAGGCCCTCGCCGCGGGCGACCCCACGCTGGCCTCGCCAATCCTCCATTACCTGCTTCGCTCCTGGATTCACGACGACCCGAGCGGCCGCCGCATGCTCGAGGTGCGCGCGTTCGAGCAGCGCGCGGGGCTTTCGCACCTGTCGACGCCGGGGCACGTGGACGTAGACGCGCAGATCGTCGAGCTCTCCCGGCTGGACGCCGCCTGCCTCGACCCGCGGCTGCGTGTCCCCGGATTCGAGGCCCTCCGCGCCAGCGACGCGATCGTCCTCAACATCGATTATCCGCTCGGCATGGCGGCGTATTACCTGCTCTCGCGTCTCGGTCAGGGCGTCGGGGATCTGCGCGGCGTGTACGTGATGGGCAAGGCGGCGACGCTCAACGGCCGCGTCGGCGACGTGTCGCTGAGCGACGTCTGCTACGACGAGCACTCGCGAAATACCTTCCTGTTCAAGAACGCGTTCGACGCGCGCGACGTCGCGCCCTGGCTGCAATACGGCAGCGTGTTCGACAACCAGGCGGCGCTGACCGTACGTGGCGCCTTCCTGCAAAACCGTCAATACATGACCGCGTTCTACCGCGACGGTTACACCGTGCTCGAGATGGAGTCGGGGCCGTTCCTCGGCGCCGTGTACGAGCTCATCTACCCGCACGCCCTTCCGCGCGACGAGATCGTGCACTTGAGCAACAAGACGCCGTTCGACCTCGGCATTCTCCACTACGCGTCGGATACGCCCTACTCGCGCCGGCAGTCGCTCCTCTCCAAGAGCCTGAGCTACTTCGGCGTCGACAGCACCTATGCATGCGCCATCGCCATCGTCCGGCGCATCCTCGAGCAAGAGATCGCTCGCCTCGCTCAGCGTCCCGAGCCCATGACTTCTCGAAAAAGTCATGGCCCCGATGTTCTCGTGCGGGGTCGACGTGGTGGTCGCTCTCGACGTGGTCGTGGTCGGCTGTCGTAGACGTAGTCGCTGACGCTGACGTGGTCGCGGTCGGAGTACGTGGTCGTGTTCACGAGGGCTTGCACGGATGAAGCTGAGGAAAGCCGCCCCCGCTGCGGGGACCACGATTTATGTACCCCGACCAGGACCAGGTCAGCGACAGCGACTACGTCTACGCAAGCCGACCACGTCGCGAGCGACCACGACGATGACCCGAGAATGACGAATGCTCAGTCGTGTCCGAGCCGTACTCGGCCCACCCGTGCTCGTCCCTCGATACTCGTTCTCGGCTCCTCGGCTTTAGCCGCGGTTCTCGTGCCTGCGGCGCGTCTTGGAGGCCTTCTCGCCATCGCCCTTGCCGAGCAGGGTCGCGCGCGTGACCGCCTGCTCGTCGCCGTAGCGCTCGGCGATGCGCGCGGCGACCTCTTCGACCCGGCGCCTCTTCTCCGCGCGTTCGTCGGGAAAGAGGGGCGGGTCGGGCCGGCTCTCGCTGATCCCGCCGACGCTGACGCCGGTCAGCCGTACGCGCCGCGCGTCCAGCGACACCCGCGCGAGGAGCTCGACGGCGGCGCGGTGGATCGCGTCGGTGTCCTGGACCGGCTCGGGCAGCGTGGCGCGGCGCGTACGCAGCGTGAAGTCCGCGTACTTCACCTTGAGCGTCACCGTGCGCGCCCACAGCTCCGCCCGGACGAGGCGTCTGGCGATGCGCCCCGCGTGCGAGAGGAGCGTGGGCACAATCGCCTCCGTCCCGACGAGGTCTTCCTCGTAGGTCTCCTCGGCGCCAATCGACTTCGCCAGCCGATCGGGCACGACGTCGCGTTCGTCTTCGCCGCGCGCCAGACGAGCGACCTCGGCGCCCCAGCTCCCCAGCACACGCTCGAGCGTCGCCGCGTCTGCCCTCGCCAGATTGCCGAGCGTCGCGTACCCGAGCGCGCGCATCTTGGGCGCGGTCTTCGGCCCCACGCCCCACATGCGCTCGACAGGCAGCGGCGCCAGGAAATGCGCGACCTCTCCCGGCGGGACGACCACGAGCCCGTCGGGCTTGCGCAGATCGCTCGCCACCTTCGCCGCGAACTTGCACGGGGCCACTCCCGCCGAGGCGGTCAGCCCCACGCGCTCGCGTACGTCGCGCTTGATGGCCCGGGCGATGGCTTCGCCGTCTCCGAACAGCGACTGGCTCGCTGTCACGTCCAGGAACGCCTCGTCGAGCGACAGAGGCTCCACGAGCGGCGTGTAAACGCGGAACACCGCGAACGCCTGCTCACTCGCCTGCTCGTACGCATCGCGCCGGGGCGGCACGACGATCGCGTGCGGCGCCCGGCGCATCGCCTCGGCCATCGGCATCGCCGACCCCACGCCGAAGGCGCGCACCTCGTACGACGCCGCGAGCACCACGCCTCGTCGCGAACGCCCTCCGACGATGACAGGCTTGCCGCGAAGCCGCGGGTCGTCGCGCTGCTCGACCGACGCGTAGAACGCGTCCATGTCGACGTGAAGGATGGCTCGGGGTGACACGGCGCGTTCAGCCGCCGCTGGGCGGCGGCGAGCAGAGGACCTTGATCGCGTAGATGCGCTGGCTGCCGTCGGGCATATCCTCGATCCACGCGACGAAGAGCGTGGCTCCGGCCTCGCCGGTGTGCTGGTCGAACTGCACCGCGGCCGACTGAACGGTGTCGCTCAGATTGAGCAGCGCACCGCTCGTGGCAGGGTGGGAGACGACCCGGCCGTCGGGGCCGAGCCACACGAGATACAGCCCCGTGCCGTCGGGCCTCGGGCCGACGATGGCGGTCTCGTCGTCCAGCGAAGCCGTGGCCGCGTTGACGAGCGGCAGCTCCACGGCCTGGAGCACGGCGCTTCTCGTGTAGGGCGGACTCCCGATGGCCGCCGAGGTGAGCTGCGACGGAGGGGCGACCGCCTGAAAGATTTGCTGCTCCGTTCCCGCGCTGACGGGCGCCGCCGCGAGCACGAGCGCGTTCGACGGGGCGCGCGCGCTTGGCCGAGCCGTCAGGATCCTCGTGCCGACACTATTCGGGATGGTCGTCGCGGCGGCGTCGCCCAGGTCGTCCGGAAGTTGGAAAGCCGTGAGCCCCCCCTCGGGATCCACTCCGCCGACGAACGCGTAGAGCCAACCGCCGATGTCGAGAAAGGGCGCGTCGTCGACGGAGTACTTCGTCGTGGTCGACGCGGCCAGGATCTGCCCGAACGCCGAGGCGTCCGTCGTCGTGCCGGTGCCGGTGACGATGTTGTATCGGCTGATGCTGTTCCCCTGCGTGGCGAGGAGCCAGTCGGCCGAGGTTCGTGTCGGCTGCAGGAAGACGCCGGACTGAACGTTCGCGAGCAGGTTGCCGACCTTGAAGGGGTTCCCCGGGAAGAAGCCGGAGAAGTCGGACGGCAGCGGAATCACCTGGATGTCGCTGGACGTCCCCATCCCGCTGGCGGGCCCCGGAGCCGTCGCGAGCGCCGCGTTCGTGACGGCGTTGGCCCCGGCGGGCGTCGTGGACACGTCGATGAGCTGAGCGCCCTTGCCCGCGCCAAGGCCGCGCCACGAATGGTTCGCGAGCACGGCTTGCTGGTTGAAGTCGACGTCGTACTCGAAAAACTCCGTGGGATCGGACGCGAGTTGCGCGAAGACGAAGATCTGATTGTACGTCGTAGTCTTCGCGAACCACAGGCCGTGAACGAATCCCGCGCCGCCGGCGGCGTCGTAGTTGCTGGTGCTGTCGACCAGGATCCGCGAGTTGACGTCGATGGCGCACACGAGCTCCGCGGGGGGAGGGGCGGGAGAGTCGGCCGGCGCATCGATCGCGGAGTCCGCGGTTGCGTCATGGTGGAGTCGGGGCCGCCGTCGACGGCGGCCTCCGCGGGGACCGTCCCGTCGGGTCTGGGCGGTGTACCGGTGTCGCCCAGGGTGGCGTCGCGCCCCGGTCCGGCTTCGTCCGCGGGTCCGGGGTGCCCCTCCTCGATCCCCGCCAGGGAAGTGCACCCGAGCAGGCTCGCCGTGAGCACGAACGCGGCTCGAGCCGTGCGATCAAAGGGCGGGGCCATGTTCCGCGAAGCTAGCAAGCCGGGCTACGAAAGGCCCTTGCGATGCATCAACTCCGGGCCCATACCGTTTCCCCACAGGAAAGCCGGCGCGTTCCCCTTATATTGGGCTGCCGCGCTAACCTTCTGCGGCGCAGAATGTGTGTGCGTCGGAACCAGGAGGCCACGATGAATCAGCTTAGGTCGAATGTCATTGTCCTCGCGGCGGCGGTCTCGCTCGTCGCGTGCGGCAGCAGCGGCAGCAGCGGCGGGACGGACGGGGGCAGCAGCAGCGGAAGCAGCAGCGGTGGAAGCAGCGGAAGCAGTGGTGGGAGCAGCGGCGGCAGCAGTGGCAGCAGTGGCAGCAGCAGCGGAAGCAGCGGCGGCGACTCCGGAGTCCTGCCCACGATCTCGATCACGACGCCTGCGGCCAATGCGACAGTCACGCCGACGGCGCCCCTGGATACCGTCCAGGTCGCGTTCACGACCACGAGCTTCATGCTGGCCGCGCCTGGGACCTGCGGAGCCCTCGCGTCGACGGACAGCTGCGGTCACGTTCACGTGCTCGTCGACGGCAGCGCGTGCACGCCCGCCATGAAGCCTTACAATAACGACGCTACCTCGAGCCCGGCGGAGGCGATCCTCTCCTCATGCCCGATGGCCAACGGCATGCACACCATCACTCTCGAGCTGCATCACGACGACCACTCGCCCATCGTGGATGCCAGCGGGACGACGACCATCTCGGCGTCGGTCATGATCACGGCCTCGGGCGGATGACACGAGGCTGGGGTCTGAGCGTTCGATCCGTCGCACTCGCGCTCGCGATGCTTTGCCTGTTCACGCCGAGCGTGTGCGGGTGCGACACGGGATTGCCCGCCAGTCCCTCGTTCGAGGGCGGCGTCACCGAGATCGCGGACGACGCCTCGGGCGAGGCCGGCGACGCGGGCATGACCTACGCCGTCTGCCCGCCCGGGATGGACGCGAGCTTCGGCAGCATCTACACGCAGATGCTCGCGCACACAAACCCCTCGAGCTGCGGCGTCGACCGGCCCCTCAACTGCCACTCGGCGAGCGGCGCCGCCGCGTCGGGCACCGGCAACTTGCTCGACTTCTCGGTGGACGCCGCCGCGGTGTACGCGGAGCTGCTCGGGCCGAAGGCCACCGGGACGGAGTCGACGAACTTGGCGGGCACCGCCCACGTGCTGCGTGTGGCGCCCGGCGACGCGTCGGCGAGCATGCTGTACATCAAGCTCACGCTGATGACGTCCGTGGATCCGCAGTACGGCGCGGGCATGCCGGTGGACAGCCCCGGCTCGGTGTGTCCGGCGGCGCTCGCGGCCGTGAAAGCGTGGATTGACGAGGGCGCGCCGCGCAATTGAGGTAGGTCACGGCCGGGCCCACATGGGACGCGCCGGCGGGAGCTCGTGGTAAGCAGGACCGACCTCCTGTGCAAGCTGGGCAAGTACCGGGTCGCGCCACATGCGTCTTGCTTCTGGCGGCGGTCGGCTGCGCCAGCAGCGCAGCGGAGAGCGCCGGGCCCTCCGACGACGGCGGTCCCAGGCTCGACGCGACCGCGATGGATGCTCCGGCGGGCGACGCGGCCGACTCCGGGTCGAACGCCGACGCGCCTGCGCCGCTGGACGCGTCCGACGCCTCGCCCGGTGACGCTCCGCTCGGGGAAGGGCAAGCGGAAGCCGGCGCGGACGCCGCGGGTGACTCGGCGACGGACGCCGGGCCGGGGGCCGACCTCGGGCCCGGCGGCGACTTTCGCTCCTACGCCGACAACGCCGCCGCCGCCCTGCAAGCCTTTTACGATCCGACGATGGGCCTCTTCACCACGACCGGCTGGTGGAACTCCGCCAACGGCCTGACGGCCCTCATCGACTACTCGGCGCGAACGAAGACGACGACCTACGTCGGCGACATCGCGGCGACGTTCGAGAAGCAGAGCAGCACGAATTTCCTGAACTCGTATTACGACGACGAGGGCTGGTGGGCGCTCGCCTGGATCGACGCCTTCGATCTCACGCAGGACGCGCGATACCTCGCGATGGCCGAGACGATCTTCGCCGACATGGCGGCCGGTTGGGACACGACCTGTCTCGGCGGCATCTGGTGGAACAAGTCGAAGATGTACAAGAACGCCATCGCGAACGAGCTCTTCTTGGAGATCGCGATACGCCTTCACGCGCGCACAACCGACGACGGCGGGACCGGCGGCTACCTGGACTGGGCGAAGCGCGAATGGCACTGGTTTGACGCCTCGGGGATGATCGATGCAAGCTCGCTGGTCAACGACGGGCTCGACTCGACGTGCGCCAACAACGGCCAGACGACGTGGACGTACAACCAGGGAGTGCTCATCGGCGGGCTCGTCGACATGGCGCGCGAGACGAGCGACCCGACGCTCCTCGTTCGGGCGCAGGCCATCGCCGACGCGAGCCTTCAGAAGCTCGTCGACGCCAACGGCGTGCTCAGCGAGCCGTGCGAGCCCTCGTGCGGGGGCGGCGACGTACCGCAGTTCAAGGGCATCTTCATGCGCCACCTCGCCGAGCTCGCCGCGGCCAGCGGCGCGGCTGCCCAGGGCCGCTACCGGGCGTTCTTCGCGAGGAACGCCGACTGGATCTGGAATGTCGCACGCGGAGCCGGCTACCAGCTCGGTCTCACGTGGGGCGCGCCCTTCGACAGCGCGGACGCCGCGCGCCAGGGCTCGGCGCTCGACGCCCTCAACGCCGCGATCCCTTACTCGGAGCCCGAGGCGAACGTGGCGCTCTTGAAGGCCGCTGCCGCCAACGCGAGCTGCGCGACCGACCAGACCGCCGCGCAGTCGTTCGACGGGACGGTCCTCACCAAGTGGTGCGCTGGTGCGACCGGCGGCGCGTACTGGCTGCAGATCGACCTAGGAGCGGCCTCGGACGTAGGCCGCATCATCGTGCGGCACGCCGGGGCCGGCGGCGAGAGCCAGGCGTGGAACACGAGTAGATTTCACGCTCTCGACGGGGGCCACGAGCACCGGCCCGTGGACCCCCTTCGCGGCCGTTGCCGGCAATACGCAGCCGGTCACGATTCATTACGGCGCGCCCGTTGCGTCGCGGTACGTCAGGCTCGACATCACGAGCGCGCAGACCGACCCGAGCACGGTCGCCGCGCGTATCGACGAGCTCGAGGTGTACGCGCGGTAGGCGTGCGGGTACCGAACTTTGAAGGATTGACCCCGCGGGGCACGCGGATACGCTCCCTTCTCGGTCAGCGTGCGGGCCGGGGGGCGGCCATCCTCGAAAATGCGAGAGGAGAGGGATCGCGATCCCTTTGCGGATGACGCGATCGCTCCCCTGGAGCTCGCGATCGTCCTGCAAGGGATCGCGGTCCCCTCGCAGGGAGATCGCTGGTCGGCCTACGACCTTTCGATGAGCTCGATCTTGTAGCCGTTGGGGTCTTCTACGAACGCCATGACCGTGTCGCTGAATTTCATCGGCCCCGGCTCGCGAGTGACCTTGCCGCCCGCGGCACGAACGCGATCGCACGCGGCGCGGACGTCGCTCGCGCCGATGGCGATATGGCCGAAGGCGTCGCCCAGGGTGTAGCTCGAGCAGCCCCAGTTGTACGTGAGCTCGATGGCGGCGGTGTCGTCCTCGCTACCGTAGCCGAGGAAGCAGAGCGTGAACTTGCCCGCGGGAAACTCCCGCTCGCGAAGGACCTTCATGCCGAGCGCCTCGCAGTAGAAGCGTTTGCTCTCCTCGAGGTCGTTGACTCGGATCATCGTGTGCAAGATGCGCATCGGCTCCCGGACGATACTACCGCAGCCGCGTCACGTACCACTCTCCTCGCCAAGCCGTGAGCTCGCGCACGGGCAGCGAGCGCGTGTGGCCGTCGACGACGAAGGTGACGCGCGAACCGTGCACCGTCCACAGGGGCTTCTTCCAGGCGTGCGCCCGCGGCGTTTCCTTCGCGATGGCCGAGCCGAGCTCCAGCGACACCGATTGCGCGCGCACCAGATCCGCGTGGTGCCGCGCGAGCCCGTGCACGGCCTTGCGGAACGGCGTTGCGATGCGCCGGTCCCACTCTTTGCCGGGATCGGCGGCGTCGCGCGTGGCCGTCCAACCATCGCGAGGGAACAGGATGTCGTTCGCCAGCGCCGCGTTGTCGCCGGCGATGGCCTCCAGCAGGTGACTGGCGCGGACGTCCATACCCTCCGTCGAAGCCGGCAATTGATCGTCGAGCGGCGGTTGCACGGCTGGCGCAGCGGTCGTTGCTTTGGCCTCCTTCCCGCCCTCGGTGCCCGAGGCGTCCGCAGGCCCGGCGTCGGGGGCAGGGGCGACGGCGGAGCGTCCTTGGTTGCACGCTCCGAGAGACCCGGCGATCGCCGCGGCCGCGGCAACCCGCAGCAGGTCGCGGGCGCTTGGCGACATCACGCCAGGATGGGAAGCGTGACGAGGTCGACGTGCAAGACCTCGTCGAAGGCCTTGATCTCGGCGAGGCACGCCTCGGTCGGCCTCTGTAGCAGGCGGAGCTTCGCGCACGCGGCCACCCCGCCTTCGAACACCGTGTTCGAGACCTCCTCCACGTTGATGCCGTGGCGTTTGAGCACGGCGAGCACGTTGGCGAATGTCCCCACCTTGTCGAGCATGCGGATGACGAGCTGGAAGCGAGCGGCCGACGACGAGAGAACGTTGACGACGTTGGGTACCGTCGCCTCGAGCAAGAACGAGCGGATGATCCGCACGGTCTCGCCGGCAATGGCGAGCTGCGCCTGATCCGTAGCGGCCGCGATGTGGGGGGTGCCGTAGACGAGCCCTCCCGACGGATAACTGCGGAAGACATCGGGCGACGCGAAGGTCCGCGAGCCGCGCGGCTCTTCCGGGTAGACGTCGAGCCCCACGCGCACGCCGCGCTTGTCGACCGCTTCGAGCAGAGCTTCGTTGTCGACGAGGTCGGCGCGGGCGGTGTTGATGACCATCGCGCGCTCCGGCAAAAGGCCGATGGCACGCCGGCTCAGGATGCCGCGCGTGCGATCGACGAGCGCGAGGTGCAAAGTCAGGATCTGGCTCTTGGACGCGAGCTCGTCGATCGAGGGGGCGAACGCGATTCCGAGATCGGTGGCGCGCGCCGGCGTGAGCGAGCGGCTCCACGCGACCACGTTGAGACCGAAGGCGCGGGCGCGAGCCATGACTTCGCGGCCGATGGCGCCGAGGCCTGCGATGCCCAGCGTCTTGCCGTGGAGCCCCTCGGCCTTGCCGTACTCCTGCCGCTCCCATTTGCCCGAGCGCAGCGAGGCGACGGCGTCGGGCACGCGCCGGTCGAGCGCGATCATCAAGCCGTACACGAGCTCGGTGACGGCCGAGGCGTTCTTGCCGGGGCAGTTGGCGACGTAGATGCCGCGCTTGCTCGCCGCCCGCACGTCGATCGTGCTGTAGCTCGCGCCGGCTCGCACGATGAGATTGAGCTGCTTGGCCGCCTCGATGGCGCCCGCGGTCACCTCGGTCGAGCGTACGACCAGCACGCCTACTCCTTTCAGGTTCCCATCGAGCGTCTCGCGCGTCAGCTCGGGCTCGTAAACGACCTCGAGCGGGAGCGTGCGGAGTTCCTCGATGGCGCGGGGGTGAAGCTTGTCAGCGATTAACAGGCGCATGGCGACCGTCGATGTTAACCGAACGGCGCCGTTTTTGCTCCGATCGGGTGAACCCGCCCCCCGATGTACGCGGCGACCCCGGAAACGCTCTTCTCCGGCGCGCTCGGCTCGACGAGCACGGGCTCGAGCGAGGACTGCGCATGGGGGGTGAACTTCGCCTCGTAGGGCCCCCCGGGGGCGCCGCGCTTGACCGTCGCGTACAGCGCGCCGGAGTCGCCCACGCGGGTCGATTCGGGCTCCCACGCCTCTTCGGTGCCGTCGCTCAAGAGGAGCACGAGCCGCTCCGGCTCGATGCGCAGGGCGCGAACGACGTACGGAGCGTCGTCGACGACGAAGTAGGTCCAGTCGTAGCCGTTCGTCAAGATGTAGCGGCCGTCGTCGGGGTGACGCGAAATCCATCCGCTGAGGGCGGCCGCGAGGCCCGCGTGCTGGACCGGCGCGCCCTCGTGCCAGAAGCGGCCGTGCGCGTCGAGGCGGATGGTGCTCTCGCGCGAGCGTCCCTCGGGCGCCGGGAAGCGGAAGAACTCGGGGTGGTCGGCTGGTCGCATGAGGTGCATTTGGAGCCCCGGCAAAAGGGGTTAGCCCGCCCCCGCCTCTGTGCTGCTGGGGGGCGCCGCGGGCGAGGGGGCACGGGCGGGGACGCGAACGACTGCTTCGCTTCGGCGCCCGCCCGCGTTGTTTCTCGACCGACGGCGCCAGCTTCCAGGTGGCCAGGTCGCGTACCGCATCTGGCCTTGGCAGCCGCCGCCATGAGGTCGGCGAGAACTGGGCCGCGCCGAGACGAACGCTTTGCCTGCGCCGCGCCACTAACGCAGGATGTGAGGGTGGGCCGGGCACCTGCGCGGGAAGCGGCAATCGCGATGGGGGTCGCAGTCGCGATCATGTCCGCGAGTGCCTGCACCACGAACACCACGATCAACGACAGACCGTGCGCCCCCGGCCGCTCCGTCTCGTGCACCGGCCCGGGAGACTGCGCGGGGCTCCAGGTGTGCGCAGCAGACGGCTCCGGATTCGGCCCGTGCACCTGTTCGGGCGATGGCGGCTCGGTCGATGCCACGGTCTCCGAGGGCGGGGCGACCGACGCCGCCTTCGACTCGAGCCCTCCCGAGGCAAGCGTCTTCCAGGACAGCGGTCGGCCTATTGACGCGACGACCGATGCCCATGAGGCCAGCGTACCCCCGGACAGCGGTCGGCCTTTGGACGCGACCACCGATGCGCAGGAGGCCGGCGAACCCCCGGACGGCGGTCCCGCCTCGGACGCGACGATTGACGCCGCGGCGGACGCTCCCGCAGATGCCACGGTCGATCGCACGGACGCGCAGCCCGGCGACGCCGCAACGTGTCCTGCGGCTGACGGGAGCGACGACGCGCCCGGCGACGAAGCTGCGACCGACGGCGGCTGCTACACGCCCTACACCCCCGGATTCGTCGGGCCGTGCAACACGCTGTACCAGTACGATTGCGCGGGAGGAGGCTGCAACCTGTACGGGCAGTCCTGCAACTTCCCCATCTTTCGTTGCGATGGTGCGGAGGATTGCGGGGGCATCTTCTGCACTGTGTACGGACAGTGCACGGCCAACTGCGCAGATTCCAGCGGGATCCCCCACACCCTGTCTCAGTGCGTCTGCCGCCGCGACGCGGATTGCCCTGCGGCGTTCCCGTACTGCGTGGTGGGGAGCGGCTCGCCGATGTGCTCGTCGACGCCTCAGTCTGGAAACCCGCCCCCAACAGGCCCCTGCGCGGGACCCGCTCCGCCGAGCAGCACCTGCATCGCTTGCGGCGACACCACGTGCACGGGCCCGCAGGACTTCTGCTGCATGAGCGCCACGCCCGCGTGCGGCAATTCGCTATGCCCCACGAGCAGCTTCATGATGGCGTGCGACGGGCCGGAGGACTGCGCGCCCGGAATGGTGTGCTGCGCGGGGGAGGCGCCGCCTTCTGCACGGGCGCGTGCATCGAGAGCACCAACGAGGCCATCGTGTGCCACACCTCGGCGGATTGCCCGAACGGACGGCCCTGCGGGCCCGCGCCCGCGCTCCCGCCCGGAGGGTGGCCCATCCCTGTGTGCGCGTGCACGACGGCGGGGGGGTGCCATCCGTGACGCCTTCTGCCACAAGGACAAGAGAACCACCCCATGAGCCTTGGGAGACTTGCGCCCGCCGGCAGCGACGGGCGCTGTTCTTGTCGCCACCGCGTCAATCGTTTCTACGACAGCGGCTGTTCGAGTAACGACTGCGACTGTTGTTTCTCGAAGTGTGTCACTTGCAACAACAATCGACGCTGTTTGAACAACAACAGCATCAGTTGGAACTCAAACAGCGACCGTTTGATGTTCAACTGACGCTGTCGTTGAAGCGATCGACACGGTTGTGGTTCCAACAGCGACACTTTGAGTTCCAACCGCGTCAATCGTCATTCAAACAGCCGCTGTTCGAGTTTCAACTGACGCTGTCGTTGAAACGATCGACGCTATTGTTATTCAAACAGACGCTCTTGGTGTTCCAACAGCCGCTCTCGTGGAACCGACTGACGCTGTCGTCGATCGAAGAGCGTCGCTCCTCGACGATCGAGCCGCTTTCTTCCACGAGAGGGGCGCTGTCGTCGCGATGCAAGCCGCTCTCGTTCGACAAAGCCGCGCTGGCCCGAGCAAGAACGTCTTGCCCGAGCCAGAGCGGCTCTCACCGTCCACGGAAGACCACGCCGGAGCGCCGTCGTCTTCCCTCACCCTCCGAAATACCCATCCACCCGACTTCCTCTGACGGTCAGGAGTCGATTGGGGGGGCGATGTAGGTCTGGTCAGCGGACGGCGCGTAACGCGCGCCCGCCTCACGCAACCCCCCGCAGCGTAAAACCTGGCTTTTCCACGCATGCAACGCTGTGGCGAATGGCGAGGGTTGGCGAGCCTTGACGGGTCCCTGGCACGGGCCTAAAAGCCTTGCGTTCAAATCATTTTGAAAGTTGTTTAGGAGGCGCAGCGCGATGGCGTGGGACGGCATGGGCGCGTTCGTACGCGCGCTCGAGGAGCGCGGTGAGCTCGTGCGCATCCGCCGCCGCGTCGACCCGCGCCTCGAAATCGCGGCTGTGGCCGACCGCGTCATGAAGGCGGGTGGGCCGGCGCTGCTCTTCGAAGATCCGGGCGGGTCGCGCTTCCCGCTCCTCATCAATGCCTTCGGCTCCCGGGAGCGGATGGCGCTCGCGCTCGGTGTCGACGACCTCGAGACGCACGCGCGCGCCATCGAAGACCTCGTGCGCACCCGGGCGCCCTCCAGCGCCCGTGAGCTGGCCCAGCTCGTGCTGAAGCTTCCCGAGCTCGCGCACGTTCCGCCGCGCGCCGCGGCAAGGGCTCCCTGCCACGAGGTGATCCAGTCGGGCGCTGACGTCGACCTGGACGCGCTGCCCGTCCTCACCTGCTGGCCCGACGACGGCGGGCCGTTCATCACGCTGCCTCAGGTCGTCACCCGCGACCCGGAGAGCGGCGCGCGGAACATCGGCTGCTACCGCATGCAGAGGCTCGACCGGCGCAGCACGGCGATGCACTGGCAGGTGCACAAGACGGGAGCCCGCCACTTTCGACGCGCCAAGGAGCTGGGCGTGTCGCGTCTCGAGGTAGCGGTGGCCCTCGGGGGCGATCCCGCCCTCACGTACGCCGCGACGGCCCCGTTGCCCGACGGGATCGACGAGTGGATGTTCGCCGGCTTCTTGCGCAAGCGCGCCGTCGGCACCGTCAAGTGCACGACCGTCGATCTCGAGGTCCCGGCCGACGCCGACTTCGTCCTCGAGGGGTACGTCGATCCGCGCGAGGAGCTCGTCGAGGAAGGCCCTTTTGGCGACCACACCGGCTACTACACGCCGGTCGAACGCTTTCCGCGGTTTCACGTCACGGCCATCACGCACCGCGCCGATGCCGTCTATCCGGCGACCATCGTCGGACCGCCGCCGATGGAAGACGCGTGGCTGGGCAAGGCGACCGAGCGGCTGTTCCTGCCGCTGCTGCGCATGCTCTTTCCCGAGGTCGTGGACATGAATCTGCCCGTGGAGGGCGCTTTCCACAACCTCGTCCTCATCTCCATCAAGAAGCAGTATCCGTTTCACGCGGCCCGCCTGGCGCATGGGCTCTGGGGCTCGGGGCAAATGTCGTTCTCGAAGGTCATCTGCGTCGTCGACGAGGACGTGGACGTGCAGCAGCCGGCGCAGGTCGTGTGGCGGCTGCTGGCCAATCTCGATCCGAAGCGCGACTTCGCGTTCGTCGACGGGCCGATCGACCAGCTCGATCACGGGGCCAACCAGGCGCTCTGGGGCAGCAAGGTGTGCATCGACGGCACGCGCAAATGGCGCGAAGAGGGATACACGCGCGTGTGGCCCGAGCCGTGCCGGACGAGCGCAGAGGTCGCGGCCCGAGTCGACGCGATGTGGTCCGAGCTGGGGATCGATGGGGCGCGCCCCGTTCCGGCGTCCGCCGCGTCGACCAACGGGCGGGGCGCCATCGAGCGCGTCCTCGAGGCGGCGCGCGAGCTGCTCGGGAGTCGCTCGTGAGCGCCGAGCGGGTCGATCCGATCGACCGGAAGGGAGAGAGTGCCGGCGTGCTATCTGCACGTCGGCCGATCGCGGACCTGCGTGCGCGGCGCGGAGAGGAGACAGCGCACGGCAGCGGCGCGCGGAGCATGTTCGAGCGCATCGCGCCGACGTACGACGTGCTCAACCGCGTGATGTCGGCGGGCATCGACACGCGGTGGCGCGCCCGCGCGCTCCGCGAGCTGGCACGAGCACCCGACGGCCCGGTGCTCGACCTGTGTGCCGGCACGATGGACATGAGCGCGCTCCTCGTGCGCGCGCGCCCTCGCGATCGGGTGGTCGCGGTCGACTTCTCGCCCGCGATGCTGGCGAGCGGGCGCCGCAAGGCACCACGGGCCGAGGTCATCGTCGCCGACGCCGCAGCGCTGCCCTTCGGCGACCGGGAGATGGCTGCCGTCGTGTGCGCGTTCGGGATGCGAAACCTCGCCGACCCGATCGCCGGAGCTCGCGAAGTGCGCCGCGTCTTGCGCCCGGGCGGAGTATTCGTCACTCTCGAGCTGTTCCGGCCGACTCGTCTGGCGACGCGCGCGTTTCACCAGGCGTATGCGCGTGTCGTCCTGCCGACCCTGGGAGGCCTCCTGTCCGGCGACCGCGGCGCCTACCGGTATCTCGCGCGCAGCATGGCCGGCTTCCTGACGCGCCAGGAATACGAGCAAGCGCTCTCCGGCGTCGGCTTCGCGAACGTGCGAGGAGAAGATCTGACCCTCGGAGTCGCGTCCCTCGTTTGCGCGGAGGCAGGCGCGGCATGAAGAAGAAGATCGTCGTCGGCATCACCGGGGCGAGCGGCGCGCCCTACGCGCGTAGGCTGCTGGGGGTCCTTCGCGAGCGAGACGACGTGCAGGTGGGCGTCTGCGCGTCGAGGACCGCGCTCGGACGTGTGGGCGCTCGAGTGCGGCGGCGACATGCGCGAGTCGATCGGCCTGCCCGTGTGGGGTCTGAACGACTACCGAGCGCCGTTCGCGAGCGGCAGCGCAGGCTGGCAAGCGATGGTGGTCGTGCCGTGCTCGATGGGGACCGCGGCGCGCGTCGCGCACGGAATCTCCGACACGCTGCTCACGCGGGCGGCCGACGTGATGCTCAAGGAGCGTCGGACGCTCGATCGTGGTTCCCCGGGAGACGCCGCTCGGGCTGGTGCACCTCGAGAACCTGGCGCAGCTGACGCGCCTGGGCGCGCTCGTCCTGCCGGCGATGCCCTCCTTTTACAGCAAGCCCGCGACGCTCGACGATGCGATCGACACCGTCGTCGGGCGCATCCTCGACCATCTGGGTCTCGAGCACGGGCTTCTTCGCCGCTGGGAGTCGCCGTGAGCGCGCTCGTCGATCGCGCTCTCGACGCAGCCGGGCTTTCGACCGTTCTCGCCGCGCGCCGATCGGGCCGGACCCGCGAGCTGCGCGACGCGCGCCTCGCGGACGCCGACCTGCTTGCGCTCGGCGCGCTTGCCGACCAGATTCGCGCCGAAGAAGTGGGACCCGAGGTGCGCATTTACCTCAGTGACCCGACCGACGACGACGAGCGCGTCGTGGCCTTACCTGCCGCAGGAAACGATGCCACGGGGCTCGAGCTCTTGCGCGAGGTGGCCATCGCGCGCGTCGCGGGGCCTCGCGCGGCGCGCGTACGCGTCGACTGGGTGCGCTGCGGCCTGGAGCTGGCGCAGGTGGCGCTCGGCTTCGGCGCGAGCGAGCTCGTGGGCCGCGTCGCCAGCAAGCGCGGGTTGCCGCTCGCCGAGGGCGAGCTGCTGGGCGTCGGCAAGCGATTGACGCTGCTGCCGGCCGAAGTCGTCAAGCGGAAGGAGCTCGCGGGGTTCGTCGAACGTGCGGGTCGCACGCCGCGCTTCGCGGATGGCGCACGTGAGGTCGCCGCGATGGGCGGCGCGTCTGGGGTCGCCGCGAAGGGCGACGCATGTGGAGAGGAGACCTGAGATGCTCGACGCGATCCGCGGCAAACTCCGCTCTGGCGAGCGACTCTCCTTCGAAGACGGGGTGACCCTCTTCCGCGTATCCCGACGTCGTCGCCGTCGGTCAGCTCGCCAACGAGGTGCGCGAGCGACTGCACGGCGATCGCACGTACTTCAACCGCAACATGCGCATCGAGGTGACCAACGTCTGCGTCGCCTCGTGCCTCTTCTGCTCGTTCGCGAAGCTCGAGGAGGGCGCTCCCGGCGCCCACACGATGCGCGTGGAGGACGCGTGGGCCGAGCTGCAGGCGCGGATGCACGATCCTCCGAGCGAAATCCACATCGTGAACGGGCTGCACCCCGGCTTGCCGTTCTCGTACTACGAGGAGCTTCTCGCAGGCTTCAAGAGAATCAAGCCAGACGTGCACATGAAGTGCTTCACGGCGAGTGGAGATCCATTTCTTCGCGAAGCACTACGGCATGACGTACCAGACGGTGCTCGAGAGGCTTCGCCGCGCGGGTCTCGATAGCTTGCCGGGAGGCGGCGCCGAGATCTTCCACCCCGAGGTGCGCACTCGAATCGCCAGCGACAAGGCGACCGCGGAGGAATGGCTCGAGGTGCACCGCGTCGCCCACGCGATGGGGATGCGCACGAACGCGACGATGCTCTACGGCCACATCGAGACCTTCGAGCATCGTGTCGACCATCTCTTGCGCCTGCGCGCGCTGCAGGAAGAGACCCGCGGGCTGCAGGCCTTCATCCCGCTCGCGTTTCATCCGGACGGCAACGGAATGCGCAACCTGCCCGCGCCCACCGCGATCGACGCGCTGCGGACGGTCGCCGTGTCGCGTTTGCTCCTCGACAACGTGCCGCACGTCAAGGCGTACTGGGTGAGCATGACCCCCGAGGTCGCGCAGATCGCGCTGCGCTTCGGCGCCGACGACATCGACGGCACCATCGTCCACGAGACCATCTACAAGGCGGCGGGCTCGCGGTCGCCGGCCGGGCTCGGCGTCGGGGAAATCGTCCGGCTCATCCAGGAGGCCGGGTGCACCCCGGTCGAGCGCGACACGTTCTACAACGTCGTTCGCGAGCACCCACGCGCGGCCCTGCCCGAAGCTGCGGTCAAGGTGCGCGACCGCAACGCCGCCAAGCACCTCGAGGTGCTCTCGTGACCGACTCCCGTCTGCGTGTCGCCGCCGTCGGATATCTGAACGCGCGGCCGCTCTACGAGGGGCTCGATCGAGACCCGGCCAGCGCACGCGTGCGCCTCGACTGCGCGACTCCGAGCGAGGTGGCCCGTCGCGTCGCCGAGAACGAGGCCGACATCGCGCTGATGCCGGTCGCCGCCGCCGCGACGATTGGCGATCTGCGCTTCGCGCGTGGGGCAGCCATAGGCGCACGCGGTCCCGTGCGCAGCGTGGTCATCGTCTCCGAGTGCCCCGTCGAGAGCATCGACGAGCTCGCGGTCGATCTCTCCTCCCGTACCAGCATCGTCCTCGCGCGCCTCGTCCTGAGCGCTCGTCGAAAGCCCAAAGACGCTCCTCGCCTGGTCGGATGCTCGCCGCGCGAGGCAATCGCTCACGTGGGCGGGTCGCGCGCCGCGCTCGTCATCGGGGACCCGGCGCTCGAGATCGAGGGCCGTTTCCCGTTCGTTCTCGACCTGGGTCAGGCCTGGTACGAAGAAACGGGTCTACCTTTCGTGTTCGCGGCGTGGTGCGGTCGCCCGGGCGCGCTCGGCGCCGAGGACGAGCGGCTCCTGCATCGAGCCAAGCAGGCCGGGCTCGCGGGGCGAGGCGCCCTGGCCGAGGCCCACGCCGAGCGCACCGGCCTGCCGGTCGCTTCGCTGAATGCGTACCTGCACGAGGCCGTCCATTACGAGCTCGGCGACGAAGAGCGGCGCGGTCTGGAGCGCTTCTACGACGAGGCGGCGCGAGCCGGTCTCCTTCCGCCCGCCCGCGTCCGTTTCTTCGACGAAGACGCACGCGCCACCGGCGCCGCCGAGTCGCTCGAGACGCTTCTCGCCCGCGCCGCCGAGGGCCGAAGACTCAGCGCGGCCGAGGGCGAGCGTCTCGCGGCCCAGGCGAGCCTGTTCGAGCTCGGTCTCGCCGCCGACGCGATCCGACGACGCAAGCACCCGCACGACGTCGTGACGTACATCGTGGACCGCAACGTCAACTACACGAACGTCTGCACGACGAGCTGCCGCTTCTGCGCCTTCTACCGGCCGCTCGGCCATCCCGAAGGGTACGTCCTTTCGCGCGACGAGCTCTCGAAGAAGCTCTCGGAGGTCGTCCTCGCAGGCGGCGTTCAGATCCTGCTTCAGGGGGGCCTTCACCCCGAGCTTCGCATCGAGTGGTACGAGGACCTCTTTCGCTGGATCAAGAGCGAGTTCAAGCTCGGCCTGCATGCGCTGTCGCCCGAGGAGATCCTGCACATCGGGCGCCTCGAGGGCATGCCGGTCCGCGGCGTGCTCGAGCGCTTGCGCGCTGCAGGTCTCGACAGCGTGCCCGGCGGCGGTGCCGAGATCCTCGTCGATCGCGTTCGCCGCAAGATCGCGAAGGCGAAGTGCACGAGCGACGAATGGCTCGGCGTCATGCGCGTGGCGCATCAAATGGGTCTTCGCTCGAGCGCTACGATGATGTACGGCACGGTCGACACGATGGAGGACCGTGTCGCGCACCTCAT
>CAVREO010000004.1:0-15656 GCA_963720145.1 uncultured delta proteobacterium
GCAAATCGACGTTGATGAACATCCTGGGATGCCTTCGACCGGCCCACGAGCGGCAGGTACTGGCTCGATGACCGCGAGGTATCCCAGTTGAGCCGCGGAGAGCCTTCGCCGACGTCAGAAATCGGACGATTGGCTTCGTCTTCCAAAGCTTCAACCTGCTGGCGCGCACGAGCGCGCGGGAGAACGTGGAGCTGCCGCTCGTCTACGCCGGCGTGGGTCGCCGAGAGCGCGCCAGGCGCGAGCGGCAGCAGGCCTGGAGCGCGTGGGCCTGGCCTGCAGGCTCAAGCAGCGTTCACTCAGCTATCGGGTGGACAGCAGCAACGGGTTGCGATCGCGCGCGCGATCGTGAACGAACCGAAGCTCATGTTCGCCGATGAGCCGACCGGGAACCTCGACACGAAGACGAGTATCGACGTGATGGCTCTGTTTCAGGAGCTGTGGCGCGCAGGGCTGACGATCGTGTTCGTGAGGTCAGCGAGCCGGATGTCGCGCAGTACGCGTCGCGCATTCTCGTCGTTCGCGACGGGAAGCTCGTCTCCGACACACGGCAAGAACCGCTCACCGCGAGGAGGGCAGCGTGAAGATCGGCAACGTGCTTCCCATCGCAATCACCGCGCTCATGCGCAACAAGACGCGCAGCTTTCTCACCACCCTCGGGGTCATCATCGGAGTGGCGTAGTTCATCTCCATGGTTGCCGTCGGAGAGGGGGCCAGAGTCCGAGTCTCGAGCGTGTTCGCTGGGATGGGGTCCAACTTGCTCATCGTCCTGTCGGGTTTAGACTTCGATGGGCGGTGTGGCGGGCGGTTTCGGCTCGCTGCCAACAGTGACTGGGAGGACCTGCGCGCCATCCGCACCCAGGCACCTGCCGTTCATCTCGCAGCGCCCCCCAGCAGGCGACCAAAGCCACAATCATGGTCGAGGAGCCGAACTGGACGACGACCGTCGCCGGAACGACGCCGGACTTCTTCGAGATTCGCGATTGGCACGTAGCGAAGGGCTCGTTCTTCGGCGACTCCGACCTCGACTCGGGCGCAAAGGTCATCATTTTCAAGACGACCATATCCGAGGAAACTGCTGCGGCGCCGGCGTCGATCCCGTAGGGCGCACCGTGCGCATCCGGGCGGTACCGTTCCTGGTGGTCGGCACGATGCAGCGCAAGGGGCAGTCGCCCATGGGGACGGACTACGACGACATCGCGTGCATCCCCGTTTCGACGTTTCAGAACCAGGTACAGAGGGCGGGCTCCAGAAGTACATCGCGGGAATCATCATGGTCAGCGCAATCTGGTCCAAGGAGGACACCGCGCGTGCCCAAGCGGAAATAGCCGGCATCCTGCGAGAGCGCCATCGGCCAGGTCCGACGGACGAAGACGACTTCAACATCCGCAACCTGACAGAGATTGCCGCGGCCCAGCAGCAGGGGACGCAAGCGCTCACGGCTCTCCTCGCAGCGATCGCTGTCGTATCCCTCGTCGTCGGTGGTATCGGGATCATGAACATCATGCTGGTAAGTGTCACCGAGCGCACGCGGGAGATTGGCGTGCGAATGGCGGTAGGAGCAAAGCCTTGGCACATCCTCACGCAATTTCTTGCGGAGGCCGTGACGCTATCCGTGATCGGCGGGCTGCTCGGCGTCGCCATCGGCTCGGTCCTCGCGCGGGTGGTCGCGTCGCGGCTGGGTTGGGCGTACTCCGCCCGCGTAGACGTGATCCTCGTGTCGTTGGCTTCAGCGCCCTCGTCGGGGTTGGATTCGGCCTGTACCCCGCACGGAAGGCGTCGCGCCTCAATCCGATCGAAGCGCTCCGATACGAGTGACGAGCAGCGTTTGGGACTGATGCCGTCGGCAGGGCGTGCGCGCGCGTGCAGGCATTGCGCGAAAGGGGCGAGAAGGATCGCGATTCGAGCCTGCTAGTCCGAACAACGGCGTCGGGCATCGTCCATGCTTCTCTGGCGGTCATCATGAGCCATCGAAAGAACGTCCGCTGCTACGGATACGTCGAGCGTCCCTACGAGCAGGTACGCGCGCTTCTGCACCGAGAGCCACTGGAGCTCCTCCAGCGAGCGACCAACTCCGCCTCCCTGCGGACGCGGGAGCTCATAGCGAACCTGAAGGTGGACATAGGTGGGTTCGAAATCGGCGTCGACATCCGCGCGCACGTCAACCGCGTGCGCGAAGAGGACGGCGTGGCGGGTCTATCGCCCGTCACGCGCGTGGAGCTAGCTTGGGAAGCTGCGCGGGCGCGCTCTTCTTCCCGCTGATGTCGGCCCGACTGTCGGCGTGGCCGATGACCTCGACCGAGACGCAGCTCGAGCTCGAGGGCGAGTACGAGCCTGCCTTGGGCGCCCTGGGTACTGCCCTCGACGCCGTGCTCGGACACCGAATTGCCGAGGCCTCCGTCGATCGGCTTCTTCAGGACGTCCTCGAGCAAGTGCGACGCGACGCCCAGACGTGAAAGGCTCGACTCGCTCGTGCGTCGATTCCGTTCAGCTCTTGTCGTTGCGCTGCGCGTCGTCGTCCGGGTCGTTCGCCCGGCCGATGACTTTGTTGAGCACGACGCCGTATTCGTGAAGTTTGTATTGAACTTTGCGCACGCTGACGTCGAGCATTTGCGCGGCAGCGGAGGTCTTGCCCCCGCAGGCCTCGAGCGTGACCAAGATGAGATGGCGTTCGACCTCCTCGAGCGTCGAACCGGGAATGCGAACCGCCCCCCGGCTCACGGCTCCGACGCCCGCCGGCAAATGCTTCGCCGTGAGCGTGGGTCCGTCACAGAGCACCACCGCACGCTCGATCACGTTTTCGAGCTCCCGGATGTTGCCCGGCCATCGGTAGCTGGTGATGCGTGCGAGCGCATCTTCGGCGAAGCCCTCGATTCGCTTGCCGTTCTCCTTGGCGAAGCGAGCGAGGAAGTGATTGGCGAGCGGCAGCAAGTCGCTCGGACGCGCGCGTAGCGGCGGCATGTCGATGTTGACGACGTTCAGGCGATAAAAGAGATCCTCTCGGAACTTACCCGCGGCCACCTCGCCGGCCAGATCGCGATTGGTCGCCGCGATGATGCGGACGTCGACCTTGATCGTTTCGTTGCCGCCGACGCGCTCGAACGTCCGCTCTTGCAGGAAGCGCAGCAACTTGACCTGGATGGCAGGCGAGATCTCGCCGATCTCGTCGAGGAACAGCGTGCCGCCGTCGGCTTGCTTGAAGCGCCCCTCGCGCCGTCCGACAGCACCCGTGAACGAGCCCTTCTCATGCCCGAAGAGCTCACTCTCGAGAAGAGTCTCGGCCAGAGCGGCGCAGTGGAGCTTCACGAAGGGCGCAGCCGCGCGCGGACTGTGCTCGTGGATCGCCTGCGCCACGAGCTCCTTCCCCGTACCGCTCTCGCCGGTGATGAGAACGCTCGCCTTGCTCGGCGCGACCTGCTCGATCACGTTGAAGACATCCTGAATCGCCGGGCTCGTGCCGACGATGTTGTCGAACCGAAGCTTCTCCTTCAGGCGCGCGCGCAGCTCGGTGGCTTCGCTCTCTAGCTTTCGGCGGTCGAGCGCCCGGTTGATGACGAGCACCAGTTCTTCGAGCTGAATGGGCTTGGTGAGGTAGTGCTCTGCGCCGGCCTTCATCGCGCTCACGGCCGTCTCGACATCCGCGAAGGACGTCGCAAGCACGACGATTGCGCCCGGGTCAATCTCTCGGACGCGACGCAGGACCTCCAGGCCGTCGAGCCCGGGCATCCGCAGGTCGGTGACGACGACATCCGCGCCAGCTTCCTCGAAGCGCGTGACTGCGGATGAGCCGTCCTCGGCGAGCGCGACGTCGAAGCCCTCGTCGGTCAGCAGGGCACCCATCGCAGTCCGCGCGCTGGCCTCGTCGTCCGCCACCAGCACTCGGGTGCGCGCCGTCTTCGGTTCCTTGCTCACGGAGTCCTCCCGCGCAGACTCTGCGCCTCGGCGCATCTCTCGCGCAACAGGACGCGCGTCACCTCTCGAATTCATCGTCATTTCAGCACCTGGCATGACGTTGAGCACGTGCTGGGCCGACAATCCTCGCGCACCCGGCACCGGGCTCCATGCGTGGCCCGCTCGACCTGGCTGCGTCCTTGCTTTGGGCTGGGTGCGAGCGCTGGAAGACCGATGACCGCCGCCGCAATCGCGACGCACGCCGCCTGTCTGCACTGCGGCTCCCGGTGGGTGCCGGCGGAGAAAACGATTTCTGCTGCAGGGGTTGCGCGGCCGTCTACGCGCTCCTCAACAGCGAACACCTCGAGCGCTATTACGCGTTCCGCCGGGGGGCAGGCGTCCCCGTCGCGGAGACCAACGCGTTTCGGCGCGACGCCAAGTGGCTCGAAGGCCTCGAGGAGCGCCTCCGGAGCGCAGATGGCCCTACCCGACCACGCTCGACGTCCAGGGGCTGCACTGCGTCGGTTGCGTGTGGCTCGTCGAGGAGCTGTTCCGGCGCGCGCACGGCGGTGAGCACGTCGAGGTCAACCCGTCGCTGGGCCGCGTCGACCTCGTCGTGCAACCCGACTTCGATCTGCGCGCCTTCGTCTCCAGCGTGGAGCGCTTCGGGTATCTGTTCGGCCCTCCGGTCAAGCGCGCGGACGCCGCATCGAACGACCTTCTTTGGCGGCTCGGCGTGTGCGCCGCAATCGCGATGAACTCGATGATATTCGCGATCGCGATGTACGCCGGGCTTCGGCGCGGACCACTCTTCGACCTCTTCACGGCGCTGAACTTCGGCTTCGGGGCGGTTGCCGTGCTCGTGGGGGGCACGGTCTTCTTCCGGTCCGCTTGGCGCGCGGTGCGCCAGGGCATGCTTCATCTGGACCTTCCGATCGCTCTCGGAATCGCCATGGCGTTTGCGGGCTCCGTGTACTCGTACGCCGCGCGACGCTCGGAGGCCGCGTACTTCGACACGCTCGACGTCTTCATCACGCTCATGCTTCTCGGCCGCTGGCTTCAGGAGCGGGTCGTCGAACGCAACCGCGCTTGGCTCCTTGCCAGCGACGGCACGGACAGCTTGCTTGCACGGCGCGTCGTCCAGGGCCGCCTGGAGGTTGTCCCCTGCGCGCAGCTGAAGCGGGGCGACGCGCTCCTGGTTGCACCCGGAGATCTGGTCCCGGTCGACGCACGGCTGGAACGCGGCCCCGCAACGTTTTCACTGGATTGGATCGTCGGCGAGAGCAGGCCTCGCTCCTACGAACAGGGTGAAATCGTGCCCGCAGGTGCCTTCGCGACGGGCAACGAGGCGGCCGCCGTCCGAGCCGAGACTGACTTCGAGGAGTCCGCGTTGCGCGAGCTATTGCGCGCGCCGGACCGAACGAACGACACCGCGCGCGCATCTGCGTGGTTCCGAAATGCTGGCGAAAGCCTACGTCGCCGGCGTTCTGGCCGTCGCGGCAGCAGGCTTCGTCGCATGGCTGCTGGCAACCCGCGACGTAGGGCGTGCCCTCTCGACCACGACCGCTGTTCTCATCGTGACGTGCCCGTGCGCGTTCGGAATCGCGTCGCCGCTCGCATACGAGATGGTGCAAGCAGGCCTCCGGCGCGCGGGGCTCTTCGTTCGGCGTTCGAGCTTTCTCGATCGGGCCCGCGACGTGCGCCGGATCGTTTTTGACAAGACGGGAACCCTGACCACGGGTGCTCTCGTTCTCGAGAACGGCCACGCGCTCGATCGGTTGTCTCCAGAGCAGCGGCAGGTCCTCTACGACCTCGTCGTCCGCAGCGGCCATCCAAAAAGCGCCGCCGTTCGAGAGGCTCTTCACCGTAGAGGGCTGACTCTGGAGCCGAGCGCACACGTGGTCGAGCATCCGGGCAAGGGCGTGGAGCTCGTTGGCGACGGCCGTACGTGGCGGCTCGGCGAACCCGCGTGGGTTGCCGCGCCGCGGAGGGCGACGGGCGACGTGGCGTTTGGCGTCAACGGCGTACTCCTGGCGGAGTTCGTCACGGGCGAGCGCTTGCGGCCGGACGCCGCTCGGGAGGTAGGCGCCCTGGCAAGCGACGGGTACGACGTTTGGCTCTTGAGTGGGGACGAGCAGCGCCGGGTCCAGCTTGCCGCCGATGCCAGCGGGGTCCCCCTCGAGCACGCGATCGGCGGCCAGAGCCCACACGACAAGGCTCGCTTCCTCGCCGCGCACGACCACGCCGACACGCTCTTCGTCGGTGACGGCGTGAACGACGCACTCGCACTGGATCTCGCACACGTCTCCGGCACGCCCGCCGTCGATCGCCCTTACGTACCGGCGCGCGCCGACTTCTTCTTCGTGACCTCCGGGCTCGCGCCGATTCGTCTTGCGCTGCGCAGCGCTCGCGCGCTCGCGCAAGTTGTGCGCGCGGACCTCGCGATAGCAGTCGCCTACAACGCAGTCGCGATCGTCCTCGCGCTCTCCGGCCGCATGTCGCCGCTGCTTTGCGCCGTCCTGATGCCCGCAAGCTCGCTCACCACCGTTGGCGCGACGATTGCGATCCTGTCTCCGCGGAGCCGGTTGTGGAGGTCGTGACCTTGCAGGTGTTCGTCAGCCTCGTCCTCGTCGTGGGGTCGATCCTCCTGTTCGCCATCACGTGTCGGCAACGGGACTTCAATCATTCCGACCGCCTCGCGCTGCTCCCTCTCGAGAACGACCGATTGCGGGCCTCCGCCCCGAGCCAAAACCCTGGGAACACAAAGAAACCATGAGCTCCGCTTCGAACCTGCAAACGCGCCGCATCGTCTACAACGATTCGGTATCTCGGTGGTTCATCGGCGCGTCGGTCGTCTGGGGCATCGTCGGCATGCTCGTGGGCGTAGTCATCGCCCTGCAGCTCGCGTTCTGGCAGGCGAACCTGCCGCCTTATCTGCACTTCGGCCGTCTGCGGCCGCTCCACACCAACGCTGTCATCTTCGCCTTCGTCGGCAACATGGTCTTCGCCGGCGTCTACTATTCGACGCAGCGCCTCGTGAAGGCGCGGCTGCCGAGCGACCTCCTCGCGAAGATCCATTTCTGGGGTTGGCAGCTCATCATCGTCGCCGCGGCGGTCACCTTGCCGCTCGGATACACTCAGGGCAAGGAGTACGCGGAGCTCGAGTGGCCGATCGACATCGCCATCGCGCTCGTCTGGGTCGTCTTCGCGATCGAATTCTTCTGGACACTGGCGCGGCGTGCCGAGAAGCATCTGTACGTCGCCATCTGGTTTTACATCGCGACGATCATCACCGTCGCGGTACTTCACATCGTCAATTCACTCTCCATCCCGGTCTCGGGGCTCAAGAGCTATTCGCTGTTCGGCGGCGCAAAGGATGCGCTGGTGCAGTGGTGGTACGGGCACAACGCGGTCGCGTTCTTCCTCACGACGCCGGTGCTCGGCATCATGTACTACTTCCTCCCGAAGGCGGCCGAGAGGCCTGTCTACTCGTACCGGCTGAGCGTCGTCCACTTCTGGTCGCTCATCTTCGTGTACATCTGGGCGGGCCCCCACCACCTGCTCAACACGGCGCTGCCTGACTGGGCGCAGACGCTCGGCATGGTCTTCAGCGTCATGCTTTGGGCGCCGAGCTGGGGCGGGATGCTCAACGGCCTCCTCACGCTCAAGGGGGCGTGGGGCAAGGTCCGCACCGACCCCGTGCTCAAGTTCCTCGCCGCGGGGGTGACGTTCTACGGCATGGCGACCTTCGAAGGGCCGCTCCTCTCGATCAAGAGCGTCAATGGGCTCGCCCATTACACCGACTGGATCATCGGGCACGTTCACAACGGCGCTCTCGGGTGGAACGGCTTCATGGCGGCCGGGATGTTCTACTGGATGGTGCCGCGCCTCTTCGGCACCGAGCTTCACTCGAGGAAGCTCGCCGATACCCATTTCTGGATCGGCACGTTCGGCATCCTCCTTTACGTCGTGGCGATGTGGGTGAGCGGCATCACCCAGGGCCTCATGTGGCGGGGAACCGACGCGCACGGCGCGCTCCTCTATCCGAACTTCGTCGAGACGCTCAATGCCATCAAGCCGATGTACTGGATGCGCTTCATCGGCGGGTCGCTCTACCTCGCCGGGATGATCCTGATGGCGTACAACCTGGCGCGCACGGCGCTCGCTGGAACGGCGGTCGACGGCGAGACGACCGTGGTCGTCGACACGACGCCGGCGCCCGAAACGCCGTGGGCCGAAGTGCTCGTGGGCAAGCCCGTCATTCTCGCGACCCTCGTCTCGGTCTGCGCGGCGACGATGGCGGTCGTCAACAACGAGGCAAGCATCCTTTTCGCCAGCATGGCGGTGGCGGCAGCGGTGCTCGGCACGATCGCGCTGCACCTCGCCGCGGACCACACGAGGCCGACCTGGCATCGCCTTCTCGAGGGACGCGCGCTCCTCTTCACCTCGTTCACGATCGTGGCCGTTCTCGCGGGAGGCATCGCCGAGCTCGTGCCCTCCCTCTTGGTGACGCCGACCGACGCCAAGCTCACATCGGACGCAAAGCCCTATCGTCCCCTCGAGCTCGAGGGGCGCGACATCTACGTGCGCGAGGGCTGTTACACGTGCCACTCGCAGATGATTCGAACGTTCGATTTCGAGGCGAAGCGCTACGGCGAGCCGTCCACGATGGCTGACTCGTTCTACGATCACCCGTTCCAGTGGGGATCGAAGCGGACGGGACCCGACCTCGCCCGCGAGGGTGGAAGGTACCCGAACCTCTGGCACTACCGGCATCTCCTGGATCCACGCGAGGTCTCCCCGGGGTCGAACATGCCTCCGTTCGCGTTCCTCGCCGGTCGAACCGTCAATCTCGAGAGGACGTCGGACAAGCTACGTGCGCTGCGGTCCGTCGGAGTGCCGTACGACGCGAAGCAGATCGAGGGTGCCTCGGCCGACGCCGCGATGCAGGGCAGGCAGATCGCGAAGAACCTGCAGGAAGAGGGCGTCGCCGGCATCGACCCGCGGTCGGAGATCGTCGCGCTCGTCGCGTACCTGCAGCGCCTGGGCAAACAGCACGAAGATGGTCCGCCCGCCGGCGCCGGCCAGGCGCTTCTCAGCCGCTGAGGAAACCATGCATAGCCAGCTACTCGCCCAGTCTCCGCTCCTTCTGTTGCCTATCGTGGCGATGTTCCTCTTCCTCCTGGTCTGGGTCGTCGTCTCGGTGCGCGTCATGACGCAGTCGCGCCTGGAGATTGAAGCCGCCGCGAGATTGCCCCTGGAGGACGACCATGAACGGCAATGACCCTCACGTGTACGACGGCATCGTCGAGCACGACAACAAGCTGCCGCTTTGGTGGCAGCTCACGCTCTACGGCGCGGTCGTCTTCGCCCTCGTTTACTGGTTCGGGCGAAGACTCGACGCGATTCCATCGCCTGAACAGGAGTACGCGAGCGACATGGCCGCGCAACGCGCCGCCGAGGCCGAGCGCGCACGAGCGCGCGGAACAATCGACGATGCGGTGCTCACCACCCTCGGGAGGGGATCCCGGCACGGTCGCTCAAGGAAAAGCACTCTTCACGACCACGTGCGCGCCGTGCCACCGAGCCGACGGCGGAGGCAACATCGGTCCCAACTTGACCGACGCGTACTGGATTAACGGCGGCAAGCCCACCGACATCTTTCACCGCGTGCACGACGGCGTGCCCGCCAAAGGGATGCCCACGTGGGGCCCGCAGCTCGGCGACGAGAAGGTCGAGACGGTGGTCGCGTTCGTCCTTTCAATCCGGAACACGAACGTACCAGGGGGCAAGGCGCCGCAGGGCGAGCTCCTGCAGTAGCCATGGCCAACGTGCGTCTGCCACTGACGGATCCGGGGGAGCTCCCCTCCGCCGCGCTTCCTCTCGATGGCCACCGCGCGGCAATCCAGCCCGCGGACGTGCGCGGTCGCTACCATCGCGCGCGCACGCTTGCGTTCGCACTCCTCATCGGCCTTTGGGGGGGGCTTCCGTGGATCCGCATCGGCGGGCATCCCGCGTTGTTTGTCGATGTCGACGCGCGCAGACTGTTCCTCTTCGGCGCTACCTTCAACGCGCAAGACACCTGGCTACTCTTCTTTCTTCTCACCGGAGTCGGCTTCGGGCTCGTCTACGCGACGGCGGTAGCAGGGCGGGTGTGGTGCGGATGGGCGTGCCCGCAGACGGTCTTTCTCGAGGGAGTCTACCGGCGGATCGAGCGCTGGATCGAGGGACCGCGCGAGGTGCGGATGCGCCGGAACGCGGGGGGATGGACCGGGGAGAAGGTGGCGCGGAAGATTGGGAGCCACGCGCTGTACATCGTCGCTTCGCTGCTCATCGCGCATATCTTTCTGAGCTACTTCGCGTCACTCCCGAAGACGTTCCATATGGTCAGGCAGAGCCCGACCGCGCACCCCGAGGCGTTCACGTGGGTCGTGGCGATGACGGCGGCCTTCTACTTGAACTTTGCCTGGTTCCGCGAGCAGCTCTGCGTGGTGATCTGTCCCTACGGGCGGCTGCAGTCGGCACTGCTCGACGAGCACTCGCTGGTCGTGGGCTACGATGCTCGCCGCGGGGAACCGCGCGGGAAGAAGGGCGCGACCGGCGTCGGCGACTGCGTCGATTGCAAGCGCTGCGTCGTGGTCTGCCCGACCGGCATCGACATCCGGAACGGCGTTCAAATGGAGTGCCTCGCGTGCACGCAGTGCATCGATGCGTGCGACGAAATCGTGGACCGCCTGGGGCGTCCGCGTGGCCTGATTCGCTACGATTCTCCGGATGGGCTACTCGGCAAACCTCGACGCTTCGTCCGCCCTCGGGTGCTGCTCTACAGCGTGTTGATGGTTCTCGGCGCGGCAGTGGCGTTGGGCGCGACGCGAAGGCGCAGCGACTTCGAGGTGACGCTTCTTCGGCTACCGGGGGAGCCGTACACGCTCGAAGAGCGCGAGGTGCGCAATTCGCTGCAGCTCCACGTCGTCAACAAGCGGCCCACGCCTGAGGAGTACCACCTCGAAGTGCAGCCCGCCGAAGGGATGACGGTGGTGCTGCCCATGCCGACCCTCGCAGTCAATCCGCTCTCGGATGCCCGGGTGCCGCTCTTTCTCTCGGTTCCGCGCGATCGATTTCAGTCCGGTTTCCTCGTCCACGTTCGTGTGGCCCGTGCCGCCGACGCGCGCGACGCTCAGGTCGTCGCAGGCACCTTCCTGGGACCGTCGCGATGAGTCTCGTCCTCGTCGTCTCGGCGTGGCTCATGGGCTTGCTCGGGAGCACCCACTGCGTCGTCATGTGCGGTGGCGTTGTCGCTGCGACCTGCTCGGCGGTCCCGCTGCGGCGAGGCACCGGATGGCGGGCGGACCTTCCGTACATCCTGGCCTACAACGCCGGCCGCATTGCGTCGTACATGATGGCCGGCGCCATGGCAGGGGGTATTGGCGCTTCGCTGGCGTCCTTGGGTTTCGTGGCGCGCGCGCAGCTAGCGCTGCGCGTGTGCGCCGGCGTCTTGATGATCACCGTCGGTCTGTATGTGGCGGGCGTCGGTGCCGCCATGCGGTGGATCGAGCGAGTCGGAGAACCGGCCTGGCGCCACATCGCCCCAGTCGCGCGACGCCTGGTGCCCGTTCGCTCGCCGACGCAGGCTTTGGCGCTGGGCCTTTTGTGGGGGTGGATGCCCTGTGGGCTCGTGTATGCCGCGTTTGCGTCGGCGGTCACGAGCGGATCCGCGTTCGGTGGAGCGATGACGATGCTCGCGTTTGGCCTCGGAACTTTGCCGACGCTCGTCGCCATGGGCTCCGCTGCACGGGCTCTCGCTCATGCGGCGCGCGTTCGCTGGGTGCGCGCGGTCGCGGGCGTCGTCCTGGTTGCGCTCGGGGTGATGCAAACAGCTCACGCGTGGGCTGCGTCGAATGCAGTGCAGCAAGGTGGCGCGCACGCGTGCTGCAGCCCGCGTCGATGAGGGGAGGAACGTCGCTCGATCGCCGTCCAACTTCGTGCGGACACCTCTGTCCTTTTGGAACGGCCGGCGCTAGTCCTTCGAGCCAAGCAAACCCAACTTCTCCACCATGGCAGGCGACAAGGCAACGACACCCGCGACCATCCTCGTGGTGGACGACAACGAGGCCAACCGAGCGCTTGCGCGCAGCACGCTCGAAGACGAGGGCTATCGCGTCGTCCTCGCGACCGGGGGGCGCGAGGGAATCGCCGCTTTCGAGCGGGAGCCGCCCGACTGCGTCCTGCTCGACGTCCGCATGCCGGAGCTCGACGGCTTCGCCGTGTGCGAGCACATCCGCGCGCTCCCGAGCGGGCCGGACGTCCCGGTCCTCTTTCTCACCGCCCTTCGCGATGTCGACACGTTCGACAAGGCGCTGCGCGCCGGCGGGGACGACTTTCTCACCAAGCCCGTGCGCCCGACGGAGATCGTCGTTCGGGTCCAGACGGCCCTGAAGCTTCGGAGGATGGGGGTCGAGCTCCGTGAACAATTCGCTGTGCTCAAGCGGCAACGCGACGACCTCGTGCGCGTTCAGCTCCAGAAGGAGCGCCTCATGGCCTTCGTCGTTCACGACCTCAAGAACCCAGTGAACTCGATGGACCTCACGCGCAGCTTCTTCAGCGAGACGCAGGGCTGCCGGCGACAGCTCGTGGCTCCGTGGCGCAGATCCGATCCGAAGCGCGTCAGCTCGGACGGATGATCATGAACCTGCTGGACCTGAGCAAAGCGGACGAAGGGAAGCTCGTTCCGAAGCTTTCGAAAGTGGATCTTCGTGCGCTCGTCGAGGCGGTACGGGGCGAGTTCGAGGTCTCCGCGCAAGCGCGCAACGTGAGCGTCGCGTCGCAGATCGATGCTCCGCACGTCCGCGCCGATGAGGATCTCCTCCGGCGAGCGCTGGCCAATCTCGTCGAAAACGCCATTCGACACTCGCCCTCGGGTGGTCTCGTGACGATAGCGGCTGCTGAGAGGGCCGAGGGCGTGGAGGTGCGCGTGGCGGATACCGGCGCAGGCGTCCCCGTCGAGCTCCGCGAGCGGGTCTTCGACCCTTTCCTCCAGCTGGAATCAGGCGATCGCTCGGTCAACTGGGGCGGTCGCGGCCTGGGCCTGGCCTTCTGCCGCCTTGCGGTCGAGGCGCACGGAGGTCGAGTTTGGGTCGAGGACGGTGCCCCTGGTGCGGTGTTTTGCGTGAGCGTTCCGCATGGTGGATAGGCCTGCCCGGTGGGAAGCCCGGGACCTGCACTATCGAGAGCTTCTCGATACGGCTCCGGACGCAATCGTGGTGGTCGCAGCAGACGGCGCCATTGCATTCGTCAATCTCCAGACTGAAAAACTGTTCGGATACACGCGCGCCGAGCTCGTGGGGCAATCCATGGAGGTGCTCATTCCGGAGCGACTCCGTGCAGGTCACAGCCATCACGTCGCGCGCTTTCTCTCCCACCCGGTGACGAGACCCATGGGCTCGGGCTCTCTCTCTTCGGCCGGCGCAAGGACGGAACCGACTTTCCCATCGAGGTGAGCCTCAGTCCCGTCCAAACGGGCGACGGCGTCACCGTGTCCGCGGCGATCCGTGACATCACCGAGCGCAAGCGCATCGAGGCCGTCGCCAAGCTGAACGCCGAACGGCTCGCGAGCGCGGTCGAGAGCGTGCAAGCGCGTTCGCGCTCTTCGACGCCGACGATCGCCTCGTCCTCTGCAACAGCGTGTACAGGGGCCTCATCGGCCACTCCGTCCACGGTGCGCTCGTCGGCAGATCCTACGAGGAACTGCTGGAAGCGTGGATATCGGACCTGGCGTTTTCCGAGGAAAGTGAGCGTAGCCGTTTCCGCGCAGAGCGTCTGGCGGCACGCCGCCAGCCGACAGGAGCGTTCGAGGTCCGAACGTCCGACGGGAGGAGTCTGCGGGTGATGGATCGGCGCATGGCCGAAGGCGGCATCGTCAAGACGATCTGGGACCTGACCGACGACGCCGAATGTCCGAAGAGCTCGAGGCGGCGAGGACGGCGGCA
The DNA here is from genome assembly GCA_963720145.1 of uncultured delta proteobacterium. Taxonomy (GTDB): domain Bacteria; phylum Myxococcota_A; class Polyangia; order Polyangiales; family Polyangiaceae; genus Palsa-1150. The sequence continues at coordinate 13,875 of CAVREO010000004.1, forward strand.
GAAGCGGCGAGCGCGGCGAAGAGCGACTTTCTCTCGTCGATGAGCCACGAGCTGCGAACCCCTCTCAACGCCATCCTGGGGTTTGCGCAGCTTCTCCAGCGCGACAAGAAGGCGCCCCTCGAGACGCGCCACCGTGAGCGCGTGGATCGAATCCTCAGGGGAGGGGAACACCTTCTCCGTCTGATCGACGACATTCTGGATCTATCCCGTATCGAGGCGGGCGCCGTCGCTGTCTCGACCGAGCCCGTGAGCACGCTCGAAGTGCTGCAAGAGACCGTCACGACCCTTCAGGCCATGGCCGCTCGTATGGCGGTCCGCCTCGAGCTGGCGCCGGTTCCGGCGGACGCCGCGATGGTGAGGGCGGACCGAACGCGCTTCGCGCAAATCGTCATGAACTACGGCACGAACGCCATCAAGTACAATCGATCCGAGGGCTCGGTCGCCATATCGACTTCGAGCGCACCCGGCGGCTTCGTACGCGTGACCATCTCGGACACCGGCCACGGCATCCCGGCCGACAAGCAGGACAAGCTCTTCCAGCCATTCCAGCGCGCGGGCCAGGAGACCGGCCCGATCGAGGGGACCGGTATTGGTCTGGTCATCACCAAACGCCTTGCAGAGCTGATGGGAGGGCGTGTCGGGTTCCGAAGTACGCCGGGTACGGGATCTGAGTTCTGGGTGGAGCTGCCGACGCACACGAGTGCCGCCGATTCGCCCACAATCTCAATCAGCAAAGAGAGCGCGGCGCCTCGCTTCGTCGAGCAACGGGGTCGTGTTCTCGTTTACATCGAAGACAATCCCGCGAACGTGACCTTCATGCGCGATGTCCTGAGCGACTTCGACGGCCTCGAGCTCGTCGCGGCCCCAACCGCCGAGATGGGGATCGAGATCGCCCGCGCTCGCGTACCCGACGCCATCATCATGGATATCAACCTGCCGGGGATGAGCGGCCTGGAAGCTCTCCAGGTTCTTCGTGGCGATGAAGCGACGAAGGGCATCCCCGTCATCGCGCTCACGGCGGCGGCGTCGGAGCGGGACCGGCAGCGCGGCCTCCAGGCGGGGTTCTTCCGGTATCTGACCAAACCGGTCAAGCTCGATGAGCTAATTGCCGGACTCGAAGCCTTGCTGGCGGCGCACGAGGGCCAATAGGCGGAGGGCGCCCCTACGAGGGTTCGTTCTCGCCGCAGAGTCGCCGCAGGATCGCGTCTTCATGACGGGCGTGAGCGCGGAGCTCATCCCGGAGGCTCCGTGCGTTTTCGAGCCGCAGGTCGCCGCGCCGCAGCGAGTCGCCGATCTCCTTGAGGCGTCCACGCAAGTATCGATGCTCCTGCAAAATGGCGAGGGATTCGCGAAGGTCGATCGCGGCGAGCTTCGGAGTCACGCCTTGCTCCTCGTCGTCCATGGCGCATTCAGACAGCTCTCGAACTCGCGCCACATTCGAAGAAGGTCGGGATCCGCCCTTTCGACGGCGATGAGGATCGCGCAAACATCGCGTCGAGCATCTCGTCGTCCCCAACTTGGCCGACGGTCGGGCTTTGCTCTGTCATCGGGCCGCCCTCTCCTGCGCCGCGCGAGGCATCGCGGAATGCAACGCACGCTGCGTGCCAGTCGCCTTTCCGGCGTCATCGAGCGTTTCCGAGTGCCCGGTAGAACTGAGGCAACGCAAATGGTGCGTGGGCGCGCATCGTCCGCTTGTCGCGCCCGCATCGAAACTACACGAGCGGAAAGCCTCGTGGCCCCTCCGGGGATCGAACCCGGACACCCTCTCGGGTCGCGGATTTT
>CAVREO010000005.1:0-20022 GCA_963720145.1 uncultured delta proteobacterium
ACCTTTGGTGCACGAGCGAAGCGAAGTGCACCAAAGGCAGACGAGCGCTGGCATGGCGGCGGCGCTTCGCGCCTGACGCAGAGGCGTCCCCTGCGGGAGTCGACCTTGGGTGGACGAGCGAAGCGAAGTGCACCCAAGGCAGACGAGCGCTGGCCTGGCGGCGGCGCTTCGCGCCTGCCGCAGAGGCGTCCCCAGCGGGAGTCGAACCCGCGTTAGCGACGTGAAAAGCCGCGGTCCTGGGCCTCTAGACGATGGGGACGGTGGGGCAAGAGTCGCGGGTACTTAGCCGGGCCCGCGACCAGTTGTCCAGTACGGCCGCGGATCCGTGGATGGGGTCACCGCGCATCGCGGCTTTCCCGTGGAGCCCCCGGCCGCTCGGCGGACGGGAGTGCCGAGGCCGACGGCACGGAAAGCGGCGACGACACGAGGCTCGCCGACAGGGGCGCGGACGGCATTGCCGCTGCCTGCGCCGGCCCCTTCGTCGCCCCCTTCCCTCCCTGCCCCTGCCCTACCGCATGCGCCCGCTCCCCCGTCTCGACGCCGGCGTCCCGCCGCACAGCCAGCCACCCGACCGTCGCCGCGGCACCGGTCATCGTCGCAAGGATGGCCGTCGCCGCCGCCCGGACACGCCCGCGACGCGCGCGCTCCTGCGCATCGAGCTTGCTCCCCTCGGCATCCGCCGGTCCCCCGCCGCGCACCGCAGCCGCGGGATCGTCCGGCGCGAGCGCGCGCAACGCGCCAAGCATTTCCGCTGCCGAGGCGAAGCGCTCGGCGCGCTCGCGAGCCAGCGCGCGCCCGACGAACGCGGCGACGGCCGGCGGCACCTCGGGCGCGTACATGCGGACGTCGGGCGCGTCCTGCATGCAGCGCGCGAGCAAGATCTGCTCGTAGCTCTCTCCCACGTGCGGCGGCCGCCCCGTCAGGCACTCGAAGAGAATCGCCCCGAGCGAGAACAGATCGGCCCGCCCGTCCACGTCGGGAAGGCCCCGGGCCTGCTCCGGAGCCATGTAGAGCGGCGTGCCGAGGATGACGCCGCGACGGGTGAGCGCGAGCGGCGCGGTTCCCCCGGGGAGCTTGCCGATCTTCGACATCCCGAAATCGACGATCTTGGCGAACCCCGCGGACCCGGCCTGCTCCACGAGGAACACGTTGTCGGGCTTCAGGTCGCGATGCACGATGCCTGCCGCGTGGGCGGCGGCAAGCCCCTTCAGCACTTGCGCCGCGATGTGCAGCGCATCGCGCTGGGGCACGCGCGAGTCGCGGCGCAGGCGCGTGCCCAGATCTTCGCCGCGCAGGAGCTCCATGGCGATGTACGGACGACCCCTTCGGTGCCCGCCTCGAAGACGCGCACGATGTGCTCGCTCGCGACCGCGTTCGCGGCCTGCCCCTCGCGCGCGAAGCGACCTGCGACCGCCGGGTCCTTGGCCCACTCGGGATCGAGCAGCTTCACGGCGAAGCGCGCTCCCCCCAGGGGGGCTTCGGCTTCGAACACCGTACCGGTGCCCCCGCGTCCGATGACGCGCACGAGACGATACTTGCCGCCCAGCGTGCGGCCGATCATCGGGTCCGGGGCCGAGGCGGCCTACTTGCTCTTCTGCGGCGCCTGCGACTGCTGAAGCGCGTGCACCTGGGCGGCCAGGCGCGACACCTTCCGCGAGGCGGTCTTCCGGGGCACGGCGCCCTTGCCGGCTGCCTTGTCGAGCGCTTTGACCGCAACCTCGAGGGCCTCTTTGGCGGCCTTCGCGTCCTTCGCGGCGAGCGCCTCGCGCACGTCCTTCACTTCCGTGCGGACGGCACTCCTGACGGCGCGATTGCGAATGGTGCGCTTGATTCTCTGGCGGTTGCGCTTTTCGGCGGACGGATGATTGGCCACGGGGTTTCCTCGAGCTTGCGCGGAACGCGGGACTTTACGGGCCGGGCGGGGAATGTCAAGCGGGGGCGGGTCAGGTGGGCAGGGCGATGCGAAAGGCGGCTCCGCCCAGGTCCCCGGTCGCGACCGAAACGGCGCCGCCGTGGGCCTCGGCGATGCCGCGCGCGATCGCGAGACCCAGACCTGCCCCGCCGGCGGCCCTGCCGCGCGAACCCTGCTTGTAGCGGTCGAAGATCGTGCCTTGCTTCCTCGGGCGCGACGCCCGGCCCGGAGTCGGCGATCTCGAAGAACACGGTATCGTTTGCGTTTGCGTCTTGCCTGCGCGGCCTCGCGCCAGACGCGCACGCGCACGCGCCCGCCGCGGGGCGTGAACTTCAGCGCGTTGGCCACGAGGTTGTCGAGCGCCTGCCGGAGCTTCTGCGGGTCGGCCTTGACCTCGAGATCGAGCGAGCCGTCGAACGCCAGCGCGACGCGACGGCGAGCCGCTACGGGCGTGAACACCGAGAGGATGGGCTCGATGACCGTTCCGACCCGCACCGTGCGCGGCTCGACCGAGAACACGCCGGCCTCCAGGCGGCTCGCGACGAGCACGTCGTCCACGAGCCGCGCCATCTCCGTGCACATGCTGCGGATCTGCCCGACGACGTGCCGGCGCTCCTGGGGGTTCAGGTCTTCCGCGTCGAGGACCTCGGCGATGAGACCGAGCGACGACAGCGGGTGCCGCAGGTCGTGGACGAGCATCGCGATGTGATCGCGCCGCTGCGCCTCGAGCATGCGCTTCAGGCGGAACGTCTCGAGCGCGGCGCGCACCCGCGCCAGGAGCTCCCGCGAATCGATCGGCTTCGTCAGGTACGCGTCCGCGCCCTCTTTGAGTCCCGCCTCGATCGGCGTGCGGCTCGCGCCGCGCTGCGGTGAGCATGATGACCGACGGCCCCCCGTCTCGGCGGGCGCGCAGCCGGCGCAGCACCTCGACGCCGTCGAGCCCGGGCATCGAGACGTCGAGGAGCATGAGCTCCGGCTCGCGCTCTTCGACCTGCCGGAGGGCCTCGGCGCCGCTCTGGGCGGTCCGGACGCGGTGGCCCTCCTCGAGGAGGACCGCCTCGTACAGGGCAAGGGTGTCGGGGAAGTCGTCGACGATGAGGACGTCGCCCGCGACGTCGCCCAGGGCGGACACCGAGGCACGCTCGATCACGAGAGCACCCCGGCCCCGCTCACCGGCGGCGGGTTGCCCGGCGGAGAGGATTCGGCGTCGGCGCGCGCCGCCGTGCGAGGAAGCACGAGCGTGAAGATCGAGCCCTCCCCCTGGCGCGAGCGCACTTCGATGTCGCCCCCGAGCGCGCGCGCGAGGCGGCGCGAGAGGGCGAGACCGACGCCCGTGCCGTCGTAGCGGCGGCCGTCGCCGGCTTCGAGCTGGTGAAAGTCCTGGAACAGCTCCTTCATCGCGTCCGCGGAGATGCCGATGCCCGAATCGCCCACAGCCAGTCGGACCTCGCTCGGCGTCGCCCGGGCGCTCACGACGACATCGCCGACGTCCGTGAACTTGATGGCGTTCGACAGGAGGTTGAGCAGAATCTGCCGCACGCGCTGGGCGTCGGTCAGGATCTCGAGCGGCCCCTCGCCCACGTCGGCGACGAGCTTCAGGTCCTTGCCCGCCCGCAGGCTGTCGACCTCGGCGAGGCAAGCGCGCGCGAGCTGCGCGATGTTGACCGGGGCGAGCCGGACCTCGATGCGCCCGGCCTCGGCCTTGGCGAGGTCGAGGACGTCGTTGATGAGGCCCAGCAGATGGTCGCCGTTGCGCTTGATTCGTTCGAGCGACTCGCGCGCCCGGGGCGAGAGCTGCTCCTTCGGAGACGTGATCAGCAAGTCTGCGAAGCCGAGGATGCGCCGACAGCGGCGTCCGGAGCTCGTGGCTCATCGACGCGAGGAACGAGGTCTTCACCTGGTTGGCGTGCGTGAGGCGACGGCCCTGCTCGGCCAGGGCGACGCTCTTCTCGCGCAGCCGGTCGTGCGTCCACGCGTTGTGCAGCGCGACGGCGAGCTGCCGCGCGGCGTCGAGGACGAAGCCGGCGCCGACCTCGTTCGTCTCGTGAACGCCGGCCAGGACCATCGCGCCCGCGCCCTCGTCGCCGATCGCAATGGGGTACCCGAGCACCCACCGCAGCCGCGCGGCGCCGATGCCGAGGTCGAGCGTCGGCAGCGGCTCGATCAGCGAGTCTCCGCGCAGCGCGACCGGCTCGCGCCTCTCCATCACGGTGCGCGGCAGCCCCTCGGCGCTGAACACGGAGTGATCGATGGCGCGACCGTCGGACGCGGTCGCCTGGACGGCCACGAGGCGATCGGCGTCGTCGAGCAGGTAGACCGCGCCGACCTGCGCTTCGGCGAGCCTCACCAGCGACTGCAGGCCGCCGGCCGCGAGCGCCCTCACGTCGAGCGTCTTGAGCTCGCGGACGAACTCCGCGTAGGCGCGCGCCCGCGCGTCGCGCTGCGTGAGGTCGGCGTTCGCGTGCGTGAGCTCGGCGAGGGCGCGCTCGCGATCGGCGAGGGTCGCGCGAAGGCTCGCGTCTTTCTCGAGGAGGAGCGAATTCATCTTCGCGAGACTGAGGGCCACCGACCCGAGCTCGTCGCGCCGCACGGGCATGGGCACGAGCGGCTCGAGACGGCCCGTCGCCGCGAGCGCCTCCTCGAGCTGCCCGGTCGTGCCGGCGATGTCGCGCGCGATCCAGGCGCCGCTGACGAGCGCGATGATGATCGCCAGAAGGAGCACGGTACGGGTGGCCCGCTGGGACGCGGCCGCCGACTCGAAGGCGACCTGCTCGCGGCCGTCGGCCTCATCGATGGCGTGGTTGCGCAGGTCGAGCAGGATCTTGCGCATCTGGTCGGTCTGCTGCTTGCCCTCGTCGATCACGCCCGGATCGGTCTCGTGGCCGCTCTTGCGAGCGCGGATCTGCGGCTCGCTGATGTTGTTGATCCAGTCGTGGACGAGGCGTCCGAACGCCGCGACGCGCTCGTCCTCCATTCCGTTTTCGGCGACGGCCTGCGCTTCGGTGAGCACGCCCTCGAGATCCCGGCGGGCTTCCTCGTAGGGGGTCAGGTAGCTCTGCTCGCTCGTGAGCAGGTAACCGCGCTTTCCGGTCTCGAGATCGACCATGAGGCGCAGGAGCTGGAGCGCGTCGTCGGCGAGCTTCAGGTCGTGCCTGACGAGCCGCTCGAACTGCTTCTCGAGCTCCTCGTGCGCGGCGTTCGCCCGGTACAGGCCCACGCCGAGCACCGCCACGACGAGCAGCGAGCTCAGTAGGATCCGCCAGAAAAGAGCGCTCTTGAGGATGCGCACGCGCGATACGGCTTTCGGCTCCGATTGTGCCATGGCCGGCCCGCGCCGGCACGCGGCTACGCGCTGAGCTGTCTAGGTCGACCCCACCCGGGCCGAGAACGCGGTGCCTGGCGAGTCACTGAAGGAGCGACGAGCAGTCACCGAGCAGCGTGAGATCCCACTTCGGGTTCCGTCCGTTCATACCGGCGAGGTTGTCCGTATACGGGTAGTCCTCCAGCCAGACGCCGATCGGGCCTCCGTCGAAGGCGAACTCGATGGGCGCCACAAGTTGGTTGGCGGCGACGCACTCGTCGAACGTCGCGAATCCGCCGGAGCCGACCAAGAAACCCACCGTCCCCGGGGAACGAGAATGCGGTCGGCGGTCGTGGCGCCGATGAGCCACCACGAGGAGGGGATCCCCTGGTAGGCGTTGAGCGACCAGTCCTCGCCGCCCGAGTACTTCATGCATCCGTCGACGTACGCGACGCGATAGCGCCCGGGAGGCAGGCGGCCGCCATCGGCGTAGTACGTCGGTTGCCCGAATATATCGAGGGTTTGGTCGGTCGCGAAGTTTGCCACCGCGCCGATGTCGCACGCGTCGGCCGTGGCGCCGTCGCCTGTGCTGAGTACGGGCGCATCGGGTGCCGCGGAGCTGTCGCGCAGGGGCGCGCTGTCGGGCGGGGGGGAGCTGTCGGGGGGAGCCCCGCCGTCGGAGGCAATCGACGCGTCGGGTGAGGTCGAATTCGTGTTCGCCGTGTCGGAGGGCGACGACCCGACGCTGGCGCACCCGAGGGCGCCGCAGGCGGCGGCGATGCTGACGAAGACTGCGGCGCGCAAACGGAACATCCAGGGTGCCCCTCTGCCAGAATCCACCGGCGTCGACACGCTACACGACTTCGTCCCAGAGCCCGAGTCACCCGTTTGGATGACATTCACGGCACCGGACGCGAAGGCGCCGCGCTGTCCCAGCCGCTGGCGAGCGCGAGGCTGCTCATCGCGACGTTCAGGTCCATGAGCGCCGTGTTGTGCTGCGCCCGGGCCGCGGCGTAGCTGCGCAGCGGCTCGAGGAGGATCCGCTCGTCCGAGCTGCCCAGGTCGATCTGCGCCTGGGCGCTGGCGAGCCATTGCTTCGCGACGTGCTCGGCCCGATCCCAGGTCTGCTCGCGGCCGTTCGCTTCGACGGCGTCGGCGTAGGCGTTCTCGACCTCCCACGTCGCGTGGGTCAGCGCCAGATCCTCGAGCGAGCGGGTCTCGGTGAGCTGGGCCTCGGCCTGCTGCACGCGGGCGGCTTGCGGCAAGAGGTCGAGCGACCAGCGCAGCCCGAGGCCGAAGATGTAGCCGAAGTGGTTGTACGGGTCGTACGACATACACATTGAACTGCTGCGCCGCGCTCGGCGTCGAGAGGAAGTCGACGCCCAGGCCGAGGCCCACGTCGGGCAAGAGCTTCGCGCGCTGGTACTCGGCCCATGCGCGACGCGCGACCACGCCCGCCCGGGCCATGTTGACGTCGGGGCGCGTCACGCGCGCGACCTCGAGGTACTGCACGATGGGCGCGAGGGGGCGATCGGGCCGCCTGAGCGGCTCGTCGACGACGTCGAAGCCGGATTGCACGCCGGTGTAGAAGCGCAGCGTCGCCAGGGCGTGGGCCTCCCCTTTCGTGGCCTGGATCGACTGCACGATCACGTCTTGCCGGAAGACCTCGAGGCGCAGGCGATCGGTGTCGCTGACGTCGGGAGCGCCCTTGGCGAGGCGGTCTTTCATTCCCTGGATGGCCTTTTCGAGGCGATCGAGCGCGTCGTCGATCAGGTATTTCGTGTCCCGCGCGAGCTCCAGGCCGAAGTACGCGCGCCGCACGTCCATGCGCGTCTGCTGGCGCCACTTTTCCATGTCCCACTCGGACACGCGCACGTTCGCCTCGGCGGCTCGCAGCGCCGTCTCAATCTTGCCGAACGTGTAGAGAGGCACCACGCCGCTCAGGCCCAGCCCCACGAACGGCTGCAGTCCCTGGGTGGAGGTGACGTTGCGCGAGGCGAGGGTGCTCTGGGGGAAGAGGAACGAACCGGCCAGCGGCGGGGCGACGCCCAGCGAGCCCTGCGCATTCCACTGGAACCAGGGCGTCCACCGGGCTTCGTCGAGCTGCCCGTGCGCGAGCGCGAGGCGTGCGCGCGCGGCCCACAGGTTGGGGAAGTTGCGATCGGCCAGGGCGAGGCACTCGTCGAGCGTGTAGCGGTGAGGCGCGATGGTGGCCCGGGCAAAGGGCCCGTCGGCGAACGGAGACTCCGCGCGCGCTCTCGCGGGAAGCGAGGCGAGACCCAGAACCGCAAGCAAGGACAGGCTCCATCTCCGAAGCATGCCGGGCGGGCGACTCTATAGCAGGACGCTCAGACGTCGCGGCCAATCCACGCGCCGAAGCAGGACAGCACCCACGCGACCGGCGAGACGGCCAGGCCGAAGACCACGGTGAAGGGCGCCGCGAGCCCCAGACAGACGAGGATCACGACCAGTGCGAGCACCGACGCGAGGGCGGGCTCGAGCAGCGTGCGCACGCCCGCGGCGCGCGCGACGAGCCACCCGCTCGTCGGGAACGACGCGAGGACGCCGAGCCCGAGGAGAAGCGCAGGCGCGGCCGCGCGCACGTCGTGCTCGTCGACGGTGGAGAGGTCGATGTGCATCGCATGCGCCGCGAGCACACCGGCCGCGACGCCCACGACCATTCCGCCGATCGTCACGAGCGCGCCGAAGAGCACCCAGAGGACCTTCACGGGTTCCCCCTCGGCCGTGGGTGAGCGCGGTCCCGATGGCCGACAGGCTCGGCGGCTGCGCCTCGACGGACAGCCGCGAGAGGCGCCCACCGTAAGGCGACGGCACACGCGACGGGCGATTGCCGCGCACGCGAAGGTCGCGCGCCAGCATCAGCGCGACCAGGCCCATCGCCCCGAGCAGCGGCACGACCGCGAGCAGGGCGCCCGGGCCTCGCCCGTAGACGAAATGCTCGTACAGGCCGTGCGCCACGATCGCCAGGACGAACGCCGGCGGAAAGATCGGGAGCGTCACCTTCGACTGCTTGGCCCGTCCGAGGGCGTACCCCCACAAGCACGCGAAGAAGAGGTGCGCGGGCAGCGCGAACAGCGCGCGAGCGATCCAGATCGCGCCGGTCGGGTGAGCGTGCAAGATGAAGCCGTTCTCGACGGCCGCGAATCCGAGGGCCGCCGCGGCGGCGTACACGAGGCCGTCGTAGGGCTCGTCGAAATGCTTCGACAGGAACGCCGGCCAGGCCGCGGCGACCTTGCCCGCCTCCTGCATCGGGGCCACGACGAAGAAGAGGAACACGAGCGCGCCGCTCTCGCCGGCCGCCGACACGCGCACGTCGAGCCCGGTCAGCGCCGCGGCGCGCGTCGTGATGAGCATCGCCGCGAGCGCCGCGATCGCGCCGAGCGAAAACGTGAGAACGACGAGCCATCGAGGCTCGCGCCGCTCGTCGGTGCGGTAGACGAGCGCGACGAAGAGCGCGGCCGGGAGGAGCGAGAGGAGGAGCCAGCGCAGGGTGGGCAGCACGAACGCTCCCGGGGGGCGAGGCTCAGAAGTGGATGCCGAGGTGCGCTGCCGCGGTGAAGCCGAAGCCCACGCTGTTGCCGGAGTTGTTGTAGAGAGTCCGCTGCGTCGGCGTCGCCACCATGTTGAACGCGGCCTGGCACTGGTCCTGGGTCAACGGGGGCTGACACGGCAGCGGGGGCTTCGGTCGCTGCAGGAAGAGGAACTGGGAATCGACGTCGGCGCCAATGGATACGAGCTTCGCCAGGTAGAAGTCGATGCCGAACATGGGGCCGACGTTGAACCCGTGAACGCTGACGTCCGAAGGCGTGGCGCCCTTGGCCACATCCACCGAGCTGCCGCTGAGCGAGCCGACGAAGTTGTAGCCGCCGCGGACGCCGAAATACGGGTCGATGCGCCAGATGCGCGTGTGAAGCGCGGCCTCGAGGTTCAGGAGCCACAGACTGCCGATGTCCGAGAGCGACATCTCGCGCACCCGCGCCCCGAGCGTCAGGATGAAGAGCCGCACGCCTGCGCCGACACCGAAGCTCGGCCCGCCCGCCGACGACTTCACGAGGCCCAGGCTGCTTGCGCTGAACGACTGCATGTCCACGTACGACGCGCCCGCTTCAGCGTTGAGATACACCCACTCGAGCCCGAGACCGCTGTCTTCGTTCTCGTCGCTATTCTGCGGCGGGGGGGGCTCGACGACGCCGAATACCCGGCGGGGTAGCCCGGCGGCGGTTCCAGCCCTTGTGCGAACGCGGGCGAGGTGAACGCGACGGCGGCGAGCGGAAGCGCGAATCTCAGCCAAGCCAAACCGTGCAGCGCGGGCCTCATTCCTTCTCCTGCCTCTTCTGCTGGGTCGCCTGCCGATCGTGGCGCGAATCCTGGACCGTCATGTCGTCGTCCACTTCGGCCCCGGGGACGCGGTATTTCTCGTCCAGCCATTTGCCGAGGTCGATCATCTTGCAACGCGCCGAGCAGAAGGGGAAGGCGCGGTTCTCGCCTTGCGGCGTGGACCGCGGCGCCGAGGGATGCTCGCAGGTGGGGCAGCGAGTCACGCTGGAAGCATAGCAGGAAGAGGCCGCAGCGCGGTATCCGGCCGGCGGACCCGGCGGGAGGTCCTCGATTGACATCCTCTTCCGGAGACCTCACGCTAGTGTGGCGATGCCGGCAGCTCTGGAGCGCGTCAATCTCAACCTTCCCTCCGAAGAGCGCGCGCGGCTTCGCAGCCTGGCCAAGGCTGCGAAGCGGCCCGAAGGCGTCTTGGCGCGCGAGCTGCTCGTCGACGCCATCGCCCGCGCCGAGCGCGCCGCCTTCCGCCAGCGCCTCGAGACATCGCGCACGCCCGAGCGATGTGCCCGCGACCGCGCGATTGCCGAAGCAATCGAGCGGCTGCATGGCTAAGAGGGGGGAGGTACTCGTGGCACGGCGGCGGCTCGGCTTCGGCGCCGAGGGCCGCCGCGAGCATTTCGCCGTGCTTCAGTCGGACTTGCTCGGGGGGCTGGAAACGGTCGTCGTCGCTCCGCTCGACGACGAGGCGCCCGTCTATCGGGGCGATCCGCTCGCGCTGCCCGTTTCAGGGCGAGAGGCCGGCACACGCCGAGCGCAAGTGCTGCTCGTGCACCTGCTCACGAGCGTCCTGGTGGATCGGTTCGACGCGGCGACGGTCGGCAAGCTGTCTTCGCGAACGATGGCGCACGTCGAAGACACGCTCCGAAGAGTGCTGCAGCTTTAGACGAGCGCGCGGGTTACTGCGCCGGCGGGGCCGGCTCTCCGACGCTCGCTGCCGCCGGCGGCGCCATTTCCTCGGCCCGAACGACCGGCTCGCCCGGCACCAGCGGCAGCTCCTCGCACGCCTTGTCGAGTAGCTCCGCGACGTCGAGCTGCTTCACCTCGTCTTCGAGGCTCTTGCTCTTGATGCCGTCGGTAAGCATCGTCATGCAGAACGGGCACGCGCTCGCAATCGTGCTCGCGCCGGTGTCGAGCAGCTGCAGCGTGCGCTTCACGTTCACGCGGTCCTGGTTCTGCTCTTCCATCCACATCTGCGCGCCGCCGGCGCCGCAGCAGAGGCCGCGCTGCTTGGTCCAGTACTCCGGCTCCACGAGCTCGACCCCCGGAATGCGGCGCAGGATCTCGCGCGGCGGGTCGTAGATGCCGTTATACCGGCCGAGGTAGCAGCTGTCGTGGTAGACGACGCGCCCCGCCACGGGGTTCTTCGGCACGAGCTTCCCCTCGGCGAGGAGGCCGAGCAGGAAATCGGTGTGGTGCACGACCTCCACGCGCAGGCCGAAGTCGGGGTACTCGTTCTTCAGCGTGTTGAAGCAGTGGGGGCACGTCGTGACCACCGTGCGCGCGCCACCCTGCTCGCGATAGCCGTTGACGGTCGCCGCGTTCCCCTCGGCGAGCATCGCGAAGAGAAACTCGTTGCCCGCGCGCCGCGCGGGATCGCCCGTGCAGTTCTCTTCCTGCGCGAGGATCGCGAAGTCCACGCCCGCCCGCTTGAGCAGACGCGCGGTGGAACGCGCGATCTTCTTGGCGCGGTCGTCGTAGCTGGCGGCGCACCCCACCCAAAAGAGCACCGGCGCCGTGGGCCGGGCGCTCATCGTGGGCACGCCGAGCCCGTCGCTCCAGGCGGACCGGTCGGCGCGCGACAGGTTCCACGGGTTGCCGTTCGACTCCATTCCCTGGAACGGCTTCGCGAGCTCGTGCGGGAACTCGCCGCGCACCATCACGAGGCTGCGCCGCATGTCGACGATCTTGTCGACGTACGAGATGAGCACCGGGCATTGCTCCTCGCACGCTCGGCACGTGGTGCACGCCCAGAGGACGTCGGGGTGCACCAGCTCGGAGATGATGTTGACGGGGGTCGCGCCGTCGACCGGCTCCGCATGGCTCGCCCCGTTCGTCTTGGCGTGAACGAGCTCCTCCTCGCGGCCATAAAGGTGGTCGCGGAGCGCGAGCGTGAGGTGCTTGGGGCTGAGGATCTTGCCCGTGCGGTGGGCGGGGCAGTTGTCCGAGCAGCGCCCGCACTCGGTGCAGGTGTAGAAGTCGAGCAGCGCCTTCCACGTGAAGTGCTCGATTCGCGCGACGCCGATGGGCGCTGCCAGCGGATCGGGCGATTCGCCCGCGGCCCCGACCTTCTCCATGAGCTTCTCGGCGCTCTCGGCCATGGGCTCGAGGCGCCCCGCCGGCTTGAGGCTGCGCGTGAAGACATTCGGGATCGCGGTGATGACGTGGAAGTGCTTGGAGTGCGGGAGCAGGTTCAAGAAGAGGAGGACGAGCGTCGCGTGGGTCCAGAACCCAGCTTGCGCGAGCAGCACGAGCGCGCCCGCCGACCTGTGCTGGAACATCGTCGCGAAGAACGAACCCGCGGGCGAGGGCCAGGGTGACCAGGCTCCGTCCCACGCGTCGCCCGCAAGCGGCTGGGTGATGGTCGAGATAGCCGCGCACTGCGCCGCGGTGGCGGCCTGCGCCGCGCCCGGGACGGCGCAGAGCGCGCTCTTGCGGAGCATGAGGACGAGCGACGCGCCGTCGTAGGTCATGTCGGCGAGCATCATCGTGAAGATGATGAGAATGATGAGCAGGCCCTCGACCGTGAGCGCCATCCGGCGGGGTTTGAGGACGAGGCGGTAATAGAAAAAGACGAGCGTGCCCGCGACGACGAGCATCGCGAGGATGTCTTTCGCGAACTCGTAAACTTCGCCGAGCGGCCGCGACGGCGAGAGCACCCACAGGTTGAAGGGCGCGTAGAAGCCCCGTCCCCAGAGGACGAGCGTGCGAAAGAGGAGGAGAACGAACCCCGCAAAGATGAACTTATGCGCGATGCCCGCGGGGTTGTAGTAGTCCATCTTCTCCTGGCGAAACGCGTACACCCACGTTCCGCGCAGGCGCGCCGCCAGATGGTCGAGGCGATCTCCGGCCGAACGCCCGACCTGCAGGAGCTGCCAGCGTCGGCTCGCGGACCACGCAAACATCGCGAAGGCCGCGACGATCAAAGTGAGCATCGCCGTAGGGCTCATCTCCAGCCTTCTATAGGTCCCTGGCGGATCGCGTCAAACATGCCCTCGGTTGCCGGTGCTTGCCCTCGGCTGCCTCCCCCTGCGTAGTCGCGTCTTCTCAGGGGTGGGGGAAGCGTGGACCACCCCGACCGGGCTCTCGCCGCGGCGCGCCATGCCGTGCCCCAGGAAATTGCGGGCTCCGCGCCTGACGCGAGCCGGGTCCCGCACCCAGGGAGGCGCGGGTCCAGGTCGGCTCGTTCTTCGCAGACGAGCCGAACAGGAGTGCGCGCATGAGCAGGATGGCCGGCCCGAAGAACGCAGAGCCAGGCGAGCCGCTTTCGTTCTCCGCTACCATGCGGTCTGGCACGTTGCGCAAATCGACTTCTACCGACTCGCACGCCCGGTGCAGGACCGGTTTGCCGCATCGAGCCGCCGCACGGCGCCTCCGGCTCCGCTCCTCTTCCACCCGGCCCCGCGGACCGCCGCGTGGGCCTCTCTCGGCGCGAGCGCGCTCCTGGTGCTCGTGGCCGCGCTGCTTTTGCGCGCCGGCGCCGGGGACGTCACGAGCCCGCTGGCGCTGCACGACGTCAAGCTGCTCGCCGTGGACGTGGTGCTGCTCGCGACGGCGGCGTACGGCGTCGTGCACGCGATGGGCATCCTGCGCGCCCTCGACACCGCGCCCTACCGCCCGGGCATGTACCTCTTCCCCGGGTGCGTGGTCGACGCGCGCCAGAGCGCGTTTCGGGTGTGGTCGGTGCTCGACGCGGAGGCCATCGAGGTGATCGGTGCGCCCTCGCCGGCGCTCGCGCTGCGCATGCCCCGGGGCATCCGCGTGGTCGTCCCGGCCGCGAGTCTGGAAGAGGCGCAGCGCGCCGAGGTCGCGCTGGCCAAGGTCAAGGAGGACCTCGGCCGCGCCCTGACCGAAGACAACCAGCACCTGCTGGCGGAGCTCGATCCGCTGGCCGATAGCGCGATGTCGAGCCCCATCGGACCCACCGAGTCGATGCGCCACTTGGTGCCGCTGTGGATCCGCGTGGACTGGGCCGTCGCTGCGGTGCTCGGGCTCGGGCTGGGCCTGGCGCTCGGCTCGACGCGAAACTCCGTGAGCGACGCGGCGATGTACCAGACGATAACGGCCGCCGGGACCACCGCGGCCTACGAGCAGTACCTCGCGCGAGGGGGACGCCACTCCGAAGAGGTGCGCGAGGTGCTCTTGCCGCGGGCCGAGCTCGCGGCGGCGGAGGCGCAGGGCACGGTCGAGGCGATCCAGGCGTTCGCGAACGCGCACGTCGGGTCGCAGATCACCCCCGAGATCGACGCGGCCATTCGTCGCGCGCTCCTCGCGCAGCTCGACAAGGCGAAGAAGGAGGGCACGGTGACCGCGCTCGACCAGTTCGCGCGCGACTACCCGTCCAGCAAGCTCGAAGGGGAGCTCAAGGCTGCTCGCCACGCGCTCTTCGTGCAGGCGCTCGCCGCGTGGAAGAAGACAGCCAAGCCCGACGCAGCGGCCGCCCCCGTCGTCGAGCGACTGCTCGCGTTCTCGGAGAAGACCGGCAATCCCGCGTGCGAGGTGCGCTTTCGCCTGCGCCCGTCCCGATCCGATGGAGGAAGCGGACAAGAAGGTGATGGCGAGCGGTCACTTCCCCGGCCCCGACGCCCTCCCCTCCGCGTACGTCTCGGCAGAGGCCATGCGTTCCCGCGAGCGGCGCGTAGACGACGACATCGCGAAGCGCTTCGGGGACAGCTTCCCCGGCGACATTCTCTCGATGCACCCCGGCGAAGCGCTGGCGACCGACGCCCCTCTGCCTTCCGCCGTCCCGACGCTCGTCGTCGACTACTCGCCCGAGTGGGGACACTCGACGCAGGTGAGCAACAAGCCGCACACGGTGTTCGGGAACCTCAACTTCACCTTCGACTCGACCTTCGTCGTGCCCGACGGCGGCTCTGCGCTCAAGATCTCCACCCACGCTTGGCGCGGCGCCGAGACGTGGCGGCTGAAGGGCGAGGGGCTGACGCGCGAGGAGTATCAGCAGCAGATCTACGACTCGATGATCGACGGCGCGTTCGATCACGTCGAGAAGCGGCTGCTCAACGCGTTCTTCTGAGGGCGGTCGAGCCATGAGGCCGCCCTGGTGACCCGACGGGGCGGCGCTACGCTCGCGCTCCATGGCGCACAGGGTCGAGCCGTCACCGAGCGGGCGCGCGAGCTGCCGCGGCTGCAAGCAGTCGATCGCCAAGGGTACGGCGCGCTTCGCCGAGGAGTACGCCAGTCCGTACGCTCAGGAGGGCGGAATGGCCTTTCGGTACTGGCACCCGGCGTGCGCCGCGCCCAAGCTCGCCAACGAGCTGGCCGCGGCGCTCTCGGTCTACGAGGGACCGCCGATCGAGGACCGCGCCGGCCTCGACGCGCTCATCGCGGAGCACCTGCGCCCGCCCATGCCCTACGCCGAGCGCGCGGGCACGGGTCGCGCCCGGTGCCGCGCGTGCGACGAGACGATCGCCAAGGGCGAGCTCCGTGTCGCGTTCGAGAGGGTCTTCGACGGGCCGATGGGGCAGCAGCGAGGCGTAGCCTACGCCCACCCGAAGTGCCTCCCGAAGTACCTGGCGCACGAGAAGGAGCGTGGACGAGAGGCGCCCGAGATGGCGGACCTTCTGCAAGCCGTGCGCGCACACAGCAAGCTGGAGGAGGCCGACCTGAATCGGGTAGAGGCCGCCGCGGCGGGACGGGAGGAAGTCTGAGTGCGCCTCCGCCTGCGTTGCGAGCAGGCCGCGTAAAGCCGCCCGCTCTGCGTCGGTCAGCAGGTCGCCCAGCCAGTCGCCCATCTCGAGCGGATCGGTGAAGAGCCGGCGGGCGTCGTGGCCAGCGCACCGAACGACGCGAGCGACCTGAAGGTTGAACATCACGTTCCTCGGGTCGAGGAGCATCCCGCTCCTCGCGACGGCGCGGTTCGCTCGCCGCATGTCGCGAGACCATGCGCCGGCGACGTCGAAGGACAGGGGAGAGGCGCTGCGAAAATCGGCGCAGATGACCGCTCCGGGGCCTGTCTCGTGGACCGCCGCCCAGACGCCCGCGCTGAGCGATTCGACCGCGGCGACGTCGTTCAGGCGGTGCACGAATACCTGGACCAGGCGCCCTCCCCGCACGCCTGCAAACGCAGGCACGCGAGCCACGCCCCCGCTCGATTCTACTTCCCCGACGAGTTGCCTCACGGCCGCCTCCCCCTGCGGCGCGCATGTTCCCCCAGTCGTGGCGGTGGATCAAGTGGCAGACGCGGCCGTGTACTCGTCGGGACTCGACCATTGCATCCGCCCGAATCCCCCGACCCACCGCACGTGGGCAACTTCGATGCGCCACATCGCGAAGTCCGCGAATCCGGCGTAGCTCACCGCCTGGGGGTGCACCGCGAGGAACCGGGCGCGCGCGCGGTTCGCCTCGGACTCGCCGTTCTCGCCTTGCGCCACGGGCGCGCCATGGCCGACGAGCGTCATGCGTCCCTCCGCCAGCGGGTCGGCAGGCGGTTCGTGCGCCGCCGTCTGCGGCGACGGTATCACGGTCGCGCTCACGAGAAGCGACGCGCGCGGGCAGGCTTCGAGGTTCCTCGTGTGCTCGGCCAGGCGCGAGAGGAGGAGCAGCGGCCGCCCGCGTTCGTCGAAAGCGACGGCGACGAGCGTCGCGAACGGCCATGCCGCGGGCTCCCGGGTGCCCTCGGGTGCCTCGCTCGCGTCGCGTGTGAGGGTCGCGGCGCGCCGAAGCGGGCGCCCGCCGCCAGGTCGCGGCAGGCGAGGATCGCAGCCTTCATGCGCGAACAATGTACCGCGTTGTTGCCCTCGAGCACCCCGCATGCCATGAGCGGCAACGTGGAGAAAGCGCCGAAACCCACCCCGTACTGGGACTACATTCGAGTCGAAGCTCTTCTGTCGCTTCAGGCGGGCACGGCGGCGAGCGAGGCCGAGCTCGCAAACGACGAGGTCATGTTCCTCGTCGTGCACCAAATTGACGCGCTGGTTCAAGCTCGTCTTGCGCGAAATGGTCACCGTCCGCGACCTCTTCGCACACGCGCCGGTTCCGGAGCAGGCGCTCGCCGCGGCCGTGCGCGGGATCCGGCGCATGGATACCATCCTGCAGCAACTCGCCAGCCACTTCGCGCTCATGGAAACCATGACGACGCGCGACTATCTCGCGTTCCGCGACAAGCTGGCCGGAGCGAGCGGGTTCCAGTCGGCGCAGATGCGCGAGCTCGAATCTTGATGGGGCTCCCCGAGGCCGAGCGAATCCCGCTCGGTCCCACGGGGTCGTACCTGACGGCGCTGAAGGAGCACGACGGCGGCGAGTCTCCGGCTCTGCGGCGGGTGCGCGCTCGCCTCGACTATTGGCCGACGCTGCGCGACGTAATCCTCGAGTGGCTGCACCGCACGCCGATCCAGGGCTCGACGCCCTCGCAGCCGGACGACGACGCGCGCGTCCGCTCGTTCTGCGAGGGGTACCTCGCCGCGCACGCGCGGGCCGTCGAGCGCGGCCTGGAGCTCGCGCGCGCGCAAAGACTCGGGGGAAGCCGACATGCGCAGGCTCGAAGAGCGCGCGCGGCGCGAGGTCGCGTCGGCCCGAGCGTACCTGCTCGGGGAAGACGCACCCGAGGAGACCCGCCCGCGCGATCGCGCATCCGCGCCGCGCTCGTCTTCATCGAGAGCTACCGCGAGCTGCCGCTGCTCGCGTGGCCTCGGGAGGTCATCGACAGCATCATGACGTTCGAGCAGTCGTTCGTCATTCCGGCAACGCCACGCCCGGATGGTCGAGCGGAATCGGCCGCCGCACAGGAACGGGCGGCTCGGCAGGCGTGGACTACCTCGACACGACCGCGCTCACGTACCGCGTCTTCCGCGAGGTGTGGGCCAGCAGACCTCCTCGTGCGCGCCGGCGACCTCCCGCCCCTCGAGCAGCCCGAGATCTACGGCTTCGCGCGCGGGGTGGAGGGGGAGCTGAGGCGCTGGTGCGCCGCCGGGTCGCCGCCCTCTCGCTCGTGATTGCGAACTCCGCTCTGGATTCGTCCGGTCCGGGGCACGAGACCGGCTCGACCGTGGAGCCCGTCTCGACCGCCTGCGAGGGCAACAGACCGCCGCTGCCCGACGTTCTCGCATTCGAGCTGCGCTCGGGCGCGTTCCCCGGTTCGGGGCACCCGGACGCTGCCGTTCACGTGCCGCCGGGGTTCGACGCCACGCGGCGGCCCGGCGTTCTCCTCTATTTCCACGGCTGGAACGGGTGCGTCGCCACCTCGCTCGCCGACGAAGACTCGCCCTGCACGGACGAGGGCGAGGTGCTGACCTGCCTCGGCTCTCGCGGCGCAGATGGATGCGGCCCGGGTCAACGCGCTGCTCGTCGCGGTCGAATTGCGGGTCGACATGCCGACCGGGCGACCCCGGGCAGCTCGCGATGCCCGACGGTCTGCGTGACCTTCTGCGTGAGCTGTTCTCGGAGCACCTGGCCTACCTGCTCGGCTGCACGCTGGACGTCGAGGCGCTCGTTCGCGTCGTCGTCATGGCCCATTCGGGCGGGTACCAGGCCGCGGCGAGCGCGCTCCGATACGGCGGACTCCCTGGGATTACCGAGGTCGACCTGCTGGACGCCTTCTATGGCGCCGATGGCATCTTCGAGGACTGGGTGGGTCGGGCGGTCGATTGCGACGACCCACGGCTGCGCTCGTCGACCTCTACACTGCGGCTGGCGGCACGGTCGCTCGTTCGCGAGCCCTCGCGGCCCTGGCCCACGCAAGAGCAGGCGGCTTCGAGCACCTGATCGGCGACGACGACGGCGACGCGGAGCTCTCGATCGACGCGCTGGCGCGGCGGCCCGTCTGTTCAAGCGTGTTCCGCTGGAGCACGCGCAGCTTCCGCGCGCTTACGTCGGCCTTCGGCGCGCGCCGCGGGGTTCGCGCCGCTCCACGCCGAGGACCTCGCGGGCGAGGAGCCGGGAAAAGCCCAGAACGAAGGCGAACAATAGCGAACAAAGCGTAGGACAACCGCGCGGCTACGCCTCCTATGCGACTGAAGTGAAGCTCGGCAGCTCGTTTGGCTAGAGCGCGCGCGAATCGGCACGCTAACGTTGGGGAGCGGTCTGACCAGAGCGGTGGGCCCTGGCCGACGTGCCACGGCAGCCTTCGCCCGACTGGGGCTCTTTGCGCCGCGACGACCCGCCTCATGAGCCGCCGCCGCCTCGAGCTTTCCACCCGCCTCGCACGATTCCTCGCCTTCGCG
The DNA here is from genome assembly GCA_963720145.1 of uncultured delta proteobacterium. Classification (GTDB taxonomy): domain Bacteria; phylum Myxococcota_A; class Polyangia; order Polyangiales; family Polyangiaceae; genus Palsa-1150. The sequence goes on from CAVREO010000005.1 coordinate 18,965, forward strand.
ACCGTCGCGTCGCTCGCCTTCTTCGCGAGACCTTCGGACGCGCGCGCGCCGCCCACGCGTTTCGACGCGCTGCCGCGGGCGAGCGAGAGGCTCCAGGAGCCCGACACGTGGCTGCCGCACTGCAAGATGCGCATCGTCGAGTGGCGCCCGACGGCGGCGCTCCGCGCCGAGACGACGATGAGCGAACAGGCGCTCCAGGTGATGGACGACACCTGCCAGAACGCGTTCGGCCGCTACGCAGAGTTTCTGCGCGCGCGGCGCCTGCCGCGGCTTCGCGGGGAGCCGGACGTCCTGCCGACCATCTCTCTCGACCCGGGCAACACGCTGCTCGACGGAAAGTCGCCGCGCGCGCTCAACGACCTGCCGACGCGGTTCGAGGCCGTCGCGCCGGGGATGCTGCTACTGGGGTCTCTACGTCGATCTGCTCACGAATCTGTTCGTCCGCAACGACCCCCTCATCAAGAACGACAGCGGCGAGCTGGTGGCGAACCCGCGGTTCGTGCGCACGCTCACTCACGAGATCTCGCACGTGCTGAAGCTCTCGGCTCGGCGTCTGGGACATCGTGGGAGACCATCGCGAACGGGACGAAGACCTCGCCGAAGACTTCGTCGCCTTCATGGGGATGCGCTTTCCCGCCGAGAGCTCGGCCGAGGACCTCGCGCTGCACCGCGGACGTCCTGCCCGGTCGCACCCGCCGGCTGAGCCAGCCGCCGATCGCGCGAAGGCCGCCTCCCTGGCACCGCCCAGCGCCTCGGCCAATACCAGCCCACAACGCTAGGCCCGTTGCTCGAGTTCGCGGTCGGCCGCGCGAACGCGCGCCCTAGTCGTCGGGGTGCCAGGGGTAGCAGAGGCTGGCGGTATCGCCGTAGTGCTGCCGCATCCCGTGGAGATACGACTCGAGCTTGCACAGGTGCTGAAACTGCACGCCGCGGTCGCGGTGCTCGCCGAAACAAATGGCCTCGCAGAGCAGGCGCCGGGAAGCGCGCGCGAGCGCCTGCTGGGCGGCGCGAATGCAAGCGAGCCCGGCCTCGGGGTCAGGGTCATCGTGCGCTGGCGC
>CAVREO010000006.1:0-644646 GCA_963720145.1 uncultured delta proteobacterium
GCTCTGGATCGCGCCTGCCGGCGGGCTCTCTCCCGAGCTAGTCACCTGTTTGATCTCGCGTCCCGCCCGGTGACCCGGCGTTCGGCCATCCAGCTCGGTTACGCCCTCGGGAGGGTGCTGGAGGACCCTTCCTTCGGACGGCGCTCAGTGTTTTTTAGGCAGCGAGCGCGAGTGCGTTGTCGTTCGCAATCGTACGTTCCGCGGGTTTTTACGTGGGCCTGCGGGCCACGGTACGCAGCAACGAGTCTGTGGTCTCCGTCGAAGCCGATCGCCCCCGTCCTTTCCGGTCCCGTTTCAGGGCGGGACCCTTCGTTAGCAACTACCTCAACTTAAGGATGGGGGCTCGGGAGTCAACTCGAGCGTGGCGGGGATCGACCGCGACCGCGACCTCGACCTCGACCTCGACCTCGCCCTCGACCTCGACCCCGACCCCGACCGCGACCCCGACCGCGACCGCGACCCCGACCCCGACCCCGACCTCGACCCCGACCTTGCTGCCTTCCGCTGCTAGCCGCCGGGTACTGACCCAGGACCGAAGCACACCAGAAACGACGGTCCCGGACCGTCCCCATGGGAAAGGTCCGTCAGATGCGGAGACCCCTCGCGCGTTCACTTGCTTCCACTGCGATGCTCCTCGGCGCCCTCTCCGCCGCGTGCCGATCGAGCGGCACGGGGGGGCGACAGCGGCAACAACGGCTCGAGCGGGAGCGGGAGCGGGAGCTCGGGGGGGAGCAGCGGCTCAGGCTCGGGAACGAGCAGCTCGGGGAGCTCGGGCGCGAGCAGCTCGGGTTCCGGTTCCGGGTCGACCAGCAGCGGGTCGGGCACGAGCAGCTCCAGTGGCTCGAGCACCAGCTCGGGCGGTAGCAGCTCGGGCAGCTCCGGCGGCGGCAGCTCGGGCGGACCGGTCACGAGCGGTTGCAACGCCACGGACATGACCGGAATCAGCCACCCGTTCGGCTCGCACTCGTTCCCGTACGCCAGCGGATCCATCTTGCCGACCGGCGATCGAGCGACGCTCGACAACGAGACGTCGACTTTCTACCAGAAGTGGAAGGCCATCTACGTCGACACGAAAGAGTGCTCCGAGGGAGCGCACATCGTCTTTCACCATTTCATTCAAGATGGCGACGAAGTCACCGTCTCCGAGGCCATGGGGTACGGCATGGTCATCTTGCCGATGATGGCCGGGTGCGACGCCGACGCGCACGCGATCTTCGACTCGATGTCCCACTTCGTCGACGCGCACACCGGGACCGGCGGCTGGCTGATCTGGGAGCAATATCCGCCCGCGAGTGCAGGTGGCCAGTGCACGAATTCCCCGAGCAGCGCCGACCAGGATTCCGCGACCGACGGCGACCTGGACGTCGCGTTCGGTTACCTGCTCGCGGACAAGCAGTGGGGCAGCGGCGGAGCCATCAACTATCTGGCGAAGGCCAAGGCGATGCTCGCCGCCATCAAGGCCCACGACATGATCGCCGGCACGAACGTCACCGGAGTGGGGAGCGCCGCCGTAGGGGACACGTTCACGCGCCCCTCGGACTGGATGTTCGACCACTTCCGCGCGTTCGCGAAGCTCGACTCCACGTGGAGCAAGACCGTCGACGATACCTACAAGATCGCGAGCGTCATCCAGACGCAGTTCTCACCCAAGACCGGACTCATACCCGACTACGTGCTGGACGCCGACACCAGCATGCCGCATCCGGCCGCCCCCATGATGCAGGTGCAGGAGAGCGACTACACCGACAGCGAGTACGCGTACAACTCGTGTCGCGTTCCGTGGCACCTGGGCACCGACTTCGTCGTGAGCGGCGACGCCCGCGCGAAGGCCGCAGCGGGCGCCATCACGGGCTGGATCAAGACCGCGACCGGCGGCGATCCCACGAAGAATCATCGACGGCTACAAGCTCGACGGCTCGGTGGGATCGCTTGCCCCCGGTGACTCGCACGGACCGAGCCTCGCGTTCAGCGCGCCCTTCGCCGTGGCGGCCATGACGGACGCTGCGGACCAGGCATGGCTCGACGCGCTGTGGAACTTCACGGTCGTGCAGGACCACGAGGTCGACCAGGGGGACGACTACTACGGCAACACCATCAAGGTCATCGACATGATCATCATGTCCGGCAACTGGTGGGAGCCGTAGTCCTAGAGAGCTTTGTAGCCAGGCGTGAACACGTTGTACGCGGGCAAGATCTCGACGCGAGGCTCGCCCGCGATCTTCGCCTCCTTCGTGGCCGGCATCAGGCGCTTCTCGACGAAGTCCTCGAAAATCCGCCGCGGATTCCCAGACGTCGGTCACGCGAAGGCCCTTCGGGGAAAAGCTCGCGACGTGAAACTTGCCTCCCTTCGGGGCCTGGCCCTCGAAGTTGCTGATGCGGCGCACCGCGTCGTACTGCTCCTTCGTCACCCCATCCCATTCCATCAACATGAAGATCGCCATGGTGCTCGTTCCTTTCGGGATTCCGAAAGTCAACGCGCCAGCCCTGGAAACGGTTGCATCGAGGCGGCGGCTCCTGATCGCGGCTAGCGAGGGCGTGTGTCGCAATCTCGATGCGACGCCTTGAGACAGCCGTCGAACCCGTATCGCAGTCGGGTCGCCTCGCGCGACCACCGAGAGATTCCGCGCTCTTCGAGAGAGGCATGCGCATTGCTCTTGACGGCGCAAGGAGCAGGCGAATGAGCGAGCCGTCGTCGAAATGCAGCTCGAACGGAGGCCTCTATGTCGAGGACATGGGAGCAGGAGCGCCGGCTGTCTTGCTTCATAGCTGCGGCATGAGCGGGCGACAGTGGCGACGCCTCGCCGCCGGCCTCGTCGAACGAGGATTTCGGACGATCGTGCCCGATCTCTCCGGTCAGGGGCGATCCCGACCGTAGCCCGAGCCGCACCCGTTTTCGTTCCACATCGACGTCGCGCAGATCGTCGCCCTGCTCGAAGCGGTCGATGAGCCGGTGCACCTCGTCGGGCATTCGTACGGTGCCGTGATCGCTCTTCGCACCGCGCTCGTCGCGCCGTCGCGCGTTCGCTCCCTCATCCTCTACGAGCCGCCCACGATGGGTCCGCTCAATCGGGCGACGGACCGGGACGCCTGCGACGAATCTCTTGCGTTGCTCGCTCCCGCGAACGAGCTGGGAGGATGGGCCGGAGAAATGGCTCGAGGCGTTCATCGACTATTTCAACGGTGCCGGAGCGTGGCGCGGACTGGAAGACGAGGTTCGTGACGAGCTTCTCCGGGTCGCGTGGGTGTTCCATCAGGCCACGACGACGATTCTCTCCGACCAGACGGAGCCTGCCGCGTTTCGGAGCATCCGCGCTCCCGTGCTGCTCTTGCAAGGGGAACGACCGACGCTCGCAACCGCACGCGTCGTCGAGAGACTGAGCGCATTGCTCGACGACGTTCGAGTCGTCGGCGTCGCGGGCGCGGGGCATCTCGGGCCCATGACGCACGCGAGCGTCGTGAACGATCACATCGTTCGCTGGGTGAGCTCACGGGCGTCCGACGTGCTTCCTCCCTCGCCCCTCGCTACATCCGGCGAGCTCGGGCAGGCGGCTGGACGATGACGCCGAACGCCCGACGAAGCCACGTGGCTTTCCGGCGAGACTGGCAACCTCGAGCGCCGGCTGCGGCCCTGGCGGGGCTGCTCCTGGCGGGGTGTACCGAGCTCCTCGGAGACTTCGCTCAATCGACCGTCGCGATAGTCGAAGGCGGAGCGCTCGACGGCAGCACGGCCGACGGCACCGGCGCCCTCGTGGACTCGCCATCGGGAGCCGACGCAGACCGACGGATGGACGCGAGCGAGCGGCCCGAGGCCGGCTTCATGGAAGGCGGCGCGGACGGAGCCGGGCACGGCCTCGCGCTCGGGGCGCGGTGCGACGCCGACGGCGGCGGGACGACGTGCGACAGCGGGTACTGCGTCGACGGCGTCTGCTGCGAGGGGAGCTGCGCCGGGCTTTGCGAGGCGTGCGACGTAGGGTCGGGCGGCAAGTGCACGCCAATCGTCAGTGGGCAGCCGCACGGCGGGCGCGCGGCGTGCGCCGGTACGGGGACGACGTGCGGCGGCGCGTGCGCCGCGGGGAGCACCGCCGGATGCACGTATCCCGGGAGCTCGACTTCGTGCCGCGGCGCGAGCTGCGCGGGCGGCATGGCGACCGAGGCGGCTGGCTGCGACGGCTCCGGCGCCTGCCCGGCGGCGACGACCGTGCCGTGCACGCCGTCCGCTTGCAACGCCGCCGGCACGGCGTGCCTCGGGGCCTGCTCGACCGACGCGGATTGCACCGCGATGGGTCTCCCCTATTGCAACGGCGGCGCGTGCCTGGCGACGAAGGCGAACGGCGAGATGTGCGCGGCCTCGAGCGAGTGCACCAGCAAGAACTGTGTGGACGGCTACTGCTGCAACTCCGCGTGCACCGGGACATGCCAGGCGTGCGACGTCCCCGCGAGCCCCGGCGCACGTGCAGCCCGGCGACGGCGTCCTGCGACACGACCTGCGTGGCGGACTCCGACTGCGCGCCGGCCGATTACTGCTCGGCCGCGGGCTCGTGCGTCGCCCGGAAGGCGCAGGGTCAGGCGTGCAACAGCGCGGCCGGTGCGGACTGCAAGGCGGCCGGATGCCGCGAGTGCACGACCGCCGGTGGATGCGCGGACGGCTACTGCTGCGACGCGGCCTGCAGCGGACAGTGCCAGTCGTGCGCCGTCGCTGGCTCGCTGGGCACGTGCAAGACGGCGGGGGCAGGCACGTCAGGCAGCGGGTGCGCGCCGGGCACCGACTGCAACGGAACGGCGACGTCGTGCGTCGCGTGTCCGGCCGTAGCCGCCGCGGCGCTGCACTACGTGGATCCCATCAACGGCGTCGACGCCGCTGCCGCGGGCGGGGGCACGGAGCGTGCGATCGCTCAATGGAACTTCGGGCGTCGTCGTCGAGGGCAACGGCACGGGCAACACGTACACGATCGACATGCAGGGTTCGTCCAACTCGATCAACGGCTTCGCGGTCGTCAACTCCGGCGTGACCGGCGGCACCATGTGCATCCACGGGGGCCCGAGCTGCAATGCCGTCGTCACCAACATGGACATCAGCCACTGCGCGTTCGCCTTCTTCGTGTCGAGCAACTCGTTCGGCTTCGTCGGGAATAGCATCCACGACATGGGCAACAGCGGCACTCGCTACCTGAACGGGCTGGTGCTCGACCCGGCGGCCGGCACGAGCGTCGACGTCGGCGGCAACATCGTCAACAACACGTTCAGCGGGCCGCCCGCGGAGATCTCCGACATCGACTGCGCGGGGACCGAGTCGGCGACGTTCGGGAACGGGAACCGGGACAACGGCGCCAACGTCTCTTGCGATTCGTGCATGTATTGCCCGTTCCCGTGAAGCGCGGGGAGGCCGTGTCCGCCACACCTCGAAGGCGCCGGTGAGGCGCGCGACGCGTTGCAGCCGCGCTTCTCGCCGGCGCCTCGTGGTGGAGGAGCCCCTCTACTCGCAGACCCCATTCTCCTGGGCCCCGTCGAGCTCGGGGCTGGCGAACGACACGCAATCGCCGGCCGCGCAATCGGACTGACCGACCTGGCAGTACTGCTCGCATTCGGGGGACTGGCCTGCGGGCGTCACGCACCCGTAGTTCGCCATGCAGTCGGTGTCCGCCGAGCACGGCGTTCCCTGCGTGCCCGCCCCGGCGGGTTCGCTGCAGACGGTGGCGTGCGCGGCGCCGGAGAGCGGGTCGCACCGCTGATTGGCGTTGCATGCCTGGTGCGTCGGATTCGAGGCGTACGCGTCGACGGGATTGCAGTGCGCGTCGCAGGCGCTGTACCCGAGCAGCGTGCCGCCGTTGGCCTGAGGGAGGCACGCCCAGTTCGGCGCGCAGTCGGAGGCGGTCGAGCACATCGGCTCGCAGTAGCCTCCCGTGCACGCGAAGCCCTCTCGGCACTGGTCTGCGCCCACGCACGGTCCGTTGGCGGGAACGTTTCCGATGGGCACGCACTGTTCGGGCCCTGCTTGCCGGCGGGTGCACATCTCGTTCGCCGGGCATCCGCACTCGGGGAAGACGTCGCACACGCCCCCGCCGAACGGAGGCGGGCAACCGGGCGGGGATCCGGAGGACGACGACGATCCGCCCGACGAGCTCGAGGAACCCGAGGAGCCCGGCGAGCCGGACGAGCCGGACGAGCCGGACGAAGTCGAGCTTCCCGCATTGCCGCCGCTGGAGGAGCTCTTCGCCGACCCGGTGCCGGAGCTCGACCCGGACTCCATGCTCCCGCGGGAGTCGACGGCCGCGCCCGAGCCGGAGTCGCTCGCGCCTTCCGGCGCCGTACCGTCCGCAGCGTCGGAATTCGCATCGGACTTGTCCAGAACGAGCGGACTCGAGCCGGAGCATGCGGCCGTAGTCATCGACGCGGCGCACGCGGCCGAACAAGCAAGTAGATATCCAAACTTCATGAAAGCCTCCTTCGCGGCAGATGGGTCGATGCGCCCGATCGCGCCCGACGCCCGATGATGGATTGCCGCATCGGTGGCTGTTTGATCGGCTTTGCGCGAAGATTTTACGTTCGTTACGTACGGTTTACGTCCTCTTACGTAATGGCTCCGTAGGTTGACGTTCACCGTGACTCGGCCGTCATGCCGCAGCTCTGTTGGACTCACGACAGCGGCAGCTGGTTTCACTCGAGAGCGGCTGTACCGTGCGGAGCCCAGCTACGGAAAGCGGCACGGGCGCTGCAAACGGCTCGACGCATGGTGCTGGAAGGGCTCACCGGCGCGACGCTGCCATGAGCGGCCGCTCGCTGCGCGATCTCCTCCTCGGCAGGCCGCTCGCGACGGGGGAGGAGGAGCGCGAGGGACGGGTCGGTCCGCTCGAGGGGGTGCCGATCCTCGGTCTCGACGCGCTCGCATCGGCTGCGTACGGGCCCGAGGCGATGCTGACGGTGCTCATGATGGTGGGAGTGGCCTCGCTGAAGTACGTGGCCCCCCTCACGCTGTGCATCGTCGCGGTGCTCGCCATTCTGTACGTGTCGTACCGGCAGACGATTCAGGCGTACCCGAGCGGCGGCGGCGCCTACAGCGTGGCGAAGGAGAACCTCGGAACGTTTGCCTCCCTGCTGGCCGCGGCGGCGCTCTCGCTCGACTACCTGCTCAACGTCGCCGTCGGCATCTCGGCCGGCGTCGGCGCCGTCGTCTCCGCCATTCCCGCTCTCCTGCCGTACACGCTTCCTCTCTGTCTGGGCATCCTCGCGCTGCTCACGATCGTGAACCTCCGGGGGTTTCGCGCGACCGGTGTAGCCTTCCTCGCGCCGACCTATCTCTTCGTCGCGAGCATGCTCCTCGTTCTCGTCGTGGGCGCCGTCCGCGTCCTGACGCTCGGACCGCACCCGCCGCCCGTTGCCGCGTTGCCGGCGCCGCCGGGGGCGGCGGTCGCGACCGCGTCGGCCTGGCTCGTGACGCGCGCGTTCGCGAGCGGGTGCACTGCGATGACCGGCATCGAGGCCGTGAGCAACGGCGTGCCCATCTTCCGCGAACCGAGGCAGCTCGGCGCGCGTCGAACCCTCACGATCATCATCGGCATCCTTATGGTTCTGCTCGTCGGCATCGCGATGCTTTGCCGGGCGTACCGCGTCGTCGCCACGCCGCCGGGGCAAGCCGGATACGAGAGCGTGCTGTCGCAGCTCGCTCACGCGACGCTCGGCCGGGGGCTGCTCTACGACGTCGCCATCGGGAGCGTCTTCGTCGTGCTCGCGCTCTCCGCGAACACGAGCTTCGCCGATTTTCCGCGCGTGTGCCGGCTCGTCGCCGATGGATGGCTTTCTTCCGGAGGCGTTCGTGCACCGCGGACGACGGCTCGCGTTCTCCCACGGGATCCTCGTCCTCTCCGGCCTCTCGGCGATCCTGCTGGTCCTCTTTCACGGCGTCACCGATCGACTGATTCCGCTCTTCGCCGTCGGGGCGTTCCTTGCCTTCACGATGTCGCAGGCCGGGATGGTCATGCACTGGCGGCGGCACCCCGGTCGCCACTCCTTCCACTCCCTGGTCCTGAACGCCGTCGGCGCGGTCGCGACGTCCGCCACGCTGGTCGTGGTGCTCGTATCCAAGTTCGCCGAGGGCGCGTGGATCTCGATATTGCTCATCGCGGCGTACCTCGTGCTGCTCGTCAGCGTGCGGCGCCACTACGAAAGCATCGAGAGGCAGACGAGGGCGAGCGCGCCTCTCGATCTGCGGTCGGTTCGCCCGGCGATCGCGGTCGTCCCGATGCGCCGCTGGAGCGTCGTGGGGGCAAAGGCCCTGCGGCTCGCGATGGAGTCGTGCTCGGAGGTCGTCGCCGTCCAGGTGCTCACCGACGACGAGCGCATCGAAGATCTTCGTGCCCGCTGGCGAGGCCTCGTTGAGGATCCGGCGCGCGAGCAGTCGTTCACCCCGCCACGGCTGGTCGTCCTTCACTCGGAGTACCGCGAGCTGGTGAAACCGCTCGTCGACTTCGTGAAGCAGCTGGCCGCCGAGAACCCCGAACGCCAAATCGCGGTCGTCTTGCCGCGGCTCATCGAGCGGCGCTGGCGCTACTACCTGCTGCACAACAACACGGCTGCGGCGCTGCGGGCCTTGCTCGTGTACCGGGGCGGCCCGCAGATCGTGACCGTGGACGTTCCTTGGTATCTGGCCGACGTCATGCCCGGGCGCCTCGGGTGGCGCGCGTGGCTTGGACGCGTGCGACGCGCCTGGGCCTTCCATCTGCCGTTCTCGCGGCCGAGGGGGCAGAGGGCGGCGCCGTAGGGTCGGGGTCGGGGTCGAAGGTCGGGGTCGAGGGTCGGGGTCGGGGTCGAGGGTCGGGGTCGGGGTCGACCGGTCGCGGTCGAAGGTCGAGGTCGCGGGGTCGCGGTCGAATCGGGAGGGAAACCCGCAAGCGGTCGTGTTTTGGTCGGTCACGCCCGAGACGCGCACGGGCCGCGACAGCGCTCTCGGGCGAAACATGATGCGCCCGATGGAGCGCTGTCACGGCCCCTGCGCGATGGGGGGCATGACCGACAAAAACACGACCTCCCACTCTGTGTTGCCCCATCACAAGCTCGTCGCGTATCGCGTCGCCGTGGAGCTATTGCTCGCCGTCAAGGCGGCCAACGTGCGCGACGCCAAGCTTCGCGACGAAGCCACTCGCGCGGCCAAGAGCGCTTGCCTCAATGCGGCCGAGGTTGCGCCAGGAAAGCCTGGGAGGAGGAAGCGATGAACTGAGAAGCGAATCGCGAAAGTCTTCGAAGGGACCCACCGGGTGATCAATCCCGGCGGACGTCTGGCAAGCGTCCGACAAGCGAGTCTTGCGTGGTCTCGGGGTGACCCGAGCTGCGAAGCGTAGACAGCGAGCATGGCGGGCCACGTGATTCAGCCCCGAAACCCAAGTGATGAGGAGGCCCAGGCTGTCTTTAGAGCCGAAGGCATCACCGTGGTCGCGCACGCCTGCGACGACGGCTCCTCCGGGGTCCAAGAACGCGGCACGTCGGCAACGGGGTCCTCCAGGAACCGGGAGATCTGTGCGCCTCCTCGCGCGAGCGAGGTACCGCGAGCGAGGGAGATCGGAGCGGACGGGATGGGGGCGCAGAAGTCGGAGTTGCTCGTAGTAGCGCCTAGCCGGAGAACCGATGCCCGTGGGATCCGGTGGGGTGAAGGGGCGACCGGGCTGCAGAGCCGGAGAAGGGAGAGATGTCCGAGACCCTGCGCTCGGGGAGCGTCACAACAAAACTTCAACGGATAGCGGAGCTGGCGAGCAAGGACCGCAAGCGCGCGTTCACCAGCGTGTCGCACGTCATCGATCTGGATTGGATGAAGGAGGCGTACCGGCGGACCCGCAAGGATGGGGCTGTCGGCGTCGACGGCCGCACCGCGGCCGACTACGCGCAGAACCTGGAGGCGAAGCTGCGGAGCGTGCTCGACCAGCGGGTACGAGACGGAGTGATTCGCCGCTTGATAGACAGTGGCTCCGCGCGGGTGTGGTGGAACAAGGACGCCTCTGGCGCCCCGACGCCGGCACCCCGCAGGGAGGCGTCATCTCGCCGCTTCTCGCCGACATGCTCTTCAGCCGGGAGGACATGGCGAGGCGCGTGATGGCGGTGCTGCCGAAGCGGTTCGAGAAGTACGGGCTGCGCCTGCATCCGGAGAAGACCCGGCTGCTGTCGTTCAACAACCCGGACATCGACGAGCCGCGGGCGCAGCGGGCGCGCAGCTTCGACTTCCTCGGTTTCACCCACTACTGGGCGAGGTCGCGGAAGGGTCGGAACATCGTGAAGCAGCGGACGGCCAAGGGTCGTTTCACGCGCGCGTTACTGCGCGTGAAGGACAAATGCCGCCGCATGATGCACGACCCGATCGAGAAGCAGCACCGTGAGCTGAGCGCCGTTCTGAGGGGCCATTACAACTACTTCGGCATCACCGGCAACGGGGACGCGCTCACGCGCTTCCAGTCCGAGGCCGAGCGCATCTGGGGCCGCTCCCTGGCACGAAGGTCGGGAAGGCGTTTCGCTTGGCAGCGGAGCCTCTGTAAGAGCGAACCTGCAGCTTGAGGAGCCGGATGCAGCGATCCTGCACGTCCGGATCTGTGGGAGCCCCGGGAGCAATCCCCGGGGCCACCCGGCGCGCCGGCCGCGTCACGCGCGCCGACAAGGCTCGCGCCTTCGCCATCGCGCGCGGCGAAGCCAGCGAAGCCGCGGCCGCCGTCGAAATCGCGGCGCTCATGGGCGACGCCGATCGCGACGCAGCAGTCCGCTGCATCGCGATCGCCGGCCGCGTCGTCGCACTGCTCACGGGCCTTATCCGCTGACCTCACCGCGGCAACGCCCGCAGCATCCGCTTCACGCGCACCGCCAGCGCGGCGATCTCGTGTGCGTCGCTCCGGCCCACGGCGCCAATCGCCTCGGCGACATCCACCGCGCCGACCACTTCGTGCAGCGAGTTGTTCGCGATCTCGAAATGTCTCCGCCTCACCCCCGAGCTGTCGCTCGGCAGCCCCTCGCACAGCCCGAGGAACGTGCTCTTGCTCGCCCGTGTCGCCTGATCCCGCAGCTCCGCATCGCGAATGCGCGCCTCATGAACTCCTCACGAGCTCCTTCGCAACGCAATAAACATCGAGCCGCTGAAACGGGAGGGTAATCTCTTCGTTCTTGTCGTGCATGCCCCCCCACGCGCAGGTTGCGTGACGGCGACAATCACTCTCCGCCCCCTCGCGGGTCGCCGGCGCGCAACGTGCGCGCTCTCGCATGCACGACAAGAACGAAGAGATCACCCGTCGGCGGGTCGAGGTCGACGTCGAGATCGCCGTCGAGGTCGAGGGTCGCGGTCGAGGGTCGAGGTCGCGGTCGAGGTCGAGGGTCGAGGTCGCGGTCGAGGTCGCGGGTCGAGGTCGAGGTCGAGGTCGAGGGTCGAGGTCGCGGTCGAGGGTCGAGGTCGCGGTCGAGGTCGCGGTCGAGGTCGAGGTCGCGGTCGGGGTCACGTCGAGGTCGCGGTCGGGGTCGCGGTCGCAACTGCGCTTGCAGCCCCGCCCGCCGCCGCTACCCATCCTCCCGCGCGTGAGCTAATCCCCGCACACCTTCCATGCCGCCTCCCCCGCCCGGTCCGCCGCCGTCCGCCCGCGACGCACCGCCCGCCGCTTCGTCCCCATCCGCTTCGTCCGAATCCCAGTCATCCCAATCATCCCAATCTTCCCAATCGGCCGCGTCGCAGCCCCTCCTTCGCGCGCCCTCCCACCTCCCCACTCACGCGGCGCCTGCGCCCGCGGCGGGCGGCACCATCCTCATCACCGGCGCCTCCAGCGGCATCGGCCGCGCGCTTGCGCTCGAATACGCCCGCCGCGGTGCCCACCTCGCCGTCTGCGCCCGCCGCACCGCCGAGCTCGAATCGCTCGCAGCCGAGGTACGCACCCTCGGCGGCCAGGCCCTCTGCCTTCCCCTCGACGTGCGCGAGCCCGAAGCCGTTGCCGAGGCCGTACGCCGGGCCGATCGCGAGCTCGGCAGCCTGGACCGCGTCATCGCGAACGCAGGCCGCGGCGACACTCGTCTCTCCACCCGTCTCACCTGGGACGAGGTCGCCTCCGTCGTCGACGTGAACATCCGCGGCGCCATGGCCACCCTCGTCGCCGCCATCCCCATCTTCCTCGCCCAGCAGCGCGGTCACCTCGTCGGCGTCTCGAGCCTCGCCGGCCTTCGCGGCCTCCCGCTCTCCGCGGCGTACAGCGCGAGCAAGGCCGCGCTGAGCACGTTTCTCGAGTCGCTGCGTGTCGATCTCGCCCCCGCCGGCATTCGCGTCACCGACGTGCAGCCAGGGTTCGTGGCCACCCAGTTCAATCAGGACGCCCCGTACCGTACACCCTTCATGTGGCCGGTAGATCGCACGGCCCGTCACATCGTGCGGCGCCTCGACCGCGCTCCTGCGGTCATCGCGTTCCCCTGGCCGGTCGCCTTCGCGACGCGATTCGCGCGTTTGCTCCCCGCCTGGCTTTACGACCGCGTGGCGCGAGCCAGCGCGCCCAGAATCGCCTGAACGCGCGAGGGCGCCAGGAGCTCCTCTTCGAGCGCGAGACCCTCGTCCTGAAAACGCGCCCGCGAGAGCGCCAGAGCCTGCCGCCGAACGCCCTCCCACGCCTCGCTCGAGAGCGGCACCGCCTCGCGGTTTGCCCACAGCCAGGCGAGCGCCGTCGCGTCGCACTGCAGCTCGGTCCACGCCCGTTGCTCGAACGCCCCGTGGTTGTGGAAATGCGCCCAGTCGTGCAGCCCCCAGAAGAGCGCGTTCAGGTTGTCGGCTGCGAGCCACAGCGCGTCACCCGGCCGCACTCGCCTCGCCCAGAGCTCGTCGGTCGCGTCGTCGATGGCCCAGGGGGCCAGCGCCTCTTCTCGGGTCAGCCCGAGGCCGAACGCGTGGACGGCCGCGAGCTCGCGCGGCAGAAATCCCCCCGGCGACGGCCCGTCAGCCGGCTGCCGCACCACGAAGACCATCCGCGCCGGGTCGGAGCCGTCGACCGCAGTCGAAGGGTCCCAGACGGCGGCCGGTCGCCGCCATTCGAGCGTGTCGCTGGCGCACCAGCCGAACGCGTCGAAGACGCCGTCCGGCACGATGCGCGCCGCGGGGGGCGTGAGCAGCCTGACCACACGCGCCTCGCCGCCCGGGGGCGGCTGCCGCCGCCGCGCTTCGGACCAGGCACGTTCCACGCGGGCGTAGTAGCATTTGCCGGACGAGCCAAGCGCTTTGCGCTGCCCGTGCGCCCGCGCTAAAGGCTTGCCGCCACAGGATCGCGATGTCGAGCACGCAACCGCTCCCCCCGAAAAAAGAGGTCGCGCTCGCGCTGCTCGAGAGGTCGAGCGTTTACGTGCACCTCGATCCGCGCCAGAACGCAGTCACAGTCCCGCCCTGGTTCAAGCGGCAGCCGCAGCTAGTCCTGCAGATTGGGCTGAACATGCCCATGCCCATCCCGGACTTGCGCCTCGACGACGACGGCATGAGCTGCACTCTGAGCTTCAAAGGGGCGGCGTTCTTCTGCGTAGTCCCTTGGGGAGCGTGTTCGCGATGGTGGGTGAAGACGGCCGAGGCATGGTGTGGCCGGACGACGTCCCCGCCGAAGTCGCGCGCCAAGCGCAGGTGCGCGCGATCGACGGGGCGGTCCGCAAGGAAGCGCCCTCCAAGCCGGCGGCCGAAAAAGAAGCGAAGGACGACGCGCCCAAGCCCAGGCGCCCGCGCAAGCGCACACCGCTCGCCGCCGTTCCTGGTGGTGATGGGCAAGGCGGAGGGAAGAAGCCGGCCAAGCAGCCGCGTGCCCCGGTCGCCGAGCGCGGAACGCAGCCGCAGGCAGGCGCGCCGCGGCCCGTGGCGGCGCCGACCCCCATCGCGCGGCCGGCGAGCCATGGCTCGCGCAAGAAGCGCGAGCTGCCCCCGTACTTGCGTGTCGTGAAATAAGAGGTCGCGCCACCGCGCGCGGGCGGCGCTGCGGATCGCGATTGCGAAACCTCGACCGCACGGGGGAGAGCTCTGCCGAGCGCATAATATCTGCGTCTCCGCAGCGCGCGCTTCTCAGACATCCGGCTCCCGACGCGTAAGACACCGCGTGGGGATGGGGAGAGTCGTCATGCGTGCCTTCGTAAGGTTGAGCCTCGTCGCAGCGGGGCTCGTCTGCAGTTGTGCGTCCGGAGAATCGACCACGGAAGAAAACCCGACGGACTCCGGCGCGGCCATCCCTTCGCCGGACCCGGGCGACGCCGGGCTCGTCGCTCCTCCCGCCGCCGCTACGTGTGTACGCAGCGCCGACTGCCAATCGGCCACTCTCTGCCAGCCCACCGGCGGGCTCGCGTGCACCGGGGGACTCTGCATGCCCACTGGCAAGCCGATGAACTGCGACGACGGCGTGGCTTGCACCGACGACTCGTGCGACCCGGTCGGGAACGCGTGCGTCCATACGCCCTCCGATTCCAACTGCCGGAGGGGCGAGTACTGCGACCCCACGCTCAGCTGCGTGCAGACCCTGTCCTGCATGCCCGGCGACTCGGTATGCGATCGGCTCGACATCGGCGCCTGCGTCCCCTTCACGTGCGACCCCGTCGCGAAGCACTGCGTGAAGGCTCCGGCGCCGTGTCCCGCTCTGCCGAACGCGACGACGACGTGCGCGCCGGCCAGCGCGAGCGCGGGCGTGGACGCGGGGTCGGTGACCTGCGCCTGGACTTGCAAGACCGGATACGTCTCGCTCGAGGTCGTGAACGGCGCCTGGCAAGGCGCGACGAGCATCGCGCCTCCCGCCGGCCAGGCGCCGCCGGCCGCGGGCTGCCAGTGCCAGAAGACCGCCGACGTCGACAAGCCGGACCTCGACTTCGTCGACGCGAACTGCGACGGCATCGACGGCACCATCGACGCGGCCGTCTTCGTCGACGGCACGGGCGGAAACGATCTGAACCCCGGGACGATGCAGCAGCCCATGAAGACGATCTCGGCGGCGATCACGGTCGCCGCGGGGGCCGCCCCTCCGCGCGACGTGTACGTGTCCAAGGGGGCGTACGCCGAGACGATCACGATGGTCGATTTCGTGAGCGTCTACGGCGGCTACGACGCCCACAACCAATGGCAGCGCGCGAAGGCCAACGTCACGACCATCAGCAGCCCCTCCGCCGTGGGGGTCCTTGCGAGGCATTTGCTCGCGCCCCACGACATCCAGCTCTTCGACATCACGGCTTCGGACGCGAAAGGGGACGGCAACAGCAGCTACGGCATCCTCGTCGCCGGCTCGACCGGCGGCGTGACGATTGCGGGATGCACGGTCTCGGCGGGCCGCGGTGCCGACGGCGCGGCCGGCGCGAGGGCGCCGCGCGGCACGAGCGGTGGCGACGGGACCACCGCGAACAGCCCGAGCGCCGGCGGTGGCGGCGGCGGATGCGGCGGTGGGAACGGCGGGTCGGGCGGGCCCGGTGGCAACGGCGACGGACAAGGCGGTAGCCACGGCAGCGCCGGCATGCAGATCGCGGGCGGCGGCACGGCGGGGCAGGGCGGCAGCGGGGGCTCGCCCGGCGGGTGCGGAGACTTCTCCTCGTCGGACGGGAACGGGGCTCCTTCGTTGACGAGCACCGGCGGCGCCGGCTCACCGGGAGCCAACGGCAGCGCGGGCGCGACGTTCGGCGACTTCGACTCCAAGGGCAACTACCTGCCTCCGGCGGGCGGCGTCGGCCTGGCGGGCACTCCGGGTGGCGGTGGCGGGGGTGGCGGCGGGGGAGGGGGAGCCACGCACGGCTCCGGGCTGTTTTGCGCCTGCGGCTCCGATGTCTCCGGCGGCGGGGGCGGCGGGGGCGGCGGCGGCGGGTGCGGCGGCGTCGGCGGCGCGGGTGGGCACGGAGGGGGCGCGAGCTTCGCCATCGCGGTCGTCTCGTCGACGGTCATCGTCGACCAGACCGAGATGTCGAGCGCCCGCGGCGGCAACGGGGGAACCGGCGGCGACGGGGGTCCCGGCGGCCCCGGCGGCCCCGGCGGGGGCGGAGAAGCGGGGCCGAGCGACAGCAACCTATGCAGCACGCGCAACGGCGGCTCGGGCGCCAACGGCGCGAACGGCGGGCCCGGGGGAGTGGGGGGCGGCGGCGCGGGTGGGACCGGCGGCGCGTCCGCCTGCCTCGCGTACAAGGGCGACGCCCCCACCATGACGGCCATGAAATGCAGCACCGGCGGCGCTGGCAGCGGAGGCTCCGGAGGGACGAACACGCTGCGGCCGGCGCCGAGCGGCCTCGCGGGCCTGTCGACGGAACAGATAAGCGCGCATTGAGGCGAGCCGGCCTACCATCCCGCGAATGGCCAGCGCAGAACCCGCGACCCTCGAGCGCCGCCTCGGTGTTTTCTCGGCGACGACGATCGTCGTCGGCTCGATGATCGGCTCGGGGGTCTTCATCGCGCCCTCGATCATGGCGGGCTACGTAGCCTCCCCCGGCGTATGGCTGGGGCTCTGGCTGCTCGGTGGCGCGCTGACGCTCCTCGGCGCCCTGTCGTACGGCGAGCTGTGCGCGATGATGCCGCACGCCGGCGGACAGTACGTCTTCTTGCGCGAGGCCTTCGGCCCGGTCGTGGCGTTCCTCTACGGCTGGACGCTCTTCCTGGTCATCCAGACCGGCACCAACGCCGCCGTCGCGATCGCCTTCGCGAAATACCTCGGAGGGGTGGGGTTGCCGCTCGGCGAGAAGGACATCGTGTTCACGCTCGGCGCCTTCGCGCTTTCGCGCGCGCAGCTGGTCGCGGTGGCCGTCATCGCGCTGCTCACGTGGATCAACGCGCGCGGCGTGACCGAGGGGGCGTTCGTCCAGAATGTCTTCACGGTGCTCAAGGTCGGGGCGATCGCGGTGCTCGTGGCGGTGGGGTTCGGCAGCTGCCGAGGGTCGACCTCGCACTTCGCGCCCGTCCTCGGTACGGAGCTCGGCCAGGCCGGGCTCAAGATGGGCTTTCTGGCGGCGGTCGCCGTGGCCATGTCCAAGGCGCTCTTCGCGTACGACGCCTGGAACACGGTGACGTTCACGGCCGAAGAGATACGCGAGCCGCAGCGCAACTTGCCGCGTGCCCTCGTCGCGGGCACGCTCGCGACGACCCTCGCGTACACGGCCGCGTGCGCCGTGTACCTGTACGTTCTCCCGCTGGGCCGCATGGCCGCCATCCACGAGAACCGCGTGGCCTCGGAGGTCGCCGGGGTTCTCTTCGGCGCGCGGGGCGTCATGCTCGTGTCGATCGCGATCCTCGTGTCGACGTTCGGGTGCGTGAACGGGCTCATTCTCGGCGGCGCGCGCGTTCTCTTCGCGATGGCGCGCGACCGAGTCTTCTTCCCGGTCGCCGGCGGCGTTCACCCGGCGCGACACACGCCGTCGGGCGCGCTCGTCCTGCAGGGGATCTGGTCGGCGGTCCTCGCGCTGTCGGGTAGCTACGACCGCCTGCTCACGTACGTGGTCTTCGCGTCGCTCGCCTTCAATGCCCTGACCGTCGCCGGCTTGATGCGGCTGCGTCGCACGCGCCCCGATCTGCCTCGCCCTTACCGCGCCTGGGGATACCCGGTGACGCCCGTCGCGTACCTCCTCGGCGCGTCGTTCTTCCTCGTCTACATCCTCGTCGGCGACCCCGCCGACGCGTGCATCGGGCTCGGAATCGTCGCTCTCGGTGCCCCTGCGTACGTATGGTTTCGCCGGAGCCTCGCTCGAGGCTAGAGAGCCGCCAAGACGCCAAGAGGGATGGTTCGAGTGCGCGACGTCCGCCGAAGGCGAGCGTCATCGAGGACTTTGCTCCTGGGCGGCATCGCCCCCCTTCGGCGCGTCGTGCTCGCCGGCTGACCGACCACATTCCTTGGCGTCTTTGCGGCTTGGCGGCTCTCCGCTCTCGCTGTTCCTCACCCTGGCCTTCAACGACGCCGGAGGCTCTCCAGGCGGACGACGCGGTCCGCTCGCCCTGAGAAGAGCACCGCTCGACGAAGAAAGCGGTTCTCCGCGCGTGAAAAGCGGATTTCTCGGCGAGCGAAGCGACTTCGCAGGCGTGTCCAGCGCCTTCGCACGCGAGAAGAGCATCTTCGCGCGCGAGACGGTCGACTTCGCACGCGTGCGGAGCGCTCCCGACGCGCCGCCAACGACCTCGCACGCGCGGAGATCGACTTCGCACGCGGCGACAGCGGGGTCGCTCGTCGAAAGTTCGAGTGCGCATGCGGAAAAAAGGAGCTCGCACGCCCCGAGAAAGGGGCTTGCGTGCCCGAGGAGGGCTTCTCACGCGTGCGAAGTCGTTCCCGACGCGTGCGAAGGCGCTTTTCTCGCGTGCGAAGGCGCTTTTCTCGCGTGCGAAGGCGCCTGGTTGAGCCCGAGTCACTTCCCCAGCGACTTGGCGACCCGGAAGCCCATGCCGGGGCCGCGCGTCAGCGAGAAGTGCCCGGCACCGCGCGACGCGGCCCGCGTCCAGCGGCTGTCGACGTTCCACGCGCCGGACCGCACCCTCCGCAGAGGTGATTCCCCCCGCGGCGCGTCCGAGCTCGGCTCGGCCTCGGCCGCGAGCTCGTCGGCTGTGCGCGACCCGTGGATGTCGCTCACCCACTCGCGGACCCCGCCGGCCATGTCGCGTACGCCGTACGGAGACTCGTCGGTCGCGAACATTCCGACGGGCTCGGGCTGCTGCGCGAACGGGCGCGACTCGCGCATGTGGCAGAAGGTCGGGTCGAAGCGGTCGCCCCACGGGTGGAAGCGGCCGTCGGCGCCGCGCGCCGCTTTCTCCCATTCGGCTTCCGTGGGTAGGCGCACGCGGGCGCCCTCGCGCGCGCTGCGCCAGCGGCAGTACGCGAGCGCGTCGAACCAGTCGACCATGAGCACGGGGACCTCCCATTCGCGGGAGTCTTCGGCGGGGTAGAGCCTGCGCGCGTCCCCCTCGATGAGCCGCTCGCCGATCGGCTCCCACTTGCCGCTCGCTCCTCGGCGCGCGACGAGCCCCTCGGAGCCGCGCACGTCGTGCGGCGCGCGTTTCACGGCGGCCGCGGGGTCGGTGCGGTCGAGGTCGTCGAGGAACTGGCAGTACTCCCGGAACGTGACGGGGAAGCGCGCGATCGCGAAATCGGGCACCTCGACTTCCTGCCGGGGGAGCGACTCGATGGCGTCGGGGTCGCCGCCGAGAATGGCGACGCCGCCCGGGACGTAGACGTAGCCGTCTCCGATCGCGTCGTTCGTATGCAGGCGCACGTGCGCTTCGTGCCGGGCGCCGCGCCCGAGGAGCACCGGGTAACGCACGTCGCGGTGTCCGGCGGCCTTGAGCACGAGCAGGTAGCTACCCGGATCGAGCCGCACTCCCTGCAGCGGCGTCCGGCCGAGGTATCGCTCGTCGGTCGCGACGAGCACCCGATCGCGCTCGGCGTAGCGATACACGGTGACGTTCGCCCCCGGCACGTCCGTCGACACCGAGAGGCGCGCGTCGGCGCGCAAGAGCGCCGCGTACTTGCCCTGATCGTGCTCGGTCACGAGAGCCTCGAAGTAAATCTGGACCGCGGGGCGTCTCTCGGTCTCCGAGGCTCGGGCGCGCGACCAGTAGAGATCCGCCAGGCCCTCGTGCGCGAGGAGGCACTCGGCGTCGTAACCGAGCGCCTTCGTATAGAGCTCGATCGCCTCGGCCAGCGCGCGCCCGCTCTCGCGCTCCGCTTCGGCGGCGCGGTCCTCGAGCGACCAGCCGGCCCGCTTGCGTTCCACGGGCTCCCAGCCCTTCACCTGTTTGAGCGTCTGCTTGGCCAGCTCGCCGAGCCGCTGTCGCTCCGTCTCCAGGTGCTGAAAGCGCAGCACCGGACCGTTCGCCCGTGCGCAGAGCGACTGCGCCTCGGCGCGGCGCCGCTCGCGCTCCTTGGCGCCCTCGAGGAACGCCTCGACCTCCACCGCGACCTCGTCGGCGGAGCGCGGCCGCTCGCGCTTGTCCTTCGAGAGCATCTTCAGGCACAGATCTTCGAGCAGCAGGGGACACGCGGGCGCGAGGTCGCGCGGGCGCTTCGGCGTGCGATCGACGGTGGCCAGGAGCATGGCGCCCGCGCCGGTCCCGACGTCGAACGGGTGGGTCCCCGTCAAGACCTCGTACAGAATGACGCCCAGCGCGAACAGGTCGGCGCGACCGTCGATGTCCGTGTCGCGCCGGAGCACCTCCGGCGCGATGTATCCGGGCGTGCCGCTGGCTTGCGACGACGAAGAGCCGTTCGCCTTCGCGGCGCCGTTCTCGCTCCGCGTCGGCAGCTGCAGCTGCTGCTCCATCGTGATGTCGCCCATCGGCCGGGCGAGCCCCCAGTCGGCGAGATACACCTCGCCGAAGTCGCCGAGGAGAACGTTCTCGGGCTTGGTGTCGTTGTGCAAGATGCCGCGCGCGTGCGCGTACGCGAGGGCGCGGGTCACCTGGAGAAACGCGCCGAGGAGCCGCACGAGCGGCCATTGCGCTTTGAGCTCGGGGCGCGCGAGGACGTCTCGAAGCGACTGCTTCTTGACGATTCGCATCGTGTAGTAGGGCTGCCCGTCGGGTAGCCAGCCGATGTCGTAGACGGGCACCACGTTCGGGTGCTCGAGCTGGGCCGTGACGTGCGCCTCGTCGACGAAGCGCCGGGCCACGTGCGGCTCCGACTCGCGGCCCTGCCGGAGCGTCTTGACCGCGACGGTGCGGCCGATCGTGCGGTCGAGCGCGCTCGTCACGATGCCGGCCCCGCCCGCGCCGAGCAGCTCGCCGATCTTGTAGCGGGGCCCGGGAGGCTGAGACGGCGACGGAGGCTGGTCGCTCCCTTTTCCGCGGCGCGGCTCCGTCTCTCGTTGTTTCGGCTCGACTCCGTCCGAAGAGAACGTGATGGTCTTCGCCTCCTTGGTGGAGTCGGCTACGAGCGAGGCGAGGCGCAGCGGGTCGAGCGACGTGCCCTCGAACAGGCTCTCGCCGTTGTACGTCTCGCCCGTGCGCGCCCACCGCGCCGCGAGCTCCCACAGCTCGGCGGTGGAAAGCCATCCGCGCGCGACCGCCTCGAGGGCGATCGCGCGCGCGTCCCGGATGTTCACGGTCCCGTCACGCTCGGGCTAGGTGCCCGAGGGCGCAATGCTGATCATCGGCTGCGCCGACGAAGTAGGCAGGTTCGTCGTCGTGATCGTGGCGTTGCACTGCAGGTCGGACATGAGCGTGAGGAGGACCTCGAAGACCACGGGGAACTTCACGCCGCTCCGATTCTCGACTTGCACGGCGACGTTCCAGACCTGGGCCAGCGGCCTGCACGGATCCGGCGGCAGAAAATGCGACAGGTCGGCGATGAGATGCGCCGTCTCGCTCGAGTGCAGGAACGCCGCGAGCGCCTGGCCTTGCGGAACCGCCCACAGTTCACCCGTGGTGCGATCGAAGTTCATCAGCGTATCGTGCGATGTCGACGAACCGCCTGATGAGGCGGCTCCGGTAAAGAGCAGCACCGCCCCGACCGCGGCGCCGCACACGAGTCCTCGCTTAATCATGTTGGTCTCCTCCCTCCGGAACGACGCGCACCGGCCCCGCCTACGCCAGGTGCACACCAGCCCCGCGGACTCAAGCATACCACGGCTGGGGTGCATTCCGCATCTCAACTGCAGGTTCCCGTCGGCCTGCGGCGCGGCACGCGCGGGCTCTCGTGTGCTTGCGGCGGCGGGCGTGAGTCGCCTAGGTTGCGGGGGGCTCACCCTGATGGGGGGCGGCCGCACCCAGCGCGGGGGCAGAGAGACACATGGCAAACAAGACCGTACATCTTCCCCTGGCACCCCCGCCCCTCGTCGGCCGCGCCGGCGCAGCCTCGCGCAGGGACTCCTGGTGGCTGGGCCCGGCAGTCACCGTCATCGTGTTTTCCGGCTTCATCGTGTACGCCACGTGGCGTGCGTTCGAGGGCGCATCCTACGAGTGGGGCGCGTACCTCTCGCCCTTCTACTCGCCGTTCTTCCATGTCGGCTGGGCCAAGGCGTGGGGGCTCGGGTTTCTCACTCCCGCGATGCTCATCCTGCCGGGTCCCGCCTCGTTCCGTTTCACCTGTTACTACTACCGGAAGGCCTACTACCGCGCGTTCGCCTGGGACCCGCCTGCGTGCGCGGTCGGAGAGCGCGCCCCCCATCGTTACAACGGCGAGACCCGCCTCTTGCTCTTCCAGAACCTGCATCGCTACGCCATGTACGTGGCGCTCGTCTTCCTGGTCATCCTCTGGAAAGACGCCGTCCTCGCCCTCGTGGCCTGGAAGGACGGCGTGCACGCCGGCGTGGGCACCCTCGTCATGATCACGAACTGCGTCCTCCTGACTGGCTACACGTTCGGCTGCCATAGCGTCAGGCACCTCATCGGCGGAGGCGTGAACAGCTATTCGACGGCCGTCCTGGGCGGCGTGCGTCACGGCCTCTGGAAGCTCGTGACGTTGCTCAACGAGCGCCACATGGCGTTCGCGTGGATGAGCCTCTTCTCGGTCGCCCTCACCGATCTTTACATCCGCATGGTCGCCACCGGTGCCATCGCGGACGCGAGGCTCTTCTGATGAACCCCGTCGACGCGAAATACGAAACACACGAGCACGAGGTGCTCGTCATCGGCGCCGGCGGCGCGGGGCTTCGCGCCGCCATCGAGGCGAGCGCCGGGGGCGCCAGCGTGGGCTTGATCTGCAAGTCGCTGCTCGGCAAGGCCCACACGGTCATGGCCGAGGGCGGAGTCGCCGCGGCGCTGGGATATGTCGAGCCGAGGGACAACTGGAAGGTGCACTTCCGCGACACGATGAAGGGCGGGCGGTACCTGAACCAGTGGCGGATGGCGCAGCTCCACGCGATGGAGGCGCCCGACCGGGTGAAGGAGCTCGAGGAGTGGGGCGCGCTCTTCGACCGCACTCCCGACGGGCGCATCCTGCAGCGCAACTTCGGCGGCCACAAGTATCCGCGCCTCGCTCACGTGGGCGACCGCACGGGCCTGGAGATGATCCGCACGCTCCAGCAGCACGGCATCCACTGCGGGATGCAGGTGTACATGGAGTGCACCGTGACGCGCCTGCTCGTCGACGGCGACCGCGTGCGGGGGGCCTTCGCGTACTGGAGGGACACGGGGCGCTTCGTCGTCTTCCGCGCCAACTCCGTCGTTCTCGCGACGGGCGGGATCGGGCGGGCCTTCCGCATCAACTCGAACTCGTGGGAGTGCACCGGCGACGGGCAGGCGCTCGCCTACCTGGCGGGAGCGGAGCTCATGGACATGGAGTTCATGCAGTTTCACCCGACGGGCATGGTGTGGCCCCCGAGCGTACGCGGCACGCTCATCACCGAGGGCGTGCGCGGCGAGGGCGGCACGCTGCGCAACAAGGACGGCAAGCGCATCATGTTCGGGTACATCCCGGAGCTCTACGCGAACGAGACCGCCGATACGGAGCCTGAGGCCGATCAGTGGCTACGCGAGAGCACGTCGGGCGTGGCGAGCCAGGCACGGCGCACGCCGGATCTGCTGCCCCGCGACATCGTCGCGCGCGCGATTCACTCGGAGGTGAAGGCCGGCCGCGGCTCACCGCACGGGGGCGTCTTCCTCGACATCTTCTCGCGGCGCAGCGCCGAGGACATCAAGCGCAAGCTTCCGGCGATGTACCACCAGTTCAAAGAGCTGGGCGACGTCGACATCACCCGAGGAGCCGATGGAGGTCGGGCCGACCGCCCACTACGCGATGGGCGGGGTGCGCGTCGATCCGGAGACGCAGGAGACGCAAGATCAAGGGGCTCTTCGCGGCGGGCGAGTGCGCGGCCGGGATGCACGGAGCCAACCGGCTGGGCGGCAACTCGCTCAGCGACCTGCTCGTCTTCGGCCGCATCGCGGGCCTGCACGCCGCCAAGTACGCGCGCTCGCACCCGGCGTCGGGCCTCGACGCAGGAGAGATTGAAGAGGCGTCGCGCGAGGCGCTCGCCCCGTTCGATCGCGCGGAGGGGCCGAACCCGTTCGCGCTGCACGAGGACCTGAAGGACCAGATGCAGGCGCTGGTCGGCATCATCCGCAGCGAGGCCGACCTCAAGAAGGGGGTCGAGCAGCTCGAGCGGCTGAAGGAAGCCGTCGGGCGCATCAAGGTCGACGGCAACCGCCACTACAACGCCGCGTGGCATCAGGCGTTCGACATGCGCAACATGCTCGTCATCAGCGAGGCGATGGCTCGAGCGGCGCTCGTGCGCAAGGAGAGCCGCGGCGCTCACGCCCGCGAGGACTTCCCCGAGATGGACAAAGCGCACTTCGCGAAGGTGAACATCGTCTCGAAGAAGACCGCCTCCGGCATGGCGGTCCGCGAAGAGCCGCTGCCCGACGTGCCCGAAGAAATCAAGAAGGTGCTCGAGGAGAAGGAATGAGCTCCAAAATGACACTCGAGGTCTTTCGCGGCGACGCGGAGGGCGGCAAGCTTCAGTCCTACGAAGTCGAGACGTACCCGGGCATGGTCGTGCTCGACGCGATTCACGACATCCAGGCCAAGCAAGAGCCGACGCTCGCGGTGCGCTGGAATTGCAAAGCGGGCCGGTGTGGGTCGTGCAGCGCCGAGATCAACGGCAAGCCGCGCCTCATGTGCATGACTCGCATGTCGCATTACGAAGAGAGCCAGCCCGTGACGGTGACGCCCATGCGGTCGTTTCCGGTCATCAAGGATCTCGGTCACCGACGTCAGCTTCAACTTCGAGATGGCCAAGAAGATCCCGCCGCTCAAGCCGCGCCCGCGCGAGGCCGACGGCACGCACCGCATGCAGCAGCGAGACATCGACCGCATCCAGGAGTTTCGCAAGTGCATCGAGTGCTTCCTCTGCCAGGACGTGTGCCACGTCATTCGTGACCACAAGAAGTCGAACTTCGCAGGTCCGCGCTTTCTCATTCACCTGGCGACGCTCGACATGCACCCGCTCGACACGCTCGATCGGCGCGAGCTCGCCAAGGACGAGTTCAAGGTCGGCCTCTGCAACATCACCAAGTGCTGCACCGAGGTGTGCCCCGAGAGCATTCACATCACCGACAACGGGATCATCCCGCTCAAGGAGCGGGTGGTCGACGACTACTACGATCCGGTCAAGTGGGTTCTCCGCAAGCTCGGGGGCGCGCCGCAGAAGACCAAGGCGAGACTGCCCGTCCTCGCCGAGCCGCAGGCTCGCGCGACGGTGGCCGCCACGCCGTCGGCCAAGCGCAGCGACGCCGAGTAGAGAGCGAGGGGGGACGATGGCCCACGAGCTCAAGCGCCTTCCGCGCGACACGCTCGACGCCGCAATCGCGAAGGCGGAGCACTATCGCGATCTGAACCAGCCGGAAGAGGCGGAGAGCATCTGCCGCGACGTCCTCCAGGTCGATCGGTCGCACCAGGCGGCCTGGAAGCTCCTCGGCCTGGCCATCACGGATCGGCTGGCGGCGCCGCAGGCGCGCCGCGTCGGGTTGCTCGAAGAGGCGGTGGAGGCGTTCGAGCGGCTGGAGGACACCTACGAGCGCGTTTACCACGTCGGCGTCGCGTGGGAGCGAGCCGCGAAAGCGCATCTCGAGCGCGACGAAGCGCACAGCGCGGTCACGGCCTTCGAGCACGCCCTGCGTCTGTTCGAGGAAGCCGAGGGGCTGCGCCCCGGCTCTCCGGACCCGATCCTGCGCTGGAACCGTTGCGTGCGCCTGCTGTCGAGCCACGGCTCGCTGCTCGCGGCCATGCTGGCGCCGCGCGACGACCAGGTAAAGCTGGGAGATTGAGAGCGACGGCGCCGGTGTAGGAAGCGCACCGGCCCGAGCCCACCGAGCCTGCCGCATCGCTGGACTGCGACCTTATCGGAGGTAGGGTCCGCGCCGTACCATCGGCATCTGCGGGTCCCGTGCGCCGTTCGCGCAGGCACCCGAGAGTCGAGCCACGATGACCAGGTCGCCTTCTTCCCTCTCGCGTGGTGCGCGATTCCTCGCCGTCGCGCTCCCCGTTCTTGCGTCCACCGTCTCGGCGAGCGCGCAGGAAGGAACGCCGGACTCGACCCCCGCGGCGGCGCCCGCCCCGAAGAGGCAGGGCGAGGACGACACCCGCGCGGTCGCCGAGATGCTCTTTTTCACCGCACGCGGGCTCATGGAGGCCGGTCGCGTAGAGCAGGCGTGCGACAAGTTCGCCGAGAGCTATCGCCTCGATCCGGCAGCCGGCACGCTCCTGAATCTCGCGGTCTGTCACGAGAAGCAGGGGCGCATCGCCAGCGCCTGGGGCGAATTTCACCAGGCCGTCGCGGAGGCACGAAAGGCCAACCGCCCCGACCGCGAGACGCTCGCTCGGGCGGAAATCGAGAAGATTGAGCCGGACCTGCCGTTTCTCACGCTCAGCGTGCCCAAGGAGATGCGGGTCGCCGGATTGAAGATCGAGCGAAACGGCGTGCCGTTGACCGACGCCGCGTGGGACACCGAGCTCCCCATCGATCCGGGTGCCAACGACATCGTGGCGAGCGCGCCGGGGTACGAGCCGGAACGAAGGTCCATCGCGATTGACAAGCGGCAGCACGTGACCGTCGCGCTTGCGCCGCTGCAGGCCGCGCGCGTCGAGGCACCGCCTCCGCCTTTCTGGACGCCCAAGCGACGTTTCGGCGCCATTCTGGCGGGCGGGGGCATCGCGGTGGCCGCGGTGGGCACCGTGTTCGGCGTGATGGCGCTCGACAAGAAGTCGCAGAGCGATGCGGCTTGTCCCACGTTCGACGGGCAGCTTCGTTGCACCTCGGCAGGAGCCAGCGCGATGTCGACCGCCGCGACCGACGCTTGGATCGCGGATGTAGGCATCGGCGTCGGCGCCGCTGCCGCGGTCGTGGGAGGGATTCTGTTCGCGACGGGTGGAGCTGCGATGCCCGGCGACAAGCGGGAGGGTTGGGGATGGGGGGTTTCGGGAGGAGCCGGTGGGGCGCAAGCCACGCTGTCGCGCTCCTTCTGAGCCTGCGGGCGCGCCGGGAGCCGTGGGCTTTGCTTGGGAGGGACGAGGTGACATGAGACCCACGAACCTGTGGATGGTCTTCGCGGCGAGCCTGGTCGCCGCGGCTGCGGGATGCCAGGTGGTCGCCGGCCTGGAGACACGCAACGCCGACCCGATCGCGAGCGGTTGCGCGCTGCCCTCGAAAGGCGCCGCGCAGATCCGCATCGCGAATCTCGTCCCGGGGGCGACGAGCGCCGACGTCTGCGTTCGCCCGAGCGGTACCAGCGACTGGGGTAGGCCCATCCTGCGAAACGGCGGGACGGGCGCCACCTGCCAGGCTGGCCTCGCGTATACGAGCGTCACCGTCCCATTTTTCGCGCCCTCCAAGCGCATCGACATCAAGGCGATCCCCGCGGGTCGGCCTTGCTCGGAGGCAGCCACCTCGCAGGTGACGGGCGTGACGCTGGGCGACGCCGTCACGACGATCGCGCTCATGGGCGGGGGCTCGGCCAACGTGCCCGAGGTGATCAAGGCCTTCCCGGAGGAGTCGATGGCCGATCAGAGCGGGCTGCGGCTGCGCGTGATCAACGCCATGCCCGGCAGCGGCCCCATCGAGCTCGGCACGGCGCAGGTCTCGGACCCCGCCCAACTGTCGACGATTAGCCTCCCGGCCCAGGCGTCCGCGGTGCTGTTCCAGCGCCCGGTGCCCTTCGGCGCGACCGAGTCGGCCGGAGCCACCAACTCCTCGTACTCCGTCGACGCTCAGGGCTACCTCGCGTGGGAGAGCGGCGGCTTTGCGTTCGTCCTCGTGCCGGAGAACCAGACCAAGGGCCTCGTCGCGTGGTACCAGCCCGGGGGCGCGTTCACCAAGACGCTCTATGCCGTCGGCGATCCCCAGGACGTGTCGTACCCCGTTCGTGGCCTCAACTGCGACGACGATGCCACGTCGAACGCGCCTGACGGGGGCTCGACGAGCTCGCTCTTCGCGAGCTGCACGCTCACCGGGTTGCCGAACTTCACGATCGACACCATCAGCCTGGGCCTCTTCGGGGGAAACACGACGGCCGAGATTCGAGCGCAAGCCGCTCGTTTACCCGATGCTTCAGAACGAAGACGCCGATTTCGTCTGCCTGCTCGAGGCGAGCGAACCGGACGTGAACCCCGCCTCCGTTGCGGCGCTGCAGACGGCAGGGTTGACCCACGTCTACAACCCGATCTCGCAGCCCGGTACGCCGCCGACCGATCCGACCGACTGGAACGGAAAGACGCCCCCGGCGACGCTCGCCAGCCCTCCCTGCGCAGGCAGCGTTCCGCTGATGGATTTCGACGCCGCCTATCAGTGCGGGCTGAGCACGTGCGACACGAGCCCCGGCTCCGAATCGGGGCAGCTTCCCGCTGAGCTCTCGTGCCCCTCGTCGACGGTTTGCACTCCGTCCTCGTGCCTCTCGAGCAGCTGCGTCGGGCCGTTCATTCCGCTCCTCGGGAACTACCCCGCGTGCTTCGACTGCATGGTCTACGACATCCTCTCGTTTCAGTCGTACGCGCAGATGAAGGCCAACTGCACCCTGAACACGCTCTACCCCCTCGCGTTCAACGGGGCGAACCCGGTCATCCTGGCTTCGAAGTTCCCGTTTGCGAAGAACAAGGACGGCTCGGACGCGACCGACGCCTTCTGGCTGCCGAGCACCGGATACCGGCGCGCCGTCCTGCACGCCAAAGTGCTGCCCGATCCGTTGGACACGACGAAGACGCTCGACGTCTTCTGCGGCTACTTCACCTCGCCCCTGCTGCGCGGCGGCCTTCCATACGTCGGAAACTACAGCAAGAAGACGGTCTGGCCCGATGAGCCTTCCCCCGGCACGAACGGCTGGCGCGACGAGCAGAACTTGCAGGCGCAGCGGACGATCGAATGGGTGAAGAAGCTTTCGACCGGGCCGACGATCGTCGCCGGGGACTGGCACTCGAGCGTGCATCAGCCGGAGAACGTGGCGATGCCTTCTTCTGCCACGCCGTGGACGATCGGCGATCAGAGCCCCGAGATCGAGGAGGCGTTCGCGAGCGCGTTCGTCACGGCGCACGCGTCCAACTGGAAGTACCCCTGCCAGTTCTGTCCCTCGTCGAACGCGAGCAACGTGCCCAATCCGTACAACCCGCCGCCGAGTCAATCGGGGGTCCAGGGCTTCGACTTCTTGACCACGTATCTCTACGGGCCCGGGTTCAGCGCGGCCTCGGTGACCGACGAAGCCATCACCAATACCGATCCGGTCGTGCAGTACAATCCGGCCAATCCAACCCTCATGGGCCCCGTCTCGGAGTACTACGCGCGGCGCATTCGTCTCCTTCGCCCGCAGTAGGCTCGCCGTTTTCCAATCACCCCGGCGCTCGGCACCCGTGCGTCAGGGTGTCGTTCGCGCGCTCCTTCACTCTCGGTGAGTCTCCCCCGCCGGCGACCATCGGCAGCGCCGCGCACGTGGCGTGAAGCAAGCCGTCGTACCGGTCGAACGGGTCGACCGCGTCGACGACGACGGTGTGCGTGGCAGGGAGGTGCGCGATCGCATCGGCCAGGACCCCGTCCATCTCGGCGGGGCAGCGCTTGACGGCGTAACCCAGCGGCACGGTGAGGGCCGAATACGTGTTCTTGCCGCGCGTCGTCAGGGCCTTGGTCCACGCGACGTGCAGACGGGCGCAGGTGAGGACGTCCTCCTTGCCGGCCGCGCCGAGAATGCCGGGCTCGCCTTGCTCGGCCAACCACCCGAGCGCTGCGTCGTCGTCCGCAGCGATTCGAACCACGGCGTCGACGCATGCGGGCGAGTCGCGCGCGCTCTCCGGGGCTCCGAAGAGGACGCGGTGCGCGTCGCCGTCGGCGTCCTTGGACGCGAGGCCGCGGCACATCGCCGCTCTCGTCGATGCGTCGACCAGCCGCCGCTCGATGGCGTCGCGAGCCACCGCTCCGACGCTGGCCATCGCGCTCGACACGTTGCGGTTCTTCGTGGTCGCCGAGAGCCGCACGAGCGCGGCCTCCAGGTCGCCGAGGAACATGGCCAGGCGCGCGTCGTGTCGGTCCATACCGCTCGCGGCGAGATCCGCGCGTTCGGGGTCGCCCAGGCCGGCGTGGAGCATCTCGGTGGCCCACGGCGCGCCTCGCAGGGCGCCGAACCAGGCGGCGCGGAACGCCTGCATGTCGAACGCCGAGCGCGCCTCGAGCGCCGAGACGGCCCTCGGGCTCCTGTCGGCGAGGCGACCGAGCGCCGCGACCGCAGCGGGCGTGCCATTCTGGTCGAGCCACGCGACCTCTCCGCGCCGTTCGGCCTCGACGATCGTGGTCGGTTGGCAAGCGAGGGAGACGCACCCGAGAATGGCCGCAGCCGCGGTGCCGAGGACGCGAGCCTTCGCGAGGCGCCAGATCACGGAGCGTGAGAATACACGAGGCGATAGTCTCGTGCCCAAGTGAGCGCGTCTCTCCGTCGCCTGGGTGCGGCACTCGCCGGGTTCGCCGTCCTCGTGGCGATCGGCACGCTCGGTTATTGGAGCCTCGGCCACGGCCGGTGGAGAGCGGCCGACTGCGCGTACATGACGATCATCACGATATCGACCGTGGGCTTCTACGAGCTGCGGGAGATGGGCCAGGTGCCCGGGGCGCGCCCGCTGACGGTGGGGCTCATCATCAGCGGCGTCGGCGTGCTGGCGTACATGCAGTCGAATCTCACGGCGCTTCTCGTCGAGGGGAGCATCGGTCTTGCGTTACGGAGGCGGCGCATGCAGGGAGACATCGCGAAGCTGCGTGAGCACATCGTCGTGGCCGGCGCGGGCGGCACCGGCAAGCACGTCATCGAGGAGCTGATGGTGACGCAGACGCCCTTCGTGGCGATCGACGTGAGCGAGGACACGCTCCAGCAGGTCTCCGGCGAGATCTGCGGCGGCAAGATGCTCTACGTTCGCGGGGACGCCACCATGGACCACGTGCTGCTCGCGGCCGGGGTCGAGCGCGCGCGGGGGGTGGTCGCGGCGCTCACGCACGACAAGGACAACCTGTACGTGACGCTGAGCGCGCGCAGCTTGAATGCGCAGGCCCGCATCGTGAGCAAAGTCGTCGAGGACGAGGCCGCGCCGAAGATACTGAAGGCCGGCGCGACCGCGATCGTCAATCCCACGATGATTGGCGCGCGACGCCTCGCCAGCGAGCTGATTCGGCCCGAGGTGAACGAGTTCTTGGACCAGATGCTGCGCGACAAGGACCGCAACCTCCGCCTCGAGGAGGTGGTCGTTCCGACAGGCTCCCCCTTTCTCGGACGCGCGCTCAAGGACACGCCGATCCGCAAGGCGACGCGGGCGCTCGTCGTCGCCGTGCGCGAGAGCGACCGCACGTTCACGTACAACCCCGATCCGGAGCACCTGATCGCCGAGGGGACCACGCTCATCGTGCTCGGAGAGACCGAGAGCATCGTCAAGCTGCGCCAGCTGGTCGGCGCTTAAGGAGAGGAGAGCCGCCAAGCCCCAAAGACGCCAAGGGTCGTGGTTTGAGCGTGCGACATCCGCCGAAGCCGAGAGCGAAGCCCCTCGGGCGTGCGAACTACGCCGCGAGTCCCCTCGCCGCGAGCACCTCGCGCAGAGTCGCCTGAAAGGCGCCCTGCGCCGTCGGTAGGGCGGCGCGCGCCAGCTCGGCGAACTTGACGCCGCGGCCGCTCTTCAGCGCGGTGACCGCGGCCTGGCGATCGGCCGGGGCGCCGTGCTCGAGGACGCCGAGCAGGATCTCCGCCGCTTCGAGCGTGTCGATTCGCGCCAACGCCCGCAGCGCCGACGCTCTCGGCGCCGGCTCGGGAGAATCGCGCAAGATGCGGCTGAGCGGGTCGACCGCGTGCTGGAAGTAGAGCGCCTCCACGGCTTTGCAGGCTTGTTCGACGACGGCAGGATTCGGGTCCCGAATTCCCGCGCGAACCGTCACGAAGCTTCGCTTGAAGAACAGGGTCTGCATGGCCGCCAGCACCGCGATCTTCACGCGACGCTCCGGCCGCCCGAAGAGCTTCTCGAGCGGCGAGAGCACCGAATAGAGCTGCAGCTGCGCCAGGAGCTCGGTCAGCTTCACACGCGCGTCGACCGCGGCGCTGCTCCCGTCGTCGGGCGAGGCTTCCACCGGGAGGGCCGTCAGCCGGGCGAGCATCGCTTTGCGGCGGATGAGATCGGGCCAGCGCTTGTCGAGCAGCACTTCGGCGCAGGCCTCGGCGGCGCTCCCCTTTTGTTCCCATTCGAGGACGTCCACGTGCCAGACCTGGGTGAAATGCGAGTCCTGCCGCAGGGAATGCTGCAGCGAGCTCGCGGTCTCTAGCGTCTCGTCGCGCACCTCTCGGTAGCGCGCGGCCGCGCGCGCGTAGTGCTCGCGGCGGCTGGGCTCGAGGTCGAGGCACCCGAGCTCCGTATACAGCTCGCCGACACGCGCGTATTGACCGACCTCGCCGAACGCCAGAATGGCGGCGAGCAGCGCGTTCTCCGCGATCTCGGGCGGCGCTCCACGGCTCAGTTGCTGGCGCGCGACGGACCTCCACAGCTCGGCCTGGCGAACGGCGTACCCCGAGGCCGCCGCCGCGAGACCCAGCGAGCGCGCGTACTCGGCGGCCTCCCGAGCGAGCGTAGCGGCAGCGCTGGTCTCGGCGCGCTCGGTGGCCGCGGCGATCGACTCCTCGAAGTACTCGAGCGCGAAGTACCTCAGGTGGTCTTCGCGCAGAATGCGGATGCAATTGACGAAGCCCTCGAGCACGTCCTCGAAGGCGCCGCTCTCGCGCCCGATCTGGACGAGCACCTGAAAGCAGTCGAACGCCCGCTCGCGCTGGCCGACGGACTCGAAGTGGTCGGCCGCTTCTTCGAGCAGTCGCACGCTCGCCACGGTCGCCTCTCGGGCCTGACCGGCGTCGCCGCACTGCCGCGCGCAGCGCGCCAGGTTCAGCCGCAGGAGCGCTGCCACGTAGGCGTCGTCGCCGCGCTCGGTCACGTGCGCCAGCCGGGACCACAGGGCCCGGGCCGAAGTCCAGTCCCTGGCCTTCTCGCGGAAGATGGCCGCAGCGGCCACCAGACCGGCGTTCTCCATCTCGCGGGCGGCGTCGCTCATGCGACCCTGCGCCGCGAGCATGCGCGCGCGATCGACCGGGGGGACCCGCTCGGCGAGGCCCTCGGCGCGCCTCCACGCCCCCGCATCGCCCGACGCGAGATAGGCGATCACGGTCATGGCTCCGCGCGCATCCCCCAGCCTGGCCAGAATGTCTTCCAGCGGGCGCAACACGGCGGCGTAGTCGTGCTCGGCCACGTGGGTTTGCGATGCCGCCGCCAGGAGCGCGCTCGAGGCCGCGTCCAGGTCGCCGCGCGACGCCGCCGCCCGAGCGCGATCGCGCAGGACGTACAGGTCGTCGATCATGGGCCTCCGTCTTAGCCGACCGGGGGCAGGCTGCGGCGCGGCTCGTGCCGCCGGGCGCGCCTCGACAAGCTGAGCACGCTCTCGACCAGGCCGATGACGACGTAGCACGTCAGCAGCCACACGAGGACGAACGCGGGCCGCGTCTGCAGGCTCACGATCGCGCTCGACCCGACGGCGAAGGCGACGAGCAAGAAGGTGCGGAGGTTGAGCCGCAGGTCCTTGAAGCTCCGGAACTTGATCGTCGAGACCATCAGGAACGAGAGAAACACCGTGAGCGCGACCATCGCCCAGACGTACTTCGGCCCATGCAGGCGAAGCTCGTCGCCCATCGCGTGGTTGGCCAGCACCAGCGAGATCAAGATGCCGGCTGCGCCGGGTACCGGCAGGCCGACGATGTACTTCCCCGGTTTGGTGGGGGCGCCCTTTTCCCCCATCGAGAGGACGTTGAAGCGCGCCAGGCGAACGGCGCCGGCGGCGGCGAACACGAACGAGGCGACCAGCCCGGCCGTCGGCCTTTGCCAGAGCGACCACTTGAAGACGAGGATCGCCGGCGCGACGCCGAAGGAGATGACGTCGGCGAGCGAGTCAATCTGCAGCCCGAAGGCGCTCTGGGTCTTGGTGAGCCGGGCGACGCGGCCGTCGAGCATGTCGAAGAAGAGCGCGAATACGAGCAGGAGCGATGCCCTGTAGTAGTCGTCGTCGCCTTGCGCGGTCGAGCTGATGCGGATCGAGTCGAACCCGCAGAAAATGCTCGTGAGCGTGATGATGTTCGGCAAGAGAAAGAGAGTCTTGCGAAGATCCAGCTTTCGGGCGGGCGTCGGCACGAGTACGCGGAAATCCTCCCGCAGGAAATCCCGATCCGTAAAGATGCCGCAGCGAAATTGGCCCTGTTCCCGGGCACGCAATACATTTGAACCCCGTGGCTCGGATGAGACCCTCGCTGGCCACTCTCGTTGGCGTAGCGCTCCTCGTGGGCGTTTTCTGCGGCGCTTGCGCGCGTTCCGCAGAGGAACGGCACCTCGACGACATGCGCGAGGAGATCGAGCGCTTGCAGGTCGACCGCGACCGCGCCAACGAGCGGGCGCTGCACCCCGAAGCCGCCGCCGAGGGGAGGCCACGCGTTTCCCCGCCCCCCTCCGCCGCGCCTGCACCTCCCCCCGTCGACGTGCGCTCCCTGGACAACCCCTCCGACGCAATCGACGAAATCCCGGACACCGAGGACAAGACGCCGCGCCCGAGCATTCGCGTCATCGGCTCGTGGCGGTCGGGTCGCTATGGCATGCGCGGCCAGGATCAGGTGCAAGAGTCGGTTCCGGACGACGGCGCCGCCCAGACGCTCCCCCCGGAGAGCACCGGTACGTCGGCGGGGGCGGCCGGGGCGCGCTCGAACGCGCTCGATCCCGAGGCCAAGCGCGCTTACGACGCGGCCATCTCGCTGGTCAACGCGCGTCAGTACGACAAGGCTCTCGACGCCCTGGCGGCGTTTCTCGTCAAATGGCCCGATCACCCCTACGCGGACAACGCGATGTATTGGCGCGGCGAGTGCTACTTCGCCAAGGGCGATTGGGCCCGCGCCTCCGAGCAGTTCGAGGGCACGGTCACGCGCTACCCGGCGGGCAACAAAGTGCCCGATGCGCTCCTCAAGCTCGGGATGTGCAGCCAGAAGCTCGGCAATCCAGCGAAGGCCAAGACCTGGTTTGACCGGCTGATCGAGCAGTTTCCACGAAGCGAAGCGGCACGCCGCATTCCGCCCGTCACCGTCCCCCCCGCCGCGCCGCTTGGACCGGCATCAGAGGATTCCCGATGAGGCATGCTCGCAGGCAAGTGGCTCGTTTCGCGCTCCAGGGGACCGTGGGTGTCGCCTGCCTGGTCGCGCCCCTGTGCGCGTGGGGGCAGGCCGGACCTGCACCCGCAGGCGGAGCCGCCGCGGGCTCCCCTGCGCCGTCGGCGCCCGGGCCCGGTGTCCCTTCGCTTTACGTGCCTGGAGGCGGGCAGTCCGGCGCCTACGGCAACCCGCAGTCGTCCAACGGAACCATCGGCGGGGGAAACGCCACCGAATCGAGCGCTCACCCGGTGACGGGCGACGAAGAGGATTCGTTCGACCTGGGCTCGCGCGGCGGTGCCGGCGGGGCCGTGCACGGAGACGAAAGCGGCCCCGTTTTCCTCCGGGGGGCCGGGGGAGGCGTGACGTACAGCGGGGGCGAGGTTCCCGGATCGCACCTCGTGCGCCGGGGCGACACCCTATGGGGGCTCTGCGGCTTCTATTTCCAGAACCCGTACCAGTGGCCGCGCGTCTGGTCCTATAACCCGCAGATCAAGAATCCGAACTGGATCTACCCGGGCGACGAGATCCGCCTGAAGGAAAACGCGGGGGGCGGGGGAGAAGGCACCGCGGGAGCCGCAGCGGCCCGTTCCACCACACCGCTGCCGTACACCGGGGGCGGGATGAACTTGGTGGACCGGCGTCGCCAGGTGGCCCAGGGCACCGTTTTTTTGCGAGACCAGGGGTGGATTCGCGAAGCCTCCGACGAGGTCTGGGGCGACGTGACGGGCTCGCCCCAGGACAAGATCTTCCTGACCGAGCTCGACGAGACGTACCTTCACGTCGACCCCGGCCACGACGTGCACATCGGCCAGGAGCTGACCGTGTTCCGGCCGCTTCACGTCTCGGCCGCGGGAACCGTCGTGCAGATCAGCGGCACCGTGCGCGTCGACCAGTGGAACGCGCAGGATCGGATCGCGCGCGCGAAGGTGATCGAGTCGCTCAACCCGATCGAGCGAGGGGCGAAGATCGGTCCGCTCGCCCGCCGCTTCGACGTCGTCGCCCCGCGGCGCAACGACGCCGAGGTGCAGGCGCACGTGCTGGCGAGCATCTATCCGAACGTGTTCTGGGGGCAGAACCAGGTGGTCTTCATCGACAAGGGCGAAGATGCGGGCCTGAAGCCCGGCAACCGTCTGTTCATCGTGCGGCGGGGCGACGCCTGGCGCCAGACGCTGGTCACGCCCACGGCCGGCTGGCGCGTGTCGACCGATGACGAGAAGCCGATGCCGCCGATGGAAAAAACACCCGGCGCGCACAAGGACGAGCAGAACTATCCCGACGAGGTCGTCGGGGAGCTCCGCGTCGTCGCCGTGCGCAAGGATTCGGCGACCTGCCTCGTGACGCAGGCTCGGCAGGAGATCGAGCACGACGACCTCGCCGTCGCGCGCAAGGGATACTGACGACTAGCCGAGGTGGTGCGCAGGTATCCGAATCGGGCTAAGCTGCGCGCCACTCATGAAAGACCGACGCTTCGTCTACGGCGCTTGCGC
Source organism: uncultured delta proteobacterium (assembly GCA_963720145.1). Lineage (GTDB taxonomy): Bacteria > Myxococcota_A > Polyangia > Polyangiales > Polyangiaceae > Palsa-1150. The sequence goes on from CAVREO010000006.1 coordinate 36,550, forward strand.
AGCTCTCGCCGTTGCACTCGCGGCCGTCGCGCAGGCGGGCTGCGGCAGCAGCACGGCGATCGACTCCGGCGACTCCGGAAGCGACGCGACCTCCGGAGGCTCCACGAGCGGCAGCAGCTCGGGCACGAGCAGCTCGGGGAGCACGAGCAGCTCGGGGACGGGCAGCGGCTCGGGGAGCACGAGCAGCTCGGGGAGCACGAGCAGCTCGGGAAGCACGAGCAGCTCGGGAAGCACGAGCAGCTCGGGGGGCAGCGGCAGCAGCTCGGGCGGGTCCACCTCCGGGGGCGGTGACGCCGGCATCTGTCCGAAGGTGCCCTGCGGCAACGGCAACGCATGCTGCTTCGAGCTCGACTCGGGGGCCTCGGCCTGCGCGCCGTCGTGCAGCCCGGGCGATTCGCTCGCCTGCGCGGGGCCGAGCGAATGCCCCGTCAGCGCGCCGAACTGCTGCGCCACTCTCGTGGTGAACGGCGGAACGTTTCCCACCTGCACGACGCAGTCGCTGTCGACCCAGTGCGCGGCCACGTGCACCACCAACTTCCAGTACACCTGCCAGGCGAGCGACATCTTCCACGTGTGCACCCGGGCTTCGGACTGCGCGAGCGACACCACGAACCCGAACTGCTGCACCCTCGGCGCCTACAACTTCTGCCTCAGCGACACGGTGAAGGCGCTCGGCGGTCTCACCTGCTTGTGAGGCGGCGCCCGTTCGCATGGGCGTCGCTCGTCTGGCTGGCGCTCGGGTGCGCGCCGAGCACGCCGCACGCGTCCGGGCCGCCCCGTTCGGCGGCGATCGCCGGCGCCAACGCCGACTCGCCCGTGCTCGCCGATGTCGAGGCGGTCGGGCGATTCGATCGCAGCGATCCCGCTGCCTGGCGGTTCGCTTGGTCCGGCTCGGAGCTCGTGGCGCGGTTTTCGGGAACGTCGGTGAGCGTCGAGCTCGACGACCCGACCGGCAACGACCGTTTCGCGGTCGTCATCGACGGCAGCGTTCTCGGGAACAAGCTCGTCGCCTCACCCGGTCGCCACCGCTACGAGCTCGCCGCAGGGCTCGCACCCGGCACGCACGAGGTGAGGCTCCACCGGCTCACGGAAGCCAGCCAGGGCGAAACCACCTTCTTCGGGTTTCGTCTCGGGCCGGGCGGCGCTCTCGTGGCCCCGCCACCGCGTGCCGCCCGCAGGATCGAGGTGATCGGCGACTCGATTTCGGCCGGCTACGGAGACGAGGGCTCCGACGCCTCCTGCCATTTCAGTCCGGACACCGAGAACCATTACCTCACGTACGAGGCGATCGCGGCGCGCGGGCTGGGGGCCGATCTCGTGACGATCGCCTGGTCGGGCAAGGGAGTCTTCAGCAACCGCGGGAGCGACACCGACACCGTCGTGATGCCCGTTCTCTGGACGCGCATCCTTCCCGAGCGTCCCGGCAGCGTCTGGGACTTTGCGGGGCCGGCGCCCGACGTGGTGGTCATCAACCTCGGGACGAACGACTTCGCGCCCGGGGTGAAGGACGTCGCGCCGTTTGCCGCCGCGTACGCAGGGTTCGTTCGGGACGTGCGCGCGCGCTATCCGAAGGCCACTCTCTTTTGCACCGTCGGCCCGATGCTCACCGACAAGTGGCCCGCGGGCCGCAAGGCGCTCAGCACGGCCCAACGCGACGTGCGCGGCACGGTGGACGCCCTTCGCCGAGAAGGCGACACGCGCGTTCGCTATCTCGAGTTCGCCGCCCAAACGGCGGAGAGCGGGTACGGCTGCGATTGGCACCCGAGCATGCGTACGCATGCGCGCATGGCGCGCGAGCTCGATACCGCCGTGCGAAGTGCCATGGGCTGGTGAAGGTGATCGCACCCCGGAAAACGACCTAGTCATACCGCTCCGCGTGCACCTGCTGCCGCGGAAGCCCCATGTCCTTCCGAAGCATCTCGCGCACCGACCCCACCATCCGTTCGAGCCCACATATGTACGCGTGCGGCGGCTCCGGCCCCATCCCCGAGAGCGCGCTCCACAGCTCCGGCACGTGCGTCTGCACGTACCCGCGGCGTCCCTCCCATGGGCCTCGCGGCTGCGAGAGGCTCGGCTCGAAGCGCACGTTGGGATGCTCGCGGACGATTCCCGCGAGCTCCTCGGCGTAGAGAACGTCCTCCTCGTGCCGGACCCCGAGCAGGACCCACATCGGCGCGCGCGACCCCGCGGCAAGCGCCGCGCGCAGCATGCTTCGAAGCGGCGTGACTCCCGTTCCCGTCGCGATCATCAGCGACGGCGCCGCGCTCGAGGGCGCGCGCGTGAAGAATCCCTGCGGCCCCATGAACGTCAGCGTCGTCCCCTCTTCGACGGCGTGCAGCCACGTGGACCCCGGCCCGTTCTGCACGCGCGTGACGGCAATCTCGAAGCGCGCCGAGCCGTCCGGCGCCGAGGCAATCGAGTACGAGCGCTTGAGCGGTCCCCCGGGGCTCGCCGCCTCGCCGGCCGTGGGCAGGAACGCGTTGACCCATTGCCCGGGATCGAAGGCCATCGGTTGGCGATCGAGGCGCTCGAACCCGAGCTCGCGCACGCTGGGCGACAACCGGCGGGCGCCGACCAGGCGGGCTTCGAAGGCCGGCGGCAGAGGCATGGCGACTACGAAGGCCCCTTGGCGATGCGGCGCAGGCGATCCGCCGCGTGTTGCAAGCCGTGCCCTTCCTCGGCGTCGGGCTGCGCGGCCCGCGTGACGGGAGACAGCGCCCCCGGACGATACGCGTACGCCGGCTTCACGCGCGACAGCGAACGCAGGGCGTGCTCCATGCGGAGGAGGGCGTCGAGCGTGTCGACCGTGGAGAGCTCCTGCTCGCGTGCCGCGGCCAGGACCGTGTGGATGGGCGTCGTCGCTTCGCGCGGGTGGAACACCGCGCCGGGCAGGAGGGCGACCGTGCCCGCGTCGCCGGAGACGACTACGCGCGCGTCGAAGAGCTGCCCGCTGCCCGCGGAGAGCTCCGCCAGGGACTCGTCGTCGAGCAGCGTGATCGCGAATTCGGCGCCGCTCCAGACGTCGACGAGAGCGTTCGTGCTGTCGGCGGGGGCGAGGAACAGCCCCCTGTGGGAGCGCTCGAGCGGGCCGAGCCATCCGCGCTCCGCCTCGGAGAGCTGGCGCTCGACCTCTCGGCCGAAGGCGGCCCGCGTTACCGCATCGCACCAGAACGCACGGCTGCGCTCCTCGAACCAGGGGTCCTCGGAGACGAACGCCCCCGTACGAGCCTCGAACTGGGCTCGTAGCTCGGCGACCCTGTCGGCACGGTCGGGAGCGCCGCCGAGCTCTTGAATGCGAGTCACCGTCTCGAGGACCAAGGGCGCCGCGGCGTCGGCGAGGGCGGATTGCCCTTCTCCGGTTCCGAAGAGTCCTCCCATGTGTTCCGATGCGGTGTAGCCTGTCGTTCTGGCCCGCGCATGGCAAACCGCGTCTTCTTCCCGCAGGCGGCGCTCGACCAATGGATCGTCGACGGCTCGGTCGAGCTCGAGGACGGCGAGCTGACGATTGTCGCCGAGGGCCGGCGCTACCGAATGGTGGAGGCGGTGCGCGTCCTTCGCGAGGTGAGCGGCGCCGGAGATGGCCACGAGCTCGTCGGCCGCGTCAAGGCGCGCACGTACCTGGAGCAGCTCGGGGCCGAAATCGTCGAAACCTCCATTCTCCTCGGCGAGGCGGCGTACGACGTCGAGCCGGGCTGGCTCGGCATTCCCGTCGGGACGTTCGCCGAGCACGTAGGCTCCGAGGCGCGCAAGAGGGCCCGAGGCGGCAGGGCTGGGGCCAGTGCGGCCGGTGGGGCTGCAGGGGTCGACCCCAAGACCGACGAAGACCTCCTCGCCCGTTTTCTCGCGAAAAACCTTTGAAAGGTCGCGTCGGTGCGGGCCGAGCTGGCCAACTGCGCCGCTGCGTAGCACGATTGGGGCACGCTCTCGGCCGGCCCATCGCCTGATCGAGCACGGCGCCCTCCCAGGATCCCCCCTTGAACCCTGCGCTAGCCGACCTGCTCTTCGCGGCGACCGCCGCCGTCTACGCGGCGGCTTGCGTCCTCTTCGTGGCATTTCTTCTGGGGCGCGCCGAACGCGCCGCGCGTTGGGCCCCCCGCCTCGTCGCGATCGGCGTACCGCTGCACGCGACGCAGATCGTCGTCTCGTCCCTCGTGCTCCACGTCTGCCCCGTCCAGGGCATTCACTTTGCGATGAGCATCGTCTCGATGCTCGCGGCCGGTGCGTACGTCGTGGCGCGCGGGCGCTTCCGCATCGACGTCGTCGGTGCCTTCGTCGCGCCGCTGGCGCTCACCTTTCTCCTGGCGTCCCGCTTCGTCGGCGCCGGGCTGGGCTCGAGCGACGCGCCGCGCCTGCGCAGCGCGATCCTCCCGTTTCACGTAGCGGCCAACCTGCTCGGCGTGGCGCTCTTCACCCTCGCCTTCGCCGCCGCCGTTGCGTACCTCGTTCAGGAGCGGCGCCTCAAGCAGAAAAAGCTCGAGGGCCTCTTCCAGCGGCTGCCCGCGCTCGACGCGCTCGATCGGGCGGAGCATCGCTTCCTCGTCGCCGGATTCCCGCTGCTGACCATCGGCGTGCTCACCGGCACGCTCTGGGCTCGCGAGGTCGAGGCCGGCGGCGCCGCCGAGATCGCGCGGGCCGCGTTCGGCTATGTCTCGTGGGGTCTCTTCGGACTCGTGCTCCTCTTGCGCGCGGCCGCAGGGTGGCGCGGGCGGCGCGCGGCGTACGGGACAATCGCCGGGTTCGGGTTCACCGTGCTCGTGCTGGTCCTCTACCTGGTGCGAGACGCAGTGGCGAGTGGACCGGTGGCCCTGGGGGGTCCTTGATCGTCGTCGTCGGTCTGTCGCACCGCACGGCGCCCATCGAGGTTCGCGAGCGCCTCACGGTCGCCGCGGACGGCCTCGCGGTCGTCCTCGAGAGGCTGGCGGCCCGGCGCGAGATCGTCGAGTCCATGTTCCTGTCCACGTGCAACCGCGTCGAGGTGGTCGCGCTGGCGTCCAAAGGCGGCGCGGGCGGGGCGAGCCGCGCGATCCGCGACGAGCTGGCGCGCCATGGCGGCGTCGCGGACCCCGCCGAGCTCGAGCCGTACCTCTACGAGAAACAGGGCGAAGCGGCCGTGACGCACCTGTTCCGCGTCGCGGCGAGCCTCGATTCGATGGTCCTGGGGGAGCCGCAGATCCTGGGGCAAATGAAGCAAGCCTACGACGCGGCGCTCGCCGCCGGCACGCTGAAGGGCACCCTCGGCCGATGCGTCAGCCGAGCGTTCGGTGCGGCCAAGCGGGTGCGGACCGAGACCGCCATCGGCGCGGGTTCCGTGAGCATCTCGAGCGTCGCGGTGGACCTCGCGCGGCGCATCTTCGAAAACGTAGGCGACCGGGTGGTGTTGATGCTCGGGGCGGGGGAGATGGCCGAAGCCGCGGCGCGCAGTCTGGGCAAGGACGCGCGGGCGCTCCGTATCTGCAACCGCAGCTTCGACCGCGCCGCCGCCCTCGCCGGCGAGATGCACGCTTCGGCCGTGCCCTGGGACGAGCTCGAGCAGGAGCTCGCCGTCGCCGACGTCGTCGTCGCGAGCACGGCCAGCCGCACGCCCGTCGTGACGCGCGAGATGGTCAAGCGCGCCATGCGGGCGCGGAAGGGCCGCACGCTGCTCTTCGTGGACATCGCGGTACCGCGCAACGTCGAGCCGGAGGTGCACCGCATCGACAACGTGTACGTCTTCAACGTGGACGATCTGGAGCAAGAAGTGGCTCGCGGACTGAAAGCGCGCCACGCCGAGGTAGAAGCTGCCGAGAAGATCGTCGGCGACGAGCTCGCGCAGTTCCTCGCGTGGACGCGCGGGCTGGAGGTGCAGCCCACGGTCGTCGCGATGCGGCTGAAGGCGCGGGCCGTGCTGCTCGCCGAGCTCGAGCGGTCGCTCGGAGGTCGGCTCAAGCACCTCGCCGAAGGAGACCGCGCCGCGCTCGTGCAGATGATGGAGAGCGCCGTAAACAAGCTGCTCCATGCGCCGACGACGAACCTGAAAGCGCGCGCGGCGGCGCACGAAGACGCCGGTGAGCTCGCGGCAACGGTGCGGTTCCTCTTCGACTTGCAGGAGATCGCCGCCGAGAGGGAGAACCTCGCCGCGCCGGAGGGGCGGGAGCCCGAGGACGAGGACGAGAGGCTGCCGAACTAAGCGGCGCTACCGCTTCTTCTTTTTTGCGGGGCTCTTGCCGGCGCTGTTCTTCTTGGCGACGGCGCGCACGGCCGGGCGACCCGTGCCCGAGCGCGCGGGGGGCTTCGATGCCTTCGCCGGCTTGGCTTTCGCCTGGCCTATCCCGTTGCCGAGCGCGGGCGCCGAGGGCGGAATCGACACGATGGGAGGTCGCGGAATCGCCTTTCCGCGCAGCTCTTCGGGGATGATGCACTTGTGAGCCGTGTGGGTCTTGGAGAATGCGACCACTTTCGTATCGATCAGACCCGAGCTCCGAATGGCCTCGATCACGTCGAGCTCCGAGATGGCCTTGCTCCCTTTGGGACGCACAATCCACAGGACACCGGAATCGATCATGCGCGCCCGCAGCAGGAGAATCTTGCGCAGAGCGTCTTTCGTTTCGGCCCCAAAAAAGATGATGGGCGCCCCCTCGGGTACCCGCCCTTCGGCCACACCGGCCGTCCGCTCGCGGAGCGCCGTGAGGAAGACGGCATCGAGGACGTCGACGACCGCCACCCGCGAGGTGGGGCCGACCTCGAGTTTCTCGAACAGGGTTTTCGGTTCTTTGATGAGCCTCATCCACCGGTCGGCCACGGCGGCCCCGAGCTCGAACCGAGCCTCTTGGTCGTGCGTCTTGATTACGAGCGAACCGGCATCGGTCGCGATCTCGCGCATCGACTCGAACGGAATGTCGAGGCGGAAATCGCCGCGGAAGAGCAGCCGCTCGCCCTCGAGATGGGCAATACCGGCGGATATCTTACGGCCGACCCGGACCGTGCATTGCGCCTCCAGTCCCATGAAGACCCATCGTAAACTGCTCTAGCGGAGAATGCGTTATTTCTTGCTAATGCAGAACTGACGCGTTCCGCCATACCGGATGGGGTCCCCCGCGCTCAGGCGCTCAGGCGCCCATTCAGGCGGCCTACGTGATTAGCGCGCGGCCCACCTCGAGGCCGGCGGCGTGCGCCCGCTCGTCGGTTTCGGGCCAGGGGAGCTTCTCGTCGGCCGTTCGCAGCTCGGAGCCGTCGGGGTGGGCGATGAAGGCACGCAGTCGGAGCAGGCGCCCGTCGCGCTCGGCGTGGACGCCCAGGGGCGTCCGGCAGTCGCCGCCGACTCCCAGCAAGACGCCGCGCTCGGCCATTACGCATCGTGCCGTGTCGAAGTCGTGCAGCCGCGCGAGAATAACGAGCATCGCGGCATCGTCCTTGCGGCACTCGATGCCCAGGGCGCCCTGGCCGGGGGCCGGGAGTGACTTGTCGCACGAAAGCACCTCGGTGGAGCGCTCCTCGAAGCCCAGGCGAATCAGTCCCGCGCGGGCGAGGACAATCGCTTCGCACTCTCCGGCTTCGACCTTGCGAAGGCGCGTGTCGACGTTGCCGCGAAGAGAGACGATCTGCAAATCGGGCCTCTGGGCTCGGAGCGCCACCGCGCGGCGCAGGCTCGAGGTACCGACGCGTGCCCCGCGGGGCAACGCTTCGAGGGTGCCGTGTCGCGGTGCCACGAGGACGTCGCGCGGGTCTTCGCGCGCGGGAATGCAGCCAATGGCCAGCCCCTCGGGCAGCTCCGCCGGCATGTCCTTGATGGAATGCACGGCGAAGTCGGCCCGGCGATCGAGGAGCGCTTCCTCGATTTCCTTGACGAAGAGGCCTTTGCCCCCTGCCGGCGATTCGCCCGGCGGCGTGTCCTGAAGGCGATCGCCCGAAGTGACGACTTGAAGCTCGCGGGTCTCGAGAGAGGGCGTCAAGGCGCATAGGCGCGCGACGAACGCCCGGCATTGCGCGAGCGCGAGCATGGAGCGACGTGTGGCGTAAACGATCGGCGCGTCTGGCATGGGAGGACCGGACCCCTTCCCGCTCCTCTCAATAGCACCGCTGGGGTCCGGGGTATGCGCTTGCCTGGCGGGCGCGGTTGCAATATTCAGTATTGAGTCCCGTGATGCGCCGTCTTCATTCTGCCCTGGTGGTCGCGCTGGCGACCTTCGTCCTCACCGCCGGCGCGCTCCTCGCGCAGGCGACCACCGCCGAGGCCAAGGAGCAAGCAGCTTCCCCCGATCCGCTGACGCTTCAGGTTCCAGGCTTCTCGGACGCGTACTACTACAAGCCGCGCGCCAAATCGCTGCGCCCCATCCTGCTCTACGTGCACGGGCGGGGCGGCAACGCGTTCGAGGACTGCCGCAAGTGGGCGCGAGTCGCCAGCCAGTTCGGCTGGGTGCTTTGCCCCCAGGGGCCCGTGTCGTCCGAGACGGGCGGCCGTACGTGGAACAACGACGCCGAGACTGCGCACCGCATCATCGACGCCGCGGTGGCCGCGCTCAAAGAGAAGTACAAGGGCCGGGTGCGCACCCGGGGAGACGTGCTCATCGGCTTCAGCGAGGGTGCGTTCATCGCCCAGCAAGTCGGCCTGAGGGACCCCGCGCACTGGAACCGGTGGCTCATCCTGGCGGCCAGCGACAAGTACTGGTGGGGTGACGCGCCGCAGCTCCTCGAGGAAAATCACGCGAAAATCCGCAGGGTGTACTTCATCACCGGCGAAAACGACCAGGTCGCCGAGAACACGAAGCGGGCCGGCGCCATGCTGAAAGACGCCCGCATTCACGTCCGGGTGAAGATCGCGCCGGGCCTCGGCCACGAGGTGCCGGCCGATCGCATGATCACGACCTACCGCAGGCCCCTTCGCTGGCTCATCCGCGGCTAGAAGGCCTTCTGATTCCAGCCCGGAACGGGATGCAGTCGGCCCCAGCCGCCGGGCATTCGTCCGCGGGGTCGGGCAACTTTCGCGTGTCGGGCTAAACGGTTGGGGCTTTGCCATCCGTAACCCAGGGCATGATCTGCGTGGCCGCGACCCTGCCGGCGACTCCACCGCGGGAAATGCACGGGGCCATCCAGTTGCCCGACCGCGGCACGCTCGAGTCGGTGAGGTACCTGGGTAGGCGCTTTCCCGACGCCCGGCTTCGCACGGTTCCCATCGTACGGGCCGCGGAGCTCGACGCACGCGCCGACCCGACGGGTGCCACCCGTGTGTGGTTGGCGCTCGAGGCGCTGCAGGTGACCGGCAGCTTCAAGGTGCGGGGCGCCCTCGTCGCGCTCGACGCCGACCAATCGCGCGGACACGTCGTCGCGGCGAGCGCCGGAAACCACGGGGTGGGCGTGGCCTACGCGGCGCTCACGCTCGGCCTCGCAGCGACCATCGTCGTGCCCCGCACCGCCGCGCAGGCAAAGCGCGACAAGATGACGGGTTGGGGAGCGGAGCTCGTCGTCTCTCCGAGCGACCACTACGACGACGCCGAGGCGCTCGCCAGGCAGATTGCCGCCGCGCACGGCCGCACGTTCGTGTCGCCGTACGACGACATGAACGTGGTGCTCGGCAACGGGGCCTCGCTCGGGTTCGAGATCGTGCGCGGGCTCGGCGGCGTGCCGGAGCGCATGCTCGTGCCCTTCGGCGGCGGCGGACTGGCCACCGGCCTCTCGTGGGCTTTGCAAGCGGAAGCGGCCGAGGCGGACGAACCGGACGGGCCCCTCGAGCGCGGAGTATGGGGGGTGCAGAGCGAGGCGGCGTGCGCGATGGCGACGTCGCTGCAGCGCGGGTTCGCCGTCGAGCGCCTCACGACCGGGGGCCGCACGCTGGCCGAGGGGCTCGAGGGGGGAATCGCGCCAGACGCGTTCGCGCGCGCCCGCGCTGCGGTCGCCGGCGTGGTGGTCGCGACCGAGGCGCAGATAGCGGCTGCGATGGCCCATGCCTATCGCGAGATGGGCCTCGTGCTCGAGGGGACCGCCGCGGTGGCGCTGGTCCCCGTGCTCTGCGGGCTGCCCGAGGAGCTGCGCGGCGGCGATCTCGTCGTCGTCTTGACCGGCCGCAACGTCGATCGCGAGCGGCTCGAGACGGTCCTCGCGGCGGTCGCATGACGAGCGCCTCGCTGCGGGCGTGGCCCTGATAGGATTGAGGCGGGGGAAAAGAACGTGCCTCCGGGAGCCCATCACGATTCGGTCATCGCCAAGAACCAGACGAAGCTGGTCTGCGACGTCCTTGCGCGCGACAAGCTGCTCAAACGCGAGCACGTCGAAGCCGTCTTCGCGCAGGTGATGCGCAGCGGCGATCGCGCCGAAGAGGCCATTCTCGAGCTCGGGCTGGTGTCCGAAGCGGACATGCTCAAGTCCCTGGCGGCGCACTACCACGTCGATTTCATATCCACCGAGAAGCTCTCGAAGGCCGACATCCCCCGCGCGCTTCTCGACATGATCCCGCAGCGCTTCGCCGAAAACATCGGCGTTTGCCCGGTCGTCTTCGACGCTGCGGCCAACGTGCTCAGCGTCGTGACGGGCGATCCGGGAGACCTCGAGGCGCTGCGCGAGGTACAGCTCGCCTCGGGTGCGCGCGAGGTGAAGGCCATCCTCGCGCGCCCGGCCGCCGTGAAGGCGATGATCGGGAAGGCCTACGGAGGCGACATCCACGCGTTCGCGCTCCTCGACCGGCAGGCGCACGCGCAGTTTCACGCGATGATGCGATGTGTACCAGCGCAACCTGGTGACCGACGACTCGGTGGCAGTGTCGGTCGTACGTGACGAGGCCAAGGCGCGCGATCGCGAGCGCGTCTTCTCGGCCGATGACCTGACGAAGTCGGGCAAGAAGACCTCCAAGGCGGATCCGACCGCGGCAAGCGCGTCCTTCCTCGAGCTCCTCAAGGTGCTGGTCAGCCTGCTCGAGACCTCGCGCGTCGATCTGCGCGGGCACTCGGCGGAGGTGGCGCGCCTGGCTCGACGGATGGCCGAGAAGATGGGGCTCGACGCCGCGGGCACCGCGGCGCTCGTGGCGGCCGCGTTGGTGCACGACCTCGGCAAGATGGGGCAGTTTCACCTGACGGCGCTCAACTGCAGCGAGTACGACGGCCACAAAGTGGCCGCCCAGAAGGCGCACAGCGTTCCGGCGCGGCTGCTCGAGGCCGTGAACATGGCGGCCGGGACGACGGAGGCCGTCGACCGGATGTACGAGCGCTACGACGGCAAGGGGTTTCCGAACGGGGCGAGCGGCAAGGACATTCCGCTCTTCGCGCGCGTGGTGGCCATCTGCGACACGTACGCCGACCTGACGCAGAACCCGCGCAACCCGTATCGCCACGCCCTCGCGCCCCAGGAGGCGTGCGACGCGATCGCGAAGTACAAGAAGACGATCTTCGATCCGAACCTGGTCGACCTCTTCCGGCACACGATGCTGGGCGAAGACTTGAAGGCGCGCCTCCTGGCGAACCGGTCGCTGGCGCTGCTGGTCGACGCGGATCCCGAGGAGACGACCGTGCTCGAGCTCCGCATGATCGAGCAGGGTTTCGTCGTGAAGACGGCGCGTACCATCGAGCAGGCGCTGAAGGTGCTGGCCGAGGGAGACATCGATCTCGTCGTCGGCGAGGTCGAGCTCGGCGGCAGCGACGGCCTGGGTCTGCTCGCGGAGGCGCGCAAGCAGGCGTGGGGCAAAGATCTGCCGTGGGTCGTGTACACGCGACGGCAAGAGCGGGCGGTGGCGCAGCGGGCGCTCGATCTGGGCGTGCTCGATTACGTGAACAAGCCGGCCCACGCCGACGTGTTCGTCGCGAAACTGAGGGCCTTGCTCGACCAGCGCGCGACCCCGCGGGCGACTCGCGGCGTCAGCGGGTCGCTCAGCGAGATGGGTCTGCCCGACATGGTGCAAGTGCTCTTTCATGGTCGAAAGAGCGGCAACCTGCGGATTCGCGCGCGAGAGGGCTCGGGGGAGATCCATTTCCTCGACGGCAGCGTCGTCAACGCGCTCTGGGGCGAGCAGCGGGGGGAAGACGCGTTCTACGCGATGCTGAAGCTGCGCGACGGCGAGTTCGGTCTGGACCCGGCGTTCAAGGCGTCGTCGCGCGTGATTCACGCGTCGTGCGAGGCGCTGCTGCTCGAGGGTATGCGGCGCATGGACGAGGGGATCGGCGCGTAGGGCCACCCGCGGGGCACACGCTCGGCGGGGGGACGCTCGGCGCTCGCCGCCGGGTGGGGCCCCCCCGAACTCGCTGCGGGCGTGCTGCGCATGCCCGCAGCTCAGACAACGGGGAACCGCCCCCACCCGGCGGCTCCGCGCCGAGCGTCCCCCGCCGAGCTTTTGCGTTGCAGCGGATCCAGGAGTGTAGCGCCTGGCCCCGTGGCGAACGACGCGAGTCCCGGAGGGTGCGAGTCTCGCCTCGTGGCGAACGACGCAAATCCGGGAGCGTCCGAGTCTCGTACCGTCGCGAACGACGCGAGTCCGGGAGCGTACGCGTCTCGAGCCGTAGCGAACGGCGCCAGTCCAGGAGCGTACGCGTCTCGAGCCGTAGCGAACGAAGCTCGCCCAGGAGCGTACGAGTCTCGATGTGTGGCGAACGAAGCTCGCCCGAAAGATGGAGAGGTGGGGTCGAAAGCGTACGAGTCCCGATGCGTAGCGAACAAGCTCGCCCAGGAGCGTACGAGTCTCGATGCGTAGCGAACGAAGCTCGCCCAGGAGCGTACGAGTCTCGATGCGTAGCGAACGAAGCTCGCCCAGGAGCGTACGAGTCTCGATGCGTAGCGAACGAAGCTCGCCCGAAAGCGTACGAGTCTCGATGCGTAGCGAACGAAGCTCGCCCAGGAGCGTACGAGTCTCGATGCGTAGCGAACGAACCTCGCCCGAAAGCGTACGAGTCTCGATGCGTAGCGAACGAAGCTCGCCCAGGATCGTACGAGTCTCGAGTGCGTAGCGAACGAAGCTCGCCCGAAAGCGTACGACTCTCAATCCGTAGCGAACGAAGCTCGCCCAGGAGCGTACGAGTCTCGATGCGTAGCGAACGAACCTCGCCTAGGAGCGTACGAGTCTCGATCCGTAGCGACTGAAGCTCGCCCAGGAGCGTACGAGTCTCTGAGCAGTGCAGTCAGCGAGTCCTGCTCCTGCCGACGAGAGAAGCTGTCCCTCCGACCTCAGGTACCCGGCCTCACCGCGGACGACATCACGCTCTACGACCATGACGCACGTGTCGGACCCGACAGGAGAGGGAGATGCGTAGCGAACGAAGCTTGCCCGAACAGCGTCCTTGAGTCTCGATGGGTAGCGACTGAAGCTCGCCCAACAGCGTCTGAGTCTCGATGGGTAGCGACTGAAGCTCGCCGCAACAGCGTACGAGTCTCAGATCGCATTGCAAAGAAGCAAGCGCCACTCCTGCACATGCCGGCGGCGAAGACGGGTCGCCCGGGTACACGGTTCTTTGCGCTTGGCCCCCGAGGGCCGAGCGAAGGAAGGTGGCTTCGGGCGACGGTTCCTCGGACAAGACGGTGCCAGAAGCTACCGAAGGGTGTCGGGAAGCGGATCGATCGGGATCACAGGCGTACGAACCGCGACTCGCAAGCTACAGCCAAAGCTCGGCGGGGCACGGTCGGGTTGTTGGGGGGTCGGGCATGCCCCGCCTCGTACAGGGGCCGCGCGGACCCGGGCCCCGTGCGGCCGCCAGCGGCGCGGACCCGTTCCCTGCAAATGGCAGGCATGCCCGAACAAAACCCGACCGTGCCCCGCCGAGCGTGTGCCCCGTATGCTCTCTTCGCGTCGCTCCTGCCGTGCCCGCGGCTCCCGCCGCTCGTCAGGTCCCGCGCGCGATCGCCCCGAGCGCGTCGTACGCCGCGTACTTGAACATCTCGCCGAGCGTCGGATAGTTGAACACGGCCTCGATGAAGACGTCAATCGTGCCGCCGAGGAGCATCACCGCCTGCGCCACGTGCACGAGCTCCGACGCGCGTTCGCCGATGCAGTGGCAGCCGAGGAGCTTCTTCGTCGACCGCTCCACGACGAGCTTGATGACCCCGTCGTTGTCGCCGACGATCTTCCCTCGCGCGTTGTCCCGATAGAATGCGCGCCCGACCACGGCCTCGAGCCCCTTCTCCTTGGCGTCTTCCTCCGAGAAGCCGATCGAGCTGACCTCGGGGATCGTGTAGATGCCGAACGGCAAGAGGTGCGAGACCTGCCGCTTGTAGGTGAATCCGAACGCGTGACACACCGCGACGCGTGCCTGCTCCATCGACGTCGACGCGAGCGCCGGGAACCCGATGACGTCGCCCGCGGCGTACACCGTCGGGGCGGCGGTGCGGTAGTCGGCGTCGACCTGGATCGTCCCGCGCTTGTCGATCTTCACCCCGAGCGCCTCGAGCCCCAGCCCGTCCGAACAGCCCGAACGCCCGCTCGATGCGAGCACCTTTTCGGCGTCTATTTCCCGGCCGCTGGCCAGGGTCGTCACGATGCCGCGGCCCGGCTCGCGGCGAATGCGGCTGGTCGTCTCCCCGAGGTGAATGGTCACCCCCAACGCTTGCATCGCGCCGCGCAGCCGCTCCGCGAGCTCGGCGTCGAGAAACGGCAAGAGGCGCGGGCGACCCTCGACGAGCGTCACCTCGACGCGCATCGCGGCGAACATGGTCGCGTACTCGCAGCCGATGACGCCCCCGCCCACGACGAGCATCGTCTTGGGGAGGCGGTCAATCTGGAGAATCGTGTCCGAGTCGTCGACGTCTTCGTCGTCGAACGGGATGTCCGGCGGATGGTGCGGTCGCGAGCCGGTGGCCACGAGGAAGAAGTCGCTCGTGATCCGTCGCGGCGCGCCGCCGGCTCCCGAGAGCTCGACGGTGTGGGCGTCGACCAGGCGCGCGGTGCCGCGGAGCAGCGGAACTCGATGGCGCTCCAGGTTCCACTTGATGCGCGTGACTTCGAGCTCGCGCACGGCGTCCTTGCGTGAGAGCAGCCTCGGGACGGCGACCTCGGGCAAGAGCTCGACACTCAGGCCGTAGAGCTCACGCTGGCGAAAGCCCGAGAGAAAGAGCGCCGTTTCGCGCAGGGTCTTGCTCGGCAGCGTGCCGGTGTGCACCGCCGCGCCGCCGGGCTCCTCCGCTCGCTCGATGCAGGCGACGCGCTTGCCGAAGTAGGCTGCCTGCGCCGCGCCCTTCTCGCCGGCGGGGCCGACGCCCAGGACGACCAAGTCGTAGTCGTAAGGCACGCGCGGGCGCCGTCAGTGATGCTTGGGGGCCGCGATTTCGATGTCCCAGTCGAGGCTGACGTCGCTCGAGCCGGCGTACGGCGGGAACACCAGCTTCTCGAACGCGTGCACGACGCAGATGCCGACCGGCTTGCCGTCGTACGGGGAGGGGACGGTCACCTGCTTCACGTGCCCGTTGCGTCCGAGAACGACGCTCGCCTTCGTGCTGCCCCAGGGCCCCGTGGCCTTCCCCTCGTCGTCGGTGGCGGAACCGCAGTTGGACTTGATCTGGCGCGCGGCGCGCTTCAGCTGCACCTCGACCGCGTCCCTGTCGTACGGAGTCTTGCCGCCCGACGCCGCACTCGCGGACGAGTCGGAAGACGA
The DNA here is from genome assembly GCA_963720145.1 of uncultured delta proteobacterium. Lineage (GTDB taxonomy): Bacteria > Myxococcota_A > Polyangia > Polyangiales > Polyangiaceae > Palsa-1150. The sequence goes on from CAVREO010000006.1 coordinate 52,083, forward strand.
GCCCGACGACGCGGGCGCCTTGTCGTCGCTGCTGCTCTGGGCCGACGCCGGTGAGGAGCTCGCCTCGTCGTCGTCCGTCTTGTGTTTCTTGGGGCGCGCGGAGTCGTCCCCCGCGGCTTCGGAGGGCAGACAGTCATCGCCCTTCAGCACCGTCCCCTCCGGGCAATTGCCCGGCGAATCGGCTTGCTTGGCACCCCCGGCGCACGCGGCGAGCGGCAACGCCCAAACGGCAGCGGTCGCAGCCAGCCAGGTTCTCCCCTTGCTCATGGCGGCCAGCATAGCGCGCCTCCACTCCCGGGTGCAGTCGTCCGTGGGTTCCGTTGCACGCTCTGCGTCATGCCGCGCAACGTGGGTAAAGCTCAGCATTTCGGCTTCCCCGTAAACGTGCCCGTGCCCGTGTCCGTGCCCGAAGTCGCGGGCAACTTCGGTCGGCAAAGTGCCGAAGAGTTGGCATGGAGCTGCTCGATCACGAGCGCGCCAGGAGCCAATCGCTCGAGCATGGACAAGTTTCCCGCGCGGTTTCGGGCACGGGCACGGGCACGTTTACGGGGGCGAGATCCAGGGACTGACCCTAAAGGTCCGTGATCTTGTAGTCCTTGATCTTGTAGAGCAGCGCCCGGTGGCTTATCTCGAGGAGGTCGGCCGCCCGCGTGCGATTGCCCTTGGTCTTCTGCAGCGCACGGCGAATCAAGATCTGTTCGATGGCTGCGCTGGTCTTCTTGATGGAGAGCTCGCCGCTGGCCAGGTGCACGTGCACCGGATCGAGGGCCTCGCGGATGCGCTCGGGCAGATCGCCGATCTGAAGGACATCGCTCTCGGCGAGCACCATGGCGCGCTCGATCGTGTTCTCGAGCTCGCGGACGTTGCCCGGCCACGCGTATTCGAGAAGCAGCTTGCGCGCCTCACTCGAGACCCCGCGAACCTGGGTGCCAAGGCGCGCATTGTTGCGCGTCAGAAAATGATCGATGAGCAGGCCCACGTCGTCGCGGCGGTCGCGCAGCGGCGGGATGTGAATGGCAAGGACGTTGATGCGGTAGAACAGGTCCTCGCGAAAGCGGCTCGCCTTCACGTCGGCCGCGAGGTCGCGGTGGGTCGCGGTGATGATGCGTACGTCGACGCGCACGTCCTTGCTGTCTCCAAGCCGGCGGATGCTGTCCTCCTGAAGGACGCGCAGGAGCTTCACCTGAAGCCCGAGCGGCAGCTCGCCGATCTCGTCGAGAAAGAGCGTGCCCCCGCTGGCCTCTTCGAAGAGCCCGCGCCGGTCGGCGGTAGCGTCGGTGAAGGCTCCCTTCTTGTGACCGAAGAGCTCCGACTCGAGCAAGTTGGCCGGAATGGCGCCGCAGTTGATGGCCACGAAGGGCTCGGTCTTGCGCGTCGAGCGAGCGTGGATCGCGCGCGCGACGAGCTCCTTGCCGGTGCCGCTCTCGCCGGTGATGAGCACCGTCGTCTTGAAGTCCGCGATCTTCGTCACGGTGCGGAAGATGGCGACCATCTCGTGGCTCTTGGCGAGGATCGACTCGAACTGGTTGTCCTTCTGGATCTGCTCCTTGAGCGCTCGGTTCTCGCGCCGGAGCGTCTCGCGCTCTTCGGCCTTGCGCAGCACGAGCACGATCTCGTCGGGCTTGAAGGGCTTTCCGACGTAGTCGTAGGCGCCGGCTTTCATCGCGTCGATCGCGAGGTCGACGTTGCCGTAGGCGCTCATCACGATGACCGTCGCGGGGTGCTGCTTGGCCTTGAGGGTCGCCAGAAGGTCGAGCCCCCCCATGCGCGGCATGCGAACGTCCGTGAGGATCACGTCCGGGTCGAAAGAGTCGAGCGCCGCGAGCGCGGACTCGCCGCTGTCGGCCACCTCGACCTCGTAGCCGTGCTTCTTCAGAAGCGTGCGGAGGACGAGCCGGATGTTCTCCTCGTCGTCGACGACCAGAACGCGGCGCATGGGTGCGAAATCTCTTCAGAGCCCAAGGTACGGGAAAACCCGACCTCCGGCGAGCCCTCGCACCGGATACCGCAACTTTTGCGGTTCCGGGCAGGGCCATCTCGCGACGGACGAGACGGTCTACATCCTGCCTTCCACAAGGCCCATCGTGTTGCCCTCGGGATCCTGGAAGAGCGCCATGATCACAGGTCCGATGTCGGTGCGCGGCATGATGGTCTTGCCGCCGGCGCCCTCGATGCGCGTGAGCGCCTCGTGAATGCTTTCGACCGTGGCATACACGACCACGCGCGACCCGGGATGCTGCGACCCGCCGATGCCGCCGTCGATGCCGCCGTTGCCCTTCGACGAGACCATCCCGTACTTCATGGGATTGTTCGCGTCGATGTTCCAGCCGAAGGCCTCGCCGTAGAAGCTGTGCAGCCGCTCCGGCATCTGCGACTGGATCTCCCAGTGGATCATCGCGGGCCCGCGCGCCTTCGTCTTGCGGGCGGCGCTCTTCTTCGCCTTCTTGGCGGGCGCACGCCGTGCAACCTTCGCCGGCGCCGCCTTCTTCTTGGCCTTCTTCTTCGCTCCCATTGCGTCCTCCGAGATTTTCGCGCTGCGGATTCGCCCTGCGCCAGCGCGGCCCGGAGCGTACTGTGGGTCGGCAGCGGAATGGAAGAGGTGGTATCCGTCTGGCCGTGCGGACCGGACTCGATCGCCTCGCCACGCACCCGAAGCTCGGCGCCGAGCTTCGGGCGTCGCGGGTGGGCCTCCTCGCCCATCCGGCCTCGGTGGACCGACGGCTGGTCCACGCCCGGCGCGTCCTCGACGCCCTCGGCGTGAACGTCGCGGTCGTCTTCGGCCCCGAGCACGGCTACGGGGGCGAAGCCCAGGACATGATTGGCGTCGCCGACGCGCGGGACGCGTTCGGGACCCCCGTGCGGAGCCTCTACGGGGAGCGCTTCGAAGACCTCTCGCCCAGGCCGGAGGACCTCGCGGGCATCGACGTGCTGCTCGTCGATCTGCAAGACGTCGGCTCGCGTTATTACACGTTCGTCTGGACCGCCGTGCTCGCCATGCGGGCGTGCCTGCGTGCGGGTGTGCGTGTGCTCGTGCTCGACCGGCCCAACCCCATCGGGGGCGATCCCCAGTCGCTCGAAGGGCGCCGGCAGACACGCGAGTACTGCTCGTTCGTCGGCCTCGAGCCCATTCCGGTACGGCACGGGCTCACCCTGGGCGAGATCGTCGCGTGGCGCGCGACGGTCGAGGGCGCGGCGAGCGAGGCGGTACGTGTCGTTGCGGTCACGGGACTGGATCGGGCGCATCACGCGACGGAATGGGACCGCCCGATGATCATGCCGTCGCCCAACATGCCGTCGTACGAGACGGCGCTCGTGTACCCGGGCGGCTGCCTCCTCGAGGGGACCAACCTGTCCGAGGGGCGCGGTACGACGCGGCCGTTCGAGATCGTCGGGGCTCCATGGGTCGACGGGCCACGTCTCGCCGAAGAGCTGCAGGCGCTCTCGCTACCCGGATTCCGCGCGCGCCCGCTCACCTTCCAGCCCACGTTCCACAAGCACGCGCGGCTCACCTGCGGCGGCGTTCAGGTCCACGTGACCGAGCCCGCGCGCTTTCGACCGTTCGCCACGTACCTGGCGCTCATCGCGCTTGCCCGGGCCCAGGATCCGGACCGCTTCGCGTTTCGCACGGAGAAATACGAATTCATCGAGGACGTCCCCGCGTTCGACCTGCTCACGGGTAGCGCCGAGGCCCGCGAGCGCATCGCCCGCGGTGAGCGGCCGCTCGAGGTGGCCGAGGCGATCGCGGCGGTCGACGACATCGACCGGGGTATCGTCGCGGAGGCTCTCGAGTCGTCGCTCGCCCGACGCATCGGGTGAACGCCCGCCGCGGTCGCGGTACACTGGGTGTCGGGATGAGCAGGGCAACCCACGAGCAACTCGTCGGTCGGACAATCGCGGGCAAGTTCGTCGTGGAGAGCCTCATCGGCAGCGGCGCGATGGGGGCCGTCTTCCGCGCGCGGCAGGTGGCTCTGGAGAAGACAATCGCCATCAAGGTCCTGCACGGCGAGCACGCCGGCGACCCCGCCTTCGCGGCGCGCTTCCACCGCGAGGCGAAGGCTGCGTCGCGCCTGAATCACCCCAACTCGATGCAAGTGCTCGACTTCGGCGCCGAGCCCGACGGGCTGCTCTACATCGCCATGGAATATCTGGACGGCCGCAGCCTCCATCGCGTGATCCGCGAGGACGGGAGGCTGCCGGCGGCGCGCATCGCCGACATCTTGATGCAAACGCTCGCCGCGCTCGCGGTCGCGCACGACATGGGCGTCGTGCACCGCGACCTGAAACCGGAGAACATGATGGTGCTGAGCGGCACCGACGACGACGGCAGGCCCCGCGACGTCGTCAAGGTGTGCGATTTCGGCATCGCGAAGATCACCGACTCGCGTGCGTACAGCTCCGGCGAGCGGGAGTCGAACGCGCCGGTGACGACGGCCGGCTTTCTCGTCGGCACCCCCGAGTACATGTCGCCCGAGCAGGGAAGGGGAGACAAGCTCGACCCGCGCAGCGACCTCTACTCGCTCGGCGTCGTGCTCTACGAGATGCTCACCGGGAGCGTTCCGTTTCAGGCGGAGAACGCCATCGGGGTGGTGCTCAAGCACATTACCCAGGTGCCCGAGAGGCCCTCTTCGCGGATCGCGGGCGTGGACGCGAGGCTCGAGGCGATCTGCCTGCGGGCGTTGCGCAAATTGCCCGAAGAGCGCCACCAGAGCGCGCGCGACATGCGCGGGGAGCTGAGAGACGTAGCCCAAGGGCGGGGCCAGCTCCCGAGCGGGCCAGACCTGTCGAGCGCTCACCTGCTCGCGGCGCCTCCCGACTTGGGGCATGCCGCGACGTTGCAGATGCCGGGAGCCGTGGCCGCCACGCTCGACGTCCCCGGCAAGCCGACGCTCCAGGGGACGACCTCGCCGGTAGCGGGGGTGCCCAAGCGCCAGCGGGCCGTCGCCGTCACGGCTGTGCTCGCGTCCCTCGTGGGGCTCAGCGTGACCGCCGCGCTTCTCGTCGGCATGCGCGCGAGGTCGAAGCCCCCCATGCAGGGCGCAGCCTTCACCGGCGCGCCGCAGGCGGCGCCGACCGTCATCGAGGCGCTGCCCGTCCCCCACGCGGTCATCCCCGAGATCGAGATTGCGCAGACGGAGTCGGCGGCGGCCCACGCCAGCGTCCGGGCGAGTCACGCGCCGCCTCCCGCCGTATCGATAAAACCCTCGGCCGCGGCGAGCGCGTCCTCCCCCGCGAGCGTCAGCCCTCCCGCTGCGCAGCCTCCGCTCTCCACGGCCCCGCCAGCTGCCGCGGCGCCCCCGCCGTCGCCTGCGGTGGCGGCCGACCCGAGCTTCGACCCGGCCTCGGGCTACGTGGAGGTCGGCCTCATCAACGCGCAGGGGGTGCGCGAACCGGCCGTGCGCGTCGCGCTCCGGGGCGTGGGGCTGGCGGTCTGCTACCGCAACGCGCTCCGAGCGCAGGGTGTCCGCGCGACCGGCGTCGCGCAGCTCACGCTCTCCATCGACGAGAACGGCATGACCCGATCGGCGATCGCGACCGGTGCCGACTTCTTGCCGGGGCTGACCCGCTGCGTGCAGCGAGCTGCCTCCGTGGTCAGCGTTCCCAGGTCGAAGGTCGACCCCGGCGGTGCGACCGCGGAGGTCACGCTGGCTTTCAAGACGCCGTGAGCCCCGCGCGCCGGCGTCCGGAATAAGACCGCACGGGCCGGTGTCTTCTTCTCAAGGGCGCGGCGAGAGGCAGAGAGGAGAGAACGACGCCGCGACCGAAGAGAGGCCGAGCCGCAAGAAGAACAACACGCAACGCACGAAACGGGAAGGAAGGCCCCTCCCCCCTTGCCCGAACTCGGTACCGGACACAAGTAAGGGTACGTGCGGTCCGTCGCCGCCGCGTCCTCCTAGCGGCGAGCTCGGCGACTGCACCTTGAGGGCTCGCGCGAGCCCCTCCCCAACAGCGCGAGCCCACGCGTCCGGGTGGCGAAAGTCGCCCGGACGCGTTTTTTTGTCCCTCGAGCTCTGCCTATTTCTTTTCGGCGTCGAGATCCTCGGCGAGGTAGCTCAGGATGACCTCGTCGAGCGACTTGTCGCTGATGAGGTCCTCCCCGAAAATCGTCTTGCCCTGCTGCGGCCGCGCTTGGCCGAAGATGGACGCTGGCCGAGTCGGCGCGTACCGCCGCTCGCCGACCGCTGCCATCGCGGTCTGAGAGGCGCGACGGGCGGGCACGGGCCCCGGGCCGGGCATCGCACCTTTGTGGGGTGGGGTCGCGCCAGGCACGTTCGGGGGAGGCGGAGCGATGCGGTACTTGCCGCTGGAGGTCCGCTCACGGAAGAGGTTCGCGGGCGGCGGCGGCAGATCGCTCGCGTTGCGCAGCACCGGAGAGACCGCGTTCGCCGCTGCGGCAGCGCGCTCGAGCGCGTCGATGTCGAGCGAGAGCTCCTCCTGCATGGGCTGCCGCACGGTCGGGGGAACCTCGCCTTCGCCGGGGACCGCCTTCGCGACGGCGGGAACCGAGACCGGGGGAGGCGAGGGGCTGAGCTTCAGCGGCGAGGGAATCGTGGGTGTCGCCTCGGACTTGGGCGGCGATTCGGCCGCGAGCGCCTTCGTCATCTGCGAGGCCTCGACACCGCCGTCGGCGATGGCGTCGAACTTTCCGTCGCGCAGCGCGATGAACATCGCCTTGTGCTGCTGCTTCATCATTTCGCGAATGACGTCGCTCATTCGCTCGCTGCCGATGTACTCGGCGTAGCTCGTCTTGACGCTCTTCAGGATCCGCCCGCCATCCATGAAGAGGTGCGTGATGATGTGCCCGTACTTGACCCCGGAGTCTTCCGTCTGGATGTGGAAAACCCTGCCTCGATGGCGGACGTTGTTGTTGTACCCGAGCAGGGGCGACGGAACCTTCGGCGACATGCGAGGCGGGCCCGAAACCTCAAGCTATCACACGGAACGGCGGTTGATGACAATCCGGCTGAGGCCAAGGGAGAGGCAAGGGGAGTAGGTGTGAGCGGATCGCCCAGATTGCCGGCCAAAAAGGGGGGGCCGCATGCATCCCGGGAAGGCGCCGGATGCCCGCCCGGTCGGCCGCACACCACCATGCTCGCGACCATGCCGTAGATGACCGTGTCGGCGAAGACATGCGCCGGCCGTGCTCGAGGAATCGACGCCGAGGGACGCGTGACAGTGGCCCCGCGCAACGTCATGCCACGCTGCGGCATCTATACGAAACCCCCGCGCTCGCCGAGGAGTCGCACCCCTCCATGAAATTCTCCCGCTACCAGATCATCGTCGTCGCCATCCTGGCCTTCCTTCAGTTCACGGTCGTCCTCGACTTCATGATCCTCTCGCCGCTCGGCGCCCTCCTCTTGAAGGAGCTCAGCGTCACGCCGAAGCAGTTCGGCCTCGTCGTGTCGGCGTACGCGTTCAGCGCGGGAGCGTCGGGTCTCCTCGCGGCCGGTTTCGCCGACAAGTTCGATCGCAAGAAGCTCCTTCTCTTCTTTTACTCGGGCTTCGTGCTCGGAACGTTCTTCTGCGGCATCGCGCCGACGTATTCGCTCCTCTTGATGGCGCGCATGGTGACGGGCCTCTTCGGGGGGGTCATCGGCTCCATCAGCTTCGCCATCATCGCCGACCTGTTCCCGTTCGAGGCGCGTGGCCGCGTGATGGGCGTCGTGATGAGCGCCTTCGCCGCCAGCCAGGTGCTCGGCATCCCGGTCGGGCTCTATCTGTCGAACCTTTTCGGGTGGCACGCGCCGTTCCTGATGATCGCCGGGGTCAGCGTCGTCGTCGGCGTCGGGATCTTCACGCAGCTTCGCCCCATCGACGAACACCTGAAGAAGCCGTCGAACCGCAACGCCATGCGGCACCTCGCCGCGACGCTCGCTCGCGCGCGCTACCAGTGGGGCTTTGCGTCGACGATGCTCCTCGCCATCGGCGGTTTCATGCTCATGCCGTTCGGGAGCGCGTTCAGCGTCCACAACCTGGGCATCCCGCTCGAGAAGCTGCCGATGGTCTACATGGCCACCGGCGTGGCTGCGATCGTGGCAGGTCCCATGATGGGCCGCGTCAGCGACGCGGTCGGCAAGTACCCGACGTTCGTCGGCGGCTCGGCGGTGGGCGTCGTCCTCGTCCTTTACTTCACGCAGCTCGGCATCACGCCGCTCTGGTTCGTCATCCTCCTCAACATCGTGCTCTTCACCGCCATCACCTCACGCATGATCTCGGCGCAGGCCCTCTCTTCGGCGATTCCCGAGCCTCCGGACCGCGGCGCCTACATGTCCATCTCCTCGTCGCTGCAGCAGCTGGCCGGCGGCGTTGCGTCGTACGCGGCGGGCCTCATCGTGTCGCAGGCCACGAGCGACAGCCCGCTCGAGCATTACGAACGCCTCGGCTACGTCGTCTCGTCGGCGATCGTCGCGACGGTGTTCATGATGTACAAGATTGACCAACTGGTCACGGGCGATGCCTCGCGCAAGGTCCCGGCGGTGCAGGCTGCGGTCGTCGCGCCGGAGTCGCCGCCGTCCGCCTGATTCTCGCCGTGCCCTGGTTTCGGGCCCGCAGCGGAGCTCAGTCCGCGCCGACGATCGGGGCGAGGCACGACTCGCGGCTCGTCCGGATGTCGCTCAGGTGAACCGAGAAGGACGCCAGCGGCGCAATGCGGATAGACAGCGCGTCACCGCCCGTTTGGCCGATGCGAACGGCGGGGACGCCGGCTGCGCGGGCGGCTTCGGCCAGGTGGCCTGCCTTCTCGGGAGATGCGCTCACGACCACGCGCGACGGGGCCTCTCCAAACAGCGACGCGAGGCCCTCGAGCGCCGAATTTGCGCCCGAAATCTCGATGTGTGCGCCTGTCCCGGGTCCGTACGAGGGCGCCTCGCCGCCGACGCAGCACTCGGCGAGCGCCGCGGCCAGACCGCCGTCGGCCACGTCGTGTGCGCTCGTCAGCACATGCGCGCGCGCCAGATCGAGAAGGAGTCTCTGGAGACGCACCTCGGCGGCGAGATCGATGAGCGGAGCTTCGCCCGTGAGCTTGCCGAGCTTCGAGACGAGCCATTCGCTGCCGCCGAGCGCGCGCACGCCGCGGGACGCCGCTTCTCCCAGGAGCCAGACCTCGCAGCCGGGGCGCTTGAAGGCTGAGGTCACCACGTCTTCCATGGAGGCCACGAGGCCGACGGCGGCGACGGTCGGTGTCGGTAAGATGCTCCGCGAGACGGGCTCGCCGGCTTGCCCGTTCTGCCCGCCCTCTCGCGTGACGGTCTCGTTGTACAAGCTCACGTTGCCGCTCACGATCGGGACGCCGAGCGCCGTGCACGCTGCGGCGATGCCGTCGATGGCGCGCGCGAGCTGGTCCATCACCTCGGGCCGCTCCGGGTTGCCGAAGTTCAAGCAGTCGGTGATGCCGATAGGCTCGGCCCCGGTGCACACGAGGTTGCGGCACACTTCGGCGATGGCCATGGCGCCGCCCACGAACGGGTCGAGCTCGCACATGCGACCGTTGCAATCGACCGCGAAGGCCAGCAGCTTCTCGACGACGCGTCCCTGGTGTCCGGAAGCCGAGGATGCGGGCGCATCGCACCGCACGCGCACGACCGCGGCGTCGGAGCCCGGGCGCACGAGCGTTCCGCCGCGGACGATCTGGTCGAATTGCCGCCAGACCCAGCCGCGCGATCCCACGTTGGGCGAGCCGACGAGCTGCAAGAGCGCCGCCGCCAGGTCGCCCGGGACGGGCACGGTGCTCTGGTCGACGACCGTCGGGGCTTCGACGGCGCGAGCGCGGGGACGCTCGTAGACGGGCGCGTCGTCGGTCAGGACGCCGATCGGGATGTCGCACGCCACGACGGGCGCGCGCTTCGACGGAGAGTCGGCCAGCGGGTCGTAGCCCGGCGTCGCCTTGATGACCCAGCGCTTGGTGTCGGTGACCTTGCCGATGACCGCCGCGTCGAGGTCCCAGCGTGCGCAGATCTCGAGCACCCGCTCCTCGTGCCCCGGCTTGGCGACGAGGAGCATGCGTTCCTGCGACTCGCTGAGCAAAACCTCGTACGGCGTCATGGCCCGCGCGCGGCGCGGCACGCAGTCGAGGTCGAGCTCGATGCCGTTGCCGGCGCGTCCCGCCATCTCGACGCTCGACGAAGTGAGGCCCGCCGCGCCCATGTCCTGGATGCCCTCGAGCACGTCCGCCGCGAAGAGTTCGAGGCATGCCTCGATGAGCAGCTTCCCGAGAAAGGGATCGCCGACTTGCATGGTCATCCGCTGTCCGGGACGCTCGTCGGTGAATTCGTCGCTGGCCATCGTCGCGCCGTGGATGCCGTCGCGGCCCGTCTTGGCCCCGATGTAGAGGATGCTGTTGCCCAACCCCGTGGCTCGCCCGTAGAAAATGCGGTCGGCGCGCGCGACGCCGCAGGTGAACGCGTTGACTAGGATGTTGCCGTCGTAGCGCGCATCGAACTGAAGCTCGCCGCCGACCGTGGGCACGCCGACGCAGTTGCCGTAACCGCCGATGCCGGCGACGACCCCGCGCAAAAGCTCGGGCGTGCGCGGATGGTCGGGGCGGCCGAACCGCAGCGAATTCAGGCTCGCGATGGGGCGAGCGCCCATCGTGAACACATCGCGCAGAATGCCGCCCACGCCCGTCGCCGCGCCCTGATGCGGCTCGATGAAGCTCGGGTGGTTGTGCGACTCCATCTTGAACACGGCCGCGAAGCCGTCGCCGATGTCGACGACGCCGGCGTTCTCGCCGGGCCCCTGGATGACCCTGGGACCCTTCGTCGGCAGACGCCTGAGGTGCACCCGGCTCGACTTGTACGAGCAGTGCTCGCTCCACATGACGCTGAAGACCCCGAGCTCCGCGTACGACGGCGTGCGGCCGAGCGCCCGGCACGCGAGCTCGTATTCGCCGTCGGTCAGCTTGTGCGCTGCCGCGAGCTTGCTGTCTACCGGGCTGTCGCCGGGGAATACGCCAGGTTTCCCGGCAAGCGTTCCGAGCGTCATGATGCCGCCACCTGCACGCCCACGTACCTAGCGGAAGGCGTAGCTCCTTGCTAGAGATGGGCTCCTTCCTGGACAACCATGCGCGCAAGCGTCGTCGTCTTTCCCGGATCCAACGCCGAAACCGAGATGATCCACGCGCTGCGCACGGTGTGCGGCGCAGAGACCACCATCGCGCGGCACACGGACGTCGCTCTCCCGGTCGGGACGGACCTCGTCGCGCTGCCTGGCGGGTTCGCCTACGGCGACTACTTGCGCTGCGGGGCGATCGCCAAGGTAAGCCCCATCGTCCGCGCCATCCGCGAACACGCGCGGCGCGGGGCCTGGGTTCTCGGCGTTTGCAACGGCTTCCAGATACTCACCGAGGCGGGCCTTTTGCCAGGCGCGCTGACGCGCAACGCGCACCAGCGCTTCGAGTGCGGCGACTGGTTCGTGAAGGTCACGGCCGAGGGGCCGTTCACTCGCGGCGAAGCTAGCGCCGTGTGGAGGCTGCCGATCGCGCATGGCGAGGGTCGCTACCAGGCTTCGAGCGAGACCCTGCGCCGTCTGCAAGGAGAAGGGCTCATCGCGCTTCGCTATTGTGCCGCGGACGGGGCCATCGAAGACCGCGCGAACCCGAACGGCAGCGTGGACTCCATCGCCGGTATCTACGGCGGACCGCACAAAAATATCTTCGGCTTGATGCCGCATCCCGAGAGGATGATTTCCCCCGAGCTCGGGGGAGACGACGGAAAAAAGCTCTTCTCGATCCTTCTCGCCAACGCGGCGTAAAGAGCCTAAGAGTTAAAGACTGGGCTCCGACCCTTTCGGGCCCATGTAGCCGCGGGTGCCGAATGTCCGTTGAGCGACCGATGCGAGTCGACGCGACGTGCTTCCCGCTCGTCCTGCAGTTTCTCGACGGCAAACAGACCGACGAGGACGTCGACCTGTTCGTGCAAGCGCTCGCGGACGTGTTCGCCCGGGGCGAGTCCTTCGTGACGCTCATCCAGATCCGCGATTACGCCATGGTCTGGTCGCACCTCGCACGGATCGCCGGGCAGATGAAACGGATGCAATTGCGGAACTGCAAAGGCGCTGCGCTCGTCATCCCTTCGCCCACGTTTCGGTTCGTCCTTTCCTCCTACTACCTTCTTCACGTGCCGACGCATCCCGTGGCCGTCTTCGACGAAGCGCGACCGGCGGAGTCGTGGGCGCTACAGAGGATGAAGGAAGAGGGTCTCCCTATCCCCGAGGTCCTCCGTAACGTGGGATGAAGCCGCCCGCGCAGGTTGCGCGAGCCGAAGGCGCGACCGCGACGAGCACGTGACGTGACGGTTCGATACGCGTGTTTCTCGCGGGGCGTGGGCCCGAGGTCCAGAAGGTGTCCTTCCTGAGCTGCGCCTTGCTCGATTCGGTACTCCGACCGAATTCGAGAACGCCGCTCTCGAGCCAGTGGGAAAAGTTTCGCCCACGGCTGTCCAGCCAGCCGCTTCGAATCGGTCGACGCGATGCGCCGTCCGAACAAAAGGGCAGACCCATGAGCCGTTCCGGCAATTGCCGGCGACTACCGGCGCACGTCGAAAGTCCGATGGCGTGGTTCCAAGCTCGAGCTCGGCGCCCGATGCTCGAGTCCAAGGTGACGGACGTCGTGGGCAGCGGCGCTCTTTCCGACATGGGTGCCCTACGAGCGGCGAGATGAACGTGAATCAATTCATGCTGAGCGGGACGTTCTTCTTCTGATACACCCCAGGTCCAATCTTTTGGGGCATCGCCCCAAAGGGCCCCGACGCCACCGCGGCCACGCCGCGCCCCCTCGAACGGAGAGTCCCATGGCCATCAACGCAAGTCCCGCCGTTCTGGCAGTGCCCGTCGACGAGAAGAGCGACGAGCGCCGCGTCATCTTCGCGTCGTCCTTGGGAACCGTCTTCGAATGGTACGACTTCTACATCTACGCGACGCTCGCACCGTTCTTCGCGGCCCTCTTCTTTCCTGCGGGCAATGCGACGGCGGCGCTACTGGCGAGCTTCGCGACGTACGCCGCGGGTTTCCTCGTGCGGCCCTTCGGCGCGCTCGTCTTCGGTCGGATCGGCGATCTCGTCGGGCGCAAGTACACGTTCCTCGTAACCATCCTCGTCATGGGGCTCTCCACCGCGGCGGCGGGCTTGCTCCCGACCTACGCGTCGATCGGGATGCTCTCGCCGACGATTCTCGTCCTCCTGAGACTGGCACAGGGTCTCGCGCTCGGCGGCGAGTACGGTGGCGCGGCGACGTACGTCGCGGAGCACGCGCCGCACGAGAGGCGCGGTCTCAATACGAGCTTCATCCAGACGACCGCGACGCTCGGGTTCTTTCTCTCGCTGCTCGTCATCGGGGCGTGCCGCACCGAGATGAGCGAGGGTTCTTTCAAGAGCTGGGGATGGCGAATCCCGTTCCTCATCTCGCTCGTTCTGCTCGTCGTTTCTGTCTACATCCGTCTCAAGCTGAACGAGTCGCCCGTCTTCCTACGCATGAAGTCCGAGGGTAAAGGGAGCACGGCTCCCCTCAAGGAGAGCTTCGGCAATTGGAAGAACCTGAAGCTCGTGCTGATTGCGCTCTTCGGCGCGACGGCGGGGCAGGGGGTCGTCTGGTACACGGGGCAGTTTTACGCGCTCTTCTTCTTGACCGGGACTCTCAAGATCCAGTGGGGGACCGCCTACCTCATCCTCGCGGTCGCGCTGGCACTGGGGACCGGCTTCTTCGTGGTCTTCGGCTGGCTCTCGGATCGGATCGGGCGAAAGTAGATCATGCTCGTCGGGTGTCTTCTGGCTGCGGTCTCGTATTTCCCGATGTACAGGGCCATGACGCACTTCGGGAATCCCGCGCTCGAGGCATTTGCCGCCAGCACGCCGATTAGCGTCACGGCCACGAACTGTCGGGTGCATCTATTCCCGAATCCGAAGACGGTTTACAGCGAGTGTGACCGAGTGCAGGACTTCCTCTCGAAGCGGAGCCTGTCGTACCAGACCATCGAGGGTCAGCCGGACGCGAAGCCGGTGACGCACATCAAAGACGTGGTCATCGAGGGATACGATGACGCCAAGCTCGGCGCCGCGTTGAAGTCGCTCGGCTATCCCGCGGCGGCCAACCCGGCCGACGTGAACGTGAGCCATGCTCATCTTGCTCGTCTTCATCCAGGTCATCTACGTGACCATGGTCTACGGCCCCATCGCCGCGTTCCTCGTGGAGCTCTTCCCGACGAGGATCCGCTACACCTCGATGTCGCTCCCGTATCACATCGGGAACGGCTGGTTCGGCGGCATGCTCCCGCTGACGGCCACGGCCCTCGTGGCAGCGAACGGGAACATCTATGCGGGGCTCTGGTACCCGGTCATCGTCGCCGGGATAAGTTTCGTCATCGGCGCCATCTTCGTGCGCGAGACGAAAGACCACCAGATACACGTGCTGTGAGGGGTCGCGGTCGCGGTGGTCGCAGGCGCTAAGCCGCGTGCGCGATCGCGGCCGCAATGGCCTCGGGCTCGAGCGGTACGTCGAAGCTCTCGGCATTGATGAAGAACGCCGGCGTGCCAGCGACGCCGCTCCGGACGCCCGAATCGAAGTCGGCCCGCACCTTCGGCAGGTAAATCTCGCTGCGGAGGTCCTCCGCGAAACGCACGACGTCGAGCTCGATCGCCTCCGCATAGGACAAGAGATCTTCCGGCTGGAGCGCCTCCTGGTTCTCGAAGAGCATGGCGTGCATGCTCCAGAACTGGTCTTGCGCTCCGGCTGCCTCGGCCGCCTGCGCCGCCGCCAGTGCGCGCGGGTGCATCTGCGTGAGCGGGAAATGGCGGTAGGCGAACAGTACGGAGTCACCGACCCGGCGGAGGACCTCACTCAGAACGCGGTATGCGCGCCCGCAAAATGGGCACGCGTAGTCCCCGTACTCCACCAGCGTGACCGGCGCGTCGCGGGGACCGACGACTTGGTCGTTGGCGCCAATCGGCTGGACGAGTCTGCTCATTGTGCGCGGCTCCTCTTCCATGCTGTCTCAGCCCAGTCGGGCGTCCTGCGCTCCATCTCCGCGCGATCTCTTCCTGTTTTTCGATGCAATCCACCGGCCAGACGCGGACAAAGCGCGACCGGCGCAGCACCGCGGGCGCTCGGAGGAGGTCGAGCTCATGGCGGGACCTCGGCTCCGCGGCGGCTGCGCGGCGGGGGCCGTCGTGAGACGGATTTTTCTTGCCGTGTCGTTCGCGTGTAGGATGGCGACTTCCTCGGATGAAGTCTTCGTCGCCCCCTCTCAAGCCGAGTCTCCCGTCCCCGCGTCGCCTCGTAGCCGCCATTCCCACGCGTTGGCAATGGCCCATCGCCGGGACGCTGATGGCGGTCGCCACGATCTACGCGTTCTGGCAACTGCACCAGCGCGTCCGCCCGTGGAACGATTTCGCGTTCATCTGCGCAGCGGGCCGCACCTGGCTCCGAGGGGCCTCTCCGTACGACTTCGCGATCTGGAACGCCGAGTGGGGGGCGATACGCCCCGCGTGGACCGTCGTCAGCCAGCCGATGCCCTACGTGTACCCGCCGCACTGGGCGCCCATCGCCGTGCTGGCCGCTCTCGTTCCTTGGCCGGTCGCCTCGCGCGCGTGGGACGTGGTCAGTGTCCTCTCATTCGCGGGGACAGCCGTCTTTTCGGTGAAGATGCTCGGCCCGGCTGCAACGAACGCGGTGCGGAGGCCCGGAGTGTGGGCGAGCGTGGCGTTCGCCGCTCTCAATCCGGGCATCCGCTACTCTGCTGGGCAGTCGCAGACCGCTCTCTTCGCGACGTTCGGCGTCGCGGGAGCCTTCTGGGCGTGGCACGAAAAGCGCGTCGCCTGGCTCGCCGTCTTCGGCTTCATTGCGTCGCTGAAGCCTCAAGTCTCGCTAGCTGCCTTGACGTACCTGTTTCTCACCGGAGGTCACCTCGGCCTGTTCATCGGCGCTGCCGTCGCGGTAACGGTGGGAGTTCTCGCGATGATCCCCAGCGGCGTGGCCAACATGCCCGCCCAGCTCGCGCACGGCTACTCCCTTCACGCGCACATCGCGTTCAACGACCCCAAGGTATTCTCGAATCTGCTGGCGTTCTTCCCGTGGCCCGGCGGATCGCGGCAGTTCCTGGCCACGAGCATGGCGACCGGCCTCGCGGCGAGTGTCGCGCTCGGAGTCGCCGCCCGGCAAGCGCGCAAGCGGCGCGCGGCCATGATCCCTGGTCCACTCTGGCAGCTCAGCATCCTCGCGGCGGTGACCGGCACGCTCATGCCGGTGCACGCCTACGATCTCGTCATCTATACGCCGCTCGTCGTGCTCGCCTACGAGCTGCGGTGGCGCTGGGTCGCGTCGCTGCTCATCGCGCTGTCCCTCTTCGCCGCGCGCGTGGCCTTCCTCAGCGCCCATGTCCCCATTCCGCAGATGGGCTCCTACTTGACGACGGCCATGGTGCTCACGCTGGCGGTGGGGCTGATCTTGCGCGGGCGACACGCGCGCCCCGCTGTCTTGCCGCCGCCGCGGATCCCGACCATCTAGTGCATCGCCTGCTCGACGCGTCGGACCGCCTCGACGGCGGTGGACCGCGCCGGCACAACCCTCACTCGAGCCCGAACGCGAGCTGCCCGGCTGTCTTCACGGGGACCGCGCCGACGGCGAGGAGCCAATCGTGAAAGCGTCGTATGTCGAAGCTCTCGCCCTCTCTCGCCTTCACCGCGTCGCGCATCTTCAGGATCGCGAGCTTGCCGTACGTGTACACGAACATGCCCGCAGGCCACACGACGGCACGCCGCGCTTCGATCTTCGCGGCTTGCGGCGCCAGCATCGCGCTCTTCTCGAGGAACTTGGCTCCGTCGGCGAGCGACATCGAGCCGTCGTTCTCCGCGACGTCGACGACGACGCGAGCCGCCCGCTGCAGCGCCAACCTCAGGTAGAAGGCGTGCATCCGGACAGGGTCGGCCGGATACCCGTTCTCGAACGCCATCTGCTCACAGTAATGGGCCCATCCCTCGCCGAACGAAGACGCCCACGTGAGCTTTCGTACCTTCGAAGGGGCCGCGCGGACGAACAGGCTCTGCAGGTAGTGACCGGGGATGCCCTCGTGGACCGCGACGAGATCGATCGCGCCGAGCGCGTGGAACCGGAGGAGCGCCGCCCGCTGCTCTGCCGGCATCGACGCCTGGGGCTGGTTGACCTCGAGCCGTGCGTCCGAGATGGCTGGCTCGAGCACCCCGGCGACGTTCATGCTCGCGAACGAGACCCCTCGCCTTTGCGGGGGCGTCGGCACGACGACGAGCTTCGCTTTCTCCCAGGGCACGGTCACCACCGGGCGCTCGTGCATCCACGCCTCGACGCGCCTCTCCGCGGCCTCGTACTCGGCGAGCACACCGTCCGGCGGCGGCGTCTCCTTCTCGAGGCGCGCGTAGAACGCCGCCCGTGTCTCGCCCGGCTTGCCCGCCTGGGCGATCAGCGCGTCGAGCTCGCCGTTCAAGCGCGTCAGCTCCTTCTCTCCCATCGCACGGATCTCGGCGGGCGGCTCCGGCGCCCCCTGGTAGAGCCGCGCGAGGTTCGACCACATCGCTGCCCCAATCGGTTCGTCCTTCGCGCTCGTCAGGGGGAAGGCCTTCATGACGGCCGTCTGGTACGCGTCTATGGCCCTCGCGGTCTCCTCGGCCCCCTTGGCGATCCGGGCCTGCAGCGCCGCGTCTCCCTCCAGCCCCTGTTTCCACTCCGCGACGTCCGGCCCGCGAAGCATCGTCCCGAGCGCCTTCGCGACCACCGCGAGGTTCTCGAGCGCCGCGTGAGAAGGGTGTTTCAAACGCGCCCGCGCGACGTCGAGGAGCGCCGGCAAGCTCGCGAGTCGTGTCGCGAGCGCCTCCATCCGCGTCTGCTTCGGCGCGTACTCGTGATCCGAGAGGCCGCTGATGCTGCTCCCGATCGTCATGAGGACCGCGGACGGGTCGCGCTCGAGCGGGCGGAAGCTCGACAGCTCGAAGGCGATGGCCTCGAGCCGGTCGGCGAGCAGCCGCGCGTCGAGCCCGGGGTGGTCCGTTCCGGCGTCCGTGGGAGACGCGTCGGCGGGCACGGTGGTGGCGAGCGCGCGTAGAGCCTGCGCGCGCGCCGCGAAGTCCTCCGCGACCTTCCTCTCGGCGGGCTCCGTCAGGTCCGGCAGTCTGTCGTCGAAGCGGTGGTCGCCGACCCTCGTCGCGAGGATTGGGTCGTTCGTGAGGAGCGCGTCGATCCCCTGGTCGATCGCCGAGCGGTAGGACGCGACGTCCCACGAAGCAGGCTGCGCGGTTGTCGCTCCCGGCGCACGCACGGCTGCCAGAGTCGCCGGGGCGGGCGGCGGCGGCGCAGCCGCGGGCGGCGGCGGCGCAGCGCCGGCGCAGGCGGGGACGAACGCGAAGAGAAAGAGCGCTGAACGTCTCATGTTGCGCGCAGACTAGTGCGACGGCGGCGCGCCGTCTTCCCCGAGCCCGACCTCGACCCGGCCCAGCGCTGCCGGGGTGTCCTCAGAACGTGCAGCTGCTGAGCGCCGGCGGCAGCGCGCCGACGTACGGCGACGGATTGGTCCCGAACGGATGGTCCAGGAGGAATTGACCGACCGCAGCAGTGTACCCCGCGGGGATCGAGTGTCCCCCGCCGTGATCGCAGTACAGCGCCGAGTGACCGTCCGCCTTGAGCCTCGCCTGGAACGCCATGCTCGCGGCCCGAAAGTCGGTATTGAACACGTTGTCTGTGGCTCCGCCCGTGAGGATCAACGCCGCAAACTTGTTGCTCGCGTCCTGGTACGCCGGCGCGGTGCTGCCGCTCGTCAGGCCGCCCGAATACGTTGCGACGCTCGCGAGATAGCTCGACCGACCGAACGCAAAATCCGTCGTCATGAGCGCCCCCGCGCTGAACCCGAGCGCGTGGATGCGAGTCGGGTCGATCCCCTCGGCTACGGCGCAGCCGACGATCTCGTCGGCCAGGAGCATGTGGCCGGGGACGTTGTCGAGCCACGGGAACATCCCCGTGCCGTTGTCCACGGGCGCGGCCACGATCCCGCCGAGCGACTCAATCGTCTGCAGCGCCGTGCCCAGCGCCTGAGTCGTCTGCGCCGGCGATGCGTAGGTCGAGTACCAGTAAAGGACGAGTGGACCGTGCTTCGAGAGGGTCGCGGGGTCCAGGAAGAGCTGTACGCTTCGCGGACCGGCCGCGGGGTTGAACGTCACCATCCCGTTCTGAAAGGTCGGACAGGCGCCCGCGGGCTTCGGCACAGGAACGGCGCGCGAGGATGCGCCGTCGCCCGCCGCGCCCGAGTCGGCGGGTGCGGGGCCGCCGCTTTCGACCTGCACGGCTCCATCCCCGCCGTCTGATGCCCCACGTGGGGCAGCTGCCTCGGGTCCGCTGCTCGGCGCACCACCCTCGGTCACGACGCCGCCGCCCGACGACAATCCGGAGCCGCCCGCGTCCTCGCCGCCGGCGATGCCGGGGTCGCCCGCCGCTCCGCCGCACGCGCCTGCGCCGAGCGCGAGGAGCGCGGCGACCGGCAAGACAATCGCTCGCTGAAACATGGGATCACCTCCGAACGCATCGCGGTAGCAAGCTTTCGCGCTCAGGGCAGCCGGAATCCCGCGCCCCCGCTATCCGATTGCGCACAGACGGCAAACTTGCAGACAGCTTGCGAAGATGACCGTCCCTAAACCTCGAACTCTGCCTTCTCGAGGATCTCGGTCACCCGCCACAGAAACGCGTTCGCGGCGACGCCATCGACCACGCGATGGTCGTACGAAAGAGCCGTGTACATGACCGGGTGAATCGCCATCTGATCCTCGCCGTCGGCCGATTCGACGACGACGACACGCTTCTGGATCTCACCCATCCGAAGGACGCCCACGTTCGGCTGGTTGATGATCGCGCCGCCGAAGAGGTTTCCCTTGAGGCCCGGGTTGGAGACGCTGAACGTCGCGCCGCTCAGGTCGTCAATCGTGATCTTGCCTGCCTTCGCGCGCTTGGCCAGATCGTCGATCGCGCGCACGATGCCGCGCACGCCCAGCTCGTCGGCGCGCCGCACGACCGGGACGACGAGCCCGTCGGGCGAGTCGACGGCGACACCGATGTTGACGTCGTGCAAGACCACGTAGGAGTCTTCGAGCACCCGCGCGTTGAGCGCGGGGGTCTCGCGGAGGGCGCGCGCCGTCGCGACGACGACGAACGCGAGCATCGTCAGGCTCATCCCCTCCGCCTTGTAGCGGTCCTTGTTCGCCTCGCGCACCCGGGCCGCGCCGTGCAGGTCGACCTCGGCCACGGTCACGACGTGTGGCGACGCGAACTTCGAGTACACCATGTGATCGGCGGTGATCCGCCGGCGCCGCGTGAAGGGGACGACCTTGTCGCCTTCGCGGGCTCGGTACGGGGGAACCTTGAACGCGCCGAAGCCGACGCCCGGAATGGGAGGGACGAAGCCGCCGCCCTGGTTTATCGTTTGCGCGAGCTGCTGCGCGCGTGAGCTTGCGGCCGGCGGCGGCTGCACCTCCGGGGCGGGAGCGGCAGGCGCGGCGAGGCGATCGTTGCCGTTGCCGGTGCTGCCTGCGCTGGCCGCTCGGATCACGTCGTCGCGGGTGACGCGGCCGCGGTCGCCGGTCCCTTGAACGCTCGCGATGTCCACGTCGTGCTCGAGCGCCGTCTTTCGGACGGTGGGCGTGGCGAGCGCGCCGAGGGTTGCGCGCGCCGCAGGGGTAGGAGCCTGGGCAAAGGCGTGGGCCTGGGCAGGCCCGGGCGGCACCGAGACCGGGGCGCCCGGCGCGGCCGAGAGCGTGGCGCTCGTCGCCGCGCCCTCTTCAATCTGCGCGATGACCGTCTTGACGGGGACCACCTGCCCCTCGGACGCGAGGAGCTTGGTCACGCGCCCGGCCGCGGGCGCCGGCAAGTCGCTGTCCGCCTTGTCGGTCGCGATGGAGACCAGCGGCTGGTCTTTCTTGACGACATCGCCCTCGCGCACGAGCCACTTCGAAATCGTCCCCTCGGAGACACTCTCGCCGAGCTGGGGGACGGTCACGTCGATCAGCATGGAGTTCGGGTCTCCGGTTCGCGATACCGCATCGTACGCGTGGACGTATAGCGTCCCAACCCCCCGCCGCAAAGGCGCATCTGGCGCAAGCAGCACCGTAAAGGACCGGCTGTCATCCCCGTGCTGCCAACCGCCGGCGAAGGCTCGCGAGGAAATAGCCATCGGTGCCGTGCACGTGGGGCAAGAGGCGGACCGTGGGCGCGTCGCCGGCAACGGCGCGCGCCTCCGGGGCATCGAACGGGGCGGCCTCGAGGGCGGGGTCGGCCCGCAGCAAGGCGGCGACGACGTCCTCGCCCTCCTCGCGCAGCACGCTGCAGACGACGTACACGAGTGCGCCCCCTGGGCGCACGTGCTGCGCGGCGCGCGAAGCGATCGCGATCTGCGTCTGGGCCATGGCGGCGAGATCCGCGCGATCGCGGCGGAGAGCGATCTCGGGTCGCCTGCGGAGGGTACCCACGCCCGTGCAGGGCGCGTCCACGAGCACGCAATCGTAGGCGGCCGTGACGTCGCCCGAGCCGGCTGTCCAGTCGACGGCGAGGGTGGCGCGCGGGCCCAGGCCCAGGCGCGCGAGCTCGTCGCGCAGGCGTTCGAGCTTCGATGGCGCGGCGTCGCACGCGTCGACGGCGCCTCGCGAACCGACGGCGCGCGCCAGCACTGCGGTCTTGTTCCCGCGGCCCGCGCAAGCGTCGAGCACCGTCTCGCCGTCGCGAGCCCCCACCGAGAGTGCCGCGAGCTGCGATCCCTCTTCCTGTACTGCCCAGGCGCCCTCGCTCCATCCCGGCAGAGCCTGGGGCTTGCCCGCCCCGCGGGCGACGATCGCACGCGGCGAAATCCGACCCGCCGCGAACGCCGCCGCCGGCGCGGCTTCGTGCAGGCGCGCCAGCCAGCGCTCGCGTTCACTCGCGTGCTCCACGCGCAGGCCGAGCGCGGGCGGCTCCGCGCCGCAGCGGAGAAAAGCCTGCGCCCCGTCGGGGGACAAGGAGCGATCGAGCGCCTCGCGCAACCATTCCGGCGTCGACGCGACTACGGCTCGCTCGCGCAGCTCCGCACTCTCTCCTTTCGAGTCGATTGTCGACGATTGACCGAGGCAGCATGCTCGGCCACGCGCCGCAGCACCGCGTTGGCGAACGCCGCGACGCGCGGGCCACGTGCTTCACGGACGGCTTCGACAGCGGCGCTGACGGCCGCGAACGCCGGAACGCGCGTGAAGTAGAGCTGGTACGCGGCGACGGCCAGGTGCGCCCGCATGCGCGCGTCGAGCCCCTTCAAGCCGCGGGGCGCAAAACGGGTCACCTGCTCCAGCAGCCACGGCATCACACGCAGGCTGCCGTAGACGATCTCCGTTGCCAGTCCCCAATCGCGCGCGTCGAGCTGCACCGTCTCCGCCAGCTCGGACTCCAGCGCGGCCGATGCGAATGCGGCGTCCTTCTCGACGCGGGCGAGGACCCGCGCGGCGACGTCCCGGGAGCTCGGCGCTCGCTTCAAGACCAGAGCTCGCGCACCTGGGTGACGATGACGTCCCACCGTCGTTCGACGTCGTTCTTGAAGGCGACCAGCATGAGAAGAACCAGCATGACCATCCCGACGAGGCTCGCCACCTCGCGGACGTGCAGCGGCAGCGGCCGCCGCCGCGCGGCCTCGAAGAGGAAGAAGATGAGGTGCCCGCCGTCGAGCACGGGGATCGGTAGCAAGTTGATGAGCCCGAGGTTCACCGAGACGAGCGCCATCACCCACACGAAATGCGTGGTCCCCTGCGCGGCGGCTTGCCCGGCAATGTCGTACATCGTGATCGGTCCGCTGACGCTCGAGAGCGAGAGGCGCCCCTGCACGAGGCGCAGCAGCGCCACGCTGATGAACCGGATGACGTCCCACGTCTGCACGACCGCGCGCCGGAGCGCGTACGGCAGAGGATGCGGATTGGGTACGAGGCGGTCGGGCGCGGGCGGCAGCCAGTGGTCCGTTCGGAAGACATAGCGCTTGTGGTGCTGCTCGAACTCGTCGTCCCACTCCTCGGTCCGCACCTGGAAAAAACCGCGCATGGGGGTGCCGTCGCGCGTCCACTGAAGCTCGTGCATCTTGTCGGCGCCCGCGATGAGCTCCGCCTCCATGGTCCGCCAGAGGCGCTGCGGCGTTCCGTCGAGCATGGTGATGCGATCTCCAGGTCGGAGGAGGGCGCGCCATTCGCCGGAGCCCTCGGGCACGAACGCGACGTACATGTCGGCGCTCTCGATGCCCGTGCGCTCGAGAACGTCTGCGGCGCGTGCGGCCGCGCCAACCGGCGGCGCCTTTCCGGGCGCGCGTGGCAGAGGCGTCAGCGTTGCGGCGCCGGGCTCGAGGACGGCGAGCTCGCACAGTCCGCCGAGCGCATTGGGTACGTCGACGGGGCGTCGATAGCTGATGACGACCTGATCGCCGCGGTTATCGGCCAGGGCGTCGACCAGATCGGCGAAGCGTTCGACGCGCCTGCCGCCGACGGCCGTCACCAGGTCGAAGGTGCGAAGCCCGGCGCCGGCGGGCGCGTCGCGTCGCGAGATGCCGACGACCGCCGCGGGGAAGTGGGGCTCGATGCCGATGCGTCCCGTGTGCTCGACGATGTCCAAATCGCGCACGATGGCCTCGTTGGCGACGGGTAGCGAGACCTCGAGTCGCTTGCCGTCGCGCTCGAGGAGCAGCTTCACGAGCCGGCCCGCGCGCCCCGCGATGATGCGCTGAACTTCGGGGTAGCTCGACACCGCTTCCCCGTCGACAAAGAGGATTCGGTCTCCTGTCTCGAGCTTCCCCTCGGCGGGTTTGCCCGGATCGACCACTCCCACGGTCGGCGGTGGGAATTGATCGTCTTCGAGAAAGACCGACGTGTAGAGCGCGATGGGAAAGAAGAAGACGTTCATCGCCGGACCGGCGAGGACGATGACCACGCGCTTCCACAGCGCCTGCGCTTCGAAGGTGCGCCCGCGCTCCTCCGGCAGAATCGGCTCGCTTCGCTTGCTCTCCTCGAGCATCTTGACGAAGCCGCCGAACGGGAGGAGCCCCACGCAATATTCGGTCTCTTTGCCGCGGATGCGCACGACGCGCGGACCGAAGCCGATGGAGAAGGTGAGCACCTTCACTCCGAAGATCTTCGCGAACGCGAAATGCCCCGACTCGTGAATGAACGTCAGCGAGCTGACGAGCAGCACGAGGTACAGCAAGTCCACGGCGCCTCTTCAGTAGCACACGGCTCCTGCGGGCTGCGTCTTGGCGTCGTCGCGGCCATCTCGTTTTCGTCGGGTCAGGGATGCCGTCGCCGTCGCGCTGCGAGCGCGCCTAGCATCGCGACCATCGACGGCACCGGCCATCGCGCCTCCGCCGACCACGGAACAGCCGCCGGACGGCCTCGTGGGGTTCGTAGGTGGCGGTCGCGCGCCTCCGTCCGCCGCGCTGGAGCCGCCGTCCGGACCCGCGCATCCCCCGAGCGTCTCGCACAGTTGCGGAAAGGCTCCGCTGCATTGCGCTGCGGTCGCGTCGGGCGCGCACGCGAGTGGAGCCTGGATTCCGGTCAAGTGCAGCTTCGCCGTGAAGGTCGCGCCGTCGTCGGTCGAGACTCCGGCGACGAATCCGCTCACCTCGTCCGAGCAGGCCCACAGCTCGGCGCCGTGCGTCGCCAGGCATTGCACGTGGATCGAGGACGTCTTGTGGAATGGGCTCGCCGCGTCGGCAAGACCGGCGCGCGCGCCGACGTATAATCCATCCTGGGTTCCTCCCGCGTACACCTTGGACCCATCCGTCGAAAGGGCGAAGCCGAGCATCTGGCCGGTCGCCGCGCCGCCTTCCCCCGTCTGGGTGAACGCAAGCGGAGTGGAGAACGACTGCCCTGCGTCGCTCGTGACCATCAGTCGGGACTGCGAAGGCGTGACCATCGGCCCCGACGTGCGCAAGTAGACGAGGTCCGCGTCGGACGGATCGACCGCGGCTATGTACGCCGCGACTTCGTTGACCAGGGCCGGCAACGGGCGTTCAATCCAGTGGGCGCCCGCGTCGAGCGAGACGAACAGCGAGGCCCTGTTCGGCGCTCCTGCGCTCGTCGCCAGACGAAACCCCGAGACGTAGAGCCGCTGAGGATCGCTCGCTGCGACGTCAATCGTGGTCACGAGCACGGTCGGGTCGATGGGTACGCCGAGCGTCGACCAGTTCGCTCCGTCGTCGGTGCTCTCGTACGCTTGGTTCGCGTACCCCGCGCCGCCGTCCGCGCCGGCGTCCTCGCCGTAGGTCGACGCAATCGTGACGACTGTGTGGGGGGCGTTGGGTCGGACCGCGAGATCGGGGATGAACTGGCCCTTCACCGGCCCGCCGGCGAAACCCCAAGTGCAGCCCAGGTCCGGCGAGACCTCGAGGCCCTTGTAGATGCCAGCGACCAGCGCGTCGCTTCCCGTGAGTCCGAGCGAAGGGTCGGCGCTCGAGGTCGGCGGCAAGTCGAGAGCGTCTTCGCATAGCCAGCGCCACGTCGCGGCGGCGTCACGCGAGATGAGCACGCCGAACGTCGTCCTCAGCACCACCAGGCTCGTGTCGCCGGGCGAAAAGAGGAGCTGATTGGACTCAGGAAAGCGGCCGTTGGCATGGGCGACGGGGGCCCACAGCGCCGCGAGCGCGCTGGCCGCTGCTACGAGCAAGACCTTGCGCACGACCCCGAGCCTAGCTTGCGCGGTGCGCGACGACGAGCCACTCGAGCTCGCCGAGCGGCTCGATCTGCGCGGCCCACGCGTCACCCAAAGCAGATTGCCACTCCGAGCGGTCCAGAATCGTCGCCTCGATGGCAGCGCCCACGACGAGGTCCTCGTACAGGCATGTCCGCGGTCCCGTTCGAGCGATGCGCGACTCATCCCGGCCGCGTTGCGCGCCGGCGGTCTCGTACGGCTCGAGCCGCTCGAGCCACGGCGGCGCGGGCACTTCGACGACCCATGTCCCGCCCGGGCGGACGACGCGAGCTAGCTCGCGCGCCAGACGGGCCAGGGCTCCGGGGTCGGGCGGGTGCGCGAGCGTACCGTGGAGCGCGATGGCGGCGTCGAACGAGTCTTCCTCGAACGGCAGCGGTCGCCAAAAGTCGGCGTGCACGAGGCGGACGGGACGCGAGCGTCGCGCGCAGCGCGCCAGCATCTCCCTGGAGGCGTCGAGCCCCGTCGGTACATGCCGCGCGTCGAGCAAAGCCGCGAGCTCGCGCCCGGTGCCCACGCCGAGATCGAGCACCCGAGCAGGCGCCGGAGGAAGCTCGCGTAGGACGCGCGCCATTCGCCTCCGCGACTCGTCGGCGGCAAGCGCGTAGACCCAATCGTAGCGTCCCGCGATCGCGTCGAAGAAGGAGCGCTGGTCCGGGTCGCTCATGGTCGGACGAGGGCGCAATAGGCGAGGTACATCGATTCGTGCACGCCGGCGAGAGCAATGGCGTGCGCGAGGATGATCGCGCGGTCGCGCGCGCTCCATGGCTGCTTGGGCGCGCGTTTGACGCCCCGGCGGTGGGCCGCTCCGAGCAGCGAGCCGAGGTGGCGCGCCAGTGGTTCGAGGTCGCTCGACTGCAGCTTCGTGAGGTCGAGCTTGTCCTCTTGCGGAGCGAGGCGCCGCACGAACATCGAGGTACCGCGAAGCCGGGTCGTGCCCGCCATGCGCGGCGGTCGCGCGACGCACGCCCGTACGGCAGCAATCACCCGCTCGGCAGGCTCGAGGCGAGGCGGTTTCACCAGGCACGCTGCCGAAGGAGTGTCTTCCTCCTTCATGTCGAAAATCCACGCGCCGTCCCGCCCGCCCTTGCCGCGCGTCAATACGGCGAGGCGCAGGCAACCGAGGCTCCCGGTGCCGGCGATACGGAATGCCAGAATCCACCGGCTCGAGCGCCTCGTCGGGCGGCCGCTCGCGCTTGGAGAGTCCCTTCGCGTACTTCGCGAACGCGCGCTCCGCCTTCGCGCGCAGCTTGTTGGGCAGAGCCTCGTAGCGCCCGGCGCGCACGAAACGGCGCTCGCCTCGGACCACGCGCGTGCGGGCGTCGAGGATTTGCTGCCGCGTGCGCCGCTGCGACCTTTCCACCAGCGCGGTGATGACCGGCGGCGGTGGCGGGGGCTTCCTGCGCTCGAATACCGCGCCGGCATGGGCCTCGAGCAGCGCGTCGCATAGCTCGAGCGTTCGCGGTCCGTCGGCGCCCATTTCCCGGCCACCGAGGACCAGACTCGTGACCAGCCGGAGGACGTCGAGGCGCCAGGGTCCGACGAACGCGTCGTCGAAATCGTTCAGATCGAAGGCGACACGCTCTTGGGCGCGGGCCTCGCTCGTCTCGGCAACGGAGAGTGCGCCCGCGCGATACGCGCCGAAATTCTCGAGGTGAGCGTCGCCGACGAGCCACCCCTCTCCGGGCGGACCCTCGGCGATGGTCGGGTGGCGCTCGAGCATCTCGTAGAAGAGCGGCGCCGACCCGCGGAGCAGCGCGAGGGGCGAGGCGGTCATCCGGACGGCCTTGTGCGCGTGCAGCTGAGGGAAGCGCCTGGTGCGCTCGTGGTCGATGGCGATCTGGCGGTGCGCGAGACGGAGCGGATCGACCTTGAGCATCGCAGAAACACGGTAGCAGCTCTCGGGTGGACATCCCCCGGCGGTGGGGAGCAGCCTGCTGTACCCTGGTGAGCGAAGGCCCAGGTCCCGATGCTGGCGGTCGCACGTGCTTTGGAAAGAGGGGCCTTGGGGGGTCCGGCAGCGGCTTTTTTGGCCGCGGCATGGGCGCCGCTCGCCGGCTGGAGCGTGGTTCGGCACCTCGCCCTTCCGGCGGCTGCCAGGGTCGTGGCCGTCGGCGGGGCGACCCTGGGCGGCTCGGGAAAGACTCCGCTCGCCATCGCGTGCGCGGCCGAAATCGCCGCCGCCGGGGCAACCGTCGCCTTCGTCGGTCACGCCTATCGTGCCACGCCCGCCCGACCGCGTATCGTGGGCCCGAACGATGACCTGCGCGAGGTGGGAGACGAGGCGCTGCTCGCGGCTCGCGCGCTCGCGCCAGCCGGGGTGTCGGTGGTGGTCGCGCCACGGCGGGCCGACGCCATCGCGTTCGCGGCCCGGCGCGCGCGTGTCCTGGTCATCGACGGCGTGGCTCAAACACGGCCGGTCCGCGCCTCGCTCGCGCTCTTGGCGGTGGACGCCGCAGAGCCCTGGGGCCGCGCCGGGGCCGTACCCCCACGGGGCGACCTGCGCGCGCCGCGGGTCGCGCTGCTGGCCGCGTGCGATCAGGTCGTGACCGTCGGAGAGGAAGCGGGCGCGGACGCACGCGTCGTGTCTCGCGGTGCCTGGCTGGGCGGCGCGTTGCTCGGTTGGGGCTGCCTTTCTCGACTGCGATTGGGACTTCTAGCGGCCCTGGCGAGGCCCGACCGGATCGTCCGAAGCCTCGCCCGGCGCGGCCTTTCCATCACGGCCGTCGTTCGGGCGCGCGATCACGCCCCGTTCGGCCGGCGCTCGCTGGACGCCTGTGCCGCCCAGGCGGTGGACCTCTGGATCGCCAGCCCCAAATGCGCCCTGCAGCTGCGCGATTTCGCTGGAGTTCCGTTCGCGACGCTCGACCATGGCCTCGTCCTTTCCGAGGCCCTGAGGGCGCGGTGCCTCGAACTAGCTCTGCCGAGCACGCCTTGACCGGCGATCGCTCGGGCCATAACCTCAAATTGGCTCAGCGATTGGGAAAACCGCGGTTCGCGCGCTTTCCGTGGCTGCGCCGAGGGATGCCGAAGCACGAGGCCGACGCGTGAGCGAGTCCGAGGAGAAAACTCGAGTCACAGCCATCGTGCAGAAGCCCCTTCAGGGCTCCGATGGAGCCCCCAAGGGCAACGACTGCCTGGTGGTCATCTACACCAAGGAGCCGACGCTCCTCGGCCGTCGCTTCGTGCTCGATTCGAGCCCCATTCGAATCGGCCGCGGCGCGGAAAATCACATCGTGCTCGAGGGGGACAGCGTCTCGCGGCGGCATGCCCATTTCGAGCAGCGGGTTGGCGCCTGGTGGTGCGTCGACGACGGGTCGACCAACGGGTCGTACGTCAACGACGAGCAGATCCAGCGCGAGGCGCGCCTGGGGAACGGTGATCGAATCAAGATAGGCCCGACCATTTTCAAGTTCCTGACCGGGCAGGACGTCGAGGCCCAGTATCACGAAGAGATCTACCGCATGACCATCATCGATGGTCTGACGCAGGTGCACGTGAAGCGGCACCTCGTCGAACAGCTCGACAAAGAGCTGATGCGCGCGCGCCGTCACACGCGTGACCTCGGCTTTCTGATGCTCGACATCGATCACTTCAAGAAGATAAACGACGTGCACGGCCACCTGGCTGGCGACTACGTCTTGAAAGAAGTCGCGCGCGTCCTGCAGCAACGCGTGCGTCGCGACGAGATCCTCGCGCGCTACGGCGGCGAGGAGTTCGCCATCATTCTTCCGGAGACCAACCTTCAGGGGGCGCACGCGCTCGCGGAGGGATTGCGCGATCGCATCGAGCAGAGCCGATACACGTTCCAAGGCGAGACCATCCGCGTGACGATCTCGATTGGCGGCGCCGTGCTACACGACGGCGATCGTACCAGCATGGACCTCGTCAAACGCGCCGACGAGAAGCTCTACGAAGCGAAGCGATCGGGGCGCAACCGCGTCGTGACGTGATGCCTGTCCCGGCTGTGCCGCCGGCGCTGATGCAGGCGCGGACGCCCGACGGGCGATCGCCGCCCGAGATGCGCGTCGCGCCCCCAGGTCCCCGATCGCGCGAAATGGCGAACCGGCTCTCCGCGCTCGAGTCGCCCGCCTTCGACGCACGACGCCGTGCCCGCGCCGAAGAGAGCGGTGAGGAACAAGCGCCGATCGTCTACACCGAAGCCGCTGGCGCGAATGTCGTCGACGTCGATGGCAACGTGTACGTCGATCTCGCGGCCGGCTTCGGCGCGTTGCTCCTCGGGCACGGCCCCGAGCGCGTCGCGCAGGCCGTCGAAGCCCAGGGTCGACGATTGTGGCTCGCGCTCGGCGACGTCTTCGCCTCGGACACGAAGGTCGAGCTCTGCCAACGGCTGGTCGCGCTCTTCCCGGAGGACGGCGCCCGGGTGATGCTCGGCACGAGCGGCGCGGACGCCGTGACGGCCGCGCTCAAGACTGCGGTGCTGGCAACCGGGCGGGCTGGCATCGTGGCATTCGAGGGGGCGTACCACGGGCTATCTCACGGTCCGCTGGCAGCCTGCGGGCTCGCGCCCGGTTTCCGCGAGCCGTTCGCCGCGCAGCTCAACGCAAACGTCCGCTTCGCCCCGTATCCCGCGGACGCGCGCTCGTTGGAGGCGACGATGGCCACGGTCCGCGGCGCGCTGCGGGCCGGCGGCGCCGGCGCGGTACTCGTCGAGCCCTTGCTGGGCCGCGGCGGGTGCGTCGTACCGCCCGCAGCGTTTCTTCCGTCCCTGCGAGAGGCATGCGACGAAGTCGGCGCGCTCCTTGTGTGCGACGAGATTTGGACCGGGCTGGGACGAAGCGGCGCATGGCTCGCAAGCGTCGAGGCGGGCGTCACGCCGGACCTCGTGTGTCTGGGCAAAGGACTCGGCGCAGGCTTGCCCATCAGCGCTTGCATCGGGACCGCTCGGGCGATGGCGGCCTGGGGAGAGCACGGCGGCACGACCATCCACACGGCGACGCATTTCGGCGCACCGCTCGCATGCGCGGCCGCACTGGCGACGCTGGCGACCCTTCGCGAGGAGCGGCTGCCGGAACGGGCCCGAGCCGTCGGGGAGCGGTGGCGGCAGAAGCTGCACGAGCGAACGGCTGGACGGGGCGTCACGGAAGTCCGCGGTCGCGGGCTCATGGTCGGGGTTGCATTGGCCGGCGGAGCGGGCGAGGCCCTCGCGGTCGCGCGGCGGCTCCTCGCGTGCGGCTGGATCGTTCTCACCGGAGGGAGCGCGGGAAACGTGCTCACCCTCACGCCGCCGCTGACCATCGACGAGAATCTGCTCGACGGCTTCGCTGCAGCGCTCGCCGAGACGCTCGGTTCATGACCGCGCAGCTCGAGAGCGACGCGCTTCACGCGAGGGCGCGCGCGATGGTGCGCGCGTTCGAGCGCGCGGAGCCGATGCCCGAGTCGTTCGAGGACCTCGCGGTCGAGCTCGCGCGTTTTCAGGCCGCGCACGTCCCCGGCTACGCGCGGCTATGTGCTGCGCGCGGGGTCGCGCCCTCGTCCATCGCCCGCGCCTGCGAGGCGCCGGCCGTCCCCACCGACGCGTTCAAGCTCGCGCGGGTCTTCGCCTTCGACGCAGCCTCCGCCGCCGTCGTGTTCCGAACGAGCGGTACCACGCTCGGCGCGCGCGGTTCCCACCTCATTCGGCAAGTTGCGACCTACGACAGCGCTGCGCTCGCGTTCGGTCGCGCGATGATCGCGCGCGACCTCGACGCACCCGCGGCGGTGCTCGTGCTAGGCCCCTCGCAGGCCGAGATGCCCGACTCCTCGCTCGCCCACATGTGCGGGCTCCTGGCTCGCTCGCTAGGTCGACCAGAAACTCCCGAGCGCACGTTCTTCGTGCGGAACGGAGCCCTCGATATCCAGGCGCTCCGCGTTCGCATCCGGCAGCTCCCCAGCGAGGTTCCTGCGATCGTCCTCGCGACGAGCTTCGCGCTGGTGCACCTGCTCGACGCCCTCGCGGGCGAGGTGTTGCCCTTGCCGCCTCTCAGCCGCGTGATGCAGACCGGTGGCTTCAAAGGCAAGTCGCGCGAGGTCGACGCGGCGGAGCTTCGAGGCGTGGTGAGCCGGGTGTTCGCGGTGCCCGAGCGAGCGATCATCGGAGAATACGGCATGACCGAGCTCAGTAGCCAGCTCTGGGAGGCCACTCTCGTCGACGCTGCCGCACGCCACGACGTTTACGTCGAACCTCCGTGGCTTCGGGTCGTCCCCGTCGACCAGGAGACGCTCGCCCCCGTCTTGCCGGGGGACATCGGAATCGCGCGCATCGAGGATCTCGCCAACGTCGACAGCGCCTTCGCTGTGCTCGCGTCCGATCGCGTGCGTCGCGTGGCCGGCGGCGTCGAGCTGCTCGGGCGTGCGCCGGGCGCACCCCCGCGGGGGTGTTCCATCGCTCTCGACGAGATGCTCTCGCCCCGAGGGTGACACCGTCATGTCCGCGCACCGTACCGCCGAGGAACGCATCCGCGACGCGCGCCGGATGCTCGAAGCGGCAAACCTCGTCCATGCGCAGCGCGCGCGGCTCGCGCCCGAGATCGCGCGCACGACGGGCCTCTCGCCGGCCGGCGTGGAGCTCGGCTTCGAGTCGCTCGAGCGCGGGGCTACGGAGGAAGAGCTGCGTACTCTCGTGGCCCGCGCCGGTGACGCGCCGCATGTTCACGTGATTCTGTCGGCGAATGTCTTCGTGGCGCCACTGCGTGCGCTCATGGTGGCGCGTGCTGCGGCGCCGAGGGTGACCGTCCGTCCGTCGTCGCGCGATCCGGTCCTGGTGCGCGCGCTCGTCGAAACGGTGCGAGCTCTGGGGGATACCGCCGTCGCGGTCGACGCGGATCGAGAGGTCTCGTCGGTAACGGACGGCGAGATTCACGCGTACGGACGGGGGGAGACCCTCGCCGCGATCCAGGCGGCGGCACGAGTCCGCGTCCGCGCACACGGACCGGGGCTCGGGCTGGCCGTCGTCGTCGCGGCCGCCGACGTTCCCGGGAGAGCCTCGGCCGCTGCCCGCGCGCCCTTGGAGGCAGCGGCGGAGAGGCTCGCCAGCGACGTCGTTCCGTTCGACCAGCGGGGCTGCCTCAGCCCGCGCATCGCGCTCGTCGAGGGGCCGCCGACACGCGCAGCCGCCTTCGCCGCACTGTTGCACGAGCGCCTGCGCGACTGGGGCGATCGCGTCCCTCGCGGGCTCCTCTCGCGCGACGAAAACGCCGAGGCTGCGCGCTGGATCGACGCGGTCACCTTCGCGGGCGAATGCTGGACCGGGCGGGATCATGCGGTCGCCCTCGCGCCGGCCGAGGGACCGCCGTCGGTTCCTCCTTCCGGTCGCCACGTCCTGATCGTCGGCGCGGCTACGCTGCCCGAAGCCTTCGCCCGGATTGCTCCGATCTCGCCGTTCGTCGTTGCGGTCGGAGCCGACGACCTCGCCCGGGTCGCGCCCTTCGCACCGAACGCCCGAGTCCTGTCTCTGGGTCGCATGCAGCATCCGCCGCTCGATGGTCCGGTCGATCTCCGTTGATCGTGCCGCGCCTCGCCCGCGCTCTACTCGCCGGCCGCGCGGCGAGTTCCCCCGTCGTCCTGCCCGCAGGGCTCGTCGACGGGTGCGCAATCGGGCAGGCACGTCGTATCGGACATGCATACCCAACGCGGGCCCACGCCCGGCATCTCACGGCAAAAACAGCCGCCTTCGCACATGGGAAAGCAAGTCACGGGAATTGCGGCCGGGCAAGGCTCGCCCACGTCGGTGAAGTCGTCGCAGATGCTCGCTGCGTCGAGCGCCGAGTCCCCCTCGGAGGCTCCCGCATCGCTCTCCACGCTGGTTACCTTGCAACCGGTCAAGCACGCGGCACTCACCAGAAATGCGAGCGCGCCTCGCCTCCCTCCGTAGACGGGCCGCCCAGGACGGAGCTGAGACAGAACAAGGGGAACACCACAAAAGCGTCTCATTGATTGCGCAAGGTACCCCGCGCCGGCCCTGCGAGGTACCTTGTGGCTGTAATACGGCGTCCATGCCTTTTTGCGGTCAATGCGGTGGGTCCGGTCACAACGACGAGGCCTGCCCTGGATTGGGTGCCCTCGCTGCGATCGGCTCCATCCGAACGCCGGCACGGCCACTCGCGGTCACCTCGAGCGGAGCCTTCGCGACCGGGGGGGGGCGGCGCCGAGCGGCGCATACTCCACTTCCCAGAATCCCTCCTCGCACGAGCTTCGGATGCTCAAAGCCCAGCTCGCCCTGGCGGTCGGTCAACGTGAAGAGGATCCCGAGCGCGCGTGGCTGGAGGCCGTCAGCGTGCGCGAAAAGCTCGCCGCCCTCGAACGATTTGCGTTCGACGACCCGCTGCTCGCGGCCGACATCGAGCGCTTTCGCGACAAGCTGGAAAGGCAGCTCCTCGAGCTGACCCGCGAGATGGGCGACGAGATGCTTGCCCCGCTCTACTCGTGGGTCGACCTCTCGACCCAGTGGGCGAGACTCGAGTCCGACGTCGAAGTGGCGCAGACGCGCGCCACCGAAGCACGCGCGGCGCGGGGCGTCCCGCCTGGGCCGCCGCTCTCCGCGGAGAGCGACGCGCTCGACGTGCTTCAGACCGTCGAAGGGCAGCTGGCCTGGTGGAGGAGTGAATCGCCTCCGCCTCCACCTGCCAAGGCACTCGTCTCCTGGACCCGAGCGGGAGGCGACTCGCTGCGTGCGCTGCTGAGCGCGGATCCGCTGGCCATCGCCGCCAGCGGGCACGCGTCGCGTCCTCTCGTGGATGCCGCGGGCATGAGGGGCCTGGGCGATCTTCGTTACCCGGGCTCGCAAATCGAGCTCGTGCTCACCACCGGATTGGCGGGCTTCGCCGCGCTCTCCTTGCTGTTCGCGCGTGCGTCCTCGTGGCATAGCCGACCCTTGGACGCCCTCGCCGCGACGATGGCGACCCTGCTCTTCGCGGCACTCGCCACGAGCATCGCCAGCCGTCGTCGTGGCAAGGCAGAGCGGCGCGCGGGAATTGCCTGGGTATGGCACTACACGTTTTTCACGGAGCAGGCGGTCGCGCTCGAGTCGGAGGCTGGCTGGCTGCGCGCCCTCGTGGTCGCGTTTCGTGCGAGGCGAGCGTTCGAGGCGCACAAGGGGGAGGGCGGTCAATTGATCGAACTGGCGAAGTGGCGTCCGGACCTCGAGCCGTTCGTCGCGGAGGCGGTGCGTACGCGCATCGCGCGCGGTCCGTAACGGTGCACGTCGTGGTCGTCGACGGCGTGCACGTGCTCGCCGCGACGCCCATGTCACGTACCCGGCATACCCATTGCAGCGTCCGCCCTCCAACCTTTGCAGCGAGATCGAATCCGCGTGGAACGCAGGCAAAATCCACAATTTGTCGAAGCAGCGAGTCCGGCAGTCGCCTCAAACCTGCAGCGTCGGGCGGGACGCTCACCCATTTCTGAAACGGACGACCTGTCCCGGAGCAGGCGGTGGATGCTTGTCCCACCCGCCTCCGGAGAGGAATGCGTTCGAGCGCTCGTGAGCCTCGGGTTCCGTGTGCGCTACTGCGAGGGCAATCAGGTGCTGCTCGTCGCAGGCCAGCGAGCTGTCGCAGTCCCACTCGTCCAGCAGCTCCGGCGCGAGGCCCTCATCGTGATCCTCAAGGCCGCTGACGTGGCCGCAGTCGCCTTCACGCGCGCCCTGGAGCAGTGAGGGTCACTCGATCAGGTCCGAAAGTCCCGAGGGCGGGGCGGGTGACGCGGTCAGCCCGGGCCCACGGCGCCAGGAAGGAACGCCCATGGCCCAGCGCGCGCTGCAAAGCAGGCCGTCCCTCACGTGGGGGGGAACGACCAGCCGCGCTCCGTCGGTCGCGAACGACTCGATGAGCGCCGCGAGCGCCAGCGGTGATTCGGCCAGCGTGCGCATGCCCGGCGCGAACAGCTCCAAGATGGCTTCGTCGCCCTTGCGTGTCACCCGCGCGCGCACGTGTTCGCCGTCGGCCACCGTCCATACGGCGCGCAACAGCAATCGTGCGATCGCACGCCTCGCTCGCACCTCGTCGCAGTCGAGCAGCGGCTCGGCGCCGGACTGTTCGACGAACAAGTCGACGCCGCGCCGTTCGGCCTCGGGGCGCACGCTCTCGGCCGCGCGAGCGACAATCTCCGCCAGCGGCATCTGGGCTCGGCGGTTGTTGGAGCCGGTTCGTCGAACGTGCACGATCTCGGAGAGGTCTTCGAGGAGCTGGCTTTGCGCCTGGGCACTCTCGTATATCGCCAGCAGCACGCCGTCGCGATCCCAGTCCGGCGCTACGCGCTCGCGGAGCAACTGAAGCCAGCCCAGCGTGGCCGTGAGCGGAGCGCGGAGCTCTTGCACGGCGAGGGCGAGTATGTCGACGAGTCGGATCTCAGCCGGGCTGGAGGCGGGTACGCACCGGAGCGCCCAGCGAAACGCGCCGGGTCCAGGTACGGCGCGAACGGAGACCGAAGCGAGGAACGGCACTCCGCCGCGCGGTCTCATCCGCACCTCGAAAGCGGGGACCGCCTCGACTGCGGTGAGAGAGCTCAGATGGCGACGGAAGGCGCGGGTATCGCCGCGGGCGACGAACGCGATCAGCAGCTTGCCCACGAGCTGCTCCTGCGGATGGGCCAGAAGCGTCGCCGCCGCCCGATTGGCCTCGCGCATGACGCCGCGGGCGTCCGTCTCGACCGTCGCCTCGGCTGTGCTCTCGAAGAGGTCGGTGTACCGTGAGCGTTCGCGCTCGACGAACTCTCGCGCCTCGGCCAGCTGATCGCTCCGCCGGCGCAGCTCAGCGTAGACCTTGGCCAGCTCGGCCTCGCGCTCGCGTACCTCGGCGAGCAGGTCGACATTCTCGATGAGCGGCGGCGCGAGCTTCGAGAGAGCCGACGAGCGCTCGGTGAGCAGCCGAAGGCGCTTCGCGAACTCTTCCATCCGCTCCGCCGCGAATCGGGCGCCGTCCTCGGCCTCGCGTAGAAAGGCCCGCACGTCCCGCGTACGTGGTGAGCTTCCTCCCCCTTTGGCTTCCATCTACGAACTCGACGCCGAGGAGGACCGGTCCGTCGTCTCCGTCTCTTGGGGCTCGCGCGTCGCCCGTCCCGGCCGGGACACGGGAAACGGATTCTCGGCGAGGTGGCTGGTCGCCAACCGGTTGCTGGTCAGCGCAGTCGTCGTCTTCACGGGTCCCCCCTGAGCTGCACGAACTACTCAACGCACGCAGATCCCTACGCGACTGTGGAGGTAGAGCAGGCTCACGCGGGCTCCCCCGGGCTCCGCGGAAATCGAACTGCGTTGGGTTAGTACTTCGAAGAAGTACACGCGACAAGTGAATGCAACGCGGACGAACACGATGCGACTCCGTCGAGACGCGCGAGCCGACCGCATCGAGGCTCGTCCCGCCGAGGCGTGTTCGGCCGGACGGCGCAACGACGGGTCGCTCTACTTCTTGCGCTCGTTCTTGCGCTCGCTCGCGGGGGACGTGTCGCTCGATGCGCGCGCAACGGGGACGCGAACCGACAGGGCGTGTCGGCCCAGCTCCCAAGCCAGCGTCGATCTGCATGCGCACTGGCGAAGCTCGAGCCGCTCGCCGATCTCGCGTCCGTTGTCCATCTCGCAGAGCCACGTGAGCTTCTGCCACTGCTCGGAGTCGTAAGCGCGGCCGCACCCGCATCGCTTCATGCGGTGCCCGGGCTGCGACACTTCCTCAATCGCGGCCAGCAGGTAGCCCAGGTCGAGCGGCTTCGGGAGAATGGGGATCCGTCCCATCGAGTCGCGCGTCTCCGAGTCCACGGGCTGCCCGGTGATGACCAGCGTCGGGATCGCGGCGAAGCGCGGGTCGGCGAGCTGCCGCGTGCGAAACAGTCGCCCATCCATGCCGGGCATCAGGAGGTCGAGCAGGATGACCTCGGGAGTCGAACCTGGATCGCCCTGCAGCGCGCTCCAAGCCTGCCCGCCGTCGGCAGCGGTGATGACGTCGTGCCCACGCTCACCGAGGCCCTCCCGCAACGCACCGGACAGATCGCGGTCGTCCTCGATGACCAGTATGCGCACCCGGGTATTGAAGCGCGGAGTCGGCGCGAAGAAAAGAAATCTAAGCGCCGGCGCTGCCGACCTTGTCGGGAATGATCTGCACGCGCCGTTGCGGCTCCTCGCCCATGCTCTCGGTGCGTACGCCCTTCATGTCGCGCAAAGCCATGTGCACGATGCGCCGCTCGCGCGCGCTCATCGGGTCGAACGTGATCACTTTCCCCTCGGTCGCGACGCGCTGCGCGAGGCGCCGCGCCATCTGCGCGAGCTGATCCTCGTGGCGCGCGCGGTATCCCTCGGCGTCGACGATGACGTGGCGGCGGGCCTCCCCCGGGCGTACGACGACCCGCGCGGTCAGGTACTGGATCGCGTCGAGCACGTTGCCCTTCTTGCCGATGATGCGCCCGGCGTCCGGCCCCTCGATCTCGATGCGAATCTCGTCGGGTGCGCCTTCGCCGTCGTTCGGCGCCAGATTCACCTCGACGCTCATCAACATGCGGTCGACCAGCGTTCGCACGAAAGACAGCGCCTTGCGCGTCTGCCCGTCCAGAGTCTCTTCGTCTACCTTCTGCGGCTCCTCAGACACGAGCTTTTCCCTTTCCTAGCGCGGGAGCGGGTGCACCTCTCCCTGTTTTGCCTTGGCCCGGCTTGTCTGGCTTGACCATGATTTCGCCCCCCTTCGTCGAAGCGTCGCCGGAGCCGACGCGCGGGAAGAGCTTCTCCACGACGAGCTGCTGGGTAATCCCCAACAGGCTGTTGGTCAGCATGTAGACGCCGAGCGCCGCCGGCAAGAAGAGCATCATCACGGTGAAGATGCCCGGCATGAGCCAGGTCATCATCTTTTGCTGCATCGGATCCATCCCCTGCTGCGGAACGATGCGCTGCTGCGCGATCATCGCCGCGCCGAGAACGAACGGCAGCGGGCCGAGCGGCCCCACGGTGAGCGGCCCGATCGTGAAGTTCGGGTGCAGAAAGAGCTGGTCGGGCGACGACAGATCGGGAAACCAGAGGAAGGGCGTCTTGTAGAACTCGACGGCCGTCTGCAACGTCGCGTACAGCGCGAACCAGATGGGCATCTGAACGAGCGCCGGAACGCACCCGCCGAGGGGATTGACCTTGTGCTTCCGCCAGAGCTCCATCATCGCCAGGTTCTTCGCCTGCGCGTCGTCCTTGAACTTGACGTTGAGCGCGTCGATCTCCGGCTTCAGCCGGCGCATGGCGACCATGCTTTGGATCTGTTTGTAGGTGAGCGGCAGGAGAACGATGCGCAGACCGATCGTCAGCACGATGATCGCGAAGCCCCAGCTCTGCATCGTGATGTGCGCGTGGATCCACGTGATGATGGACACGAGGAACTTCGCCACGAACGAGAAGGTGCCGAGGTTGATGAGGTCTTGCAGGCGCGGCTTGCCGCCGGCCGCACGCGCAAGGACGTCGCGCTCCTTGGGACCGAAAAACGCGATTTGCTTGTAGGTCGCCGACTCGCTCGGGCCGAGCTGGCGCGCCGCATAGGTGAGATCGGCCTTGTAGACGTCGCCGGCCGTGTCGTCGTCGGGCTTCTGGTTCGGGCCGAACCACTGCTCGTCGAGGACCTCGCACGCGGGCTTCGTTCCGCCCTCGGCGGCGCTCAGCCCCTGCGGAACGAGCGCCTGCGCGAAGTAATAATTGGCGATCGCCGAGTAGCGATCCACCAGCGGCTCGGAGAACCAGCCGGTCTTGAACTCACTCGCGCCCTTGTTCAGGCGCTTGACCTCGTCGTCTCGTGCGCATTCGACGTTCGTCTGGAACGGAGAAACGCGGCCGAGGTGCCCCTTGACCTCCTCGTTGGTGCGGTAGGCAAAGGCTTGGATCGAGAAGGTGTGGCTCTTCGGGGCGTCCGAAAGGTTGCTCACCACCGTGTCGACGTTGAGCTCGAAGGGGCGCGCGCCGGCCGTGAACGTCTTGACGATCCGGGCCCGACCCGGGTCCTCGTACGTGAAACGGCACCCGTTGCCGCCGAGCCGATCGAGCTCCCAGTTGAAGCGGTCGAACTTCACCTGATCGTTGGGCGACGGTGGGCTGCCCGGTGTTCGAAACAGCGTGCGCAGGTTGCGCCAACGCTCGATGTCGGGCGTCGTCGACATGTCGTGCGCGTCGCTGTTGGCGTAGCGCCGGTCGGTCAGACGGAAGTGCGTGACCCCCGCCCCGCGGGTCGAGAGGTCGGCCTCGTATCGGTTGCCGGCGATCGTGCATATCTCGCCCTCCGTCGGCCGGGGCGGGGCGGGGAAGCGATCCACGACGTCGGGCTCGAACCCGGGCGCGTCGACGTACGTCTCGGCGGGGACCTCTTGGACGTGGTCGCCCGATTTCCGCCCGAAGAAGAGGAAGTAGCCGCCAGCGAAGATGGCGAAAATGAGAATCCAGCGACTGAGCGAGTTGCGATCCATGTGTCTTTCAGCGCGCGCCGCGTTCCGACGGCGTAGCCAGCTCCAGCCTCAGAGCCGGCCGCGAGGCGCGTCGAGGCGGCGGGGGGTCGTGGCCGCCGGGGTGAAAGGGATGACACTTGCACAGGCGCGCAATGGACAGGAGACCGCCCCGAAGGGCGCCGTGGGATTCGAGGCAGGCCACGGCATAGCGGGAGCAGGACGGTTCAAACCGGCACACGTCGCCCCAGAGCATCCGCAGGATGGGCGACGCCATCCACTGATAGAGCCTCACGGTGGCGATGAGAAACCGAGCAATCATGTCTCTTGTGTCTCGAGGTCCGCGGCGCGAAAGCCCCGAATCGGACCTTCAGCGCCGTGACGGCTGCAAGCCGTCGGCGCCAGGATGATGCGAGTCGCGCGCGCGCGCCAGCGCTTCCGCTGCACGTTTCTTAAGCAGCATCGCGACCGTTTGCCACTCCGCGTGCACCTCGGCAAGGGCCAGCTCTTGGGCGCCCGGGTGCGCAATGACCACGAGATCCACACCGGGAGGCAGCAGGTCCGGCCAGTTTCGGAAACATTCGCGGCAGAGTCGCTTGACGCGGTTTCGCCTGACGGCGGTGCCCACTTTCCGCCCCACGACGACACCAAGGCGAGCCGACCGCGGCGGTGGGGGCTGCGCCGCGACCAACAGCGTGAAATGTTGCGTCCCGACGCGTCGACCGGATCGCTGAGCGCGGGCAAACTCCGCGTGTCGCCTGAGCCTTCGATCGGGACCGAACGAGAGCGGCAAGCCTCGCTACTTCTTGTAGATGGTCGGCACGAGGCGCTTGCGGCCCTTGCGGCGCCGGTTCTGTAGCACCTTGCGACCGCCCCGAGTCGACATGCGGGCGCGGAAGCCGTGGGTACGCGCCCGACGGACGTTATGCGGTTGATACGTGCGCTTCATGGCGTCCCTCGGTTGCGGCCGTTGCCCGGCTTCCGCTCGAACTCGAGCTTACTGCGGCGGGGCCGGGAGAAGAGCACCGGACAGGTGGTTC
The DNA here is from genome assembly GCA_963720145.1 of uncultured delta proteobacterium. GTDB lineage: Bacteria > Myxococcota_A > Polyangia > Polyangiales > Polyangiaceae > Palsa-1150. The sequence continues at coordinate 93,197 of CAVREO010000006.1, forward strand.
GTCAAGCACCCGCCCGTGCCAAACGGTGCAAAAGCCCCGCCGCGAGTCCGGAGGCTCGTGGAGCGGCCTCGCGCGAGCCGCAAGCCACAAACCGCAAGCCTGGGGAGCCTGCGATCCACCCCGCGTCGCTGCGCCCTTCATGCACCGGCCCTGGCTCATGCGCTCCCGCGTGCACGGCCTCTCGCGTTCGGGGGGAGCCGCTTTTTGTGGCCAGGCAAGCATCAGCGGTGCTTCTATCGGCATTGTCTCCATCGGCCTCTCCCATGGGCGCCACCGCCTGCACCGAGGATCCGGAGCGACGACCAAGATGTCCCGGCTTCCCTTGCGCCACGCGCTTTTCGTGTTTGCGGCCGCCTTCGGGTACGGCGCCCTCAGCGCGACTCCCCGCCTTGCGCTGGCCCAGCAGCAGACTTTTCACCTGGATCGGCTGGAGATCCCCGGGGCTCCGGACGACGGTCTCGTTCTTTTCCGTCCCGAGACGCGCACGGCGGCCGTCGTGTACGCGCAGCTCGGCATCGGGTTTGCGCTCAATCCGCTGCGCGCCGGTAACGTCACGAACGACGGCACCACCCTCCGGGGCTCACCTGGGGACATCATCACGACCCAGCTCTCGACGTACATGTCCGGGGGCGTGCAGGTACTCGATCGCCTGACGCTCGGCGGGACCTTCCCGATCGCCTGGTTCGAAAGCGGCAACCAGCTCAACTACCGCACGGGATCCAACGTGGCGACCGCAAACTACTCGACGACGGGCCCCGCCGTCGGCGACATGCGGCTCGACGCCCGTTACGTCGTCTGGCACAGCGAGGAGACGAGACAGTCGCTGGGCGCGCAGCTCAGCGTCTGGGTCCCGACGGGGGCCGGGTCGTCCACGAACTTCGGCGGAGACGGCGGCAACCTCGCCGCGATGCCGATGCTCACCTACGAGTGGACACCGCCGCATTTCGTGACGCTCGTCGGCAACGTGGGCGTGGACGTCCGGTCCGAACACTCGCTGGGCGATCCCGTCGGCTACCAGGGCCCTGCCAACGGACTCGGCATCGGCACGGAGCTGCGCTGGGCGATCGGCGCGTTCTTGCCGCTGATGGGGGACAAGTGTCGCGTCGGCGCGAGCATCTTCGGGCAGACCGGTCTCGTCGACACCGGCATCACGGGACCCACCGCATTCACCGCGCGGAACACGCCCATCGAGTGGAACGTAGAAGGGCGGATGCGACTCCCCCAGTTCGGGTGGGAGCACTTCTACGTGGGCGCCGGCGGGGGATCGCTCATCCTGGACGGTTACGGTGCGCCGGATTTCCGCCTCGTGGTTCTCGCCGGCAGCTACTTCCCGATCGAGGACACGAATCCGCATTCGCCCGAGGCGCGCGCACGCGTCCGGACGAGGATTCGCGAGTCGCTCAAAGATACCGATGGCGATGGCATCCCCGACGACATCGACGCCTGCCCCACCGAGCCGGAGGACCACAAGGACCCCGACCCGATGGACGGCTGCCCGGCGCCCTCGGATCGCGACGGCGACGGCATCCCCGACCAGTTCGACAAATGCCCCGATGTCCCCGAGGACAAGGACGGCATCGACGACCAGGACGGCTGCCCCGAGGACGACGCCGACAGCGACGGCATCCCGGACGCGAAAGACGCGTGTCCCAAGGAGCCCGGGCAGCCGGATCCCGATCCGAAGAAGAACGGTTGCCCGAAGTTCATCAAGCTCGAGGGCTCGAGCGTGCGCGTGCTCCAGCAGGTGCACTTTCAGACCGCCTCGGCGACGATCCTTCCGGACAGCTTCCCCATGCTGCAGGAGATCGCGAATCTGTTGAAGGTGAACCCGAGCATCAAGAAGATGCGGATCGAAGGGCACACCGACAACCATGGTGCGGCCGAGATGAACCTCGATCTTTCCAAGCGACGTGCCGCCAGCGTGCGCACGTGGCTCCAGGAGCACGGCATCGACCAGGGCCGGCTCGAGAGCGAGGGGTACGGCCTCGCGCGGCCCATCGACACGAACGCAACCGATGCCGGCCGGGCCGCGAATCGGCGCGTCGAGTTCAAGATCACCGATGAAGATTCCGGCGGTCCGCAAGCCAAGTGAGCTGGCGGAGGCGTGATCGCCCCCGGGGGGGGCGAGCTCGACCGCGACCGCAACCTGACCTCCAACTCGAGTTGTAGGGCGTCGAACGGACCGCGCCGCGCCGATCGAGACGTGCGAGTCGCCGATCGCGAGCCAACGCGAGCGGGATTGCGATCGTCGAGGTCGAGGTCGAGGTCGGGGTCGCGGTCGACCTCGGCGTCGCCTACGGCAGCCCCGCGAAGAGCTCGACCACCCATGCGTCGCCGCGCCCGTCGCGGGCGGTTCCGACGCCGAGGCGATCGGTCGCGGGCCGGAGCATGTTCGCTCGATGCGACGGGCTCCACCACTGGGCCCGGTGAGCGAGCGCGAGCGTGGCCGCGTGGGCGACGTTCTCGCCCGTGTCCTTCGGCTCCAAGCCGGCACCGAGCAGGCGCTCGAGCGGGCCTCCGTCGCCGACGTCGTGTGCGAGATCCTGGTGTCGCGCCATCTCGTTGGCGTGAGCCAGGGCGACCGCGTCGAGGCGCCGGTCGCGTACGAGCGGTCGCAACCCGGCGGAGGCGCGTGCCACGGCGAGCATGCCCGCGATCCGGTCGCTGTCAGCCTGCGAGTCGCTGCGAGCCGACGACCCGGAAGCGTCGCTCGCGTCCTCGCCCGGGGCGGTGCGCCGAGGCTCGTCCGCGGGCGGGTCCGCATCGACGAAGATCGTCGCTTCGAGCACCGGCCGCGGGCCGCTCTCCAGGTCGGCCACGACTTGGACGGTGTGTTCGCCCGGACCCTCGGGTGCGAAGCGCGCGTGAAGGGTCGAGCCGTCGAACGATGTCGGGACGGCGCGCGGAGCGCCCATGGGTCCCAGTACGATCACGCGTCCGCCGGACGCGGCGACGCGCATTCGAGCGTCCACGGTGAGCCACTGACCGGTGCGAGCGCGCGTCGGCAGCGGACCGAGATCCGCCAGCGCGTCGACCTCGACGACCGCGAGAACGCCCGTCCCATCCGGCCCCAAGGCGGTGGCCGCGCCGCAGCGCCGGTGCGGCCGCGGCACCGCCGACAGCCACGCCTCGAGCTTCTGCTGGGTCGTTTCGCTCTCGAGCGCGCCGGCGCTCGCGATCCAGATGCGGGGCCAGGTGTGCGGCTCGCCCGCCGCGCGCTGCGCGAACGTGACGGCGTCGATATCCGCGGCTGGCAAGCCATGCACCTTGCGGGAGACGACGGCGCGCGCGGCGTCCCGAAGCCCTACCTCCCCCTGGCCGCAGCGCGCGAGCACGCGGCGCTCCAGCGGCTGGAGGGCGGATTCGTCGAGGGGCGCCGGAGAGAAGCTCCATGCCGACCACGACACGATGGCCGCCGGTGCCGCGGCGGTTGGTCGCGCGCCCATGGCCCCGAGGAGCCCGATGACGGCCAAGGCTCGTCGACGCACGCCCGAAAGGCTACGCGCGCGCTCGCGGCGGGTCACCTTTGCGGCGTCGCTCGGCGCGGTAGCCGATCGCGATGCCCGCGCGAAGGCCGAGCAAGAACGTCACGAAGGCGACCAACGCGATGCTGAGCCCCGACATCACTTGGGTTCGAGGGGATCGCCGCGCACGGCTCAGTTGATGGTGAAGCTCTTGGCCACGGAGAAGGGGCTCCCTCCGAACGGAGGAACATGCGCGCCGCGAAACCGCGCGGAGACGCAGGCCCCCGTCGGCGTGCCCTCAAAGGGGGGGCCGGTGATGGTCGCAGACTGCACGGACCCGCTCGGCGCGAAAATGATGACCACGCGCCCGGTGCCGCCCGCGTCCCCCCTCTTGCAGGACTGGGCGCCCGCGGCGATGGCCGCCAGACGCGCCTTGGCCTCGCCCATGTTGAAGGGTGCGTCCGACGAGGCCCCGACCGCCGCAGCGATGGCCGTCGGAACCCCGGCCGGAGCCGTTTCCCTGGCCTTGGGCGGCGCCGATTCCCGAGGGGGGCTGGGCTGATTGTTGGCGGGGGCCGCTTTCGCGGCGGACTCTTTGGGCGCGGACTGCGCGGCCTGCTCCTGGGCTGCAGCCGGCGCGCTCGCGGACGCCGCCGGCGAGGCTTCCGTCGCCGATGGTCGGGGGGTGTCGTTCGTCGCCGCGGAGTCTGCCGGCGGCGTCGCCGACGCGGCGGCTGCGCCAGCCGAGGCGCTCGCGGCCGGCTTGTCCTTGTCCGCCGTTTCGTCCGAGCCGTGGTGCATGACCAGGACCGCCACTCCTACTGCGGCCACGACGACGAACGCGCTGGCGCCGAGCGCGCCGAAGAGAAGCTTCTTGTTCTTCGCGAGCCCCCCCGGGGTGACGCTCGCCTGCGGTGCATAATCCTCGATGGGGGGCGCCGAGAGCACGGGCGCCGACAGCGACGGGCTGAACGCGCCGCCGCCGGCGAGGTTCATGATGTCGTCGATGCGACTTTGCTTCTTGTTCTCGCCCAGACCGATCTGGGCGCTCAGCTGTCGGATGTCGATGAGCCCCGATGCCTCGGCGGAGGCGGGCATCGGCTGCGGAGGTACGACCCCGCCCTTGCTGGTGAGTGCGTTCAGCGAGAAAAGAACGCTGTTCTCGTTGCGTGCGCCGGTGAGCTTGTCCGCGCCGCGATCGTCGTGAGGCTGGGGCATGCCCACGGGCGCGCTCGTCATGACGTCGTCCTCGCCGCCTGCTTGTGCCGCTGTTCCGAACAGGTCGGCTACCGGCGCACGTCCCGGTGCGCGCCGCGCTGTGGGAGCGGGCGCCGCCGGCGCGTGTCTCGCGCCGGAGCCGTTGCCGTTGCCGTGCGCGGCCTGCGCCGCAGGGGCAGCGACCGGAGGAGCAGCCGAACCCAGCAGAAACGCGGGCGGCGCTTGAATCCTCGTCGCCGCTTCGTCGCCCGGCGGATCGGAGGGCCCGGCTCCGGGCCGTGCCGCGCAGGCGCCGTAGAGTTGCCCGATTTCGCGCAGCGGTAGCCAGTCGGGCATGCCATCTTTCCAGCAGAACGTCTCGTCGTTGACGACGCCGCTCTGGTACGCGCTCACGATCTCGTGGTCTTCCATCGTGCGCTGATCGCCCTCGCCCACGTTGACCATCCAGGCCGGCGGCGATCCGCCTTCGGCGTAATCGACCCCCTGGGCGTCGGCCCCGTCGGCCGCGCCTGTCGAGGGCGCATCGCTGCCGTTGATCACGATGGTCGCGCCGCACTTTTTGCAGCGGATCTTGACGACTTTCCCGAGGACCTTCTCGTCGGCGATCGTGTACTTCGCGGCGCAGGCCTGGCACGTGATCTTCATCCGGGCGAACCGTCCTTCACAAATCGATGCTAGCGCGGCCCTGCTCGGCCGTCCTCCGCGTGCGTGCGTTCGACGGCACCAGCGCGACGGTGGGTGGGTCGCTGACTGCGCAGCATGGTGTACGCAATTGTGAGCTTGTTGATCCCCCGCCTTCTCGCTACCCCGATTCGAAGCCGATGAACAGTCGCGACGACCTCCCCCTTGTCACTCGGAGCCGCCTCACGCAAGACCTACATGCGCTTGGCGTTCGCAGCGGTGGTGTCCTGATGCTCCACGCCTCGCTTCGCGCCGTGGGGTGGGTGGTCGGCGGCCCCGACGTAGTCCTCGACGCGATCCGCGAGGCCCTCGGTCCTCACGGCACTCTGTGCATGTACGTCGGCTGGGAAGACAGCACCTACGAGATGGACTCGTGGCCGAGCGATCGCCAGCGGGCGTATCTCGAGGAGCGTCCCGCGTTCGACCCGTTCACCTCGCGCGCCTGCCTCGACTGGGGAGTGCTCCCGGAGCGACTTCGGTCGACGGCGGGGGCGTCCCGGAGCGATCACCCCGAGGCCTCGATCGCGGCCGTCGGCGCGCGCGCCGACTGGCTCACCCGGGACCATCCGCTGCAATACGGCTTCGGCCCCGGCTCGCCGCTGGAACGTGTCGTTCAGGCGCGCGGCGAAGTGCTGCTCCTCGGCTCTCCGCGCGGCGCCGTGACGCTTCTGCATTACGCCGAGCACCTGACGCAGGTGCCGAACAAGCGCATCGCCCGTTACCGAGTTCCCATCCTGGTCGAGGGCGCGCGGCGCTGGGTCGACGTCGAGGAGCTCGATTCCGTGGGCGGCATCGCGCCCTGGTGGAGCGAGGCCTACGGCAACGACTACTTCGCGGCGATCGTCGACGCCTACCTCGCTCGCGGGTTCGGCCGCAGCGGTCTCGTCGGGGCGGCGAGCAGTCACGTCTTCGACGCCGCGGACCTGACCGATTTCGCCGCTCGCTGGATGGAGGAGAACTTTGCCCGGTCCCAGGTACCCGGGCTAGTTGATGAGCACGAGCTGGGTTCCGTCCTTGCCGCAGAAGCGAGCAACGCCGTCGAAACGATCCCCGCACGTGGGGCAGATCTTGCCGCGCGAGGGTAGCGGCGCGGCCGCTGCGGCCACGTTCGCGATCGGCGCCGGAACGAGCTCGTCGCCGTCGGCCGGGCAGACCCTGACGCCGGGGTTGTAGCCTCGGTGGCACGTCGGGCACAGGCCACCGGCGGGCCCGCTCATCAGCGCCTCGTGGCCTGCAACGGACACCAGGCGATTGGAGTCGAACGGACAATGCGTGGTGCCTGCCGGTAGCTCGCGGCGGCACGATGGGCAGAACATCGGCCCCGAGCTGATGCCCCGCGCGGCCGCCGCGGCCGCTTGCTGCTGAGCCAGCGCGACGCTCTCGAGGTGTGCCTTCATCTGCGCGGCGTGCTGCTGCTCGCGTTCGCGCTTCGAGCGTTCGTATTCGCGCATCTTGTCGGCGTGGCGTTCCTCGGCGGCCCGATGCGCGTCGCGCGCTTTTTTCAGGCGGCGCGCGCCGACGAGCGCGACACCGCCGAGGAGCACGGTCAACCCACCGACGATGCACACGAACACCAGACGCCGGCGGCGAGCCCCGTCTTCGGCACGGCCGCCGCTCCCGCCGATCGCCACGGTCGCCAAGTTGGTGACCGATGGTTCGTCTCGCTCGCCGTTCGGGTCCAGGCCCGACTGGGCGAGCAGGGCGCCGTAATTCGCCGGTGACGTGACCTGCACGGATGCGCGCGCGCTGCGCCCGGCGGCCGTCGCGACGACGTCGAACGTGGCATCGGAGAAGTCCTCGGCGGGCACGGTCAACTTGCCGCTGGCGTCGAGAGACGGCTGCGCGGCGTGCGCCGCACCCGAGTCGGCGTCCCTGAAGACCACGGGCCCGAGCGTCCACTGGATGGCTGTCCCCGTCGGGCAGCCGCTCGCGTCGAGGACGCGCGCGTGGAAAGCAAAGGTATCGCCGAGCCGGAGCAGCTTGCGGGATGGCCTGACCTCGAGTCTCGCGGGGCTGCCCGGGATGGCGCAATCCTCGCGCAGCACGGGCGCTTGCTCCGGAAAAACCCTGACCGGTGCCGTGGCTGCGGCGGTCGTGGAGGCAGCCGGCGTCGTCGGTCGCGCGCCGACCACCCGCGTGAGCGATGCCGCGCGCTGTACGTCGGCCACGCATCGCGAGTCGTTGACTGCGAATTCGTAGCGTCCGGTCTCGGCGACGGTGAGTCCGTCGTCCCCCGGCGCGAGGAAGTACGCCGTATTCACGACGGCCCGGCGAGGGTCCGTCTGCGGCGTCGTGCATCGCGTGCGCCAGGACCGCGCGTCTTGCGAGTGCACCGAGCGCACGAGCGTAGGCAGGGGATCGATGCACTGGTCGGTGCGCAAGGTGCGGCCGCCGGTGATCACGAGCTCCCCACCCTCACCGCGGACGGACACGGGCCCGCCCGCGAGCATCGTGCGCGACACCGGCGCGGTGCCGCACGAAGAGCTCCACTGCTGAACGGTGAACGTCTCGGTGATGGGCGACATGTTCCACGCGCCGTCGTATGCGCCTTCGGCGCAGGCGGCGCGCGGCCAGGCGAGGACGACGGTCAGGAGCAGGACGAGGGCCGAGAAGACGGCGATGAGGGCTCGTGCGCGATTCTCGAACATGGCGGAGGCGAGTCGTGATCGCTGTTTAGCAGACTCGCGTGCTGGACTGGGCAGAGTACGCGGGCCTTGTGGTACCCTCGGACCACCGAATGACTCATGGTCCCATGCGCCGGCGCGCCCCGAGATGCGGGGTCGGCGCGGCGCTTGCCGTAGCCGCTGGTCTCGCTACACCGCTCGCCCGCGCGCAGTCCACGCCGAACTCCATCCCCAACCCGCCGAACGGTGACGGGTTCGACACGCATCTCTTTCGGCCCGCAATGGACTCCAAGGGCCTCTTCACGGTCAACGGGAGCGACATCGTCGGCGCCAACCAGTTCAGTTTCGGCCTCGTCATCGACTACGCGCACAACCTGCTGCGCACGCCGTACGGCACGCAGCTGATCGATCACTCCTTCCAGGGGACGCTTCAGGCCAATTACGGCATCGCCAACCAGCTGGTCGTCGGGCTCGACCTCCCCATCGATCTCGATGTCCGGCCAGCAGCAGCTCGACGCGAGCATGCAGCAGCAGCAGCTCTACAACCAGAAGTGGGGGCCGGAGAAGCTCGACTTCCAGGGCATCGGCTACGTCGGCGCACACGCCAAGTGGCGGCTCCTGCGCGTCGAACGAGGCTTCGGCCTCGCCGTCGGCCTGCAGCTCGGCATCGGGCTCGGCGACTCGGCCGCGAACGCGGCCGCCGACCCAGGCTTCTTCTACTGGCCGTCGCTCATCGCGGAGAAGCGGTTCGGCCCGCGAGGTCAGTTCCGCGTCGCGGTCAACGGCGGCTACCGCGGCCACGGTGCGAGCACCACCACGCTCCCCCTCAAGGACGCCGCCCCGAACCAAGGGTACGCCGACGGGAGCCTCTTCACGTTCGGCGGTGGCGTTTCGTGGCGAGTGTTCGATCAGCTCGATCTCGTCGGCGAGACGTACGGCACGTATCTCCTCGCGAGCGCGGCGGACTCCAACGTCACGGTCGTCGAACGAGGCGGTCGGCGGCATCAAGCTCTTCGTCGAGCGAAACTCGTATCTGATGCTCGGCGCCGGCAGCCGATACACCAGCGGCTTCGAGGCCGCCGACATTCGCGCGTTCCTCGGGTTCGTCTTCGAGCCGTCGATCGGCGATCGCGACGGCGACGGAATCCAAGGACGACGTCGACCAGTGCCCCGACGATCCCGAGGACTTCGACGGCTTCAAGGACGAGGACGGCTGCCCCGACCCGGACAACGACAACGACGGGATCCTCGACGTCGACGATCGCTGCCCCAACGTGCCCGAGGACCGCGAGGAGACAGACTAGGACGGCTGTCCCGAGGGCACGGGCGACGGCGATCGCGACGGCGACGGCATCCTCGACTCGAAGGACAAGTGCCCCGACGAGCCCGAGGACCGCGACGGCTTCCAGGACCAGGACGGCTGCCCCGATCCGGACAACGACAACGACGGCATCCCCGACAAGGTGGACCAGTGCCCGAACGATCCCGAGGACAAGGACGGCTTCCAGGACCAGGACGGCTGCCCGGATCCGGACAACGACCACGACGGCATTCCCGACGTGAAAGACAAGTGCCCGAACGAGCCGGAGACGTTCAACGGCTTCGAGGACGAGGACGGCTGCCCCGACAAGGGTAGCGTCATCATCCAGGACAACAACATCATCATCCTCGACAAGATCCAGTTCGCGTACGACTCGGCCGAGATCCTGCCGGAGTCGAACAGGATCCTCGACGCCGTGGCGACGACGCTCGCGCACCACGCGGAGTTCACGCTCCTCGAGGTGGCGGGTCACGCCGACGAGCGCGGGAGCGACCAGTACAATCTGCGACTCACCCAGGGGCGCGTGAACTCCGTCGTGCGAGCGCTCGTCGCGCGCGGCATCGAGAAACAACGTCTGCGCAGCAAGGGCTACGGCGAGTATTGCCCGCTGGAGTCGGGTCACGACGAAGAGGCGTGGGAGAAGAACCGCCGCGTCGAGTTCAAGATCCTCAAGACCAAGGACGGCCCGACCGGCGTCGACATCGGGTGCCAAGCCGCCGCGATGCACGGCGTGACTCCGGATCCCGTGCCGTAGTGTCGGCGAGCGACTTCGCTCGGGCGAAGTCGCCGGGAACCGCGGTTACTGCTGGCGCTGCTGCTGGATCGCGCGCGCTTGCTGGACGCACAGCTTGTCGCCCAGATCTTTGCAGGTGCTGATGAGCAGCTTGACCTCGGTGTCGGTCGCGCGGCCCCCGTAGACACGCTGCTCGAGCTGCTGCTTTAGAAGGATCTTGGCGTCGGGAGTCCCCTGCAAGGCCAGCTGTCGCTCGCGATCGTCGACGCTCCCGTTCGCCGGCCGGCCCGTCGCGGCGACCGTCGTCACGGTTGCCGTCGGCGTCGCCGGCGCTACAACTGCCATCGGGGCGGGGAGCGACCCCAGCTCGGCAGCCGCGGCCACCGCGCGCCGCGTGCCGGCATCGGGGCGAGCCACCGGCGGAGCTACTTCGTCGGGCGCGGCCCTCGCGACGGTCGCGGCCGGAACCGAGAGCGCGCTCGCCGCGACCGTGTTGGCGATCGTATCGAGCTGCTGCAGCTTGTCGGCCGCTGCCTTCCGGCGCGCGGCGTCCACCGACGTTGCCTGCGCGACTCGCTGGTAGGTCGCGCGGCGCCGGGTCGGGTCGGGTTCGCCGTCGGCGTGGGCCAGCAGTTGATCGGCCCAGCGGTTCTCCACCTCGCGGAACTCCGGCGAGGCCCGGACCGGCGAGGTCTCTGGAAGGATGGCTAGCTTCTCGTGCGCGGCGTCGCAGTCACCGAGCATGCATTCTCTCTTGGCCTCCTCGAGCACCTCCGCGTCGGGAGAGGGGGTCGCTGCCATCGCCGAAGTGGGCGGCACGGGCCGCGGGCGTGCCCAGACCCACGCGGCGGCGCCGCCGGCCAGCACGACGCCGAGGAAAATCGCGATCGGCACGAAGCTCGACCCACTACGACCGCCTGCGAGGTCGCTCGCTTCGCGGTCGGCGAGCAGCGCAAGCTGCTGGCTCTCCGTGGGCCGGAAAATCTGCCCCGCGCCGACGAACTTGAACTTCACGTCGCCGAGCTCGATGACGTCGCCGGGCTCGACGATGCCTCGCCGCAGCTCGGCGCTGTTGACACGCACGCCGTTGCTCGAGCCCTTGTCGACGATCTCGAAACGCCCGTCGCCGAGCGCGTGCACCTCGCAGTGCAGCCGCGAGACGGAGTTGTGGTTGATCGAGATGCTCGCGTCCTCTGCGCGCCCCACGGTCATGCGCTCCCGGTCGAGCGGGAACTCGGCTCCCGGCGTCGGTCCCGCGAGCATCACGAGACGGTTGGGTCGATCGAGCAGCGAAGCAGCGCGCGCATGGGGCGCATTCGGGAGCGTCTGTTTCGCGTCGCTGGCCGTGCCCACGGCGACGTCGATCAGCATCTCGTCCTGGAGGACGATGCGGTAGTCGCCGATCTGAACGAGGTCACCGTGTGTGAGATCCTGCGCATGCGAGATGCGCAGCCCGTTCACGAACACGCCGTTATAGCTCGTCAGATCCTCGAGGATGAAGGTCGGCCGCTCCCCTCCGAGGCCCGGGTTCGCGTGCGCCAGCGCCGCGCTTCCCGCGCTCGCGGCGGCGGCTGCGCGGCCATCGGTCCCGTTCATCTGTTTCTTGAAGATCCGCGCATGCTCCCGCGAGACGTTTCGCTCGGTCAGCCGGATCGTATTCCCCTCTTTTCGACCGATGGAATACTGCTCGCGAGTGAGCGGGACGACCGTCCGCCTTCCTTCGTCATCCTCGATGACCAGCTTCCACATGGCGGTCCGCTTGCGCTGGCCTTTCGTACCGGTTGGGGCAATGCCGACTGGAACGCGTGGCCAGGGTCGCGCTGGATGAAGTTTAGCTAGGGCGCCTCGCCCGATGCAACGACTTGCCCGAGGGCGATGGCCGCGAATCGCCTCGAAGTTCGTTTTTTTGGGTTTGTCTTGGAACGGGGAGGCTGCTGCGACGACCCGGAAGAGGGGCGCACGGGCGCGGGGAGGGGGCTTGACGCGTGACACATCGCGACGTAAGTATCACGCGGTGACACAATCTGATTCGAACGAGAATCGCCCTGGGGCTCCCCGCGGCTTGGCTCCGGCTCTGGGGACCTCGCCAGGTCTGGCTCCGGGTTTGTCCCCGGGTTTGTCTCTTGGGGCCCCGGCCCCAAGAGGGGCTGATGGGGGGGCATCGTCTCCGGCCAAGACGGGGGGGGCCGACGGGTCGGCCCAGGATGAGCGCGCGGTCGAGGCGGACGACCAGCGTGAAGAAAGGCCGGAGAGCGCCAAAAAGGAGCGCGTGCTCCACACGCGCGTTCCGGCCGTCTTGGAACGCGAGCTCAAGCGCTTCGCGGATAATCTGCGTGTGCCGGTGTCGAATCTCGTCCGCACCATCCTCGAGGACGCGCTGCAAGTGGCGGACGCGGCGACGGAGAACGTCGAGGAGCGCTTGAAGCGCGCCGCCAAGCACCTCGAGAAGGAGCGCGAAAAGCTGAAGAAGCGGATGGAGCACGATCCGCTCGAGGGTATCGAGGCGTTCCAAGAAGTGACCCTCGCCATGGCGACGTCGTGCGCCAAGTGCGAGCGAGAGCTGGCGCGCGGGACTCGGGCGCATCTCGGTCTCGTCAGCGAGGGGCAGTTCGCGCGGGGACCGCTGGAGCGGCCGCTTCCGCGGCGGTTCGTCTGCCAAGAGTGCCTACCGCGCGCCTGACCGCCGGGGGGGAAAATCGGGTCGATGGAAAGCGAGTTTTTACTCGCGAAAGGAGAGCTGTGTCATGAGCCAGACGGAACAGAGCACCAAGGAACCCAAGACGGAGAGCCGTGCGGAGGTCGCGGGCGAGAAGAAGACCTCGACGCTCGTCGACGCGTTGTTCGACATCGGCCTCGCATGGGTCGACTTCGGCGTCGGGCAGGGCAAACGCGTGCTCGAGCAGAGCGCCAAGACGCTCGAGAAAGTCGCCCACACGCTGAGCGAGCTGCAGCAGAAGCTGCGCAAAGATCAAGCGGCGTGAGGCGAGGGCCTACTCCAGCCGCTGCGGTTCGCCCGGTGGCAAGAGTCCGACGAAGGCGTCGCGCGCAGCGAGCGCGCGCGCCTCGTCTCGGCCGTCGAACGTGAGCTTCGTCTTGTAGGAAGTGTCCAGCCACTTCGGGTAAGAGCCGACGGCGATGTCCGGGAACTGGGCGACGATCCGGTCGAGCAGCGGCTTGAGGACGCCCTCGTCCATCTTCGTGTACACCGCGTGAGAGACGAGCGGCGTACGCGCGCCGGGGCCCCCCTCTCGCGCGATAACGGCCGCCACGACCGTCAGCTTCATCCGGAACACCTCGGGGATTCCGGGCAAGAGCCACGTGTTGCCGAGGCGTATCGTGGGCCACGTTATCTCCGCCGTCGCTTCGAGCGACGCGCCCTCGGGGATGAGCGCCATGCGCAAGTGGCCCTCGGTGCAGCGCTCCTGGTAATGCGTGCGCAGCATGGCCTCCATGTCGGGGGAGCTCACCACGCGAACCCCGAACGCCCTCGCGACCGCCTCGACCGTCACGTCGTCGTGCGTCGGGCCCACCCCCCCGCTCGTGAACACCCAGTCGTGGTGGCCCGAAAGGTCGCGCACTTCGCGCGCGATGGTCTCCACCTCGTCGCTCACGACGACGACCCGCCGGAGCGCGATACCCAGCGACCAGAGACACCGCGCCAGGACGCCGACGTTGGCCTCCTCGACCTTGCCCGTCAGGATCTCGTTGCCGATGACCAGCATCGCCGCCGACTCTTCCCGGCCGCCCATGTCGCAACGGTAGCCTGGTTGGGCGCGCCGCGTGTACACTGTCCTGGGGTACGTGCATGCGTAGGATTCTCGTCGTCGAGGATTCGGTTTCGGCCCGCGCGTTCGTGCGCGCGGTGCTGGAGTCGCCGGACTTCGCGTCTCGGGTGGGGGCCGAGGCCAATTGTGAGGTCGTCGAGGCGAGCTGCGGGTTCGACGCGATGCGCCTGCTTCCGCGAGGCCCTTACGATCTCATCGTCACCGACATCAACATGACCGACATCAACGGACTGGAGCTCATTCGCTTCATCCGGCAGTCGGAGCACCATCGGGCGACACCCCTCATCATCATCTCGAGCCTTCGCGGCGAACAAGACGTCGAGCGCGGCATCGCGCTCGGGGCGAATGCTTACCTCGCGAAGCCCTTCACCCCCGACCAGCTTCGCGACGCTTGCGCGAAGCTGATGAGTGCGTCGGCGGCGACGCGGCGGAGCGAGCCACCTCTGGGCGGCCCGTAGGTCATGGTCGAGGGCGGCGGTCGCGGCGACGGAGCAGACAAGGCGCGCGACGAGTTCTTCAGCGAAGCGCAGGAGCTCGTCGACGGCCTCGGAAGAGATCTCGCTCGCCCTCGACGAGGGGCTCAAGAAGAAGCAGCCCGACCCGGAGCTGATCAACGACGTATTCCGCGGCGTGCACACGCTCAAGGGGCTTTCGGGCCTCTTCGGGGCGACGCGCATGGCGGGGCTCTCGCACGAGCTCGAAGACGTGCTCGACGACCTGCGGCTCGGGCGCATCGAGCTCACGCAGACGGTGCTCGATCTGCTGTTCCAGGCGGTCTCGCTCTATGCGCGAATTCTCTCCGCCGAGAGCGGCGAGGGCGACGATCCGGGACCGGACGTCGAGCAGTTCCTGCTCTCGCTAGGACAAATGTCGCAGCGGCGCACCGGCAGCGGAGCCGGTGTGGTCGCCCGCTACGACCTCGACCCGGCGCTCATGGGCGTGCTCACCGAGTACGAAGAGCACCGTCTGCGCACCAACGTGCAGCAGGGGCTGGGCCTCTACCGCATCCGCGTGCGCTTTTCGCTCGCTACCATCGACAGCGCGCTCGACGAGCTGAAAGCGAAGGCGCGCCCGCACGGCGAGATCATCACCTACCTGCCGACCGGGGCCGGCTCGGACATCGACACCGTAGAGCTCGAGATCCTGATGGCGAGCCGCGCGTCGGTCGCTCTCCTGAAGACCGCGATCACCGGGCCGAACGTGACCATCGAGGAGGTGCGGCAGCGTTCGGGCGCGAGCGTCCCGCCGTCGTTGCCTCCGCCGGCCGCGAGACCCCCGGAATCCGTGCCTCCCTCCACGTCCGTGGCGCTCACGCCGGTGCCTGCCGCGCACGACACCGGTTCCGGGCGGACCAATCGCGAAGAGCTGCACGCCGCCCGCACGACGGCGACGAACCTGCCGTCGTTGCCTCCCCCGGGCTCGGTGGCTGCGCCGCCGCGCGGCGCGCCTGCCCCCGAGATATCGCTCCGGTCGGTCAGTCAGACCGTACGCGTCGACATCCGCAAGCTCGATCGCCTAATGACCATCGTCGGCGAGCTGGCGATCGCGAAGACGGCGATTGCCAGCCTCACCGATCGCGCGCGCACGGGGGCGACCGGCGGGCGCGAGCTCGCGACCGAGCTCGGGCGGCTCAACCGCACCTTCGAGCGGCACCTCGCGCAGATGCAGAGCGGCATCCTCGAAGTGCGCATGGTGCCGCTGGGGCAAGCCTTCGACAAGCTCGCGCGCGTCGTGAGGCAGATTTCGCGCGAGCTCGCGAAGAGCGTCAACCTGGTCATCACGGGTGCCGAGACGGAGATCGACAAGCTCATCGTCGAAGAGCTGAGCGATCCGCTCATGCACATGATCCGCAACGCGATCGATCACGGCATCGAACAACGCGAGGAGCGGCTGCGGGTCGGCAAGCCTCCCGTGGGTACCATCGCGCTCAACGCATTCCAGAAGGGCGACCATGTCGTCATCGAGGTGGAGGACGACGGCCGCGGCATGGATCACGCGGCGCTGGTTGCGGCCGCCGTGCGAAAGGGAATGGTAACGTCGGAAGAGGCTCGGGAGCTGTCGCCGCGCGAGGTGCTCGCGCTGGTGTTCATGCCCGGCTTCACGACCAAGGAGGTCGCGACGGATCTGAGCGGGCGAGGAGTGGGGCTCGACGTCGTCAAGACGAACATCGCGAAGCTCGGAGGCGTGGTCGACATCGCGAGCGAGGTGGGCATCGGCACGAAGATGACCATCACGCTGCCGATCACCCTCGCCATCATCAACGTGCTGCTGGTCCAGATCGAAGAGCGGCTGTTCGCCGTGCCCCTCGCGAGCGTCGAGGAGGCCATTGCGCTGGACGAGCGTCAGGTGCGCAGCGTCGAGTCGCGTGAAGTGCTGACCGTGCGCGGCACGTCGCTGCCCATCTGCCGAATCGGCCGGCACTTCTCGCTTCCTTCGGTGAGGCACGACCGATCGCGGTCGTTCGTCGTGATCGCGCAGGTGGGGAACCGCCGCCTGGGCTTCGTGGTCGACGAGCTCGTCGGCCAGCAGGACATCGTGATCAAGCCGCTCGGCAAGTCGCTCAAGAGCGTGCGCGGTTTCGCCGGCGCGACCGAGCTGGGCGATCAGCGCGTTGCGCTCGTTCTCGACGTGGCGGCGCTCATCGAAGAGGTCCTCGCTGGGGGCGAGTCGCGCTTGCTCGCTTCGGCGCTGGAACCAGGCGCCGAGCTTCGCCGAATCGGGAGGGCATGACCAATGTCGTCGCTGACCCGAATCCGAGGCGAGAAGCGCGCCGTCCGCCGCGCAGGCGAGGCCGGCAAGCGCACCGAGTATCTCGCGTTCGTGCTGGCGGGAGAGACGTACGCCGTGCAGATCGCGCACGTCGCCGAGATCCTCCGCCCGCCGCCCATCACGGAAGTCCCGCGCGCGCCGCACACCGTCCTCGGCGTCATCAGCGTACGAGGCCGCCTCGTCACGGTCATCGACCTTCGCCGGCGTTTTCGGCTGGCCGAGGCGCCCATCGACCGCAAGTCCCGCGTTCTCCTCTCCGAGGCGGGCGGCGGAGAGCAGGTCGGCCTCTTGGTCGACGAGGTGCAGCAGGTGTGGCGCCTCGCCGTCGAGGAGATCGAGCCCGCGAATGTCCTCGGCGGCGACCAGCCGGCGCACATCGCCGGCATCGGGAGGCCGACGGACGGCGCGGGGACCATCCTCATCCTGCTCGAGCTCCGCCCGATTCTGGAGCAACCCTGAGCCAAGCTCCATGCACCGACACCGCCACGATCCCTCCAAGAATCTCGTCGGCTTCGTCGTCGGCGAGGTCGAGTATGCGGTCGACATCGCGCGCGTCAAAGAGATCGCCAACCCGCTCGACGTCGTGGCGCTGCCGCACCCGCCGCCCGCGGTCGTCGGGGTGGCGGATTACCGCGGTGAGGTCGTGCCCGTCGTGGATCTGCGCGCCCGGTTCGGTCTGGCCTCGGCGGCCCTCACGCGACGGACCAAGTGGATCGTCGTCGACGTGAAGGGACGCCTCGTCGCCCTCGTCGTCGACGCCGTCACGGAGGTGTTCGGCACGGGCGGATCCGAGCTACGGGCTGCGCCATCGCTGGGCGGAGGCGACGATGTGCGGGGCATCGCCGGCGTCGCCAACCATGGCAAGGGGTTGGTCTTCGTCCTCGACACGGCACGCCTGCGCGACCTGACCGATCCGCTGGCTGCCGCAGGCAAGATCGGCCCGAGCGCGCCGCCGATGGGCGTCGTAACCTCCCGGTTGCCGTCGGGGGTGCCCACATGAGCGAGGCCGCCGCCGCTGTTCGCTGGCTGCTGCAGCAGGCCGAGCCCGAGGCACGCCGCGTAGCTGTGCAGCAGATCGCGAAGGTCCGCGGTCGAGAGGGGGCAGAGCTTCTGCTGCGCGCACTCGGGGACGAGGATTGGCGCGTACGCAAGGAGGGGACGACGGTAGCCGCGGCGCTCGAGCGCCGAGACGAGGTCATCGCGACGCTGGTCGCTGCGCTCGAGGAGACGGTCAACATCGGCCTGCGTAACGCCGCGGTCGAGGCGCTGGTCGCGATCGGGCCGGATGCTGCGGGCGCGACCATCGAGGCGATGGGCCGCCTGGACGCCGACGCGCGCAAGCTCGCCGTCGAGGTCCTCGGCGGCGTGGCCGAACCGCGGGGCGTCGCCGCGCTCGCGCGAGCGCTCGCCGACGAGGACGCGAACGTGCGGGTTGCCGCGGCCGAGGCGCTCGGCGGGGCGGCGCTCGCAGGCGAGGAATCGCGCGATCTCGCGACCTCGGCGCTGGTATCGGCCCTCTCGATGAGCGACTCCTTCCTCAAGATCGCCGCGCTCGACTCGCTCGCTCGGCTCGAGGCGCAGCTGCCGTGGAGCATCTTCGAGCCGTACGCCCGCGATCCGCTCCTGCGGCGCTACGCCATCGCCGCGGCGGCCGGGTCGCGCGAGCCCGACGCCGTGCGGGCGCTCTCCTACGCGACCGGCGACAGCTCGCCGACAATCGCCCGGGAGGCGATCGTCGCGCTCGGCGACGTCATCCACGCCTCGCTCGAACGGGTGTCGCTCGTTTCCGAGGGCGAGAGCGCGGCCGACGACGAGGCGCTCCTCGAGCTCGCGCGCGACGCGCTCCGCATGACGCAGGCGGGCCGGGCCAACGCGCGCCGGGCCGCCCTCGATGCCGAAGACGCGCGCGCCCGCGGCGGGGCGCTGCTCGTGCTCGCTCTGTTGCGCGACCGCGAGGACGTCCCCTCGTTCGTGCAAGCGCTCGGTGAGGACGACGTCGCCGAGAGGGCCGACGGCGCGCTGCGCCTCTTCGGGGCAGAGGCGACCCGTCCTCTCCTCTCGGCCGCGCGAAACGCGAAACCAGCGGTGCGCGCCGCGGCCCTCGCGCTCGCAGCCTCCCTCGAGGGCGCCGACGCTTCGGCCGTGCGAGAAGCGCTGCGCGAGGCGCTCGACAGCGCGTCGCTCGAGGTCGTCGCCTGCGCCGTCGAGGCGCTGGGTCCCCTGGGCGAAGGAGACGACCTCAGGCGAATCGCGGCCCTCGTCGAGCACACCGACCAGCGCATCGCAGCCGGGGCGACCAATGCCGTCTCCGAGCTGGCCGCCCGCCACGTCGAAGCGGCGCGCGCGCTCTTGCGCGACGCTCGATCGGGCCACGACCCCCTTGCCCTCGGGTGCATCCTCCTCGGCGCCATCGCCTCGACCCAGGCCCTTTCCGACGAGGACGTGCGGCTCCTCGAGCGAGCCCTCGCCCACGACCACCCGCAGGTCCGCCGCGCCGCGGTCGACGCGCTCGGGGAGGCCGGCGGCGAGGCCGCCGCGGACGCCGTCGTCTTCGCCCTGGCCGACGAGGAGCACGAGGTGCAGCTCGCGGCCATCCGCGCGCTGGGCCGGCTCGGCCGCGCCGACCCGCTGGTCGGGCTCGTCACCGATACCCGCGACGCCGTGCTCACCGCCACCACGCTGCGAGCGCTGGGCGACGCAGACCCGGCCCGTGCGCTGAGCGCCGCCCAGCGGCTCGTCGTGCGCGCGGAGGCCGCGGTCGCCTGCGCTGCCGTCGAGGCGATCGGTCACCTCCTCGAGCGGGATCGCGCGGAGCACGGCGGGGACTCGGCGCGCCTGTCGCAGCACGTCGCCTCGGCCTGCGAGGACGCCCTCTTCGCCGCCCTCGATCACCCCGACTCGGAGGTCGTCAAGCTCGCTCTCGCGCTCGTCGGTGCTCAGCCAGGGGCGCGCGCGATGGCGCGGCTGGGTCTCTGCCTCGATCACGCGTCGTGGGAGGTGCGCCGCGTCGCGGCCGAGATGCTCGGCCAGGACAAGAGCGTCGGGGCGCAGGCCCTCTTGCGCGCGCGCTACGAGCGCGAGAAGGAGCCGCTCGTGCGCGACGCCATCGCGGCGGCCGTCAGCCTGCGGCCGCCCGGCGACGACAACCTGCGCCCGCACTCGCGCGCGAGCTGGCAGCCCCGCGCGAAGGACGCGAAGGAAGGGGAGTAGGTGGCGCGCCGCACACCGCCCTTCGGCGAGTCCATCGCGCTCAAGCCGGACGAGTTCCGGCTTCTGCGCGACCTCTTCGCGGCGCGCACCGGGCTGAACTTCGGCCCCGAGGCGCGCTTCGCGCTCGAGCGCCGCCTGCGCGAACGGATCATGGTGCTCAAGCTCGCGACGTTCGCCGAGTACTATCACTACCTGCGCTTCGGAACGAGCGCGGCCGAGGAGTGGGACGAAGCGATCGACGTCTTGACCACCAACGAGACCTACTTCTTTCGCGAGGAGCGACAGCTGCGTGCGTTCCAGAACGAGCTCTTGCCGATGCTCGCCGCGCAGGCCCGCCCGCGCCAGCGGCTGACCATCTGGAGCGCCGGCTGCGCGACGGGCGAGGAGGTCTACACCATCGCGATCCTCGTGCATGCGTCGCATCTCTTTCCGCGGCGCCCGCCCGAGCCGAGCCCGGCCCTCTTGCCCGAGCTTCGCACCGTCGCCGACACCGAGCGCCCCTATTGGGACGTCCGCATCTACGGATCGGACATCTCGCGGCGGTGCGTCGCGGCGGCTCGGCGCGGCGCCTACCCCGAGAGCAGCTTCCGCGCGACCCCCCCCGACATCCGCCGCGCCTTCTTCCACGAGCGAAACGACGGTTGGCACGTCTCGGAGACCATCCGGCAGCTGTGCCATTTCGGGCAGATGAACATCCTCGACGAGGAGCGTGCCCGCGCCATCGGCCGGGCCGACGCCATTTTCTGCCGAAACTTGCTCATCTACTTCGACGCGCGCGCGCGAAAGGCGGCAATCGAGGGCCTCTACGAGCGGCTGAACCCCGGGGGGATCCTTCTTTTGGGTCACTCCGAGTCGCTACTCAACGTCTCGACGGCGTTTGAGCTGTTACACTTGAGAGAGGACCTCGTGTATCGAAAGCCGATCTCCGCCCGGGAGACCGGCCCGTCATCGGACCCCGCCCAGTGACCACCTCTCCCACACCGCGGCCCATCCGCCTCCTCGTCGTGGATGACTCGGCGTACAATCGCCGCAACATCGCCGACGTCTTTGCGAACCATCCGGAGGTCGAGGTCGTCGGCAAGGCTGCCGACGGCGAGGAAGCCCTGAAGCTGGTCACGATGCTCGAGCCGGACGTCATCACGCTCGACCTCGAGATGCCCAGGATGGATGGCTTCACCTTCCTGCGGATCCTGATGTCGAAGGCGCCGACGCCGGTCATCGTCGTCAGCAGCTACTCGCAACGCGAGAACGTCTTCAAGGCCCTCGAGCTCGGCGCCCTCGACTTCGTGCCGAAGCCCGATTGCCTCGGTCCCGAGTCCGCCGAGGTGCGCGAAGAGATCCTGCAGAAAGTCCTCCTCGTGCGATTGCTGCGCCCGTCGTTCGTGCCGACGTCCCTCATCCGGCGACAGAACAGCGGTGCGTTCAATCCCGACGGGAGCGTGGCCTCCTGGGACGAGCAGTCCACCGTGACCGGGAAGGCGTACCGCGCGCCGCGGACAATCGTCGCCATCGCGAGCTCGACCGGGGGACCGAGCGCCCTGCTGCATGTCTTCGGCAAGCTGCAGGCGTCGACCACCGCCGCGTTCATCGTCGCGCAGCACATGCCCGACAAGTTCACGCGCACCTTCGCCGAGCGGCTCGATCGCCGCGGGCCCGTCAAGACCGTCGAGGCGAGCGACGGCAACCTCGTCGCGCAGGCGACCGGGTTCGTCTGCCCGGGGCGCAAGTGCATGGAGCTCGTGAAGGTCGGCGGTGAGCTGAAGCTTCGCGTGGGCCCGTCCGGCGACGACGATCGCTACGTGCCCAGCGCCGACCGCCTGTTCAAGAGCGCCGCCGCGGCCGGTACGCGGTGCGTCGGTGTCGTTCTCACGGGCATGGGCGACGATGGCCTCGTGGGCGCGCGTGCCATTCGCGATGCCGGCGGTCTCGTCATCGCCGAATCGCAGGAGACCGCCGTCGTGAACGGCATGCCGGGCGCCGTGGTGCGCGCGGGCATTGCCACCGACGTGCTGCCGCTGCCCGAAATCGGCGACTACCTCGCGCGCATCTGAGAGCGATGACCAAGCGCCCGCGTATCGAGGAGCCGCAGGCCGAGCGCACCGTCGGCGGTGTGATCCAGGGCGACGACGTGCAGTTCGACCGCGCGCTGCGCCCGAAGACGTTCGCCGACTACGTCGGCCAAACCAAGCACAAGGAAAACCTGCGCGTCTTCGTCGAGGCCGCGCGGCGCCGCGGCGAGCCGCTCGATCACATCCTTTTCTCCGGGCCGCCCGGCCTCGGCAAGACCACGCTCGCGCACATCCTGGCCCACGAGATGGGCGTGCAGCTCGTGGCGACGAGCGGTCCGGTCATCGAGCACAAGGGGGCGCTGGCCGCTCTGCTGACGACGAAGCTGCAGACCAACGACATCCTCTTCATCGACGAGATCCACCGCCTGAACCCCGTGGTCGAGGAGAGCCTGTACCCCGCGCTCGACGATTCGGTCATGGACATCATGACCGGCGACGGCGCGTTCGCGACCGCGGTGCGCATCCCGCTGCAGCCGTTCACCCTGGTCGGCGCCACCACGCGAACGGGGCTGCTCACCGCGCCGCTGTTCTCGCGCTTCGGGCATGTCGTCCGCCTCGACTTCTATCCGGCCGAGGACCTCGCGCGCATCGTGCTC
The DNA here is from genome assembly GCA_963720145.1 of uncultured delta proteobacterium. Taxonomy (GTDB): domain Bacteria; phylum Myxococcota_A; class Polyangia; order Polyangiales; family Polyangiaceae; genus Palsa-1150. The sequence continues at coordinate 115,667 of CAVREO010000006.1, forward strand.
CGGAGCGCGCAGCTCCTGGCCGTGCGCGTCGAGGACGACGCGGCCCACGAGATTGCCCTGCGCGCTCGCGGAACGCCGCGCGTCGCCAACCGCCTGCTGCGCCGAGTCCGCGACTTCGCCGAGGTGCTGGGCACGGGGCGTATCGACCTCGCGCGCGTGAAGCAGGCGTGCGAGAGGCTCGAGATCGACGAGGCGGGGCTCGACGAGATGGACCGGCGGTATCTCGGGGTGGTCATCGACCATTACGACGGCGGGCCAGTCGGCGTGGAGGCGCTGGCCGCCGCGCTCGCGGAGCCGCGCGACACGCTGGAAGACGTGGTGGAGCCGTATCTGATTCAGCAGGGGTATGTCGGGCGCACGCCGCGCGGGCGCGTGGCGAACCGAAAAGCGTACGAGGCGCTCGGGAGGAGCCCGCCCGTGAAGGGGGGGGCGCCGCAGGGGGATTTGTTCGACTGAGGGAGCTCGACGGCCGACCTCGACCTCTCGACGCTCGACGCTCGACCTCGACCCTCGACCCTCGACCCCGACCCCGACCTCGACCCCGACCTCGACCCCGACCTCGACCTCGACCCCGACCCCGACCTCGACCCCGACCTCGAACGCGAACGCGAACGCGAACGCGAACGGCGGACGGGCGATTCTCTTCGTTCTTGTCGTGCATGCGAGAGCGCGCACGTTGCGCGCCGGCGACCCGCGAGGGGGGCGGGGAGTGATTGTCGCCGTCACGCAACCTGCGCGTGGGGGGGGCATGCACGACAAGAACGAAGAGATCACCCTCCCGTTTCAGCGGCTCGATGTTTATTGCGTGGCGAAGGAGCTCGTGAGGAAGGTCCATGAGGCGCGGATTCGCGATGCGGAGCTGCGGGATCAGGCGACACGGGCGAGCAAGAGTACGTTCCTCGGGCTGTGCGAGGGGCTGCCGAGCGATAGCTCCGGCGTCAGGAGGAGACACTTCGAGATCGCGAACAACTCGCTTCACGAAGTCGTCGGCGCAGTGGATGTCGCCGAGGCGATCGGCGCCGTCGCGCGGAGCGACGTGCGCGAGATCGCCGCGCTGGCCGTGCGCGTGAAGCGGATGCTGCGGGCGTTGCGGCGGTGAGGTCAGCGAATCAGGCCCGTGAGGAGCGCGACGACGCGGCCTGCGATCGCGATGCACCGGATGGCCGCATCGCGATCGGCGTCGCCCATGAGCGCCGCGATTTCGACGGCGGCCGCGGCTTCGCTGGCTTCGCCGCGCGCGATGGCGAAGGCGCGAGCCTTGTCGGCGCGCGTGACGCGGCCGGCGCCCTCGGCCGCATTGAGGCAAGCGCTCTTGGCGGCGCGAGTGGCTTCGTCGCGAAGCTTGGCGTCGCGCACGTTCGCCGCCTTCACCGCGAGCAATAGCTCCACCGCGACGCGATACGCGACGAGCTTGTGATGGGGCAACACAGAGTGGGAGGTCGTGTTTTGGTCGGTCATGCCCCCCCTCGCGCAGGGGCCGTGACAGCGCTCCAACGAGCGCATCATGTTTCGCCCGAGAGCGCTGGCGCGGCCCGTGCGCGTCTCGGGCGTGACCGACCAAAACACGACCGCCCGCGAGTTTCCCCCTCTCGGTCCGACCCCGACCGCGACCCCGACCCCGACCGCGACCGCGACCGCGACCCCGATCCCGATCCCGACCCCGACCGCCTCGACGAGCGAGCCGGCACTCCGTCGGAAGCCACGACGAAATGACGAGAGCGGTCTCCGCGCTAGGCCTCCCTCGTTCGGACGGAGCGCAGCGTGGACCGCGCCTGAAATCTCCCTCGATGCCTCACGGCTCGCACCGGCCGTCCTTCGTCGGTCGCGTACCGGGGCGGCACTCCATGCACTGATCCGTGTTCGCATCGCGGAAGGTCGCGCCGCCGTGCGCGCTCGGGCACGGCGTAAAGACGCAGTGCCCGGTGGCGTCGACGCCCTTGCCCCTGTCGCAAATACAGGCGCCCATCAGGAGCTGCCCGTCGATGCAGAGAGGGGGAGGCGGTTCGCTCGTCGCGCCGGATGGCTCGGGCGAGGACGTGGGCGCGGAGGACGGAGCCTCGGGCGCTGTCGTCTCCGGTTGTTCGGTCGACGACGTGGATGCGGCGGTCGACGCGGACGTCGCAGGTGGTTCGGACGAGGACGGCGGCGATTCGGCCGGCGGAGGTGCCGCTCCGCCGCACGCGCTCGCGAACGGGGCGCTCGCCACCACGGGCGCGAGCAGGAACGCCAGCGAGTAAGCCCAGGATGACCAGGAGCGCGTCCGGCTCATGAGCTCAGGATACAGGTGACGACGGGCAGCAGGGTCGCCTTCGAGCTCCTGCTCCCGCAGTTCGAAAACGGCAGCTGAGCTGGCCGTCGGCGGGGCGTGTACGAGGCGTGACGGTCTCACGCCCTCGCCTGCGGCAGTGTGTCGGAGGCGATCCGCGCGAAGTGCGCGTCCTCCATAGCCTTGATCTTGTCGATGACCTGCCGTGCGAGATCGCGCGATGCGCGAAGGCCGCTCGCTTCGGTATTGGGCTCGAGGACCTCGACGTAGAGATGCAACGTGTCGCCGCGCGCAGGGACCACGCTCCAGGTGGTCTGGCGCGCGCCGCGCAGGTACGAGCACAAGACGCGCGGGCGATCGATGTCGCGCAGGATGTGCCCGACGCCGGACGTCACCTTCGACGGCTCGACCCGGCCGGTGCGGCTCCGCCCGCCTTCCGGAAAGAGGGTGCACACGTCCCCGTGCGAGACGACGTGCTTGATCTTCGCGAGCACGTTCTTGAGGTGAGCCGCGTCGCCGCTGCGGTCGATGGGGATCGTCTTGCCCACGTAGGTGAGCGTCCGCAAGAAGAGGTTGCGCTTGAAGTTCTCGACCGCCGGCACGTTCCACGAGAACCGCCGGAAGCTCATGAGGTAGTCGGCCACCGAGGCGAACGCGTGGTGCAGGTAGATCGAGTCGACCATCGTCAGGTGATTGGCGCAGACGATGACGGGTCTGCCGTCGGCCAGGGCCTCGCGGTAGATGCGTCGCGCCTCCTCCAAGCCCTCGATCCGGTGCCCACGCAGGACCCGCATGTAGAACACCGCCCCTGGGCCGACGACCGCGAACGTCGCCCAGCCGACGAGCGCCTGCACCCGCAGCGATAGGATCTCTCCCCTGGTGAGCGCGTTGCCCATTGCGTGCGGGCCGTCATTAGCCCGAGCTCGTCCGCCGTGTCTAGCGGGCCACATCACGCCAAGACGGCGAAAAGTTGGCTGGGGCAGGCCATCCAGCAGTTCAAGGAAGGCCTGCGCGGCAGGGAAACACGCTCGTCGTCGCCTGGCGGCGAATTTTCCCGGTCGCACGGAGGAAACTGGCTCAAGCTATAGGCATCGTGGCCCAAACCGACCCCGCGCCGGCCGCGTCGAGTCAGAGCCAGATGAAGGGGTTTTCCCTGCGAAACTACCCCGTCGTTCTCCGCCAGCTTCGGGGCGAGGAAGTCGCGAAGAAGGCGCTGTCGCTGGTCTCCTCGGAGCTGCGCGAAGCGCTGCAAACGGGCGCCATCACCGCGATGGATTGGTATCCGGTGGCCTGGAAGCGGGAGCTGCACGCGGCGGGCGTGCGCGCGACGGGCGAGCCGATGCTCGCGCGTGCGATGGGCTACGCGATGACCCAGCGGGACCTGGAAGGGATCTACCGGCTCTTCGTCCGCGTGGCGTCGCCCCTGACCGTGCTCAAGGCGGGCGCCCGCGTGTTCTCGAGGTACCTCGTGCCAGGGAAATACGAGGTCGTCATGGCGCGCGACGGCTTCATCCGCGTCGACTTCCGCGACTGCTTCGGCTTCGACCGCAACATGTGGCTCGACGTCATGGGCGGGTGCGAGGCCGTGCTCGAGGCCTCGGGCGGACGTGCCGTCCGGATCCACATCGAAGCCGGCGGCGGGGACGGAGACTGCACCTGCGTCGGCAGCGCACGATGGAGCGAGAAGGTCGGGCCGCCGACCTAGCGCGACCCCGCGCCCACGCCCGCCGCCAACGGACACCCGACAGCAGCCGGCATCCACACGCCTGCCGTGCATTGCTCGGCGCTCCCACCGGGGACGGTGCACGAGCCATAGTCGCACTGCATGCCCTCCTCTTTCGGCGAGCACGGGGTACCGAGGCGCGGCCGCGGCGTCGGGCATCCAGGCCCGGCATCCTGGCAAAGCCAGATCGCGCTGGGCGGGTTCATCATGGCGGGCCCCTCCGGCACGCTGCACGCGCACCGGCCCTCCGGGTAATCGCAGAAGCCACCGTACGGGGTGCACGCCGACATGCGCGCGACCGAGGCGAACGACGACGGGCAGACGATGGGCGCGCTGGGTGCGCAAACGCCCGCAGGGGCCGAGGGAATCGCCCATGAGCCGCTATTGCATGTCGCGCTGTCGTCGCAGGACGGGTCGGGGCTCGTCCCCCATTCGCACACCAGACCGTTCTCGGAGCACGGAGCGAACTGCGTCGGCAGGCTGCCCGGGCACCCCGCGACGGGGGATCCGCTGCTGCTGCTGGTGGTTCCCCCCGAGCTGGACCCGCTGCTGCTGCTGGTGGTTCCCCCCGAGCTGGATCCGCTGCTGCTGCCGCTGCTGCCGCCGCTCGCGCTACCGGAGCTCGAACCGCCGCCATCGCCCGCGTCGGGGCCGCTGAAGGTGGCGCCGCCGCAGGCCACGACGGCGAGCAAGGACAATAGGAGGAGTGTCGAGCGCATCATCCGGCTTCCTAGAGCGTATTCCGTGCCGGTCGATTTGCGTCGTAACCGCTTGATGTTGGCGTGCCCGAGTGTGCCACGGGGCTCCGTCCACGATCGCGGTAACAGGGCCGACGGACGACGCGCGTCCGGCGAGAGCGTAACGACTACCTACACGCTCCGAGCTTTCGCGGCGGGCTCCCGTGCTCGGAGATACGGATGCTGCGGCGTTGCCGCGGTGAGGTCAGCGAATCAGGCCGGTGAGGAGCGCGACGACGCGGCCTGCGATCGCGATGCAGCGGAGGGCGGCATCGCGATCGGCGTCGCCCATGAGCGCCGCGATTTCGACGGCGGCCGCGGCTTCGCTGGCTTCGCCGCGCGCGATGGCGAAGGCGCGAGCCTTGTCGGCCCGCGTGACGCGGCCGGCGCCCTCGGCCGCATTGAGGCAAGCGCTCTTGGCCGCGCGGGTGGCTTCGTCGCGAAGCTTCGCGTCGCGCACGTTGGCCGCCTTGACGGCCAGGAGAAGCTCCACGGCGACGCGATACGCGACGAGCTTGTGATGGGGCAACACAGAGTGGGAGGTCGTGTTTTGGTCGGTCATGCCCCCCCATCGCGCAGGGGCCGTGACAGCGCTCCAACGAGCGCACCATGCTTCGCCCGAGAGCGCTGGCGCGGCCCGTGCGCGTCTCGGGCGTGACCGACCAAAACACGACCTCCCGCGAGTTTCCCTCCGGACCTCGACCCCGACCCCGACCTCGACCCCGACCCCGACCCCGACCCCGACCTCGATCCCGACCTCGACCTCGACCGCTAGGAGAGGCGTTCGAGAGCTTCTGGATCGCGATCGAGAGCGAGTAGAAGCGATTCGAACGCTTCTGGATCGCGATCCAGGGCGGACAGGACGCGGTCTTGAGCCTCTCGCCCAGGGATTCACGGCCGATGGGAGGCGATTGGGAGCTTCTGAACCGCGACCCGTAGCGGAAAAAGGGCGACGCGGAGCTCCTGAGCCACGACTCGTACCGAGCGAGGCGCGACCGGGAGCCCCCGAGGGCCTGTCAGAAAGTCTGTGCTTTTCGCGTCGCTTCAATGGAGCGAAACGGAGAGCATCGATGGCGAAGAAGAAGAGGAAGTATCGAGCCGAGCTTCTCGACGAGCTGCTCGGAGGTGCGAAGACCCAGGAGGAGATCTTCGGGCCTGACGGCGTTTTGAAGCAGATGACGGCGGCGATCGTGGAGCGCGCGCTGGGCGCGGAGCTGGGGCATCACCTGGACACGGAGCGGCCGAAGCAGGGCGAGACGGAGCGCAATCGTCGCAACGGCGCGAGCGGCAAGACGTTGCTTACCGAGCAGGGGCCCGTGCCGATAGACGTACCGCGCGATCGGCTGGGCACGTTCGAGCCGCAGATCCTGCCCAAGCACGCGCGACGCGTCGAGCCGCTCGATGACCGCATCCTGGCGCTCTACGCGCGAGGCATGAGCGTGCGCGACATCCGCGCCCACCTCGAAGAGCTGTACGGCACCGAGGTCTCGCCGGAGCTGATCTCGCGCGTCACCGACGCGGTTTGGGACGAGATTCGCGAGTGGCAATCACGCCCGCTGGACGCGACCTACGCTGTCGTCTGGCTCGACGCGCTCTTCGTGAAGATGCGCGACCAGGGCGTCGTGCAAAATAAGGCGGTCTACGTCGCGATCGGCCTTCGCCTCGACGGCCGACGCGAGGTCCTCGGCCTATGGATCGATGCCGCCGAGGGCGCGAAGTTCTGGATGCGCGTGCTTGCCGAGCTTCGCTCGCGAGGCGTTCAGGACGTGCTGATCTGCTGCTGCGACGGCCTCAAAGGCTTTCCACAAGCCATCGCAGCAATCTTTCCCAAGACGGTCGTGCAGACCTGCATCGTGCATCAGGTCCGCTACTCGCTGTCGTTTGTGGGCTGGCAGCATCGCAGGGCCGCCGCCGCGGCTCTCCGCTCGATCTACACAGCCGACAGCGAAGCCACCGCGTCCCATGCGCTCGCCGAATTCGAACAGCAGTGGGGCTCGCGCTATCCGACGATCGGGCCCAGCTGGCGTTCGTCGTGGTCGCACCTCACCGCCTTCCTCGAGTTCCCCCCCGAGCTGCGGCGCATGGTCTACACGACCAACGCGATCGAATCGCTCAACTTCCAGCTACGAAAAATCATCAAGACCAAGGGCCACTTTCCCGACGCGGACGCCGCAACCAAACTCCTCTTCCTTGCGCTGCGCAACGTTGGAGAAATCCTGGAACCGCGGCATCAAGGGCTGGAGCGCGATCTACAATCAACTCGTCGTCTACTTCGGAGCAGAACGACTGAACCTCGAGACCCGCGGCGCGAACCGAGCACAGAATTCCTGACAGGCCCGCCCCCGAACCGCGACTCGTAGCGAACAGGGCGCGGTCCGCCGCCCGCGTCCCCGACCCCGACCCCAACCTCGACCCAGGACCCCGACCCCGACCCGACCCCGCGACCCCGACCCCACCCGACCCGCCCCTCCTTGACTCTCGCCCCCCTCACGCCTTTTCCCGACGTTCGGTTGTCCCCCCGGGTGGCGACGGGTACACTTTTGTGCGTGCCGGGTGGACCCGTCCTGGTGGTCGACGACGACACCGTCAGTCGCCACGTCCTGATCCAGGCGCTCGCCAATGCCGAGCTGCCTCATGTCGCGGTCGCATCCGGTGCCGAGGCGCTCGAGCAGCTCGACGAAAGTCAATCCCGCGATTGTGCTGCTCGACCTGGTCATGCCTCCGCCGGACGGCTACCAGGTGCTGCGCATCCTGCGCGCGCGCCCGCAGACGCGCGACGTGCCCGTCGTCGTCCTGACCGCGCTCGAGGCGGACGAGGAAGTGGCCCGCGCGTTCGAGGCCGGCGCCGACGACTTCGTGCGCAAGCCCTTCAAGCCGGTCGAGCTGGTGGCCCGCGTGCGCGGCCAGCTCCGTCTCCATGGCGTCGTCGAGGCGCTCGCCAAGAAGGAACAAGACGCACGGTTGGTCCTCGAGCTCACGCAGGCGCTCGCGTCGAACCTCGATTTTCGCGGCATCCTCTTCACCGTCGTCCAGCGCGTCGCCGAGGTAGCCAAGGTCGACCGTGTGAGCATCGTCCTCGTGCGCGAGAGCGGCGACGTGGGCTACGTCGTGGCAGCCAGCGACGACGAGCAGCTGCGTGACCTGCCCATCGACCTCGCGAAATATCCCGAGATCCAGCAGGTGCTCTCGAGTCGCGAGCCGCTGCTCGTACCCGACGTCGCCACCCACCCTTTGCTCGAGATCGTGCGCCACCAGGGGCATTCGAGCGCGTTCAGCTCGCTGGCCATCCTGCCCATCCTCTACGAGGGCCGCCCGATGGGCGTCCTCTTCCTGCGCGCCAGGCACGCTTTCACCTTCGGAGATCGCGAGCTCGCTCTCTGCAAGACCGTCTCGAACGCGATGGCCATCGCGCTGCGCAACGCGCGAATCATGCAATCGCTTGCGCGACCAGACGCAGCAAGTGACCGTCGCCCGGTTCGAGGCCGAGCGGCGCCTGCGCACCTTGCAGCGCTACGCCGACTTCTTCGAGAGTGCCGCCGACGGGATCATCGTCATCGACGCCGACGGCCGCCTGCTCTTCTCCAACCCGCGCGCGCGCGCCATCACGGGATACGCCGAGAGCGACCTGCGGGGGCATCGGGTGGGCGACCTCTTCGCCAGCGAAGACGCCGCGCTCGCGCACGAGCTTCGCGCCGGGTTCGCGCGCGGGAGCTACCCCCAGAACGTGGACGTGCGCATCAGGCGCAAGAACGGCGAGCTCGCCATTCTGAGCGTCAACTTCAGCTCGGTTCTCCGAGAAGAGAGCGTGTTTCTCTGCACCTTCCGCGACGTGACCGCCGAGCGGCACGTCGAGCACGAGCTTCAGCGGACCCGCGACTTCTTGCAGCGCATCATCGACTCGTCGGTCGACGCCATCGTGAGCGCCGACCTGAAAGGCCAGATTCTCCTCGCGAACCCCGCCGCCGAGCGCATCTACGGCATTCCCGTTTCGGAGCTGCTCGGCCGCGACGTACGCACGCTCTACCCCGAAGGTACGGCGCGCGACGTGATGCGGCTCATTCGGGCGGGCGGCGGCCGTGTCGAGGGATTGCGCACCGAAGCCATCGACGCCCACGGCGAGCGCGTGCCGGTGTCGCTCTCGGCAACTCTTCTCTACGAAGAGCGGGTGCCCGTCGGCTCGGTGGGCATCTTCACCGACCTTCGCGAGAAGATGCGCATGGAGCAGCGCCTCGCTCAGGCCCAGGAGCAGCTCCTCTCGCAGGAGCGCCAGGCGATCGTCGCCGAGCTGGCCGGCGCCGCAGCGCACGAGCTCAACCAGCCGCTCACCAGCGTCATGGGATACGCCGAGCTTCTCAAGCGTCGTCTGGATCCGCACACCGGGCCGTACTCCGCCGCCGAGATCATCTTCAACGAGGCCGAGCGCATGGCGGAGATCGTCCGCAAGATCGGCAAGATCACCAAGTACGAGACCAAGTCGTACGTCGGCCGGGCGAGAATCCTGGACCTCGATCGCTCCGCTCCCACGTCGGCGCGGTCCGCCGACGATCCACCGGAGAAAGACGACGAGTCCTCGTCCGCGGGCAAGAAGGCCAGCGGGGGAGGCAAGGGGCAATGATGCGCAAGGGACCCGCGCGCGAGCGCGTCGCGCAGCACGCCGAGAAGGACGACGCCTCGGGCAAGGGCGGCCGGCACGCCCCGGACCCGCTCGAGAAGTCGTCGCAGCGGCCGCGCATCCCCGACGTCATCCCGACGGCCTGGCTCGACCAGTCTGCTCGTGGCCTCAATGCAGCTCCCGTTGATCAGCGGCGAGAGGGCCGTCTTCGACGCCATGGTCGCGTCGCTCGCCGCGAATCCTGCCGCGTCACGCCGTTGGGGCGTGCTTCGTCGCGGAGACGGCGCGCGGCGTACGCGAGCAGGTCCTCGTCACGCGGCTCGTCGAGGGGACGGCGGAATCGCCGCGAGCGCGTCGACCCCACGCGAATGTTCCCCTGGCTGCGTCACGAGCACGTGGTGCCCGTGCCCGGCAGCGGCCACGACGCCACGCTGCACGTCGCGTCGGACGAAGACGAGCTGGAGCGCAATGAGTCGGCGCCCGTTCACCTGCTCGAGCGCGCGGCCGTCGCCCTGGGGAGCGCCGTGACTCACTGCCGCGACATCGCGTCGCACGTCGACCCGCACCGCGACTCGCGCTCGTTCGAGCAGCGCATGCTTCAGGCGGACAAGCTGGCGACGTTCGGACAGCTCGCCGCCGGACTGGTGCACGAGCTCAACAACCCGCTCACGTCGATAGTCGCTTACTCCGACTACCTGATGCGCAAGGTCGTCGCGCTCGGTCCTGCGGCTGCCGTCGCCGAGCCGGAAGACGTCGAACGGCTGCGCCGAATCAGCGAGTCCGCGAACCGGATGCTTCGCTTCACGCGCGACCTCGTGACGTATGCGCGTCCTTCCAGCGGAGTCGCCGCGCCGATCGTCCTCCACGCGGTCATCGATCAGGCTGTCGCATTTTGCGAGCACGTGCTTGCGGGCGCCGGCGTCGAGGTCGCGCGCCGATACGGCGCCGAGGTCCTGACTGTGCGAGGCGTGGGCGAGCAGCTGGTGCAGATTTTCGTCAATCTGCTGACGAACGCAGCTCAAGCTGCGCCGGAGCGGGACGGTCGCGTGGTCATCGCGACCTCACTCGACCTGGCGACGCGCCGCATCGTCGTCGTCATCGAGGACAATGGCTGCGGCATCGCGCCCGAGCACCTGGGTCACGTGTTCGCGCCGTTCTTCACCACCAAGAGCGAGGGCCACGGGACAGGGCTCGGCCTGTCGATCGTCAAGAGCATCATCGAGGGCCACGACGGCGACATCCGCGTCGAGAGCCGCCGCGGGCAGGGCACACGCTTTGTCCTCACGCTGCCGACAGGCCAGTCGTTCGGCTGAGCCCCTCGACGAGATTCGATGCGATGGAGCGTGTCTCGTTGCGCGCTTGACGGGTACTGGCGCGTGCGCACCTTGTCCAGTCATGGATGCGCCTCTGGGGTTCGAAGACAGTGAGCTGCTCGACGCGTACTCGCGCGCCGTCGTCAGCGTCGTGGAGCGAGTAGGCCCTGGCGTCGTCAGCATCGCGCGCGTCTCCCGGCGCGGGCCCGCGGGCAGCGGCTCCGGCGTCGTCTTCACGCCGGACGGATACGTTCTCACGAACGCGCACGTCGTCGCGGGCGCCGAGGAGCTGACTCTCGGCTTCACGGACGGTGCGACCGGCGCAGGGCACGTCGTGGGCTTCGACCACGCGACAGACCTGGCGGTCGTGCGGACCAGCGGCCGCGGTCCCAGCGTGGCATCTTTCGGCAGTTCGTCGGGGTTGCGCGTGGGCCAGCTCGTCGTGGCGATCGGCAACCCGCTCGGGTTCAGCTCGAGCGTCTCGGCGGGGGTGGTCAGCGCTCTCGGCCGAACGATGCGCGCGCGCGACGGGCGGGCGATGGAGAACATCGTCCAGAGCGACGTCGCGCTGAACCCCGGCAATTCGGGTGGTCCCCTGGTCGACTCGCGCGGTCACGTGGTCGGCGTCAACACGGCGATCATCCTCGGCGCACAGGGGCTGAGCTTCAGCATCCCGATCGACACCGCCAAGTGGGTCGTGGGCGAGCTTCTCACCAGCGGGCGCGTGCGCCGCGGCTGGCTCGGCATCGCCGGGCAGAACCGTCCGGTCGAGCGCGGCCTTGCGCGGCGCCTCGGTCTCGAGCACGCGAGCGGCGTCGAAGTCGGCGGCTTCGACGAGCGCGGCCCGGCCTCGAAATCGACCCTGCGCAAGGGCGACATCGTCGTAGGCATCGGCGCGGGTCGAGTCGCGAGCATCGACGACATCCACCGCTGCAGAAGTGGCCCATCGAGGGCGCGCTCGCGCTGAAGGTCGTTCGCGATCGCGCGCTGGTCGACGTCGAGGTCACGCCGGCCGAAGCGCCCTGAGGGGGAGTCTTTCGACGACGCCGCTGTCCCCGGGACAGCGAGAAGATGGGGGACGCACTGGCGGGAGATCGGGTTTTGTTCGGGCAGGCCCGGCCTTTTACGAGACGGGTCCGCGCCGCTGGCGGCCGCACGGGGCCCGGGTCCGCGCGGCCCCTGTACATGCGGCGGGCCTGCCCGAACAAAACCCGATCTCCCGCTCTCGAGAATGTCCGCGTAGATGAAGGCGGACGCTCGCGGATTGCTCATCCTGCACGCAAAATGCGCGTGGCGCGTCGCGATGGCTGCTTCGAAGCTTCGTGAGCCCGGTTGTGCTTTCGCCGAGCAGATTGCGAAGCTCGTGAAGCGAGAATGGAGCGTCACGACATAGCGGCGAACCTTCCGCGCGGAACTTCGAGCTTCGCGGAGCACGTTGTGAGCTTCCGAATGTGCATTTCGAGGGTCCGCGAGCACGCTCCGAGGCTCCCAACGTGCTGTTTGAACCATCGTGAGCGCATTTCGAGGCTCGACGCGAGCGGCTTGGCGATGCGGGAGTTCGAGGACGCGGGTTCGCCGCCCCCCTGACGCGTGCGCCCTCGAGAGCGGGGGATCGGGTTTTGTTCGGGCAGGCCCGCCGCATGTACAGGGGCCGCGCGGACCCGGACCCCGTGCGGCGGCCAGCGGCGCGGACCCGTCTCGTAAAAGGCCGGGCCTGCCCGAACAAAACCCGATCTCCCGCCAGTGCGTCCCCGATCTTCGCGGTCGCTCTCGGGCTGGAGCATGAATGCCCACTAGGGCGTACGCTCCCGGCGTCACTCCCAGTCGAAGCGATCGACGAGCGTCGGCTCCCCTTTGCCGAGCGGGTCGTCCTTGCCGATGGTCCACGCCTCGACGCGGCCGTCGGGGTGCACGCACAGACGCACGAAGTGCTTGTACCCGGGGTGGCTGAGGACGCAAAACGCCTGCTGGTGCTCGAGCCCGAAGGTCGCGATCGCGGCGAGAAAGAGGCCGAGGGCGAACGCGCCCACGAACGCGTAGATCGACGATCACGCCGATGTCCCAATCGATGGCCGGCACCATCATCGGCAGCGCGAGCCGCAGCGCCATCGGGGCAAGGCCGAGCACCGCGCCGAAGGGGAGCGCCACCGCCGCGACGGCGAGCGGGTGCGCCCGGTTGTGGCCGACGTTCGCGTAGAGCGCGCCGGCGAGGCACACGGAGACGAGGCACGCGGCCGCGACGAGCGGGCCCGTTCCGCGCGCGCTCGCCGAGAGCTCCACCGCCGCGAGCAGCGCGAACGCGAAATGCACGAGGAAGCCCGCCGTCCCGACCATCAGCTTGAACGGAACCTGCGCGACCAGTCGTCGCGACACCGCGGCAGACGGCCAGGCGCAGGCTGCGGGACCGCTCGGCGAAGGGGAGATCCGCGTTCCGTGCAGGAACGCGCCTCCTCCTCCCGCGATCACGTGGAGACTCTGAGCGGAAGGGCTCCGCCGCTCGTAGTGGTGCGCGTCGCCGCTCAGATAAAGGAGGCGATGCGCCTCGAACGACAGCCGGCACGCCGCGAGCATCCGCGCCCCGGGCGCGTTCTTCTCGCCGAAGGCGATCGCCGGGTCGGGCGCGACGAAGAGGACGCGCGTGTCCGGCGACATGGCTCTGCGCCGCTCGGCGAAGAACTGCCGCTGGCGATAGTCGAGCCTGCCGAGCTGCCGGTCGACGCCCCACGCCTCGAGCCCCGGGGCCAGAGGGCAGCGCCCAGTACGAGGCCTCCTGCACCGGGTCGTAGCCGATGAGCGCCAGCCTGCGCGGGCGCACGATCTTCGACCCCGCGACCAGCGCGCGAACGGCTCGCCACGCGCTCGCGAGCATCGACACGATGCCGCCCACCTCGTCGAGGTGAAGCTGGCGGGCTGCGACGCCCGCCCTGCGCTTGACCCTGCGCCGCCGGGGCGACGACGCCGGCGCGGCGCTCTCCTCCGCTCCGCCGCCAACGCCCGGCCGGCGCGCAGGTAGCACGCCGGCACTCTCTTCCTTCGGGTCGATCGGCCTCCGGCGAAAGAGGCGTCCGAACCCGTCGAGGCCGTCGTACCAGTCATGGTTTCCCGCGATGCCGAGCAGCACGCGCCGGCCATCGCCGTCCTCGCCCCTCTCGCGCAAGACCTCGTTCCAGGGCGCGACGACACGACGCGCGATCTCCTCTCCCGTGGCGACCGGGTAGGCGGTGTCCCCGCCGAAGAGGAGCACGTCCCCGCGGGGCAAGATGCGAGCGCGGCCGTCTTCTTCGACGGAGTACGTCTCGAAGATCATCCGCGCGACGGCCTGGCTCACGTCGTGGTCGTCCCCGGTGTCCGCGACGAAGTCGATCCACACAGGGCGGCCGAGGGCCCCGACGAGCGTCGCCGGCGGCGTTGCGGGCGTTACCGCCGCCGCAAGCACGCGGGTGCAATCGTGCAGCAGCTCCTCGGGTCGTGCCGGTCGCATCCAGTCGCGCGAGTCGATTGATTCGGCCGCGATGGCGCTGGACACGAGGTTTCGTGCGTGTCCAGCCAGCGAGGTGGCGCCGAACCAGCGCGTGGCGTAGGGAGCGTGGGCGCCGCGGTGAAAGACGAGCGGCGGCGGTGCGTCCCCCCGCGGCTCGAGGCGCCGGGGCGCCCGCGCGAGGGGAGCGAGGCGCGCGAGCCCGTCGCCCTCATCCTGCTCGCTCTCCCGACATGGCCGAGCCGTAGGACCCATGCTCGCTTGCTACGCTATCCCCCGCGAAACCCGTTTACACCGCCTTTCGCCGTCAGCTACCGTTTGGCCTCGGACGCCCCAAATGCCCGACGCGAAGCGTAGATCGAGCGCGCGTCGCAAGACGCGGGTTGCCCTGATTGTCTGGTCGGTGTGGTCGCTCGTCGTGGCCGCTCTCTTGCTCGGCGGCGCGAGCGGTTTCCGCGATACCGCCCTGGCGGCCGCGGGCATCGCAAACCTGCGAGGAAGGGTGAGCGGCTGGGACAAGCTCCTTCCCGCGATGTACGTCGAGGCCTCCAAGCCCGAGGCCCACCGGTACACGTGGCGCGAGCCATCGCCCACGGTCAAACAAGACTTCCGCCGGCTCTCGGCGAACGCGTCGCGCGACGTGTGCGTCGTCGCGCTCGGGGCGGGGGCGGCGAGCGCCCACGAGCCGCAGGCGGTCAAGGTGACGGGGGGGCGCATCAGTCCGGCGACCATCGTCCTCTCGCCGGGGTCGCGCTTGAGCTTCCGCAACGCGGATCCGTTCCCGCACGAGCTTTACGAGGCGGGCAACGCGGGCTGGGCTGCCAATCCGACGGCGCCTGGCTCGACGCGCGAATGGGCCGCGACCGCCGCCGGTGTTCACCAGATCCGCGATGTCTCGTTTCCGAGCGTCGTCATGTACATCGTCGTCGACGAGAGGGCGGTCGATTTCGCGTACCCCGACAAGGAGGGACAGTTCGTCTTGAACGTTCCGCCCGGTGACTACACCGTCAGGGCGTTCTTCGACGGCAAGCCGGTTGGGCGAAACCTCGAGGGCGTGCACGTCGGCGACCGGGGCACCGAGCTGAAGGATCCCCTCGCGCTCGCGGGAGGCGAATCCAAGTGATGGTCCTCTCGCGCGCCTGGTACGTGCTGCTCGGTCTGGCGGTGGCGGTAGCTCTCTACGTCGTGTACGTCGCCGTGGGCCAGTACAACCGTGCGACGATCCGCTCGCTCAAGGAGGGCCTCGCCTCCGACAGCCAGACGGTCGAGTGGGCCCTGAAGATCGACTCGCGCCGGCGTCTCGACGCGCTCCTCGTGGGCAGCGTCGACGCCACGCTGCAGCAGGCGCTCGCCGCCGCCAACGCGAGCAAGGAGAGCAAGATCCCCGAGAGCGCCAAGCAGAGCGCGCGCAAGGCGCTCGGGACGATTCACGACGCCATTCCCGCGGACTGGCGCAACGACGCGCTCTTCGCCGTCGATCGCGACGGCCGGGTGGTCGCGCAGCTCGGCTTCGACGCCGCCAACGGCAACGACGATTTCGAGCTCGGGGGCTACCCCGCGGTGAACGACGCCCTGCACGGGTGGCTCCGGGACGACGTCTGGCTTCTCGGCAGCAAGATGTACGTCGTGTCCGCGCGGCCGGTCGAGTACGACGTGGCGCAGCGCCCGGCGGGCGCCATCGTCGGCATCAAGGAGATAAGCAAGCGGTTCGCCGACGATCTCGCGCGGCGCACGCGCACGGCCGTCGCGTTCTACGCAGGCGGGCAGCGCGTCGCCGCGGGCGTGGGCGTCGACGGCTTCGACGAGGAGAAGCTCGACGCCGTCGGCAACGAGCTGCAGAAGATCGACGAGAAAACGTACGGCGACGGCGGACGCTCCGACGTGCGAATGCTCGGCGACGAGCTCGGCGCGATGTACGCCCGCCTGCCGGGCGACGTGTGGGTGCTCGGCGGCGGCTTTGCGGTCGCTCGCAGCCGCGTTCCGCTCGCCGGACCCATGGCCTTCCTCAGCAGCGCGGACGACAAGGACAAGGCGAACGTCCCGTGGCTGCTGCTCGTCGCCGTCGTCATCGGCGCGGCGGTCGTCGGAGTCTTGTTCACGCTCCTCGAGCACGCCCTGCCGCTGCGCGAGCTCGTGACGCAGGCCGAGGGGCTCAAGCGGGGCACGATGGACGGGTTGCAAGTCGCGCGCTTCCGCGGGTCCTATCGCCTGGCCGCGCAGAGTCTCAACGACGGAATCGATCGCGCCATCGAGAAGGCCGGAGGGAAGACGCGAAAGCCCGCCGATCTCGAGTCGATCTTGGGTCCCGCGCCCGCCCAGCCTGCGATGAGCGCGTTCTCCTTCCCGCTGTCGGAGGGGAATACGCCGCAACCGCTGGCGCTCGGCGGCGCAGCCCAGCCGGCGTGGTCCCCAAGCCCCGCCTTCCGCTCCCGGGCGGCCGCCGCCGTGGCAAGCGCCCGCGCCTCCCGCTCCGTCCTCTCCAGGGTCGGTGCCCAAGCCTACGCCGGCGGCGGGCTCGAGACCCGGTCCTCCGCCGATTCCCATGGCGAACAAGGCGCCGCCGCCGCCCGTGGCGTTCCCCGGCCCCGCTGTCCCGCAGCGCGCGGTCCCAGCCGCCCGGCGCCGATCGCCGTTGGGGCTCCCGGACGAAGACGACGACGCCACCATGGTCGGCGCCGTGCCGGCCGAGCTCTTGGCCCAGGCGACGGGCGAGCACCGCGTGCGTCGACGAGAGCGGCGAATGGCTGGGTGTCTACGAGGATTTCGTCCGCACGAAGAAACAGTGCGGAGAGCCGACCGACGGCCTCACCTTCGAGAAGTTCTCCCACACGCTGAAGAAGAACCGCGACAACCTCATGCAGAAGCACGGCTGCAAGCGGGTGAAGTTCAGCGTCTACGTCAAAGAGGGCCGCGCGTCTCTCAAGGCGACCCCCGTCAAGAGCTGAAGGCCTCCGTCTCTCGAAGGCGTCTCGCTGGGGAGGGCTCGGACAGCGACCTCGGCCCTGTGTGTATGGTCGCGCCCATGTCTCCGAGCCTTCGCCTGTCGACCGCGGCCGCCGTTTGCGTTGCGGCGGTCCTCGCGTCGAGCCAGGCGCGCGCCACCAATGCCGAGGAGTTCCCCGACAACGGCTCCGAGCAGGAGGGGCGCGGCGGCGCGTGGCTGGCCCGTGCGAGCGACCCGCTCGCGGCTTTCTACAATCCGGCGGGCCTGGCGGGTCAGGCGACCCGCCTGACGCTGCAGGCCAATGTCTCGGTGCCACACACGTGCTTTTCACGCCTGAAGGCGCTTGGCGACATGACAAGCGACCAGGTGTCCCCGGGCGGAGCGTACCCGCAGGTCTGCAATCGGGGCGGCGTGTTCGCAGGTCCGCAGCTCGGGTTCACGTGGCACGTCACCGAGCGCATCGGTCTCGGCTTTCTCGTGCTCGGGCCGAGCGCCATCGGAAACCTGAGCTGGCCCGAATTCGTCGGCACGGCCCCGTCGCCGTCGCGGTATCTGCTCATCAAGGCGAACGTTCTCTTCGTCACGCCGACCCTCGGCGTCGGCTGGGAGGCGGTAGACGGCCTCCGTGTCGGCGCCAGCGTGCAGGTGGGCACGGCGCCCATGATCGATTTCGCGAGCGCGGCCGTCGCGGACCAGGGGATCACCAACCCGGGGATCAACGACGTTCGGTCCGAGATTCACGCCACGAGCCTCTTCGTGCCGGGGTTCACGCTCGCGGCGCTCTGGAGCCCGCTCGAGTTCCTCGACGTCGCGGCTTGGTACAAGTGGAGCGCGCCCATCGACGCCAAGGGCGACGTGCAGACGGCCGCGCCCTACTTCACGTCGGCGGTGGCCAACGGGAACATCTCGGCTGTCGTGTACGGCGACACGCACGTGCCGAACTGCAACCAGCTCCCCGGCGCGCCGCCCAAGTGCGACGGCGGCAACAACGCCGAGGTCCGCATCCCGCAACCCATGGAGGCCAAGCTGGCGTTTCGCTTTCACCGCCCGCGAGGTGTTTCACCGAGCTACCACCAGCGCGATCCCCTCGCGCAAGACCTCTTCGATGTCGAAGCCGACTTCACCTGGGCGAACGACAGCGCCTTCGATGCCGTGCAGATCCGGCTGCCCGCCACGCCGAGCGGCGACGGCACCTTGCCGGCGACCCTGGGGGTGCCCGGCGGCTCGACGCTCCCCCCGAACGCCGACGTGCCGCACCGGTTCAACGACGTCTACGGCGTGCGCCTCGGCGGCGACTACAACGTGCTGCCCAACCAGCTCGCCGTCCGCGCCGGAGCGTTCTTCGAGACGCAAGCGGCCAACCCGGTTTACCAGGACATCGACTTCGACGCGGCGCAGCGGTACGGATTCGCCCTCGGCGGCACATTTCGCATCCCGGTGCGCGATCGATCGCTCGACCTGATGGTCGCGTACGGCCACGTCTTCTTCGGCACGCTCCAGAACAACGGGCCGAAGGGCCTGAGCGCGCTGGCAGGAACGTACTGCTCCTCGGGTACGGATCCCGCGGGTACCACCGCGACGTGTCCGGCGACCGGCACGCAGAAGTACCGCACCGATTGGCCCGCGAATCTCGGTACCATCACGAGCTCGATCAACGTGATCAACGTGGGCGCGTCGCTTGCTTTCTGACGAGGAGGCCTCCCCGCCGTTGGCGGGCTCCTGTCTTTCGCGATAGCTAATCTTTTGCTGGTAGCTCCGAGAGAAGCCGAGGGAAACCGCGATGAGCAACGAAGTCCGCAACGTCATCGTCATTGGCTCCGGCCCTGCCGGGCACACCGCGGCCATCTACGCCGCGCGCGCGAACCTCAAGCCTCTCATGTTCGAGGGTCTCGTGCGGGGCGGGATTCCCGGCGGGCAGCTGATGATTACCAACGACGTGGAGAACTACCCGGGCTTCCCGGAGAAGGTCGCCGGTCCCGATCTCGATGAAGGCCTTTCGCGATCAATCGGTCGCCCAGGGCGTCGAGATCGTGAGCGAAGACGTGAACCACGTGGACCTCAGCAAGCGCCCGTTCAGCGTGACGGTGGGCGACGACAACGTCCGACACCAGGCGCGAACGCTCATCATCGCAACGGGCGCCCAGGCCAAGTGGCTCGGGCTCGAGAGCGAGCACGCCCTGCAGGGCAAGGGCGTGAGCGCGTGCGCGGTGTGCGACGGCGCCTTCTTCCGGGGGCAAGACGTCATCGTCGTCGGCGGCGGCGACACGGCCATGGAAGAGTCGATGTATCTGTCGGGCCTGTGCAAGACCGTGACGCTGATTCACCGTCGCGAGAGCTTCCGGGCGAGCAAGACGATGCAGGAGCGCGTCTTCAAGAACCAGAAGATCCGGGTGCTCACCAACGCAGTCGTCGACGAGGTGCTCGACGTATCCCGCGGCGAGGTCACCGGGGCCCGCGTTCGCAACATGAAGACCAACGAGGCCATGGTCGTCTCGGCGACGGGGTTCTTCGTCGCGATCGGGCACACGCCGAACACGGACCTCTTCAGCGGTCAGCTCGAGCTTCACGACAACGGGTACATCAAGACGCGTCCCGGGAGCAGCTACACGAGCGTGCCCGGGGTCTTCGCGTGCGGTGACGTGCAGGACTTCACCTACCGCCAGGCCGTGACCGCGGCCGGGACGGGTTGCATGGCCGCCCTCGACGCCGAGCGCTGGATGGCCATCCACGACCCGCACTGACGGAGCGCTCAGCCCTTTTCCCTTTTTGGCTCCGGGCGTCGTACTCTGGCGGCGGTCGTGCCGTCCGTCTCGCCCCTCGCTCCCGAGCCCGAAGCGCCGATGACCGAGCGCGAGCAGCAGCTCGCGCGTGTGCCCTTCTTCGACGGCCTCACACGCGAAGCGCTGACGCTGATAGCGCAAGCGACCACCGAGGAGACTCACGCCACGGGCACCAAGCTGGTGCAGTTCGGAGACCCCGGCGACAAGCTCTTCATCATCCTGGATGGGAAGGTCCGCATTTCGCGCGAGGTGGCCGGCATGGGCGAGGAGGCTCTCGCGGTGCTCGGTCCGGGCGAGGTCTTCGGCGAAATGTCGCTCCTCGACGAGTCGCCACGGTCGGCCGACGCCCGCGTGCACGAGCGCTGCCGCATCCTCGTCATCACCAAGGAGTCGTTCGACGACCTGCTCTTTCTGCACAAGGACCTGGCCTACGAGGTCCTCTGGAACTGCGTGCGCATCCTTTCGGCTCGGCTGCGCGAGACCAACGAGAAGCTTACGTTCCTGACGACCAGCGGTAAATTCTGAGCGCGATGAGTCCCGGCCCCCGCAGCGTGTGGGCGAACGTGGCTCCAGCCGCGCTGCTCGTCTTCGCAGCTTGCGGCGGGGCGAGCTCGCCCCCACCGAACGCCGCGCCTGCGGCCCCGTCCGAAGAGGGTCAACGTGTCGGGTCGTGGCCCAGCTCGAGCACTGCCGCGGACTCGAGCGCGATGGTTGCGCCAAGCACGACGCCCGCCGCCGCGCCGAGCGCAGCGCCGCCGACCCCCGCGGCTGCCGCACAGTCTGCGGCCACCCCGATCCGGCCGGCGACCGGCCCCGCCGTCGTGATGAAGCCCCCGGTGCCGAGCGCGATGGTCGGTGACCTGCTCGCGCTCGGGCTCGACGCCGCGAACCTTCCGCCGATCGAGAAGCTCGAACCGACGGCGTTGCGGCGGGTGATGAAGCTCTTGGCGCGGTCTCTGGGGGCCAAGTGCGGCGATTGCCACGCTCCGCAGCGCGGCGGTGACGGCACCGATTTCGCCGCTCCCACGCGCCGCAAGAAGATCGCCGCGAAGATGTGGGACGAGCTCGTGGCGAAGCTTCAGATGGCCGACGGCTCGGCCCTGTTTTGCGACTCGTGCCACCAGGGCCGCATCGCGCAGCTCGACCGCGCCGACGAGAAAGCGCTGCGCGCGTGGATGGACGCGAGCTTCGTCGGCGGGCTGAGGCGAAAGGACGGGATGACCCACGGCTGCGAGACCTGTCACGTGCACATGGAGATGGACCTGCTGACCAAATGGGGAGGAGGCTGAGCAGGCCTCGTCTCCTGCGCCGCTCGCCGCTTTCTCAGTGCCCGGAGCTCGTGTCGACCGAAGCGGACCCCGGGAAACTTGGGGAGACTCGGGGGATACGCGGGGAGAAATCTGGGTGCGGATCCGCCGCACCTGCCCGGCTTCTGGGTAAAAGCCATGCTTTCTTGACGATAGAACGTACGTTCAGTAGCCTTGCCCACACGATGCAAGGGCTCACGCAGCGCCAGCAGATGGTCCTCGACTTCATCCGGCAGTCCATCCAAGACCGCGGCTACCCGCCGACGTTGCGCGAAATCGGTGCACGCATGGGCATCCGTTCGACGAACGGGGTGAACGACCACCTGCGTGCCCTCGAGCGCAAAGGGTACTTGACGCGCGAGGACATGAAGTCCCGAGCGCTACGCCCCACGAACCTCGCCGTTCAGGCCCTGAGCGGGGGTACGGTGCCCATCGACGCCGCCGTCGCCAACGACGTGGACCTCGTCGAGGTTCCGGTGCTCGGGCGCGTAGCCGCGGGCCTGCCGCTCCTCGCCGAAGAGCACATCGTCGACACCGTGCGCATCGACCGCACGCTCCTCAAGGGCGGCCGCGAGGTCTTCGGCCTCAAGGTGCACGGCGACTCGATGATCGAGGCCGGCATCTTGAGCGGCGACTACATCTTCGTGAAGAAGCAGCTCACCGCCAGTCGTGGCGAAATCGTCGTCGCCCTCATCGGCGACGAGGCGACGGTGAAGTACTACTTCCCCGAAAAGGACCATGTCCGCTTCCAGCCGGCCAACAAGAACATGGCGCCCATCTACGTGCGCGCGGCCGACTTCAAACCGACGATGCTCCTCGGCGTCGTAGTCGGCGTCTTTCGCCGCGTGTGACTCGAACGGCCCAGGCGGGGCCCAACCTGAGGACTGCTTGACCGGCTGTCTGCGCGGACGGTACCGTCGTTGGGGCGTAAAGATGCGCGTTTTCCCCGCAGCGTTCGCCGTAGCGTCGTGTCTCGGGCTCGTGTGCAGCGCGTGTGGCGGGTTGAACTACGCCATCGCCGTCAACGCCGCCTCGTCGCGCATGGAAGAGGCTCGCGCCGTCGGCGCCGAGCAGCTCGCGCCTTTCGAGTACTACTACGCGAGAGAGCACCTGGAGCAGGCGCAGATCGAAGCGTCGGAGGCCAGCTACTCGGACGCCGTGAACCTCGCCGACGAGGCCGAGGAATACGCGAACAAGGCCATCGACCTCGCGCAGACAGCGCGGCGCGCGAGACCATGACCTCGAGTCGGTTCGCTCCGTTCCTTTGCGTCTGGCTCGCGGTGCTCGCCTGCGCTTGCTCGCAAGGTCCTGCTCTGCGGGGCAAGATCAAGGGGCTGACGACGACCGTGCAAGACGCCGAGAAGAACGGCGCGATGCGGTGCGCGCCTCGCGAGCTGGCGGTCGCCAAGAGCAACCTCGAGTTCGCGCTCATCGACCTCGATCAGGGGCGCTTCACGAAGGCCGAAGCGCACATGGCCAAGGCCGAGCCCAACGCGCAGGCCGCGTTCTCGATGAGCCCCCCCGACCGCTGTACGTCCCGGGAGTTCGTCGAGGTCGCGGCGCCCAAAGCGCACGACACCGACGGCGACGGCATCGCCGATACCGCCGATCAGTGCGTCCTCGAGCCGGAAGACAAGGACGGCTACCTCGACGACGACGGCTGCCCCGACCCGGACAACGATGCCGACGGCATCCTCGACACCGCGGACAAGTGCCCCAACGAACCCGAGGACCTCGACGGGTTTCAGGACGACGACGGCTGCCCCGATCCGGACAACGACGGCGACGGCATCGCCGACCTCGAGGACTACTGCCCCAATACGCCCGGGGTTCGCGGGGGCGACAAGCCGGGGTGTCCGAAGAAGAACGCGCTCATCGTCGTTACGGAGAAAGAAATCCGCATCACGCAGCAGATCCAGTTCGAGTTCAACAAGTCGATCATCCGTCCGGGTATCAGCTTCAAGATTCTCGACGAGGTCGTCCAGGTGCTCACGGACAACTCGAAAATCACCCTGGAGGTCCAGGGTCACACCGACAACGTCGGCGCCGACGCTTACAACATGAAGCTGTCGCAGTCGCGCGCCGACTCCGTGCGTGCCTACCTCGTCGGACATGGAATCGACCCCTCGCGCCTGACATCGAAGGGCTACGGGTTTCATCAGCCCCTCGTGCCCAACACGACCGCCGCCAACCGCGAGCTCAATCGCCGCGTCCAGTTCATTCGGACCGAATCCACGCCAGCCACCCCGGGTGTGAGCTCGCCTCCCTGAGAGCCGTTGCCTGCCGGGCAGACAGGCTGTCCCGGGTGGTCCCGGAGCCGAGGGCATCTACGTGCGGGTGTGCGTGAGATTGCGCCCGAGTTTCCTACCCAAACGCGAGGCGACCTGCTCTATGCTCGCGCCCTCGCGGAGGTCTAAGTGCAAGGCAACTTTCTCGCCGCGACATCGCGGCGGCTTCTCCTTTGGCTGGTCGCGCTCTTCGCGCTCGCTGGCGTTCTCGCTGCTGCGCCGGCGTTCGCCGACCCGCGAGTCGAGCGAGAGGCGCAGGCGCTCCAGAAGAAGGCCATCGAGGAAGACAGCCTGAACATGGCCTACCCTGCGGCCGTCAAGAAGCTGCAGACGGCCGTCGGCAAATGCGGCACCGATCGATGCGGCGCGCAGCTTCGTGCCTCGCTTCTCCGCGACCTCGGCGCGATGCAGGTCCTCGGCAACGAGGCCGAAAGCGGCCGTTCGAGCTTCGCGCAGGCGCTCGCCCTCGAGCCGTCGATTGAGCTCGACCCCGCGTACAAGACTCCGCAGATTGAACAGATCTGGAACGAGGTGAAGAAGAAGGGCGGCGGCGCACCTGCGGCGGAAGGTCCGTCGTCGGCACCTGCGGCGACCAGCCAGCCCGCGGGAGACTTCGCGCACACTCCCCCGACCGAGGGGCTCGTGCGAACGCCGCTGCCGATCTACGCCGAGTACTCGGGCAACGAGACGCTCTCGCGGGTGATCGTCAAGTACAAGGCCCCGGGAATGGGCGACTGGAAACCGCTCGAGCTTCCGAAGCTCGGCAGCGGTTGGGGCGTCCTCATTCCGTGCAAGGAAATCGGGGCCGGGACGGTTCAGTACTACATTCAGGGGTTCAACGCGGCCAACGATCCCGTCGCGACGTCGGGCACCCGCAGCAAGCCGTTCACCGTTCCGGTGAAGCCGCAGATCGCCGGACCCGCTCCGGCGCTGCCGGGGCAGGAGCCGCCCAAGCAGTGCTCCGAGACGTCCGGTGCCGGCGTCGAGTGCCCGCCGGATTTCCCGGGCTGCGGCAACAAGAAGGCCGGCGGCGAGGACTGTCAGAAGGACAGCGAGTGCAAAAGCTCGTCGTGCGTCGACAACAAATGCGCCGACAAGAAGGCCGGCGGGGACAAATGCGAGTCCGACGACGAATGCGCGAGCGGGAGCTGCGCAGACGGGAGCTGCACGGCCTCGGCCAAGAAGGGCGAGGGAGAGGACTGCTCGAGCGACGACGACTGCGACAGCGGCGCATGCAAGGAAGGAAAGTGCGGCGGCGGCGGCGGGGGCAGGGGCCACAAGTTCTGGGTTGGCGGCGGGCTGTCGATGGATTCTACCTCGTGCCCGGCACGACCGACGTCTGCCAGCTCAACGGGAATGGGACCGCGCCGGCGACATCGGGCAATCCGTACTGGTGCGTCGACCCGGATACCGGCCAGAATTTCCCCGGTAACAACGGCGCGGTGAACAACGCCATCGCCAAGAACGGCGACCTCGTGCAGGCCGGCTTCGCGCCGGGCAACGTGCGCATCTTCGCGAGCTTCGATTACGCGGTGACCCCGAACATCCTTCTCGGCGCGCGCGTCGGATACGTCCTCTTCACGGATCCGGCCCCCCTCGTGGGTGCAGCCTTCGCCCCCGTGCACCTGGAGGCGCGCTTCACCTATCTCATCGGCCGGAACGCGGTCGCGCAGTCGATCGCGCCGATGATCTTTCTGGCGGGCGGCCTCGGCGAGTTCGACGCCTTCGTGCAGGTGCCGGTGTTCTCGTACGCGCCCGGCATGACGTCCGGTCCCAAGACCCTCAAATCCGAGAACGCGTGGATCACGGCAGGGCCCGGCTTCGGGGCGGCCGGTGGCGGAGTACGCCTGCTCGTCTCCAAGCACATCGCGCTCACCGGCGCGATCAAGCTCGAGGCCGGCCTAGGCGGTTCGGCGGGGGTGCTCTTTGGCGCCGCGCCGGAGATCGCCATGCAGTACGGGTTCTGACCCGCGGTTGCTTCAGAGCACCGGGAGCCGCGAGTTTCCTCGCGCGCGGAAATGCCTCATCGACGCGGCGTAGCTCGTCCGCGGTGAGGACCAAGTCGCCGGCGCCGGCCACGTCTTCCACGTGCGCCACGCGCGCGGCCTTCGGAATGGCGAGCACGTTCGGGTCGCGCACGAGGAAAGCAAGCGCGACCTGGTGTGGCGTCGCGCCGCGCGCTCGGGCGACCTCGGCCAGCACGCGCCCGCCTGCGCCAACGGGACCAGCCGGCGCCGGGAACCGGCCGGCGCCCAACGGGCTGTAAGCGACCAGAGCCACGCTGTGGCGTGCGCACCACGGAAGCACCGCGGCCTCGATCGAGCGCTCGTCCAGGTGATAGAGAACCTGATTGCACGCGATGCGGGACGGGCCCGCGACCGACAGCGCTTCGTCCAGATCGCCAACGTCGAAGTTGCTCACCCCCCACGAGCGGATCTTCCCTTGTCGTTCGAGGTCTTCGAACGCCCGGATCGTTTCGGCGAGCGGATAGCGGCCCGGCCAGTGGAGCAGGTAGCAGTCGAGCCGATCGGTCCGTAGCCGACGCAAGCTCTTCTCGCAGGCCCGGAGCGTGCCTTGGTAGGAGGCGTGGTCTGGAACCACCTTCGAGACGAGAAACACCTGGTCACGCCGCCCGGCGATGGCCTCGCCCACGAGCGCCTCGACCTCGCCGGAGCCGTAGAGCTCCGCCGTATCGATGTGGGTCAGCCCCAGATCGAGGCCACGGCGAAGCGCCGCGATGGCTTCGGCGCGATTGTCGCGCTCCATCTTCCAAGTCCCTTGACCGATGACCGGGACGCGTCCGGCGCGCCCGAACGAACGGACCATCATGAGCGGCAAGATAACCGGTGACTCCTCGAGCGGTAGCGGTAGTGAGCACGGCGCTTCGACGCGCCCATCGATCGACTCGGCCCGACGCCGGCTCGGCGGCAAGCCGGCGTGCCCGTCCACACGCCCGCCTGGCCTCGCCGTGCGCGCCGTCTTGCGAGACGGGCAGAGCCACTGCGGCATCGTCCTCTGGTCGTCGGAGCAGGACTGCGACCTCTGGTTCGAAGACGGCGTCGCGCGGCGCGTCCGCGCGTCTGCCGTCGCCCCGCATTTCGGAGCGACGCCCGGAGAGCTAGCGCGTATCTCGGCCGAGGCGCGGCTGTTCGCGCTGCTCGCCCCGGGCGAGCGGGTGCGCTGGCAGCGCGCTGGCGGCGTGAGCGAGGGGTGCATCGTCGAGAAATGTCGCTACGGGGCCATCATCGTGACGCGCGACGGCCGGCTCGTCGCGGTCGGCTTCCGGCGCCTCTGGCCGGCCATCGTGAGGCCCGTGGCGTAACATGCCTGCATGCTCCGTCTGTCGCGAACGGCGTCCGCGCTGCGTGCGAGCGTATTTGCCGATTCTGGCGCCGCGCATCGACGAGCGCCTGCGGAGCGGCGGCGATTTCATCGAGCTTCACATAGGCGACACGCACGTCTCCCCGCCCGCGGGCGCCCGGTTCGGCCTGGTCGAGCGTCAGGCCAAGCCAGGGGAGGCGGTCGGGCAGGCCCTGGACGAGGAGCTCTACCGCTACGGATCGATTGCAGGCCTCGACGCGTTGAAGCGCGCGTTCGTCGAGCGTCTCGTGGCTTGCGGGTTCGGTCCGCGCGACCCGACCCCCGCCGACGTGCTCGTCGGATGTGGCGCAACCCACGCCCTCTTCTGCGCCGCCCGCACGGTGCTCGATCCCGGAGATGAGGTGCTCGTGGCAGCGCCGTACTGGCCGCTCTCGGTCGGTGTCCTGCGCTCGGCGGGCGCCGTGCCGGTCGAGGTGCCTCTCTCGACGCGGCTCTACGCCGATCCGTCGCTCGACGCCGCGGCGATTTTCGAGGAGGCGCTGACGCCGCAGACGCGCGCCATCTATCTCATCACGCCGAACAACCCCGACGGAAAGGTCCTGTCCACGGCGCAGCTCGCGAGCATCGCGCGCCTCGCGATCGCGCGCGGGCTCTGGGTCATCGCCGACGAGGTTTACGCCGACTACGTCTACGAGGGCGCGCACGTCTCCATCGCCCGCCTCGACGGGATGGCCGAGCGAACGCTCACGGCGTATTCGCTCTCCAAGAGCCACTCGCTGGCCGGCGCGCGCATCGGGTTCGTCGTCGGGCCCGAGCGGGTGATCGCGCTCGCAAGGCGCGTGGCCACGCACACCGTATTCAACGTGCCCGTCGCGTCGCAGCGTGTGGCGCTCGCTGCGTTGCGCGCCCCCGCCGCGTGGACGGAAGCCGCGCGCGCCGGCTACCGAGAGGCCCGCGACGTAGCCATGCGCGCTCTCGGGGGAGACGTTCGGGCGTTTTCCCCGGATGGCGGCAGCTACGTGTTCGTCGACTTCGCGCCGCTGCTGCTCGCTGGAGGGCGACAGCGGCCCCTCCGGGGGTTGCTCGAACGGGCCATCGCTCGGGGTGTCGCGCTCGCACCGGGGGACGGCTTCGGCAACGCCTTCGGCACATTCGCACGCTTGTGCTTCACGTCCGTGCGGCTCGACCGACTCGAAGAGGGGCTGGCGCGCCTGCAAGAAGCGATGCGAGACTGGACAGCGTCGAGCGATAGAGATAGCGCTTGAAGGCCCGTCCGGGAGCTCCCGTCGGCGGGCCTAGGGCAACAGGGCGCGAGGCACGATGAGATAATGCTCAAGCCGATGCGAGCCAAAGAGGGGCAGAGGACGATTGCCGACGAGCCGGATCTGCTCGCAGCATTCAGCCCGAGAAACGGGGACCTCCTGCCGGACGAGCTGGGGTACCGCGCGCGACGCCTGGTCTGGTGGCGATGCGGCGTCGTGTCGACGCACGAGTGGCAGGCCGCGCCGGCGGCGATGAAGGGCTGCCCGTTCTGCGCCGAATCGCGGGGCGACTCTCCCCTGCCCGAATCCGCTGCGATGCCCAAGGCCGCGCGCCCGTCGGGCGCACCGACCGACAGGCCGTCGTCCATGCTCGAGACGCTGCCGCCGCCGGCCCCGAGCCGTCCCCCGGTGGCACCCGTGGCGTCCGTTGCGCCCGGCGGCCTCCGCACGCTGCCGATCGACCTCGATCTGCTGGAAGAAGCGTTCAACGACGGCGCGTTGTGCTTCCTCAGCCCGATGACCGGCGAGGTATTTCTGCCTCGAAAGTGGCGCGAAGACTGCCCCGGCTACGTACGCGTCCCCTACGGCGACAAACGCCGCTGGATCCCGGACTTCATCGCGATCTACGTCGGCGACCTCCGCCGGCAGGCGAGCTTGCACGAAGCTGCGGCCGCCAACGAGTTCCTTCAGCATCTCGACGAGAAAGAGGAGGTCCAATGGGCCGCCTACTCGGCTGCCCGCTGCGGGATGGAGCTGCGAGCCTGGCTCGAAGGTCTCGGGATTCGCGTGATCCCGAGGCGCAGCGGCCGGCCGCGCTAAGCGCCGCGCGCCGAAGCGCCCAGACGAGCGCGAGCAGCACGCCTGCGCCCAGCGCGGCCCAGCGGAAGCGAAAGGCGCGTCGCGCGGGGGGGGGCACGGCCGCGCTTCCAATCGACTGCCCGCCGACGGCGATCGCCCGCAGCGCGCGTCGTGCGGCGTAGAAAGCGACCCCGCGTGCGCTCCACGACGGAGGGCGCCCTCGACGAGCCGCGTCCAGTGCGGTGGGGATGAGCGCGCGCGCGACGGCGTCGGCGCGCACCGGGTCCCGTGCCCTGGCCAGCTCGAGGTACGCGGCGTCCTGCAGGCCGCGGCGCCAGGCTTTCAGCCGAATCGACGGCAAGACTCCTCGATAGCCGAGGGAATGCTCGCGGAAGACGTCCTCCTGCCGTCCCGGGTACACGAGCACCCCGTCCCCGTTGGCCCAGTCGCCGTCCTCGTTGTGCAGCGTCTCGGGTTCGACGAACGGATCGATCGGGGTCGCGCCGCGCCGGCCATACCAATACGTGGACTCCCAATAAAACCACCTCCGGATGCCGTACATCGCCGCGAGCCAGCCGTTGACGCGCGGCGAGACCGCGTCCGCATCGAGCAGGAAGGTGCCCGTTTGGGGCAAGACGCCGTTGTACAGCCACACGTCCTTGCCGCGCGCTCGCGCGCGAGCCACCTGCGCCGGATCGTAGCGCGCAAGCAGCATGGGGACGTCGACGGGTTGCCGCGACGGGTCTTCCGTACACGTCCAGGCGACCCGTACGCCGCGAACGTTGGGATCGGGCGACCCGCGCAGGAGCTCGCTCCACGCGGCGCCTCGCGCGCTATCGCAGCGCTCGTCGTCGGCGTAGACGAAGACGTCGGTCCCTACCAGCACGTTCGCGGCGGCCGCGGCGTCCGCGATGGCCTCGACG
The DNA here is from genome assembly GCA_963720145.1 of uncultured delta proteobacterium. Classification (GTDB taxonomy): domain Bacteria; phylum Myxococcota_A; class Polyangia; order Polyangiales; family Polyangiaceae; genus Palsa-1150. The sequence goes on from CAVREO010000006.1 coordinate 145,419, forward strand.
CGCGCGAGCTTCGAGGCGTCCGGCTCGCCGAGGCCCCCGTACGCTCCGATTGCGAGGACGCCATCGCCCAGGTCGGTCCCGGCGCCGGCGTATCCTCTCGCGCTCCCGTACGTGGCGCCGCTCAGCGCGTCCTTCTGCCGCTCGACGTCGGCCGCGGAGGTGGCGTTGTGCAGGGGCGACACGCGATGCGCATGCAAGAGGCGCCAGAGGGGCTCCTCCGCGCCCGCGCCGATGCGTCTCTCGAGCTCCTCCGGATCGTAGAACACGGTGGCCTCGGCTGCGGGTTCCGGTAGCACGAGGGCCCCGACGTCCAGCTCGACGGGGATGGATGCCAGCGCTGCACTCTCGCTCGCCACCACGATGCCGCCCCGGTAAAGGCCAGGCGGCTGGTCCCGGCCCACGTCGATGTCGACCCAGACGATGCCGTTGTTGCGCGCTTCGACGCGCAGCGGGTACGGCGCCCACCCGGCAGCCCACTCCACCGGAATGAGCGCGTCCGGAACCTCGCCCACCCAGGCGGCCGGCGCCGGCCCCGCGCCTGCTTCCCAGCCGAGCGACTCCTCGGGCGCGTTTCCGCCGGAGGCGCGCCGCACTCGCACGAAGTGCTCGACGAACCGGTCTACGTGATCGAGCGCGGCGCCGTCGGCCGACGATAGGGTCGGGAGATCGACCGTGACCCCCGCGAGCGGAGCCTCGGCAGCTTCGATGACCACCTGGAGGGCGACGACCTCGTTCCGGACGGCGAACAGCCGCACGGGTTGGCCGGGGCGCCACACCGGGTTCTGCTCTCCGCGCTCGAAGGGCGTGGACGTGCGCATCGCGACGGATCTTTTCGCCATCGTCGATGACCCACACGGAAGGAGCCGCCTGCGCCGAGCGCCCATTCGACGCCACGGCGACCGCGGCTAGGACGGCCGCCCTCGTTGCGCGCAGGAAGGCGCTACGCTGGGGCAGCGGCCCCCGTGGCGGCGCCGGCGCATGGGCTCGAGCTCGCATGGGACTCATCTCCGTTCTCATGCCGTTCCGCGACGCGGCCGACACGATCGAGGAAGCCGCAAGCAGCATCCTGGCCCAGCGCGGCGTTGCCCTCGAGCTCGTCGCGATCGACGACGCCTCCCGCGACGACGGCACGCGTCGCGTTGCGGCCCTCGCCGACCGCGATCCGCGCGTCGTGCCCGTCGCCGGCGACGGGGGCGGGATCGCCGCGGCGCTGGCGCGCGGCCTCGCTGTGGCACGTGGGGACCTCGTCGCGCGCATGGACGCCGACGACGTCGCTCTTCCGGAGCGGCTCGCCAAGCAAGCGACGTGGCTGGCCGCCGATGCCGGGCTGGGCGTCGTAGGCACGCAGGTCGCGCCGCTGGGCGCCTGCGGCGAGGGGATGCGCCGCTACATCGAATGGCAGAACGCCCTCATCACTCCGAGCGAGCACGCGCGCGATCTCTTCGTCGAGTCGCCCTTGTGCCATCCCACCGTGCTCCTTCGGCGCGAGGCGCTCGAGGAGGCGGGTGCCTGGCGGGACGACGCAGCCTGGGCGGAGGACTACGACCTGTGGCTACGGCTCGACGCTCGCGGCTGGCGGCTGGCCAAGGTGCCCGAGGTGCTGCTCCTCTGGCGCCAGCGACCGGGCAGCGCCAGCCTCGGCGATCCGCGCTATGCCCGAGCGCGCTTCGTCGAGGCGCGAGCGTTCTATCTCGCTCCCAAGCTCTTGCGGGCGTCGAGGCCGGTCGCCATCTGGGGTGCCGGTCCCACGGGACGCCGGCTCGCCCGCGCCCTGGAGCCGCTCGGCGTGAAGACCTCGTGCTTCGTCGACATCGACCCACGGAAAATCGGGCGCCTCGCCCGTGCCGCGCCGATCACCTCTCCCGAGTCGCTCAGGCGAGGTGAGCACACGGTGGTCGTGGCCGTCGGCGTCCGTGGCGCGCGAGCTCTCGTACGCGCGCACCTCACCGGGCTCGGGTTCGTCGAGGGCACCGACTTCGTGTGCGCCGCCTGAGCCCGGCCGCTCCTAGGGCTGCGCCCGCATCATCGTGCACAGGTGCGTGGTCTTGTCGCATACCGGAACACGCGTGTCCTTGACCAGGTACATCGGGCAGATGGGATTCGCCTGCGGGCAGGTGAACGATTTCTGGTACGCGTCCGCCTGAGCCGCGGCCACGGCCTCCTTCCACCCGTTGTGGCAGCAGCCGACCCGATCGAGAGCGATGCAATCGCGGTCGAGCGTGCAGGCTCGAAACGGCGCCCCCGCGTCGGGCTCGGCCGCTCCCACGGGACCCTCGTCGAGGGCGGGCGGCAGCCCGGCGTCGCTCGGCGTGGGCGCTTGGACAGCGGTCGGCGCCGTGACCTCCGTGGAGCGCGGCTGCGTGCACGCGGCGGCGAACGCGGCAACGAGGGCGAACGTGGGGGCTTGCATGGCCGAGGCGGTATAACTCGCTAGGAGGCCGAGATGCGAGACTTGAGAGGCAAAGTTGCTGCTGTGACGGGCGCGGCGAGCGGGATCGGGCGCGCGCTCGCCGAGCGCTTTGCTCGCGAGGGGATGCGCGTCGTCCTGGCCGATGTCGAAGAGAAGCCCCTCGCCGAGGCGCGCACGGCCATCGCGCAGCTCGGCGCCGAAGCCATCGCCGTGACGACGGATGTTTCCAATCGATGGCAGGTCGAGGCCCTCGCGCGCCGAGCCGTCGAGGCGTTCGGAACCGTGCACGTCCTTTGCAACAACGCGGGCGTCGTCGCCGGGGGGCCTGTGCGGGCGCTCTCGCAAGAAGACTGGGACTGGGTGGTCGGCGTGAACCTGTTCGGGGTCATCCACGGGGTGCGCGCCTTCGTCCCGCGCATGATTGAGCAAGGAGAGGGTCACGTCGTCAACACGGCGTCCATCGCGGGGCTCCTCAGCGTGCCGTTCTCGGCGCCGTATTGCGCCACGAAGCACGCGGTCGTCGCCCTCAGCGAATGCCTGCACCACGAGCTTGCCGCAGCCGCGGGCGGCAAGGTCAAGGTGAGCGTCTTGTGCCCGTCGTGGGTGAAGACGAACATCGCGGACGCCGCCCGCAATCGGCCACCCAGGCCTTCGCGTTCGAGAGAGGGCTCGCGGTCGCCGCAAGAGGCGAAGCTCGAGGGCTTCCTGCGTACTGCGGTCTCCGGCGGCCTCGAGCCCGCCGATGTCGCGGACCAGGTGTGCTCGGCGATCGTTGAAGAGCGCTTCTGGGTTCTGACGCACCCGAAGACGAAGAAGGCCGTCGAGAGGCACACGCGCGACCTCATCGACGACCGGCTGGCCGAGTTCGACTGGTCGAAGTTTTGAGCGGCCAAGCCGCCGGGGCGAGGCTTCTCTATTTGGGAGACACGTAGAAGCGGTACTTGATTCGATCCGGGATTTCCGCCAAAGGCCGCCACGTGCGCCGTCGCGAGCGCGTCGGCCGCGCACGTCCCGGTGGGCGTGCCGGCCAGGGGTGGCGCGAGCGCGACCTTGTCGACCGAGCCGTCGTTGGCGAAAGTCACGGTCGCCGACGCGTACCCCCAGACCCGACCGTGGCGGCACTTGCCGACGTCGCGCTTCTTCGTGTCGAGCGCGTGCCGCGCCGCCGCGGGCGCGAAGCTCGCTTGGGGCCGCGCTGACGCGGGCGAGTCGCTCGTGGCCGGCGGCTCCGAGGCCGCCGGCGCCGGTTCGCCGGAAGAAGCGGGCGCGCCCGGAGACGGTGCCAACGAGGACGGCGGGCTGCTCGTGGAGGGCGCGGCAGACGCCACGACCTGAGCCGCCGCAGGCGAAGCGACGGACACCGCGGCGCGATGCGAGCGCAGCGCTGCGAAGACGCCGCCGACGACGACGACAGCGGCGGCTGCCGCCGCGCTGCCGAGGATGATCAACGTTCGCGAGCCCAGCGTCCGCGAGCCCGGCGGTCGCGGCGGCGGCTGCGCACCCAGCGTGAGCACCGGGGGAACGAGAGACGGGATTCTTGTTGGGCTCGATGAGATTCATTCGGTTCGACGGGCGTCATCATGATGGGCTCCTGCGCCTCCCTGGGCGTGAGCGAAACCGGGGCGCCCAGGGGCGCGGACGGACCGGGCAGGGGTGTCTCCGGGGCAGTCGGAATGGCGACCGGATCGACCGTCGACGATGCCCTCGCCTCGAACGACATGGGCTGCGTGTGGGTCGAGGGCGCGGACGGGAGCTTCAGCCGCGGCATGGAAAGCGCCCCGACTGCGACCGGCAACGCACTGCCGGCCCCGGCGATTGACGCAAGGGCCGGTCGCGGGGTCACGGCGCTGCGTACCTCGCGCCACAGCTCTCCGGCGTCGGCCTGGCGCGCGTCGGGCGCCGCCGAGAGGGCGCGGTTCAGCACTTGTTCGAGAAACTGCGGAAGCTTGCGCCCTGCGAGCGCCTCCATGGCGATGAGCGCGAGCGCGTAGACGTCCGTCCGCGTCCCCGCCGGTCCGAGCGCCTCGTCGATTTGCTCGGGTGCGGCGTACCCCGGAAGCCATAGCCGCAGGCCGCACCCGGAATGCGACTCGGAGGGCGACTCCGGCGCGAAGTCGTTCATCATGCGCGCCAGGCCGAAGTCGAGCACCTTCAGCGTGACGGTGCCGTCGCCGCGCTTGGCGACGAAGAGGTTGCTGGGGTTCAGGCCGAGGTGCACCTCACCCCGCTCGTGCGCGAACGACACGGCCTCGAACGCCCCCTGCAAAAGGCCGATGACCTCTTCCAGGGAGCGCACCGGTCGAACGTCCTTCTTGCTGCCCGCGAGCTCCGCTGCCAGCGACTCGCCTTCCAGCCACTCGCGCACCATGTACGGCACGGTCGCGCCGGTGCGCGGCGACCGAGTCTCGCCGCTCGTCCGGGTCTGCGCGATGTTTTCGTGTCCGCGGGCGAGACGGTCGTGCACGCGAAACGCCTGCTGGAACGCCGCGTCGAGGGCACGCGCGAGCGTGTCGGGGATGGTCTCGGGCAGGTTCAAGCACTTGATGGCGACGGCGGTATTCGCGTCGAGACTTCGACCCCGGTACACGATGCTGAGGTCCGCGTCCCCGGCAACGGCATCGACACGGAATTGTCCGCCGACGATTTGCCCAATCAGGTCGAAGGGATCACTGCTCATTCCCACTTTCATTGTGCCTGACGCGACCGCGATCGTCATCCTGAGCCCGCGCGAAAAGAGGCGGCGGGGCCCCCCAGGAGGGGTGCACTTTTCCAGTCCCCGCGAGCTCTCACATGCACATGAGCGCCCCGTCGATGTTCTGGACGCTCATCGTTCCTGGACACGGCAGCTTCAGCTTGGGATTCGCGTTCTGCGACTGGTCTTTTTTCGTGCACGACGTGCAGCTCAAGACCGCGCTGATGGAGCAGCCGTTGCAGCTCGCCGCGTACGCGGCGCCGGCTCCCACCGAGCAGGGGTCGCTCACCCCCGTGTCGGCGGCGGTGCCCGAGCACGAGAGGACGCCGTCGGTGTTCTGGACGCTCGTCGCTCCGGGACACGGCAGCGGCAGCGACGGATTCAGGTTCTGCGTCTGGTCTTTCTTGGTGCAAGACGCGCAGGTCAAGACGGCCATGATGGAGCAGCCGCTGCAGCTCGCTTGGTAGTCGGCGACGGGTCCGACCGAGCAGGCGGCATCGCCGGCCCCTGCGTCGGGAGCGCCGGTATCCGGAGTGCCCGTATCGGCGAGGCCGGTATCCGCGATACCCGTATCTGCGGGGCCCGAGTCCAGGGGATGGCCCGCGTCAGGCGCCATCGAGTCGGCGTTCGCGGCTCCGTCGCCGCCGTCGGCGAGCGGCGCGGTCGAGTCTTCCGTCGCGCCTTCGTCCGGCGCCAGGCTCGAGTCGCCCGCGGGTGCCGCCTCGGGGGCGCCAGCGTCGGCTGGCGCGGTCGAGTCTTCCGTAGCGCCGTCGGCGTTTGGGGTGCCGCCCTCGCTGGCGGCTTCGGTCGTGCCATCGAGGCTCGCTGCGTCGTCGGCGAAACCACCGCTGCTACTACCGTTCGCGCAAGCGCTGCACAAGACGAGCGCCACGATCGTCAACCCAACTGCGCGGTTCCCATTCTGCGGTCGCATTCCCGGCGTTTCTCCCGAACGAAACCTAGCCGCGAAGACGGCACCTTCACGGGGAGGGCGGGCCGGGGCGTGGAAATGAGACGCTCCCCGGGTACCCGATTCCTCCCGCGCCTCGCACGAACGAGCCTCCGGCCTGCATGAACGCCCCCCCGACGCGCCCGAACGACTCCCGGGCGCGCACGATTGAGCTTGCGACGCGGACGAACGACTCGCGGACGTGCACGATTGACCTTCCGGCGCGGACGAACGACTCCCTCACGCGCACGAGCGACCCTCCGCCGCGCACACACGTTCCCTCGTCGCGCACGGAGCACGTCCGGACGCGCACAACGCTCTCTCGGGCGCGTCCGGAGCGCTCCGTGCGCGCAACAAGCGGTTTTTGGGCGCGTATGAAGCTCGTTACCCCGCGCATGAAGCTCTGATCCTGGCGGACAAGCTTCATCGCCCCGCGGATGATCGAGTTTCGGACGCGCTCAGCGAACGTTTCGACGCGCATGGAGCTCTTCCTGTCGCGCCTGGAGCTTCGAATGACGCCGACAGCGTCGCTCTGTGCGCGCATGGCGTTCGTCATGTCGCGGACAGCCTTCGTTTCGTCGCGTCCTGAGCTCGCGGGTCGCGTTCCCAAGAGTCGCATGCACCGTCCGGAGTCGCTCGGGACGCGTCCAAAGCGATTTGTCCGCGCCCCGAAGAGCTTCGTCCGCGGCGATCAGAGCTCTGTCCGCGGGAAGAAGAGCTTTATGCACGCCCCCGAGAGCCTCGTGCAGCCCGTGGCTTGCTCCGTCCGCTCGTTCGGGAGCTCTGTGCGCGGCTCGACGAGCTCCGCGCAGCCCGCCAAAGCCTTGTCCGCGCGGCGAAGAGCCGCATCCGCGCGGCGAAGAGCCGCATCCGCGCCGCGGAGAGCCCGATGCACGCCGCGACGACGGCCGGTCACGGTCCGAGACTAAGCGTGACGACGCGCGACGCTCTCGAGGCGAGCTTTCCGCGCAGGCGCATACGGGACGAGCGCGGCGAGCACGCCCATGCTCACGAGCTCCGCGGCCTCCGACGTTCCCGCCTGCGAATCGGCCGGGACTTCGACGGCGAAGCCCTTCTGCAGGGCATCGGTAGCCGTGGCCATGAGCTGCACTTCGGTCGCGCAGCCGGTGAGAACGAGCGTGTCGACGCCCAGCTCGTCGAGCACACCTTCGAGCTCCGACTGGAAGAAACCGCTGTACGAAGGCTTGGTCACGACGCGATTGACCGCGGTGGGCGCCAGCGGCGGCCACACTTCCGCGCCTTCGGTGCCCTCGACCGCGTGGGTCGTCCACGCGTCGAGCTCGGGGTCGCCGGGCTCATGCCGATCGAGCACGTAAATGACCGGTTCGCCGCTCGCCCGTGCCCCCTCGAGGCGCGCTGCCAGGGCGGGGACGATGTCTCTCGCCCGCGGCACTTCGAGCGGCCGCCCGGGAGTCAGGTGGTCGCGAATCATGTCGCATACCAGCACGGCTCGACGCGGACGCTCTTGGAGGCGCTTCTGCACGGCCGCCAAGACGCGCTCGCGAACCGAGGGGCTCGCGTCGACCCCCGGAGTGGCCAGTCCGAGCGCCGCCACGGTTTCGGTCGCAGACCGCAGGGCGGCGCGCTGCGCGGGCGGCATCTGCGAGACGGCGAGATTGCTCAGCCGTTCCGGCCTTCCGGCCAGCACGAGCTCGAGCAAGTCAGCGAGGGCGGTCTCATCGCTCATCTCGACACCAGCAGCGTACGTCAAACGGGGCCCTTCGCCAGTTTACGCGCGGCGCGGGCGCATGGATTGGCGCTGCTTCACCGCTGCGCGTCTCGGGCGTGCGGAATGGTCTCGTGCAGTCCGGTCCCTCGCCGCTGCGCGTCTCGGGCGTGCGGAATGGTCTCGTGCAGTCCGGTCCCTCGCCGCTGCGCGTCTCGGGCGTGCGGAATGGTCTCGTGCAGTCCGGTCCCTCGCCGCTGCGCGTCTCGGGCGTGCGGACTAGGCTCCCAGGTGTGGAATCCCCCCCGCTCGATCCCGGTAGCACGCCCCCCATCTTCGGGTTCAATCAGGCCAAAGGCGACATCGTCGAGGAGGTCGTCCAGCGCGTGTGTGGGGCAGTACGCGACCCGCTTCTCGTGCTGAACGAGGCCGCGTTCCTCGAGGCACGACCCCGGCAAACGCGAAGCGGGCACGTCGGCGACGAGGTCGTGACCCGGGCCGAGTGGCAAGTGCTCGCGCATTCGCTCGGTCGCATGACCGAGGCGGAGCGTCGCGACAAGATTCGCGATCTTGCCCGGCGCTACGCCCGCGACGTCGCTGGGAATTTCGACCCGCGCGTATACCGATTCGCCTCCCGGGCCGTCGCGCCGCTCATCGGCCTCGTCATGTCCCCGCGGCAAACGTTGGCTCACTTCGGGGGGGCGTTCGACCTTCGCGCGCTCGACGGCCGCGTCGTCATCGAAGGCCTCGTGGGGCGCATCGCGGCGCTCGCGCGCAAGGGCACGCTCGTCTTCGTGCCGACGCACCTGTCGAACCTCGACTCGGTCGTCTTCGGCTTCGCGCTCGAGCGCGCCGGGCTGCCGCCCGCGACGTACGGAGCCGGCAAGAACCTCTTCGCGAACCCCGTGCTGTCCTTCTTCATGCACAACCTGGGCGCCTATCGCGTGGACCGGCGTATCGCACACGGTCTCTACAAGGACGTGCTCAAGACATACTCGTGCGTGGTCCTCGAACGCGGGTACCACTCGCTCTTTTTCCCTGGGGGCACGCGGTCGCGATCGGGCGCCCTCGAGCGACGGCTCAAGCTCGGCCTGCTCGGCACCGGAGTGGAGGCCATGGCCCGCAGCGCAGCCCAGGGCCGCCCGCGCCATGTGTTTTTCGTGCCCGCGACCATCAATTACCTGCTGACCCTCGAGGCCGAGACCCTCGTCGACGACTTCCTGCAGGAGGAAGGCAGGCACCGTTACATCATCGAGGATGACGAGTCGTCGCGCTTCGGCCGCATCGCGACGTTCTTGCGCAAACTGCTGGGGCTGGACGCCGCGTGTGTCGTGCGCTTCGGGCGACCGCTCGATTGCTTCGGCAACGAGGTCGACGAGGAAGGCGTCTCGCACGACGGGCACGGGCGCGCGATCGACCGGCTCTCGTATCTCACGGACGCCGAGGGGCGCGTCGGCCCGGACCCAGCTCGGGACGCGGAATACACCCGCGAGCTGGCCGAGGCCATCCTCGGCGCGTTCCAGCGCGAAACCGTGGCGATGGCCACCCATCTCGTCGCTGCGTGCGCCTTCGCGAAGCTTTGCGCACGGATGCAGGCCCCGGCCGGCGGCGACATCTTCGCGCTCCTTCGGCAAAAGGACGATGTCATCGTTCCACGCGAAGAGCTCGCGAGGAGCATCGAGCGGCTGCGCGACCGAGCCGCCGAGCTGGAAGGGCAGGGGAGGCTCGTGCTACGCCCCCACCTCGCGCGCGCGACGGGGCGCGAGATCCTCGACGAAGCGTTGCGCGCCTTCAGCGGTTACCACTCCACCCCTGTGCTAGAGCCGCGGGGGTCCGATCTCGTGCTCGTCGACACGCGACTCATCTTCTACTACCAGAACCGTCTCGCCGCCCACCGCCTGGCGGCCGACCCCGTTCACGACAGACCCCAAAACCTCACGCCTGGGCCGCATGGGCCCCCTGGCCAACCCCCCAGCCAAACTCCTGGCCAAACTCCTGGCCAAACTCCTGGCCCTGCCGACGACTTCACGGGAAACCCGGCACGGTTTGCGCTAGGCTCACGCGCCTCTTAGCCATGAACACCACGGACCCCTCGCAAAACTCGACGGCCAACGGGGCCGAGGTCCCCGCGGCAAACGAGCCTGCGGTGAGCGAGAGCACCAGGGCGGGGGCTGCGCAGTCCGGTCCGGACGAGCAGGTGCGCAATGGCGAGCCGAGCGCGCAGACAGCCGAGAGCGAGAGCTCGCCCCCAAACCACGCGGAGGCCCTGGAGTCCACCGCTGGGGACGCTGAGTCCGAGGGTGACGACGTTTCTCCCGAGGGTGATGCAGCAGCCTCGCCCGCCGCAGGTGAGGGCGGCGAGCACCCCGAGGGGCAGGGCGAAAAGAAGCGACGCCGCCGCCGGCGCCGGAAGAAGCACGGAGCGCAGGCTGGTACCGAAGCGCCGACTCCAACGGAGTCGACCGACGGGGCTGCTCTGGAAGGATTGGCCGAGCCAACCGCCGACGGCGGTGCCGAGGCGAAGCCCACCGAGGGTCGCGAGAAGAGGGAACGGCGCAAGGACAAGAAGCACGCGGGCCCACCGCGCGAGCGGCCGCCCGTCACCATCGGCGACATCGTCTTCGGCAAGATCCTCGAAATTACCGAGGACGCGATCCTCATCGACATTCCCGGGAAGGCACACGCGATCTTCGACCGGCGCGAGATGCTCTTGCCCGACGACGAGGACGAGACGGCGCCCAAGCAGGCTGTCGCAAGCACGCGCGACGCGGAGCGAGCGCCGGAGGAAGGATCGCCTGCCGAAGCGGCAGCGCTCACGACGACGGAGAACGAGCCCGAGGCCGAGCAAGTTGCCGCCGAGGGGGCCCCGACCGGGACGCCCGACGCGGACAGCCCCCCCGTTGCCGAAGTCGCGGACGCGTTGCCTGCGGCGCCCCTCGACAGTGCCGCGCCGGAAAGGGAGCCCGCCGGGGACTCCCCCGTCGCCGCGCCGGAGCCTACGCCGCCCCGGGAGCCCAAGGTTCCGCGTGTCATTCTCGAGGTCGGCGCCGACTTCATCGGCGTCGTTCACAGCGACGGCGGGCGCGGGGGGCTTGTCGTCCTCACCCACCACCCGAGACGAGCCGAACGCGCCAAGCCGGAAATCGAGAAGGCGTTCAACGAGAAGTCCACGATCGAGGGCCTGGTGACGGGCGTCATCAAGGGCGGCATCGAGGTCGACGTGGAGGGGCTGCGCGCGTTCGCGCCGGGTTCGCACGTCGACCTCCGGCTCGGAGCGGATCTCACGTACCTGCTGGCCAAGCGCCTGCCTTTCCTCGTCACGCAATACGCAAAACGGGGCCGCGACGTCGTCCTCTCCCGCAGGGCGATGATCGAGGACGAAGCGAAGCGTACGCGGGCCGAGGCACTCGGAAAGCTCAAGGTCGGCGAAGACCTGGATGGGGTCGTTCGCAGCGTCGTTCCGTTCGGAGCGTTCGTCGACGTCGGCGGGGTGGAGGGGCTCGTCCCGCTCCAGGAGATGAGCCACAACCGGTCCGACGGGCCGAGCGACATCTTCAAGGCCGGCGAGCCGACCCGCGTCCGGGTCATCAAGATCGACGACAAGGGCAAGATCTGGCTGTCGCGCAAGGCGACGATTCCCGATCCCTGGCAGGAGGTCGCCCGCAAGTACGCGCAGGGCACTCGCCACCCGGGCAAAGTCGTGCGGCTGCAGCCGTTTGGTGCGTTCGTCGAGCTCGAGCCGGGCATCGACGGCCTCATTCACACCTCGGATCTTTCGATCAAGCGAATCGAGACCCCCGAGGAGGTCGTGAAGGTCGGCGACGCCATCGAGGTGGTCGTCTCCCACGTGGACCCGAGCAATCACAAGATCGCGCTGCATCCGGCGCCTCAGGGAGCGGCGGCCGACGAGAGCCCGCAACGGGTCGTGCCCCACAAGCCCGTGAAGGCGAAAGTGGTCAACATCGAGAGCGGGGGTCTCGTCGTCCGCATCCTCGGCGTGACCGGGCGCAACGCGCGCGGCTACATACCCGCGGGAGGCACGGGAACGCCGCGCGGCACAGAGCTACGCAAGGCCTTCAACATCGGCCAAGAGGTCGAGGCGAAGGTCATGGAGATGGATCCCGCGCCGCGGCGAAGTGAAGCTGTCCATCAGGGCGCTGAGCGAGGAGCAGGAGCGGACCGCCTACCAGGCGTACCGCCAGCAGCTCAAGGCCGAGGCCAAGTTCACATTCGCCGACTTGCTCGCCAAGAAGAAGAACTGAGCCGCCCGCTGCAGTAGCTTTGAAGTAGCTACAGCAAGCGCCGCGCCTTGACCTCGAGATAGCCGCGGACGAGCTCGGGCGTGAGGTCGCCCGGTTTCGTGTCGAGTACGAGCACCCCGGCGTTTCGCAGGCCGCGGATGAGCGAGTCGCGCCAGGCAAGCGTCTCGGCGGCGGCCGCTCGCACGTAGACGTCCGCAGACGGCGCTGTCGCGAGCGCCTCGACATCGGTATCGCGCAGCAGGACGCAGAGGGGGAGGTGCCGGGGCAAGAGGCCCTTCATCGACGCCGCCAGCTCCTTGGCCGAGCGCGGCTCGAGCAAGTTGGTGAATACGACGAAGAGCGCTCGCGCCCGCACCTGCGTCCGCAAGAAGGCCATGGCCGAGCTGTAGTCGGTAGCGGCCAGCGACGCGTCGAGCGCGTACGCGGCTCGGATCAGCTTGCGCGCCCCCGCGCGCCCGCCGGTGGGAGGCACGAACTTGCGCGGCACCTCGTCGAACACCATCAGGCCCGCGCGATCCCCCCCGCGCAGCGCCACGTCCGCGGTGAGCAGCGCTGCGTTCAACGCGTGATCGATCGCCGTGAGCCCGCCGGTCTCGCCGCGCATCGATCGGCCCACGTCCAGCGCAAAGACGACGCTCTGGTTGGACTCGGCCTGGTGCTGACGGACCGTCATGTCGTCGCGTCGCGCGCTCGCGCGCCAATCGACGTGACGAATCTCGTCGCCGACCTGGTAGGGGCGCAACCGCTCGAACTCCGTATCACCGCCCCGGACTCGCAGGCTGCCCAGGCGAGCGTCCTGCCTCCCCTGCCGGCGCAAAAGCTCCAGGGCGCGCGCCGCGTGCACGTCCGGGTACACGTCTACGGTCGCCGGCAGCGGCGTTCGCTCCTGGCGCGCGAGGAGGCCGAGCGGCAGCGCATAGCGCACGGTGATGGCTCCGAGCGCGCGTGGACCGCGCCGCGAGGGTAGGACCTCGTAGCGGACGACCGTCGTCGCATGCCCTGCAAGGGCGAACCGTGCAGGGCTCCCCACGCTTTCGCACGCTTCGAGAGGGTCGTCGGCGACGAGGCCGCGCAGCAAGCGCCCGCCTCGATTGCGCAGGTGAATCGCGACCGCGTTGGGTCGGCCCACCGAGAAGATGGCAGCCGCTTGGCGGTCGACCTCGATGCGCCTGCCCCGGCCCAGGAGCGCGTCGGCCACCACCCCGACGACCAGCACCGCGTCGCCGGCGAACATCGCGGGGCGGAGCGCCCCCACGTAACCCGCGGCGAGCGACACGAGCGTCGCGACGAGGGCGAAGAAGACGAGGCGCGCGGTGGGCACCATACGCCGCCCCCTCACGTCTCCGAGGTCACGGGATCCCGAGAATTTCTCGCGCCCGGGCCCGGTCCTTGTGGTCGACCTGTACGCGAACACCGCCCGTCGCGCTCGCGAGAAACGGCATCACGCCCGCCGTCTGGGCGTCGGCGACGAAGGCCCGAATGCCCTCGAGCTCGAGGCGTTCCTTTGCGAGCTGAGCTTCAGCGACGTCCGGGTAGGTGGCCACCGTCACGAGTTCGTCCATCGCGTCGCCAACCTAGCATCAAAGAGGAGACGTACACGCCGGCCGATTCGGAGAAAGTGCCGGCGTGTTACTTACACGCCGGCCGATCGGAGAAAGTGCCGGCGTGTTACTTACACGCCGGCCGATCGCCGATGTTTCTCCTCGTGCGCCTTCGACACGAGGTCCAGTGGTTTGGGGCACTCGCGCCGCAGCCGGCAGCTGCCGCACTCGGCCCCGCGCCAGATGGCGTCGAAGCGCCTCTGCGCTTCGTCGAGCATCCATTCGTCGTCCGTCAGGATGCCCATCTCGAAGTTGCGGCGGCCGTCGCCTTTGGCGCCGAGCCCCGCCCCCGTGAAGTTCGCGCTGCCCAGGTACAAGAGCGCGCCGTCGATGGCGATCATCTTCAGGTGCACACGCGGGCAGGCGCGCATCTGGAAGCGTGGCGGCGTCAGGCGCTTCGCGCGGGCGGCGAGCTCCGCCCGGAAAGGGCGGGAGGGCGGTGTCGAGTGAAGTAGCCGCACGTGGACCCCGCGGTCGCAGAGCGACTGCAAGGTGTCGAGAATGGGGACGTAGCGACCGTGCGCCCGGTCGCGCGTTCCAATCGGCGCTTCGGTCATGAGCTGCTTCACGTTCGCCGTCGAAATCCACACCGAGGTGCACGCCGCCCCCAGTTTTTGCGTCACCTGCTCGTAGTGGTCACGATCGACGACGAGCGACACCGACGCCCGGCGCTTGTCCATGGCTCAGGCGGCCAGGCGCGGGACCGGGACCGCGCGCACGATGTCCTCGATGCGCTGGTCGGGCGAAATGCCTTGCAGCTGGGCGTCCGGGTGGAGCATCACGCGGTGGCGCAGCACCGCGGCGATGACGGGTTTGACGTCGTCCGGCGTCACGAAGTCGCGCCCTTCGCTGGCGGCGATGACCTGAGCCGCCTTGAGGAGGGCGATGCTCGCGCGCGGGCTCGCGCCGAGCTCGATGGCCTTGTCGTCCCGCGTGCGCCGCACCAGCTCGACGATGTAGCCGACGACGGCGTCGTCGACGCGCACGCTCCCGGCGTAAGCTTGCATGGCCGCGAGCTCGGCGGGCGACGTGGCCGGCCCCAGGCCAGAAAGGTCGGTCGGGTCGAAGCCGTCGGCGTGGTTACGGACGATCGCCCGCTCGATCTCGGGCGGTGGGTCGGCCACGGTCAGCTTGAAGAGAAACCGATCGAGCTGCGCCTCGGGCAGAGGGTAAGTCCCCTGCGATTCGACGGGGTTCTGCGTCGCGATGACCACGAATGGGGCCGGAAGCGGAACGCGAGGTGCCGTCCACGGTGACCTGGTGGTCCTGCATGGCCTCGAGCAGGGCGCTCTGCGTCTTGGCGGGAGCGCGGTTGATTTCGTCGGCGAGCAGCAGCTGCGCGAAGATCGGCCCCGCGACGAACGTGAAGCTACCCGTCTCACGGCTGTAGACGCTCGATCCCGTGATGTCGCTCGGCATCAGGTCCGGCGTGAACTGGATCCGCTTGAAGGCGCAGCCGCTGACGACGGCCATCGTGCGGGCAACGAGGGTCTTGCCCAGGCCCGGGGCCCCCTCGACCAGCACGTGTCCTTTGGCGATCGCGGCGACGATGACGCCCGCTACGAGGTCTTCCTGCCCGACCACGACGAGCGCCATGTGATGCCGGATGCGCTCGAAGTTCTGCTGGAAACGAATGGCGTCCACGGGTTCTTCTCTCTCCTATGTATCCTGTGCGGTCGCCGCCGAATACACGGTCGCGAGCTCACCGAGAATCGCCAGCTCGTCTCCCTGGGGCAGCGCCCCCGCTCTCGCTGCGGTTGCGCGTGCCCAGAGACGCTGGCAGCGCTCGAGCGGAACGCGGGCGCGCGAGGAGAGGAAAGCGGCGACGTCGGTCGTCTGGCGAGGGAGGCGCGCGCGCAGGCGCTCGTCCGCGAAACGGGCGTACGCCGCCAGGGCGTGGGCCGCGTTACCGGTTCGCGCGTAGAGCGCGCCGACGGCCTCGACGTGCTCGACGAACGCTCGACGAAGCAACGGGGCCGCAGGTCTCGGGCGCGCCAGCCGCGAGCCCGCCGCGAGAAACAGGACGATCGACGCAACCAGGGCGTGCGCGAGGCCAGTCCCCAGCCCGGCGCGGAGCATCGACGCCAGCGGTGTCGACGGCGGAGAGAGACCGTCGTCGGGGTCCGCGATCGAAAAGCTCAGGCGACGACAATTGGACAGCATGGCAATCATCGCCGCCGCGTTGCCGCGGCGAGCCAGGCCGGCGTTGGTCAGGAGCTCGTCCGTGGCGATCCCCAGAACGAGGCCGTGCCCGTGCGCGAGCACCGCCGCGTAGGTCGCGTCGTCGCTCAGCCAGGCTGCGCGCTCTGCGGCCCCGCGAAACTCGAAGCCTTCGCCGCTCGCGGCGAGCTCGCCGTGCTCCTCGGCGGCTGCGTAGACAGGGGCCCCTGCCTGCGATGAGACCTCGTCCTCGTCGTCGTCGCTGGCTCGTCCGAGGAGCGTCCGCGCGGTGACCTTGCTTGCCCCGGACCCTATCGATGCCGCGCCGAACGCGTCTGGCCACGACCGCGGCGAGCCGGCCAGCACGAGCACGCCCCCCGCGTCCACCCAGTCGACGAGGTGCGCGCCGGTGTCGTCGTCGAGCGGAGTACGCTCCACGTCGACGACGACGGCAGGCGAGGCGGTGCTCCCGTCGCGCGACGGCAGCGGCATGGACGCGAGAGAGCTGCCAAGGGGCTCCACGCGCACGCCCTGCCGGTGCAAGACCTCCTGGAAGAGCTCGAGGCCTGCCGGATCGTCGCCGGGGCGGCGCGGCCCGGGCGCGGCGCTCCCGCACCCCATCGAGAGCAGCGCCGCTAGGGCCAGCATCGCGATGGGCAAGGTCCGGACGATCGCGAAGGCTCGCTGCGCGGCCCGCCTGATGACGTCGTCCTGGGCCCGAGCGCCGCCGAACTTCACGCGGTCCACCTCGCGAACGATGTCGCTCAAGGCCGTCTTCGCGGCGAGCTCCGCGCAGGAGCGTACGTACTCCCCGTTGGTGCGGTGCGCGGCCAGGCGAACCGCGCCGCGCTTGTCGAGCGCGCGAAGGCTGGCGGCGAGGTAGAGCTCGAGCGCCGCCCCGTTCTCGCCGCGGGCCGCGAGATCGGCGGCTCGCGCGAGCAGCGCCTCCTCGTCCGAAATCGCAGGGTCCTCGGGGGCGGCGTCGTCGGCCTTCGCCGCCTCGCGGGGCACGGCCGTCGGTCTCTCTTCGCGGCGCAGACGAGTGAGGGCGCGCGCGATTGGAATGAGGACGGCGGCCAGGAGCGCAGCCACCAGGAGCCAGACGAACAGTTGGGCAAGCGTCCGGAGGATCGCGCCCATGGCGCGCCACGGGCCGCTCAGTCCCGGGAGATGCCGGGGCTCACGGGGCTCCCGCGCCTCGCCGGCCCTCGCGCACGCGGCAGCGAAGCCCTCGCAACGTGGGGTGTCGCGCGCGGAAGGACAGAGCGAGATCGCTCGCGGCGAGAGCGGCTCGTGCGGCGCGCTGCAGAACGTGTACGCCTTCTCGGTCATCGCTTCCTGCACGTCGTTCTGAGCCCGCCCGGGGTCGAGCGCGGCCCAGGCGCTCCGGGGGACCGCGAGCGACAGGAAGAGCGCCACGAGCGCCGTGGACCGGCGCCTCACGAAGTAGCCCCCGCGGCGATCGCACGCGCCGCGATGCCCGCGAATCGCGTCTGGATGTCCCACCCCTCCGAGCGCGTTCGAATGTCGAGGTACACGAAGAACCGCGCGGTCGTCACGAAAGGCAGCGACGACCACCAACCGAGCAACGCGAGGACGCTCCCGCCGTCCACGAACATCGAGGTCGGTGCCTTCACCTCGAGTGTGCCCTCCAGCAGCTCGCGTCCCGCCGCGTCGAAGAGCATGGCGGCAGCGAGTGGCGCCAACCCGAGCAGGACCATGGCCAGCAACGCGATACCGAAGTTGGTGTTCGCGATTCGTTGAGCGCGCCCGAGGGACGCGCCTACGCCTGCGTTCTCCAGAACGCTGACCTCGGCGACGAAGAGGGTCGACGACCCGACCCATAGCCACGGCAAGCCCGAGAGAAGAAGGCTGATCGCCAGTCCGACAAGCTGCAGCATGCGAGCGGCCGCGAGGCGTGGCACGGCTCGAAGGGCCTGCGAGAGCGCGTCGCGCACGCGCACCTCGTCCGCGAAGACCAGCCGGGACGCCAGCGCCACGAACGGGGCTCCGGCGAATGCGGTCAGGACGACTGTGGTCGTCCAGGCGAGCCACCAACCGAATGCGCGCGCGGCGACCCACGACAACGCGAGCGCAGGGACGACGACGACGCACGAGAGCTTGGCGTAGTCCCGGACGTGCGCCGCGCAGAAGCGGATGGCGAGATCCAGTACGTCGAGCAAGGGCCGCTCGCGGAGCGCGACGCGCGCGCGCATCAAATCCATCGGTCGGACCTCTGCTCGCGTTCGAGCGCAGCCGCTTCATCCGAGCCGCGTCCCGCGAGCCCGATGTAGGCGGCGACGATCGCGAAGAGGGTGGCGCCCACCGCTCGCTTGACGGTGGAAGGCACGGTGGAGGCCGACCAGAATCCCTCCACGGCAGCCGCCAAGAAGAGCATCACCGCGGCGCCGAACACCACGGTGACGACGCCGCGCGCCGCCGCCTGGAGGGAGGCCACGCGCGTCTTGTCGCCGGGCGCGACGATGGACCACCCGAGCACGAGGCCTGCGCCGCCGCAGAGCACGATCGCCCCGAGCTCGAGCGAGCTGTGTCCGACGACGAACGTGAGAATGTTCCCGCCCGCGCCGTGGGCCGCCACGTAACCCATGATGGCACCCGTGGAGAGACCGTTGAACACGAGGTAAAAGGCGGAGCCCAAGCCGAAAGCCAGGCCCGTCGCAAAGCACGTGAGCGCGATGCCGACGTTGTGCTGGACGTAAAAGCCCGCCATCAGGGCGTCGAGCCCGGCGCCGCGGTCGGCGTCGAATCCTTGCCGGTAGGCCTCGGTGAGGGGGCGAAGCATGAACTCGGGGGCTACGCGCGTGGCGAACGCCGGATCCGCCAGGGTCGCGAAGAAGCCGACGAAGAAAGGGACGAAGAAGAGGACCAGCGAGACGAGCATCGCCCATTTGTACCGTCGCACGGCACGCGGGAATGCCTCTAGCCCGACACGCAGGGACGTTCCGCGAGTGCCATCGGCGAGCCGTCGCCTTGGCTGGCGCCCGTAGAGAACGGCGTGAGCGACTGCCGTGAGGCCCTGCAAGAAATCGATGAGCGGCGCGCTGTAGCGAGCGCCCTCCGCGCGTGAGAGGTCGGCGCAGACGTCGCGATAGAGAGGCGAGAGCTGCGCCACGAGACCCGGGTCGAGCGCGCGCAGGCCCTGGTGTTGCGCTCGCCGCACCAGCGAGTCGAGCCGGTCCCAGTCTGGCTGGCGCCGGCTCGCGAATGCAGCCTCGGTCAGCGTGGAGACCCGCGCGACGACCGCCATTACGGCGCTCTGGACGACGGGGGGGCGTCGTCGCGTCCGGCGTTGCTCGCCCGATTGTAGAGGAGCGCGAGGATGCGCGACGGGTCGGACGCAGACCGCGGGTCGCTCGGTCGAAACCCCGAGCGCGACGCGAGCACCGGTGCAATCATCCCGGCGAGCTCGAATTCGCGGGTGGGTCCGAGGCGCGCGCGACGCCGCAGGAACATCTCGATCGCCTGGCGTTCGTCCGCGTCGAGGCGCACCGAGTCCGGGAGCTGCGCGAGCTCGTGAGGCTGCGCCGGCGGCCAGAGCACGATCGGCGCGGCCTTGCCCGCGCGCTCGGAGACGACGACCATCGTGCCCGCGACGAGGTCGCCGAGGCGCTGGAAACGTCGGGTCGCCGCCATGGACGCGAGGCCCGCGATCGAGAGCAACCCCGCCAGGTATTGCAGGGGCAGAGCGTCGGCGGCGCGCAGCACGTTGCGAAGTGCCGCGGCGCGAAAGCCCACCGGCCGCCCGGTCGTCGTGACGACGCGCAGCCCGAGCGCGGCTTTGCCCGGCGTGCGACCGCGCCATCCCTCGAGCACGGCGAAGTACAGCCACTGCGCGGCGAAGAGGAGGAGGAGGAGAAGACCCGCGCCGGCGCCGAGGAAGCTCTCGGCGGTTCCGGTGGCGGCGCCAGCCCCGAAGCCGCGAGGAGCACGCCTGCCGCGATGGCAGCCAGGGACGCGTAGCAGAGGGTCAGGTCGAGCAGGAACGCCAGAAACCGCCGGCACGGACCGGCGACGCGGTAGCGGAAGACGATGTGCTCGGGCGTCTCGATGGCGACGTCGGTATCCAGCGCGCTCGTCTCCACGCGCGAAGCATAGCGGACTACGCCGCAGGAGGCAGTCGGCCCGCCCCGACCCGCTCACGGCCCCCCGAGCCAGCCCTCGACGTCCCCCTGCGCCAGCGGCCCCAGCACGGACAGGCCCGATCGATGCCTTGCCTTGGTCGTGATGCGCACGCTGTCGTCCGCCGTGGCTGTGGCGCTGCTCGCTGCCCTCATCGGGTGTCGCGGATTCGAGAGGGCCGAGGTGGGGGCCTCGACGGATGCTGCCGCCGCCGCGGTGGAGGCTGCCACCGAAGCCGCTCTCGACACGGAAGACGCCGACACCCAGGACACCGCACCCGTCGCCGACGCCCAACCGTGCCCCCACGTCGCCGTCACGCCCGTCGTCGGTGACGCCGCTTGCCATGAAATCCGCACATCGGACTACGACCAGTCCTGCACGACGAACGCGGACTGCATCGAGGTCGGTCAAGGGGACCCGTGCAGCGGTTCGTGCGCGTTTGCCTGCGCCAGCGCGGCCATCAACCGGCGGGCCTTTGGGTGCTACCAGGTCGACGTCGCGAATGCGGGCATGAACTTTACGGGCACGGTCACCTGCAACTGCCCCGCCGACTTCGGCGCGTGCTGCCGTGGGGGGCGTTGCGTGGACGACTCCTGCTGCCTGAATCCCTGCCCGGCAAACAGCGATCGGTGAGGCCTCGCGTCGTCCTGGTTTGACAGCGTCCGCCCCCCTGTTCCCGCGTTACGCGGACGGCGCTTCGTACGCTCGCGGCAGAACGACGGCGAACGTGGTCCCGCGCTCTTCGTTCGATTCCACCGTGAGCGTCCCCTGGTGTGCCTGGACGATTTGCTGCGCGATGTACAGGCCCAACCCGAGCCCGGTGCGGGTGTGGGTCACAGCGGCGCGGCGGAACGGATCGAAGATGGCGTGGAGAGCAGTCGCCAGACCTTCGCTTCTTCAAAACCGTCCGCTTTCATCGGCAAAACGTCCGATGACAACGAGTAACCGTCCGCTTTCATCGGCAAAACGTCCGATGACAACGAGTAACCGTCCCTTGTCATCGGCAAAACGTTCTTTGCCAGCTACGAACGGTCCGCCGACGAGAGACCACGGTCCGCGGCCCACGAGAAACCGTCCGCTGACGAGGAACAACGGTCCTTCGACAACGAGAAACGGTCCGTTTCTCGATGAAAACGGTCCGTTTACAGCTGGCCAACGTCCGATGACGAGAGACTGGCGTTCGATGCCAGGAAGAAACGGTCCGGGGAGAGGAGAAAACGGTCCGCGGACAGAGAGAAACGGATCGCTGCCAAGAGACGACGGTCCATGACCAGAAGGAGACGGTCCATCGACGAGAGACAACGGACAATTCACGAGTAGTCACGACCCGAAACCCAGCCGCAACACACGAAAGGGAGATTCGGTACGCTAGCGTTCCCGCGGAATCGTTCCGAAAGGATCGAGCTCGAGCCCGCCGAGAATGCGCGCGCGCGCGTACGCGAGGCGCGACGACAGCACCGACTCTTCGGCCGCGCCGCGCACTTCCGTCGAGAACGAGAACACGTAGCATTTTCGCAGGAAGCCCCCGAACGCCAGGACGTACCCCACGAGGGGCCGCTCGGGCCCGCCTCCGGCCTGCACGGCCACCCAGACACGCGTGTCGAACGTCTCCTGCGTCACGGCGACGCCGTCCTCCAGCGTGCTGAGCTCCCCTTGCGGCACGAGCTTGCGTTCGCGCGCGAGGGCCTCGCATTGCGCGCGCCCGACGAGCTCGTCGGCGCGAAATACCGCGACGCGAACGCGCGACCGCGTCGGTTCGTGTGTCGCCACGAGCTCGGGCTGGGAGTGGTCGTCGATGCGCCAGCGCGGCCCGTCCGGGAGCGGCAGCGCCAGGGCGAGGCGCTTGGAGTGATACCGCGGGAGCGGGCGCGGGTCGTCCTCGGCGAAGACGGCCGGCTCGGACGCTGGGGGAACGGGCGGCGACACCGAGCGCGGCGCGGCGCACGACGTCATCGCCGCGACGTTGCCCGTCGACAGCAGCAACCAAGCGGACAGCGCTGGCAGTCCGCGATTCAGACGCGCGTCAGCCACTCGGGGTGCGACGAGTCGTTGCCACGAGCGACCTCGAAGAAACGCGCCTGGATGCTCTTGGTGATGGGGCCGACCGTGCCGTCGCCGACGGTTCGGTTGTCCACCTCGCGAACGGGGGTCACCTCCGCCGCGGTTCCGGTGAAGAACACCTCGTCGGCGAGCCAGAGCTGGTCGCGGGTGATGCGTTCCTCGACGACGGTCAGCCCGATCTCGCGCGCCAAGCGCGATGATCGAGTCGCGCGTGATGCCCTCGAGGATCGAACATGAGAGGTCCGGCGTGTGCACGATGCCCTTTCGCACGACGAAGATGTTCTCGCCGGAGCCTTCGCTGACGTACCCGTTCGCGTCGAGAAGGATGGCCTCGTCGTAACCGGCGAGCTTGGCCTCGCGCTTGGCGAGCACCGAGTTCGTGTACTGGCCGGTGACCTTGGCCTTGGCGAGGTTCACGTTGACGTGGAGCCGCGCGAAAGAGCTCATCTTGGCGCGGATGCCGTTCTTGAGCGCCTCCTCGCCCAGGTAGGCCCCCCACTTCCACCCGGCGACGAGGGTTCGAACCGGGTTGTTCGGCGCGTAGATGCCCATGGCGCCCTCGCCGATGAACACCATCGGGCGCAGGTAGCCCTCGGCCATGCCGTTCGTCCTCAGCGTCTCGACGCAAGCGGCCATGACCTGTTCCCGCGTGAACTCGGGCTTGAGCAGGCACATCTTGCAGGAGTCGAAAAGCCGGTCGATGTGCTCGCGCAGCCGGAAAACGTACGTTCCGCCGTCCGCGCGCTTGTAGGCGCGGATGCCCTCGAACGCCGCCAGGCCATAGTGGAACGAGTGGGTGAGGACGTGAATCGTGGCTTCGTCCCAGTCGACGAACTCACCGTCGAGCCAGACCTTCTTGACCTTGTCGACCATGCTCGCGCCTCCGTCTCCTCCCAGCCTTATAGCCTCAGTCTTGTACGCGCGCCGCCGGACGACCGCAAAGTGGGTTCGTGCAACGCCGCCAGCAGGCGGGACGACCAGAGTGCCCGTCGAGACGCCCGCGCCCTTGGTCGTCTCGCGAGCGCCTCATCCGCGTGCCCCCCCCCAAGGGGGCATGAACGTTCTGGAGACGGCGGCCGCAGAACGCTAAAGGACTCCTGAGAATGTTTCCGTGCCCCCAATGCGGACGCGACGCGCCTGTCGTGTACCGGGGCGTCGTTGCGCACTGCACCGCATGTGGCGCGGTCAGGGCTCCCCTGTCGGGCCCCTCGGTGAACCTGGCGGGCAAGCCGTCGCGCCTCGGCGGCGTCGTGGCGAGCGTGCTCGGTTGGGTCGTACTCGTCGTCGGGGTCTCGACCGCGCTCGGCATCGCGCTTCTCTTTGCGGCGTTCGGCGCGACCGGCGCAGGGGTCGCGCTCGCCCTTCCGGTCGCGATTGTGTCGCTCGTCTTCGGGGTGCTTCTCGTCCGCCGCGGCGGCTCGCTCAGTCGATCGGGGGTCGAGGCGGAGCGCGTCACGCGCAATCAGGCGTTGCTCGCCCTCGTCGCGCACCGGGGCGCGGTCACGGCCATCGAGGCGGGAAAGGCGCTCGGCGTGACCGCCGCGGAGGCGGACGCGATGCTCACGGATCTGGCGAAACGCGACTCCGACCGGGTCGCGCTCGATGTCGATGACCAGGGCGTCGTTCGGTATCGACTCACCCGTTTTCCCGACGACGCGCGCGTCCGGGTCGAAGGGACCGAGAGCTTGGAAGCCCGCGATGCGGAAGAGCCTGCGATCCGCGCCGGCGAGCCCAAGAAGGAAGCCGGCGCATGAACGAGGGCCAGCGCTCGAGGGCGGGCTCCTCCCGGGAGCGGGCCCTGCGCGTGCTGCACGCGGAGCTGGACTCTTGCACCTCGTGCCCGAAAATGGTGGGGCCTGTCGTGCACGGCCCTGCCGTCGTCAGCCGGGTGATTCTCGTCGGGCAAGCGCCAGGGCCGCGCGAGGGTTCGTTCGGAAGGCCCTTCGCGTGGACGGCGGGCCGCACGCTTTTCCGTTGGTTCGAGGAGGCCATCGGCGTCGACGAGGCGACGTTCCGCGCGCGCGTGTACATGGCGGCCGTCGCGCGGTGCTTCCCCGGCAAGGCCAGCGGTGGGGGCGATCGCAAGCCGGCGCCCGACGAGATCGCGCGATGCGAAAGGTGGCTGTCACGCGAAGCGGCCATCCTCGAGCCCGAGCTGGTCATCGCCGTCGGTACGCTCGCGATCGAGCGCGTGCTCGCGCGGAAGGTGCCTCTGGCGGAGGTCGTCGGAACCGTGCGCCGCGCGCACTGGCATGGGCGTGACGTCGAGGTCGCCTGCTTGCCGCATCCGAGCGGCGCGTCTCCTTGGCACAAGGTCGAGCCGGGAAAGGCCCTTCTGGCGAAGGCGCTGCGCGCGCTGGCGCGCCATCCCGCGATGCGGGCCTCGCTCGCCGCCGCCCCATGAGGGACCGGCCAGCCCTGCCGCGGCTTCTACGCGACGACCTCGAACGGCCGCATCATTTCGTTCGCGGCATGCTCCAGGATGTGGCAATGCCACACGTACCGGCCGGCGTATCCGTCGAAGCGCACGATGATGCGCGTGACGAATCCAGCGTCGGCGCGGACGGTGTCCTTCCAGCCCGCATCCTGAGGTGCGGGCGGCACCGGGGGTCCGGCGAGTTTCATCGTCTTGTGCGTGACATAGCTGTCGACGTCGAAGGGCTGCCGCTCGAGAATCTGGAAGCGGACCATGTGAAGGTGAATGGGGTGACTGTCCTCGGTCAGGTTGACGAGCTCCCATATCTCGACCGATCCGAAAGCCGGTCTCTCGGTGACCGGATCGCGCCATCGTGCTCCGTTCAGCAGCATCAGCGCCGCGAGAGTCTTCGGAGTTTCGTACTCGTTGAGCGTCATGAAGCGCGTCTTCACCGCGGCGGCCGCGGAAGTGCGCGCCACCGCGCGTAGCGCGCCGGGCAGCGGCGACTTCGCTCGCGGGCCTGCGCGACGCGGGGCGACGCGAAACTGCAGAAGCTGGAAGCTCAGACTATGCAGGACGACTCTTTCACCAGCCGAATCCCCAAAATCGACCAAGACGTCTGCCCGCTCCCCGGGCGCGAGCGCCACTATGGAGAGCGGCACGGGTGCGGGAAGGAGCCCCTGGTCGCTGCCGATCTGGTGAATCGTCTGCTTGTTGCTCAAAGCGAGATCGTAGAAGCGTGAGTTCGAGGCATTGAGGATTCGAAACCGATAGAGGCGCGGTTCGACCTCGAAATAAGGGAAAAGTCTTCCGTTCACGAGGAGGGCGTCTCCGTTGAGCTCCGGGATCCAGGGGGCCATCGGATCGTCCGATGTCGGATAGACGAGCTGCCCTTTCGCGTCGAACACTCGATCGGAGAGAATCAACGGCACCTCGTAGAGGCCGCTCGGCAGCCGAAGGGCGTCCTCGACGTCGTCTCGGATCAAGTACATACCCAGAAGCCCCGCGTACTGGTTCAGCCGCTCGATGCCCATCGCGTGGTCGTGGTACCAGAGCGTGGCCGCCTCCTGCTGGTTCGGGTAGAGCGATACGGCCGAGCGTCCCGGCGTAAACCAGTCTTCGGGATGACCATCGCTCTCCGGAGGGACGCGCGCCCCGTGCACGTGCACGACGGTGCGCACCTCGTGCTGGTCCGCGCCCGCTCCGCAGAGGCTGTGGTCAATCGGGAGGAAATGCCGCTCCGGTAACTCGTTGACCCATTCCACCAGCAGGCCCTTGCCGCTTCGGGCCTCGAGCGTCGGGCCGGGAAAGGTCCCTCGGTAGCCCCAGATGCGCGTGGGGGGCAAATCGCGATGCACGCTGACCGTTCCCTCGCGCATCGGTACACGGTAGTAGGTGAGGTCCTGCGCGGCTCGCCCATCCCCCGCCCCGGCGCCTTGGTGAGGCCGCACGCCATCCGGCCTGATCGTGGCGGGGATCGGCAGCGGGTCGACGAAGCGCGCGAGCGCGTTGGGGTGCAGCGGATCGCGAGCCCGCGAGGTCGTGGGTACGGTGGAGGCGCATAGCCCGGCATCCGGGCGGGAGACGGAAGGACGACGGCACGACCCCACGAGTGTGAGGGCCGTGCCGTAGAGAAAACGCCGTCGCTCGATCATTCGCCCGCCGAGCACTCTACGAGAGCGCTTGCTGTCGCGCGAACGCTGGCAAACTAGATACCGCTCAGCATGTTCTGGATGGTGCCTGCGACCGTGTCGAATGAGCCACCCGGCTGGATGCGCTGGCCGGAGAGCCAGTTGTCCTCGATGAAACGCAGGACCGACGTCTGGTCTACGAGCGTATGGTCGATGTAGTTTCTCTTCGCGAAGGGCGAGATGACCATCAACGGTACGCGCGAGCCGTAAGCGCAGCGACCCAGGACCGGGCCGATGGCTCCCCCGTCGGGGCCGACTCCGTTGAGCATGGTCGTCGCGGCACCGCCGTCGGCGTTCTGCTGGACGCCGCTGTTGCAGAGCGCCGTCCCGTTGAGCGCGTCGGCCACGCCGTTCGACATGTTCACGATCGGCGGCCCCTGGTGGTCGTACCAGCCGTCGGAGTCGTCGTAGGTGACGATGACGGCGCTCGTGGACCACTCCTGGGCGCCCTGAAGCGCGGTCACCACGCTCGCGACGAAGTTCTGCTCGTCCATCGGGTTGGAGTTACCGGGATGGCCGTCCTGGAAGGCCGGTGCCTTGAGGTACACGACCGCCGGCAGGTTCCCCGCGCTCAGTGCGTTGAAGAAGTCGGTCGTGTCGTACTGGTGGTTCGCCGGCTCGGGCGTGACGCCGTCGATCTCCAGGCTGTGCCCGATGGCTGCCGTCGAGCTCGGGGGGTCGTGGCTCAGGTTCGCCGTCGACGGATAGTACTGAAACGGCTGATGGTGGGGCACGTAGTCGGTCGAGGTGGTGGAGAACGGCACCGTTTGCGGGGTGCTGCGCGCGCAGCCTGTCGTGCTGTTGCCGTTCGTGACGCCCAAGTTGAAGCCGCCGTTGAACCAGCCCCAGGTGACGTTCCTGGCGTTGAGCAGGTTGCCGACGTTCGGCCCCGACATCGCGCCGTTGTCCGAAGCGGCGTTCGAGCACATGTCGCCGAGGGGCTCGATGTCTCCGATGAGCGCGTATCCGCCCGTCCCGTCCGGAGTGACGTGGCTGGGGTTGAAGCCCGACGGCGGCTTGGCGACCGTCCCGACGACGCCGTCCGTTTGGCCCGAGATCAGGTTGACGGCGCCCGGGGTCGAGGGACCGAAGTTCGTCGTCCACATGTTGTCGTTGACCGCGTACTGCTGGGCGTAGTTCCAGTAGGTGCCCAGCGTGTTGCCGTCGTAGTACGCCATGACCATGCCGGTGGTCTGCGTGGCGGGCGGTGCCCCCGCATCCGCGGGCGGCGGCGGGCCCTTGTGGCCCGTGAACTCAGGGAAGAGATCGATCTTTCCGTTGTCGGACGCCTGCTGCTCCGGCATGTAGTTGTGGCCCTGGCTCGAGGTCTCTGCATACTGCTTGGCGAGACGGAACGGATTGATCGCGCTCGCTCCGTTGCCCGGATTCGAGGCCGTTGGGTTGTTGCCCAGGAGGTCGACGCCGCCAATGGGCGTAAAGCCCGCGGACGCGTTGAGCGGCCGAATGAGGTTGTTCGGAATCGGCGTTCCCGGCGCGGGGGTGAAGGGCGTCTCGCCCGCGTTGTTCTGCGCGCTGGGATACGTGCCGAAATAGTGATCGAACGAGATGTTCTCGTTGAAGATGACGATGAGGTGTTTGATCTTCGTCGCGGTGGGAAGCTGCGCGGCTTGGTCGAGATGGCCGTCGCACGCCACCGTGACGGTCGTCGTGTCGAGCGCCGTGCTGCACGAGCCGCCGTCGGGGACCGGCCCGTCGCCGACCGTCAGGGTCAGCGTGACCATGCCGGGCGCGGTGCACGTGAAGTTCGCGCTCTGCGCGCTCGGTGTATCGAAGGTACCGCTCGGAGCGGACCAGGAGTACGACAGCGCGCCCGGGTTGGGCCCGATCGCCGAGCCGCTCACGCTGACCGAGTTGCCGACCGTAGTCTCGCCCGGGCTGGCACTCGCGGAGGTCGACGTCGCGCAATCGAACGTCGTGCCGTTGACCTGCGCCGAGCCGGCGTCGGCCGCGGGTGCAGCGCACTGCAACTGAACCGACACGCTGGTCGTCATTCTCGCGGTGACGGCAAACTGCGCCGAGGAGCCGGTGCACGTCGTCAGCCCGTCACTCGTCGTCCCCGTCAGCGAGACCGTGTAGCCGCCCCCGGCGGCTATGCCGCCTACCAGGAAGTTGATGCTCGCGCTGCTGGTCAGGTTGACGCTGCCCGACTGGACGACCGTCGACGCGCCGTTCGGGCCCTTGAGCGTCCAGCTCACGGTGTTGAGCTGCTCTCCGCCGGGCAGCGTGAGCTGCATGCCGATGCTGCCCGTGCCCTGATCCGGCGCGGTGCCCGGATTTCCGACCGACTCGGGCGAGACGCCCGAGGACGAACAGCCAACCTGCCCGCCGGCGGTGCCTGCGGCACCGACCGCGCCGAGAAGCATCGCGCTTCGTAGAACGGTCTTTCGGACGATTGATCGCATGGGAGTCTCCGGAAATGAGTGAGCGTTTACGGGGTGCGGCCGATCCAGCGAGAGCAAGACGTGGCCCAAGCACCTGTGTCTTCGATTTCGGGCTGCGATCCAGGGCGCCAAGCCATCGGCAGCCGCCGCCGCTCCGAGCGTTTCCGGAGCCAACCCTACGATTCCCGGAAGGCTAGGTACTCGGAGAGAGGGCCGAAGGCGCATTCAGTCACACGTCACCGTGAACGTGGCCCTCGTTTTGGGTGCCTTGACGCAATCGCCTGGACCGGTTCCGTCGCCCACGGCGATTGTCACGGTGACCGGGCCGGCCGCGGTACACGTCAAGCTCGTGGTGGCGGCCATCGGCGTCGAGAAGGTGCCGCTCGTCGCGGACCACGCGTACGTGGCAAGCGTCGGGTTGGGGAAAGCCGCCGTGGCGGTCAGCGCGAGGGAATGGCCGACGGTTACCTCCGAGGGGCTGGCCGAGGCCGAGAGGAGGGTGGCGCAGTCGACGGTCGTGCCGTTCACCTGCGCGTATCCGGAGTCCGGAACGACGGGGTTGCATTGCAGCGTGACCGGCACATTCGTCTGCTTGTTGGGGTTGATCTGGAAGGACGACGAGCCCGAGCAAGAAGTGAAGCCGTCGGTCGTCGTGCCGGACACGCCGATGGTGTCCGTGGTGTGCCCCGGGTCGGGCGGTAGGCTGCCGACGACGAAGCTGTCCGGCGAGCCGCTCGACGCATCGACGGTGCCGCTCACCGTGCCTGCGTCGCTGGGCTGCGTGACCGTCCAGGTCAGCGCGGCCAGCTGCTCGCCAGGGGCCGGCGCCGTCCAATTCACCGTCACCTTGGCCGAGCCGAGGCCCGAGTCAGGGCTGTTGTCGGCGGCCGAGGTCACGCCTTCGTTCGCGGGCGCGGCGGAGGGACCGCTGCTCACGGATGAGCAGCCGAGGTTCCCGGCGCCTGCGGAGCCCGCAAGGACGGCACCGGCGAGCAGCACGCTTTGCAGATAAGCTCTTCGGACGTTCAAGCGCATCAGGGTCTCCAGGACGGGCGATGCTGCACGCAGGAGCATCCGTGCAAGCCCCGGCCCGGGTGCCGAGGTTTTGCCGAGACGCCTGTTTTCCGTGGCGTGCAGCGCGCTCGTTTCCTCGAGGTGACGAGCGTTTCCGGAACTCCCCGTACCATTTCCGTAGGGCGCCCCCGACAGCGCTCCTCTCGCATGGGCGCGCTGTTCGAAATCGGGCGCCGGTCTCCGAAATCGGGCAGTGCTTCACGCCATCATCTGCGCATGGCCGCTGGCTCGACGCCGTTCCGCGGCCGGCGTGCTCGCGGTGCGGTTGTTGCGTCTCCGTCGCGCTGCATCGTCCCCACGCGGCGGGTTCCTGGAACACCGAGACGAATGAAACCCCACGTGCTCGCAGCGCTGGTCGTCGGACTCGCCACAGGGCTCGCCGCGTGCGGCGACCCTGGCCCTGGGCCGGCCCAGGGAACGAGGGCGCCGCCCCGCATGACCCGCCCCCATTCGAGGCCGGTGTGCCAAACCTCGGCATCTCGGCCGGCCCGGACGGTGGCGCGGAGGCGACCGGCGGCATCGGCGCCCAGATCACCCTCCCGTCGGGCGAGATCGTCGCTGTCCTCTCGTGGAGCATCACGGCCCCGGGGGCAGATCCATCCCCGTACAGAGTGGCACGGTCAACGTCCAGAACAGCCTCGTCGCAAACTTCTACGTCGGGAACCTGCCGGCGGCGCAGGGTTACTCGATCTCGCTTTCCGCGACGACGGTCGACGGCAGCATCACCTGCATGGGTTCGGCGCAGTTCGGCGTGGCGGCGCGCCAGACGACGCAGGTCGGCATCGCGATGGGATGCGAGTTTGCGCCATCCGGGATCGCCGACGCTGGCAGCTTCAATTGCGCGACGGTGAACAGCCTTGCAGTCGTACCCGACGAGACGACCGTGGGTTCTTCGGTTTCGGTCTCCTCGATCGTGAGCGGGCCCGTCCCGAACGCCCTCGCGTACGCCTGGACGGCCTCGAGCGGCTCGTTTGACCATCCTGCGTCGGCGACGCCCACGTTGACGTGCTCCGTCGTCGGGACGGCGACGCTCACGCTGACCGCGGCCGATGGTCCGGTACCGGTTCGGCTCTTCGGTGCGATCCGCGCTCGACACGCGGTCGATTGCCGTTCAATGCGATCCAGCGGTCGCTTCCAGCGTGCCCGCGCTCCCCCCGTGGGGGGTGTCCCTTCTCCGGCCTTTGACTGGCAGGCGGGCGCTTCCTTTGTCGGCCCGCCGCCAGCGCTGCAGCCCCGTGACGCGAGCGTGAACGCGGCGCCAGCCGGCTGCGCCTACTTGTTCCCGGACGCCTCGGCGAACGTTGGCTCACGCCGGTACGGCTCGTGTGCCTGTCAGCGTCTGCAGGAACGCGACAATCGCGTCGATGTCGGCATCATCCATGGCCGGCGCATCGCCCTCGTGCCGGTTGTACGGAAACGACAGCGTGTTCACATTGCCCCGATATCGATTGGGCACGTCGTCGAACTTGGCGCCGTGCGGGTACCACAGATCAGGGTTCGTCGATCGAGTCGCATAGAAGGCCACGACGTCGCGAAGCTTCGAAAAGACTCCGTTGTGCATGAACTTCTGGCGAACCGCCACGTTGCGAAGCGATGGGATTCGAAACGAGCCGCACCACTGCGCGTCTGACGAAGGCACCTTTTTCTGCGCCGCTCGCACAGACCGAGGTCGTTGCGCTCAGGGTCGGCATTGGCGGCGATGGCGCGATTCCGGGCACGCCGACGGCGTCGTACGAGTAAGTCGTGAAAAGCGAGGAATCCGGGCGAGTCGCATGCTCGTACATCAGATGGCAGTGGTTGCACGCGCCCTTCTGGCGGTTCTCGAAGGCCTTTAGCCCTTTCGTCTCGAGTGGCGAGAGCTGGGCCTTGCCTCGCAAGAAGTCGTCGAACTTCGACGTGAAGGGAGACATGGTCTCGCTCGTCAAAAAGGCCTGCAGCGCCTCGCCCAGCGCCTTCATGGCCGACGCAGGCGATTCGAGCGCGCCCGGGAATTCACGGGCAAGGTCGGCCGCGTAGGCTGCGGTGCGAAGCTTCACCGCGATCTCGGCCTCGCTCCTGTTGTTCATCTCGTCGGCGTCGAGAAGCGGTAGGCGTGCGAATTCGGCGATGGTATCGGCGCGCCCGCTCCACGACAGACCGCCGAACGGGGATTCCGCGATGTCGTCGTCGTCCTCCAGCGCGAAGTGGAAGGGCGGAACGTATTTCAGGTACATGACGGACGGAGTGTTTCGGCGGCCGAAGTGCCCGGGGCGCGAACCTCGCGCGACGCCGGTGATCGAGCCGTTGTTTCCCGAGAACGCCCCTGCGGGATCGTGGCAGCTCGCGCAACCCGTGCCCGGCGGATTGGAAAGGTTGGTGTCGAGAAGAATCGACTGACCCACCTTCTCTCGCGCCGTCAGCGGAGGCAGTGTGTGCGGGGGAATCGGGTCGGGGCCGACTGGGGCCACGGCGGCCGTCACCACGCGCGCGTTCGCCGCATGCGAGGCGAGCCGAACGAAGGTAGACCCAGGGCCGCCGTCCGGCACGAGCTCCCGAGCCTGCTTGTGGCAGCCGACGGCGCAGGTACAGGCGAAGAAAAGGATGCAAGCGGTGGCCCCCCCGAGGGATTGCCACCGCTCGGTCCGCGCCGCCCACGAGGGCGAGGGCGTCTGGGTCTCCGAGGCAGCGCCTCGCGTCATGCGCGGATCAGTATACGCCGGCGTCGTTGGGCTGGACGACGCCCCAAGACGCGCAGGACATCGTGCCGTTCGTCTGAATGGTGCAAACGTCGCGCACGCTGCTATCCCACCGGTATTCCGTCGAAGTCCAGGTGGCCGGCGGGCCGGCATTGAACTGCAGCACCATGTAGCCGTACGAGTTGTCGGTGCTGCTGTTGGGATTTTGGAAGGGCGCGCCGTTGTCCGACGAGGCGAACTGCTGCACGCCGCCGATGGTCGCGACGCTCACCGCGTTCGGGTTGCCGACGGCCGAGACCGCGGCGCCGGTCAGCGGATACGGCAGCGGGGTGTCCAGGATGTCGCCCGCGTTGCCGCTGACGAGCGTCGCCGCGGGTTGGAACGTGCCGCCGCCGGGCAGCGCGCCGGTGGCGAAATCGATCGCCTGGTAGTCGTGCGTGTGACCATGCAGCGCCAGGTTGATCGGCGGCGGGAAGTAGGTGCCCGGGAACACGGAGTTCATGACCGGAGCAAAGGTCGGGATGGGGATCGTCGGGAGCGCAGGCGGGGTGGCCGTGGCGTAGCCGAAGATCGGATGGTGGTTCGACCAGAGGTTGAATGGCAAGGGCGCCGCGCCGACCAGATTGCCGGCAATCGTCAGCTCGCTCTGGTAGGTCGTGAAATACGGCGAGCCGGCGGCGACCGACGTCGAGGGCGTAGTCGACTGTACCTTGGCGTTCGCGGTATCGAAGACCACGATCTGCGTGGACGAGTTGATCTGGACCAGGAACGGATTGTTGTAGTTGCCGCTCAGCCAGGTCGTGCCCGCCTGGGCGACGTCGTACGCCGCGTTGTCGCAGGTGTGTACGTCCGTCGTGTCGAAAGCACTGGTATCGAGGAAGCGGTACCAACCCTGGCCGGCGCGATTGCACTGCTCATGGTTGCCGCGGGTCATGATCCACGGAGCTGCCGCGAGAAGCGGGGCCCCGGGAGCGAAGAGGTCCGCCTCCCAGGTGTCCCAGCCGAACCCCCAGGGGCTGCCGCCGCAGTTGTACCCGAGGCCTGGCGGGCACGGGTTGTCGCGGTACGCGTAGTCGCCGACGTGGAGCACCAGGTCCGGATGCTGCGCCGCAGCCGCCGCCGCGATGGCTGCGAACGGGTACGGCGTATCGGTGCCGGCCGGGTCCGGGTCGTTGCAGCTCTGCGTGCCGTTGCCGTTCTGCAGCCTGCATCCGGTGTCGCCAATCACGACGATCTTGGTCGGGTTGGCCTTGGGAAGAGGCAGCGACTGGCCCGCGACCACGGCGCTCGTGGCA
Source organism: uncultured delta proteobacterium (assembly GCA_963720145.1). Taxonomy (GTDB): domain Bacteria; phylum Myxococcota_A; class Polyangia; order Polyangiales; family Polyangiaceae; genus Palsa-1150. The sequence goes on from CAVREO010000006.1 coordinate 178,934, forward strand.
TTGGCGGGCAGTAGGTACTCGCACGAGCTGACCGGGAACAGCGCCGGCTTGGCCGGGGGCGTGTTCACCGAGCGCAGGGGAAGGCTCGTCGTGGCGCCGGCGCGCAGGTTCATCTGCACGGGGGTGCCGCCGTTGATCGTGATGTTCGGGCAGGGATTCGTCGTCCCGGCGTCCGCCGCGGGGACGTAGCCCGTCACAGCGCGCGCGATGGCGACGTTGCCCGTGAACCCGTTGCTGCCCCCGTTGGGCCCCGCGAGCTCGACCCAGGCCGCCTCGACCTTGCTGGCGGGGTACGCATCGCACACCACGGTGGTGCTCGTGGTGCTGAGGTTCGTCGGGCAGGCTCCGGCGCCGGCGGGCACCGGCCCGTCGTCCACGACCACGGTGATCGTCGTCGTGCCGGGAGCCGTGCAGAAGAACTGCATCGGGTCCGAGGGGCCCACGTTCTCGTCCTGGCCCTGAGCGCCCACGCCGCTGCTGGTCGCGCCGAACGCACCGATCGGGTTGGACATCGTCCACGTGTATCCGAGCTTGTTCGGGTCCGGGCCGAGCGCCGTAACCGTGAGCACGATGGACTCGCCGACGTAGACCTCGGTGCCATCGCCGCCGCTCGCCAGCGAGTTCCACGTGCCGCAGTAGCTCGGCACTCCGGTAACCGCGATGTTCCCGGAGTCGCCGGGCGGAAGGGCGCAGAGGAGCTGGACCGACACGTTCGCCGTCGTGTGGGCGGTCACCGCGAGCCCGGTCGCGGTGCCCTGGCAGCTGCCGCCGCCGGCCACCGTCGCGGAGAGGTTGATGGTGTCGCCGGACCCGGCGGGAACGCCGCCGAGCTGAAAGTCAATCGACTGGCTGTTGCTCACGTCGATGGTGCCCGGGTTGGGCGAATTGGGCAGCGTGATGACGTTGCTGCTGCTGTCGAGGAGCGTGTAAGTCACGCTGTTGATGACGGCACCGCCCGGCAACACGAGGGAGAGGCCGATAGTTCCGGTTGCTCCGTCGCTCGGCGAGCCGTTCCCCTGGTTGCCGCTGCCCCCGGGCTGTCCGCCGCTCGAACAGCCCACCTGCCCCACCGCGAATGCGGTCACGCAAGCTGCGCCAAGAGCAAGCGCCGCACGCAGAACTCCGTTCCTCACCGGAAACATCGACATGGTCTAGACCTCCTCACCCGCGCGGCGGCAAGAGCAAGACATGCGCCACGTCGGCGGCCGAGCTTCGCGTCGCGGATTCGCGCCTGACCGCGCTCACTCACGTCTTCCTCGGGCGCACGGGTTTCGGAGGGTCAATCCGATTTTCGGAATGGGGTCCTCGACGCGGCGGTCACCGAAATCCGGTCGCTCGTTCCGACAATCATCGGCCGAGGGCGCACCCGCCATTGGGCGGTCGCCGGCAAACCAGGGCGATCGGTGCGCAGCACGACGCTGGCACGGGCCGTGTTCTTGTGCGTCGGCCGGATGCGCATCGAGAGAATGGTTCTTCGCCAGGGACGTCCCTTCGTCGCGGTCGGCACGTGGAGGCTCGACGGGCGTCGAGTGATCGCGCTCGGTTCGTCGTTCCTATTCGGCTGTTCCGCCCCGATGAACGCTCCCGCGGACGGAACGGCGGCTGCGTCCTCCACGCCCGCGGAGAAGACCGGCTCGATAGGCCTGCAAGTCCAGGTGGCGCCCGGAGTCATGCTCGCAACGGTGAGTTACACGCTCTCCGGACCCGAATCGTTCCATCAGAGCGGGACCATCGACGTCTCCAACAGCCTCACGATCCAGGCTCTCCTCGGGGGACTCCCTGCGGGTTCGGGCTACGCGGCTTCGCTGAGCGGTGTATCGACAGACGGATCGGTCACCTGCGCGGGCTCGTCGGTGCCATTTTCGGTGCAGTCGGACGCGACGACGGCGGTATCCGTCCTCATGGCCTGCGCGGAGCCCGTCCCGAACACCGGGGCCATCGTGGTCGCCGCGACACCTCTGAGCTGCCCCACGATTGACGGCCTCTCGGCCCTGCCCAGGAACGTCTTCGTCGGGGGCAGCCTCGGGCTAGCGGTGGCGGCGCGCGGCTTGAATCGCTCGGCGCTGTCGTACTCCTGGACCGCGAGCTCGGGCAACCTGACCAACGCGTCGTCGGCCTACGCGACGTTCACCTGCACGCTGGCGGGCACGCCCACCATCACCGTGACCGTGAGCGACGGCAGCGACGCCCCCAATTGCTTCGCGGCGCAGAGCGTGACGGTGACCTGCGCCGCGCCAGACGGGGGAAGCGCCGCCGCCGACGCTGGGGCCGGAGGCTGAGCGCCGCAAGTCCGGCACGCGTCGCGTTCCGAAGCGCTTTCTCTCGCGCTACTCTGCGGTCATACGGCCTGTCGTGCCGCCGGCGCGGATTCGCAGCGCTCAGCGTCCGAAACGCCGCACGATCCCGAGCCAGCCGCGCGCCAAGTACATCGCGTTCAAGCCGATCCAAAGCCACAGGTAGGCATCCAGCCGCCCGACGAGCGCCCAGAGCCAGAGATGGCTCGGATAATGGTTGAGGAACCGGAGGAAGGTCGCCAGCAGCGCACCGGCGCTCGGGCGCGCCCCTTGTTCCGCGCGATCGTAGTAGGCCTCGACGGTGGTCTCCCGGCCGCTGACGTCCGGGTTGCGGACGAAGTTCGTGAGCGACAGGGCCGACGCGACCGTGGTCACGCCCACGATGCCCGCGAGCAAAAAGCGCGGGTCTCCTGCGGCCCATGCGTGCCCGCCGAGCCCCAGCCCACCGCAGCGCCAGGAGCGCACGGAAAGAGCTCCCACGAGGAGGACGGCCTTCGCCTCGTCCGTGAAGAAGTCGAACAGATGGCCCGCCTTGGATGCGAGTTTTTTGAATCGCGCGAGCATCCCGTCGGCGCAGTCGAGGCAGTAGCTCAGCTCGATCACGGCTACGGCGGCGAGTCCCCCTCGGTACGTGGGGAACGCGACCAGAATCCCGACGGCTACGACAAAGACCGCCAGATTGGCCAGCGTCACCTGGTTGGGGGTGATCCGCGTGCCGGCGAAGCCGGCCACGAAGACGGCGGCAACCGGGCGCATCACGTACACGTTGAACAGGAGATCGTGTCTCTTGCGGGTCTCGCCGTACACACGGGCGGCGGCGTTCAGCATGGCGACCGCGCATCGTAGCTTGAGTGCACGGCTTCAATATACTCGCCGGCACACGGAATCGCCCCATGTCGACCGACCCTCGCCGCGACCTCGCCGTTCTGAGGCAGCTGACCGAACGCCTGTCGGGCGGGCAACCTCTCGAGGACGCCCTGCACGGCGTCACGGACGCGGCGCTCGAGGTCCTACCGTGCGACCATGCCAGCATTCGCCTGTTCGATGCCTCGCGCACGACGCTGCTCGCGGGCGCTCGATCGGGCCGCGGTATTGAGCAGCGCACGCTTTCCCTGACGAAGGGCGAGGGAATCGCCGGTTGGGTGATGGAGCACGCCATGCCGGCGCACGTGCGCGACACCAAAGACGATCCGCGCTTCGTCGTCGCCGTGGGTCAGGGGTTCTCCATCCGATCGATGATTGCCGAACCCCTTCTCGTCGCGGGCAAGCCCATCGGCGTGCTGGGCGCTTCCTCGCCCGAGCCGAACGCCTTCACCGACGACGACATTCTCCTCGCGCGCATCCTCGCGAACTGCTCGGTGCCCGCGATCGAGCGCAGCCGACTGGAGCGGCTCGCCGCGGTGGACGAGCTGACGCTCGCGTTCAATTCGCGCTATCTCGCACCGCGCCTGCAGGAGGAGATGGACCGCGCCCGGCATTCGGGCTCGACCCTCAGCCTCCTCGTGCTGGACTTGGACCGGCTGCAGCACGTCAACGCGGCGTTCGGGCACGACATGGGCGATCGGGTGCTCGCTATCTTCAGCGAGCGCGTTCGCGCGCAAACGCGGCGGTACGACATCCTGGTGCGAAGCGGGGACGACGAGTTCGTCGTGATCATGCCGACTACGAGCCCGACCCAAGCTCACGCCAGCGGGGAGAAGCTGCGCAAGGCCGTGGGCGAGGAGCCGATGGAGCCGAAGCGTGGAGGCTACATCTCGCAGCGCGTCTCCGTCGGCATCGCCACGTGGGACGGGCGCGAAACCACCGAGGAGCTTTGCGCGAGAGCTGGCGCGGCGATGCGCGAGGCGAAGGCGCGCGGCGGCGACTCGGTAGAGCGCGCCCAGCCGAGCGGGCTTCCTGCTGCGTGACGACGATGGAAAGGGCGCGGCGCGACTCAGTTCGTCGTCGAGGGGCACGCCGCCATGCAGCTGCGGATCGCGTCGAGCTCGTCGACGCGAGGAGCGCAGACGTCTGCAGTGTTCGCCAGCGTGCACTGCGCCTCGCAGTCGCGCGCGAGCGTGCAAGCCAGCGGCGGTCCCGATCGGGCGGGCGGCGTCGTGCACGCCGACTGTCGTTTCGCGAGCGCAGCGCACGCTGTCGTGCCAAGGTCCGTGTTCGCGTTGATGCACGTCGTGAGCTCGTCCAGGCCCGCGGTGCACGCGAACGTGGGAGTCGCGCCCTGGCACTGGAACGTGGCGTCGGCGCAGGCGTAATACTCGTCGAGGTAGCTGTCGCAGGCGTAAGTAGCCAGCTCACTGCGAAGAGCCTTCGCCTCGCTTTGGCAGCTCTGGATGAAGGTCGCGCTGCCGCCCTGCGAGCAATCGCCGATGTCCTGGCAGACGTTGTCCGCGTGCGATCCGCAGCTTGCCGGGAAGACAGGTGCGAACAAGACGAGCGCGAAACGCCACATGCGGCCCTCCTCTCAAAAGGCGACGTGCATACGCCCGGAGAAGACGTGCACCGGCCCGCGGTCCTGGTTGTACCCCGGGTTGACGATCGGCTGGTAGAACGCTGCCACCGATAGAAACTCGGTCAATCGCACTTGGTAGTAGACGTCGCTGACGATCTCCGGCCCGTAGTGCAGCAGCCCGTCGCCGACGATGAACCCGTAGCCGCCGGCTTCCAGGTACTGCCGATGCCAAGGCGACAGACCGCTCACGACCACGGCGACGCCCAGGTCGTCGCCCGGCCGGTGCCAAGCTCGGCCTCGCTGGACGAGTCCGGCTGCGAGCGACTGGTCAATCTCGGTGAAAGCCCAGGACTCGTTGTGGCCGTCGTTCCAGCTGAGGCGCATGAACGCGCCGAGGTTTCGACTCAGCTGTTGCTCCATCGAGAGCGTGAAGCCGAATTTCGTGCGCCCGTCAGCGCGGGTGTCGGCGATGCCGTCCGGATAGGCGCGAGGTTTGGCGAGCCATTCCTCGTAGCTCCCCATGCGGGCCGTGTTCAGGAAGACGAGAAGGCTCCAGGCGCCGGGCAACTTGCCAATCGCGTAGCGCGCCTCGTACTCGGCCATGAGGCCCTGCGACTTGCCGACGCGCCAGTCCATCCTCTCCAGGTTCGCGTAATACGGCTCGAGCGCGATGCCCGCGCGCGCCGACCACCAGTTATACGCGAGATCGGCCAGGACGCCCCAGGTGTAGCCGCGCGTGTCTGCCGGGTAGTCGTACGCGCCGGAGGCGAAGAGGGCCCAGTTCAGGAACTGGGTAGTCGCGTCGTTCGCGTACCGATTCGCATCGACCACGTCGATGACCGAGAGGCGTCCGACCGTGACAGCGAGCTGATTTCTGTCGCGCGTACCCGCGAGCTCGTTGTTCGCAGCCTCGTTGGTCACCTGGCCGCCCCCGAGGCCGAAGGTCTGGCTGATGGCGAGGCGGGCGAGGTATACCGCCGGCGCGGGATCGCCCACGCGGTAGACGATTCCGTTCGGAAAGGCGCCGACGCCAAGCGTCTTGCTCAGCCCCTTGCCACCACTCATCTCGGGGTTGAAGAGGAGCTCGGCCCCACGCCACAGGCGCGTGTCGCTGTAGAGCGTGGTGACGAAGGCCGTCGCGCTCTCGTCGTCCGGGCTCAGGCTGTTTTGGCCGCTGTACGGGGCGTAGAACGACGGGTGGTACTGGGTTACCCCCGTGAACTGGTAGTGAAGGCTGTACCACTCCTCGGTCGGAGTCACCGGCGCGACGAGGATCGGCACGGACGGCTTGTCTTCGGAAGGCAGGTCGCGTTCGCCGTGCGCGAACGAGCTTCGCGGTGACAACGCCAAAAGGGCCACCACGGCTGCCGCGGCTGCGGCGCGAGAGCCGCGATGAGGAGCGGCGGCGCGGGATGCGAGGTGGCAAGGTCGCGGTTGGCCGCTGGTCTCGCTCGGGGACTTCCTCCGCACCTCCAGCCAACTAGTACTAACGTTGGCGCTGCCATGCGAGCGCGAAGTGCGCTAGAGGGCAGGCTACCGCCATGTCGATGAAGCGCAGCAAGCAACGCAGCTCGGGGTCGGACCGCTTTTCGGGCAAGGAGGACGACGCGTGGGCCAAGCCGTCGGAGCCGGAGCCGAGTTGGTCCGAGGTCGACTCGAAGCCCGACGATGCCTTCGTCCCCTTCGCACTCTCACGGCGCTATGCGAAGGGCGATCTCATTTTGCATCCCAAGTTCGGCAAGGGCCTCGTTCTCGACGTCGAGGGGACGCGCATCGAGGTCCTCTTCCAGGACGGCAAGAAGAAGCTGGGCCACGCCGTAGTTCAGTGACCCTCGTACGGCGCCTGCGTCGCTTGCGCCCACCTCCTCGTCCGACGTTTCGCCGGTTCGTGCCCATGGCGCGCGCCGTACCAGACTTGTAACGTCGAGCTGTGCCTCCGGCCGAGAGCCAGTCTCGAGAGATCGCGGAGGCGTCCCTCCGCGATAGCGTGGACGCGATCGCGGCGTTCGACCGCGAGCGGCGATTGGCCGCGTGGAACCCGGCCATGGAAGCGTTTACGGGTATGCCGTCGTCGGCCGTGCTCGGGAGAGGCATCGCCGACCTCGCGCCTGCCGTGCGTGAGCTCGTGGCCCGCTGGCCGCTGGAGCGAGTGCTGGCGGGGGAGACTGTGGTCTCCGAGGACCAGCTGCACGTACAGCCGGACGGAGCGCGCCGGTATTGCGATTGGCGGTACTCGCCGGTGCGCGACCCCGGCGGCGCGCCAATCTTCGGCCTCGCCGTCGCGCGCGACACGACCACTCGGCACGAGGTGGAGCGCCGCGCGGCCGAGCTAGACGCCGTCTTTCGCGCGCTGAACAATCGATGCGTTCGCGTCGACACCGACGGACTCATCATCCGCTTGCTCGCCGGTTACCCGGCTTACGTGCCCCCGCAGCGAGTCGAGGGCAAGCGGGTGCGAGACATCCTGGATCCGCAGGACGCCGCGAGCGTCGAGGCAGCGCTGGCGCAGCTCAAGCTCGGTGGTGCACCCGTCACCGTCGAGTACGAAGTCACCCGTGCCGACGGCAGGCACCACCTCGAGGCGCGCCTGGTGCCCTTCCTCGAGCGCGAGGCAATCGCCGTGTTGCGCGACGTCAGCGACCGGCATCGCGCCGAGCTGGCGCTCCGCGAGAGCGAAGAGCGCCTGCGAGCAGCCCAGAAGATGGACGCCATCGGTCGCCTGGCAGGCGGCGTGGCGCACGACTTCAACAACTTGCTGACGATCCTCCTCAACTGCGCCGACCTGCTCCTCCGCCTGACGCCCGCCGACTCGCCTGCGAGCTCGTACCTCTCGGAGATGCGAAGCGCCATAGAGCGAGGAGCATCGTTGACCCAGCGGCTCCTCGCCTTCAGCCGCAAGCAGCCAACGCAGCTGCGCGTCTTCGAGCTGAACTCGGCGGTCGAGGGCGTGCAGACGATGCTTCGCCGGCTCATCGGCGAGAACATCGAGCTCGTCACCGAGCTCGGCGATCGCGCCGGGCGCGTGCGCGCCGATCGCGGGCAGATCGAGCACATGCTCGTGAATCTCGTCGTCAACGCGCGAGACGCGCTCGGGGATCGCGGTGGACGCATCGTGGTCGCCACGCGTTCGCTTTCGGTGAATGCCCCGATCGAGGGCTTGCCTGCCGGCAGGTACGTCGCTCTCCTCGTGAAGGACGACGGGGTGGGAATGACGGACGAGGTGAAGTCGCACGCCTTCGAGCCGTTCTTCACGACCAAGCCGCGAGGCAAGGGCACCGGCCTGGGCCTCGCGACGGTCTACGGAATCGCGAAGCAAAGCGGCGGACAGGTGACCGTGCGCAGCGCGCCGGGCGCCGGCGCGGAGCTCGAGGTGCTCTTGCCTGCCGTGCAGGAGGAGGTGACCGATTCGACAGCCCCGGCCCGTGCGGCCACCCAACCGCGAGGCAAAGAGACCATCCTCCTGGTCGAGGACGAGCCCATGCTCAGGCGCATCGTCTCCGAGGTGCTCGTCGCTTCAGGGTACAGCGTCTGCACGGCGGGAAACGCGGACGAGGCGCTCCAACTCTGCCAGGAGCGCATGTCGCGCGGCGAGCCAATCGACTTGCTCCTGAGCGACGTCGTCATGCCCGGCATGAGCGGGCGCGAGCTCTCCGCGAAGGTGCGTCGCCTCATCCCGCCCGTGAGGGTGCTCCTCATGTCGGGATACGACGAGTACACCGGGGTCGGAGGAGGCGAACCGGTCATCGGGAAGCCCTTCACGGCGTCCGCTCTCGCGCGCCACGTGCGGGATGCGCTCGACGGCTAGCGTCAACGACGGAGCAGCGCGTAGACGGCGCCCTCGCCGCCGTCGTGCTCACCGGCGGTCGCGAAAGCGGCGATGTGCTCGCTCGACGCGCCTTGCGAGAGCCACGCCGCGATCTCACCGCGCAGAATGCCCGTGCCTTGCGGGGAGTGTTCGCCCTTGCCGTGAATGACGAGGACGCAACGCTCGCCCCGCGACCGCATGGTGCGCAAGAAGAGCTCGAGCTGCGCGCGGGCCTCGCGCACCCCCATCCCATGAAGATCGAGCCGCGCATCGATCGGCAACCTGCCGCGACGAAGGCGACGAAGCACCTCGATTGGAAGGTCGAGGCGCCTTCCTTCCACGCGCCGCCCGTCGTCTGCTACTTCGAAGCGTTCGCGCCCCTCCACCAGCGTTCGCAGGTGCTCGTGGACAGCGGCCGCTTCCTCCTGCGCGGCGTCTGCGCTTCGCTTCGCTACGCGGTTACTCGCCGCGGGTCGCTCGACGTTCTGCTTGGGAACGCGCTCGTGCGCCCGGTCGAGCGGGGTGACGCCCGCGTACATTCGGTGCATGAGCAAGGCTTCGTCGTCGGGCTCGCGGCGCGGCTCTTTCGACGGCGCGACCCGCGTCGCGGCCGGCTGCTTGTGGCCTGGCGCGCTGGAGCTGGTCGGGCTCTTCGCGAGCTCGTCGCGCAACGTTCGCAGCGCGTCGAAGGGGCTCGCGCCGCGCTTGTCCTTCTTTTTGCCCGCCACGGCTCACTCTCCCCGGTCTCGACCACTCGGAGGCGAAGCCGGAGACGTGCCATCCCCGCCTCGACCAAGCTCCGGCAAAGCTTTGGACCTGTCGCTCTGGCTCCGCTCGCACGCGCGCACCGCGGCCAGCACGGCCTGAATCCCCGCCAGGACGCCGTCTTCGTATTGCCAGTCAGAGTCCCTCAGCTCTGCGAAATCATGAGGATTGGCGATGTCTTCGTGCGTCAGGCCTGGCCTCAGGCGACGCGCGAGCTCCAGCACTTTCCGCCTCTGTCCTTGCTCGAGCTCGACGACCAGCTCTTCGACTCTCCCCCAGTCCGCGCTTCCCATCTCGAAAGCTAAGCCTAATGCGGCCCCCTACCGGCACACACGCTTTTCCTCGATTGTGCCGGTCACAATCATCTCGCGAGCGAAGACCGCCTTCGCCAGTACGCCTCGAGCGCGCTGTGCACGAGAGCGTGGGTGACCTGACCGCCGTCCAGCAGATCGGCCACGCGCGACGCGGGGGCGAGCACGGTCTCGAGCTCCTCCTGGGAGTCGAACCCGGTGTCCCCCGTCGGCCGAGCCCCGTGCGCCAGAAACGTGAAGCATCGGTTCGACTGCAGCGCCGGGTTCGCCTCCAGTGTGATCAGAGTCTCCAGGCGCTCGACCTCGTAGCCGGTCTCCTCCCGCAGCTCGCGGCGTGCAGCGTGCTCGGGCAGCTCGTTCGCGTCGATCACCCCGCCGGGGATTTCCAAGGAGAGCGCCCCTGTGCCGAAGCGGTACTGCCACACGAGGACGAGCTGGTCATCCGGCGTGATCGCGACGACGTTGCACCAGTCCGGGAAACCCAGCGTGAAGGCGTCGCCGCGCGCGCGCCCGTCGGCGTCTTCGAGTGCGATCCGTTTCACGTCGAAGACTCGATACGACCCCACTTCTTCGCTCCCCACGGCGCGCCAGCCCCGCAGCTTGGGAGGCGGCAAGAGGAGCGCGCCGGCCATCGTTCGTCAGCCTACCTCAGTCCCCGATGCTAAGCTGCCAAGCGAAGGTCATGTTTGGGCCGAGCCTTTTGGCGAAGAAGCTCCTCCACGTCGCCGAGCTCGTTCTCGAGGACATCCAGGCCGTCCGGGCGAACGACCCCGCGGCGCGCAGCGCACTCGAGGTCGTGCTCGCGTATCCGGGGCTCCATGCCATCTGGGTGCACCGCGCCGCCCATGCGCTCTGGCAAGTCGATCTCAAGCTCGGGGCGCGCATGCTGGCGCACACCAACCGGTTCGTCACCGGGATCGACGTCCATCCGGCTGCTCGCATCGGCAGACGCGTCGTCATCGATCACGGGATGGGAATCGTGATTGGCGAGACGGCTACGGTTGGCGACGGATGCCTGCTCTATGCGGGAGTCGTGCTCGGTGGAACGTCGCTCGAACGCAAGATGCGCCACCCGCAAATCGGCGCCAACGTCGTGATTGGCTCTCATGCCTGCATCCTCGGGGCCATCCACGTCGGCGAGCACGCCCGGGTGGGGTCGGGGAGCGTCGTCGTTCGTGACGTGCCCCCCGAGGCGACCGTCGTCGGAGTTCCCGCGCGCGTCATCGCTCCCAAGCACGCTCGCTTCGATGCCGCGCTCGACCACGCTGCGCTACCCGATCCGGTGACCGACATGATCCGCGCCCTCGCCGAACAGAACGAACGCCTCCGCGAGCGGCTGGCCGTCCTCGAGAAGCGGCTGGGGCTCGTTCACGACGAGCCACCGTTTCACCTGCCCTACGACGGAGAAGAGCTTCCGCGCGCGGACGGCGGCTAGGGTGTTTCGTCTGCGCTAAGAGGGGACCGGATGGCCAAACCCGACGGCGATCCGCTCATCGCCAAGAACCGCCGCGCGCGATTCGACTACGACGTCGAGGAGACGTTCGAAGCCGGTATCTCGCTCGTGGGCAGCGAGGTGAAGTCGATGCGCGCGGGGAAGGTCGACGTCACCGACGCGTACGTCGCCGTCGAGGGCGGGGAGGCGTGGCTCAAGCAGCTGTTTGTGGCGCCTTTCGAACAGGCGAGCATGTTCCCCCACGAGCCGAGGCGTGCTCGCAAGCTGCTCCTGCACTCCCGCGAGATCGAGCACATCCACCAGGCTCTCGCGCGGGGTGGGCACACGGCAGTGCCGCTGCGGCTCTACTTCAAAGAGGGGAGAGTGAAGGTGGAGATCGGCGTCGGTAAGGGAAAGAAGAAATTCGACAAGCGGGCCGACATTGCCAAGAAAGACGCCGAGCGCGAGGCGCGCGTCGCGGCCGGACAGCGGGGGGGTCGGAGCCGATGAGCGTGGTGATCCGCTGGGCCACGGGTGGCGAGGCGCGCATCTTGTCAATCGATGCCGACACCATCACGTTGCAATCGACGGTGCCGTCGCCGCCCGGCTCGCGCCTCGACGGTAGCCTCGCGGAAGACCCGGCCGCGCGGCTGCGCGTGAAGGTTCACTCTTCGCGAAGGCAGGCCGAAGGCGAGTTCGTCATCGAGGGCCGCCCCCTCGACCTGCCTCGCGCGACTCGCGAGCGGCTCGAGGGGCTCCTCTAAATCGCGGGGCCGCGCCATCCGAACGCGGCTCCCCGCATGCGCCGCAGCCCTTCGAGACGCAGGTCCGCCGCCCCTTACGCGGCCCCCGTCGATAGCGGGAGTTCGGGTTTTGTTCGGGCATGCCCCGCCTCGTACAGGGGCCGCGCGGACCCGGGCCCCGTGCGGTCGCCAGCGGCGCGGCCCCGTCCCCTGCAAAGGGCAGGCATGCCCGAACAAAACCCGAACTCCCGCCCCCGCCCCGCGCCTCGTCCCTCTCGAAAAAAAAATGCGCGAATGGTCAGTGCGCAGCACCCCACACAAATCGTTGGCCCCTCCGCCCCGCGCGGAGGGCCGCGACGAGAGCAAAACCCAGCCCGAGGACGACGAGAGCGACGGAGCTCGCGCGCTCCGGCAGGTCGAGAGGTGCCGCGCCGCCCAGGAGGTTGCTTACGTGGGCGCGCGGGCAGACGGGGGAGAGGACTCCTCCGGCGCCACCCAACAGCCAGTCCACCACGAGAAAGACCGCCCGGCCGCCGCCCCTTCTGCCGAAGCTCGCCCCCAGCGACAGAAAGGACGCGTACGCCGCCCCGCCGAGCGAGCCGACGTACGCGGTCGCGATGACATCGCGGCCCAGCGGCGGATCGCCCGTTCCGTGGGCCAGCAGCGCGAGGCCCACCGCGAGAGCAGCGCTCGCGAGAGCGGTCGCGAGCATGGCGACGGCGAGCGAGACGCCCGCGACGCGAAACGGCGAAGGCCCGAACGCCACCAGCGGCGCGCCCGAAGCGCTCAGCGAACGTGTCCCGAGCGCACCGCCCACGAGCGTGTACGCGAGCAGCGGCAGCAAGAAAGCTCCGAACGCGCCGATGAGGACGTGGTTGGCCGCCTGGCTCGAGCCGTGCGCCCGAGCCGTCAGCGCGAGCGCGACGCCGACCGCATACCAGGTGCCGATCGCAAGCAGCGTCCTCGGCGACCGGAAGAGGCGGGCGACGACAGGACGGGCGAGGGCCAAGCCCCTCACGGCGGCCCCTCGGCGTCCGCGTCGCGAGGTGCGCCCAAAGCTGCGCTCGTTCGCGCGTAGGCTGCCTCGTACGTCGCCCTCGCGATGCCCGCGGTGGCGGCGCGCGCCTCGTCGATCGTGGGAGGCTCCAGGCGCATCTCGAGCACGTCCGCGCCCGAGGCGAGCACGGCGCGGCCGGCGGCCTGGGCCAGGGCGAGCGAGTCGGTCCCACGCGCAACGACGGCTCCATCGCGCCGCGCCACCGCTTCTACGCCTGGCTCGCGAGCCAGCTCGGCGAGCAGAGCTTGCGGCGCGCTCGTCACGATCCGCATTCGCGCTCCCGGCGGGGCGAAGCCCGCGAGAAGGCTCAGCGACGCGGCGTGACCCGCCACCTTGCCAGCCCGCAGCAGTACGTGATCGTCGGCCAGCTCACTCGCGTCGCGCGGCGAAGCCGTGGCCACGATGACGGCTCTCCCCTCGCGCGCGCAGGCGCGAATCGCGCCCGGCATGCGCGAAGCGGCCCGCGGATCGATCCCCACGAGTGGTTCCTCCAGGAGCACGACCCGAACGAGCGTGGACGTGAGCGCTTCGCACAGCGCGATGGCCCGCGCCTCGGGCGACGACAGAGAGGTCACGCGACGCTCCGACAGGGTCTCGATGCCGAGGATCGCGAGCCGTTCTTTCGGGTAGAGCTCGGGGTCTCCTCGAAGGGTCGCGGCGAGCTCCAGTACCTCGCGAACGCGAAGTCCCTCGGGCAGGGACGGCTCGCGCGGCACGTGGGCGATACGCGCACGAACCCGCGCGTCCGTCGGGCCGCTCTCGAGAACGCGGACGACCCCCGCTCGCGGCACGACGGCTCCGGAGATCACTCCGAAGACGAGCGGTCCCCCGTCGGCCGGCGCGCCGATCAGCGCGCGAGCTCCGGGTCCCCAGCTGAGCGAGACGTCGTTGACGACGGGGTGCTTGCGCGGCGCCGTCACGCCTTGCAGCGCAATCATGCCGCCTCCTCGCGCTCCTCTCGGCGAACGCGGGCCACGGCCACGACGAAGCAGAATGCCGAGACCCCGCAGATCGCCGCGACGGCGCGCGCGAGCCGGGCTCCGTGGCTCACGGGTGCGACGACGCCCTCGCGAACGGCGTCGAGCGCTGCGGGGATGCTCGTGAGCTCGTGCCAGCCCGCAGGCAAAAGCGTGGCTGTCCACCGCGAGAGCAGCTCGGGGAGGACGAGGACCCCCAGGAATGCGAGATACCCGAGGGACCGCGAGCGCCCGCCGAGCGTGGCCATCGCGACCGGCGCCACGGCGACCGCGAAGCTCACCGCGTACGCAAGGGCTCCCGCGCTCGCTTTCGCCTCGCGAGCCGAGGGGTCTGCGCAGAGAGCCGCAATCGAGGCGACGAGCGTCGCACCTCCGATCGCAGCGGCCATCACGAGGGCGAGCCCCACGATACGTCCCCAGGCATAGCGCGACGGAACGACGCCGCGCGCTCGGGCGAGAGCGACGATGCCCTGCTCGCGGTCTCGCGGAAGCGCACGCATCGCGGCGCCGAACGCGAGCATGATCCCCGCGCTCCAGGCGATCGCCTCGCTCGCGAGCGCCGGCACGGTAGCGTGAGAGCCGTGCCCTGCGGAGCGCCACGAGAGCGCGGCTGCGGCAGACAACACGGCGCCCAGCGCAGCGAGCACCAGCCCGAGAGTTGCCACGCCGCCTCGAGCAGCCAGCCAGATGCCGAGCGCGAGGGTGCGGGGCCGCCGCATGAGCGACTACCAGACCACAGCGAAAGGCTTCGCGCCAGCGAACGTGCGATAAGAGGGTACCGCCGCTGTCTGCTACGAGGCGCCGCCGCCCTGGCGCTCCTCGCGTCTTCACCTCGCATGAGCCCTCCCGCGACCGCTTCGCCGCACCTCTCGCCGCACCGCCCTCTGGCCGCGCCGCCCTGGCGCAGCCAGGCGCTCTCGCTCTTGACCGTGGGGTACGCCGTTGTTTTTGCGCTCGGCGTGGATCGCGGTCGCGAGGCGAGCGGCTGGCTGGTCGGTGCGGCGGCGCTGACCATCGCTTTCGCGGCCGGCCGCCGGCCCAGCGGGCTGGCGCGCGTCTCCGGGTGGGGACTCGCGTTGGTCGTCGCGTCCGTCGGCGCGCGCGGCGAGAGCGGGGGGCTCGACACGTTCGGTGCGGCCGGGGTGGCTGTCTGCGTGCTGGGCGCCGGCATCGGGATCCTGCGTGCTCCGACCGACGGAGGCCTGGTGCGGGCGCCGTTCCCATCGACTACCTCGGCCGCCCTCGTGCTCGGCGCGCTGTGGTTGCCTGCGCTGGCGGCCGGCGTCGTGCCCGCCCGCTCGTTGGGTGAGTCGCCCGTCGCCGCGCTGTTGGCGCGCCCCGGCGATTGGGCGCTCGGCGCCGTGGCGGCAAGCGCGCTCCTGCTGCTGGCCATGGGAGAGCGACTGCGCCTGCGCCGTTCTCTGGAGCTCGGGGTCATCGAGCGGGCGCTCGCCATTCGCGCGATTCTGGGGACGGGTTTTGCCGTGGAGCTCGTAGCCGCGGCGTTGAGCCCGTCGCCGGCGTACGTGACGGCACGCGTGCTGCTCGCTCTGGTGGCCGTCGCGGTCGGCGCCGCCGCGAGCACGCCCGATGCCGTCCGAGTCACGCGGGCAACGCGACGACTCGTGCTCCTGGTCATCATCGGGGGCGGCGTGGCGCTGCTTGGCGCGAGCGCTGCGTCGGGCGCGGGCCTCGCCGCGTCGCCGGCCACGCTGGTCACGGCTGCTGCAGCTCTGCTCGTGGGCGTCGGCATACGCGCGCTCGAGGAGCCTCTTCGTCCGGCGCGTGGCGTGTGGCTCGACGCCTTCGCGCGCGCGCGCGATGCCGCATCCTCCGCCGATCCGGACGAGGCGATTCGCGGCGCCCTCGCTGCGCTGCGAGAGCCGGCCGGCCCGTCCGCGCCCTCGAGCGAGCTCTGGACGCTCCCGCCGGCGCGCTGTTTGACCGTCGACGCAGCCGGGTATCTGCACGAGCGTCCCGCAGAGCTGCCGGAGCTCTTGATCTCGATCGCCGCGGCCGAGCCCGAGGCCACGCTGCGTCCCCGGGTGCTCGATTCGTACGAGGTTCGCCGTCCTGAGCTGCGCCCGCTCGCCAAGTGGATGAGCGATCAGGGCGCCCTCCTCTTGACGGTGATCGAGAGCGGCGGCGAGATCGAGGGCGTCCTCGTCTTGCCGGGAGCTTCACGCGCGGGCTCGGCCCCCCCCACGCTCGAGGAGGTGCGAGCCTTCAAGAGCGTCGCCGATCGGCTCGCAGCCGCGTGCCGTGCGCGCGCCGCGCAGCTGCGCATGCTCGCTCGTGCGCAAGAAGCGGCGCAACGTGCGGACGCGATCGAAGAGACGGTGGACCGCCTGCGGCACGAGCGCGCTCTCGACGTCGGGCGGGACGTGCTCGCGGCCATGCGCCTCGCTCGACCGGCGACCGTGGGTGTCTACTCGGCCTCGTCCAAGGCGGCACTCGAGGCGCTCGAGCGTCGAACGTCGGTCGGAGCCCCCATCGCCGTGGTCGCGCCCACCGGGGTCGACCCCGTCCCTTACATCGCGCGCGCTCACCTCGCGGGGGCTCGCCGAGACGCTCCGCTGGTGCTCGTCGACGCGACGAGCGCGCGCGAGCACGACGCGGCGCGATGGTCCGACCCGCAGGCCTCTCCGCTCGCTCTGGCCGATCGCGGGATGCTCGTCCTGCTCGACGGCGGGGCCCTGCCGCCCGAGATCCAGCGGCTCATCGCCGGGGCGCTCGCCCAGAAGCGCGCGCCGTGGGAAAGGCCCGATCCGCTCGACGTGCAGCTGGTCTTGACCGGCGCCGCGACTCCCGACGAGCTGGTCGAACAGGCGCGGCTCGATTCGTCGCTCGCGCTCCGTCTGGGCGAAGCACGGTCCGCGCCCATCGCGCTGCCCCGGCTGCGTGACCGGGCGGAGGATCTCCGTGCCATCCTGACGGACCGGCTCGCGCGCGAG
Source organism: uncultured delta proteobacterium (assembly GCA_963720145.1). Taxonomy (GTDB): domain Bacteria; phylum Myxococcota_A; class Polyangia; order Polyangiales; family Polyangiaceae; genus Palsa-1150. The sequence goes on from CAVREO010000006.1 coordinate 195,721, forward strand.
GGGCTGCGCGTGCTGGGGCGACCGGTCGGTATCGAGCAGGCCGCGTTCGCCCGACTCGTGGAGTACCCTTTCCCCGGCGAAGACGCCGAGCTCGCCACCATCGTGCTGCGACTGGTCGCCCGCTGCGCACGCGCGCGCGGAGACGCACGCGAAAACGTCGTCTGCGCGGCCGACGTGGACGCGTTGCGTTTGGCAGCGGACTCTCGATCGGGCCGCCGCAAAGATCCGCTGTCGGCGTGAGGCTCGGGGCCTTGGAGGGGCAGCGCAGCGCCGGCGGGGCGTCGCTTGGCGGCCAATACGCCCTTGTCTCGCTGCTTTCGAGCGTGTTACTCACCCTGCCAGCATGTTTTGGCGGGAGGAGTACGGCACTATGCAGACCTCGGCCACGCTCGCGTTTCCGCTGCGCCCCGTGGGCGCGCTTGCCGTCGCCGCTCTCGTAGCGGCGCTAAGCGGCTGCGGCGGCGACGACAACCCCTACAAGGCTCAGCCGGCATGGTCGGGCAAGCGGGCGAGCCTGCCCGCGCCGCCCAGCATGCCGAGCACCCCCATCAAAACCGGTGACGCCTACACCGTCTACGGCGCCATTCACCAGCTTCGCAGCCTGATCCACGGCAAGGACGTAACGGCGAACCCGATCTCCAATCTCCGGGTACATCGTCGACTCGAACATCCCGCGGGCGCCCGACTGCGCCGTCCACAAGACCGGCAAGGCCGACCCGGCGAACTGCGCGCCCGAGGTCCCCAGCTTCTGGATTGCCGACGACAAGGGCAACGCGAAGGGGTCCAAGATCCGCATCGTCGGCTGGGCGCGCAACTTCGCGGTCATCTACGACGCGATGAAGGCGTACGCCAAGGTCAAGCCGGGCGAGCAGCCGAAGGACAAGCAGATCATCAACGACGACATCTTGAACGTTCAGGTGCCATTCCCTCTCCCGTCCATCGGGGCGAAGGTGAAGATCACGGGCGCCTACAACGTCGCCAAGACGGTCGTCTCGGACATGGTCAGCGAGCCTTCCGGCGGTGTGATGGCTCTCCAGAAGATGGATACGCTCGAGCCCGCGGCCGAGGCGGCGGCGTTCTCGAAGCCCATCAAGTAGTTCTAGCGGGCTGCCGCCGCTTCCACCGCTTCGTCGAGCGCCCACTCCACCCAGCGGCGCAGCGCGCTTCCCGGGGTCAGGGCCCCGAGCTGTACGACCTTCGCGCCGATCTCGCGCGCGGCACGTTTGACGAACGCGACGTCAATCGAGCGCACCTCCTGGCCCACGATGACGAGGAAGGGCCGGGTGACCGCCATCCGTGCGCACGCCGGCAGGGGATGGCGAACGCGCAGGATCTCGACACCGAGGTCGTCCAGCCCCCACTGCTGGTTCGACGGCGGTTCCATGCGCACCAGCATGACGCGCGGGCGAAACCCGAAGGTCGAGCTCTTCCGGGTGATTTTCATGGCCGTCGCTGCCGCCATCCCTCGAGACCAAGCACGTGCAGTGCCGATGAAAAAGTCCGCAAAAACGCGCTCCGACGTACCGCCCGACTGGTCACTCGGGCGACCAGTCGGGTGCTCGACCGTCCACGTCGGGCCGGATTTCCCGGACTACTCTTCTTCGGTTCCGGTCAGGTCGTACCACTCGGCCGAAAGCCTGGCGCACCGGAGATACACGTCGCTGGTGCGCACGTTCTCGCAATCCACCGTCTCGTCCAGGATCGAAATGGTCGGAGTGAGGTCCACAGCGGGCTCGACCCAGGCCGCCGTGGGCGTGTATCGCGGGGCCAGGGACAGGGTCTTGATCCCGTAGGGGAGGGTGTTGCGACCCGGGGCGCCGAGATGGGGCGAGCCGCCGGCGGCACCGAGGTCGATCAGGCGCGCTCCGCCGCGTGGGGTGGCGCTCTGCAGGATGGGCGGCGCGGCGCTGGGGGAACGGACGCGATCGACGGCCATGGCCAGCTCCCCGTACCGGAGCGTGAGGTGCGCCTTGCTGCCGAGGGCGAGCACGCTGCCGGGGTCGCTGCACGCCGATTCGTTCCCGGCCGGCCGAGGCACGCTGGCGCTCGTCGCGCGGCACGGGCTCCGCGCCGGCGCCGGCGGGTCGGTGCACGCCGTGATCGCGACAGGTCGACGCTGGTCTCGTGTCGCCGTCATCGCCGCCGCGACGCCGTCGAGGTAGGCCATCACTTCACGGAACGTCGGCGGCTCGTCGTCCTGGAACTGTCCCGAAGCCATCGTCTCACGCGGTGCAAGGCTACTCGTCATCGGAAAACCCCCCATCCTCGGGATTGCGCGCGGGCTTGACCCGCCCTGGCACCCGCGAAGTGCTGACCCGGTCACGCCCACTGCGCTTCGACTCGTAGAGAGCCGCGTCTGCGGCCGCGACGATTCTCCGGGCTCAGCGGCGCCATGCCGCTTCCGTCCCAGCGCGCCACGCCGACGCTCACCGTGATGTGCGGCGGTTCGATGAGGTCGAGCACGATGTCGGCCACCGCTTGCCGAATCCTCTCGCCGAGCCGTTCGGAACCGCCCGTGAGCACGCCGCGCACGACGATCGCGAACTCTTCGCCTCCCCATCGCGCGCACATCGCGCCCGAGGGTGTCGCCTTTTCGAGCGCCCGGGCGACCCGCCGAAGGACGGCGTCGCCGGCAGGATGGCCGTACGTATCGTTGATGCGCTTGAAGTGGTCGATGTCGACGAGCACCACGGTCACGCAGTGCCCCGCCGTGAGCGCCTTCTCGATCGCGCGGGCGGCCGCGCGTCGATTCGCGATGCCCGTCAGCGGGTCGGTGTGCGCGAGGTCGCGTAGCGAAGACCGCTGGGCGCGAGCCCAGTGAAGGACCTCCCGGTCGCGCAGGTTCTTGAGCTGCGCGCGCACGCGCGCGACGAGCTCTCGGGTCCGCGCCCCGTCGGGCAAGAAGTCGTCGGCCCCGTGCTCGAACGAATTGACCGCGGCGTCTTCGTCCAGGGCGCCGGAGCCGCACACGATGATCGGGCGCATTCGACCGGGGTCCAGAGCGCGCAACCTCTCGCAAAGGTCGATCGAAGTCTCGGAGCCGCGAGCGTAGATGAGCACGAGCTCGGCGCGGGCGAGCGCCGCGGGCAGCTCGTCGGGGTTCGAGCTGGCCTCCACTTCCAGGCCCTCGGCCGCGAGGCAGCTCGTCATCTCGGTCTCCGCGCCGCTGCCGTCGTGCACGAGCAAGACTCGGCGAGGCGCCTCCGGAACCGGAGGCAGCGTGTCGGTTCGCCGCTGTCCGCTGCGGAGGCTCAGCGAAACGCGCGGATACGGGAATGCGAACGCCGCACTCTCGACTAGCTCGGGGAATTGGCTCGACAACGACATCGTCAGCTCTCGGATGGTGCTTCGCCTTGGCCTCGAGCAAGCCGCGGGCCAGCGGTCGCAGCAGCTGCAAGTGTGCGGTTTTCGACAGATTCGAGTGGTGGCGCGCGAGCGCCAAACGCTTGTCGGCCGCCGGGCCTTTGACGACGAGGCACGGCGCTTGTTCGCACGATGTTTTCGCCTAAAGCCTCGCGCCCGTCCGCCGTTCTTCGGGATCATGGGTCGCACGTCGAACGCGGCGAGGAGCCTCGGCGCCTTTCGGGCGCCGCCGAGCGTCGCTCCGGGTGTGCCCGAGCCCACCTCCGGCGTGCACATGCGCATCTCGCCGAGGAGCTCCGTCGAAAGCTTCTCGTCGTGGGTCAACGAGCAGCTGGTCCCCCAGGCGGCCCATGCGCCCAGCGCGCCCGACCGCGGCGAGCTCGAATCGCTCGAGGAGAAGCTGCTGCACGCGCTCCAGGCTCGCGACATCCCCACGGCGCTGATGCACGCCTGCGCCCTCGTCTACCTCGACCCGACGCATCAGGCCGCGCGCCGCATCAAGAAACGCTGCATGCGCGAGCTTCGGGGCGGCCGGCCGCGGACCGCGGACGTGCCGTACATGCGCTTCCGCTGGTCGGAGCTGCGCGACCGCGAGCTCTCGCCCGAAGACGTGTGCATTCTCTCCTGCATCGACGGCCAGTCGCAGCTCGACGACGTCATCGCCAACGCCGGGATGCAGCCTGCGGACGCGTACGACGTCTTCGCCGAGCTTCTCAGCGAGGGCATCGTCGGAATGCGCGCGCCCCGCTCCTGAAAGGCCTGCCGTTCTCGGGCGCGCGGCGGTGATACCATCGCTCGGATGGCCTCTCCTTCGCCGTGGGAGCAGATGGTCGCAGCGGGGTTGTGGCGGGAGGGCCAGGCCCTGCGCGTGCACCTCGGGTGCGGCTCCCTCCGCCTGCCCGGGTTCGTCAACATCGATTCTCCGCCGCCTCCGGGCGGGGAGGCATCGGAGAGCGTCGACGTGTACGTCAATCCATTCGCGATCGACTTTCCCGACGAGCTGGTCGACGAGGTTCGCTTCTCGTTCGGCAACCGCGCGCTCACCCGCGCGCAGGCGATTCACCTCGTGGCGCGGGCGCACGTGTGGCTCCGGCGCGGGGCCTCCCTGCGCTTCCGCGAGTCGAGCTTCGCCTCCCTCGCCGACACCCCCGAGCGCCTCGAGTACGCCGTCGCAGCGCTCGGCTTCGCCGACGTCCGCCTCCTCCGCGACCCGCCGCCCGGCGACGGCGGCCAAGGCGAGGCGACGGTCGAGGCGACCAAACGCCAGGCGATGTCACGCGCCGACCTGATGGCGCGGGCGCGCACGCTCCACCGCAAGCCGCTGCGCATCACGTATCTCATCACGTCGATCCTCGCGGTCACGGGCGGGAACATGACCTTGCTCGACCAGGTCGAAGAGCTGCGGAGGCGCGGCCACGCCGTGACAATCGTCACGCACACGCAGCGCCCCGCGTGGACCACGGTCCACGCCGAGGTCGTCCAGGTTCCGCCCGGCGAGCCGATGGCCACGCGCGTGCCCCCGAGCGACGTCGTCGTGAGCACGTACTGCGCGAACACCCACGAGCTTCTCTCGGTCCAGGCGCCGGTGAAGGTCTACTACGCCCAAGGAGATCAGTTCGTCTTCGGCGACGACACCCCTGCTGCGGATCCGGCCGTCGAGCAGCACAGGCAGGCTCTCAAGGAGATGTCCCGCCGCTCCTACGGCTATCCCGGCGTGCACTTCGTCGCCAACTCGAACAACCTCCTCCAGGCCGTCGTCCGCTCGCATGGAATTCGCGCCGAGGCCGTGCTCCCCGTGTGCACGGATCAGACGATATTCCGTCCCCTGCAGCGCGCGCTTTCCGGGTCGCGAATGCGCATCCTCGTCGTCGGTCCCGACGTGAAGGGCACGGGAGCGGAGTCTCTGGCGTTCAAGGGCATCGCCGACGTCCGCCATGCGCTCGAGCTCGTGTCCGAGCGGTTCAAGAACTTCACGGCGGTTCGCATCGCCAACACGCAACCAGAGATTTTTCGCGATTTCCCGTGCGAATACCACGTCATCCCGAGCGACGAGATGAAGACGTTCCTCTTCGGAACGGCGGACATTCTCGTGTACGCGTCGCACTACGATTCGTGTCCGCGCCCACCGCAAGAGGGAATGGCGTCGGGCTGCGCGGTCGTGTGCACCGACACGTCGGGCGCCCGGGAGTACTGCGTCCACGAGGAGAACTGCCTGCTGGTTCCGATCGAAAACCCGAGAGCGATGGCCGACGCGATCCTGCGGCTCGTGGCCGACCGAGGCTTGCGCGAGAAGGTCGCCGCCGGCGGCAAGAAGACCGCGGGGCAATACCCGCGCGAGCGCGAGTGGGACGAGCTCGAAGCGCTGCTCTACGGGTATGTCGAGGGGGCGGGCAGGGGCTAGAGCTCGGGGGAGCTCGCCTTCGCGCCGCCAGGTTGCCGGCGCCTGGCGCCAAGAGAATGACGTCTGTCGCCCCTCGGCCGCGCGTGCATCCCGCGTAAATTCGCCTGTTTCGCCGTCATGACCGCCCGTGGCGCGGGCCTTGCTTTTTCTCCAATTTCGGCGTGGCCCATGCCCGGCCAGCGAGCCTCTCCACGGAGACGAGCATGACGAGCGACCCCCACACGAATGCGCCTCGCGTATCGGTCATCATCCCTTGTTACAAGCAGGCGTGCTTCCTCGCGGAGGCCGTACAATCGCTGGTCGCCCAGACCTTCACGGACTGGGAGTGCATCGTCGTCGACGACGGAAGCCCCGACGACACCGCGGCCGTCGCCGAGGCGCTCGCGGCGGCTCACCCGAAGCGACGGATTCGCCTGATGAGGCAGCCGAACATGGGGCTGTCCGAGGCGCGCAACACGGGAATCCGCGCTGCGCGCGGCCGGTACATTCTGCCGCTCGATTCGGACGACCGCCTCGCGCCGACGATGCTCGAGAAGGCCGTCGGCGTGCTCGACGCCAACCCCGGCATTTCGATCGCCTTCACCCACGCGCAATGCTTCGGCGTGAATACCGGCGTCTGGCGTTGCGGTCCGCTCACCATCGATCGGCTGCGGATCGCCAATCAAATTCCGTATTGCTCGCTCTACCGGAGGGGCGTCTGGGACGCGGTCGGCGGGTACAACGCGAACCTCGACGCCTACGAAGACTGGGACTTCTGGATCGGAGCGGTCGAGCGAGGCTTTCGTGGAGAGGGAATCGACGAGGCGCTCTTTCTCTACCGGACGAAGGCGCAGAGCATGCTCACCGAAGCCGAGGCTCGCAAACCTCAGCTCACCGCGCGCATTTCCGCTCAATCATCCAGGCCTCTTCACGGCGGAGCAGGAGGCCGCGGCGCGGAAGGTCCTGCGATATTCGGCGCCGGAACGGCGCGCTGCATGGGCGCCTGCCGTGTCCGTCGTCATCGCCAGCCGTACGGGCGGCGGCGCGCTCGCCAAGACCCTCGCCAGCGTCCTCGAGCAAACGATGCAGGACTTCGAGGTCGTTCTCGTGAACCACGGAGAGGCGAGCTCGGAGGGGTTGCTCTCGGAGGTCGACCGCGGCGGGCGCGTTCACTACCTGCGCCTCGCGCGCACGACGGGGCGCGCTGCCGCACGCAACGCCGGCGTGCGAATGGCCCGCGGACGGTGGATCGCGTACGCCGACGAGGGCGACGTGCTCTACCCCGAGCATCTAGCTTCGCTCGTCGGGACCGTGCGAGAGAGCGGGGCCCCCTTCGCGTACGGGGACGCGCACCGCGGACGGCCCGCGCGAAAGGACGGCGACGCTCGTCGAGAGACGACGATGTCGGCGCACGCGGGAGGCGACGTCTACTTCGCGGCGACGCGTATCCCGATCGTGTGCCTGCTTCACGAGCGCCAGGTCTTCGAGACCCTCGGTGGCTTCGACGAGACGCTCTCCATGTTCGAAGAATGGGAGTTCCAGCTTCGCCTGCTCGCGGCGATGCGGGCCGTTCACCTCGAGCGCGTCGTCGCCGAGACCGCCGATTCCGCGCAGATTCAGGCGAAAGAGAGCGCCGAGGGCCGCGAGCTCGCACGAGCGAGCCAGGCCGCGATTGAGCACAAGCACGCTCCGGCGTTCGCGGCCGCCCGCGCGGCGCGCAAGGCGAAGCACGGCGATTCGCTCTCCGCGGCGCAATCGCTGCTCAAGAGCGGCAACGTGCGCGAGGCGACCGCCAGCCTCGAGGCGTACGTGCGCGTGGTCCCCTACTGCGCTGACGCGCACAACGACCTCGCGGTCCTCTACCACTCGCTCGGCGACCGCGCGCGCTCGCTCGCCTGCATGGTCCGCGCCCTCGAGCTCGAGCCGCACTCCGCGACCTTTCGCCAGAACGCCCAGGCCATCGAAAAAGCCATCGTACAGGAGCGCGTCGCCGGCCGGCCGAACGACGCCGGCGCGCAGCGCACTTCGTGAGACTTCCTCGCCAACCCGCATTCGCTCACCTCGCCATTCGCGCGATTGTCATTTGCACGATTGTTGCTTAGGTAGTCGTCCATGGGCATCGTCCAACCCGGCCCGCCTCGGGATCTCGTCCTTCACCTGCGCGACTCCTTCGGCATCGCGGACTTCGTCGAGACCGGCACCTTTCTCGGCGACACCGCGGCCTGGGCCGCCGGCCAGTTCGCCCGCGCCGTCACCATCGAGGCCGCGGCGACGCTCCACGCGCGAGCGGTCGCTCGTCACGGGCAACTCGGTAATCTTCGGCTCGTCCTCGGCGACTCGCGAGCGGAGCTACCGCGCCTCCTCGCAGCCAGCCCGCGCCCTGCGCTCCTCTGGCTCGACGGCCACTGGAGCGACGGGGAGACCTTCGGCCAGGGCGCGGAGTGCCCGCTCCTCGAGGAGCTGCGCGCCGTGGCCGCCGCGACCGTGGAGCACTTCGTCCTCATCGACGACGCGCGCCTCTTCGTCACCCCCCCGCCCCCGCCGCACGACCCGGCCCAGTGGCCCACGATGGTGCAGATATGCGACACGCTTCGCATAGGCGGGCGCAATCCCCACATCGTCCTCGTCGATGACGTCATCATCTCGGTCCCCGCGTCGGCTCGCGACGCGCTGGACGCGTACTTGCGCTCGAAGAACCGGCCGGTGCAGGTCTTCTCGGCCCCGATTGACCCGAAGGGAGAAAGTGCCGGCGTGCTATCTGCACGCCGGCCGCTACGGCCGGCCACGCGCGCGATTGCGGACCGGACGCTCCCCAGGGACCCGGCCGGCGCTCTGGCCCGCCTGGAGGCGCTGGGGCTCTGGCGCGCCGGGCAGCCCCTCCGCCTTCATCTCGGCTGCGGCGAACAGCGCATTCCCGCGACCATTGGCATCGACTACCCCCCGTCCGAGCACCTTGTCATGAACGTGGCGGCGGACGCCTTCGCCGACATCTCGAATCTGGAGCTGCCGCCGGAGAGCGTGGACGAGATCCGGCTTCATCACGTGTTCGAGCACTTCAGCCGCGTGACGGCGCTCGGGTTGCTCGTGCGCTGGCACCGGTGGCTCAAGCCCGGCGGGCAGCTTCGCATCGAGACCCCCGACGTGATGGGCAGCGCGAGGACACTGCTTTCGCAGGCCTCGCTCCGGGTGAAGCTCGGTGTGGCCGGCACTTGGCCGGCGATCACTCCTCGCCGTGGGCCTATCACGTGGACCAGTGGTTCGCGGAGCGATTCGAGCACACGCTGTCGCGCCTCGGATTCGGCGAGATTCAAGACGCGACAGTGGTCGTGGGATCGCGAGCCGTATCTGTCCAACGTCGAGGTCGTCGCGACCAAGGTGGAGCGCGTCCCCTGGCAACGACAGATTGAGGCTGCCGAGGAGCTGCTTCAAGAGGCTACGGTCGCACCCGCAGAGCGCCCCACGTGGGAGGTCTGGCGGAAGCAGCTGGCTGCGTTCCTCGAAGGCGGCGCGCCGACGAAGCCGGGAGTCGGCACCACCCCGGCGGGTACCGCGGCCGCGCCTGCGCCTCCCGTGGTCGCGACGGCCGGCTCCATCGAGGCGATGCTCACGCGCGGCGCCTCGGCCAAGCCGCTCGCCGAGATCCACGACTACAACCAGCGAGGCCGCGACGCGTGGGTCACCGAGAAGGCGCGATCCATTCCCGCGAACGCGCGCGTCCTCGACGTCGGCGCAGGCACCTGCCCTTACCGCTCGTTTTTGACCCACTGCCGCTACGAGGCGCACGACTTCAAGCGCTACGACGGCGTGAAGCTCGGCGGGACGAGCGCGTACGGCCACATCGACCACGCGTCCGACATCACGAAGATCCCGGTGCCCGACGGAGCGTTCGACGTCGTCCTCTGCACGGAGGTTCTGGAGCACGTCCCCGAGCCGATCGCCGCGCTGGAGGAGATGGTGCGCGTGCTGCGTCCGGGCGGCCGCATCCTCTTGACCGCTCCGCTCGGCTCCGGGCTTCACCAGCTCCCGTACCACTTCTATGGCGGGTATACGCCCGAGTGGTACCGGCAGTTCGCGGGGCGCCTGGGCCTCGAGGTGGCGGAGATCGCGCCGAACGGCGGCTTCTTCAAGCTGCTCGCGCAGGAGTGCGCGCGGGTGGCGTGGACCCTGCCTGAGCACAAGGCACTGCACGGCGACGACGCTGCGCTCGTCGCGCGCCTCTTCGGGGAGCTCTTGCCGCGGTACCTCTACGCTCTCGAGGACAAGTGCTTCCTCGATCAGTTCACAGCCGGCTACCACGTGGAGCTGCGAAAGCCGGTGGCCACCGCGGCCATCCGCAACGGCAAGGCGGCCGCGCAGTCGGGAGCGCCGGTCGCGACCGGCGTTATCTTCAGCAAAGATCGCCCGCTGCAGCTCGACGCGCTCCTGCGCTCGTTCGCGCTGCACTGCGCGGACGCCGCCCAAACGCCCCTGAGGGTGCTCTACGCGTGCTCCGACGCCGCCCAGGAGAAGGCGTACGCGGACCTTGCGCGAACGCACGCCCACGTGAAGTTCGTCCGCGAGAGCGATTTCCGCGCCGATCTGCTGGACATCGTCGACGGCGCCCGCGCGGTGATGTTCCTCGTGGACGACACGCTGTTCGTGCAGCCTTTCTCGGTCGCGGCCGCGCTGGCGGAGCTCGACCGTCACCCCGACGCGCTCGGCTTCTCGCTGCGCCTCGGCCACAACACCACGTACTGCTACCCGCTCGACCGCCCGCAGCGCACGCCGGCGTTCGAGAAGCCGGCGGCCGGCGTCCTCAAGTTCCAGTGGACGAGCGGCGAGCACGATTTCGCCTACCCGCTCGAGGTCTCGAGCTCGATCTACCGCGCCGAGGACATCGGGCCCCTTCTCGCCTGGTTGCCCTTCCGCCACCCCAACAGCCTGGAGGGGGCGCTCGCGCCCCAGGCGCAGCTTTACCGAGACGCCCGGCCGTCTCTCCTCTGCTTCGAACGCTCGGTCGCCTTCGCCGCGCCCATCAACCGCGTGCAGTCGACCCACGCGAACCGCGCGGCCGCCGACGACGCGCGCTCGCCGTCGGCGCTGCTGCGGGCTTTCCAGCAGGGGCAGCGCATCGACGTCGCAGCGTACGCGGGCTTCGTGCCCAGCGCGTGCCATCAGGAAATCCCGGTGCGCCTCGCCGGGGCCGCGAACGGGGCCACCCCGGCGGCCCCCGCGAAGGATTCGAGCCGCGGAGCCTCGCACGACGACGACACCGGAGCCTTACGAAGCACGACTTCGCTCCGTCGAGCAATTCCTCGATCAGGGAAGACCGCGCAGGCGATTGCCGCCCTCGAGGGCTACCTCACCGAGGCGCACGCCCACGCTCGCGCAAGCCATGATTCTCGCGGTGCTCTACGTCGCGGTGGGACGCGGCGCGGAGGCGCGCTCGCTGCTCGAGCAGGCGGCCGCCCGCGATCCGGCGAACCCGCTGCTGCGCGAAGCGCTCGCCGTCGTCCCGGCGTGAAGACGGACGACGGACTCAGCGCGCCAGCGCTCGCGTAGCCACGCGTGAGAAGACCGGCGCCGCCGCGGTCGGGCCGTTCCCCGCCTCGCCCTCCGCGTCCTGCGGCTGCTCCAGTCCGACGAGGATGACGAAGCGCGGCGACGTCGACGGGACGAAGCCGACGAAGCTCGCGTAGGAGTGTTCGCTGCCGTCCGGCATCTCCCACCCCGCCGTGCCGGTCTTGCCTGCGACACGCTGTCCGTCCACGCGTGCGCGCGTCCCCGTCGCTTCTTCGCGGCTCACGACGCCCTCCAGCATCGCCACCACGGCGCGAGCGGTCTCCGCCTTGAGCACCCGCTCGCGTGCCACCTCCCCCGTGCGGCGCGTGAGCGTGGGCGCGACGTAGAGGCCCCCGTTCGCGAGGGCTCCGTACGCAGCGGCGACCTGCAGCGGGCTCGCCGTCAGCTTCTCCCCGATGGCGACCATCACACCGGCGGGCGAGCGGTCCTCGATCCGCTCGGGCATCCAGCCAGCCACCGCTCCATCGATGGCGGGCGCGGTCCCGAAGTGAAAAGCCCGCAGCCAGCGACCGAGTCGTTCTCCGCCGAGGCGATCGTAGATCTTGCCGAAGCCGATGTTCGTCGACACCGCGACCATCTCGGGCACCGTCAGCGAGCCATGCGGGGCCGAGTCGTGGATGGTCTCGCCGTGGTAAGTCCAGGAGCCTTGCTCGCAGTCGAAGCGATCGGTCGGTGACACGACACTCTCTTCGAGCGCGGCCGCGAGCGTGAACGCCTTGAGCGTGGATCCCGTGACGTAGGCGCTGCGCACCGCGACGTCGGCCGCGGCGCCGTGCGCGCGTCCTGCGTTCGCGAGGATCGCGCCCGTCGATGGCTCGAGCACCAGCACCGTGCCGGCGGCTGCCTTCCACTGGTCCATCGCGTGGCCGAGCTCGTCCTCGGCGATGCTCTGGAGCCGCGGATCGAGGGTCGACCCTGGGGGCGTGGACGCGGGGGCCAGTGCGGGGGCGGCGGAGGGGGAGATCGTTGCCTTGGCAACGATCTCGGTCTTCGCGACCGTGATCGCTTCGGGGGTGGCACACGCCACGGCGAGGACGCCCGCCCCGACGCCGGCCACCAGCAGCGCGGTCCCGGCGGGGCTCGGCGGGCGACGCAGCCGCCGGGCCGACACGATCGCCCTCACCCGAGCGGCGAGCAGCGAGGGCTCCGCCATCCCCAGCGCGCCCGAGGGCACGTGCCTCGCGGGGCCGGCGCCGCACGCGATGGCCAGGAGATCTTCGGCGTAGCGGGATGCGCGCGCGCCGGCCTCCACCACGGCGTCGTCGGCGGCGAGCTCGCGCTCCACGCGCAGGCGCCCGGCGGCGAGCCACGCGAGCGGGTTGAACCAGTGCACCGCGCAAGCCAGCTGCGCGACGGCCTGCGCCAGACAGTCTCGCTGCCGGACGTGCGCGAGCTCGTGCAGGAGCACGGCGTACCGACGCTCGTCGGTCCACGACACGGAGGCTTCGGGGACGAGGATCACCGGCGCGAGCAGTCCGGCGACGGCCGGCGCGTCGAGGTCGCCCGTCGTGCGCACATCCACGCGCTGCCCGGTCGCCCTGACGGCGCGGGCGGCGGCGCGTAGCCAGGCGGGGGCCGCCGTCGCGCGGCGCACGATTCGCCGCGTCGTGGCCAGACCCACCAGCAGTCGCGCGAGCACGAGCGCGGCGCCCGCACCCCACACGAACGCGAGGAGCGCCGTCGCGTCGAAGCGGCGCGCGGGCTCTACGCGAAGGAAAGAGACCGACGCGGGCTCGCCCCGGGGGGAGACCGCGGCGGACGGGCCCGCCGGGACCAGCGGTTCGGCCATGACGACGGCCCGCAGCGACGCGACGGCTTCGGGCGCCTGCAGGCGCCACGCAGGAACCGCGGCCGAGACGAGCGGCAACGCGAGCGCCCCGCCGAGCGACATCGCGAGCACGAGCCGTCGCGTGGCCGAAGACGTACGGCGCAGAAGGGGCATCGCCAGCAGGGTGAGGGCCAGCAGGACCGCGACGCGGAGCGCGTCGCCGAGGAGATGGTGGATGAGCATGTCAGCGTCCCTCTTTCTTCGCGCGATCGATCACCTCGGCCAGACGATCCAGCTCTTCGCGCGAGAGCTTCGTCCGCGACGACTCCACCAGCGTGGCGACGGCTTGCTCGACGGAGCCCGCGAAGAAGGTGCGGACCACGTGCGACAAGGCGCTCTTGCGCGCGTCGGCGCGCGTGACGGCGGCCGTGTAGACGTACCGCTGCCCGTCCTGCACGTGCTTGACGTGCCCGCGCTCTTCGAGCAGGCGAAGCAGCGCACGGACCGCCGAGTAGCTCGGGGGATCTGCGAGATCTTCCAGTACGTCGTGGGCCGTGACGCGCCCGCGACGGTGGATGATGTCCATGATTTGTCGCTCCCGCCGCGTGAGGCTCGAAGCTCTCTGCATGCCGAGGACCTTAGGTGGGTGCTAAAAATTTAGCAAGCAAAACGTGCTGTTTTTTTAGCATGTGCGTCGGCTCCCTTGGCCGAGGAGTGCCTCGCCCGTCCCCCAGAGGCCGCGGGTGAGGGAACGAACGGGAGGTCTGGTGCCAGGACATCGTTGACACATTGAGTGCCAGGACATCGTTGACAGGTGTGATGGCAGGCAATGCCCTGGAGGGACTGCCGAGCCATGAGCCAGAAGCTGGAGTTCGTCGAGAGAGCCAAGGGGGGCGAGCCGATCGCCGCCCTCTGTCGGGAGTACGGCATCAGCCGTCAGACCGGGCACAAGTGGGTCGCCCGATTCAAGGAGCAGGGGTACGAGGGCCTTGAGGAGCGGAGTCGGCGGCCCAAGTCGACGCCGCTGGCCACTGCCGAGGTCCGGTCCTGAGCTCACGAACCGCGACTCGTAGCGCGCACGGCTCGATCCTGAGCCTACGAACCGCGACTCGTAGCGAAAGGGGCCCGGTCCTGAGCCTACGAACCGCGATTCGCAGCGAAAGGGGCTCGGTCCTGAGCCTCCGAACTGCGATTCGTAACGAGCGGGGCTCGGTTCCGAGCCTACGAACCGCGATCCGTTGCGGACGAGGCGCGATCGTGAGCCTCCGGACACGCATGGGAAGCGGACAGGCCGGGGCCAGCAGCAAGCGGCCCTCGACCCGTTGCCGACAAGCCGCGTCGGGAAGTCTTCGAACGGCGACGAGCAGCGGACGGTTCGCGATCGTGAGACTACGAACCGAGACTCGAAACCGTTCGGGGCTCCTTCCAAGCGCGCCGGACCTGGCGAGAAGGGCCCACCCGGAACGTCAGAGCGGTGACTGGAGTCAGCGAGATGACGCCGTCATCCGCTCGGCGCATTTCCCAAAAACCGCGCAAAATAAGCGGATTTCGGCGTGGGCCCGCCTGTTGCAATGAGCCTCGGTAGGAGCAGATCATGGCCCTATACATCCAGACCAACGTCTCGGCGTTGGAGGCAGAGCAGAAGTTCAACAACAACGAGAACTCCCTCAACGCGAGTATGACCAAGCTGTCGAGCGGCTTCCGCATCAACAGCGCCGCCGACGACGCCGCCGGCCTTGGCATCGCCAAGAGCATGAACGCGCAGGTCGTCTCGTACAGCGTGGCTGCGCAGAACTCGAACGACGCGGTCAACATGGTCCAGACGGCCGACAGCGCGGCGGACCAGATCGACAGCCTGCTCACGCGCATGCGCCAGCTCGCGGTCGAAGCCCAGAACGGGACGATGAACACGTCCGACCAGTCCAACCTGGATGCGGAGTTCCAGCAGGACCTGGCCGAGATCGACCGCATCTCCGCGGACACCTCGTTCAACGGGACGGCGCTGCTCGCCAGCAGTACGGCCGGCGCGACCTTCAGCGTTCAGTTCCAGGTAGGCATCTACGGCTCGTCGAACGACCAGATTTCGGTCACGCTCGGCGGCGTCGACGCGGTTGGCCTGGGGGTCAGCGGCCTGGGCGTATCCAACTTCGCGGCCGCAGGAGCGGCCATCTCGGCCGTCGATGCGGCCATCACGCTCCTCAGCACGCAGCGCGCCGGCTACGGCGCGGCGATGAACCGCCTGCAGGACGCGGCGGCGAGCGACCAGACGCAGGGCAACGACCTCGCCGGCGCGCTCGCGACCATTCAGGACGTCGACGTGGCCGCCGAGACGGCCAACCTCGCCCGCAGCCAGGTCCTCGCGCAGGCGGGAGCCTCGGTGCTGTCCCAGGCCAACCAGATACCCCAGCTCGCGCTCAAGCTGCTGCAGTAGACGCGAGGGCACGTCCGCCGCGCCCGCGTCGCTGGCGAGGCGGCGACATCGTAAGTGTGCAGGTGGTCAAGTCGGCGCCAGGTGCGCCCGATCAGCCACCCTCGGCCGGCGCGACCTCCACCTCGAAGACGAAGCATGCGCCCCCACCGGTGCGGTTGAACGCCCAGGCGCCCCCGCCGTGGGCCTGCGCCACCTCTCGGCAGAACGGCAGCCCGAGCCCGAAGTTCGCCGCGCCCGGCGCTCGCGGCTGGCGGTCGCACTCGAAGACGGTGTCCCGCATGTCCTCGGGGATGCCCGGCCCCTCGTCCGCGAAGGCGACGACGATGCGGTCGCCGTGGACCAGGTACTCGATCTCGATGGTGTCGCCGGGCTTGGAGTGGCGCAGCGCGTTGTCGATGAAATTGAGGGCGGCACGCTCGAAGAGACCATGATCGATGCGCGCCATCGCGTCCTCGGCGCCCGCGGCGACCAGGCGCACCCCACGCATGGCAGCCATGGGCCCCACGCGATTGACGAGCGCCGTGATGACCGGCGCGACGCGAATGGCCGCGGGGATGGCCTTGCGTGGCGTACGCCCCTGCAGGGCGACGATGGCCTCGCAAAGGAGCTCCGCCATGCGGTTGGCGCTGTCGCGCGCGTCCGCGAGGGCCGACCCGGCCTCGGAAGACTGCGCCGTTTCGGAGAGCTCGTCCGACAGGAAATGAAGACTCGCCTTGAGAACGGCGATCAGGTTCTTGGCGTCGTGCAGCGCGAACGCAGCGGGACCCGCGTGCATCTCCCCGGACTCCATGGGGAAGACGTCACTCGGCCTCTCCTCGGCCTCGTGGCGGTCTGCTGCGCGCGTCAGTAGCGTCGGCTTCGCCATCTGCTGTCCCTCGCAACGGGGAACGGCGGGGACGGCAGAAGCTTGAGCGGAAAGCGCCGAGCCTCAGATTCCCTTCCGCTTGAGCATCTCGACCAGGGTCGTCCGGTTGAGACCGAGGAGCTGCGCGGCGCGGTTCTTGTTGCCGTTGGTGCGGGTCAGTGCAGCGCTGATGAGGGTGTTCTCGTATTGCTCGACCACCGAACGGAGGTCGATTCCCGAGTCGGGCAGGGCAGCCGGGGTGCCGGCGTCCGGGCGGCCCGCGGGCCGCGCCTGCCGGATCTTCTCGGGGAGGTCCTCGACGGTGATGAGCGTGCCCTGCGCGAAGAGCACGGCGCGCTCGATCGTGTTCTCGAGGCTCCGCACGTTGCCCGGCCAGGGAAAGGCTCGCAGGGCGGCGAAGGCCTCGGGCGTGAAGCCGGTGACCGCGCGGCCGCTGCGTGCGGCGGCCGTGCGAACGAAATGGGTGGCGAGGAGCTCGATGTCGTCGGCGCAATCGCGCAGAGCGGGGAGCTCGACGTGGACGACGTTCAACCGGTAGTAGAGGTCCTCGCGGAAGCGCCGACCTGCGACCTCGGCGTCGAGGTCGCGGTTGGTCGCCGCGACGATGCGAATGTCGCTCTTGTGCACGCGGGAGTCGCCGACCATCGTGTATTCGCGCTGCTGAAGAAGACGCAGGAGCTTCACCTGCACCTGGAGCGGCAGCTCGCCTACCTCGTCGAGAAACAGCGTGCCTCCCTCGGCGGCTGCGACGAAGCCCAGGCGCGTCGCGTGGGCGCCCGTGAAGGCACCGCGCACGTGGCCGAAGAGCTCCGCTTCGATGAGATTCTCCGGAATCGCGCCGCAGTTCACCGTGATGAGGGGTCCCTTCGCGCGCGCGCTGCGATCGTGGAGCGCCGCAACGACCAGCTCCTTGCCGGTTCCGCTCTCACCGGTGATGAGAACCGTCACCGGGGAGTCGGCCACGTGCTCGACGGTCTCGAGCACCTGCCGCATGGAGGCGTGCCTGCCGATGATTTTGCCGCGGCTCGTCGGGTGGAGCGTCAAACGGATGCGAGTTTCCGTCGCCGGTTCGACGACGATTTGTTCGGCCGTAGACTCTTCTCTCATTCGGACCCCTCTGCGGCGTTGCTAGAGCAACGCACGTGCCGCAAACGAAAACGGGTACTTACGAGAGTGAAGGTCACGTCCGACCCGGGTGGCGTCGACCCCGGAGCAATTCGCCTCGACGTCGAAGTGCTCGATATCCCTGGGTTCGCCTTTTCTTTTCTCCAAGCGGTGAGGCAGGTCGCAACTGACTCGCGCGATCAGGGGGCCAGCACGCCCTCCTGGAGAGGTCCCGCGGCGGCCGCGGACTTGGCCGACGCCGCGTTCAGGCGCTCCGCGGCGGAGCGCAGGCGCGCGCGTCGATGGGGGGCCAAGAACCCGTTCGGAAGTAGGGCGACGGCGCGCCGGGCGAAGAGGCGAGCGTCGCTCAGGCGCCCGAGCTCGAGGGCCGCAGCGGCGGCGAGGACCCAGGCGTCCGGGGTGCGCGCGAGCAGGGGCTCGACGTGGACTAGGGCTCGTGCGGCGTCCCCCGCATCCAGGACGGCCTCCGCCTTTCCGAGAAGGGCCGCCGCGTCGTCGGGTCGAAGGGCGAGGACCTTCTCGAACGCCTGCCGGGCGCCCTCCGGATTCCCGAGCTGAAGCTCGACCGTGGCCAGTCGCGTCCACCCGTACCAGGTCGTACATCCGTTCACGAAGATGTTGATGAAGGTCTGGGAGGCGAGAGCCAGGCACTGGCGGTAGTTGTCTCGCGCCAGGACCAGCATTTCCGTTTGCTTCGAGGGCTCCAGGCGGAGCGCCTCGCTCTCGTAGGCATAGGCCTCGAGGAACGGAAAGTCGGGGTTGTCGCCGCGCTTGCGCACCTCGCGCATCGTTTCGCGCGCTGCCGCGTACTCGCCGCGACGGACCTGCAGCTGCGCGCGGACGGAGCCGAGGCGATGCACCGCCGCAAAATCGGTGCAGCCGCCCAGGTAGGGCCAGCCGCGCACGGCCACGTCGTAGGCCTCGTCGAACACCTCGGCCCGCAGGTATTCGCCCGCGAGGTATCCGTAGGCCTCGAAATCCTCCGGGTCTCGCTCGATTCGTTCGCGGAGCAGGCTGCCGTTTCGCTCGGTCTTCTGCCGGGCGTCGACCATTTCCTTGGTCGCTCCGAAGTGCACGATCGGGACGTCAATCCCCTGCGCGCGGCTTCCCCGGCGCCGGAACCACTCCACGATGCTCTCGTGGATTCGACCCGTGAACGTCAGCCCGTCGGTGTTGCGCAGAAGCCGCGGCACGAACGACGGCTCTCCCTCGCGCGCTGCGCCCGAGAGGATTTCCTCGGCCGTCGCCCCCAGGCGGGTCGCGTTGTGAAGGGGCAGCATGCCCACGTCGAACTTGGTTCTCCGGACGGCGTCGCGAAGGACAGCCGCACTCCCCGGGCCGAGCCGCTCGTCGGCGTCGAGGATGAGCACCCAGTCGCCGCAGGCGTGGCGCAGCGACTCGTTACGAGCCGCCGCGAAGTCGTTGCACCACGCGAAGTCGAACACGCGGGCGCCTCCCTCGCGTGCCAGACGCTTGGTGGCGTCCTTGCTGCCCGTGTCGACGACGACGATGTCGTCGACCGCGCCGCGCACCGACGCGAGACAGTCGGCGAGCATGGCTTGCTCGTTCTTGACGATCATGCAAAGCGAAATTCTGGCCATGGCTCTCTCGAGGATCTCCCGCCGTGCCGCGTCGTCGCGCTCGCCGCCGCGCGGTCAGCCCCCGCCCGCGCCGACCTGCGCGACCGCCGTGGCCCACGCATCGCGCAGGGGCGTCAGCATGCGAAGGACGTCCTCGACCTTGCTCGGGTCTCGCTCGATGTTCGCGCGCACGAGGTGCCGCATGCAGAACATGTACAGCCCCTGCAGATGCTCGCAGAGCTTGGGCGCGTGTTGCGGGTCGAGGCTCGCGAGCAGGTGCTCGAGAATCTTGAGCGCGCGGCCGATTCGCTCGCCGACCTTCGCCGTATTCTTGGTCGCCATGCCCTCGCGCGCCTCGCGCAGAAAGCGGAGCAGGCCGTCGTAGAGCATGACGAGGACTTGGCCGGGGCTCGCGGTCGTCACCTTGACCGAGGCGTACCGGGCGAGGGCGGCTTGATTGGGAAGTCTGGTAGGGACGTTCATGGGAGTCTTCTTCGTCAAAGAACGTTGTTCGAGGAGCCGCTACTGCTGCTCGAAGGAGCGATCGCGTTCAATACTTGCTTGTATTGAATGATCGAATTGTTCATCTGCGTGAATTCCTTCTGCAGTTGCGTCTGGTACGTGCTGATCTGCGTCTGCAGCTGGGTCATTTCCTTCGTCAGCGCCT
Organism: uncultured delta proteobacterium; assembly: GCA_963720145.1. Lineage (GTDB taxonomy): Bacteria > Myxococcota_A > Polyangia > Polyangiales > Polyangiaceae > Palsa-1150. The sequence goes on from CAVREO010000006.1 coordinate 215,462, forward strand.
GATCTCTGAGGTCGAAGGACTTCAGCTCGCCGCCCACGACGCCGGACACCGGATCCGTCAGCGTGGTGATCGTCGACTGGAACGTGGCCATGACGCCCGTCGAGTTGGTGTTGGGATCGGACACGAAGAGGCGCTGCACCGAGGTCGGGTCCGCCTGAAGAGCCGACGCGAAGGTCGATTGGTCGAACGCGAGCGTCCCGTCGTCGTTCAGCGTGATTCCGACGCTCGCGAGCGTGGTGTAGGCGCCCGTGGCGCCGGGCACCGACTGCGCGAGGAGGCCTTCCAGCTGGTGCAGAGACGAGCGCATCGCGACGTCCCCTTGAAGAAGCGGGTTCGACGCGTTCTGCTTGCCGTACCCCGCTGCGGAATGCGCGCCGGTGACCACCGTGTTGTACGCACTGACGAACGATTGCACGTTCGATTCCAGAGCCGTCGGGTCGCTGCCGATCGATATGGTGGCCGTCTGGGTGGTCGGCTGCGTGACGGCGAGAGTCACCCCCGGGATGCCCGTGGTGATCTGGTTCGTGGAGCTCGTGACCGTGTAGCCGTTGATGCCGTCGATCTGGACCGAGGCGTCTTGCGCCTGCTGGAGCGTGGCGTTGGCGTTGTAGTTCGGGTCGTTCGCCGCGTCCAAGCCGAAGGAGAATCCTTGTGCGGCGAACTGCGCGCTCGACTCGTCAAACGAAATCGCGTTGGCCGCGCCGGTGTTCAGCCCCGAGACGAGCAATCGATACGGGTTCTGCGGCTGCGACGCGTCGTAGACGACGGACGCCTGCATGGGCAGACCCGACGTCGCGAGCTGGGTGGCGATCCCGTTGAGCGATTCGCCGGCGAGGTTGATCGTCGCGCTCTTGGCGGTACTACCGCTGCCGACGGTCACCGTCATCGTTCCGCTCATCCCCAGGTCGGCCGTGGGGTCGCTGGCCCCGTTGGAAATCGTTCGCTGCGTCTGGGCGACGCTGTTGACGTCGACCGTCCACTGGCCGGGTTCGGGCGTGCCGTTCGTGGTGTTCGTGGTCGCCACGATGGAGGAGTCGCTCGAAGTGGCTGCCATGAACTGAAAGGACGCGGGCGCCGACAGGGCGGCGGCCGCGGTCGCGAGCGAGGACAGCGCGCTCGAAAAGCCGGAGATGATCGAAGACGCGCCCTGCTCTTGCTGCTGCTTGTTCTGCATCAGAGTGAGCGGCTGCTGCTCGATGGCGACCAGAGAGCTGACCAGGGTCGTCGTATCGAGGCCGCCCATCCCGAGCGCAGCAACGTTGATCGCATTGGTCATGGCGAATCCTCAGGAACGACTTGGGACGAACGCTCAGACTCCTGCGAAAGCGATGCGAGAGGCGTGCCGCACGCCGCCGTTGCCGACGGCGTGCGGCCCACCGTGTGGGTTATTGCAGGAGCTTCAGCGCCAGCTGCGGCGCCTGATTGGCCTGCATGAGGACCGAGGCGCCGGCCTGGGCGAGCACCTGCTCGCGGGCAAGCTTCGCGGTCTCCGTCGCCACGTTGACGTCCTGGATCGTGCTGAGGGCCGCTGCCAGGTTCGTCGACGTCGACTGGATGGTGTTCGCCGCGTCGCTCAGGCGGTTCATCGCCGCGCCGAAGCCTGCGCGCGTCGTGCTGAGTGATGCGATAGCCGCGTCGATGCTCGAGATGGCCGCGCCCGCCGCCGCGAAGTTGGACACCCCGACGCCGCCGAGGGCCAGGCCCGTCGAGTCGATGCCGCCGAACGAGACGTTGATCTGGTCGGTGGCCGAACCGTTGATTCCGACCTGGAAAGACACGCTGAACGTCGCGCCGGCCGTGCCGCTCGAGAGCAGCGCCGAGCCGTTGAACTGGGTGTCCACGGCGACGCGGTCGATTTCAGACATGTCCTGCTGGAACTCCGTGTCCAGGTTGGCCTGGTCCTTCGAGCTCATCGTGCCGTTCTGGGCCTCGACCGCGAGCTCGCGCATGCGGGTGAGGAGGCCGTCCACCTGGTCCGCCGTGCTGTCCGCCGTCTGGACCATGCTGACTGCGTCGTTCGCGTTCTGCGACGCCATCGCGTACGACTGAACCTGGGCGTTCATGCTCTTCGCGATGCCGAGGCCGGCGGCGTCGTCGGCAGCGCTGTTGATCCGGTAGCCGCTCGACAGCTTGGTGAAGCTGCCGTTCAGCTGGGTCTGCGTCATGTTGAAATTCTGCTCGGCAAAGAGGGCCGCCGAGTTCGTCTGGATATAGAGGGCCATGGGAGTGCTCCTTCTTGGAGAGGGGTTCGACGCCGTAGTGGCGTCTCTACGTGCCGGTTATCCGGCCGTCACCCCGTCGAACGGCGGGAGGCCGGGTTCCTTGAGTCCAAATCCTCCTTGGGGTCGGGATCGGCGATGCGCGCCGCCGTCGACGCGACGGCGTCGAGCACGCGCGAGAGGTCCGCAGACGTCGAAAACTCGGTCGAGGGGGCTTCCAGCGGCAGTCCTTTGGCGGCCGTCAACGCGCCGGCGCTGGAGCCGGCCGCGCGGCTCAGGCCCGCGGCGTACTCGCCCTCGGGGGCGGTGTAGTAGTGCGCCTGCTTCAGGGCGTGCGCGAACCCCGCGAGGTCCCCCGCCGTGGCCCGCTGGAACGCGCCAGGGAACCGGGCGGACAGCACCGCGACGTAGTCGCGCGCGCCCGCATCGAGCGACCCGTAGGCGCGGAACCCCTGCGACACGTGCACGTCCTGGCCGCCCAGGACCTCGCGCGTCATGTAGTTCGCCGTCTGGCCCTGAGGGCTCGCACCTTTGATGCCCCCGAAGTTGAAGTTGTACATCTGCTGGCCGCCCGCCGTTTCGAGCGAGACCTGCGCGGAGAGCACGTCGAGCGTGTGGGCCGTCGGTGCGCTCCCGGTCGCGCTTTGCAGCGCCCGCCCGAGGGCAGCGCGAATGTCGGACATCGACGCCGGCGTGCGCCGCGCCTCGACCTGCTGCGTCGCGGCCTGGGCCGCGGGGGCTCCCGGATTGTTCCCGATGCGCACGGGTCGACCCGCCTGCCTGGCCGGTGGCTCAGCGCCCCGCCGGTCCGGCGGTGCTGTTCAGGGACACGATGTCCTCGAGGAGCTCGAAGAGAATGCTCTCGAGTTGGCGGTTGCCCAGGAGCGCGATCATCTGCCCAATCTCCCGCGTCTTTCTGCCCGGGTGATGCGCCGCGAATCTGTGCAGAACGCGCGCCTTGAGCACGGGGATGCGCTCCACGTGACGAGAGAGGACGTCGGCGCCTGCGCGAGGATCGTTGAAAGTCAAAAGGAGCGCGGAGATGTCTTCGATGCGCTTGAGATCCGCCTGGGTAACCGCGCACGGATCGATCGCCGGCGGGGCAGCGGGACGAGCCGATCGGGGGGCGTTCGAGTTCATTGCGAGACGTTGGGAACGGTGGTTGCCGCCGCGCGATCGGCGTCGCGGAACGCGTCGATCACGCGTTGAAAGGCCTCGAACGTTCGCGAGGCGTCGACCAGGTCCGACATCGAGCTGACGACGTTGGCGTTGGACTCCTCGAGCACTCCGGTCTCGAGAGTCCCGCTCGCCGGCGTGGGCGTCCCCGCCTCGGGGCCGGCCGCGAGCCGCGCGCCCGCTTCGTGGCTGAGCGCCGACGGCGTCGGGAACGAGACGAGCTTCAGCCGGGCGCGCATCTGGTCGCCTTGCCAGAGCTGCCCGGTCGCGTCGACGCGCAGCCCGCTCTTGTCGCCGGAGATCTGGAGCGTGTTGCCGTTCTCGTCCAGCACCGCGTCGCCGTGCGAGGTGCGCAGGGCGCCGTCGGCGCTGACCGACAGCGAGGTGGCGCGCGTGTACCTTTCCCCGGCGGTCGTCGAGACGGCCAGGTACATCTTCTCCGGCATGGCAAAATCGAGCTCACGCCCCGTCGCGCGCGTCGTGCCGCGCGTCGTGTCCAGCTGTCCTGGAATGAGCTTCGAGTAGTGCAGCGGGGTCTCGCCCGCGCGCGCGCGCGACAGCTCTTCGACGAAGACCGGCCGGGCGCGCTGATAGCCGTCGGTGCCTGCGTTGGCCAGGTTGGCGGCGGTAGCTTCCAGGTTCGCTGACTGCGCGATGGCGCCGCTCAGCGCCACGTAGATGCCATCGGCCATGCTACTCCCTCCCCACGGCTGCTCGAAGGCGGTGAATCGCCTCGGTGTGAAGCTGGGAAACGCGCGATTCGCTCACGCCGAGCACGAGGCCGATCTGCCGCAGGGTGCAGCCCTCCTGGTAGTAGAGCGCGAGGACCTGGGCGAGCTTCTCGGGGAGCGACTCGATGGCGGTGGCGACGGCGTCGGCGAGGCGCCTTTTGCCAATCTCGTCGTCGATGCTCTCGGAGACCGTGGCGACGTCGAGCTTGTCGACGTCGAGAAGCTCCAGCCGGGCCATTCCGGCCGCGCCGATCTTCTCGAGCAGCGCGCGATAGGCGGTGATCTCGAGCTCGAGCTCGCGGGCAATCTCCTCTTCCTCGGGCTCCTTGCCGAGCTTCGCCGAGAGAACCCGTATGGCGTGGGCCACCTTCCGCGACGCGCGGCGAAGGTCGCGGGTCGTCGGGTCGAGACTCCGCAGGTAGTCGAGCATCGCCCCGCGCACGCGATAGAGGGCGTATGCCTCGAACTCCTCGTTGGGCATGTGCGCGTCGGTACGCTGGTAGGCCTCCATGAGCCCGAATCCATCCGTAGCCGACCAGGTCGGCGACCGAGATGCTCGCCGGGACTCGCCGGGCCAGACGCATCGCGGTCCGGCGTACGAGCGGTTGGAACCTCTCGTATGCCTCGCGGTTGAGCGTCCGCTTGGCCCGTCCCTCTGCTTCGACGACGACGCCGAGACTCATGCCGCTGCGGCCTTTCCGCCGGCACGAGGCACGACGTAATCGAGGAGCGCCTCGGTGGTGGCAGGCGCGACGTCCTCGGGAACACGCGGACCGAAGCACGCGACCGATATCGGCAGCCTGGTCGCCCAGGCCGCGTGCACGATCCCGGCGGGGGCCTCGGTCTCGTCGAGCTTCGTGATGGCGAGGGAGGTGGGCGCCAGCATGCCGTAGCGCTTCGCCGCGCCGGCGGCGTCCTGCGCGCGGACCGAGGCAGGCACGCAAAGGAGCACGTGCCGCGCGCGAGGCAGGGCGGTTCGAGCGCCACCGACCGTGACGAGCTCCATCTCGAGGCCGTCAGCGGTCGGCGGCCGGCCGGACGTATCGATGATGACCAGGTCGGTTCGCGCGGAGTGAAGGATGGAGCGCAGCTCGGCCGCCGTCTTCGCGACCGCGAACTCGGTCCCCATGAGGTTCGCGTAACGCGCGAGCTGGTCGACTGCGCCGACGCGGAAGGTATCGCACGCGACCAGCATCACCGTCCGACCGCTCATGCGCGTGTGAGCGGCGAGCTTCGCGGCCGTCGTCGTCTTGCCGACGCCGCTCGACCCGGTCACGGCGACGACCGCGCGCTGGCTCTCGACCGGCCAGGCGACCGTCTTGAGCGACGCCGAGAGCACCTCGCGCAGGACCTCTGCGCTCGCCGGGCGGCCCTTGAGGGCTCGCGTGATGCTCGCCGCCGCGGGCCCTTCGATGCCCGTCGCGCGCAGGCGTGCGGTCGACTTCTCGCCGCGGCCGGAGGCAGGCGCCATGGCCTCCATCAGCTCGCGGAGCGATGCGATCTCGCCGGCCAGGAGCGACGAGCCGTCGGCCTTGGCGAGCATCGTCCTGAGCGAGCGAATGTCTCCTTTGAGCTCCGCGCGCAGCGCGGAGACGTCCGGCGGCGTGCCGGTCGCGGACCCTCCCGGCCCGCCGTAGGCGCCCGCGGCGAAGGGCACCTTTCCTCCCGCCCGGACAGCTCCTTGGACCTCCGCGGCTTGCGGAAGGGCGGCGACCTCGTACTCGGAGCCCGAGAACCACCCCCCGACGCCGCCGCGACGGACCGAGCGCGTCGTCAGGACGACCGCGTCGGCCCCGAGCTTGTTCTGCGCGGCGCGACGCGCCTCCGCCAAAGTTCGACCTCGAAAGACCTGGACGCTCATGGTGGTTTCTCTTTGGCTCCTCGTTCGACTAGTTCACCGAGAGTCGCTCGACGATGCGTAGCGGCGCGCTTGGTTCCACTTCACGGAAGGACGTGACGGTGAGATTGGGCAGCTTGCGTTCGAAGATCGCGCGGACGTACCGGCGCAAGTCGGGGGGGGTCACGACACACGCGCCGCCCGTGACGTTCGCCTTCGCCACGGCGCGTTCGGCGCTGGCGGTGAGGTTGCGCAAGAGCTCCGGGTCGAGGGCGCCGCCGGTGCCGGCCGCGATCTCGCGGAGCGACCGGCGAAGCACCTCTTCGAGCCGTGGGTCGAGAGTCAACGCGTTGACGGAGCCGTCGGGGCCGCGCAGACGGGAGGTGATGTGCGGAGCCAGGCGCTCGCGAACGAGCTCCGTGAGCTGCTCGGGGTCCTTCGACTGCGTAGAGAGCTCGGCGAGGGACTCCAGGATCGTGCGCATGTCGCGGATCGTGACTCCCTCTCGAATCAGATTGCGCAGGACGCGAAGCACGTCTCCCAGCGAGAGCAAGTTTGGAACCACGTCGTCGACGAGCTTGGGCGCGGAGCGGGCGAGCAGGTCGAGCAGATGCTGCACCTCCTGCCTGCCGAGCAGCCGGTGCGAGTGGGTACGAAGCAGCTCTCCGAGGTGCGTGGCGATGGTCGTCGCGTGATCGACGACCGTGTACCCGAGCGCCTCGGCGAGCTCCTTGTCTCGGGGAACGATCCAGGTCGCCGGCATGCCGAACGTGGGGTCCACCGTCCGCTCGCCTTCGAGCGGAGGAGAGGCCCCGGTGGGGTCGATGGCGAGCAGGCGCCCCGCCTTGCACTGGCCGGTGCCAATCTCGCTGCCGAGGACCATGACCCGGTATCCGCCCGGCGGAAGCTGAAGGTTGTCGCTCACGTGAACCGGTGGAATGACGACGCCGAGCTCGCGGGCCACTTGCTGCCGCAGGAGCGCCACCCGCTCGAGCAGCGTGCCGCCGCGCGTAGCGTCGACAATCGACACCAGCTCGTAGCCCACCTCCAGGGCGAGCAGATCGAGCGCCAGAGCAGCGTCCACTTCCTCCCCCGGCGTGCGCTTCTTGTCCGACGGGGCGCTCGGCTGCGTCGCCGCGGTCGCCGCCGCTGCCTCGGCCCTGGCCGACCGGCGCGCCATGACGAGCAGCGTGCCCGCGAGCGTCCAGCAAGGCAGGATGGGCATGCCCGGCATGAGGCCGAGGACCGTCAAAATTCCGGCGGTGATGACGACCGGCCGACGCCTCGCGAAGAGCTGCTGCGCGAAAGCTCGCCCAATCTGGTCCCCTGTCGCGCTTCGTGTGACCACGATTCCGGACGCGGCCGAGATGAGCAATGCGGGGAGCTGCGACGCGAGCGCGTCTCCCACGGTGAGCACGGAGAAGGTCTCGGCCGCCTTGGCCAGGTCCATCCCCCGCATCACGCCGAGAACGAGGCCTCCGGTGAGATTGATGCCCGTGATGAGCAGCCCGGCCACCGCGTCGCCGTGCACGAACTTGCTCGCGCCGTCCATCGCGCCGTAGAAGTCGGCCTCCCGTTCGAGGCCCTTCCGGCGCGCTCGGGCCTGCTCGCCCGTGAGCTGGCCGGATTGCAGGTCGGCGTCGATGGCCATCTGCTTTCCGGGCATCGCGTCGAGGGTGAATCGGGCGGCCACCTCCGCGACGCGGCCGGCACCCTTCGTCACGACGACGAAGTTGATGACCGTCAAAATGAGGAACACCACCAAGCCGACGAGGACGTTGCCCTCGACGACGAAACGGCCGAAGGCCTCCACGACCGAGCCGGCCGAGCCCTGCCCCTCGCCGCCGTGCAGCAGAATCAGGCGCGTCGTCGCGACGTTCAGGCTCAATCGAAGCAGGGTGGCGATCAGGACGAACGCCGGAAAGGCGCTGAATTCCAGCGCCTCTTCGATGAACAGGGCCGTCAGGAAGACGCCTATGGCCAGGGCGATCGAGAGCGCGATGAGCAGGTCGAGCAGCTGCGGGGGCAGCGGCAGGACCATCATCAGGACGACTCCGATGATGCCCAGAGGCACCACCGCATCCCACTTGCGCCCCTTCGACGGTACGATGACCTCTGCGCTCACGTCCCGCGACTACGCACGGGCCGTGCCGCCGGCCGGCGACCGCGCAGGCGGTAGACGAACGCCAGCACCCGGGCGACCGCCGCGAAGTGGGCGAGGGGAATGGCCTGCCCGATGGGAACCTCCGCGTCGAGCGCGCGCGCGAGCGGCCGATTTTCGAGAATGGGAATGCCGTGCTTGCGGGCTTCGGAGCGGATACGCAGCGCGTCGTCGTCGTGCCCCTTGGCCACGACGACGGGCGCCGCGTCTCCGGGGTCGTAGCGCAGGGCTACGGCGATGTGGGTCGGGTTCGTCACCACGACGTGGGCCTTCTTGACGCTCTGGAGCGCGCGCTTGCGGGCGATGGCGCGAGCCCTGGCCTTCGCCCGCCCCTTGAACTTCGGGTCGCCCTCCTGGCGACGCATCTCGTCCATGAACTCCTTCCGCGTCATCTTCATCTCTTGCTCGAGGCGGAAGCGGCTCTGCGCGTAATCGATGAGCGAGATGACGGCGATGGCCGCGCCGGCCGCCATGAGAACATGCAGCGAGGACCCGATGATTCGATTGATCGCGAGGTCGACGGGCAGCCTGGCGAGCGACAGGAGGTCGCTCATCTCGACGAGCGACGCCCGGTACGCGACGTACCCGACTACGCCGACGCGAAGAAGGCTCAGGATCATCTCGACGGTGCCCCGCTTCGGCGAGAAGATCTGCTGGAGCCTGCTCATCGGGCTGAAGCGCTCGGGTTTGAACCCGACGTTGTCGAAATCGAACCGGATTCCGCTCTGCGCCATGTTCGCCACCACGGCCCCGGCGGAGCCGGCGACCAGAGCCGGAAGAGCGACCGCCGCGAAGGCCGTCGACGCGAGGCGCAGGAGGTCGATTGGCTCACCGCTCGCCAGCATGTCGAGGTGACCGTGGGCCGCCACGAACAGCCCGGACAGCGCCTCGCCGATGGCAGCCCGCATTCCGAGGAGGACGCCTATCACGCACAACGTGGACGCCAGACCTGCAGCGTCGCGCGACCTCGCGATCCGACCCTGCTTGCGGAATTCCTCCCGCCGTTGTGGGGTTGGGTCGAACTTCCTGTCGCCGTCGTCGCTCATGGCGCAATGGCCCCGAGGACGCGATCGAGCGCCGCGGCCAGGCTGGCGAAGTGAGACGCGAGCCCTGACACCAGGTCACCCAGGCAGGCGATCAGAGTCAGCGTCGTCGCGGCGATGAGGACGCCGAGCCCGACGCTGAAGATCTGCAGCGACGGGGCCGCGCGCGAGATCATCGCGAGCGCCACGTGCACGATGAGGCCGACCGCGACCACCGGGAGCGAGAGCCGCACGCCCACCACGAACGAGTCTATGGCCAGGTCGACGAATGTCATGAGTGGTGCGTCGAAGAGGACCGTCGTGCCCACCGGGATCGACCGGAACGAGTGGAGCAGCGCGGTCAACGCGATTCGATGCGCGCCTACGCCGAGCGCCACCAGCATCGCCGCGAGCGTCACGACCTGGCCGACGGGCGTTTCCTGCGAGTTCATCGCGGGGTTGAAGAGAGACGGCGTGCCCAGCCCCGTCGCGAGCCCGAGCAGCCCGCCGAGCGACTCGGCCGCCGCGAAGACGAAGCGGAACGCGACGCCGATGATGACCCCGCAGCTTATTTCGATGCCCACGCGGCCGGCCAAGGCCAGGCCGAACTCGGGGGCGTGGGGGAGCGGCCGCGAAGGCGCAGGCGACCCAAGAAAGGAGCACGACGAGCCCGACGCGCTGCGTGATGCCCACGCCCTGGCCGGGGAACGGCGAGGCGACGACGAATCCGGCGATTCGGCTCGCGACCAGCGCGAAGAGAGCGGCGCTCCCCATCAGCGTGGAGGCGAGCGTCATCAGCGGACGACCTGAGCGATCGCTCCGAAGGTCGCGTGTGTGTAGTCCATGACGTACGAGACGAGCTGCGGTCCGATGACGAGGCTCACGAGGACCAGGGCGCCCGCCTTGACGAGAAAGCTGATGCTCGGGTCGTTGATTTGCGTCGCGGTCTGCACGATTCCGACGATGACGCCCGCGACGAGCGCCGCGGCCAAGACCGGTCCCACGACGAAGAGCATCGTCCGAAACATGTCCGATACGAGCGCGGCGGCTTGATCGGGGCTCATCCGAAGCTCCGCAGCAGCGAGCCGACCAGCAGGTGCCAGCCGTCGACCACGACGAAGAGCAGGATCTTCACCGGCAGGGCGATGGTGGTCGGCGGGACCATCATCATGCCCATCGACATCATGATGGACGACACGGCGAGGTCGATGACGAGAAACGGCAGGAGGACGAGCACGCCCATCTGAAAGGCGGTCGTGAGCTCGCTGACCATGAACGCGGGTGCGGCGATGCGCAGCGGAACCTCTTCTTCGGTCGTGGGCCGCGGCGCGCCGGACGCCTCGTAGAACATCGCGAGATCGGCCTCGCGGGTCTGTCGCAGCATGAACGACCGGACGGGCCCGGACATCTTCTCGAAGGCCTGCGTTTCGGTGATCCGTCCCTCGGCGTAGGGCTGGTAGGCGTCCCGGGCGACGGCGGAGATGACGGGCGCCATCGTGAAGCCGGTGAGAAAGAGCGACAGACCGACGATCACCTGCGTGGGCGGCGTCTGTTGCGTGCCGAGGCCCTGACGGACGAAGCCGAGGACGATGGCAATGCGCGTGAACGACGTCATCGTGAGGATGATCGCTGGCAGGAGCGAAAGGACCGTGAGCAGAGCGAGGATCTTGAGCTGCGGCGCCAGCCCGGGCGTTTCCATCGCCTTCAGATCCAGCGGTGCGGCGAGCGCGTCGCCCGCGAGGGCCAGCAGCGCGACCGCAGCCGCGAGCGCAGCGGCGGCGAGGCGGCGGCTCCGCAGCGTCCTCGAAGCACGGGGCACGACGCGCCCGTGCGTCATGCGCCTCTCCGCAGAGACAGCAGGCCCCTCGCCTGTCCGGCGACGTCGTCCTCCGCTTCGACCGACCGCGCGGCGGGCGAGAGCTGCGCGGCCGCCGTCGGTGCGGGGGACTCCCGCTCCGAATCCCGCACGTTGTGCGCTTCGGCCGAGCCGAGCATCGCCGCGAAGCGCTCTCCCAGCGACGACGACTGAGCGGCTGGCGCACGCACCGGACGGTCCTCGTCGGCGTCGAGGATGGCCAGGCTCTGAATCGAGTGGGGCGTCACGCCGATGAGAAGGCGCTGGCCCTCCACGTTGACCACGAGAAGCTCGCTCCGCATGCCGAGGGCGGCCCGGCGCACGATTGTGAGCTCGCCCGACTCACCCAGTTTCTTGGGCAGCCCGCGCTTGCGCGCGTAGAGCGCGACGCCTCCGAGGACCGCCAGAACGGCCGCTATCTTCCAACCGAGGCCCGCGTGCTGCGGCTCTTGCGCGAGCTCGATCGCCTTGCCGGCACGGAGGGCGAGCGGTGTGCCGCCCTCGGCAGGCGGCGCCGGAGTCGGTTGCGGGCCCGTGTCTGCCCACGCCGGCACCGTCAAGGCGATGGCGCACAGTGCCACGACGGTGGCGCCCAGACGAGCGGCGCGCTTCACGACTCGTCTCCCGCGTCCGGAGCGACGATTTCCGTGATGCGCACGCCGTAGCGATCGCCCATGACGATGGCCTCTCCACGTCCGAGCAGGCGCCCGTTCACGAAGATGTCGAGCGGTTCGCCCGCGGCTTTCGTCAGCTCGAGCGTCTGGCCCGTCGTCAGCCGGAGCACGTCGGCGATCCGCAGGCGGCGGCGGCCGATTTCCAGAGCGATTTCCACCTCGACCTCCTTGAGGACATCGAGGGACGCGACGCGTGCGACGTCGGTGGTGGCTGCGGGGGGATGGTCGTTGGGGGCGCTCATGGGACCTCGGCGGGGGGTTCGCCGTCGTTCCAATTCAACGGTCGTGCCGAGTCGCGGCGCGCGCGCGATTGGCGCTCCACACCTCCACACTCCGCGCCGTTCGGGTCGCGTTGGCGTCCAACGTGTTCGAAGGGGGCTGCGGGTGGTCAGCGAGGAGGACGAGCTGTCTTCCCCCGTACGCGTGCCCGTGCCCGTGCCCGGACAGGCGCCGAAAACTTGTTCATGGCCGAGTCCAAGGTGCCGCCCTTCTTCGGGCACGGGCACGGGCACGTTTACGGGGCGCGATTCCTGGGGCGGGCCCTAAACTAGCGGTGCCCGCCGGCCACGCGAATCGCGATCTGCCCGGCGCTCGTGGTCGGGTGCCCGCGCAGCAGCATGCGACCGTCGACGCGCACGCTCACGGTGCCCCCCACGGGGACGTCGAGGCGGATCGTATCGCCCGCCTTGAGCGCCGAAATGCGGCCCAGCGACATCTTCACACGCGCCAGCTCGGCGACCATCTCGAGCTCGACCTGCCCGACGACGGCCGCGACGCGCGCATCCTGAGGATGCGACTTCCCCTCGTTGCGAGAATCGGCGTCCCCCAGGAGGGCCTCCTTGGCCAGGAGCAGCACGATCCGGCCGACCTGCGCGCCTTCGCCGAACTCGAGGCAGCACGCGACGGGCGCGCCCTCGGTCGTGACCGCCTCGGCGTCCGGGGCGTCCGCCTGCAGCGTGAGCCCGAACTTCCGTGACAGCACCTCGGAGAATGCCTTGACGACGCCGTCGTTCACCCGAGCGAGCAGCGCAATTTGCGGCGACGTGAGGCCCGCTGCGTCGAGAGGGGGCAGCGCGGTGCCGTCTCCGCCGAGCACGCCGTCGAGAATCAGCGCGATGGCGCCGCCGTCGAGGATGATGGCTCCATGGCCCCCCCGCGGCGCGACGACGACGTGAGTCGCGTGAATGGGGCGCGCCAGATCCTGGAGCAGGTCGCCTATCGGCACCGCTCGCGCAAAGCTCAGCGCGACGGTGGTCCCGCGGCTCGCCAGGAACGGCATCGCCCTCTTGATCGCCGAAGCGAGGAGCGGGCTCACGCGCTCGAGGGCGCTGGCCGCGCGACGCACGCGGTCGCCCTCGACCGCGAAACGGAGGACATTGGTCGATTCGGTCATTGGGTGACCAGGTCGGTGATGAGCACCCGCTGCGCCTCCGGCGCCCCGCCCGCCTTCACGGCTTCGAGCATCTCGCCGCGCAGCTTGTCCGTGTTCGCCGCGTCGAATGCCTCTTCGTAAGGAACCCTCCGGAGGTACCCGAGCAAGGAATCGCGGATTCGCGGGGTCAGCTCCTTCATTCCCTCTTCCTTGCCTTCCTTGGAGGCGGAGTCGAATTCGATGGCCACGGTCACCTTCATCGGGTGCGCCTTCTTGTTCGCATCCGAGATGGTCAGAAGGAACGGGTCGACGCTGAGGGTGGGCCCCGGCGGCTTGGGCGGTGCCGGGTGCTCGGCGTGGTCGGCCGCCGCCGGCGCGGAGCGATGCGCCCCGGCGATCTTCGCCCCGCCGAACGCCGAGCCGCCGGCCAAGATCGCCGGCAGCAGCAGGAACACCAGGCGACCGACCCCGCCCTTGGAGGGCGGAGGCGGAGCCGCGTTCGGGGCAGGCTGCCCCTTCTTTTGGGTGTCGTCGCTCATGGGTCCCGCCGTGGGCTTATTGGATGACCTGCATCATGGATTGAAGCATTTGATCGGCCGTCTGGATCGTCTTCGAGTTCGCCTCGAAGGCACGCTGATGCTGAATCAGGCCGACGAACTGCGTCGCGATGTCGACGTTCGACCCCTCGAGGGAGCCCGGCACGATCGCGCCTCGCCCGCCGTTGCTGGCCGCGCCGAGAGCGGCCTGGCCCGAGGTCGAGCTGGCGGCCCACAGGCTCTGTCCCGCGGGTGAGAGGCCGTCGTTCGAAGTGAATTTTGCGACCGCGAGCTGCGCGACCGGGATGGTCTGGCCGTTCGTGTAGGTGCCGCTCACGTTTCCGTTCGAGTCGATCGAAACGCCGCTGAGATCGCCCGACGTGTAGCCGTCCTGGCTCTGCGACGAGATGTTGCTCGGGCTTCCGAACTGGGTCACGCCGTCGAGCCCCGTGCCCCCGTTGGCGATCTGGCTGCCCAGGTTGAGCGCGAGGTTCTGGGGATTGGCGCCGTTGAACGTGACCGATCCCGCGCTCGGCGTGATCGACTGGATGGCGCCGCCCGTCGTGAAGGACAGGCTGCCGGTCGCGATCTCCGAGTTCTGCCCGGCCGTGCCGCCCGAGACCTCGCTGCCGTTCGCGAGCACGTGGTAGTCCCACGCGCCCGGGCCCGTGTTGTCGAAGTAGACGTTCACCGCGTGCGCGTTGCCGAGCGAGTCGTAGATGGTCATTCCCGTCGAGAAGTTGCTCGTGGTCGTCGGGTTCTGCGGATCCCACGGATTCGCGGGCGGCGTCGCGTTCGCGTTGAGGTTCGCCGTGACGGTCATCTCGCTCGTGACCTTCGGCGGGACCGCGGCCGTCTGGATGTTGATGGACTGGAGCTGCGACGAAAGCTGGCCGTTCGGCAGGTACGCGTACCCCTGGAACGGAAGCCCGTTGGGGTTCTCCAGGTTGCCGTTCGCGCTCAGCGTGGTTTGCCCCGCGCGCGTGTAAAAGTCTCCGGTCTGCCCGCCGACGGTTCCGTGTACGACGAAGAAGCCGTCGCCCGAGAGCGCCAGGTCCGTCGGGTTGCCCGTCGTCTGCATGCTGCCCTGGGTGAACTCCTGCTGAATCTTGCCCATCATGACCCCGGCCCCGACCGGATCGGGGGCGCCGATCGCGGAGCCCATCACGTCTTCGAAGACCGCTCGCGACTCCTTGAAGCCGACGGTGTTGGCGTTCGAGACGTTGTTTCCGATGACGCCGAGAGCATCGCTCTCCGCGTCGAGGCCTGAGACTCCGGTGCTCATCGCTGTGAGAAGGGACATGACTTTCCTCCGCGCGTACTAGGGATTCGTCGGATTCGCGCTGCCGCCGACGCTGATCAGGTTCGAGAGAGGCACCGCGGTCCCCGTAGAAAGGATGATCTGCGGGTAGCCCTGGCTGAACGAAACTTGGGTGACCGTTCCGGTCACGTTCTGCGAGACCGAAACGGGCTGACCGTTCGCGTCCGTGGCGCTGACGTTCATCGAGTAAGCGCCAGCCGGCTCCTGCTGGCCCGAGTCGTTCTGGCCGTTCCAGGTGACCGACAGCGGTCCGGCCGGCTCGGATCCGAGCTGGATCGTGCGCACGACGTTCCCCTGCGAATCGGAGATCGAGACGGTCGCCGCCTGCGCCGCGCCTCCCAGGGTCACGTTTCCCGTGGTGGCGAGCACGCCGTTATACGCAAGCCCGTTGCCGCTCACGGTGACCGTCTTGCCGACGAGCGCCGTCGCGTTCGAATTCGAGAGCCCCTGCAGCTGGGTGCTGATGCTCCCGAGCGACGTCGATTGCTGCACCGACTGCTCGACCAGCGAGAACTGCGAGAGCTGGGTGACGAATTCGGTGCCCTGCACCGGATTCAGGGGGTCCTGATTCGAGAGCTGCGCCATCAGCAGCTTGAGGAAGGCGTCCTGTCCGAGCGTCTGCGTCGCAGCGCTCGCCACGGCAGATCCGGGCGATGCGTTCGTCGTGTTGCCGGTCGGCGTGGTGGCGCCCTGGACGGGTGAGGTCATGGGCAGGTGCTAGAGCACGATCCGGACCCGACCCGCGGCGAGCGTGGGGGTCGTGTCGTCGGTGTCCTCGGGTTCGGCGGAAGAGTGCGAGTCCCGCCGCGAGTCGTGCATGTTCGCGTGCGCCTGCGCCTGCGCGCCGTGACCCGTGCTGCTGTCCGAAAGCGCGGCCTGCGAGCCTGTGCGCTCGAGACGGAGCTGCCCGAGCGGCACGTCCGCTTGCCGCAGATCCGCCGCGAGAGCTCCTGCCGAGGCGTGGAGCGCGGCGTGGGTCTCGGTCCGCTCGACGCTGACGTCCACGTTGACCGCCGCGCTCGTGCCCTCCGCGCGTACGGCGATGCGCCCAAGCTCGGGGACCTGGATCTCGCCCGAGGCGACGCGGCGGAGGACCGCCTGGTTGGCCACGGATGCCGCGGCAGCATGCGCCGGCCCGGGCTCGGGCGCGGTCCCTGCGGCCGACACCGACGAATCGTTGACGACCGTCACCCCTTTGGCATCGGCGCTCCCGGCCGCGGGCACCGGTTGGCCGGCGTCGAGGGCTACCGGCCGTGGTCCGGCCGCCGACGGCGAGTTGTCAGCCGACTGGTTGGACGCATCCGCGACGGCTCGGGTGGCAGCTCGGGGAGCGCGCTCCGCAACTCCCGAGGACGTTGCCGGCGTCGCCGGGGCGGGAGAGGCGGAGGGCGAGTCCTGCGAGGGGACGTCGACCCTTGGCGAGCTACGATGTGGCTGAAGGTCGTTCTGGGGCTGGGTGGGCTGCGACTCGTTCTGCGGCTGCGCCGGCCGAGGTTCGGCCGATGCCCACTCCGGCTGGCTTTCGCTCCGGACGGGCGATGCCTGCGCTTCGCTCGGGCTCGCGCCCGGCCGCAACTCGGCGCGGGTGGGCGCTCCCTTCGCCGCGTTGCCGAGCGCGAGGATCGACGGGGGCGTGAGCGGCGCGGTTTGCGCCGCGTCGATAGCCTCGCGAGCGACGGCGTCCGGACCGGCGGCGGGAGCGATCGGCAGCGCGAAATCGGCGGCGACGATGGGCTGGCCCAGCTGCGCAGTCGGAAGCGTTTGCGGGGCAGCCGCGAGCAACGTCGACGTGCCGCTGGCCGCCGCCGTATCGAGGGCCGTCAGCTCCGTGGAGCCGGTGCCGCTCGCCGTGTTGGAAGACGAGGTGGGATCGCCGTCGACCCCCAGGCTGGCGAGCAGCGTACGGACGTCCGCACCTTGAAGACGATTCGCCTGACCGGCGTCGGGGCCGCCGCCTTGCCCTGGGGCCGCGACGAGGGTCGAATCGAAGGCGCCCGGAGGAACGGCAACGGCGGCAGGCTGCGACGCCAGGGCAGGCGCAGCAGGAGTCAGCGGCAGTTGCGGAGTCGTCGGGGGGCGATCCATGCGGGGATCGCCACCGGCACGGGCACCGGCGCAGGCTCGTTCTTCTCGCGCTTCGCACCGGAGGCATGTGCGGAGTGAAGCGCCGCCGCGAACGTATGCGGCGCGCCGCCCGCCTTCGTCGCCGGTGCGGTAGCGCCGGGCTGCGAGGCTCCGGGCTGTGAGGCCCCGGCCTGCGATGCGTGCTGCGACGCGCCGGGCTGCGACTCGTTCGGCTTCGCCGAGGTCTCCGGGACCATATGCGCCACGTTCACGGTCGACCTCGCATGGTTCGCGCGGCCAGCTCGTCGGCGGTGCGCCGCTCCTCACGTGCGCCGGCGTCGCGCTCTCGCTCGTCCAGGCGCTCTCCCCAGCGTTCCAGTTTGCGTTTGTCCATCGTCGCCTCCACGAGCGCGGCAGTGCAGCGCCTCTCCTCGGTGACCGCGTTCTCGACTCGCTGCGCCGCGACATCCGCATGCAACCGCAGCGTGCGGAGGCGATTCGCCTGCTCTTCGAGCTCGTGCGCGGTGGTCACACCGCAGCCAAACCCCGCCGCGGCCTCGGTCCACTCGGCTGCGCTTCGCTCGGCGGCGGCGCGCGCTTGGGCCACCGTCTCGGCGGCCTTCGCAACGAGCATCCGCGCCGAGTTCACCTGCCTCTCGGCCAACTCGGTCAATCGGGAGACGCGCTTCGTTTGAGTGTTCATGCCTTGCCTCCAACAGCCGTTCGGAGCATCGCGATGGCGAGCTTGCGCTCGACGGACTCGTCGAGCTTCTGGCGAATGACCGCCTCGACGCGCGGGACCATGCTCCGGGCGGTGTCCACGCGCGCATCGCTCCCCGCGACGTAAGCTCCGATCTGGATCAAGTCGGCGGCCTCGGCGTACGTCGAGAGCGCCTCGCGCGCCTGCGCCGTGGCCTGGACGTGCTCGGGGGTCGCGATGTCCTGAATCAATCGCGAGACGCTCCGCAGGAGATCGATCGCCGGGAAGAGGCCCCGGTCGGCCAGACGGCGCGAGAGCACGATGTGCCCGTCCAGGATGCCGCGAACGGCGTCCGCGATGGGATCGTTGAGATCGTCGCCCTCGACGAGGACCGTGTAGACGGCCGTGATGGAGCCGCCCCCCTCGTCGTTCCCGGTCCGCTCGAGCAGCGTCGGCAGCGCGGCGAAGACGGTGGGTGTGTACCCCTTGGTGAGCGGGGGCTCGCCTGCGGCGAGCGTCGCCTCGCGGAGCGCCATCGCGTAGCGCGTGACGGAGTCCATGAGAAGCAGAACCGATTTGCCCTGGGCCCGAAAGTACTCGGCGATTGCGGTCGCGCGCAGCGCCCCGCGTGCACGGACGAGCGGGGGCATGTCGCTCGTAGCCGCGACGACGACCGCTCTCTTGAGCCCCTCGGGGCCGAGGGCCCCGCGCACGAAGTCGCCGACCTCGCGACCGCGCTCGCCGATGAGCCCCACGACGATTACGTCTGCATCGCAGTGCCGGCAGAGCATGCCCATCAGCGTGCTCTTGCCCACTCCGGTACCCGCGAACAGGCCGATGCGCTGACCCTTGCCGAGAGGCAGGAGCGCATCGATGGCGCGGACGCGTGTCTCGAGCGCGGTGTCGATGGGGCGCCGCGTGAACGGCGCAGGGGGGGCGGCCTGCAAGGGGGCGCTGGCGGGGAGCTCCGGCATCGGCAGGCCGTCGAGCGGCTGACCGAAGGCGTCCACGATTCGACCCAGCAGCGCGTCGCCTACGAGGACCTCGCTGGCGACCGGGCTCGATTCGAACGCGGGCTCCCGGCACGATGCCCGTCGTCGAGCCGAGCGGTGCGGCCAGGAGTCGGCCCTCACGAAACCCGATCACCTCGAGAATGAGTCTCTGCTCGGACGCCCGCACCTCGAGCTGCGCTCCGATCGGCGCGACGAGGCCCTCCACCTCGACGAGGACTCCGATCACGTCTCGCACCCGTCCCTCCGGGCAGGGCTTGGGCGCCGCGCGTGCTCGGAGCACGTGAGCGCTCAAATCTACTCGGAGGGGCGGCGACGTGCTCATGACTCGGCGAGCCCGAGCGCCTCCACGACCGCGCCGAGTCGAGCCGGAGCGCCGTCGACGATGACCCCTTCGGGGGTGCGGATCTCCATCGTGCCGGCAGGAAGCTGGGCGTCGGTGGTCGTTCGGTTCGGAACGTCTAGCGCCTTCCAGGCGTCTGACGGGACCTGCTGCGCCACGTCCCGGGCCAGCGCGATCACGACTTCGTCCTTGGCCGCGAGGGCCTGAATCGACTCGCGCGCCCAACCGACCACGAGCTCCGGGTTGGCACCGAGCTCGTGGCCGATCACGCGTTCGGCGATCGCGACCGCGAGGCTCACGAGCTCGGGTTCGCTCGATTCGAGCACGTCGCGGCGGAGTCGGACCATCGTCGCGGCCATCTCGGTGACCTGCGCGCGAAGGGCTGCGTTCTCTTCGGCAAGCTGCGCCAGCGCCGCGGCGAGCCCCAGGTCCACGGCCGGCGGAGACGGCTGGGCCCTCTCGATGACGGCCGACTCACGCTCCACGATGGCGCTAGGCGGCTCGCCGATCTCGGCCTCGGTGGGGGGCAAAGGCGCCGACGACGGGGGGCTCGTGGAGGTGCGCTTTCGCGCGAGCCACGAGGGACGTTGCGAGACCGTGGGTGCCTCCGGCGCCCACGCCTCGAACACGGAGTAGGGTCGCTTCGCGCTGCTCATTCGGTTTCCCTCCCGAGGTCGATGCGACCTTCGGACTCGAGGCGGAGGGCGATCTCGACGATTTCCTTTCGGGCCTCTTCGACGTCCTTTTTCTTGGCCTTGGTCATGAGCTCCAGATCGTCCTTGAGCAAATCCGCCGCGCGGCTGGACAGCCCTCCGAACACCGTGTCGAGGAGCGGCTGCGAGGCTCCTTTGAGCGCCAGAGCGAGGCGCTCGGTCTGCACCTCGCGCAGAAGGTCGCGCATCGCCTTCTGGTCGAGCCTGTGTAGGTCTTCGAACGTGAACATCGCCTGTTGCACTTCCGCGGCCAGCTTGGCGTCCGAAGAGGCGAGGGCGTTCAGAATGGGAGCCGACGTCGCGCGTCCGGCGGCGTTCAGCATCTGGGCAGCCTTGGCGATGCCGTCGACGCTGACCAGCGTCGAGGCGTCGGAGGTGGGCAGCTCGTTGGCGAGGGCGCTCGCGACGTCCTCCAGCACCTTGGCCGGGAGCTCCGTCATCGTCCCGACATGGCGTATGACGGTGCATTGACGCTCCTGGGGCATCGCGCCGAGGATCTCGGCGGCCCGCGAGGGCTCGAGGCGCGCCAGAACCGCGGCCACGAGCTGCGGCGGCTCGCGCTGGAGCAGGACCGCCACCGCCTCCGAGGGAGCTCCCTCGAGGCGAGCCAGGGGACTGGTCACGCCGTCTTCGAAGATCTCACGCGCGGCCTGCTCGCCGAGGGCCCCCGCCGACAGGCGGCGAAGGTACGGCAGACCCCCGCGCGGCACGGCGACGGCGCTCGTGGAACGCTGCAGAAAGTCGCGAAACGTCTCGTCGAGGGCCCCACCAGGCACCTCGTGCATCGTGGAGGCGACGGCTCTCAGCTTCCGCAGTTCGGCATCTCCGAGCTCGCGCACGATGTTGGCCGCGACCTGCTCGTCGAGCGACAGGAGGAAGAGGACCGCCTTTTCGGCGTTCGTGATCACGGCTGGTGCTTGAGCAAGCGGAGTGCCTACGCTTCGCCTAGGCCCCGACCGCCCGATAGGTCACGACTTCGAGCCGTGCGTGTCGGGCGCGGAGGTCCCCAGCCAGAACCGCAAGACCAGCGCTGCGGTCGCGGGGTCCTGCGTCGCGCGGGCGTGTGCTCGTGCCCGCAAGTCTCCCGAGTCGAGCATCGGTTGCAGCGCGCCGTCGAGCGTGGCCGGCGACATGGCTCCCGCGAGCTGCAGGGGACCGTCCCCCATGTCGGCTCGAGGGCGGCGCTTGGCCATCACGAGCCCGAATGTGAGTATCAGCAGCGTGCCGAGCGCAAACGGCGCCCATCGCCGCGCCATCTCGAGCCGATTGGCGAGAAGGGCCGGGCTGGCCACGCTCACCGTGGGTTCCGCTTCGGCGACGACGAAGGGTATCGATTCCACCGTGACGACGTCGCCGCGCGATTCGCTGGCGCCGGAGGCGCTGCGCACGAGCAGCGCGAGCTTGTCGAGCTCCTCGCGTGCGCGCGGGACCTGCCCCGCGCCCGTCTTGAGGCCGTCGAGCACCACAGCCACGGTCAAGCGCCGGAGCGAACCCCCGGCCACGACGCGCTTCTCCGTGACGTGATCGATCTCGTAGTTGCGCGTGTGCGACTCGCGAACCGAGCCGCCCGGCAGGGGCGCCGCGGCCGCCAGGGCCGAGGACGCCGACGGTGCCGCCGAGCCGGCGGGCGCCGCGGACGCCGCGGGCTTCGCCGGCGGCGGGGTGCCGCCCTTGGCAACACCCGTGGGAAGGTTGCTCTCCGCCCCCGGCACGCCGGAGACCGACGTTTCGCCCTCGCCTGACGTGTGCTCGACCGACTGCTCCTCGCTCCGCAGCACCTGTTTGCTCGGATCGAAGTGCTCCTCGAGATGCTCCACGTGAGCGGGGTCCAGGTCCGCGGTCACGCGCACGTCGGCGTGTCCCGGTCCGACCACGCGCTCGAGCATCGCCCGTACGCGGTCCTCCAGGGACGACTCGTACGAGTGCGCCGCGGTGCGCACGTCGTCGTCGTCTCCTTCATCTCCACCGCCGTGGGTGTTCCGGGGGTGATGAAGCATCGTGCCGTCGGTCGTGACCACGGTGATCCGATCCGCCTCGAGCCCTGGAACCGCCGAGGCGACCAGGTGCACGATGCCGGCGACCTCCGAGGGCCCCAGGGCGCGCCCGCCGTGCAGCCGCAGCGCGATGGACGCCGAAGCGGGCTCGCTGTGCGTGATGAAGACCGACTTCTCGGGCAATACCAGGTGCACGCGAGCCGACTCGATGGCTCCTATCGTCCCGATCGTCCGCGCGAGCTCCCCTTCCAGCGCGCGCCGATAGAGGACGCGCTGCTCGAAATCCGTCGCGCCGAGCCGCATCTTGTCGAAGCTTTCGAAGCCCACGCCGCCTCCCCGTGGAAGGCCCGCGCCCGCGAGCTCGAGACGAAGCTCGCGCACGCGCGACTCGGGCACCTCGACGGACGAGCCGTCGGCGCCGATCCGATAGGGCACCTTCATTTCCTTGAGCTTGGTCAGGATGGCCGCGGCGTCCTCGTGGTCGAGCTGCGCGAAGAGCGCGGTGTAGGGCTCGCTCGCTCTCTCGAATGCCAGGCCGCCGGCGAAGAGGAGCGTGAGGGCCGTCGTCGTGATGCCCAGGATGCGCAGCGCTCGCGGCAATGCGGCGTAAAACGCGCGGACGCGCGCCAGCGGCGTGGCGAGCCACGCAGGCATCGGGGGGAGGCGTGTGCGGCGGAGGGCTTGTCGTCAGACACTGGTCTTCCAAAGCTCCTGGAAAGCATCGAGGATCTTGTTACGCACGGTTCCCACCAGCTTCATCGAGATGTCGGCTTCCTTGACGGCGATCATCGTTCCGTGAAGATCGTCGATGCGGCCGGCGGCGAGGGCCTGGACCTTCTGGCTGGCCTCGAAGTCGCTCTGGTCGACCTGATGGATGGCAGCTCCGAGGAGCCCCTCGAACGACGTCGCACCCGTCGCACCGCCGGCCTCTCCGGGCTTCGTGAGGGGCTCGATGCCGCCGATGCCCTCGGGGGGGGCGAGCGGAGCCAGTCCTTCGATGCGGGCGATGGTCATGGCTACTGGCCGATCTTCAGCGCGGACCGCGCCATGGCCTTGAGCGACTCGATCGACGTCACCCCCGCCTCGTACGCGCGGGATGCCGTCATCAGGTTGACCATTTCTGTCACCACGTTGACATTCGGATACTGCACGTACCCCTGCGCATTCGCGTCGGGGTGGCCGGGGTCGTACACCAGCTCCCCCGGGGTGGCGTCCGGCTGCACGCCCGCGAGCTGCACTTCGCGGACGTTCCGGAGAACCGGATCGAAGCTGTTCGGGGCGACCGGGCGGGCCACGAACACGGGGTCGAGCCTCTGGTACGGCTGGCCGTCCGCGCCGCGCGTCGTGCGTGCATTCGCGAGGTTGCTCGCGATCACGTTCATGCGCCCTCGCTCGGCCGTCAGCCCGGAGGCCGCGACTTCCATCGCGCTGAATACGCCGCTCACCGAATGCGGACCGCCGCTCATGCGCCCCTCCCGTCGTTGACTGCCCACTCGAGGCCCGACAGCTGGCCCTGCACCAGGGACGCTATCGTGTCGTACCGCAGCTGATTCGTTGCGATCTTCACGGCCTCGCGATCGAGGCTCACGGCGTTGCCGTCGTTGCTCGTGGGCTGGGCCGCCGCGTCCTGCACGACCTTCCACGTCTCGCCGCTCGCCGACGAAGTCGGCGCCCCGATGTGGCCAGGCGACGTCGTCTCCAGGGCCGCGTGAAGCGCACCCTCGAACGCGCCGGTTCGCTGCAGATCGAGCGGCTTGAAGCCGGGCGTATCCGCATGTGCGAGGTTGGCGGTCAGCAGGTTGTGACGAGCCAGGTGGTAGTCCAAAGACCCTCGCAGCGCTTCGACCGAATCGAGGATTCCCATCACGGCCTCCGCGCGCTCTCTCATCACGTCGCGTGCCAACGCTGGGCGGGTAGCTGGCCCACCAGTTGCTGAGCCCGAGGCTGACCGGCTACCCGTGCTGCCACGCGCCGCCGGTACGCAAGGCCCGAGGAGGCCTCGTACGTGATCAAGCTGACGCGCCTTAATAACCACATCGTTGCCATCAATCCGGACCACATCGGGTGGGTCGACGCGACCCCCGATACGACGCTCTTTCTCATCGGCGGCGAGAAGATCATCGTGCGCGAGACGCTCGACGAGCTCATCGCCGTCGTCGTCGAATACCGCCGGGAGATTCGCATGGTCGATCCGTGCGCCGATCCCCTCGGGGCGTTCGAGGGCGACCCGCCCCGCGTCACCACCATTCCCCTGGTGAGGAAGGCCAGCGAAAGACCACCCTCCGTGCGCCCGAGAGGAGGAGTCTGATGAGCCCCGGACCGATCATCGGAATGGTCGTCGCGCTGTTCGCCATCCTCTTTGGCAACATGCTCGAGGGAGGCCACTTCAGCTCCGTCCTCGGAGGTCCGGCCGCCCTCATCGTCGTCGGCGGAACCATCGGCGCCGTGCTCGTCCAGTTTCCCACCTCTACCTGTATGGGGGCGCTGCGCGCCGCCGGCCTGACATTCAAGAAGCCGGGCGGAGACCCGGTGAAGCTGGTCGACGAGATCGTCGACTACGCCAACCGCGCCCGCCGCGACGGGATCCTCGCGCTGGAGAAGGTCGCGGGGTCGGCGTCGGACCCGTTTCTGGCGAAGGCGCTTCTCATGGCCATCGACGGCGCGGACTCGACGTCCCTGCGGCAAACGATGGAGATTGGGATCGGCCACTACGAGGAGCAGGGGGAGGACGCGGCCAAGGTGTACGAAGCGGCGGGTGGCTACAGTCCCACCGTCGGCATCGTCGGCGCCGTGCTCGGCCTCATCCACGTGATGAGCAACCTGAGCGACATCAACGCCGTCGGACACGGCATCGCCGCGGCCTTCGTCGCGACCATCTACGGCGTCGCCATCGCGAACATCATCTTTCTGCCGCTCGGCGGGCGCATCAAGCTCGCCTTCCGCGACGGCGTACAGCGCATGGAGCTGATGCTCACGGGGGTGCTCGCCATCCAGGAGGGCATGAACCCCAAGCTGGTGCGCGAGCGCCTGAGCGAGTTCATCCACCACAAGGACCCCAAGAAGAAGGACGAAGGCGCGGCGCTGAACGAAGCTCGGGCTGCGTGAGCCAGCCATGCGCAAGAAAAAGCATCCCGAGCACGTGAACCACGAGCGATGGCTCATCAGCTACGCCGACTTCATCACCCTCCTTTTCGCCTTCTTCGTGGTCATGTTCGCCGTCTCCCAGGTGGACTCGAAGCGGCTGGGCCGCTTCACCGAGGCCTTCTCGAAGGCCGTCGGAATCACCTTGTTGCCCCTGCAGGGCGAGAGCCTGATGAGCGGCGGCAAGGTCCCGGACGACAAGTCCAGCTCCCCCGGCGATCAGCCGAGCGTCGCCGAGCTCGACGGCCTCCGAGCCGCCCTCCTCAAGATCGCGCAGAACAACGAGGCGCTGCAGGGGCTTCAAATCATCCAGCATCGCCACGAGCTCGTCCTCCGGCTCCCGGAGAGCGTGATCTTCGACACCGGCGACGCGCGCGTGAAGGACGCCAGCGTGGCGACGCTCAAGGTGATCGCTCCGGAGCTCAAGGAGCGCAGCGTCGAGGTCCGCGTCGAGGGCCACACCGACAACGTCCCGATCAACAAGGGCCGCTTCCGATCGAACTGGGAGCTCTCGACGGCGCGCGCCATCGAGGTGATGCAGGTTCTCGCCGGCGCGGGTGTCGCCGATTCGCGCGTGGCGGTGGCCGGCTACGGCGAGTTCCGCCCGGTCGCCTCGAACGCCACGGAAGACGGCCGAAAGCAGAACCGGCGAGTCGATCTCGTCATCACGGTGCTCGCGGTCCCGGACGCCGAGAGCGCCGAGGGCAAACCGTGACGTTCCTTCGCGCCCTCCTCGCCACCTCGTTCGGCCTGGCCCTCGCGGCGGCGCCGGCGGTGGCGCACGCGCAGCAGTATCTCATCGGGGCCGACGCGAGCGTGTCGTCGGGGCTCGAGGGTGGCGGCAGCATCGGCGCGCGCCTGACGCGGACTCGGCTCCGGCTGGGCGCAGACCTGCGCATCGACGAAGCCCCCGACGACATCTTCGAGTTCGGCCTTCTCGCGGAAGTCCAGCCGCGCAGCGCCCTCGGGGCCGACCTGCGGTACGCGCGGGCCGCCGGCGACCACTTTCGGCTGGAGGTCGGGATCCTCGGGATGCTGGCGCCGTCGTCGATCTACGGCGCCTGCGCGGGGCTCGTCTACCGCCTGCCCCTCTCCAAGAAAGCTACGATCGAGCTCGGACCGGAGGGCGACTTCTATTTTCTCGGCGCCGACTTGCCCGACGGCGTCGTGATTTGGCAAATGCGTCTTCAAGGAGGCATCCGTGTCGACCTGTAGGCGAACAGCCCTCATCGGATCCTTCGTATTCGGGCTGGGCCTCGCGCTGCATTGCGGTCCCTCGCAGGACTGCCTGCGGTTCAGCGACTGCGCCGACGGCCTCACATGCGCTTCCGGGCGGTGCGTCCCTCCTCCCGGGCCGGCAAGCACCGGGGACAGCGGGACCAAGCCGGCCGACTCCGGCGTCGCCGAAGCCGCGTCCGTGGACGCGCCCGTCGATACGGGCGAGGACCGCGGCGCCCTCGAGGCGGCCAGCCCT
This sequence comes from uncultured delta proteobacterium, assembly GCA_963720145.1. GTDB lineage: Bacteria > Myxococcota_A > Polyangia > Polyangiales > Polyangiaceae > Palsa-1150. The sequence goes on from CAVREO010000006.1 coordinate 241,805, forward strand.
TCCGACAGCGGCGGCGCCAAGGATGGCGGCGACGCTTGCGTGGGCTGCGCGGACGGGGCGACCGACTCCCCCTCCGACGCGACGGCCGACTGACGCCCTGTCAGGCCCATGACGGCGCGGGCGCCGTACGACCGCCTTCCCGTGGGCTGGCCCCACGCGCGGACCGCCCCGGACGCTGGCATCGAACTCGCAACCGTCTTTGCCGTCGCAACTGCGACCGCAAAGGACCACCGCGATGTTCCGATCTCTGAATGTGGCTGCAACGGGGATGGCCGCGCAGGAAACGCAGCTCGACACCATCGCGAACAACCTCGCCAACGCGAACACCACTGGTTACAAGCACCAGGACGCGCATTTCGAGGACCTGCTCTACCAGGACACGCGCTCGTCCGCGCAGAACGCCGACGGCACGGTCGTGCCGACGGGCTCGCAGGTAGGAACCGGTGTGCGCGTCGTCGCGACCACGCGGTCGTTCAGCCAGGGGTCGATCAACCAGACGAGCAACCCGCTCGACCTGGCCATCGAGGGCTCGGGCTTCTTCGCCGTCAGCAAGACGGACGGGACGCTCGCGTACACGCGCGCCGGCTCGTTTCAGCTCGACTCGCAGGGGCGCATCACGACGGCCGACGGCTTCCCCCTCGAGCCTCCGATCACGGTCCCGAACAACTCGACGTCCGTGAGCATCGCCGCCGACGGCACCGTGAGCGTCGTGCAGCCCGGTTCGACGGCCAAAAACAACGTCGGTCAGATCACCCTGACCAACTTCCCGAACCCCAATGGGTTGGAAGCGGACGGTCACAATCTCTACACGCCGACCGCCTCCAGCGGAGAGCCGATCACCGGCTCTCCCGGCACCGACGGTCGCGGCACCCTGATGCAGGGCGCGGTGGAGGGCTCGAACGTCGACGTCGTGAATGAAATGGTCGCGCTGATTCGCGCTCAGCGCGCGTACGAGATCAACTCGAAGGTCATCTCGGCGGCGGACGAGATGCTCCGCAACGCCACGCAGAACCAGATGATCCTCCGTCCGCTGCTCTCCACCTTGATCGTCGCCGGGGCCCTCTCGGCGGCCGCGCCCTCGAATGCGGCCGCGCCGCGCCAGGTGACGATCGCGGGAACGCGCATTCACCTCGCGGACGTCATGCCGGGCGCGGACTCCTCGATCGCGTCGCTCGACCTCGGCCCCTCCCCGGTGGCCGGCGCCGCGCGACTGGTGACGCGCGACGAAATCGTGGCGGCGCTCGACGCGCGGCAGCTGCCCGTCGGTCGCGACGTGCCTCAAGCCGTGCGCGTCGTGCGCAAGACCAAGCGTCTGGCCCCTGCCGAGGTAGACGCCCTCGTGCGTGGAGCGCTGGCCACCAAGAATCTGCGTCGTGGCATCTCGATAGACGCGGTCCGCATCGACCATCCGGTGGACGTCGCGGACGGATGGACGAGCGTCGACGTGCAGATGCCTCGGGCTCCGAAGAGGGTAGGGTCCTTTGCGACGACGGCCGTCGTCACGTTCCTCAGCGCCGAGCGCGAGCCGCTCGCCCGCATCGCCGTACCCGTAGCCCTGGCCGTCACCGCGGAGGCCGCCGTCTTCGACGCGCCGCGAGGCACCGCGCTCACGCTGGTCGTTCGCCGCGACCTCATCGAAGTACGAGTCCCCGCGACCGCCGAGACCGACGCCGACGTCGGCAATCCGCTTCCCGTTCAGGTTCGGCTCTCCGGCCACACCGTGCGCGCGCGGCTCGTCGGAAGGGACGAAGCGATCGCCCTGGAGTCGCCCCGATGAGGGCGAGCGCTCGCGCCGCCATTCCGGCGATTCTGCTCGGCGCCGCCCTCGCCGGGTGCGCCCCGCGGCACGTCCAGCCGTTCACGCCGCGCGAGCGCGTGTACGCTTCCGGCAAGTACGCCCAGAAAGAGGCGTCCGCGAAGCCGACGACAGGTTCGCTCTTCAGCGAGGCGACGCCGGGCTTTCTCGAGGACACGCGCGCCAAGCGCGTCGGCGATTTCGTCGTCGTTCAGATCAACGAGAACGCCAACGCCCAGGGCGACTCGAACACGAGCTTGAGCAAGGACAGCACCGCGACCGCCGGCGTGACGGCGCTGCTCGGGATCGTGCCCGCGCTGAAGAAGGCGTACCCGAGCATGGATCCGACGCAGCTCGTCAACATCATGAACCAGTCCGATTTCAAGGGCGCGGGGACGACCGAGCGCGCGGGTCAGCTCTCGGGCACCGTCGCGCTGCGAATCGTGAAGGAGCTGCCGAACGGCGACCTCTTCGTCGAGGGGACGAAGGTCGTGCTCATCAACAACGAGGAATACCACCTCTATCTGTCGGGACTCGTCCGCCCCACCGACATCGCGCAGGACAACTCGGTCTCGTCGTCGCGCATCGCCGACGCGCAGATCGAGTTTACCGGGCGCGGCGACCTGGCAGACCAGCAGCGCAAGGGATGGCTGGGCCGGTTGTTCGACACGTTAAACCCGCTGTGAGATGCCCGTGACACCCAACCCGCGCAAGCTCCTCTCCGTCGTGGCCGTCGTCTTCGCCGTCGTCGGCCTCTGGTCGACCGGCGCCCGGGCGGAGCGCCTGCGTGACCTGACGGACGTCGCCGGCGCGCGAGACAATCAGCTCGTCGGCTTCGGGCTGGTCACGGGCCTCTCCGGCACCGGCGACGACCTCACCGTTCCCATCGCGCAGCAGGCCGTGCTTTCGCTCCTGCGCAGGCTCGGCGTCCAGGTCGAGCCGCAGCAGTACATGATGCAGCAGTTCCTGCTGCGAAACGTCGCGGCGGTCACCGTCACCGCGGACCTGCCCGCGTTTTCCAAGCCGGGGATGAAGATCGACGTCACGGTCTCCTCAATCGGCAATGCGCGCAGCCTCTCGGGCGGAGTGCTCCTGCAGACGTTGCTCAAGGGCGCCGACCAGCGCACCTATGCGGTCGCGCAGGGCAGCTTGCTCGTCGGCGGCTTCGGGGTGGCCGGCAAGAGCGGCAGCAACGTTCGCAGCGGGGTCACCACCGCGGGTCGCATCCCGGAGGGGGCGCTCGTCGAGCACGAGGTGCCCACGTCAATCGTCAACGACGGCGTCTTGCAGCTCGAGATTCGCACCCCTGGATTCTCGGTGGCTTCCCACATCGTCGAGGCGGTGAACAAGAAGTTCAACGGCGCCGCGAGCGCGCCCGACGGCGGCATCGTCGCCGTGCGCATCCCGCAAGACTACGGCACGCGCGTCGTCGACTTCGTCGCCGCGCTGGAGGACCTCGAGGTCACGTCGGTCCGGGCGGCGCGGGTCGTCGTCAACGAGCGGACCGGGACGATAGTCGCCGGCGGCGACGTGCGGCTGCGCCCCGTGGCCGTCGTGCACGGGACGCTGACAATCGTGGTCAAGGAGACGCCGACGGTGTCCCAGCCGAACGCATTTGCCCAGGGGACGACGACCGTCGTGCCGCACAGCGAAATCGAGACGACCGAGGGCAATCGCTCGATGGTGTACGTCCCCGCCGCGCCCACCCTCGCCGACGTCGCGTCGGCCCTCAGCTCCCTCGGTCTTTCGCCGCGCGAGATGGCCAGCGTTTTGCAAGCTCTTCGCGGTGCAGGAGCCCTCGAAGCGGAGGTGGTGGTCGAATGAGCAACCCGATTGCAGCCGTACCTGGACTCACCGCCCCCGCGCATCCCGTCACCGCCGCCGATGGCGGCGCAAGTGCGCACAAGGTGCAGAAGCTGAAGCAGGCCGCGCAGGAGTTCGAGTCGCTTCTCATCAAGCAGCTCCTCGCCAGCCGCGAAAATGGGCGGTGAGGCCAAAGGTGGGTACGCGGACATGAGCATCGACGCGCTGGCCACCGGGGTCGAAAAAGCGGGGGGGTTGGGGCTCGCCCGCCGCCTCGAGCAGGCGCTCTCGCCTGCCACCCCGCAAACGCGTGGACCCTCCGGACATTCGGGAGGCTAAAGGTTTCGCTGCGAGCGCCGTTAGAGGCAGCCAGAGGCATAGAGACTCATGCGAATTACGGACATCTACGGAAAGCTGAACGAACGCTCGGTGGAATCGACCGGACAGAAGGTTCCGGCCGGGCAATCCCCGAAGACGGGCGGCGCGGGCGGGCAACCCGCCGCGGGCAGTCCGTCGGGCGAAAAGGTCACGCTGTCCGCCGAAGCGCAGAAGCTGGCCGACCAGTCGGCCGCGGCTGCGGAGACCGAGAAGATCGGCAAGCTCCGCGCTTCCATCGAGAACGGCACCTTCAAGGTGGATCCGCAGGCTATCGCGAAGAGGCTCGTCGAAGGAGGGTAGGAGGGTATGGTCGAAGACACGATCGCGGAACTGCGCAATCTCCTCGAAGAGGAGCGCCAAGCGATCCTCGAGCTCGATGGAGCTCGTGTCTTCGACCTAGCGGGTCGCAAGCAATCCCTCGCGCTGCGGCTGCGCGACGCGAAGGGCCCCCTGTCGCAGGCCGACGTCAGCGCGTTCGGAGCGCTGATGCCGGCGCTGCGGCACAACGGCGTTCTGCTGGCGCACGCGCGCGACGTCCTGCGCGACGCCGTGTGCGTCGCGCGCGCCGAGCACAGCGCGACGTCCGCGTGTGTGTTGCCGAGCGAGGGACAACGACGAACGCTGTCCGTGAGGGGCTGACGTGAGCGCGCTCACTTCGCTTCTCAACGTCATGGGCGAGTCGCTCATGGCGCAGCAGGAGGCCCTCAGCGTCACCGGCCAGAACGTCGCGAACGTCAGCACGCCGGGCTACGTCCGGCGGTCGGCCGAGATCCAGTCGCAAGCCGTGATGCCGGGAAACGACGGCGGGGTCGACGTCGCCGGCATCCAGCGGTCCTTCGACGCGTTCACCTTTGCCCAGGTCACGCAGCAACACGGGTTGAAAGGCGCCGCCGATTCACGCAGCGGCGCCCTCAGTCAGGCGCAGACGACCCTGGCCCCGCAAGGCGGCGGCGGCGTCAGCGACCAGCTCTCCGCGTTCTTCTCGTCACTCACGGCGCTCTCGGCCAATCCGAGCGATCCGTCCGCCCGTGCGGCCGTGCTCTCGCAGGCGACCCAGCTCTCGCAGAGCATCTCCACGACGGCCAGCGACCTCGCGCAGCAGCGCGAGCAAATGTTCACGCAGGCCCAGGGGGTCGCGACGCAGATCAACTCGGACCTCTCGCAGATCGCGAAGCTCAACGCGAGCATCGCTCAGGCGCAGGCCGGCGGAGACCAGGCGCCCGACCTGCGCGACCGGCGCGATCAGCTCACGACGGACCTCGCCGATCAGATGGGCGCCACGGTGGTCGCCAATCCCTCGGGAAGCGAGACGATCCTCGCGGGGGGCGCCGCGCTCGTGACGGGCAATCAGGCCTCCTCGGTCACGGTGAACGTCGACGCCTCCGGCGCGCTGCAGATTTCCGCGACTTCCCCAGGCGGAGCCAGCAACGACATCACGTCCGGAATCACCCAGGGCGCGCTCGGCGGCCTGCGCGAGGCTCGCGACACCGACATCGCGGGCGCTGCCTCGCAGCTCGATCAGTTCGCGTACAACCTCGCGAACGCCGTCAACACGGTTCACGCGAGCGGCTACGGTCTCGACGGGAACACCGGTCGGCCGCTCTTCGCGCCCCCCGCGCAGGTGGCGGGCGCCGCCGCCAATTTCGCGGTCGACTCGTCGATGGTCGGCCATCCGGAGTTCGTCGCCGCGGCGGCCAACGCCCAGGACGTACCGGGCGGCAACGACGCCGCGATCGCCCTCTCGCAGCTCGCTTCCGCCCCGCTCGGCTCCGCGGCCACTCCCGCGGCCGGGTTCGCGACCATCGCCGCGCAGCTGGGCACCGCGGCCGCCGCCGCGACCACCGAAGCTTCCACCCGCGCCGACACGGTCACGCAGGCCGAGAACCTGAACAGCAGCATGAGCGGGGTCTCTCTCTCCCAGGAGATGACGAACCTCACGCAGTTTCAGCAGGCGTTCCAGGCCTCCACCCAGGTGCTGCACATCATCGACGGTCTGATGCAGACCGTACTGAACATCACGGGTTGAGGGAGACGCCATGCGAGTCACCGATGCGATGCGCCTGAACACGGCCCTCGAGGCCGACGCGAACGCCGCGCAGCAATTGACCCAGCTGTCGCAAGTGGCGTCCTCCGGGCTGCGGGTATCGCAGCCCTCCGACGACCCGGCGGCGTACGCGTCAATCACCGAGCGCACCGCCCAGATGGGCATTCTGCAAGCGCGAAGCTCCGCGACGTCGCGCGCGGGCGGAGACCTCAGTCTGGCCGAGAGCACGCTCAATCAGGCGGACACCATCTTCGTGCAGATGAAGCAGATCGCCGTCGAGGCCGCGAGCGGGACGATGACCGCGGCGGCGCGCTCGGCGGCGGCCACGCAGGTCGCCTCGCTGCAGCAGCAGCTGGTGTCGCTCGCCAATACGCAGGGCGCCAACGGCTACCTCTTCGGAGGGACGAAGACGGATACTCCGCCCTTCGACGCGAGCGGCAACTTCTCCGGCAACGCCGGCATGACCCACGTCGAGATCGCCAACGGCGTGCTCGCGGTCTCGAACGCGAGCGGCGCGAACGCGTTCACGGCGGCCGGAGGGCAGAACGTCTTCGCCGTCGCGCAGGCGCTGCAAGCCGCGCTCACCAGCAACGACCAGGCGGGGGTTCAAGGCACACTGTCCGCCATCGACGCGTCGCGCACGCAGGTCGAGGCGGCGAGGATCGACGCCGGGACGAGCGCACAAGATTGCAATCAGCAGGAACCGTCATGTCGAGCGCACTGACGCAGCTTCAAGTGGCCCAGGCCAACGAGCAGAATGCCGACGCCGCGTCCACGCTCTCGCAGCTGCAAGAGGCGCAGGTCGCGTACGAGCAATCGCTCTCCGTCACCAAGCAGATCCTGTCGGTCTCGCTCGCGGGAGCGAACCTTGGCTGAGCTGCTCTCTTCCTCGCGGGGGCCATCATGTTGATTCTGCAACGGCGAATCGGCCAGCGCATCGTCGTCAGCGGGGGCGTCGAGATCATCATCACCGCCGTGACGCGGCGGGGCGTTCGCCTCGCGGTGAGCGCGCCGCCGGGCGTGAGCGTCCTGCGCGGCGAGGTGCACGACGCCATCGCCCAGGCCAACGCGAGCGCGGCCGGCAGCACCGAAGATTTTCTGGAAGACGAACAGAACGAGGAAAGAGAGGGCACGTGATTCGCCTGAATGGGACTCGCTTCGGCGAGATCGAAGTGGATGAGGGGGGTGCCGTCGCGTTCCCCAACGGACTATTCGGATTCGCTGACGCCAAGCGGTTCGTGCTGCTCGAGCCGCGCGCCGCGCGCACGCACGTCGCCTGGTTGCAGTCGCTGGACTTTCCGGAGCTCGCCTTCCCCGTGATGGAGGGCGCGAGCTTCGGCCCGGCCTACCCCGAGCCGTCACCGCCGGAGCTCGCGAACGACGCGGGCCTCGGCTCGCACGACATCACGGTGCTGGTCGTCGTGGCCGCCAACGGGCCGTCACGTCTGGTCGCCAATCTTTTGGCGCCGCTGGTCATCGACCTCGAGCATCGCGTGGGGGCGCAGGTCGTCCTCGACCATCGACGGTTCTCGCCCGCCGCGTCCGTGAACGTCACGTAACTCCGGTCAAGGTTCCGCCGTAAAGGCCGTTCTTCGCGGTGAAGGCACTCTCTCGGAGTGCCGGGAGCCCCGATGACATCGGCCGCGCGAAACAGCAACGTCACGCCGTTCGCCCCTGCGAGGGAGCTTCACTCCGTGCCGTCCTCACCGCCTGCGAGCGGTCCGGCGAGTACTCTGGTGTCGGCGGTCCGCGCACTGCAGGAGCTGGAGGACGACATCCTCGGTGTGCTCACCGAGTCGGACCGGCTCTTTCACTCCCTCGACACCCAGCGCATCTACGAGGACGCGGGCTTCGCGTCCTTCGAGCAGATGGAGGACCGCCTCCTGGATCCTTCGTCGATGCTCCGCGGCATGCGCATGGCGGTCTCGCGGCCCGCGTACGAGCCGCGCAAGGAAGGGCGCGGCGGCCGGCGCCGCAAGGGCGAGGCTCGCCCGACCGACGAACGTGCGCGCCGCATCCAGGGCCTCGGGGTCCTCTCGCAGTCGCTCGCGGGCCTGAGATTGCTCGAGGAGCGCCTTCGCACGCTCGCCGAATCGGTGAGCGTGGGCCTCGAAGACATCGAGTCGCAGAGGCTCTACGACGATTGCGGCTACTCTTCGGCCGAGGAGTGCATGGCACGCGCGGTCGCGCCGAGCCCCGTGCTCGCGGCCATCGCCGCGATCCTGGCCGAGGAGCCCGCCCCGTCCACCATCACACAAGACGACTCTTCGTCCGGCGGATTCCCGCCTCCTGCGAGCGGGTCGGTGGCCGTGGCGCCCGCCGCCGGCTTCGCCGACTTGTCCGACGTCACGATGCTCGAGAACGAGAGCGCACCGGGAAACGATTTCCTGACCGGTGCCGGCGACGCCGCCCACCCCGCCTCCCGCGGATCGCACCCGCCCGCCGCGGCGGCGCCGGCCGCCAAGCCCGCCCGCGGACCGATGATTCTCGCCGTCGCCCTGGCCGTCGTCGCCGCGCTGGCCGGAGGAGCCGCGGGGTTCTTTCTCTAGGCGCATGCCCTCGAGAGCGCATCAAAGATGCATTTTTGGGGGCGGACGCTGATGGTAGAGTGGCAGAATCGCGCATGTCACAAGGCGGCCCGTTGCCGGACTCTCCGGGCTCCCGTTCCCAGCGGGTGCAACCGGGAGAGATCGTCGCCGGTAAGTTTCGCATCGACCGTGTTCTCGGCGAGGGCGGGATGGGGGTCGTCGTCGCGGCCACGCACCTGCAGCTCGACGAGCCGGTCGCGCTCAAGTTCCTGCGCGAGCACGCGGTCGGCGACCCCGAGACCCTGGCGCGCTTCACCCAGGAAGCCAAGGCAGCCGCAAAGCTCAAGAGCGAGCACGTGGCGCGCGTCCTCGACTTCGGCATCACCGACGACGGGACACCCTACATCGTCATGGAGTACCTGCAGGGGCAGGACCTCGGGGCCGTCGTCCGGAGCCGAGGTCGTCTCGACGTGCCGAGCGCCGCCGAATACGTCATCCAGGCGTGCGAGGGGCTGGCCGAGGCCCATGCGCGCGGCATCGTGCACCGCGACATCAAACCGGAGAACCTCTTCCTCGTCAATCGCGCGCCGGGGTGGCAGGCGATCAAGATCCTCGACTTCGGCATCTCGAAGTTCGCGCCCGCGCTCGGCGGGGCGGGCGGCTCCAACATCTCCACGCGGAGCATCATGGGGTCCCCCTGTTACATGTCTCCCGAGCAGCTCCGCTCGACCGCGTCCGTCGATCATCGGACCGACATCTGGTCGCTCGGGGCGACGCTCTTCGAGGTCCTCTCCGGCCGAACGGCCTACAGCGGCGAGCAGACGCTCCCCGAGCTCATCGCCGCCATCCTGGAGAGACCCACGCCCCGCCTCTCGGAGCTGCTCGCCGACGTCCCCTCCGCGCTCTCCGACATCGTCGCGTGCTGCATGGCCAAGGACCGCGCGCAGCGCTACTCCAGCGCCGCCGAGGTCGCAATCGCGCTCCTGCCGTACGCGCCGAAGCGCGCGCGCGCGGCGGTCGAGCGGGCAATCGCGGTCTCGCAGTCGGTCAGTTTCTCGAACCCCGAATCTCGCGCCGCTGAGCGTCGCGCAGCCGACCGGGACCGGATCGTCGCCGTCGGTCCCCGCGGTCCCCTCGGGGGCTCCGCCCATACCGCTGGCGCCCACCATGCTGTCGGTCCCGGCCCTCTCGTCGATTCCCCCGCCGCCGGCCGCCGCCACGACCTCGCACCAGATGGCGACGTCCGCGACGCCGAGCCCCGTCGCGCCGACCGCTCGCCGGACGGGGTGGGTCGCCTGGACGGCGCTCGGACTCGGCGCGGTCCTTTCGATCGCGTTCGCCGCGGTCCTGCTCCGCGGCAGCCCGCTTGCGGCTCCCGCGGTTTCGGCGGGCCACCTGTCCGAGGTCGTCGCGCCGTCCGCCAGCCCGGCGTTCGTGCTGGGCAGCGCGTCCGCCGCCCCGTCGTCCGCTCCGCCCGAGCCGCAGGTCGCCCCCGCCGAAGACGCCGGCATGCGCAAGGGCGCCGCGACCATCTCCCAGGCTCCGGCCGGTCCGGCGGCAGCCGCGTCGTCCCCCCCGCATCACCCCGCGCATGCTCCCGCTCCGGCGAGCCCGCGGCCCAGCTCGGAGCGCGATCTCGACATTCGCATGCAGCGCTGAGCACCCCGCGCGGGTGCCAAGAACGCGGAAAGAACGGCAACGATGAGCCAATGGCGGCCCGCGAGGGCCTTCTTCTCGGGCGCAGCGCTCCTCTTCGCGTGCGCGGTCGCCGGGGTGGCGCGAGGAGACAACCTGGCCGACGAGGCGCAGCTGCAGTTCGAGCTCGGCGCCGATCGATACAAGGCGGGCGACTACCGGGGAGCCCTCGAGCACTTCCTGGCGTCCAACCGCCTGGTGCCGAACCGCAACGTCGTCTTCAACGTGGCGCGGACGTACGCGCAGCTGAAGCAGAACGCCGACGCCTACCGGTACTTCAACCAGGCCCTCGAGGGCGAGAGCGACGCCGCGACCCGCGCGCGCATCGAGGAGTCGATCGCCCGGATCGTTCCGCTCATCGCGGTGCTGCGGGTCGACAGCGAGCCCCCGGGGGCGACCATCAGCATCGATCGGCGCGACCTCGGCGCGCACGGCAACGCGCCCGTGACGCTGGGACTGGCGCCCGGCCGGTATCGCGTCCTCGCCGACCTGCCCGGGTACGACTCCGCCGAGGAGCTGACGCCGGACCTCGGCGCCGGCACGCAGACGCACCTCGTCCTTCGCCTCAAGCAGATTGTCGGGACGCTGCGGATGGACGGCGAACCGGTCGGCGCGACGGTGCGCCTCGACGACGACCAGGGCCCGGTGGTCTGCGCGCTCCCCTGCCGGGCCGACGTTCCGCCCGGGCGCCACACGCTGTTCGCGTCGGCTCCGCACTACCAGACCGCCGCCGTGACGGCGAACGTGACCGCCGGCTCGGCCTCGCCCGTCACCTTCTCCCTGGCTGCGGTCACCGGCACGCTGCTCGTCGCGTCGGAGGTCCGCAACGCCACCGTCTTCGTGGACGGGCAGGTCAGGGGCTTCACGCCCGCCGCCCTCGCGCTCACGCTCGGCTCGCACCGCGTCGCGGTCACGCGCGCCGGGTATCGTCCGTTCGAGCAAGACGTCGAAGTCACCGCGGACGGCCAGGCGCGCGTCGACGTCGACCTCACCCCGGTCGAAGAAGTGACGGCGGCGTCGCGTATGACCGAGGCCGTGGCCGATGCGCCGAGCTCCGTCTCGATCATCACCGGTCAGGAGCTTCGCGCGATGGGCTACCCGACGATCGCCGAAGCCCTGCGCGGCGTCCGCGGGATCTTCGTCGGCGACGACACCAGCTACACGAGCGTCGGCTTCCGCGGGTTCGCGCCGCCGGGCGACTACGGCGATCACGTCCTCGTCCTGGTCGACGGGCAGCCGACCAACGACGACTACGTGGGCTCCTCGTACGTCGGCTACGACGGCCGCGCCGACATCGACGACGTGCAGCGCATCGAGGTCGTGCGGGGTCCCGGCTCCGCGCTCTACGGCACCGGCGCCTTCTTCGGCGTCATCAACCTCGTCACGCGCGATCGGAGCGCGCCGACCCATGGCGAGGTCGCCGTCTCCACCGCCGACGACTCCGTCGGCCGCGGGCGCGCGACCGCGCAGCTGCGCCTCGGTCCGGACGCGGGCGGATGGGTCTCGGTCGCCGCCGCGCACGGGGCGGGGCGCGACTACTTCTTCAAGGAGTACGCGAGCGACCCGGCGACCGGCGGCAACGCTCGGGGCGTCGACGGCTTCGAGACGGGCACGGTGAACGGGCGCGTCTGGTACAAGGCGCTCACCTTGCAGTGGCTCATGACGTCGCGCAAGAAGACGCTCCCCTCCGGGGAGTTCTCCACCGTGTTCGGCGATCCGCGCACGCACTTCGCCGACACGCGCGGCATGGTCGAGCTGCGCTTCGAGCCGACCCTCTCGCGCGCGCTGCAGATCCTCACCCGGGCCCACGCCAACCTGTACGACTTCGACGATTTTCTCGCGTACACGCCGGAGAACGGCGGCAACGCAACCGAGGCCTTTCGCGGCCGCTGGGTGGGCTTCGAGCAGCGCGTGGTCCTGACGCCGGTGTCGCAAGTGCGCGTCACGGCCGGCGGCGAGGTCCAGCGGCACTTCGAAGCCAAGCAAACGGGCAATAGCGTCCAGGGCAGCTATCTCGACCGCGACGACCCGTTCTCGGTCGTCGCCGGGTATCTCGTCGCGGACATCGAGCCGACGCGCGCCATCAAGGTCTCGGCCGGATCGCGGCTCGACTACTTCTCGAACTTCGGAACGTCGTTCAACCCGCGCGGGGCGATCATCCTTCGCCCGTATGCGGCCGGGACGCTGAAGCTCCTCGGAGGCACCGCGTTCCGGGCGCCCAGCGTCTACGAGCACTATTACGAGTCGCCGCCGACCCAGGTCCGCAGCATCGACTTGCAGCCCGAGCATGTCGTCTCCGGCGAGGCCGAGTTCACCCACAGCTTCTCCGGCACGACCACGGCCACCGCGGCGGGGTACGTCAACCGCGTCAGCGATTCTCATCGAGCTCGTCCCGCAGACGTCCGCGCCCCTCGCTCCCCTCCAGTACGTCAACTCGGCGGCGCCCCTCGAGACCGTCGGCGGCGAGATCGAGGTGCGTCGCGAATGGCGCAACGGATCGATGGTCGCGGGCACGTACGCCTACCAGCACTCGCGGTACCTGAACGCGAGCGACCGCCGGGAAGTCCCCAATTCGCCCGATCACCTCGGGTCGATCAAGGCGGCCGCGCCGCTCGTCGGCCCGCTGCTCACGGCCATGACCCGGCTGTCGTTTCAGGGACCGCGCTGGGACCGGAACGACCGGGTCACCGATCCTCCCCAGCAGCAGACGACCTCCTCGTTCGTCTGGGACGTCGTCCTTTCGGGCGAAGCGGAGCGTTACGGCGTGCGCTACGCGCTCGGGCTCTACAACGCGATGGACTACCGATACGCCGTGCCCGTGAGCCACGAGTTCGTGCAGGACACCATCGTCCAGCGGGGGCGCACGGTGCTTCTCAGCACGCAGGTGTCGTTTTGAAGCCGGCCGCCTGGGCTGCGGTCCTCGTGGCCACGTGGGCGCCGTCGGCCTGCGAAGGGCCGCGCGCGCACGTCCTTCTCGGTCAGCTCTACGAGCCCGCGCGAGACTGCCTCGAATCCCACGTCGAGCGTCGACGTCGTCGACGGCCCCAATCCCGGGCTCGCCTGCGCGCCCATCTGCGTCGTGACGCCCGCCGGGTTGAACGGCGGAGGCTCGGGCGTCTACGTCACGACCGAGTGCGGGCCGTACCCTCCGCTCGACGACACCTCGGGAACGCCCGCCGCCTGCGCCGGCGCGCTGGCGGCGCTCGGGCGCGGGGACGTTTGCTCGGCCGACGGGACATCGAGCTGTCCGGCGGTCGACGGAGGCAGCGACTGCGCAGCCGAGTGAGCGGACCTTTCGACGCGAAGCCGGGCGGCGTAGTGTGATTGCCCCGGCGCCCATGAAGCAGATCGTTCTCGGCGACAACGCCGAGGTGCTCCCGACCCTGCCTGCGGGCTTCGCTCGCCTCGTCTACATCGACCCGCCCTTCAACACCGGCCGGGTGCAGAAGCGCGACCGTATGCGCGTGACCGCGACCGACGATCCGGCCGACCCCGGGGACCGCGGCGGCTTCGGCGGCCGCCGCTACCGCGTCGAGAGCGTGGGCAGCGGCTCGTACGGCGACACGTTCGACGACTTCGAGGCCTTCCTCCTGCCGCGCATCGAGGCCTCGCTCCGCTGCCTGACCGCCGGACGGGTCGCTCTTCGTTCACCTCGACAGCCGCGAGGTCCACTACGTCAAGGTCGCGCTCGACCGGCTGCTCGGCCGCGTCGCGCTTCAAGAACGAGATCATCTGGGCGTACGACTACGGCGGCCGCCCGAAGGACCGCTGGCCCGCCAAGCACGACACGATCCTCTGGTACGCGCTCGACCCGGACGATTACGTCTTCAACTACGACGAGATCGATCGCATCCCGTACATGGCGCCGTCGCTCGTCTCGCCGGAGAAGGCCGAGCGCGGCAAGACGCCGACGGACGTCTGGTGGCACACCATCGTGCCCACCAACGGCCGCGAGAAGACCGGCTACCCGACGCAGAAGCCCCTCGGGGTGCTCAACCGCGTCGTCAAGGTGCACTCGCGCGCCCGGCGACGTCGTGCTCGACTTCTTCGCCGGCAGCGGCACCACCGGCGACGCCGCGGCCCGCCACGGGCGCGGCTTCGTCCTCGTCGACGACAACCCCGAGGCCGTCGCGATCGCCGCGGCGCGCCTCGCGGCGTATGCGCCCGAGCTCGTCGGGTTCGGCGCGGGCGGCCGCTGAAGGGAGAGCCCCCAAGCCGCGGAGAGCCGACCCTCGTCCTCCCGGCACTCGCACGTCAGTCTGCTGGCCGCGCGATCGAGCGCGCAGCCCATCACTCGGCGCCGAGTTGGGACGGCCTAGCTGCCCGATCTTCCGGTAGCGGTTACGGGCAGACGCAGGATTGGGCTGTCGCGATCCAGAGTAGTGCACCCCCCCCCTCCTTCTCGCACTCCAGAAGGATCGGGGGTCCGGGGAAAGCCTTCGGCGGGGTAGCGCAAATCGTCTGAAACTCCGTCTTGCACGATGTGCCCGCGAAAGTGTTCGAACAACCGTGCTTCTTTTTGGGCCTGCGGGATTCGCGCGAGACTTCGTCCGTGACGACGTTTTCGGCGGGAGTCCCCGTCGGCTCGACGGAGCTCTCCTCTTGCGCGGTGCCTTCGGTCCCGCCGCAGGCGCAAAGGCTTGCCGGGGCCAGAATTAGGGAGGCGAATAGCGAGATGCGAATGCTGCGATGTGCGTTCATAAGGAGTGATTCGTCAGAAGCTGGTCGCACGTTTCGTCCAAAGCCCGTCTCGGCTTTACCCCTACCCACCTGACTTCTCGGCCGATCGCGCGATCGAGCGCGCAATCGTCGTTTGCGAAGGCGTTCCGGTAATCGGCGCGTACGTGTTGCGGCGCGACGCCTGAGGATGGGACGCTAGTCTCACCATCGCTCCCTCTCGTCTCGTCCCGTCGCTCGCGGCGTGGCTTCTCGCCGCGCTGGTCTCCCTCGCGGTGCCCGCCCACGAGGCGTCCGCGTGCGGTGGCTTCTTCGTCGCGGGCCATGCGCAGGTCCCGTCGCTGTCCATCGAGCGCGTGCTCATCGCGTTCAATCGACCGAGCGAGACCGAGCACTTCATCCGCGAGCTCGTCTTCGAGAACGCCGACGCGC
Source organism: uncultured delta proteobacterium (assembly GCA_963720145.1). Lineage (GTDB taxonomy): Bacteria > Myxococcota_A > Polyangia > Polyangiales > Polyangiaceae > Palsa-1150. The sequence continues at coordinate 257,157 of CAVREO010000006.1, forward strand.
CGTTCGGCTTCGTCGTGCCGACGCCCTCGAGACCGACCGTCGCCAAGGTCGACGGAGACATCTGGAAGACCCTCGAAGATCGCTTCCCGTACCGTCAGCCCCACATCTACGGCCTGCAGAGCGTGGGCGGCGGCTCCGGACGGGGCAGCGGCGGGGTTCAGGTCCTCGCGGTCCAGCGCGTCGGAAGCTTCACCGCCTTCACCCTCGCCGCCGAGGACGCGGGTGCGCTCGAGCAGTGGCTCGCGAAGAACAAGTTCGAGAACCGCCCCGAGACCCGCGCGTGGCTCGAGCACTACGTCCGGTCGAAGTTCTTCTACGTCGCGTTCCGCTACGAGCCTTCGCCCGGCGCGGCCGACCGCACGCTGCGCGCGGAGACCGTGCGCATCACCTTCTCGTCGACGCATCCTTTCTACCCGTATCTCGAGCCGGATCGCGACGCGCGCACGCCGCCGGCGCCCGAGCGCGTGGTCGCCCTGTGGCTCGTGTCGCAGAAGCGGATGACGCCCGTCGCGGCCGTGCGCACCGAGGCCGGCGGCGTCGTCTGGGAGAAACCATGGCGCGAGGGGTGGGGAGTGATGACCATTCCGTCGAGCTCCCTGCGCGAGATCCTGCCCGCTGTGCCCTGGCCGGGCGGAGACGTCGTCGTCCAGACCTTCGAAGATCAGAAGACCAGCCGGCGCGGCTGGGGCGACGTGGTGCTCGTGCCGGTGAGGCCGGAGGAGCCCGACCCCGCGACGATCGCCAGGCGAAGGGCCCTCGACGCCGACGCGCTCGCGAAGGAGAAGGCGCTCTTCGCGGTGCTCGACCCCGCGCTGGACGCGCCGCCGTGAGCCGCTTCGCGATCGTCGCCGCGATCGCGCTCGCCTCGCTGTGCGCCCGCTGCTCGCGGTCGAGCGGCGCCGCCGGGAGCGCGGACGCCGGTGTCGCCAGCCGCGCGGACGTCGGCGCGATCGCCGCGGATACGCCGGACGGCGCCGCGCAGGCGCCGGACGACGAGAGCTCGCCGGCCGAGCTCGCGGCCACGGGTCCCGCGTCGAGCGCATCGCGGAAGGAACGCGAAGAAGCCGTCGCCGCCTTGCTCGCGGGCCGGCTCGCGCTGCACGACGCTCCGACGGTCGCGACCAATCCGGGGCGCGAGTTCGACCCGTCCCTTCGCGAGCGACTGGCGCTGCCGCCGGCGCAGCGGGCGGCGAGCGACGCGAGGGCGAACGCGCGAGTGAAGCTCGGCGAGCTGCACGCCGACGGCATCGACGCCGGCGGCGTGCGGAGCCTGCTCGCGCGCGCCGTCGCAGGCGTGCACGCGTGTTACGCGAAAGGCCTGGAGGACAACCCGAAGCTGCAGGGGCGACTCGCGGTGCGCCTCGTCGTCGACGCCGAGGGGAACGTCACGAGCGCGACCGACGACGGCAGCGACGTCCCCGACGCGCGCGTCGTCCAGTGTGCCCTCATCCGGCACAGGAGGCTAGCGTTTCCGAAGCCGGACAGGACGCCCGCGCGCGTCGCGGCGGTCTACGCGCTGGAGCCGGGTCGCTGAGAGAGAGCCGCCAAGCCGCCAAGACGCCAAGGATTTTGGAATTTCTCTCTTGGCGTCTTTGCGGCTTGGCGGCTCTCCCTCCTACTCGACGAGGCGCCAGAGAGCGCCGTCCTTCTGGGAGCCGGCGTAGAGGTCGTCCTCGTAGACGGCGAGCGGCGGGGCGCAGAAGAATCGTCGACGCGGAAGAGCTTCGGGTCGCTCCACGTCGCGATGGCCGCGGGCGCGACGGCCGCGGACGTGGGCTCCAAGCGATAGAGGCCGTTCTCGGTCAGGACGACGAGGGCGTCGCGGAAGCGGACGATGTCGCTCGGGCGGCCCGCGTGATCGGGGAGCGCCACCTCGCGCCACGTGTCGCCGTCGCGCGTGACGCGGAGCACGCCGGCGCCGTCGCGGTCGATGCCAATCCAGTAGAGCGAGCCCTGGTCGGCGTACCAGCGGAGCGTCTGCGTCCCGCCGAGCGGCGTGGCCTTCACGGCGCGGAGGTCGGCGGCGGTGATCGCGGTGGAGTCGCGCGGCGGCTCGAGGACGACGTAGTCGTTCGGCTCGCGCGGGGAATACTCCTGGATACCGGCGTAGACCCGGTCGCGAAAGCGCACGAGGAACGTGAGCCGCCAGACGTCGCGCGTCGCGTCCTTCGGGTAGCCGACGACGTACGTCCAGCGGGAGAAGTCTTCGCTCGCCACGTGCAGCGCCCCCGGCGAAGGGCCGGACCACGCGCGCTCGCCGGGAGGCACCGAGCCGGTCGACACGTACGTCGCGCCGCGGAAGCGAATGACGTCGAGATCGTGATACGCGCGAGGCACGACGCCCGCGCCCGCGCGCTCGGCCGTCGGGAACGCGGGCGGACGAAAGTGCTCGCCGGCGGCCCTGGCGAAGTGCCCCTGCGCGTCCGACACGAAGACGTAGCCCTCGGTGCCGCGGTCGAGCAGGCCGAACCCGTTGTAGGGAGGGTCGGAGTCGGGGACGAAGAGGCGGCCGCCGAGGGAGCGGATGCGGGTGAAGCCCTGGCCGGAGCCGCCGCCCTTTTTGGGCTCGCCGGGGCGGTTCCAGTCGAAGGCGATGGAGAAGGGGGAGGGGGAGGGGGTTAGGGTCGGGGTCGGGGTCGGGGTCGGGGTCGAGGTCGGGGTCGGGGTCGGGGTCGAGGTCGGGCGCGTGTATCGGGTGAGGGTCGCGCCGTCGACGCCGAGGGGCTCGATCGCGTGCGCGGCGAAGAGCGAGCCTTGGAAGGGGACGAAATCGCAGATGCGCGTCAGGCTGGCCCACGTGCGGCCGACGCGTTCGAAGTGGGCGTGGGGAGGCACGGTTCCGGCGCCGGGGGGACCGCGGTCGTCGTTGCCGTCGGGATCGAGCTGCGCGGGGGAGGTCGGCGCGTCGGGGGCGGGTCGGGCGTCGGGGGGAGCGGGGGAGGGCGGCGCATCGGGTGCATCCGGTGCGTCGGCGACGACCGCGAGCGCCGCCGTCTCCGGTGACCGCTGCGTGTCATGCGCGGGGCCCGCAAGCGGTGAGCTCGGAGGCGTGCAGGCCGCCGCCAGGACGAGGATACCAAGGGCGCACCACGTGTTCACCCCGGAATCGGCGTGCGCGTGGCCCCGGCCCGGGCCGAGCCCCAGACGCGCACGCAGCGAGCGTCGAACGCAGCGCGCGCCGCGGGCAGACGCGCGAGCAGGGCCTCCGGCAACATCGCGTGCACCTTCTCGAGCACGTCGGGAGCGACGCCTTGCATGGCCCAGGCGAAACCCTGCGCGTACATCGCCGCAGCTTCGTCGTTCGGAGGCGGCGGGAACACCTTGCGCGCCACGCAGGAACGGGATGATCTCGCGCTCCTCGGTAGCCAGATGCGGCGCGAGCAGCGCCGACAGCTCGCGAATCACCGCGAGCGCCTCGGTCGCGTTGGGCAGCGCGGCGAAGGCGGCTTGGCCGCGTTCGAGCAGGGGATCGATGCGGCGATGATCGGCGGAGAGCTGCTCGACCACCCCGCGCACCGAAGGATGCTCGGCGGCGAGGTTCGGAAGAACGCCGGTGTCCTCCGAAAGATGGTGCCCGTGCAGCGTCGCATGGAAGCTCTGCCACTCGTCACGCAGGGCTTCCACGCGCGAGCTCTCGCCCTGCGCGACCTTCTCGAGCGCGCTCTCGAAGCGCGCCAGATCGCGCCGGAAGCCGTGATGGGACATCATCAGGGCCGTCGCAATCGAGGCGGTTTCGTCGTCGTTCAGCAGGTTGGGAACGGTGGACATCGTCGTTTCCTTTCGGGACTTTCACCCAAGCGACGAATGACCGCGCTCGGATTCGACATGGCGCCGGCGCGAGGGCGTGCGTTGTCAAGGCGACGACGGCCAAGGGAGCGGCCCCATGTTGCAACTGAGCGCGCTGACGACCTGGCACGTCCCGTTCACGCATTGGCGGAAGTCGTCGCAGGCGCCCGCCCCGGGGCCGTCGCACGGCTGTCCGTCGGCGAGGAGCGTCGGGCAAACGCCTCCCCCACCCTGAGGGGTAAAGCCGTGCAGGCAAAACGACGTGCTCGTCGTGACCGGCTGGCCATCGGCAACCCACGTCGGCGCAACGCAGTCGCCCAGGCAGGTGAGACCCAACTGGCACAAGTCGAAGGCCGGATCGCAGGCGTGCCCCATCGGAAGGGGAGGGGTGCACGTATTGCCAGTCTTGTCCGAGCAGTAAAGGCCGACCATGCATCGCTCCGCGCCCATGGAACACACCGTGCCCGCGCCGACCCATTGCGTCGGCTCGCAAAGGCCTGTGCTGGCGTCACACGTGAGGCCGTCCCGGCATGCGCCGGTCACCTGGCCGCACGCCTCTTGGGGACCGCCTGGGGTATCGGCGACACAGAGAAACTGCGTCAAAGTGCGATCGCTCTGGCAGGCCGCGCTGGCAGCGCAGAGGCCGTACGGGCAGGGTTGACCGAGCGCTGCCGGCGCCACGCAGGTGCCGCATGCTCCCGCGGGCAAGCCTGCGTCGCTCGTCCCACCGTCGGGCGCGGCACCCGGCACGGGGAACGCGCAGAAGCCGCTTGCGCACTGCGGGCCCGCCCTGCAGGGCTCACCCGCAGCGAGCGACCCGCGGAAGTTGCACGTCTCGGGCGTGGGCACCGGGCCGAGGACGTCGCACTGCGCTTCCAGCGCGCTCGCGCACGCGTCGAGCTGCGCGTCGGTGAGCGTCGAGCCGGGCGCCTGCTTCGCGGCGTTGCACACCGGGACGAAGGACTGCTGCAGACGGGCGACCTCGCTCGCGGGAAGGGTAAGACCGTAGTTGCAGGTCAAGCCGAGCAGCGCGCCCACGTAGTGGTCGCACGCGGTGGTGCCGAGCTCGGAGGAGGGCGATGGCGGGGAGCTGGAGCCGCCGCAAGCGATGGCGAGAGCGACGAGGGCGGTGATTGCATGGTTGCCGCGCCCGGCCGATACAATCTCCCCCGTGCTCCTCGTCCGCAGTCCATCTGGCGCTTCTCCTCGCCGTTCGCTTACAGGCTGTCGCATCATGCCGGAGGCGCGTGAGGAAATGACGCCGGAGATGGTCGAGCAGGCATCCAAGATGCTCGTCTGCACTCCCGCCGGACCCAATGTAGCATTCTCGCCGCCTTGCTCGAGGGCACTCGCCTTGCTTGGTAGCGCTCGACGATGGCGCGACGAGCCTCCGGATGGATCGCACGATGGCTCGTCCTGACGTTCGCGGCATGCACCGCCGGTTGCGCGAATGCAGCCGCGGACGGCTGGGGTCTGGAGGTCGGCGAGGGCGGCCCGCAGGGGAATGACGCTGGCGGACCCGGAGCCGATGGTCACGCGGATGGTTCCAGCCCAACGGCCGAAGACGCGGATAGCTCCAGCCCGACGGTCGAAGACGCGAACCTGCCCGACGCTCCGGGGCCCGACGGGATTACACCTCCCCAGGACGCCGGGTTGACCAGTGCCTGCCCCCTCGCGCCGTCCACCCGGTCCACCGCCTCCCCGGGGATGTTCGTCGAGACCTTCACCGGCGCGGTCACGGTAAACGAGGTCGAGTCGTTCAAGGCCTACGTCAAGACCCTGACGCCCGCACCCGACAACATCGGCAACAACTGGGCGCAGGGCCATAGCGGCGAGGAGCTCAAGGCCATGGGGCTCCTCTACGAGATCAGCGGCGACGTAGCGATTCTGGATCGGACGATCGTCTACTGCGACGCCGTGCTCTCCGAGCGCAACGACCTCGCGCCGGCGCCCGTCGGCCAGCATGTGCTCTGGACGGGCCGCGTCGAATCCCGCCTGGCCGAATCGAACCACGACGACACCGATCGGCACCGGCGGCGAACAGGGCGACCCCGTAGGCCACCTGGGCAACTGCGCTCGGCTCATCTTGAGCACGCCCTCCCTCGGGAACATCGACGTGGCCGGAGGCAATCCGAAGTCTTTCGGCAAGACGTACCTCGAGCGGGCCAAGACGTACGTCCAAGGGGCGGACTTCGCAATCGACGACCATATTTTGAAGTCGCTGCTCGACGTCTCGAACCAGGACCACCAGGTCTTCACCGCCAATAGCCCCTACCAGGGGGGAGCGTCGGTGCCGTGGAACCAGCAGATGATGTTCAACTACGGCTTCCAGAACCTGGCCATCGCCCACGCGATTCTCGGCGACGACCCGACGCGGGCCGCGCGCTACGACGCGCTCGTGCAGGCGAGCCTCGACTGGTTCTTCCACGGCGGCGGACAGAAGACGTCGACCGATCCGAAGGGCAACGCCGCGTACGACTGGGGCTACGTCATGGGAAACATGGGCGAGGACTCGACCACGGAAGCCTCGACGTGGCCGGCTTCTGGCGCGCCTATGCGACGGGCCGCTACGGCCTGACCGATACGATGATGAAGCCGTTCGCCAACACGTTCGTCGACCTGATGGACCGTGGGCCCCGCAACTACGCGGGTCGCGTCGACGGCACCGACGGCACGGGGCACGGTGCGCCAACGACGTACATTCGCAGCGGCTACCTCCTGACGGCGGAGCTCCGCCCGGACGCCTACCTCGGCATGATGGGCGCCGATCTCAAGGCGGGGGCGGTCACGACGAGCATCGACAGCTTCTCGCGGTTCGCGTGGGCCAAGAACCGGCTCTGCGTGCGCGGGATTGCGCCCTGAGGTTTCCCGAACCCCGCCGCCTCGGCCGCATTGATGCAGTCCTTGGGCGGATCCCGATCGGCCGCCCGAACCGCCCCGAGGACCGCTTCATCTCGGGCGCATTGGCCGCGCTCTACGTCCGCTCGCGGATCCGGGTCTCTTCGACAATCCAGAGACGCCCCGCCAGATCGGCTGTCACCAGGTGGGGTGCCAAGATGCCGAGAACACCAAGCAGGTGCTCCTTGTCCTGACGCGCAAGACGCAAGACCACGAGGCCCGCATAGTCGGCCGGCGGATAGGCATCGATGTTCCCGAAGTCTGTGTCGAGGGTGACGAGGGCGCGGCGCTCGGCTTTGCATGCGACCGCGATGTCCGCGTCGGGACGTCCGCCGAGTTTCTGATCGACCACGGTCATCACGTCGAGCCCGTGCGCCCTGAGGAGCGTTGTCGCCTCGACGGGAAGGTTCTCGTCGGTCTTGAAGGCGGTCACGTTCCGACGTTTTCAAATGGGATCACGCGCTCGCGGGCGAGCTCCGCCGCGTACTGCATCGCCGCGTGAACGTCTGCGAGGGTCAAAGCCGGGTAGCTCACCACGACGGCCTCGGGGCCTTGACCGGCGGCGAGGTTATCGAGGACGACGGACACAGGGATGCGTGTACCCCGAATCCGGGCGCGACCATGGCAAACCGCGGGATCGGAGACGATGCGTTCGCGCCAGGTCGGTTGCGTCATCGCACGTGAAGATTGTAGCAGACGGCCGTCTGACGGCCCTGTCCAGGCCCGCGCCATTCAATCGTCCGTCGGCTCTCCTGCCGAGGCACCTGCCTCCCGTTGTGCCTCGGGGCTCGGGCGCGCGATCTGCCAGCCCGCGATCTCGAGCGATCCGAGGAGATCGATAGCGCCGAGGACGGCGCGCCCCACAGTCGGCGCATGGTGGACCTGCTCATCGATGGTCTGCGCTTCGGTGCGCCCGGAGCGAGGCGCCCGCCTACGCAGAGCCGACGGCAGCGGTAGGGCTGGCGCCGTCGGCACCCTCCCTCACGGGCACCCCAGGCAGGGGCAGCCGCCGTCCGGTGGAGGTGGCGGGGCGTTGCCAGGTGGGGGGCCGGCGGCCGGTGCTGAGACCTCGCACACCCCATCGCCCGCGGAGTTTCCGGGGCAGCATCCCCACATGCCGCCGAGACCGACGCAAAAGGGCAGGCTGGGCCCGCACATCTGCACGGACCCGGACTCGGGTGTGGCGGTGCAGTCGTCGACCGGGCCAGTCAGCGACGCGCAGAACTGGGGTGCTTGTTTCGACGCTGCCTCCGGCGCCGATGAGGGCGCGCCCAGCAAATCGACCCCGGTGCGCGCGCCGCAGCCCGCGAGGGTGAAGACGAGGGAGATTGGTCATCGAGGTCTACCAGCATGGTGCGTGCCGGTGCGGGGCCGTCAAGGCGGCGCGACGGCGGCGCCCGCCACTTCATCCAAGGGGGCCTCACCGGAGGACTCCCGCATGGACATGTACGCTTCCACCATCCCCCAGTTCATCAAGATGCTCGACAACCTGGACCGCTGGATCGACAAGGCCGTCGAGCACGCGAAGAAGAAGAACTTCGACCCGTCGGTTTACCTGGAGGCGCGGCTCGCGCCCGACCAGTACACATTCCTTCGCCAGGTGCAGTCCGCGTGCGACGCGGCGAAGACGGCCGCCGCGCGCCTCGCCGGCAAGGAGCCGCCGAAGCACCCGGACACCGAGACCACGCTCGACGAAGTCCGCGCGCGCATCGGCACCTGTCGCGATTACGTCAAGTCGGTCGCCCCGGCCGACCTCGCGAACAGCGAGGCCCGCCTCATCGCCCTCACCTTCAGGCCCGGCCAGGGCATCCGCGGGACCGACTACACCGTCGATCTGGCACTACCGAACTTCTACTTTCACATCGTGACCGCGTACTCGATCCTCCGGCACAACGGCGTCGACCTGGGGAAGATCGACTACCTCGGGTCGATGAAGCTCGAAGCCGTCTGAGGCCATCTCATGCCCTCGATCGTTTCTTCGAACTCGCTCCGAAGAAGGGCATTGAGGCAGCCTGCTCCATCCACGACGCCAGCTGGCGCTTGTCCAGATCGTCCACGGACGCCAGCTCGACGCCCCGTGTGGACTTGCCCATGCCGATCGGCGTCACCGGCGGTTCCGGCTTGATCTCCGTGCCACGTAGGAACATCAGCTTCACATGGCCAACGAAGGCGCCGGACGAGAAGCACCAGCCTCCGTCGACACCGTAGTACGCCATGCCCCACTTCACGGCTCGCTGGAGGTCCGGCAACGTCTTGGCCGCCAGGGCATCGATGCGCTCGGCGAGCCGGCTCGAGCGCAGCCCACGGATCTCGGCCCTTCGGGCGATGCTAGGTTTCGACCATGGCGGTCGGTTGGGCGCAGGACGGCGCCGTGCAAGATCAGATCGACGCGACAGTCGACAGCGCGGTCAAACGGGCCCGGAGCCGGCTCGCGCAGGGAGAGAGCCTCCTCGCCTGCGAGGAGTGCGGAGAGCCGATCCCCGAAGCGCGGCGCCAAGCATTGCCGGGCGTCCGGAGGTGCGTCCCGTGCCAATCCGAGACGGACCGGCGCGACGTGCGCCAGAGCCTCTACAACCGCCGCGGCAGCAAGGACAGCCAGTTGAAGTAGCGCCGCCGCCCCGGCGACGCTGGCCCCTACCTCGCCACCTTCATCACGCTTCCCCCGTGGTTGATCCAGTAAATCGCCCTCGCGTCCACCGTCACCTCGGTCGGCCCCGGCTGGCCGTTCGCGTGGATCACCTGCGGCCCGCCCTGCACCGGCACGCTGCGGATGGTTCCGCTGCCGTCGGCCCAGAAGAGGCGGTCGTCGTACACGACCATTCCCACCGGGTAGCCCGGCGACGTCACGAACATCGTCGGCGTGCCCCCTCCCAGGGGCACGCTGTAGAGGACGCTCTTGCCGTACTCGTCGAAGAAGACGCTCTGCGGGCCGACCGCGACGCCCCATCCATCGCCGAGGTTCGAGGGGACGCTCGAGATCATGGTCGGGGTTCCGCCGCCGAGCGGCACCGAGTCGATGCCGACCGGGAAGTACGCCGGGTAGTAGAGGTTCTTCGCGTCGACGCCGATCTGGCAGGCGACGCCTGCGTGTCGCGTGTTCGTGCCCGATAAGGTGATCGGCATGGGGTTGCCGCCCCCGGTCGGCGGCACCGCGAAGATCCCGGCGCCCGCCGCGAAAGCCCCGTCGCCGTCGTCCCCCCAGTACACGAGGCCACCGGCGAGCGCGACGCCGCGCACCTGGTTGGCGGGGTACGTCCCTGCGTAGAGCTGCATCTTCGTCCCGCCGTCGACGCCGCCGCCGTCGAGGGGCGAGCGCCAGAGAATGCTGTCGTCGGCGTCGGTCCAGTACGCGTACTGCGCGTCGACGGCGATGCCGTACGGCGAGTCGCCCGTCGCCAGCGTCGTCAGGTGGGTGCCGTCGAGAGCGACGCCCATGACGCTCCCGTTCCCGGGCCCCGGCATCACGGTCCCGTTGTTGGTCCAGTAGACGCCCGTCGCGTTCATGGCCATGCACATCGGCATGATTTGCCCGGTCGCCAGGGTGATCGGCTGGCAGGCTCCCGCCGAGCACGCGCCGCCGAGGCAGTCGTGACCGCACGCGCCGCAGTTGGCCGGGTCGGTGTCGCCGTCGACGCACGCGCCGCTGCAGGTCAGCGGGCACACGCAGCCGCCCGCCCGGCACACCTGGTGGGTGCCGCAGGTCACGCCGCACCCGCCGCAGTTGGCGACGTCGCCCGTCTCGTCGACGCAGGCGCCGTTGCAGAGCGAGTAGCCCGCGTTGCATCCGATGCCGCACGTGCCGGCCACGCACGTGACGTGGGCGTTGGCCACGCGGGTGAAGCACCCGCCATAGACGCAGTCGCCGCAGTGGTCGACGTTCGTCATCAGGTCGACGCACTGCTCGCCGCAGAGCGTCGGCGCCTCAAGGGGACACGCGCCGGTGCACGCGAAGGTGCCGCCGTCGCCGGCGCCAGACGCCGGCGCGCAGTTGGGCGTCCCCGAGTCCCCGAAGCAGCTCTGCGTGCAGCTGCCGCAGGTCGTCGGTTGCGACAGGTCCGTCGGGCAGCCGGCGGCCGCGCCCGCGTCGCCGCACGCGACGAAGCCCGGGGCGCACGTATACGAGCAGGCGCCGTTCACGCAGGCGAGGCTCGCGGCGACGACGTTGGGCAAACCGGCGCAGTCGTTCGTGCACGAGCCGCAATGGTGGATGTCGGAGGCCGGCATGCAGTGCCCGCCGCAGACGACGCCGCTGGCGCAGCCGGGGACCGTCGAGTCGAGGCCGCCGCCGCCGTCGTCGTCGGCGCGGCCGTCCGTGGCGGAGGCTCCGTCGTGGCCGGATGCGTCGCCGACGGGACCCGTGTCGCGGGCGCCCTCGTCGGCGCCGTCTCCACTGCCTTCGCTGCGCCCGTCCTTGAAGGGGGGCGCGTCTGCCGTCGCATCACGCGAGGCGCTTGCCTCGACGGACGCGTCGGCGCCGCGCGCGTCTTCGGACGCGCAGCCAAGCAAGCCAACGGCGCCCAGGGACAACAGAGTAACCAGCGCCAGCCAAGCGGAGCTTCTCATGTTCCCCACCTCGAAGGTGGCTCTACCCTAGCTCAGCCTCGGCGGCGCAGCGTTGCCATGATCCGCACCCGGCGCGGGGGTCGGATCGAACAGGGATACGCTCGCACATCCGTGGGATCATCGGGTCGATGAACGACGACATCGGCAAGCTCGAGCAGGCGATCTTCCGGGACTACGCGAGCAGCGTCGGTACTACGGTGGCGCTCGCCTTCGCCCGGTCGTCCCGCTCGACACCGCCGTTGGCGGCTACTTCATCGTCGGGGCGTACCCCTCGGCGCAGTTCGAGTCGATCGGGGGCGAGAACGATGTGCCGGTCGGGGACAATCTCGGGCCATTCGAGCCCCAGCGGTATTTCGACGGGAGCCGCGTTCGCACCCAGGCATCGGCCGACGAGCTGGAGGAGTTCCACCTCCGCCCGCTCGGTATCCAGCGTACCGCCTGCTGGGTGACGGACATCGTGAAGGTCTTCCTCTTTAAGGACGGGCACCGCGAGAAGTACGCCCATCTCGGGACGGTTCCACCCGCCGGCTACGAACGGGAGCGCTTCGAGGAATTGGCCGTCCGCTCCCTGCCGTGGATCGAGAAGGAACTCGCCATCGCCCGCCCCCGTCTGGCCACCACCCTTGGCGGGGAGGTCGCGGGAATCATCCGGGGCGTGCAGGGCCAGGAAAAGCGGAACGCGCTCCTTGGCCCCGCGATCCTCCCCGCGGCGTTCGGGATCCATCACGGTTCCGATGGTTCACCTTGCGCACCCTGGGATCGTGATGAGGAAGGGCGACGCCAGGAATCCGTGGCCGCAACTACACGAGCGGGAGCACATCCCGGCGCTGAGGGGCGCACTCACGACGCTGTGACGAGGGCGTGCCGTCGGGGACGGGGAAAGCCGCCCAGCGAGCGCCGGCGACCGCCCAAGATCATCCGTCGCCCAACAGGTCGTGCGGTGAATGCTGGAGAGCTTCAGGCGCAGGTCGGACTCCGATGGGGGGGCGCCGGTCGTCGTCTGCATGGCGCGAGTGCGGGCCGCCTTCCCGTGCGCCTTGTGGGTGGAGGGAGCGGAGACCTCGGCGTGTGTGCGTCGCGTCGTCGTCATGGCGTGACACGCCCGAGTGCTTTGCTTCTGACAACCCCGGTTCGTTAATAGACCCACGCACGAACGACGGCGGCGACGTGCTTGAGGGTCGTGTCGCCCCCAAACACGCCCACCCACGCCTCCTCGATCTCAGAGCGACCGATCCCGGTGGACCGCGCGTCGAGCAGCGCCTCCCCCGCCGCGATCGCCGCGACCTTGCGGAGGATCGGCGCCGGCGCGCTGCGCGCGACGGCAAGGCATGCCCGAAGCGCGTCGTCCGCGGCGTCGACCCGGTCGAGGGCGCGAAGTGCACCCGCAAGACCGCGGAGGGCTCCCAAGCGCGGGTAGGCCACGTCCTCGAGCTGGGCGTCGCGGACGAGAAGGTATTCCGCCGCCGCGTCCTGCCACCTGGCGAGGGCGGTGTAGACCCGACCACGTTCGAGGTGGAGAAACAGCCCCGTCGTGACGGCATCGTGCCACCGACCGGCGAATGTTTCGGCGCCGGCCAGTGCCTCGTTGGCGATGACCAGTGCCTCCGTCGCTCTGCTTGCCAATCGAAGACACGTCGCGAGGTAACACTGCGAGCGGGGCGTCTCTCTCGGCACGTCCCTTCGGTGGTGCGCGACAGCCTGCCGCAAGAAGACTTCCGCCTGGTCCAGATGGCCCGCGTGCATCAGCGCGCGGCCTTGGGTTCCTAGCGCCTGTCCGAGAAGATCCCGACGGTCGCTCGACGAGAGCTCGTCGCACAACCTCACGGCACGTTCCGAAAGCGCGATCGCATCATCAAGATGCTCGGCATCGATCTGGTTGCTCGCCGAGATAATCAGCTGACGGGCGTGGAGCTCCGGAAACGTCTCCGTCGTCTCCGGCGCTACCCGGCGAAGGAGAGCGTCGGCGGCGCCGGGATCGCCAGAGTGGGCGGCAAACAGGGCAGCCCACAGTGCGGCCTCCGCGCTCTTCTCCGGTTCATCGGCGGCAAGTGCGGACGATGTCTCCCACGCCACGTCGGACAAGCGCGCCCACTCGCCTGCGGTATGCGCGCGGCTGTTGTCCGTGCGAAACCGGGCCACGCGATCGCGAAAATCGTCCAGCCGCGCCGGTGGGAGGTCGTCAAGGGTCAGTCCAAAGACGCGAACCGCGTCGGCGAGGCTCTCGCAATGGGTGATTTGGACGGGGCACGCGTACCCCCCTGGCAGCTTCTGTCGCGTGGCGACCACGACGTGGGTTACCTCTGGCCAGCTGCGCTGAAGCGCGTCGAGCTTCACCGCGAGATGTTCGACGGGCCAGAGTCGACCCTCATCATCGACTTGCGCGGAGCCCGCCACACGGGTCGCCGGGGGGCGGCCCAGCGTGGCCGACAACGCTCCAATCGCCACGCTCAGGCCAAGCGAGCTTCCTTCGAGCTCGAAAGTGCCGAAGGGCACGTCCAGATCAAGGGAGGGGGGACTCGAGCGACCTAGCTGACGACACGCGCGCGCCGCGGAGCTGAGCAGGCCGCGATGCGCGCGGCGCACCTCGGTCGCAAGCCGGTCGTCGATTGTCGGCAACGCAGGGTCGTAGAAGGCACGCAGACGGACCGCCCATCCGTCTCGCGGTGCCTCGTACAGGAGGAGCCACGTCTCTCCGGGAAGAAGACTGACGGCCTCGAAGGTTGGACGCACGAATCCAAGGAGCTCCAGAGTCTTCCCGAAGTCCTCTCGCAACACGGAATCGCCATGGGCGGCGGAGGGCTCGAGGTCCTGTAGCAGCATCCGCGCTCGGGCGACGCTCGCGCTCTTCAGTTGGCGCAGCTTCGTCTCGAACTCAATCCGCTTCATGGGATGAGTCGAACGGATCGAAGTGCAGCTCCTCCGAAAACTCGTTCCCATCCGTCGAGACGACGCGCAGCCGGATTGGTCCGGCAGACGCGGGAACCACGACCTCCCATCGACTCGGCGCGACGGGGCTCGTTGCCACCTGCCCGCCGAGCTCGACTCGTTCGATCGGCTTCTGCCCCTCGAACACCTGGAGCGTCAGCTCGCGAGCCGAGACCTCGAACCGGCCCTCCGCGTCGAGTGGAGAAAGAACGCCAAGGAGGATCGTCGTCTTTGCAGCAGTAGCCTCTGCGGCAGTGGCAGCCGCGAGCCGCAGCGGCGGAATCGCCGCGAAGCGCAAGGGGTTGGACGACGGTGCCACTCGAGCACGCTTCCGCCATCGACGCGCAACGAGCCCTACGTCCTCGTGTGCCGCGAGCAGCACATCGATACACGCGGCGAGATCGCGCGCGAAGATCTCGTTCACCGCGGCGACGCCTTCGACGTAGCGACTCATCGCGCCGCGCGTCGCGTAGCGCGTGGTCACTTCGTCAGAGGGAACGCTCTCTCGGATCGATTCCGGCCACCGCTCTTTGGCGGGAGCAGCGTGCTCCTCGCGGCTGCCTTCGCCCCGCTCTTGGAACCTATCTGCCCACGTGGGGTCCATCGCGGCGCGCGTTCCGAGGAGTCGAACCACATCGGCGCGTGACAGGAGAGCACCCATGGTGCTGTCGAGCGTAACGAGCACCGTTTCCAACGCTGCAAACTCGGCGAGATCATGTGGGTCAAATCGCTGCGGCAGGCAGATACGCCGGACCGCGTGTCGAACGCTTTCGGTCTCGTCTCGACGACGCACAATGAACGAGAGGCTAGGATCATCCGTCCGGCCCGCCGACTCCCCCTCAGGGAATGTCCAAGTCGCGGTTTCGTCGATCAACGCCGCGAGCGCGCCCTGAAGTTCTGGACGACTGAGTCCGTCGGACCACCGCCGAATGGCCCAAGGAATCTCGATGCCAAGGCGAAGCGCATCGCCGATTCGCGCGAGAGGCGTCGGAAGCAGAGGGGGCGGCAGAGGCCCAGGCCCGAGCGAATCGCCGATCCCTCGTAGCGCGGCCTCAATAAGACGAACCGCGTTCGCGTGTAGATCAGATCCCATGGGCCTCCCACCAGCGACGCGCGACCACGCATAGTTCTGACACGCGACCTAGTCGGTCCGAAGGTTGCGGGACGTCGCTCAAGAAGCTGAACTGTGGAAGAGGTGTGCGCGTCTTCACGAACTCTCGATAAGTCGTCCGCCAACGCAGCCGATCGGGCTCTTCGAAGTAGAACTCGGAACGCACCCCGTCGTACCGGTTGATACGAGCGACCGGAACAGCGCGGCGCCGGTCATCCAGACCAATGGTCAGGACGATGGCGCCGACGAGCCTTTCGGGCGTCCGCCATAAGCCGTGGAATGCCTGGTTGAAGGTATTCCGCGAGACTTGGACACCAGCGTCCACCGTGAGCTGCGCGAGCAGGCTCTCCGTTACGTCGCGGTACCGCTCGCCGACACCGCCAGGTCTGTTGAGGAGTTTGTCGCATCGAACAACGATTCGGCGGCTGGCAGTCGCGGCAGGCGAGGCGCTCGGGATCCGAGCCAGCCTTCTTCCCCCTGAGCTCCGGAACTTCACAGCGAAGCTTGACGTCACCTCGCTGATGGAGGTCAGTCCCCAGACGTGGCGCGCGGTGGTCACGGCGTCCGGGGAGTCGGCACGCCTCAACGGAGCCGCGTTGACGCACGAGGATTTGTGGCGGTCGCTGACCGCGACCTCTCCGCGTGCCGATCTCCTCGACGCGCTGGAAGCGATTCATGAACTCGGGACGGATCAAGGGCGCGACCTCCTCTCCAACGCGGCCGACGACCAGCAGGTTCAGCTGGGACCCGTGGACGACGTGCCGGCGCGCGAGCTCGCCGCGCGCGTCTGGCTTGAAAGCCGCAGCAACAACGCGCTCGCCCAGGTGCTCGTGCGGGCGCGATTCAGCGCTCTAGAGGCGGGACGCGACCGCACCTACCGCGAATTCGTTGCGGAACGCGCCCGCGGAGCGCGCACGGTCGATCCGCAACGGGTCCTCGGCGCCGTCTCCGACTGGTGCCGCGCGCAGAAGAAGAGCGAGGCCATCCGCGTCTACGCCTACGAAAGGGACGGTGAATGGCGCTGTGAAGTCCTGCGCGGGGAGGCGGTCCGCCGTGTCGTCGAGATCAAGGAGCAGCGTCCCGAAATCCTGAACTTCCGGCCTGCCGTCGCCGATCACTTGCGATATGACCCGGAGACTGGGCGCCTGGGTATTGCGACGCGTTCGCCGCGTCTGGTGCAGATGTATCGCGAGCTGCTCGGGTCGCTCCTCGCCGCCGACGCGGCGTTCTTCTCCAACGAGAACATCTGCACGCTGAAGCCTCTGCAGGAGCATGGCCGCAGCCTGTTCGACCGGCACCGGGTCCCGGGCATCGTGCGCGTCGACGTCGTGGAGCTCCGCTGGCGTCGCGGCGACCGGGACAAGGTCTGGGTGAAGGGCCCGGACTGCTTCAAGATCCTCGAGGATCTCGAAGCGCGCCTGCTCGAGGGGGAGCTGGTCGAGGCGCGGTTGCTCGTCTGGTTCGGAGGTCCGGGCCGGCGCGGCCAGGTCACGATGACGGTCCCCGGCCGGATCGAGGTCAGCGCTGGCGCCAAGGAGCACCTCGTAGAACGGCTGCTCGACGAGGTCGGCATTCGCGGCGCTTTTAGCACGAACGACGAACGGCTCGACCTGTGGTCCCTGTATCCCTGGCGCCTACGGGAGGAGCTGTGGCGCAGGCATCTTGGCGCGCAGGCGTTCGACCGCCTCGTGCGGCAGACGGCGCTTCGCTCCGTCCGGCTCGAAGCCGCCGCGCATCCGGATCATCCTGGACTTGACGGCGCGCTCGCCGTCGAGGCGCTCGACGACTTCACAACGGTCGGTATCAGCGACGACCCGGCGATTGGGTTCCGGACGCTCACCTCCTCGGACGTGTCCGGTTACGAGCTGGACATGTCCTGGGTGGCGAGGGAGATCGTCGGCGCGCTCGAACTGGAGGGAAACAGCCGCGAGATCACGAGCGGAGTCTGGTCGCTTGGACGCCGCGCGTTGTCGCCGTCCGCCACAGTCGCCGTGTTCCTGGCCACACGGCGGCCGTCCGACATGGCGGCGCACTCTATTCGCGCGGCCGCCATCGGGGCGCGGCCCGTGCTGCTGGTCCCTCTGGGGCGCGCCGCCGAGGGAGACGTGCCCCAGCTCGAATGCCGCGTCCCGCACGGTCCCTACGAGGGCCTGGTGGGGCGGATCGTCGAACGCCTGAACCTGCAGGACCAAGTCTCTCCGGCGGTATACCGGACCGAAGACCTGATCCTCAATCCTGGCAAGGGCGAGGCCTGGTACCTCGGCGTCCCGCTGAGCAAACTCCTGGCGGGGACGCACCCGTACAAGTTTGCGGAGAAGGTGGTTGCCGCCGGGGGGCAGCTGGTAACGAAGCACGCGCTGCGTGAGCATCTTTCGCCCGCGAATCCCGACGACAGCGTCGTGCGGAAGGCGAAGGCCGACTTCGTACAGAGGGTGAGGGAGAGCTTTGCGGAAGCGGGCAGGGAGTGCCCCTCCAGCGTGACGAAGATTTCGCCTCACCGTCGGGCGGATACGTGCTGAAGGCGACGGCCCACGTACTTCCCTGAGGCTCCGGTGGCCCGGCTTGTGGCCTCAGAGGGGCCCGGGACGCGCGCCCGAGGCCACAACGCGGTCACTGATTCATCGTGCTCCGGCGCGCATCTTCTCACGTGACGCGGGGACGGTCCCCGCAGGGTCTACGGAGAAGAAAGCCATGTCGCAGCCTCACCCCCATGTTCGTGTTTTCATCAACCGCGCGCCGTACGTGTTCGACCACGTGGAAACGACGGGGCGCGCCGTCAAGGAGCGCGCGGGAATCCCGCTCGACCATGCGCTCTGCGTCGAGCTCGGCCACCCGCATCCGCACGCGGAGTGCGGCTGCGAGCGCAAGGATCGCGGCGAGGAGCTCGTGCTCGTCGCCGACGAGAAGCCCATCACCCTGGAGAATGGCGAGCACTTCTGGTCGGTCGCGCCGGCCACGGCCGGCGTGACCGTGACCATCAACCGCAAGGAGTACGCATTCGCCGACCCGCACCAGACCGGGCAGTCCCTCAAGGAGCGCGCGGGAATTCCGCTGACAGACGTGCTGTTCCTCGACCGGCCGCGCGAGGACGAGGTCGTCGCGAACGAGACGAAGATCACGCTCCAGTGCGGGGAATGCTTCCACAGCGAGCCGCCGGCCAACTACGGTGGGCCCGCCATCGACGCCGCAAGCGTCGGGTTCGAGCGCTTCGAGCTGCTGCCGCAGCCGGACGGCTGGACCTTCCTCGTCGTCCACGACTACCCCGTGCCCGACGGCTTCGCGCCGAACGTCGTGCGGCTGCTCGTGAAGCTGCCCCCGCTGTTCCCCGACGCCGCGCCGGACATGTTCTGGCTGACCCCGCAGGTGCGGACCGCCTCCGGGACGATGCCCCAGGGCACCTCAATCGAGCCCCTGCTGGACGCCCAGTGGCAGCGGTTCTCGTGGCACTTGCAGCCCGGCGCCTGGCAGCCAGGGACCAGCACACTGCGCGACTTCATGCGGTGCGTTCGCGCGCGCCTCGAGAAGCGGAACTGAGGGAGGCGCGTCATGAAATTTCGCGTCGCTGAACACCGCTGGGCCCCCTTCTGCCAACAGCTTCTCGCCCGGACGGACGTAGAGAGCGCCGGAATCCTCATCGGCGAGCCCGTCGCGACGCCGGCCGGCACGTTCGTCGTCGTGCGGGACGCCATCGCCGTCGCGGACGCCGCCTACCTCATCCGCCGACGGGACCAGCTTTCGATCGATCCGGTAGCGCTGAACCGCCTCACGCGGCCCGCGCGCGACCGGGGATGGTCGGTCTTCACGGTCCATACGCATCCCGGCGCGAGCGAGCCCTGGTTCTCCACGGCCGACGACGCCGGCGACGCCCGCCTCATGCCGTCACTCAACTGCCAAATCCCGGACGCACCCCACGGCTCCATCGTGCTCGTGGACAACGGGCGCGTTGCGGCCCGGGTGTTCGACGGCAACGCGGTGAGCCAGCCGAATCGACCTCCAGGTGGTCGGCCGGACGCTCGCCACGGCGAACGCACCGGACGAGGCGGACGAGCCGTGGTTCGCGCGACAAGCCCTTGCCCTCGGCGCCCGCGGGCAGGGCGCCCTGCGGCGCCTGCGGGTAGGCGTCGTTGGCCTGGGCGGGATCGGCTCGCTCGTTTCGTTGCAGCTCGCGCATCTGGGCGTCGGCGAGCTCGTGCTACTCGACGGAGACCTTGTCGAGGCGTCCAACCTCTCCCGCATCGCGGGCGCGACCAAGGACGACGTCGGGCGCAGGCACAAGGTGGACGTCGCGGCGGGCTACGCTCGCTCGCTCGGCCTCGTGCGACAGATCGAGTGCCATCCTCAGTTTGTCGGACTCGAACACGAGCCGCTGCTTGCGAGCTGCGACGTGATCGTGTCCTGCGTCGACCGTCAGACGCCGCGGGCGATACTCAACCGGGCGGCCTACCGCAGCCTGGTGCCGGTGATCGATCTCGGCACCGTCTTCCGCGTCGAAGCAGGCGGGAGCGTCGTCGCCGACGCTGGACGGGTCGTGATCGTCGGGCCTGGCCGGCCGTGTCTGGCCTGCTGGGGACACCTCGACCCGCATGCTCTGCGGATTCGAGGCTCTCTCGGCGGCGGACCACGAGAGCGAGGTCCGAGCCGGTTACATCGAGGGAGCCGAGGAGCCGCAGCCGAGCGTGGTGGCCTTCAACACCTTCGTTGCGGGCGCCGGCGTCGCGGAGCTCGTGCGTCTCGCGACAGCGTTTGCCGGCGCCGACTCGCCACCGCTGAGGCTCGCGTTCTCCTTCACCGAGGGCACGGTTCGCCGCAACGCCCTCTCGGGAAACGCCCGCTGCGCGATCTGCGGAGCCGGTTCATCGCCAGCAAAGAGAGATGCGGCCTAGTCGTGCCTGGCGACTGCGCCGCCACGGGCAACGCCGACGGCTGTCACCTCGAAACCTTGATGCCCAGATGAATTGTCATCTGGCCGCACGGAGCGCGTGGCCGCCTCTCATGGCCTGGCAGCTTTCGCCCAACGCCTGGACAGCATCGAGGTGACACGAAACGTCCCGAAGAACCGGCGCGCGCTCGTGATGGACGACTCGAAGTCCGGCAAGCCGCTGTGACCGACGCTCCGGACACGTTCTGGGAGCGCCTCAAGATCAACCTCCAGGCCGGGCACGTCCGTCTTGTCCTTCGTCGCGGACCGCATTCCGGGTCGAGCCGGCCACATCGAAGCTGTGCCCGGATGGTTCTGAGAAAAAATCGCAAGCACGAATGGTTGATATCAGAACCGGATCTTCGACTCCAACCAGTCGAGCGCGTCACGCTGCCTTGCTATATCCGCCAGATCCGCTGCCTTGGCGTGTGCGTCCGGTCGAATGTTCACCGTCTGCACGGCGGTCTCCAAGTGGGTTTTGTCGCCGAAGAGCCGCTCGAACACCGCCCAATTCTTGGTGACAATTCGTGTCAGCTCCAGGAAATGGAGTTTGTCGGTGATAGCGCGCGTGTCGAGAGCATCAAGCTCGGAACGTCGCTTCTTATCAACTGCTTCGAGGACAGCGGCATGTGGAGTGTCTGCTATTGTACCAGCGAGATGAGCCATTTGTAGAAAAGAGGCGACGACTTCCCTGAGGCGGCGCTCCAAGATATTTCGTCGCTTACCTATGAGCCCCAACTCCTCAGCCCACTCCGTCTCGCTTAGACGAATGCTTGGAGACTCCGGCGGGTGGTCGCCTTGTTTCTTTTGCACTAGCCTTTCAGGTACCCTCATAAACATCGGACGAACCAGCTCGCACGTAACAGGTCGTTCCGGGGTGCCTCCAACCAGTCCATATTTTGACAGGATCCTGAATTCCTGCGCCGGAATTGGACTGCCCGAACCAAGCGAGACGATGGCCGATTGAAGTTCAGGAAAATATCGGATGAATGTCTTGATTGCCGGAAGGACAATTTCGTCGGCTTCATCCGCGATAAACTGGCTCATGAGTGGTCTTACGATCTCTGGCGTAAGGTCTAAAGGGCGCACATCGAGGCCGATCTTTCTGTGAATGAAGGCGCCACACTTGCGCATCCAGTAAGGAAGATCTCCGCAGTATTCGGCGAGCACGTTCGCGGCGGACTCCGAAAAGCGGAGGCCGCAGCGCTTCCCAAGATCGCGAAGCATGGCGATCGACGCCCTGCGAGCGAAGGGCGCCAGGTAAACTTCGGGCACGAGCGCTAGAGCAGCGTTTTCCACCCCTCCAACGGTCTCTTCCCGGAACCACTTCGAGGAGACACCGCAGACGAGGAGACCAACACGACAGGTTCGACGATGAGCCTCCTGAACGAATCCGCGCAACTGTCTCCAGAACGGATTGAACTCGTTGGCCCAGCGCACGGGATCCGTTGGGCTGGAGGGCGTGAGGTAATCGATTTCGTCTAAGAACAACGCTGTAGGTCGGGAGGCCTTATCCATGAGCTCGAACAGTTCGGAGTCGGTCCGGGTGCCCCATATGTTTCGTTCATCGATTGCGGAGTAGAGCAGCGACGAGTTAATAGCCTTAGCGATTGTGCCCTTTAATAGCGAGAGAACTTGCGTCGCATTCTTCTGCCAAACAAAGTCCTTAGAACAGTCTGCCACAATGCAACACATCGATTCGTTCTCGCGGGCGACCTTTACGGCCCTATCCAAGATGGATGTTTTTCCAACCTTGCGAAGGGCGAACAGGCTCTTGACCTGACCAGCCTCCAGCTGTCGCGCCAAGGTCAACGCTTCGTCGCGTCGACCGAAGAAGTCCCGATCGTCTGCAACTGCCACACTCACGTCGAACGGATCGATGGAGTGGATGTCCATCGAGAGTCTGCGCTCCAGCTCTTCCGGCTCAGGAAGGCCGCTCGACGCTCTGAACAGCGGCAAAACTGAAAGGTTGTTCTCGCGGCCCCACGTGCGCAACGTCGCATTGCCCCTCGGATCGGAGTGAATGATGGCCACATACGAAGGAAATAGGCGTGGCGAGTTTTCTTGAATCAGTTTCTGAGCGGCCTGAATGGTGCGCGCCTGAATGTCAGAAAAATCGGCAATGATTACCGCAAGCTCTCGGTCGATGAACAGCCCATTCTTGATTCGCTTGGTCGGCTTCGCGAAATAGACCGTGTATTTGCTGCCGAGAATATCTCGTTCGAAGCCATGTTCGATTGAGAAGAGACCCTGAGTGGACCGCCGAATCTCGTCGAAAAACGGTAGCTTGCTCAGGCGTGCTACGACCTCGTTACGCGACATCCGTGCTTCCTCCGAAGCCTTGGAGAATCGCGCGTTGACCCCGAGTTGTCTACCGCCGGTGTAGTGCGGCTCCGGGCGTCCGATTCTGAGACGCTCGGCCATCATCTGGCAAACCCGTCTCCTCTTTGCAAAGCTGCGACGCAAAATCTGGCGTGGCCGGTTGGCCCTCCGCTGATGGCTGTCGTGGCTACTCGTCTCGTCCGCGGCAGGATCGTTCAAGAACCCGGTGCGCACAAGTCTTGAACGGAGCGACGCGATCGTCGAGAAACTCGTCGTGCTCTCGGCCGCGGTCGAACTCCTTCGTGCCGCTGCGAGACGCGCGGTCAGACGGACGAGCGCCGTCGCGCGTGCCATGACTCGACCGGGTGGGCCGGAGGGATGGGGAGCGAAGGGGGGCGCCGAGCTTCCCCTGGAGGTCCCCGACGGCCTTCACGTAGCCGAGCGTTGGTCGAGATGTGCTCGTGCCCGGCGCGTGCCGGGATCCGGTCGACGGGCGTGCCTGCGAGCGCTTCCGAATTGATCCGCTGTCCCGGGGCGAGCGGAAGTTGACCATCATCGTGGTTGCCGTGTCTTCGAGCAGGCGGTGCATGACGAGGGCTTCGTGATCGCCCATCTCGCGGACGGCTATTCCCAGACTCAGGGTAACCGAATCTGAGGGCCAGGGATCGTCTCGAGCCGCGGGAGAAGCTCTTTGATCACCTCCGCCCATCGAGCCGCGTCGAAGCTCTCCGCCTCGGCGCCCAGCGGAAGACCTCGGTGGTACTTCGCCTTGGGAGGGCCCGATCGCCGCAGCTGGGGCAACGCCAGCGCGTCCTTCATCGACTCGATGCATGCATCGACGGCGGCGCGCTGTGCGGCCGACGCGTTCTTCACATCTTTGTAGGGATGGGGCTCGGCGAAGGCCTGCAGCCTCCAGTTCTGCAGTTGCAGTCCCATGTTGACCGCGACGCCGCGCAGCTCCACGACGCGCTCGATGTTGACCAGCGGTTCGCCGTGGGTCTCCGCCGCCTTGATCGACCAGACGGAGCCACCGTCGCCCACCGACAGGCGGCCCAGCTGCGCCATCCAGGCCTGGCCCAACGTGCTGCTCAGGCCAGCGCGCGAGACGTAATGTGCGAAGCCGGGCGCCTGCTCTCCAGCCACCTCTCCGAATGCGATGCGCGCGAACGTAGGCTTGCTGACCACGAGGTCGATGGCGACCGCGAGTCGCGCGACTGCCGAGGTGAAGTCCTCGAGGTACCGATGTCGAGGTTCGATCTCCTTCGCCCGATGCAGCCCCGCAAGGAGCCCCCGATACCTCGCGGGCTCCCATCTGTTCCCGGAGACGGGTGCGGTCCCGAGCAGCGTCAGGAAAACCTTCGTGTGCGCGTGCAGCTTGGCCTCCGCGAGAGCGCGGTCGTACTTGGTGAGCTGCTGACTGTGCTCGATGGCCTTGATCTTGTTCTCGATGGCGACGACGCCCGGCTTCCCCTCCACGACGACGTGGACGAGCACGTCGATGTCTCGCCACTCCCTCTCCGCGTGCCTGATGGTGGTGTTCTCGGGCAGCGCGTGCGCCAGGGCCCGCAGGATGGAGACACGTGCTTCAGCGGGCAGGTCGCCGGTGGAGAGCAGCCAGGCGAGCGCCGCGGAGTAGACGTTCTCGCTCATCGCGCAGGCCACGGCCTCCACGAAATTGGGGGTCCAGCCTTCGAAGACGCGTTCCTGGTCCATCTTTCACCCGTTGGCGCACCGACATTCGGCCCTTCTTGTGTTCTACGACGCCCCTACACCGTGGTGTCCGCGCAACCTTGTTGGTGCGAAGTCCGGCATTACGGCGCTCGCCTGCCGGAGCTTGAGGCGAGGTTCCAGATGAAGGAGGGGGCGCATCCGTCGCTCCGTGTAGTGTCGAGCGATTCCGGCGGCACGGTCCTCAAGAAGCCGAGGATCGCCGGGTGCATCTTGCGCAGATGCAGGATCTGAGTGACCCACGCTCTCGTCACGCGATCCTCGCGCACCAGGTCCGCTTGGTTAACCGTCCCCGATAGGAGCCGCCTGCGAAATTCCTAAGCCAGAGCGAGCGTAGCCAGTATAGGCGCGGGCCCCCCAATCAGCTCCTTCAGCTTAAGTCGCTGTTTGGCTTCTTAAAAATCGACAAACACGTCGCTCAGAATTCTCGCACTGGCGAAGGCACTGGGGAGCCTTACCGCGCCATCACCGCCCGTAAGTCCTCGAAAAATATGTGGTCCAGTAGGCGAATCGCCCCCTCGATCTGAACCTCCCACGGCTCCTGTTTACCCGGGCCGAACTCCGAACTGTAGCTCGAGGGAATCGCGATTGGCGAGGCGAACGCCGGAAGAGCGTCGGCGCAAACCACCGCCGCCCGACGACGACGTGCGGGTGCGCGGCGGCGCCGAGGCGATAGGGCTCGCCGGTCGCGCCGGGCCCACCGGGTGGCAGCGTTTCGTCGATGACGACGCGGAGGCCCGTTGGCATCCCCACGAGCTGGTGCCGCTTCGTGGTGCGGGCATCGCCCTCGGACCGTGGCATCTGCGCGTTGATGTCGAAGACGGCGTTGCACGACTCGCGTTCGCCAGCATCTGGTGAGGTCAACGTCTCGTGCGACGACGGGCGCACCGCACGAGGAACGCGTGCTCCGCTTGGCGACCTCCGGTGCGTCGAATCGATCCAGGCCGTCGCGTATCGTCCTCGGGGGTGTGCACAGGAGCGAGGGAGAATCACACGGCGTTCGAGAAAAGCCGCGCTCCCAGGTGGTACGTGAGCTTCTCCCGCCCGTTGGAGCCATGCCCCGCCAACGAGGAGCTCTCGTGACGACCGTCACGGCGGAACGCCATTGCCCGGCTTTTTGACTCCAACCGTCGGGCTGGCCGGCGTCTGCGTAGCGTCCTGCAACCTCGACGCGGGCGCGGCAGACACAGACTCCGGCTGGTGCCCCCCGGGCTCGACATGCCAGGACGTGTACGCGGGCGGACCTGCATGCCTGCCCTGACGTGAGCCCGCGAGTGCGCGCGCGCGTAGCGCCGGGGGCCCCGCTCGGGCCCCCGGCCATCGCGCTCGTCGCGCCCTCGCTACGCTCCGCTACCGGACCGGCCGCTCACTGAACCGTGAGCGACACGGGCGCGCTCCAGTCGTCGGCGCCCGCCTTGGTCACCGCGCGGTACTTGAACTCCACGACGGCGCCCGGCGCGAGTCCCGTGACGCTCGTCTTGGCTTGCAGCGTCGGCGGGAGCACGACCCATGTCTTGCCGCCGTCGGCGCTGTATTGCCATTCGTACGAGGCGCGGTGCCCGGCCGACGCGGTGACGAGCGTCGCGACGCCGGAGATGCGCCCCGGTTTCGCGGCGAAGACCCGCGCGCGATGCGTGGGCGTCTTGCGGATGGAGACCCCGGCGCTCTCGATGATCGCCGGGCCGTTCGCCTCGTCGGCGTCGACCGTCTGCTGGATGTGAGCGCGCAGCTGCTGGAGGGCCGCGATGAGCGCCTTGCGCTTCTCGTTGCGCGCGGCGGCGGCGCCCTTGATGCGCGATAGGGCCGCCGCCTCGGCCGCTTGCAGATCGGCGATGGCGGCGCCCACCGTGGCGAGCAGGGGCGCCGCGTTGGGGAATAGCGGATTCCCCGTCGTCCGCGTCACGACGTTCTGGGCGTACAGAAGGAGGGCCGGAACGGGCTTGGGCAGGCTGAGGGCGACGAGGGCGCGGTGGGTGGTCTTGATGGTCGTGGTCATGACAGTCTCCGTTTCGTGGGTGATGGTTGAACAGCGAAGTTAGGCAAACGAGAAAATGACCTTGGACATCTGGCAAACGACCTTTGTGTTTAGACAAATGACCTTTGCCATCGAGAAAAGCATCTTGGCTATCTGGCCAAGGACCTTGGCTTCTTGGCCGCGGGCCTTGGATAGCTAGCCGCGGACCTTTTCTTTTTGGCCGCGGACCTTGGCTATCTGGCCAAGGACCTTTTTCCTTGGACAAAGGACCTTGGCGCGAGAGCCGAGGACCTTGGCCAGATGGCAGAGGACCTTGGCTTCTTGGCCCAGGACCTCGGCTTCTTGGCCAAGGACCGTGGCCAAGAGCCAAAGGACCTTTTCATCTTGGCCGAGGACCTGGGCTAGACATCCAAGGACCTTGGCTAGATATCCAAGGACCTTTGTCTCTTGCAAAAGGTCCTTGGCGAGCTAGCCAAGGACCCTGGCAAGCTCGCCAAGGTCCTTTTCTCGATGTCGAAGGTCCTTGGCCAGAGATCCAAGGACCTTTTGTGGGAAGCCACGGTGCGTTCGCGGTCGCCGTCGTCCCCTCTCACTTCCTTAATCGGGAAGGGCTCGATTTCGTTTCACCGGCGCGGACGAATCTTCCGAAGCGCCCGGTACGCCCCCATCCTGCGCCGGGATGCTGCGCACCGAGGGAGCCGGCTCCGCGGGTTCCGCTCGGGGAGCCGGCGCCGCCACGTCCCCGGCGGGGGCCAGGAGGACACCGAGGAGCAGAAGGAGCAGCGTGAGCATCCCGAGCGAAACGAGCTTGGCGTGGAACTTCGCGCGCATCCGGAACAGGCGCAGGCGTACGGTGTTCTCGCTCACGCCGAGCTCCCCCGCGATCTCCGCGTGCGGCACCTCGTCGGCTTCGCCCCAGAGGATCTCCGCCCCGTCCTCCGGCATCTGCCCGGAGTCGAAGAGATCCTTGAGGATGGCGAGGTACCTCTTCGTGTCGACCGGGTCCCGGTGCTCCCAGTGGAGCGTCGGGCGGTGGTACCGGTCGGCGTCGTCGCAGAGGCCGGCGTCGTATTTGTCGCGCACCTCCGCTTCGCGCAGGCGGTCGATCGCCCGGCGGGCGGCGATCGTGACGGCGAGCGCCTTCCACTCCGCGAGGGTGTCGGGCATCCACTTCGTGCGGGCCGCTTCGATGGCGTCGGCCTGCACTTCGGCGACGGCGTCGGCCATGTTCTGCGGCTCGACTCCGTAGCGCCTCAGCGTGGCCCGGACGTAGCGGACCAGGCTTTCGTGCGCGACGAGCGGGGTCGTGTCGCGGATGGGTGTGGGCGCGGCGTTGTCGTTGCCGGCGGCCGGCGGGTTCGTTTCGGAGGGGATCGTTGTCATGGCAACGATCTCGTCCAAGTGTGCGATTCTTCTTCGGTTCGGTGGTTTTCACGGTCGTCTCCGTTGGGGCGTGGGGGTGGGTCTCGGGCGGCGCGTGCTCTCACGCGACCCCTTCCTTCTCGTCGGCCTCGTTCGCCATGAGCCCGACGCAGATGCGGGCCCACAGGCGCGACTCGGGCGAGAGCCCCACGCGATTGAGGTAGGCCTCGATGCGTTCGGCGTCGTCCTCGCGCAGCCACTGCTGCGACGCCTCGTCCCCGAGCTGCGCCAGCACGCGGTGGGCGTGCCGGATCATCTCGTAGTCGAGCGAGTCGGTGCACGCGCGCATCGCGGGGAGCACCGCGTCGCCGAACGTGAGCAAGCCCGCGATGGACTCCTCGGCGATGGGCCCGGTGCTGTCGAGCAGCGACGCGAGCACGCGGATGGCCGCGGGATCGCGCGTCGCGACGAGCTCGCGAATGACCGCGACGTAGTCCTCGGAGCCGAGGCAGTCGTCCAGGCGGCGCTCGAGAGCGGCGACCGGGGAGATGAACGTGACGTTGGAGAGGTTCTGGTTCGAGCTCATGGCACACGTGTCCTTTTTCGACCCGCGATGGGGTCGGAGTCACACCTCCGGCGGGCCGTCCGTCGCCCCGCATGGGCGGCGGGCGGATCACCGGGAGAAGCGCGGGGGAGCGCCGCGTCTGCGGCTGGCTCTCGCGTCTCTCACCTGCATACCCGTCAACCGGCGTTTTTTGTGACGGGGTCCCGTGTCGATTTTTCGGGCCGCTACCGGGCGGGGGCGGAGCGGGGAGAACCGGGCGCGCTCTCGGGACCGGGTCGCCTCTCGATTTTCTCGCGGGGCTGCGGTACGGCGGTCGGGCGATGGGCGGCGAAGACCTGTTCTGCCACCGCGAGGTGCTCCAGATCATCCGCGCGATCCTCTTCTCGAAGGGCATTCGCGCCAGGGAGGACCTCGAGGACCACATGAACAACGTGGTCGAGAGATGCATCCGGTACGTTCGCAAGACCGGCGAGCCTCCGAGGGACGTCCCCGAGGCGATCGCCATCGCCCGGCGCATCGCGCGCGACTACAGCGTCGACCAGGTACGCAAGCGGGTCCGCCGCGGCAAGACGAACGTGCCCCTCGAGAAGGACCCCGACGAGCACGCGCAGGACCTGGGGCCGGCGCTCGATCCGGTCGACCAGGAGCGGCTGCTCGCGGCCGTCCGGAAGGAGCTGACGGAGGAGCAGATCAAGAACCTCGTCGACACCGAGTCCGGCGTCCCGTACCGGGAGATCGCGGCCGAGAGCGGCGGCACCGAGGCGGCGGAGCGCAAAAAGGCGGAGAGGTCGCGGAAGAAAGCGCGCGTCGCGCTCGCGGCGTACGCGGGTGGGTTTGCCGCGCTGCTGGCGGGGATGGTTGCGGTGTACGTCGGGGCGTTCCAGGGGGATGAGAACGCGGCGCACGGGCGGCCGCCCGGGCTGGAGCTCGAGGGGGGAAGCGAGCAGGAACGGCAAGAGGAGGCGAAGGAGATCGCGCAGGAGCAGCGGCGCGTCGCGGCGGAAGCGTGCAAGGCGCAGGACTGGGATGCGTGCGAGAGGGCGCTGGACCGCGCCGCGCAGGTGGACCCGGAGGGGAACCGCGGGCCGGAGGTGAAGGCGCTGCGGGAGATGGTCGCCACGGGGCGGCGCGGGGCGGGGGCGGGGGACGCGAGGCCCTAGCCTGCGACGTTCGTCAGCGTGGCGCGTACGCCTTGCCTGGCGTGCCTCCGATCGCGAGGACGACGATCCCCTCGGGGCCCGGGAGAATCTTGCGTTGCTGTCCAGCGCCGACACGCACGAGGGTGCCGACGCCGACCGGCGTCTCTTCGGTCCCGGCCTTGAGCGTGCCGCTGCCGCGAAGCACGACGTAGACCTCTTCCTGGCCGTCTCGGGCGTGGTCGTGCTCGGGGTAGCCCGCGCACCCCGGTTCGATCGCGAGGACGTTCATGCCCCAGGCGCTTACGCCCAGATCACGACCCGCCGTATGAAACTTGATGCCGGGGATCGTGTTCGCCCCCTGGTAGTAGGGGATCTCCTCGAAGTGCTTTGCCTTTACGTCGGTCATCGGAACGCTCCTCGGATGGGCGATGCTGCACCGTAGTAGCTGACGCTGGAAACGGGGACCAGACGGGCTCGTCATCGCCTGCGGCGGGAACAGGCCGCTTGCCGGCGACACCAGCGCTTTGGGGGGCCTGCCCGCGGTATACTCGGGCCCATGCATCCAGGGGCGGGGCGCTTCCAAGTGCAGGAGAAGCAAGCCGGCAAGTGGGTCGACAAGGGGCCGGTGCACGCGACCCGGGCTGCTGCCGCGGAATGGGCCAAGGAGAGCCAGCTCGGGGTCGTGGAGAAGGACTGGCGGATGGTCGAGACGAACAATCCGGGGGAACGTCGCCAGCCGCGCTGAGGCCGTGGCCCGCTGCAGCCGGACAGGGCGCCTTCGAGTACGCCCGCGTCGCTCGGCCCGCTCAGACCAGTCGGCGTCGACCGCTCAGCGCGTGGTAAATCGCGAGCACCACGACGGCGCCGACGACCGCGACGAACATGCTCCAGACGTTGAAGCCCGTGACGCCCGTCGCTCCGATCACGTTGAAGAGGAAGCCGCCGACGAACGCGCCGACGACCCCCAAGACGATGTCGAGGACGATGCCCTCGCCGGTCTTGTTAACGAGCTTGCTCGCGACGAATCCCGAGATGAGGCCCAGCAAGATCCAGCCGATGATGGTCATGGTGACTCCTCCTCCTTGGACACCCATCGCAGCGATCGTGCCAAGCTCGAGTGCCGCGCCGCCTTCCCGCGCGCATTCGGCTGGATAGTCGGCGCCAAGGCCGCGCCGCCGTGGGGTGCGATCGCAAAGCTTCGCGGGCGGGGAGCCGCGCGCTGTTGCCGCAACCGCGGCGAACGTGTTGCAAGCGAGGCGATCCGCCACGACGGCGGCACGCTCCGCGAGCGAGGTGCCGTCCGTCGCGTCGACTTTTTCGCGGATGGAGTGCGCCCGCGCGCGCCACTCGCGTGGCACACATACTGCTGGGTTCCCATCCAAGACAAGAAAGGAGTCCAGAAATGAATTGGACCCAGATCGAAGGAAAGTGGGAACAAGTAAAGGGTGAAGCCAAGACCAAGTGGGCGAAGTTGACGGACGACGACCTCAAGGCGGTCGGCGGTCAGCTCGAGCGCTTGGCGGGAAAAATCGTGGAACGCTATGGCGTCAAGAAGGAGCAAGCCCACCGGGACATCGAGGAGTGGGTCGACCGGCTCCGTCTCGAGATCGACGCCGCGGGCCACCACCCGAACGAGCACTCGGACAGCACGGCCCACCAGGCGGACAAGCGCCCCGACGCGCCCGTTCGCGACCCCGCCCGTCCGCGCCACTGACCCAAAGCCGCCGCATTCCTGAGGCAGCGTCAGCGCTTACGACCGCCAGCTCACCCCCGCGTCGCCTTCAGCGTCTTCTCCGCGTACCCGGCCGCCGCGTCGCACCGGCGCGCGAGCTCGCCCTGGTCGACCTCGCCGAGCGCCGCAAACTTCGCGATCTCGCGCACGTGGTCCTTCAGCCACGTGTGGTTCGACAGCGAGTGCGCGCGCACCGCGCCCGGCGTCGCCAGGCGCGCGAAGGCCGTCGCCCGGTGCAGCAGCGGCGCCTCCGTCGTCATCGGGGGGCTCGCCTCGATCGCCTCCGCGATCTCCTTGGGCAAGAGGTGCCGCGTCAGCAGCCGCGCGCCGATCGTCCGCGTGGTCGCGCCGTACCGCTTCGTCTCGAGCTCGTCGCGGGCCAGGGCGGCCTTCGGCGTCCAGGGTGCGGACTGCCGAACGGTGCGCGCCCACACCTCGACGAAGCCCGCGCCGTCCACGGCGAGACACGCGAGCGAGCCCACCTCGCACAAGAGGCCGCACAGGAACGGAAGGCTGGGCGCGATCCCCGGGATCCGCTGCGTCACGGTCGACGCGATCGACCCGGACACCGCGCTCGTCCCCTGCAGATCGATCGAGACCTCGTCGCGCGTCGCGAACGACGCGAGCAGCGCCATGGCGCCGGCCATCGTGCGCAGCGCGTCGAGGCCGATGTTGACGAGCGCCTGGCGCAGATCGCGCACCGGGGACGCGCCCATCGGGCGGTACGCGGCGCTGTTGGCGACGCGCAGCACCTGCGTGGCGAGCGCGGGGTCGGTGGCGATGGCGAGGGCGATGGCGTCGAAGGGAGACGACTCGTCGTTGGCCAGAGCCATCAAGCGCTGCGCGGTCGCGGGGAAGGGACAGATGTCCATCACGCGATCGAGCAGCTCGTCTGCCCGAGGGATGCGCTTCTCGAGAGCGTCCATATTCCAAGAATAGCAGCCGTACTCTGCCGGTGGGCGACTCCCGTTCAGGGCTCAGAAAGTACCCACGATTCCGCCCAGGCCGACACCGACCCCCAGGCCCGGCTGGGAGCCCGAACGCGCTGCGTCGCGCGCTTCGGCGGGCAACGTCAGGATCTGGAGCTCGCCGACCGCGCTGCCCCCGACCGCCTGCTTGGCGGCGCCCCACCAGTCGTGAAACGCGATGCCGAGGAGGAGCCCGATGGCGATGTTGCCGCCGATGACGAAGCCGTGCGCGAGCCAGCCGGTGGCGAAGCGCTCGTCGGCGGCGCTCCGCGCGAGGAGCTCGCGGGCACGCGCCAGCGCGAGGCACGAGTCCCCCGAGTCTGGCATCGACAGTCGTTGCTTGCAGGCGGGCGTCGAGCGTGTGGGCGTCGGTGAGCACCGACGGCGGATGGATCAAGAGGAACGCGGGAATGAAGAGGCTCGTCGCGGCGCCGACCGCCAGCTCGGTGCGGAGGTCGCCCTCGACGAACGCGGCGGCCGTGCCCTGACCGGCGAGCAGCGCCGTGCCGGCGGCCATCCACGCCCAGTACCAGACCCGCGTGCGCCGCGCGTCGTCGTCCAGCGTGGCCGCGATGGCTCGCGCGCCGGCTTCGCACTCCCCGATGGGGTGCCCGCGATGCTGCTGGGCGCCGGCCTGGCCGGCGACCGCGAGGAGCGCGACCGCCACGAGAACACCCGGGGCGCGCCTCACGCGGGCCCCGCCTGCGCGAGGCTCGGTGCGGACCCTCGCACGAGGGCGACCGCGGCGCGCCCGGCCTCGGAGCGTACGAACGGCTCGAGCGACGCGAGGAGCGCGCTCCGATCGCGGTCCGACCACGCGGGCCGCGACGCGAGCTGGTCCGCGGCGACCACGGCGCCGAGGGCGCGGGCGAGCTCCGCGTCGGCGCTCGCGTGGGCCTCGGCGTCGTGCGCCCGCTCGAGGAGGCCCGGGGGGCTCTGCGCCGCGGCGAGCGCGCGCTCGGCCAGCACGGCGAGCGCGGGGCCGGCGACCGCGTCGCGCTTCTCCGCGTAGAGCTCGCGTGTCGTGCGGCCGAGCGCCTGGTCGACGCGTTCGGCGGGCTGCCGGGCGAGCGCGCGCAGCGCGAGGGTCATGCCCGCGCGCGTCCCGAGGAGCGCGAGCGTGGAATCGGTCCAGGCGAAGGTCGGCTGCGGGCGCGCGCACGTCGCGAGGTCGGTGACGGGCGTTCGCGACAGCGCCCGCGCGACGGTCTCGACGAACGCGTCGCGGTCGAACGCGAGCGGCGCGAGATCGAGCAGCGGCCTGCGAGCGGTCGTGACGCGCACGCGGCGCAAGGACGGCCACGCGCGCAGACGCGGCGGTGGGTCGACGCCGAGGAAGACGCCGCCCCCGGTCCACCACGAGACGGTCGTGTCGGTCCGCGCGATGTCGAACAGGCGCGCGAACCACGAGTGGCGCGACAGCGCGTCGCGGACGGTGGCCGGCGCGGGTACGTCCTCGATCGTGGCGAGGGCCAGCTCGAGCACGCGTCGCGCGGCGGCGCGGCGCAGCGGCGCTTCGAAGCGCGGGTTGGCGGCTTGAAGGACGTCGTGCAGCGCGGCGGCCAGTGTCCACTCGGGGCCGGTGGCGGAGGACTCGAGCCGATTGATTGGCGCGAGCCGCCGTGCTCGCGCGAGTCGCCCGGCGTACACGCGGCGTGCGCGCTCGTCCCCGCCTCCCGCCTCGCCGACGAGCGGCGGCTCGCGCCCGAGCGCGCGCGCGCGGCGCATGCCGAGGATGCGCCCGGGCCGCAGCTCCCCCCCGAGGACGAGGGGCGCCATCACCGACGTGAAGAGGCGGTGCGCGGCGGCGGCGAGCGCCTTGTCGTCGGGGGTCACGGCTCGCGTTCCTCGGCTTTCGGGCGGCCGCCGACGCCGCGCAAGGGCATCACGCCGAGGGAGGCGACCCTGAAATCGATGGGCGCTTCGTCGAGCGCCGCGTCGATGGCCTCGGCCACGGCGGGCTCCCACGCGGGCGCCGACAGGAGCGACGCCTCGAGCGGAACGAACGCGGTCTCGTCAACGGCGACGGCGTGCGCGTCGGTGCCGACGAAGAGGACCTTGTCCGCGGGCGCGCCGAGCGCGCGCGCGAGCACCTCGGGCGCCACCGCGGGGAGCACCTCGTGGCCCGCGGGCACGTAGAGGTTCGGGTGCACCTCGACGAAGAAGGTCCCCAGCGGCACCGCCTCGATGCCCGCCGGCACGCGCAGAAAGGCGCCGCGCGCGGTCATCGCCACGCGCGCCTGCGCGAGCGTCGGCTGCGGGAGCGCGTACGCCAGCCGCCGCAGGAGCGGCACCTGGGGCGGCTGGATCCACGTCGCGGTGACCTTGCGCAGCGGCTTGGTCGAGGGCGCGACCCGCAGGGGCACGCGCACCACGTCGGCCCGGTGCGTATCGCACGCCGGGGCGACCTCGGGGCCGCCGGCGCGCATCTCGACGCGCGCGAACGCCGTGAGCGCGCCCATCGCGGGGAGCGTGGCTATCTCCCATGGCTCGCCGCCGCCGCCGCGCACCAGCACCAGGCCCGCCGCGTCGAACACCGGGCACGCACGGAGCTCCACGGGGTGGCGGTAGCCGGCCTCGACGGCGACGCCTGGGCCCGCCGGAACGAAGCACGTGATCCCGGGCGTCGAATGGAGCAGCGAGCGCATGCGCGCGGGGGGCTCGGGCAAGCGGAAGATCCAGCGGCGCACCGGCGCGTCGTCGAACGCGCTCTCGGGCGGCCACTCCGCGATGCACACCTCGCCGTCGACGTGCGACCGCACGAGGTAATGCACGAGCGCGGGCCCCAGCCCTTGCTCCGCGACGACGATGCGCAGGCCCGCCGCCGTCCGCGTCGCCGGATCGAGCTGCGGCATGAGGCGCAGCAGCAACGACCGCAGCTCGATAGGTCGCTCGAGGTCATAGGTCTGCGAGAAACGCTCGTGATAAAGCGCCACGGCCGCGTCCGTCGCCAGCAGTTGCGCGGCGTCGTACCCGAACGGGGCGCCGGCGTCGCGGTACTGCGCAAAGTGGCGCGACGTGCCGGTGAACGTGAAGCCGCCGACGAGGCGCGCGGTGTCGGCCACGCGGTCCATCCGGTCGCTCGACTCGGCTGCGAGCTCGACCGCGATTTCCCGGGTGCCCAGCCGCGAGTGCGTCACGTGCATCGCCAGACTCGGCATCAGGTCTTCGAGCGAGCGCTCGCGCGTGTAGACGGCGAGAAACGCGACCAGCCAATCGATAGACGGCAGGAGAACGAGCCCCTTGGCGCCGAGGGCCACGCCTTTCGCGTCGAGGCCGAGCCCCGGCGTGTGAAGGCGAGTTTGATGCAGTGCGATGCGTTCGAGCACGGGGTCGCTCGGGACGATAGTCCGGAATGGTCAGCCCGCGATGACGGGGGGCCGCGACGCGGCGTGTTTCGACGCGGCTCCGCAAAGGTTGCGGCCATGGCGGGGTGGCGAGGGGGGGGCAAGTACCTGAATTTTCGTCATCAACGGCAGAGGTATGTGCCTTGCTTCGTGATCCGGACGGCCTGGTCGCTCCCACAGGGGGAAAACCGAGACGGGTCGTCGGGTTCACGAGGCAAAGGCATGGCGTCCACCAAGGAAAAGGCGGCTCACGACGAGGCGGACGTCTCGGAGGAGAGGGCTCGGCCCAGCTCCCACACCCGCTTCAAGTCACCGCGCGTCGGGGGCTCCGACCCACACGCTCCCTCCACGCTGCCCCCGCCTCCCTTCGAAAACGAGGCCGAGATCCCGCGTTTGGAGTGGTGGCTCACCGCGCACATGGGCCTGGCGTCGGAGCTTCTCTGGCTCGCGCAGCTGCTCGACGGCCTTCCCGAAGGGGGGTCCCACGCCGGGACGATGCTGCGCCTCGTGTCGCACGTCGAGGCCGTTCGCGACGCGCTCTACGAGCTCTATTGCGACGCCGCCGACGAGCGAATGGCGACGCTGCTCGGTCCCGACGCGGTGCTCGAAACGCGCGTTCGTTTGAGCTACGCGTGGTCCACGCGCGTCGTCGGCGTCCTGGCGGCCATCACGAGCAGTCTGCGCGCGCGGGGCGAGGCGGGGCCCGATTGGGCCGCGGCGAGGACCGGGTTTCGCCTGGCCGAGGGCTTCTATCCCCATCCCAGCAGCGAGCTGCGCGAAGCGGTCGCGTCGCTGGCCCTCGACTGCGGGAGCCCCATCGAGCCCCTGCGCAATCTCCCCCAGGACCTCGAGCGCCTCTTCGCGACCATCGAAGAGCTGCACACGACGCTCGCCAAGCGCTTCGGCTAAGCGGCCGCGGCGCGGTCAGCGCCAGACGAGAATCGACCACGAACTTGCCCGCCTCGACGCGGTGGGATTCGCGCACGACGCGCACGCGCGAAAGGCTGGCCAGGTGGCGAAAGCACTCGGCCAGCCCCAGCTGCATGATCGGAACCTCGACGAACGGGCCGTCGCGGAACGTCGCCGTGGCCCCGTGCGGCGCGAGCACCGTCTCCACGGTGCCGTGCGAATGCTCGTTGCGCCATTCCTTCGCGGCGCGGGTCGCGAGAAGCTCGGGGGTCAGCATCCCGACGAACATGCGTCGAACGCGGCTCCATCCGAGGTCAATCATGCGGTCCATGAACGTCAGGTAGACCGGCTCACGCTGCCGTGCGGGGCCGTCCCAGACGGCCTGGCACCAGTCGACGAGCATCCGGCTCGGGTACCAGGAAACCGCCAGCACCGGATCCTGGAGCATCACGCGCCGGGTCTCCGGCTTGAGACGCTCGGCGATCGCCGAGAGGGCGTGTTCTCCCCAGAGGTGCTTGGCGGAAGCGATGACGCTCAAGAAGCTCGTGCCGTGGCTGAGCGGCTCGTCGCTTCTCTGCGGGCCCATGATAACGAGAATAACGGCCATTCACCGGCGAAACCGAAGTCTCGACAGGCCGAAGGCCGGATCGCGGCCGCCCGCAGATTCGTCACGTGTCGCCCTCGCCCTGTCGCGCGTCGCGTGCCCCTAGACCCGAGGCGGGTAGGACGCGGTATGGTGGCATCGCTTTGGGCAGGTTCACCTCGCTCCTGCGCGCCGTGCCGTTCTGGCGTCCGTCCGCGACGCCCCCTTCGGCCATCGCGCGGGTATTGCAGCTCTTTTTGCTCGCGTGCGTCTGTGTGGCCAGCGGCACGCTCGAGTGCTCCTCGGAGGCGCGTCTCACGCCGGCGCAGAGCCACGGCGCGCAGCTTTACGGCCGCATGTGCGCCGTCTGCCACGGCCGAACCGGAGACGGGTACGCCGCGGATCAGGCGCCCGCGCTCACGCATCGGGACTTTCTGGCGAGTGTGACCGACGAGTACCTGGGGGCGGCGATATCCAACGGCCGGGGCGGTACGACCATGTCCGCCTGGTCGACGGCTCGCGGCGGGCCGCTCGCTCCCGCGGACGTCCAGTCAATCGTGGCCTTCTTGCGAAGCTGGGACGCCGGGCCGCGAGCGCCGCTCGACGAGCGACCCAGGACGGGCGACGTGGCACGCGGAGCGCCGGTCTTCGACCGCGAGTGCGTGCGCTGCCACGGCACGGGCGGCACCGGCGGCCCGAACGTGCACATCGGCAGCGCCGAGCTGCTCTCCGGCGCCAGCGACGGCTTCCTGCGCTACGCGATTGAGCGCGGGCGCGCGGGCACGGCGATGCCGGCGTTCGGGGTGGCCCTCGGCAACGGCGCGATCGAGGACGTGATCGCCCTTCTTCGCAACTGGCAGTCGAGCGCGGCGCCTTCGCGCACGCCGCGGGCTCGTCCTCCGCCTCTGCCCCTCGGCCAGCCCGTGCTTCATCCGCGCGGTCCCGAGCCCGAGGGCTTCGCGCGGTGGGGGTCAGGCGCGGGGACGACGCGCGGGGACGTGATCAAGGCGCAGCTCAATCGCGGCGCCCGCATGGCGCTGCTCGACGCGAGGGCCCCGTCCGATTACCTCCGCGAGCACATCGCCGGCGCCGTCAGCGTTCCGTTCTACGATCCGGATCCGTACTTCTCGTCGCTGCCGCGCGACGTATGGCTCATCTGCTACTGCGCGTGCCCGCACGCGGAATCCGGTCAGCTCGCGCAGAAGCTCGTCGGCCAGGGGTTCACGAAGGTGACCGTGCTCGACGAGGGGCTCGGGCACTGGCGAGCGCACAAGTATCCGATGGCGAGCGGGGTCGAGCCGTAGTTGGCGAGAGTCCGGGGCGGGGGGCGGGAGTTCGGGTTTTGTTCGGGCATGCCTGCCCTTTGCAAGGGACGGGGCCGCGCCGCTGGCGGCCGCGCGGGGCCCGGGTCCGCGCGGCCCCTGTACGGGTCGGGGGCATGCCCGAACAAAACCCGAACTCCCGCTATCGGCGGGGCTCGCGTCAGGGGCGGTGGGACTGGCAGTCTTGGGGCGCACCCTTCCCGATGTTCGGCCGAAGTGTTCTCAGCGTCGAAGAAGTCTGGCGCAAATACGATCGCATCGAAGCACGACTGACGGCGCCGGTCAGCGAGCGGATGGTCGACCTCGCAGGGTTGCAGCCAGGGATGCGCGTCTTGGATCTGCGACCGGACGGGGTGAGCCGGCCATCCTCGCTGCTCACCGAGTGACTCCAGGCGGGTCCGTGCTCGGCATAGATTGCTCGGCAAGGATGCTCGAGATGGCCCGAGAACGGGCCACTACGGAAGGCGCGTCGAACCTGGAGCTTCGCGCGTTGAACGCCGAGTCGCTGGAGGGTGTGCCGACCGCCCACTTCCATGCGACGCTGGTGCGCTGGGGCCTGATGTACATGGACTCCCCCTTGGCCGCCTTGACCGCTGCCCGCCGCGCGATGGTGCCGCATGGCGTCCTGGTTGCGGCGGTTTGGGCCGAACCTGAACGGGTCTCGTACTTCACCCTGCCTCGGCGCGTGCTCGAGAGGTACCGGCCGTCGCAGCAGATCGACCCCGACGGCCCCGGGACGTTTCGATACGCCGATCCCGACCGCCTCCACCGAGATCTCTCGTGCGCGGGATTCCGCGTTCACCGGACCGAGGAGATGGACGTGCCGGTCATGGAAGCGGAGACCGGCCCGGAGCTGATCGAGTGGGCTCGCGCCTTCGGGCTCACACGGCTTCTCAATGACCTTCCCAACGAAATCCAGCGCGCTTGGGAGGACGATCTGGTGAGGGCTGCCGAGCCTCTTCGAACAAATGGTCTCATTCGCCTGGGCGGCGTAACTCGCATCGTCGTAGCTTCCTCGACTTAGCGGACACCAATCAGCAATCCGCGATCCCACGGCGGATCCCCGTCCCGAGACGCGGTTACCCCCCCCGCTGACGCGAGCCCCCTCGATAGCGGGAGTTCGGGTTTTGTTCGGGCATGCCCCCGACCCGTACAGGGGCCGCGCGGACCCGGGCCCCGCGCGGCCGCCAGCGGCGCGGCCCCGTCCCCAGAAAGGGCAGGCATGCCCGAACAAAACCCGAACTCCCGCCCCCCCCGTCGGAGCTACCCGCCCCACACGCGCACCGCGCCGAGGACAGCCGCAGCCACCGTCTCGGTCCGCAGCGCCAGGGCCCCCAGCGAGACGACCTGCCAGCCCCCCGCGCGCGCCAGCTCCGCTTCCTCGTTCGCGAGCCCGCCCTCCGGGCCGCACGCGAAGGCGAGGGGAGCGCCCGCGGCGAGCGCAACGAACAGGGGGGGCCCGAGCGCTTCGGTCGCGCGCTCCCACAGGCAAAAGCGAGCGGCTTCGGCCTCGACCTGGGACAGGGCCTCCGCCCACGGGCACGGGGCCTCGACCCGCGGGGAGTCGCTGCGGCCGCACTGGCGCGCCGCTTCCTGCGCGATGCGCGCCCAGCGAGCCTGCCGCTCGATCGCGCGGGCGGCGTCCAGCTTCACGACGCTGCGCTTGGTCGTGGCCACGAGGATGCGCGTCGCACCGAGCTCGGTCGCGTCGCGCACGACCGCGTCGCACTTGTCGCCCTTGGCGAGCCCCTGAACGAAGGTCATCGCGCGCGCCTGCCGGACGGCGCCCGCGCGCAGCGGACCGAACGTGACCGTGACGGCGTCGTCGTCGGCCCACACCGTGACCGCGTCGGCCTCGCTGCCGCTCGCCGGGTCGAAGGCGACGAAGGTGTCGCCCGCGCGCAACCGAAGCACGCGCGCGAGGTAGTGGGCCAGCCCTCCCGCGAGGCGCTGCTGCCCTTGGGCGAGGCCCGGCACGGGCGCACGGATCACGGGGCTGTCCTAGCGGCTCTAACGCCGGAAGACCACGGCGATCCACTCGCCCTTCTGGCGTGTCTCCTCTTCCGCCAGCTTTTCTGCGGTGTAGCGCGCTCGCACGTCCGCGAGCTGGTCCGGCGCGACAGCCGGCGCGAGCAGACCGCTGAGAACGAGCAGGCCTCCCGGCGCGACCCGCGACGCGAGCGGCGCGGCGAGCTCGACCAGCGTCCGGTGCTCGATGTTGGCGACGACGACCGGGAAGCTCTCGGCAAGCGAGGCGACGGGCGTCTCCTCTGCGACGAGTCGGTCGGCTTCCCCGTTGCGCTGCGCGTTCTCCGCGGTGACCGCGACCGCTTCGGGATCGACGTCGAGCGCGCGCGCTCGCGCCGCGCCGAGCTTCAGCGCGACCAGCGAGAGGATGCCGCTGCCGCAGCCGACGTCGAGGACCGCCGCTCCCCGCACGCGCGCGGCCCGATCCGCCAGCACCTCGGCGACCAGGCTCGTCGTCTCGTGGAGCCCCGTGCCGAAGGCGCGCCCCGGCTCGAGGACGATCTTCGCGTCGTCCGCGGCGCCCGCCTCTGCGTCTGCGCGCCACGGCGGGCACACGAGGACGCCCCGGCAGATGCGGAACGGCTCGAAGTGCTTTTTCCATTCGTCGCGCCAGGCGTCGCCGACGACTTCCTCGAGGCGCGGTGACCACGGCGGCGGCAGCGCCCCGAGGGCCGCCTCGGCCTCTTCTTTCGTCGCGAAGCTCGCGACCAGCGTCACGCGGCCGGCCGCTCCGTGCACGAGCGTGCTCGCGTCGCGCTGCTCCACGCCGAGCGCGCCCAGCTCGAAGAGCTGCGCGCCCGCCTCTTCGGCGTCGGACTCGCCGACGTCCACGGCCACGTACGGGTAGCGCGGCTCGCTCGCCATCACTTGCCCTTGCTGAAGGCTCCACCGGCGGCCAGCGCGCCGAGCACGATGCCCGCGAGCCCGACGACGGCTCCGCTGACGACGATGGGAACGACCCACTTGGACTGCGTCTCCGGCACCGGAATGCGAAGGGGCGCGTCGGCGTCGCCGCTCGACGCGATGGGAACGCCGGTCTTGTCCTTGGCGAGGACGTAGTACGCGACGAAGGGCGGGCGGATGGCGCTCGGCGGAAATATCGCGCGCACCGAGCCGGTGCTCGCCTCGTACTGCGCGGTCTCCTCGCTGAACTTG
The DNA here is from genome assembly GCA_963720145.1 of uncultured delta proteobacterium. Taxonomy (GTDB): domain Bacteria; phylum Myxococcota_A; class Polyangia; order Polyangiales; family Polyangiaceae; genus Palsa-1150. The sequence goes on from CAVREO010000006.1 coordinate 298,493, forward strand.
CCCGAGCTCCCCCCGCGGAAGAAGAGCTTCACGCTCGCGACGCGGTGGTCCGGATCGTCAATCTGGGCGGCCAGCACGAGCCGGGAGTTGGCCTCGGCCTCGGCCGGCGAGCGGTGGCGCAGGCCGACCGGCTTGAGCGCGGTCTGTTCTGTGACGAGCCCCGGTCGCCCCTCGCCCTCCCACTTGGAGCGCGCCGCCGCGAAGAAATCGCGAAAGCGCGGGGACTCGGTCTTCGGGAGCTCGTAGTCGGGTCGCAGGCCGAGGAGCGCACGCACGAAGCTCTCGGCCTCCTCGCTGTCGCCGAGGGTGATGTGGTCGAGGGCGAGCAGGCGGTACATCTCGATCTTCTGCTCGGGGGTCATGTTGGGGCGCACGAGCGCACCCGAGAGTGTCTGGATGAACTCCTCGTAGCGCTGGTCTTCGTAGAGATCGCGGCCCCGCTGGATGAGATCCGGGGAGCCCGGCGCAGGGGCGACGCCGCTGCCCGGGCGTGTCTGGGCGAGCAGCGGGGCCGGAGCGACCGGAAAGAAGGACGCGAGCACCAGCACGGCGACCCGGCGGGACGAGGAGCGGCGCATACCGGCAGAGTAGCGGGAAGCCGCGAAAGGAGGGACCGCCTTGTCCCGGGACAGCGCGAAGATGGGGGACTCACTGGCGGGAGATCGGGTTTTGTTCGCCCATGCCCGGCCTTTTACGAGACGGGTCCGCGCCGCTGGCGGCCGCACGGGGCCCGGGTCCGCGCGGCCCCTGTACATGCGGCGGGCATGCCCGACCAAAACCCAATCTCCCGCTCTCGAGGGCCTCCCGCTCTCGAGCGCCCGCTCGCCGATGTTTCAAACAGCACGGGTCGAGCGTGCGCACGGGTCCGCGATGCTTCGAGCGGCGAATCGCGCCTCGAAACGTGCACGCGCTCCTTCAAGCAGCACGCATCGAGACGGCGCACGTGCTTGCGATGCCCCAAAGTGGGCACGCCGAACGTCTCGACGTGCTCGCGACGCTTCAATCCGCGTGCTTCGAGCCTCCGCAGGCGCTCGCAATCCTTCGAGCCGCTCGCGTCGAGCCTCGAAATGTGCTCGCGATGGTTCAAACAGCACGTTGGGAGCCTCGGAGCGTGCTCGCGGACCTTCGAAATGCACATTCGGAAGCTCACAACGTGCTCCGCGAAGCTCGAAGTGTCCGTTACGAGCGTCCGCGCGTGCGCACGAGCCCAGGATCCGCATGCGACGCGCGGCCCTCCCCACGTGCGCAGCTTCGAACTGCTCGTGAGGGGCATCCAAACGGGCGCGTGGCCGGTCCATCCGTCCGCGCGGAAGGTTCGGCCCTACGTGACGATGGCGCCGCCGACGTCGCTACCCCTGACGCGGGCATCCTCGAGAGCGGGAGATCGGGTTTTGGTCGGGCATGCCCGCCGCATGTACAGGGGCCGCGCGGACCCGGGCCCCGTGCGGCCGCCAGCGGCGCGGACCCGTCTCGTAAAAGGCCGGGCATGCGCGAACAAAACCCGAATCTCCCGCCAGTGCGTGCCCCATCTTCGGTCCCGGGACAGTCTTTCGCATTTCACCAGGGGGCGGTCTTTCACGCGCGACCGCGGATTGCCGCCGGTCTTCGTCGCGACCCGGAGCGCGGCGTTCGCGGAGGGCATCAAGGGCGTGATAGGCTGAGTTTCTTAGCACCTGCCCGACTGAGACCCACGCGATCGTGGCTCCGAACCTTCTCCCTCCCGAGAGACGCCTCTTCTCGCGTGTCGCGTGTCGGCAGCCGGCCAGCCTCCAGCGTGGCGGCGACGCCTGGTCCTGCACCCTCGTCGACCTCTCCCTCAACGGCGCGCTGCTCGATATCCCGGAGGACTTCGCGACCCGCGCGGGGGAACGCTACAGGTTCCACATTCCGTTTTTCGTCGGAGCGCCCGAGGGGGCGGAGGTCTTCGCCGACGTGATCGTCGTCCACGCGCGAGAACGGAGCGTCGGCTTGCGCTTCGAGGACGTCGACCCCGAGAGCATGCCGCATCTGCGCGAGCTCATCCTGCTGTTCGCTGGCGACCCGACGACGGACCTCTGAGCGAGGGGATTGGAGGAACCGGCACATCATGGCTCTGATTCTGCTTCTCGAGGATTCTCCCCACCAGCGCGCTCGCATCGTCACCATCCTTTCCTCGGCGGGCCACAAAGTCCGCTCCGTGACGAACTGGGCTCAGTGCCGCGAGGCGCTGAACGAGATGACGCCCGACCTCGTCCTCCTCGACGTGAACCTCCCGGGAATGCAGGGCGGCGACGTTCTCGCGATGCAGCTCAAGAGGCACCCTACGCTGAGGAACGCGCGCGTCGCGTTCCACTCGGCGGCCAAAGAGGCAGACTTGCGCGTCATGGTGAAGCGCTCGGGCGCGGACGGATACATCGTCAAGGGGGCCGACGAGAGGGCGTTCTTGGGCGCGGTCCAGGTGCTCCTGGCTCCCAAGGCACCGGACAGGTGAGGCGGAGCGTCAGCGCGACCGCGTCTCGGCGTCCGCTGTGAGCTCTCCGAGGGGACTCGCCTCCTCCAGGTAGCTACGGATGGCCCGCGCGGCGCCGTCGAGCGACGGGTACGAAATGCGGCGGGACCGCGTCCCTTCCTGGAACACGACAGTCCGGTCGTCGACCTCGCAGTCCCGCGGCCCCCTCTCGACGACCAGCCGGTACCACCCGCCTCGCTGTCGCAGCGCCGGCCGCAGCGAGCTGCCCTGGCGCGCAAGGCTCTCGCCCAGGAAAGGCAGCTCGTGGTGCCGCGCCGAGCCGAAGAAGGGACGAACGGGATACGCCGCGAGGGTCGCTTCGATGACCTCGATCGCACGGGCCAGATCGCACGGCACGTGACCGACTCGGTAGCTCCCGGCGGCGTCCGGGGAAACGACGGGCAACCCGTCGTCGACCCACGGAAAGTGGGAGCTGGCCGAGAAGCAGAACCGGTTCAGGCTCGAGTAGGAGAAGAACCGGGTCGCTACCGGTCGACCGGCGAGCGCCTCAATCAGCCCACGCAGCGGCGCCAGGACATCCCTCGGGTTGTTCAGGCAATCGCGCACGTGCAGCCAGTGCCAGCGCGCGGGGTCGGTCTCGAGCACCTCCGCGTGATCCTCGAGCTCGAGGTTCGGCACGTGGGCGCGGAGCTGCTGCACCGGGATTCCCTGGACGAGCCACGCAGCGGCCACGGCGGGCACGTCCTCAATCGGCGCGACGTACGCGACCTGCGCTTGCCCGACGAAGAGCGCGCAATCGACCCTGCCGCCGACCTCCATCACCTTGCACGAACGATTGTCGCCGTACACCCAGAGCTCGTACGAAGGGTCGCCCTGGATGTCCCACCGGAGGCGCGGGTCGAGCCGCCCCGCGATCGCCCGCATCGCCAGACGCAGCCTGTCGACGAACGGGGCGACGGCGTGGAGCGCCTCGAGGGGGCAGCCCGTGAGCCACGCCCGGACGCAGGTTACGACGTCGGACGCGATGCTCGTCCGACCGTCCGCGACGCGGACACGGACGTCGAGGAGCGTAACCAGATACTCCACGCCCTCCCCGCGCGGGAACGCGGGTCCCAGCCGGCTGCGTGCGTTGGACGGGTTCATTCCGAGCACGAGCGTGAGCCCGGAAGTTGCGGGCTCGTACCAGAAGCAGTGCACGATCAGCGTCCGCGAGGCCAGCGCGGCAACGTTCACCTGCCAGTGAACCCCTCCGCCGCTCACCCGCGCGCCGACGCCGACCGCGTCGAGCGCGCGAACGAGCTCGTGTGCGGCTGCCTCGTTCTCGCGCATGGCGCTCAAGCTATACCCGACAGGAAGGCGGGATGCGCTGCGGCGCGGTCCACTTCGTTCAGCGCTTCGGCAGCCTGAATCTCCATTGCTAGCGTTTCAGCGGTCCCCCGGGGCGCGGCCCATCGCGGTACCTTCGTCCGCGTGGAGCGACAAGAGCCAGGCGCCGGATTACCGGTTGGGCGTGGCTGGCGCGCCGTGCGCCCGCGTGGTCTTGGGCTTCCGTTAGCGCCAGTTGCAAGACGATGGGTAGCCATGGTTGGGCTGCTAGCTTTTCCAGGGGCGGCAAGAGAGGCCAGAGCGGCCGACCCCTTGAACTCGAGCAACCGACCGACCGGCTCAGGGTCTTCCCTCGACGAGGGCGGGCACAACGAGTTCAACCTGGTCCCCGTGGCGGGCGGGACGACAGACATCGGCATCGGTGGTGGCTATTTCATGGGCTTCGACCGTGTCCGATCGGGAATGACGCCGTACGTATGGGACATCGAGTCGGCCGCATTCGTCACGTTTGCGCGCGGCCAGGGCGGCGGTGTGATTGTTCCGTATCAGGATCTCTACGTGAAGCTCATCGTCCCGCGGTTTCTGAGTCCCACGCTGGAGCTCGAGGTTCGTCCCGAGTACAGCTGGGAGACGACGCTCGCCTATTATGGGATGGGGGACGCTGCGTCGGCTTCGCTGCCCGCTGGGGCACCGGAGAAATATTTCCGAGTACGGCCGCCTCCACCCCGAGCTCTACATCCAGGTGCGCTGGCGAATTCTCGACCACGTCATCGGGCGAACGGGGGTCCGCTATGTCCAGAACTGGATTCAGGTGGCCAGCGATTCCAAGCTCGAGCAGGATCGGCTCGCGGGAAGTCCGAAGGTGAAGGCGCTACTCGGGTCGACGGCGCCGAGCGGCGGTGCTCTCTTCAGCTACGGCATCCAATTCGACAATCGTGACAACGATGTCTCGACGCACCGGGGAACGTTCGACTCGTTCGACGTGCAAGTGAGTCCCGGGGGCACCCCGTGGCTTCCGTATCGGTACGCGCAGGCCACGGCGGACATGCGCCTCTACATTCCGATCTGGAGACCCCGGATTACCCTCGCAGGTCGCGTGGCGGGCGACGTCCTCTACGGTGACCCCCCCTTCTACGAGCTTGCACGGTTCGAGGACACCTACGCAATCGGCGGGCTCAACGGCGTCCGGGGCGTCCCTGCCCAGCGCTACTACGGCAAGGTCAAGGCGCTCGGGAACATCGAGCTACGAACAGAGCTCGCAACGTTCCACGCCTTGGGCAAGGCACTCGTCTTCGGTGTCGTAGCATTCGCCGACGGGGGGCGAGTCTGGGCGGACACGACCGCGCAGCCGCAGCTGGACGGTCGTGGAATCGGATTGAAATACGGTGTCGGGGGCGGACTGCGCTTGCAGTCGGGCTCAGCCTTCGTGCTTCGAGCCGACGTGGCCTGGTCTCCGGACGCGGCACCGGTGGGTGCCTACGTCGCCGCGGGCGAGATGTTCTAGCGATCGGCCCACGACTTCGGGCACGGGCACGGGCACGCTTACGGGAAGGAATTCGGGGACAGCCCCTAGCGCATTCTGACTAGGGACCGGGACCGAAGGCGCCCACGAGGACCAGCGATGGCGGCAGGTGTTCACGATTGGGGGGCGCGTACCGCTGTACGAACACGCCGCGAAAGCGGGTCAACGTCGCCGGGGCGACACCGGTCGGGAACGGGGTGATGAAATCGACGGGCTCGGCCCCCGTGGTCGTCAGCGTGCCGACCGAGAGTGGACCCTCGCGTCGAATTGGAGAGGCGCGACCGGAGACGGCGATCACTTTGCCGCGCGCGGCGTCGGTGTTGCTCGCTGCGGCGGCGCGCGTCACGGATGGGATGTTCTCGAGCGTCCCCTCACCGCCGCTCCGCAGGGCTTCCGCGGCGCTGCCCACGACGAGCGGGTCGAGCGTCGTCCCGTCGGCCCCCCCCTTCGCCGCCGCAACGACCACCGGCGCGTACGCGATGCCGCTCAGGGTGCTGCGTTCGCCAGCATCGCCCGCTGTGCCGAGCAGATTCTCGATGGACGCGCCGTCGCATGAGCGCATCTCGAGCGCGCACTGAGCGGCCAGCACTCGAGCCTGGCCTTGTCGCAGCTCCGGAGTCATCGCGGCGTACCGCGCAACCTGTCTCGCCGCGTCGGCCTTTCGGCCGGCGGCGGCCGCTGCGTCGCGCATCGTCGCCGTCTTGCGTGCGTACCAGCCCTCGGGGCCCATGATCACGAGACCCGTCGCGCCGTCGGCCAGGTCGTAGCCAAGGTCAATCCAACCGAGGTCGAGGAGCACGGCTCCGTCCTGCCGCCCGTCGCGTTTCGCGTACTCCGCTCGAACCGATTTGCCCCCGCCGCGAGCGACGAGCGCGCGCAGCTCGATCGACGAGGGAGCAACCCGCACGTTGGCTTCCGCGTCGAGGACCGGCATCCGAAACACGCTGGCGGCCCACGCCGGGACGCTCGTGTTCTCCGAGACGAAGACCGTCGCAGGGGCCGCGTCCTTCGCCGCGAGGAGCGCTTTCGCGTCGAAGCGCACGCCCCCACGGGTCCGCAGCGTGGCATCCCGCAGGGCCACGTTCCCCCACCAGGCGTCCCCGGGCGGTGCTTCGTGTCCGGTTCCGGCGTGCGTGATCGCGAGCGTGCTCCCCGACAAATCGGTGTAACCCGACGCACCGCCAGGTCGCCGTGCTCTCGCCGTGCAATCGAGATCCCCAAAGAGCTCGGTCGAGCCTGCGCGAGCCCGCATGGATTGCGCCACGACCTCTCCGTCGCCTCGCACCGACCCGGAGCCCAGGTCGACTTCGGCGTGAAGCCTCGCCCGACCCCTGCCCGCCTCGATTCTCGAGGCCCTTGGGCAGCGCGAGCAACTCGCCCAGCCCGTCGAGGCGAGGAAGCTCGGCACGCGGAAGATCGATCGAAAGGTGCCCGTCCACGACGGACGGCGCCAGCAGCAAACGCGATGCGACTACCGTGAGCGAGGGAGCGACGAGGAGAGAGACAGGGCTGCGGGCCGAGTTGATGGAGATGCCTCGGAGAGCGGCGTCGCTGCCCGAGAGGTCGAACGTTCGGCCGGCCCACTGCCCGCGCAGCAGATGGACGTGCATGGCGACTGTGCCACCCAGAAGCGCAGGGCCCAGGCGAGCCATCAGGTGGTCTGCAGCGACAGTCGCTTCACCGGCGGCCCACCCGCCGGAGAGCGAGCCCTCGGCGTGACCCTCGGCGGTCACGATGCCCGACCGAATGACGGCGGGCGACGTCGACGGGAAATAATCTGCCCACGCGCCGACGTCCTTCGTCTCGACGCCGGCGACAGCGAGGCTGAACTGCGCATCGTCGAAAGCGTGCGCCAGTTTCAGGCGGCGGCTGGTCACCGTTGCCGAGATCGAGGCCGCGCGCGCCTGCTCTGCGCCTACGCGGGAGACGCGAAGATCGGTGATGCGAGCATCCACGGCGGCAACGCCACCGATGACGCCGAGATCCACGCGAATCGGCGCTGCGAAGACGAGGCCCTTGGCCTCAATCTCACAATCCGTCGCCTCGTTCCGAACATGGGTTTCATCGGCGAGCGTCCCGTGGTCCAGGACGATGCGCGCATCGAAGGGGCCCTCCCACCGTGTGAAGCGGACGCCGCTCCGCGGTGCGAGCAGACGCAGCGCGCCGGCGAGGATCGCGCGACCGTTCAGGTCGCCGCTGCAGGACACATGATCGAAGAACGCGAGTCCGGGCGCCTGCCGCAAGTCGAACGGATGCACCGTGGCCTGGACCGATCCGCGTACCCCGACGGCGAGCGGTTGGCTCCCGTAGGAGATGTCGACCCCGTTCGCGTCGACCGTCGCCGGCCCGACGTCGAGCCATCGCTTCGGGCGGAATACCCACCGCCCGCGCACGCGCGTGTCGCCCTCCGAGCGCACGGTGTGGATCCACACCTCGCGCACGTGCGCGACGTCGACGTCCTCGAGATCGACCATCCACAGCGCGTAGTTCGCGTCCGTCAGCTCGGGCGGCGGGGGCCCGACATCGGTGAGCGGCGGATCGGCAAAGCCGGCGATGGGCGGCAGGGCCGCCACGACGTCCGGGGTCGCATCCGCAGGATCGAGCCGTAGCCGCGCCCGAATGGAGAACCCGCTCGCGCGGACGTGGGTCGCATGGAATCGGCGCCGGAGCAGGTCCTGGAGCGACACGGACACGTCGGCGCGATCGAGCGTCACGAGCCATTCGACGTCTCGCTCGCGTCCGCGGATGGTCAGACCTTCCACGTGAGCTCGACCGGGGAGGATCGAGTACGCGCTCTCGTAGTCGAGGCGCAGAGCCGCCGAGTCCCCGAGGATGGCGAAATTCGACGACGGACCGCTGACGGCATCGCGAAGCAGTCGCGTCCGCAAGATGACGTTGGCGAGGAGCAGATACGAAAAGGTGAGGATCGCGAGAATGCCGAAAATCCGCACGACGAGACGTCGCCATCGAAAGGGCGTCCCGCGAGAGCGAAACCGCATGTCTGCGGCCAGTGCATACACCGTGCCCCTGAGGGCCCTCGCTCGCGTGTCGGATCGGTGCCCTTGTCCTTGCGGGCAGCAGCCCTCCGGACGCTATTCCTGGGTCGGCGGGGTCATGCGGCCGTCGTCTCGCGCAACACGGGGCCCGCCAGCACGAGACCTGACAAGTTCAGAATCGTCTCATCCGCCTTTCGGTCGGGGCGACTCGTCGGAGCCCGTTCGCTTCCGCGCCTGGCCGTCGAGGCCGGCCTTGCTGGCCATCTCCTTTGCACGATTCGCCACCATCTGCGCTGTCTCCTGTTGGGCATGAACTACCTTCACGGTGATTTGCTCTACGGCATGTTTCGCCTTTTCGGCGCTTTCCTGGAGTCTATGGGCGCCCTTCTTGGCCATGGCCTTGAGCTTGTCTGCGGCTTCGTCAATCTTCGCGTCGGTCTTCTTGCTGTCCATGTCATGCTCCTTCGTCGAGAAATGGGGCCGGCGACCGCGGACCCCGAGGCTCCGTGAGCCAGTGCAAGCCTGGGGCCGTCCGGAGAGCGCCACGCTCGACGCTCTCGAGCCGGGTCGCGTTCGCATTCGCAGCTCCCGTCGTCAGTCACGGGAACGCAAACCGCAGAGCGAGGCAGAATGCGAAGCGCACTGGCCATACGCAAACGCAATCCGGGGCGATGAGAAGGGGGACCGGCAAATCGCCAGTCGTCATAGGGTTCGCTACCGGCGCACGAGGTCCGCCCGCCGCTTGCGCGCCTCGGTCGCATAGAGGCGCAGCACGGCGACCGCGAGCGACATGAGCACGGGGCCTACGATGAGCCCTTTCAGGCCGAAAACCTGGACGCCGCCGAGGAGCGCGGCAAACGTCACGAGGGAGGGAAGATGCCCCCCGCCGCCGACGAGGCGGGGGCGGATGACGTAGTCCGAGACGAGCCCCACGACTGCCAGACCCCAGACGAGCACGACGATCCCGCGAGTGGGGTGCCCGCTCAGTATCAGAACGACGCCCACCGGAAGCCATACGAGGGCCCCGCCAACCGCGGGGACGAGCGAGGCGACCGCAGTCGCCGCGCCGAAGAAGAGGGGCTCCGGAACGCCGGTGACCCAGAAGCCGAGCGCGGCAAGTACCCCCTGCGCGATTCCCGTTCCCAGCGTGCCGACCAAGGTCGTCCGTCCGACACGGCGGAACTCCGCGAGGAGACCCGCGGTGTAGTCGGGGCGGAGCGGGAAAGCCTCCTGCGTACGAAGCGCGACGGCCTGCCAGTTTCGCAGGATGTAGTGCATCGAGAGCATCGCGAAGAGCAGCGCGAGCGCACAGCTGGCGGTGGCCGCGCCGATGACCTGCGCGGTCGTCGTTGCACCGGCCGACGCGGACTCGGCCAGCGCGCGTGCGCGAATCGAGAGCTGCTCCGGCGACACGCCCATTCGGCTCGTAAGCCGGCCCGCGGCATCGAGCATGGCACCACCAGGTCCGCCGGAGCCGAGCGACGCAATCCACTCTTGCGTGAGCGCCGTCCCCTTCGCCACGAATAGCCACCCGAGCCCGCCGAGCGTCCCGGCGAGCGTCACGACAGCAGCGACGACGAGCGCGACCGCCGACCCGCCGGCGCCGAGCCGCGGCTTGAGTCGCTCGAAGACGGGCTGCAGGGCGAAGGCCAGCAACGTACCGAGAAGAACCCCGACGCCGATCGGCATGACGATCCATACGATTGTCGCGAAGGCGGCGATCGCCGCCCAGCCGAGCGCGTTCCGCTCGCCCCGGGCGGCCTCGGCTCCGGTCTCGGTCGATCCCTGATCGCGTTCGACTTGCTCGCCCGGAGACAGAGCCACTGCCGGGATCGCCGGTGCGGTGTCGCTCGCCGCGTACGGCGTGTTCCTCGCCGAGCTCACGTTCCACCGGCCACGACGCGCATCACGGCCTCGACGAACACCAGCCGCCGTCGTAGCTGAACGCGTGATGCTTTCGCTATTTGCCAGGCGCTCGATTGCATAATGCCTCACGGTCTCTTTTGAGTTCCGTGCGGCGGGCGTGGAACGCGCGCTCGCCATAGGGAAAACCAGTCGGAGAAGAGCAACGGCCGTGCCGGCATCTCGTGGCGATGCGCGTCGCCGGGGGTCCGAGCGGGGCCCCCGGGCGCGCGAAGCGTGTGGGCCGTCCTCGTCTACCCGAGCGGCAGTCGCATGACGAAGGTCGACCCGCTCCCGAGCCGCGACTCTAAAGAGATTGCGCCTCCGCACGCCTCGACCACGCGCTTGACGATCGACAAGCCGAGACCCGTCCCGGCTTCCCCTTCCTTGCGCGTGGCGCGATAGAAGGGATCGAACGCACGCTGCGCCTCCTCGGGCGACATTCCCGTGCCGTTGTCCCGGACCGAGAGCTCGTAGCGGTGATCGACCGCGCGCCCGCGGACCTCCACCTGCGCGGAGACCTCGGGGCGCCGGTACTTGATCGCGTTGTCCGTCAGGTTCCAGATGGCCTGGCGCAGCAGTCCCTCGCGGCATCGCACCGTGGCCGGAGCCACGTCCGTCAGAACGGCGACGTCTCCGCGCGCCTCTCGCTCCGCGAGATCCTCGCGCACGAGCGCGACGACCGCGGCCGGATCGCACACGACGGCCTGCGCGCACGCCTGCATCCGGGCCAGCTCGAGCAGGTCGTCGATGAGCGCCTGCATGCGGTCGGTCGCGCGGCGCAACGATTCGATCGCCCTGGACTGCTCGGGCGCCTGCCGCGCAAGCGTGGATGCCGTGAGGGAGGCTGTCGTCAACGGGCCCTTCAGGTCGTGAGCGACGCGGCCGGCATACGCTTCCAGGTCACGATTGGACTCTACGAGCGCCTCCGTGCGGCGGGCCTGCAGTGCATCCAGCCTGCTCAAGGTGCGCATCGCGACGGCGCCGAGCGCGAGCGAGACGGCGCCACCTCCAATCGCGATGACGAGGAACAGCGTGCTCGCCCCGCCTTGCAGGCCATCCACGCGAGACATCGCGGCATCGGCCGCGGTCCGGTTGATGCGCACGAGCTCGCGAGAGTCGTCGAACGCGTTCTTGAAGTCACCGTCGAGCGCCTCGAGCGCGCGATGCGCCTCTACGTCCTCGTTTCGCCTCGACAGCGCGATCGCGGCGTCGACCGAGGGCTTGAGGGTCCCGATCCGCGTGCTCAAGCGCCGCCACACTCCGTCCTCGCGGGGCTGATCCGCCAGCGGCTCGTACTCGCGTGCGGCCGCCGCGTAGTCGGCCCATGACTGGTCCATCTCCCCTTCGATCGCCGCCATGTTGGCGGCTCTCGTCTCGAGGACGTGCTCGTCCGCGAGTATCTTCACCAGGCTCACGTCCCGCTCCATCCGCCCGACGAACTCGATGCTCCGCAGCATGTCGCCGCCGACCTGCGCGGTCTCGGCGCGGACGGCGCTGAGACGCTCCGCGGCGAACACGCTCGTCCACACGAAGAGCGCCGCGAGGAACACGAACGGCACGAGGGCGAGCGCGCGGCTCTTGCGCGGCGACGAAGCATCTCTGGGCATGGAGCACCCGCCCACGAGAACATGGCCACTCACGTGCCGCGCGGAAGGTGGCGGGTCACCCAATCATTGGCCCGGTTCGATCGTCCACCTCGCGCGGACGCTTGCTGCCGAGGCGAAGCGCTCGAAGTCCTGTCGAGCCACGAGGCCGACGAGCAACCGCCCGGCGAGCTCACCGCTCGACGCCGAGTGCAAGAGCCGGCCGCAAGCGGCCAACCTCATGGCCTCCGCGATGTTGCGCTGGCGACACGAAATCCGCACGGCGGCTGCCGGCTGCTTCGAGCACCGACTCCGATGCAGCCCGCCCGCTACCGGCGCGTGCGCACCTAGCTCACGCCTTGCGCGGTCCGTTCCCGCAACGTCGAGGCGCTCATCGCCCCGTCCGCGTCTTCTGAATGCTCGCAGCAGGTGGTCATGGAGTGCAGGCACGCCCTCGCGCGGCAGCGAGAGAGCACCCATTGCCCGCTCGAGAAGCGAGGGGCACTTCAGTTCGCACAGCACTCCTCCCTCAGGACACCGCGCTCAAGGGTGCTGCGGAGGAGAAGTCGACGCCGGAGACCTTGACGACGGCCTGCCAGGCGGCTTCCTGGTTGGCGCGATCGTGAAAGTGCGGGTGACGCATCGCCTCAATTGGGCCTGTGAGTTTCTTGGGCGCCGAGGCGAAGAATTGCCCCGAGACGTCGGTTCCGAACTCCGATGCCTGGAGGTACCGACGGGCGGCGACTTCAGGAGTCTGGGTCATGCCGGGGAGGAGCTTCACCAGCGGAATAAACACCCACTTCAAGGCCGGGCCAGCGTTACGCGCCGCCAGGGTGTCGGGCGCGCTACCGGGCGACACGGCGTATACGGCCATGCCGGAGGGTAGTCGGCGCGCCAGCGCCGCGACCCACCAAGCGATGATGAGCTTCGCGTCGGCATACGCGCGGTTGGGCACGTACTTCACGTTCGGCCCGTTGCGCAGCAGGGCTTCCACCGCGGCGGTTCGGTCACCCTGGTGGTGTTTGGCGGCGAAGGCCGCCACGTCGGTGAAGCTGAACAAGGGCACGTCCCCTCGGGCAGGTTCGGCGCCGGCGACGACAATCCGCGCGTTGGGGCTCAGCAGGTTGGCGCGGAGCAACCCGACAGTCAGTTGATGATGGCCGATGATCGGGGCCTGAGAAGCCTCGACGCCTGCCGCCGTGAGCACGCGCTTCTTACCTGGGACCATCCCTGCATTGAGCAGTAGGAAATCGATCGGCCGACTTCGCTTGACGAGCTCCGCGAGCGCGGACTGAACGCTGGACGGCGTTTCCAGATCCAGCTCCAGCGGCGTGAAGACATGGGTCTTGGTCTCAGCCGCGAGCTGAGCAGCCGTTTCCTTGACCCGGGCCAGGCTGCGGCCGGTGACGATGACCTGGCGGCAGCCCTCGGCGGCGAGCAACTTGGCTGCCGCATAACCGAGCCCGGAGGTGGTGCCGGTGACGAGAGCGCTCGAATGTCTCATGGGTGGTTCCGTGGTGTGGGGGGAGGGAGGATCGAACCGGGAGTTCCAACACGTCGGGGTCGGTCACCTTGCCGATTTAGAACCGTTCGGTACTATAATAGGTCGATGGTCAGGCGCTAGGACTTTCGAACTAAATGATTCAAAATACCACTAGGCCGCGTGGACGACCGCGCAGCTTCGACGAGCTGGAAGCGCTGGAAAAGGCGACCCAGGTGTTCTGGTCGAAGGGCTACGACGGAGTGACGATCGACGATCTCGTCGCCGGGATGGGTGTTGGTCGGCCGAGCCTGTATGCAGTCTTCGGGGACAAGCGGACGTTGTTCCTGCGCGTCCTCAGGGCGTACGCAGAGAAGAAGGGCGCTCGCGCTGCGAAGGCACTTCTCTCACCGAAGGCTCTTCGCGACTCGCTCGCCAGCTTCCTGAGGCACGCCGTAGAAAGTGCGACCGAGGAAGGCTCCGCCGTGGGTTGTCTTCTCGTGTGCGTCGCGCCGCTCGTGGACGACGCAGAGGTCCGGCAGTTCCTACAAGACGCGGCGGCTGGCGCCGTGGCGATGGTGGGACGTCGTTTCCGGGACGGGATCAGCGCGGGAGAAGTCCCGTCTGACTTTCCCGTAGCCGCGCGTGCGAGCCAGGTCATCGACCTTTCCCGCGGTCTGACGATGCGCGCGCAGATGGGCACGCCGCGCAAGACGCTTCTCAGGGACGCAGAGGAAGCGGCCGACTTGGTGCTTCTGCCGCGGGGGACTAGCCACGGGCCGAGCGGCAGTGCCCGGAAAGCCCGTACGGTTCGGGGCTGACTTCCGCGTCCGTGGGACAACAGCTAGCGCAAGGACGTTACCCGTCGACGAATTCCCCTCGACGTACCGCACGTACGCCCACGTGGGTCCGGTCGGCGTGATCGCGAATCTGCTCGAAGCGCGTCGCCTCGGCCAGTCGAGGAGCGGCGCTCACGTCGCGCTGTACGCCCACGGCGCAGGCATCACGCGCTACGCCGCGCTGCTGCGTTGGAGCTGAAGCCGCGGAGCCTGAGCTCGTGTGACGGACCACCCGGATGCGTCGATGGCATCGACGAAGGTCGGTGTCAGAGGCGATTCACGGTGCGGGCGTATAAGGAAGTCCACACTCCGGACGATGAAAGAGCGTAACCTGCCGGAGTCGCGTCGGAAGACGCGCCGAATAGCCCCCCCGGGCTGGCACGTGCGCTGCAGCCAGGCCGACCCGAACCAGGGAGGGGTCAGGAGATGGGGTCAATGTATGTCCGCCGAATCGCGTTTGCCGTGCCCGTCATGCTGGTCGGTTGCAACCAGAGCGCCCTCACGCACGAAGAGGCCACCGACGCATTGAACGAGTCCGCGGTAGAGAGCCAGGCCAGCGCTCTCACCTCGACGCCCATCGAGCTCTCCACGAGCTTCACCATCGGTGGTGCGATCGAATCCGCCGCGGCCGACCTTCGCGGGTTTCTGGCCGCGGAGCTCCCGTGCGCAACGGTCACCCTCGCGCAGGCGACGGTCACGACCCAGTGGGGAACGGCCCGGAGCGGGTGCACGTACAAGGGGCTCACGTATACCGGTACGTCGAGCGTCACCATCGTGCGCACCGACACCGCGACGGTCGAAGTCGATCACTCCTGGACCGATTTCAGCAACGGGCTGGTGAAGGTGAGCGGCAACGCGCACGTGACCTGGAGCGCCGCCGAACATAGCCGGCACGTCGTCGACCAGCTCACGTGGACCCGCCTCTCGGACAACCGAATCGGCACGGGGGCGGGCGACCGCACGCAGACGCTGCTCGACCCCAGCGCGGGCCTCGCCGGAGGATTCAGCGTCAACGGCAACCGCCAGTGGAAGGGCCAATCCGGGCAGTGGAATCTCGCCGTCACCGGCGTCGAGGTGCGGCTGCAGGATCCCGTGCCGCAGGCGGGCAGCTACCAGCTCACGACGCCCAGCAACAAGAGCCTATCGCTCTCGTTCTCGCGGCAGACGGCCAACGTCATTCGCGTGACTCTCGCGGGGCCCAGGCGCAGCTTTTCGTTCGACGTCCTCGAGACCGGCGCGATAAGCGACAGCTGAGAGTTCTTCTGCGCCCACGCGCATCGTCGAGATCACGTCCGAAGCTCCGAGTCACATTTAGCGACCGGAGCGTGACCGCTCGGCGGGCTGCCCTGGGCCTGAACGGTCGCGGTCACGTCGATGGCGAACATCACGGCGCCTTCGATGACGGCCGCTCGACCGTGCAGGGGGCCGCAGACGTAAGTCAGATACCTCATCTGGTCACCGCCCTTGCCCTCGTCGCTGCATTCAAGCCCCGGCGGCATCTTCGATGCCGAGTGCCGGCTGCCCGGACCGTATGACCTCCTCCGCTTTCGAGCGTACCCAGCGCTCCAGCGACGCTATGCCCGGCGGGCCGAGTGCGGCCGCGACGTCGCCGGCCCCCATCCGCTCTCGCGCATGCAGGTTTATCCCCTGCACTTGCAGGTGCTCGCCCTGCTGCACGGCGATCAGCATGTGCGCGCTCTGGAAGAGCTCCTTGAACTCAACGACCCCGCTCATGCGATTCGGTCCGAGCCAGCGATGTGCCGATCCGCTCGACCGGACGCCGGTCACGATGCGCCGCCCTGCGGCGACCAGCTGCCGAGGACCAGCTCGGCGCCCCCATCCGCCGCCGGCTCGATCGAGACCGGCGTGAGCCGCTCTCCCGCGCATGGGCCGAGGATGCAGCGGCCGTCGTGCAAGGCGTAAAGCGCGCCGTGCTGATGGCAAAGCAGGTACTCCCCGTCGTCGCTCATGGGCGAGCTCGCCCCGAGGTCGAGAGGCAACGCGCGGTGCTTGCACTCGTTCTCGTAGGCGCGCCACTCTCCGGAGACCCTGCCGACCAATACGCTGCGCGCGACCTCCCGCGCGACGAAGCGGCGCCCGGGCTCGTGTGGGACTACGCCGTCCGAGGGGATGGTCACGCGGACGAATCGCCCGCGGTCGATCTGCTCGCGCTGGGCGCTGGTGAGCACGATCCGCGTGGTCATCGCGACAGCGGCGCCCCTTTTCCGCCGAAGTACTTGCGCATCGCGGGGACGCTCTGGAGCAGCCTCCGGACCTCCTCGCCGCGCGGCACCGGCTCGTCCTGGTCGAGCACCAGCGCGGTCAAGCGGCCGCCGTAGACGCACGCGGTGTCGAGGCCCGTGGCCCAGGCGTGCAGCTGCGGCTCCGCGCGCGCGTTGTGGCCGAAGACGACATGCGGCGGTCCCTCGTAGAGCGACCCCCAGAGCGGACCGGCGTCGGGCTCGTCGCTCCAGCGCCCGCGGCCCTTCAGGGTGCGCATCGTGAGCAGCGCTTCGGCGGGTGCGGCCTCGACGCCGAGCCCGGGGATCACGCCCGCGTGAACGACGCGCGCCCCGTGCGCCGGCAAGTCGAGCCAGAGGGGCATCTCTCCGAGCATGCGCCAGTCTTCGTCCGAGAGCGAACGCGCGACGCGCTCGTGCTCCGGGCCGAGGGCCTTGCCCGCCTCGCCCTTGCGCGCCGCGAGGAGCTTGCGCTCGTGGTTGCCGAGGACGGGCCGTGCCCGCAGCTGCCTCGCCAGCGCGAGCACGCCCGTCGAGTCGGGGCCGCGCACGACGAGATCCCCGACGAGGACGAGCTGGTCCGTTCCCTCGGCGAAGCGGACGTGCTCGAGCAGCTCCTGCAGTTCGCCGGTACATCCGTGCACGTCGCCGACGATTACCGTGCGCAAGCGGCCTGCCTACGGCTCCTCGCCCCCGTCGAGCTTCGCTCGCTTCGGGATGACGACCGTGCCCTTCTCGCTCACGAAGAACCGCTGCCGATCGGCCTCTCGATCGAAGCCGATGACGGTGCCCGACGGGATCTCGACGTCCTTGTCGATGATGGCGCGCCGGATCTTGGCGTGCCGCCCCACGCGCACGCGCTCGAAGAGGACGCTCTCCTCGATCTCGCTGAACGAGTTGACACGGCAGCCGACGCCCAGAACGCTGCGGTGAATGCGCCCGCCGGAGATGATGCATCCGTGGCTGACCATCGAATCGGTCGCGATGCCCACGCGCGCCTGAGCCTCGTCGCGGAAGACGAACTTCGCCGGCGGATCGTGGGTGGCGCCCGTGCGGATCGGCCAGCGGAAATTGTACATGTTGAACTGCGGGTGGATCTCGATGAGGTCCATCTGCGCTTCCCAGTACGCGTCGACCGTTCCCACGTCTCGCCAGTAGCCGCGGTTGTGCGGGTCCTCCCCCGGCACGGTGTTGGTCGCGAAGTCGTAGGCGAAGACGGCCGCGCCCTTCTTCACGAGCCTCGGCAGGATGTCGCGGCCGAAGTCGTGGTGACTCTCGTCCAGGTGCTCGTCTTCCGCCAGCTCGCGCGTGAGGACGTCGGACTGGAAGATGTAGTTTCCCATCGAGGCCAGGCACATGTCCTCCCGCCCGGGCATGGGCGGAGGGTTCGCGACCTTCTCGTGGAACGCGGCGATGCGCCCGCCGTCGGCCACCTCGATGACGCCGAACTCGTGCGCTTCCTCGCGAGGGATCGGGATGGCGGCGACCGTCGCCTCGGCGCGCTTCTCCTGGTGGAACGCCAGCATCTGGCGGGCGTCCATCTTGTAGACGTGATCGCTGCCGAAATGCAGACGAGCTCGGGCTTCTCGTCGTCGATGACGTGTTTGCACTGCCACACCGCGTCGGCCGAGCCGCGGTACCAGGTCTTGCCCGTGCGCTGCTGGGCGGGAATGGCCTCGATGAACTGATCGAGAATCGGGGCGAGGCGCCAGTTTCTGGCGATGTGCTCCTCGAGCGAGGCGCTCTTGTACTGCGTGAGCACCTTGATCCGCGGGAGCCCGGAGTTTACGAAGTTCGAGAGCACGATGTCGATCATGCGATAGCGCCCGCCGAACGGAACGGCGGGCTTCGCGCGATCGAGCGTCAGCGGGTAAAGGCGTTTCCCCTCGCCGCCTGCGAGGATCATCACCAGCACCTGGGAGGTGTCGACGTGGAGATCCATTCGGTCGTGGCCCCTCAGGGTTTGACGAACTTGAGCGCGAAGCGGTCGCTCGTCCCGCGCCGCTCGCCGGCTTCGCGGGGCGAGGCGTTCCAGTCGCGCTCATCGGCCTGGTTGCGCAAGAAGTCGCCGCTCGCCACGTGGTGGAATCCGGCGCGTTCCACCTCGTGAATGACCGAGAGCTCGCTGATGCGATGGAGCGTCTTGACGTCGGCGGTGCCCTGGCCGGCCCGGGCGCTGTGGTCGACGATGACGTACTCGCCTCCGCGCTTGAGAGCGTCGAAGACGGCCTTGTTCATCTTGTCGCGGTCGGCTCCCATCCACACGGTGTCGTGATAGAAAAGGACGCTCACGACCGCGTCCAGGTTCTTGGCCTCCGGCGGGAGTGGCGTGTCGAACTCGCGATCCACGCGCGACACGTTCGCCATGGCCGGCCGCGCCAGCCGCTCGGCCCAGACCTTGTCGGCGAACTTCAGGATGAAGGCGTCGTTCTGCCCCCAGACCTTGCCCTTCGCGCCGACGGCGCGCGCCAGGAGCTCGGTCGTGTAGCCGCCGCCGGCAGCGAGCTCGGCGACGCGCATGCCGGGCTTGAGATCGAGAAACGCGAGCAGCTCTCCGGGGTGGCGCCCGGCGTCGAGCTTCTTGTCGGCCTCGGTGCGGTCGCTCGCGTCGACGAGCGCCTGCGTCGACGGCGGGACGGCGAGGCGCACCGCCTGCGGGCGCAGCGACTCGGGCTGCTTGGGCACGAGCGCGGGCGAAGCGGCCCGCGGGCCGGGGGACGCCGGCCGCGCGTCGGGCGGCACCGGCAAGTCGAGGTGGGGAGGGACGGAGGCGGGCGCCGCGCCTCCGCAAGCGGAGAGGAGCAGGGCGAGGAGAATGGGCTTCGATCGCATGAGGGAGGGCCAGTCTAGACCAGCCCTAACTCGCCATGGCCTCGGATTCGAGCTGCTGAAAAAGGGCTCCGAGCTCGGGTTTGGTCCGGAGCGGCTCGCAGAACCGCGTCGCAGCCTTGATTAGCTGCGCCTCGATGCGCTCGGCGCGCACGTTGAGCTCGGAAACGCGCTTCTGAGCGGCGTCGTGGTCGCGGTCGAGGGCCTGCTCGTGGTTGGCGAGGGCCGCGCGGAGCTGGGCGATTCTGGTAGTCGAGGTCGCTCAGCGTGCGCCCGCGGCTCTCGACCGACGCGCGCGCGTCGCGCTCCTTCGTGCGGGCGCCGACCCAGGCGTCGACGGCCTCGGCGCAGCGCCGGTAGGCCAGGGCCAGCTGAGGATAGGGCTCTTGCAGGCCGGACCGCCCCTCCCAGGTCACGGCCTCGCGCTGCGCCGCCAGGTACGCCTCGGCCGCCTGTTTCGCCTCCTGGGTGACGCCCTCGAGCGCGGCCTGCGCCCCCCTCAGCTCGTCTTTCGCCTTGGAGGAGTCGAGCCCCAGCGCGTCCACGGCGAAGCCGAAGCGCTGCCGGCCGTCGCGCCCGCGCGCGTCGATCTCTTCGAGCTTTCGCTGCTCGGTCGACGCGGTGGCGCGCACCTCGGAGAACTCGCGAACGAGCTTGCCGATCTCGCCGAGGACGGCGTCGAGCCCCTGGCGGCCGCCGTCGCTCGAGCGCTCCAGCATGCGCCGGAAGACCTCGAGCCGCTTCGTCCACACTTCGATGACGACCGCCGGCAGCGTGCGGGCAGGCGCCCGGGAGCTCGACGGGTCGTCCTCCGGCTCGGGGGGCACGGACAGCTTGGCCGAACGCGCGAGCGCGAGGAGGTCGAGTTCGATGCGATGCGCGTCGACGGGGCGGGCCTTGGGGTCCTTCTCGAGGAGCTGCACGACCAGGGCGTCTAGCTCCGGAGGGACGCTCTTTTCGAGCTCGCGCGGCGCCGGAGGGCGCTCTTTCATGTGCTTGATGAGAAACGTCGTCGGGTCACTCGCTTCGAACGGGAGCTTGCCCGTCGCCATCTCGAAGAAGATGACGCCCAGCGCATAGAGATCGACGCTCGGCCCGGTGTCGCCGCCCATGATCCGCTCGGGCGCGAGATACTGGGGCGTTCCGAAGAGCTCCCCGGCGTTGGTCAGGCGCGAGTCGCCGCGAGAGCGGGCGATGCCGAAGTCGAGGATCTTCACGAGGTCGCTGCCGTCCGCCCGACGACACACGAAGATGTTCTCCGGCTTCGAGATCGCGGTGCACGATGCCGAGGTCGTGCGCGCGGGCGATGCCGCGGGCGATCTGGATCATGAGCGGCACGCCGCGGGCGCTCGGCACCGGGCCGGACGCGATGACGTCCGCGAGCGTCTTGCCGTCGAGGAGCTCCATCACGATGTACGGCGTGCCGTCGGGCGTCTCGCCCTGATCGAAGATCTCGATCACGTTCGGATGCGCGATGACCTGCGCGCTCTTGGCTTCGCGCCGGAATCGTTCGCGCACCGTGGGGTCGGCGGCGAGAACGCGGTTCATCACCTTCACGGCGCACGGCCTGTCCACCAGGCTGTGGTGGGCGCGGTAGACCGTCGCCATTCCGCCCTCGCCGAGGACGTTCTCGACGAGGTACCGCCCGGCGAGCGTCCCGCCGATGAGCGGATCGCGGATATTCGCGAGCTCCACGCCATCGAGGAAGCAATAGATGGCGTCCTCGGGATACCGGTGCTGGCACTGAGGGCAGGCCTTCATGACGCGGAGGGCACCACCTCTCAGCCCACCCGATTGGGCGCCTTTTCGCAAGGGGCGCGATAGGCCGCGAATTTCGACGCGGTCAGCCGCGCATGCGACCGTTTTGCGGGTGATGGCGGTTCACGGCCGGCGGACAACCGCGGGTGCGGGGGGCTTTTCCCGTCCGCGCTCTTCGCGGCCGGCCTGGCTCTCGCGGCCCTCGCCGCGCCGCCGGCCTATGCGTCGCCGCCTTCGGCGGACTCGGCGCCGCCCGAGGGCGCGGCGGCTGTCCGTCCGGCCAAGGCCGCCCCCGCGAGCAAGCACGACGGGCGTCCGGCCCGGCCGCGCGCCGCGGAGGTGGGGGTGCGGCGGGGGATCGCCGGAGGACCCACCGCGGACGACATGCCCCTCGGCGCCGAGACGCCCGAGCTTCGCGCCCTTCGCGAGGCGGAGCGCGAGCTCTTTCCGCCCGCGGCGCCCGCCCCGGGTCGCGCCTGGTCGTCGTCGGCCACGGAGTTCCCGGGCGTACGCGACGCGGAGCCCGGTCCCTTGCTCAGCGCCTCGGGCGTTCCCCCGAGCGTCGCCGCGCCGGCGGTCTCCGAGAGTGGCAAGGACCTGACCTGGCTGTCCACGCTGCGGATGCCGGACATTCCGGTGCGCTGGGACGGCAGGGTCGTGCGCTATCTCGAGTTTTTCAAGGACGACCCGCGCGGGCACGCGACGTTCGCGAACCTGTTCCGCCACTCGGGGCGCTACCGCGACATGGTGCAGCGAACGCTGCGTCGCAAGTCGCTGCCCGAGGACCTCGTGTGGGTCGCCATGGTGGAGAGCGGTTTCGATCCGACCGCTCGGTCTGTCGCCGCGGCGGTCGGCTTGTGGCAGTTCACGGTGGAGACGGCGAAGATCTACGGCTTGGCGGTCGACCGCTGGCTCGACCAGCGCATGGACGCGCAGGTCGAGACCGAGGCCGCGGTCGATCACCTGGGTGACCTGCACCGCAGGTTCGGAACGTGGGAGATGGCGCTTGCGGCGTACGACATGGGATACGCCGGGCTCTCCGGCGTCGTGCGCCGCTACAACACGAACGACTTCTGGTCGCTGTCGCGCACCGAGGGAACGCTGCCGTGGGAGACGACGCTCTACGTGCCGAAGGTCGTCGCGTCGGCGGTCGTGGCGAACAATCTGTCGGCGTTCGGATTCGGCGATCTGGCCGTCGAGCCCCCGGTGGCGACCGAGGAAGTCGACGTGCCCCCGGGCACTTCGCTGGCGCTCGTGGCCCAGGCCGCGGGCGTTTCGCCGAAGGAGCTGCAGGCGCTCAACCCGGAGCTTCGCGCCGGCCGCACGCCGCCGGCGAGCGGCGACGGCAAGAACGCGGGCGAGGTCACGTATCCCGTGAAGGTGCCGGCAGGAAGGGCA
Organism: uncultured delta proteobacterium; assembly: GCA_963720145.1. Classification (GTDB taxonomy): domain Bacteria; phylum Myxococcota_A; class Polyangia; order Polyangiales; family Polyangiaceae; genus Palsa-1150. The sequence continues at coordinate 320,818 of CAVREO010000006.1, forward strand.
GCGGCGACGTCGCCGTCGCTGGCGAAGCTACGTCGCGATCCGCCGTTCGAGCGCTACGTCGTTCGCTTCGGCGAGACGCTCGACCAGATCGCGGCCGCACGCAAGACGACGACCCAGAAGCTCGTCGAGCTGAACGGGATTGCTCCTGGCGAAGCGGTACGCGGCGGCACGGTGCTGCTCGTGCCGAAATCCGACGCCGCAGGCCCCGCAGCCCCCGCACCCCCGGCGGCCGCTCCGAAGCCGACCGTCGTCGTCCCGGCCGACATCTTCGTGTACCCCGACCGAAAACGCGTCTTTTACCGTGTTCAGATCGGCGACACGCTGCGGGAGATTGCCGGCGCGCTTCACGTCGGGGTGGATGACCTGGATCGCTGGAACGATCTGGATCCGGGTGCGCGGCTGCAGGAGGGCATGACGCTGCAGGCTTTCGTCCCGATGACGGCGGACCTGTCGCGCGTCGCCGTGGTCCCGGAGAGCGAGGTGACGGTGCTCGCCGTCGGCTCCGAAGAGTTCTTCGCCGGCCTGGAACGCGACAAGGGCTTCAAGCGCGTCACGGTCGTCGCGCGAGACGGAGACACGCTGGAGTCGATCGGCAAGCGCTACGGCGCGTCGGCTCGGACGATGGAGCGAGTCAACAGGCGCCCCCGGGGCGATACGCTCAGGCCGGGCGACACCGTGGTCGTCTACGCGCCGACGACGGGCGGGAGAGCTCCGACGGGGGCGGGTCCCATGACCGCGGCCAACGTCGACGGGTCGGGCGCCTCGCCGGCTCCGAACGGGCCGCTGCCGGAGCCGCCGCTGCCCGACCTCTTGCCCTGATTGCGCCTGCGCGCGATCGACTCAGAACGTGTACGCCAGCCCCACGCCGAGCACGTCGGCGCGCGAGCTGTACGAGCCCCCGTTCACGGATTGGGTCTGCGTCGGGTTCCCCTTGACGGGGTTGACCCGCGGCACGGCCGCGTCCTGCGGACTGACCGTGACGTCGCTCGCGAAGACGTGCGAGAGGACACCGTCGAAGCGCCAGTGGGTGCCGATGTACAGACCGCCGCCCATCGAGAGGCTCCACTTGCTGCTGTCGATCGTCAGCGGCGAGACGTACGCCTGCTGGATGCCGCTCGTCTCGTAGGCCACTCCCGCGCGCGCCTGGAGCTTGTCGCGGCCGATGGCGAACGTGTACTCCCCGCCGAACCTCACCGAATTCGCGTCTTGCCCCCCACGCGGCACCGAGATGCCCGCGACCTTGAACGGGCTCGGGAACCCCGTGATGCCGTAAAGGAGAATGTTCTTCGGCGTGATGTCGATCGACTGATGCACCGACCAGAACTCGCGCACGTACGCGAGCTCGAGGCGCAGGTCGTGGTCGGCGTCGAGCGGCCGGAGCTCGACACCGATGCGCACCACCGGAGGCAGCTCGAAGGCGACGTGTGCCTGGTTGCCCTTCTGAACCGCGCTGTCGAACTCCGGCGCCGTCGGGAGCCGGACGTCGACCGTGGCCGGTCCGCCGACCAGAAAGGGCGCCTGGCCGCTGAGACCGAAGCGCACGGCCTCCGCCGGGACCCACGTGACGCCGGCGTTGGCGCTCGGCGCGAAGATGGGCCCCACCGTGAGCTGGCTGTACGCGTCGTAGTTGGGGTCCTCCGCGGCGCAGACGAGGTTGTCGGGCGGACACGCGGTGAAGTCGACGGTCGTCTTGAAGAACCCGGTGAGCATCTGCAGCCCGACGCCGACGCGCAGCTCGTGGATGGGCCGGTACGCGAACCACGCCCCGATGACGACGAGCGCGGAGCCGTTGAGCGAGATGAGCGAGTAGCGCTGCGGCGCGGGGGCGGCGGGAACCCCGACCGTCTCCGGGTAGCTCGTCACGGGCGTGTACGGCGCGTACACGCCCAGCGCGAGCGCGAACTGCTTCTCGGCGCCGAACCGCAGCGACCCCGCCAGCGTCGGGATGGGAAGGACGGGCGTGGAGCCGTGCACCTGAGGGAACGTCTGGACGAAGCTCGTCCCCGTGGAGCTCGTGGTCAGCGCCTGGCGGGTGAACTCGCTCGTGTAGTGCAGCCAGCCGATGTCGAAGAGCAGGCCCGAGGGCGCGTCGACGAGACCCGCCGGGTTGTACCAGATGGCGCCCAGGTCGTCGGCGCCGGCTACGAATGCGCCGCCGCGGCCGAGGGGCCGCACTCCGCGGTCGGAGAAGTAGAGGCCCGCCGCCTGCGCGTCGCCTGCCATGGCGAGCATTGCGAGCGCGAGGGCCGAGGCGAGCGCCGCACCCGCGCGGTCGCGGAGGCGAGGTGCGCCGCCGCGAGAACGAACGTGGGGCATCAGTTGACGATCCCTTGCCGGACGATCTCGTAAAACTGCTCGAGACCTCGCTGCTCGTCGATCAAAAACTCCGAGATTTCGTGGGCGGCGTTCGCGTAGTCGGTCCCTTTGAGCTTCTCCGGCGAACCAGGCGAGGCGCGGTTCACGTCCGAGATTGCGTCCAGGATGACCTCGAGCGGGGTCTCGCTCGGCTTGCCGCCCTGGCCCATCATCGGCGTCACGAGGTGCGCCAGCGCCACGTTGAGGACGCCGCTCGGATCGAGCTCCCGCGCGCAGATCTCCGTGCCGCCGGAGTCGAACGCGCGACCGCTCACGCGAGCGAGAAACGCGGTGTTCGCGTCGAGCACTCCGCGCTTCAGGTGACCCTGGCCGTCGGTCTGCGACGGCACCGCCGCCGCCGCGAGCACGTGGTAGAGCGGCACCAGGTTCGTGTCGTCGCGCATCACCTGAATCACGTCCTCGACCGACGAGAGCAGCTCGGCGAGCGCGTCGTTGTTCGAAGCTGCATCGAGCAGGTACGAGAGGAGCTTCTCGGTCTCGGTGCGGGACGGGACGTCCAGCCGCGTCGCCTCTTGCAGGTCCATCGACGCCGCGAACAGCGGCCCGCCGATCGTGGTCGCCGCGTTGGTCCACAGGTCGTGGCTCGCCCACGAGCACGACGTGTACGGCGTCGGGCAGTGCGCGGTGAGCTGCGCGCGCCCGGCGTCGAGAAGCAGGGGGAGAATCTTCGGCAACGACGCGTCGGCGAAAGACTGCGTCGGCGTGTTCTGACCGTTCACCGCGAGGAAGGTGTCCACGAGCTGCGAGCGCGCTCGCCTCCACTGGGCCTGGCGTCCGGCGTCCTGGGGGTGAGCCTGCGCGTATTGCACGAACGCCTGGTCGATCCCGTTCAGCGCCTCGAGCATGAGATAGAGCGGGGTCACCTGCGGGTTGGTCGTGCCGTCGTTGCGCTGCGCGGTCGCGTCTCCGTGTCGGTCGACGAGCCCCGCCGCCTTCGCGCGCTTCGGATCGACGAGGGCTCGCGTCGAATTCGCCAGCACCGAGATCCCGTCGGCCGGCGGTCCGAGCTGCGCGCAGAGGTGCGTCTTCGGGTCCGACTTGGCGCACGTCGGAATCGTGATTCCCCCGACGACCTTCACGAGGTCATGCACCGCGCGCAGCGTGTCCGACGAGAAGATCTGCGCGAGCAGGGGCTCGTAGCTGGCCGCGCCGTCCTGGCTGCACGTCGTCTTCTTGCCGGCCGCATCCACGCCGAGCAAGCATTCGTCGGCCGTTCCCGCCGCGTCTTGCCAGTGCCTGTGCAGGACATCCATGAGCCCGAGGAAGAGGTCTTCGCGGCGGCGCGGCTGCCCGGTCGTCGGGTTCGTGGCGGTGACGAACGCTTTCGCGAGCGGGCCGACCGCCGTGTAGAAGCCGAGGTCCTCCGTGACGAAGGTGGCGTCCTGGTCGCGCTGGGCGAACCAGTCGCCGTCGGGGCAGGAGCGCAAGCCGCGCACCATTCCGTCCGCGGCCACGTTGGCGCCGGCCGAGGTGAGGTCGCCGCACTCGGTCCCGTTGTTGGCGCACGGGTCGGAAATCACGCGCTCGGGGCACGCCGACGTGCCGAAGTGATTGCCTTGCAGGTCCGTCAGGAAGTGGTTCGTCAGGTAGTTCTTGTCGCCGGACTTCGGGCTGTCGTTCACGATGTCGAAGAAGACCTGGCGATCGAGCCACGCCGGCTTGGGACGGAAGGTCGCCGAGTTCGGACCGTTGATGAGGTCCCAGAAGCCAGCCTTGGTGACGTCCGGTCCGTTGTAGGTGTCGGCGTTGCTCGCGTCGTACCCGATGCCGCTCGACTGCTCGATGATCGAAATGTTGGCGGCGCCCGTGCCCAGGAAGCCATTCCGGAGGATGTCGGGCCGGAAGTAGAGCGTGGCCATTCCGACCATCGAGTCGAGATAGAACTTGGCGAGGTTGTCGATCTTGAACACCTCGCATTCTTTGAAGGGCTTCCCGCCGAGGAAACAGGGGATACCCTTGTTGGCGCCGCCGAGAAAACCGCCCGTGCAGATATCCGGATTGAGCGGGATGCCCAAGCCGAGAATCGAGAGGTTGACACCCTGGGTATGGACCACCGCCTGGTCCTTGTTGCAGGCGGTCACGCCATACGTGTCGTGGACCGTCTGGATGAAGCGCTGAAACTCGCTTCGATTGGCCCCCGTGTCGGGCTTCGTGCGATCGACGGGGGTCTTGGGCTCGGAGCCGTCGTTGGTGTCGAAGTTGAAGGTAGGGCCGTTGAGGTTATTTCGGTCGTACGAGATGTGGTCCTTGTCGGACATGTAGCTGCCGAACGCGGTCGCCAGCTGCAGCGTCGCGTCGTCTCCGAACGCCCGCAGCACGTCTTCGAGTAACCCGGGCTCCTCTGCGATCTGCACGGTGTTGTCGATGAGCTCGTCCCAGAGGCTGGACGTGGGCGGAAGCTTGGCCACCTTGTCGGCGTTGGCCAGGTTCTTGTCGTACAAGGCGTCGCCGACGAGACGCGCGACGTCGTTCGGATGCTTCTCGACGAGCGTCTCGGCGAAGGTGAGCGTGTCGTCGGTGGAGGGATCGGCCATGGTCTGGCCGAGCGCGTACACGACGTCGAGAATCGGCGAGGTGGCGGTGTTGAACGCGTCGTACACGACGTGCGTCCCGTCCGCGTACGTCTTCGTGCTGCTCGGCGTGCCGTCGCGCGCCCCGAACACCGGGCGGATCCCGGCCAAGATGTCCATGAGGGTCTCGTGGTCGTCGGCAGGGTTGGGGTCGATCAGCTTGGCCACGTTGCGCACGAGCGACGCTGTGTACGTCTGGCTCGTGTTGATGAACCCGTACACGAGGTGGCCGTTCGGCGCGTCCAGCGCGCGGCCGAACGAGTCTCGCGCGAGCGCGTCGGGCGCGCCGACGGCGAAGAAGGGCGACGGCGCCGGCTTGCCCGTCGTGGTCACGAACTGCCCGAGCCCGTCGACGTCGGGAAGGCCGTCGCCGTTGACGTCGAGAAACGGCGGCGGCAGGAGGCCATTCATGTGCGGCACGACGACGTAGCCGCGCGGATCCCGGAGCGCGATGTAGCGCGGCACTCCGCCGCCGAACGCGGGATCCTGCGCATAGAGAATCGACTGCAAGACTTCGAGGTCGCCGCGCGGGCGCGAGAGCACCGTTCGGTTCGTCAACGGATCGGGGCGGGCATCGAGGAGCGTCACCGGCGGGTCGGCCGTGGCGTTCAGCAACTCGGCATGGGCGACTTCGAGCAGCTTCGAGAGCTGTGGGTAGGCGGCGCCGGGGACGGGAATGCGGTTGCCCTCGGCGTCGCGCTGCGGGTTCGGGTCGTAGGGGGCCGAGTCGGCCGAGAGCAGCTTGAGCGTGGCGTTGGTGAAGTCGCGCAAGCCCGCGTACGCGACGACGGGCCGGGCGGCGCCGAGCGCGATGTCCACCGGGCGGTAGCCGGCGCGGGAATTGAAGACGGCCCATGCGGCCTGCGCGTCGGGTGCGGCGCGGAAGGCGTCGACGACGCGCGCGAGCGACTCGGTCGATTGCGGGATGGTTCCGTCGGCGTAGAGGTCCTGCGCCCGGCCGAGCACGTTCGCGAACTCGGTGTGCAACGAGCCCTCGCCGCTCGCCGCGGGAGCGTGGCACGACTGCGTCGGATCCGGGTTCGCCAGGTCCTTGATGGGAACCTTGATGTCCGGGAACGTCGCGTCGAAGGCGGCGATGAGATCGGCGCGGTGTCGCCCGAGCGTCTCGACGCGGGCGACGGCGTACGCGCGGTCCTTCTGCTGCTGGCTGAGCGGGACCGGCGTCCCGTCGGTGTTGAGCTGACCATCGGCCATGGGCGGCAGGAGAGTCTGGTCCACACGATCGGCGAAGGTCCCGTCGGCGTGGGCATGGCACACGTCGCGGAACGAGGCGCCGGTCAGGTCCTCGTGCAGCGATTGCGCGCCCAGCCGATCGCAAACGACGCCGAAAAGCTCCGTTCCGAGCGAGCCGCGTGCGGGGATGGCGCGCGCCCCGTTGAAGTCGTCGGTGCACGAGACGCCGGCCGCGACGGCGAACGCGGCCACCAGCGTCGACGAAAGGCGCGGGGGGAGCGAGCGCGTCAGCATGGCTTCTCCTGGGACCGCATGAGGTTGCGCGGAGAGACTAGCGCGGGTCCCCGTGAGTATGCTTGCTAGCCTGCGCAGACGGGCCCACGCTCACGGCGACCGGCAGGGAGACCGCATGGAGACCACGATCGGGATAGTGCTGGCGGCAGGGCAGGGCACGCGCATGAAGAGCGCGACACCCAAGGTGCTGCACGCGCTCGCAGGCGTGCCGATGGTGCACTTCGCTGTGCGGGCGGCGCTCGACGCGGGCTGCAGCGAGGTCGTGGTCGTCGTCGGGCACGGCCGCCAGCAGGTGGACGCGTACCTCGCCGGCGCCTTCGGCAGCGCGCGCGTGCGGTCGGTCGTTCAAGAGCAGCAGCGCGGCACCGGCGACGCGGCGCGCGTGGGGCTCGAGGGCGTCGTCGCGGAGTCCGGGCGCGTGATCATCCTCTACGGGGACGTGCCGCTCGTCACCGGCGACGACCTTCGTCGCGTGGCGGCCCCCCTCGACGACGAGAAGTCGCCGGCGTCTCTGACGATTGCGACGTGCGTCGTCGGCGACCCGGCGGGATACGGACGCGTGCTTCGCCGGAACGACAAGCCGGTCCTCGTTCGCGAGGAGCGTGACTTACGGAGCGACGACGAGCGTGCCGTGCGGGAGGTCAATGCGGGGATTTACGGCGCGGACGTCGCGCTCTTTCGCCGTGGCCTGCAGACGCTCATGCCCGACAACGCGCAGCGGGAGCTTTACCTCACCGACATCGTCGCCTTCACAAGCCAGGCCGGCTGCCCGATCGCGGCCGTGCAACTCGGGGCCGACGTGCTGGCGGGCGTCAACGACCGGGACCAGCTCGCCCAGGTCGAGCGCAGCTTGCAATCGCGCATCGTGCGGCACTGGCGGCTGGCGGGGGCCACCGTGCGCGACGGGGCGCGGATGGACGTAGGCGTGACCCTCGAGCCCGATGCGACGATCGAGACCGGCGTCGTTCTCCGCGGACATACGCGCGTCGCGCGCGGCGCGACGGTCGACGTCGGCTGCGTCCTCACGAACACCGACGTGGGCGAGGGAGCTCACGTGCGCCCCTATAGCGTGGCGACCGACTCGCGAATCGGCGCGCGCGCGCAGGTCGGGCCCTTTGCGCACCTGAGGCCCGAGAGCGACATCGGAGAAGAAGCGCACGTCGGCAATTTCGTCGAGACGAAGAAGACGACGATGGGCAAAGGCGCCAAGGCCAACCACCTCTCGTATCTCGGGAATGGCGTCATCGGGGCGGGTGCGAACATCGGCGCAGGGACCATCTTCTGCAACTACGACGGCTTTCGGAAGCACACGACGACCGTGGAAGCGGGCGCCTTCATCGGCAGCGACTCGCAGCTCATCGCCCCCGTGACGGTCGGCGCGAATGCGTACGTCGCCACCGCCACGACGGTGACGCAGGACGTGCCGGCAGAAGCACTCGCCATCGGCCGAACGAGGCAAGAGAACAGGGACGGCTACGCGCCGAAGCTGCGGGAACGCATCCGCTCGGGCAAGACCGCCCAGGAAAAGCCCAGCCGAAAAAATAGGCGCTGGTCGTCTCGTCCGCGGCGCGTCCTCCGTCCGCGGATGGCAGCAGACGGTTGGAACGGCACGCTGTCTGCAGCGGTTCGGGCCGTCTGGGGTGTGCGCGACCACGCGAACAGCGAGGAAGAAGCAGGGCATCATGGCGACTCACGGGAGCCACAGGAGCGGTTTGGCCATTTCGCTCCTGGTCTTCGGCGTCGGTGTCGGTGGAGCACTAACCGGTTGCGGTGGTCGCGAGAGCCACCCAAATCAGCGGCACCGGCTCCATCAGCGGCACCGGTTCCGGCGGCGAGCGCGCCGCACGCGGCGGCCGCCCCAAGCTCGACCGCAGCCGGCAACGGTCAGCCTGGGGGCGCGCCGGACGTGCCCCAATCGGGCGACGGAGCGAGCGGCGAGGACGCTGAGCTCGTGGTCAGTCGAGAAGTCGTAGCGGCGTGCCCCACCCTGCGGCTGGTGCGGATGCACATGGACGAGCTCGACCCGGACCTGCTGTGGCTAGCCGTGCTCGAGGCCATCGGTGACTGCATGGGCAACGACGGGTCGATGGCGGAGCAGAGCATCGGAGTGTCGGGTGACGAGGAGCATCGTCACATCGTGCGCGAAATCTTGGGCACTCAGGGAGTGGCCCCTACCCGGGTAGTCGCCAAACAGCCATCGACGACGGGTGCCGCCGAGTGCCAGGGCGCAAGCGCCTGCGGCAAGCGTGTCGAAATCACCATCGTCACGCCGTAATCGCCCACGGCTGCCGCTGTCCGCTTGGCTGCGCGACGATTTCGATGCCAAGAACCGTCGGCGATGGACGCCATTCGGATTCGGGGCGGCGGCGGCCCGCTTCGCGGCACGGTTCGCATCAGCGGCGCCAAGAACGCGGCCCTGCCCATTCTTTGCGCCAGCCTGCTCTCGGACGGAGCGAGCCGACTGCGCAACGTGCCCGCTCTGCGTGACATCGACACGACGGCCGCCCTCCTGCGCTTCCTCGGACGCGACGTGAAGGTCGAAGCTCCCGTCGTCGAGGTGGCCGCCGGCGCGAGCGTGCGCCCCGAAGCGCCTTACGAGCTCGTGAAGCAGATGCGCGCCAGCGTCTTGGTGCTGGGGCCTCTCGTGGCACGCTTCGGCAAGGCGAAGGTCTCGCTCCCAGGGGGCTGCCAGATCGGGGCGCGCCCCATCGACCAGCACCTGAAGGGCCTCGAAGCGATGGGCTGCAGCATTCGCCTCGAGCGCGGTTACGTCCTCGCCGAGGGCCCGGGGGGAGGGGGGCGACTGCGCGGTAGCGAGGTCTATTTCGACATTCCCACGGTGACCGGAACCGAGAACCTGCTGATGGCTGCCGCTCTGGCCAAGGGCCGTACGACCCTCGTCAACTGCGCCCGCGAGCCCGAAGTCGAGGAGCTGGGGCGCGTCCTCAACAAGATGGGCGCCGAGGTCGACGGCGCGGGGACCGACGTCATTCACGTCAAGGGATCGGATCGCGGGGAGCTCGCCCCCTTCGACCACGCGATCATCGCCGATCGAATCGAGGCGGGAACCTACATGGTGGCGGCGGCCATCGCCGAGGGCGGGGACGTCGGGCTGGAGGGAGCCGAGCTTTCGGACATGGAGGCTCTCGTCGCCAAGATGCGCGCCGCCGGCGTGGAAATCGCCAGCGAAGGTCGGGTCGTTCGCGTTCGGCGCGCGGGGCCGCTTCGCGCCGTGAACCTCACGACTGCGCCGCACCCGGGTTTCCCCACGGACATGCAGGCGCAGTTCCTCGTGCTGATGTCCCTCGCCCGCGGCGAGAGCGTGATAAGCGAGACCATCTTCGAGAATCGCTTCATGCACGTGCCGGAGTTGCAGCGAATGGGAGCGACCGTGGCCCTGCGCGGGAATACGGCCGTGGTGCAGGGCGTAGAGAGGCTCTACGGAGCCAGCGTCATGGCGACCGACTTGCGCGCGAGCGCCTCGCTCGTCATCGCGGGGCTGGTGGCCGAAGGCGAGACCGAGGTGCGCCGCGTGTACCACATCGATCGAGGCTACGAGCACATCGAGGGCAAGCTCCGGGGCCTCGGCGCGGACATCCAGCGCGTAAAGGGGGCCGAATCGTGATGCAGTGGCTGACGGTGGCCCTACCGAAGGGCCGGGTGCTCCGTGCGGTGGCTCCCCTCCTCGCCCGAGCGGGCGCCGACGTCGCGAACGCGTTGCTCGCCGACGACCGCTCTCTCGTTCGAGAAGCTCCCGCCGCAGGACTGCGCTTTCTGCTGCTCAAGCCCGACGATGTCCCCACGTATGTCGAGTACGGCGCCGCCGACCTCGGCGTCTGTGGACGCGACGTGCTCCTGGAGAGAGCGTGCGAGCTTTATCAGCCGCTCGATCTGGGCGTTGGAAAGTGCCGTATGGTCGTGGCCGGAGCCGTCGGCAGGCCCGTCCCCGACGGCGTCCCTCGGGTCGCGACGAAGTACCCGCGCATCGCGGCCGAGCACTTTGCGCGGAGCGGCGTGCAGGCCGACGTGGTGTACGTCCAGGGCTCCGTGGAGCTCGCGCCGCTGGTCGGGCTCGCCGATCTGATCGTCGACCTGGTCGAGACAGGAGCGACACTGGCGCAAAACGGGCTCGAGGTCCTGGAGGAGGTCGTGGCGATCTCCAGTGTGCTCGTTGCGAACCGCGCCTCGTATCGCCTGAAGCAGGACCGCGTGCGACCTCTCATCGAGGCGCTGCGGCTCCCGCATCTCGGGACAGAGGCGCGTCCAGGCGGACGAGCGGGCGCAGGCGCTTGAGTGTCGCGCGGCCGATGCCCTTCACCTTGAGCAGGTCTTCGACCAGCCGAAAGCGGCCAAGCTGCGCTCGGAGCGCCAGAATGGCGAGCGCTCGTTTCTCGCCTACGCCGGGCAGGCGTCGCAGATCGTCGACGTTCGCCGTGTTGAGGACGACGGGGTCGTCTGCCGAAGCCTGAGTACCGTGTGTCGGCGCCACGGGCGTGCTCGCCCCTGACGCCATTTCGGATGCCGCGGGGGCGGTCGGCGGGGTGCCGGAGGCAGCCGCGGATGCCGCGATCGCCGCCGTACCGGCCTGGGCGGGCGCCGTCGCAGCGGAGGGGGAGGGGACTCCCGCAGGGGAGGAGGCCCCCGCTCCGGCGACTGCGGTGCGCCCGATGACGGCTAAGAGGACGAGGCCCATGCCGGCGAGTGCGGCACGCGCGATTGGCTTCCAGAAAGGAGAGCCGACCGCGCGCGACGCGATGCGCGACAGGGCCTCCCGCAAGGCGGGAAGCATGGTGCTCTTGCTCGGTTGCGCTCAGAGGAGCGAGTCAGGAGCGGGCTGCGTTTTCTGCCGCGGGCGCGCGGAGGCATCCGGCGCGTCCGCCCTGCGCTCCCACGGCTCCCACTCGCGTACCTGGAGGGTGCCGCTGATGGGAATGCAGTCGAGCTTGAGGGTGATCGATCCGTCTTTGTTGACGAAGCCGACGCCGACGCGTGTCCAGTACGATTTGGTCAACCCGTTGCCCGTGCCGCGTTCGACGACTGTGAATACGGCCTTCATTGTGCGCGATTGTTCTTCCATGGGGTCTCTCCGTTCGCGCGGGTTTCGTCCCGCGCCACGCGGCCTCTTTGCGACCCGCGTGCCGTGCGCGCAGCAAGGGAAATCGCAGGCTCTTGGCGCACGACCCCGTTGGCCGGGACGGAATCTCGGGTGTCGCGGGACGGCCGATGGCCGGGCAGCCGCCTGCGGCGCTCACTCGCGCGGAGGTTCGCCTCGCAGCTTCTTGACGAGCGTCATCCGATGAATGCCGAGGAGGGCGGCCGCCCGGGTACGATTGCCGCTGGTCGCGGTCAGCGCGGCTTCGATGGCGCGCTCCTCCAGCCAGGCGAGGTTGGCGGGCAAGCGCACCAGCGTGGGATCCGTCGCGTCTACCGTCCCGGGGTTCGTCGAAGCCGTGACAATCTCGGGCAGGTCCGTCGCCTCGATGAGCTCTCCCTCGCCCATGACGACCGCCCGCTCGATGGCGTTGCGTAGCTCGCGGACGTTTCCGGGCCACGGATAGTGCCTGATCGTGTCGAGCGCGGCAGGCGTGAAACCGCGGATGCGGCGCCCCGCCATCGTCGTGAGATCTCCGAGGAGTTGCTGCGCCAGCGGCGCGATGTCCTCGGCGCGCTCGCGCAGGGCAGGCACAGGGACCGTGACGACCGAAAGCCGATAGTAGAGGTCCCGCCGGAAGGTGCCCGCTTCGACCATCGCCGCGAGGTCACGATTGGTCGCGGCGAGCACACGCGCCCGCAAGGGGATGTCACGGTTCGAGCCGATACGCTGAAAACGGCGCTCTTCGAGGACCCCGAGCAGCTTCGCCTGGCTCGAGAGCGGCAGCTCGCCCACTTCGTCGAGCAGGACGGTCCCTGCGCCCGCCGCTTCGAATGCGCCGGCACGCGCGGCGAACGCACCCGTGAACGCGCCCCGTTCGGACCCGAACAGCTCGCTCTCGAGGAGGTTCTCGGGAATGGCCGCGCAGTTGATGATCCGGAAGGGCTCTCTCTCTCGGGCGCTCGCCTCGTGCAGCAGGCGGGCGACGAACGTCTTGCCCGACCCGGTCTCGCCGAGCAGGAGCACGCACGATTCCGAAGCTGCCAGCCTCGGGAGGAGCTTCGATAGGCGTTGCGCGGCAGGTGAGGCACCGAGAAAATCGCGCGCCCTCCCGAGCGCCTGGCTTCGCAACGCATCGCAATCGTCCTCGACAGCCTGCACGGCCTGGAGCCGACCGACGGCGAGCGCGCACACGCCGCCCGCCACGACCAACGCCCTTCGCGTGAAGGCCGAGAGCTCGCTCGGAGGAAAGTCGAACTGAAACGCGAGGGCGCACGGCGGGTTGCCGCACGCGCTGACGGCCGCGACGCAGCCGCGGCCCGATGCCTCCACGACGAGCGCGTCGGGCTGTCCGAGCGCGCGGAGCACCGCGCCGCCTGCCTCGGGATCGGCCCCAAAAACGAGCTGCACCCCGGCGGACGAGACGTGCTGGCGCCCCCAGTCCCGGACGACCTCGGCGATGACGTCTCGGTCCCGCGCCCCGGCAAGGGCCTCTCCGAGCGCGAAGACGGCCGCGAGACCACGCACGTCGGCGGCGACGCCCGTCAGGAGGGTGCGCACGTCGGTCCTCTCGGCGGCGCCCGCTTCGTTCACGGCTTCGCCCGGGTTGCTGGGGCGCGCGACGACCACGGCGAGGACCGTGTCGCCGACGACGATTTCGTCACCGGGCAACGCCTCGCATTCCGCCGTAGGCTCGCCGTTGCGCAGCATCTTCGCCGCTCCGTCGCACACGCGGATCGCGAGGCCGTTCGCGGCGGCGCGGACCTCGAGGTGACGGCGCGAAACGCGCCGGTCGGTGAGCGGCAGCGCGGCGTCGACCGCTCGTCCCACGCTGACCACGTCGTCGCGGACGGCCACGCGGAGCCCGACACCGCCGCCCTTGACGACGACGAGCTCGAACCGGCCGCCGCTCACCATGAAGCCACCGCAGGGCGAAGGAGCGGGACCGTGGCGTCGGCGGGCGGCGCGGGTGGGCCGCTACGTGTCAGAGCGTACGTCACGGCGGCGCTGCCGACGACGAGCGCGCCCACGGCCGACCAGAACCACCAGGTGCTGGTGATGGGCTTCTCCGCCACCGAGTGCGGCCGCAAATCGAACGGCGCGCGCTCGCTGCCCAGCCGCCCGAGCGGGAGCTCGTCGCTGTCCAGGGCGACGGCGTGGCAGAAATACGTGCCCGCCGTGGGCAGCCGGAAACGGTAGAGGCCTCCGATGCGGCGTGTGGCCATGGGGACGAACGAGTCCGCGTCGTTCTGGCGACAGGCGAGCTCCACGTGGGTCGTGTCGCCGCCCGAGAGCATCTCGAACTCGACGGGATCGCTGTCGACGGGTTGCACGACGATGGCGACGGTTCGGCCGTACGACTCCGACGCCGCGGCGTCAAACTCGCCGGTGACCCGCGGCGGGAGCGTCGGATCGCGCAGCACGAAGCCTGGTGCAATCGTGTAGAGGGCGGCGAGCGCCGCCCGGCCCTCGCTCAAGCGGCCCACGATGAAATGCGCTTCCGCCGTGATTTCGAGCGCCTGCACGCGCACTTTCTTGGACGCATGGGAGAGGAGGGGCAAGATCGACGCGATGGCGGCATCGTAGCGGAGCTGCTCGATCTCCCGGCGCCCTTCAGCCAAAAGACGCGCTGCGTCATCGCTGCTGCGCCCGGACGCTTCCGCCCAGGCATCCCGCGCGGAGCCCGAAACGAGCCACGCAGCGCCCAGGCAAACGAGGCAGCCGAACCGCATGGCGATCACGCGGGAGACGCGAAAGCGCCTCCTTGCAGTCTCCATGGGGGCGATCCTACCATTGGGGACCGGGTAGCTGATGGCCGGCGTGGCGACCAAGGTCCGCGTGCGGCAGTTCGGGCCGTACGTGCTCGGGCGCCGCGTAGGCTCCGGCGGAATGGCGACCGTCTTCGCAGCGCGACAGGTCGGCGTTCGCGGGGCGAGTCGAATCGTCGCCGTCAAGGTCATGGCTACCGCGCTCGCGGACGACCCGGCCGCGCAGCAAATGTTCGAGCGCGAGGCTCTCATTGCCACGCGTATCGAGCACCCGAACATCGTGAGGACGTACGAGGTGGGCGAGGTCTCCGGCGAGATTTTTCTGGCGATGGAGCTCGTGCAGGGAGCCGCTCTTTCCGTGTTGTGTGGCTCTTCGCCCGGCGGGCTTCCGCTGCCCATTGCCGTCCGGATTGCGTGCGACGTCGCTCGGGGGCTGCATGCCGTCCACGAGCTGCGCGATCTCGACGGAGCCCTCCTCGGCGTCGTGCACCAAGACGTGACCCCGCACAACGTCATCGTCGACTACGAGGGGGCCGCGAAGCTGCTCGACTTCGGGGTCGCGCGTATGGTCTCGCGCGACGGCTCTCGCACCGAGCGGGTTCGCGGCAAGCCGGCGTACCTGGCTCCCGAGCAGGTGCTTCTCGAGCGAATCGATCGCAGGGCCGACATCTACGCCCTGGGGGCTGTGCTGCACGAAATGCTGACCGGAGCGCGGCCCGCTGGGGTCTCGCCTCGAGGCGAGCCAATCTCTGCGAGCGATGTCCGTGCGCTGCGAGCGGACGTCCCCGAGCCGCTCGCCCGGATTGTCTCCAGGGCGCTGCGCGCCGACCCCGACCAGAGGTTCGCGACCGCCGAAGACATGCGCCGCGCCCTCAGCGAGGCCCGTGACGAAAGCGGGCTCGAGGCGATCGACGAGAGCGAGGTCGGGGCGTGGGCGCGCAGCGTCGCGCCCCCGCCATGGTCCGTGGCCGACCTGGAGCGCGAGCTTGCGACCGACGAGCTCTATCGGGCCGAGGTCGCGGCCGTCGCGGACCTCCTGACCGTTTCGAAGGCGCCTCCCCCCGCGGACCGGACCGACTCGCGAACGGACGTCCGCCGGGCCAAGTCGAGGCGACGACTCCTGCTGGTCGTGCCGCTGGTGCTCGTAGGCCTGGGCTTCGCGGGCTGGCGCCAGGCCATGCGACAGCGGGCATCATCCCCGCAGCGACCGGTACCCACCGAGGCGTCGCTCGCGTCGCCGGCCGCGGTTCCCACGCTAGCCGCCTCCCTCGGGCTCGACCCAAGCGCATCGGCGGCACCCGCCGGCCCGCAACCCGTCGTGCCCCCCGCGCCGCTCACCCCGCGCAGGCATCCCAATCGGCATCCAACGCCGCATACCTCAGCTTCCGTCACGGCGGGGGCCGAGAGCGCCGCGCCGGGGTTTCTGAGCGTGTGGTCGAGTCCGTGGGGGCACGTCTCGCTCGACGGCGTCGCCATCGGCGATTCTCCCGTGGCGCGGCTTCCGGTCGCTGCCGGGTCACACCTGATTCGCATCACGACGGCCTCGGGCGACGCGCAGCAACGCGTGGTCTCGTTGAAGACGGGAGAGGATCGCACCGAGCGATTCGTCTTCTGATGGTGCCTCCGAGGACCCTCCGCTGGGCCATCGCTTCCTTTGCGCTCGGCGCCGCGGGCTGCCATACGAGCAACGCCGGTGTGCACGCGATCGTGACGATTGACGCGCCGGACGCCGGCGGTTGGGCACCCATCGCGTTCGACCACATCACCGTCACGGCGACGTCTTCCTCGCACCTCGCGGTGGTGTGTCTTTTTCCCCGAGCCGAGGGGCAGAAGGCGGTCGTGGTGCCCTCGCCGTCCGCGGCCGACCCCGACCCATGCGCCGACCGGCACGACAACGCGTACGCGGGCGTGAACACGGTCTACCCGGCTGGCAGCATCTACGACGATTGGGATCTCGTCACCCTTCCGTGGACGCTCAACTTCGACAGCCTCTCCTCGGGCGACCTGGTCTCGGTCGATGCCCGCGGCATCTTCGGTGGTGCCGCTGCCATCGGGGCCCCTGTAGGCGTCATGGACGTCAAAGGTTCAGCCAGGGCCAATCCTTCCTATCCGAACGTGACCCTCGCGTTCCCGCTTCCGCCCAGCGACAACTTTTGGGGCGCTGCGGGCGAGCATTGCGCCCAGGGAGACTCGCTCGACACCTACACCGACTTGCCGACCTTCTCGTCGGTGAGCGGGCAGGCCAGCGCGTGCCCTCGTACCGAGCCGCGGGCGGCCCATTCGCCGGCGATCACTCCGCTGGCGACGGCGGGCGGCGAGATCGGTCGCGTCCCGGTGGTCGTCGCGTCCGGGTGCGACGGGGGCGAGCCCGACGGCGTCATCTTCTGGAAGAGCGAGACCATTCCCCTCGATGCCGGGTGCGTCGAGGTGGAGCTCGACGGCCGCTTCGCCGCGTGCGACCCGTCCGATCCCGGCGACGGGGGCCCATGCAAAACGAGCGTGCGCTGCGTGCCCCCGGCGACGGACCTGACCGTTCTGGCGGGAGGAACGGCGGGCGGTCAGGTGCTCGCAGCGCAGAACATCTCGTGCATCCCGACATACCCAGAGGCTGTCGGATACGTGCTGGCGGTCGATCCGAACGAGATCGACGCAGGTGAAATCGCCATCGGCCTTCGCCGCAAGCCGTCCGACGGAGCGTGCTTCTTCGACGTGTGGAACTTCTTCTGGTCGCCCGGCTGCAACTGATCTGGTGCGCCGGCTCAATCCGGTGCCACAATGTCATGGCGCGTCCATGCCCGAGTCCGATCGAGTGTGCGTCGACTGCCGGAGGCCGTCTCCCGAGACCCAGACGCAGTACACGCTGATCTCCAAGTATGGCTGGCGCGTCACCCGCACCCACGCGACCGACGGAGAGATGACCCTCGAATGGCGCTGTTCTGCCTGCTGGGCGGTCTACAAGACGCGCAGGGCGCGGGCTTCTTCGCTGCCTCCGCCCGAGCCGGGAACCTCTCAGGCACCGGCACCGATGCCGAGCTTCCGGCCCCTGAGCGACGCGCAACCGCTCGACGAGGGAGAAACGCACGCCGGTAGGCTCTTCGACCGCGCCATCGAGGCGCTGGGGAGCAAGCCGAGCAAGCCGCCCCGCAAGGGGTAGCGCCCGTGGCCAGGTGGCCCGGCGCGTGATAGGTCAAACGAAACGGAGGTTACCCATGGGCGCCGAGCTCGCTTCCAAGGCACCGCACGCGGCGGCAGCAATCGAGAGCCCTGGGCTGGACCCTGTTCAGCCTCGCGAGGGCGTACCGCGCCGCGCGTTTCTCGGCGGTGCCGCTGCGGTCGCTACCTTGCTGGGATCGGGTGCGGCCTCCGCGGCGCGGCCCTCCGGCCTTGCCGCGCAGCCGCCTGCCGGCTTCGTCCCGCTCTCCGAGCCCGGCTGCGTCGTTCGGGTCAAAAAGAGCGGCTGTCTCGAGGCCAACGGGGTCTACCCCAAGCCGGACGACGCCAAAGAGATGCTCCGGCGAGCGATGCAGGAGCTCACCGGCAAGACTGACCTCGTCGAGGCCGCCAAGCTCTTCGTTCACCCGCAAGACAAGGTGTGCGTCAAGGTCAACGGCATCGCCCAGCAGAACATGGCGACGAACAAGGAGCTCGTCGTTCCCTTCGTCGAGGCCATGGTCGCCGCCGGCGTCCCGCCTACGAGCATCACCCTGCTCGAGCAGTATCCCGGGTTCATGAACGCCACGCGCATCCACGCCAAGGACGTCCCGGCCGGCGTGAGCATCGTCTGGCACTCGAACAACGACGCCACCATGGACTGGCGCGAGATTCCCGGAACCGGGCGCCGCGCCAAGTTCGTGCGCGCTCTCACCGAGTCCACCGCGCTCGTGAACTTCGCGCTCGTCAAGGACCATTCGATCTGCGGATACACCGGCGCGCTCAAGAACATGACGCACGGCTGCAACGTGAACCCGCAAGACTTCCACGACCACCACGCCAGCCCGCAGATCGCCCTTCTGGCCGCCCAGGACGTGCTGCGCTCCCGGACGCGCATCTGCATCATCGACGGCTTCAAGCTGATGGCGCACGGGGGGCCGCTCTACAAGCAGCCGCGGTATGTCATCCCGCACGAGGCGGTGTACGTTTCGACCGACCCTGTCGCCGTCGACGCCATCGGGTGGGGCGAAGTCGAAAAAGCACGCCTCGCCTTCGGCTTGAAGTCGCTCGCCGACGAGGGAAGGCCCCCTGCCTACATCCCGGCAGCGGCCAATCTCGGCCTCGGAATCGCCGATCCGAAGAAAATCACGCTGCGCGACGTCACGCTGTAGCATTGGTAGGTGGTGCCCCGGGATTCGGAGCGGACGCGCGTCACTCGCCTTCAGCAGGAGGGCCCAACCGGTCCCAAGGGCGCCCGTCCGGGCGATGCGTGCGTCATCGTCATTTACGGCCCCGAGCTAGGCAAACGCGTTCCGCTCGGCACCGCACCCTTCGAGATCGGCCGCTCGTCGAAGAACGACCTCTTCCTCGACCAGGAGAGCATCAGCCGCCAGCACGCGCGCATCACCTTCGACGGCACCGAATACTGGGTGCAGGACCTGAACTCGACCAACGGGACGTACGTCAACGACACGCAAGTGCGCGACCAGCGGCTGCGCGACGGGGATCAGATCCGAATCGGGCGCTCGATCCTCAAGTTCATGACCGGCGAGAACATCGAGGTCCATTACCACGAGGAGATCTACCGGCTGATGACGGTGGACGGCCTCACTCAGGTCTACAACCGCCGGTACTTCAACGAGGCCCTCGAACGCGAATTCAATCGGTCCAAGCGCTACGGGCGGGGCATGTCGCTCATCGCGCTGGACATCGATCACTTCAAACGCGTCAACGACACCTACGGGCACCTCGCGGGCGACAGCCTTTTGCGCTCCATCGCCACCGCGATGAAGCCGCGCCTGCGCCGCGAGGACATCCTCGCTCGCACCGGCGGCGAGGAGTTCGGGATCCTCTTGCCGGAGATAGCGCTCGAGGGTGCGCGTATCACCGCCGAAAAAGTGCGGCGAATCGTCGAGGCGAGCCCCCACGTCTTCGAGCAGAAGACGATCGCCTGCACGGTGAGTCTGGGAGTCGCGATGCTCGGCGAGGAGGATCGCGCCCCCGAGGACTTGTACCGGCGCGCCGACGCCCGCCTCTACGAGGCCAAGCAAGGCGGCCGCAACCGCGTCGCCGGTTGAACGCTCACGGAATGCAAGGCCCGCACGACGCTGGCACGAGCGGCGCCCCGTTCGGGCGCGGCTGCGAGATCCAGCGGCTCACGAGCTCGAGCTCGTCGGACGTGAGCGTCATCTGCATCTGGTCGAGGGGAAGGCTCGGATCGGCGGGGTAGGGCATCTCGCGACCGGGGACGAGGTTCGACAGCCGAGCGCGCTCCTGGGCCGAAAGGGGTTGCGCTGCGATGAGGTGAAAGGGGCCCATGGCGGGCGGCGCCGGCATGCCCCCGTCGCAGTACGGCGGCTGCTCGGTCGAGGAGCTCGCGACGGGTACCGCCAGAAGCAGCTTGTAGAGCATGAAGCTGTCGGCGGGATCGCCGGCGGCCGGGGCGCCGGGTCCTGGAATCGAGGATCGGCATGTCGATGCCGAAGTGCGTTCCTTGCGACTGCGCCGCGGCAAGGGCCCCGGTGTTCGACTCCTGCGCGACCCGGCCGACGGCGGTGGCCGCGATGTCCGCCGGCGGCGCATCGAGGAGCAGCCCCTCGGCAGCCGTGCTCGCCGCCTGGTGGCACCCGCTCCCCCCGCACTTGTCGAAGAGCCGGACGATGTCCTTGCAAAAGTCGACACTCGGAGGGTCGGGCTGCATCGGCGCGCTCATGCTGGCCTGGAACTCGATGGGAGCCTTCTCGGCGGGGTCGAGCGTGGCTCCGTCGATGGCGCGCAAGCCGTTCGGGTCCGAGGGGCTCTGAGGCGTCGTGATCTGAAGCCGGTAAAACTGCTGATCCTGGAACGTCCCGTTGGGTGTCACGGTGACGATGCGGGCGACCGGGTCGTAGGCGACCTCGGGCGTGAAGAACTGTCGGCCGCTCACATCGGACAGGACGAACGTCTGCCGCGTGATGCTCGTCGGCAGCAGCAGCCAATCGAAGGCTACCTCGATACGGCCGCCCAGCGGGACGCCCGCGGCCGTGTTCGTGCCCGTCACGTGTACGGGCGGTCCGGCCGTCGCCTGGTCGTCCTGGTGGCCCAAGTCGCACGCGACGTTGGCGACAAGCGCGCTCGCCGCGATTGACACGAAGGTCGAGAGTGTCGGCGTGCTACCTGCACGCCGGCCGATCAGCTCTCCGAGTAGAGCTGCAGCTGCTCGCGCACCACTTCTTCGTTGACGCCCGTACGGAGGTGGTCCTTCAGGCAATCGGCGAGGGTCAGCAGCAGGTCGTTCACGCCCTTGTCCTCGATGAGCTTCTGTAAGAGCTGCCTGGCCTCGCGGCTGTCGTCGGTGCGCAGGAGCTGGCGCACCGTCTCCAGAGAGATCTCGCCCTGGAAGTCCAGGTACATGTTCTCCAAGAGATAGCGCACGAGCTCTTTCACCGTCGTCCTCCACATTTCGATCACGCTCCGACCCGGCCGGAGACGCACCGTCCAAGCATTGGCCAAGCCGTGGCCGGGCCGCGGCTGCGCCACGTTCTAACGTCGCGCCATCGTCACAAGGGCGTTTGTCATATCCCCCGGCGGCGCACCCGCGCAAGGCTTTCCGGCGCGGAAGCCCGCAAACCAGCAGGTTTCTTCTCTTCAGCGACATTTGGTGAGAATCGGGTCCGTAGGTTCGTGGCAGGCGAGGCACGGCCGAGGGTTTCGCCGGTACTGCGTGGAGCAGCCTGCAACGAAGCCGTTCTGGTGCGGATCGAACCCCGCCCCAACCCCCAGCGCCCCGTGGCAGCTGATGCAGTCGCGCTCCGTGTGGCAGCTGACGCACGCGTTCAAATTGCGCTCCGCTTCGAACGCGTGGTGGCCCGGCCTTCGCGGGGGATCGCTCCAGATGCTCTTCGGCGGGTGGAAACGGCCGCTGTCTCGCGTGCTGCTGGGGCTCGACTCGGCCACGCCCGCACGCAGGTGGCACGTCACGCAGAAGCTCTGCTCTTGGTGGCAGCTCGTGCACCGCTCGGTCGCCATGCGCGCCTCGACGGCATGCATGTTCAAGTAATCGTTCGGGTGAATGCTTCGAGGCCGAACGCGGCCGTCGTGGCAGTCGGTGCAGAAGTCCTCGCGATGGCAGTTCGAGCAGAACTGCGAGTCGTCGGCGGCTACCCACTTGTGGCGCTCGATGAAGTCCGGGGTGTGCTCGGCGTTGTGGAGCCATCGGGGCGGCTGGAGCGTCCCGCTCGCGTACATCGTGCGAATGACCGTCCCGCGTTCGCCTCGCTCGTGGCACGTGTCGCACGCGCTGCTCGCCTGGCCGCGGGATGCCGCGTCGGTCATCTGGTGGCAGTGAAAGCAGCCGCGCATCCGCGGGAGCTGGTCTCGGGTGGCGAGCTCGAGCTGGTCGACCGCCCCGTGGCACTGCGCGCAGGCGATGTTGCGATCCGCGTGCGCTTTGTGGGGGAAAAGCAGATTGGCCCGCGGGAGCTGCAGCTCGGCGCACGGCGTTGCCGTCGCTCGACTTGTAGCCGAGGTGGCAGTACGCACATTGCCCCATTGCGTCGTCCCCGGGCGTCACCTTGGCGGGGTTCGTGTGGTCGGTCGAGTGGCACGCGTCGCAGGCCGTGCCGGAGGGAATCAGCGAGTCGTCCGCGCTCGTGCTCGTCGTCGCGCCCCGATGGCAGCTCTTGCACGTGAGCCCGATCTCTTTCGACAGATGCTTCCCGTGGTCGAAGCGCAACGTGATGTGCTGCACCGGGTAGATGACGTCGCTCGGGCCGTTGTCCGGGTCGGGCGAGCCCGGGGGCAAGAGCCGCCCCGGGACCCTCTGGTCCGCCGGAAGGGGCGCGAGCCCGTGCATCGGCGGCGGCGCCTCGGCGAGCGCGAACGGCACGACCGCCACGATGACGAGCAGCGGCAGCAGGGCCAGGAGCATCCGCATGGCTTGCCTCATTTCCCCACCGCCATGCGGAGCCACAACATGAGACGGAATCGCTGGCCCGAGAGCCGGTTCATGTCGTGCTCCCACTCGAACGTGGCGTCGCCGCGCGGCAGGAATCGATAACCGAGCCCGGCGACGTAGTTGAAGCTCGTCGCGTCGCGGTCGGGCCGGAGCTTGTCGTTCCACTGCCACACGCCCGTCCGCAGGCTCGCCACGTAGCGCGTCTCGAACACCTGCTGCCCGGAGACGTCGGCCCCCACGCGGTCGCCCTCGTCGCCCCAGTTGCCGCTGCCGCGCAGCGCGAGGAGCGTGCCGCCGCGGCGCCAGCGAGCCGACATGTTGCCTCCCTCGTCGAAGGGGAACCCGTTGGTCGGGAAAACGTCGAGGCCCGCGCCATAGTGGGGGAACGGCATGTAGAGCCCCACCCCCGGCGCGAAGGGCGCGGTCTGCACGGTGTAGATGCGCACGTGGCCGCCGCCGGCAAGGCTCAGCCGGTCGTTGACGTCCACGTTCGCACGCAGCCCCACGTCGTTTCGCGGCTCTCCTGCAAAGAAATTCCAGATGCTGTCGCCGTCGAAGACCGGCACGTAGTAGTCGTAGTCGGCGCTCACCGTCACACGCCGGCCCAGGTAGGCGTCGACCGACGCGTAGAGCGACGTCATTTCGGAGCGGTAAAGGTCGTAGACGATGCCCGCCTTCGCGCCGCCGCGGTCCGCCCAGGTGGCGTCGAGGGCGTAGCCGACGCGCTCCGACGAGATACGCGCGTTGTCGTAGACGCTCGGCGGGTTCGGGCTCGCGAACTCCGTCACGTTCGAGGCGCCCGTGTCGTAGACGCGCCGGTAGGTGAGCCGGCCGTGGATCCACGTGACGCCCGCCGATTCGAGCGCCACGCCGATGGCCGGCGCCACGCCCGCGGGCTGGAACGCCGGATAGAGCGACGACTCGAAGCCCGCACGGTCGCCGCGCCAGACGCCGTCGCCCTCGAAACGCGAGGTGCTCAGCGGAAACCCGCCGCGCTGCTCCAGCCCTCCGTAGACCTCCACCTTCGCGAAATACGGCGTCGTGACGCTCGCCTCGGCGCCGTCGAACGACCACCACCCGAGCGAGTCGACGACGTACTGCCGGCCAAGCTTGAAGCCGAGGAGCCCGTGCAGAAAACGTCGGCCCTCGACGTACGCGTACATCAGGTCGAGCAGGCGCCTGCGAGAAGCCCGGGACGAAGCTCGTCGGCTGCGTCGAGTCGCTCGTCGCGCCGCCGGCGCCGTAGTCGGCGTCGTACCGGAGCCGCGCGCGAAAGCTGCATTTCGGGTGCCTTGACGTCCCCCGGCCGCGAATCGAGGAGGTTGTAGAGCGCCACCCCGAGCGTCCCCGTGAGGCGCCGGCGCGAGAGCACGACCTCGCCGGTCGGCGACCGCACGGCATACGACTGCGCGGCCGCCTCGGCGGTCATTTCGCCGTTCGCCGCCCCGGCGGCGCTCAAGGCAGGCGTCGTCGCCGCCCCCGCGGCGCTCACGTCCGGCGTCGCCGCTGGCGTCTGCGCCGCGGCGCGCGGGGACGAGGCAGCGAACGCGATGGCGAGCGGTGCTGCGAGCGAGGCGACCGTTCCCGCGCGCATGTAACGCGCTTACGTGCCCGACGCTTTGGTGGCGCCGAACTCTTTCTCGAGCCTGTCGTCGAACGTGTCCGCGACCGCGGCCAGGTGGCGCACGATCTGCTCGACTTCTTCCGGGTCGAGGCCCGCCGCGGGGCGCTCGCTCACGGCGACCACTCGGTCGCCCACGAGGGCGAACGCCGCGTTTGCGAGACCCGCCGCGTTCATCTCGAGGAGCCGCCGCATGCAGGCCGCCTGCTTGCCCGCGTCGGCCGGCAGCGTGACGACGGGCGATGCCACGCGCAGATACGTGGCTTTCTCGTTCTCGTGGACGGTCACGAGCACCGAGGCGCTTCCGCGCTTGAGGGTCCAGGACCCGGTCTGCGTCGGACGCGGCCCCGGTCCTTCGGTAGCTGCGGCGGCCGCCGCTACGGCGGTCGTGCGACAGCCGACGGGGTCTAACCCCAGCTTGCGGACGGTCCTTTCGACGAGGTCCACGGCGTTGGAGAAGTCACTGGACGGCACGTTACGGGCATCCTTCCAGCGCGCGCACCAGACCCGTTGGTCCGCGGGCTCGCGCCGAGCGAGAATGGTTTGGAGCGGGCGCCCTGTCAATGAGTCTGGAGGGACGCGTGGCAAGACCTGGGGGATGCGGTCCCTTGCCTCTCCGCTGCTTGACCCTGCATCGCCTGGGGTGGCACCTTAGGGGGGAAACGCGCACTACTCACATGTCCGACAGCCAGCAGACGATATCGCGTCGTCGAGAAGCTCGAGTCGGGTGGCATGGCGGAAGTGTTCCGCGCCGAGAGCGAGGGGCTGCAGGGCTTCCGCAAGCAGGTCGCGATCAAGCGCGTCCTGCCTCACCTCTCCTCGAAGAAGAAGTTCATCTCGATGTTCCTCGACGAGGCGCGCCTCTCCGCGCAGCTCTCGCACTCGAACTGCGTGCAGGTCTTCGACATCGGGGTCGGCGACAACGCGTTCTTCATCGTCATGGAGTTCGTCGACGGGGCGAACCTCAAGGCGATCATCGAGCACATCAAGAAGCACGGGCGCGATTTCCCGGTCGAGGCCGCCGTCCACATCGCCCTGGAGCTGTGCAAAGGGCCTCGCGTACGCCCACGAGCTCACCGACCACGAACGGCACGCCGCTGCACATCGTGCACCGCGACATGTCGCCGCCCAACGTGCTCATCACGAAGAACGGCGAGGTCAAAATCGTGGACTTCGGCCTCGCGAAGGCCAACAGCCAGCTCGAGAAGAGCGAGCCCGGCATCATCAAGGGCAAGTTCTCCTACCTCTCGCCCGAGGCCGCGATGGGCCAAGAGGTCGACGCGCGAACCGACGTCTTCGCCGTCGGCATCATCCTGTGGGAGCTCCTCGCC
The DNA here is from genome assembly GCA_963720145.1 of uncultured delta proteobacterium. Lineage (GTDB taxonomy): Bacteria > Myxococcota_A > Polyangia > Polyangiales > Polyangiaceae > Palsa-1150. Next base: position 346,150 of record CAVREO010000006.1, read on the forward strand.
GGGCAGCGCCTCTTTCTCGGGGATACCGACTTCCAGACCGTCAAGAAGGTGCAGGCGGCGCGCGGTGCCGAGCATCTCCGCGCATCAACAGCAAGGTCCCGCCGGAGCTCGAACGCATCATCGCCAAGGTCGCTCGCGCGCGATCCCGCGCAGCGCTACGCGACGGCGCGCGACGCTCGGCGTCGGACCTGTCGAAGTTCATGTTCAAGCTACGGCGTGCCGGTGAGCACGTTCGACATCGCGACGCTGGTGCAGGGCGCGATGAAGGAGCGGCAGCGGCACCGCCCGATGCAGGCGAGCATCATCGACAAGCTCATCGAGGAGGCGCTGTTCGAGTTCACGTCGCTCACCGACGACAAGGGCCCCCGGGCGGCGGCGCCAAGCCCATCTCCGTGCCCGCGATGAAAGGTCCGAAGCCGTCGTCGGCCCCTGGGCCGTACGTCGAACGTCGGCTCGTGGATTGACGAGCTCGGCGGCGGCAAGCGCGAGGGGCACGCGCTCCGCAACGCGCTTCCGTCCGGAGTGACCGAGGGCAATCTCGCCGCCCTCGAAGACGACGACCCCTCGTCGCCCGCCGCGGTTCCGCCGCCGGGCCGTGCTCCGTACGCCGGCCCCTCGGCGACTCGGCCGATGCCCGCTCCCGCGTCGAGCAGCGGGCGCCCACCGGAGCAAGCGGCCGCGCCCATGCCCTCGCATGTTCGACCGCAAGGCCAGCCCCGCGACCCGGGTGGGCGTGCTGGTCGCCCTCGTCGTCGTCATGGCTGCCGGTGCCGCTGCATGGTTCACGCACCTCATTCCGCAAGTCCCTGATATCGGTCGTGGCGCTTGGCTGGCTAGCGGCCTGCGCGCCGCGGGCGACGGCACCGAGCGCGGGGCCTTGTCTCGAGGGGATGACCCTCGTCGAGGGCCGCTTCTGCATCGACCGCTGGGAAGGGTCGCTGGTCGAGACTGACGCCCGCGGGCGAGCGACTCTTCTCGCCGTACGAGACGCCCGAGGGGCACGTCGTGCGAGCCGTATCGCGCGAAGGCGTCGCGCCGCAGGGCTACATCTCGCGCGACCAGGCGGAGCTCGCGTGCAAGGCCTCGGGCAAGCGCCTTTGCGCCGAGGACGAGTGGGCCATGGCCTGCCGCGGGACCCCGCCGCATGCGTTCCCCTACGGCGACGAGCGGCAGAAGGGCACGTGCAACGACGCGGGCATCTCGCCGCTGCAGGGTGCACTACGCCGGCTCGCCCGACATGTACATGCCGGGACCGATGAACGACCCGCGCCTGAACCAGACACCCGGCACGCTTGCCAAGACGGGCGACTTTGCCACTGCACCAACGGCTTCGGCGTGTTCGACATGGTGGGAAACCTGCACGAGTGGGTCATGTCGCCCCGCCCGACCTTCCGCGGTGGCTATTACCTCGACACGCACATCAACGGCGACGGCTGCGCGTACCGGACGACGGCGCACGGGGCCTCGTACCACGACTACTCGACGGGCTTTCGCTGCTGCGCCGACCGCCACGGGGGACAAGGCGGCCCCGGCTGAAGCGCCCGCGGCGGGCCGACGTGCGCGGACGAGGGCCGACGAGGCGGAACACGGCGGATGCCGTGTGGGCGGGCGTGCGCGGCAAGGTGCTGGCTCGAACGCCCGGCGCGTGGCTAAATTGGGGCGTCATGAACCGATCGACTCGGAGAGAGAAAGTGCCGGCGTGCTACCTCTACGCCGGCCGAACTTACGCGGCAGCGATTTCGCGACGGGCTTCGCGCTCGTCGTCGGCGCGTGCAACGGCGACAACAGCGGCGGCGGCGGGTACGGCTACGCGCCAGCGGCGGCTTGCGAGCAGTACACGACGTGCGGCACGTGCACCCCCGCGGCCGGATGCGGCTGGTGCTTCGTCGCGAGCGGGGGCATCTGCGTGACGGACCCGGATCAGTGCGCGACGCAGGTGTCGGAGTTCACGTGGACATGGGACCCGAAGGGCTGTCCCGATGTCGACGCCAGCGTTCGACCCGTCGACGCCGGCTCGAGCGCGGCCGAGGCGAGCTCGCCGGCGAGGGACGCGGGCGCCGTGGAGCAAGACGCGGGGTCGCCGCAGCGCGATACGGGGGCAACGCCGAGCGAGGCGGCCGCTTCGCCGGGCGACGGAAGCTCGGGCTGAGGCTGCCGCTCATCTCGCTCTCTTCATGACCTCCTGCAGCGTGGCCAGGAGCCGCTCCGCCGGATAGGGCTTGGATAGGACCGCGTCGGGGGCGGCGCCGGCCTGAGGATCAACCGGGAAGTCCTCGATGTATCCGCTCGTCAGGACGACGGGTACCCGCGGCGCGATGCGCCGGAGCTCCTTCAGGGTTTGGATGCCGTCCATCCGGGGCATCGTGCGATCCAGGAGCACCGCGCCGATGCGGTGGGAATGCGCGCGGAACACCTCGATACCCTCGACGCCGTCGCACGCTGCGATCACCTCGAACCCGAGCTCCCCGAGCAGGAGTCGAGTCGAGAGCCGGACGTTTTTCTCATCGTCCACCAGGAGAACGACGCCTTGCCCGCTCTGGCTCACCGCGGGCCGCGGCGCCTTGCCCGTCGCCTTCGCTGCGGAAACCGGGAAAAAGATGCCGATCCGGGTGCCCATGCCCGGGCTGCTGTCGACGTTGATGGCTCCCGCGTGCCCGCGGACGATGCCGAGGACGGCGGCCATGCCCAACCCGCGCCCCGTGAACTTCGTCGTGAAGAACGGGTCGAACATCTGGGCCACCGTCGGCCCGTCCATGCCGACCCCTTCGTCGCTGACCTCCAGGAACACGTACTCCCCGGCCTTCGGCTCGCCCCCGGCCGCGGAGCGCGCCAATGCCTCCGCGCCGAATGTCCCTGCCCCCGTGCGGACGACGACGCGCCCCTCGGGTCCGCGAATCGCCTCCGACGCATTGAGGACGAGGTTCATCACGACCTGGCGGATCTGGGTCGCATCGCCGAGCAACACGGGTAGGCCCGACGCCAGCTCGCGCACCAGCGTCGCCTTCTTGGCGATCGAGACCTCGAGCATTCCGGACATGTCCGCGACGAGCGCGCTCAGATCCACGGGTTCGCGCTCGAACGCCGCCTTGCCCGCATAGGCGAGCATCTGCCGGCACAGGTCCGCGGCGCGCTGCGCGGCGAGCTCGACGAGGTCGAGGTGCCCGGCCGACGCCGCGCCGAGGGCACCGTCGCGCTTCGCCAGCGCGACCCCGTTCGCGATCACGGTCAAGATGTTGTTGAAGTCGTGCGCGATCTCCCCGGCGAGCACGCCGAGGCTCTCCAGCTGCTGCCCGCGGCGAACGCGCTCGGCGAGCGCGCGCTGCTCGGCCTCGGCGCGCTTGCGATCGGTGACGTCGCGGATGACCGTGACACGCGTGGGGCGACCCTGGTGCGACAGTGTCCTCCCGCGCACCTCCCCGACGAACGTGCTGCCGTCTTTGCGGCGGGCCATGCCCTCGTAGGGCTCGGCCGCTCCACGCCGGATGTGGTCCTCGACGACGGCGCGCGACTCGGGCTCCGTGAGCTCCATCAGCGAGGCGCCGACCATCGAGGCCGGCGTATCGAAGCCATACATGGACGCCCCGGCCTCGTTGGCGAGCACGATCTTGCCTTCGGCGTGGATGAAGACCGCTTCGAGCGCGGCGGCGGCCAACATGCGAAACCGCTCCTCGCTGGCCCGCAGCGCTTCGACGGCGCCGTCGCGCTCCGAGACGTCCCGAATGAACGCAATCGCGAGCGGGCCGTCGGCGAGGACCACGCGTGTCGTCGTGACCTCGAACGCAAATTCCGTCCCGTCCCGGCGGATTCCGCGCGAAAGGTAGTGCTGGGAGACTGCCTGACCGAGAGCGCGCTGCGAAACCATCTCGAGGATCTGCGTTCGATGCGACGGCGCGATCTGGTCCAGAATCGACGTACCGCGGAGCTCCCCCGCGCTGCCGAAGCCGAACAGGCGTACATAGGCCGGGTTAGCGTCGAGCATGACGCCGTCGCGCGAGAACCCGATCGCCATCGGGGACTCGTCGAATAAGGCCTGCAGCCATGCGTTGACCTCGGCGGGCCTCGAGCTGCCGGCTCCGCCTTGCGTTTGAGATGACATCCTCCACCCGCTGCGCCTGGACCCCTCGGCCTGGACGCGCCTCCACAAGGGTAACCGATCCCGGCTGGCCCCGACGGGCGAGCGGCTACTCCGCCCACCGGACCGAAAGCTCAGGCGTTTCCGGACTGCTCAGGTCAGCCGTCGCCGCCGGTGTTGGAATCGGAGAATGGGCCGCAGCGAGGCCGTCGTCACGTCAGCTCGGGTCGCGGGGTCCCCATTGCGAGAGCGCGATGAGCTGCTCGATGCAGCCGTCGAACTCGCGTTCGTCCATGCCCATGCCCGCGTCGAGCCGCGCGAGGAGCGCGCGACCTGCGAGGACCGCCTCGGAGCCCGCGGTTTCGGTCGCGAGCTCCTCGATGAGCTCCGCGAGCAGAGGCCGCCGCGCATGTCGCTCGCCGTGGAGCGTGTTGAGCAGGAGCGCGATTCGTCGCGACCGCGGTGCCGTGTTCGTCATGGAGGCGCGCGCGCGGGGGGTGCATCGAGCGTTCCCCTCGGGTTCTCGCCTAACCTCCGGAAACCTGGTGCCCCGCGCGCGTGCGCCGGTGCATCCTCGCCACGCGCGTCGCGCATGCCCCACGTACGCGGCGCCGTTTCATTCGCAGAACAGCTCGTTGCCCTCGAGGCGACAATCGCTTCGCCGGCAGTCTCGCTTCTTGGCGAACTTGCCCGCCGTGCAGACGAGCTCCGCCTTGCGGTCGACCGCGCACGCGATGCGTTTTGGCTGGTCGCACGGGTCTTCCTCGACGGCGAGGCTGTCGTCGCAGTCGACCTTGTGGGTATCGCGCTCGGTGCGGCAGCCTTCAGGCCCGCGGCACGAGGACGCGGGGCCGAGCGCCTTCCCGTCGCAGACGAGCATGGTCGCGCCATCGACCGAGCATGCGTAGGCGCCGTTCTGGGCACACGGATCGCCCGGCTGTCCGAGCGAGGTGTCGCAGCGAACGTTGCGTCCGTCGACGACCTGGCAGCCCTCCGGACCGCGGCAGTCGCGCCAGAGGGCGAACGCCCCTTCGTCGCAGACGAGAGCCCTGGCGTGGTCGGCGGTGCACGCGTAGTCGAGCGGGGGGGTGCGCGGACAGCGGTCGCCCTCGGCGGCGACGGTGTCGTCGCATTCGTCGGAGTCGCCGCGGCGAACGCACCCGCGCTGCCCTTTGCAGGGCACCGGCGCCCATTTCGCGGAGTCGCAAACCAGCGCGCCGCCCCCCTGCGCGCAGACGAGCTGGTCGGCGACGCGGCAGGCTCCCCCCGCCGTCGGCTTCGCGTGGCAGCAGACGAGCGTCACCGCGCCGAACGCCGCGGCGATCCATGCGAGCCGACGGCCTAGGATGCGCAAGACATCCATGTCGTCAGTCGCACCGATCTCGCGGCCTTTGACTTTGCAGCCCCCGCGTATGCATTCACGGTGCTTAACCCATTTCAACTGGGGAGAGCACGTCATCTCGCTGGCTGCGTCCTCGCCGCAGGCGTGGTCGTCGGCACGGCGGCAGGGATCGCCCGCGCGCGCGAACGACGAGTCGCAATGCACGAAGTCGCTGCCGATCCAGCAACCGGTGGGCCCGCGGCACCCGTTGAATGCGACGAAGGTGGCGGTGGAGGCGTCGCACTGCACCTCGGTCTTCTTGTCCATGCTGCAGCCGAAGTTGCGATCGCCGTCCTCGACGAGGCATGGGTCGCCCAGCTCGGCCATGCTGTCGTCGCACCAGACGTTGGGGCCGGCGACGCTGCACTTCTTCGGGCCCCTGCAGGTGCTGACCGCCTGGAACTTGCCGTCCTTGCAGAGCAGCTCTTGGGCGCGATCGAAGCTGCACGAAAACCTGTCGCTGATCGTGGGCCGGCACGTGTCGCCCGCCTGCGCCAGGTCGTCGTCGCAGGTCGAGGCCGCGCCCGTGCCCTGGCACCCGTGCGGTCCGCGGCAGGGCAGCGAGACGAGGACCCCGCCTCGACAGAGCAGGCCGCCGGAGGCGTCGGTGCACTGAACCCTCCCGTTGCCGGTACAAGAACCCCCCGGCGCGAGGCGCCTGCAGCTCCCGATGGCGGCCACCGACGAGACGCAGACCATCGCCGTGGCGAATCGCTTCCACCCGCGACGCAATCAGCCCTCCTGCCCGATGCACCCCACAATGCATGGCGCGAGACTCATTCGATACGACCCGGGCCTCCTTGGCAAAGGATAACACTGGCGCGAGCAAGGGGAGTTCGTCGAGCGCTCTAGTCCGCACGCACCGAGGTGCGAAGCGCCGAGGGAGCGGCCTGCACGCGACTAGTGGCATGTGCCCGTGCTCACGTTGCACGTCCCGGCATTCACCATGCAGTTGTTGCAGGCATTGCCGTCCGAGCCGCACGCGGTATTCGTGTTGCCCGGTGCGCACGACTGCGGCACCACCCCGGCGGGAAGGCAACATCCGCCGTTGCAAGGCGATGTCGGGCTGCAGGCCGTGGTGCACTGGTGCGCGCCGTTGCATGCGGTGCCGGGTGGGCAGTCCGCCGGACCGTTGCACCCGCAACCAGGGATGCGGCCCACGTAGCAGACGTGCCCGGAGGCATTGTTGGTGCAATCTTGGCAAGTCGGGCCGCATCCTGTCGGAGAGTTGACGGTCTCGCATGTGCCGAGAGTACCCGAGCAGCAGGTGTTGCCTCCGCACGGTGCCGTCTGTGGATTGCACAAGGCTGTGCAAACGCCTGCGGCGCTGCACGTGGGCGTTCCGCCGGTGCAGGGGGCGCACGCGGTACCGACGTTGCCGCACGCGATGTTAGAGGTGCCCGCGGCACAAGTGCCGCTGCGGGCATTGCAGCAGCCACCGTTGCATGGGCCCGTCGTGGCGGTGCCGCACGCCGGGCCGCATGTGCCAAACTGCGTGTCGCACGCCGAGTTTGCCGGGCAATCGTGCTCGGACACGCAGCCGCACGCCCCGTTGACGCACGCAAACCCCGAAGCGTTGCGCGTGCAGTCCATGCAGTTGGCGCCACAGCTCGCGGGTCCCTGCGCAACGCAGGCGTTGCCCACGCAGCAGGTCCCGGCTCCGCACGGACCGTCGTTCGGCTGACCGCAGGCCGCCGTGCACGTCCCTGCGGCGCTGCAGGTGGGAGTCCCGTTCGCGCAGGTCGCGCACGTGGTGCCGTCGTTGCCGCAGGACCCGTTGGCCGTACCGACGGTACACTGACCGCTGGCGCAGCAGCCGCCGTTGCATGCCGTCTCGGTAGGTCCGCCGCAGGCGATCACGCATTGCCCGGTGCCCGTGTCGCAAGCGAAATTCGGGGGGCAGTCGGTAGGCTTCGTGCAGAAGAAGGCGTCGGGAGTGGCGTCTACGAACGTTGCGTCCTGGCCCGCCTCGACGCTCGCTTCGGGCGCGGGTTCCGGGCCCGCCTCGGGAGTCGGCTCCTCGGGCGCGTCCATGGTCACCTCCGGCGGCACGTCAACAACCGGGTCGACGGTCGCGTCGTGCGGGGATGCAGCTTCGGGCCATGCCGTGGACGTGTCCGGGAGCGAAAAGCTCGCATCGATCGAGCCGCCGCTGTTTTCGGAGAAGCAGGCCGGCAGAACCGTGATCGCCAGGGGCGCAGCCAGGGCAAAGAGACGACGAGACATTCCCCAGCATCCTTGCCTCGGCCATGCTCGATGTCACGTTAACTTCGGGCGATTTCGCGCCGGCCGGCTGCCGCAACGTGGGCTTGGCATCCTTGACGGCCGATCCGTCGTCCGGGGACAGGCCCGGATCCGGCCGGGACGCCGCCGGGGCTCTCGGGCTTGGGCATATTCAGGCGAAAACTGCGATCGAAGCGCGCGGCACAGAGTTCGCTCAAGCACGGACCCACGCATGCTCGCTACGGCGCTCAGCGCAACGCTCGTCGGTCTGCAGTCTCACCTCGTTCGCGTCGAGGTCGAGGCCATGCGCGGGCCGCCGTACTTCAATCTCGTCGGTCTCGCGGAGGCCTCGGTGCGCGAGAGTCGCGTCCGCGTGAAGAGCGCGCTGTCGCAGCTCGGTGTCGACATCGGGCAGTGCCGGCTCACCGTCAACCTGGCCCCGGCCGACGTGAAGAAGACGGGCAGCGGCTTCGACCTCGCCATCGCCGTCGCCGCCCTGGGTGCGCTCGGGGCCGCGCCGCGCGACGAGCTCTCGGGAGTGCTCTTCGCCGGCGAGCTTTCGCTCGAGGGGACCGTGCAGCCGCTCCGGGGCGTGCTCCCCCAGCTGCTCGGAGCTCGAGCTCGTCGCGTCGAGCGCGCGATCGTGCCGCGGGACAACGCCGCGGAGGCCGCGCTCGTCGAGGGCATGGACGTACGCACGGTCGCGTCGCTGCGCGAGCTCGTCGGCGCACTGCGAGGAGAGGGCGAGCTCCCGGCCGCCACGCGCGCGCCGGACACACCCAGCAACACGCTGCTCGACGACATGGCCGACGTGCGCGGGCAAGCGGGCGCGCGGCGCGCCATCGAGATCGCGGCGGCTGGTGCCCACAACGTCCTCATGATCGGTCCGCCAGGTGCAGGCAAGACCATGCTCGCCCGGCGGCTGCCGAGCATCCTGCCGCCTCTCTCGAGTGACGAGGCGCTCGAGGTCACCGCCATTCACAGCGTGGCCGGCTTGCTGTCGGCGTCGCGTGGGCTCTCGCGTGCCCGCCCCTTCCGCGCGCCGCACCACACGGTCAGCGACGTCGGGCTCGTCGGGGGAGGCGAGGGTCCGCGCCCGGGAGAAGTGAGCCTCGCCCATCAGGGCGTGCTCTTTCTCGACGAGCTTCCCGAGTTCCGCCGCAGCTCCCTCGAGGCACTGCGGCAGCCCCTCGAAGACGGAGTGGTCCAGATCTCGCGTTCGCGCGGCAAGGCCACGTTCCCGGCGCGGTTGCTGCTCGTCTGCGCGATGAACCCCTGCACGTGCGGATGGTTCGGCGACCGCAGCGCCCGGTGCACGTGCTCGCCCGAGCGGCTGCGATCGTACCGGGCCCGGCTCAGTGGGCCGCTTCTCGACCGCATCGACGTCCACGTGACGCTCCCGCCGGTGGAGGTCGCGGCTCTGCAGACCAGCGTTCGTGGTGAGGCCAGCAAGAGCGTGCGAGCCCGCGTCGAAGCCGCACGCGAGATGCAGCGCAATCGCTGTCGCCGAGGCGAGGTCGGCGCATCCACGAACGCCTCGCTCGCGCAACGCGACGTCGAGCGCATCGCCCGCCCGTGCGAGGTGGGACAGCGCATGCTCCGCGCGGCGGTGGACAGGCTTGCGCTCTCGGCGCGGGCTTACGGCAAGGTGCTGCGCGTCGCGCGAACCATCGCGGATCTGGAGGGTGCCGTCGGCATCGGGCCTGCGCATTTGGCCGAGGCGATCGGGCTCCGCGTTCTCGATCGGGGCGGCGCGCTGGCAGCGAGCGAGACGGTGGGCGCCGCTGGCTAGCGAACGGAGACGTGCAACCGAGCAAGCGGCCCGTGCCCCGAGGCTGCCCGCTCTTTTCAACTCCGGGGCACATCGAAAGGAGAACGTTCACATGATGGAACAACTCGTGGAGAAGATGCGTGCCCTGCGGGGCGTGATCGTGGCCGTCGAGAAACAGTTCGGCAAGGGCGCCGTCATGACCCTCGGCGACGACGAAGATCCGGAGCCCGTGGCGACCATCTCGACCGGTTCGCTTTCTCTGGACCTCGCGACGGGCATCGGGGGCTACCCGCGCGGCCGTGTCGTGGAGATCTACGGGCCCGAATCGAGCGGGAAAACGACGCTCGCGCTGCACGCGATCGCGGAGGCGCAGAAGGCCGGCGGCGTAGCGGCCTTCATCGACGCCGAGCACGCGCTCGACGTCGCGTACGCGCGGAGCATCGGCGTGCAGACCGACAAGCTCCTCATCTCGCAACCGGACACCGGGGAGCAGGCGCTCGACATCACCGAGATGCTCGTTCGCTCCGGCGCGGTCGACCTCGTCGTCATCGACTCGGTCGCGGCGCTCACGCCGAAGGCGGAGCTCGAAGGGGACATGGGCGACGCGCACATGGGCCTGCAGGCGCGCTTGATGAGCCAAGCGCTCCGCAAGCTCACCGCCGCAGCTTATCGCGGAGGAACGACGCTCATGTTCTTGAACCAGTTGCGGCAGAAAATTGGCGTCACCTTCGGCTCGCCGGAGACGACGACCGGCGGCAACGCGCTGAAGTTCTACGCCTCCATGCGCTTCGACGTGCGGCGCATCGGTCAGGTGAAGGTCGGCGAAGATCCTGTCGGCGGGCGCACGCGGGTCAAGATCGCGAAGAACAAGTGCGCGGTCCCTTTCACCGAAGCGGAGTTCGAGATCCGCTGGGGCGAGGGAGTCGACATGGTCACCGAGTTGATCGATCTCGGCGTCGCACGCGGCCTCGTCGACAAGTCGGGCGCCCACCTGTCGTTCGCGGGCTCGCCCTTGGGCAACGGGAGGGAACGGGCGCGCGATTCGCTCGCGGCGAGCTCGGATCTACAAAGCACCCTGCGCCAGGCCATCATCGCGGCCGGGACGGTGCGCCCGGGGCGCCACCGCGCCGTCGAGGCGGAGGCCTGAGGCAGGGGAAGTCCGCGCGTAGCGGGGCGCAGGGCGGGCTGGTCTTGCCCTGCGCCTACCGCGACCAGCGCTCGCGCAGGTACGGCAGCAGCGTCTCGGCCATGGCCTTGATGTGGTCGACGTGATCTTTCGCCGTCTCACCCTCGTACCCTGCGACGTGGAAGTCGTAGACGGCTGCGGTTTGGTATGCGCGCGTGCGAGGGCGTGCGCGGAGGCTGAGCTGGAGAGACCGCAACGTGCGGCTTCGCGCCCTCAGGGCGTTGCCTTCTGGCACATCGGGGACGCGCCGAAAAGCGGCACCGTGCGAGTCGAGCGAGCGGCATCCGACTTGCTCGATCGCAAAACGATGTTGGCGGAATGGCTCGACCGCGTCGTCGTGCTTCGTGAGCCGGCGCATGGCCAACTCCCGGTGATCGCACGGGTGGTCCGGGGCGGGCCTTCGGCGGCAACGGAATGATCCGTCATGTAGCCATGCGCGCCGTGCGTGCCGCGCGCAGCAGCGCGTTCGGAAGCATGGTCGTGATCGGGGTGCTTCTGGCCGCCTTGGGCGCATCCGCCGGGGTGATGCTCCGCTCGCTGTCGGCGCCGCCGCGCGCCGACGCACCGCCGCAGGTGCAGCGGGACCGCCCGCTCGCCGCTCCGGCGTCGCCGTCGTCCACCGAGCCACCGCTCGATCCCGCGGCGCCTTCTTCGAGCACCGACAACACGTCCGGCGTTCCTTCGGCCGCCGCGCGCATCCCCCCCCGCGCTCGGGCCGTTCGTCCCACCCCACGCGCGATGCCTGGCTCCCACCGCTACGCTCCCCGCGGGCGCTTGCATCCTACACCGGCAGGCCCGAACGCACGGCGGGCGCTGGGCAAGGCTCCCCGCACCTCGACCACTTCGAGCACGACCATCACGGGAGCGAGGCAAGCGGCAAAATCTCGCTGAAAAGAGAACCCCCGTCGCGCACCGCATGCGGGGACGCGAGCGGGAACAACCCACCGTGCCGCCGATGCAAGGGGGGTCGCGCGAAGGGCCTCGCGAATGCGATACTCTGGGACTGCGTGAGCAACCCTCGCCGTCCCATCCCTCCGCCGCAGCCCACGCCTCCCAGGCCGCCTGCCCGTTCCTCGCCCCCTTCGGGCGAGGTGCCTCCGCCGTCGTCGTCCTCGTCACGCACCCCGCCGCAGCCGAGCGTGCGCGGGTCGCAGCCGTCGGGCATCGAGATCCCCGGGACGGCCCCGAGGCCCCCGTCGTTCTTTCCGTCCGCCCCCGACGGACCGCCGACGATGCTCCGGCGCGACGAGCAGAGCGTCCACACCGTTCGTCAGCTCATCGACACCGTGGCGATCCCCCGGTTGTCCCTGACCGTCGAGCGGGAGTCGGGAAAAGCGACCTCGCGCACGGTCCTCTTCGACGGCGACCTTTGTCGGCTGGGCACCCACTCCGCCAACGACCTCGTGGTGCAGGATCCCGCGGTGTCGCGTTTCCACTGCCGCCTCGTTCGCGAGGAGGGGGCCTGGCGAGTGCGCGACTGGGGATCGCTCAACGGGACGCGGCTCGAGGGGGTTCGCATTCGCGACGCCGACTTGCCCGCCGACGCGACGCTGGCGCTGGGCGACTCCATCGTCCGCGTCCGGGCCGTCGCGCCAGCCGGACAGGCCGTCGTTCCGATGATCCCGGCGTTCGGTCAGCTCGCGGGCACCAGCGTCCCGATGCGCAAGCTCTTCGCGCTGCTCGAGAAGGTCGCGCCGAGCGACATCAACGTGCTCATCGAAGGCGAGAGCGGCACCGGAAAGGAGCTCGTCGCGAACGAGATTGTCCAGCGGAGCCCGCGGGCCGAGAAGCCCTTCGTCGTCGTCGACTGCGGGGCCATCAGCCCCAACCTGGTCGAGTCCGAGCTCTTCGGTCACCTGCGCGGCAGCTTCACGGGGGCGGACCGCGATCGCGTCGGCGCCTTCGAGGCGGCCGACGGCGGCACCGTGTTCCTCGACGAGCTGGGCGAGCTGCCGGTCGAGCTGCAGCCCAAGCTGCTTCGGGCCATCGAAGCGCGCGAGATTCGCCGCGTCGGCGAGACGCGGCCGCGCAAGGTCAACGTGCGCGTCATCAGCGCGACCAACCGCGATCTCGAGCGCGAGGTGAACCGTGCTCGGTTCCGCGAAGACCTGTACTTCCGCCTCGCCGTGATGACCGTGCGCGTCCCGCCGCTCCGCGAGCGCCTGGACGACCTGGTCATCCTCATCCGCGTCTTCTTGCAGGCGCTCGGCGTGCCGGAGCAGGAGCGGCTCTTCACGCCTCAGGTACTCTCCGAGATGGCGCGGCACGACTGGCCGGGCAACGTCCGAGAGCTGCGCAACTACGTGGAGCGGAGCATCGTTCTGCAGAAAGCCGGTCCGGCGATTCGCCGATCGACGCCGGGGGTGGGCATCGCGCCAGCCGCGACCATCGACATCGGCGTCCCGTTCAAGATCGCCAAAGACGGGGCAATCGACCTATTCGAACGCGCCTATCTCGCGGCGTTGCTCGAGGCGGCTGGCAACAACATGAGCAAGGCTGCGCGCATGGCCGGAATGGACCGCATGTATCTGCACCGGCTCGTGCAGAAGCACGGCCTCCGAGGCGGCGGTACGGCCGGCGGCGCACCGTCGATCGGGGGGCCGCCTTCTTCACCCGGCGGCTGACGCCGGGGTCCTCGGTCAAGAACGGCGGCGGCCGAGGGAACGCACCATCGCGAGGTCCGCCGGGCCGAGCTCGCGCGTGACGAGGAGAAGCGCGAGATACACGAGTCCCATGCCCGCGGCCGCGAGCGGGGTCACGAAGCGACCGAACCTCGGCAGGAAGATGCCAGCCGCGACGCAGCATCCCAGCGCGAGCCCGACGCGGACCACGGCCCGCGCCGGGACGAAGGCGCCGGCGTGCCGGCGTACGATGGCGGCGGCGACGAGCAGCGTGACCAGCAGGGCCGCCCCGGACGCTTCGGCGGACCGCAGGAGCTGCGCGTGCCCGAAGTCCGCGTGCGGAACGACGACCGTACATGCCACGCCCACGGCCACCACGGCTCCGAACGTCAGCACCGCCGCGGTGCGTTCGTGCCCGAGGCTGGTCAGCACGGTCGTCGCAATGCCCAGCATCGCAAATGCGCCCTGCGCCAGGGCCATCGCTCGCAATACGTCGGCGCCCTTCGCGGCGTCGGCCGCGCCGTACGCGAACGCCAGCATCGATTCGGGCATCGCCACGACGGTGGCGACGAGGAGCCCGCCGAAAATGGCCGCGAGTCGTGCCCCGCGCGCCACGTACATGCGGACTGCCTCCCTGTCGCCATCCGCCTTGGCTCGCGCCAGCATCGGAAAGAGAACGAGGGTAATGCTGAAGAGGAGCTGGTACGGCAGGAACGCGAATGTCTGGCACTCCTTGTAGATGGCCAGCCACGGCTTGACGGCGGCCCGCTGCACCTCCGTCGCGAGACCGCCCGCCGCGGCGCCGTCGCTGAGAAAGCGGCCGAGCAGCGCGATGTCGATCTGCATGAGAACGTTCGTGCAAATCTGGGCGGCGGCGATCGGTGCGAGGATCGCGAGGTACATCTTGGTGGTCGGCACCGCCGGCGGGCGGGCCGTACCGCCGGCGAGCCGTTTCCCCAGGCCCGTCGAGCGCGCGGCCAGCGGGACGATGAGCGCCGCCGCCCACACCCAGCCGAGCGTGGTGCCCAGGACCCCCGAGAGTCCATGCTTCACGAACTCGTAGCCAAACCCGACGAGACCCAGCGTGCGGAGCGTCGCGAACGTCACGTCCAGCAGCGCCTGCTTCCCGAAGCGATTGCGCCCGTTGAGGTACCCGATGAGGGGCGCGTACATGCCGTAGAGCAGGGCCACACCGGCGAGCACCAGCAGCGGTGCGATCACGTCCGGCGCCTGCTCGAAGCGCGCGTAGAGGGGCGCGGCCGCCGCCATCGCGCCTGCCACGATGACCGCCAGCGGCACGTGCACGTTCAACACGGCGCGCAGCGCCTCGCCTTCGTGCCCCTTCGCGCCGGCGACGACTCGGCTGACGCCCTGCGTGCCGCTCGCCACGACGACGTTGTTCACCGTGTTCGCGACGACGAGGGCCTGCGCGAGACCGCCGAAGTCGCTCAGGCCCACGGCGAACCGCAGAAGCGGCTGCTGCACGAACCCGACGACCAGAAAGAAGAGCTTTGCGCCGAGCACCGCGACGCCGCCGCGCCCGGCCGCGCGCGCCTTGTCTTCGTTGCTCGCGCTCAGAGGTGGACTCCCCAGCGGCCTCGCAGCTGATCGTCGAGCGTCGAGAAGATCGCGACGATCGACAGGAGCAGACCGACGCTCGCGCACACGATGCCCGCGATGGCCATGCCGCCGCCCTTCCATGCCAGAGGACTGCTGCGGATTTTGTTCATGGCGACGATTCCGAGCACGAGCGCCGCTACCGCCATCGGCCCGCTCGCGAACCAGCAGCAGCAGCCGGGGATGGAAAGGATCCCGAGGACCAGCGACGCGATGGCCAGCGGATTGAGGGACGGGCCGCCTCCTGGCACCATGTTCGGCGGTCCGCCGGGCGGTCCGAAGCCACCGGGCGGTGGAGCGTATCCGCCGGGGGGGCCATAGGGATTGCCGCCGGGCGGTTGTCCCCAGCCGGGCGGTCCGCCCATCGGCGGGCCTCCCCCCGGCGGTCCGTATCCGCCCGGGGGTCCGTATCCGCCCGGGGGCCCGTAGCCACCAGGTGGAGGTCCCCCTGGCGGTCCGTAGCCGGCTGCGCGCCGAGACCCCTCGCTTCGCTCGTCGTCGATCATGCGCGATGATTCTCCAGGGGCCGCTCCGGCGTGGCGCTGCGCGCCGACCGGGGGGATGGTCTCACGAGTCTTCGCGGGATGGTAGGCTCATGACCCGAAGATGCAGGCGTCCACGCCTCTCTCTTGGCCGCGACGGCATGTGCTACGCGCGACGGGCGTTCTCGGCCTGTGGGCGATCGCGGCGCTGCCGGTCACTCTCGGCTGGCAACGTTGCGCGTTCGCGGCGCTGCTTCATCGCCCGTGCCCGGGGTGCGGCATGACACGCGCGATTCGACTCCTTCAGGCGGGCGACCTCTCCGGCTCTCTGCGCATGCACCCGCTCGCCCTCCCGGTTCTGCTTGCGGTCGGGCTCCTCGTCTCGTCGACGGTGTGGACGACGCTCGAATCCGGCACGCCGCTCGCGTTTTACGCGCGACGCACGGGGCGCGCAGCGATTGCCCTTGCCGTCGTCGCGTACGCCGCAGCCATCGCCCTCTGGGGGTTGCGCTGGTTCGGCTTCTTCGGCGGTCCCGTCGCCGTAGGTCCGTAGCTCAGTCGAGGTGCGACGGGTCGAGGATTTTTCCCTGCGGAGTGAGCCCCACGCGTCGCCAGCGTGACTCTTCGTTCGGCAGCACCGGAGCGGCCAGGTGCGGCACCTTGTGAATCTCGAGACGCGAGCCGCCGAGCTCGGACGTGATACGCACCCGGAGCTCGAGATCCGGCTTGCCGCGCGCCGTGACGTGCTCGAAGCTCGCCGCCTCCGTGCCCTCGCGGAGGCTGCCGCCCGCCAGCCGCGCGCCCAGGTACTGCACCAGCGAATGCACGGACACCGGACCCTTCGCGGACACGGCGTCGACGAACGACGCGGTCACCTGAAGGTCCCGCGGGAGCGCGATCCCGAACGCCTCGCGCGGACCCTCGACGAGCTCGCCGGGGGCCAGGTGGTCCACCGGCGTCGCCGGCGCCGGCGCCGTCGCGACCGCGAGCGTCGCGCTCGGAGTCGGTTGGGCTTCGCCGTCCGGTTGCGCCCGCGCGCACGCCTGCGCGAGGAGGGCGCTGGCCACGACCGCGAGCCCGTTTGCGCGCGCGCTCACTCGAGCACCGCCGCCCAGGAGTCGATCAGCGTCGGTGCGGTCGGCGTCGCGACCGGAATGTCGAGCGTCGTCGTCGCGTTGCCGTTGGCGCCCTTGGCTCCGACCTGCGCGAACAGCGAGTAGCTGCCCGACGCGAAGCTCTGCGGGGTCGAGTGCGTCGCGCCCGCCACGTATTGATCGGGCCCGGGCGTGCCGAGGCCTGCGCACGCGGGCGTCGCCTTGATCGAGATGCCGGGGATGACCGCGCCGGCCAGGGTGCCGGTGGGGTCGTAACTGGCGGGCACGATGTAAAGCGGCGTCGGGGTCACCGCGGGGTTCGGCGGCGGGGGCTGCAGCATGGGCGTGCCCCCCTGCGACAGATCATTCCCGACGAGCGGATTGACGAAGTGCCGTCCCCAGAGCTTTCCGACGCCCTGTTTGCATGCGCTGGTCGAAACGCTGCTGCCTGCGTCGTAGGTCGAAAAATAGAACGTGCCGTTGAAGACAGTCATGGGTCCCGACACACGCTCTCCGGGGTTGAGCACGCCGGCGCCCTGCATCTGGGAGCCCGTCGGTTTCGGGCCGAGCCACCAGTTGACCGACGCGCGCAGCTTGGGCGAAGACGAGCCCTGCACCTTCTCGGTGATCGAGTAGATGAGGTCGATGCCGTTGGAGTCGTATTGATTGGTGGTCCCGGTCGCGACGTCGAGCACGATGTTGCCGGCGGTATCGAGCGAGAGGACGGGATTGACCTGGAAGGGCTGACCGTCGTTCCACGCGGTGGTGTTCCCGTCCACCTGGGTGGGGTTGCCGTAGAGGTCGAGGTAGATCTCGCCCACCCACTTGGTCGGGTCGGGGTTTGACACATCGAACCGCCACAAGGTCCCGTCCTCGTCACCGATGAAGAACTTCGTCGCGTCCGTGCCGACGTCCACGGGGAACACAATCGGGGTGCCGGTCATCGGCGAATCGAGCGCCGTGTCCGTGATCCGCTGCTTGACCGCGAGGGGGTCGGTGACCGGCACGTCCGCCGCGCGAGCGAAGACGCGGAGGATCTCGCCCGTGTCGAGGCGGACGACGGTCACGGAGCGACCAGCGACCGGGTCGCCCTGCACATGATTCGATCCCCAGCAGCGAACCGCCGAACGGGCGGGCCAGGGCTTGTCCAGCGGCAAGGCATCGGTGGGCTTGGACACTCGCGCGCACGACGCCGTGGGTGAAGTCGAGCCGCCGTTCTTGCCCCCCGGCAAAATGGCCACGCCGATGTCGCGCGCCCCCTTTCCGTCGCCCGGGTCCATGAAGAGCGTCGTGATGGCGGGCGTCGCCGAGAGCTTGCCGAAGATCTGGTAGGTGCTCGCCGGAAGGGTCGTCAGCTGCCACATGAAGACCGGCCCCGGCGGCGCGGGATCGGTGGGAACGCCGTTCCCGAGATGGCTCGCATCCGGGTTGGTGACGTCGACCGCGTAGTAGCCGGGATACGAGAACCCGTAGCCTGCGACGAGCATGGTGTGCCAGACACCCGCGTCGGTGGTGGTCGCGGAGCGGTCCCACACGACGTCTTTGACGATTGGGGGGCCGTCGAGGAGAAAGAGATGGCTCGACGGATACGAGTAGTAGACGTTCGGCAGCACCGCTGGCGGGACCATCGCCCAGAGCTCGTTGTTCTCGAGGCTCGTCTCGTCGGCCCAGAACGCGTGCAAGAGACCGTCGTTGGTCGCCGCGTACACCACCTGCTTGCGGCTCTGCCACGCCTGCCGGAAGCCCACGTAGAGAGGGTCTTGCAGGAGCGAACCGGGCGGCCCCACGACCGCCGGCGTCGCGTGATAGATGTCCCCGAGCGCGCTGCCGTAGCGTGACGCGAACGAGAAGTCGCCCGGCTGACCCGCGAACGACTGCTGCGCGAAGAGGTAGTCGAGCAGCATCGTCTCGCAAGCCGCCGTCGGCAGCGTGGGCGTGCCGCCGCCGGCGCTCGTGGACGTGTATTGGCAGCCGCTGGCGATCGACGGGCCGAAGGCCGCCGCCGGGATGCTCGAGACGACGCTGCCCGCCTGCCCGGAGTACGTGGTCGCGCTGTACTTGCCCAGCCCGTCGTTGACGTTCGTCGTGACGTACGGACGTATCGTCGCGGACGAGTCGACGGTGTGGCCGTCGGCCTCGACGTCTGGATTGAAAGCGATGAACGTCCGCGGCGGCCCGCCGTTCGAGTTCAGGTTCGCCGCAAAGTCGTCGCCCTTCAGCTTGTCGACGGTCGGCGCCGGCACCGTGTAACCGGTGCCCTGGTAGGTGCACACCTGGCGCTCCCGCTGGATGTCGCCCGTCCACGGCACCGGCTTGATGAGCTGCCAGGGCGTGCTCGCAGGCGCCGTGGGCGAGGGGTTGAACGACGCCAGGTAAATGGACGAGTTCGTGGACGGGGCGTTCGGGTCGGCGACGACGTTGGTCACGACGGGAGAAAACGCCGGAGTCGTCCGGGTGGTCGTGTTCTTCGCGATGCTCGAGAGGATCGAGTTGAGCGCGTTCGCGAGGTCGCCTTGCGTGTCGGCGAAGTAGGCCTGCCCGCTGCCGCCCGCGCGCGCAATGCACTGCAGCACGCAGCAAGGCCCGAAGGGCTGCTGCTCGGGGAGCGAGGGATCGCTGCAGTCGCACTGGTTCGACAGCGACTGGTTCTGCGCGAAATCCGAGCACTTCACGAGCTGGCCGTTGTCCTGAAAGGACGAGACCGCGAACCCGATGACGAACGTCGTGACAAACTGGTTATTTCCCGTGACGTGGCCGTTGTTGTAAAGCGTCGCCGCCGTCGTCTGCGGAAGAGGGAAGGGGCACAGTCCGGTCGACGACCCACCGTCCCCCGAGCTCAGGATCTGGGAGCACGTCGGCTGCATGTCGAGGTTGGGCGCGCCGTCGGTGATGTGGATGATGTACTCGGAGCGGCAGCCCCCGGCGACGAGCGGGTCGGCGACCTGGGGGCCGTTCGGGTCGTTCCAGAAGTAGTACTGGGCGCCGGCGAACATCCCGGCCGTGGGCGTGGCCCCGTAGGGCCGCGTCCCGAGGATGACCTGCTCGATGCGGGAGTTATTGGCCTCCTGCGTGGCCAGGTCGCTCGTCGTCGGGAAGTAGACCAGGCGCCCTTCCCACGGCGGCGCGGCCGGGTTGCGCGCGCCGACGGCCATGAGCGTCGGCGTCGTGCAGCCCGGAGGAAAGCCCGAGCTCGTCGCCGCCTGGCCCGAGCTCCAGCCGGGGAAGTAGCTCCACATGCCGGTGAACGCGGGATTGAGGACCTGCGGGTTGACGCCCGACGACACGCCGAGCGCCGGGCTCGGGTCGGTGTCGAAGGTCATCATGCCGAAGCGCATGAGCGACGTCGTCGACCCGAGGGCGCCGTTGTTGTTCTGCGCGAAGGTGCAGGCCGCGCTGCCCAGGGGAGGGGGCACGAGCTTGCCGTATTGCCGCGCGACGATCGCGTTCGGGGGAAAGTCCGTCGCGTTTCCGCCCGCGCCGCTGCCTGCGACCTGCGGCCCGACGCCGCTCGTCGAGCCCGCGCCCGGAAGGGTGCCCGGTGCCATCACGCAACCGGCGGTCGGGCTGAGGGTCTTGTCCTGCGCGACGATGCGGTGAAACGGCAGGTAGTAGCCCATGTCGTACGGGGCCACGCCGCCGATCTGGTACTCCTTCTGGAACGTGCTCCCCGAGGTGCGCGGCATCGCGATGCAGTTGAAGCCGTTCTGCAGCGTGCCGGTCAGCGCCGTCTGCACGGTGTTCCAGCGATTGGCGTTGGGGGTCTGGTTCCAGTTGCAGTTGATGACGCCCGAGCCATTCTCGGTGCAGTTGCAGGTGTTGGCCGCGGTGGCCTCGGGAAGGGTGCCGTCGATCATGCGCTCCATCGACCCGGAGTTGTCGAGCATGAGGAGCACGTTCGGCAGCGGAGGATTCGTGTCGAATCTGCTGGGCGCGCGCGCTCCCCCCCGTGGCGGCGAGGAGGGCGACGCACGCCGCCGCGGCGCACGACCATCGGAGGACCGTTCTCGGGGCGGGCTCTCGCTGCGGGGCTCTCATCGCGTGTCTCCTTACCTCGGGCACTGGACAGGGCCGGCGACGATGCGGGCTCGCTGCATCTCGAGCCCCAGGCCGCTGAACTCCGACGTCTGATCGGCGCCCTGCTGCCACGCGTAGATGGGCTGGGTGATGCCCGTCGCCGACGCGGTCAACTGGATGAAGCAGAAGTGAAGGTCCGTCGCGTACTGCGCGGGCGGGCTGAGCTCGACCGGATCGGTGAGCTCGACGAAGAAGTGACCCGTCATCGGCGTCGCGCCGAAGCTGCCCGGGGTGACGCCCGGCTTGTACGGCGCGTTGCCCGTGTACGGTACCGTGATCGTCTGGGGCGCCCCGATCCATTGCTGGCCGAGCTCCGTGTCCGGCAGCCTCCGGCAGGCCCTGCTCAGCGGATCGGCGGTCGTGGGCACGCCGGGGAGCGAAAGGCACACGGGATCGGGGCTCGAGATCATGAGCCCCATGTAAAACTGCGCCTTGGTCGCGATGAGCTCGTGCGACGCGCCGATGACGCCGTATTCGGCGAGGTAGTGCGTCTGCGTGTTCTGCCGCTCGTTGCCGGCCGTGCGAAGCTCGCTCGAGGCCGCGGAGAGCGCGTAGATGCCGACCGACGCCAGCACGGCGATCGTCATCGCGACGAGGAACATCGCGGCCCCCGCCTGGCCGCGGCGGCGCAACGAACGGCGCTTGGCGCGAAGGAGGCGGTCCATCAGTAGAAATACCTCGCCAGGTTGGGCGTCCTGACCTCCGACGTGATGGTCCGCGCGCGCGCCCAGCGAAAGACTCGGTCCGGCGGCGTCGGGCACGGGGACACCACGCAGTAGCGGTAGAGAAACTGCTGGGTCGCGGGCAGGTTCGTGAACGCCACGTTCGCGGTGCGATCCGGTTGCGCGGTGCGCGTGACCAGGCGCACGCGCACGGCGCGAATGCGCTCGGGGCCGACGTTCGGCGCCGCGGTCTGCGAGACGTCTTTGGCCCATAGGCCGCTGAACGGATCGTCGAACCCGTAGGTCTGCAGCGCGGGGTGCTGGTTGTCGATGCCGCTGTCGACGGTGAACGCGAAGTCCAGGTCCACCGCGTACTCCGCGACGATCTCGCTCGTCTGCGGCACGAGCGCGCCCTTGGCGTCGACGAACGTGCGCATAAGGTCGTACTTGGCGGGGTCCTGCGTGCCCGGCTGCAGCGCGAGGTTGTCGAGCGCGTTGATGTACTGCGCGGGCTCGGCGTCCGTTCCTCCGGGCCCGGTGATCTCCCAGCGGACGATCTGGACGGGGTTGACCCAGCACCGCCCGGCGCAGAGCCCGGACGCGGTGCTCACGTTCTGGGCGCTCGGCGCGATGAGCGGCGTGTTCGTGGCGTCGACGTCGATGTACGGATACGGCAGCGGGCCGCCCGTGAGGGTCGTGAACCCGGCGGGCGCGGGTGCGGTCTCCGGGCAGGTCGCCATGTACTGGGCGTGACCGGTATCGTCCACGAGGCGCACGATGAACTGCGTCGACATGCCCGTCGGGACCGGCTGGAAGATGGTGCGCAGCTCCTCGGGTGCGGCCGCCGCCCCGACCGCGTTGAGGCGGTAGGCGGCAGGCGACGTGGGCACGAGCAGAATGCGCTGGCAGTTGCCGGCGGCCGGTTGAATGACGGCGACCTCGAACTGGTCGGCCGTCGTCATGTTGCCGCCGATCTCGATGTAATCGGGCGCGAGCGCGGTGGGTTGCTGCGCGGAGAGCGCGAGCCCGTTCTGGGCGAGCGACCCGCCGTCGGCGAGGCGAATCGCCGAGAGCCGGAGGATGCCCTGCATGGCCGCGTTGATGCCCCCGAGGTTGTTCGTCGGGCTGGAGGCCGACAGGCGGATGGCGGGGTAGCTCGGATCGGTCTGGATGTTGCCCGTGCTCATGTAGCCGGCGCGCTGCAGATCGGCGCGAAGCCGATCGATCGCCGTGCGCAGCGAGGCCTCGGCCGCGGCGTTGCGAATCTCCTCGTGGAACGTCGCCGTCGCCGAGCGCGAGAGACCGACGATTCCCATCGCGACGATGAGCCCCGCGACGAGCGCCACCGTCAGCTCGATCAGCGTGAAGCCCGCCTGCAGGGGCCGCGCGCGCCGGTTCATTGCGCGTTCTCCTTGATCGTCGTGGTCAGGTAAATCGCGTGGTACGGCGGCTGCTGCCCGAGCGAGTACGTATTCGGGTCGTCCAACCCGGCGACCGCGGCCGTGCAGAAGCCGGCGGCGCTGCCCCCGACAGGGGAGTTGTAGAGGCCCCGCGGCCAGAGCACGCGAACGTCCGCGCGAAGGAGGCCCGGTTCGCCGGGCAGCGCCGGCGCCACGAGCCAGGTGAGCCTGACGTTGGCGCAGAAGAACGCGTTCGCGACCGAGGTCCCGTCGAGATCGCGCCCGAGGATGTCGAACCCCGGGCTCCACGTGGGCGTGTTGCTGAGGTATGCCGTGGGCAAGAACCACTTGCCGGTGACGTTGGGGGCGAGAAGCTGCGCGTTCGCGAAGTTGTTGTCGCCGGGGTCGACCGAGCTCGGTAGCGTCCACTGCATCGCGTCTTTTTGCAGCCGCTCGACCCACGTCCTCGCGATCGAGTTGGCGAGATCCGTCTCTCGCGCGTCGAGGTCGCCCTGCATGCTCGCGCGCTGCATGCTGATCACCGCCGCCGCGCCGATGGCCATGACGGTCATCGCCATGAGCACCTCGACCGCCGTGTAGCCGGCGGACCGCGCCGCAACACGAACGGTCCGGCTGGTGGGCGAATGGGTGAGCATCCGGCTGACTCTCAGAGGTGCGAGAAGATGCGCGCCATGCCGTTCGGCGGGACGAGGATGCTGCGCGTGTTGCCGCCGTTCGCGCGCGTGACGCGGAGCTCGACCGGGCTGATGTTGGCGAGCAGTCCGTCGAAGACCGGCGGACCGACCACGTCGAGCCGGGCATACGAGCGTCCGAGGGGCGTGTAGCAGACGAACCCCGAGGTGAACGTCTTCGCGCCGCTGTTCGTCGGGTCGCTGTAGAAGACCGCCTGCGTCTGGATGTCCGCGTCGGTCTCGATCGTCCCGTTCAGGTTGACGCCGTCGACGAGGAGGACGTTCGGGTTGGTGATGGCCAGCGGGCTCCAGCTCGTGGGCGTCTTGCACGACGCGATGGGCGTGCGGTTCAGGGCGTTCGGAGCGCCGGCGTTGGCCGACACGGCCTCCCACAGCTGGAAAGTGCCGCGGTCGGTCGCGCCGTTGGCGGCGATGGAGACGACCACCGCCCCGCCGCGCGCGATGGCCCGCGTGCGTGCCGACCGGAAGAGCTGCATGATCGCGCCGGCGTCGTCGTACGCGTGGCGGTCCAATCGGCCGACGCTCATCGAGGGGATTGCGAGAGCGGCCACGATGCCGATGATGATGACGACGACCAGGAGCTCGATCAGCGAGAAACCCGCTGCGGCCCGGCGCCTTCTCCGGGCAGCACCGGCAGCGCAAGCTTCGGCACCCGTTCGCAACATCCGGTGGTCACCAGCCTCCAGTCCGAACGGACGAGCAAGCCTCGTGCCCCCCGCCCTCCCTTCGATTTCCCCTCGAAGTCCCGGGGACTTCGCGCTGCTGTGCGTCGAGCTCCTGCAGCAACGATTTCCACGCCTTGCAAAAGGTGCGGACCCGCCGGGCCGCGTGCTATTTCGCACGGCCGCCATGGCCAATCCGCTTGCTATCTCGCTTGCGCGGCTTTTCCTCGGCTGCTCGGTGCTCGTCGCCGCGTGCGACAAGAGCGGCGACGCCAAGAACGATCGCGCGCCGCCTCCTCCTCCCGCGGCCTCCGCCGGCATTGCGCATGCCGACACGTGCGCGAACGGCGGCGGGCAGGACACCGATTCGGTGAGCGCGCCGTTCGTTCCGCGCGCCGCCGGCGGCTTCTGCCTCGACCCGCAGTCGGAGCCGAAGACCTACGGCGAGGGCGGCAAGCTCTCGATGGATGAGGTCTGCACGACGGCGTTCGACGGCGAGTGCGAGGTGTACAAGCGCTTCGGTCTGGATCGGGTGGTCGTGCTTCGCTACGTCGACGCGACGGGCGCGCCGAACAGCGTGGAGGTGAACCTCTCGCGCTTCAAGTCTCCCGACGGCGCGTACGCGATGTTCACGAAGCGCGTGGTCGCCGACGCCGATCCCGCGGGCGCGACCGTGAGGGCGCTCGACGCCGGCGCCGCCGCCGCGACGAGCAGCAGCAACGCGTACGTGTGGCGGGGGCCCTACCTCGTCGAGCTGACGTTCGTCACCGAGGACACGAAGATGACGCCGGCCGCGATGGCGCAGGCCAACGAGCGGTCGACGGGCGCCATCGCGCGCGACATGGGCGCCAAGCTCCCGGGGTCGAACGCGCTGCCCCCGGCGGCCGAGGTGCTGCCGCCTGCGCAGCGAGTGCCCCTCGGAATCGCGTACTACCCGAAGGACGCGCTCGGGCTCTCCGGCATCGGCCCGGTCGCCGTCGGCTACTACAAGGACGGCGACAAGCGCTGGCGCGCCGTCGCCCTCGTTCGCCACGACCCCGCAGGGGCGAAAGACGCGCTGCGCGCCTTCAAGGCCAAGGGGAGCACGCCGGTGAAGGGTGTGGGCGACGAGGCGGTGCAGGTGGTGCTGCAAGAGGCGCCCGACCGCCCGAAGGCCGAGTACATCGTGGCCACCAAAGGGCCGATGCTCGCCGCGATAGGCGACGAGGAGCTCGTGCTCGAAGCGGGTGCGCCTGCCGAGAAGCAGGCGTCGCGCAAGCTCACGCGCGACGAGAAGCTGGCCAAGCTCACCGCGTGGCTCAAGTAACGAGCGACGTCGGGCAGCCTCACCGCTCGAACACCGACGCCCACGAACGGCGCTCGAAGCAGTCGTCCGGGAGCTTGCGCTGCTTGCGCGCGAGCCGCGAGGCGTCCACGAAGCGCGACGTCACCGGGTCGTGGTAGCCGCTCGCGTCGGGTAGCTCCGCGTCGTGCTCGCGGTGGTAGCGAACGATCCGCGCCATGAGGAGGTCGCGCACCCATTTGCCGACGAGCGAGGCCATGCACACGAGCAAATGCTTGTCGTCGGCGTCTCGCACGAACGCGATGCGCCCGAAGCCGGGGAAGACGTACTCGCTGCGCGCGCGCCCCTCCTCGGCCACGCCGTGGAGCCGGCCGTTCATCGGTCCGAACGCGGGAGTGTACCGATCGAAACCCCCCACTTTGCCGCACGTGGCGACGACATCCCCCGCGGCCCGCTCGCGCGCGTCGAGGGCCAGCCGTTCCATGGCGTGGAGGTCCACGTGAAACCGCGTCAGCCCGCGGGAGATGCCCTCGTTGAGCCGTCGCGTGCACGTCACGACGCACGCCGCCCGGCGGACGCGAACGCCCTGCGCCTCGAGCTTGGCGAGGTCCCGCTCGACCTTGGCCACGAGCTTCGGCTCGGCGACGAAGGTCTCGCCCGAGGTGCTCCAGCACTGCTCGGTGTGCTGGCTCGGGCAGGGGGACCTCAGCGCCTCGGGCGTGTCGAGCGAGAGCGCCCGCACGAGCGCCTCCGGCCCCTCGGGCTCTCCGAGGCCCATGCGTTTCGCGATCGCCCGGGCCCACGCCTCGCCGAGGGCCGTGTCTCCAAAGGCGACGAGGCGCTTCGAATCGCCCAGGCGCGCTCGCATCGCCCCGCGCGGACGCGCCTCGGCGCGCGCGCTGCCCTCGGCACCGGACGCCTCGGCCACGACCGCCGTGACGACGAGCGGCCCTAGCCGCGGCCCCAGGCCATTCTCGTCGATCCCGATCCGCGTCGTCGATTCCATGCTCACGGCCCCCGCCGCGCCGCCCAAACCCGTACCACCCACCCCCTCGCCACTACCCTCCCGCCCCCCCAAACACAACGCCCTGGCCCCTATCCCAAGCCGCCCACCCGCCCTCCCGCCCGAATCCCAAGCCGCCCACCCGCCGGTCCCGGCCCCAGGGCCCCAGCACGTGGACACGGCCGAACGACCACGCCCCAGCCATCCCAAGCCGTCCGCCCGCCCCGTTTTGGGGCCGGGGCCCCAAAACACAAACCTGACCAAAAAACCGGGGCCCCCAAGACCGGCCAGGTAGCGCTGGCGGCCAGAGAGCGCATCCGACCGATTGACGTTCGGCCCCGGGAAACTTAACGTGCTGGCCCCCGAATGGGGACGGAGCTTGCTAGGTCCCTAAGGCCGAGCGAAGATTCGAGGTCAACCGTGAACAAGGCCACGCTCAAAAAGTTCAGAACCCTCCTCACCGACAAGCGCGACGAGATCCTCAAGAAGGCCAAGCAGACCCTCGAGCAGGACATGGCGCTCGACACGGACGACCTGCCCGACGAGATGGACCTGGCGTCGAGCGAGTACCTCCAGTCGTTCACGTTTCGTCTGCGAGGGCGGGAGAAGAGCTTTCTCGACAAGATTCGAGAAGGCGCTCAAGAAGATTGACGAGGGGAGCTTCGGCACGTGCGAGGAGTGCGGCGAGGAAATCTCCGTCAAGCGCCTCGAGGCACGCCCCGAGACGACCTTGTGCATCCGCTGCAAGGAGGACCAGGAGCGGATGGAGAAGGACTACAGTTAGTCTGGCGCGTCCGTTCGGGACCTAGTCGCTCCCGTTCCGTCGAGCCGAGGAGTCCAGGTCGGGCGCAACGAGATCTTCGGCTGCGACGCCGAGCGCCACGCATTCCAGGAACGTGACGGGCCGTGAGGCGAAGAGCGTCTTTCGCACGCACCGGCCGTACGTACGCCACCCGAACTCCCGCACGATCGCGGGCATGCAGGTGACCAGGTGATGCGTGCGGACGAGGCCTGACATCGCTCCCTCTATCTATCGCTTGGCGAACGCATTCCGCGTGCCACGGTGCCGGCGTCTTGCTCATCCTCCAGGGCGTCAGGGCCAGTCTTCCTCGAGGCCGATCCGGCTCGCGAGGGTGGCGTAGAGCGCGCGGTAACGCTCGTGCACGGCCGGCCCGAACAGGGGATCCGGCGGACAGTCGAGGCGCGCTTCGATGCTTGCCCAGACGTCCGCGTCGAGACCTTCGAGGAGCCGCGGGAAGACGAGGGACTCCTCGAACTCGACGTTGCGTCGAATCTGACCGGTATAGGCGAAGCCGTTGCTCGCGAGCTCCCTGCGCCGAACCGGTTCGTCGAGCAACATGCGCTCGAGCTCCCTGTACAGGGTCTCTCCGGCCTCGCGAATGCGTCGATGTTGCTGGCGTAGCTCCGGCTGCAAGGATCGCAGGTCCTGGACGCTCTCGGCCGCGACGGCGACCGCGAGGTCTTCCTTGGCGTGGTGGAACGCATCCACGAACTCGGTGAGATACGTCAGCGCGTCGCGAGCGAGGACGTCGTCCGCCTCCTCGCCCGACGCTATCGCCGCGAACAGCGAGTCGACGACGACGAGCAGCTCGGCGATGTTGTCGTGCTCGCGAACGAGCCGATCCACCGCGGCACTCACGGTCTCCGGCCGCGCCGCGGATCGCTCTCCGGTGGAAGAAGCCCGGCCTTGTTCGACAGTCATGAACGATTCAGCCCCGCGCCCCGCATGGGCCTCGAAGGCTCAGGACCCCCGGGCGCGAACCTCACCTAGAAGGCACGCCACGTGCCACGGTCATCGCGATCGATCGAGCTCCGCGTAGTGTCGGAAGACGCCGTCCTCGTTGAAGGGAATGCGGCGGTCGCTCGCGAGGTACGCGGCGACGCGCCGCCTCTTGGCCACGCGATCGCGCAGCTCGAGCAGGCCGCGGATCTTCTTTCTCGCGCGCTTCATCGCGTTGGGGAACGCGTACTCGAGTCCCTCGATGACCTGGAACAACGAGAGGTCGACGTACGAGAACCGGCCGAGCATCGCCGCGCCGCCGGCGCGATCGAGCGCGCGCTCGAAGTAGCCGAGGTACTTCGGGATGCGGAGGTTGGCGAAGGAGCGGGCACGCTTGACGGCCTCGGGCTTCTGGTCTTCGTAGTAGAGCTCGACGCCGACGGGGTGATGGGTGTCGTGCGCCTCGGCCACGAGGTCGGTCACCGTGAGCTCCAGCTGGTGCGCGCGAAGGCGCGCGGCTTCGCCAGCCGGCACGAGACGGTGGCGGGGTGCCAGGTAGAGCAAGATGTTCGCGGTCTGGGCCACGACGAGCTTGCCCGACCGGAGGAAGGGCGGAGCGAACGGCTCCAGGCCGTCGCCGCGGGTCATGAGGCGCATCATCTCGCGCACGCCGCCCGGACGGCGCGCGACGTCGACGTAGGGCGCGCCCGCTTCCTCGAGCGCGAGCCTGACGAACTCGCCGCGTCCCTGGATGCTCGGCCAGTAGTAGAAATCGTAGGGTTTCACGAGCGCAGCCCCCCTTGGGTTTCAGTTCGTACCCTCCATGGACTAGCGAGGACAAGGACGAGAAATCGAGAACGAGGACGAGTGCGAGAACGAGCGCGAGTAGCTCGGGCTCGAGCACGAGTACGAGGGCGGCGGCGAGTACGAGGAAGAGGGCGAGTGGAGGAAGAGAACGAGAACAAACGCACCGTGAACTCCGGAGCGATTGAGTTTCTCGTGCGGTCCGTCTGCGTGGGCGCAGCCGTACGGCGCGGGAACGCGGATCTGCGCGATGGCGGGATACAGACATCCGGCGTGCCAAGACACTCCTCGAGGGCATCACCGCGATGCCCACCAAGATGTGCCGCTAACCCCACCGCCTGCCCTCGCCCTCGTTCACGCCCTCGTTCTCGCTGCCGTCCTCGTACTCGTGCTCGAGCCCGAGCACGTACTCGCGCTCGTTCTCGCCCTCGCCCTCGCCCTCGCCCTCGCCCTCGCCCTCGTCCGGCTCCCGGCGCACCTTGAGGATGCGCCTACCCGCGCGCCGCCGCCTTCTTCGTGGTCGTCGGGGGCGCGCTTCGCGCGAGGACCTCACGCAGATACCTGCCGGTGTGGGATGGCTCCGACTGGGCGACTTGCTCCGGCGTTCCGGCCACGACAATCGTGCCGCCGCCCTCGCCACCCTCGGGTCCCAGGTCCACGATCCAGTCGGCGCAAGCGACGACGTCCAGGTTGTGCTCGATGACGACGATCGTGTTCCCCTGGTCGCGCAGGTCGAGCAGCGCCACGAGCAGGACCTCGATGTCGGCGAAGTGCAGCCCGGTCGTCGGCTCGTCGAGGACGTAGAGGGTGCGTCCGGTCGCCTTGCGCGAAAGCTCGCGCGCGAGCTTCACGCGCTGCGCCTCGCCGCCCGAGAGGGTGGTGGCGGGCTGGCCGAGCGTCAGATACCCCAGGCCCACCTTGCGCAGCGCCTCGAGCTTGTCGGCGATGCGCGGCACCGCTCCAAAGAGCTCGCTGGCCTGCTCGACCGTCACGTCCAGGGCGTCGGCGATCGAGAGCCCCCTGTACTTCACCTCGAGCGTCTCGCGGTTGTAACGCCGGCCGCTGCACGCGTCGCACGTGACGAAGACGTCGGGCAAAAAATGCATCTCGACGCGCAAGACGCCGTCGCCCTGGCACGCCTCGCAGCGTCCGCCCTTCACGTTGAACGAGAAGCGACCCGCCTTGTAGCCGCGGGCGCGCGCGTCGGGCAGCCCCGAATAGAGATCGCGCAGGAGCGCGAAGATGCCCGTGTACGTCGCGGGATTGGAGCGTGGCGTGCGCCCGATGGGCGCCTGGTCGATCGAGACGACCTTGTCTATGTGATCGAGGCCGTCGACCCGGTCGCACTCCCCGACGGGGGCGGTCGCGTTGTAGAGCTTGGCCCGGGCGGCGGGGAGGAGCGTGTCGACGATGAGGCTCGATTTGCCGCTGCCGCTCACGCCCGTGAAGCAGGTGAAGAGCCCCACGGGGACTTCGGCGGTCACGTCGTGCAGGTTGTGCGCGCGCGCCCCGACGACCTTCACCGCGGCCTTCCCGCGGCTCTTGCGCTTGGCGGGCACGGGGAGCTGGCGCTTTCCGCTGAGCCAGGGGCCGGTGATCGATTTGGGATTGGCGATGATCTCGTCGGGGGTGCCCTGCGCGACGATCTGCCCGCCGTGCACGCCGGCCCCGGGCCCCATGTCGACGACGTGATCGGCCGCGAGGATGGCCTCCCTGTCGTGCTCCACGACGATGACCGTGTTGCCGAGGTCGCGCAAGCGCGCTTGCGCCTCGATGAGGCGCGCGTTGTCGCGTGCGTGCAGGCCCACGCTGGGCTCGTCGAGGACGTAGAGGACGCCGACGAGGGCCGCGCCGATCTGCGTGGCCAGGCGGATGCGCTGCCCCTCGCCCGACGAGAGCGTCTGCGCGCTGCGGTCGAGGGTGAGGTAGTCGAGCCCGACGTCGATGAGAAACCCGAGGCGAGCGGCGACCGCCTTGAGCAGCGGCTGCGCGATCGCGCTCTCGCGCGGACCGAACACCTGGGACGAGCCCTCGCCCCCGAGGCCCTCGACGAACTTGCGCACGTGCCGCAGCGGCATGGCGCCGACCTGCGCGATGTCTTTTTCGCCGAGCTTCACGGCGAGCGCTTCGGGTCGCAGGCGCTTGCCCTTGCAGGCGTCGCACGTGCGGGTCACGAGAAACCGCCCGAGCTCGTCGTCGGCGATGCCGCCCTCGCCCGCGTCGGGGTCTTCGTCTTCCGGTTCGTCGACGCGCGCGTCCGGTAGGGCGGCCAGCCGTTGCTCGATGCGCGGGACGATGCCCTCGTACCCCTTCTTGCGGCCCTTGCCGCTCCCGCTCCCGTATAAGACCCCCTTGCGCTGGTCCTCGGGTAGCTTCCCCCACGGCGTATCGGGGTTGATCCCGAGCACTTCGACCGCGCGCGCGACCTCGGTGGCCAGCGCGACGCTGCCGCGACGTCCCCACGCGAGCACGACGCCCTCGCGAAGCGTGTGCCGCGCGTCGCCCACGCATCGCTCGGGGTCCACGACGTCGCGCGCCCCGAGGCCGTCGCACGCGGGGCAGGCGCCGTGTGGGCCGTTGAACGAGAACATGCGGGGCTCGATGGGCGGAAGCGAGATGCCGCAGTCGACGCAGGCAAAGCGCTCGCTCAGCCAGAACGGCTCGTCGTCCCCCGATTGGATCAGCAGGCGGCCCTCGCCCAGCTTGAGCGCGAGCTCGACGCTGTCGGTGAGGCGTCCCTTCAGCCCCTCTTTGAGGACGAGGCGGTCGACGATGACGTCGAGGTCGTGCGTCTTGGCGCGGTCGAGCTCGATCTCGTCGCCGAGGTCGATGACCGAGCTATCGATTCTCGCGCGGACGAAGCCCTCGCGGCGAAGGCGCTCGATCTCGAGCTTGAGCTCGCCCTTGCGGGCGCGGGCGATGGGCGCCAGGACACTGAGCTTGGTGCCCTCGGGCAGCGCGAGCACGTGGTCGACGATCTGCTGGACCGTCTGCGCCTCGATGCGCTTGCCGCAGCTCGGGCAGTGCGGCACGCCGACGCGGGCGTAGAGCAGGCGCAGGTAGTCGGCGATCTCGGTGACCGTTCCCACGGTGGACCGCGGCGACTTGGAGAGCGGGCGCTGCTCGATCGCGATGGCGGGGCTCAGGCCGTCGATGCGTTCGACGTCTGGCTTGGCGAGCTGCTCGAGAAACTGTCTCGCGTAGGCGCTGAGGGACTCGACGTAGCGACGCTGGCCCTCGGCGTAGATGGTGTCGAAGGCGAGCGACGACTTGCCCGAGCCGCTCGGCCCCGTGAAGACGATGACCTGGCCTCGAGGCAGGCTCAGGCTCACGTTCTTCAAGTTGTGCTGCCGCGCGCCGGC
Source organism: uncultured delta proteobacterium (assembly GCA_963720145.1). GTDB lineage: Bacteria > Myxococcota_A > Polyangia > Polyangiales > Polyangiaceae > Palsa-1150. Next base: position 378,300 of record CAVREO010000006.1, read on the forward strand.
GACGACGAGCCGATCCACCGGGGATCGGTTAGCACGCCGACCGCGACCGCATGGGAATTTATCCCCCTTTGCGACGGATTTCAGACGAGCGTTTCAGCGGAGCGCGCGCTCGAGGTCGGCCCACAGATCTTCGGCCGATTCGATGCCGACGCTGAGTCTCAAGAGGCCGTCGGTGATGTTCGCAGCCACGCGGGCCTCGGGGGGCATCGTCGAGTGGGTCGTCGACGCGGGGTGAACCAGCAGGCTTCGCACGTCGCCCAGGCTGACCGCATGGGTGATCGTGCGCACGCGCTCGAGGACCGAGCGGCCCGCGTCGAGGGCGGTGCCTGCCCTACCGCTCCCGCGGCCTCGCAGCTCGAAGGAGAGGAGCGACCCGAATGCGTGCATCTGCCTGGCCGCGAGCGCGTGGCCCGGGTGGGCGGCGAGGGACGGATGGTGCACGATGGCGACCCGCTCGTGACGCGCGAGCCGCTCGGCGAGCGTCGCGGCCGACGCGCACTGCTGCCGCTGGCGCAGGGCGAACGTGCGGAGGCCGCGCGCGACGAGGAACGCGTTCAGCGGAGCGATGACGCCCCCGAAGCCCTTGACGACGAGATCCCGTACGCGGGCGACGTCGCTTTTTTGGCCGCACACGCATCCGCCGATCGCGTCGCCGTGGCCGCCGAGCGCCTTGGTCATCGAGTGGACCACGAAGTCCACCCCGAGCGCGTGCGGTGTCTGAGAGAAAGGCGTCGCGAAGGTGTTGTCCGCGAGGGTGGCGATTCGCGCCGGGTTCTGCCCCGCGGTCTGTCTCGTCTGATGCTCGCGCGCGAGGGCGACGACCGCGGCGATGTCGGTCACGGCGAGGTTCGGGTTGGCCGGGGTCTCGAGGTAGAAGAGGCGCGTGCGCGGCGTCACCGCGCGGGCGTACGCCGACGCGTCGGTCGCGTCGACGAAGGTCGTCTCGATGCCGAAGCGGGGCAGGCGCTCACGCAGCAGGCGCGCGCTCTCCGCGTACATCGATCGGGGCGCCACGATGTGATCGCCCTGCGCGCACAGTGCCAGGACCGCGCCGCTCACGGCGGCCATGCCGCTCGACGTAGCGCAGGCGTCTTCGGTTCCTTCGAGTGCGGCGAGCTTCGCCTCGAGGGCCTGTACCGTGGGGTTGCCCCAGCGACCGTAGATGTACGCGTCCTTCTTTCCGGAGAACGCGTCGGCGGCCTCTTCGGCGCTGGCGAACCCGAACGCGCTCGAGAGGACGATGGGTGCCTCGAGCGCGTGCGTGGTGGGGTCGGGGTGATCGCCTGCGTGCACACACAGCGTCGCCAGCGCGGCGGCGCGCGCGTCGAGCTGGGCGGCATAGGCGCCCGTGGGGGGACTCGCGTACGGAGACGTGAGCGCATGATACGCTCGGCGGGGAGCCTATGCTCAAGGTCGAGTGCGAGTCGTGCAAGGCGCCGTACCAAATTGACGAGCGGCGGGTTCCGCCCGCCGGCCTCAAGATGCGCTGCCCCAAGTGCGGGCATTCGTTCCTGGTGACGGCGCCCGGTGCGGCGCCGCCGGCGAACCCGGAGCCGCCGCGAGCCAATCCGGCGAAGCGCACCATCGTGGGCATGGGCGGCAGCGTCGGCGGTGGCCTCGGCGCCGGGGCGGGTCAGGCCTCTCCCGGCCCTCAGGCTCCGCCGGCCGCCACGCGTACGACGGTTGGAGTTGGCGCTGGAGTGGGCCCTGGAGCCCGCGCTGGCATGGGGACGGGAGCGCCGCCCCCTCCTGCGGCCGCGCCTGCGTCGCGGGCGTCGTTTCCGTCGGACTTTCCGGCCGCGCTCGGGTCGCTCGAGGAGGAAGACCTGCCCGTCGTGTCGGCAGGGCTGCCCGCGACCAAGAGCCCGGCCCAGCCGCCCAAGCCGCCTCCGCTTCCGTCGGTCGCCAAGCGGGGCACGACCGGCCCGGCGGATGTCGACCTGCCCATCGTGGCCGCCGGTCTGCCAGCGCCCAAGGCAGCCATGGCGAAGGGCCCAGGCCCACGCCCGACTCGAGGCTACAGCGTCGATTTGCCGGCGCCGGCGGCAGACCTACCGGTGGCCAAGTCGTCGCAAGGCCAAGGGGGAGAGCACGCGGATCTCCCGGTGGTCGCGGCGGGTTTGCCTATCGTCGCCGGTCCGGGCCTGCCCGTCGTCGCCGCCGGTCTTCCGTCCGTCGCGGCGAGCCTTCCCTCGGTTGCGGCGAGCCTCCCCTCCGTCGCGGCAAGTCTTCCGTCCGTGGCCGGGTCTCTTCCGGTCGCGGCCAGGTCGCGTGCGGGGGCGACGCGCAGCTTCGGAGAAATCGATCTGCCGAGCGTCGCCGAGGCGCTCCCGAGCGTTGCCGACGCGCTGCCGAGCGCGTTTGCGGCCGAAAGGCCGCTCCCGGCACGGCCGCACCAGGCCCAGAGCCCGCTCGACAGCTTCGGCGAGATCGAGCTCCCGCGCGAGGCGCCTCTCGTCCCGTCCGCCCCGCCTCCCGGGTATTCGCAGCCGCCGGGGCAGGGACCGGATTTTCGTGGGCTCGAGCTCGAGGAGAGACCGCGGTCCCACGCCTCGGGCGCGCCATCCCCGATGATGCGGGCGGACTCCGCCGTCGCGGCGGGCGGCGTGGCGTATGGGGAGGTCGATTTCGGCGGCGGCGGCGGCGACGCAGCTACCGGGGAGGCCTCCATCGGCGTCGACGCGATGCCCACGCCGTCGATGGAGCTGCCCGCCGGACCGCCCGTCCACGCGGCGGCGACGGCCCCGGTGCCGACGCCTGGTACGCGGGCGTCGCTGCGCGAGCTGCCCGGCGAGTCTCCGCGCAAGCGGACGTTTCGTGGACTGGGGATCGCTGCGGCGGTCGCCGCTCTGGCGGTCGGCGGTGCCGCCTTGCAGCTCACGCAGTACGGGGCGTTCGGCTACCTGTACCTGACCGATCGCCTCCACGCGGCGGACTACGAGCGGGCGACGTCCCTGGCCCTGCTCGAGGCCGAGCGCGCCTTCGCGTCGGACACGTACGACGCAGCACGCTCTGCGGCAGATGCAGCCGCCGGCGCGCATCAGCGCACGGCTCGCGCGCGATCGCTGACGGCGTACGCCGCGTTCGTGGACCTCGCGACGACCGTCCGGTTCGGTCCCGATGCGGCCCGCGTTCCGCGCGCGAAGCAGCTCCTCGGCGAGCTGCCCGTCAAGGAACCGGCGAAGTACGCGGACGTCGCGCATGCCGCCGAGCTCGCGGCCGAGGGAGAGCTCGACAAGTCCCGCAAGGCGCTCGACGTCGCCGAGCGCGTCTACGCCGGCGACGCCATCCGCAACGAGGTGTGGCTGCTGCGCGGGGCCGTCGAGCTCGCGTCGCGCGACGGCGCCGCGGCCAGCGTCGCCTTCAAGCACGCGCTCGACGCGGTGAACGATGCGCGGGCCCACTTCGGCCTGGCGCAGGCATTCGACGTGCTGGGCGACGGGGCGAACGCGAAGAAGGAGATTGAGGCGACCCTCGCGGCTTCGCCGCAGCACCCGGGGGCCCTCACGCTGCGCGCGCGGATGAAGAGCGCCCCGGTGGACGAGGCGCAGGCGCTGCGCGATCTCGCGACGGTCCTCGAGGGGCCCGCCCGGACGAAGGCCTCGCCGAGCGAGCTGTCCAACGCGTACGCGGCCCGCGCGTGGGTGAGCCTCGACCGAGGCGCCGCGAGCGAGGCGCGCGAGGCTTTCGCGCAGGCGGTGAAGCTGAACCCGCGCAACGTCGACGCGCTCGGGGGGGAGGGTCGCCTGCTGCTGAACGAGGAGCGCTACACCGAGGCGCTCGCACGGTTCGACACGGCCCTGGCGGCCGACCCCAACTCGCCGGAGCTCATCGCCGGCGACGCCGATGCCAAGCTGGGGGTGGAGAGGCTCGCCGACGCGAAGCAGCAGCTCTTGGCGGCCAAGCAGCGCTTCCCGAAGAGCATCCCCATATTGCTCGTGCTCGGCCGGGTCGAACAGCACCTCGGCAACAACGACGCCGCCGAGTCCGATCTGCACGCCGCGCTGACGCTGGTCGATCCGTCGCGACGCGACGCCGTCTTGCCGTACGTGGAGCTCTCGGAGTTGCTCTCGGCGCGCGGGCGGTTGTCGGAGGCCAAGTCCACCCTCGACGACGCGAAGAAGAAGCTGCCCGCGTCCGCGACGCTCGATCGCGCGTTCGGCGAGGTCGCCGAGCTCCAGGGCGATTTCGACACCGCCATCGCGGACTACAAGTCGGCCATCACCAAGGAAGAACGGGACGTCGCGACGCATTTCCGGCTCGCCGTGACGCTGCGGCGGGTGCGCAAGTTCGAGGACGCGGGCGCCGAGCTCGATCGCGTCGCCGTGGTCGACAAGGACTATCCGGGGCTGTCGCTGGAACGCGGTCTGCTCTTCGAAGAGTCGGGCGACGTAGAGCGGGCGATCGACCAGTTCAAGAGCGCGCTGGCCAAAGCGCCCAACGACCCCGATTTGCAGCTTCGCGTGGGTAGCGCGTACGTCGCGATCGGGCGCCCCGACGACGCCCTGCCGATGTTGCGCAAGGTACTCGAGAAGCGGCCGACGAGCGCGGAGGCGCAGCACTACATCGGGCGTGCCCTGATGCTCAAGGGCCGCGCCGAACAAGTCGACGCCCTGCGCTACCTGAAGCGCGCCGTCGACCTGGATCCCAATCGCGCCGAGTACCACGTGTATCTCGCCTGGGAGGCCAACGAGGCGACTCCCGCCCAGCTCGAGCTTGCTCGCGACGAGATCGACAAGGCCCTGGCTCTCGACAAGATGAGCGGCGAAGCCTACTGGCAAAAGGGAGTGCTCGAGCGCATGGAGGGCGCCATCGAGGACGCCATCAAGGACGCCCGGCACGCTCTCGAGCTCCGGCCGTCGCGCTACGAGGCGCACGCGACGCTCGCCGAGTGCTACGAGGACAAGAACGACCCGTCGGCCGCGATGGGCGAGTGGACGCGCGCGATCGCCGGCGACGGCGTCGTGGCGACGCCCGACGGGACGGTTCCGCACCCGTACTGGCGATACCGGTACGGCAAGTTGCTCCTCGACCGGGGCAACGTGTCCGGGGCGCTCGCGCTGCTCGTTCCGGCCGTACTCGCGTCCGAGAAAATGGATCCGCGTCCGGGCTGGCTCGCCCCGGTCGAGTTTCTCTCGGCCGAGGCGCTCCGGAAGAGCGGGAAGGGTGCCGACGCGGTCGAGCACTACCGGCGGTTCCTGGAGATCGCGCCGGTAAACTCCCCCGATCGCGCCGACGCACAGGCTGCGATTGCGCAGCTCGGCGGCAAGCGGTAGCCGCGCCGCTCACGCCGTCGTATCCCCCTCGGTCGCGTCGTCGAGCGCCTGGGCCATGCGGGCGAAGGCCTCGACCTCGAGCGTCTCTCCCCGCGCATCGAGGGATACCCCCGCTCGCGCCGCGGCTCGATCGAGAACGGGGAGGGGAGCGAGGCCCGCCCACGCGTTTCGCAGCGTCTTGCGGCGGGTCTCGAAGGCGCGCCGGACGAGCGCGCGAAACCGCTCGGTCTCGAGCGCTCGTGGCGGCCGCAGCGGCGTCAGCTCGACGACGGCGCTCGTCACGTCCGGCGCTGGGTGGAAGGCGCCCCGCGGCACGCGCAGAACGCGGCGCACTTCGTACGCTGCGCGGACGAACACGGTCAGCGCGCCCCACTCCTTGGTCCCCGGTTTCGCGTTGAGCCGGTCGGCCACTTCGCTCTGCAGCATGAACACGACTCGTTCGACGCGGCCCGCGTGCTCGACCGCGCGCCGGAGCAGCTGCCCGGTCAGGGCATACGGGAGGTTCCCGCAGAGGACGCGCGGGGATGCTTCGTCGGCAGCTCCGAGGAGCGCTGCCAGATCCGCAGCCTGAGCGTCGGCCTGCAGCACGTGCGCGCCGGACCCCGCGAGCTCGCTCTCGAGCACCGGCACGAGCTCGCGGTCGTGCTCGATCGCCACGATCGAGCGCGCGCGGGGGGCGAGCCACCTCGTGAGCGCGCCCGTTCCGGCGCCGATCTCGACGACGCGAGCGCGGCCCATCTCGTCGGGCCGCACGCACGCCTCCGCGATGGCCCGCGCGATGGGCTCGGCGACGAGGAAGTTCTGGCCGAAGCGCTTCTTGGGCCGCAGGCCTGCGCTGCGCAAGACGGCGCGCGGGTCCCGCGACGTCACGGCGGCCCCTCGCCCCGGTCGGGATGCGTGGCCTGCGCGTCCCCACGCCCTACCGTGCGAGCGACCACGCGAACGCCCATTCGCCGAAGCAGCCGCTCGGCCCGTGTGCGCGTGGCCCGCGCGCGCATCCGCACGGCTTCGTCCACGACGTCGGCCACGCTGCTGCGCCGCTCGTGGGCGGCGCCGACACCGGCCTCGAACGGCGGCACGGTCCAGCGAAGCTCGAGCCGGCGGCGCCGTAGCAGGCCGATGGCCCTCGCCATCGACTCGGCTTGCCCGGGCGCGGGCGCCCAGACGTGCACGATGCTCGCGCTCGGCTTTTCCGCCCCCAACCGCTCGAGCACCTGCGCGAGCGTCGCCTCCGCCCTCTCCCGCTCGCCGTCGGAACGAGGCGGCGACTCGATGCCGAACGCCGCGAGGTAATGGCGAAGCGCCTGCTCGCGCTCGCTGTGCGCAAACGGTACGCGGGGGGCGAACGGTGCGCGCTTCCTGAGCAGATTGGCTCGACGCGCGAGCGCGTCGAGGTCTCCCTTCGCGAGATCGGCGAGGCCGCGCGGGTCGAGCGGACGCGCGTGCTCCGCCACTCGCTGGGCTACCTCGATCTCGTCGAGCTCGGATCGATCGCTGTCGATGCAGCTTGCCGCACTGGCCAGCGCCGCCGCCAGCACGTTCGCGTGGGAAGGTCCCTCGCCGGGCGCAATCCAGCTGCGCAGGCGCGACGCAGCCACGACCAGGCCGACGAGATCCCCCCGGCGCATGTGGCGCGTGGCGACGGCGCCCGCGTCCTCGAGCACGCGATCGAGCGGCGCCGTTCCCGGTTCGCCGGCCCAGAGCTCCACGGACGCGTCGACCACGAGCCACACGACGTCGCGCTCGTCGCGCTCCATTTCGCGCACCAGCAACCTGCCGCGCCGCGCGCTCGCCTTCCACGCGATGCGCTTGAAGGGGTCGCCCGCCACGTGGTCGCGCAGCTCGCGCAGCTCGTCGCCGTCGCCAGCGACGTTGATCGGGCGCCCGAGCTCGGCGCCGCGTCGCGCGCGTCCGCCGCGCGGAGACGGCGAGGTGAGCCGCCACGGCCCGCGGGAGCACTTCGATGCCCAGCGGGTTCGCGAATAGCAGGGGCACCTCGTAGAGGCCCTCTCCGCCGAGCGGGGTGCTGCGTATCTCGAGGGCGAGTCCGTGAACCCCCCAGCGTCCGACGCGCTTGGGGCGCACGGTCACCTCGACACGGGCCCGGCCCCCGGGGGGCAGGTCGGTCGTCGTCGGCGCGACCTCGACGACGAGCATGCTCGACGAAATCGCGCGGAGCGATACGCCGCGCACCGGCTCGGTCCCCCGGTTGCGAAGCTCGGCCTCGACGACGAGAGCCCCGCCCTGTCCGACGCGATGCACCCGCGTCGGCCCCCGCCAGACCATCTCGAACCCCGCCGCACGCAGTCGCGTCACCGAGGCGAGGGCGATGGCTCGTCCGAGAGCGACGGCCAGCAGCATGGCGCCTCCGAACGCCAGCACGGGCGGCAGGCGGGCCGCGGTTCCGAGCGCGACGAGGCCCGCGCCGGCGACGGCGACGTGGAAGGTGGAACGGGTCGGGTGGAGCTCCACGCGGACAAGCCTAGGCCACGGAGCGTCGCCGAAGTAGCGGGGACCAGGCTCGACGTGTTTTCAAAGCGGAGAGGAGGTGGACGAGCACTCGAGAACGAGAACGAGCACGTTCTCGTTCTCGTGCGCCGCCAGTCCCGGCGACACCCACTAGACGGCGCGCATGCCCCGCCGGTAGCTCACCTTCGCGAGGGCCTCTTCCACCACGCGTTCTCGCGATTTTGGCTCGCTCTCGGCCTCGGCCGTCATGATCATGCGATGCGCGAGGACACTCGGGGCCACCGCACGAATGTCGTCCGGTGCGACGAACGGGCGCCCGGCGAGGAGCGCGGAGGCCTTCGCGGCTTGCACCAGGCCCAGCGTGGCTCGGGGGCTCGCCCCGAGCGCGACGCGTTGATGCGCCCGCGTGAAGCCGGTGATGGCGACCGCGTAGTCGAGGAGGTCGTCCTCCACGTAAACTCGCCCGGCGATCGTCTGGAGCCGAACGACGTCGCGTGCGTCGAGCAAGGGCCGGACGGCCGGAGGGTCCGCGCCGTAGGTTCGTAGCATCTGCGCCTCTTCGCGCGGCGTCGGGTATCCCATCGACACGCGCACGAGGAATCGGTCGATCTGCGCCTCGGGTAGGGGATACGTGCCCTCGAGGTCGACCGGGTTCTGCGTGGCGAGCACGAGGAAGGGCAACGGAAGCTCGAACCGGTCGCCCTCGATGGTCACCTGCCTCTCCTGCATGGCTTCGAGCAGGGCGCTCTGCGTCTTGGCGGGTGCGCGGTTGATCTCGTCAGCCAGCACGACGTTGGCGAACACCGGGCCGGCCCGCAGCGTGAAAGTCCCGTCGCGCGGGGAAAGGACGTAGGTGCCGGTGATGTCTGCCGGCAGCAAGTCGGGCGTGAACTGGATTCGCCGCGAGCTACAGCCCAGCACGGCCGCGAACGCCTTGACGAGCGTGGTCTTGGCGACGCCGGGCACGCCTTCGAGCAGCGCATGCCCCCGCGCGAGGAGCGCCACGAGCATCGTGTCCACCGGTCGCGACGATCCGACGTAAACGCGCGCCACCTCGCGGCGCACGTCGTCGATGCGTTCTCGCGCGGCGGCAATCTCGTTCGTAGCGGCGGCGGTCACCGGGACTTTCGCCAATGTATCACGCGTTCACTTCGCCGGCTCGATTGGGCCTCCCTCGATCGGACCTCCGATTGGTCCCTGGATCGGACCTCCCCCCAGGATTTCGCGCACGCGCGCCGCGACGGAGAGAACGTCCCCGTCGCGCACACGCTCGAGGACGGGCCGGCGGTGCATGCCGAGCGCGGCCTCCATGTGGGCGAGGCTCGCCAGCAGACGCGACACGTCGTCGGCGGCCGTTTCGTCGAGGACCCTCGCGGCTCGCGCCTTCTCGACGAGCTCGTCGCGCGGGGGCACCCGGTCGAGCGCCAGGCGCGTCGCGAGCTCCTCTTCGAGCGCGCTCTTGAGCTCGAGCATCGCCAGCACACGCGAAGCGCCCGGTGCGCCGACGACGGCGGCCCTCCCCGCGACGCCTCCTTGCACGGCCGCGGCGATTGGGCGGGCGTAGCGCGGCGTCACGCGCCGATGCGTCTTCCCCGCGCGGGCGCTCGTCCAGATGACCACGCCCAGGCCCACGCCGAGGGCCGTGAGGTAGGCCGCGAACGGGGGCATTCCCTCGCCCCGCAGCACGTCGAGCGCCTCGGCGAGCGCGCGGCGGGCCTGACCGGTGATTCCCTCGAAGCGCGGGTCGCCGCCGAACGTCCCGGTGGTCTCGAAGTCGTTGGCCACGATGTAGAGCTTGCCGTTGCGCGCGCCCCACGCGTCGTCCTCCGTGGCGTAACGCACGAGGGCCGCGCACAGCGCGCGATTGCCCGGGAAAACGAAGCATCGAGTTGATTGCGATGGACGCGTCGCCCACCGCGACGAGTCGCCCCTGGCCCACGGCTCCCGCCAGCGCGAGCATCACGTCGGGCTCGTCGGGCGCGCTGGAGTGTGCGCCCCGGACGACGAGCAGCTTCGACAGGCCAGGGTGCGCCAGGCCCGTCCCGTGGTCGGTCACCACGTGCGCGACGTCTCGCACGGCGGCGTGCCCGCTCGCCGGCTCGGCCACGGCGAGCGACGGGATTTCCGCGGAGCTTCTCGGCGGGTCGGGACGGAAGCGGCACGCGCCGAATGCCGAAGCGCCCGAGGAGCTCGTCGCCCGTTCCGTAGTCGTCCATGAGAACGAGCCGCCCGCCTGCACGCATGAAGCTCGTGAGCTCGTCGACGTCGAGAGCGCGCTCGGGGTGCACGATGAAAAGCGCGTCTTCCCGCTTGAGGCTCGGCAACGCCAGCGTGGCGGTGCCGGTGGCCGCGCCCGTCGCGCGCGCTCGCGCCGTCACGAGGACGACGCGCTGCGTCCCGACCTCGCCCTCCGCGATGCGTACGAGCTGGCTGAGCCCCTCCCAGTCCTCCCCACGCACCTCGAAAGGCGCAGCCACCGCCCCGGGCCCCCCGCAGATCCCGAGAATGACGCACACGAGCGCCGCGGCGCACCCCACGCCCCCCAGCCGCCTTACGCCCACAAATCGACGCCGCCGGCTCCACAAGGGACGCGCCCCTCCGTTCATGAGAATATGGAGGCTACGCTTACGCGGACCGGCAGCGCGAGTCGCGGGCGTGACGGGTCTCGCAGCCGTCCCCGCGAGCGGCGGCGGCTCGCGGGCGAGCGCGAGCGCGACCTCGAGCGCGAAACCGACCCGCAGCGCCCATGGCCCGCACAGCGCGGCGCACATGTCGCGGAAACCTTGACCGTGGCACTTTGGTTGCTACTTTTGGCAAAGACGGTCCTTGTTCCGAGTACCCGCTTATTGCTCTCCTCGGGGAGGTCCCCATGCTGCCTCCATTCATCATCGAGCAGATCCGACGACGGGAAGAGCAGGAGCGTGCTCGTCACGAGCAACCGCGACTGGAAATCCCTGCCGATCGGCCGGCGCCGCGTGCGCCGCACGCACCTGAGGAGCAGGAGCGTGGGGTCGTCATCATCGATTTGCTGTGAGGGCGCCGGGGACTCCGAGGAATCGCTGCGAGGCGCGTGAGGGCGCATCGAGCGGCGCCGCGGCCGCCCGGCCCGTGTCGCACGCTCGACACCTACGCTCGCGCTGACTAGTCTCGCCCGCGATGAGGCTTCTCTTGCGGGTCGCGCGCGTGGCCCTGTGCGCCACCGTCGCGGCAGCTGCAACGTCCGCTTGCTACTCGTCCGGCGACGGCACGTCTCCGCCGACCGCGAGCTTCTACTTCCCCGTGGGCCTCGCCGTGTCCCCCGGCGGGCGCGTCCTCTACGCGGTCAACTCGGACTTCGACCTTCAGTACAACGGCGGCACACTGCAGAGCTACGACCTGCAGCAAATGCGGCACGATGCGGCGGCGCTCGTCGCGTACAACGTCCCCCCGGGCGCGGACAAATCGACGATTGAGCAGATCCCGTTCGTGTCGGGAATTCCCGCGCCGTGCCTGGCCGAAATGTACGTCTTGGCTCCCGGAGCGGCCCTCGACGAGGGCTGCGCGCCGCCCGTCGACGGCTCGGCGCCGATCTACTTCAAGGATTCGGTCACCGTCGGCGCGTTCGCCACCGACCTCCAGTTGCAGGTTCCCCCCCGTCGCCGTCCGTTCCGAAGCCGCCCCAGGACCGCCTTTACTTTCCGGTTCGCGGAACGGCCTCGCTCACGTATGCCGACGTCACGCACGACTACCCGAGCGTCCCCGCCGACGTCATCTTCAAGCTCGGGGCGACCAACCAGGTCGGCTCCGACGCGAACCAGCTCGGGAATTCGCGCATGGTCACGATGCCCGGCGAGCCCTTCGGCATGGCGTTGACCGAAGATGGCACCGCGATCGCGGTCACCCATCAGACGAGCAACTCCACCTCCCTTCTCTTGAGCGGGGTCGGGAGCTCGTCGGAGATGCAGGAACCGACGATGCAGTTCGTCCTCGACGGGGTTCCGGTGGGCGGCAACGGGATTGCGGCGGTCCCCCACGACCCCGCCGCCGTCGTCGACTGCACGACGGCCAATCAGAAGGCGTGCGTGCGGCCTGCGTTTCTGGAGACGAGCCGCGCCGCCGCCGAGCTGGATTTGCTCCGGTACTACACCGACGACGGCACGCTGCAGCGGCCGTATCTCGTGCGGGAGCGCGCGTACTCGCTGACGGCCAACTCCGTCGGGACCGACTCGCGCGGCATCGTCATCGACACGACGCCGCGGCTCGCGTGCAAGGCGAGGCTGCCTCCCGCAAAGTGCCTGCCTCCTCCTGCCTCGCCCCAGGGGCCTTGCTACACCGACGAGGAGCTCGCGACCTGCGGCAAGATCCCGGCGCGCGTCTTCTTCGCGAATCGCTCGCCCCCCTCGCTGGTCGTCGGCGAGATTGGCGAGCTGTCGATCGACGGGCAGTCCTACGACCCCGACGCGCTCGTCATCACGGGAAACGTCCCCGTGGACTCGGGTCCCGCCAGGGTCTATCTGGCGCCCATCATCGATCCGCGCGGCTTCTTCGAGCTTCGCGTCTTCGTCGTGTGCTTCGACTCCTCCGAGATCTTCATCTATGACCCGGACGACTTGTCCACGAACGGCTCGCACGCGACGCCCCAGGGCTACATCCAGACGGGACCGGCCACGGGCCCCTTCGCGATGGCTTTCGACCCCATGCCCGCCGAGTGCATAGCCATCGCCGACCCCACGTCCGCCGCCTGGACCGCCTCCGGGGAGGGGAAGCCCGGTTGGGCCCCTTGGAGGACGACGCCTTGTCCTGCGATCCCGTCGGCGGGCCTCGGGCCCTATCGCTTCGGCTATGTCGGCAACTTCACCAAATCCTTCGTTCAGATGATTGACCTCGACGACCACACGCCCTTCGCTCCGTACACGTTCCAGCAAATCGTCTTCACGCTCGGCCAACCGAAGCTGCCGAAGGGACAATGACCACGGCCCGGATCGGCATCGGGGGGCTCGCGGCCGGAGCCGCGGCCATCGCGCTCGGTTCCGTGGTCGCGGTCGCGGTCGCGAGCACGAGCTGCTCGCAGACGCCGCAGAACGTGCCGGTGCGCAGCCTGCAAGGGTCCCAGAACGCGGACGTAGTCTGCATGAACACCCTGGGGGAAGACGGGGGTCTCATCCAGCCCGCACCGCTCCGGCAATCGGAATGCGCGCCGGTGCCCGCGAACATCTACGGGCCTTCGTTGCCCAACCACCTCTTCGCCGTGGTCACGCAGACGACGCGAGGCGAGCTCGCGGTCGTCGACCTGACTGCAGGCGTGGTGGTCGACGAGGACCGGTCCACCCCCGGCATCAACTTCATCCCCGTGGGCGCCGCCCCGACGGACGTGAAGACGACGCCCGACGGGTACATGACGTACGTGGCGAGCGCCGCGGAGAGCAAGCCGGCGATCTACGCGATCCCGAGCAAGCGCCTCCTCGGCGATTACGCATGCACGTCGGGAACGGCGTGCCCCCCGGGCCAGGGACCGCTCCGCATCACCGAGCTGCACGCGTGTGTCTTGCCGCAGGAGCCGCAGGCTCTGGCGATCGCGTCGCGACCCGGTGGCGGCGGAACCGTGCTGCTCGTGTTGCTGCGCGGCTCGCAGACCCTGAGCACCGCGGCCGCCGTCATCGCGGTGGACCCCGCGCCCATCACGCCGCCAGACGGGGTTCCCGACGCGGGGACCGAGGCCGGGGCAGGCGCGGGCACCGATGCCGGGTTGATTGCGGCGGGGACACTCGCGCCATGCCGCATTCTGGGCTTGACGGACCTGTCGAGCGCCCTGCCCGCGTCGGCTGCACCCGGCCCTGCCTGGGCCAGCGGCGTGCCGTACGCCGACGTCGCATCGGCGGTCGAGCCGTCGCCCGCGGCCGTGTGCGGGGATGGCGGGGCTTCTGGTGCGGGGGCGCCCGACGCAGGCGGGATGACCAACACGGGCGACGCGGGTTTCCCGCTGTCGTTCAGCCAGCTCGGCTCGCCGCACCCGACCGCGATGTTGCTGCGCGACGATTTCCCTGTTCTCTACGTGGCCGACGAGGCGATTCCCGTCATTCACGTGATCGACGTGAGCGATCCCCTCGCGCCGAAGGAGCAGGAGCCCCTCGTCGCCACGAGCCTGCTCGATACGAAGCGGCGCGTCGTCGTCGGCCCCATCGCGCTGAGCCCACCGACGAGCGACTTCAAGCGGTACCTTTACGCAGCCGATTCGCGGGACAACTCGATCATGGTGTTCGACGTCACCGATCCCGTCGGCTCCCCGCACGTCCCGCTGCAGCGCCCGCACTCCGAGCTGAACCCGTTCGCCGAACCCGATCGCATCGGCTTCGCGGCGCCCGTCGCGGCGCTCGCCTTCGTGGAGCACGATTGGCCGCTGCCGGCCCAGGGGCCCATCGCGCCCGGCCAGCCGCAGGGGGAGCCCACCCAGCAGTACACCGGCTTGCTCTGCAACCCGAACCCGAACGCGCACCCGCTCCGCGCCGACGGGGGCGCCTTCGTCGACCTGGGCGCGTTCTACCGTGTCGATCAGGCCGCGCTCATCCAGCCGGGGGGTGCGCTCGCGAGCTTTCCGAGTCGTCTGCGAGGCGTCTTTGCGTTCGTGACGCTCTCGAACGGCACCGTCGAGGTCGTCGACGTAGACGACTGGGACGCGCCGTGCCGTCGACCCGACCCCATGGCCGTAGGTTCCGTGAAGGACCTGGCCGGCAACGCGTACGGCGACGGGGGCGTCGGGCAGACCGGTCTCCTGGATCTTCCGCAGCCGCCGCCCGGCGCCACTCCCGACGCCGGAGAGTTCGACCCGTACCGCACGCCGCTCGCGTATAACGATCAGTTCCCCGAGAGCCCGGCGGTCACTCTCGAGCCGTTCTTCCCGGTGTCCGCGCCACACCGGTTGCGGTCGGATTTCTTGTTGCTGAGCAATTCGAGCACGGGAACGCACGTCCCCAACTTGCCGGCGGTGCCGGCGCTCTTCGACGTGAACGGCGCGCCGCTCGCGACCGGGAGCGCGAACCAGACGTGGTCGCAGATGCTGCCGACCCTGCTGCCGCCCAACTGGGTCGACTACAGCTATCTGGAGAACCCCCTCGAGCCGAACCCCAACGCGCGCTCCTTCGTGGCCCCGGAGATCGCCAACGGCAGCTGCACCTACCCTTCGACCCTCCTCCCGGCCTCTGCGAGCGCCAGCGGGACGGTCTCCAGCATTCCCGGCGTTCGGGTCTCGTTCGACGACCCGAGCGCGCATCAGGATCAGACCTGGGCGGTGGTTTACGAGGGTGTTTTGCCGGCGACCGGAAATGGCCTGGTCGCGAACCTGGACACCTCGCAGGACAAGACTCAGCAGACCATGACGCTGTCCGCGACCGGCGCCCAGCTCTGCCTCGACGGCATCGAGGACGTCGACTTGGCGAAGGCGCGCCTCGCGAAGCTCCAGCAAGCGCTGGCCGACGTCGGGTTGCCGCCGGGACCCTCGGACCGAGCGCAATGGACGGGGGATTACGTCGAGCTCACCGACGACCTTCGTCCCCCGGGCGACCCCTACTGGAGCGCCGCCGACGCGGGTGGGGGCAGAACGACTGCTGGGGCGATCTCGCGAACGCGAGCGGCGCCGCGCGTTATACCGCGTGCGTCGGCGAGTTCGGCGGCACGGGCGGAGATGGCGGGACGTTGAACCCCGACCTGTACGTGGCGCGCGACTTCCCCATCCTGGAGGCGTACTCCGACTCGCTGAAGGTGGGCCGCTTCGGGTGGCAACCCAAGGACGCGAATGGCAACGCCGTCCTCGAGCAAACGACCAATCGTGTCATCGTCCCCGCGAGCGACTCGAACCCCACGTTTCTCAACCGCGCCCGGTGCTGCTTTCACAACCAGTCCGGGTTCAAAGTGCGCGCGGGGGGCGAGTGGGTCACCGTGGGCAGCGCCAGCGGCATGCTGCACCGCGTCCGCCCCGACCCGACCTCTTCCCGCTGCATCCAGTCGAACGATCCGCGGTTCGCGCTCCTCAACGCGCGCGCGTTCGACATCCCCTGGGCGGAGCTGGTCGGCAAGACGTGTACGCCGCCCTCCTCGCCGCCGCGGGCGTTCTTTCGAGACAGCCCGCTGGCGATGCGCAACCCCATGTTCTCGTTCGTCATGTGGAACGGATGCGGGGATTTTCAGACGGCCGACGGCGGAGTCGCCGCGTTCCCAGGCAACGACCACACGCTCAGCCAGCGCGACGAAGTCTGGCGCTTCTCCATGAGCGGCAGCACGTCCCCCGTCTCCATATCGCTCGCGCAAGGCGGCACGACGGCCGTGAGCCCCCAGTCGATGCTCTTCATCCCCTCGCTTCAGCAGCTCGCCGTGATCGACGGCGAAGCTCAGGGGCTGATCCTCCTCGACTTGAATCTCGTGGCGTTCGCGCACGCCTACTACTGACGGCTGCGCGGTCAGTGGACCGCGCGCGCTCCCTGTTCTAGCTACTCGGACCGGATGACGCGCGCCTCGCAGACTCCCGTGATGCGTCAGTACCTGGCCGCGAAGGCCGCGCATCCCGACGCCCTCTTGCTTTTTCGCATGGGCGACTTCTACGAGCTCTTCTTCGAAGACGCCGTCGTCGCGTCGCGCGCGCTCGACCTGACGCTGACCGCGCGCAACAAGGGCTCGGACGACGAGATTCCCATGGCGGGCGTGCCGCACCACGCGGTGAGCGGGTACGTGCAGAAGCTGCTCGAGCAGGGGATGAAGGTCGCCATCTGCGAGCAGATGGCCGACCCCTCGAAGGTCAAGGGGCTCGTCCCGCGCGAGGTCGTCCGCGTCGCGACGCCCGGCATCGCGTACGACGACTCCGGGCTCGAAGCGCGGCAGAACCACTACCTCGTCGCTGTCGAGAGAGACGCCGGGTCCTTCGGCATTGCCGCGCTCGACCTCTCGACCGGAGAGCTCCTGGCGTGCGAGGCGAGCGACGCGCCCGGCGCGCTGGCGGAGCTCGTTCGGCTCGATCCGCGCGAGGTGCTGCTCGCGCCGGGGAACGACGCGCTGGCCAAGGCGCTGAGCGCGGCGCGGCCCCGCGTCGTCGTTCGCGCCGGAGAAGGGGCGCTCGACCCGGCGGAGGCCGACGCGGTGCTCGAGGCTCAGCTGGGAGCCGGGGAGGCGAGAGCGTCGTGCGCGTCGGACGTGGCACGCCGGGCGGCGGCCCGCTGCCTCGCCTTCGCGCGCGCGTGCGAAGCCGGCAGGGCGGTACCCGTCTCGCGCCTCGTCGCGTACTCGCTCGGCGACACGCTCGTCCTCGACGAGACGACGCAGGACCACCTCGAGCTGGTCCGCGCCTCCGACGGCGGCGAGAGCGGCTCGCTGCTCGCGCAGATCGACACGACGCGGACCGCGGCGGGCGCGCGCCTGATGCGCCGCCGCCTGCTCGCGCCGCGAACGATCGTCGCGGAGGTGCGGCGAAGGCACGACGCCGTCCAGCTCTTCGTCTCGCACCCGGGGATGCGAACCGAGCTGCGCGACCGACTCGGCGACGTCGGCGACGTCGAACGGCTCGCCGTGAAGTTTGCGCTCGACCGCACGGCGCCGCGGGATCTCGTGGCGCTGCGCCGCTCGCTCGGCGCCCTTCCCGTCATCGCCGCCACGCTGTCGAGCTGCCCCGAGCCGGGCGCGCGCGAGGCGCTGGGCATCGTCGATCGGGAACCGTGGGTCGACCCTTGCGACGACCTGCACCAGCTGCTCGCGCGCGCCGTCGCCGAAGATCCGCCGGCGCGGGCGAGCGATCCCGGCGTGATCCGCGACGGGTTCGACGCGCAGCTCGACGAAGCCCGCGAGCTGGCCCGCGGCGGCCAGCGGCTCATCGTGGAGCTCGAGGTCCGCTTGCGGGAGTCCTCGGGCATCCCGAGCCTGAAGCTGCGCTACACGCGCGTCTTCGGCTGGTACATCGAGGTCACGCGCACGCACCTGGAGAAGGCGCCGAAGGAGTGGCGCCGCAAGCAGACGATCGCCAGCGGGGAGCGCTTCACGTGCGACGAGCTCGACACCCTGGCCGACAAGCTCGCGCACGCGGAAGACCGCGCCGCCGCCCGCGAATCGGAGCTGCTCGCGCGTCCTCGTGCGAGACGTCGCGCGGCACGCCGAGCGACTTCGCGCCGTGGCGGCCCGGCTGGCCGCGTGGGACGTGGCCGCCGCGCTCGCCGACGTCGCCCACCGCGAAGACTGGTCGCGGCCGGAGGTGGACGACTCGTTCGAGCTCGTGCTGGAGGACGCGCGTCACCCGGTCGTGGAGAAGACCGCGGCCGCCGGGCGCTTCGTGCCCAACGACGTGGGGCTCGGCGCGAGCGAGGGACGGCCGCGCCTCTGGCTCGTCACGGGGCCCAACATGGCGGGGAAGTCGACCCTGATGCGCACCGCCGCCATCGCCGTTCTTCTGGCGCAGATGGGGGCCTTCGTCCCGGCGAGGCGCGCGCACATCGGCATCGTCGACCGCGTGCTCACGCGCGTGGGAGCCAGCGACAACCTCTCGCGGGGTGAGAGCACGTTCATGGTCGAGATGAAGGAGACCGCGAACGTCTTGCGGCGCGCGACGCGGCGGTCGCTCGTCGTGCTCGACGAGATCGGTCGCGGGACGAGCACCTACGACGGCCTCGCCATCGCCTGGGCGGTCGCCGAGCACCTGCACGACGCCATCGCGTGCCGCGCGATGTTCGCGACGCACTACCACGAGCTGACGGAGCTGGCGGCCACCCGCGCGCCGACCTGCGAGAACTGGAGCGTCAGCGCCCGCGAGCACGAGGGCGAGGTCGTGTTCCTGCACGAGCTGCGCCGGGGCGCGGCGTCGCGCAGCTACGGCGTCGCGTGCGCGCGCCTCGCGGGCGTGCCCGAGCCGGTGCTCGCGCGTGCGCGTGCGCTGCTCGCGGAGCTCGAGCGCGCGGCGCGTCGCTGCCGAGCGGCGAGCCGGCTCCGTTTCCGGCGGCGTCGCGCTCGCGGGCGGGCCGGGCGCAGCTCGGCCTCTTCGAGGGCGGCACCGCAGGCGCCGCCCCACCCGGCGCTCGAGACGCTGCGCGCGCTCGACGTCGACCGCATGACACCCCTCGAGGCGTTGCAGCTCGTCGCGCACCCTGAAGAAGCTGGCGCAGTCCACGTGAAGCGCGTCCTGCCCTATGCGGCGCGTGGCGTCTCGCTGCGTGCGCCTGGGGGACCTGGGGCCTGGTCATCCGCCACGCCGAGTCGCTCGGTCCGATGCCCACGGCCCTGCGAATCGGCGATCGTCATGGCCGTCCTCACGGTCGTCACGGGCATCGCGAGCCTTCGCGATCGCGTCCCGCGGCCCGCCCCGTGGCGGGCGCGCGCCTGGGTCGCCTGGCTCGGCGTCGCCGATGCGCTGAACGTGCTGCTCTTCTTTGCGGCCTACAAGCTCACGATCGCCGTCTCGGTCCTCGCGCACTACCTGGCGCCGATCTTCGTCGCCCTCGCGGCGCCCCTCGTTCTGCGCGAGCGGATGACGGCGCGAACGGCGATGGCCGTCGGCGCTCTCCTTCGGCGGGCTGGCCGCGATGCTCGTCCCGTCGAGCGGGCCCATGCCCGCGGCGCTCGTCTGGGAGAGCGCGGCGCTCGGCGCCGGGAGCGCGGTTTTCTATGCGACGAACGTGGTCGTGAACAAGTTCGTCATCGAGGCGTTCTCGACGAGCGAGGTCATGTTCTGGCACGGCGTCGTCGCGACGCCGTTTCTGGCGGCATTCGTGCCGCGCGCGGCGTGGGCGGCGGTCGACATGCGGGCCGCGTGGTTTCTCGCGCTCGCGTCGGTGGGCCCTGGCGCGCTCGCCGGGCTCGCGTTCGTCTGGGGGCTGCGGAGGATGCCTGCGACGCACGCGTCGACGCTGGCGCTGCTGGAGCCGCTGGTGTCGGTGCTTCTCGGGGCGGCGGTGCTCGGGGAGAGGCTTGCGGCGAGCGCGTTCGTGGGAGCGACGGCGATTCTCGGGGGGCGGCGCTGGTCGTGATGCGCAGCGAGGCGCGGTAGGGGGGGTCGCACTGGCGGGAGATCGGGTTTTGGTCGGGCATGCCCGGACTTTTACGAGACGGTCCGCGCCGCTGGCGGCCGCACGGGGCTCGATCGCGCGGCCCTGTACGTTCGGCGGGCATGCCCGACCCAAACCCGATCTCCCGCTATCGAGGGCGCCGCGGCAGGGGGGGCGGGGCTCCCGGAGCTGCGGTCGAGGGTGCGGAGACGGCGACGTGGGCTCCAGCTGCGAGCGTCGTCGGCTCGCTTCGGAGCGACGCCAGCCTCGAAGGCGTCGCTCGGCCCCGCGAAGGCGGCTGCGGGTCGACGAGCAGGCACGCGGCTTTCGTCGCGAGGCGCTTCGAGAGGACGAAGACGTCGCTTCGGGAACATCGAAGGTCGCTCGAGATGAAGCCAAAGGTGCGCGAGTTAAGACCAAAGGTCGCTCGAGCAGTACCAAAGGTCGCCGGAGTCAAACCAAGAGCCGCTCTTGGTACGACGAGTGTCGCCCGAGCTAAACCTCAGGTCGCTCGCATCTAAACTAAAGGTCGCTCCGAGCTTAAGGATCCAAAGGTCGCTCGAGCAATACCAAAGGTCGCTCCATTCAAACCAGGAGAAAAGCGGCTGCAGGAACGAGGAATGGCGCTCTTGGTGGAACGAGAGCCGCCCTTGCACCGGTCCAGGGCGCCCCTCGCATACAAAGTGTCGCTCCACGAAGAACTCAGGTCGCTCGCTGAATATATCAAGCGGCATTTTGCAAACAACGGTCGAGACGTTGGGAACCTGCCGAGCGGAAGGAGCGGAACCGAAGGACGAAGCGGTCACGATCGAAGCTGCGCGACGACAAACTCACGGTGCAACCAAACCGGGTGCTTGCGCAAGCCCCCGACCCGCAGCCTGGTTCATGCAGACGCGGGCGGGCAGAAAAACGAAAGGGCGATCCTCGCGGGCTTCTGCGAGTTTGTTCTCGATCGATGCCAGGGCGGTCTGTTGCTTGCCGACCGACACGGCGCCGCGGACAATCGACGCGCCGGCTCGGAGTGACCCCGTCGCGGGCACCGCCTCCCCTGACGCGAGCAACCCCTCGATAGCGGGAGTTCCGTGTTTTGGTCGGGCATGCCCGCCGGATGTGCAGGGGCCGCGAATCGCGCACCGTGCGCCCCGCCGGCGCGGCCCCGTCTCGTAAAAGCCCGGGCATGCCCGACCAAAACACGAACTCCCGCCCCCGCGCGGCCCTAGAAACGCGAACCGCCCCGCGCGTCTTGGGCTAAGAACGATCGTACGCTGCGAAGAACCGCCATCGTCCTCTGGGTCGCTTCGCTCTCCGCGGTTGCGTCGTCCGGATGCGATCTGCGAGCCATCGCGAAGCGCCTCGCGGGCAAGGACGGCGGCGCCGAGGGCGGCTCCGCATCCACCGCCGCGACCGCGACCGCGGATGCGAGCGGCGGCTCTCTTTCTTCCGCGGCAGACGACGCCGCCGAGGAGCTACGGCGCGCGAACGAAGCGCTCTTCGATGCGTACGACCACGCGCCGAAGGACGGCTTCTTGACGGGCGCTGAGCTCGCCGAGTGCCGCTGCGCCGCGTACGACGCGAACCACGACGGGCGCATCTCGCGCGAGGAGTTCCTCGCGGGGGCGGGCGTCGTCCGCGGCGGGGCGCGGCCGGCCGCGCGCGCGCCGGCGGCAACGCCGAACGCGCCGGCTCCCGGCGGTGGGCGGCGGCGCAACGCCGCCGTCGGCCGCTACGAGTGCCGCTCGTACAGTGGAACGAACTCCGTCATCCCGGGCGGTCGTCTCCCTCGATGCGGACGGCGTCTACCGCATCGACGCCAAACCCGAGGGCCGCTACGCCTACAATCCCGCCGCGCGGCGGATCGCCTGGCCGAGCGGCTTCTACAAGGACGGATTCGGCCACGCCACCCTGTCGCCGCCCGGGTTCAACATGGTCTCTCCGGGCGGCGCCACGTGGCAATGCCAGCGAAAGTGAACGACCGGCGCGCCCCATCCTCCGCGAACCGCACCACTGAGTCGTCCGCCGCAACGGGAAGCGCCTCCCCTGCCACACGCCCCGCGAGAGGGCGCCCGGCCCGACTGGTATCGCGCGCCGCCGGTCGAGCATCGCCAAGCCCTCGGCGGTTACGTGCGTGCAGGGGTCACGACAGGCCATCGGTTGCCAGTCGCAGGAGATGGCCTTCGCGGCCTGCGAGGACCCGAGACTCCCTCCCCCTCCCGGATGCGAAGAGCATCCGGCCCCCCCGCCGAGGAGCGCCTGACGCGCTTCCGGCTCGGGCGGATCCGGCGGCGGCTCCACGACCTCCTGCAGTGACGGCCAGGGCAACACGTGGACGGCCAACTGCCAGAACACGAGCTGCAGCTGCGAATACGACGGCAAGACGGTTTGCACGTGCGCGTTCGGCGGACCCAGCCCGTGCTGCACGGGGACGAACTAGCCCGCAACCATCGGTCCTCGGCCGCGCCCTCGCACCCGTCTCCGTGCTCGATAGGACCTGCACGACCTCGTGCCGCGACGAAGCGAGAGGCGCCATCGTCGACGGCACCCGCCAAGACCATGACGCCGGCGCGACGACGGCCATGACCGGCCCCCGACGCGCCGCCCGCGCTCGCCCGCAAGCCCGTGGGTCGCCCGCCGCGCCGCATATGGCCGATGTTGCTCGGGATGCCGGGCTTTCCGCTCGGGGGCACGCGCCGCGACAGACGTTGGATCATTTCCTGCTTTTTCACCCGGTATGGACGTAGCCCTATTCCTCCCAACCGTTGCGTGACCCGCGCTGCGCGGCGTTCGAGCTCCGCCTCGTCGGGGCGCTACGCGCGCAGGACTGCGAGTCCGCCCTCCTCTTCGCCAGCGCCCTCGTGTACCTCGAGCCGGCCAACGACGTCGCTCGACGGATCAAGCAGCGGTGGGCAGACCTGCTGGAGAACGGGCTGTCCTTGGAGTTCCACGACTTGCAGGCCGTGCCGAGGCGCGCCCTCGAGGGGACCGACCACGAGGGCGTGAAGCTCTCGCGCCCCTGCGCGTCCTTGCTCGCGCTCGTGGACGGCGCGTCTTCCGTCGAGTCGATCATCGACTCCTCGGGCTTGCCGTTCATAGAGGGCTTCGACGCGATTCGAACGGCTCCTGAAGGCGGAAATCGTCACGCTGCACGCGGCCGCCTCCGGCCGGCGACGCTGCGCGGAGGGCGAGACCCCGAGGTCCGCGACGGACCGTCGGCGCCGCGCCGGTGCGGCGGCGTGATGGCGCGTCGTAGATGTCGACCACCTGAAGCGCGTCCTTCGAGCCGTAACACGCGTGGTGCAGCCGGCCCGTCGGCGCCGACGCTCCCGCCCGATTCGAGGCGGCGCATCACCTCGGCGTACTTCGGTGCGACGCGCTCCCTTGCGGAGCCTCCCCAGCCGGTGATCGATCGACGACAAGCGCGCGACCGGCGTCCCCGCGCGCTGCGCGAGCGACCCCCCGAGCTCGCCGAGCAACCCCGCGTCCTCGTCGAGCTTCCGCGCGCGCAGGCGCAGCCATCCCGAGCGCACGACGACGACCCGGGCAAACCGCTCCACGCTGCGCCAGACGCTCGACGACCCTCCTCTACGGATGCACGACCCACCCCATGGGCTCACGCAGCAATCCCGATGGCTCGACGAGCGACCGCGATGGGCTCGAGCCATCGCGCTTCATCAACGAGCCACCGCGATGGCTGCTCGAGCCATCGCGCTTCATGAACGAGCCATCGCGGTGGCTGCTCGATCAATCGCACTTCATGAACGAGCCACCGATGGCAAGTCGAGGACCCCGTGTGGGCGTCGTGGTGTCGTCAAGCAGAGCCTCGCGAGCGCTCGATCAATCGCGCAGCCATCGCGTTTCCTCGACGAGCCACCAGGCGCCATGAATTCATGCGCGGCTCTTCCTCATTCATGAACCCGGGTTCCTGATTCATGAAGCGCGCGCGCTCGACGATGAACCCCGTTTCCTCGTTGAGGAAGCCCGCCCGCTCGACGAGCCATCCCGATGGCTCGTCGACCCATCGCGTTTCCTCAACGCTCGCTCCCGATCGCTCACCGATGGGACCGGCCACCTGGGCAGCGGGACGCCGTCGTCGTCGATGCCGCTGCTCGAGCTCTTCTACTTCGCGAGCGGCGAGATTGACATGGCAATCGAACAGACGCCGAGTGGCGGTAACGAGGTGAGACACAAGGTCGGCCACGTCCCCATGGGGACGAAGTGGAGCTACGCGATTGGCCTCAGCGGCAACACCATCAGCCTGGCCCTCGACGGGGGCGCCCCCGTCACCTGGACGATGCCGTCGAGCTTCGATCGCGAGGGCATGTACTTCAAAGCCGGCAACTACGACCAGACGGCCGGCGGCTCCGCCAGCGTCGGTGCGCTCGTGCACTTCTACGCGCTCGACGTGGGCCACAGTCCGTAGCCTGACTCGCGGCCGGCGACCGCTGAGGGTTCGATGGCCCTCCGGGCGTCACCATGAGGACCACCTCCAGCCCGCCCGCCCCCTCGATAGCGGGAGTTCGTGTTTTGTTCGGGCATGCCCCCGCCTCGTACAGGGGCCGCGCGGACCCGGGCCCCGTGCGGCCGCCAGCGGCGCGGCCCCGTTCCCTGCAAAGGGCAGGGCATGACCGAACAAAACACGAACTCCCGCGAATGGTCCCGCCCGCGGCGTCCGAGGCTCCCGCGCGCTCCCTCAGTGCGCGTCGTCGTCGCCGGCTGACAGTTCGCCTCTTTCGAGGCCGGCGCGCCGGGCCCCTGCGTCGGACAGCAATAGTCCGCATTGCGACCGACGACGGGCTGGCACGTCAGGTTGCCCCCGCACTCGTCCTCGGTGTTGCACGCCTCGCCCTCGCCCTTGCCCCCCACGGGGCCGGCGCACGCGACCAGAGCCACCGCGCCCAGGCCACAAACCCACGCCACGAACGCCGTCTTCGCGACCATCGCAGTCCTCCCGGTCCTTCTCCGCGTCGATGCTCCGCTCTCAGTGCGCGGCAGCTTTCAGGAACTCGCCGTACGTCGCCGCGTCCATCAGTCCGCCGATCGCCTTCGCGTCGCTCGGCGCGATGGCCACCATCCACGCCTTGCCGTAGCAGTCTTCGTTGACCAGCTCGGGCTTGTTCGTGAGCTCGGCGTTGACGCGGACCACCTTGCCGTTGACCGGCACGTAGAGGTCGCTCAGCGTCTTGACGCTCTCGATCGTCCCGAACGGCTTGCCGGCGGTCACCTCGTCGCCGGCCTTCACGTCCAGATTCACGAGCGTGATGTCGCCCAGCTGCTCCACGGCGAACCCCGTGATGCCCACGACGATCTCCCCCGAGCCGGGCCGCGCCCATTCGTGGTCTTTCGTGTAGCGAAGCTCCGCAGGCACCTTCTCGCTCATTTGGCCCTCTTGTAGAACGGCGTCGCGACGACGACGGCCTCGATCGATTTGCCTCTGCAGTCGACGAAGAACTTCGTCCCTACGGCCGACATGGCCGCGGGCAGATACCCGAGGCCGATGTTCTTGCCAACGGTAGGTCCGGGACTCCCGCTCGTGCACACGCCAACCTCGCTCGAGCCGGGGCCGCTTCCATCGCGGAGGGGATAGCCGTGCCTGGCCACGCCCCTTCCTGTCACTTCGAAGCCGACGAGCTTGCGAGGAAGTGGACGTCCTTTGATCTCAATCAAGGCGGCGCGTCCGATGAAGTCGCCTTTTTCTACCTTGACGACCCAGCCGAGGCCCGCCTCGATGGGGTTGGTCGTCTCGTCGATGTCGTTGCCGTAAAGCGACAGGCGCGCCTCCAGCCGGACGGTGTCGCGCGCGCCGAGGCCGACGGGCCGAAGCCCGAGCGGTCTTCCCGCCTCGACGAGCTTGCGCCAGAGGGCGGGGGCGTCGTCCCAGTTGCAGAAGATCTCGACGCCGTCCTCGCCGGTGTACCCGGTCCGCGCCGCCGTGCAGCGCACGCCGGCGATGGTGACCTCGCGGAAATGGAAGGACTTCAGCGTCTCGAGCGGCGGGCCCTCGGTCCCGGCTCGCGCGAGCACCTCGAACGCGCGCGGCCCCTGCAGCGCGATGAGCGCGGTCGAGTCGCTCTGGTCCTCGTACGTGCAGTGGTCCTTCGCCGCGCGCGCGAAGTGAGCGCTCATCTTCTCGCGGTTCGAGGCGTTGCAGACGACGAGCCAGTCGTCCTGCGTGCGGCGGTACACGATGAGATCGTCGAGGATGGTGCCGCGCTCGTTGCACGCGCACGTGTACATCGCCTGGCCGTCGAGGAGCTTCTTGGCGTCGTTGGTGACGAGGTAGTCGACGACGTGCGAGGAGTATTCGCCGCTCAGTCGAAGCTCGCCCATGTGGCTGACGTCGAAGAGGCCCGCCGCGGTGCGTACCGCGTGATGCTCGTCCACGATGCCGGTGTATTGAACCGGCATCTCCCAGCCGGCGAAGGGAACGATGCGCGCGCCGAGCTCGACGTGGCATTCGTAGAGGGAGGTACGGCGGAGGTTGGCTTCGGGCATGGGCGGGCGTTTGCGACGGGCAGGGTAGAGGAGGAGCTGGTCGCGCGCCAAGGTAAGTTGTGCCGGGAGCCTTCGCTCAGCCGCCCTCGCCGCCGTCGCGCGCGCAGCAGACGACCGTGAATCCGGAGCCCACGGGGTCGTCGACGCACGAGACCCCGACGGTGTCGGCCAGGTCCGAGCAAAGGGAGAGCGCCGAGGACGCGCACGTGCCGCTCTGCATCACCTCCGTGGTGCACGCGAACGCGGCGTCGCCGTCACGCGCGTCGGGCGACACGTCGGCATCGACGGTGGCGTCGCGAGGCGAGCCGGCATCGACGGGCGCGCTCGCGTCGGCAGGAGGGCAGCACAGCGCCGAGTAGCCGCCGCCGCTCGCGTTGCTGCACGAGTAGAGGACGGTGCCGGCGGCCCCGGAGCAGAGGGGTCGCACCGGGGCGGCGCACGTCCCGGCGGGCGCCTCGTCGGTGGCGCAGGTCCCGGCGTCGGGCGTGACCACGGAGCTCGCGTGCACGAGCGCGAACGGCGAGAGATGGCTGGTCGCACCGGACACGACTCCCGCTCGCGCGTCGACCGCGCCTGACGCGAGAGGTTGCCACTGGCCCGCCGCAACTGTGGCCACCAGAAGGTCGGAGCTCGGCGCGCCGTCCAAGTCGGCGGGGGTGTACCGGATGGATACGGTGGCAGGGGCAGCGAACTGCGTGCCGGCGGGGCCGATTTCGTACGCACCACCGACGGCCGCCGAGAGGGGCGGCGCCGCCGGGCCGACGGTGAAGAGGACGTCGTGATCGACCGCACCGCTCGGAACACGCAGCGTGAGCACCCCGTCGGGCGTCGACAGCGCCCCTCCCGCCGGGCCCAGGACCTCCTGCGCCGTGTCGGCGCTCGCATCGGGGGGCGGCACGAGGCTCTTGCCGACGCTGCACGCGGCGCAGGCGACGGCGGCGCACGAGATCGCCGCGAGGTCGGGTCGACCCGACGGGATCACGGCTCGATCGGGCCGCAGGTACAAATGAGGTTTCGATCGCCGTGGGCGTTGTTGATGCGTCCGACCGCCGGCCAGAACTTGCGCGACCGCGTCCACGGAGCGGGGAAGACAGCTTGCTCGCGCGTGTACGGGTGTCTCCAGTCGCTCGCGGCGATGGCCTCGGCCGTGTGGGGGGCGTGCTTGAGCGGGTTGTCGTCGCGGGGCATGGCGCCCTCTTCGACGGCGCGGATCTCGGCGCGGATACCGATCATCGCCTCGCAGAAGCGATCGAGCTCGGCGCGGGCTTCGCTCTCGGTCGGCTCGACCATCAGCGTTCCGGCGATGGGAAAGCTCATCGTGGGCGCGTGGAAGCCGTAATCCATGAGGCGCTTCGCGATGTCGTCCACCTCGACGCCGGCCGAGCGCTTGACGCCGCGGGTGTCCAGGATGCACTCGTGCGCGACCCGTCCTCGCTTGCCGCGGTAGGCCACCGGGAACGACGCGTGGAGCCGATCGGCGACGTAGTTCGCGTTGAGGATGGCCACTTCGCTGGCGCGCTTGAGGCCCTCGGGTCCCATCATCGCGACGTACGCCCACGAGATGAGCAGGATGCTCGCGCTGCCCCAGGGGGCCGCGCTCGATCGGCCCGAGACCCTGGTCGCCACCGACGGCGACCACCGGGTGCCGCGGCAGGAACTTCGCCAGGTGCTGCGCGACGCCGATGGGGCCCATGCCGGGTCCCCCGCCGCCGTGCGGGATGCAGAACGTCTTGTGCAGGTTCACGTGGCAGACGTCGGCGCCCACGTCGGCGGGGCGGCAGAGGCCGACCTGCGCGTTGAGGTTCGCGCCGTCGAGGTACACCTGGCCGCCGTGCTCGTGCACGATCGCGCAGATGCGCTCGATCTCTTCCTCGAAGATCCCGTACGTCGAGGGGTAGGTCACCATGAGCGCCGCCAGCTCCCGGGCGTGCTCTTTTGCCTTGGCCTCGAGATCGCCGAGCTCGACGTACCCCTTCTCGTCGCAGGCGACGACGACCACGCGCATGCCGGCCATCGTCGCGGAGGCGGGGTTCGTTCCGTGGGCGCTCGCCGGAATGAGGCACACGTCGCGGTGGCTCTCGCCGCGTGACTCGTGGTGCTTGCGGATGACGAGCAGCCCGGCGAGCTCGCCCTGCGCGCCCGAGTTGGGCTGCAGGCTCACCGCGGGGAAGCCGGTGATCTCGGAGAGCATCGCCTCGAGCTGCTTGATGACGATCTGATAGCCCTGGGCTTGCTCCACCGGCGCGAACGGGTGAATGCGCGAGAAGCGCGCCCAGGTGATGGGCATCATCTCGGCGGTCGCGTTGAGCTTCATCGTGCACGAGCCGAGCGGAATCATCGAATGCACGAGCGACACGTCGCGCGACTCGAGCGTGCGCAGGTAGCGCAGCATCTCCGTTTCGGAGTGGTGCAGGTTGAAGACGGGGTGGGTCAGGTAGCGGCTCGTGCGCTCGAAGCCGGCGACGCCACGCGGCGCCTTCGCCGCCAGCTCCTCGCACTTCGGCGGCGTGCGACCGTCGGAGAACACCGCGAGCAGCGCGTCGACCTCCGCCGCAGACGTCGTCTCGTCGAGCGCGACGCCCAGGGTGCCCGCGTCGATGCGGCGCAGGTTCATCTTGCGGGCGCGCGCCGCCTGCAGCCACTTCTCTACGGTGGCGGGGTCCCCTTCGATGCGCAAGGTGTCGAAGAAGCGAGTGCGCGCGACGGCGACGCCGAGCGTGCTGCACCCGTGCGCGAGCGACGCCGCGAGCAGGTGGACGCGCTCGGCGATGGCGCGAATCCCGCGGGGCCCGTGGTAGACCGCATAGAAAGCAGGCCACGTTCGCGAGCAAGGCCTGCGCGGTGCAAACGTTGCTCGTCGCCTTCTCGCGCCGGATGTGCTGCTCGCGCGTCTGCAGGGCCATGCGCAGCGCGCGCTTTCCGTGCGCGTCGACGCTCACGCCGATGATGCGGCCGGGGAGCTTGCGTATGAACTCGTTCTTGCACGCGAAGAACGCCGCGTGCGGTCCCCCGTAGCCGAGGGGCACGCCGAAGCGCTGCGCGCTGCCGACGGCGATGTCCGCTCCGAGCTCCCCCGGGGGCACGAGGATCGCCAGGGCCAGGAGGTCGCACGCCATCGCGACCATCGCCCCGGAGGCGTGCGCGCGCTCGACGAACCCGCGCCAGTCGTCGATGCCGCCGTCGGTCGCCGGATACTGCACGATGGCGCCGAACACCTTGGTGCTCGCGAAGTCGAACGCCAGGGCGTCGCCGACGACCACCTCGATGTGGTGCGCGGCGGCGCGCGTTCGAACCACCTCGACCGTCTGCGGGTGGCAACCGTCCGACACGAAGAGCGTGCGCCTGTCGTCCGCTCCTCGGAACGACTCCATCAAGTGCATCGCCTCGGCCGCGGCCGTCGCCTCGTCGAGGAGCGACGCGTTGGCGATCTCGAGCGCCGTGAGGTCGCTCACCATCGTCTGGAAGTTGAGCAGGGCTTCGAGACGGCCCTGCGACACCTCGGCCTGGTACGGCGTGTATTGCGTGTACCAGCCCGGGTTCTCGATCACGTTGCGCTGGATGACCGGCGGCGTGATGCAGTCGGAGTACCCCATCCCGAGAAAGCTTCGCCACGTCTCGTTTCGCGCGGCGATCGACTGCGCCAGATCGAGCAGGTCGTGCTCGCTTTTGGCCGCGGGCAGAGCCAGCGGGCGACGCAGGCGGATCGTGCTCGGGATGGTCTGGTCGATCAGCTCGTCGAGAGAGCGGGCGCCCACGACGCGGAGCATCTCGGCGATCTCGGCCTCGTCGGGCCCGATGTGCCGGCTTGCGAAGCGATCGGGGTGCTCCAGCGGACCCGCATCGAGCGGGGAAGTCGTTCGGGATGTGGACATCGGTTGCGTAACAAGGTGGTCTAACGCCCCGGAAAGCACTTGGCCAGGGGCCCCGCCTGGTTCTCAGGCGACCGCCGGCGCCCACATTCGCTCCCCATTTGCTCTACACTTGCTCCATGGGCACACCGTGGGACCGCGCCGCCGCGGGTTACCTCGACGAGTGGGTTCCCCGCTTCGTGCCGTACCACCTCGACCTCGTCCACGAGCTGGCGCTCCACGAGGGCAATCGCGTCCTCGTGACGAGCGCCGGTCCCGGTTCCGAGGTGCTCGCCGTCGCACGCACCATCGGCGCCCGTGGCGTCGTGCGGGCGACCGATGGAAGCGCGGAGATGGTGCGGATTCGTCGCGAGCAGGTCGAGCGCGCATGCCTGCCGACGCGCATCGAGTGCGCGCAGGCCGACGCCAGCGAAGCGGCGGGCGGCCCCTGGGACGCCGTGCTGTGCGCCTTCGGGCTGTGGCAGCTCGGCGCGCGCGTCGACACCGTGCGCGCGTGGGGACGCTCCCTCGCGACGCACGGGAAAGTGGGCGTGATCACCTGGGGCCCGAGCGATGCCGGCGAGCCGTTCGAGCACCTGGCGAGGTGCCTCCGGCAGCTCGAGCCGGGGTACGCCGTCCCGAGCCCGCACATCCACGCAGCCCGCGACACGATGGCCGCGATGTTCGCCGGGGCCGGGCTCGCGATGGTTCGCCACACCGTGGTGCGGCACACGCTAAGCTTCGCGAGTGCCGAGTCGTTCGTGAAGGCGATGCGCGAGGCGTGCACGTGGCGCCGCATCTGGGAAGAGCTGGGAGAAGCACGCCTCGAGCGCGTGGCCGCGCGCTTCTACGAGGAGGTCGGGGGCCCTGGCACGCCGCTCTCGTTCGACCCCCCGGCCACCATCGCCATCGCCGCTTTGCCGGGCACCGAGGTGGAGCTCGAGGGACGACCCCTGGTGAAAGTGCCCTCGAGCTGAGGGGTAGCGCGTCATTTCGGAAGAAGGCCAGGAAGTGCACGGCGCCCCAGGATGAGCGCGACGACGAGCCGCGCGCTCCAGGACGAGGACGAGAACGTGCTCGGGCTCGAGCTCGTTCTCGTTCTCGTTCTCGTTCTCGAACGCTGTCGATTCCCGGTTTCGTGGGAAGATCTCCCTATTCCTTCTTGCGGCTCCGCAGGGCAATGAGCTCGCTCGGGAGCCCGCCGCGAGCGAACACTTCGACCTCGTCGGGGGGAGAGCTCGGCGGGGGCCCGCTGGAGGGCTCCCGAGAGGCTGCAGCGGGCGGACCGGGCCGAGCTGACGCCTGCCCCGGCGGACGCGGCTCGGCGACGGCCTGCGCGGTCGGTACCGTAGCGGCCGTGGCTTGCAGCGTGTCGGCGTCCGGATGCGAGTCGGGGACGGTGGACCACGCGGTCCTCGAGGCGCTGAGCTCCGAGACATCCGTCGGGCGCGCCGGGCCCGCGTGGAGCGAGGGCTGCGACGCGTCGGGGAACGCCTCGACGAGCTTCGCAGCCAGAGTCGACGCGTTCGGAATGCGGGCGCTCCGTTCGCGCGTGAGCCCTGCGTCGATGATGCGCGCGAGCTCGGGCGATGCCCACGAGGCGCGCCTGGCGAGCGGCGCGACGTCCTGGCGCACGATGCGCTGCATGGTCGCCACGTGCCCGGCGCCGCCGGGTATCGCAGGCTCGCCCGCGATCATTTCGTAGAGCACCGCGCACAGCGACCAGACATCGGTGCGGCCGTCGAGCTCGAGCTTGCCGACGCACTGCTCCGGCGACATGTACTGGGGCGTCCCGAGCGTCATGCCGAGCGCGGTGAGCGTCGGCTCGGAGGTCGTCCCGGCGTGGTCGAACTTCGAGACGCCGAAGTCGAGGATCTTGGCGAGCAGCGATCCGTCGTCTCGCCGCGTGAGAAAGATGTTCGCCGGCTTCAGATCGCGGTGGACGATGCCCGCGGCGTGGGCCTTCGCGAGCCCGCGCGCCACGTGGATTCCGATGGTCGCTGGTGTCGCGCTCGTCGATCCATCGCTCGCGCGTCAGCCGGGCTTCGACGTCCTCCCCCTCCAGGTACTCGATTACCATGTAGAGGCCGCGGGTCTCGTCCCGGCCGAAGTCGAAGATCTGCGCGATGTACTCGCTCTCCACGGCGCTCGCGGCGCGCGCCTCGCGGCGGAAGCGCGCCACGATCTCCGGGCTCTCCGAGAACTCCCGCCGTATCAGCTTGATCGCCAGGCGTTTGCCGAGTTCGACGTGAATCCCTTCGTACACCGCGCCCATGGCCCCTTCGCCCAGGGGCCGCCTCAGCTCGTACTTGCCGGCGACCCGCTCGCCCACGCCGAAGGCCCCAGCCATGTCTTGGTCCGCCCCGAGCCTGTCAGTATACCCGGCTCGCCGCTGGATTTTGAAGCGGGGCCGTATTATCCGAGGGTAGCCAAAGGAACCCACGAAC
This sequence comes from uncultured delta proteobacterium, assembly GCA_963720145.1. Taxonomy (GTDB): domain Bacteria; phylum Myxococcota_A; class Polyangia; order Polyangiales; family Polyangiaceae; genus Palsa-1150. Next base: position 410,816 of record CAVREO010000006.1, read on the forward strand.
CATGCCGCGTTACCGCTTCACGTCCGAGTCCGTCACCGAGGGACATCCCGACAAGCTGTGCGACCAGGTGTCCGACGCGATCCTCGACGCCATCCTCACGCAGGACAAGCGGGCGCGCGTGGCCTGCGAGTCGCTCGCGAAGACGGGAATGGTCGTCGTCGCCGGCGAGATCACGACGACCGCGAAGATCGACTTCGCGAGCTACGTCCGCGACACGGTGAAGGAGATTGGGTACGTCGACTCGCACATGGGCTTCGACGGCAGCACCTGCGCGGTGCTCACCGCCATCGAGCGGCAGAGCCCCGACATTGCGCAGGGCGTCAACGAGGGCGACGGCCTCCACAAGGAGCAGGGCGCAGGCGATCAGGGTCTCATGTTCGGCTACGCCACCGACGAGACGCCCGAGCTCATGCCCGCACCGATCCAGTACGCGCACACGCTCGCGCGCCAGCTCGCGGCCGTTCGCAAGAAGAAGCTCGTGGACTTTCTCCGGCCCGACGGAAAGACCCAGGTCACGCTCGAGTACGAGAACGACGTGCCCGTGCGTCTCGACGCAGTCGTCGTCAGCACGCAGCACGACGACAAGGTGAAGTACAAGCAGCTTCGCGAGGCCGTGGTGGAGCTCGTCATCGAGAAGTCGCTTCCGAAGCGCCTCTTCGACGCGAAGACGAAGGTGCACGTCAACCCGACGGGCCGGTTCGTCATCGGTGGGCCCCAGGGCGACTGCGGCCTGACGGGGCGGAAGATCATCGTCGACACCTACGGCGGCATGGGTCGTCACGGCGGCGGAGCCTTCAGCGGGAAGGACCCGAGCAAGGTCGATCGCAGCGCGTGCTACTACGCGCGCTACATCGCCAAGAATGTCGTCGCGTCCGGCGCCGCCAAGCGGTGCGAGGTGCAGATCGCCTACGCCATCGGCGTGGCGCAGCCCGTCGGCGTGCACGTGAATACGTTCGGCACGGGCAAGGTGAGCGACGAATCGCTCGAGAAGTACATCCTGGCGACGTTCGACATGCGCCCCAAAGCGCTCATCGACGAGCTCGGGCTTCTTGCGCCGATCTACAAGGCGACGGCGGCGTACGGGCACTTCGGGCGCTCGGAGTTTTCGTGGGAGAAGACCAACCGCGCTGCGCGCATCGCCGACGATCTGCTCCGGAGCACGACGAAGATGCCGCGCACCAACGGCACCGCGTCGCACAAGAAGCCCGCGCCGCGCAAGCGCGGCCTCGCCGTCGAAGCCTGACGGTCGGAGCTCTTCGATCGCACCCGCGCTCCCTTGGAGCGCGGTGGCCGACGCGCGGATCCGCTGACTTTGCAGGGCGAAGCGGCAGCACGGAACTTGCGATAGCGCTGTCCGATCCGCTGCATGGTAGGACACCATCGTGAAATAGCCGTTCGGCTGCGTTTCGTGGTCCGAGGAGCCGTTTTCGCAGCCTCGCTCGCGGTGACCGCGCTCCTCGGCTGCGAGGCCCTCGTAAACACCGACGGCCTGGCCGGGGGCGGAGTGGATGCCACGGGCGACGGGACGACCGGCGCGCCGCCGGGGCATCCCGGGCCCGACGGACGGGGCCCGGTCGGAGACGAGGAGACGGGGCACGAGACGTCGGCGCCGGAAGCGGCGCCCTCACCCGAGGGAGGCCCGCCGCCGACGGACGCCGGCGCGGACTCGAACGGCAATGCCCTGGACGCGTCGCCCGAAGCGCAGACCGATGCCGCGGTGGAGGTCGACTGCGGCGAAGGCGGCATCGCCTGCGGCGGTTCGTGCGTGGACCCGACGCGCGATCCCGCCAATTGCAACGGCTGCGGCAACGTATGCCACACAGGACAGTGCGGAACCTCGCTCGCTGCGGACATGCAGAAGCCGCCCGCCGGCTGGGTGTTCAACGGCACGGCCGTCTACAGCGCCGCAGGACCGAGTGCTGCGATGACCGCCCCCGACGTCCTCTATCAGGCCGGCAGCGTCATCTACAAAGACGCCATCTCAGTCGACGAGTTCACCGCGCGGTTCGCGCTTCGCATCGGCCAGGGCGGCGGCAGCCGCAACGACGGAATGGGCTTCACAATCCAGAAGAACGGCCCCACCGCTCTGTCCGGGTCCGGCGCGGGGCTCGGGATGACCGGGCTCGACGGATACGGCGTCGAGTTCGACATCTTCGGTAACGGGTCTTGCGGCGACATCAGCGCCGACCACGTGGGAGTCGATTCGCTGGCCAATTGCCCCGAGGGCTCGTCCCTTCCCACGTCGCTCTTCTCGACCGATGCGACCGGGATCGTCGACCTCGCCGACGCCCAGTGGCATCAGGTCGAGATCGACCTGCAGGGCGGCGCGATGTCCGTTCACGTCGACCAGCGAATCTCCATCGATCGCGTTTCGTTGCCGGGGTTCGTCCCTGGAACGCCTTACTATTTCGGCTTCGCAGGCGCGACCGGAGGCATCGCCGGTGGCCCCGACGGCGGGGGCGGTTACCAGACCGAGGTCAAGGACGTCACCTTCGCGTTCCCCACGCCGCGCTGCCTGTGACGCTCGCGCTCATTCGCGCGCGAGCGTGCCGGTCCCGGCCCACGGCTCGGTCTCCGCGTGAAACGTGACGAGGCGCCCGTCTTCGCTCACCTGGCACCGCGATCGCAGCGTGCCGCCGCCCTGCATGTCCGGGGAGACCAGGTCGAACAGGGGGCCTGCCGCGTTCTCTACCGTGTACGGGCGGTTGACCTGCAGCGTGGGCGACTGCGCGCTGAGCGAGCGCCCGTCGAAGCGCACGACCATGGTGCGGACTTGCGCGGCGAGCATGGCCTGCAGCATGGGTTCGAGCGCCACGTCGGGGCGGTAGTCGACGAGTCTCCACGGTCCGGCCGTGAGCCGCGACTGGATGGATGCGGTGTCCTGCGCGACGGGCGACGCGGGCGGGCTCTGCGAACCGCCGCAGCCCGCCGACAGGCCGGCCGCGGCTGCCGCCAGGGCGACGAGGAGGATCAGCTTGGCGTGAGTCACGACCGAATCTTACGCCAGGCGCGACTCGATCATGCCGACGATGCTCGTCAGCTCCGCCCGGCGCGCCTCGGGCAGCCGGCCCGATGCGTCGCAGGCCGCGCGCAGGGCGGTCACGTAGCGAAGGGCCATCTCCGCGTCGGCGTGACGCGCGCTCAACGAGCGCACGACCTCGGCGATCTCGTCGAGCGTTCCGGCGTCGTCGCGTCCGCCGTCTTCGAACGCAATGGGCCCAGGCCGCACGCGCGTCGCGCGAACGAAGCGCGTCAGCCACCGCGCCGTCGCCTCGATTTTCGGGTAATCGAGCTTCTCGGGCGTGTCCTCGGGCGTGTGGTAGAGGCGCGAGCGTCCCGCGCTGAGGAAGAGAAAAGGCACGTGCGCCCGCCAGAACGGCTCGTAATCGGACAGCGGCGGGATGATGTCCGCGTCCGCCGGGCGCACGACGAGTCCTCCCTCCGCGCGCGCGAGTCCGTGGACCAGTTCGCGCGTACCGGCGCTGCGCTCGCCACCGAGCGCGAACAGCGACAGGCCGACCTCGTCGGGCAGGCCCTCGGGCCCGAGACGATGGCCGACGAGGTCCATGCACACCATGAAGTCGATCGCCGCGCGCGGCACGGGCGGATTCGCGAGGAACGCTTGAGAGCCCATCGCGTCGGTCGCGAAGAACGGCGGCTCTTCACCGTCGAACGCGGCGATGACGACGCCGCGCCCCTGCCGCTCGCGGGCGACGGCCGCGGCGACCTCCACGAGAACGCCGACGGCCGCGGCGTTGTCGTCGGCTCCCCAGTAGGCATCCGCGCCGGACTTGCCGAGGTGGTCGAAGTGCGCGCCGACGACGACGTAGCGCGGGTCGTCTCCTGCGATCGTCGCCAGGACGTTCGCGCCGCCGCACCCGGGCGCCGGCTGCTCGAACGGGTCGAGACCCGCCTCGCGCAGCGCGCGCATCACCACGGCGCGCGCGGCTTCCCCCTCGGGCGTACCCGAGCGGCGCCCCGCGCACGCAGGCGAGCACAGCGCGTCGACGAGGGGGCGAATGCGGCTCACGCGGGGAAGGATAGTCCCGCGCGGCTCGCCATGGCGAATGGAGGGAACCCAAGACCGATTGCTCTGTCCGTACGTCTGAGGATTCACGATGCGACCAGCGCTCCTCGTCCCGGCTCTCATCGGGGGCACCGGCTGCCTCCTCGTAGCTCTCTCCACCCGCGCGCACCCCGTAGGCCCCGTTCCCGTGACGCACGAGGGCGACACGGACCCTGCGGTCACGGACCCGTCCCCGGGCGGCGAACTCGCCACGCGGGACGACCCGGCCAGGTCCGGGCCGTGGATGGTCGAGCGAACCGTCGAAGGCCCTCCCGTGAGCCTCACGGCGTCCGACGGGAGCGGCCTCGCGATCGCCTCGCTGCGCGCCAGCGCCGTCATCGAGGGGCCTCTCGCCTACACGGAGGTGAAGCTCGCGTTCGACAACCCGGAGAACCGGGTCCGCGAGGGCACCTTCAAGATGGTCCTCCCCCAGGGGGCGAGCCTCGGCCGGTTCGCGATGAAGATCGAGGGCGCATGGCAGGAGGGCGAGGTCGTCCCGAAGGAGCGGGCGCGGGTCGCGTACGAGGACGCGCTGCACCGGAACCAGGACCCAGCGCTGCTCGAGCGCGGCGCGGGCAACGAGTTCACCGCCCGCGTGTTCCCGATCCCGCCCCGCGGCAGGAAGGAGATCGTCATCGGCTACGGGCAGGAGATCGTGGCGGGTGCGCCGTACGCACTCCCCCTCCGCGGATTGCCGGAGCTCGGCGAGCTCGACGTGTCGGTCGGCGGGGAGGGGGTCTCGCCGCGGCGGATGCACGAGGAGCGCTTCGTCCCGGCGCAGGACTTCGTGCTGGAGGGCACGGGGGCGCCCCGTCGCGGACCGGAGGCGATCCGCGCGGGCCATCTCGTCGTCGCGCGCGTGCGGCCGGTCGCCGAGGCGCTCCCCGAGCCCGTCGAGCGTGCCGTCGTGCTGATCGACACGAGCGCGTCGCGTGCGCTGGGCCTAGGCGCGGAGCTGCGCTCGGTGCAGGCGCTCCTGCACGGGCTGGCGGCGCGGCGTGGCGGCGAGCTCCCCGTGAGCGTGGCTGCCTTCGATCAGGAAGTCGCGCCCGTCTACGAGGGGGACGCGAGCCGCTTCGGACAGGCCGAGATCGATCGCATCACGTCCCGGCGCGCGCTCGGCGCGTCGAACCTCGAGAAGGCACTCTCCTGGGCGAACGGCGAGGCGAAGCGCACGGGCGCGACCCGCGTGGTCCTCGTGACCGACGCGGTCCCGACGGCGGGAGAGGACGACGCCTCCAAGCTGGCGACGGCGGCCGCCGCGCTCAAGGAGGGTGGGGTCCAGCGGCTCGACGTCGTCGCGGTAGGGGGCCTGCGGGACGACGCTCTCGCGCGCAAGCTCGTGGCGGCAGGCCTCGCGCACGACGGGGTGGTCGTCCCGGCGACGGACGGAGCGGCGGCGATGGCGAGGCGCCTCGAGGCGGGGACACGGTCCGACGTGGCCGTGTCGGTCGACGGGGCGACCTGGTCGTACCCGACGCGCCTCGACGGCGTGCAGCCGGGGGACGAGGTGCTCGTTTACGCCGAGGTCGCCTCGGGGTCGCCCGTGCGCGTGAAGGTCGCGGGGGGCGAGCCGCGCGTGCTCGACGCGGTGCCGGTGGAGCGGCCGCTCGTAGAGCGCGCCTGGGCGCAGGCGAAGATCGCGAGCCTCGAGGAGCAGGAGCGCGACCATGGAAAGAGCCTCGAGCTCGAGAACGCGATCGTCGCTCTGTCGACCGGGCATCGCGTGCTCTCCGCGTATACCGCGCTGCTCGTGCTCGAGACCGACCAGGACTACGCGCGCTTTCACATCGACAGGCGCGCGCTGGCGGACATTCTCACGGTGACCGACGGCCGGCTCGCGTGGACCCGGCGAGGGGAGCTTGCTCCGTTCGCGTCCAAGATCGCGGCGGATCGCCGCGAAGCCGTTCTGGCTCGTGGGCCCGTGGCCCCGGGCGCCGAGAATGCCGGGGGCACCGGCACACGCGCGAAGGAAGAGGAAGGGTCGATGGGGAACCCGCGCGCAGACGCGACCAAGCGGCCCGCGCCGCCGCGCGATGGGCTCATGGACTCGGAGGCCGAAAGCTTCGGAATGGGGGCGCTCCACGCGAACGCCACCGTGAGCGCGCCGGCTCCGGCTGCGCGCCCGGCCGCTCCTGCCGGGTTCGCGGGGCTCCAGGGGCTCTCGGGCAGCGGCGAAGGGGGTGGTGGAACGGGCAGGGGAATGGCGCTGGCCCCCGCGCGGTCGACCAGGGCGGCCACGGCGCCCGCTGCCGTCGCGCAGGATAAGGCAGGCCCCGAACCGTTCACCGGGCAATTCAAGCAGGTCAAGGATCGCCTCGCGCGCGGCGACACAGCGGGGGCGCTCGAGGTGGCCTCGTCGTGGCAGGCGTCGGCCCCGGGCGACGTGCTCGCGCTCGTGGCGCTCGGCGAGTCATCCGAGGCCAGCGCTGACGCGACGACTGCCGCGCGCGCGTACGGGTCCATCATCGACCTGTTCGCGTCGCGCGCGGACCTGCGCCGCTTCGCGGGTGAGCGGCTCGAGCACGTGAAGGGCAAGGCCGCCTCGGACCTCGCGATCGACACGTTCGACAAGGCACGCCGCGACCGGCCCGATCACCCTGCCAGCCACCGCCTCGCAGCATTCGCCCGCGTCCGACGCGGAGAGTACGCCGTGGCCTTCGAGATTCTGGTGGCGGGTCTGGCGCAGCGATACCCGCCCGGACGCTTCGCTGGCGTCGATCAGATCCTGCGCGAGGACCTGGGCCTGGTCGCCGCGGCGTGGATGAAGGCCGAGCCCGGCCGCAAGAGCGATGTCCTTGCGCGCCTGAGGAGCGCGGGGGGAACGGTCGAGGACGCGCCGTCGATTCGCTTCGTGCTGAACTGGGAGACCGACGCGAACGACGTGGACTTCCACGTCCACGACGCGCAGGGCGGGCACGCGTTCTACGGCGCGCGGCACCTGCCGAGCGGAGGCGACCTGTACGCCGACGTGACCACGGGCTACGGGCCCGAGTGCTTCACGGTCCGCCTGCCCAGGGGAGAGCGAGCGACTCCCTACAAGCTGCAAGCGCACTACTTCTCGCGGGGGCCGATGGGCTACGGCATGGGCAAGCTCGAGATCATCGACCACGACGGCCACGGCGGGCTGACATTCGAGGAGCGGCCGTTCGTCGTGATGGTCGATCACGCGTTCGTCGACCTCGGCACCGTGAAGTGAGCGGACGGGCCGAGTGGAAGGCGCACGCGACGCTCACCGCAACGCGCCGACCGCGGCTGTCAGCATCGCGACGGTGACCGGCGCAGGAGTCCTCAGCTCCGGCGCAAAGATCGCCACGCGCAGCTCCTCGAACGACCATCGCAGCGCTCGGGCGGTCTCCTGGTCGCGCAAGGTCGGTAGCCTTGCGAGGAAGGCGGCCCACAACGGCGCGAGCGGAGCGAGCTTCTCGGAGTCCTTGCGCGGATCGGCGATGGCCCGGCCGAGGCGCGTCTGCGCGGCGCGTAGGTAGCGCGGGAAGTGCTCGAGCGTCGCGAGCGGTACGGATGCGAGGAGGTCGGCCGGGAAGAGCAGCTCGAGCTGCCCGCGAATCTCGGCGATGGCCAGCTTCGCGCCCGGGTGCTTCGTCGCGCTGCGGAGCGCTTGCAGCGTCGCATCGAGCTCCGCCGACGCGCGCGCGATGGCGTCGGCGAAGACGCGGAACGACGTGGCGACCCGGGGCACGCCAGTGGCGACGAGGTCTTCGAACTCGCGCTGCGTCCGCGGGAGTGGCGCTCCCTGTCCGAGGCGGAACGCGTCGTCCACGATGCGCGCCAGGACCATCGCGCGGAAGGCGTCGTGGTCCGCCCGCGACGGCGAGGCGCCGCTCGGGCGCGCGAACGCAGGCGGGCTCCGGGGCGCGACGGCGGAGAGGTCCCGGCGCGCCGCGAGCGTGAGCAATCGCCGCACACCTGCCCTCGTCGCCGATTCCGCGGCCGCCGACGACTCGAGGAGCGTCGAATCCACCGACGCCTCGCGATCGACGAGCGCCGGATACGTGCGGACCTCCATGCCTGCGACCTGGCGCGCGACGTAGGGCACGAGGTCGCCGAAGTCCCAGGCCACGACGCCTTTTCGCTCCCAGCTCGGCGCCGGCTCCTTGTCCTTCCACGCCTCGCGGGCGGTCGCCCCGTAGCGCCTCCACAGATCGGCGATGTCCTTGCCTTGGGCGACGGCTTTGCCCCCCTCGCCGACGATGCGGCAGGTGAGCCGGAGATGCGCAGCCACCGCGTCCGGACGGAGCGCGCCCTCGGGCAACTCGACTCCGCACGCGGACGCAATCGCCGCCGCGAGCGCCGGGATCATCGGCCCGCGGAAGGGGACGAGCTCGCCGGCGAGGAGCTCCGCGAGCTCCGGAATCGAGCCAAGGTCGCGGCGCAGCCCGCGCGGCAGCTCGTACAAGAGCGCCGCGATCTTCTCCTTGTGCCACCCGGGGATCGTCCAATCGAGCTCGCCGGGATCGAGCTGCGGCAAGAGGACGAGCGGAACCGAGAGCGTGATGCCGTCGTCGTCGGCCGACGGATCGAACCGGTAGGTCACGGGGATGGTGGCCCCGTGGAGCGTCACGCTGTCGGGGTAATCGGCGGGCACGAGGCTGGGGTCGCTCGCGAGGATGTCGTCCATCGTGAGGAGGAGCGCGCGGGGGTCTTCCTTCTCGGCGGTCTCGCGCCACACCTCGAACGTCTGGCCGTTGACGACGTGCGCGGGGACGCGGCGATCGAACACCGCGACCAGGGCGTCGTCGTCCGCCAGCATGTCACTTCGCCGAGCCTTGTCGCGCAGCCGTGCCACCGACGCGATGAGCTCCCGGTTCTTCTCGTGAAACGCGCCGCGCGTGCGGTACTCGCCGCGCACGAGCGCGTGGTCGAGGAACATGCGCCGCGCCTCGGCGGGGGCGACGGAGGCGTAGTCCACGCTGCGGTCGCGAAAGACGGGAAGGCCGAAGAGCGTGGCGTGCTCCTTGATGGATGCGCGCGCGGACTTCTCGGACCAGTGCGGATCGGAATAGCTGCGCTTCAAGAGGTGCGGCGCCGCCTCGAGCAGCCACTCCGGCTCGATCTTCGCGGCCATACGCGCGAAGAGCTGCGTCGTCTCGACGAGCTCGAACGCCATGACCCACGCGGGGGGCTTGCGGGCGAGCGACGAAGAGGGGTGAAGCGCGAACCGGGTCTGCCGCGCGCCCACGTACGCGCGGCTCTGGGCGTTATACTGGCCGATCTTCGAGAGGAGACCGGTGAGCAGCGCGCAGTGGAGCGCGTCGCCGGGTTCGGTCTCGATCGACGCAACCGCTCCGCGGCCGGACGATCGCCGTCGCGGTCCCCCATCGGCCTTGACGAGCCCGAGCTCCTGGACGACGTCTTCGAGCTGGCGGTGGAGCTCCCCCCACTCGCGAACGCGCGGGAAGGACAGGAAGCTCTCCTTGCAGGTGCGCCGCAAATGGGAAGTGCCCTTGCTCTCCGCCTCCCGCACGAACGCCCACAACCGAAGCAGACCGACGAAGTCCGAGCGCTCGTCCCGGAAGCGGCGGTGGGCGTCGTCGGCCTCTCTGCTGCGCCTCGCGGGGTCGTTCGCGAGGATCCTGGAGATTCAAGGCCGCGGCGATGACGAGGACCTCGCGCAGGCACCCGAAGTCGGCCCCCGCGAGGATCATCCTGCCGATCCGCGGGTCGACCGGGAAGCGCGCCAGGCGCGCGCCCAGCGGCGTCAGAGCGCGATGCGGGTCGATGGCGCCGAGCTCCTCGAGGACGCGATATCCCTCGGTGATCGACCGCGGTTGCGGCGGGTCGAGGAACGGAAAGTCCTCCACTTCCCCGAGCCCAAGCGACTTCATACGGAGGATGACGCCGGCGAGGCCCGTCCGTTTGATCTCGGGATCGGTGAAGGCCGGGCGGCCGGTGAAGCTCGCCTCGTCGTAGAGGCGCACGCAGATGCCGTCGCGCACCCGGCCGCAGCGCCCTTTGCGCTGGTCTGCGCTCGCCTGCGAGATGCCCTCGATCTGCAGGCGCGTCGTGCCCGAGCGCGGATCGTAGCGTGACAGGCGAGCCACGCCCGTGTCGATCACGTACACGATGCCGGGGATCGTCAACGACGTCTCGGCCACGTTGGTCGCCAGGACGATGCGCCGCTGCGGGATGCTCGCGAACACCTTGCCCTGGTCCGCCGCGGCCAGACGCGCGTAGAGCGGCTGGATGACGGTATGGCGAAGATTCCTCGCTCGGAGCTCGCCTTCGGTCTCGCGGATCTCCCGCTCGCCCGGCAAAAAGACGAGGATGTCTCCCCGCGGGTCGAGCGACGTCACGTTGACGACCGCGTCGGCGACCCCCGCAGCGGAATCGACGTCGTCGGGCGGCGGCTCGTAAAGGACGTCCACCGGGAAGGTGCGGCCCTCGACCTTGATGACCGGCGCCCCGCCGAAGAACTCCGAAAAGCGTCCGGTCTCCAGCGTCGCCGAGCTCACGATCACCTTCAGGTCCGGTCGCTCGGGCAGGATTCTCTTCAGCCACCCGAGCAGAAAGTCGATCGTGAGACTCCGCTCGTGCGCCTCGTCGACGACGATCGTGTCGTAGCGGCGAAGGTGCCGGTCGCCCTGGATCTCGGCGAGGAGAATGCCGTCGGTCATGAACTTCACGTACGTCGCCGGCGAGGTGCGGTCGTCGAAGCGCACCTGGTAGCCGACGTCCGTGCCCACGGGGGTGCCAATCTCGCTGGCCACGCGCGCGGCGACGCTGGTGGCTGCGATGCGCCGCGGCTGCGTGACGCCGATCATCTTGTGGACGCCGCGTCCCATCGCCAGGGCAATCTTGGGGAGCTGCGTGGTCTTCCCGGACCCGGTCGCGCCGGCGACGATGACGACAGGGTGCTCGTCGATGGCCTGGGCGATGTCTCGAACGCGCGCGGAGATGGGCAGCTCAGGCGAAAAACGGATCGGGGAGCTCGGGTCCGACGGCAGGGCGGAGGCGGGGGAGTCGCCGAGCATTCACGGGGGTGCATAGCATCGCGCGGCGTTGCCCCAGGAGCCATCTCGTAACGCCGGGCCGCCGGGCACTTCAGGCTGGAGCGATAGCTTGCTCCCTCGCGACGAGCAGGCCATCGTCCCGGGGGACAGCCCGCGGCATTGCGACGCCGCCGCCCGCCCGGAGGCCACGATGACCGATCTCGTTCTCTAGGCCGAAGCAGCTCTCACTTCACGCGAACGGCGCGCGTCTTCGCGATCGAGCTCGCCGTGCCCCACTCGTTCCGTCCCGTGTTCGACATGACGTCGACGGCCCCGGCGACCTATGCGGGCAATCCTGCGCTCAAGGTCCCGGTGCTCCTGGACGGTGACGGCCCTCTCTACGGGACCGAGAACATCTGTCGCGAGCTGGCTCGCCGGTCGCCGGCGCGCTCCCGGGTCGTGCTCCGCGGAGAGCTGGAGCATCGTCTCGTCGCCAACGCCGAGGAGATGACGCTCCACGTGATGTCGTCCGAGGTGTCCTTGATCATGGCGAAGGTGGCCGGCGACGCGCGCCTCGTTCCGCCGAAAATCCAGCGAAGCCTCGAGAACAGCCTCCGCTACCTGGACGACTGCGTCGATCGTCTCCTCGAGGTCCTCCCTGCCGATCGCCTGATCAGCTTCGTGGAGGCGGCGCTCTTCTGCGTCGTGACGCACCTTCCGTTTCGCGAGGTCATGGATGTCGCCGACTACGCGAGGCTGAACGCGTTCTGCGAGCGCTTTGGCGAACGGTCGAGCGCTCGCCAGACGGAGTACCGGTTCGACGCCCCTTGAGCGTGCCGATGCCGTTGCGGACATGGGCCGACGGCCTATCCGGCGACAGCCGCGCCCCGTCCCGGCACATCGCGGCACGGTCGGGTCAGCCGGGGCAAATCCCGTGCGGGTCGACCTGCTCGCAGGTCGGCGGTGCCGTGCAATTCGGGAGGGGACACGCGCAGCACGTCAGGCCGGCCGCGCAGTCCGAAGCGCCCGGCGTGCACGTCTGTCCGGAGCCCTTGCCGCTGCTGGCATCCGCTTCGCGGGCGGCGCCGTCGCCCTGTCCGGCCTCTCCGGTTCCCGTGTCGGGGCAGCCGCAGCATTTCGTGCCGGGGACGCCCAACCCCGTGACGAGGTCGCGACCCGCGCCAGGAGTCGGCGGCTGCTTGACCAGGCGCGCTGGCTCCGCGACGCCTTCACATCGCGTTGACCGCAGGCGGCTGCGGCGGAAGATTGACGGGCGTCAGGCACGAGGAGAGATTGAACAGCATGAACTCGAGTGCCTTCTCTTGCGGCGCCAGGTCGGCCACGGCGCAGCCCGTGGGAACTACCGGTGTCGTGGGGTAGTCGTTTGCCGCGGCGCCCACGTGCAGGTCGCTGAAGACGACGCGGCCGCACTGCTGACTGACGGGCACTCCCGGAGGCGTGTCGAAGGAGAAGTACTCGGTGACACCAGGCGGAGACGAGGCCGGATTGGTAAGAATCCACGGCTGCGAAGGCGTGTTGGTCGCGGCGACGTCGGCATTGTGGCGCGCCGCGAGAATGGGAAGCTCGCCGGGGGGCGCCCCCGCGACGCCGAGCGCGCCGACATTGCCGAGCCACTGCTTCATCGCCAGGCCCTTGGGGAAGGGGCTCCCGTTGAAGAGCGTCGTCACGATCGTCGCGTTGAGGTCGCCGATGTTTTGCGTCCCGGTCTTCCACGTCGCGAGGCTCGCGGCGCCGAAGGGCCCGCTGTTGAACCATGCGTAGTGCCAGTGCGAGGCGAACACGCGGCCGCCCGCGGCCGTGTAGTCGTAGAGCGCCTGCTGGTTCATGCTACTGGGCTCGCGTCCCTCGCAGGAAAGGATCACGATGTCGTTCTTCATGAGGTCGGACATGGTGTCCCACAGGGCCGCGGAGCTCCGGGGAGCGGGGGGCGACGTGTTGGGAATGGCTCCTTTCGGCGTTCCCTCGAAGATGTGAATCTTGCCGGACGGGCTGGCGCCGACTGCGTACTCGCCGGCATCGAGCCCGATTCGCTCCAGGAGGCACTCGAGCGAGTCGTAGGATCCGGTCGAGATCGCGATGTCGGGGATATCGCCATCCGTATGGTTGTGAGGAAGGCGGAGCGAGCCGTCGGGCTGCGGGTTGTCGACGCAGGGGGCGACGCTGGGGATCGTGTATTGCTTGCGCCACTTGCCTATCTGGACGACGAGCGGAATGTTCGCGCCGTCGGGCGCTCTCGGAATGGTGAAGCTGCCCGACGCGTCGGTGAGAGCCGTTGCGACCGGATCGCCCGAGTACAGGTCCCCGCACGCGTAGCAGCCCGCGCCCGGGGAAAATGGCTTGAGCGGCGCGTTGGGAACAAAGACCGCGATATCGTAGAGTGGGTTTTTCCCCGCCGGATCGTAAACCTTGCCGCTAATCGTGGTGTCGGCGGTCCCGGTTTTGGGACAGGCGTGAATCTGGCACGCGAGACCCTTGCAGCCGCCCGTCGCGCCGTCGCCCCCGAGCGACCCCGTGACGCCCCCATCGTCGGCCGGTACTGCGAAACCGCTGTCATGCCCCGGGGCCGGGCCCTTCCCGATGCCGCCGCTGCTGGCGTCACCGATGTCGTCGTTCCAGTCCAGTGCGATGCCGCGCGCGCAGGCCGAGCTGCATGCCGCTACCGCGAGCGAGACGAACGCCGTGAGCGTGAAAAAAGGAGGCCCCCTGTCCATAACGTGCTCCTAGGCCCCAATCCGATAAGCGGGCTTTCGGGCCGGCGCGCAGCAGGTGCCATGCCATCAGCTGGGCGGCATGGCGTCGCGCCGAGAGACGCCGAGAGACGCAACAAACCCCGGGAAACTCGATAGGGGCGCGCTCAGTCGGTGCGGGTTCGCATCCAGAATTCGTCCCTTTTTCATAACGCGATTCGGAGCATCGATACGCAACACTGTGATGTTGCCCCCGGTTCCACCCGCACGGCGCTATGCGTCCGACGCTCTCTTTTCGCTGCTGATGGTCGTCGCGGCTGGTGCTTTCGCGCGGCGACGCGTCGCAAGCAGCCGCAGCGCGGGGGCGAGGGCGACGCGCGCGGGGCCAGCGAGACGGTAGAGCTCGGACGGGCCACCTTGGGTCGTTCCCTCGGGCTACGAGGTCCGCATTTCGGAGCGTCCTTCATCGCCGGTTCGTTCGCCGAGAGCGAATCGTTCCGCCCCGAGTCGTTGCAATCCCTCTCGGTGCGGAGGCCGCTCATCTTCGGCCTCGCGTTTGCGCTCGCGGGTGTGCAGCCTCGAGGCCCACTCCGAGCTTTCCTCCCTTTCGAGGAGAGGAATCCGAGTACTGGCTTGCCTACGAGGTGGTTCTCCCCGCCACGCTTGTCGGTGGACGGGTGCGCATAGGCTGCGCGAAGCCGACTACGCGCGAGCGCTGCGACCAGTTGCTCCGTGAGATTTCCGAAGCCAGGTGAGCGGGTCGACTCCCGTCACTTCGTCACGAAGTGCGTCGCGATGCACGGTCCCCAGGCGCCGTTCACGCATTCGCGCTCGCCGGCGCACGTCACGTAGTCGCCGAAATTGTAGCGGCGCCCCTGGCAGGTCACGACCTCGCCTTGGGTCGTGCAGTGGCACCCTTCGGCGACGTTCCAGCAGTCCGCCGGTTGGGCCACGGGGCTATCCCCGCTCGTGGCTGGCGCGGCGGGAGCCGGGCTCGCGACGGGGTCCACTTCCTTGTTTTCGGCGCCGTCGTGCAGCCCCTCGGGGCCGCCGCCGCACGACGCACTGGCCGACGCGAGCAGAAGCCCCGCCCAGCAGGCCACGACTCTCCGATGCACGGCGACGACGCCCGCGAGTTTCAACGGCTTGGCTCCCGCGCGGCTCATACGACATGCGGCGCCTGATGTAAAGGGGGCGCCCGCTACGCGTGGGGCTGCGCCTGCGCGGCCACCGCGCGCTCACGCAGCGGGGTCTCCGCGAACATCTCAATCATGCGCCGGTTGAACGCCGGGAGGTCTGCGGGCTTGCGGCTCGTCACGAGCATCCCGTCGCGCACGACCTCCTCGTCGACCCAGCTCGCCCCCGCGTTCAGCAGGTCCGTCCGGAGGGACGGCCACGACGTCACCATCTTGCCGCGCACGCACTCGGCGTCGATGAGCGTCCACGGGCCGTGGCAAATGGCGGCGATGGGCTTGCCCGCGCTGGCGAACGCGCGAATGAAGGTGATGGCGTCCGGGTGCAGCCGCAGCTTGTCCGGGTTCATGACACCGCCGGGCAGAACGAGCGCGTCGTAGTGGCTCGCGTCGGCCTGCGCGAGCGGCACGTCGACGGGAATCTTCTTTCCCCAGTCGGTCATTTTCCACGCCTTCACGCGGCCCGGGGACGGCGAGACCACGACCGTTTCGGCTCCCTCGTCCTCGAGGGCGAGGCGCGGCTCGGTGAGCTCCACCTGCTCGAACCCGTCGCACACCAGGATGGCCACGCGCTTTCCGCTGAGCTTTTTCATGTGCCGTCGACCTCCGATGGACGCCTCGGCAGGGGCGTCCTCCTGCGCGTCGTGCGCGCTCGTGCGTTGCACCAGGCGTGCCCCATCGTCAGCTCGGGCCTCCAGCTCCGCGTCCCGCTCGCGTTCGTAGATGCGCGCGCTCGCGACGAAGAGCGCCACCACGATGGGGCCGACGATGACGCCGGCGACGCCGAACACGGAGATGCCGCCCAGAAGCGCCACGAGCATCAGCAGCGGGTGGGCCTGACCGCCCCGGCCGACGAGCCGCGGTCGAATGAAGTAATCGTTGGCGGCCATGACGAGCAAGAGGCACCAGGCGGTCAAGAGCAGCGCGCGGACGAGGTGGCCCGTCGTCAGGAGCCACACGGCGGCAGGAACCCATACGACGAGCGTTCCGACGACCGGAATGAACGACAGAAGCGCGAGGAGCGCTCCCCACGCGAACGGCTGCGGCACTCCGAACAGCGCGAAGCCCATCCCGGCGACGGTGCCCTGTACAATCGCGCACACCACGGTCGCGATGAACGCTCGACGCCCGACCTTGCGAAACTCGTCCACCAGCGCGCGCGTGTCGCGCGGGTCGAGCGGGAGCAGCCGCTCGAGGTGGCGCGCGATGCGAGGCCAGTCGAGCAGCACGTAATACATCGTCCAAAGGGCGACGACAATCGTGAGCAGGGCGCTCGCCGAGAACTGCACGAGCAGCCCCGCGCCTTGCGCCGCCAGGTTCGCGAGCTTGCCGAGCTCCTCGCGTAGCCGGGCCACGACGGCCTCGTGCTCGATGCCGAGCGACGCGAGCAGGTGCGCAAGCCGGGGCCCCACCACCGCCTGGGCCCCGCCGGCGACGGCGCGCTCCGCGAGTGCCACCGCGGCTCCGATCTCCCGGACGAACACCCAGAGGAGCCCGAAGCCGCCGCCCGCCATGGCGAGCCCGCCGAGCAGCGTGACCAAGGCCGCGGCCAGGCTGCGCCTCTGCCGAAGGCGCGAGGACAGCCGAGCCTGCAGCGGCTGCGCCGTGAAGCCCATCACGGTGCCCAGCGCGAGCCCGACGAGGAGCGGCGCCGCCATCCACGCGACGAGCACAAACGCCAGCCCGGTGATGACGGCCAGCGCGACGCGCTCCGAGCGGGGGCGCGGCTCGCCTGCGTCTGCTCCGGCGCGGACGGGCTGCACGCGGAGGTATCGTTTGCAGCCGGCATGCTTGGAGCGTGAGGCGTTCCGCTGAGCTCCGGTTTTCGGATCGGCGGAGCGGGTGTGACGCAGAGTGACGCATCGGAGGCGGAGACGTCGCGCTCCGCCGGGTCGAGCGTGCGCGCCACGTCGCGCATGCGTTGCACGCGGAGCCCGGCGTAGATTGCGGCTCATGCGAAAGTCCAATCCTCGTTCTCTGGTGTTCCTGTTCCTCCTCGGGGGATGCGGGGGAGCCACGCTGGGCGGAGCGCACGACGGGGACGGCGGGACGACGAGCAGCTCTGGAGGATCCGGCGGCAGCGGCTCGTCGAGCAGCGGTTCCACGAGCGGTGGCTGCTCGAGCGGTGGCGGTTCGAGCGGCTCCTCGAGCGGTTCGGCGAGTGGTTCCTCCAGCGGCTCCTCGAGCGGAGGGTCGAGCACTTCGTCGAGCGGGGGCGGGGGAGCCGACGCGGGGCGCATCCCGGTCAATCATCGGACCGGCGACTCGCCGTGCTCGATGCCGTCTCCCGCGGGTCAGTGCAGCGCCGGGAGCGGCGGCGGCCAGTGCACCACCGACTCCGCTTGCACTCAGGGCATGAATGGGCGGTGCGTGCCGTCGGGCCCCATCCCCGGCTGCATCTGCACGTACGACATATGCCAGCATGACACCGACTGCGGGGCAGGGAGCGCGTGCGCGTGCCACGGCACGGCCGAACTGGGCACTTGGGGCAATTCCTGCGTGCGGGGCAATTGCCGTGTCGACGCCGACTGCGGCCCGGCCGGCTACTGCTCGCCATCGCCCGCGGCGAGCTGCGTTCCCACCGTGGCCGGCTACTACTGCCACACCCCGTCCGACCCGTGCGTCAACGACGCGGACTGCCCGATGGATTCCGCGAATCCCGGCTCCCCTGCGTGCGCCTACTCGACGAGCTCCGGCACCTGGCAGTGCATCAGCGTGCCGCTGTGCCAGTGAGCTGGCGCGCTCGCTACCCGTGATAGCGCTGTGCGGTTCCCGGTGGGTTGCTCAGCGGCGGGATGGCTCGCGTGAGGATGTCGGCCACGATCAGGCTCAGGAGCAGCGCGAAGAGCGATAGCCCCGCGGCGAACGCGAAGCGCACCGTGGGCTTCTCGTGCCAGAACTCCATGAAGACAAGCGCGACGATCACCGCTTTGACGGCGGCGATGACGAGGGCCGCGAGAAAGCTATAGCTCCCGAGGTGCGCGAAACGCAGGACCAGGCTCAGCCCGGCGAGGAGGAGGAGCGCGATGAGCGCGTACGTCAGCGCGCGGGCGGACGCGCCCTGCTCTGCCGCGCGTGTCGGGAATCCCGGCTCGGTGGCGCTCATGACGGCGGACTGGCTCCGGGAATGAGGTAGAAGAGCGGCCAGAGAAAGATCCAGATGACGTCGACGAGGTGCCAGTAGACGGCCCCCACGGCGAGCGGGTGCGGCGCCCACGCTCCGATGTCGCGCCGGTGCACCTTCCACAGCAAGAACCCGAGGACGCACATCCCGGCGAATACGTGGATCGCGTGCAAGCCGGTCATGCAGTAATAGAGCGTGAAGAACATCTTGGTCCCGGGGTCGGGGTGCTCGTGGAAGAAGTCGCCCGCACCCTCCCGGGTAGATGCCGTCGCGGAAGTGCTTGGCATACTCGCCGCTCTTGATGGCGAGGAACGCCAGGCCGAGCAGATGGTCGGCCCAGAGGAGAGCGGCGCGACGCGCGATTCTTGCCCTGGCGGAGCATGTGTACGGCCATCGCGACCGTGTAGCTGCTGACGAGCAGGACCCCGGTGTTCACCGAGCCCCACGCGATGGTGTTGTGCTCGACGCCCACGCCGAATCCGTACGGATGCTCGATCCGGTAGGCCGTGTAGAGCGCGAAGAGGCCCGAGAAGAAGAGCACTTCACTCCCGAGAAACACCCACATTCCCAGGCGCGCCGCGTGCGCCTGCTTCTCCATGTCCTCGAAATATTCGGCGACCTGCATCGGGGCATCTCCTCGCTCTCAGCTTTTCAGCTCGCCGGGAAAGGGGACGCTGTAGTCGTACGGGTCGAGCACGAAGACCGGCTCTGCGGCGAAGTTGTGCTTGGGCGGCGGCGACGCGGTGTACCACTCGTAGCTCCGGGAATCCCAGGGGTTGGCCGGCGCGCGCTCTCCGGTGAAGCACGCGACGATGAGGTACCCGAGCGTCATGAGCATCGACGCGCCGAGGATCCACGAGCCCACCGTCGAGATTACGTGCAGCGCCTGGTACTGCGGATCGGTAATAGTAGTAGCGCCTGGGCATTCCCCCGTTGCCGAGCAGAAACTGGGGAAAGAACGTCATGAAGAAGCCGGCGAAGACGAGCGTCGCGCCGACGATCCCCCACCGCTCGGGGTACATGCGGCCGGTGATCTTCGGGAACCAGTAGTGCAGCGCGGCGAGCCACGCCGTGAGCGTTCCGCCGACCATGATGAAGTGGAAGTGGGCGACGACGAAGTAGGTGTCGTGCCAGTGCACGTCGAGGCTCTGCGTCGCGACGGCGACGCCCGTCATCCCGCCGAACACGAAGAGGAAGAGGAACGCGAAGAAGTAGATGAGCGGCGTCTGCACCGCCACGGCGCCGCTGCGCATCGTCAGCACCCAGGTGAACACCTTGATGGCGCTGAAGATGGCGACGAGCATCGAGAGCACGCCGAACGCGCCGGCGTCGAACTGGCTGATGCCCGCGACGAACATGTGGTGACCCCACGTGCCGAATCCGACGAACGCGATGCCGAGCGTCGAGTACGCGATGGCCTTGTACGACGCCGGGTTCTTGTGGCTGAAGGTCGGGACGATCTCGCTGATGACCCCCATGGCCGGCAGGATCATGATGTAGACGGCGGGGTGCGAGTAGAACCAGAAGAGGTGCTGATAGAGCACCGGGTCGCCGCCGCGCGCGGGGTCGAAGAGCCCCCAGTCGAACCAGTTGATCGATGCCGACGATGAGCAGCGAGAGCGCGAGCACCGGCGTCGCCAGCGTCTGGATGATGCTGACTCCGTAGATGGCCCACACGAAGAGCGGCATCCGAAACCACGTGATGCCCTTGGCGCGCATCGTGTGCGTCGTGACGATGAAGTTGACGCCCGTGATGATGGTGGACCACCCGAGGATGAAGATGCCGAACACGCGTCGGCACGACGGCGCTCGGCGAGTGGGCGCTGTACGGCGCGTAGAAGGTCCAGCCCGTGTCGCAGCCGCCCATCCACAAGCGCGACGATGACCCAGATGGCTCCGACCAGGTAAATGTAATAGCTGGCGAGGTTCAGGCGGGGAAAGGCGACGTCCTTCGCGCCGATCATGATCGGAAGGAGGAAGTTGCCGAACGCCGTCGGGATGGACGGGATCATGAACAGCCAGACCATGACGATGCCGTGCATCGTGAACATGCGGTTGTACGTGTAGGCGTCCATGATCGTCCGGCCCGGCGTCAGGTGCTCGGTCCGCAGCACCAGGGCGAAGACGCCCCCGAGCGAGAGCGTGAAGATCGTCGTCACCAGGTAGAGGATGCCGATGCGCTTGTGGTCCGTCGTCACCAGCCACGACTTCACCGTGTGCGCGACGTTCAGGTAGGTTTCGCGCGGCCGGGCCGCGCTCGTGAGGCAGCGGGATCACGCCCAGGTCGATGGTCGTCATGGCCTAGGCTCCTGCGGCTGCGCCGAGTTGAGCGGTTGACACGGCGGGGAGCTGGATGGCGGGGCGGAACGGTCGATTTCGCAGCGCCTTGATGAACTCCACCAGCGCCGCGACCTCGGGCTCCTCGAGCGCGCCGCGGTACGTCGGCATCACCCCCTTGTAGCCGGCGACGATATCGGCCTGCGGGTCCATCATCGATCGCGTCAGGTAGGCCTCGTCGGCGATGACATCCCGCCCGTCCGTCAGCGCGACGTGCGACTCGTAGAGGCCCGCCCAGGTCGGACCGACGAACGGCTGCCCGTCGATGCTGTGGCAGCTGAGGCAGCCCCGCCGCGACGCGACCTCGCGCCCGGTCTCGACGAGGTCGCCGCCGCTCGTCGTGCCCTCCCCGGCGAACCCTTCGCGCGTTCGCGGGAGCTTGCCGTCCAGCCAGCGCGCGTAGTCCGGCTCCGAGAGGACGCGCACGTCGCCCAGCATGCGCGAGTGCGACACGCCGCAGAACTCGGCGCACTCGATCGGGTACGTGCCGGGCGTCTTGGCCTCGAACCAGGCCGTGTAATAGCGGCCCGGGACGACGTCGTGCTTCATGCGGAACGCGGGCACGTAGAAGCTGTGAATGACGTCGCGCGACGTCATCACGAGCTTGATGGGCCGGTTCGCGGGCACCGTGAGGACATCCAGCGATGCGCGGCCGTCGGGATACTCGAATTTCCACATCCACTGCTTGCCCGTCACGTACACGGGAAAGGCATTCGCGGGCGGCGTCATCATCCGGTTGTATTGCGACGCTCCGACTACCCAGAAGACGAGAAACAGCGTCAGAATTCCCCCGATGATGGTGATCTCCATCGGAACTCCCGTCTTCTCTCGGGGCGTCAGCGGGAGGGAATCGCGCCGGCGGTACCGGACGAGGTAATAGAGCGCGAGCAAGAAGACGAAGAGCGCGCCGAGCATCGTCGCGCTGATCACGAAATAGTGCAGGAGATCGATCTCCCACGCGTAAGTCGACGCCTGGACAGGGAGGTTCAGCAATCCCCGAAGAAAATCGTTCATCGAGAGGTCTCGCTCGCCACGATGTCCATGGCGCGGTCGATCGGGATCGTGGCGATCCCCGCCTTGCGGTCGACCCAGCCCCAGCGCTGCAGGTCGTGGCGCTGCCTCTCGCGCAGATCGAGCCCCACGCGCGTCGTCCAGATGGGGGTCTGCTCGACTTGCGAAAGAGTCCGTCCGCTCGCGCGCGTGCCCTCGGGGCCTGCCTCGTCCGCCTGCAGCCCGCCTATGTCGATGGCGAGGATGACCCCGGCGAAGAAGACCCCGATCGCGCCGACCACGATGCTCGCGATGCCGACGTGAAGCAGGCTGCGCGAGTCGACGCGGTCGGCCTCCTGCCGCACGTGGAAGTCGAGTACGCCGGTCATACCGAGGCCTCGTAGTTGAGACCCTCGGCGAGCTCGGGTGCGTGAAGCGGCAGGGGAGGGGCGGTCAGGTAGCGACGCAGGATCCACGCGCAGGACGCGCCGCCGACGAAGAGCACCGCGGCCAGATCGAGCCAGTGCGGCCGGACGCCGGCGCGATCGTGCACGGGGAGGATCTGCCAGTACACGTCCAGGTAGTGCATGACGAGCATCCACGTGCCGATGCTCGCGAGGTACGCGGGGTGCCGCTTCCAGTGCCGATTGAGGAGGAGGAAGAAGGGCACGACGAAGTGCCCGAAGACGAGCGCATACGTCACGCCGCTCCACGTCCGCGTCGTGCGAAGCCCGTAGTAGCGGACCTCCTCGGGGATGTCGCCTATCCAGTAAATGAGGAGCTGGCTGAATGCCATGTACGCCCAGAAGATCACCATCGCGAAGAGCACGCGCCCGAGCGCCTGCGCGTGGTCGGGCGTTTCGCGGGCCTGCGGAACGCGGCCGACGCGCGCCCAGTTGAGGATGACCGCCACGAGCGATATGGCGGCGACGAAGGAGCCGGCGAAGTAGTAGAGGCCGTAGATGGTCGAGTACCAGTCCGGCTGGAGCGACATCGTCCAGTCGAACGACGCCCACGTGACCGCCAGGCCGACCAGGGGCAGACCGCCTCCGCTCAGGCGCCGCATGCGCGTCACGAGCGCGATCGAGGGCGCCTCGTCGTTGGCTTTCGACCAGGCCCGGAGCAGGCCTCCGATGACGACGAAGACGACGAAGTAGAACGCCGAGCGGACGATGAAGAACGGCGTATTGAGGTAGGCCCGCTTGTGCTCGATGGCGTGCGCGAGCTCGGGGTTGGCGGCCTTGGCGTGCGATGCCCACGGGTAGAGGTGACCGAGGGCGAAGCAGATCGGGACGAACAGGACGACGAAGAGGGGGAGCGCGTCGACGATCGACTCGGTCACGCGACGTGTCACGACCATCCAGCTCGCCTTCGCCGCATGCCCGGTCATGAGGAGCAGGAGGGCGCCCAGGCAGACGGTCACTCCGAACGTCCAGGCGTCGAGATACGAAAACCAGGCGCGCGGCGCGTCGACCAGGAGCCCGACGAACAGCAGCACGAGGCCGATGGCGGCCGAGAGCAGGGAGAGGATCATCATCGCGCGAGGGTTCACGGCGCCTCCTTCGCGAGCTGCGCTCGCACGTCGGGCGGCAAGGTCGCGACGCGGGCCCCGCGCGCGAGCTGAAGGGCGCGCACGTACGCGACGACCCCCCACGCGTCGCGTACCGGGATCTGGACGGCGTAAGACGGCATCAGGCCATAGCCCTCGCGGATGGTCTGGAACACCCGGCCCGGCGGGTACGCGCGGATGCGATCCTCGTGCAGGCTGGGGGGCAGGCGGAGCGCCATCTTCTCCGCGACCACGGTCGCGCCGTCGCCCAGCACACCGTGACAAGTTGCGCAGAACACCTCGAAGCGCTGCCGGCCGTCTTCGAGCAACGCGCGGTCGACCCGCAGCGGGATCCGCTCGGCCCATCGCCCGTCGGCGACGCCCGTCGCGAGGAGCGGCTGGCCGGCGATGGCGTCGATGGGCATGGTTCCGTCGGGGGGCTGCTGCATGGCCATTCCCTTCGGAAGGAGCGGGTCCTCGTCGTAGGCCTGTCGCTTCTCCTGCTTGAGCATCCGATTGAGGTGCGGGTCGGGCGTGACGATGGTCTGCTCGGTGCGGCACGCGCAGGGCAGGGACACGGCCGCCACGAGGCAAGCGCGCCAGGCGATTCGTGACGAGCGCGGCGGCGTCATGATGCGGCTCCCAGGCGCACGCTCCGCAAGGCACCCATGCTCGCGAGATCGTCCGCGAGAAGGTCGCTGTAGCGCGGATCGGCGTCGTCCACGCCGAGCCAGAATCGATCGATCGAAGCGCGTTCGAAGCCGGCGACTTCGAAGACCGGATGGTGCAGGCGCGGCAGCCCGCAGAAGTACAGCATCACGAAGAAGCCGGTCAGCGACGACGCGAGAACGGCCGACTCGAAGGTGATCGGAATGAACGCGGGGATCGAGTTCAGCGGGCGTCCGCCGACGTTGATCGCGTACGCCCGCGCGTTGCACCACCACTGCAGCAGGTAGCCGAACCCGCCGCCGAACAGGCCCGCGCCGAGCATGATCCACGGCACGAGCGACTCCGGCTGCTTCGTGACCAGCGCCTTGACCGGATAGGGCGTCCACGACGCGAGGCGCGTGAACCCGGCGCTCTGGAGGCGGTCGTACGCCCGCACCAGGGCCTCGGGCGATTCGAACTCGGCCAACATGCCGCTACGCAAGGGATCCCCCTCTCTCCGCGCGCTCCCGGGAGTGTCTTCTCTCGAGCTCGTGGCGCATCTCCTTGAGTTCCGCGATGGGGATGAACGGCACGAACCGCAGGAAGAGAAGAAAGAGAAACAGGAAGAAGCAGATCGTTCCGCCCAGGATCGTCCAGTCGATCCACGAGGGCACGTAGTTGCGCCAGATCGACGGCAAGAAGTCTCGGTGCAGCGAGGTGATGATGAGCATGAAGCGCTCCGACCACATCCCGAGCTGCACGAAGCACGCGACGACGAAGAGCAACGCCGGCGTCGTGCGCCACCGTTTCATCCAAAGCGCCTGCACCGAGATGCAATTGCAGAAGATGGCGCCCCAGTAGACGAACGCGTACGGTCCGGTCCACCGGTCGACGAGCTGGACGTATTCCTCGTAGGGGTTTCCCCCGTACCAGGCGATGAAGGGCTCGACGAGGTACGCGTAGGTGACGACCCAGCCCGTCACGAGGAGCATCTTGGCCATGTTGTCGAGGTGGTTCTTCGTGATGACGTCCTCCAGGCCGAAGATCGCTCGCGCGGGGATCATCAGCTGCAGCACCATGGCAAACCCGGAGTAGATGGCTCCAGCGACGAAGTACGGCGGGAAGATGGCCGAGTGCCAGCCGGGCAGCTGCGAGATGGCGAAGTCGAAGCTGACGTTGGTGTGCACCGAGAGGACGAGCGGCGTCGCGAGGCCGCCGAAGATGAGATACGCGATGCGGTAATGCGCCCAATGCGCGTGCTCTCCGCGCCACCCGAGGGCGAAGACGCCGTAGAGGCGCCGCCGCCAGAGTGTCGGTGCGCGATCGCGCGCCGTGGCCAGATCGGGGAGAAGCCCCATGTACCAGAAGAGAAGCGACACCGTGAAATAGGTCGAGACGGCGACGACGTCCCACGGCAGCGCGGACCGGAACTGGGGCCAGATGCCCATCTCGGACGGGTAGGGAATGAGCCAGTACGCGAACCATGGTCGGCCCATGTGAAGGACCGGGAAGAGCCCCGCCTGCAGGATCGCGAAGAGCGTCATCGCCTCGGCGAATCGATTGATCGAGGTTCGCCAGTGCACCTCGAGCAAGAGCAGAATGGCCGAGATGAACGTGCCGGCGTGGCCGATCCCGATCCACCAGACGAAGTTGATGATGGCGAACGCCCAGGCGACGGGGATGTTGTTGCCCCAGAGGCCGATGCCGGTGAGAATCGTGTACGTGACGGCGACGCCGAGGGCGAGCGTCCCGAGTCCGGTCAGCCCGAGCGCGTACTTGAACCAGGGCCACGGAGCCCACAGCGGCGCAAGGAGCGTCTCGGTCATCTCGAGGTCCGTCCCCCCGCGGATGAGGACGGGCTCGCCGCCCGGTGGGCTCTTCGCGCAGAAGCTCCAGAGCGGGCGCTTGGGCGCGTCATGTCGAGGCGAGCTCGGGGTTCGGGTTGACGACTGCGCGCGAGATACCGTGTCCGCGGGAGCGTCCCGAGATCCTGCAGAACCTCGTAGAGGCGGTTGTTCGAGCGCGTCTCCGACACGGCCGTCTTCGGGTCGGCGATGTCGCCGAAGACGATCGCGCCGGTGGGACAGGTCTGCTGGCAGGCCGTCTTGATCTCGCGATCCCGGATGGGTCGCTGCTCGCGTCTGCGCGCGGATCTCGACTTCGCGAATCCGCTGTACGCAGTACGTGCACTTCTCCATGACGCCGCGCTCCCGGACGGTGACGTCCGGGTTCATCGCGAGCTGCACCGTCTCGGGCTTGTCGCGGCCGTACTCGAAGAAGTTGAAGCGCCGGACCTTGTAAGGGCAGTTGTTGCTGCAGAACCGCGTGCCGACGCAGCGGTTGTAGATCATCTCGTTGAGGCCGTCGTGGCTGTGGACCGTCGCGTTGACCGGGCAAACGTACTCGCAGGGAGCCTTCTCGCAGTGCTGGCACAGCATCGGCTGCACGACGGCGGTCGCGACGCGCGGGTCGCCCGTGAAGTACCGATCGATGCGAAGCCAGTGCATCTCGCGCCCGAGGCGCACTCCCCCTTTCCCGACTACCGGAATGTTGTTCTCGGCCATGCACGCGACGACGCAGGCGCTGCAGCCGGTGCACGCGTTCAGGTCGATCGGTCATCCCCCACTGGTGCTGGCCGTCCGGCTTCAGGAAGTACAGGGAGGTCGGCGCCTCGTTCCGATCGCGCGCGAACCCCGGATTCGCGCGGTACTCCTCGGTCGTCTGCCGCAGCACGATGGGCCGTCCCTCCATCGTCCAGTGCTCCTGGCTGAGCGCGAGGGGCCAGGAGCCGGCCGTCTTGCGGAGATTCAGCACGTCGAACCACGGCGCACGGGAGTCGCGCAGCGCGTAGGCGTTCGCCCCGACCTCGTACGAGACCCGATCGGGCACGGTCTGCCCGTACCCGAGCGCGATGGCGACGACGTCGTCCGCCATCGACGGGACGATGAGCACCGGGGCCTTGACCGTGCGGCCTCGCACCTCGAGCTCGACGACGTCCGACGACTGAAGGTCGAGACGTGCCGCCGTCGCCGGGCCGATGAGCGCCGCGTTGTCCCAAGCGAGCTTGGTGACGGGGTCGGGGAGCTCCTGCAGCCAGGAGTTGTTGCCGAAGCGCCCGTCGTGGACCTTGGCGTCGAAGAAGTAGACCACCTCGAGCGGCGCGCTCTGGGCGGTCGGCGGCGCCGCCAGCGCCTGCGCGATCGCGGGCCATTGCACACGCGCGTCGACGGCGGGGGGAGGGCCGTCTTGCGCGAAGCCGCGCACGAGCGCCGTCTGCCAGAAGCTCGTGAAGTCTCCGCGCGCGTTGGTACGCCAGTAGGCCTGCAAGAGGGCCCGCGGCGACGCCTCGGGTTGTCCGAGCACGGCGGCGAGCACCTGGGCGGCCGTCACCCCGGTCACCAGGGGACGGATGAGGGGCTGCACGATGGACGGCGTGCCGTCGAAGGCGCGCGTGTCGCCCCACGCTTCGAGGAAGTGCGCCTCCGGCACGCTCCAGGAACACGAGCGCGAGGTGTGGTTGTCGTGCGAGCCGACGAACACGCTGGTGCCGACGGCGCGGAGCCGTCGGGCGAGATCCACGTCGGCGGGCGCGGTGTATACGGGGTCCCCGCCGACCAAGACGAGCGTCGCCGCCTCTCCCGCGTCGACGGCGCGCACGAGCGCGTCGAGCCCATGGCTCGCCTCCCCGGCCTCGAAGATTGGCGAGGGCCCGTACGACACCGTCCGGCCCACGTTTCCGAGGAGCTCGTTGATCGCGTGCCCGATTGCGTGCACCGGCGGCGGCTGGCCGTCGCCCACGACGACCGCGCTCGCCCCGGGGTGTGCGCGAAGATCGCGCGCGAGCGTACGGACGAACTCTCCATTCCCGCCGCGTGTCCGCCGTGCCGCCGCGGCCCCCAATTCGGCCGGAACGCCGGAAAGCCCCTGCGAGACGAGCTCCGCGAGGAGATCGGCGGCCAAGCGCCCCACCTGGCTCGCCGGAATGCGCAGCCGATTGTCGGCGGACATGCCCGTGACGGTGAGGCGCGCTTCGACGGCGTATAGACGGCTCAGCGCGTCGTTGGGTCCGTCCATTCGACGTCGCCGCGCCCAGGCACCGGCCCAGGCCATCGGGGTGGTCGTCGCGGCGAGGAAGTCCGAATCGAGCGCGACGACGACCTCGGCGCGGTCGAACGACCACCTCGGCTCGACGACGCGCCCCCCGAACGCCATGCGCGCGCCGGCCCAGACGTTCGTCCGTGCCGCGGGCGCGTCGAAGTGAACGACGACATCGCCTCGCCGGCGAACGCGCTGCACCAGATCGACCAGATGGGGCGAGCTCGTGGGCTCGAGCAGAAGGTGCGTCTTCTTGCCCGGCGGAGGCGTGGCCGCGAGGACGTCGGCCAGCGCGCTCCACGTCGCGGGCGCCCCGGCGTGGACGACCTCCCGTGCGCGCGCAGGATTGTAAAGCTGCAGAATGCTCGCCTGCTGAAGCGTGCCCAGCGCTCCGAGGCTGGCGGGATGCTGGGGGTTGCCCTCCGCCTTCGTCGGCCGACCCTCGTGGCTTTCGACGAGCATGCCGATCCCGTAGCCGTCCAGCGGCATGGTGGTCGCGTAGAGCGTCGGGACCGAGGGCGTCACCTCCGGCGGCTGATTGACGTACGGGACGATTTGCTCCTCGGGCCCCCGGCTGCACGCCGTCGCTCCGCCGAGCGCGGCGCTGGCGCCGAGCAACTGCAAGAGCGAACGACGTGAGACCTCCGGCGGCGCGTCCGCACCGTCGGGAAACTCCGGGCTGGGCGACGGGCCAGCGCCGCCCAGAATCTCCCGGCCCTCGCCAAAAGCGCTCCTCCACACGACCTCCTTCGACGTTCGCTCGACGTTCGCGCTACGCAGCCTGCGCAGGTCGCTTTTCACCGGTGGCAGCCGGTACAGCTGACCGGGGGATTGATTTGAAGCTCCGCGTGGATCTGCGCGCCGATGTCCCGCCGCGGTCGCTCGGGTGTCCATTCCATGTTGGTGATCTCGCGTCGCGGGCGCAGGCGCGGGTCCGGATCCGTGTGGCAGTCGAGGCACCATTTCATCGTGAGAGGTGCGGTCGGGTACACCTGGCCCATCAGATCGACCCGCCCGTGACATTCCTCGCAGCCGACCCCGTGCGAGACGTGCGCCGAATGATCGAAGTACACGAAGCCGGGAAGCTGGTGGACGCGCTGCCAGTGGATCGGCTGCTCGGTGAACCAGCTCTCGCGAACCGGCGCGAGTCGCGCCGAAACCTGCCAGACCTGACTGTGGCAATTCATGCAAACGGAAGTGGGAGGCGCTCCGGCGAACTTCGATCGCTCCGCCTCGTAGTGGCAGTAGAGACAATCGATGCCGTCGTCGCGGACGTGATGGCGGTGATCGAAGACGATGGGCTGATCGACGGGGTCCGCCTCTTTGGTGACGTAGGGAGTGCGCACCCAAAGCATCATGGAAATGGGAATCGAGACGACGCCGAACACAGCGACCGCCAGACACAAACGGAAGACCGTGTCGGACCAAGGCGGAAAGAGCGGGCGCATGGGCGAGGGGCGCGCCGGCGCAGCGTGCAAGGCATGAGCCTCAGCGGTTCCGCGAGCAAACGTCCTCGCCGGGCGTCCGGCTCGGGTGGCGAATCGCCACGCCAGTGGCGAGATGGAGTCTCAGCGGGCGCGGCGAGCTCGGGCCGGGTGTGCTCGGGCCTGCGTGAGGTTGCGCACGCTGTTGGCGAGCGACACGTGCGAGAACGCCTGCGGGAAATTGCCGACGAGCCGGCCTGCGCGGACGTCGTACTCTTCCGAGAGCAGGCCGACGTCGTTGCGCAGGTCGAGCAGCCGGCAGAAGAGCTTGCGAGCGTCGGCCTCCCGCCCGGCGAGCACCAGGTTGTCGGCGAGCCAGAAGCTGCAGGGGAGGAACATGCCCTCGCCTTCAGGGAGCCCGTCGACTCTCCTGGTTCCGGTATCGGCGCACCAGGCCGTCTTGCATGAGGTTCTCCTCGACGGCGCGGACGGTGCCCTGCACGCGCGGATCGCTCGCCGGCAGGAAACCGACGAGCGGCAACATGAGGAGGCTCGCGTCGAGCGCCTTCGCCCCGTAGCTCTGCACGAACGAGCCGAGCTCGGTGTCGAAGCCACGGCGGCAGATCTCGTCGTGCATCTGCGCACGCAGAGCACGCCATCGTTCGAGCGGACCGCCGCCCCCCGCCGCCTCGACGTGCTTCACGCCTCGATCGAACGCGACCCACGCCATCACCTTGGAATGCGTGAACTGGCGCTCGGGACCGCGCACCTCCCAAATTCCCTTGTCGGGCTCATCCCAGCACGTCTCGAGGAAGTCGAGCAGATTGCGCCGCAGGTTCCAGGCGTCGGGATCGGGGCCGAGCCCGCTCAGATGGGCGTGGTGCATCGCATCGAGGATCTCGCCGTAGACGTCGAGCTGGCGCTGTGCGGCCGCGGCGTTGCCGACGCGCACGGGCCGCGACCCTTCGTAGCCGGGGAGCCACGGGACCTCCCATTCGCGTGCGCGCCGCTCGCCGTCGACGCCATACAAGATCTGCAGCTTGGAGGCCTCGCCGGCGACCGCGCGAAGCAGCCATTCGCGCCAGGCTCGTGCCTCTTCGATGAAGCCGTTGTCGACCAACGCCAGCAGCGTGAACGTCGCGTCGCGCACCCAGCAGTACCGGTAGTCCCAGTTGCGTACGCTCCCGATTGCCTCGGGTAGGGAGGTCGTCGGCGCCGCGACGATGCCGCCCGTCTGCGAGTGGGTGAGGGCCTTGAGCGTGATCAGCGACCGCACGAGCGGCTCGCGCCACTCTCCCTCGTAGGTGCATCCCGAGGACCATGCCCGCCAGTCGCGCTCGGCGCGGGCGACGATCTCGTACGGATCCACTTCGCTGGGCGCCTTCACGTGCGACGCGTGCCAGGTCAGCGCGAAGGCGGCCGACTCCCCCGCCGAGAGCTCGAACTCCCCGACGGTGGTGAAGTCTCGACCGCGGAGAGGAACCTCGCTCTGGATGCGGAGCGAATCCGGTCCGGCGATGATGCGCAAACCGCCGTCGTCTTTTCGCACCCACGGCACGAGCAATCCGTAGTCGAAGCGCACGACGAGCTCGGTCTTCATGCGAACACGCCCGTGGACGCCGCGGACCACGCGCACCAGGTGCGGGATCCGGTCGCGCACCGGCATGCAGTCGGTGACGACCACCGTGCCCTCCGGGAGGTGGAAGGTCGTGTCGAGCACGAGCGTTTCCTCGCGGTAGGCCCGTTCGACGCGGAGGGGGTCGCCGACCGGCCGGAGGAGCCAGCGACCGTGCTCGGGTCCCCCGAGGATCGCCGCGAAGCACGCTCCCGAGTCGAAGCGCGGCAGGCACATCCAGTCGATCGAGCCGCTGCGCGAGACCAGGGCGGCCGTCTGGCAGTCCCCGATGAGCGCGTAGTCCTCGATCCGGGAGTGCATCCCGTGCATCCCCTGCAGAATTGCATCCACTGTGCCGCGTGGTGCAGCGCGTCGTCGGCGTATATCGCTGATTTGCCTATCGAAATACGCGCGACGTTTCGGCGGAGAGACCCGCCGCCGGGCGCCTGAACCGCTCCTTCCTGCCACGCGCGGCGCACGGCCGACGCCTTAAAGCGAGCTCCGTCGGGACCGTATGGATGATTGGGAAGAAAATAGCAGTGACAGCCGATCGCGCCCCGCGCGCCTCCTTCGTGTGGATTGCCCTCTCGCTCCTGCTGTCCGGCCTGAGTGTCGGCTGCGGCGGCGGCCCGGGATCGCGTTCGCTGCACGATGGCGCCCAGACGGACGTCGACGTCTCCGGCGACACCGGGGCCTCACCCGCGCCTGGCGCGGGGCCCGCTACCGCGCCGTCGTCGGACTCCGCCGACGGCTGCTGGAGCCAGGAAATGGGCTGCCACTGCGCCAATTCCGGCCAAACGGCGAGCTGCCATGCGTCCGTCCTCCGCGACGGCGACTACGCCACGTGCTCCGGCACGCGCGCGTGCATAGACGGCACCTGGGGACCGTGCTGGCCGCCGACCTACGAGACCCCCGGAGCCTCGCCTCGCCGCCGCTGAGTCACGAATCCTCCGTCGTCTTCGTTCCGCCGGGCGGAGGAGGGTTCGCTTCGCGCTCGAGGTACCGGAAGATCGTCCGCGGATCGACACCCAGGTCTCGCGCCGTCTGCGTGCGGTTTCCGTTGTTTCGCTCGAGCACCTCGAGCACGTACTTGCGCTGAAACTCTTCCTTCGCCTTCTCGAGCGGCAGGATCGGGCTCTCGGCCTCCTTGCCGAGATCGAGATCTTCCGGCGCGAGGAGCGACTTGTCGCACAGGACGAGGGCCTTCTTGATCCGGTTCTCGAGCTGCCGAATGTTCCCGGGCCACGGGCTCTTCTTGATGGCGGCGAGGGCCTGCGGCGTGAAGCCCTGAACGTGCGAGCCGAGCTCCTCGGCGTTCTTCGAGAGCACCGCCTTCGCGATGATGAGCACGTCGTCGCCGCGGTCGCGCAGCGGCGGCATGTAGATGTTCACGACGTTCAGCCGGTAATAGAGGTCCTCGCGGAAGCGCGCGCCGCGGATCTCGTCCTCGAGGATCTTGTTGGTCGCCGCCACGACGCGGATGTCGACCTTCTCGGGCTTGCTGTCGCCGACGCGGAAGACGACGCGCTCCTGCAGTGCGCGCAGGAGCTTCACCTGCAGGTTGAGCGGCAGCTCGCCGATCTCGTCCAGGAACAGCGTGCCCCCGTTGGCGACCTGGAACTTGCCCGGTCGCGAGGCGACCGCGCCCGTGAACGCGCCCTTCACGTGGCCGAACAGCTCGCTCTCGATGAGGTTCTCCGGGATCGCGCCGCAGTTGATGACGACGAAAGGCCCGTTCACCCGGTTGCTTCGGCGGTGGATCTCGCGGGCGATGAGCTCCTTGCCCGTGCCGGTCTCGCCCGTGATGAGGACCGAAATGTCGGTCGTGGCGACCTTCTGCAGCTTGCGGAACACCTCGAGCATCGAGGGGCACGCGCCGATGATCTCGCCGAATCGCTTGTCTTTCAGTTCCGCGACGAGCTTCTCCTTGTCGGCGCGCAGCGCGTTCAGCAGCAGCGCGTTCTGCAGGATGAGGCTCGCCTGGGACGCGAAGATCGAGAGGACGTCGAGCTGGTTGCGCTCGAACAGGCCCTTGACCCGGTCGTTGCCGACGTAGAGCACGCCCTGGACGTGGCCCTGCGAGACGAGCGGCGCGCACATCACGCTCGACAGCTGGAGGGCGAGCACGCTCTCGCTCGACTTGAACTGCGAGTCGCTCAGGGCGTCGCTCACGATGACCGGCCGGCCCGTCTCGATGGCCTTGCGCACGATGCTGTCGCTGATGGCCCCTGCGGTCTCGGCGATGGCCTCGCGCTTGACGTTGCGCGAGGCTCGAATGCGCTGGGCGAGAGGGGGAGGGGCGTCGCTCGCCGCGGGGTCCGAGTCGCGCGTCGCGCTCTCGCCGGTGAAGGCGTCGTCGTTCAGCAGGATGAGGCCCTTCTCGGCCCCGGTCACCTCGATGACGGCGTCGAGCATCGACTCGAGGAGCTGATCGATGTCCTTCATCGTCATCAGCTTCTCGCTGAACTCGTAGAGCTTGCGCAGGCCGGCGAGCTGCTGATTCGTGACGTGGAGCTGCGTCTCGCTGATGGTCGGGTGATGGCCGGGGTCGTCGCCCGCGCTCGTCTGGTTACCGCGCGCGACCTTCTGCGGCTCGTCGAACATGCTGAACGCGATCTCGACGTCGCCGAGCGTGAGCCGGTCGCCGTGAACGAGGCGTCCGCGCCGCTTCTTCTTGCCGTTGACGAGGATCTCGGCCTGCTTGTCGACCTCTTCCAGATTGAAGTCGCGGCCGTCGAAGAGCACCTGTACGTGCGTCTCGGACATCCCGTGGCTCGGGATGGCGATGTCGTTGCCGAGCGCGCGGCCCACGGTCGTTACGGGCTTGTACAGGACGAACGTGCGCGGTTGGCCTTGGGGAGGAAACCACTTGAGGATGGGCATGTCCGGCCGACTCGCCCAAGCGTACCGCAACTTTCGCGAGATTGACGGACTAGCGTGGGCTCTGGCATAAGCCTCGCCGTCAAGCCCAAGCGAGGAGACACGATCATGAAGAGCATCGCAGTCGCGTTCACCGTTTTCGTCGGGGTCTTTGCCGCAGGAGGCGTCGTCGCCGCGTGCGGAGACAGCACCCCGCCGGCGAGCTCGCCGAGCAACGCAACGGCCGCCGGCTCCGCGGCGCCCGCGGCTTCGGCCGCTCCCGCCAGCTCGGCCGCCCCCGCGTCGAGCAAGTAGTAGAGGAGGCGCGCACCGGGCGCGGGCCTCGCGGGATTCACCCGGAATAACGGGGGAGCCCGCGCCCGCGCCCGCGCCCGCGCCCGCGCCCGCGCCCGCGCCCGCGCCCGCGCCCGCGCCCGCGCCCGCGCCCGCGCCCGCGCTGATCCATCGCGCGAGAGCGGGCGGAGGGCAAGCCTTTGCTTACGCGGCGACCCGCACGAGCGTCCCGATGACCCGGTTCATCTGAGAGACGAGAGCGCTGGGTACCGCCCCGATGTACCCGAACGCCTCCGCGGTCCGGAGGCACGCGAGCGACTCCCTCGCCGACCCGAGCGCCGTTCGATAGCGCACCGTCCGCACCCCCCCGAACGAACCGCTGCCCTCGGCGAGATTGAGCACCACGCTGCTCGCCGCCCGCCTCAGCTGCCTGGCGAGATCCGGATCGTGCCGCCCAATGAGAGCGAGCATGGGCCGCATCGCCACGATGGCTTCGAGCATGTCGTCGTGAATCCGAAGCATGAGCGTGTCTCCTTGTGTACGCCGGCACCTGCTTGCTCGGCGTGCCCCCGCGCGACGCCGTGGCGCGCACGACGCGTCAAGGCACCGCCGCGCAGCGGCGGCTTGGCCTTGAAGCGGAGGAGCACCACGGCACGCTTGTTTCTGCCGAGCAAGCAGGGAGGGGGGACCGACGTGGCGGGCGGGAGCGTGGGCGTGGGCGTGGGCGCGAGCGTGGGCGCGGGCGCGGGCGTGGGCGCGGGCGCGGGCGCGGGCGTGCGAACCGCGATCCGTAGCGGACGCATCGTGCCCTTGAGCCTTCGAAGGACGATCCTTGGCGAGAGGGCCGCGATCCGGAGCCTCCGAATCGGGGTCCGTGGCGAAAAGGGCTCGACGCTGGGCTTCCGAATCGATGGCCATAGCGAACGAGCCGCGGGGCGAAGCCTCGGAATCGCGGTCCCTCGCGAACGGGCCCGGTCCACGAGCCACCGAACCGCGACGCGTAGCGAACGGGCC
Source organism: uncultured delta proteobacterium (assembly GCA_963720145.1). Taxonomy (GTDB): domain Bacteria; phylum Myxococcota_A; class Polyangia; order Polyangiales; family Polyangiaceae; genus Palsa-1150. The sequence goes on from CAVREO010000006.1 coordinate 445,682, forward strand.
GCCGCCTCGAGCTACCGAACCGTGATTCGTAGCGAGCGGGCCGCGATCCTGAGCCGACAAACGCGGGTTCGTCGCGAGCGGGCCGCGATCCTGAGCCGACAAACCCGGGTTCGTCGCGAACGGGCCGCGATCCTGAGCCGACAAACCCGGGTTCGTCGCGAACGGGCCGCGATCCTAAGCCGATGAATCCGGGTTCGTAGCGAACAAGCCTCGACCCTTGTGCTCCGAATCGCGGTCCGTAGCGAACGAGCCGCGGCTCGAAGCCACCGAACCGCGACTCGTAGCGAATGGGCCGCGGGCTCGAGCTACCAAACCGTGATTCGTAGCGAACCGGCGGCGATCCTGAGCCTGCGAACGCGGGTTCGTGGCGGACGAGCCTCGACCCTTGTGCTCCGAATCGCGGTCCGTCGCGAACGGGCCGCGGCTCGAATCCTCCGAATCGCCGTCCGTGGCGAATAGGTCGCGCTCACAAGCTGCCGAACCGCGATTCGTAGCGGACGGGCTTCGAGGACAAGCGTCCGAACCCCGCTCCGTAGCGTGCGGGCCGGGAACCGGAGCCTCCGGACCGCGGTTCGTAACGAACATGTCTGCCGCAGAACCCACCGAACCGCGATCCGTAGCGTACAAGCCTCGACCGCAAGCTTCCGAACCGCGATTCGTCGACGACAAGCCGCGCCGAAGATCTTCCAAAGCGCCATCGCTAGCGGAAGCAGCGTCTCCGCGAACCACCGGAGTGCGAACAAGAGCGAATGGTTCGCGCCGTCGAACGTACGAACCGTGATCGCGTGCGTCGCAAGGACAACCCGCGAGTCGCTCCGCTCGGCTTCTCGAGGGTGGCGCAGTGCTCGGCCACGTCAAGGCCGCAGCCGCGGCTTCGCCGCGGTGCTTCGCGTGCGCGTTCGCGCACGCTCGCAGCCTTGACGTGACCTGCGCGCTGCGCCGTGGGGCCGAAAGCCTTCGCACGCAGCGCGAGGGCGAGAGGAACTCACCATGCTCCGAATCTATTCGACCATTCTCGACGTTCTCGTGGCCCTTCGGCCGGTGATTGGCGCCATCGAGGCGCACGACCGCGATTCTAGCGCGTCAGCTCCGGAGAGCCGCGTCGAGCATCGCGCTCAATGTTCAGGAAGGCAGCGGCTCCCACGGCGGCACGCGGCGAGAGCGCTATCGCAACGCGCTCGGCTCGGCGCGCGAGACGGGCGCTTGCTTGGATGTCGCGATCGCTCTCGGTTACGTCGAGCACATCGACGCGCTTTTGCTCGACACGCTCGACAAGGTCCGCGCCACGCTCGTCAAGAACGTGCTCTGAGGCGCTCTTCCAAAGCGAAGGCGGACGCCGCCACCGGCGTCTCGCCTTCGCGCCCGCGCCCGCGCCCGCGCCCGCGCCCGCGCCCGCGCCCTCAGAACATCCCGAACGCGCTCAGCTGCGCACCGCCTCGCTCCGTCGGTCCCACCGTGATCTGAAACGGCGGCTTCCACGACGCCAATCCCGAGTCGCTCATGTTCGCCGTGAACACCGCCGCGACGCCCATCCCCACCAGCCCGCCGAGCGCGTTCACGATGAGCCCGTGGCGCGGATTCGCGCTGCTGCCGATGTAGAAGAGATACACCGGCGTCGTCGCCAGAGTGCCGAGCACGTCCCCGATCCACATGTACTTGAGCGTCTGCCAAGACGGCGTGTAGACGGTCGACAGCAAGCCGGTCGCGAGGATGCCCGCGTTGTACCCGGCGAACCCCCACGTCGCCATGCCGTCCGCGGTGTGGTCGTCGGCCTGCACGACTCCCGCGCCGAGGAGCGCCCCCCCGATGGCTCCCCAGCCGGCGCCGCTCGCGATGAGCGCGAGGTTCCGCGGATCGGGCTGAAGCCACTCGCCGAACGCGTACCCGCCGATGCCGCCGGCGGTGGCCGTGAGAAAGGTCACCGACGTCTGCGTGGAGAACCCCCACTGGTTGGGGCCGCCGTCCGGCCCGCCCGTGAGCTGCCATTGCAACCCGCTGATGGCGATCCCCTCGACGCCGCCGAGCAGAAGCCCCGTGGCCATGCTGGACGCCACGCCGCGCTCGAACTCGGCGTTGTAGTCCCACGCGTAGAAGGCGATGGGAGCCGCGGCCCCCAGCGCCAGGGGCGCGATGAGCGCGAGCCCCGGATCGCTCACGTGGCCCAGCGCATCGAGCCAGATGCCCGTGCCCACGCCGTAGGCGGCGCCGATTCCGTAGAGATAGACCATCTCTCCCGGGCTGCGATACCGGTTCGCAGGTGGGGGCGGCGGCCGCACGGGAGCAGCCTGCGGATACGGCGCCGGCACCGGGCCGTAGCCGGCAGGCGGCGGGCCATATTGCGGCGGAGGGCCGTACGGCTGCGGCATGGGCTGCGGATACGGCTGCGCGGGATAGGGCTGCGCCGGATACGGCTGTTGGGGGTAGGGCTGCGGCCCCTGCTGCGCATACGGCTGCTGGGGGTAGGGCTGCGGCCCCTGCTGCGCATACGGCTGCTGAGGGTAGGGCTGGGGCTGCGGCGGCGGCGGGTACGGCTGCGCGGGCGTTTGCGCGGCGCCGTTCGAAGACCACGCGCTCGCTGCGACGAGCAGCGCTGGCACCGTGAGAGCGGAGCGTTTCAAGAGAAGAGTGCGGACCATGAGCATCTCCAGCGCATCGTTGCGTCGAGCCGGGCGTTCACCCGGGGCTCCGCAAGGTGGCGCGCGCGATCGCGCGCGGGTCAAACTCGTAGCTTAGCTCGCGTGCCATGAGATCACGGACCGCGCTCTCTACGGGCTTGTCCTCGTAGAGTACGGAGTAGACCTCGCCCGTGAGGGGCATGTCGACCCCCAGCTTGCGCGACAGCGCGTACGCGCAGGCCGCGGTGCGCACGCCCTCGGCCACGTGTCCGAGCCCTGCGAGGACGTCTGCGAGCTTGCGGCCCTTGCCGAGCTCGTAGCCCACGGTGCGGTTGCGCGAGAGCTCACCGGTGCACGTGAGCACGAGATCGCCCATGCCGGCGAGGCCCGAGAGCGTGAGCGCCGAACCGCCGCGCGCCATCGCGAGCTGCGCGATCTCGGCGAGACCGCGCGTGATGAGCGCCGCGCGCGTGTTGTGGCCGAAGCCCATGCCGTCGACGGCGCCGGCCGCGATCGCGATGACGTTCTTGAGCGCACCGCCGCACTCGACGCCCGCGACGTCGGCGCTCGCGTAGGTTCGCAAGTACGGCGTGTGGAATCTCTTCATGACGTGCTCGCACACGTCCGTGTCGTGCGCGGCGATGACGACCGCCGTGGGGAGGCGATTCGCCAGCTCCTTGGCGAAGCTGGGCCCCGAAAGGAGCGCGAGCTCGCGAGCGTGCGCCGGAAGCTCCTGGGCGAGGACTTCGTCCATGAACAAGAGCGAGTCGACCTCGATTCCCTTGGTCGCACTGACCACCGGCACGCCGCCGCCACGGTGCACGTATGGTGCCGCGGCGCGGGCGACGCCGCGCATCGCGTGGCTCGGGACCGCGAGCACCACCATCCGCGCGCCCTCGAGCGCGGTCGCCAGGTCGTCGGTGCACACGACGGCTTCCGGCAAGAGGGCGCCTGGCAGATAACGGGCGTTCTCGCGGGTGGCGTTGACGGACTCACACAGGTCGCGCCGCCGCGACCAGAGAAAGACCGAGTTGCCTTTCTCCGCGAGGAGCTTCGCGAGCGCCGTACCCCATGCGCCCGCGCCGAGCATGGCGACCTTGCCGGTCATGCCGGTCATCACGTGGCCTTCCACACTAGCACCGTCGCCCCGCGGCGGCGCGCGCTTCCGAGCCAGGCGCGGGCGCGCGGGATCTCGCGCTATGCTGCCCCCGATGCGAGGCTTCTTTCCGCTGCCGCTGCCTCTGTCGCTGCGCGTCGCTCCCCGTCCCCCGGGCCATTCCCCAGGCCGCTCTGTCCGCCGGTGGGTCCGGGTCGCCGTGGGCTGCCTCGGCGTCGTCGTCGCGGCCGCGTGCTCGCCGAATTCCGTGTGCAAGCTCGGGGGCCCCATCAACGACCCGTCCAACCGCACGCTCCGCCGCAACCTCATGAGCTTCGGACTGGGGCAGTTCTGCCAGCAGATGACGAGCCGGGACGCCCCGCTCAAGCTCGCGCCCGACGCCCCCGTCATCGGTCGCTTCTTCCCGCAGCACTGCATCCAGCGTCAGCTCGACAACGGAGACCTGTGGGTGCAGTTCGACGGCGTCGGCTATGCCTTCACCAATCTCTCGCGCAAGGTGACCTTTCACAGCGCGGCGACCATCCAATACAACGACGACTTCAAGTGCGCCGACGACAACTCGATCTACGCGTATTTCGACACGCGTTCGGTGTCGGCGCCCGACTTCGGCATCGTGACGATCGAGCAGCCGGTGGCCAACCTCGTTCAGAACTGGATCGCGCCCTTCGCCGACAACTTCGGCAGGCAGATGGTCTCCGGGCAACTCGCTCAGGGATTCACGGTGATTCAGGGCGGCGACGGGAGCACCGATTTCGACGTCGGCCATCTCGCTCTCGGGCAGCGGCCGGCGCGCCCCTTCAGCATGCACGGCGACAGCCGCGTCATGTGGGAGAGCCAGCGGACACAGGTCTATTCGAACGAGCGCGACTTCATCGGTCCGATCAACGTCCAGGACAACGGCCGCGCCATCTACCTTACGATGCAGCTCGACGGAGCGAAGGCGGTCGACGTCTTCGTGATCCCCAAAGGGGAGGGCGACGCATCCCTGCAGGCGTACATCGGGTACGGGCCGGCCGGACCTCTCGTGTACCCTCCGCGCTTTGCCGAGGTGGTCCCCTACGGGGTCCAGTACCAGCGTGCAGTCCCAGTACCGCCAGGTATGTACTATGTGGTGATCGACAACACGCCAGCGGCGGGGCAAGTTGCCCCGCCTCCCCTACTCCCATTCGGCGTGGCCGAGGCTGGCGCGGTCGTCAACTACGCCATCCAGATTGGTGACGCCCCTTGAAGACAGACGAGCCCCCCCGATCGCCAAGCGCAGCGCCTCCTTCGAGGCGACCGGATGAGCGAGTGGCCACGGCGACGGCAGGCGGCGACGGCGCAAGAGCCGACGAGGAGCCCGCAAGCGGCGGGGGCGGCAGTGGCGCTGGCGGTGGCGGCGGTTCGAGCAACGGCGCGAACGGCGCGCGCAGCGAGCGCGATGGCATGCCCCCGCTCGCCTCGTCCGCTTCACCAGGCGCGAGCGTAGCGGACCTTCCGCCCGCGAAGCGCTCGCGCATCCTCCGCCTCGCGTACTGGTTTCTCTGGTTCGTGCTGAGCCCCATCGTGCTCGCCAGTCTGCTCATCTGGGCCCTCACGCCGCTCAGCAGCGCAGACCTCAACGGTGCCCTCGGCTGGGTGCAGTCGGTCGTCCGCGCGCAGCCCGTCCCGGTCGGGATCGTCCTCTTCACGATGTTCGAGGTCGCGCTCTGGGCGGCTCGGCACCAGCTTCCGTTCGCGCGGCATGCCCATCCGCCGCTGCGTCCGGACCTGCCGCTGCACGCGCGGGCGCCGTTCGAGCGGGCCCGCGCGCTGCTCGACGAGGCCGAGATGATCCTGGCCAAGCACGAGAAGGCGGTCGTGCGCGAGCTGACGGCCAAGGAGCGGGAGCGGCTGCGCGCCCACCTGGTCGAGCTGCACGAGTCGATGGAGCGCGTGCCCTTCGACGAAGGAGCGTTCATGGAAGCCTTGACCCGCGCCGACGGCGAGGTGGACGTACGGCTCGGCCGCTGGCGCAAGAGCGAGGTCCGCGAGTACCTCGAGGCCATCCTGATGGCGGTGGCGGTCGCCTTCGCGCTCCGCGCGTTCGTCATCGAGGCCTTCAAGATTCCCAGCGGCTCGATGATCCCCACGCTGATGGTGGGGGATCACATCTTCGTGAACAAGTTCAGCTACGGGCCGGCCATTCCTTACACGCACGCGCGGGTGTGGACGAGCATGCCGCCGAGGCGCGGGGACGTCATGGTCTTCGCGTTTCCCGAGCACCCGGAGCAGGATTTCATCAAGCGCGTCATCGCGAGCGAGGGCGACACGCTCGAGGTGAAGAGCGGCCACCCGGTGCTCAACGGCTGGCCCGTCCCCAGCTGCCGCGTCGGCGCCTGGACGTACGAGGAGTTCGACTCGCCCGTCACCCGCCACGAAGGAGACCTCTTCGTCGAGTACCTTTCCGGCGAGGCGTACCTCACGTTTTACGATCGCTTCGCGGGCGCGTTCCCCGAAGACCAAGGCCCGTACCTTGCGAAGAAGGGCGAGGTCTGGGTGATGGGCGACAACCGCAACAACAGCCACGACTCGCGCATGTGGTCGGGGGGCGGGGAGGGGGGGTGCCCTTCGAGAACATCCGCGGCCGGGCTCTTTTCGTCTGGCTCAGCGTGAGCGACAGCGGCGTCGATTGGTCGCGCGAGGGGGCGCCCGTCATGGGGGAGCCGCGCCTTCCCCCGGCGGCGCGCGCTCTCCAGCCCGAGCTCGACGCCTGCTTGAAGAATCGTCCCGCGGTGACGAACCCGCCGGCGCCGACCCCGCCACATCTCGCCAAACAATGAGGTGGCCATGTCCACGTACGTGCTGATGACGAAGCTCAGCCCGACCGCTCTGAAGGATCCGCGCGGCCGCCGCAAGGCGGGCCAGGAGTGGAAGGCCAAGGTCGAGAAGCTCGTGCCCGGGATCCGCTGGAGCGCGCATTACGCGCTCCTCGGACCCTACGACTTCATGGACGTCTACGAGGCGCCGGACGACGCGGCCGCGATGCGCGTGTCTCTGCTGTCGCGCGAGCTGGGCGCTGCTTCGGCCGAGAGCTGGCCGGCGACGGGCTACGAAAATTTCCTGCATCTGGCCGAGCAGGTCGAGAAAGCGTGAGGCTCGTGGCGGCCGCGCGAGCGGTGGGCATCGCGTGGGTGCTCGGCTCGGTCGCTTCGGCCTGCGCCGCGTCCGAGAACGCGGCCGCGCGGGACCCGATGAGGTGCGAGCGCGACCCGAGCTGCGCGCGGGCCCGGGGCGGTTACGCCGACTGCACCCGCCAGTGCGCCGACAACCCGGAGTGTGTAGACCGCTGTCAGCAAGTACAGAAACAGGTGGACAGCCTCGGGCAACATTGAAAGGCGGCGCGTGCCGGCCCAAGCTGGTGGGGCGATGCCGCGCTTCGCTTACCTCGTCTCGTCGTTCTCGTCGCTCGCCTTCCTCGCCGGATGCCATGCGGGCTCCGGCGGCTCGTCCGGACACGGCGAATGGTCGCCGCCGGACGGCGGCGATCCGGGCCCGATCGCGACGTGCACCGGGATGGTGAGGCAATCGCCCCCGCCGACGAACGCGTGCACGGGCGACGCTGCCGCGTGCCTCTCCGGCACCGCCGAAACGCTGGGGTTCACCGCCGGTCCGATGCACAGATGCGCCAGCGTGTACCGGGCGTTTCCCCAGGGGACGGCGACGCCCCTGCAGACGCAGCTCGTGGCCGACGACGATACCTGGGCCTTCAGCGGGCTGCCGGCATGGGGTCACTACTATGTCGTCGTCGTGGACGACTTCGCGACGGTCGACGGCGGGAGCGCGATTCCGGCCATCGCCGGTCCGCTGACGGTTCCAGTCGGGTCGCCGGACGGCGGTGCGGGCGCAGTTCGGGTCAAGCCGGTGCAGCTCTCGTTGCTCGAGAGCCGGATCGCGGGCGGAGGCTGGCTCGCGCAGTGGGCTTCGGCGCACGTCTTCGACCCGTCTTCGGGCTCGGAGCTCGAGGGCTCCGCGCAGGTCGGGGTTTCGATCGGGGGTACCCCCGTCGGCCTGCCGTGGGTGGCCGCTGACGCGGGGGCGGCGGGCGCGTCGTCCTATTTCGTGCAGTTCTCGCCGCCGCCGGCTGCGCAGGCGACGTATACGCTGGTCACGACGGCTCCGGGGCTCGGAAGCGGCGCGGCGACCTGGACGCTTCGAGCGGACCCGCCGTCATTCGACGGGGTGATCGCAACGCCGACCGACGGGGCGACGGTGCCCGTCGGGACGGCGCTCTCGGTGACGTGGAATCCGGAGCCCTCGGCCGACTACGAGCTCACCGAGGTGTTCCAGAAGAGCGGCGCCGCGTGGAAGAGCACGTACACGTCCCCGCAGCCCAACGACTCGACCGTCACGAGCGAGACCATCCCCAATCTCCCGGCCGGCCAATACTTGCTGAACGTCGCGCTCACCAAAGCCAACTGCCCTCCCGCAGCGGACGGATGCGTCCTCGCGGCCGCCATCGCGGCCGTAGAGTTCACGGTGCAGTGAGAGAGCCGCCAAGCCGATGGGCCTACCAGCCGAGCCGGAAGTGGTAGGCCTTCGGCCGCGTGAGGTTGTCGAAGCCGAGGTCGCTCAAGCTCACGCCGCGCCCCGAGTCCTTCCACCCGCTCCAGGGCAGCGCCGGGTCGAGGTAGTCGCAGCGGTTCATGTACACCGTGCCGCACTCGAGCGAGCGGGCGAAGCGCGCCGCGCGATCGCGATCGCGGGTCCAGACGCTGGCCGTCAAGCCGAGCCTCGAGTCGTTCATCTTGGAGATCGCCTCGTCGTCCGACTCGACCCGCATGACAGGCAAGATGGGCCCGAAGGACTCCTGACGGAAAAGCTTCATCGAATGGTTGCCGTCGACGAGGAGCGTGGCCTCGAAGAACCGGCCCTGGCCCCCGGCGGTGGCGGCCCGGCCGCCGGCGAGCACGCGACCGCCGTGGTCGCGTGCGTCCCGGACGAGCTCTTCGAGCTCGGCGACGTGGTGCGGCTGCGCGATGGGCCCGAGCGTGGTCGTCTCGCGGGTGGGATCGCCCATCACGTAGGTGCGCACGAGCGCCTCGGCCTTCTCGACGAAGCGACCGTAGACGCCCCCGTGGACGTAAACGCGTTCGACCGCGCAGCAGCTCTGCCCGGCGTTGTACATGGCGCCGTCGACCACGTTTTCGACCGTCTTGTCGAGGTCGCAGTCGGGCGCCACGTACGCGGGGTCGTTGCCGCCCAGCTCGAGGCACGGGTGCACGAACCGCTTGGAGAGGGCCTGGACGATCCGGTGGCCGCCGAAGATCGATCCGGTGAAGACGACGTGGTCGACGCGCTCGTCCGCGGCCAGACGCTCGGCGGTCGGATGGTCGCAATGCAGCGCTTGTACGAGGTGCGCCGGTGCGCCCGCCTTCTCGAAGGCGCGCGCGAAGTGCTCCCCGCAGAGCGGGCTGCGCGGACTGTGCTTCACGATGACGGAGTTGCCGGCGAGCACCGCGGGTACGACGCAGTTGACCGCCGTGAGGAGCGGATAGTTCCACGCGGGCAGGTCCAGCACGACCCCGAGCGGTTCGCGCACGATGCGCCGCTCGAAGCCGGCCAGCGGCGGCAGCTCGACCTCGGCGAGCGCACGCTCGGCGCTGGCGATCGAGTGGCGGGCGCGCGCCGCGCACGTCTGGATCTCGCCATGGGCCTGCGCGAGCGGCTTGCCCATCATCCGCGTGATGTCGCCGGCGATCGACGCGGCGTCGGCCTCCATCGCGGCGATCGCGCGTTCGCACAGGGACATGCGATCGCGCAGCGCGCTCGCCCGCCAGGCCTGCTGAGCGCGCCGGGCACGATCGAGCGCCGCGCCGACGGCCGAGTCGTCGGCGAGGGCGACGGTGCAAGCCGGCGCGCCGGTGAACGGGTTGTCGACTACGAGCGGTTCGGGCGAGGCCATGGCTTTCGTTTACAACACGGCGCTACGCGGCGGTAGCGCTCTCACCGGCCAGGTAGCGCCCGGTCGCCGTCTTCGCGCGGGAGAGCTTGCGCGCTTCGCCCTCGAAGACGATACGGCCGCCGTGCTCGCCCGCTTCGGGTCCGAGCTCGACGACCCAGTCGGCGCACGCGATGACGTCGGGGTGATGCTCGACGACGACGAGCGTGTCGCCGCGCGCCACGAGGCGCTCCAGCACCCCGAGCAGGCGCTTCACGTCGGACAGGTGGAGCCCGGTCGTCGGCTCGTCGAGCACGTAGACCGTCGGCTCGTGCGCGGCGCCTGCCGTGAGCTCGGCCGCGAGCTTGAGGCGCTGCGCTTCGCCGCCGGAGAGCGTGTTGGACCCCTGTCCGAGCTGCACGTAGCCGACGCCGAGGTCGGCCAGCGTGGCGAGGGGCCGCGCGATTCGCGGGTGGTTCGCGAAGAGCTGGGCGGCGTCCTGCGCGGGCAGGTGCAAGATGTCGCCGACCGACAGGCCCGCGTAACGCACCTCGAGGGTGGACGGCTCGAAACGAGAGCCGCCGCACACCTCGCAGGGCGCGACGACGTCGGGAAGGAACGGCATCTCGGCGACGATCGTCCCCTGCCCCGCGCACGACTCGCAGCGCCCGCCGGCGGTGCCGCTGTTGAACGAGAAGCGCGCGGCGGTGTAGCCGCGTGTCTTCGCATCGGGCAACGACGCGAAGAGCCGGCGCGCCTCGTCCCAGACGCCCAGGAAGGTGGCCGGCACGCTGCGGGGCGTTCGGCCGATGGGCGACTGGTCGACGGCGAGCGCGCGCTTGACGCTGCGTATCCCTCGCAGCGCGTCGTGCGGCCCGGGTGCCGGCGCGACCAGCTTGAGCGCGCGCCTCAGCGCCGGATAGAAGACCTGCCGCACGAGCGTCGACTTGCCCGAGCCGCTGACGCCGGCGACGACGCACATGCGGCCGACGGGCACCCGGAAGGTGACGTCCCGCAGGTTGTTCGCGCGCGCGCCGGTCAGCTCGATCCACGCGTCGGCCATCGGGCGTTTGGGTCGATCGATGCGCGCCGTCTCCATGAGGGCGCGAGCGGTGGGCGACTTCGGATTCGCGAGCACCCGCTCGGCGGGTCCCTCGGCGACGACGTGACCGCCGTGCCTGCCCCCGGCAGGACCGAGGTCGATGACGTGGTCGGCGGCGCGGATGGTCTCCGCGTCGTGCTCGACCACGAGCACCGTGGACCCCATGTCGGCCAGGCTGCGCAAGTTGGCGAGTAGCTTCTTCGTGTCGCGCGGATGCAGGCCGATGGTCGGCTCGTCGAGTACGTAGAGCGCGCCGGTCAGGCCGCTCCCGAGCTGGGCCGAGAGGCGCAGTCGCTGCATCTCGCCGCCGGAGAGCGTGGCCGCCGGCCGGTCCAGCGCGAGGTATCCCAGCCCGACCTGCTCGACGAACGCGAGACGCCGCACGAGCTCCCCGTGCGGCGCATGGGCGATCTCCGCGTCGCTGCCTTCGAAGCGCCAGCCGCGGGCCCGCGCCAGGGCGCTCGATACGGAGCGCGCGGTCGTTTGCGCGAACGACTCGCCGAACAGGCGCACGCCGCGGGGGACGGCGCTGAGGCGCGATCCGCCGCACGTGGAGCAAGCGTCGTGGGGCCCCTCGGCCTCGAGCGCTTCGGAACCGCCCTCGATCCCGGTTCCTCCGCACGCGTCGCACTGGCCCTGCTTGGTGTTGAAGGAGAACCACCGCGGGTCGAGCTCGGGCACGCCCGTCGCGCACCGGGGGCACGTGCGCGAAGTCGAGAGCACCTGCTCGCCCGAGCTCTCTTTGCCCGTCGGCGAGCCCGCCGCGACGCGGATCGCTCCGTTGCCCCACGCGAGCGCGCGGTCGAACGTCGCGCGGTCGAGGCCGGCGAGCTTTCCGTAGTACACGATGAGGTCAATCGTGTGCTCCTTGGTCTTCGCCAGCTTCGGCGGAGGCTCGATGGGCACGATGGCGCCGTCGACGCGTGCCGTGCGGACGCCGGCCCGCGAGGCGGCCGTGAAGAGGTCGAGGTACGTTCCCTTGCGGGCGCGCACCGCGGGGGAGTAGACGGTCTTGTTCCCGGCGTCGGACGAGCGCGACAGCCGCTCGAACAGCGCGTCGGCAGTCGTCGCCTGGACGACGCTGTCGCACCGGGGGCAGTGCAGCTCGCCGACCTTCGCGTAAAGGAGCCGCAGGTAGTGCGCGACCTCGGTCACGGTGGCGACCGTGGAGTTGGCCCCTCCGCGCGACGTGCGCTGCTCGAGCGCGATGCTCGGCGGGACGCCCGTGACGGCGTCTACGTCCGGTCGGGGCAGCGTCGGCAGAAACTGGCGCGCATACGGGGTGAGCGTCTCCATGAACCGCCGCTGGCCCTCGGCGAAGATGACGTCGAACGCGAGCGACGACTTGCCCGAGCCGCTCGGCCCGGTGACGACGCAGATCTGTCCGTGCGGGATCGCGCACGAGACCTCTTTCAGGTTGTGCTCCCGCGCGTGCGAGACCTGGATGGAGAGAGACTTCCCGGCGAGGGCGGAAGAGCCCAATGGTTGGGGCCGTGCTCTCTTGCGTTCGTTCGCCCTTCCGGTTCCATTCTCTCGCAGCGCTAGGCCCGTTTTCGTGTCGCTCTTCGCGATCTGCTCGGGCGTGCCCTCGGCGACGATGCGGCCGCCGTAGGGTCCACCGCCCGGACCCAGATCGACGACCCAATCGCAGGCTCGGATGACGTCGAGGTCGTGCTCGACGACGACGACGCTCGCGCCCTCGTCGACGAGGGCATGCAACGCGTCGACCACGTGCGCCGCGTCGCAGGCATGTAGCCCCGCGCTCGGCTCGTCCACGACGAAGAGCGCCTGGTCTGCCTCTCCGCTCAGCGCGCGCGCGAGCTTCAGCCGCTGCGCCTCGCCGCCCGACAGGGTCGAGAGCGGCTGCCCGAGGGCCAGATACCCGAGGCCCACCCTCAGGACGGGATCGAGCGCGCGCCGCAGCACGTAGTCGCGATCCTCCGCGGGATCGAACGCCGCCAGGATTTCTTCGACGCTCGCCGCGAGCACTTCGGCGATCGTCAAGCCTCGATGCTTCACCGCGAGCACGTCGGGCTTGAAGCGCTTGCCCCGGCACACGGGACAGAGGAGCTGCACGTCGGCGAGAAACTGCATCTCGACGGTCTCGTAGCCCTCGCCCGAGCACTCCTCGCACCTTCCCGCGGGAACGTTGAACGAGAAATGCGCGGCGCTCAGCCCGCGGCGCCGGGCCTCCGGCTCGGCGGCGTACAATGCGCGAATTCGGTCCCAGGCCTTCACGTACGTCGCCGGGTTGCCGCGCGCCGTACGCCCGAGCGGCGACTGATCGACGAGGATCGCGCGCCGCAAGCCCTTCCAGCCCTCGACGCGGTCGTGTTGGCCGGGCTTGTCGACCGAGAGATCCCCGAGGGCCCTCGCGACGGCGCGGAAGAGGACGTCGTGCGCCAGCGTGCTCTTGCCCGAGCCGCTCGGCCCGGTGACGGCGCACACGACGCCGAGCGGGATCGTCGCGTCGACGTTGTCGAGGTTGTTCTCGCGCGCGCCACGCACGATGAGCTCTCCTCGCGCGGCGCGCCGGCTCCGCCCGTCCGCGAGCGATGCAGCCCATGCTCGGCCAGTCGGCAGGTCCTTGCGCTCGGCGAGCTTCGCGGGCGGCCCGTCGAAGAGCACCGAGCCTCCGTGGGGGCCTGCTCCCGGGCCCATTTCGATGACACGGTCGCACGCGCGCACCACGGCAGGATCGTGCTCGACGACCATCACCGTGTTGCCGGCTTCGGACAGCTCGCGCATGGCCCGAGCGAGCGGCGGGACATCGGTCGCGTGGAGCCCGACCGTCGGCTCGTCCAGCACGAAGAGCGTACCGGTGAGCGCCGCGCCCAGCGCCGTCGTCAGTCCGGCGCGCTGCGCCTCTCCGCCCGAAAGGGTGCGCGCCTGTCGATCGAGCGTCAGATACCCCAGCCCGACGGCCTCCAGATACGAAAGGCGTGTCGTGAGCTGTTCGCGCACACGTCGTCCCTGCGGATCGCGCGCCGCGTACGCCCGGATGCGCTCGCACGCGTCCGTGACGGTCAGCGCGTGCCACGCGGCCAGGTTGAGCTCCGCGACGCGGTAGGCGAGCGCCGTCGCGTTGAGCCGCGACCCGGTGCAGTCTTGGCACCGCGCGTACTGGCGGTACCGCGACAGAAGAACGCGCACGTGCATCTTGTAGGTGCGGGTCTCGAGCCACGCGAACCATGCCCGGACACCCGGGTATTTCCCCTTGTGCCAGGTTCCCTCGCCGGCGATGACGAGGGCCCGCTGCTCGTCAGTCAACTTCTCCCAGGGAAGGGTCAGCGGGATCTTCTTTTTCGTGCAGAACTTCTCGAGGACGCCCCGCTCCCACGTCGTGCTCGCGCCGCTCCAGGGCCTGATGGCTCCCGTGCGCAGCGCCTTTCGCGGATCGGGGATCACCTTGTCCCAGTCGATCGCGATGATGCGCCCGAACCCACGGCACGCTTCGCACGCGCCGAACGGCGAGTTATACGAAAAGAGGCCCGGCCGCGGCGGATCGAACAGCCGCGCGCACCGGGGACACACGAGCCCGCGCGAGACGGTGGCGTGGGCGCCGCCTTCGGAGCGCAGCTCGGCGCGCCCACCTCCGCGCGACCAGGCGGCCTCGATGGCCTCTTGCAGCCGGCGCGCCTCGCGAGCGTTGACCCCGACGCGATCGACGACGACCTCGACGCGTACCCCGGGCGCCGTCGCCTCGCTCGGCCGCACGTCGTCGATCTCGCGCACCGTGCCCGCCACGACGAGCCTGCGGTAGCCGTCTTTCGCCAGCTGCTCGCGAAGCTCGAGAAACGCCTCGGCGTCGCCCGGCGCGACCGCGTAGGTGATCAGCGCCTTCGCTCCGTCGAACGAGCTCGCGAGGCGCGCAGCGGCTTCGCGCGGGGACGTATCCACCGCGTCGAGGTCGCAAGCTGGACAGCGCGGGACCGCCTCGCGCGCAAAGAGCGCGGCCAGGTAGGGCTCGAGGTCGGCCATCGTCGCGAGCGTCGACCGGCTCGACTTGACGGGCGCCCGGCGGTCCACCGCGACCGTCGCCGCGACGGGGGCCAGCGCGTCCATCGGCGGGCGCTCGAGCCGTTCCAGGAACTGACGGGCGTACGGGCTGAAGCTCTCGACGAAGCGGCGCTGCCCCTCGGCGTACAGTGTATCGATGGCCAGCGACGATTTGCCGGCGCCGCTCGGGCCGGTCACGGCGATGAGCTGCCCCGGAGCGAGCTCGAGATCGATCGCGCGGAGATTGTGGGTACGGGCGCCGCGCAGAACGATGGGCAGCATGGGACCGCCAATATGCATCCGCATGAAACGGTTCGCCAAGGCAGCCAGGGCGAGAATGCTGCCAGCGTGATGTCAGGGTTCGACGTTCGGCAGCGAAATGCGAAACAGGGCGCCGGCGTTCCGCGCTTCGTCGAGCTCGATGGTCCCGCCGTGCGCCGTCGCGATCCGCCGGGCGAGCGCCAGGCCGAGGCCCGTGCCCCCCGGGCGCGCGGTCACCAGCGGCTCGAAGATGCGAGAGGCAAGCTCCGGCGACACGCCCGGACCGTCGTCGCCCACCTCGAGCACGACGAACCCGCGGGCAACGGCCGCTCGCGTGGCGATCCGCGGAGCGCGCGGGGCGCTCGCCAGGATCGCATTTTCGTAGAGCGCGTGGAGCAGGCGCACCAGCAGGCCGGGGCACGCCCGCACGCGGAGATCGCGCGGGTCCACGGCGTCGTCCCAATGCGCCGCCCCGTGCGTGAGGTCGGCCCGAGCCGCCACGAGGACCTCGGCGAGGAGCACGGGCTCCGCGCTCAGCGACTCGCCGCGGGCGAGGGCCATCAGGTCGTCGACGATCCCGTGGGCGGCACGCGCGTTGCGCTCGATCTTGGCGATGTGCGGCAGGGCTGCGGCGGCATCTCCCTTCGCCGTCTCCTGTCGGGCGACGTAAGCGCTCGCCGAGATGACTTGCAGCGCGTTGCGCAGCTCGTGGGCGACCTCGGCCGCAATCTCCCCCAGCACGGCCAGCCGCTCGCGGGTCTCGGGGTCGACCGTGCTGCCCACCGGACGCAAGGTAGGGGCACGCGACCCGCCCCGCCAGGAGCGAGCGCGAAGGTCGAGAAAGCGCACAAACCGGCTCCAAACCCGGCGGTTCCGTTCCGGGACCGGCCAGCCGGAGGCGAACCTGACGAGGAGCCCAGGAGACAATCCGAAAGCCGGGCTTTGGCCACGGACGGAAACGGCGTACGTTTTAGTCGCAAGACACGCCGCACGCCGCACACGAATCGGACCACGCGAGCCTGATGTGCGCTTGGCGGAGCACCCGACCAATGGCCGCCGCTCAACCGGAGAACAAGATAGGACCCGGTAGCTTGCTCGCGGGCAAGTACAAGGTCACGCGCGAGCTCGGGCGCGGAGGCATGGCCGCCGTGTACGAGGCGGAGAACGTCAGCATTGGAAAAAAGCTGGCGGTGAAGGTGCTCGCCTCCGAGCTGACGAGCTCGGCGATCGTCATCGAGCGCTTCTTCCGCGAGGCGCGCGCAGCGGCGAGTGTCAAGAGTCCCTACATCGTCGAAGTGTACGACTCGGGCCGACTCGAGGACGGCCGTCCGTTCATCGCGATGGAGCTGCTCGAGGGCGAGTCGCTCTACAATCGAATGGCGCGCGTTCGTCTGTTCGACATGCCGACGACCGTCCGGATCATCGGGCAGGTCGCGAAGGGGCTCGTGAAAGCGCACGCGGTGGGTATCGTCCACCGGGACCTCAAGCCCGAGAACATCCACCTGTGCAAGGGCGAAGACGGCGAGGAGATCGCGAAGGTCCTCGATTTCGGGCTGGCGAAGTTCTATTCGCCGATGAAACCCGACGAGAAGACGAACCGCCTCACGCGCGAGGGCGCCGTCTTCGGGACGCCGGCGTACATGTCGCCCGAGCAGGTGAAGGGCCAGGGGAACGTCGACCAACGCGCCGACCTGTGGGCCCTCGGGTGCATGACCTTCGAGTGCCTGACCGGCCGCCCCGTGTGGAACACCGACCAGGGGGTCGCGATGACGTTCGCGGCGATCGCAGCCGCGCAGCTGCCCGTGCCCAGCCGCCTGCGTCCCGACCTTCCGCCCACGTTCGATGCCTGGTTCCGCAAGGCGCTGGAGCGCGATCCGAACAAGCGCTTTCAGGGGGCGAAGGAGCTCGCCGACGAGCTGGCGCGCGCGCTCGGGGCACCCCCCATCTCGCTCGTGAACATCGGCTCCCCGAGCCAGATCGAGATGGACGCTCTCGCGCAGAACATCGACCCGAGCTCGTCGCTCGACGAGAGGACGCTCGCCCTTCCGGCGCGCGCGCGCGACGACCAGCAACCGCCCTCGGCTCGGGCTCCGGGCGCGTTCGCGGGCATGAAAGCGCGGACGCCGGGCGCGGCCGTGCCGCCGCCTCTCCCGCAACGGCTGTCGAGCGAGCCCATCGACGTCCTCGGTCCGCGAATCCCCGCGCTCAGCGCGACGGACCTGCCTCCGACTGCCGGGCCGGAGGCGCCCCCGCTGTCGTCTCGGCGCGGGCGCGGGACCTGGCGCGTCCTCTTGTCGCTCTTGGCCCTGGCCGTTGTCGGTGCCGGGGGGTGGGTCGTTTACGCCCGGATGGCCAGGCGATCGCTCGTGAGCCCGCGGCCGCCGCCGAGCGCGGCGAGCGCGGCGGCGAGCGTCCCGGCGGCGAGCGATTCGGCGACGGCGCCTTCGCCTCCGAGCGAGCAGCCGAAGTGGGTGGCGACAATAGAGGAGGGGCAGCAGGCGCTCGCCTCGGGCGATGCCGACAGCGCGCTGCGCAAGTTCAAGGAGGCGTACGACGAAGGCGCCGGGCCGGTGGCGAAGTCGTTCTACGATCACGTGAAGCTCGGCGCGGCCGCGACGGGCGCGTGCAAGCTGACGGCGTTCTCGCATCCGCGCCTCGGCTACGGCGGCAGCCTGGGGCGACCCGCCGTCGCGGTCACGTCCAAGGGGGCGATCGTCGCCTGGACCGACGATCACGAGCAGCCCGGGCACGACCATGTCTACTCGGTGCTGGTCGACGCGGCGGGGCGGTCCACCTCGCGCGCTCGCGATCTGACGCCGGAGACCGACTACGCGATGCGGCCGGAGCTTCTCACGGTCGACGATTGCGTCGCGCTCCTTTTCTGGGAGAAGAGCGGGCGAGAGCCGGGAGTGCGCGTGCGATGGCTCGAGGCCGACGGACGCATCGGGGGGATGAGCAGCGTGGTCGCCAGCGGCAAGGCCGGGACGCTGTTCTGGCCGACGATGGACCGCGCGCCGGACGGGACCTTCTGGGTGGCGTGGCAGCAGAACCCGGACAAGGAGGGCGATGACCTCTTCCTGCGCCACATCGACTCGGACCTGAAGCCGATCGGAAACGAGATCCGCGCGACCGACTACGAGGGAGAGAAGGGCAAATCCCCTCGCGCCATCTCGAGCAGCATCGCGGTGTCGAGCGCGAACCTTTTTCTGGCCTACACGCTGGAGCGCGACAAGCAGCACCTCATCGAGAGAATGCGCGTCGGGCTCTCGGCGCCCGAGCTCGCGACGGGGCTGCAGGGCAGCAGCAAGACCAGCCGCGAGCTGGGCGAGACGGCTGTGGTCAACGAAGAGAAAGAGAAACTCGGCGGCGAGTATCCGGACATGACGTGCACACGCGACGCCTGTTACCTCGTCTGGCACGAGACCGAGAAGGGCGCCGGGGCCGGGGCCGCGCTGGTCAATCCCGTCAAGGGCACCTTGCTGTGGCGCAAGCGGTTCGCGGCCCACGGGGGCCACCCGGCCGTCGCGTCCACGGCCGACGGTCAGGCCGAAGTGGCGTTTTACGAGGGGGGTCGGGTCCGCATCGCCGCCGTCTCGCGCGACGGCTTCGCGGGGACCACGGCCTTTGCACGCGTCACGGGGGACCCGCCGAGACCCTGGATCACCCCGGGGCGCGCGCGCGGAGAGTGGCTCGTGTCGTGGCTCGACGTCGAAGCCGGACACACCGAGGCCTTCCTGGCTCGGCTGCAATGCCGAAACTGAGGGGCGCCCTCGCGGAGGCGCTCTGGGTTTCGGCCGACGTGACGCTGGCCGTCGCGTTCATCGCGATGGGCATCCCGCCCCGCTGGCACACGACTCTCGTCGGCTTCGTCTTCCTGGCGGTCACGTGGGCGCTCGTCTGGCGCCACGACGACGATCATGTGCGGCGCGCGGGCCTGGCGCTCGGCGGGCTCGTCTTGCCCGGCCGCCTGCACCTGCGCGAGCTCGCGCGCGGTGCGGCGGTTTCCCTCGGGTGGGGGCTCGGCCTGACCGCCGTCGTGGCCGTACCGTTCTACTTCGGCTGGCGCGCCTGGTGGGCGCACGCCGCCCCGGCCGAGCTGTCCTTCTCGCTCGCCGTTCGCCCGTTCGAGGCGGCCGATGAAATTGCCGGCCAGCTCTTCGTCATCGCGCTGCCCGAGGAGGCCTTCTACCGCGGCTACCTTCAGTCGCGTCTGGACGACGCGTGGGCCCCGCGGTGGCGCGTGCTGGGCGCCACGGTCGGGCCCGGCCTCGTCGGGGCTTCGGTCATCTTCGCGCTCGGCCACGTGGCGACCGTGCATCTGAGCACGCGCCTGGCGGTGTTCTTCCCCGCGCTCCTCTTCGGTTGGCTGCGCGCGCGCACGGGCGGCATCGGGGCTTCGGTGTGCTTTCACATGCTTTGCAACGTGTATTCCCAGGCCCTGGGGCGCGGATATGGCATCTATTGATCGGCCATGCGGGCCGCGCTGTTCGACCTCGACCGAACGCTGGTGCGCAAGGAGACCGCGAGCATGTACGTGCGCTACGTCCGCGCACGCGGCGGCGCCTCGTGGCGCGACGCGATCGGGGTCTCGTGGTGGGTCGCGCAGTACACGTTCGGCGTCCTCGACGCGCCGGAGGTCGCGGCCCGCGCGCTGCGGTCGCTGGCCGGTACTCCCGAGACCGTCCTCTCCGCGCGTTGCGAAGACTGGTTCCGGCGCGACGTCGAGATTCACATTTGCGACGCCGGCCGCCGAGCCGTCGATGCGCACCGGTCACGCGGTGACCTGGTCGCCATCGTCACCGGAACGAGCCCCTACACGGCGCGCCCGGTCGCCCGTCACCTGGGCATCGACCACGTCGTCGCGAGCGAGCTCGAGGTCGGCGCCGACGGGCGCTTCACCGGCCGGCTCGTCGAGCCGTTCTGCTACGGCCAGGGCAAGATGCAACGCGCGCAGGCGCTCGCGCAGAAGCTCTCGTTCCGCCTCGAGGAGGCCTGCTTTTACAGCGACTCGTTCACCAATCTGCCCCTGCTCGAATTGGTCTCCACTCCGATAGCCGTCAACCCCGACCCCCGCCTCTCTCGCGTCGCCCGCCGTCGCGGCTGGCGAGTCGAGCGCTGGTAAGTATGGTGTGAGCTCCCCGCTGCCTCCGCGGCCGACTCCGAAACGAAGTGACCCAGACGTTCGCCCTCTCCTGGCCTCTCGTCGATCGCGCCATCGAATCTCGCGCTCGAAGAGGATCTCGCCTCGGGCGACGTCACCACCGAGGCGTGCGTCGCAGCGGACGTCGCCGCCGTCGCGCACGCGAAGGCGCGCGAAGGGCTGGTCGTCTGCGGCGGCCCCGTGTTCGGCCGAGTGTTTTCCCGGGTAGACGCGTCCTTGACGGTGGAGACGCACGCCGCCGAGGGCGCTCGGGTGCAGGCGGGGGGTCGGTTGTGGACCGTACGCGGGAGGGCGAGGGCCATCCTGATGGGCGAGCGCCTGGCGCTCAATTTCGTGCAGCGCATGTGCGCGATTGCGACGCGCGCTCGCGCCTACGTCGACGCCGTGCCCTCCGGGTGCGCCACGCGCATCACCGACACCCGCAAGACGACGCCCGGGCTGCGAGCGATCGAGCGCTACGCGGTGCGCGTCGGCGGCGCCCACAACCATCGTGACAACCTGGGCGCCGGTGTGCTCATCAAGGACAACCATGTCGTTGCGTGCGGAAGCGTGCGCGCGGCGGTCGAGCGCGCGCGCGCCGCGGCCCCCCACACGGCGCGAATCGAATGCGAGGTCGATACCCTCGAGCAGCTCGAGGAAGCGCTCGCGGCGGGCGCCGACATCGTCCTTCTGGACAACATGCCGACGACCGTCGTGGTCGAAGCGGTGAAACGCGCGCGCGGTCGCGCGCTGCTCGAGGCATCCGGCGGGATCACCCTCGAGCGCGTCGCCGAGCTCGCGCGGGCGGGCGTCGGTGCCATCTCGGTGGGCGCGCTCACGCATTCGGTCGCCGCGGCGGACGTGGGCCTCGATTTCGAATGAGGAGCGGCGTTTTCCCCGACCTCGCCCGTGCCGCCGGCCTGGCCGCCGAGCGCGGGCTGGCGCTCGGCCAGCCGATGCACCTGCTCGCGACGACCTCGTCGACCAACGACGACGCGAAGCGCGGAGCGAGCGACGGCGCGCCGCACGGCTCGACGTGGGTCGCCGAGGCGCAGACCGCCGGGCGCGGACGTCAGGGTCGGTCGTGGCTCGCGGCGAGAGGAGAGAGCGTCCTCGCGTCAGTCTTGGCGCGCGTGGCGTGTACGCCGGCGCGTTTGCCGCCGATTGCGCTGGTCGCCGGCCTGGCGGTCCGCGACGCCGTGGCGCGCGCCGCTCCGGGGGTCCGTGTCGGCATCAAATGGCCGAACGACGTCCTCGTCGACGGGCGCAAGGTCGCCGGCATCCTGGTCGAAGCCATGACCGTGGGGTCGCGCGTCGACGCGGTCGTCGTCGGCATGGGCATCAACGTGCACACGCGTGAGTTTCCGCCGACGGTCGCCGATGGGGCTACATCGGTCGCGCTCGTTTCCGGACCCTCCCCGCAACCGCCCGACCGCGCGGAGATCCTCGTCGACGCCCTCGCGGCTCTCGACCACGATCTGCACGTCGTCGTCGAGCGAGGGCTGGGTCTCTTCCGCGCTCGCCTCGAGGCGGCCGACGCCCTCCGCGGTCTCCGCGTCCGAAACGACGCCGGCGAAGAAGGCACCGCCTCCGGCATCGACGACGAGGGAAGGCTCCTCGTGCGTCGCCAGGGCGGTGCGGACGCGCTCGAGAGGTGGGTCTCCGGCGAGGTGCACTTGTCGCCCGTGTAGACTCCGGCGACCCGCGCCCACGCCGCTGGAGAAAGAAACCGGGTCCACAACCGGCCCTTCCGATCGGGCCCGCGGTCGCTTCCTCTTGCCTGAAGGAGCCGGCTCCCCTATTAGCGACGCTAGTCCAACGAGCTCCTCATCGCGCGCAGATATTTCGCGCAACATCCGGTTGTCTCACTGGCGTCGATTTCGTATAAGCGCGCGCGGTTCAGGCCCCCTCGATCCCGAGTGCTCCCCGCGTAAGTCGAAAGCCCCTCCCGCGGCCCAGCCGCCCGAGGGTGCCGCCTCTAGCGCCAGAGCTCTCCGCCCCAGGCCCAGGCGCGCCAAACGACACCCATGCAAATCTTTTCACGCACACTCAACAAGCTGCCGCTGGCCGCGGGCGCGGCTGCCACGCTGGGTCTCGTCGGCGTGGTGTTCGTCATCTGGTACTACTTTTCCCCCTGGTTCACGCAGGTGGGGTACTCGCCCAAGCAGCCGGTGGCCTATTCGCACCGCCTGCACGCCGGCCAGCTGGGCCTCGACTGCCGCTATTGCCACGTGAACGTCGAGCGCGCGCCCCTCGCGATGGTGCCGCCGACCGAGACGTGCATGAACTGCCACCAGCTGGTGAAGACCGACTCGGCCATGCTCGAGCCAATCCGGCAGTCGTGGGCGACCGGCAAGGCCATGGAGTGGGTACGCATCCACAAGCTCCCCGACTACGTGTACTTCGACCACAGCGTGCACGTGACGGCCGGGGTGGGCTGCATCGAGTGCCACGGGCGCGTCGACCAGATGGAACAGGTCCACATGGAGAAGCCCCTGAGCATGGGCTGGTGTCTGGATTGCCATCGCGACGTCAAGGAAAAGCAGGGCGATAGCGAGCACATTCGCCCGACCGCGCAAATGACGAACATGGAGTGGAAGCACGAAGGCCACGTGGATACCCCGCGGACGCTGAATCCGCCGGAGAACTGCTGGGGGTGTCACCGATGAGCAAGCGCGCACCGTATCCGTCGCTGTCGCCGGCTCGCGACAGCGCTCCGGAGTTTCCCAAGGGACACGTCGACACGCCGCCCACCGAGGAGGCGCTGCAGCTCGGACGCCGCGGGCTGCTCGGGGCGATGGCCGCGACGATGGCGCTCGTCGGGGCCGAGGGTTGTCGGCGGCCGGTCGAGAAGATCGTGCCCTACGGCAAGATGCCCGAGGACGTCATCCCCGGGGTTCCGTCGCACTACGCGACGGTCGTCCAGCGCCGCGGCGAGGCGCTCGGCCTGCTGGTCGAGTCGCACGAGGGCCGGCCGACCAAGATCGAGGGGAACGAAGCCCACCCGGCGAGCCTCGGGGCCGCCGATCTGGTGGCTCAGGCGACTATCCTCGACCTCTACGACCCGGAGCGATCGACCGCACCGCGCAAAGCAGGAGCGCCGTCGGCCTGGGCCGACTTCGAGCGCGAGCTCGCGGCGAAGCTCGCCGCGCACGACGCCGACCAGGGCGCGCGGCTGCGCGTCTTGATCGCAGCCGACCATTTCCCCGACCTTCCTGCGCATGCGCGCGGCGCTCGCGCAGCGATTCCCGAAGGCCCGCGTGCACACGTGGGCGGCCTTGCCCGACGGCAACGCACGCGAGGGCGTGCGACTGGCCACCGGGCAGCTGGCCAATCCGCTCTACGCCTACGACAAAGCGCGCGTCATCCTCTCGCTCGACAGCGACTTCCTTCAGACCGAGTCGGGCGACGTCCGCGCCACGAAGCTCTTCGCCAGCGGCCGTCGCATGCGCTCGTCGCGCGATGCGATGAGCCGCTTGTACGTCGTCGAGCCGGCGCCGACGACCACGGGTGCGAACGCGGACCATCGTCTTCGCCTGCCCGCCGCGGACATTCAGCGGTACCTCTGCGCGCTCGCGCTCGAGCTCCAGAAGGGCCCGGGCGGTGTCAGCCTCGGCGAGCTCGAGCCGTCCGTGACGAAGCTGGCCAACGCCGAGGGGATTCCGTCCAAGTGGCTCGCCGTCGTGGCGCGCGACCTCCTCGACAGCCGCGGGCGATCGATCCTCGTCGTCGGGTCGCGCCAGCCCGCGATCGTGCACGCCCTGGCCCAGGTGCTCAACGGCCTGCTCGGCAACCTCGGGTCCACCGTCCACTACGCCCCCGCCGCCGACCCCGACGAGCTCGACGCCGCCACCGACATCAAGGCCCTCGACCGACGCGGCCGTCGCGGGGCAGGTGGACTCGCTCCTCATTCTGGGCGGAAATCCCGTCTACGACGCTCCAGCCGACGTCGCGTTCGGCGACGTGCTTCGCAAGATCCCCTTCACGGTGCACGCGTCGCTCTTTTTCGACGAGACCGGCGAGAAGTGCACGTGGCACGTCCCGCGCGCCCACGAGTACGAATCGTGGGGCGACGCTCGCTCGCTCGACGGGACCCTCGCCGTCCAGCAGCCGCTCATCGCGCCGCTGTTCGGAGGCCGTAGCGACATCGAGCTCCTCGCGCTCGTGGCCAACTCGACCGAGAGGAACGCCTACGACGCCGTCCGCGCGACGGCGCGCGAGATCATCCTCGACGACCACGGCCTCCTCGGGTGCGCCCCCTTCAACGACATGGGCAAGGCCGAGTGCCACGACCCCCTCGGCAACCCCGCCCGCGCCGCCCTCGGCGACATCGAGCGCGACTGGTCGCGCGCGCTCGCCATGGGGGTCCTGCATCGCAGCCAGCCGCCGGCGACCGCTTCGGTGCGCACGGGCGTCGTCGCTCAGGCGCTCGAGAAGACCACCGCGCAAGCGCGGGTCGGCGCCGGCGCGCTCGAGGTGACCTTCGCGCCGTGCCCGAAGATGGTCGACGGCCGCCACGCGAACAACACGTGGCTCCAGGAGATGCCCGATCCCGCGACGAAGCTCGTCTGGGACAACGCGGCGCTCGTGTCGCCGGCGACGGCGCAGGAGCTGGGCCTCGCGAGCGGTGACCTCGTGAAGATCGCGGCCGGCGACCGGTCGGTCACGGTCGCGGTGTGGGTGCAACCGGGGCAGGCCGACCACTCCATTGCCCTGACCCTCGGCTGGGGCCGGAAGCGGGCGGGCCGCATCGGCAACGACCGCGGATTCGACGCGTATCCCCTCCGCACGACACGCACCCTCGGTTTCGCAACGGGCGTGCAGGTGAGCAAGACCGGCGACGAGCCGTACTTCTTCGCGCGCACGCAGGAGCACTCCTCGACCGAGGACCGGCCCATCGCCCACGAGACGACGCTCGTCGACTACAGGAACCGCCCGAACTTCGCGGAGCTCGACTCGCCTCCGCCGCGGTCGCTCCCCCTCTGGTCGCAGCAGGACTACAGCCAGGGCTACCAGTGGGGAATGTCGGTCGATCTCAACGCGTGCACCGGTTGCAACGCGTGCGTCATCGCCTGCATGGCCGAGAACAACGTCCCGGTCGTCGGCAAGCGCGAAGTGTGGCGCGGCCGCGAGATGCACTGGCTGCGCATCGACCGGTACTACGTCGAGAACGCGCAGCTCGGCGCCACCGCCGACGACCCCGTGGTCATCCACGAGCCGGTCATGTGCGTGCACTGCGAAGAGGCGCCGTGCGAGAACGTCTGCCCGGTCAACGCGACGACGCACGGGCCCGAAGGCCTGAACGAGATGGCGTACAACCGGTGCATCGGCACGCGCTATTGCGGCAACAACTGCCCCTACAAGGTCCGCAGGTTCAACTACCTGAACTGGCACAACGACGTGGTCTGGAAGGAGACCGGCGGTCTGCCCGAGACGCTACAGATGCAGCAGAACCCGAACGTCACCGTTCGCTTCCGCGGCGTGATGGAGAAGTGCACCTACTGCGTGCAGCGCATCCAGAGCGCGAAGATCAAGGCGAAGCGCGAGTACCGCGAGCTTCGCGACGGCGAGATTCGAACCGCGTGTCAGCAGACCTGCCCCGCCGACGCGATCGTGTTCGGAAACGTGAACGACCCGGCGAGCGCCGTCTCGAAGTGGTCGCGCACCGACCGTCGCTTCGGCCTGCTCGCCGAGCTCGGGACGCGCCCGCGCACCACGTACCTCGGTAAGGTGAGGAACCTGAAACCGGAGATGGGGGCCTGAAATGGCGTACTGGGAGCCCATACGCGACCTCAACGAGGCGCACCTCGTCCAGCCCGGGAGCAAGCTGCGCGAGGTGACGAACGACATCGCGCGCGTCACCGAGAACCGCGCGCCGCGCGGCTGGTGGTTCTGCTTCCTGCTCGCGTCGACGTTCGCCGGCATCTTCACCGTGTGCGTGGCGTACCTCTTCTGGCGCGGCGTCGGCGTGTGGGGGAACACGTCGCCCGTCTACTGGGCGTGGGACATCACGAACTTCGTCTGGTGGGTCGGTATCGGCCACGCCGGCACGCTCATCAGCGCCATTTTGTTCATCTTCCGGCAGCGCTGGCGCACCGCCATCAACCGCTTCGCCGAGGCGATGACCATCTTCGCGGTCATCTGCGCCCTCATATTCCCGGGCATCCACGTCGGCCGCGTGTGGATGATGTACTACGTCTTCCCGCTCCCCGAACCAGATGTCCATCTGGCCGAACTTCAAGAGCCCGCTCCTCTGGGACGTGTTCGCGGTCGGGACCTATTTCACCGTGTCGCTGCTCTTCTGGTACACCGGCCTCATTCCCGACCTCGCGACTCTGCGCGACCGATCGCTGACCAAGATGCGCCAGCGCATCTACGGGTTCCTCGCCCTCGGCTGGCGCGGGTCGAATCGCCACTGGCAGAACTACGAGCGCGCGTACCTGATTCTCGCGGCCATCTCGACGCCGCTCGTCCTCAGCGTGCACTCGGTCGTGTCGATGGACTTCGCCACGTCGGTCATCCCCGGTTGGCACACGACGATCTTCCCGCCCTACTTCGTCGCGGGCGCCATCTTCAGCGGCTTCGCGATGGTCGAGACCGTGCTGCTCATCGCGCGCAGCGTGTTCAAGCTGCACCGCGTGGTGCTGATGCGCCACCTCGAGCTCATGAACAAGTTCCTGCTCCTGACGTCGCTCCTCGTCGGGTACGCGTACGCGATGGAGTTTTTCATGGCCTGGTACTCGGGCAACGAGTACGAGATGGCGCACTTTCTCAAGAACCGTCCAACGGGCCCGTACTGGTGGGCCTGGGCGTGGATGGTCGGGTGCAACGTCCTCGTGCCCCAGCTCTACTGGTTCAAGAGCATGCGGACGAACCTGTGGGTGATGTTCGTCGTGTCGATCCTCATCAACATCGGGATGTGGTTCGAGCGCTTCGTCATCATCGTCCTGTCGCTGAACCGAGACTTCCTGCCGAGCTCGTGGGGTCTCTTCCGGCCGACGATCATCGACGTCGGCACCTTCACCGGGACCATCGGCGTCTTCTTCACGCTCTTCCTCCTCTTCATGCGCTGGCTGCCGATGGTCTCGATGACCGAGGTCAAGGGAACCATGCCCCAGGCCGATCCCCATCGGCACCCCGAGGACGAGGGCGCGCACGATCCGGTCCAGATTCCCGCCGAAGAGGCGGAGCCCGAGCTCGCGCCGGGTCTCGCCGCGCAGGGAGCCGAGTGATGGAAGCGCACGCTGCAAAGCCGGCGCGCCGAGCGCCCTCGCTCGTCCTGGCGGAGTTCAAGTCGGCGCACGACGTCTTGCACGCGGCAGAGAAGGTCCGCGACGCGGGCTATGTCCGGTGGGACACGCACACGCCGTTTCCCGTGCACGGGATGGACCGCGCGATGGGGCTGCGCGACTCGCGTCTCGGGTGGATCGTCCTCGCGTTCGCGCTGACGGGCCTGACGGGCGCATACGTGATGATGCACTGGATGAACGGCGTGGATTACCGGATCGTCGTCGGCGACAAGCCGCCGGGCGCGCCCTTCTTCGGCAGCGGCACGCTGGCCGAGCGCATCGGCACGCTCCCGTCGATGGTGCCGATCCTCTTCGAGCTGACCATTCTGCTCTCGGCGTTCGGCGCGGTGCTGGGCATGTTCCACCTGAACAAGCTGCCCCGCCATCATCACCCGGTGTTCGAGTCCGATCGCTTCCGGCTGGCCAGCGACGATCGCTTCTTCGTCTCGATCGAGGCCGACGACCCGAAGTTCGACGTCGAGAAGACGCGTGCGCTGTTCGCCGGGGTTCACGCGACGAACGTCGAAGTCATCGAGGAGGACGTCTCGTGAACCGCTTCGGTAGTGCGCTGCTCGCGAGCCTCGCAGCGCTCGGCTTGCTCACCTTGGCCGGTTGCCGGGGGCAGACGAGCGACGAGCCGCCCATCCTGCTCGAGCGCAACATGTACGACTCGGAGCGGTACAACCCCGAGCAGTACTCGCAGTTCTTCGCGGACCACCGCACGATGCGCCAGCCGGTCGCAGGCACGATCGCCCGGGATCGCTACGAGGACGAGCCCGAGATCGCGACCGGCCTGACGTCCGACAAGTCGGCGTACGTCATGGTGGTCCCCCCGCCGGTCGTGACGCGCATGGGCGGCATGGAGAAGTTCCTCGCGCACGGCCAGGAGCGCTTCGGCATCTACTGCGCGCCCTGTCACGGGCTGACCGGCGACGGCAAGGGAATGGTCGTCTGCAAGCGCGACAAGGTCACCGATCCCTGCGAGTCGCGCGGGTTTCCGCCGCTGCCGTCGTACGAAGATCCCCGCCTGCGGCACATGCCCGACGGACAGCTCTTCGCGACGATCACGCACGGCGTTCGCACCATGCCCGCCTACGGTCCGCAGATTCCCGTCGCGGACCGCTGGGCCATCGTGGGGTACGTCCGCGCGCTCGAGCTCAGCCAGATGGCCGAGGCGAAACCCGCGCAACCGGAGCCGAAGAAGTGAGCACGACAGCCAAGGCAGCGACCGGCGGAAGCGTCGCCCCCGGCGCGAACAAAGACGGTGGGCGCGACTACCGCGTTCCCGCGAAGTCGCCCTGGGCGAACGCGTGGAAGATCGCGGCGGCGATCGGAGTCGCGGGGCTGGCCGTCGCTGGCTACGGGTACAAGACCGACCCCGACCGCTTCGCGTTCTCGTATCTCTTCGGTTACTTCGTTTCTCTCAGCCTCGCGCTCGGCTGCCTTTTCTTCATCATGGTGCTCTACGTGACGAAGGCATCGTGGGGCATCACCGTGCGCCGCGTCGCCGAGCTCTTCGTGCGGCCCATCGGGCAGGTGTTCCCGATCCTCATCATCCCGCTCGTCCTCACGATGTCGCAGCTCTTCCCGTGGCTGGGAGCGAAGCACGAGCCGGTGCAGGAGGCCGCCGCCGAGCAGCACGCCGCCTCGTCTCCGAAGCACTCGCCCCTCGAAGAGGCACGCGGGTTGGCGAATCACGAGCCCGCCGCCCTGCGCGACGTCCCCGTCGCCAACGCCCTTCGGATGGAGAAGGCCCAGGAGGGCGACGAGCAGAAGATCGTCGACCACAAGAAGGTCTACCTCAACAAGTGGTTCTTCCTCGGCCGCCTCGGCGCCTACCTCCTCATTTGGGCCTGGCTGGGCGATCGCTTGTTCCGGTGGTCGGTCGAACAGGACAAGACCAAGGCGGTCGAGAACACCGCTGCCGCGCAGCGTTTTGCGCCCGCAGGGCTCATTCTCTTCGCGCTGACGCTCACGTTCTTCGCCTTCGACTGGCTGCTGTCGCTCAACGCGACCTGGTATTCGACCATCTTCGGCGTCTACATCTTCGCGCAGACCGCCCTCTTCCAGATGGCGTCGCTCATCTTGATCACGCTGATGCTCAAGAGGAGCGGCCTGCTCGGCGACGCCGTGAACGTCGAGCACTACCACGACATGGGGAAGCTGCTCTTCGGCTGGATCGTGTTCTGGTCGTACATCGCGTTCGCGCAGTTCTTCCTCATCTGGTACTCGAACATCCCCGACGAGGTCGCGTTTTACCACCAGCGGTGGGACGACAACGGCGGGACGTGGAAGGGCATCAGCCTGGCCCTCGTGGCGATGCACTTCTTCGTGCCCTTCTGGTTCTTGATGTCGCGCAACATCAAGCGGCGGCTGCCCCTCCTCGCCGTGGGCGCGACCTGCATGGTGATCATGCACGTGGTCGAGGTCTACTGGGTGGTCATGCCCAACTTCGGTCCGCTCGAGCCCAACGTCGTCGACCTCGGTTGTCTGCTCGGGGTCATGGGCATCTACTTGTCGGCGGTCCTCTACGGAATGCGCGACGTCGCGCTCGTACCCGTCGGCGATCCGCGCCTCTCGCGCGCCCTCCACTTCGAGAACGCCTAGGCGGACCAAAAGGACGAGCAACCGATGGCTACGGAAAAGGCGGAGCCCAAATCAGGGTTGATTATCCAGATAGGCGTGGGAGCCATCGTGACGCTCCTCTTCATGCACGCCGGTCTCGTCTCGTATTTCGACCGGACAGCCAAGGCCGAGGAATACCGCAAGATCGGCGCGGCCAAACCCGCGGCCCTCATGGACGTTCGCGCGGACGAGAAGCAGCGCCTCATGTCCGGGCCGATGCCGATCGACAAGGCGATGCAGATGATGAAGGACCGGACCCGCGGCGGCGCGAGCCCGGACATCATGCCGTCGGCGTCGCTCGACACCGCCCCCATGCAGGGATGGGTCAAGCTGCCGAACGAAGTCCCGATGCCGATGACGATGATGGCGGCGAGCGCCGCGCAATCCGCGGCTCCCGCGCCCAGCGCGGCACCTTCCCCGGCTGCCACGCCGTCGGGCGCGCTGCCGACGACGGACGCCGGCGCCGGCGGAGCCAAGCCGCACGGCACCGCGCCAGCGCCCAAACACCCCCGCAACCCGTAGTGAGCTCGCCGTGATTCGCAGCACCCTCCTCAAGCTCCTGGCCTGCGTCGTCGCCTGTTTCGGGCTGCTCGCGGTCCTCGCGGGCGAGGCTCGGGCGCAGGCATGGCGCGAGCAGGGGGAGGGCATCGCGAACACGACCCCGCCCGAGCTCCAGGGGGTCGACATCGTCGAGCACCTGGGCGGTCGCGCTGCCGCGCGACGCTGCCTTTCGCGACGCCGACGGAAAGAGCGTGAAGCTCGGGGACTACTTCGACGGCAAGCGGCCGACGCTCTTCGTGTTCGCGTACCACACGTGCCCGATGCTCTGCAGCCTGGTTCTCGACGCGACGGTGAAGGCCCTGAACGACGTGCCGTGGACGGTGGGCGACCAGTTCGACGTCGTCTCCGTGAGCATCGACCCGCGCGACACGCCCGAGACGGCGACGAAGAAGCGCACCCAGGTCGTCGAGGGGTATCCGCGCGCGAAGGGGAACGCCAAAGGCTGGCACTTCCTCGTCGGCGACGAAGCGAACATTCGCAGCGTCACGAGCGCAATCGGCTTTCAGTACAACTACGACGCGCGGCAGAAGCAATACGCGCACCCGGCGGCCATCTACCTCCTGACGCCGCAGGGGAAGATCGCGCGCTACCTCTACGGCATTCAGTACCCGCCCGGAGACGTCCGCCTCGGGTTGCTCGAGGCGACCGAGGGCCGTTCGATATCGACGACCGAACGGATCCTCCTCTACTGCTACCACTACGATCCTCAGGGTAAGCGCTATTCGCTCGTCGCGTTGAACGTCATGCGCGTCGGGGGCGCCGTGACGCTCTTCATCCTCGGGAGCTTTCTCGCCATGATGTGGCTCCGCGAGCGGCACCGCCGCAGGGCCAGGGCGGCCGTGGCCGCCAACGCCCCGCGCGCAGCCAGCGCGCCTTCGTCTCCAGGGAACCACGCCGGAGCTCACCCGTCATGAATGAACCCGCTACGTTCCAGCTCCCCGAGCAGATGTCGACGGTCGCCGGCGACATCGACTGGCTTTACTACTTCATCTACTGGCTGAGCGTCGTCCTCTTCGTCGCGATCATCGGCGCGATGCTCTACTGGGCGATCAAGTACCGCGAGCGCAAAGGCCACAAGGCCGAGCCGACCGGGCACAACATGCCCCTCGAGATCGCGTGGACAATCGCGCCGCTCTTCATCCTGGCCTTTCTCTTCCACAAGGGCTTCGTCGGCTACATGGATATGGCCGTCGCCCCCGCGGGCTCGATGGAGATCCGCGTGAACGCCAAGCAGTGGGGCTGGGAGTTCGTGTACCCGAACGGCGGGAGCGACAGCGAGCTTCACGTGCCGGTGCACAAGCCCGTCAAGCTCGTGATGGGCTCGGCCGACGTGCTGCACTCGTTCTTCGTGCCGGCGCTGCGCGTGAAGCGCGACGTCGTGCCGGGGATGTTCACGTCCGTCTGGTTCGAGGCGACGCACACCGGCCAAGACGACATCATGTGCGCCGAGTACTGCGGCGGCCGCAGCAAGGACGTCAACGGCAACGAGCTGCCGTTCGCGCAGATGACCGGCCACTGGTCGATGCACTCCTTGATTCACGTCGAGACCGAAGCAGGACTTCACGAAATACCTCCTCGGCATCGGCGACAAATGCGCGGCCTACACGGTGAAGGGGCAGCTCTGCCCGACCAACGTGCTCGTCGCGGCGGGCGAGGGCCTCTTCTCGAAGAAGGGGTGTCTCGCGTGCCACACGACGACCGGCACGAAGCTCATTGGCCCGTCGTGGAAGGGCATCTGGGGCAAGGAAGAGTCGACCGACCACGGCGTGGTCAAGGTCGACGAGTCGTACGTTCGCGAGTCGATCCTCGATCCGCAGGCGAAGATCGTCGCCGGCTTCCCGCCGACGATGCCCTCGTTCCGCGGCCAGATCAGCGACGTCGAGATCGACGAGCTCATCGCGTACATCAAGAGTTTGAAGGAATGACGCCGAGCAAGAGCAAGAAGGGCAAGGAGTCTACGCCATGGCAGCAGTCGACATCCCGGTAGCAGGAGGGCACGCGGCGGCGGACTCGCACGGCGACCCCGACGCGATGTACCTGAAGGCGGAGCCGTGGCATCGGCTCGTGGCTGACGACGCTCGATCACAAGCGCATCGGCCTGATGTACCTGACGATGGTCTCCATCGCGTTCCTCGTCGGGGGCATCTTCGCGCTCCTCCTGCGGATCGAGCTCTTCACGCGCGGCAAGACGATCGTCGACGGCGAGACCTACAACCGCTTCTTCACGCTGCACGGCGCGGTGATGGTCTTCCTCTTCATCATCCCGAGCGTGCCGGCGGCCCTCGGCAACTTCTTTCTCCCGATCATGATCGGCGCGAAAGACGTCGCCTTTCCGCGCCTCAACTTGATGAGCTTCTACATCTACCTGGCCGGGCTCGCGATCCTGCTCGTC
Organism: uncultured delta proteobacterium; assembly: GCA_963720145.1. Taxonomy (GTDB): domain Bacteria; phylum Myxococcota_A; class Polyangia; order Polyangiales; family Polyangiaceae; genus Palsa-1150. The sequence goes on from CAVREO010000006.1 coordinate 478,682, forward strand.
AGCATCGTCGTCGGCGCCGTCGATACCGGGTGGACGTTCTACACGCCCTACAGCGGGCAGACGACGAACTCGCGTCATCTCGATGACCATGGGCGTGTTCGTCCTCGGGTTCTCGTCGATCCTCACCGGCGTCTGAACTTCCTCGTGACCGTGCACACGATGCGCGCGCCCGGCATGCACCTGGTCGCGGATGCCGCTCTTCGTCTGGGGCATGTACGCGACGGCGCTCATGCAGGTCCTCGCGACGCCCGTGCTCGCGATCACGCTGCTGCTCCTCGCGGCCGAGCGCTTCTTCGGCATCGGCATCTTCGACCCGAAGCTCGGCGGCGACCCGGTGCTCTTCCAGCACTTCTTCTGGTTCTACTCGCACCCCGCCGTCTACATCATGATCGTGCCGGGCATGGCCATCAACAGCGAGCTCATTGCGACCTTCTCGCGGCGGGCCATCTTCGGTCAGTTCGCCGTCGCGATGTCGTCGCTCGGCCTGGCGCTCCTCGGGCTTTCTCGTCTGGGGCCACCACATGTTCGCGGCGGGAATGAGCGAGTTCGCGACGATGGTCTTCTCGGCGCTGACGTTCTTCGTGGCCATCCCCAGCGGCGTGAAGATCTTCAACTGGACCGCGACCATCTACAAGGGCTCGATCCTGTGGGCCTCGCCGATGCTCTACGCGATGGGGTTCATCTTCCTCTTCACCATCGGCGGCCTGACGGGTCTCTTCCTCGGCACGCTGAGCGTCGACATCCACCTGACGGACACGTATTTCGTCGTCGCGCACTTCCACTACGTCATGATGGGCGGCACCGTCATCGCGTTCCTCGGCGGGTTGCTCTACTGGTGGCCGAAGATGACCGGGAAGATGCACGACGAGACCAAGGCCAAGATCGGCTTCTGGCTCGTGTTCATCGGCTTCAACACGGTCTTCATCCCGCAGTTCATCATGGGCTCTCGCGGGATGCCGCGGCGCTACTACGACTACTTGCCGCAGTTCGAGCCGTTCCACAAAGCGTCGACTGTCGGGTCGTGGATCCTGGCGTCGGGCCTCTTTCTGACGGCGTACACGCTGCTCGAGGCCCTCTGGAAGGGCAAGAAGGCGCCGCGCAATCCGTGGGACTCGGCCGGGTACGAGTGGATGACCGATTCACCGCCGCCGCTGGCCAACTTCCACACGCCGCCGGTCTTCACGCGCGGGCCGTACGACTATCACCTGGCCACGCCCGAGGAGCTCGCCACCGGCGAAGACGCGCACGAGCTCGCGCTCCCGGGCCGCAAGGAGAACGCGCCCGCGGCTTGAGCCGCGCGGCCCGCTCAATCAACCGAAGGACCCCCCTAGATGGCGAACGTCAGCGAATCGGTGCACGCGCACGGCGGCGGAGCGGACGGTCACGGCGCTCACGCGCACCCGGAATTTCTGGCTCACCACTTCGACACGCCCGACCAACAGTTCACGGCCGCGAAGCTCGGCATGTGGGTCTTCATCGCGACCGAGATCCTCATGTTCGGCGGTCTCTTCTGCGCGTACGCCATCTGGCGCGGCCTGGACCCCGGCGTGTTCGACGAAGCGCACCACTTCCTGAACAAGATCCTCGGGGCGACCAACACGATCGTCCTCCTGTTCAGCAGCTTGACCGCGGCGCTCGCGGTGCGCTCGGCGCAGGTGGGGAAGCGCAACCAGACGACCGTGTATCTGGTCGTCACGATCCTCTGCGCGGCCGTGTTTCTCGTGGTCAAGTACTTCGAGTACAGCCACAAGTTTCACCTGGGACTCTTGCCGGGTCACTGCTTCGGGCACCCCGGTCTGAGCGCGAGCATCCAGAACGGCCAAGAGGTCGGCACGTGCTTGCGTATCCACGCCGACTCCGCGCCGGTGATGCCCCAGTGGGTCAAGGCCGTCGACGAAGAGGGACACACGACGCTGCTCTCGCCGCGCGCCAACATGTTCTTCGGTCTCTACTTCGTGATGACGGGCCTGCACGGCCTTCACGTGATCGTCGGGATGAGCCTCCTCGGATGGGTGCTCTACAAGAACATCCAGGGCAAGTTCTCGCCTGCGTACTTCACCCCCGTCGACCTCGGCGCCCTGTACTGGCACTTGGTCGACCTCGTGTGGATCTACCTTTTCCCGCTGCTCTATCTCGTCGGGAAGCCGGAGTAAGCTCATGTCCGCGTCCGCGCAAAAGAGCCACGCGCACGGTCAGGGGCACCACGCCCACGACGACGGCGCCGTACACGTCCACATTGCCTCCTCCCAGTTTTACTGGGGCATCTTCGCCGCGCTCATCTGTCTCACGATCGCGACGGTGAGGGTGTCGTATTACGACTTCGGCTCGGCCAACATCATCATCGCGGTCGTGATCGCGACCATGAAGGCCTCGCTCGTCGCCGCGTTCTTCATGCACCTGCGGCACGACAAGCTCTTCAATACGATCGCGTTCCTGGCGGCGTTCGTCTTTCTGGCGGTCTTCATTCTGCTCACCTACGACGACCTGGGTTACCGCGCGCAGGTCGACAATGCCTACGGCGGGCGAACGGATCTGGTGACGGGCGCAGCGGCCCCCGGCGGCGAGCCCGCCACGAGCGCAACGAGCGACAGCGTCGCCGAAGAGGGCCCCCCCGGCGCGCACGACAAGGGCGGCGAATCTCGGGAGAAAGCCCACTGAGCGTTCGCGAAGAAGGAGAACGCCACGGCGCAGCGAAGCCAGGAGACGAGTCGGCTTCTTTTCCAATTCCCCTCTCCGCTGAGAATCGCGGCGCTGGCTCTTCTGCTGGTATGCGCCGGCTGCAAGCGCAAGCACGTGCCGATGCAGGCGGTGCCCGAGCTCGGGTATCCGGCGTGCGCTGACGCGGGCGCGGACGAGAGGGGTGTCACGATCGCGCGGGGGCACATCCGCGCGGGGCCGGTGTCCAACGAGAAGAACGTGAGCGAGCGCTTCGAGCTGCGCCGCACCTCATGCGGGTACACGTTCGAGTCTCGCCAGGAGTGGCCGCTCGCGATCTCCGACCTCGAGGTCCGTTACGACGCGGCGCTCGTCCCGATCTGGGCATGGAAGCGCCTGACGCTCGCCGGGTCGAAGCGGGCCGACGGCAACGCGGACATACGCCGCTACGAGCTTCGCACCGGCGAGGTGTTCATCAAGCGACGGGCGGCGGACGGCGAGGTCACGCTCCAGAAGCTCTTGCCCGGCGGGCGCATGCGCGTCCCCGAAGGGGCGCGCGTCGGCGCCGTCGTGGGCCCCGGACGCGGCATCATCACGGCGTGGCTGAAGAAGGAGAAGCTGCCCGTGGGCGGTACGGCGAACGAGCTCGTCCTCGATTTTCGCGACATGCTCGAGTCGCTCGAGGTCGGCACCCTCGAACGGCAGGAGGACCTGATGGAGCCGAGCCTCGGCAGGAAAGTGCGCGTGTACACCTTCTTCGGCAGGGAAACGGTCTTCGCCGATGAAAACGACGTCGTCATCGGCAATCTCGCGGGCATGCGGCCGAGCGATTCGCTCTCGACGCCCGAGCCGCCGCCCCTTCCGACGTACGGCGGGGCGGATCCGGCGCATACTCCCTGAGCGATGCACGAGGTCCAGTTCGACGGTCTTGTCGGGCCGACGCACAACTACGGCGGCCTGAGCCCCGGCAACGTGGCGAGCACGGTGCATGGCGGTGAGCTCTCGAACCCGCGCGCGGCCGCGCAGCAGGGGCTCGCGAAGATGCGATTCGTGCGCGACCTCGGCGTCGCGCAGGCGGTCCTCCCCCCGCAAGACCGCCCGAGCCTCAGCGCGCTGCGCCAGCTCGGCTACCACGGCAGCGACGAGGAGGTCATCGCGGCCGCCTCGTCGGGCGACGGCTTCGTGCTGCGTATCTGCTCCAGCGCCTCGGCGATGTGGACCGCCAACGCGGCGACGGTCACGCCCTCCTGCGACGCGAGCGACGGCCGCGTGCACATCGTGCCCGCGAATCTCCAGCAGATGTTCCACCGCTCGATCGAGCCCGCGACGACGACGCGAATCCTCCGCGCGATCTTCCGGGACACGGCGCGCTTCGTCGTGCACGAGCCTTTGCCCGGCGGCGGCCAGTTCGCGGACGAGGGCGCGGCCGACCATCTGCGCCTCGCGACGTCGCTCGGCGCCGCGCATCTCTTCGCGTGGGGCCGCTCCACGTGGGACCCGGTGCCGGCGTCGACGCGCTATCCCGCGCGCCAGACCCGCGAGGCGAGCCATGCTCTCGCTCGCGCGCACACGCTGCACGCCGGGCGTTGCCTGTTTCCTCAGCAGCACCCGGAGGGCATCGACGCGGGCGCCTTTCACACCGACGTCCTCGCCGTCGGCAACGGGCGCTTCTTGATGATGCACGACCTCGCGTTCGTGGACGCCGCGGGGCTGACCGCGGCTCTGAAGGAGCTCCTCGGCGACGAGCTCCTCGTGGTGAACGCGTCTGCGCGCGAGCTTCCCGTCGACCGCGCCGTCGCCGCGTACCCGTTCAACTCGCAGGTCCTCACCCTCCCGGACGGGTCGATGGCGATCGTCGCCCCCGAGGACGCTCGCGAAGACCCGCGCGCCCATGCGTTTCTCGAGCGCGTCGCGGCGTCCGGAGGTCCCGTGCGCGCCCTGCACTACATCGACGTCCGCCAGTCGATGCACAACGGCGGGGGCCCCGCGTGCCTGCGTCTTCGCGTGCCGCTCACCTCCGGCGAGGCGGCCGCGCTCCCCGGCGGATGCCGCGTCGTCCTCGACGACGCGCTCTGCGGGGAGCTCGAGATGTGGATCAACCGCCACTATCGAGACCGCCTGATGCCGGCGGACCTCGCGGATCCATCGCTAGCCCGCGAGGGAATGCGCGCGCTCGACGAGTTGACGGGCCTCTTGCGGCTGGGATCGGTCTACGATTTTCAGCGCGCAGCCGGGTGACCTCGCGCGAGAGCCGGGCGCCGGTAGCGTCATGCTACAACCGGCCCATGCGACGCCTGGCCACGCTATCGGTAGGGTCTCTCCTCGCTGGCGCATGCCTCTACGCGTGTGCGCCGGCAGCGCCGCCCGCGTCCGCGCCTGCGTCTGCGTCCGCGTCTGCATCCGCGCCTGCGTCCGCGTCTGCATCCGCGCCTGCGTCCGCGCCCGCGCTCGCGGCGGCCACCCCGGACGACGCCGCGATCGACCGTGCTGCCGCCGAGTACCTCGACCTGCTCGTCGCCATCTCGCCCGAGACCGCGACGGCGCTCGGCTCGCACGTCCGCGACACGGACCTCGACGGCTACACTCTCGAGGAGGAAGAGGCGACGCTCCGCCGCGAGGAGGCGATGCTCGCAGACCTCAAGGCGCGCTTCTCGGCCCCGCGCGCCTCGCGCGCGAAGCAGACGGACCTGGCTCTTCTCGAGAGCGCGCTGGCCGTCGACGTGCGCTGGCGCCGCACCCTCAAGCCGCTCGAGCGCATGCCCGACGCCTACGTCGAGCCCATGAACGCGCTCTTCCAGATGGAGACGCACGAGTACGCGCCCGCCGCGGACCGCGCCCGCGCGTCGCTGGCGCGCATCGAGAAGCTGCCTGCCGCCGTCGCTCTCGCGCGCACCAACTTGAAGGCGCCGCCCCGCGTCTGGGTCGAAACGGCCATCGAAGAGGCCCAGAGCGCCCCCGAGTTCTTCGACGGCGAGCGCGCGTTTCTCTCGGGCGCCCTCGGACCGGAGGACAAGCCGCGCATCGATGCGGCCATCACCGCCGCCAAGAAGGCGTACGCCGCCTTCGCGATGCTGCTCAAGAACGACCTTTTGCCGCACGCGGGGGCGGACTTCGCCGCCGGGCGCGACCTCTTCGCGTTCTTGCTGCACGACGGCTACTTCCTGGAGGAGACGCCCGAGCAGCTCTACGACCTCGGCGAGCGCATCTTCGCGCGCACCCAGGGCGAGATCGAACATCGTGGCCAGGCGCATCGACCCGAAGGCTGCTTCGTGGGTCGAGGTCGCTCGGCGCGTGAAGGCGCACCATCCGAGCGCCGAAGACCTCATCCCCTCGTACCGCCGCGAGGTCGATCGCGCGCGCCACTTTCTCGCCGAGAGGGACGTCGTGCCCTTTCCCCCGGGGGACGACTGCGCGGTCGTCGAGACGCCGCCGTTCCTTCGCGCGACGACCACGGCCGCGTACGAGCCAGCGCCGCCGCTGGATGCGCAGACGCGCGGCTTCTTCTACGTGACCCCCGTGGACGCGAAGCTGTCGCCGTTGGAGAGGGAGCGCGTCTTGCGCGAGCACGACCACGGGGACCAGGTCGACACCGTCACGCACGAGGCATACCCCGGGCATCACCTGCAGCTCTCGTTCGCGCGCGGCTATCCGTCGCTCATCCGAAAGATGATCGACGCCAAGCGCGCGGCGGTGATCGGCCAGAGCGTCTTCGCCGAAGGCTGGGGGCTGTACGCCGAGGAGCTGATGAGCGAGCTCGGGTACTACACCGACGAAGAGCGGCTGATGCAGCTCGAGTGGACCCTGGTGCGCGCCGCCCGCGTGATGATCGACGTGGGCCTCCACACGCGCGGAATGACGTACGACGACGCGGTGAAGATGCTCACCGATCGCGTGCACCTCGGGCGGGAGCTGGCGGTCAGCGAGGTGAGGCGCTACACGGCGACGCCGACGCAACCGCTCTCCTATCTGGTCGGCCGCGAGCGCATCGTCGCCATGCGCGAACGGTACAAGGCGCGGGCAGCGGTTGGCGCCGGCGGAGGCGGTCCGGACGGCGGGAGCGAGGCAGGCGGCGCGGGAGCGTTCACCCTGAAAGCCTTTCACACCGAGGTGCTATCCCACGGGACGATCGCGCCGGGGCTCGTGGAGCGGGAGATCTTCGAGTAGCCCGCCCGCTCGGTGTTGGCGCGGCGTCCCGATTTCGGGATCGCCGATCCCAAACTCGCTCACTCGTCGCGCAGGGATTGCCTGATTCCGGCGCGATCGCGCGGACGGACCGCTGGCGCGCCCCTTGCGGTGGGGCGCGACGTGTTCTGCAAAGCGGCCTTGTTTCTCTCGTCGGTCGTCCTTGCCCTCGCGAGCTCCACCGCGGCGGAGACGGAAACCGCCCCCCAGCGGCTCTCGCTTCACGACGCGATCGCGCTGGCCGCGAAGCAGAACCCCACGCTGGCGGCGAGCGTCGCCGCCGTGCGGGTCGCCGACGCGACCGTCCTCGCCACCCGGGGGGTGGATGACCTTCTCTGGGAAACGAGCGCGACCTGGACGCGGAATCGCACCGACGTGGTCACCAGCATTCCCTTGCAGCAGCCCAGGGTGGACGACGTCCAGCTCTCCACGTCCTTGCTCCGCCTTCTGGCGACGGGCGGCCAGGTCGGTCTGCGCGCGTCGCTCGACGTGAGCTCCGCCGAGTACTGGGCGGATCCCAGCCTGAACCCCGGTGTTTCCCCGTACTCGACCACGAACCTCGTCGTGCCGTCGGTGCAGCTCGCTCTGTCGCAGCCGCTCTTGCGCGGTGCGGGCGAGGCCGTCGCACGCGCCCAGCAGCGGCGCGCTCGCCTGGCGCGCGATGCCGCCGTACTGGCCCGGGAGGCCGTCGCGGCGGCCGTCGTGCGCGACGTCGTCGTGGCCTACTGGGATCTGGTCATGGCCAAAGAGGAGCTCTCGATTCGGCGGGCGCTGACGGAGTCCACGCAGCAGCAGCTCTACGCCGTGCAGGCCAACATCGCCGTGCAGAAGCTCCCGCCCAGCGCGTCGGCCGAAGTCCTGGTCGCGATGGCCGGGCGGCAGGACGACGCCATCGCCGCCGAGGAGGCGCTGCGTGGGCAGTCGATCGAGCTGGCGCGCCTCGTCGGCTCGTTGGGTCCCGCAGACGCTCCCGCTCTCGACCCCGTCGACTCTCCTGACGCGAGTCCCGCGGTGCCTCCCGAGGAAGACGCGCTGGCCGCCGCGGTCGCCAGCTCACCGCAGCTGAGCGCGATTCGCGCGCAGAGTCGTGCCTCCGCCATCGACGTCGAGGTGACCCGGAACGGCTTGTTGCCGCAGCTCGACCTGCGAGCCCTCGGGGGTCCGAGGGGCTACGACACGAGCTTCGGGCCCGCCCTGCAGCAACTCGGTCGGTTCGCGTCGTACGACGTCCAGGTCGGCGTGGTGCTCAGCGAGCCCGTCGAGAATCGCGCTGCGCACGGAGAATCCGAGGCGGCCGAGGCGGGGTTGCGCAAGGTGCGGATGACCGAAGCGGACATCACCGGGCAGGTGCGCGCGACGGTCATGCGCCAGGTCGGGCTGATGGACGCGGCGCGGCGGCGGATCGGCGTGCTCTCGGAGACCGTCGATGCCGCGACTCTCGACCTGGCTGCGGAGCGCGCGAAATTCGAAGTGGGCCGGGCCACGAATTTCGACGTCCTCCGCAGACAGGATGACCTCGCGCAGGCTCGGTCGCGCGCCTTGCGAGCCCGCGTCGACTACCTGCGGGCCGCGGCCGGCCTCGAGACGGTGACCGGCGACATTCTCCGCCACTACGGTGTGAGCGTTCGATGACTTCGATGGACCTTCCCCGCCAGCGACCTCGCATCCGGAGGCAACGCGCTCTTTGGGCCGCAATTCTCATCACGGCCGGGCTCTGCGCGATCACCCTCGTCTTGAATCGCCTGCGACAGGCAGCGCCGACCCTGGACCGGTCGAGCGTCTGGATTGACACCGTCAAGCGTGGGTCGATGCTCCGCGACGTGCAGGGGCAGGGGACGCTCGTACCCGAGGACATCCGCTGGATCACCGCCGTCTCCAACGCGCGCGTCGAACGCGTTCTCGCCCGCCCGGGCGCGGCGGTAGTCGAAGACACCGTCCTTCTGGTCCTCGACAACCCGGAGCTCGAGCTTGCCGCCCTGGAAGCCGAGCGGCAGCTCTCGAGCGCGCAGGCCGATCTCGTGAACCTGCAGGCCACCCTCGACGCCCAGACGCTCACCCAGGAATCGCAGATAGCCAGTCTGCGCTCGGAGCTCGGCGACGCTCGCAGGCAGGCCCTCGCCGACGACGACCTGGCGAAGAAGGGCTTTCTCTCCGAGCTCGAACGAGGCCGGAGCCGCGACCGAGCGACGGAGCTGACCGGTCGCGTCGACTTCGAACAGAAACGAATCGAAGCGCTCGGCCGTGGTCGCTCGGCCCAGATAGCCGCGCAGGGTCAGCAAGTCGAGCGGATGCGATCCATCGCCGAGCTCCGGCGGCGCGAGGTGGACCAGCTCGCGGTGCGCGCGGGAACGAAGGGCGTGCTGCAGCAGCTCTCCCTGCAGCCCGGGGAGGCGGTGACCCCGGGGGCGCTCCTCGCGAAGGTCGTCGACCCCGGCAAGCTGAAAGCCGAGATCCGGATCCCCGAGACGCAGGCCAAGGAGCTTCGCATCGGTCTGGCCGCGTCAATCGACACGCGGAATGCGACCGTCCCCGGCCACGTCGTTCGCATCGACCCCGCGGTCCAAAATGGCTCGGTGAAGGTCGACGTCGCCCTCGACGGCCCGCTTCCGCCCGGGGCGAGGCCCAATCTCAGCGTCGAAGGCACCCTCGAGCTGGAGCGCTTGGAGAACGTCGTGTACGTGGGCCGCCCGGCCAACGCCCAGCCGAACGCGAGTCTCGGCATGTTCAGGCTCGACGCCGACGGAGAGACGGCCGTCCGCACGCAGGTGCAGCTCGGTCGCAGCTCCGTCAAGAGCATCGAAGCCGTCGCCGGCTTGCGCGAAGGCGACCGAGTGCTTCTTTCGGACATGTCGCGGTGGAACGCGGCCGACCGTATCCGGCTCCGATGAAAGGGTGGACCATGACAGGCGCGGTGAGAAGCCTTCCGGCGAACTCGACCCCGGGCGCAAAGGGCGCTCCGGCCATCGAGAACGATGCGAGCGAGATCATGATCGCCCTCGCGGGCCTGGAGAAGGTCTTCTACACGGACGATCTCGAGACGCACGCGCTCTCCGGCGTGCACCTCTCGATTCGAAGAGGCGAGTACGTCTCCATCGAAGGCCCGTCGGGCTCCGGCAAGTCGACCCTTCTCTCGATCCTCGGGCTGCTGGACGTGCCGACCGGCGGAACGTACATGCTCGGGTCCGAGCCCGTCGCGGGGCTCACGCCGCAAAGGCGGGCGGAGCTGCGCAACCGGCACATCGGGTTCGTGTTCCAGAGCTTCAACCTCATCGCGGATCTCTCGGTCTACGAGAACGTCGAGCTCCCGCTGACCTACCGCGGCTTCGACTCCGCCGAGCGGCGCGAGCGCATCGAAGCCGCGCTCGGGCGCGTGGGCATGTCCAACCGGGCGAGGCACTTTCCCGTTCAGCTGTCGGGCGGCCAGCAGCAGCGCGTCGCCGTCGCGCGCGCCGTCGCCGGCGATCCGCTCGTTCTGCTGGCCGACGAGCCGACCGGCAATCTCGACTCGAAAACGGGGGACGCCGTGATGGATCTGCTCCGCGACCTCAATCGCGCGGGCACGACGATCTGCATGGTCACGCACAACCCCGATTACGCCCGCCACGCGACGCGCAACGTGCATCTGTTCGACGGGCGTGTGGTCGACGAGGCCGGAGGCCGATCGTGATCGCCTTCTGGCACGATCTCCGGTTCGCCACGCGGGTGATGCGGAAGAGCCCCGGCGCGACCATCTTCGCCCTCGTCGCGCTGTCGCTCGGAATCGGCGTCAACACGTCCGTGTTTTGCATCCTCGCCAACGCGCTGTGGCGCCCTCTGCCCGTTCCGCGGACCGACGAAGTGGTCGCCGTCGTGGGCGGGACCGACGACGGAAGTCGGTTCTCGGAGGGCCTTTCGTACGCCGACTACGCGGACCTGCGCGACGGCACGCAGGTCTTCACGGGTCTCGTGGGCTTCCAGAGCAGCGAAGTGACGATGAACACCACCGAGAGTCGCCGGGGCGGCGCGGCCGAGCGCACCGACAACTTGCTCGGCGAGTTCGTGACCGGAAACTACTTCGACGTCCTCGAGGTCAACGCTGCCCTCGGCCGGACGTTCACCCCCGGAGAGGGCGCACCGCCCACCGGCGAGCACGTGGTCGTGCTGAGCCACTCTCTCTGGCAGCGCCGGTTCGGGGGGGACGCGAACATTCTCGGTCGCACGATCCACCTCAACAGCGAGGCGTTCACCGTCATCGGCGTTGCGCCCAGCACGTTCAAGGGTACGAACCCGACGCTCTCGAGCGACTTCTGGATCCCGATCATGGTCAACCAGAAGTGGTTGGACGAGTACACGCCGGACCCGGAGAAAACGTGGCTGAGAGACCGGACCCGGCGCGACCTCTGCGCGCTCGGCCGCCTGCGCCCGGGCGTGGACATGGCGGCCGCGCAGGCCAACGTGCAGGTCGTCTGGCGAAGGCTGGTCGATCAGTTTTCGAAGACGAACAAGGGGGCAACAGTGGCCGTCGTTCCGGAGCCGCGGGCCCGGTGGGGTAACGATGCGTACGAGACCGTCCTCGGCGCGTCCGTCCTCGCGCAGGTGGTCGCGGGGCTCGTCTTGCTCGTGGCCTGCGCCAACGTCGCCAACCTGCTCCTGGCGAGGGCCGCCGGGCGCGCGAAAGAGATCGCGATCCGGCAGGCCCTCGGCGCTTCGCGCGGGCGCCTGGTGCGCCAGCTCATGACCGAGAGCCTTCTGCTGGCCCTGATGGCGGGCGCCCTCGGTCTTCTGGTCGCCTCCTGGTGCGGCGATCTCTTCATCGCCAGCGCCCCGAGGATGGGGCCCGAGTATGCGCCCAACTTCGACGTCACGCCGGACCTCCGTGCGATGGCGGTGGCGCTCGGCATATCGGTTTTCACAGGATGCGTCTTCGGCATCGCGCCGGCGCTTCGCACGTCGCAGCTCGTGGTCGTGCAGGCCCTGAAGACCGACGCGGGCGCGACAGGTCAGAGCCTCCGGCATTTTGGTCTTCGTCAGGCGCTGGTGGTCGCGCAGGTATCCATCTCCATGGTGGTGGTCCTCTTGGGTGCCCTCTTCGTCCGGAGCCTGCGCAAGATCGAGGCAATCGACCCGGGCTTCCGGCCCGCCAACGTCACGACCGTGCTGATCGACCCGGGGATGCTGGATTACAGGGGGAAGAGGTGCGTCGCTACTACACGACGCTCCTCGAGCGCATCGGCACCATCCCGGGGGTGCAGGCGGCCGCCACGTCGTCGCTCCTGCCTCTCACCGGAACGCTGCGCGTGGGTCCGGTCGTCAAGGAGGGAGACGCGCCGGCCCTGCCGAATCAGGGCATGGAGGTCACCTACAACGTCGTCGGCGCGAAATACTTCGAGGCGATGGGCACCGATCTCGCTCTTGGGCGCGATTTCACCGCGGCGGAGCACGCGATGCCTCCGCGGACGGCCATCGTGAACCAGGAGATGGCCCGACGCCTGTTCGGCGACGAGCGAAAGGCGCTCGGAAAGCGCTTTCGCGCCGGGGCACCCGACTCACCCTTCTTCGAAGTCGTGGGGGTCGCCAGCGACGGCAAGTACGTCGCGCTGACCGAGGAGCCGCGGCCGCACATGTTTCTCCCCGAGATGCCGCCCGATTTCGGCGACGCGTTCCAGACCGGGCGGTTCATCGTCGTCCGGGCGGCGTCGCGCGCGGACCTTCCCCGCGTGACCGAGCGGATGCGCGACGAGATCCGCGGGCTCGATGCGCGCGTCGCGATCACGGTTCCCCTCGTGGAGAGCGAGCTCCTGCAGTTCGCGCTGTACTTGCCGCGGATCGCCGCGACCCTGGGCATCGCCCTGGGTTGCTTGACGCTCTTCCTGTCGACGATGGGCGTCTACGCGGTCATGGCGTACGGGGTCAGCCAGCGCACGAGGGAAATCGGCATCCGAATGGCCCTCGGCGGGCAGCCGCGAGACGTCCTCTTGCTCGTCATGCGGCAGGGGATCGCCCTCCTTGCGATCGGCCTGGCCGTCGGCACGACGGGGGCGTACTTCGCCGCGCGCGTGATCTCGGGCTTTCTCTTCGGCGTGGGAGCCGCCGACCCGGTGGCCTTCCTCGGCACCATCATGCTCCTCACCCTCGTCGCTCTCGCGGCGACGTTCGTGCCGGCGCGGCGCGCGACACGCGTGGATCCCATGGTCGCTCTGCGATACGAATGAAGCGCGACTCCCGCACGCGCATGGCCCTCGCGTCCGTCCCCCGTATCCTGTGCGCCGACGATCAGGCAGACGTCCTCGAGGCGCTGCGGCTTCTCCTGAAGAGCGAGGGCTTCGAGATCGTCACGGCGTCGTCGCCGGCCGGGGTTCTCGCCGCCACGCAGGGCCGCGAGTTCGACGCCGTGCTCATGGATTTGAACTACGCCCGCGACACGACCTCGGGCGGTGAGGGGCTCGAGCTGCTCGATCAGCTGCAAGCGGCCGATCCCCTGGTGCCGATCGTCGTGATGACCGCCTGGGGGAGCGTCGACGGCGCCGTGGAGGCCATGCGCCGCGGCGCGCGCGACTACGTGCAAAAGCCGTGGGACAACGCGCGCCTGCTCGCTTCGGTGCGCACGCAAGTGGAGCTCGGCCGGGCGCTGAAGGCCGCTCGCCGGCTCGAGAGCGAGGGCTCCCGCCGCCGTGGAAGCGAGCTGCCGGTCCTCGTCGCATCTGCGCGAGCGATGCAGCCGGTCATGCGCCTGCTCGAGCGCATCGGCCCCTCGGAGGCGAACGTCCTCATCACCGGCAGCCATGGCAGCGGCAAAGACGTCGTCGCGCGATGGCTCCACGCGGCGTCGCCGCGCGCGAGCAAGCCGTTCGTCGCCGTCAACGCGGGCGGCCTGGCCGACGGCGTGTTCGAGAGCGAGCTATTCGGCCATGTCCGGGGGGCGTTCACCGACGCGCGCGCCGACCGGGCAGGGTGCTTCGAGCTCGCCGACGGCGGCACGCTCTTTCTCGACGAAGTGACCAACATGCCGCTCGGGCAGCAGGCGAAGCTCCTGCGCGTGCTCCAGACGGGCGAGTTTCACCCGGTGGGCTCGTCTCGCGTGCGACACGCGGACGTGCGGGTGCTCACGGCCACGAACGTGAAGGTCGCCGACGCCGTCGCCCAGGGGCGGTTCCGCGAAGACCTCTTTTACCGTCTGAATACCGTCGAGATCGAGCTGCCGCCTCTCAGGGAGCGGCGGGAAGACATACCCGAGCTCGCGGCTCGCTGCCTGGCGAGACAGGCAGCGCGTTACGGCAAGCCGGTCACCGCCATCGCGCCGGACGCGATGAGCGCGCTCCTCGACCACGCGTGGCCCGGCAACGTCCGTGAGCTCGAGCACGTGCTCGAGCGGGCCGTGCTCATGTCCGCGGGGGGGCTCGTGACCGCGCGAGGATCTCCTCTTGCGCGCGCCCGGCGACGGGGGCAAGGGCCTGGAAGACATGACGCTCGAGCAGGCCGAGAAGCACCTCATCGAGCGCGCGCTCCGGCGCGCCGGCAACGGAAACGACGCCGCCAAGCTCCTCGGGCTCTCGCGCAGCGCGCTCTACCGCCGGCTCCAGCACTTCGGCCTTCGCGGGGGAGGATGAGCCGGCGTGCCCTCGACCACCCGACACGCGTCTTCGTCTCGGCGCTGGTGGCGGGCCTACCCGCCATCGTCGTCGCGCTGTTTCTCCTCGGAAGGGGCGACACCTCGGCACGCGTCTTCTGGACGCTCACGCTTCTCCTCGTGAGCGTCTGGCTCGGCTTCGCCGCCGCCGCGCGGGAGGCCGTCGTTCACCAGCTTCACACGGCCGCCAACCTGCTCGCCGCCCTGCGGGAGGGAGACTTCTCCGTCCGCGGGCGGCACCAGGACACCGGTGACGCGCTCGGCGGTCTGCTCGCCGAAGTGAACGCCCTCGGCGAGACGCTGCGCACGCAACGCCTCGGCGCCGTCGAAGCGGCGGCGCTCCTCTCCAAGGTCATGGCGCGAGATTGACGTCGCCGTCTTCGCGTTCGACGAGGCGCGCCGGCTGCAGCTCGTGAACCGGGCGGGGGAGGAGCTCCTGGGCGCGCCGGCGAAAGACCTGGTGGGCAAGACCGCCGAGTCGATGGACATGACGGCGCTGCTCGAGGGAGAGCCCGAGCGAACGGTCGACATCGCGTTCGGGCTCGACGCGCCGAGCCTTGGAGCTCCGGCGCGGCTCCTTTCGGCAGGGTGGGGTGCCGCACCAGCTGGTGGTTCTCGACCGACCTGCAGCGAGCCCGACGCGAGGAAGAGAGGCATGCGTGGCAGCGGCTCGTGCGCGTCCTCGGGCACGAGATCAACAACTCGCTCGCGCCCATCCAGTCGATCGCCGAGAGCCTGCGGCTCCTCGTGAGGCGCCAACCCAGGCCGCCCGACTGGGACGAGGACCTCGCGCGAGGTCTCGACGTCATCGAGCGCCGCGCGCAAGGCCTCGGACGCTTCTTGCTGTCGTATGCCAAGCTCGCCAAGCTGCCGCCGCCGCGGCTGGCGCACGTCGGCGTGAGGGGGTGGGTGCAGCGCATGGCGGCGCTGGAAAAGCGAGCGGCGGTGACCGTCGTCCCCGGCCCTGCGGTCTCCGTGCTCGGCGACGGCGATCAGCTGGACCAGATGCTCATCAACATCCTGCGCAACGCCACCGACGCCTCGCTCGAGACGTCCGGCGGCGTCACGATTGGCTGGCGCTTGCTCGGCAACGAGGTCGAGCTCGTCGTCGCCGACGAGGGCCCCGGAATCGCCGACAGCGGGAACCTCTTCGTGCCGTTCTTCACCACCAAGCCAGGCGGCTCGGGCATCGGTCTCGTCCTCAGTCGGCAAATCGCGGAGGGGCATCGCGGCCGCCTCGAGCTCCGCAACCGCTCGGACCGAAGCGGCTGCGAGGCCGTCGTTCGCCTGCCCTGGTCGGGGTGAATCGCTCGCGACGGCTGCGCGCGGAGAGGTGTGCGACGGCGTCGCGCGCATCACGGCTTGCTCGCGCACGGGGTCGTGCAGCTCACGTAGGCGACGCAATCCGGGTCCTGGTTGCAGGCCGAGTCGATGTCCGAGCTGCAGGCGCCGGTCGGAGCGTCGCCGATGCACACGTCGCACGGGTCGCCGGAAGCCGGCGCCACGAAGTTCGTGGCGCACCACTCCGTCGCGCACGCCGTCTGGCAAACGCCGGTGGCGCCGCATGCACACGCCACGAGCGCGTTGAGCCACGTGTCGGAGCCCGCTCCGTGGTCGTTCGAGCAGCAGTCCAAGCAGTCGCCATTCGACGTCAGCGCGGCGCAGGCCGAGTCGGCGTCGCTGCTGCTCCCCGAGCTCGAATCGCTGCCTGCCTCGCTATCCGAGGAGCCGGCGCCGGCATCGTCTCGCGAGATCGCTGCCGACGCTGGTCGCTCCTCCGCACGCCGCGAGAGCGAGGGCAAACGCCGCTCGCCCACGCAACCGCGAGATGGGATCGAGGACCATCGCCGCCTGCACTCATGGCTTCGAACCGCAACTCGAGGCGACGCGGGCTGCGAGGGCGCCGGATGGGTGATTCTGCAGGAACGCGGATGCTTCCGAGGCGGCTCGATCGTCGGCGCCCAGCGCGCACAGCACGAAGACTCGTTCGGCCGAACGCTCGGGCTCGAGTGTCCCGTGCGGGTAGAGGCGAGCGTGCTCGCCGAGCCAAGCGAGGGCCCGCGCCGGCTCTCCGCCCATGTACGCGCGGTGGGCCTCCCGCAGAAGGCGAGCCTCGTCTTCCAGGGTGGACGGTTGCAGGGCGGCAGAGGCTACGGCCGCAGCGACGGGGGAAGCCACCGGAGGGCTCCCGCTCGTCGACTCCCTCGCGTTCCCCGCGTGCGCCGGCGCCGCGAGCGTGGTCGAGCCCGCGAGCGTCGACGGGGCGGCGAGCGTCGACGGGCCGGCGAGCGATCGCGGCTCCGCGACCCGCGGCGCGGGTGCCGGCGCCGACTCCGCGCGGGCGCGGGACGTGGCCGCACGATGGACCGGACCGGCTTGGGTCGCGCTCGGCGTCGGACCCGGGTCCTCCACGCGATCCCACCGGGCGGCCTCCACGGGTTGCGCTAACGACGGTTGCGCCACCGACGAGGGAGTCCCCGACGGCAACGGCGACCCACCCGGATGCGCCGCCCGTACGTGACGCACGACGGCTGCGCCGCCGCCGAGAGCGCCGGCGACCACGGCGAAACCGAGGACTTTCTTCGCGAGCGCCCACGCGACTCCGGCCCCGATCGAAGGAGCCGCGGCCATGCCGGCGATCCGCAGCGAGAGAGCGCTCTTCATCCGTGCGCGTCGCTCGAGCGGCAGCGGACCGTAATCGCGCCCGCGCTCCAGGAGCGCCCTCGTCTCGGGACTCATCTCGCTCATGGCTGCCCCCACCCGGACCGGCGGCGCAGGCGCGCTGCCGCTCGCTCGAAGTCGGCTCGCGCGGCGCGCAGGCGCGAATAGACCGCCCTCGGGCTCAAGCCCGTCGCCTGCGCGATCTCCTGGGCGGTCATTTGCTCGAGCTCGGCCAGGATGAAGACGACCCGCTTCTCGTCGTCGAGCTCGTCGAGAAGGCCATCGACGAGGGCCGCTGCCTCGCTTCGCTCCATGGCCTCGTACGGCGTCTTGCTCGTGACGTCCGGCAGGCACGCTGCGTCGCACGGTTCGACGTGCCCGAGGAGGTGCGGGCTCTTGCGGCGCACCGTGCGCTTGTGGTCCTGGACGACGCGTACGGCGATGGCAAAAAGCCAGGTTCGGATCGTCGACTTGGCTTCGAACTCGCCGAGTCTGCGGTGCACGACGAGAAAGACGCCCTGGACGACGTCGTCCGCCGCGTCATCCGGGACGCCGAGGCGACGCACGCTCCGCCAGACGAACGCGACGTTTTCGTCGTAGATCCGGTCGAACAGACTCTCTCCCTGGGCTTCCGCCAGCCTACTCGGTGCGCCCGGGTGGGTCGGGCTCACGAGGGCCGACCTCTCGGGTAGGCCGGCGCAGGAGTCCACGAGCTGGGGCATCGCCTCCAGGTTGGTGGCCGGAGTTTGGGCTCTTTGCATCAAAAGCGTACCTCGACGCCCAGGGTTCCGCGCGCCGTCACCGGGGAGGAGTGGTACACCGAGCCCGTCCCCTCGATGGAAAACGTCGGGCGAAGCAGCGGCACCGCTCCCTCCGCGCCGACCCTGAGCCACGAAACGCCGTCCCATGGGCACGAGCGCGACCGCGCTCGCCGCCAGGTAGCCGATCCACACGTCGGCATCTCTCGTGGTTTCGGCGCCGAATCCGCCGGCGTGGGTCCAGTCCGCGCCGCCGCCCGCGCACGCAGCGAGCACGAGGTTTCCGGCGGGGAGGGCGTAGCAGGCGCGGAGTCCGGACCGCGCCCCGTAGAAGTGGGCTCCTTCGCCGGGTCGCGCGCTGCTGACCGCGTCGCGGGGAAGCAGCCCGTCGGCCTCGGCCTCGAGGAGAAAGCGGCCCGCGTGGACGCTCGCCAGCAGACCTGCACCGCCGCTGGGCGACGGAAGCGCCCCCGCATCGCCGACCAGGGTCGCGCCCACGGAGAATTCGAGGGGGGGATTCCCGTCGATGGGCGCGGGCGGCACCGGGGTCGAGTCCGCGGCCGAGTCGCTCGAGGGCGGGGCACGCCGGGAAGAACCGAGAGCCATTCCGACGATGACCTCGGCGGCAGCTGCCACGCCCGCGCACGAGTCGCCTTCGACCTGCCGCTCGGTCGAAGCGTCCGCGGTCCGGAGCTCGATGTCGCCGTGCCATACGCCTTCTCGCGGCTGCGAGATGGTCACCGTCCCCCGCACGGGACTCGACTGGCTTCCGGCGGCGCGCGATCCGTAAACCCGTTCGACGCGCGCGAGGAAGTCGGCTCGGGAGGGGCAGCCTTCGGGGCGCTCCACTCGAGCACGACGGCCGAGTCGGCGCGAGCGCCCGAGGCCAAGAGAGCATGGGCTGCGACGAGACTGAGCGGCGCGACTCGCGGAAGCATGAGGCGCGTCATGGCGCTGCAAGGGCGAAGGGTATTGGGGGCTCCGGTGAGCTGGTTAAGGATGACGCGAAAAGAGTAACCGAGAGCCGGATGAGGAGGCAGTCGATTCGGTCGGAATCGCGCGCAGCGGCGGGATGGGGTGACCTATCGAACTCGAGCTCGGCCTCGACCTCGACGTCGACCTCGACCTCGACCCGCCCTCGACCCTCGACCTCGCCCTCGACCCTCGACCTCGACCTCGACCCTCGACCTCGACCTCGACCTCGACCCTCGACCTCGACCTCGACCTCGACCCTCGACCTCGACCCTCGACCTCGACGCTCGCCCCGCGGACGGTGATCTCTTCGTTCTTGTCGTGCATGCGAGAGCGCGCACGTTGCGCGCCGGCGACCGGCGGGGCGGGCGGAGAGTAATTGTCGCCGTCACGCAACCTGCGCGTGGGGGGGCATGCACGACAAGAACGAAGAGATCACCCTCCCGTTTCAGCGGCTCGATGTGTATTGCGTGGCGAAGGAGCTCGTGAAGAAGGTTCATGAGGCGCGGATTCGGGATGCGGAGCTGAGAGATCAGGCGACGAGGGCGAGCAAGAGTACGTTTCTCGGGCTGTGCGAGGGGCTACCGAGCGATAGCTCTGGGGTGCGGAGGAGACACTTCGAGATCGCCAACAACTCGCTTCACGAAGTGGTCGGCGCGGTGGATGTCGCCGAGGCAATCGGCGCCGTCGCGCGGAGCGACGCGCGCGAGATCGCCGCGCTGGCCGTGCGCGTCAAGCGGATGCTGCGGGCGCTGCCGCGGTGACGTCAGCGAATCAGGCCGGTGAGCAGTGCGACCACGCGGCCGGCGATCGCGATGCAGCGGACCGCCGCGTCGCGATCGGCGTCGCCCATGAGCGCCGCGATTTCGACGGCGGCCGCGGCTTCGCTGGCTTCGCCTCGCGCGATGGCGAAGGCGCGAGCCTTGTCGGCGCGCGTGACGCGGCCGGCGCCCTCGGCCGCATTGAGGCAAGCGCTCTTGGCCGCGCGAGTGGCTTCGTCGCGAAGCTTGGCATCCCGCACGTTCGCCGCCTTCACCGCGAGCAATAGCTCCACGGCGACGCGATACGCGACGAGCTTATGATGGGGCAACACAGAGTGGGAGGTCGTGTTTTGGTCGGTCATGCCCCCCCATCGCGCAGGGGCCGTGACAGCGCTCCAACGAGCCCATCATGCTTCGCCCGAGAGCGCTGGCGCGGCCCGTGCGCGTCTCGGGCGTGACCGACCAAAACACGACCGCCCGCGAGCTCCCTTCGAGCGCGACGTCGACCGCGACCGTCGACCGCGACGGACCCGACCGCGACCCCGACCTCGACCTCGACCCCGACCCCGACCCCGACCGCGACCCCGACCGCGACCGCGACCGCGACCCCGACCGCGACCCCGACCCCGACCCGCGACCGCGACCCCCGGGTAGTGGGTCAGTTTGAGTTGCGCGCCGGTCGCACCCTTGCCTGACACGGACATGCGACGGGGGCTAAGCTGGTGGCGCATGCCGCGCGGAAAACACGGGAAGCCTCCGCCCGAGGCCAAGCCCGCGCTGCCGCCCGACCTCTGCAACATGTGCGGGCGCCGTCGGCCGTCTACCCCCGAGACGGAGCTGCGCGTTCCTGCGTCTCGCGTCCGCGTGTGCGAGTGCAAGGGCTCGCCTTGGCGCGTGAGTCGAGATTGAGGGGTGCAGCGGGCTCGCGGATGCCCTAGCCGACGATCATCGCAATCGCAGATGAGAGGGCGGCTGGCGACCCCGACCTTCGACCCCGACCCCGACCCCGACCTTCTACCCCAGCAACGCCGCCCCGATCACCCCCGCGCTATCCCCCAGCGCGTGCTTCGCGATCTTCGTCCGCACCTCGTCATTGAAGATCCACCGGGCGACCGCCTGCGTGCCGCGCTCGTAGAGAACCTCGAGGTTCGAAACGCCGCCGCCGAGCACGATCGTGTCCGGATCGAGCACGTTGATCACCGTGGCGACCGCCCGCCCGAAGACGTCGACGGCGGCGTCGAGCGTCGCTCGCGCGTGCGCATCCGCGTTCGCCCGCGCCGCGATGTCCACGAGCGAACGCACGACGCCCGCGCGCCTCGCGTACGCTGCCTCGATCGCCGGGCCGCTCAGGTACTGCTCGACGCACCCGCGACGCCCGCAGTAGCAGGGGGGGCCCGCCACGGGGTCGAGCGTCACGTGTCCCCATTCGCCGGCGATGCCCTGCGCGCCGTCCCACACGCGCGCCGGGCCCTTGTCGCGGAGCACGATGCCGCCGCCGACTCCCGTGCCCAGGATGACTCCGAACGCCACGCGCGCGCCGCGCGCAGCGCCATACTCGGCCTCGGCGAGCGCGAAGCAGTTGGCGTCGTTGGCGAACGCGATGGGCAGGCCCGCGGCGCGCATCAGGTCGTCGCGAAACGGGCGGCCGTTCAGGCACGTCGTGTTCGAGTTCTTCGTGAGCGGCGCGTCCGACCGGCTGCCGTCCGCGCGCCGGAAGGTGACGCTTCCGGGCATGCCGACGCCCACGGGCGGCGGGGAGGAGAGGCCCGCCTGCGCCGTCACGTCGGCGATGAGCTTCGCTGTCGCCGCGACGACGTGGTCGTAGCCCGCTTCGCGCTCGGTGGGCACGCGCAGCCGCGCGAGGACGAGCGGCTCTTGGCGATCGAGATGCACGACGACGCCCTCGATCTTCGTTCCTCCCAGGTCGATGCCGAGCCTCAGCGCGGGATCCACGCTCTCTCATACAACGGCGAGGCTCCGATGGGGCCCGAAGCGCTGTCACCGAGGCCGGCGGGCCGACTTGGCGATTGACATGCGCTCTGGCGCATGACGGGCTCAGCGGCGAAGGGAAGAGTGTCTGGGCGACCGGTCACGCGCCCTTGGCGACGGTTCGCTTTCCATGGCCATCGGATGGCGATACGTGGCATACATCGGCGGCATCCAAGGCAAACGGATCGGCTTACGATGGCCCTCGTCAGGCTACCGTGGCCATTCGCGGGCGAGCATGGCTCCGACGACGCTCACGTGGCGTCTCTTCGTCAAACACGGCGTCTCCCGGCGATTCGATACGCCAAGACGGGATACTCTTCGCCACGCTGGAGATTCGTATGGCCATCCAGACGCACCGCCCGGTACGGGAGCTCCTCATCTACGCCCGCCAAACGCTGGGAATGACCCAGAAGGAGTTCGGCCAAGCCCTCGGCGCTTCTCATCGGACGGCGTCGCGCTGGGAAGGGGGCAGGAGCTACCCGTATGGCACCGAGCTCATCAAGCTCGCCGCCATGGTGTACCCGAAGGACGCCAGGCTCGCCGCCGAGCTGGCCGCGGCGAAAGGACAGACCCTCGAGGGTCTCGGTATCGTCGCCCCGCCGGCGCCAGCGCCGCCTCCTCCGCTGCCGCCGTTGCCCGTCCGCCTCCTCGTCGATTCGGTCGTGTGCGCGGCGGCAGACGCCCTCGAGACAGCGCCGGTCACGCTGCGGGTCGCGCTGCTCGCGGCGTTTCGCCGCGCACGAGAGCTCCGGCTGAGCATCGACGACGTCGAGAGCGCGCTCGCGCCCGCGGCGACGCGGCGGGTGCGAAGCCGGCCAAGGCTCCCGCCAAGGGGAAGGCTTACCCCCCGCTTCTGACCCGCCTCAGGGAACGTAGACGCCGACGATCGAGTACCCGTAGTCCGTCTGGCTGCTCGCGGAACCTACCGCGAGGAGCGCGTAGCTCTGCGAGGCCGCCATGGCCGGGATGGTGACCGTGAGCGTGGCCGTCCCTCCGTTGTCGATCGAGGAGGCGCTCACGGAGGTGGTCGGCACGAAGGTCGCCGGCATGTTCACGTAGGGAGCGGCGTAGAGCTGCCACGGCGGCAACGCGACCGTCGACCAGCCCTTGACCGTGAACTTGGTGGTCGTGCCCGGCTGGACCGAAACGAAGGTGCCCGGCTCCACGTCGGTTCCGTAGTACGGTCCGACGGCCGGGAGGCAGGGGTCACCGCCGCTCTTCGCCGACGCGTTCGAGTACACGCGCTGAAGCCCGGTGTACCCTCCTCCGACCACTGCGGCTCGATGAGGGCGCAGAGGTCGCCGACCTCGCCGCCGAGGGCGCTCCACACGCTGTAGCTGTCGGTGATCTTGTACGCCGGCGCGGTGGGCGACGGGTCCGTGCATGCCTCGATGAGCTCGTGCGACACCGCCTGCTGGAGCCCGACCAGCCCCCCCGAATTGGGGCACTGCGACACCACGGCGTACGAGAATGTCTGCCCGTGGAAGCTCCCTTGCGACTGGCTGTGGTAGCCGCCGCCCGACCAGTCGCACAGCTTCATCCCGTCGACCGTCTCCGTGGTCGATGTCGGGACGTACAGCATGTACACGGCGGGGATGAGCACCGCCGTCGACGCGCCGGCCTCGGCATCCGCGCCTGCGTCCGAGCCTCCGTCGTCGCCGCCCGGAGAGCCTGCGTCACCGGTCGGGGGCGCTGTCCAGGTGGGGACGACCGTTCCCCCGCTCGGCGCGGGCGCGGTGCCCGCGACGATGAGCGACTCGACGAGCTTTTGAATGGCGGTGTCGTCAATCGAGCTCGGCGCGTCGTCCTTGAGCTCGACGGAGACGTGGGTGCCGAGGCCGACGCCGTATTCGGCGCCGACGGCGGTGAGCCACGGCGACTGCACGAGATACGCGCCGAGGCTCTCGGCAAAGGGACGTTGCGGGTCGTCTGCGTACGTGATGGTGACGAGCGTGGGGTGCGCCAGGATCGGGCCCCCGCCGTTCGGGACGGCCGCAAACGCGTGCGGCGCTTCGTGAAAGGGACCGTCGGATGGGGCGTCGCCGGGCGAGGATGTCTCCGGAGCTGCGTCGGCGGCGGGGGCTCCGTCGGGCGGCGAAGAGTCCGGCGCCGACGCGTCGGGCAGGGTGTCGGCCAAGTGCGACGTACCCGTGGAGCCGCACGCGCTGCTCGCGAGGATGCAGGCGAGGGACGCGAGCCCGCAGAAAGGGAAGGGGACGCGCGGCTGCGCGGCGCGACGGAGAGTTCTCATGGCAAGGGTGCGCGCCGGCCGAGCAAGGGTGGGTGCCCGCAGTCTGCCTGCAGTACCACCGGCGAGAGGCACGAAGTCTGTCATTTTCCTGGCGGCGCGCGCAGTGCCGCTTCACGCCGGCCGAAGCGACAGCGCGCGTCTGTCGTGCTATTCGCGCGGTTCCCATGCTCTTTTCGCGCGCGCTCATCCCGACCATGAAAGAGGCTCCGGCGGACGCGACCAACGCGAGCCACATCTTGCTCTCGCGCGCCGGGTACATCCGCCGCGTCGGCGCCGGGATGTACGACTACTTGCCGCTCGGCTACCGCGTCCTTCGCCGCATCGAGGCCATCGTCCGCGAGGAGATGGACCGCGCCGGGGGGCTCGAGATCCTCATGCCGGCTCTCCTGCCCGCCGAGTACTTCAAGGAGACCGGCCGCTGGGACCTCTACGGACCGGTCCTCTTTCGCATCAAGGACCGCAAGGGCGCCGACTACAACCTCGGGCCGACGCACGAAGAGATCGTCACCGACATCGCGCGCCGCGAGATCAAGAGCTGGCGCGACCTGCCGAAGACGCTCTACCAGGTGCAGGTGAAGTTCCGCGACGAGCCGCGGCCGCGCGGCGGCCTGCTCCGCGGGCGCGAGTTCTTGATGAAAGACGCGTACTCGTTCGACGCCGACGAGGCGGGCGCCCTCGCGAGCTACGAAGTCATGCGCAAGGCGTACGTGCGCATCTTCGATCGCATGGGCCTCACCTACCGCATGGTGCAGGCCGACTCGGGCGCCATCGGCGGCTCGACGAGCGCCGAGTTCCAGGTGCTCGTCGACTCGGGCGAAGACGCCATCGTCGCGTGCAGCAAGTGCGACTACGCGGCGAACGTCGAGGTGGCCACGGTCAAGGCGGTCGACGAGAAGGACGCGGCGCCGACGACAGCCGACGCGGGCGGGACGAAGCGTGTTCACACGCCCGGCCACGGGAGCATCGAGGACGTGACGAAGCTCCTCGGTATCGCGCCCAAGCAGATGCTGAAGTCGCTCGTCTACGTGGCCGGAAAAGAAGTCGTCATGGCGGTCGTCCGTGGCGATCACGACGTGAACGAGGTGCGCCTGGCGCGCACGCTCGGCGTGGACGAAGTGTTCCTCGCGAGCGAGGCCGACGTCGAGAAGGCGACGGGCGCGAAGGTCGGCTTCGCGGGGCCCGTCGGCTACAAGGGGCGCGTCGTCGTCGACCGCGCGGCAGCACGCGTCAAGAGCGGCGCGACCGGCGCCAACGAGACGGACTACCACCTGACGGGCGTCGACATGACGGCCCAGGCATGGAAGGAATCGCCGACATTCGCATGGCGACGACCGGCGATCCCTGCCCCAACTGCGACGGCGGGACGCTCACGGCCTACCGCGGCATCGAGGCGGGCCACATCTTCGTCCTCGGCACGAAATACAGCCACGTGATGGGCGCGACGTACATCGACGAGAAGCAGCAGACGCGCGACCTCGTCATGGGCTGCTACGGCATCGGCGTGTCGCGCCTGGTGGCGACGACCATCGAGCAGCACCACGACGACAACGGCCTCGTATGGCCGATGAGCGTCGCGCCCTACCACGTGCACCTCGTGACCATCGGCCGCGACGAGGCGGTGCTCGCCAAGGCGCGCGCGCTCTACGAGGCGCTCGGCCGCGACGGCGTCGAGGTGCTCTGGGACGACCGCGACGAGCGGCCGGGCGTGAAGTTCAAGGACGCGGACCTCATCGGGGTGCCGTTTCGTGTCACCGTCGGCGCCAAGGGCCTCGCTGCGGGGCACGTGGAGCTCAAGCCGCGCACGGAGACCGACCCGAAGAAGGCGGAGCTCGTGCCGGTCGAGGACGCCGCGCGCGTTCTGGCGCAGCGCGTGAAGGCCGCTCTGGAGACGAGCGCGGGACACTCGTAGCTTCGCATGGCTCGCGTCGATCGCCTCCCGCCGCCCCCGCCCGTGCCGCAGCGGTCGCCGCCCGTCGTCGTCGACGGCGAGGAGCCGGTGCGCATCGCGGGGCTCGGTGTCGGGCGGATAGCGCCCGCATCCGGGATGCCGCCGTCGCTCGACGCGCGCGTGCACGCGCCGCCGGGGGCGCGGCGCGCGATTGTCCTGTGCCACCCGCACCCGCTCTACGGCGGGAGCATGCACAGCCCGGTGCCGCTGGCGATCGCCAAGACGCTCTCCGACAAGGGGCTCGGTCGCGTCGCCTGGGCCCGCTTCGACTTCCGGGGGGTCGGCGCCAGCGAGGGGAGCTACGACCACGGCCGCGGCGAGGTCGACGACGCGCGCGCCGTCCTCGAGCACATGCGCCGGCTGCTGCCGGACGCCCTGCTGACCGTCTGCGGGCACTCCTTCGGCTCGTGGGTGGGCCTGCGCGCCGCCGCAGCCGATTCTGTCCCGGAACGCGTCCTTCTCGTGGCGCCGAGCGTCCGATTCTTCGATTTCCGCGACGACGAAACGCGCTATGGCGGGGCCAAGGCCATCTTCGTCGGCAGCGACGACGAGTTCATGGACGTGACCGAGGCGCGCGCCCTCGCCGGGCGCCTCGGTGCCGACTTGCGTATCTTCGAGGGATTCGATCACCACTTCCTGCGTTCGCGGCGCGCCCTCGCCGAGGCGGCGCTGCCCTTCCTTGCGCCAGAAACGTTCCCGCCCGCCAGGTGACATCCCCATGAACGATCGAAAAGGAATCAGCAGTACCGAAGCGGTCCACGCGGGCGACGACAAGCGCAAGGCGTTCGACGCCGTCCCGGAGCCCATCGCGCAGACGTCCACGTACACGTTCGCCGACACCGCCGAGATCGTCGCGTACACCAAGGGCCAGCACGCCAACGCCGAGCGCGGCGAGTACGGCCGCTACGGCAACCCGACCGTCCGCGCGGTGGAGAAGCGCCTGGCGGCGCTCGAGGGAACCGAGGACGCCGCGTGCTTCTCGAGCGGGATGGCCGCGGTGACGACGACGGTGCTCGCGCTGACGCGCGCCGGGCAGCACGTGGTGCTCTTCAAGGACTGCTACCGGATGACGCTCGAGTTCGTGACCGACGTGCTCGGCCGCTTCGGCGTGGAGCACACGCTTCTCGCGGCCGGCGACGTCGCCGCGCTGCCCGCCGCGCTGCGCCCGGAGACGCGCCTCGTCATCAGCGAGTCGCCGACGAACCCGTATCTCTCGTGCATCGATCTGCAGGGCGTCGCCAACGCGTGCAAGGCGCGCCGCACGGTCAAGTCGCTCATCGACGCGACGTTCGCGACGCCCGTCAACTGCCGCCCCGCCTCGCTCGGGATCGACCTCGTCGTTCACAGCGCCACCAAGTACCTGGCGGGGCACAACGACGTCCTGGCGGGGGTCGTTTGCGGTCCGAGCGGCCTCGTGTCCCTGGTGCGCGACCTGCGCGGGGTGCTCGGCGCGGTCTGCGATCCGCACGCCGCGTTCCTGGTCGGCCGTGGCATGAAGACGCTCGCCCTGCGCGTTGCCAGGCAGAACGCGACCGCGCTCGCCATCGCCGAGCGCCTCGAGAAGCACCCGCGCGTCGAGCGCGTGTTTTACCCCGGGTTGGCGTCTCACCCGAGCCACGCCGTCGCCCGGGCGCAGATGCGCGGCTTCGGCGGGGTCGTCAGCTTCGTCGTGAAGGGGGGGCTCGAGAGCGCCAGCCGCATGGTCGACGCGATGTCGCTGGCACGCATCGGACCGAGCTTCGGCGGCGTCGAGACGCTGATCGAGCAGCCGAGCGTCATGAGCTACTACGAGATGACGAGCGAGCAGCGGACGGGCATCGGCATCGCCGACGGCCTGGTGCGCCTGGCCGTCGGCATCGAGGACGCGGAAGACCTGATCGCCGATCTCGAGCGCGCGCTGTCGCTCGCGTAGGCGCGCCCGTCCGCGCTGGCCATGTGGCCCGACCAGCTGCGCGCGCGCGGCGTCGGCTCTCCTCGCTCCTCCTCGCACCTCCTTTCCGGCAATACCTGTTTGATACCTATTTGAGATGAGCTGAGCTGCAGCACAGGTGCAAGTATCGCGTGCAGCTAGGAGCCGCTCCGATGATCCATGCTTATTCGAGGCTTTCCGCGTCGCTCGGCGCGGCCTTCGTTCTTGCGCTCGCCGGCGTCGCCGGTGGCTGTGGAAGCACGCAGCACCTCTCGGGGTTCGACGCCGGCGTCGCGGATACCGGGAGCGCCCTCGACGCCTCGGTGAGCGACACCGGGACCTTCTTCCCGCCCGATAGCACCGGTCCCAACTTCGGCGACGGAGGCTTCGGTAGCGGCGACGGCGGCAGCGCGATGCACGTCACGGGGCTCTACTTCATGCCGGCCACGGCGAACGTCACCGTGGGCAACACGCCCCTGGTCGTCCCCTTCACGCTCATGGCCAAGCTGCCCGGTGGCGCGCCCGACGTGGCGGTCGCGCCGCAGGCGGGGGTATTCACGCGGGCCGACATCGCCACCATGGCGCTCGGCAACCCGGTGAACCTGACCGTGTCGGGTCAGACGTCCGGCGACGGCGTGCTCCAGGGCCTCTACGACGGCGCGGGCGCGACGGCGACGCTGCACGTATCGGTTCACCTGACGACGACGGGCACGGGTGTCGACCCCGCCGCGCCGGGGGCCCTCGACGGAGCGACCGCGCCCAATCCGATCACCACGATCGCGCCGCTCCTCTATCCGTACGACAAGACGGTCTTCCCGCTCGGGCTCACGTCGCCGCTCGTCATGTGGAACGCGCCGAAATCGGGCGACGTGTACCGCCTTCACTACGAGGAGAAAGACTTCGCCTGCGACGACTACGAGCTCGTGACGACCCCCCCGGGCGCGAGCATGCGAATCGAGCAGAAATGCTGGGATTGGCTCACCTCCGCCAACACGGGCGACTCCGTGAAGGTGACGCTGTCGCGCTGGGACGGGGCGACGAAGATGGCCTACGTCTCGGCGACCGAGACGTGGACGCTCGCGCACGCCAGCATGCAGGGCGCCATCTACTACTGGACGACGGCGAGCACGACCGACGCCTACCTGGCCAGGCTGGCGGTGGGGGCGGGCGCCCAGGCGCAGCCGCTCACCGTGGGCGGGCAGAACGTGTGCATGGCGTGCCACGCCGTGAGCGCCGACGGGACGACGCTCGTCGCCGCCGCCGGGGACATCGGTATGCCCGCGTTTCCCGGGGAGAATACGTCGGGCACGCCCGGCTATTGCACGACGCACAGTTGCGCGGAGAACCCGATCGCCAGGGACGACCGCGCCTGGGTTTCGTTCGACCTGCAGCCGACTTCGAGCGCGCTCACGCAGCGGAAGCTATCAAACCTGTTTGCCGGGAACCTCGCCGTAAACCCCGACGGGAAGTACACCGTCTTCGGGGATGTGCAGCTCTACCTCGCCGACACGACCACGGGCACGTTCTTCACGGGGACCGGGCTGGACACCTACGTACCCACCGCGCCCAACGTCGGGTTGATGATGCCGGCGTTCTCGCCCGATGGAAACCACCTGGTCGCAGTCGAGGGGCCTGGCGACCCAGGCGGCGGCGTGTCGTTCATCACGCTCGCCGGGCCGACCGCAGACCTCGTGCAGTTCGACTTCAACGAGTCCACGCACACGTTCTCGAACCCCAAGCACTTCGCGGTCGAGAGCGCGAGCGGCTTCCCGGTCGGTCAGACGGCGATCGCCTATCCGACCTTCTCGCCGGACTCCAACTGGGTCGCCTTTCACGTCGGCGACACGCCGACCGCGTGCGAGGGCAACTGCGACACCGCGGAAACGTCCCTCGGTGCGATCTACTTGCAGAGCACGGCCGGCGGCATGCCCATTCGCCTGGCGGCCCTCTCCGACACGCCGACGGTGCCCGCCCTGCAGCAGAACCGCAGCTTCGAGCCCACGTTCGATCCCCAGGCGCGTGGCGGCTATCTCTGGGTCGTCGTCTCCAACGAGCGGGACTGGGGCGACCAGGTCGTCGTCGGCGCCGGCAAGACGCCGGCGAACGCCAACAAGCGCCTCTGGGTGTCCGCCATTGATGGGACGCCGGGCACCACCGACCCGAGCCACCCGCCCTTTTACCTGGAGGGGCAGGACCCGAAGCGCCTGAACATGCGCGGATTCTGGGCGAACGGGCCCTGCATCGCCACCGGGCAGGGCACGTGCAACGCCGGCTTCCAGTGCTGCTCGGGATATTGCAACGCGCCGACCTGCGTCGATATCGGGAACACGATGCCGACGTGCACTCCGCTCGGGGGCATGTGCACGATGACCTCGCAGTGCTGCAACAACCCCATCGTGCAATGCATCGCCGGCGTGTGCGCCGTGCCCATGAGCCAGTGAGGGCCTAGGGCCGTCGTCAGAGTACCCATGCGGGGACGAGAACGTTTGGCCGAGCACGTGCTCGGGCACGAACTGACTATTCGTCACTCTTCGTGGTCGTCCTCGTGGTCCAACTCGTGGTCGTGGTCGGCTCTCGTAGACGTAGTCGCTGACGTGGTCTTGGTCGGAGTACCTGGTCGTGGTCCGCTCTGCGCGGCGGCGTCCATTCACTGCTTCAACCGCGTAGGCATCGCTACGTTCGCTCCGAAGCTCGCGGGCTTCGCCGAGCTCGTCGTTCGCCGAATATCCACGCGGGACGCGCTGCGCGAGCGTGGAAAACAGGGCGAGGAGTCGAATGGCGCATCGGTACAAGTCGAGGGAATGAAACCCAAGGACGTCACCCCCTTCGGTCCGGCCTGGGCGTGTGTTGCGTGCACGTGCCGCCGTCGTGACCACGACCAGGTACTCCGACCAAGACCACGTCAGCGTCAGCGACTACGTCTACGAGAGCCGACCACGACTACGTCGAAAACGACCACGACTGCGGCCCACGGAGTAGTGACGAATGGTCACTCGCGCCCGAGCACGTACTCGGCCCGCCGTGCTCGTTCTCGGTCAACCGTCCTCGTTCCTCTCGGGTACTTCGGACGACGGGCCCTACCGCGCCGACCCGAGCATCGCGAGGATCGCCTCGACGTTCGCCGCGGCCTCGTGCGCGCTCGTCGGCGCCTCGTCTTTGATGTCGCGCGCGTCGAGGAGCTCGGCCGGGATCTCGAGGAGAAAGCGGCTCGGCGTGCGCGGTGTGGCCTTGCCCCGAAGGACACGCGACCTCGCGCGCGAGAGGATCAGGCGCTCGCGGGCGCGGGTGATCCCGACGTAAAAGAGGCGACGCTCTTCCTCCAGGTCCGCCGCGCCTGCCTCGCCGGCGTCGGTGGCTCGTGTGTCGATGGTGCGCGCGTGCGGCAGGTATCCCTCCTCGCAGCCGATGAGGAACACGACCTCGAACTCGAGGCCCTTGCTCCCGTGAAGGGTCGAGAGCGTCACGACGTCTCCCGGCTCGTCGCTCTCGGTCTCGAGGTCCATCGTGAGCGCCCGCAGGAACGCAGCGAGTCCGTCGTTGCCGGGGCCCTCGCGCTGCTCGCGCCGGGCGAGCGTCCCGAGCAGGCCCTCGACGTTCGCGCGGCGCTTGGCCGCGGCCGCGGGGGACTGCGCGCTCGTGTCGATGTCCGCGTCGAACTTCACCTGGTCGCACATCGACCGCGCCACTTCGCTCGGCGGCCGTGCGGAGGCGAGCTCGCGCCGCGCGCCGGCGATCACCTGGGACAGCGCACGGCATCCCTCCCGCGCCGCGTTCGGCAGGTCATCGAGGCCGTCCGCCCGCTCGACGCTCTGCCACAGCGACCATCCACGGGTCGCCGCGGAAAGCGCGAGCTTCTCGAGGCTCGCCTCGCCGATGCCGCGGGGAGGATTGTTGATGACGCGCCGGAGGCTGATCTCGTCGGCCAGGTTGAGCGCGAGCTTCATGTAGGCGAGGACGTCCTTCACCTCCTTGCGTTCGAAGAACTGCGCGCCGCCGACGACGCGATGGGCGACGCCCTGTTCGCGTAGGGCCGCCTCGACGTGCTGCGACTGGGCGTTCGAGCGGTAGAGCACGGCGATCTCGCGCGGGCGCACGCCCTCCTCGCGCACCAGGCGCCGCACTTCGCGGCCAACCCAGGTCGCCTCGATCTCGGGCGTGGACGCGACCGCGAGCGCCACCTTCTCGCCTCCCTCGCGCTGGCTGAAGAGCACCTTGCGCCACTTGGCGTCGGTGCGGCGGGCGATGACCGCGTTGGCGACGGCGAGGATGGGCGCGCGCGATCGGTAGTTCTCCTCGAGCTTGATGACCCGCGCTCTGGGGAAGTGGTGCTCGAAATCGAGGATGTTGCGCACGTCGGCGCCGCGCCAGCCGTAGATGGCCTGGTCGTCGTCGCCCACCGCGCACACGTTCTTGCGGTCGCCGGCGAGCAGGCGCAAAAGCTCGAGCTGCGCCCGGTTGGTGTCCTGGTATTCGTCGACTAGGACGTACAGGACCTTCTCCTGCCACCTCGCGAGAGCTGCGGGGTCTCTCTGCCAGAGGCGCGCGACTTCGCAGACCAGGTCGTCGAAGTCGAGGGCCCGATACTGGCGCAGCGCAGCCTGATACCGGGGGAAGAGGAGCTTGGCGATTTCGTCGTACGGGTCGCCCTCGGGCATCTGCTCCGCCGAGAGGAACGCGTTCTTCGCGTTCGAGATGCGCGCGAGGACCGCTTGCGCGTCGTAGGCGCGATCGGCCCCGGCAGCACGCATCAGCTGCTTGATGAGCGAAGTCTGGTCGCCCTGATCGAAGATCGTGAACGGCCCCCCCAGCGCCTCGCGCTCGCGCCCGAGGACCGTCAGCCCGAACGCATGGAACGTGGAGATCGTCAGGCCCGAGGCGGCCCCCCGTAGCCCGCGCGATCGCTCGTCGGGCTTGCGCGACATGCTCGCCACGCGCTCTCGCATCTCGGCGGCAGCCTTGTTCGTGAACGTGAGCGCGACGATGGCGCGCGGCGGAGCTCCCAGTTCGATGAGCCTCGCGATGCGGTGGGTGATGACGCGTGTCTTGCCGGACCCCGCGCCGGCGAGCACGAGGAGCGGCCCGGTGCCGTGCTCGACCGCCTCGCGCTGGGCAGGGTTGAGCTTGGGGGCCTGAGAGCGATGCTGCACTCGATCGACGTACTCGTGCGCTCGCCGCGGCACTAGATTGATAAGTCGACTCGCGTATGCTCGCTGCCGTTCCCATGCATCCCAAGCTTCGTGAGCGTCGGAAGAGCGTCTGGGTCGCCGGCCTGGGCGTGAGCGTAGGTCTCGGCTTGGGCGTAGGTACAGGCGGCTGCGGCGGCTCTCCGCCGGCGCCGCAGGCCCCCGCCCTCGCCCGGTCGTCGACCGCCGCGCCGGCGTCGCCGCCGCCCGATCTCAGCCCGGTCGCGGAGCCGAAGACGCTCGTCGCCTCCGCACGCCTCGCGAAGCCCAGCGCCTCGCTCGCCGTCGTGCATGCCTGGACCAAGCTGCCGACGCCGGGGGCCGAGCAGGTGACCGAGCTCGTCGCGAACAAGAGTCTCGGGCCGGTCGTGGACCTCGACCGGCCCATCGACGTCGCGATCGCGGTCTCCGGCGAGTCGCGCATGCCGCAGGCGATGGCTGCGGTCTCCGCGGCGGTCAAAGACCCCAATCTCGTGCGCGCCATGCTTTCGGAGCACTTCAAGCTCGTTCCGGCGCCGAACGGCGCCACCCTCATCCAGGGGCCCGGCGACTCCGCGCCGAAGCAGGAGGCCGAAGACGACGACGACAGCTCGAGCGGCCGAGACGGCGGGGAGCGCACGTGCGAGCTCGCACCCGCCTACGGCGACGCGCCCGTGCGACTCGTCTGCGGGACCGACGGCCAAGCGCTTGCCGAGCTGGGGCCGTGGCTGACGCGCACAGCCACGCGAGCCTCGGCAGCGTCCGACCTGCACGTGGACGTTCGCCTGAAGCCGGTGCGCGCCATCATCAACGAGCAGAAGCGGTTCGTCGGCGCGCTGTTGAATGCCGTTCTGGGCGCGCGGCCGGGGGCGTCCGGCCCGCGCAAGCTGATCGCGAGCGCCGCTGGTGACCTCGCCGATTTCGCCTCCGACCTGGACACCGCGACCGTAGACGTAACCCTCGGGGACGCCGGAGCGACGGCGAGCACGAGTCTCGCGCTTGGCGGCAGCTCCTCGGCGCTCGGCCGGCTCTTGACGGAGCACCCCGAGCGCGGCGGCCCGGCGCCGGCCGCGTTCTGGCGACTGCCAGCCGACGCCGACTTCGCCACGTTCCAGCGCGGTGTCGACGAACCAGATCTCGCGCGCGCGCGAGGGCTCTCGCTCGAGCTGGTCGCCGGCCTCCTGCGCGAGCGGGGGGTGAAGGACGCCGACAGCAAGGCCGTGCTGGAGGCTCTCGGCAGGCTCGCTTCGTCGGCGCCTGGGGCCTACGCGAGCGGTCTGGACATCGCTGCCGCCCAGAAGGCCCTTGCAGCCGCTCAGGCCTCGCCCGCCCCCGGAATCGGCATTTTCGGGCCGAGCCGGAAGGCCGAGTCCGATCCGCAGGTCTCGGCCCGACTCGCCGCCGCCCAGGCGATGCTCGGATGGCGTCTATTCGAGATGGACGAGGCACCCGAGAGGGCGATGGGCGCGCTGAAAGACCTCGCCGCGGCCTGGTCTCGGCCGGGTATCTCCGCGGCGTTCCGCGCGAAAGCGACGAGCGCGCCTGCCCCCGTCTTTCGCCTGGCGCCGCTCCGGAAAGGGGCGGGGCTGGCCGCAGGAGCGGTGCACTACGTGCTGGAGATCCATCCCTTCGACGGCGCGCCGTCGCTCGCGGCCAAGCTTCTCGCCCTGCACTTCGTCGTGGTGCCCGACGGTGCGCGCACGTGGATCGGCGTGGCGGGCGACGAGGCGCTCGCCGTCTCGAAGGTCGCAGCGGCGCTCGGCCAGGGTGAAGGCAAGCTGTCGTCGCGCGCCGACCTCGCGGGTCTGAAGGGGGCGCCGCTGGGGGCAGCCGGCTTTTTCACGCTTCGGGGACTGGTCGAGACGGTCGCGCTCAACGGTGTCCTTTTCGGAGGGGTGGCGCCCCGCGGGGTCCAGGAAGTGACGCAGCTGCCCGGCCTGGGCACCATGGCGATCCCTTTCTCGTTGACCGCGCCATCGGCGCCCTCCGGACAGCCCGGCGGCGCGCCCGCCGCTGCAGAACTCACGGTCCAGGTGCCACGCGGGGCGATCGACGACGTCTTGGACGCGGCGTTCAAACACGGCGCGTTCTGAGTGAGGCGCGTCCGTCGCGCCGCTCCAGAAGTTGCCCCGACCCGCGTCGAGAGGTGACCATTCGCCTTACATGTACGGACGACTTGTGGGCGCGCTGGCGGTGGCGCTGGCTTGTCTGGCGTGGCTTGCCCCTGCGCGCGCCCTTGCTTCGCAGGAGGCGCATCAGACGGGAAATGACATCCGGGTACGGGTGGAGCCGAATGGGGCGGCGTCCATCGTGCTGCAACTCCGCTGGGTCCTGGCGCACGGGCCGCTGCGGTCCGTCGACGTCCCCGGCATCGACCCGGCCGCCGTCGTCGACCCCGACGTGCGCATCTCCGCCGACGACGGGCGCGTGCTGGTCGCGCGTGCCGCGCGCTACGACGACCGAACCGTTCGCGTTACTCTCGACGACCCGCGCGCGCTCGTGCGTGGCGGGTTCGCATTCGAGCTGCGCTTTCAGGCGGACTTGGTCGCGACCCGGGCGCTCGTCCGGGAAGGAGCGCGATGGCGCCTGACGTGGTCCGCGCCCGCCGCGGCCGACGGGTTCGACGCCCAGCGCACCGTGTTCGAGCTTCCCGCAGCGCCCGATCCGCCGCAGCCCATCGTCGCGGAGACGGGCGCCGTCGACGAGAGCGCCGTCATGTCCTTCCGCCGCGAGCCGGGGCACGATGTGCTGGAGCTCGTGCGCCCGCACGTGGCTCGCGGCGAGACGGTCGCTTCGACCATCCGTTTCGACCCGCGCGGCATGGTGGGCGTAGTCGACCCCCGCCTGCGGCCACCGCCCGCCTCGCTGCCTGAGCCCAACCGCGTGCGCGAGATCGCGGCGCTGGCTGCGCTCCTCGGGCTCGGGGTCGCCTTCGGCCTGCTCGTCGCCCATCGGGGACGCGCGTTTCGAGCCGCATGCGCCGAACGGGCGGCCCGCTCCCGCGCGTTGCTCCCCCTGCCGGACCTGGTGCGCGCCTCGCTGGCCGGCGCTTTCCTCGCGGCGGCTGTCGCACTCGAGCTGGCCGACGCAAACGGCGCCGCGGCTGCCTGCATCGCGCTGGCGACCCTCTCCGCCTCGCTGCGGGCGCCGCTGGCCAACCGGACGGCCCGCGGCCCGGGGCGCTGGCTCGCGCTGCGTCCGCAAGAAGCCTTCGCGCCGTCCGGGGCGGCGCCTGCTTGGCTCGACGCCAGCACCGGCGCCGGGCGGCTCGCGGCTCTCCTGGTCGCCGCGCTCGTCGTGGCGACTGCGCTCGCCGCAGCCCGCTTCGGTGGCCTCGAACCGTGGCTCTTCGCCCTCGACGCGGCGCCCCTCGTCCCGCTCTTCGCGACCGGGACGTCCTCGCAGCTTCCGCCGCATGCGGCCCGGTCAGCCGTTTCCTTCATGGCCTCCGTCTTCGGGCGGCTTCAATCGACCGACACGCTGCGCGTAGCGCCGTGGGCTCGCTTGGCGGAGCACCCGGCCGGGCCTGACGAGCTGCGACTCCTCGTGCTGCCTCGCGCGGCGATGCCGGGGCTGGTCGGCGTCGAGATCGGGCTCGCCTGGAGCAGCACGCCAGGGGGATGGGCCGCTCGGCCGGAGGTGCTGGCGCGGGTCCTCGACGGCACCCCGGCCGCCGCGAAGCTCGCCGCCGAGCTGCCCGCCGTTCGCCTCGTTCCCGGGCGGCGCCCGGACGAGCGCGTCGCCGTCCTGACGCCGCGGACCCCCACCCGGCTCGGCGGCGCCTCGCTGGCCCGCGCGCTGGCCGGCGCGCTCACCGATCGCCGGGTGAGCTACCCCCCCCGCGCCTGGAGCGCGCCCGAGCGGCGCACGGCGAGCCGGAAAGCCGGCCTGAACGAGAGGCCAGAAAACCGGGAAGACGCAGCGCTCTTCCGGCGAACCGCGTGATAAAAAGGGTGCCCCGCCCATGCTCCATGCGCAGCACGCCCTGGCGGTGTACGCCGAATTCCTCGCCGCCGACCGCCGTGTCGCGGTCCTCGGCGACTCGTCTCTCGGCCTCGGAGAACGCATGCTGGACCTCGGCGCGCGCGCCGTCATGGTCTGGGATCCGGACGACGAGCGCGCGGAGCAACAGGCCGCCATGGCCCCCCCGGGGTCGTCGTGCGGGGGCTGCCGCGGGACGAGGACGACATCCGAGCCGGCTCGGTCGATTCTGGCGCTGGTGACCGATTTGTCCCTGTTCGACGATCCGCAGGGCGTGCTGGGGATTGTCCGGCGCGCCGTCGGAGACGAGGGCATCGCCGTCGTGGCGGCCGCCAACCGCGACGCCGCGCCCGGCGAGGAGGGCGCGTTCGACTATTACGAGCTGTTCGACCTGCTCGCCAGTGAGTTCGAAGACGTCCGCATGGTGGCGCAGCTCCCGTTCTACGGCGTGGCGCTGGCCGAGCTGGGTCGGGACGACGAGGCTCCGTCGGTGAGCGTCGACACGCAACTGGCAGAGGCCGGCCGTACGCCCGAGGCGTTCGTCGCCGTCGCGAGCGCGGGCGGCGTCAGCCTGGAGCCGTACGCCATCGTCGAGCTTCCGGCGCCGCCTCCCGGGCCGGAGCCCGAGCCCGCGGTCGACGAGGAGGCCGTGGCGGCTCTCGCGCAGGCGCATCTCCGGACGCACGCGCTGGCGGTCCAGCTCGAGGAGGCGCGCGCCCGCGTCGCCGAGGTGGAGCTCGCGTCGGCGGCTGCCGTCGTCGATCAGGCCGAGCAGCTTCGAGCTCGCGCGGCGCGCGTGATCGATCTCGAGCGGGCCCTGGCCGATCGCGCCGCGCAGCTGGCCGAGCTCGCGGGAGAAATCGAGGAGATGCGTTCGGCCGCCCAGGCGGGCCGCGTCGCAGCCACCCAGGTCGAGGAGCTGGCCCGGCGGGCCGATCG
Source organism: uncultured delta proteobacterium (assembly GCA_963720145.1). Taxonomy (GTDB): domain Bacteria; phylum Myxococcota_A; class Polyangia; order Polyangiales; family Polyangiaceae; genus Palsa-1150. The sequence goes on from CAVREO010000006.1 coordinate 516,456, forward strand.
CGCCGAGCGAGCGCTCGCGGCGCTCGAGCCCGAGCTCTCGCGCGCCGGCGAGGCGCACGCCGCGGAGCACGCGCGTTTCGAAGACGTCCTGCGCGATCGCGCGCAAGCCATCCGGGTGCTCGAGGCCGAGGTGGCCAGGCGCGACCGGATGGTGCGCGAGCTGGTCGACGCCCTCGACGAGAGCGCCGGCCGCCCCCCGCCCCCGTTGGCCGAAGTCGCCGAGGCCCGGCCGGCGGCGACCGCCCCCTCCGAAGAGCGTGAGGGGGCGCCGCTCGGACCGTCCGGGGAAGACGCCCTCGCGCGCGAAAACGTGCGGCTCCGCGAGCGGCTCGACGCCCTCGCGCTCGAGCTGGCTCACCGGGAGGGCGAGGCGCAGGCTGCCGCCTGGGCGGTGGCCGAGCTGGAGCGCCGCCTGGTGCAGTCTTCCGTGGGGGCAGCTGCGTCGGCCCGTGCCGAACCGGCCGGCGCGGCCGGCGCGAGCAGAGCGGCGGGGGAGCTCGGGGACCAGCTGACCGCCGCCCTCGACGAGCTCGATGTGCTGCGTCAAGCCTTCGCCCAGGAGCATGCGCTGCGGATGCGCGCCGAGTCAGGGGAGGAGCTGGCGCACGCGAAAGCGGAAATTCGGCGGCAAGCGGCCCTCCTGGAGGAGCTCGGCCACCCGGTTCAGGCGCCCGGGGCGGGTCTCCATCCGACCGGAAAGTGATGCACACTCGGGAGCATGGGCCTACAAACGCGTTGACACGCCTCGGTCGAGGCTTAACTTCCGGTCGGCCAGCCCACGTGTCAGCCACGCGAGCGGCCTCCGAGCCGCGCCCGGGAGCCCCGAGCCGCCGATGCCGTCCAAGCGCGACTATTACGAAGTTCTGAGCGTTTCACGACAGGCGTCGCCGGACGAGGTTCGCAAGGCGTACCGGCGCGAAGCGCTCAAGCACCACCCCGATCGCAACCAAGGCGACACCGCTGCGGAGGCGAAGTTCAAGGAAATCAACGAGGCGTACCAGATCCTGTCGGACGACGAGAAGCGCCGCATATACGACCAGTTCGGTCACGCCGGGCTCGACGGAAGCGGGGCCGGCTTCGAGGGAATGGGCGACGTCTTCTCCCATATGCAGGATCTCTTCACGGAGATGTTCTCCGGGTCCATGGGCTTTGGCGGCAACGCGCGGCCTCGACGGGGCAGTGACCTCCGCGTTCAGGCGCGGCTGACCCTTCGGGAGGCCGCCTTTGGCTGCAAGCGCGAGGTGAGCGTCCACGCGCCCGCCCCGTGTGAAGACTGCGCTGGCTCGGGAGCCAAGCGGGGCACCAAGCCCGAGGCGTGCCCGCAGTGCCGGGGGACCGGTCAGGTCTCGAACGCCCGGGGCTTCGTCATGTTCACGTCCACGTGCGCGAGATGCCGCGGCGCGGGACGCGTCATTCGCCAGCCGTGTCCGACGTGCGCCGGCCAGGGTGCCGTCGAGAAACACCGCAAAGTGAACGTGACGTTCCCGGGCGGCATCGACGCCGGCCAGCGCCTGCGTGTTCCGGGCCAGGGAATGCCCGGGCCCCAGGGTACGGCGCCGGGGGACCTGTACGTAGAGGTCGACGTCGAGCCGGACCCCCGCTTCGAGCGAGACGGAGCCGACGTCGTGACGCGGGTTCACGTTTCGTTCACCGACGCCGCGCTCGGCTCGGAAGTGCAGGTCCCGGCACTCCATCCCGAGGACGAAGAAGCCACGGCGACGCTCGCCCTCTCGCCGGGCACGCAGTCTGGCGCGGTCTTCACGATGAAGGGCGAGGGCGTGCCCCGCCTCGACGGCCGCGGTCGCGGCTCCCTCGTCGTCGTCGTACAGGTCGACGTGCCGACGGCGCTCACCCCGCGAGCGCGGGAGCTCCTCGCGGAGCTGGGCGAAGAGCTCCGGAGCGGCGAGGTCGCGGCGACGGCCGCCCGGCGCGCCGCGAGCGCGAAGTAGCGCGCCTCACTGCGGGGGCGGCGGCTGTGGCACCTTGACCGGCGGCGCAATCGTGTCCGGGATCACGCACGACGACAAATCGAACAGCATGAACTCGAGCGCCTTCTCCTGAGGCGACAGGTCGACGTCCGCGCAGCCGGCAGGCGGGGGCTTGCCCCCGAAGATGCCGAACAGGGAGGGAGTGTTCGCCGAGTCCGTCGTCATCGGGTTGCCCGAGACGTGAAGATCGCTGAAGACAGCCCGCCCGCAGTATTGCGGCGCGCCCCCGTCGGACGCGGGCGGAGCGTCCACCGGCGTGTCGAACGAGAAGTACATCGTCTGCCCCGCCATGCCGCTACCATCCGACGTGATCCACGGTTGCGAGGCGAGATCCTGCGGCGAGACGACGGCGTTGTACCTCGGGCTGTAGATCGAGAGCTCCCCGGCGGCGACGCCGTTCTGTCCCAGGGCGCCGACGGTCGCTAGCCACTGCTGGAGCGCGGTTCCCTTCGAGAAGGTCATCGTCGAGCCGTTGAGCGTCGTATCGATGATGCCCCCGATGGGTCCCGCGGGCTCCATCGACATCGGGTCGGTCGTCCAGCTCGCGAGGGTCCCCCAGTCTGCCGGGGCGCTGTAGGTCGCCTGGCCCTTGGAGGAAATCGGACCGCTGAACCAGGAGTAGTGATAGTGCGACGCGAACGCACGGCCGCCGGCGTTCAAGTACGTCTCGAGCGCCTGCGGGTCGGCGCCGTATGTCTCCTGGCCCTCGCACGAGAGCATCGCGATGTCGAAGGGCATGAGCTGATCGGCGCTCGACCACAGCGCCGTGCTGCTCGGTGGGGCACCGGGCATCACGTTCGCCTCGGTCACTCCTGCGGTCGGCGCGTTGGGGTTCGTCGGAGATGGAGAGGCTGTCCGCCCGAGAAGACGTGAACGTGCCCGCTCGTGCCGGCGCCCGCCACGTACTCGGAGGCGGGCAGTCCGATGCGCAACATCAAGCATTCGAGCGTGTCGGCGCCGCCCGTGGAGACGGCGATGTCCGGCATGTTGTCGTCCGGGTTGGTCACCGTGCCGGGCAGCTTCAGCGACTTGTCCGGCTGTGCATTGGACTGGCACGCGGACACGTTGATCGTCAGCGAACGCCGCCACTTGCCGACCTGAAGGACCAGCGGCACGGCGCTCCCCGTGGGCGCGTTCGACAGCGTGAAGCTGCCGTCGACTCCCGTCGTCGTGCTGGTGATCGCGCCGCTCTTGAACAGCGCCGAGCAGCTGCACGCGTCGTTCCCGGTGGGCACGCCCTTGGGCAGAGGTTGTAGCGGCGTCGCCGGAACGTAGACCGCGACGTTGTAGAGCGGGTTCTTGCCGGCGGGGTCGTACACCTTGCCGGTGATCGTGGTCGTCCCGCTGTTGGGGCACGAAACGTCGCACGTCAGCCCCGCCGGGCACGCGATGCCGCCGTCGCCAGGCACCGTCATTCCGCTCGAGCTGCCGGTCGGGAAACCCCCGTCCCCGAAGCTGCCGCTGCTCCCGCTGCCGTTGCCGCTACCCCCGCCGCTGGTGCTGCTGCTGCCGCTGGCGCTACCGCTCCCGCCGCTGCCGCTCCCGCCGGTGCTGCCGCCGCTCGTGCCCCCGCTGCTGCTCGTATCGCCGAAGCCGCTGCCGGCCCTCGAGCCGCCACACGCCGGCATCGACGCCGCCGCCCAGACCATGCCCGCCCCGACGAGCGCAGGAATGAAGAAGGAATGACGACCCATGGTTTTCCTCTCGTCGCAAAGGCAGGTGTCGCTTGTCGAATTTTTCAGGCGCCGCACATGAGCTTGGGGTGCGACAGCCCCACGCACACGAACTAAGCTGAGCCGCCGATGCCGGTGGACGTGGAGGCCCTGAAGGCGCGGCTCGACCGTGTGCCCTCGGTCCGCGCGTCCGGGCGCGTGACGGCGGTGACCGGCCTGAGTTTGCGCTTCGCCCTTCCGGGGACACGCGTCGGAGACGTGGTGCTCGTCCGCCGTCGCGGGGACGCGCTCGCCTGCGAGGTGGTCGGCTTCGAGCGGGGGGAAGCGATTGGCATGGCGCTCGGGCCGCTGGCAGGCGTCGGCCCCGACGACGAGGTGGAGTCGACCGGCGGCCCCCTGAGTGTCCGGGCCGGGCGCGCCTTGCTCGGGCGCGTCGTGGACGGCCTCGGAAGGCCGTTCGACGGAGGGCCCCCGATCGAGGGAGAGCTCGTCGCCGTCGATCGCGACCCGCCGCCCGCGCTTTCGCGTCGCCCGGTGCGCCGCCCCCTGGCCACGGGCGTTCGCGTCCTCGACGGGCTGCTCACGCTCGGCGAGGGCCAGCGCATCGGCCTCTTCGCGGGATCCGGCGTAGGCAAGAGCACGCTGCTCGGCGCCATCGCACGCGGCGCGGACGCCGACGCCGTCGTCGTCGCGCTGGTGGGCGAGCGCGGACGCGAGGTCGGCGAGTTCCTCGAGCACTCGCTGGGGCCCGAGGGACGCGCGAAGAGCGTCGTCGTCGTGGCGACGAGCGACGTCGCGGCGCTCGAGCGGCTGCGCGCGGCTCAAGTCGCGACGGCCTACGCAGAGTACTTCCGCGACCAGGGCGCGCGCGTCGCGCTGCTCGTCGACTCGGTGACGCGGTTCGCGCGAGCGCAGCGCGAGGTGGGCCTGGCCGCGGGCGAGCCCCCGGCCCGGCGAGGGTACCCGCCGAGCGTGTTCGCCATGCTGCCTCGTCTGCTCGAGCGCTCGGGGCAGAGCGCCCGCGGCAGCATCACGGCGATCTACACGGTGCTCGTAGAGGGCGGCGACATGGACGAGCCCATCGCCGACGAAGTTCGCGGCATCCTCGACGGGCACATCGTGCTCGATCGCGCCATCGCGGCGCGCGGCCGGTACCCCGCGGTGGACGTGACGGCGTCCCTGTCGCGCGTGATGGACTCCATCGTGAGCCGCGAGCACCGCGAGGCGGCGCGGCGCCTGCGCGCTCTCGTCGCGACGTACGAGGCGAAGCGCGATCTCGTGACGCTGGGCGCGTACGCGAAGGGGACCGACAAGGAGCTCGACGAGGCACTCGCGCGTATGCCGCGCATCGAGGGATTCCTGGCGCAGGACGCAGGGCAGACGAGCGCGCTGGACGCGACGCTCGCGGCGCTCGCCGCGGCCGTGAAGTAGCCGGCTCCTCGTGCTACCCCGTCGCCGCGCGCGATGGCGGAGGCAGCCGTGGAGACCCGGAGACCCTAAGTGCTCTTGCAAGTGGCTGACCTGCGGTTCGGCTACGCCGGGGACACTCTCTTCGAGAGCGTCACCTTCGGCCTCGCGCTCGGCGATCGCGTGGCGCTCGTCGCCCCGAACGGAAGCGGCAAGACTACGCTGCTCCGGATCGTCGCCGGTGAGCTGGAGGCCGACGAGGGGTCGGCGGTGCTGCGGCGCGAGGCGTCGCTCGGCTACTACCGGCAGTCCCACGAGATCGCGGCGGAGGGTGACGTCCTCGGCGCGTTCCTCTCGGGCTTTCACGAGGTGGTCACGCTGCGCGAAGAGCTGCGGCGTGCGCAGGAGCTCGCGGCGAGCGGCTCGCGCGAGGCCCTCGACGAGCTGGCCCGCGTGACCGATCGATACCACCTGGCTCACGGCGACGCGCTCGAGCACAAGGTCGCGGCCCTCGCGAGCCACCTCGGGTTTTCCGAGCGCGATCTCGCGAGGCCGGTCGCGTCGCTCTCCGGCGGGGAGCGCGGTCGGTTGCGGCTGGGCGTCGTGCTCGCGCGGCAGCCCGACGTCCTCATGCTCGACGAGCCGACCGACCACCTCGACCTCGACACCATCCGCTGGCTCGAGGAGTGGCTCGTCGATTACCGCGGGGCCGTCCTCATCGTCAGCCACGACCGCGCCTTTCTGGACAACACGTGCCGCGCGACCATGGAGCTCGGCCGCCGCGGCCTCCGCTCGTATCCGCTCCGGTACTCGGAGTACGTCGAGGCCCGAAAGGGCGATCTCGAGCGCGAGCGGGCGCTCGTGGAACGCCAGCAGGGGATGATCGCCAAGACCGAGGACTTCATCCGCAAGAACATCGCCGGACAGAAGACCAAGCAGGCGCAGAGCCGGCGCAAGATGCTCGACAAGCTCGACCGGCTCGAGCGTCCCGAGGACGTGTGGGCGTCCGCCGAGCGCATCGCGTTTCGCTTCACGCCCGCGGCCCGCACCGGGGACATCGTCCTCGACGCGAAGGGGCTCGCCGCCGCGCGGGGAGGCCGCGTCCTCTTCGAGGGGTTCGAGCTGCTCGTGCGGCGCGGAGAGCGAATCGGCATCGTGGGGCCCAACGGCAGCGGCAAGAGCACCATGCTCAAGCTCCTCGCCGGGCGCGGCGCCCCGGAAGACCGGGGCGCGGTCAAGCGCGGCACCAACCTGCAGGAGGGCTACTTCGATCAGCACCTGGGCGACGTCGACCCCGCCGTCACCGCGGTCGAGAACATACGGCGCGCGCGCGGCGATTTCACGGTGGAGGCCGTGCGCCAGTACCTCGCTCGCTTCCGCTTCTGGGGAGACGACCCCCTTCGTGTCGTCAGCGGTTTCTCCGGCGGCGAGCGGTCGCGCCTGGCCCTCGCCAAGCTCCTCCTCGAGCCGCGAAATTTGCTGTTCCTCGACGAGCCCACCAACCACCTGGACATCCCCGCGGCCGAGATCCTCGAAGAGGCCCTGGTCGCGTTCGAGGGCACGGTGATCCTCGTCTCGCACGATCGCCGGTTCCTCGAGAACGTCACGACGCGCATCGTGCGAGTGCGAGACGGGCTGGCCGAGGTCTACCCCGGCGGATTCCGCGACTACCAGCGCGCCGCCGAGAGCGCCGAACGCGCGGCGGCCGCGGCGAAGGCCGCGGAAAAGGAAAAGGACAGGGGGAAGAAGCGCACCGACGTCGAAGCGGCGGGCGCGGGCGGAGCGAGCCGAGACGGGAAGGGCACGAGGGACAAAGCGGTTGAGAAGTTCGAGGACCAAAAGCAGGCGGCGCGCCTGCTCGAGAAGAAGAGGCGACGGGTGAAGGAGCTCGAGGCATCGATCGCCGCGGACGAGAAGGAGCTCGATGCCCTGCGCGCCAGGCTGAAAGAGGCGCCCGGCGACGACTGGGAGAAGTTGGCGAACATGGCGCGGGAGGAGCAGACTCTCACGAAGAGGGTGGACACGATGCTCCTCGAATGGGCGCGGCTCTCGGAGGAGCTGAAGTGAACGCGCGCTGGCTAGCCGCCATGGCGATGTGGGCCTCTCTCGGGATCGTCGCCGTCGACGCCGGAGGGTGCCGGCGCAGCCGCGGGACGCCCGCCTCCACGAGCGAGCCAGCCGAGCCGGCCGTCACGGTGAAGGACGACACCGAGGGTCTGCTCCTCACGTGGATCGACGACAAGGGCGACTTCCATGTCGAGACACGCGTAGGCGACGTTCCGCTCATGGGACGCGACGCGGTGCGCGTCGTCGACCCCGCGAAGGACGAGGCGGCGCACGGCGATCGCGTCGCGGTCGTGGATCTGCGTCAGGCGCGTCCCGACGGGACCTATCCGGTGCGCACGATGACCCGCGCCGACTTCGAAGCGATTGCCGTTGCTCGCCGGGAGAAGACGGGGCCGACGTTGGCCGGCTCCGCCGCGCCGTCCGCGCCGGAGAGCGCCGAGCCGAACGCTCCGGCGCAGCCGGGAAAGGCCGGTCCGGTCGCGCGCGCCGCGGTCATCATCTACGGCGCCGAATGGTGCAGCGCGTGCCACGACGCCGCGCGCTACCTCCGCCAGAAGGGCATCGCGTACGTCGAGAAGGACGTGGAAAAGGATCCCGAGGCCGCGCGGGAGATGCAGACGAAGCTCGCCAAGAACGGGCTGCACGCGGGGTCGATTCCCGTCATCGACGTGCGCGGCCACGTGATGGTCGGCTTCAGCGCCGCGCAGATCGAGGGGGCGCTGGGGCAACCGCTCTAGTTAACCCTCGCTCACCTCGAGCACCATCCCCGCCGCGCGAAGCCGCTCGACCAGCTTCATCCCCATGGCCGTCGCCGGCGTGAGTACACCCGCACGCTTTCCGAGATCGTCGAGGGCGAGGCACAGCGCAGACTCGCCGAGCATCTTGGACGTCTCCCCGTAACCGGGATCGCTCCTGCCTTCGACGCGCGCGGTGAGCCGCCGCGGCGCTCCGTTCCTTTCGGTCTCGGCGAGGAGCTTCATCACGAACGAGCCGGCCTCACGCTCGGCCTTGCTCGGCCCTTCCCCGGGCGCGGGCAGGACACGCTTGACCAGCCCCGGCGCGATCGCCACGGCGCCCATGAACGCGCCGAGCCCAGCGCCGAGCGCGCTCGCGCGGAGCCACCCCTTGGCCCCGCGACCGAGGGCGGTCGCCTCGCTGTAGCGGAACGACGGACCGTAGGCGTGATCGAGCAGCGCGTTGGACCGGCGGACGACGCGCGTGTTGATCCCCGCCATCAGGAACGGCCCGGTCCAGGCGCCGAGATCCGCGTCGTACCGCGCTCCCGTCTGATCGTTTCCGTCGGGGCCGCGCGTGTCCGGGCTCGGGTCGAGCGCGTACGGGTTGAAGAGAAGGCGCCGCACCGAGGCGTCGCGCTTCGCCGCGTCGACGATCCCGAAGATCGACGATGCGGTCCCGCCGCTGAGTTTCCCGCGCGCCGAGACGACGAACGCCTTGACCCAGGCGAGCGGCGCGGCGGCGTGGTGGTGCAAGAGAAACGTGCCCAGGTCCGAGGGGATCGAGTCGAAGCCGCAGCAGCAGACGATCTTCGCGCCCGTCTGCTCTGCCCGCGCGTGGCAGCGATCGATGGTGTCGCGGACGAACGGCGTCTCGCCAGTGAGGTCGCAGCAATGGGTCCCGTGCTCGGCGCACGCGGCGACGAGCTCGCGGCCGTGCTCCATGTACGGTCCGACGGTGGTGCAAACGACGCGCGCTTCTTTCACCAGCGCGCCGAGCGACGCGGCGTCGGTCGCGTCGGCCATGCGGATGGGGAGGGCGCCGAGGTGCGGGTGCTCGCTCGCCAGCTCGGCGCGCACGCCCTCGAGCTTGCTCTCGTTACGCCCCGCGAGGGCCCACCGCAGGGCACGGGGCGCATGGTTGGCGAGGTATTCGGCGACGAGCCGGCCTGTAAAGCCGCTCGCCCCGAAGAGGACGATGTCGAACGGGCGTTCGGGCATGGGGGAACGCTTGCTAGGGCCCAGCGCGCCGCAAGGCAACTCGGACCCTACGGCGAGCCGTCCGAGCGGGCGCTCCCCTTGCGCGCGATCACGCGCTCGTACACCTGGCGCTTCGGTCGGCCGCTCCACGCGGCCAACCGCTCGGCGATCCCTTTGGCGTGCTCGCCACGCGCCAGCGCGTCGTCGATGCGCGCGTCGAGCGCTGCGTCGTCCACGAGGTCGCCGCGGTCAGCCGGCTCGTACGCGCCCAGCACGATGACGATCTCGCCTATGAAGGAGCGGTCGTCGGCCGCGAGCGACGCGCACGTACCGCGGACGAACTCCTCGTGCAGCTTGGTCAGCTCGCGAGCGACGCAGGCGCGGCGCTCGGGGGTCGCGTCGGCCAGCTCGCGCAGCGTCGCGCTCGTCCGGTTCGCGGCCTCGAAGAGCACGACGGCTTCCGCGGTATCGCAGACGAGCGCGATCGCCTCGCGCCGGGCGCTTCCCTCGCGCGGAAGGAACCCGACGAACCGGAATCGCCCGTCCCGCGCGAGCCCGCTCGCGACGAGCGCGGCCAAGATCGCGCTCGCCCCCGGGATAGGGACGACGAGCGCGCCGGCGGCCGCGGCCGCGTCGACGAGCAGCGCCCCCGGGTCGCTGATGCACGGCGTGCCCGCGTCGGTGACGAGCGCGAGGCTCTCGCCCGCCGCGAGCCCCTCGAGGGCGCGCGCCACGTCTCGTTCGGTGGCGTGCGAGTCGAAGCGCTCGACGCGCTTTCCGCCGACTCCGAAGTGCGTGAGAAGCTGGTGGGTCCGGCGCGTGTCCTCCGCGAGCACGCGGTCGCACGAGCGCAGCGTCTCGAGCGCGCGCGCGCTCATGTCCCCCAGGTTGCCTATCGGCGTCGCGATGACGTAGAGCGTTCCGGGCGCGGTCATGGCTGGCGCACGCGCGTCACCAGACGTCGACGCTGTCGCCCATCTGGTCGCGCAGGTAGTCCCGAAGCTTCCCCGTCAGGCGCTGCTCGAGCTGCCGCACGCGCTCGCGCGAGATGCCGAAGCGGTCTCCCAACTGCTGCAGCGTCAGCGGCTCGTCGGCGACGAGGCGCTCGTCGAAGATCGCGAGCTCCTTGTCTTTTCCCTGGAGCGTGGTGCGAAAATCTCCGAGCTTCGCCTTGAGGAGAGCCTGCAGCTCGCCGTCGGCCATCAGGGCTTCGGGCCCCTCGACGGCGCTCGGCATCATGTCCACCTTCGCGATGGAGCGCCCCTCGCTGTCGCCCACCGGCGCGTCGAGCGACTTCTCGCTCGACTGCAGGCGAGCGTCCATCTCCGCGACCTCGTTCTCGGGGACGTCGAGCTGCCGCGCGATCTCGGCGTTGGTCGGGTCGATGCCCAGGGCCTGGAGCTCCGCGCGCTTCTTGCGCAGGTTGAAGAAGAGCTTGCGCTGCGCCTGCGTCGTTCCGAGCTTCACCAGGCGCCAGTTGTTGAGGATGAATCTCAGAATGTACGCGCGGATCCACCAGGCCGCGTACGAGGAGAGCTTCACGCCCCGATACGGGTCGTAACGCTTCACGGCCTGCATGAGGCCGATGTTCCCCTCCTGGATGAGGTCCATGATGTTCTTGTAGGCGCGCCGGTACTCGTACGCGATCTTCACGACCAGGCGCAGGTTCGACGTGACGAGGCGCGCGGCCGTGGCCGCGTCCTGCGTCTGGGTGAACTTGACGGCCAGCGTGTGCGTCTCCTCGGGCGTGAGCAGCGGATGCCGCTGCACCTCGCGCAGGTAGGTCTGCAGCGCGTCGAAGCGCTCGATCGACGAGCTGGCCGGGGCCTCGTTCTTGGAGCCCTCGGCGTGGTCGTCCTCGAACGAATCCGGCTCGGCTTCCGCCTCGCTCTCGGCCGACTCGGCGGCCTCGGGCTCTTCCGTGGACTCCTCTTCCGCTTCGGCGTCCGCCTCCGGGGGCGCCGTGCCCTCCGGGCGCGGAGCCGGCGCTATCCGCGACGGCGAGGGCTGCGGCCGGGCCGATTTCTTCGTCGTATCACGGGGTTTCGATGTTCGGGGCAAGGCGCTCCTGGGACCTGCGTCGGAGGGCTTGGATGCCTAGCACGGGAAAAGGGTCGTCGGTACCCTCGGCAGAGCTACCGCCTATTCGATGATCGCGGGCATGCCCCACTCGCGCTCGGCGTCGGCGTCCGCGGCGTCGGCCGCCCCTGCGTGCTCGTGCCTGGCGCGCCAGCACCCCGCGCAGAAGACGTCGCGGCCGGCGATGGGCTCGAACGGCACGCTCGCGGGTACGCCGCAGGCTGCGCACGTCGCCGTCCACGTCGACCTCTTGCGAGCGGCCCGGCATTCTTTGCAGCGCCTGGGCGGGAGGAGTCCCCTGCCGTCGTAGAAGGCACGCTCGGCGTCGGTGAAAACGAAGCGCTCCCCACACTGGGCGCAGGGGATCGACTGGCCTGGCATGCTCGGCATGGAATGCTCCCCGCGCGCTGACCCCTTTTCATGCCACGGAGGCTGCGATTGACAAGCCGCGACCGCTCGCGCAAACGTCTCTCCTGCGGCTCTCGGCCGCAGAGCGTCTCGATTGCCTCCGATTGCCTTCGATGTCCCGAGCGCCGACACCCCCTGCCTCCGCTGCGTCCGCCGCGTCCGGGCTGGCGTCGTGTCTGATCGGGGGGACGGGCGCGACGCCTCGTTCGCGCCAAGCCCCCGACGCGGTGCGGCGGGTCGCGACCTGGGCGCGCCGCGTGCGCGCGCGCCTGCGCGAAGTCGGGCTTCGTGTCCAGACGCGGGTCACCGACGATCGCATCGTGTTCGCGCGCGCCGGAGCCGACATCGGCGAGGCCGCCGTGCGCCTCGTCCTCGCCGTGGACACGCACGGCATCTCCGTGGCGCTCGAGATCCCCGGCGAGGGACTTCGAGCGGCCCGGGCGCGGTTGGCGGACCCGGAGCGGGCGCTCGAGCTCACGGCGGCGTTCGAGGCCTTGCCCGAGCAGTTCGCGCTGTCGCTGGGCGACCAGGGTCCCTTCTTGGCCGCCTCGCGCGCGTCCGCGGACGACCTGCGCGCGCTGGTGGATCGCGCCCACCTGCCGAGACGCACGCTGAGCGTCGGCTGGAGCGTGGCCCGTGACGTCGCGCTCGAGCACGCGGCGGTGCTCGACGACCAGCTCGAAGACGCCATCGTCGCGCTGGGCGCCGCGTTCGCGTTGCTGGGGGACCCGAAGCGCGCCGGCGGGGAGGAAGACCGCAAGAGCGACAAGCGAAGAGCCCGAGCGCACCCCCGCGACTTCGACGCAGCGCGCGACCGCGACGGCGAGGGGTCCTCGGGGTCGCGGTCCGGGGGCGACGCCGAGCCGGAGCCCGGGCGCGAGCGCGATCCCGCGTCGAAGTCGCCCCGCACCCTGGGGCACAAACCGCTGCGGCTGGGCGGCCGGAGACGGCCCCTCGCAGAGGCGCGGCCGGCCGACGGCATCATCGACAAGGGGGCTCGCGTGCGCGTGCTCGACGGGCCCTTCGCCGGTAAGGTCGGCGTCGTGCACGAGCTGGACGGCAAGGGCGGCGCGCGCGTGATGCTCGGCCTCCTGGCCGTGCGCCTGGCAGTCAAGGACCTCGCGGCTTTCCCTGGAGCGCCGCAACCGCCCCGTGCTTTCGTCGTCCCACCGCAAGCCGCTTCCCGTTCGATCGTGACAACCGAGGGGCGGCATCCGGCATCCTACGTCGCGGGAGAATGAGCGCACGGTGAGCTCCACCCCCGAGGGCCTCTCGCGTTACCCGACGACGTTGCGCGGTCAGTTCCGGCGACACATGCCGCAGTACGTCGTCGGCGGGCTGATGCTCGCCGCGTTCCAGCTCGCGATGAACCGCATCGACTGGAAGTCGAAGGCCGCCATCGACATCGTCTTCGGCGCCGACCCGGCCGCCATGTGGAAGCCCGCCTCGGCGATCCTGCTCCTGGCGGTCCTCGCGTTCTTCGTGCGCGTCGCGAGCCGCTGGTTCATGTTCAACGCCGGGCGCGACGCCGAGTACGAGCTCCGCTTCGAGCTTCTGCGCAAGCTGCACCAGCTCGGCACCGCGTTCTATCGCAAGATGCCGGCCGGCGAGATCATGAGCCGCTCGACGAGCGACCTGCAGCAGGTCCGCATGCTCCTCGGCTTCGGCATTCTCAACCTCGTCGAACGTCTGCTTCGCGTTCGCGAGCGCGCTGCAGATCATGCTCGGCGTCAGCACCAAGCTCACGCTCGCGTGCCTCGTCAACCTGCCGCTCGTGACGATCTTCTCCCGCGCGGTCTCGCGCGGCCTCTTCACGCGCATGCGCGACAACCAGGCCGCGCTCGGCCGCATGAGCGACGTGCTGCAGGCCAACCTCGCCGGCGTGCGCGTCGTGCGGAGCTTCGCCCTCGAGCAGCGCGAGCTCGAGCGCTTCGAGGCGACGAACCGCGACTACCTCGAAGGCGAGCCTCGCGCTCGCGCGCCTGCGCGGGTCGCTGCGGCCCGACCATCGGGGCGGTCGCGGCGATCGGCATCCTGGTCTTCTTCTGGTACGGGTCGTCGCTCGCTGCTGCGCGGGCCCGAGCGACGGGGGGCATCTCGCAGGGCGCGTTCTTCGCGTTCTGGAGCGCCTTCGCCCGCATGACCTGGCCCATGATCGCGGTCGGGCTTCGCGCTCAGCGTCGTCCAGCGCGGGCGCGCCGGGTTCGCGCGCCTGCGAGACGTGTTCGACGCCGAGCCCGAGGTCGTCGACGGGCCTCGCCGCGCGCCGAGGCACGTCGAGCGGCTCGCTTCACGTCGAGCACCTGAGCTTCGCGTACGGCGCGCGCAAGGTCCTCGACGACGTGAGCCTCTCGGTGGCGCCCGGCGAGTCGCTCGCCATCGTCGGGCGCACCGGCTCCGGCAAGACGACGCTCGCGATGCTGCTCGCGCGCCTGCTGCCCACGCCGGAGGGGCGGTGCGCATCGACGGCACCGACGTGTGCGAGCTGCCGCTCGTCGCGGTGCGGTCCGCCATCGGCTACGCCCAGCAAGACGCCTTCCTCTTCTCGACTACCGTGTCGCGCAACATCGGCTTCGCGCTCGACGCAGCCGGACTCCCCGACCGCGCAGGTCCCAGATCCGCGACGCCGCCCGCGAGGCGCAGGTGCTCGAGGAGGCCCTGGGGCTGCCCGAGGGCTTCGACACCGTCGTCGGCGAGCGCGGCGTGCAGCTCTCGGGCGGGCAGAAGCAGCGCATCGCGCTCGCGCGCGCCCTCGTCTGGGAGCCGAAGATCCTCATCCTGGACGACCCGCTGTCGGCCGTCGACGCCAAGACGGAGCGAGCCATCCTCGAGGCGATCGACCGGCAGGCCGAGCGGCGCACCGTGCTCCTCGTGACCCACCGCATCGCCGCGGCCGTCGCGGTGCGATCGCGCGGTCGTCCTCGACGAGGGGCGCATCGTCGAGCAGGGCACCCACGAGGAGCTCATGAAGGCGGGCGGCATCTACGCGGCGTTCGCCGAGGAGCAGCAGATGGCGCGCGAGCTCGAGGAGATCGACGTGCCGTCGCTGCCGCCGCCCGCGAGCGAGCCCGGGGGGGCGGTGGCATCGTGAACGCCGCCATGCGCCCCTCGCTCTGCGCCGCGCAAGCGCGCCGAGACAGGCGCTCCGGACGTTCCACGAAGAGGGCGCCATCGGCAAGGCATACGACGCGCGCATGCTGCGCCGGCTGCTGGCCCTTCGTGCGGCCGCACTCCGCGGTTCATCGCGCTGTCGCTGGCGACGCTCGTCGTCATTCGCGGCATCAACCTCGCGCGACCGCTGCTCATGGGCGACGTCGTGCACCAGGCCGAGCGCGCGCGACTCCGGCCTGCTCCTGCGCGACGGCGGGCTGCTCGCGCTGCTGCTCGTCGTCCTGCAGTCGCTGACCTTCGTGCAGATGTACACGATGCAGATGGCCGGCGCGCGCGCGATGGCCGACCTGCGCAGCGCGGTCTTCCGCTTCTTCCAGACGCCTGCGCCTCGCTACTACGACCGCACGCCGGTCGGGCGCCTGGTCACGCGCGCCACCAACGACGTCGACGCCCTGAGCGAGCTCTTCGCGTCGGGCGCGCTCAACGCGATGGGCGACCTCATCTCGCTCGTCGGCGTCGTCGCGATGATGATCGCGCTCGACTGGCGCCTGTCGGTCGTGTCGTTCCTCGCGCTGCCCGTCGTCGGGGCTCATCGTGAACTACGTCCGCAAGCGGTCGCGCGCGGCGTACCGCGACGTGCGCGCGCGCACCGCGCGCCTCAACGCGTTCTTGAACGAGCAGGTGAACGGCATCGCCGTCGTGCAGGCGTTCGTCCGCGAGCGCGCGATGGCCGCGGAGTTCGACGCGATCAACGTCGACTACCGCGACGCGCAACAAGCGCGCCATCTACTACGAGGCGGTGCTCGACGCCGCCATCGAGATGGTGAGCACGCTCTGCATCGCGAGCATCCTCTGGTTCGCGGGGCTGCCGGCCGCGTCGGGCGACCACGCCATCACGTTCCCGCTCCTCGTGACGTTCACGCAGTACATCCGGCAGTTCTTCGAGCCGGTGAGCATGCTCTCGCAGCGCTACACGCTCCTGCAGAGCGCGATGGCCGGCGCCGAGCGCATCTTCCAGCTCCTCGACGAGAAGGACGTCGTGCCGGCCGCGCTGCCGCACCGAGGACTGCTGCGCGCCGGGCCCGCCGGACGAGGCGATCGCGCTCGAGCACGTCGACTTCGAGTACAAGCCGGGCGTCCCGGTCCTGCGCGACGTGAGCTTCCGCGCGACGCGCCGGCGAGCGCATCGCGCTCGTCGGGGCGACCGGCGCGGGCAAGACCACCGTGGCGAGCCTGCTCCTGCGCCTCTACGAGCCGCAGAAGGCGGAGCGTGCGCGTGCTCGGCTGCGACGTGCGCGGCTACGACCCCCACGAGCTGCGGCGCCGCTTCTCGGTCGTCCCGCAGGACGTCTTCCTCTTCCCGGGCACGCTCCTCTCGAACATCGCCATCGCCGACGCGACGCCCGACCGCGCGCGGGCCGAGGAGGCGCTCCGGCGCATCGGAGCGGTCGAGCTCTTCGCGAGGCGAGCCGCCGGCGACGGCCCGGGCGCGGCGCTCGACGCGCGCGTCGACGAGCGCGGGCAGAACTTCAGCGCGGGCGAGCGGCAGCTCATCGCGTTCGCGCGCGCGCTCTACCGCGACGCGCCGCTGCTCGTGCTCGACGAGGCGACCGCCAGCGTCGACTCGGACACCGAGGTGCGGCTGCAGCGCGCGCTCGAAGAGGTCATCCGCGGTCGCACCGCGCTCGTCATCGCGCACCGCCTGTCGACCATCCGCGCCGCCGACCGCATCGTCGTCTTCCACAAGGGGCGCGTCGTCGAAGAGGGCACGCACGAGGAGCTCATCGCCAAGGGGGACGTGTACGCGCGCCTCTACCGGATGCAGTTCGCGCACGAGCAGGCCGTCGCGGCCGAGCGTCGCGCCCACGTGGCGCACGCGACGTGACGTAGTGCGGGGCTGACGAGCTAGTGCGGGGCGGACGAGAACGAGAACGTGCTCGAGCTCGAGCACGTACTCGTTCTCGCGCTCGTCCGCGTACTCGTTGTCGTTCTCGTACGAGTACGCGTCGGGGCGGCTGCCGCCGGACTCCGAGGTGCTGCGCATCGGCCACGCGCTTCCCGTCGGCACCTACCGCGACGCAGCGGAGGTCGCGGTAGCCTTCGGGGAGCTGAAGGGAGCGACCCCTCGCCAGGCGGCGGTGCGCGGGCGAGGACGGGACTAGCGATCCGGCGGCCGCGGATGCGACACGTCGTCGTCCGGGTTGTCGAAGAACCCGCGCTCCGGAATCAGCGAGGACCCGGGCGGCGGCGGCGGTCGGAAGGGCCCGAGGCGCAGAAAGTACAGCACCGCGATCACCACCACGGCGACGGCGGCGCTCCCGAGGAGCAGCGCCCGGCCGAAGTGCCACAAGAGGAGGATCATGTCCCGTCGGTCTTCGTAGCGGCGGCGCAGCGGCTGGTACTTGTTCTTGAACTCGTGGACCCGGTTCTTCAGCGCCGTGACGCTCACGCCGCGCTCGGCCGCGAGCTCCTCGTAACGTCTTTTCGTCGCGCGCCTTCTGGACGAGAAGCTCGTAAGTTTGCCGGTCGCCCTCGTGCCGCGCGACGCGCTTCTCGAGCCACGCGCTGATCATCCAGGGCTCCCGCGGCGCGTCGCCGGGCGCCTCGGGCGCGTCGGCGGGCTCCGGGGGAACCTGCTCGACGTCGACGCCGCGGTTCTGCCACTTGCCGTGGACGTCCAGGCGGCGGAAGTGGTCGATGGTCACGTTTCGCGCGATCTCGGAGATCCACGCGCGAAGCTTGTCGGGCGAGCGCGCGGAGCCGGCCCGCTCGAGCGCGCGGACGCTCACGTCCTGCACGATGTCACGCACGACCTCGGCAGGGGTCTTCCGGGGGACGTTCGCCCGGACCACCTGGCGGATGCGGTCCTGCGTCGGCTCCAGAGCGAGGAACGCGGAGAGCGCGCGGAGAGAGACGCCGGGCGCGGGCGGGGCGGCAGCGGGCGAGGGCGTCAGCTACCACGCGCAGTGCGACAACTACGACCGCATCGGTGGCGTCTTCTTCGTGCGCGAGCCGGCGGGGCAAACGCCGGTGCCGACGGACCCGCGGACGGAGCTCATTCGCTTCATCACGCCGTTCAGCGACTACATGCAGCGCGCGCTCGCGACGCACGTGTACCCCGACGCGGATTCTTCGGCGTACGCGCAGGTCCTCGCGGACCCGACGCACGACGTGTGGATCGGCATCGGCGGCGGCTCGAACCCGTACAGCATGGATCCCTGCGTCGCGACGAACCAGGCGGCCGACTTCCAGGCCGTGGGCTTCAAGTACTCGCTCGACTTCGTGTCCACCGCGCCGCTCGCCGTCGCGCCGAGCACCGTGTTTCCCGCGGTCGCCGCCGGCGACGCGGGCGGGGTTCCCATCGCCGAGGTGGACGAGCTGGCCACTCCGGTCGCGGGTACGTTCGTGAGCTCCGGCAGCAGCCCGCTGACGGGGCACGTGACCGTGATTGTCAGCGGCCACGGCTCGGCCGCCGGGGGCGACGAGTACGAGTCCACCGACGACACGGTCAGCGTCGGGGGCAAGCAAGTGGGACTCTTCAGCACGCACATCGACTGCGCGCCGTTCGCCTCGGCGAGCCCCGACGGCAACCAGGGCATCTTCCAGAACAACGGCTCGGGCAACCCGCGCAACTGGTGCCCGGGCGCGCTCGTCCCGTCGCATACGTTCGCGGTCACGCTGGCCCCCGGCAATACGCCGGTAGAGCTCACCGTGAGCCCGGCGCAGGTGCCCTCGGGGTCGTACTACGACACGTCGATCACGTTCAGCGCACCCTGACGGCCGTCAATCCGGCTGCGACGAGCCGTCGGTCGCGATGACCGAGTAGGTCGCCTGGCCCACCGGCGAATCGTCGTAGCAGGGGGCCTGTGCCGTGCACACGGCGCGGATTGTCGTCATCCCCGGAGTCCGCAGCACGATGGGCGCCGTGTAAAGCTGGCTCGTGCCGGTGGGCTGGGTCCCGGCGTGCCCGGGCAGCGACTTGTCGAGCGTATAGAAGATTTGGGCGGGGCCGAACGAGGGGCACGCGATCGACACGGTCGCCCCCGGGGCGAGGAGGCTTCCGTCCGCAGGGGCAAAGGTCGGTGGCTGGAGCCCGGGACCGACACAGAAGGCGTCGCGCTGGTCGGCGACGTCGACGTCGGCCAGCTGGACGTCGGCCGTGCCGGCCTCCAACGCGAGCCCGCTGTCCGGGCCGGCGGCTTCGCGCGACGAATCGAGCGCGCCGCCGTCTGGGGAGGCTTCGGGCGCGGTGGGGGAGGCGCCGCACGCCGCGACGGCGAAGAGCATGAAGGCAAGGGTGGTCGCGTCATCGTTCGTTCCCGGAGCGCGGCGTACGAGAGTAGGCGCCCCTCGGGAGGGCACCTGGATAGCCGAAGCGAGGTCTGCCCGCCCGCGCGGGACAGACCTCGCCCGGCCTCGCCGTCAGTGCTTGCCGGCAACAACCGACGGAGGCGCACCCACCCCGGCGTCAACCGGAGGAGGCGGCGCGCCCGCGCCGGCCTGCGGACCGATCGTCGGCGGGGGCGGCAGCGGGCCCGTCGTCGGCGGCGAGCACGCGAGCATCTGCAGATCGCCGCGGCGCCGGCCCAGCTCGTTGATCGAGCGCTGCTGCCCCGTCGTTTGGTCGAAGACGACCGTCCCGGTCAAGAACGGCGACAGGAACGACTCCGACCCCGCCGTGCGCGGCGCCACCATCAGAAACGAGGTGTTCGTCTCCGGGCCGTGGCAGCCGTTGCACGTGTTGAGCGAAAAGTGGAACCGTGCCTCGTTGTCGGCGATGCCCGGAGCGGACCACTCGAAGAACGGGTTCAGCGCCGAGCCGCCCGCGAAGGGCGTCCCGCCGATCGTCTGCGGCACGTCGGGCAGCGTCTCGGCGATGATCGAAGCTCTGGTTGGCGTTGATGAAGCTCGCCAGCGTCGAGCTGCCGTTGAGGTTGATGTCCGGCGTGAGAACGACCGTCTGCTGCGCGAGAAACCCGGTGGTCGGCGACAGCGCGAACTGCCGGAGCTCCCACTCGAATCCGCCGGAGAGCGCGATCTCGTTGGTGCGGAAGCTCGCCAGGTTGCTCCCGTTGGGGCTCCCGGGGGGTCCGGCGTTGCGGCCGGTGACGCTGCGCGTGAGGGCTTCGAGCGCGGCGTTGTACTCCTCGGACGGGAAGGGGTGCGACGACAGCGCGTGAACGCGGTTCGCCCAGGCGAGCACGTCTTGGTCGGTGTTCGCCGGCAGGTTGTACTCGAGGATCATCGTGAAGTTCCCGAACGCCGGGCCGTTGACCCCGAAGACGAAGCGCAGCTCTCCCGCGGTGTGCGAGGATAGGTTCCGCAGATCGAGCCGCGTGACAATCGCCGAAAGCGTGAGCGGGGACTGGGTGAGATCGAGATCTCCGTTCGCCGTCTTGGGCCAGACGTCGAGGAGGAGGGACTGCATGAGCGGGCGCGCCGCGACCGTCAGGTTGTTCACGGTCTGGTCGGTGAGCCACGTCTCGAGCACCTCGCGCACGAGCGTCGGCGCGTCGGCGGGCGTCGGCGCCAGGTCGGTCATGAGCTGGCCGAAGCTCCACACGCCGGTCCCCGCGGAACCGGTCGGCAGGGGGGTGCCGCCGCTACTCCCCCCGCTGCTGCCGCCGAACCCGCCGCCGCTGCTTCCGCCGCCCGCGTCGCCGAAGGGGCTTCCGCCCGGCACGAACGAGCCCGCGGTGCGAACCGGATCGTCGACGACGCTCACGTCGGTGATCATCAGCTCCTTCTTGCGGGTCACGAAGCAACCGGTTGGCTGCGCGAGGTTGAAGGTGAGCTGACCGGGGAGATCCTCGAAGGTGTTCGGTTCGCTGCGAAACACGTCGAAGGGGATCGCGTGGACGCCGGGATCCGCGTCGGACGATCCGCTCACTTCCGCCCCGAAGGTGAAGCTCGCGCCCGGCGCGACGCTCGAAGCGAACGACGGGAAATCGGCGCTCGCGGTGATGCCGGGGTCGTTCGTGAAGAGGTTGAAGCTGTACGAGCTGGGCGGGCAAAAGCCGACGTCGTTGTTGGTGACCGCGACGTCGTAGTGCACGTTCGTGTCGAAGGGGACGGGCCCGCTCGTCGCCGGCTTCACGGCGAGCGTCGAAGTACCGGGGAGGCACGCCAGGGCCGTCAGCGTGTCTTTGCTGATGTCGTCCGTCGAGACGAACACCTCGTCGATGATGCCGTTGAAGTACTGCGTCTGGGTCGTCGCCCCGATGCGAACCGGCGCGAAGACGTCGCGGAGGGGTCCTCCCGCGAAGACCTGCCCGAACTGCTGGCCGTCGAGGAAGAGGAAGACGAACGTCCCGTCGTACATCCCCGCGACGTGCGACCAGGTGCCCGCCGCGATGGGCGCCTGGGAGATGAACGTCTTGCCGTTCTTGAGGACGACCGACATCTGGATGTTCCCGTCGTGGATCCCGAGCGAGAAGGACGTCTGGTTGTTGAGGCGTTTGAGGACGATGGGCTGGTCGCCCTTGACGTTGTTGGGGTGCACCCAGGCGGCCACGGCGATCTTCGAGCTCACGGTGAACTGGGGCTCGTCGGGCACTTGCACGATGTCCTTGGGGCTACGAAACTGCACCCCCAGCCCGCTGATGCCCTTCACGCACGACGACTTGAGCGCGTGCTGCGCGTTGGCGCCGTTGCCGGAGGAGTCGGCGAGAAAATGCGACGTGGGCGAGCAATCGTCGAAGTGCCACTGGCCGAAGGCTCCGGACGGGGCTCCGCCGTCGTCGCCAAAGCCGGCCTCCCCGGAGCCGGCGTCGAAGACGCCGCCGCTGCTGCTGCCGCTGCTGCCTCCGCTGCTGCTACCGCCGGAGCTGCTGCCAGGCGGGGGTGGGGGGGCTTTCGTGGGTGCCGCCGCCACCTCGGGTGCCGGGGCCACCTCAGGCCCCGGGAGCGTGGCCAGCGCTTTCCGGGCTCCGGTGCTGTCCACGGCGATGCCGCCGCCGCCGGGCGTGCCGATGAGCGCGTTGGTCAGCGGTTCGGTGTACTCGTCATAGGTCTCGCTGGCGAAACGGCGATCGGTCTCGGCCGATGACCCGCAGCCCTGGGCCGCGAACGGGAGTGAGGTCAGAGTGGCCAACGAGACGGTGCCCGCAGCGAGTCGGGCGCGTAGCGTGTTCATTTAAGTGTCCCTCCTGGGATTGGCGATGGCCGCGCGGATCGGCGTCCATCGTGAAAGCTGTTTGGTCGCAACTGAAAAAAATACTCTGGGAAGAGCGTCGTCGGCTCTGCAGCCGGCGTGCCTCGGTGCGCGCGCGCGAAGAACGGCTCCTTCGCGCTCGCGAAGACGCGCAGACCGACGCGGCGTGTCCCCATCGCTCCGGTCGTGCGGGACAGGAATGTCGCGAGCCGGCACGCTCCGGCACCCGGGACCCCTCGCTCAGGCCGAGCTCGGCCTGAATCCTGCGTCGTCGTCTTGGCCCAGGGCGCACCGAGATGCTACGGGTCGGAATCGGTTTCCCGTGGCCGGGCGTTTCCTCCGGCAGGTGCCGCCATGAACCAGCCTGCCGTGCCCCGCGTCCTCCGACCACGCCGCGCCGCACCGGCCGACGCCGTACGACCCACCCGCGCCGAGGTGAACCTCGAGGCGCTCCGCCACAACCTGCGCGTCGTGCGCCGGCACGCGGAGGGCGCTCGCGTGTGGGCCGTCCTCAAGGCCGACGCCTACGGCCATGGGGCGCCGGCGGTCGCGCGCACGCTCGAGCGCGCGCACGTGGACGGCTTCTGCGTCGCCCTGCTCGAGGAGGCGATCGAGCTCCGCGAGGCGGGCGTCGTCGCCCCCATCCTCGTCATGGGCGGGCACTACGGCACGGCGCACGAGGAAGTGATCGCACGCGGCGTCGTACCCGTCGTGCACGACGCCGCCCAGCTCGACGCCTTCGCGCGCCTGGTGCGGTCGGGCGCCGCGCCGGGGCCCATCGACGTGCACCTGAAGGTGGACACCGGCATGGCTCGGCTCGGCGCGACGATGCGGGAGTTGCCGGACCTCGCGGCCAAGCTGGCCGCGCACCCCGAGGTGCGTGTGTGCGGGCTGATGACGCATCTCGCGTGCGCCGAGTCACCGACGAGCGAGGAGACCGCCGAGCAGATGGCCCGCTTCGACGAGGCGTCGGCGCTGCTCGCGCGCCACGGCATCCGCCCAGGCGTGCGGCACGCGGCCAACAGCGCGGCGCTGCTGCGCGCTCAGGCCCGGCTCGACGCCGTCCGCCCCGGGCTCGCGCTCTTCGGGGTTTCGCCGCTCGCCGGGGGCGAGCCGCTGACGGCCGAGCTGCACCC
This sequence comes from uncultured delta proteobacterium, assembly GCA_963720145.1. GTDB lineage: Bacteria > Myxococcota_A > Polyangia > Polyangiales > Polyangiaceae > Palsa-1150. Next base: position 539,412 of record CAVREO010000006.1, read on the forward strand.
GGTCATGCGCGTGCGGACGGAGATCGTGGCCGTGCGAGACGTCGACGAGGGCGCGCCGGTCGGCTACGGCGCAACCTGGAGGGCGCCGCGCCGCTCGCGGATCGCCACGGTCCCCATGGGGTACGCAGACGGGCTCTCCCGTCAGCTCGGCAGCAGCAACTCGGCAGGCGCGCCCGGAAAGGGCGGCGGCCACCTGCTCGTGCGCGGGAGCCGCGCGCCCATCGTGGGCGCCGTGTCGATGGACATGACGATGATCGACGTGACCGACGTCGAGGGCGCGAGCGTCCGCGACGAAGTGGTCGTCCTCGGTACGCAGGAGGGCCCCCTGGGGCACGCCTCCATCGGCGCCGACGAGATCGCCGGGCAAGCCGGGACCATCGCGTGGGAGATCCTGACCAGCGTGTCCCGCCGCGTCCCGCGCTTTTACCGGGAGCCCTGAGCATCGGCGGTGCACTAGACTGGGGTCCGTTGGCCGACACGACGAACGAAGCCGAACCGACGACGCTGCTCGCACGCCTCGCGCGGTTGACCGACGTCGCCTACGCGCCGGTCCTCGCCTTTTTCGACGACCTCGGTGCGACGGTCATGCTCGGCGCGCGGACCGTGGCCTGGGCGGTACGGCCGCCGTTTCGTCCGGCGCAGCTGCTCATCGCGCTCGAGTTCATCGGCGCCGGCTCGACGTTCATCGTCGTGCTGGTGGGCCTCTTCACCGGCATGGCGTTCACCGTCAGCACCATCGTCGGCTTCCGCCAGTTCTCGGCCGAGGGCATGGTCGGCGGCGTCGTCGCGCTGGCGTTGGCGCGCGAGCTCGCGCCGGTGCTCGCGTCGGTGGTCGTCACCGCGCGCGCCGGCAGCACGATGGCCAGCGAGCTCGGGAACATGCGCGTCACCGAGCAGATCGACGCCATCACGACGATGGGCGTCAGCCCGGTGCAGTACCTCGTCGTGCCGCGGGTTCTGGCGACGACGCTGATGATGCCCCTTCTCGCGATGTGCTTTGGCGTCGCCGGCCAGGCGGGCGCCTACGCCGTCGCCGTCCTCTGGCAGGGTATCGATCCGGGGGTCTTCTTCGACCGGATCCACCAGCTGATGGAGGTCAGCGACCTGCGGATGATGATGACGAAGAGCGTCGTGTTCGGCTTCGTCGTGAGCGTCGTCTGCTGCAAGAAGGGGTTTCACGCCGCGGGCGGCGCTCGAGGCGTCGGCGAGGCGACGGCCAAGGCCGTGGTCGCGAGCATCGTCGCGATCTTCGCGTTCGACTACGTTCTGACGACGCTCCTGACGGAGATCTGACGCGCGCCTCCGCTCACTTGGCGCGGCAGCCGAGCGACCAGCGACCGATGGCGGGGCCCCATTCGTCCCCCCCCTTCTCGGACCCGCCGGAGTACACGACGGAGACGGCGCCCGCGCTCGCAGGCTCGAGCACATCCCAGAGCCCTGCGGAGCGGTCGCTCGCGTAATCCCCTTCGAAGAGCCCGCCGTAGTGGCCGTCGAGCCCGATGTACTTGCCGAAGAAGGCGGAGGGCTGCCCCCAGATCCCGCGCGCGTGGCCGATCGTCTCGCCGTCGCCATCCATGACGCGCCAGCGAATCGTTCCGAGGTCGGGGCCGAGGCTCGTCCAGTGTCCGAAGGTGAAGCCCTGGGCGCAGCCCGGATCATCCTGGTAGCCGATCCACGCCAGCCCGCCGGCCGGGACATGGGCCAGGGGAAGCAGTCCCCCCTTGTCGAGTTCGCGCGGAGCGAGGGAGATGTCCGACGTGAGCGCCTGCGTCTCGAAGTGCAGTGTGCGCGCGGCTCCGGCCGGGACCACGACGCGGACGAGCAGGCCGTCCACCGCGGGGAGGGTATGCGAGACGAACGAGACGACCCGCGCGGAGGTCTGCGCCTCGACACCGTCGTTGCGGTCGAAGGCGAGCGTCCGGAGCACGCCGACCGCGCCGGAGTCCACGGAGACCGAGCCCGTCCAGTCGATCCGGGTGGCCTTGGGCGGAGCGGACGCGTCGCCGGCCGGCCGCATGTGGCCCCAGAGGAGCATCACGTGGTAGCTGCGCGTGGTGCGAGCCGCGGCGGCGACGTTCGCCGGGCCGGGGTTCGCGAAGTCGGTCGTGAACTCCTCGAGGGAGGCGACCTCCGGATCGCCGAACGCCGGCGGCTCGTTGGTCGCCGACATTCCCCCGTTGGGCTGCGCGAGGGCCTGCTGCACGGCGGCCACGTCGTTCGCCGAGCCGGACGAAGGGTCCGACGAGCCGCAGCCGAAGGCGAGCAGCGCCAGCGGCGCGATTCGCGTCGAGATGGTGCGATTTCTCATTTTGCCAGCGGGGGAGCCCGCACCCCGTGCTTGGGGTGTCGATTCCCTCTCCCCCCCGGAACGGTCGACGCCGGGAAAGCTTGAGCCGGGCCGGGGGGTCGATGTCGAGGATCGCGACCGCGACCGCGACCGCATCGGATCGTCATCGACGCAGGCCCGCGAAGGCCTCCGCGCGCTACTCCCCCCTCCCACCCCCATCCCGCGCCGCCCCTCCGCGTGCCGCGGCCACCATCTCCCTTAGCGTCTTCACCTCCGCCGCCTGGTCCCCCTCCGGGTCCACGTTCGTCGCGCGGTCGAGCGCCTTCTCGCACTCGTCCCACTTCCTCTCGTGGCACGCTTGCGCCGCGAAGCGCCGCTGCTCGGCGGCGTACTGGGCGCGCGACTGCGCCACGTTGTCGGGTTCGCGCACGACCCAGAAGATGAGCGCGACGCCCCCCAGCAGCGCGGCGAAGCTCGCCCCCGCTGTCCAGTAGCCGCGCGCTTGCAGCAGGCCCTGGGCCTTCTTGCGGGTCCTCTCGGCGTTCTTGCGGCTCGCAGCCGGGGAGATTCCCGCCTCGGCAGCGATCTCCGCGTGGGGCACGCCGGCGCCGCGGGCGATCAGGAGCTCGATCTCCTCGTCGGTCATTTCCTCCCGGAGGATCGCGAGGATGCGCGCCTTCTCGGCGTCGTCGAGCTTCCTGCGCGCCGGCTGCGCGTGATCGTCGGGGTCAGGCGTGAGGCCCACGTTCTGCGTGCCGCGGCTGCGCCGCTTTCGTGCCGCGTCGATGGCGTCCCGGGTGGCGATGCGCCGGACGATCGCGATGGCCGCGCGGGTGTCCTCGGGATCGCGGCTCGTTTCGCGAACGTATTCGAGGCACGCGAGCACCACGTCCTGCATGGCGTCCTCGAGTTCCTGCGTGGGAACGCCGTACCTCGTGAGGATCGCGCGGACCACCTTGAGGACGTCGGGGTGGAGGAAGAGGGCGCTGTCGGGCATCGCCGGACGGCCGTACCGCAGGCGCCCGAAAAAATCGACATGGGACCCCGTCACAAAAAACGGGGGTTGCCGCGTATGGGGGTGAGAGAGGCGAGGCCCGGCGGAAACGCCGCGGAACCCTCGCGTTTCTCCCGGTGCTCCGTCGGCCGCCCAATGCCGGGCGACCGATGCCGCCGGAGTGTGACTCCGACCGTGGGCCCATCGGCCCACCTCGAAGACAGGAAGCGTGTGCCATGAAACCGAACCAGAACATCTCCACCGTCTCGTCCGACGTCGCCGTTCTCGAAGACCGTCTGCTCGACTGCATCGGCTCCGAGGACTACGTGGCCGTCATCCGCGCGCTCGTCGAGACGCGCGATCGGGCGGCCATCCGCGTGCTCGCGTCGCTGCTCGACAGCGTCGGGGGCCCGATCATCGAGGAGTCCTTCGCGGGGCTGCTCACGTTCGGCGAGGCCGTCATCCCCGCGATGCGCGAGTGCACCGACTCGCTCGACTACGACATGATCCGGCACGGTCACCAGGTGCTCGCGGCGCTGGGTGACGCGGTGTCGAAGCAGTGGCTGCGCGCCGACCGCGCCGAGTGCGCCGCGGCCTACCTCGAGAGACGGGGCGTTCTCGAGGCCGATGACGGCACGCCGCCGCTTCGGCCCCTCGAGGCCGCCGCCAACCAGACCGACGAAGAGAAGGAGAGCGCGTGAGCGAGCGCGTGGCCCGAGCCGGACCGCCTTCACGGGGTCCGGCCGGGCCGCTCGCCGAATCTCCGGAGGCCGCCATGAACACCACCAATACCGAAACGAGGACGTCGACCTCGACCTCGACCTCGCACGCCGAGATCGTTGCCATGGCAACAATCTCCCCCGCGAACGGCCTGCCGTCCCCCGGCAACGACAACGCCACGCGCGGCGGCGTCCCCGACACGACGCAGCTCCTCGCGCGCGCGGAGATCGTCCGGGCGATCACCTTCACGCTCCGGCGCTATCGCGTCCGGTCGCGAGACCTGCCCGACGCCATCGCCGACGTGCAGGTCGAGTGCATCGAGGCGGCCCGCGCGGGCACGATGCCGGCCACGCTCGCGCAGTGGAAGGCGTTCGCCACCACGGTCGCCACGCACTGGGCGCTCGACCGGCTGCGGCAGGCTCGCCAGCGGGGCAAGTACGACGCCGGGCTGTGCGAGGACGCCGACGTCTACATGCGGCCCACGCTGCACTGGGAGCACCGCGACCCCGTCGACACGAAGAGATATCTGGCCGTGCTCGAAGAGCTCTTCGACTCCGGGCAGATGCCCGAGCACGGGGAGGACATCCTCCAGGGCGAGGCCGACGAGGTGCCGCACGCGGACCTCGCCGCGGAGCTCGGTGTCAGCACGACGGTCGTCCACAACCGGCTATTCCGGATGCGCGCGAAGTTCCGCGCACGGCTGGCCGCCCTCGGGATGCTCACCCTGATGCTGCTCCTGCTCGGTGTTCTCCTGTCGCCCGTGGACGAGGTGGCCGCTCCGGCACCGCCACCGGTGCTCGTTGTCCCGGCCTCGGACGGAGGTGCACCCCCCGTCGAAAGAAATCGTCCTCTCCCGTCAGAAGAAATCGCGCCCTAGGCGCTCAAAGGAGTGAGAGAGGCGAGCTTCCTCGGGGAAGCGAACCGTTGACCTCCAGCAACGCCGCTCCGGCTCGACGAAGCGTGCCTTTTCGTCGAGCCGGCGCGGCGTGGAGGGCAGCCGCCAGACCTTCGCTTCTTCGAAACCGTCCGGCGACAGCTGGAAAACGTCCGATGACAACGAGTAACCGTCCGTTGCCATCCAGAAAACGTACTTTGCCAGCTACAAACGGTCCGCCGACGACCGACCACGGTCCACGGCCGACAGGAAACCGTCCGCGGACGAGAGACAACGGTCCGTCGACCACGAGAAACGGTCCGTTTCTCGATGAAAACGGTCCGCTGACAGCGAGCCCACGTCCGTTGCCAGATGGCAACGGTCCGTGGACGGCTGGCCCACGTCCGATGACGAGAGACCAACGTTCGATGCCAAGAAGAAACCGTCCGAAGAAAGGAGAAGACGGTCCGCGGACCGAGAGAAACGGATCGCTGCCAAGAGACAACGGTCCATGACCAGAGGGAAACGGTCCATCGACAAGAGAAAACGAACATTTCACGAATAGCCACGACCCGAAACCCAGCCGCAACGCACGAAAAGGAGATTCCCATGACCATCGCAATCAAGACCACGCACCGCGCGCTCGTCGCCCTCATCCTGCCCAAGGTCACGGCAGCGCTCATCCTCTACGCGATCAACATCGTGAAGCGGATGACGGCGAATGCCTACTTCCCAAGCCCCGTGCCCCTGCTCGCCACCATCACCGCCGCCATCGCCGACCTGCAAGCGGCCGAGGCGGCGGCGCTCTCGCGCATCAAGGGCGCCGTCTCCGTGCGCAACGAGAAGCGCAAGGCGCTCGTGATGCTGCTGCAGCAGCTCCGCGGGTACATCCAGTCGATCGCCGACGCCGACGAGGCGAACGGCCCGGCCATCATCGAGAGCGCAGGGGTCGCCCTGCGCAAGAAGGCCACGCGGCCCGCGCGCGTGTTCGCCGCGAAACCGGGGCGCACCTCCGGGGTCGCGACGGTCCTCGCCTCGTCGGCGGGGCCGCGCGCGTCGTACGAGTGGCAGTACAGCGCCGACGGCGGCAAGACCTGGGTCACGGCGCCGGCCACGCTGCAGTCCAAGACGAGCATCGCCGGCCTCGCGCCCGGGGCGACGGTGCAGTTCAAGTACCGCCCGGTGACCCGCCTGGGCGAGGGCGACTGGAGCCAGCCGGTGTCGCTCCTCATCCAGTGAGCGGCCGGCAGGGGAATGGTGAGCGCTGCGTGAGCGCCACCTGACGCATGCATCGCCGGGGGTCCGAGCACGGGCCCCCGGCGGATGCAGCATCGCGCTCGCGCCCCGGGCGCGCTTACGCGCCGTCCCGCTGAGGCTGCAAGCGGGGGCACCGCTCGCCGCCACGCAGGGCCGCCGAGTCGTCCTTCTAGACCGGATGTCGGCACATCTGTAGGACGCACCATGGCGGCAGCTAGCACGGAGGGTATGTTGACATGAGGTCGAGCGGCGCGGCGCGCGCCACCTCGAGCGAGGACCCGCGATGTGCGAGATGCTCAACCTCTACGTCCCGACGAAGCACGTGGTAACGGGGCCGCCGGTGAGAGGCCTGCATTTCGCTCCAGGCGGTGAAGCGCAGCGCCAGTTCCGCGAGCGGTTCGCCGATGAGTCGGGGATCATTCTCAGCGGCTCCGGCTCCAAGGGCTGTCTGTGCGGTTTCGACGACTGGGCCGACCCGCAGGCGTGCACGCCGCTGCCGTACGGCCAGGTCGCGGTGATGCAGACCGAGCACCCTGAGAAGCGCCGGCACCGACAGGTCGTGCGGGAGCTCGCGTGTCGGGTGGGCGCGACCGTCATCTTGCGGATGAAGAAGGGCAGCGAGCTGCGTGGCACCCTGACAGAGTTCGACACGGAGAGCGAGGTCGGGCGCGTGGGCGGGGCTACTGTCGTCGCGGCGCAGGTGCTGGAGGTGCGCTGAATCAGACGCGCGCCTGCCGCTCCTCTCACCATGAGCGTCAGTTGCCGTCGGGAAACAACGTACGCGAGCAGCGCAGAAACTCAGATCGACTCGATTCGCATCGCCGGATCCAAGCGATGCAAAGCATCCGGGTCGCTGGTGACGACGACGGCGCCCGACTCCTGCCGTGCCGCGAGAGCGACGGAGGCATCGATGACGTCGCTCGTCCGCGAACGGGCACACAGAATGCCCGCCGCCTCGGCGCGTGGACGATCGAGCGGCACGACCTCTGTCCGCGGGCTGTTGCAGAGGGCGCGCAGGGTGACCTGGCGACGACCGTCGCGCCATGCCTGGCCGAGAGCTCCGGCTGGCACGACGATGCGCTTCGCCTCGGCGAGGAGAGCGCGCACACAAAGGTCGCCACGTTCTAAGGCGATGGGAGCCCCGGAGTCTAGGACGAGAGGACGCGGCGTGCCCACGCGCGAGTCTCCTCATCGACCGGGCCATACTCCTCGTCCATTTCCCGAAGCACCTCATCCAGCTCGTCTCGCCTCAGCCGCTCCTCGAGCAAGCCGTTCACGAGAGCCGACAGGGACTTCGCTCGGCCCTGCCTGACGGCCTTCTTGGCGCGCCGGACAACGTCCGGCGTGAGCGCAACCGTGACCTTCTCGGTGGCCATAACTTCTTCCTACCGTGGCACCCGGCGCGTCATGCACGCCCGCAGAGCCAGCTTGGCCCTGTGGAGGAGGACTGCGACGTGGCCGGCGGAAATCCCGAGCGCCTGCGCCACGTCCTCCCCGGGGTGCTCCTCGAGCATGCGCAGGGTCACGACGGCCTGCTGGATCTCGCACAGCTCCGTTACGCACTCGCGCAGGCGCACGTGCTCCTCGGCTCGCGCGATCAGGTCATCGGCAGCCGGAGCGTCGTCCGCCAGAGGATGATCGTCCAGGTTGTCGTGTGCCTTCGCGCGGAAATGCCTGCGTCGCCTGTTGCGTGCGGCGTTGCGGACCATGCCCGCGAGGACGCCCGACCACTCCTCCTCGCCTTCGGGGAGTCGACCGCGACCGGAGACATCGAGAAGCGAGCAGAGCCCCTCCTGGAGGCAGTCGACGGCGTCCTCCGGGCTCACTCCCTCGGCGCGCGCGAGCCCCACGAGGTCGGAGCGGCGTGTGCGAATGACGTGGCTCAGCCTGTCGAGAATGTCATCCACGCGTTGCTCCTCGGTCCAGCATTCCCAAGGGATGAGGTCTCGACGCCGGCCAATATTACATGCGCGAACGCCGTAATGAATCGTCCGGCCGAGACCTGATCGGGTCAAGGAGCCCTGCCCGATGTCGACCAATCCCATGCACGTCATTACCGAAGAGAACTTCCAGGACGAGGTCCTCGAGTCTCCCATCCCCGTCCTGGTCGACTTTGCCACCGAATGGTGCCCGCCTTGCCGCGCACTTGCCCCCGTTCTGCACAGGCTGGCGTCGGAAGAGGAGGGTCGCGTGAAAGTCGCGTCCGTATCCGCCGACGAGTGCCCGTCCCTTGCCGCCCGGTTCTCCGTGCGGGGCTACCCGACAATCATCGCGTTCGGGGGCGGCAAGGAAAGGGCTCGCCACCTGGGCGCGACCACCAAGGAGAGGCTCCTGCAGATGCTCGAGGCGTGCCGCTGACCGGACGTCGGGATCGCCACGAAACAACGCCCCTCTGGCCGGCTCGCTGGTCGCGGCCCGAAAGGCGATGCCCTATAGCCCTCCGCGGAGGCATCCCATCATGAGCAAGCCGGTCTGCGTCGTCGTCGGTGTGGGTCCGGGGAACGGCGCCGCGCTCGCGCGGCGATTTCACGCGGCGGGCTACGCCGTGGCGCTCCTCGCGCGGTCGGCGGAGCTGAGCGCGGAACTCGCGCGGGAGCTCCCCGGCTCGCGCGCATATTCCTGCGACGTCGCCGACGAGGCGTCTGTCGCGCGCGCCTTCTCGGCGATCGCCGCCGACATGGGGCCGGTCGAGGTGCTCCTCTACAACGCCGGCAGCGGAACGTGGGGAACGATCGAGGAGGTGAGCGCGAAGGACTTCGAGCAGTCCTGGCGCGTGAACACGCTGGGCGCGTTCCTCGCCTCCAGGCACGTCATCGGCCCGATGAAGGAAGCGGGGCGCGGCAGCATCGTCTTCATCGGGGCCACCGCGTCGCGCCGCGGGAACGTGAAGACCGCCGCGTTCGCGCCGGCCAAGGCGGCGCAGCGGAGCCTGGCCGAGTCGATGGCGCGCCATCTCTGGCCCGCCGGCATCCACGTGGCGGTGGTGATCCTGGACGGCGTGGTCAATCTGCCGCGCACGCGCAAGATGATGCCCGACAAGCCGGACAGCTTCTTCGTGAAGCCCGCGGATCTGGCCGAGCTCGTGCTGGACGTGACGAAGCAGAAGCCGTCGGCGTGGTCGTTCGAGGTGGAGGCGCGGCCGTTCGGGGAGAAGTGGTAGCGGCGCGCGAGCCTTCACCGAATGGTGAAATTCTTGGCCACGGTCCTCTTGTTTGCAGTCCTGGAGGCCGCCTACTGCGGCTCTGACGCTACCCCCCGAAGACCATGACGGCGACGAGGACGAAGATCGTCGTGTCCGCCAACACATGCGCGAGCCATGGCGCCAGCAAGCCGCGGCCGCGCATGCGAAGGATGCCCATCATGAGAGCGAAGATGCCTGCGAGCGCGCTCCCGACGACGCCGCTCGGGAACCCGCGGTAGTGCCACACGCCAAAGGCGATCGCCTGAAGTAGGCAGGCGAGCGCGCCGCGTCCAACTGCGGACTCGAGCGCCTGCATCGCGACGCCGCGCCAGATGACCTCCTCGACGGCGGCGTTAAGCATCGCGTAGAGCCCGATGCCGAGAGGCAACCCAACGACGAGCACGCCCGTCGGCAGCGCGAGCACGAAGCCGGGCACGAATGCGCGGAAGCGCGTCAAATCGCTGTGCGACGCGAAGCGCCAGACGACGAGCGCGATGGCCGACGCGGTCGCGAACGCCGCGATGGCTAGCGCGGTGGTTCGGTCCAACCGGCCTAGTCGGAGCCAGCCCGTCGTCTCGCGCAGCGGGCGAGCGGCGCGCGCCAAGACGGCGTACACGACGAGCGGGCCCACGACGTTCAGTGGCCAGACCGCGCCGAGCACGGCCACACGTGGAGCCAGGCCAGACAAGAGCGCGAGCACGCCGGCGTGCACCGCGAAGGGCGCGCGCGCGGCGGCCGCCACGACCGTTGCCACCGCGATGCCCACCAGCAGCGCGGTGCCGGCAACCTCCGACGGAAGCGCGTAGCTCAGCGCGTACATGCCCACGACGCCGAGTGAGCAGACCACGCCGGTGCGGCTTGCTCTCGCCGGTGGCGCGATCTCGCCGGCGAGCCACAGGCGCGTGCGGGCAGGTGCGGCGGCGGCGTCGACGTTCGATGTCACGGCGCCGCGTCCTCGGACATGGGTACCTCGTGCGGGCTCGCGCTCGCGCTCAGGAACGACAGTACCTCGTCGCCCCACGCCGGGTTCTCGCTGCCGTAGCAGAGGTGATGGCCCTCCTGGTGCGTCGCGCCGTTGGGCGGGTAGATGCGCATGCGCGCCGGCTTGCCTGCGCTGCGCATCTCCTCGGAGAGCACCCGGCTCGGCGTCGTGTCGAAGTCGTTCTCGGCCTGGATGAAGAGCACCGGGACCCGGGCGGCGCGCGCGGCCTGCTTCATGCGCACCTGCAGGTCCGGCGCACGCGCCCAGCTCATCGCGCCTCCCGCGAAGTCCACGACCGCCTCGATCCCGGTCCCGCGCTCGGCCGCGAACAGCGACACGATCCCCCCGAACGAGCAGCCGGCGACCGCCACGCGCGCGCCGTCGACGTAGGGCAGCGAGTGCACGTACTCCACGGCGGCCATCACGTCGTCGGTCTGCGCGACGAGCTCCTCGACCACCCGCGCGCGATCGAGCCGGCCGACGTACTCGCCCGCGTCGGCCGAGCGACCCTGCCCGCGCCGGTGCGGGACGAAGAGCACGAACCCGTGCGGTATGTAGAACACGGCCTCGTCGCGCTTGTCGCCGGGTAGCGGCTCGCTCCCGTGGTTGAAGACCACGGCAGGGAACGGCCCTTCGCCGGCGGGACGATAGAGAAACCCGTGTAGCGTCCGGGGACCGCTGGGGAACGCGACGAGGGCGGGCGGGGGTCCGGCGTCCTCGTACGCAGGCGGAGGCGTGTACGCCGTCGCGGACGATGCTTTGCAGCCGAGCAGCGCCGGCGCGAACAGCGCGAGGAGGGGGAGGGGAGGGACCATGGTGGGCCGCATGCGCGGCCAGGGTACCTGCGCCGCCGTGCGCGTGAAGCGGATGCTGCGGGCGCTGCCGCGCTGACGTCAGCGAATCAGGCCGGTGAGGAGCGCGACGACGCGGCCGGCGATCGCGATGCAGCGGATCGCCGCATCGCGATCGGCGTCGCCCATGAGCGCCGCGATCTCGACGGCGGCCGCGGCTTCGCTGGCTTCGCCTCGCGCGATGGCGAAGGCGCGAGCCTTGTCGGCCCGCGTGACGCGGCCGGCGCCCTCGGCCGCATTGAGGCAAGCGCTCTTGGCCGCGCGCGTGGCTTCGTCGCGAAGCTTGGCATCCCGCACGTTCGCCGCCTTCACCGCGAGCAATAGCTCCACGGCGACGCGATACGCGACGAGCTTGTGATGGGGCAAGACAGCGTGGGAGGTCGTGTTTTGGTCGGTCATGCCCCCCCATCGCGCAGGGGCCGTGACAGCGCTCCAACGAGCGCACCATGCTTCGCCCGAGAGCGCTGGCGCGGCCCGTGCGCGTCTCGGGCGTGACCGACCAAAACACGACCGCCCGCGAGTTTCCCTTCGCGACCGCGACCTGCGACCCGCGACCTCGACCTCGACCTCGACCGCGACCCCGACCGCGACCCCGACCTCGACCTCGACCTCGACCCCGACCCCGCCCCGCGACCCCGACTCCGCCCCCCGCCCCCTAATGCGCCGAAAGCACCGCCCCGCTCAGCGGCTTGAAATTGGCTCCCGCGGGATACCCGTAGCTCACCCAGCGCGTGAACTTGGGGTTCGCCTCGTCGTCCGGCGCCCACGTCACGTTGTTTCCCCATCCCCATACCGTCACGCCGAAACGCGCGCCCGGGAGGCTCGAGACGATCGTGTGCACGCCATTGTCGCAGCCACCGACGCCCTGGAAGTCTCCGGTCGAGAGATCCACGCGCGTCATCTCGTAGCTCCCCGCGGTGCCAACCGGCGCCCAGCCGCGGAGGAGCCCCGCGCAGTCCAAGGTCACGTCGGGCATTTGCCCGCTGGTCGTGTCGCGTGCGCGAACGACGACGAGGTTCGTCTCGGGGTACGTCGGGTCGGTGAAGAACGTGTAGCGCGGCAAGTACTGGGCGGGCGGCACCACGTTGACGAACTCGGGGTCACCCGTGCCGTCGTAGGGCTCGCCGCCGGTCATGTAACTGGCGACGTAGAACGGATGCGCCGCGTCCTGGCTGCGGACGACGAACGGCCCCGGGTCTTCGAATTCGGCGAGCTGCTGCGCGCCGAGGGTCCGCGGCGCGCCTGCCGGTGGAGCCGGCTCGTACGACAGCACGGTCCCGTCGACGACACCGACGAGGCGCCACGGAACCGATTCCTCGGCCCCCGTCGGATCGCGGGTGCGGTAGCGGACGGCCACGTACTCGCTGCCGAGCGCGCGGACGGGCGGCAGCATCTGCTCGGCGCTGTCGGCGCGGAGGCGACCGACGGGCAGGTCGATCAAGGTCGATGCGCCGACGACGGGGATCGGCTTGTCCGACTGCACGGCGCTTCCGGTCAGCTCGGTGGGCTGCGTGACCTGCAGGTACTCGCCCCGGTCGAGCGTGTACGTGACGGGCACGCCGGCCTGCGTCGCCGGGACGCCGGGCCCACCGAGGATGTCGGCCGTCGGTTTGAACGTCACGTGCGTCGCGTCCTGGGCCGCCACGACGACCGTGGCTGGACCCGCGCGCGGCTCGGTGAACATGGTCGGCGCGGAGTACGCGTCGGCGACGACGTAGTTGACGTCCCACGCGCTCGTCGGCAAGAGCAGCGTCGACCCCGTCACGCGCGCGCGGCCACCGCCGTAGGGCAGCATCTGGTAGGCGACGACCGGCACGTTGGTCTTGATGTGAAACGCTTGCGCCAGGCCGGTGCCGTGCAGCGAGGCGTCGCCGGAGATGGCCGGCGTCACGCCCGCGGGGCAGTCCGCGAGAACGCGCGGGTCGCTCGCGTTCGGGTCCAGGCTCGCCGCGGGGTCTCGCGACAGGAAAAGGATGGCGATGCTATTGGCCGGCAGGCCCGCGAGTCGCGTCGTACGGAGCGTAGGTGAGATTGGTCCCTTTTCCGACAGGGATGCGCGCGAAGGCGTCGATCGGAAGCACCTGTCCGCCGAGGCTTACCTCGATCTTGGCAGGCTCACCCGTCTTCCACTGGTTGACGACGAAGACGGCGTAGCACACGCCCATGACCTCGGGCGTCGTGTCCATCTCGACGGCGTAGAACTCGCAGCCGTTCGACGTGTCGTTGCCGAGCGAATCGAGGCAGGGGTTCACGCATTGCCCGCTCGTCGCGTCTCCGTTCCCGCGCTCCTCGCATTGTTCGAGCGAGCTGCACTGGTAGACGCGCGCGCCGCACTGGTACACGTGACCGAGGTCGTTCGGGTCGCAGTAGCTCGGTGTCGCGCAGTCGATGGCCGCGTCGAGCGGGCCGCCGTCGTAGAGAGGCCCCCCGTCGGAGGGGTTCGGCACGAGCAGCCCGGTTCGCGAGCCGCACGCGACGACCAGCGCCACGCCGAAAAAAGCCGGGGTCAAGCCGCGCGAGAGCCAGCGCACGGCCCGAATGCTAGCGCGGTTGGTTCTCGGAGCCCGCAACGGCTCTGCGTCGGGCGGTAGCCCGCGACGGCGACAGGTCGGGCGGTAGCCCGCGACGGCGACAGGTCGGGCGGTAGCCCGCGACGGCGATACGTCGGGCGGCCCGATGTGTCACGGCCGGGAAGCTCAACGGCTGGGACCAGCCGCGGCGCCCCTCGAATCTGAAACCGACTCGCTGCTGAATGCTTGCGCAGCATTCAGCTCGAGGCGCGCTCCGCTAGGATGAGGGACGCCAGTCTGCGTGCTCCCGCGCGCGGTGGTCATATGGAGGTTTTCGCGTGGATAAGGCGCGCAACGATCTGAGTGCAGCCGTTCCCAAGTTTTGCCTCGCGCTCGAGGAACATCGCCGCACTCCGGAGGGGCGGGTCCGCACCTCCCAGGAGCTCATGGCGGCGTTCTTCCCGCACGACGAGAAGATATGCACCGATCGTATCTTCAAGTTCCTGCCGCCCGAGGCGCGCGGTCCCATCATCGCGGCGTGGGGAATTCGCGGCATCAAGTCGGCCCTCCGCGACACCGACGAGAAGATCCAGACGGTCGTGCACGACGCTCTCGTGGCCGGCGACCTCGATCACGTCGCGTTCGAAGACGGCCTGTTGCCCGAGACGCTCGTGCGATGGGTGCCGCTCGGAGACCTGTGGGCGTTCTGGCGGGGGGGCAAGCTCACCAAGCAAGCGATCCACAAGGCCCTGTCGACGGCATACGACCTCTACCTCTTCGACGCGCGATGGTTCCTCGACACGATCAACGCCAAGGGCGGGTCCATCCGCGGCACCGACGTGCTGTCCGACGGCCTGTCGAAGGACGAGCTCACGCAGTGGATTCATCGCATCCACGAGACGGGCGACGGCACACCCAAGGGGCTCGTCGCCTCGCTCGGGTGGGACAAGATCGTGGCGAAGACGGCCAACGAGGTTCTCATCGCGGTGCTCGACGCCGTCGTGACGAAGGTCGGGCTGGTCGTCGGGGCGAAGGATTCCAGCGTCAGGTTGCCCGACGACATGCTCGCCAAGCTGGACGTCAAGGTCGACGCGGAAAGCAGCCCCTCGATTCCGCAGATCGAGAAGCCTGCGACCGAGGACACCGGCTGGTCGATGCCGCCGCAGCAGTCGGATCCGGGGGTAACGACGGCACAAGCCGCGCCGTCGCCGCCGCTCTCGGAAGAGAGCATCGTCGTGGACGAGGAAGTGCTCATCGGGGACCGTGTCTCCCCGGCAGCGCCGGCCATCGGGTCGTCGCCTCAGATACCGAGCTTCGAGGACGACGCGACCGAGATCAAGAGCTTCCCGCAGCGTCGTCCCGAGCCGAACAAGCCGCCGCCGCCTTTCCGCCGTCCTCGCTGAACCGTCAGGACGCCGCGAGCATTCGATCGATCGGCTTGCGTGCACGCTGGATGAGCTCTGCATCCAGCGTGATGGCGGGCTTGAGGTCGCGCAGCGAGAGGTAGACCTTCTCGAGGGTGTTCTTCCTCATGAAGGGGCACTCGTTGCACGCGCAGTTCGCCTCCGGCGGCGCCGGGTGGAACGTCTTGTCGGGGGCGGCCTTGCGCATCTGATGGAGGATTCCGCTTTCGGTGACGACGAGGAACTCGCGCGCCGGTGACGACACGGCGTAGTTCAAGAGAGCCGTGGTCGACCCGATGAAGTCGGCCATCGCGAGCAACGCCTCTTCGCATTCCGGATGCGCGATCACGAGCGCGTCCGGGTGGCGCTCCTTCAGGCCGACGAGCTTGCGCACCGAGAAAGTCTCGTGCACGACGCAGCTCCCCGGCCAGAGGACCATCTTGCGGCCGGTCTTCTTCTCGAGGTACCGCCCCAGATTTTGGTCGGGCGCGAAGAGAATCGTCTTTTCCTCGGGGATGCTGCGGACGATCTTCTCGGCATTGGAGGACGTCACGATGTAGTCCGACAGGGCCTTCACCTCCGCGGTGCAGTTGATGTAGCTGACGACTACGGAGCTCGGGTGTCTGGCGATCCACGCGGCGAAGCGATCGGCCGGGCAGCCGCTCGCGAGCGAGCAGCCTGCCTCGAGGTCGGGCAGGACGACGACGCGCTCGGGGTTGAGGATCTTCGCCGTCTCCGCCATGAAGTGCACGCCGGCGAAGCAGATGACGTCCGCCTTCGTCTTGGCGGCGGCCTGCGCGAGCTGCAGGGAATCCCCGATCAGGTCGGCGACGTCTTGAATCTCGCTGTCCTGGTAGTAGTGCGCGAGGAGCACCGCGTTGCGCTCCTTCTTCAGGCGCACGATCTCGCGCTCGAGCTCGTCCGGGAGCGGAGTCGCTGTCATGGCGACCTCGGAAGAAAACCGGCCATCCGCAGAAGCTAGGGCCGCCGCAGCCGCTGGTAAAGGGCGGCTACTTTTTCCCGAGGAGCATCTCGGCGACGTGCCCGCCGAGCTTCTCGGCCATGAGCTTTTGCACGAATTGCTCGAGGCTCGCGCGCTCCGAGTCGTCCACGAAGCGAAAGCGGATACCCATGCCGGCCGGGTGGTCTTCGGTCGCCTCATCCTCGTCGACCGTCCAGACGACTTCGCCCCGGAGCTGCAGCTGATCGGGCTGTGCGGGAATCGAGAGGACGAACACGAACTCCGTGCCGATGTCGAGCGGCTTGCTCGTCCGAATGAACGTCCCGCCCTTCGAGATGTTCTTCGCGTAGTCGGCGAAGAACGTATTCATCCGCTTGTAATCGACGCGCAGCGTGATCGCATGCCGCTGGGATCCGCGCCGTTCGCTGTACGCAATGTCGTCTTCGGATTCTTCGGGCGGCGGAGGCATGCCAATCTCAAGCTACCATGAGCAGGACGGCCGATGAGGACCGAGCTTCGGGAATGCTTCGCACTTTGTACCGTAGCGCGCGCATCGCGCGCAGCCTCACGCGGACGGGCGTCGCGTACGAACTGACCGTACCGGGTGTGCTGGCGGCTTTGGAAGCACTCCTCGAGGCGTCACCGGGCTACGCGCAGATTTACGAGTTTCACGCCCGAAATTCGCCCAAGAAGGTCGGCCTCGTTTGGCCCGGAGCCCCCTCGGGGGCGCGGCGAATGACGTTCGCCGAGCTCCACGAGCGCGTGAATCGCGCGGCTTCCGCTCTGCAGCGGCGAGGCGTGGGACGGGGGTCGAGCGTCGTCATCGCGATGAGGAACCGTCCCGAGTTTCTCGAGCTGCAAGCGGCAGCTGGCCTCGTCGGCGCGGCCGCCGTGAGCGCGTCGTGGCGGTCGACCGCCTCGGAGCTTGCGTACATCGCGACCCACTGTGGGGCGAGGGCTCTCGTCTTCGACGCGGACCTCTGGCCGGTCGTCGAGCAGGCAAGCCGAGGCATCGGCGGGATCGCGCCCGGGACTACATCGCCGTGGGCGGCGCGCCGGGCGCCCGTAGCGATTGCGATCGCTACGAAGAGGATTTCCTGGCTCGGGCCGATGCGGCTCCCCGGGTCGAGCGCGGCGCGGCCGCCGGCGCGGCGGTAGTCGTCTATACCTCGGGCACCACCGGCAAACCGAAGGGCGCCGTGCGCAAGTTTCCGAAGGACGCCCTCTTCGGCGCCTTGAGCTTCATCGCAGAGACCCCGATGCGCACGGACGACGTGCACCTCGTGGCGTGTCCTCTCTACCACTCGACGGCGTTCGCCTTCGTCGGGTTGACGGGCATTCTGGGCGCCACCAGCGTTCTCATGGACGAATTCAAGCCGGAGGCGTTCCTCGAGTACGTGGAGCGCTTCGGGGTCACGACGACGGCTGTCGTCCCGACGATGCTCCACCGCGTCCTGTCGCTCGGCCCCGACAAGCTCGGCGCGCACGACACGCGCACGCTTCGCGTCATTTTCTCCGGCGGGGCTCCGCTCTCCGCCTCGCTCGCGCTCGACGTCATGGACCGGTTCGGCGACATCGTCTTCAACTTCTACGGAGCGACCGAGACCGGGCTGGTCACGTTGGCCAAACCGAGCGACCTGCGCGCGGCGCCCGGAACCATAGGGAGGGTGGTGCCGGGCAACGAAGTGCGCCTTCTCGACGACCGGGGCGGCGACGTGCCCGAGGGCGAGGTGGGGGAGCTCTTCGCGCGCAGCAAGCTGCTCGCCGCCGGCTACCACGACGATCCGGAGTC
Source organism: uncultured delta proteobacterium (assembly GCA_963720145.1). Lineage (GTDB taxonomy): Bacteria > Myxococcota_A > Polyangia > Polyangiales > Polyangiaceae > Palsa-1150. The sequence goes on from CAVREO010000006.1 coordinate 557,224, forward strand.
GACGCGCGCCTGCATGCGCGACGGTTTCTTGAGCGTCGGTGACCTCGCCCGCCGCGACCGGGAGGGGCGCTACTTCCTCGAGGGACGTAAGCGCGACATGATCATCTCGGGCGGCGTCAACGTCTATCCGGCCGAGGTCGAAGCCGTCCTCGATGCGCACCCCGGGATCGCCGAGGCCGCCGTCGTGGGCATCGAAGACGCGGAGTGGGGTGAGCGCGTGCGGGCGTTCGTGGTGCTCGCGCCCGGAGCGGCGCTCGACGAGCAAGGCGTGAAGGCCTGGTGTCGCGAGCGGCTGGCTGGCCCCAAGCTCCCGCGGGACGTCGTCTTCGTCGACGCCCTCCCGCGCAATCCGACGGGCAAAGTGATCAAGCGCGAGCTGCGGCAGCGGGGGTAGCGCTCACGCGATGACGTGCACGCGGACGCTGTTGGTGCTGCCGCTGACGCCCATGGGCGCACCGAAGACGAGCACGATGCGCTCGCCCGGCGAGCAGTATCCCGCGGCGAGCAGATCGCCCGAGCACCAGTCCGCCAGCTGGTCGGCGTCGTGGAGCGAGGGCATCTCGCGCGGAACCACGCCCCAATAGAGGGCCATCCGCCGGCGTGTCTTCGCGTTCGCCGAGTACGCGATGATGGGCACGTCGGGCCGCGCGAGGCTCACGGTCATCGCGCTCGAGCCGGTCTCGGTGAGCGCTACGATGTACTTGGCGCCAATCTCGCGCGCCGTGTTGCACGCGCCGCGGGCGATGGCCTCCGTGATGCTCGTGGCTCGCGAGAGGTACGGAGCGTGCTCGAAAAACGGGCTCATCTCCGCTTCGCTCGCAATGCGGCTCATCATGCCGCACGCGAGCGTGGGGTGATCCCCGGTGGCCGTCTCGCCGCTCAGCATGAGGCAGTCGGTGCCGGAATAGACGGCGTTGGCGACGTCGCTGGCCTCGGCGCGGGTCGGGCGCGTGGACTTGGTCATCGACTGGAGCATCTCGGTCGCGACGATGACCGGGCGCCGTACGCGACGCGCCATGCCGAGGATCTGCCTCTGGATGACCGGCACACGCTCGGGCGGGAACTCCACGCCGAGGTCGCCACGAGCCACCATGACGCCGTCGCTGGCGGCGACGATGCTCTCGAGGTTTTCGACGGCGTCGGGCGTCTCGATCTTGGCGATGACGGGCGTGGGCTGCCCCCACGCGAGGCACACCTCGCGGATCGTATGCAGGTCCTCAGCGCGGCGCACGAAGCTCATCGCGATGTAGTCGACGCCGCTCGACAGTCCGAAGTCGAGATCGGTCTTGTCCTTCTCGGTCAGCGCCGAGATGCGCATGGTCTTGCTCGGCAGGTGCACGCCGATGTGGTCACGCATGCCGCCGCCCTGGTCGACGCGCGCCATCACGCGCTCGCCCTCGACGCGCACGACGCACAGAACGAGTCGGCCGTCGTCGAAGAGGATGCGGTCGTTGATGCGTACGTCGCCGGCCAGACCCTCGTACTGGATCGGGACGACCCGTTCGTCGTTCGAGGCGCTCCCCTCGACGAGCACGACGTCGCTGCCGGTCGGCAGGTCGAACTTGCGGGGGAAGGACCCGGTGCGGATCTTCGGGCCGCAGAGGTCCTGCAGGGCCGCGACGGACTTGTTCTGCTTCTCGGAAGCCCGCCGCAGGCGCGCGAGGCGCTCGCCGTGCTCGGCGTGCGTGCCGTGCGAGAAGTTGAACCGCGCGACGTCCATCCCCGCGTCGATCAGGTTTGCGAGTCCCTCGAGCGAGTCGCAGGCGGGACCCAGTGTGCATACGAGTTTGGCGCGTCGGAGAGCAGACATGGTATGGCGCGGGGGGATACTACTCGAAGGACCCATGTCTCTTACACGCGATTCGGCTGGGGCGCTTCTCTTGGGTGGGGAGCGCGGCATACGGCTCGTCGATATCGCCCGGAATACCGGGACCCCGACCTATGTGTACGACCTGGATGGTATCGCCGCCGCGGCCAGGGATTTGCGCACTGCGTTCGACTCGCCGCGGCACCTCGTCGCCTACGCCGTCAAGGCCAACAGCGCGGGGGCCGTCGTTCGAGCGCTCGCCGCGGAGGGCTGCGGCGCCGACGTCGTGAGCGGCGGGGAGCTGCAGGTGGCTCTGGCGTGCGGCATCGCGCCCGAGCTCATCGTGTACAGCGGTGTAGCGAAGCAGGATGGCGAGCTCGACCTGGCCATCGGGGCGGGCGCGTCCGGCATTGGTGCGGTTCAGGTCGAGAGCGTGGAAGAGATCGCCCGCGTCGAGGCGCGGGCGCGCGCCGCTGGCCGGAGGGCGCGGGTGGGTATCCGGGTCAACCCGAGCGTCGACCTGGGTGAAATCACGCATCGTCACATCGCGACCGGCCACGACGAGGCCAAATTTCGGCGTGCCGCAGGAAGACGTGCCCCGCGCGGTCGCGCTCGCCGAGGCTTCGGAGTGGCTCGAGCTCGTGGGCATGACGACTCATGTCGGCTCGAAGTTGCCGTCGATCGCGCCGTACGTCGCCTCGGCGCGCGTCCTCTTCGGCCTGGTGCGCGAGCTCCGCGCGGGGGGCAAGCTGCAGTCGCTCGAGTTCGTCAACACCGGGGGCGGTTTCGCGGTCGACTACGATGGGGGGCTGGCGCCGCGGCCGGCAGAGTTCGTCCGCGGCGTCCTTGCCGAACAGCGCGCTCACGGGCTGGACTCGCTGGGTCTCCACGTGGAGCCGGGACGGGCGCTCGTGGCCGCGTCGGGGGTCCTGCTGGCCCGCGTCATCCAGACGAAGGTCGCTCGCGCTGCGCGGTGGCTCATGATCGACGCCGGGATGAACGATCTCGTCCGTCCGGCGCTCTACCAGGCCCGCCATCGCGTCGTGCCCTTGGTCAGACCGGGTACGGGTGGGGAGCTCGAAGAATCTTGGCGCGTGGTCGGGCCCGTTTGCGAGAGCAGCGACGATTTCGGCGCGCACCTCTTGCCGCGCACGCCCCCGGAAGCTGTCGCCATTCTCGACGCCGGCGCGTACGGGTACGTGATGGCAAGCCGCTACAACGGCCGGCCATTGCCCGCGGAGGTGTTCGTGCGCGGCGGGCGGGTCGTGGGCACGACGCCCCGGGCTGCCCCCGAGCAGTGGGCTCTCGAACGGGAGCGGGCGGGCGAACAGGAGACGCGCCAGTAAGCCTTGCCTCGCGCGGCCCGGATGGCTACGAGCGATCAGCGCATGCAGAAGCTCGTCGACGGCGTCCACGCGTTCCGCGCCCAGTATTTCGCGGATCACCGCGGCCTTTTCCGGCGCCTCGCCGATCGGGGGCAACACCCGGAGACGCTCTTCATCACGTGCTCGGATTCGCGCGTCGTGCCGAACCTGATTACGAGCACCGAGCCCGGCGATCTGTTTCTCGTGCGCAACGTGGGCAATGTCGTCCCCCACGTCACCGTCCCGGGCGGCACGGCCGCGGCCATAGAGTACGCCGTAGAGGTGCTCGGTGTCACCAACGTGATCGTGTGCGGCCACACGCACTGCGGCGCGATAAACGCGATCTTGCACCCCGAGTCCATGGACAACCTGCCGTTCGTCAAGCGCTGGCTCGCGCAGGGGGAACGGGTGCGCACTATCGTCGCCGAGCGGTATGCGCACCTCGACGACGACGCGCGAATGCTTGCCGCAGTCGAGGAGAACGTGCTCGTTCAGCTCGAGAACCTGCGTGCGTTCCCGAATGTAGCCGAGCGGCTCGAGCGCGGCGTGCTCACGATGAGCGGGTGGGTGTACGACATCGCGAGCGGCAACGTCTTCGAGTACGACCCGCGCTCGGGGCAGTTCGGCCCGATAGCGCCGCCGCAGACCTAGGAGGACGCCCGAGGCGGGCGCCGTCATTGGAGCGCAGCGAGGAACGCGTTCGCGAACTGGAAGTTGGACGTATTCACCGTGCTGTACTTCTGAAAACCGCATTTCTGGCTTGCGCAGACGCGGTCGCGATCGATCGACCAGAAGCTCGCCAGACCCAACCCGTGGCCGCGCGCGAACTGGGCGACGGCGGTGGCATCGTCGGGTGTGAAGACCTCGCCGGTCCCGTCGTTGTCGCCGATCTCCGGCGTCACGCCCAGCATCGCCCACGACTGGGGATCGGTGATGCCGGGGATGAGAGCCTTCAGCTGCGCCTGCGTCGCTTCGAGGGTGGCGATCGCGCGCGCCGACTCCGTCGTCGACGGGGGCAGCGGTCCGTAGCCCATCACCATGACGTTCACGTGCCGTATCCGCGCGCCCGCAGCCACGACTTCCTGGATGAGCGTCACCGCGGTCGGGTCCAGGCCGTCGGTTGCGGCGCCGCCGTCGTCGCCGATCGACCCTGCCGTCGTGTGCTGCAGCGTCAGGCCGACCTGGATGTTCCTGCTCTGCTGCAAGCTGTGCAGCGCTTGACCGAGATTCGTGTTGGCCGTGTCGCTCATGCCCGAGTTGAACGGCTGCTCGACGTCGAAATCGAGGTCCGTGATCCCGGTCGCATCGACGACCAATCCGATGGCGTTCGCGAGGTCCGCGGCCGAAGCGCACGCGGTGGGGTCCTGAAGGTACAGCCCCTGGGCGCCACCGAAGGACACCTTCGCGTGGCCGCCGGCGTCGACGAACGCGTGAATGTCCGCCAGGTTTTGGCCGATGCCGTCCGTCGCCAGATCGGAGGTGCAGCCCGCGTCGGGTGCGGCGAGTACGAACGCCAGCGTGACATCGTGAACCGCAGCGACTTGCTGCAGGTTGGCCAGTCCCGTGTATGCGTAGCCCTTGCTGGCAAACGTCCAGGCAGGGAAGTACGGCGCGAATTCGATGGCGCCGGTTGCGGGAGGGCCTGCGTCGGCGTCGGGCGTCTCCGCGGCGTCCGTGTGAGCGGCGGCGTCGCCCGGTTGGGCGGGGCTTTCGCTGGCGCCGCCGCAGGCGAAGAGAAATGCCGCCGGCAGAGCGCTCAGAAAAAAGGCGAATAGGCGTTGTCTCATGGGGACCGGGAGGGCAGCAAAGGAGAAGTACCCGGTCGACCGCCCAGCAGGCGCGGGAGCTCGTGCTCGGGCCTCTGCCGGGCCGCGGCCCGGAACCGAAGGCGGCCCCGGTCGCGCGATCGTGACAGCGTGGCGCCTCGCCACGGCGCCGCGAGCAGGCCGGACGGGCGAACGAGCAGCTCATCCTATCGGTACGCCGGCTGCACGGCCCACGAGGGGCCGCGCCCCGCGCGGCGAGGAGTTGCCATGTTCATGCACAACAAGCGTCTCCAGTACACCGTGCGCGTGTCGGAGCCGAACCCGGGACTAGCCAACCTGATGCTCGAGCAGTTCGGCGGGCCGCAAGGAGAGCTCGCCGCGGCGATGCGGTAACGACAGCCACGTCACCGAGGTGCTCTACGGCGGCGGGCCCGCGCTCGTGAACTCCGGGGGAATCCCCTGGACGGCGGCGTACATCGACAGCATCGGCGACCCCACGTGCGACCTGCGGTCGAACATCGCCGCGGAGGCCGCTCGAGCTCCTCGTCGGGCTTCCGCTTCGCATCGGGGTCGTCGCCACGGGCGCGGACGTTCTCCTGCTCGTGGGCGCCGAGCGGTGGAGGGGACGATGGCTCGAGGGCGTCGTCGGCGGGATGGTACTCATCATCGCCGTTGCGTTCGGCCTCGAGCTGTCGCTCTCGCGTCCTGTGCCTCGCGGACGTCCTCCACGGGTACGCGCCATCTCTCGAGCTGGTGCGCGATCGCGAGATGCTCACGATGGGCGTGGGCGTCCTCGGCGCGACGGTCATGCCTCACAACCTGTATCTGCACTCGCACCTGGTCGTCGGCAGGCCTTACGAACGCAGCGACGCCGGTCGCCGCGAGGCCGTGCGCCACGCCACGGTCGATGTGGTGCTCTCGCTGACGGGCGCCATGCTCCTCAACTCGGGCATCCTGGTGCTCGCGGCGTCGGTGTTCCACGCAAACGGCCGCAACGAGGTGACCGAAGTCCAGGAGGCGCACAGGCTGCTTTCGCCGCTGCTCGGCACGACTCTCGCGGGCGCCGTCTTCGCGATGGCGCTGCTCGCCGCTGGTCAGAGCGCGACGATCACCGGCACGATGGCCGGGCAGGTCATCATGGGCGGGTTCGTCCGCGTACGGCTGCGCGCCTGGCAGCGCCGCCTCTTGACGCGTGGGCTCGCAATCGTGCCCGCACTGGCCGTCATCCTCGTGGCGGGGGAGCGGTGCGGCGGTCGGCTGCTCGTGGGTTCGCAGGTGGTGCTCAGCCTTCAGCTCCCCTTCGCCGTCGTGCCGCTGCTGCTCCTGACGGCCGACCGGCGCCGCATGCTTCCGTGCGCCACGCCGCGGTGGATGACCGGCATGGGGTGGGTGTGCGCCGCGCTCGTGGTCCTCGCCAACGGCGTGCTCGTAGCCCGCCTGCTCACCTAGCCGCGATGCAAGCTGCTGAGCACGTCGCGCACGCGCTCGGACCAATCCGCCGTCAGAGACTGAGGGCTCGGTTGCCGCACGACGTGAAGCGTGCCGCGCTTGTCCAGCACCGTGAACTCGGTGCGGCCGTCGGGCGAGCGCCGGAACGACAAATCCACGGCGGCTCCCCCGACGCAGAGGTTGCGGAGCTCGAGCTGCGGGAGCCACGCAGGCAAATGCGGGTCGATGAGCAGGAGGTGAAGGGGCGCGTAGGGTACGGCTCCGACGATCGCCTGAATCATGCAGAACACGGCAGACGCCGACCACGCCTGCGGCCAATTGGCACGCGGGTAGAGCCCGGGGAACGGGTGCCCCTCGTCCCGCGGGTGGCCGCCGAAGGTCTCGGGAAGCCTGCACAGTTCGAAGAGGCCCGCCGCCTCGAACTGCGCTTTGGAGAGCGCGTGGAGCTCGTCGTAGAGACCGTAGCGGGCGAAACCCAGCGCGAATACGGCGTTCTCCACGGGCCAAATGGTGCCGCGGTGGTACGAAAGAGGGTCGTACGCCGGGTGCCCCGAGGAAAGGGTCCGCACGCCCCACCCGGAGAACATCTCGGGGCTCATCAGCCGGGCGGCCACGGCGGGCACGCGCTCGTCGTCGAGGATGCCGCTCGCGAGGCAGTGCCCCGGGTCCGACGCGATCGACCGGACCAAGTGCTTGTCGCGGTCCAGGGCCATCGCGACGTACCGCTCGTCCTCCATCCAGAAGCGGTCGTTGAAGCGCCCTCTCAGCTCACGCGCCTGCTGGAAGAGGCGCCGTGCGGCCTCGATCTCGCCCGTCCAGAACAGCAGCTCCGACAGGGCCAGCTTCGACACGTATGCGAATGCCTGCATCTCGCACGTGCCGAGGGGGGGCGCGACCAAGGTTCCATCCGGGTAAACGATGGCGTCGTTGGAGTCCTTCCAGCCCTGGTTTCGTTCGCCCTGTTCGGAGGTGGTCGCGTACTCGTACAGGCCGTCGCCGTCTGGATCGCCGTAGGCATCTGCCCAGGCGATGGCTCGCCGGGCCGGCTCGAGGTAGGCCTTCACCAGGTCGAGGTTACCGGTCCAGTGCCAAAGCGAGGCGACCACGACGGGGTAGTAGATGGAGGCGGTGAAGTCGCCGTAGTAGCAGCCGTGCGGCCCGTAGCACAGCGCTGCGACGGGACCTCGGTGGTGCTCGTGGAGCATGCGTCCGGGCTGGGCGTCGCGCCATTCGTCGATTCTGTTTGCCTGGGAGGATCCGAGCTCCGCGAGCGCGCCCAGCATCATGTCCGTCGAAACGATCCCGGACTGCCACGATGCTGCGAGCGCGTCGCGCCCGAAGAACGCCGTGTAGGTCGGCCAACCCCCGGCGAAAGTCCAACCCACGGGAGGCCGTCCGGAGTGGGTCATCGCGAGCGAGGCCAGGTCGCGCTTGGCCTGGCGAAACGCGCTGGCCACCGTCACGGCGAGGGGCTCGCCGGCGGCGGCCACCTCTAGCTCCGTCGATTCGGCCAGCGGCGCAGAACTTCGCGCAGCAGGTGAATGCGGTTCGCCGTCGCCGCAAAGACCCGCCGGTTCCGCTTCGAGATACGGCGTCCAGACCAGGCATGCGCGCCAGCTCCCGTGCGGGGGCAGGCGAATGTCGAACGCGAGACGCTCGTCGAGGAGCTCCGCGGAGCCCGGGCCGTGATGGACGTTCCCCGCCAGCCTCCGGTCGATGCGCGCCACGCCGCGGTCGCCTTGGTGCTCGTACGCATGCTCCGCCTCGTACCGAAAGACCACCTCGAACAGCCCGTCGGCCGGCGCGCGACCCGTGCTGCTTCTGCGGCCTTTCGGCTCGGGGCGATCGCTCTCCTGCAGGTCGGCGAAGTCGGCGGCCACATCGAGCGACAGGCAAAGCCGGACCTCGCTCTGCGTGTGATTCGTGAGCTCGACCTCCTCGCGCAGTTCCTCCCCGACGAGACGAGACGTCCGGAGCTCGAGGGAGCGCTCGGTAGGCAGGTTCGGCGCTGCGCTTGGGTCTCGGGGTAACCGGTGAAGGAAATAGCCGAGCCACTGGTCGTCCCCGAGGGGCGCTCCGCCCGCCGGCACCAGCGATGTCCCGTCGACTCGCCACTCGTACCTCGAGAGCATGCGGGTCTCGAACACCCAGAGTCCGTGCTCGGCCTCGCACACGACACCCTGGAGGTTGGTGACGAGGATCGCGCAACCTCGGCCCACGCAGGTGGAGCTAGGGCGCGGACGCAGGCGGCCGGAGCTCATGGCTTCGGTCGCGTACGGGCGAGGGGTCCGCTGCTCGCGACGAGCGTGAGCCCCAGCAAGAGCGGACCACGGGGCTGGCTCAGCCACCGCGTGGGCATCGGTCGACGAGCTGCAATCGACGCGCCCGCGGCTGCCGCCAGCGGCTTGGGTGGTCGAGCTACTTGTCTCCCTTGGCCGCGGCCTTGGGCGTGCCCTTGCTCGGCGTCGTCGAGCGCCCCATGGACACGGGCCTCGACGACGGCGGGCCGGGGCGATTGGATCCCGAACCGGGCCTCGCCCCCGGCGCTCCGGGCCGCTGCGAAGGCGGGGGCGGTCTTGTCGAAGGCGACGAGCCCCCCGGAGGTGGGATGCTTCGCGCGCGCACCACTTGACCATCGACGAGGATCTCGATGCCGACCGTCCGGCAGCGTCGGGCGAGGCGGTCGAGGTCGACCCCGAATGCCACCAGCAAGCCGCCGGGGGGCGAGGGATTGACGAAGAGCTCCTGCGTCGCGCGACGGGTGCGAAGAAGCTCGCGCACGTTGGCGTCCTCGACCCAGAGGAAGCCGGCTCCTGCGACCCACGTCGCACGACCGACGACGACGCTGGCCTGCGCGAGCGTGCGAGAGAGAGAATCCGGCAGCGGCGAGAGCGTCTCGAGGCGGGAACGGAGCACGTCGGCCTCGAGGCCCGCCGAGAGAGCGCGCGCGAGCGTCTGCGGCGCGACGATGAGGTCCAGCGTTTCGGCCGCCCTCCCGACCTCCACGAACGGAGCCACGGCGAGGATCGAGCCCACCTTCGCCTGCGGGCCGAGCCGCAGGACGTGGGTGTCGAGGAACTTCGAGGGCGACATGTCTCCCGCGGGGACCTTTTCGGCGAGGAGGGCGCGGCCGCGTGCGGTCAGGCGCAGCGCGATCGAGGACCCCTCGTCCCGCACCGTGCTCTCCACTCCGGCTCCCCCGGCCTCGTCTTCCGAGACACGGCTCAGCAGATCGTCGCCTTCCCCGAGGTCGAGGATTCCCAATGCAGGCAAACTCTCGTGCACGATGCGCCGCGCGACCTCGAGCGGTTCGACCGGCGGCAAACCTCCGCGCTCGGCCCACCGCCGGAGCAACCGCGAAATGCCCGGCACGCGTTGGTCACTCTTGAGCCAGCCCGCCAGCGAGGACCACGGCACCCAACGTCCTTCGCCGAGCTCTCGCAGCGCTTCGAGCACCATCTCGCGCAGGACGCCGGCAGGGCTCGAGTCGCGCGACTCCGGCGCGAGACGCAATACTTCCGGCTCCTCGCGTGCTTCGTCCCATGCGCCGCCGCGTTCCCACGCAACGAAGAGCTGGCGCGTGAGCTCCTGCATCGTGAAGGTGCCCGGCGGCGCGGACGCATTCGTCGCCGATGCGTCCCACAAGCCGATCGCACGCGAGAGCGCGAAGACGAGGGCGACGTGCGACGGCTCGCGCCCGAACCGTGCGGCGAGCTTCTGCACGAGCGATTTCGGCGTTCCGACTCCGGCACGCAGGTCCGCAAATGAGCTCGACGGGGAGCGCCCTTCGGCAGTCCGTCCCGGTGTCTCGCGCGCCGCGACGGCGAGCGCGAGCGCCAGTGGCGCGGGGTCGAGCGAGAAGCGCGCCCTTCGAGGGGCGTGATCTCCGGACGCCACGAACTCTCGAACCTCGTCCCGTCGTGTGGCGCGCTCCGTGTGGTGCGCGGCGCCGATGATGGCGCTCACCTCCGTCGGCACGACGTGACGGTTCGGGTGAACCGGTATGAGCAAGGCGCGGCGCTCCAGGGAGAATCCGACGCCGCGGCGGGACGGCGTCGCCCCTGTCGCGGTACGGAGCCGAAGTGGCTCGCGCTCGAGCTCGAGCAGCTCCTCGGTATCGACTTCGCCTCCGTCCTCTTCGACGCCCTCGAGGACGCGACGTTCCGTGGCCGAGAGCTTCGCGATCTCCTCGGTCAGCGTCGCCGGATTCCCCAGGATGGCCCACGCCGCCTCGAGCGACAGCGCGATGGGAGGCGTCGCGGGTCGACCCAGGTAATGCGACGCGATGGCGCTCATCGTCTCGAAGGGCGCCTGCGAGAGGAGTGCGCGCAGGCTGCGGGGGTCCTCTCCCTCCCACGTCTTCAACTGGACGAGGTACGCCGCCGGCAGAATCAGCTCGACGCCGCCCTCGCTGGCGCGGGCGAACATCAGGCCACGCGCGAGAAGAGGCTCGAGTGCCGGCGGAACCGCCGTCACGACCAGCACGCCGCGACCCTCGGCGACGCGATGAACGAGCTCGGTCGAGGCAGGATGCAGCCTGGACGGATCGCGCAGCTCGGGCAGAGCGACGAGCGCTCGGGCCACCTGCGAAGGCACGTCGATCCGCTTGGCGTGATCGATGCGAACGCCGAGGCGCGTGATCAGCCCATCGAGCTCGCCTTGCGGCAAAGCACGCAGAATGTCGGTGAGCCTGTGGGTGGTTTCAAGTGCGTGCGGCATCTGGCCTGGTGGGACGCAATTTTCGAGAATAGCCTCGCCGCTCGGACATTTCCAAAGGGGGTTGCAAGGCGCAGCGTAGTCCGGGAATGCTTCAGTCCATCATCAGCGCATGCTCGGTCCCCACTGGAATTCACCTTGGCAGGCCCGTACCGCCCCCAGCCCGGCCGCTGAGACGGCCGGAAAGCCCCAAGACCCCCCCGCAGCAGCTCCCGCGAGCCCCGTTCTCTCGTGGCACGGGCGCCGCTGGGCGCCGGATGCAACGCTGGCCGGGCGCCGCTCGGCGCCGGAGGCAGGCGGCGCGCCGGGTCCTCTGGAGGGGCCCGGGGTCGTGCTCGAACCGGTCGAATACGCTGGGAGCGGAACCGGGGGCGGGTCGGGTCTCGTCTCGCGTCTCGTACAGGGCGACGCGCTCCACGTAGCCCGCGCGATAGCCGCCGAGGGCCTCGCCGGGTGCGTGGACCTCGCCTACCTCGATCCGCCCTTCGCCTCCCAGGCGGCGTACCAGCACGAGGCGCGGCTCGACGGGCCGGCCGATGGGCGCGTCGTGCGTACCCGCGCGTACGACGATCGTTGGGGCCAGGGAATCGGCGACTATCTCGACATGCTCGCGCCACGGCTCGAGGCGCTCGCGCGGCTGCTGTCGCCCTCGGGGACCATTTGGGTGCACGTCGACTGGCGTGCCTCGTATCTGGTCCGCCTCCTTCTCGACGAGATCCTCGGCCGCGACGCGTTCGTGAACGAGATCGTCTGGCGCCGCGCCCCCAACCTCGGCCGTCAGGCGGCGAGCCACCAGTTCGGCCGCACGCTCGACACGCATCGTGGTTTATGGCGGCCCGAGCTTTCGACTCACACCGCCCACGCGCCTGGAGCCGATCGATCCCGCCGCGGTGCGATGGGACGAGGCGGGGCGACCGTTCACGAGCGCGCCGCGCGGCGACTACACCGACGAGTCCATTGCGCGGCTCGAGAAGGTCGACCGCGTGCATCGCAGCGCGAGCGGGCGCGTCTACATCAAATACTTTCTGGTCAAGAACGCCGAGGGAGCTTGGTGCCGCGAGCGCCGGGTGGACGCGCTGTGGACGGACGTACCGCCGCTCCGCCACGCGCGTGCCAGCGAGCGCACCGGGTTTCCGACGCAGAAGCCGCGCGCGCTCCTCGACCGAATCGTGGCGTGCGCGTCGCCGCCCGGCGGCCTCGTGGTCGATTTCTTCGCGGGCAGCGGGACGACAGGGGAGAGCGCCCACGCGCTTGGGCGGCGCGTGATCCTGGGCGATGCATCGCCCCTCGCGATCGCGACGGCGCGTGCGCGTTTGCTTCGCGCCGGCGCCGATCTCTCCGTCGAGCGGTGCAGCGCCGGCGTCGTTCATCGTCCGCCGGTGGACACCGAGCCGCCTCCCCTCGGCGAGCCGCCGACCGTGCGCGTCGCTCGCGAGGGCGAGCGATGGAAGGTCAGCCTGGAATCGCCTGTCGAGCCTCTGGCCTGGGCGGTCGATCCCCATCACGACGCATCGCGACCCTTTCGCAGCGTCTGGCACTCGGAGCGGGCGCCCGGCGTGCGACCTCGACCCGCCGAGCTCGTCGCGATTGTCGATCGCTCGCGCGGGCAGCTCGCCGTGAAGGTGTGGTACGACGACGGACGCGTGGGGATGCGGCTCGTGGAGGCGCCGTGATTCTGCGGGACCCGGTGCACGGGCTCGTCGCCTTCGAAGGAGATGAGGAGAGCGTCGTCGAGAGCCTGCTCGACACGCCGGAGGTCCAGCGATTGCGCCGCGTGCGTCAGCTCGGCGTGACGTCGCTCGCCTTTCCCGGTGCGGAGCACTCCCGTTTCGCGCACGCCGTGGGCGCGGCGTTCGTGATGAAGCTCCTCCTGGCGCGCCTCCGCGCGATCGGCGGAGTCCTCCCGGAGGACTGCCGCGTGACGCAGGAACGAGCCCGCGAGGCGCTCGCGGCGGCGCTCTTGCACGACGTCGGGCACGGTCCTCTTTCTCACTTGTTCGAGAACGCCATCCCCGGCACGCCTGCCCACGAGACCTGGACCGAGCGCATCGTCTTGGACCCCTCGACCGGAGTACACCGGCGCCTCGCCGCCATGGACCGCGACCTTCCCCGGCGCGTGGTCGAACTCGTCCACGGCCGGCACGACCTGCCGTACCTGGCGAAGGCGGTGAGCGGCGAGTTCGACGTGGATCGCTGCGATTACCTGCTACGCGACGCACACGCGACCGGCGTCCGGTACGGTGTGTACGATCTCGACTGGCTGCTGCGCAGCCTGTGCTTCGCACCGCGAGACGACGGCGCGGGTGGTCCGGCGCTCGCGATCGACGGCGCAAAAGGCTTGCCGGCGATCGAGGCGTTCATCACGGCTCGTCTCTTCATGTTCCAGCAGGTCTATCAGCACAAGGCCACGCGCGCGGCGGAGTGGATGATTCGCACGATCTTGGCGCGCGCGGTGCTCGTGCTTCAAAGGGGCGATGCCCTCGATTCGGTGCCGGCCGCCGTCGCGGCGGGTGCGCGGGGCGAGCCCATTGCGCTGGGCGACTACCTCGAGCTCGATGACGGCGTGCTCTGGGGCGCCATGCACGCATGGGAGAACGCCCGCGATCGACCCCTCTCCGACCTCGCCAAGCGCATTCGCGCGCGAGCGCTTTTCAAGACGTTCGAGCTTTTCGGGGAGCACGCCACGCCCCCAGGGCGCGATCGCGCCCTCGCCATCGCGCGTGAGGTCGCCACGAGCCGCGCGCTGGACCCCGACGTCTACGTGGGCCTCGACGTCGCCACCGACGAACCGTTCGGCGGCGAGGCGGCGCCGCTGCTCGTGGTGTACGCCAAAGGTCCGGCGCGTCCGCTGCACGACGTGTCGTTCTTGCTGGGGCGTCTCGCGGGACAGGTCCTCTCGCGTGTACGTCTCGTGATGGCGCCGGAGCTGCGCGAGCCCGTGACGCATGCGCTCGGCCTGTGACCCGTCACGTGCCGCCCTGCTGCTCGCGGCGGCTCTGAGCGGGCGCAGCGCGCTCGCGCAGGAGCACACGGACCCGAGTCACGGGCGAATCGATGGCGACCTCGTGGTGGTGGCCGGCCTGGGCGCCACGGTGGCGCCGGGGGGGGTGCGCGGAGAGGGGGAGCTTCGTCTCCGCTATCTGGACACCGCGGGAGCGTTCGTAACGTACGAGGAGGGGGCGCTCTTCGCGGGCTCGGCGCAGCCGCAGCGGGTGCTCACCTCGGGTGCCGAGCTCCGTCCGCTGTTTTTGGCCCGATGGCTCACGGGACACGAGACGCGCAGCGCGCGCCTGGACCTCGCGCTGGATTCGCTGGGCCTCGAGCTCGGGGCTGTCTTTTCGCAGCACGCTGGCGGGGCGTTTGCCTCGGACCTAGGCGTAGAGCTGGGACTCGGGCTGGAGATCCCCTTCTTCGAGGGCGCCACCGGACCCTGGCTCGGGCTGCACGGTGGGATTCGCTGGAGCGACGCCGCGCTCGCGTCGGGCGTCCTTCACGATGCGACGGATCGCGCCGGGTTTCTCGTCGTGACGCTGGCGTGGCACCAGCTCGTCATGGCGCACCTCGTCGACGTCGGCGACGAGGCGCCGCGCTGACGCGCCAACGCTCGAACGCCGTTTCAGCCGGGGTGTGGCGCTGCGGGCGCGAGCATTTCCTGGACGCGGCCCGCCAACGCGCAGTTGTTGGCCTGCCGCTGCATGGCTTCGCGTGTCTCGCTGTCGACGACGAAATGCTCGCCCGCCGGGATGACGCGAGCATCGCCCGAACGCAAGAGCCGGAGGATTTCGCGCCCGCTCGCGAGATCGAACACGTGGATCCGCGCGGGGTGAGGTACGAGCTGCAGCGCCCCCTCCGTGATGGCGCTGGCGTCGGCAGAAGCGCCGGCCTCCGGAACGTCTTCGTCGAGCACCAGGAGGAAGAACCGAGCCCGGCGCACCACGTCGATGGCCAGCGGCACTTCTTCGCGCACCGCCTTGTCGTACTGCTCGGTGAATATCCGCATGCGAAGCTCGTCATCCGCCGATCGAACTTCGCTCACCCATTCGTCGGTGAGAACGCGCGTCGCCGCATAGGCTTGCCCCAGGTTCCACGGCTGCTCGGCGAACGCGCCGCCGTCGATCTCGCCGCGCGCACCGCGCTCGTTCGGCTCGCGCAGCAAGCACGCCGCGAAGGCGTCCTTCTTCGCCTCGGCGGCAACGCGCCGGATGCTGGCGACGTCGCCCGCGTCGGCCACGCGCATTCGCAGGTAGAGGCCCGGCTGCGACCGGAACTCCCCCTGGCGCGCGACGGGGTCCACGGGATCGCCCGCGAAGCCCTTCGCGGCTTGCAAGACCTCGCTCTCGAGCCGATCGCGCAGGGGGTACCACTCCACGCCCAGCGTCGCCGCCACCGCCCGCTGCTTCGCCAGAAGCCCTTGCCGCTCCTTGTTCAGCTCGCGGTCGCTCACCACCTTGTGCGCGACGAGGCCCGCGATCACGGCTGCCGCCGCCATCAGGCCCGCCTGCGTCGTCCAGCGCGCGCGCCCGCTCAGCCTGTCCTCACGTGCCCGCGCAATCGCAGGCAGGCCCCGCGTCGTCCTCCTAATCGGCTCCATGACCGGCCCCGGTCTTCTCCTTCTGGGGCTCGCGGACCGCTCACGCCATCAGTGGGCGCCCCCGCTGCGGGGGATGCGGTCCACCATGAAGCTGACGTTGGGGAAGCCCGCGAAAGCCGCCGTCTGGAAGACACTCTTCACGACCACGGCTTTGATGTTCTGGTCAATCTGAAGCACGACCACACCCGGGAAGTCCTTGTTCGGGTGCGTTTGCTTCCAGAGCTCACGCTTGGCCTTCAAGATGTTGAAGAGCTCGTCGATGCGCTGCATCCGGTCCGACTCCTCGACCGCGCGCGCATTTCCAGCGGGGGAGCCGTCGACCAGGATCTGGCTGCCGACGCACGCCACCATGGGCGCGTCTATCATGTCGAGGACGTTCTCGGCCTTGGGCATGTTCAGGCCCTTGGCCACAGGCGTCTCGCCGCTCGCGCTGAAGGTCATCAGGAGAAAGACGACCGTCACGACGAGGAAGTCGATCATGCTGGTCAGCGACAAGCTCGCGTTGGTCGAGCGGTGACCACCGCCCGCGACCTTCTTGGCGACGAACTCGAGGCCGATGTGCCGCATCAAGCGGCGACCAGGTTCCTGCACGGGCATGGCTTACTCGTTACGGCTGGGGGGGGTTGGAGGGAGCGGCCGCGCTCCCCCCAAGCGAGACTAGTTGACCGCAAAGGTGATGTTGAAGGCCGGGAACTTGTCCGTCTTGGCCCCGAAGGTCATGTCGCGTTGCGGCGCGTAGATCGCGTCGATGACGCCGATGATGTACTTGAACTCGGTCTTGTTGTCCGTGTGCAGGATGGCCTGATCCTGCTTCTTGTCGGTCGGATTGGTGTGCTGGCCCTTGGCCTTCCACTCGCTCTCGATCTTGGCGCCGAGGTCCGGGTAGCGCACGACCTGCACGGAGCCCTGCTGGCTGACGACGTCTCTGCGCGGCACGTCAATCGAGTCGACCGTGGTGCTCCCCTGCTTCCAGACGAGGACGAACTTGTCTTCGCCCTGCATCATGACGTGGAGCTGCTTCTCCGGCTCGATCTTCTCCTGCTCGACGTCGGGACGCGGAGGGCCCGGCACCTGCGCATCGGCGTTGATGCGGGCCATCTGCGTCCATACCGCCGTGATGAGGAGGAACGAGATCGTGACCATGAGGAGGTCGATCATCGGGATCATGTTGATCTCCGAGTCGAGCGACTTCCGTTTTCCTCCGCCGCCGCCGTCGACGCTTACGCCACCCATGGGATCCTCATCCAATCCCGGACATGTTGACCTTCTGCCGGTTCGTCACGACGAGGTTGAGCACCTGGACGCTCGCCTCGTTGATGTCGTCCTCGAGACCCTGCGTCTTGCCGTTGAGGACGGCGTACGCGACGAGGGCCATGATGGCGACGATGAGCCCGAACGCCGTGCAGTTCATCGCCTCGGAAATTCCTTCGGCGAGGATGCGCGCCTTCTGGCTCGGGTCGACGCTCTCGCCCGACACGGCTCCGAAGCTCGTGATGAGGCCCGACACCGTGCCGAGCAGCCCGCTCAACATGGCGAGGTTGGCCAGCAGCGCCAGGTAGCCCGTGCGCTTGGCGATGCGCGGCACCTCACGGAGGGCCGACTCGTCCATGGCCGCCTGCACCTCCTCGTCGGGGCGATTCACCTTGACGAGGCCCGCCTGGACGATGCGCGCGAGCGGCGCGTTGGCCGCCGAGCACATCTTCACGGCCTTCGCGATGTCGCCGGCGAGGATGCATTTCTGCATGGTCGCGAGGAACACGTCCTTGTTAATCGACGCGCCGAACAGGTAAAGCGCCCGCTCGACGATGACGCCGACCGTGATGATGGACCAGAAGAGGATCACGTACATTCCCCAACCGCCATCCTTGAAATGCTTCCACACAGCAGCCATCGAACCGTCCTCCGTCAGTTTGTTCGTCGGAAACCTTGCGTGCGCGACATCGAGAGGGTCTTCGAGCGCTCCCCGATGGCTCCGAACGAGTGTCTTCTTCTCAGCGAGCGTTTGACTTAGAAGCCGTGCTTTCGCGAACAAACGCCGAAAGCTTGCAGGGCCGCGACGTTATCCGAACGACTTGGACCGAAGCAAGCGCCGCCCCAGGGTTGCCGTTCGGGGCTTTGCCGCCGCCACTTGCGCAAGTCGGGCAAGTTGGGAAAGCGGCGTCGTGGGAGGGTAAGAACGTGCTTGTTTGCGTGCGCGTCCGCGTGCTTTTGGACGAGCCACGCGAGCCTGACAGGTCAGACCGATTTCAGTCAAGCGAGATTGGGAGAAAACATTCCTTCGAGACGCCGGTTCCCAATTTCGGGAGCATCTGCCCCTTACAAAAGCGCACAGAATCCAAGGGATTGGGCGAACTTTACGGCGCGATCGCAATCCCGCTGTTCTAGTTTTGGTCCGAAAGGTGGAGCGCGCTGGAAGGCCTCGCTCGAGCTCGGGCGTTCGGCGGGGGCCGAAGGTCCGAGCGGACTAGCGGAGGCGCGAGCAAGGCCGCGCGGGGGGAGGCGAGTGACGCGACGGGAACGCCAGGAGAGAGACGCAGGCCGGTCGCAAGCGTCGGACGGGAGAAAGGGCCCAGGCCGGCGCGCCTGAGTCGTTCCTGCGTCAGCGCACTTCCCCTTTTCGAGGCACCTGCCGCTATACTGGCGGCCGCAAGTCGCAAAAGCCGCGCGCGGGTCCGCCAGAGCGAGCCCGACGCGCAGGCGCAAGAGAATCAAGGGTTAGAAAGGAGCGTCGGCGAATGTTGGTGGTCCTTGTTGCGGAGCAAGCGGCGCAGGCTGCGACCGGGGGGGGCCTCATGGGCGCCTTCAAAGAGAAGCCGACGTTCTTGGTTGCGAACCTGGTCGTCAGCGCGGTCGTCATCGCGATGGTCATCGAGCGCGTCGCCTTCCAGCTCTCGAAGTACAGCGTCAACTCGAAGGAGTTCTTCGCGCAGATCAAGAAGCTCGTGACCGCGGGCAACATCGACCGCGCCATCAAGCTGTGCGACGCCGGCGACTATCCGACGCTGCAGCTCGTCAAGGCGGGCCTCACGCACGCGAACAAGGGGCCGGACGAGATCGACGCGGCGATGAGCGAGAAGATGGGCGAGCTTCGCCCGGCGGTCGAGAAACGCGTCGGGTCGCTCTGGTCGCTCGCGAACATCGCGACGCTCATCGGTCTCCTCGGCACCGTGACCGGCCTCATCACGACGTTCAACGCCGTCTCCGATCCGCGACTGTCGGCTGCGCAGCGGCAAGCCCAGCTCTCGCTCGGTATCTCCGAGGCCATGTACAACACGGCGTTCGGTCTCGGCATCGCCGTCACTTGCATGATCGCGCACCTCTTCTTGCACCAGCGAGCGAAGAACATTCAGCACGACCTGGACGCCACGCAGGAGCGCGTCTTCAACCTGCTGACGATTCAGACGCGCACCGGCGGCGGCTACTGATCGAGCACGGGACCGCCGATGCCGACCCAGGAGAAGCTGAGCGCCGCCCAGCGAAGCCGAGTGCGGCGCCTGTCCGCGCCGAAAGAGCTCGCGCCCGACGAAGAAGGCGGAGAGCTCAACATCGTGCCGTTTCTGGACATCATCACGAACGTCCTCATGTTCGTCCTCGCGACGATCACGGTGACCTTCACGACGATGATCGACTCGCAACCGCCGCGGGCCAGCGGCTCGTCCGCACGCCCGCCGACCAAGCCCTCGCTCTCGCTCAACATCGTCGTCATCGACAAAGGCTTCCTCGTCTCGGCGTTCGGCCAGCGCATCGGCGAGGGATGCCAGGGGGCCGGATCGGGTCTGGCGGTGGGCCTGAAGACGACCGATGGTCTGCAGGACTACGACTACGCGTCGCTGACCGCCTGCGCGAAACGCCTGAAGAGCGCCGTCGCCGAAGCGGCGGACGAGACGGCGTTCACGCTGACGGCCAACGCGAACATTCCCTACCAGGTCATCATCGGGACGATCGACGCGCTCCGTAAGGGCGACGACGGCCAGCCCCTCTTCAGCGACGTCAACTTCGGAGTGCCCAAGTAGCCCATGAACCAGCCGCCGACGCAAACGGGTGGAGGGCCCCCGCAACAGCCGCCGCCGCGCCAGAAGGCGGCGGGTCTCGCCGTCTACAAGCGAGAGCTTCGGAAAGCGATCGCGAAGAACCGGATCGAGCCGGAGGTCCACTTCCTGAACATCACGGCGATGATGGACATGATGACCATCATCCTCGTCTTCTTGCTGAAGAGCTTGAGCACCTCGACCGCGTCGCTGCCGCAGTCGCAGGACCTGCAGCTCCCCAAGAGCATCCTGACGGCCGAGGCGGACTCGGAGCCCGAGGGGCTGCCGGTCATCGTGTCGAAGTCGCAAATCATCGTCGGCGAGTCCGTCGTCTGTCCGGTCCCCCCCGACGCCGCGCAATACGGCATCGAAGCCAAGTACAAGCGCGGATCGCGCAACGACTACTTCATCGTGCCGCTCGGCAGCGCGCTGCAAGCCTGGCGCGACACCGACAAGCGCATCCGGATGGCCACCGGGAAGGATCCGACCCACAGCGAGGCGATCATCATCGCCGACCAGTCCACGCCGTACCGGCTCTTGACCGAGGTGATGTACACGCTGGGCCAGACCGAGTTCGCGAAGTTTCACATGATGGTGCTCATGGGAGCGAACAACAAGAAGTAGCTCCGGGTAGCCCTTCGCGTAGAAGGACATTCGTGGCCGCAGACCCCAAGCCCGCGACTCCGCTGGAGAGCTTTCGCCCGTTCATTCCACCCGAGGCGCGGTTGCCCGAGCTCACCTGGGGGCCGCTGCTCGCCGGCACGGTGCTCGGGGTCATCTTCGGCGCGTCGTCGCTCTACCTGGTGCTCAAGGTCGGGCTCACGGTCAGTGCATCCATTCCGGTCGCGGTCATCTCCATCACCCTCTTTCGTCTGCTCTCCAGGCTCGGGCTCCGCAACGCGACCATCCTGGAGAACAACATCGTGCAGACCGCAGGGTCGGCAGGAGAATCGATCGCCTTCGGCATCGGCGTGACGATGCCCGCGATCATGATCCTCGGCTTCGACCTCGAGGTGACCCGCGTCGCTCTCGTCGCGGTGCTCGGCGGTCTGCTCGGCATCCTCATGATGATCCCGCTGCGGCGGGCGCTCATCGTCGAACAGCACGGCCTGCTCAAATACCCCGAGGGGACGGCCTGCGCCGAGGTGCTCAAGGCCGGCGCCTCGGAGGAGTCGCGCGCCGCGGCTCGCGCCGGAGGCAGCGAAGAAGCCGCGGGGACGTACGGCGGTGCCCGGACCATCTTCGGCGGCTTCGGGACCGGCATCGTTTACAAGGCGGTGATGGTGGCGCTGAAGGGATGGAAAGACGTCCCGCAGCGAGTCTTCGGCCCGCCGTTCAGCGCGGGGTCGATCTCGGCCGAGATCTCTCCCGAGCTGCTCGGCGTCGGCTACATCATCGGCCCACGCATCGCGTCGATCATGTGCGCGGGCGGCGTGCTGGCGTACCTCGTCTTGATTCCCGTCATTCGTTTCTTCGGCGAGGGTTTGTCCGGTCCGCTCTCGCCCGGCGCCATTCCCATCCGCGACATGGGGCCGTCGGAGATTCGTGGAGCGTACGTGCTCTACATCGGCGCCGGCGCCGTTGCGGCCGGCGGCATCATCAGCCTGCTGCGGTCGCTGCCCATCATCTGGGCGGGGGTTCGCGGCGGCCTGCGTGATCTGCGCTCGGTGAGCAAGACCGTCGCCGGCCTGCGCACCGATCGCGATCTGTCCATGAAGTTCGTCGCGTATGGATCCCTTGCCCTCGTGGGCGCCATCGTCGCCGCAACGCCGCTGCGCATGAACGTCGGCGGCGCCTTGCTGATCGTCGTGTGCGGTTTCCTCTTCGTCACCGTCTCCTCGCGCCTGACCGGCGAGGTCGGCTCGTCGTCCAACCCGATCTCGGGGATGACGGTCGCGACGCTCCTGCTCACGTGCGCGATCTTCGTGATTCTCGGCTGGACGGGGCCTGGCTATTACGTGACGGCGCTCTCGGTGGGCGCCATCGTGTGCATCGCGGCGTCCAACGGGGGTTCCACGTCGCAGGACCTCAAGACGGGCTTTCTCATCGGCGCGACGCCGCGCTCGCAGCAGATCGCGATCCTCGTCGGAGCGTTCGTGAGCGCGCTGGCCCTCGGGCCGGTGCTCCTTCGCTTGAACGACGCCGCGACGGTCTACGTCCCGCGCGTCACGACGGACTCGGTCCTCGTGGACGGCCATAGCGTGGAGAAGACCGTCGAGAACTTTCCCGCCGACTTGAAGACGGACGTCGCGCAGCTTGGCCCCAAGGAGCCGCTCACCGGACCGCAAGCCCGCGCCGACGCGAAGCTCTACTACGTCTGGCACAAGGAGGAGGACGCCCGGGGCCCCGCCGGGCGGTATCTCGTGGATGACGTCGGGCGAGCCGTTTACCTTGTGGATCCCGGCATCAACGGAACGCACACGACGCGGCCGGACGGTTCGAGGGTCGACGAAGTTCGACGCGCCGAAGGCGACGCTCATGTCGTACATCATCAAGGGGATCCTCAACGGGCAGCTGCCGTGGGGTCTGGTGCTCCTCGGCGTGATGATTTCGCTCGTCCTCGAGATGTGCGGGATCGCGTCGCTTCCGTTCGCGGTCGGCGTTTATCTGCCGCTGTCGTCGTCGTCGCCCATCTTCGTCGGAGGCCTGATCCGGTGGCTCGTGGACGGTGTGCTGCGCCGGCGCAGGCAGGGCAGCGACGTGACCGAGGAGCAGCTCACGGCGGAGGCCGACAAGAGCCCCGGCGTCCTGCTGGCGTCCGGGTACATCGCGGGGGGGGCGATCGCGGGGATCGCGATCGCGTTCGTCGCGGGCGTGCTCAGCGACACGCAAGCGCGCATCGACGCGTGGTCCGGCGCGCACAACCCGTTCTACGGCGGGGAGCACGCGGACGTGCTGTCGCTGATCCCGTTCGCGCTCATCACGGGGTTGCTCGATTTCGTGGGGCGGCCGGGTCGGTCGGCGGCTGCGAGATAGGCGCTCGCCAGCGCGAGGCGCGCGGCGGGAGCGAGAGAGCAGCACACGGGGCATACGCTCGGCGGGGCACGCGGGTTTTGTTCCGGGCATGCCCGGCCCTTTGCAGGGAACGGGTCCGCGCCGCTGGCGGCCGCACGGGGCCCGGGTCCGCGCGGCCCCTGTACGAGTCGGGGGCATGCCCGAACAAAACCCGCGTGCCCCGCCGAGCTTTGGGGGTGGGGAACAGCGAACGGAGCTCGTCCGGTCGCGCAGGAAGCTCGTCCGGTCGCGCAGGAAGCTCGTCCGGTCGCGCAGGAAGCTCGTCCGGTAGGGCATGAAGCTCGTCCGGTAGGGCATGAAGCTCGTCCGGCAGGGCACGAAGCTCGTCCGGCAGGGCATGAAGCTCGTCCGGCAGGGCATGAAGCTCGTCCGGCAGGGCATGAAGCTCGTCCGGTAGGGCACGAAGCTCGTCTGGCAGGGCACGAAGCTCGTCCGGCCACCAATGACGCTCGACTGGTTACCAAGGAAGCTCGTCCGGTCGGGCACGAAGCTCGTCCGGTCGGGCACGAAGCTCGTCCGGTCGGGCACGAAGCTCGTCCGGTCGGGCACGAAGCTCGTTGGGTCGCGTACGAACCCCAATCCATGGCGAACAAGACGCGCCCGGAAGTCTCCCAACCGCGGTTCATCGCGGACAAGACGGCGCCGGAAGCTACCGAACCGCGTCGAGGAGCGAATAAATCGCGGTCATGGGCGTACGGACCGCGACCCGCGGGCTAAAGCCAAAGCTCGGCGGGGGACGCTCGGCGCGGAGCCATCGGGTGGGGGGGGTCCCCGTTGTCTGAGCTGCGGGCATGCGCAGCACGCCCGCAGCGAGTTCGGAGGGGGCCCCACCCGGCGGCGAGCGCCGAGCGTGCCCCGCCGAGCGTGTGCTTCGCGTGTCCTCTTCCCTCGTCGCCCGCTCCCCCGCGCCCGCCCGCTACAGCCCCAGCAGCGGCGTCAGCCTCGTCGGCGACGCGAACCACCGGCGCATCGACACGTTCATCACGAGCCCCACTCCCATGAGGATCGTCATCACGCTCGAGCCCCCGTACGAGAAGAGCGGCAGCGTAACGCCGACCACCGGCAGCAGCCCCGTCACCATGCCCAGGTTGAAGATGACGTGCCAGAAGACGATGCTGGCGACGCCCACGGCGAGCACCGCCCCGAAGCGGTCCTTCGCGGCGGACGCGACGCGCAGGCACCACAGCACGAGAAAGCCGTAGAGCGCGAGCAGCGCGAAGCTGCCGATGAGCCCCCACTCCTCGGCGTACACCGGGAACGGGAAGTCGCTGTGCTGCTCGTGCAAGAAGAGAAACTGATTCTGCGACCCGCGCATGAACCCCTGACCGGTCCATCCGCCGTTGCCGACCGCCACGCGCGCCTGGTGGGGGTCCCAGTTGTACCCGAGGATGTTCTCGTTCGGGTTGAGCCAGGCGGTGATGCGTTCGTTCTGGTATCCGCGCAGGCCGTAGCTCCAGAAGACGGGAGCCAGAATGGCGCCCGTCGTCCCGAGGGCGACGAGACTCCTCGCCTGGATACGCGTCAGCGTGCACACCGACACGAACACGAGCACCAGGATGAGCGCGGTGCCCAGGTCCGGCTGGAGCAGGACGAGCGCCGTGGGCACCGCGGTGATGAGCGTGGGGGCGAGCAGGTCCTTCAGCGTCCGCCCTTCGGCTTTGGGGTCGTCGTGCAGGTACTTGGCGAGCGCGATCACGAGAAAGAGCTTCATGAACTCGCTCGGCTGAAAGCTGTACGAGCCGATGTAGATCCACCGCGAGCTGCCGCGGATCTCCCGCCCGAGGATGAAGACGAGGAGGAGCAGGACGACACCGACCGCGTAGAGCGCGTACCCCAGCCGCTCGTAGTGCCTGTAGTCGATCGCGGCGACGACCGTCGCGAGGATGCCGCCGCCGACGAGCCAGTAAATCTGCTGGATGTAGTCGTCGGCGTGTGTGCCGCGGAGAACGCTCGTGGCCGAGTAGAGGTTGATGACGCCGATGACGGCCAGCGCGGCGACCGTGATGAAGAGCGTCCAGTCGAAGTGCTCCCGCACCCGACCGAGCAGCCCGGCCTCCCCGGTGCGCAGCCTCACGGGTGTACCCCGTCGGGCTTCACGCCGCTCGGGCCCGACTTGACCGGCGCTGCCTTCGCCGCGGTCGGCCGGGCGAGGCCAGGGCCACCTCGCTGCGACTGCAGCCGCTCGTACTCGTGCACGATCTGCATCGCCACGGGGACGGCGACCGACGGCCCCGACCCGCCGTGCTCGACCAGCACCGCCACCGCGATCTCCGGTGCGTGCGCGGGCGCGAAGCTGGCGAACCAAGCGTGATCGTGCGAGAGAAACCAGGTCAGCTTCTGCTCGTCGTCCTTCTGCGCCACGTGCCCCGTCTGCGCCGTTCCGGTCTTGCCGGCCACGTCGAGCGACGGGTCGCGCGCGGGGTACGCGGTGCCGTTCGGGTCGTTGACGACGTCGTAGAGCGCCTCGGTGACCCGCCGCAGACTGTCGGGTTGAAGCTGGACCTGCCTGCGCACGCGCGGCGAGAATTCCTGCACCACTGCGCCGTCGCTCGTCTCGACGGCCTGGACCACCTGCGGCTGAAACAGCGTGCCGCCGTTGGCCAGCGCCGCGTACGCGAGCGCGAGCTGCAGCGGCGTCACGGTGACGTCGCCCTCGCCAATGCCCATGAGCAGCGTGAAGCCGACGCGGAACTGCCCCCGGTAGCGCAGCGAGTACCACGACCGGGTGGGGATGCGCCCCGGTGCCTCCGGATTGATGCCCAGGCCGGTCTTCTCGCCCAGGCCGAACGTTTGCGCGATGCGCGCGATGCGATCCATGCCGACGCTCTCGGCGAGGTGAATGAAATAGATGTTGCACGACCGAGCGATGGCCTGGCGTAGGTCCACCTTTCCGTGCACGTGGCTGCACCGGAAGGGACGATGGCCGAACATCACGACTCCCTCGCACGTCTCGGTGTGCTCGGGCTCGACGAGGTGGTCTTCGAGGGCCGCGAGGGCGCTGAACGGCTTCATCGTGGAGCCGGGCTGGAACGCGCCGCTCATCGTCTTGTCGAGCATCGGGCGCAGCGGGTCGGCGTAGAGGTGGTTGAACGCCTCGCGGACGCGCGCGTGTCCGGCGCCGCCGGAGAGATCGTTCGGGTCGAAGTCGGGCTTCGAGTAGAGGGCGAGAAGGCGTCCGGTGCGGACGTCGACCGCGACGACGGCGCCCGCCGCGTGGGGGCGCATCGCTCGCTCGATGGCCTGCTCGAGCTCGACGTCAATCGACAGCCGGAGATCGCGCCCGGGGATCGGATCCATGCTGGCCGGAGCGTCGACCAGCCGCTCGGCCTCCGGACCGCTGCGATAGCGCCCGCGCGCGTCGACCACGCGCTTCTCCCAGCCGCGCTGACCGCGGAGGTACGACTCCCACGCGTGCTCGATGCCGGTGGCGCCCACGGTGTCGCCCCCCTCGTATCCGAGCGGGTTGATCCGCTGCTGCTCGTCACGGGTGAGCGCGTCGTAGCCCTGCGGCCTCACCTTGGCGAGCTCCGGGGCGTCGATCTCGGCGACGTAACCGAGCATGTGGGCGCCGAGATCCCGGTACGGGTAGAAGCGGACGGGCACGCCCACGACGTCCACGCCTGCGAGCTCGTCGCCGTGTTGCTTCAGCTCGGCCACGATGTCGCGCGGCACGTCTTCGGCCACGAGGATGCGCGTCCGCCAGCACGGAGACTTGTCGTCGTCGCTCGTGCACGCCGCACGGATGCGCGCCTCGAGCGTGCGCCGCTCCTCGGGGTTGAGGCGCAAGATGTCGGCGAGCTTCGGCCAGGAGTCCGGATCGTGCGCGACCAGCTGTCCATTGCGGTATCGCGCCGGTCGCGCGCTGGGCATCACGCGGCCGGCGACGACCTCGACTTCGTACGACGGGCGGCTCGAAGCGAGCACCTTGCCGTTGGCGTCGCGGATCACGCCGCGCGTGGTGGGAAGCGCCACGCGCCGGATGATGTTCTCGTGCGCGACCGCGACGTACCTGGCCTCGTCCACCACCTGGAGCTGAAACAGCCGGACCGCGAGCGCGAGGAACGCGAGCGAGGCGAACAGCGCGAGCCATTTGTAGCGCTTGCGGAACTCGCCGATGTCCGAACGATGCACGAGCAGAGTGCTCACGGTGCGGCGCCTCCGCTGGGCTCGACGCGCTGGCCGCCCGAGGTCGCCATGTGCACCGCCTGGCACGCGCGGAAGACGATCGGGGCGACGGCGGCGGTGGCGACCGCGTGAGGCAATGCGAGCGGATAGAGCGAACGCGGGACCCACGGCTCGCGGCCGAAGATGGCCAGGAGAACGAGGATCATCGTGCTCTGCAGGACGGCGAACGCACCGACGAGCACCACCTGCAGGCCCGGGGTCTGCGCGGCGAGGCGAACGCCCGCGCCGCGCGCCAGGATGAAGCTCGCCACGTACGTGAACGTGTACAGGCCGACCGGAGCGATTCCGACGACGTCGGTCGCGTATCCCAGCACGAACGCGACGGCGGCTCCCCGCGCCAGCGAGTACTCGTGTACGCCCATGAAGAGGATCAGGGGCAGCACCAGGGCTGGGATGGGGCGTCCGATGCGAGCGTGGGCCATCACGATCAAGAGCGCGTAACCCAGCAGCACGGTCGCCGGGAGCGTCCAGTCGGCGCGCAGCGACGAGATGACGTGAGAATGAGCGGGGGCGGCCCGAAGCTGCCGGGCCGCGCGCGTGACGTCGAGGAGGATCGCGAACGCCCACGCCGCCGCTGCCGTGGCGACGGTCACTCCGTCGAGCGCGCGGAAGACGTTCGCCTGGAGCAGGAGCAGCGCGAAGCCGATCCCGAGGAACGCCAGGTTGCGCACTCAGGGCCTCCCGCGCGGGGTAGGCGCCGGATTGAAGAGCGAGCCGGTCGGCTCCTCTCCCGGCGCCGTCACGAGAACCAGGACCGAATCGAGGCGGGAGAAGTCGACGCTGGGCACCGCGTCGACGTCTTGATCGCGCCCGAGCTCGCGCTTGACGACGCGCGTGACGCGCGCCACGGGCAGCCCGCGCGGGAACCAGCGACCCTTGCCGCTCGTCACGAGCAAGTCGCCGATCTCCACCTCGTCGCGGGCGTCGACCATCTCGATCTTGCACGCGTAGCGAGCGGGATCGCCCGTGCCGCGAGCGAAGCCGCGTGCGTGCGTTCGTTCGTCCTCGACGTCCACCCCGAAGGCCGCGTCGACCGCGAGCTGCACGTCGGCGGTGTCGCTCGCCACGTGGAGGACCATGCCTACGACGCCGTCCGGCGCCACGACAGGCATGTGGGCTGCACGTCGCGGGTCCCGCTGTCGAGGACGACGCGCGTGACGCGGAAGAACTCCGTGAAGTCCTTGCCGATGACCGTCGCGCTGACCGCGTCGCCCGCCACCGAATCCTTGAGCTGCAAGAGGCGCCGGAGCTGTCGGTTCTCCGCCTGCGCCTGCTCGAGCGAGTGGACCTGCTCGCGCAGCCGCGCGTTGTCGTACGCGAGGCGGTCGGCCTCCTTCTTCACGTCGACGAGGTAGACATAGCCGTCCCACACGCCCCCCACGCCGCGCGCCATGGTCGCGGCGGCGAGCTCGATGGGGGCCGAGACGCGAAGAATCGTCCTGTCCATGGCATTCTGGCTCTCGGGCGACTTCATGTTCGCCTTGAGCACGAAGAACGGGACTGCCAAAAGCAGGACGACGATGGCGGCGTCGCGATAACGCTTGAGCTGCGGGGACACAGCGGGCTCCACTATGTCGCCGTAGAGCCCGCGGCCCTAGGCGATCGTGACCTCCTTGAGTAGCTCCATGTGGTCCAGGGCCTTGCCGCTGCCGAGGACGACCGCGCTGATCGGGTCGTCGCTCACCATCACGGGAAGGCCGGTCTCCTCACGAAGCAGCACGTCGAGGTTGCGCAGGAGCGCGCCCCCGCCCGTAAGCACGATTCCCTTGTCGACGATGTCGGCGGCGAGCTCGGGCGGCGTCTTCTCGAGCGCCGTGAGCACCGCCTCGACGATCGCGTTGATGGGCTCGGTCAGCGCTTCGCGTATCTCGTCGCTGTTGACGATGACCGTCTTCGGGACGCCGGCGACGAGATCGCGGCCCTTCACCTCGGTCGTGAGCTGCTTCTCCATCGGATAGGCGTTGCCGATCTGGATCTTGATCTTCTCGGCCGTCTGCTCGCCGATGGCGAGGTTGTACTTGCGCTTCAGGTACGCGGCGATCGCGTCGTCCATCTTGTCGCCGCCCACGCGCACGCTCTGCGAGTAGACGATGCCCGCCAGCGAGATGACCGCGACCTCGGTCGTGCCGCCGCCGATGTCCACGATCATGTTGCCGCTCGGCTCGGTGATGGGCAGGCCGGCGCCGATGGCCGCGGCCATGGGCTCCTCGATGAGGTAGACCTCGCGGGCGCCGGCGCTCTCGGCGCTCTCCTTGACTGCGCGCTTCTCGACCTCGGTGATGCCGAAGGGGACGCAGATGATGATCCGCGGCTTGACGAGCGTGCGGCGGCTGTGGGCGCGTGCGATGAAGTAGCGCAGCATCGCCTCGGTAATTTCGAAGTCGGCGATGACGCCGTCGCGCAGGGGGCGCACGGCGCGGATGTTTCCGGGCGTGCGGCCGAGCATCTCCTTGGCCTCCCGCCCGACCGCGAGCACCTTGTTGCCGCCGCGGGCGTCTTTCTGCACCGCGACGACCGAGGGCTCGCACGAGACGATGCCCTTGCCCTTCACGTAGATGAGCGTATTCGCGGTCCCCAAGTCGATCGCGAGAATCGTTCGAGAACAGGCCGTGAAGCCAGTCGAAGACCATGGGGCCCTTCCCGGAGCTCGAGTGCGCGACCTACCCGAGCCGCGCAGCACCAATGCCGCGCAGCGAGCCCGCTTGTACCATAGGCACCGGTCGTGTCCACTTGGGCGCCTGGGTGCTGCGCGCATGGCCAGGGCCGATAGCCGGGTCTCCGGGGCCGCCAGCGTTTGCGTTTGCGAGTGACATCCGGGGAGCGGTGGCCATAGTCGGGGGAGGGAGGCGGGATCCGCCGTGCTTGCGATACGTATTGTCGTTCTCGACGCGCACGAATGCGAGGCCTTGACGCCTCAGCTCTCCTACATCCTCATCGACGCCATCGACAGCGGGGCGTCGGTCAGCTTTCTCGGGCCTCTGTCGAGAGCGGACGCGAGCGCCTTCTGGTCCATCGTCGCCGACGGCATCGCGCACGGTGAGCGTGTGGTCCTCGGCGCGTTCGAGGGGGCCGAGCTCGTGGGCACCGCGCAGCTCGTCGTCGATACGCCGCCTAACCAGCCGCATCGCGCCGACATCGCGAAGGTCTTGGTCCACCGGCGCGCGCGCAATCGGGGCATCGGGCGGCGCCTGATGGAGGCTCTGGAGGTCGAAGCCCGCGCCCGCGGCAAGACGCTTCTCACGCTCGACACGCTGACGGGCGGCGCCGCCGAGCGGCTGTATCTCACCTGCGGATACGTCCGCGTGGGGACGATCCCCGACTACGCCATGCTCCCGAGCGGCGGGTCGGCGGCGACGACGATCTTCTACAAGCGGCTGGCGGGTCCGGAGGCCTAACCCTTCGAGATCTTGCCCTCTTTGTGCGCGAAGTGCTTGCGGCACACGGGGCAGAACTTCTTAATCTCGAACTTCTCGGACATCGTGCGCTTGTTCTTCGTGGTCGTGTAGTTCGCACGCCCGCAGTTGCCGCACGTCATCTTGATGAGGTCACGCATGAGATCCTTGCCCGGCGCCCGGTCACGGACAGCTCGGACGCGGGAGATTACGCACGGTCCGGGCCAAGTCAAGGGCGCGTAAAGTCAAACGAGCTCACCCGCGCAGAAGCGCCTCAATCGTCGTCGTCGCCGCCGTAGTTGACGCGGTTTCCGCCGCCGCCGCGCTCGTGGCGCGAGGTCTTCTTCTTCGGGCCGCCGCCATCTTCGAACGAGCGCTTGCGCTTCTCCTCGAACGCCTTCTTGTGCGACGGGCCGCCGCCCGGCGCGCCGCCGGAGAACGGAGGCGGGCCCCCGAATTGCGGGGGTCCGCCGAAGCCGCCGCCCTCGGGGCGCGGAGGACGCTCGCCCTTGGGATGCGCCAGGTTCACGACCAGCCGCCGGCCGCGAAGGTCGGCCGAACGCAGGGCGTCGGCGGCCGTCTTGGCGACCTCGGGGCTGGCCATGGTGACGAAACCGAAGCCGCGCTTGCGGCCGTCGGCGTCCATCGGAAGGTGCACGCGCACGACGCCGTCGGCGGCGGCCGCGTTGATGAGGGTCTGTACCTCTTCGACCGTCGCGTCGTACGGCAAGTTGCCGACGTAGAGCGTGCGATCCGGCGCCGCTTGCGGGCCGCCGCCGCCCGGTCCGCGGCCTGCGCTGGGGGGGCCTCCGCCCACGCGGCCGAGACCCCCGCCGGGTCCGTCGCGCCGTGGAGGCTCGGCCTGGAACGGGCGCACCGAGATCGACTTCCCGGCCTGGATCGAGCCGTCGAGCGAGTCGCGTGCAGCCTGCGCCTCCTCGGGCGTGGCCAGCGTGACGAAACCGAACCCGCGAGGTCGGCCGGTCAGCCGATCCTTGGGCAGGCTGACGCTCAAGACCTTGCCGCCCGTAGCCTCGAAGAGCTGCTTCAGGACATCTTCCGAGATGCTGTCGGGCAAACCGGCCACGAACAGCTTCGCTTCCTCATTCGACATGCGAAAACTCACAGACCCTATCATTCAGATGCGCAATCACTCAGGTGCTAGGTAGCCGGTCGATGCAAGCCGGCAACCAGGCGGGCAGGGGAAGGCGCACGCTCGCCATTCAGGTCGCCCAGGCCAGCCGATTTGGACATCGTCCACGATATCTAGCACGTTTTTCCCGTCAACTCTCACCGGGCCGCGGTCGAGGGATCGGCACCGGTCCCAACCCGTGCCAGGGACGTCGCCCGCGGACCGCACGGGATGGATATGGCAAAGCTTGCGCCGCGTCCTTGCGCGCTCTCGACCCAGGCGCGGCCCCCGTGGCTCTCGGCGATGTGCTTCACGAGCGCCAGCCCGATACCGCTGCCGCGGATGGGCCGTCCGCCTGCCGGCTCGTGAGAAGCCCGGCCCCGCACGAAGCGGTCGAAGATGCGGTCCCGGTCCTCCGGCGGCACCCCCGGACCTCGGTCGATGACGCGGATGACGATGGGCGGTCCGCCCTGGCCATTGCCGCGCGGACGGCTCTCCCGCCGCGCCCGGACGGTGACCACCTGGGACCCGGGAGCGTACTTGAGCGCGTTGTCGATGAGGTTGATCACGGCCAGCTGGATGGCGCGCTCATCGATTCGCACGTGCGGGAGGCCCTCCTCGACGTCGAGAGCGAGCTCGATCCCCTCGCGCTCCGCGCGATGGCGGTACACGCCGGCCGCCTTGGACACGGCCTCGCCGGCGTCGCCTTCCACGAACTCGTACGGCTGGCGGCCCCGTTCCACGCGCGCGAAGTCGAGCACGTTCTCGATGAGCGCGGAGAGGCGCTCGCTCTCGCTGACGATGATGTCGAGATACTCTTGGCGCTTGCCGTCGTCCCTCACGCGGCCCGACTGGAGCATCTCGCCGAACATGCGGACCAGGGCGAGCGGCGTCTTGAGCTCGTGGCTCACGTTGGCCACGAAGTCGCTCTTGAGCGCCGAGATGCGCCGCTGCCGCTCCGCCGCGAGGAGAATGGTGGCCACACCCAGCACGATGACCCCGCACGAGAGCACGACCATGACGAGCTCGAGCATCGCCCGGTTCTGCACGCGGGCCGTCAGCTCGTCGCTCGCGCTCGGCGAGACCTGGACTCGCCAGCCGTAGAGCGTCGTGGGGAAGGGGACCGCGACCGTGAAGGCGCCGCTGCGGAGCGGAGGCCCGTAGATGATGCGGCCGCCCTCGTCGAGCACGTTCACGCGGCTCGGCGTCGACGACTCGGAGAAGAGCGCAGGCATCGTGTCTTTGATGATGCGCCCGACGTCGTGCCACGCCACGACCAGGTAGCGCCGGCCCTCGACGACGCGCTGCCAGTAGCTCACGAGATAGGGCTGGCCGTGGTACTCGCGGTGCAGGTGCCGTAGTTCGTCGGGCGCTTGCTTGGCGAGCTCCATGTCGCCCCACATGCGCTCGACGAGCAAGCGCCGGAAGGCCTCCTCCTCGGAGAACGCGCCGCCCGCCCGCGAAGCGAACGCGAGGACGGTCCGCGCCTCGTCGAGCATGAGGATCGCGCGGACCGTCGGCGTCTCGCGCTGCGCGGTCGGGAGCCAGCGCTGCGTCAGCTCGGTCGTGCGCGCCGGATCGGCGATGGCGAAGACGACGCTGTCTTGCTCGATGATTCGCTTGTCGAGCCGGTCGGCTTTCTCGTTCGCGAGTCCCAGCGTGGCTTCGAGGACCGTCTGCTGGCGCAGCCGCTCCACCTGGAGCGTCGTGCGGAACGTGAAGTACGCGAGGATCCCTACCGCTGCGAGCACCGCAGGGAGCAGAACGAAGCTGGCGAGCCGCTCCGGACGGTGCATGCTGTCACGTCAGCTCTCCGGGAGCCGGCGGGCGCTGATGCTGTCGGTGTCGGTCACGATGCCCCGGTTGGCGACGAACTCGGCGAACTGCTCGGCGATGTACGTGAGGGCGTTGCCCTCGCCTTCCGTGAACGGCTGGCCGTCGAGAGGGTTGACCAGCTCGATGGCGCCGAGGAAACGTCCCGACTGCATGACGGGCGCGATCATCATGCTCCGTACGCCGCCGAGCGCCGCGTACCGCTCGAGCAACTGAGCCTCGTTCGAGAAAGCGCGGTCGAGGACGACGGCGCGTCGCTTGCGCATCGCGGCCGAGAGGAGCTCGTCGGTCTCGGGGTGACGCCGGAGGAGCAGCTTGCCGGTGCTCGGCCCGCGCACACTCGAAACGAGGAACTCTCGCCTGTCGATGTCGTAGAGGTGAACGATACCCGCTTGCGACGGCAGCTTCTCCATCGCGAGCGCCAGGCAGAAGTCGCCTCCCTCGACGGAGTCGCGCACGAAGTGCAGGTCGTGCATCGCCTCGAACAAATCGGCAATGAGGTCCTCTCCGCGGGTTCGACGCGGCAGGCCGGGGACGCCCATCGCGGGTGTCGCGCTGCGGACGTGCCCCGCGCTTGCGGGAACGGCCGCGGGTGCCGCAGCGGCGACCTGCGCTGGCGCAGGCATCGCGACGGGCGCGGGCGGGGGCGCGGACACGGGCGCAGCGACCGGGGCGGGCGCAGGCATCGCGAGGGGCGCGGGGGCGGGCGCCGGAGCGGAGACGGGCACGGGGATATGGCTGGACGCGGGCGCGGGCCCGGGCGCGAAGACGGGCACGGGCGCAGACACGGCCGCGGGCGCGAACACGGGCGCGGGCGCGAACACGGGCGCGGGCGCGAACACGGCCGCGGGCGCGGACACGGCCGCGGGCGCGTGCGTCGCGACCGACATGATCGGGGTGGGAATGACGACCGGGCCGGGCGCGGGCGCGGTCTTCGCGGGGCCCGGTCCCTGTCGCCTGGGGAACGCCAGGTTCGGCGCACCGCGCCAGTCTTTCCACGCGAGCGTCGCAATCGGAGGGGAGGGCGGTTTGCCCTGGAACGCGAAGTCGAAGACGCCCAGGTTCACGAGCTTGCCCGGTGCGACGCGCTCGAGGGATTCTGCGCACGAGCTCGAGCTGCCCGACGAGCAAGGTCTCGGCGTCCGCCTCGCTCGTGCCCGGCGGCACCAGATAGACGTACTCGCGGTAGGTGAGCGGCACGGTTTCGGTCGCGTCCTGCTCGCGCTTGAAGATGACCTGCGAAGGCACGTTCGCGACGTCCGTCGCCGGGATGCGCGATGTCGGCTGCGCGGGTGCCGGCTGCGGCGGGGCCGAAGTCAGCGGCGGCCCGACGGCAGCCGAAGGGGTGGCAACCGACTCGGCAACCGCTCCCGAAGCCGCGGCGCTGGCCATCGTGCGGCTGGGTCGCTTGGCAGACACCGGGGGAGTGGACAGTGGCGCCGGCGCCGGCGCGGCAGCGGGAGCCGCCGGAGCGGCGACCGGAGCCGCCGCGCTCATCGCGTGCGCCGTTGCCGAAGGTTGCGGGGCAGCCGCCGACGGCGCGGACGGTGCTTGCACGATCGGCCGAGGCGGTCCCGAAGGCACGTTCGAAGGGCGCACCGCGCTCGGCGCCGCGGCAGACGCTGCCGGTGCCACCGAGGGCGGGGCTGGCGCGGGCGCCGGTGCCACCGACGGGGGGACCGCGCTCGTCATGCGCGAAGGCGTTTCTTCGGGGGCTCGACGCACCTCGTACCGCAGCCGGGACATGGGGTCGACCGCGCGGCAGCCCTCGTCGAGAAGCTCGATCGAGAAGCCGCTCATCGGTGCCGACTCGCCGCGCTGCGCGCGCGCTGCCTGGAGCGCCTTCTGCCAGGACTCAGCCTCGGTGAAGACCGACTCTTTGTCGCTACTCCCCAGCGAAGAAACTTCGACTACCCACCGCATCCGTCGCTTCGCCTTTCGCCCGGGCGGGGGCGCATGCCCACACCCCGCGGGAATTCTTTACCAGCACGACGTCGGCACGGTCAACGCGCCAGCCTTTCTGTGGCCGCGGCCGCCTCGAATCGATCACCGAACGGCAATCGCCCTCAATCTACTCCGAGCGCAGGCTACTCCGCTCGCAGGCCGTCCGCCGGGCGGAGCTGGGCCGCCGAGACCGCGGGGAAGATGGTCGCGACCAGGCAGATGATGACCGCCACGACCGCCGGGACGATGAACTCGATGGGGCGCATCGAGACGGGCAGCCGCGAGATGAAATACACCTTCGGATCGAGCGGGAAAGCAAACGCGATGAGAAACCGGCAGGAGAGCCATCCGATGGAGACGCCGAGCGCCGTCCCCAGCGCCCCGATCATGCCCCCCTGGTAGAGGAAAATTCTCAGCACGGCGTCGTTCTTGGCCCCGAGGGCCTTGAGGAGCGCGATCTCCTTCTTCTTCTCGAGCACCACCATGATGAGCGTCGCGATCACGGTGCACGCCGCCACGAGAATGATGAGGCCGAGCGCGACGCTCATCATGATCTGCTGCAGCAGGAGGGCGGTGAAGAGCCCATGGTTTAGCTGGTGCCACGTCATCGTGTTGTAGATGCCGTTGTTCAGCCGCTGCGCAATCTCCTTGGCCACGGCGTCGGCCCGGTCGATGTCGTCGATGGTCATCTCGATTCCGGTGACGCTGTCGCCGTACTCGTAGAAGGCCTGCGCCTCGTACAGATCCGTGTACGCGAGCTTCGAGTCGTACTGGTCGAAGCCGGCCTCGAAAATGGCGATGACGCGGAACTGTTTGGCGATGGGCGAACGGGCGCCGCTCCCGAACGAGAGTCCGATCTGAGGTGACGTCACCTGCACGCAATCGCCGAGGCCGACGTCGAGCTGCTTGGAGAGCGTGCGCCCCACGACGATGCCGGGCATGGTCGCGACCTGGTCCGGGCTCTTGCACGGGTCGGGGTCGATGGCGTCGGGCAGGACGTCGACGTCGGGCAGCTCGCTCCGGTACCCTCCGGCCGGGGTCACGGAACCGACGGGCTCGCCCGCACGGGGCCCGGGTGGCTTCGGCGAGGGCGGCTCCGGCGGCGCCCCGGAAGCCACCTGCCCGGCGCGCGCGCCCGCGTCTGCGAGGCGCATCTCCTCTTCGACCTCTCGCTGGATGGCCAGGAGCAGTGGATCCGTGCCCCCGTCGCCGGCTGCCGCGTCGTCCGTCGTCTTGTCGCTCCGGCTGCGCGCGGGTGGAAAGTCGAGCTCTTCACGCAGGGGATTGGCCGCCCGCTCCGGGGGCTTGGCGCCCGGCCTTCTGAGCCCGGCGAGGCTTCCGCTGACGATCTGCTTGGGCAGATCGAGCACCTTGGGCATGAACTCGGGATCGACGCCCTTCAGCAAGACGCCCGTCGCCGTGTGGTCGCTGTGCGTGACCATCATCGGGTTGATGACGAAGGGCGCCACGCCTTTCACGTGCTTGACCCCCTCGATCTTGTGCATGACGTCGCGGTACTCGCGAAAGTCGATCGAGTACTTGAGCACGAGCACGTGGGCGTTCACGCCGAGCACCTTCTCGCGAAACTGCTCCTGAAAGCCTCCCGTGACGCTCATGACGATGGTCAGCGCGGCCACCCCGAGGGTGACGCCGCCGATCGCCAGCGCGGTGCTGGTCGAGATCATGCTCCGCTTCTTCGAGGCCAGGTACCGCAGCGCGACTGTGAACGGATATCCCATGTAGGGGCCCCGGCGGGGAGCCACGTGGCCACTACCACAGAACCCTTGGAAAAACTTGCGGAGCGAAGGCCCTTTCCGTCGCGCGCAAATCCGGCTCTCATGGAGCCGGGTAGGCGCGCTCGGCCTCGCTTTCGCGGGCGCGCTTCTTGCTCAGCTCGTGCCGAGGAGCTCATGACCGAAGCCCAGAAACCGCCGCCTTGGCCGCCCCGGTCCGCGGCGCGAAGCGCCCCGACCGTGGCGGGACTCGACGAGGCGGAGGGCATCGCGTCGGGCGAAACGGGCACGCCGCCCCCGTCGAGAATCGACCCCTACGTCGGCAAGACCATCGACGCCCGGTATCTGGTCGAGCGCGTCCTTGGCGAGGGCGGAATGGGCGTCGTCTACGCCGGCCGGCACCGGGTGATCGACAAGCGCGTCGCCATCAAGGTCCTTCGCGGCGAGATGGCTTCGGACCGCGAGCTCAACGAGCGCTTTCTCCAGGAGGCGCGCGCCGCAAGCGCGATCGGCAATCCGCACATCATCGACATCAGCGACTTCGGCCAGCTCCCCGACGGCTGCACGTATTTCGTCATGGAGTACCTCGACGGCAAGAGCCTGACCGACGTGCTGCTCGAGACCGAGGGGCCCGTCCCGGTGAAGCGCCTGAGCCACATTGCCAAGCAGATCGCGCGCGGCCTCTCCGCGGCCCACGCGGCGAACATCGTTCACCGCGACCTCAAGCCCGACAACGTCATGCTCGTCAACCGAGGGACCGAGAAGGACTTCGTCAAGATCCTCGACTTTGGCATCGCGAAGGTGGGCAGCGGCACGAAGAAGATGACCCGCGCGGGCAGCGTGTTCGGTACGCCGCACTACATGAGCCCGGAGCAGGCGGCGGGGGCCGCCGTCGATCACCGCACCGACGTCTATGCGCTGGGCGTCATCCTGTACGAGCTCGCGAGCGGGAAGGTGCCCTTCGACGCCGACAACTTCATGGGCATCCTGACGCAGCACATGTACAAGGCGCCTGTCCCCATCCGCGCGCTCGTTCCGGAGGTGGACGTTCCGCCCGGGCTCGACGCCATCGTGCTCAAGTGCCTGACGAAGAAACCCGAGGGGCGCTACGCGAACATGGACGAGCTCGCGGCGGACCTCGAAAAGCTCGACGCGGGCATCCTGCCCGACGCGGTCCAAGAAATGATGGGCCGCTCGGGCGGGTTCAACGTACCGGCGGATTACTTCCGGTCGAACGCGATGCCCGCGCCCGTGCCCGCGTCGCCGCCGCTTCCCGTGAAGCGCTGGCCGCTCTACGCCGTCATCGGCGCGGTCGGCACGATTGTGGGGGTCGTCGGCGTCGTCATGGCCAAGGGGGTCAACGGCCAGGCGCATGCCCTTCCCGGCGCGA
Source organism: uncultured delta proteobacterium (assembly GCA_963720145.1). GTDB lineage: Bacteria > Myxococcota_A > Polyangia > Polyangiales > Polyangiaceae > Palsa-1150. Next base: position 595,569 of record CAVREO010000006.1, read on the forward strand.
CCGCGGCCCCGCTCGTCACGACGGCGATCCCGGTGGCGACCGCGACGGCGACGCTGGCTCCGATTGCGCCGCCCGCCTCGGCGACCGCCGCGCAAGCCCCCCCAATGAACGAGGAAATGCGCGAGGTACTCGTGAGTGTCCTGCCCGTCGACGCGACGCTCGCCCGCGACGGCAAGGACCTCGGTGGCTCCCCCGTCGCGGTGCGGCTGGCGCCCGGAGAAAAGGCGACGCTGGTGATTGCCCGCAAGGGGTACAGGACGAAGACCGTCACGCTCGATGGAACCGAGCCGAAGCTCGCGGTGGCGCTCGATTCGGCGTGGGCGCCGCCGCGCAGCGCCGCGCCGAGCGCGGCCGCAGCCAAGCCGGCGACGCCGACGGGCGGCGGGGGCGGGATGGACGACGTCGGAGACCCCTTCGCGAAGAAGCACTGACGTCTACGGCTGAGTTTTCCGCTTGACCTGGATCAATCGTCGCGCGTCATCTTGCTCGCTCGCGCGCGCGTGATGCGAAAGTCCGGGCAATGCGACCGTATCTTTCTCTTCTGGGCCTGGGGGCCGCTTGCGTCCTCTCCGGTGGTGCGTGCGGCTCGGGCAGCAAAGGTTTCCAGGACACCGCCGACGGCGGGGGCGGCAGCTCGGGCAGCGCCTCCGGCTCGGGCAACGGCTCGAGCGGCGGTTCGAGCGGGGGCTCGAGCAGCGGGGGCTCGTCCAGCGGCTTCGGGTTCGACGGCTCCGTCCCCGACGCGCAGCAGACGATCACGGGCGATCCGACGACCTGCACCGACGCCGCGCAGTCGCATTCGTACGTGGGCTGCGACTTCTGGCCGACGGTGACCACGAACATCGTCTGGAGCATCTTCGACTTCGCCGTCGTGGTCGCCAACGCCGGGACGCAGACCGCGAACATCACGGTCACCGGCCCCGGAGGCGTGAACCAGACGGCGTCGGCCCCGCCGGGCGGGCTCGCCACGATCTACTTGCCCTGGGTCAAGGACCTGAAGGGGCCCGATTGCGACGAGTGCGGCGGGTGGGGGTCCTCGCAGGGCGAGGCGACCGGTCCGCTCGCCAACAGCGTCCTCGAGCACGCCGGCGCGTACCACCTCGTCACGACCGTCCCCGTTACCGTGTTTCAATTCAGTGCGCTCGAATACAAGGGACAGGGCGGGCCGGCCGGCAAAGACTGGAGCCAGTGCAAGGGCACGGTGAAGTCCTGCATGGTGTCGGGGGGACCCATCGGCTGCTTCTCGTTCACGAACGACGCCTCGCTGCTCCTTCCGAGCACGGCGCTGACGGGCAACGTTCGCGTCGTCAGCCACGGAGGGATCGACTCGGTCCCGGCGTCCTTCCTGCAGCCGGCCCAGCCGGGCATCTCGCCGTTCGCGGCGATCACGGCGACCGCCGACAACACGAAGGTCACGGTCTCGGTTTCGACCACCGGCGCCGTCCTGGCCTCGGTCAACGGCACCGACGTCCCGGCGACGAACGCCGGGGGCATGTTCACCCTGATGATGAACGCGGGCGACGTGGCCGAGCTGATCGGCCCGCAGATGGAGGCCTCCGATCTGAGCGGCACGCTCGTCCAGGCCAACAACCCGATTCAGGTCATCACGGGCACGTCATGCACCGTCGTCCCCGACGGCGCCCCGGCGTGCGATCACACGGAGGAGTCCAACTTCCCCGCGGAGACCCTCGGGCAAGACTACTTCGTCGTGCAACCGATAGGTCCCAACGGGGACGTCGTCGGCCACCAGGTGCGGATCTACGGCAACGTCGACGGGACCAACCTGACGTACTCGCCGTCGGCGCCGCCGGGCTGCCCCACGACAATCAACGCGGGGCAGGTCGTCGAGTGCGGGGCCCCGGTCGGCAACGTGTGTCCTGCCCAGGACCCCATAACCGGCGCAGTCACGAGGACCGCCCCCTGCGGTAACGGCAACGTCGTCTCGCAGGACTTCGAGGTGAAGGGCGATCACGCGTTCGCGGTCTCGACGTTCTCGCAGGGAGCGTGGATGGTCGACCCGAACACGATGGCGCCGAATCAGCAAGGCGACCCCGACCAGAGCATGGCGACCGCGGTGAAGCAGTACCGCACGAAGTACGTGTTTCTGGCGCCCATCGACTACCAGGAGAACTACGCGGTCATCATCGCGCCCACGGGAACGAGCGTATCCATCGACGGCACTCCTCAAGTCGTGACCGCCACGCCAATCGGTTCGGGCGGATTCGGCGTGATGCGCGTCCCCCTCGCGGCCGGCCAGGCGGGCGCCCACGTGCTGACTGCGTCCAATCCCGTGGGCCTGCAGGTGATGGGCTACGGCTCGTACACGAGCTACACGTATCCGGGCGGCAGCGACTTGGCGCTCATCGCGCCGCCGCCCGCGGTCCAATAGGCGGACGACGACTAGTTCGCGAAGTCGACGTTCCACCCCGTCAGCGAGACGGTCGGTGCCGCGCCGGCGAGCTCCGCGTCGGCGAAGGTCGCCCGCAAGGTCTTGGATTCGTGCGGCAAGAGCGAGACGTAGTTGTCGCTCCAGAAGACGGGGAGCACGGGATCCATCGCCTTGCCCTTGTTCACCTGAAGCTCGATGAAGAACGCGACGTGGTCCGACGTGTTGTTCAGCCGGGTCTCGCACACGCCGGCCTGGCAGCTCGTCTTGGCCTCGACCTTCGCGACCGGCATCGACCCCAGGGGTCTGAAGTCGGCGAACGATTTGTTCGGCGTGTAGTCCCAGTCGTTCTCGTCTTCCTTCAGAACGTCGGGCTTGGTCGATAGCCAGTAGAAGTTGTCGGAGACCGGCTTTCCGTCCCGCGTGGTCAGCTTCAGGTCAAGGAAGTAGACCCCGCTCTTTGGATTGAGCGCGGGGAGCTGGAGCAGCTTGCGAGACGCGTTCGGACCGACCGTCGCGTCGAGGTGCTTCTCGAACACCGGCTTCGAGGCCACGTCGAGGAGCGTGACGTCTACCTTTCGATCTTGCAGGTCGGCGAGCGTGTCGTTGACGAAGTAGATGGCCCTATCGGCGGGCGTGTACACCAGGTTCTCCGGCTGCGAGCCCTTTCGCGCGCCGTAGAACGCTCCGTTCGGCATGAGATAGTAGTCGTAGAGCTGCCAGTACAGCTTGGGCCACCCGCCGTTCAGCATCCACTGGATGACGCCCGTCGAGGCGGGCTTCGCGGCGCCGAACGCGTCGAACATGGCTCGCATCGCCTCGTAGTTCGACGCCTGCGCCTTGAACGCAAACTCACTCACGTTCGTGACCTTGCCGTAGCGATGCTCGAAGGCGTTCAGGAACAGCGAGAGATCCGCGTACTCGCGCTCGGCGCAGTGGTAGTTCCAGACGTCGTTGATAGGCCATAGCTTGTCCTCGGGGAGCATCTTCTTGAGGCTCGCCAGCGGCGGGACCTGCGGCCCCGGCCCCGTCTCGGTGTTGAAGCCGAAGGCGCCCCCGTGGATCTTGTCCTCGGACCAGTAGTTCGGGGTCACGTAGTTGTACGGACCGAGCATCTTGACGCGCGTGGGGCCGCTCACCTCGCTCTTCCAGCCCTTCGCCGATGCGAGGTACGGCCGCGTGGGGTCCCCCTCTCGCAGAACGTCGCGATACCTCTTCTCGGCGTCCGGCCAGGGGAGCTTGTCGCTGCCAATCATCCAGACCAAAACGCTGGGGTGGTTGCGCAGCGAGTGAACCTGGTCCCGCAGATAGCCTGCGAGCAATTCGATCTCCTCGGGACTCTTGGCGCCGCCGTACATCTCGCTGTCCATCCGCTTGCCGATGTATTGCTCCCACTCCCAGTGGCAAGAGAAGCCGGTCATCACCAGCAGACCCTTGCGATCGGCGAGGTCGTAAAGCCTCTGGCTCGTACCCCAGAAACCCTCCAGCCGGATCGTGTTCAGGTTCATGTGGCGCGCGTATTCGAGCTGCGCGTCCAGCTTCTTCTCGTCCTCGCGAAGGAAAAGGTCGTCCACCCAGCCGCCGCCGCGGATCAAGACCTTCTTCCCGTTCACCGTGAAGCCGCGATGGCCTTGGTCGGTGACGTATTCGCCGACGTCGCGGATCCCGAAATGGACCGTGCTCGCGTCGCTCGTCCGGCCGTCGAGCAGCGCGGTGAGCTTCAGGTCGTAGAGCTCGGGCTGGCCCAGATTGACCGGCCACCACAGCCGCGGGCTCACGATTCGAAGGGCGGGAACCTCCGCCGGAGTGAGGGACAGCCCCCTTTTCTCGTGAGGCCCGAGCGCGTACGGAGCCTCGAACCGGATATCGCCGATCTCACCCGAGACCGTGCCGGACGCCGGCCGTTCCCCATGGTCGACGAGCTGCGCCGACACGGTCAGCGACGCCTCCTTGAGGGTGCTCACGTCGACCTTGCTCTGCACGAACACGTCTTCCAGCGACACCGCCCCGGAGCGGCGCAGCTCGACTGCGCGCGACAGCCCCATGTTCTCGTCCGCCGGGCGCGGGTTCCAGTCGACGAAGCCGACCGTGAAGTCCCCGGGTTGCGGCGGGAACACTTCCACCGCGAGCGCGTTGGTCCCGGCGCGCAGCAGAGACGTGACGTCCAGCTCGAAGATGCGCCAGACGCCGAACAGCGTGGTCTTGTCCGCGACCTTCTTCCCGTTCAGCCACACGTTCGCGCGGTAGTTGATGCCGTGAAACCGCAGAGCTGCGTACTCTCCCGGGGCCGAAGCCTCGACGTTGAACTCCTTCCGGTACCACCAAGACGTCTTGAACGGCTCCGGGCGGATGGCGGCCAGGTTCTTCCCGAAGAACGGGTCCTTGTAGACGCCCGCGCCCACGAGCGCGCCCAGGACCGTCGTCGGCACCTCCGCCGGGACCCAACCCGCCGTGGAGAAACCAGGCTGGGAGAGGGCCTCGCCTCCACCGGTGACCTTCTCCGACGTTTGCAGCGTCCACCCCTCGTGCAAGCTCGACGTGCCCGCGGGCACGCTTGCCGCGCCCGCTTCGGGGCTCGCCGGGACAGTCGCCGCGCTCGACGTGGCGGCGTGCTCTCCGAGCCGCTGGCGACTGCCGCACGCGCCCGCGGCCAGGATCAGCGCAAACCAGAGAACCCATGCCGATGCTTTGCGAATCACGTTCGTCCTCCCGTGCTTCATGCTGCTCTCGGCCTAACCAACCGGAGAGGCTCTGTCGAGGCAGGGCTGCCGGTGCGCCATGCGTGCCATCGACCTGGCGCGCGCGTTTCCGCAGGAGGCCGTTTGCGGTGCGCACCTTGTGCGCGGCATTCGGCATCAGTCTCGCCTCGAAGCGATGCGCGGGGCTTCACACGCGCTGCCGCGTTGCGTCGCGGTCACGCGACTGGCGTAACGCGCCTCAGCGCGCGACGAACTGCGTTCCGTTCCACCCGTAGCGAATGCTGGGGACGCCGCCCCACGGGAGAAGCAGCGGCTCGGTGTCGCCGTTGCCCGGCGTGTCCTGTGCCCACGGGTAGGTGTGCTGCGTCCAGCCCACCGCGCGGCCGGGAGCCGACATGATGTCGAACGTCTTGCCGCCCGCCGCGGGGATGAACTGCACCAGGCCCTGCATGCGCTTGCGCGATTGCTCGCGCGCCGTCTCGATGCCGAAGATGCGCGTGATGCCCTCGGGCTTGACCTGGTAAACGAGCATCAGCTCGACATCCACGGCCCCGTGGTCCGACTGCCGGTGCCGTACGCCGCGGACGACTAGGTCTGCGGCGCCGTCGCCGGTCAGATCGCGCGCCGAGACGTCAGCGATGTCGCTCGCGTCGGCGAACTCGAGCAAGGTGACGTAGGCATACGCCGTTCCGCCCTGGAACCCGGGCCCGACCACCACGAGATCGCGCCCGAGGAGGACGACACGCTCGGGCCTCGCATCCCCGGCCACGTGCACCTTGAGGTCTACGCGCGGCGCGACCTGGGCCCCGACGCCGCGGTCCTGGCGGTACTGCTCGAGGATCGCGGCGGCCAGGTCCCCGCCCCGCGTCACCCGCGGCGTGGCCGGCTCGGGCGGACGATCCGGGACGCGCGACGCGTCGTCAGCGCGCGCGGCCCGCTGCGCAGAGCCGGACGACGCCTCGCGCTGCGAGACCTCCCGCGTCTTGGCGAACTTCGCGCCGTCGAAGCGGTAGGTCTGCGACTTGATGCCCCCCCACGGAAAGAGGATGGATTCGATGTCGCTGGCGATCGGCTCCTTGTACGAGAGCGCGTCCCAGTTCGTGGCCGGCAGGGCGGTCACCTCGATCTCGCCCCGCGCGACGTGCACCGCGTTGTCGATGCGATGATCCGACTGGCGCACCGCGATCTCGTGCGCGAAGGTCAGCCGCGGCTCCTCGGCGCCCTTCATCGCGCTCAGCACTTCGAGGTATTCGCGGGTCGAGTCGCCCACGGTCTGGCGGCGCCGCACGAGCACGTCCGCACGCCCGCGGCCGGTCACGTCTCGCACCTCCAGCTTGACGAGCTCCCCCACGAGATCGCGAAAGAAGTACCCGGTGCCCTGCAGAAAGGACGTCCCGCAGATCGTCAGGTAGTGCTCGTACACGGCGACGCGCTCGCGAAGGCCGTCGCCCGTCAGGTCGGCGACGGCCTCGGCCACGGGGGCCTGCCGCGTGAGACCCTTGGGTTGCAGGAGCTGCTCGATCATCGAGAGCTCCGGCTCGCTCGGGATCCAGGCCATCGACGCGGGGTGCTTCAGGTCGGACGGGCCCGTCGCGACGATGCCGTCGCCGTCGACGTACGCCGCGAAGCCGCGGATTCCCACCCGCGTCGTGCGAAGCTCGCCGAGCGACGCGAAGGGCATCACGGCCTCCAGCGAGTACCCGCCGGCCCCGGGCGCCTCGACGATCTTGGCCCCCGGTACGGTTCCGTGCCGCCCGAAGCGAACGCTGCCCTCGCTCTCGCCGGGCTTGCCCGCGTAAAGGTCGAGCGCGTAGGTCGCGAACGCGCCGCCGGGCGCCGGGACCGCGAGCACGAGTGTGACGTGGTCCTTGCCGGCTTCGAACGAGGCGTCGGTCACGTCGGCGCCGACGTAGAGCTTGGTGTCGTCGTACTGCAGCCCGACCTTCAACGCGCTCTTGGTCGCGCCCTTGATGACCGTGGTCGCCTTGGCCGGCGCCGGCCACTCGCCGAGGACGCCGTCGAGCTTGACGGGCCTGGCCGGGTCGAGCGCCTCGAGGCGCAGCCCGTCGGCCGTGACCTCGGGCGATTCGCCGCCGCCCCCCGAGAGAGTCTGGATGCCGTGCGTGGCCGCGTACTCGGCGAAGCCGGGATCGGCGTCGTCGGCGGTCGGTGTCGCAGGCTGCTTGGCGCTGTCGCTGGCCCCGCCGCACCCGCAGGCGGCGGCGCACAGAGCCGAAAGAACGAGCCGGCGCATGCGTCCGAGAAGAATAGCAGGCGCGCGCAAGAGTTCGCCGGCGAGGGACGCGATCAATGCATCATCGCCTGACGCTGGCGTTCTTCTTCCTGCATTTGCATGATGACGCCCGCTGCCGCGCCGGATCCCCCCGCTGCCGCGGCGAGCACCTCGTGTCGGCCGGCCGAGCTCGTGCCACGCGGCACCTCGCAGACGCACGCACTGGAGTACTCGCCCATGTACACCATGCCGGCGATCTGCATGCCCTGGCCTCGGCACTTCGCCTCGCAGGCGGGCCGGCCGCCTTCGATGTGGGCGCTTCCGGTGAAGTGCGTAGCGCAGCCGGCGCTCGCGACGCCGATCCCCAAGGCGATGCCAACCCATTGCAGTCGCATGATTCGTGTCCCTTTCGAGTTCAGGGTGTCGCTTCCTGCCAAGTGGTCGTCGCGCCATTTTGCTGGATGGCCCGACGCGCGTCGTAAAGCCAGATGCCCCCACCGATGCACCCCGCCACGCCAAGACCCGCGACGATGAGCGACCCCGTGGCCGCTCTCGAGTCGCCAGTGGCGATCGCGAGGGAGCCGAACATCGTCCCCAGGGAGACGGCCAGGACGCTTACAGAGAGGAGGAGCGCAGGGGGGAGTGCGTTCGAGAAGCTCGGCGTTTCGTATTTCCCAGGCGCTCTCCGGTAGACAGTGAGGCCGGCGCCGAGGGTGAGATCGTCGGTATCACCGGTAGCCTCGGCGGTCGTCGAAGAGAGAAAGAGCCGGTAGCGCCCGACCGGCAGATCCGCGACGCACGGAGTGATGCATAGCTCGCCCACCCGGGACGGAGGCCGGTCGAAGCCTGTCGGTACGAACGTCGGGTCGGATTGCACGGTGACGCGCATGGGGCCGTCGGTGGTGTCGAGAACGACGCGACCCTCACCGCCGGCGGGCGCTCTCTGCGGCAACGCGACGTTGGGCACTTGCCGCTCGGGCGGGGTTCGGGGAGGAAGGACACGAGGCTCCCCGGCGCACGAGGAGACACCCAGCGCGACGAAGGCAAGGGGCGTGCAACGAAAGAACGCCATAGGAAGTCCCCCGCGCCGGCGCTTCACGTCGACGGCAGCCGCACTAGAATTGGTGTGCGGGCACTCGTCAAGCGTTTGCTCTCCCGAGGAGCCGGCTCGCGTGCTTCAACCCTTCGACGGCCGGGATGATGGACGCCGAGAGCACGAGGAGAAGGCCCCACTCGCCGGCGGTCATCGGGAACGTCTGGAATACCGGCTGCAAGCCCGGCACGAGGACCGCGACCAGGTGGATCGCCGCGCTGGCGAGCACCGCGCCGACCAGGGCCCAGGGCAGGACGGGCCGCAGCGAGAAGATCGACTCGGTGGACGATCGGCAGTTGAAGGCGTGGAGCAGGGGGCTTAGCGCAAGCAGCGAGAAGGCGATGGCGCGAGCGTGCTTGAGCGCGAGCGGGTCGGCCGGCGCGAGCGGAAGCAGGTAACAGACCATCGCCGCCCCCCCCATCCATGCGCCGACGAAGGCCATTCCGAGCCAATCGCGCACGGCGAGCAGGCCGGCCGTGCGAGCGCGCGGCGGCTCGCGCATCTGCGTCGGGTCGGGGGGGTCGACGCCGAGCGCGAGGGCCGGCAGGCCGTTGGTCACGAGGTTGATCCAGAGAATCATCAGCGGCGTCAGCGGCTCGAGGTCCGTGAAGAAGCTGACCGCGAAGACGGCGACCAGCAGGCCGGCGTTGCTCGACAGGAGAAAGAAGATGAACTTCTGGATGTTGCGCCAGATGGCGCGCCCCTCGCGGACGGCGTCGACGATGGTCGCGAAGTTGTCGTCGGCGATCACCATGTCGGCCGCCTCGCGCGCGACGTCCGTGCCATCCCGTCCCATGGCGACCCCGATGTGCGCCTCGCGCAGCGCCGGAGCGTCGTTGACGCCGTCGCCCGTCATCGCGACGACGTGCCCGCAGCGCTTGAACGCCGCCACGATGCGCAGCTTCTGCTCGGCGGTGACCCGCGCGAACACGCGCACGTGCTCGATGAGCTCGTCGAGGGCGCTCTCGGAGAGCTTCTCGAGCTCGGCGCCCGTCAGCGCGAGCGCGCCGTCCTCCCACAGTCCGAGCTCCTTCGCGATGGCGACGGCCGTGAGCTTGTGGTCGCCCGTGATCATGACCGCCCGTACGTGCGCTTCGGCGCAGAGCCTCACGGCCTCCTTCACGCCCTCGCGCGGCGGGTCGATCATTCCCACCAGGCCGACCAGCGTCAGCCGGTCCTCGATCTCCGCGCTGCCGTCGGCCATGAGCTCGCCGACGGTTTCGGCCAGATCGCGCCGCGCCACAGCGAGCACGCGCAGAGCCTCCCCGCTCATGCGCTCCGCCTCGCCGAGGATCTTGCCGCGGGCCGTATCGTCGAGCGGAAGGGGGCCGGCGTCCGTCTCGTAGGTGGCGCAAAGGGGAATGAGCACGTCGGCGCTGCCCTTGGAGTGCACGATCTCGCGGCCCATCTCGTCGAGCGCGACGATGGTCATCCGCTTGCGGTCGCTGTCGAACGGCAGCTCTCGCAGGACCCGGTTGGAGCTGGCGACCGATTCTCGCGGCAGGCCGCCCTTGGCCGACAGCGTCAGCAGCGCACCCTCCGTCGGGTCTCCCTGGACGCGCCAGCCCTCGCTCGTCTGCTGGAGGAGCGCGTTGTTGCAGAGGGCGACCGTGGCGAGAAGATCGCGCAGGGCTCCCTCGGGCGCCTCGACGCGCTGGTCGATCGTGTCGAGGATCGCGCCGTTCGGCTCGTAGCCGACGCCGGTCACGTGGTAGCGCGCCCCGCCGGCGTACACCTCGCGAACGGTCATCTTGGTTCTGCGTGAGCGTCCCGGTCTTGTCGGTGCAGATGACGGTGGCCGAGCCGAGCGTCTCGACCGCCGCCAGCTTGCGGACGATGGCGCCGCGCTTGGCCATGCGCTGCATGCCGAGGGCGAGCGTGATCGTCGTGATGGCCGGCAGGCCCTCGGGGATTGCCGCGACCGCGAGGCTGACCGCCTCGAGCAGAAGCTCGTGCCAGCTGCGGTCACCCCTCAGATAGCCGCGCAGGAAGAGGAGCGATGCGAGGGCGAGGCACCCCCAGAGAATGCGCTTGCCGAAGGATTCGAGCTTCTCCTCGAGGGGCGTCTTGCGGTCCCGCGGCCGTTGCATCAGCGCCGAGAGGTGCCCGAGCTCCGTTCGGGAGCCGGTCGCCACGACGACGGCTCGCGCCTTGCCGCGAACGATGCTCGTCCCGACGAAGAGCATCGTCGCGCGATCCGCGAGCGGGGCGTCGTCGGCCACGGCGGCGCGCGCGTCCTTCTGCACCGGGACGCTCTCGCCGGTGAGGGAGCTCTCTTCGACGGCGAGGTCGAGCGTCTGCAAGAGGCGGGCATCGGCCGGCACGGCGTCGCCGGCCTCGATCTCGAGGATGTCGCCCGCGACCAGCCCGCCGGCGGGAACGACCCTCACCTCGCTTTCGCGACGAACCCGGGCGTTGGGTGTCTGCATCTTCTCGAGCGCCGCGAGCGCCGCCTCGGCACGTCGCTCCTGCAAGAAGCCGAGGAGCGCGTTGAGGATGACGATGAGCAGGATCGCCGTCGCGTCGCCGTAACGAACGAGGAGCAGCTCGCCCGTGCGGCTGGCGCCGTCGATGATCGCGATGATCGCCGCGGCGAGAAGCGTCAGGACGATGGGATTGGTGAACTGCGAGGCGAGCTGCAGGAGCGGGCTCTTGCCTTCGGGCTTCGGCAGCTCGTTGCGGCCGTCGCGCTCCAGCCGCGCCGCGATCTCGCTTTCGGTCAACCCGCGAGCGGGATCGGTCGACAGCCGCTCGAGGAGGGCCTCGGGAGGCTCCGTATGGGCCGGCCGAGTCGTGCGGCACTCTTCTGCGATCGGAGCAGCGACGGCGGCCACGCGGTCCCCCTGCAAGGCTACGCCAACAACCTAGCGCCCGGCTTTGCGCTTCTCCTCTTGTTGCTGCTCCGCCTCCATCTCCTCGAGGGCGGCCGCCAGCTCTTCTTGCTCGGACTTCGCGGCTGCACCCGGCACCGGAGCCTCGACCCGGGCCTGGACCGCCGGCGCGGGCGTCTTGGCTTCCTCCGGGGGCAGCATGCCCATCTTGCGCTTCAGCGCGGTCAGGTCCTCGTCAGCGCCGTGCTTTTGCTCGAGCTGCGTGAACTGCGAAGCGAGAGTGTCGCCCGTGTACTCGTCGGCGAGCTCCCCTTGTGCTTCCGCCTCGGCCTCGATCTGGTCGATTTTCTGCGACATGCGGTCGAACGTCTGGAACGCGCTCTGATCGCGCAGGCCGCTCATCGTCTCCTGGATGGCGCGCTGAGCCTCGGCGCGCTTCTTCCGCGCGATGAGGACGTTCTTCTTTCGCTTGGCTTCCTCGATCTTGTCGTTCAAGAGGCGCAGCGCCTTCTTGAGCTGGTCGACCGCGGTCTTCTGTTTGGTCCACTGCTCCTTGTAGGTCGTCGCCAGGTCGTCGTGCTCGCGCTTGCGGCCGAGGGCCTCTTTCGCGAGCTCCTCGTTGCCGGCGCGCAGCGCCATCATCGCCCGGCGCTCCCATTCCTGGGAGTTCGCCGTCTCCTGCTCGAACTGCTTGGCCAACCTCTTCTCGTCGGCGATCGAGGCCGCGACCTGCTTTTTGGCCTCGACGAGCTGGTTGTTCATGTCGAGAACGACCTGATTGAGCATCTTCTCGGGGTCTTCCGAGCGGCTGATCAGATCGTTGAGGTTGCTCTTGATGAGCTGCGCGAGACGGCTGAAAATACCCATCGGTGTCTCTCAGCTCCCCTTCGCGGGAGCGTGCGATGCGCCGGCACGGACGAGCCCGGGCAGGTCCTGCGCGAGAGCCATGTCGATCTCGTCGAGCGTGGCTTGTAGCTCGTTGAAGTCCAGGTTCTCGAGCTCGAGGGCGCTCGACAGGACGACGCGCTCGCCGTCCAGGCCGTAGCTCGCGTGAAGCAGCTGCCGCGCGTTGAGCTCGAGGAGCTTGCGGAGAAGATCGCCGTGCTCGCCTGCATCGCGCGGGACGTCGCCGACGTGAACACGCACGACGACGAGCGGCGGGGCAACGCGAAGAGCGACCGGCGGCATTCCCCCGCTGGACTCCACGAGAAACGTGCAGGGCTGATCGTCGACGCCGCGGTACCGGCGTCCGAGCTCCCGGAGGTACGCTTCGACGTCCTTCTCTGTGCGCATGAGCGCGTAGGCTAGACGAGACCCCGTCCGTCGCAAGGCCTGGCGGGGGGGGCAGGGCAAGCGCACGCTACGGCCCCGCCTCGACGTGCTAGCCTTCGCCGTGGGATGTCGCGCGATCCGTCCCTCGTGGGCACGACGGTGGGGGGCATCTATACGATGCGCCGCCTCATCGGCGCCGGGGGTATGGGAGAGGTCTACGCGGCCGACGGCAAGCGCGGCGAAAAAGTCGCGATCAAGGTCCTGAACGACAAGGCGGCCCGAGACAGGGACCTGCTCGCCCGCTTCGATCGCGAAGCGGCCATCGCCGCCCAGATCAAGTCTCCGCACATCGCGGCGATTCTCGGCTCTGGCAAGGGCCCCGACGGCCGTCCGTGGATCGCGTTCGAGCTCCTGTCGGGCGAGGCTCTCGACGAGCGCCTGCGTCGCGAGCAGTACCTTTCGTTCGCCGACGTCGCGCCCATCGTCGACGACGCCCTGCGTGGGCTCGCCGACGCGCACCGCGCCGGGGTCATTCATCGCGACATCAAGCCCGGCAACCTGTTCATCGAGAAGCGCAGCCTCTCCAAGCGCGCAGCCGCCGCGAACGAGCCGGAGGAGAGAACGCGGATCCTCGACTTCGGAGTTTCGAAAGTGCGGCCGCCCAAGGGCGTGCGCCGAAAGAGCGAACCCTCGCTCACGGCGTACGACGCCACCCTCGGGAGCTTCGCCTACATGGCGCCCGAGCAAGTACGCGGCAGCGCCCGTGTCGACGAGCGCGCCGATCTCTATGCGCTGGGCGCGGTCGCGTTCCGAGCGCTGTCGGGGCGGCTGCCGTTCGAGGGACAGAACGCGCTAACCCTCATCGCTTTGAAGCTCGACCGTGAGCCTCCGACGCTCTCGGCCACGACGGGTGACGAATGGCCCGGCTCGATCGAGCGGTTCCTGGCCAAGATGATGGCCCGCACGCGGGAGGACCGCTACGGCAGCGCGAACGAGGCGCTCCTCGCCTGGCGCAAGGTCTGTCGTCAAATGGGAGACGCCCCGACCCGGCGACCGCGCACATTGCCCGCACGCAGCGACGACGGCGACGCTACCGAGCCTACCTTCACCGGCAGCAGCGTCGGCGGCGTCTTCAAGGTCGGGCGTTAGCGCCCGCGCCGAGAAGGTCGGCGTTAGCGCCCGCGCCGAGAAGGTCCGGCGTTAGCGCCCGCGCCGAGAAGGTCGGCGTTAGCGCCCGCGCCGAGAAGGTCCAGCGTTATTTTGCGTCTCTGGCGCCGGCGGGGCCAGGACAAACCATGGTAAAGATGATGTGGTGGATTCGACCATCGCCACGAGGGGCCGGATCGAGGTCCGCGGCGGCAAACTAGCGGTCGCCAAGGGCACAGGCTCCAAGAAGGAGCTGGAGGTCGGCCCCGATACCGTGGTCGTGGGCCGCAACGAGGCGTGCGACCTCGTCCTCGACGACGGCAAGGTCAGCGCCGTGCACATGGAGCTCGTCGCCACCGAGCGCGGCGTGCGGTTGCGCGACCTGGGATCGCGCAACGGAACGTTCATCGGCGACACGCGTGTGGGCGAGGTCTACGTCACCAAGCACGCGTACATCGCCCTCGGCGATTCGATGGTGGAGTTCTCGCCGTCCGGCCCGAGCGAGATCGACGTATCGGAGGTCGCCAGCTTCGGACCTCTCGTCGGGCAAAGCCCGGGCATGCGCGGCGTCTTCGAACGCCTGAAGAAAGCCGCGCCGACCAATTTGACGGTCCTCGTCACCGGTGAGACCGGGACCGGAAAGGAGCTCGTCGCGCAGGCCATTCACGAGGCGAGCGCGCGGGCGAACAAGCAGTTTGTGGTCGTCGACTGCGGTGCGATACCCGCATCGCTCGCCGAGAGCGCCCTCTTCGGTCACGAGCGTGGCTCGTTCACGGGGGCCGTCGACAAGCGCGTGTCTCCGTTCGTCGAGGCCGAGGGCGGAACCATATTCCTCGACGAGCTCGGCGAGCTCCCCCTCGACGTGCAGCCCAAGCTGCTGCGCGCGCTCGCCGAACAGCGCGTGAAGTCGGTCGGCTCGAACAGCTATCGGCCGGTGAACGTCCGCGTCATCGCGGCCACCCGTCGCGACCTGGTACGCGAGGTGAACGCAGGGAGCTTCCGCAGCGACCTCTATTTCCGTGTCGCCCAGCTCAAGGTCGAGCTGCCGCCCTTGCGCCAGCGCCTGGAGGACCTTCCGGTTCTTGCACGGCGCATGATTGAGGACCTCGGCGACAAGGACGCCTATTCGCGCGTGACCAGCGACTCGCTCGAGCGCCTCATGCGTCACGATTGGCCGGGCAACGTTCGAGAGCTTCGCAACGTGGTGGCCGTCGCGCTCGCGTTCTCCAAAGAGGGCCCCATCGACCTGGCGGCCCACCTGTCACCGCTCGTCGCCGGTCCTTCGGAGAGCACGCCCACGCGGGGTCGCACCTTCCAGGACGCGAAACGCGAGGTGCTCGCCCGATTCGAGCGCGAGTACTTCACCGCCCTATACGCCGAGTGCACCGGGAACGTCAGCGAGATCGGCCGGCGAGCCGCGATGGAGCGCGCCCACGTGCGCGGGTACCTGCGCCGGCACGGCATCGGCGATCCGAGCCGATACAAGGACGAGAAGGACAAGGTCTGACAAAGGCCCCTCCTCGCCTTGCGCCCGCCCCGGCAGGGCTTACTTGTTAACGGAGATGCAGCCGCCCGCCCCGCGCCGCCCCACGCGCGCTTTCGCGTTCTTTCCCCTCGCGATAGCGGCGCTGAGCGCCGTCCTGGCGGCGCACATGATCTCCCGGGACCCGCGCCTGCTGCTGCCGCTCGCCGCCCTCGCGACGTTGCTGTTCACGCCCACGTTCGTGGGCCGCTGGCGCATGAGGCGGCTGCTCATGTCGGGCGACGTCGAGCGAGTCATCGGGACGTGGGAGGGCTCGATTGAACGCGTCGCCCACTCCGAGACCATGGCCCCGCTGCTTCAAGCGACGGCCTACGCCTCCTACGGGTGGATCGAGGCTGCCCGTCAGGCCCTCGCTCGCGCGGCGAAGGGGCCCGCATGGGAAGCCGCCCTCGAGCAGCGGCTCTTCGTCGAAACGCTGCTCGACACGTTCGAGGGAGACCGCGAAACGGCGATGCGCAAGGCGGCGGCGCTCGAGACCTTGCCCATGCCGGGCGCGGGGCTGTTCGCGCGGCGCCGCATCTCTCTTCTCAGGCGCGGGCTGGGAGCGCTTGCTCGGGCATTCGCCCACGCGAGCCGCGAAGGCGACGCCCGGATGCTGGCCAAGGCGGCAGGCACCTCGCCGCTCGTACACTGGGCGATGCGCTACGCAGCGGCCGTGGTCGCCGTGGATTGGGGCGACCGAGGGGAAGTGCGTGGGCTGCTCGCGGGCGCACCGGCCTGGCCCGCGCAGAGCGCCTTCCACGAGTACCATGCTGAGCTAATCGAGCGGGTTCGGGCGTCCGTGGAGGCCGCTCCAGCGTAGCAGCCGTACCGGGGCACCTGGTAGACTTGGGGGCTATGGAGGCTACCGCCCGCGCCGGCAGGACGCCCCAACTCTCGAAATACGAGGTCCTCGAGGAGATTGGCCACGGGGGCATGGCCACCGTGTACCGCGCCCGCGACAAGCGGCTCGGGCGCGAGGTCGCGGTGAAGGTCATCCACCCGCATCTTCGTGATTCGCGCGAAGTGGTCTCGCGATTCAACGCCGAGGCGCGCGCCGTGGCGAAGCTCCGCCACCCGAACATCGTCGAGGTGTTCGACGTCAGCGAGGCAGACGAGCCGGAGACCTACCTCGTCGTGGAGCTTGTGCGCGGGACGACCCTGCGCAAGGTTCTGCAGAAGCAGGGCGCCATGCCTCCGGAGGTCGCGGCCTCCCTCGCCCTCGAGCTCCTGGGGGCCCTCGCTCACGCGAACGCCGCCGGGGTGGTTCACCGCGACATCAAGCCGGAGAACGTCCTCATCGACGACGCCGCGGATGACGTCGTCGTCAAGCTGACCGACTTCGGCATCGCCAAGCTGCTGGACGCGCAGGGCGTCACATCGACCGGTCAGGTGCTCGGAAGCCCTGCGCACATGGCGCCCGAGCAGATCGAGGGGGCGGACGTCGACGCGCGGGCCGACGTATTCGGGCTGGGTGTCTTGCTCTACGAGTGCATGGTCGGCCACCTGCCGTTCGAAGGGAGCAACCCTGCGCAGGTGCTTCGCCGTGTGCTCGACGGTCGCTACCCGGAGGCGCAGGGCGAGCGGCCGACTATCGGAAACCGCTGGAGCGCGGTCCTCGATCGTGCGCTGGCGCACGCACCCTCCGAGCGCTTCCCTGACGCCGATGCCGTGCGGACCGCGGTCGCCGCCGAGCTCGATCGCGTCGGGTTCTCGGAGCCGAGGCGCGAGCTCGCGGCCTGGTTCGCCGACCCGGCCTCGTACGACGAGCGCCATGCTCTGCGCATGATCGAGACGCTCTGCGCGCTCGGGGCGGTTGCGCGCAAGCGTGGCGACGTGCTCTCGGCCGCCGGGGACTACAACCGCGCTTTGGCGCACGCGCCGAGCGATCCGAGCCTCTTGCGAATCGTGGGCCGGATGAACCGCGCCGAGGCGGTGACACGCACGATGAAGCGCGCCGCCGTCGCGCTGCTTCTGATGGGCGGACTGGGTGCTGCGACGTTCGTCATCGGGCGCTCTCTGCGCGGCCGTTCGGCCCGGGAGGCCCTGTCGGCCGCCCCGAGCGCAGTCGCCGTCGCCCAGACGACGAGCACGCCCACGGTCGCGGCCCCGACCGCGGTCGACCCCGCCGCGGGCGCGACCTCCGCCGCGCGCGCGGCAGCCCCGCCTGCGATGGCGCTCGCCAAACCGGTGGAGCGCACGTTCATGCTCGATCTGACCCCCTCGATGGGCGTCGTCCTATCGGTGGACGAGGGCGCTCCGCGCCACGTGAGCACCGGCGACTCGTTGACGCTGGACGGCAAGGCGCACTCGCTCGCCTTCAGCTGCGGGGTGTGCACGCCCGTGCGCCGCGACGTGACCGTGGGCGACAAGGACGACACGCTGAAGATCGCGGTCCCCATCAAGCCGGCGACGCTGCTCATCGAAGGCGACGTCGACAAAACCTACCAGATCGTACAGCATCCCGAGGTGAGCGTCCGGGCGGGAACGAACGTCGTTTCCCTGGGAAGCGCGTTCGAGCGGGTCACGGTCCAGCAGATTGAGACGAAGGTCGCGGTGCCGGTGCGCCTGGAGGCGGGGAACTCGGTTCGTGCGGCATTTTGACCGGCTGACTCGGAGAATTCGGTTGCAGCGCGCCAGCCCGGCGTTGGATTGTTTGGCGTGCGCTTGCGCTGCAAGCTCCTCGTAGCCGCGGGCTTGGCCCTGGTGGTATCCGCGAGCCGCAACTCCTCGGCCGACGTCCAGAGCGATCTGGAGAAGGCCCACAGTGCGTACGTCGCGCACAAGTACGGCGAGGCCGAGGCTCGGCTGCGCGCGCTGCTCGATCCGAAGAAGAGGCCGTTGACCGACCCCGACAGCATCGCGGACGCTCGCATGTACCTCGGCGCGGTTCTCGTCGCCGAAGACAACAAGGAGGAGGCCGGCCACATCTTCGAGCAGCTGCTGCTCGACAGGCCCGACTACCAGCCGGACCCGCTGCGGGTCTCCCTCGACGCCATCGACGCCTTCATCGACGCGCGTGCGCGCCTGCGGGACCGGCTGGCCGCGCTGCAGGCCGAGCAGGTGCGCAAGGTGCAGGAGGAGAAGGCGAAGGCCGAGGGGGAGCGGCAGAAGGCCGCGACGCGTCTCGCCCTGCTCGAAAAGCTCGCTTCCACCGAGATCGTGACCGAGCGCCATTCGCGCTGGGTGGCGCTCGTACCTTTCGGCGTGGGGCAGTTCCAGAACGGGCAGGAAACGCTCGGGTGGGCCTTTCTCTCGACCGAGGTTCTCTTCGCGGTCGCGAGCTTCGGTGCCGCGGGCGTGGCGCTTTACGAGCAGCAGCAGGCCAACGACGCCCTCCGGCGGCACGATCAGCTCGAGGCGCCGAGCTACGAGCAGCGCGCCCAGTATGCCGCCATCGTCGGCGACTCCTTCGCGACGGCGTTCTTCGTGGCGGCGGTCGGGGGCGTCGCCCACGCTCAGCTGACGTTCGTCCCCGAGCACGTCGAGACCCGCAAGCGGGAGATCCCACCGGTGTCCCTGGTGCCCTTCGCCGGGCCGGGAGTCGTCGGCTTGCGCGGCACCTTCTAGGCGCACGCCAAGGCGCGAAAGCGCCTACGGGAGCGGACGACACGTGGCGATAAGGCAGTCCCCTCCGATTTCCGGAGCCTCCCCTCGTGTCGGTCAAGCAACGGCGCGCGTTCGTTGTGACCAACTCGTGTCGGCGACGAGCGAAACGTTCTGCACGTGGCGGATTGCCTGACCGCAGTTTGCACAAGGTTTGCGCGGCGGGCGACGTGGTCCTCCTAGAACGAGCGCACCCAATGGCGGCAACGAAACGGAGGATGCCCATGCATCGACATGCCACGTACGTGTTTTTCATCGCAGGAACCGTGGGATTCAGCGCCTGCGGCGGTGAGTCGTCGCGCCACGGCGGCGACGCAACGCAGGGAAGCGCCGACGGAACCGTCCGTCGTACGTCGCAAGCGCTCGCCACGGGCGCTTCGCAGTGCAAGCTTTCGGGTGACGTTCAGCACGTCATCTACATTCAGTTCGACAACGTCCACTTCCGCCGCGACAACCCGAACGTGCCCTCGGATTCGAGCAGATGCCGCACCTGCTCGACTTCATCACGGATAAGGGCACGCTGCTCTCGAACCACCACACACCGCTCATCTCCCATACGGCCGACGACGTCGTCACCTCTCTCACGGGTGTGTACGGCGCCCGGCACGGCGAGGCTGTCGCCAACGGCTACGGCTTCTTCACGCCGCCCGGCTCGAAGTTCTTCGACGGCTTCGCGAGCTCGTTCACATACTGGACGGATCCGGTCAACACGTCGACGAACCGGTCGTTCAACGTGATCACGCCCGACGGCAAGAACGCTCCGGCGCCGTGGGTGCCCTTCACGCGGGTGGGGTGCAACGTGGGCGCGGTGTCGATCGCCAACATCGAGCTCGAGAACGTCTCCGGCGACCTGCTGACCGTCTTCGGGCCGAACTCCGCCGAGGTGGCCGAGGCGAAGGCGAACTTCAGCCAGGCGGTCGCGGACTTCGAGGGCATCGCGGTGCACTGCGCAGCCGGCGATTCGATGTGCTCCGCGGACAACGGGGGCGTCCCCGACGTGCTCCCCGACGAGCCTGGCGGCTACGCAGGTTACAACGGCCTCTTCGGACACAAGTTCGTGGCCCCGGTCATCAGCCCGGGCGGCGCGCTGGCCGATCTGAACGGCCAGTCGATCGCCGGCTTCCCCGGCTTCGGCGGGATCAGCGCCGCCCAGACGCTCGCGTACGTCGCGGCGATGCAGGAGAGCGGCGTCCCTATCACGTTCTCGTACATCTCCGATGCTCACGACAACCATGCACCGGGCGGTAACGCCTTCGGCCCGGGAGAGGAAGGATACGTCGCGCAGCTCGCGGCCTACGATCACGCGTTCGACCTCTTCTTCCAGCGGCTCGCCGCCGACGGGATCACGAAGGACAACACGCTCTTCGTCATCACCGCCGACGAGAACGACCATTTCGCCGGTGGTCCGCCCACCCCCGCCACGTGCGATGGCGTTCACGTGCCGTGCACGTACGCGAAGCTCGGGGAGATTGACGCGAACATCACGTCGCTGCTTGCCAAGGTCGATCCGTCGCTCGCCGCGACGCCGTTCGACATCCACTCCGACATGGTCCCCGTCTTCTACGTCTCGGGGAACCAGGCGCCGGGCACGCCGATTGCGCGCGCCTACGAACGCGCTGCGGCGAAGCTCACGGCCGTCAGCCCGATCACGGGCAATACCGACCAGCTCACGGTGGCGCTCGCCGACCTCGCGGAGCTGAAGCTCCTCCACATGGTCACGGGCGATCCCCAGCGCACTCCGAGCTTCGTCATGTTCGGCGACGCGGATTACTTCTTCCAGACGTCGGGCCCGGACGTGCAGGAGAACGCGGGCTTTGCGTGGAATCACGGCGGGGTCCAGAGCGAGATCACGCACACCTGGCTCGGGATTGTCGGTCCGGACATCCAGGCGAGGGGCGTCGCGGACGACGTCTGGTCGGATCACACCGACATCCGTCCTACCATCCTGTCCGCGGCGGGCCTCACCGACGACTACGTCTCCGACGGGCGCGTCCTCACGGAGGTCGTGAAGAAAAATACCCTCCCCGCTTCGCTCAAGCCTCACACCGAGGCGTTCGAGCGTCTCGCGAGCGCATACAAGAGGATCAACGCGCCGGTCGGGCCGCTCGCCCTCGCCTCGCTGCGCATCTCGACCGCGGGTCTTGCCAGCGGCGATCCGACGAATGACACGAAGTACCAGAACGCGGTCGCGTTTCTCACCGCCGTCACAGAGTGGCGCGACGCGCTGGCGCAGAAGGTGATCGCGGCGCTCGATGCGGCGGAGTTCCATGGCGTGGCGCTCGATCAGCGCCAGGCCTTGCAGTGGGCGGCCGAGGCCGATCTGCTCGTCGCCACCGTCGAAGCCGTCGCAGCTGCGTTCTAGTGTTTCGGCTGGGAGCTCGACGGGAGCGGCGGCGCTCCCCTCGAACACAATCAAATCGCTCGTCGCACGAAGAGGTTCTCCAGGGTCTCGCGCCTCGGGGTGACGCTCTCGAGGCGCGCCCCGTCCGCGAGCGCCCGCTGGACGACGTTGCGCACGGCTTCGTCCCCCTCCACGTCCATCACGAGCAAGTCCCCCACCTCGCGCGTCGCGCTGGCGATGCTTGCCAGCGCGTCGCGCAAGGACTTGCTCGCGCCGCCCACGGTGACCTCGCTGTGCCGGTTCCCGGCCGACAGGAGGTCTCGGAGCGCTCCGGCCACGACGACCTCGCCTTTCCGGAGGATGCACACGCGGTCGCAGAGCCTCTCGACGTCGCTGAGGATGTGGCTCGAGAAGAACACCGTGCTGCCGCGGCGTTTCTCTTCCAGAATCAGATCGCGCACCTCTTTTCGTCCGACCGGATCCAGGCCGCTCATCGGCTCGTCCAGGACGAGAAGCTCCGGATCGTGTACGAGCGCCGCGGCAAGGGCGACGCGCTGCAGCATCCCCTTCGACAGCGTGCGCACGGCCCGGTCCATCGCGGTGCCCATTCCCACCCGCGCGAGGACCCGGACCGCGCTGTCGCGAAGCGCGCTGCCCCCGAGCCCGGAGAGCCGCCCGCAAAGCGTCACGAATTCCCGTGGCGACAGGTACGGGTACACATAGGGGTTCTCGGGTAGGAAGCCCACCCGGGCCATGGTCGGGGGCGACGGCGCGCGCGCCCCAAGGATCTCCATCGTGCCGCCGCTCGGCGCGATGAGGCCCATGAGCATCTTCATGACCGTGGTCTTGCCGGCTCCGTTCGGACCGAGGAAGCCGAAGATTTCGCCGGCGTGCACCTCGAACGACACTCCGTTCACGGCCGTGACGACCTTGCGGGTGAACGGCTTGGGAAATCGCTTCGCCAGTCCCGAGACGCGCAGGACGACCCGGCGTGCAGGGAGCCCTCCGGCGCTCTCTCCCTTCGAGTCGATCGCGCTCACGAACCGTTCTCCCCGATCGGCCGGCGTGCAGGGAGCCCTCCGGCGCTCTCTCCCTTCGAGTCGGTCGCGTATTCATGCAGCTTGTATTGAATTTTTCGCGGACTGACGCCGAGGACCGTGGCCGCTTTCGACGTCGAGCCACCGCACGCTTCGAGCGTCTTGAGGATCGCGTAGCGCTCGAGCTCCGCGATGGTGGAGCCGGGAACCGGGGGTATCCCGTCGCGCTCCTCGGCCGGCACGAGGCTCGGGGGCAAGTGCCTCTTGTCGATTCTCGAGCCGTCGCACAGCACGACCGCGCGCTCGATCACGTTCTCGAGCTCGCGGACGTTTCCAGGCCAGCGGTACTCGAGCAGCGTCGCGAGCGCGTCGTCAGCGAACGTCTCGATCACCTTCCCGTTCTCGGCCGCATACCGCCGCAAGAAGAAGCTCGCGAGCGCGGAGATGTCGCCCCGCCGTTCGCGAAGGGGCGGTAGCTCGACGGTGACCACGTTGAGACGATAAAAGAGGTCCTCGCGAAACCCGCCTCTCCTGATCTCGGCGAGCAGGTCCCGGTTGGTGGCGGCGATGATGCGGACGTCGACCTTCAGCGTCTCGTTTCCGCCCACGCGTTCGAAGGTCTTCTCTTGCAGGAATCGGAGCAGCTTGACCTGAACGGCGGGCGAGATTTCGCCGATTTCGTCGAGGAATAGCGTCCCACCGTCGGCCTGCCGGAAGCGCCCCTCGCGCCGTCCGACTGCGCCGGTGAACGCGCCGCGCTCGTGCCCAAAGAGCTCGCTCTCGAGGAGCGATTCGCTCAGCGCTGCGCAGTGCAGGCGTACGAACGGAGCGCTCGCGCGCGGGGGAAGCCAGATGAATGGCCTCGGCAATCAGCTCCTTGCCGGTGCCGCTCTCGCCGGTCACGAGAACGCTCGCCTTGCTGGGGCCCACCTGGGCCACCAGGTCGAGGACGGCATTCATCTTCGGATCCGCCGAGATGACGTGGCTGAACGCATTGCGCTCGCGGAGCCGGTCGCGCAGGCGCACGGCCTCTTGCATGAGCCTCGACTTCTCCATCGCGCGGTCGACGACTGCGCCGAGAGCCTCCGGGTCGAGGGGCTTGAGCAGATAGTTCTCCGCCCCCTTCTTCATCGCCTCGACGGCGCTCGAGATCGTTCCAAACGCCGTCATGACGACGAACACGGATCCGGGCGCCGCGCTCCGCGCTTTCTCCATGAACGCGATTCCGTCGAGCCCCGGCATCTTTAGGTCGGTCAGGATCACGTCCGGCGCGAACTCCTCGAGTTTTCCAAGCGCCTTGAAGCCGTCGGCCGCGGTCTCCGTTGCGTAACCCTCTTCGCGGAGGATCTCGCTCAGCGCACCACGGGCGTTCGCCTCGTCATCCACGATGAGAATGCGACCGCGTTGAGCCATGTTCTTGCAAAGCTTAGTCTACGGGCGCGCGGCAGGCCTCGTGGGTTGGCATTTGCCGCCACCGACGGTGTTCCCAAGACAACTGCGTCGCTTCTCGGCCATTAGCCCCGAGCCATGCGAACGGACCTGGAGAATCGTCGCAACTTGGTGATACAAGGCTGAGGTCCGACGCCACTAGGACGCTTGAGGCGTCCAACGGCAATCGTTGACGCTGGGGGAAGGCCTCTCGGAGAACATCTCATGAGCCGCTCGTCGCTTGGTGCTCGCTGCTTTCTCTTGGCTGTTGTCTTCTCGGGTCTTCTCGTCACGGCTGGCGCTCACGCGCAGCCGTCGCCGCCAGCCGGTGACGCCGCGCCCGCGGCGGCACCCACCGAACCGGCCGCTCCGGCCGCGGCGGCCCCGGGAGCTCCAGCCGCGCCTTCCGCTGCGCCGGCGGCCGCTCCCGCCGAGGGTGCCGCGGCGGAAGCTCCGGATGTCGACGAAGCCGCCCAGACAGCCGAATGGGCCGAGCGCGATCGGTTCGTCAGCGAGCAAAACACCCTCAACGGCGGAACGGGGCTCGTGAAGACCCAGCACGCCCAGACCGGCGCCCCCGGGCAATTCCGGCTGGGGTTCGTGACCGACTGGTTCCAGGCCGGGTTTCTTTGCACGTCGTCGTTTCCGTGCAACAGCGGCGCGGTCACCAGCGACACGATGAATCACGTGGGCGGCACGCTTTCGCTGAGCGCGTCTCTCGCGAAGCTCGGCGCGGGCACGTTCGACGCGTACGGCTCGGTCCTGGCTTACGCCAACAGCGATTCGGCGAACAGGCCGGCGCTCCTCCAGGTGCTGGGCGACATGAACCTGGGGTTGAAGTACGTGGCTCCCGTCGGAGACGTCTTTCACCTCGGCCTCTTCACCGAGCTGTGGCTCATCAACGGCACGGGGTCGGTCGGACTCGACGGCGGCGGAACCAGCGCGAAGTTCGGCGGGCTTGCGACGGCCGACCTGCGCGGGCTCGAGTCCCACGTGCCGCTGCGTTTCAGCCTGAACGCCGTCTACTTCGTCGACAACTCCGCCGCCGTCGTCACCGACACGGAGACCGCGCGCGGAGCTGCGGCCGGGATGTCGTCCGTTCCGGTGACTCGTATCGAGCGCTTCGGTCTCGGGGTCAACCGTGTCGACACGTTCGACATTCTCGTCGGCGGCGAGGCTCTTCTCGCCGAGGAGCGTGTGCGGCCGTTCGTCGAGACGAAGATCTCCGTGCCGAACAACCGCCAGGGATACCAGTGCCACGTCACCAACCCGAGCGGTGACCACTGCCTGGCCAACGACTCGCAGGTGCCGGCCACCCTGACCCTCGGGAGCCGTTTTCTCCCGTGGAAGGCGGGTTTCTCGCTGCTCCTCGCCGTCGACGTCGGCCTGGGCGGCATGAACGATTTCCTCGAGGAGCTGGCGCCCACGCCGCCGTGGACGCTGTATCTGGGCGCCGGGTGGGCCGTCGACACCTGGGAGAGGCCGCCCGTCATCAAGACGAAGACGGTCGAAAAGCTGGTCGAGAAGGCGGCGCCTCGTGGGCACGTGGTGGGCTTCGTTCACGAGAAAGACAAGAACGAGCCAATCCAGGGCGCGATCCTCTCGTACCGCGATCACCCCGAGCTGGCCCCCGTGGCCACGGCCCCGGACGGGAAGTTCGGTGACGATTCGGCTCCCGGTCAGTACACGCTCGACATCAAGGCAGAGGGCTTCAAGCCCGGCGCCTGCGACGTGACCGTTCCCAAGGACGCTGCCAACGTCAACGTCGATTGCCCGCTCGACGCGCTTCCGCGCGTCGGAACGGTGGTCGGACACGCTCGTTCGGCCGAGAACAACCAGGCGCTCGGCGGCATCCAGGTGGTCCTCGAGGACTCGCAGCGCAAGGACCTGCGCCTGACGACCGACCCGTCCGGCGGCTTCAAGTTCGAGGGCGTAGCGCCCGGGACCGCGCAGGTCAGCGTGACCGCTGACGGGTATCTCGTCCTGGTCGAGCCGATTGACGTGAAGTCGCGGCAGGACAACACGATCGACCTGCTCCTGCGGCCGAAGCCCAAGACCGCCAACGTGAAGGTGACCGGGACGGAAATCACGATCCGTCAGCAGATTCAATTCGCGCTCGACAGCGCGGTCATACTCCCCGAGTCGTTCGGGCTCCTGACCGAGATCGCCGACAGCATCATCCGGCATCCCGAGATCAGGCGCGTCGAGGTCCAGGGCCACACCGACAACAGCGGCACGCCCGAGCACAACAAGACCCTGAGCGAGCAGCGAGCCGAAGCCGTGCGCGCCTGGCTCGTCCAGCACGGAGTGCCCGCCGACCGGCTGGTCGCCAAGGGCTACGGACAGGAAAAGCCGCTCGTCCCGAACGTGACCGCCGGGAATCGCGCGCAAAACCGCCGTGTTCAGTTCATCATCATCGACAAGGACGGCAGCGCCCCGCCCGGCGGCGCCCCGGCCGCTCCCGGCGAACGCAAGAAGAACCCCCTGCCGGGCTTCTAGCCGCCTCTCGGCGACCCCTTCCCGAAGCCAAAGCCGCCCGCGCGATCCGCGCGTGGGCGGCAGGCGCGTGCGGCCTGGCGGCCCCTCCCATGAGCCGCCTCGTCCGCGGGAGAGACAGGCGCAACCGACTTTCTGACCGGAGGGGGCTTGATCGGTCCCCTTCCCGAGGGTAAGGTTCGCCGCCCAGTTTGGTGGTTTTCAAAGCGCGGGACCCCAATCCGGGGCCCGCGTTTTTTTTCGTTTTTCGCCCATGTCCACCTCGAGCACCTCCAGCAACCCCCTCCACGGAATCGACCGCAGCGCACTCGAGCGCGTCGTCGAGCCGATTGCCCGTGCCCACGGAGCCGAGGTGGTCGAGCTCGAGCTGCGGCCCGAGCGAGGGGGCTGGGTCCTGCGGGTTTACGTCGAGAAGCAGGGCGCGGCCGCGCAGAACCTCTCCACCCGCGATGCGGCCGTGAACCTCGAGCTCTGCGCGAACATCTCGCGCGACCTGAGCCCCGCGCTCGACGTAGCCGACCTCATCCCGCACACGTACAACCTGGAAGTCAGCTCGCCCGGCATCGAGCGGCCTCTGCGCGGCGGGCGCGACTTCGCCCGCTTCGCGGGCCAAAAGGCGAAGCTCAAGCTGCGGGAGGCCGTCGAGGGACAGCGCGTGCTGGTCGGCGTTCTCGACGGCGTGGTCGGGGACACGCTGCGGATACGCGCGGCCGAGAACAAGCCCGCCCGCGAGCTGCCGCTCTCGTCGGTCGAGAGCGCGCACCTCGTCTTCGAATTCGGAACCGACGAGAAGAGACACAAGCAGAGCAGGCACTGAGGACACCAATGGCGATTCAACAGCAACAGACCGGCGGAGATCTCACCCTCCTTCAAGCGATCGAGATGGTCGCCAAGGACAAAGGGATCGACAAAGCGCGCCTCGTCAAGACCGTCGAGGAGGCCATCCTCAAGGCAGCCCAGAGCGTCTTCGGCCCGAATCGCGAGCTCGAGGCTCGGTTCAACGAGGACTCCGGGCAGGTCGACCTCTTCCAGTACATGACCGTGGTGGACGACGTGGCCGATGACGATCGCGAGATCGCCATGGAGGACGCGCAGCGCCTGGGTCTCGAGGCCGAGATGAGCGAGGAGCTCGGCTTCCAGATCTTCTGGCACCCGAACGACGCCAAGAAGGCCGCCGAGCAGGACAAGGACTACGGCGACATCCTGCGCGTCAAGCAAGCGCGGCAGGCCTTCGGGCGTATCGCGGCGCAGACGGCCAAGCAGGTCCTCATTCAGCGCGTTCGAGACGAAGAGCGGGACCTCATCTTCAACGAGTTCAAGGACCGCAAGGGTGAGCTCATCAAGGGTGTCGTCCGCCGCTTCGAGAAGGGCAACAACCTCATCGTCGACCTGGGGCGCACCGAGGGTATCTTGCCGTTCCGGGAGCAGACGCCCCGCGAGACCTACCGCCCCGGCGATCGCATCGTCGCGTACGTCAAGGACATCGACCGAGAGGCCCGCGGGCCGCAGGTGATCCTCAGCCGCAACGATCCGCGCCTCGTCGAGAAGCTCTTCGAGGCGGAGGTCCCCGAGATTCTACGAGGGCATCGTGAAGATCGTCGCGTGCGCCCGCGAGCCGGGCGCCCGCTCGAAGATCGCCGTCACCAGCCGCGACGCGGACGTCGATCCGGTGGGCGCGTGCGTCGGAATGAAGGGCGCGCGCGTGCAGGCCGTCGTGCAGGAGCTGCGCGGGGAGAAGATCGACATCGTTCCGTACGATCGCGATCCGGCACGCTTCGTCTGCGCCGCGATCCAGCCGGCCGAGGTGAGCAAGGTCATCGTCGACGAGGCGGACGGTCGCATGGAGCTCGTCGTCCCCGACGAGAAGCTGAGTCTCGCCATCGGTCGCAAGGGCCAGAACGTGCGCCTGGCCGCGCAGCTCGCGGGGTGGAAGCTCGACATCATCAGCGAGAGCAAGTTCAAACAGATGGAGGAGGAGGCGGTCGCGCAACTCCAGCAAGTGGAGGGGGTGACCGAGGGCATCGCCCGGAGCATGTACCGGCTCGGGTTCCGTACGCTCGAGGAGCTCGCCGAGGCGAGCGAGCAGGAGCTCGCGGCCATGCCCGGTCTGGGCGGAGCCGAGGCGGCGACCCGCATCCGGACGAACGCCGAGTCGACCATGGAGCGGTTGCGCCAGGAGCGCATCCGCGCGGCCTCGTCGCGCACCGAGCCGCTCACCGAGCGCGAGCGGCTGCTCTTCATCCGCGGAGTCGGCGAGCGAACCGTTCAGCTTCTCGAGGACGCCGGGTACAGGACCGTCGAGGACATTCTGCGAGAAGACGAGGACAAACTGGCCATCAAGACGGGCCTCGGTATCAAGAAAGCGCGCGCCATCAAGCAGGGGGCCGAGCAGTTCTTGACGACCGATGCGAAGACGATCGAGGCGGCACGTCGCGAAGCGGCCGCCAAGGCGCGCGAGGCGACGCAGCAACCGCAGACTTGAACCGGAGAAGAGACCGTTGGAGCCTACGTTCATGCAGTCCAAGCCCACCCGCGAGCGCGCCGCCTCCGTGCGGACGTGCGTGGGCTGCCGCGCGCAAGACGACGCCGCGGCCACGGTGCGCATGGTCGTGGAAGAGGGCGAAGTGGCTTTCGACCTCGCCGGCGGCGCTTTCGGTCGCGGAGCTCACGTTCACCCGCGGGTCGCGTGCCTCGAGCGCGCCCCGCGTGGGCTCGCGCGCGCGTTCCACGACAATCGGCTCGAGGTGACGCCGCGCGAGCTCGGCGCACGCTTGGTCGCCGCATGCGACCGGCGCATGGTGGGGTTGCTCCTCGCGGCGCGACGCACGCACGCGCTCGCGATCGGCGCGGAGGCGGCGAGCGATGCGCTCCGTCGCGGTCCGGCGCTGCTCTTGGTCGCGGCCGACGCGGGTAGCGTCGCGAGGACGCTCGAAGTAGGAGCCGCGGTGGCGAGCGGCCGCGTGGTCGCCTGGAAGACGAAAAACGAGCTCGGGGCCTTGCTTGGCGAACAATCAGTAGCAATTTGTGCGGTTTGCCACGCCGGCATCGCGGGGGAGCTGAAGGCTCTCCGCGCGATGGCCGACGCAGGCGTCGCGGCGATGGGAATGGGAGAAAGTACGGGATGCAGACGTCCGGAGGCTCGATGAGCAGCAAGGTTCGCGTCTACGAGGTGGCGAAGCAGTTGAACCTCGACCCGAAACAGGTCGTTGGACTGTTCCAGGCCATCGGCGTGGCCGACGTACGCAATCACATGAGTTCCGTCGAACCGGAACAAGTCGAGCGGGTGAAGCGCCACCTCGAGAAGCAGCGTACGCACGACGTCGTCGAGGAGCGCATTCGCTCCGACGGTCGCGTCATCAAGCGCCGCGCGATAGCCAAGGCGGGCTCTTCGACCACCCAGGTGGCTCCGCCTGAGCCGCCCTCGAGCGCGTCCCTGCCTGCCCCGGCCCCGTCCGTGCGTGCGCTCGACGACGTCATGACGACCCCCGAGCACAACGGTCACGGCGCTCCCGAGCCCATCCTCGCTCGCGAGGTGCACGAGCGCGAAAGCGGGCGCCTGCCCATTCCCGAGGAGCGCAAGAGCAGCCGTGCGGTCGAGCCGTCGCCGCCGGTGGCGGTGCCGCGCGACCGTGCCAGCGCACGCATCCTGCCCGCGGCCGAGCCGCCGCCGGCTCCCGAGCTTCCCCCCACGGCAGAGCGTCCTACCGACGACACCATCGCCGCGGCCGCTCCGGCTCCGGTGCAAGAGCCGGTCATCGCGCCGTCGCCGCTTCCGCCGGCCCCGAGCTCTCGGCCCAAAGTCGCGCGCCCGTCTCCGCCGCCCGCCGCCGCACCCACCCCGGAGTCCGGGCCGCCGGCGCGCCCCACCGGGGCCCCGAAGACGGGCGTCGAATACTGGACAGGCCGTCCAGGCGTCCCCATGCCTGCGCCCGCCGCCGGGTCGTCGCGGACGGCTTCGACGCAGCCGAACATGCCCCGCCGGGTGCAGTACGACCCGCGCGCGGGGAGCGCGGGAGGCCCGAGCGCACGTCGCGACGTGCGAGCCCCGGGTCAGCAGCCCGGCCGTCCGATGATGGGCCGCAGCACCGGCGGCGCCGGAGGACGACGCCCGTCCGGGCCGATGATGCCCAGGAAGCCGTCGATGGTCTCCACGCAGGAGATGAGCGCCCACAAGAAGGTCATCCGCATCGAGGGCGACGTCACGCTCCAGGCGATGGCCGGCAAGATGAGCCTCAAGGCCACAGAGGTCTTGATGAAGCTCCTCTCGATGGGCATGAGCAACGTGCACATCAACACCACGCTCGACGCGGACACCGCCAAGATTCTCGCCGGAGAATTCGGCTGGGAAGTCCAGGACGTCGGTCGCAGCGAGGAGCAGAACATCGCCGAGGCGCGCGGAGAAGAAGAGGCCGCGCCCGAGGCCGACGGTGTCACGACCCGCCCGCCGGTCGTCACGGTGATGGGCCACGTCGACCACGGCAAGACGAGCCTGCTCGACAGGATCCGCAAGGCCAACGTCGCGGGCGGCGAGGCCGGCGGCATCACCCAGCACATCGGCGCTTACAAGGTCGAGACCCCGAACGGCACGGTGGTGTTCCTCGATACCCCCGGTCACGAGGCGTTCACGCAGATGCGCGCCCGTGGCGCGAGCGTGACCGACGTCGTCATCCTGGTCGTCGCCGCCGACGACGGCGTGATGCCGCAGACCAAGGAGGCCATCGCGCACGCCAAGGCCGCGAAGGTTCCCATGATCATCGCGGTCAACAAGGTCGACAAGCCGAACGCGGACCCCGAGCGCGTCAAGCGCGAGCTCGGCGAGCAGGGCCTCGTCCCCGAGGAGTGGGGCGGCGATACGCTCTTCGTCAACGTCAGCGCCGTCACGGGCGAGGGCGTCGACAAGCTGCTCGAAGCGGTGGCGCTCCAGAGCGAGCTCCTCGAGCTCAAGGCCAACTCGCTTCGCCCGGCGAGCGGCACCGTGCTCGAGGCCCTGCTCGACCGCGGCCGTGGTCCGGTGGCGCGCGTGCTCGTGCAAGACGGAACGCTCCGCGTAGGCGACTTCGTCCTCGCGGGCGCCGGCTTCGGCAAGGTGCGCGCGATGACCAACGAGCACGGCAAGCAGGTGCAAGAGGCCGGTCCTGCCACCCCGGTCGAGATCCTCGGGCTGAACGAGGTTCCCAACGCCGGCGACCGAATGGACGCCGTCAAGGACGCCAAGAAGGCCCAGGAGATTGCCGAGAGTCGCAAGGGCAAGCTGGCCAAGAGCCTCATCCCGGTCAGCGCGCGCGTGTCGCTGGAGGACATCGCCCGTCGCATCGCCGAGAGCGATCAGCAGGAGCTGCGCGTCATCATCAAGGGCGACGTGCAGGGCTCGGTCGAAGCGCTTGCCGAGGCATTGGCGAAGCTCTCCGGCGAGAAGGTCCGGCTCTCCATCATCCACGCCGCGGTCGGCGCGATCACGGAAGGCGACATCAACCTCGCGATCGCGTCCAGGGGGGTCATCGTCGGCTTCAATGTCCGCCCGGCGGGCAAGGCGTCGACCCTGGCCGAGGAAAACAAGATCGAGATCCGCCTCTACTCGATCATCTACAACGCGCTCGAGGACGTGAAGGCGGCCATGGAAGGCCTGCTCCCGCCGACGCTCGTCGAGAAGCACAACGGAAAAGCCGAGGTCAGGCAGATCTTCAAGGTCAAGGGAACCGCCGTCGCCGGCTGTCAGGTGACCGAGGGCAAGATCGTCCGCAGCGCCAAGATGAGATTGCTCCGGGACGGCGTCGTCGCGTGGGACGGCAAGATCGCCAGCCTCAAGCGCTTCAAGGACGACGTGCGCGACGTGGCCGAGGGCTTCGAGTGCGGAATCAGCCTCGATGGCTACAACGACATCAAAGAGAAGGACATCCTCGAGTGCTACGAAGTCGAGGAGATCGAGCAGAAGCTGTGATTTACGGCGAATGCCATGTTCGTCGGAGTCTTGCGCCTCACCTTCCACGTCCCGCACGCTCGTTCCCTCAAGGACAAGCGCCGTGTGGTCCTCAAGTTTCGCGACCGTATACGCGCGCGCTTCGACGTCTCCATCGCCGAGGTGGCCGAGCAGGATAGGCTGCAGCGCGCCGTCTTCGGCGTGAGCGTCGTCTCTTCCGATGCGGCCGTGTGCGACTCGGTGCTCCAGCAGGTCGCGCACGCAGCCGAGACCCAGGAAGACGCCGTGCTGACCGACCGGGAGACCGAGGTCGTGACCTTCGGGGACGACCTCTACGGAGAGGGCGATGGCGGCTGAACGAGGGACGCGCGTGCGCCGCGTCGCCGAGGGCGTACGCGAAGAGCTGGCGACGCTCATCGCCGGCGAGGTGCGCGACCCCGGCGCCGCGGGTGCAGTCGTGACGCGGGTCGAGATGGCGAATGACCTGAAGAGTGGACGCGTGTACGTGCGGCTGCTCGAGGGTGGCGGCGACCCCGCCCGTCGCATGCGACTCGTCGAGTCGCTGGGTCGGGCGTCGGGCATGCTGCGGCGTGAAGTGACGCAGCGCTTGAGCCTGCGTCACGCGCCCGCCCTGAAGTTCTTCTACGACGAGGGCCTCGATCGCTCGACGCGCGTGGAAGAGCTGCTCGCGGAGATCGAGGCGGACAAGCGCTCCAACCGATCGCACTGAGCTCCGTTCGACCGCGCTTCCGCGCACCTCGGAGCCACCGAGAGCGCGGCCTCTCGAGCCGGGTAAGCCTCTTGCACGGGCAGGTCGAGTGCAAAGAATGACCAGGCCTCGGGCGGTGACGCCGAGATGAGAACTCCGCATCGGTCGTACCTCGTCGCCGCGGTCCTGCTCACGGCCTGCGGATCCAGCAAAGCCGGGTTCAATCCGTCGAGCGACGCCTCCGTGAGCGGCGACTCCGGGACAGGCGGCGACGCTTCGACCCCAAGCGACAGCTCGATGCGGCCCAGCTCCGACGCGAGCTCTTTCTTCGGGGACGGCAGCCTCACGCAGAGCGACGCCCCCGAGGGCCTCTTCGACGTGGAGCCCGCCGCCCCGCAGACGATCACGGTTACCGCCGGTCAGACGACCCCCACTGTCCTATACGAGGCGACGCTCGGCGGGCAGCCGATCAACGCCGCGTGGACCATCGACCGCGGCGACCTGGGGGCGATTGGCGCGGGCCCTTCCACGCAAGCCACGTTCGTCCCGACGGGGACCACGGGGGGCCTGGTCACCATCATCGCCGGTCTCAACAAGCAAACGGTCACGCGTCAGGTCTTCGTGAAAGTCACGGGACGACAGAACGGCTCGAACGGGAACGCGCCGGGCGAGTCGTCGCAGATTCCGATATCGACCGTCCAGCTTGGCCGGGGCGGGGGCATCGGCGGGGTAGGAGGGGAAGGGCTGGGCACGCCTGTCACCGATCCGGCGACGCTCGCCGCCCTGCAGAACCCCACGAATACCGGGCTGTCCCAGGGGCTCGCGTTCCTCTACCCCTACGACCAGACCGTCTTTCCGCGAGGGCTGCTCGCGCCGCTCCTCCAGTGGTCTTGGAGCACGGGCGACGCCGACGCCATCCAGATCCGGCTCGAAACGACGAGCGGCTCGTTCTCGTGGACCGGTACCTTCGGGCGACCGGCCATCTTGCAGCAGACGACCGGCCCCTTCATCCGCCATCCGATCCCGCAAGACGTGTGGGCCATGGCGACGAACACCGCGGGGGGCCCGCAGCCCAACGGCAGCCCGCCGGACCGATTGTCGGCCAGCCTGGTCGTCGCGAAGGGGGGGATGGCGTACGGCCCGATCCGCGAGTCGTGGACGATCGCGCCGGGCCGACTCGAGGGGACCATCTACTACAACTCGTACGGGACGCACCTCGTCCAGAACTCCCTGGAGAGCTCGTTCAACAACGGAGGGCAGTTCGGCGCGGCGGTGCTCGCGATCACCGAGGGAGCGACGTACCCGTCCGTGGTCGCGGGCGTCAACGGCACAGGCGGCGTCGGGTGTCGCGTCTGCCACGTGGTCGCGGCGGGGGGCACGCGCCTCATCGTGCAGCACGGGGACCACTACCCGACGACTTCGGTCTACGACCTGAAGAACGGGAACGCCGAGACGGTGCTCACCGGCTACGACGGCATCTTTCCGTGGGCCGCGCTGTCTCCCGACGGAACGACGGCGCTCACCAACGGCATGAACATCGCGACGCCGGGGTCGGCGGCGGCGCTCTTTCCCATGCCGCCTACGTCGACCACTCCCATGGCGGCGACGGGCCTGCCCGCCGGGGTGAACGCGGGAACGCCTGCCTTCTCACCGGACGGCAAGCACGTCGCGTTCACGTTCGTATCGGGGACCATCGGCACGACGACCGGCAACAATTCGACGCTCGTCGCGCTCGATTTCGACCCGCCGCAGAAGGCATTCTCGAATCTGCGCACGCTCGCGACGATGCCCAACACGTACGTCGGCGGGTTCCCGTCGTTCTTCCCCACGAACGACGCCATAGCCTTTCAGTACCAGAACAGCGGCCCCGAGATGGAGACCTGGCACGCCTCCCAGGCTCAGATCTGGTGGTCGGACCTCGGCACGGGCAAGCAGACGCCGCTCGCCGCGCTCAATGGCCTGAAGGGCGCGACCCCGTACCTCCCGACGAACGCCAAGCACCCGACCGACTCGCTTCTCAACTACGAGCCCACGGTGAACCCCATCTCGTCGGGGGGCTACATCTGGGTCATCTTCACGAGCCGCAGGCTTTACGGGAACGTCGCCACGACGGACCCGTACCAGAGCGATCCCCGCAGCTACGACGCGACGCTCGTGGCCAATACGACTTGCAAGAAGCTTTGGGTCGCGGCCATCGACCTCAACGCTGCGCCAGGAACCGACCCGAGCCACCCGGCGTTCTATCTTCCTGCGCAGGAGCTCCTGGCCGGCAACTCGCGCGGCTTCTGGGTGCTCGAGCCCTGCAGGCCCGATGGGCAGTCCTGCATGACCGGGGACCAGTGTTGCAACGGCTATTGCGAGCCGTCCGCAGACGGGGGCCTCGTCTGCACGAACGCACCGCCGACGACCAATTGCTCGCAGCCGGGGGAGAAGTGTACGACCGGCGCAGACTGCTGCGACAAGGGCAACGCGTGCATCAACGGCTTCTGCTCGGTCATGGCCCAGTAGGCCCCAAGAGTCGAACGCTCCGCTCTCACATTCCGGGTGAGGCGCAGAGCGGCGCGCATCCGGGCGGGCAGCCGGGCTGCGACGGCGTGGGGGTGACGCATACGGCTCCTGCCGTGATGGGGCCCCCGCTCTCGTCCTGGCAGCACAGCTGCCCGGAGGTGCAGCACGACGTGCCGCAGCACTGCGTGCCGAGGCCGCACAACGTGACCGAGCACGGCGTCACCTCGCATTTGCCGTTGCAGTACGGCGTGAGGCCCGAGCACTTGACGTTGCACGCCCCGCAGTTGCGCGGATCGTTGTCCGGGTTGACGCACCGGCCCTCGCAGCACAAGCGGTAGGGCCCACACGAGGCATCGCATCCGTTCCCCCCGCTCGAGCCGGCGCCCGAGCTCCCGCCGCTGGACCCTCCGCTCGAACTGCCCAATCCGCTCGTCGAACCGCTGCTCGAGCCGCTGGTGGACCCGCTGCTGGACCCGCTCGTCGAACCACTGCTCGAGCCGCTGGTGGACCCACTGCTGGACCCACTCGCGGATCCGCTGGTGGAAGTTCCCGATCCGCTCCCCGCGCCGCTGCCGCTCGAACCTCCGCTCGTTCCCCCGCTGGACGTGCTGCCGGAGCCGCTCCCGTGTCCGCTCGACGAGCCCGAGGAGCTGCTGCTCCCGCTCGAACCGCCGCTCGAGGCACTCCCCGAGGCGCTGCCCCCGCTGCTCGTGCTTCCGCTCGAACCGCCGTCGCTACCGGAGCCGCTCGTCGTCCCATCGGCCGAGGCATCGTCGCCTGTACCGAAGGTGAACTCCTGCCCACCGCAGCGCCCCGTAGCGAGCGCGAGCACAAGCAGCCCCAGCAAGCGCCGAATCGGTACCCTCATGCACCACCTCAACGAGGAAGAGTGCTCCGACCTCGGCGGAAAGTCGAGCCGGCCTAGTGCGCACGCCGGAGGCGCGAAGCGCCCGAGGGAGCGGGCGGCACGCCCCTAGCGCCAGCGGAAAAACCGGAGCGCGGCGGCGAAGGACACGACCATCCAGAGCGCCAGCGACGCGAGAGCCGGCGCGGAAGCGCGCAACCCCGCTCCCTCGTTGATGACGGCGCGGAGGCCTTCGTTCAGCTGGGTCAGCGGCAGCGCGCGGAGGTACGGCTGCACGGTGTCCGGGAAGCGCGCCGTCGAGAAGAACACTCCGGAGCCGATGAACATGGGCATCATGATCAGGTTCATCAGTCCGCCGACGGTCTGCGTGTTCTGCGCGCGGGACGCGACCAGGAGACCGATGCCGGCAAACGCCAGGGCTCCGAGCAGCGTGAGGGCCATGAGCGTCAGCGGCGAGGCCGGTGCGCGCATGCCGAAGACGAGGCAGCCGAAGGCCACGAGCACCGGCGTCTCGACCAGCGCAAAGACCGCGCGCATGACGACGAAGGAGAGCAGAAAGTCGCTGCGCCGCATGGGCGTCGCGATCATTCGCTTGACGAGCTTCTTCGTCCGGAGCTCGACGATTGAGTAGCCGATGCCCCACATGCTGCCGGACATGAGCGTCATCCCGATGAGACCGGGGACGAGGAAGTCGATGTAGCGGGCGCCAACCTCGGTCACGTGCTCCTCGACGACGGGCGTCGGATCCACGCGGCCCTCCGCTCTCTGGAGAACGTCGTCGACCAGCAGGCGGGCCACGTGGCCCTCGGGGCGCGCCTCGTCGAACGTGTACGTCCGCGGTGGTCCCGGCGCGATGACGAGAACGACCTTGCCGACGCGCAGATCGGCGCGGGCGGTTTCCGGGTCCTCGAGGCGGGCCTTCACGCGTAACGGGCGGCTCGCGAGCTCGCCGAGGACACGGTCGGCCCCGTCCCCGGCCTCGACGGCGACGACGACGGGCTCGGGCGGCCGGTTGCGGAACGCGACGCCGAGCGCCAGCGCGAGCACGACGGGGAAGCCGAACGTCCAGAAGAGCGCGCTCGGCTCGCGCACGAAGAGCCGCAAGCGCGCGAGGCTGAGCTCGACCAGCGCACGGCGAGGGCGACGACCCGTTCGATCAGTCACGCAGCCCCCGCCCGGTCAACGAGACGAAGACGTCTTCCAGGGTCGCGTGCCGGGTCGTGAGCCGCGCGAGCTCGAGCCTCGCGGTTCGCACGTGATCGACGAGCGCCGGGAGCGCCACGTGCAGAGGCTCGACCGCCAGCGCGAATCCGTCGGGGGTCATCCGCACGCCGCGCACGCCGTCGAGACCTGCCAGCGTGCTCGCGGCCGACTCGTCGAGCCTCGCGTTCTCGAGCGTGACCTCGATGACGTCCTGGCCTCCGAGCGACGCGATGAGCGCGCGCGGCGTGCCGAGGGCGATGAGCTTGCCGTGGTCGACGATGCCCACGCGATCGCAGAGCCGCTCGGCTTCCTCCATGTAGTGCGTCGTCAAGACGACGCTCCGCCCGGAGCGGCGGAACTCCTGGATGACGTCCCATAGCTGCAAGCGCGACTGCGGGTCGAGCCCCGTCGTCGGCTCGTCGAGGAAGAGAAGCTCGGGGTCTCCGACGAGAGCGCAAGCGACCGCCAGGCGTTGCTTCTGTCCGCCAGAGAGCTTGTCGAAGAGCGCTTTGCGCTTCTCCTCGAGGGACACGGCCCGCATCACCTCGTCCGGATCGCGGCCCCTGGCGAAGAACGACCGGAACATGGCCAGGATCTCGCGGACGCTCAGCCGATCGGGCAGGTGCGTCTGCTGCAGCGAGACCCCGATCCGTTCGCGAAGCGCGCGCTCGTCGGTCGACCAGCGCATCCCGAGCACCTCGACCTCGCCTGCTGTCGGATCGAGCAGGCCCTCGAGGATCTCCACGGTGGTCGTCTTGCCGGCCCCGTTCGGCCCCAGGAGGCCGAAGCACTCTCCACCGGGGACCTCGAGATCCAGGCCGTCGACGGCGAGGACTCCGGGGTAGCGTTTGACGAGCCCCCGGCAGCGCACTGCACATGCGACGCTGCTGATGGTTCGCAACGACATGGTGCGCTGCGCCATCGAAACACCCCAGAGCCATGCAAGGGAAGACCGTTCTCGTCACGGGCGCCAACCAGGGCGTCGGAAGAGCCACCGCGCTTGCGCTTGCGCAAAAAGGGGCGCGTGTCGTCCTCGTCTCGCGCAACCGGGAAAAGGGGCAGAGCGCGGTGGCGGACATCCAGGCGGCGACCGGCTCGAAGGACGTCGAGCTCATCGTCGCGGATTCTGGCGTCGCTCGAGCAGGTGCGCCGGGCCGCTTCCGAGTTCAAGGCGAGGCACGACAGACTCGATGTCCTGATCAACAACGCCGGTGTCCTCGTTCCCACCCGTCGCGTGACGGAAGACGGCTTCGAGGAGACCTTCGCCGTGAACCACCTGGCGCACTTCCTCCTGACGCGCGAGCTTCTGGACGTGCTTCACGCGGGCGCGCCCGCGCGCGTCGTGAACGTGAGCTCCGTCGCGCACCGCGGGTCCGGGATGTGCTGGGAGGACCTGCAGTTCTCCAAGCACCGGTACGGTCAATGGCGCGCGTACACGCAATCGAAGCTCGCGAACGTGCTCTTCACCTACGAGCTTGCGCGGCGCCTCGACCCGCGCAAGGTGACGGCCAACGTGCTGCATCCCGGCGCCATCGGCTCGGGATTCGGACAGACCTACGGCGGCTTGACGGCGTTCGTCATCCGGATGGGGCGGCCCTTTCTTTTGACCCCGGAAGCGGGCGCGCGGACGAGCGTGTATCTGGCGTCGTCGCCGGAGGTCGCGGGCGTCACCGGCAAGTATTTCGCCAAGTGCAAAGAGGTCAGGTCGAGCGCGATCTCGTACAACGAAGCGTCGCAGAAGAAGCTCTGGGCCATCAGCGAAGAAATGATCAAGCTGCAGCGCGCCGGCGCCGAAGAGCGCTCTTCCCACGCGGCGGCGTGACCGCGCGCACGTGCACGGCTGACGATTGACCCATTTTCGAGAGGGGAGAGCCGCCAAGCCGCCAAGGGATGTGGTGGTTGGTCAGCCGGCGCGCACGACGCGCCGCGTGGGGGCGATGCCGCCCAGGTGCTCAAACCATCACTCTTGGCGTCTTTGTGGCTTGGCGGCTCTCCTCTCCAAAAACATGGGATGGCGCTACGCCGTCGTCTCGCCCTTCCATCGAACGGCGTTCTCCAGAATCTTCTGGATGAGCGCCTCGTACCCGATTCCCACCTGCGCGGCCGCCTGCGCGTAGTCGTCTTCCTTGGCGAGCGAGGGGTTCGGGTTCGCCTCGATCACGACGACCTCCCCCTGGGCCGTGAGGCGCGCGTCGATGCGCCCGAGCCCGCGGATGTGCAGGATGCGATACACGCGGCGAGCAAGCTCCGCGAGCCGCCTCTCGAGGCCCGTCGGCAGAGGGCCCGCGGGGCCGTTCCGTATCTTCCATTTCTTGCGATACGAATCGTCCCATTTCGCCTTGGCCGTGGCGAACCGCGGCGCGTCGTGCGGGGCGTCATCGTCCGGTGGCTGACCGAAGAAGATCTCGCGCGGCGGAAATACCGTGAGCCGCTTGTTGCCCAGCACCCCGAGGTACAGCTCGCGCCCGTCGACGTACTCCTCGATGAGCGCGTCGCTCTCGAAGCGCTCGTGCAGGAAGCGCGCGCGATCGAGCGCCTCTTCTTCGTTCTTCGCCAGCGAGGCGCGCGCGATGCCGTCGCTCGACTCTTCGCCGACCGGCTTGACGAACGCCGGGTACGAGAAGCGCCCCAGCCGCCGCAGCGGACGCTCCCGTGCCGATACGAGGAAACGCGCGACGCGGATGCGGTGGAAGGCCAATAGTTTCTTCGCGAGCGCCTTGTCCTTGCAGAGCATCAAGGCGTCGGGTCCGGCGCCTGTGTAAGGCACCTTCATGAGCTCGAGCAACGCCGGGATGTTGGGCTCGTGAGCGCGATCCGAGAAGAAGGTCTCGCACAAGTTGAAGACGACGTCCGGCTTGAACGACGCG
Organism: uncultured delta proteobacterium; assembly: GCA_963720145.1. Classification (GTDB taxonomy): domain Bacteria; phylum Myxococcota_A; class Polyangia; order Polyangiales; family Polyangiaceae; genus Palsa-1150. Next base: position 635,728 of record CAVREO010000006.1, read on the forward strand.
ACCCGATCGAAGACGGCCTTCACCTCGTCGAAGATCGCGAGCGTCTCTACGTCGTGCCCCAGCTTGCGCAGGCACGCGAGCACGTCGGCCTCGGTCGGCTTCTCCTCCTCGGTTCGCAGCGACCGGACGCTGAACGTCTCGTCGGGCCCGATCGGGCGGTGCACGTCGAAGAGGACGAGGATCTTCACACCGACCTCTTGAAGCGTCCCGTATGCAGGTGATTCGTCAAGAGAGACCCGAGGTACGTTCCCACGTCGAGCGCCAGCGCCACCTCGTCGCTCGGAGCGTGGAGCGCGAGCTCCGTGCAGCGTTCGATGAGCTTTCGCGCGAGGTCGTCGACGACGTACTTGCGCTGGCCCGTCCAGAGCGCCACCCGCATGACGATCGCCTTGCGCCGCCTCCGCATGAACGCCGCCGCCGTGCCGTGCCCTGCTGGTGCGTCGGCGAAGATGCGGCGAAGGTCGACGTCGTAAAACCCCGGCTGGTCCTGCGCCCAGAGCTTCCGGCGCGCGGCGTAGTAGTGCGCCAGGGTCGAGCGCATCTTCGAGGCGTCGGCCCGCCGCCTGCCGCCGCGCACGCGAGGCGACTTCTTCTGCGCCTCGCGCATCAACTCGTGCACGTACTCCAGCTTCTCCAGGGCTTTCCACCCGCGGTAGCGCTCGCGCCATTCCTCGGCAGGCATCGCCAGCCAGACGGCGAACGTCTCGGCGAAGTCTTCGTCGGGATGCGCCTGTGCGTACCAGTTCGGCAGGTGCCGCACGAAGCCCTTGCTGTACGGGCGGGGACGGTACCTCTCCGGTTCGTAGTCGATGTCCGGGCTGCCGAAGATCGAACGCCACTTGCGCCGCGAAGAAAACCGATACGCGTGATCGAAGGCGTGGCCGCATTCGTGTCGCAGGAGCTGTGCGCACCATTCGGGGGTGCCGCCCTCGACTTCCATCATCTGGTGAAGCTCGAGCTGTTTCAGCCTGGCATTCGCGAGATAAAAAGGAACGGCGATCGCCGGCACGCCCGCGGGGCTGAACCATTCGTCGCCCAGGTAACAGGGCGGCCGGAGGCGCAGCCCGCGCGCCTCGAGCTCCCCGTACAGCTTCGCGATGCGCGGCTCGAGCTCGCTCCCCTCGATTGTGACCGCGAGGTCACGAATGCGATAGGCGAGCAGCTCGTCGTCGCGAAGCTGCACCCAGGGGGGCTCCACCCCTACGCATGGTAGTCCACGCCGCCGGTCCCCGCGGGGGGATCCCTCGCTTCGGTCTGGGTTGCGCGGTATAAGGGCCCCGCATGCGAGCAATCGTTCTTCTTGGACTGGCGGGCGCGGTGGCGCTCGCGGGCTGCGACCAGGATTACGCGGCGAGCAACGCAGGCCGCGAAACCTTCATGGGCCGCGAGCACGCCTTCGAGGCGCCCTCGGTCGAGCCCTCGGCGGCCAAGCCCGTCGCCGTGCCCGTGCCGGCCGCGCTGCCGGTTGCGCCCGCGCCCGCCGCTCCCGCGTCGTCGCCGGCAGCGGGAGGCGCCCCGGCCCCCAAGACCTCGGCCGCGCGTCCCGCCCCGCCCGCCCCAAAGCCCTAAGCGAGAATATGCGGTCGCTCGCCGCAGAAGCGCGCGAGCGCGGCGCGATCGAGCTCACCCAGCTCGACAAACTCGACACCCATCCCGGCGACCAGGCCGGGACGCGCGGACCGCGTCCAGCGCACCACCCCGGCCGCCATCACGTGGCCTGTCGGCAGCCGGAACCGCACCGACACCCGCGTCCCGACGGCCATCGGGCGGAAGGTGGCGACGAACATCCCTCCCACGGAGACATCGCTCGACAGGCCGGTGACCAGGCAACTCTCGCCGCCAATGGTCACGTCCGTCTCGAGCGGAACCCGCGGATCGGCGCGGCGCTCGCTGGGGTCGCAACCCGGTTGGTCGAGGAGCTCGGCAAAGGAGCGGTCGATGAGCATGGGCCGTCAGGCTGGCTGCCTGCAAGAAACGGAGACAGGCGCTCGGGACGCGAGGGGGAGCGGACGGCCCGTTTTGCCCGGGAAAACCGCGCGGCATCGCCCGCGCGACGCTGCCGGACGATCGGAGCAGCGACCACCCGACTGGCAAGTGGAGTGACCGGTCGATGACCCTGCGTCGGGCATCGGACATCCAGCTCTACTGAAACGCGTACGTGACCGGCACGGGCCGGTGCGGGGCCCGATTCAGGGGCACAGGCCGGCCTGCGTCAGCCGGCAGACGCCTTCTACGCAGCTGGCGAACGTGTCGCAGGTCGAGTCGACCGTGCACGGCTGCCCGTCGGACACGACCGCCGGGCAGCTGCCGGCGGCCTGGTTGTTGGCGTACGGGCAATCGCCGACGAGACACCGCGCGCTGCCGCTGCAGGGTTGGCCTGCGGATGCCCACGTGATGGTCGCGCATTGGTACGTGTTGGCGTCGCAACCCAGACCCGAGGCACAGTGTCCGTCCTGGGAGCACGCGGTGCCGGCTGGACCCGGATTCTGGCACGTCGATGCGACGTTGTGGGTGGGGCAGACGAGCGGGGACTGGCAGTCTTGATCGAACCGGCAGGTGGCCCCCGCCGCGCCAGGCGCCTCGCAGGTGCGCGCCGCGGTGCACACGAGGCCGGAGGCACATAGCGCCCGGAAGGAATCGCACGGGGCTCCGGCGCCACCGTGGGTTACGGCCACGCACGTTCCCGCCCCGCCGTTGAACACGCACGCGCCGCCGTCGGCGCACGCTCCCGTGCAAGGCTGTCCAATCTCGGCGGCTGCCGTGCACGTGCCGCAAACGACGGTCCCGCCGTCGGCGCCGCTGTTTCCGGCCGAGCAGCGTCCGCTTTGGCATTGCTCGTCCGAGACGCATGGGAGAGAAGGGGCCAGAGCCCCGGCCTTGCCCCCGAGCGCGCAAGCCGTGCCGCTGGAGGCGCAGCCCGGGGATTGGCGCTCCGAGACGCACCCCTCGAGGCTTTGCGCCGTCAAGCCGATGCCGGGCAACCCCAGAACGAACTCGCAGGCCTGGGCGAAGCGTGGCCGGATGCGGGCGAGTTCGCCCGCTGGGAGTCTCACGCCGCCGACACAGCCGCTCGAAAAGAGCGAATCGAAGTAGTCGGTGCACGCGGACCCGCCGCCGCTGCTCCCGCTCCCCCCCGTGCTGCCGCAGGCCAGCGCGAGTCCGAGCGCGAAAATGCACGACAGGGCGAGCGTGCGAAGAGCGGTATGGAGAGGCGCGCGAGCCGGCCGAGCCATGGGCGCGCAAGCTTCGCGTGCTCTGCCGGGGCAGGCAAGCCTCACCCGTGCGGTACCGCATGTGGTATGGCTCGGAGATCGGATGCGCCTAGCCCCGGGCTGCCTAGCGCTCGCCCTTGCCGCCGCCTGCGCGAGCAAGCAGCCCTCCGGCGCCACCGAGCCGCCCGCGCGAGGCGCCGCGGCCCGGGTCGTGAACGCCACGATCCTGGCCAACGGATGCCACGACCTCGGGCACGCCAACGCAAAGCTCGCGGAGCGCGCCATGTACACGCTCGTCGAGGGTTGCTCGTCGGTGCCCGGCGGCAGCGCTCAGTTCGAGGCGACGCTGCAGCCGGGCGGGCGCATCGAGATCGCCGGCGCGCCCGGGCAACCCGACGTCGTCCCCATTTGCATCCTGAAACACTCGCTGGAGCACAAGGTCGCGCTCGCGAGACCGTGCCGACTCGACGTCAGAGATCGAGCAGACGAGCGTTCCCCTCGGCGACGCCGCGCCGTAGCCGAGTGCCCTACTTGTTCGGTTGCGGGGTGATGCGCAGGTACGGCTTGACCGCCTTGTAGCCCTTCGGAAACTTCTGCTTGATGACCTCGGGGTCCTGCAGGCTCGGAACGATGATGACGTCCTGGCCGTCTTTCCAGTTCACGGGGGTGGCCACCGAGTACTTGTCGGTGAGCTGCAGCGAGTCGATGACGCGCAGAGATCTCGTCGAAGTTGCGGCCGGTGCTCGCCGGATAGGTGATGGTCAGGCGCACTTTCTTGTTCGGGTCGATGACGAACACGGTGCGCACGGTGAGCGTGTCGCTCGCGTTCGGGTGGATCATCCCGTAGAGGTTGGCGACCTTGCGGTCGGGGTCACCGAGAATGGGATAGTTGAGCTTCGCCTTCTGGGTCTCTTCGATGTCGCCGGCCCACCTCTTGTGCGAGGGCACGTCGTCGACGCTGACCGCGATGACCTTCACGTTGCGCTTCTCGAACTCCGGCTTCAGCCGGGCGACCTCACCGAGCTCGGTGGTGCACACGGGCGTGAAGTCCTTCGGGTGCGAGAACAGGATTCCCCATGAGCCGCCGAGCCATTCGTGGAAGCGAATGGGGCCATCGGTCGAGTCCTGCGTGAAGTCGGGGGCGATGTCGCCAAGTTGGATCGGCATGATGGGTCTCCTCGGAGCGTTTCGAAGGGTTCGCTGGGACGGATGGTATGTTCGTTACACCGGACGTCAAGGGAGGGACGGCGCAGCCGGCGCGCCGCGAGCCCCGTCCCGGAAAGCGGGGAGCTTGCGGTAACGCTGGAGGAGCAGCGTCTGCCGGGTCACGAGCGACTGTTCCCGGCCGCGTACGATGACGTGCTCGACGCGCGTGTTCGTCTCCAGCGGGTCGCCGCTCCAGACGACGACGTTTGCGACCGCGCCCGGCTCGATGCGCCCGTAGCCCCGCAGCCCGAACGCCTCGGCTGGAGCCTGCGTCACGGCCCGGATGGCGGCATCGTGATCCATGCCGAGCCGGACCGCGTTGCCGGCGTGCTGCCAGAGAAGGCGCGGCTGGTGAAACGTGAAGCGGTCCCCGGCCCCCCACGTCGTGAGGATCACGTTCACGCCGGCGCGCGACAGGAGCGCCGCGTTGTCGGAGCGGGAATGCAGGCGGTCGAAGAGGGTCGGCAGGTCCTCGATGGGATCGACGATCACGGGCACCCGGCGCCGCGCGAGCTCGCCGGCGATCATCCAGCCCTCGCTCGCCCCTTCCAGGACGAGCTTCAGCTTGAGGTCGTCGGCGAGGCGCAGCACCGCCTCGATGTCGCTCGCGCGGTGCGCCTCCACGACGAGAGGCTGCTGTCCGGTGACGACGGGCACGAGCGCTTCGAGCCCCGAGCGATGCAAGCTGAGCGGACGCACGCCGTTCGCGTCGTACTGGGCCCGGTGCGTCGCGTAAAAGCGCGCGTCTTCCAGGGCTTCCCGCAGAATGAGCCACATGCCGCCGCGCGTCCCCGCGCTCGCCTGCGCCGTCGGCTCGTCGACCTGCGCGAGCTGCGCGAGCACGGGGCGCACGACGGCCTCGGCCACCGTGTCGCCGGCGAGGTCGACGAACGCGGCCTGTCCGCCCAGGAGTCCGCCCCGAGGGCTGACGACCACCGACGTCACGCCGCCCGCGCGCGTGATCGGCACCAGCGCGGACTGCGGGTTATAGCCGTCGATCATCCGCAGCGCGGGCGTCACCGCCGCGGGGACATCGGTGTCGTCCGACTGCGGCTCGAGGTCGACGTCAACGACGCCGACATCCGTGCGTGCGTCGATGAAGCCCGGCGTGACGACCTTGCCCCGGCCGTCGATCGTGCGGGCGCCCGCGGGCACCGCCGCGCCCGTCCCCACGGCCAGCACCTTGCCGCTCGCGATGACCACCGTCGCGTCGTTCAACGGCGCGCGCCCGTCGGGGACGTAGACGGTGGCGTGGGCGATCGCGATGGCGGAGGGCTCTTCGGCGCGCGCTTCTCGCCCGGCCGCGAGGGAGGCGAGCGCGCCGGCCAGGCATGCGACGCCGATCCGCGACGCCACGACGGCCCTCACCGCGTGCCTCCTGCGGCCGGCATCGCTCGCAGGCCGAGCTCGAAATCGCTCCACGGCGCGCCGACGTGCGCCCGGTCGAACTCGACGCGCCCGTCGACGTACACGAGCTCCGCCCGCGCGTACGTGCTCAGCGGGTTCTCGCTCCAGACGACGACGTCGGCGCGCTTTCCCACCTCGAGCGTGCCTACCTGATCGTCGACGCCGAGGGCCCACGCAGGGTTCGCGGTCATCCACCTGATGGCCTCGTCGTCGGACTGCGCGATGCCGGCCGCGCGCCCCGCCGCCCACGCCTTGCCCGCCGCCTGATTCAGGAACTGGCCCGTGATCGGCGAATCCGAGTGCACGGACCCGCGCACGCCGGCCTCCGCGACCAGCGCCAGGTTCTCGGGGATCCCGTCGTACGCCTCCATCTTGAAGCCCCACCAGTCGTCGAACGTCACGACGCCAACCCCCTGGCGCGCCAGCACGTCGCGGATCTTGTACGCCTCGAGGGCGTGGTGGAAGGCTCGCACCTTGAACCCGAACTCGTCGGCGAGCTGCAACGCGGCGAGCATGTCGTCGGCCTGGTAGCAGTGCCACTCGACGAGGATGTCGCCCCGCATGACGAGCGCCAGCGTCTCGAGCGCGAGGTCGCGGTCGGGGGCCTTCTCGGGCTTTTCGTCGGCTTTCTTGCCGCCGCCGGCCGCCGACTCGATCTGCTTGCGCGTCCAATCCTCCCAGTCGCGCGCGTATTTCTGCGCTCTCAGAAAGGCCTCGCGCACCGCGCGCAGGCTGCCCATGCGGGTCGAGGGGGCGCGCTTCTGCTCGTGATAGACCCGCTTCGGGTTCTCGCCGCACGCCATCTTGAGGATACTCGCGAGCGCCGGGTAGGCGCATGGCCCGCGCGCCTTGCTGCGGGACCAGGTGCAGCACGACCCCGCGCCCGCCGATGAGGTTCGCGCTCCCCGGCAAGACGCCGATTGTGGTTACGCCGCCGGCCACCGCCCGCTCGATGGCGGGGTCTTGCGGCCAGAACGCGTGCTCGGCACGAAGGCCGGCCGCAATCGGATCGGTCATCTCGTTGCCGTCGTCGTGCCCCGTAGTGTCCGGCACCGGGTACACGCCCATGTGCGAATGCGGATCGACGATGCCCGGGGTGACGAATTTGCCGCGTGCGTCGACGACGGTCGTTCCCGGCCGCACGGGCGTCGGGCCGTCGCCCGCGCCGACGTCCGCGATGACGCCGCCTTCCATGAGGACGAACCCGGGGTCGAAGCGGTGGCCCGACGCCGTGAGCACCGTCGCGTGCTGAAGCAAAACCGGAGCCCCACGCGGCGCGCTCACCGGCTCGATGGGCGCCCGCGCTCGCGCTTCGTCGGACGCGAACGGATCGCTGGGCACCGCGGCCGCGTGCGACGCCGGGGTTGCCGGCCGAGGCGGAGGGGCTCCGTTGAGCTGGCACGCGCACACGAGCGGGAGCGCTAGGACGGGGTAGGGGCGCGCCATGCTGTGCGGCGCATCTTACTCGCGCCACCGCCGCAGCCCAACGCCCGCGCCCGCGCCCGCGCCCGCGCCCGCGCCCGCGCCCGCGCCCGCGCCGTGTTCCATCGCGCGAGAGCGGGCGCCGGGCAAGGCTTTGCTTACGCAGCAACCCGCACGAGCGTGCCGATAACCCGGTTCATCTGGGCGACGAGAGTGCTGGGTATCGCCCCGATGTACCCGAACGCCTCCGCGGTCCGCAGGCACGCGAACGACTCCCTGGCCGACCCGAGCGCCGTGCGATAGCGCACCGTACGCACCCGCCCGAACGAACCGCTGCCCTCGGCGAGATTGAGCACCACGCTGCTCGCCGCGCGCCGCAGCTGCCTGGCGAGATCGGGATCGTGCCGCCCGATGCAAGCGAGCATGGGCCGCATGGCGACGATGGCCTCGAGCATGTCGTCGTGAATCCGAAGCATGAGCGTGTCTCCTTGTGTGCGCCGGCACCTGCTTGCTCGGCGTGCCCCGCGCGACGCCGTGGCGCGGACGACGCGTCAAGGCTGCGAGCGTGCGCGAAGGCGCACGCGAAGCACCGCCGCGCAGCGGCGGCTCGGCCTTGAGGCGGAGGAGCACCACGGCACGCTTGTTTCAGCCGAGCAAGTAGGGAGGGGGGAGCGACGTGGCGGGCGCGGGCGTGCGCGCGAGCCATGCGCGTAGGCGCTGCGAACGCGGTTGCAAGGCTACCAACCGGGTTCGAAAGCGAGACGAGCGCGGTTGTAAGCCCACCAACGGGCCTTGAACGCGATACAGCCGCGATTGTAGGCCTACCACGCAGGTTTGAAGGCGACACAACCGCGGTTGCAGGCCCACCAACCGTGTTCGCAAGCGATACAACCGCGGTTGCAAGGCCATCACCCGTGTCCGAATGCGAACCAACCGCGGTTGTAACCCCACCAACCGGGTTCGAATGCGATTCAATCGCGGTTGCAAGCCGACTAACCGGGTTTGCAAGCGATACAACCGCGGTTGCAAGCTCACCAACCGGGTTCGAGCGCGATACAACCGCAGTACGTAAGCCTGCCAATCGGGTCCGAGAGCGAGACGACCGCCTCGTAAGGTTGCCAACCGCAGTCGCGAGCGAAATGGCCGCGGGCGTGGGGCAGCCAACCACCATCGGTATCGGACGAATCGCACCCGCTGAGTTTGCGACCGACGATTCGTCGCAACCAGCGCACGGCCCTGAGCCTCCGACCGCGGTTGGTAACGTACAAGCCCGCCGCAGAAGCGAAGCCGTCGCGATCGGTAGCGGGTGAGCCTCGACCGCAAGCTTCCGAACCGGCATCCGTAGCCGACGAGCGGCGCCCGCGAGCTTCCTAAGCGCACTCGCTCGCGCAAGGAGTGCCTCCGTGAACCACCGGAGCGCGAACAGCAGGGAACGCGTCGCGCCCACGTGCATCCCGACCGCGATTGCTTGCGTCACCAGGACAACCCGGGAGTCGCTCCGCTCGGCTTCTCGAGGGTGGCGCAGTGCTCGGCCACATCAAGGCCAAGCCGCCGCTGCGCGGCGGTGCTTCGCAGCCTTGACGTGGCCTGCGCGCTGCGCCGTGTGGCCGAAAGCCTTCGCACGCAGCGCGAGGGCGAAAGGAACTCACCATGCTCCGAATCTATTCGACCA
>CAVREO010000007.1:0-20216 GCA_963720145.1 uncultured delta proteobacterium
TCAACTTCACCTTCGACTCGACCTTCGTCGTGCCCGACGGCGGCTCTCGGCGCTCAAGATCTCCACCCACGCTTGGCGCGGCGCCGAGACGTGGCGGCTGAAGGGCGAGGGGCTGACGCGCGAGGAGTATCAGCAGCAGATTGACCAACTGGACCATCGACGGCGCGTTCGATCACGTCGAGAAGCGGCTGCTCAACGCGTTCTTCTGAGGGCGGTCGAGCCATGAGGCCGCCCTGGTGACCCGACGGGGCGGCGCTACGCTCGCGCTTCATGGCGCACAGGGTCGAGCCGTCACCGAGCGGGCGCGCGAGCTGCCGCGGCTGCAAGCAGTCGATTGCCAAGGGTACGGCGCGCTTCGCCGAGGAGTACGCCAGTCCGTACGCTCAGGAGGGCGGAATGGCCTTTCGGTACTGGCACCCGGCGTGCGCCGCGCCCAAGCTCGCCAACGAGCTGGCCGCGGCGCTCTCGGTCTACGAGGGACCGCCGATTGAGGACCGCGCCGGCCTCGACGCGCTCATCGCGGAGCACCTGCGCCCGCCCATGCCCTACGCCGAGCGCGCGGGCACGGGTCGCGCCCGGCGCCGCGCGTGCGACGAGACGATTGCCAAGGGCGAGCTCCGTGTCGCGTTCGAGAGGGTCTTCGACGGGCCGATGGGGCAGCAGCGAGGCGTAGCCTACGCCCACCCGAAGTGCCTCCCGAAGTACCTGGCGCACGAGAAGGAGCGTGGACGAGAGGCGCCCGAGATGGCGGACCTTCTGCAAGCCGTGCGCGCACACAGCAAGCTGGAGGAGGCCGACCTAAAATCGGGTAGAGGCCGCCGCGGCGGGACGGGAGGAAGTCTGAGTGCGCCTCCGCCTGCGTTGCGAGCAGGCCGCGTAAAGCCGCCCGCTCTGCGTCGGTCAGCAGGTCGCCCAGCCAGTCGCCCATCTCGAGCGGATTGGTGAAGAGCCGGCGGGCGTCGTGGCCAGCGCACCGAACGACGCGAGCGACCTGAAGGTTGAACATCACGTTCCTCGGGTCGAGGAGCATCCCGCTCCTCGCGACGGCGCGGTTCGCTCGCCGCATGTCGCGAGACCATGCGCCGGCGACGTCGAAGGACAGGGGAGAGGCGCTGCGAAAATCGGCGCAGATGACCGCTCCGGGGCCTGTCTCGTGGACCGCCGCCCAGACGCCCGCGCTGAGCGATTCGACCGCGGCGACGTCGTTCAGGCGGTGCACGAATACCTGGACCAGGCGCCCTCCCCGCACGCCTGCAAACGCAGGCACGCGAGCCACGCCCCCGCTCGATTCCTACTTCCCCGACGAGTTGCCTCACGGCCGCCTCCCCCTGCGGCGCGCATGTTCCCCCAGTCGTGGCGGTGATTGAAGTGGCAGACGCGGCCGTGCACCCGCTGGGACTCAACCATTGCATCCGCCCGAATCCCCCGACCCACCGCACGTGGGCAACTTCGATGCGCCACATCGCGAAGTCCGCGAATCCGGCGTAGCTCACCGCCTGGGGGTGCACCGCGAGGAACCGGGCGCGCGCGCGGTTCGCCTCGGACTCGCCGTTCTCGCCTTGCGCCACGGGCGCGCCATGGCCGACGAGCGTCATGGTGCCCCCTTCCGCCAGCGGGTCGGCAGGCGGTTCGTGCGCCGCCGTCTGCGGCGACGGTATCACGGTCGCGCTCACGAGAAGCGACGCGCGCGGGCAGGCTTCGAGGTTCCTCGTGTGCTCGGCCAGGCGCGAGAGGAGGAGCAGCGGCCGCCCGCGTTCGTCGAAAGCGACGGCGACGAGCGTCGCGAACGGCCATGCCGCGGGCTCCCGGGTGCCCTCGGGTGCCTCGCTCGCGTCGCGTGTGAGGGTCGCGAGCGCGCCGAAGCGGGCGCCCGCCGCCAGGTCGCGGCAGGCGAGGATCGCAGCCTTCATGCGCGAACAATGTACCGCGTTGTTGCCCTCGAGCACCCCGCATGCCATGAGCGGCAACGTGGAGAAAGCGCCGAAACCCACCCCGTACTGGGACTACATTCGAGTCGAAGCTCTTCTGTCGCTTCAGGCGGGCACGGCGGCGAGCGAGGCCGAGCTCGCAAACGACGAGGTCATGTTCCTCGTCGTGCACCAAATCGACGAGCTCTGGTTCAAGCTCGTCTTGCGCGAAATGGTCACCGTCCGCGACCTCTTCGCACACGCGCCGGTTCCGGAGCAGGCGCTCGCCGCGGCCGTGCGCGGGATCCGGCGCATGGATACCATCCTGCAGCAACTCGCCAGCCACTTCGCGCTCATGGAAACCATGACGACGCGCGACTATCTCGCGTTCCGCGACAAGCTGGCCGGAGCGAGCGGGTTCCAGTCGGCGCAGATGCGCGAGCTCGAGATCTTGATGGGGCTGCCCGAGGCCGAGCGAATCCCGCTCGGTCCCACGGGGTCGTACCTGACGGCGCTGAAGGAGCACGACGGCGGCGAGTCTCCGGCTCTGCGGCGGGTGCGCGCTCGCCTCGACAATCGGCCGACGCTGCGCGACGTAATCCTCGAGTGGCTGCACCGCACGCCAATCCAGGGCTCGACGCCCTCGCAGCCGGACGACGACGCGCGCGTCCGCTCGTTCTGCGAGGGGTACCTCGCCGCGCACGCGCGGGCCGTCGAGCGCGGCCTGGAGCTCGCGCGCGCGCAGAGACTCGGGGAAGCCGACATGCGCAGGCTCGAAGAGCGCGCGCGGCGCGAGGTCGCGTCGGCCCGAGCGTACCTGCTCGGGGAAGACGCACCCGAGGAGACCCGCACGCGCGATTCGCGCATCCGCGCCGCGCTCGTCTTCATCGAGAGCTACCGCGAGCTGCCGCTTCTCGCGTGGCCTCGCGAGGTGCTCGACAGCCTCACGACGTTCGAGCAGTCGTTCGTCATCTTTCGGCAACGGCATGCGCGGATGGTCGAGCGAATGATCGGCCGCCGGACGGGAACGGGCGGCTCGGCAGGCGTCGACTATCTCGACACGACGGCGCTCTCGTACCGCGTCTTTCGCGAGCTCTGGGCCGTGCGAACCCTCCTCGTGCGCGCCGGCGACCTCCCGCCGCTCGAGCAGGCCGAGTTCTACGGCTTCGCGCGCGGGGTGGAGGGGAGCTGAGGCGCTGGTGCGCCGCCGGGTCGCCGCCCTCTCGCTCGTGATTGCGAACTCCGCTCTGGATTCGTCCGGTCCGGGGCACGAGACCGGCTCGACCGTGGAGCCCGTCTCGACCGCCTGCGAGGGCAACAGACCGCCGCTGCCCGACGTTCTCGCATTCGAGCTGCGCTCGGGCGCGTTCCCCGGTTCGGGGCACCCGGACGCTGCCGTTCACGTGCCGCCGGGGTTCGACGCCACGCGGCGGCCCGGCGTTCTCCTCTATTTCCACGGCTGGAACGGGTGCGTCGCCACCTCGCTCGCCGACGAAGACTCGCCCTGCACGGACGAGGGCGAGGCGCGACCTGCCTCGGCTCTCGCGGCGCAGATCGATGCGGCCCGGGTCAACGCGCTGCTCGTCGCGGTCGAATTGCGGGTCGACATGCCGACCGGCGACCCCGGGCAGCTCGCGATGCCCGACGGTCTGCGTGACCTTCTGCGTGAGCTGTTCTCGGAGCACCTGGCCGACCCGCTCGGCTGCACGCTGGACGTCGAGGCGCTCGATCGCGTCGTCGTCATGGCCCATTCGGGCGGGTACCAGGCCGCGGCGAGCGCGCTCCGATACGGCGGGCTCCCTCGGATCACCGAGGTCGACCTGCTGGACGCCTTCTATGGCGCCGATGGCATCTTCGAGGACTGGGTGGGTCGGGCGGTCGATCGCGACGACCCACGGCTGCGCTTTGTCGACCTCTACACTGCGGCTGGCGGCACGGTCGCTCGTTCGCGAGCCCTCGCGGCCCTGGCCCACGCAAGAGCAGGCGGCTTCGAGCACCTGATCGGCGACGACGACGGCGACGCGGAGCTCTCAATCGACGCGCTGGGGCGGCGGCCGGTCGTCTTCAAGCGTGTTCCGCTGGAGCACGCGCAGCTTCCGCGCGCTTACGTCGGGCTTCTGGCGCGCGCCGCGGGGTTCGCGCCGCTCCACGCCGAGGACCTCGCGGGCGGGGGAGCCAGGAAAAATCAAGAGCCAAGGCGAACAATAGCGAACGAAGCGTAGGACAACCGCGCGGCTCCACGCCTCCTATGCGACTGAAGTGAAGCTCGGCAGCTCGTTTGGGTAGAGCGCGCGCGAATCGGCACGCTAACGTTGGGGAGCGGTCTACGAGAGCGGTGGGCCCTGGCCGACGTGCCACGGCAGCCTTCGCCCGACTGGGGCTCTTTGCGCCGCGACGACCCGCCTCATGAGCCGCCGCCGCCTCGAGCTTTCCACCCGCCTCGCACGATTCCTCGCCTTCGCGACCGTCGCGTCGCTCGCCTTCTTCGCGAGACCTTCGGACGGGCGCGCGCCGCCCACGCGTTTCGACGCGCTGCCGCGGGCGAGCGAGAGGCTCCAGGAGCCCATGTGGCTGCCGCACTGCAAGATGCGCATCGTCGAGTGGCGCCCGACGGCGGCGCTCCGCGCCGAGACGACGATGAGCGAACAGGCGCTCCAGGTGATGGACGACACCTGCCAGAACGCGTTCGGCCGCTACGCAGAGTTTCTGCGCGCGCGGCGCCTGCCGCGGCTTCGCGGGGAGCCGGACGTCCTGCCGACCATCTCTCTCCTACCGGGCAACACGCTGCTCGACGGAAAGTCGCCGCGCGCGCTCAACGACCTGCCGACGCGGTTCGAGGCCGTCGCGCCGGGATGCTGCTACTGGGGTCTCTACGTCGATTCGCTCGACCATCTTCGTCCGGAACGACCCCCTCATCAAGAACGACAGCGGCGAGCTCGTGGCGAACCCGCGGTTCGTGCGCACGCTCACTCACGAGATCTCGCACGTGCTGAGCTCTCGGCTCGGCGTCTGGGACATCGTGGGATACAATCGCGAACGGGACGAAGACCTCGCCGAAGACTTCGTCGCCTTCATGGGGATGCGCTTTCCCGCCGAGAGCTCGGCCGAGGACCTCGCGCTGCACCGCGGACGTCCTGCCCGGTCGCACCCGCCGGCTGAGCCAGCCGCCGATCGCGCGAAGGCCGCCTCCCTGGCACCGCCCAGCGCCTCGGCCAATACCAGCCCACAACGCTAGGCCCGTTGCTCGAGTTCGCGGTCGGCCGCGCGAACGCGCGCCCTAGTCGTCGGGGTGCCAGGGGTAGCAGAGGCTGGCGGTATCGCCGTAGTGCTGCCGCATCCCGTGGAGATACGACTCGAGCTTGCACAGGTGCTGAAACTGCACGCCGCGGTCGCGGTGCTCGCCGAAACAAATGGCCTCGCAGAGCAGGCGCCTCGAAGCGCGCGCGAGCGCCTGCTGGGCGGCGCGAATGCAAGTGAGCCCGGCCTCGGTGAGCGTGATCGTGCGCTGGCGCTTGTCGCCATACTGAGGACGGCTTCGCGTGACCCAGCCCAGCTTCTCGAGAGACTTGAGCATGCGACTGACGACCGATTTCGTGACACCCAGCGCGTGCCGCATTTCGCTCTGCTTGCACGCGTAGCCCATGTTCGCCTGCACACCGATGCAGCGGAGCAGCTTGTGCATCACGTCGTAGCGAGCCGCCGTGAGCCCCAGCGAAGCCAACGGCTTGCGCGTGATGCGCAAGATCCCGTGAAACGCGCGCTTGGTCGCAAAAAAGTGGGCATTCATGACTCGCCCCAGCAGCACGGTGCATGCCACGGGTGGCCCTGCCATCGTGCGCGCGGGGGTTGCTCTCTTTCGAGCGCCGCACACCCCTCAAAACAGGCCAGATCGTTGCCAAGGCAACAATCGAGCGGTTTTCGGCACGCCCCGGCGGGGGACCGAGAGCACCCCGCTGGGCCTGTCGCGAGACAGGCCGCGTGCTGTCCCGGGCCACCTCCGGCCGAATCTGACGACACGCCCTGGTCCGCACGCCCGCACGAGCGGCCGAGGGAGTGAACTGCACGCGATTGGAGGATCCGCCACCGATTGGGGCTACGCTGCCCCGCCGTGCGATCCCTCCTCGCTCTGGCATTCGTCGTCTCGGCCTGCGCGGCGCAGAACCCGCCGCCCCCGAGGCCCGCCCCGGGAATGGCACCGAGCCCTGCGAGCGCCGCGGCGCCCGTGCCCGATGCCGCCGTCGCGGCGCCGAGCGAGCCCGACTCGAGGGCCGCCGTTCGCGCGGAGGCCGACGCGTGGCGCAGCGCCCACCGGATCATCGACCTGCACACGCACGTCGACCCTACGCCGGAGCACCTGGCCGAGGCCGTGCGCGTCTTCGACGCTGCCGGCGTCGGCGTGGCCGTGAACCTGAGCGGTGGCACCGTCACGCACGCGCCCGGGCGGCCGTCCGATTTCGAGCAAACGAAGCGATTCACCGACGAGCGCTTCCCCGGTCGCTTCCTCGAATACATGAACCTCGATTACGCCGACTGGGACGCGCCGGACTTCGCCCAGCGCGCGGTCGCGCAGGTGGAGGAGGGCGCGCGTCTCGGGGCCGCCGGGTTCAAGGAGTTCAAACGGCTGGGCCTCTTCTTGCGCGACAAGAAGGGCCATCTCCTGAAGGTGGACGACCCGAAGCTCAATCCGATGTGGGACCGGCTGGGTGAGCTCGGGATGCCCGTGTCAATCCACGTCGCCGACCCGAGAGCTTTCTGGGGACCCTACGACGCGACCAACGAGCGCTGGGCCGAGCTGAAGGATTATCCGCGCTGGTGGTTCGGGGACCCGGCGAAGTACCCCTCGCGCGAGGGGCTCCTGGCCGAGCTGGAGAGGGTCGTGTCGCGACACCCGAAGACGACGTTCGTCTGCGTACACTTCGGCAACAACGCGGAAGACCTCGACTGGGTCGACGCGCAGCTCGACGCGCACCCGAACATGATGGCCGACATCGCCGCGCGCGTGCCGGAGATTGGCCGGCACGACCCCTATTGGGCGCGCGCGCTCTTCGTGAAGCACGCGGACCGCATTTTCTTGCGACCGATTTTCAGGTCTACGAGCGCATGATCCTCGGCTCGGGGGAAGCGGCCCGGCGCCGACCGAGACCGACGCCGCCGACTTCTACCAGAAGCACTGGCGGTTCTTCGAGACGGCGGACCGAGACTTTCCCCACATGACGCCCATCCAGGGCAGCTGGACCATCAGCGCGGTTCACCTCCCCGCCCCCGTGCTCGCGAAGATTTACTTCGAGAACGCCGAGAGGCTGCTCGCCAGGCCGCTGGCTGCACTTTCCAAACCGCGTGCTTGAGCCAGACCGACGTGGCCACCCCCGCAGACCTCAAGCGCTACCGCGAGAACCTCCAGGACGAGATTGACGGCGCGACGGTCTACCGGACGATGGCCGCCGCGGAAGGGGACCCCCACCTGGCGACCGTCTACCGGCGCCTGGCCGACGTCGAGGAGCGCCACGCCGCCGTGTGGGAGGCCCAGCTCCGGAAAGCGGGCGCCAGGATCCCGCCGCGCCGGCCCTCGATTCGCACGCGTGTGCTTCTGCTGCTCGCGCGGCGCTTCGGCGCGCGGTTCCTTCTTCCGACCATGGCCAACATGGAGCAGTTGAACAAGCACGTCTACGACCGCCAGCCCGACGCGACGAACCGGATGCGCGGGCAGGAGCGGTCCCACGCACGGGTGCTCGAGCTCATCGCCGGGCAGCCCGGCGGGATGGCCGGGTCGACCCTGGCCCGCATCGAGGGACGACATCGCGCCGTCGGCGGCAACGCGCTGCGCGCGGCGGTCCTCGGAGCCAACGACGGCCTGGTCTCGAACTTGAGTCTCGTCATGGGCGTGGCCGGCGCGTCGCTGTCGGAGCGCGCGGTTCTGGTGACGGGCCTGGCGGGTCTGCTGGCAGGCGCCTGCTCGATGGCGATGGGCGAGTGGATCAGCGTGCAGAGCAGCCGCGAGCTCTACCAAAAGCAGATAGGCGTCGAAGAGTCGGAGATTGCCACCATGCCCGCAGAGGAGCAGGAGGAGCTCGCGCTCATCTACATGGCCAAGGGATTGCCTGAAGAGGAGGCGAAGCAGGTCGCCGCGCGAATCATGGCCGACGAGAAGACCGCCCTCGAGGCCATGTCTCGCGAAGAGCTGGGCATCGACCCCGACGAGCTGGGCGGCTCCCCGTGGGCGGCGGCGGCGAGCTCGTTCCTGCTCTTCGCCATGGGTGCCATCGTGCCGGTCTTGCCGTTCGCGCTCGTGCACGGGGCGCACGGCACGAGCGCCACATGGGTGTCCCTGGCAGCGAGCGCCGCGGGGCTCTTCGTCATCGGCTTCTTCATCACGCTCTTCACGGGGCGGGGCGTCCTCTACACCGGGGTGCGCCAGCTCCTGTTCGGCCTGGGGGCCGCCGCGATCACCTTCGGCATCGGACGGGCGATTGGCGTCTCCGTTGCTCCCTACTTGGCACCGCTCACGTGACGGCGGTACAAACGTACGGGGAGTTTCGTCGATGACGTCGAGCAACCCGCCGCCGGCTTTCGCCCCGAGCGAGGCTCCCTCACGTCGACACGAGGCGCGTTCTCTCCTCGAGCGCGTCGCGGAGCTGACCCGGCGGCTCCGGAGCGAGCACGGCGAGTACGAGCGTGCAGCCCAGTCGTGGACGCCGGAGGCCGACGAGCAGAAGCGCGAAGCACGCAAAGCGCGCGAGGCCACCGTCCTCGAGATCCAGGCGCTGCTCGCGTCCGGCGGCGAGGCGGAACGCGTTGCGCGGATTGAGCGACTGCCGTTCGAGCGCAAGTTGGTCGAGCTCGAAGCGTGGGTCGCAACCATGGCGCCGGCGACGGCTTCCGTCCGCCCACCCGCGCCCGCGTCCTCGCGGCCACCTTCCGCGCCGCCCTCGCTTCCTCGCACCCCCTCGCTGGCGCCCGCCGCGCCGCCTTCACCTCCTCCGACCCCTTCGCCCCCTCCGGCTGCGTCGTCCCCTCCGGCTCCTTCGCCGTCGCTCCCGGCTTCACCCGCGCTGCCCATCGCCGCCGTCCTTCCGGCGGATGCGCGCGCGCCCGACCCAGCGCCCGTCGCCCGAGCGTCGCTCCGTCGCAGGGTACTCGCGCTCCGCATCGCGAGCGCTCTGGTGGCGGCGGCGGTCATCGCAGCCGCATGGCATTTGTGCATCGAGGCCACGCGGCCGATTCGAGCGTCACGCCCGTCCCGACCGAGCAGCCCCAAGCGTCGGCCGCCGCCGTGGCGCCCACGGCTTCGCCCGAGCCTGCGGAAGTCCACGCGGAGCCTGGGGCCGTCGCGGCGCCGGCGAAGCGAGCCGCGCCTGCCGCCGCCCCCGCGCATGCACCGCGACCCAAACCCTCCAAGACTTCGCAGCCGCCTGCCGCTCGCCCTTTCCGGCCACACGAGTCGAGCTCGAATCCGTACTGAAAACCGCCGCTCCCTCGGGCGCGCAAATCCTTCGCGCGGTGTCCGTGCCCCGAGGAGGTGATCGCCCGAACGCGACGAGCTAAGCTTGGGCCCGCTCGGCCGTACCCGTCGCCAAGCCCGAGCGTCGAGGCCCCGCTTGAACCAAGCATTCGACTCGCTTGCCCTCGCCGTCGGCCTTTCGCTCGCGGTCGCTGGTTGCCAGGGCCAAACGCCCGCCGCCGGAGCGGACGGCGGCGCGCGCGACTCCGCCGGCGCCGTCGACGCGCTCGACGGGCAGCCCTTGCCGTCGGACGCGACGACGAACGACGCGCAAGCCGACGTGCGAGCCCCCTTCGACGCCACGCCGCCGGCGGATGCCATGCCGCCCTCGGGCTCGTTCTGTTCGCTACCGGGATCCGTGCTGTGGACAGGCGCCGGCCCCACGCCGTACGTCGTACCGGGCGCGCCCGCGCGGACACCCGACATGACCTGGCTGCGCCTGCCGACCGGCTTCTGCGCTCATTACTTCGGCAACGTCGCCGACGCGCGCCAGCTCCGGTTCGCGCCGGGCCCCGCCCCAGGGCAGACGGGCGACCTCTTCGTCGCCTCGCCGACGTCCTCGACGACGGGCGGCAACACGTCCGGCGCCTTGGGGGGCATCGTCATCCTCCCCGACGACAACCGCGACGGCGTCGCCGATCGGAACATCACGTTCCTGACGGGACTCCCCTCCGTCCAGGGGCTCTTGTTCGCGAACGGCGCTTTCTACTTCCAGGACGACGCGACCATTCGAAGCCTGCCTTACCAACCCGGCGTGCGGCAGCCCTCCGGGGCCGCACAGGCCGTGACGACCATCATGGCGCAGCAGGCCAGCGAGCACTGGCCCAAGCTTCTGGACATCGCGACCGACGGGACGATTTACATCTCGAACGGCGGTTCGCAGGCCGACGCATGTCTTTCGACCTGGCCCGAGCGCGGTGCCATTTTCGCCTTGGGAGACGGCGGAGCCACGTCGCTCGTCACGATGGGCTTTCGAAATCCCATCGCGCTGCGGTGCGAGACCAAGCACAACGTGTGTCTGGCCGCCGAGCTGGCCCTCGACTACTCGGGAGACCGTGGGGGACGCGAGAAAGTGGTCCCGATCCGCCAGGGCGACAACTGGGGGTACCCATGCTGCGGGACGCGCGACGTCCCGTACCGCGGCACGACATACGAAGACGGCGGCGTCCCGGATTGCTCGAACATCGCCGCGGAGAACGACTCCTTCGTGATCGGCAACACGCCGTTCGGACTCGATTTCGAGACAGGCTCGTGGCCCGCCCCTTGGACCGATCGCGTCTACGTGACGCTGCACGGCGCCGCCGGATCGTGGACCGGGGCGCGGGTGGTATCGATAGCGCTCGATCCGACCACCGGGTTGCCGCTGCCCGGCAGCGAGCTCGACGCCGGTTCCGGAAACACGCTGCTCGAGTTTGCGACTGGCTGGGACGACAACGTGCACGACCACGGCCGGCCGGCGCCGGTCACCTTCGCGCCCGACGGCCGCATGTTCCTGGGGAACGACAACGACGGCAACATCGTGTGGATCGCGCCGTTCGCCCTGGCACGGAACTGACGATGACTCGGTGGCTGCTCGATCGGCCTGGCCGGCGCGATAGGTACCCTTTCGCGTTACGGCGTGGGCCTGTGGGCGCGCAGCGCGCTCGGGACGGGTTTCCCCTACGGCACGCTCATCGTCAATGTCGTCGGCTGCTTCTTCATCGCGCTCGTCTCGCAGCTCGCGCTGTCGACGACGCTCGTATCGCCCACGCTCCGCCTCACGCTGACGACCGGCTTCATGGGCGGCCTGACGACCTACTCGAGCTTCAACTACGAGACGACCAGCCTGATGCGCGAGCGCGCGTGGGCCGTCGGACTCACCAATCTCGGGGCCACGCTGGTCGGTGCTTCCTGGCCGGGCTGCTGGGGCTGATTGCCGCGAGGAAGCTCGTCGGTCAGTAAAGGGCGAGGGAGCCACATGCGAGTTCTCGACGGCGAGCAGTTTCTCGTACGGATATTCATCGGCGAGGCGGACAAGTGGCATCACCAGCCCCTTCACCGTGCCCTGCTCGAGCGCCTTCGCGCCGAGGGGTTCGCGGGCGCGACGGTGACGCACGGTGTCGCCGGCTTCGGCGCCACGAGCATCATTCACACGGCGCACCTCGTCGACCTCTCGGCCGACTTGCCGGTCGTGGTCGAGGTGGTCGACGACCAGGAGCACGTCGACAAACTGATCCCGATCCTGGACGAGATGCTCGGCGGGGGCGCGCTCGTCACTCTCGAGAAAGTGCGCGTGCTCAAGTACCGGGCCGCCGAGCGAGGAGCTCGTTCGGGTGGGCGTCCGCCCCCGGCACCCCCGTCCTCGGGAAGATGACGCGTCCTACGGGTGTCGAGCGCCCGCCGACAGCTCGAGCGGCACGACAATCGAGACCAGAGGGCCGGGATTCTTCGGCATGGTTGCGCCCTTGATCGCCTCGACGATGCACGCGAGGGTCGCGGTGTCGTCCACCTTCGAATCGAACGGCGCTGCCCGGATGACCTTCCCCTCGGGATTGGCTTGTACCTTGAGCGCGATTTCTCCGGCGAGATCAGGCTTGTTCTCGAGGCCCTTCCGGTAGCACTCGGTCATGGCCGGGGTCACGGCCACGAGGGCCTTGGTGACGTCTTCCTCGCTCAACGGGCCGTTGACCTTCGGGGGCTCGCGCAAACGAACGACCGGCACCCCGCCGGCCTTGGGCAGCACCGGGGGCATCTCGAGCGTCCTCGCGAGCTCGCACGTGAAGACGTCCACTTCGGTGGCCTTGTCTCGGAGCAGCTTCGCGCGACCGGCGGGCGGCGCCGACCGCAGCGGTTCGGCGAGCTCCTTGGTTCGGGGGCTCCTCGCTTGCTTGTCGATCCAGTCCTCGATTGCGGTGAGGCGACCGTCGTCGTCTTTCTCGGCCACCTTGGGGAGCGTGAGCGAGCTGCACAGGTGCTGCAGGTCGGCCCGGTATTCCGCCTGGGCGGCGAGGCGCTCGTAGGCCGCCACGGTCGGACACGCCGGGAGGCCCACGGCCTCCGACTCGCTCTGCAATTTTTTGCCGCGCTCGGTCAGCTTCGCGTCCGTCAGGGACGAGAAGAAGGTGTTGCCCTCGGGCGTCTCGAGGTTGTCGCGGAGCCACTGCACGACCTTGGGCATGTCCTTCGCGAGGGTGAGACCAGAGCCCTTCTCGGCGTTGCAGAGGTGCGAATGTCGCCCTTGTAGCTCGAGCCCCACAGCTTCCAGACGACTACGCCCCCGAGGGCCAGAACGCCGATGACGCTCCACGTGGACCAGCGCGTCAGCGGACCCGCGTCCTGCGGGGGCGCGGGGCCCACTTGGCCTTCGCCTTCTTCGGCTTCTTCTGCTCGTCCTTGTTCACTTCGGGCGCGGCGCTCGAGCTCGGCTCTGCCATGGCGCCCTCGCCATAGCACATCGCGGCCGAGAACTTGGCCGCCCGGTGAGCACCTGCGATATGCGTGGAGCCCATGAAGCATCAGGTCGGCGCGCGGTGTTGCGTCTGCGGAGACAACGACCGGCGCGCGCTCGTCGCCGTCACGCTGACCTCCGGCGCACGAGCGACGCTCTGCGGGTCGCATGCGCTCGATGATCGGCGCGCCGCCGTCAAGCCGCGCACCGAGGCCGAGCTGCGCGAGCTCCTGCGAGACCGGCGGGGACGACGCGACCGCCGGCAGGACGGAGACGAGCTGGCCGCCGCGCTCACCGCCGCCTTCCGCGCGGAACGGCGCTCGGTCGAGAGACGCAGCGCGGGCTGACCCCGCGGCCGTAAGCGATATCTCGTCCCGCACGCTGGACGGGACGAACCCCTGAGCTTCGAACCGCGACTCGTCGCGAACGGGGCGAGGTCTTGAGCATACAAACCGCGATTCGTCGCGCGCCGGGCTCGGTCCTGAGCTTACGAACCGCGACTCGTCGCGCGCGAGGCTCGGCCCTGGGCTTACGAAGCGCGACTCGTGGCGAACGGGCCGAGGTCCGGAGCTTACGAACCGCGACTCGTAAGCGAACAGGGCGAGTCGTGAGCTTATGAACCGCGACTCGTAGAGAACGAGACGAGCTCCGGAGCTACGAACCGCGACTCGTAGCGAACAGGACGAGGTCTTGAGCGTACGAACCGCGACTCGTAGCGAAGAGGACGAGGTCCTGAGCGTACGAACCGCGACTCGTAGCGGACGAGGCTCGGTCCTGAGCTCACGAACCGCGACTCGTAGCGGATAGGGCTAGGTCCTGAGCTTTCGAACCGCGACTCGTAGCGTACGAGACGAGAGAAGAAGCGTTCGAACCGGGATTCGTAGCCGACAAGATGCGACAAGGAGCGTACGAACCGCGACTCGCAGCCTAAGGGGTGCGCCCAGAAGCGGACGAACCGAGATTCGTAACGAACAGGACCCGCGTCGACGCGTTCAAGCCGCGGATCGCAGCGCTCGAGGCAGATGAGAGGAGCGGGGCTCGAACTGGGACTCGTAGCCGACAAGACGCGACGAGGACCTCACGAGGCGCGATTCGCCGCGTAAGGGCCACGCCCTGGAGCCTACGAACGCGCCACTCGTAGCGAACGAGACGCGCGGCGAAGCGTTCGAGCCGCGACTCGAAGCGCTCCAGGCGCACTCGCCAGCTTCCTTGCCGCGATCGCAAGCGCCAAAGACCCATCCCCGAGCTTCCGCGTGGTCTCGAGACCCGTAAGCAAATAGCTCCGGCGGGGCACGCTCGGCGCGGAGCCGCCGGGTGGGGGGGTTCCCCGTTGTCTGAGCTGCGGGCATGCGCAGCACGCCCGCAGCGAGTTCGGGGGGGCCCCACCCGGCGGCGAGCGCCGAGCGTGCCCCGCCGAGCGCGCGCCCGCATGTCCCCGCCGACGCGATCGGAATCTAGTCTCCTCGCCAGCTGCGCTCTACGTGAGCCGCGCGACTTTCGCCCGCTCCGGTGGCGGCACCTCGTAGTCGAAGTAGTCCGCCGGCGACCCGGTCCTGCCGTCCATGGCGGCGCAGGCGACGTTGTACATCTCGCGCGCCGTGACGTAGCTCACCCGCCACGGGCTCCGCGCCGAGAGCTCCGCGAGCGCACGATGCAGCGCGACCATGCCCTCGCCGAGCATGACGTCCGCGTTCTTTTCGGGCGCGCCGTGGGCGTGCACCTTCACGAAGACCACTCGGGCCTCCCGGACACGTGCACGTGCTGATCGAGCCACGCTGCAAACGGGCCGCGCTCGGAGGGTCGCCCGGCGCGATGGCAGCGGCGTCGATGCGGAGCCCGGGTGAGCCGGCCCGGCGCGCGATGGCGAGCGGCCCCTGCATCAGAAGAACACGGTCGCGTCGCCGAGTGCCCACGCGTGCTCGCTCGCCGTCGTCGTACCCGCGGCGCCTCGTGTCGTCGCGCGGGTAGTCAGATCGCGTTGACGACGGGAGGCTGGCACGGGTCGGGAGCGCTCGGGAACGTGAAGTCCGCGTAGCATCCGAGCTCGTGGAGACAGCGCAGCTCGTCGTCCACCCCGCACCAGCGGCCGTCGGGGCGCCCGTTCGCGAGCGACCAGTTCCCATGGATGAAGGCCCACGCGGGACGTCGTGCGTCGTCACGCGGCACCACGCCATGCGACGCGAACGCCGCGAGCGTCCGCTCGAGCTTCTCGCGCAGCGTGGCGCGCGTGTCCCCGTCGTGATGCAGATGCACCTCGACCTCGCCCAGCCCGGCTTCCACCAGCCGCGCCAGCGGCTCCAGCAAGAGCCCGTCGTATTCTTCGCCGGATAGAAGAACGTGTGCCGCGGGGGTCGACCGCTCGCATCCCGAAAGCGCGCGAACGTCGGCAGACGCCGGCTCCACGCGTCGACACGCGAGCGACCGACTTCGGGCGACGCTCCTCCGTGCAGCGGCTCGAAGTGATCGCAGACGGCGAAGAGAACGTGCCGCTCCCCTTCGACCGGGGCAAAAGCGCCTTGCGCGCCCGGTCCACGAGCCAGGCGCCCAGCCAGTGATGAACCTGTTTGGAACGCACCCGACCGAGCAGCGTGGTCATCGCGCGGCATCCCAGAGCACGACGCCCACGGCTTTGTTCGTGCCGAGCTGGCGGATCGCCGCGCGCAAGTCGGCCCCTTTCGACTTGCGGCTGCGCGCCGCGACGATCATGCCATCGACCGCTTCCTCGACCACGTTGGCGTCGCCGGACCCGAGAACACTGGGTGTGTCGACGATGACCCAGTCGTACGAGTGGCTGAGGCGCTCGATGGCGCCGCGGAAATGAGTCGAATACAGCGTGTCCGGGTAAGCGGGCCCCCCCTCCCGCTCGACGAGCACGTGTGTGGCGGGACCGAGCGCGAGTACGGTCCAAGGCTCGACGACGCCGCTCATGCGCTTCGCGATTGGACCGAGAATGCGAGGCCGGCGGGCACGTCGAGCCCCAGCAGCCGAGCCAAGGCGGGACGGTGCATGCTCGCTTCGACGAGAAGCACGCGCGCGCGTTGCGCCTCGCTGAGCACGAGCGCGAGCTGGGTCGCGAGAGTCGTCTTGCCCTCGCCACCACGGGCGCTGGTCACGCCGATTGTCCACATGCCCTGGCTGCGTAGGAGCTGCAGGCGGTGGCGGATGACGCGCAGGGCCGCGGTCGCGTCGGGCGCTCCGTCGCCCAGCGTGGCGAGGACTGGCCCGTCGCCCAGAGTCCCGCCCGACGCCGCAATCACGCGGACGTCTTCCCGCGGGTCGCTGGCGTCGAGCGACTGCGAGCGAACGACCAGCGTCGTTCCGTCAGACTGCGCCACGACGAAGCCCCTCTAGAGCACGGAGTCGGATTCGCGGCACGACGCCGAGTACGCCCGCGACTTCGAGCGCCTCGATGTCCTCCGCGTCGACGAGCGTGTCGTCCAGCGTCATCCGCAGCGCGGCGTAGCCCAGCGCCAGCAAGCAAGCCGTCGCAAGGCCGCCGAAGGCGACTTTGCTGCGACCGCCCTTGGATGGGTGCGTCGGCCTGTACGGCGGGTCGATGATCGCGATGCGTTCGCTCGCTTGCGCACGCGCGGCCTCCAGAGCCAGCTTCACCCGTTCCGCCCGGAGCTTCAGATTCTCGTGGCGCGCCTTCGCTTCGTTCAGAGCCCGAACCATCCTTTGCCAGTCCGTCTCGAGCTCGACCACCGTCCGCACCACGGGGCTGTCCGTCGGCCGTGACGCCGCCCCGTCCGTGCCCGGTGGACGGGCGCGCCGCGCGGCGATCTGGGCGTCCACGAGACGCAGCCTCGTCGCCGGATTGGACGGTGCGGACGGGTCCGCGGCCGCACCGGACGCCGCCGACTGCTGGAGAGCCCCGAGCCTGACTCGCGCCTCGTGGAGCTGTCGGGCCGCGGCGTCCGCCGCCAACCGCGCCGCGCGCATGTCGGGGTGGTCTTCGGTGAGGTTCGACTTCGACGCGACGTCGGCCTGGGTCTCGGCGACCCGCTTGGCCGCCGCTTCTACTTCGGCCTGAGCCTGCGTCGTCTGTTCGTCGAGCTGCGTTTTCGATGTGCTCGCCGGCGCGATTCCGCGCGAAACGGTCGCGGCCGTTCGCGCTTCGCTTTCCAGGCGGGCGCGCTCCCGGAGAAGCGCCGCGAGCCCCGGGTCCGCCGTGACGGCGTCGGTCGGCGATTGGGGGACGGTGAGCGGGGTGAGCGGAGTGAGCTGGGCCGAGCTCGCAGGACCGGCACCGAACGCCGTGGCGGTGGTCGCTTGTTTCGCGACGAGCGCGAACTCCGGATGGGCGGCCAAGAAGCGCGCCAGCCCGGTCGTCGCGGTCTCGAGCCCTTCGAGCGAGCCTCGCTCTTCCTCTCCGAGAAAGTCGGATTCGCTCTGCAAGTCCGAAACACCGCCGGCCGCGTATTCCTTGATGAGCGAGTCGGCCAGATACTGGGTGACCTTTTGCACTGTCTGCGGATCGTCACCGTCGAAGCTGATGACGTATTGGCCGCCCTCGAGCGCGCGAAACCCCACGTGCGGCTTCATCTGCTCGACTGCGTCGAGCATCGTTTTCGTCGCCGTCGTCTCGGGATACAGCCTGAACTCGCGAATTGTGCTCTCCAGCCGTGCGCGCGTCGTCAGCATGTCTTTGAGTCGGGCCGACTGCCTGGCCATCGCCTCGTGCGAAGTCGAAGACTCTTCTTGATCGTCGGTGCGAATCCTTTCCTTTGCGAAGATCGTGCACTCGGTGCGGTACACGCGCTCGACCTTCATCGCGACGGCGAGGGCGATGCCGGCCGCGAACAGCAAGACCAGCAGCGATCCCTTCCAGTAGCTGAGCCCGCGCGCGAAGACAGTGCGCAGCCGGGCGACGCGCTCTCGGGGCGACCTAGCTTCTTCGTGACGTTTTTGCTCCATCGTTCTCCCGGTCCGCGCCGCCCCGTTGCGGGACAGCGCGGTTCCCGGCGGCCCTGCCGTGCGAAACTCGTGCTCGGCGAGCGTGTTGGCTGGCCGTGATGTATAGGCCTTGCAAGGCAACCCACGACTAGTTCGCTCCGGGAGGATGGATGGCGCTGCATTTGGTCACGGGTGGAGCAGGCTTCGTCGGATCGTCGATCGCGGAGGCGCTCCTCGCGAAGGGCGAGACCGTGCGCATCCTGGACGACTTCTCCAGCGGCCGCCGCGAGAACCTCGAGAGCCTTCCGGGACGCGTCGAGCTCGTCGAGGGCACGATTTGCGATCCCGAAACGGTCGCGCGCGCCACGCGCGGCGCGGAGATCGTGTTCCACGAAGCTGCCATTCCAAGTGTGGCTCGCTCGGTGGAAAACCCGCAGGCGACGATGCTGGCCGGGGTCCAGGGGACGACCATCTTGCTCGACGTGGCGCGGCACGCGGGCGTGCGGCGCGTCGTCTTCGCGGCGAGCTCGTCGGCCTACGGAGACACGCCCACCCTCCCGAAAGTGGAGACGATGCCGCCGGAGCCGCTCTCGCCGTACGCGGCGAGCAAGCTCGCCTGCGAGCACCTCATGCGAATCTTCGCCCAGCTCTACGGCCTCGAGACGGTGAGCCTGCGATATTTCAACATCTTCGGCCCGAGGCAAGACCCCAAGAGCGACTACGCAGCCGTCATTCCGAAGTTTTTGACAGCCGCACTCAAGAAGCTCCGACCCGTCGTCTTCGGCGACGGCGAGCAGACGCGCGATTTCTGCTACGTCGACAACGCCGTCCGGGCGAACCTCTTGGCGGCTGGAACGGGCCGCAAGCTACGCGGCGAGGTGCTCAACGTCGGCGTGCGGCGAGCGCACGTCTCTCAACCAGCTCATCGCGTACATCGGTGAGCTCGCCGGCCATCGTTTGGATCCCGAGTACCGTCCGGCCCGCGCAGGCGACGTCCGCGACTCTCTCGCCGACATCCGCGCGGCGCGCGAGACGCTCGAATACGCTCCGACCGTAGACGTGCGCGAGGGGTTGAAGCGCACGTTCCAAGTCCTCGCGCGCTCCCTCGGGGCCAAGAAATGACGTAGGCGTATTGGGCGCGAAGCTGCTACGACGATGCGGCGCCGAGCATGGCCGAGCGATGACCTGCGCGCCCAGCAGCGTGAGCTCGACCGCTGGAGGCAGGAGTTCAATCACGTGCGCCCTCACGACGCGCTCGACGGCATGCGCCGACCTCTACAAGCCCTCAGACCGCAAGCTCCGGGAGCCGGGCCCTTTGCCTACCCCCGCGCCTTCCTCGTGCGTCGCGTCGACCGCACCGGCCACGTCAGCTGCCACGGCGACAAGCCCTACGCCGGCCTGGCGCTTCGGGGCCAACGCGTCGGCTTCGAGCGACTCGAAGGCTTGCGTGGCTGGGGCCGGGTTTTTTCGATGACCTCACCCTCGCAAGATCGCCGCTGCCCGAATGGTTCGACCGGGCCGCCCTCGAAGACCCCACGACCACCGCTTGTGATCGACGAAAAGAAACTGAACGAGAGCACCGAAACCGCTGCATGAACGCATCGCCGGAGGGCCAGGCCTGTAAACGGAGTCGGGGGCAAAGTGTAAACGATGTGTTGATCTGCTCCAGCCAGTTTGCGTCCTCGCCCTCGTGCCCGTGCACGATAAGCCGTGCTCGTCTTTCGAACGGTGCCCGTGCACGTACTCGGCCCCCCGTGCTCGTCCCTCGACACTCGTCCTGGACCCCCTCCCCCTGCTGCTGCCTCACCACGCTGCTTATCAGTCGCGGCGCTCGCAAAGCGACTGGTAGTATTTCCGAACGTCATCCCCCGCCCCGCGCAAGTGCGCTGGTGGGCCCGAATCCACGGGAAAACGCAGGCTTTCAGGGCAAGTGCATCCCGGGGGAATGTGCTCTCTTGGGCGGTCACCATGCCCCACTCGCCCCCGTGCGCCTGACGGAACACCTCGCCGAGGTAGCTGCCGAAGGCCTTCGCCAACGTCCATATGCGGTCCTCCTGGGGCCGCTGCAAGCCAGCGAGTCGGTAGCCTGGCGAGGGCCCGTTCGAGCGAGGCGATGTTCGTTTCGCTGAAGTCGAGCGCGAGCCCGAAGTGGCTCGCAGAGTGCTCCACGGCGTCGAGGGCGTACGCGGCCGCAATCTCGGAGATGTGCTCGTCCGCGCGAAAGGCGGCGTGTACTAGGGCGAGGCGAATACCATTCATGGTACCGCATCGACAATCGAACGCGACGAGCAGGCTGCGGGGAGACCGGGGCCCGCGACTACCACCTTCGCCTACCTCCTCAGGTTGTTCCCCAGGTTTGTCTTTTGGGGCCCCGGCCCCAAAAGGGCAGTTTGCTTGGCGGGCGGCGGCTGGCTGAGAGGCGGCGCCGTGGAACCTGCGACGGGGCTGGCGGCTGGCTGGCTGGGGGCGGCCGGTTCGAGGGGCGGCG
>CAVREO010000008.1:0-798554 GCA_963720145.1 uncultured delta proteobacterium
AAGGCGGACGCGCCGGCGGCTCCGGTCACGCCGGACGCGCCGACGGCCCCGGTCACGCCGGATGCGCCGGTCGCACCCGTCAAGACGGACGCCCCCCATGTCACCCTCGTCAAGGCGGACAACTGGGAGGTGTACACGGACGGTCGTGCCGGCGCCTTCCTCAGCTACGTTCATGGCGACGGGCTCCCGAGGAACACGGTCGACGCCAACGGCAATCTCCTGCACGACATCAAGGGCGGCGGACTCGACGCCACAGCCTCGCGGCAGCCCATCGGCACCACCGGCCAGCTCACCCAGGGCACCATCGACGAGATGCGGGTCCGGAGCGGTTTCATCGGGAACACACTGGGCGTCGGAGTGAAAAGGCTCTTGGGCCCGGATTACGTCGTCACCGGCTACATCCAAATCTGGGCATACGTCGAGGCGACGGCGCGCAAGAAGTCCGAGCTGAACTTCGCTGACGTGCGTCAGGGATATGCCAAGGTGGACGCCCCGTGGGGGAGCGTGCTTGCCGGTCGCGCCAGGGCCCTCTTCTCCCGCGGTGCCACCGACATCGACGTCATGTATGCCCACCGCTACGGCGTGGGTTGGCCGGGCAACATCGACCAGAACGGCCCCACGGCGGGTCACGTCGGGTTCGGGGTCCTCGGCAGCGGATTCGCGGCCGGGCTGGTCTACGCCACACCCGTGCTGAGCGGCTTCCAGCTAACCGTGGGCGCCTACGACCCGGTGCAGATCCAGGCCGGTGGCTGGACGCGCACGAAGTTCGTCCGACCCGAGAGCGAGGCCACGTTCGAGCGACCGCTCGGGACCTTCGGCAAGGTCGCGCTCTTCGTCAACGGGGCCTACGAAGAGCTCTTTCAGGACGGCAGCGACCAGAGCACGGTCGCCGCAGGCTTCGGCTACGGCGGGCGGCTCGAGCTCGGCCCGGTGCATCTCGGTGTCGCCGGCCACTACGGCACGGGGCTGGGCCTCAGCTACGCGCTCGAATCCAGCGACGCCAACAGCGACGCGACGAACAACGTGCGCACGTTCGATGGGTATTATGTTCAATCACAATTCGTGGTCGGCCCAGTGGACCTCTCGGCGGGCTGGGGAATCACGCGCGTCTTCTTGAACCCCGCCGACAACGCGAAGGACATGAACGGCAACATCATGCACAGCATCATCAAGGACCAAATGGGCGTCTCGGCGGGCGTCGTCTACAACGTGAGGCCGTGGCTGCACCTCGACGTGGACGCATTCCGCGCGCAGTTCGACTGGTTCTTGGGCGAGCGGCAGATCGTCTACGTCCTCAACAGCGGCATGATCACGAACTGGTGAGTCGCGAGCAAAGCCCTCAGGGCTCCGTGGAGTAGTAGTCCCCGTAGACTTTTGCGACGATGGGCTTGCCGGCGGTGGTGAAATGCGGCCCGCCACTCATGAAGAACTGCAGTCCGGCGCGAAGAACTTCGGTGAAGCCGTCACGAGGTTCGGATTCGCTGTCCCGGGACACGCAGCGCGTTGTCCGGGTCGGGGGTCGGGCGCAACGGCGCGTGGAAAAACAGGCGGCGGCGTGGCTGGCACGCCGGATGTATTCCGCGGGGTCCCATGACGATGGCTTTGGCGTGGGAGGGTCCGCGCGAGCGCGCCGCCAGGGTGGGGCTCGATTGCCTGGGCGATGCGGAGCTCGTGGCCATCGTCCTCGGAACCGGTTGCGCCGGTCTCCCGGTCGGGCAGCTCGCGGCGACCTTGCTGGACGAGTGCGGAGGGGTTGGCGGTCTCGCGCGCGCGGGCCTGGGCGAGCTCTCGGCCCGTCCGGGCATCGGACCGGCCAAGGGCGCACGACTGGCCGCAGCGATCGAGCTGGGCAGGCGAGCTGCGTTCGCGGCGTCGCTCGACGCTTCACCCAAGCTGCCCGACCAGCACGCCGCCGTAGCCTGGGCTCGTCCTCGCCTCGCCACGCTCAATCACGAAGAGCTCTGGCTGCTCGCGCTCGACGGTCGGCACGGGCTGCGGGCCGCGCGGCGGGTCGCGTCCGGCGGAATTCACGGCCTTCACGTCGCGCCGCGGGACGTGCTTCGCATCGCACTGCGCGAGGCGGCGAGCGCTTTCGTCCTCGTGCACAACCATCCGAGCGGAGACCCAACCCCCAGCGAGGAAGACATCACCTTCACGCGGGCCGCCGCGCGCGGCGCATCCGTCGTGGGCACTCCCCTTCTCGATCACGTCATCGTCGCGCGCCGGCAATCGAGCTCCATGTTGAGCCTGGGTCTCTTGCCGCCGTGACGAGTCCGCACGCCCGAGCCGCGTAGCGGCGAGGGGTCGGACTGCACGGAGCTAGGGTGCGGCGATCATTTCTTGACCGGCGCCGGAGGCACGCAGCGGCAGCGCCAGCAGCTCGTCGAGCGCCCGGGGGGAATACAGGTAAGCGTACGCCGCCTCGCTGGAGAGCACGCGCTTGATGTAGCCGCGCGTCTCGTCGTACGGAATGCGCTCGACGAATACGTCGAAGTCGTCGGTCCCGCGCTCACCGAGCCATCGGCGGACGGCGGCCGACCCGCCGTTATACGCGGCGATGGCGAGCGCCGGGTTGCTGGCAAACGACGCGCGCAGCGACCCGAGGAAACGGGCTCCCAGCGCGATCGATACGTCGGGACGATGCAGCGATGTCTCGTCGGCGGCGAACGGCGTCCCGCGAATGAGCTGCCGGGCGGTTGCCGACATGAGCTGCATCAGGCCGAGCGCGTTTGCGGGGCTCTTGGCCTCGGGATCGAAGTCCGACTCTTCGCGCATGATCGCCCAGGTGAGAGGTTGGGGAATGCCCGCCGCTTCGCTCTCGCGCACCACGATCGCGTCCCACGGGCGCGGGTACGCGGCCTGCCAGGGGAGACGCCAGCGGCCGGCCGGCCAGTGGGCGCGGTAGTCGAGCAACCGGCCCCGCCCGAACGCGTGCCCCAGCTCGGGAGCACCCGCCTGATCATAGAGCCACGCGATTGCCCAGAGGACCTCCGAGTCCGCGCCATCCGCCATCCACCCGGCCGCGGCGGCCTCCCGCCTCGCGGCATCGATCTCGCCGACCTCCAAGAGTGCGACGAAGCGAGCAAAAGCGGGAGTCGCGAGCTCGGGGTGGTCGCGCGTGAAGAATCGGCCCGGCGGCTCGCGCGCGGCGGCCGATTGCATCGTCGACAGGGCAGCCGCTTCGTCAATCGCGCGCAGCCGACCGTATGCAAGCAGCATGTAGTAGGTCAGCGGCTGGTCGGTGACGATCGCCTGGTAGCGCGCCCGGGCGTCGTCGGACTCGCCCGCGAGCTGCGCCACGCGGGCGCGAAAGTACGTCGCGCGTGCCTCGGCGGCCGACCCCGGCTCCACCATGGGCAGCGAGCGATCGAGCGCCGAACGCGCGGCGTCGAGGTCTCGTTTCGCGAGCGCGGCGAGCGCGACGCGAAAGAGCGCCTCTCCCTTCATGTCGCCCTCGGGGTACGCGTCCGGGATCGACGACAAGAGCGAGAGATACGTCGCCTCGTCGCCCTGGTCGTAGGCGAGGAGCGCGGTCTTGTAGCGCGCATCGTCGGCGAGACGGTGGTCGGGAAAGAGCTTCTCGACGCGCTCGAAACGGGAACGTGCCTCCGCCGGGTGCCGGGCGGAGGAGCTCGCCTTCCCCGCCTGGTAGAGGGCATTGGCGAGTGCGTCCTGGCCCTCGCAGCGCGCCATGGCCACGCCCCATGCCGAAGCGGCTTCTTCGGACTTGCCGTGGGGAACGGCGCGCGCGCGGATCGTCGCTGCCTTGCACGCGGCATCGCTGTGCTTCTTGTCCCCCGCGGCGATGGCCTCGATGACCGACTCGGCGACCTCGGCGGCGCGTTTCGGCTTCTTGAAGTCGAGCCAAGCCTGGGCCTGTCGCGCACGCTCGTCCACGCTGAGCGCCTGCGCCTGCCGCCCCATGGAGGCCGCCGCCCGCACGCGCAACGCGGCGACGTCGGCCTTCTCGTCCACCCAGGGCGCCTCCACGAGGACGCGGGTCCCGAGATCGAGCGCCTCTTGCGCGCGGGTGTCCGGCGGCCCGTCGACACCGTCGAGCAGCGCGTTGGCCAGGAGGAGAGATACGTCGGCCCAGCGCAGACAGCTCGGGTTCACGGCGAGCAGCCCCCGCCAGATCGGCACGGCGGACGCTCGGTCGCCTTTGCCGGCATACGCGTCTGCGACCGCAAGGCGCGCTTCGTCGCGCAACGCGATTCCTTCGTCCACGGCGCGGGCGCGCGCGAGGGCGTCGTCGTAACGGCCAAGACGCACGAGCGCCTGCGCCTGCCGCAGGTAGGCATAGGGCGCGATGGCGCAGGGGAGAGCCCCGTCGAAAGCCGCAGCCGCTTCGTTCGCTTCGCCTGCTGCGAGATGAAGGCGTCCCGCGAGGTAGGACCACGCACAGCGCTGCGCCGGCTCCAGGGTCGCCGATGCGCGCACCAGGTCGACCTCGCGCGCCGCGCCCGAGCCATCGTGCGCCTGGTCGAAGGCGCGCGCCGCAGCGAGGCGCGGGTCGTCGAGCACGGCCGTCAGGCGGGGCACGCCTTGGTCGACGCGGTCTCCCGCGGCCTCGGCGCCACCCGCGTCCGCAATCGCCCCCGCCGTGGACGGTGCTGCTTCCACCGGTGACTCGGCGGGCGGCCTCGCGTTTTGCGCAGCACCGCCGCGACAGCCCTGCGAGGCCGCTGCCAGAACGATTGCGAGCCCGGCCCACTTCACCAAACTATCTCTTGGGGCGCCATATTTCGGAAGCCGCCTCCTCTTCTTTTGCCTCGGACCGCCGTCGCTCCCCGTCCGCCCAGCGCGCGCGATGCTTGGCCACGATGTCGGCGTCTGCCTGGCGTGCCGCCACCTCTCCCCGTGCGAGCCGCTCGCCATCGTGCGCCCGATCTTCGGTCCCGCGTGCCCGGTCGACCGCGGACCCCATGGCGGCGCTCTCGGCGGTCACGCGCAGCTCCCATGCGCCAGCTCCCGCCAAATCGGACACGCACAGCTCGCCGCGCGCGAGGGCTTCGGCCTCGGCCGCGCGAACCTGCCGGGCTGCGGCCTCGTGAGCGGCGCGTGCCTCCTCGGCCTCGCGGCGGACGCGCTCGGCCTGCTCGCGCTGCGCAATAGCTCCCGCCAGCTCGACTGCCGCCGTGTCGACCTGCTGGTCGCGCAGCTCGACGAGAGGCTCGAGCGTGTACTGACGCTGTCGCATGAGCCCTCGAAGTATAGCGCACGGCTCGGGCGCGGCGCATGATGCAGCGACATGGTCAGCGTGCGCGTGAGCGACCCGCGCGGGCCCCGGTGGATGCGCGCCGTGGCTCCGGCGCTGGGGACCTCGCTCGTCGTCGCAGGCGCCATCGGACCGGGCGGAACTCGCTTGCGCGCGGCCGCGCTGCTCCTCGGGGTGGCTGTCCTCCTCCTGCAGCGCATCCTCGTTCCGCGCCTCGCGGCGCGGCGCGGCTCGGTGCGGTTTGGCGCCGACTCAATCGAGGTTCACGCCGGATTGGCCTCGCAGCGCATCCGTGCGGCCGAGGTCGTGGCCGCATCGACGGCCCGTACGCCCGGCGGCGTCGCCCTGGCAATCGTGCGGGGCGAGCCCCGGTCGCGCCCCGTCCTGCTCGAGGTGAGCGGCGATGACGACCTGGAGCGCCTGCGCAAGAGCCTGAAGCTCGGCCATTACG
The DNA here is from genome assembly GCA_963720145.1 of uncultured delta proteobacterium. Classification (GTDB taxonomy): domain Bacteria; phylum Myxococcota_A; class Polyangia; order Polyangiales; family Polyangiaceae; genus Palsa-1150. The sequence goes on from CAVREO010000008.1 coordinate 5,670, forward strand.
GCTTCGGGGAGATCGCGTGGCCGACGACCAGGAGCCGCGGAGGGCCGGTTCGCGCGACCGCCACGGCGCTCATCGCCGCCGGATGGTGCTTGATGGCGCTTGCCGCGGCGTGCGGGAACGCGGGTGTCTGCCTGGCGCTCGCGCTGGGGGTGGTTCCCCTTTCGATGCTCCTGATGGTCGACTTCCTCCTGGCCGGGGCGGTCACGGGATACGTATGGCTTTCCTCGCACGCCCTCGGCATGGTCGACCCGAACGGTCCGGTGTCGGTCGCCTACCGAGACATCGTCCGTGTCGAAGCGGCCGATCGCCTCGATCGCCTCACCGTCTGGACGGCCAATCGCTCGCTCGCCATCTCGACGCGCGCGATGACGCCGGAGGAACGGGACCACCTGCAGGCGCAAATCGAGTGCGCGGCCGACCGAGCGCACGGCAAGGGAACGCCTCCGCCGGACGTGCCGGCGCCCATCGCGATCCTCGCGCCCCAGGGGGAGGAGAGGCGGGCATGGCTCGAGCGCGTCGACTCAGCGGCGGCGGCGCTCGTCGACGGCGGCGGCGCGTACCGGCGTGCCGAGATGAGCACCGAAGACCTCTGGAGTGCGCTCGAGAGCCCGGATGCACCGGTCCCGTTGCGCATCGCAGCCGCTCGCGTCCTGGCGCGCGTCGTCCCCCTCGAGGCGAGCGCGCGCATCGGACTCGTCCTCGCGAGCGAACGAGACGTCGGTACACGCGCGCGCATTCGCATCGCCCTGGAAGAAGACCTGGACGTTGCCGCCCGCGAGCTCGATCGGCTCGACCGGCGCCGGCGCGCATGATTCGGCCGGGGTGCGCCCGAGGGATCTGACGCCAGGTCGTGTGCTGCGAGCGGGCTCACGGATGGCAGAGGATGGCGCCCGACGCACCGACGGCCCAGACTCCGCCCGCCCCGTTGCCGCTCAGCCCGTAGAGGCCTCCTACCGCAATGGCGGCGTTCTCGGTCAACCAGAACGTGCCGTTCCAGTGCGTCAGCCCACCGGCGCATCCGTTGCAGCCCGCAAGCCAGAAATCGTTGGGACCGGTCCCCCAGACGGCGTGGCCAGGGAAGTTGCCCACGGACCCCCAGCCGCTGCCGTTCCAGTGGACGAGTGGGTTCAGCCCCATGGTCGTCCCTCCCGCGGCGCTCACGGCCCAGACGTCGCCCGCTCCGGTGCCCCAAACACCGAGCAGAGTCCCGGAAGCGCTGCTGTTCCATGCCGACCACGTCGTGCCGTCCCAGTGCACCGCCGCTGCGTTCTCACCCACGGCCCAGAAGTCGTTCGAAGCACTTCCCCACACGGCATGCATGGTCACCGTCGTCATGGGCACGGCCACCTGATTCCAGAAACGGCCATCCCAGTGCGCCATCCACGACGCGGAGCCCACGGCCCAGATGTCCTGCGGGCCCACCCCGAAGACGGCCCTGTACCCCAGCTGCGGCGCGACCGCCGGTGTCCACGCGCTCCCATCCCAGTGCACGATGGCGACCTGGCCGACGGCCCAGAGGTCGTCGGGCGCGGCACCCCAGAGACCGTACAGATCCTGCGTCGTGCCGCTAGCGACGCTGCTCCACGCGCTCCCGCCCCAGTGGACCACGAGGCCCCCTTGGCCGACGGCCCACACATCCCTCGGGCCCGACTCCCAAATAGCATTGAGCTGCGGCCCCTGGCCGTTCACGGGCGCGATCGCGGTCCGGCTCACGGTCGTCCACGCGGCACCGTCCCAGTGGAGAGTGGTCCCGCTCGCTCCGCCGGCCCAGACGTTGCTGGCGCCCGTGCCCCAGACGGCGTCTAGGTCGCTGGTGGTCCCGCTGGTCGCCGCGCTCCAAGACGTACCGTTCCAGTGGAGCAGCGTTCCCACCGCGCCTGCGGCCCAGACGTCCGCCGAGCCGCTACCCCAGATCGCGTTCAGCGCGTTCGTCGTCCCGCTGCTCGCCGAGCTCCACGAACTCCCGTTCCAGTGAAAGATGGCTCCGCTCTGCCCTGCGGCCCAGACGTCCGCCGCGCCAGTCCCCCAGACCGCAGCGAGGGTAGCGGCGCCGTTCGTCGGGGGCGTGCTGGTGGTCCAGTTCGTGCCGTCCCAGAAGGCGATCACCCCGTATTCCCCTACGGCCCAGACGTGGCTGGCATCGGTCCCCCAGATTGCGTCGAAGGACCCCTGCGGAAACGCGCGGGAGAACGTCCACGCCGTGCCGTCCCAATGGAGCATGCCACCCCAGTACCCGTTGCAGGCGATCCATACGTCGTTCGAACCGCTGCCCCAGATTGCTTGCTGGGCACAGATCGTCGGGGCCTGCGTGAGGACCCAAGCGACGCCGTCCCAGTGGTACACGCCGTTCACTCCGAGCAGCCAGACGTCGTTCGGTCCGCTGCCCCAGAGGCGGCTCCCGACGCCGTACCCATCCCGCGGAGCCGTCGCGCCGTTCCACGACCAGCTGCTCCCGTCCCAGTGGAGAATCGTGTTCCCGTCGGCGATGACCCACACGTCGTTGGGTCCGCTGCCCCAGATACCTTCCACCGTGTTGCCCTGAGGCCACGGATTGCTCCAGCACCAGCCGTCGGCCGTGCAGAGGCCACTGCAAACCGGGGCACCTGCCTCGCCCCCGTCGCTGGACGCGTCGGCCGTAGCCGCGTCCGCGCCTCCGTCAGAAGCGCCGAACTGGGCGGCGGTGGCCCCTGCAGGCCCATCGTGCATGGAGCCGCAGGCGATCGACACGATGACCAGCAACCCAAAGCCGAACGCGATCAATGTGCGCGACATGGCAGAGGTCCTCCCCTAGGTGCGAGGACACGCTGCGCGGCCTCGGGTCGAGATGCTTCGGTGCACGGCGGCTCGCGGTCATTCGAGGCGCGCGCTGTTGCATCGTGCGAGCCTCCCTAGCCCTGGGCCCACTCCTGCAGCGAGCGCACGCGCACCGCGGGATCCCCCTGCGCCGCTTCGAGGGCGTCGCACGCCGCGAGCGCCGCCGCGATGGTCGTGAAGTACGGGATGTTCGCGAGGAGCGTTTGGCGACGCAGCGAGTAGCTGTCGTGCACCTCCTTGGCGCCCATGGTCGTATTGACGACGATGGCGACGGTCCCGTTGCGAATCGTGTCGACCACGTGGGGCGACCCCTGGTTGACCTTCTGGACCACGCGCGCCGGTATCCGCGCCCTCGACAGGGCCGCCGCCGTTCCGACGGTCGCGAGCACGTCGAAGCCCAGGGCTCGCAGCCGCCGCGCGATGTGAATCGCCGCCGGCTTGTCCTCGTCCTTCACGCTCACGAACACGCAGTGACGCTTGCTCTGCGGCCCCGGACCCGAGAGCGCGATGCCGCTCGCGATCAGGGCCTTGCCGAACGCGCGCGCGAACGTCTCCGCGATGCCCATGACCTCTCCCGTCGAGCGCATCTCCGGCCCCAGGATGGTGTCGGCCCCCGGGAACTTCGCGAACGGAAAGACGCTCTCCTTGACGCTCGTGTGGCGAGGAACCGGCGCGTCGTCGATCCCCAGCTCGTCGAGAGTCTTGCCCACCATGAGCATCGCCGCGATCTTCGCGAGCGGCCGACCCGTCGCCTTCGACACGAACGGAACGGTGCGGCTTGCGCGCGGGTTCACCTCGAGGATGTAGACCTCGCCCCCCTTCACCGCGAACTGCACGTTCATCAGGCCCACGACGCCGAGCTCCAGCGCCAGCATGCGCGACTGCTCCTCGATCGAGAGGACGATCTCCGGCGACAGCGAGTGCGGCGGCAAGACGCTGGAGCTGTCGCCCGAGTGCACACCCGCTTCTTCGATGTGCTGCATGACGCCGCCGATGACGCAGCGCCTTCCGTCCGAAACGCAATCGACGTCCACCTCGATGGCGTCCTTCAGGAACTCGTCGACGAGGATCGTCTGCGTGCCGGCCTCCTTGGCCGCTTCGAACGCGCGCGTGACGAACACCTCGAACTCCTCGGGGGAGTAGACGATCATCATCGCGCGACCGCCAAGGACGTAGCTCGGCCTGACGAGCACCGGGAACCCGATGTCCTCGGCGATGGCCAGCGCCTCGCCCGGGGCGCGCGCGATCCCGCCGCGGGGCCTCTTGAGCGCCAGCTTGGACAGCACTTCGTCGAAGCGGCCGCGATCTTCGGCGCGGTCGATGGCGTCGGCGCCGGTGCCGAGCAGCCGCACGCCGCGTTTCTCGAGCGGGACGGCGAGCTTCAGCGGCGTCTGCCCGCCGAACTGCACGATGACACCCTCGGGCTTCTCTTCGTCGACGATGTTGAGCACGTCTTCGAGCGTCAGCGGCTCGAAGTAGAGGCGGTCGGATGTGTCGTAGTCCGTCGAGACCGTCTCCGGGTTGCAGTTGACCATCACGGTCTCGAAGCCCAAGCCGCGGAGCGCCATGACCGCGTGCACGCAGCAGTAGTCGAACTCGATCCCCTGCCCGATGCGGTTGGGGCCCCCGCCCAGGATGAGGACCTTGCGCTTGGTCGCGTCGGGTGTCGACTCGCTCTTCGTCTCGTAGGTCGAATAGAGGTACGGCGTCAGGGCCTCGAACTCGGCCGCGCACGTATCCACACGCGCGTAGACGGCGCGCGTGCCTTGCGAGAGCCGCGCCGCGCGCACGTCGTCGGCGGTACTTCCGGTCAGCCCGGCGATCTGCGGGTCGCTGAAGCCGAGCCGCTTGTAGGCGCGCAGCTGCGCCGGCCCGAGCTCGCCGCGCTTCATCTGCTCCTCGGCGTCGACGAGGCGACGCATGTGGGCGAGAAACCAGGGGTCGATCGCGGTCTTGGCCGCAAGCTCGGCGTCGGTGAACCCGGCGCGCATCGCATCGCCCACGTAGAAGAGGCGGTCCGCGCTGGGCGTCGCGATGAGCTTCTCCAGGGCGCGGCGCGTCTCGCTGGCGGTGGGCGGCGGCAGGGTCCTCGGCATGTCGAAGTCGGGCCCCTCCATGCCGAGGTCGCGCTGGGGCTTGGGCTCGGCCAGCGCGCGGTAGTCGACCCGATCGAGCAGCGACACCAGGCCGTCTCTCCCCGTTTCGAGCGAGCGCGCCGCCTTCTGCAGCGCCTCGCAGAACGTTCGGCCGATGCTCATCGCCTCGCCGACGCTCTTCATCTGGGTCCCGAGCGTCGTGTCGGCGCCGGGGAACTTCTCGAACGCGAACCGCGGCCATTTCACGACGACGTAGTCGATGACCGGCTCGAACGCCGCGGACGTCCGCGTGATGTCGTTCTTCAGCTCGTCGAGCGTGTAACCGACGGCGAGCTTCGCTGCGATCTTCGCGATGGGATAGCCCGTGGCCTTGCTCGCCAGCGCCGAGCTGCGCGAGACGCGCGGGTTCATCTCGATGACGTGAGAACGCCCCGTCTTCGGATCCACGGCGAACTGCACGTTCGACCCGCCCGTCTCCACGCCGATCTCGGTCATCACGGCGCGAGCCGCGTCGCGCAGGCGCTGGTACTCGCGGTCGGTCAGCGTCATCGCGGGCGCCACCGTGATCGAGTCGCCGGTGTGGACGCCCATGGGGTCCACGTTCTCGATCGAGCAGACGACGATGAAGTTGTCCGCCCGGTCGCGCATCACCTCGAGCTCGAACTCTTTCCACCCGAGAACGCTCTCCTCGATGAGCACCTCGTGGGTGGGCGACTGATCGAGCGCCCAGCTCACCTTCTCCTCGAGCTCACGCTCCGTGTACGCGATGCCGCCGCCGGAGCCGCCGAGCGTGAAGCTCGGGCGCAGGATCGCCGGGAAGCCCGTTTCGCGAACGACGGCCCACGCTTCCTCCACCGAGTGCGCGACGCCCGCACGCGGGCAGGTGAGCCCGATCTTCTCCATGGCTGCCTTGAAGAGCGCCCGGTCCTCGGCCTTCGCGATCGATTCGGGGCGCGCGCCGAGCATCTCGACACCGAAGCGCTCGAGCACCCCCTCTTCGCGCAGACGCATCGCCAGGTTGAGGCGCCGTTTGCCCGCCGAGCGTGGGCAGAAGCGCCTGCGGCCGCTCGCGTTCGATGATCGCGGCGAGAGTTCGCCATTCGAGCGGCTCGATGTACGTCCGCACGGCGAGCTCCGGGTCGGTCATGATGGTCGCCGGGTTCGAGTTCACCAGGACGACGTCGTAGCCCTCCTCGCGAAGCGACTTGGCGCCCTGCGTGCCCGAGTAGTCGAACTCGCACGCCTGGCCGATGACGATGGGCCCTGCGCCGATGAGGAGGATGCGCTGGAGATCGGTCCTGCGGGGCATATCCACTGGCGATTAGCAGGTACGGCGGGCGAGCGACAGCGCCACGTTGGCCCCGCACGCGCGCCTCGCTCTAGAGGCGCTCCGCCGCGGTGATTCGCCCCTCGCCGGGCTCCCAAAGCACCCGCCAGACCGCCCCGTTGGCGATGGGCGGCGGGGACTCGCCCGTCGCCGCGGCGACCAGGGCCCGCAGCGCCCCTCCGTGCGTGACGATGAGCGCCGGCGCCTCCTCGGTGGCCACCTGCCGCGCGACCCGAGCGACGGCCGCCACCATGCGCGCCGTGAGTGTCTCGTGATCTTCGCCGCCCCGGGGCGGGCGCTTGCCGTCGAGCCACGCGGCCCACGCCTCGGGATGAAGCGTCTCGCACTCCTCGCGCGTCAGGCCCTCGAACAGCCCGAAGGCCCGCTCGCGCAGCGACGGATCCACGTAGGCGACGGCCAGCCCCAGCTCGGCCGCGACGATGCGGGCCGTCTCGTGGGCCCGCGCCAGGTCGCTCGCGACGACGCCCCCGAGCCGCACCTCTCGCAGCGCTTGGGCCAGAGCCCGCGCCTGCGCGCGCCCCGTCTCGTTCAGCGGCACGTCTGTGTGCCCCTGCCAGCGGGTTTGCACGTTCCAGTCGGTCTCGCCGTGGCGGGCCACGTACAGCAAGCGTCGCATGGGCACGCCAGCGTAGCGTGCGAGCCGCGGAGCGCCCCTCAGGTCGGGGGGCGCGTGCCCTGGCTCAGTCGCCCGCCGCGTCCGTTCCTGCGGCGTCGGTGGCGCTGGTCGAGTCAGGCACTTCCGCGTCGCCGCCGGGGCCGGCTTCGCCCGTGCCCGCTTCGGGGTTGGGCAAGCAGACCATGCTGGTCTCGTTCGGCACGGAGACACACTCGAACGTGCTGTTCTTGCACGGCGACTTGGGCGCCGCGGCGTCGGCACCGGCTTCGGCGGCGGGCGCCGTCGGGGTGCACGGGGCGTAGCACAGCGAGTTGACGCAAATGCCCGTGATGCGCCGGCCCACGCACTGGCTGTCCATCTGGCACGTCATGGTGCAGAAGCCGTTCGGGACGGTCGTGTCGCACATGAGTCCCATGGCGCAGTCGGTCGTCGCCGCGCAAGACGAGCCGATGTCCTTGGGCTTGGTGCCCTTGGCGTCGGGGCTCGCCGCCGAGTCGGAAGCGGGGGAGGAGGAGTCGTCGCCTCCTCCGCCGGTAAAGGTATCGGCGGCGGTCGATGAATCGGACGCGCCCGTCCCTGGGTTGGGGTTGCTGCTGCTGCTGCATGCGGGGCTGGCCAGGACCCCCGCCAACGTAAGGATGCAGACCCCACCGCTCGTCATCGAAGCTCGTTTCATGGCCGCTCCCACTGCACTGTTAGGTACACACGGTGACCAAGCGCACCGAGCGCAAAGTCAGACGTCCGCAAAAGTAACCGCACATGCCCGGAGCAGGCGGGCAAAACGGCGAATCGGCGTTTTGAGCCGGGGGCAAGAGAATGATCCGTCCTAGCCGGATCATGGGCGTGGGCGACGACCGACGCGTGCTCATCGGCCGATAGGGGCCGCGGGTCGCCTGCCTTCTTCGACGGAAACTTGGCCTCCCACTGCGTGCGTTCTTAGCGTGGCTCCGTCATGGGGGAAGTTGCCACCGGCTTTTCGTCCGCATCCGGGCTGCCGCTACCTCGCATGCTCGGGCGACGGATCCTTCTTCGCCTCGTGGCACGCGGCGGCATGGGCGACGTCTACCTCGCGGCGACCACGGGCATCGAGGGCGCAGAGCGCCCCTGCATCGTCAAGACGGTGCGGCGCGACCACATCCACGACGGCTCCTTCCTCGCGCGGTTCCTCGACGAGGCCCGTGTGCAAGCGCAGCTTCAGCACCCCGGCGTCGCCCAGGTACTCGAGGCAGCGACCGACGAGCAGGGCGAGCCCTACACGGTGGTCGAGTACGTCGAGGGGCGCAGCCTCAGCGACGTGCGGCAACGCGCCATCCAGCTCGGCGTACGCATCGGGTGGGCGGAGGCCGTCGGCGTGGCGATCGAGGTCGCGCAGGCGCTGGCGCACGTCCACGAGCGGCCCGGGGCCGACGGGTCGCCGCTCGGCATCGTGCACCGCGACCTTTCGCCGCAGAACGTGATGGTGGGCTACACCGGCGAGGTCAAGCTCATCGACTTCGGCACCGCGCGCGGGCACAACCGCCAATGCCATACGGTCGCCGGCGTCGTCTTCGCCAAGCCCGGGTACGTGGCGCCCGAGGTGGCACGGCAGCAGGTCGGCGACGGGCGTATCGACCTCTACGCGCTCGGGATCGTGCTCTGGGAAATCTGCGCCGGGCGACGCTTCCTCTCGACCGACCCGCAGCGGCACCTCGACGACGCGGCCGCGGGCAAGGTCGTCGTCCCGCCCGTCGCCGAAGCGTGCGGCGCTCCCCCCGAGCTCGACGAGGTCATCGCGCGGCTCACGAGAAACGACCCCGACGAGCGCTACGCGCGCGCGTCGCAGGCCGTCCACGACCTCGCGCGCGTCCTCTCCTCGGCACCCCCGGCGGAGTCGGGCGAGCGCGGCGTGCGCGCGCGCATCGCGCTGCTCATGCAAGGCCTCTGGGCGCACGAGCCCGCCCGTTCGCGCGCCGAGTTCGTGCGCCTTCTGCGCGACGCGCGCGCGTCGCTGCGCAGACGCCCCGCGTGCCGAGGCGACCCCGAACGCCGGTCCGGTCAGCGAGGCGATGGCGCAACGAATGACCCCGGACGACCCTTCCCAGCTCGCCGGAACGCCCTACCGCCTCACGCGCAAGATCGGCGAGGGCGCGACCGGCATCGTCTGGGAGGCGCGAGCACGTCGAGCTCGGTCGGCGCGTGGCGATCAAGGTTCTCACGCCGGAGCATGCCTCGGCGCCGGCGGCGCTCGAGCGCTTCCGGCGAGAGGCGCGCGCGGTGGCGGGCCTCTCGCACCCGAACCTCGTGCAGATTCTCGACTTCGGCAAATCGCTCGACGGTCGCGTGTATCTCGCGATGGAGCTGCTGCGCGGGCGAGACGCTCGGCGCTCGCCTGCAACGCGGCCCGGTGGGCTGGCGCGAGGCCGTGGCCATCGCCGTGCAAGCCTCGAGGGCACTGGCCGCCGCGCACGGCGCGGGGCTCGTGCACCGCGATCTCAAGCCCGAGAACCTGATGATCATTCGGCCGGAGGGCGAACCCCGGCCCGGCGCCGGAAGACGGGGCGTAGAGGTGAAGCTGCTCGATTTCGGCGTCGCTACGGCGATCGCCGATGACACCCACCGCCGCCGGTCGACGCCGAAGGAGCGGGCCCTCGGCGGGTTCGCCATCTTCGGCACGCCCGAGTACATGGCCCCCGAGCAGGTCGCCGGCGAGGTCATCGACGGCCGCACCGACCTCTACGCGCTCGGATGCGTCCTGTACGAGATGCTCACGGGCGAGGGCGCGTTCGCCGGTCCCTCGAGCGTGGTCGTCATGGGCAAACAGCTCCGAGAGACCCCGGCGTCCCCGCGCGCCCGGGCGCCGGCCCTCGCGATACCCGGAGAGGTGGAAGCGGTCGTCCTGCGCGCCATGGCGAAGCTCCCGGCGGAGCGGTTCTCGTCGGCCGACGCCATGAGGGAAGCGCTCGAACGAACGCTCGCGCTGCCTGAGCAACGGCATGCCCGCTTGCGACGCGTCGCAACCGCCGCGGCAATGGCGCTGTCGGTCGCCGGGACTGCTGCAGGTTCGGCGTACTGGACGACGAAGCTTCACGCCGGCACGGCCATCGCCAATTCCAACGCAGCGGATACGCTGCCTGAGACGCGCGCCCACCCGGCGCCCGTGCCAGCGGCGATGGCGGCGGCAAGTGAAGCGGTGACCCCTGCAGCGCCATCCGCGCCCGCCATCGCGACCGCGCCGGCCGCGACGGCATCTCGCGCGGACCCAAGCTCGGGTGCGGCTGCGGGTGCGGGCCCAGCCTCACGCGCACGGTCCCCGGAGGAAAGCGCGCCCGCCTTGCGCGACGCGCGCGCCGTGGCGAGGGCTCACCCGGGCGACCCTCGCGCACTGGCCGCATGGGCCCAGGCCGCGCTACGCGCGGGCGAGCTCCGCGAGGCGCGTCGCGCCACGAGCTCGTGGGCCCTGCGCGACGGAACGGTCGAGCCCCGTCTCGTGATGGCGCAGGTGCTCGCCGCGAGCGGGCGCCGCGCGGACGCCGTCGCAACCCTGACCGAGTGGCTGGAATCGCACCCCGATTCCACCGACGCCCGGCTGGCGCTCACGAGCCTCTCCGGCGGAGCCCCGGGCGCCCTTGGCGCCGCCCGCGAGCGGGACACGGCAAAATCGAGCGGCTCTGGAGAAGCACCGGCCCACGAGCTCGCGAGACGCTAGGCTGCGACGCTCACCTTGTCTTCGAGCCAGCGCCCGCTAGGATTCCGCGCTCCCCGCAGCTCTATGGAGACGCTCGAACTCGCAGCGCCGCAGTCGATTGCGCTCGGAGGCAATCGCTACAAGGCCATTCTCCGGCTGGCCCTGCCGACGGTCTTCGCGATGCTCTCGCAGACCCTCGTCAACGAAATCGACGTCATCTACTTCTCGCACCTGCCCGTGCCCGAGTCGTCGCACGCCCAGGCCGCGCTCCTGCCGTGCCTCCTCTACACGTGGCTCTTCGGCGGGAGTCTCGCGGCCATCAGCGTCGGAACCCAGGCGCTGACGGCCCGGCGCTTCGCCGAGGGACATCGCCTCGAAGCGGGGGCGGTGATGGCCAACGCGATCTTCTTCACGGTCCTCGCGGGGGCGCTCTTCACGGTGGTCGGGCTCGTCGGGCTTCCCGGCTTCGTCCGGTTCGAATTCCCCGTCCCCGAGGTGCAGGCGGTCGCTCTGTCGTACACGCGGTGGCGGCTTTACGCCGTCATCTCGATGGGCGCTTCCATGGGCATCAAGGCGTTCTTCGACGGAATCGGCAAGACGCACGTGCACCTGGTCGCGGCCCTGGTCATGAACGCCATCAATGTCTTTCTTTGCTGGGTGTTCATCTTCGGGCACCTGGGGGCGCCGCGCATGGGGGCGCCGGGCGCGGGACTCGCTGCGTTCCTCGCCACGTGGATCGGCCTCGGCATCATGGCGCTTTACGCGATGCTGGTCCGCGACGACTACCATCCGATGCGCTGGGAGAACATCTCGAAACGCGGGACCTGGGCCATTCTCAAGCTCTCCATCCCGGCCGGTGCGGCGACCGCGCTCATGATGCTCGGGTTCATGCAGTTCGCGAAGCTCGTGACGAGGCTCGACGTCTCGCAGGGCGCCAGCGTCGTCAACAACGAGGCCGCCTTCGCCGCCGCGAACACCGACATCGTCGAGATCATCAAGCTGACCTTCACGGCGTGCCTCGCGTTCGGCACGGCCACCGCGACGCTCATCAGCCAGTCGCTCGGCCGTCGTCAACCCGAAGAGGCGCAGGCATGGGGCTGGGCCAGCGTCCGGCTCGGGATCGTCATCTTCGGCGTGGTGGGCCTGTGCGAGGGGCTCCTCTTCACTCGTCCGCTCATTGCGTTCGTGTCAAACTCGTACGCCGTGAGGTCCGCGATGCTCGGCCCCATGCGCATCATGGGGCTGGCCACGCCCATCATCGCCGTCGCGATGATCTTGAGCGAGGGCCTGTTCGGCGCCGGGAACACGAAGTTCGTGGCCGTCTCGCAGTTCTTGCTCGTGTTCTTCGTGCTGGTGCCCGGCGCGTTCTTGCTGGGCATCGTGATGCACCTGTCGCTCAGCGGGATCTGGATGGCGGCGTTCGTTTACGCGGCTCTTTGCGCGGCGGTGATGAGCGCGAAGTTCGCGAGCGGGACGTGGAAGCAGATAAAGCTTTAGCCACGGTTCGCTCGATCGCGTCGGCCTCTTGCAGCGCCCATTGCCCGACGGGGGCTTCCGCTGCGTCGATCGGACGTCCCTCCTCGTCGTAGAGCGCCCCCTTCGCGTCGCGAAAAGCGTGCGGTTCGAAATAGTCGCCCGGCATGAGCGGCAGGCTCTTCACGTACGCGAATAGTCCGTGCGAAAAGGGGGCGCGCGTCGTCAAGAGCGGCGGCAGGAGCAGGCCGTCGCGCGAGAAGCGCTTCGCGTCGGCGTACACGTAGACGAGGAGGCACCCGTGCGTGGGGCCCACGATGGCGGCCGTCGACACGACGCGGCCGAGCAGGTCCGTGCCGCGTATCGAGAATACGTCGCCAATCTGGGGCACGCGCTTGACGGCCACCTACTTTCGTCCCGAGTCGGAGCAGTCTTCGAAGTCGGGGTTGCAGCCCGCGTCGGGCGACTCGCCGGGATTGTCCCCATCGGGGGTCGGCGACGCGCCGGTGCCGCCGCCGGGAACGGGAGTCGCCGGGAGCTGCCCTCCGGGGTACTTCGCCATGTCCTCGGGCGTGCAGGGCTGCGGATTGCTCGGGTCCTCCTGCACGCACTGCATCATCCACGCGTCGCGCGGCGCCACGCCGTCCTTCTCGGCCTTGACGCGGGCGGCGACGACGTCGTTCGCTACGGCGACGTTGCTGAGCCACGGCTCGTAGCTCACGAGCAAGAGCCCGACGGCGAGGATGCCGACGAAAGGCATCACGACGCGGTACAGGCTCGACACCGGGCGATTGAACCGGAAGCTCGAGATGAACAGGTTCAAGCCCAGAGGCGGCATGCAGTAGGCGATCTCGAGATTCAAGAGGAAGATCATCGCGAGCTGAAACGGCGACATCTTCTCGGCGGGATGCATGTTCCCGAGCTTCGCCACGAACGGCAGAATCAGCGGGACCGCGACGAGGATCGCGCTGAACCCCTCCATGAGCATGCCCAGAACGAGCAGGAAGACGTTCATGACGAGCAGGAACTGCCACATGTGCCGGATGCCGACGCCCGTCATGAACTCGAGCACCTTCGTGGGCACGTGCTGATCGACCACGTAGTTCATCAGCGCGTTGGCCATCGCGAGGATGAGGATGATCGCGCCCGCGAGGCTCATCGACGCCTTGGCGATGCGGACCAGATCCTTCCTCCAGGAGAGATCGCGGTACACGAAGAACTCGATGGCCACCGTGTAGAAGGCAACGAGCCCCGCCGCCTCGTCGATCGAGGTGAGCCCGGTGCCGAGTCCGCCGGCGAGAATGAGCGGGATGCCGAGCTCCCACTTCAGGTCCCAGACCGCGCGCGCCATCCGGTCGAGCTGCGGCGGCTCGCGGTCGACGTTCTCGCGGGTCCCGACGACAGCCGAGTAGACGCTCAGAAGGAGAATGACGAGACCGCCCGGAACGAGAACCGCCTTGAACGCCTCGTTGAAGTCGACGTGGGCGACCAGCGCGTAGACCAGGAGAGGCAGCGAGTACGGCAGGAGCAGCCCCACCGAGCCCCCGGTGGTCACCAGCCCGAGCGCGAACTTGTCGGAGTAACGCTGCTTGCGGAGCGCCGGGTAAAGCAGGCCTCCGATCGCGATGATCGTGACGCCGCTGCCGCCGGTCAGCACGGTGAAGACGGCGCTCGCGATGACCGCGACAATCGCGAGTCCGCCGGGCATCCACCCGAGCACCGTGCGCGCCGCGGCCACGAGCCGATCGGGAGTCTTCGCCTCGGCGAGCACGTAGCCTACGAACGTGAAGAGCGGAATCGTGACGAGGATGGGCGAGTCCGCGAAGCGCTCGTCGAGGACGGTGGGAGCGATGAAGCGGAGGTGGTGGTAGGCGGCGTCCGGGTGCAGGAGCCAGAGAACCTCGGCGGAGCCGCCCATGACGGCGAAGAGCGGGGTGCCGAGCAGCGCGAGAAGGACGACGAGGCCCGCGACGACGCTGCCCGCCACGCCCACGAGCGCCACGGCCAGAGCGCCGAGCCCGAGGCTGACGCGAGCCGCGCCCCCAGCCGGGCGCGCGGGCGAAACGCTCTCCGACGCGCTCATGTCGCGCCCTCGCGCGCGGCCCGCTCGTCGCGCTCCTGCGAGTGCGACAGCTCCTCGTCCTGATGAGCCGATTCGGGATCGAAGGTCTCTTGGCCGGTGAGGAGAAGCAGGACCCGCAGGAGGAACTTGATCGCGATGACGGCGAGCCCCACCGGAAAGACGAAGTTGAGCTCGCGAATGAGGAGCCCTCGCGCCTGCTCGCCGGTCCCGGGGACCGCCACCTGCGGCATACGGAACGCGGCCGGCGCCGACGGATCCATGTGCAGCGCATCCACGGCGGCCTTCTCGTAATGCTCGCCCCATCCAGCGCCGTCGAGCCAGGCATTCCAATCGCCGGCGGTCATCCACCTGTCGTAGGGCGTCCCGCCGAGGACCTCGGGCAGCGACTTCGCGTCGAGCGCTGCCTGGCGCCCGAGCAGGAAGAGGTCCGCCGAGAGCTCGTGCTTCACGGTCGCGAACCTCTCGCCCGCGGTCGTGTCGCACGACCGCGAGGCGTCGCCGGGACAGGGCTCGACGGCGTTGGCGCGAAACTCGGCGATGCTGATGTAGTCGACGAAGCCGACCACGCCGAGCGCGCAGACGACGCGCCGCGGCGAGCTGCCCGGCGATGGCCGCCGGCACCCGCAGGACGGTCGGCACGTACCGAAGCACGACGTCGACGTGAATGTGCTTTCCCCGCGACGTGGCGAGGGACGCGCCCAGCAGCGCCAGCCAGAGCGTGAGGCGCGTCGCGAGGCCGCGCAGGCCCCCGATGAGCATGAGCGCCGACGCGTTCTGCAACCAGTTGAGGATGTTCGACGCGTACCCCACGCCTGCGTGCGACCAGAGGCGCCCAGCCGCGAGGCCCACGATCACCGCAGCCGTCGTCGCCGCTCGATGCCACTGCGGCCGCGCGCGCCGCGTGGCGAGGTGCACCCCGAGGCCCAGCGCCGACGCGGTCACGATGGACCGGTACACGAGGCCCGACGCGTTCGCGCCGGGCACGTAGTCGGTCGAGAGGCCCTTCAGCGAGATCCAAAGGGTGAGCGACGCGATCTCGGCGACGAGCACCGCCGCGCACAGGCGAGCCTCGAGCCTCTGCCACGCGGCGTCGACGCGCGCGATCGGTCCCATGCCTCGATGAGCAGCCGGCTCCGCTACCATGCTGCTTGGCAGGGTATCAAACCTTCACTGCGCCAACTGCATGGCCTTGTCGAACACCGCCGGCGTGAACACCGCGCCCCGAAGCTGCTGGCGCACCTTGGCGAAGAGCTCGCGCCACTCGTTCTTCTCCGCCTCGTTCGGCTCGTAAGCGGTCTTGCTCGTCTTCATCCTCGCGAAGGCCTGCGCGTCGAGGTTGCGGATCGACTTGGTGAGGCGCTCTGCGGCTTCACGCGCCGCGGTTGGAGAGGACGTCTTTCAGGTTTTGCGGGAGCGATTGAAGGCGCGGCGACGACACGATGATCGCGCCGATCGCGAAAGCCGTGGTCATCGTGTTGATGTGCGTGACACGCGAGGCCCACTGCAGCTGCTCGGCCGCGAGGGGCGGCGTCGTCAGGACGCTGACCGAGCCGTTGGTCAGGTTCGGCAGGATCTCGGGCACGCTCACCTGGCGGGGGTTGATGCCGCCGATCGACGCGAAGACTTTGGGCCCGATGGGATCGCCCGCCAGGAAGAAGCACCCCTTGCCCTGCAAGTCGGTCGGGTGGTGCACCTCGAAGCCCACGCTCATCGTCTTGGCTGCACCGACGTCGCCCCAGCCGAGGACGGTGAAGCCCTTCTGCTGGAACTGCTGATCGAAGTCGGCCTTCATCGCGTTGCGCACGGCGTCGAGCTTTCCCCAGTTGGCGAAGAGGCCCGGCATCTGGAAGAGGAGCACGTCGGTCACGCCCGTCTGCGCGAGACCCACGGCGGTGACCGCGGCGCCGTCGAGCTGACCGGAGCGGATCTTCTGCACCATCAAGACTTCGTCACCGGCCTGGCCGTTCCACTGGAAGTCGAGCTGAAGCTCGCCATTGGTGTCGGCCGACACGTCGTTCGACAGCTTCTTGAACTCCTTGCCCCAAGCGGAGTCCGAGGGTGCGAGCGTCCCGATCTTGAGCGTCGTGGCGGCTTGCGCGGGCGCCGCGATTCCAAAGAGCCCGAGAATCGCGACTGTCACGGCCAAAAACGTGCGGCGCATCAGCGTTCTACCTCCGGTACGGCTGCGGGCCAAGGTAGCCCAACCCAGAGCGCCCTCAAAGCAAGGCTGCGTCTCATTTGCCGTGCGGCTCGGGCATCGGCGCGGCCGCGGCGGGGGACGCGGCCGGCGCGGCGGAGGCCGTGAGATCGATTCCGCATTCGTCCTTCACGCGTTTCTTCCCGAGCCAGCGCTTGGCGCGCCGCTTGGCGATCGCGTTCTCGAGGCGCTGGTGGGGGTCCGGGTCCGAGGCCACGAGCACCCGGTTCAACATGTCCTGGTAGAGGACACCGTCGCTCTTCATGCAGGCGTACTTGGTTGCGTAGTTGAACGCCACGAGCAGCGACTTGCCTTCGGTCTTGGCCAGGGCGGTGTCGAAGAGTTGCTTGGACTGGTCGAGCTCCGCCATGGCCGTCCTCGCGTGGTAGGCGCCCAGGGTGACGAGGCCCGAGTAGTGCTCGAACGAGGGGTCGAGCGCCATGGCTCGCTCCATCATGGCGACGCCGATGTAAAGGTCCGCCACGAACGCGGGACCTTCGTTGTCGTCGCCCTTCATCACGTTGACGCGCGCCATCCACGCCTGGCCGGTCCAGAAGAGGTTGGGAACGTCGTTCTGGCTCGGTGAAGTGATCGACGAGCCACTTCGCGAGGGTCGGGTCGCTCTTTCTCGCTTGCTCGAAGCCGTCGGCGCGCGCCGTGACGACGCTCAGGCCGTAAAACGCCGCCCGGTCGTAGGCCATGCGCGCACGCTTTCGCTGGTAGTCGGCCATGTCGTCGTCACCGACGTCCTGGGCGGCTTCCATCTCGTCCTCGATGAACCCATAGCCGTAGCCGGTCCACCCCTTGGTGAGCAGGAACAGAGCGTCTTCGTTGTCGGGCGCGAGCTGATGCATGCCCTCGAACTGGGTCAGCCCCGCCTGCGCGCCCGACCGTGCGAGCTCGTAGTCGCCGACCGTGTCGAGCGCGCCGGCGGCCTGCCGCGTCGCGGAGATCTGCCCGTCGGTGAGCATTTGTTTCAGGCAGCCCGTGGGCGCCATCGACACGGCTGCCGCGAGGAAGAACCGTATGACATCTGCACGTTTGTCTACGATGGTTGCGCGATTCACGGGAGGAGTCGTAGGGGAAAGGAGGGGCCGAGGTCAACGCGGTCGTCGTCTCGTCCGCGGCCCTCGTCGTCTCCTGAATTGGAGACTCGCGCGGCCGGCGGGTCTGGGTAAGAGTCCGCGCCGTGCGCGTCCTCGTCACCGGCGGAACCGGATTCATCGGCCAGCACCTCTGTCGCAAGCTCGTGGAGCGGGGCGACGAGGTGGTCGCCCTCATCCGATCGAGGCGCAAGGCGGCGCAACTTCCTCCAGGAACGACGCTGCTCGAGGGGGATCTATCGATATTCGCCGACGCCAACGCGCAGCTCCCGCCGAGCGACGTCGTCATCCACTTGGCCGGCATCATCGCGGCCGACCGAATTGCCGACTACGAAGCCATCAACTTCCACGCCGTGGAGAACCTCATCGCGTGCGTGGCGCGGCAGGCGTGGAAGCCGCGTCGCCTCCTCTTCGCCTCGTCGCTGGCGGCAGGTGGACCGTCACCCAGGGGAGCCCCGCTCACGGAGGCCGATCCGCCTCGCCCGATCGACCCGTATGGCGACGCCAAGGCGCGGGCCGAGGAGCTCGTGCGCCGGGCACCCTTTCCGACGACGACGTTCCGGCCGCTCGATGGTCCTCGGGCCGGGCGACGAACAGTCGCTGACGCTATTTCGCGCGGCCCGCGCGGGCTTCGGGTTTCGCGTGGCGGGCGCGCCGCAGCAGCTCAGCTTCGTCGACGTGCGAGACCTCGTCGACGCAATCGTCCTCATGGCCGACGATCGGCGTCCGGACCCATTTTGCTACTACGCGAGCCATCCGCTGCAGACGGATACGCGCGCCATCTGGCGCGAGCTCGCCCGCGCGATCGGCCGCGGCGTCTTCGTATTCCCCATTCCCAAGTGGATGCTCTACCTGGGCATGCTCGGCGCGACGGCCGCCGCGGCGGTCTTCCGGTTCAAGAACCAGCTCGACGCCAAGCAGTATGCGCAGATGATCGCCCCCGCGTTTCTTTGCTCCGGCGAGCGTCTCCAGCATGACCTCGGGTGGAAGCCGCGCCACGATCTCGCCGCCTGTCTGGCTCATGCCGCCGAGGGCTATCGCGCGGCAGGGCAGCTCTAGCGGGCGTCCCCTCCAGCGCGCGTCCCGACGTCAGCGGGGTCGGCTACGCCGTCGCCCTGTCCTGGGACACCCGGCAGACTGTCTGCGACGAGCCTGGGGGGGTTCTCTGTCTCTCCCGGCCGACGCCTGCCGAAAACAGCCCAGATCGTTGCCTTGGCAACGATCTGGGCTCTTTCGATGGGTCTTGCGGCGCCCGAAAAGAGAGCGCCCCGGCGATGTATGGACCGAATGCAGTCGTGGCATGCGCCCTGCTGCTGGGGCCGAGTCATGAATGCCCACTTTTTCGCGACCAAGCGCGCGCTTCACGGGATCTTGCGCATCACGCGCAAGCCGCTGCTGTCGCTGGGGCTCACGGCGGCCCGCTACGACATGATGCACAAGCTGCTTCGCGGCATGAGTGTGCAGGCGAACATGGGCTACGCGTGCAAGCAGAGCGAGATGTGGCGCGCGCTGGGCGTCACCAAGTCGGTCGTCAGCCGCATGCTCAAGTCTCTCGAGAAGCTGGGCTGGGTCACGCGAAGCCGTCCTCGATATGGCGACAAGCGCCAGCGCACGATCACGCTCACCGAGGCCGGGCTCACTTGCATTCGCGCGGCCCAGCAGGCGCTCGCGCGCGCGTCCAAGCGCCTGCTCTGCGAGGCCGTTTGTTTCGGCGAGCACGGCGACCGCGGCGCGCAGTTTCAGCACCTGTGCAAGCTCGAGTCGTATCTCTTCGGGATGCAGAAGCACTACGGCGATACGGCCAGCCTCTGCTACCCGTGGCACCCCGACGACTAGCCGGGGCTCGGGCAAGCCGCGTTCACCGCCTGCGCGCCGAAATCAGGATCGTGCAAGCGGCGCGCATCCGGACGCGCGCGTCTGCGTCCGCCAGCAACGGGGCCGCGCGCCCCTCGACGCCGAGCGCGGCGAGCGCCGTGGCCGCAGCCAGGCGCTCGGCGGGATCCTGCGCCCCGGAATCGTTCTCGATCCAGGCCTGCACACGGCGATCTCCGGCGCTGGCGAGCGCGAGCCGCGCACGGCCGGCGACGGCAGAATCCCGGCTGCGCGAGCGCCTCGAGCTTCTCGACGGCGCGCGCGTCCTTCTCTTCCGCGAGGCGCGCAAGCGCGCCCACGCGAAGCTCGGCGTCGTCGCTATCCGCCAGCTCCGCGAACAGCGGCCGTAGCTCCTTGGAGTGTGCGGGCGACTCGGCGAGCGCCTGCGAGCGGAGCGCCGTCGTCCCGTGCCCCATCGCGCGAACGAGCTGCGCGATCGCCGACCCTGCGAGCTCCGGGGGTGCGGCGCGCCGGCGCAGCACCGCGGCCGCCGCTTCGACGGCACCGGGCCCTTCGTCGGAAGCGATGATCACGCGCAGCGCCTCGCGCCCCCCGGCATCCCACACGTCGGCGCTCGACCACGCCACGGCGATGTCCTCGCGCAGGCCGTCGTCTCCCGCGATCCAGAGATCGCGCAGGACCTCGGCGGTGCTGCCGTCCGGCGTCGCAGGAAGCACGGCGAGCGAGCGGACGGCCTCGGTGCGGACGAGCGGCTCGGGATCGCGCCGCGCGGCATCGGCCAGCGGTGTCCGATCAGCGGGGTCGCGGGCCTCCCGCGCCGCACGCGCCGCTGCTCGGCGCACGGCCGGGTCGGGGTCGAGCAAGGCGCGCGCGCGCGCGGGCTGGTCCGAGGCGCGGACGAGGCCCCGTGCGCCTACGGCGCGCCAGGAGGAGCTGGCGTCGGCAAGGTGCGAGCGCGCGTCGTCGGGGTCGAGGGCCCGAGCTTCGAGGCGCGCGAGGGCCGCTTCGGCGGCCGCCGCGTCGCCTGCTGCGCTGCGGGCAGCAAGCGCGGCGTCGAGCTCGTGAGCACACGGACGACCATCGCGCACGCGGTCGACCGCTTCCGGGCCGGCAGCGGTCCGTAGCTCGCGTTCCGCGACGGCCCGCGCCAGAGTCGTCGCCTCGGCGTTGGTGAGCTCTCCGGCCTTTTCCCGCGCGACGAGCGCAGTCGACAGGGCCGCGCGATCGCCGCTCTGGGCGGCGCGCAGCGCGGGCAATCCCGCGCACGAGAGGAGCGCACCGGCGCAGCCGACGGAAAGAGAAAGAAGGCGCTTCATCGGCACACCCGGTTAATGGCACAGGAGGTGCGCCAGGAGGGAAGAGTCTTTGGCTGGAGGTCCCCGCGTCGTCGACGTCATCCTCAACTGCAACGCGCGACGCTTGCGCGACGAGGGCTCGCTTCGAGCCTCGATGGTGTGCGCGGCGCGAGGGTTCGGCGCCGAGGTGCACGAGACGCGCTCGGTCGCGGAGCTCGAGCGCGCGGCGCACGCGATCGCGGCGCGCGGCACCGGCACCGTCGTGCTGGCAGGAGGGGACGGCTCGCACATGGGAGGCCTGAGCGCGCTCGCCCGCGCGTTCGGGGGCGCCCTTCCGCCCGTGGCGCTCGCGCCGGGCGGCACCGTGGGCACCGTGGCGCGTAACTTCGGGATGCGCGGCGGAGGCCTCGCCTGGACGGAGCTGTTGATGCGCAGCGTGTGCGAAGGGCGGTCGCGCGCCGAGACCCGCGCGACGCTTCGCGTTCGCGACGACGCGGGCGGAGATCGCGTGGGCTTCATCTTCGGCGCGGGGCTCGTGGCGCGCTTCTTCGACGCGTATTACGCGTCCCCACGGCAGGGAACGGCGGCCGCCGGTTTGCTGGCCGCGCGCCTATTCGCGGGGTCGCTGCTCGGCTCCGAGGCCGCCCGCGCGATGCTCGCTCCGACGGCCTGCGAGCTCACGGTCGACGGCGAGCGCGCCGGCGCCGACCGCTGGAGCCTCGTGCTGGCGAGCGTCGTTCGCGACGTGGGCCTGCACGTCCTGGCCACTTACCGCGCCGGAGAGCGCACCGACCGCTTTCACCTCGTGGCCAGCGCCCTCTCCCCGGGGGCCCTCGGCCGGCAGGTTCCCCGCGTCCTCTCGGGCCGTCCCATGCGCGGAGCGTCGCACGTCGACGCGCTCGCGAGCTCGGCGCACGTGGCCTTTCCCGAGGCCGGCGCCTACGTCCTCGACGGCGACCTCGTGCGCGCGCGATCGGTTCACGTCGAGGCGGGACCGGTCCTCGAGCTGCACCTTCCCGGCTAGCGCGACTCGGTCTCGACGGCGTCGAGGCGATCGGAGCAGCAGCGGAAGCCGGCCTCGTAGGTGCGGAACGTCCCGGGGTGCGCGTGGTTCGTGAACGTGCAGTTCGGCAGCGGCTCGTGGTAGCAGCCCGCCCAGTAGCAGCCCTTGAGCACGTGGTCGTAGCCGGGGCGCGGCGCCGGATCGGAGCGCCGCACCCACTCGGCGACATTGCCGGTCAGGTCGTAGACGCCCTCCTCGGAGATGCACCCGGGGCGCGCGCCGCTCGGCTCCGCCTGGTAGAGGCGCCTGGCCTCCTCGACTGCCTCGGGGGCCGGCCACGTGGCAAGCACGCTCCATTGGACAGGTAGCCACGTTCGCTGGTCGTTGCAGGCTCCCCTGCGGTACTCGCTACCGTAGGGAAAGCGCCGCCCGCGGGTGCCTGCGCACGCGCGCACCCACTCGTCTTCGGTGCAGAGACGCTTGCCGCGCGCCGCACACCACGACTCGCCGTCGTACGCCGTCTTCAGCGCAAGGGGCAGCTCCCCGCGCGCGTTGGGCGCCTCGTAGCGATCCATGCAGAAGCCCTCGATCGCCGCCATGTTCTCGGGACGGGGCGGCCGGCAGCGCTCGGCGGCGGCGCCGAGGCCGAGACCGCCGGCGAGGCCACGGCGAAGGACAGGGCCGCGTTCGGAGCGACCGGTATCGGGGCGTACGCCGGAACGCTGCCGGCGAGCGCGGGCGCGGCACACGCGGGGAAGAGAAGCGCGAGCAGCGTCCTCTTCATGCCGCGCGCTCCCACCCAGCGTCGGGCCCGAGGCGCACGACCACGTCGGCGATCGCCAGCGGCTCGGGCCGATGCGTCACGATGAGCACGGTGCGCAGTCCTCGCATCCGCGCGACGGCATCGAGAACCTGCCTCTGCGCGTGGGCATCGAGCCCGCTGGTCGGCTCGTCGAGAAGAAGCACCGGCAGCCGCGTCGCGATGGCGCGGGCGAGGGCGATCCACTGCCTCTCGCCGCCGGAGACGGGGCGCCCCCCCGCTCCCAGACGAGCGCCGCCCAGACGCGTCCGCCAGATGGGCGGCTCCCAGGGGCTCGAGCGCGTCGCGCGGATCCGCCGCGGCACCGCCCAGAGAGACATTCGCCGCGAGCGAGTCCGCGAGCAGAGGCGCCTCCTGGGGCACCCACGCGAAGGGGCGCGCGGCGGGGCCGGCGGGAGCGCGAACGAGCGAGACGCCGTCGAAGAGCACGTCGCCCGCGCGGGCCGGATCGAGCCCGAGGAGCGTGCGAAGGAGCGTCGTCTTGCCGATTCCCGTGGGCCCCACGACGGCGACGATGGCGCCCGGCTCGACGCGCAGCGACACAGGAGCCAGAGCCCCGCGCTCCAGGCGCAGACCTCTCAGCTCGAGCACGGCGAGCGGCCAGCTGCCGCGCGCCACGGGCCGCGCGACATCGGGAACGGGATCGGGATCGCGCGCCGGCGCCACCTGCGCGTCGACGACCTTCATCAGGTCTTCGCACGCGCCGCCGGCCCGATCGAGAGCGAGCCGAGCATCCGCCATCTCGCGCAACGGCCGGTACACCAGAAAGAAGGCTACCGCGAAGCCGAGCAGAGTCGCGCCGTCGGCGACGCCTCCGAGCCATCCCCACCTCGACGCAGCCACGGCGACAACCAGCGCCGCCGCGCCGAGCACTTCGTTGGCGCCGCTCAGCGCCGCGGCGCGCGCTTCCAGTCGTGCCGCGCCGCGCGCGAGCGACTCGCCCAGGACCTGGACGCTCGATCGGGCCTTCTCCTCCGCCCCGTAGGCGACCCACAGGTCCGCGTGCCGCACCGACTCGTCGGCCGCCTCGAGAAGCCGAGCGCGCTCGTGCCCGGCTGCGCGGCTGGCCCGCTGGTAGCTCGAGCGCCACCGCCCGAGCGCGACGCCGAAGACGCCGAGGACGACCGCGGAAACCGCGGCCATTCGCGGAGACAGCCAGACCAGCACCGCCGCCAGCGGAACGAGCTGCGCGAAAGCCCGCAGGCCACCGAGAAAGCCCTGCTTGAGCCCGATTTCCACCTCGTGCACGCGTTCGGTGAGCGAGGCCACTACGAGCGCCGGCGCCGGGCCGCCGGGCCTTTCCTCCCCATGATCGCCGTGTCGCGGGCGGCGCAACCGGTGAACGGAAAGGAGCGTATCCAGCAGACGCAGGCGCAGCCGGCTGCCTACCTCACCCGCTATTCGAGCCTGAACGTACGTGGCGTAAACGCCGGCCGCTCCCTTGACGAAGACAGCCGCAAGACCAACTGCAGAAAGGAGAAACGCCTCGTCCGATGCCGGCCCCCCGAGGCCCAGGGGACTGGATCTGACCCCCCGGAATCCCCAGGTCTGCGCCAAAAGTACCGCCATCCCCCCCGCGATGAGCGCCACGGCGGCGTGGCCGGCCGCGTGCATTGCTGCCGCAAAAGCAAAGGTCACGAGGTCTTTTCGCCCCGCGTTACGAGACCCAGCTGGCGGACGTAATACCGAAAGATGATCTTCGCTTGCATGCGGCGCATCCCAACTAGGACCAGACGTACCGAATCCTCTCACGTACAGCCCCCCCCGCAGTGACCCACGAATGGATCCCCGGCGTCTTTCTTCTCGAACCGGAACACGCTGAGGGACCCCACGCGCAAGCCACGAACTGATGCCAAAAACGGAATCTTCTTCGTTTCGAAATCGCAACCGCATCAGCCTCGCGTCTGCTGCGAGCAGCCGAAAGTCCGTCGCGAGCTCGACACGCACGAAAGGTACGGAAGGTGCATCCCGCAGCAAGCGGTCGAGGCGCGCCGTGAAGTCTCCGGCCGGCTCATCCACTTCCCCGGCGGGCCGCGAGAAGGCGTCCCACCGGCACCGGACCGCGATGCCTTCGTCCGCCAAGTTGCCTTCGCCTGAACGGCAGAGCCAGAAGAAGCCCAAGTCGAGCGTCCAGTCTGCATCCCACCCGCGAGCGAGTGAGGGAGCCCCGGTCATGAGCAAGCGCAAGAGCAGCGCCGCAGCGATAGCCAACGCCGAACGACCCTCCCGCGAGCGCCTGCAGGCGGTCCGGCCCGGGGAAGACGCGGACGAGTCCAGCCGCCCCGAGATGGCCCTGGACGACGAGTTCGGCGGCGGCGAGGCGCCAGCCATCGGCGCTGCGAGCCCAGCGGCGGAGCTCGACCTGGTCGAGGAAGAGTTCGACATCGACGTGCACGGCGAAGGCGTGCGCACGTCGACCAGCACCCCGCGGAAGGCACCGAGCGACCGCGAGATTGAAGAGGGCGGCGGCGACTCGATGCTCGCCCGCTACTTCCGCGAGATGGCGACTCACCCGGTCATGGGGCCCGAGGAGGAGCTGCAGACGGCCATCGAGGTCGAGAACGCCGAGATCGAGCACTGGGTCGCCATCTTGGCGCACGTGCCCGCGGCCGAGTACGCGCTGGAGTCCCTCGAGAAGGACCTGCCGGTCGGCGAAGAGGCGCTCACGCTCCCGCAGATCGCGGAGATTCGCAAGCTGCTCAAGGCTTTCAAGAAGCAGCGCAACAAGCTCACCCGCCCGCAGGAGAAGCGGTACCGCGACTGGTGCGCCTCGCTGGCGAGAGCCATCCGCCTGGCCGATAGCGATCGTCTGTGGATCGCGCACGCCGAAGCGGTCGTGCACAAGCTCGGCGAGGAGCCCGACGACGAGGAGCGCGACCTCGTGCTCGATAGGGCCGACGCGGAGGCGGAAGCCGAAGCCGACGCCGAAGCGGACTCCGAGGCCGACTCCGAAGCCGGCGCTGAATCCCCTGCCCCCGCCGGCGCCCACGCTCACCCGCACCCGCACGCCCACGCGCGCGAAGCCGTGCGCCTCCCGCCGCCGAAGCCGCACATTCCACCGACGCCCGCGTACAAGAAGTGCCTGGCTCGCATCGCGGGGGCGTCGGTCCACGCGCGGCTCGTGAAGAACAAGTTCGTCAAGGCGAACCTGCGTCTCGTCGTGTCGATTGCGCGGCGATACAACCGCGGGCGCCTGCCGCTCATCGACCTGATTCAGGAAGGGAACATCGGCCTGATGAAGGCCGTCGAGCGCTTCGACCACGCGCGCGGGTACCGCTTCTCGACGTACGCGTCGTGGTGGATTCGCCACGCGATCAGCCGCGCGCTGGCCGACAAGGGCCGCGCCGTGCGCATTCCCGTGCACATGCTGGACACGCACAACCGCATCCAGCGCGCCACGCAGGCCGTCCTCGCGCGAACGGGCCGCGACCCGACCCTGCCCGAGCTCGAGCGGGAGACAGGCATCCCGCAGGAGAAGCTCGACAAGGTGAAGGGCTCGTGGGCCGAGACTCCGTTCTCGCTCGATCGGCCCGTCGGCGACGAGGACGGCCGCAAGTTCATCGACTTCTTGCAGGACGAGGGGGCGCTCTCGCCCTACGACTCGCTGGCCAACCAGAAGTGGAACTCCGAGGTCCGCCGCCTGCTGACGACGCTGACGCCCATCGAGTCGCGCATCATCCGCTGGCGCTTCGGGCTCGACGACGAGGACGAGCTCACCCTCAAGGAGATCGGCGACAAGTACAACCTGTCGCGCGAGCGCATCCGCCAGCTGCAGGAGCAGGCCCTCGGCAAGATCCGCAAGCACATGCGCGAGTGAGCGACGGCCCCGGCAGGGGTTACTGCTTTTGCCAGACGGTCGTCGTGTCGTCGGTCGGAGTTACCTGGGTGAGCGCGCCGCCCGAGAACGAGTACGGCACCGTGGTGTCCAGGGCGCCCGGGCACGTCACGTGGAGCGTGAGGTTCGTACCGTTCGTCGAGTACGTGCCGGCGGCGTGCTGCTGCGGTCCACCCTTGTCCGAGAAGACGAGGTTGAACGTCTTCGCGCTTGCGTCAAAGACGTAGGTGCCCTGACGCGACCCGGTGCCGCCGCTCGACCCCTGGTAGTAGTAGTGGTGCATCATGAAATAGGTGCCCGATTTGATCGTACCGCCGGCCCCTGCAGGCAGAGGCTGCGAGCTGGTGGACGTATCGTCCTGGATCACCGGTCCGGTGTCGGTGAGAGCGCACGGCGCGGCGGCTTCGGCGACCGAGGCATCCGTCGGCCCCAGCCTCGGCGGCGGCGCCTGAATCGACTCCGGCGTCGCTTGCATCGCCGCCGGGGCTTGCGTCGGTGGTTGCATCGGGCGCCGCGCCGGCCTCTCCGGAGCTGCTGCCGCTGCTGCTTCCCGTTCCGCTCCCGGAGCTGCTGCCGCTGCTGCTTCCGCTGCGTGCTTCCCGTTCCGCTCCCGGAGCTGCTGCCGCTGCTGCTTCCCGTTCCACTCCCGGAGCTACTCCCGCTGGAGCTCCCCGAACCGCCGCTCGTGCTGCCCGAGCTGTCTCCGCCGGCGTCCGGTGTCGCATTTCCGCTGCTGTCGTCGCCGCAGCCAGCGAGAAAGCCGGTGACCAGGCAGAAGGCAAGTCCGAGAGTCGTCCGCGAGATGTGCATGCAGTCTCCTTTGGGGTCGCAACGCTGGGTCGCAACGCGACGCAGTACGCGTAGGCGCGAAAACAGGGCCTTCTAACATGCGCGCCTCTTTCCGCTGTACGAAAATCGATAAATAAGTCGGTAATCGAGCTATTGACGCGAAAGCCCGCCGAGTCCAGGCCTGCGCGACGCCGCGCGAGGCATGCCGAGGCTTGCTGCAAGCCCCCGTCTCTCGTATCCATCAAGCTCGGAATTCGAGGGAGCCTATGCGCTGGAGAGCGGCCTCGTATACGTTGTCCATTTGCGCATCGCTCCTCATGGCGGCGGCGTATAGCTGCGGCTCGCAAGACGAGGGCGGGGCGCCGGACGGTAGCTCGAACGACGGCGCATCGCCCCGCGAGGGCTCGGGGGCCGGAAGCAGCAACGGCTCGGGGGCGAGCAGCGGCGGAGCGAGCAGCGGCAACGGCTCCGGCGGAAGCAGCAGCGGCGGATCGGGCAGCGGCAACGGCTCCGGCAGCTCCAACAGCGCCGATTCCGGGGGCGACTCCGCGTCCCCATCCGAGGGCGGCATCGTCGGCGGCAGCGGCCGCGTATGCACGCAGCCGACGACCATCGAGGCAGGTCCGACGGCAATCCTGGTCGACGGTGCCGGCACCGGTCGCACGTTCGACGGGATCGGCGGTTTGAGCGGCGGCGGCGGCACGTCGCGCCTGCTCATCGACTATCCGCAAGCGCAGCAGAACGAGATTCTCGATTTCCTGTTCAAACCGCAGTTCGGGGCCTCACTTCACATCCTCAAGGTCGAAATCGGCGGCGATACCAACACGACCAACGGCGCCGAAGCGAGCCACGAGCGCGAGCCCACCGACCAGAACTACCACCGCGGCTACGAGTGGTGGCTCATGGAGCAAGCCAAGAAACGCAACCCTGCCATCAAGCTCTACGGACTCGAATGGGGCGCTCCCGGGTGGTTTTCCGGGGGCTATTTTTCTCAGAACAACATCGATTACATCATCAACTGGATCACCCATGCCCAATCGGACCATGGGCTGACCATCGATTACATCGGCTGCCGGAACGAGATGGCGTGCACCGCGACCTGGCTCGAGCAGCTCAAGGCGGCCCTGACGAGCCACGGCCTGAGCACCAAGGTCGTGTCCGATGACAACGTCGGATGGGGCGTTGCCACCACGTTGCACGGAGACGCCACGTACGCCGCGGCGGTCGACATCGTTGGCTCGCACTACCCGTGCGGTTACATGAACACCGGCGAGACGTGTGCGGCGACCGGCACCGCGACCGCGATCGCGCTCGGCAAGCCGCTCTGGGCGAGCGAGCAAGGCTCCCAGCGCTTCGATACGGGCGCCCTTCCGATGGCGCGCATGTACAGCCGCGGTTACATCCAGGCGAAGATGACGGCCAGCATCAACTGGTCGCTCGCCGGTGCGTGGTACACGAACGTGCCGTTTGCGGGAGTGGACGGCCTGCTCGAGGCCAGCCAGCCCTGGTCGGCGCACTACGTCGTCGACCGGGAGATCTGGACGACCGCTCACTATACGCAGTTCGTCCAACCGGGTTGGCAGTTCGTCGATTCGGGGAGCGCGCTCGCGCCGGGCATCGGAAGCTATGTCGTATTGCGCGCACCGAATGGCAACGACTGGACCGCCATCGTCGAAACGACCGACGCGACGAGCAGCACGACCTTCCAGCTCGCCGAGACCGGCGGCGTCTTCGCCGGCCCCGTGCACGTGTGGGCGACCCAGCTCGGGTCGACCACGCCGAGCGACTGGTTCGTCCCGCAGCCGGACATCATACCCAGCGGCTGCGAGCTCTCCCTGACGGCAGCACCCAATGCCCTCTACACGCTCAGCACGACCTCCGGTCAGAGCAAGGGTACGTCCACCCCGCCGCCGTCCGGGACGATGGCGCTGCCCTACAGCGACGATTTCGAGTCGTACGCCGTCGGGGCGATGCCCAACATACCGAAGTACCTGTCCGCGATGGAGGGCGCCTTCGAGGCCGAGCCTTGCGCCGGCGGCCGCAGCGGCACGTGCGTGCAGCAGGAGATCGGCACGGCCCCGCTCACCTGGAAGAACAAGGCGGTCAACGATCCGCTCGCCGTCCTCGGCGATCCCGGGTGGACCGATTACACGATTTCGGTCGACGCGCTCCTGCAGCATTCCGGCTCGGTCGATCTCATCGGCCGCATCAAGAGCGTCCTCCGGCCGGTCGGCGTGCAGGGATACCATCTACGAATCAGCGACACCGGCGCCTGGTCGCTCTTCCGCGAAGACTCGGCGACCGCCACGACGCCGCTCGCGTCGGGTACGGCATCCTTCCCCCTCGGTTCGTGGCACACGCTGTCGCTCGCCTTCGCCGGCTCCAAAGTCTCGGCGACCATCGACGGCAAGGCCGTCGGCAGCGCGACGGATGCGACGTATCCGTCGGGCAACGTCGGCATCACGGCAAGCAAGTGGAACGATGCGCAATTCGACAACTTGCGGGCGATGCCTTGACTCGGGCGCGCAGGCAGAGAAAGGCATACGGAGGGATGGAGACCGGCGAAGTGCGCGTGTGCGACGATGCCGAACAGGTCAACGTCGATCCCTCACCGCGAGGTAACCGTCCGGCCAGCGGCGGCAGCTGGATGACACTCTTCCGCTCGCCGCGCCCATCGGTATGATCCCGGCGTGGGACTCCCCTCCGGAAGACGCCATTTCGGCGCGTAGGAACCTGGTCGTGACCCTAGAGAGGCGCGGGAAAGCTAGCTACGGCGAGGGCCAGGTCGACATCCGCGCGGAGCTGGTGCGCTATGGCACACTCAACGGCTACCCACCTCACCAGTTCGCCGACGCCGTCTGCACCTGCGGCGGGCATAGATTCCAGCTCGCGCTCGACGACACGCAGGGTGCGGCCGTCCGTACCTGCGCGGACTGCGACGACGTGCATCCGATCGGCGACAGCCAAGAGTACCTTGCTGACTCTGCCCTCGACCAGTCCGCGTGTCCGTGCGGTGGCGAGCTCTTCGAGATCACCGCTGCGGTTTCACTTTACGAATCGACCGAGGACGTTCGCTGGCTCTACCTGGGCTGCCGGTGCCCAGCCTGCGGTCTCACGGCGGTGTATGGCGACTGGAAGAACGAGTTCAACGGGTACCGCGACCTGCTATCGCGGATTGAGCGGGTCCTGCCCGTCTGTTCGCGCCGCGAAGCGGCGCTTGGCTCACGCGTCGTCGCTTGCGGCTGCCCACGCGCCCGGCAGCAATTCGTCAAGCGCGCTCGCCGGGTGACCCTGGACAGAGGACGTCGGCGAGGTAGTCGAAGTACGACGCGCGCGGTCCCGCCGACGCGGCGACGAGCTTCGCCACGCCGGAGAGGGGGCCCGGCGTAGCCGCGAAGACGCGCGGCTCGCGCGGGGTCGTCCTGCGCACGGCGATGCCGGCGCTCTCTATGATCGACGGGCCATTCGTGGCGGCGGCGTCGGCGATCGCCTGGATGTAGGCGCGGAGCTGCTTGAGCAGGCCGAGGAGCACCGCTTCTTCTCGTTTCGCGCGGCGACGTCGCCCTTCGCCCGCGCCAGCGCGGCCACGGGAACCGCGAAGGAGGCGTTCCCCGTCATGCGCGTCACGACGCTCCGGGCGTACGTGATGAGCATGGAGACGGGCTGGGGCGGCGAGAGAACGGCGGTTGCGCGGCGGACGTTGGTCTCGGTGGCGATGGACATGACGACTCTCCGTGCTGGGTTGCCGGTCGCGTTTCGGTTCTTGTCGGGCAAAGCGTGTGCTTTCGAGAAGTTTCTTCAAATCGGATCGATCTTTCTTCAAAAAGAATCGTTCTAATAGGAGAACGATCCGTTTCTTTCTTTCATCGGATCGTTTTCTTCTTTCACCGCGATTCGATCTCTCCCTCCATCGGGTCGATCTCTTCTTTCGTCGATCCGATCTCTTCTTGGATCGGTTCGATCTCTTCTCTTATCGATCCGATCTCTCTTCAAATCGGATCGATCTCTTCTTTCACCGGACCGATCTCTTCTTCCATCGATCCGGTTCCTCTTCAAATCGGTTCGATCTCTTCTTTCATCGGACCGATCGCTTTTTGATTCGGATCGTCTTCTGCTGAAAACGGTTCGATGAAATCTCTCTTCAAACCGAACCAAGAAGAAAACGGATCGTTTCTTCTCGTTCCGGGATCGATCTCCGAAGAGATCGATCCGGTTGCCGAAATCCACGCGCCGGTTCACGAGCGCGCCGGTCCGTTTCTTCCTGGCGACGCGTCTTTCGTCGACGAAGAACGTCTCGTCGGCGAGAAAACCGGGACGTGAATCGTTGCGGGCGGGCCGCGGAAAGGGCAAACCGAGCCGTCGCCCTCGTCCTCCCTCACTCTCTTAACCGGAACCCCCTCGATTGGACCACGCGCCTCGGAGCCGATTGGGAGGATGGTGTAGGCGTCCCTCGCGAAGCGCACCTTGCTCGTGCGTACGCACTGGCGCGAGACTAGGCGCCCCCCGCCATGAGACTACCCGCCCGCTTTGCCCCGCTGGCCATCGCTCCTTTCCTCGCCCTCGCCTGCATGCGGCCCGCGCAGTCGCCTGCTACCACGCTCGGCGACCCGCTGGCTCCGCCGTCGACGAGCGCCTCGGCGGCGCGAGCCGAGGGTGCGCCGGGACCGTACTCGGGTCACGGGACCGAGAGCATCCCGCCGGAGGTGCTTGCCCAGTATCGACCCAAGGCCGTGCCGCCCGATCTCGGGCGCCGCATCGAGTCGCTCTTCGACATCCGCTCCCCCGGCATCGGCCGCCTCAGCCCCGACGGCAAGTCCATGTTCTTCGGCTGGAACATCACGGGCATCGGCCAGGTATGGAAGCTCGACGGCGCGCGGTCGTTCCCGCGCCAGATGACCGCGGGCGAGGACGCGACCAGCGCCGTCGGCGTCACACCCGACGGCGCGTGGGTCGTCGTGCAGCGCGATCGCAAGGGCGAGGAGAACCCGGGGCTTTACTTGCAGCCCGCCGCGGGCGGCCCGCTCGTCCTCATCCAGCACGTGCCCAAGGTGCAGACGCTCTTCGAGCGCGTGTCGCCGGACTCGAAGTACGTCTACTTCACCGCCAACGACCGGACGCCCGACTCGTACGTCGTTTACCGATGGGACATCGCGAAGTCGGCGCGCGAAGTCGTCTTCGACGAGGCCGGCCTCTGGCACGTCAGCGACATGCGCCCCGACGGGCGCCTGCTCCTCCGCAAGGAGACAGGGTCCCTCTCGGCCGAGTACTCGGAGTGGGATCCGGCCAAGAAGGAGCGCACGGAGCTCTTCGGGCAGGGCGAAAAGGAGGAGTACGAGGCCGTCTACGGCGCCAAGAACGGCGAGTTCATCGTCTGCACCAACAAGGCCGGGGACTACCGGCGGCTCTACGCGTGGACGGGTCCCGGTCAGCACACCGCGCTCGGCGAGGACGCCAAGGCGGACGTGGCCTGGTTCGACATCGACGAGAAGCGCACGCGGATTCTCTACACGACGAACGAGGGCGGGTACCACCGGCCGCACGCGCTCGACGCGCGCACCTACAAGCCCATCGCCCTGCCCGCGCTGCCGGAGGCCGACCAGGTGACCTTCGGCCCCACGACGCCGGACGGTCGCTTTACCACGCTCGGCGTCGACGACGGGCTGCACCCCATGCAGGGCTACGTCCTCGACTGGGCCACCGGCAAGCTGCAAATCTGGCACGCACCGAGCACGCCGGAGGTCGACACGACGAAGTTCGCGCGCGCGCGGTACGACCTGTTCAAGGCGCGCGACGGCGCGAGCATCCCCGTCTTCGTCCGTCGTCCCGACAAGTGCGCCACCGATCCGTGCCCGGTGGTCGTGTCGTTCCACGGGGGACCCGAGGCGCAGACCCTGCCCGGGTTCAACGTCGCCGCGCAGATGTTCGTCGACGCCGGGTTCGTCTTCGTCGAGCCCAACGTGCGCGGCAGCGACGGCTACGGCAAGGCGTGGTCCCACGCCGACGACGGGCCCAAGCGCCTGTCGATCATCGCGGACATCGAGGACACGGCCAAGTGGGTGCGCGCCGCCTTCGCGTCGAACGGCAAGGAGCCGAAGGTGGGTGTCTACGGCGGCAGCTACGGCGGCTACTCGGTGCTCATGGCGATGACGATGTTCGCCGGCGACTACGACGCCGGCGTCGACGTCGTGGGCATCAGCGACCTGCGGACGTTCCTGCGAAACACGGCAGCCTACCGGCGCATCCTGCGCATCTCCGAGTACGGCGACCCCGAGGCGGACGCCGACGCGCTCGCGAAGCTCTCGCCCATGACGTACATCGACCGCGCGAAAGCTCCGCTCTTCATCGTGCAGGGCGCGGGTGACCCTCGGGTTCCCGCGGGCGAGTCCATCCAGATCCACGACGCGCTCGCGAAGAAGGGCGTGCCGTGCGAGCTCACCATTTTCCCGACGAGGGGCACGGGGCGCAAAAGCGGCAGAATCGCGTGTACGTGCTGGCGCAGTCGATAGGGTTCTTCACCAAGCACCTCGTCCGCGGCGAGTGACGCCGGCGGGTCCGCGCGCGTGCCTCACGGGCTCGTTGCGTACCGAGCGATCCGCTCGACGAGCCGGTCGGCGGCGCGCCGCGCGCGATCCTGCTTGCCGGCGATGTGGTTGAAGAGAATCGAGAACGCGAGGGGGCCGCGGCCGCCGTCTCGCAGGACATACCCGCTCAGCGCGATGGCGTCGTCGAGCGTGCCGGTCTTGGCGCGAACGCGGCGTTTGGTCACCTCTTCGCGAAAGCGCTTGTGGAGCGTGCCGTCGACGCCGCCCACCGAGAGCTGCGCGACGTACTCCTGCGAGACGCCCGGGTCGCGCCACGCCCAGCGAAGGACCGCGACCACGCTCTGCGCGGTGACGCGGTTCGCGTCGAAGAGGCCCGAGCCGTTGCGGATGACGACGCCCGAGTCGACGGCGTCGATCCGCGCGAGCCACTGCATGACCACCTCGGAGGCGTCCGCCGCCTTCGCGGGCCGGGTCTTCCCCTCGCCACCGAGGCTCTTAAGATCATCTCGGCGTAGAAGTTGTCGCTCTGCTTTCCGAGCGCGTAGAGCAGCGACGACAGCGGCGCCGAGAGGTGACGCGCGAGCGTTCGGCCGCGGGCCGTACCGAGCTTCACGTCGCCCGATACGCGAACGTCCGCGCTCTCGAGCAGCGCCTTGAGCGCGTAGCCGGCGAGCAGGCGCGGATCTTCGGCACGACGGGTGTAGCGCACGACGCGCGAGTCGGCGCCGATCGCGCCGCTGACGTGCGCGCTCATGCGCCCGCCGGTGCCCGCGAGCGCGAGCTCGACGTTGTCGGCGGCGCCGGGGTCCCCTGTCTTGATGGCCCCGTCGACGTCGACGAAGCCGGGCGGCTCGAACTCCACGTGGGCCGCGCCGCCGGCGGGCCCCGGACGCACCGTCAGCGTGACGCAGTTCTCGTCGAGCGCGACGGCGCTGACCGGCGCGCGAAAGCCCGACCATTCGTTGGGCTGCTGCTCGAAGGCGGGGGGCGTCGTCTGCTCGTCGAAGAAGCGCTGATCGACCACGATGTCGCCGTCGACGCGGTGCACGCCGTACCCCTTGAGCTCCCGCACCATGGCCCACAGGTCGGCCGTCGTGAGCGAGGGATCGCCGTATCCCCGGATGGCGAGGGGCCCCGACACGAACGTCGCGCTGCCCTCGCCCTCGAGCTTGCCGGTGAGCGTCGTCTCGTAGCGGTGCTCGCCGTGCAGCAAGGCGAGGGCGGCCCCCGCGGTGTAAAGCTTGGCGTTGGACGCAGGATTCTGCGATAGGTGCTCGTTGACTGCCGCCAGCACGCGACCCGAGTCGACGTCGACGACCGCGACCCCCACGGCCGCGCCCTCGAGCGCGCGATCGGAGGCGAGGGCATGGGCCGCCGTGTCGAGCTCGGGGACCCGTTCCGGTGCAGGCGTGGGCGGCGTGAGGGAGGACGCGGGCAACGGCGCAGGTGAAGGCCCGGTCGCAGAGGCAGGGGCGGGGGCGGTCGGGGCTGCGAGGACCAGGAGCAGCGCGATGGCCGAGGCGGGCCACTTCATGGGTCAACGCTTTAGACCGGGCGGTACGCGCTGCCTAGCTTGGGATGCGAGGCGCTGGCTGGCGTGCGGGATTCTGCGCGTGGGCGGCGGCCGGGTGCGCCCGAGGAGCGCCCGCGAGCGGCGAGCGTCCCATCGAGATGCTCGTCTCCAGCGACCCCGAAACGCTCGACCCCCGGTACGTCGTCGATTCGGCCGGCATGCGCACGACCCGCCTCATCCATGCGGGGCTCGTGCGCCTCGATCCGGACACGCTCGCCCCGGAGCCGTACGCCGCCAAGGCCTGGCGCTGGCTCGACCCGCTGACGCTGCGGGTCGAGCTGCGCGACGGCGTGCGCTTTCACTCGGGCGCCCCGCTCCGGGCCGCGGATGTCGTGGCGACGCTGCGCGCCATCGGCTCGC
Organism: uncultured delta proteobacterium; assembly: GCA_963720145.1. GTDB lineage: Bacteria > Myxococcota_A > Polyangia > Polyangiales > Polyangiaceae > Palsa-1150. The sequence goes on from CAVREO010000008.1 coordinate 41,114, forward strand.
CGCAGGTCGCCTCGCGTCACGCACGGGTCATCGAGGCCATCGCCGGCGCCGAGACCGACGGCGATCACGCGCTGGTCGTGCACCTCGCGCACGCCCACGGGACGCTGCTCACGGATCTCGAGCTCCCCGTTCTGCGCGCGGACCAGGCCGCGTCGCCGCCGGCGCCGGACGGGACGCTCGACGGGCTCGGTCCCTACGCGGTCGCGCGCGTCGAACGCGGCGACGTCCTGCTCGCGCCGGCCGATACGGGCCTGCTGCCGCGCCCCGCGCACGCGCTCGAGCTTCGCACGGTTCACGACGAGAACGCGCGCGCGCTGCGGTTGCAGGCGGGTCGCGCCGACATCGCGGTGAACCTCGTTTCGCCGACGCTGCTCCCCGCGCTGGCCGCGCAGCCGGGGCTGGCCGTCACGTCGCGTCCGGGCGCGAACCTCACGTACCTCGTCGTGCAGGAGGAACGCCCGCCCCTGGGCGACGCGCGCGTGCGGCGCGCGGTATCGATGGCCATCGATCGGGCCATGCTGTGCGCGACGCTGTTCGACGGCCGCGCGCATCCGGCGGGGGGCCTCGTCGCGCCTGCGAGCTGGGCGCACGCGGACATGGCGCCGCTCGCGTTCGACCCGGCGGCGGCGCGCGCTCTCCTCGCGGAGGTGGGCGCGGTCGGCATGCACCTGTCGCTGCTCACGTCGACCGATCGCCTCCGCGGCGACGTCGCGCGCGTCATCGCGCAAGAGCTGGCCGACGCCGGCCTGGAAGTCGAGGTGGTCCCGCTGGAGCTCGGCACGATGATCGCGCGGCTCAACGCGGGCGACTTCGACCTCGCCTCCCTGACGATCCCCGAGATGACCGAGCCGAACGTGCTGCGGATTTCCTGCACGGGAGCTACGTTCCGCCGGCGGGCGCAAACCGCGGGCGCGTGCACGACGGCACACTCGACGCGCTGCTCGACGAGGGTGACCGTCTGGTCGATCCGGCGGCGCGCCGCGGCGTCTACGCCCGCCTCGAGGCGCGCGAGCGCGAGGAGATGCACCTGGTCCCGCTCTGGTACGAGGACCAGGTCGCCGTCACGAGCGAGCGCGCGCGGGCGTTCGTGCCGAGCGCGGAGGGCCGCTGGCTGGGGGTCGCGGCGCTGCCGTGAAGACGGACCACACGGGCTAGTCGTCCGGATGCCAGGGATACCCTAGGCTCGCGGTATCTCCGTAGTGGCTCCGCATGCTGTCGAGGTACGACTCGAGCTTGCACATGTGGAGAAAGCGCTCCGCGGGGTCGCGGTGCTGTCCGAAGCAGATGGCCTCGCACAGAAGGCGCGTGGTCGAGCGCCGGAGCGCCTGACGCGCCGTCTGGATGCAGTGCATGCCCTTTTCGGTGACCGTAATGTAGCGCTGGCGGCGATCCCCGGCGTACGTCGGCCGGTGCCGCGTCACCAAGCCGAGAGCCTCGAGGGAGCGAAGCATGCGGCTGACGACGGGAGCGGTCACCCCCAACGCGCGCCGCAAATCGCTTTGCTTGCCGACCGCGCCGCGCGAAGTCCGGCACCCGACGCTGTAGACCAGCGCGTACATCATGTCGAAGCGCGCCGCGGTAAGCCCCAGGGACTTGAGCGGCTTGCGCGTGACCCGCAAAATGCCGTGAAACGCTCGCTTGCTGCCAAAGAAGAGGGCGTTCATCGCGAGGGCACTCGAGAGCACCCCGCGTGCCACCGCGCGTCGCCCGCTGGGGAGTCCTTCGCCAGCGAGCGGGGACCCCCTCGAAACGCCGGGTTCGTGATCAAGCTAATGATTCAGGCGTTTCGAGGCGGTCCCGCGCGACCGGGAGAAGGTCCTCCGACCGACTGTCCAGGACACTCTGCGGGGTGTACACGGACAATTCCGAACGCGCCGGCCTCGGAGGGCGTCACCAGCCTGCTACCCCGACGACCCGACCTACCCCGCGCTCCTCCACGACTCGTGGTACCCGGGGTCTTCGATGTTCGCGGCCTGGGCTGTCGGCGTGAGGGGCTCGAAGGTGTCGCACATGACCGCGAGCTCGTCGGTGCGTGTCGTCCCGATGCTCGCCTCGTACGCGCCCGGCTGCGGCCCGTGGGCGATGCCCGCCGGATGCAGCGAGATGGCACCGGGGCCCACCCCGCGGCGGCTCGTGAAGTTGCCGCGCAGGTAGAGGATGATCTCGTCGCAGTCGACGCTCGAGTGCGGGTACGGACACGGGACCGCCTGCGGGTGGTAGTCGACCAGGCGCGGGACGAACGAGCACAGGAGGAAGCCGTGCCCCTCGAAGGTGGCATGCGTGGTCGGCGGCAGGTGCACGAGGCCCGTCTTGGGCTGGTACTTCTCGATCGCGAAGGCGAACGGGTAGACGAAGCCGTCCCAGCCGACGACGTCCATCGCGGGGTTCTCGAGCACGTAGCGCGTGAAGGTGCCGCCCTTCTTGACGAGCAGGTCGCGCGGTCCCGGCTGAGGCTTGTCCCAGGCGGCGATCGGCCCGCGCGGTCGGACGAAGTCGCGGTGCGTGTACGGCGCGTTCCATCCGGAGCTGCCCGACCGGGTTGCGGAACCCCGTGGGAATGAACACGCCCGCGGGCGCTTCGAACCCGAGGAGGCGCATGGGCCGCTCGAGGTGCCAGCGATGCACCATCGCCTTCGGCACCCAGACGTAGTCTCCCGCGTGAACGTCGAGCCACCCGCACGGCGACTCGAGCCGTGCCCTCCCCTCCTGCACGAACCAGAGCTCGTCGCCGTCGCCGTTGGCGAAGTAGACGTCGTCGGTCGTGTCGGGCGCCGCCAGAAGGACGACGACGTCGCGGTTGAAGAGGATGGGGACACGGCGGTCGACGAGCATCCCGCCGTGCGGCACGCGGTCGGACAGGTAGAGCCGCCGCCGGAGCGGCTTCTGCGCGGCCGGGCTCGGCGTGCGGCGCGGGCCAACCTCGCGTGGTCGACTCGACCTCGCGGTGCGCGGTCACCGGATGACGGTGGTAGAGATACGTGAACGGGCCGCTGAAGCCGCCGCGAGTGAGCATCTCTTCGTAGAGGATGCTCCCGTCGGGCGCGCGGCATACGGTGTGCGGCTTGTCGGGGATGATGCCGGCGCTCTGGCGATCGATCACGTTGCTGCCCGCTGCACGCGCTCGATGCTCTCGAAGAGCGCGCGGAAGTTGCCGTACCCGAAGCCCTCGTCCCCGCAGCGCTGGATTATCTCGTAGAAGAACGGGCCCGCGCGCTCGTCGCCGTACAGCGACTTGGCCTCGCGCAGGAAGATCTGCAGCATGTAGCGGTCCTGCGAGCCGTCGAGCAGGATCTGGTGCCTCTCGAGAACGCCGAGCTCCTCGCGTACGTTGTGGATGCCGAGGGCCTCGAGACGCCGAGGCAGATCGCGATAGTACGAGGGCGGTGTCTCCATGAAGTCGACCCCGCGGCGCTTCAGCTCCTCTACGGTCCACACGATGTCCTTCACGTTGAAGGCGACGTGCTGGATGCCCGCGCCGACGTTGTCGTCGACGAACTTGTAGATCTGCGACTCGCGAAAGTGCGGCCGAAGGGGCTCGTTCGTGGCGAACTTCACACGGCTGACAGGGTCCCACATGACCGTCGACTTGAGCCCCGAGCCATGCGCGAACCGCGCCGCGACTTCTTGCGTGTGGAACTTGATTTCCCAGAACGGCTCGAAGCCCAGGACCTCTCGGTACCAGGCGACTATCGGCTGCATCGTCAGGCCATTGGACGTGACGTGGTCGACCATCTGGATGCCGAACACGTTTTCGAGCTGGCGCGGATCCGAGGACGCGCCGATACCCGAGTCGACGAAGCCGGGCGCGAACGCGCGGTAGTCGCTCCGCTCGACGAAGCGGAAGGCAACGTCGCCGAGAGGCGTCGCGATCTCGACGGCGCGATAGCAACCGCCGCGAGCGTCGGTGTCTTCGACCGGGTCGGCCAGGAAAGTGCCGCCGCGGGCCTCGAGGAATCGAATGGTCTGGTCGAGGTTCTGGACGCGAAAGCTGAGGCTCATCACGCCGGCGGGGTGACGCCGCAGGTATCGCGCGGCCTTCGATCGCTCCGCGAGCGGAGTGGAGACGCACACGCGCACGTCGCCCGCGCCGAAGACCGTGGACTGCTGGCCGCTGCGAAGGGCGAGCTCGTCTCCTGCGCGCGCCATCTCTTTGAAGTCGAACCTCTCGGTGTAAAAGGCGCGCGAGCGCTCGAGGTCTTCGACGACGAAGTGCAGCGAGTCGTACCCGACGATTCCAATCTGATCGGCGCGATCCATGGCTCTGGATCGCAGCATGCCCGCTGGGCGGAGGGCGCGCCACGCGCAACATAGTGCCGAGCGCCCCTACGAAGGGGAGAACTCTGAAACTAGCACATCGTTGGCTTCACGCGCTGCCTCGAAAGGGGCTGGTCCGTGTGCTAATCGCCGACGTAAATTGAAAGGAGGACGCCGCCCAATGAGCCGCAAGCCCACGAAGTATGTGTTCGTCACCGGCGGAGTCGTCTCCTCGATTGGAAAGGGGCTAGCCAGCGCGTCGGTAGGCGCCCTGCTCGAGGCGCGGGGACTTCGCGTCACGCACGTGAAGCTCGACCCGTACATCAACGTGGACCCGGGTACGATGAGCCCGTACCAGCACGGGGAGGTCTTCGTCACCGACGACGGGGCGGAGACGGACCTCGACCTCGGCCACTACGAGCGCTTCACGACCGCGCGCATGACGCGGCAGAACAACTTCACGACGGGCCGCATTTACGAGTCGGTCATCAGCAAGGAGCGCCGCGGTGAGTACCTGGGCGCGACGGTGCAGGTCATCCCGCACATCACCGACGAGATCAAAGCACGCGTTCGCGACGCGACCGACGCGGTCGACGTCGCGATCATCGAGATAGGTGGCACGGCCGGCGACATCGAGTCCCTTCCGTTCCTCGAGGCTGTCCGCCAGATGAAGCTCGAGGCCGGCTGGCAGAATGCGCTCAGCGTCCACGTGACGCTCGTGCCCTACATCCCGACGGCAGGCGAGCTCAAGACCAAGCCGACGCAGCACTCGGTCAAGGAAATGCGCGAGATCGGCATCCAGCCGGACGTTCTCCTCTGTCGCTCGCACATGGCGCTGACGCGCAGCGTGAAGGAGAAGATCGCCCTCTTCTCGAACGTGGCCGTCGAGGCGGTCATCGGCGCCATCGACGTCGGCTGCATCTACGAGGTGCCTCTCTTGCTCCACGCCGAGGGGCTGGACGAGCTCATCGCCGAGCGTCTCAACATCTGGAGCCGCGCGCCGGATCTCTCGGCGTGGCAGCGTATCGTCGGCCGCTTCAAGAACCCGTCTCGCGGTTCCGTCCGCATCGGCATCGTCGGCAAGTACGTGCACCTGAAAGACTCGTACAAGTCGCTGCACGAGGCGCTCGTGCACGGCGGGTTGTCGAGCGACTGCCGCGTGGAGCTCGAGTACATCGACAGCGAGCTGGTGGAGCAGCAGGGGCCGGAAGCGCTGCTCGCGAACCTCGACGCCGTGCTCGTCCCCGGCGGCTTCGGAGACCGGGGAACCGAGGGGAAAATCGCGGCGATCGGCTATGCGCGCACCAACCGCGTACCGTTCTTCGGCATCTGCCTGGGGATGCAGCTTGCCGTGGTCGAATTCGCGCGCAACGTCGCAGGTCTGGCAGGCGCGAACTCGAGCGAGTTCGACAAGGACGCGCAGCACGCCGTCATCGACCTCATGCCCGACCAGCGCGGCCTGCGAAACAAGGGCGGGACGATGCGTCTGGGCGCCTACCCGTGCGTGCTCGGCGCGGGATCGATCGCGTCGGAGGCGTACGGAGCGACCGAGATCAGCGAGCGGCACCGGCATCGGTACGAGTTCTCGAACGACTACCGCGACAAGCTGTCGGAGGCGGGGCTGGTGCTCAGCGGCACGTCGCCCGACAAGCGTCTCGTCGAGATGGTCGAGCTGAGCGAACATCCGTTCTTCGTGGGCTGTCAGTTCCACCCGGAGTTCAAGAGCAGGCCGGCCGCGCCCCACCCGCTCTTCGCGCGGTTCGTACGAGCCGCGCTGGAACGGCAAGCCGCGCGCGGAAGGCCCGAGGTTCGTCTGCAGGCCGAGAGCCAGCCGGCGATCAACTAGCGGGCCCCTACCGCTCGCGCCGCGATGTCCCGTGACCTCGTACGTCCTTCGGTGCGTGCGCTCGAGGGCTACGTCCCCGGTGAGCAGCCGGCTCCTGGTGCGCGTACGCGCCTCGTGAAGCTCAACACGAACGAGTGCCCCTACCCTCCGAGCCCCCGCGTCATCGAGGCGCTGCGAGCGGTGGACGCGGACTCCTTGAGGCGCTATCCGCGGCCGCTCGCGGACGAGTTCCGCGAAGCGGCTTCGCGCGTCCTTCGTGTCCCTCCGGAGGCGATCCTCGCGGGAAACGGCAGCGACGACATCCTGACCATCGCGACGCGCACCTTTCTCGGTCCGGGTGACGCGCTCGCGATTCCGACGCCGACGTACTCCCTCTACCCCGTGCTCGCGCAGCTCCAGGATGCGCGCGTCGTCACAGCGCCGTGGGGCCCCGGTTGGACGCTTCCCATCGAAGCGCTCGCCCATGCCGCAGCGAGCGGCGCGCGCGCCGTCTACCTGGCGAACCCGAATGCACCGAGCGGGACGGCCGTATCTGCCGCTGCGGTCGAGGAACTGGCCCGCGCATTCGACGGCGCCGTTCTCGTCGACGAGGCGTACGTCGACTTCGCCGACGCCGATTGCCTGGAGCTGGCCTTGCGCGTGCCGAACGTCGTCATCTCGCGAACGATGAGCAAGTCGTACGCTCTCGCGGGCATCCGCTTCGGCTTCGCGGTAGCCCATCCCGATGTGGTGCGCGAGATGATCAAGGTCAAGGACAGCTACAACTGCGACGCGCTCGCGACGACCGCGGCGACCGCCGCGATTGCCGACCAGGAGCACGCACGCGGAATCTGGCAGAAGGTTCGCAGCGAGCGCGCTCGCCTGACGCGCGCGCTCGAGAACCTGGGCTGGAGCGTCCTGCCGAGCCAGGCGAACTTCGTGCTCGCGACGGTGCCCGGCGGGCGGGCCGCCGAGATGCAGGCGGCGCTGAAGAAGCGCGGTGTGCTCGTGCGCTTCTTCGACATCCCGGGCCTCGAGGACAAGCTTCGGATCACGGTCGGCACACCGGAGGATACGGACGCACTCGTGGCGGCGATCGCCTCGTAGCCGCCGCGCCGCGACGAGTGCGCGAGCGTTGCCATTCGCGGCCTCAGCGCGGCGAGGAGTGACTCCAGCCGTGGATCGCGTCGACAATCGGTCGGGGCTCCTCGATGCGTTCCGGGTGCTCCGCATGCTCCGAGCGCTCCGAGCGCGTGTCGCCCGGCGCGGCGCCCTTCGCCATGGCGAAGCCGACTACGGGGTGGAAGGCCACCTCCGAGGCCGGCGTCGCAACGGCAGGCGCCTGATGCGCGCACCCGACGAGAGCGCCGAGACCAGCGAGAAAGGCGAGCGGCAGAAGAGCGCTCCTGGCAGCCGTGGCCAAGGCGCGCGAAGAAACGTCTTCCGTCGATGCGAATGTGTCGAGCCTGCCGATGGTGTTCATGGGGTAAAGCCCTTCCTTTGAACCCCTATCGGCGGGCTACGAAGCCGGTTGCGTGGAAACGACGGATGCCGAGCGCGTGAGCCGCCCGTCAGCTGATGCGCGCGCGCACCACGCCGCGCGCCTGATACCGAACGGCTACCGCTGCCGGAATTGCTCGTACACGAGGGTGAAAGCGAAGCGGAACCCCCAGATGCTCTCGTGAGCGCCGTATAGCGGGGTGCCCAGGTTCGTGAACACGCTGAGGGCCGGCTGCACCCACGGCAGCGACAGCCGCACGTTGGGCGAGACGACGATCGCCGAGCGCGCGCCGTCGCGGACGTCGACGGCGGGCGCATCGATGGCGTAGGCCTCGAACATCTCGAGTCCGGCCGCGACCTCGTTCGAGACGCGCCAGCCGAGGTAGACACCGGTCGTCGCGTAGAGTCGCCTGTCGTTGCGCGACGTGGCGAACAGGGCGTCGAGGCCTTGGCGAAACTGGGCGACGAAGGGGCCGTCGAGCAGGCGCGCGTCGACGAAGGGTCGGACGCCGAGGGCATCGGGCACGAAGAAGCCTATGTCCCAGGGCCGAAGGGTCGCGGCATCGAGAGCGACCGTCGCACCGGGTCCGCTCGAGCTGTACGCAGCGGTCGGTGCCAGTAGGCGCAAGCCGCCGCCCAGCGCGAGGCCGGTCCGTGTCGCCCACAGCGTGCGCCCTTCGAGCGAGAAGTTGCTGCCGACCGCCTCGAACGCGCCGCCCGCCGTGCCGGCAGCCACCTCGTAGTCCGCGCCGACGTACCAGCGGCGCAGGCCGAGCGGCAGCTCCAGACCGAGGCGCTGCACGTACGCGTGCGCCAAGGCGCCCCCCGACGGGGGCAGCAGGGCCCCTGCGGTCGTCTCGAGGGTGGCCTCGAAGTCCCCATGGGTCAGCTCGGGAAGCGTGGGCGGACGAGGAGCGCTGGGCAGGTCGTACGGATCCTCGAAGGCGACGCCAGCCGCGCGCGCAGGCGCGGCCATCGCGTTCTGAAGGGCCATGACGAGGAGCGCTCCGACGAGCGCGCGCAGAAGCACCCTTCGCTAGTACTCGCGCGCGGCCCCCGAGAAAAGCGCGAGACGAAGGGCGAGGCGCCCCTACTGGGGAACGAGGACGCCTTCTTCGCGAGCGCGGCGCAGGGCGCGCGCGTTGGCCGCATGGCCGGGGCGCACGGCGCGCACGCGTCCAAACGGAGGCCCTCCATGCAGGTAGAGATTGCCGAGGAAATCGAGAAGCTTGTGGCGCGCAGGTTCGTCGGCGGCGAAGGGGCGGCCCGCGCTGAGGACACCGTCCCTGGCGAGCAGCACCACGCTGGCGGGCGGCACGTGGCGCGCCAGCCCGCGGCGCGCCAGCTCGTCGAGATCGGCGGTCGTGGCGAAGGTGCGCGCCGGGGCGATACGCGATCGGAAGTCGTCGGCGCCGCCGGACCAGCGGGCTTCCCGTTCGATCCGGGGGTCGTCGAGCTCGAGACGCACCTCGACCTCCACGGCACCGCCGGGGTCGAACTCGTAGGTACGGGGACCCACGTGAAAGGCGGCCGATCGCGCCACGCGCAACCTCGGCCCGCCCGCGACGGCACCCAACCGCCCGAGCGCGTCACACCACGCGCTCGCCCCACCGTCGAGCAGCGGCATCTCGGGGCCGTACACTTCGAATGCGACCCCTTCGTAGATACCCAGACCCGCGAGCGCCGCGAACGCGTGCTCCACGGTTCCGATGCGCAGCGCGCCCCCGTGGGCCTCGACGGTGGTCGCACGCGCCGAGCCCGAGACGCGAAGCTCCTCGACGCGCGCCTCCCGTCCATTCGCCCGAAACCGGACGCGCCCGCCGCACCTCGTGAGAACGACCCGCGACGGGGCCCCGCTGTGCAGACCGACGCCCTCCAGGGCGATTTCCGGCGCCGCACCAGGCACAGTCACGGGAACTTGCCCGAACGGCTACGATTCGCTAGGGAAAAGTTTTGCTGCGGCGGTTCTCCGCCGGCCCTCATGTCCACAAAAAGAGTCCACCTCATCGTAACCGGTCGAGTCACGGGCGTTTTCTTCCGCGCGGCGACCCAGCGAGAGGCTCGCCGCCTCGGTATCACGGGCTGGGTGAGGAACCGCCCCGACGGCAGCGTCGAGCTCCTGGCCGAAGGCGAGGAGGACGCCGTCAAAGAGATGATCTCCTGGGCGAACCACGGGCCGTCGGCTGCTCGAGTCGACGACGTGGACGTCCGCTGGCGTGGCTACACCGGGGAGTTCTCCGACTTTCGCATCGTGGAGTGACTCCCCGGCCCGTTACTCCACTTTCGCGGCCGTCTTGGGCTCGGCCGCGGTCGCGGTCCTGCGGCCCTTGGCCTTCGCCTTGGCCGTCGGTGCCGCCTTCGGCTCTCCGCCTGCTTCGGCGACTTCCGTCCCCTCTCCAATGAGCTCGATGAGCGAGATGGGCGCGTTGTCGCCTCGGCGCGGTCCGAACTTGACGATTCTCGTGTAACCACCGGGGCGGTCCGCGTAGCGCTTGGCCAGGTCGAGCATCACCTTCTCGACCAGGTCCACGCGCGTGGTCGCTCCGCCCGTTTCGACGCGAACGCCGAAACGAGGGATGTACGCGGCAATCATGCGCGCGGCCGCGAGCCGGCGCGCGCGGTCCGCCGCGGAAGATCCTTCTGCGGCGTGTACGCGATCTGACCGAGCCGGCGCGCCTTCGTGATCAAGCGCTCGGCGACGCGACGAAGCTCCTTCGCCTTCGCGTCGGTGGTCTCGATCCGCTCGTGCAAGATGAGGTTCGCCGCCAGGTTGCGCAACATCGCGCGGCGGCTGCTCGTATCACGGTCGAACTTCCGACCCGCGTTCTTGTGGCGCATGACTTCTTCTCCAGATGGGGAGTCTGAGCGGAGACTCGAGCGTTAGTTCTGCTGCTGCTGCTGCTTCCAGCGCTCCAGCATCTGCGGCCAGTTGTCGATTTTCATCCCGAGCGAGAGTCCCATGTTCGCGAGGATTTCCTTGATCTCCTTCAGGCTCTTTCGGCCGAAGTTCTTCGTCTTGAGCATGTCCTGCTCGGTGCGCTGAACGAGCTCGCCGATGAGCTGGATGTTCGCGTTCTGCAGGCAGTTCGGCGCTGCGCACGCTGAGCTCGAGCTCGTCGACGCTGCGGAAGAGGTTCTCGTTGAGCGGCTCTTCCTCGGCGCCGGCCGGGGCGTACTGCGTCTCCTCGGTCTCCTCGAAGTTGATGAAGATGGAGACCTGCTCCTTGAGGATCTTCGCGGCGTACGCGACGGCGTCCTGAGGCTTCAGGCTCCCGTTGGTCCACACCTCGAGCGTCGAGCTTGTCGTAGTCGGTCTGCTGACCGACGCGCGCGTTGGTGACCGTGTAGTTCACCTTGCGGATCGGCGAGAAGAGCGCGTCGATCGGGATCGTCCCGATGGGCATGCCGGGCGTCTTGTTCCGCTCGGCGGGCACGTAGCCGCGGCCCACGTTGACCGTGAGCTCCATGACGAGCGGGCCCTTCTTGTCGAGCGTCGCGACGACGTGATCGGGGTTCAGCACCTGCAGCCCGTCGACGAGCTGGATGTCGCGCGCGTGGACCGGGCCCGGGCCCTCCTTCTCGATGCGGACCGTGTACGTCTTCGCCGTCGCGGCCTTGAGGACGACTTCTTTCAGGTTGAGCACGATGTCGGTCACGTCCTCGACGACGTCGGTGACGGTCGTGAACTCGTGCAGCGCGCCCTCGATGCGGATCGCGGTGATGGCGGCGCCCTGGAGCGACGAGAGCAGGATCCGCCGGAGCGAATTGCCGATGGTGATGCCGTAGCCGCGCTCGAGCGGCTCCGCGGTGAACTTGCCGTAGAACTCGGTGAGCGTCTCGCTCTCGATGTGGATGCCGCGCGGCCGGATGAGATCGCGCCAGTTTCGGGTGATGATGTTCGACGTGCGTCATCTCTCTCTCTCATCTCCAGGGTTCACGCGGCGATCCCGGCGCGCTTTCGAACCCGCTCTCCAGCGGCGCCCGTTGCCTGCCCGTGTGAATCGTCGGCAAAGTTGAGGAAGTCAGCGTGACTCAGCGCGAGTAATACTCGACGACATACTGCTCGCGAATGGCCGGCTCGTTCATCTCTTCTCGCACGGGCGCGCCCTTGAAGGTGCCCGCGAAGTTGTTCTTGTCGAGCTCGAGCCAGGACAGCTGCGGGCGCTTCTCGACCTGCGCCAGCGAGGCGACGATCTCCTTGATCTCGCGGCTCTTCTGCCGGATCTCCACCTTGTCTCCCGGACGCAGAATCACGCTCGGGATGTCGACGCGCTTGCCGTTGACCAGCACGTGCCCGTGGCGGACGACCTGCCGAGCCTGCGCGCGCGTGAAGGCGAAACCGAGGCGGTGCACGACGTTGTCGAGGCGCGACTCGAGCAGGCCGAGCATCTGCTCGCCGGTTCGGCCCTTCCGCCGCGCGGCGTCGAAGTAGTACTTCTGGAACTGGCGCTCGAGCACGCCGTAGATGCGCCGCACCTTCTGCTTCTCGCGCAGACGGATCGCGTACTCGCTCAGCTTGATGCGCGCCTGGCCGTGCTGCCCCGGCGGGTAGGGCCGGCGCGTGTACGAGCACTTCTCCGTGTAGCAGCGCTCGCCCTTGAGGTAGAGCTTCATGCCCTCGCGGCGGCAAAGCTTGCAGACGGGACCATGGTAACGAGCCATCGTTTCTCTCTCTCTTTTCTCGCGAAAACCGGTTTACGCGCCGTGGCGCTTCGTCCCGGACCGGCGTTGGTGTCGCCGCGCGCGAGGAACGCGCGAGGCTCGCCGGGGATGCTTCCGTAATCCGTGTGTTCGGGGCCCTCCCCCGAAACGTGTCGTCTCAGACCCTGCGTCGCTTCGGGGGCCGGCACCCGTTGTGGGGGACCGGCGTGACGTCGCGAATCAGCGTGACCTTGAAGCCGACCGTCTGAAGCGCGCGCAGCGCGCTCTCGCGACCCGCGCCGGGGCCCTTCACGAAGACCGCGATCGAGCGCATGCCGTGCTCCATCGCCTTGCGCGCGGCCTCTTCGGCGGCGAGCTGCGCGGCGAACGGCGTGCTCTTGCGCGAGCCCTTGAAGCCGCGCGAGCCGGCGCTCGACCACGCGACGGTGTTGCCGTTGACGTCGGTGATGGTCACGACCGTGTTGTTGAAGGTCGACTGGATGTGCGCGATCCCGGTCGCGACGTTCTTCTTGACCTTCTTCTTGCGGCCTTGGCCTTCGGCTCGCCAGCGGGGCCGCCGGCCGCCGGGGGCGGCACGCTCGTTTTCGATTGAGACATGGCAGGTGGCTCCTACGGAACTTTCAGCGTCGTCGGCGGCTTGCGGCGCGCGAGACGATGCCCTTGCGCGGGCCCTTGCGGGTGCGCGCGTTGGTGTGGGTGCGCTGCCCGTTGACGGGCAGGCCGCGGCGGTGGCGAAGCCCGCGGTAGCAGCCGAGGTCCATGAGCCGCTTGATGTTCATCTGCACCTCGCGGCGCAGGTCGCCCTCGACCTTGTATTCGGCGTCGAGCACATCGCGGATCTTCTTGATGTCGGTCTCGGTGAGCTCTTCGGTCATCTTCTGTCGGCGGAATGCCCGTGCTCTCGCAGATGTCGGCGCGCGGCTGCCCGGCCGATGCCGTAGAGGTACGGCAACGCGTAAACGATGTGCTTGTGGCTGGGGAGGTCGACGCCTGCGATGCGGGCCATGGGTGATCTCTCTCAGCCTTGCCGCTGCTTGTGGCGGGGGTTTTCGCAAATGATCCGCACGACGCCCTTGCGGCGGACCACCTTGCACTTGTCGCAAATCTTCTTGACGCTCGGTCGGACTTTCACGGGACGCCTCGCTACGCGTTCTTCTACTTGTGTCGGTACGTGATGCGGCCGCGGGTGGGGTCGTAGGGGCTGACTTCGACGGTGACGCGGTCACCGGGAAGAATGCGGATGTAAAACTGCCGCATCCTGCCGCTGATTGTGGCGAGCACCACGAGGCCGTTGTCGCACTTCACGCGGAACATGGCGTTCGGCAGTGCCTCTTGCACGGCGCCATCGAACTCGAGCTTGTCGCCTTTGGGCTCCTTGCGCTCCCGCCGCTCGACTCATGAAGAGAAGTTCCTCAAGTTGCCCTGGTCACGTGGTTCCGAGCGCCTCGAGGATGCGCGCGGTAACCTCTTCTACTGCTGCCCACTCCATTGATTCGTTTGAGAATGCCGAGTCTTCTCGTAGTAACGGAAGAAGCTCGGCTGTCATCGCCTCGTACGTATCGACGCGCTTGCGAACGACCTCCTCGCGGTCGTCCGCCCGGTGCTCGAGGATCGGCATCCGGGGGAGGAGGGCTATACTTCAAGTGATAAATCTGTCCAGTGCGTTTGTCCGTGCGGCGCAGTACTGCTCGCTCGAGCAGGAGCTCGCGGGGTACCTCGAGCGCGACGACGCGAGTCGAGCTTCTGGCCGCGCGTCTCGAGCATCAGCGCCAGCGCCGTCGCCTGCGGCACGGTGCGCGGAAAGCCGTCGAGGAGAAAGCCGGGCGCGCAGTCGGCGCGCCGCGTCCGCTCGTCGATGAGGGCGATGACGGCCTCGTCGGGAACGAGCGCGCCCTGCGCCATCCGGCGACGAGATCGGCCGGCGAGCTTGCCGGCCGCCTTCGCCGCGCGGAGCATGTCGCCGGTCGCGATCTGCGGAATCCGCCACCGGGCGCAGATGACCTTCGCCTGCGTTCCCTTCCCCGCCCCGGGAGGCCCGATCAAGACGACACGCATCGGCCGCTAGTCCTTACGCACGCGAATGCGCGAGGTGCGTGCGCCGCCACCCGAGAGCCCCTCGTAGTTTCGCGTGATGAGGTGAGCTTCGATCTGGTTGACGGTGTCGAGCGCGACGCCGACCACAATCATGATCGACGTGCCGCCCCAGCGGAACGGGACGTGGAACGCCTGGCTGATGATGCTCGGGACGATGCACACGACCGCCACGTAGAGCGAGCCGCCGAAGGTGATGCGCGTCAGCACGTAATCGATGTAGTCGGCGGTCTGCTTTCCCTGGCGCACGCTCGGGATGAACGCCTGCTGCTTCTTCAGGTTGTCGGCTACGTCCACCGGCTGGAACGTCACGGCCGTGTAGAAGTGGCAGAAGAAGATGATGAGCAGCACGTAGAACGTGTTGAACGCCCAGTCACCGCGCTGCAGCAGCGACTGGAGTTGCGCCATGCCGGGAACCTTGAAGTTGGCCAGCGTGGCCGGGAACATGAGGAGCGACGAGGCGAAGATGGGCGGAATCGTCCCGCTCGTGTTCACGCGGAGCGGCAGGTGGGCCGTCTGTCCGCCGTAAACGCGCCGCCCGACCGTGCGCCGTGCGTAATAGATGGGGATACGGCGCTGCGCGCGCTCGAAAAAGACGATGGTCGCGACCGTCGCGAGAACGATGGCCACGACGAACGCCAGATTGAGCGGCTGAATGTTGCCCTTGTTCGTCGCGAAGTAGCCGGCGACGGCGGCCGGGATCCCGTCGACGATCCCCGCGAAGATGAGGAGGGAGATGCCGTTGCCGATGCCGCGCTCGGTGATCTGCTCGCCCACCCACATCATGAAGGCCGTCCCGGTCGTGAGCGTAATCACGCTCATGAGGCGGAAGCCCCAGCCCGGGTGCGCGACGACGTCGCCCACGGCGGCGAAATCCGACGTGTCTCCGTTGTTCATCGCCTCGAGGCTCATCGCGATGCCGAATCCCTGGATGAGCGAGAGGACGATCGTGCCGTAGCGAGTGTACTGATTGATCTTGCGCTGGCCCTGCTCGCCTTCCTTGCGCAGCTCGTCCAGCGGCTTGAACACCATCGTGAGCAGCTGAAGAATGATGCTCGCGCTCACGTAGGGCATGATGCCCAGCGCGAAGATCGAGAGATTCCCCAGGGCGCCGCCGCTGAACATGTTGAAGAGGCCGAGGAGGCTCCCGGCTCCGCCCTGCTTGTGGATGAGCGCGTTCATCACCGTGCGATCGACGCCTGGGATCGTGACGAAGACCCCGATGCGGTACACGGCCAGAAGCACCACCGTGAACAGGATGCGCCTGCGCAGCTCCGGAACTTTGCCGATGTTGGAGAAGGCGGAGAGGGCGGACATGGCTCTGACTGGCTCTTGACTGGCTCTGCGCTCGTGGGCTCAGGCGAGGACGCTCATGGCTGCGCGGCGGCGTTCGCCTCCAGGAGGACGATCTTGCCGCCGGCCTTCTGGATCTTCTCGGCGGCGGCCTTCGAGAACGCGTGAGCCGTGACGGTCACGGCCTTCGAGAGCTCGCCGCTGCCGAGGATCTTGATGCGATCGAAGCGGCCCTTGACGAGTCCGTGGGCGAGGAGCGCGTGCTCGTCGACCTTGGCGCCTGCGGCGAAGACCTCGAGATCGCCGACGTTCACCTCGGCAACGATCGTCGAAAACGAATTGCGGAACCCGCGCTTCGGCAAGCGGCGCTGGATGGGCGTCTGCCCGCCCTCGAAGTGCGGCTTGAACCCGCGCGTTCGGGCGTACTGGCCCTTCTGGCCACGACCGGCTGTTTTTCCGAGACCGGAGCCCACGCCGCGCCCGAGGCGAACCTTGTCGCGCGTCGCGCCCGCCGGCTTGGCGAGCTTCGAAAGCGTATCAGCCATGATCGACCTCTTCGACCCGCACCAGGTGAAGGACCTTCTTGATGGCGCCGCGGAACGAGGGCGTATTGCCCACGACGACGCTGCTACCGGGCCCCCTCAAGCCGAGCCCCTGAATCGTCGCGCGGTGGGCGTGCTGCTGCCCAATCGTGCTCTTCGTCTGCGTCACGCGAAGCTTGGATTTCATGGCGAAGCCGGCTGTTGGAGTTGGGTCTTCGGCGCCGAGCGGCTGGTGTCCACGACCTCGTCGGTCTGCTTGCCCCGCTTGCTGGCGAATTGGTCGAGGCTCCGAAGCGTCTTGAGCGCCTTGATGGTCGCGCGGACGACGTTGTGCGGGTTCGAGCTGCCGAGGCACTTGGTCAGGATGTCGTGGATTCCCGCGCTCTCGACGACGGCGCGCACCGCACCGCCGGCGATGACGCCCGTACCCTGCGAGGCCGGCTTGAGGAACACCCGGCCGCTGCCGAAGTGTCCGAGCGTCTCATGCGGAATGGTCACGCCGTCGAGCGGAACGCGGAAGACGTTCTTGCGGGCCTGGTCGTTGCCCTTGCGGATCGCCTCGGGCACCTCGTTGGCCTTGCCGAGACCCACGCCGACGTGACCCGACTCGTCGCCGACGACGACCAGCGCGCTGAAGCTGAAGCGCCGGCCGCCCTTCACGACCTTGGCGACGCGGTTGATGTAGATGACGCGCTCCTTGAGCTTCTCTTCGTCGATTTGAAGGTCGCCCGACGCGCCGCGCCTGTGCTCAAACTTGGAGTCGATCGCCATCGTGGTCTCCCGATTAGAACTTCAGGCCAGCCTCGCGCGCGGCATCGGCCAGCGCACGAACTCGCCCGTGGTAGAGGTATCCGTTGCGATCGAACACGACTCGCTCGATGCCCTTCGAGAGGAGGAGCTTCGCGATCGCGTGGCCGACGCTCTTGGCTGCGTCGAGCTTGCTCGCCTCCGTGACCTCGCCTCGAACGTCGCGTGACAGCGTGGAAGCATGCGCCACCGTGGTCCCGACGCTGTCGTCGACGACCTGCGCATAGATGTGCTTGGCGCTGCGAAAAACGCTGAGGCGCGGCTTCTCGGGTGTTCCGCTGATCTTCCGGCGAATGCGCAGCTTTCTGCGCTCGCGTCCTACGATTTGCATCGCCATGGCGTACTTGCCTCCGCCCGCCTTGGCCGCCTTGCCGGCCTTCTCGCGGACCTTCTCGCCCTGGTAGCGCACGCCCTTGCCGCCGTACGGCTCGGGCGGACGGAAGCTCCGGATCTTCGCAGCCGTCTGCCCCATCTTTTCCTTGTCCGAACCCGTGAGGATCACGATTGTTCCCTTCGAGTCGGCCGGGATCTCGCACTTTATCCCCTGGGGGAGCGCGAACGCGATCGGGTGCGAGAAGCCGAGGCTGAGGTTCAGCACCTGCCCCTTCAGCTCGGCGCGGTAGCCGGTGCCGACGAGCTGGAGGGTCTTCGTGTATCCCTCGGCCACGCCTGCGACCATTCCGGAGAAGAGCGCGCGCGCGAGGCCCTGATAGCGGGCGCCGTCGCGGCCGACGACCGTCGGAAGGATGAGGATGTTTCCGGCTTCCACCTTGACGCTGACGCTCGGCGGCAGCTCGCGCGTGAGGGTCCCCTTCGGGTCCCTTGATCTCGATGGACGCGTCCTTGACGGCCGCGCTGACGCCCTTCGGCAGCACGATGGGCCGCTTGCCGACGCGCGACTGGCGAATGCCGTCTTCGCGTTCGCTGTTCTTGGTCCAACTCTTGGGCTGGCTCTGCGGCTGCGTGGTCGTCATGGCGTCACCATACTTCGCAGAGCAGCTCGCCGCCGACGCGCTGGCGGCGCGCCTCACGGTCGGTCATGACGCCGCGGCTCGTGCTGAGGATCGAGATGCCCATTCCCGAGCACACTCGCTGGATGCGGTCGTGCCGCACGTAGACGCGTCGCCCTGGGGTCGAGACACGCCGCAAGCCGTCGATGGCCGATTGCCGGTCGCGCCCGTAGCGAAGCACGAGCGTCAGCATCTTCGGTTCCTCGCCCTCGCTGACGCGCACGTCGTCGAGGTACCCCTCGGACTTCATCACGCCTGCCGACGTGCTCCTTGAGCCGCGAATGCGGGAGCTCCACGCGGTCGTGCCGCGCCATCGCGCCGTTGCGGATGCGCGTGATCATGTCGGCGATCGGATCGGTCATCATGGGATCACCAGCTCGCCTTGATTACGCCCGGGATCTCTCCCCGGAGCGCCAGGAGGCGCAGACAGATCCTGCACAGCTCGAACTTGCGGTAATAGCCGCGCGCGCGCCCGCACACCTTGCAACGGTTGCGGTGGCGTACGGTGAACTTGGGGCTGCGGTTGAGTTTCGCGAACTGAGAGGCACGCGCCATGATTGTTCCTCTGCCGAATCGTCGTGGTTTCGTCCGCTCTCTCGCCCGCGTGCGCGGGCTCGAGCGTGCGGGCGATCAATTTGCGCGGAAAGGCATCCCGAGTTGAGTGAGGAGGGCACGCCCCTCCTCGTCCGTCCGAGCCGTAGTCACGAAGCTGACGTTCAATCCCTTGACCGAGTCGATTCTGTCGTAGTCGATCTCGGGAAAGATGATTTGCTCCTTGAGGCCGAGCGTGTAGTTGCCCTTGCCGTCGAAGGCCTTGCGCGAGATACCTTTGAAGTCGCGCGTGCGCGGGAGAGCGACCGTCACGAGGCGATCGAGAAACTCCCACATCCGGGATCGTCGGAGCGTCACCATGGCGCCGATGGGGAGACCCGCGCGAAGCTTGAAATTCGCGATGGCCTTCTTGGAGCGCGTGACCACCGGCTTCTGTCCGCTGATGGCCTTCAGCTCCTCGACGGCGGTGTCGATGATCTTCGGATTCGCGACGGCCGCGCCCAGGCCCATGTTCACGACGATCTTGCGAAGGCGCGGGACCTGGTTGGGGTTCTTGTAGTTGAACTGCTTGGTCAACGCCGCGATGACCTCGCCCCGGTACTTGTCGAGGAGCCGCGGGGGCACCGATTCGGTGTTCGAGACGGCCGATCTCGAGGGAGAGGCTTGAGGTACGCCCTCGCCCTTGCCCTTCTTGCCGCCCTTGCCTTGTTTCTCGCCCTTGGGCTTCTGCTGCTGCTCGCCCTTGGCCTTCTTCTCGTCCGCCATGGGTCAGGTCTCCACCGTTACGGGGATTTCCTCGCCGCTTTTGACTGCAATGCGGATCTTCTTGCCGCCCTCGAGCGTCTTGAACCTCACGCGCGTCCCCTTGCCGGTCTTGGGATCGACGGGCATGACCTTGGACGCAGCGATGGGTTGTTCGCGCTCGAGAATGCCTCCGGACGGGTTCCGCGGCGTCGGGCGCGTGTGACGCTTGATGAGGTTGATCCCCTCGATCAGGACGCGTCCCTCCTCTTCGAGTACGCGCTTGACCTTGCCGGTCTTGCCCTTGTCTTTGCCGCTGATGACGACCACCGTGTCGCCCTTGCGAATGCGCGCTGCCATCAGATGACCTCCGGCGCGAGCGAGATGATCTTCATGAACTTCTTCGCGCGAAGCTCGCGAGCGACCGGCCCGAAGATGCGCGTTCCGATCGGCTCGCGCTCCTTGTTGATGAGGACGGCGCTGTTCTCGTCGAAGCGGATGTAGCTGCCGTCGGCGCGCGAGGTCTGGTGACGGATGCGAACGACGACGGCCTGGGCCACCTCGCCCTTCTTCACCTTCGTACCCGGCAGCGCTTCCTTGACGGACACGACGATGACGTCGCCCAGCATGGCGTACCGGCGGCGTGAGCCTCCGAGCACTTTGATGCACTGGACGCGCTTCGCGCCGGAGTTGTCCGCCACGTCCAGGATGGTGCGCATCTGGATCATTGGGTCACTCCTCGACGAACTTCTTCACGAGGCGCGTCACTGTGAAGCGCTTGTCGCGACTGAGGGGGCGGTGCTCTTGGATCTCGACCTTGTCGCCGGCCTTGTACTCGCCCTTCTCGTCGTGCGCCTTGTAGCGGACGCGCGAGCGGACGTACTTGCCGTAGAGCGGATCGCGGCGGTGCGAGACGACCTCGACCACGACCGTCTTCTGCATCTTCGCGCTGACGACTTTGCCCACCATCTTGCGGCGGAAGCCGTGCGCTTCGTGCGCTTCTTCGTGCTTGCCGGCCTCCGCCGGCAGGTTCTGCGTCATGGCTTCGCCTCGCCCTTCTTGGCCTTCGTGGACGGCTTCTTCTGTGCCGGCTCGGCGCCGGACTTCTGTGCCGGCTCGGCGCCGGACTTCTTCGCTGCGCCCTCGTCGGCGGAAGCCGCTTCGGCTGCAGCCGGGGTCTTGCTCTTCTTCGGCTTGCCCTCGACGCTCGACCCTTCGGCCGCCTTGGCCTCGACCTTGGGCGCCACCTTCTTTTTCGGCGCCTTCTCGGGCTGAGCTTCGCCGGATGCCTCGCCTGCCTTCACCGGCGCGAGCGGTCGCTCGAGGCCTATGTCGCGTTCGCGCAGCACCGTGATGACGCGCGCCAGGTCGCGCCGTGTCTTGCGGATGGCGCTCGTGTCGTCGAGCCGATTCGTGAAATTCTTGAGGCGGTTCTGGAAGACGTCGCGGACGAGCGACTTCTGCACCTCGCGGAGATCCTCCGGGGTCTTCTCGCGCAGATCGGTGGCCTTCATACGATCTCTCCGCGGGTCAGAAATTTGAACGAGATGGGGAGCTTGTGACCGGCAAGGCGAAACGCCTCACGCGCCGTCTTCTCGTCCACGCCCTGGAGCTCGTACATCACGCGGCCCGGCAGGACCACGGCCGCCCACTCTTCGACGGCTCCCTTGCCGCCGCCCATGCGGACCTCGAGGGGCTTCTTCGTCACGGGGCGATCGGGAAAGATGCGAATCCAGAGCTTCCCCGCGCGCTTCACGTGGCGCGTGATGGCCATGCGCGCCGCCTCAATCTGGCGCGAGGTCACCCGGCCAGGCTCCGTCGCCTGCATGGCGAAGTCGCCGAACGACACGTCGCTGCCGCGATAGGCGGCACCGCGGTTGTTGCCCTTCTGGGACTTGCGATACTTGGTTCGCTTCGGCGAGAGCATGACTCAGACTCCAGAAAGCTGCGGGCGTCGGTTGCGGCGCTGGAGCACCTCACCCTTGAACACCCAAACCTTGACGCCGATGATGCCGTACTTGGTCCGCGCCTCGGCCATGCCGAACTCGATGTCGGCGCGGAGCGTATGGAGCGGAACGCGACCCTCGCGATACGTCTCCACGCGGCTCATCTCGCTGCCGCCCAGACGCCCCGAGCAGCGAACGCGGATGCCCTTCGCACCGAATTTCATGGCCGTCTGGAGCGCCTTCTTCATCGCGCGACGGAACGCCACGCGGCGCTCGAGCTGGGTCGCGATGTTCTCGGCGACGAGCTGAGCGGCCGTCTCGGCCTTGCGTATCTCTTGGACGTCGATGAAGACTTCGTTCTCCGTGAACGACTGAACACCAGGGAAGAGCGTCTCGCCCTTGGCCGCGGTCTTCAGATTGCCGCTCTTGAGGGTCTCGATTCCTTTGCCACCCTTGCCGATGACCATGCCGGGGCGCGCCGTGAATACGATCACCTTGCACTTGTTGGCGGCCCGCTCGATCTCCACGCTCGCGATGCCGGCATTCTGCAGGTAATCCTTGACGGCCCGCTTGACCCGGATGTCCTCGTGGAGCCACTTCGAGTAGCTCTTGTCCTCGAACCACTTCGAGTTCCACGTCTTGATGACGCCGAGGCGGAAGCCGTACGGGTGGACTTTCTGACCCATGGGATGGTCCTTTATCGCTCGCTGAGAATGATGGTGATGTGGCTCAGCCCCTTCTGAACTCGCGTAGCCCGACCCATCGCGCGCGGACGCCAGCGGCGCATGTGCTTGTTGGGCGCCTTGTCGACGAACGCGGTCTCGACGAAGAGGCTGTCTACGTCGACTCCCGGGCTCTGGGTCTTGGCGTTGGCGACGGCGCTCTCGATGAGCTTCTTCACGAGCGGCGCGGCGGCCTTGCGGGTGAACTCGAGCAGCTGCAGCGCTTCGCCCGCCTGCCGTCCGCGAACGAGGTTCACGATGACGCGGGCCTTGCGCGGGCTGATCCGCGTAAACCGGGCGATTGCCTTGCTGACCATGGTCGGAGCCTCGTGACGACCGTCGTACCCACGGGCATCGAGCCTATTGCTCGCGGCACGGGCCGTTACGGACGCCTGAAACGTTTCGAGAGTGTCATTCCCCAGCCGCTAGGTCGGGGGGACGGGAGAATACGCGGGAAAGTTGATTAAGCAAGCCTTGGGGGCGCGATCCTGGCTCGGCCGGCTCGATGGGCCGGCCGAGCCGCGGGCGCGCAGCGCGGGCGCAGGTGCCCGCCGCCGCGCCCGTGCGTGCGCTACTTCTTCGCGGGGGCGCCTCCGGGCGCGGGTTTCGGGGCGCCGCTCGCGCCAGCTCCGCCGCCGGGCCCGCCGCCGGGGCCCGAAACCTTGGACTTCTTGTCGCCCGAGTGCCCATGGAAGGTGCGCGTCGGGGCAAACTCCCCGAGCTTGTGCCCGACCATGTTCTCGGTGACGAAGACCGGGACGAACTTGCGCCCGTTGTGGACGGCGAAGGTCAGCCCGACGGCGTCCGGCGTGATCGTGCTTCGCCGCGACCAGGTCTTGATGACCTTCTTGCTCTGCGCGGCCTGAGCCGACGCGATCTTCTCGGCGAGGTGCCCGTCGACGAAGGCGCCCTTTTTGATCGAACGAGCCATCGGATCTCTTAGCCCTTCTCTCCGCGGCGCTTGATGATCATGCCGTCGGTTCGCTTGTTGTTGCGGGTTTTCAAGCCCTTGGAGAGCTGTCCCCAGGGGGAGCACGGATGGCGCCCGCCCGAGGTACGGCCCTCACCGCCGCCCATGGGATGGTCGACGGGATTCATCGTGACGCCGCGGTTGTGCGGCCTGCGCCCGAGCCACCGCGAGCGTCCCGCCTTACCCAGCGAGATGTTCGCATGCTCGATGTTCGAGACCTGGCCGATCGTGGCGTGGCACTCCAGGTGAACCATTCGTACCTCGCCCGAGGGGAGGCGGACCTGCGCGTAGTCCCCGTCCTTGGCCATCAAGGCCGCTGAAGCGCCGGCCGAGCGGACGAGCTGACCGCCTTTGCCCTTCTTGAGCTCGATGTTGTGAATCATCGTGCCCAGCGGGATGTGGCGCAGCGTCATCGTGTTGCCGGGTTTGATGTCGGCGTTGCGGCTCGAGACGACGATGTCCCCGACCTTGAGGCCGTCCGGCGCCAGGATGTAACGCTTGTCGCCGTCGGCGTAGTGCAAGAGGGCGATGCGCGCGGTGCGATTGGGATCGTATTCGATGGTCGCGACGGTGGCCGGAACGCCCACCTTGTTTCGCTTCCAGTCGATGATGCGGTAGCGCTGCTTGTGACCACCCCCGCGGAACCGCGACGTAATGCGGCCGTAGTGGTTGCGGCCGCCGCTCCTCGTCTGGTGCTCGAGCAGCTTGCGGTGCGGCTCGGCTCCCTTGGTGAGCTCCTTGAAGTCCGACACCGAGTAGTAACGGCGGGCCGGCGAGGTCGGTTTGAAGTTCTTGAGTCCCATAGCTACGTCCCCTCGGGCGCGTCGGCGAAGAAGTCGATGGAATCGCCCTCACGCAGGGTGACCACCGCCTTCTTCCAGTTCTGGGTCTTGGCATACCCGCGACCCATGCGGCGCTCCTTGCCGCGGGTGATCATCGTGTTCACGCTCGTGACGCGCACGTTGAAGAGCTTCTGCACCGCGTCCTTGATTTCCACCTTGTTCGCCGTACGCGCGACCTCGAAGATGACCTGGTTGTTCTTGTCGCGAAGGAGGTTTGCCTTCTCGGTCAGCACGATCGGGCGCCGGATGATTTGCTCGGGGCTCATTGTTCGCCTCCGCCCTGCTTTGCGTGGGGAGCCGCCTGCTTCAGGCAGCGCTGCTCCAGCGCCTTGGCGGCGTCCTTGGAGAGAATCAGCGTGTCGTAACGAAGAAGGTCGTACACGTTGACGCCCTCGGGCGGCAGAAACTGGTGCTCCTTGCAGTTGCGAATCGAGAGGCGAAGCTTCTCGTTGGCCTGCGAATCGACGACGAGCGTCTTCGTGTCGGCCTTGAGCTTGCCGAGCACCTCGACCAGCATCTTGGTCTTGATCTCCGGCAGCTCGAACCGGTCGACGACGAGGAGCCGTCCCTCCTTGCCGAACTTGGAGAGCGCGCTGGTCAGCGCGAGGGCTCGCACGCGCCGCGGTGGCTCGTAGCCCCATTCGCGGGGGCGAGGCGGATGCGCCTGACCGCCGCCGACGAACACCGGCGCGCGGATCGAGCCGTGACGCGCGCGCCCCGTGCCCTTCTGCTTGTACAGCTTCTTCGAGCTGCCGCTCACCGCCGAACGGTTCTTGGCGCTCTGCGTGCCCTGTCGTCTCGACGCGAGCTGCGCTTTCACGACTTCGTAGAAGAGGTGCTCACGCACCTCGGTCCCGAAGACTTCGTCGGAGAGGTCGATGGATCCGACCTTCTCCCGCTGCATGTTGAAGACATCGAACGTTGCCATTGCGTCGCCTCAGCTCTTGATCTCGACGTCCACGCCAGCGGACAGGTCGAGCTTCATCAGGGCATCGAGTGTCTGCTGCGTGGGCTCGAGGATGTCCAGCAGCCGCTTGTGAGTACGAATCTCGAACTGCTCACGTGATTTCTTGTCGACGTGCGGGCCGCGCAGGACCGTGTAGCGCGCAATGTGCGTCGGTAGCGGGATCGGCCCCGCTACGCGAGCGCCCGTGCGCTTCGCCGTCTCGACGATGTCGTTCGCCGACTTGTCGAGGAGCTGGTGATCGAACGCCTTGAGGCGAATGCGAATCTTGGTCGTAGCGGCCATGGATGGATGTTCTCAGGTTTGTGTTTTGGGGCCCCGACCCCAAAACAGCGGGTTTGCTGCCTAGGCGAGGATCTTGGTGACGATGCCTGCGCCGACGGTGCGGCCGCCCTCGCGGATGGCGAAGCGCTGCTGCTCCTCGAGCGCGACCGGCGTAATGAGCTCGATGGTCATCTTGGTGTTGTCCCCCGGCATGACCATCTTGGTCCCCTCCGGAAGAGACACCGTCCCGGTCACGTCCGTCGTGCGCATGTAGAACTGCGGCCGGTAATTGGTGAAGAACGGCGTGTGGCGCCCGCCCTCCTCCTTCTTGAGCACGTACACCTCGGCCTCGTACTTCGTGTGCGGCGTCACGCTCCCGGGCTTGCCCAGAACCTGACCGCGCTCGATCTCGTTCTTCTCGATGCCGCGGAGCAGAACCCCCACGTTGTCGCCCGCTTGCCCCTGGTCCAGAAGCTTGCGGAACATCTCCACCCCCGTCACCACCAGCTTGCGCGTGTCGCGGAAGCCGACCAGCTCCACTTCTTCCTGCACCTTCACCACGCCGCGCTCCACGCGACCCGTCGCCACCGTGCCGCGGCCCTTGATCGAGAACACGTCCTCGACCGCCATCAAGAACGGCTTGTCGATGTCGCGCACCGGGTCGGGGATCTTCGTGTCGAGAGCCGCCAAAAGCTCCCCGATCGACTTCTCCCACTTCTCGTCCCCGTTGAGCGCAGGCAGCGCCGCGCCCCGGACCACCGTCGCGTTGTCCCCGTCGAACTTGTACTTGTTCAGAAGCTCCCGGACCTCCATCTCCACGAGGTCCAGCATCTCCGGGTCGTCCACCGCGTCGCACTTGTTCAAGAACACCACGATGTGGTTCGAGACCCACCTGACGCGCCAGAAGCACGTGCTCACGCGTCTGCGGCATCACGCTGTCCAGAGCGCTCACCACCAGGATCGCCCCGTCCATCTGGGCCGCGCCCGTGATCATGTTCTTGATGTAGTCCGCGTGCCCCGGGCAATCGACGTGCGCGTAGTGGCGCTTGTCGCTCTCGTACTCCACGTGCGCCACCGCGATCGTCACCGTCTTGGTGTCGTCGCGCACCGTCCCGCCCTTGGCGATGTCCTTGTAGCTGATGACCTTCGCCAGACCCTTCTTCGACTGCACCTTCACGATCGCCGCCGTCAGCGTCGTCTTGCCGTGGTCGATGTGCCCGATCGTCCCCACGTTCACGTGCGGTTTGGACCGTACGAATTTCTCTTTCGCCATGACAGGGTCTCCTGGACTTTCCTCTCGTGTCCCGGCGATGCCGGGGACACCTTGCCGTCAGCTTCCCTTGACCTTCGCCACGATCTCCTCCTGAACGGACGGAGGCACCGGAGCGTAGTTCGCGAACTGCATCGTCGATGTCCCACGTCCCTGGGTCATCGAACGAAGATCGGTAACGTAGCCGAACATCGTCGCCAGAGGGATCTCTGCTTCGATGACCTGCGCATTTCCGCGCTGGCTCATTCCGAGGATCCGCCCTCGACGAGCGTTCAGGTCGCCGATGACGTCGCCCATGTACTGCTCGGGGACGACGACCTCGATCTTCATGATCGGCTCGAGCAGGGTCAGCCCTGCGTGCTTGGCTCCATCCTGGAAGCACAAGGAGGCAGCGACCTCGAACGCCTGCGCGCTCGAGTCGACCTCGTGATAGCTGCCGTCGGTCAGGCGGCATAGCATGTCGACCAGCGGGTAGCCCGCGAGGACGCCGCGGCTCATGGCTTCGCGCACGCCCTTCTCGATCGCCGGGATGAACTCCTTCGGGATGACGCCACCGACGATGTCGTTCTCGAAGACGAAGCCCTTGCCGCGCTCTTGCGGCTCGAGGTCCATGAGCACGTGGCCGTACTGGCCGCGACCGCCGGACTGTTTCGCGTACTTGTGCTCGCAGCTCACCTTCTTCGTGATGCTCTCGCGGTAGGCGACCTCGGGCTTGCCGACGTTGGACTCGACCTTGAACTCGCGCTTGAGCCGGTCGCAGATGATCTCCAGGTGGAGCTCGCCCATGCCGCTGATGATGGTCTGCCCCGACTCCTCGTCGGTGTGCATGCGGAAGGACGGGTCCTCGGCTGCGAGCTTCTGCAGGCCGACGCCGAGCTTCTCGACGTCGACCTTGGTCTTCGGCTCGATGGCGATCGAGATGACGGGCGTCGGGAAGATCATCTGCTCGAGCAAGATGGGCTGCTTCTCGTCGCAGAGCGTGTCGCCCGTGCGCGTGTCGCGGAAGCCGACCGCCGCGTAGATGTTGCCCGCGTCGGCCTCTTGCACCTCTTCGCGCTTGTTGGCGTGCATGCGCAAGATGCGCCCGATGCGCTCGCGTTTGTCGCGCGTCGAGTTGAGGACCATCGTCCCGCTCGAGACCCTGCCCGAGTAGACGCGGAAGAACGTCAGGTTGCCGTGCGGGTCGTTGAGGATCTTGAAGGCGAGCGCGCTGAACGGCTCGTCGTCGGACGCCTTGCGCTCGATCTCGGGCTTGTCCTTCTTGCCGACGTTGATGCCCTTCGACCGGCGGGATGTCGACCGGCGACGGCAGGTAGTTGACGACCGCGTCGAGCAGCATCTGCACGCCCTTGTTCTTGAAGGCGGAGCCGCAGATGACCGGCACGAGCTTGAAGTTGATCGTACCGAACCGCAAAGCGCGGTGGATCATGTCGTCCGTCACCTTGTCGGAGCGACCGTCGAGATAGAGCGCCATGATCTCGTCGTCGACGTCGGCGCACGACTCGACGAGCTTGTCGTGCCACTCCTGGGCCGTCTTCTTCAGGTCGGCGGGGATGTCCACCCACTCGAACTTCTGCCCCTTCGACTCGTCGTCGAAGACGGCGGCCTTCATCTTGATGAGGTCGATGATCCCCTTGTGGTGCTCTTCCTCGCCGAGCGGCCACTGGATGGGAACCGGATTGGTGCCGAGGCGCTCCTTCATGCTGTTGACGCACATGAGGAAGTCGGCGCCGACCTTGTCCATCTTGTTCATGAACGCGACGCGCGGAACGCGGTACTTGTCCGCCTGGCGCCACACGGTCTCGCTCTGCGGCTCGACGCCGTTGCCACCGTCGAACACGGCGACCGCTCCGTCGAGCACGCGAAGGCTGCGCTCGACCTCGATCGTGAAGTCGACGTGGCCCGGCGTGTCGATGATGTTGATGCGATGGCTGACGCCGCCCGACGGTCCCTCGGTGGGGCGCCAGAAGCAGTTCGTCGCCGCGGACGTGATGGTGATGCCGCGCTCTTGCTCCTGGACCATGTAGTCCATGGTCGCGGCACCCTCGTGGACTTCCCCGATCTTGTAGTTGACGCCCGTGTAGTAGAGGACCCGCTCGGTAGTCGTCGTCTTCCCGGCATCGATGTGGGCCATGATGCCGATGTTGCGGGTTCTCTCTAAGGGGTACTCACGAGCCACGGGCCGTCTCCATCCTCGGGTTTGGCTTTGTCTTTGGGTACGTCCGTCAAGTGCAAGAAACCCCCCCTGGCCATGCCCTCCCGCATTTTGGGAGGGCGCCGCGTAGCGGCTTGCCCAGGGAGGGTGTCGGGTTACTGCAGAGTGTGCGGTAGCCCGATCCTTATGTCGCTCCGGTCATTCCTCTTCTTCGACCTCGTCTAAAGCCTGACCACTCCGTAGCGCCGCAAGTTTAGCCCGTCTGCGAAGCCGCGCTCGCGGCTACCAGCGGTAGTGGGCGAACGCCTTGTTCGCCTCGGCCATCTTGTGGGTGTCGTCCTTCTTCTTCACCGCGTTGCCGCGGCCGTTCGCTGCGTCGACGAACTCCGCCGCGAGCCGCTCGCGCATGGTCTTCTCGCCGCGGTCGCGGGCGTAGAGCACCAGCCAGCGCATCGCCAGGGTGACCCTGCGCTCGGGCCGAACCTCGACCGGCACCTGATACGTCGCGCCGCCCACGCGCCGGCTCTTCACTTCGAGCTTCGGCTTCACGTTGTCGAGCGCCTTGCGGAAGACCTCGAGCGGCTCCTCCTTGAAGCGATCGCGGATGACGTCGAGCGCGCCGTAGAGGATGCCTTCGGCCGTGGACTTCTTCCCCCCGAACATCAGCGTGTTCGTGAACTTGGAGATGAGCTTGTCCTTGAACTTGGGGTCCGGAATGATGCGGCGCTTGGGGACTTCGCGGCGACGGGGCATAGGAGGCTCGACTACAGGGGGGTAGGGTAACGGTTCCGGGTGGGGGATTGGGGGAGCGGCCGCGCTCTCCCCATCGTCAGGTCGTCATGCCTTCGGGCGCTTCACGCCGTACTTGGAGCGCTTGCGGTTGCGGTTGACCTTGTTCGTGGACGAGGGGCCGATGGCGCCCGACGCGTCCAGCGTGCCGCGCACGACGTGGTAGCGGACACCCGGAAGGTCCTTCACGCGGCCGCCGCGGATGAGCACGACCGAGTGCTCTTGCAGGTTGTGCCCCTCTCCCGGGATGTAGCTCGTCACTTCCATCCCGTTGGTGAGACGGACGCGGCACACCTTGCGCAGCGCCGAGTTGGGCTTCTTGGGCGTGGTCGTATAGACGCGCACGCACACGCCGCGCTTCTGCGGGCAGGCCTTGAGCGCCGGAGAGGCGGTTTTGACGCGCGCCGCGAGCCGGCCATGGCGGATGAGCTGATTGATTGTCGGCATGGGGTCGAATGCGTGTACGCAGGGGCCGGCGCAATACGCGTCGTGCGCTGGGGCGCACGCTAGACGTAGGACGGCAAAGCCCGGGCCACGAGGGGGCGCACTTTACTTGCGGGAGCCTTTCTGTCAAGGCCGATGCATGGCCCTCGTCCCCCCGATCGACCTACCGCCCGAGGCTGTTCGCGCCGCGCTCGCTCCCCTTCGGAACGATTTCTCGGTGGCGCTCGTCGCGCCGGGAAATGCCTTTGCCGTGGGGGCGGTCATCCGCGTAGCCCATAGCTTTCTTGCGCGCGAGGTCTTCGTCGTCGGGGGCGGCGCAGGCGAGGCGGGCGCAGACGGGGGGGCTGACTGGTACCGCAAGGCCGCGATGGGAATGCATAAATACGAGACGCTCGTCCCGGTGGCGGGACCCGACGAGCTTCTCCGAGCCACCGAGGGGCGGCCGCTCTGGGCCGTCGAGAAGGACCACGCGAGGCGCTCGATAAGCGCGGTCGAGAGCTTCCCGCCCGGCGTCGTGCTCCTCTTCGGGAGCGAACGCTTCGGGCTGCCGCGCGAGCTCCTCGATCGGGCCGAGGAAGTCGTGGGAATTCCCATGTATGGAGTGAATCACTCGTTCCCGGTGGCGGTCGCCGCGGGCATCGTGATGCACGAGTGGGCGCGCCGCCGGTACCGGGACGGGACCGTCGTGTGAGCCTTCGTGCTAGCTTTTGTGGGCAGTGCGATTGGCATCGGCGGCCGCGGCAGTGCTTGCCACCCTGCTCCTGGCTGGGTGCGACGACGGGTCGAGCGGCGGCCCCCACGGGAGCGGCAACGTGGTGGTGGTGGATGTCGACGCCACGAATCAACCCGCCCAGGCTGGGTACGACGCCTCGGCCGATTCTCCCTATGCGCCGGTCGACGGTTCCTACGGCACGCTCGACGATAGCGCCGCACCTTTTGCCGCGTGCACCGCCTGCGGATGCGAGGGTGGCTTCTGCTTCGGCGGAGGCGGCGGGTACGCAGTTCCGTCGGGCGCGTGCACGGGGGGCCTTGGCGCGAGCAGCGGCGGAATCACGCCCGGCTGCATGCCCTTGCCGGCAGCGTGCGCGGCCACGCCGGATTGCAACTGCCTGTTCGCCGCGCTCTCGTCGCTGAAGTGCTACCCGGCCTGCAACGCGACGAACGGGCTCATCGTGTACTGCCCGCCCTGAGCTACGCCTCGAAGTGGCCATGGACACCGGAGAACTGTCCCAGGCCGAGCGGATGCGCGGGAAGTGCACGGAAGAACTAGCCCCTTCGTAAGGCACGCGGCTCGCTCCCGGTGCGTGTCCATGGTGATCGCCACCGAGAGCGTCCGTCGGGCTCCAGGCTTTTCGGTCTTGGCGCCCGCCCTAGCCGATCCCATGGTCGGCCGGTGCCTTGGCGGGCGGTATCGGCTCCTCTCGCTCATCGCGCGCGGCGGCATGGGCCGCGTGTACCGAGCCGAGCAAGCGCCGTTCCCCGGCTTTTCTCTCGGGGCGCCCACCCCCAAGGGGTGCCGCCCCTGTGCGGTCAAGCTCCTCGACCCGACCCACGCCGGCGAGGTCGGCTGGGCGCTCGACAAGCGCTTCCGCCTCGAAGCCGCTGTCACCTCCACTCTGAATCATCCGAACATCGTCACGGTGTTCGAGTGCGGCTGCACCGACGACGACGTCCACTACATGGCCATGGAGTACCTCGTCGGGCGCACGCTCGGCCAGGCCATCCGCGAGGGCGGGTTCCTGGACGATGCTCGCGTCATCCACATCGCACGGCAGGTGTGCAGCGCCCTGCGCGAGGCGCACGCGGCCGGCGTCGTGCATCGCGATCTGAAGCCGAGCAACGTCTTCTTGGTTCGTCGTACGGACGACGCAGACTTCGTGAAGGTACTCGACTTCGGCCTGGTGACGGACATCGCCAGGGACGGCGAGGAGGACCTGACCGAAACGAACCAGATCCTCGGGAGCCCGCGCTACATGGCTCCCGAGCAGATCCGCGGCCACGGCGTCGACGCACGCACCGATGTCTACGCGCTCGGCATCGTCATGTACGAGATGCTCACGGGCCGCACGCCGTTCGAGGGTCCGGGCCATGCGAGAATTCTCGCCGCGCACCTCGACGAGAGCGCACCTCCCATGCGCCGCAACGGCGGAGACGCCCCCTCGGTTACCCTGGAGCAGATCGTGCGGCGCTGCCTCGAAAAGAGCCCCGATCGTCGCTTCGGGTCGATGGGCGAGGTGCTTGCGGCTCTCGACGAGCGGGGCGGTTCCTCGCCGACTGTCAGCCGGTCCGCCGCCCTCGAGGGCGCCTCCTCGCGAGGCTCGCGCGAGGGGGGCTCGCGCG
Organism: uncultured delta proteobacterium; assembly: GCA_963720145.1. Lineage (GTDB taxonomy): Bacteria > Myxococcota_A > Polyangia > Polyangiales > Polyangiaceae > Palsa-1150. The sequence goes on from CAVREO010000008.1 coordinate 73,097, forward strand.
AACGACCAACCTTCCGGAGGTCGGCGATGACATCGGCTCTTCCGGTAGTCGCGGTGGGTGTCCTCATCGCACGGGGATCTCACCAGGCCGGACCGCAACCCACCCGCGAGCAGTCCCCCGTCGCCGTGGGGCCCACGGGTGCTCGACTCGGTTCTCATCCCCGCGACGGCGGATGCACCGCCGAGCGCAGCCCTGCAGATCGATACCGTGCCCGCTGCGAGCAGCGTCTGGGAGGGCAATTTGGAACTTTGCCCGATCACGCCGTGCGCCATCTTCTACGACGGGCCCGACGCCGCTCCCGAGAGCGTTCACGTGCTCACGATCGCGCGCGAGGGGTATCGAAGCGAGACGCGGCGAGTCACGGCGTCGGACACGGCAATCACCGTCGCGCTCCTCCCCGCGACAGGTCCCCGGCGCAGCGCGCCGCCCGCGCCCAAGGACACGAGCCAGGCGCTCCTCTCCGGATACCGGCTGGAGATTCCGTATTGAGCGTCCCTCTGCCCACGTTCGCCGCTTTTTTGCCGCGCTGGCATCGCTCCCGTACCGTGGACTCCGAATGGCGGTGCATCCGGCATCGCGCGCGGTCGCGCCGTGCGCAGAGTTCCCCAACGACAACCCGGCGCTGCACGAAGGCGCCATCTGGTGCTGCGTCGAAATCCGCGGCGAGGCCGTATGCGAAAGGGCTGCGCGCCCGCTGGAGAATCCTCCTGAGTTGGTCGAGCCGACCCCCACCGAGCCGATCGTGCTCACGGCAGAGGAGCCGCCGTCGTCTGGGGAGATTCCCGAGGCTCCTGAGGTTCCGGACGTCGCCGCGGTGGCGCCTTCCCATGAGGAGTCGGTCAGCGAGGATGAGGTGTCGGTCAGCGAGGAAGAGGCATTCGACGTGCTCGACGAGCTGATGGTCGGCGACGTCGTCGTGGAGGAGTCCCCGCCCGAAGAGGCCGCCCCGGCCGCGGAGGCTCCCACCGAGGATCCGTTCGCCGCGCTGATGCGCGTCCTCGAAGACGTGGCGCGGGCTGCAGAGGGCACCGAGGAAATCGTCCAGTGTGTGCGCGCGCTTCTGGGCGCGACGCGCCTCGACCCGGAGGGCCTGTCCGCCGCGCGCACCGAGGCTCTCGTCTCGGGCGGCCTCGTCGAGCGCACCGAACGAGGAATCGCGCGCGCCGAGGGGTTCTCCCGTCAGGTCATCGGATGGCAGGGAGTGCTTCGCGGCGAGAGCGAGGACTTTGCCGCGTGTGGCGCCGCCATGCTCGACGAATGGTGCGCCCAGTTGCTCGCGAGAGCGACGGGTAACCCGTCGCGAGCCGAAGGGTTCCGGAGAGAGCTACGCCGGCGCGGTGTGGCCGCGTTCGGTTTGGTCGCCAGCGCAGCTTAGACGCAAGGGAGCACCCCCGGCCTCGCCCGCAAGGAGTCGCGGTCGGAGCCGAGGTGCCCACGGAGCGTGAGCCCCGTGGGTTCTCTTCGGTCCTTAGGCGCCGCGCGTCTTTACTCCTCGTTCACCGCCGTGAGCGCCGCTTCCGCGGGGCGCGGAGCAGGCGGAGCGAAGCGCTCCTCCTCCCCTTCGATGATCACCTTGAGCTGCTTGTACGCCGGCAGGCCCGTACCCGCCGGGATCAGGCGCCCCATGATGACGTTCTCCTTCAGGCCGCGCAGGTAGTCGACCTTGCCGGAAACCGCAGCCTCGGTGAGCACCTTCGTCGTCTCCTGGAAGGAGCTCGCGCTGATGAACGACTCGGTCGACAGGCTCGCCTTCGTGATCCCGAGGAGCAGCGGCTCGGCCACGGCGGGCTTTCCGCCGCGCTCGATGACGCGCTGGTTCTCGCGCTCGAAGATGTGCTTCTCGACCTGCTCGTCGATGAGGAAGTTCGAGTCGCCCACGTCCTTGATGCGCACCCGCCGCAGCATCTGCCGGACGATGACCTCGATGTGCTTGTCGTTGATGGCGACGCCCTGCAGGCGGTAAACCTGCTGGATCTCGTTGACGAGGTACGCCGCCAGCTCCTTCTCGCCCTTGACGCGCAGGATGTCGTGCGGATTGGCCGGCCCGTCCATGAGCGGCTCGCCCGCGCGCACGCGGTCGCCCGGTTGAACCTGGATGTGCTTGCCCTTCGGGATCAGGTACTCGCGCGCCTGATCGGTCAAGAGCGCGCCATCGGGGGCGAAGGGCGTGATGACGACCTTCCGCTTGCCCTTGGTGTCCTTGCCGAAGCTCACCTCGCCGTCGATCTCCGCGATGATGGCGTGGTCCTTGGGCTTGCGCGCCTCGAAGAGCTCCGCCACGCGCGGCAGACCGCCCGTGATGTCCTGGGTCTTGGTCGTCTCGCGCGGGATCTTCGCGAGGACGTCGCCGGCGCTGATCTGGTCGCCGTCCTGCACGACGATGTTGGCGCCGACCGGGAGCAGATAGCGCGCGTCGAGCGTGCTACCCGGCAGCTTGAGGGTTTCGCCGGTCTGCAGGCCCTTCATCGAGATGCGCGGCCGGAGATCCGCCGCGCGCGACTCGACGATCGACCTTGCGCGACAGGCCGGTCACCTCGTCGAGCTTCTCGGTCATCGTGACGCCCTCGACGATGTCGCCGAACTTCACGATGCCGCCGACTTCGCTGAGGATCGGCACGGCGAACGCGTCCCACTCCGCCAGGAGCTGACCCGCCTTCACCTTGTCGCCCTCGTTCACCTTGAGCAGCGCGCCATAGACCAGGCGGTGGTGCTCGCGCTCGCGGCCCGTGTCGTCCACCAGCACGACCTCGCCGTGGCGGTTCATGACGATGTTGCCGTCGCTCTTCTTGGCGACGTTCGCGTTGCGGATGCGAACGTGGCCCTCGTTGCGCGCCTCGAGCGAGCTCTGCTCGATCTTGCCGCGCGCCGCCGCGCCACCGATGTGGAACGTGCGCATCGTGAGCTGCGTGCCCGGCTCGCCGATCGACTGGCTGGCGATGATGCCGATCGACTCGCCGATGTTCACCTTGTACCCGCGCGCCAGGTCGCGGCCGTAGCACTTGGCGCACACGCCGCGCTTCGTCTGGCAGGTGAGCACCGACCGGATGACCACCTCTTCGATGCCCGCGTCTTCGATGACGTGCACCAGGTGCCTCGTCGAGCTCGGTGTTCGCCGGAACGAGGACCTCGCCGGTGAGCGGGTCGACGATGTCCTCGAGCGCGACGCGGCCGAGGATGCGGTCGCCGAGCGGCTGGATGACTTCGCCCGCGTCCTCGAGCTTGGTCACGCGGATGCCGTCGAGCGTGCCGCAGTCGAACTCGGTGATGACCGCGTCCTGCGCCACGTCGACGAGGCGCCGGGTGAGGTACCCGGAGTTCGCGGTCTTGAGCGCCGTGTCGGCGAGGCCCTTGCGCGCGCCGTGCGTCGAGATGAAGTACTGGAGCACCGATGAGCCCCTCGCGGAAGTTCGCCGTGATGGGCGTCTCGATGATCTCGCCCGAGGGCTTCGCCATCAGGCCGCGCATGGCGGCGAGCTGACGAATCTGCTGGGTGGAACCGCGCGCTCCCGAGTCGGCCATGATGTAGATGGGGTTGAAGCTCGGCTCGATGAGCTCCTTGCCCGTCTCGTGATCGACGATCTTCTCCTTGCCGATCTCGTTCATCATCTCCTTGGTCACGCTGTCGGCGACGCCGGCCCAGATGTCGACGATCTTGTTGTAGCGCTCGCCGTCGGTGATGAGCCCCTCCTGGTACTGATCGACGACGCGCTGCGACTTCGGCCTGCGCCTCGCCGAGGAGCACGCCCTTGGCCTGCGGGATGACCATGTGATCCATGCAGATCGAGACGCCGGCGCGCGTCGCGTAGTCGAAGCCGAGCGTGCGCAGGCGGTCGGCGAGGAGCACGGTCGCCTTGTTGCGGTGCTTGCGGTAGCAGGCGTCGATGAGCGCAGCTGAGCGCCTTCTTGTCGAGCGTCTTGTTGACGAGCTCGAAGGGCAGTCCCTCGGGCAGGATCTCCGCGATGAGGCAGCGCCCGACGGTGGTGCTGACCAGGTGCGATCTTGCCGTCTCGGAGTCGGCAACGCGCACCCGGATGCCCGAGTGCAGCGTCGACCTCGCCGTGGTCGTAGGCCATGCGGACTTCGTCGACGCTCGAGTAGACGCCGCGGAGGTACCCCTCGGCGTGGCCCTTCTTGTCGACCGTGAGCGACCCCTCGCGGTAGCAGCCCTTGGCGAACTTGCGCTCGCGCGTCGCGTAGTAGAGCCCGAGGACGATGTCCTGCGTCGGGTTGATGATGGGCTTGCCGTTGGCCGGCGAGAGGATGTTGTTCGTGCTCATCATGAGCACGCGCGCCTCCATCTGCGCCTCGACCGAGAGCGGCACGTGGACGGCCATCTGGTCGCCGTCGAAGTCGGCGTTGAACGCCGCGCAGACGAGCGGGTGCAGCTGGATGGCCTTGCCCTCGATGAGCACCGGCTCGAACGCCTGGATGCCGAGGCGGTGCAGCGTCGGCGCGCGGTTGAGGAGCACCGGGTGCTCGGTGATGACCTCTTCGAGGATGTCCCAGACCTCGGGACGCTCCTTCTCCACCATCTTCTTGGCGCTCTTGATGGTGTTGACGTACCCGCGCTCTTCGAGCTTGTTGTAGATGAACGGCTTGAAGAGCTCGATCGCCATCTGCTTGGGCAGGCCGCACTGGTGCAGCTTGAGCGTCGGGCCGACGACGATGACCGAGCGGCCCGAGTAGTCGACGCGCTTGCCGAGCAGGTTCTGGCGGAACCGCCCCTGCTTGCCCTTGAGCATGTCGCTCAGGCACTTGAGCGGGCGCTTGTTGGGGCCGGTGATGGTCTTGCCGCGGCGGCCGTTGTCGAAGAGGGCGTCGACCGCCTCCTGCAGCATGCGGCGCTCGTTGCGGATGATGATCTCGGGCGCGTTCAGCTCGAGCAGGCGCTTCAGGCGGTTGTTTCGGTTGATGACGCGGCGGTAGAGGTCGTTGAGATCGCTGGTCGCGAAGCGGCCGCCGTCGAGCGGGACGAGCGGGCGCAGGTCCGGCGGCAGCACCGGGATGACCGTGAGCATCATCCACTCCGGGCGGTTGCCGCTCTCGCGGAACGCCTCGCACGACCTTCAGGCGCTTGACGATCTTCTTGCGCTTGGCCTCGCTCGTCGCCGCGCGCATCTCCTGGCGCAGCGTCTCGCTCAGCGTGTGCACGTCGACCTGCTTGAGCATCTCGAGGACGGCCTCGCCGCCCATGCCGGCGGTGAACTTGTCGTCGCCGTACTCCTCGACGAGCTGCATGTAGCGCTCCTCGCGAGAGCAGCTCGGCGCGCGCCGAGGCCCGTCTCCTTCGGGTCGATGACGATGTAGCTCTCGCAGTAGAGGACCTTCTCGAGATCCTTCAGCGAGATGTCGAGGATGTTGCCGATGCGGCTCGGCAGCGACTTCAGGAACCAGATGTGCGCGACCGGCGTGGCCAGGTTGATGTGGCCGAGGCGCTCGCGGCGGACCTTGCGACTGGATGACCTCGACGCCGCACTTCTCGCAGACGATGCCGCGGTGCTTCATGCGCTTGTACTTGCCGCAGTTGCACTCGTAGTCCTTCACCGGGCCGAAGATCTTGGCGCAGAAGAGGCCGTCCCGCTCCGGCTTGAAGGTGCGGTAGTTGATCGTCTCGGGCTTCTTGACCTCGCCGTGCGACCACTCGCGGATCTTCTCGGGCGACGCGAGCGAGATGCGGATCGCGCTGAAGGAGAGCGGATCCTTGGGCTTCTCGAAGAAGCTGAAGATGTCGCGCATCGGGTTCTTCCTTTTCCTGACTGCTCGACGAAACGAAAACTCTGAATCGACTCGAGGAGAGGGATTCCCAGGAAGGTCGGAGAGCGGAAGGCCTGCAGGCTTTCCGTCCTTCCGCCCTTCCCGCTCGCGCTCACTCTTCGGCTGCGTGCTCGCCGGCGCGCAGCGCGTCCGGCTCGATCGAGCTCGACGTTCAGGCAGAGAGCCTGAAGCTCCTTGATGAGCACGTTGAAGCTCTCCGGGCAGGCCCGGCTCGAGGTTGTACTCGCCCTTGACGATGGCCTCGTACATGCGCGTGCGACCCTGCACGTCGTCGCTCTTCACGGTGAGGAACTCCTGGAGCGCGTAGGCGGTGCCGTAGGCTTCCATCGCCCACACTTCCATCTCGCCGAGGCGCTGGCCGCCGAACTGCGCCTTGCCGCCGAGCGGCTGCTGGGTGACGAGCGAGTACGGCCCGATCGAGCGCGCGTGGATCTTGTCGTCGACCAGGTGGTGCAGCTTGAGCATGTACATCACGCCCACGGTGACCTCCTGGTCGAACGCCTCGCCGCGTGCGCCCGTCGAAGAGCACCGTCTGGCCGCTCGTCGGTAGACCCGCGAGTGCCAGGGTGTTCTTGATCTGCGAGCTCCTGCGCGCCGTCGAAGACCGGGCTCGCGTAGTGGACGCCGCGCTTCAGCTTGTTGGCGAGCGACCGGACGTCGTCCTCCGACAGCTTGTTCAGCCACTTCGCGATGTCTTCGTCGCCGTCGAAGATCTTCTTGATGTGGTCGCGCATCGCGCTGGCGCCGAACTTCTCCTCGAGCATGTAGCTGGAGCTGCGCGCCGAGCACGCGCGCCCCCCACCCGAGGTGCGTCTCGAGGATCTGCCCGACGTTCATGCGGCTCGGCACGCCGAGCGGATTGAGCACGATGTCGACGGGCGTTCCGTCTTGCAGGTACGGCATGTCCTCTTCCGGCAGGATGCGCGAGATGACGCCCTTGTTGCCGTGGCGCCCCGCCATCTTGTCGCCGACCTGCAGCTTGCGCTTGATGGCGATGTAGACCTTCACCATCTTGATGACGCCCGGCGGCAGCTCGTCGCCCTTGCTCAGGCGATCGATCTTGTCGCGGAAGTGCTCCTCGCGCAGCGTGAATGATCTCGTCGAGCTCGCGAACCTTGATCGCGAGCGTCCTCGGCGCCCTCGACGGGGAGCTCCGTCCAGTACTTGAGCGGGACGTCGTCGAGGGTCCCCTCGTCGAGCGTCGCGCCCTTCTGCAGGAGCACCTTGCCCTTGTCGTCGACGAGCTTGCCGGTCGTCTGCGACCCGACCAGCTGCTTGCGGATCTGCTTGAAGAAGGAGTCGCGGAGGATCTTCGATCTCCTCGTCGCGCATCTTCTCCAGGCGCTGCCGCTCGTGGTCCTCGATGTCCTTGGAGCGCTCGTCCTTCTCCGTGCCCTTGCGCGAGAAGACGCGGGCGTTGATGACGATGCCGCCGACGCCCGGCGGCACGCGCAGGCTGCTGTCGCGCACGTCGCCGGCCTTCTCGCCGAAGATGGCTCGCAGGAGCTTCTCCTCGGGGAGAGCTGGGTCTCGCCCTTCGGCGTGATCTTGCCGACCAGGATGTCGCCGGGCTTCACCTCGGCGCCGATGCGCACGATGCCCGACTCGTCGAGGTCCTTGAGGGCCTCCTCGCCGACGTTCGGGATGTCGCGCGTGACCTCTTCTTTTCCGAGCTTCGTGTCGCGGGCGACGCACTCGAACTCCTCGATGTGGATCGAGGTGAAGACGTCGTCCTTGGCGATGCGCTCGGAGACCAGGATCGAGTCCTCGAAGTTGAAGCCCTGCCACGGCATGAACGCGACGAGCACGTTCTGCCCCAGCGCGAGCTCGCCCATGTCGCAGCTCGGGCCCGTCGGCGAGGACGTCGCCGGCCTTCACTTGTTCGCCCGCGCGCACGATCGGCGTCTGGTTGTAGCAAGTCGACTGGTTCGACCGCTGGAACTTCATCAGCGGGTAGATGTCCGGGATCTCCGGCTTGTCGCTGTCCGGGCGCACGACGATGCGCGTCGCGTCGACGCTCTCGACGACGCCGTCGCGTCGCGCGAGCGTGCACACGCCGGAGTCGCGGGCGAGCTTGCCCTCCATGCCCGTGCCGACGAACGGCGCGTGGCTGCGGATGAGGGGCACCGCCTGCCGTTGCATGTTCGCGCCCATGAGCGCGCGGTTCGCGTCGTCGTGCTCGAGGAAGGGCACGAGCGCCGCGGCCACGCTCACCATCTGGTTCGGCGACACGTCCATCAGCTGGATCATGTCGGCCGTGACCATGTGGAAGTCGCCGTTGAGGCGCGCGCTCACCAGCGAGTCGCGAACTTGCCTTTCTCGTCGACGTTCGCCGACGCCTGGGCGATGTACTTCCCCTCTTCCTCGAGGGCGGAGTACCAGGAGACGTCGTCGGTCACCTTGCCCTCGGCCACGCGGCGGTACGGCGTCTCGACGAAGCCGAACTCGTTGACGCGGGCGTAGGTGGAGAGCGACGCGATGAGGCCGATGTTCGGACCTTCCGGCGTCTCGATCGGGCAGATGCGGCCGTAGTGCGTCGGGTGCACGTCGCGCACCTCGAAGCCCGCGCGCTCGCGCGTGAGGCCGCCGGGCCCGAGCGCCGAGAGACGCCGCTTGTGCGTCACCTCGCGACAGCGGGTTCGTCTGGTCCATGAACTGCGAGAGCTGCGAGCTGCCGAAGTACTCCTTCACCACCGCGCGAGACGGGCTTCGCGTTGATGAGATCGTGCGGCATGAGCGTGTCGATCTCCTGCGACATGCTCATGCGCTCCTTGATGGCGCGCTCCATGCGAACGAGGCCGATGCGATACTGGTTCTCCATCAGCTCGCCGACCGCGCGCACGCGGCGGTTGCCGAGGTGGTCGATGTCGTCGACCGAGCCGCGGCCGTTCTTCAGCTCGATGAGGTGGCGAACCGTCTCGAGGATGTCCTGCGGGGTGAGCACCGCCGTATCGAGCGACGGGCGCTGATCCTCGGGGAGGTCGCGGTAGAACTTGTAGTTGAGCTTGAGGCGGCCGACCTTGCGAGAGGTCGTAGCGCTCGGGGTTGAAGAAGAGGTTGTGGAACAGCGTCTTGGCCGTCTCGAGCGTCGGGGGATCGCCCGGGCGAAGGCGCCGGTAGATTTCCATGATCGCGTCTTCGGTCGTCTTGACCTTCTCGGCGAGGAGCGTGTCGCGGAGGTACGAGCCGACGTTCAGGCCGTCGATGAAGAGGATCTTGAACTCGTCGATGCCGCGCCTCGCGGAGCTTCTCGAGCTTCGCCTCGGTGACCTCCTCGTTCACTCGAGGAGGACCTCGCCGGTCTCCTTGTCGACGACGTCGTGCGCAGCGACCTTGCCGACGAGCTCTTCGAGGTCGATCGGCAGCCGGTCGATCTTCGAGTCCTGCAGCTTCTTGATCGCGGCCTTGGTGAACTTGGTGTTCTTCTTGACGACGACCTCGGCGCCGACCTTGATGTCGCGCGTGGCGCGCTGCCCGGAGAGGAGGTCGAACTCGACGCTCTTGGCGTACTTGCCGCCCTTCTCGAGATACACCTCTTCGGTGTTGTAGAAGTAGTTGAGCAGATCCTGGGTCGAGTACCCGAGCGCGCGCAGGAGCACCGTCGCGTGCATCTTGCGGCGGCGGTCGATGCGCACGTACATGATGTCCTTCGGGTCGAACTCGAAGTCGAGCCACGAGCCGCGGTACGGGATGATGCGCGCGCTGTAGAGGAGCTTGCCGCTCGAGTGGGTCTTGCCCTTGTCGTGGTCGAAGAAGACGCCCGGGCTGCGGTGCAGCTGGCTGACGACGACGCGCTCGGTGCCGTTGATGATGAACGTGCCGGTGTCCGTCATCAGCGGGATCTCGCCGAAGTAGACCTCCTGCTCCTTGATGTCGCGGACGATGCGCTCGCCACCCTCGCGGGTGTCGTAGATCATCAGCTGCGTGGTCACCTTGATCGGCGCCGCGTACGTCATGCCGCGCTGCCGGCACTCCTCGACGTCGTACTTCGGCTTCTCGAGGTTGTAGCTGACGAAGACCAGCTCACTCGTGCCGTTGAAGTCCTTGATCGGGAAACACGCTGCGGAAGACCGCCTGCAGCCCGACCTCCGCACGTTCGCTCTGCGGAACGTTGCTCTGGAGGAATTTGTCGTACGACGTCTTCTGAATGTCGATGAGGTTGGGAACCTCGATGACCTTCCGGACACGTCCGAGATGCTTACGGATGCGGAAGTTCGACTGGATGACACTCGCCATCGCTGCTCCTGACGATTTGTCGGCCCCACGCTGGCCGCTTTCGTTTGCGGCCGCCGAGACCGGCCGCGGGACGGGAAATCTTCGAGACGCCGGGACCGCGCGATTGCCCGGCGGGGCAAGCCGCGACCGGGAACTTAGTCAGAAATTCGACCGCGTAAAGCAAAAGGCACGCCGCAAGGAGAATCGAGAGCCTACCTTGCGGAAAGGATTGTGCAAACACGAGCAGGGACGTGCGCCTGCGGAAGGGCTCCTTCCGCGCGCCGTCCCCGACCCGTCACAATATGGAAATATCCGTCAATTCGCACACGTACTGGACGCCTACTTGAGCTCGACCTTGGCGCCAGCCTCTTCCAGCTTCTTCTTCATCTCCTCGGATTCGGCCTTGGAGACGCCCTCCTTCAGGGTCTTCGGCGCGCCCTCGACGAGGTCCTTGGCTTCCTTCAGCCCGAGGCCCGTGATCTCGCGCACGACCTTGATGACGGCGATTTTGTTGCCACCGGCCTCCTTGAGCTCGACGTTGAACTCCGTCTGCTCTTCCTTGGCCGCAGCAGGTGCGGCGGCGGCTGCAGCCGGGCCGGCGGCGACGGCGATCGGTGCCGCCTTGACGCCCCACTTGTCCTCGAGCGTCTTGATGAGATCTGCCAGCTGGATGACCGGCATGTTCGAAAGGAAGTCGACGACCTGCTCACGCGTGATGTCTGCCATGGGAAACTCTCCGTACTCGGTTTCGTTGAAAAACTTGTGAGCCCGCTCTCGCTGGCGGGCCGGGGTTGATTACTTCTTGTCCTCCGAAACGCCCCCCTGCGCGCGCTCTTTCGCGGCCAGCAGATAGACGAAGTTCTGCGGAGGTGCGGCGAGCAGCGCGACGAACTTCTGGAGCGGCGCCTGAAGCGTCGCCAGCAAAGTCGCGCGGAGCTCGTTCTTGCCGGGCATCGTCGCGAGCTGGTCCTCGACGCCGCCGGCGTCGAGAATCGAGCCCTCGATGAGCCCTGCCTTGATCTGGAGCTTCTCGCCCGCGGGGTCCTTTCGGAACGCCTTCACGACCTTGGCGGCCGCGCTCGGGTCTTCGTAGCTCCAGGCGATGCCCGTCATGCCCGACGAGGGCGCGCCCCAACTTGTCCTTGTAGGGGGCGTCCTTGAGCGCGTGCTCGACGAGCGTGTTCTTGACGACCTTGTACTCGACGCCAGCCTTGCGGAACTCGGCCCGAAGCTTCGTCACGTGCTCGACGGTCATCCCCTTGAAGTCGAGGAAGACGGCCGCCGTCATCTTGTCGAAGCGGGCCTTGATGTCGCCGATCTGGACGTCTTTGTCTGCGCGTTGCATGGGCTATCACGCTTCTTCGGTCTGGCTCACGAAGTGAGCCGGGTCGATCTGCACGCCCGGCCCCATGGTCGAGCTGACGGTGATGCTTCTGAGGTAGGCGCCCTTGGCGGTGGACGGCTTCTGCCGAACGAGCGCCGTGATGAGCGCATTGGCGTTGTCGGCCAGGGCGTTCTCGGTGAACGAGACCTTGCCGATGCGCGCGTGCACGATGCCCGCCTTCTCGACGCGGTACTCGATCTTGCCGCCCTTCGCGTCCCGGACGGCAGCCGCCACGTCGAAGGTGACCGTCCCGACCTTCGGGTTGGGCATGAGTCCGCGCGGGCCGAGGACGCGACCGAGCTTGCCGACGGAGCCCATCATGTCGGGTGTCGCGATGACTCGGTCGAAATCGAGGAATCCCTCGGAGACCTTCGCGACCAGGTCGTCGCTTCCGGCGAAGTCGGCGCCCGCATCGCGAGCCTCGCGCTCCTTCTCGCCCTTCGCGAAGACGAGGACACGCACGGTCTTGCCCGTCCCGTGCGGCAGAACGAGCGCGCCACGGACCATCTGATCGGCGTGCTTCGGGATTGACGCCCAGACGGACCGCGAGGTCGACCGTTTCGTCGAACTTGGCGAACTTGGCCTTCTTCACGAGGGCGCACGCCTCTTCGACGCTGTACTTGCGCCCGGGGTCCACAGCTTGGTGACCTCGGCGCGTTTCTTCGGGAGCTTCGGCAATGGTTCCTCCTTTTTCGGCTTTCGCCTCCCACCGTGAGGTCGATCGAGTCGACACGGTGGTGTGTGGGGTTCGTAAGAGAAAGGACGAGCGTGAGTTCGTTCCGGAGTCACTCCACCACGTCGATGACCCATCGAGCGGGCGGTGCCCATGACGGTGCGCATCGCCGACTCGATGTCCGTGCAGTTCATGTCTCCCATCTTCTGCTGCGCGAGCTCGCGCACCTGCTTCATCGATACTTTGCCGATTTGATCTTGTTGGGCTCCTTGGAGCCCGAGCCCGGCTTCTTCCCCGTGGACAGACCGGCGGCCTTCTTGAGGAGCACGCTCGTCGGGGGCGTCTTCAGCATCATGCTGAAGGAGCGGTCGGAGTAGACCGTCAAGACGACCGGGATGATCATGTCGCTCCCCTGCGTCTTGGCGTTGAACTCCTTGCAGAACGCCATGATGTTGATGCCGTGCGGGCCGAGCGCCGGGCCGACGGGCGGCGCCGGGCTGGCTTTGCCGGCCGCGAGCTGGAGCTTGACGAAACCTGCGACTTTTTTCGCCATGACGTATCCTCTGCTCAGTTGCGCCATCGCCTCTGTTCTCGACCTGACTGAAATCGAGCTCGACCGGGGTGGCGCGGCCGAAGATGGAAACCTTGACGCGGAGCTTCTGCTTGTCGGGCTTCACCTCTTCGACGGTGCCCGAGAAGTTCGCGAACGCGCCGTCGATGACGCGAATCTCGTCGCCCGCCTCGAAGCTGACGCGCGGCTTGGGCTTCACGGCGCCCTCGACGATGCTCTTGCGGAGATCGTCGATCTGCGGCGGCGTGACCTCCTGCGGGCGCTGGTTGCCGATGAAGCCGGTGACCTTGGGGGTGTCCTTGACGAGGTGCCAGACTTCCTCGGTCATCGTCCATCTCGACGAAGATGTATCCGGGGAAGCTGGTCTTCTGGCGCGTGCGCGACTTGCCGCCCGCGCGCTGCTCGGTCACCGTCTCGGTCGGGATGAGGACCTCGCCGAAGCGGTCCTCCATGTGGTGCTCCTTGATGCGCTGGAGGAGCGCTTCTTTGACCTTGGCCTCGTAGCCCGAGTAGGTCTGGATGACGTACCACTTCTTGGCCATGACGACTCAGCTGCCCCCGTACACGAGATTGGTGACGAAACCCCCAGAACTTGTCCATCAGCGCGAAGAACACCGTCGAGACGACTGGTCGTGACGATCACGACGAACGTGCCGTTGGTCACCTCGGTGCGCGTAGGCCAGGTCACCTTGGCCATCTCGGCCGCTACTTCTTCCGCGAGCTGACGCGCCCGCGTCCGGTACCAGTAGTAGATGGCCGCGAGCCGGCGCCGATGAGCGCGGAGAGCGGGCATGATGATCTCGTCGCGCGGCTCGCCGAGCGCGGGCTTGAGCGTCTGGAGGCTTGTACCAGGCGAAGTCGAGCACCTTCGACATGAGAAACGCGATGGCAATGGCGCCGGCGAAGTACGCCGCGTAGACGAAGCGCTGGCTCCGAGCTGCGTGGGCGAGGCGACCCCTCGAGGCTCTTCGTGCTCGGCTGCCTCGGCTGCGTTTGCGTCGATGCCGACATGATCTTCGGGCGCGGTTCCAGGTCCGGATTCCTCGTCGACCCCACTCGTCGCGCTGCTGCCGGCGGGCGAGGCTGCGCCGTCGTCGCCGGGATTCTGCGGACGGATCGGTGCCCTCCTCTCCGGTGCGCGCGCGCTTGACGTCTTCGGTGATACCCATGGCTTGTTCTGGTCCGCTACCTACTGCCTGTCCCCCACTGCCGCCACCCCTACCGCCGAAACTCGACCTGCAATCGGCCCCGAAACTCGAACCTCGGAACGGTCGCGAACCCCGCGGGGGACGGGGACGGACCCGGGCTTGGCAGGGGCTGAGGGGCTCGAACCCACGACCTGCGGATTTGGAATCCGCTGCTCTACCAACTGAGCTAAACCCCTATTCCCTGGGCATTCGGCCCCAGGGTCGTTCTCGCTTCGCTCTGGCTTTCTCGCCTACTTCGTTTCTTTGTGGACCGTGTGGCGCTTGCACGCGGGGCAGTACTTCTTGAGGGTGAGCTGCCCCTTCTGGTCGGGCTTGCGCGTTGTCCGGTAATTCCTCGCTTCACATTCCGTGCAGGCCAGAGAGACCGGCGTTCGCTCAGCCATGCGGTGCGCCGGCTCGTCTCACTAGGCGAGGATCTTGGTGACGATGCCTGCGCCGACGGTGCGGCCGCCCTCGCGGATGGCGAAGCGCTGCTGCTCCTCGAGCGCGACCGGCGTGATGAGCTCGATGGTCATCTTGGTGTTGTCCCCCGGCATGACCATCTTGGTCCCCTCCGGAAGAGACACCGTCCCGGTCACGTCCGTCGTGCGCATGTAGAACTGCGGCCGGTAATTGGTGAAGAACGGCGTGTGGCGCCCGCCCTCCTCCTTCTTCAGCACGTACACCTCGGCCTCGAACTTCGTGTGCGGCGTCACGCTCCCGGGCTTGCCCAGAACCTGACCGCGCTCGATCTCGTTTTTCTCGATGCCGCGGAGCAGAACCCCGATGTTGTCGCCCGCCTGCCCCTGGTCGAGAAGCTTGCGGAACATCTCCACCCCCGTCACCACCAGCTTGCGCGTGTCGCGGAAGCCGACCAGCTCCACTTCTTCCTGCACCTTCACCACGCCGCGCTCCACGCGACCCGTCGCCACCGTGCCGCGGCCCTTGATCGAGAACACGTCCTCGACCGCCATCAGGAACGGCTTGTCGATGTCGCGCACCGGGTCGGGGATCTTCGTGTCGAGAGCCGCCAAAAGCTCGCCGATCGACTTCTCCCACTTCGCGTCCCCGTTGAGCGCAGGCAGCGCCGCGCCCCGGACCACCGTCGCGTTGTCCCCGTCGAACTTGTACTTGTTCAGAAGCTCGCGGACCTCCATCTCCACGAGGTCCAGCATCTCCGGGTCGTCCACCGCGTCGCACTTGTTCAAGAACACGACGATGTGGTTCAGACCCACCTGACGCGCCAGAAGCACGTGCTCGCGCGTCTGCGGCATCACGCTGTCCAGAGCGCTCACCACCAGGATCGCCCCGTCCATCTGGGCTGCTCCCGTGATCATGTTCTTGATGTAGTCCGCGTGCCCCGGGCAATCGACGTGCGCGTAGTGGCGCTTGTCGCTCTCGTACTCCAC
Source organism: uncultured delta proteobacterium (assembly GCA_963720145.1). Lineage (GTDB taxonomy): Bacteria > Myxococcota_A > Polyangia > Polyangiales > Polyangiaceae > Palsa-1150. The sequence continues at coordinate 88,312 of CAVREO010000008.1, forward strand.
GTGCGCCACCGCGATCGTCACCGTCTTGGTGTCGTCGCGCACCGTCCCGCCCTTGGCGATGTCCTTGTAGCTGATGACCTTCGCCAGACCCTTCTTCGACTGCACCTTCACGATCGCCGCCGTCAGCGTCGTCTTGCCGTGGTCGATGTGCCCGATCGTCCCCACGTTCACGTGCGGTTTGGACCGTACGAATTTCTCTTTCGCCATGACTGAAGTCTCCTAAACAGACGTCGAAGGATGCGAGCCTTGTCGGGTCGAGCCCACCACGGGGCTTGAACCCGTGACCTCTTCCTTACCAAGGAAGTGCTCTACCACTGAGCTAGGTGGGCGATGCGTGCGAGCGGGAGACCGGATTCGAACCGGCGACGTTCAGCTTGGAAGGCTGACGCTCTACCAACTGAGCTACTCCCGCGGATGGGACCACGATCCCGGAACGGCCCGCCTCAGGTTTTGCGCCCCGAGGCGCTCGCCCCGAAGCGGTCCACCCGGCAGGTGCCGTGGAGGGTGATGGATTCGAACCATCGAAGGCATAGCCGGCAGATTTACAGTCTGCTCCCTTTGGCCACTCGGGCAACCCTCCTCAAAATGTTCTCGGTTCAGTTGGAAACGGTTCTCTTGCAGCAACAGTGGGGAAACGACGAGCTGACGAGGGGACTTGAACCCCTAACCACCTGTTTACAAAACAGGTGCTCTGCCATTGAGCTACGCCAGCAACGCCAGCCCTTGCGGCGGTTCGCCGCCGCGATAGGGGGCGCGAAGAGTACTTCCCAGGGCGCCCCCTTGCAAGCAAGGATTAGCCCAGAGCGGCGCAGCTGACGGCAACTGGTAGGGCAACGTGCCAAAGTCCAAGCAATTTCAAGGCAATTTCAAGCAAGTCCGTAAGCAGAGGGCCGGACGACCACGCCTTCGGGTGCACGATGCGCACACGAAACCTGTGACCCCCGGACGGGGAAGGAGCGCTGACTAGCCTCTCGTCATGCGCCTGTCAACAGCGCCGGCAGCCGATGCAGGCGCGGCCGCGGCTACTTGCCGGCCTTGGCGGTCTTCTTCTTAAGGAGGTCGAGGGCGGCGTTCACCTCCTCCTCCGTGAAGGGCATCCGGTCAATCTGAGCCCGTTCGTCCGCCAGGGCGGTGTCCATCTCGCCTTTGGCCTCGCGCGCCCGCTGAATCCAGGGGGAGGAGTCGCTGGTCCGCTCCCCCAGGGCAATCGTCTGCTCCATCTCCCGGACCCCCTTCTCGAGGAGGACCCGGTAGCGAATGTGCATGAACGCGTAGAAGATCTGTTTTTGCTTCGCGGTCTTGGAGGACGCCGGCGGCGCGATTTGCATGAGGTCGCGGTGGAGGGCACGGTACATCGCGCCGACGCGATATCCAGCCATCGCCGCCCAGTGGGGATCGATCGAGCGTACGGCCATCGAATAGGCTTCTTGCGCCTCGAGCAAGCCGCCGCAGCGCTCTTCGAGCTTGTCGAGGAAGTCGGGTGGAAGGGGATCGAAGCGAATTCGCTCGGAGCGAACGCGGCGGAGCTCTCCCAGCGCAAAGCGCAGCTGGGCGACCGCCACCGGCAGAACGTCTCGCGCGCCGTAGTGGAGCTGATCGGAGAGATCGAGCCCGTCGTGGATGTCGCTCGACGCCCGCATGTCTTCACCCAGCTCGACGCGCGCGAGCCCGCGCGCCCCGAGCGCCACGATGCGGTCCATGTCGTCGAGATCGGGCCGCGCCAGGAGGGCTTCCCCGATCCCCGCGAGAGCGGTCCAGTCTTCCAGATACGCGTCGAGCGTCGCGGCCCGCACCAGGGCTGGCCGCGCCTTGGGCCCGTCCGGGAACGTGCGCACGAGCTCGAGGAAGGTGTCGCGCGCTTGCGCGCGATCCTGCAGGCCCTCCAACGCGAGCCCCAAGTCGAAGCGGTACTCCGACGCGTGCTCGGCCGACGTACCGGAGATGGCGAAGGACGCGACCAGCGTTCGGTAAGCGTCGGCTGCCTCTTGCCACCGCTGCTCCATGAGCGCCCGCTCGCCGCGCCGCGCCAGCTCGGCCTCGGTCGTGATCTCGTTTGCCGTGACGATGCGCGCCGGCAGCTCGATGAGCGGGGCCGGGCGAGCCGGCGGGGGACTCGCGGCCGGCCGCGCGGCGCAGGCCATACCGAGCACGGCTGCCGCGATGGCCAGGACGAGCGGCGGGGGCCTCATGACGTATCGTTTCAGAGTACCGGATGGGCGCCGAGGTTCCCGTTCGCGAGACACGGGCCCCATCTTCAACTGAACGCGCGCATCCGTTGACGAGGGATCGGCGGCGGCTAGCGTGGCGAATGGAGCGGGGGAACGCCTCTCGCGCATCCGCCCCTCGCTTCGGGAGGTTAGGGCCCCGATGAAGCGCATCGACGTACGCGATCTGGAGCGGCAGACTCACACTCTCGAGATGGCCATCCACGAGCTCGATCGCCGTGGCAACCACATGACCCCGGAAGACCGCGCGCGCGCCAACGAGCTCAAACGTCTGCGCCTTGCCGCAAAAGACAGGCTCGACTCGCTACGCCGGCATTGAGCAACGGCCGTTCCGAGCTCGGACCGACGACTCAATTCTCGAAGTCGGGTCTCGGCGCGGGCTTCTTGGCGGGCGGCTCGGTGTCGCTGGAGCTGTCGTCGTTGGCCTTGGGTCTGGCGGTCGCCGCGTTCGAGAGTGTCTCGATCCCGGCGCTATAGACTTCCTCGTTCAGCTCCTTGAGCGAGTCACCCAGGCGCTTGCTCCAATCGTCAGGCAGCGAGCCGGGCGATTGCTGCTCGAGGGCAAACGCGAGCGAAAGCCAGTGACGCGCTTCCGCTCGGTAGCCGATGCGAAAGTCCGTCATCCCGCGCAGGTACGCATAACGGGTGCGCGCCGGCGTCGAGAGCTGGGGCACATCGGGCTCGAGAACGCGAAAGATCGCGAGCGCGCGGTCGTGCTCGCTCGCCTCGAAGGCTCGTTGGCCGCTCGCGAGCTCGTCCTGGTAGGTGGCGCACGAAGCCAGCGAAAGCGAGGCGAGCAGCATGCCCGAGGCTACCCAGCGCATTCTGCTTCGAGGGTAGCGGTTGCCAGCCGGGGGAATCAACTGCGGCGAAGGCGGCGACCCCAGGAGAGGGCGAGAGCGGCGAGCGCGAGGACAAGCGGATGCAGCGGCCGTGGCCTACGCGAGTCGTCACGTGCGCCAGGCACCTCGCAGCCGCAGCGCGAGGAGGCTGCCGGCCGAATCGTTTCCGCAGGGCCCTGGGTGACTTGCACCGCTTGTACCGCTTGCGCGGGTGGCGCGCCCGCGCCGCCGCTCGCGTGAACGCGCAAAGCGGCCGGGACCCAGGGCGATGGGTCGCAGCCCCAGACGTCGGCCGCGCCGTCGCGCGGGGGCCGATGCCTGAGAAGATCGCACTTCTCGAGCGTGCTGCCGTCCAGCCGATGCGCGACGACCCGGAGCGCTTCGGCGTCTGCCGTGATCTCCACGAAGTGGTACGTAGCTTCGGCTTTGCGGGTCGTGGGTGTCGGTTCGATGACCCGATAGAGAGGCGCGCCACCCCCGCCGGAGATTATGTACTTGAGGAGCCCTGCGTCGCCTCGCTCGTAGATGTGGTCGTGTCCCGAGAGCACGAGATCGACTTGGTGGGCCGAGAGAAGCTCCGGCACGTGGGCGTCGAGCAACTTGGCGTTGCCGCCGTGCGGTCCGGCCGACCACGGGCTGTGGTGAACGACGGCGATACGCCACAAGACGCCACGCTCGCCGTCGGCGCTGGCGAGCTCGTGCTCGAGCCACTGCCGCTCTTCGCCCGACGTCCAATCGTGCATTCCGTTCAAGAAGAAGAACCGGACACCGGCGAGCCGCGCGCTGCCGTAGGGTGGCGGGTTTTCCGTCTCTCGGGAGGGGCCGAAGTAGCGAGCGAAGGTAGTGCCCGCCGAATCGTCGTAAAGCTCGTGGTTGCCAATCGCGACGAAGAGCGCGCGGTCCCGCAAGAGCGGCGCTTCGGTGTCGAAGAAAGACCGCCAGTCGTCCCCGCTGGCGCCGTCTGCGACGAGGTCGCCGGTGTTGATGAGGAGATCCGAAGGCACGGCCTGAAGAGCGCGCACGACGGCCTGATGAGCGGACACGTCGGTTCGGTCGTCTCCGTAGACGAGGAACTTGAGCGGCGCGCCCGAGTCGGCCTTCGGCGCCGTCGCAAAACGGCCCGCCCCGAGCAACGCGCTCCCCGCACGGACGGTGTACGAGTACCGCGTGGCTGCTTCCAGTCCTCCGAGGGAGACGACATGAAACGCGTCGGTCTTGTGGTCATCCGAGACCCGCGCCGACGACGCTGGCTGCCCCTCGCGGACCACCTCCACGACCGCGGGGCCGGGCTCCGCGAGCTCGAAGCGCACATCGACGCGCGAGTCGGATAGGCCTGTCAGGTAGGGCCCCTTTGCAATCCCGCCCGCGCCCTGCGCCGCCCCGGATACCAGCGTGACGACGGCCACGCCCGCGGCAGCCACCACCGGCCGCGGCCGGGCCCCCGAAGCGAGGCGCGGCCGCGCGACGCGATGCGGCGGACGGGGTCTTTCAGGCATCCGTCGACTCGAGTTCTAGCCCGGGCTCGATTGACCGGCTAGAGCGGGCGCGTTACCGTTTTACGGTAGTTTGGCCGACGCGAGGTGACATGTCCGGGCCAGAACCATCCCCCACAAACGGTCCACGCCCGTCCGAGGAAGTTCCTGCGGAAGGCGGAGCCGCAGCCGACCCCTCGATGCAGGGCATGCCTTGCCGCTTTGGGAAGTACACGCTCATTCGCCGACTCGCTACCGGGGGCATGGCCGAGCTCTTTCTGGCGATTCAGAAGAGCGTCGCCGGCTTCGAAAAGCTCATCGTCATCAAGCGCATCTTGCCAATCCTGAATCAGGATCGCGCGTTCATCGAGATGCTGCTCCACGAGGCACGCGTGGCGGCGACGATGTCTCACCCGAACATCGTGCAGATCTTCGACGTGGGTGCGGTCGAGGGCGCGTACTTCATTGCGATGGAGCACGTGCACGGCGAGGACCTGCGCTCGATCGTGCGCCAGATGCGAAAGAGCCAGGTGCTCGAGTTCCCGCTGGAGCACGCGCTCTCCATCGTGCTGGGCATTTGCTCGGGTCTCGCTTACGCGCACGAGAAGCGTGAACTCGACGGCACGGCGCTCAACATCGTGCATCGCGATATCTCGCCGCAGAACGTGGTCATCACGTTCACCGGCGACGTCAAAGTCGTCGACTTCGGGATCGCGAAAAGCGACACGCGGCTGCAGGAGAACACCCGCAGCGGCAAGCTCAAGGGCAAGATCCCGTACATGTCCCCCGAGCAGGCTCGCGGTGAGCCCATCGATTGGCGGACGGACATCTTCGCCGCCGGGGTGATGCTCTTCGAGCTGACGACCGGCAAGCGCCTCTTCAAGGGCGCCAGCGAGTACGAGACGCTCCGGCTCATCTGCGACCGGGATTACCCCTCGCCGTCGCAGGTGCGCTTCGGCTATCCGCGCGAGCTCGAGGCGATCGTCATGCGCGCGCTCGCGAAAGATCGCGCACACCGCTGGCAAAGCGCCCGCGAGATGCAGGGAGCCATCGAGGAGTTCGTGCGGCGCGAGAGGCTCGGCGTGAGCACCATCGCGCTCTCCCAGTTCATGCAAGGCTTGTTCGAGGAGAAGCTCGCGACCCAGAAAGAAGCTCTCCTGCAGGGCAAGCAGCTCGCGGACATCATCGCGCTGCAGAACCCGGGACCTCCGCCGGACTCGATGTCGAACCTGGATACGCAGGGCGCGATCACGAGCGCGGCGGCGACGCGCTCGCTATTGCCGTCGCCGGCCCGGCGACAGTCCAGCGGATTGCTCATGGGCGCACTGGGGCTGGTCGCGGCGTTGGGCGTGGTGGCCGGTGGCCTCTGGTGGGTCGAGCACCGGGAGTCCAACCAGGCGTCGCATCTCGTCACGGAGGAGCCGGGAGCCGGGCGTGGCACGCTGGCGATTGCGAGCGACCCGCCGGGCGCGACGATCTCGATCAACGGCGTGCCCCGCCCCGAGAAAACGCCGGCGACCGTGGGCAAGCTTCCCGTGGGCCAGCCCTGTCAGGTCACCGTCGCGAAGGACGGCTTCGTGGAAGCCGCCCAGAGCGTGACCCTGACCGATCGCGAGCCGAGCGGCGCGATGAGCGTGGTGCTCAGGCGGGCAACCCTCAGCGTCGACGTCGGCTTCAGCCCGCCGATTCCGGGCGCGACGCTGACGCTCGACGGCAAGCCCTGCTCCTCGCCCGTCATCGACAACGTCACCGCGGGCGAGACTCATCAGCTCGTCGTCCAAGCGCCGGGCTACGCGTCGCAGTCGCTCTCGTTCCTCGGAGTGGCCGACGAGCGCAAGCACCTCGACGTCACCCTGTCGCGCGCCGACGGATCGAAGCCCGCGGACCACGCGGCGCCCCGAGGCGCGCAACCGGCTCCGGCCGCTCCCGCGGCTGCGACCGCGGGAACGGGAAAGCTCAACGTGAGCGCGCACGGCGGCTGGTGCAACGTGACCATCGACGGCGCCGCACGCGGACCTACGCCCGTCGCGGGTGTCCTCCTGCCCGCGGGGACGCATACCGTCGTCTGCGCACCGGAGGCGGGCAAGCCCATGAGCGCCTCGGTGCACGTCGACGCCGATTCGACCGCACGCTACGCGTTCTCGATCTCGCAGCCGCAGCCGTAGCCTTCGGCTCGAGCGTCACCGCATCGCTCGGGTCCAGCGCATCCGGTGTACCGGAAGGCCGTCGGCGATGGCGCGCCGCTCGCGCGGACTTCGCGCGACGTACCCGTGGTCGGCAACTTGCGGCGAGCCCGGCAAGTCCCCGGCCGACGTGAATCGCGCGTCGTCACCGACGAGCGCTTCGTAGGCCAGCGCGCGCTCCTCGACGTCGGTCTGAACGAAGAGCTCTCCCTCCGGTTCGAGCAACCGCGCGACCTGATCGAGAAAACCGTCGCGCAGGACCAGACGCTTCTGGTGGCGTTTCTTCCACCACGGATCGGGGAAGCTCACGAAGATGCGGCGGATGCAAGCATCGGGGGCGATCCTCGGGAGGGCGTTCCGGACGTCCTCGGCAAACACGCGGGCTCGCGCGGATAACCCGCGTCGAGCCATGCGCGCGTCGACGATGGCAGCCCACTTGCGACGGATCTCGAGCCCGACGAGAGCCGCCCGGGGCTCGGCCTCGGCGCGCTCGATGAGAAACCAGCCTCGTCCCGGTCCAATCTCGAGCTCGACCCAGTCGCCGAGCACGAGCGCCCGCAAGTCCACGCGTTCCGCGTCCGGGAGGCGCGGCGCGTCGGCGTAAGGGCGCACGGGCGAGGCGTCGGTCGGCGGCACGGGAGCGGGTCGCGGCGGCAGCACGGCGAGGCAGACTGTAGCGGGTCATCGTGCGCTTGCTAACGGTCCACCTTCCGGACCCGTCGCGCCGCGGGTCTCGAGCGGCGCGCGCGCGAAGCAGCGCTTGACCCGGGACCTTCGTCTCGGCCACCGTCCTGCCGGTGACCCAGCAGCAACGCCCCCCCGGCGACTGGATGCGGCGCGCTCGGAGCCTCGGGCCACTCGTCGCGGCCGTCGCCATCTTGGCCGCTTTCGCCATCTCGGCCGTGCTGCGCAGGGTGGGCCACGCGGCAGCCGCGCTCGACGACGCGTACATCCATTTCCAGTACGCGCGCGCCCTGGCCGAGGGCCACCCGATGCGCTTTCAGGCGGGCGAGCCTATGTCGAGCGGGGCCACGAGCACCCTCTGGCCGGCGCTGCTCGCGCCGTTCTGGGCGCTGGGCGCGAGGGACGACGCCATCATGTGGCCGGCGTGGCTCCTCTCCTTCGCCGCGCTGGGGGCTCTCGCCTGGGAGAGCGCCAAGCTGACGGAGAAGCTCGCGGGCAGGGCGGCCGCAGCCGGTGCCGCCGCGATGGTCGTCGCGTTCGGTGGGCTGCTCTGGTGTGCGGCGAGCGGAATGGAGGCCGTGCCGTTTGCCTGGGCGCTCGCTCGTGCGTCCCGGCGCGCCAGCGAATGGCAGGAACGCTCGCGGCTCGACCGAACCGGGGCGCGCGCGGCCGAGCTGGTGGGTCTCTCGTGGGCGGCGGCGCTCTTCCGGCCCGAGGGCGCGGTGACGGCACTCTTCGTCGCCGTGGTGCTCTTCGGCTTCCCGCGCAAAGACACGCTACGCGAGCGCGCTCTCGGGCTCGCGGCGGCGGCCGGGGCCATCGCCGTTCCGCTTTCGTCGTGGCTCCTCACGGGATCGGCGCGCAGCAACACGGCGATCGCCAAGCTGCTCCCCGGCAACCCCTACTACCCGGGCGCCGTGCTCGTGGCGACCGTACGCGAGCAGGCGACGTACCTCGTCCGCGAGCTACTCAACGGGAACCCGTACTCGGTCGAGTTTTTGCCTCACGGTGGCAACGTCGTGGCGCTGGCCGGGCTCGCCGCGGTGGTGGCATGCGGCTGGCGCGCTCGCGCGGGTTGGCGGACCGCCGCCGTGCTGCTCATCGCGCTGACCATGTTCGCGCCGTGCTTCTATTCCACGTTCCTGTGGAATCGCCTGCGGTACCTGTGGCCGTTCGCACCGGGCTGGATCGTGGGGTTGGCCTGTCTGGCGCGCGTCGCGGGCGACCTCGCCGCGCGCGTGCGCGATCGATGGCGTCTCGTCACGCCGATGATCTGCGGCGTGTTCGTGGGGCTCTTTGCGTCGAAGCTCGAGTGGGTCATCGACGACGTCGCGCAATCGGCGAGCGGCATCGACCGGCAGCAGGTCGCGCTCGGCAGGTGGGCGCGCGAGAACGTTCCGGCGGACGCGCGCATCGGCGTCAACGACACCGGCGCGATCGCCTACTTCAGCGAGCGCAAGACCTTCGACGTCGTCGGGCTGACGACCGAGGGCGAGGCCCGCTACTGGATCGCCGGCGTCGCCTCGCGGTTCGAGCACTACGAGAGGTTGCTGCGCACGGCGCCTTCCAAGCTACCCACCCACTTCGTCGTATACCCCGAGTGGATGGCGCTTCCGGTCGTGCTCGGGGACGTGCTGCACCAGGCCACGGTGACCGACGCGACCATCCTGGGCGGCCAGACGATGACCGCGTACGTCGCGGACTGGTCGAGCCTCGGGACGGGTGAAAGGCCTTGGACGACCGTAGACGAGCTGCTCGACGCTCTCGACGTGGCCGATCTGGAGAGCGAAGCCGAGCACTCCTACGAGCTTCTCGGGGCGCACGAGCGCGAGCAAACCGTGCACGACGGCACCGCGCCCGACGGTTCGGTCGTGGTCGACGGCGGGCGCACTCACCGCACGATCGAGCGATTCTCCATGCACCTGCACGCGGGCACGCCCGCTCGGTGCGTCGTCCGGCTCTCGGCAGGCGAAGGGACCCGCGTTCGGGTGCTCGCGAACGGCCACTCGGCCGGCCTTCTCGACGCCGCGAGCGAGGGGGACTGGATGGAACGGAGCTTCGATGTCCCCGCGGGGGCAGCTGCCGAGCGGACCGCCGTCGAGCTGCGCGCTACCGGCGGGGACATCGAGACGTTTCACTACTGGTGTGCCGCCGCCGGCCCGTCGCTCCGCGGACCGAAGGAAGGCTGAGTCGGCGGCGCTCGCCGTCGAAGGCTGCGCCGCCGAGTCGACGGGTTGCTTGCCTACTTCTTGGCCGGAGTCGTCGCCGCCCCTGCAGCCGGCGGCGCGGTGCCCGCGGCAGCGGGGGGAGTCTTGGCGCTCGCCTTCGCAGCGGCGGCGGCCGGCTTGTCACCGGGATGCTTCAGCGCGCCGGTCTGGGCCATCATCTCGAGCGTGTTCCCGTAGCCCCAGCCGTGCTGCAGCTTGCCGTCCGCGGTCGGCTGCAAGATGTCGACGAAGTGCCAGTTGGTGACCGGCTTGTTCGTCGCGGGGAGAGGACCCATCGCGCCCTTCTGCGTACCGCTCATCGTGTGCTCGACGATCGCGAAGCCGTCGATGCCCCACGCGTTGACCACGGTCCACTTCTGATCGGGGAACGCCTTGAACCAGTCGGTGAGGCCCTTGGTGAGGTCCTTCTTGCCCTTCATCGCAGGGCCGCCGAAGCTCATCCAGTAGTCGGCGTCGTCCGCATGCAATGCGAGCGCAGCCTTGGCGTCGTCCTTGCTGAACGTGTCGTCGCCAGCCTTGGCCCAATCGACGAGCTTGTCCTCGTCGGGCGTGCCCTTGGCCGCGTGCGTTTGCGGGGCGTTGGTCGGCAGCGCCGGCACCGGCGGCGCGTTCTTCTTGCCCATGAGCTGGGCCATCACGCTCCCGCCGTCGGCGTACTGGTGGAACTCCTTGATCAGGCCGTCGTCGTTGAACCACATGATGTGGAGGCGCAGCCCGCCGGCGGGCTTGTTGGTCGCCTTCATGCCTTTGTAGTCACCCGAGAACGTGCCCGTCCACGTGATCTCGGCGATGACGACGTTGTCCTTCGTCCACACGCGGGTCGGCGCCGACTTCATGTCGGCGAAAGCCGCGAAGAGCTCCTGAAAGCCGCTCTGCGATCTCGTCCCTTGCTGTGCGTCTCGTACTCCCCGTACGCGATGGACGTCGCGTCGTCGGTGAAGTAGCTCGCGATCTTCTGCGCGTCGTGCGCGTTGAAGGCGTCGCCGAAGCCCTTGATCGTCTGCGGGATCACCTCGCTCAGCGCGGGCTTGGCAGGCGGCGGCGGGGGCCGTGGTGGCCGGCGGCGCGACCGCGGAGGCGGCGGGCGGCGGAGGGGGAGCCGGAGGCGGCTGCGGCGGCGGCGCTTCGCCTCCGCACGCGGCCAGCGCGAGCGTCATCGTGGTAATCGCGGCAAGAATCGTCGTGCGCATCGAGGGTCTCCTCCCGGGTTTGGCGAACGCCCCCCCTTTAGCCCGTTTGAGCGTAACCGTGAAGTGAATCCCGCTCTGCGCTAGGAACCATCCCACACCGCGTGCGACCTGCGACCCCTCGGCAAGACCGGACTGCGCGTCAGCGAGATGGCCCTCGGCACGTGGGGCCTCTCGGGCGACGCCTACGGTCCCGTCGACGATTCGAGGCAGGAGCGCGTCGTCGAGCGTGCGCTCGAGGTAGGCGTCTCGCTCATCGAGACGGCCGACGCCTACGGGGCGGGGCGAATGGAGCGGCTGATCGGGACCGCGCTTCGCGCCCGAGGAGACGTCGTCGTCGTCACCAAAGGCGGGACCGATCGGTCGACCTCTCCCGCCCGGAAACGCTTCGACGCGGCGTACCTGCGCGAGCGTCTCGAGGGTTCGCTTCGCCGCCTGAAGCGCGGCAGGGTGGACGTCTACCTCTTGCACAACCCGAGCGAGTCCGTCATCGAAGGCGGCGAGGCCGTCGACGCTCTCCTCGAGCTCAAGCACGAGGGCAAGATCGGCCACTGGGGAGTCAGCGCGGGGGACGTCGCGAGCGGGCGCGCAGCCCTGCGGCGCGGAGCCGAGGTGATCGAGCTCGCGTACAACCTCGTCTTCGCGACCAACCTGCACCGCCTTGCCGGAGAGATCATGGTGCAAGGCGCGGGGGTGCTGGCGCGCTCGACGCTCGCGTACGGCTTGCTCGCGGGCACCTGGACGCGAGCCAAGGATTTTCCCGAGGGCGATCACAGGGCCGACCGCTGGACGAAGCCCGAGATGATACGGCGCATCGAGCAACTCGCCCCGATGCGCTTTCTCGTGCACGGCGACGTCCCCACGCTGCGCTCGGCGGCCGTGCGATTCGTCCTGGCGAACAACATCGTCTCGAGCGCCGTCCTCGGCCCCCGCAGCGTGGAGCAGCTCGAGGACATCGTGCGCGAGGTAGGCATGGGGCCCATTTACTTGAGAGACGAGGATCTCGATGCGTATCCCGCGGGCGCTTCAAGCGGTGGGAGTCGAACCGTGAGCGGGCCCCTCGGCTCCCCGAGCGAGCGGCGACGTGCCGTGGACATCGCCCTCGCCGCCGCCCGCGAGGCGGCCCTCGTCGTGATGCGCGTGTACGCCGCCCCGTTCGACGTCGACTACAAGGGGAAAGACGACCCGGTGACGCGGGCCGACCGCGAGGCCAACGCTCTCCTGTGCGAGCGGCTCGCGCGCGCGTTCCCGGGGGTTCCCATCGTCGCCGAAGAGAGCGACCCCGGGGAGTACGCGGGGTTCGCCGGCGCCCCTGCCACCTGGTTCGTCGACCCTCTCGACGGCACGCGCGAGTTCGTCGAGCACAACGGCGAGTTCGCGGTCATGATCGGCCTCGCGGAGGAGGGACGAGCGACCCTCGGCGTCATCGTCGCGCCGGCGTGGGAGCGAGCGTTCGTCGGCATCCCGGGCGAGGGCGCGTGGGAGGTCGCCGCAGACGGCTCGCGCAAGCCCATTCACGTCGCGCCGCGGGCGACGCTGCCGGGGTCGAGCTTGCTCGTGTCACGGTGGCGAACGACGGCGGCGATCCCGGCTCTCGTGGCGGCCACCGGCGCGCGCCAGGCGCTTCAGCACGGCAGCGCCGGCTTGAAAGGCGTGCTCGTGGCCACCGGCGCGCACGATGTCTACCTGCAGCCGGGCCGCGCGGGCATGCGCTGGGACGCATGCGCGACCGAGGCGCTCGTTCGCGCCGCCGGAGGCGAGATGACCGACGAGGAAGGCAGCCGGTTCGAGTACGGGAGCGGCGAGCTGGAGAACCGGCGCGGCATGGTGGCGACCAACGGGACGGTGCACGCCGCGGTGCTCGCCGCGATGAAGAGCGTCGCGCACGGATGATGCGCGAGGAGTGAATTCCCCCGCCGGTGCCCGCGTCCAAGCGGTGGGCTCGGCGCGCATGACGGAAACGTGCGCGCCAGGCCATCTCCAACCGGGAACCATGGACCATCGATTCGCGTTGGCTTCGCTCGTCACCATCGCCTCGCTGTGCGCCGCGTGCGGAGGCAAATCCATCGGCACCGCGCCCGGAGGCCCGGACTCCGGAATGTCGTCCGGGTCGAGCGGCTCCAGCGGAGGATTGAGCAGCAGCTCCAGCGGAGGATCGAGCGGCGGCTCCAGCGGATTCGGCTCGAGCGGCACGAGCTCCGGGGGTCCGCCTCCGGTTCTGCACGCCGACAAGGTCGACCTCCTCTTCATGATCGACAACTCCGCTTCGATGGGCGACAAACAGGCGCTGCTCGCCCAGGCGGTGCCCGACCTCATCACGCAACTGGTCAGCCCCAATTGCGTCGACGCCAGCGGCAATCCCACGGGCGGCCATGCGAACCCGGACGGCACCGGGTGCACCGCGGGCCGCCCCGAGTTCGCGCCGGTGCACGACTTGCACATCGCCGTGGTGACGTCCTCGCTCGGTGGCCGCGGAGGCGACGAGTGCCCGACGACGGGGCCTGCGTCCGCGAACCCGGTGAACCCGAACCTCTCCAGTCACAACGACGACCGCGGCGAGTTGATCAACCGAGGCGGCGATCCCACGGACCCGACCATCGAGAACACCGTCACCGACGCCACGCCGCCGGACAACTTCCTGTCCTGGTTCCCGAAGCTGGCCGTCAACACGGGCGCGGCCCAGCCGCCCACGACCGCGATCACGAGCATCGGCGCGCCCGGGCAAATGGGCACCCTCATCGGCGACTTCACGCAGCTCGTCGCGGGCGTTCACGAGCACGGCTGCGGCCTCGAGGCGCAGAACGAAGCCTGGTACCGCTTCCTCGTCCAGCCCGATCCGTTCGACACGATCGGGAAGGACGCCACGGGCGTGTTCGCGTCGCTCAACGGCATCGACGACACCATCCTCAAGCAGCGCGCCGACTTCTTGCGGCCGGACTCTCTGCTGGCGGTCATCGTCGTGACCGACGAGAACGAAGAGGTGGCCGACCCGCTCTCCGTGGGCGGTCAGGGGTGGCTGTACGAGAACAGCGTATTCCCCGGCGGGCCGGGCCCCGCGCCCGAGGGGACCATCGAGTGCCAGCAGCCGGTCGATCCGAACAACCCGACGACCACCGGGCCGAATGGTCCCAACTGCACCTCCTGCGGCTTCAGCCAGGTCAAGTCGGATCCCAATTTCGCGGCGCGCTGCCCGAACGACGGCGCGAGCGGCACGAGCGGGTACCTGGATCCCGTCGACGACCAGATCAACGTCCGCTTCTTCCACCAGAAGCGGCGCTTCGGCGTCTTCGTCGGGTATCCAACGAGTCGCTACGTACGCGGTCTGAGCCTCCCAGCGGTTCCTGACGTCGCGCACGAGCACGACTCCGACGGCAACTACATCGGCGACGAGGACGCGCAGGCGAACTGCGTGAACCCGGTCTTCGCGCAGAACCTGCCGACGAGCAGCCAAGGTCAGGACCTGTGCCACCTCACGCCAGGGCCGCGGACCGTAGACCATGTCTTTTACATGGCGATCGCGGGCGTGCCTCACGAGCTCCTGCAAGCCCCGCCGGGTACCCCCGACTGCCCGGCGGGTACGGCCGCCGCGGACTGCACGCAGAAGACTCAGCTGACCGAAGCCGACTGGCTGCTCATCACGGGCAAGGATCCCGAGCACTACGACTTTTCGGGCGCCGACTTCCACATGATCGAGTCCGAGGCCGAGCGCACGACGAACACCGGCAACTGGGCCAACGTCTCCTCCTGCCCGGCGAACGGAAACAGGGTGGCGGGCAACACCTGCGATCCGATCAACGGCCGCGAGTGGAACACGGGCAAATCGGACCTGCAGCTCGCCTGCCTCTTCGACATCCGCCCGCAGTACGGCGGCATGGGCAAGGACTGCACGAGGAGCACGTACACGGGCGCATGCGACTGCGCGGCGGGTAACCCCCTCCTGAACAACGTCGTCTGCGACCCGAACACGCCCACGCGGCAGATCTACGGAAAGGCGTACCCCTCGGTCCGCGAGATGGTCATCGCCCACGCTCTCTCGCAGGTGAACGCCCAGGCCGGCGGCCAGGGCATCGTCTCGAGCCTCTGCCCCATCCACGTGACCGAGCAAAGTCCGGGCAATCCGGTGTTCGGCTACCGCCCGGCGGTTGGCATCATCATCAAGCGCTTCAAGAACGTGCTCGTGAACGAGTAGTTCCCTTGCTACGGGTCGCGACAAACGGGACCATGGGCTCGTCTCCCGTCTCTCGCGCCGGCGCTCAAGGCGTCTTCACCGCTCGGTTCCGTGGCATCGATCCGTCCGTACCTCAGGGTCCTTGGTCAGCTCGGTCCGGAGCGCCGCGTCGGCGTGTTCCTCGCCGTCGCCAACGTGCTTCTCGCGGTCGCTGCGTTCACCGAGCCCGTGCTCTTCGGGCGCATCGTCGACGCCCTCTACGCGTCTCGCGACCCGGCGGTCGCCGCCTCGCACCCGTCCGCGCTCCTGCCGCTCCTCGGGACATGGGCCCTCTTCGGCCTCTTCACCATCGCCTCCGGCGTCTACACGGCGCTGCACGCCGACCGCCTGGCGCACCGGCGCAAGCTCGCCGTGGTCGCCGACTACTTCGAGCACGCCCTGCGGCTGCCCCTGTCGTTTCACACCAGCACACACTCGGGCCGCGTGCTCAAGGTGATGCTCGACGGCTCGTCGGCGATGTGGAGCGTCTGGCTGTCGCTCTTCCGGACGCACGCCGCGGGCTTCGTCACGGTGTTTCTGCTGCTTCCGCTGACTCTCCTCCTGAACTTTCGAATGGGTCTGCTGCTCGTGGGCCTGGTCGTCCTCTTCGGCGCGCTCACGCTGCTCGTCCTGCGGCGCACCGACAAGCTCCAGCGCCGCGTCGAGGAGCTTCACACCGAGCTCGCCGAGCGGGCCGCCGACGCGCTCGGCAACATCCCGGTCGTCCAGAGCTTCACGCGCATCGAGGCCGAGGTGCGCGCGCTGCGCGACACGATCGTGCGCGTCTTGCAGTCGCAGATCCCGGTGCTCTCGTGGTGGGCCGCGGTGTCGGTCGCGACGCGCACGTCGTCGACGCTCACGGTGCTGGCGATCTTCTTTCTCGGGGTGCGCCTCGCGCGCCGCGGCGAGATCACGGTCGGAGAGATCGTGACCTTCACCAGCTTCGCGACCATTTTCATCGCGCGCCTCGAACAAGTCGTGAACTTCTCGAACTTCCTTTTCACGCAGGCGCCCAAGGTGCGTCAGTTCTTCGAGGTCATCGACACCACGCCCACCGTGCGCGACCGCGCCGGCGCGCGCGACCCGGGACGAGTCCGCGGCATCGTTCGCTTCGAAGACGTGTCCTTCTCGTACGACGGCACCCGTGCTGCGGTGCAGCACCTCTCGTTCGAGGCGGCGCCCGGCGAGACCATCGCCCTCGTGGGGGCCACCGGCTCGGGCAAGTCGACGACGCTCGGCCTGCTTCACCGGGCCTTCGATCCGCAGTCGGGCCGCATCCTGGTCGACGACGTGGACATCTGCGACCTCGCCATGGCCTCGCTGCGCCGCAACATCGGCGTCGTCTTTCAGGACGCGATGCTCTTCGCCCGCACGATTCGCGAGAACATTCTCGTCGGCAGGCCCGACGCGACCGACGCCGAGATCATCGCCGCTCTGGCGCGCGCCCAGGCGACCGACGTCATGATGCGCCACCCGGATGGCCTGGACACGGTGGTGGCCGAGCGCGGGCGCTCGCTCTCCGGCGGCGAGTGCCAGCGGCTGTCGATCGCGCGCGCGCTCCTGAAGGACCCGCCCATCCTCATCCTCGACGAGGCGACGTCGTCGCTCGACGCCGGCACGGAGGCGCGCGTCAAGCGAGCCCTGGACGAAGCGATGAAGGGGCGTACGACGCTCGTCATCGCCCACCGGCTCTCTACGGTCCGTAGCGCCACACGCATCCTGGTGTTCGATCAGGGGCGCATCGTCGAGAAAGGCAGCTTCGACGAGCTCGTCGCGGGCGGCGGTCGCTTCGAGGAGCTCGCGCGAGCGCAGTTCATGGTCCCCGCGGGCGGAGCCGGCGAGCGCGTGAGCGGATAGGCGAAGCTCCGGCGGACCGAGGCAGGGGCGAGATGTACCCACCCGGGTCCGCGACGCCGGCTCGCCGCCGGCGGGTGAGCCGTCCAGGCGGGATCACACGACTAATCCGACGATGCAACGAGCCATTCCGTTCGCGGCTGTTCTCCTCGGGGTCTCGGTCCTCGGCTGCGGAAACAAGACAATCATCGTCGAGGAGGGCGGCGGGGACGGCGGCTCGAGCTCGGGCAGCACGTCGTCCAGCGGCGGATCGTCGAGCGGTAGCAGCGGAGCCTCGTCGAGCGGCGGGTCGTCCGGGAGCGGAAGCGGCACCTCGAGCAGCGGCGGGTCCTCGGGATCGGCTTCGAGCAGCGGCGGGTCCTCGGGCGGCTCTTCTGGCGGCTCGTCGGGCGGTAGCTCCGGCGGCAGCAGCAGCTCCGGCGGCACCGACGCCTGCCTCCCCAAGCAGACCGACAACATCGCGGCCTCCATCACCCCGCCCGGCGGCCTCATGCCGAGCCAGGTGCCGCAGTTCGTGATGTTCGGCTCCGACGACAACTACTACGCCGACGGAATCAACTGGCTGGTCAAGACGGCCTTCGCGGGCAAGACCAACCCCGACGGCTCCCCCGCGCAGATCGTGTTCTTCATCACGGCCGGCGGCGGCACCTCGGCCAACGGCGGCGTCTTCGCGCCCGGCACCGTCAACCAGACCGAGCAAGACGTCGTCGACTCGTGGAAGGGCGCGTACGCCGCGGGCCACGAGATCGGCGACCACACGTGGGACCACGACATGAGCGACAGCACCGCCGGCAACTCGTACACGCTGGCAGAGTGGCAGACCGAGATCAGCCTGTCGCAGGACTTCCTGAAGAACCAGGTCGGCATCCCGGCGTGCGAGCTCGACGGCTGGCGCTTTCCGTATCTGTCGTTCGACGACGCGGGGTTCCAGGCCTACCAGGCCGCGGGGTTCCTCTACGATACGAGCGTCGAGTTTGGCTACAACTGGTGGATGCCGCCGGGCGCGCCCGCCTCGGGATACGGCCCCGGGAGCGCGGAGTCGGGCAAGCATTACTGGTGGCCGCAGACGCTCGACACCGGGTTCCCGTCGGACTCCAATAGCGGCTTCGATCCCACCGAGACCAAGATGGTCATGGCGCACCCGGGCGTATGGGAGTTCTACGAGCACACGTGGAACAGCCCGGACCCGACCAACTCCGCGATGGTGAGGACGGTGACGGGCCTCGACTACAACATGTGGGAGCGCATGGCGACCAACCCGGGCCAGGGTTACGACTTCTGCGGGACGCTGAAGTACACCTTCGAGCAGCGGTACAACGGCAACCGCTCGCCGTTCAACGTCGGCATCCACTCGACCATCTACTCACCGGACGATCCGACGCAGGACACGTTCTTCGGCAACGTCTCCGATACGCGGAGGGCGGGCCTGCAGTGTTTCATCGATTACCTCTTCAGCGGCGCCTTTCCCGACGTGCGCGTCGTCGGCTTCCACAAGGTCATCGACTGGATGCGCAACCCGAAGGCGATTCACTGACGGCGTGACGTCGTGCGGGACGGGTCGCGCTCGGTCCGCTCCGGACTAGCGCCGCCAGTGCCCGCGCGAGAAACGCCAGCGAGCGCCCTCGCGACCCCAGCGCGGGCGCTCCCACGCCCAGCCGGGACGGCGGGCTTCCCACCGACCGCCGTACCACGCGTAGCCGACGCGCGGCCGCCAGCCCCAATATCCCGGCGCCCAGAAGTAGGCTGCCGAGGGTTGCGGCGGAAGGACCTCGGCGCGCACGACCGGCGGCGCGATCTCGACGACCTGGGCCGCCGCGGGACGCGGTTGCAGCGTCAGGACGCATGCCGCCGCGAAGGCGGCGAGGAGCGGGGAAACGATGCGAGCGAGCTTGCCGGCTGGAATGGACAGCATGGTGGTTGGCTTACGCATCGTGCGTGCCACGAGCGGAAAAGCGAATCGCTTCGTGCTCTTCGCGTGCGACGGCGGCGAGACCCCGCCGGAATGTGGGGCGCTCCGTCGCAGGACGCGAGCGCCCGGGCGCACGAGCGTCTCGGGGGGAAGCACGCTTGCCGCCGCACCCGGTCGGCTGTCGATCGCGGTCGGCACGCTTGCGGGCGTGGTTTGTTTACCTTCGGCCACCGCCGGAACGCGTACGGCTCCTTCTTGTCCGCCTTGAATTGCGGGCGCGAAGCCTTCCGAACCGTGCGGTCGACTTGCAACGGTGGTGGACGAGCCTCCGCGCGCGCCGCATCCGCGTCGAGTCGCGCCCGACAGCCCGGCGGACGCCTCCGATCCGCGTCCAATCGCGATCGTCACGCTTACGAGAGCGGCTGAATCGCTTGCAATCGCGATTGGCAAGCTTGCGAGCGCGGTTGAATCCCTGCCAATCGCGATTGGCAAGCTTGCAGACGCGTCGGATCCGCATGCAATCGCGGTTGACACGCGTACGCAGGGGTCGGGTGCGCGTTCAACGGCGACTGCCCAGCCAGCGAACGCCTCCGAATCCGCATTCGATCCGGCTTGGCAAGCATGCGGGTGCCTTCCGAATCGATCGCATCGAGATTGTCGGGCTGACGGCCCGGTGCGGTCCGCGAGCCATCCCCGCTGGCAGGCTTGCGGCCGATGGCGGCTCGGTGACGCGCGGGGTTCGGCCTACTGCGACAGGACGAGCGCGCTGTACGCGCCGATGGTCAGGGTGCCGCTCTGGGCGAGGCCGTCGAGCGCAGGGCCCACCGCGGCGACGTCCACGCTGAGCGTGCCGCCGAAGAGAGCGGAGTACACCTTCGCGTCGGTGTTGAGCCTCACGTGCCAGGCTCCCGGCCGCGGCAGGCCTATGGCCACGCTGCTTGGCACCACGCTGCTGAAGTTGATGACGACGACGACGTCATCGCCCGCGCCGCCCTGGTTCCAGCGGTGATAGGCGAGCAGCTTCGCGCCGTCGTCGACGTGGAACACGTGGAGGCTCGGCCCGGAGAGCCCGCGCGTGGTCGCGCCCGTGTTGCGGCGCAGCGAGATGAGCTCCTGGTAGAGCTTCACGATTCCGGCGTACGTCGCCGCGTGAGTCCAGTCGATTCCGACGGCCGGGCCGAAGGGAAAGGGCACGCTCTCGACGAACTCCTGTCCCTGGAAGAGCATCGGAATCCCCGGCGAGGTGAGGACGAGAACTCCCCCGAGCACGGTTCGCTTCTCGGCGTACACCAGGCAGCTCGGATCGAGGTTCGCGCAGATGGCGGTCGAGAGACGCTGACCACCGTTCTGCGGCGACGCCAGATCGTGGTCTTCCGTCAGCGCGACGCGCGCCGTGCTCACGCCGCTGTACGAGTGCGCTACGGCGGCGGCGACGCTCGTCACGTCGCGGTCCTGATCGGCCACGGCCACGAGCGCCGACCGGACAGACGAGTAAAAGACGGGGTCCCACTGCGAGTCGAAGCCGGCGCCGCCGCTCGCGACGCTGTTCGTCATCGCGTCGTCGTTCTGCAGGTCCTCTGCGATCTGCAGCGAGCCCGGAGCGGCCGCGTGAGCCGCCGTCGTCGCCGCCTGCAGGAGCGGCATCCCCATGTCAATCGGCTGCGTCACGCTGCCGTTCTGCCCGAGCCGCATGTTCACGACCGAGTCCCAGCGCAGCCCGTCCGCGTGCACCTCACCGAGCCACATCTTGGCGTTGTCGACGATGTAGTCGCGGACCTCCTGCCGTCCGTAGTCCGGGCGCGGGCCGAACGCCGTGTTTTCGCGCCAGTCGCTGTAGAAGTAGATGCCCCCGGCGCCGAACGAGGCTCCGTCGAACTGCCACAGCGACCGCCCGAGGTTCGGCCCGTAATGGTTGTGCACGACGTCGACGATGACGCCGATGCCGCGGCCGTGTGCTTCGTCGACGAAGCGCTTCAGGTCCTCGACCTTGCCCGCCGAGGGATCGGTCGCGAACGGGAACGACGGGTCGTACCCCCACGAGTAGCTCTCGGGCACCTCGTTGACCGGCATCACCTCAATCATGTTGATGCCGAGCGTCTTCAGGTAATCGAGCTTGGCCGTGGCGGTCGTCCACGTGCCCGTCCCGGGCGAGCCGTCGAAGGTCTCGACGTGAAGCTCGTAGAGGATCGCGTCCGACGGAGCGGGCGGCGTGAACGCGTTCTGGAATCGGTACGCGTCCGGATCGACCACGACGCTGTTGCCGAACACGCCGGCGTCCTTCGTGACCAGGCGCGAGCGCGGATCGGCGCGATGCACGAGCGCCTGCCCGTTCGCCAGGAGGTACTCGTACTCGTCCCCGACCGCGGCAGCGGACACCTTCCCCCCGAAGGTGCCGTCTGCGGAAGGGGTGAGCGCCGTCCCGGGGGTGCTCCACCGGTCCCAGGAGCCGCGCACCCAGACCGCGGTGGCGTCGGGCGCCCACACGCGAAACGTGACGCCCGACGGGCCGGGGGTCGCGCCGAGAGCGGCTTCGGCAGCGCCGCCGTCGCGCGCAGGCGGGGCGCCGGAGGATGACGAGTCCATGCTCGAGCCGGCGGCATCCGGCAGAGCACGAGCGTCGAACGAGAGGCCGGTGTCGGAGCCGCCGCCGCCCTCGGTCGGCGCGCTCGCGTCTCGGCTCATCGCGTCCCCCTCCGAGCCACACCCGGCGACGGCAGGGACCGCGAGTGTCAACGCGGCCGCTAGCGGACCTTCGAGTTTCCACCGCACGAAAGCACCGATGGAACGTATACGCCCTTACCGGCGGCCGAGACCGGTCCCCGCGCGCTCCGTCGCTCGATGAGACGATTCCGCGTGCGCGGCGGTATCTTTGCTGGCGACCCACCATGCGCGATCACGCCGACGTCGTCGTCATCGGGGCCGGGATCATGGGCCTCTCGATCGCCTACAACCTGGCCGAGATGGGCGTGACGAAGGTCACGGTCATCGACCAGAGTTACCTCTGCGGAGGCGCCAGCGGACGCAACGGCGGCGGCGTTCGCGCGCAGTGGTCGAGCGAGACCAACGTGCGCCTGATGCTCGACAGCATCCGCATGTGCCGCGAGTTCGCCGCGAAGATGAAGATCAACGTCTGGTTTCGCCAGGGCGGGTACCTCTTTCTGGCGCGCACGGCGGCCCTTCGAGAGCGACTCGAGGCGAGCGTCACGCTCCAGAACGACTGCGGCCTGGCCACACGCATGCTCTCCCCCGAAGAGGCGAGGCGCCTCGTGCCGGAGCTCGACGTCACGGGTCTCGAGGCGGCCAGCTACAACCCGGACGACGGCGTGGTCTTCCCCTGGCCGTTCGTCTGGGGCTACGCGCAGGCGGCGCAGAAGCTCGGCGTCGAGGTCGCGACCTGGCACGAGGTCGTCGGCTTCGAGACGAGCGGCGCGCGCATCGACGGCGTCCGCGTTCGCCGCTGCGGGCCCCCGGGGGTGCGGGCGTCCGAGGGCGAGGTGACGATTCGCACGAACAAGGTCGTGAACGCGGCCGGCGCGTGGTCGCCCCAGGTGGCGCGGCTGCTCGGCGTCGCGCTGCCGAACAAGCCGCACCGCCACGAGATTCTGCTCCACCGAGCCGCTGAAGCCCTGGCTGAAGCCGCTCGTCGCCGACCTGGGCGACGGCCTCTACTTCTCGCAGTCGACACGCGGCGAGATCGTGGGGGGCGTCGGCAACGAGTACGTCGCGCCCGGTCTGGACCAGGAGAGCAGCCACGCGTTCCTCGGCAAGTACGCCCGTTCGCTCGTGCGCGCGTGCCCGGTGCTCGCGCGCGTGAAGGTGCTGCGCCAGTGGGCCGGCTGTTACGACCTCACGCCCGACGCGAACCCCGTCGTGGGGCGCGTCGACGACGTGGAGCACTTTTATCAGGCGAGCGGCTTCATGGGCCACGGCTTCATGATGGCGCCCGTCGTGGGAAAGCTCATCGCGCACCTCGTCGCGACCGGGGAGACGAGCGAGGTGCTCGAGCGGTGGAACTTGCGCCGGTTCAAGGAGGGCAAGTTGCTGAGCGAGGCGATGATCATCGGCTGATGAGTCGCGCTCAGCCCGTCAGTGACCGAGCGGGTTCGGCGTTCCTCCGTCGCCGTCGGGCGAGGGACACGTGCCGTCGGAGCTGCGCAGCCCCCACGCGCGATTGAGCTGTCCGTCGATGATCTCCGTCAGCAGCCCGGCGCGCGCGACTTCGTCCCAGGTGACGACTCCGTCGTCGTTCCCCGTCGTCGGGTTCGTGTCGGCGTCCGCGAGCCGACCGAACGCCGGCGGCGAACCCGGGAAGAACTGCTCGACGTCGAAGTCGAAGTGAAAATGCTGCCGCGTGTTCGCGATGCCGAGGGGGACCGGCTCTCCCGCCTTGGTGGGAGTGCAACCGGCGAAGATGGCGGCCACGTCGTTGCCCAACCCCAGCGAGACGCGCTTGGTGACTCCGTTCTTCTGGGCAGACCCGACGAGAAGCACCCCCGCGGCCCCATGCGCGTCCGCCGTGGCCAGGAAAGCCGCGACGTCTTCGCGCGGGATGCCCGGCGCCACGAGCGGCGCCTCCCCCGAGAAGAGCCCGCCGCCGCTCACGCTCAGGCTCGTGCAGTGTCCGTCGGGGACGACGGCATTGATGTCGAACGCCGCGCCGGCGACCAAATCCACAATCGTCCTGCCGTCTCCGTCGTCCTGGATGTTCGAGCACGTCCCCGGGTCGGCGCCGTACCCGGAGTACCCCTCGAGGGTGCAGAACGGACTGACCAGAACGTGCTCGACGGAGAAGGTCCACCCGTCGCTGAAGTCGGTCACCTGCGCCTTGGTGACGGCCAGGTCGAACTCGACGGAACCGTAGACCTTCGGATTGGCATCTTCGGCCGGGATGCAGCCCGATACGGCAGCGAGCAGCGCCGCGTGCACGAGGAGCATCGGTGCCGCGGTCAGGAGCTCGTGCCGCCGCATCAGAAGCCTCCCTCGACGCCGATGCTGGGGATCGCGATCGGCCCGACCGCGTTCGGCGTGCAGGCCGTGGTCGAGCAGTCGTAGCCGAGCACTTCTTTGTTGAGCGTGGTGTTCAGCGTCTCGAGCACGAGCGACAGGTGACCGCCGCGCCGGCCAATCGTCCACCGCTTCTCGACGCGCAGGTCGAGCCGCCAGAACGGCGGATAGCGCTCCGGCGGCTGCGCGACCGTGCTCGCCTGGTTCGTTCCAAAGCCGAGGTAGGTGGGCGCGCCCGTGTAGTAGAGGAAGCGCGCGCCGCCGAGCCAGCCGCGGCCGAGGTCGACGCTCACGGCGACGTTGAGCACGTGCGTCCGGTCGAACCCGGAGGGGCGCGTGAGGTCTGTCGTGCGCTCGGATCGCGAGAGCGTGTACGAGAGAAAGCCGCCGATGCGGCGCGCGAGAGCCCGGCGCGCGGTGAGCTCCAGGCCATAGGCCGAGCCGCGCGTGCGGGCGAGCGCACCGGCGAAGGGGGAGTCGCTCCCGGCGAGCGACCCGGCGTTGCTGCCGAAGGCGTCGTTCATGTGGAAGAACGCGTTGTGAAAGCCGATGACGCTGCCCTTCACGTCCCAGGGTAGATCTCCCTCGACCCCCGCGCTCGTCTGCGCCGTCTCCTGCAGGCCGCCTTGCAGGTAGCCGATGGTGAGCGCGGGGACGGGCACCGGGAAGCCTGGCGGCTGGTGCGCGATGCCGTACGCCTGGACGAGGCGCAGGTGAGGCGTCACCGCGAGCCGCGACGACAGGCGAGGCTCGACAGCCACGGCCTGCGCGCCGCCCGAAGTGTAGACATCCGCGCGCACGCCCGGAGTCACCTCGAGCACGGGCGTGATCCGGGCGACGACGTCGGCGTACGCGCCGATCGCGGTGTCGAGGCGCGTCTGGAAGAACGCGAGGTCCTGCGCGTATTCCTGGTCGCTCTCGCTGTACGGGGCGGGCGGGTCACCGTGGAGGATGTCGATCGCGGCGTCTACCCCGGCGCGCAGGTCGAGACCGGAGGCCAGGGGCAGGCGCAGCGCGACGCGCGGCTGGACGAGGACATCGCTCGCGAAGCGTGTGCCCGAGAGGCGGGTTCAATCGAGACCGACGGCCGTCGCGACGCGCAGCGCGCCGCCGCCGTCCAGGGCGCGGTCGTAGCGAAGGTCGGCCCGGTAGAACTCCGAGCCGAAGAGCGTCACCTTTTGCCCGTTTTCGGTGTCGCCCGCGAGGTCGAGCGCGCCGAACGTGAGGAGCGACACCGTGTCCCTCGGCGTCAGGTGATAGAGCACCTCCGCCTGGTAATCGCGGTACTCGATGGTCGTGCCCGGCGACGCGAGCGACAGAAGCGCCGCGGTGTACGAGAAGCGGCCCCCGAGGATGACCGCGCCGCGGCCGCCGTCGAAGGGAGCATCGACAATCGCCCCGGCGTCGATCAGCCGGATGCTCGCCTCGGCGTGCGCCGCCTCCGCCGGCGCTCGCGTATCGGTCGCCACGATGGCGCCTGCGTAGCGGCCGAACGCCGCCGGGTAACCCCCCGAGTAGAGCTCCAGATGCTCGATGAGCGACGGGTGGACGACGGCGGGGCCGAGCCCGAAGTGAAAGAGGTACGGCACGCGTACCCCGTCGATGAAGTACCCGACGTTCGAAGGGGGCGACCCGCGCACGTAGTAATACGGAACGCCCGAGACGATGGGAGTCACTCCGGGCAAGAGCTCGATGGCGCGGAACGGATCGCCGAACGCGCCCGGGAGCTGGCGGATCTCCGCGTGACCGAGCACCTGAGCGGCGGGCTCGGAGCGGAGGCCGCGCACGTTCACTTCCTCGACGGGCGGAGGGGACGCGGCGGGCACCGGCGCTGCCGAGGATGAGGGCGGAGCCGTCGCGGGCTCGGCAGGCGCGACCTGCGGCGGCGTGAAGTCGACGCGCAAGCGGATGGTCGCCGCCACCGGGTGACCGCCACGCGTCGCCGGCTCGAAGCGGGCGTCGTGGACGCCGGCGAGGGCCGCAGACGCGAAGGGTTCGTCGCCTTCGAGGACGCTGGCTTCGCGGACGTGGCCGTCCCTGTCTACGGTGATCCTCAGCAAGACCGAGGCTGCACCTGCGGCGCTCGGGGGATACGGAACCGGGATGGGAGCGAGGAGATGGGGCGGCGCCAGGTCGGCGGGTGCGGGCGCGTCGGCGCGCGCGGGCGAGGGTGCGAGTGCGAGTGCGACTCCTGCTGCGAGGGCGCGAGCAACGGGGCTCGAGAGCAGGCGAGGGAAACGGAGTCGCAAAGTTCGATTCGGCGGTGTACGCGGTCCCGTACCTCGCGGCAAGGTGCGGTCTCTGGCACCTTGGGCTCGTGAGGAGGCCCGCCCTCGACGCCGCCCTGGTCGCCCTCTGCGCGGTCGTCGTGCACGGCCGAACCATCGGCTTCGGGCTCGTGGGCCTCGACGACCGCAATCTCGTCGTGGACGACGGCCCTTTTCTCTCGCGTGCGTCGGCGTTCTGGCAGGCGTTCGGAAGGGCGTACATGGGCGCCGTGGACCCGGGCCATGCGTACTACCGACCGCTCGTCACGGCGTCGCTCGCGCTCGACGCACGCTGGGCCGGCGCCGGCTTCGCGAGCTATCACGCCACGAACGTCGCGCTGCACGCGGCCGCGTGCGTCCTCGTCTGGCTCCTCCTCCGGCGCCTCGACATGGGCCGCGCAGCCGCGTGGATCGCGGCGGCCGCGTTCGCGGTGCATCCCGCCCTGGCATCCGCCGTCGCGTGGATCCCGGGCCGCAACGACTCCCTTCTGGCCGTTTTCTGTCTCGGCTCGTGGCTGGCGTTCGTCGAGGGACTCCCCGTCGCACATTTCGCGCTCTTCGCCCTCGCGCTCTTCACGAAAGAGACCGCGGTCGCCCTGCCGCTCGTCTGCGTCGCGCATGGACTGCTCGTCCAACCCGAGCTCGTGAAGCCCAAGCCCCTCGCAGGCCATGCGGCTGCCTGGGTCGCTCTCGTCGGCGCGCGCCTGGCCGCGTGGCCGCCATCGGGAACGCCGTCCCTCGCGCTCTCCCAGGTTCGCTCGCTGGTCGCCGGCTTCGGCCAAGTCGCACTCCCCTTGCGGCCAATCGCGCTCTCCGCCGCCCGAGACATCCCGCTGGCTCCCGGTGTCATCGCCTTGCTCGGCATCGTGCTCGCGGCTCTGGCGCTTCGCGGCGTCCGGCGGCGAATCCTGGCGCTGGGTGTCGCGTGTTTCTTCCTGTGGCTCCTTCCGCCGATCGTAGCCGGAGGGTCGCTCGTGCTGGGTCAGCGCCTGGTTCTGCCCGCCGTCGGAGCCCTCCTCGTCGTGGCCGAGCTCCTTCGCGCGGCCGCGCCCGAGCGCCGCGTCCTCGTTGCGTTCGGCGGAATGGCTCTCGTCGCGCTCGGCGCCGTGACCCTCGCCTTCGAGGGTACCTTCCGGGACGGCCGCGCATTCGCCCGCGAGGCCGTCGACGGCTCCCCGCACTGCGCGCTCGCGCACTTCTGTCTCGGCCAGACTCTGCAGATGGAAGGCGACGACGACCGCGCGATGAGCGAGTACCGGTCGGCGCTCGATCTCGGCGCCGTCGAGGTCGTGCACAACAACGTCGCGGTCATCCTGATGAAGCGCGCGCGCTGGTCGGAGGCCGAGTCGGAGCTCGCGCAGGAGATCGCCGACAACCCTGGCTACGCCCGCGCGCGCCTCAATTTGGCGATCGTCCTCAGGCACGAGGGGCGCGCGAGCGAAGCTTGCTCCTCGGCAACCCGCGCGCGCGAGCTCGCCCCGGAAGACCCCGCCCCGGAGAACGAGCGAACGCGCGACTGCCCTCCGCTCGCGGCCCCGTGAAGCCGACGTCGTCCGCGTGCTCCCCCATCACCCCGCGATCATGCGGCGAACCCTTCTTGCGCGTCCACGGTCACCCGCGGCAAGGTGGGGAGCGCGCCCAGCGTACGCTCCTGCGGCCGCAGCGCCCACGAAGCCCATGCCACGACGGCGAACATCAGCGGGGCCGCAACCTGGCCCGGGCCGTCGCCCGAAGCGGCATGCGAAAACGCCGCCCCGGTCAGGTCGAAGAAGATGCCGGCGTACGCCCACTCCTTCAGGCGCGGAACGCGCGGCGCGAGGAGCGCGAGCACGCCGAGGACCTTCCAGCCGCCCAGGACGAGCGCGAAGTAGCTCGGGTATCCCAGGTGCTCCATGCCGGCCAGGACCGGCGCCGGCCGCCCGAGGCTCATCACTCCGCTCATCGCGAACTGGAGCGCGAGCACACCCGTCGCAGCCCAGTAACCGATTGGCTTGGCCTTCTCGAGATTCATCGTCTTGCCTCCTGTCTTCGAGGCGACGAACGAGACCCGGTGGAATCGACACGCCCATCACGCGCGTTGACACTCGCTCCCGCGCCCTTGTACCGTCGCGCGCGGAGAGTGGCTGTTTTCCAGGGCTTGCCCTCCAAAAGACAACCTGAGCCGGGGGCTCGTTTCGTGGCGCACCGTGTCGCAAGTGCTCACGAAACGCACATCGGGAGAGAACCATCATGAAGACCGCGCGTACGCTGTGCTGCACGCTCCGTCTGCTGTCGGCTACTGCCGGACTCGGCGCCCTCGCGGCTCCCGTCGGAGCGGTCGCGCTCGTGGCAACCCTCGGCGCGAGTCTCGTCGCGTGCGACGACGACAGCGACCCGAAGACCTGGACCAAGCGCCTCGACGACCCGGCGCAGCGCGCCAACGCCATCAAGCGCCTCACGTCTTTTTACGACGACGGCATGACCAAGGCCGGCAACAACGCCAGCGCCCCGGAGATCAAGGCGCTGCTCGACACCATGGTCGAGCCGCTCACCAAGACCTACACGGCGGGCGGCCTCGACGACAAAACGCGCGTCGATCTCATGAAGTTTCTGGCGGAGACCCACGACGGGCGCACGCAGCCCGCCATCGCGAAGGCTCTGAAGGACTTCGAGATGGGCAAGACCGACGACGAGGTGCGCGTCTCCTGCGAGTCGATCAACGCCATGACCAAGGCGGGAACGAAGATCGAACCGCCCGTGGTCGAAGAGCTGTGGAACGTGTTCGCGAAGTTCCAGCTGTCGAAGGCGACGAGCGAGCGCCTGTACCGCTCGCTGCACGACGCGGTCGTCGCCGTGCACGACCCCAGCTACGGCGACAAGGCCATCGGAGAAGCTCAAGGCCACGGTCGCGCCAAACCCGAGCGTGGACGTCCAGAAAGACCAGCTCATGTGGTGGCAGCTGACGGCCGTGCAGGTCCTCAGCGAGCTCCGGTACACGAAGGCCGTCCACCAGCTCGTCACGACGATGCTGACGCCGACCAAGACGGCGACATTGGGCCCGACCATCCAGTTTGCGCTCCTGAAGATGGCCAAGACGGCCGAGCCGGAGCTCATCAAAGCCCTCAACGGAACGGATCCTGATTACGCCGCGGCGGCCGCGGGATTCGAAGACAAGGGCATGGCGACCGGCATCGTCGCGGAGGTCCTGGCGGTCATCGGGCGTGCCCCGGGGCGCGACGCCATCCTGGCGGCGCTTCCCGGGGCCATCAACGACACGGCCCGGACCGAGCTCGCCCAGGCGCTCACGCAGATGCCGGGCGACCCGCGCTGCGAGCCGGCGTTTCTCGACTCGTACAAGAAGGTCACGTGGGACGCGACCGATGCGATGCTCGGAGGGCTCAAGCCGCGACTCGCGCTGGCGCAGTCGTCGGCCAAGTTCTACGACACCAAGCTGGTCGACTGGCTGATCAAGGAGTCCAAGGGCTCGCCCGACTACACGGGCGCGCATCATGCAGCTCGAGGCCGCCGCCAAGCTGATGACCCCCGAGCGCAAGGGCGACGTCGCGGGGCTCCTCGCCACGCTGAAGAAAGAGACGCCGGCCGATGGCTTCGCGAAGGTCCAGCAGATGTTCGACGCGATCGGCTCGGCGGTCGACAAGTGCCGGGCCGACTCCGCCTGCTACATGTCGATCCTGGACGAGCCGGTCCCCACGGTTCCGCCGACGGCCTACTACAAGCAGGTCAAGGCGACGTGGATGGTGGTCATGTACGCGGGCAGCGGGGGCGCCGCAGTCCGCGCCCAGCTGCTGAAGAAGGTCCCGTCCGTCAAGAACACCGGCGCGCGCATCGCGCTCGTGGAGGCGATCGACGAGCTGACGCCCCAGGGCGACGTGGCCACCGCCGACGCGCTGGACAAGATCGTGCTCGAAGACACCAAGAGCGGGGAAAAGGACCTCATCGCGACGGACAATACCGTCGCCCAGGTCGCGTGGAGGCTCCGCGGGCGCGCCCAGTGACGTGTATGCTCTCTAGAGCATGATTCGGCTGGAGGTCACCCGCGGCCTCGCACAAGGCTCCCGATTCGAGTCCTCCGCGGACGTCGTCCGCCTCGGGCGGTCGGACAGCAACGACGTGGTCCTGGCCGACGAGCACGTCTCGGGCGAGCACGCTCGCATCGTGCAAGGCGCCGAGCGCTATCTGCTGCGCGATCTCCGGTCGACCAACGGGACGGCCGTCGTCCGCAACGGACAGCGCACGGCGGTCGACGACGCGAACGGACGGGAGCTCGCCCTGCAAGCGGGAGACGTGATCGAGCTCGGCAACGGCGCGGTCCACATCGCGGTGAGCCTCGCGGACGACACCGACGAGACGCGCGTGCTGGCGATGCGCAAGATCGACGAGCTCGGGCGCGCCGAGTCCGCGGTCGAGCGGGACACCAACCGCATGCGCGCGCTCTACGACGCCCAGAAGAGCATCGGTGCGGCCGGCGACATGAACGACGTCCTCGTCGCGATCTGCGACGCAGCCTTCGCGCTGCTGCCCGGGGCGACGCACGTCACGGTGGTCCTCCGAGAAGACGACGACGAGCCGGCGACGCGCGCCGGCGCCGGCGCGTACGTGCCCATCGTGACGCGGCTTCGCGGGCAGCACGGGCCTGCGAC
This sequence comes from uncultured delta proteobacterium, assembly GCA_963720145.1. Classification (GTDB taxonomy): domain Bacteria; phylum Myxococcota_A; class Polyangia; order Polyangiales; family Polyangiaceae; genus Palsa-1150. The sequence goes on from CAVREO010000008.1 coordinate 119,014, forward strand.
GCAGCCCATCCCGGTGACCCGCAGCGTGTTCCGCAAGGTGGTGAGCGAGCGCGCCGCGGTGATCGCGGCCGACGCGCCGCACGAGGTCGGGCAGACCGAGTCGCTGATGGGCGCGCAGATCCGCAGCGTGCTGGGCGTGCCGCTGTGGCGTGGCGAGGAGATCCTCGGCGTGCTCCAGGTCGACAACCGCGAGAGCGCGGGCGTCTTCACGAGCGGCGACCTCGACGTGAGCGCCGTCCTCGGGCACGCGGCGTCGCTCGCCGTGGCCAACGCGCGCCTGGTGCAGCGCCTGCGCGCGGCCGAAGAGCGCCTCCACAAGGAGAACACGTTTCTCAAGACCCGCGAGGAGTCGCGCCGCGTCGGCAAGGGCGAGCAGCAGATCATCGGCGGCGCCGGGGCGATGCGCGCGCTCTTCGAGCAGCTGACGAAGGTCGTCGATACGCGCGTGACGGTGCTCATCGAGGGCGAGACGGGCGCAGGCAAGGAGCTCATCGCGGCCGCCGTGCACTACCGCTCGCGCCGGCGCGGGCAGCTCTTCGTCAGCCAGAACTGCGCGGCCATGCCGGAGAACCTGCTGGAGAGCGAGCTATTCGGCCACAAGAAGGGCAGCTTCACCGGCGCGCACGAGGACAAGAAGGGCCTCTTCGAGATCGCCGACGGCGGCACGCTCTTTCTGGACGAAGTGACGGAAATGCCGCCACCTTTGCAGAGCAAGCTGCTTCGCGTGCTGCAAGAGGGCGAGATTCGCCCCATCGGCGCGACCCAGGAGAAGCGCGTGAACGTGCGAATCGTCGCGGCGACCAACCGCAACATCGAGAAAGAGGTCTCCCAGGGCCGCTTCCGTGAGGACCTCTACTACCGGCTCAAGGTCTTCCCGATACGCGTGCCGCCGCTCCGCGAGCGGCGCGAGGACATTCCCATTCTCGCCGAGCACTTCATCAAGCGCTACTCCACGGAGCTGGGCAGGCCCGCCGCCGGCTACTCGCAGCAGGCGATGGAGCTCCTCCAGGCGTACGACTGGCCCGGCAACGTACGCGAGCTGCAGAACGAGGTGCAGCGCCTCGTCATCCAGATCGAGCCCGGCGCGTTCGTGACGCCCGAGCTCCTCTCGCCGCGCATCCGCCAGATCGAGGGCGTCATCGAGCGCGTGAAGCCGACCAAGGGCACCCTCAAGGAGACGATGGACCAGCTCGAGCGCTGGCTGCTCATCGAGGCGCTTCGCGAGCACGACAACAACAAGACTGCGGCCGCCAAGACGCTCGGGATTACCCGCGAGGGGTTGCACAAGAAGCTGAGGGCGTATGGTTTGTGAGTGAGCGCGGGCGAGGGCGCGGGCCAGAAGTCGTTCGAGGGACCGGGTGAAGTGATCCGGCGGCGGCTGTCGCTGCTGTGGGGTGCGGCGGCGTTCTACGGCCTCGCGTGGTGGATGATCTGGCTGCACGCTCCGGCTTGGGCCTGGTTCGTGGAGCAGGGCTTGGCCCTGACGCTCGTCGTCTCGTTTGCGGGCAAGGCATATCGCACGCGCAAAACGGGAATCATACGGGCCGACGAGCGCGGTCTGCACCTGGACGGCCGACTCCTGGCGCCGCGGCGGCGGATTGCGAGCGCCCACTCGTTCGTCGACGAGCAAGCCTTCGTGCACTTTGCGGTCCGCCGAGGCAGAGCCTTCGACGTGCAACTGGCAGACGAAGACCAGGCGCGCTCCCTGCTCGCGGCGCTCCACTTCGGCGTTGGACAGGCCACTGCAACCTTCCGCGCGATCTACGGCGGCTACGCGCGACTGATGCTGCTTTCGGCGGTCACGGTCATGGCAACGCTCTGGGCGGGGCCGCTACTAGGCGTTCAACATCCGCTCCATCTCGTGGGCCCCTCGGCAACGCTCGGGATCGCGTTGGTCGCGGTTCTCGTGATTGCCTTCACCGTGCGCGTGGAGGTCGGCAGCGACGGTATTCTGCTGAGTCGATTCGCCGGACGCCGCTTCGTTCCGTACGGCATGCTCCAGCGCGTCGAGACCGCGGGTGCGGCGGTCGTTCTCGTGACCCTCGCGGGCAAGCGCATCGTCCTCGGCTTTGCGGCATCTCCCTCCGGCGCCCGATCGGGTGACGCGCTCGCGCGGCGCATCGAGGAAGCGCGCGCTGCCTACGGCGAGGGCGGGACCGCAGGCATCGCGGAGACGCTCGTAGCGCCCGGGGGCCGCTCCGTTCACCGCTGGCTGCTCGAGGTCCGCGCCCTCGCGCGCGCGCGGGACTACCGGGAGGCGGGCGTCGAGATGGAACATCTCTGGCGCGTCGTGAGCGACCCGAGCGCCGCACCCGCGACGCGCGCGGGGGCGGCGGTCGCGCTCTCGAATGCACCCGAGGATGGGGAAACGCGCGCGCGCCTTCGCGTCGCCTCCGAAACGTGCGCCAATCCGAAGCTCCGCGTCGCACTTGCGCGCGTGGCGGACGGGGCCACCGACGCAGCGCTCGCCGAGGCACTGGCTCCCCTCGTCGACGCCGAGCAGCCTCCAAGAGTGGCGAATCGCTGACGGGGCCGGACTCGGCCTAACTGCGAGCGGATGTCCGGGAACAGCGGATCGACACCCGGCGGGCCTCGGCCCGCAGGCCGAGGCTGGGGGAAACGATGCATCGTCGTGGCCAATCCCCAGCGGGATCGGGGCGGCCACGACGCGGGCAAGAGCGGCCACGACATGGGGCTATGGCGGCCGCCAGACACGGTTGTAGGGAAGCGAGATAGGGCGGAGGCGGCCACGAGTCAGGGACGTAGCGGCTGCGAGCCGGGATCGAAGGGACGACGCATGGCCGCAGTTGCCCTGTCGCGTGGGGATCAACCGGCCACGTGTCTACCCCACAGGGTAGACGCGTGACAATCATGGCGGCCGCGAGATAGGGCACTGGGGGAAACGCGTCAGGAGCAGAGCGGCCGCGCGTCTACCCAGGTGCGGCCGACACCCAGGGCCATGGCCCAAGTCGTCAGGACCACGGTGACCACGCGTCAGGAGTGAAGCGGCCACGCGTCATCGCTGTAGTGGCCACGCGCTAGGACCGACGCGGCCGCGTGTCAGGGCGACGGCGGCCGCGTAGGAGGGCGATAGCGACCACGCGTCAGGAGTGAACCGGCCACGCGTAGGGCAAGCGAGATCACGTGTCAGGGCGGATGCGGTCGTGCGTGAGGGCGATGGTGCTGTCTCTCCGGGCGTCGGGTGAGCAAGGCCGGGGGTCTGTCCGAGGCCGCGCGCTCCCCTCCGACCAATCGCGTTCCACCTCTCCATGGGACGCCTGACACTCCTCCCAGAAACGGCCCGTGCTTTCGACTCTGCACGCCGGTATCTCGGTCAGACCGGGGAGGCAGTGCCAGGGGGACGGGAAAGAGCCTGTCGCCTTCTCCGCAGGGAGCCTCACCCGTTCTACCTCGAGAACAGCGCCGACCGCGCGGACCCGATCACCTTCCTGAAGGGGCTCGGCGGTCCCGGCGCCAATCCGGGCGACGCGTGTGACGCACCGGCTTGACGTGCTCGCAGGCGGACTGGCTCGTGCGTGTGCTGCGACGGAGGCCGAGCACGAGTAGCGGGCCGGCGCGTGGCTGCGGCGGTCGCGAATCGTCACCGGACCGCCGCAGAAGCTTCGCGGGCACGACCCGGAGAGTGCGCCAGAGTTTCGCACATTGCCCATGCCTTACAACTGGCTCCAATTCAACGGCGACGCGCAGCACAGCGGCAACAACACGAGCGAGACGATTCTCTCGGCGGCCAACGTCGCGTCGCTCAAGCTCGCGTTCCAGGTGACGCTCCCCGCCGTCGCGGACGGCGCGCCGGTCGTGCTGACGGGTGTCACGACGCCGCTCGGTACCCGCGACCTGCTCTTTCTCACGACGAAGGCCGGGCACATCCTCGCGCTCGACGCGCACACGGGCGCAACGATCTGGTCGCATCAGTACGGGCCGGGGACCTGCCAGGTCAACTTGAGCGGCGGCCCGTGCTTCACGACGTCGTCGCCGGCTATCGACCCCTCGCTCGCGCACGTCTATAGCTACGGACTGGACGGTAAGGTCCACCAGTACGCCGTGGGCAGCGGCACCGAGACGACCACCGGCGGTTGGCCCGAGCTCGTCACGAACAAGCCCTACAACGACAAGGAGTCATCGGCGCTGTCGGTCGCCACCGCGGCCAGCGGCACGACGTACCTGTACGTCACAACGGGCGGATACCCGGGCGACCAGGGCAACTACCAGGGACACTTGACGGCCATCAGCCTGAAGGACGGCTCGCAGCAAGTGTTCAACGCGGTGTGCAGCAACCAGGCGGTGCACTTCGTGCAATCGCCGGGGACGCCCGATTGCGCCCAGCTCCAGGCGGCCATCTGGGGGAGGGGCCCCGTCGTCTACCACCCCGCGCTCGACAAGATCTTCATGGCGACGGGCAACGGGACGTTCAATCCCTCGAACTTCTTCTGGGGCGACACGCTCCTCTCGCTGCACCCGGACGGGACCAGTGCGGGCGGAATGCCGCTCGACAGCTTTACGCCGACCGCCCCCCCCAGTAACCCCCAGACCAATTACCCCCTCTACCTGCAGCAGAATGACAAGGACCTCGGGAGCACCGCGCCGGCCATCTTGCCGGTCCCCCCGAGCAGCAACGTGGCTCATCTCGCGCTGCAGTCGGGCAAGGATGGCATCCTGCGCCTCGTCAATCTGGACAACTTGAGCGGGCAGGGCGGTCCTGGGCACACGGGCGGGAGCCTCGGTACGGATAGCCAGGTGCTCGGGGGCACCGAGGTCACGACTACGCCCGCGGTCTGGGTCAATCCCGCGGACGGCAGCACGTGGGCTTTCGTCGCCAATGGCAGCGGAACCGTCGGCCTGAAGCTCGTCGTCACGGGCGGCACTCCAAGCCTGACCACGGGCTGGCCGGCGAGCAGCGTGGCGGGATCGTCGCCCCTCGTCGCGAACGGAGTCCTCTACGTTGCGGAAGGTGGCCGCATCCGCGCGCTGGCGCCGGCCACCGGGGCGCAGCTCTGGCAAGACTTCGGGATAGGGGGCATTCACTGGGAGAGCCCGGTCGTCGCGAACGGTACGCTCTACATAACCGATGAGAACGGCGCTCTGACGGCTTACTCCGCGAACGCGCCGCCGCCGGTACCGGCGCTGTCTGCGGCAGGCCCTACGCTCCTCGCCGCGGCTCTGTGCGTCCTCGGGCTCCGCCACATCGGAGTGTCCCGACGCAGCCGTCGAGATTGCGAAAGCCGAATCAGATGCGGTGCGTGAGCCAGTCGATCGCGTTCTGCCAGAACTGCGTCACGTTGTTCCCGAAGTTCATCGAGTACTCGACCCACTCGTCGCCCCACATGTAGACGCGGCCGCTGCCGTGGTCGGAGATCATCCCGATGGGAGTGCCCGTGTCGAACGCGAACGCGGTCCATGGAGAGACGACCTGGCAGCCAAAGCCCCTCGAGACCAGCAACGCGCTCTCCGGATCGGACGCCGACACGGGCGCCGCCCAGAATCGCCCTCGTCGACACACCGTATCGCGACGCGCTGCTGCTCACGAGCTTCGGACTTGCCGTTCCCGACGACGCGACGATTGCCGGCATTCAGTTCGACCTGGAGCACGACTCGCTCACCGGAGAGACCGTCGACGGCACGGTGCAGGTCCTGCAGAACGGCGTCCCCGTCGGCGCCGATCGCAGCCAGTCCGGGGTGTGGCCATCGACCCTGACGAACGCGACGTACGGCGGGCCCAGCGACACCTGGGGTGTCTCCTGGAAGCCTGCCGACGTGGGCTCCAGCGGCTTCGGCATTTCAATCACGCCGAAGTTCACCGCGACCAAGGGCAACGACAGGGCGCACATCGATTCGGTGCGCGCCACCGTGTTCTACGCGGAGCGCTGCGACCGGGAGTGTCGAGCATGCGTTGCGATTGGGTTTCCGGTCGTGGCTACTGGTGAAATGTCCGTTGTCTCTCGTCGATGGACCGTTTTCTTCCGGTCATGGACCGTTCTTTCTTGGTGGCGAACCGTTTCTATCAATCGGCGGACCGTTTTCTCCTTTCGCCGGACGGTTTCTTCCTGTCGTCGGACGCGTGCAAGGTGTCCGCGGATCGTTTTCATCGAGATACGGACCGTTGTCTCTTGTCCGCGGACCATTTTCATCGAAAGACGGACCGTCGTCTCGTATCCGCGGATCGTTTCTTGATGAAAACGTACGTTTTGCGGATGACAACGGACGGTTGGTCGTCGTCATCGGACGTTTATTCGCTATCGCCGGACGGTTTTGAAGAAGCGAAGGTCCGGCTGCGGGTCTCCACGCCGCGCCGGCTGGACGAAAAGGCACGCCTCGTCGAGCCGGAGCGACGTTGCTCGAGAATAGCGGTCCGTTTCCCGGAGGAAGCTCGCCGCTCTCACCTCCCTTGAGCGCCCAGGGCGCGATTTCTTCTGACGGGAGAGAGCCACCAAGAGTGCGCCCCCTCAGAGGGCGTCCGCTGTCGGCCGGACGTCCCCGGGCGCGACTCCGAGCGAGCCCAGCACGCTCGCGTACGGCTCGCCGGTCCTCGGGTCGCCCGCGTCGGGCGCTACGTCCAGCAGCGGCATCAGCGCAAACGCGCGCTCGCGCAGGTGCGGGTGCGGCACGGTGAGCTCGGCGCTCTCGGTCGCGATGCCCTCTGCCCACCAGAAGTCCGAATCGAATCGCGCGCGGCCCCCAGCGCTCGCGACGCACACGTCCCAGGCGCGACTCGATGGACAGAAGCTCGCGAAGCAGCTCCTCGGGCGAGCGCTCCCACGTCAGGAGCACGGCCGCGTTGAGAAACAGCGGCTGAGCCGGCCCGACGGGCGCCGTTTCGAAGACACGCGACGACCTCAGAACGCTCGCCACGCGGCCGAGCTCCTGCGCCGCCGCCCGCATCGTCGCGAGCCAATCGCCGAGGTTCGCGCCGAGGCCGACGACGACCCTCACCAGCTCAGGGCGCCGACGGCTGAAGCATGAGCGGATCGGTCAGCATCCCGGTGTAGCCGCCGTTGATTTTGCCGTCTTGCACGAAGAAGAGGAACGAGCCGTCGCGCTGCCCGTCCATCTGCGCGTCAATCGTGATCGTCGCGCCGGCGGGCGCGTCGAACGTCACTCCCTGGGCGCTGGTGGTGGTGGTCGTCACCGCATCGACCACGCTGGCGCTCGCCTGGCTCACGCTGTCGGCCGCCGCGAACGCGACGCTGGCGACATTCGTGATGGCGCCGCTCGCAACCGACACGGCCACGTCGAAGCTGCACGACTGGTTGGTCTTGTTCGTGTCGCAGGTCCACCAGACGTGCCAGTGGCCGCCGGCTCGGTACTCGCTGAAAACGCCCACACCGGCGCCCGGCGAGGCGTTCATCGTGCGGTCCGCGTCCACGACGACGAGCATCGGCTTCGTGGAGCCGGCGCTGCTACCGCCGCTCGAAGAGGAGCCCCCGCCCGACGAGTAGCCCCCGGGCGATGCGTAGCCGCCGCCATCGCCGGTCGCGGGGCCGCAGCCGATGGCCAGCGCGAACGCTCCCGCACCGAAAGACAAACCCAACGCGCGAACCCAAGCCGAACAAGGTGACATCCGTCGTCCCTCCTGCGTCCTACCCGAGTGGGTCGTTGCTACCGCTGCTCAGCGCCGGCCGCCACCGCCGTGGGAACCCCCGCCACCACCGTGAAAGCCGCCGCCTCCGCCGCCTAGCGTGCCGCCACCCGAAAAGCCGCCCGTGTGAAATCCTCCGCCGGAGTATCCACCGCTCGTGTGGCCTCCGCCAGTCGGCGCAGAAGGCACGTAGCGTGCCCCCCCACCGGCGGCCGGCGCGCGGTAACCCGACACCGAGCCTCCCAGTCGAGGTGTCATCGCCGGTGCGCTGAAGGTCGGGCGCGAAGCGCCCGCATAACTGGGCACCCCGCGCGGCGGACTTGCGAAGTGCGGCCTACCGTATCCGGGCGCGTTCACGACGCCACTGCCGCTGAACCCTCCGCCGAGCCTGCCTCCGAAGTGCGACGGCGCGGGCGGCGCGTACGCCGGAACGCGGACCGCCGCGCGGTTGCCCGCAAAGCTCGCCGCCGCAACCCGCGGCGCGACCGCCTGAGGCGCGTGCGCGCCCATGCCGACCGCGGAGTTTGCGTGGGAAAACGCGCGCGCCAGCGCAACGCCCCGGTTGTTCGCCAGGCTCACCGACCCGCTGGCGATCGTCGAAGCCGGGATTCTCAGCGTGGACGGAGACGGACCGTTCACGGTGGGCGACGCCACCGTGTGCGCCCCGATGACGCCGGCCTGCGGGCCGGCGATAACGCGCGTTCCCACCGAGGGTGAGAACAAATCGCCGCTTCCGACGTACGCGTACGGTGCGCGCGGCGCGTACCCCACGCCCGCAGGATAGCCGCCTCGCCAGCACCATGTGGGCGCGAGCGGCGCCCAGCCGACGTACGCCCAGTCGCCCGAGCCGTACCGCCACGACACCCACGCGCCGGCATAGGCGCGGCCCGGAATCCACTCCCAGCCGACGCCTCCGACCGACACCCAGCGCCCGTAGTGAAAGGGAGCCCATCCCCAGGAGTAATCGCTCACCCAGGTGTACCTGTCGTCGTAGGCCCAGTGGCCGGCGGTCACGTACGGCGTGAAGTCGGCGCCCACCGCCGAGGGAGAAGGCACCCAGACGGTCCCGTACGTCGCGTCTTCCTCCCACGCTCCGTACGGAATCGAGCGCGCCACGGAAGTCGGTGAGGGCGGCGGGATCCGTGTCGGCGTACCCGACATCAACGGGAGGGGCGTCAGGCGCGTTCTGAGCGGGTGCGTTCTGCGCAGCCTGGGCGGACTCGTCGTCGCCGATGACCACCTCCGGCGAGTCACCAGGTGAGGCCGGCTGCATCACGGTCTGCGCCGAGGGCTCCGGCAGCAGCGCCTGTTCGGCTTCTGCCTGAGGCGCTGCGGGCTGAGCCGCATGCGTGTAGCCAATCGGCTGCGGGTACGCGGGCGGGCGGGCCTCCGACTCCTCTTCCACGCATCCCGTGGCGAAGAGGGTCGTGGAGAGCGCGAGAGCGAGCGGAGCCAATGGGGCGAGGACGGTTCGAACGCTACGTCTACGCGGGGAGTGGCAGTAGCGGGACATGTGCGCCTCTGACACGCACGAGGTGCAAGGCCCGAGCCTGGCAGGCACGACGCACAGACTGCGGGCTTTCGCGCGACCACGCGAGCACGTGAAAAAGCTCGAGGCACAGCGCCCCGCACCGCCCCGCGCTGACCGGGGCTCGCCGCCCCGCGGCCATTATCCCACCCGGGCGACTCTTTCGCAGGCCGGCACGAGTGATATGGTGGTTGCTCGGGGCACGCTGCCTACGCCCCGAGCGAGGACGCCGATGGCCGAGACCCGCCTGACCAACATGACCGAACGCATCGCCGCGATGCAGGATTTCAAGCTGTATCGCGAGCTGCACTGGGAAGGCAGCTTCGAGGAGTACCTGGGAATCGTTCGCGAAAAGCCGCAGGTGACGCGCAACGCGTACCAGCGGCTTTACGACATGATCATCAGCTACGGGACCGAGGAGTACATCGACAACAAGAAGAAGCTCGTCCGTTACAACTTCTTCAAGGACGAGCAGAACGCCGGCGCCAACGCCATCTTCGGCCTCGACATCCCGCTGATGCGCCTGGTGCACGTGCTCAAGGCCGCCGCCGAGGGATACGGCCCGGAGAAGCGCGTCATCCTCCTGCACGGGCCGGTGGGCTCCTCGAAGAGCACCATCGCGCGCCTCCTCAAGCAGGGGGCGGAGCAATACTCGCGCTCGCCGGACGGCGCGCTCTTCACGTTCGAATGGGTGGGCCTGGCCGAGACCGGCATCAACAACGACGTCGACCGGTTCCCGAGCCCGATGAACGAGGAGCCGCTGCGGCTCATCCCGCCGGACTGGCGGGCGAAGGCCATCGACCAGCTTGGTCTGTCGAACGACAAGTTCAAGGTGCGCGTCGACGGCGATCTCGATCCGGCCAGCCGCTTCATCTTCAAGGCGCTCATGCTGAAATACGAGGGCGACTGGGCGAAGGTCGTCGCCAAGCACATCCGCGTGCGGCGCATGACGCTCTCGGAGAAGGATCGCGTCGGCATCGGCACCTTCCAGCCGAAAGACGAGAAGAACCAGGACTCGACCGAGCTTACGGGCGACATCAACTACCGCAAGATCGCCGAGTACGGCTCCGACAGCGACCCGCGCGCGTTCAACTTCGACGGCGAGTTCAACATCGCGAACCGCGGCATCCTCGAGTTCATCGAGATCCTCAAGCTCGACGTCGCGTTCCTCTACGATCTCCTCGGCGCGACGCAGGAGCACAAGATCAAGCCGAAGAAGTTCGCGCAGACCGACATCGACGAGGTCATCATCGGCCACACCAACGAGGCCGAGTACAAGAAGCTCCTGAACAACGAGTTCATGGAAGCCCTGCGCGACCGCACCATCAAGATCGACATCCCGTACATCACGAAGCTGACCGAAGAAATCCGCATCTACGAGAAGGACTTCAACGGTCACGAAGATCAAGGGCAAGCACATCGCGCCGCACACGCTCGAAGTGGCCGCGATGTGGGCCGCGCTCACGCGCCTCGAGGACCCGAAGAAGCACAACCTGTCGCTCGTGCAGAAGATGAAGCTCTACGACGGCAAGGTGCTGCCCGGCTACACGCAGGACACCGTGAAGGAGCTTCGCAAGGAGTCCAAGCGCGAGGGCATGGAGGGCATCTCGCCCCGCTACGTGCAAGACAAGATCTCGAACGCGCTCGTCAACGAGTCCGGCGAGGGCACCATCAATCCGTTCATGGTGCTGAACGAGCTCGAGAAGGGCCTGCGGCACCACTCGCTCATCACGGGCGACGAGCAGCGCAAGCGCTTCGCCGAGATCATCGGGATGGTGAAGCGCGAGTACGAAGAGATCGTGAAGAACGAGGTGCAGCGCGCCATCAGCGCCGACGAGGACGCGATCAACAAGCTCGCGGCGAACTACATCGACAACATCAAGGCCTTCACGCTCAAGGAGCGGGTGAAGAACCGCTACACCGGCCAGGACGAGGATCCCGACGAGCGCATGATGCGGTCGATCGAGGAGAAGATCGACATCCCCGAGAACCGCAAGGACGACTTCCGCCGCGAGATCATGAACTTCATCGGCGCGCTCGCGGTCGAGGGCAAGAAGTTCGAGTGGAACACGAACGACCGCCTGCGCCGGGCCCTCGAGCTCAAGCTCTTCGAGGACCAGAAGGACAGCATCAAGCTGAAGACGCTCGTCTCCGCGGTCGTCGACAAGGACACCCAGGAGAAGATCGACATCATCAAGTCGAGCCTCATCAAGAACTTCGGCTACAACGAGGTGAGCGCGACCGACGTGCTCAACTACGTCGCGTCGATCTTCGCGCGGGGCGACGCGAAGGATTAGAACGCGTCCGGCAACTGACCCGTTGCCACGCGAGTCGGATGCGTTCGAGGCGAGGGCGGGGGCGGGAGTTCGGGTTTTGTTCGGGCATGCCTGCCCTTTCCAGGGGACGGGTCCGCGCCGCTGGCGGCCGCACGGGGCCCAGGTCCGCGCGGCCCCTGTACGAGGCGGGGGCATGCCCGAACAAAACCCGAACTCCCGCTATCGACGGGGCTCGCCGTCAGGGAGCGCTGTACATGCGTCTCGGAGGGCCCGCGACGCATGGCGGGGGGCCGCGTTCGGATGTCGCGCCTCCGCGAAGCCGCCCGCGAACTGACTCGTCGGAGAGCGCGTTCGAACCTCCTGAACGGCACTCTCCTGGAGCCGGAAAGTGTTTCCCAAGCTCCTGGTTCAAACTGCTACCGGGAATCCTGGTCGTTCACGCACGACGCGTGACCGCTTCCCTCGCGTACGCAACCGTATCCGCCGGAATCGCGCCCGCATCCCTCGCGTGAGCATCCCCCTCCGCAGGATGCACCGCCGCATGCGAAGCGTTCGGCTGCCCTTCCGCGACATCCGAACGCGCCTCCCCCGCCATGCGTCGCGGTGCCTTCGGAGACGCATGTACACCGCCCCCTGACGCGAGCCGCGTCGAGAGCGGGAGTTCGGGTTTTGTTCGGGGATGCCCCGACTCGTACAGGGGCCGCGCGGACCTGGGCCCCGTGCGGCCGCCAGCGGCGCGGCCCCGTTCCCTGCAAAGGGCCGGCATGCCCGACAAAACCCGAACTCCCGCCCCCGCCTCGTCTCTGACCGGTTCCAAGAGAGTTGTCGGATGCGTTCTAGATTTCGTCGAGTCATCGAGCGGGTGGTCGAGGTGGATCGCTGCCGCAGCTGGGCTCGGACCGGCCCTTGCGCAGCGACCCGCGGCGGCGTACACCCCAGGCATCCCTCGATGAGCTCCTTCAAGAAGACCCTGATGAAGCAGGGCATGAAGCTGATGAGCGATCCGCGCGTCATGAAGCTGATGCAGGACGACCGCGTGATGAAGGCCGTGATGACGGCGATGAGCGTCCCCGGCAAGGCGCAGACGTTTGCGCGCGAGCAGGTCGAGGGCATCGCGAAGGCGATGGCGCTGGCTACGGAGGGCGAAGTGAAGGACCTGCGGCGCACCGTGCGGCGCCTGGAAGAGGAAGTTTCGCGCCTGAAGGCGAACTCGAGTGGCGAGCGGTCTGCCGCGAAGAAGACGAACGCGGCCGAATAGAGCGCTACGCCGCGGCTCGCTTCTTCAGCCATCCCTCGATGAGCGACCACGTCATCAGCGGCGCGTCGCGCCCGACCAGCAGGTCGATGTGGCCGAGGGGCAGCGCGCGGTACGTCTTGTCGCGGGATCGGCTGCGCGTGAACCCGGGGCGGACTGCCGCGGGAGGCGCGAGGTCGTCGTTGGCGCCCGCGACGACGAGCAGCGGCACGTCCATTCCCTCGAACCGCTCCACGTAGTCGGAGTCCCGCCCGCCGAAGCGGCCCTCCTTGCCCCACACGAAGAGTCCGTCATCTCGGCGAGGGCCGCCCGATCGAACGCCAGCCGGAAGTGCTGCTCGAGCACGTGCGGCTCGAGCGAGCCGGCGTGCCACCCGCGCAGCGGGAGCGGATAGAGCGGGCTCTCGGCGAAGCGGCGCAGGAGGCTCATCGTGAGCCCGACCGGCGCGAGCGGCAGCGGCGCGTTCGGCAAGCGCGCGATGGCGAGCGCGCGGAAGAAGAAGGCGAGGGCGCCGAGGGTGAGTGACCCGCGCGAAAGGTGGTACGGGCTGCCGAGCGAGACGAGGCCGGCCACGGCGCCGTCGAGCCGGGGCGCCGCCGCGTAAGCGACGAGGCCGCCGAGCGAGTGGCCGACGATCCAGACACGTCGCTTGCCCGAGAGGCGCTGCACCTCTTCGACGGCGGCGGGCAAGTCGTCCCGCACGTAGTCGTCGATTCCGCCGCACCGGCGCGCGCCCAGGTGACGCGAGCGGCCGTGCCCTCGCAAGTCGAGGTTGAAGACGTCGAAGCCGCCGCGCGCGAGGTAATTCGAGAGGCTGCGCGCGGGCAGGTGCCACGCGTAGCGGTTTTGCCCGAAGCCGTGCACGAGGAGCACCGGCGCCAGCGTGCCGCCGTTGCCTCCGGCAGAGCCGGGTGTGGCGTCGCGCTTTCGCACCATCGCCAGCGGGACACTTCCGCTGGTAACGACGATTTCTTTCTGGAACGCGCTCACCGCGTCCCAATCGACGACTTGTTCGACGATTTTGCCGTGGAGGATCACGTGTGAGGCCCCGGCGCGATGAGTTTGTGGCTCCTCCCCGGCGAGCCTGACTCTAGTGTAGCATCCCGCGCGCCAAACGCTGCGACTCGTCCGTTCACCTTATGGGGAATCGCGAATGAAAACCTTTCGTGCCCGGCTCGTTCCTCACGGCCGGTCGGTCTCGGCCTCGGTCGCATGGCTCGCGACGCTGCTCGTTCTCCTCGTGGCCGCGCCGCTCGCGCTGGCGCAGACGACCTCGGACACAACCACCACGACCACGCCGAAGAAGCCGAAGAAGAAGAAAGGCGCGAAGCCCGCACCTACGGCAGAGCCGGCCCCCGAGCCCACGCCTGAGCCTCCGCCTCCTCCCCCGTCCGACGAGGACACGGCGAAGAAACCCGACAAGGCGGCGACGTCGGCCGCCTCGGAGAACCCGCCGCCGGAGCCCTCGACGGACACGAAAGAGAAGCCGGGCCAGCGCTACTACTTCGTCGGCGCGCGCTACCGGGTGACCGTGATTCCGCAGTTCATGGTCAACCTCTTCGCCAACGAGGGGGCCACGTTCGTCTCGCACACGATCGGCGCCGAGCTCGACATGCGCAAAGACGGGCAGTCGGTCATTCCGTGGATCGTCGTCCAGACGTTCGGCTTCGGCGACACCCTCTTCGAGCAGAAGAACGGCACCCCGCCGGTAGACCAGGCCTCGAACTGGTCGGTCGTCAACAGCAGCCTGGGCGCGCTCTTCATCGGCCTCGACGAGGCGTGGTCCGTGCCCCTCGACGAGCGATCACCACTGGGACTTCGAGTACGGCTTCGGCTTCGGCCTCGGCGTCCTTTTCGGTAGCTTGAAGAACGACTGGGTGTACGACAATCCCACGGGGGGGTCGCTCACATCGAGCTCGGGAAGGCGCTTCTCGCAATGCCAGACGCAGCAGTCCGGCTCGAGCTGCGCGGTCGGTGCCCACCAGAACGCGACCGTCGCGAAGGTCGGCGGTTACGAGGAGTCCCACGGCATCGGCGGGCCGGTGCCGATCATCTTCCCGCACGTCGCGGTTCCGCAGCTCGGCATCCGGTGGAAGCCCGTGAAGCAATTCGAGATGCGCTTCAACGTCGGCTTCTCGCTGACAGGATTCTTCTTGGGGCTCGGAGGCGACTACGGTCTCGAGCAGACGACCAAGCCGGGAAGCCCGGGAGCCGAGGGCACCCCGACGACGCACGACGAGACGGCACCTCAATGAGGAGCATGGCGGGGGCCGGAGCCTCCCGCAGCTGAGCTTTCAGCAAGAGGCCTAGCGTCCACCCGGCGTGCGGCGCTCGTCCGATTGCCGCCAAACCGCGTTATGATCGCTTCAGTGCTCTCTCTTCCGCCGCGCTACGAACCGGTGCAGCGGCTCGGCGCCGGCGGCGGGGGCGAGGTGTGGTCCGTCCGCGACCGGGTGAGCGGTCGCGAGCTGGCGCTGAAAGTGCTCTCGAGCGACGCCGGACCGGCGGAGATCGACGCGCTCGTGCGCGAGGCGGTCGCGCTGAGCGGCCTGGAAGGGCTGGGCGTACCGCGCGTCATGGCGTTCGGCGCGCTGCCCGACGGTCGCCGTTACATGGTCCGCGAGATGGTCGTCGGGCGCAGCCTGGACGAGGCGCTGCAGCACGAGGACGGGCCGTGGCTCGAGCCCATCGCGACCGCGTGCGACCAGCTCACGGTGGTGCACCGTGCCGGGCTGCTGCATGGCGACCTGAAGCCGGCCAACATCATCGTGGGCCAAGGGGGGCGCGGCACGCTCGTGGACCTCGGCCTGGCCGCACCCTGGCGCGAGGGAGGCAGCCGCGCACAGGGGCTCACGCCCAAGTACGCCGCGCCCGAGCTGTTCGAGGGCGAGCCGCTGACCGTGCGCGCGGAGGTGTACGCGCTCGGCGCGACGCTGAGCGAAGCGCTCGCCCGGCGCGGCGACGAGCTGCACGAAGACGCGCGCCTGGCGCTCGCGAAGGTGGCGGCCCGCGCCACCGAGCCGTCTCCCACGGGACGCTGGCCCAGCGTGGACGAGCTGGCGAGCGCGCTTCGCCTGGGCGCCGGGCTGCCGGCGAGCGCCGCGACCGACGAGCCGGCGTGGCCGGTCGTGGGCCTCGAGGCGACCTCGCAAGCCCTGCTCGAGCAGGCGCTCTCGCGCGGCGCGGGCACGGCCATCGCCATCGAGGGACCCCGAGGCTCGGGCCGCACGACCCTGGTGCGCCGCCTCGCGTGGACCCTGAGCCTGCGAGGGCGGAGCGTGGCGCTCATCGAGGCCCCCGCGAGCGGGATGTCGACACGCGAGGCGGTCGAGATCGAGCTCGGCCAGCACGAGAACCTGCTCGGCACGACGCCCGCATCGAGCAACGGCCGCGGGGGCTCGAGCGCTCCCCCGCCGAACGGCTGGGGCCCACCGCTCATCGTGATCGTGGACGACGCGGCGCAGCTCGACGACGCCGCGAGGGAAGCCCTGGCGAGGGCGTCGCAAGCCGGCGCGCGTCTCGTCGTCGTCGGGTCGCACGAAGCCGTCGGGAAGCTGGCGCGAGAGCGCTGCGTGTCCTTCCTCGTGCCGCCCCTCGACGAGCGAGCGCTGGCCGAGCTCCTCCAGCGGTCGGTGCCATCTCTGCCCGACGCACTTCGCGGGCATCTCATCGCGCGCGTCGGCGGCCGCCCAGGGGCGCTCCGCGCGGCGGTGAAGCAGCTGGCCGGGCGCGCCGTCGTGTCGACGGAAGACGTCGACGCGGCGCTGCGGGTGAGCGGCCACTCGCCGGGCGGCACGAGCGTCGACGGCGCCTCCCCGGTCGCCGCCGACCGCATTCGCACCGCGCCCGACCGCGAGCAGACGCTCGACGCAGCCGACCGAGCGCTGACCATGGGGCGCTTCGACGAAGCCGCACGCGAGCTGGACGCACTCGGGAAGCCGCGCGACGACGCCGAGCGCGTTCGGCTGGGTCTGGCGCGCTCGCGCATCGCGCTCGGGCGGGGGGACGCCGCAGGGGCTCTCGCGGAGCTCGACGCCGTCCAGCAGGCTGCGCTCGCCGGCAAGTGCCGGCGAGCGTGGCAAGCGTCCCGCGCGCGCGTGTGCCTGCGAGCGGGCCAGTACGCCGAGGCGATCGACCTCGCGCAGCAGGTGCTCGAAACGGGACGCGAGGATCCGCTCGCGTCCGACGCGCTCAGCGTACGCGGGGTGGCGCTGGCTTTCACGGGCGACGACAGCGCGGCTCGCGAGGCGCTCGGCGAGGCCGTCCGCGTCGCGCGCGCCACCGGCGAACCGCGCGTGGAGGCGGTCGCGCTCGGGTCGCAGGCCATCGCGCATCAGAGAGCCGGTCGTGCCGCCGACGCCCGCGCCGCCTACGAGGCGTCGCTCACCGCGGCCGAGAAGGCTCGCGACGCGGCCACGGTCGCGGCCACTCGCTTGAACCTCGCGAGCCTCGCGCAGGCCGAGGGCGATCTCGCGCAGGCGCTCGTGCACCTGGAGGCCGCCGTCGACATGGGGCGGCGCGCAGGCAGCGGCGCGGCGGTGACGCAGGCGCTGCTCAACCTGGCCAACCTCGATCTATACCTCGGCCGCTGGGCGCGCGCGCGCGCGGCGATCGACCAGCTCGCCGCGGGCCAGAGCGACCTCTCGCCGAGCGCGAACGCGCAGCTTCTGGGTCTGCAGGCCGAGCACGCGGCGCGAACAGGCGAGCTCGAACGCGCGGCGCGTCTCTACGAGGGCACGGCGCGCGCGTGGGAGGCGCAGGGCCGCACGCACGACGCCGCAGACTCGCGTCTCGAGGGGCTGCTCGCACGCCTGCGCGAGGGCGGGGACCGGCCGGCGCTTCGTGCGCGCTTCGAGGCCGTGCGCGCGGGCCTCGGCGACGCAGGTTTCGGTCAGGACGCGGCGCTCGCGGAGCTCGTCCGCGGGCTGCTCGCGCACCTGGAGGGCGACGAGGACGCCGCCCGGCGCTGCCTCGACGCGGCCATCGACCTCGCGCGGACCGGCGGCAGGCGCGAGTGGGCGTGGCAGGCCCTCGATGCGCGCGCGCGGCTCGCCGCGACGCAGGGGAGCGTGGCGACCGCGCGCCGCGACACGGAGGCGGCGCTGGCCATGCTCGAAGAGACCGCCGCGAAGCTCCCGCGCGACCTGCGCGAGGTGTTCTGGGACGATCCGCGGCGGCGCGCGCTGCGCCAGGCGCACACGGCGACCGTCGTCGCGCCGGGTCTGCTCCCCGCGCTCGCGCCGGTGCTCGTGCCGGGGGCGGCATCGGCCGCGCTGCGCCGCAGCCAGGGCGCCACCCCGGGCACGACGTCCCTCTTCACCGGCCCGCGCCCGGACGAAGACCGCCTGTCGCGAGTCCTCGAGATCACGCGGGAGCTGGCCATGGAGCACGACGTTCCCCGCCTGCTCCAACGCGTGACCGATCACGCCGTGGCTCTCCTCGCGGCCGAGCGGGGCTTCGTCGTGCTGATCGGCGAGCGCGGCGAGCTCGAAGCGCACGCTGCGCGTCTCCGCTCGGGCGTCGACGAGCCACACGCGCGCTTCTCGCGGTCGGTCGCCGACCGCGTCGTCGAGAGCGGCGAACCGGTCGTGACGATGAGCGCGCGCGACGACGAACGCCTCGCCGAAGCGGTCAGCGTGCACAATCTCGCCATCCAGTCGATCGCGTGCGTCCCCATCCGCGGGGCGCCCCCGCTCGGCCGCACGATCGGCGCGCTCTACGTCGAGACGCGCGTCCGCCCGGGCGTGCGCTTCCAGCAGGAGCTGCCCACGCTGTGCGCCTTCGCGGACCAGGCGGCGATCGCCATCGAGAACGCACGGCTGCTGGCCGAGAATCGCGAGCGCGCCGACGAGCTGGCGCGGGCCAACGCCGACCTGGCGGCCGCCCACGACCAGGTCGCCCGGTTGCTCGGCAAGCGCACCGTGCAGCTCGCGGAGGCTCGCCGCGACCTCAAGCAAGCGCGCGCCGAGCTGCGGAACCACTTCGGGTATGGGGGGCTCGTGGGCACGAGCGCCTCGATGCGGCGGCTGTACGCCCTCATCGATCGCGTGAAGGACACCGACGTCCCGGTCCTCATCACGGGCGAGAGCGGCACCGGCAAGGAGATGGTCGCACGCGCGGTTCACAATGCCGGGCAGCGTGCGAAGAAGCCGTTCCTGGGGGTCAACTGCGGCGCCATCCCCGCGAACCTGCTCGAGTCGGAGCTCTTCGGCAGCACCCGGGGGGCCTTCACGGGCGCCGATCGCGATCGCCGCGGTCTCTTCCAGGAGGCCGACGGCGGAACCCTCCTTTTGGACGAGATCGGCGAGATGCCGCCCAAGATGCAGGCGGGGCTGCTACGGGCTCTCCAGGAAAAGTGCGTACGCCCGGTCGGAGGCACGCAGGAAGAGGCGGTCGACGTTCGCGTGATCGCCGCGACCAACCGCGACCTCGAACAAATGGTGTCCGCCGGCACCTTCCGGGACGATCTTTTCTATCGCCTGCACGTCGTCGAGCTGCGCGTTCCCGCGCTGCGCGAGCGCGTGGAAGACATCCCGCCGCTCATCGACCATTTTCTGTCGCTCTTCGCGGCGCGCTATCACCGCGACCGAAAGACGCTCTCGCGCGAAGCCCTGCGCAAGCTGTGCGCGTACCCGTGGCCCGGGAACGTGCGGCAGCTCGAGCACGTTCTCCTCAGCGCATGGCTGATGAGCGACAAGACCGAAATCCCCGCCGCAGACATCGAGCTGCCCTCTCCCATCGCCCGACTGTCGTCGCCCCCGGGCGAGGCGCGTGCGCGGCCCAGTGTCCCGCCACCGTCGGGGGCACACGCCGGCAACCAGGCCGAGTTCAAGGCGGCCGAGCGCGAGCGCATCTTGAGCGCGCTCACCGCCTGCAACTGGAACCGCGTCCAGGCCGCCAAAATGATCGGGGTACCGCGCCGAACGTTCTACCGTCGCCTGAAGGAGTTCGGCATCCTGTGAGCCGTCACGACGGGTCCGCGCCATGAGTGCCCTCCAAGTCCTGCTCGACGGCGAGCCTTTGCCCAGCCAGGAGGCCATCGCTTTCTGGAAACGGTTCAGCGAGTGGATGGACGCGCATCCGGGCGATCTCGGCGGCTTCGCCCGCGGCGAGGGGCTGGCGAGTGTTCACCCCGAGATGCACGACGGCATCCCCGTGCTGGTCGCGAGCCGGAGCGCCCCCCAGACGCCGTACGGTGTCGCACCGAAGAAGAAGGCACGGCGAGGTGCGAAGCGATAGGCTGCGCACCGACCACAATGGACAGCCGCGCTGCGCGGTGCTACTGGCCCCGGCGACTCTCCTCCCCTATCGACCGGAACGCATGCTCCTCGCCTCACTCGCGGTCGCGCCCCAGGCCATCAACGTCGACGTCGACCTGACGTTCGTCGTCCAGACTGTGCTTTTCATCGGCCTGACGCTCATCCTCAAGCCCGTCCTCTTCGATCCGATGCTCAAGCTCTTCGAGGAGCGCGAGAAGCGCATCGACGGGGCGAAGCTCCAGGCCCGGCGCATCGACGAAAAGTCGTCGACCGCGCTCGCCCGGTACGAGGCCGAAATGGCCAAGGCGCGCGCCGCCGCCGGCACCGAACGCGAAAAAATCCGCGCCGAGGCCCTCAAGCGCGAGCAAGAAATCTTGAGCGCCGTGCGTACCTCGACGGCGAAGGTCGTCGACGACGGCAAGCGAGCCGCGCAGGCCGAGGCGCAGAGAGCGCGGGCGGCCCTCAAGGCCGACGCGACGTCGATGGCGCGCGAGCTCGCCGGGCGCGTTCTCGGGCGGGAGGTGCAGCCGTGAAACGGCGGACGGTACTCCTGGCGATGGCGCTCGTCACGGCGTGGTCGGTGTGGGCCGCGGCTCGCAGCGGGCACTCGTCGGCCGCTTCGCGGGTGTCGGCGCCGGCGCGGGAGTCGACGGAGGCCCCCGCGTCCGAAGAGGAACACGAAGGGCCCGCGCCCATCAACTGGACGGAGTTTGGCACGGCGACGCCGCCCTTCGTCGCGATGTTCGTCAACTTCGCGATCCTGGCGGCCGGCTATTACGTGCTCGGCAAGCGCCCCATCGCCGCAGCCCTGCAGGCGAGGCGTGACTCGATCGCCAAGGACATCGAGGAAGCGCAGCGCATGAAGCAGGAGGCCGAGGCGCGCGCCAAGACCTACCAGGCGA
This sequence comes from uncultured delta proteobacterium, assembly GCA_963720145.1. Taxonomy (GTDB): domain Bacteria; phylum Myxococcota_A; class Polyangia; order Polyangiales; family Polyangiaceae; genus Palsa-1150. Next base: position 139,828 of record CAVREO010000008.1, read on the forward strand.
AGCTCGAGAAGCTCGAGGACGAGATGCGAATGGCGCGCGAGGGTCTGGTGCGCGCGGCCGAGGCCGAGCGAGACCGCATCGTGGCCGAGGCCGAAGCGAAGGCCGAGCGCATGCGCAAGGACGCGGAGTTCTTGGTGGTCCAGGAGCTCAAGCAGATTCGCCAGGACCTGCTGCGCGACACGGTCGAGGCGGCCGTGCTCGCCGCCGAGGAGCTCTTGCAGACGCGCGTGACCGCGGCGGACCAAGAGCGCCTCGCCGAGGATTACCTGGCCGATCTGGGCGGCAAGAGGGGCTCGCCGGAGAGCACGCGCGCCCCCCGACCCGAGGCCGGTGAATCGTCATGAGCGTCTCCATCGTCGCCCGCCGCTATGCGCAAGCTCTACTCGAGCTGGGCCTGGAAGACGGAAACCTCGACAAGCTGGTCGAGGAGCTCGGGGCCATCGCCAGCGCCTGGGAGAGCAGCCCCGAGCTTCGCAACGCACTCGAGAATCCGCTCGTGTCCCACGCCGCCAAGCGGGCGGTCATGAGCGAGCTGTGCGGCCAGATGGGCGCCACGACGACGACGCGGCACGCGCTGCTCCTGCTCGTGGACCGCCGGCGCACCAAGACGCTGCCCCACCTGGCGAGAACGCTCCGCGAGCTCGCGGACGCGCGCAAGGGTGTCCTTCGCGCCGAGGTCGCGACGGCCGTGCCGCTTGCAGAGGCGTACTACGCGCGCCTCCAGGCGCAGCTCGAGAAGATGACGGGCAAGCGCGTGGTCGTCGACAAGGTGACCGACCCTTCGCTCATCGCCGGCGTCGTCACGCGAATCGGCGACCGCATTCTCGACGGCAGCCTGCGCTCGCGGCTGCAGTCGCTCAAAGACTCTCTCTTGCCCAACGCCTAGCCCTCCCCAGCCGAACGAGGACTCCGAGGAACCGATGCAGCTTCGCGCCGAAGAGATCTCCGCGATCATCAAGAAGCAGATTCAAAACTACGAGAAGGCCGCCCTCACGACGGAGACCGGCACCGTTCTCAGCGTGGGCGACGGCATCGCGCGCATCTATGGCCTCGAGGGTGCCATGGCGGGCGAGCTGCTCGAATTCCCCGGCAATCTCATGGGGCTGGTGCTCAACCTGGAGGCCGACAACGTCGGCTCCGCGTGCTTCGGCGACGTGACCAACGTCAAGGAGGGCTCGGTCGTCAAGCGCACGGGCCGCATTCTCGACGTGGCGGTGGGCGAGGCGCTCGTCGGCCGCGTCGTGAACGCGCTCGGCCACCCGGTGGACGGTAAGGGCCCCATCGACACGGCACACCGCCGTCGCGTCGAGCTGAAGGCTCCGGGCATCCTGGCCCGGCAGCCGGTGAAGGAGCCGCTGCAGACGGGTCTCAAGGCGATCGACTCGATGGTTCCCATCGGCCGCGGGCAGCGCGAGCTCATCATCGGCGACCGGCAGACCGGCAAGACGGCCGTCGCGATCGACACGATCATCAACCAGAAGGGGCAGGGCGTTTTCTGCTTCTACGTGGCCATCGGGCAGAAGCAGTCGACCGTCGCGAGCGTCGTCGACAAGCTCACCCAGCACGGCGCGATGGAGTACACGACCGTGGTCACGGCGGGCGCCAGCGAGATGGCGCCGCTGCAGTTCATCGCGCCGTACACCGGCGTCACGATGGCCGAGTATTTCCGCGACAGCGGGCGGCACGCGCTCTGCGTGTACGACGACCTCTCCAAGCAGGCCGTTGCCTATCGCCAGCTCTCGCTGCTCCTGCGCCGCCCGCCGGGACGCGAGGCCTACCCGGGAGACGTCTTCTACATCCACTCTCGACTGCTCGAGCGCGCCGCGAAGATGGCCGAGGAGTGGGCCGTCGTGAAGAAGGACGTGACGGACTGGGACAAGCGCGGCGACGCGAAGATCCACAAGGGCGAGCTCGGCAAACATCGCGCGGAGGCCGAGCTCAAGGAGAAGGGCGAGGGCGCCCATCACCTCGTCAAGAACCCGCGATCGGGCGGGTCGCTCACGGCGCTTCCGGTCATCGAGACGCAGGCGGGTGACGTCTCGGCGTACATCCCGACCAACGTGATCTCGATCACCGACGGCCAGATCTTCCTCGAGACGGACCTCTTTTATTCGGGCGTGCGCCCCGCCATCAACGTCGGCATTTCGGTGTCGCGCGTCGGCGGCAGCGCGCAGATCAAGGCGATGAAGGCGGTCGCCGGGAAGATGAAGCTCGAGCTCGCGCAGTACCGCGAGATGGCGGCGTTTGCGCAGTTCGCCAGCGACCTCGACAAGGTCACTCGCGACCAGCTCGAGCGCGGCGCTCGCCTGGTCGAGATCCTGAAGCAAGGCCAGTACGCGCCGCTGGCCGTCGAGCGGCAAATCGTCATCATCTACGCGGGCACGCGCGGATACGTCGACAAGCTCGAGGTCTCGCAGATCGCGGCGTACGAGAAGGGTCTCGGCGACTTCATCGAGAAGAAGTACCCGGCGATCTTCGAGACCATCCGCGTCAAGAAGGCGCTCGACGACGAGACCGAGAAGACCCTCAAGAACGCGCTGACGGAGTTCGCCACGGTGTTCGGCGGCTCCTCGAAGAAGAGCTAGGAGCGGGATCGCGCGCCATGCCCTCGCTCAAAGTCATTCGAAAGCGCATCGCGAGCACGAAGTCGACGCAGAAGATCACGCGCGCCATGAAGATGGTCGCGGGCGCTCGCCTCACGCGCGCCCAGCAGCGGATCGTGGCGCTGCGGCCGTACGCCGTGAAGACCTCCGAGGTCACTCGATCGGTGACACGCACCATGCGGGCCTCCCAAGACGGCGGGGACGAAGCCCCTCATCCGCTGCTCGCGCGTCGTCCGGAGAGCCGCGCGCTCGTTCTGGTGCTCTCGGCCGATCGCGGGCTCTGCGGGGCCCTCAACACGAACATCAACAAGAACGCCGAGCGCATCTGGCGCGAGAAGGAAGCCGCCTCGGTCGAGGTGCGCTTCGCGACGCTCGGGCGCAAGGCCCGCGAATACCTGAACCGGCGCAACGCGAACGTCGTCCAAGACTTCCCGCGAATCTACGACGGCCTCGACCTCGAGAAGGCACGGCTCGTCGCGCGCTGGCTGGTGCCGCGCTTCGAACGGGGCGAAGTCGACAGCGTGTACATCACCTACAGCGAGTTCAAGAGCGCCATCACGCAACGGGTCGTGCTCGAGCGCTTGCTGCCCGTCGATGCCGACCGGGACGCACCCGCTCGCGACGAGCAACTCGCACCGAGCGACCTCCTCTACGAGCCCAACCAGGGAGCGTTGCTCGAGCGGCTCGTCCCGATGTACGTCGAGATCAGCATCTACCGAGCTCTCCTCGAGAGCCAGGCGAGCTTCTTCGGCGCGCAGATGACCGCCATGGACGCGGCGACGCGCAACGCCAAGGAGATGATCGCGAGACTGACGCTCGCCTACAACCGGGCACGCCAGGCGGCCATCACCAAGGAGCTGATGGAGATCATCGGCGGCGCCGAGGCGCTCAAGGACTGAGCGCGGCCTGGAAGCTTCGAGGGCGGGTCTCTCTTCAGCCGTGGAGAGCCGCGAGAAAGAGGAGCGAGCCGTCGGCGTCCGTCTCGGTCCAGACGGCTCCTCCCTGAGCACGGAGTGCCGCTTCGGCGAAGTACGTTCCCAGAGCGCGCATCGCCGCCTCGGGGGGCGTCGGGTCCGTCGCGTCGGCCGGTCCGGGCCGGACGCGTATCGTGACGGTCGCCGATCGCAGCGTGATCTCGATGGCTCCGCCGGCCCGCGCATGGCGGAGCGCGCGTTCGAGGAGACGGTCGAGCGCGCGAGAGAGCAAGTCGGCGTCGGCGCGCAGCATCTCGGAGTCTGCGTGCCAGACCATCCGGACGCCGCGCGACGAGGCCTCGGGCGCCGCGGCGCGCACCAAGCCGCCCAGCAGAGCGGAGACGTCGACCTCGGTCATCGAGACGCGACGCTCGCCTGAGGCCAGGCGGACGGCGTCGGCCATGTCGCTGACGATGCGGATCGCGCGTGCATTGGCGGAGCGGCAGTCCTCCAGCGCGCTTCGCATGGCGCCGGTCGCCTGTCTTCCCAGCTCGTCCATGACGAAATCGAGGTTCATCGAGATGGCGGCGAGCGGCGTCTTCAGGTCGTGGGCGAGCAGACCCGCGAGGTCGTCGCGGACGGCATAAAGCTCACCGCTGCGCGTCGCACGACCGCGCATCCCGTTCGAATCCTCGGGCTTCATACTGGCCGCCATCGAGTGCTCTCTCATGTGGGTACGGACGGGCTGGTCAGCCGCTTAAGGCTGCTCCCCGACAAGCGCGACCAGAACCGCTTCTGGCCCATCGCCTTTGCCGACGATCGCGGGGATCGTGCCGGCCGTGAACGAATGCCCTGCGAATGCGACCGCGACGCGATCTCCAACGCGCGGCACCGGGCGATCACCCACCTGTTGGGTGATGCCGCCGAGGGTGCCGCCCCAAGCCTGCACGTGCGCAACCGCGGGGCATGACCCGGTGCGGCACGAACTGGGGGCTACGTCGAGCGAAGTCTGGAACACACCCCCGCTTTCGTACGTCGAGACGGCGACGACGTCGCCCAGGGCATCCGCCGCCAGCGGCACGGCGGCGGGGGCGGAATGGGCCGGCTCGGAGCCGCCCGCAAGCACGGCGACGATCGCGCACGCGGGCCACACCGGCAAAAGGACGCGCGCGCGCCGGCGCGAGATGGTCCAGGCTCCCGCGAGCGCGAGCACGAGCGCAGCCCAGGAGTCCAGGGGGCGCGACCGGCCACCGGCGACACTCGCGCTCCCGCAGCCCGCGCGCTGCGCGGAGCCACCGTAGACTTGCTCGAGGCCGTCCACGTCGTCGGTCTCTGGCGCCCGGACGCTGGCGTCGCCGGGCAACGTGTAGGCGTACATCAGCGGTCCCTGCTGTTCACGCACGTCGCCCATGCCCAGCGAGTGGCCTACTTCGTGCGCCGCGACGTGCTGCAGGTCGAACCGCGGGCGGCCGTCGCCCGTACCGTCCTGGTCGTCCGACGAGCCTTCGGTCGACACCGGCGTGACGTTGGCCCCCGCGCGAGCGTCTGCCGAGAGCACCGCGAACCGATGCTTACCGTTGATGACGATGTCGGCGTCGACGATGGCACCCGTGGACTCCTCGTAGCTGAGAACGGTCACCGCCAGCGCGTTGCCGGCCGGCGCGAAGCCGTCGGGCGCAAAGAGCACGGTGTTCTGCCCGTCGATGCCGACGGCTCCGCCACCCGGACCGACCGTCGTCGAGAGCGCAGGTGCGCCCGCCGCACCGCTCCAGGCGCTGGCTGCCGCCTGGACGGCGTCGCCACCGCCGGGGACCGCGGCGGAGACGCTCGCGTCGACGACGTAGGCCACGCTCGTCGCCGTCCACTTCACCGGGAGGCCGTGCGCGGTGTGCTTCACCTCGAAAGCCATGGCGCTGGCCGGCGCCAGGCCCACGGCCAACAAAGCGCACACGAACCCCGCCGTCGAACCACCTCGTCCGCCGTACATACGCCTCCGTCACACGCCGCTGCCGAGCAGCTGGCTGTCCCTCCTGGAACGGACGAAACGCGGATCTCTTGAGTCGTTTCGGGGTCGTAGTCGGGGTTTCCGGTCGAGAGGACCTACCGTGACCCCATGGTCGGGTCTGCGCCCGCGGCGTCCACGCCGGCAGCGGCGTCGCGCACGCCGTCGGCGATCTGCGACAGGAGCGGCACCGGCCAAACCCCCAGGAGCAGCGCCAGGACCGCCAGCGAGACGAGGACCGCGAGCTCCCGCGGCCCCGCATCCGGGACGCGCACGCGCGAACCGGTGCCCGCCTCGTCGCCGGGCGCCACCAACACGAAGCGCGCGACGCGCACGTGCGCGGCGGCCGCCGCGACCAGAGCCGCCGCCAGCAGCATGGCGAGCACGGGGTGCCGCGGAAAGCCTCCGGCGAGCACCAGCAGCGTCCCCCAGAACCCGGCCAGCCCCGGCACCCCCAACGAGAGCGCGAGGCCGACGGCGACCAGAATACCGAGCAGCGGCGCGTCGTGAGCCACACCGGCGACGCGAGCGAAGCTGCTGCCGCGGACGCGTTGCTCGAAAGCAGCCGCCGCCGCCAGGAGCATCGCGGCGCTCAGCCCGTGCGCGAAGAGCCCCGCGACGGCGCCCGCCATGCCCTGCGGCGTGAACCCCGCGACTCCGAACAAGCAGGCCCCCGCGCTCGCGATCGAGGCATACGCGACGAAGCGCCGAAGATCGCGCTGCGCCATCGCGCAAAGCGAACCGTAGGCCACGGTGAGCACACCGAGCGCGGCCAGCGACGGCCCCGCCCATCGGGCACCCTCGGGCATGGCGCCGAGCCCCACGCGCACGAGCAAATAGGGCCCGAGCACGACAGCGGCGCCCGCCACGAGCACCGCGGCCCCGGCGGGTGCCTCCTCCAGCACATCGGGGAGCCAGCCGTGCAGCGGCACGAGCGGAGTCGCCGTCGCGACCGCGACGAAGAGGAGCGCCCACGCGACGCCCACGAAGGGAAAACCCAGAATCGGCGCCTTGTTCGCGAACGAGGTGCGCGCAAGCTCGGGGATCGACATGGTGTGAGCTATCGCCGAGCCGTCGACGAGCAGCGCACGACTGGAGGCGTGCGACAGCGCCATGAAGACGGCGAGCAGCGCGCCGGAGCCGATGGCGCCGTAGATGGCGACCTTGGCGGCGGCGTGCTCCCCACGCGACCCGCCCCATCCCCCCACGAGCATCACCAGCGCGACCAGCGCGAGCTGCCAGGCCGCGAAGAGAACGACGATGTCGAGCGCGACCAGCGAGCCGACGACGCCCGACGCGAGCAACGCCAGCCCGCAGAAGTACGCGTCGCTCCGCGTGCCAGGTCGAGGCGTGACGACGACCGCGACGAGCCACACCACCGCGACGAGGAGCAGGAGGGCGACGCTGATGCCGTCGACGCCGAGGTAAAGCTCCGACCCGATCGACCGCACCCACACGAGGCGCTCCACGAGCTGAAAGCCGTCGTTGCCATCGGCCTTTCCCACCTCGGGGACGAACTGCTGGTACCCCCAGAGCGCCAGGAGAAGCTCGAGGACAGCAAGGCCTATCGCGGCCCTTCGCACGACGGCGTCGTCGCGGCGGCCCGCCATTCGCGCGCCGGCGACGACGAGCAGGACGAAGAGCGGCAGCGCCGCGAGCACCGCGAGCGCGTGGTCGCCGACCCAGCCGAGCCCCGCCGGGATTCTGCGCTCGGAAGCCCATCGCAACTTCGCCGGCCTGCTCGTCGGTCGAGGTCACGACGACGTGCCCGAAGGCCTGCCGCACGCGCGGGTCGCGGTCCGGCATCCACGAGACCAAGACGTCTTTCGAGCTGCCCGGTGCCAGCGTGGCCGTCGTGGCAGCGCCGTCGACGAACCGCGCGGAGAGCCGGGAGGGCGAGCGGACGTCGTCCTCGTCGCCGCGGATGGCGATGCGCGAGACGATGAGCGGCTCCGCGCCGAGATTCAGGATCGAGAGTGTGCCTACCCAGCCCCCCTGCCCCGGCGCGAGCACCAGGGGCCCGCGTTTCCCTCCTGGGAGCGTGAGCACGATGCGGCCGGAGGGGTGCGGCAGCTGCGCCAACGGCGGCGGGGTCGGCGCAGCAGCGGCGAGCGCGCAGGCGAGGCACGCCGCGAGAACGGTGACGAGCACGAGAAGGCGGCGGGGGAGAAGCACGCTCATCCTGCATTCACCCCGCGGGCCAGAGCGCGTGCAGGAGCGCCGCGGCACCCGCTCCGCCGAGCAGCACCCAGACGACCCGAAGGACCGAGCCTCCCACCAGCGGATCGACCCTGCGTACCAGGCGAGTCAACCGCGTGGCCGCCACGTCGACAGGCGTCGAGACCACCTGCGCGTCCGCGGTCGCCACCATCCACGCTCCGGCACGCACGCACCCCGCCAGCGCGCCGGCCACGGCGTCCACGACCCAGCGTTCCATGCTGGCGAACCACTCGCCGAGCCGCTCCGGGAGCGTCACGTACATCAGGGCCCCTGCCGGCTCCTCGGCGCCGGACGACGCGCCCTCGTCGAGCCAATCGGGTTTGCGCGATGCGACCAGATGAAGCACCGCGGCCGCAAAGCCCGACGCCATCATCGCCTCCAGGAAAGGTCCGCTGCCACCCATGCCCAGCGCCAGGCACGGTACACCAGCGGGAGTCGTGCTCACGAATGCGAGAAATCTCGGAGCCATGCCGCGCGCCCGGCGCGCGCGAAGCGCCCCCCCGAGGAGCACCGCCGCCCCGAGCCACGCGACGGCCGTAGCTCCGTACGGCACGAGCGGCGCCAGGCCGAACACACGCGCGAGCAGGTACGGCCCGAGAAGCGCGGGCGCCCCGCCGCACGCCACCGCGACGAGCACGGCGGGCGCGTTTCGCGCGGTCGGCGCTGCACCCATCGCCGCTGCGGCCACGAGCCAGGCGAGGAGCGCCGCACCGACGAGCGGCAGCCCACCCGGGGCGCGGCGCGACTGCAGCGCGCGCTTCATCGTGCCGTCTCCCCGGCGGTCGCGCAGCAAGAGCTGGTCGGCGACGGTGCGAAACGCCAGAGTCGGCCCGAGCGGCTCGAGCGCAATCTCGTCCCCGCCCTCGAAGGCCACACGGGGTACGACGGCGTCCTCGGTGGCGGCGCCGCGGTGGATGCGAAAGCCGTGAATGCCTGCGCGCACGGGCACGGCGACGAAGGGCGCGCGAAGGGACTCCTTGCGCGCGTCGTCGACGAACACGCTCGCGCCGGGGGCTCCCGTCAACGTGACGGTTCCGCCCTGCCTCGGCTCGGCCGCTTCGTCGGTCCCGCTGGTCCGCGGCGGCGCGGGTCGCGGCGCAAGGTCGTCGCCCACGCGCACCGCCACGAACTGCGGCTGCACGTCGGGCACGAACTCGTCGCCGTCCCAGGAGCCGCCCATTCCGTGAAAGAGCAGCAGGGCACCCACCAGCAACGCGGCGACCGCGACGGCGCCGCGCGTCGCCGCAGCCCGCGCCGCGCGCACGTCGGTCCAGCCTGCGAGCCAGGCGACCGACAGCGACGCGAGCGACCACCCGATCGCAGTCGTCACGAACCCGTCCGCCAGAAACGCGACCAAGGACGCTCCCAGCGTGAGCTCGATCCAGGCCCAGGCGCGCCATCCCCATGGCCGCGCGACGGCTTGCGGCACGAGGAGAGCCGCGGCAAGGGCGACCACGCATGCGAGCACCGCGGCCGCCGCGGCGAGCGGATCGAACCAGAGGGCCAGCGAGCCGTCGAACTGCCCGATGCGCGCTCCGGAGACCAGCGGCTCGAGCAGCGCGCGACGGCCGGCGGGAAGCTCGGCGAGGATGGCGACGTGCGCGATGGTCGCCGTGGCCGTCAGCGCCAGCGACACGAGCGCGATGCGCCGCGCCGCTTCGGGCGGGCGGCGCCGCCCCACGAACAGCTGCCAGAGCCCACCGACCGCCGGCCAGAGCAAATGAGCCACAGCGTTCGCGAGAGCACGAGGCGCTGCAGGGGGCCGGCGTAATCGGGCATGGGCGAGTCGGCCCCCAGCGTAACAGGCTAAGGCGCCGCTAGAGGAACGGGCTTAGGCGGCCATCGCCGCCCGCCGCCACGAGCCCGTGGCGCAGCCGCACGCCGATGGCGAGCACCACCAGCGCGACCCCCCCGAGGAGCGAGCCGCTCACCAGCAGCTGGGCCGTCTGGGCGGGACCCCACAACGTCCACAGAGTGGTCGCGGCGAGCGTGGCGACCGCGAGGGGCGCTTGCCACAGCGCCGTCGCGCGCGTGCGGTCCGCCAGCCGCTGCGGAGGAAGCGCCCACCGCACCCAGGCTGCCAGCACCGCGACGCCCCACGTCTTGGCCAGCAAGCACGCGACGCCGGCCAGCTCGAGCGCCGGCCGTGCGTCCTGCTCGGCGGGGTTGAGGCCCGGTAGCAGCCACCCGCCCAGAAACAGCACGCTCGCGAGACCCGCCACGACGAGGGCGTGCGCCCGGCACGCCGCATCGAGCCATGGCCCGCGCGGCGAGCTCGCGGTGTCGTCTTCGACCCACGCCCGCACCGTACCGGCGGACCCCGGGCCGCCGTCGAGCTCCGCGGGCGCGCAGGCGAGAAGCAACCCGAGCGCCACGAGCGCCGCCGGACTTCGGAAGGCGAGCCAGTCCCACGGCCAGCCGCCCTGCGCGCGCTCGATTTCCTGTACGCGGAGCGACCCGGTCGCCACGACGACGCTCGCGACCGCGGCGCCGGCCGGCACGTGGTGCCACAAGACCTCGACCGCGGCACGCAACCCGCGCCACGATGGCGCCGCGGCGTATGCCGCCGCCGATGCCGCGGCAGCCGCCGCGACGAAGAGCAGTCCGACGTCGAGTCGCGCCGCGACCAGGTATTGCCCGAACGGGAGCGCCGCGAGCAGCCCACACGCCAGCGCGTCGGCGATGGCGGGCGCGCCCGCGGGCGGGAGCGTCTTGCGCGCGACCCCTGCCAGCGCGCGCGCCAGCCTCGTTCCGAGCGAAGCCGTCCCTCGCAACGCCCGCAGCCGCTCGCCCATCCGCGACACGACTCGCTGCAGCACCGCCAATCGCATCAGCCCATTTTGCGCGCCGAAAAGGAGCACTACGGCAAGCGCCGCGAAGACGACCAGCACGGCACCCAGCAGCTCGAGGGGCGCCGCGCGCCGAAACCCCTCGACGGAGACCACGTGCATCACGACCTCGTCGCCGCGCCATCGAAACGGGCCGCCCTGGGTCGCCCATGCCGCGGGCCGAACGCCGACGCTCGCCTCGCGCTCGCCCCCGGCGGGCACGACGTCGGCCGTGGTCGACACGCGCACCCCGTCGAAGCTCGCGAGCACGTCGCCCGCCTCGATGCCGGCTACCTGGGCGCGCGATCCGCGTTCGACGCTCTCCACCTGCAGCCCCGACACCGTGGGCGCGGCCGTCACGCCAATCCACGCGAGAAGACGCGCGCCCTCGCGCTCACCCGCCGAGTCCGAGGGGCGCACGCTCGGCCGGACGTCGAGCGTCGCTTGCGGGAGCACGCCCGCCACCGGAGGGGCCCCCGGCCTCGCCGCGGCGAACGCGACCTGCACGCTGCCCTCGAACGTCGTGTGCGTCGCGCGGTCCGCCGCGCCGCAGAAGAGCGCCTGCTCCGGCTCGGTGAACGCGAGCTCCACCTGCCCCGGTGCCGTGACCGTGCCGCGGAGGACGATCTGCGCCGCCTGCACGGGGCGCTCTCCCGGGCGGTGGAGCGTACCCTCGAAGGTGACGCGGGCGACCTGACCGGCAGGAAACCCCTCGCCGACAATCGTGACGCGGTCGCCGAGCTCGACTTGATGCGGCACGACGTCGAGGACCTTGAGCAGCTGGGTCCCCGCCTCGGGGGCGCACGATGCGCCGCTGCAGACGACCCCGACGACGACGAGCGCGAGCGCCATCGGAGCCACGCTGCGAAACCACTTCATCGGTTCGCCCTATGTACATCGGGAGGGCCGTCAGGGTCGAAATTCGAGCAAAACGCCGTATCCTCGCCCCCTGCCGACTGGAGGCCCCGACGATGAGCGCACTGACCCAATCCCCCGCCTGGCGCGCGCTTGCGAGCCACCACGCCACCATGCGCGACGTTCTCATGCGCGACCTCTTCGCGAAGGACCCCGAGCGCTTCCCGCGCTTCACGATCGAAGTCGGCGACCTCCTGGTCGACTACTCCAAGCACCGCGCGACCAATCAGACGATGAAGCTGCTCCTCGACCTGGCCGCACAGGCCGAGGTCACGAAGTGGCAGGCCCGGATGTTCGCCGGCGACAAGATCAACCGCACCGAGGACCGGGCCGTCTTGCACGTGGCGCTGCGGAACCGGTCGAATCGACCAATCCTCGTCGACGGCAAGGACGTGATGCCCGAGGTCAACGCGGTGCTCGCCAAGATGCGCTCGTTCACCGATTCGGTGCGCAGCGGCGCCTGGAAGGGCTACACGGGCAAGCGAATCACCAACGTCGTCAACATCGGGATCGGCGGGAGCGATCTCGGACCGGCGATGGCCAGCCAGGCGCTCAAGCCGTACTGGCACCCGGAGATGCGCGCGCACTTCGTGTCGAACGTCGACGGCACCCACCTGGCCGAGGCGCTGCGCGTGTCGCCCCCCGAGCAGACGCTGTTCGTCGTCGCGAGCAAGACGTTCACCACGCAGGAAACGCTGCTCAACGCCCGGAGCGCGAGGGCGTGGCTGGTCGAGAAGCTCGGCAGCGAAGCCGCCGTGCCGAAGCACTTCGTCGCCGTCTCGACGGCGACCGAGGAAGTGAAGCGCTTCGGAATCGACCCGGCCAACATGTTCGCCTTCTGGGACTGGGTGGGCGGCCGCTACTCGCTCTGGAGCGCCATCGGCCTCCCCATCGAGCTACTCATCGGGGCCGATGGCTTCGAGGAGCTGCTCGCCGGCGGCCATGCCATGGACGAGCACTTCCGCACCGCGCCGCTGGCGAAGAACGCGCCCATCGTGATGGCGATGCTCGGCATCTGGTATGCGAATTTCTTCGGCGCCGAGACGCACGCCATCCTGCCGTACGACCAGTACATGAGCCGCTTTCCTGCGTATTTCCAGCAGGGCGACATGGAGAGCAACGGCAAGCGCGTCGATCGCGACGGGCACTTCATCGACGACTACACGACCGGTCCCGTCGTGTGGGGCGAGCCGGGCACCAACGGCCAGCACGCCTTCTACCAGCTCATTCACCAGGGGACCCGTCTCGTGCCCTGCGACTTCCTCGCGCCGCTCGAGACCCACAACCCCATGAACAAGCACCACGAGGTGCTGCTCGCGAACTTCTTCGCGCAGACCGAGGCGCTGATGCGCGGCAAGACCCCCGAGGAGGCCCGCGCCGAGCTCGTCGCGCAGAAGCTCCCCGCCGAGCGCGTGAACGAGCTCGTGCCCCACAAGACCTTCCCCGGCAACCGCCCGACGACGTCCATCGTCTTTCCGAAGGTGACCCCGAAGACCCTCGGGATGCTCATCGCCCTCTACGAGCACAAGATTTTCACGCAGGGCATCGTGTGGAACATCTTCAGCTTCGACCAGTTCGGCGTGGAGCTCGGCAAGCAGCTCGCGAAGAAGATTGAGCCGGAGCTCGAAAGTCCCGGACTCGTCACGTCCCACGATTCGTCGACCAACGGCTTGATCAACCGGTACAAGCGGCATCTCGGACGCGGTTGACCCGCCGGCCGCGGGCAACTTGGGCAATCGGGGGCAGAGCCGCTACCATCGCAGAGCTTGGGCAGCTCCGATCCGGATAGACCGGACACCAACCCCCTCTGGCGTGCGCTCATCGAGCACGGCAGCGACTGCATCGTCCTCATCGCCGACGACGGCAGCATGCCGTACGCGAGCCCCGCGCTGCTGCGCGTCCTCGGCTTCGACCTCGACGAGTTTCGCCGGCGCCCGGCGCTCGATTACGTCCACCCCGACGACCATGCTCGGGCGCACGCGGCCGGGGACGGTGCGCCACCGGGGATCAGCACGGAGCTCCGGCTGCGGCTACGCACGAAGAGCGGCACTTGGCGTTCGTTTGCCGGTACTTCGACGAACCTGATCGAAGACCCCGACGTACGCGCCATCGTGTTCAACGCGCGCGACGTCACCGACCGAGAGCTCGCCGAGGAGCGCTTCGCGTTCCAGGCCGAGGCGCTCGCGCAGATCAGCGAGCCGGTCGTCGCAGCCGACAGCCGCGCGCGCATCACCTACTGGAACGCCGCCGCGACGAAGCTGTACGGTTGGACCGAAGAGCAGGCGCTCGGCCAGGACAGCGAGCAGCTGCTTCGCACGCGCTGGCCCGAGGGCAGGGACGCCATGGTGGCCGCCCTGAAGTCGACGGGGCGGTGGATCGGAGAGCTCGTCCACACGACGCTCGCGGGCGACGAGCTGACGGTCCAGGCCTCGCTCCGCGTCCTGCTGGACGCCGACGGGACTCCGACGGGCGGCATCTCGGTCATGCAAGACGTCACGGCGCGCAAGCGCATCGAGGAGCAGCTGCGGCAATCGCAGAAGATGGAGGCCATCGGTCTGCTCGCGGGCGGCGTCGCCCACGATTTCAACAACGTGCTCGCGGTCATCCTCGGCTTCACCGAGCTCGCCGCGCGCAAGCTTCCCCCCGGCCACCCCGTGAGCGAGCCGCTCGCGGAGGTCGTCGCGGCGTGCGAGCGCGCGAGCGATTCTGACGCGCAAGCTCCTGGCCTTCTCGCGCAAGCAGATCTTGCAGCCCCGTGCGCTCGAGCTCGGCGGAGCCGTCGCGGAGTTCTCGAGCATGCTCAAACGCATTCTCGGCGAGGACGTGGAGCTGGCGATCGAGCGGACGCCGGCGCCGCTCGTCGTGCGCGCGGACGCCATCCACTTGCAGCAAGTCCTCCTCAACCTGTGCACGAACGCGCGCCAGGCCATGCCCGAGGGCGGGCGCCTCACGCTCGTCACTCGGCTCGCGGAGTTCGACGAGACCGCGGTGACGCGTTGCCCGTGGGCCCGCGTCGGGTCGTTCGCCGAGATCGAGGTGAGGGACACCGGCATGGGGATGGACACGCAGACGCGCGCTCGGGCCTTCGAGCCGTTCTTCACGACCAAGGCGAGCGGCACGGGTTTGGGGCTCGCCACGGTGTACGGCATCGTCCAGCAGCACGGGGGCTTCGTGCACCTCGACAGCACCGCGGGCCACGGCACGACGCTGCGGGTCTATCTGCCGCTCGCGCCGGCCAGCCCGCCCGTCTCCGTCACGCAGGCGCCCGCCTCGCAGCCTGCCCAGGGTCACGCCGTGGCGCTCGAGGAGGCGAAGGGACACGAGACGATTCTCCTGGCCGAGGACGAGCCCGCGATTCGCTCGCTCATCGCGACGACGCTGACGGAGCTCGGCTATCGGGTCATCACCGCATGCGACGGCGAGGAGGCCGTCCAGGAGTACAGGCGACGCGCGACGGAGATCGCGCTCGTCGTGCTCGACGTGGTGATGCCCCGGATGGGCGCGTCGGAGGCGTACGAGAAGATTCGCGCGATACGGCCCGACGTGCGGGTGCTCTTCGCGACCGGTTACGCGCCGGAGGCGACGCAGCTCGCGGAGATCATCGAGCGGACGCAGGTGCCGCTGATCGAGAAGCCCTTTTCGGCGAGGACGCTCGCGGAGAAGGTGCGGCGCGCGATCGACGGGTAGCGGTCTGCGGAGGCGCGCCGCGGCCGGTCGAGGTAGGTTGACCGCATGGCCTGGGTCCAAGTCCCCCCCGAGAACCATCCCCTGTTTCACGCCGCCCTTCCGAAGGACCCGCGCGTCGAGACGATGAAGATGTTCGGCGGCGTCGCCGCGAAGGTGAACGGACACCTCTTCGCCGGGCTGTTCGGGCGATCGACAATGCTCCTGCTGGCCGAGCCGGATCGCGCCGAAGCGCTGCGCCTCGAGGGCGCCGCGCTCTTCGACCCGATGGGCAACGGACGCGTCCGGAGCGACAAGGTCATGTTGCCCGAGAGCGTGATGCACAATCCCGCGGAGCTTCGCCGGTGGATCGCGCGCGCATTCAAGGCCGCCGCATTGCTGCCGGCGAAGGAACAAAGGTTCGCTCCGGCGCGCAGGGGCGCAACGCGGGCGGCCCCCGCGAAGAGGGCCGCCGCGAAGAAGGCCCCTGCCAAGAAGGCCGCCGCGAAGCGCACGCCGGCGAAGCGCGTCCCGAAAAAACGCGCCGCGCGCTGAACGCTCAGGCGCTGCCGGGCATCGGCATGAACTCGATGATCTCAATCGTGGCCTCGGGGCCCATCATGAAGTGAGGATGCCCCTTGAGGGCCTCCGCGATCTGCTCCTTGGTCTCGCCCTGCAGGACCGAGAATCCGCCGAGGTCGTTCGAGCTCTGCGCGCTGCCGCTCTTCGTGACCTTCAGGCTCTTTCCGAGCGGCGCCCCCATGTCGACAATCGACCCATGAGCCTTCTTGCCCCAGGCCATCCATGCGTCCATTCCCGCCTTCTGCTGCTCGGGGGTGGACTTCTTCATCTGCTCGAAAGCCGAAGTCGGCGCCTTGTAGAAGAACCAGGAACTTTTTCATCGGCGAGCCCCTTTCCAGCGAAGCGTTTCTCGACGGCGCGATCCAAGGGATCGCGCGCTCGCCGATCGGAGTACCCTCGTCGACCGCGATACGCAATGGTCAGGCGCCGGTCACGACGGCACGCCCGAGCAGCCGCATCGGCTCACGGCACGCACCCGCGGTGCACGCCGGCATCGCCGCAGGTCCGGCCGTCGAGCGTGCAGTCGTGGCAGAGGAACCGCACAATCGCCGCACGCCGTGTCCACGAGGCCGGACACGCACGTGCCCACCGGCAAGCAGCAGCCGCCGCAGTAGCGCGGGTCGCACGGCACGAAGCACACCTGCGAGTCGGGGTACTTGGAATCGGGATCGCAGAGGTCTACGTCCGGGTCGCAGGCCTGGCATCGGCGACCGCGTACTCCGCACGCAGCCTGGGCCGTACCGGGGAGGCAGGCGCCCGCCTCGTCGCAGCAGCCGTTGCACGTCGTCGGGTTGCACGGGTTGACCGCGACGGCGACGTCCGGTGCCGGAGCCCGGGCGTCGGACGGTCCGTCGAGCCCCGTACGGCTACCGCATCCGACGCTCGACAGCGCCGCCGGCACCAGCGCGAAGAGCAGCGGACGTCGCGGCCGTAGGGAGCCGCCACACGAACGTCCGCCCGGAATCATGGGGCCCATCGTAGTCGAGCCGTGCGCCCAGCGAGAACCGCGGCTCGAATCCCGTGGCGCGCCGAGCTACCGTACCCGCGTGCGACGGGATGTGTGGAGATGAACGAGCTGCAGCCCGGGGCGGCCGTGACGCCGAACATCCGCCTTCTCCGGCGTCTCGACGCCGGGGGCATGGGCAGCGTCTGGATCGCCGAGCACGCGGCGCTGCGCACTGAGGTGGTCGTGAAGTTCATCGCCGTGGAGCTCGCGGCGAGCCCGGAGGCGGTCGAGCGTTTCTCGCGCGAGGCAGCCGCGGCTGCCCAGGTCAAGAGTCCGCACGTGGTCCAGGTGTTCGACCACGGCGTGACCGCCGACGGCGTCGCGTTCATCGTCATGGAGATGCTCGAGGGCCGAGATCTGCGAAAGCACCTCGCGTCGCGCGGGCGGCTCACCCTCGCCGAGACGGCCGAGATCGTCGGCCAGCTATGCAAGGCGCTCGCGCGCGCGCACGAACGAGGAATCGTGCACCGTGACATCAAGCCCGACAACGTCTTCCTCTGCACGGCGGAGGACGGCGAGACGTTCGTCAAGCTGCTCGACTTCGGCGTCGCGAAGAGCGACGCGCGCCTGATCGGCTCGACTGGAACGAAGACCGGGGCGATGCTCGGGACCCCCCACTACATGAGCCCGGAGCAGGTGGTCGGGGAGAAGGCCATCGACTGGCGCACCGACCTCTGGTCGCTCGGCGTCCTGACGTACGAGTGCGTCGTCGGCGCGAAACCCTTCCGCGAGCAGGTCTTCGGCGCGCTGGCGATACACATTCACTCCGGGCCTCTTCCAATCCCGTCGGTAGACGAACCGTCGCTGCCGCCCGCGTTCGACCCGTGGTTCGCGAGAGCGTGTGCGCGCGAGGTCGGGGCCCGGTTCGCGAGCGCGAAGGAGCTCGGCGACGCGCTCGCCCGCGTGGCGTCGGGCGCCGACATGGAGCCCGCCGTCTCCGAGCCAATCCCCTCTCCGCTCGCGCACACGGTCGGCGGGCGCCCCAACACGAACGGCGGCGTCGGGGTATCGACGCTGGCGCCACACGCGTCGCGCGGCGGGCTCACGCTGAGGCTGACGGGGCTCGCTCTGGGGCTCGTCGCCGTCGTCTTCGGGGCCGCGTTCGCCATCCAGCGCTTCGGTACGCCCGCTCCCGCCCCGATGGGCATCGCCTCCGTGTACCCGCGGTCGGCCGCCGCGCCCGTGGCGCCGTCGCCTCCCGCAGGCGAAGCCAGCACCCAGTCCACCCTGATTCCCGCTCCGCCGGCGACCAGCGCAGTCGCCCCCGCTACCTCCGAACGTCCCTCGCTGCGCTCCGCGATGCCACGCCCCGCGCCTTCGGGAAAGGCCGGCGCAGCTCTCCGATCGCCGTCCGTGCCCAGCGCCACACCCAGCGCCACCTCCCCACCGCAGCGGTATGAGAGAGACATCTTCTAGAACGCTCGTCGGCAGCGTGCTCGCGCTGGCGCTTGCGGTGGCCACGGGCGCGCCCGGCGCCTGCCCGTGTGCCTACGCCCAGCAGCGCTCGGCTGCGGATATCGCGCAGGCGAGGGAGCTCTTCAACGACGGCATCGACCGCCGCGAAAAGGGGGACATCGCGGGCGCGATCGAGAAGCTTCGCGCGGCTCACGCGCTCGCGGCGACCCCGATCACGGGCCTCGAGCTCGGGCGGACCTACCTGGCGGCGGGACGGCTCGTCGAGGCGCGCGAGCTGTTCCTGGCAGTCGGGCGGCTCGCCCTCGCGGCGCAGGAGACCGCGCGATCGGCGGACGCCCGCGCCAGCGCGGCGCAGCTGGCGGAGCAAACCCGCGGACGGATACCCCGGGTGACCATCCGCGTGACGGGCGCGCCTTCGGACGCAGTGACGGTGACCGTCGATGGCCACGAGGTCCCGAGCGACGCCCTGGGAACACCGCGCTTCGTGAATCCGGGGGAGCATGCAATCGTGGCGGCGCCGGCGAGCGGCGCGCCCGCATCCGCGACGGTGCACATGCAGGAGGGCGAGTCACGCGACGTCGAGCTGCACGTGATCCCGGCCGCGGCCCCCCGCACGCAGGCGGGACCAAGCGGCGCAGCCCTCCCGGATCCCACGACGCCGGGGCCCCCCGCTGCCGGCAGTCGCGCCCTCGTTTACGGAGGCCTCGGCCTGGCCGCCACCGGCATCGCGGTCGGCGCCGTGACGGGGCTCCTCGCCATGGGCAAGGCGTCTTCGGTCCACGACGCATGCCGAAATGGGCTCTCGTGTCCGCGGAGCATCGAGGACGATCTGCAGACGGGCCGGACGATGGGAAACGTATCGACGATTCTCGTTCGCCGCGGCGGGCGCCGGCGCCGTCGCAGCAGTCCTCGGGCTGCTCGTCGAGCCCAAGAAGAGGACAGCGGCATCGGCGGCACAGGCAACCTGGCTCGCGCCCTGGCTGGCGCCCGGCGCCGCCGGGATCCGCGGCGTCGCGCCCTTCTGATGCCATGCGAGCGAGAACGGCGATGAGAGCACCCGCGGCTATCACCCTTCTTCTGGCGACGGCCGCGTGCAATTCGATCCTCGGGCTCGACCGGGCCTACGACGAGCGGGATTGCCCCTTCGCGGACAGCTGCCGGGACGCATCGCACGACGCCACGACCGATGGCGAGGGCGGCTCTGCCGCGATGGACGACGGTGGCGACACGGGCAGCCGGGGAGACGCGACGCGCGACGCCGATGCCGGTCCTCCTGCGGAAGCCGGTTGCGCGGGCGGCAAGCTCGCGTGCGACGGCGGCTGCGTTCCGAGCGACGACTACAACTGCGGCACGTGCGGCAACGCATGCGCGAGCGGACACGTGTGCATCGGCGGTACGTGCAAGTGCCCCTTCGGGACCATCGCTTTGCCGCGGCGCGTGCGTGACCGTGGACGGCGGCGACGCGAACAACTGCGGGGCGTGCGGTCACGGCTGCCTCGGCTCGACCTGCACCAGCGGCTTGTGCGATCCGGTCACCCTGGCTCCGGGCGGCGCGGGCGCGCCGGGAACCGCCGCCGAAACGGTCAACGGGCTCACCACCGACGGCTCCAACGTCTACTGGACCTACGGCCGCGGCTCTTTCGGCTCCGGCGGCGACGGTGTCCTCTCGTGCTCCGGCGTCGGCTGCTCCCTGAGCCCGACTGCGCTCTACACCGGGAACGGGCAACTACTTCGGCGCGATGGTCTTCGGCGTCGGAAAGCTGTACTGGATCGCGGCCGGCAAGTACCAGTTCATCGACGCCATGCCGACGAGCGGGGCCACCCCGACGGCGATCGGGACTTTCCCGCTGACCGGCGGCCTCGCCACCGACGGAAGCGACGTCTACTGGGGCGGTTCGGACACGATGACGGGGAAGCCGGCCATCCGGGTCTGCGATCCGACTGTCGTGCGTCGACCAGCCGTACATCGCCGCGACGACCGCGAACATCGTGGGCGGGTCGTCCGTCTACTGGACCGATTCGGGCCTCGACTCGGTGCGGCGCTGCGCGCCCGGCATGGTCTGCACGAGCCCCACGGACCTGTCGCCCACCGCGGCCAACCCGGCGGGTCTCGCCGTGGACGGCACGAACGTGTACTGGTTCGACGCGAGCGGATTGAAGCAGTGCTCCATCAGCGGCTGCGGCACCCCGATCATCCTCGCTGCCGGGCAGGCCGCAAGCGCCACCGGAGCCGGGCCCGTCGCGAACGACGGAGCGTACGTCTACTGGATCAAGCGGCGCTTCCATCTGGCGCGCCACCGTGGGCATGCCGGGCTCGGACATCGAGATCACGGGTGGGCAGCTCGGCGCAGGCAACATCGCCGCCGACGCGACGAGCGTGTACTGGAGCCGTGGAGACGGCTCGATCATGAAAGTCGCCAAGTAGCGGTCGACTACTGCCCGAGCATCAGCGTGAGCAACGCGACGAACCGCGCCGGCGGTAGGCTGGCCAGCGCAGGCGGCACCTGCACGACGGCCGGCTCGATGCTTCTGTCCGAACACTCGCGTCGACCCTCGTAGTCCTCGCCCGTCCAGCGGAGATCGTAGCTGCAGCGCCCGATCTTGCCCTTCAGCGCGGCCGGACCCACGTCGTACTCCGTGGGGGTGCCCGCGAGCAGCCCGCCCACGTGAAGGCCCTGGTCGGTCCGGTGGATGCGCAGGTCGACCTGCTGTTCGCCGAGGATTCCCGTGACACGAAGGCGCGGCTCGTCGACGTGGACGCTAACCGGCAATTCGTCGAGCCGGCCGCGCAGCTCGTCCCCGTAGAAGTCGACGTTGGTGAGGGGCCCCTGGAGGCCGGTCGACGTGACGCGCGCGCTGGCCATGCGCGACGGCGAGTGGACGAGCAAGTCGTCCCCGGCTCCGCTGCAGCCTTCTACCGCGAGCGTGCCGAGCGTCGCCAGAGCCACCCCGAAGCAAGGCAGCCGAGCAGGAGACGCGCGCCATGGCTTTCACCTTAGGTCCTACGGGGAAGTGTTCGACCGGTTTCGCACTTGCGCAATCCCCCGCGCCAAAGCGACTCGTCAGGACCGGCGCTCGATTCGCGACGGACCGAGCCGCAGCCGCCCGATCCGGAGCTGCTGCTCCTGGAGCCGTTCCCGCAGGCGAACATCGTGAGGGCCCAGAGCGCGACTCCGACTGTGCAGGCCAAGGGGATCGCGGTGATTGCAGGTCGCTTTTCAGCGCGCATCGAGAGTCCTTGTTCTTGAAATGCTGTGGCGACGAGGGAGCGGGAAGCGGCCGCTTCTACCTATTGCGAAACGTGTACGCATCCGATGGCCGCAGCCGGACCCCCTTCGCAGTGTTGTTCGAACGTCGCGGTAGACGACTTGACCGTGGGATTCGCCACACCCGCTTCGGGATCCGCGGGGATCGCCGTGATCTCGACGACCTGGAACTGGCCGCTGACGGAATTGCACCCGTACCCGTCTCCGGTGACGTCAAGCCCCGGAACGTTCGGATCGGTAAACTCCGCACGCTCGACGCCGGTGTATAGACCCGGGGCCATCGGCTTCCCCAGAGAGTTCGTCGAGAACGCCGCGTTCCAGTTCGTCCCGACGAATATCTCGATGAACGATGGGAGATCGTCGACGACATCGAACACCTCGACCTGCCAGCCGGCCCCACCCTCGTAGTCGATCAGGCCTTCCAGCAAGTCGCCGCGAGGGGTCGGTTCGTAGTTTGCCCCGAACCCTGACTCCGCGAGTTCCTCGCCAACTGCATCGCGCATGCGGCTCCGCAGTGGCGAAAGCGCCGAGCTCGTGGCCCAAGTTGAGACGACTTCGCCGCGCGCCCGCGCGTTGACCACGCGCCCTGCCCCAAGCACCCGCGCCATCAGCTTCAAGACTCCTTGTGACCTTTGGTCGACCGCACAGCGAAAGTCGTTCGAAAAAAGTTCGAACCTGCGCAACACGCGCGACACGCACCGGACCCCACGACCCTTCTCCCAGAGGAAACGCGCCGCCGATTCCGCTCCCGCGCCCGGGACATACGTCGCCCGGCCACGAACCCTTCCTTCTGCTGCTCCCCTATCGGCTTCCTCTAAGACCCGGTTGCGTGGCACCGACATGCGTTCGACGCCGTTATGGCAAAAGCTCGCGCGAGCGCGCTGGAGCCGGCGTGAGCGCCAGGAAACGGGGGCGGAACTCAGCACATCCCCACCGCTGGTGCGTCCGCCGCTTTAGACCGAACCCCGACCTGAGGCAACACGCGAATCAGGTGACTCGCGACTTGCGGCACCCCGGTCGCGGGGCCGGTCCCCCGCGACGCGAGCGGGACCGCGACGCTCGCCCAGTCTGCAGGCGCGCGTGACCGACCGTGCCTCTTCGGGAAACAGTTGCTCCCCCCGCGGAGGACCCCACCGCCCTCGCTGTCGCGCGCGTCCCCCCGCCTGTCCCATGCCCCGCCCCTCTCGAGGCAGCGACGGCTCTCGTTGTCCCACGCGTCCGATCGCACCGCCCCCGCTGACCGGCGCGTCTCTTCGTCTGATGGGTGCACGGCTCCGCCTCGTGGGCGCCCCCGTCTGCTTGACCAGGGCACCGCCCCCGCTCGCGCCCACGCCGTTCGGTCTCTCTTGCGCATCGCTCCCGCTCGCCGCACCATCCCTCCCCGCGAGCACCATGCACGACCCGAAGACGCCCGCGCCCGCCGGCTCGACGGACGCCTCTCTCGACGAGAACGACGCGCCCGCCGACGACGCTCGCGCGCACCGAGACGCAAGCTCGCATCGTCGCGGTGATCCGCCGGGGTCTCTCGAAGGGAACCCCGCGGTACATCGTCGACGAGATCCTCTCGAAGTCGAAGACCTCCCCCCCGACCCGAACGACGCGCCCGACGACGAGAGCGACGTGCCGACATGGCTCATCGGGCCGTGGCTCGAGAAGAAAGTCGCGCAACCCCGACGACCGCGCGGTCTACGAGCTTCTCGTCGAGAATGCGCGCGGCGACGAGTCGTACGACGAACTCGCGGCCGAGCGCGGCGAGAGCGTGAACGCGCTCACCAAGCGGGTGCAGCGGTTCAAGGCGAAGTACGTCCCGCTGCGCCGCCGGCACAACGAGCGGCGGTACATGGTGCTTCTCCTTCTGCGCTGGGGCGGAATCGTGGCTGTGGTCGCAGGCGCGGCCGTCGCGGCGTACTTCCTCTACCGCGCCATCAGCGCTCGCCCCGCGAGCCTCGCTCCGGCTCCGTCCGCGTCGGTACCCGTCTTGGTCGTGCCGCCCCCCTCGGACGACGACGTCGGGCACCCGCGTCCCAAGTGACGCATCAGAACTCGCCGTGGTACGCGACGAAGCCCCCGGTGGGCCCCGCCGCGACGAGGCACATTGTCACAGCTGGTTCTTTGCCACCCTGGGCTCCGCGAAACGGTCTCCTGACTAGAGTCGTCCTCATGCAATCCGAGGTCTGCGGCGACAGCGAGAACGGTGCCGAGGCGGCGTGTCCGCATCACACGGTCATCGTGGGGGGACTCGCCGCGCGCATGTGCCGGGAGGACGCGGGCTTCGCGATTCACTTCGTCGCGCGCGACGTTCCCATCTTTCGCGCTCGCGGCCTCCCGAGTCAGGTGCTCGCGCTCGCGGAGGAACACGTCCGCGCCCTGGGTCGCGCGCACCGCTCGTGACGTTCAGCGCGCCGGCCGGCTCGGAGGCTTCTTCAGCGCCGCGAGCGCGCTGTCGAACTTCTTCCCGGCCGCGGCCGCGTGCGAGGGTTCGGCGGCGTGGGCGTCGGCCTTGCGCCTGCGCTCCTGCCAGCACGAGCGGCAATACCAGTCGAGCACGTACGTTCCGTCCGCCGTCTCACGGCGCGTCAGCCGCCAGCCATGCTGCTCGCTGATGAGCGTGTGCGCCGTACTCGCGTCCGGAGTCTTCGCGCCGCAACCGACGCACTGGTGTGTCTCATGCTGGGCCCACGAGTCCTGGAGCCCCCCTGTTGGAGGAACGGTCACGGGGCTCGCGCCTTTAGCGCAGCGGGTCCTTTTCTCACCGGGCGGCACGACGACCCTACTCCTGCGCCGGGCGCGCACAGCGTGCAGGCCGGCCGTGGCCGCGCGCTCAGCCTGCCGGGACGCAACCGAGACCCGCGGCCCTCCTTGACGCAGTGGCTCCCAATCCGAATAGTTCGTACACGAACCATCGGGACCGCACGCGGTGCACGCGGCGGCAACCACAGCGAGGGGTTTGCACATGTCCGTTCTGCGTTTCGACAACCGCGTCGCCATCGTGACCGGCGCTGGCAATGGGCTCGGCCGCGCGCACGCGCTGCTCCTCGGGGCGCGCGGCGCGCGCGTCGTCGTCAACGATCTGGGCGGCAGCCAGACGGGCGCCGGCAAGTCGTCGGCCGCGGCCGACAAGGTCGTCGACGAGATCAAGGCCGCCGGCGGCGAGGCCGTCGCCAACTACGACTCGGTCGAGGACGGCGCCAAGATTGTCCAGACGGCGATGGACACGTGGAAGCGCGTCGACATCGTCGTCAACAACGCCGGCATCCTGCGCGACACGTCGTTCCCGAAGATGACTCAGGAGGACTGGGACCTCATCTATCGCGTGCACGTGCTCGGCGCGTTCCGCGTGACGCACGCGGCGTGGGGCTTCATGCGCGACGCCGGCTTCGGGCGCGTCATCATGACGTCGTCGGCCGCGGGCATCTACGGCAACTTCGGTCAGGCCAACTACGCGACGGCGAAGCTCGGCCTCCACGGCCTGGCGCAGACGCTCGCCATCGAGGGGCGCAAGACGCGGCGTGCACGTCAACGCGATCGCGCCCATCGCCGGCTCGCGCATGACCGAGACCGTCCTTCCGCCCGACCTCGTCGCGGCCCTGAAGCCGGAGTACGTGTCGCCGCTCGTCGCGTGGCTCGTGCCACGAGTCGTGCGACGAGAACGGGGTCGCTCTTCGAGGTCGGCGGCGGCTTCATCGGGAAGCTCCGGTGGGAGCGCACCGAGGGCGCGAGCTTCCGGCTGAGCCGCGCGCTCACGCCGGAGGCGGTGCAGAGCAAGTGGAGCGCCATCTGCGACTTCGGCAAATCCAGGCATCCGGCCACCGTGACCGACTCGATGCAGTCGGTCATCGACAACCTCGGCACGGCGAAGGGCAAGGGCGGCAACGAGTTCATCGACGTCGACGAGGCGCTCGGCTTCGAGCTACCCGCGGTCCAGAGCACCTTCGACGAGCGTGATCTCGCGATTTACGCGCTCGGCGTGGGCGCGGCGCACGATCCGCTCGACCCCAAGGAGCTCGCGCTCGTCTACGAGATGAGCGGCGACGGGTTCAAGATGCTGCCTACCTTCGCGGTGGCGC
Source organism: uncultured delta proteobacterium (assembly GCA_963720145.1). Classification (GTDB taxonomy): domain Bacteria; phylum Myxococcota_A; class Polyangia; order Polyangiales; family Polyangiaceae; genus Palsa-1150. The sequence goes on from CAVREO010000008.1 coordinate 165,310, forward strand.
CGGCGCTCAAGGCGGTGTTCGACCTCGCCAAGGAGGGGGTGCAGGCGCCGGGCCTCAACTACGGCCTCGACCGCGTCCTTCACGGCGAGCAATATACCGAGATCCGCGCGCCGTGGCCCACGCACGGCAAGCTCTCGCACCGCATTCGCATCAAGGACATCTTCGACAAGGGCAAGGGCGCGCTCGTCATCAGCGCGATCTCGACGACCGACGAGCAGGGGACCGAGCTCGCGTACAACGAGCTGACGACGTTCGTACGGGGCGCGGGCGGCTGGGGCGGCGACCGCGGGCCGAGCGCCGAGGTGAACGTGCCGCCGAACCGGGCGCCCGACGCCGTGGTCGAGGAGAAGACGAGCCCGAGCCAGGCGCTCCTGTATCGCCTGTCGGGCGACTGGAACCCCCTGCACGCGGACCCGGCGTTCGCGAAGAGCTTCGGCTACGAGCGGCCCATCCTGCACGGGCTGTGCACGTTCGGGTTCGCGGCGCGGCACGTGATCGCGAAGTTCTGTCCCGAGGGGGACCCCCGCTTCTTCAAGAGCATCAAGGTGCGCTTCGCCGATCCGGTGGTCCCGGGCGAGACGCTCGTCACCGAGATGTGGAAGGAGAGCCCGACGCGGATCGTGCTGGTCACGCGGGCCAAGGAGCGCGGCAAGGTGGTGCTGTCGAACGCGGCGGTCGAGCTCTTCACGGAGCTGCCGAGGCGGGCCGCGCCGCCCGCGGCGAAGGCCGCCGGGGAGACAGGAGCCGCGCCGGCGGCGGGGGCGGTCTCGCCGGAGTCGCTGACGAGCGCAGACGCGTTCGTGGCGATCGAGGATCACATCGGGAAAAACCCAGACCTGGCGCGTATCGGCAAGGTGTTCGCGTTTCAGCTGAAGAGCCCCGACAGCGCGTGGACGCTGGATTTGAAGAACGCGCCGGCGAGCGTGAAGCCGGGAGCGGGGGCTGCCGATGCGACGCTGGAGCTCCTCGACAGCGACTTCATGGATATGACGAGCGGCAAGGCCGACCCCATGAAGCTCTACATGGGCGGGAAGCTGAAGATCACCGGCGACGTCATGGCGTCGCAGAAGCTCGGGTTCTTGCAGAAGATCGATCCGAAGCAGGCGATGGCGGCGGTGCAGAAGAGGCGGGGGGCGAGCGGGAACGCGACCTCGACCTCGACCTCGACCTCGACCTCGACCTCGACCTCGACCTCGACCTCGACCTCGACCGGGGCTCCGACCCCGGCGAAGGCGCCGGCCATCTTCAAGGCCCTCGCCGAGCGGCTGGCGAAGAACCCCGCGCTCGCCGGCGAAGTGCGGGCGTGTTTGCAGTTCGACGTGACGGGGCCCGACGCGAGCTGGGTGGTCGATTCTGACGGGGACGGGGGCCGTGCGGCAGGGGACGGACGCGAAGGCCGCGACGCGGCTGCGCATCGCCGACGCGGACCTGGCGACGCTGTGCAAGGACCCGCAATCGGTGCGCGACCTCTACCAGCGCGGCGCGCTACGGGTCGACGGCGACGTACGCGGCGCGCACAAGCTCGCGTTCTTGAAGGACCTCGCCTGAAGACCAGAAACGGCGACTCGAGGAAGGCAAGGAAGGCATGGCTCGACGAGTGAACGTGATCGGCGTGGGCATGACGAAGTTCGCCAAGCCCGGGCAGAGCGAGGACTACCACGTGATGGCGAGCAAGGCGGCGCGAGCGGCCTTGGAAGACGCGAAGATTCCGTACGACGCGGTCGAGCAGGCGTTCGCCGGGTACGTCTACGGCGACAGCACGTGCGGGCAGCGCGCCGTCTACGAGGTGGGGCTGACGGGCATCCCGGTGTTCAACGTGAACAACAACTGCTCGACCGGGTCGAGCGCGATCATGCTCGGCAAGCAGGCCATAGAGGCCGGCGTGGCCGAGTGCGTGATCGTCGCTCGGGTTCGAGAAGATGGAGAAGGGCGCGCTCGGGTCGAAGTACACCGACCGCGAGAGCCCGGTGGGCAAGCACGCCCAGGTGATGTTCGACGTGCAGGGCTTCGGCAGGCGCCGCCCACGGCGCAGATGTTCGGCGGCGCGGGGCGCGAGTACCGGTGGAAGTACGGCGCGAAGAAGGAGACGTTCGCGAAGGTCAGCGAGAAGGCGCGCAAGCACGCGCGCGAACAACCCGTTCGCGCTCTTCAATCAGCTGCTCACGGTCGAAGAGGTGATGGCCAGCGAAGAGGTGTTCGACCCGCTGACGCGCTACCAGTGCTGTCCGCCCACCTGCGGCGCGGCGGCGGCGATTCTCTGCTCGGACGACTTCGCGAAGAGCCACGGCCACGCGAGCCCGGTGTGGATCGCCGCGCAGGCGATGACGACGGATTACGCGTCGAGCTTCGAGAAGAGCATGATCAAGATGGTCGGCTACGACATGACGGTGAACGCCGCGAAGAAGGTCTACGAGCAGGCGGGCCTCGGTCCGGCGGACGTGCAGGTCTGCGAGCTGCACGACTGCTTCACGGCCAACGAGATCCTCACCTACGAGGGGCTCGGGCTGTGCAAGGAGGGGGAGGCCGAGAAGTTCATCTGGGAGGGGGGCAACACGTACGGCGGTACGGTCGTGACCAATCCGTCCGGCGGTCTGCTCTCCAAGGGACACCCGCTCGGCGCGACGGGTGTCGCGCAGTGCACGGAGCTCGTATGGCAGCTTCGGGGCCAGGCGGACAAACGACAAGTCCAGGGCGCCAAGGTGGCGCTGCAGCACAATCTCGGACTCGGCGGCGCCTGCGTCGTCACGATGTACCGCAAGGACTGACCCGCGCGGCGGGCGACTACGGGGAGAGTTAGAAAGGAAGACGGGGAGACGGGAAGGTAGGTGGGATTGTGAGGCGTCGGAGCCCGTTTTTGAGGGCGCTCTCACGGAAGTTGACGAGGAGGCCCGCCGGTAGCTTGGTTAGGCGCAGGTAGGTGAGGAGCTGCGCCTCGTGGACGCGCAACAGGCGGTCGACGCATTTGATTTCCACGATGATGTGGCCCTCGACGACGAGGTCTAGGCGGTAGCCGCATTCGAGGTTTGTTCCCTTGTATTCGAGCGGCACGGGTACCTGGCGCTCGAAGCGAAGCCCGACCGCGGCGAGCTCGTGAGCCACACAGTGCTCGTAGGCGGACTCGAGTAAACCCGGCCCGAGATGCCGGTGAACCTCGATGCACGCGCCGATGATCGCTCCTGAACAATCGCCGAACTTCTTTTCGTCCTCCTCGTCCATGCCCCATCATCGGTCGCTGGGGCTCGCACGTTGCGCCACGGACCGTCGCCTACCCGCTATCCAGGGAGAGTTGGAAAAGAAGACGGGAAGTTGAAAGGAATCGCTGCACCCAGCTCACGCGTCGACCTCGACCCCTGCCCCCCAAATCCTTCCCGTCTTCCCGGCTTCTTTTCCAATTCTCTCTCCTCTCCTCGCGTCCCGCCTCGACGCGAGCCGTTGTGAGGATGATTCCCTGATGTCGCCTCCGGCATCCCTCAGCCGCGACCCAAGGAGAGTTGGAAAAGAAGACGGGAAGTTGAAAGGAATCGCTGCACCCAGCTCACGCGTCGACCTCGCCTGTCACCCCTGCCCCCCAATCCTTCCCGTCTTCCCGGCTTCCTTTCCAATTCTCTCTCCTCTCCTACATCCCGGCCTCGACGCGAGCCGTTGTGAGGATGATTCCCTGATGTCGGCTCCAGCGTGCCTCGGCAGCGAAGCGCGTCTTCTCCGGTAGCCCGAGGAGCACGGCCGCCGTGCCGTCGGCGCGAGGGGTGACGCTCACTTCCTGGAAGCCGACGAAGCGTCGCACGAACGGATCGAGCGCCTTGTAGATCGACTCCTTCAAGGAGAAGCGGAGCAGCACTTCGCGAGCCCGCTCCTCGGGAGAGTACGGCGCGATCTCCCGGAGCTCGTCGCGGGTCAGCACCTTGGTCGAGATGTCGAGGGTCCGGCGGCCTTCCGTCTCGATGTCGACGCCGACGCGGGCGCTCGGCTGGCGCGCGACGAGCGCCACCGCGAGCGACTCCTGGTGGCTGATGGAGCCCGCGATGCCGCGCGGGAGCGCGGGCGCGCCCCGGTCGTCGACGAGGACGGGGGGAGCCTCGATCCCGGCGCGATCGAGCGCGAGGCGCAGGGCCACGCGGCCGCCGACCCACGTTCTTCTGCGCACAGACGTCATCGCCGCCGCGAGCGCACGCTCCTCCTCGCAGAGAACGGCCTGCGCCAGGGCGTCCGTCCCCTCGGGCGTGTCGGGGAGGTCCACGGCGATGCACAGGCCGTGCTCGAGAAGGAGCTCGAATGCAATCGATGGCTGCATGGGGCGCGCGTCCGCCATGGTGCCACGCGGCGCCCCGTCGTGGTACGAGCGGATGATGCGCCACGTTCATGCCGTCATCCTCGCGGGCGGCTCCGGCACGCGATTCTGGCCCGCGTCCCGGCGCCTGCTCCCCAAGCAGCTCCTTCCGCTCGCGGGGCGTCCCGGCGAGTCGCTCATCGCCGCCACGGTGCGCCGCCTCGAGCCGCTCGTCACCCCCGACCACGTGTGGATCGCCACGGGCCAGGCGCTCGCCGAGGCCACGGCCGCCGCGCTGCCGCGCGTCCCTCGCTCGCAGATCCTCGCCGAGCCCGTGGCGCGAAACACCGCGCCACCGATCGGCTGGGCCGCTTCGGTCATTGCGCGGCAGGACCCCGAGGCCATTCTCGCCGTGCTGCCGGCCGACCACTTCATCGGCGACGAGCCCGGGTTCCGGCGCGTCCTCGGGCTCGCCCTGGACGCGGCCGAGAGCGACCGGCTCACGACCATCGGCATCGTGCCGACGCGGCCCGAGACGGGCTACGGCTACATCGAGCTCGGCGAGACCATCGGGGAAGGGACGAACGCCGTCGCGCGCTTCGTCGAGAAGCCCGACAGGCAGCGCGCGCAGCAGTTCGTCGCGGGCGGGCGTCACCTCTGGAACGCGGGGATGTTCTTCTTCCGCGCGCGCGTCATGTGCGCCGCGATCGCGAAGCACCTCCCGGAGCTCGCCGCGGGCCTCGACCGGCTCGACGCGGCCGCCGCGGCCGGGCACGAAGCGCGCGCGCTGGCCGAGGTGTTCCCGGCGATGCCGTCGATCTCCGATCGATCACGGCGTGATGGAGAAGGCCGATCGCCTCGCGGTCGTCCCGGGGAGCTTCGGCTGGAACGACGTGGGGAGCTGGGAAGTGGCGTGGGAGCTCGCCAAGCGCGACGAGACAGGCAACGCGCTGCCCGACGGCACCGTCGCCGTCGACGCGAAGAACAACCTGGTCGTCGACCTCACGCGCGCCACGCCGCGAAAGCGGTTTGCCCTCCTCGGCGTCAGCGATCTCGTGGTCGTCGAGACCGACGACGCGGTGCTCGTCATCCCGCGCGAACGCGCCCAGGACGTACGGGCGATCGTGGACGCGCTCAAGGAGCGGGGCGAAGTCGACAAGCTCTGAGAGGGCCGCGGCGCGCCCCTGGTCGGCCTGGGCCTTCGGCTCTATTATCATACGTCATGATCAGGAATGCCGGCACCCGGGCCCTTCTCGCTGGCGCCGCAACCGCGGCCGTGGCTGCGGGATGCGGCCGCGCCCCGCCGCTGCCCGCCGGGTACCAGGGGATCGTCGAGTACGACGACCGGGTGCTCGCGTTCGAGGTACCGGGGCGCGTCGCGAGCGTCCCCGTGAGCCGCGGCGACCTCGTGAAGGGCGGGCAGGTCCTCGCGCAGCTGGACGACACCCTGGAGAGGCTGACGGTCGAGTCTCGCGAGAAAGACCAGGCAGCCGCGCAGACCGACCTCGCGCTCCTCGAAGCCGGCACGCGCAAGGAAGACGTCGCGTCCGCAGCCGACGAGGTGCGCGCAGCCGCCGCCAGCGAAGACCTGGCGCGCAAGTCGGCCGATCGCGTGCGAGCGCTCTTCGCGCAGGGCGCCTTGCCGCAGGCGGAGCTCGACAAGGCCAACGCCGACCTCGATCACGCGCTCGCCGAGCGTCGGTCGCTCGAGCAGCGCCTCGAGGCGATGCGTCGCGGCTCCCGGCCGGAGGAGATTCGCGCGTTCGCGCGCCCGCGTCGACCAGGCCCACGCGCAGCTCGCCCTCGAGCAGGAGCGCCTGGTGCGCTACGCGCTGCGCGCGAACGCCCCCGGCGAGGTGACCGACGTGCAGGTGAAGGCGGGCGAGATGGCGACCGTCGGCACGAGCGCCGTGACCCTGGCCGATACGGACCATCCCTTCGTCGACGTCTTCGTCCCGCAGGGGGAGCTCGCCGGAATCCGCGCCGGCGCGAGGGCCACCGTGCGCGTCGACGCGTCGACCGCGCCGTTCGAGGCGTCCGTCGAGTACGTCGCGCCCGAGACCGAATTCACGCCGAAGTTCCTCTTCAGCCCCCGTGAGCGGCCGAACCTCGTCGTCCGCGTGCGCGTGCGCGTGGACGACCGCGAGCGCCGCCTGCACTCGGGCGTGCCCGCCTTCGCCAGGATCGCGCCGTGAGCGCCGTCGCCAGCCTCGCGCCCGCGGTGGAACCCATCATCCGCACCGAACACCTGTCGCGCACCTTCGGCGCGCTCGTCGCGGTGCGCGACGTGTCGCTCGAGGTTCGCCGCGGCGAGATCTTCGGCATCCTCGGGCCGAACGGCGCGGGCAAGTCCACGACCATCCGCATGCTCTGCGGCATCCTCGATCCGACCGGCGGGAGCGGCACCGTCGTCGGCTTCGACATCGCCCGGGATTCCGAGCGCATCAAGGAGCGCATCGGTTACATGACCCAGCGCTTCAGCCTGTACGAGGACCTCACGGTCGTCGAAAACATCGAGTTTTACGCGGGCATCTACGGCGTGCCGTTCGGGCGCCGGCGGGCGCGCGTCGACGCCGTCCTCGAGCGCGGGGGGCTCACCGCGCGTCGCCGTCAGCTCGCGGGCACGCTGTCGGGGGGCTGGAAGCAGCGCGTGGCGCTCGCCTGCGCCACGATCCACGAGCCTCCCCTTCTCTTCCTCGACGAGCCCACCGCCGGGGTCGACCCGGTGAGCCGCCGCGAGTTCTGGGAGCGCATCCACGAGCTCGCCGCGGGGGGCACGACGGCCGTGTTGACGACGCACTACATGGACGAAGCGGAGCGCTGCCACAGGCTGGCGTTCATCTTCGGGGGGTCGCTCCTCGACGTGGGCACGCCCGAGGAGGTCGTCCAGCGGCGCGCGCTCCGCGTGGCGGAGCTCGACGTCGATCGGGCGCACGAGGCGGCCGACGCCCTGCGCGCGCTGCCGCAAGTCGAGGAAGTGGCCCACTACGGTCACGTGCTTCGCGTCGCGACGCGCGGCGGCGTCGACCCGGTGGCCTTCGCGCGCGAGAGGCTCGCCTCGCGTGACATCGCCGTGCGCTCCGGCCGCGAGGCCCGCGCCAGCGTCGAGGACGCGTTCGTCGCCATGGTCCGGAGCTTCGGAGGGGACTCCCCGTGAAGCTCTCCTTTCGTCCGCTCGTCATCGCGCGCAAGGAGCTCATCCAGCTCCGGCGCGACCGGCTGACCCTCGGGATGATGGCCGTACAACCGGTCGTCATGCTCCTTCTCTTCGGTTACGCCATCAACACGGACGTCCGGCACATCCCGACGGTCGTCTACGATCAAGACCACAGCGCCGAGTCGCGAGACCTCGCGCGGCGCATGGAGGCGACCGGCTTTTACGACATCGTGTCGCAGGTCGAGAGCTACGGCGAGATCGACCGAGCCCTCCGCTCGGGCACCGCGCGCACGGCGCTCGTCGTGCCTCCCCGCTACGGCAACGACCTCGCGCGCGGCACGACCGCGCACGTGCAGCTCATCGTCGACGGCTCCGATCCCCAAGTCGTCGCCAGCGCCCAGGATACCGCCGCGTCTCTCGTCGCCTCGCGCTCGCAAGAGATTCAGATAGAGCGAATCGCGCGGGCGGGCGGATCGGCAGCTCCCGCCGCCATCGAGCTATACCCGAGCATCCGGTACAACCCGGACCTGCGCACGGCGGTCTTCATCGTGCCGGGCCTCATCGGCGTCATCCTGACGATGACGATGGTCATGCTCACGTCGATGGCCCTCGCTCGCGAGCGCGAGCGCGGCACGCTCGAGCAGCTCATCGTCTCGCCGGTCAAGCCCGTCGAGCTCGTCGTAGGCAAGATCCTCCCCTACGTCGTCATCGGGTACGTGCAGATGGCGCTCATTCTCGCGTGCGCGAATCTCGTCTTCGACGTGCCCATCGCCGGCTCGCCGGCGCTGCTCTTCGTGCTCGCGTTCCTCTTCATCGCCGCGAACCTCGCGGTCGGGCTCTTCTTCTCGACGCTCGCCCGGACGCAGCAGCAGGCGATGCAGATGTCCTTCTTCTTTCTCCTGCCGAACATCCTGCTGAGCGGCTTCATGTTCCCGTTCGAGGCGATGCCCCGCCCCGCGCAGTGGATCTCCACGGCGCTTCCGCTGACCCATTTCCTGCGGATCGTCCGCGGAATCGTCCTCAAGGGCAGTCGGTTCGACGACCTGCGGCTCGAGGTCTTGTGGTTGGCGTCCATCCTCGTGGCGCTCGTGGCGTTCTCGTCGCTGCGCTTCCGGAAGAAGCTCGTCTGATGGCTCGTCCCCGGAGCGACATCCGCCCGCGCATCGTGCACGCCGCCCGCGCCCGCTTCCTCGCCGAGGGGGTGGACGGCGCCTCGCTGCGGACCATCGCGCGCGACGCGGCGACGAACGTGGGGATGGTCTTTTATTACTTCCCCAACAAGGACGACCTCTTTCTCGCGGTGGTCGAGGAAGTCTACTCCCAGCTCCTCGCGGACCTCGGCAGGGCGCTCGACGGCGGTGGACCGGTGCGCCCCAGACTCGAGCGCGTCTTCGTCCGGCTCGGCGAGGCGAGCGACGACGAGCTCGAGGTCGTGCGCCTGGTCGTGCGGGAGGTGCTCCTCTCGTCGGAGCGCTTTCGGCGCGTGTTCGCGCGCATGCAGCGCGGCCACGTGAAGATGCTGCTCGAGACGCTCGCCGAGGGAGTGCAGCGCGGGGAGATAGACCCCGAGGTTCCGGCGCCGCTCCTTCTCCTGTCGACGTTCGCCCTGGGAGCCGTCCCTCAGTTCGTCCGCCGCGCCGCGGGACAGGCGCCGCCCTTCAAAGCCCTCCCGCCTCCGCCTGCGCTCGCCGAGCTGTCGTCGGAGCTGCTCTTCCGGGCTGTCGGCGCCCGCCGGCGGCGCGCGCCGAAGAAGCGGCCCCGCTAGGCCGACGAGCGAGCCACGGGAGTCGTGACGCGGGCTACCGCGCCTTGTAGCGGCGCCCGTTGCGCTGCGGGCCCGCGGCCTTCGCCGTGCCCTTGCCGCGCATCCCCGACGGCTTGCGCTTGGGCGAGGCCGCGTAGGGATCGGATGCCGCCGCGTCGCTCTTCGGTGCGGCGTCCACGCCCGCCAGTGCTTCGAGCTTCTTGAGCTCGTCGCGCAGGCGCGCGGCCTTCTCGAAATCGAGGTTCTCGGCGGCCGAGAACATCTCGAGCCGCATCGCCGCGAGGCGCTCGTGGATGTCCGGTTCCGCCAGCGCGCCGCGCCGCGCTCGCCCTTCGGCAGCTTGGGCACGTTGAAGTAGTCGATCGTCCCGCGACGCGGGGTTGATGTTCATGATCGCGCGCACGATCGTCGTCGGCATGATGCCGTGCTCCTCGTTGTACAGCCCCTGCGCCGTGCGCCGGCGCTCGGTCTCCTCGATCGCGCTCTTCATCGCGGCGGTCGATGCGATCGGCGTACATGATGACGCGCCCGTTCACGTTGCGCGCGGCGCGTCCGATCGTCTGGATGAGCGAGCGGGGGCTGCGCAGGAAGCCCTCCTTGTCGGCGTCGAAGATCGCGACGAGCGAGACCTCCGGCAGGTCGAGCCCCTCGCGCAGCAGGTTGATGCCGACGAGCACGTCGAACTCGCCCAGGCGCAGATCGCGCAGGATGTCGATGCGCTCGAGCGTGTCGATGTCCGAGTGCAGGTAGCGCACGCGGACGCCGAGCTCGCGGTAGTAGTCGGTGAGGTCCTCGGCCATGCGCTTGGTGAGGGTGGTCACGAGCACGCGCTCGTTCTTCTTCACGCGATCTTGGATCTCGCCCGAGAGGTCGTCGACCTGCCCCGAGACCGGCCGCACTTCGACCTCGGGATCCATGCAGCCCCGTCGGGCGAATGAGCTGCTCGACGACGACGCCCTGCGCCTTGCTCGAGCTCGTACTCGCCCGGCGTCGCCGACACGTAGATCGCGCTGGCGCACGTGGTCCTCGAACTCCTCGAACTTGAGCGGGCCGGTTGTCGAGCGCGCTCGGCAGGCGGAAGCCGTACTCGACGAGCGTCTCTTTGCGCGCGCGGTCGCCGCGGTACATCGCCTGCAGCTGCGGCACGGTCTGGTGCGACTCGTCGACGACGATGAGGAAGTCCTTCGGGAAGTAGTCGATGAGCGTCGGCGGCGCCTCGCCCGCCTTGCGACCCGAGAGGTGGCGCGAGTAGTTCTCGATGCCGTGGCAGAAGCCCATCTGCTCCATCATCTCGAGGTCGTACAGCGTGCGCTGCTCGAGCCGCTGCTTCTCGAGGAAGCGCCCCGCCTTGTCGAAGAAGTCGAGCCGCTCGCGCAGCTCTATCGCGGATGCTCTCGATGGCGCGACGCATCTGCGCCTGCGGCGTCACGTAGTGCGAGCCGGGGTAGATGGCGTAGCGCTCGAGCGTGCCCTTCACCCGGCCGCGCAGCGGGTCGACCTCCTTGATCGACTCGATCGTCGTCGCCGAAGAACTCGATGCGGATCGCCGTCTCCTGCTCGTAGGCGGGGAAGATCTCGACCACGTCGCCGCGCACGCGGAACGTGCCGCGGTGAAAGTCGACGTCGTTGCGCTCGTACTGGATGTCGACGAGCTGCCGGAGGAGCGTGTCGCGGCGGAGCTCCTCGCCCCGCGTCGAGCTGGATGACGAGGCCGTGGTAGCTCTCGGCGCTGCCGATGCCGTAGATGCAGCTCACGCTCGCGACGATGATGACGTCGCGGCGCGAGAGGAGCGCGACCGTGGCCGAGTGGCGCATCCGGTCGATCTGGTCGTTGATGATCGCGTCCTTGTCGATGAACGTGTCGGTCGACGGGATGTACGCCTCGGGCTGGTAGTAGTCGTAGTAGCTGACGAAGTACTCGACGGCGTTCTCGGGAAAGAGCTCGCGCATCTCGCCGTAGAGCTGCGCGGCGAGCGTCTTGTTGGGCGCGAGGATGAGGGTCGGGCGCCCGCGACTGCTGGATGACGTTGGCGACCGTGAACGTCTTGCCCGATCCGGTGATGCCGAGCAGCACCTGGTGCTTCTCCGACCGCTCGAGCCCCTGCAGCAGCTGCTCGATGGCCTGGGGCTGGTCGCCCTTGGGCTCGAAGCTGGTGCGGAGATGAAACCCGGCGGGCATGCGAATCCCGTAATAGTCGCCCGGGCGAGCGGGCCAACGCAAGCCGCTCACGGAACATGCTACGCGACGGGCTTCTCGTAGGCCTCGGCGTGGGCGGGGCCGCCCGCCGGAACGACACCGCGCAAAGGCGAATTCGTCTGCAAGGGGGCCGCTCCTTCGAGCGCGTTCCGCAGGCGAACGAGCCCACGGTCGGGGTGGGCGAGATGCACGCGCAGCGCCCGGCGCCCGCGCATGCCGAGGACGGCCAAATCGCCGCGCGCCTGAGCTGCTTTCACGATGCCGAGCGACAGTCTCCTTCCGGGGATGGCGAGGTCCCGGGCGTCGTCGCAGGTGATTCGGAGAAACACGCCCGTGTTCGGCCCGCCCTTGTAAACCTGACCAGTCGAGTGGAGGAACCGGGTCCGTGTTCGACAGGTGGCGACCCGACGCTCGACCATCACCCGCGAGCGCATCGCCTGGAGCTCGGCCTCGTAGCGCTCGCAGTTGCTCAAGTAGGCGAGGATCGCGAAGTAGTCGCCCCGCCCGAGCCGATCGAGGTACGCGCGCAGGTACCCGGCGAGCGTAGGCTCCTTGCCCTGCAACCCTCTCCCCGCATGAGCGGCGGAACGCCGAGCGCAAGGAGGTTCGCGCTGTTCGCGAAGAGCGCGATCCCGTCCTCTTCGAAGAAGGGCTGCTGGCCGGCAGGCTGCCACGCGCCTCGTAAACGGCGCACAACCTTCGTGTCTCGAGTTGCTCGCTTCGACGTCGGGCTGATTCGAGCGGGTTGACGCCCAGGAGGCTCGCGGCGACGGCGGTCGCCATCTCCCAGCGGAAGAACTCCTCGCCGAGCTCCGACGGATTGGAGAGCGAGATCGTGATCACCGGGTGCCCGGCCGCGATCAAGGAGCTGACTGCGGCGTCGAGGGCCTCGGACGGTTCGCCGTCCAGACGCAGGACGACGAAGACGCGGTCCTGCCCGTACGCCGAGGGCGGGCGGAGGAGCTCGCCTTGCACCGGAATGAGCCCGGTGCCCAGCTTTCCGAGCGACTCGGCGACGAGCTGCTCGATCCACGTCCCGAACGACGCGATGGCGTTGGAGGCGACGAGGGTCAGCTTGTCGCGTCCGCTGCGCGCGCACTCGCCGAGCGCGATGCCGAGCAGCACGCCCGGGTTCTGCTCCGGGGTACGCACGCCGCACAGGCGTGCAGCATGTCGGCGGCCCGCTCGAGGAACTCGGGGGCGCCGAGGCCCATGGCGGCGGCCGGAATCATCCCGAAGTTCGAGAGGGCCGAGTAGCGGGCGCCGATGCTGGCGACCCCGTAATGAGTCGCCCGGAAGCCGAGGGCCATGGCCTGCTCCTCGAGCGGGGACCCGGGATCCGTGATCGCGACGAATCGCGAGCCGGCCTCCGGCGCGCCCAGGCGAGACGCCACCCGATCGAAGAAGTAGCCGAGCAAGACGTCGGGCTCGAGCGTCGTGCCCGACTTGCTGGAAACGACGAAGAGCGTGCGTTCGAGATCGATGCGCTCCTCGACGTCGGCCACCTGCGCGGGGTCGGTGGAGTCGAGGACGAGCAACCGGGGCCAGCCCGGTCGATGGCCGAACGTCGCCCGGAGCACGTCGGGGCAGAGACTCGATCGCCCATGCCGAGGACCACGACGTGCTCGAAGCCTCCCGTTCGAACGTCCTGCGCGACCGCGTCGAGCACGCCTCGGTGGGCGAGTTGATCGTCGGCGACGTTGAGCCATCCCATCCAGCGGGCCTCGTCGCCGTTGGTCCAGAGGGACGCGTCGCGCGCCCAAAGGCGGCGAACGCGACCGGCAAGGGTCCACGCCGCGACGGACGCGACGCACTTCGACTCGACGTCGGAGGGCAGGTGCATCGCCTGGCGGTTGATGAGCGCGCCGAGCGCAGCCTGCCTTTTTCGCTCCACGGCTACGAGGAGCTTGTCGAACGCCGCCGCTGAAGAGGGAGAGTCCCTCGGCGAGGAGCTCCGTCGCGACCTGTTCGAGCGAGATCCCCGCGCGTTCGACCGCGGCGAGGGTGTACGCGGCGCCGTCGAGATCGGCCTCGAGCGTGGGCCGGGCGACGCCGTGGTCGCGAAACGCGTCGAGCGTCGCGGTCGGCATCGTGTTGACGGTAAACGGGCCTATCAGCTCTTCGACGTACACGACGTCGCGCATGGCCGGGTCCTTGGCGGCGGTGCTGGCCCAGAGCAGCCGCTGCGGCTGGGCCCCGCGCGCAGCCAGCGCGCTCCATCGCGACGAAGCGTGAAGCTCGTGCCAACGCTTGTAGACGAGCTTCGCGTTGGAGACGGCGACGCTGCCCCGAAGATCGGGCAGCGTGCGTTTTTCTCGCACGATGCGCGCCTGGATGGCCGAGTCGATTCGGCTCACGAAGAAGCTCGCGACGCTGGCCACCCTCGAGATGTCGAGGCCGCGCGACAACCGCTGCTCGAGGCCGTCCCAGTGCGCCCGAGCCACTTCCTCGAACGTGCGGCGCGAGAAGAGGAGCGTGACGTTCGTGTTGACGCCTTCTCCGACGACGGCCGGCAGCGCCGCGATCCCCGCCGCGGTCGCGGGAATCTTGATCATCGCGTTCGGGCGCGCAACGAGCCCCCACAGGCGCAGCGCTTCGCATATGGTCCCCTCGGTGTCGTGAGCCAGGTAAGGCGACACCTCGAGGCTCACGAATCCGTCGCGGCCTTCGGAGCGGTCGTACGTCGGGCGCAGGACGTCCGCGGCCTGCTGCACGTCGTCGATCGCCAAAGCCTCGTAGAGGCGTGCTGCGTTCTGGTCGCGCGCCGAGCCGAGCTCGCGGAGGGCCTCGTCGTAGTCGGTGCTCCCGGCGATCGCGTTCTGGAAGATCGCCGGGTTCGAGGTGACCCCTCGGACTTCGTCCTGCACGACCAGCCGAGCGAGCTCGCCCCCTCGCACGAGCCCGCGGCGGATGTTGTCGTACCAGATGCTCTGGCCCAGGCGTGTCAGCTCCGATAGCGCATTCGGCATGGCTTTCTCCCGAAAGAGGCGCGTTGACCGGGGCGCCGCGAGAGCCCGCGCCCGGCAAGCGTCACTCTTCCATTACGTACGGAGAGCGTGCATGTTTCGGCTGGCGGCGACTGAAACGCGCCGACGCCCTCCGCGTATCGTTTCGCGTACGCGCTACGGGCACGAGACGACGCAGAAACAGGGGATCCGGAGCCGCGTCGTGAGCATGCCCTCGTGGGAGCTTTTCGACGAGCAGCCGGCAGAGTAAGTCTGTGCTGCCGCCCGACTTCACGGCCTTGTCTCGGTCGAGCGGCTGACCGGGAAACGAACAATCAGCGCTACGCCACGCGAAAAAGGAGCAAGCGGATGCAATTCGGAATGATCGGGCTCGGACGAATGGGCGCCAACATGGTGCGCCGCCTCATGCGAAACAAGCACAAGTGCGTCGTATACGACCGCTCCGCCGAGGCGGTGGGCACCCTCGCCAAGGAGGGCGCCGTCGGGGCGAGCTCGCTGCCGGACCTGGTCAAGCGCATGGAGCGGCCGCGGGCCATCTGCCTGATGGTGCCCGCCGCGTTCGTCGACGCATCGATCGACGAGCTGGCGCCGCTCCTCGACAAGGACGACATCATCATCGACGGCGGAAACTCGTACTACCACGACGACATCGCACGAGCGAAGAAGCTCGCCCCAAGGGGCTGCACTACGTCGACATGGGCACGAGCGGCGGCGTCTGGGGCCTCGAGCGCGGCTATTGCCTGATGATCGGCGGCGAAGAATCGGTCGTGAAGTCGCTGGATCCCATCTTCTCGACGCTCGCGCCGGGGCTGGGAAACATCCCGCGCACGGCGGGGCGCGAAAAGATGAAGAGCACCGCGGAGCAAGGCTATCTGCACTGCGGCCCGACAGGCGCGGGCCATTTCGTGAAGATGGTGCACAACGGCATCGAGTACGGCCTGATGGCGGCCTACGCCGAAGGTCTGAACATTCTGGCGAAGGCGAACATCGGAAAGGCGACCCACGAGAGGGACGCCGAGACGACGCCCCTCCGAAACCCCGAGCACTACCAGTTCGACTTCAACCTCGCCGACGTCACGGAGGTCTGGCGCCGGGGCAGCGTCGTCGCCTCCTGGCTGCTCGACCTCACTGCCGAGGCCCTCGCCAAGAGCCCCGCGCTGACCGAGTTCGGCGGCAAGGTCTCCGACTCCGGCGAGGGTCGCTGGACCGTCGCCGCGGCGAACGACGAGGGCGTGCCGGCGCACGTGCTCACGGCAGCGCTCTTCGAGCGCTTCGCGTCTCGCGGACAGGACGAGTTCCAGAACAAGGTGCTCTCCGCCATGCGTTTCGGCTTCGGTGGCCACGTGGAGAAGAAATGACTCCATGAGCCACGACAAGCCGCGGTCGGACGCGCTCGTGTTCTTCGGCGCGACCGGCGACCTGGCGTATAAGAAGATCTTCCCCGCCCTGCAGGCGATGGCCAGGCGCGGGACACCTCACGTTTCCGGTCATCGGCGTCGCCAAGTCCGGCTGGAACCGCGACCAGCTGATCGACCGGGCGAAGAAGAGCGTACCGAGTACGGCGGCCTCGACGAGAAGGCCTTCGGCCAACTCGTGTCGCAGCTTCAGTACCTGGACGGCGACTACGGCGAGAGCGGCACATTTCGCCAGCTGAAGGGGATGCTCGGCGGCGCGCAGCGGCCGACGCACTATCTGGCCATTCCGCCCAGCATGTTCCCGACGGTCGTGTCGCAGCTCGGCGCGGCCGAGTGCGCCGGAAACGCACGGGTAGTCGTGGAGAAGCCTTTCGGTCGCGACCTGGCCTCGGCGCGGGAGTTGAACCGCGTGCTGCACACGGTGTTTCCCGAGGAGAGCATCTTTCGGATCGATCACTACCTCGGCAAGGAGCCCGTTCAGAACATCCTCTACTTTCGCTTCGCGAACGCCTTCCTCGAGCCGATATGGAACCGGCACTACGTCGAGAACGTGCAAATCACGATGGCCGAGAGCTTCGGCGTCAAGGGTCGTGGCAAGTTCTACGAGGAGACGGGCGTCGTTCGCGACGTCATCCAGAATCACCTCTTGCAGATCGTGAGCTATCTGGCCATGGAGGCGCCGTCGTCCGCGTACGGAGAGGCGATTCGCGACGAGCAGGCGAAGGTCCTGAGGACGATACGCCCGATGACCACCGAGAACATGGTGCGCGGCCAGTTTCGCGGGTATCGCGACGAGCCCGGCGTTTCGCGAGATTCGTACATGGCGACCTACGCCGCGCTGCGAATGTACGTCGACTCGTGGCGATGGGCTGGAGTGCCGTTCTACGTGCGCGCGGGCAAGTGCCTGAAGATGACGTGCACGGAGGTCAACGTGGAGCTGAAGGTGCCTCCGCAGGTGGTCTTCCCGGAGGCCACGCCGTCGGTCGGCAACACGATTCGCTTCCGGCTGAATCCGCAGGTCGTCATCGCGCTGGGGGCCCGAAAGAAGCGCCCGGGGGAGGGCATGGCGGGCGAGCCGGTGGAGCTCGTCGTGTCGGAGTCCGCCGAGCAGGGCAAGAGCGGGACGATGGACGCCTACGAGCGCCTGCTCGGCGACGCGATGGCGGGGGATCCGACGCTCTTCGCGCGCCAGGACGTCGTCGAGGCTGCGTGGTCCATCGTGGACCCGGTCATCCACGGCCCGACCCCGATGTTCGAATACGAGCCGGGGACGTGGGGCCCGGTTCAGGCCGATCGCCTGGTCGCCGACGTGGGCGGCTGGAATACGCCTCAGTGACGGGACCTACGTCTCCACGCGCGTCACCGCGCCGGCCGAACACCCGAAGACGATCGCGTCGAGGAGAAACTCGTCCGGCACGAGCGCCAGCGATGGGTCGTCGCGTGCGATGACGACCTGTCCGCCCGCGTCGGCGAAACCGCAGGCGGCCGCGCTCTGCAGGGACCCCTCTTGCCAGAGCTGCTCGGCGGGCGAACCGCTCGCGGGCCGGAACGTGACGCGAGCACGCGTGCGAAGGCGCTCGTGCGTCTCGAGCCCTCGCAGGTCGTCGATGGGATCGACGATGGCGTAGCTGTCGACCCCGATGCAGAGCTTGACCCCGGCTGCTCGCAGCGCGCCGAGATTCGGCAGGCCGTCGCCGAGGTCGCGCTCCGTGGTCGCGCACATGCACACGAAGGCTTGCGCCGCGCCGAGGAGGCGCGCTTCGTGCGCGAGGAGGTTCGTCGCGTGCACGGCGACGAAGCGAGCGGAGAGCATCCCCTCGTCCGCCAGGAGCTCGATGGGGCGCCGCCTCGTCTCCGCGAGGCACTCGTCGACCTCGCGCTGTTGCTCGGCCACGTGCATGTGAAACATGAGACCGTGCGCCGCGGCGTAGTCCCGCAGGGGCGCCAGCCACGACGGCGGGACGGCGCGTACCGAGTGCGCCGCTAGGCCGATCACGACGCCGGGATCGGATGCCCATCTTGCGCGCAGCGTGTCCACGTCGCGGAGCACTTCGTCGACGCGCGGGTCGCAGAAGCGGCGCTGGCCGGCCTCGGCCGGGCGGCCCGGTCCGGCCCGATGGTACGCGGCGCGCACGAGGGCGACGCGCAATCCCGCGAGGCGAGCCGCCTCGATGACGGCGTCGGAGAGGATCGTGCGGTCGTCGTACGGCGTGCCGTCGGCCTGGTGGTGGACGTAGTGAAACTCGCCCACCGTCCGAACCCCGGCGCGCGCGAGCTCGCGGAACGCGACCAGGCTGGCCGCGTGGATCGACTCGGGAGTGAGGGAGGACGCGAGCGTGTACATCTGCCCGCGCCAGCTCCAGAAGTCGTCGGCCGAAGCCACCGGCCGGCGTGCAGGTAGCACGCCGGCACTCTCTCCCTTCGAGTCGATCGGACGCTGGGCACGCCCGCGCATGGCACGCTGAAATGCGTGCGAGTGTGCCGTCGCGAGCGCGGGGAGGCGGAGGGTGCCGTCGGGCGCGAGGACGAGCAAGGGAGCCCTCACCGGGTCTCGCGCGCACTCGGTCGCGAGCGCTCGCTCTCCGCTCGAGGACGTGTTGCGTAATCGAGCAGCGGGAAATGGCGGCAATACACGGCGTGCACGACGGGAGCTCCGTCTATCTCGGAGACGTCTTGCCCGATGCTGCCGACGATTCGCAATAGCGAACGCTGCCCCACGGCGCGGGGCCCGACGTCGTCGTCTCCGTGGAGCGTCGTCAGGCCCCACACCACGCCGAAGTCTTTGTCGCTCACGGTCACCCGGCAGGAGTCTTCATCCCCTGCGCGCTCGCAGAGGTTGCGCGGCTCGAGCCTGACCACGGACAGCTTGACCAGCGCCTGACCCCCCGGGCCGGCGGCGCGGCTCTCGACGATGCCGAAGAGCCCCACCTTTCCCTCACGCCAGGTCTCGGGCTGGCGCAGGGCCATGACCGGATCGTACTCGCGCGTGCCCGCGGTCGCAGCGTGTTCTTCGTCCAGCTCCACGTAGTGCGCGGCGTGCCCGTACGGACCGGCGCTGCGGCAACCGGACATCGCGGACACGCTCGCAATCGCGGTCAGGAGGCCGACGCTTCGCACGAGCGCTCGCGTCGAGCCGACCGCCTGACGGGTTCTCATCATCTCCCCTTCATGAAGCCTCATGCGGCAACCCGATGGCAAGCCGCTCAGGCGACCTCGGCGTGTCGTCGCGACTTGACCCGCAGCGCGAGCTCACCTGCGAGGAGCGCGAGCAGGGCCAGCGCGACGTGCCCGCTGACGTCGACCTGCGCTCGGCGCTGGCCGACCCCTTCGCCGCTCGTCGTCGATGCCGCCTCGCGTGGGCGAAGGTCGAGCTCGCGCACGTCAGGAGCCGCGACGCGGAGCTCGGTCTTGCCGTCGATGGACAGTCGATACGCTCCGACGAGCGGGGGAACGATGCGAACCGCCCCCTCGCCGCGGGACGTGGCGACGGCACCGGCTGGCCCCTCGACCGTCACCGCCTGAGCTCCGGGTAACTTCCACGTGCTTCCGACGTCGCTGCGCGTCGGCGCGGCGCGCTCTCGCACTCCACGTACCCATCCCCGCAGCAGGGCGAGGAACGCCGGACGCAGGACCAGGTCGCTCGCGTCGACGGAGAACGGCAGCGTCACAATCCACGCCTCTCCGCGACCGATGGCGCGCTTCGCCACCAGGGGCACGCGGTCGCTCCAGCGCAGCAGCGTGTCGAGGGCGTTCGCGTCTTCGGGGGCCAAGACCGCCCGGCGTGCCGCGCCGATGTCCGCGAGGCTCCCGGCCGATTCGGCGAGCTCGCCCAGAGCGCTCCCGGGGTCGGCCCCCGGCGATGTGGTCTCGCTCCAGGTGAGGGCACGTCCCAGCAGAGGCTCCAGCGAAGCGCCGAGCGGAGCGGCAGCCGCATGCGGCCCGAGGGCGAGGAGCACGAGGCCCCCGTTCTCGAGAAACGCCGAGAGCGCGTGGCGCTGCTCCGGAGTGAAGCCCGGCGGATCGTCGAGCAGCACGCCGAGGGCCCCGGTCAGGTCCTCGGCGCGATCGGGGAGCGCCGGGATGGGGCGCACGTCGACGTCGAGCTTCAGCGCCGAGAGCGCCTGTTCGACGACGGGCGCACCCCCGGTCGCCACGGCCTCGTCGCTCGGATCGCCGACCACGGCGATGGCACCGCGCCCCGCCTCCGGCACCACCGGGGCTGCGTCGTCGCTGGCGATCGCGTCCTCGCCCGTGAGCTTGGCCGTGGCGGGGCGGGCGTCCTCCGACGGCAGAAGGACCGTCAGCTCGGAGTTGGCTCCGGCTCCGACCGCGGCTCGCCCGAGCGGCTTGCCCGCGGAGTCCTCGACGACGACCTCGCGGCCGACCGCGCTCCCCCGGGGACCGCACGCCACGCCGATGTGCACGCGAGCGCCGCTTCGATCGGCACGGAGGATACCGCAATCGGGCAAATCCCCGCGCAGCTCGGGCAACGCGATCCACACGGGGACCGAGCTCGAGGCGCCGAGCGGTTCGGCGTCCGCGTGCCCGTCCGCGAGGTCGCTGAGGACGACGATGCGTCGGTCGACCTGCGCCAGCGAGGACACGAGGCCGCGCGCGAGCACCAGGGCCCCGTTCAGGTCGGTCGGCCGATCGCTCTCGGCGAGGGTATCGATGGCGTCGCGCGCGGCTCCCAGATCGGTCGTCGCGGCCAGCGCGACGCGACACGGCGCTCCGGCGAGGACCAGGGCGACCGCGTCCCCGTCGCGGGCGGAGGCGAGGAGCTCGCGGGCGGCCTGCCGCGCGCGATCGAAGCGCGATCGGCCGCGCGAGAAAGGCGCCCGCATGCTCATCGAGTCATCGAGGACGATGGCCATGGCGACCGAGGCGCCCTCCGAGCGCTGGACCGACAGCCGCGAGCACCGGACGAACGGCGTCGCGCCCAGCACAGCGAGAGCCAGAACGGCCGCGACGCGCGTCGCGAAGAGCGCGCGGTCCTCGAGGTAGGAACGGCGCCTGGCCTTCGGCGGCGCCGGGGCGACGAGGGCGGCCGGCGGGAACACCTGCTCGTCCGCGCGCCGTCTGCGCAGGCGATGAGCGAAGTAGGGCGCGACCACGAGCACCGCGACCGCCAGCGCGAGCGTGCTCAAAAAGGTCATGTCAGCCTGCGCTCTACCACAGGCTCTGCACGATCGCGCGCACGACTCCGACGGGGTCGTCGCTCGAGGCGCACCTCGAGAAGCGGCCACCTCGTCGCAGCACGATGTCTCGGTAGCTTCGCGTCAGCTCGTCCATGGCCGCGAGGTAGCCGGCGCGCGTCGTGTCGGCGTCAGTCTCGACCACGGCGCCGCCCTCGAGCGAGCGCAGGCGGACGGTGCCCGAGAACGGAAAGGTCAGCTCGGCGGGGTCGAGCGTCTGGACGACGGTGAGCACGCGCCCGTGAGTGGCCAGCGCGGAGATGCGATCGGCCGCTCCCGAGGGCAGGTCGACGAGATCGCTCAGGACGACGATGATCGCGCCGCGACGGGTCGCTCGGACGAGGCTCTGCAACGCGCGGTCGAGCAGGCCCGCGTCGACCTGCGCGTCCCCAGCGGGCTGCACAGCCTCCAAAGCACCGACGACCCGGTCGAACTGCTCGCGGCTGCTCGAGCGCGGGATGGGAGTGGCGTTGTCGCCGCCGAGAAACGAGACGCTCACGGGGTCCCCGCTCGCGAGCGCGATGCGCGTCAGCGCGGCCGCCACGAGGGCCGCGAACGCGAGCTTTGCGCCGGGCGCGCCCGGCCCGCGGAAGCCCATGGAAGCCGAAGCGTCGACGAGCAGGCATACCGAGCGATCGGTCTCGGTCTCGAACTGGCGGACGACGAGCCGCTCGTGGCGCAGAAGAGAGCGACGGTCGAGCCAGCGCAGGTCGTCGCCGGGGACGTATTCGCGGTAGCCGCCGAACTCGACCCCCGCTCCGCGGCGCGCGCTGCGGTGCATCCCCGCCCACACCCCCTCGGCGACGAGGCGAGCGCGGAGACGCAGCGGCGCGAGCTCACCCCAGTCGACGCTCTTGCGAATCGGCTGGAGCGCGCTCAAGGAATCGATACGTCCGGCGGAAGCGGTCCTCCCAGCTGCGACTTGCTCGGATCGAGGATGTCGCGCGCCAGGGTGACCTCGCTCAGCTCGAGCCCGGTGCCTGCGACGACCTGCCGCAAGAGGTCGTCACCGCCCTTGGTGTCGCCCGACGCCCGATGGTCCATCGCCGCGTAGAAGAGCGCCTCGTACTTCTGGATGGGCGTCTTGGCGCGCGACAGGAGCTCGTCGAGCTTGAGCTTGCTCTCGCCGAAGCGCGCCAGCGCGGCCACCCATCGCCCGTCGTCCAAGACGGACGCGAAGACGCGATCGGGCGCTCCGTCGGTGGGGACGCGTAGCTGCCGTTCCAGCAAGCGCACCCAGAGGGCGAAGTACACGAGGTCGTCTTCGTCCAGATCGGCCGCGACCGCGCGTTGCAGTCCCTCACGTGCGGTAGACAGGTCGCCACGAACGAACGCGCGTCCGATGAGAAGCTCGATGGTCTGGGCGGCCTGATGCTTGTCACCGGGCGCTGCCGCGTATGCCCTCTCGAGAGCGCGCTGCGCGGGTTGCACGGCGCCGAATCGGTCGAGGACGCGCGCGAGGATGCGCTCCACGCGAGCACGCGAACGCGCGTCGGCCTCTTGCACGTTGCGCGACTGCACGAGCTCCTTGAGCGCCTCGGTGAGAGGCGTGCGCGCGGCCGCAGCGTCGCCCTTGTCGTGCGTGACGTCGCTGATGGTGAGGAGGATCTCGCCGCGAAGGGCGGGATCGTGGCTCGCGTCGTGCGTGGACAGCGCGTCGCGCAGGTCGTCGAGCGCCGACTGCGTCTGGCCGTCGCGCCATTCGATTCGCGCGAGAGGCAGGAGCACGCTGCCGGACTTCTCCTCGTCGGCGGACTGCTTGAGCAGAACGCGCGCCGCGTCGATGCGGCCCTCGCGCAGCTCGATCTCGCCCATGGCCGCGCGGACGCGCGCCGAGCTCGGGTGGACCTTGCCGAGGAGCGCCTTCTGCGACGCGATGGCCAGGATGGGCTGAGTCGCCTGGAACGTACGGCGCGCCGCATCGGGCTCGCCCGCGTCTTCCTCGGTCGCCATCGCGTCGAGCGACAGCGCGAGCGCCTCGCTGGCGACGCGCGCCTCGGGGTGCGCGCGCACGGCGTCCGCGAGCACCACCGGGGTGGCTTCCGCCATTCCCAGCTCCTCGAGGGCCACGCCGAGGGTCAGCGCCACTTCGCTGATCGTGGGATCGAGCCGGTAGCACTCGCTGGCGACGCTGAACGCCGCCGCCCCGAACAGGTCTCGGTCGTCGGAGAAGTCTTCGTCGTCGCGGGCGGGCTCGCGGCCCGAGAGAGGCCGCAGCTGGTGGAGCAGATCGATGCAGCGATCGACGGTGTGCTCCTGCGCCGCCGCCTCGAGCGCCGCGGCGAACTGCGGCCGCTCCGACTCCAGCAGGTCGCGCGCCTGCGCCCGGTCGAGCTGCGCGACCGCCCCAGCCGCGTCTGCGTCGCGGAGGAAGAGGGACGCGAGAACGATGGGACCGGTCTCGAGCGCGCGCCACGCCTCGGCGCCCTCCGCGCGAGGGGGCTGGGTGCGGGTCTTGCGGAACTTGTCGCGCAAGGAGACTGCCTGGCGAACCCATTCGGCGGTCGCGTTCGCGGCTTCGTTCAAGGCTTCGGCGCTGGGCTCGAGCAGTCGGCGTCGCGCCGCGACGCGCTCGAGCCCACCGGCGCTCGCGACGGGCCCGACCTCGAAACCGCGGGCAATGGCGTCGCGTGTCCACGTGCCGAGCGACTGCAGGTGAGCGCGGACGTCGGCGCGTTCGCCCTCGGGGGCCATCTGCAGGAGAAGGTCGTAGAGCGCGCGCAATCGCCCCTCGTCGCCCTTGAGCGAGAGCTCGCGCACGCCCGCCTTGAGCGCCTCCACTCCGTGCGGCCCGAGCATCCCCTGGACGGCCTCGCCCACGTGCACCAGGTACATTCCGCCGCTCAGCGCGGCGAGCCCCCGCTCGGGCGAGTGCGCGCGAAAGCGTGCTTCGGCGCGCGTCATCTGACGTGACTCCACGGCGCCGAGCCGCACGGCTCGTTCTGCGGAGCCCGGCTCGCTGAGCAGCAGATCGTGCACCGCCGCCGCGAAGCCGTCGTCGCCGACCTCGGGTGTGGCCGGCGCGACGCGCTCGGCATGCACCGGGCCGCCGCGGGCCGCTCCATGTGCGGCACAGCCGAGCATGCCGAGGACGCAGGCCGCGGCAATCGCCAAGGGAGAGAGTGCCGGCGTGCGTGGCAGAGGCATGGCCTACGAGTCTACACGGCAGGGAGCCTGGCGCGAGCAGCCCAAACAGGAAAAGACGCCGGTCAAAGGGCCGCCGCCAGGCCGACGTGCACACCGACGAATCCGCTTTCCAAGGGAGGCTCGGCCAGGGGAACGATGACGCCCGCGTACGGCCGCACCGGGCCGAAGCGCAAAACGACGCTCGGCTCGACCGCGACGGCGACTTTCTTGTCTTCGTCGGTCCCGGCGAACCCGGCGTTCAGCACGCCTTTGAGCGCAAGCTCGAAACGGTCCTGCACCCAATAGCCGACGCGGACGGCGGCGACGGCTTCGCCCACGTAGGGCGCCGCGAGCCCGGTCGAGGTTCCGACGAGGTTCTCGACCTTCACGTACGGCTCGACGCTGAGCCCGTGCAGCCGGTAGACGAGCGCGATCTTCGGCGCGATCCCGAAACGGTTCGTCTCGAAGAGCGCGTTGTCCTCGAAGCCACGCGCGGCCATGGCGGCGAGGCTCAGCGCGTACCGGTCGTAGGACGACGTGTCCACCTGCTGGGCTGGCGCCTGATTCAGATTGGACGGAAGCTCGGTGCCCTGCGCGGTGGGCACCGCGAGGCCCAGCGAGCCGACCAGCCGCAGGCGGTGAGCGATGCGCGTGCCGTACTCCCCCTCGACCTCGAGGTTGCCGAACGACGTCGTCAATCGTCCCGCTGACCCGTTCGGCGAGAAGCCGGCGAACGTGAGGGGGAGACGCGCGCCGATGCCGAGGTGCTCGAACACTTCCATCGATGCCGCCAAAAAGAGCGATTGGACGTTGACGTTCACGTTGTCGTCGCGCGTGTAGGTCACGAAGGGTTGGCCCGCACCGGGCAGTCCCTGCACGGCGAACGGCACGCGACCCCAGCCGAGCACCACGTCGAGCGCGATCATCGCGTTTTCTTCGCGCGGCGGGCTCGGCGAGCCTTCGGCCGCGGTGGCTTCGCCGATCGAGGGAGCCTCGACGTTCTCGCCCGTCGCGGGTCGCTCGACGTCGGGGTCGCCCGCCCCGCCGTGCCCCCACGCGGGCGCGGCGACCAGGATTGCGGCCGCGGCCGTCGCCCGCCTCACGAATTGCCGCTGATACGACGGATCAGCCATCTCCCGCTCGTTTGTCGCCCGACGGCGGGGCACTTGTCCAGAACGCTACTAGAATCTCGCGAATGCCTCGCGCACACCTGCTCGTCCTCGATGACGAGCCCTCGATTCTGACCACACTGCAGAAAGCACTCTCGCTCGAGGGCTACGCCGTGGACGTCGCCGGCGGCATCGCCGTCGCCGAAGAGAAGCTGAAGAAGCGCGCCTACGACCTGTGCCTCTTCGACGTGATGCTTCCGGACGGCGACGGCGTGGAGCTCTTGCAGCGTATGCGGGCGGCCAAGAGCGACACGCCACCGGTGATCATGATGAGCGGGCACGCCACCATCGACACCGCCGTGCGCGCCGTTCGGGTCGGGGCGCTGAACTTCCTCGAGAAGCCTCTCAACACCGACGCGCTGCTCATCGCGGTGGACACGGCGCTGCGCCTCACGCGCGCCGAGGCGGAGGCTCGCGACCTCCGGCGCGCCGCGGGGGCGACCGGGGAGCTCGTCGGCGACAGCCCGGCGATCCGCAAGCTCGTCGAGCAGATCGGGCGGGCCGCCAAGAGCGCCGCAAACGTTCTTTTGACGGGGGAGCGCGGCACCGGAAAGGAGCTCGTCGCACGGGCAATCCATGTGCTCAGCCCGCGCGCCAAAGGTCCGCTCGAGAAGCTCAATTGCGCCGCGTTGCCGTCCGAGCTCATCGAGTCCGAGCTCTTCGGCCACGAGGCAGGGGCGTTCACGGGCGCGACCAAGCAACGCCGTGGCAAGTTCGAACGCGCCTCGGGGGGCACCCTCTTCCTCGACGAAGTAGGGCGACATGCCGCTCCCGATGCAGGCGAAGCTCCTTCGCGTGCTGCAGGAGCGGGAGATTGAACGCGTCGGAGGCAGCGAGACTCTACCCGTCGACGCGCGCGTCGTCGCCGCGACCAACCGCGATCTCATCGCGGCCTGCGCCGGCGCGGGGTTTCGCGCGGACCTCTACGACCGGCTCAACGTGCTCCCGCTCGCGATTCCGCCGCTGCGGGCGCGGCGCGAGGACGTTCCCTTGCTCGCGCGCCACTTTCTGGAGCTTGCGGCGCGCTCCAACGATCGCCGCGGACGTGCGGCTCGAGACCGACGCCATCGCGGTGCTGGCGAGCTACGCCTGGCCAGGCAACGTTCGCGAGCTCAAGAACGTGATCGAGCGGCTCGTCATTCTGACGCCGGACGACGCCATCCGCGCCGAAGACGTGCGCAATTGTCTGCCCGGCGGCAGCGGCGCCATGACGGGCGGCTTGTACCGCGCCGGGCGTACCGTTCCGCGTCCTGGTGGAGGAGGCCGAGCGTGTGATCGTGCAAGAGGCGCTCGCGCACCACACGGGCCAGATGGCGGCGACGGCTCGCGCGCTCGATCTGGAGAGGAGCCACTTGTACAAGAAGGCCCGCGCCCTCGGGCTCCGCGGAGAGGCCAAGAGCGACGGCGGCGACGAAGAAGGCTAGAGCGCGCGCATCCGGACGAACGGCGAGCCCCGTCGCCCGAACGCAGTCGGCCACGCGCGACCGTAACCGAGGAAGCGCCTCAGGCTCGCGTAGACCTGGTACGGGTTCTCCACGCAGAGCAGGTGCGACCCACCCTTCACCAAGAACGCATCCACCGAGTCGAGCGACGAGACGATGTGCCACGCGGTCTCGACCGGGAGAAAGCGGTCGTCCTCTCCCCAGAGGAGAAGCGTCGGGCAAGCGAGCTGGCGCACGACGTCGTCGACGAAATCCTTCTCCGAGAATCGAGCCGATGGAATCGCGCACGCCCTGGCTAGCCAGCGCGTCGCGCACCAGTCGCGCTCCGAACGCGCGCGCGGGACGGGATCGCAGGATGGGCAGGGCTCCCACGATCTTCTCATAGAGCCGGTCCGCCAGACCGCCCCGGACCTGCAGCAGGTCGGCGCGGATCCGGTCGAACTCGAAGCTGAACCCGCCCGGATTGACCAGCGCCACGCTGCGCGCGCGACTCGGGAACCTCGTGGCAAGACGCAAGACGCCCGCGCCGCCGATGCTGTGCCCGAAGAAATCCACCGAATCGAGTTCGAGGGCCTCGAAGAACTCGTACAGCGCCGCGAGATGGTCGTCGGGCGAGAACCGCTCCTTCGTGGGCTCGCTCAGGCCGCTGAAGTGCATGACGTCCGGAACAATCACGCGGCAGTGTCGGCGCATGAGCGCGGCGAGAGGCAGGAGCGACACGCTCGACGAGCCGAGCCCGTGAAGGAAGAAGGCCGTACGGCCGTTCCCCGAGGGCTTCGAGTCGTAGTAGTGCATCCGCCCGAACGAGGTGTTCTGGTAACAGGAATGCAAGCGGCCCAAACGCATCAGCGGGCGGAGGGCGTGCTTGGCCGAGCGCGAGGCGCGCGTGAAAATGGGCAGAGACGAAGCCCTCGTCGGTTCGCTGATGGGGTCGTTCATTCGCTCCGCCATGGTTGGCCGCGTCGTCGCCCGAGGCAAGGGGCGTGCGAAGGCGACATGCCACTCCCACGAGCGCACATGAGGTGACGCGAGTTACCTGTCACGTGCCTGGGGCGTTGGCGAAGCGCCGCGTCGCCACATAGGCAACGGGCCCCGCGAGGAGAACGCCCAGCGCGAAGACCAGCGCGTTCATCGGCCCGATGCGCTCGTCTGCGTTCTTGACGAGGGCGAAAGCGAGGAGGGCGACGGGACCCACTCCCAGGGCCACAGCGCCCGCCACTCCGCCCGGCACGCGGAAGGGCCGCGCGAGGTGCGGCTCGCGCACGCGCAGAACGACGAGGGCGACGAACTCGAGCACCAGGCTCGAGCCGTAAAGGAGGATGTCCAGGCTCACCAGCCGCTCGAACGAGAGCCCGAGCGAGAGGATCCACGCCGCCGAGCACGCGAGCACCGCGACCCAGGGCGCCCCACCGCGTCGGAGGCGACGCGAGAGCACCCGCGGCAAGTACCCGTCCTCCGCGAGCACGGCGGGCAGCCGCGAGTACGCGAGGCAGAGCGCATTGTACATCCCGAAGGCGCTCACCATGCCGCCGACGACGACCGCCGCGCCGAGCGGCGCTCCGCCGAGGGCGCGCGCCACGTCCGCCCACGAGCCGGTGTCCCATCCCGAGGGATCGACGCCTGCCACGTACATCGCGGCGACCGGGACGACGTACGTCAGCGCGACGAGGACGACCGCCATGAGGACCGCGATGGGATACGTGCGCTGGGGGCGATCGACTTCGCCGGCCACGGTCGATGCGTTGTCCCATCCCATGTAGTTCCACATGGCCACGAGCATCCCGCCCGGCGAGGTCGGCCTTCGCCGGCGCGGCCGGTGAAGCCGTGAGGGCGATGTGTGCTGCGGTGGGCGTCGTGAGCGCGAGCGCGGGCGCGTGCGCGAACACGGGCCAGAAGAACCCGAGCGCCGCGAGGATCGCGAAGGGCAAGAGGAGAAGCACCGTCATGGCGGCCGATCCCTCGCCGACGGCCCAAGCCCCGCGAGATTGTACGCCGCCCCCGCCGCTATCACGGCGGCGCCGACGACCACCGGCCAGGCGCCCACCAACGGCCACAGGCGCTCGGCGTAGAGGACGAACAGCGTCGGGTAAATCGCCATGTCGAAGATGCTCGCGGCGAGCGAAGACCAGGCCTCCTGGTAGCCCCAGAATGGCCCGAGCGCGCGGCGCACCCACGCGTAGTACCCGCCCTCCTCCGGGAGCGTCGAGGCGAGCTCGCCGACCATGAGCGCCGTCGGCACGCTCCAGACGAGCGGCGTGATCGGCGAGGACCACGATCGCCGCGCCGAACCCCACGTCTTTCGCGAGCTCCTCGAGCCCATATGGGCCGCCGGAGACCATGAAATAAAGCGCGCCGACGAGCGGCACGACAGTCAAACGCGTCATGCGCCTGGGCCCCGGCCCCGAGGTCTTCGTCATGATCGGGCGTACCCTAGGGCAATCTCGGAGCTATGATCTATAGGTGGGCGATTCTGTCCTGGAGTCCCGCGCGGCGACGGAGTCGCGGCGTCCGATCCATGGACCGGCCCTGGCGAAGGCCAAGCCGCGCGTGGGCCCGCAGCGCGTCTGGAGCGACCCGACCGCCACCACGGACGCCGAAGAGCGCCGCCGCTCGCTGCCCAAGATGTTCCAGTTCATGTTCGCGGGCTGGCTGCTCTTCGGCGCCATCGATTTCTACGTCTGGCTCGTGCTCTCGCCCTCCACGCCGCTCGCCTGGATGCTCATGTGGCGCGGGTTCGGGGCGTTGCCCCCGCTGGTCGGGTGGCTCGTCACGCGCAAAGGCCGGCAGCCGGACGCGGTCACCGCCGCGCTCGAGGTGGCCACGTTCGTCGGCGCCGCGCTCTGCCTCGCCGCGCGCGCCACGCGCTACGGAGGGCTCGATAGCCACTCGGTGCACGGCGTCTCGCTCCTCTTGATGGTGCAGACGATGGCCATTCCCTCGCCGTGGCGGCGCACGTTGCCGCAGGCGCTCGTCACGTACGCCGTGTACCCGCTGGTCATGGCGATCGCGGCACACGGCGATGCGGTCATCGCCGCGCAATGGCACGCGCACGACGCGCTCGAATTCGTGCACGACTACGCGCTCGTCGCGAGCTGCGCGGTCGGCGGCGCGATTGGCGGCCACATGGTCTGGGCGATGCGACGGCAGCTCTACCACGCGAGGCGACTGGGACGGTATCGGCTCAAGGCGCGCATCGCACAGGGCGGAATGAGCGAAGTCTGGCTCGCGTGGGACGACGGCCTGAAGCGGGACGTCGCTCTGAAGATTCTCGACCGTAGCGTGTCCGGTGACGCCGCGGCCATCGCACGGTTCGAGCGCGAGGCGATGGCCGCGAGCAGCCTGCAGAGCCCACACACCATCCGGGTCTTCGATTTCGGCGCCAGCGACGACGGGGTCTGGTTCATCGCGATGGAGCACCTCGAGGGCATCACGCTGACGGCGCTCGTCGACGAGGCGGGCCCGCTCCCCGCTGCGCGGGCGGTGCGCTTCGGACGCCACGCGTGCGCGGCCCTCGCGGAGGCCCACGACGCCGGCGTCGTGCACCGAGACGTCAAACCCGACAATCTGTTCGTGTGCCGCCTGGGCGACGAACCGGACTTCCTCAAGGTGCTCGACTTCGGCATCGCGAGCATCGAGGGCAGCGAGCCCAGCGCGACCGTGACCCGCGCGGGGTGGGTGCACGGCACGCCGGCGTACATGTCGCCGGAGGTCTGCAACGGCGAGCGGGCCGATGCGCGCAGCGACATCTACTCGCTCGGCGCTGCGCTTTATTTCTTGCTGACTGGGCTGCCCCCTTTCCCCGCCCGTAGCGCCTCGGCCGTGATGGTCGCGCACATCCGAGAGCCGCCGGCGCCGCCGAGCGCCCACTGTTCCATTCCGCCCGAACTGGAGCGCGTCGTGTTGCGATGCCTGGCCAAGGAGCCTGGCGCCCGGTACGCGAGCGCTCGCGAGCTCGCCGACGCGCTATCCGCCACGCTCGCCGGCGGCAAACCCGGTGCGGAGCGCCCGGCGAGCCGGGCGCAGAGAGGCGCCTCGTCGAGCGCTTAGCGAGAAGGGTGAACCGGATGCCAAACGCAAGGACGGCGCCCCGCGGAAACGGGCATTCCCGCCTACCCGCTGCGCGTGGCATCATGCCAAGCTGACAATGGGATTGGGTAACGCCATCCGTTTTTACGCCGCAACCGACGTCGGCAAAGTGCGCGATCACAACGAGGACAACTTCCTCGTCGACAAGAAGCTCGCGCTCTTCGTCGTGGCCGACGGCATGGGCGGGCACGCCGCGGGCGAGGTGGCGAGCGCCATCGCCGTGCGCACGGTCCACGAGGAAATCAAACGCGAGAAGGAGCTCGTCGACGACTACGTCGCCGGAGCGACCGGCGCCAGCAAGGTCACGCCGAAAGATCTCATCGCGCTGCTGGAGCACGCCGTGCAGCGCGCGTGCTCGAAGATCCACGAAGAGGCCAGCGGCGACGCGGCCAAGCGGGGCATGGGCACGACGCTGAGCGCGCTGCTCGTGGTCGGCCACCAGGGCTTCATCGCGCACGTCGGCGACAGCCGCATCTACCTGGCCCGCGACGGCCGTATCCAGCAGCTCACCGAAGACCACACCGTCTACAACGAGCTCATCAAACGCGGAAAGCTGACCCGCGAACAGATCGAGAAGGTCCAGCAGAAGAACGCGATCACGCGGGCGGTCGGCGTGTACGAGCGCGTCGAGGTCGACACGCTCGTCATCGAGCTCATCGCGGGCGACACGCTGGTCCTCGCGACCGACGGGCTGCACGGGTACCTCGAGGCACCGGAAGAGCTGCGCGCGCCGCTGGCCCTCGACGGCGACGACTCGGTCAAGGCGCTCATCGCGCTCGCCAACGGCCGCGGCGGCAAGGACAACATCACGACCATCGTCGTCAAGGTCGGCGAGGAGGGCGCCGTCGACGCCGCTCGCGCCAAGCGCCTGGCCCTCAAGCGCGACGTCCTCGCCAACATGCCGCTCTTCTCGCGCCTCACCGAGCGCGAGCTCCTGCGCGTGATGCAGGCCGTCGAGGTCCGCGAATACAAGGACGGCGACGTGGTCATTCGCGAGGGCGACAAGGGCGACGAGCTTTTCATCGTGCTCGAGGGCAAAGTGCAGGTGACGCGCGGCGAACAGGTGCTCGCGCACCTCGGCCAGGGGGAGCACGTCGGGGAGATGGCGCTCATCCGGAGCGTGCCGCGATCGGCCACCGTGACCGCCGTCGGCCCTGCCGAGGTGATCGCCATTCGCCGCGCCGACTTCTTCGAGATCCTGCGCAAGGAGCACGAGATCGCCGTGAAGATGCTCTGGCAATTCCTCGGCGTCCTGGCAGACCGCCTCGATCAGACCAACAGCCAGCTCCACAACGCCAAGCGCGAGCTCGCCGCCGAGGACATCACCGCCGACATCTTCCCGGTGGACGTCGAAGACGTCCCCTCCACGCCGAGCTTGTCCCGGTAACGAGTGAATGAGCGCGCGGACGGCTGCTCGGCTCCTCGTCGCCGCGTGCACGCTGCTCGGCGGCTGCGGCGCGTGCGAGCCTGACCGAGCCGCCCCGCAGGACGCATCGCCGGCTTCGAGCGCGCTGCCTTCGGTCGGGTTTCGCGCCCCCCTGCCGCGGCCGCCCGCACGTCCCGCCTGCCGTGTCATCGCGGTCGACGGCGACGCTCGGCTCGAGCTCGGCGCCGACGCATCGACGCCCGTCTCCGTGCAGGATCGGGTCCTCGGCAGCAACTGGATCACCCTCGCCCCGGCGGCGCACCTCGTCGTCCGCGAACCCAGAACGGCGCGCGAGACGTCCGTGCAGGGCCCGGGACGCGCCCGCATGTGCGCCGACTCGCAGCAGAACACGGGGGAAGAGGCCTGGCTCGCGGCGGGTGACTTCGAGAGCTCCCCGGGGTCCGGCGAGTACCCCGGTGCCGAGCAGTGGGTGGTCACGGCCCAAGGCGTCGTCCGCTACGCAGCGGCGAGGGTGTCGGTGCGCGTTCGGCCCGAGGTTGCGACGGTCGCCGTGAGCGAAGGGACCGCGTTCCTCTGGCCGGCGAACGACACCGACTTCGTCGCCACCCCCCCCGCGACCGAAAGCGAGGGCTGGCAGCGCATCTCGACGGGAGGACGGGCGAAGGTCACCTCCAAGGCTCACGGCAAGGCGGAGAACGCGCCTCCGCGCGACGCGGAGGCCGTGACACGCTCCGCCGCGACCTGCTCGCTCCTCGCAACCCGAGCGCGCCGGCTCGCCGCCGCGCTCCTCTCGCCGGCCCCCCCTGCGCCCGAGCGCGACTCGTCGGCCGACGCCGCTGCGGAGGCCCCGGCGGCCGAGCAGGTGCGCGTTCGGCGCCTCGCCCGGGCCGCCTGCGCCGTCGCCCACGTCCGCGCCGAAAAAGACGCGAGCGAGGGGACACGAGACGACATCTCCCGGACGCTGCGCGAAGCCGATTCGGCCTGGCGCGGTCTACCCGGTGAGGCGGCCGAGGGAGACTCCCGCTCCGAGTAAGGACGTTGACACGCTTCGAGCCGCCCCGTTAGCGTTTCGCTTCGGATGCGCGCGACTCGAGCAGGCCTCTGCGCCGCCGCAGTGCTCGCGGGGGTGGGCGTGGCGCCAAGCAGTTTCGCCGACGAGCCGGTCGCGGCGCGCGAGCCGCAGCTCATGAGCGAGACGGCGGAGATTACCAATGTCGCCGACGCCTTCGACAAGAACGATCCGTTCGACCTGAACCTCGTCCTGGGGTTCACCCAGTCGTGGAAAAACGCGAAGATCCGGCGTGAGACCACCATCCGCCAGCCGGGGCTCTCGACCGGCGGCTTCATTCCGGCCACCGAGAACGTGGCCACCTACTCGTCGACCATGTCGACGCTCCTCGTCGGAGCCGACGTGGGCATCTACCACGACCTGGCCCTCATCCTGCGCGTCCCGGTCATCCTGAGCTGGTCGCAAAGCCTGGGCGATCTGAACGGCTCGGCCGCCGTCGCCCCGCAGATCCTCGGGGACCCCTCGGGCGGCCAGCTCTTCGGCGTCCCCTTTACCAGCCCCACCCGCAGCGGCGTCGACTACATCTCGGCGGGGCTCGACTGGGCCATCTCCAACCAGCAGCGCGACGAGACGAAACCCACGTGGGTCATCGGGCTCGAGGGTCGCTTGCCCGTGGGGGCGCCCCTGCACGCATGCAACGCCAGCGCGGCCATGGGCACGCCCAGCTGCCCGACCCCCTCCGCATATACGGACCCTACCCAGAACCGCGATCCCGGCATCAGCCGCCGCATGTACTCGGTCATCGGCAAGACCGTGTGGTCCCGGCGCTTCGGCTACGTCGAGCCGTACAGCGGCTTCCGCGTGCAGGCCGACCTCCCCGCAGCCGGCAGCGACTTCTCCAACTGGAACCCTGCGAACAACCTGTCGCGGACCCCGCCGCTTCTCGGCAGCTTCGAGCTCGGCCTCGAGGTGATCCCCTACGAGCACCGCGAGCAATTCCAGCGACTCAGCGCCGATTTTCGTTTCAAGGGCACCTACCACTCGCCGGGGCGCGAGTACTCGGAGCTGTTCGACGCCCTCGGATCGACGCAGGCGCCTTCGCTGCGCGTGCCCAACCCGGCGACATGGGCGCCCCCGGGGCCGACCCAGGCCGAGCAGATCTACTTCACCGGCGTCACCGAGCAGCAGGCCTTCGGCAGCTTCACGCTGTCGGCGTCGGCCACGTGGCAAGCAGGCGAGTACATCAAGTTCACCGCGGGCACGAATTTCACCTACGCGCAGCGGCACCTCGTGACCGCCGCCGACTCGTGCAACCCGAACATCACCGATGCCACCCAGGCCGGGCCCTGCGTGACGCAGCTGGCCGGCGGCTTCACGCAAGCGCAGGGGGCGCCCAACCCCGACCACCACGACATCATCGACCTGCCGGGCCACAGGTTTTCGGTCGATGACACGACAATCGTGGATCTCTACATCATGGGCATCGTGATGTTCTAGCGCTGGCCATGCGACTCGCGACGGCTGCCCTCGTCACCGCGGCTCTTCTCCTGGGCCTGCCGGGCGTACCGGCGCGCGAAGCGTGCGCCGCCGGACCCGAGCCCGGCGGCAGGAATCCGGCGACCCCCGCCGACGCCGACGTCGAGAAGCCCGCGGTCATCGTGTGGCCGACGCTCACGCCTGCCGGGGACGCCGCCAGCGCCGCGCCGCTGCACCGGCCACCGCCCACCGAGAAGGCGCTCTTCGAGCTCGCCCAGGAGCTCGACGCCACGGTTCGCGACGCCGTGGAAGACCTGGGCTTCAAGCTCTACGTCGCCGACACCGGTCCCGCCTCGGGTCACACGCGCGACGAAGATCTGGTCGCACGGGCCGCGCACGCCCCCGCCAGCGGCGCGGGAAGCGGGACCGAAACGGGAACGTGGGTGGTCAGCCCGCGCATCGAGAGTGCGGGCGGCGGCGAGTACGTCGTGCGCATCGTCGCGGCGGCTCCGGCGGCGCACGAGCTTCGCGTGCGCGTGGAGACGGTCCCTGCCGAAGCGGTGAGCGTGCGCGGGCTGGTGATGCTCAGGGCCCTTCTCTCGCCTCAGGCTGCGGCGGCGGCGGAGGCCGAGCACACGCGCGAGCAGACGACGCTGGGGACCGCGCAGGGCATCTTGAGCCCCCTGCGCTCGCAGGGGCGCGCCGTGCTCGCCATAGGCGCAGGCGTGTTCGGGGCGTTCACCGCGTTCTCGCTCGAGCGGGCGAGCGGCTCGGAGAAGCCCCAGAGTCCTCTATCCGCTCCTCGCGCTCGGAACGGGAATCGGCATCGGCGGCGCGCTTCTCGTGGCCGACGAGTGGGACGTCACGCTCGGCGACGCCTGGTACCTGACGGCGGGCGGCATGTGGTTGACCGCCTCGGGCTTGCTCATCGCGGCCGGCCGCGACGTACAGCCGTCCGACGACCGGTACTCGTGGGGTGTCGGCGGAGGGCTGGCCGGAATCGCGCTGGCTACGGTTGCCCTCACGCGAACGCACATGGATGACGGCGACGCCACGATCGCTCACTCGGGCGGCGTCCTCGGTCTGCTCCTCGGCGGCGCAGTCGAGTATCTGGCTCGTGGCTCGACGGAGGCGACCCCCTACGAGGGGATGGGCTACGGCTCGGCTGCGGGGCTCCTCTCGGCCGGCGTGCTCGCCACCGTCGTGCGCGTCTCGCCCTCGCGCGTCTTGCTGGTGGACGTCGGCGCAGGCGGCGGCGCCCTGATCGGTGCGGCTGCCGCGAGCCCGCTCATCGTAGAGAATCAGACGCAGGCGAAGGTGCGAGGCTGGCTCTCGGCCACGGTGGCCGGAAGCCTCGCCGGCGGCGCGCTCGCGTGGTGGCTCACGCGCGACTCGACGCCCCCGCCCCCGGGCACCGCCAGCTCCCCGAGCACGCCCCCCTGGCTGGCGGGCACGCCGACGGCGGGAATCATCGGCACGAGCGCCTCGCGCAGCGGGCCGGTTCCCGTCTTCGGCGTGGGCTGGTCGGGCGGGTTCTGAGCGAGAGCGCGCGACGCGTCAGCGAAGGTGACTCTCGACGAACGGCACGAGCGCTGCGTTGAACTCCCGCGGTCGCTCGATCGCGCTGATGTGCCCTGCTCCCTCGATGACCACGAGCCTGGCGCCCGGAATCTGGGCCGCGATGCGCTCGTTGTGCACGACCTTCTGCGCGCGATCCTCACGGCCGCAACCGACGAGCGTGGGCACGCGAATGGCGCCCAGGCGCCCGAGGATACCCTTTCGTTGGACGACGACGGCATGCGCCGCGCGCGCCACCCCCTCGCGCGGGAAGCTCAGGCACGCGCGGACGAATCGCTCGACGAGCTCCGGCCGATCGCGGATCGTGGCCTCGCAGAAGTGCAGCGGGACGATCTGCCGGTCGATGAGCACCGGCGGCAATCCCATGCGCCGGAAGAGCGCGACGAGCAGGCGGTACTTCAGGGCATTCAGCAGCGGCTCGTCCTCGGCGCTCGTGTCGAACAGGGCGAGGGCACGCACACGCGCGGGGTAATCGAGCCCCATGCGCATCGAGAGCATCCCGCCCCACGAGAGACCGACCAAGACGGCCGAGTCGACGCGCAGCTCGCCCAGGGCGTCGTTCCATGCGGCTGCGTTGTCGTCGAGCGTGAACGGCGGCGGGATCTCGCTCTTGCCGTGCCCGGGTCCGTCGAACACGAGAACACGACCGAGCGCCGACAGGGGCCCGAGCTGCTCCTCCCACATGCCTCCGTCCCAGAGAAGGCTCGGCCAGAGGACGATGGCCGCGTCGTCCGGCCGCCGCGCTGCGCCGCGCTCTTCGTAGAACCAGCGACCGAGTCGCGTTCGGACGTACGGCACGTCGTCGAGGGTACATCGAATCAGCGGCGCATTCAGGACATGGCTACCCTGGCCCTGAGGCATATGTCATCGAAGCGACTCGTGTCACTGGACGCCTTCCGGGGCCTCTGCGTCGCCGGCATGATCTTCGTCGACTACCCCGGCGACGAGGAGAAGGCCTTCTGGCCGCTGCGCCATGCCGAGTGGAACGGCTGGACGGCGGCCAATTTCGTCTTCCCGTCCTTTCTCTTCCTCGCCGGCGCGTCCGGCGTGCTCTCGTTCGCGGTACGACGCGACCGAGGCGAGTCTCGCCGCACTCTCTTCCTTCACGCGGCGAGGCGCGCGGCGATCCTCTTCGCCCTCGGCGTCGTGCTGAACGGCGCCCCGGAGTTCCGGCTGTCCAATTGGCGCATCGAGGGCGTGCTCCAGAGGATCGCCATCTCGTACCTGCTCTCGTCGGTCCTCGTCCTGTGGGCCGGTTGGCGGGGGCAGCTCGTCGCCATCGCGGCATGCCTGCTCGGCTACTGGGCCCTGATGCGGTTCGTGCCGGTCCCCGGATTCGGCGTCCCCGGGCGCGACGTACCGTTCCTCGATCCCGATCGGAACCTCGTGGCATGGCTCGATCGCCGGGTGTTCGCCGGCCGCCTCTACAACGGGACACGCGACCCCGAGGGCATCGTGAGCACAATCCCGGCTGTCGCCACGTGCCTCGCCGGCGCGCTGACCGGCCACTGGCTGAGCACCGATCGCGAAGCGCGCGCCAAGGCGGCGTGGATGGCCGCAATCGGCGCCGTTTGCGTCTGCGCAGGGCTCCTGTGGGGTCTGGCCTTTCCCATCAACAAGAACCTCTGGACGAGCTCCTTCGTCGTGCTCACGAGCGGCGTGGCGTTGCTGTGCCTGGCGCTCTTCTGGGGAGCCATCGAGGTCCGAGGGTGGAACGGGGCCTGGACCAAGGCACTCCTCGTCTTCGGCATGAACCCGATCGCCGCCTTCGTGCTCGACGAAGCCGCCTACCCCGTGGCTGGTGCCCTTCGGGTCCCCGCGCGCGCCGGCCCAATCCAGCTCGGCGAGGCGATGTACGACCGGATCCTCGCAACGGGGTTGGACGCCGCCAGCGCATCCCTGGTGTTCGCCACCGGTGCGGTCGCCCTCGGGTGGGGGCTCCTTTGGCTTCTCTGGCGCAAACGGATCTTCCTCAAGGTGTGAGGCGGAGGAGAGTGCCCGGCCGCGGCCCAGCCGGGTACGGCCGTCACGCGGCGCCCGGGTCTGCTATAGGGTCCGCGCCGATGGGACCTGCATTTCGCATTTCCACCCTCGCCGTCGCGCGAATGCGCGGGCGGCTCGAGCGGCTCGGCGGCCGTCCCGTCGAGCTCTCGGTCGGCGACCTCTGGCTCCTAACCCTCGATGACTACGTAGTTTTCGGCAGGCACCCAGAAGCGACCGGTTTGTGAACGCAGGTCCCCGGGGCGATGCTATGTCGCCTGGGCTTCGCCCCCCGAGCCCCTCCCCTCCGGCATCGATTCCACGACACGTCACCAGTCACCCGAAAAAAACAGAAGGATCCTTCCGTGGCCGCACGCATCCCCCTGGACCGCATCCGCAACATCGGCATCTCCGCGCACATCGACTCCGGCAAGACGACGCTCACCGAGCGCATCCTCTTTTACACGGGGCGCATTCACCAGATCCACGAGGTGCGCGGCAAGGACGGCGTCGGCGCCAAGATGGACTCGATGGATCTCGAGCGCGAGAAGGGCATCACGATCCAGTCCGCGGCGACGTACTGCGTGTGGGACGGCTCGCAGGATCAGCTCGGGGACCACAACATCAACATCATCGACACGCCGGGGCACGTCGACTTCACGATCGAGGTCGAGCGCGCGCTGCGCGTTCTCGACGGCGCGATCCTGGTGCTCGACTCGGGCAAGGGCGTGCAGAGCCAGTCGATCACCGTCGACAAGCAGATGAAGCGCTACCGGGTGCCGCGCATCGCGTTCGTCAACAAGATGGACAACCCGGGCGCCAACTACGAGCGCGTCGCCGCGATGCTGAAGGAGAAGCTCGGGCACCACCCGGTCAAGCTCCAGATCCCGATCGGCGCGGAGTCCGCGTTCCAGGGCATCATCGATCCCATCGTCGGCAAGGCGTACTACTTCGACGGCGAAGACGGCGAGAACATCCGCGAAGAGGCCGTCCCCGCCGAGTATGCCAAGCAGACCGAAGAGGCGCGCCACGAGATCATCCACCAGGTGGCCGACGTCGACGACACGCTCGCCGAGAAGTTTCTCGCCGAGGAGCCCGTATCCGACGAGGAGCTTCGCGCAGCCATCCGCCGCGCCACCCTCGCGCTGAAGATGACGCCCGTGATGTGCGGGTCGGCCTTCCGGAACAAGGGCGTTCAGCTCCTGCTCGACGGGGTCATCCACTACCTGCCGAACCCGACCGAGGTCGTCAACGAGGGGCACGATCAGAACAAGAACGAGGAGAAGGTCGTCATCGAGTCCGATTCGTCCAAGCCGTTCGTCGGGCTGGCGTTCAAGCTGCAGCAGGACAAATACGGGCAGCTTACGTACTTTCGCGTCTACCAGGGCAAGGTCTCGTCCGGGCGACACCATCTTCAACACGAGCAACGAGATGCGTAAGGTGCGCGTGCCGCGCATGTTCCGCATGCACTCGGACGAATGCGAGGAGATCGAGTCGGCCGAGGCGGGCGACATCGTGGCGTTCTACGGGGTCGAGGCGAGCTCGGGCGAGACGTTCACCGACGGCAAGGTCAACGTGACGCTGACCTCGATGCACGTGCCGGCGGCCGTCATCTCGCTCGCCGTGGCGCCCAAGGACCGCGCCGCCGAGACCAACTTCTCCAAGGCGCTGAACCGCTTCACCAAGGAAGACCCGACATTCCGCGTCCACCAAGACGAGGAGTCGCAGCAGACCATCATCAGCGGGATGGGCGAGCTCCACCTCGACATCTACATGGAGCGCATGCGGCGCGAGTACAACTGCGAGGTCGTCGCCGGCAAGCCCCAGGTGGCGTACCGCGAGACGGTCACCCGGCGAGCGGAGATCAACTACACGCACAAGAAGCAGACCGGCGGCTCCGGACAGTACGCGAAGATCCTCGGGTACATCGAGCCGCTTCCGCCGGATGCGGTCGAGACCTACGAGTTCGTCGACGACGTCACCGGCGGCTCGATACCCCGGGAGTTCATCTCGTCTTGCGACAAGGGCTTCCGGGAGGGCGTGCGCAAGGGCACGATGATCGGATTCCCGGTCGTGGGCATCCGGTGTGTCGTGAACGACGGCGCCTCGCACGCCGTCGACTCGTCGGAAATGGCCTTCAAGACCGCGGCGCTGATGGGATTGCGCGAGGCGTACGCGAAGTCGGCGCCGACCATCCTCGAGCCCATCATGAAGGTGGAAATCGACGCGCCCAGCGAGTTCCAGGGGGCCGTCGTCGGAATGGTCAATCAGCGGCGCGGAGTGATCCTGGAGACCGTCAGCAACGAAAATGTGAGCATCACGTGCGAGGTGCCCTTGAACGCCATGTTCGGGTACTCGACCGACCTGCGATCGGCCACCCAGGGCAAGGGCACGTTCACGATGGAATTCGCCAAGTACGCCGTCGTGCCGAAGCAGGAGCAGGAAGAGATGGTCAAGAAGTACCGCGACAAGCTCGCAGCCGAAGCCGGGCGGAAGTAAGCGGCGCGCGGACCGAAAGTCACACTCGCCTCGAAACCACCTCCCCTCTCGTGCGTGTCCCGGTTAGGGGCGCGGTAGGCCGCGCCCCCTTCCAGGAGGTTCTTTCCATGCGATCGTGTGTCCTGCTCCCGGGCGCCGCACTGGTGCTCTGGGGCTGCAGCGGAGATTCGAGCAGCGGCGCACCCGATTCCGGAGCGGACGCGACGGCGGTCGACGCGACCTCGCCTGACGTATCCACGAGGGACACGGGGGCGACGACCGACACGGGCACCGGCGCCGAGACGGCGTCCGACGACGGCCCGTCAGGCGATACGGGCACGACCGATACCGGCGCAGCCGACACCGGTACGTCCGACACCGGCCCGGCCGACGCTTCCGACGGGGGTTGCCCCGCAACCTGGCTCGTCGCGCCCTCGGTGGACCCCTCCATCGCGGTCCCTGCCGACGGAGGCGCCGTGCTGATTCACGCCACCGGAAGCGGCACGCAGAACTACGCCTGCACGGTCGCCGCCGACGGAGGCGCCGGGTGGACGTTCGTCGGGCCGCTGGCGACGCTCGACGACTGCTCGGGGGCGCCCTTCGGGAGCCATTTCGCGAGCGACGCAGGCTCCGCGTTCCCCGAGTGGCAGGCGACCGACGGCACGTACGTGGTCGGGCACAAGCTCGCCGCGTTCACGCCCGACGGCGGCGCGCAATCGGTGCCCTGGCTGCTTCTCAAGGTAGTCGGCCAGGGGGGCAGCGGCACGCTCGCGCAGAGCGCGTACGTGCAGCGGCTGAACACCGCCGGCGGCGTCGCGCCCGGTTCCGCGGCGCGCTCACCATCCTGGTGCTCGGGCGCGGGCGCTCGACGCTCGTCCGGTCTCCGCAGCTCCTGACGGCCGCGACGTGGGCGGCGCCGGCCGTTCTCCTCTTGTGGCTCGCCCGGTTCCCCGGAGGAGACGCGCCCTTCGCGAGCAGCGCCGGGTGCTTTGCCATCACGATCGCGCTGGCGACCACGCCGCTGACGACGTTTCTCTGGCTCCGCCGGGGTGCCGAACCGCAGTGGCCCGGCACGCTCGGCGCGGCCGCCGGTGCGATGTGCGGAGCGTGGGCTCAGGTGCTCGTGCTCCTCGGGTGTCCCTCGCGAACCCTCGCACACGCCGCCGTCGCGCACGCGCTGTCGCTCGTCGTTCTCGCTCTGGCCGGCGGGGCGGCGGGCCGCAAGGTGCTCGCGTCCGCCGTGGTCGCGCCTCCGTCTCGACCCACGGGCCATGAGACCATCGGCGTCGATCGGCGCCTTGCCTGACAGGAGAGCTGGCGCGCACCCTGCACTGCTCGGCCTGCGCCCGCCTTGATCAGCGAGGAATCGAGACGTCACCCAAATGGGTGACTTGTTCCGAAGGGTGCGCGCGACATAACACGTCGCTGCCGCAGCAAGCGACGTCGCCGCTGCGCCTTTGATTCCCCGAAGGGCAACGAAAACCATGAGCCTCAATCACGCCCTTCGATGGACGCTGGGTCTCGTCGTTTCGATGTTGGCGCTCCTCGCCTGCAGCGCCGCCCCAGGGGTCGACAACACGGGAACGTCGGCGTCGCCGATCGTCGGTGGAACCCCGGTCACGAACGACAGCTTCGGAACCCTGGAGCTCCTCTTCTGCCCGAGCGGCGCGACGCCCATCTGTCTCTACGGACAACCGGGCGTGTCGGGCTGTTCCGGGAACATGATCGCGGACAAGTGGCTCTTGACCGCTCACCATTGCGTGACCCAGGGCGAGCTGACGACGGGCGGGACTCCTTACACCCCTTCGACGCTCAAGGTGCTGAATCCCGCCTCGGCGAACGTTTCCAACTGGGCGACCGCAACGCAGATCTTCCGCCATCCGACGCTCGACGTGGCCCTCGTCGAGCTCGACCAATCCGTCCTCGACGCGAACGGCAGCGTGTTGACGATGCCCGTCTGGTCGGGGACCTCGGCGGGCCTCGACGGCCAGACCATCTATTGCCAGGGGTACGGCGTCAACGACGTGCAGAATCTGAGCGGGTTCGGAACTCTGCGAGGCGCAACCTTCACCGTGAGCCAGGGCAGCCCGGGGTCGTTCGTCCTCGACCCGAACTCGGCAGGCGACTATCTCGCGCCGGGCGACTCGGGGGCACCGTGCTTTCTTCATGGTCCGTACACGGGGCGCGGCCATCCATTCAACGCGCTCGTGGGCGTCATGAGCTCGGAATACAACCCGTTTGGAGTGAATTCCCCGCCCGCTGCCGACAACCTGGTCGGCGCCGACGGCTTCCAGAGCTGGGTCGCCAGCACCATCGGAGACGCATGGCAACCGCTGGGCGGGTGCAGCGCGACGGCGGTCACCTGGGACTATGCCGTCTGCCAGAACAAAGTCTACGGATACAACCCTGGCGACCAGTATCCCTTCCCCGGCGTCGCCGAATGGATGAATGTCCAGGGGCAGGCCAGCGCGCTGACGGAGGACTCCCAATCGAATCTATGGGCAGTCGGCGCTCCACCGGGCCCGATCTTCTTCGGTGTCGTCCCCGCGCGACAGTTCGACCCGGGCATCACTCCGTCTGCTGGCAACGTGACCTGGCTGCCGCTCAGCAACATGGCCTTTGGGGGCGGCCCCATTGCTTTCCGATCCGTCGCCGCGGGCACCCCCGAGGCCGCCGGCGCCAACGAAAACAACGACGACGTCTGGGCGAGCGATACGTCCGGCAACGTCTGGATGTGGAACGGGTACGTGTCGTATCGAGAAAACGGGGGATTGTCCTTTGGCCGCACCTGGTCGGTCAACGAGTCTTCGAACCCATGGTTTCCGATGCCCGCCGTTCCGAACGGCGCGGTGAAGGTGGCCATGCAGACCGAGACGGAGGGCGGCTCGACGTTTTGCAACATTCACATTCCCTGGG
Organism: uncultured delta proteobacterium; assembly: GCA_963720145.1. Taxonomy (GTDB): domain Bacteria; phylum Myxococcota_A; class Polyangia; order Polyangiales; family Polyangiaceae; genus Palsa-1150. The sequence goes on from CAVREO010000008.1 coordinate 208,919, forward strand.
CGATGGATACCCAGGGAAACGTTTACCAATACTCGGTGACCCGAAGTACGGCGTCTTGCACACCCACCGGGTTCTGCCCGGGCGGGTGCTGGATCCCGATCGCTTCCTCGGCGGCCGACATCTCTTCCAACGACTACATGCTGGACAAGTTCGGCTCCATCTGGCTCTGGAACGATTCGAGCGGCACGTTCACGCGGCAGAGAGGCCCGACCTTGCGCCGCCTTCACGGTCTCGCCGGCATTGGCGCCGGACCGGCGGGTCTCTTCGCCATGGACAATGCCGGTCTCGTCTACGCAAACTGGTGATTTTGGACTGGTGACTTACTCCACGATAGCGGCTGCGTCGCAGTCGCTCGTATCGCTACGAAAAGAGGAGCCATGAAAGCTTTGGATTCACGTCGTCGCGCCGCGACCGCAAGGGCGTTCTTTGCAACCTGCTCCACCCGGATCACCTGGTCTGGCGTCGGAGCGGCGGCTGCCCTCGCCGCAGCGACCGCAGCCTGCAGCTCGGCCCCCGCCGAACAAGGCGCAGGGGCCGCGCCTTGGACCGTCGCCGTCGCGGGCCAGAGCGAGGCTTCGCGGGTGCAGGAATTCCTCGACGGTATGTACAAGCCGGCGGACGTCCGTCACTCCTACACCGACACGTTCGGGCAGAAGGTCGACTGCGTCGACTACTACGCCGAGCCCGGGGTAAAGGCCGCCGTGGCGCGCGGCATCGCATTTTCGGAGCCCGAGCACCTCGAGGTGCCGGAGGAGGTCCGCGCGCGGTTCCCCGTTTCGCAGGAACGCGCAGCTGCCCCCCGCGAGCGCGAGCTCCGCGACGCCGACGGCAAACTTCGAAGCTGCCCGGATGGATTCATCCCTCACCACCGGGTCACGCCGGAGGAGATTGCGAACCGTGGAGGCCTCGACGCCTTTCTGGCGCCGCCGCACCGGACGAAGCCGAGGCTCGGCTTCGGCGAGCCGGCGCCGCAGCTCGCTCCGCGGCCCGCCGTGCCGCGCGGGAACACCCCCATCGACTGCACGGCGCGGGCGGTCGGAGGCGTCCCCGAGATCCCGGAATTCGCCCACACGATCGTCGACTGGGAGGGGATCACGACGAGCGGCGGCATCTCGACGATGTCGCTCGACACCCCCAGCGTCTTCTCGACCTCGCCCCCAGGTGGCTTCAGCAATAACCACTACATTTCCCAGACGTGGATCTCGAACGGCAGCGGCGACAACCTGAGCGGGGGGACTTGCACGGACTGCTGGCAGACTGTCGAAGCCGGCGCCTTCGTCCCCCTCGGGGCAACGCGGCCCAATCTCGCGGTCTTCTCGACCAACAGTGGATACGCCACGGCGGGCAGCTGCTGGGCCGCCTACGGTGGCACCAACTGCGTGACGTGGGTGCCAGCAGCGGGCTCTCCGTATTACCCCGCGATGCCGCTCCCGTCGGGCGTCGTCAACGGCGTGCGCCAGGAGATCACGATTCAGACGCAGTACGTGGTGTTCACGCGGAGCGTGCGGATTAACGGAATGATTTTCCACGAGAAGGTGCCCGCTTGGGAGCTCATCGTGGGCCTCAACGGCGCCGCGCCGACCGTGATGGGGTATTACCTCGCCCAGGATTTCACCGGCCCCATGGCCCGCGGCGTCGCGAACAGCTACCAGCTCGGCGGCGAGGTCGAGGACGATTCCAAGAACTGGACGACGCCCCCGACGCTCGACATGGGCCTGGGCGTGGCGATCAGCAGCGCCGGAATCTATTCGAAGTTCCAGACGCCGGACCAGATGTCCTATCACCGTAACTACGGCTACACCGGCGAGCCTGCCGACGGCCTCATCGCGGGGTACGGAACTCGCCCGTGCTCCTACGGCCCGGCCGAAACGGTGTATCCGGGATACTTCTTCTTCGGAGACGTCGACGCCACGTTCTTGAGCCGAATCCAACCCGAGTGACGCGCAGGCGGCGCCATTGTCATGAAATTAGAAACCCAGATAGTCACCGCGGCCCTCGCGTCGCTCATGGGAGTGGGATGCTCCGGAAGCTCGGCGACGCCAGACGCGAGTGAATCGCGGGTCGCGTCCACGAAGTTCACCGTCGTGCCGCAGGCGGACACCTGGGTCAGCGTCCGGACGCTCCCGGGGGCGTCGTGCGCCATGTTTCCCGACGAAGCGGGCGTCGCGAGCGAGCCCGCCGAGGGCTTCCCGCTGGACGCGGACGACGACGGCGTCGTCCACTTCAGCGTGCGCTCCGAGGGTCCGACCGAGGAGCCCGTGCATCTCGTCATCAGGTGCAGCGCCGGCGGGACGACGACCACGTCGTTCCCCGTCGCGCTCCGGGCGGCCGACACGGCGACGGAAGACATGCCGCCCCCGCCGCCGAGGCGCACCGTCGCCCCGCCCGGCTCGTATCTGCGGCCGGCGTTGCGGGAAGACGAGGCGCTTGCGATGCCGCGCGGCGAGCTCGCCCGGAGAGGATACCCGCGTCCGCCCAGCGCGGCGGATCATCCCGACGCCTATGCCACGTGGCTCAGGCTCATTGGAGAGCCGGTGACCGTGGTGCCGCCCGAAGCGCCCGGGCGTCACCGCGCTCGCCGCGGGCGTGCGGGGCCGAGCACGGCGACCAGCTATTCGTGGAGCGGCTACGTGCTCGAGGCGCCGCTGCCACCGGCGGGCGCTCCGCACACGTACGATTACGTCCAGGGAAGCTGGGTCATCCCGACCGCATCGGCGGTATTTCCGTATAACCAGATGGAAAACTCGGCGCTATGGGTGGGGCTCGACGGATACGGAACGGCCGCGGTCACGTTCACGAGTCTCGTTCAGGCCGGCACGGAGCAGGACGCCATCGTCTACGTCTATCCCGGCCGACCGCCGCTTCAGGTTCACTCGGAATTTCTCTGGACGGAGGTCGTGCCCCTCCAGAATGAAATCCCCATCAACGTCACGGTCAGCGCCGGAGACGAGATCTACTGCCAGGTATGGCTCGGCGACGACTCGACTACGAGGCCGGAGCCGTACGGCGCCTACGCGGACTTCATGTGCCAGGACATGACCATAGGCTATGTCGGCATCGTGAGGACCGACCTGGGTAACATCGCGGTCGCTGGCGAAGAGGCAGACTGGGTGATGGAGCTGCCGTTCGAGGGCACGGCGACGCCGCTCCTCGCCGACTTCGGCTCGGTGACGATGTACCAGGCGCTGGCCGGGCGAGTCGACCAGAACCCGCCCCTCGTGACGTTCGCCGATCCGCAGTCCACGTCGTTGCAGATCACGATGATCGGCACTCACAACGACGTGAGGGCTCTCGTGAATCCCCTCAGCCGCAGGAACAATCCGGCGTACGGGATTCGATTCACGTGGGAAGCCGCACGGTAGCGGCATCGGTGAGGCGACCGCCCGAGCCCTCGCGGCCCAGGGCGCGGCCGTCGTCGTCCACGGACGAGACGCCGAGCGCGCCGCGCGCGTCGCCGACGACATCAACCGCGCGGGCCCCGGCTGCGCGGCGGTGGCGCTCGGCGACCTCTCCCGCCAGGACGAAGCCGACCGCGTCGCGCAGCACGCGCTCGAGGCGCTCGGCGGCATCGACATCCTGGTCGACAACGCGGGACGCGGCGAGGTTCGCGCCGGCTGGCTCGACGCCACCGTCGAGGAATGGGAGCAACTCTTCGAGGCCAACCTCTTCTCGGCCGTCAGGATGATCCGCGCGCTGGTCCCCGGAATGAGGGAACGGCGCTGGGGACGTGTCATCCAGATTGCGAGCGTCGTGGCGAGCCAGCCGAACGCCGGCAGCCCAGCCTACGCGGCCAGCAAGGCGGCGATGGTCAACATGACCCTCAGCCTCGCCAAGGAGCTCGCGGGCACCGGCGTCACGGTCAACAGCGTCTCGCCGGGGCCGATCGTGACGCCGCTGTTCGAGCAGCTGCTTCGGGAGCGAGGCGCGGATCGCGAGAAGCTCGAGGGAGCCGTGACGTACGTGGGCCGGTTCGGGCGACCCGAGGAGATTGCGGACCTCGTCGTGTTCCTCGCGAGCCCGCGGGCAGACTTCATCGATGGGACGGACGTGCATATCGATGGGGGGCGGCGGGATTCCGATTTGCTGGGCGGGCAGGGACCGCGGACGCGGGCGATCGAACCGGGCGCACCGCGGTCTGTCTGACCGCGCCCCAGGAGCCGCTCCAGGCCGCGGACCGTCGCGGGTGCAATGACACCGCCGAGGACCGGACTCCGATCGGTCCAGCGGCGATTCCTGCGGGGATCCGGCACTGCGCGCGGCCAGACGGGCGCTCCTCCCCGAGGACACGCGCGAGCGCAAAGGTCGGTTCTCCGCGCGAGCTCCGGCGTGCTTCTGGCAGTGGGCACCGGCGCGGGGGCCCTAGCCAGACCAACCGGAGACATTCATGGCGATATCGCGCACGCAAGGAACGCTCGCGGGCACTGTGGCCTGCGCAATCGTCGTGGGATGCAGCGGGCCCGGACCCACGGAGCCGTCGCAGCACCAAGTACCGGAGGGGCTCTCCAGCTGCGGCTTCACCGTGACCGAGAACTCCTACGACGGCCCCAATTACTGGGGCACGATTGGCTTCAAGAACGACGGCCCCTCGAGCTCGTCGGGCTTTGCCGTCACCTTCGAGGTCCCGGCCGGAGTCCACTGCGATTTCGCGGACGCGGGCTGGAAGTACGCGCAGAGCGGGCGCACGTGCCGGTACACGAAACCGGGAACCGTACTGCGCGCCGGCCAGACGCTCGTCTTCCACTACTCGACCGACTCGACGGGCTTTCGCGCGGCCAGTGACGTCGCGGTCCGCGATGCCACGTGCGCGAGCGTCGTCGCGGATGCCGGCCCGCCTCCGGACCCGTGCGCGAAGCTCATGTCGGGCACGGGCCCGTCGAGCCAGTGGGCTTACGCCGATGCGACCGGCAAGCTCGCCTACAAGACGATGCCCCGAGGCGACCGCATCCTGGACTTCTCGTACGCCGGCTACGGCGGCGGCGGAGTCGCGATCCCGCTGGTGCCCGTCAAGAAGACGGTGAGCCCCTCCGGTGGCGACGATACGGCCGCGATCAACGCCGCCCTCGCCGGCGTCTCCGCGCTACCCGTGACCGGTGGCTTCCGCGGAGCCGTGCTCCTCGCGCCGGGCACCTTCGAGATCGCGGGGACACTCGCGATCAACACGAGCGGCGTCGTCCTGCGCGGCAGCGGCTCGGGCGCGGGTGGCACCGTCCTCCACGTGACCGGCGCCCCACGCCAGGTCATGAGGGTCAACGGAAGCGGAGCGGCCCAGCCCGATCCGACCGCCACCGCCCGGATCACCGACAGCTATGTCCCTTCCGGCGCGAGGTCGTTCGACGTCGACAACCCCGCCGTCTTCGCCGTCGGCGACAGCGTGCTCGTGCAGCGCCCGGTGACCGCCGCGTGGGTCCACTTCATGGGGATGGACACCCTCGTGCGAGATGGGCTCCCGCAGACGTGGATAGCGCCCGGAACGCTCCACACGTGGGAGCGCTCGGTCACGGCGATTGTCGGGCACAGGATCACCGTCGACATTCCCCTTTCCGACTCGCTCGACGCGCAGTTCGTCCAGCCCCCGGGCGCGACCGTGTCGAAGTTCACGTTCCCGGGGCGCATCGCGCAGGTCGGTGTCGAGCACCTGCGCCTCGTCACCCCGCCCCGCTCGGCCACCGAGGAGTTCGGCTTCCTCAAAATGAACGACGTAGAGGACGCCTGGGTGCGCGATCTGGCCGTGCACGACTTCACCAACGGCATCTGGATCGATCAGGGGGCCAAACGCGTCACCGTCGAGGACACGGCGGTCACCCACGATCCGACGGCGTACGCCACGGCGCTGAAGCCGTTCGACTTCTGGCTGAATTCGTCCGAGACGCTGATCCAGAGGAGCTCGTCGCAAGGAGGCTTGAAGATCTGGTACCTCGCGACGCAGGACGGCGAGACGGGACCCAACGTCGTCCTCGACTTCACCGGAACGGGCACGGGCTCGGCCGTCACGGCGCACCAGAAGTGGGCGACCGGCCTTCTCGTCGACGGCGCGACGGTCGCCGGGGGTATCTCGATGGGCAACAACGGAACGCTGGGCAGCGGCGAGGGCTGGTCGATGGGCTGGGGAGTCGTCTGGAACTCCACGAGCGACGTCCTCGTCCAGGCCCCGCCCGGCGCGACGAACTGGGCCATCGGCTCCACGGGCGCCGTGCCTCTCGCCACGGGGCTCGGCTCGTACGACTCCCCGAACGCGCCCGTCCGCATCAAGAGCCTTTACCTCGCGCAGCTCTGCGAGCGGCTCGGGCCGCAGGCTGTGTCGAACATCGGGTATTGAGGGGCGCGAGCACCCTCGAATGCCCGCCGCAGCTCAGCCCCTCATGGCATCCGCGCGCAGCGGACTCCCATCTCCATTCCGTTCCTCGACGGGTCGAGGCCCGAGCAGTTCGAGACGACCTGGCCCGGCGCGGGATTGAAGAAGCCGCCTCCCTGGTTCCGCTGGGTGACCCCGACGCCGAGATTCGCGCAATCCGTGCACGCGGAGAGCGTGCCCCATGTGTCGAGGTTCCATTCGACCGCGTTCCCCGCCATGTCGGCGTGGCCCCATTTGCCGTCGCCCTTGGGCGATTCCGAGCCGACGTCATTCGGATTCGTCGGATTCGGCTGGCAGCCGGTTCCCTGGCAGATGTTCACCGTATCGCCGCCGGTGGGGACGCAGGACATTCCGGCCGAGCCGCCGAAGTAGTCGGCATAGGAGCAATCGATGGTCGTCGAGCTGGCGGGGCTCGACCAGGGATACGTGCGGCCCTCGCCGCCGGACGCCGCGACTTGCCACTCCGAAGTACTCGGCAAAAACCCGCCATCCCAGATGCAGAATGCGTAGGCCTCGTACCACGTCAGTCCGAGCATCGGGAGGTTCTCGTTGGCGGCTGGCGAGGAGGTAAAGCTCCCGTTCGACGTGTAGGTGCTCCACGCGTCGAGGCTCGCCGTCAATGGCGAGTTCCACGAGCTGTCCCAGCCGCTCTCGTAGGCCGGCCCACCGTCGGCGTCGTCGGCGCTCACCAGTCCCTGGCCCCCGTTCACGTGGTCGTGCTTCCCGCTACCCGCCTGGGGAAGCCAGCCGTTGCGGGTCGCGGCCAGGAACTGCCGGAAGCGACCGACGGTCGCTTCGTACTTGTCGAGTCGCGCGCCGCTCACCTTCACGGGGCCCGACGCGCACGCCGGCTTGGCCGACCCCGCGGGTACCGCGAGGCTCGCACAGCAGCTCTCGCTGCCGCCGGGACCGCAGTTGGAGAGGCCCGGCCCGGTTGCCTGACAGCTCGTGCCGGTCGTCGTGACGGCAGGAACGCACGCCGAGTCGACGCAAACCTGGCCGGATGCGCACGCCGCGGGGCATGGCAGGCCCGTGTCTTGCGCGGGCGCGTCCTGCACGCTCGCGTCCGAAGTCGGGCTACCGTCGGTCCTCGGGCTACCGTCGGACGCGCCAGCTTCGGCGGGGTTGCTGATCGTTGCCGGTCCCCCGCGCGACCACGGCCCGCATTCGGGCAGCTCGGGCGTCTTCGAGGGACAGGCGGTCGAGACGGCGATGGTGGCTCGAAGGCCGGCCTTCATGGACGAGCAGAGCCCTGCCGGAAGCGACACGACGCCCCCCGAGACCGTCCAACCGTCGCTCGCGTCCTGATCGAGCGGCACGAAGCACCCGGTGCCGTCGCAAATGCCGGCGCCGTCGGCCGGCTCGAGCGCGACGTTCAGCCGCGAGGGGTCTGCTCCCGGAGGGACCGGCACGGTGCAGGTCGAAGGCGATACGGGCTCCACGATGGCGGCGTCGAAGCACGCGGTCGTGTCGAAGCAGCCTGCACCGCCGTCGGCCGGCGGCACGGTCGGATCCTCGGCGTATGACGTCAGCGCGGCCGAGTCGATCGCGTCGGACACACACGCGCCGGCGACGCACGTCTCCCCGGCGGGGCACGCGCTCGTGACGGCATCCATGCTCGGGTCGACCGCGGTCGGGTCGACGGCGCTGCCGACGCATAGCCACTCGATGGGCATCCGGAGCATCGCCGTGCGGTTCACCGGGACGGTCACGGTCGCCTCGCGCAGCGTGAGCGCCCTGTGCGCGCCGATGCCGATGACGCGGATGGTCGCGGGGACCGACGGGTCGCTACCGGCGAGAATGCCGAGCGTGGCCGGCAAGAGGACGCCACCGGCGCCGATCGGCACGGTCGTGTCGGTTCGCGTCTGGCTGCCCGACAGCACCTGCACACGGACCGAGTCGATGTCCTTCGGAACCGACATGTCGCTCGTCACGACGACGACGAGCTCTCCGGGTGGCGGCGACTTTTGCGCGCATGCCACGGCGAGAAGGGTCAGCCCTCCGAAGAGCAGGCCGCCGCGAACATAGAGGCTCAAGCTACCCTCCCCTCTTCGAAGTCATCGACGCGGGCCCGACGCGAGCTGCACCGTGCCTGGCGCGATTGTCCCGACGACGCTCGGGCCGGACGCCGAATCACTCGGCCTGAGAAGAAAGTACGCGCCGACCGAGGCGCCGGCGACGACGACCGCGCCGCCGGTCACCCAGAGCCACGCGGGGACGCCCGCCGGGCGGGCCTCGTCCTGAAGCGAGACGTCCATCGTGCGCGCCTGATCGTCCTGCACGACCACGTCCCTCTGATACGGTTGCTTGCCCGGCGCGGTGACGCGCAGCGTGTGGGCCCCGCTCGGGAGGCTGCCCTGCCAGCGCTCGAACGCGAGCACCCGACCGTCGATTGCGATGCTGGCTCCGTGGCCGACCTGCACCGCGAGCGTGCCCGCGTGCACGACGCGATTGAGCGTGACCGAGGCCTGCACCACGCCGGCACCGGCGACCTCGAGCGCGGTCGTGGACTCTTTGTAGCCGTCCTCGAGGACGCGAAGCTGCCGGGTCCCGAAGTCGAGCAGCGGCGCCTCGGTCAGCGGCGCCACGCCGAGCAGCTCCCCGTCGACGTAGACGCTGGCGCCGTCGGGATGCACGGTGAGCTGCAGGCGCGCGGTCAGTGGCTCGAGCGCTCGCACAAGGTCGCCCGCCTCGCTCCGGGTGGTCTGTGAGGAGCGGGCCGCCCTCGGCGAGGACGCGACGGACCAGGCCCATCACCCTGGCGTAATGGCGGAGGCCCTTCTCGCACGCGGCCTCGTTCCACAGGAGGCGCGGGTCTCTGGACGCGTCGTAGGCGAGCCGGAACTTCACGAGCGCCCCGGCGTAGTCGCCGTCGCCGTACAGGATCTTCCCCGATTCGTAGTCGCGTTTGGCGTCGCCTGTGAGGGAGTCGGCGAGGGGCGCGACGGCGGGCGCGGGCGGCGCCGGGGTCGCGGGGGGCGAGTCACCGGCGTGCGCCGGGGCCTGCTGCGCGTGCGCGAGGGACGGGTGTCCGAGCAGAGTCGCGGCCAGCGCGAGCGTCGAAAGGCGGAGTGGGCGCTTCATTGCAGGGTGATGGTGAGAGGGTTTCTCGTCGGCGCGGGCGCGACGGGCTGCGGTGGTGCTGGCGCGGGTCCGGGCGCGGGAGTGGCCGCGACCGTTGCCGCATGCGCGGAGGTTGCGCTCGCGGTGGCTCGCTTCGGGGCGGTCGCCGGGCGAGCTGGAGTGCTCGCGGCCGGCGCGGGGGAGGACGCGGCCGCAGTCGCCGGCACCGGCAGCGGGACCAGCGACTCGTGCGGAGCTGGAGTCTCCGCGGCGGGGCTCGACGTCATCGCGGGCAGCGGTGGGATTGGTGAGGCGACCGCCGTCGTGGCGGGCGTCCGCCAGCGCACGCCTTGCGAGGACATCGATCTCCTCCCGAAAGGCGAAGAACCAGGCACCGAGCACGACGACGCAGGGAACCGCCATCACCAGTACGACGGTCACCCACGGCTTGCGTCGAGGGAGGCCGTCCGGGATCTTCGCGCCGTCGAGAGTCCGCGCGACGGGCGAGTCGGCCAGCGTCGGCCCTTCGGCCCGCGCGCCCGTCGGGATGGAGGGCATGCGTGCGGACAACCCCGAAGCTTCGACGATCCCGCTGACGCGGTCGGCCCACGCACGTGCGCGCGCCGGCCCGAACTCGACCAGCGCCGCTGCCAGCTCGCCCACGTTGCGAAAGCGCCCGCGACGGTTCTTGTCGAGGCAACGCAGGATCGCCGCCTCGAGGGCGGGCGGCACGTCGGGGCGCGCGCCGCGGAGCGATGCCGGCGGCTCGGTGGCGATCTTCACCGCGAGATCCGCCATCGTCTCGCCGCCGAAGGGCGGGTGCCCCGCCAGAAGCTCGTGAAGAATCACGCCGAGCGCCCAGATGTCTGCACGCGCGTCGGCCTCCTTCGACGAGCGCATCTGCTCGGGCGACATGTAGAGCGGTGAGCCCATCACCGCCGTCGTCTTGGTCACGGCGCCGCCCATCTCGGTCGAGACCTTCGAAATCCCGAAGTCGAGGACCTTGATTCCGATGTGTCCGTCCGAACGGCGCATGCAGAAGAGGTTCGCGGGCTTCAGGTCCCTGTGCACGATTCCGAGCGCGTGCGCCTCGGCGACGCCGATGCACGCTTGCAGCACGAAGTCGACCGCCTGGTCGATGGGGAGCGGACCGTGCAGGGCCAGCCACGCCGCCAGGTCCCCGCCCTCGAGGAACTCCATGACCATGAAGGGAGCGCCGGTCTCGAGGACACCCACGTCGAGCACCCGCGCGACATGCTCGCTCGTGATGCGCACGGAGGCGCGCGCCTCCCGCTCGAAGCGCGCCACGTGCTCGGGGCGCTCGAGCATGTCCGGAAGCAGAAACTTGATGGCCACACGTGTCTGCAGGCCAAGGTGCCGCGCCGCGACCACGGCGCCCATGCCGCCTACGCCGAGGACCTTCTCGACGGCGTATTTGCCTGCGATGACGTCCCCTTCACGCACCCCAGCGACCGACGCCTCCCTCGAAGCGTCCTGCGGGTCAGGGGATTCCGCGCGCTGATCTTGAGCCACCGCCGTATGGACGAGAGCGGTCGCCGTCGGCCGAGAGTTAAGGTGGGCGCTAGGGGGAGGCCGTGCGCGCGCCAGGCGAGCGACATTCCGCGCGCTTCACGAGGCCTTCTCCTTGCGCAGCGCCCTCATGTGGTCCTGCAGCGCGCCCACCTCGCGCTCCAGAGTCTCGGAGCAGGAATGCGCCAGGCGGTCGATCGAACCGGCGGGCCGGTTAGACGCTACTGCGTGGTTGTTCACCCATGCCCTCGATCGCTTCGAGCGCTCCGCGGGCGAGGGCGGCGACTTCGCGAGCAAGCTCCGGGGTTTCCGGCGTGGCGGCTCCGCCGAGCGAGACGACGTAGCGCGCCAGGCGATCGAGCGAGGCGGTGTTTACCGTAACGCGGATGCCGCCGGCAGCGCTGTCGGCGCGCATGCCCTCGAGCAGGTTCTTCTTCACCCAGCGGGCCTCCGGATTGCGTACGACGAACGAGTGTTCGCGCGGCGGCCCGTCGCCGTGGAAGCCGTCGAGGCTCGCCCTGACGTAGGCGTCGACGCTCGGCTCGTCGACCGCGCGAAACGGTTGATTGGGATCGAGCCGTGCGTCGAGCACGCCGTCCACCCGGAACGTCTTGAGCTTCCCGTCTCGGTGGCAGGTTGCGACGAACCGCGCAGGCGGACCCAGAAGAACCTTGTGCACGGAGGCGTGTCGCGAGCCTTCGTCCAGGCGCCCTGCCGTCAAGTACCGCATGTGGAGCGCCGTGCGGTGGTTCGCGGAGTCTTCGATGGCGGAGAGGTGGCGCTCCTCCTCGGGGCTGACCTCGCGCGGGACGATGATGGGGAATGCGGTTGGCGGGATGGTCGGTGTGCCCGGCGGGTGGGGAAGGCGCTCGAGAACGAGCGTGAGCAGGCGCGAGCGCCCCAGACCGTGCGGAATGCGACGGAGCTGACGCAGAAGCTCGGGGACCTCTTCTTGTTTGAAGAAGACGCTGCCGGGAAACCACTGCCTGGGGACGCTCCAGTAGACGTGCGGGTGGTCCTCCTCGCGGTCGAGGGGCATGCCCTTCTCCTGCAGCTCGTGCAGCATGCGGCGGATGGTCTCGGCGCCCACGGCGAGCTCGCGGGCGAGGTCCGCCTGCTTCCACGTGCGGCGCGTGAGAAACGCCTGGTAGATACCGGCGAGAGTTTCGGTGGTGCTGCGCTGGCCCACGGGGGCAGCATACGCCGGCGCCGGGGAGCGAGCGGAAGGCGAACGACCGGGACGAGGGGGTGGGCGAAATGCCCGTGCGACGCAAGCCGAGTTTCATGGCGGGGTTCCTCTCCGGCGACCTCTCGGGTCGCGCCCGTCAAGAGTGCTTCGCGCCCTCGATCCAAGGGGTGCAGCGGTTGGACGCGGGTGGCCAGGGCAGGCTCGAGCGCGCTCGCGAGGGCGGGCGCGACACAGCGTGCGCAACCGCGGGGAAAGCGGGAATGCCCGAGACGCCTGGCGCGCTGCTACGGGGATGACCCGCATCGCCCGCCTCCGTATCGGCCTCTTCGCTTGCGTGGCGTGCCTCATCGGCTGCGACCACGCCACGAAGCTCGCGGCCGAGGCGACACTTCGCAACCGCGCTTCGCTCCCCGTCGTGCCCGGCGCCGTCGACCTGACCTACACGGAGAATCGCGACATCGCCTTCAACGCGCTCTCGCGCCTGTCGCTGCACCCGCCGGCGTGGGCGCTCACCGCGAGCACCGTCGCGATCACTCTCTTCGTGCTGCTCGCCTGGGCGCGTCGCCGGCGCGGCGGGTGGCCCGAGCACGCCGGGTTCGCGCTGGTCATCGCAGGGGCCATCGGCAACCTCGTGGACCGCGTGGCCCGCGGCTACGTCGTCGATTTCATCCACGTGCGCTTCTGGCCCGTCTTCAACCTGGCCGACGCGCTCGTGGTCGCGGGGATCGTGCTGCTCGTCTTCGCGCGATACACGGGGAGTCCGGACATCCGGTCGGGCCGCCAAAACATCGCCTAGCTGAGCTGGCCTTCACTTGTGCGCCCGAACCCGGCGCATCGGGAAGGCCGGCATCATGGTGTCGAACCGCTTGAAGGCCATGACGTCGTCGAGCTGAAATCTGGCGGCCTCGATCGCGCCGAGCGGATTTCGATTCCACCGGCAGCCTTGTCCGTTCAGCTTGAGCCAGAGCGGGTTCGCGATGTCCATCAAGAAGCCGGCGACGGCCTCTTCGCTTCGCACATGCTCGAGCGCGCGGAGCGTTCCGCCGGGAACGAGCACGCGATGCGCTTCCTCGAGCACGCGCTCGACCGAAGGCACGCTGCACAAGACGAGCCCGAAGACGACCGCGTCGAACGATCCGTCCGGGAAGTCGAGCTTCATCCCGTCGCCCGCATTCGCGTGGATCGAGCGCGTCTCGCGCGCCTTTGCGATCGCGAGAAAATCCGGATCCGGCTCGATGCCTTCGACGCGCGCGCTCGCGCCGTAGTAGCGGAACATCGTGCCCGTCCCGCAACCGATCTCGAGGACGCGACCTTCGAGATCGCCGACGAGCTCGCGCCGCACCTCGGCGTAGCCTTGCTCGTCCGCGATCGACATCATGCGGTCGCTGAATTCGCCGCGCGGAAGCTCCTTCTGGAGCTTCCGCACGTCTTTGCCGTTTCGCACGAAGTGTCCGATTTCCTTGAACATGAGAAGAGCGTACGTGCGCGCCGAAGACCGGGCATGGGGAGATCACCCCATCTCCCGGATTTTCACTCTTCGGGGATGATCCCGTGCTGCACGGCGAAGAGGCTCGCGGTCACGCGGTTCGAAGCGTTGATCTTCGCGTAGATGTGCTCGATGTGATTTCCCGCCGTCTTCGGGGACACCATGAGTTGAACGGCGATCTGCTTCGTCGAGAAGCCGCGCGCGAGGAGGCGCAAGACCTCGATCTCGCGAGCGGTGAGGCCGGCCGGGCCTTCGGTTCGACGCCGCGCGCGATGTCCGGCCGCCTCGAGGACGGCCTCGACGACGTCGCCGGCGAGACGGCCGGCGCGCACCTCGCTGCGCAAGAGCTTCGCCGCTTCGTCCGGGGAGTGCGCCGCGCGATGCGGGCGCGGCTCGCGCATCGCCTGATACGCATCGGCGGCGCCGAGGATTCGAGCGGCCGTCGAGATGGCCGGACCGGCCGTGCCGCGCGGGTAGCCCGAGCCGTCCATGCGCTCGCGATGTTGAACCGCGATCGCGCCGAGCGGCCCGAGCGCCGCCGACTGATGGAGCATCCGCTCGGTGATGTACGGCGACATCCGGACGCGTTCCCATTCGCCGGCGCCGAGCGGTCCGCGCTTGTCCCAGATCGAATTCGAAACGCCGAGCCTTCCGAAATCGTGCACGAGCCCTGCGCGACGAAGCGTTCGCGCCTCGCTCGGCGGGAGACCGAGCGCGACCGCGGCGTTGAACGCGAGCTCCGCGACCGCCGCGGAATGGCCGAGCGTGAACGGTGATTTCAAATCCACGAAGTTCGCGATCGCGAGGAGCGCCGCATCGAACTGGTCGTCGGACAGGACGACGGCGAGCGAGGGCTCTCCGGCGATCACCGCGTCCCATGCGCGAATCGATTCGAGGCCCTCGAAGATCTCGTGCGAGACGAGCGCGGCCACCTTCGGATCGAACTGCTTTCCGCTGCGTTTGCGCGCAAGCGCGATCGCCGATCGAACGCCGCCCACGCGATGCGCGACCTCGACATACTCGGCGAGAAGGGCGATGCGCGCCGCAGGCGGGATGGCGTCGCCCGCGATTTTTCCGGGCCACCCTCGCCCGTCCCATTGTTCGTAGGCGGAGACGACCGCGTCGAGCACGGCTCGCGGAAGGCCGAGCTCGCGCGCGAGCGACTGCGCGAGTCGCGCGTGCGACGCGATCATGCCATCGACCTCTCGGCGGCCGCTGACGACGAGCTCGAGCCCGATTCGAAACCGCTGGAGCAACGGGCTCCCTGCGCCGATCTGTTTGAGCATCGCCGTCGGGCTCGGCGCGTACTTGTGCGACTTCATGGCGATGTCGTCGCCGAACCATTTGGCCTGTTCGTGCGCGTCGGAGTGGCAGCCGACGTTGATGAGCAGCGCGCTGTAATAGACAACCCCGCGCGTCGGGTCGGGCAGGCGCATTCGCTCGGCGAGGCGAAGCGCGATCAAACACTGGCGGAGGACGTGCTCCATCGGCTGCCCGAAGCCGAGATCGATCCCGAGTGAAAGCGACGCCACGAGCTCCGCCAGACGAACGGTCATCGCATCGAAGGCTACCCCGATTTCGGCGCCTCTTTGCGCGCTGCAACGACACACCCCGTCGACCGTCTGCCCATGCCGCGCGAAGGATGCCCCGCCGCCGTCGCGGTGGCGAGTGTGGCCGCCTGGCATCACCCGCAGGTTGACGGTGCATGACGCTCAGGCACCGCAATTACGAAGATTCGCTGCGGCACGAGCCAACGCATTGCCAAATGCCGATCGCTCCACGTCGCGGTGCTCGGCCGAGCACGGGCGAGAGCGTCGTCGTGCTGCTGATGCTGGCGGGGGCGCTTGTCTTCTGGCGCCGGCGCCGTCGCACCCGAGCGCGGCTCCGTTAGGCTGGACACCCCCCATGCGTCCCTCCATCGTCGCGCTCGCTGCGCTGGCCTCCCTCGGCTGCAGCCGCTCTTCGTCGGCCGCCGTGTCACCGCCCGCGGTGGCCGACACGGACTCCGCGCCGGTGCCCGAGCCGACGCCCAGCCGGTCAGGCGTGGCCAGCTCCTCCGCCGAAGGCACTACGTCGCCGAAGCCGAAGTCGACGAGCGCCTCACGGAGCCGCCGAGCGTTTGCGAGCACCGGCTCCACGAGAACGTCCAGGTCCTCCGTCAGGCGCGGTTCCCCGTGAGCCCGCGACTGCGTGACCCCCGATCAGCACGAAGCGCACGCGACGGGCGATCAGCGCACACAAGAACGCGCTCCAGTCGCGGTTCAGCTCCACCCTCATCGAAGTGCCGCCTCCGTACTGAGCAGCGCTGGCACCAGCCCCGTCACAGCTCGTCGGGCGAGAGCAGGCGCTTGGCACTCCTTCTTCGTGCGTGCGGCGCTCGTTCTTGGTCGCGTCGGCGCGAGCCGTGCCCCTTGCAGTCGACCGGACGGCACTGCTCCCACGCGTAGAGCAGCTCGATTCCTGCGTCGCCATACGCTTTCTCGGGATGAGGACGCGCCTTTCGGCCCAGAGCAACGTCTTCGCGCCGGAGAATCCAGGCCATCCGCGTCTGCCCAAGAACGCTGGCAACCTGTTCGATCGTCGGGTGGGAGCCCAGGGCCAGAACCTCGTCGCGAATGTCCGCGGCTCGCTTCCAGTGCTCCCACACGAAGAGGCGCTTGCCGCCGATGTCCTTGTGGTCACCCGTGCAAGACCAGCAAAGGTTGCGGAGATCGCCCATTCCCAGCTCGCCCGCCTTCTCCTGAGCGGCCCGGGACACGTTCAGCGGTGCGATCTCATCCACCTTGCGGCACGCCAGATCCAGGAGCTCGCGGTAGCTTCGCGCCGCACCCTCACTCGCTTTTTCGCTCATCTGGCGAAGGTGCAGGACCGTTTCCGCCATCATCTTCAGAGAGTCGTGGTCGATCGGGCGCCTCTATCGCCGGTGAGTCTAGTCCTCCGCGGTCTCGGCGGCGAAGCGGATCGGCCGTGAGGAACGAGCGGCTCGGCGCGCGCTCACTGCTCGGGGAGCGCGAAGTTGCAGACCTTGGTGTCCCCCGACGCGCTCGCCTTCATCTCGACGCCCCAGTTGTCCAGCCGCGTCACGCTGCTCTGGCCCGTCTGGAACGCGAAGTTCGTGGCAATCGTTACCCGGGGCTGCCCTGCCGGTGCGACCTGGACCGAATACGTGTGCGTCGTCGGGTCCACGGACTGCTCGACGTGGTACGTGGTGTGCGCCTTGTACTTCAGCGTGTTGACGGCCTCGTAGGTCGACCCGTTGATCGCGTCGATGGTTCCCGACGAATTGAAGCGCACGAGCGTGGCGAACCCGGCGCTCGAGGTCTGCGGCCCGTCCGACATCCCGATGTAGCTGGTGGTCGGCTCGGCGGTCGTCATCATGTCGTAGTAGAGCGCGAGCGGTGTGGTCAGCGCCGGGAGGGGGTTGTTCGTCCATCCGTCCGTGGGTGTTGCCGTCGAACAGACGGCGGCCGTCACGATCAGCGTCGCGGATGCCGAGTGACTGACGCCGGTGGTGGCGCTCTTGGCCTTGAGGGTGAGCTTGTAGGTCCCGGGCGGCGTGTTGAGGCCCGGTTCGACATCCACATTCAAGGTGCCCGAGCCGCCGAGCACGGGCTCGGGGGGGTAAAGGAAGGCGAGGGCGCCGGTGGGAAGGCCGGAGGCGGAGAGCGTGACCGAATCGCTGAAGCCGCCGATGGACGTCACGGTCGCCTGGTACCCGGCGTCCTGTCCCTGAGGCGCAGTCCCCGTCGTACTGGCCAATGACAGCGAGAAGTCCCCCGCGTCGCTCGACGGCGTGGGGTTGCAGACGGAGAGGAATGCCCCCGACGTCGGATCGTATTCGCCATACGCATTCAGGCTCGTCACGCTGCTCGCGCCGCTCCCGAAGGAGAGGCCGGTGCCCACGGTCCATGGCGCACCACCCGCCCACGAGACGAAGGCCGAGTACTTGTGCGTCGCGATGTCGACGACGAGGACGAAGTGATACGTGACGTTCGCCGAGTACGGAATCGTGTTGGCAGCCGTGTAGGACTTGCCGCTGAGCGCGTCGATGTTGCCCGCGGAATTGAAGCGCACCAGAGCGGCGAACGACGTGGCCGAGGTCTGCAATCCGTGCGAGAGACCGACGACCGCGTCGATGTTCGACACCGTGGGGGTGGCATCGAACGCGAACTGGAACGTGCCCTTCTGGCTTTGCATCGGCTGGCTGTACCAGCCGGTGGTGGACGGGAAATCGATGCACCCCGAGACGGCCGACAGCTCGGTCCCCGTGGCTTCGCCCGGCGGGCTGCTCCCGCAGCTCGCGACGCAGATGGCGAACAGCGCAGCCACCGCCCTGTGCAACGAAATTTTCATGGCGCTCTCCCTAGCGAACTCGGAGGCACATGCACGCGAAAAGATGCCGCGCATCGAACGATTCGACGTCGGAGACGCAAATTTGTTGCGACGGAACGTGTCAGGCACACGCGATACGAAACAGCGTTACGCCGGGCACCGCGTTTATGCGGGCGGCTCGTTCTCGAGGGTAACGAGCACGACGTCTCCCGCGCGGTTCAGGCGATACCAGACCCACAGGTTGCGCCTGGTCACACGTCGCACGTGCACGAGGGCCGAGACACCGCGCGCCGGATCCTCCAGGAGCGTCGTCACGTCGTCGGGCGCGGGTAGCTCGGCGGCGGCCGCGAGGTCAGCCACCGTCGCGGCGAGGTCACGCCCTGCCGGAGTGCCGGAGAGGGCGCCGCAGGCGCTTCGACGGCTGAGGAAGCCAGACGTCAGTCGGACGAGTCGCACCAGGCGGGCCACTCGCCGGTTTCGGCCATGCCCCGCAGCTCGTCTTCGGTGAGGGCTCGACCCTCGTCGCGCTCGGACGCGGCAAGGGCCTCCCGCAGCTCGGCGGCGCGTTCCGGGGAAAGGTGAGCGCGCTGCCCGGCGGATAGCTGCGGACGAGTACGGGGAACCGGCATCGCTCCTGTGTCGTACCACACGAATGCATGGACCGCTCCTGCTCTGCAGCCCTGCGGCGAGCGGAGGTCGCTGTATGCCTTTTCGATGGGACCCGGACGCGGCATGCTCGCGGGCGTGAGCAGCCGACGCACGCGCGCGCCAGCGGACAGGTCCCCGTTCGTCGTGCGCCTGCAGCTCGTGCGAGAGCGGATCGCCGACGCGGCGGCGTACCCGTTCTCGATTCCTGCGGTGGCCGCCGTCGACGGACTCTCGCTTCATCCGCGCGTCACCTACTTCGTGGGCGAGAACGGGAGCGGTAAGTCGACGCTACTCGAGGGAATCGCCGTCGCCGCCGGCTTCAACCCGGAAGGCGGCACCACGAACTTCCACTTTACGACGCGACACTCCGAGTCGTCTCTTGCCGATGCGCTACGCCTCGTGCGCTCCACCCGCCGGCCGCGTACCGGGTTCTTCCTCCGGGCGGAGAGCTTCTTCAACGTCGCAACGACCATCGAGGCGCTCGGCGTCGACGACTCTTACGGCGGGCGATCGCTGCACGAGCAGTCGCACGGAGAATCATTCCTGGCGCTGGCTCTCCACCGGTTCGGGCCAGAGGGCCTCTACGTCCTCGACGAGCCCGAGGCGGCGCTCTCGCCGCTGCGGCAAATGAGCATGCTGCGGCGGATGCACGACCTGGTGGGCCAGGGCTGCCAGTTCATCGTGGCCACGCATGCGCCGGTCCTGCTCGCGTATCCCGATGCGTGGATCTACGAGCTGGACGAGAAGGGGCTCCGGCGGGTCGAGTACGACGACACGGCGACCGTGCGCATCACGCGGGAGTTCCTGGCGGATCGGGAGGGAATGATCGGGGAGCTGTTCTCGGATGGGTAGCTGACGTCCCCGAGGCAAGCGTCATCGTTCGGCGCCTCGCGTGCGAGAGGCGAGCTCCGTCAGGTACGCTCTCCGTGTGCAGGACTCGTGGCCGGTGCTCGTCCTCTTGCTGGTCGCGGCGGCAATCGTCATTCTCGTTCAATCGTGGCGACTTGGGCGCCAGCGTGACATCGCGCTGGCCAGCCAAGCGGCGGCGGGACGGGAGGAGGATCGTCGCGTCGCCGTCCACGCACGCAGCGCTCGCGCCCTCGTGGGCGAGGAGGGCGCTAGCGGCCTCCTCGAGCGCGCGGGTTACTTGGTTGTCGATCGCCAGGTTCCGGGCTCGTGGACGGTGCGCGCCGACGGCGAACCCGTCACGTTCGGCTTGCGCGCTGACTATCTCGTCTCGCGCGACGGCCGACGCTACATCGCCGAGGTGAAGACGGGCCGGTTGGCTCCGCGCCTATCGCACGGTCCGACCCGGAGACAGCTCCTGGAGTACGGCGCGGCCTTCGACGTTCACGGCGTGCTCCTCGTCGACGCCGATGCGGAGACCGTGACTCACGTCGAGATCCCTTCCGCGCTCGGATTTCGAGCTACCGCCGGCATGGCTCCGCGAGTCGTCACCCTCGTTGCGGTGCTTTCCTTCTCCGTAGGTCTCATCGTGGGGACCGTGATTCACAAGTAGAGACGGAGCACGCGGGAGAGCGGTCAATACTCGCCCTTGATCACGAAGTAGGACCCGCGGATCGTGCCCGCCAGCTTCGACTTCTGCCTGGCGAACTTGAACCGCTCGGCGAGCTCCTCGGGGACGTCCATCCCGTCGGAGAGCTTGAACCCGACCGCTCGCTTCTTCGCGTCGGCGACGGTGTACATCGCGTTGATGGACAGGCCACTCTCGTAGAAGACGTACGCCATGCGGATGTCGTCGACCTGAAACGCCGTGGCCTCGAGTGGGCGGGACTGGATGACGATGTCGCGCTCTTCCTTCAGGATCCGGTGCACCCAGTCGATCGCCGTCTTCGCCTTGGCGGCGGGCTCCACGGTGAAGTCATGGTTCCACTTGTTCTTGAAGTAGCGGGCCTCGTTGGCCCGCAGCCCCGCGAGGGCAGCCGCCACCGGCGAAGACTCGAGGCCGACGGTTGAAACGGTGTTGAAATCCACGACGTAGGCCATGACGCACCTCGCGATGAATGTACCGCCGCCGCGGCTCAGAGCGCGAGCTCGTCGCCGACCGCGGCCAGCACCGCGTCCGGGGTCTCCAGCGTCGGAAAGTGTGTGGTTCCCTCCAGCCGCCGGTACCGGGACCACGCGTGCTCGCGTGCGATCGACTCGTGGGCCGCGAGGAGCTCCGGTAGGCGCGGCTGCGCGTACAGGTGAAGCATCGGGCGGACCGGCGTCAGGCGCGAGAGGGCCAGCGACGCGGTCCCGTGCCGCGCGAAGGCCGCGGCGATCTCGCGCGCTGCGCGGGCCCACATCTCGGCGCCGCTGCGCCTCGTCATCGCGACGATGGGCGCCGTCACGGCCGGCGGGCCACCTTCGCTCCGACTGGCCAAAATCGACGCCAGGACGTGCGGAGTCGCCGTGCCCGCGCCAGTCGAGCGCGAGGACGCGACGGCCCGTTGCGGCGCGCGCGACGAGCGGTGCGAAGACGCTGCGCTCGATGCACCAGCCGGGCAGGCAAAGCAGCGCGGTGTCGCCGCTGCCGGCATCGTCGTAAGCGATCTGCACCCCGTCCCGCGTCGTAGCGATCGGCATGGGCTTGACCTACTCTTTTTCGACCCCCCCCGGTCACACTCTGGCTCTCCCGCACGATGTACCGGCGGAGGGATACCCGCCTTGGACGCGTCCTCGCCTCGCCGCCTCGCACGCCTGGCCGATCCTGCGCTGAATGCGCGCCTGTCGCACTTCGTGCGCGCCCGCGTGCCCGAGAGCGACGCGGACGACATCGTGCAAGCGACGCTCGCCGACGCGATCTCCGCGTCCGAGCACCCCGAAGGCGACGAGGACCTGGCCCGCTGGGTCTTCGGCATCTGCCGGCACAAGATGGTCGACTGGTTCCGCCGCATGCGCCGGGAAGTGCCCGTCGACCTGTCGGCGGACGAAGAGAGCATGCCCGTAGCCAGCCAGCCGACGAGCGCGATCGACCTCGCGCTCTGGGCGCGCCGCGAGCTCCCCAAGGGCAAGCACAACGAGCAGACGCTCGAGTGGATGCTACGCGAGGGTGACGGCGAGAAGCTCGAGGCGATCGCCGCCGACGCGAACCTGCCCGCGCCCGCCGTACGCCAGCGCGTGTGGCGGCTGCGCCGGTACTTCCAGAAGCGGTGGGCGGCCCAGGCCGCGGCTGCGGCGGCCTTGCTGATCCTCGCGCTCGTCATCTTCCTCGCGCTCAGGCGCAAGCCCCAGACGATCGCACCCCGGCCGGCTCCGTCGTTCGAACCGTTGCCGAACCCGCCGGCGCCCGTCGCGCCGCCGCAGGTGCCCTCGTCGCTCCCCGCGACGAGCGCCGAACCGGACGCCGCGCCCGCGCCGACGGCGACGACCACGAGCTCCGCGCCGCCGACGCGCACGAGAACGGCCGTGCCGAGCGGCCGGGGCGGCAGCTCGCTCTGACGACCCGTCACACTCCCCTCCTCTCCGCCGAAGAGAGAGCAGGAACCGCGAGACGTCGTCGCCGCCGCAGGGACGCGGCGTAGCGGCAGACCAAGCTCGCGGCCCCGGAGGGAGGCAGCGATGATGCAGGTAACGCGCGCTCGCGCGGCGGCAGCGGTGTGCACGACGGCAGGGCTAACATCCATGATTCTCGCGCCCGCGGCGCGATCGGAGACTCCGCGTCCGCTCGAGGTTCGGCGCGAGACGATCGCCGAGCCGCTGGCCTATGCGCCTCGCGAAGCGGGGGACCGGGCGCAGCCCGCGCGCCCGGTGACCGTGCTGCTGCACGGCATGTGCGGCAATCCGCGGAACGCCTGCGCTCCGTTCGTGGACGTCACGACGGCGCGCGGCTGGCTCGTCTGCCCGCGCGGCGAAGAGGCGTGCGGCGCCGGTGCGAGCTGGCGTCTGCGAGGCGCGGACGACGCGCAGGTCGTCGAAGCGAGCGTGCGCGCGACGGCCAGCGAGCACGCGGGCCAGGTCGACCTCGCCTCGCCGCGCGTTCTCGTGGGCTTTTCGCTCGGAGGCATCGCTGCGGTGCAGATCGCCCAGCGCTCGAGTGCCACCTACGAGGGGCTCGTGGTCATCGAGTCGCTCGTGCACCCGGACGCGACGCTCCTCCAGCGAGCGGGCGTCAAGCGCGTGGTGCTCGCCGCGGGCAATCTCGACATCACGAGCGCGCCGCTGCGCAACGACGCGAAGGCGCTCGCAGCGCAGGGCCTGCCGACCCTCTTCGTGAGCCTCGGGCCGTACGGCCATGGATACCCGCCCGACATCGCCGACCGGATGCACGACGCGATGGAGTGGGTGGGCGGCGGAAGCTGAGAGCTCACTTCTCCCAGTAAACGCTGATCGTCAGGGACACAGGTGGGAGACGGCGGGTTCGAAGGCGGGAGGAAGGCGCTGATCTCCGGCTTTCGCTCGTAAGGCGAATAGAACGTGAGCTCGCAGGATCGAGTCGCTGCGCGCTCGCCACAGGTCTAGCTGCGCACGCTCACCCGGCGTCAGGTCCTCGGCGGCGGCGGCCAGGCTGGCGCATTCGTCCGGTGGCAGCGGGGCGGTTCGCATCCAGACCGAGCGGACCAGCCTGGGGATCGTCGTCGGCGCCGTCGTCGATCGTCAGCAAAGTCAGCTTCCCGCGGTAGCGCAACCATCGGTGACGATGGGCGTCAGGTGAGGTCGCCGGCCAGGGCGAGCCTCTGCACCGGGCGACCGTCGAAAGGCGAGAGTGCTCCTTTCGACCCAGCGCTCGAGCCCGAGCGCCTCGAAGGTCCGGGCCGTGCGGAGGTCGAAGGTCAACGAGGCCGTGGCGTGGCGCACGGGCAGAGCGGACCAGCCGGTCCGGGACTTGAGCTCAATCGCAGCGACGCAGAATATCAAGACCATCGCTGCGCCGGGGCCGGCCGTCCATGCGCCGGCCTTCGCGAGAGAGCACGCGTAGGGCTTGCGGCAGCCGCGCGCGACGGCGCCGCCGAGCAAGAAGAGGAATCCGAGGCCGACAAGCGGCAGCCCGAAGAACAACAGCGGGAGCAGGGGAATCAGCGCCAGTCCCTCGACGCCCGGGATCACGCGGCGAGCATAACGCCTCGCTCGTGGCTTGGAGCGCGATCGTGTCACTCGTCACGGCGACGGCGAACCGCGTGCGACCGTGCTCGGCGCGGAGCTCTGTTTGCGTCATCGGCGCAGCACCGACCACATTCCGTTTGGACGAGAGAGGCTTGGCGACCAGCGTCGAGCTCACGCTGCCGGCAGGGTTGACCCGTTCGACCACGCGATGGGCCGAGACTCGTTGGGTGCTCGCCGTCGACGCACCGGCAGCCGGACCGGTCGCTCGATTCGACCTTCCCGTGTACGACGCACCTGCCCAAGTCGCGATGGCTCCTCCGCCCGAGCCTCCCGCACCCGACGACACGCCGTATCGCGGTCGCGGACCGTCTTGACGAGGTAACGCAAGAACCCCGCAGGGAGGCGTCACGCCTTCGGGCCGGCGTTCTCGACGACCTGGGCGATCTCCACGAACTCGACGGTGGGGCGGACGCCGTAGATGCCCGTCACGCGATGGAGCATCTCCTCGGAGAAGAAGGCCTTCGCCGCCTGCTCGGAGTCCCAGACGTAGAAGTTGCGGGCCTGGTGTCGCTCGGAGTCGACGGTGAAGACCTTCGAGCGAAGGCCCGGCATCCCCTCGAATCGCGCCCGGGCCTTCTCGGCGATCTCGCGCAGGATGGCGGGGTCGAAGCCGCTCTCGTACCGGAACGTCACGAAGACTGCGATCATGGGGAGGTCCTTCCGCGGGTGAGGTTGCGTCCTGGAGCGGTGGGATTCTCTCACGTCACGAGGAAGCCGCCACGCGGATGAGCAGGCGGGCACAAGCGCTGCATCCAGTTCGAGCAATGCACGAGAAGGCTCGGTCGCGACGCGGGCTCGACGTGCTGAACCTGCTCATCGCCGACCTCCAGACGGGGGTCGGTGCCTTCCTCGCCATTTATCTCACGTCCGTCCGCGCCTGGGATGCGCGAACCGTCGGTGCGCTGGTCGCGATGCAGAGCGTCGTAGGGGTCCTGGCCCAGGCGCCCAGCGGGGCGCTCGTCGACTGGACCTCGAAGAAGAAGTGGCTGCTCGTCATCAGCCCCACGATGATCTCGCTCGGCTGCATCGGAATCGTCGTGTTTCAGACGTTTCTGCTCGAGCTCGTGGCGCAGAGCATCATCGGCATTGCGGCCGCCATCTTCGTCCCGGCCGTATCGGCCGTGTCGCTCGGGATCGTGGGTCACCACGAGCTGCCGGCCCGCATCGCGCGCAACGAGAGCATGTACCACCTCGGCAACATCGGCTTCGCCCTCCTCGCCGGCGTCCTGGGGCAAAAGCTCGGGCATCACCTCATCTTCTTCGAGGCAGCCGCCACCTCATTCGCCGCAGGAACGGCGGCGGCCGTTCTCATCCGCTCGCGCGATATCGACGACGCGCTCGCCCGCGAGGCGCCGTCGGGCTCGACGCACGGAATTTCGCTGAAGCGGACGTTCCTGAGAAGACCGGTGCTCGGCTTCCTCGGAGCGGTCGCTCTCTTCCACTTCGCGAACGGCCCGATGCTGCCGTTGATCGGCGAGATCTTCGCGCATGCCGGGGGCCAAAGCGCCCCCTACATGGCGGCGTGCATCGTGGTCGCTCAGCTCGTGATGATCCCGGTCGCCATCGCGACCGGCCGTCTGTCCGAGCGGTGGGGGCGCAAACCGCTCTTCCTCTTCGCGTTCGCAGCGCTCGTAACGCGCGCTCTCGCCTACACGATCTGGCAGCAGCCGATGGCCCTGGTCTGGCTCCAGACGGTCGATGCGCTTGGGGCAGGCGTGTTCGGCGTCATGTGGGCGGTCGTCGCCGCAGACCTCGCGCGCGGGACCGGCCACTTCGGTCTGATGCAGGGTGCCGTACAAGCAGCCGTCGGCGTGGGCGTCTTCCTCGGCAATGTCGTAGCGGGTTTCGCCGTCCACAATGCCGGCTACCGGGCGGTGTTCCTCATGCTGGCAGGCATCGCCTTCGCGGGGCTAGGCACGTACGCCGCCTTCGTGCCCGAGACGCGCGCGCGGCCCCCGGCCATGCCGCCCGAGAGCGACGACTTCAGGACCCTCCCACGCTCGAGCCCAGCGTGACGAGAAGCTCGTCCAGCTGCGCGAACGTCTCGGGCATCCCACCCTCCATCCCGGCCATGGAAGCGTCGAGAGCTTCCTTCGAGGGATAAAGCTCGTGCATCACGAGCAGCGTCTTGCCGCCTTTTTCCTCGAAGGTCACCGTGGTGATGGCGCCCTGATCGCTTTCCTCATTGGTCCATACGAGGCGCGAGTGCGGGGTCACTTCGACGTACTTGCCGAAGAACGCCATCGTGTTCGAGGCATCGCGGCCGAGCACGAAACGGTACCTGCCCCCGGCACGAACATCGGCCTCGCAGGAAAGCAGCGACACGCCCGACGACTTCGGTGCCCACCACCGCTTGAGCACCTCGGGCTTGGTCCATGCCTCGAACACGAGGCGCGCCGGGCCGTTGAAGGTTCGCGTGATGACGAGCTCACGCTCGGATTTCCGTTCCACCGTCGTGGGGTTCTTCACGGGGGTGGGGTCACTTTTGCTTGTTGCGTCCATCGGTCTTCTCCTTGCGTTTCAGTTCCTCGATGACGTCGTCCAGCTCGTCGAAGCGTGCGGCCCAGAGCTGGCGGTACCTCTCGATCCATGCCGCCTCTTCTTGCAGCCGGCGCAGGCCGAGCTTGCAGGTCCGCACGCGCCCGACCTTCTCGGTGGTGACGAGCCCCGCCTCCTCCAGGACGCCGACGTGCTTCTTCATGCCCGTGAGGGTCATGTGGAATTTGTCGGCGAGGTCCGTGATCGAGGCGTCGGCACGGCCGAGCTGCTCGAGGACGCCGCGTCGGGTGGCGTCCGAGAGCGCGGCGAACGAGGCATCGAGGCGGGCGCTCGAATAGTGAACCATGAGGTTCAGTATGTAACGCACGGATTGGGGGCATGCAAGAGAAGTGCATCCGCCGTGCGCCCGCGCTCCGACCCCCGGCGATGCATGCAGAGTGGCTGACGCAAGCTACCCGGGTGGCGCAGTTTCGACGCTGATCAAGACGACGTCGCCGGCTCGGTCCACCCGATACCACACCCACAAGTTGTGCCCCGGCACGCGCCGCACGTGCACGAGCACCGAGACGCCACGCTCGTCGGGCTGTAGGAGCAACGTCCCGTCTCCTGGGCCAGGGAGTTCCTCCGCGTCGCTGAGAGCGGCAATCGTGCGGCCGATCGCACGACTCGTCGGAGACCCCGAAACTACGCCGCAGGCTGCCAGACGTGCACGGAAACGTGCTGTAGCCGCGTCCCTTACGACTCGGGGCACTCGCCCGTCTCTGCCCAGCGCGCGAGCTCCTCCGGGGTGAGCGCGCGCCCCGGGTTACGCTCCGACTCTTCGACCGCGGCGCGAAGCTCGGCTTCTAGCTCGGCCGAGACGCGAACGCGGCCCGACGGAAGTGGCGTCTGCTGAGTGCGGGTGCGCGGCGCAGTCATCGACGCTTGTTTTACCACGCCGCAGGGTGAGTGCACCTTCGTCGAGGACGGTGACGATGCCACCACGTATCCATGCGCTTGGCGTCGGCGAGGGCGCGCGCGGTGAGGCGAACCCTCATCGATGGGCGCGCAGAGCGGCCAGTGCTTCCGCCGCGTCGACGGTCTGACCGGCCTTCATCTGCTCGATGCTCTCGTGAAGAGCCTCGTGCAGCCGGGCGCGCTCGACATCGTCGAGCTCGTCGCCACCGCGCGCGAGCACCTCGTCGAGCCGCACCAGCTCGACGACCTCGCCCTCGGGCAAATCCGTGGGCTCGTCGAGCACGAGCCGGCCGTTGTGAACGTGGGCCTTCAGCGGCTGCATCGATTCCAAGTGTAGTCCTCCCCGGTCACTGGGGCATCGTCGCGCGGCTCATCGGGATTGGGCAGCGCGACGTGCGCCGGCCTCCTTCAACGCGTCGGCGAAGTTCTCTGGCTGCAGGCTCGTGACAACGCCCCAGCGGCGCGAGATCGCCGAAGACTCCGCCGCCACCTCGTCGAGCGTCTGCTTGCTCCGGATTCCGCTGTCGAGGATGTCAGGCGCCCCCGGCCGGGCCTGCGGTTCGGCCGTGACGAACGAGAGGAACGCCTCGAGCACGACGCGCGCGCGGCCGTAGAGCCTGCGCCACCGGGTCGGCGCACCCGGTGTCTCACGGCGCACGGCGTCGAGCGTGTTTTCCACGAGCCAGCCGAGGCGCCGCTCGAGCCCCGCCGCCGCGAGCTCCAGGTGCAGCTTCTTCAGGTTGATGCGGTCGATGTTGCGGACCAGGACGGGAGCGAGCCCGGCGATGAGCCGCGGAAACTCGGCGACCACGATCGCCTCGCGGACGAGGTCATGGACGTTGCTCAGCCGCTCGCTCGGCAGAACATCGGGGCTCTCCTGCAGGTGAAGAGCGCCGAGCCGGGCTAGCGCGTTCTGCAGCTCGGAACCGGCGTCGGCCGGCGAGGACGCGAAGTCGCTCGCCGCGACGTTGAAGAGCTTGAGGATCTCGAGGAACTGCTCGGCCGTGAACGATCCTGCTCCCCGCTCGATCTCGCTGAGGCGGCTCTGGGACAGGTCCAGGCGGCGCGCGAGTGACCGATGCGGTGACGCTGTCAACCTGGTCCTGGCCGTGGCGAAGCACCTCGGCCCGCCCTCGCCCGGGAAGCGCTCAGTGCTGATACGCGCCGATGTCGGGCGCGGCGGGGCGGGTGTTGCCGGCGATGTCGATCTTCGCGCCGTGCGTCGGGTCGCCCGCGCCGAGGAGAGGCGAGCCCGCGGCGGCCGTGAAGTCGAAGTTCGAGTCGGCGGCCCTCGTGAACTTCGGGTCGGCCGCGATCGAGTGCAGGTCGAGCCCCGACTTCGCCTGCCACGCGGCGAGGTTGCCGGCGCCGCTCGCCCACGGGCCGCTCGGGTTCATCGGGTTCCAGCACAGGTTGTGATCCGAGTAGTAGGCCGACGGCGTAGATCGATTCGTTGCCGACGTTGACGACGGTGTTGCCCACGATCGTGACGTTCGTGAAGCCCTCGGCCCGGCCGCCGTAGCCCGGGACGACGCCGATGCCCCAGCACCCCGCGGCGGACTGGCCGAGCTCGTGGATGATTCTGTTGCCCTGGATGAGCAGGCCGTCGTGCTGGCCGTGCACGACGAGCGCGGTGCCCTCGCAGACGGTCCCCGGGCCCTGCGCCGCGTGATAGAGCTCGTTGCCGACGGCGCGCATGCCCTTCGCGACGTAGTCGACGCCGTTCCCGTCGGCGATGCCCGAGAAGTAGATGTTGTGGTCGAACTCGTTGTTCTGCCCGTTGTGGTCGAAGTAGCTGTACTCGACGCCGCACCCGTCGCACGCGCCCAGGAAGCCGAACGCGGTGTTGTCGTGCAGCCGCGAGCCGCGCACCATTACGCGCGCGTTCTTGCCGTCGCTGCCGGCCGCCGGCTTGTTCGAGCCCTCCAGGTTGATCGCGGTCGCATACCCCGTGATCTCGACGTTGCAGATGAGAACGTCCTTGAGGTCGTTGTAGACGAAGATGCCGTCGCCCATGCCGGGCCCATCGAGCTCGAGGTTGAGAAAGCGGTAGCCCTCCTCGTGGTCGGCGTCCGCGGAGTCCTCGAGGTTGAGCGAGCCGC
This sequence comes from uncultured delta proteobacterium, assembly GCA_963720145.1. Lineage (GTDB taxonomy): Bacteria > Myxococcota_A > Polyangia > Polyangiales > Polyangiaceae > Palsa-1150. Next base: position 238,183 of record CAVREO010000008.1, read on the forward strand.
CCACGAGCTTCGGCGCCTTCTCGTCTCCTTTGCCCTATACGTCGAGAGCCACGGGCTTTTGGTTGCGCGATTTCTGCGCCCAGCCCGATGGCGCGAACCGCTCATCGAGTATGCAGCCGAGATCGTCGATGAAGGACTTCACTCACCGCCTTGCGCGGCTCCGGGGCATCGCGCACGAAAAGGTCCTCGCCGTCGAGTACAAGCAGCCCACCACGGACACGATCTACTCCGTGGGAACCTCGGTCCGGTTCGCGGACGGGACGAAGCTGGATGCTCAGTTCTGGCGCCTCACGAAGGCGGGCCGACCGTTGGTGAGCATCTTCGATCACCGGCAGCGTTCCGAGGGAAGGTGTCGCGGGCTCCGGTCGAGAGACGCGCTAGCCCTTCGAGCGACTTGCCCAGAAGTCGAGTTCGAGGAGGATGAAATCGGCGCACGCCTCGACCGCAGAGCCGTAGTGACGCTCGTCGGTCGGAACCGCGTTGGGTCCGAGACGCCCGACGGTCCATCCCTGGCCGCGCTCGAGGAAGTACCACCCATCGCTCGTGCGCTTGTCGTCGGAATACATGGACCACTGAGTCACGACGTCAGGGCGGCCTACGAGGTACTCGGCGAGGGTCGCTACGCGAGCGGCGACTCCGCGATGCGCAGCAGGACTCTCTCTACGGCAGCGGCAAATCGCTGACCCCGCCCCGTGTATCGCTTGTCGTAGTAGCGGACATCCGCGGCGAGCTCACGTGCCGCCGCGGGCCGGAACCGAATCACTTCGCGAAGCCCCGCTTGACCTCATCCCAAGGGATGCCAGGAACGCCGGCGCGTGCTTCGGCGGCCCTATGCTCGATCTCTTCCGTATCTTCGATGGAGATCCCGGGTGGCGGCTCGAGGCTGTCGAGTAGGGTCGCGGCGAGCTCCTCCCGCTCCTCAGCCGGCAGCAGCATGGCTTGCTCGAGCAGCTTGGCGGCAACCGTCATGTTTGAACCTTAGCGCGACGCGCTGTCACGGCCACTAAGCACGTGCTGGACCCCGGCCGGTAACGACACGGCAACCTTGCATCGCGACGCTCCGAACGCGCACTCCGACCGTCCGCACGCGCGCGGCAACCGCCTGCATGCACACTCGGACGCGCCTGCCGCGCAGGACGTGCGTCGCGACGAGCGTTTCGACCGTCCCGAGGACCATCACGACTGTGCACACCCACGTGCGGAGCCTCCGCACGCGCTGCTCGAGCGACCGCGCATGCTCGTCGAGCAACCCCGCGTCCTTCTCGAGCTTGCCAGCGCGCTCGTCGAGCTTCCCGCCATGCTCGTCGAGCTTCCCCGCTCCGAGCTTCAGCGATCGCGAGCCCATGAGGACGACCCACGTGCGGAGTAGCACCCCGCGCACGCGCTCGACCACCCGCCTCGAGCGCTGCGCGAGCGACCCCGTGCGCTCGCGCAGAAACCCCCATCGGTCGGCGAACCGCCCTGACGGCCCCGCGACCGATCGCCCTTCGTCCGCGAGCCATTCGCATGGCTGCTCGAGCAACCCGCCCTACTCGTCGAGCGACCCCGACGGCTCGCGCACCCATCCTGCTGGCATCGCGAGCGACCCCGGTCGCTCGGCGACCCACCCGACGCCCTTCTCGACCCGGGACTCTCGCTCGACGACCGAGCCCGCTTCCAGGTCGACCCAGCACGCTCGCTGCGCCACGAACCCGGCGCCCAGTTGGAGGACGGCCCCACGCTGCGCGACCCACCCCGCTCGCTCGCGGACCCACCCTGTCCCACCGAAATCAAAAAAAGCGCACCCCGCTTTCGTCAGACCCCCCTCGGTTCCAGTTCTCCCTTAGAGGGCGACAAAAGGCCGCGCACGGTGCTCCGCCGGTCACCCTCGTTTCTCGTTTCCACGTTCCTACCGACCGAAAAGGAGTTTTCCCATGTCCAAGTCCAATCGTTCCACGACCCAGGCTCTCGATGCGCAGGTCATCGCGGGCATCCAGAAGGACCTGCACACCGCGTCGAGCCTGCCCCTCGGGGGCACGACGTTCACGCCGGCCACGTTGACGCAGCTCGTTCAGAGTCGCATCGACGCGGCCAACGCCGTCGCCAACGCGCGGGCCACGTGGCTCGACGCCGCGGCGAAGTACAAGGTGCTGAGCGCGCAGGTGACTCTGGTCGTCAACGGCCTGCGTCAATACGTGCTCAACGCCTTCGGCACCGAGAGCCCCGTGCTGTCGGACTTCGGCTTCACGCCGCGAAAGAAGGTGGAGCTGACGACCGAGCAGAAGGTGGCGCGCGCCAAGAAGGCGGCCGCCACGCGGGCAGCGCGCGGGACCATGGGCAAGGTTCAGAAGAAGGCGGTCAAGGGGTCGGTGGCCGTCACCGTCACCTCGACGCCGACGATGACCGTGCCCGTACCCGCCGCCGCGAGCCCGGCGGCCGCGCCGAGCGGTACGGCAACCGGCGGGACGACCGCAACGGGCAACGCGACTCCGGCGGGCACCGCCATCCCCTCGGGTGGCGCTGCTCCGGCCGGGGGTTCCGGCGCCGCACACTCCTGACGGACATCGCCGGATGACGGCAATCCGTAGGTAGCGTCCGGCTCGACACGAAACGCGAGAGAAGCGGGTGAGCGCCGCGCGCTGAAGCACGTGCGCGCGGCGTCTCCCCGCGACTCGGCTGCCGCGTCGGGGTGCCCAACTGAGCGACGCACCCGCGACTGCGGCGGCCCACTCGCTCACGGCAAAGAGCATCCCTGCACCTGAGTGCACTGCGCGCGGCTCAACTGCGCGCAAGGCGTCATCGAACCCGTGCACATCATCGTCGCCGGGCCGCCGTCGGGGCCCGTGTACAAGCACCCCGGCTGGCTGCCGCACGTCGCCGCGAGCCCTGCGCACTCGATGACCGTGCCCGCGCAGGCCGGGGTGGACGTCCAGGAGCATCCCTTCTGCGTCGCGCAAGCGGCAGGATCCGTGTAGCTCGTACAGAGCCTGACGGTGCCGCCGCACTCGACCGACCATGTGCACCCGGCCGCGCTGCACGCGGACGCCGACGTGTACGAGCCGCACGAGGGAGTTGCGTTCCCGATGCAGCTTGCGCCGAGCGAGCACGTCGGACACGCCGTCCCGCACTCCGCCTGCGAGCACTCGTTGCAGTACGGGGGATTGCCCTGGCAACTCCCGCTGCCCCGCAGCGAGCACCCCGGGCACTGGCACACGTCGTAGATGCCGCAGATGTCGCAGGTCGCATAGCAAAGCGTCCCGCTGCATTGGCCGTTGCCCACGGCGGTGCAGCCCGGGCAGGCCGCTGCGCTGCACTGGTTGGTCAGACCGCACAGCGAACACGACTCGGTAGGCGCCCCCACGCACGAGGGCCCCGCGTCCGACGCCCCGCTGCTGCTCGACGTGCCACCGCCGCTGCTCGACGACGTGCCGCTGCTGCTGCTGCTGCTCGACGCGCCGCTGCTCGAGGAACCGCTGCTACTCGAAGAGCCGCTGCTACTCGAAGAGCCGCCGCCCGGGCTCGCGCCCTGGCTCGAGCACCCGCCCACCCAGGCGACGCCCATGACGACGCACGTAGCGAAAATCGACCCGCGCCTTCCGAACCTCATCACGCACCCCCTCGGGCCATCGACCGGACCCCCGTTCGACGAAGGACGTCGCGCACCGATACAGAGTCATTTGCTGGACCGAGGAGCGTGTCACCCGTTCGGACTACGATGGCGCCTCGATTTTCGCCGATCCAAGGGAACCGTGACTCTGTCGGTCAGAGACGCGAGAGAGCTGCGATGCGAACGATCGTTTCCGCCGTGCTGCTCGCCGGTGTGCTGGGCGCGCTCGCGGGAAACGCGCGCGCACGAGGGCGAGAGCCGACCTACTCGAGGAGCGAGGTCACCAGCGGTGAAGGAATGCGATTCGACGACGACCCGCTGCAAGCCCTGACGGACGCCGAGAGGACACCGTTTCGAGGCTGTTTTCTCCCGCCAAGGATCCGGATCGACTTGATGCGCCCGCGGACGACCTTCATCCCCGAGATGCTGGCCACCGTCGAGGCCATCTAGCCAGCCGCTACTGGCCGCAACTGACGCACCCTCGCAAGTACCCGCCGCATTGCAGTCTTCGCGAACGGCGGGAGCTCAGACATGGCTTCGAGATCAGCAGCCGTTGCCGGAAAAGTTCACCGTGCCGCCCGCCGCGGCCTTTGTGCCGTTGCAGGCCGTCTTGGCCGCGTCGCACGTATTCGGGGCGTAGAAGTAGGCGACGATGGACGCTCCCGGGGTGCCCGACGTGATCGTGCACGTGCCGACCGCGTTGTCCGCGGAACACGACTGGTCCGCGGTGAACACGCCGGGGGCCGCGCAGTTCGCCGCGAGCGTGGCCGACGTGACGTCGGTCAGCGTGTTGCACGCATAAACGACCCCGCCGTCGGTGGCAAACGTGCACATTCCGCTCGAGCGCATCGCTGCAGCGGGCGCGCTCCCGAGCGTGCAGGCTGCGGTCGACAAGAGGAGCCCCGCGACTGCGCTTCTTCGGGCCATCGTCTTCATGCTGGTTCTGAGCCTTTCCGTGTCCCGTCCGCGAGTGGATCGTGTTCCGCCCACGGCTCCGAACCTGGGGGCGACGGCGCAAGGGAGGGGACGCCGGTTCCGCATCCTACGCCGATCGCGCAAGACCCGCAGCAGGACATCCATTGCGGCGGTCTGCACGTTCCGACCGGCCTCCCATCGCGGCGCGCCCGTGCCCCGTGCCCCGAACCGTGGCCCCTCACGTTCCGAGTCGCCCCCTGATGTCCACGTACGCGGTGTCGACGAGCCGCGCGAGAGCTGCGGAATCGACCTCCCGCCCCGGCCGGAGCTTCACGTGCCGCCCGCGCTTCCCCGTTCCCTCGAGCAGGCGAGCCGGGTCCTTCAGCAACGCACCGAAGAAGAAACCGACGTTGACGTGATCCCGGAACGCGTTGACGTAGCCGAACGCCGCGTCGCCGACGCAGGCGGTCGGACATCCGTCGTGCATCAGCTCGCGCACGTCGCCGCCGCATTGCCGCATCCGCACGAACCATGTTTTTACGAGCGGCCGCATATCCTCGCGCTGCGCGCGCAGCCACGCATCGATGGCAGGGTCGTGTTTCACGGCCGACGGGAGGCGAAAGAGGTCGTCCATGGGTCGTCCTCGCCCCTCACCGAACCCCGTTGTCGCACGCGAGCCATACGCCGGCGTCGTTCTTCTGATCGGCGCAAAGCTGGGCACGACCGTACGAAAGGCCACACACGCAGCTCCCGAGGCACGCGCACGTGACGTCGTTCTTGCAACGATCGGGGATGGGCGCGCAGTACCCAGGCTCGCCGCTCATCGCCCCGCCAATCTCGATGGCGCAGACCGTTCCCGCCGGACATCCCGCCCCGCAGCCTCCCCCCTGGAGGAGCCCGCCGGCGTCGAAGACGGAGCCGCCATCGCCGTACGTGCAGTCCAGCGGTCCGGCGTCGCTGTCGTCGCCGTCGGAATCCACGCCGCTGTCGACCACCGGGGCCGGGGCCTCCTCGCCGGAGTCGACACTCGGGCCGGGGCCATCCTCGCCCGCATCGACGCTCGGGGCGGGGCCATCCTCGCCAGCGTCGACGCGCGCAGGCGAGCCATCGAGGCTCCGGGCGACATCAATCGAGGCGTCTGCCGCGTTGCCCGCCCCGCTCTGTCCGCCGCACGAGCAAGCCATCAGCGCGAGGGCGGCAAGGGTGGTCGAGATCGGCTTCATGGAAGACCCGGCGGTTGGAGGATAGAGCCGCGCCACGACAAGCCGCTCGCGGCACCTCGGTTGAGATGGCCGAACCGCTTCGATTCCGTCGAGGTCCGGGGCGCCGCTAGTAAACGGACCTTGACTAGCATGGGACCCTAGTAAAGCATCCTTTCCTAGCGTCGGCGCCTCGTCACGTCCCCTTGACTAGCGCCGGCGGTGACCAATGCCTTCACCGAAGCGAATCACTGGACGATTCGAGCGAGCGTCCGCCGGCGGCGAGGAGGTCGCTGCGTTCATCCCCAAGCCGCTTCCGCCCGAAGACCCGCCGCTCGTCCTCGATGCCAGGCTGACTCGACGGCTGCGCGCCGCCGAGCAGGCGCTCGCACGTCTCGAGCTCGCCGGCGAAATGGTGCCGTCGGTGGACTGGTTCATCTACGCCTTCGTGCGCAAGGAGGCGGTGGTCTCCTCCCAGATCGAGGGGACGCAGGCGACGCTCGTGGACCTGCTCGCGTTCGAGGCGCAGGAGACCACGGAGGCGCCGCCCAGCGCCGATATCGAAGAGGTCTGCAACTACCTCGACGCGCTCGCCCTCGCGCGCAAAAACCTCGCGTCGCCGAAGGGGCTGCCGATCTCGATGCGATTGCTGAACAAGGTGCACCGCCGGCTGATGCGCGGCGTGCGCGGCGCCGACAGAGCGCCCGGCGAGATCCGCCGAACCCAGAACTGGATCGGCGGCACGCGTCCGGGGAACGCCGCGTACGTGCCGCCGCCACCCCACGCGCTCGGCGACGCCCTGAGCGCGTTCGAGAAATACATCCACGCGGACGAGGCGCTGCCACCGCTCGTGCGCGCCGGGCTGCTCCACGTGCAGTTCGAGACGATACATCCGTACCTCGACGGCAATGGCCGCATCGGGCGTCTGCTCGTGATGCTGCTCCTCGAGCACTGGAAGGTGCTGACCAAGCCGCTCCTCTATCTGAGCCTCTTCTTGAAGCGACACCGCGACGAGTACTACCGGCGGCTCGCGGCGGTGCGCGTCGACGGCGACTGGGAGGGCTGGATCGACTTCTTCCTCGACGGCGTCGCGACGATCGCGGACGAGGCCGTCGCCTCCGCCCGCGAGCTGTTCGCGCTCGTAGCCGCCGACCGCACGCGGGTGCTCGGACAGGAGGGGATGTCGATCGTGGCGCTGCGCCTCTTCGAGCTCCTGCCGCGGCACCCCGTCGTCACGGTCGCTTCCGTCATGAAGCTCGTCCACGCGAGCAAGCCCACGGCGGGAAAGGCGATCGATCTGCTCGTTTACGCCGGAGTCCTCGCCGAGACCACCGGCAAGAAGCGCAATCGCTCCTTCGCGTACCAGCAGGTTCTCGAGAGGCTCCGCGTCGGCACCGAGCTAGTGCGCGGGCGCTGAGCCTCACGGAGCCGCCGCTGCCTCGAAGATCCGCGCGAGCCCCTCGATGAGCTGCTCGTCGGAATAGAGGAGAGGGTCGCCCATGCTCTCTACCGTCCCCTTCATGGTGAGGACCCCGAGCGCGGCCACGTTGGCGAGGAAGACCATCAGGCGTGGCTCCACTCCGGCGCGCCCGCGCGCGCGTTTCCACTCCTTGGCGAGGATCGTCGTGGCGCCCGCGTAGGCCAGGTCGTTGAGCGGGCGGATCCGCGCGAACTGCTCGGCGTCGAAGCGAACGGCGCCAGAGCCGGCGACCTGGCCGTGCATGAACGTGAGGCGGAAGTCGTCCATGCGCGGCGCGAAGGTGTGCACGGTCTCGCGGATGAGGGCGCGAAGGGCCGCACCGCCCCCGCTCGTCTTGGCCACCGCGTCGTGAATCGCGCGTGATTCGGCCTCGACGGCTCCGAAGATGAGCTCGAAATAGAGGGCGTCCTTCGACGGGTAATAATAGTAGAGGGCCGCCTTCGTGAGCCCGACCTCCTTGGCGACGGCGTCGAGCGTGGTCGCCGCAATGCCGTCTCGGAGCATGACCCGGCGGGCCGCGGCCACGATCTCCTCGCGAGACTGCTCGCGGCGCCGCTCACGACGCGCGACCCGAGGCGGGATCTCGGCGGGTTCGGCCAGCTTTCGGCGGGGCTTACGAGGCGGTCTCGCGGGCGACGACACGGGGCACATTCTACCCACGGTTGATGGGTATGACCAAAGGTAGATTTTGTCTACCACCGGTCAAATTTTGTGCTACTCCTACGGACTCGGGGTCGTACGAAACCAGCCCGAGCCCGGAAAGACCGAGGAACCGATGAAGACGCTCACCCACGAGATCGCCGACGGCATCTACCGCTTCTCGACGTGCGTCCCGGACGCCGCACCCGGCGGTTTCACGTTCAACCAGTTCTTGATCAAGGCCGACGAGCCGCTGCTCTTCCACACCGGGCCGCGGCGCATGTTCCCGCTCGTCTCCGAGGCGGTCGGGCGCGTCGTCCCGCTCGATAAGCTTTGCTGGATCGCGTTCGGTCACGTCGAATCCGACGAGTGCGGAGCCATGAACGAGCTGCTTGCCGCTGCCCCGCGCGCGCAGGTTGCTCACGGCGCGATCGGCTGCATGGTCTCGCTCGAGGACCTTTGCGATCGACCCCCGCGCAAGCTCGCGGACGGCGAGGTCATCGACCTCGGGGGGCGACGGGTGCGCCACATCGACACGCCCCACGTCCCTCACAACTGGGAGGCGCGCGTGCTGTTCGAGGAGACGACGAAGACGCTCTTCTGCGGCGACCTCTTCACCCACACCGGGGACGGTCCCGCGCTCACGACCGAAGACATCGTCGGGCCCGCGCTCGCTGCGGAGGAGATTTTCCACGCGACGGCGCTCTCGGTCGTGACCGCGCCGACCATCCGGCGCCTGGCCGGGCTCGAGCCGCGAACGCTGGCACTGATGCACGGCTCCTCGACGGGAACCCGCTGCAGCGAGTCGCTCCTGCGGCTCGCGGACGCCTACGACGCGATGCTCGGACGCTAGGAAGGAACCTGCTCATGGACAAGCTCAGCCTGCACGACCCCCTCTTCGCGACGTACGTCGTCGCCGCGTCGCTCATGATCCTCAAGGCCGCGAGCATGTCGTGGCTGACGGTGGCTCGCATGCTCCAGGTGAACGGCGGCTTCCGCTCGCCCGAGGATCTGAAGAAGACGCGTATCAACGCGAACCCCGATCCGAAGCAGCTCGAGCCGAACGAGGCCGTCGACCGGATTCGTCGCATCCACCTGAACGATCTGGAGAACATCCCCTTCTTCCTCGCGGCGGGGTTCCTCTACATCCTGACCCAGCCCTCGCTGCTGGTGGCGCGCGTCCTCTTGTACGGCTACGTCGCGACGCGACTCCTTCACTTCGTCGCGTACCTCACCGGGCGCACGCACGACACGCGCGCAACGCTCTGGACACCGGGCTCCCTCATCCTGCTCTTCATGGCAGGTCGGGCGCTGGTCGCGGCGCTCGGTATCGCGTGAGCGCGATCAGCCCAGATCCCTCTCCATCCGACGCAGGATCCCGTCCGGCTCGCGCAGCCCCATCTCCACGATGGCGTCGGCGCGCGCCTGCGAATCGCTGTTGGCGTAGATCCGGAGCTGCGGCGCGTTTCCCGAGGGCCGCATATGGGCGATGTCGCCGTTCCGGAAATGAATGCGCACGCCGTCGAGCACGTTGATCCGGACGATGTCGTCGAAGCCGAGCGCGGGCGTGAAGAAGCGAGCCAGGGTTGCCTTGCGCTCTCGCCAGGCGTCGGCTTCAGCCCCAACGAACTCGACGTCCGTCGTGTCCCCGGGCGGAACGAGCTGCGCGACGAGCGCCTTGCTGACGGCGACGGGTACGTTGTCGATCAAGCCGGCGCGACCGAAGCGTGCGGGCAGCCGGTCCCACAGCGCGGCCAACCCGATGCGCGGCTCCGAAGCGGCGAACAGGTTGGCCAGGATGGGCAGCATCGAATCGCGCGTGGGTAGCGCGCCCATCACGCCTCGGGCGAGCGCGATCGCCGTGCCGACCAAAAATCCCCCGTTGGCCTCCCAGCCGACGATTCGCTCGTGGGTTTTGGCGCGTTGGAGCTCTTCGAGGGCCGCGACGACGTACGGCGAGCCGATCTTCGTATTCTGGAGAAAGACTCCACGCTCCTTCATGCGTCGCTCGACCGCGTCGTTCGCGCTGATGGGGACGGCGACGGCGTCGGCGCGCAGGTACTCGGCGACGACGATGCCGAGGAGGTCCCCGGGAAGAAAGCGTACGAATCGACCGCGTGCATCGGCCGACCGGAGCACCGCCGCCAGAAACGGCCGATCCGAATCGCCGTCGGTGGATACGACGGCGTCGAGGGGCGGGCCACCCGCCGCGCCGGCGACGAGCGCCCCCACGCGATCGAGGAGCTCGTCGCTGACGTTCTCGGTGTCGATGGGAATGAAGCTCTCGGAGCGTCCGGCGGTCGTGACCTTGGCGCCGAGCTCGCGGAGGATCCGGCTCACGATGTCGCGGCCTACGGCGGAGTGCTCGTACACGAGAACGTGGAGGCCCGAGAGGCCGCCGGGAGCGAAGCTCTCGACGTAGCGGCGGACGTAGCCCTCCTCGGCCGCGCGATCGACGGGGGGAAGGTCCGGCGACGTCTCGAGCATGCCGGCGGACGTGAAGACCGAGCTCGCGGCGGTGCGGCCGTACTCCTCGAGACGCACGCGCGCGACCTCGCGCAAGATGCCCGGTTCGTCGGTCTTGAGGACCTCGCCGGCGCTCTTGTTCAGCTTGATGCCGTTGCGGTCGAAGGGGATGTGGCTCCCGCTCACCATCACCCCCGCGCGTCCGGTGGCGATGGCGCGGAGAATCAAGGCGGGCGTGGGTATCTTGCCGGCGTTCTCGACGCCGAAGCCGGAGTCGACGATCGCCCGGGCCGCCGCCCGCATGATGCGGTCGGTGCTCGGCCGCAGATCGCCGGCGAGGACGACGCGACCGCCCTCGCGAATGTCTCCGCTGGCCACGAGGTAGCGGAGCGCCCCCTTGACGTTGATGTACGCCTCGAGGTCGGTGATGTCCTTCACGAGACCGCGCAAGCCGCTCGTGCCGAACGTCAACGAGACCGGCGCATAGTCGAGAAAGGGTGCGGGGGGGTCGTTGGTACTCATGCCGTGAAGCACTCCAGGAGCTCGGGGATCGAGACGGTGGCGATTCGAATGTGCGAGTCGGCGATGCCGTAGGGAATGATCAGGCGGTCTCCGTGCCGCATCGCGCCGCAGGAATAGACCACGTTGGGCACGTAGCCGTCACGCTCGGCGGGGTCGGGAGTCAAGAGCGGTTCGGCGAGCTCGCCGAGGACACGGGACGGGTCCTCGAGGTCGAGGAGCAGCGCGCCCATCCAGTACTGGCGCATCGGCCCTACGCCGTGCGAAAGGAGCACCCAGCCCTTCTCCGTCTCGATGGGCGAGCCGCAGTTGCCTACCTGAATGAGCTCCCAGGGATACTTCGGCCTGTGCACGAGCACGGACTGGTTCCAGAAACGAATGTTGTCCGATCGCAGCAAGTAGATGTTCTCGCCGTCGAGCCGCGACGCCACGACGAAGTCGTCTCCGATCTTGCGCGGGAAGAGCGCCATGCCCTTGTTCTGCACGCAGCGGCCGTTCAGCGTGCTCACCTTGAAATAGCGAAAATCGCTCGTTTCGATGAGCTGCGGCAGCACGCGGAAGCCGTTGTACGCGGTGTACGTGGCGTAGTAGACGACGCGGCCGTCGGGGTAGCTGAAGCGCACGAAGCGCGCGTCCTCGATACCTCGGCTCTCGTTGTCGCTGACCGGATAGATCACGCGCTCGGCGAGGTCGCTCTCGGGGAAGAAGTCGAGCTCGTAGTTGGACCGGGCGAGCCAGAGCATGTTGTCGGTCGCCTCCTGGAAGGGCGTGCTGGCTTCAGGTGGACGGCACCTCTCGATGGCGTCCCTCAAGTCGGTCATCGTGAACTCGTCATCGAGCTGCGCGAGGACAGGCTCGGTCCACTGCGGGTCCGCCGCCATTTCGATGAGCTTCAAGACGTAGGTGGGCTTGTGGTAGCGCGTGTCGTCGAGCGCTCTCGCGGTCAGAGCGAAGCGCGTGATGGGGTCGAGCTTCACATCGGACGCGGCGTCGACCGTGCCGGTGCGAAATTCGATCGACGAGATGTGGCCCTCTCCGCACGCTCGAAGGCTCATGATGAAACGGGCTGCGCCAGCCGGCACGCCGTTCTGGTCCGGATGAGGGACCATCGACGGGTTGAAGAGCGCGGCGGACTCCAGCGAGTATTCGCAGGTGAAGTAGGCGCCCGCGAGCAAGCGACGGTCTTCGCTCCACTCCACGCGACGTTCCAGGAGCGCGAGGGCGGCCGCGCAGTTCTGGCGGAAGACGGCCCGGATGTCCTTGTGGCGCGGCCGGTAGTCGAGGAGCACGGTCGACAGAAGGGTCGCGACCTGCGCGTCGGTCAGGGCGAGCATTCGCTCGAGGATCTCGTGGATACGCGAGCTTCCGCCCGGGATGAAAGGGCGAGCCAGCACGCGCCGCGGATCGGCAGCGAGGTGCACTGCCAGGCGCGTGACACGGGGCTTCGAATCGGGCATCCGCTCTCGAGCTGGCCGGCGTGAGCGTAGCCCATTCCGCCCGCCCCGGCTGAGGCATCGGGTTGCCGATGGGGATGGACACGGCGAGGTGGAGAGCCGAGGATCTCCAACACAAGGCGGTGATCCCCATGGGCGATAAGTCTCCGAAGGCCAAGGACAAGGCCAAGAAGCAAGACGCGGTCGAGAAGAATCAGAAGAAGGCGGCCGCCACGGCCAAGGCGAATCACGGACAGGCGGAGACTGCGAGGAAGGGCAAGTAAGGTCCGCCCAGCCGTCTGGGAGCATCGGCGAGCACACCTACGGGCGTGTGCTACATTGCCAGTATGCGTCCCGGCCGGACGAAGACGACGAGCTTCTCGCTCGACGAGGCGACGCTCAAGAACCTCAGGGCGCTCGCGGCGCGACGCCACAAGGGGAACGTGTCCGCTCTGCTGGCCGAGCTTGCGTCACGCGAGGCGAAGTTCCTCGCGGCCGAGGCGTTGTTCGAGAGGTACGGCGTTCCTCCGCTCGACGACGCGGCCATCGAGCGCATCGAGGCCGAGTGGCGCGGAGAAGCCCCGCCGAAGAAAAAGCGGCGGCGCGCCGCGTGACGTTCACCTTCGATACGGGAATGCTCATCGCGCTCGAACGTCGCAAGCGTTCGGCCTGGGAAGCGTTCCGCGCGATCGTGCGTCGCGGCTTCTTGCCCGTCGTACCCGCCGTCGTGTGCGTGGAATGGTGGCGCGGGCGAAGCGATGCGCGCGAAGAGATCCTCGACGCCGTCATCGTCGAAGACATGCCATCGCCACTCTGGCGTGCGGCGGGCGAAGCGCTCGGCGCGGTGAGCGGAGCTTCGCTTGCCGATGCGGTCGTGATGGCGTCGGCTGCCCTCCGGGGCGGCGGAGTCGTTTACACGAGCGACCTCGTCGACCTAAGACGGCTGCAGCGCCACTTTCCGACCGTCCTCGTCCTGACGGCTTGACGGTCCCGCCGCTCACTTCGCCTCTTCGCGGAGCATCGCGAAGAGATTGGTCACGCCGGGATGGCCAACGTGAGGGTCGCGGCCGGGGCCCGTCAGTCCTATCGGATTCGCATCGCACGCAGTTGCGCGAAATGGCGTGGTCAGCCGCTCGAGAAGACCGCAGAGCTCGCGCGGGCCGACTCTTGCTTCGAGAGCGGCGGGGGCGCCAGTGGCTCGTGGCGGCCAGCGAGCCGGTCCAGGATCAACACACGTGAAAACGCGTAGCCTCTCCGGGTTTGCCGCCGTGGCGTTGGCGTGGGCATTGGGGTGCTCAGGGTCGGCGGCCCCGTCCTTTCGCGCCCTCACGACGCGAGACGGTGGCGCTGCGGACGGCGGCGGGCTCACCGGGACGGACGCGCGCGCACGCGACGCCTCGGCCGGCCTCGAGGGGGACGGCGCGGACCGCACGACGAGTACGGCACCCAGTTCGACGTCCAACCAGTACTGCTGCGCGGGCGCCTGGTTCTACGCGTGCCCCAACGCGGCGGCGGTCGCGCAATGCTCGTCGGCCTGCACGCGCGATCCGAGCAACGACGCGACCTGCGCGAACGTGAGCGGCAACAGCGGCAATCCCGGCAGCGCCGCGAACACCGGCAGCGCAGGCAACAGCGGCAGCGCAGGCAGCGGCGCACCTGCGCCCCCGACGAATCCGTGCGGCGGCTTCTACCCCGGGATGGCGTGCGAGGTCGGAGGCGGGTGCATCGTCGGGCACTGCACGGGGAACGCGTGCTATCCGAACGACGTCGGCAATCCCTGCACGTTCGCCATCGACTGCGGAGACGGCAACCATTGCACCGCCGGCTGCTGCGCGAGCCCGGCGACGGGGAGCGCGTGCGACGCGCCGTGGGATTGCAAGTCGGGGACGTGCACCAACGCCGTCTGCCAGTAGGCGCTCGCGGTCGAGCTCGGGCGCGCGCGCCCATGCACGCCGCTTGCTCGCCGATGCGCCATGGCCACCTCCCCGACGACCACCACGACCAACCAAACGAGCGCTACCGCCCGCCAGGTGCACGAGGACCTGGAGCGCATGGTCCAGACGCGCGGCCACGACGACACCGCCCTCGTGAAGCTCGCGAGGACCGAGGGCGAACGACTCTGGCGTGGCATGAAGCGCCACCCGTTCGTGTCCGCGGTCGGCGTCGCGCTGGGGGCCGGCGCTCTCGCCGCGTGCGTGGGCGCGGCCGAGATCACGTTTGCGACCGCTCTGGCGTTCGCTGCGTACAAGGTCCTGCGCGAGGGCGAGCCTCCCGATCGAGGCGCTCGAGGAGATTGAGCGCCTCGGGGGAAGTTGAGGCGGAAGAGCTCGTGGGGCACGTCCGCTGCATGTCGTCCGTGGCAGGGCGCGCAGCATGAACGATCAACCCGCCCTGAACGGGCGGCAAGGCGGCGATGGCGTCGAGCTCGTGCGGGAGGTCGATCTCCACGGCCGCCGGCGCTCCGCTGACGGGCGCCTGCTTCGCGCACGGCCGGGTCGTCGTCGCGAGCGGCAGGTACCTCTTGCGTGTGGCGCCGCGCAGCGGTCGCTTTGTCGATTGGCTGGAGACCTTCCCCCACCGGGGAGGGCTGGCCTACGACGGGCATTGTCTGTGGCAGCCGAGCGAAGACGGCCTGCAGCAGCTCGACCTGCGAACCGGGTTCGTACGGCAACGGGTCAGCCTCGACCTCGACGAGCTGGCGGGTCTGGAGTGCCTCGGCCGAGACCTGCTCGTGCTGCACGATGGGGGACGCCGGCTCGCACGCATTCGCGTGCGCGACGAGACGTCCGTCCGCATGCGCGACGACGTGCCGATCTTCCGCCTGCGCCGCCGGCCGCCTCCCGCGAACTCTCGTGCGCTGGTGCTCGGCGACGCTGACCTAGGGGAGGCTCTGCGGGGGCTCACCTGGGCGAACGGGAGTCTCTGGAGCTCGGCGGGCGCTGCGCTCGTGCGGGTGGGTCCCTTCACGGGTCACATCTCGGAGCGCGTTCCTTTGCCGGCGGGCGTAGCGGGTTGCGATGTCGCGTTCGAGCGAGGGGTTGGCCTCTGGTGCGTGGACGACGGGGCCGCGAAGTTGCGCGCGTTCGCCTGGTCGGGCGCGCAGGGCGGCTGGCCCAGCCGGCCTCCCGATGCTGTGCCTTCCGTCGACACACCTCCCCCGGAAGCCGCCCCGGCGACGGCGCCCGCTCCCACGACTCCCGTCGATGGGCCTCCGGCCACGTTCGAGCGCGTCCTCGTGCCCGTGGACTTCTCGTCGGGCTCGAGGCGGGCCCTCGCCGCGGCGATGTTGCTGAAGGATCACCTGCATTCCGAGGTTCACCTTCTTCACCTCGGAACGCTCGGGAGCAATGCCGAGTTTCTCGCGGCGTCCGGCGCACGTGTAGGGTACGGCGACATCGAAGAAGACGCGAAGGCCGAGGCCCTTCGCTTCCTCGACCATGTGGTCCCGGGGCGTGCCTCGGAGATCGTCGTTCATGCGGTCGTCGGGGAGGACCTGGCGCGCGCGTTCGAAGCGATCGCGGCGCAGGTTCGCCCCACCCTCGTCATCCTGGCCGATGCGGAGCCGCACACGCGCCAGCAGGCGCACTGGCGGAAGCGCATCGAACGGATGGCCGTGCAGCTCGATGGCGTCGCGTTGATGGTCGTCGCGTGAACCGCTGAGCGGCTCATGCCGCGAAGTACGTCGTCGCCCGCTTGTGCCCCTTCGATTTGAGCTTCTTCGCGGCCAGACCCTCTTTGAGGATACGAGGCACCTCGCGCACGTCGAGCCCGAGCATCTTCCGGATCTCCTCGGCGCGCATGCCCTTGGGGTGTGACTTCACGAGCTTCGTCACGAGGTCGACCGACCTGGCGATCTCCTCGGGCGAGCGACGAGGGAGACGACCCGGCTTCGTACGTCCGGGTCGGGAGGGGGTTGTTCGATTCCTCACCGTCGTTGGCGGCCGGGCGTGCAGAACGGCCCTTGGCCCTCCCATCCAGGAAGTCCTGGACGGAGATGCCCCGGAGAGCGGCGAGCACGTTGTCGGCGAAAGCCTGGGCGAGGTCGGTGAGCTGGGAGCGGAGGGAGGTCGCCATGTTGGGGGGGCGATGCTAGCGCTGGGACGCGAGAACGCACGGCACGAATGGCGAGCCTAGAGCGCATCCTCATCGTCGGCGGAGGCATCGGGGGGCTCAGTGCAGCCGCTTCGCTGCGCACGGCGGGCTTCCACGCGGAGGTGTTCGAGCAAGCGCCGGAGCTCCGTGAGGTGGGCGCCGGTGTCGGCCTCTGGTCGAACGCGCTGGAGAGCCTCGACGAGCTCGGCATCGGCGACGAGGTGCGTGCGGCATGCCGCCCCCTCCGCACGATGGCGGGCGCCAACCCGTCGGGCAAGACGCTCACGTCGATCGATCTGGACAGGCTCGGGCCGGACTTTGCCAGAGCCGCGTGCCGTGTGGTCCTTCGGCCGCGCCTTCTGGCCGCCCTCGCCGGGCGTCTTCCGGCCGACGCCGTTCACACCGGGCGGCGGGTCCTGGACGTTGCGGACGGAGAGCTCCGCTTCGAGGACGGCGGCCGCGAACGAGCAGACCTCATCGTCGGGGCCGACGGCCTGCACTCGGTCGTGCGCCCGTACGTCGTAGACTCTGGCGAGGTCCGATACTCGGGGCAGACCTGCTTCCGGGGCGTGGCCAGAATGCCACCGCCCGATCCGGGGACGATGCGTGAGGTGCAAGGCGCCGGACAGCGCGGTTCCGTGTGCCCGGTCGACGACGCGACGGTGTACTGGTGGGTGGCGCACAACGCGCCTGCCGGAGAGATCGCGCCTGGGGGCAAGCGCCGGCAGGTGTTGCTCGATCGGTATGGCGGGTGGCCGTTTGGTTTGCCCGAGGCCATCGCAGCGACGCCCGAAGAGGCGATCCTCCAGAACGACTTGGTCGATCGGCCTCCGGCGAAGCGGTACTGCCGCGCGCCGGTCGTCCTCGTCGGCGACGCGGCGCACCCAACCACGCCGAACCTCGGGCAAGGCGCCAACATGGCTATCGACGACGCCATCGTGCTTGCGCGGGCGCTTCGCCAGGAGCCCCACGTGGAGGCAGCGCTCGCCCGCTACGAGAAAGAGCGGCTGCCTCGGACCCGCCTCGTCGTCGAGCGTAGCTGGAGCTTTGGCAGGATGTGCACCTGGAAGTCCGGCGTCGCCGTGGCGCTACGTGAGGCCATGGTTCGGATGACGCCCGCGAAGGTCATGCGCGACATGCTCCGGTGGCAGATCCTGGATTCGGTCGGATCGCTCTGAGCGTGCACGGGCGCTCGCCCGAGGGGAGCACGTTCGCTCCCCCCGGGCCCAGCGCCGCGGCTACTGCACGACCAGCGAAGCCGGCTGGCTCCAGTCCCCCTCTCCCGTCTTGGTCACCGCGCGGGACTTGAAGAGGACCGTCGCTCCCGGCGCGAAGCCGGCGATCGTCGTCTTGGCCTGCAGCGTGGACGGCGCCATGACCCAGGTCTTGCCGCCGTCGGTGCTGTACTGCCATTCGTACGACGCGCGCCGGCCCGCCGACGTCGCGAAGACCTTCGCGCTTCCGGACACGGCGCCCGGCTTTACGGCGAAGGCGCGCGCACGGCGCGTGGGCGCCTTGCGCACGGCGACCCCGGCGCTCTCGATGATGGCCGCGCCGTTGTCCGGGCTGGCGTTGGCCGTCACCTGGATGTAGCTCCGCAGATTGTGGAGCAGCAAGACGAGCGCCGCGCGCTTGTCGTCGCGCGTGGTCGCGGCGCCCTTGGTCCGCGCGAGAGCCGCCGTCTCGGCGGTTTGCAGCTCGTCGATGGCCTGCATGACCATCGCGAGCTGCGGTGTGGGGGTGGGGAACGAGGCGTTTCCGCTCATCCGCGTCACCATCGCCCTGGCGTACGTGATGAGCGCGGACACGCTCACCGGCATCTTGAGGGCGACGAACGAACGAGCGGTGGTTTTGGTCGGAATGGTCATGACACTTCTCCGTGGTCGGGGCGATGGTGAGGTTCGAAAATCGTCATTTTTCGTGGCAAACGTGTCATTCGTGGATAAGAAAGCGTCATTTGTGGATGCAAAAGCGTCATTGGTAAGGACAAAAGCGTCATTCTTCGTAAAGGGAGCGACGTTTGTCGTTACCAAAGCGTCATTTGTCGTCGCGAAAGCGGCTTTTGTTTCGACAAAAGAGTCATTCGTAGATCCAAAAGACGCTTTCGTCCCTGCAAAAGCCTCATTTGTCGTGACGAATGAGACTTCGTTCATGACCAAAGCGTCATTGGTCACGACAAAAGCGGCTTTTGTCGTTCCCAAAGCGTCATTGGTCGTGGAGAGAGCGGGCTTTGCTCTTCTCGGGGTCGCTCGCGGCGACCCGAACGGCGGGTTCGCGGCCGCCGTCGTCCCCTCTCACTAGGTCTTAATCGGAAAGGGTCCGATTTCCTGGCACCGAAAGCCGAGATTGGGAGGAGGATGTAGGTGCGTCGCTGAGTAGATTGCGGCTGGCGGGTGCGATCGGGACCTCGGAATCCGCCCGGTGGCCGTCCCGCTGCTTTTTCCGGGCAGGGTTCTTGTCGATTTTTCCCTTTTTCGCGCCGGCAGGCGTAACCGCGCGGAATCCCGTGGCGCGGTCCGCATCCGGCAAGGACGCCGCTTCCCGGGCACGCCCTCGTCCGGCCATACCTAGCTCGATGAACTCGACGAGCCCGAACCCCGCGATGGCGCCCCCGCCGGATTCACCCTCGTGCGCCATCGCCGGCTTTCGGGAGGGGCTCCTCGCGATCTTGGTATCCATGGCGTGGGCATGCGGAGGCGAGACCCGCGGCCAACCGCCGGCGGACGCGAGCAGCCCGGACCGGGACGCCGTGTCCACGATGGACGCTCGCAGCGAGACGTCCAGCGAGACATCCAGCGAGGCGTCCACCGGGAGCCGCGACGCGGGCGCCGAAGCCGGCGCCGACGCGTGCGTGATCTCCGCCTCCGACTTCGATCAGTCGTGCACCGAGGATTCCGACTGCGTGGAGGTCACCTCGGCCGATTACTGCTCGCCCCGCTGCCTCTGCGGCGGAGACACGATCAGCCAGAAAGCCCTCGCGCAGTTCAACGCCGCCGTCGACAAGACCCCGCTCGGATCCGGCGCCATCGGCCCGATGCCCGAGTGCCCGTGCGCCCCCCTTCCGGGTCCCTGCTGCCGACACGGGACGTGCACCATGGAGTGCACGTCCGCGGGCGACACGCTCCCCGCCTGCGCGGACGCCGGCGGCCTGTGCGTACTCGTCTTGCCCGGCGACTCGTGCGGGAAGGACGGCCCGCCCCACTCGTGCGCCTACTCCGACGAGCAGTGTTGCTTGTGACGGCGCCGCGCGGCAGTGTTCTCGAGAGGGAGGAGAGAACGATGACGACTACCGATGAGGAGCGCCTCTGGGCGTCGTTTTCCCAGGTGACCGCGGAGAACAAGGTGCTCTCCCTCTTGCACCGCTGGTATGCGTTTTACGAACGGGAGGAGAAGGACCTCGAGAGGCAGCTCGAGATGCTCACAGACGACTTTGCCATCATCCGACCGAAGGAGAGCGCCCTCCCGAGCGTGCAAGGCAAGGCGGCTTACCGGGAGAGTGTGCTCGCGGCGCCGAAGGGCCAGAAGAACGCGCACTTCAGACGGTCCTTCGCGCTGACGCGAGGAGGCGGCGGCGCGTCCTTCGTCGTCTCCCACGAGTACCAGACCGAAGGCCCGGCGATGACCGGCTCCGCGGAGGTTCGCTACGACGGCGAGGTGGTCGACATCGAGTCGGTTGCGCCGAGGTTCCGCTCGCTCGAGGAGAGCGTCTCGTCGGTGCAGACGGCGCCGTTCCGCGAGGCGTACGCGCACAATCGTGTGGAGGCTTTCGTCCACCGCTGGGTGTCTCTCATGGAAGGGACCGACCCCGAGCCGATGCACGAGCTCCTCGCCCCCGTCTTCGAGATCCAGACAAGCTCGGCCAGCATCCGCGACTGGCCAGGATTCGTTGGCTGGTTCCAGGGCCTCGCGAGCCAGGTGCGGAAGACCGCGCACCAGCTCGACGAGCTCAGCGTCGCGCAGCGTGGGAACGCGTACGACGTCTCGTTGGAATTCGCCTGGCATGGCATGGCCAAGTCCGGGCAGCCGATGATCGCCCGAACGCACCACGACTGGACCCTCGTCGAGACATGGGAGCGTTACCCGCGCCTCTCGTCGTTCCGAGTTCGGGCCGTGAAGCCGTTCACCCCGGTGTCGACCGCCGAGGCGCTCGCCGCCTACGACGCAGCGGCCGGTCGGCGAGCCGGCTCGCGGGCTGGGTAGTGCGCGAGACTGGCGGCCAGCACTGAGGGCCACGATCGCGGGAGTCAGGCCGCTCTGCGCTTCCTCGGCTTCTTCTCCGAAATGGCATCGGCGAGCGCCCGGAGGATCCCCGCTACCCTCTCCGCGCCCCCGAGCGCCGCGACGACCTTCTTGTCGATCACGATGACCTCGAGGGAACGACGCGCTCGATCCGCGTACCTGCCTCGACTGAGCTTTCCCGCGCGCGAGAAATCCACCTCGGGCATCTCGGCGAGAGAAGCCTTCGAGGGCTCATCGGTCCTTATAGTTCTTCTGCTCATGACGCGTCGCTCTCCGGGCGCTGATGATGCGTATCCTTCCGGAGGAACCTCTCTCAGTATACACGACGTACAGAAGCCGCTCGGGCATGGTCATGCCGAGCAAGATCATCCGTTCTCTATGGGTGAGGTCGGGAAGATCCACGGCGAACGGGTCCAGGAATGCGCGCGCAGCTTCCATGAAAGTCACGCCATGCTTGCGCGCGTTCGCTTGAGCTTTCGCGACATCCCACTCGAACTCGCCGACGACTTCGGTGGCCATCAGTGTCCGTCCACGGCGAGCTCTGAATGCTTGACGCAGGCTTGCATCCCGCCCCCCCAGGTCATCGAACGACCTTGGTGGGCGCATGCTTCGGTCGGGCAGGATGCCCCTTCGGCGGCGGAGTCTTCGTCGCGGCCGACGCTGCGGGCGCGGCATCGGCCGGCGGGGTCGCCGAGTCGGCGGTCGCGACAGTCGGCTCGGCTGCCGATGGAGCCGCAGCGGGCAGCGGCGGCGAAGACGAGGCGATCGCCGGCACCGAAGCCGCCGGCACCTCGGCAGGCGCGCTGCCGCTCGCCGACCCTCGATGCGCGACGGCCCAAGCCGCAATCGCGGCCGCGACGAGGCCCAGTCCGCCGGCGGTGACCAAGGCCATCCGCCTTCGAAGCCGGCGCCGTCGGCCCGATACGCCGGGATTGGTCGGATCCTGCGCGGCGACCGCGCGCAGATCGCCCGCGAGCTCGCTCTTCGGGGTCGAGGGGTTGGTCTCGATCATCACGTCGGCATCCGAGGCCGAGACCTCGACGGTCTTCTCGCGCGCAGGCACGAGAGCCTTCAGCTCCGGCGGAACGGCCTGCGGCACGAGCGTTCGCAGGAACTTGCTCGGTCCCGTCGGGCCCACGGCCCCGGCGGTGGCCGGCGGCAGCTCGCGATCCTTGGCCTTCTTTTCGTCGGTCACGGTCTGATTGTAGGGCATCGGCGAGCTACCATCGCCCGCATGGCGGCCGACACGATTCGCCTTGCCCAGCTAACGGGGGCCGTCGCGCGAGCGGCCGAGGGCGGCATCGGCTTTCCGCCGGAGACATCGCTTCGCCTGTGCCTCGTCGCCGTCGCGCTCGCGCGCGCGGTGGGCCTGTCGGACGAAGAGACGCGTGACGTCTACCACGCGGCGCTTCTCCGGCATGCGGGCTGCACGGCGAGCGCACACGAGGAGACACGCATCGCGGGCGACGAGCTCCAGCTGCGGACTACGATCGCCCTCGGCGACGCCGGAAAGCCGGGCGACATGCTTCCGCGCCTGGTGCGAGGGATCGCGCGCGGGCAAGCGCTCACCACGCGCGTCCGCACGGTCACGACGCTCCTCGCCCGCGCCCCGTCGGTGCTGCCGCAGGCGCTGCGCGGTCGGTGTGAGGTCGCGATCCGTTTCGCGGTGAGGCTCGGCCTCGGGCCGCGCGTGGAGCGTGCGCTCGACGAAGCGTTCGAGCGGTGGGACGGCAAGGGCCTGCCGAGGGGGCGCAAGGGCAAGGAGGTCTCGGTCGCGGCGCGGATCGTCTCGCTGGCGGAGCTGGCCGCGTCGTACCTGGCCGTGGGCGGCGTCGCGGGCGCCCGCGAGGTCGTCGCGGCGCGGAGCGGGGGTCATGTGGATCCCGATCTGGCCGCGCGCTTCGTCGAGGACGCCGACACGCTCCTGGCCGACGCGATGGCGCCGTCGGCGTGGGAGCGTGTGCTCGAGGTGGAGCCGCGGCCCTTCGCGCACGTCGCGGCCTCGCAGCAGCGCGCGATCGCCGAGCTATTGGCGGATTTTGCGGACCTCAAGTCCACGTTCACGCTCGGCCACTCACGCGGGGTGGCGGCGCGGGCGGTGCAGGGGGCCGAGGCGCTCGGCGCGACGGCCGAGGAGCGCACGCGCGTGGAGCTCGCCGCGCTCGTCCACGATATCGGGCGGGTCGCCGTGTCGAACGCGCTCTGGGACAAGCCGGGCCCGCTCGGGCACGGCGAGATGGAACAGGTCCGGACGCACGCGTATCACACGGATCGCGTGGTCGCGGCGATCGGCGGCGCGATCGGGGACGCCGGGCCGCTCGCGTCGATGGCGCACGAGCGACTCGACGGCTCGGGCTATCACCGCGGATTTCCCGCGTCGGGTCTCTCGAAGTGGTCGCGACTGCTGGCGGCCGCGGACGTCGCGCAGGCGCTCTCGGAGGCCCGGCCGCACCGGCCTGCGCGCTCCCCGGAGGACGCGAGAAAGACGCTGCGCGAGCTCGCGAAGAGCGGCGCTCTCTGTCCGCGGGCCGTGGACGCCGTGCTCGGCGCATCGCGCGCCGCCGACGGCGGAGCGTCACGGAAGGCCAGGGTGCGGGCGAGCTACCCCGCCGGCCTCTCGGAGCGCGAGATCGACGTGCTGCGGCTGGTGGCGCGCGGTCTGACGGACAAGGAGGTCGCGAGCAAGCTCGGGATCTCGTTTCGCACCGTGCACGCTCACAACGAGAACGCGTATGGCAAGATCGGCGTCTCCACGCGGGCGGCGGCCGCGCTTTTCCTGGTCGAGAACGATCTACTCGAAGGCTAGGTAATCCTACGGATGTTCGCGCGCGCGGAGTGGGTCATCTTCCTCGCATGAGCGCAGAACAAAACCTCCGGATCGTAGAAGACATGTACGCAGCCTTCTCCCGCGGCGACCTCGCCTTCGTCCTCGACCAGATCGACGACGCCTGCGACGGCTTCGGTGTGGTGAGCGGCACGAGCACGGGCGTGCCCTGGCACCTCGACCTGAAGACCCGCGGCAAGGCCGCGGCCGTTGCCTATTTCGAAGCCCTGGCGTCGAGCGTGGACCACAAGGCGTTCGAGCAGCGCGACCTCGCGGGGACGGGCGACCATGTCTATGCGACGGTGCGCCTCGTGCAGCACATTCGCGCGACGGGCAAGGCCCTCGAGCAACCCGAGGTTGTGCACCACTTCACGTTCCGGAACGGCAAAATCGTGCGGTGCCGCGTGCTCGAGGACACGGCGGCTACGAAGGCCGCGTTCGCCGGCTGACAGCGATTGTGAGCCGCCGTCCGGTCGAGGCGCTACAGACCTGGGATGACACGCTGCCCCACGAGTGCGATGACGCTGTCTTCTTCCGTCGTCGCGGCCATGGCGCTTGGCCTTGTGTTCTCATGCGGGTCGAGCCCCGGCGGCGCGGGTTCCGGCTCGGGGAGCGGGGCGAGCTCGAGTGGCTCCGCATCCGGCGGCAGCTCGGGCGGCACGACCAGCGGCTCCAGCGGGGGTACGGGCTCGAGCTCGGGTAGCTCGGGAACCGGCAGCACCGGTTCGGGCGGAAGCTCGGGCTCGGGCGGCGGGTCGGGCTCGAGCGGCGGGTCAGCCTCCGGCAGCGGCTCCGGGTCGGGGGGAAGCTCGGGGACGGGGAGCAGCTCCGGAGGTGGCTCGGGCTCGAGCTCGGGAGCGTCGTCCGGAAGCCCCGGTCCCTACGATTGCAACTGGGGACCCCCCGTGTTCACGAGCCTCCCGGTCTCGAGCTCCCCTCCGGGCGGCCTCGACATCACGAACGTTCCCCAGTTCATCGCGTTCGGCTTCGACGACAACCGCTTCGCCGACGGCGTGAAGTGGGCGCTCGATACGATCCGATCGAAGACGAACCCCGCCGGGCGGGGCGACCACTGCACCTTCGACGGGACGCCCGCGCGCGTCAGCTTCATGATGCAGTCGCTCGTGAGCGACATGGAGCCGGCGCTCGCGGCGCTTCACTACCAGGCGTACACGGACGGCAACGAGGTCGGCAACCATACCGACACGCACGCGAGCACGCTCCAGCAGAACCCGGACCTCAACGTGTGGCTCGGCGAGATGGACACGTGCAACGGCTACCTCACCGGCCTCGGGATCCCGAAGGCGGCCGTCGGCGGGTTTCGCACGCCGTTTCTCTCGTATTCGACCCAGACCTTCGACGCGATCGTGAAGGAGCAGTTCGCCTTCGACTGCAGCATCGAGCACTTCCTCGGGACGGGGGGCGAGGACTGGCCCTACACGCTCGACAACGGGCCGAGCAAGAACTCCTACGCGCCGACGTCCGGTGCCACCGCGCCCGGCAATCGTCCCGGCCTCTGGGAGCTGCCGGTGCACGAGTTCATGCCGAGCAGCGGGTGGGTCGGCATCACGGGGCTCGATTACAACATCTGGTGCGCCAAGCAGATGAACCCGGCGGACGCGCTCGCCCTGCTCAAGGCCAGCCTCGACCTGCGCTTCAAGGGAGACACCCGCGCTCCGGCGAACCGGGCGCCGTTCTTCATCGGCGGGCACACGCACCTCTATTCGAACGACTACGTCGCGAGCGATCCCGCCGACGCGGCAATGTGCGCGAACACCGTCGCCGAGCGTCAGCAGGTCATCGAACAGTTCATCGACTACGCGCTGGCCTACGACCCCGCCGTGCGCGTCGTCCCGTACGGGCAGGTCTTGCGCTGGATGCAGAACCCCACGGGTCTCGACGGCACCAAGGGCCACTGAATCACGCCGAGCGCGCGGCCCGCACGCGCAGCGTGATCCACGCCGCAGCGGCCACGGCGACCAGGAGCCAGACGGCGCGGCGCACGCGCGTCTCGGCGGCTGCGCCGGCCTCGGCGATATCGCCGGGGAGGTCGATGCCCAGAGCCTTCGACGCGAGGTCCTCGTAGCGCCGCTCCCGCTCGGGCACGCCCGGTCGCCCGCTTCGCCGAGCGTCCTCGTCGCTGGGCCTGGGCGGAG
Organism: uncultured delta proteobacterium; assembly: GCA_963720145.1. Classification (GTDB taxonomy): domain Bacteria; phylum Myxococcota_A; class Polyangia; order Polyangiales; family Polyangiaceae; genus Palsa-1150. Next base: position 263,731 of record CAVREO010000008.1, read on the forward strand.
CGCTCGGCGTCAGCGACGTGAGGTCCACCGTCACCTCGGCGTCGTCTCCGGAGAAGAAACTTCGCACGAGCGCGCGACCGTGGCGAAGATCGCCGACGAGCTCGTGGGCGACGGGCATGTCGTGTGTGACGCGCGAGCGGACGGTCAGGTGCGCGAGCTTCGAGCGGCATACGAACTTCGTGACGGCGAGCGCCCGGTTGCTCGGCTCGTCCCAGAAGAACTGCGTGACCTCCGGGGGATGGTCGCAGGGCTCGTCGTCGTTCGAGACGGAGAAGCGGTCGAAGAGAAAGCGGGAGAACGGCTCTCGGTACGAGGCGAGGTCGCTCCGCGCGAGGGTCTTGTCCGCCAGCGTCGAGACGAGCGGCAAGATCGCCCGAGTCGGGAAGGCAAAGACGAAGGCGATGGTGGCACCGCTCGTCGTCGCCTCGTACTTGCTGTAAAGCGAAGATTCGGGCGCGTGCGCCGCCGCGGTTCGCGGGGAGCCCAGCCCGAGAACGAGCGCGAGAACGAGCAGGACAGCGGCGAGGGCGCGCGAGAATCGCACGGGCACGACTGTGCACGATGCGCCCTTCCGTGGCGAGCGGCGCCACCAGATACTCCGCCGCGCGATCGTCGATCACTTCCGGTCGCGCCGCGCGGACGTCGTCGAGACGGTCGCCGAGACCGGCGCCGTCACCCGAACGGGCGACACGACATCGCTCGAGCTCGCGGTACCCTGCGCCCATGACCGAGCGACACAACCTGTTCGAGTTTCCGCGCAAATCGTTTCGCTTCATGTGGATGGAGGTCGTGTCCGTAGCGGGCACGACGAACCCCGGAGACGACGCCTCGCTCGAGCAGCTCGAGTCCAAGGTGGACTTCGCGGTGGACGCGTACGCCCACCACAACCATGACGAGAGCTCGTGGTTTGCCCCCCGTCTCGCGGAGATCGACAAGGGCCTCGCTGCGCGATGGATCGACGACCACGCCGGGCACGAGCACGTGCTCCGCTCTCTCAAGGAGCGCGCGCGCGCCATCCGCGCGGAGAAGGACACGGCTTCGCGCAGCGCCAAGCTCAAGGACTTCTACCGCTTCGTGTGTCGGTTCCTGGCCGACGACCTCGATCACATGGCGCTCGAGCAGGAGGCGATCATGACGGCGTTCCAGAATGCGTACACCGACGACCAACTGCGGCAGCTGGAGGGACAGTTCATCGCCGAGCGCATCGATCCCGCGTACATGCAGAAGCTTACGCCCCTCTTTCTGCGCGCGTGCAACATCGACGAGCGGACGTTTCTTCTGAGCATCGTCCAGAAACAGGTGCCGAGCGCCGAGGCGTTTCGGGGGCTGCTGAACGGACTCGTGGCCAGCATCGTGCCTGGCGATGAGCTCACGCAAATCCGCGGGCGGCTCGGCGCGTGACGACGTAGGCCGCGCGTTCCCGTCAACGTCGCTTTCGAGTTTTCGGAACGAGCCTATCGAAGGCTGACGCGGCAGGACACGACCTGGCGCGGTTTCTTTTGTTCTCTATTCTGGAGAACTAGAGAACAATCGCTGGGGCCCATGTCCGCGGCAGCGAAATAGCGATTCTGCCCGTACCGGAGCTGCACGCGCACGCAACGGCCCTTCCGTTTCTGTCGTATCTCCTCGCGGACCCAATCGAGGCGGTCGTTCTGGGGCAGAGCATCGTTCCGGTCAGGGTCCCGAGTCCGGAAAGGTTCGTGTGGCACAAGATGCTTGTGGCGCAGCTTCGCGGCGCCACGCGCGAGAAGCGCGGGAAGGACACCAGTCAAGCGGCGGCCCTCCTTGCGGTTCTCGCGCAGGACGCGCCCGACGGGCTGGAGCGTGCCTTTGCCGCGCTTCCTCGTGGCAGCAAGGCGCACACGCGAGCAGCAGCGCGGCAAGTGCTGATGCTCCTCGAGGCGAGCGGCGAGAGTCTCGCGGCCGAGTTCCTCGCGAGCGTGCTCTAGCAGCTCGGCACGGTTCGCTCCGTGTGTGAGGCCCGCCGTTCCCGTCGTGGTCACCAACCGAATCGGGGCAGCTACGGGTCGGGCGGCCGCTGGCCGAGACAGCGTTCGAACGTCTCGACAATCTTCGCGGCGTCGCACTCGAGCGTGGTCGGCTTGCCGAGCCGCTTGTCGGGCATCGCGAAGCGAATGGTGCCGCCGAGGGCGACGTCGACGCGGAGCGCTTCGGTCGCCCAGTCGACCGCCGGCTGGCGCGCCACGAGGAGCGCCGTGCCCGAGGTCGCGGCGAAAGTCGACGTCGCGTACGCCTGGGACGCGACGTGTTCGACGAGCCCGAGCAACGGACGAAAGTCGTCGTTGCGTTCGGCCAGGTGCTGATAGAGCGCGAGCACGCCGTCCCAGGGCCGGGGCACGATGCGCGAAGGGTCCCGAACCATGGGCGACAAGCTAGCAAGCTCGCGCGCCGCTCCCTAAATGCCAACCGGGCTCGTGCCGTATCTCGACCTGTGGGGGTTCGACTCGCACCCGTCGCGATCGCCGCAATTCTGCTCGGCGGATGCACGTCCGGGCCAGCCGGCGAGGCCCAGGCGGACACCGACAACGGGGAGCAAGAAGCCTCCGGGTCGGGCCGCGGAGCCGACGCCCCGAGTGACGCCCCGTCGGCGGACCGCGAGGTCGCCGAAGCCCCGTCAACGTCGACCGACGCGCCGGGCGACGTCCCTGTCGTCGAGGGGGGGCCGGAGGAAGCCGCCTCCGACGCCAGCGCCGATACCTCTGCGCCCGATGATGCGCGGGTCGACGCGAGGCCCGCCGAAGCGGCCGCCGATTCGCCGGAGCCCGACAGCGCAGGGGATACGCCCTCTTCGGGGGACGCCTCTTCCGGACACGCCTCCTCGGTGGATGGTTCCTCGGTCGACGGCCCCATCGACCCCGAGCCTGTGGGGGCGAGCTGCCGGGCGGCCGCCGACTGCTCGAGCGGCAACTGCGTCGGTGGAGTGTGCTGCGGCTCGCCGTGCCAGGGCGCGCCGCACGCCGTGTTGACGTGCGCGACGGGGTCCTGCGCGATCGCCGCGTGCACCATCGGCTGGGCCGACTGCAACGGAGCGGAGGGCGACGGATGCGAGCAGGACATCGCGAGCGACCTGCACAACTGCGGCGGGTGCGGCATCGCCTGCGACGATGGCGACGCGTGCACCCACGACGTTTGCCGGGTCGTCGGCGGGTTGGCGTCCTGCGCGAACGTGAACGTGAACGCGTGCCCTCAGGGGTGCAATAGCTCGGTGGCCTGCGGGTTCTCGGACCGCGACGACGACGGCCTCAACGACGCATGGGAAGCGAACCGTTACGTCGACAACGACTGCAACGGCGCGTACACGCCGGGTATCGATACTCCGCTGCCCCAGGCGAACCCCAACGAGCCAGACGTCTACGTGAAATGGGACTACATGGTGGCCAGCGGCCACTCCCACCAGCCCTCGGACGCGGCGATGGCGATGGTGCAGACGGCGTTCGCCAATCACAGCACGCACCTTCACTATTACCCGACCAGCGACGCGATACCCGAGAGCCTCGTCCTCACCCTGTCAGCCGATGGATCGCTCCCGCAGTCGTGCACAGGCGCGGACGTGACGAGCGTGCCCACGCTCAAGACGTCCCATTTCCCGGCCTACCTCACCCCCGCCTACCATTACGGGGTATTCGCCCACTACGTCACGTGCGACTCGGCGCTCGATTGCCAGACTTGCCCCGCGACGGCCAAGAGCGTCGCCGCCCCCAACTACGGCCTGAGCGGCCTGGCGGAGCTACCCGGCAACGATTTCATCGTCTCGATGGGCGCGCTCGTCGACCTCGGCGTCACGATCATCCCCGATCTCGTCAACGCGGGGACCTTCATGCACGAGCTCGGGCACAACATCAACCTGCACCACGGAGGGACCGACAACCTGGTGCAGAAGCCGAACTACGTCAGCGTCCTCAATTACACGTACCAGTTCGGCATCGGTCAGACCGCCGCGCCGGGGCCGTTCCCCACGTCTACGTCCGACCCGTCGGTGAGCTATTACATCGATTACTCGAGGTACACCGGCGGCACGCTGCTCGAGGGCATGGCCTCGGGGTCGAACACGTGCATCAGCGACGGCTCGGGGGGCATGAGCGAGCCTGCCGGCATCACCGGCACGGCCGCCGACGACACCGACATCACCGTCTTCTACACGGACTTCGGCGGCACCCCGGTCTTCGCGCCCAGCAACGGCACGCCGGTCGACTGGGACACCACGCTCCCTGCGACGGACCTTCACGTCTACGGCGACGTGAGCGGCGACGGAGCTTGCAGCGTACTCACCGGCTTCAACGACTGGGCGCAGACCAGCCCGTCCCCAGGCGTCGTTCGCGATACGCACCTCTCGCTCGGCTTTCAGTGCAACACCGGCTCCTGGGCCGACGGCGCGACGCCGCCGTCCTCGATCGAGGACCGCGAGATGACGGCGTACGGCGCCCTCGTGAATCAGCGCATCCGCTTGCCGAGCCACCTTCCCTTCGCGAGGACTTGCCCCGAGCCGGGTGCGACGGTCCGCGGCGATCTCTCGCATTCCCCCGAATACCGAGTGCGTCCTCCTGCAGGCGACCATCCGGGGCGACGTCCACGTAGGCCAGGGCGCGATCTTCCGGGCCAAGGCTTCGACCGTGAAGGGCCGCTTGTGGACGCAGGGCGCGCGGCACGTGGAGATCGATCGCGCGAGCAGGGTCGGAGCCGTGCGCTAGAGCCTCACTCGACGACCGCGGTCATCTGCTCGTAGGTCCCCGCGTCGATGTCGTCGACGGCGAGCCAGAAGGAGTCGTCGGGAAAGCCGACCCCGTTGCAGTTGGCGGCCGTTCTTCTGGAACATGACGCCCGTGTAAGGCGCACCGATGTGGACCACGCGCGGCGGGCACGTCCCGAGCTCGGCGACCGCGTTGGCGCCGGGGAAGCCGGCGGGGACGCAGCTGGTCGGCATGCTGACGAGATAGAGCGGCTGCGTGCACGTCATCTCGGTGTACATGACGCCGGCCCCGAAGGCCGTGCTCGGGATGCACTGCGCGGTGGCGGCGTGGTCGGCTGCGACGAAACACATCGCGTTCGTCTGCGTGTCGTAGGCCTGGTCCCAGAGCCAGCGAAGCCCGCCCACGGTCGCCCAGGTCAGCGTTTGCAAGCGCCCGGTCCCCGTGCCCTGCGTCAGCACCGGGGGGAAGAGCGAGGGCGCGAGCGGCGCCGAGACCGCGTTCCATGTCCCGCCCTCGGGCGCGGGGCCCGCGGGGTCGCACACGAACGAGGCGTCGGGGGCGTAATCGAGCTGGAACCCGCCGTCGATCGGCGCGCCCACCGAGCGCACCGCCGACACGAAGGTGCACTGGTCGAGGTCGACGGCGTACGGCGGGGGGGGCCCGAAGCAGCCGGCGACCTGCAGCGTGGCCGGCGTCGTGCACTGGCTGTTGGAGAAGCCCGTCGAAGGGGACGCCGACGGGGCCAGGTGGTACGCGTTGTCTCTCAAGGTCTGCGGGAACGTCCAGATGTTGCTCGTCGAGTCGAAGAAGCCGTCGTCGACGATGCAATCGCGCGCGCCGTCGCTGTACTCGATGGTGTTCATCGCGTACGGCCCGACGGTCAGCTTCCCGGGCGTCGCCTCGACGAACGTCGAGTCGGGCACGGGCGTGAGCGCGTAGTAGTCGGTCTGCGGCTGATAGAGCGCCGGCGAACAGGTGGTGCCGTACATCTGGTAGAGGGTGCCCGCGTCGGCCCCCTGCTGCGCCCCGACCCGATACAGCGACGCGTCGGCGGTACAGCCGTCACCGGCGTAGGTCGCGGCGTACGCCGGCACCGTGCAGGAATAATCGGACTTCGCCATGACCGGCGTCTTGCAGGTCATGTCGGTGTAGAAGACCGGACCGCTGTCGCCCGTCAGCGGCACGCACCGGAGCTTGCCGTCGGCGGTCGTCACGGCCGCGCAGGGCACGTCGAGCATCGAGTCGTACATGCTGTCGAAGATGCGCGCCCCCTCGGGGCCCTGGTACCAGCGGACCTTGATGCGCGTGCCCCCGCGGGGCGTGCAGAGGGGAGCGCCGAAGGTGATGCCGGCGTCGGACGCGTCGCTCGCTGGGCCCGAGTCGACGGGGACCGTGACGTCCGCGCTCGCCTCGGGGAGCGCCGCGGTGTCGGCGCTGGCATCACGGCCAGCGGTCCCTCCGCTGTTGTCGCCGGAGCCACATGCGGCGGCGGTCACCACGAAGAGACCGACGAGGCCTGCGCGCGGACTTCTGCTCATCGTGCACCATCGTCGGCGCCTCGGCGGTCCGATGCAAGCCGAACCGGCGACGAAGCTCCCCCGCGCGCGGGGAGCCGAGTCACAGACAGCGCGGCGTCGGAAACGAGATGGCCACGCTTCGCACTTCCATGCGAAAGCCTCCCCTGCCATTCGACAACGCGAGCCCTCCGGTGCCGGCGCCGAAGCCAAAGTAGTAGGGCATGCCCGCCGTGAAGCCGGCGAGGGCGACGTTCGTCGCGACCGGATGTCCGTCGACGCTCACCGACATCGCGCGGCCTCGAAGGCTCGCGTCGAGCGTGTGCCAGGCGCCATCGCCCAGGTCGACGGTTCCGGTGAGATCCGGGCTGGCGAAGAGGGACGTCGGAATCGTGTCGCTCGGGTCGCACATCGAGAGCGAATCGATCCCCACGTGGTCGCCGTTGGCGTCCCCGCACACCGCGTTGTCGTAGATGTCGAGCTCGACCCCGTAGCCGTCGAGACCCATCATGCCGAGCCCCGAGCCGATGGGACCGAGAGCGGTCGGTCCCTGCCGCTCGATCATGAAGCCCATTCCGTCGCACCGGGTGAGGCTCTGGTACCCGATGCGAAAATCGAACGTCGCGTCGAACTCGTCGACGACGATCGCATGCCCGAAGATGACCGAGCCGGACTGGTACAGCACGGCGGGCGTGAGGACGGCGCTCGGCGCGGTCGTGTCGAAGGACGCCGCCCCGTTGAAGTTCCAGCCCGCCGGCATGGTCGCCATGTCGGCCGCGAGAGACGCGCCGCAAGAACCGCTCGCGCACACGTTGCCGCAACCGTTGCAATTGTTCGGGTCGCGCGCGGGATCCACGCAACGGCCGTTGCAGGCGATCCCTCCGTCGCAGGAGCTGCCACCCTCGGAGGCCGCGTCGGATGCGGCGTCCCGAGCGCCGCCCGCGTCGTTCGAAGGCGGGGCGGCATCCTGAGCCGTCGCGTCGGCATCGCCGCCCGGGCCCACCCCCGTATCGGGCTCGCCGGTATCGGGGGCCTGGGCCGCTACGTCGCGACCCGCAGCTGCGTCCTGCGGTGAAGGCCCCGAAGCGTCGGCGGGGCCACCGGAGAGGTCGCTCGTCTTGACGAGGAGCGAACAGCTCGCGACGGCCGCGACGCCGACCACCGGGACGAACACCGTCGCGCGGAACCGAATCGCCAGCCCACGCCATTGCGCCCGAGGCATGCCAACGAACAAATGTACTGCGAACGCACGCTCGCGTCACTCGCGGCTTCGGGCGTCCGGCGCCCCCCCGAACGCTCGCGCTCGCCCGAGAGGCGGCGCCGTGAGCCGCACCGCGCGGCTTTCGAGCGGGTACCTGCGGTGCAGCGAGACGCACCGGCGCCCCCCGCTCTGCACGCCGAAAACCGCCTTTCGCGCGTGGCGACAGAATTGCTTTCTGTGCTCGGGAGCGAGACATGTCGGTGCCTTGGATTGCCCCCAGACTCGCCCTAGCGGCGTGCGCCTCGCCGCTCTTTTTCGGGTGCAGCTCGTCACCGGCGGACTTGGCGGACATGGGCGAGGGCGGCGGTGCGGTCATCGTCGACGCGGCTGCGGACGCCGGTGGGCGGGGCCGGGGGGACGGCGAAGCGGGGTCCGGACCCGCGATGGCGGACGCCACGTCGGGCGTCGACGCGCGCCGCGAGACCGATGCCGCAAGCTCGCGCGCTCTTCACGTCGAGGGAACCACCCTGCGCGACGGGGCGGGTCGGCAAGTCAAGCTTCGCGGCATGAACATCGGCGGCTGGCTGGTCCCGGAAGACTGGATGTGCGGCATAAGCGGCGCTTCGCAGCCGCGAGCCATCCAGGAGACCCTCGAAGGGCGGTTCGACGCGGGCAGCGTGGCAGCGCTGATGTCGAGCTGGCAGGACGGCTGGCTGACCACCAGAGACCTCGATCGCATCCAGCGCCTCGGGTTCAACGTGATACGCGTGCCGTTCGGCTACCGGAACCTTCAGGACGCGAACGGCCAGTTCGTGCTGAACGCGAGCGGAAGCATCGACTTCTCGCGCCTGGATTGGCTCGTCTATCAGGCGGGAGAGAGAGCGATCTACGTCATTCTCGATTTGCACGTCTGGCCCACGCAGCTGCAGTCCTACGGGCTCATCTCGGAAATCTCGAGCACGGGAGACGCGATTCGCGCCCAGACGGCGAGTCTCTGGGCCAGCGTGGCCTCCCACTTCGAGGGCAACGCCGACATCGCGGCTTTCGATATCCTCAACGAGCCGCCTGCTTCGCTGAACGACATCGTTTCGAACACGCTCTACGAGGCGATACGGAGCGCCGACCCTGGCCGCGTCATCGCGATCGAATCCGGCGCCCCCGGCGCGGGCATGGGCGCGCTGCCCGATCCGGCGACGATGGGCTGGACGAACGTCTTCTACGAGCTTCACCAGTACGGGTACAAGGGCCCCACCCTGGCGGACGACCAGGCCGTGTTCCAGGCCTCCTTGGCCGACGTGCAGAGCCATGCTCACTACGACGTCCCCGTCTTCATCGGCGAGTTTCACGTGTTCTCGCCGAACTGGTCGTACGTTCTCGGCGCGTACAACGACCAGAGCTTTAGCTGGGCGGCCTGGACGAACAAGGCCGTCGACGAAGGCCAATGGGCGCTCGTCGATTACGATACGTCGGTGTCCAGCAACGTAGCGACGGACCCGTACGACACTCTCATGACGAAATGGACGGCGTTCGGCACGGCGCCGCTGACGGACCAAACGGCGCTCGAGACTCTGCTGAGCACGGCCGCTTCGGCGCCGTGATTCTTCCGGAGGTCGTTCTCCCGTAGCGGCCCCGGGCCAGATCGCGGGCAGCAGTTTCCCGCGTAGAGCCGAGTCACCTGGGTTCGGCATGCGTGCGAACAAAAAATGCGCACACGCCGGGCTCAAGCGCCTAAGCTCTGCGATGACTGGCGCAGTCCATCATGAGCGCAACCCTCGACATCCAGGGCAAACGCCGGTGGCGACGATCTGCGCCTCGCCGGGACGCGACGGCGATCGCGAGACCTCTCCCCAGCTCGGCCCTCGCCGTGGCGGTCGCGCTCACGCTCATGTTGGCCGCCTTACCTGCCTCGGCCGCCGGCATTGGGGAGGAGGGCAGCCTCGCGTCGGTCGAGGTCCACGCGTTTGCCAGCCAGGGCTTCATCCTCACGGCGCACAACGATTACATCGACAACAACTCGACGCACGGGAGCTTCCAATTCTCCGAGGTGGGAATCAACTTCACCAAGGCATTCTTTGACCAGAAGCTGAGAATCGGCGTCCAGCTTTTCGCACAAGACCTCGGCCCCGCGGGGAACTTCAACGCGAAGATGGACTGGTTCTCCCTCGACTACCGATGGCAAGACTGGCTCGGCTTTCGTGCGGGCCGGCTCAAGATCCCCTACGGCATCTACAACGAAGTCAACGACGTCGACTCGGCGCGGCTGCCCATCCTTCTGCCTCAGTCGGTCTATCCCCTGCAGGCGCGGAACTTTCTCTTTGCGCAGAACGGCGCCGAGGCATACGGGTTCGCTCGCTTCCGGGGGGTCGGAGCGCTCGACTACCGCCTGTACGGCGGAACGATTCTACATCGACCCGGCCTTCGCGGTGCCGCCTGGAAGCCCGGTGCAGCTGCAGCTCAACGTTCCCTACGTCCTAGGCGGACGCCTCTTCTGGGAGACGCCGCTCGAGGGCCTACGCTTGGGCGGGACGGTGGAAGCCCTCCACCTGGATGCGACCGCCTTCATCGGTACGTCGACGTCCGTCTCGTTGCCCAACGACACGCAGTCCTGGCTTGGTTCCGCCGAATATGTCGCGAAGGACCTGACCGTGACGGCGGAATACGGGCGCGGGCACTCGGCGCAGGGCACCAGCAACGCCATGATTCAGCCCCCGATATCGATCACGAGCGAAGGGGGGTACGCCATGGTCGCCTACCGAGCGGCGACATGGTTCGAACCCGGGGCGTACTACTCGGTCCTGTTCCCCGACGTTCACGACCGCACCGGCCACGCCAACTATCAGCACGACATCGCCGTCATGCTTCGCTTCGACATCAACTCCCACTGGCTCTTCAAGCTCGAGGGCCACTACATGATCGGCACGGCGGGCCTCAGCAACCCGCTGCACGTGGGCCCTCTTCCGACCAATGCCGACCCCTACTGGGGCGCCTTCCTCGCGAAGACGACCGCCTACTTTTGAGTCGACCGATGCGCGCGCTCCCGATTCTCGTCGCAGGTTTGATGCTGATGTCGGCGGCCATGGGCGCCCGCGTCCGGGCAGATTCGCGCCCTCCTGCTTATGCCGTCATCGTGAATCCGAGCAACCCGGCAGACGTCGTGGACCGGGCGTTCCTCGCGGACGCGTTCCTCAAGAAGAACACGTCGTGGCCCGGCGGCGAGACCATCCACCCCGTGGACCTCGCTCCGAGCTCTCCGGTGCGCCGCGAGTTCAGCGAAGAAGTGCTGCACCGCTCGGTCGCCGAGGTGAAAGCCTATTGGCAGCAGCGAATCTTCTCGGGCCGCGACGTGCCGCCACCGGAGCTGGATACGGACGACGACGTCGTTCAATACGTACTGAAGCACGACGGCGCAGTCGGATACGTGTCCGTCGAAGCACACCTGAACGGCACGAAGCTCGTTGCCATTCGATGAGGCGGTGCCATGCGTCTGACGTTTCGCGCAAAGCTCATGGCGATAGTGGGAGTTGCGGCGTTCGCCTTTCTCCTCCTCACCGCCACGGGCGCCGTCATCGCGACGCGCGTCGCGGCGCAGCTCGCGACGATCCAGACTCGCCACCTTCCGAAGCTGGAATTGCAGCCCCAACTCGACTCCGACTTCGAGCGGCTCCGGCGTGGGTTTCAGGACGCCGTCGCCATCCGTGACGCGGACGCCCTCTCCGCGACGGCCGAGCTCGAGACGCGCCTTCTGCAGCGCCTGGCCGCCGCGGACGGGGCGGTTGACCGTTCCGACGCGGCTACCCTGCGCACCGCCCTCGAGGACTATTATGCCTCTGCTTACGACGTCTCGCGACGGCTCATCGCGCGTGAAACGGGCGAGGCGCTGATTGGCGCGGTGAGCGCCATGCAAGACAAGCAAGTTCGTGTGGCGGGCGCCATCGACAGGGCGGCGACGTTCGACCGAGGAGACCTCGCGCGCGCCTTCGAGGCGGCTGCCCGAGCCGAAAACACGGCCCGGTCCCTGCAGCTCTGGATCAGCATCGCGTGCCTCGTCGTGGTGCTCTCGATCTCGCTCGGGTTGAGCCGAGGCGTGCTCCGCGCGATGACGGAGCTCACGCAAGGTTTCGAGCGCTTCGGCAACGGCGAGTTCCGCAAGCCGATCCGCGTCGAGGCCGGGGACGAGCTCGGGGAGGTGGCCGAGCGGGCCAATCGCATGGCGGCAAACCTGGAGCGTGCCGGCGCGGAGCGGGAGCGTGCGGAGGAGGCTCTCAAGCTGGCCAACAGAGAGCTGGAAGCCTTCAGCTACTCGGTGGCGCACGACCTGCGGGCGCCGCTCAGGGGTATCAACGGCTTCAGCAAAATTCTCCTCGAGGATTACGCCGACAAGGTCGACGACGAAGGCAAGGACCACCTGCTGCGCATCGCCGCAGCGGCCGAACGGATGGGCCAGCTCATCGACGCGCTCCTCGCTCTGTCGCGCGTGAGCCGCGCGGAGGTGCATCGTGAAACGGTGGACATGACTCGCCTGGCCGAGGCGGTCGTGAAGCACCTTCGACAGGTGCAGCCGGATCGCGCGGTCGAGTTCGTCGGGCAACCGGGCGTGTGGGCTTGCGGCGACCCAACGCTGCTGCGCGCCGTGCTGGAGAACCTCCTCGGAAACGCGTGGAAGTTCACGGGGACGCGGCAGGACGCGCGCGTTGCCCTCGGCTGCGAACAGAAGGACGGCGGCGACGTCTACTACGTACGGGACAACGGCGCGGGGTTCGACATGACGTACGCGGAGAAGCTGTTCGCCCCGTTCCAGCGGCTGCACACCGTCAAGGAGTTTGCCGGTACGGGCATCGGACTCGCGACGGTCCAGCGGATCGTGCACCGCCACGGCGGGCGCATCTGGGCAGAGGGCGTCGTAAATCAGGGCGCCACGTTTCGTTTTACGCTCCCGAAGCCGGCGGAAGAGTCACGTCGTGACGAACAAACCCATTTTGCTGGTGGAGGACAATCGCGACGACGAGATCCTCACCCTGCGTGCCCTCAAGAAGAACAACATCAAGAACGATGTCGTCGTGGCCCGCGACGGACAGGAGGCCCTGGACTACCTCTTTGGAACCGGCGAGCACGCGCAAAGGGACGTGAGCATCCTGCCGCAGGTCGTCCTCCTGGATTTGAATCTTCCGCGGATCGGCGGGCTCGACGTTCTCCGCAGGATACGCGGCGACGACAGGACCAAGTTCCTGGCGGTCGTCGTCCTCACCTCGTCGAAGGAGGACGAGGACATCACCCGCAGCTACTCCTTGGGCGCCAATAGCTTCGTGCGCAAGCCCGTCGAGTTCGACGAATTCATGCAGGCGGTCAACGGGCTCGGCCTGTTTTGGTTGCTTCTGCACGAGCCCGCGCCCGCGTCGCGGAGGTCGCCTTGACGCCGCTACGCCTCTTGATTGCAGAGGACTCCGAGGAAGACGCGCTCCTCGTCTTGCACGAGCTCAGACGCGCAAACTTCTCCGTGACCTTCTCGCGCGTGCAGGACGAGAAGCAGATGCGGCTGGAGCTCGCCAAGGAGCGGTGGGACGTCGTCATCTCCGACTGGTCGATGCCGCAGTTCGACGCGCTCCGAGCTCTGTCTGTCGTGAGGCAAAGCGGGCTCGACCTACCCTTCATCATCGTATCGGGCACCATCGGTGAGGAGGCAGCCGTTGCAGCCCTGCGCGGCGGGGCGCATGACTTCATCTTGAAAGACAAGCCTGCGCGACTCGCGCCAGCGATCGAGAGGGAGCTCCGAGACGCGAGAGATCGCGAGGCCCGGCGCCGTGCCGAGGAAGTGCTGCGCAAGACCGAAGAGCAGCTGCGGCAAGCCCAGAAGATGGAGGCGATAGGCAGCCTCGCGGGCGGCGTGGCGCACGACTTCAACAATCTTCTCTCGGTCATTCTGACTTGCACCGACCTGGCTCTGGAGGGCATGCCGCCGGGGGATCCGAGGCGTTTGGAGCTCGAGGAGGTGCTGAAAGCAGGTGCGAGGGCGGCCGATCTCACACGCCAGCTATTGGCCTTCAGCCGCAAGCAGGTGCTTCAGCCGAGGGTCGTCGACTTGAACCACATCGTCTCGGGTCTGGAGAAGATGCTTCGGCGACTGCTGACGGAGGAGGTCGAGCTGGTCCTCTTGACCGAGCCTTCCCTCGGAACGGTTTACGCCGACCCGGGCCAGATCGAGCAGATCGTCATCAACCTGGCCGTGAATGCCCGGGATGCGATGCCGCAAGGGGGCAAGCTCACGATCACGACCCGGAACGCGGAGGCCTCCGACCTCGCGCTGATCGACGGCACCGCGCCGGCACCCGCCGGCTATGTCGTGCTCGCCGTAGCCGACACGGGGGGCGGCATGGATGCCGAAACGCGCACGCGGATTTTCGAGCCGTTCTTTACGACGAAGGAGCCTGGAAAGGGCACGGGGCTGGGCCTTTCCACGGTGTTCGGGATCGTGAAGCAGAGTGAAGGCCACATCCTGGTCGAGAGCGAACCGGGCGAGGGGTCGACCTTCAAGGTGGTTCTGCCACGAACCGACAAACGCGCCGTGACTCCTTCGAGTCCGCCCTCCGCAACCAAGCTTCGCGGTCACGAGACCATCCTACTGGTGGAGGACGACGACCAGGTCCGCGCGGCGATGCGCTCGGTCCTGCGCCGGCAGGGCTACGAGGTGCTCGAGGCGCAGAACGGCGGCGAGGCTTTCCTGACGTGCGAAAAGCATCGGACGAAGATCGATCTTCTGGTGACCGATGTCGTGATGCCGCGGATGAGCGGCACGGAGCTCGCGGCGCGTCTTGCGGCACTGAAGCCCGAGATGAAGGTCCTCTTCGTCTCGGGCTACGCCGAAAGTTTGCTCGCGCAGCATGGGCTCGAGGAAAGGCGCGTCGCCTTTCTGCAGAAGCCCACGACCTCGGACGCGCTCGCACGCAAGGTCCGCGAAGTGCTCGACGCCGCCGAGGAGTAGCCGGCGGCGGCGCGCCTCACGGGAAAATCTCCCGCTCCTTGTAGACCGACTCGATGCGGTGCAGCGCCAGCGCGTACGCCGCGACGCGCATGTCGCACTTCTTCGCGCGGCCGAAGTCGCTCACCTCGCGGTAGGCGCGCTTCATCGCGGCCTCGAGCTTGGCGTCGACCTCTTCTTCGGTCCACATCTCGCGAGCGCTTGTTCTGCACCCACTCGTAGTAGCTGACGGTCACGCCGCCGGAGTTGGCGAGGACGTCGGGCAGGATGTCGATGCCGCGGTCGAGCAGGATTCGCTCGCCGGTCGGGAGCGAGGGACCGTTGGCGCCCTCGGCGACGAGCTTGCACGTCGAGCGCCTGCGCCTCGGCCTCGCCGATCTGGTTCTCGAGCGCGCACGGGGCGAAGATGTCGGCCTTGGTCGCGAAGAACTCCTCGCGCGTGATGGGCTTGCCGCCGGGGTAGCCCGCGATGCTGCCGTGGGCCTCGACGTGGTCCTGCAGCTTGTGCGCGTTGAAGCCCTCGGGGTTGTACATGTAGCCCGTGTGATCGCCGACGGCGACGGTCGAGACGCCGAGCTTCGACAGGATGACGGCGGTGTTCGAGCCCACGTTGCCGAAGCCCTGCACGATCATGGTCGAGCCCTCGAGGTTGAAGCCCTTCTCCTTGGCCCACTCGAGGATGCAGAACACGATGCCCTGCCCGGTCGCCTTCGTGCGCCCGAGCGTGCCGCCGCTGGCCACGGGCTTGCCGGTGACGACGCCCTTGACCATCTGCTTCTGCGCCGAGCCGACCATGTTCGAGTACGTGTCCATCATCCACGCCATGATCTGGCCGTTGGTGCCGACGTCGGGCGCGGGGATGTCGTACTCGGGGCCGATGTTCTCGCCGAGAGCGTGCGTGAAGCGGCGCGTGATGCGCTGGAGCTCGTGCCTGCGAGACCGAGTGCGGGTCGAACTTGATGCCGCCCTTGCCGCCGCCGAAGGGAAGGCGCATGAGCGCCGACTTCCACGTCATCATCGCGGCGAGCGCCTTCACGTCGTCGAGCGCGACCTGCGGGTGGTAGCGGATGCCCCCCTTGAAGGGCCCGAGCAGGTTGTTGTGCTGGACGCGGTAGCCCTTGAAGAGGCGCACCTCGCCGCTGTCCATGCGGACGGGGAAGTTGACGATGAGCTCGTTCTTGGGCTGGCTGAGGATGGTGTGTACGTACGGCTCGATCTTGGCGACCTTGGCCGCACGCTCGAGGTAGTCCTGCACGACCTTGTAGAAGTCGTACTCCTTGGCTGCGTGCAGACTGCTCTTGGAAGGCGGGGGGGTGGGGATGGGCATTGCCATGCGAGGGGGCCAGCGTTCTGCCGCTTGTCCGCGCGAAGCGCAAGCTCGGCGCGGACAACGCGACGCGTTGGGGGGCTATCTCCAAAGTGAGTACAAAAACACGACGAGCGCTGTCATGATAACGGCGTCCACGCGATCGAGCACGCCGCCGTGACCGGGGACGATGGCGCCGGAGTCTTTCACGCCGGTCGAGCGCTTGAAGAGCGACTCGGCGAGATCGCCTGCTTGCCCGAGGACGCCAGCCAGGAGCGCCAGCGGGACGGCGTGCGCCAGCGGCAACGAGCCGCGCAAAAACGAAACGGAGCAGACGACGGCCCAGACGACGCTGCCGAAAAGGCCGCCGATGGCCCCCTCGACGGTCTTCTTCGGAGACACGGCCTCGTACAGCCTGCGGCGCCCGAACAGGCGCCCGGCGAAGTACGCGAACGTGTCGGCGAGCCAGGCAAGCCCGAGCGATAGGATGACGAAACCCGGACCGGCGTCGCCGAGGGTCTTCTTCATCACGGCCAGCAGCGTGAGGGGCACGGCGACGAAGAGCGGCGCGAAGCTCATGGCGCTCGCGCGGAGCGCGGCTGTCTCGAGGGCCCCGAGGCGCGCCAGCGTGTAGAGAGGCCCGATCGCGGGCACCGCAACGAGCACGGTGACGCCCGCGCGCGGGTCCTGCGGAAACAAGTACACCGCGAGCGACGCGGCCGCGGAGACGACGACACCGACCGCCTGCGCGAGGGCTTCCCCCGGGTGCGTCATGGCGAGAAGCTCGCGAGTCCCGACGAGCGAGGCCGAGAAGTACGAGCACGTAGAACGCCCAGGCCGGCCCCGGAAAGACCAGGTAGAAAATGATGGGCACGGCGACCGCGGCCGTACCGAGACGGAGCGCCAGGTTCGATGGCTGCGGGTGCGACATCGCGGGACGTCTTAGATCGCGATGCGCGTGATGGGGGCCGACGCTCCCGCGAGCGCGGACTCCACCGGCGAGGTCGGAGACGCGCCGGCCGCGTGATCCTCCGCGCCGTCAGCCTGGTCCTCTGGCTGCGGAGGCGCCTCGCCGACGAGACCGAAGCGACGCTCGCGCCGCTGAAAGCTCGCGATGGCGGCGTAGAGGTCGCGCGCCTCGAAATCGGGCCAGAGGACGTCGGCGAAGTGCAGCTCGGCGTACGCCAGACCGTAAAGCAAGAAGTTCGAGATGCGCCGCTCGCCCCCCGTGCGAATCACGAGATCGGGATCCCCGACGGCGAGGCTCGGCATGTGCGCGCGCATGGCCTCGGGGGTGACGTCGTCGGGGCGGATCCGGCCGGCGGCCACGGCTCGCGCCAGCTCGCGCGCCGCGTGCGCGATCTCCTCGCGGCCGCCGTACGACAACGCGAGGGTCAGCGTCATCTCTCCGTTCGGCTCGCTCTCGCGGCGCAGGGGGTCGAGCACGGCGCGCACGAGCGACGGCAGCCGCCCGAGGTTGCCGACGGCGTTGAGGCGAATTCCGTTGTCGAGGATGTCGTCGCGCTCGGTGAGCAAGTACTCGCGCAAGAGCTGCATGAGCGAGTCGACCTCTTCTTCGGGCCGGGCCCAGTTTTGCTCGCTGAAGGCGTACAGAGTCAGGGCGCGAAGACCGAGCCGGCGTGCGGCGCGCACGGTCCGGCGAACGGCGGCGGCCCCCTCGCGATGCCCGACGTGGCGCGGCTGGCTCCGGACCTGCGCCCAGCGGCCGTTGCCGTCCATGATGATTCCGACGTGGCCCGGCAGGTTTCGGGCTTCGACAAACTCCATTTCGTGGCTCGGTAACATGAGGTAGGCCCGTCCCCAAGTATGTCTTTTGGGGGTCTGGCCCCCGTTCTCGTTCGTTTTTGGTGCCCTAGCCCCAAGGGGCGCGATCGTGGGAACGTATCGGACGCGGGACCTCTCGGGGCGCTCGATCCAAGCGTGGCCAGCTTTGCCCGGCGTTCTCGGGCACATACGAGGCTTCCCGGCAAGCCCTTGCGCCGGCCGCAGTCCGGTCCGGCTCCTCGGAACCCTCGAGGCCGGCGAACATGCGGCGGCGTCAGCGCCCGCGTTTTCTGGTGGTGGGCGCCGTGCTACGGGTGCGCGCCGGGCGGGGAGGGGGACGCGGGCCCACTCGCTCGAGCGGACCCCGAGCCTCGACGATTGCCCTTTCCCTGCGTACCTTGAGCTCTGGAGTGTAAGTCGGCACGCAACGTGGAGAGCTGGGGACCGAGCTCTAGAGGCGCGAAACCAAAGAAACGTCCATGCGGTCTCGTGACGTCACCATCCCGCTCGCCCTGTGGATTTGCGCCGCCATTTGCGCGCACTTCGTCTTCGGGACCGGGGGCCTCGTGGTGGCGCAGATGCACGACGACCGGTCCCTCCTCTGGAAGCTGTCGCGGGAGGCCGCCACACTGGCCAAGCAGAGCGACCAGACGTTCGAGGTGACGCTCGGCGAGCCGACCGAGCAGCCCAAGGACGACGACGCGACCCAGCCGCCCCCACCGCCAAAGCCGGCCGAGAAACCCAAGACGGAGGCGGAAAAGCAGGCGCTCAAGACCCCCACGCCGCAGGCCAAGAAGGCGCCCGACGAGGCCAAGCGCGTCATCGTGCTGAAGAAGGAGGAGGAAAAGAAGCCCCTCGTCTTGCCGGAGGACCCCCTCAAGGACAAGCGAATCGCCGTTCGCCAGCACGCCAAGGAAAACCAGGAAGACAACCCCACGGCGAAGTTCATCGCGGACCAGGCGAACCACGTCGAGAAGGAGACCGTCGCCACGCAAACCTCGCACGATCGGGACGACGAGAGCCCGACTCCCGGCGGCAACCACCCCGGCAGCGAGCAGTCTCCCGGCGACAGCGAGAAGACACGCATCGCCGAGAGCGACGAGCACAAGGGCGAAAAGAATCGGGCCCCGGGCGAGCGGGGCACCGATTTCGACGTCGTCCACGAGCCCAAGATCCCCAAGCAGCAGGCCCTCGCCGCGCTCGGTCCGACGCAGCAGCGGCCGGCTCCCACCGAGCGCGAGCAGAACCCGGCGCGCCCGCAAGCGGCGCAGCCCGAGGCGCAGCCGCAACCGTCCCCCGGCGGCGCGACGCCGCCTGCCCCCGAGGTCGAGAGCGCCCCGGGTGGATCGTGGAGCTTCAATCCGGCGCGCCCCGGCGGCGCGCCCGGCGTCGCGTCGGAGCCCGCGGCCGGAGCGCAGGGCCCGCAGCCGCCCGGCGGAAAGATGTGGAGCTTGCCCGGCCTCGGACAGAAGCCCGCTCCCGGCGCGGTCAACATGAACGTCGATCCCGCGCAGATTGCCGCCATCGTCGGCGTCGACAACTTGCGCAAGCTCCGCGAGGCCGACGGCGAGCGCCGCAAGAGCGAGCACCGTGGTTCGTGGATTGCCTCGAGCTTCGAGCGCTGGCGCAGCGCGATCGAGAACTACGTCTCGAGCGTGAAGCCGGGTAACCAGACGGCGCTCAATACCGCCCAGGTTCCCTTTGCGTCGTACCTGAACGGGATGCATAACCGCATTCACCCGATTTTCGCCGATTCCTTCCTCGAGTCGCTCGACGGGCTGCCCTCCGACCATCCGCTGAACGACCAGCACCTGGTGACGCGCCTGGAGATCGTGCTGACCAAGGAGGGGCGCCTGAAGAAGATGGGGATCGTGAAGACGAGCGGCATCACGGCCTTCGACATCGCCGCGCTCGACGCCGTCGACCGCGCGCAGCCCTTCGGGCCGGCGCCGAACGCGATCGTCTCACCCGACGGCAACGTGTATCTGCAGTGGGAGTTTCACCGCGACGAGGTGTATGCGTGCTCGACGATGGGCGCGCGGCCCTTCATCCTGAACGGCGGCGCTCCGCACAATAACGACGGCCCCCCGCCTCCGTCGCAGGGGCCGACGAGCCCGACGCATGAGCGCGGCGCGCCGCCCCCCACCGGTCCCAACGACGCACGCGAGGGAATGCTCTTCTCGCTGCGCCGGTACGGGAGATCCAGCTAAAAGCTGGCGGCCACGCTAGGCTGCGCAAACGCGGCATGACCACGGCGGAAGCTACGGAGGAACGCGCCCAGGCGCGGGACGAAGGCCGGCGTCATGCGCCGAGCCGGCCGCAGTTGCCTCCGTCCTCGCCGCTCTTGTCGGCGTCCTGGCTGCTGCGAACGGCCGCGTTCGTGGCGGTCGCCGCGGGGGTGATGGGCGTCATCGTCGCGCCCGGCGTGCACGGAAACACGAGCGACCCCGTGGTGACGCACGTCGACTGGGCGGCGGCGAGCCTGGGATATTTTCTGAGCGGCCTTCTGGTCGCGCTGGTGCTCTGGGGGTCGGTCGAGCTGCTGCGCGCCGGCTCGGCAGGCTCAATCGGGTGGGCCTCGCGCCTGGCGCTCGTCGCGGGCGGCGCGACGGTCATCGTGCTCACCATCGTGCCGAGGATGCTCTTCATCGGCCGCCCTCAGCCCTGGTGCCCGGTGACCCTCGCCGCGGCCGCAGCCGTCGCCACCATCGCGGCGGCGTACTGCTCCGCACGCGCGCCGCACACGCGCGCGGTGGCGGGCATTCTCTTCGCGTTTGCCTTCGCGACCATCGCACGAATCGCCGCGTGGGAGCTGGCGACCGCGGCGGGCGACACGGCGAGCATGCCCCTATTTCACGCGTCGCGCGTGCTGGCGACCGTGGGGCTGCTCTTCGAGGCGTCGGGACAGCTCGTCGCGGTCATGTGGATCTGGACACGCAGCCGCTTTGCGGGCCAGCTCGGTGCGGCGGCAGCCCTCGTCGCGACGGTCGCCATCGTGCTGGGCGTGCGCAGCGGGATGCATTCGGGGGCCACGCTGTGGCAGTCGGTGCTTCACACGGCCCTCGCCGACGCCGCCGGCGTACCGAGCCCCTACGGCTTCGACGCCCTGGCGGTGTTTCTCGTGCCCGCCTCGCTCCTCCTGGCGCTGGTCGCCGCCGCCCAGCCGAATCAGGTCGCCGCCGTCGTGGCTACGGTCGCGCTCGCGCTGGTATCGCGAGGAGCGTTCGACGCGCCGCTTCGGGCGCTGTGCGCGGTCGTCGCCTCGCACTGGGCGACGCTCGCGTGCGCGGACGACCGCGCGATGTGGCGCACCCTGCTGGGCGAACGCAAGCGCAAGCTGGAAGACGCCTGACGCCTGACGGGCCGAGGGCGCCTTCGGCAGGCGAGCCGCCTGCGAGCCGCCTGAGCCGCCTGAGCCGCTCCCCCCGTGCCCGATCACACCGCTTGCCAAGCCCCCGGGCTCGCTCTACATCCACGAGCCGAGGTCTCCTCCCGCGTGGCAAACTCCGAGCTTTACGCCCTGGCGCGGCCGCGTGCGCGTGCCTTGCCCTTCGTCCGCGATCTGGTCGCCCTGACGAAGCCGCGCATCACGGCGATGGTCCTTTTGACCGAAGCAGCGGGCGCCTGGCTCGCACCAGGCCGCGTCGCCGGGAGCACGCTCGCGCTGTCGCTCGTCGGAACGGCCCTCATCGTCGGCGCGGCCAACGCCCTGAACATGTGGTGGGAGCGCGACGTCGACGCCCACATGACGCGCACCCGCAATCGCCCGCTGCCGGCCGGCCGCCTCTCGCCCGACACGGCGCTCGCCTTCGGGCTGGCCCTCGCCGCGGTCTCCGCGCCGCTGCTCTTTCTCGTCAACCCTGCCACGGGGCTGCTCGGGCTCATCGCGCTCGTCAGCTACGTCGCGATCTACACCCCGCTCAAGCGCCACACGCACCTGGCCCTGCTGGTCGGCGCCGTCCCCGGCGCCATGCCGCCGCTGCTCGGCTGGTGCACCGTGACGGGCGCACCGGGCGCGGGCGGGCTGCTCCTCTTCGCGGTCCTCTTTCTCTGGCAGATCCCGCATTTTGCCGCCATCTCGATCTTCCGGGCCGACGACTACGCTCGGGCCGGTCTGCAGGTCGTCAGCGTGCAGCACGGCGAGCGCGCGGCCCGGCACACGGTGGTGCTCTTCACCATCCTGCTCGTGGCGACGACCCTCCTCTTCGTGCCGCTCGGCCTCGCCGGGCGCGCGTACCTCGCGGTGGCCACGGCGCTCGGCGCGGCGTTTCTCGCGCTGGCTCTGCGCGGCGTTCGCGGCAGCTCGAAGAAGGCCGAGGTCGAGCGCTGGGCGCGGCGCGTCTTCGCCTTTTCAATCCCGTATCTGTCGTTCCTGCTGCTCGCGGTCCTGCTCGACCGCAGGTGACCTCATGGCGGGTGTTCGCCTCGCAATCAGCGTCGGCGGTCTGGCTCTTGCGGGCGCGCTCGCGCTCGTCGCTCGGGCGATTCGCCCGCACCCTCCCCTGCCCGTCTACGGACACGCGCCCGAGTTCCGGCTCCTCGACGAGCGCGGCGCCCCCTATACGACGGAGTCCATGCTCGGGCACGTCACCGTCGCCGACTTCGTCTTCACGCGGTGCTCCACGTCGTGCCCGCGGCTGACCGCGCGCATGGGTGAGCTTCAGGCTCGCCTGGCGCGCGACGGCAGCGACGTGCGGCTCGTCTCGTTCTCGGTCGACCCGGACAACGACACGCCCGCCGTCCTGGCCGGGTACGCGGCGAAGGCGCACGCCGATCCGGCGCGGTGGAGGTTCGTCACCGGCAAGGCCGACGACATGACGCGCGCGGTCGTGCTCGGGTTCAAGGTCTCGGCCGCGAAGATCGAGCACGGCGCCGGCGACGACGAGGTCACGCACGGCAACTGGTTCGTCGTCGCTGATCGCTCGGGCGCGTTGCGCGGGTACTACTCCACCGAGGAGAACGCCGACTTCGAGACGCTCGTCGCCGACGTAGAGCGCCTCGAGCGTGAGAAGCGATGAGGACGATGGGCGGCGGTCCTCACCGGTAGATACGGAGCAGCGCGAACACGAGCACGCCGGTGACCGAGACGTAGAGCCACACCGGGAACGTGTAGCGCGCGATCTTCCTGTGATTCGGGAAGCGCCCCGAGAGCGAGAAGAACAGGCTCAAGAAGACGAGCGGCAGCGCCACGGCCGAGAGGACGATGTGCGTGACGAGGATGAAGAAGTAGACGGGGCGAACGAGACCGACGCCGCCGAACTTCGAGTCGCCGTGAACCGAGTGATAGACGATGTACGAGACGAGAAAGAGCGCCGACGCCGCGAGCGACGTGAGCATTCGGCGCGAGTGCGTCGACGACGTCGCGGCGGCGGATCGCCCGGTACGCGAGGACGAGGAACACGGCGCTCGTGCCGTTGAGCACGGCGTTCACCGCCGGGAGCCACGATATCCACGCGGGGACTTCGGCCGCTCGCCCGTGCCCGTAGATGACGCCCACGAGGACGAGCAGCGCAACCGCGCTCACGGCAAGGACGATGAATGTGGCCTTCTTCGGGCTCGTCGCCTTGAGCGCGTCGAGCTGGAGCGGGACAGCCGTCGACATGGGTTGGCTCTTACCATCGCGACGTCCGGCGCGCCGCCGACGGCTCATCCGCGACAATCGTCGCTCAGAAGGCGATGTGGACGAGGGGCGCGACCACCGAGGGCGGAAGGGCGATCGGAGAGCGCTCCGCCCATGTGGGCGTCATGCGCCACGCGTCAGGCGAAGCGGCGGCTTGCGCATTCGCCGCGGTCTGGGTCACCCGAGTGGGTGGCGACGTCGCCAGCCACGTGACCCCGCTGATGAGGGCCACGCCGCCCGCAATCGCCGGCACCCAGACGAACGGGCTTGCGTACGCGTTGCCCACGTAGCTGATCGCGTCGCCGAGGCAGCCGGTGTACTCCGAGTTCTGGTTCGGCTTCGACGCGAACGCGGCTACGAAGGGGCAGACGAGGATCGCGCCGAAGATCGCCGCCCCGACCACGCCCACGGTCACGACGAGGCCGGGGCCGAGTCCCAACGCGCCCACGACGGTCACGACGACCCCTGCCGTGCGAGCGCCGGAAGACGCCGGGTCTACCGCGATCCGCGTGCGGCTTCCGGACCTTATCGAAAAGGGGCTCGACGCGCGCAAGCCGCTGCCGTTGATCCGGTACGAACGATCGGTGGCGACCGGCCTGTCGCAGGGCGAGTTGCACATGGGCACCCAGCCCTGCGGTCCCACGGCTTCCTCCAGAACGACCGGGTCGGGAGAATCGATGTGCACGAGAACGAGCTCGCTCGCAGGCCCGGCGCCTGGCGGGTCGGCAGGCGCCGCCGTGGATTGACCCGCAGCCGGACGCGTCACCGATAGCCCGACGAGGGTCATCGCGAGGCACGCGACGCTGGACGCTCGAGAGCGCATTTCCCCTGGAACCAGGGATACCCGATTCGCTCCGCGACGGGCCAACTGTCGCGCCGCTGCGTCGTCGTGTGCTGCACGGACGCACATACACGGCCCGCGCCTTGCTTCGGTGTGCCGATGAAACTCGAGCGGCTATCGTCGAATCGGGCTCGTGCTCGAGGTGGCGTTCGTCACCGCGGTGGTCGGCATGTTGGGGCTCGCGGCGGGCCAGCCGTGGCTCTTTCCCAGCCTCGGCCCGACGGCGTTCGTGCAGGCGCAGTCCCCCCGCGGCGAGACCGCGCGCCCGTGGAACGCGAGCGTGGGCCACGCTTGCGCAGTCGCGTCGGGCCTCGTCAGCACCGCCGTCGTGGGCGCGTCTCGGGCGCCGGGCGTGCTCGCGACCGGGCACCTGTCGGGCTCGCGCGTCGCAGCCGCCGTGCTCGCGGTCATCCTGACGGTGCTCTTCACCGAGGCGCTGCGCGCGAGACACGCGCCCGCCATTGCGACGGCGCTCCTCTTTGCCGAGGGGAGCTACCGGTCGACACCTCACGACGCGTTGCTCGTCGCCATCGGGGTCGCCATGACGCTCGCGCTGGGCGAGGGCTCGCGGGGCCTTCGAGAACTCGCCGCGCGAGTGAGCCGGCCCGCGACACGATGATCGCCGTTCGCGTCCCCCCCCGAGTGGGCCCGCTGCCTCACCAGGGCTGCGTCATGAGGTTTTTGGCATCGTCTCTTGCGCCATGACTTCGGCTTTCGCCTTCAGGTAGCGACCCTCGAGGAGCTCCGCCTCCTCCTTGCCGAGGACCCGGTTCGCCTTGGGGAAGTAGTCGTTTTCCTCTTCCTTCGTGTGGTGATTGACGAGCTCGACCAGCTCGTTGAACCGCAATTCCCAGGGCTCGGCCTCGTACGGCGTTGCCGTCAGCTCATCGAGGATCTGCTCGAGCTCGCGTGCCTCGCAATCGTGATCGGCGGCGATGGACTCCAGCTCCGGGCGCAGCCGGAAGGCCGGGTACACCTCGCGCAGCTCACATTTTTCGTGGGACAGGAGCTCGGCGCGGATCGTCGGAAACAGGTCGCGCCGGATGTCCACGCTGGAGCTCGTCTTCACGCGCAGCAGCATCGCGCTCACCTCGCCGTGCTCTCTGGTGAGCTGCTTGAACACCCCGGACAGTCCTTCGACGGTCGCCTTGGCGGCCTTCATCGCGCCGACCGCCTTGGAGGCTACTTCTTCGGTTCGAGTGGGCATGGGTTCCTCCTCGCGTTCATGCCATGTGCGTGCATTGCGCGTTCCGTCGACGGCAAAGCCGGAGCGGCAACAGCCCGGCTTGCGCGAAAAGGTGAGCCGTCAGCGCGGCGGGCCGCCCGGCGAAGGGCAATACGCGGCCCCGCGCGCGTTGGCCGCAGCCGAGATGCCGTTGGTCACCACTCGCTTGCCCTGGGCGAGCACCGGCACGATGCGCACGAGCTCCTGGAGGGTTACCGCCGCGTCCACGTGGTCCTCGCACAGAGCCGTCGACGGCATCGACGGATGTGGCGCCTCGGCCGGCGACTGCACCATCCCCAGGCCCCCACGCGCCTTGACGTGAATGAGGCCGAGCACGCCGTCGCTGCCGCCGCCCGATAGGAGAACACCCATGACGCGCGGCCCGAACGCCTCCGCCGCCGAGATGAACAGCGGGTCGACCGCCGGACGGGTGAAGTGCTGCTTGGCGCTGCGGACCGACGTCACCCGGTCTCCCTCGAAGACGATGTGCCTGTCGCGCGGTCCCAGGTAGATGACGCCGGGGACGGCCGAGACGTACTCGAGCGGCTCGACGACGGGGCGCCGCGCGCGTCGCCCGAGGATATCCCCCAGGAGCGACGCCCTCCCCTCGCGCGATGGCCCGCCAAAGGCGCCGCGGTGGATCACGAGCGCCACGATGAGCTCGAGCCCGTCCGGGATGGAGCCGAGCAGATGAAGCGCCGGCTCAATCCCGCCGGCCGATGCGCCGACGACGAGCACGTCCCGCCGCAGCTCCTGCGCGTTGAGCTCCATGGTCTAGCCTTGCCGCTGCCGGATCGAGGCCTTCGGGTCGACCTCGATCGGGAAGTCGCCCTCGAGCCGCACCGGTTCGTTCGCGGCGATGACCTGCTCGAGCAAGCCGCGCTGGACGATGGCCACCTGGCAGCGCGCGCGGTAGTCGGGCGCGCCGGTCGCCGGATCGCCGCGCTCCTTGAGCTCCTTGAGGATGCACACCAGCTCGTCGATGGCAGTGAGCGCCGCCCAGAGCACGCGGTCAATCGCGATCTCCTTGCCGACGAGCATCTCGCGCGGGTCGTAGCGATGGCCGATGCGGCACAGGTACGAGAGGGTCCCGGTCGTCGGCTCCTTGACCTGCTCGAGCGAGCCCTGGCACTCGGGGCACGAGAAGTGTCGGAACCGTGTGGTCAGCTCGAGCGGCGGGGCGATGTTCATGCCGCAAGCCGGCCGAAGCAATCGGCGCGCCGCCGACTCGCTACGGCCGAGCACCCGCGCCTGGAGGGGCGACGACGCGGCGCGCGGCGGCGACTCACACGTCTTGCATCGTGACGACGGCGATGAGCTGGTGTCCCGAGTCGGACGGCACGACGCGCCCGGTGAACCGCATCGGGCGGTCTCCCTGACGGCCGAATGGATGCTCGACGAGAACGTCGCGCGCAACCCGTCCCGAGACGACCTCCTCGAGGAACGTCCACACTTCCGTCGGCTCGGTCCCGCTTCCCCAGGCCTCGGCGATCGGCCGCCCGAGCGCGCTCGGATCCACCGAGAACGCTTCGAAAAAAGGCCGATTGGCCCAGACCAGGCGAAGCTGCCTGTCCATCAGCATCACGGGCTGAGTCAGCGTCGAGAGCACCTGCTGCGCGAGCAACGGCAGGTCTTCGGTCTCGCCGGCCTTGGCCGGCGAGATCGTCCTCGCGAACTCGAGGACCAGTCCGCGGATGGCGCGATCGGTCGAGATGTAGGGCGACATCTTCATCGTGTACCAGGCGCCGTCGATGCACCGCACGCGCTGCTCGCGCGTGGCGACAGCCGAGAATCGTGTCGGCGGCAATCTGCTCGATGTCGCGCGAGCTCACGACGTTGCGCAGGTAGGCGAGAGGCCGACCTACGTCGCCGGGGATGAGGCTCAGGAGCTGCTCGGCGGCAGCCGAAAAGCGGCGAATGCGCAGGTCCGGCCCGACGATGACGACCACCCCGCCCGTGGTGGACATGATGTTCTGCAGGTCGTCGTTGGAGACGCTGAGCTGCGCCATGCGGGTCTGGAGCTCGTCGTTGACGGTGGCAAGCTCCTCGTTCGTCGACTGCAGCTCCTCTTTGGAGGTCTCGAGCTCCTCGTTCGTCGACTGCAGCTCCTCGTTCGAGCTCTGAAGCTCCTCGTTGGCGCTTTGCAGCTCCTCGTTGGCCGCCTCGAGCTCTTCAACCGTCGCCTGAAGGTAGTGCTTGCTCGCCACGAGGTCGCGCTCGAGCTGGAGGACGCGAGGATCCTCCTCGCCCTGCGGCCCAGCCTCCTCATGTTCCCCAGGCTCCGGAACGACGCGCTCGTTGAACAGGACGAGCAGGCACTTTCCCGCGCCCGCCTCCGGCAGGGGCATGACGTCGACCACACCGACCGGGTCGAGTTGGCGCCCGAGAGCGGCACGGCGGGCGAAGTCGTGGGTAGTCCTTCGGTCAGCGCCCTTTGCGTGGCGCTACGAAGGGCCACGAGCATCTCCGGGCGCGCGAGCTTCAAGAGATTGAGCGTCGCGGCGCCGGGTGCCGGCTCCAGATACGAGCCGGTCCGGCCGCGAAACTGCACGATGTCGAGTCGGTCATCGACGATGACGCCGGGGGGCGCGTATTTCTCGATCACCTTGCGATCGGCGATCTGCGCCACATTGACGATGGGCCGATGCTCGGGGCGGTTCGGGCGAGTCGCGTCGTCGTTCTCGACGGCTCGGCCGCCGGCCGCGAAATCGAAGACCGCTGTCGCCTGGATGTTCTTCTTTACGTAGATCTTGAGCTTCCGGTCGATCAGCGTGAAGAGCTCGGGCCCATCGCCCACCGACTCCGAGGTGCCGAGCAAGACGAAGCCGTCGGGGTTCAGCGCATAGTGGAAGATGCGGGGCACCTTCTTCTGCAGGGGCAGCTGCATGTAAATGAGGACGTTCCTGCACGTGATGAGGTCGAGACGCCCGAAGGGCGGATCTTCCCGAGGTTGTGCCGCGCAAAGACCACGAGGTCGCGCACCGCGCGCGCGAATCTGGTAGCCCTTCTCCGTTCGCGAGAAGAAACGCTGCAGCCGCTCCGCCGAGACGTCGAGCTCGATGTTGGGCAGATAGGCGCCGAGGCGCGCACGCCCGAGGGCGTCTTCGTCGATGTCGGTCGCGAGATCTGGATCTTGTAGTTGCGCGCGCGGTCGCCGAGAAATTCGAGGAGCACGATGGCGGTCGAGTACGCCTCCTCTCCCGTCGCGCACCCCGCCACCCAGACGCGAATGGGCGTGTCGGCGCCGCGATTCGCGAAGAGGCGGGGGAAGACGACGCTCTTTAGCGCGTCGAACGGCTCGCTGTCGCGAAAGAACGCGGTCACGCCGATGAGGAGATCGTTGTAGAGGCTGCGACGCTCGACCGAGTCGGCCGCGAGGAGTGACAGGTAGTCGTCGAAGGCGTCGATCTTGTGCAGCGCCATCCGGCGGCCGATCCGCCGTTCCACCGTGCTCGGTTTGTACTGGGTGAAGTCGACGCCGTACGCCGTCCGGAGCTGCGCGAAGATCTTCGACAGCGCGTTGGGGTCGGCGAGCTGGATCGGCCGAGCGCGCCCCACGTACGGGTGCTTCGCGAGGCGCATCAGCTCGTCGCCGATCTCGGCGGGCGTCAGCGAAAAGTCGGCGCAGCCCGCGTCGATAGCGCTCTGGGGCATGCCCGGCTGCGACGCCGTGCTCGGCTCCTGCGCGAACGTGATACCCCCCTCGTCCATGATCGCTTTGAGACCGAGAGTGCCGTCGGTACCCGTACCGGACAGGACGACGCCGATGGCCATCGACCCGCCCGAGCGCGCGACCGTGCGCAGGAAGGCGTCAATCGTGTGGCGTAGCCGTATCCCGTCCGCGGGCGGCGCGATATGCAGCGCGACACCCTCCAGCGAGAGCTCGGCAATGGGCGGCGCCACGTAAATTTCCCCGGCTCGAGGCGCATCCCGTTCTCGATGGTGACCACGGGGAGCTTGCTTGAACGCTGCAGGATTCCTCCGTGAGCAAGCTCACGTGCCCCGGTGCCAGGTGCTGGACGACGACGAACGCCATCCGCTCTCCGTCGAGGCGCTGGACGAGCGCCTCGAGCGCCTCGAGACCGCCCGCCGATGCGCCTATCGCGGCAACCGGGAACGGCAGTCGCGGAGCCGCCGGCGGTTCCACGGGGAGGTCCGAGGCGCTCAGCGCGTCCGGCGGAGCCGGTGTGTTCGAACCATCCGAGGGAGCCATGCGTGCCTCAGAAGGTTCGAGCACCTTGTCGGCGGTGACAGAGCCCCGCCTTGAAAATCGTGCCCTCAGAACAATACGGCGGGGAGCTCGAAGCGAGCCGACGGCGCTCCGTCGCTCAAGACGAGCCGTCCTCCGTGGGCTTCCGCGATGCGCACGACCGTGGCCATGCGGACGGCCCACCCCGAGGGGACGCTCGATCCTTCCGGCGCTTCTACGGATACAACCGCCCTTCTCTCGTCGAGAGCCGTGCTCAATCGAACGGCGCGCGAAGGCGTCCCGGCGAGGGCGCGCCGGATGAGAAGCTCGAGCGCGCGGCTCACCCAATCGGGGTTCGCGCGAACGAGCGGCGCGCCCGACGGCGGGTCGACCACGAGGCGGTCGGGCTCGAGAAGCGGGATCAGGCTGTCCGCCGCTGCGCGGACGTGGTCATGGAGATCGAGGGTGGCCATGGACGGCGGACCGCCGCCTTCTTCGGGCAGGGCGCTCAGCTCGACCAGGTCGTCGAGGATCATTCGCTGCACGGCGGCGCTTTGCTCGAATCCACGCGAGCGCCTGCCTGCGCTCGCCTTCGTCCGTGACGCTGCCGTCCTGGAGAAGCCGCGCCCAGCCTGCAATGGTCGTCAGCGGAGGACGCAAGTCGTCGGCGACCATGCGCGCGAGCTCGGCTTCGGCCAGCTGTCCTCCGCTGAGCTCTTCGCGAGCGTCGAGCCGGCGAAACAGCCAGCGGAACGCAATCCGCTTGCCCGACCCGCCGCGCACGACGGCGACCCGCGTATGGCATACGACGACGGGCTGCCCGCGCGGGCGCATGCGCAGCACGAGCGCCCGAGGCCCGTCCGTCGGCGCATCGACCAGCTCGCCCAGGAGCTCGCGGAACATCCGCGTGTCGTTGCGCGCCACGAACCCGATGAGCGGCCGCCCGCGAAGAAAGGCCTCCTCTACGCTGAGCAGGGCGCCCGCCGCGACGTTGGCCTCCTGCGTGACGCCCAGGAGGTCGGTGACGACGTACGGGCCAGGCGCGTGCGCGAACAGGTCGAGGTACTTCGACCGCTCGCGCTCGAGGAGCGCGCAGGCGCCCCGGAGCGCCGCGACCTGCTCCCTCAGCTCTTCGCTCGTCGCCGCGAGCTCTTCGTCGCGCGCGACGAGCTCGGCGAGCAACTCGTTCGCGTCTCCGTCGGCGCGGGCGGCAATCGCCTCCACGCGCGAGGCGCCGGCCCTTCTGTGAGCCGAGAGCTCTCCGAGCTGCGCTTCGGCGCGGCCGGCGCTCCCGCGCGTGCGGCGCAAGAAGGTGGACACGTCATCGGCGAGGATCGTCGGCCGATTCATGGGCTCCTAATCTCCTTTCTCAAGCCAGACTCTACGGCAAATGTGGCGAGCGCCGGGGCCGCAAACGCGTCTCGTCTGCGCGGCTCGAGGAGCGCACAGGGGAGCCGACGAGCAGCGAGGCAAAGAATCGGCAGAACACGAGGAATCTCGCGTATCAGACGACACTCAGCGGAAACAAAGATGGTTGTGGCGAATCGCTACACCCGAGCGCGCTTTCTCATGCCCGACCCCAAGCGCCGTCCTTTTCTTCGGCGCGCCCCTTGCGGGCCCAGTCCGCGCGAGGCTAACGGTGGTCGCGGACGTAACGCGCTTTGCAATGGCGCGCCGGCATCAGAAAGGTTCGGAAATAAACCGAGTGGCCGCGCTGGAAAATCTCTCGTGGAGAGAGCTCGTGGAGCAGCTTCGCGCGCTCCCGGCGAAGGCGGGGGCTCCCGCGGCCGAGGCTAGTCAGCTCGTGCACGAGCTCCACGTGCACCAGGTGGAGCTCGAGATGCAGAACCGCGAGCTCCGCGAGGTGCACGAGCGGCTCGAGGAGTCGCAGGACCACTACCGAGAGCTCTACGATCGGGCGCCCGTCGGGTACGTGACGCTCGACGCGCACGGCATCATCACGCAGTCGAACGTGACGGCGGCGGCCCTCCTCCAGCGCGAGCGCGATCAGCTCGTCAGGGCCGCGCTCGGGGCGCTGCTCCGCGACGGCATCGCATTCCAGAGCCACCTGCGCGAAGCGGCGAAAGCCCGGGCGCCGGCGACGACGGAGGCCGAGCTGAAGACCGCCGAGGGCTTCGTTCCCGTCGAGCTCACGACCACGCCGCACGTCTCGGGCGCCGGCGAGATCGTGGGCTTCCGCACGGCGATGAAAGACATCACCGAGCGGCGGCGCGCGGACGTGGAGAGAGCGGCGCTCGAGAGCGAGAGGCGTACGCGCGCCGAGGCCGAGGCCGAGAATCGGATGAAGGATCAGTTCCTCGGCATGGTGTCGCACGAGCTGCGGACGCCTCTCGGGGCGCTCCTCGGGTGGACGAGGCTCATGACGTTGCGGCAGGGCGATGCCGAGTTCGTCGCGAGGGGTCTGCAGGTCATGCAACGAAACGGAGAGATGCTCGCGAAGATCGTCGACGACATCCTCGACGTCTCCCGGATCGTCAGCGGGAAGCTGCGCATCGACACGAAGCCCACCAGCGTCAACGAGGCGGTCCTCGCGGCCCTCGACCTCGCGAAGGCTTCGGCTGCGGCGAAGCAGATCACGCTCGAGACGTCCCTCCAGCCAGACTGCGTCGTGCTCGGAGACGCTCTGCGCCTTCAGCAGGTCGGGTCGAACCTTCTGTCGAACGCGATCAAGTTCGGCAACAAGGGAGGCCGCGTCGAAGTCGCGCTCGCGAGGGACGGTGCAAGCGTGAGCCTGGTCGTGCGCGACGACGGTTGCGGCATCGAGCTCTCCGAGCTCCCGCACGTCTTCGACTATTTCGGCAAGCCGACAGCTCGGGCACCCGCGCGCACATGGGGCTCGGCCTGGGGCTGGCCATCGCCCGCCACATCGTCGAGGCACACGGCGGCACCATCGCCGCGCGCAGCGGAGGCCGCGACCGGGGGGCGGAATTCTCGGTCGAGCTTCCGTGTCAGTCGGCGTGGCTCGCGCCGCCGCGCGCGAACCGCGGGGCCCCGGCGCCGTCGGCCTCCATCGCCGGCGTGAAGGTCCTCTGCGTCGACGACGAGAGCGACAGCCTCGAGCTCATCGCCACGATTCTCGGCGACCGCGGCGCGGTCGTGCGCACGGCACGGTCGGTGGACGAGGCGCTGGCCATCGTGGGGGCGTTCGGCCCCGACGTGCTCGTCAGCGACGTCGCGATGCCGGTGCGCGACGGCTACGAGCTGGTCCGCGAGCTCCGGCGCATGCCCGCGCCGCTCTCGAGCACGCCGACCATCGCGCTGTCCGCGCACGCGCGGGCCGAGGACACCGAACGGGCGAGGCGCGAGGGTTTCGCCCGGTTCCTCGCCAAGCCGTTCGACGCCGAGTCCCTCGCGAAGGCGGTCTCCGAGAGCCTGGCGAGCGGCTGACCGTCAGCGCGATTCGTGGACGGCGCGCTGGATCGCCCCGATGCCCGCCGCGATGCGCTCCTCGCTGGCCGCGTAGCTGAAACGCACGTACCCAGGCGCGCCGAAGGCCCCGCCCGGAACGGCAGCCACGTGCGCCTTGTCGAGGAGCCAGAAGGCGATGTCCTCGTCGTTCGCCAGCCGCTTGCCATTCCACTCGAGGCCATAGAGCCCGCGGCAATCGGCGAATGCGTAGAAGGCGCCCTCGGGCTTGCGGCACTTGATGCCCGGGACCGACCCGAGACCGCTGACCATGGCGTCGCGCCGCTTCTGGAACGTCGCGCGGATGCCGGCGAAGTCCTCGAGGGGCGTGCGCAGCGCGGCGATGGCGGCGTGCTGCGCGACCGCCGTGGCGTTCGTGGTGCTCTGCCCCTGAACGACGTCGAGCGACTTGATGAGCGGCGCGGGCGCGAGCGCCCACCCGATGCGCCAGCCGGTCATCGCGTACGTCTTGGACACGCCGTCGACGACGATCAGCCGGTCGCGCAGGTCCGGCGCGATCTTCGCGGCGGACGCGAACGTGAGGCCGTCGTACACGAGCTCCGCGTAAATCTCGTCCACGATGAGCCAGCAATCGTGCTTGCGCACCACGTCTACGAGAGCGCGCGTCTCGGCTTCGGTGTACGCGATGCCCGACGGGTTCGACGGCGAGCACAGGATGATGGCCTTGGTACGCGGCGTGAGGCTCTTCTCGAGCTGCTGGGGGAGAGCTTCCAGCCGTCTTCCTCGCGCGTGTCGACCAGAACGGGGGTCGCGCCGACGATGCGCACCTGCTCGGGGTAACTCACCCAGAACGGCTTGGGGATGACGACCTCGTCGCCGGGCTCGTAGAGCGCGAGCGCCAGGTTGAAGAGCACGTGCTTGGCCCCGACGCCGACGCACACGTTCTCCGGCTTGGGCCGCCATCCGCGCATCTTCTCGGTGGCCTCGCAGATGGCCTCCTTGAGCGGGGGGATGCCCGTCACCGCGGTGTACTTGGAGCAACCCGCGTCGATGGCGCGCTTGGCTGCCTCCAGCACCGCCTTGGGCGGCTCGAAGTCGGGCTCGCCGACCCCGAAGGCAAAGACATCTACCCCGCGCGACCGCAGGTCCATGGCGCGGGCATTCATCGCAAGCGTCACGCTGGGGGCGACGACGCTCAACCGTGCAGCAAATTGACGAGGCACGGGGGCCGCTCTTAGCACATTTCTCGACCTGCGCCCCGTGACGCGGGTGCCCTGGATGGCACGCGCTTCGTTGGCCCGAGGCGCCGATTTCGCGGAGAATCGGAGCTGGTACCCGTGTTGCTCAGGTTGCGGGGCGGAGGGTGAGTCATGCGTTCGAAACTCTGGGCTGTCGCAGCGCTGGGGACGATGTGGGCGTGCGGCGGCGCCGCGTTCAGCGGGGGCCTCGGTGACGGCGACGCGGGCGGGGACGCGAGCAGCGGATTGGGGTCCGGCAGCTCGGGGAGCGGCTCGACGAGCAGCTCGGGGATCACGGGCAGTTCGGGGAGCACGAGCAGCTCGGGCGGGACGAGCAGCTCGGGGACTGGCAGCGGCAGCACCGGCAGCTCGGGTGCCAGCAGCACTTCCTCCGGCAGCACCAGCGGCTCGGGCGGGACGAGCTCCTCCTCGGGGAGCACGAGCAGCTCGGGCGGGACGAGCACCTCCTCGGGGAGCACCAGCGGCTCGGGAAGCGGCGGAAGCTCCGGCAGCAGCTCGGGCGGAAACGGCGCGGCGTGTCCGGGGAGCCCGCCGAACCCGGGCGACTCGTGCCACGTCGTCGGCCTCGAATGCGAGTACGGCACGAACCCCAAGCCCGCTTGCAACGAGGTCGTCAGCTGCACGGCCAGCGGCTGGAGTGCGACCAAGCCGGCTCAATGTCCCAGTCCCACCGAGTGCCCGCTCACGTTCGCCGACGTGCCGCAGGGCAAGGACTGCTCCCCCGCGGGCCTCGACTGCGCGTACGACCAGGGCCAATGCAACTGCGCGGACACGCTTCCCGTCTCCACGGGCACGGTCTGGCAATGCGCGCAGCCGCCGGCGGCGTGTCCCGAGCCGCGCCCGCGCCTCGGCTCGTCGTGCTCGCAATCGGGGCTCTCGTGCGATTACGGCTCCTGCACGGGCGGGGTCGCCGAGCAGTGCACCAACGGCTCCTGGCGCAGGGTGTACACGCCCTGTCCCGTCTAGCGTCCCGATCTGGTGCTCGCCCGGCCGCTTGGCATACGTCAGTTCGGTCGCATCGCGAGGCCCGCTGACCGCCGTCCTGGGGCGGCGGGTGCGCGAATGTAGACCAATCCCTCACGCCAACGAGAGTCCGTTTCGGGATAGGGCCGCCAAGGACCAACCCGACCCCGACTCTCGGGCGGTGCGAGTGGCTGCGCCCAGGACAAAAAGATCAACCTTGGACTCGCTGTCTTGCGATTGAGACGGAGAACGGCAAGCGCTCCGAGCCTTCATTTGACAAGCTGCGCGCACCGCGTAGTCATTCACGGCGTTCTCGCGTCTGACGTGTGCGTCGGGCGAATCGCCGAGGTTTACCGAGAACAGCAGGGAGGCGCGCCCGTGAAAAAGTTGCTTCTGATCGATGCCGATCCGCTCGGCCTCTGCGTGCTCGAGGTCGGCCTGCGCAAGGCCGGATACATCGTGACGACCGCGACCGACGCCGAGGACGGCCTGGAGAAGATCGACGCGATCGCTCCGGACGTGATCGTCACCGACACGCGCCTTCCCGGGCTCGACGGATTCGAGCTCGTACGCGCCATGCGCGAGCGACCGGCCGTCGCAGACACCCCGGTCGTCTTTCTCGCGAGCCGCGACTCCGAAGAAGATTCGCAGCGAGGCGACGGAGCTCGGCATCGACGACTACCTGACCAAGCCCGTGTACCTGGCGGAGCTCACGGCGCGCATCCAGCTCCTGCTCGCGCGGCGCGCGCGGCAGTCGGTGGAGAGCCACGCGGCGTCGGGCCCGGGCGGCGGCCGCCTTGGCGGGTCGACACACGACCTGGCGCTCGTCGATTCTCGTGCAGAGCTTCGAGGCGTCGCGCAAGAGCGGCGTCGTGCTCGTGCGGAGCGGAATGCAGGAGGCGCGCATCTACGTGCGCCACGGCAACGTGGTCGACGCCGAGCTCGGCCCGCTGCGCGGCGAGGAGGCCATGTACCGCGCGCTCATCTGGGACGAGGCCACCTTCGACGTCGAGTTCAAGCCGGTCACGAACGAAGACACCATCGGCTGCTCGACGCAGGCCCTCCTGATGAAGTGCATGCGGCGGGTCGACGAGTGGGTTCGCCTGTGCGCCCAGGTGCAGCCGCTGGCCGCGCTGCTCGACGTGCACCCGCCGCAGCTCCTCGAGCGGCTCTCGGCGCTGACCGAGATCCCCGAAGCGTGGAAGGCGATGGTGCGTTTGCCAGCGCGAACGGCTGCGCGACCCGAGCTGTCGCCGAGCGCCGTCGTGATGCGCGAGGACATGACCACCGGCGCCAGGGAGCGCGCGCCTCAGCCGTCGAGCCCCGCGCCCGCGCTTGCGGCGATCGCTCCCGAGCCTTTGCCTCCCTCACCCGAGCCTCTTGCCGTCGCAGCGGAGGTTCCGGACGTCGCGCCGGAGCCCCCGGCCGTCGAAGCTTCGCCCGCGGCGTTCGTGCCCGAGCCGGCGAGCCCCGCGAGCATCGCGGCTGCCCCGGTCGCCATCCCGCCTCCGGCCGCACCGCAGGCGGTCGCGCCTGCCCCTCGCTCGACGGCGAACGGGGTGCATGGTTCGCCCGTGCCGCGCGCGCACACTCCGGCGGCGCAGGCAGACGTCATCGCGGAAGCGCCGGCTCCGCATGCGGACCGGGCCGCGGCCGCTGCGCCCGTCGCTGCGCCACGAATCGCCGAGCCGCCCCCCCGGCCGACGACGCCTGCGAAGGTGCCCACGCCCGACGCGGTCAGTACCGCTCGCGTCGAGACGAGAGCAACCGCGGCCGCCGCTGCCGAGTCCATCGAGCGGCCAGCTCCGGCGCCGGCTCGGGTTCCGAGCGTGAGGCCCTCCGCGGCCCCGTGGACGCGTGAGGTCGAAGGCAGCGCCGAGGGCGCGGTCGACACCGACGCATTCGCCGCGGGGGTGCCGCGCGCGATGAGCGCCTCCGCGAAGCGCGTCAGCATCGCGGTGGGCGTGGTGGCGTTCGCGCTCTTCGGGGGATTGTGGTCGAACTCGGTCCGCGCGCATCAGCTACGCGAGGCCGAGGCGGCGCGAAGCAAGAACGTCGCGGTGGTCGGCACGGCGGCGTTTGCCCGCGCCACGTCGCCCGCGCCGACCGCGACTGCACCGGCGCCTTCCGCCGCGGCGATCCCCGAGGCTCCCCCCGTTGTCGTCGCGGTCGCTGCGAGCGCCTCGGCTGCAGCGGGCGCGGTCGAGGACGCTCCGATTCTGCCGCCGAACGGTGGCGCTTCGCCCGCGAGCGCACCCGCGGAGCCTGCGGCGCCGGCTGCCCCCGCGGCTGTCGCGGTGCTCCCCGCCGCGAACGCGCACGAGACCGCGATCGACGTCACGACGACGATGCACTCGCAGTCTCCGTTCATCCGGGACGCGCAGCGCGCCTTGCTCAAGGGCGACACCATGCACGCCGCCGAGCTCGCGCAGAAGGCCGTGGTCAAGGATCCGGGCGACGCCGACGCGTGGCTGACGCTCGCCGCGGCACGCAAGGCATCGGGCGATCTGACAGGCGCGGCCGAGGCGTACAGCAGCTGCGTCGCCAAGGCGCAGACGGTCAGCGTCACGAGCTGTCGAGCCCTCGCGAAGATGCACGGAGCCGCCGAGGCTCCCCGCGAGCGCGCGCCCGGTGCTTCCGCCGCGGGGCAGTAGAGCGGCCTTAACCGCGGCCGCCGCTCACCGACGACGACGCACTCTCAGGCCTCTTTGGCCTTCGCCTCTTTCTCGTCCTTGAGCGAGGCGTCGTCGTCCTTCTTGTCGGTGTCTATCTCGTTGGCCTCTTTGAGGCCCTGCTTGAAGTTCTTGATGCCCTGCCCGAGGCCTTTGCCGATGTCGGCGATGCGGCCTGCGCCGAACAGGAGCAACGCGACGAGCGCGATGAGCAGGATCTCCGTGACGCCGATGTTGCCCATGGTTCCTCGCGGAGTGTTGCGTTCTGCGGTTCTGCGCGCCTTCGCTGACCCTACGGCTACTTGCTAGCAGCGCGACCCCTGTGCCGCAAGCGCGAGAGAAGCACCGCGCAGCACCACGCACCGACGGACGCCGCGACGGGCAGCAGCAGAAATACCGGCGCGCGAGCACCCGTCGTCTCGAGCAGGCGAAGCAAACCGAGCGTTCCGAGAGGGCCCGCCGCGCCGAGAACGAGGACCCCGAGACGCGTGCTCGCCGCGCGCCGTAGCGACGAATACGCCGCGATGGACGCGCTCAGCCAGGCCGCCATCGCGAGCAGCGGCGCGCGCAGCGCCGGGGGCAAGGTCGACGCGCGGGCCCACGGGGCCATCCCGTGCATCGTGAGCGCCGACACGCGAACGGCGACCCGGCCGGCGACGCTCGACGCACCGGGCAGGAGGATGCGCGCGTCGTCGAGGTCGATGGCGCGAAAGTCTCCGGCGATGCGCGCGCTGCGGGCGGTCACGAGGGCGCCGGACAGGCCCCCCGGGACCGCGCCGACCAGGCGGGGCTCGCGCGCGGGCTCGCACAGCCACGTGAGGCCCGTGAACGGCACGGAGTACGTCGAGGGCGCGCGGGCCGCCGCGCAGGCGACGCGCGCCTGGGCGATGAGCTCCGTGACGACGCGGCCGGGCGCGTTGGCGTCGCTCCCGTAGACGAGCGCCACCGCGCCCAGCGCGGCCGCGAAGGCGAGGCCCTGGGGGGCGAGGCGCTTGATCGTCTGCTCCGGGCGCTCGCCGAGCGTGAGGAGAACGCGCGCCTCGCCGCTCTCGACGAAGCGAAAGCACGCGACGGCCCAGCCGATGGGCCACCCGAGGAGAAGCGCCGCCTCGAGCGCGACGGCAGCCAGGCCGCGCGCGAACGGCGCCGCGACGCGCCAGGGCACCGCGGGATCGAGCAGCCACGGGAGCAGGCGAACGGACCCCGCGAGGACCCCCACCAGCGCGATGCCCGCCGACGCAACCGCCGCCGAATTGCGAGCCGCGCGCGGCAACGAGAGCACGGCTAGTCACTACCACGCTCGGCTGGCGAGGAGACCTCTCGTTCAGTCGACGGCCAGCACGACTTTGCCGAAAGCCTCGCGCGCCTCGAGGACACGGTGGCCCTCGCGGGCGTCCCCGAGGGGTAGGACCCGATCGACGACCGGGCGCAACCTGCCCTGCTTCACGTGCTCGAGGATGCCGAAGAGCGTGCCGCGCGAGCCCATGGTCGAGCCGAGAATCTCGATCTGCCGGAAAAAGACGTGGCGAAGGTCGATCTTCGGCTCGAAGCCGGCCGTGGCTCCGCACGTGACGATACGGCCGCCGCTCGTGGTGGCCAGGACGCTCTTCGTCATGACCTCGCCGCCGACGTGCTCGATGACGACGTCCGCGCCCCGCTTGTCGGTCAAGCTCTTCACTTCGGCGACGAAGTCCTGCTTGGCGTAGTCGATCACGTGGTCGGCGCCCAGAGACCGCGCACGCTCCGCCTTGGCGTCGCTGCTCGTCGTGGCGATGACCCGGGCACCGTGCAGCTTGGCGATCTGGATGGCCGCGCTCGAGACGCCGCTGCCCGCCGCCTGCACGAGGACCGTCTGTCCGGGGCGCGTCTGGCCCTTGTCGACGACCATCTGCCACGCCGTCAAAAAGACCAGCGGCACCGCCGCGGCCTGCGGGTAGCTCAGATCACCGGGGTACGGGAGCAGGTTGGCGTCGGGAACGACCACGTGACGCGAGTAGCCGCCCTGGGTGTGCTCGCCGAGAATGGCGTACCGCCGGCACAGGTTGTCGCGCCCGGAGAGGCACGCTTCGCAGACGCCGCACGAGGTGGCCGGCGCGACGACCACCTTGTCGCCGACGCGCGCGCCACGCGCGCCGGGGCCGAGCGCCTCCACCTCGCCGGCGATGTCGGCGCCCAGGCGGTGGGGGTACTCGAGCTTCAAGTTGGGCAGACCGCGACGCACCCACAGATCGAGGTGGTTTAGCGCGACCGCGCGTACGCGGACGCGCACTTCTCGAGGGCCGGGCTCGGGCAGCTCGATCGTCTCGCGGACGAGGACCTCGGGCCCGCCGTGGGCACGGAGCACGACGGCTTCGGTTTGCATGCCGCGCTTTATGCCATCAATTCGGCGCTGCCGCGCGACGTGTCGGTGACGGGCAGGACCGCGTGCGACAGGCACATCGTGAGAAGGACGGTCGCCCGATAGACGGCGTGCACGTCGCCGCCCTCGATGCCCGGCGTCTCTTTGCCGGCGTCGCCGCGGGCGACGGCGCGAACCGGGCGATACGAGAGGTTCCCCGCGGCGGGGTCGACCGCCGCCTCGACGTGCTCGTGGACGAACTTCAGCACGTTGGGCTGCTCGAGGGAGACGACGTCGTCCAGGTCGAACGGTTCGTCGCCGTGGGAGGCGCGCAGCTCCTCTTCGAGGTTGATGGCCTGGTCCGTGGCGCTGAGCGCGTCCGAGGACACCTGGCGGAGCCGCGCCTCGCCGAAGGTTCGCTCGAACGAAAGCCAGATGGCAATCGAGAGAAAATACCCGAGCGCCAGCGCCGTTTCGTTCAGCGGTCGCGAGAGCACCTGCGAGATGGCGTCGGCCAGGTGCGGCTGCGTCGACTCGAACCGCGCGAAGGCGCCATCGAGCTCGCCCTGGGCGCGAGGCGAGTCGTCGGCGAGCTCGCGCTCGATCTGGTCGAGGGCCGCTTTCGCGACCACGGCGTACCGCGGCACCGGGCGGATAGCCGCGCCTCTCACCCACATGACCGCGATGTTAGCAGAGGGCGCGCCCGGGGAACGGGCGGCTTCCGAATGGCTGAGTTAGCTCCTGGGTGCCCTCGGCAAAAGAGCCCGCGCGGTCCAGACGATCGCCAGCGCGAGCACGGCACCCATGAAGAGGATGCCCTTGCCCAGCGTGCTCGCGGCGATCGGCTCGGTGCCGAAATCGCCGTGAAATTGCGCATAGGTCCCGCTGACCGCGAGACGTCGCGCCTCGAGAACGAAGGAGGCCGCCGACAGCGCCCCGGGAACGAGGACGAGCGCGAGGACCGTCCCGTGCCGGCGCCGCCGCACGGGCGGGACCGCGAGGCGAAAGCCGAGGACGACGGCCGCGGCGGCGAAGAGCGCCAGCGCGATGTCGATGGCGCTGGGGACGCGCTGGCTGGGGACGAGGTAGAGGTACGCCCAGTCCCCGTGGCACAAGGCGAAATAGGCGACCACCGGCAGCCACACGAGCAGCGCGAACGCCGAGACCACCGCGAAGGGGCGCGACATCGCGACGGGCGCGTCGTCCCGGGCGAGCTCGGGCCCCGCAATCCACGCGAGGGCCGCGCCGAGCGCCAGTCCGACGAGGGGCGCAAACGGGATGGGCATGGGGCCAGTGCTAAGGTGCTAGCACGATGGATCCCAAGCGGGTGCGTGAGCTGCTCGAGAGCGTGAAGCAGGGCGTCACCAGCGTGGAATCCGCGGTGGCCGAGCTGAAAGACCTGCCGTTCGCGGACCTGGGATACGCGTCGGTCGACCACCACCGCGCGCTGCGCCAGGGCACACCTGAGGTCATCCTCGGCCAGGCGAAGACCCCCGAGCAGATCGTGGGAATCGCACGGGAGCTGGCGCGGGCCGGGCAAAATGTGCTCGTCACGCGGTTGGCGGCGGACGCGGCCCGCGAGGTGTGCGCGGCCATCCCTGAGCTGAAGTACGTGCCACTCGCGCGGACCGCCACCCTCGAGCAGGCCCCCATTGCGCCGCTCGGCACCCGGCCGGCTTCGATCGTGACCGCGGGAACGGGCGACATGCCGGTGGCCGAGGAGTGCGCCGAGACGCTGCGCATGCTCGGCGTGGCGATCGAGCGCGTGTACGACGTCGGCGTCGCCGGATTGCACCGGCTGCTGCACCGCCGCGACGTCTTCGAGCGGACGAGCGTGGCCATCGTGGTAGCGGGGATGGAAGGCGCTCTCCCGAGCGTCGTCGGCGGGATGGCAGCCGGGCCGGTCATCGCCGTGCCCACGTCCGTCGGATACGGCGTGAGCTTCGGGGGGTTCGCAGCCATGGCGGCGATGCTGGCGAGCTGCGCGTCCGGCGTCGTCGTATGCAACATCGACAACGGCTTCGGAGCGGCGTTCGCGGCCGCGAGAATCTTGCGGGCCCGAGAGCGGTACTGAGGAAATCATGGCGCACGAGGGGCACGAGCATGACCACGGGCACGGGCATCACCACGCCCACGAGCACGGGCACGAGCACGGGCACGAGCACGAGCATCAGACCGAGTTGCCGAGGGGCGCGGGGGTCGGCAGGGTGCTCTTCCTCGACGCGCC
This sequence comes from uncultured delta proteobacterium, assembly GCA_963720145.1. GTDB lineage: Bacteria > Myxococcota_A > Polyangia > Polyangiales > Polyangiaceae > Palsa-1150. Next base: position 305,940 of record CAVREO010000008.1, read on the forward strand.
GAGCGGGCTGGCGGGGGACATGATTGTCGCAGCGCTCGTCGACATGGGTGTCCCGCAGGCTGTCGTCGTCGAGGCGATCGCAGCGCTCCCGATGAGGGACTTCCACGTGCACTTCGGGACGCGCATCCGCAGCGGCATCGTAGCGACCTCGTTCGAGGTGCACGTCGAGCAGGCGCAGCCGCCGCGTACGTACGCGACCATCCGGGCGATGCTCGACGGGGTTGCCCTCTCGGACGGAGTCCGCGCCCGCGCGCACCGAACGTTTCACCGCCTCGCCGTCGCCGAGGCCAAGGTGCATCGTTCGCCGATCGACGATGTGCACTTTCACGAAGTCGGCGCGGTCGACGCCCTGGCCGACGTCGTCGGCAGCGCGGCGGCGCTCGAGTACCTGGGAGCCGAGCTGGTCGTATCGCCGCTGCCGATGGGGCGCGGTTTCGTTCGTGCGGCGCACGGCACGCTCCCGCTGCCTCCGCCGGCGACCGTCGAGTGTCTCGCCGGTTTTCCGACGTACGACGCCGGAATCGACTTCGAGCTCGTGACGCCGACGGGCGCCGCCATCATCGGCGCGCAGGCGAGCGGCGCGCACCGCTGGCCGGCGATGGCACCCGAGCGCGTGGGCTGGGGCGCCGGTTCCGCCGAGCTCGCAGACCGGCCGAACGTCCTGCGGGCCGTCTTGGGCGCGCCCCTCGCAGGCTTCGCCGGACCAGGTACTCCCGGGGCCACACACGCCGTCCTCGAGGCCAACGTCGACGATGCCACGGGAGAGCTCGCGGCCAGCTGGATCGAGTCCCTTCTGGCCGGAGGCGCGCTCGACGCGTGGACGACCCCCATCGCCATGAAGAAGGGACGCCCCGCGCTGACCATCTCGGCGCTGGCGACCCTCGAGCGCGCCGACGCGGTGGCCCATACGATGCTGCGCGAGACGACCAGCCTCGGAGTTCGCCGCTACGACGTCGTACGCGCCGAGCGGCCCCGCCGCATGGTGCAGGTCGAAACCCCCTATGGCGCCATCCCCGTGAAGATCGCCGAGGGACCGTTTGGTCCGGCCCAGCCCAAGCCTGAGTTCGACGCATGCGTCGCCGCAGCGCGCGCACACTCGGTGCCCGTCCGCGAGGTGCTGCGCGTCGCGACGGCCGCAGCGGAACGGGCGATTCGCGGTACCTAGTCCGCTGTCGAGGTGCCGAGCACCGAGGCAGCGGTTGTGCGCCATTGGCCGTGTCGTCAACGTGGGCGGCCCGCGCTGTCCGAGGACACTCGGCAGACCGTCCGCGACAGGCCGGGCCGGGTGCTCTCTCTCCGCCGCGGGGGCGCGCCGAAAACGGGCCAGATCGTTGCCTTGACGACGATCTCGCGCTTTTCGAAGGGGTCTTGCGCGCTCGAAAAGAGAGCCACCTGGCGCGCACGTCGCGGGATCACCGGTGGCATGCGCCCTGCTGCTGGGGCCGAGTCATGAATGCCCATTTTTTCGCGACCAAGCGCGCGTTTCACGGGATCTTGCGCATCACGCGCAAGCCGCTGCTGTCGCTGGGGCTCACGGCGGCCCGCTACGACATGATGCACAAGCTGCTTCGCGGCATGAGTGTGCAGGCGAACATGGGCTACGCGTGCAAGCAGAGCGAGATGTGGCGCGCGCTGGGCGTCACCAAGTCGGTCGTCAGCCGCATGCTCAAGTCTCTCGAGAAGCTGGGCTGGGTCACGCGAAGCCGTCCTCGATATGGCGACAAGCGCCAGCGCACGATCACGCTCACCGAGGCCGGGCTCACTTGCATTCGCGCGGCCCAGCAGGCGCTCGCGCGCGCGTCCAAGCGCCTGCTCTGCGAGGCCGTTTGTTTCGGCGAGCACGGCGACCGCGGCGCGCAGTTTCAGCACCTGTGCAAGCTCGAGTCGTATCTCTTCGGGATGCAGAAGCACTACGGCGATACGGCCAGCCTCTGTTACCCGTGGCACCCCGACGACTAGGCGCGCATTCGCGCGCACCCCGGCTCCTTCGAGGACACGCCCTGGTTCGCATGCCCGAGGCTCCTCCTCACATTTCCCCGCGTTTTCGTTATGCTCGCTCGGGCGCGGCACCCCGCCAGCCTGGACGACGCGCAGAAGGCGAAAAAAGGGCCCCCATCATGAGCGCATGCCTGCAGTGCGGCACCGTGGCCAAACCGACGGACAAATTTTGCAACGTCTGCGGAACGCCCATTCCGCGCACGGGCGCGTCCGCCGCTGCGCCCCCACCGCCCGCGTACGGGGGAGCGCCGCAGTATGCCGCCCCGCCTGCGCCAGGCGGATACGGGGCTCCGCCGCCGGCATTCGGGGGGCAGCCTCCGCAGCAGCCTGGGCTTCCGCGCTGCCAAATGGGGCATGAAATCGCGCCTGGTGCGAGTTATTGCGCGCAGGGCCATCCCATCGCGCTCGACCAGATGCAGTTCGCAAACGACGCCTACGGAGGGGGGTACCCCCAGCAGGGAATGCAGCAGCCGGGCTTCGGGGCTCCGCCCGCTCCTCCTCAGGGGGTCCCGTACGGCGCTCCTCAGCCTCCTCCGGCGCAGGCGTATGGCGCGCCGGCTCCCCAGGCACCGGCGCAGGGTGCCTACGTCCCGCCGGGTGCTTACGGAGCGCCGGGCCCCGGCGGCTTCGGGCCACCTCCCGGATACGCCCAGCCGCAGCCCAGCTACAGTCCTCAGCCTCAGCAAGGCTATGCGCCGCCCGGTCAGTCGCCTGGCTTTGGCGCGCCTCCCGCAGCGCAGCCGTACGGCAATCCGGGCGGGGTCCCCGCGCCTGCCCCGTACGCAGGACCCAACGACACCTCGCGAGACCAGGCCCCGTCGAAGATTCTGCGCGGATTCATGGTCGCGTACGCGTCCAATCCCAACGGCGACTTCTGGCCGCTGACGGGCGGGCGCCTGACCGTCGGCCGCCTGGGCGGCGCCGAGGGCATCGACATTTCGCTGCAAGACCCGACGATTTCGTCGCGGCACGCCGCCATGGTGGTCGACGCCGCATCGGGCTCCGTCACGGTCGAAGACACCGGCTCGACCAACGGCACCTTCGTGAACGACGAGCACATTGGCTTCAACGGCCGTCGCGACCTTCGCGACGGAGACCGCCTGCGCTTCGGCGGCTTCAGTACGATCGTGAAGCTTATCGGACGCTTCTGACCCAGCACTCCGCATGCACGCGAGCGAGGCGCACGCCTGATGAACCGACGACTTCCCCTTCTCTTGCTCCTGACGCTACCCGCGATGGTGGCGCTCTCCGTTCTGGCCGCCCGCAACGCGGACGCCGCGCCGGAAGCCCACATTCTGCGTATCGACCCGAGGGCCGGGCTCAGCGGCGGCAAGCCGACACTCACCACGGTCATCGAGGTCGTGCAGTTCAAGCGGCTCTCGGACGTGCTGCAGCCGTGCGCCGCGACCAACGGCGGCGCGACGCTGTCGTGCTGGAGCACGCAGCTCGAGAAGCCGGGGGCGCTGTGGGACCCGTTCCCGTTCCCCGAGCAAAACGCCCATCTGCTCGTGAAGGTCGCGGGCGAAGACACGCTGACGAAGTTCGTCGACAAGACGCAGTGGGGCAAGGCGCAGGACCAGAAGAACGTCGGCACGGCTTGGCTGGTCTCGATCGACGCCTCGAGCGGAATGAGCGGGCGCTTCAACGACGCTCGCGAGATCGCCCACGAGCTCATCGAGTCGATGCAGCCCAACGACTTGATGGACCTGATGTTCTTCGACGACGTGCAGGTCGTCCGCGACACGAAGTGGAAGACCTTCGCGCAGCGTGCGGATCTGGCGAATACGCTCAACAGCATCAAGTCGCCGCTGCCGTCGCACGGCAGCGATCGCGCGCTGTTCAAGGTCATCAAGAACATGACCCAGGACGCCTTCGGGTCGCTCGGCAACTCCGACGCTCCCGACCAGGTGCCGCTGCACCAGGCGATGGTCGTCCTCTCGAACGGCGCGGGCCGCGGCGACCCGGAGAGCGCGTCGCCGAGCGCCGACGTCTTTCATCAGTACCTCAACTCCGGCCGCTTTCCGGCGGAGAACACCTCTCTGCCGAAGACGCCACTGCCCGTCATTTCCATCTGGTTCCCGAACGCGGCGAGCTTCACCGAGAGCATTTACCGCAACAACGAAGCGCAGTTCATGCAGTCGCTGGCCAACCCCGAGATTGGCGGCTTCTTCGACGTGGTCAAAGAGGGCGAGGGCAACGCCAAGGGCAAGACAATCATCGGCCTGGTCCGCGCGCGCTTCGGCGCGATGTGGCTCGTCCACTGGGAGCTCTCCTGCATCAATCCCAGCGTCGAGCAGACGTTCAACCTCGTATTCGAGAATACGAAGCCGGTCATCGCACCCGACGGAACCTTCAAGGAGGTGCCCATCGGAATCGACCCGACGCAGTGGCCGCTGGACGTCGACGTGAAGAAGACGACCGAGGTCGCCGCTCAGAACCCGGCCTATCCCGGCGGTCAGGTCACCGTGTACGGCAACTTCTGCTGGAGCGGCGACAAGACCCGGGCCGAGGCCTATTTCATACCCGCGGGCACCAAGCCGAGCGGCCAGACCAACAGCCGTGACCCGGCCGTGGCACGGGCGGCCATGCAGCAGCTTCAGGCCGAGCACATGCTCGGCACCGCCGGGGCTACCGGCGACGGATACGTGACTTTCTCCGTGCCCGACGACGACAAGGTCCTCGAGGGCACGGGCGACAACATGGTGACTCGCCTTGTCGTGTACGACAACAAGGCGCACCGCGCGTCCGCGCTCGATGCGGCGTCGGTCCTGTCGCTGAAGGCGACCAAGAAGCCGCTGTCGTGGCCTCTCATCGCCGGCATCGGCGGGCTCGCAATCGTGATCGTGCTCCTCGTCATGGTGCTCGTGCGCGGCGGCGGCAAGCGGCGCAGCGGCGGCTCTCCGCCTGCCCCACCGGGGGGCCCCGGAGGATATGGAGTACCGCCGGGAGGCTACGGGACGCCCCCGCCGGGAGGGTACGGAGTCCCGCCGGGAGGCTATGGCCCTCCGCCGGCAGGAGGCGGATACGGCTCGCAGCCGTCGGGCGGCTCACCGGGGTTTCTCGCGATGGATGCGGGGCTTGGCGGCGCGCCCGCTCCGCAGGCGCTCTTCGCGATGGGTGCCCAGCCTCCGCTGCCGTCGCCGCTCACCCCGGCGCCCGAGGCCGCAATCGGCGGACCGCCGCCGGCGGTCCAGATCAACTGCCCGGCGTGCGGGATGAGCACGATGGCGACCCCCGGTCAGCCCTCGGTCTGCTTCTCGTGCGGACAGCCCTTGCCCGCGGAGATCGCGAAAGGAGGTGGGGGCGTGGCTGCCCCCGGGTTTCCCCCTGCAGGCGCCGACGAACGCGCCGTCCGCTCGCGGGAACGCGGCGACGCTTCGGGGCGCCTCGGGCCAGTACACGATTCGCTCGGGCTCGGAGGTGCGCGTGGGACGCGACCCGGCCCAGTGCCAGATCTTCCTCAGCGAGCCGCGGATTAGCGGAGTGCATGCCACGCTGAAGGTCGAGGGCGGGCAGCTCGTCGTTCGAGACGAGACGTCGAACAACGGGACGTGGCTGTCGGGGTCACGCCTGCCGCCTGGCGCCTGGACGGCCGTTCCCACGGGGGCGCTCCTGCGTTTCGGGCCCATCGAGTTCGGCGTGGAGCTCGAGGGTTGAGACCCCAACGTGAACCCTAAGCAGGCCGAGCTCGGGCTTCCTGCAGTCGAGTACGCGGAGCGTTCGGATCCGGGACGCGATCCGGAAAAGCAGATCAACGAGGACGCGTGCGGGCGCCGCGAGACCCGCTTCGGCCACCTGTGCGTCGTGTGCGACGGAATGGGCGGACACGCCTCGGGGCGCGAAGCGGCGGAGCTGGCCCTGGCGGCCATCTTCGAGACGTTCGATACCGCGCCTGAGGGCACGCCTCCCGCGGCGGTCCTGCGCTCCGCCCTCGAGGAGGCCAGCCGCCGCATCCACTCGATGCGTACCAGCGAGGTCGCCCTCGGCCGGCCGGGTTCGACCGTGGTCGCCGTGCTGGCCCATGCAAGCGGAACGGAGGTCGCGCACGTCGGCGACAGCCGCGTGTACCTCGTCCACGAAGGACAGATTTCGCGAGTCACGCGCGATCACTCGGTCGTCCAGGAGATGGTCAATCGCGGGCTGCTCACGCTGCAACAGGCCGCCCGCCACCCGGATGCGAACCGCATCACCCGTGCGCTCGGAATGGCCGAGGCGGTCGAGGTCGACGTGCGTCCGCAGCCGGTCGCCCACGTCGCCGGAGACGCGTTCGTCCTCTGCTCCGATGGCCTGAGCGACCTCGTCGAAGACCAGGGAGATCCTCGGCATCGTCGGGAGCGAGCCGGCCGCGCAAGCCGTCGGAAAGCTCGTCGACCTCGCGAACGCTCGCGGTGGGCACGACAACATCACCGTGATTGTCCTGCGCGCGAGGGAGAGCGCGCTCGTCGCTCCGGGCGCGGTGGCGCCCACCGTCGCGCAGACCCAAGTCAGCCACGCGCCCATGCCGGTAGCGGCGACCGACACGGTTCCCCTCGAGGCTCACCCCGACCCGGTCGAGGTTCCACTCCCCCCCGCGGCAAACGCCCGCTCGGCGCTGGCCGCGACCGAGCCCCCTCCGTCGGTTCGCCAGCTGCCGGGGCGACGCGCGAACGTGGCCGCCTTGGCGGGCGTGTTGCTCGCGCTGGTCGCCGTGGCGCTGCTCGGATCGGTGCTCTTGGCGCACATCTCGGAGCGCCGCGGGAAGCGAAACGCGCCGACGACGCTTCCTGCACCCGACATCGACGCCCCCGCATCCGCGCCGATCCCCGTGGCTCCGGCCAGCGTCGTCCTGCCCGCGGTGACCGCGCCGGACGAACCGATCGCGCCCCTCGAACCGGCCGTGACGACGCCCTCGAAGGGGAAGCGGTCTGCCGCGGGTCACAAGTGACGTACGATGAAGCCAGCTCGATGCCGCGGCCGCTCGCCCTGATCTTCTTCGCGATCGGCGTCGCCGTGCTCGGTCCGGCCTGCGGGCGCAAGAGCCACTCGCGCGCCTCCTACGCGCCGCCTCCCCTGCCCGCCGGCTTCGTCGAACAAGCCGGCACGGGATGGCGAATCGCCCTGCCCTCCACGTGGAAGGAGGTCGCGCACCGGGGACCCGCCGCCTACGCCGTCAGCGATCCGCAGGCGGTCGATGATTTTCACGCCTTCGCCAACGTGATCACCGAGCCGTTCGCGGGCGAGTCCGACGCCTATGCGCGCGCGAACGAAGCCGGATTGCGGCGCGAGCCGCGCGCCACGGTCGAAGCCGTCCGCGAGGACCTCGTCGACGGCGACTCGACGTTCATCCTGGAGTCACGCTGGACGCCCGCGCCCGACAGACCGGCCACCCCGGTCTCGTACAAGACCACCCAGACCGTCCTCGCCTCGCATGGGATCGGATACGTCGCCACGTGCGCCGTGGCCTCGACCGCCTTCGAACGATACCGTTCGACGTGCGAGTCGATCCTGCGTTCGTTCGCCGTGGAACGGTGAGGTAGACTGCCGCACGTGAACCGCTCTCTCCCCCTATCCCCAATCCTCTCGCTGCTCTTCTTGGCCACCGGGTGCGTCGGGCTGCGTCTGACGCCCATCAAGATGACCCAGCAGCGGCCGAGCAACGTGGCCGTCTACTTCAAGGTGCAGACCAACGGGGGCGAGCCCATCGCCGGCCTCACCGCGGACAAGTTCCGCATCTACGAAGACGGGCAGCTCGTGTCGCAGTACGAGAGCAAGCAGACCATCCTCAACCCGGCGGTGGCCGCGGCGCATTACACGCTCCTCCTCGTCGACATGAGCGGCAGCGTGAGCGAGAGCGGCAACGGCGACGTCATCGTCCAGGCGGTGAGCGCCTTCACCGAGCGCGTCGAGAAGCAGCAGAAGGTGGCCATCTACGCGTTCGACGGGAGCCCGGACCTCTACCCGATCGTCCCCTTCACCGATCAGGCGGGCAGCGCGAAGGCGGGGGTGCAGCAGTTTGCCACGTTCAAGCCGAAGGACCCGAGCACGAACCTCAACGGCGCCGTCGTGAAGGCGCTCGACGAGCTCGACAACGACCTCGGCAAGGTCGCCCAGCCGATGAAGTTCGGAACGCTCGTCGTCTTCACCGACGGGACCGATCGCGCCAATCGCGTCACCGCCGACGTCATGCGCCAGCACGTTCGAGAGAAGCCCTTCGACGTCTTCGCGATTGGCCTCGGCGCCGAGATCAAGGAGCCGCAGCTCCGGCAGATCGGCAAGAGCGGCACGGCTATGGCGGTCGACAAGAATGCCATCGTGAAGGCGTTCGACGACATCGGCGCGAAGGTCGATGCCCACACGAAGAGCTACTACCTCTTGTCGTATTGCTCCCCGTCGCGCGCGGGCAAGCACGAGGTCGAGATCGAGGCGGTGCTGCAGAGCGGGGACAAGAAGGACGGCGAGACGGGCCGCCTCGCGAGCGAGTTCGACGCCACCGGATTCGCGCCGGGGTGCGACCCGAACTCGCCCCCGACGTTCGACGTGACCCGGGGCGACGCGCTCGCGCCCCCGGTGGAAAAGGACCGGGAGAAGTCGAAGGACGAGAAAAAGCAGGAGAAGCCGGAGAAGAAGGAGGACAGGAAGCCCGCCGAGAAGAAGTCGGCCTCGAAGCCGCCCTCGGCAGCCGCTCCCAGGCCCGCGCCGGCGCCCCCTCCGGCCGCAGCGCCCCCGGCGCCCGAGCCCCCGCCGGCGCCTCCTCCCCCGGCTTCGCCCCCGCCTCCCCCGCCGAAGCCGCCGCAGGACTTCAATCCATGACGGCTCGAGCGACGGCGTCGGCCGTGAGCTTCGCGAGCAGGATGCCGTTGCGGTAGTGGCCGGTCGCGAGAAAGAGACCCGGCACGGGTGAGGCGCCGATGAGCGCGCGCTCGCCGTCGACGTGGGGGCGAAAGTTGCTCCAGGCGCCGGCGAACTGCGCGTCTCGCAGCGAAGGGACGCACGCGAGCGCGCTCGCGAGAATGGCGTGAACGCCCCCCGCGGTGACCTCCTTGCGGAAACCGACGTGCTCCGTCGTCGAGCCGCACAGCACGCGGCCGTCTCCCCGCGGTACGACGTACCCTCCCCCGCCGAAGACGATGGTGCGGACCCCGGGCGGACGCTCGTCGAGCAGCACGAGCTGGCCGCGCACCGGACGCACGGCCGGCAGCGAGACCGGCACGCCGCGCACGAAGGACGACCAGCTGCCGGCCGCCAGGACCGTCGCATCGGCCCGGAGGTCGCGCGCATCGCCGTCCACCAGCCGGACCCCCACGCAGCGATCGCCCTCGACGAGAACCTGCTCGACCGTCGTGCCTGCGCGTATCGTCACGCCCGGGCGACGGGCCAGCGTCGCCATGAGCGCGCGCAGCAGCGCCGGCGGGTCGACCTGAGCGTCGTCCGGGAAATGCGCGGCCCCGGCCACGTCGTGCGCGAGCGCCGGCTCGACCTCGCGCGCGCGCCGGCCGTCCAGCCATTCGGCGCGCAGGCCTTGCTTCGTCTGCCAGGCGACCTCCCGCGCGACCGCCGCACACTCCGGCTCGCTCCGCGCGACGCGAAGGACGCCAGACGCTCGCCAGCCCACGTCGATCCCGCTCGCCTCCCGCAACGCGACCGCCCACGTGCGCCACGCCTCGCGGGCCTGCGCGAAGAGGCGAGCGTCTTCCAGGCTCTCGTGGAGCTCGACCTGAGCACCCAGGATTCCGGCGGCGGCGCTCGAGGCCTCCGCACCCGGCACGGCACGCTCGAGAACGACGACCTCGGCCCCTCGCTCCGCGAGCACGAGAGCCGTCGCGCAGCCCATCACGCCACCGCCGATGACGGCGACCCTCACGGCATCCTCACGCCGCCGGCTTAGCAGCCCCGCTGCTTCAGGTCACCTTGCGCACGAGCCGGACGGCCGCCACGACATTCCACCCCGCGAACGCGAGGAACGCGGCCGCCAGCGCGATCACCCAGCGCGCGCCCGCAGGCTCCTCGCCGTCGACGAGGAGCCATGCCGGCTCCGGCACGCGCTCGTGCGTGACGCGCGCGATGGCGTCGGCGATCCCGCGGTGGCGCGGTCCCGCAGCGCCGAAGCGCACGAGGCGCCCGGTCAGCGATCGCGGAGGCTCCCAGCGCCCGTTCTCCTGGCCCGCCGGCACGCGCACGTCGACCCAGAGATCGGTGCGACCGGCCACCGGCAGCGTTCGAAACGAATCGGAGCCGAGCGGCCGCTCGTAGCGGATTCCCCCGGCTACCCCGAGCATGGCGTCGGCGCGAACGAGCCGGTTCTCGCTGGCCGCGAAAAGCTCAGGCGTTGCCGCGCGGAGGTCGCCGAGGCTCGCGGGCGCCGTTCCCGAGAGCGCGTAGGCCACGTCCCTCCGGAGGGCGAACGTCATCGCGAGCGCGCTCACGGCCGCGAGGACGAGAATGGCCATCGTGAGCGTCCGCTGCCCCCGCGGGGGAATCCGGCAGCGATACAAGGTCAGGATCGACGTCTTCCCAGGAGATCGGCTCCCGCGCTCAAACTGCTCACAGCATAGCTCGACATCACCGGGCCTGCGCTTGTTCCCGCGCGGTTGAAGGGCTTGTAGAGGTGTAGGGCGGGCGGTACTGTGTGCTGCGATGGCCGCCGGCAAGCCCGTGACCTGTCCTTCTTGCGGATTCAAGAGTAACCCCGCGGGCTCCGTGCGATGTGCCTCGTGCGGCGCGCGAATCGACGAGCTCGGCCGCAGCCGCCGCTCGCGCGAAGAGGAGCTCGCCCGGCGTTACCAGCAAGAGGGCGTGAGCGTGCAGTGGCTGCTCATCGCGTTTCTCGTCCAGGGCGTGCTCACCGCCGCGCTGATCTTCGGCCTGCCCATGGTGCTGCCGATGCTCGACTTCGAGGGGCAGAACGGCATGGTCATCTGCATCCCGGTCTGGTTTCTCGGCGGGCTCCTCGTCGGGATGATCTCGCCAGGACGCACGTTCATCGAGCCTGCGGTCGCCAGCCTGCTCGTCGCCATCCCGACGACGTTTCTTCTCATCCAGAGCCAGACCGTCCGCACGATGCCGCTCTTTCTCTATCTCATCTTCGCGGGCATCGGCATTCTCCTCGCCCTCATCGGCGCGTACATCGGCGAGCGTATCCAGCTCGGGCCTCCGCCGAAGACGGCGGAGTGAAGCGCGCGCGGCCCGATGCTCGACGCCGTGATCATCGGCGGGGGGCCGGCCGGTTCCATCTGCGCGGCGCGCCTCGGCCTCCTCGGCCGGCGCGTCCTTCTGCTCGAGCGCGAGCGACACCCGCGCTTTCATCTCGGCGAATCGCTCCTGCCCAATAGCCTCGGCGCGCTCGAGGCCGTGGGCGTGCTCGACCAGGTGCGGGCGCGGTTTCTCGTCAAGCGAGGGGCGCGCTTCGTCGACGGTCAGGACGCGACGCGCACGGCGCGGTACGCCTTCGCGGAGGCGTTCCACCCCAAGTGGGACCACGCGTTCGAGGTGCCGCGCGACGAGTTCGACGAGCTGCTCTTTCGGCGCGCCGAGGCGTGCGGGGCCGAGGTGCGTGAGGGCTGGGAGGCACGCGAGGTCTTGCGCGACGGGGGGCGCGCGGTCGGCGTACGGGCCCGCGCGCCGGACGGAAGCCCGCACGAGCTCCGCGCGCATTTCGTCGTCGACGCGAGCGGCCGCGAAGCCCTCGTCGCGCGCGCCGCAGGCGACGTCGAGCGCATCGCGCACCTCGATCAGACGGCGCTCTTCACGCAGGTCCGGGGTGCGTGGCGCGACGACGGGGACCGCGAAGGGGACATCCAGATCGTCGTCTTCGGCGCCGGCCGGGAGCGCGGCTGGTTCTGGCTCATCCCGTTCTCCGACGGCCGGACGAGCTTCGGCGCCGTCGTCTCGCGCGCCTGGGTTCGTGCGCGGCAAGACCTCGGGGGCCCGGCGGCGCTGCTCGACGCGGCCCTCGCCGAGTCACCCTCGGCCGCCGCCATGCTCGCCGGAGCCGAGCGTCTCTTTCCCCCGCGCGCCACGGCCGACTTCAGCTTTCGGGCGCGAACGTGCTGCGGCCCCGGATGGCTCGCGCTCGGCGACGCGACGGGCTTCATCAATCCGCTCTTCTCCACGGGCGCTCACCTCGCCATGCACGGCGCCTCGCGCGCCGCCGAGGTCATCGACCAGGTCCTGCGCGGCGGCGACCTCTCGCCCGCGCGCTTCGAGGCATGGGAGCGCGAGCAGCGCGCGGGAGCCGACCTCTTTCTCGGCGCCGTGCAGGCGTTCTACGCGGGCACGCTCGTCGACTACCTCTTCGCCGACCCCCAGCATCCGTTCCTCCGACGCGCCATCACGTCGCTGCTCGCGGGGGACGTCTTCGACGACGAAGCGCGGTGGGCCCGCGAAGTCCGCGCCCGCTTCCCCGCGCGGGCTTGACCGACGCGCCGCGCGCTCTACGGCGCCACACGCCAGGGCGGCTGAGTCGCCGACGAGAGACGCTCGCGTCTCGACGAAAGCGTCCGTTTCGTCGAAGAAAGCGGCGCGAGCCTCGAGAAGGGAGGCTGCTGGAGCCCGGGCAGCGTCCGCTTTTTTCACGAGAGCGGCTGTTGGATCCAGAAGAGCGACGGTTTGAACGACCATTGCGTCGATCGCATCGACGAGAGCGACAGTTTCAAGTCAAACCGCGGCTGTTTGATCTCGAACCGCGTCAGTTTCATTCCAACCAGCGTCAGTTTGATCCCAACCAGCGTCAGATTGATCTCAGAGAGCGGCTGCTTCGATGACGATCGCCGCTCTTTCGATTCCACGTGTTGCTGTCGGAGTTGAACCAGCGGCGCTCGCAACGACAACAGACACAATCGTTTCCACGACAGCGTCTCTTCTCAATCAAGATGATGCTGTTTCAGATCCAACTGACCCAGTTTGAACTCAACATGACTCTGTTGTCGTTCAAACAGCGTCGATTGCCATTGAAAGTGACACGCTTTGAGGAACGACAGACACGGTCGTTGATGAAGCATCGTCACTTCGCGAAACAACAGTCGCTGCCGCAGCTCAAACAGCCGCTGTCGTAAGGACGATCGATGCTGGCTCGACAAAGACAGCACCGGTCGTGAGTAACGTCTCGCCCGATCACGTCCTGACGTAGTGTCGGATTGCTGCTCGGGTCGGGGCATGGCCCTGCCCCCGTCGTCACTGCGCCGCGCTCTGTCCAGACACCGCCCCGCTCGAGGAAAGCTCTATGCGCCGAAGATCCAAGCCGGGGTGGTGGAGTTCGCGCATGGGCGACGCGCCGAGGGCGCGAGCTGGAAACAGATCGCCCGCGAGCTCGGGATGCGCTTCGAGACGGTGCGTCGCTGGTGCGCGCGAGAGCCCTCGAGACCCGCCCTGCGGCTGGTGCAGGTGGTAGACGCGGCGCCACCAGGGCGCGCCGTTGCCGTCGTCAGCCATCAGGGCATCGCATCGAGGGGCTGTCGCTCGAAGACGCGATCGCGGTGCTGCGAGCGCTCGGATGATCCTCGGCACCAGCCGGGCGGTACGCGTCTTCGCGTACCCTAAGCCGGTCGATCTGCGCAAGGGCTACGACGGCCTGTTTGGGATGGTCAAGCAGGGTCTCAAGCGAGACCCGCTCGGCGGAGACCTGTACCTGTTCGTCAACCTGCGTCGCCCTGGGTGCAAGGTCCTGGTGTGGGACGGCACGGGCCTTTGCATTTTTCAAAAACGGCTTGAGCGCGGGCGATTCGCATCCCCGTGGCGCGAGGACGGTCACGTCGTTCGCATGACATCGAGCGAGCTCGCTCTCTTCGTCGAGGGCTGCGAGCTGGTCGGGCGACGCGCTCTGTCGCCCGCCGCCGTGGTGCCTGTTCCCGCCGGCGCGTGATCTCGGCATCATCGAGAAAAACGCACGCGAGGGATCGACAACGGCGCGATGGAATTCCTTTCCTCGTCCGTGGACATTCGGCGCGAGCGCGACATCGAGCAACTGCGTCGGGTCGCACTCGCGCAGGAGCTGCAGATCCATGCGCTCTTGCGGACCCTTCGCGCCAAGTGCGACGAGCTCGCCGCGCTCAAAGGCAACGAGCAGGAGTTGCAGCAGACCCTCGCGCTCATCGAGCAGTTGTCGCGGTCGGTGCCAGCGTCGTCATCTTCGTCCGAGCAGGACACCCAAGCGGCAACCAGCGGGTCGCCCAAAACAAGGGCGCAGTCCGGCCCCACCGACCAACCGATGCTGCCGATCGTCGAGCAAACCTTCGAGCTCGACGCCGCCGACATGACATGCCCGAGTTGCGGCGGGCAACTTCGTCCGATGAAAGACCAGTTCGACACGAGCGAGATGATCGACGTCGTCGAGGTCAGCTACCGCGTCGTGCAGGTCAAGCAGCAGAAGTACGTGTGCAAGTGCGGTGGCTGCATCGAGACGGCGCCCGGCCCGGAGCGCGCCACCCCCGGCGGACGCTACTCGCTCGACTTCGCCATCAAGGTCGCCCTCGACAAGTACCTCGACCACATCCCGCTCGCACGCCAGGAGCGGATCCTGCGCCGCCACGGGCTCGAGATCACGACGCAGACGCTTTGGGATCAACTGCACGCACTGGGGCGTCGCCTCGAGAAGGCGTCGCGAGCGCTCCTCGCTCGCGTGCTCGCCGAGCCCGTGGTCGGCCTCGACCAGACCAGCTGGAAGCGCCTCGAGGTCAAAGACGGAAAGCCCTGGCAGATGTGGTGCTTGACAGCGCCGGGCCTCGTCGCGCGCCAGATCCGCGACGACAAGGGAGCGGCCACCTTCAAGGAGCTGATGGCCGGCTACTGCGGCACCATCGTGTGCGACGCCCTCAAGACGCACGAGGCTGGTGCCCGCGGCAACGACGACATCGTGCTCGCGGGCTGCTGGGCCCACGTGTTCCGGAAGTTCGAGGAGGCCGCGCCGGATCATCCCGAGGCCAAGCGCGCCCTCGAGTGGATCGGCACGCTCTACGAAATCGACGCGCGCGCTGGCGATGACGTCGAGAGGCGCGGGGAGCTCCGACGCACCGAGAGCACGGCGGTCCTCTCAGCGCTCAAGGACTGGCTGTGGAGCCAGGCCGCGCTCAAGACCCTGTCGATCGGAAACGCCGCCGCGTACGTGGTGGCCAACTGGGATCGCCTCACGCGCTTCGTGCAGGACGCGCGGATCCCGCTCGATAACAACGCCACCGAAAGAGGAATCCGCGGGCCCGTCGTGGGTCGCAAGAATCACTACGGTTCGCGGTCGCGGCGGGGGCCGAGATCGCCTCCGTTTTCTACTCCCTGCTCGAGACGGCCAAGCTCCAGAGTATCGACCCCGCCCGGTACTTGCGCGAGGCTGCACTTGCCGACTCGTGCGGGGAAATACTGGGCCCGGGGAAGGGGATCTGCCGCCCTTGCCCTGAGGATTGGCCTCCGGCGTCGGACCGACTATCGGATCGGACCGGTGGAGAAAGCCAAGCGCCGCGAGAAGCCCGCCCTGAGCCACGACCACCCAGTGGCGGGGGACTTTCGTTTCGGCGAGGATCGTCACACCGGCGTGTTCACGTGCCGGCACGTCTGGACGGACGGCAAGCCGATCCTGTTCGTCTCGCGTGACGAAGACGGCGATTGGCAGTTCCTCTGCGACGATGATCATCGCGCAGCTGTGGCCAACGAATCGTTGCTTGTGTGCCTTGAGCACATCGTGAGCCGTGACCCCTCAGTGAACGAGCTCGCTACAATGTGCACCGCACATGTCGCGAAGCGTGAGGGTCTTGGGGCTCCATCGAGGATCGAGGACGGGACGCCGGACCACATCCGCAAGGTGATCGACCAACACGGCCACGTCGGTCGCTTCGATCACGCGGACGGCGACGCTCCAGCCTTCGCCTACACGATCGGGCTATACGAGAAATTGGTAATCCGAGATCATCACCTTTGGACTCGCGCGTGAGTCGATGCACGCCATTCTGAACAACTGCGGCGATATGATTCGGAGCGGCAAGCGATTCGCTGTCGGGGAGTCCGTCTCGGAGGTGCTGGAGGGTTACGACGTCCGGTTCCGCGCTATCACAGCCAAGGCGAGCTACGCGGAGTATCTCGGCTACGGCTTCCGTCACTACGGCAATCAGGCATTTCCGGTCCTCCAGCTACTTTGGCCAGACAAGGAGCACAGGTTCCCCGGGGATGCCGAAGCCGCGGACTTCCTTGCGAAGCGGCAGCCGCTGCTCGAGTGACTTCGTGCGGGACGAAGAGCCCAACCCAGTCAAGACGGGGTAGCGCGAGACGATACGGTCGTGAGGGGCCCAGCGGCTCCTTGCAATCACGAAGAAGATTTTCGTCTCAGCACGTTCGCAACTGCGCCCGTCTGGTGTGGCGAGCGTGGAGAGCCCGAGCTGGCGCTGCGCGAACTGTCGCCTCGTGACACGACCCAGCTCGCAGCGCATGGCTCGACAGAAACATCGTTCGCGGAGGGGTTACCTCCGTCAGGGGGCGGAGGCGCACGATGCAACCGGCCCGTGACGGAACGTGCAGTAGACGCCGGAGCCGCCGCCCCCTCCTCCCGCCGAGCCGCCGCTTCCCGAAGGGCCGCCGTCGCCGCCCTCGTCGCTCAGAAACCCTGTGCGCGCCCCGCACCCGGGGCCAACGGCCAGGACAATCGCGATCGCCATGGCCAGCACCCCTTCGCTCCACCGCATGCCGCCCCATGGCCGCGGCCCGGGCGGGACGTCACGCCGAGGCGCGCTTGCGCGCGAGGGTCCCGCGCGCGGAGGGGCGGGCGGAGCCCTCGCTCAGACGTCTTTCTCGATCGCGCACGCGAGCGGCCTTGCCGGCCAGGTCGCGCAAGTAGAAGAGGCGAGCGCGCCGGACGACGCCGCGGCTGACGACTTCCACCTTCTCGATACGCGGGGAGTGCGAGAGGAAGATTCGCTCGACCCCGACATTGAAGCTCACCTTGCGCACGGTGAACGTGCTGCGCGCACCCGCCCGGTGGCGCTTGGTGACACCCCCTGGAAGACCTGGGTTCGCTCCTTGTCGCCTTCGACGATCCGGTAGTGGACACGCACAGTGTCGCCTACACGGAAGTCGGGGAGGTCCGTCCGGAGGAGCTTGGACTCGAGCTCGGCGAGCTTGGGGGACGTGAGCATGGGGCAGCCTCCAGGGGGAGAAATGGGAACGCGCGCGCGACACGCAACCGCTGCGACGCGGCAACGCTAGCGGAACGTCAAAAGAGAGCGCGGGCTTAAAGCACGCGATAGCGAACGTGTCAACGCGGCGGCCCCGGCCGCCTTGACGGTTCGGGTCAAGAGGGTAAAGTGCGCGGCCCACCCCCATGAATCTCCAACCCGGCATCGTCGGCCGCAAGCTTGGCTGCACGCAGATTTTCCAGGAGGACGGCAGCGTCACGCGCGTGACCGTCATCGAGGCGGGCCCCGTCTTCGTCGTGAGCAAGCGCACGCCGGAAAAAGACGGCTACACCGCGCTCGTCCTCGGCTTCGAGACGCGCAAGGAGAAGCACACGACCAAGGCGGTCGCGGGCTTCTTCAAGAAGGCGGGCACCGCCCCGGCGCGCATCGTCAAGGAGCTCCGCTGCAGCCCCGAGTTCGCCGCCAAGTGGGAGGTCGGGCAGCCGCTCAAGCTCGACGAGATCTTCCAGGCCGGCCAGCTCGTCGACGCCCGCGGCACCTCGCGCGGTCGCGGGTTCACGGGCGTCATGCGCCGGTGGAACTTCGCGGGCAACGTCAACACGCACGGCACGCACGAGTATCGGCGCCACGGCGGGTCCATCGGCACGAACATGACGCCCGGACGCACGCTGCCCAACCTGAAGATGAGCGGCCAGTACGGCAACGAGACCATCTCGGTGCTCAACGTGAAGGTCGCCCGCGTCGACGCCGAGAAGCACCTCCTTCTCCTCGAGGGCGGAGTGCCCGGCGCCAGGAACGGGCTCGTGCTCGTCCGCCAGGCCGTCAAGGCGAAGAAGAAGTCGTCGAAGCGCTGAGGCGCTCAAGCCGCATCACGTCGCGCGGCGCTCCTGCCATCCCGGTGGCACACGATGGCTCGCCAGCCGCGGGCCGGAGAGCCATTTTCTCGCACTTTGCACTGGCCCATCCGTTGCAGCAGCCGACCGCCATGACTCGACTCGGTGCCCTGCTTTTCGTCGCCTGCGCCACGGGCTGTGTGGGGCAGGTCGCCTCCTCGTCTTCGGGCGGCCGCGTTCCCCCGGAGCCGGTCGACGAGTGCACCATGGGCGCGAGCGAGGCTTGCACTCAGGCCAACGGAAACGTCGGCACGCGCACCTGCGGAGTCGGTCAGAACGGGTACGTCTGGGGCGCCTGCAAGCCGGCGAGCTGCACCGGCAGCGAGATGACATGCGCCACGGCGGACGCGCGCCCCGGTGTCGCGCAATGCGTCCAGGGCCGGAGCGCGAGCGCGTGCGGCATCGCGGGCGCTTGCACGCCGGGGGCCGTGCAGTCTGTCAGCTTCGAAGGGTGCACGACGGACTGCGCGCTCGCCGGAGGGGTCTGGCAATGGCAGGAGGCGCCTTGCAACACGCCGCTCGTTCTCGCGTTCGATCGCGAGCACGTGGAGTTCACCCGCCCGGCGGGCGAGTTCGCGCTCGCGGGCAACGCCGTCTCGCTGCCGACGGACTGGGTGAGCGCGCGCACGCCCTGGCTCGCGATGGACCGCGACGGCGACGGTCGCATCGAGGACGGGCGCGAGCTCTTCGGATCGATGACCGAGCTGCCGGGCGGTGGTCGCGCGAGGGACGGCTTCGCGGCGCTGGCGGCTCTCGACGAGGACGGCGACGGGCAAATCACCGCCCGCGACCCGGCGTTCGAGCGCCTCGTCCTGTGGCGCGACACCGACCAGGACAGGCGCTCCGGCCCCGGCGAGCTCGTCGCGGTCGCCGACGCGGGGCTCGTCGCCATTCGGCTGGACTACGACGTGGTGCCCATCTGCGACGACGGGAACTGCGAGCGGGAGCGGGCGGTGTTCGTCTTCCGCGACGCCCATGGGCGCGAACGCGAAGGAAACGTGATCGACGTGCACCTGGCCGCGCGCTAGCTACGAGTGGCACGGACCCCCAGGAAGAAAATTCACGGGGTTCCCGCAACCGCCGGGGGCCCCGCCCGGGGGCGGTGTCGGGGCGGTCTCGACGACCCGGATGACGTCGCAGGCCTCGGCGCGCGCCGTCGCGGGTCCGCTGAGCGGATCGCGCTTCACGTGCACGACGAGCGCGTGGCCGATGACGTCGTTCGCGGCGCCCGTGGTGGTCGACCACAGGCTGGTCTTCGCGCTCAGGCGCCCGCTGCCGTCGGACTGGATGCGGATGTTTCCGAGATCCCCGACATCGGACGTGCCGACGGTCCAGTCCGGGCCGGGCGCGTTGCAGTTGGCCGACTGGTGAATGTGTACGGCGTGCTGCCCCGGAGGAAGGTCGTACGCGAAAAGGTCGAGGATGACGGTGCCGTCGGCCTGCGGCGTGACATTGGCGTAACCGTCTCCCACGTACGCGACGCCGCTCGTGCCGCTCACGTCCTGGTGCTGAAATCCGCTCGCGGAGGTGCTGATACCCGCCGACAACGCCGAAGACTCCTCGACCGAGGCCTCCGGGGTGCCGTCTGCGCTACCCCCACAGCCAGCCGACGCGAAGGAGAGGGCGAGCCCGCCAAGCACGGCAAACGAACGCATGATCTTCATCGGTTCCTCCCATGCGGCGGCGCCTCCCATTCGAGGCTGGCGCCAACCGGTGTCTAAAGGCTTACGGACGGCGCAGGACTCCGTTTCTCGTTTTCGCCGGGTTCGACCGAACAACGCTCTGCGGCAAAAGCCCACCATTCCCCTTTCTCGTGCGTTTCGGTACCGTGCAGGGTCATGGTGGGTTCCTCCACGCCGGAGCGGAGGGCGCGCCACGCACGCGCGCCCCTACTGGAATTGTCGCTTGGGTTCGTGGAGCGCGGGGACGCGCCGTTCTACTCGCCGGGGCACAAGGGCGGGCGCTCGCTCGATCCGGCGCTCCGCGCCCACCTCGCCGCGATCGACCTGAACAACCTTCCCGACACCGACACGCTGCACTGCCCGGAAGGGCCGATCCTCGAGGCCGAGCACCTTCTCGCCGATGCCTACGGCGTCGAGCGCAGCTTCCTTCTGGTCGGCGGCAGCACCGCCGGCAACGCCGCCGCCATCTTGTCGACGCTCGCGCCCGGAGACCGCGTGCTCGTGCAGCGCAACGCCCACAAGTCCGTCGTGGCGGGCATCATCCACGCGGGCGCACTGCCGATCTGGCTCCTGCCCGAGTACCAGGCCGATTTCGGGATCGCCCTCGGCGTGTCGGCGGCGGCGGTGGAGGCGGCCTTCGCCCGCGAGCCGCAGGCCAGGGCGCTGGTCGTGCTGAACCCGACGTACTTCGGGACGACGCCCGACATCGCCGCGCTGGCTCGGGTGTGCCGGGCGCACGGCAAGCTGCTCCTCGTCGACGAGGCCCACGGCCCGCACTTCCACTTCGCGGACAGCCTGCCGGCGGCAGCCGAGGACGTCGGCGCCGACGTCGTCGTGCAATCCACCCACAAGATCCTCTCCGCCCTCAGCCAGGCTGCGGTCCTGCACACGCGCGGGCGCGGCCCGGACGAGCTCACCGTGCGCCGGGTGCTCCAGCTCCTGCAGACGACGAGCCCGAGCTTCCCCATCATGGCGTCCATCGACGCCGCGCGCCGCCAGATGGTCCTCGAGGGCGAGGCGCTGCTGCGCGCCGCGATCGGCCGCGCCGATGCCGCCCGCGCGGCGCTCTCGCGCATCGAGGGCATCGAGGTCCTGGGCCGCGCGCACCTCCGCGGAGCCGGCACGGGCTTTTGCGATCTGGACGCGACGAAGATCGTGCTCCGCGTCGACCCGCTGCGGATGACCGGCTACGAATTCCAGCGTGCGCTGAACGAGGCGCACGGCGTACAGCCGGAGCTCGGCGGCGCGGCGCACGTCCTCTTCATCTCGACGCTCGCCAACACCGACGAGGATTTCGAGCGCCTGGTCCGCGGCGTGGCCGCGGTCGCCCGTTCGGGACGCGCCAGCACGCGGCCTCCCGTGTCTCGGGAGGCGCTCGAGCGCGGGGTCGCGACGGAGCTACCGCCCGTCGTGATGACGCCGCGGGAAGCCTTCTTTGCGCCCGCCGCGATGTGCGGCTTTGCCGAGGCCGAAGGGCGCGTATGTGCCGAGGCGATAACGCCCTATCCGCCCGGGATCCCGGCGCTGATGCCCGGCGAGCGCATGACGCGCGAGGTGCTCGAGGGGCTCGCGGCCGTGCGGCGCGCGCGCTCTCCGGTGAGCTGCAGCGACCCGACGCTCGCGACCGTCCGAGTCGTCGCGTGAGCGGGCGCCCGAGCGCAGAAGAACATTCACGAAGAGAGGGGTGAGACCGAGAGATGGCGATCCAGAGGAAGGTCTACGAAGACGACCAGCCGCCGTCGAGTGCGACCGGAAGGGCCGTGTTCGAAGAGCGCGAGTCGAACGTCCGCGGCTACAGTCGCACCTTCCCCGCCGTCTTCGCGCGCGCGAAGGGCGCGTACCTCTTCGACGAGAGCGGGCGAAGGTACATCGACTTTTTCAGCGGCGCGGGCGCTCTCAACTACGGCCACAACCCGGACGGCATCCGCGAGCGGATGATCGAGTATCTCGCGAAGGACGGCGTCTCGCACGCGCTGGACATGGATACGACCGCGAAGCGCGAGTTCCTCGAGACCTTTCGCGACGTGATCCTGAAGCCGCGCGGTCTCGACCACAAGGTCCAGTTCTGCGGGCCCACCGGCGCCGACTCCGTCGAAGCGGCGCTCAAGCTGGCGCGCCTCGCCACCGGCCGCGCCACCATGGCCTTCTTCTCCGGCGGCTGGCACGGCATGACCTCCGGCGCGCTCAGCATCTGCGGCAACCGTGAGAACCGGGCGGCCGCGGGAGCGCCGCTGGCGTTCACGACGGCGCTTCCGTTCGCCGACGGGCCCTACCGCCTGGGCGACTCGCTCGGGTACATCGAGTCGCTGTTCGCCGACCCGAACAGCGGGTTCGATACACCCGCGGGCCTGATCCTCGAGACCGTGCAGGGCGAGGGCGGGGTCTTCGTCGCTCCGCCCGAATGGCTGCGCGGCATCCGCGCGCTGTGCGACCGCCACGAGGTGCTGATGATCGTCGACGACGTCCAGGTCGGCTGCGGGCGCACCGGTGCGTTCTTCTCGTTCGAGCGCGCCGGCATCGTGCCCGACATGGTCTGCCTCGCGAAGTCGATCGGCGGCTACGGACAGCCGATGGCTCTCCTGCTGATGCGCCCGCACCTCGACGTGTGGAAGCCGGGCCAGCACACCGGCACGTTCCGCGGCAACCAGCTCGCCTTCGTCGCGGCCAGGGCGGCCCTCGAGCAGTACTGGCAGCAGCCGGCCTTCCCTGACCGCATCGCCGAGCGCGCGCGTGTGATGCACGAGTGGTTGAAGGAGCGAATCGCGCCGCTCGCAACCGGCTGCGCGGTTCGCGGCGTCGGCATGATCGGGGGGCTGGATCTCGGCGCGGCGGGCGGGCCCGCCCTCGCGAAAGAGGTGGCGGCCCGCTGCTTCGAGAACGGCCTGGTCATCGAGCGCTGCGGCCGCGACGACACCGTCCTCAAGCTCTTGCCGCCGCTCACAATCGAAGTCGACGAGCTCGTCGAGGGCCTTCGCGTGCTGAAGGACGCAACCGCTGCCGCGTGGAGCGCGCACCAGGACCGGCCGAAGGGCGTGATCGAGCCCGAGGTAGGATAGCGGCCCAAGCGAATGCGTGACCTCGTACTCAACCTCGTCGCCGCGGTCTCCTACGCGTCCGGGGCGATTTTCATGAAGGCCTCCGACGGCCTTCGCCAGCCGAAACAGGCCGCCCTCGTCTACGTAGCGTTCGCCTTCGGCGCGACCCTCCAGGCGCTCGCGCTGAAGGGCCAGCAGGTGGGAGTCTCGAATACGATTGTCCTCGGGGTGGAGGCCGTCGCCGCGTTCGTGATGAGCGTGCTGTTCTTCCGGGAGCCGGTGACCACCATGAAGGTCGCGGCCATCGGGCTGGTGGGCGCCGGCGTGTACCTTTTGCGGCGGGCGTGAAGTAGCGGCTGCGCCGTCCACGTGCGCTACAAGAGGCCCATGTCCTCGCGGCCGACTTCGCGCGCCGCCTTGAGCGTCCGGCGGCAGGGCTCTTCGCTCCACACCGCGTTCGAGGCTGGCGCACGCGCGTTCGATGCGGGTGCGTTCTGGGAGGCCCACGAGGCCTGGGAAGAGCACTGGCGCGAGGACAAGGACCCCACGACGCGTAGCGCTCTCCAGGGCCTCATTCAGATCGCGGCGGCGCTGCACAAGCTCGTCGCAGCGAGCTCCCCCGACTCGGCCTCGCGCCTCTTCGCGAAGGGTCTCGCCAAGCTCGATACGTTGCCCGCGGACTTCGAGATCGATCTTGCGGCGTTCCGCGACGCCACCCGCGCCTGCGCCCGGGCGCTGGCCGCAGGACGCTTCGACGCGAGCCTGATCCCAAGGCTCCGCAGCGGTGGCGCTCACCGGGCGTGAGCGCGCACGAACTGTTCGAAGACCTGCCTTTCGGACGCTAGGCAGGACGTTGGCGCCGGTACCAGCGCGCGGCCTCCGCGACGTCGCGGATGGCGCCTTCTCGAAAGCGAATCATTCGCCGCGCGAGATCATCTTGTCGACGCGTTCGCGCAGCTGATCGAACGTCAGCGCCTCGCCGCGCGGCTCGTCCCGAAGCCGCCGCCGGATACTCGTGCTTCCACTCGTCGCTGAACCCGTCCTCGTCGTCCTCGAGCTCGAGAATCCTCCGGCAGTGTGCGCGCGAGCTGGAGCGCAAGCTCTAACCTCTCTTCCTCGGGGAGATCGTTCGCAAGCTTCAGGGCTCCGGCGAAGCGGGCGGACGGCATGCGTCAATCTTGCGCGCGAGTGGGTTCTTGTCGAGCCACAGCCGCGGACCAGCGCCCGTCCCGCTCTCTTGGCGGATTCACGTAGAAGGTCAAAGGTGCCACCCCCGCACGGCCGGATCTGCTGGTGCGGTCATTACTTGCTCACCGCGGCTTGCCCTCCCCCTGCGAGGACAGCGCGCCGTGGTACGTCAAGGCAGCGCGGCCCCGAGCCCCAGCGACGCGCCCAGCAGCGCCCTGCCCTCCGCGGCTCCGGTATCGGTCTTGGCGCCGAGCCCCAGGGCACGCACCTGCGCGCTGAAGTACCAGCTCGTCGACAGGTCCCAGCGGACCTCGGCGTGCGCGCCGCCGCCCCACTCCGTCCCCGCGAAGGTCGCCGTCGTGGGCAGGCCGACCTGCTCGAGGCGGGCAGCGTCCTTGCGGGTCACTTGTTGGTGCACCCACTCGCCCCGCAGCTCGAGGCCCAGTCGAAACGCCATGCGCGTCGAGAGCGGGAACAGGCGCGCGACGCCGACCTCCCCTCCGGCCGAGCTCTCGTAGACATGATTGGCCGCGGTCGTCCTCACGCCCCATCCGCCGAACGCCCGCAGCGTTCCCGCGGCATCTCCAAAGCGGCGCTCGAGCTCGAGCCCTCCCTCGTCGCCGACGTCGAGGCCCACCCCGCCCAGCACGCCTTCCACGATTGCGACGCTCCACGGGCGGAGCCGAAGCTCCCCCTTGAGCGCCAGCGCCGCAGGGGCGAACGGCCGGAAGGCGTCCGGATCGAGCCCGCGCCGCTCCCCTGCGGCAAGCATGACCTCGGCCACGCCTCCCGACGCCTGGACGCGTCGCTGCACGACGTATCGCCCCGGGGGCAGAGCGACGAGAGTCGTCCTGTCCGGCGACGCGTAGACCTCGGCCTCGAGCAATCGCGAGGACGCGCCGTACACCAGGTAGAGCGCATCTCGGTCCGGCGGGAGCATCAGCGTCGCCCGGTTCGTCGAGAGCGCCGTGAGCACGACCGGGCCGGCCTCGGTCAGCTCGAGCTTCTCCTGGGGGCGCTGCACCGTGGCACCCGAGCGCGCGGATCGCAGCAGGGTCTGGGCGTACGCGAAGTCGAAGGACTCCTGCAGCGTCACGCGGCCGTCGCCGTTCGCGTCCGCCGCTCCGCGCAGCCCCGTCGTCCAGAAGTGGGAGAAGAGCGCGCCGCCCACGTCGTCGGACTCTTGCGCCACCTCGCCGGCGCTCGACGCGAAGAGCCACGCAGCACCGGAGGCGACCTGCGCGGACGACAGCGCGATAGCGAAGCCCGGCTCGGTGGTCATGCCCTTGGCGCGATCGGTGCTGGTGCGGCAGGCATCGATGACCACCAGGCGCAGCGCGGCAGGCATCCGAGCCAGGCGCTCTTGCAGCTCGCGGATCGGAAGGACCTCCCCGGTGAGGTGCAGCGCCTCCTGGTCGCCGTGACCGCTGAAGTAGAAGAAAAACGAGACCTCCTGCGGCGGATGAGCGCGGGCCAGGGCCTCGGCGCGGTCGAACGCGGCTCGCAGCGCCGCGGCGGTGGCGTCGGGCAGCAGGATGGCGTCGGACGGCGCTATCCCTCCGAGGGTGGTGAAGACGTCCTCTACGTCGCGCGCGTCGTCGAGCGGATGAACGAGCGGCTGGTCGGCCGAGACCCCGCGCGGAGCCCCTGCGGCGACAAGGATGCGGAGCGGCTCGGCGTGCGCAGCCCTCGCCCCGAGCACGAGCAGGAGCACGCAGGTGAGGTGCAGCAGGAGCTTCACGGAGCAACGGGATGGATGCGGATGGCGTGGACGATCCCGAAGTCGCGCGTCCGGCGGGCCCGCTCGACCACCGGCGGCGGCCCGACGATGACCCATCCTGGCTCGATGTCGCCGTCGAACGCAATCGATTTCTCGGAAAAGTGCGTGCCCGTCTCGAAGGTGGACGGCGCTTGCAGCTCGGCCCAGCCCCCCGACTCGGTGAGCACGCCCGCGGTGACCTGCGAGTCGTGGTCGAGGGCGATCTCGACGCGGATGCGATCGCCGGGGGCGATGCGCAAGGTCCCGAGCTCGCGGGTCTGCACTCCCCGGTGGTCGACGATGACCGCCACCTGCGCGCCGCCCTTGAAGCGAATCGGGCCCTCGCTGGGGACCAGACCGCCGCCGCCGAGAGGCTCGGTCGAGCGCGGCCGCAGGACGAGGAGCGCCATCGCGGCGAGCGCGAGAACGGAGGTCGCGCCGGCAACCCAGCGGCCAATCGACCGCGCGCCTGCAGGGAGCGGCCGCCGCGACTCGGGCGGCTCCCGCGACGTTTCCATCGCGCGACGCTGGATGACCGCGTCGACGAAGCCATCCGGCCGCTCCGAATGCTGCCGGGAGAAGGCGTCGATGCCCGCGCGCAGGGCCGTCACGTACGCGGAGCACGCGGCGCACGACGCCACGTGAGCCGTCGCATCGGCGTCGCTGTCGCCGGTGGCGACTCCGTCGAGACGGGCCCCGGCCGGATGCTCGCACTGGGGGATCTCTTTCACGGGGTGACCTCGAATAGCTTCGCGGCGCGTTCGCGTACGGCGACGAGCCGCTTCCAGATGGTGGGACGGGACAGGCCAAGCAGCCTGGCGATCTCGCTCTGCGGGAGGCCATCCACGTACGCGAGGACGGCCACCTCGTACTCGGACTCGGAGAGCTCGTGGAGCACGCGGGCGACGGCGTTTCGCGCTTCGACGTCGACGCCGGGTGCCGCGAGCCCGGTGTCCTCGTGGTCGCCGATGGGCTCGGCCTGTCGGACCTTGCGCCGGCGCAGAGCGTCGAAGCAGCACCAATCGACCACCCGGTACATCCAGCCCAGCCGGTTCCCCGCAGCCTGGAGCGACTGCTTCGACTCGACGATCTTCACGAACGCGCTCTGAAGGGCGTCCTCCACCTGGTCCTCGTGCCTTAGCAGGGCGCGGCAGCGGCGCCGGAGCAAGAACCCGTAGAGCCGATACAGAATCGGCCAGCTCGTCGTTCGTGAGCTCCTCGCCGCCGGTCATCGTCGGTCCCGCGCCCGGTGCTGCCGCCACGACCATTAGAAGGAGCTGTGCGCCGTGCAGGGCCAGTCGCTGCGCGGAGAGGCGCCCGGATCGAGATTGACGGTGACCCGGCTGGTGCACTCCGTCGTCGTGCCCTCACAGATGCCGGGGCTCGTCGTCGTGCAGCCCTCGAGGTACTGGAAGGAGGTGGTGCTCACACACGTGAGCCGGGGATCCTCGCTCGAAGGGAGCGGCCCGAAGGCGGTGACCGACTCGACCGGCGAGGGCGACACGCCGGTATCCGCCACGGAAACGGTGGTGTCCGGATACGAGGTGCACATGAAGGCGTTCGCGTTCGCCTGGTCCTGCGGCGAGCCGGAGACCATCTGTAGGGTGATGGGCGTGCTGATCGGCCGCCAGAAGAGGCTGGCGTGGCAATACCCAGAGCCGCCGTCGCCTGACGCTATGCAGTCGTTCTCGTGCTCGGCGAGCAGATTGTAGCCCACCTGGGGAGTGGAGCCGTCGTCGCCTACGGAAAGGACGGTCGAGTACTCGGGAGGGACGGGCTTGTCGAGATAGATGATCTCGTAGGGGCGCGACGTGCCGACGGCCTCGTCCACGTAGGCCGGCGCACCGGGCGCCACGAAATCGAGCTGCCCGTTGTGGTTACTGTCCTCGTACACGACGACGACGCCCAGCGCCACATGTACCCCCGTCGGAGCCGGGTTCGGGCTGTCACACGGGGCGTTCCCCTGGCACGCGAACGCGGCGAGGTCGACCATCTGGGCCTCGGGCGGTAGCTCGGTGAGGTCGAGGGAGAACGCGGCGGGAAACATCGGGCTTAAGGGCGTGCTCGTTGCCGTCAGCTCGATGGCGCCTTTGACGGGCCTCCCCCAGTCGAAGGCCACCGCCAGGTCGCTCGGACCGGACGCAGACTGCGAGCCGACGACGGTGCCTTGGATGGTCGCGAGGACGGAGGGCTTGTCGCTCGAGCCCGACAGTCCGGAGCCACACGCGACGGTGGCCGCAACGCAGGTCAGCGTCGCAAAATTGGAAATCATCGAGAGGTTCATGGCTATCTCCAGGCGGTGTGGGTCGTGGCGCCTGCTTGCATGACGCACGAGCACCCCGGGGTGCTAACCGGCGTGCCGGGATTCGTGTTGCCTGGGCGGTGGGGGCCGGGGGCGGCTCGGTGGGTTCGTCATCGTCGCAACGCTGTACTTTCGCACCCTTGGGAGATTCGCGCAGGCGGCGCTGACGACCCGGTCTGCAAGCCGTGACCGCGCTGTTTGGCTCAGCGCCCGCGCGCTAGCTCGGTACCCCTCCTGCAGCCCCTTCGGCGACGCGAGCTCCTTGGGCGCGAGGGCGAGCGCGTCGAGGTCGTTGCAGACCTCTTCGACGTCCGCGTTGGGCGGCGCCTCCGCGGTCTCCTGCGCCTCGAACGTGAAGGCATGGTCACCGCGGGCGCTAGCGTCCGGTCCCTCGGTCATTCGGATCCGCGTCGAGGGGCTGCGTGGCGTGGAGCTGGCTGCGCTGGTCCGACGCGTCGTGGAAGCCTGCCAGTCCGACCTCGAAGTCGGTGCCATGATCACCGTCGATGGAACGTGGCGTGCGCGGGCTGCCCCTCGTGCTCGTACGCGGCCTGGTGGTGTCGGTCCTGCTCGCGCAGGGCAAACGGGTGCAGGCCGGCCTGCTCATCGCGGATGGCGAGGAGGCAGACCCCGGATCGCGGCTCGTGCGATGGGCCCAGGCCAACTTGGCTCAGCACGGCAGCATGGCCGAGCCGCTGAGGAGCTTCGGAGCATCGTCGCCGGACGCAAGGCGGACGAACAGCGGCGTCTCGCGTGGCTGGTCGAGAACACGCTCGAGGCCGTGCGGCGCGAGATGCCCGCGGCATCCACCCGCTGGCGCAGGCTTTATGGCCGGGCGCGCGTCGTGCTCGAGGCGTTCCTCTCCTTTCTCACAGCCGAGCCGCAGGCCCAGTCGCGGGCGCTCGACATCCTCGACAGCGGAATCCGAAGCAAGGAGACGCTCCAAGAGGTGGCGAAGGAGTCTTCGGCAATCTCGCGCCGCTGGGAGATCGTCACGAGCCTGCAGCCCGAGAACTTCGCGGACGCGCTGAAGGAGGCCCGTGGCGCTCCATCAGCCTTCCGCAGAGAAACCCGCGGTCGCGCGTGAAAGACCGCCGCCCCTGGGAAATGCGAAAGGCTGTCCCGAGACACTACGGACTGACGTAAGCCACGCCCCGATAGGCCGTGCCGTACGCCGGACCCCGCACGACTTGGAACGATTCGTTCGCCACGTCGGCCGACGTCGTGGCCGACAGCTTGTCGGTGATCACCACGACCTTGTTCGGGTCGGCACCGTTGTCACCCGACGCGCTCGACGTCGACGTCGTGGCATAGAGCGTCACGCTGTCGTCGCCGACGACGCCGGTCACGTTGCGCAGACCGATCGTCGTCACGTCGGGGTACTGCCCGTCGGCGCCGTTCAGGTTGCCGTCGACCGTGCCAATCAGGTTGTTCGTCAGGACGTAGTCGAGCTGCCAGGTGTCGCCGACGAGGCTCCACTTCTCGAGACCGGCGTGGCTCGCCTGGTCGAGGGCGTTGCCCGTGCCCTCGTCGGTCACTTACATCGTCGTGGCGTTGGCGAAGAACACGGCGAAGGGCGTGAAGTTACCGCCGGTCGCCTTGGCCGAATCGGTCGGGAAGCCGGGGACGATGCTGATCTGGTGGGCGGCAGCCGCGCCGGCCACCGTGGGGAGCGAGCTGACGGTGTACACGGTGTCGATGCCGTTGCTGCCGCTGCCCTTCGTGAAATACAGCGCGCCGCCGTACTCGGTCACGCCACGGTAGTTGTTGTCCTTGCCGGGCTTGTCGGGCTTGGCTTTGCCAAACTGGTACTGGATGAGCGGATCGACCTCCGCCGAGTTGTTGGCGGGGATGGCCACGCTCGAGGAGGCTCCGTTGATCGGCGTGACGACCTCGAGGCCCGTCGTCTCGGTGACGTCGGGCGTGGTGCCGTTCGGGCCGAAGGCCGCGACGCTGCCGTTGTTGGAGTTGCCGACCGCGTAGTAGAGCCCATTCGATGCCAGAAGCGCCGAGCGGTCGTTGTTGCCTCCGTAGGCGACCGTGGGCGTGTAGGAGAACTGTGCGTGCGCATCCATGGATACGATCGTGCGCGCGAACGCGTAGCTGCGACCGAACGCAAAGCTCACGGGGTTCTTCGGATCCTGCCCCGCGACGGCGTCGGAGTTCGACACGTCGAGCGCGCCGACGCCGGCGCCGGCGTAGCTGACGAAGACGAGATGGGCTCCGCTCGAATCCTTCGCGATGTGAAGGCCGAGCTCGGACTTCGAGGGGAAGCTCGTGACCACCTGGTCTGCCGGCACGGGGACCACGTGGAACACGTGGCCGCTGTGCGGCTCGAGGACCGTCAACTGGATCGCGGAGGTCACGCCGAAGCTGCCGTCGACCGCTGCGTTGTTCCAGACGTCGACGTAGTTGCCGTCCGCGATCGCGCCGATGGTCGCCGTCGCCGTGTTGGCAAGCTGGGTGGTACCCACCGTCAGCGACGCGACGGCTCCCTGGGACCGGTCGTAGGTGGTGCTGCTGATGACCAGCGAGTTGGGAAGGAGAATGGGCTGGGCGGCCCGAGCGTTGGAGCTCGATGTGCAGAGCGCGACGAAGGCGCAGCCAGGGAGAAGCACCTGCTGGGCGGCACGACGGAGAACGGTACGCATGGTGACCTCGGTTCGCTGAAGCGGTGGGCGCCCAACCCTCTCCTGCAAGGTTCCTTCATGGCTCCGGTTGCGCGACATCTTCGTGAAGATGAGCGGCGCGTTCGGCTCTCCGGGAAGACGCATTGACCCATCACGTCAACCTGCTTGGCGGACGACAACCTCGCGCACCATCCGCGCGGCAGGCGGCCAATAGGCGCGCGACTCTGACCCGAATTCGCGCGTCGCCTCTCTCTATCTCCTCTGCATCGGTGCTTCACGCGCCGGAGCCGTGGAATGGGAATGGTCATGCGAGGTACCATCGTCGTGTGTCTCTCGGTCGCGGGAGCGTTCGGCTGCGCTCACGCGATGTCCACGCTGGGGGACGACGACGGCGGGTCGAGCGGCGGTGACGACGGCTCCCCCGCGGTGAGCCGCGACGGGTCGTCCTCGGGCGCGGGTAGCGGGAGCAGCAGCGGGGGTACCAGCCGCAGCAGCGCCTCGAGCGGTGGCGGCAGCTCCAGCGGCAGCGCGGAGGGTGGCGACGGCAGCTCCGGCGGCAGCATGGATGCGAGCCTCGAGGGCAGCGGCTCGGGCGGCGACGCGCAGGGCGACGACTCCAGCGACGGGGCGGACGCTGCCTTGGACGGCCCGAGCCCGGACGCCGGAGACTCCAGCACGACCATGGACGCCGGCGGCCGCACCGACGCCGGCACCGACGCGGGCACCACCAACCTCGCTCCGACCGGCACCGGCTATCTCTGGTCGGAGAACACCGCGGAGCTCGCGAACACGAACCGCGCCGCGACCCCCGGGGTCAACGACGGCAACCTCACGACGAGCATCAAGTTCGCCCCGACCTGCGAGAAGGGCACGGCAGACTGGGAGGCGGCCGGCGTCGTCTGGTCCTCGAGCCACACGATTTCCTCGGCCACGTTCTTCAACGGAACCGTCGACTCCAACGGGGACGGATGTTTCGACAGCGGCCTCGAGCTTCAGTTCTCGACCGATGGGTCGACCTGGACGAAGTCCGCGTGGACCTTCAGCCCGAGTTACGCGTACGACACGTCCACGCCCAGCGCGAAGAGCTACACGTTCAAGGGCACGGCCGTCGGCAACGTCCTGGGGGCGAGGGTCGCCGGGATCGCCGGCAACGGGTCGTGCACCGGCTCGACGATGGAGGTCCAGGTCGTCGGGCGATGAGGCGGTGCGGTCGAATTCTGCATCCTCGGCGCGCCAGTCCCTCACTACAGGGGCATGACGACTCCGAGAGCGGCGGCCGCGCGCATCCGTAGACGTCTGGTTCGACTCCGGGTCGCCACCGGCGCGGGCGTCCTGCTGCTGGCGGGCTGCGGAAGCCCGGACCGGACGGAAGGCATCGGGCGTGTATGGGAGCCAATCATCAACGGACTGGCCGACCCATGGCCGAGCGATCCCGCGGTCGTTCGCGTCGGCGGCGCCGGAGCGTGCTCGGGCGCGCTCGTCTCGCCGCACGTCGTCTTGACGGCCGCCCATTGCGTCGTGGGCTCCACGTCCTGGGCCATCGCGTTCGGAGACGACGATCAGATGCCCGTCGCGACGGTCACGTCGACCGATGGCGTGCCCGATCCGAACTACGTCCAGGATATGCAGAGCGACACCGCGGTCGTCATCTTGCCGGCGAGCTTCTCCGCGCCGGCGACCGCGATCCCCCTCCCGATGGCTTCGTCCCTGCCGATGTCGGCGGTCGGGCAGACCGCGCGTATCGTCGGTTTCGGCCGCACCAGCCTCAACGACCTGAGCGGCGATCACCTGAAGCACTACGGGACGGACGTCATCGGGAGCATCGATTCGAACTGGGTGAACTTCCCGATGGGTACGATGGGTGAGCACGAGTGCAAAGGGGACTCCGGCGGCCCCGCGTTGCTCGACCTCGGATGCGGGCCCGCCATCATCGGGACCGTCAACCGGCACACGGACTCGGCCTGCGAAGTCGGGCTCTATCAGCGAGTCGACATCGAGCAGAGCTTCGTCGCCGCGCAGATCCACGCCGCGGATCCCGGGTACACGCCGCCCCCCTGCGCTCCACCCGGCGGCTCGAGCAGCGGCTCGTCCAGCGGCGGTTCGACGAGCGGCTCGTCCAGCGGCGGCTCCAGCGGAACCGCGGCCGAAGCCGGCGCAAGCAGCAGCGGCTCGTCGACGGGATCCTCCGGTGGTTCGACGGGATCTTCGGGAGGATCGACGGGGTCCTCCGGCGGAGCGCCACCCGGCGGCTCCTCGACGAGCTCGTCGGGATCGTCGAGCGGCACGAGCTCGGTCACGCCCGAAGACGGCGGGAACGACGGCTCCGTCGCCGGCAGCGACTTCGGCGGAGCGTACGGCGGGAAAGCGGGGTGCTCCTGCCGGGTCACCGGCGCGCCACCCGCTCCGGGGGCGCTCGCAGGCGGCCTCGGGCTGCTGGCGACCATGCTCTTGCGCCGGCAGAAATTTCCGCGCCGCGCGGCCGATTCGAGCGACGCTCGAACGTGAGTGCAACTTCTCGAGGCGTGGCGCACACCATAGGTTCCGTGCGCGCGTCCGATCCCGCCGTGAAGTCGCCTGCGCCCGACGCTCCGTCGGGGCTTCGGCGCGCAGGGTCGGAGACGGTGGCCGGGCCGCGGGAGGACCTGGACCTGGCGGCTCGATGCGTCGCGGGTGACCCGGCGGCGCAGCGTGAGCTCTTCGAGCGCGAGCGCCGCCACATCCACGCGACGCTCTTTCGCATGCTGGGCTCGAACCGCGACATGGAGGACCTCGTCCAGGACGCGTTCTCCGAGGTGTACCGCTCGCTGCGAGGCTTCCGCGGCGAGGCGAGCTTGCGCACGTGGATCGATCGATGCACGGTGCGCGTCGCGTACGCGTATTTCGCGCGCAAGCCCCGCGCGCCGCGGCTGGCCGTCGTCTCCGTCGAGCCTGTGTCGGCGAGCGCCGAGGCGCAGATCCTCGCCCGCGAGGCGACGCGGCGCCTGTACGCGGAGCTCGACCGCCTGGATCCCAAGCAACGGCTGGCGTTCACGCTGCACGTGATCGACGGGCGCGCGATGAAGGAGGTCGCCACGCTGATGGAGTCGTCTCTCGTCGCGACCAAGTCGCGCGTATGGCGGGCCCGTCACACCCTGGAGAATCGCGCGCGAAAGGACGCCGTGCTCGCCGACTTCCTGGGGGCTTCGCGGAGCGCAGAACGGGACGGGGGAACGTGAAAGCCAGGATCCGCGTCGAGGTCGAGCCGCTGAGCGAGCCGCGCTGGGCGCGCATCCGGCAGGCGGTCTACGGGCAGATCGCACCGGGCGCCGACACCCCGGCGCCGTCCGCGGGCGGTCGCACGCGGGTCTTCGGCCGCGCGTGGTGGTGGGCGGCAGCCGCGACGCTGCTGCTGCTGGCGGGCGCTTCGTGGAAGTGGCGCTCGGCCACGGCCACCGGGACCGTTCTCGCGGACCCTTCGCGCATCGCGACGGGCCCGACCGGCTCTCACGTGGTGCTCGACGGCATGTGGCTAGACCTCGGGCCGGAGTCGGCGGTGGTCGTCAACGGCGACGCGACACGCGGCGTGCTGGTCGTCCTCGATCGCGGCAGCGTCACGCTCGACGTCGAGAAGCGCGTTGCCCGAGCGGGGTTCGTGGTCCAGGCGGGCGAGGTCCGCGTCCGCGTCGTCGGCACGCGGTTCCGGGTCTCGCGAGCCGAGGACGCGGCGAGCGTCGACGTCGAGCGGGGCACCGTCGAGGTCGTCGCGCGCGGGAAGACCGTGCGCGTGAACGCCGGCGACTCGTGGCAGAGCTCGGAGCCCTCCGCCGCGGCGAGCGCTCCCTCGAGCGATGCGGGAGCCTCATCCTCCCCTCCGGCGCTGCAAGCGGAGACGCCGCCGCCGGATTCCGCCACGCGCGAGGAAGCATGGCCCGGGCGCTGCTGCCGTCCGGCGTCGGACGGAGAAAGCCGCGGACACGCCCGAGCCCGTGACCGCCGCCGCGCCCCCTCCCGGCCCGCCGTCGCAGGAGCTGTACGAGTCCGCCGCGCGCCTCGAAGCGACCGACCCCGCGCGCGCCGTCGCGATGTACCGCCAGGTGGCGGCGCGTCGCGATTCGTGGCTGGCCGACGCCCTCTTCGCCCAGGGAAGGCTCTACGCCGCCCGCGGCCAAAAGGGCGAGGCCCGCGCCCTCCTCACGGAGTACCTCGCCGCGTTCCCGCAGGGCGCCAACGCCGACGACGCCCACCTGCTGCTCGACAGAACGAGGTGAGCTCGGCCCGCCGTCATGCGTCGTAGTGCCCTGCCGAAGTCGATTGCGTTCGCGTGCCTCCTGTCGTCGACCGCCTGGGGCGAGGTTCGGCGGGTCGCGCTGGTCAACCCCGACGCCGAGCTCCTTCGCTCGGCCTCGATCGCACTCTCCGCCTGGTCGGTGCAGGTCGTCGCCGTGGACGTGCAGCCGCTCCCGCGATCGCTGCCGGAGGCGGCCGTGGAAGCCCGCGCGCTGGCGACGACGTTCGGCGTCGGCGCTCTGGTCTGGGTCTCGGCCGCCGACGCGCGGTCGGCCGTCTGGGTGTACGACGCCGAAACCCAGCACGTCAGCTCGCGCGTGCAGCCGCAGGTCCCGCCCTTCGACGGACCCGGCGCGGCCGCCGTCGCCTTGAGCCTGAAGACGCTCCTGCGAGCTACCGATTCTGGCTCCGCAGGCCGAGCGCTTCGGCGCGGCCCCGCCGGCGCGCGCGCCCTGGCCGGGTCTCTTGCGCCTGCAGGTCACCGGCGGCGCTCGCGTCTTCGCGGCCGACGAGACCGAGCCGTGGATGATCCTCGGAGCCACGGTGTGGCCCGCGCGCGGACCGGACAGCTGGGGAATCTCGATACGCGGTGCGTTCACGACCGGCGCGAGCTTCGCCACCGATTCGCTCTCGGGGGTCCTGCGCGAGGTCGCGCTGTCGGCGGCGCTCCATCGATGGATCCGGCTCGGAGACGCGGTCGCGCTCGTGCCGTTCGCCGGAGCCTCGGCCCACGCGAGCCGCCTCGACGCCACGGTCGCCGGCGCGAGCGCCCCCGTCTCGATCGTGCGGGTCAATCCGTCCCTCGACCTGGGCATCGCGCTCCCCATTCGCCTCGTCGGCCCGCTCGACGTAGGCCCGTACGTGGCCTCGTCCTTCTCGCTGCGTTACCAGCGATACCTGGTCGGCGGCGCGGTCGCCCTCGAGAGCTGGCCGATCTCCCTCGAGTTCGGCGCGCAGGCCACGACCACGGTGTTTTGAGCATGAAGTCGGTCCCGAGCGCCTTTCTCGCGAGCGTCCTTTTCGTCGCGGTCGCAGGCTGCGGGCGAGAGGACATCGAGCTCGGGGGGCGTCCATCGCCGGCCGACGCCTCGGTGCCCGCGACTTTCGACGCAGCCGCCGAAGCCCGGTCCGACGCCTCGCACGCCTCCGACGGGACGACCCTCGAGAGCTCCGCCGACGGGGGCGACGCCGCGTGCTCTCCGGTCGCGAGCCACGCTTGCCTCGCGAACGGCCAGACCTGCGCCGCCTCTGCGGACTGCTGCACGGGCCGATGCGACCAGGGCGCGTGCCTCGAGGAGGGGACGTGCTCGGGGCCGGGCGTATCGTGCACCACACGCAGCCAGTGCTGCAGCGGGCGGTGCGAGCCCACGCCCGGCAGCGGCCGTCGCACGTGCCTGAACTACTGCCTACCGGTGGGCGCGCCGTGCACCTGGTCGCTCGACTGCTGCGCGATGGCTTGCCGCAACGGCGTGTGCATCGCAGGCCACTCGTGCATCAAGGTGGGCCAGGACTGCGTGACGGGCTCCGAATGCTGCAGCGGCCAGTGCGTGGGGGCGGAGGCAGGAGCGAGCGGCCAGTGCGCGGCCAATCCCACGGCGCCCTGCTTGCCTACCGGCGAGGCGTGCGGCGCGTGCTGCGCAAGCTGCGACGCCGTCGGGCGCTGCGACTTCGGCCCGGGGAGCTGCCGGCCGAGCGGCGCGCTGTGCGGGCAAGACGGCGATTGCTGCGTGGGGAAATGCCGCGCCGTGAACTACCCGGACGAGACCATCTGCGACGGGACGTGCTCGAGCGACGGCGCGAGCTGCTCGCAGAACGCAGACTGCTGCAGCATGAACTGCGCCGGCAATCCGCCCGCGTGCGCTCCCTACACCGCGAGCTGCGAGCGCACGGGGGGCGCGTGCGCCGCCGCAGCGGCGTGCTGTACGGGGGAGTGCCTCGGGGGGCTCTGCGGCAGCAACTGCGCGCCGCCGTAGTGTCGCGGGGTGCTCGCGGCGACCATAGGCCGGTGACTCCGGTCAAGATGAACAAGGTCTCCGTCGAAGGCGCGTGAACGTCATCGAGGCGACGCGCTGAGGGGCGCTTCGCTCCACGGATGTGTCGCTACTCCAGCCTGTACAGTGTCTTGACGGACGCCACCCACACCGAGCCGTCGGCCGCAATGGCGGGGTAGCTCGTGAGCTCCTCCTCCGCGCCGAACGACTGGTGCACGGTGCCGTCGCGGCCGACGATTCTGGAGTTGCGTCCCCTTCACGAGCACCAGCGTGCCGTCGGAGAAAGCCTGGGCTCGCAGGGGAGTCGACTGGGGCAACGACCACAGCGTGCGGCCCTCGAGATCGAGCGCCGCGAGCCCTGCCCCGGCGAGGTAGATCTGACCCTGGCCGTCGACGGGCGGCTGCATGACGAGAAACGGTATCGTCGCGCTCCATGCGAGCGATCCGTTGGGCCTGCGCGCGTCGACTCGTGAGGAGTGGGCGCCCTGGCTTCGGCTCGACGCCAGGAGGCCCGCGTCGCCGCCACCGTACAGCACGACGGCGAAGGGGGAGACGACGCTCAAGATCCGTCCCGGAAGGTGCGATCGGCGCGTCGAGCCCCACCACTGCGTTGCCGTGACCGT
Organism: uncultured delta proteobacterium; assembly: GCA_963720145.1. Classification (GTDB taxonomy): domain Bacteria; phylum Myxococcota_A; class Polyangia; order Polyangiales; family Polyangiaceae; genus Palsa-1150. Next base: position 343,393 of record CAVREO010000008.1, read on the forward strand.
CTCCGCCGGGCAGCAGCACGCGCATCCGTCCACTCGAGAGCGCCAGATCGTGTTGCCGGACCCGTCGATGGCGCCGACCGAGGGCTGGTCGATTGCGAAGTCCCAGTAGACAGCACCCCAACCAGCGACGGGGCTGGCTTCGACGCGCGTGTAGTCCGGATTCAGGGGGCGATCGGGGGTTTGCGCGGCTGGAGTGGTGACCAGCTTTCGAACCGCGCCGGCGACGACCGCGCTGGCGAGCAGCTCTCCTCCCTGGTTCATGTTCTCGCCCGGTGGCGTCGCTTGGTTCCGATCGGTCCAGGGGATAAGTCGTCCCACGGCGTAACAACCCTCGTCACGAGCGAGCACGTGGGCCCCGACCGAGAACATTTCTCGGGTGACGGTGAGTTCGCCCGTTGCCGTGCGGACCTCGTAGCCTCCGTCGTAAGGGCCCAGCCGCTCCAGCACGATCCCGCCCCCCTTGGGGGGGACATTGACAAAACGCGGTATGTCGGTGGGAGCGGGGCCGTCGTCGATGCGTCTCACCGCGACCAGGCGCGAGTAGGCGCGCGGTGCGACCGCGACTCGGCCGCTGCGGCTGGCCGACGCATGAGGGCTTTCGGAGCTCAAGACGTCGGTCCGCGCGAAGCGCAGGTCGGGGGAGGCGGCGACGTCGTGCACGGGAGTCTCATCCCCACTGCTCCACATCTTCCAGCCGAGCACCGCGGTGCAGAACGCGAAGGACAGGATGTCCGCCAGGAGGGATAACGCGAGCGCCTGCCGTGCGAGGCGGACGCTGCCGACGGTGAGCTCGGTCAGCGTCTCGGCGCCGCGGAACGGGGTAGACGTCTGGATGCGGACCTCCGTGTCAGAACCCACGCCGACGTCGCGAGGCGTCCCGGTGGGCATCGCCACTCCGGACGCGCGCGAGCGGTCGATCCGCGCGAGGGCGGTCCACGCGCGCACGTCGATCGCGACGACCGCCAGGGTAGTCGCCGCGCTCAGCGCGACGAAGGCGAGGCTCAGGTCGACGCGAGCGTAGCCCACGAGGACGACCGGTTGGTGCGCGAGCCCCAGGAGCGCGATCGACGCGCAGCTCCCGGCCCAGGTCGCGAGAGTGTCCGCTCGATGCAAGACGGAGCCGGCGCGCGCGCGCGCGGCCCGCGTGCGGAAGGCGAACGCGGGCAGCATCAGCACGAACATGGGCGCCGTGAGGAAGACGCCGATCGACGCGCCCGAGAGGAACAGCGCGGGGTCGCGCAGCTGGATCGCGAGCGGAGCGAAGATGAGCTCTCCGAACGCCACGCCCGCGAGGACGCTCCACGCAAGGCGCCCGCGATGGGTCTTCGCACGGCTCGCGCGCCAGGCGACGAGCGCTCCCGCACCGATGCCCTCGGCGACGAATGCGTTCTGGAGCGAGGGTTGGGCCGCCGCCAACAGCGACCCAAGCACCCCGCCGACCACGGCGAGCTGCACGACGAGGGCGATCGTCTCGACACGAGGCGGACGCGAGGCGCGAGGGAGCACTCGCCTACTGCAGCCTGTACAGTGTCTTGACGGACGCCACCCACACCGAGCCGTCGGCCGCAATGGCGGGGTAGCTCGTCAGCTCCTCCTCCGCGCCGAACGTCTGGCGCACGGTGCCGTCGCGGCCGACGATCTGGAGTTGCGTCCCCTTCACGACCACCAGCGTGCCCTCGGCGAAAGCCTGGGCGCGGAGCGGAGTCGACTGGGGCAACGACCACAGCGTGCGGCCCTCGAGATCGAGCGCCGCGAGCCCTGCCCCGGCGACGTAGAATCTGACCCTGTCCGTCGAGGGGCGGCTGCATCGCGACAAACGGTGTCGTCGCGCTCCACGCGAGCGAGCCGTCGGGCCTGCGCGCGTCGACTCGTGAGGAGCGCGCCCCCTCGCTTCGGCTCGACGCCAGGCGGCCCGCGTCGCCGCCGCCGTACAGCACGAGGGCGAAGGGGGAGACGACGCTCAGAATCCGTCGCCGAAGGTGCGATCGGCGCGTCGAGCCCCACCGCAGCGTTGTGGTTACCGTCTCCGCCGGGCAAGAGCACGCGCATCCGTCCGCTCGAGAGCGCCAAGATCGTGTTGCCGGACCCGTCGATGGCGCCGACCGAGGGCTCTTCGATCATGTCTGCCCAGTAGCGACCACCCGAACCAGCGACCGGGCTGGCTTCGACGCGCGTGTAGTCCGGACGAGGCGCGCGATCCGGGATCTGCCCGTCCGGACTGGCCACCAGTTTTCGAACCGCCCCGGCGAGGACCGTGCTGGCAAGCAGCTCTCCCCCTGGTTCAAGTTCTCGCCCGCTGCCGTCTCCTCGCTGCGATCGGTCCAGGGGATGAATTGTCCGACCGCAAAGCAACCCTCGTCACGGGCGAGTACGTGGGCGCCGACGGAACTCATCCTCCGCGCGACGGTTAGTTCGCCCGTTGCCGTGCGGACCTCGTATCTTCCATCGTAAGGGCCCAGTCGCTCCACCACGAGCGCCCCCCGCCTGGGGGGAACGTCGATGAAATGCGGTATGTCGGTGGGAACCGGGCCGTCGTCGATGCGTCTCACCGCGACCAGGTGCGTGTAGGCGCGCGGTGCGGCCGCAACCCGGCCGCTGCGGTTGGCCGACGCATGAGGGCTCTCGGAGCTCGAGACGTCGGTCCGCGAGAAGCGCAGGTCGGGGGAGGCGGGGACGTCGTGCACGGGAGCCTCATTGGATTTGCCACATCTAGGGGCGGAACATGCCGGTCCGATCGCTGCCAGCATGAAAAGGGCAGAGTAGACGCGAACCCTGGTCATAGCGCCACGACGGTGCGCGTCCCAGGCGGGTCCCCCAACTGGGTATCGACGAGGGCGGCAACCTTGGCGAAGTCCGGGGCGGTCAGCGCGGATGTGTCTGCTCTCGAGGGGCTGCCCGTGCTGGTCCTCAACCCGAGGATCGCGCGGAGAACGCTGAACACGTTGAAGTGCGCGATGTCGATGTCGACCGTGCTGGGCACAGTCGCCGCATCGAACGGGTTTGGTGGAATGGGTATCTTGTTCGAGATGTTCATGGCGAAGTCGTCGTTGTCGGCCGGTCCCACCTTGCACAAGGGCAGGATCACAATGGCGATGCGCGAGAGCTTCGAGCCGCCAGTGAGAGAGAATCGAATGCGCTCTCGATGTTGATCGTCGTAGAGGCGGTTCCAAAACTTGTCGGCGACGGTCTTCCATTGCTCGTTCGCCGCGACGGTGCCGTCGAAACCGAAGCACACCCGCGCGCGCACCACGAGAATGCCGTCGAACCGGGCTCCGACCGCACGGGTCGAGGTGGTCGCCGTCGGCGGAGCCCACATCGCCTCAACAGTGCCCTCGTCCTGGCCCACCGGAAAGAGAGCGCACTTTGCGAACGTGCCCGGAATCGCCACGTCGAAGAAGAGCGGTTGGAACGGGTTCGCCATCTCGTCGATGGGTTGCACGAACTCCAGGCCACCCCCCAACCCCTCGTGTCGAATGCGAAACGGCTTGCCGGCCAGGGACTGGAACGCAGGATCGTTGCCGAGCGCGGTGACGTGATGCCAATAGTACCGAAGTCGCGGAAGCGCATTCTCGTTCATGATCCCAAGCTTGTCCCCGTAGAACGGCCGGTAATCCGATGGATAATTGCCCTCTCTTTTCTGCCCGTATCCCAGGACTCGCGGATCAACGATACCTAGGTTCTTGTCCACCGTGTCGGGGGTGAGCTCCTCCCCGTAGTCGTCGGGCAGCCCCATCGCATGACCGAGCTCGTGCGCCAGCGTGTGCCAGGCAGCGCTGAACCCGTCGGAGTCTTGACCTGAGCCCACGTTCCCAGCGGCAGACATGTCGATATCGGAGTCGAAGAGCGTCATCTGTCCGCGGTTCGACCACCAGGAACTGTCGACCATGCTCGTCGACGATCGAGAGCCCGAGCCGGCTTTCCCAAAGCCAATCTTGAGCATGGCGCGGTTCGAGAAGGTGCCTGGGTCGAACACCTGACCGAAGAACATTCGCGGTCGAATGACCATCGTCCTCTGCGCCGTGTCCTTGGCTACGATCCGGTAGTCCTTCGTCGATGCGGGAACGCCGGGGCATCCCTGGCTCCAGCGCTCTGCCGCGTTCGTGAAGATCCGGAAAAACTTGTCGACCTTGCTGTTCGGCCCCGAGGCCAGATCCGCCAGGGCCTTCTCGTCGATTTGGCACGCCATGTACACGAGCATGTGGCCTAGCTGCGTGTGCGCGACCGGGTCCTGCACTCCGGGCACGTCGATGAAGTGGAGCTCGTAGAGGCCATTCTTGAGCAGGAACGGATTCCCTTGCGTGTAGTCCGCGAAGGGGTGCGCGTTCTGGACCGCCGCCCTCGCTCCAATCAAGGGGGTCCTGCCCAGGTCGCCCACGACACGGTCGTCGCGAAGATCGAACAGCGTTCCCTCGAGGTGCACCAGCCGCGTCGAGAGCTCGAGACGCTTCTGGCCTGACGTCAGCGTCCCTTGGCCGATCGTGAACACCTTGTCGGCGATGATGAAACCGCGGTCGGCCGTGGTATCGGATTGATGGGGGCGGGACGCGACCGGGTCGATGATCTTCAAGAAATGGTCGAAGAGAGTGGGGCGCCCCCTCAGCGCATCCAGGGCCTTTCCGGCGTTGTCGACGAGCACAACGTCCTCGAGCCGGAACTCCGCCGTCACGTCCGTCTGCCCGTCTTGAGCCAGGAACCGGCAGATGTGCGTCCACTCGTTCCCGTAGTCCTTGCCCCCGGCGCTCACCTTGCAGCGATGACCCAGCGAATGCCACAAGGTCGGAATCAGGTTTCTGACGTTGCGGTCGGTCGGCACCGGCGCCGTCGAGACGAGGCGCGTGTCCTTTGCGCCGCCCGGCGGCTCGGGCATGGTCAGGTCCACACGCGATCCGTCGGGCGTCCGGAACTGGAAGCTCATGCCTTCCCAGTGCGTCTTGTCCGCCTCGATGAGCATGCGGATCGAGCTGTCGGTGTTCTGGACGGTCGTCCCCGCCCCGAACCGCGTGATGACACTGTCGGGCCGCGTCGGGACGGCGTCGACGATCAGGCCCGCGGGTAGCTGGGCCTCCTTGTCGCGCCCCCAATCGAAGAAGAAGTACTTCAGCGTCGCGTGCACCCAGTTGAGGTCGATGGCGATTTCCCAGGGCTTCGCGGGAGTCCCGTAGGACTTGCGGAACACGTCGTCTCGAGTGAGGACGCCGCTGTTCTGCGAATCGGCGGACGCCTTGCTCGGCCAGTCCTTGAATCCGCCTCCGCGGGTCGCCTTTCGCTGGGTCGTCCACGCGGGGATCCGGAACAGATTGCGCGTCTCGAGCTGGGTGCGGTCGGGCTGCGGAGCGGCCCATGGAAGCGGCGAGCCACCCAGGTCGACCCACGCCTCGTCGTTGGCGATGAGGAGCTGCCGGACGTCGGCGGGCGCCGGCACGAAGCCCAGCGTGAAGGGCCCCGGCCCGGGGTCCGCCACGTCGTTGATGACGCAGATCCCGGAGACGGGGTCGCTCGGGCCGCTGACCGAGACGAGAGTCCCGCCGCCGATCTCGACCAAGGCCCAGTGGTGGGGCGGCAGGGGCGTGTCCGCACCCGTGACCGGATGCGAGAACGTGGCGTGGACGACGTAGAGAGGGATTCCCAACCCGACCGTGGGTGGGATGGCGCCCCCGCCGAAAGCGCTCGCGACGAACACCGGATCGCCGACGCTCACGACGAGGCTCCCCCCGTGTCTGGGCTGCCCGCCCCGTCGCCGTCGCCTGCGGCCTCCGGGTCGGACGCGTTCTCGGGGTCGTGGCTGGGAATCCCGTCGAGGCTATCGAGCGGAGCCACGGCGGCGGCGAAGGCGTCGTCGTCCGACTGCATCTTCGTGAAGTGGTCGCCCACGCCCAGGTCTGTGGGCGGCGCCGCCGGAGTCAGGTTCGGGATGTCCTCGTAGGACACGCCCTGAAACAGGTCGTAGGTCGTGTCGCCGTCGTCGCATTGAAGGGAATAGGTGTGGTCCTCGGTCAGGTCCTCGAACGTGAGGACGGACGTGCCATCGCTGTCTCCGGCCTTGCAGTCGGACGCGAGCGTGAGCGTCTTCGAGTAGCTCCCGTCGTCGTTCGTCAGCGTGAACTTGTACGGCATCTGGCTGGCTTCGTCGGTGGACCGTGGAAGCTCTACGTTGACCTGCACGCTGGCCACCAGGACGGCGTGCGGCGCCGCCGGGATCTCGGCGCACCCACCGCTGTCGGGCGCTTGCGAGGAGGGCGGGGACGCGTCGCCGCTGTCCGGAGCCGAGTCCGAATCGTCCGAATCGTCCGAGTCCGAGCCGTCCGAGTCCCCCGAATCCGAGCCGTCCGAGTCCCCCGAATCCGAGCCGTCGGAGTCCCCCGAATCCGAGCCGTCCGAGTCCCCCGAATCCGAGCCGTCCGAGTCCGAGTCGTCCGTGCCGCTGGAGTCCGGTGTATCGTCATCGACCGTTTGCGACGACGAGGGCGGATCGTCGCCCGCCGGCGTCCCGGCTGCCAGCGCCCCTCCAGTCGCCCCCGGCGGCGCCTGGGTGTTGCTCAACGGACCACCTGCGACGAAGACGCCTGCGTCCTCGCCCCCCGCGCGCGCCGGTCAAACCGCGGCTTGGTGGTCCTCATTCGCGACGGAGACGCTAACCCGAGTACCGCGTCCATGCACGCAGCGTCGGGAGAAGGATTCGTTCGAGGGCGTCACCCGTTCGGGTGACTTGTCAGCTCGCGCTGCTCGCTTGGTCGCTCGAGGCCACCTTGCGCGCACCCTCAATCGTCTTCGCGGTGGGGTAGGTGATTCTGGCTGACGTTACCGGCCTGCCGGTCTTGGTCGTTGCGGTCAGCGTGTACTGACCCGCGACCAGCCCCCAGAACGTTACGAAACCGTGCTCGTCGGCGGTCGTGTCTGCCTGCGTCGGTCCCTCGAGGTGAGCGGTGGCGAAGGCGACGGGCTGCTTGGTCGTGTCGACGATTTGCACGTGTATTCCGTGATTCTCGAAATCCACCGTCTTCGCCAATCTCGCATGCCAGTCCGCGTATTCCGGCGAGCCTGCGTCCGACGTCTCTCCGGACGGCGCCGGGTCGATGTCTCCGTCGAAGAAGAGCACCTCCAGGCGGCGATCGTCCGGCTGGAGCCCGTCGTCGGTCAGTGTGTCGTCCTGGTGCCCGGTGCACCCGTGAGCCACGGGATCCACGCCGGCCGTCAGAGAAGTATCCTCGAGCGCCATGTACCTCGAGACGAGCGCCTTGCGCGTCGCGGCGCCGGCCTTGCCGTCTGCGGAAAGGCCGTTGGCGGTTTGGAAGGCCTTGAGCGCGGCCGCCGTCGCATCGTCGATGACGCCCGGCGCGCTCCCCTGGTAAAAGGGCCTGCCGTCCTTTTTCGTCAAGGCCGAGAGCATCAGCTGCACCTCGCGCACGCCCCAGCGCTGCCGCGCCGACTTGTCCGCGCCGAACCAAGCAAGCCAGTCGTCCGGTTTGCTGGTCAGGTACGCCGCGAGGATCTTCGCGCGACCGAGCGCGAGGTCGACGCCGCCCGTCACCTCGTCGCCGCCTTCATGCCCGACGATCAGCACCTTTGCTGCGGGGTGCGTCTTGTGCATCGAGACGATCGAGCGAATCCCGTCGAGCGCTTGCGGCAGGAGGAAGCACTTGTCTGCGTCGAAGATCAGTCCGACCATACGCACTCGCCAGACCGGCGGCCGCGCCAGCACGATCGTCGTGCGCGCTCCCGACCGGACCGCGAAATCCACCGCGGCGGCGTCCACGCGCTGCACGGCTCCGTCGGCAATCTCTGGCGGCGCAGCTTGCCAGGTATCTTTCAGTCTCGTACGCAGCCCCGGCAGGTCGAGGACCTTGACGGTTGCCGGCGCGTCTTCGGACCAGTCGGTCGTACCGTCGCCAGCGTCGTTGCTGGTCGTCATCCGGGGTGTGCCATCGAAGTCGAATTTCAGGTTCACTCCGCGTACGGGCTTCCCCGCATCGTCGAGGACCGTCACCGGATACCGGAAGGTGCGCGTTGGAGTCGGCGCAGACCGGGGCCGTGCAATAACCAGCGGCTCGGGCCGGGGCGGAGCTGTGAGCTGGTCTCGCGGCAGGAGTACGAGCACGAGTCTGCCCTCGTCCACCGCGCGGCCGAGGTTCTCCTCGATCTCGTGATCCGTAGCCCTCGAGAAGTCGTTTCGGTGGTGGCCAAGGACGCCCAAGACTTCGAGGCAAGCTGACCGTGCGAGCGATTGGCGGTGGACCCACTCGTCGAGGATCCAGCGGGCTTGGAACTGGGTAACGACGAGATCGGTGTCGGAGCCGGACAGAAGAATTTGGGAGATCGCGAGGTACGTGTCCGGGCCTACGCGGAGCTCGACGGAGTCTGCCCACAAGCGCCGTAGTACTTCCGCCCGACTCGCCATCGCGCCTCGCTAGCGCTCACGGAGCTTTCACGACAAGCCGCGTGAACGTGGCGCGATGCTATAGGACCCGGGACGGCCCGTCACCGGGCTTGCGCAGCAAGACGGCGATTGCTGCGTGGGGAAATGCCGCGCCGTGAACTACCCGGACGAGACCATCTGCGACGGGACGTGCTCGAGCGACGGCGCGAGCTGCTCGCAGAACGCAGACTGCTGCAGCATGAACTGCGCCGGCAATCCGCCCGCGTGCGCTCCCTACACCGCGAGCTGCGAGCGCACGGGGGGCGCGTGCGCCGCCGCAGCGGCGTGCTGTACGGGGGAGTGCCTGGGAGGGCTTTGCGGCAGCAACTGCGCGCCTCCGTAGTGAAAGTTTACTGGCTCGTGGGGACGAGGAGGGTCTTCCCTTGCCGGCCGCTCTGCTCGGATTGCGCGACGGCAGCCGCAATCTCGTCGAGTGAGAAGCGGCGCCCGATTGAAGTCACGAGAATGCCGTCGCGCCACAGAGCGGCGACCTCCTCGGTCAACTTCTGTCTCCCTGCCCTCTCGAGCCGCGGCAACCAGTAGCCCAGCCAGAACACTTCGAGTATCCGGCGGCCCGCCAGAATGGATTGCGGGTCCGCTCCCACGCGGATCGGTTCCTTGGTCAGCGAGCCGTAGACGAGCATCCGGCCCTCGTCGCCGAGGGACTGGTACACCTGCGTTCCCGTTTCACCGACGACGGGATCGATGGCGTATCGGACGCCCTGCGGGCCGACGATTCTGCGGACCTGTTCGTCGATGGGCCCGTCCGAGGACATGATGACCGCGTCGGCCCCCAGGCGCTGCAGCTCAGGCACCGCTTCTCGCCGGCGCACCACGTTCACCGTACGGATGCCGTCGTGTGCGGCCAATCGGATGATCATGCGACCCAGCTCGGACGTGGCCGCGGATTGGAGCAGCCATTCGCCTCGGGGTACGGCCAGTACGTGCCGGAGCATGAGGACGGCCGAAGCCGGGTTGATGAGCAGGCAGGCGACCTGCTCGTCGGGAATGTCTGCGGGCACCGGGAAGAGAGACTCTGCCGGCACGACTGCATACTCGGCCCAGTTGCCGCCCGTGCCATTCAGAACCAGCACGCGTCGTCCGGGGGCGAGGTCCTGCACGTGCGGCCCGACGGCGTCCACGACGCCGACGCCCTCGAACCCGACCGGTGCCGGAAGGCGCGGCTGAACACCCGCGTACAATCCGCGGGCGAACAAGAGATCGGATGGATTCACGGGACTGGCGAGGATGCGAACGCGCACTTCCCCGTTCCCGGGCGCCGGACGATCGACCTCCCGAACAGCCAAGACCTGTGCCGGCTCCCCATACCGATTGAGCTGAATGGCCTTCATCTGCGTGCGGCTCGGGCACGGCACGAGGGTCGGGCCACGAGGCTCCTTGCCTGGCAACGGGATGCATGGTCCATGTCAGCGCCGGCAGCCGAGCCCCATCGGCGTCTCGGCGCATCGAGGAAAACCGGCGTGGCGCGGTGTTCGCAACACTCGCAACGACCGGCAACACGGGTCGACGACCCGGGCGCCTCCATCGGGCGGACGCGGTGGAAAGGACCCAAGCGATGCAACTGGGACTGTTCGGGTTGGGCCGGATGGGCGCCAACATGGTGCGACGCCTCATGAGGGCCGGCCACGAGTGCGTGGTCTACAATCGATCTCCCCAGCCTCGGCAAGAGCTCGCGCGGCAGGGCGCGGTCGCGGCCGAGAGCCTGGACGATTGGGTCCGCAAACTCGCCAGGCCGCGCGTTGCCTGGCTGATGCTGCCCGCGGCCGTCGTCGATGAAACGTTGGATGCGCTCGCGCCCATGCTCGAGCCGGACGATGTCGTCATCGATGGCGGCAATTCCTACTATCGAGACGACATCCGTCGCGCCAGGAAGCTCGGCCCCAAGAGGTTGCGCTACGTGGATGTTGGCGTGAGCGGCGGCGTGTGGGGTCTGGAGCGCGGCTATTGCATGATGATCGGCGGCGAGCAGGACACCGTGCAGCGGCTCGACCCGCTCTTCCGGGCCCTGGCGCCGGGCGCCGGCGACATCCTGCGCACACCCGGCCGGGACAAGGCCGGCGGCACTGCGGAGCAGGGCTACCTCCACTGCGGCCCGAGCGGCGCGGGCCACTTCGTCAAGATGGTGCACAACGGAATCGAGTACGGCGTGATGCAGGCTTACGCGGAGGGCTTCAACGTCCTGCACGGCGCAGACGCTGGGCTGCGGCAGCGTGAGGACAATGCCGAGACCGCCCCGCTACGCGACCGCGAGCTCTACCAATACCGATTCAACTTGCCTGACATCGCCGAGCTCTGGCGCCGTGGCAGCGTGATTGGCTCCTGGCTGCTCGACCTGACTGCCGCTTCCCTCAGCGAGAGTCCAGACCTCGCGAACTTCGAGGGGCGGGTCGCTGACTCGGGGGAGGGCCGTTGGACGCTGGCCGCGGCCATCGAAGAGTCGGTGCCGGTCCCCGTGCTCAGCGCCGCGCTCTTCGAGCGCCTCGACTCGCGTGGCAGGGCCGAATTCGCCGACAAGCTGCTCTCGGCGATGCGCTTTCAGTTCGGCGGGCACCGCGAGCAGCCGTCGGGCGGGTGAGGAGGATCAGATGGACACTCCAGTTGTTCTCATCACGGGCGCCCTCACGGGGATCGGACGCGCTACGGCGCTGGCGTTTGCGCGCGAGGGCGCGCGAATCATCGTGTCCGGTCGCCACGACGAGGAGGGCCAGGCTCTGGCGGCGGAGCTCCGCAGGTTGGGGGCGGCTCGGGCCGGAGCCGCCGGTGCCCATGCCGGGTTCGGCCTCCACGGCACGGACGAGGACAGCGTGGACGAGGAGATGCTCTCGGGGGCGGAGGCCGAGTTCGTACGCACCGACGTTCGCCACGATGAAGAGGTGCGCGCGCTGATTGGCAGGACCGTCGAGCGCTTCGGTCGACTCGACGTCGCCGTCAACAACGCGGGCACCGAGGGCAAGCGCGGTCCGATCACCGAGCAGACGGCGGAGAGCTACGCCGACGTCTTCGACACCAACGTGCTCGGCGTTCTTCTGAGCTTGAAGCACGAGCTTCGCGTGATGCTCGGCCAAGGGCACGGAAGCATCGTCAACATTTCGTCGATTGTCGGGCATGTCGGTGCGGCCAACGCGGCCGTGTACTCGGCCAGCAAGCACGCGGTCGACGGCCTGACGCAAGCGGCAGCTCTCGAAGCCGCGGGCTCCGGCGTCCGGGTGAACGCGATCGCTCCAGGGCCGATCGAAACCCCGATGCTGAACCGGTTCCTCAGCGCGCCGGAGAGCAAGGCCGAGTTCCTGGACCACGTGGCGCTCAAGCGTTCGGGCAGACCCGAAGAAATCGCCGAGGCGGTGATGTTCCTGGCGTCCGACAGGGCGTCGTTCGTCACGGGCTCGATTCTGTCGGTCGATGGGGGCCAGGTCGCGGTTTGAGCCTTCCCGGCCTCAGGGATAACCCTGCAGCTTCGAGTTGGCGATCGCGATGCTCTTCGCGTTCACGCCGATCGCGCTGCCCGCGTTCTTCACGCTGCCGGTCGACACGTTCGTCCAGGACCCGCCGGTGTTCCCCATCATCGTCGTATCGGTGATCGTGAGCGTGCCCATCATGTCGTTGCTCGTGAAGAAGAGCCCTCCGCCGAACGCGCCCATCCCCGCGGCGTTGCCGTCGATCTCGTCGCCGCAGAGCAGCACGTCGACCGAGTTCCCGTCGCTGTAGAGCGCTCCGCCGTTGCCGCCCGAGCCCACCTCGTTCTGTCCGTTGTTCATGACCGAGCACTTCGAGGGGTCGTCGTCGTTGGCGCCGTTGCCCACCGCCTCGTTCCCGGTAAACAGGCTGTCGTACACGTCGAGCTCCGTGAAGAGGCCACCCACCGCGCCGGCGTTGCTCGCCGCGTTCCCGCTGAAGGTGCTGCCGACGATCAGCGCGCCGTGCTTGCTGCCCAGCACGTAGATCGCTCCGCCGCCGGTGTCGGGCCCGAGCGGCGCCGCCTGGTTGTTCGTGAAGACCGAGTCGATCACCGTGAGGTTCCCGTCGCGCATGTAGAGCGCCCCACCCTCGCCGTCGTCCCATCCCTGGGAGCACGGCGACGGGGCCGCCGGGATCGCCTTCGTCGGCGTCGTCTTCCCGTTCGCGAGCGCGATGCGCTGCAGCGTCAGCCGGCTCTCGTTGGCCTGGAAGTTGGCGCTGTCGAAGCGCAGGATCGGCACGGCGCCGCCGCCGTCGAGCGTGATCAGCCCGCCGCCGTCGATCACCGTGTCCTTGTCCGTCGGCAGGTTCAGCGTGGAGGGAACCGGGATCACGAGCGGCGCGCTCCCGCAGTCGAAGGTGATCACGCCGCCCTGCATGACCGCCGCCTCGAGCGCGCCGAAGGTGCAGCTCGCGGGGCTCCCGGCGCCGACGACGCTGGTGGGATGCGACGTGTCGGCCGGTTGCCCCTGGGCAGGCACGCCTGCGCTGCAGGAGCCGTTCGGGTTCCCGGGGCGAACGCCGCCGGCGTCGGATGTACCGCCCGACGCGCTTCCGCTCCCTCCCCCGCTGCTCGACCCGACGCCGGAGCTCGACCCTGCGCCGCTGCTCGACCCCGCGCCGCTGGATCCGCTGCCGCAACCCGCGGCCGCGCAAGCCGCGTACAGCGCAATCCCCAGCGACAAGCGAAGCAACGTGTGCGGCACGGCCTCCTCCCTGGAGCCACCCAGTATCCCGCAGCGCGCGTGGCGACGCCAGCCGCCGATTTCCGAACGAGCCATCGACGGCGGGGCCCCCGGCCCGCGCCTGCGCGCGCTCGCCGGGGGCCTCATCGTACCTCGTGTCGCGATCGGGAAACTACAGGACGGAGACGAAGCTCACGACGCCGCTCAGGGGACGTAAGCGACGCCGCGGTACACGGTGCCGTAGGTCGGGCCCGCGACGACGCTGAACGCCTCGCTCGCGACGGCAGCCGGCGTCGTCGCGGCGAGCTGGTCGGTGATCGTCACGACCTTGTTCGGGTCGGCGCCGTTGTCGCCCGAGGTGCTCGACGTCGACGTCGTCGCCCAGAGGCTCACGGTGCCGGCGCTCGCGTTCACGACGCCCGTCAGGTTGCGCAGACCGACCGTCGTCACGTTGGGCCAAGGCCCGTCGGAGCCAGTCAGGTTGCTGTCGACCGTGCCAATCAGACCGTTGGTCAGCACGTAGTCGAGCTGCCAGGTGCCGCTGACGAGGCTCCACTTCTCGAGGCCCGCGTGGCTCGCATCGGCGGTGCCGCCCGTGCCCTCGTCCGTGACGTACATCGTCGTCGCGTTGGCGAAGAACATGGCGAAGGGCGTGAAGTTGCCGTTGGTCAGCTTGGCCTGATCGGTCGGGAAGCCGGGGACTACGGTGATTGTCTGCGACGCCGCATTGGCGACCGTCGGCAGCGTCGGGACCGTGTAGACCGTGTCGATGCCGTTGCCACCGCTTCCCTTGGTGAAGTAGAGCGCGCCGCCGAACTCGGTCAGGCCGCGGAAGTTGTCGTCCTTGCCAGCTTTGTCGACCGTCGTCCCACCATCGGCGACGAGCCCGCCGTCGAGGAACTGCAGCTGGATGAGCGGCTCGACCTCCGCCGAATTGTTCGGTGGGATCGCCACGTTCGACGTCGCGCCGTTGATCGGCGTGACGACCTCGAGCCCGGTCGTCTCGGTGACGTCGGGGCTCGTCCCGTTCGGACCAAAGGTGGCGGCGCCGCCGTTGTTGGCGTTGCCGACCGCGTAGTAAAGACCGTTCGATCCGAGGAGCGCGGACCGGCCGTTGTTGCCGCCGTAGGCGTTCGTCGGCGTGTACGCGAAGTTTCCGTGCACGTCCATCGAGACGATCGTGCGCGCGAACGCGTAGTTCGAGCCGAAGACGGCGGTCACGGCGTTGGTCGGGTCCTGCCCCGGCACGGCGTCGGAATTCGACACGTCGAGCGCCCCGAGTGAAGCGCCGGCGTAGGCGACGAACGTGAGGTGCCCGCCGTTCGCATCGGTCACGTAATGGAGGCCCAGCTCCGACTTCGAAGGGAAGCTCGTGACCACCTGGCTCGTCGGCACGGAGATGGTGTTGAGAACCTGAGCGGTGCTCGGATTGATGACCGTCAGCTGGATCGCCGAGGTGACGCCGAAGCTGCCGTCGACCGTATCGTTGTTCCACACGTTGACATAATCGCCGGTCGCCACCGCCTGGGCCGTCGTGGCCGCGGTTTTGACGGTGCCGTTGGCGTTGAAGGTGCCGTTCTTGTTCGGCAGTGTCGTGCCGATGGCCAGCGTCGAGACGGGGCCCTGCGACGAGCTGTAGGTGGAGCTGCTGATGACGAGGGAGCTCGGACTCAACGCGTCGCAGGTGACCAGCGCCGTGGCGGTCGTCGCGGCGCACGGGGGCGAGCCGTCGGGCACGGGCCCGTCGCCCGCGGTCACGGTGACTGTAACCGGGCCCTGGGTCGTGCAGGTGAAGTTGGTGGTCGGCGAGTTCGGCGCCGAGAACGTCCCGCTCGGGGCCGACCACACGTAGGTCAGCGCGGCCGGGTTGGCTCCGTTTGCCGTAGCTGTCAGCGCAATCGAGCTGCCCACGGTCGTCTCAGCCGGGAGCGCGGTGATCGAATTCGCCGAGGAACACCCGTAGAACGTACCGTTGACCAGCGCCGAGCCCGCATCGGAACCTGGGGTGTTGCACTGGAGAGCGAGAGAGACGTTTGTCGTCTGTCTCGCCGCAATGGCGAAAGTCGCCGATCCGCCGCAAGTCACCGTGCCATCCGTCGACGTGCCGCTCGCGCTGATCGTGTACCCCGTACCCGCGGGAATGCCGCCAACGAGGAAACTCACCGCCGCGCTGTTCGCGATGCTGACCGTTCCCGACTGCACGACCGTCGACGCACCGTTCGGTCCCGTGACCGTCCAGGTCAGCGTATTGAGGACCTGCCCGCCAGGCAGCGTGAGCTGGGCGCCCACGGATCCTGAATCTGCGGCCGCAGCCGTCGGCGGAGACGTGCTCGGGCCCGCGCCGGTCTGCGCTCCACTGGAAGAGCAGCCGGGTTGAACGAGAGCCGAGGCAACGAGACTGAGGGCAATGGCACCGCGAGCGGCGGTCTTGGTCTGGATAGGGCTCATGGGCGGGACTCCGTTGGGGCAACCCGGGCGGTCAACCGCCCAAAGGGAAAACGCCCGCACACTACGCGCAGACCCATCCAAACCGACTGTCCGGTTTTTGGAAAATTGGTTCCGGATTTCGGAACAGCCAACGCGCTGGGGGTCGCGTGACGGCGTCCGTGTGGCTCGAATGTCTTCCGCTGCGCCAGCGGGAGACATTCCACGGCGTCGAATGCTTTCCGCTGCCGCAGCGGGAGACGTTCCGCGCCGTCGAACGACGTCCGCTGCCGCAGCGGGAGACGTTCCACGCCGTCGAATGCCTTCCGCTGGCGCAGCGGGAGACGTTCCGCGACGTCGAATGCCTTCCGCTGGCGCAGCGGGAGACGTTCCGCGACGTCGAATGTCTTCCGGTGCCGCAGCGGGAGACGTTCCACGACGTCGAATCCCTTCCGGTGGCGCAGCGGGAAACGTTCGACGACGTCGAATGCCTTCCGCTGGCGCAGCGGGAGACGTTCCACGGCGTCGAATGCCTTCCGGTGGCGCAGCGGGAAACGTTCCGCGCCGTCGAATGCCTCCCGCTGGCGTAGCGGGAGACGTTCCACGCCGTCGAATGCCTCCCGGTGGCGCAGCGACGACGATACCTGTCGAGTTGCGCACGACCAGGTGGCCTCCTGTTCGAGAACACGAGACCGAGCTCGAAGACCGTCAGGCGGCCCCTCGCGATCCGGAAGCTCCCCGACTACGAAGTTTCGCGGTTCGTCACGTACGCGCGCAGCGTCGTATGGGCCATGACGAACAACGGCGGGAGCGTGAAACCTTTTGCCCGCGCCGCGCGTGGTGTCTTCGGAGGCACCACGACCCACTACGATACGGACGTCGCCATCGTAGGCGGGGGACTCGGCGGCCTTTCGGCGGCCGCACTCCTCGCCCGGCGTGACCTTCGCGTCGTCGTTCTCGAGCGAGCCAGCGAGCTGGGTGCTCGGCAAGCCGCACCATGCGACTACTTGGCGGACTTCTCATTGTCCTACAGGCTCACCGGAAAGCACGCTCGGTGACTCAGAGTCGCCCGCAACGTTTCTTGTCCGCCGCTCGCATCCGTGTAGGTCACGCGCCCGAGATCGTCAGCTTGCCGCTTGTACGTCCTCACGATCGGCTGGCAGGAGACGACTCCTGTGTCCGGATCCCGAGAGAGGACTTCTTCGCCGGGCTCAAGCTCTTCGATTGGTTCCTCGCCACGGTCGCACGTTTCCACGGGCGTGCCCGTGACGAAGCAGGACGCTGCCGCCTCGGCCTCCACTCCCTCTGCGGCTATCCGAGTCTCCTGGCGGCAAGAATTTCGCCTTCGTAAGCACGGACGCGCTCGCAAACCACCTCGTCGCCAGGCACAAATTCCCAGCGCTCGATGCTGCGGTCGTAAGGTTGGTCGATGATGCGATAGCGGTTGCCTCCGAGATGTTCGGCGAGCACCGGCTTCCAGACTTGCACGGCTTCGTCGGGCAGAGCCACGTAGATGGTTGCGCTCACGGCACGTCTCCGCTAGCTGGGCCATACTGGAAACCAGGACCACCGACGTGGATGACGTCGTTTGTGACGGTATCCACCACGACCGACTGCCCAGTCTCGGGGTGAATGTATCGGATAGCCGGGTTGCCCGTCGCCTTATTGATCGCGTCTACCTGGTCGCCCGACTCAATCGCCTCCTGAATCTGTTCCGCCGTCCAACCGCGTCCCTCCAATTGACCCGCGATCTTGTCGGTGATGTTCGGCCCACACGCATTGTGCACCCACACGTGGCTCTTGCCGACGAAGTAGGTGTGACTCGACTTGACCTCGATGTTGTAGACGGTCGTCGGACGGCTCCGGAGCCCTTGCAGCGCAGAGACGTGGAGCGTCTCGCCGCTGGCCGCTTGGAGCACGTCGTTGGCTGCGACGTCGCCAAGTGCGACCCACCCGCGTCCCTCCACCCAGAAGCGATGCCCGAGCGTCGCGAGGATTGTCTCCTGCTTGCCGCCCGCATCTGTGTACGTCACGCGGCCGAGGTCGTCGGCCTGCCGCCTGAACGTCCTGACGATCGGCTGGCACGAAATGACTTCTGAGTCCGGATCGCGCGAGAGCACCTCCTCTCCAGGTTCGAGTTCCTCGATCGGTTGCTCTCCGCGATCACACGTCTCCACGGGCGTGCCAGCGACGAAGCACGCTGTCGCTCCGAGTCCTTCCTCTGCGGCCACGCCCTCCTCCGCGACCTCGCCCGCTGTCGCGAGCTCGCCGAGCGCGCCCGTGGCGAGCGTGATCTCGGCCTGGATCGTGGCCATCAAGACGAAGTCCTGCGCGGCCTTGAGCGTTTGGTCGCTCTGTAGGATGGACGTAAACCAGTTGTTCGAGCCGGCAATCGCCGCGCCTAGCCCGTGCTCGTTTGCCCATGGATTATACGGCGTGCCCGGCCCACTGAAGCCGCGTGCCGTGGGGCTCGACGCGCCCGGGACTTGAGCGGTGTTCCCGTACTGGGCGCTGGTGTTCCCGTTGTCGGCAACAGTCACCGTGACCGTGCCGTTACTATCCGTCTGGGGCGTCGTGACGTTGTCCTGCGTGCCCGGCGTGAACGACTCGCCTGGTCCAGTTCCGGGTTCGGCGTAGGCACCGGCGTCCTGCAGCGCAGGCGTACCATCGCCACCTGCGCCACCGCCGCCTCCCGTCGCACATGGCGGGCTGTTAAATGAACCAGCGTTCCCGCCCCCTCCTTCCGCAGCGTCGCATGGGCTGCGATTGTCCCTGCCTGTGAAACCCGTCGGATCCACGAACCCCAGGGGGCTATTGCTCACGTAGCTGTATCGGTTGAACCCCTGGCTCGTGAGCGGCGACGCGGCAAACGGGTCCGCCGAGAGGAAGCGCGCGACTGTCGGGTCGTAGATGCGCCCTTGCATGTTGATGAGGCCGAGCTCGTCGTCGTGCTGCTGGTCGGTGAAGGGATGCCCCCCACCCGCGCGGCTTCGCCGCGCTTGCCTCCCCGAAATGCGTGCTCGCACGCGCCCGACTCGCGGTGCGGAAGAAGAGCACTACGGGCGCGTGCTGCGCGCGCATGGGGGAGGCACCGCGTGTGCACTCCGTGCGGCGACGAACGGCCGGAGGCTTTGCTGCCGATTCAGCGGGGCTCTCGCGCATCGCGTCGTCAATCAGCGCGACGCACGCGACCCGGGCCCGAGGCGAGTGGCCGGGCCTGGCCCGGTGGCGCACGCTCCGTGCCGTGCTTGCCAGGCAGCGTGCGAAAGCCCACTTGCGCACGTCACGGATCCTGCGCCGGTGGGGGCTGCGGCCCGGCCACTCGCCTCGGGCCCGGGAGGTCTCTATGCGCCCTTGCAGCTCTCGCTCACGCCACTCCGGCACGCAGCATGCTCGCTTGCTCGCCGAGCGGGCGGCGGACATGCGCCATGCTCCCACGCCGTCCGAAGCGCGCTTGTTCGAAGCCGTCCGCGGCGGGCGCCTCGGCGTCTCGTTTCGCAGGCAGGTGCCGCTGCTCGGGAGGTTCATCGCCGACTTGTTCGCTCCCGAAGTGCGCCTCGTCGTCGAAGTCGACGGCGCGTATCATACACGGCGGCAGTCGGCCGACGACCGCCGAGACCGCGCGCTCGCTCGAGCCGGCTATCACGTGCTGCGGCTCCGAGCCGAGCAGGTGATGAACGACTTGCCGGCCGCTGTCGCTCGAATCCGGGCCGAGATTGAGCGGCTTCGCGCCTCTGCGGCGGGCTGAGGTCACCGACGCCGACGCATTTGTCATCGCGTGAGGCACCTATCGAGCGCGGGTTGCAGTGACGCCATCGATGCTGGCAGGTGTGGGTGATCCAGGGCCAAACCGAATCTCGACCAGTCGCTGGCCCCGTCGGCGTCCACCGAGAGCCATACGACGAACGGCACGCCCCGCACCGTTGCGAGTGGTACGCCCCCGCCGCGGCCCTGCCACCACATGCGCGAGTCGTGAGCGTTCCACCGATTGTCGCCGACGACAAATGCTTCGCCGTCTTTGACGACGTAGGGCCCCTGCTCGCTGGGGACGGGCCCCGCGGAGTCGTCGTAGAAGGTCAGGTGGGCCCGATCGCCGAGCCTCTCCAGGTACACCTTGCCCTGATGAATCAACGTCGGCAAATCCGGGTCAGAATAGGATACGTTACCCACGTAACAAGAGGGCACCTCGACGTCGTTGACAATGGGGTGCCCGTCGCGAAACCGGATCCTATCGCCGGGAAGGCCGACGATTCGGTTTACGAATTCCTGTTCCGGGTGCTCCGGAAGCGGGAACATGACGAGGTCGCCGCGTCCGGGCGCGGGGACCTTGTCGACGAAGAAGTGGTCGCCCACCAGTAGGGTGGGGATCATCGATCCGGAGGCGTTCGCTAGGGCCTCAACCACAAAGCGGCGAACCGCGATTGCGTCGATCTCGACGGCTGCGAGGATTAGAACAGCACCGAGGAGGATCGTCCCTACCGGAGCACGCGCCCCGCCCGATCGCCGAACGACCCACGCTGCGTCGACGATCGTACCGAGCCGAATGCCGACTACGTCAAAGGCCCGGATCAGGAAGACAAGGAAGAAAGCTTTGGGACCGGCGCGCACCGACGCAGCGAGAACAACCGAACCGAGCAAGACCGTAGCGATCCACCACGCACTACGACGTGGCTGCCGCGCGTACACGTGACCGAGTCCGGGCAGGAGCAGGGAAAGAAACGCGGCGACGGTCGCAGACGCGGCAGGCAAGGGGTCCTGACTGAGGCTCGGCACACCCGGGCGGGAGTCGGCGATGACCGCCGCGCCGAGAGCGGGCGGGGCGTACGGAGAAGTCTGCTCGGGCATTGGTCGATCTTACCTTTCCACTGCCGACGGGGTGTTCGAGGGCGAGCACCAACAGCACGCGAGGTGAGTTCTCCCGTTCGTTCCACTCTCCGTAGGAGGCACGACAGGACGCAGAGCGAGCGACACCAGCTGAGCGCTTGTAGCGCTTTCTCGGACTTCGCGTGCTCGTTTCACCCGTTCACCTTCGCTCGAGAGCTGTATCGAGCTGCTTGAGCGCGGAGCGGCACCAAGATGCTCCCGAAGAGAACGACGCAGACCGAGACGGTCAGCCAGACTTTCAGCAGGCGCCTTGCGGCGAGGACGCTTGCCCTTGCCGCCTGGGCACGCTGCTGCGGGCGCACGCTACGTGACCCCGTACTTCTTGCGAGCATCCTCAGGCGAAATAACGGCCAATCGCGGAGGTCCGCCGCCATGCATGTGACCCTGTGGATAGGTTCGTTCCCACAGACGTCCGTCAGCCGGGTCGCGATACAGCGTCTCCCACGCGCCGTAGTCCTTGCTGACTGCAACCTTCTGCAGAACGCGCTCGGTCAGATGCTTGATCCGATCGGCTACGGCATCAGCGCGCGACACCTTGCCGTCGAAGATCCACTTACCAACAAGCTCGACTTCATCGGGACGAAGGTTCATCGCACCAACCCCTCGGTTGCGTTCGTTGGAATGGGTCCGTTCTGGATCACGAATTCCCGTGCTCCGCCTGATGTCAGGCCACCACCGACGAAGCCCGGATCCGATCTGAGGACCGGCGATGCCAGACCCTCGGACGGGGTTGGGAACCGAACGATCGTGTACGTGTCGGACGCTGGGATCCCGAGTCGTCCTGGAATCTCCGCCGCGCTCAGTCCCTCGATGTCCTCAGCTGCCGTGACGAAGACGTCGGCGCGCCCGGGCGGCCCCAGCGTTGGCCACGGACCCTCGCCCGGGATTACCCGCGCCAACTCACCCGGGATCGCATTGTTGACCGCCGGTGCTGCCTCTGCGGCGATTCGTCATCGCTTCTGAAGCTCCACGTCAACGACTCTTGATACGTCGAAGGGCACCTCGAAGCTCTGACCGACTTTTACAATCTCCTTTCCCCAGGCCACATAGACGTCCGGGATTCGGTTCCGTCGTCGAGGACGACCACGACCCGAGTGGCGCCGTAGCTGGACTCTGGCATGTCGCGCACCTTGTCCTGAAGATGCTCGGGCAAAAGCCTTGCCGCACTCATGTTAGAAGCCCTCCGGGAAGTAGACTTCGGGAACGCCCCCGGCTCCGCCAAATTGGCCGCCGGGCACAATGCCTCGCTGGATCGGGGTTCCTGCTGGCGGCTGAAGGATCCGGTAGACCTGCCGGAGCTTCGCCCGGCAGGTCTCCGAAATTCTTCAAGGCCTCCGGATTTGGCCCGATTTCGTTGAATGTGCCTTCGGGAAACGCATACGTGCCGGGTTGCGTTCCGCCCGGCGTATCGAACGTGAACTTCAGGTTCTCGGGTCCAGCACCAACCCGGACGAACGTCTCTCCCTCCTGGGTGAGCCCAACGGGTGCGTCTATCGCGCCCACGCCCTCTGCGGCGACTACGTCAGCTGTAACAAGCTCCCCGACCGCGGCAACCGCGACCCGGATTCCCGCCGCCGCGACGCCTCCTACGGCGCCGACGAGTGCGTTGCCGGGCCCGCTGCTTGTCGCCGGACATTGTAAAACTTGCTCTCTGGAACCCCGGTTGGCTCGATCGTGAGTCCCAGGATGTTCCCAATGCTCGGAAGGTTCGAAATCCTCTGAGCAAATGAAGCTATGACACCGCTCCCGAACAATACCTGCGGTCCACCAACCGTATACCCGTACTGGGCGTTGTTGTTCCCGTTGTCTGGCAACGGCGACCGTGACCGTGCCGTTACTGTCCGTCTGGGGCGTCGTGACGTTGTCCTGCGTGCCCGGGTACATGAGCGATCCGCCCGGTGCAGTTCCGGACTCGGCGTAGTCGCCGGCGTTGTTCAGCACTCCGCCGTATGTGCCGCCATCGCCGCCTCCCGTCGCACCCGATTCCGAACACGCCCCTTTGGCTACATCCCCAGCCGGCTGAGTAAGCAGGCAGGCCTGTTGAATGTCCTTGAACCCCGAGGGATCACCAAGCCCAACGGGCTATTGCGCACGTAGCTGTATCGGTTGAAGGGATGCCCCCACCCGCGCGGCTTCGCCGCGCTTGCCTCCCCCAAATGCGTGCTCGCACGCGCCCGACCGCGGTGCAGGAGCAACTCGGGCGCGTGCTGCGCGCGCATGGGGGAGGCACCGCGTGTGCTCGCGAGCCGGCTGGGAGCCGCCCGAGCCAGTCGGACGTGCGGCGCACCGAGGTGGCTTCGAATCGCTTTGCCGCTACACGCGACGCACGCGTATCCGGCCCAGGTGAGTGGCCGGGCCTTGCCCGGTGGCGCACGCTCCGTGCCGTGCTTGCCACGGGGCATGCGAAAGCCCCTGCTGGCGCACGTCACGGATTCTGCGCCGGTGGGGGCTGCGGCCCGGCCACTTGCCTCGGGCCCGGAGGTCTCGACGCCCTCCGGCAGCTCTCGCTCACGCCGCTCCGATACGCCGCGTACTCGCTTGCTCGCGGAGCGCGCGGCCGACATGCGCCACGCTCCCACGTCGTCCGAAGCGCGCTTGTTCGACGCGGTGCGTGGCGGGCGCCTTGGCGTCTCGTTTCGCAGGCAGGTGCCGCTGCTCGGGAGGTTCATCGCCGACTTGTTCGCTTCGGAAGTGCGCCTCGTCGTCGAAGTGGACGGCGCGCATCATACACGTCGGCAGGCGGCAGACGAACGTCGAGACCTGAGGCGCTCGTGCGCGCCGGCTATCACGTGCTGCGACTCCGAGCCGAGCAGGTGATGACCGACTTGCCGGCGGCGGTAGCGCGAATCCGGCGCGAGATTGAGCGGCCTAGCGCATCTGCGGCGGATTGAGGCGAGGAACACCCGCGTCGGTGCTCCCTCCTAGGGCATGGCGACGAAACGTGCGAGCGTGTTCGCTCTGGTGAAATCCGAGGCAGCAGACCCCTCGCCTCGAGTTTGGCAGCTTCGGTACGCATCCCGCCACCGACGCTTCCCGACCATCATACTTCGCGTCGAATCTGGCGGCCATTTTTTCCAATTCGTCGCGAAGCTCAGATGACGGATTGGCTATTGCGATAACTAGCCACTGGGCGCCCTCCCCGATGGGTTGATACGTGGCGCGAATTCCTCGCTCCCGGAGCCCTTGCGATAGCGCAGAAGCCGCACTTTCCGTCTTGGAGTACAAGTAGTGCTTTCCCAATTTCAGCTCCTAACATCATCCTCCGGGGTCCAGCCCGAAATGAGGCGCTCCTTTATGAGCGTATCGTTTAACTATGGCCTTTATTGGCAAGGACCGATGCGAAGGCCCGAGCTCCTCAAGCCTTGTGGCTTCTTGACCATCCCACAGAAACCAAGTCTGCCGACCCGTCGCATCTCGCAGCCCGACCGCGCGAAAGAGCGGAAACGGTTTTAGATGGTTCTGGAATTTCGATATTCCCGACGATCGTAACAAGATCACGACCAACGGCCGCTTGCAGCGGAAAGAATGTCGAGAATTGAACCTCTCGGCTCAACACATCTGACGGCTCTGCGATCGGCTCGGTCGTAAGGCCACGAAACACGCGAAGTAGAGCACCCATGGTCGGGTCGCGATGCGTGTATAGCGCGTAACCGTATCCACGCTCTGTACGGAAGCACACCACATCCCCTAGCTTGACCGCCATGCTAATATCCGAGGGATTTCAGGATTACAGCACCACGTGCTGTTGCCGCTTGGTAGATCGGATTCGACTGCGCGATGCTATTGATCTTGTTCAACAGTGTGCCTCCGTTTCTCCCGAGACCGTAGCGCTCGATAAGCACCTGCTCGACGGCCCGCGCATCTTCGCGCGCGATGTTGGTGAGTCCCTCGATCGGCTCGATCGAGATGCCCTTCTCTGCGAGGTGAGCAGCGGCTCTTGCTTCCAAATTATCTGTGATGCCAACGTACTGCACGGCGCCGTCGGCAGCAACAGACTGGTAGACCGTCGTTGCGCCACGCGCCGCTTGTAGGCCCTCCTCGGCCGCAGTCGTGACTTCGCCAATGCCGCCGGTGGCCAGCGTGATCTCGATCTGGATCGTGGCCGTCAAGACGACATCCTGCGCGGCCTTGAGCGTCTGGTCGCTCTGTAGGACCGACGTGACCCAGTTGTTCGAGCCGGCAATCGCCGCGCCTAGCCCGTGCTCGTTTGCCCATGGATTGTACGGCGTGCCCGGCCCACTGAAGCCGCGTGCCGTGGGGCTCGACGCGCCCGGGACTTGAGCGGTGTTCCCGTACTGGGCGCTGGTGTTCCCGTTGTCGACCACGGTGACCGTGACCGTGCCGTTGCTATCCGTCTGGGGCGTCGTGGCGCCGTCCTGGGTGCCGGGCGTGTTTCCATTGTCCGGGGTGTCACCCGCGTCTGGCGCGTGTCCCGTGATATTGTTGTCGCCGAAGTAGACCGTTCCGTCTCCGCTCACATACGAGCCCGACTCAGCGCAAGGAGTGCCCTTCGAATTCGACACCAGGCAAGGATTGCGGTCGTCGGTACCGATGAAACCTGTCGGATCCACAAACCCCAGGGGGCTATTGCTCACGTAGCTGTACCGATTGAACCCCTGACTCGTGAGCGGCGACGCGGCAAAGGGGTCTGCGGAGAGGAAGCGCGCGACCGTCGGGTCGTAGATGCGCCCCTGCATGTTGATGAGGCCGAGCTCGTCGTCATGCTGCTGGTCGGTGAAGCCGTCTGTGATGTCGGCCGGAGCCTTCGCTGTCTTCGTGGGGTCCAGCGGGTTGATTCTCGCGCCGAATGGTTCGTACTTCAGGTGCGTCGCTGTCGCCGCCAGACCGGTGACGGACTCGATGGACCCGAGGTGGTCGTCATGGAAGTAGACGGCGTTGTGGCCATTGACGGCACCGCTGCTGTCGACGGTCCACTCGACTTGTCCCACGATGCGGGATCCGCCCGGCACGAAGAAGACGTGCGTGACTTTGCCGCTCGAATCGGTGCGCTTTTCGTACAGCCCACCCACGTACACCGTGGAGCCGCCGGCGCCCTTCTTGTAGGCACGCTGGTGATTCGCGTCGAACGTGAAGGTGGTCGTCTTCCCGCCAGTCTTCACGGACCGCGGGAGCCCGAACGACGAGTACGTCACCGTCCTTCCCGGCGCCGTGAGCTGGTTGCCCTTGGTGTCGTAGCTGTACGCGTTTCCGTTGATTTGCGTGACGGCGTGCAGCCCGGCGGCCGTGGGATTGGCGCCCGTGCCGTCGCGCGCACCGTACTGCTGATAGGTCTGCACCGGCGGCGCCCCCGAGCCAACCATCGTGCGCGACTGGAAGTTGCCGAGGTCGTCGACGTTGTAGGTCGTGTTCCACGTACCTTGAGACGAGGTGAAACCCCACGTGTGCAGCCGATTGAGAAAGTCGTGGCCGAAGGTCTCGGTCGTGCCGAGCAGTTCGTCGGTGCGCCCCTTCACATTTCCGTTCGGGTCGTGGTCGTAATGGAGGTCCTGGACCTCCTGGATCTGGCTGCCAGACGTGCTCGCCGTGACGATGGACTTCAGCCACGCGCGCGCGGGGTCGTGCTGACGGATTGTTTGCTCTCCGTCGTTCAGCGTCTCGGTGTTGAGCTGTCCGTCGGTCTCCCAGGCGGTGGCAGTCCACGTGAGCGGTGCCGAGGAGTCAGAGCCCGTGACGCTCGCGATCTGGCCAATCGCGTCCGTCCCGTACGTGACCGAGAACTGCTGTGCGCCAACGGACGGATACTCGAGCGCCTTCACGCGCCCGGTAGCGTTGTCGAGCACCTTGTCCACCGCGAAGTCCTGACCCTGAATGTGCCACTTGGTCTCGACGCCGCGGCCGAAGCTGTCGTACGAGTACGCGCTGGAGATGCCGTCCACGCTGGTCGCCTTGGCGAGCTTGCCAGCGCCGTTGGCTGCGGTGTCCCACTCGAAGATCGCGCTGCCGTCTTGCGTCGAGTAGTCGACGGTCGTGCGGCCAATGGCGTCGCGCGTAACGATGTGCGTCTGGCCGTTGGCGTCCAGATCCGTGACGGGCTCGCTGAACGCATCGTAATTCGTGAGGGTGTGCCCGCGGTCAGCGTCCACGAGGTCGGTGCGCCTGCCCAACACGTCGTAGAGCATGCTCGAAACGGTGGTGAACGTGCTGCCGCCCCTCGGCCGGATGCTCACGCTGTTCAGGACATCGAACGGGCCGTATGCGTACGCCGTCGAGACGACCGTCGTCGTGGACGGTGGATTGGCCAGCGCGGGGTCCGACGTGGCGTTGACCGCGGAGTCCTCGTCGATCTGCACCAGGTGCCCGCGATCGTCGAGCACGCGAGTGCGCGGATAACCGTTGGCGTCGACGACCGTCGTCGCAAGCCCGTTGTAGAACGTCTTGATGACGCTTCCGTCCGGCAACGCTTGGCTCGTCGGCCTGCCGAGCGCGTCGTACTGGTAGGTCGTGCTGACGGGTGTGGCGCCTGACACAAAGGGCCGCGACACGCTCTGCACCTGTCCGGGACGCACCCCCGTGTAGACCGTCTGCACGTAGCTGGTGGTCCCGTCGTGGTTCTTCGTGCCGCGCTTGATCTCGTTGCTCAGCGCGTCGTAGGTGACGAACGCGCTGCCGCCGAGGCTGTTGCTCGTCGTGATGTTGTACAGGCCCGGGATGTCCCCCACCTGGCCGAGAGCCAACTGGCCACCCTGATAGCTCGTGGTCACGGTTGGCTGACCAGCCGTGGAGCGGAAGCGGATTCGACCGAAGCCGTCGTACTGCGCGTGGCTCGCCACCCCGTTGGGGTCCTGCGAGAAGACGAGCACGCCGAGACCTGGGTGATACACGGTGCGTGTCGTGTGGCCGAGCGCATTGGTCGTCGTCGCGGGGAATACCCCGTCGGTCGGGTCGTACGTCGTCCACGCCTCGCGCGTAATCGCCGGTTGGATGTTCAGAGGGTCCGCCGCGGTCGCCAGAGTGTGGATGACCTGCCCGAAGGCGTTGCGGTCGTACTGGATGAAGACCTTCTGGGTGGGATTGCCGTCGGGTTGGATCGTCTCGTCCTTGAGCAGGCCCGTGTTCCGATCCGGATCGTAGGTGTGCGTGCGCTTGACAGGCAGCTGCGGAGGCACCGTGCTCGTCTCGCTGCTCGTCAGCGGCATCGACAGCAGATACTTCGCGTTGGCCGTGTTCTGCGCGTACGTGGCCGAGTACGTGCGCGTCTCGCCGCCGAGAGAGGTCGTCGTGCGCGCATTCACATTGTTGAAGTCGTCGTAGCCGTACGTCGTCGTGACGTCCGACAACACGTTGAGCCCCTTGGGTCCCGTCAAAACCGTGCCCAATTGCTCCAGGACTTTGGTCTCCGTCTGGGTTGGCCGCGCGAACGCCGTGCCGTTGGCGTTTTGCACATCGTATTGCGTGGTCGTCAGCGTCGTACGCGTGACCATCACCGCCTGAGTCCCCGAGCTACCCGGAATGAGTGGTGTCGTCGCAGTCGTCGCGACCTGGGTCGGCCGACCAGCTTTCGGATAACCAAATTGTGGATAAATAGTGCCCGTGCTCGCCTCGTCTGGCGCGCTGCCATTATCGAAGAAGGTCACCGTCGTCGTGCCGGTGTCGACGTTGGTCACTGTTTGCCGGCCAAACCCCAGCCAGCCTCTCCCGCGCAAATCGCTCCGCCCGCTCGCGTACGAATAGTTGAACGTGTTGACCGGAGGCGTTTGCGTCTGCGCTGTATCGCTGACCCAGTCCGATGTGACCGTATATTGCGAGACGACCCACAGGCCCTTGTTGGCGCAGTGCTGCGGGTACGAGCAGACCGCGTCGGCGGTGTAGACGTTCGAGTCGCCGATCGACTTGTACGCGATGCCGACGTTTTTGCCGAACCCGTCGTGAATGCCCTTCAACTCGTCGGGCTTGTTGCCCGCGTGGCGATACAACTGAGGGATCGCGGGGGTCTGATTCGGAGTCAATCCCATGAAGTCGTATTGTCCGTCCCCGTCGAAATCGACGGAAGACCCGGTCCACTCAAGGTTCAACCCGTTCGTGTCCGTGAGCGGGACAGGCCCTTGCAGACTTCCGGCTTCATCCGCTGTCCACACGAAAGCAGGCACGGGGGTCCCCGTGGCATCCGTCTGTGACAGGACAATGTCGGGAAACACCGTCACCATTTAGATTGGCAATGGTGAAGGACGAGAAAACGCCGTCTATCGTCGAGAGGAACGGCGCAACCGCTGGAAGGGTAAGGGTGTCTGCGCCGGGAAGCGGTTGGATGGGTCCAAATCCTGAGCCGCTGTTGTAGGCGACCTGGGGTACGCCGCCCATCGCGGGAACCTGCAGGGCGTCCGCGTTCCCGTCGTTGTTGAGATCGATGAAAACGTAATAGAAACCTCCGGGGGGCGCCTGCTGGAGGTTTCCCCAGTTGATGCCCACGGGCAATGTGGTCGGCTGCACTGTGAGCTGGGCGTCGCTCGTTCGGGCCGACACCGCAGCCAGGTACTGAGGAGCAAAGCCCGGTAGTCCGAAGAGGCCGGGCTGATTGCTCGGACTGCCGCGAAGAGTAGCGCCGTCTTGCCGTGCCGTCGATCTGCGCCGTATTCTCGAAGATTGCCTTGCCTTGATTCGCGTCATAGAGAGCGCTTCCGTTTGCGTCGGCGATGACATGATCAGCATAGTTCTGGCTGGCCAACGCGTAACGCCAGGCTGGAGTAGGCGAGCCCTGCGTACCACTATCGACGGCGACGAGATTCCGGCCGCCCGTCGCCGTCGACGTCATTGACCACCCACGGCGCGACCCCCCAGGTGAAGGGGACTATCCCCATGAACTGGCCCGCCACGTGAACGAAGCCGGTTGGTACGACGGTCTTGTCGACGTCGTTGGCCTGGAATCCCATCTGCAAGAAGGTTCCGAGCCCGTCGAACGGGGTGAGGCCTTGCTCGTCTATGGGAGGTGGATTGGGCGGATCAGGCTGTTTATAAGACCCTATGCTCAAGCCGAATGGCGCGGAGAACTGCTGCCCGTTGCTGAGCGCTGCCTTGTAAATGTATTCGTAGACAGGGTACGCGCCCCCCCCCTGTGGAAAATTTAAAAGGTGAGAATGGGACGAGAGATAGAGAATGTCGTCCTTTTCCATCACCATTGATGTCGCTGAACCTAGAGGCACCGGGAGGTCCGTCTGGCCAAGTCGCGGTCGGGAAGGCGTCCACCGGCTCGAACTGCGCGCTGCCCTCGTCGTAGTCGAGCGTCGTGGGCGGGGTGCAAGCACCGGCTCCGTCGCACTCCAGCTCGGAGTCGAGGAGACTTCGCTTCGTCACCTGCCCCTGGTGATAATGCATCGTGTACGAGCGAAGGCGACTCCCCGTCGGTCCCGCCATGTCGATTCCGTGCATCCGCAGCGTAGACGAGAGCCCAAAGCCCGACACGAATCGGCATGTCGGCTGGGGGTCCGACTCGTAATGGAAGGTGACGGTTCGCGAGTTCGAGTAGGAAATTTGTACCGGCACGTTCTCGAGACAGACCCCCATTGGAGAGTCGAAACCAGCAGGCGTCCATTGGATGCTCATGACGTTGTTGCCGGTGGAATCGGCGACGGAGACGAGTCCGTACTCGTAGGTCCCCTCCGTCGGCGGCTGGGCCTTGGCGCCACTGCCGCTCGGGTCGGGCGCGTAGGCCTGCAAATACCCACTTAGCGAGCCCGAGGGGCCGTAGGTCAGGACGGTTCCGTCGCGCCGGTACACGGTGAAGCTTTTCGTTGCCGGCCGTGGTGTCGAACAACACCTTCGTGAACGGGTCGCGCTCGGGTACGTACGACTGGATGTTGTTCGCCGCGGAACCTGTCGAGATGAGCCGCGTGCCATCCAGGCAGAATGCGTCGTCATTTCCGAACGAAATGGGCGTGGCATCGCCATCCTGCGCGACGGTCTTGCGGCAACGGGCGATGCGAGAGATTCCGAAGCCCGTGAGGTCCCACCCGTAGCCGAGAAGACCCCGCGGTGCGCGGCTCGAATACGACAGCGAGAGCCGTGGCTGCATCCCCATGCGCCCCGGTGGAGTCCAGAGCGGAATCTGGTAACTGGACGCGCCGTCCCCCGTGACTTGGAACGACCCGCGCGACCCGCCTACGGCAAAGCCTGTCGTCGGCTCCTTCTCGGTGGGAAGGACGCTGCCGGGAAGGATTGAAGTGGATTCGGATGAAGCAGGATGGGTGTGCCGCCGAAGTTCACGACGGGTCCGTCCGGCCCCTGCGTCGTCGTGCATGCCGTGCTCGAACTCGATGCGGTCACCGAGTGACCGCCGAGCTGCCAGGTGAGCGCCGTTCCGTCGAAGTCGACGACGAACGCGCCATCCTGCGTTCCCGAGGCAAAGTCGATTGGCTGCCCGCGCCCGGGCGGCGATCCAGCCGCGCCTCCCGTAAACTTGTTGTTCGAGCCGATGGGAACGACGACCGGGCTGCTCGACGTGTTTTTGTATCCGAAAACGCCCGTGTACACGCCTGGCCCGGATGCGACGCAATCGAGCACGGGCGTCACCTGCGTGGGATCGCCCGAAGCCCCGGGAGCGCCCGCCGCAGGGTTGAACGACTGCCACTGGCTCGGGTCCGCGTTCGGAGGAGAACCTGGGCTCGAGGTGTTCGGCGTGGTGCAGTGATAGAGTTGCCCGCCATAGACGACGATGGCCCCGACCGAATAAGCGACTCCCGGGGCCCAGGGTTCGATCCCGCATTCCTCCACCCCCGTCCAGGTGGACAAGCTCCCCGTGCCCCCCGGCGGAACGCTCGTTTGCGCCACGCAGCTCGGCTGCATGCACTGGAAGGGCTGGCCTTGGTACTGCACCTGCTGTCCGAGGACGTAGCTGGTTCCCGCAGTCCACTGAGGCAGCGCGGGGACGGCGCTCGGCATCACGCACGAGAGCGCCCCGCTGCACAGCGTATCGCGAGCCGTCACGTTGCTTGCGGAGCTGAAGCTCTGCGAATCCGTCGAGTAGTTGAAAGTGAAGGAAGCTCCCGCGGCGAGCGGGGCCATGTTCGCCCAGGTGAACACGCAGTGGTTCGAGACTGTTTTATCGGGGTGCGTGGTCCCGGAAAGCGGAGAGAGCGTCGCCCCCGAGGGCACCGCGTCCGCAGTGCAGTGCGCTCCGCTGGGGACGTCGAATTGCGCCTGGTAGTTCGACGAGCTCGTCGGCCCATTGTTCTTGAAGCTAATGGTCCCCCACCACTGCGAGCCGTCGTAGCTGTTCTTGCTGAGCGCGAACGTGTTGCACGTCAGCGCGCCGCCGTTGCAGGCGCTATCGCTCACGTCGACGTTGTTCGCGGAGCTGAAGCTCTGCGAGTCGGTCGAGTAGTTGAAGGTCGTGGTGGCACCCGCGGCCAGCGGGGAAGCATTGGTCCACGCGAAAATGCAGTGGTTCGAGACGGTTTGATCGGGGCTCGTCGTCCCTGCGAGCGGAGACAGCGTCGCGCCCGAAGGCACGGCGTCGGCCGTGCAATGAGCCCCGGCTGGCACATCGAACTCGACCTGGTAGTTCGAAGAGCTCGACGGCCCGTTGTTCTCGAAGCTGATGGTGCCCCACCACTGCGAGCCGTCGTAGACGTTCTTCGTGACGGTGAACGAGCAGGAGCTGGTCAGCGCGCTGGCAACCTTCCCGGTGTCATCGTCCGGGGTGAATTTGCCGCCCGTGTTCCCCCCGCCGCACGCGACGCAGAAGAGGACGAGAAGAAGAACGCCACGAAGGGTAAAGGTCACCCAACGCTGCGTTTTCGCGCGCAGAGAGCGGTGCCTCTCCGATGCACCCGAGGACCCCAGCGCACGGCGCGATCCGGACCGACCGTGCCCACGACGCGCACGTGCCCTACCCATCTCCCGCATGTTCCCGCTCCTGCTCGGGCCTGCGCGGCCCGCGATCATTCAGATTGTCCGGACGCTGCGATGGCCGCAGCGGTCGCACATCTTCTGTTTCTTTTCCCCATCGAACTCGCGACTAAGAAAGTTGCTCGGAAAGAGCGTTCCGAGTGGCGCACTGCGAGAGCTCTGCGAGCGACGGCTGCACGAGCGAAGGAAACGGACACCAGGCGCAGCGTGGACGGCCCACGCAATCGTCCCCATCTACTGTGCAGGCGGGCCGGCTGCAAGGAGCGTTTGCGTTTTGAGCGAACGTCGGGCCGAGAGCCGAGGTGGCGGCGAGCGACCCCCGCTGCGGCTTCCGCCCGACCGGATGGATCGCGGGAAACTGTTGCCGATGCGCGCCCCTGGAATCGAGGGGTTTCGCCGCGGCCACAGCATGCCCCCAGCCGCTCTCCCAAGCCGCGCCCCTTCGCTGCACGCCGTTCCACACGCATCCGCACGTTCCTATTCAAGACTCCCGTGACCCACGGTCGATCGGACAACGAAAGTGGTTCGGGGAAGAAACGTCGAACCGCCGAACTTCGAGACACACGCGACGGGCCTGTGTCCGAGGAGGAACACGTTCGACGAGCGACCCCGAAGACACCTCGACCCACTGTCCTTCATCCGCGGGCCATCGCCATGGCTGCTCGAGGAACCCGCCTTCGTCGTCGAGCCATCGAGATGGCTCGCGCAGACAGCTCGGTTCCTCGTCCGTCAAACCCGATGGCTCGGCGAGCAAGTGCGATGGCTCGAGCAGCCATCCGATTGGCAGCTCGTCCCATCGTCCTTGGTCGACGAGGCATCGGCATGGCTGCTCGACCAAGCCGCCTTCGTCGTCGAGCCACCGCAATTGCTCGCGCACCCATTCCGCTGGCATCGCGAGCAACCCGGTGGCTCGGCGACCCACCCGGCGCCCTTCTCGACCCGGGACTCTCGCTCGACGACCGAACCGGCTTGCAGGCCGACCGAGCGCGCTCGCTGCTCCATCAAGCCGGCATCGAGGTCGACGAGGACCCCTGGCTGCGCGACCCACTCCGATGGCTCACGAACCCACCCTGTCGTACCGAAATCGAAAAAAGCGCATCCCGTTTTCGTCAGAACCCCTCGGTTCCAGTTCTACCTATGAGGGCGACGAGAGGCGGCGCACGGTGCTCCGCCGGTCACCCTCGTTTCTCGTTCTCACGTTCCGACCGACCGAAAAGGAGTTTTCCCATGTCGAAGTCCAATCGTTCCACGACCCAGGCTCACGATGCGCAGGTCATCGCGGGCATCCAGAAGGACCTGCACACGGCGTCGAGCCTGCCCCTGGGGGCACGACGTTCACGCCGGCCTCGTTGACGCAGCTCGTTCAGAGTCGCATCGACGCGGCCAACGCCGTCGCCAACGCGCGGGCCACATGGCTCGACGCGGTCGCGAAGTACAAGGTGCTGAGCGCGCAAGTGACTCTGGTCGTCAACGGCCTGCGTCAATACGTGCTCAACGCCTTCGGCACCGAGAGCCCCGTGCTGTCGGACTTCGGCTTCACGCCACGAAAGAAGGTGGAGCTGACTTCCGAGCAGAAGGTGGCGCGTGCCAAGAAGGCCGCCGCCACGCGGGCAGCGCGCGGAACCATGGGCAGGGTTCAGAAGAAGGCGGTCAAGGGGTCGGTGGCCGTCACCGTCACCTCGACGCCGACGATGACCGTGCCCGCGCCCGTGCCCGCCGCAACGGGCAACGCGACTCCGGCAGGCACCGCCATCCCCTCGGGCGGCGCTGCCCCGGCCGGAGGTTCCGGCGCCGCACACTCCTGACGGACATCGCCGGATGACGGCAATCCGTAGGTAGGGTCCGGCTCGACACGAAACGCGAGAGAAGCGGGCGAGCGCCGCGCGCCGAGTCCGTGCGCGCGGCGTCTCCCCGCGACTCGGCGATGCGGTGCAGAAGAAGCTCACCGCCGTCCGGCGAGGCGCGTAGCCAACAGACGAGCGAACGCAAAAACCCCCACCATCCCGAGCTGCAAGACGCCGCCCCACGCGGAGCCCCCGGCCGCCGACCCGACGATGCAGCCGCAGCCTGCGCCGGCGTTGGGCGCGCCCCCTGTGCCCTCTCCGGCGGCGGCGCCGGCCGAGCCATCGTAGCCGGCGCCGGCCGAACCCGAATCGTAGTCCCACGGCGAAGAGCCGCTGCCGGAGCCGCTCGTCGACCCGCCCGAGCTGCCGCTGGCGCTCGACGCGCTGGAGCCGGTGGAGGACGAACCACTCGACGTCCCGCTCGAGCCGCTCGACCCGCTCGACCCGCTCGTGGATCCACTGCTCGAGGAGGTGGGCGCGCCCGCGTCGCGACCGGGGTCGCCCGGAAGCGCGAAGGCTTTGATGGACCCCGTGTTGCCGCCGCCCTGGTCCGCGCCGTTGCCGTCGGGCATGTACAGCACTCCGTTGACGACGACGGGGCTCGACCAGTGATGCGGCGCGATGGGCGCGGACCAGAGCGTCGTGCCCGTCGTCGCATCCGCGGCGTACACGGCTCCCGTGGCTCCGCTCTGGCTGCCGCCGCTCGCGTAATAAAGGACACCGTTGGCGACGATCGGACTTTGCACCGGCGAGCGGGCCACGTGCCACACCGGCTGCATGCTGGGAGTGCCGGCGGCGTCGGCCACGATCTGGATGCCGGCGATGCCGGCGTCGGTACCGCAGAACGCCCAGACCGAACCGTCGCCCGGATGGGTCCACGCCGCGGGCTGACCCATCATTCCGAGCTGGCCCTGGCCCTGCGGGGAGGCCATCGCTTGCAGCTCGCCCCCTGCGTGCCCCGGTCCACCCTGGCCGCTCATGTCGTCCAGGTTGATGAGCCACAGCGTCGCGCTCTTGCCGCTCTGAATCCCCAGATGGGGGAGCTTGGAACCCGGGACCTTCGGCAGTACGAGAACGTTCGTGCTTCCCACGTCCAGGTCCGCCCCGGTCAGCGCTTGCCAGTTCGGCGGCGTGTAGCTGTCGTTCGGGTAGCCGTTCTGCTTCTTCGAGGTGAGGTTCACGTTGACGGCGCTCAGCGTCATCGACCAGTTGCCCCCGGCCGGATTGAACGGGCCGTCGGCGGTCGCGCTGAAGATCTCGTCGAGCTCCGGGTGCCAGACGGCGCCCGCCCGGTTCCAGGCATCGGCGCCGCCCATCTTGGCGTGGAAGTACCAGATGGACTGCGCGCCGGTCGCCAGATCGATCCCGGTGAGGCTGCCCGGAGCCGTTTGCCCGGCATACGAGAGCGTCGTGTAGAGATACGTCGCGCCACCGGCGGAGTCGGTTGCCCAGCCAAGCTCGCTCGTAACCTTCTGGCCCCCGTTCGTCGCCACGGTCTCGGGCCAACCGCCCGTCGTCGTCTCGGAGCCATCCGCGACCGAGAGCTTGTGAACTTTGCAGTCCGTTCCGACCGCGTAAACGAATTGCCGTCCGGGGTCGACGGCCATCGCCGAGTCCGAGTACTTGAAGCATCCGGTGGGCAGGTCTTTCCGCCAGATGACAGCGCCGGTGTGGGCATCGAGGGCGAGCGCGTGCGAATGCTCCGTCTGAAAGAAGAGGACGTCGCGCACGCCCATCGCGGTCGTGACGTCGCTCAGGTACGTCGGCGCGCCGTCGCCCATCGAGGGCAGGTTCGCCACGAAGAGCGACGTGAGACCCGCCACGTTGCTCGTGCCCAAGATCGTCTCGGAGCGGTTCCAGTTGTCTTTCGTCGGGCTCCCCCGAACTGCAGCCAGTCGTACTTGGTCTGCGCCTGAGCGGGCGCTTGGCCGAACACCACGGCGCTTCCGACCACGAGGACGATCCAACTGCGCATCACGACCCTGAACCTGAGTGTCCGGACCGAGTGCCTTCCGTGAGCGTGCCGACTCTTTCCCGTTCCTACGGGCAGCCGACCCGCGTGTCCTTCACCAAGGCGACGTCGTCGATCCACATGTCGAGTGGCACATTTCCGTTCTGGTACTGCGCCCATCCAATCTGAACGTTCGCGAACGTCGGCGCTGCCCACACGCCCTTCGGCGGTCCGGCGGCCACGCACTTCCCGGCGCTCTTCACGACGCTGTTCACCTCCTTTCCGTCGAACCAGTAGTGAAGCTCGTCGCCCGCCCCGTCGAACTGCCACTCGACGCAGACCCACTGCTTGGTGGGAATCGGGCCGCCACCACCGAGGGCGCAATCCACGATGGGCGCCCCGTTGGGGTCGTCGCGCAACGTGTAGCTTCCCATCACGCTCGCGAACATTCCGCCCAGTCCATACTTCGCGAACTGCGTCGAACCGGGGAGAAACCCGCTCGATTGTACGTTGTTGAAATGGACTCCACCGGTCGGCACCTGGCTGACCCACATCATCATGCGGCCGTAAAACGAGTTTCCCGCGATCGGGAAGAGCGGCGCGCCCTGCCTGACCAGGAGAGCGGTGAAATGGGCTCCGACCTGAGTGCCGCGGAGGTGAGCGCTCCGCGCGCCCCGAAAGGGCTTCGCTCCGTCGACGGTCACGGTGGCCGCTCCGGTAGTCACCTGCCACCCGCCCGTGGCCAGGTCCCCACCCCCGTCGTATCGCTCGAAGTCTTCGCAGAGCAGGGCCCCGTTCGGACAGGCCGCTCCATTCGCGTCGCCACGCCCCGCGCTGCCGTCTCCTTCGCGGGCGTCCGTGAGACCGGCCGACGCGTCGTCGAGGGTATCCCCGCCATCCGGAGCAGCTCGCGCGTCGGCCGCGTAAGCGGCATCGGAGCGCGGGGAGACACCCGCCTCGCCACCGGTCGGCACCACCTCCGAGTCGGCGTCCGTCGTTGCGCCCGGTGACGCATCGCCGCACCCGAAGCCCGCCACGAGCACCAGCGCGGACGCTGAACGCAAGCCGCGCCATGGGGTCCCAACGATCCAGTTCATGTGTCCCTCTTCCCCTCGTTGGTGTCCGGCAAGCCCTGCGAAAGTGACGGAAAAAAGCAGGGAACTGCCGGGGTCTTGCGCGCCCGTCGAA
Source organism: uncultured delta proteobacterium (assembly GCA_963720145.1). Taxonomy (GTDB): domain Bacteria; phylum Myxococcota_A; class Polyangia; order Polyangiales; family Polyangiaceae; genus Palsa-1150. Next base: position 380,620 of record CAVREO010000008.1, read on the forward strand.
GAGGATCACGAAGCGAGCGGCATGCGGACACCAACCTGGAGGAGCCGCACACGGAGGAACCATGCTGTCACGACGCCTGCCATTCGGTTGTCGCCCACGGGCTCGCGGCTCGGCGACGTTCGCGGTCGCGCTCTTCGCGGCTGCATGCACGGGCGTCATCGGCCCGGGCAACCAGGGAGGAAGCGAGGGAGCGGGCGGTCCCAGCCGGAACATGCCCGGAGGTTCGGGTACGACCTCCCCGAATGCCTTCGTCCCGGCACCGGCCTCGCTTCGACGCCTGACCACCAGCCAGTACTGGAACTCCGTCGACGATCTCTTCGGACCGGGAGCGCCGCGCACGGACCTCGATCCCGACCTCGTCGAAGGCGGCTTCTCCGCGGTCGGCGCGTCCGTCCTCTCGACGTCGCCCTCGGGCGTCCAGCAATACGAGACCTCCGCGCTAGAGGTCAGCCAGTGGGCCGTCGCCGACGCGAACCGACGTTCCGCGCTGGTCGGGTGTCAGCCTGCGGGTCCCATGGACTCGGCCTGCGCTCAATCTTTCCTCTCGCGCTTCGGGCGTCTCGCGTTCCGGCGGCCGCTCGTCGATTCCGAGGTGAACCGGTACCTGGCGCTCTTCGCGACGGCAGCGGATTTCTGGAGCGGCATCCAGCTCGTCGTCGCGGGCATGCTCGAGTCTCCCAAGTTTCTCTACCGGGACGAGCTCGGCGTGCCCTCGCCAGCCAATCCTTCGCAGCTTCAGGTTCAGGGCTACCCGATGGCGTCGCGTCTCTCGTACTTCCTATGGGGTACGCAGCCGGACGACGCGCTCCTCGACGCCGCTGGCCAGGGAGACGCGCTGAGCAGCCAGAGCTCGATCTCCGCCCAGGTCACTCGCATGCTGGCTTCCCCCAAGGCGCGTGCCGGGCTCCGGCAGTTCTTCTACGAGTCGCTCGACCTCCAAGACATGGGCGTGCTCGGCGATCCAACGCTCGCGAGCGATCTCCACGAGGAGGCGCTGTCGCTCGTCGACGACATCGTCTTTTCGCGCAACGCCGCCTGGGAGGAGCTCTTCACCAGCACGTACACCTTCCTGAACCAGGAACCTCGCGAAGTATTACGGTTTGCCGGCGCCGGCCGGAACGGGATTCGTGAAGGTCAGTCTGCCGGCTGCGTCGCCGCGTCAGGGCTTCTTCGGGCAAGGCGCGTTTCTCGTCGCTACGTCCACCCCCAACCATCAATCGCCGACGCTGCGCGGAAAGTCCGTCCGGTCCGACTTCTTGTGCCAGGACGTCCCGCCCCCGCCGGCGAACGTGAACACGACATTCCCCACCTCGCCGCCCGGGATGCCGATGACCACACGGCAGCTTCTCGAGGCGCACCGCTCGAATCCCGTCTGCGCCTCGTGCCACAAGTTCATGGATGACATCGGTCTCGGGTTCGAGAACTTCGATTATCTGGGGAAGTATCGGGTCACGGACAATGGCTTGCCCATCGACCCCAGCGGCGATCTCGACGGCGCGAAGTTCGCCGATGCGCGCGGCCTGTCGAACCTGGTCGCCTCCCGTCCGGAGGCCGCGAGTTGCATCGTCCGAAAGATGTACCGCGACGCCGTCGGCCACGTCGAGCTCATGGGCGAAGAGCCGGCCATCGCCACGCTGACTGGCCAGTTCGACACCGCCAATCACAGGATCGCGGCGCTCGTCACGGCTCTCGTGACGAGCGATGCGTTCCGTCTGGTCGGCCCTTCGCAATGACCAAGCAGCCCAGCAGCGCTCGCGAGCTCGGAGCCCGAAAATGAAAACGAGAATCGGTAGAAGGACCATGCTGCGAGGGGTCATCGGTGCCGCGACGGCGGCCATCGCGCTCCCTCGTCTCGACGCCATGCTGAACGGCCATGGCAACGCGTACGCCGCCGGCGGCATGCTGCCGCGACGCTTCGGGGTCTGGGCGTGGGCCAACGGCGCTCACCCCGATACCTGGTTCCCTGCGACTCCGGGGGCGAACCCGGTGCTACCGGACGAGCTCTCGCCGCTGGCACCGGTTCAAGACGCGATGATGATCATCGGAGGGATGCACGTGCCGCATGCTCCCGGGCGCGGGCACGCGGGACCGAATACGCACATCATGACCGGCATGGCGACCTCGCCCCCGTCGGTGCCTGGGGGGAATCTTCCGTATACGGCTTCCGGGCCGTCCGTCGATCAGCTGGTCGCCGCGCAGATCGGGCAGAACACGCCCCTGGCGTCGATCCAGGTCGGCGTCGACAAGAGCCAGCCCCCCGAGGGCGGGACCTCGTATCACTGGTGGTCGCACAACGGGCCGAACTCCCCGAACCCGTGCATGTACAGCTGCAGCGCCGTCTTTTCTCTGCTCTTCGGCGGCGGCGTGCCGATGACGCCGGGCGGCGGAACGAGCGCCCCCGATCCGGCGCTGGCGATGCGCAAGAGCATTCTGGACGCGGTGCTGGACGACGCCACCGATCTGCGTTCGACGCTCGGGGTCACCGACAAGCACCGGCTCGATCAACACCTCGACGGCATTCGCGCCATCGAGAAACGCCTGGCGTTCATGAACGGTCTGCCTACGGCAGCGGGGTCCAGTTGCACGAAGCCGTCGTCCCCCGACGCGACGCTCGTCGGCGACAACGAGAGCTACGACGTTCGAGGAAAGCTCATCAACCAGACGATGTCCGAGCTCCTCGCGATGGCGTTCGCATGCGACATCACGCGCGTCTTCGTGTTCCAGCTCGTGCAGCCCGGGTCGCTCATCACGATCCCCTCGGTCGGCGTCACTTCGCAGTATCACGCCCTCACGCATAGCGAGTGGACCGGCCCGCGCTGCCGCGCCGTCGTGAAGCTCTTCATGTCGGAGCTGAGCGTGTTCATCCAGGCGCTGAAGGCGATGCCGGAGGGGAGCGGCACCGTGCTCGACAACTGCGCCATCATGGCCACGTGCGACTGCAACCAGGGGCCGCTCCACGGTAGCGACAACTATCCCATCTTGACCTTCGGGAAGGCCGGAGGGCTGCGAACGAATACCTACTACCAGTCGGCGACGGCCGAAAACGCATGCCTCGTGCCGTACACGCTGGCCAGCGCCGTGGGGGCGAATCTGGGCACTTTCGGAGACGGCGACGGCACGACGACGGCGCCGCTGCCGGCGCTTTTGGCTTGAGCGCGCGCGGGGGTGAGCTGCGGAGGAATGGCCCAGTGCTGAGGAAGGTCGCGGCATCGTGGACGCTGGTCATCGCAGGGCTCGTCGCCGCTGCGCATCCGGCGGACGCGGGCAATCGAACGAAGCGCGCGCGAGCCGTCAATCGATCACGGAGCGCGGCGCACCCCGTGCAGGAGCAAGCCCTCCCCCCTTCACCACCTCCGCCGCCTCCCGGGCCTGCGCCGAAAGCCGCAGCGCCTCTGGAGCTTGCGCTCCCCGCACCGCTCGCTCTCTCGACGCCGCCAGCTTCGGACCATGGGGCCGACGCTGCCCGAGAGACAGGAGGCGGCCCGGTCGGCCGCAATCTCTTCGAACTGTCCGTGGGGGCCGAGGGAGGCATGCGCCATTTTGCGTATAGCGACGGCCTTCTGGGCAGCTTGCGACCGTACGCTCTCGACGCGGCCCCTCTGGTGACGGCCGCCGTCGAGGTCTACCCCCTTGCGGGGACGAAGCGCATCGATCCGGGCCTCGTCGCCGGGTACGCGGGCTCCTTTGCCCTTGCGTCGTCATCCGCCGACACGGGCAAAGTGACCACGCGGTGGAGGCGAGCGTTCGCGGCGGCTCGCGTCCGTGCGCGCACCGGCTCGCAGGTGAGCCCTCTCGTCGGCGTGACGGTCGGCTACGGCGAAGAGCTCTTCGCCTTCGACACGGCCGCGAATGCGGCCCTTCCTTCGGTGGACTACCGATTCGTGCGGGCGGGCGCAGACGTCCGCGTGCCCCTCGGGCGCTTCGCGCTCTTCGCCAACTGCGCGTACATGTTCGTGACGTCGGCGGGAGAAACCGCGGCTCGCTTTCCGAGGGCGAGCGTTGCCGGCATCGAGGGCGACCTCGGCGGGGCATTCTCCTTCGGGAGCTTCGAGGCGCGCCTGACGGCGAGCTACCGCCGATTCTTCTATGCCATGCACCCGCAGCCCGGCGACGCCTACGTCGCGGGCGGCGCCGTGGACGAGCTGAGCGGCCTGCAAGCGAGCCTCGCCTATGCCTATTGATTCGAGGCTGCACGATACCGATTTCGGGGCTTCTGCTGCCCCTATGCGTCGCGGGCTGTCCCGGCTCGCTGGACGATGCTGCGCGGTTCCTGGTCGACGGCTCGGCGAACCCGCAGGGCGCGGTCGACAACGGATGCAGCGCGGAAGCGACGATGCTGTTCGAGTCCCGTTGCGCGGTCGCGGGATGCCACACGGCGCGCGACATGGCCGCAACCTGGATACTCGCATCGGCGGGAATCTTTGCGCGGTTGGTCGGGCAGCCGGCGCACGGAGGGCCCGGCCTTCTCATCGACCCGGGAGGAAGCCCGCAAGACAGCGTTCTCTATCTCAAACTGACTCCGAACCCTCCGTTCGGCTTGCGCATGCCCGCGACGGGCGAGTCGCTCGACGACGCCTCCATGGCCTGCGTCGCGAGCTGGATCCGCTCTCGAGCCGCCCTCGGCGACGGTGGCGTCGCGGAAGAGGGACCTCCGTCCAGCGAGGGGCCGTCCGATGCCTACGCGACGGACGCCCCGACGACCGTCGAAGGCGACGATTCGAGCGACCAGGCGGACGCCACCGGCGGGCCGGATGGAAGCGGCAACGGCCCGCTCGATGGCGCGAGCCCGGCGACGTTCACCCGAGTATACGCCGTCATTCAGGCCAATTGCCTGCCCTGCCACACCTCGGGAACCGGCTTGACGCAGGGCCTGTTCGACATGTCGACCAAGGCCAACGCGTACAAGAACCTCGTCGGGGCTCATGCCGTGGGGAGCGCCTGCGGCAAGGGCGGGTACACGCGCGTCGTTGCCGGGAACCTCGCCGAGAGCCTGTTCTACGCGAAGCTTTTCCCCAATCCCCCTTGTGGTGTCCAGATGCCACACGGCGCTGCGCCGCTTGCCGCGAGCACGCTCGCCGAGATCGCCGGCTGGATCGAAGGCGGCGCTCCCAACGACTGACCGCGGCAGGGTGCGGCTCGGGGATGCCGGCGGGGCTTTACATGGTCGTCACCCACGCGACGACGTTGGCGACGTCTGCGTCGTCGACGAGCCGCGTGGCGATGGGCGGCATCTGCATGCCGGCACCCCGATGCGAGATGAGCCGGACGAGCAGACTGCCCGCGGGGTCGCCGGGCGCGATGCGAATCGCGCCGTTCCAGGCGGGAGTCTGCGCGGGCACGCCGACGGTGGTGCGAAGGGAGTCGAAATGGGCCGACGAACGTCCGTCGAGGAGCGCGGGGTCGAGCCGGAGATCCATCCCGGCGGCGTACGCCATCGAGTTTGCGTTCGTGTTGTGGCACGTGACGCCGCAGTTTACGTGAAGCCACCCGAGCGCCGGGGCCGCCACGCCGGTTCCGTCGTCCCCTATCTGGAGGTTTACCCGGCTCGGTGCGGGCGAGAGCTTCCCTGCGCGAGCGAGATCTTCGAGCGTCACGCCGGGTGCACCCGGAAGCCCCAGGAGACTCTGCTCGAAGCCGAGGATGCAATCGGACCTTCCGCGGTGGCAGTCGTCGCACTCCGACGGAGTGGGCACGTGGTAGGGCGATCCATCCGCGAGGACGATGTCCCCACCGGTGGAACGCGCGGCGCCCGATTCGTCCGCGCTCCAGGTGTACGTGGCGTAAACCCAGAAGTTTGCCAGCGTCTTCTGGAACATGCGCGTCTCGATTCGCTTGCCGCCGACGCGGAACTCCTTCCACAAGCGGGTCCCGATGGGGAAACGCCACTCGCTCGGCGACGCCCCGTCGATGACAGCGTGAGGCGGCAGGTAGATCCAGCGGGCCTTCTGCGCTCCGTCCGACCAGAGCGGCACGGCCGGCGCATAGGAGTGCACCGCCTCGGAGAGGGTCTTCGTGGCGATGTCGGCGTAAAGGCCCGTGCACTCCAGGGTCGACGGCGGATCGACGACACCCGGGCAAGGCTCCGCGATGGCTACTTCGTTCCATGCGCCCGGCGATGCAGCCGGTGCGCCCGAGAAGTCGGACTGCAGGTCCGTGCGCCCGCCGCACGCGGCGAGCGCAGGGAGAAGCAGCAGGATGCCTCGATGCATGGCGCTGAAGCGGGACCTCGGTCAGTCCGTTCCGGCCTCCGCGGCCCCGTCGCTCGACGGCGGCGCGTCACCCCCGGCCGACGAGTCGTCCCCCGTCGAGGAGTCGGGCTCGGGAGTCGTCCCGCTGCTGCTGCCGCTGCCACCGCCGCTGCTGCTGCCGCCCGGATACCCGCCGCCGTCGTAGCTGCGGGGCGGCAAGTTGGCCATGCCGGCCTGGGGCGCGGGCGTGAGCGAGCGCAGGTACACGACGACGCCCTGGGCCTGATCGGGAGTCATCGCCCACTGGTGGAACCTGTGCCAGGTCGCCTGGCGAACGATGGAGCTGTCGAAGTACCCGCCGGCCGGCACGACGCCCATCGTGAAGATCCCCACGAGATTGCTGTCGGAGAAGCCGCCGGTCTGCTCGGGCGTATGCTCCACGGTGGTGTACGTTGCGTTCATCGCCGTGGGGCCGTGGCAGTTCGTGCACGCGGCGTCCATACCACCGTCGATGTGCGCGAGCTGCCCGCTCGAGACCCGCTGCAGCAGCGTGCCCATGTTGTAGCGCGCATTGCCGATGGTCCAGTCGTCGTCCGAGGCCTGCGAGATGTGGAGCGTGGTCGCTCCGCATTGGGTGCCCTTGGTCGCGACGACGATGACGTCTCCGACGCCCTGGGTCGTGCCCATGGCGCTCGCGTAGCCTTGGTCCATACCGAAGTCGACGCCGCCGCTCACGATGGCGAGCTTGCTGGGATCCGAGACCGTCCACGTGACGTTCGGATTGTCCGACGGCCCCAGCTCCAGGACGCCGAACGGGATCTGGAACGTATGGGTGGAGTTGGGAATGTACGTCGAATACCCGGGGTCGAAGGCGACCGTGAGCGTGGGATTCGAGCACGTCACGCCCGCGCTTTGCCCGGGCTGCGTGGTTGGCTTGGAGCTCGAGGAGCACGCCTGGCTCACGATGGCGCACGCGGCGCCCAAGACGGAGACACTACCCAAAGCGACGACACGGCTCCACGTAGATCCTCTCATGACGACTCCTCTTTAAAATCGCGTTGAAGTGAACACGGCGCTCGACGCTACGGACCGCAGTTACCCAGGCCCGGCATGGGAGGCCCGCCGTCATCCCCGCCGTCGGCACCTGCCTCCGCGGCGTTCCACCCTCCGGTGCAGTGCGGCATCGAGGGCGGGCAGTCGCTGGCGACGTTGCAATTGGTCGCCAGCCCCTGCGGCCAGCAGATCTTCGAATCCGCCCGTTTGCGTGAGCGAGGCGCCGATGTCGAGGCAGCCGTACCCGGTCCGGCAGTCGGTGTCGGCCGTGCAGGTCGCGTAGCAAGTGGGCGAATCCGCGTTCAGGACCGTGCAGCTCGTGCCCATGGGACACGGCTGCGGACCGTACCTGCCCGGTCCGCAGTCTTGGACGCAATAGCCCCCCGGGAATCCGTCGGTGTCGTGGTCGCAATTGTTCGACAGACAATCGCTGCTGTGCATGCATTGCTCGCCGACGCCGTAGAGCTGCTTCGCGACGTTGCCGTCGCCGAAGCCCACGTGGCCATCGGGCATCGGAATCGCGGCGTCCGATAGGCCCGCGGCGCCGGCGTCGCCCGGTGGTGACGAGCTCGACGAGCTGCAGGCAGAAATACACACGATTACCAATATCGCTCCCGACGAAGCACGCATTCGACTCCTCCGTTGACTTGGAAACCGAGAGGCCCCGCCGCCGCTCGCCTCGGCACGCGCACACACCGATGCCGGTCCTCTGCGCCGTCTGCGCCGAGGTTGTCGACATCCGCTGCACTGCGAGCGTCCCGACGACTCAGTCAGCACGGCCCATGCCGCACGACCTCGCGCTACCTCTCGTTCGCCTGCAAGAGAAGATGATTGCCAGATTGCGACTTTGTTTTGATGACTCTGCGCGCGGCTCGCCGGGCTTCAGTCAATCGTTACGTTTGATACGCACCGTTACGTATCGAGAGTCTTGGTCTTGCCCCGTCGATTCCTCTCACGGGTGAAAAGTCGCGTGATGGATGCATGCTCGGAGCGAGCTCGCCGAGTCGTCCGCCTTCGCTGAAGGTGTGGAGCCGCGCTGGAGATTTCACGCCGCGGCGACGCGAGGCCGAACGCAGCAGGGCGGTCGGCCCGCGCCGCTGCAAAGCGCGTCACCGCAGGGCGCTGCATTTCTTCACTCCCATCGTCGTCGACGGGGAGAGCTCGTGCTCTACCGGGGCAACCGCCGGCTCGGTTGCGTCGTGACGTCGGGCGGCGCGGTAGCCGTCGCCGTGGGCTTCGGCTTCGGCTTCGGCGTGGGAGCACTCGCGGGCGCTGTCCGGACCGGCGGTTTCGCCGTCGGCCTTTCTGGCGGCGGCGGGGGGGTCGCGCTCGGAGGCGCGGCGGGTACGGGCTCCGTTTTGGTCACCCCGGGCAAGAGCGGCTTCCAGGCCGCGGCACCGTGACATTCCTGACACGTGGTCGGAAAGCCGCGTTCGACGTGCTCCGGCGCCTTCTCGTACTCGGCGCGATGGCAGTCGATGCACGGGCTCTTGGTGCCCTCGAAGACCGGCGGCTCGCCCTTGTGGCACTCGAAGCACGATGCCTTTGCGTGCGCTCCCGTCAGTGGCCACGCGTGGTCCATTCGCGACGGATGCCACCTATCTGGGGTGTGGCACGTCGCGCACGTCGTGGGTCGCTCGCCGACGTGGTGCGGCGCCGACCGGAAGTCCGCCAGGTGACACGTCGCGCACGTGCCGGCCTTGCCCGTCGTCGGCGCCGGGTCCACCTCCAAGGTCGCGCTCGACCCGCAGGCGAGCGCGAGAGCGCACGCCGCCGCGAGCGTGAACCGGCCGAGGATCATTTCAGAAGCGCTCCTCCCGGAACGTCATGCCCAGCCGCGCGCAGATCGGCCGGAGCTTCCTCGCCAGCCCCGGTGGCCCGCAGAAGAAGACGTTCACCCGCTCGTCTCCGTGCTCCCGGCGGACGGCGCCGAGCATGGCCTCCCAGTCGGGCGGCCCCGCGTGCGTGTGGGTCCGCAGTCCGGTGATGATGTCGCTTCGACCCGCGGAGTGCAGAATTTCGCGAGCGACCTCGAGGCCGAGCGTCGTCGCGCCGGCGCGCGCTCCCGTCATGCAGAGGTGGATGTCGAGGAGGGACGTGTCGTCGACCTTTTCGAGCTCGGCGAGGAGAGCGGAAAACCACTCGAACGAGTACTGGTCCCGATTCAGCCAGAAGAAATGCGCTCGCCGCAGATTCGAAGGGCCTCTGTTCTTGCCGCGCAGGACGATGCTCTCGAGCACGCTCGCGAACGGCGTGACGCCGATTCCTGCTCCGATGAGCACGGCGACGCTGGCTTCGAAGATGTGTGCACTCGGAGAACCGTACGGCCCGTCGACGTACGCGACCAGCCCCGCCTCGGGCGTCTCGCTGGCCGCCTGCTCCGCCCTGCGCCGGAGCGCCGCCGTCCAGTTGCCAAGCGATCGCACGTGAAACGTGAGCCCCTCCCGCTCGGGTGCGCTCGAGATCGTGAACGGGTGCCACTCGTGCCTCGCGATCGCCGGGATGCGCAGGAACGCGTAGTCGCCGGGCCCGAAGCGGAAGCCCGGCGGCCGCACGATCTCGAGGCGCGTCACGCCCGAACGGAGCGCCACGTTGCCGACGATCGCCGCGGCCGGCTTGCGCCGTGTCCACCGGAGCCCTTGCTCGAGCAGAAAGCCGAGCAGGGGTACGCCCGCCCAGAAGGCGAAGCGCGGCCCGTGCGCGATCGCCAGCACGAACCACAACGTCCAGAGCATGTGGGTGAACGCGAAGAGCTCGAACCGGCGGCTTCGCCGGATGAACGAGAGCGAAAAGGTCCACATGATGGTGAAGACGACCAGCAGGGCGATCCCCGTCAGGCCACGCTCGGTGAAGACGAGCCGCCCCAGGGGCGCAGGCGCGTGTCCGATCGCGAACGCGGCCGTAAAGGCGACCGCATGGAGCAGGCCGAGGAAAAAGAGCGAATGGCCGACGACGCGATGGAAGTCGACGGCCTGGTCCACGGGGATCACGCGGCCGAGCGACGTCGCGCGAATGCGAGTGCCCATGCGCCTCATCATGGGAACGAGAACGAGCGCCCCGCAGAAATCCAGGCACCGTGCCGCCGCACGCCCGACCTCGACGAGAGGATTCGAGCTTACGAACGCCCCGCCGCGGATCATCGACAGCACGAAGAGCGCCACGTTGGCCAGCGCGAAAAGGCCGAGCAGAACGTACGGCGCGGCGCCGTTTTCCCCGAGGCTTGCCGAGCGGAGCCGGCCACCGGCTGCCCGCTCGTCGAGCAAGACGAGCAAATCCTCGTTCGGCGCGATCCAGATGGCCTCGCTGCGAGTCATCTTCCGCAGGAGCTCGGGCCGCTTCATCGCGACGGCCTCCCACTCTTCGAACGAGAGGCGGCCGTCCTTGTTCTTGTCGGCCATCGCCAAGAGCACGCGGGCGAGGTGCTCCGGCGGCTGCGACAGCTTCTCGGCGACCTCACTTTCCGCGAGGCTCATCGCGATCATTCGCTCGAGCTCTTGCCGATCGAGCAGGCCGTCGCCGTCGTGGTCGTGCAGACGGAAAGCGAAGAGGAGCTTCTCGCGGTCGGTCCCCAGCACGAGCGTGCGAACAGCCGAGATGAACTCGTCCTTCGTGACGACGCCGTCTCCGTCGGCGTCGAAGAGAAACAGCATGCGCCGCGCCAGGTACTCGCTGCGAAGTCCGAGCGCCTTGCGCAGCTCCGCGAGGTCGATCCGGGCGTCCTTGCCGGCGTGGTGGGCGAAGGCGCGCTCCAGCGTGGCGAGCAGCTGCGCGTCGAGGGAGGAAGGGGGCGCCGGCAACGGGGGGTCCCCGAACGCTACGCGGCGATGATGCCGCGTCGCAAGCGCTGGGACAGCTGCTCGAGAAGCAGCACGGTCAGGAGAATGACGAGAATGATCGTCGACACGTGCCCGAAGTCGTACATGTCGAAGCGCCCCTTGAGCTCGATGCCGATTCCGCCTGCGCCAACGACGCCGATCACCGTCGCCATCCGGACATTCCGCTCCAGGATGTACTGCGTATACGAGATGTACTGCGGAAGCACCTGGGGCAGCACGGCGCGGCGCAGCACTTTCAGGCGGTTGGCGCCCGCGGCGAGCAGCGCGTCCTGCGGCGCTCGATCGGCGTTCTCGATGTCGTCGGCGAAGAACTTCCCGAAGAACCCGGCGGAGTGAAACGCCAGCGCGACGACTCCTGCCATCGGGCCGAATCCGAACGCGAGCGTGAGCACCAGGGCGGACACGAGCTCGGGCACGGCGCGAAGGACGCTGCTCGTCAGCCGCGACAGCCCGTACACGACTCGACCGGGCGCGTACCCGCGAGCACCCAGGCACGCGAGCGGCAGGCCGAGCACGAGCGCGAAGATCGTGCCCCAGAGCGCGAGCTCGAGGCTCTCGAGCATCTTGCCGCAGACGTAGAGGAGGTACCCGATCGGCTCGACGAGGACCTCCTCGGTCTCGGTCGTCTCGACCATCTTGTTCTGGGTGAAGTCGAAGCGCGACGTCGTCGCCTCGCGCCGCTCGATGTGGGAAAGCAGCGGGAGGTGCTTGCGGTCGACGTCCGTCCGGCGCGACATCGGCGTCACCTCGGCAATGACGAGGGGGACCGCCTGCGCGCCGAAGCGCTCGAGGCCTTTGGCGATAGGCGACGTGAAGATGCGCGGGATCTGCACGTGTCGCCCCGAGATGGCGAGCAACAGCGACGCCGCAAGCAGGGCCGCGATGGCGCGTTTGCCGAAGGGCTGCCGCAGGCGCCACTGCTCCGCGGGCCTCCCGGGCCGGAGCGATGCCGGGCCCGAGCGGGGCAATTCGGAAGGGGGACTCATGGTGGGGGGACGGCTGGCAACGTGCGGTCGGCCGACGCGTAGATGCGGGCGAGCGCGGCTTCGTCGAGCTCCTCGGGTCGGCCGTCGGCGATGACCTCTCCGCCGCGCATGGCGACGATGCGATCGGCGAACTGCTTGGCGAGATCCACCTGGTGCAACGAGACGAGGACGGTCGCCCCGCGCCGGGCCGACGTCTCGCGCAGCAGGCGGAGGATGGTGTGACTCATCGCCATGTCCAGACTCGCCACCGGCTCGTCGGCGAGGACGACCGCCGGGTCGAGAAGGAAGGCGCGCGCGATCGCCACGCGCTGCTGCTGCCCTCCCGAGAGCTCCGACGCGCGCCGATAGAGGTGGCCCTCTTCCAGGCCGAGATCGTGGAGGAGCCCGCAGGCCTTGCGGCGGTAGCGCTCGGGGAAGAGGCCGAACAGGGCCCGCGCGGTCGACACCTCGCGCAGCGCGCCGTCGAGCACGTTGTCGAGCACCGTGGCGCGCCCGACCAGCGAGAAGCTCTGGTGCACCATCGCGACTTTCGAGCGCACGGCCGCGAGCGTCGCGGCGCTCACGACGGTGCCGTCGACCTCCACGGTGCCCGACGCGGGGACCACGAGCCCGATGACCGTGCGCAGGAGCGTCGTCTTGCCGGCGCCCGACGAGCCGAGCACGACGCAGAACTGCCCCCGCGGAACCTCGAGCGTGACTCCCCGCAGCGCGAACGTCCCGTCGGGATAGCCTCGGGTGACGTCGCGCCAGCGCACCATGCTAATTGCGCCCGGCCTTCTTCAGCACGTCGGCCTTAATCGCCTCCACCTTTTCCAGCCTGCCAGCGATCTTCAGGAACTCGGTCTCGGGATAGGCGGAGTCGTACCGGTCCACCTTCATGCCGCCGTAGCCGCGGATCTGCTCAGGCGTGATGCCGGGCGCCTTGTGCACGTTGGCGAACCCCTCCCGGAGCTTCCTCTTGACCTCGGGATCGAGACCAGGGTGCATCGCGAGAGGCGGGTTGGGCAGCGGATCGCTCTTGGCCAGCGGCCGGAGACGGCCGGCAGCAATCTTCTTCTCGCTGACGGCCTTCTCCAGCGAATTGAAGGAGGCCGCGCCCGCGTCGGCTTGCCCCTCCGCTACGGCGACGAGTGAGTTCACGTGACTGCCGGTCATCACGATCTTGCCCAGGTCCTTCACCGGATCGACGCCCGCCTTGATGAGCATGGCCAGCGGGAAGGCGAAGCTCGAGCCGGAGGACGGGTCGCCCACCGCCAACGTCTTGCCCTTCAAGTCAGCCAGGGTGTTGAGCGGAGAATCGCTTCGAACGAAGATGCCCGAGAAATAGGTCGAGGACCCGTGCTCGACCGCGACAGCGAGTAGCTCGGCCCCCGCGCGCTTCTTCGCCTCGAGGTAGGACACGGGGCCGAACCAGCCGATGTCGACCTGCCCGTTGGCCATCGCCTCGACGACTGCGCTGTAGCTCTGCCCGACCCGCACATCGAAGCGGAGGTCTTGGGTCTGCGCGATGGCGTTGAAGAGCGGCAAGAAGTCGGCCTTCGTTCCGCCCTCGGTGCCGCCGTCGGCGGGGATCAGCATGACCACCAGGGGCTTTGCGGGGCTGCCGTCGCGCGGCCAGGTGGTGGCCGCCGTCGCCTTGGCCGCCGGGCCTTCGCCCGCCCGGTCGCTCTTCTTGTCGCACGCCGCGAGCACGGGGAGCATCGCGCATGCCACCGCTAGGACGAAGCCGGCAGCGCGCCCCTTCTCCAGGAACATCGCGCATCTGTCTACCAGCTTCTCGCGACGCCTGGCCAGGCTGCACGTCTGGTAAGGCCACTTGATCCCTCGACCCTCGAGAGCTACCCTGCTCGTTAGCCGCTGATGCGAGGTGGAGGCCGAAAAGGAGTGGCGCTCAGCGAGGCGGCCGCGCGCGACCTCCTCGCGACGGAGATCGCCACGTGGAAGGTACGCGGAAAGCGCGTCCTGACCATCGTTCCCGACCATACGCGCACGGCGCCGATGGACGTGATGTTCCGCCTCCTCCACGAGCTCCTGTCCGCGGAGGGAGCGGAGATGGACGTCCTCATCGCGCTCGGGACACACCCGCCGATGAGCGACGAGGCCATCAACCGGCGCCTCGGAATCACCGATCGCGATCGCCGGGAGAAGTACCCCCGGACGCGCTTCTTCAATCACGACTGGGCCGACCCCGCCCAGCTCGTCTCGATCGGCGCGCTCTCGGAGGAAGACGTGGAGCGCATCTCGGGCGGGCGGATGCGCGAGCGCGTCGATGTCACGATCAACAAGCTGGCGCTCGAGTACGACCTGCTCCTCATCGCCGGCCCGACCTTCCCCCACGAGGTCGTCGGCTTCTCCGGCGGGAACAAGTACCTCTTCCCGGGCATCTCGGGCAAAGAGATCATCGACATGTTCCACTGGCTCGGGGCGCTCATCACGAACCCGTCCATCATCGGCACGAAGTACACGCCCGTGCGCGCCATCGTCGACCGGGCAGCGTCGATGCTCCCGGTCGAGCGCAAATGCGTGAGCCTCGTCGTCGAGGGGACCAGCCTGGTCGGCCTCTTCGTCGGTACGCCCGAAGAGGCGTGGGACGCCGCGTCGGAGCTCTCCGGCCAGATTCACGTCGTGCGCGAGAAGCGGGCGTTTCGCTCCGTGCTGAGCTGCGCGCCGCCGATGTACGACGAGCTCTGGGTAGGCGGCAAGTGCGCGTACAAGCTCGAGCCGGTGGTCGCCGACGGGGGTGAGCTCATCATCTACGCGCCCCACCTCGACCGCGTCTCGACGACGCACGGCGAGTCGATAAGCCGTATCGGCTACCACGTGCGCGACTACTTCGTGAAGCAGATGGACCGCTTCCGCGATGTCCCCGGCGGCGTCATGGCGCACTCGACGCACGTGAAGGGCATCGGCACATTCGAGGGCGGAGTCGAGCGGCCGCGCATCACGGTGACGCTGGCCACGCAGATCAGCGAGGCCGAGTGCCGCGCGATCAACCTCGGATACCGCGACTTCCGGACGATCGACGTCGACGCGTGGAAAGACCGCACGAGCGAGGGGCTCCTCTACGTCCCCAAGGCCGGCGAGACGCTCTACCGGCTCGAGGACGACCCGTTCCGCGGCGGCGCGTGAGGCTCGCCGCGCGTCAGAGCTTGTAGGCGGCTTTCGCGAGGTTGTACGCCAGGTCGACTGCGAGCTCGGCCGCCTCGTCCTCGTCGAGTCGATGCTCGGCGACCCAGCGGGCCAGGAACGCGCAGTCGACTCTGCGCGCCACGTCGTGCCGGGCCGGGATCGAGAGGAACGCGCGCGTGTCGTCGTTGAAGCCGACGGTATTGTAGAAGCCGGCCGTTTCGGTGGTCCGTTCGCGGTAGTAGCGCATTCCCTCGGGGCTATCGAAAAACCACCACGCGGGCCCCAGCTTGAGCGCCGGGTAATGCCCGGCGAGCGGCGCCAGCTCGCGCGAGTACGCGGACTCGTCGAGCGTGAAGACGATCAAGCGACAGGCGCTTGTCATTTCCGAAGCGATCGAGCAGCGGCTTCAGCGCGCGCACGTACTCGGTCGCCGTCGGAATGTCCGCGCCCTTGTCGGGGCCGAAGCCTCGATAAAGGTTCGGGTTGTGGTTGCGGAACGAACCGGGATGAATCTGCATGACGAGGCCGTCGTCGATGCTCATCCGCGCCATTTCGGTGAGCATCTGCCCACGGAACTGCTCGGCCTCGGCGGGCGAGGCGTCGCCCGCGAGGGCCTTGCGCAGCAGCGCCTCGCATTGCCCGGTGGACAGGTCGAACGTAGCCGCCGAGGGGTGCCCGTGATCTGTCGAAGTGGCGCCGAACGAGGCGAAGTATTGCCGGCGATTGGCGAGCGCGCGAAGGTACCCGGCCCATGTCTCGGTGTTCTCGCCGGCCATGGCGCCGAGCTTGGCGACGTTCGACGCAAAGCCCACGTGCTCCGGATCGACGACGGGGTCCGGACGGAATGCGGTGATGACGCGTCCCTTCCACCCCGACTCGCGGATCTTCTTGTGATGGGGCAAGGCGTCGAGCGGCGACTCGGTCGTCGCGAGTACCTCGATGCGAAAGCGCTCGAACAGCGCTCGCGGACGAAACTCGGGACGAACCAGGCAGTCGGCGATGCGATCGTAAATGCGCTCTGCCGAGGCGGGACCGAGGCGCTCGGTGATGCCGAAGACCTCGTGCAGCGCGTGGGTGAACCACGTGCGCGAGGGCGTTCCGCGGAAGAGGTGCCAGTGGCTCGCGAACAGCCGCCAGATCGCGCGCGCGTCCCGCTCGCTCGGCGCGCCGTCGAGGCGGGGCACGCCGACGGATTCCAGGGAGACGCCCTGGCTGTACAGCATCCGGAAGATGTAATGGTCCGGAATGATGAGGAGCGACGACGGGTCGGCGAACGGCTCGTTGTCGGCGAACCAGGCGGGGTTCGTGTGGCCGTGGGGACTGATGATGGGGAGCGCTCGCACACGGCCGTAGAGGCGGCGAGCGATCGCGCGCTCGCCCGGGTCGGCCGGCAGCAGGCGATCCTCGGACAGTAGCTCGTTCGCAGTCATCGCAGCGTTGTAGCAAAAATCGCTACCGTGCTCGATTCGGAGTGTCAAGTGGGCCGACCGGAAGGCGATACCTCCGCGAAACAGGGCAGGAACCGTGCGGCCCACGCACCGAGGCGATCCTCTCGCGTATGCCGTGGGGCACCGAACCGTTCGGCGTGTCGTTCGACGCGGAGGAGGAGACGCCGCTGCCGGCGGGCTTCGCCGACGCGTTCGCCCGCTCGCTGCCGGCGCGCTACGCGCTCCTCTTCGACCCGGGGGCCATCCGCAAGCACGCGGCCATCGCCTTTCGTCGTGGCGAGCGGCAGGCCCACGCCGAAATCTGGAGAACGCTCCCCGATGGCAGCGCCGCGCTGTGCGTCGTGGCGCACGACCGACCGGGGCTGCTCTCGGCCATCGCGGCGACGCTCGTATCGCACCGGCTGGAGGTCATCACCGGCCTCGTCTTCTCGCGAACCACGCCCGAAGGCATGGCGGAGGCGGTCGATCTCCTGTGGGTCCGCCGCGGGAGCCCCTCGGACAGAGCCCCCGTAGGAACCGACGAGGCCATCTCGATCTCCGAAGTCCTGAGCGCCATCCTCGCGGGGAGGATCTCGGTCCGCGAAATCGCGAGCAAAGCCGCGCCCGGCGGGCCCGATAGCGCGACCGACGAGGCCAACCTGGTGGTGCGCTGGGACGATGCCGACGAGGAAGGGCACGCCGTGCTCGTCATCGAGGCGGCCGATCGCCCGGCGCTGCTTCTCACGATCACCTTCGAGGTGTACCAGCAGGGCGCCGAGATCTTGCGATCCCTTGTGCGAACCGCGGGCAGCCGCGTGCTCAATCGCTTCGTCCTGGCCGAATTCGGCGGGGCGCCGCTCTCCCCCAATCGGCGAACGCAGATTCGTAGCGCCGTGCACTCGGCGCTGGCCCTGGGCGCGGAACATCCCGGTCGCCTGCCGGGGCCGAGCGCCGCCCATCGAGTGTGAGGCTCGGACGCGCCTCTTCAGCTGCCTACGCGCCGGCGCGGCTTCGGCCTTCGCTCGGTACGCGCGCTGCAGTGCCCGCTTCCATGCGACTCCTCTCGTGGCGCCTCGGCCTGGGAATCGCCGCTCTGCTGGGAGCGGTGGGTTGCTCGTCCGCTCGATACGTGTACCGCCCGGAGGAGAACGCGACCGCGCGGGTCTCGGGCAAGCCCGCAGCCTTTTACGCAATTCCCCAGGAGTCGCCGCACGGTGAAGTGCGCGTGGCGACCCTGGGCATCGCCGAGCTCCAGCGGACGCCCGACTCCGAGTATCGCGTCCGTGCCCTGCACGTGCGCCTCGTCGTGGACAACAACGACGACACCGCACCGTGGCAGGTCGACACACGCGAGCAGATCGCGACGCTCGACGGGTACGGGCCGAGCCGGCCCGCCTTCGCGAAGGCGACGCCCGGGCGAACCCAGCGCGCGTCGATGGTGACGATAGCGCCGGGCACGAGCCGCACAATCGACCTCTACTATCCGTTGCCCGCTCCGATGCAGCAGGCCTCGAAGCTTCCGAGCTTCGACGTCCTCTGGCGCGTGCAGACACCCGAGTCGCCCGTCGCGGAGCGCACGAGCTTCGAGCGTCTGCGGGTCGAGCCGCCCCCCCAACCGGCGTACTACGGCATGGACGGGTGGGGTCCCGGTGGGTACGGGTCGTACGACCCGTTCTGGCCGGGCTACTCGTATTGGGGCGCGCCGCCGGTCCTCTATTACACGCACCCGCCCGTCAACAACGCGCCGCCTGCTGCCCAGCGGATCCGCTGAAGCGCGAACCGGCTCACTCGCTGCCGAGCCACTTGGAGAGCGTCTTCACGTCGACCCCGAGCGCCTCGGCTGCGCGCGCCTTGCGACCGCCGAGCCGCTCGAGAGCCCACGAAGCATAACGGCGCTGCACTTCGCGGATGGGGAGGACGCCTCCCTCGAGCACGGCCGGCATGTCGGCCGGGGGGCCGCTCGTGATGCTCGGCGGAAGGTCGGCCGCGCCGGCCATGGCATCGCGACCGAGGAGCACGACCCTCTCAATCGCGTGCGCCAGCTCGCGCACGTTGCCGGGCCACCCGTGGTCCATCAGCTTCTGCATGGCCTCGGGCCCGATGAACTCGACGACGGAGCGGGGGTGCTTGGACTTCGCGTCGGCCAGCATGCGCGCCGCGAGGAGCGGCACGTCTTCGCGACGATGGCGTAGCGGCGGGATCTGGATGGTGACGACGTCCAGCCGGTAGAGCAGGTCCTCGCGAAACGCGCCGCTGCGCGCGCGTTCGTGCAGGTCGCGATGGGTCGCCGCGAGGATCCGGGTGTCGAGCTGGCGCTCCTTGGCCGCCCCGACGGCGCGCACCGTGCTGCTCTCGATGACGTGGAGCAGCTTCGCCTGCAAGGCGGGAGACATCTCGCCGACCTCGTCGAGCAGGAGCGTCCCGCCGTCGGCCTCCGCGAAGAGCCCCGCGCGAGCGCTCGTGGCGCCGGTGAACGCGCCCTTCACGTGACCGAAGAGCTCACTCTCGAGGAGCGTCTCCGGCAGCGCCGCGCAGTTGATCGCAACGAACGGTCGCGCCGAGCGGGTGCTCGTCGCGTGCATCGCCCGGGCGAGAGCGCTCTTGCCCGTACCGGTCTCGCCGACGACGAGCACGGGGGTCGGGGCGTCGGCCACGCGCCCGGCGAGATCGAACACCTCGCGCATCCCGACGCTGGCCGCCACCAGACTCCCGAGACCGGCCGTCTCCCGCAACGTGGCTCGCAAGCTGCGCGCCTCGCGGCGCACGCGCGCGTCGTCCAGCGCCCGCCCGAGAAAGAGGGCCAGCTCTTCGATGGCGAACGGCTTCGTCAGATAGTGGAAGGCTCCCTGGCGAATGGCGTCCACCGCGGTCTCAATCGCGCCGTAGGCGGTCATCACGAGGACCGGGCGCTCCGGAGCCGCCTGCCGCGACAGGGCCAGGAGCGCCATCCCGTCCACGCTCGGCATACGGAGATCGGTCACCAGGGCGTCGATCGCATCCGCGCCGAGCCGCTTGGCGGCCTCGGTGCTCGAGTCGCACGCGATGGCGTCGAAGCCGCGATCGCGAAGCCCCTCGGTCAGGGTCTCGGCCATGTCGCGCTGGTCGTCGACGACGAGAACGCGGGGCTGCACAGGGCGGATGATAGTTCCGCTCGGAGGAATCGTCCTCCCGCGCCGGAGACGAGCGGTCGGGGCGGCTGTACCGGTATCCTCCTTCGCATGCGCTCTCTTGCTCCCCTCCTCGTCTCTTCGATCTTCGCCTGCTCGCAGTCTCCTTCCAGCGCTGCGCCGGACGCTGCCGTCTCGACCGGCACCGATGCCGGCGCGCTCGTCGCGCAGTGTGAAGCCCTCGCAGCCTCCTTCGTCGACAATTGCAATGGCGAATACACGATGGACGCCCATACTCCCGACACCGAGCGCGTGTGCATCTGGACCGAGTACGAGCACCTCTGCAGCACGGGCAACACACGGCTGCTTCTGGATTCGATGAACTGCTTTGGCCAGAACCCCAATTGCTGGACCTTCTCCGATCCAAACGACACCGCATCGTGTCTCGCCAGCGTCCACGCAGCGGGCGAATCGACGGCCGCGCGCGCGTTTCTTCAGGACATTTGCACGCAGTGCGGCGGCTCCAACTGCTCGACGGTCACCGGCCAGGCCGAGCTCTTTCCCTACCTCGGCGACACGGAGCTCGCGACCGTCAGCGCGTGCCGGGGGAGCGCGTGCTCGAACGCCGCCCTCCTCGCCAACTGCAGCTCGGTGCCCGACGTCGCGGGCATCTTCGCGTGCAAGTAGTCGCGCCGTAAAATCCGTAGCTCTGCGTCGTCGTGAATGGGTAGCCCCTCGCGGAGCGGCTCTGCGCGTATAGTGGCGGCATGCGAGCGGTACGGGCCTTCGCAGTCCTGGTGTTCGTGGGTGCCGGCGCGGTCTTCGCGTGCTCGAGCAGCTCGACGGGCACCTCCGGCGGTTTCGACCAGCAGTTCTGCTCGCTGATCGCCCCTTGCTGCTCGAAGGCCGGGCTCCCGAACGACCCGTCGCACTGCACGACTCTCCTCTCCGTGTCCGCGCCGAGCTCGCAGTACAGCCCGAGCGACGGGCAAGCGTGCATCGACGGTCTCCGTGCGGAGTCCAGCAAGGGGACGCTGTGCACGGCCCTCGGAAACGACGTGGCGGCCTGCAATCACGTGTTCAACGGCGGCGGCGGCTCCGCGGGGCCCGGGCAATCGTGCATGAGGGACGGCGACTGCGCGGCGGCCTCCGGGGGCAGCGCCACGTGCTTTCCGCAAACGACCTTCCTCGACGGCGGCGGCACGACGCAGACGGCGTCGTGCATCCAGACCCAGCCCGGCAAGCTCGGCGACTCGCCGTGCATCGGCACGAACAACGGCAGCGTCACGTTCTACTCGTGGTCGACCGGCACGCCGCCGGGCATGGCCTACGTGTGCGACCAGACGCAGGGCACCACGTGCGACGTGACGGCCATGGTGTGCACCGCGCTCGGGACGACCGGCCAGCCGTGCTCGGGCGACATGTCGTGCGTGATGCCTGACTACTGCAGCTTTGGCCAGGTCGGCGGGAAATGCACCGCGCGCATCGCGAACGGCGGCTCGTGCGCCTCGGCGGCGAGCGGGTGCGAGATGGGCTCGTATTGCGACGCGACGTCGCAAACGTGCACCATGAGCCTCGCCAACGGCGCGACGTGCACGACGAGCGAGCAGTGCCAGTCAAGCTCGTGCGTGAACCGCGTGTGCAGCGGCTCGAACAACCCGGGACTGTCGCTTTTCTGCGGCTAGCGCTCGGCAAGCCTACGACCCGCACGCCGGGTCGCTCCGGGGTCACATCGCGCACCAGGGCGACGTGCAGGTCTGCGACTGGTAGTAGTCCGCGAACTTCTGGGCCATGAGGGCCGGCATGCCATCCGGGATGAAGTGGGGTCCTCGCGAGGTGCCGCCGGCTTTCGCGGACGCCCACCAGGTGCAATCACCGACGTAGAACTTCGGCGCCACGGTGACGAGCCCCGGATGCTTCGTCGCCTCCGCCGCGATCGCCATGTCGACGTACGGCTGGACGATGTCCTCCTCCAAGCTCGGGTCGCAATTGTACCCGCCGGGATAAGTCTGGCCCCCCTGCATCATCGGTCCGCGCACCATCGTCAGAAGCTCGATGCGCGACACGCTCGGGAAGTGCATCTGGATGGCCGCGACGTCTTGCTCGAGCGCGCCCTCCCACGCAGTCTGCGTGTGGTACGCGGCGTTGGTCGGATCGGTGTACGCGATGAGAAGAACGCGGTCCGGGCTCGACGCGTTCTGGGCGCACGCGTGCGCCATGCCCCCCGGCTGCGGAGACGGGCCCGCAGGATTGTAGGCCTGCATCCAGACCGACGTATCGGTCGGCCAGAGCTCGACGTACTCGTGAAACTTCGTGATCGCTTCCCATTGCGCGCCGGAGACGAGCCCGAAGAAGCCCCCCTGATCGATCCACTCCCCCGACGCCGACACGCCGAGAATGAGCGTGCACGTGTAGCCCCCGGTCCCGCCGCTGCTCGAACCGCTTCCGCTGCTGCTCGACGCCGTCGCGTCTCCGCGGCCACCGTCTCCGCCGCTGGACGAGCGACTGGTGCCGTTGCCGGCCGGCGCGGAATTCCCGCAGCCGATCAGGCTGGCTCCGAGGGAGGCTGCGACGGCGATGAGGGTAGTGGCGACACCGCGACCGTGACCCTGGCCCATGTTCCGTCGCCTCCTCGAGCACAGTCATCGTGCCCCGGTCGACAGCTATCACCTGCCCCGAGGCGGTCAAGTGGTCTGACCCATCGCCGGCGCGTGAACGTGGCCAGCGCCGCCGCGAACCCCAGCGCCGCCCAGACACCCCCCGCCGTGCCGGCTCCGCCGGCGAGCGCGCACGCGCACCCGTGCGGCGCACCGGCGCCGAACGCGCCCGTGTCGGAGTTGTTGGAACCGCTCGGGTCTCCCGCGTCCACGACGGATATCTCACCGGACCCCGTACCGGCGCCCGCGTCGCTCGCGCCCGCGTCCCCGCCCGCGTCCCCGCCCGCGCTCGGGCCCGCGCCCGCGCCCGCGTCCCCGCCCGCGCTCGGGCCCGCGCCCGCGTCCCCGCCTCCGCTTCCCCCGGCCCCGAGCACCGCGAGCTTCGTCGCATCCGGCGTCCCCATCCCCGTCGGACCGTCCCAGCCGGGCCCCGCCGTGCACATCACGTCGCCCTTCTGGCACAGCCCCATCCGGTCGTCCGTCCCCGACGTCACGTCGTGCAAGGCGGCGCCGTTCGCGTACACCCAGCCGAGGTCGTTCGCGATCTCCGCGGCGAGTCCGACGCGCGTGAGGATCGCGGCCACGAGCGGCGAGGCCGCGCTCGTGCCGACCATGGCCATCCACTGGTGGTGCGAGTCGTACGAGGCGATGCCGCCGCCCTGGCTGCCCGGCGCGAAGTCCGCCGCGGCCGAGAGGTCGACCGACGCGCGATTCGCGCAGCTCCCGAACGAGCTCCCGCCGAGCTTCGCCTGGAACGCGGGCATCGCGAACTCGGTGCTGCACCCGCTTCCGGTGGCGCCGGTCCGGTCGTTCCACACGACCTCGGAGTAGGTGCTCGCGTTCTTCTGCAGCAGCGTGCCGCCGACGCTCAGGACGTCCGGGGCGGACGCCGGGTAGCTGGGGGCGCGTCCTCCGCCGAAGGACTGGCCCTCGAGCAGGTAGCCGAGATCGCCGGAGGCCGCGAGCACGAGGTGCCCCGGTGTCGTGTACCCGGTCGGTTCGCCGCCCTGCTCGGCCCCTCCGAAGCTGATGCTCGTCGCGACCGCACCGAGCCGCGCCGCGGTTGCCGATGCCGTGACGAAGACCTGCGGCGTGAGCCCCTGCTCCATCGCGCTCGTCATCTCCACGACGAGGATGCTGCAGTCGGGACACGCGGCGCTCACCATGGCCATGTCGAGCCCCGACTCGGCGTCGCCGGCGGCGCAGTCGAGCGACGGATCGGCCAGGTTGCCGCTCTCGTCGACAGCGGCGAAGCACGGCGTCTTGCCGTCCGGCAGGCCTTGGCACTTCGGCAGCGCCGGGACGCCGAACGCCTGCCGGTACGTGCTCAGATCCTCGTACGCCCGCGAATCCGGCATGTCGACGAGCGCGACGATCTTGCCGGCAGCGCTGCTGGCTGCAGGGATCTCGTAGGCAGCGACGACGTCGGACGGCGCCATCGCGCCGGAGGGGGGCACGCTTGCGCCGGCGGGGCCGCTGTCACCCGCGCACACCTGACCGCCCTGGCCTGGAGCTGGGCCGGGGCCGACCTGGAGAGGGTACTCGCTGGGGCGGAAGCTCTCCGGCAGCAGTCGCTCCGCGAGGCAGTGGCGTGGCGCGGCCGGGTTGCACACGGGCTGGTGGTAGCGTCCGTCCCTTCCCAGATGGATGCCGTAAGCGAACGCGATCGCGGGATGCACCGCGAGCACGGCGGTCGACAGGCCAAGCACAAGCTTCTTCATTCTCTTCTCCTGCGCGTGCGAACCGCCTCTTATGCACGAGCGGGATCGAGAGATTCAAGGCGAACACGGACCCTACATTCGCGGCGAGCGGCGCGCGAGTGCGACATATCCGTCGACCGGAGCGCGCGGCGGCGTGTGGGGCCAACCAGCCGCGGCGCGGGCTCCGTTACGGATTGTGCTTCATCGGCGCTCGAGCATGCGCACCTTGTATCGGTGGCCGAGCGTCTGGGAGGGATCGATCCGGATGCGCGGATTGGCGGCGCCGGGCTCGAGCGCGAAGCGCGCGTGCCGGAGCAGTGCGGCGGCGATGAGCATCGTCTGCACCTCGGCGAAGCCGGAGCCGAGGCACGTGTGCGGGCCCAGCCCGAAGGCGCAGATCATCGCGCTCTTGCCGGAATCGCCGTCGCGGTAGCGGTCGATGTCGAAGCGCTCCGGGTCCGGAAAGTACTCCGGCATCAGGTGCACCATCGTGGTCGCGAAGAGCACGGGCTCGCCCGCGGGCAGCTGATAACCCGCGAAGTCGACGGGCTGGCCGACGTGCCGGTAGAGCATCGGGGCAATCGGGTAGAGCCTCAGGGTCTCCTGGAGGGCCCCGCGAAGGGCATGCGCCTCGTCGAGACGTTCGGCCGTCAGGGCATCGGGGTCCGCGAGCAAGGTATCGGCTTCGGCCTCGGCGCGCGCGTACGCGCCCGGCTCACGCAGCAACGCGAAAAGCAGGAATGCGCACGTGTTGGCCACGGTATCGAGGCCCGCGACGAACGGGCCCATCGCCATCATCAGCTGATCGCGTTCGGAGAGAAAACCCGGGTCCGCCGCGACGAGCTCGCGCATGTCGTCGAGCAGCTCCGACTTCAGACGGCCGTCGGCGTGCTCGTGGAGCACCGAACGCGCGAGCTCGAAGAACCGCCGGCGGGCCCGCTGGAAACGCGGCAGGTGCCACATCGCGGCGGGCCATTGGTGGGTCATCGAGCAGTTCATCGAGGAGCGCATCGTCTGCACGACGTCCTCGAGGTAGTCGCCCGGGCCGCGGCCGATGGTCAGCGTGCCGAGCTGCTCGGTGACGAGCGTGCGGCACAGGGGGACGAGCGCGACGGGACCCGGCGAGACGCTCGCGAGCGCTCGCTGCACGATGGCCACCGCCTCCGGGAGCCGCCGCACGATCGCCGCGCGCGAGTACGCTCGCTGCTGCAGCTTGCGCAGGCGATAGTGCGCCGCGCCGTCTACCCCGGGCAGGATGCACTTGGCTCCGAAGCCCGCGCTGAACTTTCGCCACGAGGGCTCGGCGTGCAGGTGCCGGTCGGCGGTGCGCGACAAGAGGGCATTCGCCTCCGGGCCGGCGAGGACCGTAAACCGGTGGTGAGCGGCGCGCAGATTGAAGATGGGCCCGAGACGCCGGTACTCCTTCAGCAGGAAACGGATCGGCCCGAAGAACATGGGGAGCGCGCTGCCGAGCAGCGGCAACCCACGCGCAACCGGGAGCGCGTCGAGCGGGAGCGAAGGGGAGGCTGCGCGGGCGTCGGAAGCCGAGGTCATGACGGCACCTACGATTGTCACGGTGGCGACCGGGCGTCCACCGGCAGAGTCAGCGCGGCCAGCCTCGGGTGAGTCTCAAGCGAGCGCGCTGCGGTGAGCCCACCGAGCTCGCCTTTCCGCTGACGAATTTCGCTGCGGAAGGCCGACGAACCGCCGTTCTACGGGTCCGGTGGATGACGTGCGGAGGACCGCCCACACTCTGCCCGCTCGCTACGCTGCGCTCCGCTCGCGCGTTGCCGTCCTGGTCGCGCTCGCGCCAGGCGTCTGCGTAGGCTGCAATCCGAACACGGCCCGCTCTTACGTTTTCGTTCTCGCTCCTTCGTTCTCGTCCGAGGAGGCGGCCGTCGTTTCCGATGCGGCCGCACGCTGGGAAGGTGCGGTCGCACGCCCCGACGTCTTCGCCGCGTCCGTCATCCAAGGCGAGTGCGACGCGTTCACCGGAGACGCAACGGCGGAACTCGTGTGTGTCGACCATGCGACGAGCGCGTCCGGCGGCGTCGAAGGCGCGACCACGTGGGACTCCGCGACCCGACGGCAGCACGTCCGGCTGAACGTCGACAACGGCGCGACGGACGCGGTGCGCATGGCCACGCTCAGCCACGAAGCGCAGCACGAGCTCGGCCACGCGTTCGGCCTCGGCCACGAGAGCGTGCGGTGCGTGATGTTCCGCAACATGGGGACGGCCCTCGTGCAGGGCGGCGAGGCCGCGCAAGACGTCACGCCCGCCGACGTGGCGCAGTTCGACGCCGTCTGGGGGCTGTAGGTCGGGGCTTCAGCCGACCTGCAGAAAGCTCGCCAGGTGCCGGTCGGCCTCGCGCGCGATGAGGTCGAGCGACGCGACGAGCTCGTGGTCGTCATCGACCTCCACGAGGCGCACGTGCCGCTTGCCCGCCGCCCACGTGCGCGACCCCTCGACCGGCACGGTGTCGTCGCGCGATCCGTGGACCACGAGAGTCGGCACCCGCACGTCCGGCCAGCCGCCCCCGCGCGCGTCGACGCGCGCCACGTCCTCCGCGAACCCGAAGTCGACGCGCGCCATCCCGCCGCGCGCGTGGTCCTTCACCTCGGTGTACCCGGTCCTCCGCCATCTCTCCCAGTCCGCCTCGGGGATCCTGGCCCGCCACCGCTCCGCCATCCGGAACGCCGGGGCCAGGAGCACCAGCGCGCACACCCGCGCGTCCTCCTCGGCGACGCGCGCCGCGGTGAGCCCGCCGAGGCTCGAGCCGATGAGAACCGCACGGTCCGCCGGCGAGCCGATGGCCTCGCGGACGTGTGCGATCATCGCCGAGAGGCGCAGGTGCTCCATCGAGGGTTGGCGCAGGTCGAGGCGCTCGAGAGTGACGCCCATGCTGGCGCAATGCTCGGCGAGGCGCGTACCCTTGGCCGAGCCCGGTCCCGAGGCGAAGCCGTGGAGATACAGCCAGCGAGGCGAAGGGTTCATCGAAGCGGCCATCTCTCGGAGCGATAGCAGCAGTCCAGGAGGCCGCCTCGAGTTCTCGAGCCTTACCAAGAAAATCGTCCCCGGCATGTCGAGAGCGGCGCGTCGGCTCCGACCTCCGGGTGACACCGGGACAGGGCCCGGCCGAGACCAAGCCGAGGGGCTCGCGCTTCTCGAGAAGCTCGATTGCGATCCGCGCATCCAGGATCACTACCGCCTCGACGCCGTGCGCGCCCACCTTCTCGAGCGCTCGGGCAACGTCGCGGCAGCCCTCCGCTATTACGAAGCCGCCGCCGAGAAGACCGCGAGCCTTCCGGAACAGAAGTACCTGCTCCTGAAGATCACGCGTCTCCGCGCGAGCTGAGGGCTCTCGGTGTATCGTTTGGACCTTGATTGTCTGCCAGACGCCGCGACTGCTCCTTCGCCTGCTCACCGAGGACGACCTCGAGCCGCTGGCCGCGATGCTCGCCGACCCGGAGGTCACGCGTCACATCGGAGGCCCGCGCACACGCGAACAGACGAGGGCGAGGCTCGCCGAGCTGATCGAGCAGTACGCTTCCGTCGGATTCAGCAAGTGGGCGGTCGTCTTGCGGGCGACCGGCGAGTGCATCGGGCGGTGCGGACCCGCGGTCGTGCACGTCTCCGGCGCTCGAGAGGTCGAGGTCGGCTACGACCTGGCGCGGCGCCACTGGGGCCAGGGCCTTGCGACGGAGGCCGCGAGGGCGGCCGTCGAGCACGCTCTCGGGGTGCTCGGCGTCCCGCGGGTCGTGGCGCTCATCGATCCCGCGAACGCCGCTTCCCAACGCGTCGCGGGACACCTCGGGATGCTCTTCGAGCGCGAGGTCGAATGGAGGGACAAGCCGATGCGGCTGTACGCGAGAGGCTACTGCGGCACGGGCGGCGGCGGCGGAAGCTGAAAGACGTCCCATGCGGGGGTGTGGTTGTGCTCCGCCTCGGGCTGATTCCACAGATAGAGTGCCGAATACGTCGTAATCTTCCCGCTGCCGTCGACCACGATCGGCGCGACGTAAAGCTGCGGACCGCCGGCCGCGATATCGCGATCGGACGAGAAGACGAGGAAGTAATACGTATTGCCACACGCGGAGATCACGAGCGGTGACCACTTGGCCCACGAGTTCGTGATGCCGGGACTCTTGAGCCCCAGGCACGCGGGAGGATCGTTCGCGGCCGCGCGCGTCGCCGTACCGCCGGCGGCCGGGATGACGAAGACCTCGGCGTTCGGGTTGTTGTACGACGCGCCGTTCGGCATGCCGGGCGTGACGCTGCTCGTCGGGACGCGGTTATACGCGATGAGCTTGTCGTCGCGCGAGAAGCTCGGATAGTACTGCACGTACGCGGAGTCGCTCGCACCGGGCAGGCCTTTGGCCGTACCTCCCGCTCCGCCGTTGAATGGCACGACGTAGAGCAGCCCGTCGGCGGTGTTGGTCCCCGAATTGACCATGGTGGAGGACGTGTACACGATCCGCTGACCGTCGTGGCTGAACGCCGCCGACGCCGCCTCGAGGCTGTCGCCCTGGCGCGCTACGATGCCCCAGTCGGTGCCCTGGGTCGTTCCGGCCGCCTCGAGGTTGGTCCACGCGATCTCGGTGACGCTGTTCACGTCGAGCATCGAGAGCGCGATGCGATCGCCGGGGGTCCAGTGCCCAGGGCTGTACGACGGCGCGTGCTGCGCCGGCCGCTGGAGAAGGGTGAGCGCGCTGCTCGAGAGGAACGGCGGCGGCGTCAGGCCCCCGTCGACCGACCGCATGTCGACGAACGTCGGCGTGTCGCCCGAGGTGGGATCAGGACTGGCCGTGAGCGCCACGAACGCTCCATCCGGCGTCGACGTGTGGCAGCCCACGCAGGCCGCGCCGACCTGCGGTGGGGTCAGCACCGCCTGCGGCGGAGCCTCGCTCCCCATCTGAAAGCCCTTGAGCACCGTTCCGTTGCTCGTCGTCCAGTACACGACGCTGCCCGAGGCCGGCACGGGCGCGATCTGGATGGTGCCGCCGGCGCCCTTCCACGGCCCCCCCGTGAGCGCACCGCCGGCGAACGTGGCGCTTCGTATGTCGATCTGGAGGGGCCCGTTGACGCCGACCGAGGTGATCGCCTGCCAGACGCGCGCGCTCAGCGTGTACGGATTCCGCGTCGTGTAGATGACGAGCGGGCTCGTTTCGTTGGGTATCGTGAGCTTGATTTCGAACAGGTTCTCCTGGTGGCCCGTCGCGAAGCGCAGGCGCAGGCGAATCCAGTTGTTCGGGAAGAGCGCGCCCGACTGAGGCTCGTACATGCAAGGCCCGTCGGTGCCGACGTCGGCGGCGGCAAAAAGCGTCGCCGCGTTCGCGGGAGCGCCCATATCGAGGACAGGAGCCGCAAAGTCGTCGTGGGTGGTCGGCGTCGGGCAGGCGAGCGTCTCGGTGCCGGTCCCGGGGACGAAGCCGCCGCCGTCGTAGAGCAGTCCGCCGTCCGGGATGAGACTGCCGCTGCTCGATCCGCTGGAGCTTCCCCCCGACGAGCTTCCGGATGCATCGGCCGTGATGGAGCCCGAGGAGCTGCCGCTGCCCGCCTCGCCTCCGCCGTCGTTGAATCCCGAGGCCGAATGGCCGCCGCTGCCGCAGGCGTGAGACAAGAGCGCGGCGCTCGCAAGGGCGAGGGCGAACATGCCCGAGGCAAACCGATTGGCGATCGTCTTCACGGTTTCGCGTTCCTATTGCAGCGAGTTGGTCATGACCGTGAGCTGGTAAGGGCCTCCGGTCCCAGGCATGAGCGAGGCGCTGTAGATCCAGATCCACGAGCCTGCCGGTACCGTGACTTGGTTGAGGTCCCCGATCATGAGCCCGGCGAAGTTTGCCTGGCAGGCGGCCGGGTCGGTCGTCGAATCGAAGCAGGGCCCCTGGTCTACGTTGCCGCAGGCGGAGCGACCTTCTTCGTCGCCGGCGGACGGGGGAACGGACGACGTATAGGTCGCCATCACGGTGCCGACGGTGGCGAGGGTCGACCCGCCCGTCGCCTGCGCGTGCCACACCGAGACGACGGCGGACTTCGCGGTCTTGTTGATTAGCTCGACGTATCCGTAAGGCGTCGCGGCGCCGAACGTCGAGGGGCAAGAGAAGTCCTGCAGGAACGGGATCGGCGCGGAGGAGTCCAGCGTGAAGGTTCCGGTCGACTTACCGCCCACGGTGCTGGGAACGACGAGGTAGTCGGCGCTGAGCACTCCACCGTCGAGCACCGTGCACGCGCTGTACGCGGCCCAGGTGCAATCGTTCTGGCACGTGCTCCAGCGCCCGCCCGCGTCGCACGAGAGGCCGACGGCGAAGGTGCGGCTGCCCGGGTAACACGCGGCGTCGGGCGAGTCGTTGCATGCCTCGGGAGCCCACGTGCACGTCGTCAGATCGCAGACGGACAGCTGCTTGCCGCAGCGCCCGCACGGGCTCACGACGATTGCTCCCGGCGGCGCGCACGCGTCGGGGACCTGACCGAGGCACGCCCCCCACGCTTGCCACACCGGGGTGCCGCCTTCGCCCGGCAAGCATACGCGCTCGTGGGTGCCGCAGCCTTCGCACGCCTGCGACTGCGTGCTGTTGATCGGCGAGCACCCGGAGCCGACGGGCGCCGGCTCGTCGCTCGCGTCCGAGGCGCCGTCGGGGGCCATGGCTTCGGCGTCATCGGAGGCACTCGCCTCCGATGACAGCGACCTGTCCGGTCCCGCGTCCTTCCACGGCGCGGCGCTGTCCGTCGCCGCCGTCGAATCTCCCGGAGCATCCGGCTGCGTGGCGTCCGTCGTCCCGCCCTCCGAAGCGCCGCCCTCCTCGTCTATGGCGTTCGATGTGGCGCACGCCGCGACGGCAAGAGCAGCGCACGCCAGCACGAGAGTCGGTCGAAGAAGGTGTTTCGCAAGCACGGCGGCTCGCAGGCTAGGCCAAGACCCGCCTTACGCAGTGCTTATTTCTCGTGGGATTGGAGGCGGCTCCAGGATTGCCGGACGAAACGTCGAAGACACATCCCTCGTCCCGCCCGCCTGGACGTCCCGCGGTCCTCGCGTCGCGCTCGCCGCTCGACCGGTGATACCCTCGAAGGCATGGTTCCGGTCTCCTGCCATCACTGCGGCGCGCCGATGCAGCCCGGGGCGGACGGGCGCGTCTACAAATGTGCATACTGCGGCACGCTGGCGCAGGTCGCCGTCGGCGCCGACCAGGTCGCGGCCGGCATGGCGCTCGACCTGCAGAACGTGGACTCGCTGCTCGCGCAGCTCGCGCGCATGCTGGAGCAGGCCGTCCCGCAGCAGGTGCGTGTCTCGTCGAGCGGCGCGCAGGTGCACGCGATCGAGGTGATGCTCGAGCCCGACGGCTTCCTGCTGCGCCGCGAGGGGCAGCACGTGCTCTCGCAGCACAAGAAGGTGGTGCGCGGGGTGGCGCTCAAGACGAAGGATCTGCCGCTCGAGCAGTGGGTCGAGCTGCTGGCGCAGGCCCTCGCCCGGCAGGCGAACGTCAATGCCCACGCAGGGCAGATCGCGGCGATGCTCGCGCGGCGCTGAGCCTCCAGGCACGGCCCCTGCATCGCAGCTCAGCGTGAACGCCACGCGTTCGCGTGCGGCGGTGATCCGGATCGGGACGAGCGGATGGTCGTATCCGCACTGGCGGAGCACGTTCTATCCCGCGGGCGCCTGCGCGGCCCATGCGCTGCCGTTCGTGGCGTCGCGCTTCGACACGGTGGAGGTCAACGGCACGTTCTACTCGCTGGTCACCCCCGCCGTGGTCGAGGCGTGGCGCGCCTGCGTTCCGCGGGGATTCGTCTTCGCGATCAAGGCAAGCCGCTACGTCACGCACATGAAGAAGCTCGGCGGCGGGGTGGCGCCCGTCGCGAACTTCTTCGCGCAGGGCATTCTGCGGCTGGGCGCCTCCCTCGGGCCGATCCTCTGGCAGCTTCCTCCGCAGCTCCCTTTCGAGCCGGAGCGCGCAGCAAGCTTCCTCGATCGGCTACCCGAGGACATTCGCGCGGCCGAGCGGCTGGCGCGCCGGCACGACGACCGGGTGAAGGGACGGTGCGCGCTGGGCGCGCCGGATGGCCGCGACCAGCGTCTCCGGCATGCGTTCGAGATTCGCCACCCGAGCTGGCTCTGCGACGACGCCCTGCGCCTGTTCGAATCGCACGACGTCGCGCTCGTCGCAGCCGATACCGCGGGACGGCATCCCGCGTCGATCACCCGGACCGCGAGCTTCGCCTACGTGCGCCTGCACGGCTCGCAAGTCCTTTATGGAAGCCAGTACACGGATGGCGAGCTCGCGGCGTGGGCACGGCGCATCCGCGCCTGGGCGGCGGCCGGGTCGCCCGTGTACGTCTACTTCGACAACGACTACCGGGCGTACGCTCCCGCGGACGCCGAGCGACTCCGCGCGCGCGTAGCTGCGTGACTTGACCTTGCTAGCCCGCGCCGCTCAGCGATCGAGCGGCACCGCGAGCTGCGGGCGGGCGTGCGCCGGTCCGCGGCGCGGGTCGTCGGGCGGGAGCTCGGCGACGGCGGTGCCGATCGCGTTGAACTCGATGACGGGCGCGCCACGCCCGCCGCCGTAGATCGACTCGGTCACCGTGACGCCGACGATGCCCGCCGGGCTGTCGGGACCCCCGTGCTCGGCGAAGAGGTCCTGCTGCAGGCGGTCCATCGCGGTCTCGCGCGCGTCGAAGAACGCCTGCGTGTACTCCTTCACCTCGGCGTCTTGCGTGCGGTACGCGCGCAGGTGACGCGGGTCGAGGCCGTAGACGCACGCGCCCATGGCGACGGAGATGGGCCGGTAGCCTGCACGCAAGAGGATCACGAAGTCGGGGGCGGAGAGATCGCTCGTGAACGGCCCGCCGTCGGCCAGGCGTAGCGGCGGCGACGCGCGGTGCTCGGGCCTCGCCCGCTCCGGGTCGAAGCCGATGGCGGTCCCCGTCGCGACGAACTTCGCCACTTGCCGCGACCCGCGCCACACGTCGTGCTCCACTTGCACGCGCACGTCCACGACGCCCTCGGCGCCGACCTCGGCGGCCTGCTCGCGCATGCGCTGGATCGCGAGCCGGCGCGCCGCCCGCAGCGCCTGGCTCAAGACGACGACCTCCTGCGTGGACACCTGCCAGTCGTACTGGTTGCCCGCCTGGTAGATGCAGGACCCGACGACCAGGCCGTGCGGGAAGTAGCCCGCTCGCGAGAGCGTCACGAACTCGGTCACCGACAGCTCGCTCAGCCCGGGGCCGGTCCTCGCGCTCATTCGCTCGCCTCCTGGCTCATTCGCCCGCCTCGTGCTGCGCCTCGGGGTCGTCGGCCGGCAGCACGAGCAGCGGGCGCGCGAGCCCCGCCCCCGCCTGCGGCGAGGGGACGACCGCCGTGCCGATGACGAAGAGCTCGATGACCTCCCCGCTCGCGAGGGCGCCGTTGCCCGCGTCCCACGGCGCGAATCGGCCCGAGTGCTCGCGCTCGGCGAAGGTGACGCCCACGATGCCCGTCGCCCCGAGCGCCTCGGCCTCTTCTTGCAGCCGCTCGGTCGCGAGCTCGCGTGCGTCGTAGAGCGCGTGCGTGTAGGCCCCGAGCTCGCCGCTCTGGTTGGCCGACGCTTGCAGCAGCGCGGG
The DNA here is from genome assembly GCA_963720145.1 of uncultured delta proteobacterium. Classification (GTDB taxonomy): domain Bacteria; phylum Myxococcota_A; class Polyangia; order Polyangiales; family Polyangiaceae; genus Palsa-1150. The sequence goes on from CAVREO010000008.1 coordinate 414,298, forward strand.
GGGCACGTAGTAGACGCAGTTGCCCATGACGAAGCCGACGGGCCGGTAGCCCGTGCGGACGAGCAGCCAGAAGTCCTGCCCGCTCAGGTCGGACTGGAACGGCTTGCCGTGCTTGTTCCTGTAGCTCTCGCCGCCGCGGTGGCGCACCGCGCACCCGACCGCGAGAAACTCGGCGGCGTTCTGCCCGAACGGCGACGACGTGATCGTGCGCGCGCGCGCCCAGGGTGCCTGCGGCTCGGGCCACCAGCCCATCTGCCAGCAGTAATGCGTCCACATCGCCGCGGCGACCTGCGGCCAACCACGCCAGCCGGCCCCCAGCGCCGTGGACGACCGCGGGAAACCCACGCGCCGCGCCCACTCCTGCCACTCGCGGTAGAGGTCCCACTCCCACTTGAGCGGGTTCGCCCCGAGCTTCACCGTGAGGCGCACGCCCACGACTCCGTCGGCGCCGAGCGCGTCGGCCTCCTCTTCCATGCGCGTCATCGCGAGCTCGCGCGCGTGGTAGAGCGCACGCGTCATCGGCGCGATCTCGCAGCCGGCCTCGCCGGGCGCCACCTGGGGGATGGCCGGATCGATCTGGTAGATGGAGCTGCCCATCACGAGCCCCACCGGGTCGAACCCCGCCTCCTTCACGAGCAGGAACTCGCTCACCGACAGGTCGCTCGTGAAGAGCCGCTTCGTCCGCATCTCGGCGAGACGTTCGCGTGCGTGCTGGGGCAGGTCCTGCGGCTGGGTCATCCGGCGCCCGGTTCGTTGTACTCGGCGATCTCGAGGCCGTACTCCTCGGCCTCCTCGGCGGCGCGCTCCACCTCGGACGCGTCGTCCTCCTCCTTGCCGACCGACGCGTCGCGCCGGCGCCCGACCGACATCATCGAGAGCATTCGCGGGGGCAGGTCGCGCGTCGGTTCTTGCCAGCCCGGGATGCGGCGGATGCCGGTGCCGAACGAGCTCACGTTCACGTCCAGGTCGTCGCGCTCGCAGCCGGCCCACCCGCACGGCACCTCGCGGACCTCGACCTTGAGCGCGCTGCCGACGACGAACTCGGCCTGCGCCTGGCGCGCCTGCTCGGTCACGCGGTCCACGACCGTGCGCCGCGCGGTCTCGACGACATGGCTCGCCTGCGTCAGCTCGCCGGTGCCGCTGCCGGAGGTCACGTGCCAGCCGTGGTACTTGCAGAAGTCGAAGAAGAAGCCGCACGGCTCCCAGCCGTCCTGGAGGAGGGCCCAGAGGTCCTGGCCGGAAAGGTCGGTCACGATGGGCTGCCCCGGCGGGTGCGTGAGGCCCGGCGCGCGCACGGCCGTGCCCACGACGGTGAACTCGATGACCTCGCCGCCGTCGTCGCCGCCCTTGCCGCGCGCGCCCATCGTGATGAGCCGCTCGCGCAGCTGCGCGCCCACCACCGCGTCGGCGCCCACCAGCGTCGCCTCCTGCCGGAGGCGTCCGAGCGCGAGGCGTCGCGACTCGCGGTGCGCGTCGCTGATGACCGTGAGCTCGGCGGTCTTGCCCTTGTAATCGGGGATCCGGCCGATGTGGTAGATGCTGCTGCCCATCAGCTGGGCGATGGGCTCGCAGCCGGCGTCGCGCGCGAGCAGGAACTCGCTCACCGAGAGGTCGCTCGTGAAGAGGCGCTTGCCGGGCCCCGCCTCTTCCGCGAGCCGCTCGACGGCGCGCGTGGGGATGCCGCCCGCGAGCACGCGCTGCAGGCTGGCCCGCATGTCGATGGGGCGCGCGCCGTTGCCGCTCATCCGCCGTCGACCGTGAGCACGAGGGCCGGGCGCGGGATCTGGTGGTCCTCGCGCATCGCGACGACCGCGGTGCCGACCGCGCTGAACTCGAGCACCGTGGGGCCCCAGGTGTGGTTGGTCTCGTCGACCGTGACGCCGACGATCCCGCCGGCCTGCAGCGACTCGGCCTCGAACTGCATCCGCTCCATCGCGAGCTCGCGCGCGTCGTAGAGCGCCTGCGTGGGGCCCGCGAGCTCGCCGTTCGGCACCGACTGCGGCGCCGGGGGGCCCACGTAGAAGACGCAGTTGCCCATCACGAACCCGAGCGGGCGGTAGCCGGCGTTGAGGAGCGTCCAGAAGTCCTGGCCCGACAGGTCGCTCGTGAACGGCTTGCCCTCGGGCGTGCGGAACGCGCCCTGCGAGCCCTCGTGGCGGACGGCGGTGCCGATTGCGAGAAACTCGATGATGTTGGTCCCCCAGGCGTGCACGGTCACCGTCAGGCGCATGGCCACGATGCCGTCGGCGCCCAGCTCGTCGGCCTCCGCTTCCATGCGCTCCATCGCGAGCTCGCGCGACTGGTAGAGCGCCTGCGTGAGCGCCTGCACCTCACCGGGCTGCGCCTGCGCGAGCTGCTGCGACGCGATCGAGTAGATGCTGCTGCCCATCACGAGCCCGAGCGGCTGGAAGCCCGCCTCCTTCACGAGGAGGAACTCGTTGACCGACAGGTCGCTCGTGAAGAAGCGGCGCTGCCGCATCTCGGCGAGTCGCTCGCGGGCGTGGGCTGGGAGTGCCTGACCGGCAGGACCGCCCGTAGCGGGGACCGGTACACCGTAGGCGGCGATCGGCGGATTCATGGACCCTCCACGGTATCAGCCCTCGCTGCGCTCGGCAGGATCAGTACGGCTGCGGAGGACCCGCGTTGAGCCAGGGTCCCGTGAAGCCGCCGGGACCCAGAATGGCGATTTGGCCCTTGCCGCTCGCGTCGACCGCGACGTCGAGCGAGGAGCCGGGAGTCGGCTCCGCCAGGCCGCGCGGGACGAGGTAGGTGCCCTGCGCGATGAAGGGCGCGCGACCGGGGACCTCCACGTCGAGCGTCATCGCGCGGCGCTGGAAGCGCCGCATGCCGACCGCCACGCCCTGCGCGAGCGGCGAGGCTGCGAGCACCAGGGCGCGCCCGCGTACGCCGGTCCGGGCGAGGCGATCGAACGCCGCGACGCTCGGCCCCTTGGACGCCTTGACGATGGCGGTGACTACGAAGAAGAGGATCACGAGGACGACCAGACCACCCACGACATCGAGCGTACCGCAACGGTCCCCTTCCGAGTCGAGTCGATTCGGCGAACCCGCGCTCGCCGTTCGTTGGGTCAGAACGGGTTCCGATCTCAGAAGGAGCAGGTCTCCCCGCAGCTCCCGACCGGCGTCTTCCCCGTCATCGCGCGGTAGTGGCTCGTGATCTGCGCCTGCGTGAGCAGCGCCCCGTAGATCGCCACCTTCCCGACGCCACCCGGGAACCACCCGTCCTTGGCCATGGTCCCGATGTTCGAGCGGGCTGCTGCCCGCCTTCGGAGCGACGCTGTACTGGCTCATGCAGCCGGTCTGGCCGTGCGCGGCGTGGTCCCACTCGACACCGTCGACCCAGATGTTCAGGGAGCCCGGGTACTGCCCCGTGTTGGCGCAGTCGGAAGGCTGGCTGCGCGTCGTGTACTCGCCGACGACGTGGTACCACTGCGCGGCCTGGATGATGCCGCAGGTCGGCTGCCAGTCGGCGCCGGAGCCGAGGCCGGCGGTCGGGTTGAAGGCGTAAGCCGAGAACCGGTTGCAGCGCCCCTCGGAGTTCGTCGTGCTGTACATCCGCGACTCCCACTCGCAGGTCGGGCTGTAGTCCTGGCACTTGCCCATCCAGTCGACGTACCCGGCGCCGCCGTCGTCGGGGAACTGGAGGACGTCGGGCCGGACCCACCCTTCCCAGGTCAGGCTGCCGGTGGTCGGGATCGAGAACGACGCGTTCGACGGGACCGTCATGTACTGGCTGGACCCGTTGAAGTCCGCGGCGTGATCGCCGTTCGGGAGCGACGCCGGCTTGGGGGCGCCGCCCTGGTAATGGCCCTCGTTCCCGTTGCCGGTGAGGTCGGCCTCGGTGGAGGTGCCGCTCATCGCCCAGTACGCGACCGGGTGATCGGCGAGCACCGCCTGGTCGTAGGTGCCGAGTGACGACGTTCCGCTCGAAGAGCCTGCCGACGGGCTGCCGGAGGAGCTGCCGCCTCTGGAGGTCGCGCTGCAGCTCGCGATCACGGAGACGCCGGTGGCCGAGCTGAAGTTCGTATTGTCGGTCGAGTAGTTGAACGTCATCGAGGCCCCGGCCGCCAGCGTCTTGCTCGGCCACGCGAACTTGCACGTGTTCGATCTCGTGGTCGCGGACGTCCCGCTGCCCGTCAAAGGGCTCAGCGTGGCGCCCGTGGGGACCGCGTCGTTGGTGCAGTGGTCGCCGGCCGGAACCTAGAACTGAACGGCGAAGCCGGTCACGCTGCTGCTCCCGGTGTTCTTGATCGTGATCGTGCCCCAGTAGTCGGGACCGTCGTAGACATTCCGCGTGACGGCGAACGAGCATGACGACAGCGACTCGTCTTCGGCCACGGAGGGATCGCCAGGGGATACGGCGCAGGCACCCAGGAGCAAGAGACTCGTGAGGGGAGTGCCGACCGGGAACCGAGCTTCGGAGATTCGTCGGGTCATGTTGGCCATATCCCAGCAATGGACGCGGCGCGCGCGTTGATCACGGGATCGCGCTTGGCCGGTGCAAAACGGCATTCGGATACCTGGTCACGGGTGCGACCAGGATCGATGGGAACCATGCGACGCGTGTGGGACCGTTTACGGGCCGGTGACGTTGCCCGCTGCGTTTCCAACGGTGGTGTTGTTCCGCAGCGTGAGCGTCCCCGAGATCTTCACCATCTGGATTCCGTACTGACCGTTGTCGTCCGAGGTGTTTCCCTCGATCAGCACGTTCTTGCACCCGTTCAGCTCCGAGTTCACGACCAGACCGGACGCTTTGTTGGCGTTCGTCACATTGTCGAGAAACGAGATGTCGTTGGTCTCCGCCGTCCGCAGGCCCCGAAAGCCGTTGCGGCTGGCCTCGTTGCAGGTGACCGTGACTTGCGAGTCGTAACTCGCATTCAGCCCATCGCCGAACGGTGAGTCGCTGAGGATGTTGTTTCGCACGAGGCCTCCGACAATCCGGCGGATGTAGAGGTTGTGGAAATACTCGGCTCCGGCCGCTCCTCCGTTGCCGGTGAAGGAGCTCTCGGCAATCGTCAGTTTGCTCACTCCCTTGACATGCACGCCGTGCACCGTGCAGCTCGAGACCGACATGTGCTCGATGAGCACGTTCGCGGCGGCGCCCGACGAAACGAGAACGACTCCATATATGGGCGGCGCCTTCGGGTCGGCGAGCTCTTGAGCGGTTGCCCCGCAGTCGATGCGGAAATCGCGCAGCGCGACGTCGTGCAGTGCGTCGTCGGTGTTCTGCACCGCGACGAGCCCGGCGAAGGCGGAGCCCGCAGGGTTGCCGACGGCGCCGGCCGCGAACGACAGGACGGAGCTCCTCCCGCTCCCGGCGAGCGTGACCGCGGAGGGAAGAACGAGCGGAGCGAGGAGCGGGAACGTACCCGGATCGAGCACGGCCCAGCCGCCTCCCGCGGCCGCGAGCTGGTTCAGCGCACTCTGGATCGAGTCCCCGACGTGAACGCGGACGACCGGCGAGCCCGTAGGCGGCGAGGCCGTCGGCCCCTCCTGGGCGCCGCGTCCAAGGGCAGCGGCGTCGCCTCCGAGATCGCACGGGGTGCTGCCGTCCGTGGCTCCATCTACGGCGGCGGCGCCGTCGTTGCCAGCGAGGGCATCCGGAACGGTGGCATCCTCGGGCGGCCTCCCATCGAGGACTGCAGGTGCGTCTCTCGCCTCCGGCGCATCCGGTCCAGCACGCGAGGAGTCTCCTGGCCCGTCTCGCTCGCCGGAGGTCGCGTCGCCACCCGCCTCGTTTCCCTCGCCGGCGTCTGCGCCGGGGACGGTGCCCTGGCTCGCCCCTCCGCACGCAGCCGTGCACGCGCCGAGCAGCGCCGCCCCGGCCAGGCACTCCCAGAGGATGGTCCGAACCTGCAACCTGGAAACCTCGCTTACAGTGTAGCTCCGGGAGCCGGCCAGCGCGCGGGTGCTACGGTCTTCCGGCATAATCAAGGTAGTTTCGGCTCTGGCCGTGTTCGCCTTGGGTCCGTGCAACGCGGGCTCCACCACGAGCTCGAACCTGGGAGGAAGCTCGGGCTCGGAATCGGGCGCGCCCGCCACCACCGCGTGCAATCCGCTCGCGCCTCCGCCGACCGCGCTGGCGACCCTCCTGGGAGTCGGCAGGGATACCTCCGGCACACTCTACGTCGCAGACGACGGCATGGCGGCCGGGCCGCGGGTCTTCGTATCGAACGGCCGCACGCTCGAACGCCAGCACGTCCTGGGTTCCGGAGAGAGCGGAGGACCGGACACCCAGTACACCGTCAGCTTCGAGAGCCGCGGCAGCGACGGCTCGGACGCTCGCTCCTTGTTAATCAACGGCAAGCAGGAACGGTCAGCGCGATGGCCCTTGGCCCGGCCGACTCCAAGAGCTTCCTGACGGACGGCAGCGTCGGCGACACGCTGCTCACGGTCGTCGACGCCAGCGCGGTATCCGGCTTGTCGATTCTGAACCTGCCGGGGGTCGTGGCGTACGTGGGCGATGTCTCGAACGGCGAGGTCCTCGTCGTCACATCCCCGATGGACAACGAATCGAGCGCGGGCTTCCGCATCTTCTACGGCCCGCCGGAGAGCGAAGTCGAAGGGACAATCACCGGGTTCTCGCAGGCGCTCAGCGGGTACCCGGCGATCACGTTCACCATCGGCCCGACGACGTACACCATGGCCATATCGACCGTGTACCCGCCCGATGGGGCGCTCTTGGGGCAGCCGGGGCCGGGGACGCTCTCGGTCATGGGAGGAGCATCCCTGGGATTCACGTTGCGGATGCCGACGCCCCGCACGCTCTCGGCGTTTCGGTTTGCGTGTCTCGGCCCGTAGCGCCCGCGCGCTCAGTGTTCGGCGTCGCCGTCCTCGATCTCTTGACGACGATGGCGATCGTGGCAGTGTCGATCTTGGCCCTCTTCATGAGCGAGGCAGCCCGCTGGACGTCGTCGGAGTCGATGGCGTCGAAGAAGTCTTCAACCGCTCCGATTTCCGCGAGTTGCTCCAGAACGAGGGTGCCTTCGAAGTCGCTCTCGTCCATCAGGGATCTCCGTGGAGCCGTGTTGGCATGCGCGGCAAACTGTACGCCAACGCTCGCGTTTGCTACGACAAGCCGGGTCGTAGTCTGCCGAGGTCGATCGCGCGGCCGCGAGCGGTTGACCGAAAGGGTCGGCCACCTCGCGCCGGCCAGGATGCGCGAGGTCCTCGACGGCCTGGCCCTGGTCTTCGGGCTCGACGCGCCGGGAAGCTGAGTCCTTCGCACGCGCGCGCGAGCTGAGTCGTCCTTCGGCGGGCGTTGGCGAACGGAGCGTCACGCGCTGCTCCGAGCGCCCTCCAAGGTTGCCCCGGCTGCCTACCCTGCTCCCCATCGGCTCCTTCTCGTGTCAGGATCGAGCCCTTCCCGTTCACGTTAAGGTCGAGCGCAGCGAAGGTCGTCCCTCGCGGACCGCTGCGGTCCACAAAGCTGGCTCCGGCTCGACGGAGTGCCTCTCGGCCTCGAGCCGGATGCGCCTTGGATTCGACCAAAAGGCCCATTGCTCAAACCAAATGGGCCTTCGATCTCCGTCGAAGTGCCTTGGACCAAACCAAAAGCATCTTTGTCTCCTGACAAAGGTCCTTCGGCAAGAAGCAAAGGACCTTTTGTCAGGAACGAAGATCCTTCGCCAAGAAGCAAAGCTCCTTCGACAAGGAGCGATGGCGCTCGGCTCTCATAAAAAGGTCCTTTGACTCGCATCCAAGGTCCTTTTTCAGAGAGGAAAGGTCCTTCGCTCTCCATCAAAGACGCTTGACTGACGAGCGAAGGAACTTTGCTCCCAGAAAAAGTGTCTTTGCCAAGGAGCCATGGCACACGGCCAAGATACAAAGGCGCTTGGCGAAGGACGAAAGGTGCGGATGAGATTGGATCATCCACCGCACTTGGATGAGATCTATGGTCCTTTGACAGACATCAATGACGCTTTGTCCAAGAACAAAGGTCCTTTCATCCATCTCAACGGCCCTTTTCCCGCTCGCCGCGTCGAGTCGCCGGACCCACGCTCGCCATTTTCCACGAGGTTTCGCCGAGGTACGCGGAGCCAGCGGCAACTGATCGAGGTTGGAGATGGCCGCGCTTCGCTTCCGCCTCCCTCGCCCGACGAAGACGACCCGACAGGCTTTCCTCACTGGCAGACGCGGTAGCCATCCGGATCCGCAACGCACGTTTTCCCGCCCGTGCACTCGGACGACTGGCGCTCGAACCGCTCCGGCTGCTCCGTGCCGACCCCGCGCGCGTTAGCGAGGTCCGTACCGGGCCTCGCACCCGGCCGAACCTCGGGGATTGCGCTGCGCGCCGCGCGCCGCTCCGTGCCTCGGCGCCCACTCGCTGAACGGGTCGCGTGTGCGACAACGCACGCCGGTCTGCGTCGATGCGAGAGTCCCTATCGCGTCGCGAATTCATTCGCAGCGGCGAAGTGCGCCTTCCCTGTTCAGATGAGGGTTGGGAGGTGAAGTTTTCGGGTCCCACTGGCCATGGGGATCCACACGACCCCCCACCGTGATCCGAGAGAGAGAGGCCCATGCGTCGCCCCTGGTCCATCGCCGCCGCGTTCGTCGCGAGCGCGTTCCTCGCGAGCTTCGTTTCGAGCGTCGGCTGCGGAGCCCCGAAAGAGGGAAGCGGCTTCGCCCCGGTCGATAGCGGTGCGACCGGGAGCAGCAGCGGAAGCGGGAGCGGGAGCAGCAGCGGAAGCGGGAGCGGCAGCACCAGCGGGAGCTCCAGCGGCGGCAGCAGCGGGGGCAGCAGCGGAGCCCCCGCGAGCAGCGGCTCGTTCGGCGACGGCGGCTTCGTCGACGCCAGCACGAACACGAAACCGGACCCCGACGGCGGCGTGGCCTGCCCGTCAGGCCTCATGTGCAATGTGACGTGCCCCGGCAACGGCACGACGTCAATCACGGGCAAGGTGTACGACCCGGCGGGCAAGAACCCGCTCTACGGCGTGGCCGTCTACGTACCCGGCACGCCGCTGCAGCCGCTGCCCACGGGCGTGCCCACGGGGGCCGACGCGTGCAGCTGTGCGGCGCTCTTCAAGAGCGGCGCGCTGACGAGCACGACGAGCGACGTCGACGGCTCGTTCACGCTGACGAACGTGCCCGTCGGGGCGAGCGTGCCGCTCGTGCTTCAGGTGGGCAAGTGGCGCCGGTCGCTGCACGTCGCGGTGACGTCGTGCCAGTCCAACGCGCAGCCCGACAAGTCGCTGACGTTGCCGGGCACCGTGGCCGCCGGCACGGACGACAACATGCCCGACATCGCCGTCTCCACCGGCGCCAAGGACACCCTCGAGTGTCTGCTGCGGCGCATCGGCCTGCCCAGCTCCGAATACGTCGCCGGTACCGCCGCCGGCGGGCACGTGCACGTCTTCACGGGAGGAAGCGCGAACGGGAGCAACGGCTCCGGCACGCAGGAGGGCAACCCGATGCCCGGCGCTCCGCCGAGCGACACGAGCCTCTGGGCGAGTCAGGCGCAGCTCATGCCGTACGACATCACGCTGCTCTCGTGCGAGGGAGGCGAGCCGTACGACGCCAAGCCGCAGGTGCTCGAGCAGTACTTGAACGCGGGGGGGCGCGTCTTCGCGTCGCACTTCCACTACGCCTGGTTCAGCGGACCGATCCAGTCGAGCCAGAGCTACACCGCCCCGGCCGACTGGGGGACCAACCTGGCGACGTGGGCGGGCGGGAACAACAACAGCAAGGGCGAGATCGGCGCGGTCATCGACACGACGCTCAACGGCTCGACGATGCCGTTCCCCAAGGGCGTGGCGCTGCAGAAGTGGCTGACCGGCGTGGGCGCGCTCGGGAGAAATGGCGTCCCGGCCGGGGAGCTCTCAATCTACTCGCCCCGCTACAACGCAGTCGTCGCGTCGGCGAACAAGGCGTCGCAGGCGTGGATCACGTCGGATACGACCGCCGACAAGCCGAACCAGACGATGTACTTCTCGTTCGACACGCCCGTGAATGCCCCCCCGTCGCCCGACGGAGGCGCGCCGCCGTACTGCGGACGCGCGGTCTTCAGCGACCTGCACGTGTCGGGCGACCCGTCGACTAGCGGCGACAACAGCAGCTCGCCGCCGCCGGCGGGGTGCGTCGACGTCGACCTCTCGTCGCAGGAGAAGGCGCTCGAGTTCATGCTCTTCGACCTCTCGTCGTGCGTCATCCCCGACACCGTTCAGCCGCCGGTGATCGTGCCCCCCCCGCCGCCGCCCGTGCAGTGAGTTGCCTGCCTGCTCTTCCGGGCAACCGGGTACTCACGGGCAGGACCAATGGCGCGAATTGGGATGTTCTCGGCGATGGCGATGGCCATGGGCTCCGCGGCTGCCTTCGTGGCGTGCGCGGGGGGCCAGTCGCTGACCGGATTCGACGACGCGTCTTCTACGAGCAGCGGGAGCAGCTCCGGCAACACGAGCGGCGGCGGCACGTCCGGCTCGGGTGGCAGCGGCGGAAGTAGCGGCAGCTCCTTCGGAAGCAGCTCCGGGAGCGGCAGCAGCTCCGGGAGCGACACCGATAGCGGAGACCTGGGAGAAGCCGGAAGCGGGAGCAGCAGCGGCGGGACTATCCAGGACGCCGGCCACCGCGAAGGCGGCCACCACGACGGCGGAGACGGCGGACATCGCCGGGACGCCTCCGTCGTCGACTGACGCTCAGTTCCCGAGCTTGCTGCACAGCGCGCTGCCGGGGCAGCACTGATCGAGCCCGCCCCCGCGGTCGGTGTGGAAGCACACCTCGGCGCCCTGGCTCGGGTAGTAGTACGCCCAGAAGAAGCACATCTCGTTCGTCCCTGCGCTTTCGCCGAAGGTCACGGGGCTCGTCGACTGGTTGTCCCAGTCGCACTGGAACTTGAAGCCGCCGCCCGCGGGCAAGTTGAGCGGGGGCGTGAGCATCTGGAGCTTGGGGTCGCTCCACGACCACTGCGGCACCTCGTACACGGGCGTGCCCGGGTCCGTCGCGCTCGTCGCCGTCCAGACTTGCACGTTGGTGCCCCACTTGTGCTCGTGGCCGGTGATCGCGAAGAAGTTCGACGACGCGAACTTGGCCGGCACCGGGTAGTAGATGGGGCCGAGCGTGGCCTTGGACATCGCGGGAATCGAGACGTCGAGATCGCCGATGAAGAGAAACGACGCGTCGTCCTTGTATTGCGAGTCGGGCAGCACCGTCAGCTTCGACGTCGACGTGAGCATCTCGGTCTGGGGTGTCGCGTTGATGTAGTGCATCTCGAGGCGGACCATCTGGTTGGCGTCGAGCGTGAAGGCGACGCCCGGCGGCAGGCTCAGGGTGTCGTCGAGCTTCTGCGAGATGATGAGCGGGTTGCCGTGCGAGGGGTTGAGCGTGTCGACGAAGGGCTGGCAGTCGAACGGCGCCGGCTGCTCGGTCGTGTCGCTGACCTTGTAGAGCACCATGTGGTGCGACGAGTGGCCGAGCAGGTCGTGGATCTGGCCGACGTGGATGGGGGCGGGGTTTCCGAGGCGCCTCACGATGCACTGCGTGTTCTCCACGCCGGCGGGCACCGCGACGGGCCCGAACGTGACCGTGTACGACTCGGCGTTCGCGCCGTTCCCCGCGTCGCCTCCGCCGCCGGGGCCGGGGCTGGGCGAGTTGCCGCAGGCCAGGGCGAAAACGAAGAGGCCAAGCGCCGGGCTGAATGTCTTCATGAATCCGAAACCTCCGAGGAAAAAGACGGGATGAGGGCCCCCAACAGCCGATCGGTAGGGGGACCCTACCAAGGGGACGGGAGCGCGCGGAGGACCTGGCTGCGAGATCCCGAATTGAGACGCCGCTCACCGAGAATTCCAATGAGCGCATATCCGGAACGGGATGATCCGGATATGCGCGGTCTCACCCGCCGCGAGCCTCGCGCTCTCGTTCCACGGGTGCCGCGGGAAGCAAGATGCACGCGCGCGTTCCCTGCGGAGCGTTGGGCGCAATCGTGAGCTCTCCGCGGTGGATCTTGGCAATCTCGGTCGCAATCGCCAGCCCCAGGCCGCTGCCGCCGCTCTCGAGCTTCGTCGTGAAGAACGGTTCGGTGACCCGCGCGGCGAGCTCGGTCGAGATCCCCACTCCGTCGTCGGTCACGACGAACGCCACGCGCTCCGATTCGGTCCGCACGTGCAGGCGCACGTGCTTTCCCGGCGAGCAGGCCTCGCACGCGTTGAGCAGGAGATTGACAATCGCGTGCTCCAGCAGCGCGCGATCGCACCGAACGGCCGGCACGAGCGGCGGCAAGTCCGTCTCCAGCGAGACGCTCGCCTTGGCGAACCGGTGCTCGACGGAGGCGGCGGCCGCCTTGGCCACGTCGGTGGCCTCGGCCAGTCCGAGCGCAGGAGGAGCTCCTCGCGCGAGGTCGAGGAAGCGCCGCACAATCTGCTGGATGGTGTCGGCCTGCTTCAGGATGAGCTTCACTCCGTGCGTCGCGCGCTCGTCGCCTTGCAGGCGTGGCTGGAGCTGCTCGGCGCGGCCGACGATGACTCCGAGCGGGGTGGCCACCTCGTGCGCGATGCCGATCGCAAAGGTGCCCATGGTCGCCACCCGGGAAGCGCGAAGAAGCTCGCCGTCGCGCTCGCGCCGGGCTTCGGCCACGGCGAGCTCGCGGGAAAGCTCGAGCTGCGCTCGTTGCGTGCGCAGCGCCATCCCCCCGAACGCCAGGACCAGCCCCGAGGCGACCACCACCCCGAGCACCAGTCGCCAGAACGCACGGGCCTCGCAATCGCGCTGTCGCGCCGCCGTACCAGCGGCCACGATGCCCCACGCGCCGTCGCCGGCCGATACCGTCGACAGTCCGGCCATGGCGGTACGCGGCGGAAGGTTCAGCTCTGCGGCCTCGGCGCGCGTCAGCCGCAGCGTGGACTCGCCGCGGGCCAGGGACGCGCGCAACCGGCTCGAGGTGAGCGCGCGGCCGTCCATCCCGTAGAGAGACGGCTCGCGGGGAGGCGCGAGGAACACGACGAGCTCGCCGGCGCGCTCGACGTTGCGCGCGCGATCGATCAAGTCCGGAATCTCCCCGGCGGAGACGCCGTCGCCACCGGCGCGAGCCGCGAGGTGGGCTCGGAGGCTCCCCGCGAGGCTCGCGGCAATCACCGCTTGTTCGGTGCCGAGGTCGTCGAGCGCCGCGGCCGATTCGCCCCGCGCGTCCCACCAGGCGAGCGCCGTGACGACGCCGATGGCAATCGACATCCACATGACGAGCGGCCATCGTCGGGCCTGGCGGGCCGTTCGCGCGGCTACCTCGTCCGTGGGGTGCGAGGTGAGGCCCGAGTCGGTCATCGGATTGGCGCTCGCGCGCAGCAACGTGTGTGCCACGCGCGCTCGAAGAAGGCCAACGCGTGGGCGCCGGCCAACGCGTGCGCTCGCGAGGCCTTGCGGACTCACGAGCTTCCGGGAATCGGTCCGGGGCACCGGGAAAATTTCCGCGCTGCCGAGGAGGCCCACCCGAAGGAATCGCGGGGGAACACGCATGGCTCGTCTGGCACGACAGCTGCTCTGCGGCCCCGCCGCTGATGGTTCTCCCCTGCCCGCTCGCAGCCCGCCGTGCGCCACGTGCCGCCGCGCTGTCGATGGCCGCTGCCCTCGGATTGGCGGGCAAGACCGCACGCGCAGAGGCGGCGCCGCAGCCCGCGCCCATCGAGGCTCCTGCGCCCATGCGCGCCCTGACGATGGGCGAGGCGCTCGCGTACGCCCATGGGCACCAGCCGGCGATCGCCGCCGCCCTCGCCCGGGTCCGCGCCCGCGCGGCGGAGGCCAAGATCCCGAGTGGCCAGTGGCTGCCCACCGTGGGGGTCACCGCGCAGCTCTTCGGTGCCACCGCCAACAACACGACGGGGACGTACGTCACGCCGGGGTTCCTCGATATCCCGCGCATCGGCGCGACGACGGCCACCTCCGGGGGCTCGCTCCGCGGGTATCCCTCGACGCTCGTCGCAGCGGGCATCACGCAGGAGCTCTTCGACTTCGGGCGGATCGCTGCGCAACGTGCTGCGGCAGACGCAAGCGTCGAGGTGGAAAGGCAACGCGCGGAGGTGACGCGCCTCGATGTCGACTTCGGTGTCGAGGAGGCCTTCTTCGCCGTGCACGCCGCGAGAGCGGTCGTCAAGGCGTCCGAGGACGCGTTCACCCGCGCGCGCATCCACCGCGACCTCGCCGACGCCGGCGTGCGCTCCGGGCTGCGCCCGCCGATCGAGCGGACCCGCGCCGAGGCCGATTTCGCGCGGTTCGACGTCGGCAGGGTGCGGGCTCTCGGAGGCCTGGCGCTTGCGCAGGCCGTGCTGGCAGCCTCGATCGGCTCGCCCGGCGCGGCGGTCGACGCGGCGGGGGAGCCTCCTCGTCCCGGCGACATGCCGGCGTTGCCCGAGGCGATCGCGGCGGCCGAGTCGCGCGATCCCGAGCTGAAGCGCGCGCTCGGGGAGCTGCGAGCGGCCGAGGCCCGCACACGCGCGGTCGCCGCCGAGCTGAGGCCCGAGCTGATGGCGACCGGAACGGTGTCGGGGCGAGCGGGGGGCGCGCCTCCGTCGGGCGCGGGGCAGGCGGCGACGGCCGAGGGCTGGGTGCCGAACGTGCCCAACTGGGACGTCGGCGTGGTGCTCTCCTGGCCGCTGTTCGACGGGACGATCGCGGCCCGTCGCGACGCGGCGCAGACGGCGGAGCAGGTGCGCCGGGAGGAGATCGACCTGGCGCGCCAGGCGCAGGTCGCGAGCGTTCGGCAGTCGTACGTAGCCGTGCAGGTCGCCCGGACCGCGCTCGAGGGGCTGGAGCAGACGGTGGCCGCGGCGCGCGCGAACTACGACCAGGCGGACGCGCGTTTCCGGGCGGGCCTGGGGACGGCCGTCGAGCTGGCCGACGCCGAAGCGCTGAGAACCGACGCCGAGATCCAGGCGGCGCTCGGACAGTTCGAGCTGGCTCGCGCGCGCGCGGCGTTCGGGCGAGCCATCGCGGAGGGTCTGTGAGAGAGAATCGAACCGTACCGGCCATCGTCGCCCTGACACTGGCCGTGCTCGCCGCAGGGGGTCTCCTCTACCGTCGCGCGCGATTGCGGGTGAACGACGTCGCGCTGGGAGCGTCGGCGAAGCCCGTCAGCGTGGCCGACGCGCGCGCCGGCAGCTACCGGCCGCAGCGCCACTACGTGGCCACGGTCAAGCCTTGGATCGAAGCGAGCGTGGGGCCGCAGTTCATCGCGGCCTACGCGGACACGGTGCTCGTCCGTCCCGGCGACGCGGTCAAGCGCGGGCAGGTGCTCGCCACGCTGGACTGCCGGGACGCGAACGCGACCCAGCGCGCCGTCGCCGCGCAGGCCCACGCCATCGAGACCAAGCAGAAGGCGCTCGCCCACGAAGCCGCGCGTGTCAGCTCGCTGGTGGACAGCGGCTTTGCGGCTCCGAACGACGCCGAGCAGAAGCTCGCCGGCAGCGAGAGCCAGCTCGCCGAGCTGATGTCCACCCAGGCCAAGCTCGTCGGCACTTCGCTCGCCGTCAACGACTGCGTGCTGCGCTCGCCGTTCGAGGGCGAGATCGCCAGCCGCGCCGTCGACCCGGGCGCGTTCGTCCGCCCCGGCAGCCCCGTCGTACTGGTCATCGACCGCTCGACGGTGCGCGTGATCGCGGAGGTGCCCGAGGGCGACTTCCCGTTCGTGGCGCCGGGGACCCCGGTGGCCGTGCGGGTGCTCGCGACCGGTGGCGAGACGACGGGAACGATCGCGCGTCGTTCGCCCGCAGCCAGCGAGTCGACGCGCACCGTACACGTGGAGATCGACTTGCCCGATTCGCACGATCCGAGCCGCCAGTTCCCGGTGGGCACGACGGCGGAGGTCACGATCGACGTCGGCGCGCCGCAGCCGGCGACGGTCATCCCCGCGATCGCCGCGGTGGTCCGGGATACCAAGGCGACGGTGTTCGTGGTCCAGGGAGATCGGGCCCGGAAGGTCGAGGTGGGGGTGCTGGGCGAGGGATCCGGGACGCTCTTCGTCGACCCCTCGCTCCCGGCGGGCAGCCGCGTCGTCACCGAGGGGCGATCCTTACTGAGCGCGGACGATCGCGTCGCGGCCGGGTCATGACCAGCCTGTCGCTGCGCAACCCGATCGCGATCCTGATGCTCTGCATCGGGCTCGTCGTCTTCGCCGGCGTCGTGACGCCGCGCATGCGCGGTCGACACGTTCCCGGAGCTGACGCCGCCGGTGCTCGTCGTCGGGACGCTCGCGCCGGGCCTCGGCCCGAAGGACGTGGAGAAGACGATCTCGCTGGCGCCTCGAGAAGTACGTGAGCGCCACGCCCGGGCGTCGATCACGTCGAGAGCGTCTCGCGCAACAACCTTCAGCATCGTCTACGTCTGGCTGAAGTGGGGGACCGACCTCAACGCCGCGCAGACGCTGGTGCAGCAGCAGGTCGCGTTCGCCATGGCGGCGGTCCCCAAGTCGCTGGGCGTCCTGCCGCCGTTCGTCCTGCAGTACGACCCGTCGAACGCGCCGGTCGTGCAGGTGGCGGTGTGCGGGCGAGGGGTTCACCGGACCGCAGCTCTACGACTACGCGCTTCAACAACATCGAGCCGCTGCTGGAGGGGATCTCGGGCGTGGCCAGCGCGGCGCTCGAACGGCGGCCGCCATGCGGCAGATCAACGTCGTCGTCGATCCCGTCAAGGCGCAGGCGCGCGGCGTCACCGCCGACGACGTCGCCGCGCGCGGTCGCGCAGCTCGAACGCGCTGCTGCCCGTCGGGCGAGTTCATCTCGCCGAAGTTCGACGCCAACGTCTACACGAACGCGATCCCCGAGCGGGTGCGAGACGATCGGCGACGCGCCGGTGAAGGTCGACGGCGGGCGCGCCGGTCCTCATCCGCGACGTGGCGCGCGTCGAGGACGGCGGCACGCCGCGCGACGCAGGCGGTGTCGGTCAACGGGCAGGACGCGCGTCTACCTCAACGTCCTGCGCGTCCCGGGCGGCAACACGCTCGAGATCGTCGACGCCGTCAAGAAGGTCGTCGACAGACCTGCACGAACCTGCCGCCCGGGATGAAGGTCAAGGCCGATCTTCGATCAGTCGACGTTCGTGCGCACGACCTACCACGGCCTCAAGAAGGAGGTCGTCCAGGCGCTCGTGCTCATCGCGCTCGTCATCCTCCTCTTCCTCCAGAGCATGCGCGGAACGCTGATCGTCGTCGGTCGCGATCCCGCTCTCGTTCGCGATCACGCTCATCGTCCTCTACGCGACGCGGCGAGACGCTGAACGCGTTCACGCTCGGCGGGCTGACCCTCGCGATGGGGCGCCTGGTCGACGACGCGGTCGTCGTCCTCGAGTCGATCCACCGGCACCAGCGCATGGGGATGAGCACGCGCGAGGCCGCGCTGCAGCGGCACCAACGCGGTCGCGCTGCCGGTGCTCGCCTCGACGCTGACGACGATGGCGGTGCTGCTGCCGGTGCTGCTGCTCGCCGGGCCTGGCGAAGAAGCTGTTCGCGCCGCTCGCGCTGACCGTCGCGGTCGCCATGATCGCCTCGTACTTCGTGAGCATGGCGGTGACGCCGGTCGCGTGCCGGTACTTCCTCGGGCACGCCGAGCACGGGCGGCTCGGCAAGGCGCGTCGAGGCGTTCATCGACGGCATCGCCGAGCGGCTACTCGCGGACGCTGCGGCGCGTGCTGCCGTTCCGCGCGGACGATCATCGGCGCGTCGGTCGTCCTGGTCGTGGCGAGCGGCTGGGCGGCGTCGCGCCTGCCGAGCACGTTCTTCCCCGAGATCGACGAGTCGATGGAGCAGATCTACGTGCGCTTCTCGCCGGGCATCGTCGCTGCAGGACGCCGCGCCGGCAGATCAACGACGATGGGCGAGACGCTCGACGCGCGAGCTGCCGCCAGGGCTGGTCGAGATGGTCATCGCCAACATCGGCATCGCCCAGCAACGCCCGCAGCGCCATGATCAGCCCGAACGTGGGGCCGCACACGGGCTTCCTGCGGCTGGCGCTTCTCCGATCCCGAGGAGCGCAAGACTGTCGCAAGCGGCGAGATCGCCGACCGGGTCGCGGGCGATCCTGGACGCGCGAGTTCCCGGGCGTCGAGACTCCTGCAGTATCCGGGCGGGCTGGTCGCCAGCGTCTTCGCCAACGGGTACATCGGCGCCCGCTGGTCGTCGAGGTGCGCGGCGACAACCTGGAGGAGCTCGACGCGCAGGCCAAGGCGATCGCCGAGGTGGCGCGCACCGTGCCGGGCGTCCGCGACGTGCGGTCCTCGCTGCAGATGGACTATCCCGAGATTCACGTCGACACCGACCGCGAGAAGGCCGGCCTGCGTCGGCGTGACGGCCGCGACGCGCCGCGCAGACGACGCTGGAGGCGACGCTCGGCAACATCAACACGCCGAGCGTCTGGATCGATCCGCAACAACGGCCAGTCGTACTACGTCGTGACCTCCTACGACGGCGCAGCGTCGCCGACATCGCAGCGCGCTCGCGCAGCTCCCGGTCCGCGTCGAGCGACACCGGGCAACGCCGTGCTGCTCGGCGCCTACGGCACGATCCGCCGCGTCGGTCGGGCCCGATCGCCGTCGAGCGCAATCAGCTCGAGCGCGCCGCGCACGTGCTGATGCAGACCGAGGGGCGCGACATCGGCAGCGTCGCGGCAGATCTCGAGCGCGCGCTGCGCGCCGATCCCGCGCACGCGCGACATCCAGTTCGACGTTCGTCGGGCCAGGTGGAGCTCATGCGCAACGACGTTCTCGGGCCTGGGCCTCGCGCTCGGCGCTGGCCGTGATGGTGGTCTTCATGATCATGGCGTCGCAGTTCAAGTCGCTCCGCCTGCCGTTCGTCATGCTGTTCACCATCCCGGTCTCGCTGGTGGGCATCGTCCTGGCGCTGATGGCCGCCGGGCAGGGCTTCTCGATCACCGCGCTGATGGGGATCTGATGGTCATCGGCATCGCGGTCTCGAACGGCATCCTGCTGGTCGACGACGCGAACCGGCGGTTCGAGGAGGGCGCCGAGAAGTTCGAGGCCATCATCGCCGCGGCGCGCTCGCGCTTCGTCCCCATCGCTATGACCAGCCTGGCGACGGTGATCGGCCTCATTCCGACGGCGCTGGGGCTCGAGCACGGCATCGGAGGCCAACCAGCCGCTGGCGCTGGCGGTCGTCGGGGGGCTGACGTCGTCGACGGTCCTGTCGCTGTTCCTGGTGCCGGTGATGTTCATGCTCTTCGCGAAGAAGCAGGCGGAGGAGGCGTGATCCGCAGGGTTCTCGTCGCCGTCGACGGCTCGCCACGCGCGCCGGGTGTGTTCGACGCCGCGGTCGGGATCGCGTCGCGCTTTGCCGCAAGCCTGCGGGCGCTCCGCGTCGTTTTCCTACCGCCGGAGTTCCCGGCCGCGGCGGCCGGCAATCCCACGGATAGCCTTCCCGCCTACCTCACGGAGACCGCAACGGAGGAGCTCGCGGCCCTCGCCGCGCGCGCGACGCCGGAGCGCGTGGCGCTCGAGGAGCCGCTCGTCCGGTTCGGCGTCCCGTGGCGCGTCATCGTCGCGGTGAGCGATGAGCTCGACGTCAATCTCGTGGTCATCGGGAGCCACGGCTACCACGGGCTCGATCGCGTCCTGGGGACGACGGCGGCGCGCGTCGCGAACCTCGCGCGCCGCAACGTGCTCGTGGTCCACGAGCCGTTCTCCGGGGCGCTCTCGGCGCCGTCCGCCCGCACACCCTATCGAGGCAGCTCGGAGTAAAGGCACCCAGCCCCCGCGATGCCCTCCCCGGGCGCGCCGTTTCGGGGGAGGGCCCCGAAAACAGCAACGAGGCAATTGGTAAGGCCACTTGACAGGGCAGCCCCTCCGCGGCACATTGCGGGCAACGATGAGCAACGGTCTCGCCATCCGCCCGAACGCCGCCCTGGACTTCGTGAGCCTCGGCGCCCTGGTGCACCGCCTCGATCCCGGCACGGTGCCCTTCCGCAAGGCGAATCACTTCGACGTGCACGTCAGCGGCGGCGAGTATAACGTCGCCGCCAACCTCGCCGATTGCTTCCGGTTGAAGGCGGGCATCGCGAGCGCCATGGTCGACTACCCCATCGGCGACCTGATCGCCGAGCGCGTCCGCGCGATGGGTGTCCGGCCGTTTTACAAGCACTTCAAGCACGACGGCGTCAACGGGCCCAACATGGCGACCGTCTACAGCGATCGCGGCTTCGGGGTGCGGGCTCCGGTCGTCTTCTACAACCGCTGCAACGAGGCGGCCTCGCGGCTCAAGCCCGGCGACTTCGCCTGGAGCGAGATCTTCGCGGGCGGTGTCCGCTGGTTTCACAGCGGCGGCATCTTCGCCTCCCTCTCGGAGACCACCGGCGAGACCATCATCGAGGGAATGAAGGCCGCCAAGGCGGCCGGCGCGATTGTGAGCTTCGACCTCAACTTCCGCGAAAATTGTGGAATGCCTGGGGCGGGCAGAAGAAGGCCGTGGAGGTCATCGGACGGATCGTCGAGCACGTCGACGTCCTCGTCGGCAACGAAGAGGACTTGCAGAAAGGGCTGGGCATCCCCGGGCCCGAGGTCGCCAGCACGGCGCTCGACAAGAAGGCGTTCTTCTCGATGATTGAGCGGGTGGTCTCCAAGCATCCGCACATCAAGGCCGTGGCGACGACGCTCCGGGAAGTGCTCTCGACGAATCGTCACAGGTGGAGCGCGGTCGCCTGGGTGGGCGGCGGTCAGTTCTCGGCGCCCGTATGCGAGCTCGACGTGTTCGACCGCGTCGGCGGCGGCGACGGCTTCGCCGCAGGCCTCATCTACGGGCTTCTGGCCGGAGAAGCTCCCGAGGAAGCGGTGCGCATCGGCTGGGCGCACGGGGCGCTGCTGACGACGTTCCCGGGCGACACCACCATGGCCACGCTCGAACAGGTCGTGGCCTTTGCGCGCGGCGGGTCCGCGCGTATCCAGCGCTGAGCGGCAGCGGCAGCCCGGCGTGACACCCGGCGGGATCTCCCGTACGCTCCTCGCGCCCGTCCGTGCGCGATCCGCGCACCGGCGCGGTGGAGCCGTCCTGCGAAATGCCGATTCAAGTCGTCGAGAGTCAGCGCCTTTATCGGCAGATCGCGGGGCAGCTATCGACGTTGATCGCCTCGGGGGAGTTCCCCCCCGGCGCGCGACTTCCGTCGGAGCGCGAGCTGGCCGTTCAGCTGGGGGTGTCGCGGCCGTCTGTCCGGGAGGCTCTCATCGCTCTCGAGGTGGAAGGCAAGGTCGAGGTGCGCGTGGGAGCGGGGATTTTCGTGGCCGCCGCGCGGCCCATCGCCGTGACGAACCCGACAGCCGAGGGGCAAGGCCCGTTCGAGCTCCTGCGGGCGCGATGGCTCATCGAGGGCGAAATCGCGATGGAGGCGACCCGCAAGGCCACGGCCGAGGAGGTCGAGACCATCCGGGAGGCCGTGGTCGACATGCAGCGGCGTCAGCGGCAAGGCCAGAGCGTCGAGCAGGCGGACCGCGACTTTCACATCGCGATCGCCGCCGCCACGCACAACAGCGCGCTCGTCGCGGTCGTGCGGCAGCTCTGGGATCAGGGCCGCGGCGCGATCTGGAAGCGCATGGAACACCACTTCCAGACCCCCGAGCTCCTGGCGGAGGTCCTGCACGACCATCGCGCCATCCTCGAGGCCCTCGAGACGCGGGACGCCCGCAAGGCCCGCGTCGCGATGCGACGCCACCTGGAGAACGTGGACGCGGAGTTCAGCCGCGGCTGGGAGGAGCTGAAATCGCGGGAATCGGCCGTGGCGGCGACCGCGATCGAGGCCCAGGCAAGACCCGCCGCGCGCGGGCGCCGCGTCCGCGCTCGATAGGACCGACACGCTTGAGCCGCCTTTTGTCCGCCGACCCGTGCATGGCGCCGTGGGGAGCGGTTACTGATTGGTGATCCTCATGGCCCGCGGCGAACAAATTGGCATCGGCATCGTCGGCTGCGGAATGGTCAGCGAGTTTCACGTGGACGCCATCGGGAAGATCCCCGGGGCGCGCGTCGTGGGCTTCTGCGACAAGGTCCGGGCGGCGGCCGAGAAACGCGCTGCCCAGTTCGGTGGCGCGGCGTTCGACCGCGTGGAGGACCTGGTCGCCACGCCAGGGCTCGACGCCGTGGCGATATGCACGCCGTCCGGCCTGCACGCCGAGCCGGCTGTCCTCGCGGCGAATGCCAAGAAACACGTCATCGTGGAGAAGCCCATCGAGGTCACCCTCGAGAGGGCCGACCTCATCATCCAGAGCTGCCGGCAAAACGGCGTGAAGCTCGGAGCCATCTTCCCGCGGCGCTTTCTCGATTCGAGTCAGGTGCTCAAGGCGGCGCTCGCCGCAGGGCGCTTCGGCACGGTGGTGCTGGCCAGCGTCTACATCAAGTGGTTCCGTTCCCAGGAGTACTACTCGTCCGGCGGGTGGCGCGGGACGTTCAAGTACGACGGCGGCGGCGCGCTCATGAATCAGGGCATTCACGGCATCGACCTTCTCCAGTGGCTGATGGGCGGCGTCGCGACGGTCAACGGGTTCGCGGCCACGCGCGCGCACACCGGCATCGAGGTCGAAGACGTCGCGGTCGCTGCGCTGGAGTTCAAGTCGGGGGCCCTCGGCGTCATCGAGGGAACGACAGGCTCGTGGCCCGGAGACCGCATTCGCATCGAGATATCGGGCTCGCGCGGCTCGGCGATTCTCGAAGACGAGACGATCCGCGCGTGGCGCTTCCAGGAGGCCAGCCCCGAGGACGAGCAGATCCTCGCGCGCTTCGCACCCCGCGAGGGCGCCAAGAGCGGCGGCGCCTCGGATCCGCGCGCCATCGACAGCGAGGGGCACCGCGTGCAGTACGTGGACTTCCTCGGGGCCATTCGTGAGGACAGGGCACCGCGAATCGACGGAGCCGAGGCCCGGGCCGCCGTGTCCGTGATTACGTCGATCTACCGCTCCGCGCGCGAGCGGCATCCGGTAACCGTGGAATGACGGGGGAATCGTGCAAGAGGCGAACGTCAGCGTGACGGCAGGGCCCGGAGCGGCTGGAGCGGCTGGAGCGGTAGCGGCTCCGAAGCCGTCGAGCGTCCTCGAAGGGGTTAAGTTTTATCACTGGCTCGTCGTGGTCGTGGCCGCGTGCTGCTGGCTGTTCGACTGCATGGACCAGCGCATCTTCGCGCTGTGCCGGGAGCCTGCGTTGCGCGAGATGGGCCGGCCCGACCTGGTCGGGTGGGCGACCTCCGCGATGATGATCGGCTGGGCGACGGGCGGGATCGTCTTCGGGACGATGAGCGACCGCATGGGGCGCCGCACGACGATGATCGTGACGCTCCTCACCTACTCGGCGTTCACCGGCGTCTCGGGGCTGGCTCACACGCCCGTCGAGTTTCTGGCCTATCGCTTCCTCACGGGTATGGGCATCGGCGGGATGTTCGGCTCCGCCACGACGCTGGTCGCCGAGAGCGTCCCCGGGAACTTCCGCTCGATCGCGCTGGGCGTCCTGCAGACGCTGTCGGCGGTCGGAAACCTCGTCGGCTCCGTCGTGAGCACGCAGATTCAGCCCGGGCGGGCTCACTTCTTGTTCGGCCTGACCGGCTGGCGGGTGCTCTTCTTCGTCGGGGTGCTTCCCGCGCTGCTGGTCGTTCCGACGCTCTTCGTCCTTCGAGAGCCCGAGGCCTGGCACGAGGCGAAGCGAAAAGCGGGCATGGGCGGCGGGAGCGGGAAGGGCTTCGGCTCCATTCCCGGCCTGCTGCGAGAGCCGCGCTGGCGAAGGAACCTGCTGGTCGGCGTGGGGCTCGGACTGGCCGGAATGGCCGGGCTCTGGGGCATCGGCTACTTCTCGCCGGAGCTCATCTCGGCGGCGCTCAAGGGCGAACCGCAGACCGTCGTCGACAGCGTGCGCGGATGGGGAACGGCGCTGCAAGACATCGGCTCGTTCTGCGGAATGCTTGCGTTCACGTTCGTGGCGACGTTCATCGGTCGGAAGATCGCCTTCGCGTCCGCCTTCGTGCTGTGCCTCTTGACCACGGTCTACGTGTTCAACAGCCTGCGCTCGGCGAGCGACGCCTACTGGATGCTCCCGCTGATGGGCTTCGCGCAGCTGTCGGTGTTCGGCGGGTACTCGATTTACTTTCCCGAGCTCTTCCCGACTCGTCTGCGAGGAACGGGCGTCGGCTTCTGTTACAACACCGTTCGCTACCTCGCCGCGGGCTTTCCCGTCGCGCTGCTCGGCATGAAGCAGGCCTTCACCGATCATGGAGTGCGCGAGCCGTTCCGCCTGTCCGCGACCATCCTCGCGAGCATCTTCGTCCTGGGCCTCGTCGCGCTCATTTGGGCTCCGGAGACCAAGGGCGAGCCGCTCCCCGAGGGCTGACGCTTCACGCGGCGCTTGGTGGGGACAGCCGCCAAGCCGCAAAGACGCCAAGCATGTGGGTTGGTCTGCGGGCAAGCACCACGCGCCCACAACCACCCTTGGCGGCTTTGCGGCTTGGCGGCTCTCGTCTCATTGTAAGGATCGCGAAAGAGTCGCTTCGGGTAAAGACAGACTCGAACCATGCGCACCCGTCTCGCAGTCGTTGCGCTTGCGTCGATACCCGTGCTCGGCAACGTCGCTTGCGGCGACTCTACGTCCCCGTCGACGAGCGGCGCGAGCAGCGGGGCCACGAGCGGTAGCAGCGCAGGCGGCTCGAGCAGCGGGGGGACGAGCGGCAGTACGAGCAGCGGCGCGACGAGCAGCACGGGAAGCAGCGGCGCCTCGAGCAGCGGCAGCGCAAGCAGCGGCAGCGGTGGCAGCAGCGGGAGCGGCGGGGGCGCCGGCAGCAGCAGCGGCGGGGGCAGCGGCGACGGCGGAAGTGGCGGCGACGCCGCAGCGGGCGCGTGCGTGAGCCCCGCAAAGGGCGCCGCGATGGACTGGGGAAGGTTCTTCGCCGACTCGGTCATCGCGAACGGATTCGGCACGCTCACCGGAACGAGCTATCCGGTCGGCGTCTTCATGCACGGAGTGTACAAACTCTACAAACGCACGACGGATCCGAAGTACCTCACGTTTCTCACGAACTGGGCGAATGGCAATTCCACCACGCCGGCCGGGGCCAACGTCGACGACATCATGCACATGGCCGCCGTCGCCGACGCGTACGAGTTGTCCATGAACGCGAGCCTCAAGGCACCCCTGGACGCGACGCGGAAGATCTTCGACACGTACCCGAAGACCACCGACGGCGCGTTCGTTCACACCACGGCCGATGTCGGTCAGAACTGGGGCGACACGTCGTTCATGGCCCTGTCGTTCTTGATGCGATACGCGCAGGTCATGGACGACGTCGCGACGGGCCAGATAGGCATCGACCAGGTCACGCTCTTCTCCAAGCACCTGACGAACCCGACGACGGGCCTCCTCTTTCACGCTTACGACGAGACGAAGAAGGCGCCGTGGGTCGTCCCCGGCACCAATCACTCGCCCGAGTCGTGGGGACGCGCGATGGGCTGGTACGTGATGGCGACGGTCATGGTGCTCGAGGCCATTTCTGCCAGCGATGCGCGGCGGCCGGCCGTCGAGAAAATCTTGGTGAACCTCGTGACGGCGTTGAAGGGCTACCAGGATCCGGCGACCGGACGCTGGTGGGAGGTCGTCGACAAGGGCTCGATGGCGGGGAACTGGCTCGAGACTTCGTGCACCGCGATGTACAGCTACGCTACCTGGTGGGCGGCGACGCACGGCCTCGTCGACTCGAGCTTCTGCGACGTTGCAATCCACGGCTTCCAGGGGGCGGTCGAGGAAGCGTCGATGGACCCCAGCAAGCTACTGACGGGTGTGGTAGCGGGATCGATCGTCGGCAACTACGCCTATTACATCGGCCAGCAGCACACGCAGTACAACGACTTCCACGGGCTGGGCGCGTTTCTTCTGATGTGGGAAGGCATGCAGTAGCCCCGCGGCCTCACGGACAGCTGGAAGCGACGACGAAGACGTTCGTCGCGACGGGCTCGCTCGACAGGTTCGTCGAGTAATAAAGCTGAAGCTGCGCGCCCGCTGCCAGAGAGCCCGTGAACCCATACGTGATCGTCGTGCCGCTCTGGGTGCAGGTCAGGGCGGTGCACCCCGGCGCAACCTGGTTACCCCATGCGCAGCCGGTGTGATCGAGAGTCGCGCCGCTCGGGACGGTGAATTCGACTTTGGGGCTCGTCTCGGCTCCGGTCCCCTTGTTCTGGTAGGTGATGAAGCCGTCGTATGTCGTGTTGTACGTATTCTTCGTGACCGAGATCGAGCACGTGCTCGTCGTTGCGCTCAAGGCGGCCGACTGCGCCGACGTATTGGCGCTCGGGTCGTAGGCGCTCACCGTGTAGCTGTAGGACGTGTCGACCGAGAGTCCCGTGTCCGTGTAGCTGGCCGAGGCGGTGGTGCCGACCTTCGTCCCGCCGCGGTACACGTCGTAGCCGCTGACCGGGCTGTCGGGGTCCGTCGATGCCGTCCAGCTCAGCGAAATGGAGCTGCTGGTCGCCCCGGTCTTGGCGAGCCCGGTCGGAACGCTGGGCGGCGTCGTGTCCGGCGCCATGTTCGTCGCCGTCATCAACGCGGTCGACTGCGCGGACGTGTTGTTGCTCGGGTCGAAGGCGCTCACCGTGTAGCTGTACGTCGTGCCGGCCATGAGGCCGCTGTCGGTGTAGCTCGCCGAGGCGGAGGTGCCGACCTTCGTCCCGCCGCGGTACACGTTGTAGCCGGCGACCGCGCTGTCAGGGTCCGTCGACGCCGTCCAGCCGAGCGAGATGCTCGTCGTGGTCGCCCCCGTGGCGACGAGCCCGCTCGGCACGCTGGGGGGCGTCGTGTCGACGGGAACGCTCGTCGACGCGCCGAAGGCGGCCGACTGCGCGGACGTATTGCCGGTCGGGTCGTACGCGCTCACCGTGTAGCTGTAGGTCATGCCAGCCGCGAGGCCCGTATCGGTGTAGCTCGGCGAGGCGGAGGTACCGAGCTTCGTCCCGCCGCGGTACACGTCGTAGCCGGCGACCGGGCTGTCCGGGTCCGTCGACGCCGTCCAGCTCAGCGAGATGCTGGTGGTGGTCGCCGCGGTCTGCATGAACCCACTCGGCACCGTGGGTGGCGTGACGTCGGTCGTCTGCGCGCTCACCGGATTCGACTCCGCGGACGTGTTGCCGCTCGGGTCGTACGCGCTCACGGTATAGCCGTACAGCGTGCCGCTCATGAGGCCCGTGTCGGTGTAGCTGGCCGAGGCGGAGGTGCCGACCATCGTCCCGTTGCGGGAGATGTTGTATCCGGCGACCGGGCTGTCGGGGTCGGTCGACGGCGCCCAGCTCAGCGAGATGGTCGTGGCGGTGACTCCACCTGCAAAGAGCCCGGTCGGCACGGTGGGCGGCGTCGAATCGGGGGCCATGTTCGTCATGGCCTTCAACGCCATCGACTGCGCGGACGTGTTGCCGCTCGGGTCGTAAGCGTCCACGCTGTAGACGTAGGTCATGCCGGCCCCGAGGCCGGTGTCCGTGTAGCTGGTCGAGCCGGAGGCGCCGATCTTCGTTCCGCCACGGTAGACGTCGTACCCAGCGACCGGGCTGTCCGGATCGGTCGACGCTGTCCAGGTCAGCGATATGCTCGAGGGGGTGGCGCTCGCCTGGGTGAGCCCGGCTGGTACGCTGGGCGCCGTGATGTCCGGCGCGGCAACGTCGCTTGCGTCGAGAGGAGGGCTCGCGTCGCCCGGCGCCGTTTCGTCGGTCGCGTCGAGGGCGGGCCCGCCGTCGTTCGAAGGGCCATCGTCGGCTCCCGCCTCGGCCCGACCGCTCTCGACGGTCGGGCCCGAATCGAGCCCGCTGTCCATCCCGGCCATGCTGCTGTCCGCACCTTGCGCGGATTCGTCACCGGCGTCGGTGCCGCCGTTGCTCGCGTCTACGCCTTGGGCGCAGCCGGCGAGGGTGACGCACGCCATGACCCTGCAACCCCGACTGAAGCTGCGAAGGGCCCAGCTCATCAACCGGACAGTATTCAATTTTTACCATCGCGCAGCAACCCACATTTCGCCCGCTTGCGTTTCGCGTTTGCGCGCGCAAACGAGCGCTCGAGGTTTTTCGCCAAAGCCTGCCTTTCCGTGAAGAGTGCCTGACGGGCCTAGCGTGCGGTTACTTTGAACGCTGATGGTGTACGAAATGGCTCGCAAACCCCGCGGCTTCTCACGCTCGGGCGCCGTGCTCCTCACTCTCTTCTCCGCGTGCCTCGTCGCGTGCGGCAACGGGAGCGCAGGCGCCACCCACCCCGACAGCGGCGCGGCGTCTGGCTCGTCTGGAGGGAGCAGCTCGGGGAGCAGCGGATCCAGCGGAGGGGACGACGGCGGCGGCGGCACGCCTTGGGACGGCGGCGCGTTCAAGCATCCCGGTGTCTTGAACACGACCGCTCAGCTCGACTTCGTGAAGGCGCAAATCGCGGCGGGCAAGCAACCGTGGACGATGGCGCTGGCCGCCGCGGAGGCCGACACGCTCACGCAACCGACGTACATGCCGGCGACTCCGCCCGCGACGATCATCTGCGGCTCCCATTCGTCGGGGGCCGACGCCGCGCTGTGCAAGGCCGAGCAGAGCGACTCCGGGGCGGCGTATGGGAACGCCATTCTCTGGTACCTGACGGGCCAGGAGGCATTCGCGCAGAAGGCGATCCAAATCATGGACACCTGGTCGGCGACGTTCATGAGCCACGGGACGGTCCTCGATCCGCTCGCGAGCAATCAGTTCCTGCAATCCGGCTGGGCGGGATGCGACTGGGCCCCCGCGGCGGAGCTCATCAAGTACGCGCACACGGCGAACGGCGGCTGGCCGAACGCGAGCCGGTTCGCGACCATGCTGAAGAACGCCTACCTGCCGTACGTCGTGACCGACGCCGTGCACAAGCCGTTCGTCAGCAGCACGATGGCCGACCCGCTCGTCCCCAACGGCAACTGGGAGAGCGTCATGATCTGCGCGGGCATGGGCATCTCCGTCTTTCTCGACGACGGCGATAGCTTCAACAAGGTGCTCGGCATGTGGCGCGCGCGAGTTCCCGCGTACATGTACCTCTTGAAGGACGGCACGTATCCGAAGCCGCCCCCGCTCGCCGCCGGCATGATGCCCTACACCCCGGCCGAGCTCTCGACCTACTGGGGCGGTCAGTCCTACCCGCAAACGTTCCCGCTGCCCTCACCGGACGGAGACGGATTCGGCCAGGAGACCTGCCGCGACGGCACGGACCTGCATCACCAGGAGTGGGGGTACTCCGGACTCGTCAACGCCGCCGAGACGGCGCACATCCAGGGCGTCGACCTGTACGGCGAGGAGAAGGATCGCATCGTCGCGGCCTACGAATTCGCCGCGAAGTATCTGAACGGCGCGGCCGTGCCGAGCTGGATGTGCCCTGGCGGCGGCCTGCACATCACCGCCAAGGGATACAACTACGAGGTTGGCTATAACCACTATGCGAACCGGCTCGGCATCCCGATGCCCAATACGAAGGCCCTCCTCGCCAAGCTCCGCCCGACCGGCGCCGACAACAGCATCGTCTTCGAAACGCTGACCCACGGCGACGTTCACTAGGGGGCTGGCCCCGGAATCGCACCGCGAGCGTGCCCGTAACGGGCACCGCTGAGCACCCGGTCCCGTTTTGGTGACGAGAGCCGCCAAGCCGCAAAGACGCCGAGTGTTGGTCGGCTGGCGACCGGGCGAGCTCCGCGCGCCTCCCCCAAGACCCTTGGCGTCTTTGCGGCTTGGCGGCTCTCCCTTCGAAAAAACGAGGAGCTGCCCGCCCGAAGTCCGAAGTTGCACCTGCCTGGCTGTACGCGTTGAGGGTACTACTGGCTGTATGCGGGTCCGCGCTGTCGTTTCGAGGGGATTTGCGCTCGCTTCGGTTTCCGCGTGCGCCGCCGGCTTGTGGCTCGGCTGCGGCTCGTCGACGCCGGCGAACAATCAGCCGGCGGACGGGGGAACGCATTCCACCGACAGCGGCCCAACCGACAGTGGGATGAGTGCCCAGGACAGCGGCGGGATCGTCGTTTCCGACGATGCCGGCGGTTGCATCGGCGCCGACGCGGGCGTGATGACGATCAACAGCGACGGCAAGATGCTCCCCTACGCGTTTGCGCCGGGGGACTCCGCGACGGGTGACTGGGAGGCCACGGGTGGCACAGGCGGGCTCGTCGCGCAGGTTTTCCAGAACGCGATGGGAGCCTACCAGGCCAACGTTCTCACGGCGTTCGACCAGCCGAATCCGATGCCCGTCGTCACGCTGAACGGGACCCCGATGGGTTGCTCGTCGATGAGCTTCACCGGGCCCGGCGGGTGGACGGCCACCCTCGCGAACGGCGAGTTCAAGGGGCAGGGCGCCGGCATGATGTTCGATCTGCACCACGTCATTCGCCAGTCGCCCACGCTCGGCGAGGCGCCCCCGGCAGGAGCGACGGTGCTCTTCGACGGAACCGACACCACCTACAACGCCGAATGGGGAACGATCGCTCCAGGGTGGCTCACGATCGCGGGCCCCCCGAAGTGGACGATCGTCAACGGTGCGCTGCAGGTCGTCGCCGGCACCGCGTCGATCGTCACGATGAAGCAGTTCGGCGCGTGCACGATCCACGTCGAGTTCCGGACACTGGGAACGCCGACCCACAGCGGCGTGTTTCCCGAGGCGCGCTACCAGACGACCATCTACCAGGACTACGGCCTGCTCACCGGCAACGCGACGGGCAATTTCGGCAACGAGATGCCCGTCGCCAACCCGACAATCCGTGCGGGTCGGGCGCCGCTCGAGTGGCAGACGTTCGACATCGACTTCCAACCGCCGATGACCGGGGACGCCGGCGCTCAGCCCCTGGAAACCGTCCGGCTGAACGGGGTGACGATCTTCACGAACTTCATGCTCGGCCCCACGAGCGGGGCGGCGCCCAAGGGCTACAGTGCGATGGGGCCGATCTTGCTCGAGTACCACGGCATGCCGCTCGAGTACCGGAACATCTGGGTCGTCCCGGCCCCTTAAGAGCCAGAGCGATTCGCATGCCCACGACACGCGCAACCACACGACGCGTCGGCGTCATCATGCACGGGGTGACCGGCCGCATGGGCCGGAACCAGCACCTCGTGCGCTCCATTCTCGCGCTCCGCGACCAAGGGGGCATCGCGCTGCGCGATGGCACGACGATCGTGCCGGACCCGATCCTGGTGGGGCGAGACGCGGCGAAGCTCGAACGACTCGCGAAGGCCCACGGCGTCGAGCGCTTCACCACGGACCTCGAACGGGCGCTCGGGGACACGCGCGACGAGATCTTCTTCGACGCGGCGACCACCGTAGGCCGCGCTGCGGTGGTGCGGCGTGCGATCGCGGCGGGCAAGCACGTGTACTGCGAGAAGCCCGTGGCCACGAGCTTGAGCGACGCGCTCGACCTCTACAGGGCTGCGGAGCGCGCGGGAGTGCGGCACGGAGTGGTCCAGGACAAGCTTTGGTTGCCTGGCCTGCGCAAGCTTCAAAGGCTGCTGGACAGCGGCTTCTTCGGCCGCTTGCTCTCGGTTCGCGGAGAGTTCGGATACTGGGTGTTCGAGGGCGACCTCCAGCCGGGGCAGCGCCCCTCGTGGAACTACAAGAAAGAGGAAGGTGGGGGCATCGTCGCGGACATGCTGGCCCATTGGCGCTACGTCCTCGACCTCTTCGGGGACGTGAAGGCCGTATCCTGTCTGGGTGCCGTTCACATTCGCGAGCGCTGGGACGAAGCGGGAAAGAAGTACGCGTCGACGGGAGAAGACGCGGCGTACGCGACGTTCGAGCTCGCCGGCGGCGTCGTCGCGCAGTTCAATAGCTCGTGGTGCGTTCGGGTGAGGCGCGACGACTTGCTCACGCTGCAGGTCGACGGAACCCACGGCTCCGCCGTGTCCGGGCTGCGACGCTGTTTCGCGCAGCCGCGGGTCGCCACCCCGAAGGCCGTGTGGAACCCCGATCTCGAGCAACCCGTCGATTTCTTCGAGAACTGGCAAGAGGTCCCCGACAACGAGACGTGGGAGAACGCCTTCAAGGCCCAGTGGGAGCTGTTCCTGAGGCACGTCGCGGGAGAGTGCGCGTTTCGCTCGAACTTTCTCGAGGGCGCAAAGGGCGCGCAGCTCGTCGACCTCGCCCTGGAGAGCTGGACGCAGCGCCGCTGGGTAGACGTGCCCGAGCTGAATGGCTGATCGAGGCGTCATGGGCGCTGCGAGCACGGATCCCGGGACCCCCGTCATCATCGTCACCGGCGCGAGCCGCGGCATCGGTCGTGGAATCGCCGTGCAACTGGCGACGCAGGGGTACTCGGTGGTCATCAACTACGCCACCAATCGCGAGGCGGCTCAGGAGACGGCCGCCGCATGCCGGTCCCGCGCCCTGTCCGCCAGCCAGACGTTTCTTCCGATTCAGGCCGACATCGGCTCGCGGGACGATCGGGAGGTCCTGGTGACCGAAACGCTGCGCCGCCTCGGCCGCATCGACGCGCTCGTGAACAATGCCGGGAGAGCCCCGTCCGTACGCGCCGACGTCACCGAGGGGACGGAGGACTCGTTCGCGGAGCTTCTCCGCGTCAACCTGCAGGGTCCGTATTTTCTGACGCAGACGGTGGTGCGCCACTGGCTGTCTCGCGATCGACCGCAGCCTCGGCTGCCCAGCGGATTTGCGATCGTGTTCATCACGTCGATCTCGGCGGATACTGCGTCCGTGAACCGTGGAGACTACTGCGTCTCGAAGGCCGGGCTCGCCATGGCGGCGCAGCTCTGGGCGACGCGGTTGGCGGCCGAAGGAATCCTCGTCTTCGACGTCCGCCCCGGTCTCATCGCCACGGACATGACCGCGGCCGCGCGAGACAAGTACCAGCAGATGATCGCCGACGGCGGCGTACCGCAGAAGCGATGGGGCTCGCCCGGCGACGTTGGGCTGGCGGTGGGCTCCCTTCTCGCGGGGCACTTTCCCTTCTCCACGGGGGCGGTCCTCGCCGTCGACGGCGGACTTCGCATGCGACGACTGTGATGCAAAGGGAGCCGCTCCTGTGATCCGCATCGAGGCCGACATCCTGCCGGCCGCGCTGGCAACACGCGTCACCCGACTGTTCGAGCTGTCTGCCGCCAAGGTCGACTCCCTGCACCGGAGCTGGCGGATCGAAGAGGGATATCCGGTCTTCACGGTGCGCGGTCGGTACGCGCGGCGTGCCTGGACCGAGTGGACCCAGGGCTTCTACTACGGCTCTCCCCTTCTCCAGTTCGCGGCGACCGGGGACACGCGCGCGCTCGCCCTCGGTCGCGAAGGGACCATCCGCCACATGGCGGGCCAGGTGAGCCACTTCGGCGTGCACGACCACGGCTTCAACACCGTGTCGACGTACGGCAACTTGCACAAGCTCGCACGTTCCGGGGCGCTCTCCGTCGACGACGGCGAGGTTCGCCTGTACGAGCTCGCGCTCAAGGTGAGCGGTGCAGTTCAGGCGGCGCGATGGACCGAGCTGCCGGGGGAGCTCGGATACATCTACTCCTTCAATGGCCCGCATTCGCTGTTCGCGGACACCGTTCGCTCCTTGCGCTCGCTCGCGCTCTCGCACCGGCTGGGGCACGCGCTCATGACCGAGAACGATCGCCGCGTTTCCCTTCTCGACCGCCTGCTCCGGCACGCCGAGACCACCGCCCGCTACAACGTGTACTTCGGAAACGGACGTGACCACTACGATGTCCGCGGCCGCGTCGCGCACGAGTCGATTTTCAACGTCAACGACGGCTGCTACCGCTGCCCGAGCTCGCAGCAGGGCTACTCGCCTTTCACGACGTGGACCCGCGGGCTCGCGTGGATCCTCTGCGGATACGCCGAGCAGCTCGAGTTTTTGAGCACGGTCCCGGAGGGCGACTTCGGCCGCGCCGGTCGAAAGGAACAGTCGCTGCAGCGCTTTTGCGAGGTCGCCACCGCCGTCGCCGACTTCTACATCCAGAGCTCGCCGACCGACGGCATCCCCTACTGGGACACGGGGGCACCGGGGCTCGCGCGCCTCGGCGGTTGCGAGGGCCGCCCGGCGGATCCGTTCAACGCAGAGGAGCCCGTCGACAGCTCCGCCGCCTCCATTGCCGCGCAGGGCCTGCTGCGCCTCGGGACCTGGCTCATGGAACGCAGCCAGACCGAGGCCGGCGCGCGTTACGTGGCCGCCGCGCTGACGGTGGCCAAGACCCTGTTCGACGAGCCGTATCTTTCGACTTCTGCCGATCACCAGGGGCTCATCCTGCACTCGGTTTACCACCGCCCGAACGGGTGGGATCACGTGCCGGAGGGCAGACGCATCCCCTGTGGCGAGTCGACCATGTGGGGCGATTACCACGCTCTCGAGCTCGCGCTCCTGATCCGCCGCCTCGATGCCGGCGAGACCTGGCGATTCTTCTGACGTCAGCGAGAGGCCGAGCGAAGAGGAGCAGTCGATGAGCCAACCCCTCTCCGATCTCTCTCGCCTTTGCGTTCACACGATGACGACTCGGCCGTGGTCCATCGAGGACGCCGCGCGAGCGTATTCCGCCGCCGGAGTGAAGGGGATCACCGTCTGGCGAGAGGCCCTCCAGGGCCGGAATCCCGCAGCCTGCGGAGAGATGCTCCGATCGCGAGGTTTGGCCGTGGTCTCGCTGTGCCGGGGGGGCTTCTTCCCGGCGGCGACCGTGGAGAGCCGCTCGAGAGCGCTCGACGAGAACCGGCGGTGCATCGATCAGGCGGCCCTCCTGGGTGCCCCGATGGTGGTGCTGGTCTGCGGCGCGGTTCCGGGGCAGCCTCTGGGGGAGTCGCGCAAACAAATCGGCGACGGCATCGCCGCGCTTCTCCCCCACGCCGCCGCCGCCAACGTGAAGCTCGCGATCGAGCCGCTTCACCCCATGTATGCCGACAGCCGATCAGCGATCAACACGGTGGAGCAGGCTCGCGCCATGTGCGACGAGCTCTCGTCGCCGTGGCTGGGAGTGGCCGTCGACGTCTATCACGTATGGTGGGACGACCGGCTAGAGCACGAGATCGATGCGTGCGGCCGGGCCGGGCGCCTCTTCGCGTTCCACGTATGCGACTGGCGAACGCCCACGGTCGACCTTTTGAACGACCGCGGTCTCATGGGCGAGGGCTGCATTCCCATCCGGCAGATTCGTGGCTGGATGGAGGCCGCCGGTTTCGACGGCTTCATCGAAGTGGAGGTCTTCTCGAATCGCCTCTGGGCGATGGATCAGGCCACCGTTCTCGAGGAGCTGAAGATCGCCTATCGGGAGCACACGTGACGCCTGCGCGAACGCCGACGGCCGGGCCTCAGAAGAAGTAGAACCACGACCACTCGGCGCGGTCGTTGTGGGCAGTCTCACCATCGGCAAACGTCTGCTGGTAATGCTGATACGAGAGAACGCTCCGAATGCCGGGGGCAATATCCCAGAATAGGTTGCCGTCGACGTACTGGGTCTTGTTGAAGATGAACGGAACCTGACCGGGATCGGCCCAGTTGGCCACGTTGTCGGAATGCGCTTCTGCATAGTTGGCGGACACGTAGACTCTTCCCGACAAGATGGGCAGATAGTACTGGGCGCCCACGACGAACGTCGTCCAGTTGATCGTGTGAAGGTTGCCGGTGTTGTCGTACGTCACCAGCCCGTTGTCGATGTTGGGCACGTACAGGTCGGGCGAGCCCACGACCATCGGGTAGGCGGATACGGGCGCGTCGGGGCCACCGCCATTCGAGACGAGGCCGCCGAGAAGATCCGCGTAGCCCGTGCCGGTCGTGACCTCGGCGGTGAGCGTGAGCGCGTTGGATCGGTCCTTCGGGGTGGAGACCGGGATGATGGGAATGAGGGCGTCGGCTGCGAACGCGTAGCCGCTTGCCTCGTTGGAGTACTGGTTGTCCGGAAGCGCGCCGGCCGTGGTCGCCTCGAAGTCGGCGACCCGGAAGCGACGTCCCGAGGCGGACACCGCAATCGTGAGCGGGTCGCTGGAGCAGCCCACGATCCGCTGACCGCTCACCCCCGGCGTGCGGAGCCCCTTCCATCCGTTCACCATGAAGCGCAACCCCGCTTGTACCTCCGGGACCCCGGCCGCTGCCTGGGGGGGCCGGTTGGCCGAGACACCGACCTGGACATCCAGGGGGTTCGTCTTGAAGGTGTGCGTGAGCTGCAGCTGAATGTCCCGCTTCTGGATCCCGCCGGGCACCGGCTGCAGATAGTCGGTCGCCAGCGTGAAGTACGGCTGAAACCCGAAAAGGTCCCACGCCTGCCCGACGAGAATGTTCACGTAGTCGTTGTCGAGCTGAATGGCAGCGAGTCGCAATCGGAACGCCGCGTTGGTGATCAGGGCAGACTCGCTGAGCCCCGGAGGGGGATTGCCCATGAAGTCGCCCTCGAGGGTGAACGTGGGGCGGATTCCGGCGAATTCGGGTGCGTTGACGAGGACGCCGAGCCGCGAGTTGCGGGCCGACGCACTCATCTTGTCCCGACTTCCCGCGTAGTCGTAGTTCTTGGGAATGGCGGTGCTGAGCTGCCCGCCCAGATCGTTGAACGCCTGGGTCGAGTCGTGGATGAAGTCCACCTCGCCGAACCCGTAGATTCTCGTCCGAAACTGGCCGATGACGAAGGTCGGCAGTACGGCTCCCTCGGGCTTGCCCACCCACTGGTCCGCGGTTGGACTGACCGGCGCGGCCGGCGCCGGCTCGACGGCCAGCGTCGTGGCGGCCGGAGGCAGCGCGGGTGGCGGGGGTGGCGGAAGCTCCGCCGGCGGTGGAGCGGCTGCCGCCGGCGCGGGTGCCGGCTGGGGCGGAGGGGCCGGCGGGGCAGCCCCGGGCGGAACCTGCGCGTACGCCGCCGAAGCGATGAGGAGAACCGGTAGAACGGTCACGGCCACGAGCCTCGAATCAATCATGTTCGCCTTCTGGTAGTTCCCAACGTTGGGGATAGTGCCCCGAGCCCAGATCGGGCGAAGGCGCGATCCGCAGCCGACTCGACGATCCGGAAATGTGTGCGCTTCGCTGAACTTGGTACCCCAATCGGAGAGAATCAGGCATCGATCCTCCCGCTCATCCTTTGCGTGCGGAGTGGCCGCTTTGCGGTGCCCCGACTCAACCCGGACCCGCACCCGCATCCGCGCACGGGTCGCAGTAGGGGCAGAACTCCCCCGCTTCCACGCCCTCCATCGCAGCCCGCAGCGACTTGACGAAGGCAGGGACCTCCGTCCTCGGGTTGTAACAGGGATCGTTTACGGCCTGGAGAGTCTCAACCGGCAGCCACCCCGGGTAGGTGCTGTTGGCCAGAATGGGCACGAAGTGCCTCTCGAGCTCCGTGATGGCGGCCTGGTAGTTCTTCACGGCCCGCACGCTCTCTTTGATCTGGAACGTGATCGTGTACGGCATGCACTGCGCAATGTCGTAATACGGATTCGGCGTCAGGAAGTACCCCGTGTCGTTGACCAGGCCGAACCACTCGTTGTCGACCATCCGCAGCATCTTGATGCACTCTTCGGAGTTCCTGAGCATGTCTCCGTGATTCTGCACGCCGATCTTGATGCCGTACTCCTTGCCCCATTCGCAGCACTGGCCGTAGCAGTCGACCATCCAGTTCGCGACCTGGTCCCAGCCGTACCCTGGCGGAATGGGCCCCGCAAACACCCGAAGAACGGGGGCGCCGAGCTTCGCCGCTACCTCGCACCAGGCCCGCACGATGCGGAGATCGGACTGACGCTGGTCGGCGAAGGGCGAGGCAAAGTTGTTCTGTATCCCCGTCCCGCTGATGACGATATCGAGGTTCGCGGCTTCGGCCTTGAACGCCGCGATGTCCGCGTCCGACGGCACGTCCGGGTACCCAAATCCGTAGCCCGGCGCGGCGTCTTGCTCGGGCTT
Source organism: uncultured delta proteobacterium (assembly GCA_963720145.1). GTDB lineage: Bacteria > Myxococcota_A > Polyangia > Polyangiales > Polyangiaceae > Palsa-1150. Next base: position 452,078 of record CAVREO010000008.1, read on the forward strand.
CCACCAGTAGTAGCCGGTCGCGTCCAGCGCATAGATGTTCTGTGCCTTGCAAAACTGGAGCAGATCGAGATACGGGGGTGACCCGCCCTGGCCAGGCAGGTAACCGCCGTCGAGCACCGCCGCGTCGTAGAAATTGCCGAGGGCCGCTTGCAGCGAGCCTGCCAGGGGATCGCAAGCGCACCCGCCCTTGCCGCTCGTCCGCGCCTGGAGATAATTGTTCAGCGCGATGTTGAAACTGTAGACGTTCAGGCTGATCCGATTCTGAAGAGCCGTGGGGTTGGCGATACCGATGGCGCTGGCGATCGGAGAAGCCGCGTGCCGGAACGGGGTTGAGTTCTGGTCGCGGGGCTGGTCGCTGCTGCAGCCGAGGTGCAGGCCCTCGAGACCTGCCGCGGCAAGGACGCTCATCGAGGCGCCCTTGGCAAAGTCTCTGCGACTCATTCTGGACGACATGCGAACGACTCTCCTAACGAAAGACGATATTTCCGTTGCCCGTCGAAACCGTGAGATACCACTTGTTCTGCTGAATGACCGGGAGCGCCCCGAGCTGAATGGTCGCGCTTTTGTGGTCGGGAGCGACAGTCGAAAGCGCCTGACCGGTCGCCGAGGGGCCGCCGTCGTCGCCCGATGACGTGTCCGTCGTGTCCCCGCTGGTCGGATCGAGATTGAGCTCGACCGACTTGTTGGGCGGGGGCGTCACCGTTCCGCCGGAGGCCGTCGTCGCCGTGATCAGGAGGACGGCCGCTTGCGGAATCTGCGCGGTGATGTTGCCGACCTTCGTCGTGATGCTCGTTCCGATCAACGTCGGCAGCGTGATGACGCTGATGTTGCTCGTGCCGCCATTGATGTTGAGGGTTTTGCCCCCGTTTTGAACGAAGACGTCACCGCGGGTCACGTTGATCGTGCACCCCGTCGAGCCGGAGCTCCCTACGTAATGGATGTTCCCGTTTCCCGAGGTGATCGAGACCAAGCCACCGAACGGGTACGGCAGGTGCACGGTCAGGTCGAAGCCGCGCGTGTCGTCGCCGGGCCCGTTCACAGTCACCGCGCCGGTGGAATCGGCCGTGGCGGTGAGCGTGAGCGCAGACGCCGCGGCAATGGCCGCCTGCCTGGCTGCGTCGTCGTCCGCGCCGGTCGCGAACGGTCGGCCGGTGACGGTGACGAATCCCGTCGGTCCCGCGGTATCCACCCAGATCGAGCCGTTGACGTTCGTGATCTTGAGGGACGCCGAGCGCGAAATCATCACGGGCGCCGGTGTCTGGGGCGCGCCGGAATACTGCCGCGTGGCACCGGTGCTCGCCGAGCAGTTCGCAAGGGCGCCGGCCAATGCGGAAATCAAGAGCGTCCTTTTCCACCACGCGGAACCCATGTTTGTCTCCGTCACGCTCCGACCTCACTCCCGAACGCAGTTGTCGAGCACGATGAAGCCCGTCGTAATCTGGCACTCTTGTTTGGCTCTGTTTCGCTCGTCGTTCAGGTGCGGGCACTGCACGGTGGCCCAGAGGTGACCGGGCCCGACGCCGGCTCCGGCGCCAGGTCCGCTGTCGCCGGAATAGGCCGAGAAAACACACCCCGGCTTCGGCGGCACGATAGAAGTGTCGTCGCTGAAGCTACGAACGCTCTTCTCGTCGGTGACGTACATGCTGCCCTGGGCCGCGTTCTCGCCGTCGAGCGTGACGTTGATCGAGACCTGGGTCCACGGCGACGTATTGGGGACTCCTGAGTCGTCAGGGCTGCCTGACTGAATCTCCGCGGTCACGAGGTACTGCTGGCCTTGTGGGATTACCGAGCAGAGGACTCGCCCCCCGTTCTGTCCGTTCACGACGTATCCGCCGTTGACGGCGTTGGCAGTCACGAACTGCTGGTCGCTCGCCGTTGCGGGCGCGTTCGTCCAGTGCGGCCCCGGCGGACACTGGAGGGTCTTGCTGCTCTGCGTGGACGCGTCCCAATGAAGCGACAACGCTGCCTGCGGAGCCGCGGCGGGGTGGTCGCTGCACGAGAAGGCCAACACGAGCCAGCCCGCGAGGGGGACGCTGAAGAACTTGGGACGTCGCCTTATCACCACGATGCCTCGATGGTTTGGTAGTCACCGTTGCCGAGCAAATCAGGCATGTAGCGCTGCCCGCGCGCCAGGCTCGCCCCCAGCATACGCGTTACTTGCAGCAAAACAGCACGGTTCCGCTCGACGGATCGGCGACGCCGGCGCCGCACGTCAGCTTCGGATCGACGGCTTGCGCGGGCGTTTGAGGTGGCGGGCAAGCCATGCCGACCGAGGGGAACGCGCAGCCCGGGACCGCGTGGTCTTCGGTGCACGCCAGGTTGTCGAAGCCGAACGCGCAGCAATACCCGTCGGTGCCGTCGGGCTGGGGACTGGCGGCGCTGCAGAGGTATCCCGGAAAATCGAAACCCGGGTCGCCGCCGTGGGGGCAGTTGATGCCGTCGGTGCCCGCGCCGCACGGCAAGTTCGAGACGGTCGTGCAGTTTGCGTTTGCGCCGCTGCTGCTGCCGCTACCGCTGCTGCTGCCACTGGTGCTGCCGCTACTTCCGCTGCTGCTGCCACTGGTGCTGCCGCTACTTCCACTGCTGCCGCTGCTGCTGCCGCTACTTCCGCTGCTGCTCCCCCCCACTGCTGCTGCTGCTCCCGGGACCGCTGCTCCCCGAGGAGCATCCGCTCGCGCCAAACGCAGAAAGAACCACTCCCGCGCTCGCGAGCAGACAACCCAGCGCGTTCCGAACCACCCGTTTCATTTCAAACGACCTCCCCACAAGATCTGCCGGTCACGTTGGCCTCTCAGTCGGTGCCGCCACTGCCCGAGTCGAGCTCCGCGTAATCCGCGGGGCCCGCGTCTTCGCCCGTCGGCAGGAGGAACGAGTCCGCGAACTCGAAGCGGTCCCCGGTCATGGGCATGTAGCTGTTCCCGCGCACGGTGAAGCCGAGGAGCACGTGATGCTCGAGCTGGATGCTCGGGTCTCGAGACGCCAGCGCGCGGTACGCCGCCATCACGTCGGCCACGCGGAAGCAAAGGTGATCGCGCACGACGGCAAACGCCTGCGTGGGCGTGCTGTGCGTGACGCCGTATTCGATGCGGACCGTAGCGTTCGGGTCCTCGGCGGCCGGGTGGTCGGCCGTGCTCGACGCCAGGAAGCCGAGGGCCATCTGGTAGAAGGCGTCGGACGCGGTCGAGTTGGTGATCGAGACCCCGACGTGATGGATTGAAGTGCCGACCCGCGTGCTCGGCATCGCCTGGCCCTGCGTCATGCCGGTCATGCTGTCCGGCTCGTACTGGACCCATTCCATCGTGTGCCCGTCCGGATCGCTGACGCTGAAGCTCGTGTTCCCGAGGATGTTCTTGCTCACGGCGGCGGGGACCTTGACCCCCTTCGTGCCGAAGTACTTGCGGAGAGCCTCGGCGTCCGACGTGTAGAACGCGAGGTCCTTCAGGTTGAAGTTCGTATCCCCCGCGGGCGGGGTCTCCTGGTAGACCTCGATGAACTGGCTGTCGTTGACCTTGAACACGGCCACGGTGCTCGATACCTGAAACGGCTCGGCGAGGCCCAGGAAGTCGCCGAAGAAGTGGCGCGCGCTCGCCAGATCGGGGTGCCTCATCGCCCAGTGGGCGAGGTTGCAGATGGGCGGGCGGCCGTTCGCGTCCACGGCGCCGCTGCAGCCGTAGGGGAGGCCGCCGGCATCGGACGGCGTCTCTTGCACGGCGCCCGTGTCCATGGCCGTGGCCCCGGAGTCCTTCGCGCCCCCGTCGGACGTGCTCGCCCCATTCTGGCTGCTGCAACCGGCGTTGCCGCCCAACCCTGCGCATAGCAGCACGAACCCCGACATGCGCAGCGCGTAACCTCGTGTTGAGCTCATTGGCGTGCTCCTCGTGCAGCCCGCAGCCTCGAGGGCGCAAAGCCGCCGCTTCATCCAGTAACCGGAGGTCCTCCTCGGCAGGCACTCTCCGACATGCCACCTCACCGCGCTGGGGTCGCGCCGGTCGCTCTCGCTCCTCTCTCGTCTGCGCCCCCGTGTCACCAGCGCCTTCTCCATATAAGCTCCGGGCCCTCGCGGAGGAAGCGGCAGTGCAAAAAGCAGACGGAATGAACTACGCGCCCACGGGCAAGGCGAATCGGGTCTGCGAGAAGGGAGCGTTTCGCTTCGCGGCCGTCGGCCTCGATCACGGGCACATTTACGGGATGTGCAACGGCTTGATCGAGGCAGGCGCCGAGCTCGTCTCGGTGTACGACCCCGATCCCGAGAAGGTTGCAGCCTTCTGCAAGAGCTACCCGGGCGTCACGGTCGCCCGCTCCGAGAGCGATGTCCTCGAAGACCCGAGCGTGACGATGATTGCGAGCGCGGCCGTTCCGTCCGAGCGAGGGCCGCTCGGCCTGCGCGCGATGGATTGGGGCAAGGACTACTTCGCCGACAAGCCGCCGGTCACGAGCCTCGACCAGCTGGCGGCCGTGAAGCGAAAGGTCGCCGAGACCCAGAAAAAGTTCGCCGTCTACTACTCCGAGCGCCTGCACGTCGAGGCGGCGATCTACGCGGGCGACTTGATCGCGGAGGGGGCCATCGGGCGCGTGCTGCAGGTCGCCGGATTCGGACCGCATCGACTCAATCCCGCGAGTCGCCCGCCTTGGTTCTGGGACAAGAGCAAGTTCGGCGGCATTCTCTGCGACATCGGTAGCCACCAGATCGAGCAGTTCTTGCACTGGACAGGCGCGAAGAGCGCGCGGGTCCTCCACAGCAAGGTGGCCAACTACCGGGGAGAGCACCCGGCCTTCGAGGACTTCGGGGATGCGACCTTCGTCGCCGACAACGGCGCAACGCACTACCTGAAGGTCGACTGGTACACGCCGAGCGGGCTTGGCGCCTGGGGTGACGGTCGGACGTTCATCACGGGCACGCGCGGGAGCATCGAGCTCCGCAAGTACCTCGACGTGGCTCGCGACCCCGAGGGCGATCACGTTTACCTCGTGGACGACAAGGGCGAACGCCACATTCCCGTGCATGGCAAGGTCGGCTTCCCGTTCTTCGGACAGCTGATCCTCGACTGCCTGAATCGAACCGAGAACGCCATGACCCAGAGCCACGCCTTCCTCGCCATCGAGCTCGCCTTGGTCGCCCAGGCCAACGCGGTTCGCATCGGCTGATGTCTCCGCGAAAAAACCCGTACGCGAAACCAGATCGGTTCACTCGCGCGGCCAAGGAGGCCGGCTTCCCCGCTCGCAGCGTGTTCAAGCTCGAGGAGATCGACCGCCGCACGCGTCTCTTGCGGCCCGGCATGCGCGTGCTCGATCTGGGCGCCGCCCCCGGGAGCTGGTCGATGTACGTGGCCGGGAAGATTGGCGCCTCGGGGAAGCTCTTCGCCGTCGATCTCGAGCCCCTCGCGATCACGCTGCCGGCGAATGCAGCCTTCGCGCAGGGCGACGCGCTCGCGCTCGAGAACGCCGAGCTCGCACGATTCGCGCCCTACGACGTCGTTCTGAGCGACATGGCCCCGAAGACGACCGGGAGTCGCATCACGGATCAGGCGCGGAGCTTCGACCTGTTCATGCGGGCGCTCGCGGTTGCGGCTAATCTGGGAGCTCCGGGAAGTGCCTTCGTGGGCAAGATCTTCATGAGCGACGACCTGCCGACCGCGCGCGCCGAGGTGAGGCGCCACTACGCGAAGGAGCGTCTCGTGCGCCCCGAAAGCACGCGGGCCGTCAGCACGGAGCTCTTCGTCGTGGGGCTCGGGAAACGCGTCATGACGGTTCCCCATCCCGCAGCCCTCGCCGGCGCGGTTCGTCATCGAGCGCGAGGTCGGCCGGGGCGGAGTCGGGATCGTCGTACCGAGCGCACGATCAGATGACCGATCAGCCGGTCGCGCTCAAGGTCATTGCGCTGCCGGGCGTCGACGCCGGAGAGGAAGCACGATTCCGGCGCGAGGGGCGTGTGCTGGCCGGGCTGCATCACCCGGAGATCGTGCGCGTCGTCGCGTTCGGTCAGCTCGAGGAGGGACAGCCGTACATCGCGATGGAATGGCTCGAGGGGGAGGATCTCGCGCAGCGGCAGAGGCGGTCGCCCTTGCCCATCGCGGAGAGCCTTCGTCGTCGCCGCCGACGTGGCCGACGCGCTCGCGGCCGCTCACGAGGCCGGGATCGTCCATCGGGACGTCAAGCCGTCGAACGTGCTGCTCGTGGGGAGCGGGCCGGGAAAGACCGGACCCCTGGAGGTGAAGCTCGTCGACTTCGGCGTCGCCGCAGCCGAGGACGCGAAGCTGACGCGCACCGGCGCCATCATCGGCACTCCCGCGTACATGGCGCCGGAGCAGGCTCGCGGCGACGGTGAAGTCGACACCCGGGCTGACCTCTACGCCCTCGGCGCGACGCTCTTCGAGATGATCACCGGGCGCCCGCCGCACGTCGGCCCGACGCCCATCGCCATTCTGGCTCGTCTCGTGACCACGCGCTGCGCCCCGGCTCGGCGAGGTGTTCCTCGATGCGCCGCCTCGGCTCGACGAGCTCGTCGCCCGCCTGCTCGCGACGGCGCCCGCGGAGAGGCCCCAATCGGCCGCCGAGGTGGCGCGGGAGCTACGCGAAATTTTCGAAGAGCTCGGCAATAGCTCGAGCGAGCGCCTCACGCGCACCGGTTCCTTCGACTCGTCGCCGGCGAGCTTCGCGACCACCACCACCCGCGGCGGCGGCAGCAGGCTGGTCACGACGATCGTCGCCACGCGCGTTCCGAAGGGGCCGGCGCGCGCTCGTCTGCTCACGCACCTGCGCGCGCGCGGCGCGGACGCGACGGAGCTCGGCGGCGATGCCATCGTCTCCCATCTCGGCGTGCGCAAGGCTCTCGGCGACGAGGCCCTGCGCGCGCTCGATCCTCGGGCTGCGGGTCGCGAAGCTCAACGCCTCGGTCGGGGTGGCGACGGGCCGGACGCGCATCGATCGCACGCGGCCGACCGGCGAGGTAGTCGACCGCGCCGCGGCTCTGGCACGCGACGCGCAGCGTGGCCAGGTCCTCGCGGATACGACGACGAGCGAGCTGACGCGCGGCCGATTCGAGCTGCAACTTCGCGGCGACGGCAGCGCGGTCGTGGGCACGGCATTGCGCGGGCAAGCGCGAGATCGTCGGCGGCGCTCCGTTCGTCGGACGCGAGGCCGAGCTCGCGCAGATCGTCTCGGCCTTCGAGCGGTGCGTCGAAGATCGGACGCCTATCGTCGTCACGGTCACCGGGACGCCCGGCATAGGCAAGACCCGGATGCGGCGCGAAGCGCTCTCGCGAATCGCGAGCCACGCGAGCGCGCCGCGCATCGTCCTCGCGCGCAGCGAGTCGTTCGCCAGGAGCCACGCGCTGGGCGCGGTGGCCGACATCGCGCGCGGCCTGACCGGCGTGGCCAAGGGAGCGCCGCTCCAAGAGGCGCTCGACGCGACCGATGTGCTCATCGCCGTCAGCGAGGCCACGTGCTCGGATACCTCGCGCGAGCTGCTCGCGCGCCTCGTGGCCAACGAGGCCCTCCCCGAGCTCGACGACACGCGCGGCGCGCGCGACGCGCTCTGGCTCGTCCTCACCGACATGACCGTCGGCATGGCACGCCAGAACCCGCTCGTGATCGTGCTCGAGGACGCCCAGTGGGCCGACGTCGAGAGCCTCGGGTGGGTCGACCACCTCCTGGCGCGCGCCGCGGGGCCGCGCTCTATGCGTCCTGGCCGCGGCACGGCCGACCCTCTGGCGCGACGATCCGGCGCGCTTCGAAGGTCGCGACCACGTGCGCATCGAGCTGCGGCCGCTGTCGCGCAAGCAAGCGCGCGCCATCGCAGCCTCCATCCTCGGCGAGCGTGCGAACGGCGAGCAGGGCGAGGCCCTCGCCGATTCCATCGCGCAGCAGTCCGCCGGACTGCCGCTGTTCGCCGAGGAGCTCGCGCGCATCGCCGCGGCCGGGCCGGGACGCCTCGGACGCGCCCACGATCGAGTCGGCGATGCAGGTGCACATCGATGCGCTCGACGACTTCGGCCGCGAGGCGGCGGCGAAGCTCGCGGTCTTCGGGCTCGTCGGGTGGGACGTCGGACTCGAGGCGCTCGGCGTACCCAACGCGGGCGAGGTGCTGCGCGAGCTCGCGGCGGCCGGAGATCCTCGTCGAGCAGGCGCACGCCCGGTTCGCAGGGACGCGCGAGTTTGGCTTCAAGCATGCGCTCATGCGCGAGGTGGCCTACGCGTCTCTCGGCGAGGAGTCGCTGAAGGAGTGTCACGCGCGGGCCGGTCGCTGGCTCGCAAGCGTCGGGGAGGACGACGCGGTCGTCGCACGCCACCTCGATCTCGGAGGGGAGGGGGTCGCCGCGGCGGGCTTCCTGGAGAAGGCGGCGCGACGCTCGCTCGCGGCGCACGCGCTCGCCGAGGCGGTATCGCTCGCGGAGAAGGCGCTCGCGTTCGCGGAGGACAAGCCGACGCAGTTTGCCCGGGCGCAGATCCTCGACGAGGCCTGGGCCCGTCTCGATGCACGGGCGGGCGAGCGCGAAACGGCGGTCCGGGCGATGCAGGAGGCCGTTCACGACAAGGCGAGCGAGGTGCGCGCGCGGGGTGCCCGGCTGCGGTACGAGGACGCGAGCGGCGGCGACGCCGAGACGAGCGCGCGACTCGACGAGGTACGGCGCGCGGCCCAGGAGGCCGGCTTGGCCGACGAGGAGGCGCGTTGCGGCGCGGCGCTCGCCGCCCGATACGCCTACGCCGGCGAGCTCGAGAAAGCAGCGGAGGTCGCCGACGGGCTGCTGACGCTTTCTCAGCGGCACAACATCGCCGGCGCGGCGGTCGGACGCCTGGCAGACGCTCGCGGTCGTGCGGCAGGCTCGCGGCGAGGTGGGCGCCGCGCTCGAAGCGCGTCGCAGCGCGGCGCGCGCGGCGAGCGCAGCGGGGCTCAAGACACGCGAGGCGATGCTCACCATCAACGTCGGCTTTGCGCTGACCACGGTGGGGGCGAAGGGCGAGGCGCGCCTCGCGATCGAGAGCGGCATCGCGCTGGCGCAGGCGATAGGGTCGCCGGGCGTCGAGAGGCACGGCAAGATGGTCCTGCTCTGCTGGACGGCCACCTTCGGCAGCGACCCCGTCCTCGACGGCGCCGCTCGCGGAGACACGCGCGGACCGCCGACGCGGCGCTCGCGGGGAGCTGGGTGCCGCACGACCGGGCGACGCTGGGCGTCCTCTTCTATCGAGGAATGGAGAAGCTCCGCGCCGCCGGCGGCGAGGGCGACGCGCGCATCGTGCTGAAGATCGCCGCCCAGGGTTACCGCGCGACGAAGATGCTCGACGTCCTGCCGGTGGCTCTCGGTCTCTGGGCCGAGGCGGAGCGGCGTTGCGGGAACGCCGCCCAGGCGTGTGCCATCGCCAGCGAGGCCGCCGCGTCTTTTCGACGAGGGCTCGCCCAGCCTGCTCAACGAGGCGCCCGTGTTTCTCGCGCTGCACGACGCATGCGGGGACCTCGGTCGTCTCGAGGAAGCACGCAGCGCGATCGCCCGCGGCGTACCGCGGCTCGTGACACGACTCAAGGGGCTCGCCGGGACGCCCTACCCCCGCGCCTTTCTGACGCACCTCGCCCCGAACGCCGGCCTACTGTCCGCCGCCGAGGCCTACGGCCTGATCCCCGACGAGGTGACCGTTGCGCTCGCGGACGAGCTGGGAGGCGGCGAAGAGAGCGAGCGTCGCGGCGACGACGAGGACGAGGGCGCGGGCGCGGGCGTCAGCGAGCCACGATTGGGCGGCGGACCGTAAGGCCGCGGCAGCGGCAGCGAGCGCGCCTGTCGCGGCCGCCCACGGCAGAATCTTCGCCCCGAGACTGTCCCGGTTCGCATCGCCGAGCAGCGGCGCCAGGGTCCACCCCTCGGGCCAGGGGTTCAGCATGGTGGCGAGACCGGCGCCGCCCAGCGCGAGCAGGACGAACGCGAACGCCGTGACGACGTGCCGGACGTCCAGCGTCGGCGCGAGGGGCGCCGTGGACGCCACCCGGGATGCGCCCGTCGCTCTCCGACCCGGAGAGAGAGCGGAACGCGTGGGGACAAGGCAGGCGCCGTAGGCGCGGCAGGAACGGCAGCCGCGGAAGGCGGCGCGCGCATCTCCAGCAGTTGCGGCTGCGTCTCGACCAGGGCGACGACGTCCCGGCGTCGGGACGACGAGGGGCGGCACATGCGGAGGACCGAGAGCAGCTCGCCCGCGTCCGCGTACCTCCGCTCGGGGTCGCGGCTCAGGCAGCGCGCCACGATGCGCGCGAGCTCGGGCGGCGTGTCCGGCGCGACCGACTGAAGCGGCACCGGATCCGCCGTCGCGATCTGCACGAACATGTCGGCGCTCGTCTGCGCCGAGAAGGGCAGCGCACCGGCGTGCACCTCGTGGATCATCACGCCCAGCGACCACACGTCCGTGCGCGGGTTGACGTCGCGGACGCCGCGGATCGTCTCCGGCGCCATGTACGCAGGCGTCCCCACGGCGACGCCCGTCGCGGTCATGCGCGGTCCGCCGCCCGCGAGCACGTGCGAGATTCCGAAGTCGAGCAGCTTGGGCACGATGGCGCCGGCCTCGTTCGCCAGAAACACGTTCTCCGGCTTCAGATTGCGGTGCACGACGCCCCGCGCATGGGCGAAGGCCACCGCGTCGACGACCGGCAGCAGGATGACCATCGCGGCGTCCCAGGCGAGCCTGCCCCCTCGACCCGCCATGTGACGAGCTAGGTCCTCCCCGTCCAGCAGCTCTTGCACGAGAAACGGCGCGCCGCGATCGTCGCGGCCGCACGTCGAGCACGTCGACCACGTTGGGATGGCGGACGAGGTTCGCCGTACGCGCCTCCCGCAGAAACCGGGCGACGATTCCTCGATTTTGCGCGTGCTCGTCGCGCAGCACCTTGATGGCGACCTCGCGGCCCATCTCGACGTGAAGCGCTCGCCACACTTCTCCCATGCCACCGGCGCCGAGGAGCTGCTCGAGCACGTACTTCCCCGCGAGCAGCTCGCCCTGGCGCGTCGTGCTGCCCCCTGCCGCACCCGCGACCATCTATCGAGCATATCGCGCTCGGCGCTCGTCGCGCGAGCATGCATCGGGGTATGCTCGCCGCCCGATGAGCACGAAGCCCAGCGTCCCCTTCGCCGCCCTTGCATTCGGCGTACTCGGCCTGGTCACGACCACCGTGGCTTGCGACGAGTCCAAGTACGACAAGTACAAGAGCGCCCCCGAGGCCGCGGCCTCCGCCGCCTCCTCTGCTGCCACCGCAGCTCTGGCCAGCGCTGCCGCGAGCGCCGCGCCGAGCGCCGCGGCTTCGGCCACGTGGCAGAAGAAGAGCCCGGCCGACTGCAAGCCCCACCCCGCGAGCGTCGACTTCGACGACGCGCCCCTCGAGAACGAGGCAAGGCGAAAACTGGGCAAGGACGGCGGGCCGGCTCACGCCAGCGGATCTCGCGCAGATCAAGTCGATCAACCTCTCGACCGCACGCCTTCATCAGATTGACCCGTGTGTCTTCCCGCTGTTCACGTCGCTCAAGGACCTCTTCCTCGGTCCGGGCGAATACGACGACCTCACGCCCCTCCAGAAGATCACGACGCTCGAGACGTTGCGGGTCTCGATGAGCCAGGTCAAAGACCTCCATGCCATCGAGGGCCTCAAGCGCATGGACCGCCTGGACCTGTCGCACACGCTCGATCGGTGACAACGAGCTCAAGTCCGTCGGCTCGCTGATCAACTTGACCGAGCTCACGCTGGACGAGGACGCCATCAGCGACCTCACCCCCGTCGCGAACCTGAAGAAGCTCGAGCGGCTGAGCGTCAAGAAGACGCAGGTCAAGAGCCTCGCGCCCCTTGCGCAGCTGAAGACCCTGAAGTTCGTCTACATCGCCGATTCGCAAGTCAGCGACATCACCCCGGTGCAGCCGCTCATTTCGGGCGGCATGAAGCTCGTTCAAAACTGAGTGAGGTCCCGTGTTGCGACGCACACTCCTGGCATTGGTGGTTCTGGTGACGTCGGGCGCGGCGAGCGTCGCGACGAACGCCTCGGCCGACGTGAAGACGGAGTCGGCCGCGTACTCGGCCATGCAAAAGGCGCAGAAGGACTTCGTCGCGAAAAAGTACGCCGCGGGGATCGCGAAGCTCCAGAAGGCGATCACGGCGTGCGGAACGAAAAAATGCAGCGACGACGTACGCGCCAACCTGCTGCGCGACCTCGGCGCGCAGCAGCTCCGCAAGGGCAACAAGGCGGGGGCCCAGAAAGCGTGGGCCGCCGCGCTCAAGCTCTCGCCGGGCCTGTCGCTGAGCGCGACCTACGACGTGCAGGACGTTCGTCAGGCGTTCGACGAAGCGAGCGGCGGGGGCGGGAGCAAGGCCGCCGCCGGCGGAGCGGGAGCGGGTGCCGGCGAGGGGACGAGCACCGGGACGGGAGCGGCCGGCGGAGGGGGGACGAGCGCGCCGCCGGCGGAGAAGGCGGAGAAGGCCGAGGGTGAGAAACCCGAGGGCGAGAAGGCCGAGGGCGGCGAGAAGGGCGGGGAGAAGACCGGCGAGAAGACCGAGGGAGCAGGCGAGGGCGAGAAGCCGGCGGAGAACGCCGAGGAGGGTGGAGCGAAGAAGTTCCACCGGTTCTGGCTGGGGCTCGCGGGGACTCTCGACCTCGCGCACCTGCCGGGCGGAAAAGACCTCTGCATGCTGAACTCCGCGTCGCAGGGCGGGCTGGGCCTGCCCAAGAACACCGAGAACTACTACTGCACCTGGAACGGCGGCCAGGACTTCCCCCCGCGTCACCTGCCGGCATCGGACCCGAACTCGATGATCAACGGCTACCTGCAGTCAGGTAAGGCCGGGAACGTAAGCGATTCGTTTGCGCTCGGAAACGTGCGTCTTCTTCTCGCGTTCGACTATGCCGCCACCCAGAACATTCTTCTCGGAGCGCGCATCGGGGTGTCCTTCTTGACGTACCCCGGCAGCGCCGCCGCAAGCGACGGCAAGACATCCGGCTTCGGGCGGCTACACGCCGAGCTTCGCGCCAGCTACCTCTTCGGCGGCAATCCGCTCGGGCCCGGCGTCGTGGCTCCGCTCGTCTTCGTCGGCGGGGGCATCTCGGAGTTCGACGCGCACGCGACCGATACCATCGTCCTGTCGGGGGGCGCGGGACACGGGCCTGTGGACATCTGGCGAACCGACGGCCCCGTCTTCGTCGCCGTGGGCGCGGGCGTGCGGATGGCCCTCACCGATACGATCGCCGGCACGGCGGCGCTTCGCGGGAACTTCGCGTTCGGCCCGGTGTTCATGCCGACGGTCGGCCCGGAGCTCGGGCTGCAATACGGCTTCTGAGCGGCTCACTCGGCCGCGGCACCCAGGGCCTCGGCCGGCTCGACGCGCAGCGTGCGCGGCGCGACCAGCGGCGACGCCAGCACACCCACCGCCGCGAGAAGGGCGACGCCGGCAAACCGGGTCCCCACGTGCGTCTCGTCGCCCAGCGCGCCCAGCGCGGCGACCGCGAGCGAGCCGCCGAGCATCCGCGACGCGAACACCACGCTGGTGACCGCCGCCCGATGCGACCAGGGCACGCAACTCTGCGGGGCGATGATCGACGTGCTCGCCACGGGCCCGAGCCCCACCCCGAGCACCCCGAGCGACGCGAGCGCCCACGACATGGGCAGCCCCGCGGCCGCCACCAGGGCGAGCGCCGAGGCGCCGGCGACCCCGACGGCGAAGCCGCCCATCATGACTCGCCGCATGCCGAAGGCCACCAGCATGCGCACGCTGAACGCCGACCCCAGCGCCCACCCCGTGAGCAGCGGCATGAGCGCCGCCCCCGCGGCGAGCGCTCCCCGCCCCCCTGCGTCGTGACCCACAACGGCACGTACGCCGCGCACCCGTAGAGGATGCCTCCGAGCAGCGCGCCGGCGACGAGACCCGCGCGCACGGCTCGCTCGCGTAGCACGGCCCGCGGAAGCAGCGGCGCCGCGGAGCGCCCTTCGTGGCGGACGAGCAGCACGGCCACGGCGAAAGCGACGACCACGGCCGCGGCGCGAATGGCAGGCGCGTGCAGCCCGTCAGGCGCCAGCGCGAACGCGGCGAGCGCCGTCGCGGAGCCCGCGAGCAGGGCCCCCTGCGCGCCGAGGGGCTGCCGGCGCGCGCGCGGCGGGTCCCGATACGACGCGAGAAGGAGCGCCACCGCGACCACGCCCACCGGCACGTTCACGTAGAACACCCAGCGCCACGAGGCGTGGCTGACAATCCACCCACCGATGACCGGACCGACCAGGTTGGCCGCCCCCCAGACCCCCGTCGCTACCGCCTGAACGCGCGCCCGCTCGTGCAGCCGATACAGGTCGCCGCCGATGGTCATCGACATGGGCTGCAGCGCGCCTGCCCCGAGGCCCTGCACCACGCGGAAAGCGACCAGCGCGCCGAACGAAGTCGCCGCTCCGCACAGGGCCGACCCCGCGAGGAAGAGGCCCATGCCGCCCACGAACACCGGAAGCCGTCCGAACGAGTCGGCCAGCTTTCCTCCGACGAGAAGCGCGAGGGTGGACGCGATGAGAAACGCCGAGAAGACCCACGCGTACGCCTCGAGGCCGCCGAGCTCGCGTGCGATGGTCGGCATCGCGCCGGTGACGACCGTCCCCTCGAACGCGGAGGCGACGCTGCCGACGGTGACGGCCGTCATGGCCATTCGCCGGGCAACAGGAGAAAGGCCAGCTGGTGGGAGGGCAGCGGAGTCGGAAGAAGAGTCGGCGTCCATCAGACAAGAATTGTAGCGTCGGAACGCCATACGGAAAGCGCATGGATTCGCATATCGACAATGCAAGATTTGCATCGTAAAGAGTAGGGCTCGTGGACGTCAATCGCCTGCGAGCGTTCGTCGCCGTCGCGCGGGCGCGGCGCTTCGTCCGGGCGGCGCGCGCTCTCGGGGTGTCGCAGCCGAGCCTCTCACGCCGGGTGCAGCAGCTCGAGCTCGACGTGGGGGCGAAGCTCGTCGTGCGCTCGCCCGCAGGCGTCGTCCTGACGAGCGCCGGAGAACGCTTTCTGCCGCACGCCGAACGAGCCCTCGCCTCGGTCGACGCGGGGCGCTCGGCGATCGACGAGCTCTCGGGGCAACCGCGCGGCGCGGTGGCCCTCGGGAGCCAGCCGACCATCGGGGCGTACGTTCTGCCTTCGGTCCTCGCGCGGTTCCACGCTCGGCACCCGAGCGTGGTGCTGCGCCTGCGCGAAGCACCGACCGAGCAGATCGAAGAGCGCCTCGCGGCGGGCGAGCTGGACCTCGCTTTGATGAACCTGCCGGTCCGCCGCCTCGAGCTCGCCGCCCAGAAGCTCTGGCAGGAGGACTACGTGCTCGTCGTGCCGTCGGGTCATCGACTCGCCAGCATGGCGAGCAGCGGGCGAGCGGTGGCGCTCGCCGAAGCCGCCACCGAGCCGCTCGTCGTCATCGCGGGGATCCCCTCGACCGCGGCGCTGCTCGCGGCGTGCGACGAGCGCGGCGTCCAGCCGCGGATCGTGCTCGAAGCGGACAACATGGAAGCGGTCCGCCGCATGGTCGAGCGGGGGCTGGGTGTGTCGCTTCTGCCGCGGACCATGGCGCAAGCCGCCGACGCGCGCCGCCTGCGCGCGGTGGACATCGCGCGCGGAGGGCTGCGGCGCCAGGTCGCGCTGGTCCATCGGGGCGAGGCGTACCTCACGGCGGCAGCCAAGGCGCTGCGCGCGGTGATCGTCGAGATGCTGGCGCGAAAACGGGGCATGTGGAGCGGGAGGAGGCGGTGAACCTGGTTCCGCCTGCCAGGGGCAACATGCCCACGTGAGGGCGTTTCAAAGCGTAACGATGTGTCGAGCTGGTCGAACCTCGACCTCGACCTCAACCTCGACCTCGACCGCGAACACGACCTCGACCTCGACCGCGAACACGACCTCGACCGCGAACACGACCTCGACCTCGACCGCGACCGCGAACACGACCTCGACCTCGACCACGAGGCGGGGCCCCGCGGACGGGTGATCTCTTCGTTCTTGTCGTGCATGCGAGAGCGCGCACGTTGCGCGCCGGCGACCGGCGGGGCGGGCGGAGAGAAGTTGTCGCCGTCACGCAACCTGCGCGTGGGGGGGCATGCACGACAAGAACGAAGAGATCACCCTCCCCTTTCAGCGGCTCGATGTTTATTGCGTGGCGAAGGAGCTCGTCAGGAAAGTGCATGAGGCGCGGATTCGGGATGCGGAGCTGCGGGATCAGGCGACGAGGGCGAGCAAGAGTACGTTTCTCGGGCTTTGCGAGGGGCTGCCGAGCGATAGCTCGGGGGTCAGGAGGAGACATTTCGAGATCGCGAACAACTCGCTGCACGAAGTCGTCGGCGCGGTGGATGTCGCCGAAGCGATTGGCGCCGTCGGCCGGAGCGAGGCGCGCGAGATCGCCGCGCTGGCGGTGCGCGTGAAGCGGATGCTGCGGGCGTTGCCGCGGTGAGGTCAGCGAATCAGGCCCGTGCGGAGCGCGACGACGCGGCCGGTGATCGCGATGCAGTTTGCGGCCGCATCGCGATCGGCGTCGCCGATGGGTTGCGAGAAAGATGGGACCTGCGACCGGCTCCGGAGGCATCTCAGGATGCTCACGTCGAGCGTCAGGTTCAGTCTGGGTTGCTCACCGCGCGCCCCCTCCAGGAGTGCCGTCAGCGTCAGCCGGGTCGTGGCCGTTGACGCCTGCCCAGTCTGCATTTGGATGACATCGCGCGAGCCAAGGCTCGCCCCAGGCGCCGTGTCTTCTAGGTCTCGCATGGGCACCGAAAACGAGAGGGGATCTCGCATGCCAATCATGGGTCCGTTGAAATGGGCATCGATCGCGATACTCGCCGCCTGCGGCGGGTCCGCGGCTTCGGCGCCGGCCACGCCGGCCACGTTGTCTGCTCCGTCCACGCCGTCCGCGGCGCCCCGGTCGGGAGGCGACTCCACCGGTTACGGCTACATGTTCGACGTCGACTCGGCGGCAAGTGCCTCGGCGGCGCCCGTGCCGACGTCGCTGCCGCTCGGCCCCGGTGGACGCCTCTACCCCGAGGCGATCTCCGGGATCGTGCGCATCCATTTCGGTGCACTCCTCGCCTGTTACTACGCAGGCCTCAAGAAAGACCCCAAGCTCGCCGGCACAGTCACCGTCCAATACCTCTTCGGCGAAGACGGTGTGCCGAAGGAAGTCGCCGACGACGTGAGAATCCTCTACCCGCTGCAGTTCGCGCCGGGCGACTTCGTGACTCGCCAGCCTGCCCCTCTGCGTCCGCTTTGAGCGTGCCGATCCCGCCCTGGCTCTGGCTACTTGGCAAACATGCCCTAGAACGTCGGACATGCGAACGCTCTACCACTTCACGCATTCTCCGTTTTCCCGGCGAACCCGGCTGGCGCTCGCGCACAAGGGCCTCGAGTTCGAGCTGCGCGACGGGCGCGAGAACCCGGCGTTCCTCGAGGAGGCACGGGGCCTCGTGCCCTTCCGGACCTTCCCGGTGCTCGTCGACGACGGACGCGCGATGGGCGACTCGGTGGCCATCGTCCACTGGCTCGACCGGGCCTATCCCGACGGTCCGCGCCTGTGGCCCGGCGGCGACGACGCCATCACCGCGCTGCAGACGGCGGCGCTCGTCGACGTGGCGTTGAACCATGTCGTCGACGTCGCCACGCGATACTACGTGCTGCGCGAGAGCTCCGCCTGGGCCGGGGTGAAGGAGGAAATGGTCGGCCGGGCTCAACGTGCGCTCGATGCGCTCGGCGAACGCGCGGCGTCCTTCGGGCCGACGGTCGCGCAGAGTGGCTGGTCGGCGGCCGACATATGGCTCTACACGCTCGTGGCCTGGTTCGAGGGAATGCCTGCGCGCGCCAAGGGCAACCAGAACGTGACGCAGCTCCTCTCGCTGGGCGTGACCGTGCCCGGCGCTCTGAGCCGGTGGGCGGCGCTGCACAAGGGGAGAGCCGACGTGCGAGCGCTGGGGTAGGGCGCTCGAGAGCCCGGCATCGAGCCGAGCACGGACCCCCAAATCCTTCCCGTCTCCCCGTCTTCCTTTCCAATTCTCTCTCTCCGGGGCGCCCTCCGCGACGCGACGTTTGTAACGACGCGCGTCGCCCCGTGGATTCACGCGGACCCGCGGTTGGGGAGAATTCGAAAACAAGGCGGGAAGACGGGAAGGATTGGGGGGCATCTGCTCGGGCTCGATGCCTCCCTTGGCCGCTTTGCGGCTTCGCGGCGGCTGCATGCGGCTGCGTTTGCCCCGTGTAGGGACCCGTAGCCTCGGCGTACGCACGCCCGTCCGTGGCATACGCACGCGTTTCGTCGGCATGCGCACGCATATCCTCGATGTACGCATGCGCGTCCTCCGCGTACGCGTGCGTTTCCGCGGCCTACGCACGCGGTTCCGCGGCATACGCCTGCCCTTCCGCGGCAGACGCACCCGTTTGCTCGGCATGCGCCGGCCCCTCCGCGGCATACCCACGCGTTTCCGCGGCGTACGCATGTTCCTTCGCGGCACGCGCACCCCTTTCCCCGGCATACGCTCGCCTTTGCGCTGCATACGCCCACGTATCCGCGACATACGCGTGCGCTTTTGCGCCAGGCGCACCCGTATCCGCGGCATACGCCTGGCCCTCCGCGCCACGCGCACGATTCTGCGCGGCATACGCTTGCCCTTCCGCGGCACTCGCGTTCGTCTCCTTCGAATACGTCCGCCGTTTGCCGGCGGAAGCATGGGCCTCCGCCCTCTTCGCGGCTGTTGCTCGCGCGCTCAGCATGCGATCCTGCCGGCATGGCTCGCCTGTCCCGCTACTTCGAGACCATGCGCGACGCGCAGGGACGCGACTCGCTGCGCCTGCACGTCGACGGCGCCGCGCTGCTGCGGTTGGCGCTCACGAACAAGGGCACCGCCTTCCCGCTGGAGGAGCGCATCGCGCTCGGGATCGACGGCCTCTTGCCGCCGCGGGTGTCGACGCTCGAACAGCAGCTCGAGCGCACGTACGCCTCGCTGCTGCGCGAGCCGACGCCTCTCGCGAAGTACTCCAACCTTCGCTCGCTGCAGGAGAGAAACGAGATCCTCTTTTATGCGCTCCTCGAGCGCCACCTGCCCGAGCTCCTGCCCATCATCTACACGCCGACGGTCGGCGACGCCGTCAAGAACGCCTCGTCCATCTACCAGAGCGCGCGCGGCCTCTCCCTGTCGTCCCACAACATCGACCGCGCGGCGAAAGTCGCCGAGAACTGCATCCTCGACGACATCCGCATCATCGTGGCGACCGACTCGTCGGCGATTCTGGGTATCGGCGACCAGGGCTGGGGAGGCCTGGCGATCGCCATCGGCAAGCTGGCGATCTACACGGCGGGCGGCGTGAGCCCGTACAGGACGCTCCCGGTGGGGCTGGACGTCGGCACCGATCGAGAGGACCTGCTCGCGAGCCCGCAGTACCTGGGCGAGCGGCAGAAGAGGCTTCGTGGCTCCGAGTACGTGGCCTTCATGGACAAGTTCGTCGACGCGGTTCGCGTGCGGTGGCCGCGCGCCGTGCTCCAGTGGGAGGACTTCTCGAAGGACACGGCGTTCGACGTCCTCGCCCGGTACCGAAAGAGGGTTCCGTCGTTCAACGACGACATCCAGGGAACCGGCGCGATGGCGCTGGCGGGCCTGATGAGCGCCTGCGCGCTCCGGGGACGCAAGCTGAGAGACGAGGTGGTCGTCGTTCACGGCGCGGGCGCCGGCGGCGCGGGGGTCGCCCAGGCCGTCCTTCAAGGGATGATGCGCGAGGGGCTCTCGGGCGCCGACGCGCACGCGCGGGTGCTGGTCCTCGACTCGAAGGGACTGCTGGTCGAGGGCCGCGCGATGGAGGCCTACAAGAATGGGCTCGCGCAGCCGCAGGCGCGCGTGGCCGGCTGGGGCCCCGGTCCGCTCGATCTCGCGACGGTCGTGAGCCGGGCGCGCGCCACCGTTCTTCTCGGTTTGTCGGGGCAGCCCGGGTGCTTCACCGAGCCGATCGTGAGAGCGGTGGCCGCGAACGTGGAGCGCCCGGTCGTCTTCCCCCTGTCGAACCCCACGTCCTCGACCGAAGCGGTCCCCGCGGACGTGCTCGCGTGGACGGGCGGCCGGGCCATCGTCGCGACGGGAAGCCCCTTTCCCCCCGTGCGCGTGGGGAACCGCGACGTCCCGGTCGGCCAGGGCAACAACGCGTTCATCTTCCCGGGCCTCGGCTTCGGCGCGATTCTGGCGGAGGCGAGCGAAATCACGGACACGATGGTGCTCGCCGCGGCCGACGCTCTGGCCGCCTATGTCGCCGAGCGGCACCTGGCCGCCGGGCAGGTCTATCCGCCGGTCGGCGAGCTTCGCGAGGTCTCGCGTCACGTGGCCACCCGCGTCATCGAGCAGGCGTTCTCCGACGGCGTCGCGCGAAGGGCGATGCTCGCACGCACGGCAGCAGCCGGTCTGAGCGAGCAAGTGCGGGCCAAGATGTGGGAGCCGCGCTACCTACCATTCGTCAGAGCGTGAGGCGGGTGGTATCGTGGACGCAGCCGACGGCGCATGAACGCGGACAGCCCCTCGCCCGGTACCGTTCCCATCGCGCCCGGCCAGGTGCTCGACGGAAAGTTCCGCGTCGACCAGGTGCTCGGCGTGGGAGGCATGGGCGTCGTCGTCGCGGCGACCCACCTGCAGCTCGGGACACGCGTGGCGCTCAAGTTCATGCTCCCCGAAGGCCTGCAGCGCGCGGGCTTCGTCGAGCGATTCACGCGCGAAGCCAGGGCGGCCGTCCGGCTGAAGAGCGACCACGTCGCGCGCGTCCTCGACGTCGGCACGCTGTCGACGGGCTCGCCTTACATGGTGATGGAATACCTCGAGGGCAGCGATCTCGGGTCGGTCATCGAGACCCGCGGGCCGATGCCCGTCGACATCGCCGTCGATTGCGTGCTCCAGGCGTGCGACGCCGTCGCCGAAGCCCACGCGCTCGGCATCGTGCACCGCGATCTCAAGCCGCGAAACCTGTTTCTGACTCAGCGCAACGACGGCGCCTCGCTGGTGAAGGTGCTCGACTTCGGCATCTCGAAGGACCGCACCGGTTCCGACCTCGGCCTCACCCGGACCGCCGAAGTCATCGGCTCGCCCAACTACATGTCCCCCGAGCAGCTCAAGTCGACCAAGGGCGCCGACGAGCGGAGCGACATCTGGGCGCTCGGGGTCATTCTCTACGAGCTTCTGACCGGGCTCGTTCCGTTCGTGGCCGAGTCGATCACGCAGCTCACGGCGATGGTGCTCACCGAGCCGCCGCGGCCCATCACGGAGCTGCGGCCCGAGGTGCCTCGCGAGCTCGCGCGCACCATCGAGCGATGCCTCGAGAAAGACCCCGAGAAGCGCTTTGCCTCGATCGCGCAGCTGGCGGCGGCGCTCGAGAGGTTCGCGTCTCCCGACACGCGACCGCTCGCGATGCGAATCGCGCGCATCGCCGCGGGCGGTCGGCCCTCCGCGCTGTCGGCTTCGTCGTCGGCGCGCATCGCCGTCTCCGGGAGTACGTCGGCCAGCTGGGCCGGCAAGACGGAGCTCGCGCCCAGCAAGAGCAAGCTCGTCGCGATCGTGGCAGGGGCGGCGTTGCTCGTCGGGGGGCCGGCCCTCGTCGGGGGCGTGGCGGTCGTACGGTCCTTCGGCGCGAAGCCCGCCAGCAGCGACACGGCAGTCGCGAAGGCTGCTGCAGCCGGCGGAGGCAGCCTGGCGACGGCCGTGCCGGTGCCGACCGAGAAGCTCGTCCCTCTGGCGGTTGGCTCCGCCCTCGTCGCGCGCACGCTCGTAGCCGAAGCCGGCGCCGGCGCCGCGCCGGCTGTCGCACCGACGGCTCTGCCACGGGCCGCCGCCGGGAACGCGGCACCGCCGCCCTCGCCGAAGAAGAGCGAGCAGGCGCCGAGCACGCCCGCAGACGAGACACCGAAGTACCGCACGAACTGGTGAGAGGAGTCGGCGAACATGAGGGTGGCGTTCGCGGTGGTTGCGCTTGCCGGGATCCTTTCACCCGCGAGCCGAGCGTATGCGCAGGGAGCGAGCTCCGACGCGGCCGCCACGGCCTTGTTCGACGAAGGACGCAAGCTGATGGTCCAGCACCGCTGGAGCGAGGCGTGCCCGAAGCTCGCCGAGAGCGAGCGGCTCGCGCCGAGCGGAGGCACGCTGCTCAATCTGGCCGAGTGCTACGAGCACGCGGGGCAGAGCGCCAGCGCTTGGGTTGCCTGGAAGGACGCGGCAGCCCGGGCCAACGCCGCCGGCAAGGCCGACGTCGAGAAGAAGGCGCTCTCGCGGGCGGCTGCGCTCGAGCCGACGCTCGCGAGGCTGGCGATCGCCGTCGACAAGTCGAGCGACGTGGAAGGGCTGGAGGTGAAGCGCGACGGGGTGATCGTCGGACACGCCGAGTTCGGCATGCCCATTCCCGTGGATCCCGGAACGCACCTCATCGAGGCGATTGCGCCGAAGAAGAAAGCGTTTTCGACGAGCGTCGAGGTGACGGCCAAGCAAGCGAACGCGCAGGTGGTCGTGACGTTGGCCGATGCCGACGTTCCCAAGCCGACCCTCGCCGCCGAGCCGACGCCGACCCCGACGCCGGCGTCCACCGGCGCCTCTCCCGAGCGGCCCGCACCGCGTGCGTCCGGCTGGAACACGCAGAAGTCGCTCGCGGTCGTGGCCGTGGGCGTCGGCGTCGCGGGCGCGGCCATCGGGACCGTGTTCGGCCTCCAAGCCAAGTCGAAGAACGATCAGGCGCTCGAGCCGCAGAACTGCCGCACCTCGAGCTACTGCACGCAGTCCGGACTCTCGCTCACGAACGACGCGAAGAGCGCTGCGAGCGTAGCGACGGTCGCGTTCGGCGCCGGCGCCGCGGCCCTCGTCGGCGGCGCGGTGCTCTGGCTGACCGCGCCATCGGGGTCGGCGACCGTCGGCCTGCGCGCGGCGCCCGTCGTCGGGCAACGGTACCAGGGAGTCGCGCTCGACTTCGCGTGGTGAGGGTCAGTCGGCGCGCGCGAGCTCTCGAAGCGCCGCGGAGGAGACCCATGCGTCGGTCGCCCCGAATCGAACGCGCGTCGAGGCCCCACGCGACTCGACGATCTCGACGCGCGCACCCTCCGGCAGACGCATGCCGCCGGGGAGCATAATCCCTCGTTCGTTCGTCGGTCGCGCGTCGGCGGAGACGACGACCGCCTCCCGCAGGTTCTCTCGATCGTGGCGCGAGGCGAGCGTCATGGCGACGGCGATGGCGAGCAGAGGCGCCGAGACTCCGGCCGCGACCCCGCCGACGGCGCGCGCCCGGGCCATGCGTGAGAGCCAGCGAACGAGGAGACCGGCGGTCAGGGCCGCGGACAGCACGGCCGCGCACACCGCCCAGGCGTCGTCGGACATCAGACTTGCCACGGCTCGCGCGAGGGAGCGACCGGCGTCGACTTCGACGGACTCGCCCGCGCGCGTTCGGCGGCGCGCGACCTCGGACCGCACGACCAGCAGGGCACGAGTCGCGTCGTCGACCAGGCGCGGATCGCGCGAGAGCTCCCTGGCCTCCTCGAAGCCGTGGGCGGCTCGGCCCAGATCGCCCGGAACCTCCGCCCCGATGCGCACGCGGCCCGCGTACGCGAGGCCGCGATCGTAGCTGGCGACGGGATCGACCAGGCCGCGGTCCGCGAGCGCCTCCAGCTGCGCGATCGCGTCGCCTGGACGGCCCTGATGGAGAGCCGCTACTCCCGCGGCGAGGATCGCGGCCGTGTCGTCGTCTGCGCCCGCGCGCGTGGAGAACGCGAGCGCCGACGCTACGACCAACGCGACCACCCCGATCTTCACGCGCGCCTCTCGAGCTGGCGAATGGCGCCCTGCGCGCGAACCCAGCGTCCCCGAGCCGCGATGACGTCGGCGCCGTCCGGAGAAAAGCGCGCCGCCTCGCATTCGCGCAGGAGCTCGGCGAGCCGCGCGGCCTCCTCGCGGACGACACCCGCGCGCTCGAGGCGATCGATCACCTCCACGCCGACCGCGCCGCGCACGCTCACACCTGCATGAGCGAGGGCTGCGGCCTCGATTGCCCGCGCAATCGCGGCGTCGGCGATGCGCGCGTCCCTGCCGCCGCACGCGGCCTTGGCCGCCGCGACGCGCTCCCTCAGCTGCGTGGCGGGCGAGACCCGGCGCATGCGCCAGACGTCACGGGCGCGCCGACCGGCCGCGCGTCCGGCCACCGCCAACCCTAGGGCCAGCGGCCAGGAGGCGACGCCTGCGAGCCAGAAGGCCGGCGAGTCGTCCAGGTGGGGGCGGCGCGGCCGCGACCCTTCGAGGGTGTCACGCGGAGCCGGCAAACCGGGCAGGACCTCCTCGCTCGAGGGGCCCCCGCTGGCGGCGGCGGCTCCCGCAGCCGAGGGTTGCGCGCGCACGATGCCGAGCGGGGCGCGCGCCACCTCGTAGCGTCGCTCCTCGGGGTTCCAGAACGGAAGCACAATCTCGCCGAGGTCGACGTCCCCGGAACGCGTGATCCGGACGACGAAGTCGAACGTACGCTTGCCGCCGAATGCATCGTGGGCCATGGGACCGAGCTCCTCGTGCACTTCCGGCACGAGCCACTCGAGTCCAGCGCGTACGGGTGTCGCGATCGCACTGGGCACGTTCCCCGTCCCCGAGACCTCGACGTGCACCCCGACAGCACCACCCTGCTCGATTTCGCGCGGAGCGACCTGCGCCGAGAGCGTGAAACGCCCGACGTCGCCCAGGGCATAGCCCGGCGGGCGCGCGGCGAGAGGCGGCTCCGACACGTGCACGTGCAGCGTCTCGGTCGTTCGCTTGCCGGCCGCGGCGCGTGGGCTGACGAGGGTCAAGGTCATCGGACCAATCTCGAGGTCGCCTGCCCGCAGCGGAAAGAGGGCCCAGCGCTCCTCGAGCGCGACTTCCCAATCGCGGCCTCCCATGGACACGTAGCCCTGCAGGATCGCGTCCTGATCCTCGCGCTTGAGCCTGCGCTTGACGAAATCGGCGACGGCCGGCTCGTGAACGTCCGCGTTGTCGAACTCGAGGCCGCGCGCCGTCGTGTCCAGGTACCGGTACACCGAGAAGGTGACCTGCTCGCCGACGACGGCGCTGGTCTTGTCGACCGTCGCGTGGAGAAAGAAGAGCGCGTTGCGCGGGGTGGAGAGCGTGAGCGCCGGGTCCCGAACGGGCGGGAGCTGGGCCGGCGCGCTCGGGGGCTGCTGATTGAAGCCCGGGAAGAGGCCCTTCCACGGATCGAACGGCGAAAAGCCGAACGGCGACTGCGGCTGCTGCATCGGGGGAGGCGAGCGAGTCGGCGCCTGACCCGCCGGGACCACGCGCAGCGAGACCGGACCCCCGGCGTAACGAACGCCGCCGACGACCACCGTCGGCGGACCGATGCGAAACGTTCCTGTTCGCTGCGCCTGCAGCGCCCAGTCGACGGTCAATCCATACCGGTCGGTTCGGACGCCGTTGACGATCATGTGCGACTGCGTTTGGGACGGAGTCTGCCCGCGCACGACGAATCCCGGGGTCGGCCCCGGGCTGGCATCGGACGGCATCTGGTCGGCGCTTTGAGCCGTGACCTGGAGATGAAGGACGTCGCCCACGCCGACTGTGTCCTGGTCGACCTGGGTTCGCATCTCGGGCACGCTTTGCGCCCGCGCTCGCCCGGATGCGAAGACGACGAGCACGCCGACCACTCCCGAGGCACATGCGCGAGCCGCAAGCCTGGCCGCCGGGCCAATCATTTGTCGGCCATTCCCCGTACGCGTTTCTTTCCCGAGTGCTTCGCTTCTTCTTGCTGCAGGGTCGGCGCGTTCTC
Organism: uncultured delta proteobacterium; assembly: GCA_963720145.1. Taxonomy (GTDB): domain Bacteria; phylum Myxococcota_A; class Polyangia; order Polyangiales; family Polyangiaceae; genus Palsa-1150. The sequence goes on from CAVREO010000008.1 coordinate 477,831, forward strand.
GAGCTGATCGAGCATGCGCTCGTCCTCGTCGCGACTGGGAGGCGGAGGCTGCGGCCCGGCGTCGTTGGAGGGCGGCGCGGCGTCGGGCGCCGGCGGTGGGGACCCCGAGTCCTGCCGGTCGTTCGACCCGCTGTCGGGAGGACCCCCGCCCCCGTCGGGCCCCCCGTCCTGGGGAGGTTGCCGTCCGGATTCGGCCGCTCCGTCTCCGGGGCCGGAGTCCTTCGAGGCGTCCTGGCCCGAGTCCGAGCCCGCGTCCTTCTTGTCGTCGATACGCCGGAGGGCAATCGCGCGGTTCCAGGCGGCGTCGCGTCCCACGGAGTCGGCGGCGTCGGCCTCGCCGGGGATGAGGACCAGCGCGCGGTCGTAGGCGCGCACGGCGCTCTCGTAGTCGCCGTCGAGGAACGCGAGGTTTCCGTCGAGGTACTGGGCCTTGGCCCGCAGCTCGGGCGGGACGCCGCGGTCTTCGGCAATCGCGTCGACGACGCGGCGCGCGCACTCGACCTGCGCGTGACGCTGGGCGCGCATGCCTTCGTCGATGCCGGCGTCAATCTCTTCTTCTCCGAAACGCCGTCCGAAGCGCTCGCCGATTCGAAAGAGCGACAGTCCGAGGTCGAACGTCCCGTCCGCGCGCCGTTTGAGGATCTCCGGCGTGCCGATGCTGCCCTCCTTGCAGGGCCCCGTCGAGAGGTAATCCTCGAGCTTGCCCGCCGCGCTGCCGGCGTCTCCCGCGTCGAGCTCGGCGAGCGCCTCGGTGACCGCGGGGGCCCCGCGCTCGAAGGGCCGAGAGGGGTTCCACCCGCAGGCGGCGACCAGCAGCGGCAGCGCGAGGAACGACGAACGCCTGTTCACGGGGCTACCTCCTCGAGAGAGGCTCGCTTGCGCCGCGGCGCCTCGCCGAGGAGCGCCTCGGCCACGAGGAGGACCACCGCGAGACCGAGAGGCCAGGCGTACTCCTCGGCGTAGACGGTCTGCACCTTCTCGCTGAGCTCCTCGCGCATCATCTTCTGCAGCGCGCGCGCGATCTTGTCGATGCCCGTCTCGCCGTGCTCTGCGCGAACGATCGCGCCGCCGGTGACCTGCGCCACGCGCGCGAGCTGCGCCTCGCCCTCGGCCGACAGCTGCGTCGTCAGCGGCTTGCCTTCGTCGTCGCGCCGGACGCCGGAGCTCTTGCCGTCAGCCGCGACGTCGGGGATGACCTCGGGCGCGCGCCCGCCAATCTGGACGACGTCGATGCGCGTGCCCTCGCGCTGACAGTTCTCGGCCACGCTCACCGGATCGCCCTCGAGGTCCTCCCCGTCGGTCACCAGGACCATCACGCGAACGTGATCTTTCGCCTTCGGATCGCGCGCGAAGACCTCCCGCGCGCGTTCGAGCGCGCGCGCCGTCGCGGTGCCCCCGACGGGCATGTCGTTCGGGTTGAGCTGGCGGAAGAACTGCGCGATGGCCGGTCCGTCGCTCGTCAGCGGAAAACTCATGGGTTCCCCGGCGAAAGCCACCGCTCCGAAGCGCGCGCCCGGCAAGTCTTGAATGAGCCGAGCCACCTCCGCTTTCGCGCGGGCGATCCGGCTGGGAGCGATGTCGCGCGCGTACATGCTCTTCGAGTAGTCGAGGACGATGACGACATCGAGGTTGGTCGCCGGGACGATGCGCGTGCCGCTCCCGAATTGCGGGCGCGCCAGCGCGACGAACACCGCGAGCATGGCGACGACGAGAAGCACGGCTTTCAACGTGCGGCGCGCGGTAGCGTCGTACGTCACGAGCTTCGCGAGGAGCCCCGGCTCGCCGAAGGTGCGCGCGGCGCGTGCATGCCGGATGCCCACCCAGAGAACCGAGCCCGCGTAGGCGACGAGCGCCAGCACGCAGAGCGCCGCCACGATGGCGCCCGCGAGCGACGTGAAGTCCTGCCCCCACCTCACGGGAACCTCCGCACGAGCGCCAGGCGCACGATGGCCTCGAGCGCGACGAGGAGGGCGGCGGGGACCAGGAGGAACGGGAACAGATCCTCCATGGTGGAGGCCTGAGACTCGAACTTGGTCTTCTCGAGGTGATCGAGGATCGAGTGCATGCTCTTCGCCAGCCCGCTCTTGTCGGTCGCGATGAACGACTCGCCCTCGGTCTCGTGGGCCATCTTGCGAAGGAGGTCCGGATTCACCGGGAAGTGCTCGCGCTGGTACCTCGGCTGGCCGAAGAGGTCGACGCCGACCTGGACGTCGACGTCGCTTCCGTTGCCGATCTGCACCGTATAGACGCGCACGCCCTCCTTCTGCGCGAGGTGTGCCGAGTACTCGGGCGAAATGGTCCCCTCGTTCGAGTCGCCGTCGGTGAGCAGGACGACGGCCTTGCTGCGCGCGTCGCTGCGACGCATACGTGCGACCGCCGTGCCTACCGCGTCGCCGATGGCGGTCCTCGTCCCGACGACGTCCGGCTCGAGCTCAATCTTGGAAACGAGCTGCGCAATGAGGTTGTAGTCGAGCGTGGGCGGAGAAAGCACGAACGCGCGCGTACCGAACACGACGACGCCGATGCAATCCGTCCGTCGGCGCCGGATGAAATCGATGAGCACCTCCTTCGCCACGTCGAGGCGCGTCGGGCGCTTGCGCGTCACGCGCGCGCCGCCGGGGCTGGTGTCGTCGGCGGGCGCATCCATGATGGCCGCCATCGAGCCCGAGAGATCGAGCACGAGCACGATGTCGATGCCCTTCTCCTCGAGCGACTCGCCGCGGAGCACGCTCTGGGGCCGCCCGAGCGCCAGCACGGCGAGCACCAACGCCGCTCCCCTGAGGACGCCCGGCGCATCCCGCAGCGGAACCCTCCATCCGCGAGGTCCGCGCACGAGGGGCGCGATGGTCGGCAGTCCCAGACGCGGCACGCGCGCGTCGGCGCCGAGGGTCATCCGCCACACGACCCACGGCACGGCCAGCGCCGCCACGATCAACGCCACGCACCAGCCGGCCCGCGCCGACCATGCGAGCGCGTCCGCGGTCGACGGGTGCTCACCCAGCGGTCCGGGCCAAGCGGTCCAGATCGCGCTGCGCCAGGCGTCGCCGCGCGCCAGAACGGGGGCGACGAGCGCCGTTGCGAGCGTGGCAATCGTCGCCAAGCCGACGAGCACACCCCGTAGCGTGCGGGTCGAGGAGGTCATGGACGCGCCTCGCGCGGCGGCGCAGGCGGAGGTGGCGGCGGCACGGGCTGGGGCATCGACGCCGGCATGGTCGTGCGGACGACGCTCTCCGCTTCGGCGAGCGCGCGCTCACACTCGGCGAGCGTGGGCGTGACGTCCGCGAACTTGACGAGATCGCACTGCTGCAAGAAACCCGCGACCTGCGGCAGCGGCAACCCGAAATGCGGGACGCGTCGCAGCGCCGCGAGCGTCTCGTCGGTCGTCGACTCCAGGCCATCGAAACCGTAACGGGCACCGAGGTACTGCCGCACGGCGTCGTTCACGCGGTCGAAGAACTCCGCGAAGCGCGCTGTTTCGAGCAGACCGGCGTGCCGAGTTTCGTCGAGACGCTCGAGCGCCACCTCCCAGGCCGGACGGGGCGGCGGCGGCGGCGGCACCGGCCTCGGTCGCCTGACCCAGCGAACCAGCGCCCAGGCGAGCGCGGCGCCGACCGCGACGCCCACCGCACCCCAGGCCAGGGCCCGCTCGAGCGCGACCCATTCCTCGCGCTGCGGGCGCGGCACCGGGTTGGGTTTGGGCTGGGCGTTCGGCGTCGAAGCGGTCGGATCCTCGACGAGTATCGCGTGCGGCTTCGTGCAGAGGGTCACGACGTCGTTGTTGGCCCGCGCGATCGACACGGGCAGCGGCGGCAGCACCATGGCGTGGCGGCCCGGCTCCGGGGGCAGCGCGATGAGCGGCACTTCGAGGGTGGTCTGGCGCCGTCCACTCTTCGCGTCGACGTCGACGCTCGATAGCCTCGCGCCTGCGCCGGCGTCCTGATCCGGCAGCGCGAACCCAGCGCTCCGGAGGGCACGGGCCGTGTCGCTCTCGCTCTGCAGCTCCAGCCCACGCGGCAGGACCGTCTCTCCCCTGCCGTGGGAGATGACCGCGCGAAGCGTGGCCACGTAGCCGCTCTTGCCCCGGTCGGGGAACGTGTCGACCATCTGCGGGCGCTCGGCCCCGGCCGACGCCGTCTCGACGCACTCCGCGGCGGCCGAACGCGCTCCGAGGACGAGCGCTGCCGAAAGGCCGAGCCACGTTCTCATCGCCGAATCCTCCGGGCCCGCCGTGCGAAGAGATCGCGCAAGGGGCGAACGAAGGACCCGCCGGTCTCGATCTCGACCGAGTCGAGGCCGAGCTTGTGGAAAGCGGTACGGCGCGAGCCGACGATCTTGCTCATCGCGTGTGCGTACCAGGCGCGAACGCGCGGGTCCCCCGTGTCGACGACGATGCTCTCGCCGCTCTCCAGATCTTCGAACGTCGCGAGGCCCACGTCGGGCAGCTCGTGGTCGCGCGGGTCGCTCAGGACGAGCGGCACGACGTCGTGCTTCGCCGACGCCAGCGCGAGCGCGCGCTCGTAGCCCGTGTCGTAGAAGTCGCTCACGACGAAGGCGATGCTCCGTCGTCGAGACACGCGAACGAGAGCCTCGAGCCCTGCCCGCAAGTTGGTCGCCGCCCCGAGCACCAGCTCGGACTTCCGGCCGCGAGGCTTCGCGGAGGGCCCCGGCGGGGGAGTGAAGCCGAGAATTTCACGCACCACGCGCATGACGTGCTTCTCGCCCTTCTTGGGCGGGACGATTCGCTCGACCTTGTCGGTCGCCACGATGAGACCGACGCGGTCGTTGTTGCGGATGGCGCTGAAGGCCAGGAGCGCGGCCACCTCGCTCGCGACGCGGACCTTGGCCGCCCGGCGCGTCCCGAACCGCTCGCTCGCCGACAGGTCGACGAGGAGCATGACCGTCATCTCGCGCTCCTCGACGAAGACCTTGACGAAGGCGTCGTTCATCCGCGCGCTGACGTTCCAGTCAATCGCACGCACATCGTCGCCGGCCTGGTAGGGGCGGACCTCACGGAACGCGAGGCCCTGGCCCTTGAAGCTGGACGTGTAGGTCCCCGACAGCTGCTCGGTAGCGAGCCGCGCGGTGTGGATCTCGATTACGCGGAGTGCCGCGAGAAGGTCCTTCGGGATCACGGTAGGAACGCGGGGGACGCGGGGGACGCGGGGCGCCCTTCTAGCACGGGCCAGGGACAATCTGGACGGGCGGCGTATTCCTGGGCTGCAGGTTGGGGGGGGGTCGGAGCTCTTCAGGCGAATGGGGCACGACCGTCGGCACGGGCAAGGCACGGCTGACCATCGGCCGCATTTTCAGGAGGGAGAGCCGCCAAGCCGCAAAGACGCCAAGGGTTTTGGGGGCAGGGGGCGACCACAATACCTACGGCGCTCGACGGCCGACGAGGAGGACGTTCGCGAACGGCGTCCCGCCGGAAGCGGGGCGAATTTCGCACGCGAAGCCGGCCGCCTCGAGGCGCGCCGCCAGGTCGAGCGCGGGCCGAAAGCGCACCCGTTCCCCACGGTTCACGCGGAGCAGCGTGAACACGCGCTCTTCCCAGAGCGTGACGGCGCTCCGCCAGCCCGCGGTCGCGTCGGCGTCACGCACGAGAATGCGCCCACCGGGACGTACGGCCGCCGCCGCCCGGTCGAGGATGGCATCCTGCTCCTCGACCGTGAAGTAGTGAAGGACGTCAATCAAGAGGACGGTATCCGCTGCTTCCATGGGCGCGGTGCGCACGTCGGCGCAGACGAACGACGCGCTCAGGCCCTCGCCGGCGCGGGTAGCGGCTGCAATCTTCGCCGCGTCCCAGTCGATGCCGCGCACACGAGAGCCCCGTCCGAGCAGAAGGAGCAGCAGCGGCAGCTGGCCGCGGCCGGTCCCGAGGTCGAGCAGCGATCCGGACGCGACGTCCGCGACGAGCTTCGCGGCGGGATCGCCGAGAAGTTTGGCGCGCACCCAGTGAAAGCGCACCCGGTCCGTGGGCCGAGGGCTCGCCGGGGATGCGTAGCGAGCGGCCACGCGCTCGACGGCCACGACCCAGGCCGGGGCGTCCGCCGGCAGCGTGTAGGGGCGCCTTCGCGAGGCCTTGGGGACGAGCGCGGTCAGCGCGTACGCCGCGACCGGCGTCGCGAGGGCGAGGGCCGGCAGGGCGGGAGCGGGGAGCGGGAGAAAGCGGCGGGCAGCCGCGGCGAGGACCGCGCAGGCGAGCGCCACCGCGCCGTCGAGCTGCCACCAGACGCAGACCAGGCAGACCCCGACGGCGGCGACGGCGAAAAAGGCAATGGCGGAGGGACCCCTGTCGGCCGCGGCGAGCCCCCCCGCGGCCATGCCGAGCACCCCGGCGAGGGCCGCCCGCCCCGGCGCCGCGCGAACGCCGCGCAGCTCACGCCAGAAGCGGACGGCCTCTTCGCGCGCCGGGGAGAAAGGCACGGGCGAGAGGCTACTCCGAACTGCCGTCCTCGCCGCCGTCCTCGTCCGCCATGCAGCGGCACAGGGCGCCGTCCCAATGGCTTCCACGGATGCAGAGGACGTTGTCGACGCAGAACGGCGTGCTCGCCTCGATGCCCGCGTCGGCGCTCTCATCGGGACACGCCTCGCCGCCAGAGCCGCTTCCGCTTCCCGAGCTCGGAACGCACTGGCAGAGGCCCGGAATCCCACCGATCGCCCGCGACGCACAGCGCCCGCTCGACGCAGGAATCGCCTCGTGATGCGGCGTCTTCGTCCGGGACACACCGACACAGCATCGGGATCCCAGTGGTCGGTGCTCACGCACAGGACGTTGTCGATGCAGCCGCCATCCACGGTCTGCAAGTTCGGCGAGATCGGCGACCTTCCCGTCCCGGCCCGCGAATCGGGAGAAGTCAGGTCAAACCCCGTACAGGCCCCAAGACCGAGGCAAATCGGCATCGCCGCCACGCTAGTCCAGGAAAGAATGGTTGCTCTCATGACCCTTGCGCCTCTGCACGCCCCGCACCGAGCTCGCATGCCCTCGATGCGCACTTCCCTGCGCTTCGCTGCCCATCGGAACCATGCTCGGGCTGTGGCACGGGCGCGGGCACGTTTGCGGGAGTGCTACGTTGGTCCCACTGCGCATGCCGTGGGGTCCGCTTGCCCAAGGTGTCACGCTGGGCAAGTACCGCCTGGACGTGCAATCGGGCGGCTGAAAAGCCCGCACTGCTAGCCGGCATCACGCGCGATCCGGAGGACTGCGCCCTTTCCTACACGCTCGGCGCCGGCAACAGCAACCAGCCGAGCTCCATCTCGGCATCGGAGTGCCTCCCCTTCTCTTCGTCCACCCCCGGCTACACCGACGACCTCTGCTCGGATCGCCAGCCGTGCCTCGACGGCACCGTCGCCTGCAACGCCAGCTCCACGGTGCCGCCGGGCCTCCTGCCCGGCTACTACTGGTGCTCTCTCTAGCGCACCGCTAGGGGACCTCGACCACCTCGAAGACTCGTTTGACAATCTGCTCGCTGGTGACTTCCTCGGCGTCGGCCTCGTAGGTGAGCACGAGCCTGTGCCGCAGCACGTCCGGGCCCACGGCCTTCACGTCCTCCGGCGTCACGTACCCGCGGTGGCGCAAGAACGCGTGCGCGCGCGCGGCGAGGTTGAGCGCGATGCTGGCGCGCGGGCTCGCGCCGAACTCGATGAGCGGCGCCAGGTCTTTCATCCCGTGCTTGGCGGGCTCGCGCGTCGCGAAGACGACGTCCACGATGTACTCTTTCACCTTCTCGTCGACGTACACCTGCTTGACCACCTTGCGTGCGTCGAGAAGCTCGACCGGCGTGACCACCGGCTCGGCGTGGGCTGCCTCCGGCTGCGTCATGCGGTCCATGATCTTCCGCTCTTCGTCGCGCGTGGGGTAGCCGACCTTCACCATGAGCATGAAGCGGTCGATCTGCGCCTCGGGCAGCGGATACGTGCCCTCCTGCTCGATGGGGTTCTGCGTGGCCATGACGATGAACGGCTCGGGCAGCGGGTAGCTCTTGTCGCCGATGGTCACCTGCCGCTCCTGCATCGCCTCGAGGAGCGCGCTCTGCACCTTGGCGGGGGCGCGGTTGATCTCGTCGGCGAGCACCAGGTTGGCGAAGATGGGCCCGAGCTTCGAGGTGAACTCGCCCTTGGGCTGGTTGTAGACGACGGTGCCCACGAGGTCGGCCGGCAAGAGGTCCGGCGTGAACTGGATGCGCGCGAACTTGGCGTGGATGGCGTCGCAGAGGGTGCGCACCGTGAGCGTCTTGGCCAGACCGGGCACCCCCTCGAGGAGAACGTGGCCGCCGGTGAGGAGGCCCACGAGGATGCGCTCGACCATGTATTGCTGGCCGACGATCACCTTGCCGACCTCGTTGACCAGCCGGTCGACGAAGGCGCTCTCCTTGGCCACGAGCTCGTTCAGGGCACGGACGTCGTACATTCGGGTTCTCCTCTGGCTGCGCTGCGGCTGAGGCGGCGCGCGCCTCGGCCCGGCGCGCCATGTATCACATGCCGGCGCGCAGGTTTATTCCGAGCCGTCTTCATCCATGCTTCTGCATGGTTATCGATCGCGCGGGAACGCGCCGGGGCCCGGCAAGCGGGGGATGTCGCCTTGACGCCCCTGGGTCTTGCCCGTGATTCTACCTATCGTGACCTTCTCCAAGGCCGACTCGTTAGCCCCGCCGGAGTCACGCATCGGCCAGACGTTGGGCGGCAAGTGGCACATCGACGGCGTGCTCGACGTCGGCGGCATGGCGGCCGTCTACGTCGCGACGCACCGCAACGGACGCCGGGTCGCCATCAAGCTCCTGCATGCGCGGTACGCGCGTGATCCAGACGTGCGAAAGCGCTTCTTGCGGGAGGGCTACGTCGCCAACAAGATCGAGCACCCCGGCGCCGTCGCCATCCTGGACGACGACATCACCCAGGACGGCGCGCCCTTCCTGGTCATGGAGCTCCTCGAGGGCGAGTCGCTCGCGGCCGGGCTGACGCGCGCCGGCGGGAGGCTGCCATCCCTCGACGTCCTCGCGATCGCCGGTCAGGTGCTCGACGTCCTCGCGGTCGCCCACGGGGCGGGCATCATCCACCGCGACCTCAAGCCCGGCAACGTGTTCCTCACCAAGAGCGGCCACGCCAAACTGCTCGACTTCGGGCTTGCTCGCATCCGCGACGGCGTGACCTCGATCGTCCCGACGGCTGCCGGGATCGTCCTGGGGACGGCCGGCTACATGGCACCCGAGCAGGCGCGTGGAGCGTCCGACCAGGTCGACGCGCGCAGCGACATCTTCGCGGTCGGCGCCGTCATGTTCCGTGCGCTCACCGGGCGCCGCGTCCACGAGAAGCAGTCGGCGTTCGACGTCATGCTCGCGGCGATGAAGGAGCCGGCGCCCTCGCTCCGAGCGGTGCTCCCGGACGCCTCGCCGCTGCTCGTGGCCGCGGTGGACCGGGCGCTGGCGTTCGAAAAGGCGGCCCGCTGGCAGACCGCGGCCGAGATGTTCGAGGGGCTGCGAGCGGTCTACGCCGAGGCGCGCCAGGGGCCGCCCTCGTCGCCGCCTCCGCCTGCGTCGATGCCGCCCCAGTCGAATCCCGCTCGACCTGTCGTTCTCGTCGTTCGTTTCCACCGAAGACGAACCGAGCCTCGTCGTCGACGTCGCGTTCGGCGACCACCACGACGAGGAGCTCGAGCGCGAGCGCCGCCGCACGCGCGAGCTCGTCGAAGGCTGGACCGACCTCGCGGTCAAGGCGAAGCCCGGGGGAATCGACGGAGAGGGGTGACTCGCCTCACTGGCAGGTGCTGCTCACCTGGGCGGTGTGGGGGCAGTGGAACGAGCCGAACTTGGAGCTCGTGAACGCGGTCTCCAGGTGCCACAGGCGGCAGTTGAGCGTGTCGGTCGACTCGAGCGTGGTGTCGCCGGCGTCGGCGACGAGATACGGATACCCCTTGCAGTCCTTTTCGCAGTCGGTCGTTCCTCCGTCGTAGGCGACGGGCAACGGCGAAGCGCAATAGTTGACGTCGAGGGCGCAGAAGGGAGCGCACGGGTTGCTGCCGCAGTGGCCGCCGCCGAGAGGCCCGGCGAAGCGGCAGCTCGTTACGGGCGTGGACGCCGCCGCGCTCGCGAAAAAGAGGCGGCAGCCGAGCGAGTCGTCGGCGGTATCGCCGGCGGTGGCGTTGATCTCGAAGGCCGGGCACATGCTGACGCAGATGGGGCGCGAGAGATACTCGGCGTTCGGGCCGGTGCAGTTTTGCATGACGACGTCGCAATAGTGCTCGCACGTCAGCTCGCCGGGTACGGTGCCCGCGTCGCCGCCGTCGTCCCCGGACTCGAGCGTCGCCGCGCCGATGCCGAGCAACGAGTTGCACGCGAGAGTCCAGGCGACGAGGATCGCGGCCGCAGCGACCACAAACGGGCGGACCAATCGAGGCATCACCAGGCTCCCTCCACCATTGCTCCGCCGAGGAGCGGCACCACCCCGACCTTCGCCGTCTTGTGGGACGGCTGCGCTCCTTGCCCGGTCAGCCAGAGAACGGCCCCTGCGACGAGCGCGGGCGCCCCGATCGCGAACGCGACGCTCGCGACGTCCCCGTAGGTTCGCGCTTCGTTCCGCTGATCGAGGCCGGTGCCCTTGCACACGTTCGGGTTCGTCGGCTCGCAGTTCTTCACCGAGTCGTCGTACTTCGCCTTCGCGAGGACGGCGAACGTCCCGGACACGAGCAGCCCCGCGAGGCCGACGGAACCGGCGACCAACCCCGTCGTCCGCTGCGCGCCGCCGGCCGACACGGCCTGGGCGCCCTCGGCGGCGACGGAGGCCGGGGCGCCGGATGGCTGGGGAGCCGCGCTCGGTGCGGGCGCCGCCGGCGGGAGCTGGGCTGCGGGAACGGATTCGAGCACCGGTACGGTGACCGTCACTTGCGAGCCGTCGAGTGCCGCCGCCGCCACGGTCCACTCGACGTGGCCCGGGGCACGGGCCTGGATGAGGTGCGTCCCCGGATCGACGGGAACGGCCTGGCCCCACTCGATCGACGACACGATGGCGCCGTCGCGGCGCAGCTCCAAGCCGTCGATGGCTTGCGGCACGTTCACCGTGATGCGGGCGAGCTTCGGCGCGAGCGAGTCCGCGTGCCGCTGGGCCGTCGCCACGTAGTCGCTCCGGCCGAGCGCGTTCGCCGCGCTCGCCGCCTCTCGGTACGTGACCCACGCGCTCGCGGTTCGACCGAGCTTCTCCCAGCAACTCGCGAGGTTCAGCAGCGTGCCAGGGGCGGGATCGAGCCGCTGGCTGTCGGCGAACTTCGGGCACGCCTCGGCGACCTTGCCTGCGGCCACGAGGCTGCGGCCCTCCTCGAACAGGGCCTCGGCCGCCACCCGGTCGTTGGCGGGCGGCGACGTCTGGGCGCAGACGGGCGAGCTCGAGGCCAGGCCCGCGGCCGTGAGCAGCATCGTACGCATGAGGGCTCGGGGGCGCTGCATCTCGTCTCCGGGTGGGCCGTCAGCGTACCGCAGGAATGTCGTCGTCGGTTGCCTTCGGCTGGGGGGAAGCGCGCGGGGCCGACGGCTTGGCGGAGGGGAGCGGGGCGATGGGCGAGGGGGCCCCGGCCTCGTTCGCTACCGGGTGCGCGGGCAGGGCGAGGGGCGGCTCGGCCAAAGGCGCGACCGCCGTCGGGGGCGGCGCCGCCGAGGCGGACGAAGTTGCGGCAGCCGTGACGGCTGCGGCGGGCGCAAGGGCGGAAGGTGGGGGCGAGTCGGCCGCTGACGGTCCGCGGTCGCGCCGAGCCAGGACGAGGGCGCCGCCCGCGAGGGCCAGGGCTGCGAGGCCGGTGACGACCCAGATGTGCATGCGGCGTTGGCTCCGTCGGCGCGACGATCGCCCCGACCCCCACGCGGCGGGGGTACGTTGCCGGCTCTGGGGCTGCGACCCGAGCGCTGCGAGCGCTCCGAGCCCTGCCGCGCCAGGCTCGGACGAGGCGAGCTGAAACCCGCCGCCCCGTGCCACCGACCCGGCTCGCTGGATGGTCTCTCGTGAAGCCGGGGAGGCAAACGGCTCGAGGGCCTCGGCGAGCTCCCCTGCGTTGGCAAAGCGCTCGGCGGGATTCTTCGAGAGGCACCGCTCCACGACGCCACAAAGCTGCGGGGGAAGCTCGGGACGCAAGTCGGGCAAGCTGCGCGGCGGATCGCTAACGACCTTCAGGCAAAGCTCGGGCAACGTCTCGGCCTCGAACGGCAGCGTGTTGGTGAGCAGCTCGAAAAGCACGACGCCGAGCGCCCACACGTCGGCTCGGGCGTCGACGTTGCGCGACGAGCGCATCTGCTCAGGCGACATGTAGAGGGGCGACCCGAGCATCGTGCGCGTGTGCGTGAGCCCACCCTCCCCCCGGCTGATGGCTGAATTCGACTTGGAGACGCCGAAGTCGAGCACCTTGACCTTGACCGCGTCGCCGACGGTGCGGGCGAGAAAGAGGTTCTGCGGTTTGAGATCGCGGTGCACGATGCCCGCGGCGTGCGCCTCGGCGAGCGCCTCGCACGCTTGCACGATCCAATCGGCCGCCTGCTCGACCGACAACCTGCCGCGCTCCTCGAGCGCCCGCGCGAGATCGGTCCCCTCGAGCAGCTCCATCACCATGTAAGGGGCGCCCGATTCGAGCGTTCCCACGTCGATGACCCTCGCCGCGTGCTCGCTCTTCAACTTCACGGCCGCGCGCGCTTCCCGCAGGAAGCGTTCGACCGCTTCCCCGTTGCCGAGCGCATCGGGCCGCACGAACTTGATCGCGACCCGCTGATCGAGCTGCTCGTGGCGCGCCGCGACGACGACGCCCATCCCTCCCATTCCGAGGACCGCCTCGACCCGGTACTTGCCCTCGAGCAAATCGCCGACGCGCACCGGGACGGGGTCGGCCTGGGTCATGCGATCTCCCTTGACAAGTATCACGACCCGGCGCCGTCGACCGCGTGTATCGCCCCGCTCGCTCGGCGCGTCTCCCGATCCGGACGCGCACGCTTGACCAGGCAGGCATGCCGGTGAAACTGCAATCAAGGGGACAATCTGCATGCAACTGTCCGCGCTCGAGCGGATGCGAAGACTCCTGGACGTTACAGCTGCGCTCTCGCGGGCCATGACGACGGACCAGGTTGCGAACGTGGTCATGCATTTCGGCCTGCCGGCGATCGGGGCGCGCGCCGGGGCGCTTCTGATGATCGACGACGAGCTGCGGGAGTACGTCGTTCTGGAGCACGAGTGCGAAGGAGAATCGGGCTGGTCGCGCACCTCGCGGCTCCCGCTCGACGCGGACACCCCCATCGCCGCGTGCGTGCGGAGCGCGCGTTCGATCCCGCGTGACCCGAACGGCGTCTGCATCCCGCTGCTCATCCGCGGGCACGCGATAGGCGCCCTGGAGTTTCAGCTGCCGGCCAACGAGCTCCTCGACGACGAGCTGCGCGCGCTGCTCGACGCGGCCGCCGAGCAGTGCGCGCAGGCCCTCGAACGCGCGTCGCTCTACGCGCTCGAGCAGCTGCGGCGCGAGGAGCTCGAGCGCAGCAACCGCATGAAGGACGACTTCCTCGGCATCGTCTCCCACGAGCTGAGAACGCCGCTCTCGGCCATTCTGGGGTGGGCGCGCATGCTCAAGCGCGGCGTCGTGAGCACCGGTCCGGCGCGCGAGCGAGCCCTCGACGCCATCGAGCGCAACGCCACCTTGCAGGCGCGCCTGGTCGACGATCTGCTCGACGTGTCGCGCATCGTCAGCGGAAAGCTCGAGCTCGAAGCGTCGAACGTGGACCTGGCGTCGATCGTCGAGGCGGCGATCGACTCGGTGCGGCCGACGCTGCTCGCCAAGGGGCTCGAGGTGCGCCTGTCGATGGCCCACGAAGGAGCGACTGTCCTCGGGGACCCCCGGCGCTTGCAGCAGGTCGTCTGGAACCTGCTCACGAACGCCATGAAGTTCACGAGCCCGGGCGGACGCATCGACCTCGTGGTGGCGCGCTGCGGGCGCACGGTGCGAATGTCGGTGCGGGACAACGGAATCGGGATTCCGGCGGACGTCCTGCCGTACGTGTTCGAGCGATTCAAGCAGGCTGACGGCAGCGCCACGCGTCGTCACGGCGGCCTGGGTCTCGGTCTGTCGATCGTCCGGCACGTCGTGGAAGCGCACGGCGGGAGCGTCCAGGCCGCGAGCGCGGGAGAGGGCGCGGGCGCGGAGATCATCGTGGAGCTACCCGCGCTCCAGGTCGAGAGCACACCCTCGTTGCCGGTGTCGGAGGCCCAGCCGCTGGGAGGGCGCCTCCACGGGGCGCGGGTCCTCTTGGTGGACGACGACGACGACACGCGCGAGTTCCTGGCGGCCGCGCTGGGAACCGCCGGCGCGCAGATGCGCGGAGCATCGACGGCGCGCGCGGCGTTCGAGACGGTCGCCACGTGGCGTCCGGATGTCATCGTGTCGGATATCGCGATGCCCGAGGAAGACGGCTACTCGTTCATCCGGCGCGTGCGCGCGCTGTCCGTCGAGGCCGGCGGGCGCACGCCGGCGGTCGCGCTCACGGCGCTCGCTCGTCCGAAAGACCGGGTGAGCGCGCTGGCGGCCGGGTTTCAGACCCACATGCCGAAGCCGGTCGATCCCAACGAGCTCGTGCTCGCCGTGGCCAACCTGCGCGACGCCTGCGTGTGAGCGTTCGCTCGGCGGGGGACGCTCGGCGCGGAGCCGTCGGGTGGGGGGGGTTCCCCGTTGTTTGAGCTGCGGGCATGCGCAGCACGCCCGCAGCGAGTTCGGGGGGGGCCCCACCCGGCGGCGAGCGCCGAGCGTCCCCCGCCGAGCGTGTGCCCCGCGTGCTTCCTCTCGTCCCGCCGTGTGCCCCGCGTGCTCCGGCTCACGCCCGCAGCGCGCGCTCCACGAGGGGAATCCGGTCTTGCCCCCAGAACAGCTGCTTGCCGTCGATCACCCACGTGGGGGCCCCGAAGACGCCCGCGTCGACCGCGCGCTGCGTCGCGTCGAGGAGCGCCTTCTTGCCCTCGGCCGATTGCGCGCGCGCCAGCACCTCGTCGGCGCCTTGGCCGAGCAGGTCGCGGAGCACGCCTTCGTCGGCGATGTCGCGATCCTCGGCCCAGTACGCGGCGAACGTGCGCTCGCGGAACGAGGCACGTCGCTCCTCGGGGAGCGCGAGGTAAGCGCGCAGCGCTTTGAGGCTGAGCACCGGAAAGCGCGTCGGAAACCGGAAGGGCACGCCCCAGTATTCGGCAAAGCGCTTCAAGTCCTCGAGGTAGTACCGTCGCTTGACGTCGCTCCAGGCCATGAGCGGCACCTCGACCTGCCCGATGGCCTTGAACACGCCGCCGAGCAACATGGGTTGCCACACGAGCGCCGCGCCGGTGCGCTCGGCGAGCTTCTCGGCTTGCGTGCTCCCGAGGTACGCAAACGGCGAGGAGAAATCCCAGTAGATTTCGAGCGTGTGCATGCCCCTCCTCGCACTCAGCGTAGCGACTTCGCAACGCCGAGCAGCACCACTCCGGCCACCATCAGAAAGGTGAGAGCGGCCACCCCCCCCAGGCCCCGCCCGGCCTCCGCATGGCCGTTGGCCACGCGCCGGGCTCGCCCGCCGATGACGTGATGGAGCACGATGACGACCAGCGCCAGCCCGAGCTTCGCGTGAAACCAGGACATGTGCGCGTACGCCTGGGGAGTCAGCGTGATGCGCGCGATACCGGCCGCCAGGCTCGCGAGAAAGCCCGGCACGGCGAGGCTCCAGTAGACGCGCCGCGCGAGCGAGCCGAGCTCGGAGGGGTCGGCCACGAAGGGCGCGCGCGCGGCGAGCGTCGCCACCGAGAGAAGGGCACCGATCCACACCACATTGGCGAGCACGTGCGCTGCAACGAGGAGGACCGGAAGCGTGGTCACGAGGCATGCCACCCTAGCCCCCCTCGGCACGGCTTGCACCCCCGGTCTGTCGAGAGCTTCGTCCCACCAAAACGAACCCGGCCCGCATGAACGCCGTGTTACCGTGCCGGCACCCAAGACGAGGCATGTCCATGCTCTCTCCGTCCGAAACCACGAACCTCGCCTGCCACGCGGCCAGCGCGCCCATCCGCGCCGGTCGCCTTTCGCAGGGCCGGACGCTCCGTCCCGCGGCGGCGATCACGGCGGCCGCATTCGGCATGGCCGTGTTCGCCTCGCCGCTAAACGAAGCCCGCGCCGACAACGTCTCGCCGAACGGGAAGGGCATCGCCGGCGGGGGCCTCATGGGCGCCGAAGTCGTCACCATGGTCGAAGCCCTCTTCGGCGTGCGCGCGGGATGGGCGTACGTCCTGGGGGGCCTGGTGGGCGCCGGCGGTGGAGCAGCCGGGGGCTACGCCATCGAGCGGTCGAGTACCGACGGCAAGGTACCCACGTACATGCTGGCGGGCGGTCTCGCGCTCGTCATCCCCGCAATCGTCCTCACCCTGAACGCCACCCGGTACCTGCCCGAGGAAGGCGCCACGGAAGATCGCGCCCCCACCGGCCCGGCGGCGGAACCTGGGGTCGTCGTGGGCACACCGCCCGGCGGCGGTGCCGCCGGCACCCCCGGCACGCCCGTGCAGGGAGGGGCCGCGCCGTCGCCGGCACCCACGCCCCCACAGCCTCCGCAACCGGGCGCGCCGACTCCCCCACCGCAATCCCTCCTCGACGTCACGCCCGGCGCCCAGGGATCCAGGCTCCGGATCGGCGTTCCCGTGCCCAACATCGTCCCGGTGTTCACGGTTGGAGAGCTGCGCCAATACGGCATGAAGAACGACACGGAGCTACGTATGCCCGTGCTTCACGTCACCTTCTGAGCGGCCGGCTCTAGACCGGATCGCGGACGTACCATCTATCCCGAACCGGCTTTTTTCGGGATTGCACGTTCTTACGTTCGATCGCCGTTCCGAAAGGCCTGAGGCGCTGATACCATCTTTGCGTTGATGCGTTGATGCATCCAAAGCCGCGGGCCGGGGGGCTAGAGCGGAGCGGAGGGAAATGGCACAGCGACTTCCTCAGGCGTCGAAGCCGGTGGATCCGATGCTCGGGCGCGTGATCGCCGGGCGCTATCGCTTGGAGGCACGCATCGGCGAAGGCGGCATGGGCGTCGTCTACCGCGCCCGGCACGTGCTCATCGACCGCGTCGTTGCGGTGAAGCTGATTCGGCCCGACCTGCGAGGCGAGACGCACCTGCGCGCGTGGATGCTGCGCGAGGCGCGCGCCGCCAATCGGGTCGATCACGCCCACATCATCGACATCCACGACATCGGCGAGACCGAGGAGGGCGAGCTCTATCTCGTCATGGAGTACCTCGTCGGCCAGTCGCTCTCGAGCGAGCTGGCGCGCGGGCCGATGGCACTCGCCCGCGGCGTCGACATTCTCGAGCAGATGTGCGCCGCTCTCGCGCGCGCCCACGACCTGGGCGTCGTGCACCGCGATCTGAAGAGCGACAACATCCTTCTGACGACACGCGGCGGCCGAAAAGACTTCGTGAAGATCCTCGACTTCGGCCTGGCGCACCTGGCCATGGACCCGCGCCTGGCACCGAAGGGGGCCGTGTTCGGGACGCCCGAATACATGTCTCCCGAGCAGGCGCGCGGCGAAGAGGCGACCGCGCAGAGCGATCTCTACGCGCTGGGGGTGCTCTTCTTCGAGATGCTGACGGGGCAGCTCCCCTTCCGCAGCGACGACCGCGAGACGTTGCTGGAGATGCAGCGCACCGCCGTCGCGCCGCGCCCGCGCTCGATCAAGCCCGACGTGCTCTCCACCGCGGAGTCCATCGTCATCAAGCTCCTGGAAAAGGACCGGCGCAAGCGCTTCCAGGACGCCCACCACCTGCACGAAGAGCTCAAGTCGCTCCAGCGCAGCCTACCGAGCACGCCGTGGGAGGTCGCGGCTACCGGTGAGAACGCCGCGCCGCCTCCCCCGCCCCCGCCGCAATCGCCCGGCGTCATCGAATGGGCGAGCCGCGCCGCGCTCTTCTCGCGCATGGTGTCGCGTGCCTACCCGCTGGCCAATGCCCCTGCCGACGTGCAGAGCGCCGTGGCGCAGGCCTGGGACCTGGCGTCGCGCGCGAGCCGCTTGGAGGGAGAAGTGGCGAGCCACCAGCGCAAGCTCGAGGCCCTCGAGCGGCGCGGCCGGGCGCTCCGCGCGGAGATCGGGCGCAAGGTCGAGGAGCTCGCGCACGAGGAGTCGCGCGCGCTGCGCGAGCTTTCGTCGGAGCAGGCCGAGGTCGCGCGGCTGCGCGAGAGCCTGCAGCAAACCGAGCGGACCGCCGCGCAGGCGAGACAGGCGGCCGATCAGGCGGGCGGATCCGGGGCCCAGCTGCGCGTCGTCTTCGAACGCTCGGGCGCAGCCATGGCGCTGGTCGAGGCCAAGCGCGAGCAGCTCAAAGAGCACGAGCAGAAGGCTGGACTGAAAGACACGCAGGCGCGCGATCTGCGCAGGCAGATCGAAGAGCTGCGCGCCCAGCTGGCCCGGTACGCCGAAGCGCTGGAGGAGGACCTGGCGAGCGGCCGGGAGAAGGTCGCCGCCCGCACGCGCGAGGGCGTCGCTTACGAAAAGGCTTTCAGCGACGTCTCGACCTTGCTGCTCAATCACCTGAAGGCCAAGCCCGAGGCGCGCGATCTCCTGCAGGAGCTCATCGCCGCGATGCACGGGCACAATTACAGCGCGCCGCGCTCGGACAGCAGGACTCCGTAGTCGTAGCGACGCCGAGGGCCCGCGAATCGCGGCTCACCCTTTTTTTCGTCGAAAGGAAATCCAAGCCATCGCGCTTGTCGTTTTTGGGGCGAACGGCTCGACGTCGCAGGCCGTAGGCGCGGCGAACGGCCGTCCCGAAACGACCATGAGCGACACAAGTCTGCCCGAGAAGGTTCGCGAGCTGCTCCAATCGAGGCGGCTGCCCGCACGTCGCCCGGACACCGTCTGGGGAGGACCCGGCTCGGGGCGGGATCGATGCCTGGTCTGCGGCGACCTGATGCGCACCGACCAGCTGGTCATCGACGCCGAGCTCAGCGGCGCCGACGGCCGGAACACACTTTCCTTCCACGCCGGCTGCTTTTGGGTCCTCGCACCCGAATGGGAGCGCGGCGCCGCCGCTCCGGACTCAACGGACCACCCGGCGGGTCCGGGGCTGGCTGCCGGTGCGGCTCCTCCAATCGACCTCAAGCGGAGCTCGGGATGAACGACGCGCAACCTTGTCAATGAGCGCGTGCCGGGCGAGAGTGCCGCCGTGGGTCACGCGGAACGGGCGGAGCCGGACAGTCCTGGCGGGCCGCCAAGCGCGACGCTCGGCAATCTCCTCTTTGCCGACGGGAGACCTTTCGCGCTCGAGAGCGAATGGATCGCCCTCGTGCGCTCCATCGCCGCCCGCGACAAGCGGGCGCTCCACGCGCTGTACCAACGCACACACCGGATCGTGTTCACGCTCGTCATGCGCATCACCCGGAGCCCCCAGACCGCCGAGGAGGTGACGCTCGACGTCTTCCACGACGTCTGGCGGCGCGCGGCCACCTACGACCTAGCGAACGGCTCGGTAGTCGGCTGGGTGATGAACCAGGCGCGCTCCCGGGCGGTAGACCGGCTGCGCTTCGAGCAGCGGAAGAAGCGGGTCGATCCGCGTGCGCACGAAGCGCCCGCCGAGGTCGGCGCCGCCGGGCCGCACGAAGCACTGGAGAGGCAGGAGCGGGCGCAGCGGCTCCGCGAGGCGCTCGCGAAGCTCACGCCCGAGGAACGGGACGCCATCGAAATGGCATTCTTCTCAGGGCTCACGCACACCGAGACGGCGGCGCGCCTCGACCAGCCGCTCGGGACGGTGAAGACGCGCATACGCTCCGGCCTCGACAAGCTCCGGAAAGCGCTGGGCGAGGGATTGGTCCCACCCCCATGAGCACCGGCTCGAACGGGCACGGGACGGAGCACTCGGACCAGTTGATGCTCTATGCGCTGCTGGCGCTGCCCGCAGGCGAGGCGCCGGCGATAGAGGCCCACCTTGCGGAATGCTCGGAGTGCCGCCGGCAGCTCGAGGCGCTTCGCCGTGTTGTCCATTCCTTCGCCGCCTGGCCGAGAGCGGTACTCCGCCCGAGCGCTCCGCTGTGGGAGCGCCTCGCGGGCCGGCTCGCCGACGAGACGGAGGAAGCAGCGCCGACCCCGCTCGAGGACGACTGGAAAGAACCGGAATGGAAGGAAGCGTCAACCGGGCTCTCGTACCAGCTCCTCTCGGTGGACGCCGATACCCATCGGGTCACGATGCTGGTGCGGCTCGAGCCAGGCGCCGAATATCCGCCCCACGTGCACGCCGGCCTCGAGGAGCTGCACCTCCTCGACGGCGAGCTGTCGATCGACGACCGCAAGCTTCGTCCCGGCGACTACAATCGGGCCGAGGCAGGCACGGGCGACCAGCGCGTCTGGAGCGAGACCGGCTGCACCTGCGTCCTCATCACGTCGCACGGCGACATCCTGAAGTAGCGCACGCCGAACGTCGTGCTTCGCACGACGCCGAGAGAGCGAGCTACGGCAGCTTCGCGTTCAAGAACGCCTTGAGCTTCACGAGGGTCTTCTGGTCCCGGGTGAAGCTCGGCACCTGGTAGCCCTTCGACCACGCGCGCACTTCATTCAGGAACTGAAGACGGGTCTCGCGGTCGCCGAGAACGTCGTCCACCGTTCGCCCGCGGGCCGCGCCCTTCCGCAGACCGCGCACGTAGGTCTCCAGACGAAGGTAGTCGGCGCCGAGGAAGTCGCGAACGGAGCTCGCGTCGTCGCTCAGACGCTGGACGACTCCCTGCTTCGCGTCGGGCCGCGCCGCCACCGCCAGCTCGCACGCCACCCTCAGGACGAACGCGTCGTCGAGGAACCCGAGGTCGTCGATGCCGTCGGGTATCAAGTCGAGCGACTTGAATATGTAGTTGAGACCCGCGACGAGCGCGCGGGCTGCGTCGTCGTCGGCCGCGCCGTCCGTCAGCGCCTCGCCGACCTGCGCCGCGTCTTCCCCCAGGCTGCGCAGCCATTGCGGGAAGACCTCGAGATAGCGCGGATCGATCGCGGCATCGCTCATGGGAACATGACGCTAGCAAGCTCCGGGGCGGTGTCTCAAGAGCCGCCGCGCGCTTACGTCGTGCGCGCCAGGATCCATCCCAGCAGCAGGCCAGCGCCAAGCGCGGCCACGACGAGGAGAACGACGCCGGCAACCGGTACGCGCCAGCGGCCGCCGGCCCGCGAGATGACCGGCAAATCTTTGGATGGGAGCGTCTCGCCCACCAACGAGGGCTGCGTGAGGACGACCATCTGCTGGGGCGCCTCGATGACCGAAGGCTTCGAGCGCGCGCTCGCAAGCGTCGTCCCGGAGCCCACCATCGGGGGCACCCCCTCGGCGACGGCCGTGGACGGCACGAAGGAGAGCGGCGTTCCGCCAGGCCCGACGCCGGTGCCGGCCTCCGCCGAGGGGGCCAGGACGCGGCCGGACGCCGCCATCGCCGGCAACTCCGGCAGGTGGCTCAGTGGCATCGCGGCCACCGCGATGCGGCCGACGCTGCCCTCGGTACGGGCGACGGCGCCCGGCGCCGCGGCCGCCAGCGCCCGCGCCATCTCGAGGGCCGACCCGAACCGCTCCTCGCGGTTCTTCTTGAGAGCGCGCGTCACGAAGCCGGACAGAGGCTCCAGCGCAGGGTCGATGCGTTCGATCGGCTCCGGCTCCATCGACACGACCGCGGCCAGGCGTGCGTACGCGGTGGGTGCGGGGAAGGCGGCCCTCCCGGTCAACATCTCGTAGAACATCACGCCGGCGCTCCAGAGGTCGGCGCGCTGATCGACGTCCCGCGGGTTCTTCACCTGTTCGGGGCTCATGTACGCGGGCGTGCCGAGCAGCATGCCCGTTCGGGTTCGGCTCCCCATTCCTCCGGCTTCGTCCATCACCTTCGCGATGCCGAAATCGAGCACCTTGACGACGAAGGTTCCCTCCGCTCCGCGCGTGAGAAAGACGTTCTCCGGCTTCAGGTCGCGGTGCACGACGCCGTGCGCGTGGGCAGCGGCGAGTCCCGCGAGAACGCCCTGCAGGATGGGCACGGCCTGCGCCATGGCGATTCGTCCGCCGTTCTGCGTGTACGCCCCGAGAGGAACCCCCTCGAGGAGCTCCATGACGAGGTACGGCAAGCCCTCTTCCGCCGTGCCGCATTCGAGAAACCGCACGATGTTCGGATGAACGAGATGCAGACACGTATCGGCCTCTTCGAGGAAGCGCGACAGCACCTGCGGCTCGGTGAGAAACTCGGGCCGGAGAGCCTTGACGGCGACCCGCGGCCCGCCCAGCGCGGGCTCGGCCGCGTAGACCTCGCCCATGCCCCCGTCGCCGAGCTTGTGTAAGAGCCGCCATTTTCGCGAAAGCACGGCGCCCGTGAGGCTTCGAGACCCAAACGGGGCGGCGGTGGCCATGGCCTGAGGACCATCGTATCTCGCGCCGCCCCCGGCGGCCACGCCGCGGCCCTTTCCGGGTGCTGCTAGCCGCGCAGTTGCGCGCCGAACCGTTTCTCCATCTCGGCGACGATCTGGCCATGCCGGGCGTCGACGTCGGCGTCCGTGAGCGTGCGGTCGGCCGAGCGATAGACGACACGCAGCGCCAGACTCGCGTGGCCCGCAGGCACGCTGCCACCGACGAAGCGGTCGAATATCGAGACGTTCTCGGCGAGGCCCCCCGCGACGTCGCGCACGGCGCGCTCCACGTCGCCGGCGGCGACCTCGTCGCGGACCACGATGGCCAGGTCGCGCGTGCTGGAAGGAAAGCGCGGCAGAAGGGCGAAGCGCGTCTCGCGCACGCCCACGGCCGCCAGCGCGGCGAGATCGACCTCGACGACAATCGCGGTCTCCTCGAGCTCGAACGCGTCGAGGACATCCGGGTGGAGCGGACCCAGCGAGCCGACGCGCTTGCCTTCGACCTCCACGAACGCAGCCCCGCGCGGATGCAGGTGCCTCGGACGCTCGTCACCGTCGACGCCGCGAACGGTCGCCTGGCGCCGGAGCATTCGCGTCACGAGTCCTTCCGTGAGGCCCTTGGCGTCCCAGACGTCCACCGGCTGCTCCTTGGCCAGCCACGCGCGACGGTCGCCGGCCAGGACGGCCGCCAGGCCGAGCCGCTCGTCGATCGACCCCGAGGAGGCGTCGCCGGCGGCGAGAAACAGCGTGCCGACCGTGAAGAGGCGGGCATCGCGCTCGCCGTGGCGGCGCGCGTGCGCGACCGCGCGCAGCAAGCCGGGGAGAAGGCTCGTTTGCATGACCGAGCGCTCCTCGCCGAGCGGGTTGCGCAGCCGGACCTGCGGCGACGGCGCGCCGAGCGTCCGAAGGTCGCGCGGGTCCACGAACGCCAGCGAAATGGCTTCGCTGAGTCCCATGGCGACCGCCGCGTCGCGCGCGCGCCGCGCGAGCGCTTCGCGGGGACCCGCGTCCCGCGACGGACGTATCGCGGGCAGCGTGCTGGGAATCGCGTCGAAGCCGCGGACGCGCGCGACCTCTTCGATGAGGTCGACCTCGCGGGAAATGTCCGGACGAAAGCTCGGGACTTCCCACACGTCGAGCCCCGCCTGGGAGGCACGACGCGAGAACCCGAGCCGCTGCAACACCGCTTGGGCGTCCGCGGGAGCGATCTCGACACCGAGCAACGACCCGACGCGCTCGTGGCGGAGACTCACGGTACGGCGCGCGAGCGCTCGCGCCTCGAAGATGCGGACGTCGCGGAGGGCGGTCGCGCCCGCGAGCGTGGCGATGAGCGAAGATGCGCGATCGAGCACCTGGCGGGAGTCGGCCCAGTCCACGCCGCGCTCGAAGCGATGGCTCGACTCGGTGTGCAGGCCGTGGCGCCGCGCGGCACGTCGCACGGCGCGCGGGTCGAAGTACGCGCACTCGAGCAGCACCCGCGACGTGGAGGCGCCAATCTCGCTGGTGCTGCCGCCCATCACGCCGGCGAGGGCGACCGGTCCGGCTGCGTCGCATATCACGAGGTCGTCGGTGCTGAGCGAGCGCTCCACGCCGTCGAGGGTGGCGAGCTTCTCCCCCGCCGCCGCTCGGCGCACGACAATCGCGCCGCCCCCGACGCGATCGAGATCGAACGCATGCATCGGGTGCCCGAGCTCGAGCATCACGAGGTTGGTCACGTCCACGACGTTCGAGATCGGCCTCACCCCGAGCGCCGTCAGCCTCCAGCGAACGTCGAGCGGCGACGGGGCCACGGCGACGTCGACGAGCACCGCGGCGCCGTAGTGGGCGCATCGCTCGGCGTCCTCGATGGATACCTTGACGTAGCGAGAGAGGTCGTCGTCGCGCACGCAATCAGGCGCCGCCGGCGCGCGCGGCTCGAACGCAACGCCGAACAGGGCCGCGGCCTCCCGCGCCAGACCGAGATGTCCCAGGCCGTCCGGGCGGTTGGGCGTGAGGCCAATTTCGAGGATGGTGTCGCGCGCGGCGGGGACCACCTGCGCGAGAAGAGCGCCGGGCGACGCCAGCCCGGCCGGAAGCACGAGGATGCCGTCGCCGCCGTCGCCCAGCCCGAGCTCCGCCTCGCTGCAGAGCATCCCCTCGCTGACGACGCCCGCGATCGTGCGCCGCTCGATGGTCATGCCCTTCGCCGGCAGCTGCGCGCCGAGAGGCGCGAGCACCACGAGGCCGCCCGCCTCGGGGACGTTGGGCGCACCGCACACGACCTCCTGCTGGCCGCCGCCGCGATCGACGGTGACCAGGCGCAAGCCGGCGCGCGACGGGTGTGCGCGCGTCGACACGACGCGGGCGACCACGCATGCCTCCGCTGCGAGCCCGAACGCGGCCGCGCCCTCGACCTCGAGCCCGGCCGACGTGAGGCGGGCGGCGATCGCGTTCGCGTCGTCAGGAAGCTGGGGGCACAGCTCGCGTAGCCAGCGTACGGAGGCTTTCATGGGATGGTCCTAGAACTGAGCGAGAAAGCGCGGGTCGTTCTCGAAGAGGAGCCGCAGGTCCGGGATGCCGTACCGCACCATCGCGACCCGCTCGACGCCCATGCCGAAGGCGAAGCCGGTCCAGACCTCGGGATCGATTCCGCAGCTCTCGAAGACCACCGGGTGGATCATTCCGCAGCCGAGGATCTCGATGAACCCCGTGCGCTTGCAGACGCTGCAGCCTGCGCGCGTTCCGTCGGCCCGCTTGCAGAACGGACAGCCGACGTCGACCTCGGCCCCGGGCTCGACGAACGGGAAGTAGCTGGGGCGCAGCCGGATGGGCGTACCGGTGCCGAAGAACCGCTCGGCGAACTCGGCAAGCACCCCTTTGAGGTGGGCCATCGACACGTTTCGATCGACGAGGAAGCACTCGATCTGGTGGAACATGGGCGAGTGCGTGGCGTCGTCGTCCTTGCGGTACACGACGCCCGGCGCGATGAACGCCATGGGCGGCGCGTGGCTGCTCATCGCGCGAATCTGGATGTTGCTCGTGTGCGTGCGAAGGAGCCTCCGCGCGCTCTCGCCGATCGACTCCACCCAGAAGCTGTCTTGCATGTCGGTCGCGGGGTGGTCCGGAGGGAAACCGAGCTTCGTGAAGTTGTTCTCCTCGAGCTCGACCTCCGGTCCGTCGTGCACGGCGAAGCCCAGGCTGACGAGCACGTCGACAATCTCGTCGCGGACGATCGAGATGGGATGCGCGTGGCCGAGCGGCGCGAGCGGGCGACCGGGCAGGGTCAGGTCGAAGGGGCGGGCGGTGAGGTCGCTGGTCCGCTCGGCTTGCGCGAGGGCGCGCAGCCGGTCCTCGAACGCCGCCTCTACCTCTTGTTTGACTGCGTTGGCGAGCTCGCCGAGCGTCTTTCGCGCGTCGCTCGGAACCTTTCCCATTTGCTTCAGGACGGCCGTAAGCTCGCCCTTCTTGCCGAGGATCTTCGCGTTCTCGTCCCGCAGCTCCTGCTCGCTGGCCGCCGTCTCGAACCGCGCGCGGAACGTGGCCCGCAGCGCCGCGAGCGAGCGCTCGATCGAGTCTTGCGGAGCGGTCTCGGCCGTGCTCATCGGGGGGCGACTTCGATAGCATACGTCCGGCGGGAATGCGTGGCGCGCCTCGCGCGTCCCCCGTCTCTGGGAGGCTCACGAACCATGGTCGATCGAAACGCTGTCCTGCTCCTTGGTCTCGTCGTGACGCCGTCGATTCTCCTCGGCGCGTGCGTGACGAAAGACAAGTTCGACGCCGCCGTGCACGACGCGCAGGAGGCGCACGCCGCGCTCACCGCCTCGCAGGACCACGAAAAGGCCGAGGACGCCGAGATCGCGCGCCTGCGCGATTCCCTGAACGACGCCCAGCAGCAGATGCAGGACCGCGACCAGAAGCTCAGCGACCTCACGACGAGCGATCACAACGTCCAGGCTCAGCTCGACGAGTCGACGGCGATCAACGCGAAGCTACGCGGCGAGCTCGAGCGACTGGGAAAGAACGTCGATCAGATGCTGCAGGAGAAGGGGACCCTCTCGAAGGCGCTGGACGACGCGCGCGGGCGCCTCGAGGAGCTTCGGCGAGCGCAGGCCGCCGCCGAGGCGCGGGCGCAGCTCTTTCAGCAGTTCGTGCAGAAGTTCAAGAAGATGATCGACGCCGGTCAGCTCAAGATCGCGACGCGTAACGGCAGGCTCGTCATCCAGCTGCCCAACGACGTCCTCTTCGACTCGGGCCAGACGCTCATCAAGCCGGCGGGCAAGGACGCGCTCGTGCAGGTCGCTCAGGTGCTCAAGGGGGTCGAGCCGCGCAAGTTCCAGATCGGCGGAAACACCGACAACGTGCCCATCCAGACGTCGCGCTTCCCCTCGAACTGGGAGCTGTCGACCGCGCGCGCGGTCGAGGTGGTGAAGCTGCTCGTCGCCCAGGGCGTCGACCCGAAGTCGCTGTCGGCGGCCGGTTACGGCGAGTTCGACCCCGTCGCGAGCAACGACGCCTCTGACGGGCGCGCGAAGAACCGCCGGATCGAGATCGCGCTCCAGCCCAACCTGGACGAGCTCGTCGCAGCGCCCGCCATCCACTGACGGCGACCGCGGCGCGGCGGTCGCGGAACCGCCGCGGCTACTTGAGGCCTTTGACGATCTCGCCGAAGCCGCCCGCGTCGCTCACGGCGAGGTCCGCGAGGATCTTGCGGTCGAGGCCGACGTTGGCCTTCTTCAGCGAGTGCATGAGGCGCGAGTAGGTGGTCCCGTTCTGGCGCGCGGCGGCGTTGATGCGCGCAATCCAGAGGCGCCGGAAGTCGCGCTTGCGGAGCTTCCTGTGCGCGTACGAGTAGATCCACGCCTTCATCACGACCTCTTTCGCGTACGCGAAGAGGCGCGAACGGGCGCTGTGGTAGCCCTTGGCGAGCTTCAGGATGCGATTGCGTCGGCGACGGGCCTTAAACCCACGTTTGGCGCGCGGCATGTGTCCGGTTCCTCAGGTGAATGCTCGGGAAATTTGGGCTCAGCCGTACGGCAGCATCCGCTTGACGTGGCGCTCCATGGTCGAGTCGACCATGTCGTTCTTGCGGAGCCGGCGAAGGCGCTTGCGCGACTTCTCTTGCATTCCGTGGTTGCCGCCCGCCTTGGGCCGGCGCACGCGACCCTTGCCGCTCACGCGGAAGCGCTTGGCCGCGGCCTTGTTGGTCTTCATCTTCGGCATGGTGGGAGGGGGCCGGAAGATATGGGAAGGGCCCGGTTTGTCAAGAGAGGGCCCTACACGGCCTATTCGGGCAGGGCGGCCGGGTCGCGGAGCATCGCGCCCGTGAAGCGCGCGCGTAGATAGAGGCCGCGCGGCACGGTCGCGACGATCTCGCCGTCCACCCCGGGGGCCGCCGTGCGCGCGCGCCCGTTCGCGGCTTTCGGGCGAAGCTGCAGCCAGCGGCCCACGTGCGCCGAGAGGCTTTCGATGTCGCCGGCGCCGACGCGGCCGAGGATCTCGTCGAAGTCGGTGGCGAGCACGCGCTCCTGCTCGCGGGTCGGCGACCACAGGAGCGCCTCTCCGACGACGCGCGAACCGTCGAGGCGCACCTCGACCGGCACCCAAAGCACCCGGGCGAGCTTGGCGCGCGCCCATGACGTCTCCCACTCCGCGCGTTCGGCGTCGAGCATCGATACGGCGCAGACGAACGTCGATTCGCGCGGGACGCCGCGCTCGTCGACGGGGATCGTCTTCATCTCGACGCGAAGCTCGGGGAAGTCCCACGTCGCACTCGAGCCGCCGGTGGCGCCGAGCGCGCGTTCCATCAGCTCGCCCACCTTGCCCTTCGTCGACACGGGCGCACCGGCGATGCCGAAGGCGCACCGCTCGGCGACCGCGGCGACGGAGCTGCCGCAGAGCGCGTGGGCGCGCGCGATGAGCTCCGCTTCGTCGCGAGGGGGACGCATGGCCGAGGGCGATTGTAGCCGTCGTCCCGGCCCGACCGCCCCAACCGCGTAGCCCTCGCGTCGAGGTGGTACCCTCGCGCCCATGACGCCCCCCGCAGGAGACCGGGACGGCGCTCTCGCGCGCATCGCATTCCGCTTCACGGCGTGGACCGAACGCTGGGTCCCCGACGCGTTCGTCTTCGCGCTCGTCGCCACGGTCGTCGTCTTCGTGCTGGCCGTCACGGTCGCCCATGCGCCGGCGAGCGCGGTCGTCACCTACTGGGGCGGGAGCTTCTGGAGCCTCGCGCGCTTCACCCTCCAGATGGCGCTCATCATCGTCACCGGATACGTGCTCGCGTCGTCGCCGCCCGTTTCCCGCATCGTGGCCCGCGTCGCGAAGCTCCCCCGCTCGGCGCGCAGCGCCACGGTGACGGTCGCGCTCTTCGCCATGGCCACGGCGTGGATCAACTGGGGCTTCAGCCTGATCTTCAGCGCGATGCTCGCGAAGGAGGTCGCGCGGCATCGACCGGAGGCCGACTACCGTGCGCTCGCGGCGTCCGGGTTTCTCGGCCTCGGGAGCGTGTGGGCGCAAGGCCTGTCCGGCTCGGCCGCGCTGCAGATGGCGACCTCCGGGGGCACCATCCCCGACCGAGTCCGCGAGAATCGTCGCGCGCGGCGGGGCGGTCCCCGGCGGCATCCTTCCTTTGCGGCACACGATCTTTCTCTGGCAAAGCTTGGCATCCGTCGCGGTCGAGATCGCCGTCGTCCTGGCCGTCGTGTGGCTGTACACGCCGGCAGTCGCGCCTGCGGGGGGAAGCGCGCGCGACCTCGGCGTGGACCTCGGCGCTCCTGCGGACGACGCACCGGCGCGCGTGCCGCCGCGGAGCACGAGACCCGGCGATTGGCTCGAGCACAGCTCGGTCCTCACGCTCCTCGTGGTCGCCCTCGGCTCCGTCTACCTCGGCTCGTACGTTCGTAGCGCGGGCTCGGTCATCGACGCGATCAACCTCGACACGATCAACCTCGCGTTCCTGATGCTCGGCTTTCTTCTGCACGGGACACCCGCCCGCCTGATTCGCGCCGTTCGCGACGCGACCCCCGCGACCTGGGGCGTCATCCTCCAGTTTCCGTTCTACGCGGGAATCGAGGGGGTGATCACGCACACCCGGCTCAACGAGCAGATCGCGCGAGCGTTCGTGAGCATCTCGACGCAGACCTCGTTTCCGGCGCTCGTCGCGTTGTACTCGGCCGTGCTCGGCGTGTTCGTCCCGTCGGGTGGATCGAAATGGGTCATCGAGGCGCCCTACGTCATGGCGGCCGCGCACGAGCAGCACGTGCACCTGGGATGGGTGGTCTGCACCTACGACCTCGGCGAGGCCCTCGCGAACCTCGTCCAGCCGTTCTGGATGTTGCCGACGCTCGCGCTGCTCGGGCTGCGGGCACGCGACGTGATGGGGTTCACCTTCCTCGTGTTTCTCGCGTTGCTCCCCGTGGTCCTCGTCCTCGCCACGCTGCTGGGGTCGACGCTCGCGTATCCGCTTTGACCGGCGGCGGCCGAGCTCGCCGCGGAGCTCGGTAAGATTCGCGCCGCTTCGATTGTTACCGGTCGATGAACTCCCATCCACCTGACTTCCAGTCGGATGTACAGCCTCCGGGAGCCCATCTAACCTCCGGCCCCGTGCCGCAGACCGTCCCCGCGCCTCAGCGGTTTCCCTGGCTCTTCGCCTGGGCTGGCGCCGCGCTCGGAAGTGTCGTCGTGTTCATGGCGGTGGGCGTTCGCTCGTACGTCTCGGCGACCCACTGGGTCGATCACACGCTCGAGGTTCGCCATCAGGTCGACGACTGGTTGGCGGCGCTGGCCGACGCGGAGGCCGGCGCCCGGGGTTACCTGGCCACCGGCAACGCCGTCTTCCTGGATCCGTACGAGGCCGCCCGCGCGCGCGAGCAGGCCGAGACGCAGATCGTCCAGGAGCTGGTCGCCGACAACGCGCGTCAGGCGCAGAACGCCGGGGTCGCCGCTCGCGACGGGCGCGCCGTGATGGGAGAGCTCGAGGAGCTCGTCGGGCTCGCCGTCCGAGGGCGTCGCGAGGAGGCGGTCGCGCGCCTCACGTCCGGCACGGCCAAGGTTCTCATGGATGCATTCCGCGGCGACGCTCGCAGGATGCTGTCCGAAGAGGAGCGTCTTTTGGCCGAGCGACGCGTCGAAGTGGCGGCACGCGGGAAGCTGACGCTCGCGGGCGCCGTCCTGCTTTCGCTCGGGTCCTTCGCCTTGCTGGCGCTCGCATGGAGGCGCGAACGAGCGCACGACGCCATCACCACCGCGCTCGCGCGGGAGGCGAGGCAGCGCTTGAAGAGGCTCTCCGGGCTGGCCGCCGCGCTGGCCGACGCTCGTACGCAGCGTCAGGTCGGGCAGGCCATCATCGAGCAGGGGATGCAGGCAGCCGGGGCAGATACGTGCACGCTCTACGAGCTCGACGACGACGGCGAGACCCTGAATCTGATCGCCGATTCGGGGAGTCGCGCCCGAGGTTCTCGAGCGGATCCGTCGCCTGACGGTGGCCTCGGACCCCGTCGCGCTGGCGGCGATGAAGTCAGGTCGGGCGACGTGGGCCGAGGACGACGTCGCGTACGCAGAGATCGCATCCGACCCTCGCCAGGCTCGAGGCAGGCGGACCGAGAGCGAGGGCCTTCTGGAGCATGCCCCTGATGGCCGAGGGGCGCGCCGTCGGCTTTCTCGGAGTGGGCTTCTTCGCGCCGCGGGCGTTCTCCGCCGACGATCGAGCTTTCGCCGAGACGCTCGGCAAGCAGTGCGCGCAGGCGCTTCTTCGGGCCAGGCGCATGGAGCGAGAGGACGAGGCCCGTCGCTTGTTCGCGACCACGCTGAGAAGCATCGGCGACGCCGTGATCGCGACGGATGTAGAGGGGCGGGTCACGTTCATGAACCCCGTTGCCGCGCAGATCACGGAGTGGACCGAAGAGGATGCGCGCGGCCGGCCAGTCGGCGAGGTGTTCTGCGCTTTCTCGGAGGAGACGCGCGAGGCGGTCGCGAGCCCCGTCACCCGAGTGCTGCGGGAGGGCAACGTCGTCGGACTCGCGAACCACACCGTGCTCCGCAACAAGCGCGGATTCGAGATCCCCATCCACGATAGCGGCGCGCCGATCCGCACCGAGGACGGACGCGTCATCGGGGTGGTGTTGGTCTTTCGCGACGTGACGAGAGAGAAGCGCGATCGCGTCCGGACCGAGTTTCTGGCCAAGACGGGCGAGGCTCTCGTGTCGTCGCTCGACTACCAGGCGACCCTCTCCACGGTGGCGCGCTTCGCGGTTCCCGCTCTGGCCGACTGGTGCGCTGTCCATCTCGCCGAGCCGGGAGCAAGCGCGCCGCGAACGGTGGCGGTTGCGCACGTCGATGAGGACAAGGTGGAATTCGCGCGCCAGTTCCTCGACCGCTATCCGTACGACCGGCACGCGCCCGCGGGCGTGGCGAACGTCTTGCGGACGGGCAAGTCCGAGCTGTACGAGGAGATTCGAGAGTCCGTTCTCGAGGCGCAGGCGCGGGACGCCGAGCACCTCCGCCTCATCCGCGGCCTGGAGCTACGTTCGGCCATGGTCGTCCCCCTGACCATTCGTGGTCGCACGATCGGCGCTCTCACGTTCGTTTACGCCGGGTCCGAGCGTCGCTACACGAAGGACGACCTGGTCTTCGCCGAGGACTTCGCGCGTCGCGCGGCCATGGCGATCGAGAACGCCAGGTCGTTGAGGGATGCCGAAGACGCCCGCGCGAGGGAGCGCACCCTTCGCGGAGAGGCCGAGCTGGCGAGCCGCGCGAAGGACGAGTTTCTGGCGACGGTCTCTCACGAGTTGCGGACGCCGCTCAACGCCATCCTCGGCTGGGCGATGATGCTGCGACGCCGCAAGCTCGGTGAGGAAGCGGATCGAGGGCTGGCGATCATCGAGAGAAACGCTCGGCTGCAGGCGAAGCTCGTCGAAGACGTGCTCGACATCTCGCGAATCATCAGCGGCAAGCTGGCTCTCGCGCTCGGCCCGACGAGCGTTGCAGAGGCCGTGGCTTCGGCGCTCGACACGGCGAGGCCCGCGGCCGAAGGCAAGGGCATCCGTCTGTCTTCGGAGGTCGAGGCCGAGTCGCTCACCATCACGGCCGATGCCGATCGGTTGCAGCAGATCGTCTGG
Source organism: uncultured delta proteobacterium (assembly GCA_963720145.1). GTDB lineage: Bacteria > Myxococcota_A > Polyangia > Polyangiales > Polyangiaceae > Palsa-1150. The sequence continues at coordinate 510,291 of CAVREO010000008.1, forward strand.
AACCTTCTATCGAACGCCGTGAAGTTCACGCCCAAGGGCGGTTGCGTGACCATCCGCGCGTTCCGAGACGGATCGGACGTTCGGATTCGCGTCAGCGACACCGGTGAGGGCATCCGGCCCGAGATCCTGCCCCTCGTATTCCAGCCGTTTTTGCAAGGGGATGCGTCCACGACGAGGCGGTACGGCGGCCTCGGGCTCGGACTGGCCATCGTCAAGCAGCTCGTCGCCGCGCACGGTGGCTCGGTCTGGGCGGAGAGCGAAGGACCGGGAAAGGGCTCTGCGTTCACCGTGAGCCTGCCGGCGAGGGCGGCGATTCGCGCGGTCCACAAGAGGGCGACACCCACGGCCCGGATCGACGTGCGCGCGGCGCACCGAGACGATACTCCCCGACTGGACGGGCTGCGTCTTTTGGTGGTCGACGACGAGGACGACGCGCTCGGCCTCGTGAGCGAGGTCCTTCGCGAGCAAGGCGCCGAGGTTCACGTCGCTGCTTCTGCAGGAGAGGCGCTGGAGAAGTTCCCGAGCGTCAGGCCCGATGTCCTGGTGAGCGACATCGGGATGCCCGAGGCCGACGGGTTCTACCTGATCCGGAAGATTCGCTCGCTGCCGATGGAGCTCGGAGGGCGGACCCCGGCGGTCGCGCTCACGGCGTACGCGCGAGACGAAGACGCCCAGCGAGCCTTCGCTGCGGGCTTCCAGGTGCACGTGGCGAAGCCGGTCGAACCAACGCAGCTCGCGACCGTCGTCGCGAACCTCGGCGGTCGCAGCTTGGACCGCGGCGAACCGGCCAATTAGTCCGCGCGCCCGGAGCCCCGGAGGGGCGAGGGATCCGTGACGAGGCGGGGGCGGGAGTTCGGGTTTTGTTCGGGCATGCCTCGCCTCGTACAGGGGCCGCGCGGACCCGGGCCCCGTGCGGCCGCCAGCGGCGCGGGCCCCGGCCCCTGAAGAGGGCAGGCATGCCCGAACAAAACCCGAACTCCCGCCCCCGCGAGAACATCCCTCCGACGAGGGTCGGAGCTAGTCGAGAGCCGCCGCGAACGCTGCCGAGAGGCGGCTTGCCCGCGCGCGAGCGCGCGACATGGCCTGGGCCACCTCCTCGTGTGCCCCGACCTGTTCGCATACGTCGAAGTAGAACTTGGCCTTCGGCTCCGTGCCGCTGGGCCTCGCGATGATTCGGCTCCCGGAGGCCAGCTCGAACGCGAGGACGTTGCTCCGCAGCTGCGGCCGGGCGAGGGCAGTCGCGGCCCCGGTGCGAAGCTCCGTCCGGACCTGGGCGTCGTAGTCCACGACGAAGAGGACCTCGTCGTCGGCTACGACCCGGGGGGGCGCGCTGCGGAGGCGATCCATCATCGCGCGAATCGCCGCGGCGCCGCTCGCGCCGGCGCGGACCAGGTTGGTCTGGGTGCTCGTGAACGCGCCCCAGCGGCGAGCGACGGCATCGAGCTCGCCCTGCAGCGTCCTTCCTCGCGCGCGCGCCACGGCCGCCATTTCGGCGACGAGCAGCGCGGCCGAGACACCGTCCTTGTCGCGCACGACGTCGCCCACCGTGTAGCCGAGCGCCTCTTCGAATCCGAAGACGAACGCGTACCCCTCGACTTTCAGCTCGAGGGCACGGTTGGCGATCCATTTGAACCCGGTCAGCGTCTCTTCGTAGCGAACGCCGAGCGACGCCGCGATTCGGCCGAGGAGCGGGGTGGACACGATGGACGCGACGACGGCGCGCGGTCCGCTCGCGGGCTTCTCCGTCAAGAGATAATGGCCCAGCAGCACCCCCACTTCGTTGCCGGTGAGCTGCCGCCAACCCGAGCCCTGCGCCTCGCCCCGTTCCGGCACGGCGACCGCGAGCCGGTCGGCGTCGGGATCGTTGGCGAGGACGAGGTCGGCCTTCTTGCGGGTAGCCAGCGCGAGCGCCAGGTCCATCGCACCCGGTTCCTCGGGGTTGGGAAACGCGACGGTCGGGAAGGCGCCGTCGGGCTTCTGCTGCTCGGGTACGGTCGTGACGTCGAGCGAACCCGGTCTCCGACAGAGCTCTGCGGACGAGCGGGTCGCCCACGCCGTGAAGAGGCGTGTAGACGATGCGGAGCGTCCGGTCGCCGCCGCCGGGGTGCACCTGGAGCCGCCGCACGGCTGCGAGATACGCCTCGGTCATCTCCGCGGGAACGCTCGACACGAGCCCTCGTCGCTGCAGATCGTCGAGCGGCGGGCGCGCGATGTCGCACGCCGCGGGAGCGCACGCGATACGCGCGGCGATGCGCGCATCCACGGGAGGCACGATCTGCGCGCCGTTCTCCCAGTACACCTTGTAGCCGTTGTACTGGGGCGGGTTGTGGCTGGCGGTCACGACCACCCCGCCGGCCGCGCCCGACTGCTTGATCGCGAACGCGACGAACGGCGTCGGGGTCGGTTCTTCGCAGAACATCACGCGAAGGCCCGCGGCCGCGAAGATCGCGGCGGTGTCGTCCGCGAGCTCCCGGCTCATGCGGCGGGCATCGCGACCGACGACGACGCCACGCTCGGCCGCACGCGGCACCGCCGCCAGCAGCTCTTCCGCCAGCGCCCAGGTTGCCCGCGCGACGACCGCGCGGTTCATGCGATTGGGACCGGCGCCGAGGACGCCGCGCAGCCCCGCCGTTCCAAACTCGAGCGCTGCGGCGAACCGGTCCGCGAGCTCGGCTTCGGCCGCTTCGCCTGGCCCTTGCGCGAGGAGCTCCGCGAGCTCGGCCCGCGTCCCGGGGTCGGGATCCTGGGACATCCACCGTTCCGCGAGGCGGCGCAGCGCGCTCGAGTCCATCCCCATGCCCTATCCGACGGCGATGCGAGCGCAAGGGGGCCGTGCGATAGTCGATGGTGACGAATGCTCCGTTACGCGCTGCGCCGCGTCCTTTGGGCGATTCCGACGTTGCTCGCGACGAGCCTCGTCCTCTTCTTCGTCACGACGCTCGCGCCGGACCCGGGCTCCCCCGCAGCTCCCGCGGATCCTGGCGCCCCCGGGCTCGCGGGGGCTCCTGACGCCGCCGGGGAATCGGCGCCGGCCCTGGCGAGCACCTACGACCCCCTCGGTGACGAGGCACGGCGCTCGCGTTTCCTCGACTTGCCGCGCTTCGTCAACACGAGCCCGCGGGACGTTCGCTCCCGCGCGATCGAAGCGATCGGGCACGTCGCCGCCGGCGACGTTTGGCGCGACACGGCCGCGCGCGAGCTGCAAAGGCTGGGTGGCGCCGCGCTCCCGTACGTCCTCCCTCGGCTGGAGGCGCTGCCGCCCGAGGAACGCCGACGAGTCGCGGTGGCGATGGCCCCGATCGGGACGCGGATGGCGCTCTCGGGTGCGACCGACCTGAGCCGACCCGAGGCGGCGGTCCTGTTCTGGACGCGCTTCTGGGACGATCGCGCGGTCGATTTCGCGCCCTCGGCGGTCTCTCGCGCGGTGTCGCGGCTCGTCGAGCACGGCAGCCAGCTCCGCGAGAGCGACGTCATATCGATGGATACCTTCGCGCTCGGAGAGGTCATCCACGCGATGACGGCCACGAGCGACCGCATCGCGCTCGAGCGGCTCACGCGAATCGCGCGGCACGCCGCGGAGCGGGGGGCGGCCGTAGAGCCGGGGGCCAGCGCGGGCGACGTCCGGCGGACGGTCGCCGACTGGCAGGAGTGGTGGTTCGTCCACGCGCCGGATTTCGTCGTGCTGGACGGAGCCGACCGCGCCATCGCGATGGTGATCGAGACGCGTTACGCAAAATGGCTCAAGCGAGCGGTCAGCGGTGAGCTCGGAGTGAGCGCGGTAGACGGCGAGCCCGTGGCCGACAAGCTGCGGGCTCGGGCGCCGGTGACCCTCCTGGTCTGCGTCCTGGCAGTGGTGTCGAGCTGGTTGCTCGCGGTGCCGCTCGGTGCGTTCGGTGCGTGGCGTCAGGGGCGAGCGTTCGACGTCGTGAGCTCGGCGATCCTGTTCCTTCTCTTCGCGACGCCCACCTTCGCCGTAGCCGAGCTCCTGCGCCGCGCGAGCGGCGACGCCCTCGGCCAGCCCCCGCGCGTGGCGCTCGCGGTGACCGCGCTGGCCGCCGGCTCTCTCGCGACTTTGTCGCGCTGGCAGCGCGCCGCGATGCTCGACGTGGTGCGCAGCGATTTCGTCCGCACCGCCAGCGCCAAGGGCTTGCCGGCCTGGCGCGTCGCCGTGGTCCACGCGTTGCGCAACGCCCTCATGCCCGTCGTGACCCTGGCGGGCCTCAACCTTCCTGCGGTCGTGGGCGGCGCGTTCGTCGTCGAAGCCGTGTTCGGGCTCCCCGGCCTCGGCTTCGAGACGCTGCGCGCCATCGAGGCGCGCGACAACGCATGGCTCATGGCGATCGTGCTCGTGTCCGCCGCGGCGGTGACCATCGGTCTACTGGCGAGCGACATCGTGTACGCGGCGCTCGACCCGCGCGTGCGCGAGGTGCTCATGCGGCGGCAGGGCGGACGGCAGCCGTGAGCGAGCAGCCGCTGGAGCAAGACGCGAGCGTCGCGATCGACCTGTCGCGACGCAAAGACTCGGGGCTACGTACGTCGCTCGTCGAGGCCCGTCGCGTGGCCGCGCCGTATCTCACGATGACGCGCATCGCCCTGGCGAAGCTCACGGCGAGCCGCATGGCGCGCACCGGCGCGCTCTTGCTGTCCTGTCTCGCGCTCACGGCGATCTTCGCGGACCTGCTCGCGAGCGACTTGCCGCTGGCCTGCCGCTGGCGAGGCATCACGTATGCGCTCCCGAACGTGACCCGTCCCGCTGCGCTGAAGGACCTCGACTGCGCGCACATGCGGAGCTCGCGCGCCGCGGGCGATTGGATTCTCGAGCCGCTCGTGGCGTTCGGCCCGACGCGCCTGGGCACCGCCTCCGAGGCCCTGCTGCCTCCGCTGACCGGCAGCCACCCGCTCGGAACGGACGCGCACGGTCGCGACGTCTTCGCGCGTGTCGTCCACGGCGCGCGAACGGCGCTGGGGGTCGGGCTGGGCGCCTCGCTGCTGCTCGTCGCGATGGGCGTTCTCCTGGGCGCCCTCGCGGGCTTCGCCGGCGGACTCGTCGACGCTCTCGTCGCCCGCGCGATCGAGTCGCTCACCGCGATCCCGACGCTGGTCCTGGTCCTCGTCGTCGGCGCCCTCGTGCCTCAGCCGAGCACGGCGACGCTGCTCTGGACCATCGGCCTCACGCGCTGGACGGAGTTGGCTCGACTGGTTCGAGGCGAAGTGCTCGCCGCCCTCGGTCAAGACTACGTCACCGCGGCGCGTGCCCTCGGCGCCTCTCCGGTGCGCGTGCTCTGGCGCCACGTGCTACCGAACGCGATCGCGCCAGCCATCGTCGCCGTGGCCTTCGGCGTCTCGTCGGTCGTCGTCTTGGAAGCGGCGGTCGACTTTCTTCGCGTGGGCTCGCCGGACACAATCGCTTCGTGGGGCGAGGCGATGGGCGAGGCTCGCTCTCACGGCGAGGCGTGGTGGCTCATTGCGTTTCCCGGTCTCGCGCTGCTGACGACGCTCATCGCGAGCACGCTGCTGGGCGAAGCCGCCCGCGACGCGCTCAATCCAAAGCAGCGCATCGAGATGGTCTGACGCCCGCACGGTCAGTCGTGAAATGAGGTCTTCAGTTCGCTGAGATCCGGTCCCGTACTCGCCGGTAGGGGCGGCTGCGCGCTCGCCTTCGCGCTCGTCGCCGATTTGGTAGCGGCTCGCCCGCGCGAAAGCACGGGGACAGCGATGGGTTCCGCGACGGCCGGGGTCGGGGTGGCGGGCGGGGTCGGAGGGCGGTCGGCGTTCGCGGTCGCGGTCGCGGCCGCGGTCGGGGCCGCGGTCGCGATCACGACGGGGCCCATCTCAATCGCTGCCGCAGCGGCGGGCGCCTCCCCAGCTGCCCGGCTCGCGCGAAAAACCGCCAAAGCCCCGAAGAGAACCAGCACGACGAGCCCCCCCGCGCCGAGGGCAACCGCAATGCGCGGTGCCAACCTCGGCGGCAGCTCCGCCGTGGGACCCGGCACCGCCCGCCCGCGCACCTCGTCCGGGTCCGGCGCAGTCGTCTGCTCGGCTCGGACCGCCGGCGCCGAATGCTGCCGTCTGACAATCACCTTCGGCTCGTCGTCCGGAGACGTTCGCGCGGCGCGAACGTCGTGCCGCGCGTGGTACGCGGCCGACGCCTCCCCGCCGGTCTGCGGCATCGTCTTCGTGCGCGGGGGCTGAGGCGTCGTCATGCCCTCGAGCAGCAACTCGACGGAATCCTTCTTCGACAGCGCCGCGGCCGGTACCACGATTCCCATCGGTCGCTCCGACGGCGCGCGCAGCTGGGGCGCGGGCCCGACCCCCGGGTCCGTCGACGGCTTCATCGGAGCCCCCGTACGAACGGGCACCGGCTGCTCGCGGGGGATGACGACCGGGTCGTCGGCGAGGCCTTCCGTCGGGCGGCGCGCCGACGGCGTCGACGGATCGGTGTCGTGCTCCTTCGTCGCCACTCGTGCCGCCTCTCCCGGGCTCCCACGCTACTTCTACCGCCGAACCGGGCCCCCCGCCCCGAAAAGAGCTCCCCCTCGAGCTCCCCGCCCGGAACCTTCGGACTGGGCTCGACGGGCGAGCGCCGCTGCGTATACATCCCGGGGAGCACCATGACGATATTGGGCGGCTTCGGTGGCAAGAAGGGGCCGGGCGGCGGCGCGCCCGCGCAGAAGGGTGGCAGCGGGGCTGCGCAGGCAGGCGGCGTCGCCTACGTGACCGAGCGCGACTTCGAACGCGAGGTGCTGCGCAGCGAGCTGCCCGTCCTCATGGAGTTCACCGCAGACTGGTGCGAGCCCTGCAAGGCCATTGCACCCGAGGTCGAGGCCTTCGCCCGCGAGACCGAGGGAAAGGTCAAAGTCGTCAAGGTCGACGTCGACAAGTCGCCCCGCATCGCCCAGGAGCTTCGCGTCCAGAGCGTGCCGACCTTCATGGTCGTGGCCGAGGGTCGCATCCAGGACGCCGTCGTCGGCGCCATCCGCAAGAAGAAGATGCAGGAGATAGTCGAGCCGTTCCTTCCGCGGTCGGCAGGCGCGGTCAAACCTGTAGAGCTCGCACAATTGATCGGGGCCGGCGCTGCGGTCCCCGTCGACACACGCGACGCAGCCGCCTACGCGCGCGCACACTTGCCGCGCGCCGTGAACATTCCTCTCGAGGAGATCGAATCGCGCCTGGCCGAGCTGCACATGATGCGGGGGCAGCCCGTCCTTTACTGCCGCTCCGGCGACAAGACGAAGGAGACCAGCCAGAAGCTCGCGGAGCAGGGTACGCCGGTGGCCTTTCTCGAGGGCGGCATCCTCGCCTGGGAGGCCGAGGGGCTACCCATCGCCCGGTGAGCGCCGGCGTGCGCGTTCAGCGCACACAAGAGCACCGGGCAGCAGGGCCCCGACGGCGCGTCGGGCGAGCGGGCCGTATAGTGAAGGGTGGCGTCGAAGCGGAGTGAGCGGCCGACGGTCCCGCCGTCCTTCGATGTCGCGAGATACGCGAAGGATTCGGACGCACGCCTGACCAGCGCGCCGGCGGTGGTGCCGCGCGACGAGCTCGATGTCGGAGCGGCGCCGGAGCCACCTCCGGCTCCGCCGTCTTCGGAAGTTCGGCTCATGACACGGCGGAACTTCGGCGCGACCGTGACCGACGAAGCGTGGGCACGCGGCGTGGCGGGGTCGCCCTACGTCGCGATCCCACGCGAGCAGCTCAAGCGACTGCCTCTCGGACACCGCGCCGGCTTTCTGCTTTCGTGCATGGACGGAGCGACCGACCTGGAGACGCTCGTCGCCGTCTCGGCGATGACCCGCGAAGAGACGCTGCGTCTCGCGCGCGATCTCTTCGAGTCGGGCGTCGTCGAATTCCGGTAAGACGCGCCATCGGCCCCGCGCTCACGACTGCGGAGTGACCGCGCGAACCAGGTGTCTCTGGGCAACCGCGAAGAGGGCGAGCACCGGCCCCGACAGGATGACGTTGCCCGCCATCACGATGTGCCAGCGCACCCCCGTGCCCTGCTCGCGCAGGAGCGCGATCCCGAGGGGCAGCGTACGCACGGTGTCGTCGGTCGTCATGACGAGCGGCCAGAAATAGTCGCTGTAGTGGAAGACGAAGCTGACGAGAAAAAGCGAGACGAGCGTGGGCTTTAGCATGGGCGCGAGCACCCGATACACGATCGCCCATTCGCTCGCGCCGTCCATGCGCGCAGCTTCGATGATCTCGTCGGGCACGCTCACCAGCGCCTGGCGAACGAGGAACGTCCCGAGCGCGCTCGCCGCGAAGGGCAGGACGAGCGCCGTCATCGTGTCCACGAGGCGCGCCTTGGCGAAGAGGAGAAACACCGGAACGAACGTGGCTTGCGCCGGAACGAGCAGACACACGAGCACGACCCCGAAGGCAAAACCATTTCCGACGAATCGCAGCTTGGCGAGGGCATAACCCGCCGGCAACGCGAGCGCGATCTGCGCGGCGGCGATCGCCGTGGCCATGAACGCCGTGACGGCCATGTAACGCCCCACGGGAATGGTCGCGAACACGTCGCGGTATGCGGACAAGTCGATGTGCTGGGGAAGCGGCGACAGCGGCCGCTCCACGATTTCCTGCAGGGTCTTCAGCGAGGTGAGGACCATCCACACGTAGGGGAGCACCCACGCGGCCGCCGCGATGCAGGCGAGGGCGAGGACGCCGGTGGGCGCGGCGCGACGCTTCATCGGCTCGGCCGCCGCTCGCCCGCGCCATGCGCGAAGTTGCAGGCCCATGACCGCCAGGAGCAGGACGAAGAACACGACCGTCAGCGCGCTCGCCTTGCCGACGCTCAGGTTGAGGAAGATCTGCTCGTAAATCGCATACACGAAGAGCTCCGTCGCGCGCGCCGGGCCGCCCTGCGTGATGATGCGCACCACGTCGAACGCCTGAAAGCTCGTCACCAGGCTGGTGGTCGCCACGAACGCGCCGGTGGGCGCGAGCAGCGGCATCGTGACGTGGCGGAACCGGGCCCACGCACCGGCGCCGTCGAGGGCGGCGGCTTCGAGCAGGGAGCGAGGCACGTTTTGCAGCCCGGCGAGGAACACGATCATCGCGTATCCCGTGAGCTTCCACACGCCCACGACGGCGAGCGTCGGCAGCGCGGTGTGCACGCCGCCGAACAGCGACACGGGGCCCGCGCCGAGGCCGCGGAGCAACCGGCCGAACAGCCCGCCGTTGGCGTCGAGGAGCCACATCCAGAGGAGAGCGACCGCCACCCAGCTGACGACGTACGCGCTGAAGATGCTCGCGCGCACGGCGGCGAAGAAGCGCCCTGGCCGATCGAGCAGGAGCGCGAGCGCCAGGCCGAGCGAGACCGTGCCGACGACGACGATCGCGCTGTATCCGAGAGTCCGGGCCGCGATGCGAACGAGCTCTCCGTTTTCGGCGAGGCCCGCGTAGTTCGCGCCGCCGACGAAGCGAGGCGCGGTGAGCAGATCCCAGGAGAAGAAGCTCTCGTACACGGCCACGCCGATCGGGACGAGAAAGAAGACCGCGAGCAGCGCGAGCGTGGGGCCGAGCATGGCCCACGGATGCCAGCGCACGCGCGGGGTCATGCGGGCCGTACCGCGTCGCGGCGCGCCTCGTCCATCAGGGCGCGGGCATCGCGCCCGGTGAGGACGGCCTCTTCGAGCCGCGGCTCGACGACGTCGCGCTCGATCCGGAAGAGCTCCGGCGCCCAGGGCCACGGATCGACGTCGCCGAGCTGATCGTAAGCGACGCGATCGTTCGGGTGCCGGACGTACCACCCGTTCTCCACCAGGCGCTCTACCGCGGGCCGCGTCACGGGCATGTAGCCGGTACGCGTGGACCACGCAATCGTCTGCTCGGGTTCGCACATCCAGCGGACGAAGTCCCAGGCCGCCTGCTTCTCCTCTTCGGGCGCCGCGCGCATGAGGACGAACATCGTGCCCCCGGTGGGTACGCTGGCGCGCACACGGCGCGGCAGCGGCGCGGCGATCACCGGGAAGCGTGCGTTGTTCTCGTGGTACCGCACGAAGGCGGTGCTGCTCCACATCATGGCGATGCGCCCTTGCAGAAAGGCCTCGTTGGAAGACTGCCACGCCTGGTAATCGCGCCCGGGCGGCGGCCGCATCACGCGCTCTTCGTACACGAGCCGCTGCCAGAAGCGCACGGCCTCCACGCCCGCCTCTCCGCCCAGCGACAGCGTCCCGTCAGGCTCGACCAGCCGGCCACCTGCCTGACCCACCATGGCGACCCAGTACCACCACGAGATGGGCACCTCGAAGCCCCACCGGACTTCGCCGTTGGCCTCGCGACGGGTCAGGCGCCGCGCGAACTCGCCGAGCTCGTCCCACGTGCGCGGGAACGTCGCGCGCTCCTCCTCGAGAATGCGCCCATTGGCGAACGCGATCGGCGTCGACCGGTTGAAGGGGATCCCGAAGAGCGGCTGTCCCGCGCCGCCGGCGAACGCGCCGCGCTGATCGAGCTGGGGAACGAAAGGAAGCGCGCGGGCGCCCTCGTAGTCGTCCAAAGTCTCGAGCACGCCCGCGCGAGCGAGGTAAGGGACCACTTCGCAGACCACGTGCGAGAGCGCGGGAGCGGCGCCCACGGCCAGCGCTGTGCGCAGCTTGGCGAGCGACTCGTAATAGTCGCCCTGATGAAGCGCGCGGACGAGGACGCGGCTCTGCGAGTCGTTGTACCGGGCGACGAGCTCGAGCAGCACCTTGCGCACGAGGTCCCCGAACGCGTACCAGAAGCTTACGACGATACGGCCGTCCTCGCGCAGGGGGCGGCGCCGCAGGCTGCATCCGGCTGCGCTGGCGGTCAGGGACGCGCCGAGCGCCCGAAGCAGTTCGCGGCGCGCGATCACGGGCGCAAGGGTACCAGTTAAAAGAAGTCGGAGAGCCAGGGGGCGGGCCCTGCGAAGAGCGCCGTCGCCCGCGCCAGCTCAGCATCGTCCCCGCCGCACAGCCCGGCCCCGCGCAGCTCCTCGGCGGGCAAGAAGCCGCTGTAGAGGGCCGCCAGCCCGCGGACGTCGATCGGGAGCGCGCCGGTCCCTCCCTCGCGGACCTCGGCCTTGCCGTCGGCGACCTCGATGACCCAGCGACGCGAGTTCTCGCGCAGCAGGGCGTCGCGCACGTCGATGTGCAGCTCGCCCCGGACGAGCGGCGACCAGCCGCGTCGCTCGAGCGCGGCTCGCACGTCCACGATACGGAGCATCCAGGGGAAGAAGTCGGCTACCTCGCGAGCCTCTTCGCGCACGAGCAGGAGCAGCGGATCGGCCGGGCCGCTCACGAAGGTCACCGAAGACGCCGTCGAATGGTGATCGGCGAGAAAGCGAAGGATGCGATGGCCGGCGGCCGCAGTGTGGGCGACCGCGTCGCGCACGACGAGCTGCATGGGCTGGAGGGGCGCCGGTGGGGGGCGCTGCGAGACGACGACGTAGCCCTCGGGGGCGCGCTCGCCGAGAACGACGTAGGCGCGCGCTTCGTCCCCCAGGGGGTCGAACACCCTCTGCCAGAAGAAGGTCGTTCGGGCGATCGCGCCCCCGAGCCAGCGAGCGCGCACGTCGTAAAGCGACATCATCTTCGCGCGATCGTCCGGGCTGCTGGCGGCGCGCACGTCGCGGTCGCGAGAACCGCCGCGGAGGGCTGCAAGCGAGAGGCGGTACGAGATTCGGCTCCCGGCGGTCTCGTAGCCGGCCGCCCAGTAGAGCGGCCGCGTCGCCGGATACAGGCTCGAGAGGGCCACACCCTCGCGGCGTGCTTCCTCGAGGACGGCGCGCATCAACTCCGAAGCGATGCCGCGCGACCTGTGCTCGGGCGCGATCGCCACGAGGCTGATTCCCCAGGACGGCACGACCCGGCCGCCGAACCAGTGGCCCATCGGCAGGATCGCCATCCCGCCGGCGATGTCGGCGCCTTCCTTCACGAGGCGGAAATGGCCGCGCCCTACGCGCTCGCAGCGCTCCGCCCAGTTGTTGAGGGAAAAACCGAGCGAGCGAGACGCGATGGCACCGAAGCGGGCCAGGTCCGTTTCCTCGGCAGGCGCAGCGATGTCGAGGACGTCGGCCATCGGGGAGCGAGTGTATAACGTCCGCAGCGCCTCAGGACACGCGCGCGCCTTCGCCCTGGGCGTCGAAGACGTGAGCCCGGGAGGGATCGACCTCGACGCCGATGGCATCGCCGCGGCGGTAGGTGCCGAATCCACGCGTCTGCGCGCGGATCTCCAGCCCGCCGAGCCGGACGACGACGTGGGTCTCGGCGCCGAGCGGCTCGACGGCGACCACTTCCCCGCGCTCTCCCGCGGCGCCGAGCGTCACGTGCTCGGGGCGAATTCCGACCTCTAGCTCCGCGGGAAGCGGCGCGCTCGGGCGCGGTAGGCGAAACGGACCCGCCTCGATTCGGTCGCCCTCGACGCGCGCCGGCACGAGGTTCATGCGCGGCGTCCCCAGGAACGCGCCGACGAACGAGGTGGCGGGTCGCTCGTAGACCTCGCGCGGCGTCGCGAATTGCAGGAGCCTACCCGCCCGGAGCACGGCGATGCGGTCGGCCAGGGTCATCGCCTCGACGTGGTCGTGGGTGACGTAAAGCGCGGTCGCGCCGAGCCTGCGCACCAGCTGGCCGATCTCCAGGCGGATGTCGCTGCGTAGCGAGGCGTCGAGGTTCGACAGCGGCTCGTCGAAGAGGAACACGCGCGGCTTGCGCACGATGGCCCTGCCCATCGCCACGCGCTGCCGCTCGCCGCCGGACATCTGCCCCGGACGTCGATCGAGCAGCTTCTCGATGCGCAACATGGCAGCCGCCTCGTCCACCGCGCGGCCGCGCTCGGACCGCGGCACGCCGCGCATCTTGAGGGGAAACTCGAGGATCTCGCGTGCGGTCATCTGCGGGTAGAGGGCATAACCCTGGAAGACCATGGCGACGTCCCGATCTTGGGGGGCCACGGTCGCCATGGGGCGCCCCGCGATGGCCACCGTGCCCGCGTCGGGCTGCTCGAGGCCCGCGACGATGCGAAGCGCGGTCGACTTGCCGCAGCCGCTGGGGCCCACCACGACGACGAACTCGCCGGTGGCGACCGAGAGGGTCAAGCCGTGGAGCGCGGGCGCGGGCGGCTGGCCGCGCCGGGCCGGGGCGAAGCGCTTGGTCACGCCTTCGAGCTGCACCTCGGGGGCGGCCATGGCTCCGTCGGGTCCGTCGGCGCGTTACTCGGGGGCGGACTCGCGCCACCACTTGTCGGCGGACGCGAGGTCCTCGAGCGTGTCGATTTCCATGTAGCCGCCGAACGTATCCACGCGATGAAAGGTCGAGCCGTGCTCGATCATCTCCTGGAACAGGTCGATGAGATACGCGCGCTCGAAGGTGCGGCCCTCGCGCCAGGTCTTGCCTGCCCACGTGGCGCGCGCGGCGTCGAAGGCTTCGATCGTTTCGCGGGCGCCGTCGGCGGTCATCTTGGCCACGCCGATGAACTCGCCGCTCGCCTCGTCCGAAGCCATGCGGCGCGACAGCTCGACGACGCGCGGTCCCTCGGCGCGCATCTTCTCGGCGTCGGTCTCCGGATGGAGCGAGCGGTCGACGTAGCGGCGCCGCCAGTCGGTGTCGCACGCGAGCACCTTGTCGGCGGTCGACGCGGTGAGCTTCTTCACGGTAGAGCCCCGGTACACGATGTCGGCGTACGTCGAGACGAACCCGCCCGCGAGGTGCTCGCGAGCGCAGAGCAGCGACGCGAGGATGTTGTTCCGCTCCCAGTCGCGGTTGACCACGTAGGTGAACTTCGGGTAGCGCGCGCGCACGACTTCTTCGCGATACCCGCAGATGTAGACGACGTCGGCCGGGGCGAACCCCGCGGCGCCCAGCGCCTCGAGGATCCACTCGAGCATCGGGCGACCCATGACGGGTACGAGCGCCTTGGGAATGTCGTCGGTTTCGGGGCCGAGGCGGCTGCCCCTCCCGGCGCCGATCACGATGGGACGCATCCCCCACACGAGTAACACGGCCGGCGTGCCCGGGCACTCCCGTCGTGTACCCTGGCTCGCATGGACCTCACGCTCGGCATCGTGACGGACCTGCACTTCGGCCCCGAGGCCCGCTGGGAGGGCAAGTTGCGCAAGCTGACGCACCGCGCGGGCGAGCTGGCGGCCGGCTTCGTGCGGCGGATGAACGACGAGGTGCGACCCGACCTCGTGGTCAACCTCGGCGACGACATCGAGGACGAGTCGCGCGAGACGGACCTCGCGCGGTATGGCGAGTGCCAGGCGATTCTCGCGACCGCGCACGCGCCGCTCGTCAACGTCGCGGGCAACCACGACCTCATCCACCTGAACCGGGACGATCTCGCGCGCTTCTGGGGGCGCACCGGGCCCCTCTACTATTCGCTCGACGCAGGCGGATGGCACCTGGTCGTGCTGCACACGATCGAGAAACAGGACGTCGAGATCCGCGTTCCCGAGCCGCAGCTCGACTGGCTGCGAGCGGACCTGGCGGCGGCGAGGGCGCCCACGGTGGTGCTCATGCACCATTCGGCGAGCGAGCAGTCGCTCGACGATTCCCGCTGGTGGCCGGGACGCTCGCACCTGGCGCTCGTGAAGGAGCGCGCGGAGCTACGGCGCATCTTCGAGCAAAGCGGGCGCGTTCGCGCCGTCTTCAACGGGCACTTGCACTGGAATCACCTGGATGTCATCGCAGGGATTCCGTACGTGACCGTGCAGAGCCTCATCGAGAACCTCGAGGAAGACGCGCCGGGTCGGCCGGCGGCGGCGTATGCCGTCGTTCGCCTGAGCGACCGCCGGATGGTGGTGCGGGTTCTGGGAAACGACCCGGCGCGGTATCAGGTCGAATGGTGAGCGGTCGATGGGCGATCGCCGCGGGGCTGGTCGTAGGCTGGGCGTGCCAGCGGGCGCAGGCGACGGATAGACAGGGGGGAGCGGGCGCGAGGGGGACGACCGCGGCTTCGACCTCGACCTCGACCTCGACCTCGACCTCGACCTCGACCTCGACTCGACCTCGACCCCGACCTCGACCTCGACCTCGACCTCGACCTCGACCCCACCCTTTCCCTTTGGCCAGCCGGCGGAAATCCCGCGCTACACCTGCCCCAGCATGCTGGCGGGGGGCGCCTACCGGTCGTTTCTCGCCGCAGCCGACACGCGTGTGGCGTACGTGGACGGCGACGACCTTCTGGCGCTCGTCAATCGCTCGCCGATGGGGGCCCTGGCGCCGTCGTACGCGCCGACGGATCTCGTCGACGTGCGCGACGGGAAGCCTCGGAAGCCGGCGGAATGCGAGAGCGCGCACGCGTGCCTGCGTCGCGACGCGCGCGACGCTCTGGATCGCATGCTCGAGCAGATGCGGGCCGACGGGGTGCCTGGACGCCTGGAGTCGGCGTTCCGCGGTTTTCTGACGCAGTGCTGGGTCTTCGCGGGTTGGGCGAAGCAGTCGCACGGAGGATTCTGCGACGCGACCGAGGAGAGCGCGCTACCCGGGCACAGTCAGCACCAGCTCGGCACGACCGTGGACCTCTTCACGGCGGAGTGGGCGACGCACGGCGCGGTCTTTCGCGAGGGCTTCGGATGTTCGCGCGGGGGCCAGTGGCTCGACGAGAACGCGTGGCGGTTCGGCTTCGTCGCGTCCTATCCCATCAACCCGGACGACCGAAAAGACGGCTCGCGCTGCGTCGCGCGCCGCGACCGGCTCGTCCCGATCGATCCGAAGACCGGCTACAAGTACGAGCCCTGGCACCTGCGGTTCATCGGGACGGATGCCGCGACGCGCTTTCACGGCGCGTGGCTCGCGAGCGTCCCCGGCACGCCGGGCGAGATCACGCTCGAGCAATGGCTTCGCGAGCAGCGCGGCCTGCCGGGAGACGCCGAGTTGCCCGTCTGCGACGGCTGCCACTGCGGGGCGTGCGCGACGTTCTCCGCCGCGGCAACCGAGAGGACCCCGTGCCGCGACGCTTCGTTGCGCCTCGGTCCGGACGGGCGCGTGGTGGCGCCCGCCGAGGAGCCGTCGCTCGTCGAGGCTCGGATCGAGGCGCTTCCCTCGGGCGGCGTGGCCGTCGCCATCCGGGTCCGTGCGCCCGCTCAAACGCCGACGCAAACGCCCATCGCGCCCGGCGACGGGCTCACGTATGCGGCCGAGACGAGCTACCTCGCGGTCAGCCCGTACGCGGGCACGCAGGCGCATCGGTACGACGATCTGCCGGGCACGTGGCGCGTCGCCATCGAGCCGGATCCTCCCTGCCCTCGCGCTGGCCGTGGCGCGCGTCGCTCGCGCGGGCCGACCTCGCCGCGACGTGGAACCGCGCCAACCTCGTGCTGCCAGCGAAGGCGGGCGACTCCGACGTTCGCATGCGCATCGTGCCGCCTCCGGGCACGCTGCGGGTGCGGGCGACGCTGCTGCACGACGGCGCGGAGCACGGCACCCGCGAGCTCGCGATGCCCTGACGGGAACCCGCGCGGCGCCGGCCCCGCAATTTCCGGCCTACGGCTGCTGGCCCGGACTGCCCGCCGACGCGCAGGAGCCGATCATCGCGCACTCCCATCGGTTGGACGAGGTCGAGTAGTTGCAGATTTGCAGACCCGGTGGCCCCTGGTTGTTCGCGCAGTCCGTGTCGTTCACGCACTGGTCGGACGGCGTATGGCAGTAATACCCGCCGATGGCGCCGCACGAGAGCGGGTCGACCGACGGCGAGCAGTAGCCGCCGGGGCCGCAGTCGGAGTCGACGCGGCAGTTGCTCACCTTGCACGTATTTCCCGTCGTGGAGGCCCAGGGGGTTCCGTGGCACGCGCACGTGCTGCCGGCCGCGCAATCGGTGTCGTGCAGGCACACGTCGTAGCTGCAGCCGCAGACCGGGAGTCCGCCTTGACCGGAGCAGCGCCCGTTTTTGCCCGCGGTGCAGTCGGAGTCGGAGTTGCACTGGCCGGGGCCCGCGCCGGAGTCCCCGCCGAAGTTGCACGAACCCGCCGGCTCCGGGGTCGAGCACGGCGCGTCGCTCGTCCGGTGGTTCGTCGGCACGGGGCCCGGCAGGCCGCCGCTGGAGGTGCTCGATCCGCCGCTGGAGGATCCGCTGCTCGACCCGCTGCTGGTGCTCGACCCGCTGCTGGACCCGCTGCTGGTGCTCGACCCGCTGCTGGTACTCGACCCGCTGCTGGACCCGCTGCTGGAACCTCCCGAGCTGCTGCTGTCGCTGCCAGCGTCCCCTCCGCCGGCCGCGATTCCGCCCCCGCAGGCCCAGCAGGCCACGAGCGACAGCAAGGTGGAAAAGGATGCCGAGAAACGAAGGTGCTTGCGCATGGGTCAGACCTCTCGAGGCCGGCGCCGAGTGCAATGCGCACGCCATGTCGCGCCGACGGACGAAGAGGAGACGAGAGAGTTTGAAAAGAAGACGGGAAGACGGGGAGTTTTGGCGGGTCCCGTCGTCGCCTCGATGGGCGGTGGCTTGGGGAGCGTCGGCTACCTGGGCATGTGTCGCCTTGGGCCAGGGGGCGATCCTCGCGACGCTCCCCGAGGCCCCTGACGGTACCAGGTCGAATGGTCGGGGTCGGGGTCGAGGTCGGGGTCGAGGTCGCGGTCGCGGGCTCCGGATGTTCGCGCGGGGGCGTGTGGCTCGACGAGAACGTTGCAGGGGTCGTTTGCGGGATGTCGAACGTGGATTCGACAGAGTGTCTCGACGGAACCGAAAAGGGCCGCCTGGTTTCGTGAAAGGTCCTTTGTCTTTGGGCGGAGGGCCTCGTCCTCTTGGCCGAGGTCCGCTGCCCGTTGGTGGAGGACCTTTTCGTCTTGGCATCGGGCCGCTGCCACCGGGCGGAGAGCCATCTCGTTTTGGAGGAGGGCCTTGGCTCGTTGGTAGAGGACCTTGTTCTCCCGGTGGAGGTCCCTTGCCAATCGGTGACGGACCTCGGCGTGTTCGGCGAGGGCCTTTGCCATCGGGCGGACGGCCGTTGTCTCTTGTCGGAGGGCCGTTGTTCGTCGGCAAAGGACCTCTGCTCGTTGGCAGAGAGCCTCTGCCAGCTGGCGAAGGACCTCCTCCTGCTGGCGATGGGCCTCCGTCAGCTAGCGGAGGACCTGTTCGTGTTGGTCGAGGGCCTCTACCTGCTGGCGATCCCCGTCCGCGTGTTGACCAAGGGCCTCTGCGAGCTGGCGAAGGACCCCTTCCTCTTGGTCAAGGCCCTCTTCTCGTTGGTCGAGGGCCTCTGCCAATCTGCGAAGGGCGTATCCCCCTTGGAGGAGCGGGCGTGGCTCTCCGCCGTGGACCTTTCGTGCAAGGCGGCTGCGCTCTCGCTTTCGGCAACGCCGCTCCGCCGCGAGCCCGAGGGACTCTGGCGTCGTCCCTCTCCATCTTCTTAATCGGAAAGGGTCTGATTTCGCTGACACCGAAAAAGAAGAACGAGCCGCCTATTCCTCTTCGCCCTTGCGCTTGCGCGCCTCGATACCCACCGAGCGACCGAGCTCGCGATGGATCCGTCCGACGCGCTCGATCTGCCCCTTGGCGGGGAAGCGCTCGTAGAAGCCCTCCGATCGGAAGCTCTTGACCATGTCGCCCCACGGCGAGAGCTTGCGACCCCAGCGGCCGATGCGCCCCTCGACCGGCTCGGAATCGACGTGCGCGAGATCGCCGCATACGCGGAGCATGGCCTTGATGGTCACCGGCTTCGTCACCATGTACTGCGCACTGCCCCAGGCGCCGCCCCACACCTTCTCGGCGGCCTTGAAGAAGTCGCGCACGACGCCGTAGTAGCGGTCGACCTCGCGCTTGGGGCTGCGCTTCTCGATGCTCCGCCAGTCCATCGTGGCCCAGCGATGAATCTCGTTGAAGAGCTCCGCCTGGAGGATCCACTTCTCCTGCTTCGAGCGGCCGCCGAGGCGGTTTATCTTGTACCGTAGCGGGCTGTCGCCCTCGCTGTAGAGCTTCTCGGTCACCTGCGCGGCGAACTTCTTGTCGGGCGCCGCCCACGAGACACGCTCGTAGAGATCCACGAGGTGGCTCTTGTTGATGCGCGTCGGCGTCGAGTTGATGATGACAAACATCTCGGTGGCGAAGTCCTCGCTCTTGCCGTCGAAGATGACGCACGGCACGTGCAGCGTCTTGGCCTCCGACGGCGACTGCCTCATGTAGAAGTGGAGCGCCGCCAGCCGGTGCTGGCCGTCGATGATGAGGTACTTGGTCTCCGGCTCTTCGAGGTTGCCGACGTTCGTGAAGGGCTTCACCGCTTCGAAGTGCAGGCGGTCGGGCGTAAAGAGGAGGACGGTGCCGGGGATGGGCGGCTGGCTCACGGCCGTCTCGTAGAAGTTCTTGATCGCGCCGACCTTGGCTCGCGACATCTCGCGCTGGAACGCCTTGTCCGTCCGCTCGATCTTGCCGATGAAATGCGCCACCTCGTCGGCGTCCTCGGCTTCTTCCGGCGCAAGGCTGCGCTCGCCCTCGGCGTAGAAGCGCGTGATGAAGCGCACCCGGTCGAGGAGGTCCTCCGCGGGGTAAGCGGCAAAGTAAAAGACGCTGTCTTTCTGGCGTACCTGCGTAGCGAGCATGGGCGTGGCGAGAATAAACGATTAACCCCGTGTCGAGGCCGCTCTCTGGGCTCGGCCGCTGCGGCGCGCCGGCCTGATCAGCAGCCGCACGCCTGAAAACAGGCCGGAGTTCCGCCGCATTGCGCGGCACACGAAGCGCACGGGCTGCTCGAGCCGGCGTCCGTCCCGGCCGCCCCGGGGAGGGGGACGCACCGGCCCTCGTTCTCCTGCAGGCACACGTCGAGCGAGCTCTGCGCCGAGAGCAACTGGCTCGCCTGCTCGCAGCTCGTGGGCACGCCAATCGGGCAGAGCTGGTCCTGGCACACGCACTCCAGGTCCAGCGCCGACCCGCGGCCCAGGCGAAAGCCGCAGTTCGGGTACACGCCGGGGTCGACCACCAGGTTGGGGCAGGTGTCGATCGACTGGCAGAGCACGAGCTGACCCAGCGAATCCTGGCTGCAGCCCGAGCCCCCAGGCCCCCCATCCCCCGCTCCACCCTCCCCTCCCGTGCCCGTGCCCGTGCCCGTGCCCGGCCGGTGCCCGTCCCGATCTGCAGGCAGCCGCCCAGCCCCAGCGACAGCCCCAGCCACGCGAACCACAGCAGACGCCACCGCATCGCCGCGATGAGACGGGCCCCCGGGCAAAGGGCCAAGTTTTCGGCGCCGCCGGACTTGCGCTACGGTCGGCGCATGCCGACGGCACCGATGTCCCCGACGGCGCCCGACGCCCAGCTCGCGACGATGGCGCTCGATCGCCTCGTCGGCGTCATGGGAGAGGACGCCATCTTCGTGCTGGCGTCGGTGGCGCGAGAAACGCGCGAGGCGCTCGACGGCATGCTCACGCGTCGCGCGCACGCCTACGCCGCCGTCGTCCAGGGCCAACCCTACACGCGCATGACGGCGCGGTTCGACCCGTGGTTCGTCGACATGGTACGCGCGATGGCGCCGGTGTCCCCCCCGCGTGGATGCCCATGATGGAGGTGGTGCGCGAAAAGGTGACGCTCGAGATCGGCGCCCGCGGCCTGCGGAGCTTGTTCTCGAGCAAGCCGAGCGAGAAGGACACGGTACGCGTGAAGCGCTACGGGTCGCTCGCGGTTCGCGTCCTGCGGGCGGTCTTCGCGGCCGACGGTCCCCTCGACCCGGAGGAGCGCACGCTCGTCTCGGCGACCATCGCCGCCCTGGGTTTGCCCGACGCCGACGCGAGCTCGCTGAGCGCCGAAGCGCCGATCCGCCCGGAGGCCCTCGACGTGTACGTGGACATGGAGCACGGCGTTTCGCGCGCGATCGTTCGCGGCGCATGGCTGGCTGCAGCCTGGGGGGCCGTCGACCCGCGCGCCGAGGACGCCATCCGCGTCGCCGCGCAGAAGATGAGCGTGCCGAGCGAAGAGGTGGAGGCAGCCCGGCGCGAGGCGCTCGATCGCATCGACGGGCGGCGCCGCGTGGGGACCGCGGCGGTCGACGGCGTGCGCTACGTGCTGAGTGATCGTTGCCCGGGGCTGGGCATCCAGCTCGCCGCGTCGACCGGGGCCCTCATGCTGCCCAAGCGGTGGCGCGACGAGGTGCTGGCGGCGGTCGGGCAGGGCACGCCGGTGACCCTCGCCAAGCGCCACGCGGGCCTTTCTGCCGACGAGCGCATGGCCGTCCTCGGAGTTGCCTGGGCGGCGGCGCTGGTGGATAACCCCACCCTCGGTAGACGCGGCCTGCTGCACGCCCGCTGGGAGCGCCTCTCGCAGGACCTCGGTGAGGACGACCCCACCGCGCGGGAGGTGGTAGACGGCTGGATGGACGAGGGACTGGCCGGACTGGCAAGGACGCTACCATGACGACGAAAGCGACGACGCGACGCATCGGGTTTCTGGGCGCCGGCAACATGGCCGCAGCCCTCATCAAGGGCCTCTTGCATGGGCGGGTCGTCCCCGCCGAGCACATCGTCGCGAGCGACGTGAAGGCCGAGCGCCTCGAGCACCTTCGCACCTCGCACGGGATTCGCACGACCACCGACAACCACGCCCTCTTGCGCGAGTCGGACGTCGTCGTCCTCGCCGTCAAACCCCAGGTCATCGACAAGGTGCTGACCGAGGTCGGCGCCGACGTGCGACCCGACCAGCTGATCGTGTCGGTCGCGGCGGGAGTTCCCATCGAGGCGCTCGAGGGACGCCTGCCTCCCGGCGCTCACGTCGTCCGCGCGATGCCCAACACGCCGGCCACGGTGCAGGCGGGGGCCACCGCCGTCGCCGGCGGGTCGCATGCGCACGACGAAGACCTGCGGGTCGCTCGCGAGCTCTTCGAGGCGGTCGGCCGGGTCGTGGTGCTCGACGAGTCGCTCCTCGACGCGGTGACGGGGCTGTCGGGCAGCGGTCCGGCGTACGTGATGCTCATCATCGAAGCGCTCGCCGACGGCGGCGTGAAAGTCGGCCTTCACCGCGATACGGCGCTGCTTCTGGCGGCGCAGACGGTGTTCGGGTCGGCGAAGCTCCTCCTCGAGACGGGCGAGCATCCGGGCCGCTTGAAAGACATGGTCACGAGCCCGGGGGGAACGGCCATCGCGGGGCTGCACACGCTCGAGAGCGGGGGACTGCGCCGGACGCTCATCGACGCCGTCGAAGTGGCCACCAAGCGCGCGGGGGAACTGGGCGAGCAAATGGCCCAGAAGCTCCGGCGGGGGTAGTCCGAGGCGCGAGGCGCCCCGCCGCAAAACCCATCTGACCGCTTCTCGTGGTCGTCGTCGCCTCTCGTGGTCGTAGTCGGCTAACCAGCCCACGCATCTATCACGATCGTTTGCCGGCGACGCATGGCGGGAGATCGGGTTTTGTTCGGGCATGCCCGGGCTTTTACGAGACGGGTCCGCGCCGCTGGCGGCCGCACGGGGCCCGGGTCCGCGCGGCCCCTGTACATGCGGCGGGCATGCCCGACCAAAACCCGATCTCCCGCTCTCGAGGATGCCCGCGTCAGGGGGCCGGCGAAGCCGCGTCTCGAGCTCCCGCATCGCCAGTGCCCCGCCTTCCGCGAACGTAGTGCTTCGCACGACGCAAAGAGAACCGTTTGCTCTCGGCGAGTTCGCGCAGCGACGTCGTTCGCGCGCCCTCTTGGTGCTGGAGCACTTCGCGCACGTCGGCCCCGACGGGGCATCCAAACGATGCGTGCAACGCCTCCTCGACGGCGCGCGTTTCCTCGGTACGCTTGCGCTCTCGGATGACCTTCTGTGGATCGCCAGGGCGTCGTGCAGCCCCGCACGTGTGCGTCCGCGGCTGACTCGGGTCCGCGACCCGGGCCCCGTGCGGCCGCCAGCGGCGCGGACCCGTCTCGTAAAAAGCCCGGGCATGCCCGAACAAAACCCGATCTCCCGCCAGCGCGTCGGAAAACGATCGTGCCGCTAGATGCGTCGGCTGGTTAGCCGACTACGACTACGAGAGCCGACCACGAGCAGCGCGACCACGGGACGGGTGTCCCTACTTCGCGAAGAAGTCGCCCCACGTCACGACCGCGATGAGCGTCAGCAGCATGAGGAGCCCGATGGCGTGCACGCGCGCCTCGAGCTTCGCGTCGGGGCGGCGGCGCGATATGGCCTCGGCGCCGAGGAAGAGAAGCCGCCCTCCGTCGAGCGCCGGCACCGGGAGCAGGTTGAACGCGCCGAGGTAGGCGCTCAGCATGCCGAGGAACTTCAGGAGGACACCGGGCCCTATCCGCGCTTGCTTCGCCGTCTCCTTGACGATGCCCACCGGACCGCTGACCTGGAGCTTCTCCTTGCCCGCGATCACGAGGCCGATTTCACGCACGTTCTCGTAGACGAAGACCGGCGGCGCGATGACGCTCATCTTGAGCGCCTCGCCGAGCGTCACGGGCTCGCTGTGGATCTGCGGCAGCACGTGGATGAGGCCCTCCTTCTTGTCGGGCATCACCGACTTGTGCAGGACCTCGCCCCGGCGCTCGAGGGTGACGTCGATGTCCTCTCCCGGATGAGCCTTCACCGATTTCTTCAGCTCGCTCCACGTGCCGACGTGAAGACCGTTCACCTCGAGGATGCGGTCGCCGTTCTCGACCCCGGCCGACTGAGCCGGGCCTGGCTCGACCATGACCTTCATGCTGGCCTCGTCGGCTACTTCTTTTCCGCCGATGAGCAGGCCGAAGAAGATGAGCACCGAAGCGAAGAAGTAGTTGGTGAGCGGCCCTGCCGCGATGGTCACGATGCGCCCCCAGAGAGACGCGTTCGCGTAGCTGCCCGGGTCCTTCGGGTCGCTCTCCTCGTACGGGTTCATACCCGCGATTTGCACGTACGCGAGAAACGGGATGAGCGCGACCTGGTATACGGTCGGGCTGCTTTTGGGCTTGTGCTTCCAGATGGTCGGGCCGAACCCGATGCTGAAGCGCACGACGCGCATGCCGAACCGCCGCGCCGCGAAATAGTGCCCCGCCTCGTGCACGATCATCAAAACGGCGAGGCCGAGAATGGCGACGAGATAACCCGCGACCGTCATCGATTCTGTAACTCTAAGACGGCGCGGAACCAGGCGCCATGGCGAGCGGCGTCGTCATGGGAAGAAAGAAACGCCGAGCGAAAAATACGGGTAGCCGATCCGCATCGTGAGCGCGGTGGTGTCGCTGAAGTGGTACCGGGCACCCGCGAAGAAGGCGGGATAAAACCAGGTGTCGGTCGGGCAGTTCGCGCCGGCCGGACAGCCCGAGATGAACCCATGGCCGAGGGCGAGCCCCGGCTCACCGAAGACGCTCCAGCGCTGGGCCACGAAGAAGTTCCACTGCATCGCGACGGGGAAGTCGAGGAACGTCGCCGAGCAAGGGCCGCCGCAGCCGGAGAAAAAGAGGACGTCCATCCCGAAGGAGATGGCGACGCTGTTGTTGATGCTGGGAACGAAGCCGTTCTCCACGATGGGAATCGAAGCGCGTCCACCGAAGCCGAGGCCCTCGGCGGAGTACACGACGCCGAAGCCGAGGAGCCCGTGCGGCTCGAGCTCGACGGCGTACTTCGGGTGGTCGCCCGGGTGCTTGATGGTGTCGTCGGCGCGCGCGGCTGGCGCGACGAGAAGAGCCGCCAGTGCGAGCCCGCGCGCGGGAGTCAGCGCGTGGCGCGCGAGGTGGACGGGTGCAGGCCGCTCGTCTCCTCGTCGCTTTCGCGGCCCTCGGAAATGCCGTCGGGTTGACGCCGAAGGGTCGAAGCCGTGGTTGGGGTGACCCGCAGCCATATTCCGTCTCGCGTGCTCCGCGTCAGGCCCTCTCGCTCGAACCGGGCGAGCACGCGGCTCACCGTTTCGGTCGTAGCGTTGACCATGCACGCGATGTCCCGCCGTCGCAAGGGGATTGCGATGAAGCGCCCCTGGCCGAAGGGCGTACCGTGCTCATGGGCGAGGCCCTCGAGCAGGTGGCGCACGCGGTCGTCGACCGGGCCTGAGGCCACCTCGTCGATCCGCCTCACGTGACGCCGCACGCTCTGCGCCATGTGGCCGAGAAGTGCGCGGGCGAACGCAGGTTGCTGGGCGGCGAGGCGCAGCACGGCGCGCTTGTCGATCGCGATGACGTGCGACGAACGGAGCGTGACGACGCTGGCCGCCTCCGCCTGCCCGTCGATGATGGACGCGCCGCAGAGGATGGCCGGAGCGCGCGCGACTTCGAGAACGACCGTCGACTCGCCCAGGGCGTGGCGCGAGACGCGAACGACCTTCACCGCGCCGCGAGCGAGCACCTCGAGGTGGGTCGGGAGGGACCCTTGCTCGACCAGCGTGACCCCTGCGTGGACGCGACGCTGGGTCGCGGCCGCACCGAGCTCCGCAAGCACCTCGCGCGAGAGCTCGACGAACATGGGGACGGCTCGAAGCTCGTCGTGGGGAGCCAGCTCCGACTGCACGGGCATGACCGGGCCGGATGCTTGCCTGCCCGAGGGCTGGGAGCAAGACGGTGGCGGCGACGAGGGACGGTCGAGCTCGGAGGGCGGGTACGCGCCGCCGGTTTCGCGCGGCTCGTACCGCTCGTGCCGCGGCGCGGCTGTGCCGCTGTGGGGATCGTAGGGGCCCGCCGTCTCCGGGCGCGCGTGGAAGGCGCCGGACAGAAATCGTGAGTTTCGTGCACGCGCGGGGGGCACGGGTGTTCGCCGTGCGAGGTTCAACGGTACGCCCATGGAATGGGTCGGGTACGCAACAGTGGGGCCGACCCCCGAAATGCAGGAAATCACGGCGCAGCAAGGGGTTTGCGCAGCCTGAACGCTCGGGGGCGTTCAAAGGTTGACGCCTTGGCGTTGCTCCGGGAACGCGTATCCTCGGCACTTATGGAAACATACTGCAGACTCTCGATCGCTTTTGCGCTCCTCGCCGGCGCCCTCGGCCTGCTCAGCCAGTCGGCGTGCGGGGCGTCGGCGTCCAACCAACCGGCCAACGACCAGACGACCGTGACGATCGAGAAGCCGAGCGGCTCGGCCGCGGCTGCTCCTACACCGCCGCCGGCAGCCGCTCCGGCGTCGACGAAATAGGGCCCGCGAAGCGCCGCGCGAGGACACCCCCCATGTGCTAGAGCAGGCTGCCCTATGTCCAACACGCCCAGCAAGCCCGCCGCAGCCGGTCCCGGCATTCAGCTCAAAGGCGGCGCCGCGATTCTGGCGCCGATTAGCTCGTTTCCGAACGGTGTGCCCGGCAACGCGCTCGTCCTTCTTCCCATCAATCCGAACGGGACCCCCGTCGAAAAGAAGATCGTCGAAGGACCGGTCGCGCTTCAGATGGACGAGGTGTGGAAGCTCCTCGGCTTCAACGGGCCGGCCGTGCAGGTGCAGGACGAGCAGGGGCGCCCGGTCGCCATCGGGCTCGAGGACCTCCTCGGCGGCCTCGAGAAACACTGGAACGAGGGCGCCGAAGACTTGAGCCGCGGGCGCATCTTCGCGCAGGAGCTGATGAAATACGGCCGGCACGAGAAGGCCGAGAAAGTGCTGTCGAAGATCGTCGCGCTCGGCGGGGACGGCGAGGACTGGCTGGGCCTGGGCGTCGCGCAGCTCTCGCAGAAGAAGCTCGACAAGGCCGAGGCGACCCTCCGCGGCGCGCAGAACCTGCTCAAGGACTCGCCGTTCCCGAGCCTGCAGCTCGCCAAGGTCATGAAGGAAAAGGGCGACCGCAAGGGGGAGCGCGAGAACACGGAGCGCGCGATCCAGATCGACAACAACTCGGTCGATGCGTGGGCCTACCTCGCCAACGCGATCCGCGAGCAACGCGGCGACGACGCGATGGTGAAGGAGATCGAGGAGCTCGCCAACGCCCCGGTCAACTCCAAGTGCGCCGCGCCGTTCATCGCGATACAGGGGTTTTACGCGAGCGAGGGCAAGGACGAGAAGGCGCGCGACAAGGCCATCGGGTTCGCGAAGAAAGCCGTGGAGCGCGGGCCGGGCGACGCGCTGGCTCTCCTGTGCCTGTCGGCGCTCTACGGTCAGGCGGGCAAGATCGACGAGGTCGTCAAGATGCTCGCTCCGCACGAGGCGCTCATGATGCGAGACGTACGCATCGCGCACAATTACTTCGAGGCGCTCTTCGCGCTCCGTGATTTGCAGAAGATCACGGCGCTGCTCAACAAGCTGGCGACGAGCCAGGTCCGCGAAGTGAAGCAGTTTGCCATCGAGCGTTCGCGGGCCGTCTCGCAGATGCTCCAGCAACAGCAGCAGCAGCTCGCGCCGGCGACGCAGGCAGCCGCGCAGAAGGCGTGACTAGGGGCTGAGATCACGGGGGCCGTCCCAGGACGACGGCCGCGGCCGGCGTGGGCTGGCCCGCGCGGGCCAGGCGCAGCGCGAGAGCGAGCCCGAGGGCGCTGAACGCGGCGCACGCGAAGAAGGGCGCGCCCGGGACGTACGGGCGCGCGTCCGGCGATCCGAAGCGCGCCAGCAAGCTCGTGCCGATGAGCGGCCCGACGATCGCCGCGATGCCGCCCAGGCTGCTGAGCGCGCCCTGCACCTCGCCTTGCTCGGTCGGGGAGACCTCGCGCGTGATGACGGCCTGCATGGCGGGCCCCGCGAGCCCTCCCAGCGCGAGCGGGAACACGGCCAGCATGAGCATCCAGCCTCGCGATGCGAGGCCGAGCGCGGCGTGTCCCGCGGCACCCATGAACAGGCCGAGGAGGAGCGCGCGGCGCTCGCCGAGGCGTGGCACCGCGGTGCGAACGAGAAGCCCTTGCACGAGGGCCGTCGCGAGACCCACGACCATCAGCGAGACGCCGACCATGCGCAGCGGCCAGCCGAAGCGCGACTGCGTATGCAGCGCCCAGACGCTCTGCAGGACGAACTGCGCCAGATATCCGCACATCATCGTCCCGGTGAGCCCGAACACCACCGGGTTGCGTCCGAGCGAGCGGAGCGATCCCAGCGGGTTCGCGCGCGCGAACGAGAAGGGCCGCCGCTTCTCGCGGGGCAGCGATTCGGGCAAGACGAAAAGACCGTAGAGCAGGTTGACGAAGTTGAGGCCGGCGCCGACGAAGTACGGCAAGCGCAGGCCCACGTCGCCGAGGGCGCCGCCGAGCGCGGGACCGAGGATGAAGCCGAGGCCGAACACCGCGCCGATCGCGCCGAAGCTCGCCGCACGCTTCTCGGGCGGCGTGATGTCGGCGACGTACGCGTTGGCGGCCGAAAAGCTGGCCCCGGTGATGCCGGCGACGATGCGGCCGACGAACAGCCACCCCAGGGACGGCGCGAAACCGCTCAGGAGGTAGCTCGCGGCGGCACCGAGGAGCGACAGGAAGATCACGCGGCGCCGCCCGAAGCGGTCGCTCAGTCCCCCGAGCACCGGCGAAAAGAGGAACTGCATCACCGCATACAGCGACACGAGGAGGCCGAAGTAGTGAGCGGCGGTGCCCAGGTCATCGTGGAGAAAGCTCGCCACGAGGCGCGGTGCGACCGGGATGATCAAACCGAGGCCGAGCGTGTCGAGCAGGATGGTGACGAGAACGAAGGCGATGCCCGCGCGGCGGGGCGGGGCCTGAGCCACCGAGCCAGGCGAAGGAGAGGGTGCGGCCATGGGGAACCCTCAAAGCGTTTCGACCGCGCGCGTATCCGTCAAGCGCTACGCTCGCCCGGCCGGCGGCATCGCTACGTACCGCTGGCAAGAGGAGAGTCCCATGAAGATCGGCATACTCGGCTCGGGCGGGGTGGCTCAGACCCTCGGAGCGGGATTTCTGAAGCACGGGCACGAGGTGACGCTCGGCACGCGCGAACCCGGCAAGCTGAAGGAGTGGTCGGCGCAGCAGCCGAAGGCGAAGCTCGGGTCGAACGCGGACGCAGCGCGCTTCGGCGAGGTGCTCGTGCTCGCGGCGAAGGGCACGGCGGCGGTCGAGGTGCTGCGGTCGGCGGGCGCGACCAACATGGCGGGCAAGGTGGTCATCGACGCGACGAATCCGATCGCCGACGCACCGCCCGTCCACGGCGTGCTGCAGTACTTCACGGGAATCAACGACTCTCTCATGGAGCGGCTGCAGCGAGAGTTCCCGGAGGCGCGCTTCGTGAAGGCGTTCAACTCGGTCGGCAGAGGCCAGATGGTCAATCCTCCGTTCAAAGACCGCCCGACGATGTTCCTTTGCGGCAACGACGACGAGGCCAAGAAGACGGTCACGCGCATCCTGGAGCAGTTCGGATGGGAGCCCGCCGACATGGGCAGGGTCGAGGCCGCACGCGCCATCGAACCGCTTTGCATGCTGTGGTGCATCCCCGGCATCGCGCACAACGACTGGTCCGCGCGGGCGTTCAAGCTGCTGAAGTAGGGCGGCGCAGAAGAAGGAGAAACACCGGACCGCCCACGAGCGAGGTCACCGCCCCCACGGGGATTCCGCTGTGGACGTGGGGCGCGAGCACGCGCACCAGCAGGTCGCACGCGACGAGCATCGCGCCGCCCGCGAGGGCCGACGACGGGATCAGCGTGCGCAGGTCCGGCCCGATCAGGCGCCGGACCGCCTGCGGGACGATGAGACCGACGAAGCCGATGGGCCCCGTCGCGCTGACGACCGCCCCGACGACCACGGCGCAGGCGAAGAACGTCCGTCGCTCGAGCGAGCGCACGTCGACGCCGAGCGAGGCCGCCTGCTCGTCTCCGAGAGCGAGGAGGTTCATGCGCGCGGCGTCGGCGGCGAGCACGGAGAGGCCGACCGCGACGTAGAGCGACGACGAACGCGACCTGCCCCCAGGAGGGGACGTCGAGAAACCCCATCAGCCACCAGAGCAGCGACTGCACCCGACCCGGGTCCGCCAGGGCCTCGACGAGGGTGATGCACGAGAGCGCGATCGAGTTGACCACCACGCCGCCCAGCAGCACGGACGCACCGCTCGCGCGGCCCCCGCGAACGACGCCCCACACGAGGCCCGTCGCGGCCATGCCGCCGGCGAACGCCGCGACGGGCACGCCGGCGGCCCCCGCCCATCCGATGCTCGCCGTCCCGGCCACGATCGCCAGCGTCGCGCCCAGCGCCGCGCCGCCGGAGACGCCGAGGACGTACGGGTCGGCCAGCGGGTTTCGCAAGACGGCCTGGAACGCTGCCCCGACGGAGGCGAGCCCCGCGCCGGCCACGGCCCCGAGGAGAACGCGCGGCAGCCGGTAGCTGACCACGATGTCGTGCGCGCGCGACCCCGAGCGCAGCAGATCGAGGGCCGTCGCCGAACCGCTGCCGAAGGAGATGCCGAGCGCGATCGAGACGAAGAAGGCGAGCGCAATGGCGCCCAGGACCACGACGCGGCGCACGCCGTCCCCCGGCTTCAAGCGCGGTTGCGCTCGTACAAGATGCGCAGCCCCGTGAGCGTCAGGACGTCGTCGACTTCGCCGATGGTCTTCGACAGGGGCGCGATGAGCGACGCGAGGCCGCCGGTCGCGATGACGGCGCAGGGGTAACCCAGCTCGGCGAGCAGCCTCTCGACGAGGCCGTCCACCAGGCCGACGTACCCGTACACGATGCCCGATTGCATGGCGTGCACGGTGTTGCGCCCGACCACGCGGGGCGGCTTGGAAATCTCGACTCGCGGAAGCTTGGCCGCCCGCGCGAAAAGGGCGTCCGCACTGATTTGCAACCCGGGGGCGAGCACGCCGCCCAGGTACTCGCCTTTGGGGGTGACGACGTCGAAGTTCGTCGAGGTCCCGAAATCGACGACGACGACACCTCCCTTGGCCTTCTCGTAGCCGGCGACTGCGTCCGCGATGCGGTCGGCGCCGACCTCGCGCGGATTCTCGATGAGGATCGCCATGCCGGTTCGAATGCCCGGGCCGACGACCAGCGCTTCGCGCCCGAAGGCGCCGCGCACCAGCTGGAGCATCGGCTCGGTGAGCGACGGCACGACGCACGCGATGATCGCCGCCTGCACGGTGTCGGGCGCGACGCCGTGCATGGACAGGAGCGTGCGGAGCTGCACGGAGTACTCGTCCGCCGTGCGCCCGCGCGCGCTCTCGACGCGAAACTGGTACGCGAGGCGATCTCCGTCGAAGAGACCGAAGACGATGTTCGTGTTTCCGACGTCCACTACGAGGAGCAAGGTTTCCGGAGAGTACGCGCGCTTGGTGGCCGCGTGCAAAGGGTCAAGAGGCGAGGCGCTCGGCGAGGAGCATCGCGAGAGCCATGATCGAGTGCTGCGGGTTGACGCCGAGATTCGTCGGAAAGACCGAGGCGTCGACGATCGACAGGCCCCGAACGCCGTGCACGGCCCCGTCGAAGCCCGCGACCCCGGTTTCGGCGTCGCGCGACATCCGGCAGGTGCCGAAGAAGTGACTCGAGATGAGCGAGTAGTCGCGCGGGTCGAGCGGAAGGTCGCGCAGACGAGGCAGCTCGTCGGGAGACTGCAGGACGTCGGGCCCCCCGTGCACGCCGGGATAAACCCGGACGGCCCCCGCGGCGAAGTGCAGCTCGGCCAGACGCGCGACGCCCGCCCGGAAGCGCGTCATGTCGGCCGGCGACGGCGTGTACGAAATGCGCGACCCGGCGCCCGCCGGCGCGACGGTACCCTCCGCCTCGGCGCGCACCTGGACCCCCCACACGGCCATGTTGGGGAAGTCGCCCATGGCCCGCTGGAAGCCGTCGCCGAGACCGGGCAGGCGAACGCCCGCGAGCTCGACCGGCAGTCCGACCACTTCCATCTTGAAGCCGTCGCCCCGAAACTCGTCGATCTCGAAGGACTGCGTGGCGCCCTCCCACGAGCGGACCGGATCCCGATACACGCCCGCGACCGCCGTTCCGGGGTGCGCGCGGAAGTGCGCGCCGACGTGGGCGCGGGGCCCGATGCCCGATCGACGCAGAAGGCACGGCGACTGGACCGTGCTCGCCGCGAGCACGACGCCCCGACGCGCAGCCACCCGAAACGGCGAGCCGTCCGCGCGCGTCCCGGTGACGGCCACGGCACGCGCAGCGCGGGTCTCGATGAGTCGCACCTCGTGATCGGCCAGGACGCGCGCCCCGAGCGCCTCCGCCCGAGGCAGGTACGTGACCTCCATACTCTGCTTGCGCTGGGTCGGACACGCCTCGAGGCATCGCCCGCTGCCGCGGCAATCGAGCACGTTGCGACGGATGGCGTGGCCCTTCCAGCCGAGCTTCTGCGCGCCGAGCTTCATCAGAGTGCCGTTGCCGCCGAGCAGCCGATCGGGCGCGGGCGCGACCGACAAGTCGCGCTCGATGCGATCCATGCGTCGCTCGAGCTCGCGCAGCGGGATGGCGTCCCGCGCGCCGACCGCGCCGAAACAGCGCTCGTACGCGTCCTCGGGCAGGCGCCACACGATGGCTCCGTTGACGACGGTGGTGCCGCCGACGCAGCGCCCCTGGAGCATGGGGATGACGCTCCGCCCCATGGCCACCTGCGTGCCGCGATCGCGGAAGAGACGCAAGAACGCCTCGGTCGGCCCCTGCGCGCGATCGGCCTCGCGAACCGCGGGCCCTTCCTCGAGCACGATGACGTCGCGCCCGGCCTCGGCGAGGACCAGCGCCGCGCTGGCACCGCCTGCACCGCTGCCGACGACGACGTAGTCGGCCGCCTCCGTGGCCGTCACGTCCGCTCCGCGGCGACGGGACCGACGTCGAGGCGCGCGCGCACGCTGGCGTGCGCGCCCCAACCCATGAGCGCCACGGCTTTCAGCAGGTAGAAGCCCTCACGCAGAAAGTAGACGCGCGAGTCGGCCCAGCGCCGGATGTAACGGGCGCGCGCCCGCGGCGGCAGCGCGTCGGCCGGGAGCGGGATGCCGACGAACAGAAGAGGAAGCCAGAGGATGGCCCACACGACGACGGTCAGGCCGAGCGCCGCCTGAAACGGCACGCGCCGCAGATAGCCGTCGAGAAACGCGGCGATCTCGCGCGCGACTCCGGGCGGCTCGCCGAGGACGTCGGCGAGCACGACCGCGATGCGCACCTGCGTGGACTCGCCCAGGCCCATGGAACGTCACGTTTCCGAGGCGAGCTTGCGCAAGTACTGGACGACGCGCTCGAGCGCCTCCGGGCGCGTGTAGACGTCGCCCGTGCGGCCCGCCGCGATGACGTCGGCGATGATGGTCGCGACTTCCTCCGCCGACTGGCTGCCCGGCAGCGTCCGCGAGTCGACACCCCCGTGCAGCGAGTTGAGGCCGAACTCGGTCGCGACGACGCCGGGCATCACGCACGTGACCCGGATGTCGGGAAAGTCCTTCTCGAGGTCCATGCGCAGGTTCTCGGTGAGCGAGTTGAGCGCATGCTTGGCCGCGCTGTACGCGGATCGGAAGCTCGCGTACGGGATGCGCGCGAGCATGGACGACACGTTGATGATGTGACCGCGACGACGCGCCTGGAAATGGGGCAGGACCGCCTGGATGCCGTAGAGCGGCGCCTTGACGTTGTCGCGGACCATCGTGTCGACGTCGTCGTCGGTGAGGTCGGCGACGTTCCGGGACATGCCGCGGCCGGCGTTGTTCACCCAGGTGTCGACGCCGCCGAAGCGTTCGAGCGCGGTCGCCAGCACGCGCGAGACGTCGGCTCGGCTGGTGACGTCCGCGGAGACGACGGCGCACGGGGTGGGGAGCGTGGCGGCCACCTCGCGCAGCTTCTCGGCGCGCCGGGCGGCGAGCACCACGGAGGCACCTCTCCGCGCGACCTCGCGGACGAGTGCGGCGCCGATTCCGGCGCTGGCCCCTGTGATGACCACAACCTGGCTCTTCCAGTCGAACGGGCTCACGTCGCCTCACTCCTCCACGCGCGTTTCGCGTACCACGTCCCCCTCGGCGATGCCGTCCCAATCGCCCTCGGCGCGTCCGACCCAGGCATACTCGCCGTCCAGGTGCGGCTGGCGCGACAGCGCCACGAAGATCTGGCTCGACCCGGTGTCGCGACCAGCAAGCGCCACGCCGACGTCGAGCGCACCGAAGGGGACGGGCGATGTCTCGCAACGCAGAAGCCGCCCGCACCCGCCGTACCCGTCCCCCCGCGATCGCCGAGCTGCACGACGAACCCGGCCACGACCCGGTGGACGGCGACACCGTCGTAGAAGCCGGAGCGCGCGAGCGACGCGAAGCGCGTCGCGGCAATCGGCGCGAGCGCGGGGTCCAGCCGCAGCGCCAGGGTGCTCCCGGGCTCGAGGGACGGCGCGTCGGTTTCGAGCACCACGCGCACCGGGCGGGTGAGCTCGTGGCCGATTTCCGCGGCCTGCGCCGGCTCCGCGTCGGGGTTGGCGCACGTGACGTTCTGCTCGCCGGCCGCGGCGAGCGCCTTGGCCGCGCGTGCACGCACGGTCGCGTTCGAGTCGCGGCAGGCGCGGTGTGCGTAGTCCCTCCACTCCTCCAACCCGAGCGCGACCGAAGCGTCGACGAGCGCGACGCGTGTTTCGACGAGGTCCTCCGCCCACGGGTCGGCCGAGCGCCGACCGCAGCGCGCCGGCGATGCGCGCGTCGAGCTCGTGAGCAGCCGTCTCGGTCGGCGGCGGCGAGCGCGGGTCGAGCGCCGCGCGCTTTTCGCGCTGGGCGAGCACCAGGAGGCGATCGGGGTGCGCTCGCGCCAGGTCGGCCGCGGTCGCCACGACGCCCGGCTCGGGAGACGCGAGCGCATCCGCGAGCAAGCCGATGGCTGCATCGCCGAGCTCCGGATGCCGCTCGATGCCCTGGAGCGCGGCTTCGCGCACCCGGATGTGCCTCGACCGGGCGAGCTCGAGCCACGCGGCCCGTCGTGTCCTCGTCAGCGGCCCCCGATCGAGCGCGCCGAGCCTCGCGCTCTCGCCGGCCTCGCCGTCGGCGAGGTCGCAATGCTTCAGCACTTCGGCGTCCCACGCGCCGCGCGCCAGTCGCCCCGCGGCGGCGCACCGCAACGCCGAGAGGCGCCGGAGCGCAGGCGGTGGGGCGGCGTCCTCGGGCTCGAGTCGAGCCAGCGGCCCGAGGTCGGCCTCGGCGGTCGGGGGCCAGTCGTCGCCGAACGCTCGCAGCGTGGCGAGCATGACCCCGAATGCGTCGCCTTCGACGACTCGGCTGCCGCGACCGTCCGCCCGGAGCGCGCGCAGCGCCTCACCCAGAGCCGACTGCCCCGCCCCGTGCATGCCTCCGAGCGCACGGGCAGCCTCGGCGCGCTCCGCGGGCGTGAACTCGCCGGAGGCGAGGACGCGCGCGAATCCGCTGCGGCATCCGCGCTGCCGGAGCGGCCGAGCGCTCGTACGGAGAAGATGCGCGCAGGACCAGGCCGCGCGAGGGCGGCTCGGGCGGCGGCGAGCAAGCGCGCGCGGAGGTCTGCGGTTGCCGCGAGCTCGGCGCGTCCGAACGCGTAGAGCGCGGCATCGACGGGCGGCGAACCCTGGGCGGCATCGAGGAGAGCCGCCGCCGAGCTCGGGGAGAGCGCGCCCCGCCGCGACGCGATGTCCCCCAGCGCGTACGCCGCGGCCTCCGCGCCCTGGCCGGCGCCTCGAGCGGCCCGTTGCAAAAACGCGCGAAGCGTCTGCTCCGCCTCGTCTCCCCCGCATCGGCCGAGGGCGCGAACCAGGGCCGCGTAGACGCCTAGCAGGTCGGAGCGCGCGTGCATGTCCTCGAGAGAGGCCAGGCGTGCGGCCAGGGCACGAACGTGCGCGCGCTCGGCGGCGTCGCCCCCTCCGCACGATTCGCCCAGGCCGTAGCCCGCCCAGGCCACGACCTCCGGATCTTCGTCGCCGAGCGCGCGCAGCAGCGGACCGTCGTCGCCGTCGAGGATGCGCGCCAGCGCGCGGGCGGCGCGCCGGCGAACCGCCGGGGGCCCGCGCTGCGCCTCGGCGGGGATCCTTCGAGCGCTGCGCCGATCTTCGGCCGCTTCAATCGCGGACAGGTCGACGGCAAGCGCGCCGGAGGCCGGTGCGCCGGCCGGCGCGGGCTTCGGAGAATCTCGCCGGGAACACGCCCCCAGCACGACGGCCGCCGAAAGCAGCAGCCATACGAGCATCCCTTCCCGCGCGCGGCGCCACACGCGGGTGTGCCACGGGGCGTCTGCGGGCGCGGCCGGCACCGGCTCCACGACGAGGCCCGCGCGACGAAAGAGCGCCCCCGCACGCGGCATGTGCCAGTCGTTGGTCACGAGGGCGACCGGCTCGGTGCTCCTCAATCGGCGCGCCAGCACCTCCCGGACGAAGCGTGCGTTCTCCCGCGTCGAGAGCGAGCACCGCTCGCGGACGATGGCTCGCTCGGGCACGCCCCGGTGCGCGAGCTCGCGCCCCATCACGTCGGCTTCGACCCCCGCCCCCTCCCAGCAGCGGCCGCCGCTCGCCACGACGAGGGTCCGGTCCCCTCCGCGGAGCGCGTAGAGCCGCGCCGCTGCGTCGAGACGCGCCTCGAGCGCCCCCGCGCGAAGGCGCCCGGACGCATCGAGGATAGCCCGGCAACCGAGAACCACGATTGCGCTGAGATCGGGCACGAGGAGAGGAATACCTTTCTTCTTCCCGCCGAGGTACGCTCTGAAAGTCGCCGCGCGCCGCTCAGCCGACAGGAGCCACCGACGAAATGCAGATGACGTTCTGGGGAGTCCGCGGGAGCATCCCCACGCCGGGATCCAACACGGTCCAGTTCGGAGGCAACACGAGCTGCGTCGAGGTGCGCGCGAACAAGGCCGTCCTCATCTTCGACGGCGGCACGGGGCTGCGCCTGCTCGGCAAGAAGCTGCTGAAGGAGATGCCGCTGACCGCGCACATGTTCTTCAGCCACGTGCACTGGGACCACATCCAGGGGTTCCCGTTCTTCGAGCCCGCGTTCGTCGCCGGCAACGTGTTTTACCTCTACGGCGGCAACAACGTCTCGCGCACTCTCGAGGAGACGCTCGCCGGCCAGATGGACCATCCGAACTTTCCGGTCCACCTGAGCGCCATGGGCGCCAAGATGATCTTCCGCGACCTTCGCGAGGGAGAATCCGTCGACATCGACGACGGCGCGGGGGGCACGGCGCGCGTGACGACCGCCAGCGGCAACCACCCGCAGGGTGTCTTCGCGTTCCGGCTGGAGCACGAGGGCAAGGCGGTCGTCTACGCGACGGACACCGAGCATTACGAGGGGCGCATCGACGACAAGCTCGTTCGACTTGCGAGCGGGGCGACGGTCCTCGTGTACGACGCGCAATACACGCCCGAGGAGTACGCGGGCAGCGGCGGAATCGGAGGACCGAAGAAGGGCTGGGGCCACAGCACGTTCGAAGAGGGCGCAAAAATCGCCCGGGCCGCCGGGGCTCGGCGGCTGGTGCTGTTCCACCACGACCCCACCCAGAACGACGTGGCCGTCCGGGAAAAAGAGAAGCGCGCACGCGCGCTTTTCCCCGAGACCATCGCGGCGCACGAAGGCCTGACGATCGACGTCTGAGCCCTTGTCGCCCGTCGCCTCGGGGGCCGCGCTACCGGGCGCATCCTGATCGCGCAAAACGTGCGCTCGAAATCGACGCCGCAGTGCGCCGTTGCGCGCATCGAATGCGTGTCATGCGCGATTCTCGCGCGTTACGCATGGCACCCGCCATGCACCAGCTCCTCCGGGCGGGGCCGAAAGGAGAGACGCCGATGCTGGCAAGCGAGAGTCGCGCGATGCGAGCGTACCGGAGCAGCGTAGCGGGCATAGCGCCCCTGGAACGAGAGGCGGAGCGAGAGCTCGCCCGGCGCTGGCGCGCGGGAGACAAGCGCGCGGGAGACAAGCTCGTGGCGGCGTGCGTGCCGTTCGTCGTGTCGATCGCGCTCGAGTACCGCCGCTGGGGGGTCCCGCTCGAGGACATCGTGCAGCAGGGCAACATCGGCCTGCTGCGCGCGGCCGCCAAGTTCGACTTGGACCGGGAATGCCGCCTGGCGACGTACGCCGCGTACTGGATTCGCGCCGAGATCCGCGACTTCGTGGTGCGCGCGTATCGCGTCGTGCGCCTCGGGACCACCAAGGCCGAACGGCGGGCGCTCCGCGCCTATCGCAAGACCCGCGAGAGCGACCCCTCGGTTCTCGCCGCCTCGAGCGGCCTGTCGCTCGATCGCGTGGAGCAGCTGCTGCCTCTCTTGGTGGCCCGAGAAGCCAGCCTCGACGCGCAGACGGACGAACACGGGCCCATGCTCGATCGCGTCGCCGGCGCCGCGCCGAATCCCGAAGACGAAGCGAGCGCGCAGCAACGCCGCAACCGGGCGCGCTCCGCGGTCGGCGAAGCCCTCGGCGCGCTCACCGACCGC
Source organism: uncultured delta proteobacterium (assembly GCA_963720145.1). Taxonomy (GTDB): domain Bacteria; phylum Myxococcota_A; class Polyangia; order Polyangiales; family Polyangiaceae; genus Palsa-1150. Next base: position 548,345 of record CAVREO010000008.1, read on the forward strand.
GAACGCATGATCGTGCGCGAACGGATCATGAGCGACGAGCCGCAGACGCTGCAGGAGCTCGGCGTGAAGCTCGGCGTGAGCAAGGAGCGCGTGCGCCAGATCGAGGAGCGCGCGTGGGGGAAGCTGCGAGCCAAGCTCGTCGACATGCGCGACGAAGCGGCCTGAATGACGAGAAGAGAGTAGCCTCGCCGCATGGCGACGTCGGAGGTAGCTCTCGTCACGGGTGCCGCGGGGGCGCTCGGTTCGGAGGTGGCACGCACGCTGTCCGGCCGCGGCCACCGGCTCGCGCTCGTCGACGGACCGCACGCGCGGGAGCGGCTCGAGGCGCTCGCCTCCGAGCTGGGCGGCGGCTGCGTCGTCACCGGCGACATCGCGCTCGAGTCCACGTGGGCGGAGGCGATGCCTCGCGTCGCCCGCGAGCTCGGGGCGCCGCCGTCGAGAGCCGCCCTCATCGCGGGGGCGTGGCGCGGCGGCAAGCCGCTCCACGAGGAGGCGAACGACGACGTCTGGCGCGCGATGATGACCGCAAACCTGGAGACGGTGCATCGCTCGCTGAGAGCCTTGCTCCCGCCGATGGTCGCGCAGAAGCACGGGAGCATCGTCGTCGTCGGGTCGCGCGCCGCCGTGCAGCCTGCCACGAGCGCCCGCGCCGCGGCGTACGCCGCGTCGAAGGCTGCGGTCGTGGCGCTCGCGCAGGCCGTCGCCGCCGAGGTGCTCGAGCAAGGGGTGCGGCTCAACGCAGTCCTCCCGAGCACGCTCGACACCCCCGCAAACCGTGCCGCCATGCCCAAGGCCGACCCCTCGAAATGGGTGACGCTCCCATCGGCCGCGGCCGTGATCGCGTTTCTGCTCAGCGACGACTCCCGCGACGTCAGCGGCGCGGCCGTCCCGGTTTATGGCAGGGCCTGAGGTCGCATGCTACTCGCGCCCGGGTGATCCCGCGGTACACCCCCCCGGACTTCGCGGAGCTCTGGTCGCCGGCGCGGCGGTATGCCGTGTGGCTCGATGTCGAGCTGGCAGCATGCGAGTCGATGGAGGCCGCGGGACTCGTGCCCGCGGGGACCGCCGCGTCGATTCGCCTGAAGAACCTCGTGCTCTTCCCGGCGCGCATCGAGGAGATCGAGCGGACGACCAAGCACGACGTCATCGCCTTTCTCACGCACGTCGAGGAGCTCGCCGGGCCCGACGCGCGCTGGCTCCACCGGGGCATGACCTCGAGCGACGTGCTCGACACGGCGCTGGCGATTCTGCTCCGTGAGGCGAGCCGACAAGCTGATTCTGCGCTGCGAGCGCCTGCTCGACGCCCTCGCCGCGCGCGCCCACGAGCACGCGAAGACGCCGATGATCGGGCGCAGCCACGGCATCTTCGCGGAGCCGATCACCTTCGGGCTGGCGCTGGCCGGCCACCATGCCGAGCTCGCGCGCGCGCGCGACGCGCCTGCAGGCCGCCCGGCGCGAGATCGCGGTCGGAAAGATCGCGGGGGCCGTCGGGTCGTACGCCCATCTGTCGCCCGAGATCGAGAAGAGCGCGCTGGCTCGCCTGGGCCTCGAGCCGGAGACCGCGTCCACCCAGGTGGTCGCGCGAGACCGGCACGCGGTGTTCTTCGCCACGCTCGCGGTCGTCGCAGCCGGCATCGAGCGCCTCGCGACCAACGTGCGCCACTGGCAGCGGAGCGAAGTGGCGGAGGCCGAGGAGGCCTTCACCGTCGGGACAGAAGGGCTCGAGCGCGATGCCGCACAAGCGCAACCCGATAGGCAGCGAGAACCTCTGCGGCCTCGCGCGCGTCGTCCGTGCCACCGTGGTGCCGGCGCTCGAAGACGTCGCGCTCTGGCACGAGCGGGACATCTCGCATTCGTCGGTGGAACGGATGATCGCCCCCGACGCGACGTCCACGCTCGCCTTCATGCTGGAGCGAGCTGCGAGCCTCGTCGAGGGCCTGGTCGTCTATCCGGACAACATGAAGCGAAACCTCGAGCGAGCCGCGGAGCTCTATTTCAGCGAGGCGGTGCTCCTCGCGCTCGTCGAGTCGGGGATGCCCCGCCAAGAGGGCTACCTCCTCGTTCAGCGCAACGCGATGCGGGCGTGGCGCGGAGAGGGGAGTTTTCGCGATCTCCTGGCGGCCGACCTCGACGTCTCGAAACGCCTTCCCGCGGCAAAGCTCGACGAGGCCTTCGACATCGACCGGGCGCTCGCTCACGTGCCCGCAATCCTGCAGCGCACGCTCGGCGAGTAGGGCGTAGTTCGAAGCAGACGAGCCGGGAAGCGGACGGCGCGCGAGAACAGACTCCCGCGCGACTGAGGATTCGTCACTTCTTCGTGGTCGTCCTCGTGGTCCACTCGTGATGTGATCGTGGTCGTGGTCGGCTCTCGTAGACGTAGTCGCTGACGCTGACGTGGTCCTGGTCGGAGTACCTGGTCGTGGTCACGACGGTGGCATTGTGCACGCAACACAATGCGACGCCGGACCGAAGGGACGACATGCTTGGGTTTCAGTCCCTCGACGTGTACCGATGCACCATTCGATTCCTCGCCCTGTCTTCGACGCTCGCGCAGCGCGTCCCGCGTGGATATTCGGACCTGGCGGATCAACTTCGGCGCGCCGCACTCTCGGTCCCGCTCAACATCGCCGAAGGAAGCGGCAAGACCGACCGCGATGCCCGGCGCTTCTACACGATTGCGCGCGGCTCGGCCCTCGAGTGCGCCGCGGTCCTCGATGCGATGGAGGCCCTTGGATTCGAGGCGAACGACGAGCTCGGCGAAGCCCGCGAGCTCCTGGTGCGAACCGTAGCGATGCTCACGCGGTTGAAGCAGTGAATGGACGCCGCCGCGCAGGCTGGACCACGACCAGGTACTCCGACCAGGACCACGTCAGCGTCAGCGACTACGTCTACGAGAGCCGACCACGACTACGTCGAAAACGACCACGGCTGCGAAGGAGAAATGACGAGTGTGTCAGTCCAGCCCGAGAACGTGCTCGGTCAGACGTGCTCGTGGACCCTCACGTCGCGCTCAGCACCCTCCGCATCCACGCACGCGCCACGATGCCCGCGATGACGGGCACGTGCCGCGCCCGCAGGCGGCTCACCTCGTCGGCGTAAACCGCCCGCACCGGGACCTCGCCGATGCGGAGCCCGCGCAGGGCGAGCTGCGACAGCAGGTCGTTCGGGTACCCGTAACGCGGCCAGAGCACGCCCAGCTCGAGACGGGCGCACGCTTCACGCGCGATCGCCGTGTAGCCGCACTGGCTGTCCGAGACGGGCACTCCGATGGCCAGCGACGTGAGGCGCGAGAAGGCGAGCCCACCGAGCAGGCGCGCGAAAGGCATGGTTCGCGACACGCCGGGCGAGCGAAACCGGTCGCCCTTCACGTAGTCGGCGCGGTCGTCCGCGATGGGCGCGACGAGCGCCGGCAGGTCCCGCGCATCCATCTGGTCGTCCCCTGCCATCACGACGAAGGCGTCGCGGCCGTCGCCGGGGACCGATGCGGCGCGCGCGTAGCCCGTCGCGATGGCAGCGCCTACGCCGCGGTTGTGCTCGTGGCGTACGACCTCGACGCGCGCGTCGCCGACGGCCAGCGCTCTCGCGGCCGTGCCGTCGGTGCTCGCGTCGTCCACGACGATGGCCGAGTCCACCCAATCGGGGAGTCCGCGCAGCACACGCGCGATCCGCGGCGCCTCGTTGTACGCCGGTACGACCACGACGATGCGCGAGCCCTTCCACATGGATCGCCGTCAGCCTACCGTCGCGGCGGCCCGGGGTGCTATCCCCGGAGCTGCTCCGCGCTCGCTCGGGTCTCCATGTTCCGCCGCCCCGTCGTTCTGCTCGCCGTCGTCCTCGCGCTCCTGGTCGCGGCAGGCTCGTTTGCCGTCGCGCATCGTCCCTTCCCTCCCGAGTCGTCGCCCGAGGGCGCCTACGCGCGCATCGCGCTCGCGGTGGCCGACCGGCGGCCGCGCGACGCGTTCGCCTACCTCGAGACCGAGGCGCAGTGGGCTTCTTTCACGCTCCAGGATACCCGGCGCAAGGCCTGCGACCGTGTGCGCTCGAGCTATCCGGCCGATCAGGCCGCGCCGCTCCTCGATGCGTGGCGCGCGGAGGCAGAGGCGCACGACGGGCCCGACGCCTTCGCGCTCCTGGCCGCGCGGCGCGGATGGATCCAGCGGCTCGAGCGCGATCTCTCCGGCGTGGCTCGCGTCGAGACCCAGGGAGAGCGCGCGACGGTCGTGACCGCGCGCGGGACGCGCTACCCCTTTCGCCGGCGCGACAACGGCCTCTGGGGGCTGACCATCTTCACCGCCGAGCTGCAGGCGGAGGCCGAGCGGGCGTCGCGCGATCTCGAGGTCGTCGAGCACGCCGCGGCCGACTACGACCGAGCGCGCGCGCGGTGAACCTTCAGCCGGCCTTTCGCTTCATGTCCGCCCACGCGCGACCGCTCGGCTGGCCCTGCTCGGTCGGCAACCCGGCCGGCGCCCAGCCGGGCTCCGTGACTTTCCCGAACGGGTCGCGCGCGCCGTCCCAGCCGGCGCGCTGATCGAGCACGCCGGTGAATCCCTCGGCCGCCAGCATCTGCGCGGCGCGCAGCGACCTGCCGCCTGCTTTGCAGCCGACGACGACTCTCGCGTCCTTCGGAAAGGCCGCGTTCATCACGCGCAAGAAGTCCGGGTTGGGAGTCATGCCGCCGCCGCCCGCGTGCATGATCGGCACGTTCACCGCGCCGGGCGGGTGGCCGGCCTCGAACTCCTCCACGGTGCGGACGTCCACGTAGGTCCAGCCTTCGGCGAGCTTCTCGCTCGCTTCTTTCGGGGAAATGCGGGTGGGGCCACTCATCGTGCGGAGGGTTTAGCGCGAATGTCCCGGAACGGCAGCTGTCCCGATCTCGTGTCCCGAGAGAGCGTTCGCACCGCATCACACCTCGTTCAACCAATCCAAAACCGGCTCCGACGCCTGCGAGCGCCGCCTAGAGCGGCCCGACCGCGTGGTCGATCTCCGGCGGGAGCGGCTCCCCGCGCGCCGAGCTCGAACCACGTCGTCGTCCCCAGCGGAAGGCTGGTCTGCCCGTTGAAGCCATCGGCTTCGGTGGCGCTGTGTTTGGCAGCATCGAGTCCACGGGCAGAAACGCGGAACCTGTTCGCCCATCTCCAGGGTCGTTGCATCCCAAGCGGCGCCCATGGCCGGCAAAAGATAAGGACCAAGACAAGAGCAACGTGGCTGGGCAAGGCAAGTTGGTGCGGTTGTTGCTGCTTGCCACCTGGCGCCGCGCTCGGAGTCCGGGCTCCGCTGTCATTCGTTGTCTTGGTCGAAGAAGGGCTTACGCGAATGCCGCGTGGGCGCGTCGTGCCGCTGCCGCTCAATCGATCGGCGACACTCCACGAGTCTCCGCGCGTATTCAGGGTATGTACATGAAAGCCACCTCGGAGCACCTCGGTAAGATCTTCGTGACGACGTCGATATGTCTGGCCGTGCCCGCCTGCAGCGGCGCGGTCACCGATCTCGGCGCCTCCGACGCCGGCCACGATTCGGGTGGGTCGATGATCGACGCGGCGCACCCAGGCGTCGGCGATGCCATGGCCCCCGAGGGGAGCGCCACCGCCGACGGATCGGCAGAGGGCGCCGACGTGCGAACGGACGCGCCGCCGCCGCTGAGCGCCCTCGATGGGACCCCAGGCGATTCCGAGGCTGCGAACGACGGGATCTCCGGCGACGACTCGGGCCAAGGCGAGGGCATCGCCTGCGGCAATGCCCGATGTTCTTCGCCCGGTGAATTCTGCTGCGCGAGCCCCAGCGGCGTTCAGAGTTGCAGCGCGAATGCGAACGACTGTCTGGGTCAAGGCAACACGCCCGTCTCCTGCAGCACGAGCTCGCAGTGCCCCGCGGGGCAATTGTGCTGCGGGGAGCAGCACAGCGGTTATTACGCGGACGTCTCTTGCCAGCTCGAGTGCAATAGCTCGAACAACGGGGTCTCCCAGGTCCAGTTCTGCGATACCAGCGCACCGGATTGTCCGGCCAACACTTCCTGCCAGGCGAGCGTCTACCTCATCGGGTTCAGCGTCTGCGAGTAGCCGAGAGACCGGCAGCAGGCGCCGAGCAAGACCGCTGCGATCGTGCCAAGAACCTTTTCTCTCTTGCCCAGGACACTACCGGCACGCACCTCGGGCGGAGAGCGCCTGCTGCGCGGCCGCGCGGAGAGCGGGCGGCGACCTCGGCGAGAGCAACGGCTCGAGCCGTGCGCGCAGGTCGCCGGGTTGGAGCGCGGCGAGGCCGATGAGCGCCGCGAGCGCGACCCGCTGCTGCTCGTCCGTCGTGCCCGGCGCCCCGAGCGACCGCGCAAGCTCGGTGAGCGGATTGGCGTCGCGCGCGTCGCACATCGCGCCGAGCGCTTCCGCCGCTGCGGCGCGAACGTCGGGGTCTTCGCGCGTGTCGCCGAGGCGCTCGCGCACCGCGTCGCGGGCGGACGTCGCGCGACGCTTGCCGAGCGCGATGAGCGCCGCACCTCGCACGCGCGGCGAGGCGTCGTGAACGGCCGCTGCGAGCGCGTGGTCGGCGTCTCGGGTGGCCGCAGGCGCGACCGCCAGGACGGCGACCGCCTGCACCTTCACGAAAGACCAGCCCTCGTTCGCGAGCACCGCGGACGCCGCGTCGGCCGCGCCGGGAGCCTGCGACGACGAGAGCGCCCTGAGCGCGGCCTCCCGCACGCGAGGCTCGGCGTCACGAGCGGCCGTGACGAGCGCGGGCTGCGCGTCGGGCAACCCCTCGGCGAGCTCCGCCGCGTGCATGCGCACCGGCCAGTCCGCGTCGCGCACGATAGCCTCGGCGAGGCGCGCGCCGGCCGCGCGATCCTGCGAACGCGCGAGCTCGGCCAGCGGCTCGAGCACGAGGTAGCGCGTCCGCATGGGCGGGGCGCCGCGCGCGAGCTCCGCGAGGATGGCGTCGCTCTCCGCCGTCGCCTCCGAGAGGCGCCCCTGCGCAGCGCGCAGCAGCTCGAGGCGCGCCCCCGGGCTCCGCTTCGCGTCGCCGAGGAGGGGCGCGATTCTCCCCGGAGGCACGGACCTCAGCGCCTGCGCGAAGGCCGCGCGCAGCACGGACCGGGTCTCGTGATTGCTCTCGGGCGTCGCGGCCAGCCCGTCGGCGATGGGCTCGAGCGCCTCGAGCGGCGCGATCGTGGCTAGCGTCGGCGCGACGCACGCGCGCGCGCTCGCCTCGTTGCGCACCTGGGCCACGAGAACCGGCGTCGCGCCGCGGCACCTCTCGAGCTTCTCGCGCGCCTTGCGCGGGGCCTGACCGCTCTTCTCGCACAGGCCGCGCACCAGGAGTGGGCCCGCCTGCTCGCACGCCTCGGTGCTCGCGGCGACGTCGATCGCACGCGCGCGACCTCGCGGTTCGAGACCCTCGTACTGCCTCTCGACAGCGCCCAAGGCTCCCGGACCCGCGCGCCGGAGGAGCTCGGCCGCGGCGTTCCCGCGCTCGCTCGAGAGCTTCTTGGCCACGTCGTCGAGCTGGGCGCCCGGCTTGTCGAACTCGCTGTACGCGTAGACCTCGGCGAGGCTCACGTCCGGGTGGCGCAGCCCGCGCGTGTAGGCGTCGCTGAGCACGAGCGCGAGACAAGAGGTCTCGATGGGCTCGGGAAAGGCGATCTCGTAGCTCTCGCCCGGCTTGAGCCAGGCGTCGCCGGGCATGGTGACGAGAAAGGTCTGCGCCGACGTGACCAGGAAGAAGTGTTTCGGCGCCGCGCCGTTCGGGTCCGGCTTGGAGGGCGCGACGACGATCTGCAGGCGCGAGATGGGTACCTCGCGAGGCGCCGCCATCTGCACGAACTCGCCCTGGCCGATGGACGGCCTGCGCTCGCTCCACACGGTGTCGAGCTTTCCGTCCGTGAGCTCGGCCCCGCGCGAGTCGGGAACGCTGGTCCCCGTCGCCACGAGCAGCGACGCCAGCGGCGCGTCGGGCTGCGGCCCCTTGTCGGTCGCCGCGATGGGCACGGCCGATTCGATGTGCGCCGCGTCGAGGCGCTGGAGCGTCGCCGTGCGAAACTCGAGCGAGGGGTACAGCGCCTGCGGATCGAGCAGCGTCTTCTCGAGACCGCAGACACCCAGGTCCTCTCGCACGCTCCCGGTGAGCACGACGCGGCTCGCGCCGTTTTCGACGACCTCGACCGCGGGGCCCCACCTCTCGCCGGGGTCGCCGTAGACGTAGCCCGTCATGCCCGCGAAGAGAGGCAGCGCCTGCCCCGCGGCGAGGACCGCCTCCCACGCCGGATTGTTCGCGCGCGCGTCCTTGGCCTGCACGCGGACGTGCACGACGTGCTTGCCGCCGTCGACGGCGATGGCCTCGGCCGTGGCCTCCTCCGTCGGCGCTTGCGGGTCGATGGGCAGGCGCGCTCCGTTCGCGAGAACGACGCGGGCGGCGAGGTCGACCTCGACCTCCAGAGGACCCAGTCCTCCGCCGCCCGGCACCGACACGCGCGTATCCGCGCCCACCATCCGCGTCGCGAGCACGGTCGCCAGCGCGAGCGCGAGCGCGGCGGCGAGAGGGCGGTTCGGGAGACCCATCACGGCTTCCACCTATGCCTCATCGCGGCGCGGATCGCGAGTGCGTCCGCTTTTCTTGCCCGGCCGCTCGGGCCCGTGCCACACCGTAGCGTATGCGGCGCTCGCTTCGTCTCGCGATCGCGGCGACGACCCTCGCCGGTCTCGCCGGGTGCAGGGCGCAGCACGCGCCGGCGTCGAGCCCCGCCCCGGCCGAGTCCGCGTCCGTCGTCGCCGTACCGCTGTCGCAGAGCGTGCCCGCGGCGCACGAGCCCGAGCCGGGCCCCGTGCCGCAGCCGGTGCCGCAAGAGCCGCTCGCCGGGCTCGATCTCGCGCACATGTCGACCGACGGCGACAGCCTGACGGCGCGCGCCGATGCAGGCACGGCGCACCTCACGCTCGATCCCGAGCTCCAGCGAACGGCTCTCCAGATCATGGGCGCGCACCACGTGCCGGAGGCGGCCGCCGTGCTCATCGACGTCGCGACGGGCCGCCTGCTCGTCTACGCGAGCCACATCGAGGGCGCCTCCGGGCCTGCACGCGACCTGTGCGTCGAGGCGACCGCGCCCTCCGCCAGCGTCTTCAAGATCATCACCGCCGCGGCCCTGGTCGAAGAGGCCCACCTCGGGCCGGACACGCGACAATGCTACTCGGGTGGCGAGCAGCGCATCACCGCCGCCGATCTCGTCGACAATCCGGCGCGCGACAAGTCGTGCGTGACGCTGGCCGGCGCGATTGGCCATAGCGTCAACACGGTCATCGCGCGCCTGGCGACGGCCCACCTGTCGCCACCGCAGCTCGAGGCGATGGCGCGGCGCTTCGGCTACGGGCAAGCCATCCCGTTCGACGTCCCCGTTCAGCCGAGCGCGGTGCATGTCCCGCTCGAGCCGCTCGAGTTCGCCCGCACGGCCGCGGGCTTCTGGAATACGACGTTGTCGCCGCTCGAGGCCGCCGCCATCAGCGCGATCGTGGCCCGCGGGGGCGAGGCGGTGCAGCCGCGGCTTGTCGATCGCCTCGCCGCGGCCGATGGCGCGGCGGTCTGGTCGGCGCCGGAGCCGCCGGCGTCCCATCGCGCGATCGCGCGCGAGACCGCCGAGGAGGTCGCCACGATGATGGAGCACACCGTCAGCGAGGGCACGAGCTTCAAGGCGTTCCACGACGGACGCGGCAGGGCCTTTCTCCCGGGAATCGGCGTGGCCGGGAAGACCGGGACGCTCACGGACGGTGGGGCGCAGCGGTACTACACATGGTTCACCGGCTTCGCGCCGAGCCGCCCGCAGCCGGACGAGCGCCAGGTCGCCGTCGCGGTGCTCGTCGTCAACGGGCCGACGTGGCACGTGAAGGCCAACGTGGTCGCGCGCGACGTCTTGCGCGCGTACTTCGCGCAGCAGGGGGCGCCGGGCGTGTCGCGGCCGAGCGTCGGCAAGGTTGCACGGCGGCGCACGCCGTAAGGCGGCCGGCAGTGCGAGCCGAATTGGCGTCGGGTCGAGGCGAACGCTCGCGCGGTACGGATGCCGTGGATGGGCCACTCGCCGGCGTCGACGGACGGCACGCAGGAGAGGAGAGAGAATTGGAAAAGAAGCCGGGAAGACGGGAAGGATTTCGGGGGGCTCAGACGAGGCAAGCGTGGCAGGCAAGTCGGCGCGTGAGCCCCGTGTAGATCCCCGCTAAACTTCCCCGTCTTCCCAGCTTGTTTTCCAACTCTCCCTCCGTCGCGGTTTGGAGAGACACCTACACCATCCTCCAAATCGGCTCCCGAGCGTGACACGAAATCGGGGGGTTTCCGATTAACTCTAGTGAGGGACGACGACGGCCCCCGGAGTGGCGCGGTCCGCACGCACTGGCCGTCCCTCGGATTGACGAAAGACGGTCCCTCGTCGAAAAGTCGTGCTGCTCGATTGACGACTTCGTCACTCGTGTCGACCGCCGCGCTGACGCGCGCCAAAGGCACGATCGCCACGCGCAACGAGAAGAAGGCGGCGCTCATCAGGCTGCTGAAGCAGCTGAGGGGCTACGTCCAGGTGGTGGCCGACGCGAACGCGGAGATCTCCGCGTCGGTCATCGAGAGCGCCGGCGTCGCCGTGCGCAAGACCCCGACGCGCCACGCACGCACCTTCACGGTGAAGGCGGGGCCCGTCACGGGCGTCGCGACCGTCCGCGCCGCATCGGCCGGCCGGCGCGCGGCGTACGAATGGGAGTACAGCACCGACGGCGGCAAGACGTGGATCGGCGCGCCGTCGACGCTGCAGGCCAAGACGACCATTCTGGGCCTGGTGCCGGGAGCGAACGTGCAGTTCCGGTACCGGGCCCTCACGCGCCTGGGCGAAGGGGACTGGAGCCAGCCGGTGTCTCTCGTGATTTCCTGAGAGGCGCGCGGGCGACGGAGAAGTCGGCAGCCCGGAAGGCGGCTGCCGGGTGAGTCGGGCCCCCGCGCGCGGAAGAGCGCGCGGGGGCTTTGGCTGCCCTGAGCTCGAGGCACCCCGGTGTCACATCGGAAAACGTAACGTCGCATTCCGAAATGCAAGGCTGCGCGCGGAGCGCCTCGCCCTCGCACGCGGCGAGAAAGAGCGAGCGGGCGCGCACGCGGCGATTCCGCACGCCGGCGGCACGAAATGCGCAATGCGCTAAGGAGCGCTCCTCATGCCTTCGTCGCCGCGTCGACCCTTCGTCTGCATCCCGGTCCTGGTCATGCTGGCCAGCGTGTCCGCTCGCGAGCAACTCCCTCCTCGTGCGCTACACCGGGGACGGCCGCCTCGATCCGTCGTTCGGCGACGGCGGCATGACAGGGACCGCCTTCGTCGGCGCGAGCGACTACGCGGTAGGCGTCTCCCTGCTGCCGGGCGATGGGCTCCTCGTGGCCGGCGCCGCGCTCGAACCGATCGACGGGGGGAAGCTGCTGGACATCGGCGTCGCGCGGTACACGGCGGACGGACAACTCGACCCGACGCTCGCCCCCGGCGGCAAGCTCGTCACGCCCTTCTCCGACTCTCCGTACGTGGACTCGATCAACGTGCAGGCGCTGCAGCCGGACGGCAAGCTCGTCGTCGGCGGCTACACGGAGCGCAGCGCCGACGGCGGCGGACACGTGCAGACACTGACGCTCGCGCGCTACAGCTGCCAGTGATGGGCCGCTCGCACGCGTCGCAGGGGGCGTGACGCAGGAGGACCGAACCGGCTTTCACGCCTCGCTCACGTCGCGCTTCGCGCTAGCCTCTTCGCGCGCAGATGCCCGCCACCAAGAGCCAATCTCGCCGCGGGTTCTTCGTGCGCGCGAGCGGTGCGGCTGCCGCCGCGGCTCTCGGGCTCGGGCTCGGCACGCTCGCGAAGCGCACGGCGCTGCCCAGGGGGCCGGCGGCCACGGACGACCGCGGCGACGCGGACGCCGACACGTGGGTCGAGGTCGAAGACACTCCTCTCGAGGACCTGATGCGCGAGCACGCCGTGCTCGACCGGGTGCTCCTCGTGTACGAGGAAGGGGCCCGCCGCCTCGAAGCGGGGGGCGACTTCGCGCCCGAGACGCTCGCAAGAGCAGGCGGGATCGTGCGGCGCTACATCGAAGACCATCACGAGCGCGACGAGGAGCAGCACGTGTTTCCGCGCTTGGAGCGAATCGGAGCCGAGATCGGCCTCATCGAGACGCTGCGCCGCCAGCACGCGTCCGGCCGGAGACTCACCAGCGCGGTGATCGAGCTGGCCACCCTCGCCCGCATCCGCGAACCTGCGACGCGCGGGCGGCTCGTCGAAGCGCTGCGGCTCTTCGTCCGCATGTACCGTCCCCACGCGGCCCAGGAGAACACGGTGCTCTTTCCGAGCTTCCGAAAGGCCGTATCACGGAGCGAGTACGAGAGCCTGCGCGAGGCGCTCGAGAAGAGCGAGCGCGCGGCGTTCGGCGACCACCTCTACGAGAACGTCCTCGATGAGGTCTCGACCCTGGAGCGCGCCCTCGGCATCGGCGAGCTCGCGGCGTTCACGCCGCCGTGATGGTCTACCTCGCCGGGCGGTTCGCCAAATCGCACGCGCGCGGCGAGCCGGAAGAGCACCACCGGCGAAACGCCTCGACCACGCCGGGAGACTCGCCGTCGAGGCTCTCGACGCGGCCGGCCACCCAGGCGCACGCGTCGAACGCGAGAAGCTCGCACGCGCGCCTGTAGCTCGTCGCAATCGTCTCCGCTTGCGTTCCCGCGGACTCGTACGCGCGCGCGAGCTTCAGGCAAGCGTGCGGCGAGCTCGGCGACAGCTCGCACGCCCTCCGGTAGAGGGGGACCGCCTCCGCGGCAGCCTGGCGGTCGCCCGCGCGCTCGCACGCCGCCGGCAACCCGAGCTCGCACGCGTCGGACTCTCTCGCGAGGGCGTCCCGGGGACTCCAGGGCACGCCGAAACCCGCGGAATGGACACGGCTCGCGCCGAGGCAGCTCTCGGCGTCGTGCCGCGCGCGACCATCGAGGTAAAGACGGAGGGCACGCCGCATCCTCGAGCGGGCGAGCGCGAGCCTTTCGACCGCGGCGCCGTCGTCGTCTCGCTCGCCGCGCAGCGCGTTCGCCACCTCCTCGCAGGCGAAGCCGTTTCGCCTGAGCATGCAGCCGACGTCGATCTCGAACGATTCGTAGTCCGAGTACCGCCTGGCCCATGGCTGGGCACGCCGGCACGAACGCGCGAGGCCGCGTTCGCACGCAAGCGCGAAGTAGAGACCTGCCTCCTCAGGGTAGCCGGCCCGCAGCTCGCCGCGCTCGATCAGGTCGCCCGCCTCGTCGCAGCTCTGGGCGTTCGAAGCCGAGACGCAAGCCTCGCGGAGCGCGGACCGCTCCTCGGCGGCGGACGGTACCAGCAGCGCGAGGAGGAAGGCGGCGACGGCGATGCCGGCCAGGTGCGCCGCACGCATGGGGTCGTCCCCTCAGGGAACGTTGCAGGCCTTGGACGACGCGGGCGGGCCGCTGGTGGCCGCGGTTTCGAAGGTGTAGCCGTAGGCGCCGGAGTACAGGCCGAGCTTCAAGACGCCGTTGATGGGCGACGGCCGCGATGCGACGAGCACCGACGAGCTGATGTTCGACTTGGTGGGCTGCACCTGCCCGCGGCCGCCGGTCCCCATGGTGAAGAGCTTGGCGCCGGTCGCCGAGTAGGCGCCGTTCTCGTCGAGCTTGTCGAAGGCCTCGTAGACGTGGGCGTGCCCTTGGAGAACGATGTCCGCCTTGGCGCCGACCGCCGCGTCCCAGATGGGCGCGACGCCCGGAGCCCAGGGCAGGTTGTCGGCGTCGCTGCTGAACATGGTGCTCCAGCGGGCGGTGTGCATCGCGACGATCACGCAGCCGTGCCCGCCGTGACTGCTTCGCCACGAGTTGATGTCGCTCGTCACCTTGCTGCCCTGCGTCGAGCACGATTGCTGCGCGCAGTTGACGCCCGTGTTGACGACGACGAGAAGCCAGCCAGGCGCGACCTGGTACGAGTAGGAGAAGTCGTACGTGGCCACGCCGTTGGCGCCGGTGATCGCCGGGAACGTGAGGTTGCCCGCGGCGTTGTTGCCGTTGAAGAGGCTATACGGTTGCTGGCCGCCCGTCCCCGAGACGCTGTCAAACTCGTGGTTTCCCATGACCGGGAAGGTACGGGATGCCCAGCTGGCCCAGGGATAGTTGCTCGCGTACGGCGCGGAGTACGACATGTCGCCGACCGCGACGAGCTTGACCGACGAGTCGTTGGCGATCTCCGTCTGCGCGATGCCCTTCGTCGAGCTCGTGGACGCGAAGTCTCCGGCCACGAGGAGAACGGCCTCGGCGGTAAGGGCCTCGGCGCTCGCGCCGGTGGGCTCCGGCGAGCGGTCGCCGCCCGAACATGCGGCCGCAGCGAAGGCAAACGACGCCAGGAGAGCGCGGCGAGAAGCAGGGATCCGACTCGTCATGGATCATGTCGTCTACCCCGCCCGCGCAGCGCGCCGGTGCCAGGCCCGTGAACTTGCGGCAACCGGCCCCCTTTCCCTCACCCTTCGCGGACGTCGCGCAGCAGCAGGAACACGAGCCCCTCCTCCGCCCGCGAGCAGTACACCCCTTCCCCGCCGACCAGCTCGCACACGACCGCCGCGAGCGTCCACGCGGTCTGCTCGTCGGCGCCGAACGCCGGCGTCGACAGCTCCCACATGTCGCGTTCGAGGATGCCGTCGACGAGCGCCGCGGATGCCGCACGCGCGCGCTCCGGCACGCTCCGGCTGCTCCCGCCCCACGCCCACGTGCGCGACGCGTGCGAGAACGTCCCGAGGAGGGTCGCGCGCCCGCGCACGGCCGGGCGCCCCGCCGACGAGAAGACGATGGCCCCCTCTTCGACGTCGACCTCGTAGCGCTCGTGGCGCTCCAGCGCGAAGCGCTCCTCGAGCGCCTGACGCTTCGCCCGCAGCCTACTCACGGCCTCGTCGCGCGCGCGCTCGAACGCCGCGCTCGGCGCGTGGACCATTCCCGGAAGCCACTCGAAGCTGCCGTCGGCCTGCCGGAGAAAGGTCCCTCCGCCCACGTCTTCGAGCTCGACCCCGGCCAGCGCAGCCAGCGCCTCGGTGGCTTTCGCCACGACCGGCAGCAGAGGCCCGACGCTCTCGGGCGCGAACGCCGCGTCGATGCGCGACTCGTCGCCCACGATGTCCTCGACGTCGATGGTCGCGACGACCGGCTCGCCGCCCGGCTCGCGCATGACCTCGACCAGCGCACGGCCCCACTCTTGCGCCTCGAGCTTTTCGCGCAAGAGAGCGCCGACCTCGTCGAGGATCTCGCGCCTCATCCGGGACGTCTGGGCGTCGTCGAGCGTGTCGTCAGCGGAGTCCATGCGGGCGCGCATTCAAGCACGCGCGACCGCCTGCTGTCGCGTAGCGCGCCGGCTCAGGCGAAGCGGCGGCGCTCTTCGCGGAGGATGTCGCGAAGCGCGTCGGCGAAGGCGAGGAGAAAGGCCTGGTTGCGATCCGAGGGGCCGGGGCGTCTTCTCCGAGAGCGCGTCTCGACAGACCGTCCGCTCGGCGCCCGCTCCCCTCGTTCCTTCATCATGGGCTGCATGATGAACCCTCCCGGGACAAAGGGAAGCGCCGATGCAAGCCACGGCCCTCACTTTTGTCCCACACGCGGACCCCCGATTTACGCCCAGATGTGGCCCATCAGGGGCAGTACGCCGACGCGCACGCCGCGAGCGGCGCGAGGGCGAGGCGCCGTGCGCGGCGCCTTCGAATCGGAAGGTGCTCGCAGTCGGCGATGTCGCCGGGGGGCAGGGGGACACGCGCGCCCGTGATGCGGACGATGGCCTCGATGTTCGATCGCACGCGCCCGGTTACGCAGCGGGCGACCGACGCGCGTGCCACGTACGGCTCGATGAGCACGCAATGGCCCGCACGGAGGCGCGGACGTGTGTGGCGAGAGAGAGATTGCGGGGCCAACCTGCTCGGGGGTCGAGCGCGCGAAAGGCCGCTCCACGGAGAGAAAAGGGCGTGGACACGAGGCTCCGGCGAACGGCACGAGGCTTGATAGGGGTCGCCCCAGCACCTGCGGGGCGCGCCGCGCACCACCTCCAACACCATTCCTCGCACGACCGCCCGGCGCCCCCGCATGGTGCTCTTTTTCGCCACGCCGTCTCCGCCGCCTCGGCTCAAGCGTCCTTGAGGCACGAGGCGAGCTCGGCGAGGATCGTCTCGGCATTCGACAGCCCGTCGCCCGATCCCCCGCTCGCGGTCTTCGCCCCGGCCCCGTCGAAGCGACGCGTGAGGCGCATGTCCGGCGTCAGCTTGTAGGCCCCGTGCGTTTTGCGGATGAGCGCCGTGATCTTCGCCGGATCGAGCGGCGTGTCGTCGCGCAGGTGCAGCGTGACCACGCGCGCGGTGGCCTCGCATCCGAGAACGCGCAGGCGGCGAAGCTCGGTCTTGAGCGCCATGAGCTTCACCAGGCGCCTCGCCGCCTCGGGGGGCGCGCCGAAGCGATCCTCCATCTCGGCAGCGATTTCGGACACGTGCGCCTCGTCGACCGCGCTCGCCAGGCGCTTGTAGAGCGACAAGCGGACGCCGACGTCGCCGACGTAGTCCTCGGGCAAGAGCGCCTCGACGTCGAAGCTGAGCTCCGTGTCCACCTCGTGCTGCACCTCTTCGCCGCGCATCTCCTGGACGGCCTGCTCGAGCATCCGGCAGAACATGTCGAAGCCCACGCTCACGACGTTGCCCGATTGCTCGGCGCCGAGCAGGTCGCCCGCCCCGCGCAGCTCCATGTCGAGCGAGGCAATCTGGAAGCCGCTTCCGAGCTCGGTGTGCCGCTCGAGCGCCTCGACGCGCGCCCGTGACTCGTCGGTCATCGCGTTCGGGGGCGGAACGACGAGGTAGCAGTACGCGCGCTCCTTGCTGCGCCCGACGCGCCCGCGGAGCTGGTAGAGCTGCGCGAGCCCGAAGAGGTCCGCGCGGTCGATGATCATCGTGTTGGCGCGTGGAATGTCGAGACCGCTCTCGACGATTGCGGTCGACACGAGCACGTCGTAGCGGCCCTCGACGAAATCGAGCATCGCCTCCTCGAGGGCGGTCTCGCTCATCTGTCCGTGCGCGACGGCGACGCGCGCGCTCGGCACGAGCTCCTGCAGGCGCTGCGCTTTTTCGTAGAGCTTGTCGATGCGGTTGTACACGTAGAAGCACTGCCCTCCGCGCGCGAGCTCCCGCTGAACGGCCTCGCGCACGACCTGGTCGTCCCATCGCGTGACGATGGTGCGCACCGCGCGGCGGTCGACCGGCGCGGTCGTGATGAGCGACAGGTCGCGCATCCCGGTGACCGCCATCTGCAGCGTCCGGGGGATGGGCGTAGCCGTGAGCGTCAGGACGTCGACCTGGGCGCGCAGCTGCTTGATGCGCTCCTTGTGCGAGACGCCGAAGCGCTGCTCCTCGTCGACGACGAGAAGGCCCAGACTTCGGTAGTGAACGTCCTTCGACAAGAGGCGATGCGTGCCGATGACGACGTCGACCTTTCCCTCGCGCAGGCCGAGGACGGCGTCGTCCTGCTCCTTCTTGCTCTGAAAGCGCGATAGCGCCCTTATCGTGAGCGGATAGCCGGCCATTCGCATCTCGAACGTCCGGAAGTGCTGCTGGGCGAGCACCGTCGTCGGACAGAGGAGCGCGACCTGCTTGCCGGCCATGGCCACGCGGAACGCCGCGCGCAGCGCGACCTCGGTCTTGCCGAAGCCGACGTCCCCGCAGACGAGGCGGTCCATCGGCCGCGGCGACTCGAGGTCCCTGTTCACGTCGTCGATGGCGCGGGCCTGGTCGGCGGTCTCGTCGAAGGGGAAGGTCGCTTCGAACGCGCGGTAGTCGTCGTCGGCGGACGCGAGCGCGTCGCCCGGGAGTGCGCGCCGCTCGGCGTACAGCCGCAGGAGCTCGTCGGCCATCTTGCGGACCTCGCGCGCGACGCGGGCCTTGGTGCGCGCGAAGGTGCTGCCGCCGAGCCGGTCGAGCTTCGGCGCGGAGCCCTCGCCCCCGACGTACTTCTCGAGCTGGTTGAGCCGCCAGACCGGCAGGTACAGCTTGTCGCCGCCCGCGTACTCGATGGCGATGAGGTCGACCGTGAGCCCGGTCGTCAGCGCGCCGGTCGGCGTGCGCTCGCGACCGGGAAGGGCCTTGTGCACGAGCCCCTGGTAACGACCGATGCCGTGCTCGACGTGCACGACGTAGTCGCCCGTCGCGAGCGTGCGCAGGTCCTCGACGAACGAGCGCGCGTCAGCCGCTCGGGCGCGCTCGCGGCGCCGGTGCACGCGCGAGCCGAAGATCTCTTCCTCGGTGACGAGCACGAGCCCATCCGCGGGGAGCATCACGCCGCGCGCGAGCGGACCGACGACGACCTGGACGTCGTCGGTCGGTTCGTCCAGCCACCCGGGGTGGAACGTCGCCAGGCGCGCCTTGCAGGGGACCCCCTGGTGGCGCAAGAGGCCCACGAGCCTCTCGGCCTGGGTCTGCGCGCGCGCCGTCACGAAGACGCGGAGACCGTGCTCGCGCCAGTGCGCGATGCGCCGCACGAGCGGAGCCAGCGTCGCGTTCTTGCCTTTCGACGCGCGCGCTGCCTTGACCGCGCGCGTGAGGTCCTCGTGATCGCGAGCCGCCACATCGGTCGACTCCGACGCGCTCTCGAAGGCGCCGAGGCCCGCCTCCGACGCGCCCGCGTCGCCGGCGACGCCGGCGATGGGCGTGCGGTGGAGAGCCACCGTCGACCGGGACGACAGGTCGCCCGCGAGGGTCTCTTCGTCGCGGTAGAACGCTTGCGGCAGGAACGCGGGCACTCTGCCGTCCTTCTGGGCTGCGTCCTCGGAAGCGCGGGTGAGCTCTTCGCGCACGGCGCGCGTGATGGCGGGGGGGTCGTCGAGCAGGACGACCGCATCGCCCGGCACGTACGCGAAGAGAGAGTCGAGCTCGTCGTAATAGGCGGGCAGAAAGCCGTCGGCACCGAAGAACGCGCGACCGCTCGTCACGTCCTCGACGAGCGCGCGCGTCTTGGTCGTCGGCCAGTCGATCATCTCGGCGAGCTGCGTGACGCGCGAGCGCGCCCGGGCCACGGTGGGCCCGTCGAGGATCGCTTCGCGCACCGGCGAGAGCCAGACCGAGCGCAGCTCGAGGGCTTCTTTCTTGGTCGTCTGATCGACCGGATCGAACGCCTTGATCGTCAGGACGAGGTCCCCGTAAAGCTCGACGCGCACGGGGAGGTTGCTCGACGGGGACCACACGTCGAGCAACGCGCCGCGGACGGCGAAGCTCCCCGGGTCTTCCACGACGGGGACACGCAGGTAGCCCGCCTCGAGGAGAGACCGCACGAGAGCGTCGCGGTCGATCTCCTGTTCGGCCACGATGCGATTGGCGCGCTGGGCGAGGACCTTCCGCGGCGGGACTCTGCGGGCGAGCGCCGGAGCCGGCAGGGCGAGGACGCTCCAGGGGCGGTCGTGGGCGAGGTGAACGAGCGTGGCCATCCGGCTCATCGCCGCGCGCCGGTCGGGGTTCACGTCGGCATAAGGCGACGACTCCCCGGCCGCGAAGACGAGCACCTCCCCCTCGCCGGTGTCCTCGGCGTCCTCGGCGAGCGCGCCTCGCACGAGAAAGCCCACGTCTTGTGCCGCGCGGCGCGCAGCGTCCACGTCAGCCGTCACGAAGACGACCTTGCGGCCGGCCCGCGCGACTGCGGCCGCCACCGCCGCACCGGCGCTGCCGCGAACGCCCGCGACATCGAGACGCGTGGGGCCGAGGGCCTTGACGCGCGCCGCGATGTCCCGCAAGCGGGACGCCGTCACGCCTTCGGGCGGCAGGAGCGGGGCGAGCGGCTCCAGGTCCTCCGGGGGCGGGGCCAGGAGAGGACGCGCGAGCTCCTCGGCGGTCAGGCCGGTGCGCTCCGTGATGGTCGAGGCGAGCGTTGGCGAATCGGGCATTGCGGGAGGGGGGGCAGCTACTGGCTAGAGCGGCCCATGGTGCCGCGCAACTCGGCCGCGTGAGCCGTTCCGAGACCGAGCCGCCACTGTGCACGCGCCATCGGCGCGCGCGCCCGTATGGCGAGCGTGTATCGGTTGCTGCACGTTCGTCCGACCGCGTCAGCCGGGCGCGCAACGCAACATGAAACATGGATTGATGTTGAAAGGGCTGGGCTAGCCGTATAGAGGTGCCCCCAGCGCAGTTCGGGAAGTGCCGCAGTTGCCGTACCAGACCTCGTTCTGTCGTTCTGCTGGTTCCCACACGCTCCACTAGCTCACCGCGCGGCGCCACACAGGTCGCTGCGTCCGAAGGAGAAGGTCGTCATGCGCCTGCTTCGCCTCGTTGGCCCCACTATCCTCGTTCCCCTCGCGGCAGTCGCCTGGACCTCCGCTTCGCACGCGCAAACGCCGGCCGCCGCCGCGGCGCCGCCGCCCCTTCCCCCGCCGGCTACCGCGGCCCCGCTACCTCCCCCTCCGCCACCGCCGCCTCCCCCTCCTCCCGCTGCGGCAGCGCCGGCGTACACGCCCTATTCCGCCGCTCCCGCCGAGCCGGCGAAGAACGAGCCGAAGAGCGGCCCCGAGCTGACCACCCTGCGCCTCCTGCTCGGCAAGGGGGTCATCTCGCAGGCGGAATACGACGGAGCGGTCAAGGATTTCAACGAGACGATGGGCCTGCGTGCCGGTGAGGCGAACACGATCGTCCTCGGCAAGTGGGCCACCAGCTTCTACGGCTTCACCGAGGCCGACACCATCTACGACACGACCGAGAGCTACAACGAAATCCAGGGCAACGGCGCGGTCCAGCGATTGACCGGGTACGCGGGAACCAACGATTGGATGCAGTTCGACGTCCGCAACTCGCGCTTCGGCTTCCGCTTGAAGGCGCCGGAGTTCAACGGGATTCGCGCCAGCGGCCTGATGGAGATGGACTTCTTCGGCGGCTCGGTGAGCGCCAACTCGGGCCTGGGCACGGCGCCCACACCCAGCGTCACAGGTGCGCCGGCGCAGGGCACGGCGAACCAGGAGGGCCAAGTCTTCAACAACTCGATCCTCCGCGTCCGGCACATGTACATGAAAGTCGAGACGCCCATCGTGGACGTACTCTTCGGCCAGTACTGGACGCTCTTCGGCTGGCACGCGCAGTACATCCCCGCGACGGTGGAGATCCAGGGGCTCACGGGCGAGGTCTTCAGCCGTCAGGTGCAGGCGCAGATCTCGAAGACCGTGAAGACCGACGACATCACGTTCGAGGCCGCCGTTTCGGCCCAGCGTCCCGTGCAGCGCGACTCGGCCTTTCCCGTCTTTCAAGGCGGCCTGCGCTTCGCCCTCAACAAGGTGACGGCGCCGCAGACGCTCAACTGGGCGAGCACGTCGATTGCGCCGCTCTCGGTGGCGGTCACCGGCGACGTTCGCAAGATTCGCCTGCCCAGCCTTAGCACGATGCCGAAAATAGGAACCGACGGGAACCCGACCGGAAACCTGAGCAACGACCAGGTCGGTGGCGCCTTCGCGGTCGACGCGTTCATCCCCGTCATTCCGGGCACGAAGGAGGCGAAGGGCAATTCGCTCGCGCTCGTCGGCGAGTTTGCGACCGGGTCCGGATACCAGGACATGTACACGGGCTTCACCGGCGGAACGAGCACGGTCGGTTATCTGCCTGCGATGGGGGCGCAGGCCGATTACAACGCGCGCATCGACAACGGCATCGCCTTTTACGACGAGGGGGGTGGGCTGCACCTCATCAAGACCACCTCCTACTTCGCGGGCCTTCAGTACTACCTCCCCGGGCCCGGCAACTGGTTCGTCACGGGCAACGTGATGCGCATCGAGGCGGACAACCTGAAGGGCAACATTCCGGCGACGGCGGCCGCCAACGCGGCCACGCTCAACTCGCAACTCTTCTTCGACTTCAACCTGTACTGGGACATGACGCCGGCCATTCGCTGGGGCGTCGAGTACGCGAACACGACCACGTCCTACAACGACGGAATCCTCGCCGTGAACCATCGCGGGCAGCTCAGCGGCAGCTTCCTCTTCTGAGGCGCCCAGCCCGGACGGGTAGTCACGGAAGGCTGGCGACGAGCGCAGACGCCTGATCGGCAAGGCGCTTGTCGCCCAGCCTCGCGAACGCGTCGCGCGCCAGCTCGGCCAGCGAGCGCGCGCGATTGCGATCTCGCCGGGCGACCTTGAGCAGCCGCGCGAGGAGCAACCGCGTCTCGGCCAGCTCATAGACGCGAGGCTCTCCGCCCTCGAGGAGCGCGAGCGCTCGCTCGGCGAGGGGCAGCGCGGCGGGGGCGTCTCCCTGGTCGAGGGCGAGCTTCGCCCTGACCGCGAACGTTCCCGCCACCGTCTCCGAGGGGACACCGCTCACGCGGTGCTCGATCTCGATTGCTTCGCCGACGGCCGCTCGTGCCTCGCGTGACCGACCGAGCAGCCGCAGCGCGTCGGCCCGCTCGTTGTCCGCGAGCGCCGCGGAGTCCTCCTGCTCCTCCGCCGCGCGGTATATGTCGCGCGCCCGCGCGAGCTCGTCGGCCGCTTCGCGCACGCGCCCGAGCCGGAGCAGCGCTTCGCCCATCGTCTGCAGCGCCGTGCCCTCGTACGCCGAGCGCGCCGAGATGTCGCCTCGCTGGACCGCCGCCTCGAAGATCGCGACCGCACGCCACGTCGTCACGAGCGCGTCCTCGAGCCGGCCGGCGTCGAGCTGCGCGGCGGCGAGATTGGTGAGCTCGTTGGCGACGCGCGGGTGCTGGGCGCCGTCCGATTCTTCAATCGACCGAATGCACACGTGCATCTGCTCGATCGCCTCGTCGAATCGACCTTGCGCAACCATGACGTCCGCCAGCCCGGAGTGGGCGTACGCCACGAACTCGGGCGCATCCAGGTGCGCTTGCTGCGCGCGCTCGAGCGCGCGCTCGAAGAGCGGCTGCGCGAGCGCCCGCTTGTGCTCGTGCGCGTACGTCCAGCCCTCGAGCACGTCGCGCCTCACCTCGAGGCGCGCATCGCCCCCGGTGCGCGCGATCGTTTCGCTCGCCAGGCGCATCCACCGGTGGCTCTCGTCATAGTGCACGAACGCTTCCGCGAGATCACCGAGCTCGATGAGCGCCTCGGCTCGTTGCGTGTCGAGGCGATACCGGTCGGCGAGCCCAACGGCCTGCTCGAAATCGGCCGCAGAGGCCTTGCTGTCTCCTGCCAGACCGTGCGCGTACGCAGACGTCATCTTCCACGCCACGAGCAGCGGACCATGATGCGAGGCCTCCACGGGCCCGCGGATCCGCTCCAACCGCTCCAGGCTCTCGAGCGACCTCCCCGCTTCGTTCAGCTCTTTGGCGGCTGCGACGTCGGCCTGCAGGACACGGATCTCCGCCCGAGCGGCCGAGCCGACCGGCAAGCTCGTCGTGGCGCTCAGCCTGTCGCGGTCCGAGCATGGCGCCAGCGGCGAGAGACCCCTCGCCGCTTGCGGGGCCCTCTCGACCACCTTCGCGTCGGCCGTCAGGAGGACGTCGCTCAGAGCGCGAAGCTCGTCCAGGCGGTCATCGAGGCACGCCGACTCCAGCTCGAACACCGCCTCCGACTGCTCTCCGAGCACGCGCGTCGCCGTGCACGCCCCCTCGATCGTCGAGGCCCAGGCGCTCGCATACGCGTCGAGCGTGCGCTCGACCTTCGCGAAATTGTCCGCAGCGTACTCGCGGTGCGTCCCGACGAAGGCCGCGGCGATGGCCGCCTTGCGAGGCGCGTCCCACGCCCCGCCGAACCGATCGGCCATCGCGCGGCACGCTCGTACCTTCCGCTGCCGGGCTGCCTGCGCGCCCAGAGCGACGGCCAACCCGCAGCCGAGGACCACGCCGATGGCGACCCAGCGGCGTCGCCGCTTGGCGGGGTCGGCCCGCAGCGCGGCGAGGACCTCGTCCATCGAACGAGGACGTGCTTCCCGAGCGGGCGCCAGCCCGCGGAGCACGACGCGCCGAAGCCAGGGCGGCACATCGCTCCCTCTCGCCGGCGGCCGCACGCGCCCGTTGAGCGTGGCGGAGGCGATCTGTTCGACGGTCTCCCCCGAGAATGGGCGTTCACCGTAGAGCGCCCGGTAAAGCGTCGCGCAGAAGGCGAATACGTCGGCGCGCGCGTCGATTTGCTCGTCGGACCCGTACTGCTCCGGCGCCATGTACCCGGGCGTCCCGAGGAGCGTGCCGCTCAAGGTCAACGAGCTCGCAAACGAGACGCTCGAGAGCGACTCGAGCGAGATGGGCGCCGGCGGGGTCTCGGCCCCGGCTTCGGGTGGGGCCGGGATGCTCGTCCTCCGGGACCGCGCGCCGCTGAGCTCGGACTCCGACGCGGCCGCGCGCGCGAGGCCGAAATCGGTGACGCGTGGGCGCTCGTCGGCTCCGATGAGGACGTTGTCGAGCTTGAAGTCGCGATGGATCATGCCGGCTCGATGCGCGGCGGCGAGCCCGGCGCCGGCGTCGCAGAACAGGTCCACGATTTCTCGCCAGCTCCGCTTGCGTTCCTTGAGCCAGGCGACGAGCGTCCCGCCCTCGACGATCTCCATGGCCAGAAAGACGCGTCCCGAATCGGTGACGCCCACGTCGTAGACGGTCACCACGTTGGGATGCGACAGGCGAGCCATCGCCTGCGCTTCTCTCATCAAGCGAGCTGTCCACTCCGCTTCTTTCGCGTGCTGGGCGTCGCTGCGAGCCGGTGCGCGGAGGAGCTTGAGGGCCACGCGCCTGTCGAGCTGCGGATCGTAGGCCGAGTAGACCGCGCCCATTCCGCCCTTGCCGAGCGGTTCGAGGATCACGTACCGGTCGACGATGCTGCCCCGCGGCAGCGCCGATTCGCCGACGGCAGACGCCTTCGGTCCCACGCCGACCGTCTCGGCATCCGGATCCGAATCGCTTGGCGGCATTCCCCCTGACGACATCATACAATCAGGCTCGTTTGCCGAGGAGCCTGAGCGCGCTCGGGACCACGACGAGCGCGGAGACGAGCCCCGCCAGGACGCCGAGGGTGCCGACCATGCCCAGGTCGCGCAAGCCCTCGTAGCGGCACGCCATCAGCGCGGCAAAACCGGCCGCCGTCGTCAGGGCGGTCGCCGCGACGAGCGGCCCCTGCGCGCGAAGGCCGGTCTCGATGGACCCGCCGGCCGTGGCGTGCAAGAGGAACATCGACTCGTCGATGGTGACCCCGAAGAGGACCGGCAGCACGAGAGCGTCGTAGACGTGCCAGCGAACCGAGAGGGCCCGCATGGCGAGGCCGACGAACCCCATCTCGCAAGCGAGCGTCGCCAGCGCGATGAGCGCGTCCCGGACGCTTCGCAACGCGAGCCCCATGGCGATCGCGACGACCGCGAGCGCTACCGCGCCCACGACGACGAGATCGCGCGCCAGGATGTCGCGCAGCGCGCGATCGATCGAGTCGAAGCCGGTGACCGCGGCGGATGGATCCGCGGCGAGTATGGCAGCGCGAAGGCGTGCGTCTGCGGCCGGCTTGCCGGTCGGCCGCACGTACGTGGCGACGAGGGTCTCGCCTCGGTCGCGCGCGACGTGCCTCGCCTGGATAAAGGAGAGGGCGTCGGTGTCGACGAGCCAGGTAGTCGCGTCGCCCGAGTCGTGAGTCGGGTGAGAGAACGCCTCCAGGGCGGGGGCGCACGCGAGCCGATCGAACCCGGCGTCGCGCAGCGCCGACTCGAGCCCCGCCCGCCGCGAGGGCAGATCGAGCGCGTCGCGCTCCGCGAGGCGCGCGCGCTGGGTTGCGAGGGCGGGCTCGAACGTGCCGAGAGCGTCGAAGCCCTGGAGGTCGCCGGCGGGAACCAGCGACTCGAGCGCCTCGGCGACGCGGTCGGCGCGAGCTCGCGCGCGCAGCTCGTCCGCATCGGCCGTCACCACTATCCATTGTCCCGAGCGGCCGCCGAAGATCGCCCGCGCGTGCTCCTGGGCCACGAGGGGCGGCAGCTCGCGGGGTCGGATCGCGACGAGCGCGTCGGCGGGGCGCGGCCAGCCGACTGCCGCCACGGCGCCGATGGGAACGAGGCAAGCGGCGAGGGCGACGAGCGCGCAGGAACGCGACGACGTCGTCCGAACGAGCGCGTCGATCCAGCGCGAGGCTCGCGGAGGCGGCGGCGGGCCGCGCTCGAGCCAGGATCCAATCTCGGGGGTGACGAGGAGGATGGCGACGGACGTGAGCAGCTCACCGGCTCCGCAGAGGATCCCGAGCTGCTTCATCGCCCGCAGCCCGCCCAGGGCCAACGACGCGAACGCCAGGGCCGCGATCGCCGCCGCCGTGAGGGTCGGTCGTGCCGTGGCTGCGCGCGCGACACGGGCGGCCTCGCGCGGGGGATGACCGGCGCGTCGCGCCTCGAGCAGCGCCGCGTACACGTGAACGCCCGTATCGACACCGACGCCGACGACAACCGCGGCGAATGCAATCGCCACGGCGTTCAGGCCGGCCGGGAACAGCGCGGCGAGGCCCGTCGTCCAGAGCGTGCCGAGGATGAGCGGCGGCAACACCGCAGCGAGGGCCCGCGCCCGTCGGAAGGTGACGACGAACGCGACCGAAGCGAGCACCAGCGAGAGGGTCCCGCTGACTTCCAGGTCCTGCCGCAGCATTTGCTCGGTCGCCCAGGCGATCGCGTGACCGCCCGCGAGCTCCGTCGTCACGCCGGGACGCGACGCGGCTCTCTCGGCGCGCTCGACGTCCTCGACCAAGGCCCTGGCTGCGGCCGATTCGAACGCGCTGCCGCGCGGCTCTGCCACGACGAGGCGCGCGCGCCCGTCCTCGGACGCGAACGCTCCGCTTGCGGAGACCGTGACGCCCGCCGCCAGCTCGGCTTGCCCCTCCCAGGGGATCTGTCCGAGCCGCAGCGGATCGCGCGCGAGCCACTCCTCGGCGGAGAACGCTCCCGCCGGCGCCAGGAGCATCGCACGCGTGTCCATCAGGCGTGCGCGCATCCCTTCCGGCGTGACGGCCGCTCGCAGACGCGCGCGCGCAAGGGGGCCGGCGTAGAGCCAAGCCAGGGTCGGGTCGTGCGGCGGCGAGGGCGGAGCGGCGCGATCGACGACGCGGACGATCGACGGAGCGTGCCTCAGTGACTCGGCGATGCTCTCCGCGACGCTGGCCACGTCTCGGGCGCTCTGCCCTCGCACGAGCACGACCGCCGGATCTCGCCCGCCGAAGGCGCGGGTGAAGCGGGCGAGCGCCGCCGCGTCGCCCGAGTCGGGGAACAGCGTCGAGACGTCGCCCGCGACGCGCAGCTTGGCCGCCGTGAGCCACACGCTGACCACCGTGAGCATGACCACGGCGACGCGAGCGATTCGTCCGCGTCGTGCAGCCGCGCTCATGACGGTTCGCTCGCTCGTTCCTCGCTCGGCTCCGGCTCCTTCTTCACGCGTACTCGCAGTCGAGTGACGCGACGCCGGCTGATCGCAGTCACCTCGGCCATCGCACCCCGCACGAGCTCGACCCTATCGCCCGCCCGAGGCAGACGGCCGAGCCGTTCGACGACGAACGCTCCGACCGGTTCCCCGAGCTCCGCCTCCGGAACGAGCACGCCGATGGCTCGAAGGTCCTCCATCACGGCCCGCCCGTCCACTTCCCAGTCGTTCTCGAGCCCGGGCACCTTCATGACCTTCTGGGGTTCCTCGTCGAATTCGTCGCGGATCTCGCCGACGATCTCCTCGAGCAGATCCTCCATGGTCACGATGCCGCTCGTCCCGCCGTACTCGTCGACGACGACCGCGATCGGCGTCTGCTTGCGCTGCATCTCCCGCATGACGTCGATGCCGCTCTGCACCTCGGGCACGAAGAGTACGTCCCGCCGCAGGGGGCCCAGGTCCGGCAGGGTCTTCGCGTCGGGATGCAGCAGAAAGTCCTTCGCGTAGAGGTACCCGGCGATGTCGTCCAGCGATCGGCCGTTCGTCAGGATGATGCGCGAGTACTGATGGGCGCGGACGAAGTCATGCGCGATCGCGCCGGTCGTTTGAACGGGGAGCGACACGACGTCCACCCGGGGCACCATCGAGTGACGAGCTGCGCGCTGCGAGAAGCGCATCACGCGCTCGAACAGCTCGCCGAGGGTCTTGCCGCGTGGAGAGCGCGCGGCGCTCGCGGCCAGAATCGCGACAATCTCGTCCTCGCTGAAGCGCCCCTCGACGCTGCCGACGTCCGGCGACATCCCCATGGCGCGCAGGATGAGCCTGGACGCTCGCTCGAGCAGCCAGAGAAACGGCAGGAACGTGAGGTAAACGACGCGCAGCGGGATGGCCGAAGCCAGGGCGGTCGCCTCGGAGCGCTGGATGGCCACGAGCTTCGGGACGAGCTCCCCGAGGAGCACGTGCCCGAAGGTCGAGAATGCCGAACGCCAGGATGGCCACCGCCACGTGCATGGACGGCGTGGCGGCCGCGCGGGTCAGCGCGAAGGCGGCGCGGTCGAGCAACGCGGCCGTGGCGGGCTCGCCGATCCACCCCAGGCCGAGGCTTGCGAGCGTGATCCCGAACTGCGTGACCGACAGGTACCGATCGAGGCGGCCGACGATGGATTGAGCGACCTGCGCTTTGCGCTCGCCTCTTCGGGCCCTCGAGTGCAGCTGCGTCGCCCGGACCTTGACGAGCGCGAACTCCGCGGCAACGAAGAACCCGTTGAGCGCGAGGCAGAGCGCGGCGACGAGCAGTCCCAGCAAGCGGCCCAAGCTTTATCACGGGCCTGTCCGAAGCCTGTAGCCTGGAGTCCTCGTGACAGACCACAACGTCCTCGTCTTTCTCCTCGCGCTGGCCGTGCTGCTCGCGTCGGCGCGGGTGCTCGGAGAGCTCGGACGCGCGGTCGGCCTGCCGCTGGTCGCGGGCGAGATCGCCGCGGGCATCTTGCTCGGGCCTACCGCCCTGGGGCGCGTGGCGCCCGGGGCTTACGCGTGGCTCTTTCCGCCCGGGCCACCCGAGGCGATGGTCGGAGCCTACACGACGATCGCGGTGGTTCTGCTGCTGGTGGTGGTCGGGGTCGAAGTCGACCTCGGCGTGCTGCGACGGCGTGGACGAGCCGCGCTGGCGACCGGTCTCCTGGGCATTGCCTTGCCGGCCGCCTGCGGCGCCGCGTTTGGCATGCTTCTTCCCGACAGCGACCTTCTCGACCCGTCGCGCCGCGTCACGGTGGCCCTGCTGCTCGGCGTCGCGCTCAGCATCTCTGCGCTTCCGGTCATCGCGAAGACGTTGCTCGATCTGGGCCTGTTCAAGTCGCACGTGGGGCTGCTCGTGATGGCGGCCGCGATGATCGACGACGTCGTCGGGTGGCTCGCGCTGTCTCTCCTCACGGGCTCCATGCGCGGCACCGGCATCGATCTGGTCTCCTTCGTCCGCACGGTCGTGTTCGCGGCGATGTTCGCCGTGGCCATGCTGGTGGTGGGGAGAAAGGTCGTCGATGCGGTGCTCGGGCGCCTCGATCGCGCCGGAGCGGGCGCGCCGGGGCGCGTGCTCTCGCTGGTGATCCTCATCGCGCTGCTGGCCGCGAGCGCCACGCACGCCTTCGGACTGCACGCGGTCTTCGGCGGCTTCGTCGCCGGCCTGACGGTCGCCGGATCGTCTCGGGTCAACGCCCGCACGCGGATGGTCGTCGAGGACTTCGTGACGAACGTCTTCGCGCCTGTCTTCTTCGCAGCCATCGGGCTGCGCGTCGACTTCGTGCGCGCGTTCGACCTGCGCCTCTGCGTGCTCGTGCTCGCGATCGCGACGGCGCCGAAGGTCCTCGGTTGTACGCTGGGGGCCCGGATCGGCGGGCTGAAATGGCGCGAGGCAACGGCGGTCGGCTTCGGCATGAACGCGCGCGGTGCCATGGGCATCATTCTGGCCGCTATCGCGCGTGACGCCGGGCTCCTCAAGGACCAGCTGTTCGTCGCGCTCGTCGTGATGGCGCTTGCCACGTCTCTGACGAGCGGCCCGGCGATGAAGTGGCTGCTCTATCGCGACGGGGAGCCCGAAGAAGACGTGGTCAACCTGATTCGCCGGGGTGCGTTCGTGAGCGAGCTGCACGCGCGGACGCCGAGCGAGGCGATCGGCGAGCTGGTGCGCGCGCTGGGGTCGCTCCTCGCGGGCAAGAAGCGAAGCGCGCGCGACGCCGTCCTCGAGCGAGAGCTCGTGGCGCCCACGGGGCTCGGCGACGAAGTCGCGATCCCGCACGCGGCCGTCGAGGGCCTCGATCGCCCCCTTTTGGCGCTCGGGCGCGCACCCGGGGGGATCGACTTCGACGCCCCGGACGGACGGCCGGCGCGCATCGTGTTTCTGCTCCTCATTCCTCCGAAGGCGTACGAGGAAGAGGTCCGCATCCTCGCGTCCATAGCCCGCGCCACCTTCGACGCGCAGGCGCGCGAGGAGCTTGCGGCGGCCAGCGGAATCGACGAGGTTACTCGCGTCCTCGCCCAGAGCGCCAAGCGAACGCGTGAATCGCAGCGGCCCAAGAGGGGGCTCGCTTCGACCTCGTGACGCCGGGACCTTGGCGGCCGGCAGCCTCCGTGTGATACCGTCCCCGCCTCGGCATGGGGACGATGCGCGCGTGGTTGCTGCTCGTCGTCGTGTCCGCGGTTGCTTTCGGGCGAGCCGCCACGGCCCGGGCACCCGCGTCGCCGCCGCCGGCGACCGATGCCGAGAGGCGCGCCGCATTCGTCGCCATCGCGGGCGCAGAGCGCGACATGCGACGCGAGTCCGCCAAGGATTTCCCGACGGATCGTTGGTCGCAGGACGACGACTTTCACCGTATCGAGCTGGACAAGGCGAGGGATTTCGCCCGCACGCACCGCGTGCCCCTGGGTGACGTGCTCCAGTCCGTGGACGACGGGATGCGCGAGCGCTGGACCAGTGCCGCGAGCGTCATGACCGCCACGGTTCCGCCATGTCAGCCTCGCGCCATCTACTGACGGTCGTCCGCGGCTGTCGGCACGGCCTGCGCGTGATCGCGACGAGCACGCCCTTGCGCCTGGGCGTCTTCGGCCTGCTCGCTCTCGTGGCCACGTGGAACTGTCTGTCGGCCGCGAATGCGGTGAACGATTTCCGCGACGCCCACTTTCACTCGCATTACGAGTCCTTCGCGGTCGCCAGCATCACGCGCTTCCACCAGGCGCCTCTCTGGGACCCCTACTACTGCGGCGGCATGTACTTGCTCGGGGGGCTGCAGCCGCGCTTCGTATCACCGACGCTCCTGCTCTCGATTGTCTTCGGCGAGCGACGCGGTGAAGCCGTGACGGCGTTCGTCATGCTGATCGTCGGGCTGGAGGGGACCTTTCGGTACGCTCGTTCGCGCGGCGGGACGAGCTTCGCCGCGTTGCTCGCCGCGCCGGTGTTCGGCCTGCTGGGGATGTTCGCGCTCTCGAACGCTCTCGGATGGGTGAACTTCTATGCGTTCGAGCTCCTGCCGTGGGCGGCGCTCGGATTGCGGAGAGCGATGCGCGGACAGGTCAGCGGCATCATCGTCGCCGCGTCGTCGCTCGCGTGGTGCGTCGGTTTCGGCGGGACGTACGCCGCGCCCATGGCCGCACTCTGGTGCGCGTTCGAGGTGATCGACACGGTAGTGATCCGATTGCGAAATCGCGAGGGGCGAAGAGTCGGGGCGGCCGTGCGCGCGGCGGTGGTCGTCGGTTCGTTGGCGCTCGGCCTGTCGGCGTTTCACCTGTGGCCCGTCATGGAGACGATACGGGAGACGCCGCGCATCATCGGCGGAGCGCCGGGCACGACGGCGAGGGCGATGCTGCGGATGCTCTTCGTGCCCGTGGGCGGCGACCACGACGAAGGAGCCTTCTTCGTTGGTGCCTTCGCGTTGCCGGCCGTGGCCCTGGGGCTCTGGCGACTTCGATCGATCGCGCCCGTGATCGGGCTCGCGACCTCCATCTGGCTCGCGGCCGGATATGCCGTGAAGCCCTCGCTTTTCGCGGCGATGAGGGCTCTTCCGGTGTACGAGACCCTTCGCTGCCCGGAGCGGTTTCTCATCCTCGCGGCTCTGTTCGCGAGCGTGCTGGCCGCTCGCGGGATCACGACAATGGAGGCACTCGCCCGCTTGCCCCAGGTCCGCTTCCGCCGGCCCCCCAGCAAGTCCAGGCCCGCGTTGGCCGCGACGCTCTGCGCGATCGGCGCCATCGGTCTCATGATCGACGTGGGCCCGCTCGTCGCGCAGCACCTTCTGCAAGCCTCGGCGCGATCGATGATTGCGCCCCCGAGCGAGGCGCTCTCCGAGCGTTCCTTCCACCAGGCGCGTGGAAACCGCTGGGAGCTCCTGCAATACATGCCGATGAATCGCGGGTCGCTCTCGTGTTACGAGGGCTATCCGGTCCCGCAGTCCACCAAGCTACGCGGCGATCTCGGCGCCGAAGAGTACTTGCAAGACCCGGGCGCCGGGACGGTGGCCGAGACGCGCTGGTCGCCGAACGAGATCGATCTCGAGGTCGCGCTCGACCGACCGACGCGCTTGCTCGTAAACCAGATTTTCACAAGGGCTGGCGCTCGAGCGTGGGGGAGGTCAAGAGCGACGAGGGGCTCTTGGCGGTGGACTTGCCTGCCGGCAAGCACCGCGTCGAGCTGACCTTCTCGCCCGCCTCCGCGAAAGCGGGCCTGCTGATCACGCTGGCATCGGCGGCGGCGCTCGCCGCGCTGGGGTGGCTGTCGCGCCTGGGAACGCGCGTGTTCGCCATCGTGACGAGCGTCCCGCCTTTCGCTGCGGCCCTGGCCGGCCTCACGCTGCACGACCCGCCGCAGCCGCTGCGCGATTTACGCGCTCCGGACGGCGGCCCCGTCGTCATCCATGAGCTGGGAGACGCAGCTTTACGCATCGACGCGAAGTTCGAGGCCGGGGTCACCCTCGAAGCGGCTTCGCTCAGCACCCCGTCGGTCCGCTCCGGCCAAGAGGTCTTCCTCGAGTTCGACTGGCGCCGCGCAATCCACGCGGAGGAGGGCCTCGGCATCTTCGTGCACATCCAGCCCAGGGACAAAGGCGACGCCATGAACGGCGACCACGTGCTCTTGTCGGGGGTGCTCGAGCTCGACAGGGCACCGAGCGACGAGACTCTCCGCGACCTCTTGCCGCTCACCTTTCCCGAAGGCGCACGCGGCAAGACTTTCGACGTCTACGTGGGTCTGTGGCGAATACGCCGAGACGGCACTCGGGTGCGCATCGAAGACAAGGGCACCGCGGTGGTCGACGAAAACCGTGTGCTCGTGGCGACCGTGGCGGTCCGATGACGGCCAGCGTTTCCATGTCGCCGGCTCGTGGCGCCCTTCGCCACGGGCTAGAATCGTGAAACGCCCATGTGCCGCAACATCCGCGTCCTCCACAACTTCCAGCCGCCGACGACGCACGAAGAGATGCGCGCCGCAGCGCTTCAGTACGTGCGCAAGGTGAGCGGCGTGAGCAAGCCGTCGCTCGCCGACAGCGAGGCGTTCGAGCGCGCCGTCGACGAGGTCGCCGCGGCGACCGAGCGTGTGCTCGCGTCGCTCACGGCGCGATCCCCCGCACGAACGCGCGAGGGAGAGCAGGCGCGCGCCAAGGAGCGCTGGCTCATCCGCGCGGAGCGCATGCGCCGGCCATAGCCGCGGGCCTCACTCCGCGGTTCCCATCGCAGTCTCCGGCCCAGCGAGGGCCATGCCGCCGCCGGCGGCGGCGCCCGACTCGGCCGCGCCTGCCCGCTCCCGCTCGCGGCTGTGGTCCTTGGCCAGGAGGACGTACACCGAAGGAACGACGAAGAGCGTGAAGAGCGTGCCTATCGTCATCCCGCCCACGAGGACGATGCCGATGGAATTGCGCGCGACGGCTCCGGGGCCCGTGACGAGCGTCAGCGGAAAGTGGCCGACCACGGTCGCGACGGTCGTCATCAGGATGGGGCGCAGGCGCGTAGCCGCCGCGGTTTGAACCGCCGCGATCTTGCTCAATCCCAGGTTTTCTTGCGCGTGGTTCGCGAACTCGACGATGAGGATGCCGTTCTTCGACACGAGGCCTACGAGCGTCACGAGCCCCACCTGCGAGTAGATGTTGAGCGTCGTCGTCCACCCCTCGGTCAGCTTGAAGTGCATGCCGGGGGGGCCGCCGAACTTCAAGAACGTGAAGATCAGCGCCCCGAACATCGCCAGCGGTACCGACCCCGCGAGGATGACGAGCGGATCGCGGAACGAATTGAACTGCGCAGCCAGGACGAGGAAGATGAGGATGAGCGCCAGGCCCATCGCCGGCAGGAACTTGCCCGACTCCTGGCGCAGCTGGCGCGACTCGCCCGTGTAGTCGAAGCGCGATCCGGCCGGCAGAATGCGCGCTGCCGCCTCTTCGAGCACCTTGAGCCCGCCGTCTACCGAGCGCGGCGCGACGCCCGAGATCTTGATGGCGTTGAGCTGCTGGAATCGATTGAGGGATCGCGGCTCCACGCTTTCACGCACCGTCGCGATCGCGCTGAGCGGCATGAGCGAGCCGCCGGGGCCGGTGATGTGGATTTCGCGTAGCTGCTCGGGCGTCAGACGACTCGCCCGTTCGATCTGCGGGATGACCTTGTACGCGCGCCCGTCGATGTTGAACCGATTGACGAAGTTGCCGCCAATCATCGACGCCAGGTCCGCGCCCACCTGCTGCATGCTCAATCCCATCGACGCCACCTTGTCGCGATCGATGACGATCTCCGCTTTCGCCTGATCGATCCGCACGTCCATGACGGGCGGGAACGCGAACAGTCCGCTCTTGGTGGCTTCCTGCTGGATCAGCTCGGCGTATCGCACGAGCTCCTCGTGGCTGCCCGTCGACGCGATGACGAACTCGATGGGAAAGAAGCCGGCGCTTGGCAGCGCACCCGGCAGGAACGCGGGAGCGCGAACGCCCGCGACGGCCCCCAGCTTCCTCGCGACCTCTTCCTGGATGGGGAAGATGCTGCGCTTCCGCTCCTCCCAGGGCTTGACGAGCATTCCTCCGAAGCCCTGGGTCGGGAACGTGATCTGAAAGGCGTGGTCGAATTCGGGCTCCGACTTGAAAATCCGGAACACCTGCTCGCTGTAGGGCGTCAGCTGCTCGAGCGTCGCGTTCGGCGGCACGTCCAAGGCCCCGAAGACGACGCCCTGATCCTCGTTCGGCGCGAGCTCCTGCGGGGAGAACATGTACAGCGGGAAGATGAGCAGGGTCAGCGTGACCCAGACCATGTAGACGGCCGGGCGCATCTTGAGTGTCCCGCCGAGCATGCGCTCATAGGTACGCTTGATGGCCTCGAACCCGCGGTCGATGAGGCGCGAGAGAAGGCGCGGATTGTAGGTCGGACGGAGAAGCCGCGAGGACATCATCGGTGAGAGCGTCAGCGCGACGACGCCCGAAATGAACACCGCGCCCGCGAGCGTGAAGGCAAACTCGCGAAAGAGGGCTCCGGTCAGCCCGCCCTGAAAGCCGATGGGCGCGTACACCGCCGCGAGTGTGATCGTCATCGCGATGATGGGCCCGACGAGCTCGCGCGCTCCGACGAGAGAGGCCTCGATGCGCGTCTTGCCTTCGCGGATGTGCCGCTCGACGTTTTCGACGACGACGATGGCGTCGTCCACGACGAGACCGACGGAGAGCACGATGGCCAGCAGCGTCAACAGGTTCACCGTGAACCCGAACGCCTGCATGAGGAAGACTGCGCCGATGAGCGACACCGGAATCGCCACGACCGGCACGAGGACGGTCCGCACCGATCCGAGGAAGAGGAAGATGACGACCATGACGATGAGGACCGTCTCGATGAGCGTCTTCGTGACTTCGCTGATCGCGTTGTTGATGTACTTCGTCGAGTCGAACGCGACCGCTGCCGACATTCCCGTCGGCAGCTCGCGTTGAATCGTCTCGATCTCCTTGCGAACGCGCGCGATGACGTCGAGCGAGTTGGCGTTCGGGAGCACCCAGACACCCATGAACGTCGCGCGCTCTCCGGACATCCGGACGTCTTGGTCATACGTGTCCGCGCCGAGGACCACGTCGGCGATGTCGCTCATGCGGACGAGGGCACCGTTCTGCTGTCGCACGACGAGCTTGCGGAAGTCCTCGACGTTCTGCACGTCGGTCGTCGCGGTGAGGTTCACCTGAACGAGCTGGCCCTTGGTCTGGCCCACGGCCGACAGGTAGTTGTTCGACGCGAGAGCCTGCCGCACCTGCGCCGGGCTCACGTTGAGGGCGGCCATCCGATCGGGCTTCAGCCACGCGCGGATCGCGAACGTGCGACCGCCCAGGATGTCGGCCTTCTGGACGCCCTCGATGGCCGACAGGCGCGGCTGCACCACGCGAATCAGGTAGTCGGTGACCTGGTTGTCTTCGAGGATCGTCGAGCCGAAGCTCAGGTACATCGCGGCAAACTGCGAGTCCGAGGGCTCGATGTTGATGGCAGGAACTTCGGCTTCGGGCGGCAAGTCGGCCCGCACCTGGTTGACGCGCGCGCTGATGTCCGATAGGGCCGCGGCCGCGGCAAAGTTCAGCTTCAACCGGACGTTGATGGTCGAGAGCCCCTGGACGCTCTGCGACTCGATGTAGTCGATGCCGTCGGCGGCGGCGATGGCCCGTTCGAGCGGCGTCGTGATGAATCCGCGAACCAGGTCGGAGCTCGCCCCCACGTAGACCGTGCGGACCACGACGGAGGCGCTCTCGAGCTTCGGGTACTGCCGAACGTTGAGCGAGCGGATCGCCTGGAGCCCCGCGATGATGATGACCAGACTGACGACGATGGCCAGGACCGGCCGCCGGACGAAGACGTCGGTGAACTTCATCAGCGGTTCTCCGGCCGCGGCGAGAGCTTCGCGTCGAGCTTGACCTCGTTCTTCACGGCGACGGGCGACCCGTTGTGGAGCTTGAAGGCCCCCGCTGTGACCACCTCTTGGCCGGCTTTCGCTCCGTCGACGATCGCGACGAAATCGCCGCGCTGCTCGCCCACGCGCACGAACTGCTGTCGGGCGACCTTGGCGGGCATGTTGTCCGACCCGAGCACGAGCTTGCCGCCGTCGTCTTTCCGGTCCTCGACGACGAAGATGGAGTCGCCGTACGAGGCGTGGACCACCGCGGTTGCGGGGATCGCGACGAATGGGTCGGCCTTCGGCAAGACCACGGCGACGTCTACGAACATCCCGGGCCGCAGCTTCTCGCCGCGGTTAGGGACTGTCGCCCGCACCTTGATGGCACGTGTCGTCGAGTCGATTGCGGGATCGACCGCCGCGATGACGCCGTCGTACGCGGCTTGGTTGGCGCCCTCGACGGTCGCGCGGACGGGCGTGCCGACTTTCAGGCTCGCGAGCTGCTGCTGTGGGAGGGTGAAGTCGACGAAGACCGAGTCGATCTGCTCGAGGACGGTGATGGGTGTGCCGGGGTTCAAGTACTGGCCCA
This sequence comes from uncultured delta proteobacterium, assembly GCA_963720145.1. Lineage (GTDB taxonomy): Bacteria > Myxococcota_A > Polyangia > Polyangiales > Polyangiaceae > Palsa-1150. Next base: position 585,623 of record CAVREO010000008.1, read on the forward strand.
GGTTGATCGCCCGGATGCCGAGCCGTCCGCTGAACGGCGCGCGGACGATCTTGCGGTCGATCTGCGCCTCGAGTCCGCCGATGTCGGCGGCGACCGTCTTCAGCGCCGAGTCGTCCGTATCCAGCTGCGACTGCGCGATCGAGTTCGTCTGCACGAGCGCGCGTGAACGCTTGGCCTGGATGGCCGCGAGCTCTTTGCGGGCGTTCGCGGAGGCCAGCTGCGCGCGCTCGACGCGCGAGTCGAGCTCGACGAGGACCTGCCCCTCGTGCACGAGCGCCCCCGACTCGAAGTCGATGCGCCAGACGACCCCTGGGGCGTCGTTGCTGATCTCGACGCCCTTTACCGGGGCGATGCTGCCGACGGCCGAGAGCGTCCCCTCCCACGCCTGCTCGCCCAGGACGGCTGTGTTGACGGACTCCGGCGGGGGACCCGCCTTCTGCATTTGTTTGCCCATCGCCATGAGCGAGGCAATTTGCTGGTACTTGACGCCTGCGAGCCCCCCGATGACGATGAGGAGCCCGAGCACGGCAGCGAAATAGCGCATGCCCTACCGATGCCGCAGGAGCCCAAAGCGCTCGCACTTCTCGCAATTGCGGAACAAAATCGCTCCCCGGGACCGCCGGACCCCGCGCGGAGACGCGGGGAGACATTCGCTGCTGGCGCGAAGTTCCGGGCCGAAGTGTGAACAGCCGGTCTCAGAAGGGGCCCGCGACGGTTTCGCTTGACGGACGGGCGTTCGATGCGCCGGATGGCTCCCGGGCTTCTTGGTGGGGGCGCTAAGCTCCTTTTTGCCATGTCGCCGCCGACGGTAATGCACGCGTCGAACGACCACTTGCGCGACGTTCGCGCGCTGCTCCAAGAGTACGCCGCGTCCCTCGGCTTCTCGCTCTGTTTCCAGAACTTCGATCGCGAGCTCGCCGAGCTGCCTGGCGCGTACGCGCCGCCCTCGGGGCGACTCCTCATCGCCCGCGTCGAGGGCGTCGCCGCCGGGTGCGTCGCGGTGCGGAGCATCGCGGAAGGCGTCTGCGAGATGAAGCGACTCTTCGTCCGCGCGCAGTTCCGGGGCCGCGGGGTCGGACGGGCGCTCGCCGTCGCGATCGTCGAGGAAGCACGTGCCGCCGGATACGCCACGATGAAGCTCGACACGGTTGCCGGGATGCAAACCGCCCTCGCGCTTTACGCCTCGCTCGGGTTCCGCGACACGGCCCCGTACACGGGGAACCCCATCGAGGGGGCGCGCTTTCTGGAGTTGCGGCTATGAGCTCCCCGTCCTCGCCGGGCACGTACGTGGCGCTTCTTCGCGGGATCAACGTGGGCGGCAAGAACATGCTGCCGATGCGCGACCTGGTCGCCATGTTCGAGCGCGCCGGGTGCGCCGAGGTGCGGCACTACGTCCAGAGCGGCAACATCGTGTTTCGCGCGGCGAGCAGCCTGGCGGCGCGAGTCTCGCAGATCGTCGCCGGTGAAATCGAGCGCGCGTTCCGCATGCGCGTACCGGTCGTCCTCCGCAGAGGGCGAGAGCTGTCGGCCGTCATCAAGGGCAATCCGCTGATCGCGGGCGGGGCGGACCCGCAGGCATGCCACGTCATGTTCCTCGCGGATGCTCCCAGCAAGCGACGAGCTGCCGACATCGACCCGGGACGATCGCCGGGAGATTCGTTCACCCTGAAGGGGAGCGAGGTCTACCTCTACTGCCCCAACGGCGTGGGTCGCACCAAGCTCACGAACGCATACTTCGATTCCGTTCTCGGCACGACGAGCACCGGGCGAAACTGGAGAACCGTTCTGAAGCTCGCCGAGATGTCCGCCGAGTCACGCGCGCCTGGCTGAGGTGTGTCAGTGTGGCGCGGAGCGTGGCGCCCTGGCGCCTCACCGAGCGGCGCCAGCGCAGACGGGGCGGGTCGTGCTCAGGGCACGTCGAGTGCACGTGGGCCAAAGCAAGGGCCTCTCCGGGGCCGCAGCGCCCAATGAACGCAGCCGCCGCCACCGAGGAGGAGGTCACCGCGGCCGCGGCCGCCCTCCAGATCCCGCCGCTCGACCACGGAGCCATCGGCAACGGGCGCGTGCTGGCTCTCGTATCGCCGACCAGCGCCATCGAGTGGATGTGCCTGCCTCGGTTCGACTCTCCGTCGCTCTTCGCGCGGCTGCTCGACTCGAGACGGGGCGGGACGTTCCGCTTTCTCGCCGGCGAGCGGGAGGTCCGCGGACACCTGCGGTATCTGGCCAACACGAACGTGCTTTCGACGCGCTTCGAGAGCGACGGAGCCGCCTGGGAAGTCATCGACTACGCGCCTCGGGTTCCCGAGGGCCTCGACGTGCGCGTGCCGCTCGAGATTGTGCGCATCGTTCGTCCGCTTTCGGGCCACCCGCGCCTCCGCGTCGACTTCGATCCGCGGCCCGATTACGGGCGCGCGCACGTCGAGCTGAGAGAGACGACGCACGGTATCGAGGTCGTGGGCGCGTCGGCGCCCGTGTACCTGGCGACGAACCTGCCGTGTCCGTACGTCCTGTCGCGACGCGAGTTCGTGCTGACGAAGCCTCTGTATTTCATTCTCACCTACGGCGGCCGCGCCGAGTCGCCCAGTCTCGCGACCGCGTTTCAAGAGCTCGAGCTGACGGTCGCCGGCTGGCGCGCGTGGGCCAAGACGTGCGCGCTGCCCTACTTTGCGGCCCCGCAGGTGCTGCGGTCGGCACTCTGCTTGAAGCTTCACGCCTACCACGACACGGGGGCGATCATCGCCGCGGCGACGACGAGCATCCCCGAGGCGATGGGCACCCCCCGCGCGTGGGACTACCGGTTCTGCTGGCTGCGCGACGCCGCCTTCGTCGTCGAGGCGCTGCGCCGGCTGGGTCACCTGAACGAGGGAGAGCAGTTCCTCAACTTTCTCCGCGACGTCGCCGAAAGTGGACCCCTGCAGCCCCTCTACGGCATCGACGGCGGGCGCGACCTACACGAGGAGCGCCTGACCAACCTGTCCGGCTTCGGCGACTGCGGTTGGGTACGCGTCGGCAATGCCGCCGCCGAGCAGCAACAGAACGACCTCATGGGAGAGCTCATGCTCTGCCTCGAGACGCTGCTGACCGACCCGCGCATCGTGGACGAGGACTCCGGACGCTTCACGCCCATCCTGGAGCGCCTCGTCAACGAAGCCATCGAGGCGGCGCCGACGCCCGACACGAGCATCTGGGAATTTCGCAGCCTGCGGAACGTCTACACGTTCTCCCGCGCGATGTGCTGGGTCGCGATCGACCGTGGCGCGAACCTGGCGCGCCGCATGGGGCGACCCGATCTCGCGGAGCGCTGGGCGCCCATCGCCGAGCGCGAGCGCAGTGAGGTGCTCCGGCGCGGATACAGCGACCGGCTGGGCTACTTCACCCAGGCGCTCGACGGCGAGGTTCCCGACGCGTCTCTCTTGCTGCTGCCGACCATCGGGATCATCGATGCGCGCGATCCGCGGTTCGTATCGACGGTCGAGGCTTACGAGCAGCTCCTCGTCACCGGCGGCCTGATGCGCCGCTATGCCGCCGCCGACGACTTCGGCGAGACCCGCAGCGCCTTCACGATCTGCTCGTTCTGGTGGGCCGAGGCGCTCGCGTTGACGGGACGTCTCGAACGCGCCATCGAAGTTTTCCAGGGGATCACGCGCCACGCGAACCCGGTGGGGCTCTTCAGCGAGGACATCGACCCAGACACCGGGGCCCTGCTCGGAAATTTTCCGCAGGCGTACACGCACGTGGGCCTCATCCACGCGGCGATGACGATCAGCGAGCTCCTCGAGGCGCGCGACGGGCGCGTGAGGGCATGGACATGAGCGCCTCGCGCGTGATCCTGGTCTCGAACCGGCTGCCGGTTACGGTGAACGCCGGCAGAGGCGGCGTGCGTGTGGAGCGGAGCTCGGGCGGGCTTGCCACCGGGCTCCGCGGTCCCCACGAACGCTCGCAAGGCTCCTGGATAGGCTGGCCTGGAGACGTGTCTGCGCTCAGCGACGAGCAGCGGCGCGATCTCCACGGTGCAGCTGGCCGAGATGCGCTGCGCCCCGGTGTTTCTGTCCGCGGACGAGGTGAGCCAGTACTACGACGGCTTCTCGAACGCGGTCCTATGGCCGCTTTTTCATTATCTGCTCGACCGCATCCCGCCAACCTCGCAAGAGTGGGACGCCTACCGCTCCGTGAACGAGCGCTTCGCCGACGCGGCGGCGGCGGCGTGGCGCGACCCGAGCGATGTCGTTTGGGTGCACGACTACCAGCTCGTGCTCGTGCCCCAGATGCTGCGCGCGCGCATCCCGAGTGCGCGCATCGGCTTCTTTCTGCACATCCCCTTCCCCGCGTCCGAGGTCGTACGCATTCTGCCGTGGCGCGAGCAGGTGCTCGAGGGAATGCTCGGCGCCGACCTCGTCGGCTTTCATACCTACACCTATCAGAGCCACTTTTCGTCGGCGGCGCTGCGCATCCTCGGCATCCCCACGCGTGGCGATTGCATTTACGCCGACGGCCGCGAGATTCGTCTGGGTGTCTTTCCCATCGGCGTGGACGCGCGGACGTTCGGTGCGCTCGCCGAGGACCCAGACGTGCTCCGCGACGTCGCGGCGATCCGCAGCGAGGCGGGCACGGAGAAGATCCTCCTGGGCGTCGATCGCCTCGACTACACGAAGGGTATCCCCCGCCGCTTGCTGGCGTTCGAGCGTTTGCTCGAGCGGGAGCCGCAGTGGCGCGGCAAGGTGCGTCTGGTGCAGATCGCGGTGCCCTCTCGCGACAAGGTACCGAGCTACCAGGAGTTCCGCCGCCAGGTGGACGAGCTGGTCGGCCACATCAACGGCGCGTTCTCCACCGTAGGCTGGACGCCGGTGCACTACGTTCACCGGTCGCTCGACGAGCGCCGGGTCGTCGCGCTCTACCGCGCCGCCGACGTGATGCTCGTCACGCCGCTGCGCGATGGAATGAACCTCGTGGCGAAGGAGTTCGTGACGTGTCGCACCGACGAGGACGGGGTTCTGGTCTTGAGCGAGTTCGCAGGGGCCGCGGCAGAGATGGGCGAGGCCCTGCAGGTGAATCCCTACGACGTCGAGTCCATGTCACGAATGTTCGACACGGCGCTACGAATGCCCGACGAGGAGCGACGCCTTCGCATGCGATCGCTCCGGCAACGCATCGCTTCGCGTGACGTGCAAAACTGGGCGCAAAGTTTCGTCGACACGCTCGGCGCCGTTCGACCCGAAACGCAGAGAACCCGCGTAGTCCTCAGCACGCGCGAGGACCTCGACGCGCTCGCCTCTTGCCTGCGCAGCGCCGAGCGCCTCACCCTGCTCTTGGACTACGACGGCACGCTCGTTCCCTTCGCGCGTGCCCCCGATCTGGCGGTGCCCGACCGCGAGCTGCTCGGTCTGCTCGCTTCGCTCGCCGCCAAGCCCGGCGTACGCGTACACGTCGTCAGCGGCAGACGACGCGATGCCCTCGAGCGATGGCTGGGGGACCTGCCGATCGGCCTCTACGCCGAGCATGGGTACTGGTCCCGGAGCGCGCAGGGCGAGCCGTGGGTGGCCATGCGTGAGGTCAGCGTCTCATGGCTCGAGCCGGTGCGGCGCATCCTGGAAGAAGCGACCGCCGCGACGCCCGGCGCGCTCGTCGAGGAGAAGACCGTGAGCCTCGCGTGGCACTGGCGCATGGCCGAGCCCGAGCTCGGCGACGAACGGGCGCGGGAGGTCTGGCGGAGGCTGGAGCAGGAGACCGCCAGCGAGGAGGTCGAACTGCTCGGCGGCGAGAAGGTCATCGAGGTACGCCCCCGCGGTGTGAGCAAGGCGCGCGTACTCGAGCGAGTGTTGGCGACCAGCGAGCGTCCGCTTACCACCGTCGCGGCGATGGGCGACGACGCCACGGACGAGGACATGTTTCGCGCGCTGCCGCCCGAGGCGATCACCGTGAGCGTGGGCTTTCGTCCGAGCACGGCTCGCTATCGCGTGGCGCGACCGCGCGCGGCGAGGGCGTTGCTCGCAAGTGTCGTCGGCGAGCGGTGATCGGGACCTACGAGAGGTCCGTCGCGGTCCACTGGACGCTCTTGTCCCAGAGTCGAGCCGCGAGGTCGCGGTCCTCGGCGAGCGCGCTCGGTGACCTCTCCTCGCATCGCGCGTAGTACCGACCGTCGGAGGCGGCGACCTCGGGAGACGTGGCGCAGTAGAGCGAGGTCGCCGCGCCCTCCTCGGTCGAGAGCATGCGCCGCGTGACGAGCGGACGGACTGGCCACGGGATGCGTCGCCAGATGTCCGAAGCGACGACTCCGGGGTGCAGCGCGTACGTGTGGGGGCCACTCGGTCCGAGGCGTCGCGCGAGCTCGTTGGAGAAGAGAACGTTGGCGAGCTTCGACACCGCATACTCCGCCATTCCGGTCAGCGATCGTGTGGGCCGGCGGACGCGCTCGAAATCGATGCCCCTGGCCTCGGCGTGCACCTTGCTCGCGACGGTGACGATGCGCGCCCGCTCGGCTGCGCGCAGCCGGCGCATGAGGAGCAGGGTGAAGACGAAGTGGCCGACGTGGTTCGTCCCGAACATCAGCTCGAAGCCGTCCTTGGTCGCGCCCCGGCTTCCCGCGACGCCGCCGTTGTTGATCAGGAGGTCGATGGGCCCTGCGCGCGAAGCCAGACGCGACGCACAGGCCCGCACCGAGGCGAGATCGCCGAGATCGAGTCGTTCGAAATCCGCGGCGCCCCCCGCAGCGCGAATCCGCTCGATGACCGGCCGCGTCTTCTCCTCCGAACGGCACGCGAGCACGACCTGCGCTCCGCGCGCGGCGAGTTGCTCGGCAGTAACGCGGCCGATGCCCGTGTTCGCCCCCGTCACGACGGCGTTTCGCCCAACGAGGTCTCTATCGGTCACTTGCATCGGCCCGCCACTCTACCGCTTTATGTCGAGCACGAGGCGCGGCACTCCCTGCTCGCCGCGAGCGAGGTACGCGTAGCGCGCGAGGTTGCCCATGACTCGGGCCACGTAGTCGCGTGTCTCCTTGTACGGAATGCGCTCGACGAACGCGTCGAGCTTCATCCCGGGCGCGCGCGAGAGCCAGCGTTCCACCGAATCGGCGCCGCAGTTGTAAGCGGCGACGGCGAGCACCACCTCGCCGTGGAATTGATCCAGCAGCTTGCGCAAGCCGTGAGCCCCCACCCGGATTGCGTACGGCGGACTCGTGAGGCGCGCGTCGTCTTTGGGGAGGCTCATCTCGTCGGCCAAGACGCGAGCCGTCTCGGGCAAGAGCTGCATCAGGCCCACGGCGTGCGCCGGCGACACCGCGTCCGGATCGAAGGCGCTCTCCTGACGCATGACCGCCCAGAGCAACCCCGTCGGCAACTTCTCGGTCGTCTCCGCGTCGTGGATTGCGGTGGCGTACGGAGACGGATACGCGCACTCCCACGCCCAGCGCGTCCGCGGAACCGGCGGCGTCGCGAGCATCGCCGAAGGCAGCGACTGCGCGATCTGGAAGCGGCGGCGCGCGCGGCCGATCAGCCCGTACGCGGCGCAGAGCGCCTCGGATGCACGAGCGCCCGCCGCGCCGGTCACGACGGCCTCGCGATCGTGCAGCGCGAGCTCCGCCTCGTCGTCGAGTCCGAGCCGCTGCAACGTGTCGGCGGGAGCCGGAAGCGTGACGGAGAGAGGCGCGGCGGCGTCTCCCGCGTCACCCCGGGGCTCGAGGATCGCGGGAAGCTCGGCGCCCGCGTCGATCAAGCGGGCCCGCGCGACCAGCGCCGGCCACGTGAGAGGATGCGCCTGAGCGACATCGGTCCACCGCGCGACGGCGTGGATGCGGTCGTTGTCGTAGAAGGCCGCGAGCGCAGCCATGTTCGCCATGCGAGCGCTCGCAACGGGATCCGCTTCGTCGTCGACCAGCCGCTCGAACGACGCGCGTGCCACCTTCGCGTCCCCCTCTTGCAGACTGCACAGCGCACCGTCGCGGCGCGCGTCTCGCGCGTCCTGGCCATTCGGGTGCGCGCGCACGTAGCTGTCGAAGCCGCGCGCGCATTCCCTCCACTCGGCGTGGAGCATTCGCAGGTACGGAACGTAGAACGCCGCCTGATCGGCCCACGAGGTCTTCGCGAACCGGCGCTGGACGTCCTCGTAGCCGCGGATGGCCTCCTCGTCGCGATCGGCGCGCGAGAGCGCGCGCGCCGAGAGGAACGCGTCCTCGGCTGCATGCGGCCCACCGGCCGCAGCACTCTCGGCGAGCGCCCGGGAGGCCTCGCCGTAGCGTCCGCGCGCTCTGTACAGGGCCATGCCACGCGCGCGAGCGCGCTCCGCGCCAGTCACCTTCTCGGCGCCGGGTGCACCAGCCACGAGCTCGATGGCGCGGAGCGCTTCGTCCGGGCGACCCGCATCCGCGAGGACGCGTGCCCGCAACATCAGCTCCTGAGCGGTCAGCGGGTGACCGACATCGAGCTTGGCGACGAGAGCCAGAGCATCGGCCGCTGCCGTCTGGTCGGCCCCCTGGGTGGCCAGCCATCGGGCGTCGCCGCGCTCGGGGTCACCCGGAGGGTCGGCGATACGCACGCGCAGGGCCCTGGCCTCTGCCTCCTCCGCTCGCGTGCGCCTGTCGCTCGCGAGGACTTTGTCCACGGCCGACCGCGCGCGGTGAGGTTGCGCAGCTTTCTCGAACGCCCGCGCCGCGTCTAGCTGCGCCCCGGGCGCCGCCCGCGCGACGAACCACTCGCCCGCCTCTTCGTACGGCCCGACCTGGAGCTTCGCCTCGGAACGACGCCGCCCGATTGCTTCGGCCAGGAGCGGCAATGCCGTCTCCAGGCCCTCCAGCAGCGGCAGCGCAACCGCCGGCTGGCCGCGCTCGAGCGCCACCCGCGCGCGCACGTAGCGCACCTCGGGCGTTCCCTTCTCCGCGTCCGAGAGGGCGTCGAGCGCTCGCCAAGCGGCGTCCCACCGCTCCTCCCGTACGAGCGCGGGCCATGGAACGGATACCGCGGAGGCGTCCGAGGCAACCGCCGAGGCAATCGCGGCTGCCGAGGCGGCCGCCGGCGCAGCCGGGGGAGGGTTGGCCGTCGCCACGGTAGCCGCCCCTTGGCGCCCGCATGCGCACACCACCAGCAAGACCAGAGCTCGATCACGTCCAGACACGAAAACCCCCGCCCCCCTTCCAGGAAAACGATCGCGTCACGCCGGTAGGGTCCTCGCCTCGAACGACACGGCAAAGCCGCGGAACGCACAGCTCGTGGGCGTGGTTCCCACGCTCGATGCCGACCCACGATCGCCCCATCTTGTGCGCCACGGCCGCCGTCGTGCCGCTGCCGAGGAAGGGGTCGAGCACCCAGTCGCCGGGATTCGTCTGCAGCTCCAGGATGCGCGCGAGCAGCCGCTCCGGTTTCTTGTTTCTCACGAAGCGCGCTCCACCCTCGCGCGCGATCCCCTGGAACGGCACGTCGTCCCAGACGTTGGTCAACGGCTCCACGAGGACACGGCGTCCGCCGCGCACCGCAACCTTGTCGGCCAAGAAGAGCACGCGGTTGCCCGCGCGAAGGATGAGATCGCGGCGGCCCTTTCGCTCGAGGCGCAGCACACGCTCGGGCTCGGCGCGCGACCGGTCGATGAGCGCACGCGCCTCGCGGCTGACGGCCTCGTAGCGTGGTTGCGCGAAGCGAACGACGTGTGCCGAGTGCTCGATCGCGTAGTCGGCGATCTGCTCGACGGTCGCGTCGAGGCCGAGCGCGGCGCGAACGCGGCGGGCGAGCGGCGAGAACCGCCAGTGCTGCGGCTCATCCTTCGGGTTCTCGAGCCAGGTCCGGTACGCGTGATCGTAGCCGGCTCGCTCGCGCACGAGCGCGTTGCAGCGCCAGCGCGAGCGATCCTTCGCGTACACGAGCAGAAAGTCGGTCACGTTCACCGGCCCGCGATTGATCGCCTTGTGCCCGGTCGCCGCGCTGCGGACGACCGTGATGGTCGAGACCCGCTGGGCGCGTCCGAACACGTCGTCCATTTCGACCTGCAGGGCCGCGAGCTCCGTGTCGTCGATCTCCGCGAAGATCGCGCCATCTTGGGCGAGGAGATCACGAGCCGCCTGCAAGCGCTCGCGGATCATCGCGCGCCACACTTCGGGCGCCAGGGCGTCATCGTACTCGGCGTAGCGCCGGCCCGAGTTGAAGGGCGGGTCGAAGTAGACGCACCGGAAACGCGCGGTGAACCCGCCGGCTGCGAGGCGTCGCATGGCGTCCAGGTTCTCGCCGTGGATGAGGAGATTCCCGCTCCGCGCGTCGCCGTAAAGGCACGGTTCCGTCGGCGACGCGGCGCGGTCGAGGCGCTCGAGTTTCGTGGGCCGCGCGGACACCATCGGAGGCACGATAGCGCGCCGCTGCGGGCAAACGCGAACGTCCGGGAACGCAATTCGGGCCCGACCAGCGGTTGCGGCCGCGATGCCGTCGCTGTACGGTCGCATCCGCGTGGGGGGTACAGGGGAACGCAGCGAACCAGCACGGGGCGACCCGGAGGTCGTCGACTGGCGAGCGCTCGTGTTCCGGAGGACGTCCCGGTTGATCGCGGCCGCCGCGGCGCCGACAGCCGTGTGGGTTGCCCTCTCCCCGGGCCACTTGCGGCTCCTCGAGCGCTCGGCGGTCCTCATCATGGCCAGCGCCGCGATCCTGGTGGCCGTGCTCGCGCGCGATCCGCGACGCGCTCGCGCCCTCGCGGCCGTTCTGATCGCCACGATCATCGCCGCCTGCCTGGTGCTCGCCGCCCGAGTGGGCATGGCGCCCGCGCTTCCACTCGGCCTCGGCTCCGCCATCGTGCTGGTGGCGGTCTTCTTCGAACCGCGCGCCGTGCTTTGGGTCGGAGCGCTGACCACGCTGGCGCTCCTCGCGCTGGGAGGCGCGAACAACCTGGGTCTGCTGCGGCCCGCCGACCCGGCCACCGTTTTCGACTGGACCAAGATGAGCACCTGGCTGCGCGTCATCGCGGCTTTCGTCGCCGCAATCTCCGTGGCTACGGCCGCCGTGGTGACGCTCATCGCCCAGCTCGAGGACGCCGTGCGTGCGCGCGCGCGCCTTCTTTCGGGCGAGAGGCGCGCTCGCTTGCGCATCGGCCGCCTGCAAGAAGTGACAGCCTGCATGTCTCGCGCGAAAATCCCCGAAGAAGTATTCGACGCAGCGTGCCGCGGGGGCGGCGAGGCGATGGAAGCCCAGTCCGCGGGCCTCTGGACGCTCGAGGACGACGGCACCCTGCGCCTCGCAGGCTCCTGGGGCGCCACGCCCGAGCTGCGGAATCGGTTTCACGTCGTGCCTGCGAGCGTGAAGCTTCCGGCCGAGCACGTGGCGCGTACGGGGCGACCTCTGTGGGTCGAGACCGAGGACGACTTCAGGGCCATGTCGCCGGAGCTCCACGAGAGAGCCCGCGCCGCGGGGGAGCTCGCGTCCCTGGGAATCTTGCCGCTGGCCGTCGACGGCGTGGTGAAGGGTGCCGTCGCGTTCACCCATCCGGTCGGCCACCACCTCGACGCCGACGCCCGCGCTTACTACACGACGCTCAGCCTGCACTGCTCCCAGGCCTTCGAGCGAGCAAACCTTCACGCGGCGGCGCTCGAGGCGGCCGCGCGGGCAGAGGCCGCGAACCGCCTCAAGGACGAGTTCCTCTCCACCGTCAGTCACGAGCTCCGCACGCCGCTCACGGCCATCCGGGGATGGGCGCACATGCTTCACGCGGGGGTCGTACCACCCGAGCGGCGAGACCACGCGATGCAGGTCATCGAGCGGAACTCTCGCGCGCAGGAGAAGCTCATCGAGGAGCTCCTCGACGTCAGTCGCATCACGGCGGGCCGCCTGCGGCTGAGCGTCGGTCCGATCGAGCCCGCCAAGATCGTCCTGGCAGCGATCGATTCGGTGAAGCCGGCAGCGCAGGCCAGAGGAGTGGGCATTGCGAGCGCGCTCGACAGCGTGGAGCCGGTCCTCGGCGACGCCGGGCGCTTGCACCAGGTCGTCTGCAACCTGCTGACGAACGCCGTGAACTTCTCCCCCGACGGCGGCCGGGTCTCGGTCGCGCTGTCGAGCGAGCCGCCGAACGCGGTGATCACCGTGCGCGACCACGGCGAGGGAATCGACCCCTCGTTCTTGCCGCACGTGTTCGAGCCGTTTCGCCAGGGCGCAGAGGGGCTCGCCCGACCGCATGGCGGGCTGGGCCTCGGCCTGACCATCGCCAAGAGGCTGGTGGAGCTGCACGAGGGCACCATCGAGGCGCGCAGCGACGGCAAAGGGCAGGGAGCCACGCTCGTCGTCCGTCTGCCGACGGGCTCCGCGGGTGGCGCGTAGCCCTCAGAAGGCCAAATCCGCGTGAAGGCCCAGCGCGACCCACTGGGGCGTGTAAGGCTGGGCGTCGATGGTCGCGTATTCGACGTGGGCGCCGAAACCCAAGTGAGGGATGACGCGAAGGTCGAGCGCGCCGCCCACGTCGAAAGCCACGCCGCTCGCCTGAGGCACCGTGGGATCGCCCGTCGAACGCCAGCCGTAGCCGACGTGCGCGTACACCACGGGGACCAGGAATCGGCCGAACGCCAGCCGAGCGCCCCCGAAGACGCGATGCACGTCCCACGAATACGCGTTGCCGATGTCGTCGGTCGCGAAGAGGTGATCGTATCCGTAGCCGCCTTCCGGCGTGAGCCGCAGCCCGCCCTGCAAGCGAATCTGCTCGCCGAGGCGCAGCTTGATTCCCGTGCCGCCTCGCAGCGTGTTGCCGTCCGAAAACTGGGGAAGGCCGACCGGCACGGCGCCCTCGAGGTCCAGTCCGAGGTTCAGGGCATAGGGCGGCTCGCGATCGTCGGCTGGGTACGCGTAGTAATAGCGAGGCGGCGGAGGAGGCGGAGGGGGGCCGTAGACGACGACGTAGCGCTGCGCGTGCGCCGAGCGGGCGACGGCCAGCACGCCGAGACACGCCATGGCCGCAGCGCCTGCCAGGACAGCGCGAGGCAACACACGGGAGGAGCGAAACGAAGCCATCGGAGGACCTCCTATTCCATGGTTAGACGCACGGACCCATCCCGTATTCCTTAGCAAGAGCGCGTCCCCATTCACGAAAGGGAGGAAGAGTGAGGCACCTTGCCTCCCGGGCCATGGCCGCGTGGGGCGCCGCGACCCGCCGGCGCCGATCGCGTTCGTCACGACCGGCTCGCGCTCAGGGCCGCCCGCGCCGAGACGGGTTTCTCATCCGCTATTGCGGGACGGGAAAGCCGCAGGCCTGGTACGCCAGCGCAAAGGAGCTCGCCCCACACGCGTCCGCACATCCCTGGAAAGACATGCCGCCGCTCGACGACCCGCCGCCTTGCCCGAACGATTCCGAGCAGAAGCACACGGCGTCCGGGCAGGTGCACGTGACGTTGTAGCTGTTGCCGTCGCTGCACGATTCGGCCTCTTGCACGGTGCACGTCGGTCCGGAATCGGTGCTCCCTCCGCTGCTTCCGCTGCCCCCACTGCCCGAACGCTGCTGCCGGCAGACGACGCCGGCATCGATGGTGATGACCTGGTTGCCGCACTCCGGCGGGTCGGACGGTCCGCCGCTGCAGACCGTGCACCGGTGCGCGATACATGCCGGGGGAAACTCCGCCGGGCAGGGGCACGCTCCGGTCGCAATCGCGGAGAGGTCCGCCTGGTATCGAGATTCACCGGACACGTTGATGGCAGCCCCGGCGCTGCACAAGCAGTCGCCCGTGCAGATCATCCCCGTCGAGATGTTGACGCAATCGGAGCTCTGATTGCACGTCTGGTCGAAGGACCCGGGATCGACGAAGACGCACGCAACGGTGGTCGAGCCCGAAGAGGTGCCCGAACCGCCGCCGGAGGTGGAGCCCGACGACCCGCCCGATCCTCCGCCGCTCGACCCGCCGGAGCCGCCGCCGGAGGACCCACCCGATCCGCCTGACGACCCGCCCGACGACCCCGTCCCGGAGGGTTCGCCGTTCGTCTTGCCGCCGCAGGCGGCGAACATCGAACCGACCAAAGCAAGGGCAACGAGGGTGTGAGGGATCGGTGAAGCCATGGGGTGTGGCGCACCATACAAGGCGCATGCCTCCGGCCAAGCCGGGGGAACTGCGCAGAATTCGGCGCGAGGGACTGTGCCACGCCGTTCCGCGGTGCGGCAGCGATGTCGCGATCCTCGATGGTGCCTTATGGCGGGAGCGGAACCTGTTCGCGCTCCGGCGTGTGGGGATATGACTAGGGCCATGCAGGCGACACCTCGGTGGATACTCGGCGTCGCTCTCGTCTTCGTGGTCGCAACCGGCGGGTGCCGTCGTGACCGCGAGGCTCCTCGTGGCGACCCGGCGACCACGATCACGCTGCCGCCGCCTCGCGTGCCCGAGAGTCTGCGCGCGAGCGATGGCGAGGTCCCGCGGGCGCGAGCCGCAGCGCACGGCACGCAGAACTACGAATGCCAGGCGGCGAGCAGCGACGGCGGCGGCGGCTTCGTGTGGAAGCTCCTCGGACCCGAGGCCGAGCTCACCGACGACGCGGGAAAGCGAATTGGCCGCCACTACGCGGGCCCGACGTGGGAGTCGAACGACGGGAGCCAAGTCGTGGGCGAGGTGAAGGCCAAGGCCGAGGCGCCCGACGGCAAGTCCGTTCCCTGGCTGCTGTTGCGGGCGAAGAAGACGTCCGGCGCGGGTATGTTCGCCGGCGTGACGAGCGTGCAGCGAGTCGACACGCAGGGCGGAGCGCCTCCGGCGACCGGATGCGACGCGGAGCACGCCGGCGCCCGGCAAAGCGCGGAATACAGGGCGACGTATTACTTCTATGGAACGCGCTGAGTCGCCGGGGCCGCGCGCCGGTGACCCGTACTCAAAAGATTACCCGCACTTGGCGATCAGCGGGCCGGGTTGTATCGTCCCTCTGCGGGGGGTGTCGGGCGACCGCGCTCCTCGCAGCGGAACCCCATGCCGCCTGATCAACTGGAACAGCGAGCGCAGGGCCGGCTGGGCACGGTCCTTCGGGGAAAGTACCGCCTCGATCGCGTGCTCGGCATCGGCGGAATGGCGGTCGTCTACAAGGCGACGCACCGCAACCAGGCCGAGTTCGCCATCAAGATGCTGCACCCGGAGCTCTCGTTCAACGAAGACATTCGCACGCGCTTCCTTCGAGAGGGGTACGCGGCCAACTCCGTGAAGCACGCGGGCGCCGTTCGGGTCGTGGACGACGACCTGGCCGAAGACGGTGCGGCGTTCCTCGTGATGGAGCTGCTCGACGGGATCGCCTGCGACTCGCTGCTGACGCAGTGCGGGGGGAACTTGCCGCTGGACGCCGCCTGCTCGATCGCCATCGAGCTCCTCGACGTGCTCGCGGCGGCGCACGCCAACGGCATCGTGCACCGCGACGTCAAGCCGGCCAACCTGTTTCTCTGCCGCGACGGCACGCTCAAGGTGCTCGATTTCGGCATCGCGCGCGTGAGAGACACCTTGACGAGCGGCACCCACGCGACGGGCACGGGCATGCTCCTCGGTACGCCGGCCTTCATGTCGCCGGAGCAAGCGCTCGGCAAGGCGAGCGAGATCGACGCTCGCGCGGACATCTGGTCGGTCGGCGCGACGCTCTTCAGCATGACGACCGGCGAGATGGTGCACGACGCCGAGACGGCCGCGCAGCTCCTCGTCAAGCTGGCCACCCAGCCGGCGCGTTCGCTCGCGACCGTCCTCGCGGGACCGCCGCCGAGCATGGTGAGCATCGTCGACCGGGCGCTGCTCCTCGACCGAACGCAGCGGTGGTCGAGCGCGGTGGAGATGCGCGACGCGCTCGCCTGGGCGAGGCACTCGGCCGGTGCCGAGGTCCCGCCGCGCGCGGTGATCGCGTCGCTCGTGGCGACGCACGCGCCCGCGCCGGGAGCCTCGGCCGGCGGCGCGTGGACAGCTCAACCGCAGCCGTTCCCGTCCACGCCCGCCGGGCAGCAGCGGTACCCGTCCGGAGCAGGGCCGGCCGCCGTGGCAGGCCCGATGGCGACGGGTCCCGCGACCCCGGCTGGCTACCCGGGAACGCCCGGGTACGCGCCGACGCCCGGGTTTGCGGCGACTCCCGGGCCCGGAGCCCGACCCGCCGTCCTCGCGGGGACGCCCGCGGTGGACACCGGCACCCCCGTGTCGCAGTCGCAGCACGCCTTGGTGTCGCGCCGATCGTCCGGGCGAACGGCGCTCGTCGCGGGCGCGCTCCTGGTGCTCGTCGCGATCGCCGGCGCGGGGTTCGCGTGGCGCAACAGCCGAAAGAGCGCGGCCGCATCGGCCGCGTCGCTTGCGGCTCCGGAGGCGAGCGCGGCGTCGAGTGCGGCAGCGACGGCGGCGTCGAGCGCCGCGACTGGGGCGACGAATGCGCCCCTGGAGCCGTCGCGGGCGCCTCTTCCGGCAGCAAGCGCCGCTGCGGTGCCGGCGGGAAAGAAGGGGGAAGCACCGAGGGTGGTTGTCCCGGTGCCGGCGCATGCGACGCCGGCGGTGCACCCTGCCGCGGCGTCTCCGGTCGCGAGGCCCGAGGGCGCCACGACGCCGGCGACGAGGCAGAGCACCGGGCCCGCCCCGCCCGCCGCCATGCCGAATACGGATCCGCTCGACGGCAGGCGGTGAGCGAATCGCACCGTGCGGTTCGTATGAGTTGCTAGGAGCGCGCGCGCCGCCGCCGCCGCGCGAGGAATGCGGCGGCACCGAGACCGGCAGCCGCTGCCGCGAGCGGCGACCCATCGTCGGAGCCGACCACGTCGCACAAGCATCGATGCCCGTGCACGTGGCCCGGCTCACGCGCGACGATCTTCGTACGCAACTTGACCAATCCATTGTCCGGCACGTGCGCGCGATAGAAGTTCGGAGCAATCTGCTCCAGAACGAAACCCTCTCCGGTCAGCTCGTGAGTCCAGCCCGCCAGGTCTCCCTGGTGCGTCACGAAATAACCGAAGGGTGCCTGCGGCTCGAGCACCTTGAGCGTGCGCCCCTCCTCGGTCCGTGTGCGGCCGGTGTCGTGATACACGTGCACCTCGTACGTCGGCATGACGGACGCGTAGCGCTCGTAGGTACTCATCCGGTAGCGCGGCGGGCCTTCCTGGCCTCTGCCGGCATCCAGAGCAGGCCCCTGCTGCCCGCCCTTCGGCGCGCCGGCGTCCTGCACCCCGCGGCCGATGACCGGGACACCCGCGTCCTGTTGCGGCGGGACGGTTGGTACCGGCGGCGGAATCTGGATCGGCGGGTTCCCGTTTGCCGTCTCGGGCATGTTGAGCGAGCGGACGTAGAGGTACACGTCGCGCGTACCGCCGCTGCCCGGCAAGGGCGCCAGGCCGCGTATGCTCACCTCGGCGAGACGCTCGAATGTGGACGCGTTGACGAAGTCCATATTGCGCCGAGCGCTATCGTTGAGGAATTGGATCCCCGACCCGTTCGCCTGCGACAACTCGACGAGAAGGCACTGGTCCGTCGGGGCGCCGCTTGGAAGCTGGTAACACTGCGGGGCGCTGACATCCGGTGGGTTGACGCAGTGCCAATCGATCTGGCTCCCCACGTTCGTCTGGGTCCCGGGAACGCCGGGGCTCGGGCTCGGAAGCATGTCCTTCCAGTCCCCGCCGACGCCGATGGTCGAGCCCCAGTTAGCAATCCGGAAGCGCGCTTTCACGCTGCCATCCGGAATCGTGGTGCTGCCTGCGGGCGGCGTGAGCTCCGCGACCCAGTCGTTCGGTGGGTGTCCCGTCCCGTAGTGAGCCACCGTGCTGGGGATGCCGCTCGTGACGGGCGTGAGCCCTATGGCCATTGGATCCAGAGCAATACCCACAGGACAGTTCGTCGCAACTGTCGGATAGGCGTTTCCCCAGCTTATGGCATGGGTCGTTGTATTCGTGATTGGTTGGCTCAAACTCAGCGGGCCGTTGCCATCAGCCGTGACGACGACACCGGCCGGCCATGAATATTGGACAGTCGCGGATGGCCCATCGATATCGATTTCGTACCACATGTAGAAGCTGCCGGTCACCGGCGCCCCCAGGGCCGTTCCGATAGCAGTCAGGTCGAGCTTCGCATTGAAAGCCCAGGCGTCTCCGTTGCCGGCGCCTGTTCCGGACCACAAGTGGACGTTGGAGGTGCCGGCCCACGCGACAGGGAGCTGCTGAACCCACGAAGTGCCGCCGTTAGTCGTCTTCCAGGTGGTCGCCGCCTGAATGCTCGTCGAATTCGTCTGGGGCGGAGACGCCGTCATGGTCAGCTTGACGACCTGCGCCGTCATGCCGTCCGCGCTGAAGCCTAGGAACACCTCGTCGGCACTTCCCGCGCCGCTCGCGCCGTCCGGATCCACCTTCGCCTCGAAGCTGACGAAGAGATTCGTTCCTTCCTTCAGCATTCGAACGCCTGCTTCCGTACTGGATCCCGTCGCGAAGTCGTTCCGCCAGGAACCATTCCAGCGGGGATCGTCGACCTGCGACGCGAACGAGTCCGGCAAGGGGCTCTCGGCGAACTTGGGCCCTCCCGGGAGGCCGTATACGCCTTCGGGCGGCGGCGGGCACACGTACGTCTGCGCCCGCGAAGTCGACTCCGCCGCAAGAAGAGTCGCCACGCCGACGGCAAGCGTGCAACAGCTATGTGCGCGCGTCGCGCATGCTTTATGAATCACGATGGAGGCTCCTGAGTTCTCACGGTCTTGCGTGCCATCGGCGAAAAGCGACGGTCGGTCGACTGGTGGTCAGTTATTGATTTTGAAGAACTGCAAAAAAGGAGGGCGTTTCCGAAGCTAGGAACGGACCTCCGCTAGGAAAGGAGGCGGGCAAGGAGGGCCACATGCCCGGGTTGCTCGCGGCGGCGACACCCGGGGCCCCCGACACAAACTGTATGGTGATCGAGGCTTGGCTTATGGCCGCGATCCAATATGTGGTATTCGCGCTCAGCGTGATGATGGGGTTCACGTTCAAGCTAACCGGTCCGTTGGCAGTAGCGATGTGCCCCGTCGAGGTGAGCAGCGATCCGGGTGTATTCTGGGCAGTGTTCGAGTAAACGCCGATATTGACGTTGCTACCCGCGGCCGTCGTGAACATGCCGAGATCGAATAGTTTGGCGGTCGCCGTCACGGTGATGGGAGTCGCGTAAACGTTACCTCCGACGAGCATGTCGGTGATGGTCCCGCCCCCAGACTCTCCGGCGTAATACGCGCAGTTGCCGTTCGCGCAGCTCGGCGAGGAGACAGCGCACGCCACCGGCTGCCCATACACCCCGTTGTTCCCGCACGTCTCGTTGTGCGTATTGTCGGCGCACGTCGCCGTTCCCGGCACGCACATCCCGCCGCATCCGCTTCCGACGCCCGTACCGATGCACGCGTTCGTGCACGACGTCGGAGTCCCCCATTGCCCGTTCGTGCAGTTCTCCACTTGCGTCGAGTTGGCGCACTTCGTCTGCCCCGCCGTGCACGCGACGCACCCGCTCCCGACGCAATACGGCGTGGCCCCGCTGCACGCCATCCCGCACATGCCGCAGTTCATCGGGTCCGAGGTCACGTCGGTGCACGCGTTGTTGCAAGGCTGGTCGCCGGTCACGGTGCACGCCTGCTTGCACTGCGTCCCGTTGCACGAGAAGGTGCCTCCCGTCGGCTGCACGCACACGGTGCAGCTGGGGCCGCACGCGCTCGTGTCGTTGTTCACGCACTGGCCGCCGCAGAGGTGCGTCCCCGCGGTGCACTGGCACGTTCCCCCCGAGCAGTGCTCGCCGCCGGTGCACGCCGTCGTGCACGTGCCGCAGTGGTTGTCGTCGGTCTGCTCGTCCACACACGCGCCCCCGCACGAGTCGAAGCCCGTCGCGCACGAGACGTGGCACGTGTTCCCGCTGCAGTGAGACACGGCGTTCAGCTGCGTCGTCGTGCACGGCATGTTGCAGCCGCCGCAGTTCGCGTCGTTCGCCGTCGGGTCGACGCACGTCGAGCCGCAGAGAATCCACCCCGAAGGGCACCCGGACTGGCAGGCATAGCCGCCCGGGCTCCCGGACATGGGCCCGCAGTTCGGTGCCATCGCCGTGCAGGTGGCGCCGCACGTTCCGCAATTGGGGCTCGTCGTGATGTCCGTCTCGCATCCCACGCCGGCGTCGGCGCAGTCGGCGTGGCCCGCTGCGCACTGGTACACGCACCGCCCGCCCGTGCACGAGATCCCCGAGGCGCTCACGTTCGTCAGGTGCGTGCAATCGTGCCCGCACGCGCCGCAGTTGTGCACGTCGCCGGACGTATCGCCGCATCCGCTCTCGACGGCCGCGTCGAGTCCCGAGTCCGCCGTCGTCGTGCTGTCTTCCGCCGCCTCCACGGCGGCATCGTGCGCTCCGTCGGCGATGGTGCGATCGTCCGGTGCGTCCGGGAGCCCGCTTGCGTCCGTCCCCGAGTCGGTCCCGGCGTCCAGCCCCGGGTCGTGCGTCGGGTCGGTGCCCACGCACGCGCCGCGCATGCAGGATTGCCCACCGAGGCAGTCGGTCGACTTGCCGCACGTGTTGCGGCAGGAGCCTGCCTGGCACGTCGAGCCGCTCGGGCACTCCCCGTTCGGACACCCGGCCACGACGTCCACGACGCAAGCCGTACCGACGTCGGTCCGCAAGCAGCGCGAGCCGTCCGCGCAATCGCTATCGGTGTGACACGGCGGGCTGCACACGCGAAAGATGCAAACCTGGCCGGCCGTCGTGCAGTCGGAGTTGAGGACGCACGACTCGCTGACCGAGGCTTCGTCTTGTCGGGCGATGGGATCGGTCGCGCCGATGATCGCGTTGCAGCCGGCGTTCGCGAAGAGGGCGAACAGGCCGATGGCGAGCGCAATCCCCGCGCTCCGTCGCCGGGCGGTGGTTCCCATCAGAAAGCTCCTTCGAATCCGACGCCCAGCTCGCGGTCCGACACGAGCGGGGTGGCCTGCAGGGCCATCCCGCCGCTCGAACGAGGTCTGGCCAGAACGAACATCGTCGCGCCGCCGGCGAGCAAAACACCGCCGGCCACGAATGCGACCGTCGAGACGTTCCCCGCCGATTGCGCGTCGTGCCGCGCCGTGGTGCCCGCCGGCCCGCAGACGCTCGCGGCGTCGCAGTCGGTCTTCGAGTCGTTCTGATGGCCAATCGCCTGCAGCCCGAACACCGTCCCCACGACCAGGCCGGCCACGCCCACTCCCCCGATCGCGAGCCCCGTGTAGCGCAGCGGGGTCCAGAAGGAGCCCGGCACCGCGCCCGAGGTTGTCTCGGGAAGCTCCGGCGCCCTTTCGAGAACCGGGACGGTCACCGTCTCGCGCGCGGCGTCGCTGGCGAGGGTGACCGTCGCGGCGAAGGGGCGATACCCCGGGGCGCTCGCCTCCACGTGGTGGTGCCCGGGGTCCACCGGCACCGCAGTCGCCCACGAGCCCGCGCCGACCGGGACGCCGTCGCGCTTGATCTCGAGCTTTTCGATCTTGTCCGCTCCTGCCGCGAGCGAAATCGTGAGCATCGGCAGGCGCGACTCGAGCGCCGCCATGTGCTGGCGTGCGAGCCCCTCGCGATCGGCCCGGCTCTCGCGCCGCGAACGCGCCGCGACGTCCGCAAACTCGCCCCATGCGCTGGCGAGCCGGCCTTCCCCCTCGTGGCAAAGGGCGAGCGCGAGGAGCGTGCCCGTGCCCGGATCGAGCTGATAACTCTCGGTCAGCTTCGGGCAGGCCTGCGCGTAGTTCTTCTGCTCGAGCAGGGTTTTGCCCGACTGGAAGAGAGACTCGGCGGCCGCGGCGTCGGCTCCCTGGGCTCTGGCTGTGCCGATATTCGTCGTGAGTGCGATGGCAGTCGCTGCTGCGAAGAGCGCGAGACGGTTCACGAGTGTCACCCCCAGGCCTGGGCTCGGACGCTAACCGACAAGCGATCGGCGCCGCAACGGAAGTTCGCGCTCGAGGGGCGCTGTCATCCATTCGGGTGACTTGATTGGAGCCACGCGAGATGGATTCCCACGAATCGGGCAGATCGAAGAAATGAGCATGGACGATCGATGCGGAGAGGCATAGCCCGTCGTTTGCGCGCCAGGCGGGTGCGTTTTCGTCGCGATACGAGTCCGTTGCCTCCGGAAGCGGGTGCGTCGCCGTCGTATCCGGGTCCGTTCCTGTCGCATGCGGCTCCCTTGGCTCGGGATACGCGTCCGTTGCCTAGCCATGCGCATCCGTTTCCGCGCGAGACGAACGCGATTCCGCGGCGTGCGCGCTCGCCTCCGGGGCGTACGCGTGCGCATCCGCGTCAAACAGATGCGATTGCGCGGGCAAGCGGATGCGCTTCCGCCGCTCACGCGTGCCCTTGCGCTTCGAGCACGCTCGCTTCCCTGGCATGCGCGTGCGTTTCCGTAGCCCGCGCGAGCGCATGGTCGCCGTGCGTGCCTCGAACACGAGGCATGCGCGCCCGTGCGCCTTCGACACGCTCCCGCGCGCGAGGCGTGCGCACACGGAAACGCGCCGTGCATCCCGGCTTGCGGCGCACCCGCGCTCGTGTCCCCGGCGTGCGCTCGTGCCTCCGGGGAACGCACACGCGTTCGCCGAGCGTGGCCTCGCGTCCCTCGACGAGAGAAGCCTGCTTCGGGCCCAGCGCGGGCCCTACAGCCGGGATCCGTGGCCGTAGGCAAGCGAAGCGCGCCTCTCCTCTCTGCCGAGAGGGCCGAGAGCATAGTGTGAGAGACTAGGGGGGCAGCATGAGGGGTCTCGGAATCCGAGAGGCAAGCTTGCTGGCGGGAGCCGCAACGTGCACCGCGTGCCAGCTCGTCGCCGGCATCGAAAATCGTACGGCGGATCCGATCGTGGACGCCTCGGACGCCGCAGCAGCCGGCGATGCCGCCCCCGCCAACAACGTGGATGCCTCGGGGCCGTGGGGTTGCCTGCAGTTGCCCGACGAGCCACTCGATCCAAACCTGAGGGTGACCGTCACGGTGCAGGCCTTCGACGCGCTGCAGAACGCCACGGCCGCAGGATTTGTCGACGGCGGCTCCGATTTGACGACTCTGTCCGCGGCGTGGTTTCCCGGGGTCTCCGTACGCAGCTGCTATCTGCGGGATCCGGGGTGCGTCGCCACCGGGTCCGCGCCCGTCGTCACGAACGACGCGGGTGAGGCCGTCTTCCATCTGACCGGCGACTTCGCCGGGTTCTTCGAGCTGACGCGGCCCGACCTCGTCCCGTGGTCGGTCTTTCCGCAGAACCTACTGGCCGGGCAGGCATCGACCTATCTTCCGGCCTGGGGCCTCAGCCCGGGCGGCTTTCGCTTGCTCGCGTCCGCCATCACGCCGACCGCGGTGTCGCTCGACACCGACGGAGGCCTGGGCCACGCGTTCGTACAGGTCTTCGATTGCCAGGACCACCAGGCCCCCGGGGTGCAGCTGGCCTATAGCGGCGTCGGGTCCGAGACGGTCGTCTGGTATATGAAGAACGGTATACCGAGCACCTCCGCCACGCAGACCGACGCGTACGGAATCGGTGGCGTGGTCAACGTGCCGGTCGGCAGCCTCACCGTGACGGCGGTCGTCGCCGAGGGTCACGATGCCCTGGGAAACGCCGAGGTCCTCGTCCGCCCGGGCGCCCTCACCCTGGCGTTCATCCGGGTACGGAGCCACTAGCGGAAGCGCCCCGGCTAGTCAGCGGGGAGCACACCCTCGGAGTGCAACCATGGCTCGACGAGCCGGCGCCAGTTCGCCTGCGCCTCCAGGCCCGCGAGCACGCTGACGAAGCCCCACTGGAGCCGGTTGACGAACGTGTAGTCGCTCGGCATCCGCACCGGCGCGGGCAGCGTGGGCAGGGCCTGGTCCGGCCGGAGGACGATCTTCTTTCCTCCGCGCACGAGGTACGCGATGGTCTCGCGCGCGAACGCCTTCGTGTACTTGAATTCGACGTCCTCGACGAGCGGACGCAAGATGAGCCTCGTGTACTCGGTGTAGAGCGCGAAGCTCTCGGGGTCGTTCGGGTCGTAGCCGAGCACGTCGACGCACGCGCGGATGAACTCTGGCTCGTCGCCCCGCTGAAGCGCGGTGACGTATCGCTTCATGCCGGTGACCAGCGGGGCCGGGATGCGCTTGTTGCAGCCGAAATCGAGGAAGGCGACGCGCCCGCCGCCGAGGAAGCGGTAGTTGCCCGGATGCGGATCCGCGTAGAGCAGGCCGTGCCCCCAGAGCGCCCGGAACATGAATCGGGCGAGCGTCTTGCCGGCGGCATCGCGATCGGCCTGGGGGGCACCCTCGCAGAACGTCGCGTAGTCTTCGCCTCCGATGAGCTCGAGGGTGAGGACACGCTTGCTCGAGAGCGAATGGTGCACGCGAGGGATGACGATTTCGCGGTCTCCCTCGTGGACGCGGCGGAAGGCGTCGACGGCCTCGGCCTCGCGGCCGTAGTCGACCTCGGCGAGGAAGACCGACTTGATCTCGTCGAGGGTCTCCTTGCTCTGGTACCGGCGGCCGATGGGCGCGATCATCGTCTCGAACATCGACAGGCTCTTGAGGTCGTTCTCGATGGCCTTGTCGATGCCCGGGTACTGGACTTTCACCGCGACGTGCTCGCCTCCTCGCGTCACGGCCCGGTGTACCTGGCCGATGCTCGCAGCCGCGAACGGTTCGTCCTCCCACTGCGCGAAGACCTCGCGCGGGTGTCCGCCGAGATCCTCGCGAACCACTTTGACGGCTGCTTCCGGGGAGAGGGGCGGCGCTTTCTGCTGCAAGCGCGCGAGCACGCGCTGGAATTTCTCCTCGTAGCCCGGTGGGGCGAGCCCGTCGACGTAGGACGCCATCTGGCCCAGCTTGAGGGGGAGACCTTTCATCTCGCCGAGGGTGCGGAGCATCGCCTCGGCGGTCTTCTTGGCGTTCTGCGCGAAGCGCCGTCGCGCCTCTTCTTCCTCGGCTTGCGTGCGAGGGCCGCCACCGACGGCGCGGCGCACGACCTCGGCAGCGACGGGAAGGGCCCGCGGCGCGAGGGCCCCCAGGCGCGCCAGCCGGCCGAGACGCGACGTGGGCGGCGCATCCGCTCGGCGCGGACGCTCGCCGCCCGGCGGGGGAACAGACATGCGGACCATTATGCGATCGTTCGCCCTCCGAGCGCACCCCTTCCCCCCGTCCCTCTCTCGACGGCGCCCTCTAGCGGGGCCCTCTAGCGGGCGAACCACCGCGCGGCACCGTGGCGATTGCGAGGAGCGCAGCATAGGTGTGATACTGTACGTGTGGCAGAAGCAGCCGCTCTGACGACCGCCAGCCAGTTGCCGCGAAGCTTCGGCCGCTATTCGCTGTTCGACTTCATCGGCAAGGGGGGGATGGCGGAGATCTTCCTCGCGCGGCAACGGACCGATCTCGGCGCGACGCGCCTCTGCGTCGTCAAGCAGATCCTGCCCGGGCTAGCCGGCGATCCCACCTTCAGCGAGCTCTTGGTGCACGAGGCCAAGCTCGCGGCGCGCCTCAGCCACGGCAACGTCGTTCAGGTCTTCGACCTGGGGCGGGAAGGCGACCGCCTCTTCATCGCGATGGAGTACGTCGAGGGATTCGACTTCAACGATCTTCTTCGCCGCTGTTCGCAGGCCAAGGTGCGCTTTCCCTTCGAGCTCGGGGTGCACGTCGTGCGCGAGGCGCTTCGGGGGCTCGGCTACGCGCACCGGAGGGTCGACGACGAGGGCAAGCTGCTCGGCATCGTGCACCGCGACGTGTCGCCGTCCAACCTGCTGGTCTCCTTCGAGGGCGAGGTGAAGGTGTGCGACTTCGGAATCGCCCGAGCGACCGAGACCGTGCCGGCACGCGGCGCCACCGCGCACGAGCTCGACGAGGCCGTCCGCGGCAAGGCCGGATACATGAGCCCGGAGCATGCGCGCGGCGAGGCGATCGACGCCCGAGCCGATGTGTTTGCGGCCGGTATCGTTCTCTGGGAAGTTGCCGCGGGGCGCCGGATGTACCGAACGGGCGAGGGGCGCGGCAGCTTGATCGAGCAGGCGCGCGCGGCGAACGTTCCCGAGCTGCCGACGCAGGGCGTGCCGGACCCCGAGCGCCTTCGTGCGGTCGTCGGCAGGGCGCTCGCCGTGGACCGCGACGCGCGCTACCCATCGGCCGCGGCCATGTTGCGCGATCTGGAGAGCTATGCGGCCGGGGCACGCCTCATGACGAGCCCCCTTCAGCTCGGCGACTGGCTGGCCAGCACGTTCGGCGCCGACATCGTGGAACGCCGCCGAGCCCGGGAGCGCGCCGTGGCCGCGCTCGAGCAGGCGCCGGCCGAGAGTGCCAGCGTGTCGGTCGTCGAGGTCGTCGCGTCCGCGGCCGCGATCGAGAGAGTGCCGCCGCTGGCTCGTGTGCCGCCGACTGCGCACGCGCCGGCCGCGCGCAAGGGGCGGCCGGCCATGCTCGCGGTGCTCGCGATCCTCGTCGTCGCGATGGCTCTGGCGATCGTCGCGTTTGCCATGCGCGCAAACCGGTAGAGACTCTCCTCGTCGCATGCTGCTGGCCGACGTCGCACTTCCGGTGCCGCTCGCGCGTGCGTTCACGTACGCGGTCCCCGAGGGGCTGGGGGGCGCCGCGCTCGTCGGAGCCCGGGTCGTGTGCCCGTTCGGGGGCCGGCGGCTCGTCGGGGTGGCGATCGCCGTTCGTGAAGGCGAGCCGCCCAAGGGCGTCAAGACGATCGCCCGCGTCCTCGATCGCGAGCCCGCGATCCCCGAGGACCTGCTCGCGTTCCTGCTCGGGCTCTCTTCGTACTACTTCGCGCCCATCGGCGAGGTGATTCGCCTGGCGCTGCCGCCGGTCGAGCGCGAGACGGCCCGCGAGCTCGGCGAGCCGACTCTCTTCGACTCCGCGCGAGGCGTCGGGGCGCGGCGCGTGCAATGGGTGATCCCGACCGCGCGGGTAGAAGAGGCACCGCTGCGCGGACAGGCGGCGGCGATCCTCGCGCACGTGCGCGCAACCGGGGGCGCGCCGCTTCCGAAGGTTGCCGAGCGCTGGGGCAACGCTCGAGCGGCCGCCAAGAGACTCGCCGAGGCGGGGCTCGTCACGGTCGAGGAGCGGGCGGCGCCGGCCGACCCGTTCTTCGCCGACACCGCCGTGCGAGACGTCCCGCACGAGGCGACGGCCGAGCAGGCCGCGGCGGTCGAGGCGATCACCGCCGCGCTGCGCGAACGCGACAGGGTGCGCCCGGCGACGTTCCTCTTGCACGGCGTGACCGGCAGCGGAAAGACCGAGGTCTACCTGCGCGCCATCGCCACGGCGCGGGAGCAGCGGCGCGGGGCCATCGTCCTCGTACCCGAGATCGCGCTCACTCCCCAGCTCGTCGCGCGCTTCCGGGCCCGCTTCGGCGACGAGGTCGCGGTCCTGCACTCGGCTCTCACGCCGCGCGAGCGCCACACCATGTGGCATCGGCTGCGGACGGGAGAGGTCGACGTCGCGATCGGCGCCCGCAGCGCGCTCTTCGCGCCGGTGCGCTCTCTCGGGCTGGCCATCGTGGACGAAGAGCACGACTCGAGCTTCAAGCAGGAAGAGGGCGTGCGCTACCACGCGCGCGACATGGCCATATGGCGCGCCCACCGCGCGGGCGCGGTGTGCGTCCTCGGCAGCGCCACGCCGTCTCTCGAGAGCGAGCACCTGGCCCGCACCGGCCGCGCAACGCGTCTCGTTCTTTCGCAGCGGGCGCGCGCGCAACCGATGCCCGCGGTGGAGATCGTCGACCTCCGGCGCATCGGCCCGGGGCCGACCGGCGACAAGCGTATCAGCATGCCGCTTTACCGCGCTCTCGAGAGCACCCTCGCGGCGCGGGAACAAGCCATCCTCTTTTTGAACCGGCGAGGCTTCGCGCCGAGCGTGCTCTGCCAGGCCTGCGGGCACATGGCGAGCTGCGCGGCGTGCTCGGTGGCGCTCACCTTCCACAAGGGTCCACGCTCGTCGTCCGGAGTCGTCCGCTGCCATTATTGCGATTGCGAGGCGCCGCTCCCCACCCGATGCGAGAAGTGCGGGGCCGAGGCGCTCGCGCTCGAGGGCATCGGCACCGAGAAGCTCGAGGAGACGCTCGCCGCGGCGTTTCCCGCGGCGCGCATCGCCCGCCTCGATCGGGACGTCGCGACGGGCAAGCGCATCGACGCCGTGCTCGAGCGCGTGCGAAAGCGCGAGGTCGACGTGCTGGTCGGCACGCAGATGGTCACGAAGGGTCATGACCTGCCCAACGTGACGCTCGTGGGCGTGGTGAACGCGGATGCCGCGCTGAGCATCCCGGATTTCCGCGCGAGCGAGCGTGCGTTTCAGTTGCTGGTGCAGGTCGCGGGGCGGGCGGGACGCGGAGACGTGCCCGGTCGCGTCCTCGTGCAGACCTGGGATCCGGATCATCCGGCGGTCGCGCTCGCGGCTCGCCACGACGTGCACGCGTTCCTGCAGCGCGAGATAAACGACCGGCGTGAGCTCGGCTATCCGCCGTTCACGCACGCAGCGCTCCTGCGGTTGGACGGTCCCGACGAGGACGTCGCACGTGCCGCGTGCGCAGCCCTCGCGCAAGCCGCGCGAGGGGCGGAGGGCGTCCGCGCGGGCGCGGTGCTGGTGCAAGGCCCGGCGCCGGCGCCCATCGCGCGCATCCGCAACCGCTGGCGCTTCCGGGTGATGCTCCGCGCTGCGCAGCGCCCCGACCTGCGTTCGGTCCTGATGGTGCTCGATCAGGCCATCTCCAGCGGCAAGACGCTGGCGCGCGGCGTTCGCGCCGTCATCGACGTCGACCCGGTGCAGCTACTATGAGGCGCGGATGAGCGCGGACGCCCCCGGCCAAGTCCCGGCACTGTCGACGCGCATCGTCACCGAACGGCTCGTCTTGCGACCGGCCCGGACCAGCGACGTCCCCGAGATGCGCCGCGCCCTGCGCGCGAACGTCGAGCATCTTCGCCCCTGGAGCGTGGCCCCGGCGCCTCGCGAGGATCCTGCGGGGCTCGCCTCCGTCTCCGGCGCCGTGCTTCGGCAACGCAGGGAATGGAAGCACGGGCAATCGTTCGTGCTCTTCGTCTCCCCGCGCGCGGCCGAGGCGCGCATCATCGGTCGCATCACTCTCGGCGGAATCGTGCGCGGCGCCTTTCAGAACGCCCACCTCGGCTACTGGATCGACGCGGGCCATCAGGGGCGCGGTCTCATGACCGAGGCCGTGCGCGCGGTGACGACATTCGCGTTTGGCTCGGCGGGCCTGCATCGCGTTCAGGCGGCCGTCATGCCGACCAACAAGGCGAGCCTGCGGGTCCTCGAGAAGGTGGGGTACCGGCGCGAGGGCTCCGCGGCGCGCTATCTCTGCATCGCCGGCGCGTGGGAGGACCACGTGCTCTTCGCGGTCACCGTAGAGGACTGGCAAGAGAGCCTCGTGCCCGCGGTGTGAGTCGACGCAACTCACGAGTCGGGGCGGTCGAACGGGGGGCATGGCCGCACCGCTGGCCTCCCTCGCTTTCGAGCTCTTCGCCTCGTTGCTGGCGCCGCCGCGCTGCGCGGCCTGCGACGCGCCCGTCGCGCTCCTGGCGGCGTTCTGCCCGCCGTGCGCGAGGACGGTCGTGCGGGCCCACGTCGACGACTCGCTCGGCGACTCCGCAGTCGTCGCTGGTTTTGCGTACGGCGGCGCGGTCGCGCGCGCCATCTCGCGCTTCAAGTACGAGCGGCGACCCGACCTCGCCCGTCCGCTGGGCGACTTGCTCTGGCGAGCCGTCGAGCCGCTTGCGCCCACGCTCGGCGGGATCCTCGTCGTACCGGTGCCCCTTCACCGGGCACGGCTGGCCGAGCGCGGCTACAACCAGGCTGCGCTGCTGGCGGACCGCCTCGCGCGCCGGCTCCGTGCGGCCGCGCTGCCGCTGGCGCTCGCCCGCGTCCGCGACACGCCGCAGCAGGCAAAGCTCGACCGTACCGCTCGACTGACGAACGTGGCGTCCGCCTTTCGGGTGCGGGTCCCGGCGCGGGTGAGCGGGCGCGCAGTGCTCCTCGTAGACGACGTATGCGCCACGGGCGCGACTCTGGGCGCCTGCGCGCGTGCGCTGAGGGAGGCGCGGGCGAGCTCGGTTGCCGTAGCCGTCGTGGCCCGTGCGGCGGAAACCGGTTGACGCGGCGGGCCGAGTCGGCGAGAGGCCGAAGGGAGCGGCCACAGCGAGAAAAGGGAAACCGGCACGCGGCGAGGAAACAGCGCTTTTTCCGTCCCGGGAGTATCATCTCGCACGGGAGCCCGTGACAACCGACGACAAGGAAACCAAGGTCGGCCTCGGCGACACCGCAAACGGCGACTCACCGCGGAAGGCGGCCGCCCCGCCGAGGCCCTCCCCGTCGGCTCCGGGTTCGTCCCCGGGGAAGACTCCGGGGCCACCCGGCCCGCGCCGACCCGCAACGGCTGCCGGGCGCGCAGGCGGCGCGGCCGGCGCACCGCGGGCCGCGGGCGGTTCTCCCTTGGGCATCGAGGAGATCAGCAGCTCGCTGCTCTTGCCCGAGGACGGCATCCCCCAAGCTTCCCCTGCCCACCTCGAAGAGCTGAGCGGCTCGCTCCTCCTGCCGGAAAACGGAATCCCCGAGCCTGCTTCGACCAGCGCCGAGGAGCTCAGCGACTCGCTGCTCGTCGAGGACCCGCCCGACGGTCGGGGTCCACCCGTCGTAACGAGACCACGGGTCGCGGGCCCCACCCCAGGCCGCGCGTTACGCCCTCGCCAGTCTTCGACGCCCCCTCCTTTGCCTTCGCATCGCCCCGGGCCCTCGGCGGCGCCTGCACAACCGCGGCGAATGCGGCCCTCCTCCGCGCCGCCTCCCCTTCCGAGGACATCGGCTGGTCCGGCTCGGCCAACGGCATCGTCTGCGCCACCCCTCCCGTCGCCTCCGTCCCGTGTACCGCGGCCGGCGCCGGAGACCCCCACCGCGACGGCGCCGACGCCCGGCTCGAAAGCCGACCGCACGACCCCGATGGACCCGATGGTCGCTGTCGGACGTGAGATTCCCAACGCGGTCGAACCGGCGATGCCGGCTACCGCGCCAGAGCCTGCGCCCGCCCCTGCCCGGGCGCCGACCCCCTCCTCCCCGAGTAGCGCCGAGCTCGAGACGCTTCCGCGCGCCGGCATTCAGCCGGCCATCGACCGGGTCCGGCGACGCCTGCGAGCGGCGCTGACGTCCGCGGCGACGTGGGCCGGCAAGGCGGCCTCCTCGAGCAAGAAGCTCGCCGCGAACGGCGTGCGTTTCGCGCATGGGATACGCGCGCGGCTGCGCCCGTCGACCACGATGGGCGCATGGGCGACGCGGCTCGGCGACAAGGCGCGCGCCAGTCTTCCCAGTGTGAGCGCTCTGCGACTCGACAACCGGCCTCGATGGTTTCTTCCGGTGGTTGCCGTCGCGGGCCTGGCCGTCGGCATCGGCCTGATGGCCATCCTGGTCAGCGCGCTCAGCAAGGGCAGCGACGAGACGAACGCCCACGATCAGAATCCCGGTTCGCAGCCGTCGGCCACGGCGTCTGCCGCGCAGGCCTCGGAGCCGGCCCCGTCGGCGGCTCCCTCGGTGGCCGAGCCAGCCCCCGTCGCGGGCCCGAGTCTCACGCCGTGCACGGTGGCAGGCTCGCCGCACGTCGTCGCGCCGCGCGCCATCGTCGCCGCGGGCGTCGAGGTCGTCCCCTTGGGCGACGACGTGGCGCTGGGCTTCGCGCCCGTGGAGAAGGAAGCCATGGCCGTCCGGCTGGACCCGGCCTCGCTGACCGCAACCGTCACCGCCAGGGCTCGGTCGCTAGACCCCGTGAGCCGCGCCACGCCAATCGTGAACGCGAAGGGCGCGCTGTCGGTCGTGATCGACGCGGAAAAGAAGAACGATCGCCTGCGCGGGCGCCGTGCGGTGCTGACCGATCCGCCGATCCAGCTCGGCGCAGCGGAGGGAAGCCTCGAGTGGGCTCCTCTGCGCCAGGGGCCGGCCGGCGCGCTGTGGCCGCTCGAGGGCAACGACGAGGTCGAATCGGTCCGCGGCGCCGTCGAGAGCAACGGGGAGCCCGCGATGGCGATTGCGTTTCGCCGTGCCGGCGCCGTGTGGACCGGAGCCGCCACGGGCGCCGCGCCGTTCGCCGCGAAGGGGGACCTGGCCCGGGTCGAAGGCCTCGGCCCGGCGATCGGCTCACCGGCCGTGGCGATCAGCGGCGGCGTCGTGCTCGTCGCCTGGGCCGATCGGCCATCGACGGAGGAACCGTGGCACCTGCGCTGGGTGCGCTTTCGGGCGGGCGACCCGCCAGGGCCGCCCACGACGTTCGTCCCGCCGGGAGGAAGCACGGGAGAGCAAACGATGTCGCCCGGGCTCACGGCGCTCTCGGGTGGCCGCTTTCTGCTCGTGTGGACGGAGGGCCCCATGTCCGGTCACGGGGTTCGCGCTCAGACGCTGTCTCAAGAGGGCGCCCCCCTCGGCGCACCGCTCGTCGTCTCCACCGAGGGCACCAACGCCGGGGGCGGACAGGCCGCGGTGAACGCGGGCGGCCAGGGCATCGTTGCGTTTCTCGAGTCGCGCGGCGAAGCCTTCGAGGTAGCCGCGACTTCAATCGAGTGCGGACGCTGAGGCCCCGCTTCGACGCCGCGAGCTCGGCGCCCGGTCAACACCCGCTGGTGCCGCTGGGACACAGAATCGTCGGCGCGATGTCGACATGCGCGACGCCGGTGCCGACGGCTCCGGTCGCGTCCTTGATCGAGAGCGTGACGTCGAGCGGCTTGCCGAGAAACAGGTGGTAGTCGGTGCCGTCGAGGTCGAGCTGGTAGCGCAACCCCCAGAGCACGCAGAACCCACCCTCCCCGGTGTTGAACGTGAAGACGAACGACATGGTCGGGCCGGCCATGCCGGTCGAAGGCTGCACGCTGGTGATCGTCGTGACCGAGCCGGCCTGTTTCAGATTCTCCTGCCGGACGGCGATCCAGATGTGATGGCCTCCCTGCGGGCCCTGCTCCGCCTGCACGGTTTGCCCCGTCATCAGCGGCAAGTAGTCGGTCTGTCCGGTCCCGACCTGCACGACCGGCGCCCCCGCGTTGGCCGGTTTGCATGCGTCGGGCAGGTTGGTCGGCCAGTCGGGCGTGAAGGGAGGGAGCGTCTGTGGCGGGACGGCGTCGTTCTGGCATACGCCACCGATGCAGGTCAGCGGCTCGGCGCAGACCGGCGCGCCTGGCGGGCCGCCGGGCGCGGGCAAAAGGCACTGCCCCTGGAGGACCACACGCAGCAAGACGGATTGGTCGGCGACGAACTGCGTGTGCGCCGTACGGACGAGCACCGGTTCACCGGCCGATGCCGGCGTCCAATTCGCTTGCGTGTAGCCGTCTACCCGGACGCCGACGGGCGCCGTGAGGTCGCCTCCAGAAGGGACGACCCGCACCGGGTAGGGCAACGCCGCCGGCGAGAGTGTCTCGTCCTTGAACGTGGTCTCCCCGACGGTCGTGACCACGTGGAGGGTCCCGACAGCGCCGTTCAGCGCTTCGCTCTGGACTCCCACGACGACGGCCGTGGTATTCGGCGTGGGCGACGAGCACGACGCCGTCGCCGTGAACGCTGCGGCTAGGCGCGCCAGACCGAGGCTACTGAACCCTGGAAAGCGCAGCCGCGAACCGATCGGGCGGAACAAACTCGGTAAAGCGCATGGCCTCGCTGCCTTTGCTGTCGAAGAGCAGGACGACGGGCAATCCAGCGGTTGCATGGTACTTCTGCCGGACCTTGGCCACTTCCTGATCGTCGTCATCGGTCGCATCCACGTGCAAGGCGACGAACCGCGCCCCCTCCGCGCGCACTTGGGGGTCGGGGAACGTCTTCTCCTCGAGCTCCTTGCATGCGCCGCACCAGCTTGCCCCGAAATCGACGAGCAAGGGCCGGTGCTCGGTGCTCGCTTTTGCGATGGCTGTCGCCTCGCTCGATTCCCACCGCAGCTCGCCCGCCGAGGCCGAAGCCAATCGCGGAAGCTGGTACCACGTGACGACCATGAACAACCCCGCAATCGCGGGCAGGATCGACGCGAGCTTCGTCGGTTTCGAGAGGTGCGCGATGGGGGAACGGCGTCGCTCGGCGGCCACGTGAATCCCCGCGAGGACGAGCCCCACGAGCAGAATCACCGCGCCAACCGCGACATAGGGAGTGCCAGGGTGGGCCAGCTTGTGGATGGTCTCCTTGGGCATGGCGTCCCGGATGTAGCCAAGGGCCATGTACGCGAGACAGACGCCCCCGACCCACTTGATGCCCATCATCCAGGCGCCGGCCTTGGGAAGGTTGACCGCGAAGGTGCCGACGATGAAAAAGAGCGTGCCGAGGCCGAGCCCGTAAAACGCCATGGCCGCCGATCCGAGCGCGACGTTGCGCGTCGTCGCGATCCACCCGAGCAGACCGAAGAGAAAGGGACCCACGCACGGAGCCGCGACCAGGCCGCACACGAGGCCGAGCAAGAAGGCTCCTCGGTATCCGGTGCCGCCGACCGACGAGAGGCGGTTGTTGAGGCTCTGCGGCAGGGCGAGCTCGAACGCGCCGAACAGCGAGGCCGCGAGCGACAGGAACACGATCGCGATGCCCGCGACGATCCACGGGTTGCCGAGCGCGGCGCCGAAGCCCTTTCCGGTCATCGCGGAGGCCACGCCCATCGGCGTGAACAAGCAAACGATCCCGAGCACGAACGTCAACGACAGGAGCATTCCTTGAACCCGGCTCTTGGCCTCCTTGGCGCCGAAGACCGAGACCGTGATCGCGATCATCGGATATACGCAGGGCGTCAGGCTGGTCGCGAGCCCGAAGACGTAGCTGGCGCCGAGGGCGAACCCCGTGCCTTGCGCGAGCGCGCGGGCGAATGCGCCCGTATCGGAGCCGCTGCCATCGGCGAACGCCGCGAGCGGCCAGACGGTGAGGAGCAACCAGACTATCGAACCAAGGAGCAGCTTCGCGCGCGGTCTCACGGCTTGCCTCCGAATGAGCCCCCCTCGTTGCCTCTGCCGAACAACGTATCGACCGTCTTCGGGTCCGCAACCCCGCAGCCGTGTACGTCCTGAGTATAGCCAACTTCGCCCGCGCGCCCAGCCTGCGACGGGAGCGCCGACATGCCCCTCCGTGGATTGCGGACCCTCCAGGCGCCGTCGTTGGCCGGGAATACTCTCATGTCATCGGATATTTTCGACAAGGTTGCGCGCGTCATCTTCAATTCGGCGTCGAGCACCGTCGCCAGCCCCCCGCGCCCACCCTCCGCTCGACGGACGAACGACCGCAGGTAGCGGCGAGCCTGCTCGAGTGCCCCGGACGCATACGCCAGATGACCGAGAACGAAGCGCCCGTAGCCTTGCGCCGAGGGCGCCGAAGCCAGCGCTTCGATGGTGCCCTCGAGATCGGCGACGGCCTCGCCCATCGCGAGGCGCACGAGGGAGAGGTGCGCGCGGTACAGGGGCTCGGCGCTCTTGCCGGCTCGTAGCGCGTGCTCGAGAGCGGCGATCGCCTCCCGGTAACGATGCGCCAGAAAGAGCGTGCTCCCGAGCGTCCAGAGATGAAAGCCGCGGCGCGACGCAGGTCCGGAGCGCGCAGCCATGCGCAGGTGCTCGACGCTCGCGTTCACGTCGCCCGCTGCCAGCGCGGCGCGCGCGGCGTCCTGGTGGAGAACGTCGGCCAGAACGCCGAGCTCGATGGCCTGACGCGCGACTTCGAGCGCGCGGGAGAAGTCGCGCGCCTCGAAGCACGCGAGGAAAAGCTGCCTCAGGAGCATCGCTTGCGTCGTAGCGTCGAGCTCGCGGGGTGTCGCCAGGCCGAGCAGTGCCCAGCGCGTGCGCGTCCGAGCCGTGCGCGCGGCCATCGCCCTCGCGAGCAGCTCCTCCGGCGGCGTGGTCACGCGAAGCAGCCTAGCACCCCCCCTCAGGCCCAAACCTCCCGCGAAACGTGCTACCCGTGGCTCGCGTGCAGATCCCGAGGCTAGCCGCCGTGGCGTGGGGCCTGGCCCTCGTCGGGTGCGGAAGGCGGGCGACGCCGTCGGACTGTCAGTTCATCGTGGATCGAAGCGTCGAGCTGCAGCTCCAAGAGCAGAACCTCAGCGACGCGACGGTCATCGCCGAACGGGAGCGCCAAGTCCGCGCGGAGCTGGAGGACGAGATCAAGTCGTGCGAGAGCCGCCACGTCACGGAAAAGACGATGGCCTGCGTTCGGTCGGCGTCCTCCAGCCGGGAGCTCGACAGGTGCCTCCGTTGAGGGCGGCGACCGCCAGCCGGCTGGGACTCGCGGCGCTGGCGACGGCCAGCATCACCGCGTGCAAACCCAAGGCGACACCCGCGCAGTGCGATCAGCTGCTCGACCGCTACGCGATGCTGGTCGTCACAGCGAAGTTTACGGACGCGTCGGCCGCTCAGATCGACGCCGAGCGCGACCGCGAGAAGAGCGAAGCGCGCGCGGACGAGGCCTTCAAGAGTTGCAGCTCCCAGGTCAGCCAGGCCGAATTCGAGTGCGCCATGCGCGCGCCCAACGCCGACGCGTTCGAGAAGTGCCTCGAATAGCGCGTCGGCGGTGGGCGGGCGACATGCGTGCGGAGAGAGCCCGGGCGCTACTTGTTCTCGGAGGGAGCAGGCACAGGCTGTTGCTGCTGCTGATGCGGCTCCGTACCGCTCGGCTGCTTGTTCGCCGCGCCTGTGCGCGGAGCCGGAACCTTGGTCACGTTCTCGGCGGTGCGTAGCTCCTTTTCCATCGCGGTCAGATCGCGTGTCACGACCGGATGAACGCCGTTCCAGTCATTCATCGACGCCTTGTCGATCTTGTCCTGGTCCTTCTGGAGCGCATCCCGCAGAATCCGAGATCCTCTTCTCCATGTCGTCGTCGCGCTTCTTCACGGTGCCCTTGTCGGCGTCGCTCATCTTCTTGAGGGCGTCGATGTTGGCATTGGCCGCGGTGATCTGAGACTGAAGCTCGTCCTTGAGCGTCACCTTTTCGCGGTCGAAGCGCTCCTGGGCCGACTCCTTGGTGGCGGTCGACCCTTGCGGGGCCGTCACGCCACGGTTAGCCGGTGTGCGGCTCGTGCTCGAATGGGGGGTCTCCGAGTTTTCCGACGGCTGCGTCGTGGACTGCGCCCACGCTGCCCCGCATGTGCCAATTGAGAGCGCGACTGCGGAGAGCGTGCCTGCGATGCCTTTGCCGATGCGAATCATGCGTTGACTCCTCCTCGTTGGGAATGGAATGCGGCGCAAGCGTCACGACGACGCCCACGACGCCCGCGGGAGGAGAGCAATGGTGATGCCGAGCGAGCGCGAGCGTGCTCACTTTCCTGCGACGGCGTGTGCAGCCCTGCCGTGCATCCGCTGGCCCATCCCGCTCGAGGTCGCCTCCGGCGTGGGCCCGTCGACTTGCCAGAGCACGTCGCCGCCCAGCAGGCACACCTGATCCATGAGCTCCCGAAGGCAGACGTCGCGCGAGTCGTCGTCTGCACAGCGCGCGGCGACGGGGCCGATGTTCTCGGTACGCATCGGGGGCGCGTCCTGAAACACCTGAACCGTACACCCTCGCGGCAGCGCTGGATGAACGGCTCGAGCACGCGAACCGCGCGCGGGCTCCGCAGTTGCCGCGCACGAAGCAGCCGCGAGGAAAAGAAGAACCAGGCAGAGCGGGGAGTTCACCTGGGCGAGCGTAGGCGATCCCGCGCGCGCCGGCCGCGCTACTCCGCGGCGGCCTTCGTCTTGAGCAGCGGGAAGCCCATGGCCTCACGCTGCGCGAGCCACGCCTCGGCGACACCCTTCGCCATGCCGCGCACCCGTCCGATGAATCGCTGGCGCTCGGTGACACCGATGGCCCCGCGTGCGTCCAGCACGTTGAACGCGTGTGCGCCCTTCACGACGAAGTCGTACGCCGGCAAGACGAGGCGCTTCAGCGGGTCTGCGCTCAGCGCGAGCAACCGCTTGCACTCGCGCTCGCACTGGTCGAACTGCGCGAAATGCGCGGCGGTATCCGCCTGCTCGAAGTTATACGTCGACCACTCCCACTCGCCATGCTTGACGAGCTCCGCGTAACCGATGCCCGGCGCCCACTGCATGTCCCAGAACGACTCGACGTTCTGTAGGTACATGCAGATTCGCTCGAGACCGTAGGTGAGCTCGCCGCTCACCGGCTTGCAGTCGATCCCCCCGACCTGCTGGAAGTACGTGAACTGCGAAATCTCCAGGCCGTCCAGCCACACCTGCCAGCCAAGGCCCCATGCGCCGAGCGTCGGCGACTCCCAATCGTCCTCGACGAAGCGTACGTCGTGGTCCTCGGGCTTCGTTCCGAGCGCCAGCAGCGACTCGAGGTAGAGGTCCTGGATCTCGATCGGCGACGGCTTGAGGATGACCTGGAACTGGTGGAACTGCTGCGTGCGGTTCGGGTTGTCCCCGTAGCGGCCGTCGGTCGGGCGGCGGGAGGGTTCGACGTACGCGACCCTCCACGGCTCCGGCCCCAGCGCGCGAAGAAACGTCGCGGGGTTGTAGGTGCCGGCGCCGACCTCCGAGTTGTATGGCTGCACGAGGAGACAACCGCGACGGGACCAGAAATCCTGCAACGCCAGGATGAGCTCTTGAAAGTACATGGCAGGCCCGAGGCGTGCGTTTAGCACGACTAGCCAATACGGTCCGCGTCTCGTCCGCTACCAGTCGCGGCTCGAAGCCTCCTTCTCGCCTCTCGTACGCTACGAATCCCGGTCCGTACGCTACGAACCGAAGCCCTTGCGCTACGAACCTCGGTCCCGAAGCTCGAGGCCGCGCCCTCTAAGCGCTCGACCGCGACTTGTCCGCTACGAGTCTCGGTTCGTGAGCTCTCGACCGCGACTTGTTCAGCGCGCTGGCCGCCGGCGGTCGTGAGAACCACGCTCGATAGCTCTCCATCTTCGCGACCTGAGCGTCCGACGCGTGGGCGGCGCAGGTCGAGGCTTCGCTGCTCCCGTCGGGCGCTCCCCAGCGGTGCTCCACGCATTCGTTCGGGTTGTACGCCATCTCGAGGGCCACCTGCCAATCGACCACGTCCTTCAGGCGAAGCTCCCACTCGGAGCCGTCGGTGCGCACGTACTTGAACGTGCGCGACTCGAGCTCGCGCGAGAGGCGCGCCTCGAGCTCGGCGCGCACCTCTTCCGGGCTCCTGCCCGCGGGCATCGCGTAGCGCTCGGGGCGGCGCGCGACGCGGGCGGGGAAGCCGCGAGCTACATCGATGGCGATGAGCAGACGCAGGTCGCGCGACGGTGTGGAGAAATCCTCCCATTGTCCGGTCGTCTCGAAGATCGCCGCGCCATCCGGCATGTCGGCGGCTGGCTTGCCGCTCGCGAGGAACTTTCGCCCGTTCTCGATGGACACGACGCGGGTCCTCACTTGTTCCTCGAGCGCCTGGAGCGTCTCGAGCAGCGCCTGCGCGGGGTCGAGCGGCGCCGGCGAGAGGATGTCATCCATCTTGTCGTAGAAGCCGTCGACGCCAATCTTGTATTGCATTCG
Organism: uncultured delta proteobacterium; assembly: GCA_963720145.1. GTDB lineage: Bacteria > Myxococcota_A > Polyangia > Polyangiales > Polyangiaceae > Palsa-1150. Next base: position 624,915 of record CAVREO010000008.1, read on the forward strand.
TGAGTAGTCGGGCAGCTCCGCGTTCTTCAAGTGCCGCCACGTCACGGGCGTCGCGTCGCAATCGGCCGCCGGAGCCGACGTGCCCTCGGGCTCTCGAACGACGGGTCGAAACCGCTTGAAGCCGGGACCGCCCAGCGCGGGATCGAATCGCGTACAGGAAATTGCCTCGCCAGAACCGCTTGCGCGCGACGGTGCCGTCGGGCTGACCGTCCACGGCGAAGAGAACGCCGCCCGAAGTGGGCGTCTGCGGGATGCGCTTGGCCAGGACGAGCACGTGTCCGTACGGGTCCGCGAAGACCGTCCCCGGACGGAGCGTCTCGACGGAAAGGGCCACCGGATAGTAGTCGCCCGTCTCGTCCTCGGGCGGCGTGCGGCCGGAGGCCGAGCGGGCTTCGTCGGCGAGGATGGTGCGGAAGAACTCGCCCAGGCGCTTGATGTTCACTTCCCAGGGTCCGACCTGGTCGCGGCCGGGGTCGGCCCAGCGGGGCAGGACCTTGGGTTTGCCGGCATCCGGCACGTCGCCGGCGCCCGCCGACGGAGCCGACGCGACCGGAGCGGCGCCTCCATCTGGCGCCGGAGCGGGGAACGGATCGCTGTTGGTCGCGAAGTCGCCGCAGACTGGCAGCTTGCCATTCTCGCCGCCCTCGCAATGCGACCAGCCGAAGGGGAGCCCCAGCTTGAAGGAAAAATACGCGCGGAGGAAATAGGGGAGGTCCGCGCAATCCGGCCGGATGACCACGCCCTGCTCGTCTTCGGCGCTGCTGAGGTAATCGAAGAGGAAGTTGCAATCGCGATCCCGGATGACGTCGTGCAGCGCGCTGTAGCTCACTTGGGTTTCGAGGGGAGCGTCGAAGAGGTGCTGGATCCAAGCCGAGTACAGGTTCTCGAACGACCGCGACCAGGGCACGCGAGTCGCCCAGAGCGCGGTTCGCGGGGTCTCGAGGGGCGGAGGCGAGTGCGCCAGCACGGTGACCGTGCGCTGCGCGATCGGGGCGGCCCCGCACGCCTCGTCGCGTGTCAGCGCCACGTGCCACGTGCCGACGGCGGGGCGTTCGACCGTCGCGACCCAGAAGTACGGCGGGCCACCCGAGCAATCGGGCACGACCGTAGACGCCGAGGGCGCTCCGGCGTCGGCCCCGGCAGGGGCGCCCGCAAGGCTCGCCGATGCCGAGCGAGTCGACTTGACGGGGGGCGACAGGGAGAGCTGCGCGTCGACGATGCGATCGGTCACCGCGACGAGCCGCAATGGTTGACCGCGCACCGGGTGCGCCGGTGAAGCGAACAGCATGACGTCGCCTGGTTGGCCGCAAGCAGCCGGCTGCGGAGCGGGGGCTGCGGGAGCGACCGTGGGCGATCCCGCGCCGAGCGATGCCTTCTGCCCGGCCAAAGGCTCAGCCGAGAAGCCCCCGGTCGGTGACGCCAGAGGCAGCGGTGGCGCTCCATGAGGTGAGCGCTGGCACGCCGGGAGCGCGGCCAACGCGGCGCACACCAGCGGAGCACCCGCGCGGACAGGAGCCAGGGGACCCCTTTGGCGCCAGCGCCCCAACCGACCAACCCCCTTTTGGGGCCGAGGCCCCAAAAGACAAACCTGGGACCAAACCTGGGGCCAAACCTGGGGACGCCGAAGCACGAGACTTACGATCACTTTAGCAGCCGTGAACGCGCGCGAGGGGCGGCTCGCTTCCGAGAAGACCGCACGAGCCGCGCTTCCCTAGCGAGCATGGCCATGGCTCTGTTACGTTTTTTCCCGCATGACTACGCCTGGGCCAGCTCGGCTGATCGGGCGATATCTGTTGTTCGGCGAGATCGCGTCGGGCGGGATGGCCACGGTGCACTTCGGCCGCCTGAGCGGCGTCGCCGGGTTCTCGCGCACAGTCGCCATCAAGCGCCTACACGAGCAGTACGCACAGGACCCCGAGTTTCTCGCGATGTTCCTCGACGAGGCGCGCCTGGCCGCGCGCATCCGGCACCCCAACGTGGTGCCGACCCTCGACGTCATCGCGGAGGAGGGCGCGGGCGAGGTGCTCCTCGTCCTCGAGTACGTGCAAGGGGAGTCTCTCTCGAAGCTCCTGCGATCCGTTCGCGGCATGATGACGTCGACCGACACCCGTGTCATCACGACCATCATGGCGGGCGTGCTGCACGGGCTGCACGCCGCGCACGAAGCCGTGAGCGAGCAGGGAGAGCCGCTCAACATCGTGCACCGCGACGTGTCGCCGCAAAACATCATGGTCGGCGCCGACGGCGTCGCCAGGCTGCTCGACTTCGGCGTCGCGCGCGCCGTCGGTCGACTGCAGACGACGCGTCAGGGGCAACTCAAGGGCAAGATCGCGTACATGTCCCCCGAGCAGCTGCACAACCTCCGGGTCACGCGACAGAGCGACATCTACGCGGCCGCGGTCGTCACGTGGGAAGCGCTGACAGGCCAGAGACTGTTCACCGGCGACAACCAGGCTGCGCTGGCGACAGCGGTGCTTCAGCAGCGAGTGAGGCCGCCCAGTCAGGTCGCCCCGCACGTGCCACTCTCGCTCGATCGAGTCGTCATGCGAGGACTCGAGAGGGACCCGGCGCGCCGCTACGCTTCGGCGCGCGAGATGGCGCTCGACATGGAGCGAAGCGCCGGCGTTGCCCCGGCCTCCGAGATCGGCACGTGGGTCGAGTCGCTCGCCCGCGACGAGCTCTCCAGGCGTGCGACTCAGAATCGCGGAGATCGAGAGCGTCTCGTCGTCGTCGTCGGTGAGCTCGCGGCGAACGCTCGCGGAGCCGGAAGACATGCCAACCGTCGCCACGTCGAGCCCGATGGTCGCGACGGTGCCGCCCCTGCGGGATTTGCTGACGGACGAATCGAGCATCGTGGTGAAGCCCCCCATCATCGCGAACCTGCCGCGCGCTTCGGGCAGGCGATTGACCCTCTGGGCCATGGCGGGGGCCGGAGGATTTCTCGCGACCCTCGCGTACCTGCATCTGAGGGCCGTGGCCACCCACGATCCCCCGTCCGCCTCGCCGTCCCCCGTACCCAGCGCCGCAAACGCGGCAAGCCCTGCGCCCCTACCCGTGGGAATGACGCCGCCGTCCCCGAGCTCCCCGCCACAAGAACCCCCATCATCCGCCCCCGACCTCGCCGCCATCCCCGTCGGCGCCTTGCCCGTGGCCCCCACCGCCGCCCCCACCTCCCCTCCCGCCCACCCACGCCGCCGCTCCCCTTCGAGAACCACCGCGGGTTCCCCCCCCGCCACCGCCGCCGCCACCACCACCGCCACCGCCGGCCAACCCCCTGTTGGGGCCGGGGCCCCAACAGACAAACCTGGGACGACCTGCGATCCCCCCTTCACTGTCGATGAGAAGGGCCACAAACACTATAAGCCCGCTTGTCTGTAAGCGTGCGGGAGTGAATAGTGTTGAGGTATGAGGCGGGTTTTGTCCTTCGTCGCCATGGCGGCGATCCAGGCTCTGGGCGTCACGGGAGCCCGCGCCGACGAGAAGCAGCAGTGCATGGCGGCCTCGGACCAGGGGCAAGAGCTGCGCGACGACGGCAGCTATCGCCGCGCGCGAGAGGCCTTCAGCGCGTGCGCCCGCAACGTGTGTCCGCCGCTCGTGCGGCGTGACTGCGCCAACTGGCTTTCGGAGCTGGAAGAGGCGTGGCCCTCGGTCATCCTCGGCGCCAAGGACGGCGAAGGCAACGACTTGGTCGACGTCCAGGTAGAGCTCGACGGCCAGTTGCTCGTCTCGAAGCTCGACGGAAATGCCGTACGCGTCGAGCCGGGCGAGCACCTGCTGCGCTTCCAGGCCGAAGGACGCCCCCCCATTGAGGAGCACGTGGTCGTTCGGACGGGAGAGAAGAACCGGATGCTCGACGTGCGTCTCGGGTCGGCGGTCGATCGCGCGAGCCCGCGTTCGCACGACGACGCGACGCCGTCCCGGCCGGCAACGGCCGCTGCCGCGCTCGGGGCCCGACGTACGTCGGCCCTCGTGTTCGGCGCGATATCGCTCGTGGCCTTCAGCACCGAGGCCTATTTCGGGATCACGGGAATGAGCGATCGCCACGCGCTCTTGGCGCAGCCCTGCGCGCAGACCGCCACGTGCTCCTCGAGCAGCGTCGACTCGGTCCGCACGAAGTTCACCGTCGCGGATATCTCGCTCGGTGTGGGGCTCACGAGCGCCGCGCTCGCCGTGTACCTGTACCTGACCTCGTCGGGCCCCCAACCGACCGACGCGACGGCGCAAGCGACGCGGGTCGACCTCGCACCCCTTCCGGGCGGCGGCGCCGCTACGGTCGCCGGGCGCTTCTAGTGCACCGTCACAGGAGCGAAGCGCGGACGTTCTTCGTGTCCTCGCGCTCTTTCAGCGACTCCAAGATGATGACGGCCGTCTCCTCGATGGCGCGGCCCGTGACGTCAATCACCGGCCACTGCGGGTGCTCGGCGAAGATCTGCCGGGCATAGTCGAGCTCTTGCTTCACCTGGTCGCGGAGGCCATAGCTCGCGTCGGTGGGCATGCCGAGCTGCTTGAGGCGCGCCTTGCGAATCTCGATGAGCTGATCGATTTCGATCGTCAGGCCTACGACGCGGTCCCGCGGGGTCTCCTCGAGCTCGGGCGGCAGGGCCACGCCGAGCACGATGGGCTGGTTGGCGACCTTGAGCCCGCGCTGCGCGAGCAGCGTGGACAGGGGGGTCTTGCTGGTGCGGCTGACGCCGCAGAGGACGAGGTCGGCCTTCTTGAAATTGCGCGGCTCTTTTCCGTCGTCGCTCTTGACCGCGAACTCGACCGCCTCGATACGGCGGAAGTACTCGTCGGTCAGAGGGAGCATGCCGCTCGGCGTGTTGATCGGTTGGCGGTCGAGGAAGGTTGCGAGCTTGCCGATGAGCGACCCGATGAGGTCGAGGGCCTCGACCTTCAGCTCGTAGCTTTGCGCGTGAATGAACTCGCGCAGCTCGGGGCTGACCACCGTGAAAACGACGAGCGCCCCGTCCTTGGCGGCCGCCTCGAGGACCGGACGTGCGGCTTCTTTCGTGCGCACGCGCGTGTGCAGCCGGATGTGCGCACCCGCGTGCGGGTACTGCAGCATGGCGGCGCGCACGACTTTCTCGGCCGTCTCACCGGTCGAGTCGCTCAAGATTTCGATGCGTCGAGTCTCCAAACCAGGCTCCGTGGGCTACCTACACCGTCCTTGGATTTACCCCAAATCGCTCGGCCTGGGGAACGCGCGCCTTGCCGGTGGTGCGCGACGCGGGAGCATGAGCGAGCATAGCGCGCGCACCGCATAGCGCCGAACGCTTTTCACGGCTCGCTACGCAGCGCTGCGACGGAGGAGGCGAACAACATGGGATCCATGCGCAGGCGTCTCCACTCTTCGGTCGAGCTGCCCTGCCCTTTTTGTGGCGAGCTCGGCCCCGTGTTTCTCGACGCCGGCGGCGGCGAGCACCAGACCTACATCGAGGACTGTCCGGTCTGCTGCAGGCCGCGCGTCGTGCACGTCGAGAGCGCAGCGGAGGGCGACGAGTTGGAGGGGGGCCCACGGGTCTGGCTCGAGCGCGGCGACGGCGCGTAGAACGTCGCGAGAGGGGGGGACCGCGGGTCCATGCATGGATCGCCACCGCCCCGGCGTCGTGACAGCCTCGCTTCGGCGCCCGGAGCGGCGGCCACCGGCGTGTACGCGCGAAAAGCCGGCGGCGACCGCTCTTGCACGAAAGGTGCAAGCACACGGAGCGGTTGCCATGCGCCACAGCCCCATCGCCGGGCCTCGCCGGGTGCCGAGTCCCCGAGCCCTTCGCGACACCCCGACGCACGTGTTTCCTCTGCCGGCTCTCGATTATGACGACGGCGCCTCGCGTCGAAGCCAGGAGGCGCTCGAGGTGACGCGGCCGGGGCGTCGAGCCCGCATGCGGCGGGTGCGCTGGTTCGCGGTGGGCCTCGCCCTCGGCACCGTCGTCGCCGCCATGAGCCAGGGTGGCGCACAGGCCACGTGCGAAGCCCTGCGCAGCCCGAAAGCGAGCGGCCACGGGTCCATCGAGCAAACGTCCGTGACGGTCCCGGAGGGACCTACGCCCGCCCCATGAAGTCGTCGCGGGTGAAGATCGCCACGAGGGTCAGGCCCTCTCCCTCGATGGCCTCGCGCCCGCCCTCGAGTCGATCGACGAGGGCCACGACACCCGCGACTTCGTAGCCACCCTCCCGCAACCGAGCGGCGGCCCGCACCGTCGAGCCGCCCGTGGTCACGACGTCTTCGAGCAGAACGACGCGAGCCGCCGGAGCGAGTCGCGTGTTGCCCTCGAGCAGGCGGCGTGACCCGTGATCCTTCGCGTCCTTGCGGACGTATACGGCGTCCAGCGGGACGCCACGCTGGAAGCTGGTCAGCGCAACGGCGCTCGCCAGCGGACAGCCCCCGAGCTCCACCCCGGCCACGGCGACGCAGGCCGGCAGCGGCCCCGATCGCGTCGAGCAACACCTCGCCCACGAGCGCGTGCCCTTCCGCCGTGAGGACCGCCTGCTTGCAGTCGATGAAGAAGTCGCTCTCCTTGCCGGACGCGAGCGTCACGCGCTTGCGTTCGAACGAGCGGGCGCGGAGCAGCTCGAGCAGCCGCGCGCGCGCGCTGCCGTGACCGGCCACCTCAGCGCTCCTTCTTCTTCGCGATCTGCCCCTTGGCCTTCTTCAGCGCGGGCACGACGGGCGGCGGCGGCCGCCGCGCGCCGGCATGGTTGGCACCGTGGCGGCCCGCGTTTCCGGCAGCGCCCGCGCCGACCGTCGCGGCGGCAAGCGTGGAATTCGTCGCGCTCCGGGCGGGCGCCTTGGCGGCCACCGCCGGTTTGGCAGGGGAAGCGGCGGCCGCAGCCGCCTTCGGCGCGGCGGCGACCGGGCGAACCGCCGCGGCCGCGCGCGTACCGCGCGCCGTGCCGGCCATTCCTTCGCCGGTCTCCACGTATCCGCGAACCAGCGCGCCCGGCGCGATGGCCACGCGCGGAGCGCGCACGTCGCCCACGACACGCGCGCCGTCCTCGAGCAGGATCGCCTCGTCGCCGAGAAGGTCGCCCTTCACGGCGCCGCGCACGACCAGACGGCGCCCGCGAATGCTCGCGCCCACCAGTCCGTGCGAGTCGACCGTGACGTCGCCCCCGACGCTGATCTCGCCCTCCACGAAGCCCTGGACCTCGAGGTCGACCTCGCCTGTGAGGCGGCCGCGAACGCGCGCCGTCCTCCCGATGACCGTCGTCGTGTTGGCCGTCATGGGTTCACACGTCCATGTCGACGTTGCCCTTGAACAGGGCGCCGTCGGCGATGGTCACGCGGCTCGCCTTCACGTTGCCGATGACCCGCGCGCCCGACTGCAGATCGACGCGCTCGTTGGCGGTGACGTTTCCCGTGAGCGCGCCCGCGACCGTGAGCGAGCCGCCGGCGACGTCGGCCTCGACCGTCGCGCCGTGCTCGATGGTGACGGCCTCTTTGGCCGAGAGCTTTCCGCGCACGGTGCCCGCGACCACGACGTCCTCGTCCGTCGTGATTTCCCCCTCGACCGTGATGCCAGCGCCGATGACCGTGCTCGCCATGGGTATCTCCCCTGATGGTACGTCGTGGAACTTCAGCGACGTGCTACCTGTCGCCCGCGCGTCTCGCCGCGCGACGAACCGCCGAGCTCCGGCGGCAGATCGAACTCGCAATCGAGCCTGCCCGAGAACCGCGCGCCGTCTTCGATCGAGACGGCGCTGCCGCGAAGGTTGCCGCGCACGTGGGAGCCCGCGGACAGGCGGACCTGGCCGGTGGCGGCAACGTCGCCCTCGAGCGTCCCGCCGATGGTCACGGCCTGCGCCTCGACGGCCTCGCTCGTGACGCTCGCGCCCGCGGCGATGGTGAGATCGCCACGGATGGCGACCGCGCCCTCGACCGTGCCCTCGACGACGAGATCGCCCTCGCCGTGGATCTTGCCGCGAATGCGCGCGCCGCTGCCGACGCGTGCCTCGCGCCCCTCGGTCCCGCGTGTGGTCGTGCGTGCCTGTGCCATCGTCGGCGGCGGACGCTAGTACACGCCGCCCTTCGTGTCACCTGCAAGCAGCACCCATCCAAATGTAGACTGGGCGCGCGCATGGGTCTCGATCGCAGTCTCGACGGCAGCCGAACGCAAGCCCGGAGGTGGGCGTGGTACGCCACGCTTCTCGTCCCATTCGCGGCCACGCTGTGGGTGCCGTTCTACGACAGCGTGGAGCCGCGCCTCGCCGGCATCCCGTTCTTCTACTGGTACCTGCTTCTCTGGATCGGGATCAGCGCGTCGCTGACGGCCGCCATCTACCTCGTGACGCGCGGGGCCGAGTAGGCGCATGAACGTTCCCGCGTTCGTCGTTTTCTCGCTGCTCTTCGTGCTCGTGACGGCGCTCGGCTTCGTCGCGTCGCGGTGGCGTGCCGCGGACCTCGATCATTTGCACGAGTGGGGCCTCGGCGGCCGGCGCTTCGGCACGCTCGTCACATGGTTTCTCCTCGGGGGGGACCTTTACACGGCGTACACGTTCGTCGCGGTGCCGGCGCTCGTCTTCGGCAAGGGGGCGCTCGGCTTCTTCGCGGTGCCGTACACGATCATCGCGTACCCACTCGTCTTCGTCGTCATGCCGCGGCTCTGGAGCGTGGCCAAGAAACACGGGTACATCACCGGCGCCGACTTCGTGCGCGGGCGCTACGGCAGCGGCGCGCTGGCGATCGCGATCGCGATCACCGGCATCCTCGCGACGATGCCGTACATCGCGCTGCAGCTCGTGGGAATGCAAGTGGTCCTCGCCGCGATGGGAATCTCCGGCGACGCGCCCCTCGTCGTCTCGTTCGTCATCCTCGCGGCGTACACCTACCAGAGCGGCCTGCGCGCGCCGGCCCTCATCGCGGTCGTCAAGGACGCGATCATCTACGTCGCGGTCATCGCCGCGATCGTCGTCATCCCCGCGAAGCTCGGCGGGTACGGCGCCGTCTTCGACGCCGTGCCGGCGAAGAAGCTCCTCTTGGCCCCGGAGCAGTTCAGCGCGTATTCCACGCTCGCCCTCGGCTCCGCGCTCGCGCTCTTTCTCTACCCGCACTCGCTCACGGGCGTCTTGAGCTCGAGCGGCCGCGCCGTCATCCGCCGCAACTCGGCGATGCTGCCCGCGTACTCGCTGCTCCTCGCGCTCATCGCGCTGCTCGGGTACATGGCCATCGCGGCGCACGTCGACAAGAACCCGGCGTACGCCGCCGGCTTCGAGCGTTACCACGCCAACTACGCCGTGCCCGCGCTCTTTCTCGACAGCTTTCCGTCGTGGTTCGCCGGGTTCTGCTTCGCCGCCATTGCCATCGGCGCGCTCGTTCCCGCGGCCATCATGTCGATCGCGGCCGCGAGCCTCTTCACGCGCAACATCTACAAGGAGCTCCTCCGCCCCCAGTGCTCGCACAAGGAGGAGGCCACCGTCGCCAAGATCGCCTCGCTCGTCGTGAAGTTCGGGGCGCTGGCGTTCATCGTCGCGGGCCAGGCCACCTACGCCATCCAGCTGCAGCTCCTCGGCGGCGTGTGGATCCTGCAGACGCTCCCCGCGATCGGCATCGGCCTGTACACGCGCTGGCTCCACCGCTGGGGGCTCCTCGCCGGTTGGGCGGCGGGCATGGCGACGGGCACGTGGATGGCGCACGCCAACGCGTTCCAGAGCAACGTGTACGCGCTGAAGCTCGGCGGCGCGACGCTGCCGGGGTACGCGGCGCTGTGGGCGCTCATCGTGAACCTCGCGGTGGCCGTGGTGGTGAGCGCGGCGCTGAGGGGCGCGGGCGTCGCGAGCGGGAAGGATGAGACGGCCGAGGGGGATTACGGGGGGCATTAGAGGAGAGCCCTTGCCTGAGGCTGAACGCAGGTGCAGGCTGGTCCCATTCCCGTGAGCCGCGCTCTCTTCGACGCCTCGCCTTCCGTCGTTCGGCCATTCGAGCCGCTCTTCTCCGCGACTTCGCGTGAGCGCGGCCTCGAGTACGCGGCACAAGGGCGGGTGACCCTCGCCGGCGCCAACCACCAGGGGCTCCTCGCCGAGGTCCAAGGAACGCAAACGTACGTCGTCGAGCTCGCGCAGCGAGGGGGCACGCTCGAGGCCACCTGCGATTGCCCGCACTTCTCCGATTCGGCCGTGCCGTGCAAGCACATCTGGGCGACCCTCCTCGTCGCCGGCGCGGAGAAGGCCCTTCCGCCCCTCGGCGAGATGCGCGCGCTCACCTTCCGCTTCGGCGAGACGACCAAGCGCGCCCCCGCCGCCGCTCGCATGCCGCAACGGCAACCTGCGCGCGCACCGACCTGGCGCGACATCCTCTCCCGCGCGACGGCCGAGGTTATACCGGGCGCTCCGAGCCGCAGGGAAATCCGGTACGTGGTGGATCCCGAACAGACGCGAACCGCCGGGCAGCTCGTCATCCTGCCGATGGAGAGCGCGACGAAGCGACCGGGCGGCGCCTGGCGCGGAGCACGGCTGTCGCGACCGTACGCCCAGCACGCGGAGCTCGAGGACGCCGTCCTGCTCGGCCTGATGGACGCGCTGAGCCCCCTTTCGAGCTACTACTCGCTGGCGGCGGAGTTCCGTCTTCCGATCGCGTCGTCGCGAGAGGTTCTGCAGCGGCTCTGCGCGTCGGGACGGGCGCGGCTGGGCGATCCGCAGGGACCCCCGCTCGCGTGGGACGCGCAGCCGTACACGCTCGTCCTCGAGGGCCGTCCGGACGAGCACCTCGACGGCCTGAGCATGCGCGCCTGGCTCGAACGCGCCGACGAGCGGGTTGCCGCCAGGGAGCCGGCGCTCGTTCTCGCGGGAGGCCTGGTGCTTTGGCGGGATCGGGCTGCCCCGCTGGACGACGGAGGGCAGTTCGCCTGGCTCGCCGCCGAGCGAGGGAGTGGTCCTGCCGTGCTGCCCGCGCCGGACGTCGCCGATTTTCTGGAGGCGATGCACCGCGCGCCGCGCATGCCGCGCCTTCGCCTTCCGCCCGAGCACGAGTGGCCGGAGGCGCAGCTGACGGGGCAGCCGTATGCGCTCCTGCACACCGGGCGCGATCCCTTCTCGACGGGCATCGCCGTCGAGGCAGGCGTGGACTACGACGGCGTTCGCGCCCCCCTCGAGACGTCGGGGCGGGCAATCGTCGACCGAGCCCGCCGACGCCTCGTGCTGCGAGATGGGGCCGCCGAGCAGGTCGCTCGCGCGCAGCTCGAGCAGGCCGGCATCCGCCCGCTGGGGCGGTGGCCGAGGCTCGACAGCGAAGCGAGCGTATCGTGGCGGCTGGCCGCGACGCGCCTCGAGCCGGCCGTGCGGGCGCTCGTCGACGATGGCTGGCGCGTCGAGGTCGATGGAAAGCTGCGGCGGGCCGGCGGCGAATTCGCCATCGAGGTGTCCACCGGGATCGACTGGCTCGAAGCGAACGTGCGCGTGACCTTCGGGGGGGCCGAAGCGCCGCTGCCGGAGCTGCTCGCCGCACTGGAGGAGAAGCGTCGGGCGGTCACGCTGGCCGACGGCTCTGTGGGCGAGCTGTCGGACGCGTCTCTCGAGAAGCTCCGGCGATGGGCCGGGATGGCCGACACGAACGACGGCACGCTGCGCTTTCGCAAAGCGCAGACGGCGCTGGTGGCGGCCCTCTTCGAGGGGGAGACGCAGGCGTCCTTCGACGAACCCTTCTCCCGAGCGCGCGCCGAGCTCGAGGCCTTCGACGGTATCGCCGCCCGTCCCGCGCCGCGGACGTTCCGCGGCAAGCTGCGAGACTATCAGCAGCACGCGCTGGGCTGGTTCGCGGCGCTGCGGCGGCTGGGCTTCGGCGGCTGCCTCGCCGACGACATGGGGCTCGGCAAGACCGTGCAGGTGCTGGCCATGCTGGACGGGCGGCGGCGGGAGAAGCCCGCGCCCGGTCCGTCTCTGGTCGTCGCGCCCCGTTCGGTCCTCGCGAATTGGGCTTCGGAGGCGTCGCGGTTCGCCCCGCGGTTGCGCGTGCTCGTACACGACGGCGCCGACCGCCAGTCGCCGGGAAGCCACTTCGGCGACTACGACCTCGTTCTCACCACCTACGGGCTGATGCGGCAAGACGCCGTCGCGTTGTCGCGCGTCGATTTCGACTACGTGATCCTCGACGAAGCGCAAGCTATCAAGACGGCGCGCACGGAGTCTTCGAAAGCGGCGCGAGCGCTCCGCGGGCGGTACCGCCTCGCGATGACCGGCACACCCCTGGAGAATCACCTGGGCGAGCTCGCGTCGCTGCTCGATTTCCTGAACCCCGGCGTCCTCGGCACGGCCAGCTCCCTCGCGGCGCTCGGTCAGGGCTCGCGTCGCGTCGACGCCGCGACCGGTGAAATTCTCTCGCGCGCGGTAAGGCCGTTCTTCCTTCGGCGAACCAAGCGCCAGGTCGCCCCCGAGTTGCCCGAGCGTGTGGAGCAGACCGTCGTCTGCGACCTTTCCGCGGAGCAGCGCCGCCTCTACGACGAGTTGCTCGCGCACTATCGGCAGTCGGTCTCGGACCGAGTCGCGCGCGACGGCGTGGCTCGATCGACCGCGCACATCCTGGAGGCGCTCCTGCGGCTCCGGCAGGCGGCCTGCCACCCGGGCCTCATCAATCCGTCGCGCCGTGGCGAACCGAGCGCCAAGCTCGATACGCTCGTCGCCCGCCTGGAAACGCTGCGCGAAGAAGGTCAGAAGGCTCTCGTCTTCTCGCAGTTCACCAGCCTGCTCGCCATCGTCCGCGATCGGCTCGACGACCGCGGCATCGTCTACGAGTACCTGGACGGAGCCACGCGGGATCGCCCCGAGCGCGTCGCGCGCTTTCAGTCCGACGAGCGATGCGGCGTATTCCTGCTCAGCCTCAAGGCGGGCGGCGTAGGGTTGAACCTGACCGCCGCCGAGTACGTCTTCGTGCTCGACCCGTGGTGGAATCCGGCTGTCGAAGCCCAGGCGATCGACCGCGCCCACCGGATTGGCCAGACCAAATCGGTCTTCGCGTACAAGCTACTCGCGCGCGAAACGGTGGAGGAGAAAGTGGCCCAGCTGCAAGCGCAGAAGCGCGAGCTGGCGGACGCTCTCTTCGGCGAGGGAGGCGCAGCGCTCTCCGGACTGACGCGGGAAGATCTGGCGGCGCTCCTGGCGTAAAGCGGGGCGAGGCTCGATCCGAAGCGCCAGATCTCCACAAGATGTTTTCCGGAGACGGCACGGGCGCCCGTGCCAAGATCGTGGCCCATGGTCGCCGGTCGTCTGCAGCGCGTGGTCGGCCGCATCTCGGCCGCGAGCCGGCGCTACGACTCGAGCTCGCTCGCCGTCGCCGCGAGGATGATCGCGCTTCGCGCACGCAAGATCGGCATGGAAGAGGCCTTTCTGTCCGGTGTGCTCGACCCTCGCCTGCCGCTCGAACAGTGCGCCGACTTCGTGGGCCGCCGGGACCTCTTGCTGGCGCTGCGCCCGTTCAACGCAGGCGCGAAGGACCTCGTCGACGACAAGGCGATCTTCGCCGTGCACGCGGCGAGTCACGGGCTCGCCGTTCCACGAACGCTCGCCCTGGTCACGCCGCCCTTCGCCGTGGACGCCGCCGGCCGCCCACTTCACGGCGAAGAGGAGTTTCTGGAGTGGCTCCGCCAGACGCCGCCCTCGTTCGTGATCAAGCCGGCCGTCGGCATGGGCGGACGGCAGGTCGATGTCTACGAGCGCCGGGGCGACGGGGTGCGCAACGGCGACCTTCGGCTCACCGCGTCCGAGCTTCGCTCCCGACTTTGCGTCGAGGGCGCGTACGGACGGGCCATCGTGCAGGAGCGGCTGAGAAATCACGCTTCGGTCGTCGAGCTGAGCGCGACCGATGCCCTGCAGTGCACCCGCATGGTGACGGTGGTGGCGCGCACGGGAGAGGTGGAGCTGCTCTTTGCCTTTCAGAAGCTCATCGTCGGAGCCCACGTCGTCGACAACTCGGTCGGCAACGAGACGGGCAACCTGGTCGCGCCCGTCGAGCCTGCCGCCGGCACGCTGGGGGCCGCTTTCGACGGCGGGGCACCGTGCCCCACCCATCCTGTCACCGGTCGGTCGATTGCGGGGTTTCGCCTCCCGCACTGGGACGCGGCGCGCGCCCTGGTCGAGCGGGCGGCGCTGCATTTCCGGCCCTTGCGCGCGATTGGCTGGGACGTCGCGCTGACCGAGAGCGGGCCGATGCTGCTCGAGGGCAATACCGAGTGGGTGGCCTTCGGAACGGGCAAGGCGGGCAACGGGTTCTGGTACTCGGTTGCGGATTTCGCGCGGCTAAAGCGTCTCTTTTGAATTGGCGCCAATTCGCATAGTCTCGGGCAATCGATGGCTAGTGTCCTCGTACAGGACCCCGTCCACCCGTACGCCGTGCACTTGATGCAGCACGTGCATCGCCGCTACGGGCATCGCGCGGTGTGCTTCTTCACCGACCGGCGGCGCCGACTGCGGGACGAGCGCGCGTACCCCGCGCTGCGTTCGCCCATCGTCGAGGCCACCTACGACGTCCCCCTCGACCAGCTCGCGAGTTTTGCCGACCGCGTGCGGTCGAGGCACGAAATCGTGGGCATATTGCCCTTCAACGAGGAGACGCTGCTCCCCTCGTCGCAGCTCGCCGACTGGCTCGGCCTGCGCTGGAACCCGCTCGAGACGATACGCCGCTACCGCGACAAGCACGCGCTCAAGGAGCTCCTTCGGCTGCGCTCTCCGAAGATCCGCATGAACCGGTCGCGGCTGGTGGAGACCGTCGACGACGTCTTCGCCGGGGGGGCCGCGCCGTTCGAGTACTACGTGCTGAAACCAAACGACGGATGGGGCAACCGGGACGTGGCCTGTTTTGGCCCGCAGACGCCGCGCGTACGTGACGCCGTGGCCGCGTACCTGCAGCGCGTGCAACGCCGGCCGCTCGTCATGGAGGAGTACGTCGGCGGACACGAGTACTTCGTCAACGGGCAGGTCGGAGCCCGCGGGGAGATCGACGTCGTCGCCGTGTTCCGGTATCGGCGGATCCCGGTCAACGGGCGCAGCGACATCGACTCCGAGACGTGGCGCGTCAGCCGCACCGACCCCGCGTTCGCGAAGCTGGCCGACTACGTGCGCGACGTCGTCGCCGCGTCGGGCCTCGTGCGCTCGCCGTTTCACATCGAGGTGAAGGTCGACGCCGAGGGGCCTTGCCTCATCGAAGCGGCCGCCCGCCTGGCCGGCAACGGGAACGTCTTCGTCTGCAACGCGCTGCACGGGGGCTCGCTCGACTTGTTCGACGCCGCCGCCCACGGGTATCTCTCGAGCGAGCCGTATGGTCCCCTCGCGACCGACTGGGAGCGCTACGAAGCGGCGACCACGGTCTACGTGCACGGCATCGCCACGCGACGCGAGCGCATTCACGCTTTGCAGGGCACGGGCGAGATCGAGCGCCTCCCTGGGTTCGCCGGGTGGGTGAAGAAGCCGGCAATCGGCGATCGCGTCGTTCCGACGGTGAGCTCGCTGACGGCGCCGTGGTGCGTGCTTCTGACGCTCCCCTCGGGGGACGAGGCGACCCTGAACGACGCCGCCGCGGCCGCGCGCTCGCTCCTCGTCATCAACGGCCCGAGCCGGGGCGCCGCGCTGAGAAGGGCGCGCGCCACGCTGGCGGCGGCGGGCCGACGAGCGCAGGAAGAGCTACGCTGGGCCCTGGTGAGAGCCACGCCTCGGGACGACGGCCGGGGATCCTCGGCACGACGGCGCTGGACCGAACGCGTTGCGAGGTTCGGCGGTGCGCTTCTGGGGCGCCTGCAGCGCGCGGGCGTGCGCCTGCCGGTGCGGCCGCCACGGCCCGCCGCGCTCTCCCCGTCGCAGATCGAGGCCGTCAACCGCGTGATGCGCTGGGCCGAGGAGTACATCGCCGCGCCCCACCCGAAGCTCGGCCGCAAGGGCGCCGTATGCCCGTTCGTGCAAAAGACGATGCAGGTCAATCAGATGTTCGTCGGCGTGTACGACGACATCGACGGGACGAGTCGCGTGGCGCTGCGGGACGTCTTGCTCACCGAGACCGAGCGGTTCAAGGCGCGCGTGCCGGTGACCGGCCCGAACGGCGCGTTCTCGGGAGTCGTGATGGCGTTCCCCGGCATCCCGCCCGAGCGCGGGTCCGTGCTCGACGACGTCATGGACGAGCTCAAGACGCACCTGATGGAGCGCGACGTGATGATCGCCTCGTTCCATCCGCAGAGCCGCAAGCCCTCGCAACACAACCCGGACTTCCACGTCTTTCAGGCGCCGGTCCCGTGCCTCGTCGTGCGTCACATGGACGTGCGCGACATCCTGTTTCTGGGTCACAACCGCGCGGCGTTCGAACGTTTCCGCACGCGCTACGACGACCAGTTCTCGCGCGGGCTCGTCTCGAACGAGTTCGGTTACGTCGACCGCTACGAGGAGGCGCTCGAGCGATTCTGTGGGGCGCCGCCGCGAAGCGGGAAGCTGTAACCGCGCGCTCAGCAAGCTTCCCATGCGGGTAGCTCGCGGGCCGGCGAGCTCCTTGACGCATGCCCTTTTTCGCCGGCGGGGCCGGCCGTGGGCGGCGTTCTCGTCTCCCTGGAACGGCCCCACGACACCGCGACCACCCCCCCTCGCGCCAAAATTCGTCAGCTGCCGCGGGACGGAATCGACCCCTTTCCGATTGAGTACGGTAAGGGCGGCGAGGTTGATCTCAACGCGCCGTCGAGCCCCGCCCACCTCCCGCCGGCTCGAGGAAGCGTGTCGTGGACTCGAGCCCGAGTGACGTGGTCGAAACCAAAACGTCCTTCGACCATGGATTCCGTCACGTGGACCCCAAGTAACGGATCGTGATCGATTGTCCACGTCACGTTGACCATTGTTCACGGGCGTTGGCCCACGAATTTCGTCACGTTGATCTTCGGTAACGTCACGTTACCAAGCCGTAGAACGTCACGCGGACTACTGACCAACGCCCGTAATCCATGGTTCACGGTACGGCGACGAAAGTTCACCGCACGTTGTCCCTTGTTCACGGGACTCGAACCATTGTTTTCGTGCCGTTACCCATTGTCCACGTCACGCCGACATGGATTCACGTCCGGTTACCCAATGTTTTCGTCACGCCGACGAGAGTTCACGGAGCGTTTCCATTCGCCGAGTCCCTTCTTCGAAACAATCTGTCGCACGTTCCTCAAACCAACGACCCTGTCCAACCCCAACCGACCGAAACGGAGAGTCCCCATGTCTACTATCGGCAAATCGCCCGGCACCGCCCTGGCCGCCCTCGCCCTGCCGAGGAGCGGGCGGGCCCTCGCCGTCTACGCCCAGAACGTCGTCAAACGGATGACAGGCAATCCGTCTTTCCCCACGGCCACGCCCCTGCTCGCCGCGATCACCACGGCCGTCGTCGAGCTGCAGGCGGCCGAAACGGCCGCGCTCAACCGCACCAAGGGCGCCATCACCGTGCGCGACGACAAGCGGACCGCGCTCGTCGTCTTGCTTCGTCAGCTCAGGGCCGCCATCCAGACGGCCGCGGATGCCGACCCGACGAACGGGGCGGCCATCATCGAGAGCGCGGGCGTGCCCGTCCGCAAGACGCTCACGCGTCGTCCGCGTGTGTTTGCCGCCAAGCCGGGGCCGGTCTCCGGCGTGGCGACGCTCGTCACCGCCACCGCGGGCCCGCGCGCGTCGTACGAGTGGCAGTACAGCACCGACGCCTGCAAGACGTGGGTGACCGCCCCGGTCACGCTGCGGAGCCGGACGACCATCGCGGGCCTTTTGCCCGGAGCGACGGTGCTGTTCAAGTCGCGCGCGGTGACCAAGACGGGCGAGAGCGACTGGACGCAGCCGGTGTCGCTCGTCGTGCAGTGAGCGCCTCGCGCGGGTGAGCGTCGCGCGTGACGCCACCCGAGGCACGGTCCGCTGGGGGCCCGAGTGGGACCCCCGGCGGCCGGGCAGTCCGCGGCGGGCCTGCGTTGCCGGGGAGCGCGGGTTCCGATACCGTGAAGGCGTCATTGTCCGGACAGGTCGGGCGAGGGCCCCATCAGCCCGCCGCCGACCTCGCGCTGCTCGGTTTGGCAACTGCGCTCTCTACCGCCGCGTTGACCGGCGCCACCCGGAACGCTTCCGGGTCATACGGCACCGCCGGCGGAGCCGACGCCGACGTCCGCGGATGCCCGCTCGTGGCCCCTGCCAGCCGGCGCACGACCGTGGACACGGTGCGCACCGGCCCGGCGAGATGGCGCGCGAGCGCCGGCCCCGCGTATTCCGCGCCGGCGACGAAGCGAAACAGCGGGCCGAAGCTGAATGCCGCGATGGGCCCGAGGAAGTAGGCGCCGCGGACGGAGCTCTCGAAGTTGACCGAGAGCGCCGGGGCGCGCTCGACGCGCCGCATGCGACTCCGCAGGCTGTCGTCGAGATACGGGAGACGATCGAGATCGGAGATGAAGCCCGTGCCGGCGATGACGTGGTCGACCTCAATCGTGCGGTCGCCGCGGCCCTTCTCCTGCAACGTGAGCTTCACGCGGTGGCCGACTCGTTCGGCGGCGACGACCGTCGTTCGCAAGGACACCGGCACCCGCCCCTCGAAGCGATCGGCAATCCACCACGGTGCGGCGGGGCCGAGATAGCCCTTCACGAATCGAACGCGGCGCTTCTCGGGAACGAAGTGCAAGAGAAGCGGCAGCTCTTCGAGGATGCGACTTTTCCGGCTGGGACCGAGCACCGAGATCGGATTGCGGATGCGCTCGTAGAGCGAGCGGTTCTTGTCGAAGCGATCGTGGAAGACCACACGATCTTCGCGGACGAGAATGCGAGCCTGGCCGCCATGCTCCTGGACGAGCGCACCGGCCTCGATCGCGGAGGCGCCCGCGCCGATGACCGCAACCTCCTTGCCGCGGAAGGGCGAGTAGTCGGTGTGATCGAACGTGTGGCTCACGAGCTCGGGGGGTAGATGGCGGAGCGCCTCGGGTGTGGCCTTGAGGTACGAGAGCCCCGTCGCGAAGAGAACCCGCCGCGCGCGCAGCCGCTCGCCTTCGGCGAGCACGAGGTCGAACCGACCGTCCGCGCCCGCGGAGACGCGCGACACGAGCGTCGGCTCGAGGCCGGGGACGAAATGCTCCTGAATCCACATGCCGTAGGAGGCGAACGAGTGCATCGTGCAGGGCTCGAAATCCTCGAGTCCGCGCGCGCGGCACCATTCCGGAAACGTGTTGCCCCGAAAGGGCACGTAGACGTTCGTCGCGTACGCAAACGATTTGAGATTGATGCCCCGGGGCATATCGCGCCAGAACTTCATCGGCGGCCCGAAGATGCGGAAGTCGACGCCGAACGTCCGCAGGTGGGCAGCGACGGAGAGCGCGTAGGGGCCGGAGCCAACGATGGCGACGTCGGTTTCGGGCGGCACGATCGCGGTCACGTTAACACACGGGTGAGCTACGCGCGAGGTAGCTTGCGCGTCACCAGCTCGCGAGCCGCCATCACATGCCCCTGGCTGCTTGCTCCGCCTACTCCTGCGCCGTCCCGCTGACCGCCATGGCCCTGCCGGCGACGTGCGGAGGAGGCGGCCTCACGCTCTCCGGCGCGACCACCACGTGACGGCTCCGCAGGGTTGCGTGCGCCTCGGACACGCAGAACGCGACGAGGTCGCGTCGCTTCTCCTCGAAGGACAGCTCGGCGACAGACCGGGTCTCCGTGCGCACCAGGGTCGTCGCCGTCGCCAGATCGCCGGAGAGAAGCAGGCCGGCCCGCGCTGCAGTCAACTCGATCCCGCGCGTCCACCCGCCCACGCTCGCCGTTCCTCCGGAAGACTCAATCTGGCGAACGGCCTGGTAAAGGGCTCCTCGCTCGCGATCGGTGATCTTGGCGGCGAGGCTCCTGCTCAACGCGGCCACGGCCGCCTCCCCTTCGGGCGGCTTGGCATTCGGCCGCACGATCTGCACCGAGGCAAAGAGCAGGCTGATGAGGTCCTGTCGCGTCGGGTAGTAGATCGCGACCTCGTGCTCCGGGCGATAATAGGTGAGGTGTCGGCCCGCGAGGAACGCGAGCTCCTTCGGAGACCGCCCTCGCACGACCCCCGGCCCGACCGCCGTCGAAGGCGTGGGCGCTCGAACGGCCGCGATATCGCCCGGGACCCGGTCTGCCAGGTAAAGCCCCGGACAGGGGACGCCGAGAACGCGAGCGGCCCAGTGGAAGGTGCGCGCGACGAGCGCGGTGCTCGTCGCGTTCACCCGCGTGCTCGGATCGAGCTCGACGATCCGCCCGCGCGCGGCGAGGTGCTGCAGCCTCACGGCGACCGCGGGTCGAGCGACGGCCGCGAACAGGGCGGCGATGGGCTGATCCACGCCGCGTGCGCGCAGGAGCGCCCATGCGTTCGCGTCGAGCGCGCCGCGCGCCCGTATGGGTGCCACGCTCCGGAACTGGTCGATCAGGACTTGCTGGTCGACATCGGCCTGTTCCAGCTCCTCGAGGGCGAGCGCCGCGAGAAACGCTTGATCGGTGCGACCCTCGCGGCGATGCGCCGCAAAAGCCTCCGCGTGCGTGAGCGCGTCCAGGGCGTCTCCCCGGGCCGCGAGGGCGCGTGCGGTCGGACCGGTGTCCTCTTCGACTTCGTCGCCGGCCGCCCCCTGAGACTCGATGTCCTGAAGCGCGACAGCTTCCTCCGTGTCGTCCGTGGCGAAATCGGTTTTCGGCGCGAGGTCTGGCCCACCGCCGGCCAGCCCCTCGGGCTGCGGCACGTGGGCCTCGCGTACCGGCGCCTCGAGCTTCTGGCTCTCCGGCGTCTGGCTCTCCGGCGCCTCGCCTTCCGGCTCCTCCTGGCCCTCCAGCTCCTGGGCGTCGGGCTCCTGCACCTCGGCCTCGTCGAGATCGAGCGCCTCGGGTACCAGGTCCTCGGAGCCGAGAGCCTCTTCGACGTCGTCGCCGGGGGCGAGAAGGCCCGCGAGCAGGGCGCGCGCCCGCTCGTGGGTGGGGTCGTCCTCGAGGGTTTCGTGCAGGAGGGCGACCGTCCGCTCCTCGTCTTGCAGGTGCTCGAGCACCATGCGCGCGCAGGCGAAGCCGAGCTCCGCGCGGTCGCTCGCCGTCTCGGCCAGATGGGCCAGCGCGCCGACGCAGTCGATGGCGCTCGCCCAGCGGCCCAGGCGCTCGTAGCCGCGCCGCAAGGCTTGCAGCACCGGAACGCGTTTCGGGTCGATGGCGCGCGCCTCTTCGAGAGCCGCGATGGCGCCCTCCGCGTCGTCGAGCTCCGCCTGCAGCACTCGCGCAATCGACACGAGCTCGCGGACGCGCGCGCGGACGGAGCCGTGCCCACGCAGACGCATGCGCCGCAGCTCGACGACGCGGCGCCAGTTGCCCGCATCGGTAGCCGCCGCGATGGGCTCGTCGAGCTCCCCGTCGGCCGGCTGCGGCACCAGGCGAAGGTCGGCGCGGCCCCGCTCGAACGCGATTCCCTGGACCGACAGCCGCTCGGGCATCGCCGCGACTCGGCTGAATACGTGCGACAGGAGCGCTTCCTCGGGAGGCGCCGCCCGGGCGACGCGCATGAGCAGCCGCGTGAAGGCGAATCCCGCGGCGCCCCCCGCCGCGGCGCGGACGGTCGCCACTACGCCGTAGCCGCGCTCGCGCGCCCCCAGCGCACCCACGACGGCGTCCACCTGGTCGCTTGCGGACAGCGGGTCTTGCTCTCCGTCGTCAATGAGCTCGGCCAGAATCGAGACGTCGGAGAGCGCCCGCTCGGCGAGCACGTCTCCGAGCGCGCGGAGGGCCAGCCACTGTCCGCCGGGTAGGCCCAGGACTCCGCGCCGAGCCAGGTGACCGCTCACGTGCAGGAGGACGGTGTCGTTCGGTCCGGCCTGCGCGAGGGCTCGCTCCGTCTCCGCCAGAGCGTCGCCCGTGCCATGCACCGCGACGACGCGAAAACCCAGGTTTGCCAGCGTGGAGCCGAGCCAGGCGACGGCGTCTAGCCAGACTGCAATGTACGGCTCGTCGGGGTCCCAGGGAGCGAGGATAACCGCATACCGCATGCGAGCCTCGCGCACTCTATACCGCCATGGCTCCCGGTCGACCAAAAGGAGCCTGTTTCGAGAGGCGTTTTCGCCTCCGCTCCAAAATTGTGTGCCGAAGGTACCCCTGCGGCGCGATGATGCGCTCGACAGGTCCAGGGATCCTTCCTAAAGAGCCTGCCGAAACACCCAAGCCCCGACTCGGAAAAGGGCCCTAGGTCGAAGCGTCCCGTGTTGACGTCCCGCTCCGTCTCGCTCACCCCTCCGCAATACCGGGCAGCCCTCGCGCTGGCCGAGGCCATCATTCCGGGATCGGCCTCCATCCCCGCGGCAGACGAGGCGACGTTCGCGCGAGCCTGTGAGGTCGTCGGGGAGTTTCATCCGACCCTGGCGCGCGCGTGGGCGACTGCCCAGCGGGCCCTCGACGCCGCGTCGGTCGCGTGGACGGGGCGGGCCTTTCATGCCCTCGACGCGTCCAGGCAGGACGAGCTCCTCCTCCGATGGCAGCGCGACCCGCGGCTGAAGGGGGCGCTCTCGCTGGTGGCGCTCGTTTACAAGTTCGTGCACTTCGATCGGCCCGAGGTGTACGGCGCGCTGGGGGGCAAGCTCAACGTCGTGCGCGACCTCGAGCAACCGCGCTGGCTCGCCCAAGTGCAGCGGGCCGACACGTGCAGCGAGGACGACCTGACGTGCGACGTCGTCGTCGTGGGTACGGGCGCCGGCGGGGCCGTGGTGGGACGCGAGCTCGCCGACCGGGGATTCGCCGTTCTCTTTCTCGAGGAGGGGGAGCACTACCGGCGCGACGCCTTCGACGGCAGCTCGGTGAGCGCGCACCGCCGCTTTTATCGAGGTGCCTTCTCGGTCGGCAACGTGCCCATCCCCATCTTCGTGGGGCGGCTCGTCGGCGGGTCCACGGCCATCAACGGCGGGACCTGCTTCCGGACGCCACCCTGGGTGCTCGACCGCTGGTGCGACGAGCTCGGCACCGACGAGCTCTCGCCCTCGGCGATGCAACCATTTTCGAGCGGGTCGAGCGTGTCCTCGAGGTGCAGCCGTCGCCTCGTCAGCAGATCGGCCCGATCGCCGACGTCATGGCGCGCGGGTGCGACGCCCTCGGCTGGAGCCATTCGCCGATTGCCCGCAATGCGCCCGGGTGCGACGGTCGGGGCTTTTGCAATTTCGGGTGCCGCACCGACGCCCGGCGCGGAATGAATCTCTCGTACGTGCCGGCGGCGCTCGAAAAGGGAGCGCTCCTCTTGACGGCGGCCCGCGCAGATCGCGTCCTCGTCGAGCAGGGACGCGCAGTCGGCGTCGAAGCGGTCGACCCCAGAGGCCGTACGCTGCGGGTCCGGGCGAACGCCGTGGTCCTCGCGGGCGGGGCCATCCCGAGCCCCCTCTTGCTCCTCAAGCAGGGGCTCGCGAACCGCAGCGGGCAGGTCGGGCGCAACATGAGCCTGCACCCGAGCTGCGGGTTTGCGGCGGTCGTCGAGGACGAGGTGAAGCCGGCAGCACACATCCCGCAGGGGTACGCGTGCGACGAGTTCCTGCGGAGCGGCATGCTGATCACGAACGCCCAGCCCGATCTCAACGTCGCCGGGGTGGTCTTCCCCTACGTCGGGCAGCGGCTGATGGAGGCGCTCGACCAGCTCGACCACATCGCGTCGCTGGCGGTTCTCATCAGCGACTCCTCCCCCAACGGACGCGTGTGGCGCGACGTCGGCGGCCTCCCGGCGATCACGTACAACATTTCGGACGAAGACACGCGCCGGATGCACCGCGGGATGGTCCACGCCGGGGAGATGATGCTCGCGGCGGGTGCGCGGCGCCTCTATCCGATGGTCATCGGCGCGGCCCCGCTCGAGGACGAGCGCGGCTTGGACCGCTTCCGCGCTGCGAACGTGCGGCCCGGCGACTTCGTGTGGACGAGCTACCACCCGCTGGGCACCTGCAAGATGGGCAAGGATCCGCGGACCAGCGTCGTGGACCTGTCGCACGAGGCGCACGATGTTCGAGGGCTCTTCGTCGTCGACGGCAGCACGGTGCCGGGGCCCCTGGGCGTGAACCCGCAGATGACCATTCTCGCGATGGCAACGCGCGCCGCCGGGAAAATCGCCGAACGGCTGTAGCGCGGCTCAGCGAAAAAAGGCTCGCAACGTGCGGAGGCGCTCGCGGATGACGAAAGGCAGGCGCCAGGCACGGGCGAGGCGGCCCAGCTGCGCGTCGGCGAGGAGCTCGCCCATCTCCCAGAGGGCTTCGTCGTAGGGCATCCAGAAGAGCTCTGGCGCGCCGGCGCGATCGACGACGGTGGCCCGCGGGCGCACGAACGTAGCCAGCGACAGCGCGCTGTTCGCCACGCCGAAGCCGGTGTCGCGCGTGCCGCTCCACGGGAGAGCGGGGACCGCGCCGGTGAAGGCGTGGTTGTTGATGCTCACGATTCCGTACTCGAGCCGCTCGGCGAGCCGGCGTGCCCGCGCGATGTCGGTCGACCAGATGGAAGCACCCAACCCGTAGCGCAGCCCGTTCGCGCGGCGTACCGCCTCGGCGGCGCCTGCGACGCGAACCACGGCCAGCACCGGGCCGAAAGTCTCGTCGCGCACGACGCTCATCCGTTCGTCGCAACAATCGAGCAGGGTCGGCGGGTAGACGAGGCCCTCGCCCGGCTCGGGATTTCCCCCGCAAACGACCACCGCGCCCTTGGACTTCGCGTCCTCGACGTGGGAGACCACGATGTCGAACTGCCGCCGGTTCGCGAGCCGCGCGACCTCGGCGAACTTGGCTTCGCCCGTACGAAGTCGTGTCCATGCGCTCTGCATGGCCGAGACGAACGTATTGGCGATCCGCTCGTCGACGTACGCAACCTCAATCGCGCCGCACGCCTGGCCGGCGTTGCTGAGCGACCAGTGCGTGATGCCCGCGACGGTGCGCGGCAGGTCGCAGTCGCCGAGGACAATCGCCGGGTCCTTGCCGCCCATCTCGATGCTGCAGGGCACGCCTTGCTCGGCGCATTGCACGCGCACCTTGCGCCCGGTCTCGGGTGAGCCCACGAAGACGCAAGCATCGATCCCCGCGCCGATGAGGGCAGCGCCGGCAGCCCCGTCCCCCTGAAGAACGTCGACGACTCCTGCCGGGAGCTCGGCCGCGA
The DNA here is from genome assembly GCA_963720145.1 of uncultured delta proteobacterium. Taxonomy (GTDB): domain Bacteria; phylum Myxococcota_A; class Polyangia; order Polyangiales; family Polyangiaceae; genus Palsa-1150. The sequence goes on from CAVREO010000008.1 coordinate 649,968, forward strand.
GCCGCTCGACCAGCCAGGTCGTGGTGCGCGGCGAGTGCTCCGAGGGTTTCACGATGACCGCATTGCCCGTGAGAAGCGCCGGGAATACGGAGCGATAAAGGCCCGCGATGGGGAAATTCCACGGCGAGATGACGCCGATGACGCCCCGGGGGACGAGATCGACGTACGCGCTCTTGCGCGGGAAGCTGATGGGGTTGAGCGAAACGCGCTGCCGCTGGGTCGCTTCGAGGACGATACGCGCCCACGCTTTCACCGTGTCGACCGGCCCGAGGGCCTCGTTCATCAACCCCTCGACGAGAACCTTGCCGATTTCGTCGTGGGCAAGCGCAATGGCCTCGCCCCGCCGCGCGAGCATCGCCTTCGCAGCCAAAAGAAGGAGCCGCGCTCGCTCGGAGAGCGGCAAGAGGCGCCAGCGATTCTGCGCGCCGCGCGCGGCCGTAACGAGCGTCGCGGGATCCGGGCCGGCAAATGCAGCCTCCCCCTCCCCGTTCTTGGCCTTTGACGTCTCGGCCCGGGCGTGCTTCTCATACTGATTTAGCGGTAGATCGTTCACTGGGGGCTTCAGGTAGCGTTAGCGCGGCAGAAACCGCCGTACAAGGTCTGGCCTCGCTCGCTTGAACGTTGACCCAAGAGGATTACCCTTCAGGTTTCGCCCGCGCGCCCGGGAGCGGGGGACCCTTTCCCAACGGAGACCGCATCATGCCCTTGAGAACCCTCGTCCTGGCCATCTGGGCGGCCATCCATCCGGCAGCGCCCAAGCTACCCGACGCGCCCGAGATCGCCGCGGCGATCGAGACCGTCATCACGCAGGACCCCCGGCCGCCGGTCTTCGGGAGCCGAGAAGAAGACGCCGCCGTGATGGCGTACTGGGCGCTGCGCGAGAGCTGGCTCCGCAAGAACGCCGTGGGCGACGGTGGCCGTAGCTTCGGCGTCTGGCAAGAGCAGTCGTCGAGCGGCCGAGCCGACATTCTGACGCAGGCCCGCGCCTGGCTGTATCTGCTCCACGAGGGCGCGCGCATTTGCCCCGACAATCCGGCGGCCCCGCTGAGCGGCGGCTGTCGCACGCCAGCGGCAGCGCGGCTCGCGCAGCGGCGCGTCACCAAGGCGCGAGAGCTGCTCGAGACGGTGAAGCGAGCCCTGGAGCCGCAGCCGCCGCCGCCGCCTCCCGTTCAGGACGGCGCGCCGGCCGAGCCCGAGGCGCCGCGCACCAAGTCGGCAGCCTTCTCGCCGATCATGATCGACGGTGCATTCGTGTTGCCGCCGACGATGGTGGGCATGATGGACGCATCCGCCACGCGCAGGCCCTCGATTCCCCCGCGCAAGCGAAGATCAGGTGTGACCACGGCCATCTCGTCGAGGCCCATGCGGCAAGTCCCGACGGGGTGGTATACCGTTTTGGCGTAGAGGCGAATCGCCGCGCGAATCTCCTGGGCGTTCTTCGTTTTCACGCCCGGGGTGGCCTCGCCTCGCAAATATCCAGATAGCGGTTTCGTCGCCGCTATTGCGCGTGTCATTTCGAGTCCCCGAACGAGCGTCTCCAGGTCGGAGTCGTCCTCGAAATAATGAGGATCGATCGCCGGAGCGTCGAACGGATCCGTCGAACGCAGACGCACTTCTCCGCGGCTTTTCGGGTAAATCAGGCTCGGTAAAATGGTGAACGAATGCTCTTTGCTGATCACGGGATCGGCGGGGCCGTCGTCGTTCGGTTCCGGGTATGCCCAGGGAATCGAATGAAACTGCAAATCCGGAATAGGCTGGCTCGTGTCGCTTTTTACGAAAGCGCCGCCTTCGAGAAAGGTCTTTCCGAACCAGCCCCGGTCAAACAGAGAAATCATCGATCATGCCTTTGAAGAAATGCGTCGAGGTACTCCGGTGTCCCGTGTCGGGAGTCGCGCGGAAGCGCAGAGGGGTCATCAGGTGGTCCTGCAGGTTCTTTCCGACACCCGGCAAGTCGCACACCGGCTCGATGCTCAGCGCGCGCAGCTGGTCGGCCGGGCCGATGCCCGACAGGAGAAGGATCTGGGCCGATCCGATGACCCCAGCCGAAAGCAAGACCTCGCGCTCCACGCGGACGACGTGTGTCGTGCCGTTCTTGACGTAACGCACGCCCCGCACTCGCCCGCGCTCGATGACGAGCCCTGCGACGACCGCTTGGTCGATTAGAGCCAGATTCGGCCGCTGCAGGGCCGGATGGAGAAACGCGACAGCCGTGCTCGAACGCAGGCGATCGCGGCACGTCATGTGGAAGGTGCTCGCCCCCTCCTGCGTCGCGCCGTTGAAATCGCCGAGGCACGGCACGCCGCACGCCTGGCTGATCGATTCGACGAACGCCTCGGACACGGGGCTCGTTCCCCGCTGGCGCGTGACCTGAAGGGGGCCACGACCGCCGTGGAACTCCGACTCCCCGTCTTCGTGGCATTCGGAGCGTTTGAAGTACGGCAGCACGTCGTCGTAGCCCCAGCCGGTGCAACCGCCCGCCGCCCAGTCGTCGTAGTTCTGGCGGTGGCCGCGCACGTAGAGCATCCCGTTGACCGTGCTGCAGCCGCCGAGGATCTTCCCGCGCGTCCAGGGCATCTGCCGGCCGCCCATGTGGGGCTGCGGGGTCGTCCGGTATCCCCAGTCGGCGCGCTTCTTCAGGCTCGGCACCTGGTATACGAGCGCCAGCATTCCCGGCTTGCGGAACACCGCCGACGTGTCGCTTCCGCCGGCCTCGAGGACGAGCACCCGCACGGACGGGTCCTCCGTGAGCCGGCTGGCGAGAACGCACCCGGCGGAGCCGGCTCCGATGACGACGTAGTCGTAGCTAGCCATGTTCTCCTGGCGCGAGTAGAACATGTTCTAATCGGAAGCGTCCAGATGAACTTCACCCCTTCGCCCGAACAGGCCGAGCTGAGGCGCGCTGCGCGGCGCTTCCTCGCAGCGCAGTGCGCAAGCGCACAGGTCCGCGCCGCCATGGAAAGCGAGCGCGGGTACGACGCCGACGCGTGGTCCCGCGCCGCGCGCGAGCTCGGGTGGGCGGCGATTGCCGTTCCGGAGGCGTACGGCGGGGCGGGGCTCGGATGGACCGAGGTCGCAGCGGTCATGGAGGAGCTCGGACGGGCGAATGCTTGCCTGCCGTTCTTCTCCACGGCCTGCCTCGCGACGGCGGCCTTGCTCGCCGGCGGAGATTCCCCGGGGTCGGCGCGACACCTTCCGGGGATCGCGAGCGGGGAGACGCTGGCTGCTCTGGCCTTCGCCGAGGGCACGCACGTCGACCCGTTCGATGTCGCGACGCTCGCGCGCGAGCAAGGCGACGGGTGGGTCCTCTCGGGCGAGAAGCGGTGGGTAATCGACGGCCACGTCGCGGATCTCCTGCTGGTGACGGCCCGCGCTCCCGGGACGAGCCGCGACGAGGGCGTCGGGATCTTCGTCGTCGAGGCGCGATTGGCGGGCGTCGCTCGCGAGCGAGTGCCCACGCTCGACCCGACCCGAACGCTCGCGATCGTGAAGCTTCAGGACGTGCGCGTGGACAGGGACGCCCGAGTGGGAGACGGACCCGCTCTCCGCCGCGCGCTCGACCAGGGGGCAATCCTCCTCGCTGCCGAGCAGCTCGGTGGCGCCGAGCGCTGCCTCGAGATGGCCACCGAGTATGCGAAGGCGCGCGTCCAGTTCGACCGCCCCATCGGTTCGTTCCAGGCGATCAAGCACAAGTTGGCGGACATCTTGACGGCCGTGGAGACGTCGCGATCGGCCGCGCTCTGGGCGGCTTCGATGGCCTCGTCGGACGAGGCGGGCGAGCTCTCGACGGCGGCGGCCATCGCCAAATCGTATTGCGGCGAGGCGTTCTTCCGCTGCGCGGCCGAGTGCGTGCAGATCCACGGCGGCATCGGCTTTACCTGGGAGCACGACGCTCACCTTTTCCTCAAGCGAGCGCGCTCGTCCCTGACGCTACTCGGCTCCCCTGCGCACGATCGCGAACGCGTAGCGCAATCGCTAGGATTGTGCGGCTCATGAAACTGACGCTCGACCGCGAGCTCGAAGGGTTTCGCGCAGAGGCCCGACGATGGCTCTCGGGCAGCCTCACGGGCGAATTCGCCGCGCTCGTCGGCCGGGGCGGGCCCGGTGACGAAGACGCGCTGTTCGACCTGCGCCTCGCGTGGGAGCGCAAGATGGGCAGCGAGGGTTGGGCGTGCCTCGGCTGGCCCCGAGAGCACGGCGGGCAGGGCGCGAGCCTGCAGGAGCAGGTCGTCTTCCTCGAGGAATACGTGCGTGCCCGCGCGCCCGGGCGCCTCGGGCACATCGGCGAAGGGCTCATCGGCCCTACGATCATCCAGTTCGGCACCGACGCTCAGAAGCGGCGCTTCCTGGCACCGATCGTCCGGGGAGAAGAGCTGTGGTGCCAAGGCTACTCCGAGCCGAACGCCGGGAGCGACCTCGCGAACGTACAGACGCGGGCCGTCCTCGCAGGCGGCGAATGGATCGTCACTGGACAGAAGATCTGGACCTCGCACGCGCACCACGCGGACTGGTGTTTCGTGCTCTGCCGCACCGATGCGTCCGCACCCAAGCACAAGGGCCTGAGCTACCTGCTGGTCCCGATGCGACAGACGGGCGTCGTGTGCAGGCCGATCCGGCAGATGACCGGGACGTGCGAGTTCAACGAAGTGTTCTTCGACGGCGCACGGACGCCGGCCGATAACGTGGTCGGCGAGACGAACGGCGGCTGGAGCGTCGCGATGGCGACGCTCGCGTTCGAACGCGGAGCGTCGACGCTCGGCCAGCAGCTCGCCTTCGACGACGAGCTGCGCGAGATCATCGACGTGGCTGGCCGCAACGGCGCGGCCCGCGACGCGGGGGTGCGCCAGCGCATCGCGCAGGCGTGGATCGAGCTTCGCGTGATGCGCCTTCATGCGCTGCGCACGCTGAGCGTCGCCGGGGAAGGGAGCTTGCCGCGGGAGGCGCTGGTCTCGAAGCTATTCTGGTCCAACTGGCACCGGAGCCTCGGAGAGCTCGCCATGGACGTGCTCGGGGCCGAGGGAGCCGTCCAGAGCGAAGCCAGCGCGCGCCTGCAGCGCCTCTTCCTCTTCTCGCGCGCGGATACGATTTACGCGGGCTCGAACGAGATCCAGCGCAACATCATCGGCGAGCGCGGGCTGGGCCTTCCACCCGAACCGCGCGCGACTAGAAAGGCGTGACGCGCCCATGGCTGCGCCCAACTACCCTCCCGCGTGTGGTCTGCTGAAGGGCAAGACGGTCGTCGTGACCGCCGCCGCCGGCACCGGCATCGGGCTCGCGACCGCGCGCCGGTGCGCCGAGGAGGGTGCGCGCGTCGCCATCAGCGACGTGCACGAGCGCCGCCTTCACGCAGCTGCCGACGAGCTCGCGGCACATTCCGGAGTGCGGCCCCCGGCGATCGTCTGCGACGTCACGCGCGAAGACCAGGTACAGCGCCTGTTCGAGCAGGCCGCCGCGGAGCTCGGCGCGGTGGACGTCCTCGTCAACAACGCGGGCCTCGGCGGCACGGCGAACCTCGTCGACATGACAGACGAGCAGTGGTCTCGCGTGCTCGACGTGACGCTCACCGGCACGTTTCGCTGCACGCGCGCTGCGCTCCGGCACATGATTGCGCGCGGCGCCGGCGTCATCGTCAACAACGCCTCGGTCCTGGGCTGGCGCGCTCAGACCGGTCAGGCGCACTACGCGGCCGCGAAGGCGGGCGTCATGGCCCTCACGCGGTGCGCGGCTCTCGAGGCTGCGCCTCACGGCGTCCGCATCAACGCGGTGTCGCCGAGCCTTGCCATGCACCCCTTCCTCGCCAAGGTCACGACCCCCGAGCTCCTCGAGTCCCTCGCCGCGCGCGAGGCGTTCGGGCGCGCCGCCGAGCCGTGGGAGATCGCCAACGTGATCGTCTTCCTGGCGAGCGACTACTCGACGTACATGACCGGCGAGTGCGTCTCGGTCAGCAGCCAGCACCCTTAGACCACGGCGGGACGAGCGCAGGAGAACCCGGATGGCGGACGAGAAGGCGGTCGGAGCGGTGGGCAAGCCTTTCGAGCTTTACGTCGAGCGCGGCAAGATCCGCGAGTTCGCGCGCGCCACGCTGTCGCAACACCCCGCCCACCTGGACGACGAGCATCCGGTGTCGCCGCCGACGTTCTTGACCACGATGTTCTTCTGGGAAGAAGAGGTACCGGGCAGTAGCCCCTGGCCGCTCGTGCGCCTCGACCCCAAGCGAGGGATGCACGCGGAGCAGGAATACGTCTTCCACGGACCGCCACCCCGAGCCGGAACGCGCCTCCGCTGCACGTCTCGCATCGAGAACGTGTTTTCCAAGGAGGGGCGGCGCGGCGGGCGCCTCACGTTTGCGGTGATGGTGACGGAGTTTCGCGATGCGGCGACCGGGCGCCTCGTCGCGGAAGGTCGCATGACCGGCGTGGAGACCGAGCGACCGCCGGAGGAGTCGCCGTGAGCGCGCGCTGGGAGGAGCTGAGCGAGGGAGCGGGCGCTCCGGCGCGCGCGATCGGCCCCCTCACCCGCACGGACTTCGTGCGTTACCAGGGCGCCTCGGGCGACATGAACCCCGTGCACCACGACGAGGTCTTCGCTCGCGCCGCAGGGTACGAGGCGCCGCTCGGCGTGGGGATGTTCCACGCGGGCGTCATGGGCACGTGGGCGACCGATTGGCTCGGTCCCGAGAACGTGCGCGCGTTCAGGGTCCGCTGGAAAGAGCCGGTCTGGCCCGGCGACCTGCTCCGGTTCGAGGGCCGCGTGGTCCGCAAATACGAGCTTGCGGGCGAGCGCCGCGTGGACCTCGAGATGGTGTGCACTCGCCAGGGCGGCGGCGTCGCCGTGCAAGGCTGGGCGACGTTCGTCGTGCCGGGCGAGTAGTACCGAGAGCACGGTCGATGCCGCGCTCGCCTCCAGCGGCCGGGCGCGCTAGAGCCCCTGCATGCTCAAGCACAATTCGTATTTCGACGGCCGCGTGCAAAGCATCGGCTTCGAGCGCCTCGGTCGCCGAATGACCGCGGGCGTCATCGCCCCCGGGGAGTACCACTTCGGCACGGACGCGCCGGAGCGCATGACGGTCGTGAGCGGCGAGCTCGAGGCGAAGATCGGCGACACCTGGCGCGCCTATCCGGCGGGAACCGTCTTCGAGGTCCCGGGCAAGAGCGGCTTCGACGTCCGGGCGCGCGAGCCGTCGGCTTATGTGTGCGAATTCCTCTGAAGCTGCTGCCGCGGACCGTGCTTTCTCGAGAGTAGGGCCGCGTGCCCGGTGAGCCCCTCAAGTCCCGGGCCTGAGGGGTCGTTATGGACGACGTGCCTCGCAGGCTTTTCGTTCATGGAGGGTCGTGGTAGCGCGCATCGTTCGTGAATTCGGCGGGATCCTCGTTGCGACGACCAGCTGGCCCGTCATCTTGATGGAATTCCCGGAGAAGCGGCTTCAGGACTCCGACTTTCATCAGTCGCTCGCGTATATCGAGCACCTGATGCGGGAATGTGCGGCGAAGCGCGAGAAGAGTTACCAGGTCACCGACCTCACGCGCATCCAGGAGATCGCGCCGGCGACGCAACGCAAGTACGCCGGAGACTTTCTCGAGCGCAACAGCAGTCTCTCCCAGACGGCCAGCCTGGGCACGGCGAGCGTGACACCCTCGTCGATTCTGCGGGGAATCCTCACGGCGATCTTCTGGATTAGCCCGCCGCCTACGCCTGCGGAGTTCTTCGCGACGCGCGACGAGGCTTTTCTTCACGCCATCGGGACGCTGGAGCGCGCCCGCGTCACGCTGCCACCTTGGCTCCAAGAGACACGGGATGTCATCGCGGCGCGCAGGAATTCGCGCGCAGAAAAACGGGCATCGGTCTGACCAATGGCGTCGTGCACTCGCCGCATTCCAGGGGAGAATTGCCCCGCAGGCTGAACGAGGATGGGCGCCGTTGACGCAAGCGGCAATAGTTGCGGTCGCTTATGAAGTCGGACTTTCAGCCGTTCCTCATGGGAAGGAGCGCCGCGCGCGCTTTTGAGGTGAATTCACCTACAGAAGCGCCTCTCGCGGGCCCGACGCCGCATGCATCCCGCTCGACGCTTCGCCCATCTCGATGAGCTTCTCGACCAGGTCGAAGACCTTTGCCCCTTTCCCGCGGCCGCCCAGCGCTTGATGGCGCTGACCAACGACGAATCGGCGAGCATCGAGGCCATTGCCTCCGCGGTCTCCTGCGATCCTGCGTTGGCCACCCAGGTCCTTCGGATCGCGAACAGCGCGGGCTTTCGCCGCATGGGGACCGAACCGGTCCGCGACCTGCGTCGCGCGCTCGTCTCGATCGGAACGGAAACGGTGCGCACGATGGCGGGCGCCATGGCGCTGCTGGCGACGTTTGCCACGCGCGACGAGCTGTCGCTCGACCTACACGCCCGGAGCGCCGTCTCCGGCTCGATAGTTTCCTCGCTCATGGCGGGCTCGACGCAGACGGAGCGAAGCGTGCCCTTCTTGTGCGGCCTCCTTTGCGAGGTCGGCGCCTTGGCATGTCTCGCTGTCGACGGGCCCGGGTATCTCGAGCTGCGCAAACGGACGATCAGCGTCACCGGCGCCTGGTCCGCCCACGTCGCCTTGGCGCGCGAAGACCTGGAGACCATGCGCTATGGCGTGACCACTCGGGCGATCGGCGCTCGGCTCCTGCGCCGACATCACTTGCCCGAGGAGATTGCCCGCGCCATCGAGGTCGCGCCGCATCTGCCTCCGTACGCGCCCCTCTTGCATCGCGCTACGGCGTTTGCGCGCGTGGCCACGCCGGTGGTCGTCGTCGCGCTGGGGCTGACCGATTCGACGCTGACCAACCAGCTCGCGGAGCTTGCCAAGCTCACGTCCATGATCGACATCGGTTCCGACGAACTGACGCGCGTCTGCGTCAACTCCGCCGCGCAGGCGGAGCGCTCGTTGCGCGCGGCACGGACCTGACAACCCGGCGCTCGGGTCGCGACGAACGCGACAACTCCGCTGTCGCTCCCTTGACGAATCATCCAATGAGCGCTAAGCCACGAAACATGGTTGTAGCACCGGCCAGTCGCATCTCCCGACTTCGCTCCGTCAATCGCCGTTGGCGCCGTTCGCACGGCGCGATTCCGTACATGGCGCGATTGGGAGCGAGGCGCCCCTTGCCCTAGGCAAAGCTGACGACGCGCGACTGCGCAGCGAAGGCCGCCCGGGGCAGACCCGAGGCGGCCTTCGGCGTTTCTGGCTGGAAGACAGCAGGCCCGCGACCCCGCACGCTCGAACGGGCGCCGCCCGCCGCGTTCCATCGACTCTCCCCACGACTTCTGCCGAGGACTGCAAACATGAAAGAATCGGACAAGCCAGCATACGCCGTGCTTTTCGCGATTTGCTTTTGCCACTTGATAAACGACATGTTGCAGTCGCTTCTCATCGCATTTTACCCGTCCATCAAGACCGAGTTTCATCTCAACTTTACGCAAATTGGCGCCGTGACGCTCGCGTACCAGCTCACGGCTTCGCTCTTGCAGCCCGCGGTGGGGCTCGTCGCGGATCGCAAGCCCATGCCCTTCTCGCTTCCGGGCGGAACGCTGTTCACCTGCGCGGGCCTTTGCCTCATGTCGGTGGTCCCGAGCTACCCGTTGCTCCTCGCCGGCGCGTGCGTCCTGGGGATCGGGTCGTCGGTATTTCACCCGGAGTCCTCGCGCGTGGCGCGCATGGCCTCGGGCGGGCGCCCGGGAATGGCCCAGTCTCTCTTCCAGGTCGGCGGCCAGATAGGTTCGGCCCTCGGGCCGGTCGGCGCCGCCCTCGTCGTCGTGCGCTGGGGCAGGCGCGGGATGGGCGCGTTCTCGCTCGCAGCGCTCGTCTCGACGGCCGTCCTTTGGGCCGTGGGTCTCTGGTACCGGAGCCACGGCATTTCGCGCCTCGCCGCCATGCACCGAGCCCGCGCGAGCCTCGACGCGAAGGCGGGCCCCTCACCGGCGCGAGTGACGGGCTCGATGGTCGTGCTGCTCGTGCTCATCTTCTCGAAGTTCGTCTACATCGCCGGTTTCACGAGCTACTACACGTTTTACTTGATGCAGCGCTTCGGTCTCTCGGTGCAGTCCGCCCAGGTTCATCTGTTCGTGTTTCTGGCGGCGGCGGCTCTGGGGACCCTCACGGGCGGAGCGCTCGGAGATCGTTTCGGCCGCAAACAGGTCATCTGGTTCTCGATTCTCGGCGTGCTCCCTTTCACGCTCGCGTTGCCGTACGCAGGGCTCTTTTGGACGACGGCGCTCAGCATCGCCATCGGCTTCGTCCTCGCCTCGGCGTTCCCGGCGATCGTCGTCTATGGACAGGAGCTAACGCCGGGCCGGGTCGGCATGGTGGCGGGCCTCTTCTTCGGCCTCTCGTTCGGGGCGGCAGGCATCGGGGCCGCGCTGCTCGGCCGGCTCGCCGATGCCGCGGGCATCGAGCAGGTGTACCGGTGGTGCGGGGCTCTGCCGGCGCTCGGAATTCTGGCCGCGCTGCTGCCGGACCTGGGACCCAGAGGTCACGCATCGCGCTCGGTATCGGGGCTGGCAAACGAGAGACAGCCGAGCAACGAGGCGACCCGGTGATGCTCTCCTTCCGTCGCGTCGGCGGGATTGAGGCGTCGGAGGCGTGAGCCTCTGTGGGGACGCATTCGGCGCCCGGCTGTTGCGCCGCGGTCTTACACTGCGCGGATGGCTATACGCAACGGGATGGGACGCGGACCATCGGCGCGCGCGCCGATCCACGCGCGCGTAGGAGTCCTCTTCCTCGCCGTGGCCGTCGGCGCGTGCGGCCATTCACCAGGTTTCTCGTCCGACGGCGGCGCCGGACAAACCGGGGGCGACGGCTCCCCCGGAGGCGACGGGTCCCCGGGCCAGCTCGGGGGCGACGGCTCCGTCGGGCGGTTCGGCGACGCGAGCCTGACGGACTCGGGATCGTTCACGGGGCCGCTCACGGGTCCCTTCTACGACTTTCCGCAGGCGCCCATCCTCGATACGTCGGACGCTGGGGCGGGAAGCGCGCCGTCCAACTCCGGCGTCCTCTTCGGCGGCCCTGCGCAGGGCGCGCAGACGGGCGGCCCGTGCCTCGTCGAGCCGGAGGTGGGCTCGCTCTATCCGAACAACTGGCTGCGTCCGCGATTCACGTGGATCCCCGGCGCCAGCGAGAACCTCTTCGAGCTGCGCCTTCACGTTTCGAATCAGGCCAACGACCTCCTCGTCTACACGACGGGGCAGTCCTGGACCATGCCGACCAGCATGTGGGATTCGCTTCGCGCCCATTCGCAAGACGTGGCGATGACCGTCACCGTCCGGGGCGGACAGATGACGGGGAGCGCCCTCCAGGGCGAGGCGCTCGGCTCGAGCGGACCGCTCGGGATCGCTCCCGCGGCAGCGCCGGGCGTCATCGTATATTGGGCCATCGTCAGCGGCAGCGCGCCCTACGGGACCCTCAAGGGGTTCGCCATCGGGGACGAGACCGTCGTGAGCGTGCTCGCCCCCGCGCAGGTCCAGGAGCGAGCCCCGGCGACGGCCCCGTGCATCGGCTGCCACACCTCCACCCCCGACGGCCTCGACGTCGCCTTCAGCATCGGTCCGAATCCCGGCTGGCCCTACACGAACAGCATCGGCAGCATCGGGGCGAACACGACGCCCGGCCTCGTGCCGTCGTTCCTGACGCCCGACGCCAAGACGGCGCTCGATTCGCTGAAAGGGGTGGCTGCCTTCTCGCTCGGTCACTGGGCCGCGGGCGACCGGGTCGTCCTCCTCAGCGACACGGGCGACCTTCACTGGGTCAATCTCGAAGGTGTGGGCGCCCAAGCCACCGGAGTCGTTTCGCGAACGGGGACGGACAACGGCGCCGTGACCGCGCCGACCTGGAGCCACGACGGCGCGACGATCGTCTACACGTCGCTTCCGCCCGGAGGCATCACCGATGGACGCGCCCAGTCGGGCCCGATGGACCTGTATTCCATGCCGTATGCAAACCGGAGCGGCGGCGGCCAGACGCCAATACCCGGCGCCTCGGATCCGAACGTGGAGGAGCACTATCCCTCGTTCTCTCCGGACGACAAGTGGCTCGTCTTCAACGGCATTCCCCAGGGCCAGAACTCGTACGACAATTCGAACGACGAGCTTTTCGTGATCCCGGCGGCGGGGGGCACGAAGACTCGCCTCGCCGCCAACGATCCTCCAGCATGCTCGGGCGCCACCAGTCCCGGCGTGACCAACAGCTGGGCGAAGTGGGCGCCGAACGCGCAGCCGGTGCCCGTCCTCGGACTCACGTACTATTGGGTCGTGTTCAGCTCGACGCGTTACCCTGGCAACGTGCCCCAGCTCTTCATCACGGCGATTGTCGTCGATTCGAAGGGGACCGCGACGACCTACGGCTCGCTCTACCTTTGGAACCAGCCGGCGCAGGAGCATAACCACACGCCGGCGTGGGACGTGTTTCAGATCCCGCCGCGGCCACCGCCTCCGCCCCAGTGATGCGCGCGCTGCTGCTCTCGGCAACGCTGCTCGTCGGGTGCCACCGCTCCGCCGCGCCGGAGGACGCCGGCCAGGCCGTGATCGCGGCGACCGACACGAGCCCAGCCAAGAAGCCGCCAGCCTTACGCGCGGCGCACATCGCGACACCACCGCTCCCCGATCTGCCCGCTCTCGCCGCGCACCAGGCCCCTTCCGCGCCCCCTTCCGATGCGCACCTCGACGATCATCCGTGCCGCGCCGTGTGGACGGGGTCCGAGGCCGCGCCCCTCGCGTGCGCGCGCTCGCTCCTCTTCGGCTCCGACCGACCCGGGGGGGCCACGCTGCTCGTGCCGCGCAAGCTCATGCCGTCGGACGCGTCGAAGCTGCCTGCGCTCGTCGATCATCGACTCGACGCGACCGAAGGCCCGGTGCGAAACCAGGGGAACGTCCCCGCGTGCACGGCCTTCGCGACGGCCGCCGCCGTCGACCACGCGCTCGCCCGATGGGGCGGGCGAGCTCCGGCGGTCAGCGTGATGGCGATCTGGGCGCGCTACCACTCGCCGCACGTCGAGACCTCGCTGAGCTCGAACGTGGGCCAGCCCATGGGCGCCGAAGCCACCTGGCCTTTCCGGACGACCGAGGCGATCTCCTGGATCCCGTGTGACGAGTTCGCGGAGCCCCCCCGTGAGGGGTGCGGCAAACCAGTCGACGACGCGCACGCGCACGCCGTGGCGTCGGGCGCGATTGGCGAGTTTACCGAGGTCGAGTACCTGGGCGCGCCTCCCGATACGCTCGTCCTTTGCGCGAAGCTCGCCGCCGGACAAGACGTGCTCGTGGCGATGGAGCTGCCGCCGGCCTTCGTTCCCAAAGGCCGTCCCGGGGCGCGCTACGTCCCGCATTACACCAAATCCGGCGGCGCCGACGCGGGCCACGCCCTCGTTCTCGCCGGGTACGTTCATCTGGCGCACGGCACGTATTTTCTGGCGCACAATAGCTGGGGCACGGGCTGGGGGGACGGCGGCTACGCCTGGATCCACGAGGCCACCCTGCAGGCGTGGGCGCGCGAGGTCGTCGCCGTGGACGCCGAGCCCCTCGAGCGCGACGCTGCGAGTCGACCCCGGCGGCAGCGCGCCGAGACGACGTGCGCGCCAGGAGGGAACCTCGTGCCCGACAGCATCCGCGGCACGTGCGCGCCTTCCTGCCCCGACGGAAGCCCTCGTCACGACGGAGTCTGCCCGGTGGCCGGACAGTGCCCGCCCGGATACGTGAATCTCATCGGAGCGTGTGTCCTCGCGGCCCCGAGCGCCACCGGCCACGATCCCGACACCGGCGTCGAGTGGCGCTGCGGTCCTGGTGGATGCAGCTACGAGTTGCCTCGCTCGGTCGACCCAGCTTGCACGGGGGCAACCTGCCGCGCGGCCTGCCCGGCGCCCGATTTTCGGCTCGCCCAAATGGGGGCCGCGCTCGTCTGCGTCGAGTAGAAGACGCGGGCGAGGGCCCTAGCGACGCGCGCACTCGCTCGCGGCCCGGCCGCGGACTTGCGTTTGCAGCACCTGCGCGCTAAAGAAACGGCACTTCACGAATCGCGCCGGTGCGCCGAGTCTGTCGGTGACCCACGGTAGAGCGTGATGGACGTGGCCGCGAAAGGTCCCGTCGCGCCCTTCTGGAGCCCGCGGCATCGAGGACGGCACCTGCACGAAGCGCCCCGCACGGGGCCGCCGCGAGAGAGTGTGTTCTACCCATGAGATTCAATCGTTCTCGGCGCCGCCGCCCGGCGCACGGGCACACGGCCGTTCCGGCCGCGCCCTCCACGGGCCACGCGGCCTCGAATGCGGACTCGAAGCACCGGGTCGCTTCCGCGCCCGTCACGCCCGAGGTCGCCGCGGCGATCGCCGCATCGCCGTTCACCCAGCTGGGACTCGCGGAGGCGCTGGTGCGCGCGGCGCTCGAGCAGGGCTACACCGAGCCGTCGCCGGTGCAGACCGGGGTCATCCCTCACGCGCTGGCTGGCCGCGACGTCCTGGCCTGCGCGCAGACCGGCACGGGCAAGACCGCCGCGTTCGTGTTGCCAATCTTGCAGCAGCTCGCCGCCAACAGCGCGCCCGGTATCCGCGCCTTGATTCTCACGCCCACGCGAGAGCTCGCCGGCCAGATCGGCGACTGGGTCGAGGCCTACGGAGGCCACCTGGGCGTTCGCCACGCAGTTCTTTACGGGGGCGTCAGCCAGCACCGCCAAGAGATCGCGTTACGCACCTCACCGGCGCTCGTCGTGGCCACGCCGGGCCGTCTCCTCGACCTCGTGGAGCAGGGGCTCATCAGCCTGGCCGGGATCACGCATTTCGTGCTCGACGAAGTCGATCGCATGCTCGACATGGGGTTCGTTCGCGACGTGAGCCGCGTCGTGGCGATGATCCCTGTCGCGCGGCAGACGCTCTTCTTCTCCGCGACGATCGCGCCAGCGGTGGAGAAGCTCGCGGGCACCATGCTGCGCGACCCGGCGCGCGTCTCGATCGCGTCGGTCACGACGACGGCTCCCACGATTGAGCAATCGGTCGTCTTCGTCGCCAAGGCAGACAAGCGCGGTCTCCTCGAAAGCGTTCTGCGCGACGAGACCGTCCAGCGAGCGCTCGTGTTCACGCGCACCAAGCACGCCGCCAACCGGCTCACCGAGCACCTCCAGCGCGCGGGCATCGGCTCGGCGGCCATTCACGGCAACAAGACCCAGGGCGCGCGCGAGCGCGCGCTCGAGGGCTTCCGTCGCGGCGTCACGCGCGTCCTGGTCGCGACAGACGTCGCCGCGCGCGGTATCGACGTCGAGGGCATCTCGCTGGTCGTCAACTTCGACATGCCGAACGTCGCCGAGAGCTACGTCCACCGCATCGGGCGGACCGGTCGGGCGGGCGCGAGCGGGCGCGCCATCTCGTTCTGCGATCGCGACGAGCGCTCGCTCCTCGGCGACATCGAGCGTCTCATCCGGCGACGCCTCCCCGTGACGGGTGACGATCGCAGTCTCGTTTCGAACACCGCGTCGGACGGGGGAGACCCGCGGTTGCGCGGGTCCGACGATGCTCGTCCCGGCCTGTCACGATTCTCGCTACCGTGGTGCGCGCCGGTCGGCGTAAGACGCCCGACACGGAGGAGACGATGGACACGTCCGGGAAAGCGCGCAAGACCGGTTCGGCGTTTCGCATGGAGTGCGCCGTGGGCGTCAACGTTCGGGCGAAACCGGGAACGCTCTGGGCCCTCCTCACGAACGCCGCCGAGTTCCCCAAATGGAACTCGACGGTGACCTCGGTCGAGGGCCAGATCGCGCTCGGAAGGAAAATTGCGCTGCGCGTGACGGCAGCACCGGGCCGCGTCTTCAAGCCCAAGGTGACCGAGCTCGAGCCTGAAAAGCGCATGGTGTGGAGCGACGGCGCGGCCCCGATGTTCAAGGGCATCCGCACCTTCACGCTCGCTCCCAAGGGGGACGGCACCACCGACTTCACGATGGTCGAGGTCTTCGCGGGTGTGATGCTGCCGCTCATCAAGGGGTCCCTTCCGGACTTCGGGCCGCCGTTCGAGCAATACGCGGCCGACCTGAAGCGCGCAGCCGAAGGCCCGCCTTCGTAAGAGGGCTTTCCCGGCGGGCAAGGATCCGTAGCCACTCGGGGCGCGAGGCCTGGAGGGGTCGCCGTCGTATGCATCGTCATCCAGACGAACGGTGTTCCGCACATGCCGTTTGGCAGCGCTCCGCAGCTCGCGCCGTCCGAGTTCCAGGTCCTCGATGGCTGGCTGAGCGCGTGCGCCGTTCCGGTCGCAGAGGGAACCGGAGGGGACGTCGCAATAGCGGCCGAGCGGAGGCGAGGGAACCATTTCGGTCCGGCGCCGTTTGCAGGGACATGAACCTGCTCCGCTCGGTCACTCGCTGGATTCTCGTTCCCCCTCTCACAGCCCCCGACGCCACGTGGCTCGTTCGAGTCATGACCGGTGGAGTCTTCCTATCCGAAGGGATCCTCAAGTTCGTCTACACGAACCAGGGCGTCGGCCGTTTCACGAAGCTCGGCATGCCGGTGCCCGAGCTCACGGCGACGTTCGTCGGCGCGCTCGAGATCGTCGGCGGCCTCCTGCTCATCTTGGGGCTCCTCACGCGCGCCTTTGCGATCGCCTTCATCATCGAGATGATCGTCGCGATCCTCTCGACCAAGGTCTCTCTCTATCTCGGGACCTCGCCGCTACCAGCTCCGCCCTCGCCGCCCAAGCTCGGCTTCTGGGCGGTGATGCACGAGACTCGCTCCGACTACGCCCAGCTCCTCACGTCGGCGTTCCTTCTCGTGGTCGGCCCCGGGCGCTGGTCGCTAGACGCTTTGTGGCAGCGACGACGGGGACACGTCAGGGGACCGGCGACGCGAGACGCCGAACTGGCTGGTCGGATCGGAACCTCGACACACGCGCCCGCGCGATAGCGCCCGCGCCTCGATGCCCCCGCCTTCGCTCCCGGCCTCGGCTTCGCGCCCCATTGGCGGGGGGCGCACGACCCGGTATCCGAGGGTCGTGCCCGACGAGCCTCTGCCCACTCTGCCGCGCGAGGCTGTAGAGCATCTCGACGCGCTCTATCGCCTGGCCCGTCACCTGACGCGAAACGCGGACGGAGCTGAGGACCTGGTGCAGGAGACGTACGCCCGGGCCTACGCCGCGCATTCGCAATTCGCTCGCGGCACCAACCTGCGAGCGTGGCTCTTCCGCATCTTGCGCAACCTCTTCATCGACTCGTGCCGTCGCGATGGCCACAGCCCCGTTCGCGGAGGCCTCGACGACGACAAGGAGTTCGAGACTGCGGCAGCGCGGGAGCCACTGCGGGGCGACGACGAGCTCGAGAGAATGCGCGGCATCGTCGCGGAAGACATCGAGGAGGCCCTGGGAGCGCTCTCGGTCGACGCCCGTACCATCGTTCTGCTCGATCTCGAGGGGCTGACCGAGGCCGAGCTGGCCGAGGTCCTCGGCTGCAGCGCCGGCACGGTGAAGTCCCGCCTGTCCCGGGCGCGCGCGACGCTGCGCGATCGTCTGCGAGATTACGCGAGGTAATGGGCCATGGATTGCACCGAGGCACGCACCCACTTGCTCGACCGTCGTCGCGGGACCATTTCCCCGGAGCTGCGCGCGCCGGTCGATGCGCACCTCGCCGCGTGCGAGGGCTGCCGCCGCGAGGACAGCGCCGATCGAGCCCTTTCTGCGCTCCTCGAGAGCCGGCTCCCGAGGTCCCGCGCGCCCGAGTCGCTGCGGCGCGCGGTCGAGGGCCGATGGGCTCCGTCTCCGGCCTCGCCAGACAGCCGCACCGCGAGGGTGGCGGCCATCTCGGCGCGCAGCTGGCCTCGCCGGGCGACGCGCTACGCAACCGGCGTGGCGCTCGGGGCGGCGCTGGCTCTGCTGGCGGTCTTCGCCTGGCGAGCGAGCATGCCCTCCGATTCGATGGTCGCCGAGGCCGTCAACGATCATCTCCGGGTGCTCTACAGCGAACGCCCGCTCGAGGTGGAGAGCAGCGATCGGCACGTCGTGAAGCCGTGGTTCAAGGGCAAGGTCGACTTCGCGCCCGACTTCGCCTTCGACGGAGACGCCGACTTTCCGCTGCAGGGCGGGTCGGTCGGGTACTTCGTCGATTGAAAGGCGGCCACCTTCGTCTACAAGCGCCGATTGCACTGGATGACGCTCTTCGTTTTCCGCGCGGACGGGCTGCCCTGGCCGGCGATCCCGACCGTGCCCGTGGGCGACGTCCGCGGGACGATGAAGACCTCGCGGGGCTTTCACGTGCTGCTCTGGCGGAAGGGCGACCTCGGCTACGGCCTCGTGTCGGACGTCGACGAGCGCGACGTCAGGACGCTCGCGGAGAAGATCGCCACCGGCAACTGAGAAGCTTGGCCGTCACGGGCCGTGCGAGATCGAAAGGGCGTAGAACGACACCTGGCCCCCTTGCATGCTGGTCCCGGTGTTGTCCTGAACGTAGTCGCCCGCCTTGAAGTAAAACTGCTGCGTGGACCAGCTCGCGTCGATCGCCTGCTGGTAGCCGACCTTGCCCCCGACCGAGACGACGAGCATCGAGGCCGGCGTCGTCACGATGCTGTAGTCGAAGACCGTCCCGACGCCGATTCCCGAGGCGACGACGGTGTCCACCTGCGTGTTCACGGTGGGATTGGCGATCACCTCGGCGACGATGTTCCCCGCCTTGTACGCAAGCTCGATGAGCGGCAGGTTCGTCGGGCCGGTGCCGTGGATCTGGCCGATCACGATTCTTGTTGTTCGGGGGCAGCGTGTCGATGGCGACCGACGCCGTCAGCGTCGAAGTCCCGGCCGAAAGAGACCAGTTGTAGGCGCCGCCCCCGTTCTTGTCCTCGCGAAGCTCGGACCGCGGGAACTTCGAGTTGGCCGTCGTCACTCCGGTGACCGGTGCCCAGAAGACCATCGCGCCGTCGGTTCCGGTGAAGAAGTACGCGGACGTGTAGCCCGCGAGGAGCGCGGCCGAATTGATGATCGTCGGAGTGCCGGGTGTGCCGATTGGGAGCGTGAGCGACCAGACGCTCAGGTCGAAGTTCTTCGACGGAGGAACGCCGGGCACGAGACCGGCGTCGGTGGGCCGGCCCACGGTGCCGGTGTCCGCGGCCGACGAGTCGTGCGCCGACGAGTCGATCGGCGGCGGCGCCGACGAGTCGTTGGGCGACGAATCGTCGCTCGCCGGCGAGCTGTCGCGCGGCGGCGGCGCGCTGTCGTTCCCGACCATGGCCCCACCATCGTCGCCGGGCGGCGATGACGCCGGGTTGGAAGCGGAGCCGGAGCAGGCCGCGCAAAGGGCGGCCGCGAGGAGCGCGAAGCCGGGCAAGCGATGAAGATCGATCCGGAACCCAGTACCCGACCGCGCTTTTTTCACGCACGCACTCGCCTTGGGGGTGCGCCGTGGAGCGCACGGGTGGGCAGCGGTAGCGCACGGGCGGCGACCGGTGCCCACGTGGTTCCGACAGGACCTGATATTCCGACGAGCGTCGAATTTTTCGGCGGTCATCGAACGCCGGACGCGACCATCCTGGCGCGGCTCGCCGGGCTCATTTCGCGTCGATGTCCCGGGCGTTTCGCCCTTCGAGAAGTGCCTGGCGCCGCAGCGTGCGGTTACTTCGTTTAGGACCCCATGTTTCGATCGTCCGCTCGAGCCTTCGTTGCGATTGCGTTGGCGGGATGCTCCGGAGAGTCCAGCGCGTGGTCGCCGGGCGACAACGGCGACGCGATGGCGCCCGGAGACGCCGCCAGCTCGACCAGCTCCGGCAGCTCGGGCGGCTCGAGCTCGGGTGGCCACGACGGCTCGACGGGCACGAGCAGCAGCGGCAGCAGTGGTTCCTTCTACGACGCCTCGGGACCCACCGATTCGGGCGGCGGGTCGGTCGACGCCCCGCCCCCGCCGCCGTACGACGGACCGCCGGGCCAGTTCGTCTACGGGCCGCCGAGCGGTACGACGGGCCTGCCCGGTCTGCTCTCGTCGGTTCAGATCGTGACCGTCACGTGGGGCTCGGACACCGAGAACATCGTCTCGCAGATCGCGACGGCGTTCGGCGGCCTCGAAAGCTCCGCCTGGTGGTCGGCCGTGAACGGCTACTGCGTGCCGGGCGCGAGCACCTGCGTGGGCAAGCCCGTGACCATCACGGCAACACACGTCGGAGACCCTCCGGGTCAGCCCATCACGGACTCGGCGACGGCCCAGAGCTCCAGCAGCAGGTTTCCGAAGTTCGTCGCCGACAAGAGCAAGCCCGGAATTGGAGGCAAGCCTCCCGATTTGCCCACGCCCGTGACCGCAAGCACCCTCTACGTCTTTTTCATGCCGCTGGCGCTGCCGGCCACGTCGAGTGCGCCCGCCCTGCCGCAGGGCTACGCCGTCACGGTCGACGGAGCGCCTTCGTGCGGGTACCACAGCGCCACCGCCGTCAACGGAATCGACGTGGCCTACGTGGTCATCCCGCGGTGTCAGGTTGCAGGACAGAGCGACGCAAACGTCGCCATCGCCCGCGCCTTCCAGGAAATCGCGGACGCCGTGACCGATCCATTTCGCGCCGAGGGGCGCCTCGGGTTCAACAATCCGGCAGCCAAGACGACGGGATTCGAGATAGGCGACTTCTGTCCCGGCATGACGGGGACCGCCAACGGCGTCGGGGGCTTTTCGGTGCCGCAGGTCTGGTCGAACTCGAGCATGGGGTGCGCGCCCTAGAGCCGCGCATCGTCAGAAGGTGAATCGCACCCACGCGTACGCGTTGCTGTCGTCGCGGAACTCCCCGAACGTCGTGTAAGGGTTGGCGCCGCCGAAGACGTGGCCCCCTGCGACGACGGACAGAGATGTGACGAAGACCGAGCTCGATCGCGGGGATGTCGAGGTAGTTGACCGTTCCGTCCTCGAAGGCCTCGCCGCCCTCCAGCAGGAAGTGGAAGTCGGAGGTGACGGATACGCCCCACACCGTTCCGCCGGCAAACCAGGGCCGGCGCAGCTTGGACAGCGCCTCTCGCCGCGCCAGAAGGCAGCCCAGTCCCGTCGGATACCCGAACATCTTGTAGAACGACAGAGCCACGTAGTCGGGACGCCACCTCTCCAGGTCCAGGCGATTCGTCGGCACGAAGGCCGCGCAGTCGACGAGGACGTCCCACCCGCCCGCGCGCGCGAGGTCGATCCACTCGAGAGGATGTTGAACGCCCGAAAAGTTCGACTGCGCGGGGAACGCGAAGAGATTGTTCGCTCCGGGGCTCGCGCACGCGAGCTCCTCGTGAAGGCGCTCCTCGTCGACGCGGAGCTCCGGGGGCGCGATCGGGAGGTAGCGGATCGCTGCGCGGCTGCGCCGGGCGAACTCGCGGATGCCGTTGACCGAGTTGTGATTGTCGTAGGTCAGGAGGAAGCGACCGCCGCAGAAGGGATACGACTCGCCCACGAGCTTGAGCGCGGAGGTCGCGTTCTGCGTGAAGACGACGACGTACTCGGCCGGCGGCGCGTTGAAGTAGTCGAGGACGCACGCGCGCACCCGTTCGAGCAGCGACGTCGCGGCCATCGACGTCGGATTCGTCGAATGCGGATTTCCGAAGACGCCGGTCCGGAGGAGCTCCATGTGCTCGCAGACCTGGGAATCGGCGTGGAGCCCGCCGCCCGTGTAGTCGAGGTACACGTGCCCGCCCCGATCGAGGCGGGCGTATTCCCGGGCGCGCATCTCGTCGAATCGGGAGAGCACGGGAGCCGCGGCGAGCATTGCTCCCCTGGCTTACGTCCGAGCTGGTCCTTGGTAACGGTGCGGGCGAGCTTTCAGCGTCAGCGGACGGCGCGCAACACTAAGCGTCGACGAGCGCGGACGCTCGGCGCTTCTCGAGCGCGGCGCTCAGCGCCACGCCCGACCGGGTCAGCATCTGACAGCACCACTCGACGCCCGCGGCCATGGTCGGCGCGGCGAAGTGCGGCGTGGGCGGCCTCCAGAACCAGAGGAGCGCGGTGTATGCGCCCCTCGCCAGCGCCGACGAGAAGAGCAGCGCCGTGCCGACGCTGTATTGTCGCGTCTCGAACCGGACACGCGGGTCGTTCGCCCAGTCGGTCAGTCCCTTTCGCCATTTCGCGTCCGGCATGCTGTGCGCCAGCCGCGCGTCGACGATCAGCGCGAACTGCTGGCGGCGGCCATGGCAGGCCTCGAAGTCGGCGATGAGCCGCTCGAGCGAACCCCCGCCGAACCGAGCCGGGCACGCCAGGACGACCAGAGGCCAAGCGTTCATGTCGAAGGTGATCAGGCCGGGCGACTCCACGACCCGCCAAGTCTACTCGACTCTGCGGCGCGGATTGCGGGCGGGCCCGAGGAGCCGCGGTTCGGCCGAACGCCGCCCTGCGTACTCAGCAGCGACGGCGGGGCGATTGGGGCCCAGCGCAGCGACGGTAGGGCGTTTTGCGACAGCTTTCGCTCGAGGACCTCGAGCGGCTCGCCGAAGACGTCGAGGCCGACGACCCCGGCACTTGCCGTGCCTCCCGTTCGTCGATAAGCCTCGGAGCTCGGTCCCGTGTGCCCTTCCGACCCACCCGCCACTGACGCCCCCGACGACCAGGAAGCCCCGCGATCGGTCCCGTTTCCCATCGTCGGCATCGGCGCCTCGGCCGGCGGGCTCGAGGCGCTGACCTCGCTGCTCCACGGGCTCACGATTGACAACCTGGCTCTGGTCGTCGTGCAGCATCTCGCGCCCGACCACACGAGTCTTTTGCCGACCATCCTGGGTCGTTCGACGGACATACCGGTCGTCGCCATCGCCGACGGGATGCGTATCGACGCCGGTCACGTTTACGTGGCGCCGCCCAACGCGACCGTGAACCTGCTGCGCGGCGTCTTTTACCTGACCTCTCCGTCCTCGTCCCATCTCCCGATTCGACCTGTTCTTTCGGTCGCTCGCCGAAGACCAGGGACCGAAGGCAATCGGTATCGTGCTGTCCGGGATGGGCGCCGACGGCGCTCAGGGCCTCCGGGAGATCAAGGCACGAGGAGGGCTCGTCTTCGCGCAGGACCCCTCGAGCGCGAAGTTCGACTCGATGCCGCGCAGCGCGACCGAGACGGGCGTCGTCGATCGCGTCCTGCCGCCCGACGCGATCGCCGCGGAGCTGATGGCCGTCTCGCGCCATCCTTATCTGGCACGAACGCCGCCGCCCATGCCGGCTCCGTCGGAGCGCGAGTCGCTCGCCAAGCTCTTCGTCTTGATCCGATTCGGCGTACGGCAACGATTTGTCGCTGTACAAGCCGACGACCATCGGCCGGCGCGTCGAGCGGCGCATGGCCCTCCACCGCATCGAGCACTTGCCCGACTACGTGCGCTACGTCCAGGGGGACCGCGACGAGCTGGCGGCCCTCTATCAGGACGTTCTCATCAGCGTCACGAGCTTCTTCCGCGACGCCGAGACGTTCGAGTTCATCAAGCACGCGGTCCTGCCGCGCATCCTCGAGCGCAAGACCGCGAGCTCCCCCATTCGCATCTGGGTCACCGGCTGCGCATCCGGCGAAGAGGCGTATTCGCTCGGCATTTGCTTGCTCGAGGCGCTCGACCAGGTCGCGCACAACTACCGCATCCAGATCTTCGGGACCGACGTCGACGAGGACGCGATCGCCCGCGCCCGGCGGGGCGTCTACCCGAAGAACATCGAAAGCGACGTCTCCCAGGAGCGCCTCGAGCGGTTCTTCGTTCCGGTCGGGGACCAGTATCAGGTGGCGCGACGGCTCCGCGACATCGCCATCTTCTCGCCGCAGAACGTCACCAGCGACGCGCCTTTCTCGCGGATCGATCTCGCCAGCTGCAGGAACCTTTTCATCTATCTCCAGGCGCCGCTCCAGAAGAAGGTCTTGCGCTTGCTCCACTACGCGCTCAATCCGGACGGGTTCCTCACGCTCGGCAGCTCGGAGACCGTGGGAGACTGCGCCGATCTTTTCTCGCTCGTCGACCGCAAGAACAAGGTCTACCGGAAGAAGAACCTCCCGGCAGTCGCCGCGCTGGACGCCCGCGCGGCCCTTGGCCTCTCCAAAGAGGAGCCGGAGGTCCTCCCGCACCGCGAGCGGCGGGGGGGACCCACCGCGCAGCAGATTGCCGACCGCAAGCTGATGGATTGCTACGGGCCGCCTAGCGTCCTCGCCAACGAGAACCTCGACGTCCTGCAGTTCCGCGGCGACACGAGCCCCTACGTTTCCCCGGCGCCGGGGACGGCGACGCTCAACCTGCTCAAGCTGCTGCGGCCCGAGCTGCAGGTCGAAGTGTGGCGAGCGGTCCAGCAGGTGCTGAAGGAGGACGCCCCGACGCGGGTCGGCCCGCTGCACTTGGCGCCCAGCGGCGAGGGGAGCCGCACCGTGGCGGTCGACGTGCTTCCGGTCCACGAGCCAGACACCAAGAGCCGCTGCCTGCTCATCGTGTTCGACGATCGTCCGACGGCCCCGGCGTCCCTCCCGCCGCCCGAACGTTCGGGCGGGGACTCGTCGGATTGCGTCCGCGAGCTCGAACAAGAGCTCGTGACGACGAAAGAATACCTTCAGTCGACCGTCGAGGAGCTCGAGTCGAGCAACGAGGAGCTCAAGTCCACGAACGAGGAGCTGCAGTCGACCAACGAGGAGCTCCAGAGCACCAACGAGGAGCTCGAGACGGCCAAGGAGGAGCTGCAGTCGACCAACGAAGAGCTGTCCACGATGAACGACGAGCTGCAGCACCGCATGGTCGACCTGACGCGCACGAGCAGCGATTCTGGACAACCTGCTCTTGTCGCTGCAGAGCCCCGTGCTCTTCGTGGACGCCGAGCTGCACGTGCGCCGCGCGAGCGATTCGGCGCTGCAGCTGCTGAAGCTCGCGGCCTCCGACGTAGGGCGCCCCCTGGCCCAGCTGAAGGCGCTGTTCTCCGGGCCGGACATCGAGCATCTCGTCTCCAACACGATCGAGCGCCTGGTCACCACGACGGCGGAGACGCGCGTCGCGGGTCGCTGGTGCGAGACGCGTATCGTGCCCTACCGGTCGGCCGCCCGCACAGTCGACGGCGCGCTCCTCTTGCTTCGCGACATCGACAGCGAGAAGCGGCAGAAGGAGCTCATGATCGACGTCGAGGCGTACGCCGGGAGGATGCTGGCGGCGTTGCCTCATCCGCTGGCCATCGTCGACGAGCAGCTCCGCGTGCTCTGGGTGAACGAGCGCTTTCTCGCGGCGTTCCAGGTTGACCTGCACGCCACGGTGGGGAACCTATTTTCGAACCTCGGCTCCGGCCAGTGGGCCCACCCCAAGCTGCGCGCGGCGATCGAGACCGCGCTGGCGACGGGTCAGCCTTTTCGCGATTTCCGCATCGAGCACGAGTTCGAGTCCATTGGAAAACGGGAGATGAGCGTGAGCGGGGGCGCGGTAACCGGAATTCCGGGAACGGCTCGCGTGCTTCTTCTGACCATCGTGCCTATAGGTCCGGAGCCGGTTCGATGATCGTCGGACAGAAGAAAGAGCTCCTCGACAGAACGCTGCACGAGCTCCGGGTCCACCAGACCGAGCTCGAGGCGCAGAACCGCGAGCTCCGCGAGAGCCGCGAAGAGCTCGAGGCGTCTCGCGCTCGCTACGCGGACCTCTTCGATTTCGCTCCCGTCAGTTACCTGACGCTCGACCGCGTGCTGCGTGTCCTCGAGATCAACCTGACGGGCGCCGCGCTGCTCGGCCACGAGCGCAGCGCCGCCCTCGGGAAGCCGCTGCGGTCGCTGGTGCGCTTCGATCTCGACCGTCCCATCTTCAATCACACCCAGGCGTGCCTCGCGCAGGGTCAGACCGTCAAGGCCGAGTTCGGGTTCGTCCGCAAGCGCGACGAGGCGCACGTCTTCGTGCAGGCGGTCACGGCGCCCATCATCGGTAGCGACGGCACGACCCTGGGCTTCCGCACGGCCCTGTGCGACGTGACCGAGCGAAGGATGGCCGAGCTCCGGCTGGAGCAGTCGCTCGATCGCGAGCGCGCGGCGCGCGAAGGCCTCGAGCAAGCGCGCGTCTCCGCCGAGAAGGCCGACCACCTGAAGGACGAGTTTTTGAGCGTCGTGTCGCACGAGCTTCGCACGCCGCTCAACGCGATCCTCGGTTGGGCGCAGTTGCTCCTGGCCGGGCCGGTGGCCGAATGGGCGACGGTGCGCCGCGGGCTCGAGGTCATCCGAAGAAACGCCGAGGCTCAGCGGCGCCTGGTCGAAGACCTCCTCGACGTATCGCGGATCGTCTCCGGCAAGCTCCGCGTCGAGCTTCAGCCGGCGTCGCTCGAGGCCATCGTCCACGCGGCCGTCGAGTCCATCGAGCCCACGGCGGTAGCCAAGAAAATTGAGCTCGCGATCGACGTGCGTGCGAGGCCGCGCGTGATGGCCGACGCCGAGCGGCTGAAGCAGGCGGTGTGCAACCTCTTGTCGAACGCGATCAAGTTCAGCAAGGCGGAAGGCCGCGTCGACGTGGTCATCGAGGCCCGAGACGAGACCGCGCTCGTACGCGTACGCGACACCGGGGTGGGGATCGAGCCTTCGGCGCTGCCGTGGATATTCGAGCGGTTCCGGCAGGTCGATTCTTCTTCCCGCCGCCAGCACGGGGGGCTCGGGTTGGGACTGGCGATCGCGCGGCACATCGTGCAGGAGCACGGCGGGGACGTATCGGCGACGAGCGAGGGCCCCGGTCGCGGGTCCACCTTCGCCATCGAGGTTCCTCTCGCTCCTGCCGGCGTTCGTGAATCTGCCCCGCCCTGGCTCGGCGAGGACGTCAACGGGGTCGAAGGGAAGGCCCCCCGGGAGAAGCCCGAGCTGCGCCTTTCCGGCGTCTACGTTCTGGTCGTCGACGACGAGGAAGACGCTCGGAATGTGGCAGCGATGATGCTCCAAGCGGCGGGTGCGAGCGTCGCGGTCGCGGCGTCGGCCGAAGCCGCGCTGTCGAGTCTCGCGGCGCGACCGCCGTGCGTTCTCGTGAGCGACCTCGGGATGCCGAGGGAGGATGGCTTCTCGCTGATCGCCAAGGTCCGCGAGATGCCGCCCCCGGCTGGACGCGTGCGGGCCGTCGCGCTGACGGCGTTCGCGCGCAACGAGGACGTGAGCGCCGCTCTGGCGGCCGGGTACGACGCGCATCTCGCGAAGCCGGTGAAGTCCGCTTCGCTCGTAGAGACGGTGGCGACGATGGCGGGAACCGAGTCGACTCGGCCTGTCGTGGCGTCGCGATAGGTTCACGGCTGAGCTTTCAGTCGCAGAGCCAGCAGGCCGCGGGCAAGTTGCGTGGCTATCGAGGTGTCCGACATGGCATCTTGCCCTGACGAAAAGGGGCGGCCATGGCCATGATTGGAAGTCGAACGTCACTTGCCGTTTCGTGCGTCCTGGGTCTCGCGGCATGCAGCGGAAGCAGCGGAACTCTCCTCGGGCCGAACGGAGCTGACGGAGGCGGCGACGGCAACGCGTCGAGCAGCGGCAGCGACAGCGCCGCGTCGAGCAGCAGCTCGGGGTCCGGCGCCTCGTCCAGCGGCGGCAGCTCGGGAGGGGGGCCATCGAGCAGCGGCACCGCCGATGGCGGTACGCAGCCGGAGGCGGCGGCGGGCGATGCCTCGGCTGGCGCCGACGGCGGCGTCGACGGCGGGGGCGTCATGACGGACAGCGGCCCCGCCGCGGACGGCAACGCCGGTGACGCGAGCGGTGGCCCCGGCATGGCATGCGGAAATCTCAGGTGCTCGGTTCCGGCTCAGACATGCTGCGCGTCGCTCAGCGCAACCGGCACGGTCACCAGCTGCGCGAACGGGGCGACTTGCCCGGGCCCGGCCAGCACGACGCTCGAGTGCGAGTCGACCGCGGACTGCACCGGGCAGAACGTGTGCTGCGTCTCGCAGCAGAATAACGGATGGATCGCCGAGTGCCGCGCGGTCTGCGGTGGCGGCGACACGCAGCTCTGCGACCCGGCATCGCCCGATCCGGGGTGCTCGCAGGGTCAGCCGTGCCAGCCACCGAACGGGGGTGCGCCCCCCACTCCCACGGGAGTCGGGACGTGCGGTGGGTGAGCTCGGGTCGCCGGCCGTCGCTGGTGTGACCGAGTGACTGCCGCAACGGACGCGACGAATCGTGGCCGGGAGATTCCGGGTCGCGTTTTGTCCGCAACGAGGTTCGTAAGCTCCGGACCGCGACTCGTTCGCTACGAGTCTCGCCTCGTAAGCTCCGGACCGCGACTTGTTCGCTACGACTCCGTGTTCGTTCGCGACGAGCCGCACTCCATGGGCTGAGACCACGTCCCGTGCGCACTCGATTGCGACTCGCAAGCGAAAGGCGGGGGCTCGTCCGCTCCCAATCGCTCCCAGCGCGCTCCGGAGAGCGCCGCGTACGGATGCAGCCGCGAGCTCCACTCTCCGGGCCTTCCGGTGTCCGCCATGGGTCTTCGTTCGAAGGCTCCGGACCGCGTTCCGTCGCCAACGGGCCGGCTCGGGAGCGAAGAGCGACTTGTGAGAATCGACCTGTGAGCCGTATCTTGGGATTATGCGAGCGGTCCGTACGCGAGCTCTTATCGGCGGAATTCTTGTCCTGGGTGCGTTGAGCGCATCGGCGGCGTGTGGGGTCCTCAGCGGGCTGGATAACCTCCAGGAGGTGCAGTGCGTTGATTCGTGCGATGGCGGCGCTGATGAAGGCCCAGGTGAGACCCCGGACGTCGAGGCGGACCAGTCCGAGGCTGGGCTCGACGCCGGAAGCGCCGCCGATTCCGCAGCCCCCGTCGATACCGGCGGACCGATCGAGCACAGGTACGGCCCTCGATTCGGCGGTCGGCGGAGACTCCGGCTCCATGACCGACAGCGCATCCGTCGAGGATGGCGGCCCCCGAGACTCGGCGGCGAACCTGGACGCCGCGGACGCAGCCGACTCGACCACGAATACGACGCCTGACGCATCCGACGCCGCCAGCACCCCCGATGCGCCGGATGCAACCCCGGATGCAACGCCGGATGCAACCGATGGCTCGAGCGTCGTCGACGCGAGCGACGCGGGTCCGCCGTCCTACTCCGCGACCGTGTTGGCCGACTTGCCGCTCGCGTACTGGCGCCTCGGAGAAGCCGCCGGCTCCACGACCTGCGCCGACCAGACCGGCCATGGGTACGTCGCGAACGTGGTCGGCACCGTCACGCTCGGCGTAGCGGGCGCGCTGGCGCACGATCCGAATACGGCCGTGCAGTTCAATAGCCACGGACACCTCGATGTAGGCAATAGCCTCGATTTCCCATCCCCTGCACCGTTCTCGTGGGAGGTATGGGTCAAGCCCACGACGATCGGCTCCTACGCCGACTTCATGGCGAAAATGGCCTACACCGCGGGCGGCAATCCGGTGACCGGCTCGTACCTGATCGCCTGGGCGGGGGCCGGCATGAACATCGGCTTCGAGCGCTGGGTCGGCTCCAACAGCAGCCTCGCGGTCGACACGCCCGGGCTTACGGCCGGTACCTGGTCCCATGTCGTCGCAACGGTCGACGGCACCGGTCACGGGATCCTCTACATCGACGGCGCCCCCGCGGGCGCGGCGAGTACGCTGACCAACATCCCGGCCACGACGGCGCACATGGTCTTCGGCGCCGCGCTGCCCTGTACGCTCGACGAGATCGCCGTGTACGATCACGTGCTCTCCGCGCAACGCGTCGCCGCGCATTGGATGGCGGCGCAGTAGTCGCATCGAGCTGATGCGCGAGAGGATCGAAGACACTGCCGAGCATGCCGAATGTCTCCGGTGCACGGTGAAGGACATATATCGAGGGCCAGCGAGCGGATCGCGTACGATGCTGCCCCCGTGAAGAGAGCCGCCCGCAAGGAGACCGACCCGCCCGAGGCACGCCCATGAGCGGCGACTCGCGCAAGCAATCGACCCCGGAGCTGGGGGCAGCCATCGAGCCGCCACCCGCGCAGGCGCCGCGGCCGCACCCGCTGCTGTCGTCGTCGCGGCCGCCGCGGCCGCCGCGCATCACCCGCGTCGCGTGGCTTGCTGCGGCCGCGCTGGTCGGGCTGTTCGCGGTCGCGCGGATGTGGCGCGAGCAGAAGGTGACCACGACCGCGCCGGCCGACGGAGCGCCGCAGACCGATCAGGCGCACCGCGACCAGGCGGCGCAGACGCGCGCGGACGCGACCGCCGCGTGCGCGCAGTCCGAGTGGAAGCGCTGCGAAGAGAAGCTCGACGCCGCCCGCGCGATCGACCCCGCCGGCGAGAGTGACCCGCGCATCTTGCGACTGCGCGAGACCATTCGCGAGGCCGCGCGCCCGCGCTGAGGTCTCACCGGCACGGAAAGAGTTACAACGGTTCGGACTGCGTGCCCTACGGCATCAGCATGTCGACGTACCGCTCGGCGTTTCGCACGCCGCGCTGGCTCACCTGCGCGAGGCAGTCGGCGCGCGCCCCCGCGCGCGTGGCGCCGCCTTCGAGGGCCGCGAGCCTCGCCCTCGCGGCGAGTGCGTGCACCTCCATTTCGAGCGCGGCGAACGCGCCCGCTGCGCGCTCGTATGCGGCCCGCGCCTGCTCCGCATCGCCGCGCACGGCGGCGACTCCGCCGCGAACCGCCGCGGCCAGCGCGCTTGCCCACCCCAGGCCCTCCCTCTCGAGCCGCGCCACGTCTTTGTCCGCGGTCGCCAGGAGCGCGCCGCGCCGTCCCCTGTCCTCCCGCGCGGCGGCGATCATCACGCGCGCGCGCACGTCGTGGAACTGGATGCGCATCATCTGCATCCGCGACTGCAGCGAGTGGTCGATGCGTTTGCCGTCGCGCTCGAGCTCGACGATCGCCTCGCCCAGGCGCATCGCGTAGAGCGCGGTGTGCGCCTGCGTGATGGCGTTGCACCAGTGCTGCGTGAGCCAACGGTCTTGCGAAAGCTGCGCGACGGCGTCGAGCCCCTCGCGGCGCGCCTCGTCCGCGTGGTCCTCCATGAGATGGACGTGCGGCAGCACATGCGTCCGCACGCCCGTGGCCGTGTAGAGGTCTCCCCGTTCCGCGCCCTCCTTCGCGCAGGGCCCGGCGCGCCGCACGTAGGGCGCGAAGTCGCCGAGCCATCGCTGCGCGGGAAGCCAGAACCACATCTCCATCGAGCCGACCTCCCACCCGATGTCGGCGCAGTGCTCGCGGAAGAGGGCGATCGCTTCCTCGCTCTGGGTTCGCGCGGTGTTCCAGCTCCCCATGCAATAGCGGCGGATGGCGTCGGCCGCGGTCGCCCACGCCAGGGCGTGCGGGTGGCCCATCTGCTTCGCGATCTCCATCGAGCGCGCTCCGACCACGGCCGAGCGCCCCAGCCCGGAGGTCCCGCCTTCGAAGGCCGTGAGGACGCCCTCCCACGCGAGCGCGCGCGAGATGCGGTACGGCTCGCCCGCACGTAGCGCGAGCCAAAGGTGGCGCGCCTGGAAGTCCGCGCCGCGAATGAGGTCGACGCCGCCCATGCCGTTGCCGAGCGTCCAGCACGCGTCGATCTTCCGCAGCGCGTCGGCCGGGACGTTGCGCCGCTCGCGGAAGGCGAGCCCGCGGATGCGCAGCTTGGCGCGTTGCACGAGGAGCGAGGCCAGCGACAGCCCGGGCGTCGCCGGGATGCGGAGGCCGACGCTCGCGAGGACCTCTTCCACGACGGGAAGGGCCTCGTCGACGTGGCCGCTCCGCAGGAGCTGCTCGGCTGCGCGACGGCGCAGGTCGAACACCTGCTCGGCGGGCGCGCCCGGCACCGCGGCGAGATAGGCGCGGCCCGCGGCGCCGCCGTGTCCTGCGTTCGCGAGGGCTTCGGCGAGCTTCGCGCGCAGGGGCTGCGATTCGCCCGAGAGAATCGAGCGCCAGACGATACAGGCGGACGGCTCGCTCGAACGCGAGCGCGTGCGTAGCGCGGTCCGCGGCGCGCTCGACGTAGGCGCGGGCGCGCTCCACCTCTCCCGCAGCGCAGAGGTGGGCGCTCAGGCGCTCGGGATCGACGCCCGCCTCGGCCTCGAGCGCCCCTGCAATCGACGCGTGGCGCTCGGCGAGCACCTCGGGCGCGAGGCCCGCGACGATAGCCTCGCGCACGCGATCGTGGAACGTCTCGATGTGCGGGAGATCGGCGGACACCGTCGAGCGGATGAGCCTCGCCGCGTCGAGCGCTTCGAGGCTCGACTGGGCCGGCGCGCTGTCGAGGCTCGCGGCCCGGAAGGCGCTCGCGCGGGCGAGCGGCTGGCCCGAGACGCAGATGGTCTCCAGCAGGCGGCGCGCGCCAGGCGCCAGCGCACGCGCGCGCTCGCGGACGAGGGCGTCGACGAGCAGCCCCTCGCCGCTCTCCGGAACCCGCTCCGCGCGCGCACCCGGGTCGTCGCCCGTCGTGCGGAGAAAGGACACGAGCTCGATGAGGAGGAACGGGACGCCGCCCGATTCGCGGATGACCCGGTCGGTCCGGGCGGTCGCCACCGAGAGGGCCGCGTCGTCGAGGAGATGTTCGACCAGGGCCCGTGCCTCGCTTTCGGCCAGGCCGCCGAGCTCGATGTCGGCGCGGTCGATGTGCGGCCCCGCCGCGATCGCGTCAAGGTCTTTCAGCAGTTCGTTGCGACTTGCGTCCTCGTCGCGATACCCGAGCACGAGGAGCAAGCGAGGCGGGTCCGGCGGCGCGAGGATCTCGGCGAGTATCGAGACGCTGTCGGCGTCCCCCCATTGCAGGTCGTCGATGGAGAGGATGACCACCGTACGAATCGGCGATGCGCGCGAGGAGCTCGCGCAGTGCGGCGACGCCGCGACGGCGAAGCTCGAGCGGGTCGGGGATCTCGTCGGTGCGCGGACTGTACGGCCGCATGACGTCCTCGAATACCGGGAAGAGGCGTGCCAGTGCGTGGAGGTGGCGCGGCAGGACGGCCTTCAGCTCGAGCTCCGGCAGGCGGAGCAGGTAGCGGCGCAGGCTGTCGACCAGGGCGTCGAGCGCCTTGTGCGGGACGCTCTCGCGCTCGTAGCAGGTCCCGCTGAGCGCGACGACGCGCGGGTCGACGCGGCGCGCCTGCTCGAGAAAGCGGCGCACGAGCGTCGTCTTTCCGATGCCCGATGGACCGCGCAGCGTGACGAGGGTCGTCCGCCCGTCGCGCACGCCCCGGTACGCTCCCGCGAGGACTTCGAGCTCGCGCGCACGCCCGACGAACCCGCTGGCCGCGGGCGCAGTCGACGTCAGCGCGCCGGCGCTCGAGCGCTCCCGGACCGCGAAGTGTCGCAGCACGTCGGCGTCGGTTGGCCGGTCGCGCGCCTCGCGCGCGAGCAGGGCGGTGCACAGCTCGTCGAGGTCGGCCGGCACCTCCGCCGAAAGCAGCCGTGGAGGCGGCGCCGTCTCGAAGAGCTTGCGCGACAGGACGTCGACCGCGCTGCGCCCCTGGATGGGCGGGCGACCGGTCAGTGCGAAGTAGAGAACACAACCGACGCTGTACCAGTCGGACGCCGGCCCCACAGCCTCGCCTAGCGCTTGCTCCGGCGCCATGTAGAGGGGGGTTCCGACGGCGCGGTCGGCGGTCGTGGCGGCGTCGTCGAGCTCGGTGACGACGCCGAAATCGAGCAGAACGACGCGCCCGCTGACGTCGACGAGGACGTTGGACGGCTTGATGTCGCGGTGGACCTTGCCCGCCTCGTGCAAGACGGCGACGCCGCGGGCGAGCTGACCGAAGGCCTCGCGCAGGCGGTGGATGTCGAACGTGGGCGTGGCCGGAAGCACCGGAGGCTGAGACGGGAACCGTCGGGCGTCGTCGACGGCGGCGCGCTCGGGGCGAAAGCCGGCGCTCGTGGCGACCTGGCTGGTCGTGAACTCGTCGCCGGACTGGGAATCGTGCGCGCTCGTGCCGTTCCCGTGGCGCGAGGACGCGGACGTCGCCGTGAAGCGCGCTCCTCGTTCGCCGCGGACGTACGCGACGATGTCGACGCCGTCGATGAGGTCCATCGTGTAAAACCACCGGTCGCCCTCGGTCGCGAGCTCGTGTAGCGCGACGAGGTTCGGATGCTGAATGTGCGCGAGCGACCGGAACTCGTTCTTGAAGCGATAGAGGGCGCTGCCGTCCGGGTTGTGAAGGACCTTGAGCGCGACCGTGCCGCCGAGGAGCGTGTCGTCGGCCTCGTAGACCACGCCGAAGGCGCCAGCGCCGAGGCGCCGGCGCAACTTGTAGCGCTCGGTCCCGGAAAATTCGTTCATGCGCCCCGGATGGCGCCAATGCTAACGCGTCACCAGCCCGCGATCGACGTTGGCGCACGATGCGCGCGGAGAAGGAATGACTCGGGGCGCCGGCGGCCTTCGCGCGTTTCGCGGGCATGAGGCGGAAGGATACCGTCGCCGCGGCTGGGGCGCCCGGGGCAGGCCGTCGTGCTTACGGCATGAACGTGAGCGTCGTGGTCGAGCCCATCTGACCGCCGGTCGTCACCGCATAAAACATGTTCGAACCCGCAGGACCCACGTAGGTGTAGAGCACCGACTGATTGAGCGGGGCAGCCTGGCCGAAGCCCGGGAACGCGACGGTGCTGCCGTCGTAGATCGGGGTCGGGGTGGTCCAGTTCCAGGTCATCACCCAGGTCTCGGAGCTCATGGCGCCGAGCGCCATCTGGAATACGGCAGTCGACGGCGCGCCGGTCCGGGTGATCGAGAGGTACACCTGGTTCGGGATGTTGACGGCCGTGTTCGCGTCCGCGAAGCAGAGCTTTCCGGTTGCGCCGCTGATCTCGTCCGTGAATGCCGCGTAGTTCGCGTTCATCGCCGTCGACGTGATCGTGGCCGTCACAGGCACGCAGGCGACGTCCATTCCGGCAGCGAAGGGACCCGTGAACTTGAGCGCGATGTTGTACGGGACCGGAACGGTCATCACGCCGGCCGGGAGCGCGAGCACCGCGTTGACGTTGGCATTCGATCCCATCGCTGGCGGGGACGTGATGGACACCCCGGACAGGATGGCCTGCGTCGGTGCGGCGGCGCTCCCGGCGTCGACCTGGATGACGGCGACTGCGGATCCGGTTCCGAGGGTCACGTTGCCGATCTGCGGGATGACGAAGGAGAGCGCGAAGTTCGACGTCTTGTTCGCGGTGACGGTGAAGGGCACGGGGTTGTTGACAATCTGTGCCGTGACGGTCGTCGCGCCGCCGTCCACTCCCGTGCGGTTCAGCGTCCACGCCGACCCCGCGTCGTACATCCCCGAGCACGACGACGTCGCAAAGAACGTCGCGGTGTAGCTACCTGCCGGGAGGGAGAACGTTTGGGTGGGGGTCGACGCAAGCGGCGTGCAAGAGCTGGCGCTCAGCGCCGGACCCGCGAGGATGACGGCTCCCGACGGAAGCGAGTACGTCGCACCATCCGGCCCGACCGCACTGAGGGCGATGCTCAGCGTTCCCGCGGCGTCGTCGCTCGCCGCCGCTTCGGGGGGGCTGCTGGAGGAGCAGGCCATGGTTCCGGCGCTCGCAGCCGCCATCACGCCGACGAAGACGATCGCACTTCGAAACCTCATGGGGATTGCCTCTCCTGGAGCATCGTTGCTCGCAGCGGCGTCGTATCGCCTCGCGACCGGAGGCCGGAAGTCGCCCAAACGGACTACATGCGGACGCCCCGAGGAGACGCGGAACGGACGGACAGAGCGCTCCGGGCGAGTCATGGTGCGGTTCGATGCCTCGGTGTTTGCTTCTTCTGGCGGGGCTCGCCGCGGCGGCGTGCGGCGCGACGCACGCCGCGGGCGATGGCTTGCAGCTGCCGTCCGATTCGGGAATCCAGCCGGGCGATTCGGGCCTCGAGGCGGAGGTCGCCGCCCCGTGCACGGCTCCACCCGAGACGAGACCGGACGGGGGCACCTGCGTCCTCGAAGCGACAGGTACGGTGCAAGACCTGTCTGGCGCGCGGCTGCCGGACCTCGTGGTGACGATGTGCAGCCCCACCATTTGTTTCGGCTCGCGCGCCGACGACGCCGGCGCCTACGCGATCCCGGTCGGTGACTTCGTCGTCACGCAAAACTACGCCGTTCACGCGGACGGCCGGCCCGACCACGCCGTCGATTACTTTCGGCTGGCGGCCGGCGAACCTTCGGTCATCCGGGTCGACATGCACCTGCCCCCGCTGCCGCCGAGCACGGTGCTCCTTCCGCCGGACGGAACGCCCGCGACGAACGTCACGGTGGGCGACCTCACGCTGCAAGTCGCCGCGGGCACGAAGTTCGACCTCGACGTCGAGGACTTCGGCACGACGGCGGGGCGCACCCTTCGCGTCGCTCCCGTCCCGCTCGCCAGCGCTCCGCCGTATGCGGCGGCCAACCGCGTCGCCGGAATCTACGCGCTCGCTCCTTCCGGAGCGAAGCCATCCCAGAAGATGGGCGTACTGCTCCGCAACGCGGCCGGGCTCCCCCATCCGCCGCCGTGGATCTCCTCGTGCTGAGCGACGACTACTTCTCGAACCCGCCTGCCGTCGGCCTGCTCGTCCTCGCGGCGGCCGCGCACGTGTCGGCGGACGGGGCGACGATTCAGACCGATCCGGGGGAGGGCATCGACGAAATCACCTGGCTTGCCGTACGTCAAAAAGGGATGTGACCATGAGAATCGGCCTTTGGATGAGCACGTGCGCGGTCGCCGTGCTCCTGGCGGCATGTTCGAGCGGCTCCACGGGCACGGTCGACCAGGGGACGCCCGACGGGAGTGGAAGCACGAGCGGTAGTGGCAGCTCGAGCGGCGGCGGCTCGACCAGCAGCAGCGGGTCGAGCGGCAGCGGCGGCTCGACCAGCAGCAGCGGGTCGACCGGGAGTAGCGGATTGACCAGCGGCGGGACGAGCAGCGGGAGCGGCTCGGGCTCGACCTCGTCGTCCGGCGCGAGCAGCAGCGGCGGAGGAACCGACGGCGGCGACGACGCCAGCTCCCTGATGGGCCCCTACCCGAGCGGCCCGTACGGCACGACGAAGGGCTCGGTCATCGCGAACATGACGTGGATCGGGTACCGCGACGACGCGGCCGATGCCCTGGCCACGACCAAGCCGTACGCGACCTACTCGCTGGACGACGCGCGCAAGACAGGACTCCACTGGGCGATGATCAACCTGGCCGAGACCAGCTGCCCGGGATGCCAGAAGAGCGCCGGCGAGATCGCGACCGGCGGCAAGGCCGTGGTCGACGCGGGCGGCGTCGTCATCGAGGTGCTGGAGACCACGGGCTTCGTCACGCAGGCAACCCAGTCGAGCCTCGACGCGTGGGTGAACAAGTACATGCTCCCCGTGACCAGCATGAAGGATCCCGACGGCACCGGCACGGCGACGTACGACGCGCTCGGCATGCGCGAGCAGGCGTACGTCATCGACCTGACGACGATGACGATTTACGACATCATCCAGGGCGACATCAGCGGTATCGGCGCCACGAGCGGCGGCAAGGGAATGACCGAGATGCACATGCTGCTCGGCAAGTAAGCTCAGTTCTGGCCGCGCGTCTGCTTGGTGAGCTGGGCCACGATGTCCCAGGAGTGCATTCCGTATTTCCAGCAGATGGCGTCCTCCACCGTGCCGATCCGGAAGTTGTTCTTGGGAATGTAGCCGTTGGTCGGGTCGAAGAGGATCTGGATGGCATCGTGCGTCCACCCGAAGATGCCGTGCATGAGGACGATGCCGTACGCGGAACCGTGGTCGGGAGTCTTGATCAGGTTCTCGATCACCGCGGCGATGGTCGCGCCCGTCTGGCAGGGCGCGGGGCGGTTGTTCATGTCCGTGCACTTCGTGCCGTCGTCGTAGAGTGAATCCGTCGAGTCGAGGTTCCAGCCCACCGAGACCGCGAACTTCGCCACCTCGGGCTGCACGTAGGTGGATGTCCCGACCTCGTAGGGCTCGCCGAAGGGCGCGCGGAAGCGCGTGAGGTGAGGCCTGCCTCCCATCGAGACCTTGTCGATGAAGCTCTCCACGCCGGCGAGCTCGCCATCGACGCACGTCCCGTCGGAGCAATAGGGACTTCCGTCGTTGGCGTTACCGGCCAGGTGGGCGTGATGCACCGTGTGATTGCCGGGATTGTGCAGGGTCAGAATGTCCACGACAGCCGCGAGGCACGTCGCGTCCGCCGACGCCGCGGTGAGGTCGCCGCACGCGTTGTTCGCGTTCATGAAGAAGTCCCAGTGCATATGGTTGGCGTCGAGATACTGCAGGTCCTTGGTCGTCCAGCGGCCCGGCATCTTGGCCATGCTCGTCTCCGCGCCGTCGGGTACGTCGTCGAGCGTGGGGATGATGACGTCCGGGGGGATGTACGCCGGCTTCGCCTCGAAGCCGGTGCCGGGGTATGCGTCGACGGGGGTTGCCTTTCCGAGCGGCATGCAGGTGGGGTTGAGGCACGTGCCGCCCGCGCAGCCGTTGCCGCCGAGCATGCCCGGCGAGCTCCCGCCGGAGCTCCCCGAGCTGCCCCCGGACGAGCCGCCGCTGCTGCCGCCCGATCCGCTGCTGCCTCCGGATCCACCGCTGGTCCCCGAGCTGCTGCTGGCTCCCGAGCTGCTCGAGCCGGAGCTCCCGCCGGAGGATCCTCCCGACGTGCTTCCGGAGCCGCCGGAGCTGCCGCCGGTCGAATCCCGAGCTGGTGCTCGTGCCGTTGCCTGGGCCCGTCGACGAGCCGCTACCGCACCCCGGCGCGGTCACGCCCGCCGCCGCCAGGCAGGTCGCTGCCAGGAGCCTAGCCCCGCTCTTCATCGTTTCCCCTTCCCGCAGGGGCCAAAACTAGTCGTGCACTCGATTCAGCCACGAGTCGCATTGAGGTCCCCGCTGCGGGAATCGCGAGTCGCTCTGCGTCGGAGTAGCAGGCGCACACCCTCGTACGACGCGGTCCCTGATCGATCGTCGACTGCCCAGCCTGAACGCCGAAGAGTGCGGCCCATGTCGAAAATCGGGGTCGTAATCGAGAGTGAGAGCGGTGAATTGCGGCCCCGTTGTACGCAACCGATGCGGCCGCACGGCATGATTGTGGCTCTACGACGCTCCATGACTCGTTCCCTCTCGGTAGTCGGCCTTTCGGTCGGTGCGGTGCTCCTCGAATTGCTCTCCGGCGTGGCGTGCGGGCCCGCAGCCGATGAGGGCCTCGCCACGTCGGATCCCGAGTCGCTCACCGGCACGTGCGACGCGGTCGTGACGGCGAACACCTACGACGGCCCGAACTACTGGGGGACGCTCACCATCAAGAACGGCGGGCGGTCTTCCTGGAGCGGATTCGCCGTCTCGTTTCGGGTGCCTGCCGGCGACCATTGCACCAACGACACGGTGCCTTCGGGAGCGAAGTTGAGCCCCCTCACGGGCAGCGGAACGTCCGCGAGGACGACGTCCAACCAATGCACGTTCACGTTCACCACGTCGCTCGCCGCCGGCGCGTCGAAGACGTTCAACTACTCGACCGATGCCACGAACTTCAGCTCGGCGAGCACCGTCGCGGTGAGCTCGTCGAGCTGCACTGGCGGAAGCAGCAGCAGCAGCGGGAGCAGCAGTGGTAGCAGCAGCGGGTCGGGCTCCTCGTCCGGGAGCAGCTCGGGCTCCTCGAGCGGGACCGGGCCTGAAGGAACGGGTTGGTCCGCGTACTCGCCGACGTCGATCCTCGAGCTCGAGACGTACGATGTCATCCACGAATACCCGGGCACCTCCACGAGCCTGCTGAACGCGGGGGCGTCGTACAAGGATGCGAACGGCATCGAAACCTTCCAGATGCTCAATACGACCAGCAACCGCGTCGAGCGGCGGATGCCCACGTACACCTCCGGTCGGTGGCAATTCGAAGGGGAGGTCCTGGTCTCGGCGCCCACCGACAACGAATGCATCATGCAGGTCTTCGGCGGTACGCAGGCCGGAGCGACTACGCAGATGATCCGCGCCTACTCCGTCGGCAACGGGACCATCCGCAAGATCCCCGGAGACGAGGTCATCGCCACCAACGTCTATGGCAAGTGGGTGAAGATCAACGTCATCCACGACACGGTCGCCAACACGGTCGCCACCTACGTGAACGACAAGCTGATGACCACCGGCTCGGGCCACGCGCCCGGGCCGTGGTGGCAGAAGTACGGCGACTACGGCACGGTGACCACGGGAACGGCGAAGGTCGAGTGGCGCAACGTCGTGCACTACAAGAAGTGACGCCTGGAGCCGGCCGGCTCTCGATCCGGACGGGCGCTAGGGCTGCGTCACGAGCAAGTGCGCCTTCAGGCCCGCGCCGAGGCCGGTGGGCGTTCCGCTGTAGTCGGTGATGAGCGCCGGACCGCTGCTGCAGTCCCAGGCGTTCCACGTCCAGCCGAGATACGAAACGCGGTTCTTATCCGCCCAGGACATGTAGCCGTCGATGAACGTGTGCGCGCAGTCGTTCTCGCCGAGCTCGCCCGTCACGACCGGGTGGACTTCCGCGATCGGCCCGATGGCCGAGTTCCAGCAGGTCGCCTCGGTGCACGTCGCGAAGTTGTAGAGGTGAAAGCTCGCCACGATTTGCCCCAGCGGATCGTTCGGCACGTGCGCGAGCCAGCCCGAGAGGTCGCCCGAGTAGGACAGACCGCCGAGCATGAGGACATTCGTCGCGCCGACGGATCGCACGGCGTCGACGAGACCCTGCATGCCCGCGGTCTTCCAGGTGCCCGTCACGTTTCCGCTCGACTGGGTGATGGTGCAGCCGTCGAGCCAGCACGCCCACGGATCGGTCGTCTGCGCGTTGCCGGTGGAGAGATACGGCTCGTTGTACAGGTCGAAGACCGTGCTCGAGTCGCCGTTGAACGCCATCGCGACCGACTTCCAGGAAATCGACGGCGTGATCGGCGTCGGCCATCGGCTGCTGGCCAAGGGCCTGGAAGGTGCCGGGCGCGTTCCAGTGCAGATCGAGGATGACGAAGAGCCCGTGTGCATGCAGCGTGTTCACGTAGTCGACGACGGCGCTCCGGTAGGTCGCGCCGCCGTACATCGGGTTGACGCCGTTGATCCCGAGCCAGCAGTCTTCGTTGAGCGGCAGGCGTACGGTGTTGACGTGGCCCCAGGTGAGCATCGCCGGGGCGACGTCACCGGCGTCGCCGCCCTCGAAGATGGCGTACCCGCCGTTCCCGACGCACGCGTACTCGCTACCCGAGTGATCGACCCCGAGCAGACGCGTGGGGCTCCCCTGATAGACGAGGTGATTGCCTTCGACGTGGAGCCCGCCGGCGCCCGCATCGGGCAGAGGGCCCTCGGCGGAGTCCGGGATGCCCGGCCCGCCATCGCCGAGGGTGTTTGCGTCGACGCCGTCGTCGCCCGAGTCCGCGGTGTGCGTCGTCGACTCCGAAGGAGCCGAGCCGCACCCGAGGGCGGCCGCGAAAAGGACGGAAAGCACGACGGGACGCATCGAGGTCCAGGCTAACGTGCCGCTCGTCGCGAAACCAAGCGCGCCCCCAGAAGACGAGGCCCGCGTGTCTCGCTCGAATCTCGCGCTCCGGCGCTGGCGGGACACGGCAGTGCGTTAGAACCTACGAATCGAGCGAAGCTGCGCGCGTGCCCCGGAGCGGCGACAACGCTCCGCTCGCCGCTCGCACACGCGACCAGTCTCGGCTACCGCGGCGCCACGAAGCCCGTTCGGAGCGCGATGCCCGGGCCGGACGGCCTTACCCGCACACGTGCGGAATCCAAGCCAATCCTGGACACCGAAACGTCCACCCAGGACAGTAACGAAACACTGTAACGCACCGTCGTAACGGGTTAGCGTCGCGCGGGTGCTTAACCGGGATCGCAGGTGTCGGAAGATCCCATGGGCCGCGCGCGAACTCGGGGACGAGAAGTCGTCTTGCCGAAAGAGCAGTCGCGGTGCGCTTGTTGCCAGAGGGCCGCGCCAATGAAGAAGAACATCCTCGTGCTCTGGGTTTCCTCGGCGTGCGTCGCGCTGACGATGTGCGGCAGCTCGTCCAACTCGGGTGGGGACGGCACATCGAGCGGAAGTAGCGGAAGCACGAGCAGCGGAAGCAGCAGTGGGAGCAGTGGGAGCAGCGGGAGCAGCGGGAGCTCCAGCGGTTCGAGCAGCGGAAGCAGCGGAAGCTCCAGCGGCGGAACCAGCGGCTCGAGCAGCGGAAGCACCGGGAGCTCCAGCGGTTCGAGCAGCGGAAGCAGCGGAAGCTCCAGCGGCGGAACCAGCGGCTCGAGCAGCGGCGCCGGCGGCTCCGTCCTCATGCACCACAATCACATGAACCGGGACGGCCTGTTCATCGACTCGAAGCTCACCGCGGCCGCGGCCAAGACGATGCACAACGACTCCGGCTTCAAGGCCACCATCAGCGGCAAGGCGTATGCGACGCCGCTCTTCGTGGACGCGGGGGCGGTGCCGGGCTTGAACGGCGGCAAGCCTACGCTCTTCGTCGCTACGGAGGCCGATATCGTGTACGCGCTCGACGCCGTCACCGGCACGGAAGTCTGGCACCAGTCACTCGGGCAGCCCGGGACATCAGGTGCTCCGCTCAACGCCGGTCCGATCAGTCCTCAGGGGATCACGGGAACGCCCGTCATCGATCTCGCGAAGAGCGTCATCATCATGGACACGGCGCAAGGCCCCGGCACGATCACCGATCACGTCATATACGCGCTCGATCTGGCGACCGGAAAGACCAGTTGGCAGTTCTCGGTGTCGACAATCAAAGACTCGAAAGGCAATACGTTCAGCGCCTCTCAGCAGCTGCAGCGCGCGGCCGGTCTCATCGTCAACGGGTATGCGTACTTCGGCTACGGCGGAAACATAGGCGACCATGGCACCTATTCGGGCTGGGTCGTCGCCGTGCCGACGGACGGAAACAAGGCCAACGTGAAGGCCTGGAGACCGGTGAGCACGAAAGCGGCCGTGTGGGGGCCCGGAGGCCCCTCGAGCGACGGGAACGCGATCTACGTGACCACGGGCAATGGCGCCGGAGGCACCTCGTGGGCCGGTAGTGAGGGCGTCATCCGCCTCGGCTTCGATCTCAGCTTCACGAATAGCTCGATGGATTATTACTCGCCGTCGAACTGGGCCACCCTCGACTCCAAGGACAACGACATCAGCGGCTCCGGTCCGCTCGTCATCGACACGCCGACGTCCAAGCTCGTGCTCGCCCTCGGCAAGGACGGAAATGCGTACCTCGTCGATCGGAACAACATGGGTGGAGTCGGTGGCACCATTCCCGGTCAACTGAAGGTATCGAACGGAGCCATCAGCAACGCCGCCGCGTGGGCGAACGTCGGGGGCACGATCTACGTCGTCGCCAACAACAGCTGGACCGGCCTGTCGGACTGCGCGACCGGTACCGGCGATCTCTTCGCCATCAAGATCGACTCGACCAACAAGATGACCGAGGTGTGGTGCGGCGTCTCCGGCGGCCACACTTCGCCAATCATCACGAGCCCCGACGGAATGGGGGACTTCGTCGTGTGGATCGGTGGAGGCAACGACGGCGCCGGGGGCGGCGGGACGGGCGACGGAAAGCTGCATGCGTACGACCTGGTCACCGGGACCGCCATCCCGAACACGGCGAGCATTCCGGGGATGGCGGTGCTGAGCCCCACGCTGGTGGCTGCAAACGGGCGCATCTACGCCGCGAGCAACATGGGCACCGTCTACGCGGTCACGCCGTAGGGCACGGACACGTCCGCACGGAGACTTCGAACACCATGCGACGCATCGTGACGACGTGCATCCCGCTCGCGTTTCTCCTGCTCGCGAAGTGCGGCTCGAACGACACCAGCGGCACGGACTCTGGCTCGTCTTCGGGCGGCAGCAGCGGCGGTGCGTCGAGCAGCAGCGGCACGAGCAGCGGCGGCACAAGCTCGGGGGGAATCAGCGGGAGCTCGTCGGGCAGCGCGAGTGGGACCAGCAGCGGCGCCGGGAGCTCCGGCGGCTCCGGAAGCTCCGATGCCAGCGATGACGGAGGCGGGCCCGGCGACGGAGGTGACGGCAGCAGCTCGGGGAGCACCGGCGGTGGCTCCGGCGACGGCGGCGAGGGCGGGCCGTTCACCATCACGAGCAACGACTTCGTGACCGCGTCCGGAACGGCGCCGCCGAATGGCAGCGCGCTCTGCTTCAAGACCGGCCAGACGCACAGCACCGGCGACATCTCGCCTGCGCTCTCGTGGAGCGGCGCTCCGGCCGGCACGCAGAGCTTTGCCGTGTCGCTCCACGACACGTCGAACGGCGGCACCCATTGGGTCATGTGGAACATCCCGGCCGACGTGACCTCGCTGCCCGCCATGCTGCCCAGCGGGGCGATGCCGCCGGCGCCCGCACCGCCGGGTAGCATGCAGCGATCGGCAAGCTGGGTCGGAGCCCAGAAATACGCAGGGCCCGGTGCACCCGCTCCCATCCGCGCGTACAAGCTCACCGTGTGGGCCATGAGCGCGGCGAACGTCGCCATCCCCGCGGGCGACGCCACCTCGACCATCTACGCGACCGACCTGCCGAAAGGCGCGATCGCGAGCGCGACGATCCTGGTGTGCGGCGACCAGACCGCCGATTGCGGCACGTGCAAGGACACCGGGAAATAATAGGCGGGAGCCATCATGACGTTCGGCCGGTTCGTGTGTTTGGTCTCGTTTTTGCTCGGGGCGGCGCCGGCGTGCAGCAGCGCCAAGGGGGGCGGCAACGGACCCGCCGATGGGGCGACGCCCGTCGACTCTTCGCCGTCGAGCGACGCATCGGGGTCGCAAGACGCTCCGGCGGCGAACGAGGGTGCGAGCTCCGACGGCGGCGCGCCCTCCGATGCCTCTTCGCCCG
Source organism: uncultured delta proteobacterium (assembly GCA_963720145.1). Lineage (GTDB taxonomy): Bacteria > Myxococcota_A > Polyangia > Polyangiales > Polyangiaceae > Palsa-1150. The sequence goes on from CAVREO010000008.1 coordinate 694,559, forward strand.
ATTCGACGTCGGATGCCACCACGTTCGACGCGCCGTTCGATGACGGGTCGCCCGAGGCGGGCGCAGGGCCGTGGTCGTGCGTTGGCGACGCCGGGTTCCCCGACGAGCTTCGCTGCACGGGGCTGTACGCCGATTGGGCCAGCCGAACAATCGCGCCGGGCGTGATGTACTTCGATCCCGCCTTCAAGCTGTGGAGCGACGGCGCGGCGAAGAGGCGCTGGATCTCGGCTGCCTCCCCAGTCGCAAATCGACACGTCCGACATGGATGACTGGACCTTCCCCGTCGGAACGAAGATCTGGAAGGAGTTCAGCCTCGGCGACACAGTCGTCGATGGTGGAACTGCTTTCCGGCGGAGGAAACATCGTGGAGACCCGGTTGCTCTGGAAGGACTCGAGCACCAGCTGGACGTACTCCGTCTATCGATGGTCGAGCGACCAGACGTCGACCCAGCGGATCACCGCCGGCGACCAAGTGAACCAACCGGACGGTCCCCCGCAGTACGAGGTACCCAGCGTGAGCGCGTGCGCGAACTGCCACGCGGGCCGCAAGGACGTCGTCATGGGCTTCGACTGGATCGGCCTGGGCTCGCCGGGGGCCGGGGCGACCGGAGGGGTCACGCTCGCGACGCTGCCCGCAGGCTTGCTCTCCCACGCTCCTCCGGCGACCAAGGTCGCGATTCCGGACGACGCCACGCGTAAGGCCGTTCCCGCGCTGGGCCTCTTGCACATGAACTGCGGCGTCTCATGCCACACGCCGAACGGCAAGGCGGGCTACACCGGCCTCTTCATGAAGCTCACGTCCGCGCAGCTTTACCCCGAAGCCGGCGTCGCGACAGTCGCCGCGCTCGACACGTACACCACCGCCGTCAACGTGGACGGCACGCTGAACTTCGGCATGTACAAGCGCATCGACCCGGGCCATTCGTCGCTGAGCCTGGTGCCGCTGATGGCCCTCGCGCGAGATCCCGACGCCGGGGCATTCCTGCCGATGCCGCCGCTTCTCAGCCATCGCCCGGACACGAATCAGGCTACCGGGATACCGCTCGTGCAAGCGTGGATCGACGCGCTCTGAGGTCTAGCTCGGCGCAATCTCGCGACTAGCGCTTCGCGTTGGAAGCCGCGAGAAACGCCGGCCTCTCCCCTCCGCCGTGAACCACAGATTCGCGCCGGTCACGTACGCCGCAAGCGGTGATGCGAGCAGCAGGCACGCCTCGGCCACGTCGCGCGGCTCGGCCATGCGACCCATCGGCACCGTCGCGTCGACCGCGGCGATGCCCTCCTCGTCGCCATAGTGAAGCTGCGACTGCTCCGTGCGCACGGGGCCCGGCGTGACCGCGACCACGCGCACGCGCGGCGCCCACTCGACGGCCAGCGACTGCGTCAGGTTCAGGAGCCCCGCCTTGGCCGCGCCGTACGCCGCAGTACCCGGCGACGCGCGCGTACCGCTGACGCTCGCGATGTTCACGATGACGCCCCCGCCGTCCTGCCCCTGCATGACCGCATTCGCGGCCTGCGCGAAGGACAGCGGCGCCAACAAGTTCAGCGACACGATCGCCAAGGAGAAGCGCGGTGAGGCCGTGGCTGCGTCGGCAGACGGCGACCCGCCCGCGTTGTTCACGAGCACGTCGAGCCTTCCGTATCGCTCGACAGCGAGGCGCACGACCGCCTGCGCCGACTCCGGCTCGCGCACGTCTACCTGCGCGAACAGGCCTCGCGGCCGGCGGCCGCCACCGGCGCGTCGGGAGCCGTTCGCCCGCAGACGACGACGCTGGCGCCCGAATCGAGGAAGCGCTCCGCGATGGCGCGCCCGATGCCGCGCGTGCCGCCGGTGACGACGACGACCTTCGCGTCGAAAGACAGGGAATTCCCCATGGGTGGACACCCTCAGTGAAACATGTTCTATTCTTCGTGGCCAAGTCGTCATGCCCATCACGCATTCGATTGTCGACGGAATCGGCGAGGTCGTGGTCGACAACCCGCCGGTCAACGCGCTCACCGTCGCAGGCTGGCACGAGCTCGCGCGCGCCGTGCGTTGCCTGGGGGAAGACCCCGCCGTGCGCGTCGTCATCTTGGCGGCCGAGGGCAAAGGGTTCAACGCGGGCGTCGACATCAAGGAGATGCAAGCCGCGGCCGGACACGAGGCTCTGCTCGGCGCCAACCGCGGCTGCTACGAGGCGTTCGCCGCGGTGTACGAGTGCGCCGTGCCGGTCATCGCTGCGGTGCAGGGCTATTGCCTCGGCGGCGGGATCGGCCTCGTGGGCAACGCAGACGTGATCGTCGCGTCGAGCGACGCGACCTTCGGGCTGCCCGAGGTGGACCGTGGAGCGCTCGGCGCGGCGACGCACCTCGCGCGCCTCGTCCCGCAGCACAAGATGCGCGCGATGGTGTACACTCGCGGCGACGGCGACCGCCGACGAGCTGCGTCGCTTCGGCTCGGTCCTCGAGGTCGTGGACCGGAGCGAGCTACGCGCAGCTGCGCGCCGCGTCGCCGCGCGCATCGCCGCGAAGAGCCCTACGGTCATCCGCGCCGCCAAGCAGTGCCTGAACGGCATCGACCCAATCGACGTGAAGCGCAGCTACCGCTTCGAGCAGGGCTTCACCTTCGAGCTGAACCTCGGCGGGCGTCGGCGACGAGGCGCGCGCCGCGTTCGTCGCGAAGCGCGGACGCCAAGCCGTCGAGGTGATCGGCGCGATGGGCGACAAGCGCACGACCGCCGACCGCGCCATCGCGCACCTCTCCGACGGGATGACGATCGGCATCGGCGGCTGGGGCTCGCGCCGCAAGCCGATGGCGCTGGTGCGCGCCATCCTGCGATCGCCGCTGCGCGAACTCACGGTCGTGTCGTTCGCCGGGCCGGACCTCGGAATGCTCTGCGCGGCCGGCAAGGTAAAGCGCGCGGTCTTCGGCTTCGCCTCGCTGGACTCGATCCCGCTCGAGCCGTATTTCCGCGCCGCTCGCGCAGGCGGGCGCCATCGAAGCCAGCCGAGATCGACGAGGGCATGCTGCAGTGGGGCCTGTACGCGGCCGCGCTCCGGCTGCCTTTCCTTCCGACGCGCGCCGGGCCTCGGCAGCGACGCGCTCGCCCTCAATCCATGGCTGCGCACCGTGCGCTCGCCCTACGACGACGGCGAAGAGCTCGTCGCGATGCGCGCCCTCGAGCTCGACGCCGCGCTCGTTCACATGAACCGCGCCGACACCGCCGGCAACGGGCAGATCCTCGGCCCCGATCCGTACTTCGACGACCTCTTCTGCATGGCCGCCAAGCGGCGCATCCTTTCGTGCGAGCGGGTCGTGCCGACCGACGCGCTCGTGGCCGAGGGGCCTCTGCACAACGCTGCGCATCCATCGCGGCATGGTCGACGACGTCGTCGAGGCGCCGCGCGGCGCGGCGTTCACGTCGTGCGAGCCCGACTACGCGCGCGACGAAGAGGCCCAGAGCGCGTACGCGGCGAGCGCCGCCGAGCCCGGAGGATGGGCTGCGTTCCGGCCGCGCAGATACGTCGACGGAGGGGCGCCGATGAGCGCCGACTATCGCGCTGCACGAGCTGTGCCTCGTCGCGTGCGCCGAGGCGTGGCGCGGCGACGGCGAGATCCTCGCCAGCCCCATCGGCTTGCTGCCGTCCGTCGGCCGCGCGCCTGGCGCGGCCGACGTTCGCGCCCGATCTGCTGCTCACCGACGGCGTGCGCCTCGCCCGTGTCCGCACGGGCGCCGTCGAGGGCTGGATGCCCTACCGGCGCCGTCTTCGACCTCGTCTGGTCCGGCAAGCGTCACGTGATGATGGGCGCGAGCCAGATCGATCGCTTCGGCAACCAGAACATCTCGTGCGTCGGCGCCGCACGACCGGCCCAAGGCGCAGCTCGTCGGCATGCGCGGCGCACCGGGCAACACGATCAATCATCCCACGAGCTACTGGATCCCCAAGCACTCGCCGCGGGTCTTCGTGCCGACGCGTCGACGTCGTCTGCGGCGTGGGCTACGACCGCGCGGCCGCGCTCGGCAGGGCGGGCCGCTTCCACGAGCCTCCGCCGCGTCGTCACGAATCTCGGCCGTGTTCGACTTCGAGACGCCGGATCGCGCGATGCGCCTGCGTCTCGCGTGCATCCCGGCGTCGCGGTCGGACGAGGTCGTCGCGCGCTACCGGCTTCGAGCTCCATGGGCTCGACGTCGTCCGACGACGCGCGCGCCCGTCGCCGAGGAGCTGCGCCTGATCCGCGAGGTCATCGACCCGAGTGGACCGCCGCGAAGGGCTCGCCCGATGACCGCGCTCGAACCCGCTCCGATACGCGGATCTGCGAGCTATTCGGCATCCGTTACCCCATCATCCAGACCGGCATGGGCTGGGTCTCCGGGGCGCGGCTCGACGGCCGCGACGAGCGCGGCCGGTGGCCTGGGCATCCTCGCCTCGGCGACGATGACCCTCGAGCAGCTGGAGAAGGCCATCGCCGAGGTGCGCGAGCGAACCGACAAGCCTTTCGGCGTGAACCTGCGCACCGACCAGGCGGACGTCGACGACCGCGTCGCGCTGCTCGTCCGCGAGCGCGTGAAGGTCGCGAGCTTCGCCCAGGCGCCGCGCAAGGAGATCGTTCTGCGGCTTCAAGCGACGCCGGCGTGCTCACGATGCCGACCGTCGGCGCGCAAGCGGCACGCGGAGAAGGTCGCGGGGCTGGGCGTAGACGCCATCATCGCGCAGGGTCACGAAGGCGGCGGCCACACCGGTCCGATGCCGACGACGCTGCTCCTGCCGCAGGTGACGAGCGCGGTGGACATCCCGGTCCTCGGGGCCGGAGGGTTCTTCGACGGGCGCGGACTCGTCGCAGCGCTCGCCTACGGCGGCGCCGGCATCGCGATGGGCACGCGCTTTCTGCTCACGCGCGAGAGCCGGGTGCCCGAGGCCGTGAAGAAGCTTTACCTGGAGACGCCCCTGACGGGCACCGTCGTGACGCGCGCGATCGACGGCCACCCGCAGCGCGTGATCCGCACGCCGTTCGTCGAGGCGCTCGAGCGCTCGCGAGGAGTGCTCGCGCTCGCCCGCGCGGGGGTTCACGCGTGGCAGTTTCGCGGGTTGACCGGCACGTCGATGCTGGCGCTGTTCAAGGAGGGACTCGCCATGAAGAGGGCGCAAGAGCTCACGCTCGGCCAGATGGCGATGGCGGCCAACGCGCCGATGCTGACCAAGGCGAGCATGGTCGACGGCCGACCGGAGGTCGGCATCCTGCCGACGGGACAGGTCGTCGGCGCGATCGAAGAGCTGCCCACGGTAGCAGGAGCTGATCGCGCGCATCATGCGGGAGGCGGAGGCGACGCTGGCCCGCCTCGGCGCCCCCGTCACTCGACCGATCAGCGGCGCGACGGAGGCTTCGTCCGGGGCGGGGAGACTGGGATGAGCGAAGAACCGACGGTCATCTACGAGACACGCGAGGCGGTCGCCATCGTCACGATGAACCGGCCGCGGTATCGCAACGCGCAAAACGTGAAGATGACGCAGGCGCTCGACGCCGCGCTCGGGCGCGCCGTGGCCGACGACGCCATCCGGGTCATCGTCCTCGCCGGCGCGGGGGAGCACTTCTCCGCAGGTCACGACATCGGCACGCCCGATCGCGACATCCACAAGCCGTTCGCGCGCGTGGCCACGATGTGAGGGGACCACACCGACAAGCCCGGCGCCGAGGGCATCTTCGTCCGCGAGCAGGAGCTCTACCTGGGCATGTGCCGCCGCTGGCGCGATCTGCCCAAGCCGACGATCGCGATGGTGCAAGGGGCCTGCGTGGCGGGCGGGCTGATGCTCGCGTGGACGTGCGATCTCATCGTCGCTGCCGACGACGCCTTCTTTGCCGACCCGGTCGTGCGCATGGGCATTCCCGGCGTCGAGTACTTCGCGCACCCCTTCGCGATGCCGGCGCGCATCGCCAAGGAGATGCTCTTTCTCGGCGAGAAGATGCCCGCCGAGCGCGCGCTGGCCGTCGGGATGGTCAACCGCGTCGTCCCCCGACAAGCGCTTCGCGACGAGACGCTCGCGATGGCAGCGCGCCTCGCGCAGATGCCCCGGTTCGCGCTCGCGCTCGCGAAGAGGGCGGTCAACCAGGCGGAGGACCGGATGGGCCTTCGCGACACGATGGACGCCGCCTTCGCGCTGCACCACCTCGCGCACGCGCACAACGCGCTCACCTCGCCCGATCACCTCGCCGGCGAGGACGCCAAGAGCATGGCCGCGAAGCTGAAGTGAGAACGCCGTGGACCTGACGTACTCCCCGCGCGAAGAGGCGTTCCGCCGCGACGTGCGCACGTGGCTGGAAGCGAACGTCCCGCGCGAGCCGTGGCCGTCGGGCGACACGGCCGAGGGCTTCGCGCTGCACCGTGTCTGGGAGAAGCGGCTCTTCGACGCCGGGTGGGCGGTGGTCTCGTGGCCGAAGAAGTACGGCGGCCGTGAGGCGAGCCTCGATCGAGTGGCTCGTTTTCGAGGAGGAGTACTACCGTGCGGGCGCGCCGCAGCGCATCGCGCAAAATGGCATCTTCCTCCTGGCCCCGACGCTCTTCGAGTTCGGCACTCCCGAACAGCGCGACCGCATTTTGCCGCGAATGGCCGCGGCCGAAGAGGTGTGGGCGCAAGGCTGGTCGGAGCCGAACGCCGGCAGCGACCTCGCGGGCGTCCAGAGCCGCGCGGTGCGCGACGACGCGCGTGCCGGCTGGCGGCTCTCCGGGCAAAAGGCCTGGTGCACCCGCGGGGCGTTCTGCGATTGGATGTTCGGTCTGTTCCGCAGCGACCCGAGGGCCGAGCGTCACCGCGGCTTGACGTATTTCCTGGTGCCGCTTCGAGCCAAGGGCGTCACCGTGCGGGCGGTCGGCCGTCTCGACGGCGACGCTGGGTTCGCGGACGTATTCCTCGACGACGTGTTCGTGCCGGACCGCGACGTGCTCGGCGGAGTCGACGACGGCTGGAACGTCGCCATGACCACCGCGAGCTCCGAGCGCGGGCTGACGCTGCGCAGCCCCGGGCGCTTCACGGCGGCGGCGGCGAGGCTCGTCGAGCTGTACCGGCGGACGGCCGCCCGGGGCGAAGTGGACCCGACGCTGCGCGACGCGGTCGTGCGCGCGTGGATGGATGCCGAGGCCTATCGCCTCTACACGCTTCAGACGGTCGCCAAGGTAGAAGGCGGCGGCGCGATCGGTCCGGAGGCGAGCGTGAACAAGGTGTTCTGGTCCGACATGGACGTGCGCCTGCACGAGACCGCGATGCGCCTCCTGGGTCCGTACGGCGAGCTCGCCGAGAGCGCGAGCGGCGCCGTCGATCGCGGCGCGTGGACCAAGGCGTTCCAGTTCGCGCTCGCCGGGCCCATCTACGCCGGTACCAACGAGATCCAGCGCAACGTCATCGCCGAGCGACTGCTCGGTCTTCCGAGGTGAGCCGTGCGGTTTGCGTTCACGCCGGAGCAGCTCTCCCTTCGCGACGCCGCCCGCGCGCTGCTCAGGCGTGATTGCACGCCCGCGATGCTGCGCGCGGCCTGGTCGAGCGAGCACGGTCGCGTGCCCGGGCTGTGGGGCAAGCTCGTCGAGATGGGCTTGCCGGCCGTGCTGGCTCCCGAGACCGAGGGCGGCCTCGGGATGACCGAGCTCGAGCTCGTGCTGCTGATCGAGGAGTGCGGGCGGGCTGCCGTGCCCGAGCCGCGTATCCGAGACCGCCGCCGTCGCGGTTCCCCTGCTCCGCGAAACGGCCTCCTCGTGGCTGCGTCCGGTCCTCCGCGGCGAGTCCGGGGTCGCCGTCGGTCTCGAGGGGATGCCGTTCGTCCTGGGTGCCGACACGGCGGACGTTCTGCTTCTGCAGCACGGGGACGAGGTGCACGCGCTCGCGCGGCGAGACGTGAACCTCGAGGCGCAGCCCTCAATCGACGGCTCGCGACGCCTCTTTCGCGTCGAGTGGACACCGGCGCCCTCGACGCTCGTCGCCGAAGGGATCGCCGCACGAACCGCCATCGCCGGCGCGCGCGACAGGGGCGCCGTCGCGACGGCCGCAGAGCTCCTCGGCGTCGCGCGCCAGCTCCTCGAGACCGCCGTCGCCTACGCGAAGACCCGGCAGCAGTTCGGCAAGCCGATCGGCAGCTTCCAGGCCATCAAGCACCACCTGGTCGACGCGCACATCGCGCTCGAGATGGCGGCGCCGGCGGTGTATCGGGCCGCCCACTCGCTCGCGCGGCGCGACGCCGATCGCTCCGTGCACGCCTCGATGGCCAAGGCGCTCGCCTCGGAGGCGGCGCTGCTCACCGCGCGCAAGGCGCTGCAGTGTCACGGCGCCATCGGCTACGCGTTCGAGAACGATCTTCATCTGTGGATGAAGCGCGCATGGGCGCTCGCCCCCGCATGGGGCGACGCCGCGGAGCACCGCGCGCGCGTCTGGCAATCGATCTCGCTGGCAGGAGGCATGTGATGGCCGAAGCATTCATCGTGGACGCGGTTCGAACCCCGGTCGGCAAGAGGAACGGAGCGCTGTCGCAGGTGCACCCGGCCGACCTCGGCGCGCATGTCCTTCGGGCTCTGATGGAGCGCACGAAGATCGACCCGAGCGCCGTCGAGGACGTCGTCTTCGGCTGCGTCGACACGATAGGTCCCCAGGCCGGCGACATCGCGCGCACCTGCTGGCTGTCGGCCGGGCTGCCCGACGCCGTCCCGGGGGTCACCGTCGATCGGCAGTGCGGGTCGTCGCAGCAGGCGCTGCACTTCGCGGCGCAGGCCGTGATGAGCGGGACGAGCGACCTCGTCGTCGCTGGCGGTGTGCAGAGCATGAGCCGGATCCCGATCGCGGCGGCCATGACTGCCGGACAGCCCTTCGGCTTCGACCACCCGTTCGCCGGCGCGCGCGGATGGACCGAGCGATACGGAACCGATGTCGTCTCGCAGTTCCGCTCGGCGGAGATGATTGCGGAGAAATGGAACCTCTCCCGCGCCGAGATGGAATCGTTCGCGCTCGAGAGCCACCGCCGGGCCGTCGCGGCCATCGACGAGGGGCGCTTCGCGCGCGAGATTGTTCCGCTGGCCAACGCGCGAGTCGACGAGGGACCGCGGCGGGACACGTCGCTCGAGAAGATGGCGTCGCTGCAGCCGCTGGCACCGGGCGGTCGTGTCACGGCGGCGGTGTCGAGCCAGATCTCCGACGGCGCCGCGGCGATGCTCGTGGCGTCCGAGCGCGCCGTGCGCGAGCACAAGCTCACCCCGCGCGCCCGCGTCGTCCACATGAGCGTGCGCGGCGACGACCCGATCTGGATGCTGACGGCGCCCATCGTCGCCACGCGCCGAGCGCTCGCCAAGGCGGGGATGACGCTCGATCGAGATCGACCTCGTCGAGATCAACGAAGCGTTCGCGAGCGTCGTCATGGCCTGGGCCAAGGAAGTCGGCGCCGACATGGCCAAGGTGAACGTCAACGGAGGCGCCCTGGCGCTGGGTCACCCGCTCGGGGCGACGGGCGCCCGCCTGATGACGACGCTCTTGTGCGAGCTCGAACGGCGGCACGCCCGCTTCGGTCTCCAGACGATGTGCGAGGGCGGAGGCCAGGCCAACGTGACCATCGTGGAGCGCCTAGGATGAGCGCGGGCCTGCTTTGCGACGGCCGTGTGGTCATCGTCACGGGCGCCGGCCGCGGGCTCGGCCGCGCGTACGCCCTGGAGCTCGCGGGCCACGGCGCTCGCGTCGTCGTCAACGACCTCGGCGTGTCCGCAGAGGGCAGCGGCGCCGCCGAGGGACCGGCGCGCGAAGTGGTCGACATGATCCGCGCCGCAGGCGGCCAGGCGGTCGTCAGCTTCGAAGACGTCGCGAGCTGGGACGGGGCGAAGCGAATCGTGGAGGCGGCCATCGGCGCGTGGGGGCGTCTCGACGTCCTCGTGAACAACGCGGGCTTCGTGCGCGATCGCATGTTCGTGAGCACCAGCGAGGAGGAGTGGGACGCGGTCGTCCGCGTGCATCTCAAGGGGCACTTTGCGACGGCGCGGCACGCCGCGACGTATTTCCGTGACCGCGCGAAAGCGGGCGACGCGATAGACGGCCGCATCGTGAACACGACGTCCGGCGCGGGTCTCCTCGGCAGCGTGGGGCAGGGCGCCTATTCGGCGGCAAAGGCGGGCATCGTGGCGCTCACCCTGGTGCAGGCGGCCGAGCTCGCGCGCTACGGGGTCACGGCCAACGCGATCGCGCCCGCGGCGCGTACGCGCATGACCGAGACGGTGTTCGCCGACATGATGCGCAAGCCCGAGGCCGGGTTCGACACCATGGCCCCGGAGAACGTCGCGCCGCTCGTGGCGTGGCTCGCCAGCTCCGATTCGCGCGACGTGACGGGGCGCGTCTTCGAATTGAGCGGCGGCAGCATCAGCATCGCCGAAGGATGGCAACCTGGGCCCACCGTCGACCGGGGGGCCCGCTGGGGCGCGCGCGACATCGGACCGGCCGTGCGCGACCTCGTGGCGCGCGGACGCACCCCAAGAAAGGCGTACGGAGGCTGACATGGCCGATACCTGGATCGTAGCGACCGCCCGCAGTCCGATCGGGCGCGCCAACAAGGGCTCCCTGGTGGACGTGCGCCCCGACGATCTGGCGGCGTTGGTGGTGCGCGCCGCGCTGGCCAAGGTGCCCGCGCTCGACCCCGCGTCCGTCGAGGACCTCGTGCTGGGGTGTGCGCAGCCCGCGGGAGAAGCGGGCTACAACCTCGCCCGAGTCGTCACCCTCCTCGCGGGCATGCGCAACGTGCCCGGCACGACCGTGAACCGCTATTGCGCGTCGTCGCTGCAGGCGATCCGCATGGCCGCGCACGCGATCGCGGCCGGCGAGGGCGATGCGTTCGTGGCGGCGGGCGTCGAGTGCGTGAGCCGCTTCGGCAAGGGCAAGGCCGACGGCATGCCCGACACCAAGAACGCCCGCTTCGGCGCCGAGGGCCTCCCGAACGTGTACATCGCGATGGGCGAGACAGCCGAGAACGTCGCCGATCGCGAGCACGTGTCGCGCCAGGAGATGGATGCGTACGCCGCCGCTTCGCAGGCGCGCGCCGTGGCGGCGCAGGAGCGGGGGTTCTTCGCGGGCGAGATCACCCCGGTACTTCTGGCGGATGGACGGGTGGTGGATCGCGACGACGGCCCGCGCCCCGGCACGACGGTGGAGAAGCTGGCTGCGCTCGCGCCCGCGTTCCGGCCCGACGGCCGCGTGACGGCCGGCAACGCCTGCCCGCTGAACGACGGCGCGGCGGCGTTGGTCCTGATGAGCGCCGATCGCGCCCGGTCGCTCGGCATTCCGCCCCTGGCGCGCGTCGTCGCGAGCGCGGTCACCGCCGTCGATCCCGAGGTCATGGGTCTCGGACCGATCGAAGCCACGCGGCGCGTCCTCGCGCGCGCCCGCTTGACCATGCGCGACATCGATCTCGTCGAGATGAACGAGGCCTTCGCGGCGCAGGTCATTCCTTGCGCCCGCGCCCTGGAGATCCCCGAGGACAAGCTCAACGTGCACGGCGGCGCGATCGCGCTGGGCCACCCCTTCGGGATGACCGGAGCTCGCCTCGTGGTCACGCTCCTCCACGCGCTCGCCGAACGAGGCGGCCGCCTGGGACTGGCCACCCTCTGCATCGGCGGCGGCCAGGGCATGGCACTGGTCGTCGAGCGCGCGTAAAGTAGGCCATGTTCGCGGCCTGCATCCTCCTCGCGATCGGAAGCGCCGGCTTCGTGCTCGCCGCCAACGTTCTGCGACCGGTGTTCGCGCCGGGACCCGTCGCGATCGTCAGCTTCTTCTCCGGCTGGCTGGTCGGCGAGCTCGCCCCGCAGGCCGTGGCTGGCCTGGCGGTTTGCGCCGCGGTCCTCGTCCACGCAGGAGCCCTCGGCGCGTGGCAGGGAGTCGCCGGGCTCGCTGCGACAGGCGCGGCGTGCGCGCTTCTGCTCGTGTCGCACGTTCGAGCCATGCGCGCGCGCCACGCGTTCGAGGGCGCGCTTCGCGACGCGTTCGGCGAGTCATCGCCCGGGGCGGACGAGAGCACCCGCGACTGGCTCGCGCCCGCTCTGGGTATCGGTCGAATCGCGCTCCCCTTCCCGGTTCGCCATCGAGAGGTGACCTGCACCCAGGACCTCGAGTTCTGGCGCGGCGACGGCGTCTCGCTTCGCCTCGACGTGCACCGCGGCAAACGACGCGGCCTCGGCCCGAGGCCCATCTTCGTCTACGTGCACGGAGGCGCCTGGATGATCGGGCACCGCAAGCGGCAGGGCCTTCCGCTGCTTCAGCACCTCGCCGCGCGCGGGTGGACGTGCTTCTCGGTCGACTACCGGCTCAGCCCCCGGGCAACCTTCCCCGACCACCTCGTCGACGTGAAGCGCGCGATAGCCTGGATCCGCGAGCGCGCTCACGAGTACGACGCCGACCCCGACTTCCTCGTCATGGGCGGCAACTCGGCCGGCGGTCACCTCGCGGCGCTGGCCGCGCTCACGTCGAACGACCCGCGCTACCAGCCCGGCTTCGAGGCGAGCGACACCTCGGTCCAGGCCTGCACGGCATTCTACGGCGTGTACGATCTGCTCGACCGCCACGGTCACTACCACCACGCCGGTATGCAGCGGTTGCTCGAGCGCCACGTCATGAAGCGCCCGCGCCTTCAGGCGCGCGCGGCCTACGACGCGGCCTCGCCCATCGCGCGCGTCCACGCCGACGCGCCGCCGTTCCTCATCGTGCACGGCACGCACGACTCACTCTGCCCCGTGGCCGAGGCGCGGAGCTTCTTCGGCGCGCTTCGCACGGTCTCGCGCGAGGTGGTCGCGTACGCCGAGATACCGGGCGCGCAGCACGCGTTCGAGATCTTCCCCTCGGTGCGCACGGCTCATGCTCTCGACGGCGTGACGCGCTTCCTCGCGCGGGTCTACGGCGATCGCAGGGAGCTCGTCGACGCGACCACTCCCCGCCACTCGGGGTTCAGGCAATCCCCTTCGCGGTCTCGCGCAGCCGGTACTTGAGCACCTTCCCGGTCGCGTTCGTCGGCAGCGCGTCGGCCGCCACGAAGCGCCGCGGCACCTTGTAGTTGGCCATCCGTTCGCGGCTCCAGGCGACGAGCTCGCCCTCGTTCAGGCGCTCGCCGGAGCGGAGCACCACGAACGCGACGCCGACCTCGCCGAGGCGCGCGTCGGGCGCGCCCACGACGGCGACCTGGGCGATGGCGGGGTGCCTCGCGAGCACCGACTCGATCTCGGCGGGGTAGGCGTTGAATCCGCCGACGATGAACATGTCCTTCTTGCGATCGGTGATCCGCAGGTACCCCCGCGCGTCCATGACGCCGATGTCCCCGGTGCGGAGACGTCCGGAGGCGTCGAGCACCGACGCGGTGGCCGCGTCGTCGTCGAAGTAGCCCCGCGTGACCGTGTACCCCGAGATCGCGACCTCGCCCGGCGTCCCGCGCGGCACCTCGCGCCCGTCGTCGTCCACGACGAGCACCTCGACGCCGGGGATCGCGCGGCCCGAGGTGGTCGCGATGGTCTCGGGATCGTCGCCCGGTCGGCAGAGGGTGGAGACACCCGTGGCCTCCGTCAGCCCGTACCCGGTGAGCACCGTCTGGAAGCCGATCTCGTCGCGCATGCGTCCGACGAGGTCGACCGGGATGACGGCGGCGCCCGTCACCGCGAGGCGCAGCGAGCGGAGTCGGCGCGTTCCGCTGTCGGGACGTGAGAGGATGGACTGGTAGAGCGACGGGGGGCCGGGCAGAACGGTGATCTCGTGGCGCTCGACGCGGTCGAGCACGCCGTTCACGTCGAACACGGCGAGCGGATAGGTCGCCGCCCCTGCCATGAGGCACGCCAGCCAGCCGGCCTTGTAGCCGAAGCTATGAAAGAACGGCAGCGCGACGAGGTACCGATTGCCCTCGCGAAGACCCACGATGTCGCTCCAGTCGCGGAACGCGCGGAGCGTCTGGGCGTGCGTGCACATCACGCCTTTCGGGTGACCCGTCGTACCGGAGGTGAACATCACGTCGGAGAGGTCGTCGGGCTCCACCGCACGCGCGCGGTCGTCGATGTCGGCCCCGCGTGCGAGCTGACCGCGGGCCGCGAAGACCGCCCAGCTCTCGGCTCCGCTCGGGGCTCCGCCGCTCGTGACGACCACGCGCTCGAGCGCCGGGAGCGACGCTCCGGACGCCGACAGCATGGCTACGTAGTCCGTCTCCAGGAAGTCGGTCGTCGTGAAGAGCACCCGGGCGGCGCTCTTCTTCAGCACGTAGGCCGCCTCTTCGCCCCGGAAGCGCGTGTTGATCGGCACGACCGCCGCGCCCGAGGACTGCGCGGCGAGGGCCGCGACGATCCACTGCCAGCCATTGGGAGCCCATATCGCCACGCGGTCTCCGCGCGAGAGGCCCGTGGCGACGAGCGCGCCGGAAAGGCGCCGGACCTCGGCGGCGAGCGCAGCGAACGTGAGCGCGACGGCGCCGTCGACGATCGCGGGGCGGTCCGAGTACCGCTGCGCCGCTGCGTGAAGCGCCCTGGGAATCGTGACGAGCTCTCGATCGCCGCGCCGCCCCTCGTCCATGCGCGACGAACGTAGCACGAAATGAAACGTGTTTCACCGGCGCAGGGTCGCCGCGAAATCGAGCGTCTCTCGCGCGAGCCGCTCGCTATCGGCCTCGCCGCGCATCACGGTCTCGGTCGCGAGCACGGGCAACCCGGCGACCGTGTCGCCTCGCTCGACGACGATGCCGCGCAGCCGCGGATAATGCGCAGCGACGGCGGCGGCCGACGGCGCGACCCCGGCGAGCACGGGGATCATCGCGGCGAGGGGCCCCTTCACCGCCTGACCCCCGACGATGGGGCTCACGGCGACGACGGGGCGCGCGAAGACGGCCTCGAGCACGCCCGGCAGCGACAGGATCGGGTCGATGGACACGTACGGATTCGAGGGTCCGATGACGACGAGCTCGGCGCGCTCGAGGGCGTCGGTCACCGCCTTCGTCGCGCGGGCCTCTCCCTGGAACCAGACGCGCCGCGCGACCGGCGCCGCCCGGTGGCGAACGAACCATGTTTGAAAGGGCAGCGGACCATGCTCGCTCGTGTCGATCATCGTGCGGCAGGGCTCGTCGCTCATCGGGAGCACGCGCGTGCGCACGCCGAGGGCGCTGCAGAGTCTCTCGGTCACCGCGGTGAGCCGCTCGCCGCGAGCCAGGGCCCTCGTACGGACGAGGTGCGTGGCCATGTCGCGGTCGCCGATGGAAAACCAGTTCGTCTTCGCCGTACCGCCGCATCGCCTCGACGAGCGCGAACGTCTCGCCCGCGAGTCCCCAGCCGCGAGCCTCGTCGGAGAGCCCCGCCAGCGAGTACATGACCGTGTCGAGGTCGGGCGAGACGTACTGACCCCAGTGCTCGAAGTCGTCTCCCGTGTTGACGATGGCCGTGAGCGCCCCCGCCGGAAGCGCGCGAGCCAGGCCGCGCAGCAGACGAGCGCCGCCGACGCCGCCCGAAAGGGCCACCACTGCTCCGGACGCGAGAGTCATGCGTAAAGGTCCTTGTCCGCGGGGCGCAGTAGCTCGCTGGCGGCGTGCGTGCCGACGTCGAACGAGAGCCCTCGCACGACGACGAGCGCCCGCCCCTCGCCTGCCTGGCCTGCGACCAGATCGGCCGCCGCGGCCACCTGATCGGCCAGGGCGGTCATCGTGTGTTCGAGCTTTCGCTCGAAGAGGTCCTGCTCGCCGCGGCGGTCCCACAGCGCCGGAAGGCCCGCCACGCCAATCGCCGCGCCGACGGAGCCGAGCCGGAACGGTCTGCCGAACGAGTCGCTGACGACGACGCCGATGTGCGCGCCGCTCGCGGCCGTCAGGGCGCGCCGCAGGCGTTCGGCCGAGGCGTCGGGATCGCGCGGCAAGAGGAGCGCCCAGGGGCCGCCCGACGGCGGCGCGCTGCCTTGGGGAACGGGCATCGCGTTGCTCAGATCGACCCCGCCGTTGGCGCACACGAAGCCGAGGCGGTGCCGCACGATGAGGGCATCCCGCGCGACGCGCGAGACCGCCTGCGCCTCGCCGAGCACGACCTCCACCACGCGTTCGTCGCCGCCAGTCGTGCGCGCGAGCTCCTGCGCGCGCGGCGAAGGCCGAACGGTGGACAGAATCGACGAAGCGGCCCTCGGCCCGCGACACCGCCTTCGACGCGACGACGACGACGTCGCCGTCGGCGAGCTCGACCTTCGACCCTTCGAGCGCACGGACGACGGCCGCGGGCAGATCGTCCCCGGCGCGCAGCACGGGGAGCCCCGGCACGGCGAAAACTTCGAGTCTGTCTCCGCAGCCAATCGCCATCTCGCCCTACGACTGCGCCAGCTCCGCCAGGAGCCGAACCGCCTCGATTTGCTGGGTGCCGATGATGAGGGTTCCGATCGGCAGCTTCTTCCAGACGGCGAAGCGCTCTCGGATGCGCTCGGCCGGACCGACGAGGTGAAGCGCGTCGACGAGCGCGTCGGGCACGGCGGCGATGGCTTCCTCGCGCTTGCCGGCGAGAAAGAGATCCTGAATCTTCACGGCCTCCGCCTCGTAGCCGACGCGGCGGATGTATTCGTTGTAGAAGTTCTTGTCCTTCGCGCCCATGCCTCCGATGTAGAGCGCGAGGCTCATCTTGAGCGGGGCGCGGCACGCGTCGAGGTCGGAGCCGACGATGCACGCGATGGTCGGGGCGACGTCGAAGGTCGCCAGGCTCTTGCCGCCGCCGGCCTTCGCGAAGCCGGCCTCGAGGTGGGGCTGAATGACGTCGAAGCGCTCGGGGTGCATGCACGTCAGGAGCAGACCGTCGGCGATCTCCGCGCTCATCTCCTGGCTCTTGGGCGCCATCGACCCCGTGTAGATGGGAAGGTCTTTGCGCCCGTGGAGGATGCTCTTGAGCGGCTTGCCGAGGCCCGTCGCGCCGGGGCCGCGGTAGGGAATCTGGTAGCGCGTTCCGTGGAACTCGAGCGGACGCTCGCGCGCGAAGATGGCCTTCACGATGGTGACGTACTCGCGGAGCCAGGAGAGCGGCTTGTCGAACGGGACTCCGTGCCACCCCTCGACCACCTGCGGGCCCGAGGTGCCGAGACCGAGGATGAAGCGCCCGCCGGAGAGCTGGTCGAGCGTCATCGCCGTCATCGCCGTGTTCGAAGGGGAGCGTCCGGGCAGCTGCATGATGGCCGTGCCGAGCTTGATCTTCGTCGTCTGCGCGCCGATCCACGCCAGGGGCGAGACCGCGTCCGAGCCCCATGCCTCCGCGGTCCAGACGGAGTGGAAGCCGAGGCGCTCGGCCTCGCGAATCATCCCCATGTCGAGGGACACCTGCGCGCCGGAGTAACCCATCATCAATCCGAGTCTCATGGCTTCTTCCTATACTCCGGTTCCAGAACGATGCGGCCCCGGACGCCGCCGGCGCGAACCAGCCTCTGCGCCTCGTCGGCGCGGGCGAGCGGCATGCGGCGGACGACGAAGCGAAAGGGGGTGGCGGCGTGCATCGCCAGGACGGCCCGCATCTCGTCGCGCGTCGCGCCGCTGCCGCCAATCACGGTCAACCCGCGCGTCACCAGAAACCCGAGGTTCACGGGCACCTTCTCGCGCGTCACGTTGCCGACGACGACGAGCCGCCCGCCGATGCGCAGCGCCCGCAGCGCGCCGAGGAAGGTGGGCGCGCCCACCGTGTCGAGCGCCATGTCGACGGGCTCCACGCGGTCGGCGAAGCGGCCGTCGCCGTCGACGACGACCTCGCCGGCGCCGAGCTCGCGCACGAAGGCCGCGCTCTTCTCGTCGCGGACCACGGCGACGACGCGAGCGCCCACGCGCATCGCCACCTGGACCGCGGCCGACCCCACGCCGCCGTTCGCGCCGGTGACGAGCACACGCTCGCCGGCGCACACCTTGCCGAGGGTCACGAGAATCGCGGTACGCGGTTCCGAACGTACAATGCAAGATGGCCGCGTCTTGCGCGGGAAGGTCGGCGGGGACCGGGTACAGGGCCGACGGCGGCGCCACGATCTCGCTCGCGTAACCGCCGTCGGCGAGCAGCCCGAACACGTGCGCGGCGGAGACACACTGCGACGTCTCGCCCGCACGGCAGGCCGCGCATTCGCCGCACGCGTCGCGGTGCATCGTGGCCACGCGGTCCCCCATGGCCAGACCAGAGACGCCTTCGCCGACCTCGATGACGCGCCCCACGGCCTCGTGGCCGGGCGTGACGGGCAGACGAACGAACGCAAAGCGCCCCTCGCGATCCAGCAGATCGCGGTGGCAGACACCACACGCCTCGACCGCGATGCGCACGGTCCCCGGCTCCAGCGCCGCGGGCGGCGCCGCAGGGTCGTACTCGAGAGGCGCGTCCCAGCCGACCTGCGCCAGCCGGGCACGCTCGGAAGCCACGATCAGCGGGCGTGCAGGTAGCACGCCCGCATTCTCTCCCTTCGGGTCGATCACTTCGCAGGCGGCAAGAAGGCTTGCATCTTCTGCGCGAGCATGACGTTGCCGGTGACCTTCAGCTTGCCCTTCATGAAGGCCATCGTGCCCGACAGCTTGCCGTTGGCCATCTGCACGTAGTCGTCCGCGGCCATCTTGATCGTCGCGCTCGGCGATTCGGCCGGGCCTTCGACCACCTGCATCGTGCCGTCGGCGATCTTCACGTGGTACGTGCCGCCGCCGTCGCCGGCGATCTCGAACTGGTACACGGCGTTCACGCCCTTGGCCGCCTCGGGCACGAAGCGCTCGGGCAACGTATCGAAGTAATGCTTCACGCTCGTCACCTGCGTCACCATCGCCGATTCCTCCTCACGATTCGTCCTGCCCCCCGGCAGCATCTTGCCAGGTTCTGGGCCGGCTCCCGTCCCAACCGTGCCTCAAATCGCGCGGTCGCGCCCGGCCCAGTAGGGGTCCCGGAGCTTGCGCTTGTAAAGCTTGCCATTGGGGTCGCGCGGAAGCTCGCTGGCGAAATCGATGGACCGTGGGCACTTGAAGGCGGCCAGGCGCTCCTTGCAGAAGGCCAGGAGCTCCTCGGCGAGCGGCGGGCCCGGCGCGACGCCCGGCGCGAGCTCGACGACGGCCTTGACGTGCTCGCCCCAGTCGTCGTCGGGAATGCCGAACACGGCCACATCGCGCACCTTCGGGTGCACGACCAGCACCGACTCGATCTCGGCCGGGTAGATGTTCACACCCCCGGAGATGATCATGTCGTTCTTGCGGTCGCACAGGTAGAGAAAGCCGTCTTCGTCGAGGTAACCGGCGTCGCCGACGGTGAAGAAGTCGCCCTTGTAGGTCGAGTCGGTCTTCGAGCGATCCTTGTGGTACTCGAATTTGTGCGCGCCCATGCTCATGTAGACCGTGCCGACCTCGCGCGGCGCGCAGTCGGAGCCGTCGTCGCGCGTGACGCGAATCTTCGAGATGGGCCACGCCTTGCCGACCGTGCCCGGGTGCGCGAGCCAGTCTTGCGGCGTCGCGAGCGTGCCGCCACCCTCGGAGGCCGCGTAGTACTCGTAGATGACGTTGCCCCACCATTCGATCATGCGGCGTTTCACGTCCACGGGGCAGGGCGCGGCGCTGTGGATGACGTGGCGCAAGGACGAGAGGTCGGCCGCGGCGCGCGCCGAATCGGGCAACGCGAGCAAGCGGCGGAACTGAGTCGGCACCATGTGGGTCGTCGTCACGCGATGCCTCGCGATGCGCTCGAGCGTTCCCTCGGGTGTCCACTTGTCCATGAGCACGACAGCGTGCCCGAAGTGCAGGTGGTTGGTGCAGAAGTTGAGAACGGCCGTGTGGTAGAGCGGCGAGACGACGAGGTGCACGCCTTGGTCGTGCGGCGTGATTCCGAAGAGGCGCAAGAAGAGCGCGAGCGGCTCGGCGATCGCCTCCGGCTCGACGGGCGGTAGCGCGCGGCGCACGCCCTTGGGGCGCCCGGTGGTGCCCGACGTGTACGTCATCGAGGCGCCGGCGGTGCGTTCGGCGGGCATCGACGTGGGCTGGCCGGCTTTGAGATCGGCGTAGGGACGAAAGCTCGCGTGGGGCGCGGTGGAGAACCGCCCGGCGCGCGGGAACGCGAACGAGTCGAGCGCCGCGGCGAGCGTGTCCGCCGTGCGCGCGGAGGCGAACGCCGCTTTCGCGTCGCAGTCCTGGATGATGTACGCGGCCTCGGGCGCGGCGAGATGGCTGTTGATGGGCGTGATGTACAGGCCCGCCTGCGTCGCGGCGAGATAGAGCTCGAGCATCGCCGGCTCGTTGGTGACCATGGCGGCGATGGTGTCGCCGCGCTTCAGGCCGAGCTCGCGCAGGCCGTGCACCGCCCGGTTGCACTCGCCCAGCAGCTCGCCGGCCGTGATGCGCTCTCCCTCGGCGGAGACGACGGCGACGTGCGCGGGATCGTCCTGGGCAACCTTCCAGAATCCAAAGTTCGCCATCGTCACGCTCTCCTTGCGGCGCTGGGGATGAGCGTGGACGCTACGCCAGAATAGAACGTGTTTCAACCCCGCGGGGGTCGAGCCGGCTAGCCCTTGATGCGGCTTCGCTGCTTTTTCCCCAGGGTCCCGCGAAGGCGCCGCGTCTCGAGGCGGCGTTCGACCGCGCGGGCCTTCACCTCGACCGGGATCTCGGGCCCCGTGCTGGGCATGAGCCCGAAGAGGCGCAGGCGCGCGCTCTTCTTCCCGTAATGAGAGCGCAGGTACAGCGTCATGCGCGCGTGAATCGCCCGGATCTCCGCCTCGAGGGCGCGCTCTCGCTCGACGGCGAGGCGCCACTCGATCTCCCGCTAGCGGTTCCCCCGCGGGAGCAGCGGCATGCGGCGTGTGCACGCGACGCGGAGGGCGCGGCCGACGTCGATCGTGCGGACGGGGAACGAGCTCCCCGGGTGGAGAGCGAAGGAGAGGAGCGAGCACACGACGATTCTGGGACCGGGGAATGGGCTCCCCGGCGCGAGAGAGACGTGATGGCGCTCCGCCATCGTTTCCCTCCGGTCGGGGAACGCGTTCCCCGGCCGGTGCCACGATGGCTTTGGCGGTATCCTGGGATGATGGCGGAGTCTCGGGCCTGCTTGCTCCTCGCAAGCGGCGTTGCGTGCTCGTATATGCTCGTCGCCTGCTCGCTTCTCGTGAGCACCGACGGGCTGTCGAGTGGGGCCCCGGATGCCGAGGCCGCGGATGCTGGCCTCGACGCAACCGCCGCCGGAGACACGACGAACGAGCCGGAAGCGGCGCCGTCATCGTCGGGGTCCGACGCAGCGAACGAGCGTGACGCCGAGGGCTCTCTCGCCGACTCGAGCACTGGGGCGGACGGCATGCCGAGCGACGGGCCTGCGAGCGACAGGGCGGCTCCCGAGGCTCAGGCCGGCGAATCCGGGGTGCAAGACGCGCCCGCGGACGCGCCCGCGTGCCGCGACGATCTCTCGAACATCGGCACGAACGACTTTCACGTCTCGCTCTCTGTCTCCACCGTGCAGACCGGACTGACCGCACTCGTCAACCAGCGCGCTCGCTGCGTCCACGGCCTGTTCTGGGACATTCGCCTGGCGAGCGGCTCGGTGCAGGTCGAAACCGACGACGGGGTGACACCGTACGTGGAGCTCGTCAGCACGGGTGCCCCGGTGAATGACGGGAGCTTTCACGAGCTCTCGGTGAGCCGTGTCGCAGGCACGCTCACGATTTCGATCGACGGAGCTCCGTCCGGGTCGACGAGCTCCCCGACATCGTTCGGGGTGCTGCCCCCGCTCGCGATCGGCAGCGACCATTGCGAGATCGACGGCGGGGGGACCGTGGCCTTCGTGGGAACGGTACGCGACGTGTGCGTCGCCAGCCCTTGAGGGTGGCTCGAGGGTGGGCCGGCAACCCGCGCCGCCTGGATAACCGCCGATCCAGGCATGGGCGATCCACGACGGGTGACGGCTGGCTCGCCATCCCATGGGCCGCCATGCATTCGAATCCTGCCTGACGCAGCGCGCCCCCGGTTACTCCTTTGCATAGCTGGCTCGAACGGGGGGGGGCGTCGCGGTCTCGAAATGGGGGACGGAGGAATCGGATGCCCCAGGAGCTCACGTCTTTCGGCCTGCCTCAGACCGGCGCGCGCTTGCGCCTCGGATGGCTTCTCCGGACCGCCGGCCTCGCCGGCGTCGGTGTCGTGTTCCTGGCCGTCGCCGCCGGGTGCGAATCCTCGGAGGCCAGCTGGCAGCTCGGCACGGGAGCGGGCTCGGGCAGCGGCGGTTCATCAGGAAGCGAAAGTTCCAGCGGCGGAAGCAGCTCGGGTGCCGCGAGCGGCTCCGGCACCGGGAGCGGGTCGAACGGCGGGAGCAACTCCGGGAGCGGAAGCAACTCCGGGAGCGGCGGCTCTTCGGGGGCGAGCGGATCGAGCAGCGGCAGCTCCGGCGCACCGCCGGGCCCCACCGGGATCGCGTTCAACCCCGCGGCCGGTCCTTTCTACGGGCCGACGCCGGTGACCATCACGTCGGAGATGCACGGCGCGACCATCCGCTACACGACCGACGGCAGCGAGCCCACCGAGACGCACGGCACGGTGTACACGGGCCCCGTGACGATGGAGTCGGCCGTGAACACCGACATGAGCGTGTCGTTCGCCACCAACGCCTCCGGCGTGACGATGCTCAAGGCGATGGCCTATTCGAGCCCCGGCACCGACAGCGGCGTCTTCACGGGCAACTACATCATCATCGACCCGCTGCGAAACAAGATGGCCTCGTCGCTGGTGCTGGGCCTCGCGCACATTGCCTACAACGTCAGCAGCCAGAACTGGGCGAGCGTCCTCGACCTGTGGACGAAGTACCTCGGCTACGACACGGTCACGACGTCGAGCGGGTTCGCCCTCGTCAAGCTCAACGACCAGCAATACATCGAACTTTACCAGCGGCCGATCACAAGTCCCCAGTACCAGCTCGCCAACTGGGGCTTCTACGTGAGCGACGCCGAGGCTCTCCGGCAACAATTCGCGAAGGCGGGCGTGACGGTTCCGTCGAGCGCCGCGATGAATGCGCTGGGCAACCTGAGCTTCACGACGACCGACCCCGACGGCCACGTCAACGAGTGGGTGCAGTATCTCCCGGGCAGCGTCACGAGCCAGTCGCTGGGGCAGCACATGCCGAGCACGCAGCTCTTCGGGTATCTCGAAGACTACGGCGACGCGACCGGCGACGTGACCGCCGCCGACAGCTACTACAGCAAGGTCGGTTTTGCCGGCTCGGGGGTGAAGGTCTATCTCCCGAACAACAATTGCTACCTCGAGATGCTGACCTACATGACGCTCACGCAGGAAGAGGCCGGCAAGCACGAGAAGGCGCAGCTCGTCACGTTCCGGGGTACGGATCTCACGACGGCGCTCAATGCGCTCCAGGCGCGGGATCCGTCGATCCCGCAGACGCGCAGCATGGAAGGGGGAGGCGGCTTCCCCATGCACGATTGCGGTGACGTCTACAACGCCGACCTCTCGCGAATCCGGATGATCGACATCAACTACTGAGGGAACCCGCGCTACGGGCTCACGGCGAACGCGTAGAGCTTCTGCCCGGGCGTGCCGAAGCCGAGTCGCCCGGCGGGGTAGCCGCATCCCCAGTAGACGACGCCGCCCGCGATGGCCGGTCCGCCGTAGACGGTGCCGCCGCTCGCGAACGACCAGAGCACCGCGCCGGTAGTAGCGTCCAGCGCGAACATCGTTCCTTTCGCGTCCATCGACCCCGCGAAGACGACGCCACCGGCGACGGCAACCGGACCGTTGACGCTCGCGCCCGAGAGCGGCGCGGTCATCGACGGATTGGCGACCTGCCACGCGATCGCGCCGGTCGCCGGATCGAGCCCCGCCCACGAACCGACCGTCGCCTTGGTCCCGGCCTGCGCGCCGGTACCGCCCAGCGCATAGGCCGCGCCCATCTCGTCGTTCACGCCGGCGTAGACGTGCGCACCGTCGACCGCCGTACCCCAGTGGATTCCGCCGAGATGCCCGCCGGGGCCGAGCTGCGTCTTCCACGCGACGGAGCCGGTGTCCGCGTCGAGCGCCCAGTAGATGCCGCTCTTCTGCCCGGCTCCGACGAGGTCGCGCGTCGTGCCGCCGACGGTCGCCTGGAACAGGTTCGCGCCGCAGCCGAAGTCGAAGTCGGGGCCCTTCTCGTTGGCGAAGGTCCAGACGTCGTCGGTCGTCATCGGACGCGACCACTTGATGGCTCCCGTATCGAGGTCGAGCGCCACGATGGACTCCACGTGATCGCCCGCCGGGGCCGAGGTGACGCCGGCCGGCATCGCGTAGTTGTTTCCGGTCGTGACGTACAGCGTCTTGCGCTTGCGATCGACGGTCGGCGTGCCGCTCCACACCGCCGCCCCCGCGTAGCCGGCGGGCGTCTTGCCGTCGCTCGCGAAGTAGACGTCGTCGTCGATCATCGGGGTCTTCCACACGACGGCGCCCGTGGCCGCGTCGAGCGCCACGACGCTGCCGCGGAACGAACAGCATGGGTACGCGCTCGAGAGCGTGAGCGCCTCCTCGAGCGAGGCGACGCCGACGTAGACGCGCCCGTTCTCGACGACCGGCGAGCCCGTGATACCGGCGGCGCGGTGGTCGTCGACCAGCGTCCTCCAGAGCGGCGCGGCGGTGCTCGGGTCGACGGCGACGACGTACGCGAGCGGGTCCGCGGAGCCGAAGCTCGTGCGCGACAGACCGAAGACGAGCGCGCCGGCGGTGACGGCCGGCGTGACGCGCGAGATGACCGGATCGGGGGGCGCGGCTCCGTCGGGCGTGAGCCCGGCGAGATCGGCGACGGGCCTGGACCACACCGCCTTTCCGGTCGCCGCGTCGATGCGGTTCATCATGCCGCCCCAGTCCGGCACGTAGACCTGGCCCGCGACCACCGCGGGCGTGGCCGACACGTCGCCGGCGGCGGAGAACATCCACTTCATGGCGAGCTTGGGCGCGGTCTGGGGCGTGATTCCGCCCGCGTTCGAAGGCGCGCGCGTGTTGCACGGATCGTGGCCGTACATCGGCCAGTCGTCGTCGTCGGCCGAGCAATCGAGCGGCGCGGCGGCGGCCCCGTCGTGTCCGGCTTCGCTCGGTCCCGCGTCGCTCGCGGTTGCGTCGCCTCCGGCGTCGGCCTCTTGCCTCGCCCGCACCGAAGACGAGCGGTCGCCGCATGCCACCAGAGCGAGAACCCACCACACCGCGCGCCTGCGCATCGATTTCACCTCGCGTGTCCCCGTCGCCCCTCGGACGACGCTCGCGCGCGAGCCTACGCGGGTGGCGGCCGGGTGTCTGCGGCGGCCTGGGGTTGCGAGCCGCCGTCGAGACGCGGGCGACCGGCCCGGTCATCCGGGCAGGGCGTGGATTCCCCCGAAGGCGATCGCGGCGCCGACGGCGGCGACGATCAGCGCTCGCACGAGAGGCCTGGACGTGGGTCGGGCGGTCTTCGCGAGCGCGAAGGCGCCGACGAATCCGGTCACCAGCCCTCCCACGTGCGCGGTGAGGTCGATGCCGCGCATGGACAGGCCGAACGCCAGATTGAGGGCGAAGAAGGTTCCCAGGCTCCTCATGGTGCGCCGAAACAGCCCGGGCTCCATTCGCGCGCGGCGCGCGACGAGCACGCCCGTGAAGGCGCCGAACATTCCGAAGACCGCGCCCGATGCGCCGGCCGATACCGCCAGGGGGTGGATGGCCACGCTCGCGAACCCTCCGACCACTCCCGCCGCGAGGTAGAGCGCGAGAAACTCCGCCCGGCTCAGCATCCGCTCGACGAAGCGAATCTGGTAGAGGCAGACCATGTTCATCCCGATGTGGATGATTCCGTAGTGAAGGAACATCGCCGTGATCAGCCGCCACGCCTCGCCATGACAGGTGAGCGGGCCGAAGTTGCCGCCTAGGGCGATCATCTGCTCGGGGTCGGGTCCCGACGGGCTCGCGCCGCGGGCGAGCTCGAACGCGAACGCGGCCACGTTCGCGGCGATGAGGCCGTAGGCGGTCCAGGGCTTCCACCCATCGGCGAGCGGCGGAGTACGGCCGGCGCCCAGCGGAGACGGCTGCGGCCGAGCTCGCGGATCGGGAAGCGAGGGCGACGGAGAGTAAGGTTGACTCAACTCGGAAGCACCATAGCCCTCCCTCGCTCGTCACGCTGCACGAGTCGTGCGGCGCACACGCCGCGCTCCCTCGCCCCGCTGTAGCCTCGGCGCCTCGGCTCGAGCTCTCGCTGAGCCTGGCCGCGCGCGCGGGAATTGCTCGTAGCGCCGGTGGGCCCATGGGGAACGCGCTCGCGCTCAGGTGGACAATCGGCGATGTCAGCGATGAAGGTTTCGAGGCGCTGCGCCTCGCTGTCTGGGGCGCCTACCGCACCTTTGGGACCGGGGCGTCCTACGCGATCTGCGTCAACAGCGTGCCCCTGCCGATCGCGCAGCGCCGTGCTCGAGAGTTGCCCGTCGCGTGCGAGTGGCACGAAGTCACGCGCGCGGTTCCGCGTCTCGTTCGCGACCACCTCGACGAGGCGATGGCCGAAGGGGTGGCGTGGAAATTCGCGCCCCTGCGGTTGTTTCCCGAGCGATACGAGCTCTCGCTGGACAACGACTGCGTCCTCTGGACCTTGCCCGAGACCATCGCGCGATGGCTTCGCGGCGGCTCCTCGTGCCTCCTCCTCGAGGACGTACGCGCGTGCTTCGGTCGGTTCGCCGCGCGGTGTGGCCCGAGACCGCTCAACGCCGGGATCCGCGGATTTCCGCCGGGGTTCGACTTCGGCTCGGCGCTCGCCGAGGTCCTGCGCGGCGAGTCCGGCGTGCTCTCGACGGAGCTCGACGAGCAGGGACTTCAGGTCGCCGCTCTCTCGCTGGCCGCTCCCCCCTCGGTCGTGCCGCTGGCGGAGGTGACGATTTGCTCGCCGTTTCCCCCGCACTTGCCCCATCTGGGCCGGTGCGGCGCTCACTTCTGCGGGCTGAACGCGTTCGACCTGGGCTGGCGACTCGGCGACCGCCCGGCGTCGGAGCTGGTGCGAGACCACTGGGCTCGCCACAGGCCGGTGATATACGAGCGGGTCGGGCTCGCGCTCGAGGCGCGAAAGTGACGGCCCGTCCTCTCACGATCCTGTCTGTCGCCTATCCGTTCTCCCCGGTGAGCTGCGACAGCGCGGGGGGAGCGGAACAGATCCTGGCGCTCCTCGATCGCGCCATCGTGGCGGCGGGGCATCGCTCTCTGGTCGTCGCGCACGAAGGTTCTCGCATCGCGGGTGAGCTCCTGCCCGTTCGAAGCGAGGGGTTGCCGCTGCCGAAGGCGATTGGTCGCGCGCACGCGGCGGTGGCGCACGCCGTCGAGCGCGCCCTACGGACCTGGGCGGTCGACGTCGTCCACGTGCACGGCCTCGACTTCGACCGCTACATGCCCGCGGCGGGGCCACCGCTGCTGGCCACGCTGCACTTGCCTGTCGCGTGGTACGCGCGCGAGGCACTGGCGCCGGCGCGTCCGGGCGTCGTCCTGTGTTGCGTCTCCGACTCCCAGGCTCGCGCGATGCCCTCGTGGGCCGCACCGTTTCGCGTCGTCGCGAACGGAGTCGCGCTCGACGCGTTTCGGCCGCGAGCGAACCGAAAGCGCGGCTTCGCGCTCGCCCTGGCGAGGATCTGCGAGGAGAAGTGCGTGCACGAGGCGCTCGACGCGGCGAGCGAAGCCGGCCTGCCGCTGGTGCTCGCGGGGGCGCTCATGCCCTTCCCCGCGCACATCCGCTACTTCGAGGAGCACGTGGCGCCCCGCCTTCGGGGGCTTCACCGCTGGATCGGACCGATCGGGCTCACGCGAAAGCGCCGGCTGCTGGCCGCCGCGCGTTGCCTTCTCGTCACGAGCCGCGCGCCGGAGACGAGCTCCCTCGTCGCGATGGAGGCAGCCGCCAGTGGTACGCCGGTCGTCGCGTACCCTCACGGCGCGCTTCCGGACGTGGTCGAGGACGGAAAGACCGGCTTTCTCGTGCACGATCCCCCATCGATGGCGCGAGCCATCGGCCGCGTCGGCAGCCTGTCGGCCTCGGGGTGCCGAAGCACCGCCGAGAAGCGCTTCTCGGCGGGGCCGATGGTCGCGTCCTACCTCGAGCTTTACCGCGAGCTCGCCGGCGGCGCCGCGCCTCGCGTCTCGGTGCGCGAGCCCGAGCTGGAGGTGTCGGTGATCGAAGGTGCAGCTGCGCTCGAGACGTTGGCCGATGAGTGGGCGGCGCTCGCGGCGCGGTGCCCGTGGGCGACGCCGTTCCAGCGACCGGAGTGGCTGCTGCCGTATGCGTCGGTCCTCTGCGGGGGCACCTCAGGCCTCCGCCCCTGGGCGCTGGCAGCTCGAACGCAGGGAAAGCTCGTCGCGCTCCTTCCCATGTCCACTCGCGGGAGCGGTCGTGGCTCCGCACTCACCCTGCTCGGTCAGGGAATCAGCGACTACCTCGACGTCATCGCGCTTCCGCGCGTGGCCGCGGCGGCGAGCGAGCGCTTCCTGGCCATGCTCTGCGAAACGTGCGCCGACGGCGGCGAGGTTTTCCTCGACGCGCTTCGTCCCGGATCTCCCGCTCCTCGGCGCGCCGCCCCCGAGCCAGGTCGTCGAAGAGAGCCTGCTGACGCAGCCGAGCCCCATCCTGTCGTTCGGGGCCAAGGTCGAGCCGGTGCCGGAGAGCATACGCGAGAAGGCCCGCTACTACCGCCGCCGCGCGGAGGCGCTCGGACCGGTGCGCTTCGTCGAGGCGCCCGCCGGCGACTCGCTCGCGCGCTGGCTCGACATCCTCTTTTGCCTGCACGCGAAGCGCTGGGCGACACGGCAGGAGGCAGGCGTTCTCAGCACACCCGACGTGCGCGAGTTCACCGCCCGCGCGGTGAGCGGACTGGCGGGCGTCGGCATGGCCAGTGTTCACGGGCTGTGCATCGGCGACAGGCCAGCGGCCGCGATGCTCGTCCTCGACGACCCGCTCGCCGCTTACTACTACATCAGCGGCTTCGAACCGGAGTTGAGGCGCATCAGCCCCGGCACCATGCTCCTGGCGCACACGATCGACCGCGCGCGCTCGATGCACCGCGCGGAGATGGACTTCCTGCGGGGTGCGGAGCCCTACAAGTATCGCTTTGGCGCGATGGACCGCTGGAGCCGCGCGCGGAGGTTCGTCGGCTCCAGACCGAGCTCTTTCGCAGCCGACACGAGCCGCTCCGAGACCGAGGCGCCCGTCACGCCGAACCCCCAGAGCTCGTAGTTGAGCGCACCGCGGTGGGGGGGCCGGGCGAAGTCGTAGCTCGGCGCGCAGCGTACGGGCTCGCTGTCGACGCCGAACGCCGAGAGCGCGTCCACCTGCGAGGCAAACGCGCCGAGCATGGCGCGCTTTCGCGCCCGTGCCGGACCGTCGAGCCGCGCCGACCACTCGCGAGCGCAGACCGTCGCAGCGCCCTCGCTGCGGAACCTACCCGTCACGAGCGCGCCTTCGAGCCGATGGTAGGAGCTCATCTCGGCGAGCGCGACGGGGTGGCTCCGCGCCCGCGCCAGGACAGCCGCGGCGTGCGACGCGAAGGCTACGGCGTCGTGATCGGGGTGTCCGCCTTCGTAGGCGTGCGCGACGACGACGCGAATTTCGCGTTCCACGATGCGATCCGCGACCGCTCGAGCGACCGCCGCCGCGGACTGCGGCGCCTCCTGGTCGGCGACTCCGAGCGGCGCGAGAAGAACGCGATCCGGATCCGCGATTTCTTGCGCCCGCAGCGCCGCCCGTGCCTCCTCCCTTCGCGCTCGTGCCGCTTCGGCGCGCGGTAGGTGAGCGAGCGTCGGGCGCAACCGCGGGTCACGCGGCGCTCCGTCGGTCACGTGGAGCACCTCCACCCGCCAGCCTCCGCGCGAGAGCTCCCCGACCGCGGCTCCAAAGCCGACCGTCTCGTCGTCGGGATGCGCCGCGACGATGAGCACCGAGCGCGGCGCACCCGCCAGCGCGCTCACCGCGCAAGGCATCGGGGCGAGAGCAGCTTCGTGAGGATCCATAAGTCGTATACGTAGTCGTGCGGGGTTCCGTCGGGCGCGACGTAGGTCTCCTGCGAGATCTCCTCGCGCGAACTCGCGTAGCCGAGCCGCTCGTACATGGAGCGCACGGCGGTAGCCTGCTTCTCGACGCCTATCTCCGCGGCGTGCATCCGCGCCGCCCGAGCGTGGTCTTCCGCGGCGGCCAGGAGCCGGCCGCCGATCCCCAGACCCTGGAGCGGCTCCATCACGCGGAGCGCCCAGATGCTCGCGACCGAGGCCGATGCGGATCGGGTCCAGTCGATCCAAACCTGCCCCACGGGAAAGTCGCGATGAGCCGCGACGAGCATGAGGTTCTCTCCCCGGAGATGACGCTCGAACTGGGCGGCGATGAACACGCGATGGCCGGTGAACTGCCCGAACCACTCGAGCTTGTGGAGGTCATGGGCCTCGCAAGGTCGAACCGTGAGCTCGAGCACCGCCCGGAAGCGCCCCGCCGGCCAGGAGGTCTCGCGCGCATGCCCGGGCATCACTTGGCGAGCTTCGGGTGCCAGCTCAGGAGCTTGCCGTCCGAGTCGACCTTGACCTCGAAGACCATGCCGTCGCGGACGATCTCGCCTCCGTAATACGTATCGCCGCCGTGGCTCTTGTGCTCCGACACGCCGATGAGCTGCCCGTTCTGCGCCGCCTTGCTCATGGCCTCCTTCGCCCCTGCGGGGAAGCCGTTCAGGCCTTCCTGCACCTCGGGCTCGAGCGAAAGCTGCTGCGCGTCTCGCGGGGAGACTCGCTCGACGTTCGACGACTCGTTCTGCTCACCTCCGCCGCCTTGCTCGTTGCCCGCGCTGCCTTGCTCCCTCGCGGGGGGCGCGACGTATTCTCCGCTTGGCGCTTTGGGGTGCGTCTGCGCCGTCGCGAGGTTCGCCGTCAGAAGCGAGCCGCCCAGGGTGAGGATGAGCGCGAGTGCCTTCATGGTTTCCTCCGTGGTCGGTGAGCCTGCGACAGCCATGCCCGCCCCGCACCCCCGATGGCCTAGCCGCCAGCTGCCGAACCGTTGGCGACCACGAGAGCCATGGTCCGGAAGACGCGCTCGACGGCACCGAGCGAGCCGAGGACATGGACGAGCTCGAGGTTCGACCCGAGCGGTTTCGAAGGATCGATCGTCATGTACTGCAGGTGGAGCGCGCCTACGGCATCCGCAACGGCGGGGGCGTCCTGATAGTGCTGATTCGCCGCGAGCGACAGAACGGCCTCGATTCGCTGAAACGTATCTCTCGCCACCGTCGACTGTTCCGGTGAGAGCGGCGGGTTCTCTGCGAAATTTCCTGCGAGCGTGTGGATGTTTGCGGCAATCTCCGCGGGCGCCAGATCCTGGCTGAGAGGCATGACCGCCACGGCGTCGGCGGCCGCGTCGAGAGCGTGGCGCAGGGCGTCCGTGTTCTGATCGGGCGGTAGCGCCGTGTAGCGGTCGATCCAGGCGGAATAGGAGGACAAGGCCGCTGCGAACGCCGACAGATCCGGCGCCTCGGGCTGGGGCGCGGCGACGCCCGCCCGCCGGACGACAGGCAAGGACGGCCGTGGGCGTTCGCGCTGTCCGACGTCTCCGCGCCGAGGCGAAGCCGACCGGCTGGACGGCGCCGGGCGAGGCGCCGACGCAACCGCGGACACGGGTACGGGCCGGACGGCGGGCTGCGAGTTCGAGCAACCTGCGGCCGCAGCCGCACAGCAGGCCATCAGCGCCGGTATCGCGACGGTGACGAACGAACCCATTCGGCGCAAGGGGGCAAGCCACGTGCGCGGCAGGGCGCGCCACGTCGCTGCTCGCGTTCGCAC
Source organism: uncultured delta proteobacterium (assembly GCA_963720145.1). GTDB lineage: Bacteria > Myxococcota_A > Polyangia > Polyangiales > Polyangiaceae > Palsa-1150. The sequence continues at coordinate 726,267 of CAVREO010000008.1, forward strand.
CCGAGGACGCAGCTGGAGCCCTTCTGGCTCAGGTTTCGGGGAGCTCAACCCACGAAGCGGAAGGCGCAATGCCTCGTGAGTGGCCGCGACTGACAGGCAAGGATCATCCCCCGTCCCTTCTCCTCGGCACTGAGCGCGTCGTCGGCAGCCATCGCGACCTGTCCCTCGAGCAGGTCGGACGCGCAGCAGCCGCAGAACCCCTCCTCGCACGAATAGGGCGCGTCGAGCCCGCCGTCGCGTGCCGCTTGAAGGAGCGTCTTTCCCGCCACGTACGGGACACGGTGGCGCGCGCCCGCCAGCTCCACATCGACGAAATCGGGTACTTCTCCATGCGCGACGGGTGCGGCGGTCGTGGCGGGAGAAGCCGCGGTGAAGCGTTCGATGCGAATCCGCGCTGGGGCCACTCCGGAGCTCGCGAGCCCCCTTTCCACGACCGCCATGAACGGCGTCGGACCGCAGAGGTAACACGAGGCGTCGCGATGCTCGACGGCGAGCGCCCTCACGGCCGGCTCGTCGATGACGCCGTCGCTGTCGTCGAAGCGGTGCACGACTCGCAGCCGAAGTGGATTCGCGCGCTGAAGACTCGCGAGCTCGTCGGCGAAGATGACGGAGCGTACGTCGCGATTCGCATACACCAGAGTCGCGCGCCTATCGGTCCTGGCGAGGGCCGTCTTGAGGATCGAGATGACGGGTGTGATCCCGCTTCCTGCGGCAAAGAGCATTAGCGGGGACGACTCTTCATGGAGCACGAAGCGACCCTCCGGTCGCATGACGGCGAGCGCGTCGCCGGCCCGCACGCGATCGTGAATCCAATTGGACACGCGCCCTCCGAACACGCGCTTGACGGTCACCTTCGGTGCCGGATCGCAGTCCGGCGAGCTCGCCAGGGAATAGGAGCGGCGCAGACTCTCCCCCGCAGACTCGACCTCGAAGGTCAGGAACTGGCCCGCGCGGTACGCAAACTCTCGGGCCAGGGCCGGCGGCACGTCGAGCACGATGGATTTCGCGTCCGGCGTTTCGTCGATGACCTCGGCGACACGCAGCGAATGAAACATGTTCTAGCCACGAAATACCGCACGGGATGGCCGTCGGCAAGGCTCCCTTGCCGGGCCATGTGAAACATGTTTCACTTGATGTCGATGAAGCGTTTCGAAGGGCGATCGATCTTCGTATCGGGCGCGGCGTCGGGAATCGGACGAGCCACCGCGGAGAGATTCGGCGGCGAAGGTGGGCTCGTCGCGTGCGCCGACGTGAACGCGCAGGGCGCCGAGGAGACGGCAGCGACCATTCGCGCGGCCGGCGGCAAGGCCTTCGCGATCCCGTGCGACGTCACGGTCCCGAGCGCGATCACCGAGGCCATCGGCGAGACCGTGAGCAGGCACGGACGGCTGGACGCTCTGATCAATCTGGCGGGCATCGGCTTCTTCCGGCGCACGACCGAGACACCGCTCGAGGAGTGGAACCGCATGATCGCGGTGAACCTCACGGCGCAGTTTCTGACGTGCAAGGAGGCGATCCCGCACATTCTGAAGACGAAGGGGGCCATCGTGAACACGTCGTCGGTGGCCGGCCTTCATTCGCATCCCTACAGCGCTGCCTACTGCGCGTCCAAGGGCGGCGTCGTCCAGCTCACGCGGGCTCTCGCGGTCGAGTACGGGCGTAAGGACGTGCGCATCAACTGCGTCTGCCCGGGCGGCATCAACACGCCCCTCATCGAGAAATTCAAGCTTCCCGACGGCGTCCCCCAGAGCGCGCTGGCGAAGATCATGCCCCTCGGACGCATGGGCGAGCCCAACGAGGTCGCGGGCACGATCGCGTTCCTCGCGTCCGAAGACGCGACGTACATCAACGGCGCCACCATCGTCGTCGACGGCGGAATGATCGCCTGAGGGGAGCCTCGCATGGCGTTCGGGCTGAGCAAGTGGGATAAGGCCGTCGACTTCGTCGTGGTCGGCTCGGGGATCGGCGGCCTTTCTGCCGCCATCGTCGCGCACGACCAGGGCCTGAAGGTCCTCGTGCTCGAGAAGGCGCCGAAGCTCGGCGGCGTGTCCGCCTACTCGGGCGGCGAGGTCTTCGTCCCCGCGAACCACCTGGAGGAGTCCGCGGGTATCCGCGATTCGCTGGAAGAGGGGATGCGCTACTTGCAATTCCTCGCCGGAGGGTATGCGGACCCCGAGCTGCAGCGCGTACTGCTCGAAACGGGGCGCATCGCGACCCGGTACTTCGAGGAGCGCGCGGGCGTGCGGTGGAAAATCGTCACGGGGTTTCCCGACTACCACTATCCGAAGGCGCCGGGCACGGTCGCTGCGGGGCGGTACCTGGAGACGGAGCTCTTCGACGGCAAGCTGCTCGGCGACTGGCAGAAGCGGACCTACCTCTCGCCGCACATGCCGAACGGAATCACGCACGACGAGCTCTTCGCCTGGGGCGGGTTCGTCAACGTGCGGCGCTGGGACTTCGCCACGATGGGCAAGCGTTTCGCGCGCGACATGCGCGGGTTTGGCCCCGGGATGATGGCGCATTTCACGAAGGCAGCCGTCGTCGACCGCGCGATTCCGGCGATGCTCGATACGCCCGCACGCGCGCTCGTCGTGGAAGATGGCGCCGTGGTCGGCGTTCGCGCGGAGCGCGCCGGGAAGGACTACTGCGTGCGGGCGAGACGCGGGGTTCTCCTGGCCGCCGGCGGCTACGACTGGAACCCCGAGATGGCGCGGTGGTTCGAGCTTCTGCCGGAGTGGCAATCGATGGTGCAGCCGAGCGTGGCCGGCGACGCGATGACCATGGGAGGCGAGGTCGGCGCCGCCGTCGCCGCGGTTCCGGCTCACAACCTGGGTCTCTTCTTCGGGTATCGAATCCCGGGCGAGGAGCACGACGGCAAGCCGCTGTGGCGAGGCTCGTGGGAGGGAGGGTTTCCGCACGCCATCTGGGTCAATCGTGCGGGCGAGCGCTTCGCCGACGAGTCGTTCTATCGCGACTATCTGCCCAAGACGCGCGCATGGGACGGCACGACGCAGAGCCATCCCAATTTCCCTCCCTATCTGATTTTCGATTCGAACTTTCGCACCAAGTATCCGCTGGGAACGATCCTGCCCGGTCAGGACTTCCCGCCCGGCCTCGTCGAGAGCGGCGCCACGCTCCGGGAGCTCGCGGGCAAGCTGGGAATCGAGGCGGACGGCCTCGAACGCACGGTCGCGCGATTCAATGGCATGGCCGAACGAGGGGTCGACGAGGACTTCGCGCGCGGCACCTATCCGTGGGCCGCCATGATGACGGGCGACAGCGCCCGGACGAATCCAAACCTGGGCCCTCTGAACGAGCCGCCCTTCTACGGTCTGCGTCTCCACGTCGCGAGCGTGGGCATCAACGCCGCGGGCCTTCGCACGAACGCCGAGGCCCAGGTGGTGCACGTCCGTGGCCGCCCGATTCCGGGCCTCTACGCCGCGGGCAACAGCGCGGCGCCCCTCGACATCGGGGCGGGCTACCAGAGCGGGCTGTCGAACCTCCGCGGAATGGTCGGTGGATACCGCGCGGCGAATCACGCCGCCGGACGGGCGCCAAACCCATAGGGCAAGCGACATGGAGTGGTTCAAGAAGAAGCGGAAGTGGGACCACGAGGTGGACGTGGTCGTCCTCGGCACGGGCGGCGCCGGGATGACGGCGGCGCTCGCGGCGCACGAGGCGGGCGCCAAGGTCGCCGTGCTCGAGAAGTCCACGCTGGTGGGCGGAACGACGGCGGTATCCGGGGGCGTCGTCTGGGTCCCGAACAACCATCACCTGGCGGAAGCAGGCGTACGAGATTCGCGCGAGGAGGCCCTCGGTTACCTCAAGCGCCTCGCCGACGGTCGAAGCGAGGACGTCCTCATCGAGCGATTCGTCGATACCGCGCCCGAGATGCTCGCGTGGATCGAGCAGCAGACCTCGCTCAAGTTCGCCGCTCTGGCCCGCTATCCCGACTACCACCCCGAATTCGAGGGCGGAAAGCCAGGGGGGCGCTCGCTGGACCCGGGTCTCTTCGACGCCAACGAGCTCGGCGCGTGGAAGCCGCGGCTGCGGCGCAGCCCCGTCTTCGGTATGACCGCGATGTCGGTCACGGAGGCGACCGATTGGGGCGTGTTCTCGAAGCCGCTCAAGCTGCCGTTCAAGCTGCTCGGCGAGCGCTACTCGAAAGGATACATCTGTTACGGCGGCGCCCTCGCGGGGCGGCTCCTCAAGGCGCTTCTCGAGCGCGGAGTCGAGCCGATGCTCGCTCACCCCGCGCGTGAGCTTCTGATCGAGGACGGTCGGGTGGTGGGCGTCCGCGCGGAACGCGCGGGCAGCGACGTGTGGGTACGCGCGCGTCGGGGCGTGGTCCTGGCCTCCGGCGGATTCGAGTGGAACCGCGCGCTCGCCGCGCAGTTCCTCGGAGGTGTTCTCACGCACCCGAACAGCCCGCCGACGAACGAGGGAGACGGCCTGAAGATGGCCATGGCGGCGGGAGCGGATCTCGCCAACATGAGCGAGGCCTGGTGGTGCCCGTCGCTGGTCGTTCCCGGCGAGGAATACGACGGCAAGCAGCTCCACCGCGGCGACTTCGCCACCCGGTCGCTGCCGCACACCATCATCGTCAACCGGCAAGGTCGACGCTTCGTCAACGAGGCGCAGAACTACAACGACATGGCCAAGGCATTCTTCGCGTTCGAGCCGAACGCGTACGATCGGCCGAACCTGCCCGCGTGGGTCGTCCTCGATCACTCGTACCTCGAGAAGTACGCCCTGATGACGCTCATGCCGGGGCAGCCTGCGCCCGAGTGGCTCGTACGCGCCGAATCGATTGACGAGCTTTCGCACAAGATTGGCGTGGACGCGCGTGGTCTCGCGCAGACGGTCGAACGCTTCAACGGCTTCGCGCTGGAGGGAATCGACCGCGATTACCGGCGCGGCGAGAGCCTCTACGACAAGTTCTACGGAGACCCCGATCAGAAGCCCAACCCGAACCTCGGGACCATCGCGAAGAAGCCTTACTACGCCATCCAGATTCACCCGGGCGCCATCGGCACCAAGGGCGGTGCGCGGGTCAACGTCGAAGCGCAAGTGCTGCGTCCGGACGGCACGGCCATCGCAGGGCTCTACGCTGCCGGCAATGCGATGGCGGGCGTCACGGGCCCGGGATATCCGGGCGCCGGCGCGACCATCTCGGCCGCGATGACGTTCGGCTTTCTCGCCGGGCGACACGCCGCTGCGGCGGGGGAATGACGGCGCGCCACGCGCGGAGCGACGGAAGGAACACGGCGATGCCCGAAGTGGAGTACACGACCCAGATTGCCCTCGCGCCCGAGCGCGTGTGGGACTTCGTCAAGGACATGAACAACTGGGCGCCGTTCCTCACCGGCTACCAGACGCACGAGATCCTCAGCGAGACCGACTCCGTCTGGACGCTCAAGGGCGACGTGGGCTTGCTCGCGAGGCTGGTGCGCCTGCGTGCGCACGTGACGGAGTGGAATGGGCCAAGCCGCGTCTCGTTCACGCTGACCGGCCTCAACGAACAAGTGGACGGCGGCGGCACGCTCGAAATGCAGCCCGCGTCCGAGGCCCCGTCACGGGCGGCCCCACTCGCGAAGCGCTCGTTATTTTCGCGGTTGGTCGAGGCGATCGTCCGGTTCTTCTTCCGGCGCATTCACGGCCCGGCTCCGGCGCGCGCTCCTCGCTCGGCCTCCGGACCCGGGTCCCAGCTGACGTTTCGCCTTCGCATGGACGCGGGGGGACCCACCGGACCGCTCGTCAACGCGATGCTCGGTCCAGCGCTTCTTCCAGCGGCCGAGGACCTCGCCAACAAGATCGCCGCTCGCCTCGAGCAGCCTCTCCCGAGATAGGAACCGTTCAGCGCCCCTTGAAGTCGGGCTTTCGCTTCTCCGAGAAGGCGCGCGGCCCTTCTTTGGCGTCTTGCGTCGAGAGAATCGGCCAGCCGATTCTCGAGCTCCTTCGCGAGGGCCTCCTTTTCGGGGAGTCCCTCGGTCTCGATCACGCTGCGCTTGATCGCCTGCACCGCGAGCGGACCGTTCGCTGCGATCTGCTCGGCCACCTTGCGCGACTCCGCGAGCGCCTGCCCCTCCGGGACTACGCGCCCGATGAGGCCCATGCGAAGCGCCTCCTCCGCGGTGATGTGCTTGCCGGTGAGCAGGAGCTCCATCGCCTGCGCGTAGGGTATCTGCCTGCGCAGTCGAACGGTCGAGCCCCCGAGCGGAAAGAGCCCCCAGCGGGCTTCGGCGATTCCGAACTTCGCGCCCGCGCCGGCAATACGAATATCCGTGGCCTGCAGGATCTCGGTGCCGCCCGCGACCGCCGTCCCCTCGACGGCGGCGATGAGCGGCTTCTTGAGTTTGTAATGCCGGAGAAGGGCCCGCCAGTGAAGGTCAGGCTCCTTCTTGAAACGCTCGCTCCACTCGTCGTCGGCCCACCCGCCGGCCATCGCCTTCAAATCGCTGCCGGCGCAGAAATGGCCGGCAGCCCCGGTCAAGATCGCGACGCGCACCTCCGGGTCGCCGTCGATGCGCTCCCAGGCGTCCGCCAGACGTACGAGCATCTCGGCCCCGAAGGCGTTGCGCGCCTCGGGGCGGTTCATGGTCACGGTCGCGATGTGCCCGTCTTGCTCGAAGAGCACATGGGGGCTCGGGGGGGTCTGTTGCGGGTCGGTGGGCATGCGTGGGGGCAGCGCCTTCCTTGGGTCCCCCCAATAGAACACGTTTCATTTTCCCCGCAAGCACCTCTTGCGCGGTCGGGTGAAACGCGTTCTATTTGTATCCATGCGGCTCGCAGAAGTGGAGCTCCTCGACCCAAACGTCTTCGTGCGCGGCGTGCCTCACGAAGCGCTCGCCACCCTTCGCAACGAGGCGCCCATCTACTTCCACCGCGAGGCGAACGGGCGCGGCTTCTGGGCCGTCACGAAGTACGACGACGTCGTGACCGTGAGCAAGGACCCCGGTCGCTTCTCGTCGCACCGGGGTGCCACCAACATCCAAGATTACCCTCCGGAGGATCTGTCCACGATTCAGCTTTTGATGCTGAACATGGATCCCCCGCAGCATAACAAATTCCGGCGCCTCGTGAGCCAGGGCTTCACGCCGCGGGTCATCGCGCGTCTCGAACCGCGAATCCGCGCGATCGCGCGCACCATTCTGGATGACATCGCACCCACGGGGGGGTGCGACTTCGTGCGGACGGTCGCGGCCGAGCTGCCGCTCCAGGTCATCGCTGAGCTCATGGGCATCCCGCTCGAGGATCGAATCAAGGTCTTCGACTGGTCCAACCGTCTCATCGGGTTCGACGATCCGGATTTCCAGACGACGCTCGACGACGGCAAGCAAGCGGCCATGGAGATGTGGATCTACGCCAACACGTTGAGCGAAGCCAGGAAGGGGAAGACGGGAGAGGATCTCGTCACCCTTCTCATGAACGGCGAGGTGGACGGCGCGAGCCTCTCGGAGATGGAGTTCGACTCGTTCTTTCTTCTCCTGGCCGTCGCGGGCAACGAGACGACACGCAATCTCATCTCGGGTGGCCTCCTGGCGCTCATCGAGCATCCGGAACAGCGCGCGCGTCTCGTGAAGGACCCGTCGCTCATTCCTTCGGCCGTCGAGGAGATGCTGCGCTGGGTCACGCCGGTCGTCTATTTCCGCCGAACCGCCACGCGCGATACGGAGCTGCGCGGCGTCAAGATCAAGGAGAACGACAAGGTCGTCGTCTACTACACGTCGGCCAATCGGGACGAGGACGTGTTTCCCGACGCGGACGTCTTCGACGTCGGGCGCTCGCCCAACGAGCACCTGGCGTTCGGCGTGGGCCAGCACTTCTGCCTCGGCAACAACCTGGCTCGGCTCGAGATCCGCGTGATGTTCGAAGAGTTGTTGAAGCGCCTACCCGACATGGAGCTGGCGGGGCCCGTGCGGCGTTTGCGCTCGAACTTCATCAACGGCTTCAAGGAGCTGCCGGTGCGATTCACACCGAGCGCGCCGTGACGATGAACGAAGCGCCTGCAGGTCAGAGCCCGTACCCGCGAGGCTGGTTCGTCGTCGCCTTCTCGGAGGAGCTCCCTGCCAAGAGCGCCAAGTCGCTGCGATATTTCGGCGAGCGCCTCGTCGCTTTTCGAGGCGAGGACGGGACCGTGCGCGTGCTCGACGGGTACTGTGCGCACATGGGCGCCGACCTCGGCGCCGGGGGCAAGGTCGTCGAGAACACCATCGAGTGTCCTTTTCACGCATGGAGGTATTGCGGCACGGGAGAGTGCGTCGCGATCCCCTACGCGAAGAAGATCCCGCCGAAGGCCAAGCAGCGCGCGTGGCCCACACGCGAGATCAACGGAGTCGTCCTCGTGCATTTCGACCCCGACGGCGCGCCGGCCGCGTACGACGTCCCGGTCATTCCCGAGTACGGAAACGAGGCATGGCTGCCGTGGGCGACGAATCTCTACCACGTCAAGACCCACCCTCGAGAGGTGGTCGAGAACCTCGCGGACCGCGCGCACTTCCCCCGCGTTCACAATACCGCCATCGATGACTTCGCGTTCGACGTAGCCGGGCACACGGCGACTCAGCGCGTGAAGGGAAGGGCGTTCTTGCCGGGAGGAGGCGTCGACACGTTCCAGTCATCGTCGACGTACCACGGCCCGGGATATCTGCTGATGCGCATGGACGGCGCGCTGCAGAACTACATGCTGGTCGCTCACACGCCCGTGGACGCCCGATCGATCGACCTGCGAATGGGCGTGATGCTCAAGATCGTGGGCGATCGCGAGAGGACCCAGGGATACGTCGGCAAGTACATGGCGAACCTCAAGTCGGGTTTCGAGGACGACATCCGGATCTGGGAGAACAAGCTTTACCGCGACCAACCGGTCCTCTGCGACGGCGACGGACCCATCAGCCAGCTACGCCGCTGGTATCGCCAGTTTTACCGGGCAGGAGGCGCCGATGCCGAATGAGAAATCCACCCCGGACGCCCTCGTGGCGCGGGCTCTTTCCCTCAAGCCGGGGCTGAGCGCGCGCGTCTCCCAGGCAGACGAGCTGAGACGCGTCCCGGACGAGACGGTCTCCGACTTCCGCGAAGCGGGCTTCTTCCGAATGCTCCAGCCATCGAGGTGGGGCGGGCTCGAGGTCGACCCGGGCACGTTCTTCGAAGTCCAGATGACGATCGCATCGGCATGCCCCTCGAGCGCATGGGTGCTCGGGGTCGTCGCCGTGCATGCGTGGCAGCTCGCGCTCTTCCCGCTGGCGGCCCAGGAAGACGTCTGGGGCGCCGATTCGGGGACGCTCATTTCGTCGTCGTACGCGCCCACGGGGAAGATCTCCCGGGCCGACGGCGGCTACCGCGTCAGCGGCCGGTGGTCGTTCTCCTCCGGGTGCGATCACTGCCAGTGGGTCTTTCTCGGCGGCTTCGTCCCGCCCGAAGCGGAGGGACGTCCGCCGGAGATGCGCACGTTTCTCCTACCGCGCAGCGACTACCGCATCGACGACAACTGGCACGTGGCCGGGCTCAAGGCGACGGGGAGCAAGGACATCGTCGTCGAGAACGCCTTCGTCCCCGAGCACCGCACGCACAAGCTCATCGACGGCTTCAAACGTCAGAGCCCCGGCAATGCGATCAACGGGTCGCCGCTCTATCGCCTTCCCTTCGGGCAGATCTTCGTACGCTCCGTGTCGACCTCCGCGATCGGCGCCGCGCAGGGCGCGCTCGACGTGTTCCTCGAGAACGCCACCAAGCGCGTGGCCGCGAGCGACGGCGCCAAGGTCGCCGAAGATCCGGCCATCCAGACGGTGTGCGCCCGGGCGGCGACCCTCGTCGACGAAGCGAAGCTCGTGCTGAAGCGCAACTTCGACGAGATGATGACGCTCGTCCGCGCGGGACAGGACATCCCCATCGATCGACGCGTCCGCTTTCGCCACGATTCGTCACTGGCGGTCGTCAAGAGCGTCGAGGCGATCGACCTTCTCTTCACGGCCAGCGGTGGGCGCGCCATCTTCCTGTCGAACCCGCTTCTCCGCTACTTCCTCGACGTGCACGCCGCGCGCGCGCACTACGCCAACAACCCCGAGAAGCCCGGCCGCAACTTCGGCGGCGTGCAGCTCGGGACGAAGACCAGCGACTACTTCATCTGAGGCAGGCACGATGGAAAACGACGTGCGGCTCGGTTACCTCGGGTTCGAGGTGCGCGACCTCCCCGCGTGGGAGGCGTTTGCGGTCGAGGTCCTCGGGCTCGACGCAGGCGAGCGCACCGAGCAATCCCTCACCCTGCGTTGCGACGAGTGGGCGGCCCGCTTCTTCGTCACGAGCGGCCCATCGGACGACGTCTCGGTCCTCGGGTGGGAGGTCGAGGGCGAGCGCGCGCTGGACCAGGTCGTGTCACGCCTGCGCGCAGCCGGCGTGGCGGTGGAGTCCGCGAGCGACGAGGAAGCCCGGCGCCGCCACGTGGCGCGGCTGATCCGGCTGCGCGACCCCGCGGGTAACCCGTGCGAGATCTTCACGGGCGGCGAGCGTGCGCCTTCGCCTTTTCGTTCGCGACATGTTCGCTCCTCCTTCGTGACGGGCGCGCAGGGGCTGGGGCACGTCGTCGTGAGCGCGAGCGACACCGAGCGTAGCCGCCGCTTCTACTGCGACCTGCTGGGCTTCCGCTTGTCGGACCGGATCGCGTGCGAGATCTACGGACATCCGGTCGACCTCACGTTTCTCCATGGGAGCTCCCGGCATCACACCGTCGCCATGGGCGGGCCGCAGCGCAAGCGCATCCACCATTTCCTCCTGGAGGTCGCCTCCATGGACGACGTCGGCCTCGCCTACGACCGCGCGTTGCGCGCCGGCGTTCGCATCGTCCTCACCCTCGGCCGGCACCCGAACGATCGCATGTTCTCCTTCTACGCGAGGACCCCGTCGGGCTTCGAGTTCGAGTACGGGTGGGGCGCTCGGACCGTCGACGACGCCACCTGGCAGCCGACGACGTACGACCACATCAGCGAGTGGGGGCACCACCCGCCCGAGCTCCTGGCGCGCGAGCTCGCGAGCCGCGACCACGGAGAAGCGATGAACGCACGAGCGGTCCCCGAGGGCCACTTCGCGGAGATCGGCGACGGTCTTCGCGTGCACTACCACGAGGCGGGCAGCGGTCCCGCGGTCCTCTTTCTTCACGGCAGCGGGCCGGGCGCGAGCGGATGGAGCAACTTCCGCGGCAACTACCCCTACTTCGCGGAGCGCGGCTTCCGGGCGATTGTCCCCGACACGCTCGGCTTCGGCTACTCCAGCAAGCCGGAATCGGCGGAGTACACGCTCGATTTCGTGGTGGGCGCGCTCGAGCGATTCCTCGGGGCGCTCGGAGTCTCGCGCTGCGCCGTCGTTGGCAATTCGCACGGCGGCGCGATGGCCATTCGTCTGGCGCATCGACGACCCGAGCTCGTGGAGAGGCTCGTGCTCATGGCTCCGGGTGGCCTGGAGGAGCGCGACGTCTACATGAAGATGGAGGGCATCCGCGCCATGGTGAAGGCGCTCACGGATCCCGGCGGGCTCACACGCGAGTCGCTGAGGCGGGTCTTCGAGCTACAGCTCTTCGACCGTTCCCTCGTCACCGACGAGCTCCTCGAGCAACGCTTGCAAATCGGGTTGCTCCAGCCCAAGGGCCTCATGGGCCGCCTGCAGGTGCCGAACCTGACGCCGGACTTGCCGCGCATCGCGTGCCCGATCTTCGGCCTCTGGGGGGTCGACGACAAGTTCTGCCCGATGAGCGGGGCGGTCACCCTGGCGCGCAGCTGCAAGAGCTCGCGCGTGCTGCTCCTCTCCGAGTGCGGTCACTGGGTGATGGTCGAGAAAGCGGCGCTCTTCAACGACGCGTGCACGCGCTTTCTCCAGGAGGGCGCGTGAACGGCGCGGCCGTCGAAGCCGACCGCCTGGGCGACGAGCTCTATGCGGCGCTGCGCGCACGGCGCACCGTCGAGCCCATCACCGCGCGTTTTCCGGACGTCACGATCGACCACGGTTACGCCGTTTCGCGGCGCATGCTCTCCCGGCGAATCGCCGACGGCGAGCGAGTCGTCGGCAAGAAGATCGGCGTCACGAGCGAAGCCGTCCAACGGATGCTCGACGTTCACCAGCCCGACTTCGGGTTCCTGACCGACGCCATGATGTTCGAAGATGGCGCCGCGATCCCACATTCGCTGCTCATCCAGCCGCGGGCCGAGGGGGAGATCGCGTTCCTGCTCGGGCGAGACCTCGCCGGCCCCGGCGTGACCGAGGGTGACGTCATCGCGGCGACCGCCTCCGTCGTCCCGTGCTTCGAGATTGTCGACTCACGCATCCGCGACTGGAAAATCCGAATCGAGGACACGGTGGCGGACAACGCCTCGTCGGGCGTCTTCGTCCTCGGACGCGGCTCGGCCGATCCCCGCACGCTGGACTTGCGAGCGTGCCGGATCGCCGTCGAAAAGAACGGCACGCCCCTGAGCCAAGGAGTGGGCTCCGCCGCGCTGGGTTCGCCGGCCTACTGCGTGGCCTGGCTCGCGAACACGTTGTCGCGGTTCGGCATCCGGCTCGAGGCCGGCGAGGTCGTTCTGTCGGGCTCGCTCGTCCCCCTCGAGCCGGTACGCGTCGGCGATCGATTGAGCCTCGTGCTCGACGGGATCGGCGAGGCGAGCGTGTCGTTCGTGTGACTGCGCCCCTGCAGGAACGAGGGCGCGTACGAGCAGAGGAGCCATGAAGATTCGGTGCGCGATCGTGGGGTCGGGAAATATCGGGACGGACCTCGTCTACAAGGCCAAGCGCAGCGAGTGGATCGAACCCGTCTGGATGGTCGGGATCGATCCGGCTTCCGAAGGCCTCAAGCGCGCGACCACGATGGGCCTTCGGACGACCTCCCGAGGGGTGGACGGTCTCTTGCCGCACGTGGGAGAGGACAAGGTCCGTATCGCGTTCGACGCGACGAGCGCCTACGCCCACGCAGAGAACTCGCGCAAACTTCGGGAGAGGGGCGTCCTGGTCATCGATTTCGACGCCCGCTGCGCTCGGCCCGTACTGCATTCCGCCGGTCAACCTCAAGGATCACGTCGGAACGCGCGAGACCGACGTGAGCATGGTCAGCTGCGGCGGGCAGGCGACGATCCCGATGGTCGCTGCCGTGAGCCGCGTGCAGCCCGTCGAATACGCGGAGATTGTCGCCACCGTCGCTTCGAAGTCCGTCGGGCCCGGGACGCGTCAGAACATCGACGAATTCACGCGCACGACCGCAGCCGCGGTCGAGCGCGTGGGGCGCGCTCAGCGCGGCAAGGCCATCATCATCATCAACCCGGCGGAGCCGCCGCTCATGATGCGCGACACCATCCACTGCCTCACGGCCGCCGACCCCGATCAAGCGGCCATCACGCGCTCGGTGCACGACATGATCCGAGAGGTGCAGGGCTACGTGCCGGGCTACACGCTCAAGAATGGTCCGGTATTCGACGGACGGCGCGTGAGTATCTTCGTCGAGGTTCAGGGCCTTGGCGACTACCTGCCGAAGTACGCCGGCAACCTCGACATCATGACCGCCGCCGCCGTACGAACGGCCGAGCTCTTCGCCGAGGAGATGCGCGCTCGCGCCTGACGGACGTTTCCTGGAGACCAGAGCACGATGAACCTTCGAGGCAAGCGCGTCACCCTTCACGACATGAGCCTGCGCGACGGAATGCATCCGAAGCGCCACCGCATCACGATCGAGCAGATGGTCGCTGTTGCGACCGCGCTCGACGAGGCCGGCGTCCCCCTCCTCGAGGTCACGCACGGGGACGGCCTGGGCGGGGCGTCGATCAATTACGGATTCCCGCTTCAGTCAGACGAGGAATACCTGCGGGCCGTGGTGCCGCGAATGAAGCGAACACGCGTCTCGGCGCTTCTCTTGCCCGGGATCGGAACGGTCGAGCACCTGAAAATGGCGGTCGACTGCGGGACCAAGACGATTCGCGTCGCTACGCACTGCACGGAGGCCGACGTCTCGGAGCAACACATCGACCTCGCGCGCAAGCTGGGGGTCGACACGGTGGGCTTTCTCATGATGGCGCACATGACCTCTCCGGAGGCGCTGCTCGGGCAAGCCAAGCTCATGGAGGGCTACGGGGCCAACTGCGTGTACTGCACCGACTCGGCCGGCTACATGCTGCCGGACGACGTCGCCGCCCGGATAGGGGTGCTGCGCTCGGGGTTGCGCCCCGAGACGGAGGTCGGCTTTCACGGTCACCACAACCTGGGGATGGGCATCGCGAACTCTCTCGCGGCGATCGAGGCGGGCGCGGCCCGCATCGACGGGTCCGCCGCGGGCCTCGGCGCAGGCGCGGGGAACACCCCGCTCGAGGTGTTCGTGGCGGTGCTCGACCGCTTGGGGGTCTCGCATGGCGTCGATCTGTACAAGGTCATGGACGTCGCGGAGGACCTCGTCGTGCCGATGATGGACGCGCCCGTACGAATCGATCGCGACGCGCTCATTCTCGGGTATGCCGGCGTCTATTCCTCGTTCTTGCTGTTCGCGAAGCGCGCCGCCGAAAGGTACGGCGTGTCGTCGCGAGACATCCTGGTCGAGATGGGCCGGCGAAAGACGGTCGGGGGCCAGGAGGACATGATCGAAGACGTGGCGCTCGATCTCGCACGCAATGCGGGCGCGCGACGAACACCGGAGGTATCGCGCTAGATCTTGTCTTGCGGCCGCTCCCGGCTAGAGTCCCTCGCGGCTCATGGAGGCAGGTGCCGGTGCTGCGGTCGAGCACGCGAGACAAGCCAGGCCAGCCGGGCCGGTGAGCGAGCACGGCCGAAGCGGAAGGCGGAAGTGGACCGTCCGCCTGACCAAGGGCGCGGCCATCCTGAGCCTGACCGCTGCCATCGGCAGCTGGATGCTCTTGCGGCTGGTCGGTGAAAGCTGGTGGGTCACGACCGTCGGCTTGTATCTTCCGCGGCTCGCTCTGGCGTTTCCGCTGCCACTGGTCGCCGCGGCGCTCTTTGCGCTCCGGCAGCCCCGCTGGTTGTGGACGCAAGCCGTCGCAGCGCTCGTCGTGCTGTTCCCCGTCATGGGGTTCGTCGCCCCGTGGCCGCATGGTACCGACCCGCGCGCGCCGCGCGTCCGCGTACTGAGCTACAACATCAACTCCGCGTACGGCGGCGCCGACGCGATCGTCGAGGAGGTCGACAGGTATTCCCCTGACATCGTGCTTCTCCAGGAGGTCGGGCATGTCGAGGCGCTCGAGCCGTCGCTACAGGCCCGCTATCCGACCGTCGAGGTCAACGGGCAGTTCGTCCTCGCCAGCCGTTTTCCTCTGCTCTCGAAGCTGGATCCGCCGAAGCTCCCTTACTACGGGCAAGATCGTTCCCCACGTTACCTGCGGCGCGTCTTCGACACCCCGCTCGGGCCCATTGCCTTCTACAATGTCCACCCGGTCTCGCCGCGTGAGGACTTCTCCGCGCTCCGCGGCCGCGGACTGCGCCGAGAGATCCTGTCGGGACACCTTTTCTCGGGCGACGCCGCTCCTCTCATCTCGCGCAATGCGGGCTTGCGAGGGCTCCAGGTGAATTCGTTCTCCGACTCGGCCGCGGCCGAGACGGCGCCGGTCATCGTTGCCGGAGACACGAATCTGCCGGGGCTGAGCAAAATTTTCGGCCGCTACCTGTCGCGATTCACCGACGGGTTCCGGGAGGCGGGGTGGGGGCTCGGGTACACGTACCCGAACAATCGCCGACCTTGGATGCGCATCGACAAGATCCTCGCGAGCGAGCAGCTTCGCTTCGTGGGATTCGCGGTCGGGACGTCGAACGCGTCCGATCATCTCTGCGTCGTGGCGGACCTTCAGCGCCGTTAGCTCTCGAAGCGGTAGTCCGCGGCCGCTCAGGCTGCGACGCAGCCCAGCATCGCGAGGTCGGGGAAAGACGTGGGGTTCAGCAGGATCCGCACGGGAGGCCGAGCTCCGGCTGCGAGCACCGAGGCGATCTCGTCGACCGCACGCCCGGCGACGGGCGGCATGACCACCGTGGACGTGAGCTTTCCCTCCGTCACGAAGCGCTGCCCGTACCGCGGAGAACCGTCGCATCCACACACGCGGATCGCCCCTGCGGGGAATCCCTCGCGGACCTTCGCCATCTCTTCGAGCGCTCTTCGCGCGCCCATCGCCATCGCGTCGTTCTGCGCGCCCACGAGGAATCTCGGCGGATCGATGCTGCCGCAGTCCCGCATCCACTCGGTCAAGGCACGCGCTCCGCCGTCCGCGGTCCAGTCGGCCTTCAACGTGACCGGCTCGATGCTCGACCCGCGCAGCATCTCCTGAACACCGGCGAACCGGTCGATTGCGGAGGATGTCCCGAGAGGGCCGCGCAGATAGACGAGGCGGCCGCCGTCCGGCAGGAGCGCCTTGAACTGCCGGCCCTGGATTCGACCCACCTCTCGCTGGTCGGCCATGACGGAGAAGATCGGAACGGCCGGGAACTCGCTGCGCAGGGCGTTCAGATAATCGGTGTACCGCAGCAGGAGCACCCACCCGACGCCCAGGCTGGCCGCGGCACGGGCGGTGGAGATGAGCGCGACCTCGCGAACCGGGCTGACCAAGAGGACCGTGGGCCGCTGGTCCTCGTCCTCGTTGAGGCAGCTCTCGATTTGCTTGAGCTGCTTCTGCGACTCGTTGTCCGCCCAGAAGGCGCGCACGGCGGCCCCGTGCTGGTGAGCTGAACGAACGCAATCGTCCCAGAGCAGCTCCTGGTAGTCGCCACTGTTCATCAGAAACAGCGAGATGCGAAGGGACATCCTGCCGTCACTATGGCACGCGGTGCCTCGGTGCCCCAAGGCGCGCGCCTCCCGGACAGCTGCGGCCGACAATGTGCGACATTCCGATCAGGCACATGGGTCGTCACGATCCTCGTCCCGGCTCGCCTGCACCGGGCGACGCGAAGTCGACGGGCTGCGCGAGTGCGTACTCGATCGCTCGGGGGATACTTGCCGCTTCGAGGCCCTTCCAGAAGACATACCAGTCCGGGAAGCGCGCGAGTCCGTCGCAGACGTTTGCATACCACTGCGCGATGGGGTTACGCGGCCGCGCGCGCCAGAACAAGGTCGGGTACTCCGACGTCATGGCGTCCCACAGATCACGCCCCAGCCCCTCGCCCTGGGCGTCGCGGACCACGGCGAACTTGGAGAGATAGGGCCCGAGCGGCGTATCGCACACGATGGCCGCCCCTCGATAGTGCGCCTCGACGTACACGCGCGCCACCGGGCGCTCCAAGATGGCAGGGGAGGCCGACCGACCGAAGCTCGACGCGAGGAGCTCGCCCATGCGCACGCCGTCGATGCCCTCCCATCCGCCGAACCGGAGGACACGCGGCCGCCGCTTCAGCAGCGTACCGGCGCCCTTGACCGTGAAGAGCTCGCGAAAGAGATTCAGCGGCGAGGTGAGCGCGATGAAAAGCTCGTGTGGAACGAGCTCGAAGAGCAACCGACGCGCCTGCGCGACGATGAGCTGCTGCTTGCGCGTCGCCCCCCGCAGGAGAGGCGCCGGCGTGGGCTCGTCCGCGGCGAGCGCGAGCAGGGGGACGAGCGCCCCTTCGTGCAGAAGGCCGCCCCGGCGGTGCAGGAAGATGACCTTTCGGGTACGCAGGGTCGCGATCAATGCCCCCAGGCGTGACACGCGCTGGTCGGGCGCCTCGCCGTCGCTGGGGCCGAAGACGACGAGCGGGATGATCGCCGCGCGCGCCGCGTTCGCGGTCTTCTCGTCGAGCGCGGGGTCGTCTCCCGTGAGCAGGACGGCCGCCGTCGCTTCGCGCGCGAGCCGGCGCTGCACGCGGGCCGCATAGCGAAACGCGCTCGCGGCTTCGAAGAGGCCGAAGACGACGACGGGAACCAGGCCGATGGCCGCGAGGAACCTGAGGTCGAGGACGACCGCTTCCATGGCGTCGCGGGCGACGTTCGCCTCGATGACGATGACGGCAAACTGCTCGCGCGGCTCGGCCCGAAAGCGCTCGAGATAGAAGCGCGCCTCCTCGGGCCGTCCGACGCTCTCGAGGAAGCGCAGGACGACGTCGGCGGGATCCGCAGGCATCGGGGATGGACAGTTAACACAAATGGGACGCTCGGGCGCCCGTGTCCTGCTCGAACACGGGCCCGGCCAACCGCTTCAGCATGTTCATTGCGTACACAAGGAGGGCCGGAGCGGCCCTGGGGAGGCCGGTAAGGAGAGCGGGGCGCCCGGGGAGCGTCGCTGAACGGGGCGACCCAGAGCGGACGGCTCGTGGAGATACTGTCTGCGCACGTCGAGCAGGTCGTGGTGGTCGCCGAGCACGCCCGGTGGGTCGGCGAACCATCGCGATTCGTCGCTGAGCCCGTGGTGTTCATCGACCGAGAAGCGGGGTTCATCGCGCATGAAACGTGCCTCATCGACCTGGAAGCCGGGTGGCTCATCGAGCAACCGCGGTTCCTCGAGCTGCCGTCGGGATGACTGCTCGAGCCATCGCAGTTGCTCGGCGAGCGATTGGCTTCGGCGGACGAGGAACCGTGATGCATGCGCGAGCCATCTCGATGGCTCGACGACGAAGGCGGGTTCCTCGAGCAGCCATCGCGATTCGCCGCTGAGCCAGTCGTGTTCATCGACCGAGAAGCGAGGTTCATCGCGCAGCAAGCGTGCTTCGTCGACCGGGAAGCCGGATTCATGGCGCAGCAAGCGCCCTTCATCGACCTGCAAGCCGGGCGCCTCGTCGAGCCACGGCGGTTCATCGAGCTGCCGTCGGGATCGCTGCTCGAGCTATCGCAGCAGCTTGGCGAGCCATCGGGTTCGACCGACGACGAAGCGAGCTGCATGCGCGAGCCATCTCGATGGCTCGACGACGAAGGCGGGTTCCTCGAGCAGCCATGACGACGGCTCGTTGATTGAGGATGATGGGTCGAGGTGTCCTCGGGGTGGCTCGTCGACCCATCGGGGTTCCTCCGCGAGCGCACGGGGTCGCCCGCGCAGCGCTCGAGGAGGGTCGTCGAGCGTCTGCGCGGCGTCATACTCCTCGCGGGGATCGTCCTCATGCGCTCGCGATGGCTGGAGCTGCGCGCCGGGAGCCTCGGCAAGCACGCTCGGAAGCTCGAGCAGCGCGTGCGGAGGCTCCGCACGTGCGTGTCGACGCTGGTGACGGTCGTCGAGACGGTCGAAACGCTCGTCGCGAAGCTCGGAGCACGGCTTTTCGGGAGCTTGGTGGCGGACGAGCACCCGCAGGAGCAGCCGCGGAAGATGGACCCGGTCGACAAAGAGCGTTACCTCGGGGGCATCGCGGAGGAGCTGACGGACGCGCAGATCGAAGAGCTGTACGACCTGGGCGCCGGCGTGCCGCAGACGGAGCTCGCCGCCGAGGCGGGCGTCGCCCCGAACGCGAAGTACAAGCAGACCGAGAGGCTACGCGACCGGGTGATGCGCGCCGTGGGCGCGAAGGGCTTTCAGTACGGGAGCGTCGCCGCGCTGCTGGCGGGCATGGTCATGCTGTACTTCGGGGTCTTTCGCGAGCCGGAAAACGCGGCCGGCGGCCGCGCGGGGGCCGCCGCGGAGCAGCGGCGGATGGCGGCCGACTCGTGCAAGGAGAGGAGATGGAACGAGTGCGAGAAGGCGCTCGACCTGGCGGCGCAGCTGGATGAGGAAGGGGACCGCGCGCCGGAGGTGGTCAAGCTGCGCGCGGCGATTGCCGCGGGGCGGGGCGCGAGGGGAGAGGGGGATGCGGGTGGGAAGGAGAGCGGGGCACGCGGGGAACGTCGCTGAAGGGGGCGAGTAGGTCGTGCTTGGCGGCGTCCCATCAGGATGTGGGAAGACCGCGCCGACACGGGCTTCTGGGGCCGGGAGCAGGGTAGTCGAAACACGTCGGCCTCTCTGCTCGAGGACCGCGGTTCCAAGCGGACGAAGCGCGGTCAGGAGCGCAGTCCGCCCAGCAGGGTCGGTGCGCGTGGCGGTTGCGACGCTTGACCGTGCGATCGCCAAAGGGCACAGATCGATCCATGCGACAAGGCCGTCCCCGCCGCCCTGCACTGCAACCAGAGCCAATCCTCGGAGCGGGAGAAGAGCAGTGATTTCGCTCGGCATCCTGCGTGCCGTTCGATCCATCGTGACGCACGGCAACTGCCCGGACGGACTCGCGTCCGCAGTTCTCCTTCACGACGCGCTTCCCGGCGCGGAGGTCGTCTTTCTAGAGTACGGTCAGCGCGCGCACCGTGATCTGGTCGCGGTCCCGGGGATGCTCTTTTGTGATTTCTCCCCGATTCCCGAGAGAGCTGCTGACTTCGCACGCGCAAACGCGATCGTCCTAGACCACCACCGCTCGGCCCGCGAGGTGGTCGAGGCGATGGGCGCCAGGGGGATCTTCGCCGACGAGCGGGCCGATCCGGGTGTTGCCGGGGCCGTACTCGCGTACAGGCACGTCTGGCGACCGTTGCGCGGAACATCGCCGCAGGCCGCGTTCGCAGAGCACTTCGCGACGGTTGTCGGTATACGTGACACTTGGCAAACGCAGAGTCCTTTGTGGCGCGAAGCCTGCGCGCAAGCACGGCTCATGGAGAGCATGCCTCGCGATTGGTGGCTGAAGACGCCTCTGGAAGCCCTGGAGAGAGGTTGGCGGGAACTCGAACAGCTGGGCGACGGATTGCTCGCGACCCACGAAGAGGGAGTGCGCCGGGCGGTCGCAAGAGCGTACCGTTTCCACTCGGCTGACGGCCATCGGGTCGTCGCGCTGAATACCTCCCAGCTGGCGAGCGATGCCGCCGAAGCGCTGCGCGGCGAGGCTGACCTGATCGTGGGGTTCGCATACCTCTTCGAAGGTGGCGCACCGAAGATGCACCTTTCGCTACGCTCCCAAGACGGTGCCTTTGATTGCGGAACCTTCGCCGCGCGATTCGGCGGCGGTGGTCATACGAGAGCCGCAGGCATCGTCATGCCGGTTAGCGCGACCGACGCACAGCCCTACGAGAGGATTCGAGAGCTGGTTGATTCGGTTCCGAGCTCCGCCACTCCGTCCCCGTCACTGCAACCGCCCTGAAGCGGGTGCGTCACTTCGCCCCCGCCGTGCATGACAGCAGTGCGCCCAGTGAGGCGACGGGCGCATCGTTCTTCATTCCGAGACTCTCGCGCAGTCGTGGCCATCCGGCAGCGCAGAGCTTGACTCCGGACGAGCTGTTGCACGGTTCCGCGTCGCTTAGCCAATCGTCTGGAATCGGGGTCGTCGCTGCGCCGTCCCGGCACGACTCGCCATCCGCGGGGGCAGTTTGAAACATGCACTCGACCAGACGCGTGACCTGCCCCGCATCGATGTCTCGGTACTCCTCGAAGAAGCTGCGCTCGGGCTCTCGTGGACTGTGGACGCGCACCGTTTCGGGGAGAAGCCAGTGCGTCCCGAAGCCTCCGCGCGCCGTAAAGAGCGTCGGCATCGTCACGTAGTGAACACCAAGGCTGGCTTCCCCGCCGCAAGCCTCGTTCCAATGTTTCACATGTTCTCCGATGCTGTGAAACAGGCGCCGTTCCAGCCCACTCGCCAGTCGCTCCGCGGAGCCGCCCGAAAACACCGCACCGAGGCCGCGGTCTTGTGCATAGTCGAAGGTCATCGCCGAGGCCTCGAGCGCAACGATCTCCATCTTCGGCAATTTGCTTCGATCCTTGCACTCCTTGCCTTCCTCCTCCTCGAGCGCGCCATCCAGCGCGAACAGCAGCGATACGAGCCCTCGGTTCTCGTTGACGCCTCCGTCGGTCACGTAATACTTGCGCGGCTTCTCGCCTTCCCAGACCCCGATGTTCGAGAAGACCGGCGGAAAGTTAGCGTTAAGGGCAGCGGCGGAGGTGAGCGGTATTTCCGTATCGCGGATGACCTTGTACGTCAGCTGAATGTCCGGCGCCGGCTCCCCGACGACGCTCGCCCCGGACCCAGGCGGAAAGAAGTCGCCGTTCGCTAGATTCGTGAAGATCAGTCGTCCCCCGCGGAACTGCTCGTACGCGAGCGCGTCCGCCCCGTTTCCGGACGCGAACAGCGTCGTGAGCAAGTGCGAATCGGCATAGGGATGCGCCGCGATTGTGGTGTTTAGAATGAGGCCGACGTCCAGGACCTCGCCGAAGGTCCTCCGCGTCACGTGCGCGTGCGACGGGGATTGCCCGGCGCTCGCTTCGCGCTCCCGCCCGAAGCTGCGCTCCAAGCTCTCCGCGAGCAAACGCCCGAGAGCCTCGTCGCGTAGCAACCGGAGCTCACTCGAGCCCTCGAGCACGTCGTTGATGTACGGAAAGGCCATTGCGTCGATGTAGTCACACCAGGCCGCCACTCCGTGCCCGGGTTCGGACGCATCGACCAGGCGCTCGCGATGAGCCGCAAAGTAGGCGAGAGCGACTCCTCCGCCCGATACGCCGCTCATCAGCACGATGTCGTTTGCGTGCTCCGTCGCGGCGAGGCCGCGCAGTGCACTCGCCGTGAACATGGCGGCGCGCGTTCCCCCACCCGACGCGGAGAGGAGGATGGCCGGACGCCCCTTGCTCGCCTGGCTCTGAAGCCCGCTGAGCAGATCGAACCCCTTGCTGCTCGCGGCCGCGACGGTCTTTGTCTTCACCAGAGGGTTGCGCGTGTAGCCGGTGTCCGCGGACCGGACGGCCAGCGCCATCGCGCCCACGACCACCAACAAGACTACGTCGAGTGCAGCGAAGTAGTTGCGCGCACCCCGTACCAGCGTGTGAACCAGATCGATGATGGCATTCTCGTCCTTCGGCGCCTGCGGGCGCGACGAGCGACGCTCGCTGTCAATCAAGAGGCGAATGAGTTCCACCGTGTCGTACGTCTGGAAGGCTTCGGGCTCTTCGGCTCGTCCCGGGACTCCTTCCGCCAGGACCCCGACGACCGCAAATCGCCCGGCGCCGTGTACCTGGATGTATCTCTCCTCCGCCAGCACATCGGTTCTCACGTTGTCCGGCTCGATCGAATAATCGACGCGGTCCACCTCCTCACTTCGGATCTTCTCGCGCTTCTCGTCGTTGCACTCCAGCAAGGCGAGGAGTTCGGCTTGGAGGGGCCGGTGGAGAGCGCTCTCTAGAAGCCAAGCGAGGGCGTACAGCATCGCCAGGCCTATGCTGACGACGCCGAGAGGGGCCGCGTCGAGCACGTAGCTGACGTAGGAGACGTCGACCAGTCTTGCGATCGCCAGTCCTACGGCAGCGACGGACAGACACAAGGGCGTGCCTACCAACAGCCATCGGCGGACGAGCGCAATTTGCCAGTCCCATCGCATGCTGATGTTCCCAAGCGCCAGGACAAACCACGTTATGGCCAACGCGATCAGCGAGGCGTTCCACAGCCAATGCCGCGGGGCGACCATCGCCACGAACGAAGGAAGCAACAGCAGAAGCAACGGGTGGGCCAGTGGGGCACCGAGAAATGCATAGAGCAACCGACCCCAGCCAAGGGTCACCTCACCTCGCTTTTCGAATAGTTCGCAATGCTTGAGTGCTTCCGCGAGCGTGGACGCATAGTCCGACTCCAGACGCCGTACGAATCTGGCGAAGAGCGCAGCGAAAGCTGACGCGAGAGTCACGAGGATGACGCAAAGGACTGCGAAGGCATTCAAGTAAGGCATATACTGCGCCTCGGTCGCGGAGCAGCCGCCAAGAAAGGCGAGGATCACGACAGGTGCAGATAGGAGGATCAGGTAGTCGGCCACTCGCCAAAAGCGGGATCGCGGACGCATGCCCAGGCGAGCGGCAGCGGCCACCAGCACGATGGTGAAGGCGAGCTGCAGCCAGGACTGTGCGTGGGGGGTAGTGTACTGACACGTATGAATGTCCCGTGCCGAGTGCACGATGCGCCAGACCAATAGGCCCACGGGCGCTCCGGGCGGCACTATCGCAAGAACCGAGAGCGAAAGCCCGAGGACAGCCTTGCGCACGCGAGGCACCGGGCCGGCGATAGCAAGTTTGTCAATGCGTTTCCAGTAACGCTTACGAAGGAAACGCGCCCCCAGGTACACGAGTCGACCCGCCGCAAGAGACACCACGGCGGCGACAGCCCAGAGCACGCGCCGCGATGATACGGCGGGCAGGATCGAACAGAGCGCATCGAAGGTGGGGCCATACATCGCAAATATGAGACAAAGGCCGAGAGGCAGTAGAGAAATGAATGGCCACCGCCTTTGCCATTCCAGCCCGGCGTGACCCCGTACGAGAGAGTACCGTTTGTTCAACTGGTAATCTAAGCGTCGTATGGCGCTGTCGAGCACGTAGGGGAGGTCTATGAACAGGGCGTACCCTAGATCGCCCACCCACGAGCAGCGCATCGGCGTTCGCATGAGGCATCCTTCTCACACGACCTCCGAAGCGGTGGATACACATTTCTTCTCTCGGTCGCTCTGGCCGAACAAAAGGGTGACACGCCGCGTTTCTGGGGCGGTCTTAGTTTAGACGACCGCCGCGAATGTCCTCTGGAAGCCCGTGGACGAACCATCATGGCGGCCGCCCGTTCGTTTCAGCTCGAGGCTGGCCATGTCCTCGATCAGGATGCGAACGCGCCGTACTCCCGCGGAGAGGTCAGCGGAAGCGCTTCGCTGGCCGGGGCCCTGTCGTCATGCTCGCGACCGCGCTATGTCCAAGCGCCCTCGCGGTCGGGGGCGGCGTCCCCGGCGGCGAAAAGTGTGCGCGCTCGGCAACGGCGATCACGCAGGAGGCGACGCCGTCCGAAATACGTCGATGACCGCGACGTCGGCCGAGTCGACATCGGGACCCAGCTGGACCCGGATGACCAGCCGACCGGCCTGGGGCGAACGAGCGAGGCCGTCTTCGAAGCATCGCTGCGTGCCCTGCTCCAGCGCGACAACTGTAGGGGAGCGAGAGGACGTACTGTCGCAAGGGTAGGGCGGGCACCACGTACCGCGGCAGCCCGCCATCGTGTGCGCGCAGGCGTAGAGGCCTCGACGAGTCACGGCGAGCCGCCTCTATGGCCAGACCTAGCTTCATCGGCGAAGAAGCAGACGGCCCCGCGGTCCTCATCGATTTGGCGTGACGCGGGTCGGGCGCCAGGGTGGGAGACTGAGACGAAGTGGTCCGAGCGAGTGAACGGGTGCTGGTCAGTACCCCCGCAACGTAGCAAACCGCTGCCGATGGTACGCGGCGGCGCCGAGCGTCTGCTCGCAGACGCGCGCGCGCTTCATGTAAAGGCCGATGTCCAGCTCGTCGGTCACGCCGACGCCGCCGTGCATCTGCACCGCCTCGTTGGTCACGAGGACATACGTGTCGGAGGCGCGCGCCTTCGCGGCGCTCGTCAGGGCGGGCGCGTCGCTGCGGCCGGCGTCGAGCGCGAGGAGCGCTTCGCCTACGACCGATCGCGTGAGCTCGATCTCGCAGAACATCCACGCGGCTCGGTGCTTGAGAGCCTGGAAGGAGCCGATGAAGACGTCGAACTGCCTGCGAGTCTTCAGGTACGCGATCGTCTTGTCGAAAGCCTCCTGGATGCCGCCGAGCATCTCGGCGCAGAGAACGGCCATGGCGTTGTCCAGAACGCCGTCGAGCACGTCGGCTCCGCGATCGATCGAGCCTAGGACGTTCTGCTCGGCGACACGCACGCCGGCGAAGCGCACGCGCGCGGCGTTGCGGCTGTCGATGAGGTCGAGGCGCTCGGTCGTGAGGCCCGCGCTGTCGCCCGGCACGTGGCAGAGCGTGAGACCGTCGCGGGCGCCGGCCGACCCGGACGTTCGCGCGACGACGACGAAACCGTCGGCCATGTGGGCGTCGGCAACGAACGACTTTTCCCCGTCGAGCACGAGACCCGACCCGTCGAGCCGTGCCCGCGTGGAGATGCCGTATGGCGCGTGGCGAGTGCCCTCTTCGTGGGCGAACGCGACGACGCGCTCGCCGGCGCACACGCTCGGCAGCAGGGCCTGGCGCAAGGCGTCGCCACCGCCGAGAAGGACCGCCCCCCCGGCGAGGACGTTCGACAGCACGGGAGTCGGCACGAGGTTGCGCCCCAACTCTTCGGCGACGAGCCCGAGCTCCGCGTATCCGAGCCCCGTACCACCCCAGCGCTCGGGAACGGCGAGCCCGGCGAAGCCGAGCCCCGCCATCTCTCGCCAGAGCTCGCGCGAGTAACCAAGCGGCGCGCGCGCATCGCGCAGCGCCCGCATGTGGGTGACGGGCGCGCGGTCGCGTACGAAGTTCTTCGCGGCGCTGCGGATTGCCTGGCTGTCTTCGCTCGAAGTGGTGCTCATGGGCTAGTCCGGGAGGCCCAGCACACGCTTGGCGATGATGTTCAGCTGAATCTCGGACGTCCCCCCCTCGAATCGAGCTGGCTCGCGACCGGAGCCAGAGGCGCGTGCGATCGATCTCCGCGGGATCGAAGCCCTCGCCCGACCAACCGAGGCCGCGAAAGCCCATGAGCGAGACCATGAGCTCGTAGCGCCGCTTGCTCACCTCGGTGCCATAGAGCTTCAGCATGGATGTCTCCGCGCCGGGCGCAGCTCCCGAGCGGGTCGCCTCGCGCGCGCGCTGCATGGTCAGCCCGTACGCGAGCAGATCCAACTCCACGCGGGCGACCTGGTCACGGAGGACGGGATCTCCGAGCACACCGTACGCCCGCGCGAGCTCGTCGAGCGAACCGCCTTCCGCCGTCCGCGTGTCGCGCATCTCGGAGATGAGCGCGCGCTCGTGCTGCAAGACCGCCTTGGCGACCTCCCAGCCTTCGTGGGGCTTGCCGACGACGTTGGCTGCGGGCACGCGCACACCCTCGAAGAGGGTCTCGCAGAACGGGGATGAACCGCTGATGAGCGGGATCGGGCGCACGTTGATGCCGGGGGTGCGCATGTCGATCAGGAGAAACGTGATGCCCTTGTGCTTCGGAGCCTGGGGATCGGTCCGCACGAGACAGAACATCCAGTCGGCGAGGTGGGCGTGGGAAGTCCAGATCTTCCGGCCGTCGACGACGTACTCGTCGCCGTCGAGCACCGCCCGCGTGCGCAGCCCGGCCAGGTCGGAGCCTGCTTCGGGCTCGCTGTAGCCCTGGCACCAGCGCGTCTCGCCTCGCACGATCCTCGGCAGATGCTCGCGCTTCTGCGTCTCGCTGCCGTACTTCACGAGCGCGGGCCCGAGCATCCACAGGCCCAGGCTCTTCAGAGGCTGGCGACACCCGAGTCGGCGCATCTCCTCGCGCAGGATGTCCGCCTGCTCCTCGGAGAGGCCGCCGCCGCCGTACTCGCGCGGCCAGGTGGGCGCCGTCCACCCGCGAGCTGCCATTCGCTCGAGCCAGAGGCGCGCGTCGGGATCGATCGGCGGAGATTGGGCGCCACCCCAGACGCCGTCGTCCCCCTGGGCGGGCGGCGTTCGCATCGCCGCGGGGCAGCTCTCCTGGAGCCATCGGTGCGTCGACTCGCGGAACGCATCGAGATTGCCCATGGTGTCTCCGGGGAGCTCGGGGTAGCGTCCGCGCTCCGCTCGCACGAAAGATGAAACATGTTTCACCAGGACGCGCAAGTCCCGCATCTCGGCCGCCGGGCCGCTTGACAGAGAGTGTGAAACACGTTTCACTTTCTGTCGATGAAGGCGCGTAGAGACAAGATCCTCGACGTAGCCGTCGCGCTCGCGGAGGAAGGCGGCTTCGACAACGTCCGGCAGCGAGATGTCGCCGCCCGTGCGGGAGTCGCCCTCGGCACGCTGTACAAGAGCTTCCGCAGCAAGGAAGACATCCTCACCGCGGCGCTGGAACGCGAGGCCGAAATGCTCGAGCGACGCATGGAGGGCAAGCCTGCCACAGGCGCCAACCGAGTCGAGCGCATCGCGAATTTCTTCGGCATCGTGACGCGCGGGCTGTGCCGCAAGCCCAAATACGCGCGGGCCGTCATCCGCGCGATGGCATCGGGCGAGCCCGAGGTGGCGGGCAAGGTCGCCGCTTACCAGGAGCGCATCACGGGGCTCATCATTGCCGCCATGCGCGGGGTCGGGCGCCTTGGCTATGCCGACACGAAGGCCGCGCCACCCTCCAAGAAGGAGGCGACCATGGCGTTCGCCCTGCAGCAATTCTGGTTCGCCGCGCTCGTCGGGTGGTCGGCGGGCCTCGTCAACACGAACGAGGTCATCGAAGAGGTCGGGTCGATGGGAGCCATCCTCGATTGCGGTATCGACGAAGAGCGCCAGACGAACGGTCGGCAGGCCGCGGAGAAGTCCAGATGAGCCGGTTCCCGTTCCCCCAGTATCCGAATGGCTGGTTTCAAGTTGCCTATTCCGAGGATGTGAAGCCGGGCGGGGTTCTTCCGCTCAAGTATTTCGGACGCGACCTGGTCCTCTTCCGTGCGGAGTCGGGTGAACCTCACCTGCTCGACGCGCACTGTCCGCACCTGGGGGCCCACCTCGGCTACGGCGGCACGGTCAAGGATGGGTGCATTCGATGCCCGTTTCACGCCTGGCGCTACGACGGGACAGGCCAGTGCGTGGAAGTGCCGTACGCCGCACGCGTGCCTCCCAAGGCTCGCGTGAACGCGTGGCGCATCAAGGAAGTGAACGGGCTCGTCATGGCTTGGCATCACCTCGGCGGGCAGCTGCCTTCCTGGGAGATCGCGCCCATCCCCGAGCACGGAGCGCCGGATTGGACTCCCTACGACCTTCGCCGTTGGAAGATCCGCACGCACAACCAGGAGATGGCGGAGAACGCCGTCGACTCGGCGCACTTCCATTACGTGCACGGCACGCTCGAGATGCCGACCTCGAAGGCGCAGGTCGAGGGCCACGTGCTGCGTGTCGTATCCGACACGATGATGAAGACGCCCATGGGCAAGGTGAAGGGCCAGGTCGAGAGCCAGAGCTTCGGCTTCGGCTACTCGCTCACGCGCTTCACGGGTCTGGTCGAGACGCTCCTCGTCGCGAGCATCACGCCCATCGACGCCGACTACGTCGACGTGCGCTTCGCGTTCACGGTGAAGAAGCTCCCCAGTGGCGACGCGACGAGCACCGTGGGGCAAGCGTTCATCCGCGAGATTGAGCGGCAGCTCGGGCAGGACATTCCCATCTGGGAGAACAAGGTCTACGTCAACCCGCCGCTCGTCGTGGACACGGATGGTCCCATCGGCGTGTTTCGCCGTTGGACCAAGCAGTTTTACGCGAACGAGCCCGACGCGACCGCGAAGGTCGTGGGCGTGTAACGCCGTCTCCGCCCTGTGCCACGCTGGGCCTTCCCCCCGGCCCCGATGCATGTGGGAGGGCGCTCACACGAGTTAACTCGGCGTAACTGCATACGACCTGGAGACGAAATTCGGTGGCCCAAGCGATGCAGCTCGGCACGCCCAGGAAAGGTCTCTCCTCAGTCGGGGGGCCCCTTGGGAGGCATTCATGAAGCGAGCTGCGCTTGCAATGGGGGTGGGGGCCGCGATGGTGTCGCTTGCCGTCGCGGGAGAGCGCCAGGCTGCCGCCTGCGGCGGGTGCTTCCGCCCGCCTACGGAGACCGACTCGGACGTCACCGACGAGCGGATGCTCCTCTCGGTGTCGCCGCTGCAGACGACGCTCTACGATCAGATCCAGTACGTCGGCAACCCGTCGTCGTTCGCGTGGGTGCTTCCCATCCACGGGACCGTCGACGTCGGGCTCAGCGCCGACGTCCTCTTCGACTCGGTCGACACGCTGACGAAGACGCAGATCCAGGCACCGCCGCAGAACTGCACGGTTCCGCCGGGTTGTCAGTTTCCGGTAGCGAGCGGTGGCTTTGCTTCCGAGTCCGCCGACGCGAGCGCGAACGACGGCGTGATGGTGATCAAGTCGCAGAATGTCGGGCCGTACGCGACCGTGCAGCTGGCCACCACCGACCCGACGGCGCTCAACGCGTGGCTGGCGGCCAACGGCTTCGACATCCCCGCCGACGTCCAGCCAACCCTCG
The DNA here is from genome assembly GCA_963720145.1 of uncultured delta proteobacterium. Classification (GTDB taxonomy): domain Bacteria; phylum Myxococcota_A; class Polyangia; order Polyangiales; family Polyangiaceae; genus Palsa-1150. The sequence goes on from CAVREO010000008.1 coordinate 756,108, forward strand.
ACGCGTACGTCGGCGAGGGCTTCAACTTCCTCGCGATGAAACTTCTGCCCGGTCAGGGCGTGCAGTCGATGCGCCCGGTGCGCGTCACCTCGCCCGGCGCCTCCCTCTCGCTGCCGCTGCGCATGGCCGCCATCGGGACCGGCGCGACCGTCGGAATCACGATTTGGGTCGTCGCCGACGGACGGTACGAGCCGCAGAACTTCCCCTTCTTCCACATCGACGATTCGCAGCTCGTCTGGGACTGGAGCACCGGCTCGAGCAACTACACGACGCTGCGGCAGAAGAACGAGCAGAACCTGAAGGGCAAGGGCTGGGAGATCGAGAGCTCGCTCACGCTCGACGAGCAGCTCGTCTCGAGCGTCATCCTGAGCGGGGGCAACTACTACCCCGGCTACTACCAGGGCCCTCCCTCGGACGCGACGCAGGACTATCTCCCCGTCACCAACGCAGACGGCTCGACGGCGCAGACGGCCGACCAGGTTCGTACGGCCGACCTGACCACGCTGTTCGCGGGAATGACAGGACCCTCGGTGCGCGTCACGCGAATCCGCAGCGACATCTCCCACGCGGCGATGACGACCGACTTCGTGCTCCACGCGCCGCAGGATCAGGCCGAGCTGAGCAACCTCCGGCAGGTGACCCAGAGCATCAACGAGCAGTGTCCCGTGTACGGGAACGACTGTGCGGTGATCGGCAGGGGGACACCGCTGCAGGCTGCCGCGAGCGGGCCGCATGCGAGCGGCTCGTGCAGCGCGACCACCACGCAACCCAACGAGTCCCCGGTGGGCCTTGCTGCCGTCGGAGGCATGCTCGGGCTCGCGTTTCTGCGTGCGCGACGACTGCGGAGGAGGGCATCATGAACCGAGCTGCAATTGCCATGGGGATAGGGGCTGCGGTGGTGTCGTTTGCCGCTGCGGGAGAGCGCCAGGCTGCGGCCTGCGGCGGGTGCTTCCGCCCGCCGACCGAGACCGACTCGGACGTGACCGACGAGCGCATGCTTCTCTCGGTCTCGCCGCTGCAGACGACCCTCTACGACCAGATCCAGTACGTCGGCAATCCGTCGTCCTTCGCATGGGTGCTTCCCATCCACGGGACCGTCGACGTCGGGCTGAGCGCCGATGTCCTCTTCGACTCGGTCGACACGCTGACGAAGACGCAGATCCAGGCGCCGCCGCTGAACTGCCCGGTCCCCCTGGGCTGCCAGGGCAACTTGAACGCCGGCCAGGCGGGACCCGCAGTCGGTAGTAGCAGCAGCGGGAGCAGCAGCGGCGGGGTGACGGTCATCAAGTCGCAGAACGTCGGGCCGTACGCGACCGTTCAGCTGGCCACCACCGACCCGACGGCGCTCAACACGTGGCTGGCGGCCAACGGCTTCGACATTCCCGCCGACGTCCAGCCGACCCTCGACGCGTACGTCGGCGAGGGCTTCAACTTTCTCGCGATGAAGCTCCTCCCCAACCAGGGCGTGCAGTCGATGCGCCCGGTGCGCGTCACTTCCCCCGGCGCTTCCCTCTCGCTGCCGCTGCGCATGGCCGCCATCGGGACCGGCGCGACCGTCGGAATCACGATCTGGGTCGTCGCCGACGGACGCTACGAGCCGCAGAACTTCCCCTTCTTCCACATCGAGGATTCGCAGCTCGTCTGGGACTGGAGCACGAGCTCGAGCAACTACACGACGCTGCGCCAGACGAAGGAGCAAGCGCTCAAGGGCAAGGGCTGGGAAATCGAGAGCTCGCTCACGCTCGACGAGCAGCTCGTCTCGAGCGTGATTCTGAACGGCGGCGTCTACTACGGCGGCTACTACCAGGGCCCTCCCTCGGACGCGACGCAGGACTATCTGCCCGTCACCAACCCCGACGGCTCGACGGCGCAGACCGCCGACCAGGTTCGAACGGGCGACCTGACCACCCTGTTCGCGGGAATGACGGGACCCTCGGTGCGTATCACGCGAATGCGCAGCGACATCTCCCACGCGGCGATGACGACCGACTTCGTGCTCCACGCGCCGCAGGATCAGGCCGAGCTGAGCAACCTCCGGCAGGTGACCCAGAGCATCAACGAGCAGTGCCCCATTTACGGAAGCAGCTGCGAGCAAGCCGGCACGGGCACACCTGCGCAAGCCGCGGCGAGCGGGCCCCCGCATGCGGGCGGCTCGTGCAGCGCGACGACCACGCAGCCCAGCGGGTTCCCCTTTGGCCTCGCTGCGATCGGTGGCCTCTTGGGCCTCTCGTCTCTGCGCGCGCGATGGCTGCGGCGACGGGCCGCTCGCCGCTGATCGTCGGGGGGCGGCGGGTTTGCGGGCGGCTCACGAAGGGCCGAGGGCGAACCAGCCGCCGAGCGTGAGCATCAGGCCGTACGTGGTGTCGGAGCTCGCCGACGTCAGGACGACGGTCTGGACGTTCGGCCCGAGGCCGATGAAGAAGTGAGCGACCGGATGAAAGAGCACCGGGGCGAAGACCCCGATGACCATCGCGTCGAAGTGGGTCTCGTTCTCCGCAGCTGCCGCGGTGACGATGGGCACGAGCGAGGTGCGCCGGTAATCGAAATTCACCTTGGGCCAGAAGGAGAACGCTTCTCCAATGCGCAGCGCGTACCCCAGGCGAATGCCGGCGCTCCAGCTATCCGTGGTGGGTGCGCCGGAGGTTTCGATGTGCTGCCAGAGGACGTGGACACCAATCGACGCCGCACGAAGGACGAAGTAGTCGGCCGCAGGCCCCAGCGTGATGGTCGTGATCGTGGGCGATGCGCCGTTCGTCTGGACCTGCACGCTGCCCTGGGTGTCGTCGGAGAAGACGAGCTGACTCGCGTCCCCGAAGTGGGGCGGGGGTGCCTGCGCACCGGCGAGCCGCGCGACCACGAAACCGATCGAGGCAACGGGCGCTGCGGGAGCCCAGCGATGCATGGGGGCGGTTTACGCCAACCAGCACACGGGGCCAATGGCTACGGGGCGGCAAACGCGCGGCCGAGCCGGGCGACATGCACGCTGGCGGATCCCAGCGTCAGCTCGATCTGCTTCGACATGAGATAATACCGATACAAGGGGTACTCGACGTCGAAGCCCATACCGCCGTGAAGGTGCTGCGCGGCATACACGACGCGCGCCCCGGCCTCCGCGGCGAAGAACTTCGCGACCGATACCGCCTCTTCGGCCGGCTTGCCGGCCGACAGGCGCCAGGCCGCTTGCCAGGTTGCGACGCGAATGGACTCGACGTCCACGAATGCGTCGGCCGCGCGCTGGGAGACGGCCTGGAAGGTAGCGATGGGGCGCTCGAACTGCTGGCGGGTCGAGGTGTACGAGGCCGTCATCGCCAGGGCGCGCCCGGCGACGCCGAGCTCCATGGCACAGAGAGCCACCGTGGCGCGCGGGAGGAGCCACGACAGAACTTCGCTGCCGCGCGACGCGTCGCCGAGCACGTCCGAACTTGCGACCGCCGCCCCGTCGAGCGTCACCTGGTACTGCGGCTCGCCGGTCGTCGCAATCTGCCGTGTCGAGCGTCACACGGGGCGCGCGCGGGTCGACGAGGAAGACGCCGATCGTGCCTCCCGGGGTCGACGCCGGCACGAGGATGCGCTCGGCGAGCGCCGCAGCCGGCACGCACGTCTTGATGCCGTCGAGCTTCCAGGCGCTCCCTCCAGGCGTGCCGTCGTGGCGATGCGCGTCGGATCGTGGCCGTCGGGCTCCGCGAGCGCCGCGCTGAGTAGGGTCGCCCCGCTGGCCGACCCCGGGCAGCAGGCGCGCCCGCGAGCTCCGCGCTGCCGAAGTGAGCGAGGGGCAAGGCGCCGAGGACGAGGGTCGGCCACAGCGGCAGCGGCGCGACCGCGGAGCCCGCCTCTTCGAGCAGCGAGCAGATCTCGAGAAGCCCGTGCCCCGCCCCGCCGTTTTCCTCGGGCACGGCCGTGCCGAGCAGACCGGCTGACCCGAGCTCACCCCACGTCTTCCGATCGAATCGCTCGGGCTCGCTCTCGATGGCCCGCAGCGCGGTCGGCGTGAAGCGCTCGTTGAAGATCCTGCGCGCGAGCTCGCGCCACCGCCTCTTGCGCCTCCGTGAACGAGAAGTCCATGCGTCATTCCTCCTCGCCTACCGTCGGGGCCCGCGGCATCCCGAGGCCGGCCGTCGCGATGATGTCGCGCTGCATTTCGTTGGTGCCGCCGCCGAACGTATAGGACGAGCGCCGACCGGTAGAAGCGCTCCATGCGCCCGCGCAGGCGGACACCGGGCGAGCCCTCCTTCAGGTATCCCTCCTGCCCGAGCACCTCCAGAAGCCACTGGTAGATGCGCATGAACGACTCGCTGCCGAAGACCTTCACCGCCGAGGACTCGGCCGGGTCGATCTTGCCCCGGTCGATGTTCCACGCCTGCCGCCACGTGAGCAGCCGCAGCACCTCGACGTGGGCCTGGGCTCGCGCGAGGTTTCGCCTGCACCCACGGCAAGTCGACGATGCGGGCTCCGTCGCTCGTGCGCGTTTCGCGCGCCCACGCGCTCGTCTCCTCGATGAAACGGGCGGTGGGTCCAGGCGCCGAGAGCGCGACGCGCTCGTGATTGAGCTGCGTCGTGATGAGCTTCCAGCCTTCGTTCTCGCGTCCGACGCGCGCGCTGACCGGGACGCGCACGTTCTCGTAGAACGTCGCGTTGGTTCGGTTGCCACCCAGCGTGTGGATGGGCGAGAGCGAAAACCCGGCAGACTTGGTATCGACCATCAAGACCGAGATCCCCTTGTGGCGAGGGGCATCGGGATCGGTGCGAACGGCCAGCCAGATGTAGTCGGCGTATTCGGCCAGGCTCGTGAACACCTTCTGGCCGTTGACGACGTAGTCGTCTCCCTCGCGCACGGCGCGCGTGCGCAGCGCCGCCAGATCGGTTCCCGCGCTCGGCTCGCTGTAACCGATGGCGAAGTGCAGCTCTCCTCGCAGGATGGCAGGCAGAAACTTCGCCTTCTGCTCCTCGGTTCCGTTCTTCATGAGGGTCGGACCGACCGTGCACAACGTGAGAAACGGAATCGGGAAGCCCGCGCGCTGCACCTCGTCGAAGAAGATGTACTGCTCGATGGCCGACCGCCCCTGTCCGCCGAACTCCTTGGGCCACCCGATCCCGAGCCACCCGTCGGCGCCCATCTTGCGCGAAGCCCGCGTGTAGAGCGGGCCACCGCCCTCGGTACCGCCGATCTCCGCGAACAGCTCCTCGGTCACGAGCTCCTTGAAATAGGCGCGCAGCTCCTGGACCAGGGCCTTCTCGGCGTCGGTGTAGTCGATGTACATGCTCTCCTCTACGCGTGCCCGCGCGCGCGCCGTTTCCGCCGCCCAGCGGTAGTCGGGCTTGCCGCTCGGGTGGCGGACCATCTCCTCGACCAGCGAGAGCTGTCGCGGAATCTTGTAGCCGGCGATGCGCGAGCGGCAGTGCGCCTCGAGCGAGCCGCAGCGTGATGTCCGCGCCCGGGCGCGGTTGCACCACGGCGGCGACGCGCTGGCCCCATTTCTCGTCCGGGCACACCGACGACGACCGCGTCGAGCACGCCGGGATGCGCCCTTGAGGGCGGCCTCGACCTCCTCGGGAAGATCTTCTCGCCGCCGCTGTTGATGCACACGGCGCCGCGCCCGAAGACGGTGATCCGCCCGTCCTCTTCGAGGGTCGCCGAGGTCCCCCGGAATGACCCAGCGCTCGCCGCCGATCGTCACGAACGTCGCCGCCGTCTTCTCGGGATCCTTGTAATAGCCGATCGGGAGGCGCCCGCGGCGCGCGAGCTTGCCGATGACGCCCGAGCCCGGCGCAGCGGGCTGCATGTCGTCGTCCGAGCACGGTGTTGCTGTCGTCCATCGCGAACGTCGGACGCCCTCGGCGCCTCGCCGAAGCCCACCATGCCCTGGTGTCCCGTCTCGGTCGCGCCGAAGTTGTTGAGGACCATCGCGTTCGGGAGGCTGCTCCTGGAGCTCGTCCTTCACCGCGTCCGAGAGGATCGCGCCGGCCGAGGCGATGACGACGAGCGAGGACATGTCGTACGATGCGCCGGGCTTGCGCAGCGCCTCGACCAGCGGCCGCGCCATCGCGTCGCCGACGAGCGATGATCGTGTTCACGCGCTCGCGCTCGACGAGCGCGCACACGTCCGGCGCGTCGAAGCTGCGGCCCGGCGACGAGCACGACCTTGCCGCCTCCGAAGAAGCCGATGAGCGCCGCCCACTGCGCGGCGCCGTGAATGAACGGCGCGGCCGGGAGGAAGGTCAGCGGCTCCTCCTTGCTCGCGACCACCTGCGGCCAGCTCGTCGGGGCGCTCGATGGGCGGGCCACCGGCGTTTCCGCCTTGCAGGCCGGCGAAGAACACGTCCTCGTGCTGCCAGATCACGCCGCGAGGCATGCCGGTCGTTCCGCCCGTGTAGATGATGTAGCGATCGCGGCCCGAGCGCGGACCGAAGCGTCGCTCCGGCGTGGCCGACGCGAGCAGCTCCTCGTACGTCGAGCACCGGCCCCTCTGCCTTGCGTTCGGCGCCGTCCTCGACGACGACGACGGTGCGCAACGTCGGCACGCCCGCGCGCACGGCCTGCGCGCGCGGCAAGAGCTCCCGCTGCGACGAACAGCGCCTTCACGTCCGCGTTGGCGAAGAGGTACGCGAGCTCCTCCTCGACGTAGCGGTAGTTGATGTTGATCGGCACCGCGCGGATCTTGAACGCGGCGAGCATGCGCCTCCAGGAACTCGCGCGCCGTTGTAGAGGTAGAGGCCGACGTGATCGCCGGCGCCGACCCCCTGCGCCGACGAGCGCGTTGGCGAGCCGGTTGGCGCGCGCGTCGAGCTCGGCGAACGTGAGCCGGCGCGCGCCGGACACGAGCGCCTCGCGGTCACCGACGGCGTCGACGACGCTCTCGAACAGATCGGCGATGTTGAACTCCACGCGCCAGCTCCCCTCTCGGCCGTCAGGGCGATCGCGGCCGACGATCCACATGGCGAAAAACTGCGAAGCGCCGCCGTAGGCGTGACCCATGGCGAGCTTCGCGCTCCGTCGATCTGGTGCTCACCCGCCATGACCGCGGACCTGCTGCGCCGCCTCGGCGAAGCGAATCATGCCCGACGCGCCGATCGGGTTGCGTCGAGAGCACGCCGCCGGAGGGATTGACGGGGAGGTCGCCGTCGATGCGCGGTCGACGCCCTCCGCGGTGAGCCGCCAGCCCTGTCCCTCGGGCGCGAAGCCGAGGTTCTCGAGCCACATCGGCTCGAACCAGCTGAAGGGAACGTAGATCTCGGCGACGTCGATCTCTCTGCGCGGATCGGCGATGCCCGCCTGCCGGTAGACGTCGGCCGCGCAGTCTCGCCCGGCCCGCGGGTCGACCTGGTTGCGGCCGGCGAAGTGCGTCGGCTCGCTGCGCACCGCCGTGCCGCGCACCCACGCGGCGGTCCGGGCGACTGCTCCGCGGCGTCGCTCGTCGGCGAGCACCATCGCGCAGGCGCCGTCCGAGGAGGGGCAGGTCTCGAGGTAGCGGATCGGGTCCCACAGCATGGGCGACGCGCTGCACCGTCGTCGAGCGAGATGTCCGGCATGTGAAGGTGCGCGTACGGATTCTTGAGCGCGTTCTTGCGGTCCTTCACGGCGACCATCATCCCGACGTCGTCGGGCGCGCCCGAGCGCTTGATGTACGCCCGTACGAGCGGCGCGAAGAAGCCCCCGGCGCCTGCGACGAGCGGCGGCTGGAACGGGTACTTCGGCGAGAGCGCCCACATCGCGTCGCTCTCGGACTGCTTCTCGAAGGCGACCGTGAGCACGCGCTCGTGCACGCCCGGCCTGGATGAGATGCGCCGCGACGATCGCCGTCGACCCGCCGACGCTGCCTGCCGTGTGCACGCGCATCATCGGCTTGCCCACCGCGCCGAGCGCGTCGGCGAGGCAGAGCTCGGGCATCATCACGCCCTCGAACATGTCGGGCGCCTTGCCGATCACGACGGCGTCGATGTCGCGTCCAGCCGAGCTCGGCGTCCTCGAGCGCGCGCAGCGCGGCCTCGCGCACGAGGCCCGGGATGGAACGTCGTCGCGCTTCGGCGCGTGCTTGGTCTGGCCGATGCCGATGACGGCGCAGCGATTGGCCATCAGCGCGCCTCCAGCACGCAGACGAGGTTCTGCTGCAGGCACGGCCCCGAGGTCGCGTGCGCCACGGCGCGCGCGAGGCGCTGCCGGCGTGAACGGCGTGCGCCGCCTCGCCGATGCGGATCAGGCCCGAGACGATGAACGGCCACGCGACGAGCGATCCGCCGGAGGGGTTCACCGCGGTGGCGTCGGTCAAACCGAGGGCGCTGCGTACGAGGATGCTCCTGGTGCGCAAACGGGGCGTCGAATCTCGGCGACGTCCACGCCGCGCGCCCCGACGTGCGCCTTTTCGCCGGCCAGCTCGGTCGAGCGGGAGACGCGAGAGGTCGCGCACGCCGAGCGAGTGCGGCTCGATGCGGTGGTCGATGCCGCGGATCCACGCGGGGCGCTCGCAACGCACGCGGGCGCGATCGCCCGCCACGAGGACCACCGCCGCGACGCGCGTCCGCGGGCGGCCCGCAGTCGTGCGCACGCAGAGGAGCTGCGACGTAGGGAGCACGCAGGAGGTCGTCGACGCTCCCGCCGCGGCTGCGCGCGACGACGCCCGCGATGTCGCGCTCGGAGCAGCGTCCGCGGTCGATCATCGCGCGAGCCTGCAGCGCCGCCAGGCTCACCGCGTCGACGCCGAGCGGCGCCGACGCAGTACGGATCGAGCTGCGCGACGAGCACACGTGCAGGTCCCCCTGCGTCGAGCGGCCGAACGCGTAGACGAGCGCGACGTCGAAGTCCCCGTGTTGCAACGCGACCCACGCCTCGTAGAGGGCCCACGCTCCGTCCATCTCGACGTGCGATTCGCGGATGGGCGGCCACGCCCCGACCGCATCGAGAGCCGTCACGAAGGAGAAGGGGCGGCCGCCCAGGTAGTCGCAGCTGCCGGAAACGGTGAATCCCACGTCGCTCCGCTGCAGCTTGGCCGCCGCAAGCGCCTCGGCGATTGTGGGAGCGAGCATCTCCACTTCGTCGCCGGCCGCTCGGCCCGCCGACCACGCGACGCGCATACGAAACAACCGCCACGTCGCGAGACATCAGAGGTGCTCCTTGAACGAGGAGAAGGGCGCGTCGGGCTCGCCCGTCGGCGCGAACCACCGGATGCTCTCGAGAGTGGCCTTTCGCTCGCTCGGTGGAACCCACTCCGCGCGAACGCGCATGCCCATGCGCGCCTCGCCGGCGGGTACGTCCACGAGGTGAAGCAGCGGAATATCCGCGCCGTCGAGCAAGATGCTCGCGTACACGTACGGGAGCTTCATCGTCTGCCCCTCGAAGGGGACGTTCACCACGCAGAACGTCGTGACCGTGCCCGTGTCGGCGACCGCGACCTCGTCGCCCGGGGGCACGGCGCACGTCGGGCACGCGCCCCTCGGCGGGACGTACACCTTGCGGCAAGCCGGGCAGCGGCGGCCGAGCAGCCTGCCCTCGACCAGCCCCGACAGAAAGCGCGACAGCGTCTGCCCCGCCGTCACCGTGTACTCGATGCGAACGGGAGCCTTGATGCGGACGACCGGATCGCTCACGGTAGCGCGCGCTCCGTGTGCTCGTCACCCCCCGGCGCCTTTTCGGGCGCGACGTCCGGCTCGAAGCACGCGATGTCGGCAATCTCGCCCGCCCGTTCGGCGCGCCAGCGAACGCGCACGCGCATCCCGGTGCGCATGCGATCGGCCGACCCCGCATCGACCGCGTGCAGAAGGGCGGTGTCCGCACCGTCCAGGCGCACGAGCGCCCAGGCAAAGGGCTTCTTCAGCGGGTGGGCGGCGTGCGGCGATTCGACCCACGACCAGGTGGTGACGACCCCCGCCGACGCGACCTCGACGAGACCCTCGACCGGCTCGGCCGTCTCCGGATCGTACTCCGCGGGGGGAACGATGACGCGTCCGCCTGCGGCTCGCGCCCCGAGGATGCGCCCGTCGCGAAGGCCCGCGAGGAACTCTCCGAGGACCGGACCCACGCTGCGCCGGTAGGTGTACTCGAGGACGTACGGCGCATTGAGGCAGGGCCGCGCGGCGCTCATCGTGGTGAGAAATAGAACATGTTTCACTATGCGGCGCAAGGCGTACAATGCGCTTCATGGGAATGCCCGCAGGCGCCACTGCGATCGACCTCATGCTCCAGATCCCGAGCGAGGACTTCAGCCAGAAGTACGAGTTTCTCAAGCCGCTGCTCCTCGACCGCGAGAGCCGCGAGACCTTCAAGTTCCCCGCGCAGTACATGTTCCGCGACGTGCCGGCGCCGGGCCAATCCTCGGATTACGTGGCGCTGACGCTGACCGAGATGGACAGGTTCGGCGTCGAGCGTGCCATGATTGGAGTGGGCATCGGCGACCGCGACGCGCGCCGTGCGCTGAAGGAGCACCCCGACCGGTTCTTCGGGAGCTTCGAGGTGAACCCGAACCTCGGCATGGAGGGCGTGCGTGCGCTGGTTCAGGCGCACGAGGAGCTCGGGATCAAGGCCGCCACCGCCTTCCCCGCCGGGCTGTGCCCGCAGGTCCCGATCAACGACAAGAAGTTCTACCCGCTCTACGCCAAGTGCGTGGAGCTCGACATTCCCATTTGCATCTGCGCGGGCGTGCCCGGGCCGCGCGTGCCGATGGGCGTTCAAGAGGTCGCGCTGCTCGACGAAGTGTGCTGGTTCTTCCCGGATTTGCGCGTCGTGACGCGTCACGGGTGCGAGCCGTGGACCGAGCTCGCCGTGAAACTCATGCTCAAATGGCCGAATCTCTATTACTCGACGAGCGCGTTCGCTCCGCGGCACTACCCGAAAGCAATCCTCGATTACGCCAATACGCGCGGCGCCGAGAAAGTGATGTACGCGGGGTACTTCCCCATGGGGCTCACGCTCGAGCGCATCTTCCGCGAGCTGCCGAACGTGCCCTTTCGCGACGAGGTGTGGCCCAAGTTCCTTCGCGAGAACGCGGTGCGCGTCTTCAAGCTCTGAGCCCGGGCCGGGGGCCGCCTCCCGCTTTTGGAGGCGGCCCCCCGTTCCCTCACTCCCAATCGTTGCCTTGGCAACGATCTTCCCGCGCACCGCCCGCCTAGGCGGTGTGCGGCGCCGTCCCGCCCGTCGCCGTGCCCGCAGGGGGCGCGGCGGCGGGGGCGGGCGGCGGTTGCACGACGGGCTGCGGAGCCAGGACCGGGGTGATCACGACGCCCGTCACGGCGCCGTGGATCCCCTTCTTGGCCTTCGCGCTCGTCGTGCCCCGCGCAGCGTGCGTGGCTTCGCGCTTCGCGGCTGCCGCGGCGTGCTGCTCGAATCGTCAGGGGAGCACGCGCCTTCTTCGGGGTGAGCCCGAAGTCGGCGAGAACGTCCGCCTGGCTGCCGAACGCGGTCCGGACGGCCTGCACAATCGCGCTCATGAAAGCGCGAGGCGCAGGCGCCTGGGCCGCCTCCGCTGCGACCTTGGTTCGCAGCGTAGCGCGAGCCGCGTCCACGGCATCGCGGAGGTCGACGAGCTTCTGGAGCTCGGCGGCGATCTGCGGGGCCGTGACCGTGCTCCCCGCGACGAGCAGTTGCGTCGTCGCGAGGTGCTTCTGGACGCCCGCAATCAACGACTTCGCGAGGTCCGCACGAACTGCCTTTCCCTTGTTGGTTGCCATCTCAATCACCTCCTCTCCGAGTCAGCGATGCCGGGATCCCTTCCCCGGTGGGTTGGTCTCGCTGTCCTCGTGCCGTTGACGCAGGAGGGGGGGCCAGGTCGGATCTATTTTTCGAAAATCGACACGCGCAAAAATACGGGAACGAGTACGCGAACATGCGCGCCTCCACCTACGAGCCTGCGAGCCTCCAGGCGGCCCGCTACGCGTCTCGCCGTCGCGCGCGATGCGTCTTCGGCCCGCGAGTCGTGCGCTCGCCCTCCCGGGCACCCGTCTTCCCCCCGCGGGCTACCCGTCTTTCCCCCGCGGGCCTAGCGTCTTTCCCCGCGAGCGACCGTCTTTCCCGGGCGAGTCACGCTCATCCCCCGACGGGCCCGCGTCTTTCCTTCGCGGGTCACGCGTCTTCCGTTCGCGGGTCAACCGTCTTTCCCTCGCCCGTCTTGTGTCTTGCCCTCGCGAGCCCCACGGCTCGGGGTCGCGGGTATCGCGTCTTGGTCGTGGGGCGTTGCTGGACTCGCCACCGAGCCCGCGTCTTGGCGTCGCCCCTCACGCTTCTTCCCCCGGGGGATTGCCTTCTTCCTCTCGTGAGGTTCGCTACTTCCCCTCCCGAGTCACGCGAGGAGGATGCACCTTTGCGCTTTGCCCCTCGCGAGGGTCGCGTCTTCCGTGCCGGGACGAGCCTGGAAGGGCCTCCGGCTCCTGCGGGATCCTCGGGCGAATCAACCGTCTTGTCCGAGGGAAAGACGCGGCCCACGCGGCCTATGGGGCATGCGCGCGTGGCGGGTCGGATAGGGTGGTGTCCGCACCTTCGTCCCTCACCGCGGGGCTCGCCAATCTTTGGTTTTGGCGCATGCAGATGGCTTACGCTCGTGGCTTGCTCGCACGCCCTCGGCGAGAGCGAGTCAGGGAGGATTACGCGATGCGCTTCGTTCATTCTTGGGGCCCCTGGTACGTCACGCTGGCCGGGTGCGCCCTGGCCACCGGCGCCTGCGGCAGCAGCGGTGGCAGCGGCACGGCCGACGCGTTGACCGACGGCGCAGGTCAGACCGAGGGAGGCTCCAGCGGAAGCACGAGCGGGGGGTCGAGTGGAGGCTCGAGCGGGAGCTCGACGAGCGGGGGGTCGAGCGGAGGCTCGAGCGGGGCGTCGACGAGCGGGGGGTCGACGAGCGGAGGCTCGAGCGGAGCCTCGAGCGGGAGCTCGAGTGGAGGCTCGAGCGACGGCGGGATGGACTCCTCGCAGGAGGACAGCGGCACCGACGGCGCCACCATGGTCGTCCCCGCCAGCTCCGATTGCACGTCCCCGACCGCCGTGCGTGTAGGGACGGCAAACCGGTTCGATCTGGTGACCACCTTCACGACGGACGCGGGCGCGGCCACGATTGCGCCTCCCTGCGCCGCGGGCGCCGTCAGCGCCGAAGTGTTCTACTCGCTGGGCTTCTCCCAGAAGGTCTACGTCTACGCGGACACCTTCGGCTCGAACCTGGACACCGTCCTCTTCCTCCTCAGCCCGGCCACCACGGCGAACTGCACGCCCATCACCACGTCGACGACGCCGGGGGACGCGGTATGCAGCGACGACGCGTGCGGAGCGATGCAATCGCAGGTGGTCGCCATCCTCAACCCGGGCAACTACGTTCTGGGCGTCGGAGTCAAAGGCAGCGCGTCGGGGACGTTGACCACGCACCTGCAGTATGCGCTGGCGGCGAGCGGGGCGGAGGCCGTCCTGCCGCAGGGCAGCACCATGCAGATGGGCCAGACCGTCGGGAGCACCGGCAACATCGCGGGCCTGTCCTCGGCCTGCATCGCTGCCGGACCCGAGAACGGCTACTGGTGGGTAACTGTCCGGCCGACCCCGGAGGGACGCTCACCGCGTCGACGTGCGGCGGAGGCACGACCTGGGAGAGCGTCCTCGCGACCGAGATCCCGGGGACCGCGGGCGACTACACGTGCGCCCTCGATAGCTGCTTTCCGGGCACGAGCCTGAGCGCCACCATCCCTGCGGGGGCAGGCTTCCGCGCGCTCATCATCGACGGAGAGACCGGCGGCGCGAGCGGCGCGTACAAGATGAACGTCACGCGTCCCTGACGTGGCCCATCCCGGCGGGTCGCCGGTGTGGCCGCCGAAGCGCGACGTCAATCGGGAAGAAAGTACGCCAGGTGGCACGTGTTTCCGGCGGCGGTGCACTGGTCGCCGGTGTCGCTGTAGGTCCCCAGCGGATCGCCCATGGCCCGACAGTAAAGCGTATCGGCCGCGTGGTAGATCACCGTCACCGCGACGTTGCCGCAGTCGAGGCTCTCGATGACGCCCAGGCCGCTGTAGGTCAGATCCACCAGGTCTGCGCCGCCGTTGGTGAGGACCGTGTCGCCGTTGCCGTTGCCGTAGATGGCGTCCGTGTGCACCGTCCCCTGCAGGGTATCGGCGGCGAGCCCGCCGATCAGCGTGCAGGCCACCGGCGTGGCGCTCATTCCGTTGCCGTCGCAGTCCATGACGTTGACGAGCGTCGGATGGCCGGTGACGTTGGCGACGTCGTATTGCTGCGCGCCCCCGACCGCGGCCTGCGGGTGCGCCGCCGGCGACGTGGCGCACGTGTAGTCCGCCGTCGCGGCCAGCGTGATGTCGACCTGCAGGGTCGCTCCGGAGGAGGGGGCCAGCGCAACCGCCAAGTTGCCGGTGCCCGCGCTGTAGCCCGAGCCGGCATTCAGGATCGCGAGGCTGTTGACCGCACCGCCCGTGACGCTCGTGACTTGCGCCACCGCGAGATGCCCCCCTGCCCCGCCCGAGATTGTCACGAGGTCGCCGACCGCGAAGCTTGACCCGTGATGGCCGGCTGTCGGGGTTACCGTGGCCACCGACGTGACGACGGTGCCGGCGCCCGGCGTGTACGAGGTGGGAGCGCCGTTGCAGGAGATCAGAAAAGGTCGCGCGCTCGGGCAGACGACGAGGCTGGTCTGATTGATGGCGTCGAACTGCCCTGCAGAGGCCCCGATCTGGTTGTAGGGGTTTCCGTGGCCGCTGCAGGTCGCGTCGGCCGGGTTCAAACAGACGACGACGCCGGTGGGCGACTGCAGGTACTCCGCCGTGTCCGCATCGCCGGCGCCCGCGCCGCCGCCGACGCCACCGGAGCCGGACAGGAAGTCGCCTGAGGCGGTGGCCGCGGAGCACCCGAAGCTCGTGCTGCACCCGCTGTACTGCAGAACGTCGTCGCCGGGGCCGCCGCAGAGATCGTCGCGTCCGGCGCCGCCGCGCAGCTTGTCGTTGCCCGCGGCCCCCTCGAGGACCACGTCGGTCAGCACGTTGCGCGCGTCCAGGTGGTCGGCGCCCTGGCCGCCGATCACGACCTCCACGTCGTTGTCGCCGAGGCCATCGGAGCCCCCGAGGCTGTCGCCTTCCCCCACGCATCCGTCGTCGTTGTTGCTGAGCAGGGCGGTGACCTTGAGGCTCGCGTTCGCGCCGTTCCCGCCGCTGACGGATGAGGGGCCGCCAACGCCGACGTAGGGATAGGTCGTCACCGAGAAGCCGCCGCCCGGCGTGAGGATCGATGTGGTCAAGATGGCGCCGGTCTTGCTCACGGTGAGCACCTTCACCGTGGCGGGCGTGCCGGCCGCGGGGGTGACGGTAAGCACGTCGTTCGCCTGGTAGAGCAGACCCCCATTCACCACGGAGACGGCGCCGATGGCGTTCGCGAGGACGTTCACCGTCGCGCCGCTGCCCTTGCCGCCGGTGGTCGCGGCGCCGTTTTGCGGGGCATAGCCGGAGCCGACGCTGGCGACGGACAGGCCGGTGATGGCCCCCGTACCCGTCACGGAGGTGACGGTGACCGTCGCCGGGGTGACGTTGCCGGGCGCGGCGCCGTTGAGCGTCAGGACGTCGTTGACGGCATAGCCGGTCCCCGGGTTGCCGATCGAGACGGAGACCACGGCGCCGTCGATGCCGAGCGTGGCCGTGACGGGCTGCGCGGACGTCCGGACCGAGTAGTCGACCGTGTCCCAGCCGTCCCCGCCGAGGATCGTCTCTCCGCGAAGCGCCGTGCTCTGCGGGAACGTGTCGTCGCCCGGCCCACCGAGCAGGAGGTTCGGCCCTGCGCCGCCGGCGAGCACGTCGTTGCCCGCGCCGCCGCTGGCGGTGAGCTGCCCCGCGAACGCGGCGCCCACGGCCGTGGTGAGGTGCGCGGACGTGTCCCAGGCGGCGAGCGAGGCGGGCAGGACGGACGACAGGCCCGCGGCGTCCGCGACGAAGGCGTCGCTGCCGGAGTTTCCCGGAAGGTCACCTTCCCGACCTGGGACGTCGACCACTTGAGGGCGACATCCAGCTTGGCGCCGCCGCGGGCCGATCGCGCGTCGAGATCGAGCCCGCCTGCTCCCAGGGCGATGTTGCTCCCGGTGGTCGGCGCCATGACGACGACCTCCGACAGCACACCGGGCGCCGTGTCGAGCGTGACGCTGGTCAGCGCCTGGCCGAACAGGCCCCCGGTGTAATCGAGGACGAGCTTCTCCGGTGAGGTCGGCGTCCCGCCCTGTCCCATGACGGCGATCTTCTTGCCCGACGCGACCGTCACACCGTCCCGAACTGGAGATCGCGTTGGCGATGGCCGACGCCGCCCGCCTGGTAGCCGACGTACGCGATCTCGCCGTAGTCGATTGTCAGCGTGACGTTGCCGCTCGAGTCGATCGAGCAGGGCGTTGCCAGCAGGCTCGCGTACTGCGAGCCCACGTCCTCGCCGGGAACCGTTTCCGGCACCGAGGACGTGCAGGCGGCGAGGGCGACGAGGGCGACGAGCACGGCGCGCGTCGCGGGCGCCGGCCGGCCTCTATGGTTCGTGGGCGGATGCATCCGAAGTCTCCGGCGGCCAAGGCTGGGTGGCACGCTGAGGTCGCCGATCGTCTTGTCTCGTGAACGACCGGCGGGGTGTCTCCTGAAGCCCGTTGGCCATCTCCTCGGCCGTGCAATCGGGGGGCCAGATCCACGGCCGGGGAGGAGATGGGGCTAGGAACCGATGGAAAGGAGAACGGCCGCGCGGTAGAACCCGCGCGGCCGTTCGACCTATTCTACTCAGGTTTGACTACTTACTCGGCAAGGAACGTCGCGGCCTTGCACGAGCAGCTGTTGCCGAGTGCGCAGGTTGCCGACGTGTCGATGGCGTAGTTGTTGGCGCCGGTGTCCCAGCACGTTCACGGTCGACCGCGCTGTTGAAGATGACGACCGGCGTGTCGGTGTTCACGGCGCAATTCAAGTTGGAGGGCGCCGTGGTGCCGGTCGTCGTGAGGTCCACGAGGTCGGACCCACCGCCGTGACGACCGTGTCGGTGCCGCCGTTGCCGAAGATGGCGTCGGCTGCCGTGGAGCCCGTGAGGGTGTCCGCAGCGGTTCCGCCGACGAGCGTGCAAGCGGTGGCGCCGTTGCAGCTCAGCGTGTTGGCGTTCGTTGCGTCGCCGGTGATCGCCACGAGGTCGTTCGTCTCGACCGCGCCAGCCGCGACCTGGTCATAAGCCCCGTAGTCGCCGGTGTTGGTGACCGTGACGGTGAAGGTGAGCGCGTCGTCGCCCGCGCCCGTCAGGTGCGTCGTGGCCAGGGTGCCGGCCGTGTAGCCGCCGCCGGCCTGGATGATGTCGGCCGCCGAGACGATGCCGCCGCCGGCGGTCCTCACCTTGAGGATCCCGTGGGTGCCGCCGCCGCCGGTGACCGAGATCAGATCGCCCGGGGCGTAACCGGTGCCGCCGGCCGGATAGGCCGTGATGGTGGCCAGGGCCTTGGCGCCCGTCATCATGCCCGGCGTGTAGCTGGCGTAGCCGCCGCCCTGCTTGATGTAGAAGGGCCGACCACCAGGGCACGCCTGGAAGTTGACGTTGTTGATGCGCTCGATCTCGCCCACTTTGCCGTTCTGGGCTGTCGCAAGCCGCCGTCGCCGGGTTCAGGCACGCGGTGACGCCGCGCCCATCGCCGCGTAATTGACCGTGTCCTGGTCGCCGGCTACTGCGCCGCCGCCCACGCCGCCCGCGCCCGACATGAAGTCGCCCTTGGGCCAGTTGGCGTTCGCGCCGGGTCCACCACTGTGCTGAGGCTCCAGTAGAGGATGTCGCTGCCCGGACCGCCGCAGAGGTCGTCGCGGCCCGTGCCGCCGCGCAGCTTGTCGTTGCCGGCGTTGCCCTGGAGGGCGAGGTCGTTGCCGGTGATCGTCCGAGCGTCGAGGGTGTCGTTGCCCGCGCCGCCGATGACGTTCTCGACGTCGCTGACGCCGTTGACCGAGTTGCCGCCGACGCTGTCGCCCTCATTCGCGAGTCCGTCGTCCGCGCTGCTCAGCGCGGTCACGGCGAAGACGGCGTTCATGCCGGCAGCTGTTCGTGGTGCACGCCTGGGCCGACGTGTTGCTGTAGCCGCTGGCGGAGTCGTGCCTCCGCCCGGGACGTTCAGCGTGAGGGCCAGTGATGCCGCCGTTGCGGCTGGACGGTGGTGACGGTTGCCATGGCGTTTGCCCGGTACCCGCGTGGGTGAAGGTCACGGTGTCGCCAACGACGAAGCCGGTGCCGGCGTCGTGGCGGTGACGGTCGCGACGCCGTTCATGAGGACGTAGAAGGTGGCGTCGTGGGCGCCGACGAGCCGCCCGTGGTGTTGTAGGCGCCGGACCGAGGGTGCCCAGCCGGTGCCGGCCGAGGCAATCGACAGCCCGGTGATGACGCCGGCGTTGACCGACGTGACCGTGGCCTTCGCCGGAGAGACGCCCGAGGTGGCCGTCGGGACGAGCGACAGGACGTCGCCCTTCGCGTAGGCGGTCACGCCGGCGCCGCCGGTACCAATGTACGCGGAGCTCATCACGCCGTCGACGTTGAGGCTGACCGAAACCGGCTGGCGGCCGTGCGGATCGAGTAGTCGACCGTGTCCCAGCCGTCGCCGCCGGACATCGACTCCGCGTGGGCAACCGCGCCCTGCGCGAAGACGTCGTCCCCGGCCCCGCCCATCAGGCTGTTCGGGCCCGCGCCGCCCGCGAGCACGTCGTTGCCGGCGCCGCCGCTGGCGGTCAGCGAGCCGAGGAACGCCGTGCCTGCGCACTTCGTCAGGTTCGCGACCGTCCCCCAGGAGGCGAAGTAGGCGAGTGGCGTCGCCGTCAAGTCGGTGACGTCCGCCACGAAACGGTCGACGCCCGCGCCGCCGTTGAAGGTCACGGAGCCCGGAACCTTCGCGTTCGACCAGGTGATCTTCACGTCCGGTACCGCGGGAACCGGCATCCGGGCCGCCGTCGTGTCGAGGCAGATGCCGCTCGCGCCGACCGCCATATCGCTGCCGGTGCTGCGTCCTTCGAATCTCGACGGACGACACGACCCCGGGAGCCGTGTCGAGCGCGACCACCATGGGCCACGCGTCGAGGAGGCCGTTGCTGTTGTCGAGGATCAGCTTCTCCGGGCTCGCCGGAGCTCCGCCCTGCCCGCTGACCGTGATCGTCTTGCCCGAGGGAATCGTGCAAGCCTGGCCGGTCGGCGTGACCGCGTTGGTGGCGGCCACCATCGCCGACTGATAGCCGACGTAGGCAACCTCACCCGACATGACCGTCAGCGTGACGTTTCCCAGTTTGTCGGTCGCACACGGCGTTGCCAGCAGGCCGGCCGACGAGCTGCCGACGTTCTCCGAGCCCTGTTGCGGGGGTTGGGGCTGCCCAATGTTGGCCGTGCACGCCGCTCCGGCGGCGACCAGGCTCCCGAGTACTGCGAACCTCGCGGTGCGCAATACTCGATGGTTTCCGTTCTTATCGTGGCTCATGGGAGTGTCCTTCCTGCGCGCATCGTGCGCGTGTGGTTCAGGGCGTTTGCGCGCGTGCGTCATGCACGCGCTGGTGTTTGCCTCAGGCCAGGGAACGGCGGGGCTGCTCAGAACTTGATGCGATTCCTCTCAACGCCCGCAGTCGATGGGGCTCAGGGGCACGTGCCTCAGCAAATCGCGCGCCTAGAAGACGCGATCCCCTCCGCGCCCCCGCGCCGCGAAGCGGCGCGCGAGCGGACGCGCGCACGGCGAGCGGCCGGTTCGCGTGTAGGTCGCTAACGGCGCGAGTCAGTCCTCGACGAGCGAGAGCGCGCCCCGGGGGCACTTGCGTACCGCCGTCTGCGCCTTCTCGAGTTGCGCCGGCGCCGGGTGCACGACGAGGAGCTTCAGCTGGTCGGTCTCGTCGATCGCGAACATGTCGGCGGCGACCCTCACGCACACTCCGTTGCTTTCGCAGAGTTCCCGATTGACGACGATGCGCATGTTGTCACCCTTGCCCGTACGCCTTACGCACTGCAGTCGCTCTACCAGAGGAGGACGCGAGCATCACGCCCCGAAGAGGAAGAGCGCCGCGCTCGAGATGAAGAAGTTGAGGACGATGGTGGCCAGCGACGAGTTGACGACGGCGCGCGTCGTCGCCCAGCCCACACCCTCGGACCCGCCGAAGGCGCTCAGACCGCAGTACGCGCTGACGACCGGGATGGCCGCGCCGTACGCCACGCACTTCGTGAGCCCGGTGATCACCTCGCCCGCGTGCACGTACGACAAGTTGAAGAACGTGGCAGGTAGGACACCGAACGCGATGTACGCGGTGGCTGCGCCCGTCCAGTACATGACGAAGGCCGCCCACACGACGAGCACGCCCGTCATCACCAGGCTCGCCAGAAAGCGCGGGACGATGAGGTACTCGATGGGGTCGGCCGCGCACATCCGCAGGGCGTCGACCTGCTCGGTGACGACCATCGAGCCGATCTCGGCGGCGATCCCCGCCCCGACGCGCGTCGCCAGCATGAGCGCGCCGAGCGACGCCGCGACGTCGCGCACGACGAGCTCGAGGTACATGGCGCCGAGCATCGTGTAGTCCGGCACGATGCGCCGCTGCTGAATGCCGATCTGATAGGTGATGATCATCCCGAGCGCGCCCAGCGTGATCGAGATGAACGCGAGCGATCGGTTGCCCATCTCGAACATCTGCCGGGCCACGGCGCCGCGCTCACGCTTGCCGCGGGCTGCGTAATAAAGGACGCGCACGAAGACCGAACAGAGCTCGCGGCCGCTCGCCAGAAGCTCGAGCGCACCCGCGCCGAGACCGCCAATCAGGCCAACCGGGGCCGTGGAGACGGGCCCATCGCCTTGCTGGGGTTGGAGATCGGCGCCAGCGCTCATCGGCTCACCAGGAGTCGGAGGTTACCATGCCGTCTCAACGGCAATAGAACATGTTCCAAGGGCCGCCCAAGGTCTTAGATTGGATGCCATGATCGAGGGGAAAGTCGCCTCGGGATACGAGTCGGTCGCCGATGCGCTCACGTCCCTGCTGCACCGCCCGGAGGACGGCGGCGCCTCCGTGTGCGTGTACCACCGAGGCGAGAAGGTCGTGGACGTCTGGGGTGGCGTGCGCGATGACGCCGGTTCGGCCTGGACGGCCGACACGGCGTGCATGTCGTTCTCGACGACCAAGGGCATCATGGCCACGCTCGTGCACCGCCTCGTCGACAGAGGCGTGCTCGCCTACGACATGCCCCTCGCCGAGGTGTGGCCCGAGTTCGCCTCCGCGGGCAAGGCGTTCGTCACCCTCCGCCAAGTGCTCGCACACCGCTCCGGGCTCCACGCCGTTCGCGATCTCGTCGAGCACGCCGAGGAGCTTCTCGATTGGGAGCACATGACGCGCCTCCTGGCCGCGGCGGCGCCCAAGGCCGACCCACGGGGCCGCAGCGCGTATCACGCGCTCACCTACGGCTGGCTGGTCGGCGAGACGGTACGCCGCGCGACGAACATGCCCCTGCGCGAGGTGCTGAGGCGCGAGCTCGTCGAGCCTCTCGGGCTGGATGCCGCGTGGCTCGGCTGTCCTCCGGACGAGCGCGGCCGCCTGGCCACCCTCATCCCGCCGCCGCCGCCCCAGCGCGGATTCCGGGCGATCGCGCGCGAGTGCGGCCTCTTCGCCGTGCGCAGCGCGTGGTCGCTCTTGGGGCTCAGCACGACGAACTCGCTGAATGCCCTCTTGCCGCGCGGCGCGCGCGGCGTCTTCTACTCCGATCGCATACTCGACTCCGAGCTGCCGGCGATGAACGGAGTGTTCACGGCCCGGTCGCTGGCGCGTGTCTACGCGATGCTCGCGGGCGGGGGGAGCCTCGACGGGACGCGCTACCTGAGCGAGCAGACGCTTCGCGAGGCGACCACCATCCAGGGGTCGGGCCTGGACGCGGTGGTCGGCTTTCCGATGGAGTGGCGGCTGGGCTATCACGTGGTGGGCACGCCCGCCGGCATTCTGCCGGACGCATTCGGCCACTTCGGGTACGGCGGTTCGGGCGCCTTCGCGGACCCGAGCCGGGAGCTCGCGGTGGCGATGACGCTCAACCGCGTGGCGGGCACCCCGATAGGCGACGGCCGGATCCTGCGCGTGGCGACCGCCGCCGTGCGCGCCGCGGACCGGATGGCGCGGGGACGTGCCGCGCCCGAGAGCATCCGGGCGCCGCGAAAGAGCGGCGTGTGGACGGTCCCGCCCGGCCCCTGAACGCGAACCGAGCGAATTCACTGCGGCGGGGTACGAGAGCGTGTTCTAGAGTCCCCCCCGCGAGGAAAGGCTCTCCGATGGAACGACTGTCCGGGCTCGACGCGACCTTCCTCTATCTCGAGACGTCCGCGCAGCACATGCACGTCTCAATCGTCGCGATACTCGATCCATCCGGCGCCCCAGGCGGGTACTCGTTCGAGCGCGTACAGGACCTCATCGCGAGCCGCGTCCACCTGCTGAAGCCCTTCCACCGACGCTTCGTGCGCGTTCCATTCGACCTTCACCATCCGGTCTGGGTGGAGGACCCCGCCTTCGACATCATCCATCACGTGCGGCGCATCTCCTGCCCCGCACCGGGCGGGCTGCGCGAGCTCGCCGCCGTCTGCGGACGCATCAACAGCACGCCGCTCGACCGAACGCGCCCGCTCTGGGAGGCGTGGATCATCGAGGGGCTGGAAGGTGGCCGGTTCGCGCTGCTGACCAAGGTCCACCACTGCACGGTCGACGGCGCGTCCGGCGCCGATCTCCTGGTTCACCTCTTCAGCTTGGAGCGCGACGCCCCCGCTCCGCCTCCTGCGCCGCGCGCGCCGTCGGAGCCCGTGCCCTCGGAGCTCGCCATGGTGCGAAACGCGCTGGCGTCTCGCGTGCGCCAGCCGCTCGAGATGGTGCAGCTCGTGCGGCGCACCGTAACCGCCGTCGCCGACGTGGTGCGGCGCCGCCGCGACCCCGGGTCGCGCAGCGGAGCCACACCCCTCACGGCGCCGCGAACCCGGTTCAACGGCACGATCACGGCGCGACGCAACGTCGCCTTCGCCCGGATACCGCTCGCGCCCGTGAAAGCCATTCGCAAGGCGTTCAACGTCACGGTGAACGACGTCGTGCTCGCCATTTGCGCGGGCACGCTGCGGCGCTACCTGCGCAACATGGGCGAGCTGCCGCAGCAACCGCTCGTCGCGGTATGCCCGATCTCGGTGCGCGACACCAAGGAAGGCAAGGATGCCCTGCGCCCCGTAGCGTCGAGCAACCGACTTTCCGCGATGTTCACCTCGCTCGCCACCGACATCGCCGACCCCATCGCGCGCCTCCGCGCCATCCAGGCGACGACGCGCGGGGCGAAGGAAGAGCACAACGCCATCGGCGCCGACATGCTGCAGAACTGGGCGGAGTTCGCCGCGCCCACCGTGTTCTCGCTGGCCGCACGCCTGTACGCGCGCATGAAGCTCGCGGACCGGCATCGGCCCGTGCACAACCTGGTCATCTCGAACGTTCCCGGTCCGCCCTTCCCGCTGTACCTCGCCGGTGCGGAGCTCGTGGCGGCGTATCCCATGGGCCCGGTCTTCGAAGGCGCGGGGCTGAACATCACCGTGTTCAGCTACATGGGCTCGGTCGACTTCGGCTTCAATGCCGCCGCGAACGCCGTGCCCGACATCTGGGACCTGGCGGGCTGCGTTCAGCCGGCGTTCGACGAGCTCGTGAGCGCGGCGGGCGCCCTTCGCGGCGAAGCGAACGCCGTCGCCACCTGACGCAACGCCGAGACAAGAGCGGAGACAAACCATGGGAACGGAGCTCGACGACGCGCGCTACATCAGCCTGTTGACGTTCAAGCGCGACGGGACCGGTGTGGAGACTCCCGTCTGGACCGCGCCGCTCGACGGCAAGCTTGTCATCTTCACGGGCGGCGAGTCGTACAAGGTGAAGCGCATCCGCAGGAACGCGAAGGTGCGTGTCGCGCGCTGCGACGCGCGCGGCAAGCTGCTCGGCCCTTGGTTCGACGGCACGTGCGCCATCGTCGAGGAAGGCGCGCGGCAGGCGCGCATCGTCGAGGCGCTCACGCGCAAGTACGGATGGCAGATGCGCACGCTCAACTTCTTCGCCACGATCAGCGGGAGAGCGAAGAAGCGCGCGTACCTCGAGGTCACGATCTCGGGCTGAGCCGACGTCTCGCCCGCTGACCCACTCACGAGCTTGGCGGCTTGGCGGCTCTCGGCCTGGAACAGGGTTTTACTGTGTCGGCTGCGTCGCCTGCTTCACGATCGCGTACACCTGTTCGAGCCCGGTGCCAGGATCCAGGAGGAAGTCGCTCACCTCGTTGGCGATGTTCCCGTAGTCGGCGCCGTCGAGCTTGGTCTCCATGCTCGGGTCGCTGCGATTCACGTCGGCGATGACGTCGTCCAGGATCTCCACGGGCGTCGGCTGCATGGCGCTCATGGGCGTCACGAGGTTGGTCATGATCGCGCCGAGGACGCGGTTCGGATCGCGCGTCGCCCAGCAACCGCTCGGGTCGGGAATTTTCTCGAACATGCGCGAAAGGACACGCACCCCCGCGTCGACCAGACCGCGGCGAACGACGTTACCCTGGTCGTCGCTCACGGGGCTCGACGCCGCAATGGCGAGGACCTGCTCGAGCGGCTGAAGATTCGTGTCGTCCTGCAGGATCCCCATCACGTCTGCCACGGAAGAGAGAGTGCCCGTCCGCGCGTCGTTGGCCGAGAGGGCATCGATGAGGTAACCGACGAGCTGCTCGATCTCCGTTCGGGCGGTGGAGTCCGCACGCAGGGACTCCACGAGATCGACGACCGCGGCGAATGCCGGGCCGCGGATCGTGTCGTCGAAAGCCGACGGCAGATCGTGCTTCGCCCACGTGCACGGCTGGGTCAGGCCCGGACAATGCGCGAACGTCTGCTCGCGGACGAGCTCGAGAATCGTGGGGAGGATCTTGACGACCGCCTGGTTGGCGAACGTGGCCTGCGCCCCGGCGCCGTTGACCGCCAAGAACGTGTCCACGAAATGCGAGCGCGCCGAGAGCCAGAGGTCGTGGCGCGGCTCATCGCCGGGGTGAGCTGCCGCGTACGCGGTGAAAGCGGCGTCGATTCCGTCGAACGCGTCGACCACGAGGTCGATGGGCGCGATGGGATCGGTACGGGTTCCGTCGTTGCGCAGCGCGAGCGTGTTTCCGCTGCGGTCGGTGAGACCGGGCATCCGTTTCGGGTCGAACAGGAGCTCGACTGCCTGCGCAATCGCGTGGATTCCGTCAATCGGCGTCGCGGCCGTGCAGACGTGGGACGACGGGTCGTACGACGTGCAGTGGGGTACCTGAATCGACCCGAGAGCGCCGAGCAACCCCTGGATGCGCTCGAACGGCGTGTCGTCGATGATGTCGGTGAGCAGCGGCTCGTACGTCACCAGGCCGTCCTGCGAGCACCAGCGGCCGTCGGTTCGCGGCAGCGTCGGGTCGCACTCCTTCTTCGTCTGCTGGGGCGAGCCCCAGTGCAGGTGCAGGACGTCGAACAGATTGGCGAAGAGCGCGCCGGCCTTGTGCTTGTCGAACGCGGTCGCGAGCGGCTGCAGCGCCGCGACGAACCCGAGCTCGTCGACCGGAAAGAGGGCATCGGGGTCGCGCCCGCGAAGGAGGTCGTTCACGTCGGTGCAGTTGCGAAGGGGAAACACCGTCCCGTCAGGAGCCTTGAACGGCGCGAGCGGACAGGCCATCGACTCGATGGGGGTTATCGTGTCCGAGAGAAACGTCGCGGTGGTCTTGTTCGTGGTCGTGGCGTTGGGATCCGACGGCAGCCCGGCGAATGGCGTCTGAAAGTAGAGGAGGCGCGCGAAGCCGCGCAGGTTCGGGTGCAGCGAGAAGCCCTGCACGCCCGAGATCTGCTGCAGAAACGCGTCGGCTCCGCCGACGAGCCCCGGCAGCGGCGAGGCCAGCAGCTTCCCGAGGCAGTCGTCGCGGACCGTGAGCTGCGCCTTGCCGAGCAGCACGTCGAGCAAGAGCGTGATGACGTTCTGGTAGCCGAAGATGTCGCACCTCCCCAGCCCGGTCTTCGGCGGCACCTTTCCCCCGACGAGGCCGCAGATGAGCGGCGTGTAGAACGGGTCGGTCGGGTAGATGAAGCTGATGTTCGCACCCAGAAAGGACATCGAGATCGGCACCGTGGCGCCGTCCTTGGTGCAAATCGCGAGGTTGTTGGTGTCGTGGAGCAGCGAGAGAAACTTCTGCATCTCGCTCTTGTTGGTGCCCGTGTCCGGCTGCGTGCGGTCGACGGGAGTCACGAACGCCAGAGACGTTTGCCCGGGGACGGTCACGTTGACCGAGGGTCCGTTGACGTCGTTCGCGTCGTAGCGGATGTCGTCCTTGTAGGTGAAATAGGTGGCGAGCGGCTGCTCGAGCCCCAGCGTGGCCGGCTGGGCAACGCCCCGAAGGATGTCTTCCACGAGCCCGGACTCGTGAGAGACCTCTGCCAGCTGCACGAATAGATCGTCCCAGAACGTCGCCGTAGCCGGCAGCTTCGCCTCCGGATGTTTGTTGGCGAGGGCCTTCACCTCGAGCGCCAGGCCGACGAAGCTCGCCATCTGCTCGGGGTGCTTCTCGATGAGCTGCTGAGCGACCGCCAGGAGATCGTCGATCTCCGGCGTGCCGAGGATCTGGCCCACGGCATAGACGAGCTCCGAGAGCGGCGAGCTCTCCGGGTGGAACGCGCGATAGGTGACAGTGACCGGAGTCGTCCCGAGGCCTGGCGGCGGCGGCGCCGAGTGACCCAGCTGCCAATCGAGGGCCTCGCGCGGATCGGCGGGGTACTGCTTCGTCGAAGTGGCAGCCACGTCGCGACCGCCGCCCAGAACGGGGATCGCGGCGACCATGTTCATGGCCGTCTCGCCCTTCTGCATCGGGTCAGGAGCGAAGAACGGCCGCAGGTCGAGCGCGAGCTTCGCGAGAAACGTGCTGTGTACGTCGACGTAGTCGTAGAGCAGGGCGGCCGCATTCGACGCCTGCACGGCGCGGCCCGCGGTGTCCCGCGGGCCGTCTACTCCATCGATCGAGAAGAAGGGAGAGGCGGGGCTGGAAGCGTTGTTCGTGATGAACCGGCCGAGTGAGTCCACGTCTGCGAGGTGATCGCCGTCCGCGTCGACGAAAGGCGCGGGCACGGCGCCGTTCACGAGCGCGACGCGAGCGTAGCCTCGCGGGTCGCGACGCACGATGTAGCTGGGGGCGGCCACCATGAAGGCGCTGTCTTCGGTGAGGGCGACGGCACCGACGCTCTCGAGGAGCGATCGAGGTCGGCTCAGGACGAGCTTCCCGCCGAGCGTGGGATCCGGCTTCGTGCCGAGAAGCGGCAGCGGAGGCGCTCCGTTCGGCGTTCGAAACTCCTCGTAGAGAACCCTCTGCGACTGGACGAAGGCGTCGGCTCCGGGGCTGCCTGCTTGCAGCAGGTCGCCCAGGAGCGCGCGCGAAAGCTCGACCAGCCTCGGATACGCGAGCGCGGGTCGAGCCACGCCGAGCGCCAGCGGCAGCGGCCGATAACCCGCACGCGCGTCCATGCGCGCGAGGGCAGCCTGCAAATCGGGGTCGGCCTTCACCTCGTTCAAGGCGTCGCCGAGCGCGCGGGTCGCGAACGGTATGGTGTCGTCGTTGTAGAGGTCGACCAGGCGACCGAGGAACGCCGACAGCTCGCTCTGCAGCGCGAGGTTGCCGGAGTTGTCGACGTCGGCCGCGTCGGGATCGGCGCACTCACCCGGCTCGAGCGCGCGCTCGGAGATCTTCGTGGCGGGAACCGTGGCGTCGAAGGCGGCCACGAGCCGCGGACGGTCGTGGGCGAGCGCCTCGATCCTCGAGACGTTGATGGCGCGGCGCTGCTCCTGAACCGCGAGCGACACCGGTTGCCCATCGGGCGTGGTGGTGTCCGTGAGGGTCGGCAGCTGCGTCGGGTCGACGTGGTCGGCGAACTCGCCGTTTGCATCCGGATGGCAAACGGCGTGAAACGATGCGCCCGTGATGTCTTCGCGCAGCGACTGCGCTCCGACCCGGTCGCACAGCACCGTGTAGAGCTCGCGGCCGAACGTGCCGCGCTGTTGCGGCACGCGGGAGGTGTCGAAGTCGACACAGCCCGCGGCGACGGACACGCCCACTGCGAAGACGAGAGCGCCTCTATAGGCTCGACCGGTCATGGCGAACACCCTCCCAAGCCGTTACTTCAGCGAACCGCGCGCGCCGTCCCAGAACACGCTGACGACGTCGGCGAGCACCGTGGCAAGCCGGTGTCGGGGCCGCCCACTTGCGCTCCTGGTGGCTCCGCCGCCGGACCACGCCAGCGTCGCCGTCAAGACGTTGGTCAGAAACACCTCGGCGAGGACACCCGGGCGCATCGCGGCGGTGAGCTCGCCGCGTTCGCGCGCGACGTGAAAGCGCTTGCCCAGCGCGCGGCGAACCGGATCGCGATCCCCGGACTTGATCGCGGCCGCGGCGCGCTGCAGAGCGACGGCGACGACCGACGGGAAAAGCTGCGCCTCTCCCTCCCATTCCTTCGCGAACGCCACGCAGAATGCCTCGAGCACCCGGGCGAGCGGGGCGTTGCGCGGCAGCTCACCGAGCGCATCGGCGACGCGCGCCTCCGCTTCGGAGAGTACCTCGCCGACGATGTGCTCCTTCGTCGGATAGTGGAAGTAGACGGTGCCACGGCTCACGCCGGCGGCCTGGGCAATCGCGTCGATGCGAGCGTCGGCCAACCCTTCGCGCCGAATGGCTTCGAGCGCCACGCGGCGAACGCGCCGACGTGTCTCGGTGCGCTGGCGATCGCGCTCGGTCAGCACTTCGCCGTCGTTGCCCGACGCAGCCATCACCATGGTGCCACACCTCGGTGGTTTCGACGCACCCCAGCAAGTTCGGGGGCCTCCTGCGTCACGTCGCGCCGTCGCGTGGTCGCGGCGACGAGCGTGCTTTCATTGACACATGTCATTGACAATTGTCAACGAAGAGATTCTCTGGAGACGCCGCATCGCCGTAGACGGAGAGTGAAACACGTTCTAGTAGTGGATCCGGCAAAGGGCCGACATCCCGTGGCCAGGGTCAGGACGCGGGCGCCCTCGCTGGCGAATCTCGTCGCGCCCACGAATCGCCAACGCTCGGCTTGCGCACGATCATGAGAGCCTCCCAGGTTGCGCTCCTCTTCTCTCTCGGCGTGGGCGCCGTGCTGCACGCGCAACGCGCGAGCGCGGCCGGCCTGTACTTCTCCGATCGCGGCGTCCGCCCCATGGGCCGCGGCGGCGCGTTCGTCGCGGGGGCCGACGATCTCGGCGCGATCTGGTACAATCCCGCGGGCCTCGCCGACGCCGGCACGAGCTTCCTCGTCGACTTCTCCTGGCTGCACTTCAGCGACACCTATACGCGCCAGCTGCAAGTCATCGACGCCCAGGGCGCGTATCAGCGCTTCACCTCGCCGACGGTCACCGGTGACTCGCCCATCCTGCCGCTACCGACCATCGCGGCCTCGTACGCGTTCGGCGCGAATCGCGAGTTCACCGTGGCGGCGGGCGTGCTGGCGCCGTACATCGCGCTGACGGCCTACCCGTCGACCGTGCAGGGACAGCCCTCTCCCGCGCGGTATTCGCTCGGCTCCTACACCGGGTCGATCGCGGCCATTCCGGGCGTCTGGCTCGCGTACAAGCCCGTGGAAGAGCTTCGAATCGGGCTCGGGTTTCACGCGTTCACGGGCAAGTTTCAATCGACGATCACGTTCAACGCCAACCCGGCCGATCGCATCCTCGGAGCTCCCGAGCAACCCGACTACGACGCGGCCGCCCAGCTCGACATCAACCCCATCTTCGCCCCCTCGGGGAGCGCGGGCGTCACGTGGGTTCCTGCGCGAGTCATCCGTTTGGGCGCGAGTGGTCAGCTCCCGATGATCATCAGCGCACCTGCGACCATCCTGATGCAGATGCCCACGAGCTCCGTATTCGACAACGCGCATCAGGACGGCAGCCAGGCGCACGTTCGCTTCGTCCTTCCGGCGATCGTCCGCGCGGGCGTCGAGGTACGCCCGCTCGACGGCCTTCGCATCGAGCTGGCCTTCGTCCGCGAGTTCTGGTCGGCGCAGCAGTCGGTGGACATCACGCCGCAGAACATGAGCATCGACGGCATCACCGGCCTGCCGCCTAAGGTGAACATCCCGCACATCTCGATACCTCGCGGCTTCGTCGACGCATCGTCGATACGCCTGGGGGGAGAGGTCGAGTACAAGCTCGGGACGTATCGCGTCGCGTCGCGCGCGGGGATCTCGTACGAGACGAGCGCTGTGCCCAAGGAGTACTTGAATCTGAGCGGCCTCGATTTCGACAAGTGGACCGCGACCATCGGGGGCGCGCTCTACGTCGGCCGCCACTGGCGCTTCGACGGCGTATGGGCTCACACCTTCGTGAGCCAGGTGTACGTCGACCCGAGCGCGGCGAAGGTCCCGCGCATCAACCCAATCGCGGGGAATGCGCCGTTCGAGCCAGTGAACGGCGGGACTTACAACGCGAGCGCAGACCTCTTCGGCGTGGGCTTGAACTACCTGTTCTGAGCGGTGCCCGTCGCCTGCGATTCAGTTCGCGCCGACGCTACGTGGCTCGGCTTCGCCCTCGGTGCGCGCGGCGCGCGAAGGCACGCGCGCGCGCCCCTCCGATTGCGAAGGTTGCGCCAGAACTCGCAGGCCGCGCGCGGGCGAGTGGAATACCGCGCGGCACGTCACCTCCACCGGACGCTCGTCCGCCAGCCGGAGCCGAGCTTGCGAGAGAACGGTCGCACAAACGATCTTCATCTCGTAGAGCGCATAGGCCATTCCGATGCACCGTCGAGCCCCCCCGCCGAAAGGAATCCACGCGTAGGCGTCCGGCTTGATGCCGAAGAATCGCTTCGGGTCGAAGCGCCCCGGCTCCGGATACTGTTCCTCCTGCATGTGCGCGAGATAAGAGCTCGCCATGATCACGGTCCCCGTGGGGACCTCGCAATCGCCGAGGGTGAAAGGCGCCGTCGTCTTCCGGAACATGCCAGGCGAAGCCGGCCGCATTCGCAGCGCCTCCTTGATGGTCGCGTCGAGGAGCTCGAGTCTCGGGAGATGAGAGGCCTGGAGCGGTCCGCTCCCGACCACGTCGTCGACCTCCTGCCGAAGAAGCTCCCACGTAGGCTCGTGGGCGAGGATTCGCTCGAAGAATCCATGCCATGGACGTCGCGGTGGTCTCGTGCCCCGCGAGCAGGAGCGTCACCAGCTCGTCGCGAAGCTCGAGATCGGACATGGGTTGGCCGGCATCGTCCGTGGCGCGAACGAGCATCGACAAGATGTCGTCGTGGCCCACGCCGCCGCGAACGCGGGCGCGCGAAATGAGGCGGTATACGAGAGCGTCGGTCGCTGCCCGCTCGCGTACGAAGCGGCGCCACGGCGTGAGCGGGCCCAGGTCACGCTGCAAGGAGGGCATCATCAGAACGAGCGGGTTTCCGAGAATTTGGAGGAGCCCCTGAATCTGATCGCGCATTTCGTCGAGTTCGGCGCCCTCGTAACCGAACACGGTTCGCAGGAGGATCTCGAGAGTTAGCGCGAGCAGTCGAGGCAAGAGGGGAAAGGGCCCGTGGGCCACCGGGCGATGTGTTTCGTCGCCACGTCGCGCATCGTCTCGGCATACGCCCGCATGTGCTCACCGTGGAGAGGCGGTGACAGCAGGCGCCGGTGACGCGCGTGGTTCTCTCCGTCAATCAAGCCGACGGACTGGCTGCCCAGAATGGGGCGCAGGGGCTCGTTTCCCTGCGCACCGGAAAGGACCTCTGAGGGGGCCGTGAACACCTCGCGGACCAATTTCGAGCTGCTGACCACGATGGCGCGCTTCTGTCCGGCAAAGCCGAGGCGCACGCTGAATGGCTCGCCGTAGGTCTGCCGGCAGCGATCCATGAAGCGCAGGGGGCGCCGCAGAAAGGACGCCGTCTGAACGAACATCGGTGCCCTGGGACCCGGCGGAAGCGCCATGCGCGGGATGTTCGGCCACAACGGCGCGGCAAGTCAAGGCGCGACCGAGCGCGATTTCAGTTGGAATCGGCGCGCTCGGATTCGGCCTCGCCGGGAGGGGCGAGCGGCACGAACAACCGCACCGTGGTACCCAAGCCCTGCTCGGATTCGAGGACGATCTCGCCGCCCGTACGCCTCACGCGCTCGGCGACCATGGAGAGGCCTAGGCCAGTCGAGCCGTCGCGTGTCGTGAAGAACGGCTCGAGGGCCCGCGCCCGCACCGCCGGGCTCATGCCCAGCCCGTTGTCGATGACCTCGACGAGCGCAACGTCTTCGCGCGCCCACACTCGCATCGTGATCGTGCCACGACGACCGCCGCGAGCGGCGTCGCGGACGGCCTGAAGCGAGTTGCTCAGGAGCGCCGAGAGCGCCTGTACCACTTGGGAGCGCGGCATCACGGCGCGACACGGCTCGGCGGGCAATTCGACGCGGAGGTCGGCCACCCGTTCGACCACGACGCCGACCAGCTTCGCCACCTCCGACACCACGGACCCCGAATCGCACGCGTCTTCGAACTCGTCGGGGGCGACGAGCGCATAAACCTGCGAAACAGCCGTCGAGGCCTCGCGCAGCGCGCTCGTGAGGTCGTCCATCGTCGCCGCCAGCTCGAGGCTCGGCGGAGCCGATGCGCGGAGCGCCACGACACGCTGCGCCTCGGCGCCGCGCTGCGGGTACTGGCGGGCAGCGGTATCGCGCACGTAGGCGTCGGCCAGGCCTGTGATGGCGCCCATGGCCGTGCGCAGAACCTCGACGTTGAGCGACGCGACAGCGAGGGGGTTGGCGAGGCGGTAGCCGACCGACGCCGCGAGCAGCTCGATCGCCTTCGCGTCTTCGTCGATGGCCGAGCTGGAGCGCGGACGCGCGTCACGCCCGATCGCCCGAAGACGAGCGCTCTCGGCCGCCGCGGCGAGTGCCTCGTGCGTGGCGGCGTGCGCACGCAGAACCTCGTCCACGCCGAGCGCCAGCGCGCGATGGGCCTCCCGGTCGTTGCCGACGATGGCGATGACCGGGCCGCGGGCCAGGGCCGCGGGAACGGCTCGGCCCAAAGTCTCCGGCGCAGCGAGCATCACGCGCACGCCGGGCGGCGCGTGGGAAACCCAGACGCAAGTGTCCGGGCTCACCTCGGCCGCCCAAAGAACGATGACGTCCCCGCTCGCTTGCATTCCGTCTGAACAGCTTACGGCAGGTTTGGCTTCGGGGTAAGCACCCTGCGCGAGTTTCAGGTTCCCGTTTTGGCGAAGGCGCGGATGGTGGCCGCACGCGACTCGGCTGTGAACGATTCGCTGGCATCG
The DNA here is from genome assembly GCA_963720145.1 of uncultured delta proteobacterium. Lineage (GTDB taxonomy): Bacteria > Myxococcota_A > Polyangia > Polyangiales > Polyangiaceae > Palsa-1150. The sequence continues at coordinate 789,340 of CAVREO010000008.1, forward strand.
ATTCGGATGTCCAGCACCACGGGCCGCGTCGTCGTGGCGAACCGTCGCAATCGTTCGGGCTCGAGGTCGGCCGGGTGCCGGACCACCATGCCCTCGGCCCCGAACCCGGCCGCCACAGCGGCCAAATCGGCCACGCGGGAGGGCAGAGCGGGCGGTAACCGTCCGTACACAGTACGGAATCCGTGGTGGATCATGTTCCAGCGACCGTCGTTGAACACCGCAAAAATCACGCCGATCCCACTCTCGACACACGTGAGGATTTCTCCGGCGTGCATCGCCAGCCCGCCGTCGCCGCAAATCGCGACGACCGTCGCGTCAGGGCGCGCCTGTTTGAACCCGATGGCCGAGCCTATGCCGCTGCCCATCGACCCGAACCCCACCATGGCATGGAACCGAGACGGGTCGTCCACGCGTAAGTAGTGCAGAGCCATCGTCAGGTGCTCCCCGATGTCCGAGCACCACACGGCTTCGGGAAAGGCCTGGCTCAGCGACGCGAGGACCCGCTGGGGCTTGAGCGGCACACTGTTCGAGTGCGCCAGCTCGGCGCGAGCCGAGCGGCACGCAGGTACGTTCGCCCTGGGGACCACGACGTCCAAAGGCAAAGCCGAGCCCATTTCGTCCAGCGCCAGGCGCGCGTCGGCGACGATGCCGAGCGTCACGGGCACGTTGGTTCCGAGGAGCAGAGGGTCGCGATCGATCTGGATGGTCTCGGTGGTGCCTTCGATGGGCGCTTTCCAGCCGTTGGTGGCGACGTCTCCCAACCGCGAGCCGACGACACAGACGACATCGGGCCGCTCGGACAGGTATTCGGTGACCGACGGGTGTTGACCCACGCCCACGATCCCGACGTAGAGGGGATGATTCTCGGGGAATACGCCCTTGGCGTGGCCCGTGACGACGACCGGCAGTCCGAGCCGTTCGGCGAGGGCGCGCGCCTCGCGGGCCGCACCACGCGCTCCGTTGCCGAGGAGAAGCAAGGGGCGGCGGGCGCTGCGCAGGCGGTTGGCAGCCCGCCTGCACGCCACCGAGTCCGGGGTCGCGAGGGAGCGTTCACCCAGAACCAGGTTCAGCGGAACCGCGGAGGACGAACCAACGTCGAGGGGAATGCCGATGTAAACCGGACCCGGCCTCGATCCTGTAGCCATCTGCCAGGCACGCTCGGCAGTCGCACGAGCGGCGGCCGCCGAAGGGAGCGTAGTTGCCCAGCGCGCCATCGAACGCACCATCCCCAGCGCATCGAGGCCCGCAGGCGAGCCATCTTGCAACGCCCCACGCGCGACGGCGTGCGTGGCGACGTCGCCGGCGATGAAGATGACGGGCAGCTCCTCAAGAGCCGCGGCCGCCATACCGGTTATGGCATTGGTGAGTCCGGGACCGGCAGTCGTGAGAACGAGCGCGGGCAACCCGGTTGCCCGTGCGTGACCGCTGGCCGCAAAGCCTGCGATCGCTTCGTGGCGGGTGGCTACGAAGGCAATCTCCGGAACTTCGAGCAGGCCGTCGAAGACGGGGCTTGCCTGTCCGCCCGGTATGCCGAAAGCCGTGCGGATTCCGTGCGCGGCGAGAGCCTTCAGCAGGACCGTTGCGGCGGTCGGAGCTGCCGGCGAACGCGGTTCGGCGCGAGTGTACTGTTCGGCGTGTTCCGCCGGCTCGAGGGAAAGTTCTTTCACGGCTAACCCCGCTGCCCCGCCCCTTCGCGCGACGCACCGCGCGCCGTGTGAGCAGCGGTGACCAGCAGGTTAAGGCTCTAAGGATCAGCGCGGTTGACACCGCACACTGCGCGGTTCGTTTACGGGAGTCGGATATTGAAGTGCGGTGTCAGCGCGGTTACACGCTTCGAGAAGACCTTCAACTCCACTGGGATGAGCGGGTGTTATTCCAGATGTATTCGTCGAGTGCTGGACGACGATGTAGCGCTCGTCACCGAAAAACGGTTAGCGCCGCGCGCGTCCCGAGCCGTCGCGGGAAACGATAACCCAAGTCGGGCTCGCTTCCCGATGCTTACCGTGCGCGCCGCTGGTCAGCGCGGTTGCCATCGGACGTGGATGCGTCCGTTGAACGGAGTGTCGAGATCGACGTCGACCGTTCCCGTGGCATTGCAAGCCTCGACGAGACCCTCGACCCCGCCCCGGTGAGCGCTGTCAATCCAGATGTATTCGTCGAAATAATGGACGACGAAGTAGCGCTCGTCTCTCTTTTCAATGCGCAACCCGCCGTAATTGAAAAACATGTCGCGCTGTCCCTCGAGCCAGCGCACCGCATCGAGCGGGTTCGCATTCAGGAGGGAGAGGAAGCGTTGAGCATTGAAGAGCTTGGCGTAGCGGGGTGCGTTGCGCCAAATGTCCCGCACGGCGGATGCGGGATCGTGAGCGTCGATCGCAGCCGCGCCCGCAGCCGCGTCCTCGAGGTAGTCCCGCAGCGAGTACATGCGGAAGAACCAGGCGGACTTGACAGGCGAAAGGCGCCGGTAGATCGCGGTTGCCGAGCGCCCCTGCCGCGCGACTGCGTCGGCCGTCTGCTTGAAGTACCATCCTCGCACCTGAGCGTACGGGGGCACCTGGGCAAGGCGACGATCGAGGTCCAGGACGTCCCGTACGTGCGCGACGTCAATCGTGCTTTTGGCGACGCTGGAGGGGACGTTCACTAGCGGGAGACAATAACCCAGGTCGCCAGGGGTCGTGTCTCCTTTTGACGACGTCGGGAGCGGGCTTCGGGCAAGAGCCGTGCGAGCTGGTTGATCCTTGCAACCTCCGCGCGCTCCAGCACAGCAGCTCGGCATTCAGCTCGCAACGAAGAGTGTGGTAGCAAGGAGAGAATGAGTCGCCCGCCGGGTCCGGTCGAAACCTACCCGTGGCCGGAGGAGTTGCGGTGCAACGTGGTCACGCCGGGAGGCCAGCCGCGAATGCATGGCTATGACGTCGAAGCCGACGTCGCCAAACACTACCGCTTCTCCGACGTGATCCTTTTGGCTTTGATGGGCGAACTTCCGTCAGACGAACAGAGCCTGGCGTTCGACGCAGCGATGACGTTTCTCGCCCCGCTCTCGATCGCCGAAGCTCCCACGCACGCAGCCGCGCTCGCCCACATAACGGGCTCCAGGTCGAGCGCCATCGTCGGAGTCGCTGCGATAGCCCTGGCCGAACGCGCCCGAACCATCGTCGCCGACTCGGCGCCGCTTCTACGGTGGCTCGCCACGCCGGGGGAACCGCTCGACCGGGCATTTTTCGCCGAGGGACCGGCCGACCAGGATTCCGTCCAGCGACTCCGAGACGCGCTGGCCACGCGAGGCGTTCGTCTGGCTGCTCTCGCGGAGCCACTCTCGCGGCAGGCGGCCCTGGTCGTCACACTCTGGCTCGCCGGGTTGAAGCGACCGGAGCAGCTCGAGACAGCGCTCGTCATCGCGTCGCTGCCAGGCGTCGTGGCGGAGTCACACTTCCACGGCGTCGCCTCGTTTCGCGAATATCCGATGCAGCTGCCCGAATTCGTCTACGAGGATCCGTGAGCCCGAAAGCCATCGAGCCGCTCGCTTCACTCACGACACACGTCGCACACTCCGAGTTCGGCGCGAACCGATTCTTCGGTTTCTCGGTTCCCGATCTCGCGGGCGAGGAGACCCTGACCGGTCTTGCCGCCATCGCGATATCCGGCCGCCGCCGGACACCCGAAGAGCGCGGCATGCTGGACGATGTGGCCGTGTCGCTGACCCTGGCGGATCCGCGGATATGGCCGGTCAAGATCTCTCGACTCGTCTCCTCGTATGGGGGCTGCCTGCCGGCGATGGTAGCGACGATGCTCGGACTCGAGGACGCCGTCATCGGGCACTGGACGACGCGCGAATGCGCCGAACTCTTCATCGCGCTCGCAGAGGAAGCACCGGAGCTCACCGTGGAGGCGATGCTCGGCCCGGTCGAGCGGCGCTTGCGCGCGGGTCAGGCCCTCTTCGGCTTTGGTGTGCCGTTTCGACCGCAGGATGAACGGCTTCTTTGCCTGCGGACCCGGATCGTCAAACGCGGGCGCGATGGACTCACGTATTGGCGGGTCCTCGAAGCCGCCAGCGGTGCGATGCGCCGGCTCAAGGGACTCGAACCGAACATGACTGGCGGCGCGACGGCTGCGTTGTTGGACCTCGACTTCACGCCGCGCCAGATTCCGATCCTCTGCGTGATGCTGGGGCAGACCGATTTCCTTGCCAACGCAGTGGAGGGAGCCGACCAGCATCCGGCCGTGCTCCGCCGGCTTCCCGACGACCGTATCCGTTTCGTCGGGAGGGCCCCGCGACAGAGTCCCAGGGCCGAGACCGGCTCAGGCTGGAGGAACACATGATTCCCGAGACCGCAGTCCAGGGCGAAGAGCTTCTTCGCCTCGTGATGTTCGGCCATCTTCATTTCCAGAGCCTGTGGGCGGGCATCGAGCTGAAGGTCTTCGAGATACTCGAACAACATGGCGACCAGACCCTCCACGAACTAGCCGAGAGGGTGGGCCTCGCGCACCAGCCCGCGAAAATGGTGGTCGCGAACCTCGCGGCGCTGGGACTCGTCGAGAAGCGGGGCGAGGCCTACGCCAACGGGCCCCTCGCGAAGCGATTTCTCCTGCCGACCAGCGCCGCCAGCATCGTCGAAGTGGTGCGCTGGCAAGCGCGAATCGTATATCCGGGGATTGAGGAGTACGTTCGGGCGCTCCGCGAGAATACGAACGTGGGAGTCGAGCGCTTCCCGGGGCCCGGACGCACTCTGTACGAACGGCTGACTGCGAATCCCGAGCTCGAGAAGGTCTTCCAGGACGCGATGGCGGGAATGCCGTCCAATCGCTTCCTCGCGGACCATATTCCGCTCGACGCGACGAGGCACCTGTGCGATTGCGGCGGGGGTGCAGGGCGCAATGCCATCGACCTCGCCCGGCGTAACCCCGGTCTCCGCGTGACGATCTTCGACCAGCCGACGGTCTGCGAGAAGGCACGCGCCAACATCGCCGCGGCTGGACTCGAAGGCCGCGTATCGGTGTCCCCCGGCAATTTCCTCCAGGATCCGTTCCCTCCTGGCATCGACGGCGTCCTTTACTCGCACATCGCGTCGATCTGGTCGCAGGCGACCGACACCGCCGTGTTTCGTCGCGCGCGGGAGGCCCTGCCCTCTGGGGGAAGGTTCTTCCTCTACAACATGGTCGCGCGCGACGACCATTCGGGCCCCCTGTCGGTCACCTGTGGCTCCGTCTACTTCCACGCCCTCGCCACCGGAGAGGGCTTCATGCACTCCGCCGCCGAATACCGCGCAATGCTCGCGGAAGCAGGGTTCGCCCGTGTGGAGGTCGTCGGCGGGCTTCCCGTGTCGCACGCGCTGGTGATCGGAACGAAGTAGCCGCGGCGAGTCGCTCGTGTGCGCGCGTGACCGCCGATTCTTTCGCGCTCACGGTGAACCGCGAGCTTCCCACTCGAGCAGCGTTGCGTAGTCGCAGCTCCTCGGGTCGCGCAGGTACCCGGCCAGGATGCCGCGAACGACGTACCCGGCCTTGAGCTGCGAGCCGAGCACGCGGTCGACGAGCTCACCGCGGAGCACGCGCTCGACGTACTCCTCGGGCGTCATCCGGTCCGCATGCGCGTGGTATCCCCACAGGCGCCCGCCCGCGACGATGCGACGCAGCGCGTGCCCCACGCACAGGCGACGAAGAGCTGCGTAGAGCGTGCTGCCCACGCCCATACGCCAGGCACCGGGATCGACGTAGATGTCCGCGAGGTAAAGCGTATCGCCCGACGGATCGTGGCTGGCAAACGAGCCATTGTCGGTGATCTCCAGCCACGTGTGTGCGGCCAGCGGGTCGCGCGCGCGAGGGACGATGAACGTCGAAATGGCGCCGACGGGTTTCCCCTCCAGCTCGGCGACCACCTGCCCCGCCGGGAACCGTTCCAGATGAAGCAGAAGCTGACCGGCGCTCCACACGACGTTCTCCTCCACGAGCTCGGGGTACGCAGCGTGATTCATGGCCACGAGCTGGGGCACGTCTTGGGCGGTTGCAGGCCGAACGCTCACGGCCGAGCTGGTAAGGGCAATCATGGCCTTTTTAGGCTCGCTTCCAGGGGCATGCGGCGCAAGTTTCGTCACCCAGAGTTCACACGAGACGTTCAGGTGAGCCCTGCCTCGAGCGGGCCCTAGCGCCGGCGCACGCCTCCGCTAAGGTCGTGAACCTTGCGCGACTCGGCTCTCGATCCCCTCAGTCTGCCCCACGCCCGCGCGCGCGCGCTGCTGGCGACGGGCGCCCCGGTGTACCTCCCGGTCAACCCGGTCGAGTACCACGGTCCGCACCTATCGCTGCACAACGACGCGCTCATCAGCCAGGGGCTCCTCCGCGACATTCACGCGCGGCTCCGACAAGACGGGCCCGATTGGCCCCTACTCGTGGCCGGCGAACTGGAGGTCGGCGTCGACCCTTGTCCGGGCCCGGGCTCGCGCGCAACTCCGTACCGTGAGGTTCGAGCGCTGGTCGTCGAAGCAGCGCACCGGCTGGCCGATTCCGGGGCACGGCGCGTCGTGCTGGTCACCTTTCACGGCAGCCCGCTCCACAGCATCGCCCTCGACGCTGGCGTGCAATGCCTCGCTCGCCGGGGCGTCCGTGCCATCTCGCCGCTGAACCTTCTCTTGCGCGCGATGCTCGAGATTCGCGCCGAAGACTACGCAGACGCCTTCGCGACCATTCGCGACGACGAGGAGCGAGCCGCGGTGATGAAGGATGCCTCCACCGACTTTCACGCCGGGTTCTTCGAGACGTCGGTCTCGCTGCATTATGCGCCCGACTCGGTCGACACCGGCTACACGCGCCTCCCGCCCTGCCCGGTGATCGTGCCTGACGCAAAGCTGACCGCGGCCGGCCGAGTGGCCGAGTGGCTCGGCAAACCGGGCCTGGCTCGTGAGCTCTACTTTGCCGCGGCGGGGACCGGCTGGTACGCGCTGCGCCCGTTTCCCGGATATACCTCGAGGCCGCATCGGGCCTCGCGCGAGGCCGGCGCGATCATCGCGCGGTACATGGTGCACGAGTTTGCCGCCGTGACTGCGCGCGTTCTGCGCGGAGACGAGGCGCCGCCGGCGCCCGTCATGTCCTGGCTCTCTCGCCTCACCTTGGGCGGGAACGTCCCGACCGGCGGTGGCGTCCCCCTCGACGCGATTGCGACCGCCGCGTCGTAGGGGGACTGTCGCGTTCGGCGCTACTTCTTGGGCGCAGCGGCGGGCGCCTTGGCCGATGCCGCAGACTTCGCCGCCGGCGACGCGCCCGGCGGCTTCATCACGCCAATCTCCGTGAGAAGCTCCGCCGCGTTCGACCACGTCCAGAAGTGAGCAATCTTGCCGTCCTTGAACTGCGCGATGTCGACGAAGTGGAGGCTCACCGGCTTGCCCGTGGCCTTGATCGGGCCAATCGGGCCCTTGTGGGTGCCGTTGAAGACGCCTTCGGTGACGACGAAATCTTTGACCGCCATCTGGCTGCTGATCGACTGCGTGAAATCGGGAAACGCGTGGACATAGGAGTCGTACATCGCTTTCCAGTCCTTCAGTCCCTTCATGGGCGCCGGCATCGTGTAGTCCTCTGCCGTCGACTCCTCGGTGAAGAGAGCCATCACGTCGGCCGCCTTCTTGGTATCGAGCGCGGCGTAGAAGCCCTTCGCGACGTCGATCAGCTTATCCTCGTCCGGCGTGCCCGCTGCCGCGACGATGTCCATGGTAGTCGGAAGAACCGGCGGGGCGCGGAAACTCCCCTTCTTCGCCTTGGGGTCGAGCTGGCTCATGAGCGTCGCGCCGTCCGTGTACCGGTGGAGCTCCTTCACCAGGCCGTCATCCGTGTACGTGGCCATGGTCAAACCCTCGGACCCGACGGAACGTCCGGTCGGCTTGGCCCCCATGAAGCCCCCCGTATCGGTCCCTGTCCAAGCCCACGAGCACGCGACGAGGTTGCCCTTCTGCCAAACGTGGCTGAAGCCGATCTTGAAGTCGGGGAATGCCGTGAAGAATGCCTTCAAGCGCGCAACGATGGCGTCGTGCCCCGCGGAGTCGGGCTCGCCGGAGCCCTTTTCGACGCCGTCCGCCGCGAACAAGGCCGCGTACTTCTCCGGGTCGTGCTGGTTGAGCGAGTCGGAGAACCCCTTGGCGGACGTGAGCTCCAGCTCGGCGATCGACGGCTTCGCCGGCGCAGCGGCCGTCGGCGCCGGAGCCGGTTCCGCCGTAGCGACGGGCGGCGGGGCCGAAGACGTGGGCGGCGGACGGGGGGCGCCGGCTCGGCGCCTCCGCACCCCGCGATGGCGAGCATTCCTACGACGACCGCGGGTACGACAATCCTGGTTTGCATCGACAGACACCTCCCGAAAAGCGCTACGAAAGAGCGCATCATGGACGCTGGATGCGTGAAGCACAAGCCCGCTTCCGCGGGCTCTCAGTAGAGAACGTTGAACTCGGCGAGCGACCACCAGTGCGTGGTCGACGTCCCTGCGCTGTTCAAGGTGATGCGGACATATCGGGCCGTCACCGTGGCAAAGTCGATGACGACCACCTGGGATGATCCCGTGGCCGTCGCGATTGCCGTTCCCCAGCTCGAGCCCCTGTACCTGAGCACGGGTAAGGACCGGCCGGACGATCCCGCCGCCTGGGCCACCTCGCCGCACGCGCGGGAGTTCATCACCCGCAGCAGCGCGGCCTGGGGCGCGGCGTCCGGCCAGGCTGGGACGTCCGAGGCGGAAGCGGCCGCCGCCGTGGCCGAGACGACCGCGTTCTACCGGCCGCCGCTGCCCGGCGGCGGCGATGACGCCCCCGAACAGCGGCGCCGCGTAACTTCGGCGGGTGGACCTGCACCATCACGGCGACGCCGAGACCGGCCCGCGGCTGCTCGACTTCGCGGTCAACGTGTACGCGGGCCCGCGGCCGGCGTGGCTCGAGGCCGCCCTGCTGCAGGGCATCGCCGCGTCGTCCGCGTATCCCGATGCGGTGCCCGCCCGTGCCGCGCTCTTGGGCCGCCACGGCCGCGCCGTGGACGAGGTGCTCCCGACCGCGGGCGCGGCCGAGGCCTGCACGCTGGTGGCGCGGCTGCGGCCGTGGCGCCATCCGGTGGTGGTGCACCCGCAGTTCACCGAGCCGCACGCCGCGCTGGAAGCCGCGGGCCATCACGTCACCGTGGCGCTGTGCCGGGCCGAAGACGGCTTCCGGCTCCAGCAGCAATACGATGAGTCGAAGAAATATACATACACA
>CAVREO010000009.1:0-150531 GCA_963720145.1 uncultured delta proteobacterium
GCGCACCGGGCCAAGGTCGACGCGCCGAGCGGCACGGCGCTGCGTCTCGCCGAAGCGGTCCAGCGAGGCCGCTCGTCCGCGACGCGTGTCGTCCACGGCCGACACGGCGCGCAAGCCGCGCGTTCTCCGGAGGAGATCGGCCTGCACGCGCTGCGCGGCGGAGACGTCGTCGGGGACCATACCGTGTACCTCGCCGGTGGCGGCGAGCGCCTCGAGCTCGTGCACCGCGCGACGAGCCGCGACGTGTTCGCGCACGGAGCGCTGCGCGCCGCGCGGTGGATCGCGGGCCGACCGCCGGGCCGCTACTCGCTCGGGGACGTTCTGGCCGCGCCTCGGGCGTGACGTTCAGAACTCGACGCGCAGGCTCACCGAGCCCGCGCGCGGCCCGAGGGCCGGCAGGAGCTGCACGCTCCGCGCGGCTCGCACGGGGGTGCGCGCCCCGGCGCGGCTCCCCGCCTCGCTCGACCCGTGGTCGCTCGCCACGAGCACCACGCCCGAGCCGACGAGCACGGCCCCCGCGCCCGCGAAGATCCACGCGAGCGTCGAGACCGAAACGGCGTCCTTGCTCTTGTCGCAGGCGTCCTGCGCAGCCTGCGCCAAGTCGGTGCACACGTCGGTCACGTTCTTCGGAACCGCGGCCCGGTCGTTGGCGCTCGCGTTGCTGTCGCTCACCCAGTGGAGCGCCTCGACGCCGCCCGCCACGAGGAACCCCGCTCCCAGGACAATCGCCGAGTAGCCGAGCACCTTGGCGACCGGGAAGGGCGAGCTCCGGCCCTCGCTGCTTGCCTCGCGCGACGCCGGAGCGAGGGCGAACGTGAGGCTCTGCTCCGAGCCGCTCGCGATGTCGGTCATCTGCTCCGCGGCCTCGAAGCCCGACACGCGGACGCCGACCGTGTGCGAACCGGCAGGGACCTCCACGCGCGCCGTCCCTGCTTCGAGCGGAGCCTTTTCGACGCCGTCGACCAGCACCGCTCCGGAGGCCCTTCCGGCGCGGACGACGATCAGCCCCGCCGCGTTCGCCGCCGTGAGCCTGCCGAAGAGCCTCGAGGCGACTGCGCGGACCGACTCGTCGCTCGCGTCCTTGAGGTTGTCGCTGTAGCTCTCGCTCGCCTCCGTCGAAGACCTGCCGCGCGTCCACAGGTGAAGGTCCGCGGTCACCTCGCCCGAGGACGCCTTCTTCCGGGTCATCGTGCCCCAGACGTACTGGTCGGCGTGCAGCTGGTCGCCGATGTGCTGCAAGCACGAGCTGTCCGGTCGGGCCGGACACTTGAGCGCGATGGCCAGCGTCTCGAACGACTGGGTCGTCTCCAGCAGCGACCACCCGGGCGCCTGCCGCACCCGAGCGCGCAACGCCTGCGTCAGCGCGTCCGCCTGATCGTCGGAGTCTTCGGTCCAGAGGGTCAGGACGTAGACGGGCATGGCTCTCGCGTTCGGCGCCTCCGCCCGCGCCAGCGGCGCCGGCCATCCGAAAAACGTCGCCAGAACGGTCGTGAACACCGCGAGCGCGAAGGGGAGGGCGCGAGCCATTCTTTCCTAGATTAACGCTGCGGGGTGCCTGTCGGCAAAGGCGTTGCTACAAGCGAGCGCGAACCCGAATGCGCATCACCGGCGGCACCTTCGCCTCGCGCACCCTCCGAGCGCCTCGCGGCCAGGCCACGCGGCCGACCTCGGACCGCGTTCGAGAGGCCCTCTTCGGCATTCTCGCGTCCGCGGGGGCCATCGAGGGCGCGCGCGTGCTCGACGTCTACGCCGGCACGGGGGCGCTCGCGCTCGAAGCGCTCTCGCGCGGTGCCGCCGAGGCGACGCTCGTCGAGTCGTCGCGGGCGGCGCTCGAGGTCATCCGCGCGAACGTGGCGGCTCTCGGCGTAGAGGGGCAGGCGCGGGTCCTCGCCATGGACGTTCGGTCCGTCTCCGCCGAGCTCGCGCGCCTGGCTCGCGTCGGAACAGACCGGCCCGCGCCCTTCAATCTCGTTCTCGCCGATCCGCCCTGGGCCCTCGTCGACACCGGCCAGGCGCTCGGCGTTCTCGCCGATCTCGCGCGCAGCGGGGCGATCTCCGATACGGCGACCGTCGTCCTGGAGCACGCCGCGCGTTCGACCGTCGGTCTCGATGGCGATCTTTTCCAGCGCGTACAGACGCGGCGCTACGGCGACACGGCGCTCACCTTCTACAAACCCGCTATACTCGCCGGGCCTCACCCCGAAGACGCGGGAACCACTTCCGAATGAGCCCTCCTTCTTCCAGACTGCCCGCTGGTGTGCCCGACTCGGGCGGCGCGGGGAAGTACGCCATCATCGCCATCGTGCTCGTCCTCGCCGCGGGGGGCCTCTTCGCCTGGCGCGCTCTCGGCAACAAGCCCGAGCCGCCTCCCCCCGTCGCGGTCGCTCCGCCGCCCGTGACGCCGCCGTCGAACCCCAAGATCGAGGACATCCCGCTCCCCCCGCCCATCGAAGAGAAGCCCGAGGCCGGCGGGCCGCGCATCATCTACGTCCACACCGGCGGGTGCGAGGCCACGTGCACCGGCAAGGGGTCGCCGGAGCTCGACTCGACGCTCCGCGTACGCGCGAGCCAGGCCCGCCGTTGTTACAACCAGGCGCTCGCCTCGGACTCGTCTCTCAAGGGCCACGTGAACCTCGACGTGCGCATCAGCACGACCGGCAACGTCTGCTCGGTGGACATCGCCTCCAACGACATGGGCTCGCCGGGCGTCGCCAACTGCGCCGCGAACATCTTCCGATCGACCGGCAGCTACCCTGCGCCGCGAGGCGGCTGCATCGTCGCCAAGGTCCCGCTGTCGTTCGTTCCCCAGGGCAGCGCTCCCGCGGCCGGCTCGCAAGGCGGCTCGTGAGGAGCCCGTCCGTTCCGCTGGCCGGAATGGCGGCCGCCGGCGCGCTCGTGGTGCTCGCTGCATGCACCGACGGTACGACCCCCGACTGCTCCGAGGCCGGCGTGTGCGGCTACATTCTCCCCGAGGCCGGCGAGGGCGGCGAAGCCGGCAACCCCGAGGCCGCGACCGCTCCCGACGGAGCAGCCGAGGGTTCCGTCGACGGTTCCGTCGACGCAGCGATCGACGCCCCGGCCGAGGGGGACCCGGGCAGCGACGCCGGCCCCGAGAGCTCCGCTCCGGACGCATCTGCCGGCTAGGGGCGCGCCCGTCGTTCCCCGCTCCGGTTCCCCCGCCAGAGATGATACGTTCTCCTCGATGAGCGCTCGGTCGCAAGCGTTGGCCGCCGTGCTGCTGCCGGTCGCGATGGCGGCGACCGGGTGCCAGCTGACCACGCGCTCGCTCGGCGAGTCGTGCCTGAAGGATCAGGACTGCCTCTCCGGCATCTGCTCGCAGCTGACGTGCGCGGCCGCGCCGCCCCTGCTCCAGAACATCCCGCCGGGCTCGACGCCCGAAGCGGGCACGGTTCCCGAGGCAGCGGTTCCCGACGCCACGACCGAGGCCGCGACCGAAGCCGGCGCCCCCGACTCTGCGGGCGATGTCCGGGTAGACAGCTCCTCCTCCTCTTCGGGCGGGGACTCCGGTTCGGGCCGAGACTCCGCCGTCGACTCGTCGGCCGTGGAAGCGTCGACCGACGCGACGTCCGAGTAGAGTCGCGCGGTGCGGGTCGGCGCGGCTGTCCCTGCACGCTGCGCGGCGCTGGCCGCGAGCGGCCGCGACGGCGAGCCGCCGTGACGCACGGGGTGCTCCTCGAGGTCGCGTACGACGGCACGGCGTTTCACGGATGGGCCGAGCAACGAAACGCGCGCACGGTCCAGGAGACGCTTCGCGGCGCTGTGCTCGCGATCGACCCGCGCGCCGGGAATCTCCGGGGGGCCAGCCGCACCGACGCGGGCGTGCACGCGACCGGACAGCTCGCCGCGTTCGACACCGAGCTCGACGTGCCGGCCCGCGGCTGGACACTCGGGCTCAACAAGCACCTGCCCGAGGACCTGGCCGTTCGCGCGGCCCGGCCGGTCCCTTCTGGCTTTTCCCCTCGCCTGGCGGCCCGCGGCAAGCGGTATCGTTATCGGGTGCTCGTCGACGTCGTACGCGACCCCTCCTGGCGCACGCGCGCCTGGCGGCTGCCCTCGCTCGACCCGGACGTCATGGCACGCGAGGCGGAAGCCGCTCGCGGTACCCACGACTTCGCCGCGTTTCGCGCCTCGGGCGACGAGCGCGCCACGACCGTTCGCACCCTGACGCGCGTGGAGATCGAGCGCGACTCCGATCCGCGGCTACTCTCCGTTGTCGTGGAGGGCAACGCGTTTCTCTACAACATGGTGCGCATCCTCGTCGGGACGATGGCCGACGTCGCGCGCGGCCGGCTCCCCCCGGGCGCCGTCGCTCGCGCCCTCTCGGTGCGCGAGCGGCGCGCAGCCGGGACCACGGCCCCCGCGCACGGCCTCGTGCTCGAGTGGGTCGACGCCCCTCTGCCGGAAGGTGCAGGCGAACGATGGCCGCGATGACCCGCCCCGCGCGCGTGCTCGTGCGCGCCGCCGTGCCCGGCGAGGGAACGGCCATCTCGGCCCTGTGGCGCGAGCTCTGGGATGCGCACGAGACGTGGGGCGGCTATCCGGGGTCGAGCGACGAGCGCGTCTACGGGCAGCTCGCGCAGCGCCTCGACGAAGACGCGCGCGCGCGCGCCGGTCACCCCATCCTCGGCCGCCACGTCCACCTCGTGGCCGACCTGGGCGGCGCTCCGTGCGGTCAGGTGGAGGGCTGGTTCGAGCGCCACGGCATCGACCCGGCGACGCCGTTCACGTGCGAGGTGCGCTCGCTCATCGTGCGCCAGGGCGCGCGTCGCCTGGGCGCCGGGCGGGCGCTGCTCGAGGGTCTCGCCGCGGCGGCTCGGGGTCTCTCGCGCGGAGAGCCGTGCGTGCTGGCGGCCGAGGTCCTCGAGCCGAACCCGGCACACGACTTCTATTCCCGCGTCGGGTATTCGGCCGTCGCCTGGAACGCGCGCGTACCGGCCGAAATCGGCGCGGCCTCGCGCGCGAGCCCGTACATCACGCGCGTGGCGGGGCCGAACGACGCCCACGCCGTCGCGCGCCTCGAGTCCACGCTCGCCGCGAGGCGCCGCGACGCCGGCGACGTACGCTTCGACCGCCCCCGCTCGATCGACGCCACGCTGGTCGGCGCGATCGCCGCCCATCTCGCGTCCGCCTCCGCGACGGCCGACGACGTCCCCGCGTCCATGCGCGACCCGGCCACCCTCGTGGCGGTCGACTCGACGAACACCGTCCGCGGCGTCGCCAGCTTCACCGTCCACACGCTCGAGCCGCCGTTCGTGCCGCTGCGCCGCGCGCTCGTCGGTCGCTTCGGCCTCGACCCGGCCTCACCCGCCACGCCGATGGCCCTGTCCCTCATGGCCCTCGGGTGCCGGCTCGCCCGCGCGCAGTGCGCTCCCCACGTCGAGCTCACGGATCTGTCGGCCCCCGGCACCGAGCTCCACGACGCGGCGCTCGCCGTCGGCGGGCAGGCCTGGTCTCGCGTCGTCGTGAAGGCCGTCTGACGCGGATTCCTTGCCCCCTGTGTCCGCGCGATTACGCTTCGAGTCTGCGGCCGGTCGAAACGGCCCGCGGAAGCCCGCGGAACGAACGGTGCATGGTCGCGCTCGAATTTGGGAGGCTCTTGCCATGAAGTTTTCGCTACGCCCGGTTTGCCTGCCCTTGGCCCTCGCCGCCGCCACCGTTGCGCTCCCGGCTCTCGCTCAGCATCCGGCGCCCGCCGTCGCCCCGGTCGTCCCCACGCCCGCCCAGGTGCAGGCCTCCACCGCCGAGGCCAAGCGCCTCTCCGAGGGCTTCGTCGCCGTGGCCGAACGCGTCAGTCCGAGCGTCGTGCAAATCGACGTCACGGCTCGCAACGAGAAGGCCGAAGTCGTCGCCCGCTTCTTCGGGCGCGAGGGCGGCGACGAGCCCATCGCGCGCGGCATGGGCTCGGGCGTCGTCTTCACGCCCGACGGCGCCATCGTGACCAACAACCATGTCGTCGAAGAGGCGCTGACCATCAACGTGCACCTGCGCGACGGCCGCTACTTGCCCGCGCGCCTGCTCGGGCGCGACCCGGCGACCAATCTCGCCGTCATCAAGGTCGACGCGACGGGCCTCACGCCGGCCAAGTTCGCCGACTCCGACGCCGCGCGCGTCGGCGAGTGGGTCGTGGCCATCGGCTCGCCGTTCGGACTCGGCTACTCCGTCACCGCGGGCGTGCTCTCGGCCAAGAGCCGCGCCGGCCTCGGGATGAACGCCATCGAGGACTACCTGCAGACCGACGCGAGCATCAATCCGGGCAACTCGGGCGGGCCGCTGTGCAGCCTGCAGGGAGAGGTGCTCGGCATCAACACGATGATCGTCGGGCGCGGGCAGGGCATCGGCTTCGCGGTGCCGAGCAACATGGCGCAGCGGGTCGCCGCGCAGATCTTGAAGACCGGGCGCGTGTCGCGCGCGTGGCTCGGCGTGGGCGTTCAGGACGTGACCCCGGAGATCGCCACCGCGTTGAAGGTCCCGCCGGGCACCGGAAGCCTGGTCAACAACGTCGCGAGCGACGG
The DNA here is from genome assembly GCA_963720145.1 of uncultured delta proteobacterium. Lineage (GTDB taxonomy): Bacteria > Myxococcota_A > Polyangia > Polyangiales > Polyangiaceae > Palsa-1150. Next base: position 6,534 of record CAVREO010000009.1, read on the forward strand.
TCCCGCGTTCCGCGCGAACATCCGCCCGGGCGACGTCATCGCGTCGGTCGGGGGCCACCCGGTGCACGACGGTCGCGACCTGATCCGCGAGACGCTCACCCACGAGGTCGGCCAGGCGGTGCCGCTCGAGATCGTCCGCAACGGCGCGCACTACGCGGCCCAGGTCACGCTCTCCGAGCGGCCGGAGGCGGCGGTCGAGCCGGCACCCGTGCAGCAGCAGACCCTCCCCCACAACGGGCTCGGGCTCATCGTGCGCGATCTCGCCGCCGCGCAGGCCGCGCAGATGGGCCTGCCCTCGCGTCCGCTGCCGATCGTGACGCAGGTGGCTCCCGGCTCGGCGGCCGATCGCGAAGGGCTGCGCGTCGGCGACGTCATCGTCGAGGCCAACGGCACCGCCGACCCGACATCGGCGCAGGTGGCCGAGTTCGCGCGCGCCGGCACGCTGCTCCTGCGATTGAAGCGCAGCGACTCGTACTTCTACGCGGCGCTCAAGAAGTAGCCGCGGGCGCGTTTTTCGGGAATCGCGGGCCGCCAAGACCCAACGCAAAGCCCATCCGTAGACAACGAAGTCTATTCTCGAGTGGTCGCATCGGGCTTCCACGAAGGCACCGCCTCGTGCGGGAGGAGGGACGCATGTCGAAGGGGATCACGTGGGCCGTCGCGTGGATGGCAGCGGCGGTCGGGCTGGCGGTCGCGCGCGACGCGAGCGCCTTCTGCGGGTTTTACGTGAGCGGCGCCGACGCCAAGCTGACGAACAACGCGACGCAGGTCGTCTTGATGCGCGAGGGGACACGCACGGTGCTCTCGATGCAGAACGGTTACCAGGGGCCACCGCAGGACTTCGCGATGGTCGTGCCGGTACCGGTCGTCCTCCAGAAGGAGAACGTCAAGACGCTGCCGCGCGAGATCTTCGATCGCGTCGACAAGCTCACGGCGCCGCGCCTGGTCGAGTACTGGGAGCAGGATCCGTGTCCGAGGCCCATGCCCGTCTACGCCGAGAGGCCCAGCGAACGGATGTACGGTCCCCCGGCCGCGCCGATGGCCGCCCTGGCGTCGGCGCCGCAGCCCGTGAAGATCGAGGCGCAGTTCAGCGTCGGCGAGTACGACGTCGTCGTCCTGAGCGCGACCGACTCGACGGCGCTCGACACGTGGCTGCGGCAAAACCGCTACCGCATTCCCGACGGCGCCGAGCCCTACCTGCGGCCCTACGTGCAGATGGGAATGAAGTTTTTCGTGGCGAAGGTGGACATCGCCAAGGTGCGTTTCGAGCGCCTCGGCAACGGCCCGGAGCAGGCGATCCTCTCGCCGCTGCGCTTTCACTACGACTCCGACTCCTTCACCCTGCCCATTCGCCTCGGCCTCATCAACTCGGGCGGCACGCAGGATCTGCTCGTCACGATCCTCGCGCGCGGGCAACGCTACGAGGTCGCCAACTACGACAACGTCGCCATCCCGACGAACATCGACGTCTCGGACGCGACGCGCGCGGCGTTCGGTTCGTTCTACGGGGCGCTCTTCGATCAGACCGTGAGCCGCCACCCTCGCGCGGTCGTCACCGAATACGCGTGGGCGTCGACCTCGTGCGACCCCTGCCCGACTCCCCCGCTCGAGTCGGGAGACATCATGACGCTGGGCGCGGACGCTCTCCCGTCGATGGCGCCGTACGCGCCTCCCGGCGGCGGCGCGCCCATCGTGAGGTCCGCCCCTCCCCCTCCTCCGTACGGCATGATGAGCGGCTTCGTGCTGACGCGGCTCCACGCGCGTTACGCGAAAGACGCGCTCGGCGACAATCTCGTCTTCCGCGACGCGCCGCCCATCGTGGGCGGACGCGAGTTTCTCCAGACCGACGGAAAGCTCGAGCAAGGCGCACGGCCGGACTCGTCGAACAACTTCCAGGCGCGCTACGCGATTCGCCACCCGTGGACCGGGCCAATCGCGTGCACGAACCCGCGCCGCGGCGTGTGGGGCGGGCCGACGAGCGGCCCGCTGAGCGGTGAGCCCTCCGTGAAGCCGGCGGCGCGCATCGGCTTTCTCCCGCGGGCCGGCGTGAGCCTCAGCGCGTTCCTGCGGGGCGCGCTTCCCCCCGAGACCGCGCTCTCGCGAGGCGCCGCGACGCCGCTCGCGCCGCTGGTCGCGCCGCCGGCCGCGATCGCGGTCGACGTGGACGCGAGCGCGTCGACGGGAGGAGCTCCCGCAGCGGGGGACGCCGCTCCGCCTGCCGCGCCGTCGGTGAGCACGTCCGCCGCGCCACCGCCCACCCCCCCCGCGCAGAGCGGATGCAGCGGATGCACGCTCGCCTCCGCGGACGCGGGCTCCGCGGGCGCCATCCTGTCGGTCATCGCGGTCGCGGCGGCCCATCTGCGCCGCCGGAGGTCGCGCGCGTGAAACGCTCGGCGGTCGCCGCCGCCGTCCTCGTCGCGGCCGTCCTGTCGGCGGGCGGCTGCTCCGGGGGGACCGGCGGCGAGACGTCGTCCGTCCTCGCGCCGAGCGTGGACCTGTCCCCAGCGCGGGCAGACGCGAAGCTCCCGAGGAGCGCGACCGAGCTCGGGCCGGCGCAGACGGAGCTTGCCGGCCCGATGACCGGCGAGGTCGTGACCGAGACCGAGAGCTGCGCCGGCTGCCACGCGGACGCGGCCGCGCAGTGGCAAGCGAGCGCGCACGCGTACGGGTCGTTCAACAACCCGGCGTATCGCGTCGTCGTCGACCGCTTCCGCACCGAGGTAGGCAAGGACGCGAGCCGGTTCTGCGGGGGGTGCCACGACGTCGCGCTGCTCGTCGACGGCGCCATGAGCGCCGAGGTGTCGCCGGCGGATCCGCGCGCGCACGGAGGGATCACCTGCCGCGTGTGCCACGGCATCGACGGCGCGCGGCCCGACGGAAACGGAAGTTACTCGCTCGCTTCGTCGCCCATTCCGATCCCGCGCGACGGCGACGGCGAGAGCTTGCGCCTGCACAAGGAGCGCGTCGCCGCGGCGCCGCTGCGCACGGTCGCGCTGTGCGGGTCGTGCCACCGGTCCTTCCTTTCGCGCGACACCGGCAATCCCGCGCACCTGGTCGGGCAGGACGAGCTCGGAGCGTGGCAGCGGTCGGCGTACGCGGGCAGCCTCGCCGAGCGCGTCGACGAGGCGATCCCCCAGGCCGAGTGCCGGACGTGCCACATGCCGCGAGAAGCCGCGCCCCGCGGAGACGCGTCGGCCAAGGGCGGTACGATTCGCTCGCACCGGTTCGCCGGCGGCAACACCTGGCTCGCCGCCATGCGCGGCGACGCCGCCCAGATCGAGGCGGTTCGCGCGATGCTGCGGGGCGCGGCCAGCATCGACGTGGCCGCCGCCGCGGGCGTCGGCGGCGCCGAGACGATGCCCGCCGACGGCGCGCCGGTCGCCCCCGGCGAGGCGATGACGTTCGACGTCGTCATCCGGAACGAGCACGTCGGCCATCGCTTCCCCGGCGGCGTGCTCGACGCGCAAGACACGTGGGTGGAGCTCGAGGTGCGCGACGCGAGCGGTCGACTCCTCGGCGAGTCGGGGACCCGCGAAGAGGCGACCGGGGAGGACCGCTCGGCTCATCGCCTGCGCGCCATCCAGGCGGACGACGAAGGAACGCCGCTGCTCGCTCGCGAGACCGACCGCTTTCGCGCGGCGGTGGCCAATCACACAATCGCGCCGCGCGACGCGGAGGTCGTGCGGTACCGCTTCGACGTGCCCGCGTCGCTGGAGACGCGGCAACTGCCGCTCCAGGTGACCGCGCGCCTCCGCCACCGCAGCCGCGACCTGGCCCTCGCGCGCTCGACGTGCGCCGACGCGAGCACGGCGCGGGGGACGGCCTTCGCGCGTCAGGTGCGGCTGCGCAGCCTGGGCGCGTTCGACCCGTGCGCGCGCGAGCCGGTGACCGAGATCGCCCGAAGCGAGGTGTGGCTGGGGGCCGGGTGGGAGGCGCGCGCGGCGCCGCCGGTCAAGCCGCCGTGGCGCCGCCTGGTCGACCGCGCCCTGGGCCTGCAGCGTGCGCAGCAAGAAGTCGTGGACGGGGCGCGCGTGACCCTGGAGCGGGCGCTCGAGGTCGTCCCCACCGGCGACAATCGCGCCCGGGCGGTCGTCCTGGGCGCGCTGGCGCAGACCGCTGCGCGCGAGGGTAGAACGCAGGACGCGCTCGCCTCGCTCGACGAAGCGGCGCGCCTCGCCCCCGAGCATCCCGCCATCCCGCACGTGCGCGGGCAGGCGCTGGCCGACGTGTGGCGCTGGCGCGACGCGACCGCGCCGCTCGCCGAGGCGGCGCGCGCGACCCCGCGCGACGACACGTTGTGGGCGCACCTCGCCGTCGCCTACGGCAGCGCCGGCGATCCCCGCGGCGCCCTCGACGCGGCTGCGCACGGCCTGGAGCTCACGCCCCGCGACGCGGACATGCTGCGCGTGCAGGCACTCGCGCTCGAGCGATTGTCCGCGCCCGCCGACGTCGTCGCGCGAGCGCGCGACGCGTTCGACCGCTGGCGACCGCCGGACGACGCGCCAGCGGTGAAGAACCGCTGCGCGCGGCGGTTCGCCTGGTGCGCGCTCGAGCGGCTGCCGGTTCACGTGCACGAGGTGCGGCCCGTGCACTAGAGCGGCGTTCGGAAGTCGAGGGCTCGCGTGTAGACTCGCCCTCGCGTGCGCCTTCCCGTGTCGCCCCCCGTGGCTCCCATGCTTGCCAAGCGCGTCGGCGACCTCCCCGCGGGGGAGGGATGGATCTTCGAGCCGAAGTGGGACGGCTTTCGCGTGCTGGTCTTCCGCGACGGCGACGAGCTTCTCATCCAGAGCCGCGACGAAAAGCCCCTCGACCGCTACTTCCCCGAGCTCGCCGAGCCACTCAAGGCGCAGCTCCCGGAGCGTTGCGTGCTCGACGGCGAGCTCGTCGTCGTCCACGGCAGCGCGCTCGACTTCGAGGCTCTCCAGCTTCGAATCCATCCCGCAGCATCGAGGGTCAAGCTGCTCGCCCAGGAGATGCCGGCGTCCATCGTCTTCTGGGACCTGCTGGCGCTCGGCGACCGCAGCCTCCTCGAAACGCCTTTCCACGATCGCCGCACGGAGCTCGAGGCGGCCCTCGCCGAAGCGAGACCGCCGCTACACGTCACGCCGGCGACGACCAATCGGGCGCTCGCGGCCGACTGGTTCCGTCGCTTCGAGGGCGCCGGTCTGGACGGCATCATGGCCAAGCCGCGCCTGGGCGCCTACGAGCCGAACAAGCGCGTCATGTTCAAGGTGAAGCACGAACGCGAGTGCGACTGCGTCGTCGCGGGCTTCCGCTGGCACAAAGGCGGGAGGGGACGGCCGTAGGCTCGCTGCTACTCGGCCTTTACGACCACGGCGGCGCCCTGCAGCACGTCGGCGTCTCCGCGAGCTTCACCGAGACCAGGCGCCGCGAGCTCGTCGAGTTCCTCGCGCCCTACCGCACCGACGCGCTCGCGAACCATCCGTGGAAACAGTGGGCGGGCGACGGCGCGGAAGACGAGCCCCATCGCAGGCCGGGAGCCAAGAGCCGATGAAGCCAGGGCAAGGAGCTCTCGTGGGAGCCTCTACGTCCCGAGCTCGTCGTCGAAGTCGCCTACGATCACATGCAGGGCAGGCGCTTTCGCCATACCGCTCAGTTTCGCCGGTGGCGGTCGGACAAGAAGCCGAGCGATTGCACCTTCGCCCAGCTCGAGGTCGTACCGGCTCAAGAGCTCGCGGCCATCTTCGCCGCGCATCGCTGACGGCTTCACGACGTCTCCTTGCGCCACTTGGCGCGCCACTCGCGCGTCGGATCGTCGTCCGGATCGGGTGTCTCCTGCGCAGGGCGCAGCTCCTCCGGCACGTGGCGCAGGTTGACGCGGATACGTGTCCACGTCGACGACCGGCCGCGCATCGAGTCGACGAGGACGTCGTCCTCCGCGAGAAACCCCGCCGCCTGCGCGTGTCGCTCTCTCCAGCGCGCGAGCCCCGCCAGCGCGGCCGCCTTGTCCGGCGAGTTCGCGATGACGATGAGCAGCATCTTCGCGCGCGGCGGTCTCTTGGCGCGCTCGCCCCCTCGGGCCCGCGACGGCGCCACGCGTGGCGCTTCGCCGTCCATCTTTCGATAATGCGGAGGCCACGGCGCGTCGCCCAGCCCCGACGCCTCGTCGCGCGCCGCGTGCTCGAGCAGCGCGTCGAGCGACCCGGCGGCTGCATCCATTCCGGCGTGGGGCTCGCCGAGCGACGCGAATCGCGCCGGCATGGTGAAGACCGTGAAATCGGCGGGCTCGCAGCCCGGGACCTCGCCCCACGTGAGCGGAGCCGAGACTCGCGCGTCGGGCAAGGGCCGGATCGAGTACGCCGAGCACGTCGTGCGGTCCTTCGCGTTCTGGTTGTAGTCGAGGAAGACGCCGCGGCGCTCCTCCTTCCACCACTTCGACGTGGCCAGCTGCGGAGCGCGCCGCTCAATCTCGCGCGCGAGCGCGAGGGCTGCGCGGCGCACCTCGGCAAACGTCCAGCGCGGCTCGAGGCGAACGTTCACGTGAAGCCCGCGCGAGCCGCTCGTCTTGGGCCATCCCCGGAGCCCCACCTCGGCGAGGAACGCATTCACCTCGAGTGCGACGCGGCGCACGTCGCCCCAGGGGACGCCCGGCCCCGGATCGAGATCCACGCGCAGCTCGTCGGGGTGATCGAGGTCGCTCGACCGGACCGGGTGAGGGTGAAGCTCGAGGCAGCCGAGGTTCACGATCCACGCGAGGCCGGCGGCGTCGTCGACGACGATCTCGTCCGCGGTGCGGCCCGACGGGAACGCCAGCTGCACCGTCCGCAGCCACGCCGGTCGCTTCTCGGGCGCGCGCTTTTGATAGAAGACTTGCCCCTCGGCGCCGTCGACGAATCGCTTGAGCACGAGGGGACGATCGCGAATGCCGGCGAGCGCGCCGGGCGCGACCGACAGGTAGTAGCGAACGACCTGTAGCTTCGAGAGCCGCGCCTCTCGCGAAAAGTACGGTTTGCTCGGGTTGGTGATCGCCACCTCGCGCCCGTCGACGAAGAGCACCTCGGGTGCCTCTTTCGTGGCCACGCCCGTGAGGCTACATCACGTAGCGTGAGCGATACGAAGCAAGACGTCCTCGACATGCTGCGCGAGCTTGCCGAGCTGACGATACTCGAGGAGGGGGATCCCCAGTCGTTTCGCGTCCGCGCCTACGAGAGCGCCGCCCAGGCGATCGCGGCGTACGCGACCAATCTCGGCCGTCTCACGGCCAAGGAGCTTCAGCACATCCCGGGCATCGGCAAGAGCACGGCCGCCAAGATCCGCGAGCTGCTCGACACCGGGCACGTGGAGAAGCTCGAAGGCTTGCGGCAGAAGCACCCCGCGAGCGTCGTCGCCCTGATGCGCATCCCGGGCCTGGGTCCGAAGACCGTGAAGAAGCTGCGCTCCGAGCTCGGGGTGCAGTCGCTGCAAGATCTTCGCAAGGCCCTCGACGACAAGAGAGTGCGCGGCCTCAAGGGGCTCGGCGACAAGGCCGAGGAGAAGCTCGCGCAGACGCTCGCGCGACTCGAGCAGCAGGGTGCGATCGAAAGAACGCCAATCTCGGTGGCGCTCCCGCTGGCCGAGCGCATCGTCGCGCGGCTGCGCGAGGTGGCGGGCGTGACGCACGCGTCGTACTGCGGGTCGCTCCGCCGGTTCTGCGAGACGGTCGGCGACGTCGACATCGTCGTCGCGGCGTCGTCGCCGGGCGCCGCCATGGAGGCGGTCGTCTCGATGAGCATCGTCGACCGCGTCCTCGTCCGCGGGGACTCGAAGACGAGCGTCGTCACGCGCCGGGGAACGCAAATCGACGTGCGGGTCGTGGCGGCCGAGGAGCTCGGCGCGGCGCGCCTCTACTTCACGGGGTCGAAGGGGCACAACATCAAGCTGCGCCAGCGCGCGCTCGCTCGCGGGTGGACGCTCAACGAGTACGCGCTTTCGGAGATCGAGGGCGGCCGGGTCATCGCCCGCGAGACCGAGGAGCAGATTTACGAGGCGCTCGGCCTTCCGTGGATCCCGCCTGTCTTGCGCGAGGACTGCGGCGAGATCGAGGCGGCGGAGGCCGGCGCGTTGCCGGCCGCCATCGGCGACGTCCTCGGCGACTTCCACGTCCACACGACGGTCTCCGGGGACGGACGGTCGTCGCTCGAGGAGGTCGTGTCGGCCGCTCGCGCGCGCGGCTACCGCGTCCTCGCGATCACCGACCACGCGGAGGGCACGCTCTCGGGCGTCGGCCGCGACGCCCTCCTCGAGCAGCGCGCGCGCATCCGTGCCCTGCAGAAGGAGCTGGGAGCGTCGCTCGCCCTGCTTCACGGGGTGGAGCTCAACATCGGGCCGGCGGGGGAGCTCGATTACGACAGCGAGTTCCGCAGCGCGTTCGACTGGTGCCTGGCGTCGGTCCACGATCACTTCGACCTCGACCGCGCGGCTCAGACCCGGCGCATCGTCACCGCCATGCAGGACCCCGCGGTGCGCATGATCGGGCACCTCTCGGCGCGCATGATCGGCGCCCGCCCCGGAATCGAGCTCGACCTCGACGCGGTCGTCGAAGCCGCGGAGAAGACCGGAACGGCGCTGGAGGTCAACGGAGGCCTGCCGCGCCTCGACATGTCGGTCGACGCGCTCCGCCGCGCGCGCTCCTCGGAGGCGACGTTCGTCCTCACGAGCGACGCGCACGAGGCCGGCGAGCTCGATCGCGTTCGCTACGCCGCGCGCAACGCCGAGCGGGCGTGGCTCCCCCCGACCGCGTCGCCAACACGTGGCCCGCCAATCGCTTGCTCGCTTGGACGGCCCGCAAGGCCCTCGCGGCCCCCTGATTTTCCCGGTTCGGCTTGTGCTGCGCGCCCAAGCGTGCTCGGGTGCCGCCACCCGATGAAGAACTTCCTGTCCGCTTCGACCCCCGCTGCGCTCTCCCTGGCTCTCCTCGCCGCTCTCGGAACGCCCGCATGCAAGAACGGCCGCTCGTCGAGCGCGTCCGACGCAGGCGTGCGCGACGGCGCGGCGGCCGCGGCCGTGGCGTCGGGTCTGCCGCCGCCTCCCGACGTGGCGGCGCCTCCCGCGGACGCGGCGAAGAGCCCAAGCGGTCTGGCGAGCAAGGTGATCGCGGCCGGCACCGGAACCGACCACCCCGGCCAGAACGACACGGTGAAGGTGAACTACACGCGGCTGGACGGCCGACGGGAAGATGTTCGACAGCTCGGTCGCGCCGCTCCAACCCGGGCGCCGGGCCGAGCCCATCACGTTCGCGCTCGGGCGCGTGATCGCGGGCTGGACCGAGGGACTGCAGCTGATGGTCGTCGGCGAGAAGCGACGCTTCTGGATTCCCGAGGACCTCGCGTACAAGGGCAAGCCGGGCGGACCCCAGGGCATGCTCGTCTTCGACGTCGAGCTCCTCGACATCACGCCGGGCCCCAAGCCGCCCGAGGACGTCGCCGCCGCTCCCGCCGACGCCGAGAAGACCAAAGACGGCCTCGCGAGCAAGGTCACGCAGAAAGGCACGGGCAAGGACCACCCCGGGCCGAACGACGCCGTGAAGATCAACTACTCGCTGTGGCAGCCGGACGGGAAGCTCCTGGACGCGTCGAAGGACAAGCCCGCCGTTCGTCCGGTCACGGGCCTCTCGTCTGGATGGACCGAAGGTCTGGAGCTCATGGTCGTCGGCGAGAAGCGCACCCTCTGGGTGCCCGCGGCCCTGGGCTTCACGGGGCGACCGGGCTCGCCGGCCAGCGACATCACAATCGCGATCGAGCTGGTCGACATCCTTCGCGCCCCGAAGACGCCGCCGGACGTGAAGGCTCCGCCCAAGGACGCCACGGTGGAGAAAGACGGGCTCGCGTCGAAGGTCCTCGTCAAGGGCACGGGGACCGTACACCCGACGACCGCCAACAGCGTCACGGTGCAATACGCAGGGTGGACGACCGACGGCAAGATGTTCGACTCCTCGTACACGCACGGCGAGACGGCGACGTTCGGCGTGACCAACGTCATCCCCGGCTGGACCGAGGCGCTACAGCTCATGGTCGAAGGCGAGAAGCGCCGCGTCTGGATCCCCGAGGAGCTTGCGTACAAGGGCCAGGCGGGACGCCCGCAAGGGATGCTCGTCTTCGAGGTGGAGCTCGTGAAAGATCAGCGACGCGCCCGCGCGCCCGATGTTCCCCGGCGGCATGGGCGGTGGCCCGGGCGGGATGCATGGTGGGATGGGGGGCATGGGTGGAGGCCCGGGCGGAATGGGCGGTCGCCCGCCGGGTCGCCCCCATCCCTGACGCCCGACGGCAATCCGCGCTACCTTGCCGCGGGTCGCGCGGAGGGTTTCGCAGTTGCCGCTCGAGGTGATCCAGAAGGAACTGAAGGCGGGCGCCGTCGTCGCTTCGCAGTACGTCCTCGAGCGCGAGCTCGGCACCGGCGGAATGGGCGTGGTTTGGGCCGCCGAGAGGCGGGCCGACCGGACGAAGGTCGCGTTGAAGTTTCTCCGGAGCGACAGGCCTCACGGCGAGCGTGTCTGCCAGCGCTTTCTCCAGGAGGCGCGCGCGACGCGCGGGATCGATCATCCGGGAGTCGTGCAGATCCACGATGTCGTCGAGGACGACGGCGGGCTGCCGGTCCTCGTCATGGATCTCCTCCTCGGCGAGACGCTGGCCAGCCGCCTGGAGCGCGATGGGCCGATGAAGGCGGAGGACGCGATCGCGCTGCTCTTGCCCGCCGCACAAGCCGTCGCGGCCGCGCATGACCGGCGGATCATCCACAGGGACCTCAAGCCCGAGAACCTCTTTCTCTGCACGCGCGCGGGCAAGGCGCCCGAGGTGCGCGTGCTCGATTTCGGGATCGCGAAGGTGATGCGCGACGGCATCGACGGCGCACGGTCGGGACTGATGACGAGCACGGGGGTGGTCCTCGGGACGCCCTTCTACATGGCGCCCGAGCAGCTCTTCAGCGAGGGCGACGTCGACGAGCGGTCCGACGTCTGGGCGTTCGGCGTGATCCTCTACGAGTGCATCGTCGGGCATCGCCCCTTTGCCGGGCCGAGCGTCGGGCAGGTGCTGCGGCTGATCGCGCTCGACGCGTACACGCCGCTCGCTCAGGCCGCGCCGAACGGCGCCCCCCAGCCCGTCTGCGATCTGGTCGGGCGCCTGCTGGCGAGGGACCGGTCGCAGCGACCGCGAACGATGCGCGACGTGGAAGGCCTGCTCGGGGACATCCTCGACGGCAAGTACGAGTGCGTCTCCCCCGCCGCCGCGACGCTGCGGCTCGGCGAGGCCTCCACCTTGCACGCCGCGGTGGACCTGCGGTCCTCGACGCCGTCGGGCGCCGTGGGCTCCGTTTCGAGCGTGAGCGACCTGGCGGGGCCGCGCACCGGCGCCTCGCTCCGCACGCGCCGCGCGCGGGCCCTCGGCCTGGGTGCCGGCGGCCTCGTCGTGGCCGTCGCCGGAATCGGCGCCGCGCGCCTGCTGACCGTGCCTCCGGCCAACCTGGCCGCCTCGGCGCGTGTCGAGTCGGCGGCCGTGGCGCCGGTTGCGCCGGCCCATCCGCCCGCGCCTCTCGCCAGCGCGGCTCGCCCCACGACGCCTCCCGCCGGCGAAGACCCTGCTGCGCTCACCGTGTCCGCGACTCCGCCGTCGCAAACGATCCAGACCAAGCCCTTGGCCGCCCGCTTGCCGGCGCAGCACACCATCGCGCGCGCCGACGCCTCAGCCCCCGCGCCGCCGCCCTCGACGACCGGCGAGCCCGCGCGCCGGCCGGGCTCCGTCGTCGACGTCCCTCCGTTCTAGGCACGCCGGGACCATGCGCAGGCTCGCTCTCTGCTTGGCGCTTCTCGTGGCCACGTTCGGGCCCGCCGTGCGCGCCCGCGCCGACGACGAGGACCCCGTTGTCACCCAGGCGCGACACGCTTTCCTCGAGGGCGTCGAGTTGACGCACCAGTCTCAGTGGAGCGACGCGCTGTCCGCCTTCGAGCGCTCGGCCCGCCTGCGCCCGCACGCGGTGACGAGCTTCAACGTGGGCGCTTGCGAGCGCGCGCTCGGCCGCTACCTCCGGGCGCGACAGTGGTTCCGGTTGACGCTCGACCAGAACGACAAGGCCGCGAAGCGCGAGCTCTCGGAGACGCTGACCGCGGAAGCCACCGCCATGCTCGGCGAGCTCGATCGCATCGTGGCCACGCTCGACGTCACCGTCTCACCGACGAACGCCGCGATCGCCGTCGACGGCCGCCCCCTCGAGGCGGGCGGCGCCGACGCTCGGGGCCTGCTGTTTCTCGCCGGGACGCGCGATCCGGGGCCGGGCGAAGCCGTCGCCGCCGGCGCGTTTCGCATCGCGGTCGACCCCGGCGTGCACGTAGTCACGTTTTCGCGCGCGGGCTTCTCGGACGCGGTCATCAACAGGACCGTTGGACCCGGCGCGGTCCTGCCGCTGCGCATCGAGCTCGATCGCCTGCCCTCGACACTCCGCATCGAGAGCGACCGCCCCGACGCCATCGTGTCGCTCAACGGGATCGACGTCGGCCCCACTCCCGTGGAGCTGCAGCGACCGGCCGGGCTCTATCACGTCCTCGTTCAGCGCAAGGGCTTCGCCGACTACGGCGCGGAGGTGTCGACACGCCCGGGCGAGCGCGTCGATCTCCTCGCCAAGCTGCCCGAGGTCCATCGCTCCTTGACCGAGCAGTGGTGGTTCTGGGCCGCGACGGGCGCGGTGGTCGTCGGGGTCGGCGCCGGGACGTACTTCCTGACGCGTTCGAGCCCGCCGGCCGAGAGGCCTGCGGTCGACGGCGGCGGCACGGGATGGATGGTGAAGCTGCCGTGAATCGCCACGAGCTCGCGCTCTGGTCGACCGCGTTCGCCCTAGCGTCGTGCGGCGGCGACGGAGTCACGATGCTCGCGCCTCTGGGCGAAGTCGAGATCGTCGTCGACACCGACATGCCGGTGCCTCGCCTCGTCTCGCGGCTGCGCGTCGACGTCTACGCAGAACCTCGGGTGAGCTGGCTCGAGTCGCGCGAATTCCTGCGCGCGTCGCCGGCCGACTGGCCGACCTCGTTCGTCGTCTACTCGCCCGAGCCCGATCGCGGCGGGTCGATTCTCGTTCGCCTGCGCGCGTACCTCGACGGCAAGGTTCGCGACTACCGCGGCGAGCGGTACGCGGAGTCGCCGCCCGAGGGAGACCCCGGCGCCATCGCCCCGGTCCCCGCGGCCACCAACCTACCGCGCCTGCTGGACGCCACCGGTCGCGACATCACCCCGCTGAGCGAGCCGCAGCCGCTCCTCACGATCGATCGCCTGGTACGCGTCGCCGTGACGCCGGGCCTCAAGCAGCGCGCGACGGTCGTCCTCCACGGAGAATGCGTGGGGGTCATGGCCGACGTGCCGGGCGGGCGCACGTGCGCCGACGACCCGAGGCAGAGGGTCAGGGCCGACGTCACGCCGGTCCCGCGCACGACCGATGCGCTCGGCCCGAGCGTCGCGGGGACGTTCGACCCGTACCCGCCGGCCCCGTGCGATCTGCCGACGCGCACGCCGACGACGCTGCCGGACGGGACCCCGCTCTACGATGACGAGGTCTGCGTCCCCAAGGGCGTCTTCGTCTTCGGATGGCCCGAGTTCGCCGCGGATCTCATCGCGCAGCTGGGCCAGCCCGAGCGCATGGCACGCGTCCCGGCGTTCCGGATGGATCGCAACGAAGTGACCGTGGGGCGGTGGCGGCGCGCGCTCGCCGAAGGCTTCGCCCCCCCCGCGGACGGCGTGGCCGTCAACGACGCTCCGCTCCCGACCGATCCCGCTTCCATCATCCCGGATCCGTCGCGCACGACGCAGTGCACGTACACGTCCGTCCCGATGGGCCGCGAGACGTACCCGGTCCTCTGCGTGACCTGGGACGCCGCGCAGGCGTTCTGCCGTTTCTACGGCGGAGACCTCCCGCTCGAGGTCGAGTGGGCTTACGCCGCCCAGGCCGCGGCGCGCCCGGCACCGACGGCGTACCCCTGGAGCGGGTCCGACTCCGAGCTGCCCCCCTGCTCGCGCGCGGTCTTCGGCCGTGGCCTGTCGTTCGAGAGCGACGTCTGCGGCTCGCTTGGCTTGGGGCCGCAGCCGGTGGACACGGCGATCGGCCCGGACGGAGACCTCTCGGGCCTGCGCATCGCCAACCTCGGCGGGAGCGCGAGCGAGTGGATGCGCGACGACACGGGGCCGCTCAACTCGATCTGCTGGATGCGAAACGCGCTCGACCTTCCGCGTTGCAGCAACCCCGCGGCGTACGACAAGCAGTTTCGCGGGGGCTCCTGGCTCGCTCCCCCCGCGGGGGTGCCCTCGGCGCGGCGCTACGGCTGGTCGCACGCGGAGGCTCACCTCGATATCGGCTTTCGATGCGTGCGGGAGTCTCCGTGAGCCTCTCGCAAGGCGCGGCGCGGGTCCTCGCGGCGGGGGCGCTCGCCGGCGCGGCTGCCGCGTGCCAGTCCGCGGCGACTCTACCGCCGACGGGGCAGCTTCTCGTCTACTTCGACACCGACGCGATCGTACCCGCCGGTAGCGTCCAGCCGTACGGGCCGCTCGAGGCCTCCCCGCTGTTCGACCACGTGCGCTTCGACGTGACCGTCGACGGCGCCGCGTACGTCACGCGCGACTTCGATCTCGACGCCGACACGATGACCAGGGCCTGCTGTCCTTCGCGATCCTCGCTTCGTCGGGGAAGACGGCGGCGCTCCGCGCGCGGCTCTTCCGGTACGGCGACACCGAAGGGACCGAACCGCGGCCGGAGACCGCGATCGACGCGACGTTCGCGATCGAGACGATCCCTCCCCAAGGGATCGTGGAGCGCACGGTCTTTCTCGAGACGCAGGCCGTCGGCGCCGCGCAGGGAATGCCGGTGCCCCTCCCGATGACCGCGGGGCGACCCCCGTCGTTCCACGCCCGTAGCTGGCCCCTCGGCGCGCGCGTCGACTGCAAGGCCCCGCCGCGACCCGGCGAGGTGTGCATCCCCGGCGGCGCCTTCTGGATGGGCAGTCCGCTCGAAGCGCGCATCCTCCCGGGGAGCGGCTCGGAGCGCCTCGTGGTCCTTTCGCCGTATTACCTCGGCGCGAACGAGGTCACCGTCGCCGACTTCCGCAAGAGCGGGCTCCCCGCCACGCCGTGGACGGGCTTCTTCAGCGCTCCCGTCGACGACGCCTGCCGCTTCACCGTCGCCGCCGGCGCCTTCGAGGACCTCCCGGTCAACTGCGTGGACCCGAGCGTCGCGCGCCAGTACTGCCAGGGACTCGGCGCCGACCTGCCGACGGAGGCCCAGTACGAGTACGCGGCGGGCGCGCTGAGGAGCGCTCCTTTCGTGTGGGGCTCGGACCCGCCGACCTGCGACGGCGTCGTCATGTGCCAGAAGAGCGACCTCTCGACCATCGAGGGCGACAACTCGTGCAAGCAGCCGGGCGCGCCCGGGGGGCCGCTGAAGATCGGCTCCGGAGCGCTCGATCGCCTGGTGCTCCCCACCGGCACGGTCGTCGATCTGACCGGCAACGTGAGCGAGTTCGTGCTCGACCGGTGGAACCGCTTCACGGAGCCGTGCTGGTCGCGGCCGGGGCTCTACCGGAATCCCGTCTGCACGACCGCGAGCACGATGGACCCGCCCCCCGTCTTCTCGGTGCGCGGGGGCGAATGGGAGGTCACCCCGAACCGCGCGAGCGGGCGCTTCTTCACGACGGGGTCGACTCCCTTCACCGGGTTCCGGTGCGCCCGCGCGGCAGACTGAGGCTCACTCCGCGGCCGCGTCGGCTGCCGCCGCGTCGGTCGCGTCCGCGGCGCCCGAGTCGCCGGGCGGAGCGGCGTCGCTCGGAGTGCCGCAGAAGAGCGTGACGGTCTTCGTCAGCTGGTCCGCGGCGTACGGCTGGGTGGCCTCGCACGCGACGGCGGAGCCGGTGAGCGTGGACTCGCACGTGTCCGCGGCGTTCAAGAAGCTCAGGCAGTCCCCCATGGCCACCCTCTCGTAACAGGCGCCGGTCACCTGGCCTCCGTCGGCCGGGCAGCTGCCGCAGGCGTCCGACAGGCAGTAGTACGCCGCGTCGACCGTGGCGCCGCACGCGGGGGCGCCGGCGAGCGCCACGCAGCCGCCTTCGTTGATTCGACGCGTACGTCCCGTCGTCGTAGAAACGGAGCGGCCCGGTGTGGTCGTCGCGCCAGATGCAGCTCTTGCACGTGGCGTTCTTCGGGTCGCCCTTCCACGTGGCGCACGTCGCCCCGCGCTCGTCCGCCCCGCACGCCGCTACGTAGGCGTCGACGTCCGCGGCGCTGCAGGCCCCCTCCATGGCGACGGGGTGAAAGGCCGGAGGCATGAACCCGGGGATGTGCCCGGTG
Source organism: uncultured delta proteobacterium (assembly GCA_963720145.1). GTDB lineage: Bacteria > Myxococcota_A > Polyangia > Polyangiales > Polyangiaceae > Palsa-1150. Next base: position 22,844 of record CAVREO010000009.1, read on the forward strand.
CAGAGCGGCGCGTCGGGCGGAGCGTCGGCGGGACCGGTCTCGGGCATCGACGTGTCCGGGAACGTCGAAAGGTCGGCGTCGGCGGCGTCCCCTGCGGAGGCGTCGGGAGGGATGGCGCGCGCCGGGCTCTCCTGGCACGCGAAGCTGGACACGAGGAGCACCGCGAGGCCCGACGGGACGCACGATTGCAGCACGAGGCGGGCGAAATGCATGCGCCTTGCTGTCACGGATGGGCGAGCGAGTCTATCCCCCGATTGGACGACACGGTGCGCGCCGGTTCCCGCAGCACCGAACGGCCGGCGGCCGATGCAAAGGGCAGCGCGGTTCCGGCCCCTGCCGGCCACGCCGAGGGAGACCAAACCAGCGAAATGTCAGGCCGCCGGGCGGGTACGATACGGGCCATGGCCTCGCGAGGTGCGCTGGCACGATGCGCGCACAGGGCCGGCGTCGGGAGGAAGACCCATGGGGATGGTCATGCGTCACGTGGCGCGCCACGTCGGAGTCGCGGCTCTCGTCGCGTCGCTTCCGCTGGCATGCGGCGGCAAGAGCAACACGGCCTCGAACGGCGCGAGCTCCGGCGGCAGCGGATCGAGCTCGGGGTCGACCAGTGGGAGCTCCGGCGGGACGAGCACGAGCTCGGGGGACTCGCCGGCGAGCGGTCCCTGGGCGGGGATCCGCGTCTCGGGTACGGGGTTCGTCGACGGACAGGGTGCGGAGTTCATCCCGCGGGGGATTGGCCTCGGCGAGTGGCTCAACATCGAATCGTACATGCTCACCATCAACATGCCTCGGGCGACCACCCGGGCATGGGAGAGTCCGGGCTGAGGAGCGCCGTGACCACCGCGCTCGGCCAGGCGGGCGCCGATCAGTTCTTCACGGCCTGGGAGTCCAACCTCATCACCGAGGCCGACGTCGCCGAGTGGGCCAGCTGGGGGGTCAACTCGGTCCGCTTGCCGATGAACCACCACCGCCTGTCGAGCGCCGACGGGACGTACATCGAGGCCGGCTTTCAGCTCATCGACCAGTTCATCGGCTGGTGCAAGAAGAACGGAATCTACGTCATCCTCGATCTTCACGCGGCCCCGGGGGCGCAGAACTGCGAGGAGATGAGCGACACGCCCGACGGCATCGCGCACACTGTGGGCCGAGCCGCAGAAGTACCGGCAGTGGACGATCGACCTCTGGCAGACGATCGCGAAACGGTACGCGAGCGAAACCGCCGTCGGCGGGTACGACATCTTCGACGAGCCCTACGACACCGAGAGCAGCGGCGACTTCTCGACCGGAATCGGGACGTTGCGAGCAGATGTACCTCGACATCACCGCGGCGATCCGGGCCGTCGACACCCACCACGTTCTCTTCTTCGAGGGCACCAACTGGTCGTCGATCGACACCATGGGCAACAACGGTTTCTCGGCCTCGCGCCCGCGTGGGATCCGCAGATGGCCTGGTCCTTCCACAAGTACTGGGACGGCAACACGACGGCCGACATCCAGGGCTACCTCGACCTCCGCAAGAGCACGAACCGCCCGGTCTGGAACGGGAGACCGGCGAGGACAACAGCGACGGCTGGTCCGGTCAGATGATCGCGCTCCTCGAGGCGAACAAGATCGGCTGGAACGAGTGGACCTACAAGAAGGTCGACAATAGTGCCGATTTCTACTCGATCAATTCGCCGGCGAACTTCAGCGCGATGACGAACTGGTCCGCGAACGGCGGCACCGTACCCGCCAACGCGAGCACGATCATGATGGCCCTCGCGGCCAACGCCGCGACGACCAAGTGCGTGCTTCAGAGCGCGTGGCTGAAGGAAACGTTCAACAAGTAGGGCCTTCCCGCGGGCTTTGGCTCCCGGGCGGGGAGAGCCGCCAAGCCGCGAAGACGCCAAGAAGAAGGAAGAGCAAACCCCGCTTTTTCGATGACAAGAGCGGCTTTTGTTACGACAAGGCCCGCCTTTGTCGCCGCGAACGCCGCTTTGTCCGCACAAAAGCCGCTTTTGTCACCGCAAAGGACGCTTTGTTCACGACAAAAGCGGCTTGGGTGACGACAAATCACGCTTTTGCGAGGACAAAAGCGTCCTTTGGAATGCCAAATGACTCATTGGCGGACGTAAACGCCGCGTTTTCCACGACAAATGAGTGGTTTGTCATGACCAATGACACTTTCGTGGCCACAAAGGGCGGGTTTTCAGTGAAAAACCCCGCTTTTGGGATGACGAATGACGCGTTTCCGACTTCGTCACCCGCTCGCCTGGGTCACGGTGGCGACGGACCGTTCGTCACTTCTCCTTGTCGCAGTCGTGGTCGTTTTCGACGTCGTCGTGGTCGGCTCGCGTAGACGTAGTCGCTGACGCTGACGTGGTCCTGGTCGGAGTACGTTGTCGTGGTCCAGCGTGCGCGGCGGCGTGCATTAATGGCTAGAACCGCGTGAGCCTCGCTGCGGTTCGCTCCAGGAGCTCGCGGGCTTTCGTCGTTCCTTCGGTCCGGCTTGGCGGCTGTTGCGTGCACGATGCCCCCGTCGTGACCACGACCAGGTACTCCGACCAGGACCACGTCAGCGTCAGCGACTACGGCTACGCGAGCCGACCACGACCACGACCACGAGTGGACCACGACGACGACCACGAAGACCTGACGAATCCTCAGACGTGGCGAGGACGCGCGACCTCGACCTCGACCCCGACCCCGACCCCGACCTCGACCTCGACCCCGACCTCGGTCCACGAACCTTGGCGTCCTTGCGGCTTGGCGGCTCTCCACTCTCCCTGCCCGTTCCGCGTCCCCATTCCCCAGCCGCCGCGAACCCCCCTTCGCAGAGGGACCGCCGCTTTGTCCTGCGGCCCAAGATGGGCTACGGGTGCCCTCCCCATGCTCGACATCCGGCAGCTCCCGATGGGCGGTCGCCTCGACGACTTCTTGAATGTCGTCGACTACATCTACCGCGGCGACACCGCGTACGTCCGTCCGCTCGACATGGAGCTCAAGGACCGGCTAAACCCGCGCAAGAATCCCTTCTTCGAGCACGGCGAGGGGGTCGTCTTCTGCGCGTACCGCAACGGCTTTCCGGTGGGCCGCTGCACGGCGAGCATCGACCGCGGGCACCTCGATCGCTACGGCGACGGGGTCGGTTTCTTCGGTTTCCTCGACACCGTCGACGACGAAGAGGTCGCGCGCGAGCTCCTCAGCCGCGCCGAGAGCTGGCTGCGCGGCAAGGGAATGAAGAGCGTGCGCGGGCCGCTGTCGCTGAGCATCAACGAGGAGACGGGCTGCCTCGTCGAGGGCTTCGACACGCCGCCGTACATCATGATGCCGCACCACAAGCCCTACCAGGGCGCCCTCATCGAGAAGGCGGGCTACACGAAGGCCAAGGACTTCTTCGCGTGGAAGTACACGGTCGGCGAAGTGAACAAGCGTGTCGCGCGCGCGCGCCAGGAGATCAAGGCGCTACCCGAGGTGACGTCGCGCACCATCGACATGAAGAACCTCGCCCAGGACGTGGAGCTCGTCGTCGACGTCTTCAACGACGCCTGGAGCGACAACTGGGGATTTGTGCCCGCCACGCGCAACGAAGTGAAGAAGATGGCGGCCGACTTCAAGCTGATTCTCCTGCCCGAGATCACCTGCATCGTCTCGATCGACGGGGAGCCGGCGGCCGTCGCCATCGCGCTGCCGAACTTGAACGCGCTCGTCCGCGACTTCGACGGCAAGCTCTTCCCGATGGGGCTCCCCAAGCTGCTCTGGAGGCTCAAGGTGGACGGCCCCAAGAGCGCGCGTCTCATCTTGCTCGGCATCCGCAAGAAGTGGCGCCAGTCGCGCAAGTACGCCGCTCTCTCGGCCTTCATGTACGCCGAGATGAACGACGGCGGGCGCAAGCTCGGAATCAAAGAGGGGGAGCTCGGCTGGACGCTCGAGGACAACGGCCGGGTCAACGCCGGCATCCAGATGATGGGCGCCAAGCAGTACAAGAGGTATCGCGTGTACGAGAAGGCGCTATGCGAGTCCTCGTAACGGGTGCCAGCGGCTTTCTCGGGGGGCACGTCGCCGAGCTGCTCTCGGCGCGCGGCGACCGCGTGCGGGCGCTGGTGCGCGCGACCTCGAAGCGAACGCACCTCGAGAAGCTCGCGAACGTGGAGCTCTTCGAGGGCAGCGTCGAGCAGATGGACCGCGTCCGCGCGGCCGTCGACGAGATGGAGGCGGTCGTCCACTGCGCGGGCATCGTCAAGGCACGCAGCACCGACGAGTTTTTGTCCGTGAACGTGGGCGGTACGGCCAACCTGGTCGAAGCGACGCGCCGCCGCGGCCTGAAGAGGTTCGTGCACGTCTCCAGCCTGGAGGCGTGCGGTCCGTCGTCCGACGGCTCGCCGGTGCCGCACACGCAGGAGTCGCCCGTCACGGCGTACGGCCGGAGCAAGCTCGCGGCCGAGAAGGTCGTTCTCGCGGCCAAGGACGACATGCCCGTCGTCATCCTGCGGCCCGGGGCCATTTACGGGCCGCGCGACGCCGAGATCCTCGAAGTGTTCCGCACGATAAACCGCGGTCTTTTGCCTCTGGTGGCCGGAGGCGGCGCCATGGGGGTCTGGGTGTACGCCACCGACTGCGCGCGCGCTTGCATCCGGGCCATCGAGGCGGACGTGCCGAGCGGCCGGGCGTACTTCGTCGACGACGGCTGCGGCCCCATCGACCAGCGCCAGCTCTCGGCAGATGCCGAGCGCGCCCTCGGAAAGAAGGCTTTCGTGCGCGCCAACCTCCCGGTGCCCTTGCTCATGGCCGTCGCGCGCGGGGCCGAGGCGTTCGGGCGCGTGACCAACCGACCGGTGATGCTCACACGCGAAAAAGCCAACATGCTGCTGCAGCACTGGGTCTGCTCGTCGGAATCCACTCGCCGCGAGCTCGGCTGGCAGCCCGAGGTGCCGTGGGACCAGGGCGTGAGGCTCGCCGTTCGCTGGTATCGTGACAACGGCTGGCTTTAAAACCGGTCTACGGCTGGCGCCCGGGGCCAACGAGCACTAATTTGCGCCCTATCGCATGCTCGCCTGGGCGCTCAAGAAAGTCTTCGGAACCTCTCACGAACGCGAGAATCCGGCGCCTGCGGCCGCGCGTCGAAGCCATAAACGCCCTCGAGGCGGGTATCGCGAAGCTCTCGGATGCCGAGCTGAAGGCCAAGACGGCCGAGCTGCAGCAGAAGCTCGAGAACGGCGCCACGCTCGACGACATCCTGCCACGAAGCGTTCGCCGTCGCGCGCGAGGCCGGCAAGCGCTCGCTCAAGATGCGGCACTACGACGTGCAGCTCATCGGCGGCATGGTCCTGCACAACGGGTCCATCGCCGAGATGCGACCGGCGAGGGCAAGACGCTCGTCGCCACGCTGCCCTGCTACCTGAACGCGCTCGAGGGCAAGGGCGTCCACGTCGTCACGGTCAACGACTACCTCGCCCGCCGCGACGGCGAGTGGATGGGCAAGCTCTACGGCTTCCTCGGCATGAGCACCGGGTACGGTCGTCCACTCGCAGGGCGAGCAGCGAGAAGAAGCTCGCGTACCGGTCCGACATCACCTACGGGCAGAACAACGAGTTCGGCTTCGACTACCTGCGCGACAACATGAAGTTCAGCGCGCTCGACTACGCGCAGCGCGAGCTCAACTACGCCATCGTCGACGAGGTCGACTCCATCCTCATCGACGAGGCGCGCACGCCGCTCATCATCAGCGGCCAGGGCGAGCCTTCGAGCCACAAGTACCGCCAGATCAACGAGTGTCATCCCCCGCCTGCGCAAGGACGAGCACTACGTCGTCGACGAGAAGCAGCACTCGGTCACGCTCACCGACGACGGCGTCGAGCTCGCGCAGAAGCTCATGGGCATCGGGAACCTTTACGACCCGATCAACCTCGAGTCGCTCCACATCCTGAACCAGTGCCTTGCGCGCGCACTCGCTCTACAAGCGCGACGTCAACTACCTCGTCGCCGAAGACGGCAAGGTCCTCATCATCGACGAGTTCACCGGCCGCGTGCTGCCCGGGCGGCGCTGGTCGACGGCCTGCACCAGGCGGTCGAGGCCAAGGAGAACGTGCGCATCCAGGAAGAGACGCGCACGATGGCGACGATCACCTTCCAGAATCTCTTTCGCCTCTACAAGAAGCTCGGCGGCATGACGGGCACCGCCGACACCGAGGCGACCGAGTTTCACGAGACCTACAAGCTCGAGCGTCATCACCATCCCGACGAACAAGCCCATGGTCCGCGCGGACCACGAGGACGTCGTCTACAAGACCGAGCGCGAGAAGTTCACGGCGGTCATGGCCGAGCTCCTCGAGTGCAACGAGAAGGGCCAGCCGGTGCTCGTCGGCACGACGAGCGTCGAGAAGAGCAACGCGATCGCCAATCTTCTCAAGAAGAGGAAGATCCCGCACGCCGTTTTGAACGCGAAGCACCACGAGCGCGAGGCGTTCGTCATCGCGCAGGCGGGGCGAAAGGGCGCCATCACCGTCAGCACGAACATGGCGGGGCGCGGCACCGACATCCTCCTCGGCGGCAACCCGGAGATGATCGCCAAGCTCGAGTTTCGCGAGCAGGGCCGCGACCCGGACAAGGACCCGAAGCGTTCGCCGAGGCTGGTCGAGAAGTACGCCAGACCTCTGCAAGGCCGAGGGCGAGGAGGTCCGCGCAGCTGGGCGGGCTGCACATCCTCGGCACCGAGCGCCACGAGTCACGCCGCATCGACAACCAGCTGCGCGGCCGCGCGGGCCGGCAGGGCGACCCCGGCTCGAGCCGGTTCTACCTGTCGCTCGAGGACGACCTGATGCGCATCTTCGCGGGCGACCGCGTCAAGTCGCTGATGGAGCGCATGGGCATGCCCGACAACGAGCCCATCGTCGCACCCGTGGGTGACGCAAGAGCATCCAGGACGCGCAGCGCAAGGTCGAGGAGCGCAACTTCGACATCCGCAAGCACCTGCTCGAATACGACGACGTCATGAACGAGCAGCGCAAGACCGTTTACAAGCTGCGCCAGCAGCTGCTGCTCGGCCTCTACAGAGCCCGAACGCCTCGACGAGGACGGTAAGCCCACGGGCAAGGCGCGCAACATCGTGGTCGATCCGCGAATCGCCGAAGAGGTGAAACCGGCCATCACCGACATGGTCCTTCACCACGGCACGCCGATAGGCGTCGACGGAAAGCAGCCCCCGAAGAAGATCGAGGACGTCGAGGAGATCTACTCGATGGCCTCGCTCCAGCAGGACGTCTACCAGTTCTGGGGCTACCGCTTCGACTTCAAGGAGACCGACGGCAAGCGGCCGAAAGAGGTCTTCGAGCGCATGTGCCGGGAGATTCCCCTTAGCCTCACCGAGCAGCGCGAGCAGTCGCTCGATCTCCTCGACAGCATCGTCGGCGCCATCGTCGAGGAGTGCTGTCCCGCCAGCAAGCCGCCCGAGGACTGGGACTGGAAGGGCATCAAGAGCGGGTTCATCGAGCACTTCGCGGCCAAGGCGCCCGACGTCGAGCACCTGCACGACCCCGAGCAGATCGCGAAGGCGCTCTTCGCGTCGGCCGAGGCCAAGCTCCAGGAGAAAGAGAAGGAGATGGGCACGGAGCTTTTGCTCCGCGTCTTCCGTCACTTCTACCTCGAGGAGATCGACCGGCAGTGGGTCGATCACCTGACGAACATGGAGCACCTGCGCGACGGCATCGGGCTGCGCGGCTACGGCCAGCGTGACCCGAAGCAGGAGTACAAGAAGGAAGGGTACGACGTCTTCCTCGACATGATGGCGGCGACGAGCAGCAACGTCACGAGCAAGCTCTTCAAGGTGCAGGTCCGCAAGGAGACCGACATCGAGCGCATGGAGCGCGAGGACGCCGAGAAGCACGCGGCCCAGCAGCGCGCGATGCAGACGCGGCACGGCGCCGAGCTCACCGGGGGAGACGAAGAGGGCGTCGCCCCGGCCGCTGCTCGCGGGGTCGGCGCGGGTGGGGCCGCCCGGCCGCAACCGCGCGTCTCGGTCCAGCCGGTGCGCCGAGACGGGCCCAAGGTCGGCCGCAACGATCCCTGTCCGTGCGGCAGCGGTCAAAAATTCAAGAAGTGCCACGGCGCGGCGCTCGAGGACGAGACCGAGCCCCCGACGCAACCGCGTGACGGCGCGGCGTTTTTGGTATCCTCGCCCCCATGAAAGCTCGTGCATGGGCGTGGGTGTGCGTTGGGGCCATGGCGCTCGCGTCGGCGGCGGCCGGCTGCGGAGGCGAGCAGACCGCGAAGTTCGCGAACGTCAAGGCAGGCGAGATGCCCGAAGGGCAAGCGTGGCCGGGCGTTTATTACAACCCCGTCTACGGGTACCTGCACATCGTCGCGCAGGAGGGCTCGGTCTCGGGCCGCTGGAAGCGCACCGACGGCAGCCACTGGGGTGAGCTCAGCGGCACGGTCGACGGCAACGTGCTGCACTTCACGTGGAAGGAGCACAAATACGGCGCGGTCGGTCCGGCCGCTGACTCGAAAGGCGCGGGCCTCTTCGTGTACAAGCCCGGCGAGAATAACATCGCCGAGCTCGCGGGCCAGTACGCGCTCGAAGACTCCGACAAGGTCGGCGAATGGCACTGCGTCAAGCAGGTCGGGATGAAGCCGGACCCGAATCAGATCAGCGGCGACAACCCGGCCGACACGCCCGCCACGCAAGACAAGTGGAAGTAGAAGGGGCTGGCGGCAGGCGCTCTCGCGGCGGCCGCTGATGCCCGTCCCGGCGGCGCTCGAGCGCGATCCCGCCATCGCCGGGCCCCTCGGGGGCCTGATGCTCTCGGCGGTGCGGGCCAGCGCGCCGATGCTCGTCGTGCGCGCGGTGCGCTGGTGGCGCGATCTGGCGCGGCTCGGCGTGAGCTTGCCGCTCTTCGTCGTGCACGACCTGGGGCTCCTCTACGCCGCCCCGCGCGAGCAGATCGATCTCGCCCCGCGCGCGGCCGGAGCCGCCGCTGATGCCGCGCTGGCGCGCGTGCCGAAGCTTGGCGAGCTGGCGGCGAGCTACCGCGAGCTCATCGGCGAGATCGCCCAGAGCCAGGCCGCCTCGCGCGCGCGCGGCATGAAGCTCAGCGACGACCTGGTGGTCGTCGTCCTCGCGCGGGTGCTCTCGTCGGTCGTCGAGCGCGCGCGGCTCGCGCCGCCGTGGCCCGCGACGCTCCCTCTGGATCCCGAGCTCGTGCGCGACCTCGACCCCCAGCTCCCGCGCCTCCTGGCCGCGCTCCCGAGGGCCTACGAGGCCGGCGTGATGGAGGCGCTCTCGCGCGCCCGCCTGCACGTGCTCACGCTGGCCGACGCCCTCGACCTCGACACGCTGCGCCTGCTCGGCATGCTCGGTCCGTCCTCGAGCGCGGCCGGCGCGCTCGCCCACGTCGACCTGCTGGCTGCGCTCTCGAGCCCCGCGGCGAACGACATCGTGAACTTCTCTCTCGAGCTCCTTCCGAGCGTCCTCGAGACGCACCGCACGCGCGCGGCGGGCACGCACGCCGTGCACGGATACGCCGGTGTCGGCCGCAAGGGCTCCATCGACTCGATGGTCCTCACCGAGCTCGCGTGGGACGAAGGGGAGCTCGCGCGCCGCATGGCCGACGGCGAGCTTCTCTATTACACGCGCGAGCAGGCCCCCGACGAGGCAAGGCGGCTGCATTACCTGCTCATCGACGCCTCGGCGTCGATGCGCGGCGAGCGAGAGGTGTTCGCCCGCGGTCTGGCGATCGCCCTGGGCAAGAAGCTGCAGCTCGCCGGCGAAGAAGTGTGGATGCGCTTCTTCGACTCGCGCCTGTACGACGTGCAGCGCGTCCGCGAGCGTTCCCAGCTTCCGGCGGCGTGGCTGCTCGGCTTCAAGGGCGAGCGCGGCAGAAACCCCGCGCGGGTCTTCGCGCAGCTCGCGACGGAGATCGCCCTGCTCCGGTCGCGCGACGCCCGCGATCCGGTGATCCACCTCATCACGCACGCGGCGCTGCACGTGCCGCGGCCGCTCGTTCAGGAGGTCCGCAGGCTGGCGCACCTCTTCGGCGTCTTCATCCTGCCGAGCGGCGGCGTGCTGGATCTCGAGTGGCTGGACTTGCTCGAGGGTCACGCGGTCGTGGACCACGCGACGCTCCAGCAGCGCAGCGCTCGGGCAGCCGCCGCGACGAAAATCGTCGACCAGGCCGCGCGCCTGTCGAAGCCCCCCGAGAGCGCCGCCGCCGCGCGCAGCTAGCGACCCCGGCGCCGTCGACCGCCGCTGCGGTCGCGCGTGCGTCCGACGTCGTGGTCCGGGTTGCGCGGGGCAGGACGGCTCGCCTGGAGCGCCCGAGACACGCGGTCGACCTCCGCGCCGAAGCGTCCGCGCAGCTTGCGGGACTCGACGGCGACCTGGACGACTTCGCGGAGCACCGGGTCGGCGACCTGGCTCCAGCGCGCGAGCATGTCGAGCACGGGGACGCCCAGGCTCGTCGCGGCGGCGGCGGGGGTCGACGACAAGGCCTCGAGGAGCGCCTTGTGGCCGGGCCAGCGCGCGGCGGCCCGGGGAGCGTCTCGCAAGAGCACGAACGCCTCGTCGAGACGGGCGACCACGCCCTCGGGGTCGCGCACCTTGCCGAGCCACGCGCTATTCGCGAGCGCCCGCACGACGGCGGCTGCGTGGAAATAGCCGTCCATCCACGAGGCGACCTCGGCGACCAGCGTGTCGCCCGCAGCCGCTCCGATGCGCGACAGCCCCTCGACCACGGCGTCGCGCACGCGGTAGCGCAGGTCGTCGGCGTGGGCGTGCAGCTCGGCGATGAGGCGCGGCTGGGCGGCGGGATCCACGGCTGCGCGCGATGCGAGGGCCAGGACCCCGCAGACCGGCAGAAACTCGCGCGCCGTCCCCCCCGGGGCCGCGTCGGCCGAGAGGCGCGCCAGCGCGACCGCCGCGGCGTCTGCCTTCGGACCGCGCGTCCGGCAGGTCTCCGCGAACGAGTCGGCCAGCTCGGAGTTCATGCGGATGCCCGGCAACCGCGAGCCGCGCACGAGGAGGGCCTCCAGCGGCTCAGCGTCGCCGAGGAATGGCTTGGTTGAGCGCGCGGGCGAGCGGGTCCGTCGTCTCGTGCGGGGGCATGGGGGGATTGGGGGAGGGGCGGCGACGGCCAGGGGCCAGCCTAGCGCGAGGACGCGCTATAACAGCCTCCACGCGAGAGAAAAACGCGCCCGTAGCTCAGTTGGATAGAGCAGCGGCCTTCTAAGCCGCGGGTCGCAGGTTCGAGTCCTGCCGGGCGTGCCCGAGGATTTCAGGGGTTTGGTGGGACCCCGTACCGCGGGCCGCGGTAAGCCCGCGGTAAGAACCGCGGTATGACCCGCGGCCTGGGGCCCGTCGGCAGCGCTGGGGACGGCGCGCAAAGGGGGAGGCGCCACGACGCTCGGGGACAGGACGATCTTCTGGATGGCACGCTGAAGCTTGGTCAGCAGGGTCGCCGTGTAGTGCCTCTCGGCGACGCTGCCGCGGGCGTGACCCATCGGGCGATCGCGGGTCGCTTCTTCGACGTCTGCTTCGGACAGCCACGTCGAGAAGGACCGGCGCAGAGCGTGCGCCGTCAGGTTGTGTCCGTCGTACTGGTCGGGAAGGCCCGCGGCGCGGAGGATCCTTGCGCAGCATCTCCGAAGCATCGGGCCGCCAGGCCTCTCCCTCGGAGTTCGGGAACACGTAGTCGTCGGGCTTGGCGGCGCGGCCGGCCCACTGGGTCCACCCCGTCGCTTTCCACGCGAGCAGCGCCCGGCGCGCCAGCGGATGAAGCGGCACCTTCCGAACGCGGTGTCTCGTCTTCGGTCGACGCTCGGTGGCCCACCCCTTGTCCCCTTCGAGGGCGAGCGCCTTGGTGATGTCGAGGGAGGGGACCTCGCCATCGAGGACGAGGTGCAACCAGCGCAAGCCGGAGATCTCGCCCTCGCTCAGGCCGCTCGTCAGCGCCACCAGGTACCGAACCCGACGCCACCCGGGGACGAAGGGCTCTTGAGCAGACGCTCGGCCGTCGCGCGCGACAGGTGAATGATCACATTCTGGCCGGCCAGCGTCTGCGCCTCCGGGACTTCCTTCCGGACGGCCGGGTGCTTCATCGGGTTCGGCATCAAGGCGAGCCAACCCTCAGCCATCGCATCGTCGAAGAACATGGTCAGCGAGTTGACGACGTTGCGAAACGTGTACGGGGCCATCGGCTGACCGCGAACCAGCTTGCGGGTGCTCGAGCCGTCGTCGGCCCTCTGCCACCTAATGGTGACCTTCCCCTGTTTGAGCAGCTTTCGCAGCCACGGACGAAGCGTGGCGGGACCGAGGTCCGCGATTGAGGCGTCCGCGACCTCCGCGTACTCGAGCGTATGGATCAGGATTGCCCTGCCATTTTGCTTCCGCGTCGCCGGCGAGAGCTTCGGGTTTTCGTCGCACAGCTCGAACCACTTCTCGTGGAGCTTACGGATGGTCGGCGCGGCGTCGGGCAATCCGGGCGAGTCGTCCTTCACCTTCGTCTGGGATTGGAACTCTTCCAGGAACACGCGGGCGTACTGCTCCGCAGCGCGCTCGTTGCTGTACTTGCGCGGGATGCGGTGTTCGGGCCACGCGCCCGGCGAAGTCCGGTACTGGAGCACGAACTGGCCGTCCGCGCGCTTGTACATGTTCCACCCGCCGTCTTCGACCTCCTTGCTACGCACGGAACCGGACCTCGCCGGTTTCGAGGGCCGCGATGTACGAGCGCCGCCCCTTACCGCGTCGGCGTGACCCGCGCGCAGGGCGCCCGCCAAGGTCGCGTCGGGTGACTCGGACGCCGATTTGTCAGACCCTGAGTCCCGCAGCTCACCGAGCGAGTCTTCGAGCGCGCCGTGGTCCGTCGGCAGGTGGTCGACTTCCTCCTCCTCGCAGATCGACGATGACTATGGCTTCCAGCGTCGCGTCCTGACCCCATCCCAGGTCGCGATGAATCTCGCTGAGCGATTCGATCGGCTGCGTCGAGGAGCGAGGCGATTGACTCCCCGGCGCCGTCGATTGTCACGGAGAACGAGAGTCTCACCCTGACAGGTCGTTGGCGCGGCTCGCTAGCGCTCGGCATGGACCTTCCTCCTGCATCCAAGAGTTCTACCCACGGGCGGTGCGGAGTCAACGTATAGATTGCATCGCAAACAATGGGCTTGTCGTCCGGAGCCCGTAGGCGAATGTCGGGTGGTGCGCTACGCAGATATGGCGGTCGTGCTTCGAGACGTCGGCCGAAGAGTGAGGGAGTTGCGCGAGGCGAAGGGGCTGACGCAGGTGGTCGTCGCCGCAAAGCTCGAGGTGGCCACCCAGCGCATTCAGTTCATCGAGAGCGGCAAGGCCAACCTGACGCTGGCCACGCTGATCGAGCTCGCGAACGCCCTCGACGCGCCGCTGAGCGAGTTCTTTCCGGCACCCGTGCCGGCTCGCCCCGCGCCGCGGAAGAGGAAGCCGCGGCGCTCCTGACGGCGCCGGGGAGCGGAACGCCTGCAACCGGGGCGTCGCAGTCCTCCTCACAGCTCCGTCCTGCCGCACTACCTAGCCGCTTGCCGGGCGGCCAGGCGCGCGCGGCGACGGGCGTCGCGTTCCACCTCCGAACCGACGCGCCGAGAGGGGTCGCGGAGCCATTCGATTGCTCGTCGTACGTCGACGCGCCGGCTTCTGCCGATCCCGACGGTCGGCAAGCCTTCCCGTACGAGCTGCCACATCCTGCGCTCACTGAGCGAGACGCGTTCGGAGAAGGCCCCCACCGTTTCGAACTGCACGTCGGCCGGCGAAGCCGGCGAGCCGGAGACGCCCAACAACCTGCGAACGCGGTCTTGCAGCGTCGCGTCGGACTCGAGCGCGTCGAGTGCGGCGACCAGAACCTGACGGACGAGACTCATTGAGCTGGCTCGCCGTCGCTTCAGTGACGCCGTCGGGGCGTGCGAGCGCGTGATCCCGTCGATCCGCGACGCGACCGCGACAACTGTGCGGTTGACTTGGCGGCGCTCGGTCTTGGGGACGTTCGCAATAAATCCGTGCCGGCTGAGGTTATCCCCCAGGAGCCCTCGCTTACCCTCCGGGCGAACCCCATTCTTTCGACGCGGGTCAGGAGCCCGGCGGCCGCCGCTCGCAGGCGTGGGCCGCGTCGTTCGGGCCAGAGGCCGCGAGCGACCACCCGTGCCGTGGCAGCTCCACCGTGAGCGTCGATCACGTGAAGCACGCGTACGACGGTTTCCTTATTCTCCCAAAATACACGACTTGCCTCCCTTGGCCCCCTCGCTCGTTCTGGCGCGGGGGAGAGGCACCGCCAAAGGCGGGCGGAAACTTTCTAACCTTCCGCCCCTCGCCCCTTCACGCGGCCGTTGCGGGACTTTCGCTCGCTATCGAAGAGGGCCTTCGCGCCTCGCACACCGAGGGCCCTCGCTCCCGTCCGGACCATGTCCCTGAGGAGAACACCGTCGACGGCTCTGCCGAGCCATTTGTCGCTGGAGGCGCGCATGAGAACGCGCACGAAAGCGCCATGTACGGCCCGGTAGTCACCGCCGACGCGCGCGGACTGCGGAACCCTGTCCGCCGGTAGCCCTTGGAGCAGGGCGCTTTGGTACGCGACGTTCAGGAACTTCGACGTGAGGAACGGGGCCGCCGCGCTCACGGCAGCATCCTCCTTGCATTGCCGAACCGAGCCTGGCAGCTCAGCGAAAGCCTGGACGAGTGCGTCGGCGAGTCGCTTCCCGACATCGGCCTTGGAGCCGAACCCTGTCTTGCCGATGGCGACGAAGCCGCGAGCCTCCAGGTACTCCCGCGCCACGGCTGCCATACGCTCCAGCGCTTCACGGGCCATCGGCTCGCATGCGAACGCCTCCTCCAGCGCCCTGACGACGTCCTTGGCGCCCAATGCGGCCGGTCCGACGGCGCGCCGGAGCTCGTCGAGAAGCCGACGTTTGGCCTCGGCGAGTGCATCGTCCGTGACAATGGGGTTCGCGCCCACCGCGAGGTGGTCCCGAATGAGCTTGGTCACCTCGCCGAGCAGCAAATCACGGTGACCTTCGAATGCCTCCATCATGGCATCGACCACCTCCAGCGCCGATAGGCCGCCGCGAGCGACGGAACCCTGGAGCTCATCGACGAGCCGATTGCGCGCGGCGACGCTCGCGAGCGGAACGGCGACGTCGATTCCGCGCTTCTTCAGATGCTCGCGTGCCATCTCGGCAGCGCCCCGCAAGCCTTCCTCCTCGCCGCCACCCTCGAGCGCAACCGAAAGTGCCGCAACGACCTCGGTCGCCGCGAGCGCTGCGGAATCGCGACCCCGCAAGCGCCCCGTCCAGCCCGGATGCGGCGACGTGGCAACGGCGCCGTTCCCGCAGATGACTGACGCGCCGCGGCCCCTTCCTCGGCACCGACAGGGCGCGCTCGATCCCCCGCAGGACGCTCGTCACGTCCCTGTCGGTCCAAAGGTCGGCGTCGTTGGTCGAGACTTCCACGCGACGGTCGTTTCCCATGGCTCTCCTGTCCTCATCCGGGCGGCGTCAGGTAGAGAAACGCTCGGCCCGTGTCGTCGTCCATGACCCATCAGGTCGTCGGAGCACGAATCCAAGCTGAGCCACTTTCCCGAGCAGACTGCCCACCGCCGCGGGCGTTGTTGTAGAGGGTGTTGATGTAGTATTGGAACGCGAATTCGTCGGTCCTCGCTCGGCCCCCGAGCGACTCGAGCGCCTTCAGCACTCTCCAGATTGTGGGCTTCGAGAGGCGTGGCGTCGCACTGCCGGCGGCAACACGGCCCGCCCGACGTGAGGTCCGGGCCGGCCGGCCGCCGCGACGTCGGCCACCCTTGCCCGGGGCTTGCACCAATCGACCGCCGACGGACGCGACTGTCCAGAGATCGCGCGTCGCGCCGCTGACCTCCCGGGGACGCCTCCTCGCACACGCGCGGTTCGGAGGGGGCCTACGCATCGGAGCGCAATGTATGACCGGATTTAGCAATGTCGAACCGGGAGGAGTCGAGCCGCTGCGCACGCATACACGAACAGGACTGCCGCCGCGAGTGGGCCTCCCCGCGTCCCTCCATCTCGACACGGGTCATCCGAATACGACGCGCGGCAGAAGACGTCGGCGCGGGTGTCGTCACCGTCGACGTCCGCGCGTGGCCGATGGAGTCGACCAAACGCTCGTGATCACTTCTGATCGACGGCCGAGGCTGCCGATGACGACGGCGGCTTGGAGCGTCGACGTCGCGTCGTCGCGCTACACTGTCGGACCAAGATGGCGCGCAAGAAGCCGGAGACCCCTCCCGCTACCGTGACTCGCCCGCAGGCCGCCCGACTTGTTGGCACCTCTGAGGCTTCCTTGCGCCGCTGGGAGGACCTTGGCCAACTCGCTCCCATCGACGTCGGCCCGCACGGAGTTCGTCGATACCGCACCTCTGACGTGGTTGCCGCGGCGAAGAGAAAGCGTGAGTCTTCTGAAGCTGGTCGCCGCGAAAGGTTGTCCGCATCGCATTCGCGCGACCCCCTCGACGGCGCCGTTGCGGCAAGGGCCTTCCGCTCATTCGAAGCAGGGAAGTCCGCCATCGAAGTTGTGTGTGAACTGGAGCTTGACCCGCGTGTCGTTCGCGCTCTGCACTCCGAGTGGCTCGCGATGAAGGGATCGTTCCTCATCACGGCCGAGCAGATCGAGGCGATCGCGCGATTGCCATGGCTCTCCGGCGACTTTCCGATCGTTTCGGGCGATGGCCTGCTCGAGAACCTGCGCGAATCGGCTGCCTCTCTTCTATGCCGGCAATGCCGATTGTCCGCTGCCTCTCTCTGCGCGCGGTGCGCTGGCTCGCGCGTCAATCCGCCCACCGCGAACTCACGCGCGCCGTCAACGGCAGCGCGCACATCGGCAGCTCGCCAGGTGCCCATCCCCGTCCCTGGCTCGTCTGGCCGCGAAGTCACGCGGGAAGAGCTTGCGGGCGTCGAGAAGATCCTTCAGTCCACAGGACTCTGCGACGCGGTCGCTGGCCCGCCTGCTCGTACGCAGCAACAGCTGGTGCACGAGCCAACGCCGGACCTCGGGACTCGGTCAGATGACGAACTTGCGACTTCGCGAACACGAGGGAAAGGCGGATGAGCGCATTGCTCGCCAGCTGCAGAGTGATTCGTATCGCCCCTTCATCTCGCTGAACAATGCGCCAGGGGAAACGTAACGTGTCGAGCCGTGAGCGTGTGCTCGGCATCGAGCCGCACGCATGGGATTTTCAGTCCCGTGACAGATGCGAGAATCTCGCGGGTTGAGCCTTCGCGGATAGTTGCCGTGCTGGTGTCCGAGATGGTGGATCAGGGTCGTCGAGCCAAGGATGGCGCGCGTGGTGGCCGTCTCCTCGCGCGCGGACGACTCAATCGTGATCGCGGTCGGCGCGGTTCACCAGTCGACGCGAACTGAAAATGCCGGGGCGACCGTCTGCACCTCCTGCAGGATTCGCGAGCGGATCTCGTCCATGTCCCGAATGGCGACGTCCGAGAATATGTACACAGGGCAGTGCGGGGCTCCACACGTGGCGCCACACGGGAGAATTTCACCGGATCTTGATGAGCTGCTCGAGTCGGGCGCGGAGCCCAGCGACTCCGCGCTCCGCGTCGCCAAAACGCGGCGAGCCTCGTCGCCTCGGAGCTCGTGCCGGGAAGGGATCCGGGCCAGAAGCGTACCTTCACGGGTCTGTCGAACCCCGGTGGAGAGCGCGCGGAGGTATTGCCCGAATGCGGGGACGTTGCTCTCGTGCCGGAACGACGTGTAGAAGGCGGGTCGGTCGAAGAGCGCGGCTAAGAGGCCGATGGCCTCGTGTTCTTGAACGCCAAGCCCCTGCACGAAGGCGGACAGGTCAACCGGGGCGTGGCGGCCTTCCGCGGTCGGTGTGATGCACGAGGCCCGCACGTGGGCGTCGCGCATGCAAAGCTTGCTTGAGCGCGCGCGGTGCGAGCTCGGTGTCGTTGGTGGCGCTCGTCGCCCAGCCGACAACGCGTCGCGAAAAGAGGTCGAGCAGCACGGCAAGATACAGCCATCCCTCGCCGGTCGGGATGCACGTGACGTCGCCGATCCAGGCCTCGTTGGCGGCCTTCACGTCGAAGTTTCGGTCAAGCACGTTCGGCGCGATCGGGTGATCGTGATGCGAGTCGGTAGTGAGCACAAAACGCCGCTTCTGTCGGGCAATCAGGTCGTTCTCGCGCATCAATCGCTCGACGCGTTTCTTGGTTGATTCGAAACCGGCGCACGCATCGTCGTAGTCAGGAAGAGCACGCAAAATAGGTGGTCGCGCGCTTCTGGGCCCTTGCTCTAGAGCTTCTCGCTGGCCGGGCCCTCCTTGAGGACCCGCGGCATCTCGCGCACATCGAGCTTGAGTGCTCCGCGAATCTGCTCTGCGCGGAGGCCGCCCTTGCTTGACTTAATTTAAGGAGACCGTGGACCTTGTCGAAGGCGGCCTTGATGTCCTCGGCGCTGCGACGGGGAAGGCTGACCGCCTCTCCTCGGCCTCGTGATGGATGCGGCCCCGTTTGGATTCGCAGCCGCGCCGCTCGATGCTCTGGGCCTACCGGGGCCACGTTTGGCGCCGCCGACTTCGCTCAGTAGTTCCTCCAGCGACGCGCTCTGAATCAGCACCAGTGAAGTCGCCGGCTTCCTCCATCAGGTTCATATCGTCCCCCCTTTACGACACCGCCAAGGTCGCGTTGTAACCCGGGGCCGTCATCCCGCCGCGCCTCGCACATATCATCCGTTCACGATGCCTGTGAAGCCTGAGAATCGTGGACACTTCGAGCACGGACAATCCCCCGCCCGCGTGGGCCGCGCCGAACGAGCCCTCAGGGCGTCGTAATGCAGAGGCCCGTAAGCGTGCCGTGACCCGCGAGCGGGCCATTGCCCGGGCATGGGTCAGTACCCGTTACCAACGGCGGCAGCGATCCGAGGGCGACCGGGTCGGCGACCTGTGCAGAGCCTCGTACACCATCTCGCTCATACCAGAGCAAGCCCGCACGTCGCACGATCTTGGACTCGATGCGCCGCACCGTCGTTGACGGAGTTGCCGGCCTCGACGCCCGCCTGGTTAATTCCGTCGCCCATCGCGACGTCGATGCCTCCCAGGGGCCAGATCGTGACGTCCCAAAACGGCGCGTTGGCAGAGCATGAAGCGGCCGTGCGCTGGTTGACGAGCGCCAGATAGAGACCGCTCTCAGTAGTCGTCAGCGTGAAAGCAATCGTGAAATCGCCGGTCCCGACTCCTGACAAGTCGGTCACGCACACGGGACCCGTCTCTGCCTCGGGCGCGGTTTCCGCATCCGAGCTGCTGTCCCCCACCGAGGTAGCGCTTTCGCCGCCGGAGCTGCCGGAACCGTCGCCACCCGAACTGCCACCGGCTTCCGCCTGCGGGTTCGAGTCGTCGACCGCGCCGTCAGCGGGGCCCGCATCAGCGACGATCCGGAAGTCGTCCGACAAGAGCGCAGGGCAGCCCGCGAGGCCGATGACTCCGCCGGTGGCCAGTAGGCACGTTCCGGCCGCGCGCACGGTTAGAAGCTCCCCGCGACGACGGCTGACGTTGGACCAATCCACAGGCGCGCGTCCGGCCTCTCCGGGGAGGCCTTCGGCGCGGTGAGCCAGAGGGCCGCTCCGCCGGCGATGCTGAGGAGCCCGATGGCGTAGAAAACAGTCGAGAAGGTCTTCAGGGAATGAAAGCCACCGAGATCCCCCTGCGCCGAGGATGGGCAGTTGTTACCCGCACACTCACCTTCGAGGGCGCCGTGCTTCGAGGCCGACGCGAGCCCCGTGCCGATGCCGATGGCCAGACCGACGATGCCGACGGCGCCCACTCCGAGCGCGATGGTCCTCTGAGAGTCGAGGTGCGAGAACAATCCGCTGCTTGGTACGGTCACTGCGGACGACGGTTCCGCCCAAGCGCCGGGCGCGACTTGCACAACGCTCGCGGCCCCCTCCTCGATGCGCACTTCGGTCGCGGTCTTCCTGAAGCCGCCAGCGAACACCACGATGTGGTGAACCCCCGCGTTGACAGGCAGCGCCGCGTGCAGAGACGAGGCACTCAGCGTGTGACCGTCCAGCGAAACCGTGCTGTCCAGCGGCGCACCGGAAGCCAACTCGATCGTGAGATGCGGAAGCCGCTTCGCCACATCTGCGAACAGCTGGTCGGCAACTGCCGCGAGTTCTGCGTCCTTCTGGTCGCGGGCAAGCCGTTGACCCTCGGCCGCGTGTCCTTGCGCCCCAACAGAATCACCGGTGCGCGCTTCGCAATCGGCCAGGTTGAGCGCAGCCTTCGGCTTGGGATCGACCTCGAAGCTCCGTGCGAAATGCGGCAAGGCGTCGCGGCAGTTACCCACCTGCTTCAAGGCGTACCCCTGTTTCAGCTCGTCGAGCGCGGTGGCGGAACTGTCGGCTCGTGCCGGTCCGGCTAGGCAGCAGCCTGCAGTCGCAATCAGAAGTTCTAGCGGAGCGCGCATGGGGTCACGGAGCCAGCGGGTCGCGATTCGGCGTCGAGACCGGGCGCGCGGGCTGGGGCGGAACGGGCTTGGCCGCAGTCACAGCCGGCATCGCTGGCGGCAGCGTGCTCGAAGCGGCGGCTTTGGTTGGTGGCTTCGGTCCAGCCGCGGTCGTCGTGATGGGTGACGGCACGCCGGCGCTCGCCGCAGCCGGCAGCGCCTCCACAGGCACCCCGGGAACCTCAATTGCCTCGCTCGCTGCGGTCGCACTGCTCGCGAACTGGACGGGCGCCGACCTCGACGGAGCCACACCGGAGTGGGCCGCCGTGGTGATCGACGGAGTGCTAGGCTCTGGCCGTCTCGCGCCCGTGCTTACACCTACGGCGATCGCGATTCCCACCAGAAGGCTCGCAGCGGCCGCTCCAACGATGACCGTCCTTCGCCGGGGCGCGCGGATTGGGCCCCGGGTAGAGGCGGAAATCCCCGCGACCGTGGACGCAATCGGTAGCGTCGGCAGAGCGACGGGGGCGGCGTCGGGCTCGCCGCCCATGGCGAGAGTTCCGGTCCCGTGCATGGTTGTCTTGGGCGGTGGCGCAACCTGCGTCTGTTCCCCTAGGCCTGCCGCGTCGTCACCTTGCCAGGCTCGGGCGAGCGCCTCTCTCATTGCGCGAGCGCTCGGCCACCAATCCTTCTTCTCCGCGGCGAGCGCTTGATCAATGACGCACGCGATTTGCGTCGGTACGTCGGGTGCAACGCCATTGAGCGCAGGCGCCGGCCTCGTCGCGGCCTGGACCAGGATCTCCTCGGCCGTGGTGCCCCCGTGGACGTGTCGGCCTGCGAGAAGCGCAAAAGCCGTCGCGCCGACAGACCAGATATCCGAGACGGCGTCCACCTCAGCGGACCGTCCGAGCGCCTGTTCGGGCGGCATGAACGCGGGCGTGCCGAAAACCGCACCTGTTCTCGTCTGCGTCGCCGGCGTCCCTTCGCGCAGCCGTGCGACGCCGAAGTCGAGGACCTTCAGCCGGCCCTCGCGCGTAACGAACAGATTCTCGGGCTTGAGATCGCGATGGACGATGCCCTTGCTATGCGCCGCGTCGAGGACGTCGAGGAGTTCACTGATGAGCGGGACCACCTCCGACACCGGTATGCGGCGGTTCTTTCGCTCCCAGCGCGCGTCGAGCGTCTCTCCGTCGAGCAGCTCCATCACCAAGAAAAGCGCGCCGTCCTCGGCGGAGTCATCGTCTAGGATTCGAACCGTTCCGGGGTGTTCGACGGAATTGGCGGCATAGCCTTCACGCAGGAAGCGCTCGCGAAGATCCCGCTCCAGGGTCAGCTCGCGGTGCAAGACCTTTACGGCCACCCGGTTGGCGTTGCGAAGGTGGGTCGCTGCGTAAACAGTTGCCATGCCGCCCGCGCCGAGCACGCGATCTACGCGGTACTTGCCGCGCAGGATGGTGCCGAGGCGCGCCTTGGCTCGTGCGAGCAGCTCGTCTTCTCCTACTGCCATCACTCCGCCTACCTGGGATCGCGCCCTCGAGCACTCCGGACACATTAGGTTATATGACCCTATGACGTACAGGTAACCTTTCTCGAAAGCTGGGCTCCGAAACGCTTCGCTCCCGGTTATGGACGAGCGGGAAGCGGAGCTTGCGAGACGAATCGGCGCCGCCGTTCGTCACCATCGGCAGCTTCGCGGCTTCTCCCAGGAGGTTCTCGCCGAGCGCGTCGATCTCTCGACACATTTCATCGGGCTCGTCGAACGCGGGCAGCAGCTTCCATCCCTGACAACCCTGCTCGCGCTCTCCCATGCGCTCGGCGTTAGCCTCGATGACGTGCTGCAGTTGCCCGAGGCGGCTCCTCCGGCGTCATGGGAGCAAAAGGCACTCGCCGTTCTCGGCACGGTTCCGAAAGGCTTTCGCCCCGGCGTGCTGGCGATGCTGAACGCTCTGGCGCGGACGACTCGTCGCGGTCGGGTGCGTAGATAGGTCGAAGCCCAGGGGCAAGCCCGCTGGCACGTGAGCCACCGGAGACCCAGACTGTTGTGACCTACAAATAGGCCGCGCGCACAGCCGCGGAAGGCCCCTCTGCGGGTTTCGGCCGATGGTGAACGCGCGGATCGGACCATCGTGAACGCGAAGATCGGCGCATCGTGAACACCGGGATACGTCGCGAACGTCGTCGAGCATTCCGGCACCGTGCGCGTTCTCGACGACGAGGTCGCTGAGGATGGCAGCGTGTTCCTTGTCATGGAGCTGCTGGACGGGGAGACGCTCGATGCTCGATGGGAACGCAGTGGTCGCCGGCTCGAGGTCCGCGAGGTCGTCGACCTTGTCCTCGCTCTTCTCGACGTGATCACCGCGGCGCATGCAAGAGGGGTGGTGCACCGGGATCTCAAGCCGGAGAACCTTGTTCTCACGCGCGACGGGCGGCTGAAGGTGCTCGACTTCGGCGTCGCTCGACTGCTCGAAGCCTCGCCGACCCGAACTCGCACCGGCGCCGTGTTCGGAACGCCGGCCTTCATGCCTCCGGAGCAGGCGCTCGGACGCACGAGAGAGGTCGATGCTCTCTCGGATGTTTGGGCGGTGGGCGCCACCGCGTTCTCCCTACTTTCCGGGAGGTTCGTGCACGACGGCGAGACCGCGGAGGAGATGCTCGTTCGCTCGGCTACGGAACCCGCTGCGCCTCTCGAAGTTGTGGCACCACACGTGCCCGCTCCGCTGGCGCGGGTCTTCGACCGGGCGCTCGCGTTAGAGAAGCGGGATCGCCGGCAAGGCGCGCACGCGATGCGCGATGCCCTCGCGCAGACGTACGACCAACTGGCGTCGCCCCGGGCTGCGATGGCGTCGCAGGACTCCGAGGAGAAGACCCGGGTCGCGCCACCGCCAATCATGACGGTCCATATCGAGCCGCCTTCCTCCGGGCCCACCGCCGGCACCCTCGTGCTACCCGCTCTTCCAGAAGCGACGACCGTCGCTGGCGTAGCCACGCAAGGCGGCGGGCACGCGGGCAAGGCGCGACCGAAGCGGGCGCTTCTGGCCATCGGAGCGGGCATCGCACTCGCGGCCGTTGTTGCGGCGCTCGCTGGAACAATCGCGAGGGGGGTGGCACCGGTCCCGTCGGCGAGCGGCGCGGCAGCTGGCGACCCCGCTGCCGCAGTCCTGACTCCACATGCCACGGTGGGCACGTCGGCTCCGCCGAGTACGGCGATCACAACCGACATCCCCAGTCCGACCGTTGAAGCGCCGGCTACCGCCGCCCACCGCAAGGTACCCGTTTCGTCCCCCTCGTCGCCCACCGGCGCGCCCGCGCCCTTTGCCTTGGCAACTTCCATACCACTCCGCACTGCGGTGAAGCGCGATCCGCTCGCCCCGTGAAGACCCTACCGCGATCCGAAGTCCCGCTGTTCGCGGCTCTCGTCGCGATCTCGCTTGCCGCTACCGTGGCCGATGCGGCCAATCCGGCGGGCGCCGTCCAGGAGCTGAAGGAGGGGTACGCACTCAAACAGTCCGGCAACTGCCGGGATGCCTCTCTGCACTTCACGCGGAGCCTAGAGCTCGAGCCGACAGCGAAGGCATACCTCAATCTTGCGGATTGCGATCAGCGCCTCGGCGACCTCGTTGCCGCGCGCGGTCACGCCGACCGGGGTGGTGCTCTCGCAGTTCAACGCGGCGACGCGGAGCTCGCGAGAGTCGCACAGGAGCAGATCGGTGCCGTCGAGCGGAGGCTCGCGCGCATCACCATCACGCTGCCGCCCGGCGCTCCCGCGGGCACGGCCGTCTCGTGCGATGGGAAGCCAGTCGAGGGGTCGTCGCTGGGCGTCCCAGTGGCCATGAATCCTGGCGACCACGTCGTCGTGACCACGGCTCCCGGCCGAGCCGAGCGAAAAGTATCGCTCGCGTTCGCCGAAGGATCCTTCCAGGCGATCGAGGTCTCGCTGGGCGAGGCAGCCGCCAGTCACCGGGGAGAGGCTCAAGCGGCCGGGCATGATTCCGACTCGGCCAGCCCTCCGCAGGGGCTCGGTCCACGCCGGGCTGTCGCGCTGGGGGTTGGCGGCCTGGGCGCAACTGGTCTCGCACTGGGGTTGATTGCGGGACTCATGGCGACGTCGAACCACTCGACCCTGGAGAGCAAATGTCAGCCGTCAACGGGCGCCTGCCCGCCCTCGGCTCAGAGCGACCTTGACGCGTTTCACACGATGAAGACCTGGTCGACGGCCGGCTACGTCGTCGGGCTCGCGGCACTCGCGGGCGGGGCAGTGCTGTGGCTCACCGCGCCGCCTCGCCAGGGGTCGCCCATCGCTCGCGTCTGGTTCGGCCCGGGTGCGGCGGGAGTTGCGGGGCAGTTCTGATGATGGCGTGGCGAGGACCCTCGTACGCGATCACCTTGGCCCTTTCGATCGGGGCCATTGGGTGCCCGGCATTCCTTTCCGATGACTTCAGCGTCGTCGCCGACGCCGGGCTGGTGGAAACAAATACAATTACCAACGACGCGAGCGGTGCCGGAGAGGTGGGCGTCGTCGCGGACGCCCGCGAGGCCCCCGAGGCCAACGCTGACCACGACGCACAGGGAACAACTGAAGCGGCCCCTGGCGATTCGATGCCCGGGTGTCGTTGCCTTCCCGAGCCACCCCAGGGATGGGCGCCCGTGGAGCTGCTCGTGGTTTCTTCGGCGACACCAACCGCAGCCTGCGGACCCGCCTATCAAGGACCATCCTGGACCGGGGGCGACAGCCTGAACGCGCCCGACGCCGTGTGTGGTTGCACTTGTGGCGCTCCCGCCGGATACACGTGCTCCGTTTCCGTCACGTGCGGCGGCACATCTTGCGCCAGCAGCACGACCACGAACGCTCCATCAGGTCAGTGCGAACCCAGTTCGCTCAACGGCTACTGCCGGTATCCGATCCCACTCCATCAGGCGGAAGCTGTCCTCCTGAGGCCGCGGCCTCCATCCCGTCGAAGACTTGGCAACACATGGCGCTCGCGTGTTTGCCCACGCTTCCGCCCTCCTCGGCCGGGTGCACGGCGGGCGAGGTGTGTATGCCGGAAGTCGATCCGCCCTTCGCCACATGCATCCGGCACGACGGCGTGGCGGCGTGCCCGGGCGCGTACTCCGCTCAGACGTTCGTCGAATCCTCCACTGCGAGTGATACTCGCGCCTGTTCCGCGTGCACTTGTGCAGCGCCCTCGGGCATTCAATGCGGCGGAACCTGGGACAGCGAATACAACCAAGACTGTACGGGACTGCTTGGCTCGCACCCGGTGCCCTCGGGTTGCTTCAGTGCGGGAACCGGGAGCACGCCGTGGGTCTACCACGCGCAACCAGACGGAGGCGCCTGCACACCCAGCGTCGTAACAGCAACGGGCGCCGCGATGCCGATCAATGCTGTCACATTTTGCTGCCAGTGATTCGGCCTCCACGTCCTCCTGAAGGGCGCCCAGAACTCGTCGTCTCGGCCCGGGAAGCGAGCACGGGCGCGTGCTCAAGGCGGCCGCCTGCCTCCGCGCCGACGGTCGCCCTGAATGTCCAACGACCGCTCCTCACCGCGGCGACGATGTCGGCGGCGACCGGCAACTCGGTCTCCCCAGGCTCGAAGACGCGCGCGTTCGCGCTGTCGGGGGTGCGGCCGAGCAGCTCGGCCTGCACAGGCAGGTCACGCGCGAAGTCGTGGAGGAGACCGAGCGCCAATGCGCCGGCGACGCCGAACTGGTTGCGCCCCCCACCGGCGTCCGAGTCCACGAGACGAGCGTAGGATGGCTCGATTCGGAGGCCGACCTCGCGCAGCACGCGCCACTCCACCTCGAGGCTCGTGAGGATCGCGCGTGCGCCCCCTGCCCGGGCGCCGACTGTGGCCACATTGGCCTCGTACTCGATCTCCCCTCCTTCTTCGGCGTCGACGTCGGTCGCGCTCTCGGTCAGAAGCGATTCGGGTAGCGGCGGCCGCTCCGCCGCAATCAGACAAATGCTCGGAAACACGATGCTTGCTCTCCTACGCCGCAAGCGCGGCAAAACCGCACCCGCGAGCGCTTGTCGGTCCATGACATCCACCGCGCACGGTGCGCGAGCGTCGTCGACAAACAGCGCCCAAAGGGAAGCGGTCAGGCTCGGGGCGGCCGCTCGAAGGGCCTTGGCAAAACGGAAGGCGGCGCCGTCGCGTCGTGGGACGGCTTCTTCGCCAGATCATCGACGCATGTTAGGTCGTCGTCGAGCTCTACGTCCGCCAGCAAATGCGCGACGCCTGACAGGTGAAACACGAAGACGAGCACGCTGACGCGAGCCGCCGCCACGAGTAGCGCATAGGGCCGTGCCGGCAAGCGCCTCCATTCCCATTCGGATGCGCCTCGCCACGAACGCCCGCGGAAAGGACGGTGGACCCTTCGCATGGAGGGATCGGCCGCTCGCGATGCTCTCGGAGACTGCCTGCGCGAGCGACTGGGGCTCGAAAGGCTTGGCGATGTGCCGAGTGAAGCCCTCGCGCTTGGCTCGCTCGGCGTCCTCCGGCCGCGCGTAGGCGGTCAAGGCGATCGCGGGCGTGCTCGAGATGGGCCCAGGCATGCGCCGGAGCTCACGGACAAGGTCATAGCCGTCGCGGTCCGGCATGGCGACGTCGCTGACCAGCACGTCCGGAGCGAATGAGGAAACGATGGCCAACGCCTCGTCCACCGAGCGCGCCGTGCGCACGAGCGCGCCGCAATCGGCCAGAATCGTCGCGGCCAGCAGGAGAGTGTCGCCCTCATTGTCGACGCAGAGGACCTTCACGCCGGCGATCGAAGTGGAAATCGGGGCCCCGCAGGGCACGCTCGCGCGCCGCGGCGGCGCGAGCCACGCGGACTGACTGGGCAGCTCGAATCGAGAACTCCGCCCCCCGGTCGCGGCCGGCGCTTCGTGCCCTAATGGTACCGCCGTGCGCCTCGACGATGTGGCGGGCGATGGCCAACCCCAGGCCAAGCCCCGGGTGCGAGCGGGTGGCCGTGCTGTCGGCCTGCCGAAAATACTCAAAGACGTGCGGAAGCTCGGAGGCCTCGATGCCGCAGCCGTCGTCGCGCACGACCATCTGAATCGCGCTGCCGCGCTTGGCGAGCGTAACTTCGACATGGCCTCCGTTCCTCGTGAACTTGACCGCGTTCGCGAGAAGGTTCGAAACCACCTGCTCCAGCCGCATGGCGTCTCCCAGCACGACGCAGTCCGGCTCGAGAGACGGCTGCAGCGTGATCTGCCCGGCCAGCGCGGCCGGCCCGGCGAGATCAAGCGCGGCGACAACCGCCTCGTTGACGCTGGTCGGCTTGGTCTCGATGTGAAGTTTGCCGCTGACAATCCGCGAGACGTCGAGGATGTCGTCGACGAGCTTCGCGAGCATCTCGCCGTTGCGTCGCAGCACGTGCACACCGCGCGCAACGAACGCGGGATTGTTCGCCCGCAAGCCCACGAGGCTCGTCCAACCGAGGAGCGCCGCCAGAGGTGTCCTCAGCTCGTGCGACACGATGCCGAGGAACTGGTCCTTCATGTGATTTTCTGCCTCGGCCGCCAGGCGTGCCCGCCGCTCGGCGTCGAGCGCGGCTCGCTCCGCGTCCCCGCGCCGCCGCTCCGTGACGTCCTGGATCGTCATGCGGAAGCCCGTGATCTCGCCCGCGTCCGAGGCGCACGGCACGGTCCTGAGCTCGGCGGGAGCGAAGCCCTGGGCGGTCTTGAGCTCCACCTCTGCCTTCGTCAGCGCCTGGCTCTGTGCGGCTTCGCGCAGGTGGGTCAAGAATCCCTTCCCGTCCCGTACGAGCGCCGCGAGCGGCGCGTCGGCGAGCTGTCGCCGCTCGCGCTGGAGCAGGCTCGCCGCCGTCAGGTTCGTTTGCGTGATAACGCCATTCGCGTCGAGGGTCACGTACCCGACCGGCGCGCGATCGTAGAGCTCTGCGTAGTGCGCCTGCGACTCTTCGAGCCGCGCCTGCACCTCGCGGAGCTCGCGGTTCTGCATCTCGAGCTCGACCTGGTGCACGTGAAGCTCGTGAACCAGCTGGTCGGCCTGAGTCGCAGGAGCTCCCGCCTTGGCCTGTAGGGCACGAAGCTCCTCCAGCAACACTTTCCAGGAGAGGTCCTCCAACGCGACCATTTCGTTTTTCCAAACCCCCTTCCGCCGTCGTCGCGCTCTCCTGCGCGAGTTCGTCGGCGCGGTACGGTTATCGACGCGGTGCTCACGTGCAAGCGGCGCCGTCGAGAGAAAAAGCCTCCCGCATGTCGAGCAGCTTGAGCGTACCCGTTGTGTGTCAATTCTCCCCGTGGGGCGATTCGCCACGATCGGGCACGTTCTTCCTTGTGTTTCTTGGATTTGTCACGCTTCTGCGACTCGCTGGCCTTCTCTTTTGTTCCCGCTGCGACTCTTGTTCGCGCTGCCGACCTTCTCGTAAATTCAAGGGGGGAGACCCATCGACAGGAGATAGGAGCCCATGAATCGGCTCACGATTCTAGCGGACGATGTGGCGCTCTTCTTGCGCCGCAGCCGCGGCAGCGCCCGCCGCGCCGAAGCCCAGCTCGGAGACCTCGCGGCTCACAGAACGGCCGGGGCCTCGCGCGTGCAAACGATCGTCGCGCGCGCGAACGGCGGCGCGAATGACCTCCTCGACGAGCTCCTCGCGCGCGACGAGGAGCTGGCGGCGACGAGCGAGGAGCTGCGAGAACAGATCGCGGCGCTCCAGGGGGCGTGCGCGCTCCTCGAGCGCGAGCGGTCGAAGTACCTCGACTTGTTCGCCCATGCGCCCGGCCCGTACGTCGTCACGGATTTGCTGGGCGTCACGCAAGAAGCCAACATCGCCGCGGGCGCCCTCCTCAGCGTCGAGGAGACATTCCTCCGCGGCCGGCCGCTCATCGCGTTCGTGGCGCGCAACGACACACGCAAGTTCCGCGACCTCATGGCTGAGCTGTTCGATGCACCGACCGACGCGCCGCGGGCCTTTGCTCTGCGCATGCGGCCGCGCGGTCAGCCGGTGATCGTGTGCCACACGCGGGTCGCCGTCGTGCGCAGCGAGTCGGGCAAGCGGATCGCGCTCCGCTGGATGTTTCGGAGGCTCGACGCCCGCGAGGACCTCAGCGGAGGACACGTGGCCGAAGCGGAGCTAGCGCGGATGGTCGTCGATGACCTCCGCCCTCCGCTGACGACCATCGCAGGCTGGGCGCGGCTGCTGCGAGACGGCAGCATCCAGGACGAAGACGAGCGCGAGCAGGCGCTCGTATGGATCGAGAAGAGCGCCGCCGTGCAGCGGATCATGCTCGACGACCTGGCCGAGCTGAGCACCCTGCCCGAAGACGTGGGGGGCCCGGGGTCCACGGACACGATTGATCTCGATAGCCAAGCGCGCGCGATGGCTCGCGGTCTGCTCCCGCTGCTCGAACCGGAGCGCCTCGTGGTCGAGCCGGCGACAGACGTGGCGCTCGTTCGCGCTGACCCCGAATCGCGTGAGCCGCGCGCTCGAGCTCCTCGTTCGGCGCGCCCTGGCGGGCGCCCCCTCAATCGCCGGCGCGGTTCGGATGCGCGCTTCGGTCGACAAGAGCGACGCAATCGTGTCCGTCGAGCCGCCGGAGGGCGCGAGTGTGCCCTCGGGCTGGGCCGTCCGCATGGCCACGGTCGCGCACATCGCGGGAGCGTACGGGGGACGCCTCGTGTTGAGCGACGGCGCGCCCTCAGCTCGCTTCGAGCTCCCCGCCGTCTTGCGCTGACCGTTGCGCTTGCTCGCCGCTTCGGCCTTGCGGGGCGTCACTGCGTCTTTTTCGCTGACGGTGGCTTGTATTCCGCCGGCGGGATGCTCGAACGTTGGGGGACTGAGGCGCGCCATGGCTCCCTCTAACAACTCCGACACTCCCGCTCCTCAAGACGCGAGCGTCTCGGCCTCCGACCAGGATGCCGCCGCGCGCCGAGATACCCCCGGCTCGCCGGCGCCCACGCCGCGCCTGCCCTTCCCGGTCGCCGGGATCGGAGCGTCGGCCGGCGGTCTCGAGGCGCTCGAAGCGCTCATTCAGCGCCTCGGCGGCGAACGGATGGCGTTCGTCGTGGTCCAGCACCTGGCGCCGGGGCATGTGAGCTTGCTCGCAGACATTCTACAGCGTTCGACCAAGCTCCGCGTCGCGACCATAGAGGACGGGATGCACCTCGAAGGGGGGAAGATTCTACGTCGCGCCGCCCATCACCGAGCTTTCGCTCGACGGCGATGTGCTGCACATTGCGCCGCCGCTCGGGGGCCCACGGCCACGCCACTCGATTGACGCGTTCCTGCGCTCGCTGGCGCGCGCCGGCGGCCCGATGGCAGTTGGCGTCGTTCTGTCCGGCTCGGGAACCGACGGCACTCTCGGGCTCAAGGCGATCAAAAACGAGGGGGGCATCACGTTCGCGCAAGAGCCGTCCACGGCCACGCAGCCGGGCATGCCCCAGAGCGCGATTGACGCGAGGTGCGCCGACTTCTCTCTGACGCCTGCGGAGATCGGCGACGAGCTGATGCGCCTCGCGAATCACCCGTACGTGGGGCGTGCCCGTCCGACCCAGCTCGTCGACCCCAACGCGCTGTCGAAGATCTTCGCGCGGCTCCGCACCGCGTACGGCGTCGACTTCGGCCAGTACAAGGCGAGCACGGTGGAACGGCGAATCGGCCGCCGGATGGCGCTGCACAAGATCGACGCGTTCGAGGACTACCTTGCGCTGCTCGGGTCCGATCTGGGTGAGCTTCGCAACCTCTACAACGATCTCCTCATCGGGGTGACCGGGTTCTTCCGCGACACCGAACCGTTCAATGCGCTCAAGAACGTCGTTTTCCCGCGCCTCCTCGCGAACCGCAGCGCCGACACGCCGATTCGCATTTGGGTAGCCGGGTGCGCGACGGGAGAGGAGGCGTACTCGATCGTCATCACGCTCCTCGAGTTTCTCGGGGAGCGTGCGGGGAGTCACAAGATCCAGATCTTCGCGACCGACATCGACGAAGACGCCCTCTCACACGCGCGCCAGGGTGCTTACCCGCCCAACATCGAGCTCGACGTCTCGCCGGATCGGCTGCAGCGCTTCTTCACGCGGACCGAGAGGGGCTACCAGGTCGCGCGCGCCGTGCGCGACTTGGTGGTCTTTGCGCGGCACAACCTCGGCAAAGACCCGCCGTTCGGGCGCCTCGATCTCGTCTCGTGCCGCAACGTCCTCATCTACATGCAGGTGGCGCTGCAGAAAAAGGTGCTTCGCATCTTCCACTACGCGCTGAACCCGGACGCGTACATCCTGCTTGGCACCTCGGAGTCCGTCGGCGAAGCCGCCGACCTCTTTTCGCTGATCGACCGGAAGCTCAAGATCTACGTCAAGAAAAACATCCCGGCGACCGCGGTGTTCGATTTCTCGCTGGCCACCCGCGCCCTCGACGACGAGGAGAACGGCCGCCGCGGCCGCCCCGATCATCGGCCCCTCGTCAACGTCGCGCAGATCGCCGACCGCAAGGTGATCGAGAAATACGCGCCCCCGGGGGTCATCGTCGACGAACGGCTCGACATCGTGCAGTTCCGCGGCAGAACGGGCTCGTACCTCGAGCCGGCGCCCGGCACGGCGACCCTCAATCTCCTGAAGCTCGTGCGCCCGGAGATGCTCGTGGCCCTTCGCACGGCGACGCAGAAGGCGCTGACCGAGGGACTGCCCGCCACCTCGCCCGTGGTGCCGCTCGGGAGCGAGGAGGGCACCACGCGGTCGGTGTCGTTCGACGTCATGCCCCTGCCGGATGCCGGCGGCCGAAAGTGCCTTCTCGTCCTCTTCAACGAGAGCGTCAATGAAAGCGTCAATCCGGCGCCTGCGGAGCAGGAAGAGGAGGCAGGCACGCCGGGCGGGGAGCAACCGCGCGTTCGCCAGCTCGAGCGCGAGCTCGCGGCGAACAAGGAGTACCTTCAGTCGACCGTCGAAGAGCTGGAGGCAGCGAACGAGGAGCTGCAAAGCTCCAACGAAGAGCTCCAGAGCTCCAACGAGGAGCTTCAATCGACGAACGAAGAGCTCGAGACCTCGAAAGAGGAGCTGCAGCCCACGAACGAAGAGCTCGCGACCGTCAACGACGAGCTCCAGAGTCGGATGGCCCAGCTCAGCGTTGCCAACGACGATCTGCAGAACATCATGACCACTACCGGCGGGGTGCTCGTCATCGTCGGCCCCGACCTGCGCATTCGTCGCTTCTCGATCGCCGCAGAGCAGCTCCTGAACCTCATTCCCGGCGATGTCGGCCGCCCCATCGCGTACCTGCGAAACGTCGTGAGCTCGCGCGACATCGAGCAGACCGCCGCCGAAACGATCTCGACGGTCGCGACGCGCGAGCAGCGCGTGCGGTGCATCGACGGCTCCTGGTACACGATGAAGATGTCGCCGTACATCTCGACCGATCATGCGATCCGCGGACTGGTCCTTGAACTCTCGAAGACGATCTCCCCGGCGAAGGCAGGGGAGGCCGAGGACGTTCCGCTGCTCGCGCAGCAGGTGCTCTCGACTCTGGCGCAGCCCGTCATGCTCATGGACAAACAGCTTCGCTTGGTCTGGGCGAATCGGACCTTCTTCGAGGCATTCTCGGTAGACCCGAGCGCGCTCGGGCGCCCGATCGCCGAGGCCTGGAGAAGCGGGCCGGAGCCGACGGACCT
The DNA here is from genome assembly GCA_963720145.1 of uncultured delta proteobacterium. Lineage (GTDB taxonomy): Bacteria > Myxococcota_A > Polyangia > Polyangiales > Polyangiaceae > Palsa-1150. The sequence goes on from CAVREO010000009.1 coordinate 55,877, forward strand.
TTGGGGGTTCCTCGAAGAGGTCGTGTCGGGGCGCGTTGCGCGCGACGTCCTCGTGGAGCACCCGTTCGGCCGACCGGGAGATCGCCCGATGCGGTTCACGGGGCGTGTCGTGCCGTCCGACTCGGGCCGCCAGCTCATCGCGGTCGTCACGATGCAAGACGTGTGAGACTGCGAAGCGCAAAGCGAGCATGGCTCGTGCACGCCGTCGCGCGTAGGTTACGAGCCCGGGCAGAGGCATGCAGCCTGTCGACGGCCCCGCGGGCTCGCGTCACGCGAGGTGCTTCGGTATGATCTCGCGACCTTGCGCCACATCACAGTGGGCAACGACCAGAAGGTTCTTGCCAACTTTGACGTACAGACCTTCCGCGGGAAATCGTGTTGGAAGGCGTGGCCTAGCGCGGGCCTAGCGCGACCGAAACAGCGAGGGCCTACGGCGAAGTTCCAGGTTGCCAAAGTTGACGGTTCGAATCCATTCTCCCCCTCGAAGAAAAGCTCAGAGAGTGCAACCGGGTAGGCAGAGTGGCCCTCGCCGGTTTTTTCTGTTCGCTGCACGCATCACTGAGGTGCAGCCCACGGTCGAGGCAGCATTGCCGTAGCTTCCGTGCAACGGAGGGATCGAGGTAACGGGGAGTCTGTCGCGACTGTTTTACGACGAGACAGCCGCCCTATACTGCCGGTCGCGAGGACGTGTTGACGCGGTTCCGGCGCCTGGTTCGCGAGGTGGCCCGCGCCCGCGACGTCCTTTCTCGTCACCCGCGGGAGCGCGGCCGCCTACTCTTCGGCCATCGCCCGGAAGGTTGGCGGGGCGTGCTCACCAACGAGTACGGCGTACGGCGCATTCTGGCTGTGGAGCGGCACCGACGGCCAGGCCGTCGAGTACGTGCGCACCCTCACCGGTCTTGCGACCTTGCGTTGCACGCCGAAAGATCTCGCGTCGAAACGAGGTAGTCGACGCCCGGAGGCTGCTGTGGGTCGTCTTCAGAATCCACGAGACGTACCTTCGTGAACACGCCTGCTGTGCCGGTCGCCTGAAGCGCCGCACCCGCGCGGATGACGCCGGCGACGTACCGCTCCGGAGCCTCCAGGGCGACCGGGCCCGCCTCGGCGACGACGACGCGCACATCCGTATCGCACGTAACCTCCATGGGTGGCGGCGGCACGGGTGCGGGCGGCGGAGCCGGGGGCGACGGGTCGGGCATGAACGCGAAACCGCAGATCCCACCACGGAAAACGTCGCCCGAGAGAAGTGGCAAATTCGGGCCGTCGATCAACTCCCCCAGAGTGTCGCGAGCTCGGTTGACCGTCGGCGTGGGCACCCAGCCGAAGACGATGCCGTCGTCGCGCTTCCAAACGATGCGGGTGCGCTTCCCGTTCTGCGCCAAGACGCGCACTTCGGGCTCATGCTGCCTCAGTTGCAGCAAGGCGACCGGAGGAGCGGTAGGGTCGAGCGCGAGCGTTACGGACTCGCCTGCCACGAGAAAGGCATGTCCCAACGGCCTTTCAGTCGATATCGCCTGCGTCACCTCGAACTGTGTCGCGTCCAGGGCAACGTCGGCGCACGCGACTTCGGCAGTCAGCGTGTCTTCCCTAGCGACCGGCTTGAGGGGCTCGGACCACGAGACGACCAGTCTGCCGTTCGTTCCCCCGCGCACGAGCGCCAGCGTGGCCGAGGGCCCCGCCAGGGCCACGCCGCCGAACGCGATGGGATGCGTGGGTCGCAGGATCTGCTGCGTGTCGTCGAGAAAGCCACGGACGTCGAGCGCGCTGGTCTGCATTTCAGCGTACGCGCCCTCCCCGACCAGCGCCGTGAGACGCACGTGTGCCCTCGCGCTGAGAGTCGCAAAAGGCAACTGCCCAGGCAGGACATGAAGCGAAGAGCTCTTGCCCGACCAACGTCCGGTCGTCCACGTGCAAACGCCAGACGATGGCGCGTCGATGGTACGCGGCTCGTCAGTCGAGGTGGGCACGTCAGGCGCGCCATTCGCGCGCGGGGCAGGCGACGAGGCGGACGATGAGAAGTGCGCGACCGCGACGATGGCGGCGGCCGCTGGAGCGAACTGCAGGAGAAAAGACCGCATTGGACGAATGGTCCGTGCGCGCCGCGCGCGGAGCTCTCCAGACGAAGAGACGGCGCAGAGCATCCACCGGTTAACGGAGCGCCTGGTAGGCATACGTGAGCAGCCTTTGGCCTCCCGCGCACGTCTCGTAGGGACGATGGGCATCGTCGGATCGCCGCCACACGCGCGAGGCCCGGCGTCCCTTTCGCTAGAGTCGCGCTCTCCGCCTGGGATACTCTCGTCGGAGACTGGGGGTCTTCCATGCAACGTTGGCTGCAACGTTCGTGCATCGCGCTGGCGGTCGTGCTCTTCGCCGTCTCTTCGGCGAGGCGCGCCGGCGCCAACTGCGGCGGCGGCGCCGATTACGACGTCTCGCCGACCGGGAACACGGTCACAGTGTGCCTTCAGGCCACGTCGTCCACGTACGCGTGCGGTCAGTCCGGCGGCCTCCTTCGTCAGAACGTCGAAACCGGCGAAATCCTCCACCTCGCGAACTACTGCCCGGCGGGCGCGATGGGCGCCACAAGCGGCGGCCATCCCTGCTACGTCGACGAGTGCGTTCCCGCCGGCGTCTACCGGTATGGCCTGTCGACGCCCTATAACTGTTCGCAAGCCGGGTGCGGTCAGGTCGTGCTGTTTCGCGCGGCGGTTGTCGCGGCCCCGCTTGCCGTGAACTGCCAGCGCTCAGGTGGGAACTCCGCGCCCGCCTCGACGCCGCAGGTCCCTCCGTGGGGTTCGTCGGCGGGACTGGGCGCCGGCGTGTCGAACACGAAGGACTGTCCTGGCTGCGGATGCCGGAGCTCGGCCGACGCCGGCGTGCTCTCCGCCGATGCCGCTCTATCGCTGGTGGGCGCTGCGCTCTGGTTGCGAGCCCGGCGGCGTGGTGTCTCCCGCAAGGCGTGACATGCATATGGGAGGCGCCGGTCTGGCCCTGGGCGTCACCCTCTTGATCGAAGTGCCCGTCGTGGCGGCTCTCTTCCCGGGGCAGCGGGTGAGGATGGCCATCTGGGCGCTCGCGATGAACACGGCGACCAACTTGGGCATGAACGTCCTTCTTCCGCGGATCGCGCTGATCGGCGTCCATTACGTAGTCGTCGGCGAGCTCCTCGCCTTATTCGGGGAGGCCGCCGTATACGTCATCGTCTCACGTCCTCGCGACGTGGCACGAGCGCTCCTTGCGTCTTCGCTGAGCAACGCACTGAGCTTTGCAGGCGGCGGCCTCGTTGGGTCAGCTCTCGTTCGACTGAGTGCGTTTTGCGGTTAGGGGGCCGTGCCGACGTCACCAAAAAACGACCGCCGGCTATGCGTGAACTGACCCCGCCACGAGGGCTCCGGGATCCTTTAGTCGAGCCGATTGCACCGGAAGGCGACCGAGAGCGGAACGCCGAGCCCCGGCGACGACAGCGGCTCGTCCTCGGATGGTGGAGACGGCGGCAATCCGTACGGCAGCGACCCGGGGACGCCGGTCAAGGCTCGAGCGCTCGCCGGCACCGTCCTGGGCCGGCACCGTCCTGGGCAAGCCTTTCAAGGCAGTAAACTGCCGTCGTGCGACCGCTCCTGGGCACGGCCCCCGACTTGACCATCTATCCGGTGCGGGCGACTGCGACAACGAGCCGCAGCTTCAGGAAGGCGACTTGCAGATCATCGCTACGATCGGGCTGCCCTCGGACCTCCGTCGATCACAACGCGGTCGCGACCCCATTCGCCCAGTAGCCCGGCCGGAGCAAAGCGAGGCGATCGCATCGCGCCAGCACCAAGAGGAGTAAGACGAGCCATGATGTGTCCGAGGATCGCGAGCGGGTCGCAAAGCCCGCGCCCGCTCGCGCGCCACATGAGTGTCCGGAAAAAGGAGCTGTCTGCCAAACTTCTCATGGCTCATGAGAAGGTCCGGGCGTTCGACTTCAATGGCGGCAGCGCAGGGGCGAGCGGGAAGACGCCAGCGTTGTTGACGAGGATGTCGAGCCCGCCGAACGACTCGACGGTTTGGGCGACAGCGCTCCGGATATCGCTGAGCTTCGAGACATCGCATTGAAATGCCCTGGCGATGCCACCCGCTCCGCTGATCCCGCCAGCAGTTCGGTGGGCCGCCTCAGTCTCTACGTCTGCGATCGCAACGCACGCCCCCGCTTGCCAAAGACGCGTTGCGATGGCTGCGCCGATGCCCCTGGCGGCGCCGGTAACGATCGCCGTTCTGCTACGCAGATCGAAGAGTTCGGAAAGCTGCAGGGCCATGGGAACTCCTCGCGGGCACGCGCGGGCGGAGTGCAGCGAACATGCCGGCGGGACTCACACCTCTCACTTGCGCTCCGGCGGCGCAGGGTCGCGCAGCTCTCCGATTCGCTGCGCATCCTGCTTCATTGCGCGCGCGACCTCCCGAAAGGCTCCCTTGGTGCCGGGGAAAGTGGCGAGCTCTTCGTGCGCACGCAGTAGGGTGCGCGCAAGCGCTTCGCTGTCACCGTCGCAGGCCACCGCCGTCCACTCCGCGCCTTCGAGCTCCGGCATCTCGACGACGTCGAGGATTTCGCCGGTCCCCGTCTGATCGAGCACTCTCCGACACTCGGCCGAGGGCGCTACGAGGAAGAGCCGGGCGCCACGACCACTCGCACTCGCCGCCCTGGCGCGACGTGCAAGCACGAGCAGGGTCCCCAGAAACGTGCTGTCCATCCACGTGCATTCACGAAGGTCGATGCGCACGGTCGCGCCTTCCTCGAGGCTGGCCTCGGCCGCGCGCCTCAGAGGGACACTCACCGTCATCGATGCCGGACCAACGACGCGGAACGTCGTCAACCGATCGCGTGAGCTACTGACGAAAAGACGAGTTTCGTATTCCATAGCGCGGAGGCCGCGGGCACGAAGCGTGCGTTCCGTCTGTCAATGTGTTGCCGAATGGCGACTTGTCCACGTTGTCCACGCGATCCGTGGTCCCGCCCCCGGCGTCCGAGCAGCGCATGTCCACCGGCGTTGCAGGGTTGGACGAGGTGCTCGGTGGCGGATTACTTCCAGGCCGCGCCTATCTCGTGCGCGGCGGCCCAGGTACCGGCAAGACCATTCTCGGCCTTCATTTCTTGACAGCGGGCGCAGCCCACGGCGACAAGAGCTTGTTCATCACGCTGGAGGAGCCCGAAGACCAAATCCGTAGAGATGCCCTCGCCATCGGTCTAAAGCTCGACGGCATTACGTTCCTCGATCTGAGCCCGGGTGCCGAATTCTTCACCAGGGGCCTCGCTTACGACATCTTCTCGCCCTCGGAGGTCGAGCGCCAGCCGACGGCGCAGAGCATCGTCGAGCGCATCGAGTCGCTGCGCCCCGGCCGCGTATTTCTCGAGGCGATGACACAGTTCCGGTATCTGTCGCCCGATGCATTCCAGTTCCACAAGCAGGTGCTGTCGTTCCTGCGGTTCATGCGCGACAAGGACGCGACGGTACTCTTTAGCTCCGAGGGCAGCCTGGCGGCGCCCGACGAGGATCTCCAGTTCTTGAGCGACGGGGTGCTCCAGCTCGAGGTCTGCGGAGACGACCGGAGCGTGGCGGTTCGGAAGCTTCGCGGCTCCGATTTCCGGAGCGGGCGGCACACGATGAGGCTGACCGGGCATGGGATGGCGGTATTCCCGCGCCTCGTGCCGGAACGCCACACGCGTCAATTCATCCGGGAGACGGTCTCCTCGGGGCTGCAGGAGCTCGACGCGCTGCTGCACGGTGGCATCGAGCGCGGAACCGTCACCGTGATTACGGGACCGACCGGCGTCGGCAAGACGACGCTCGGCCTTTGCTTCGTAAAGGAAGCCGCCGTACGAAATGAGCGGTCGGTCATCTACAGCTTTGACGAAGCCGCGGAGACGCTCGTGCGCCGTTCCGAGTTGATGCGAATTCCCCTGCAAGAAATGGCGGAGCGCGGCAAGCTCTCGATCGTGCAAGTGGAGCCGCTGAGCTATGGGCCCGACGAGTTCGCACATCTCGTCCGGCAGGAAGTGGAGGAGCGACGGACAAGCATCGTCATGCTCGACGGCATCGCCGGGTACCGCCTGTGCGTGCGCGGCGGCGACTTGAAGACCCATCTCCACTCGCTCTGCGCGTACTTGCGCAACATGGGGGTGACGACGATCCTCGTGAGCGAGCTCGAGGCCGTGACCGGCGACTTCCGCGCGACCGAGCTCGGGACCAGCTACCTCGCCGACGACATCTTGTTCCTGCGATACCTTGAGCTCTCCGGAGAGCTACGTCGGGCAGTTGGCGTGCTGAAGAAGCGGGTCAGCGGATTCGAGAGCACGCTGCGTGAGCTCGAGATCACGGGCACGGGCGTCCGCGTGGGCACGCCGCTGACACAGTTGCGCGGCATCCTCAGCGGCCAGCCCGAGCTCGTCGATGGGCATGGCCATACGGTAGGCCCATGACCGCGGTCTTTGCCGTCCTCGTGGCCGATCGCAACCGCCGCAACCTCGAGCTCGTCTCGCAGCTGCTCGGCGGAGCGGGATTCGCGCCACGAACGAGCGCGACGTCCGAAGAGCTGGAGCGGGCTCTCTTGGAGGGCGACGATATCGTATTGGCCCTCGTGGACGCAGGCTCGTTCGACGTGCGTCGGGTGATGAACGGGCTCAAGCGACCCGACGTACCGCTGTTCGTCCTCTCCGACGCGCGGCACGTGGCAGGGGCGAGGCGCTATCTTGCGTTCGGCGTGAGAGGCGTCATTCCGAAGCCAGTGCTCGCGTCCGAGCTGCTCAGCATCGTCCGCGGCGTCGTGGGAGCGAGTCATGAATCGGATTCTGCTGCTGCTCGCTCATAGCGAGAACCGCCGCCTGCTGTCGGAGTGGCTCTCTGCGCGATACGAAGTGGCGGAACCGGACGTTACGAGCCCCGAGGGCGTGAGCGCACTGGTGGAGCCATTCGACCTTTGCATTCTCGATGGCCCCGCGCTTCTGCGGTTCGAGTCGTGGATAGGTGCCGTCAAGAGTGCGCAGCATTCCGCGTTCCTTCCCTTCCTCTTCATCACGCATCAGCACGACATCGGACGCGCGAGCGCGCAGCTGTGGCGCACCGTCGACGAGCTCATCGCGGGGCCCGTTGAGAAGATCGAGCTCAATGCCAGAGTCGAGATGCTGCTGCGAGCGCGTCGCCTCAGCCTGGCAAATGCCGTGCTCCTGCAGCAGGTCGAAGCGGATCTCGCACGCGCGCGCGACGTTCAGCGCGAGCTCTTGCCGCAGGAGGCCATCGCGATGGACGGCTTCCAGCTCGCTGCACGGTGCATCCCATCTCGCGAGGTCGGCGGCGACTTCTACGATTGGCAGGAGATCGCGCCCGGCTCGGTCGTGCTCACGCTCGGGGACGTGATGGGCAAGGGTATGGCCGCGGCCCTATGGATGGCCACCGTGCGCGCCACCCTGCGCGTGGTCGCTCGGGCGGACCAGGGCCCGGCAGCGGCGCTCCGGGTCGTTTCCCATGCGCTCGAGCCGGATCTCGAACGGGCAGGCAGCTTCGTCACGCTGTTCCATTCGCGCCTCGATGTGAGGGCGCGCCGTCTGCTCTACGTCGACGCGGGCCATGGCCACGGCGTCGTCCGGAGGGTGGACGGTAGGATCGTGCCGATCGAGCGGTGCGGTCGGCCCGTCGGAGTCGCCCCAGGGTCGTACGACGAGCGCGCGCTCCAGTTCGAACCAGGCGACACGCTCGCCGTCTACAGTGATGGATTGATCGACGTTCGCTACGGCGCCCCTCCCAGTTCGCGCGATATCGCGGAACGGCTCGCGGACGCGCCGGACCCCTCCGCGATGGTCGATCGGCTGACTGGCCTTCGGATGGATCACGGCGCCCTCGCCGACGACCTCACCGTGCTCGTGTTGCACTGCACCGGCCCCGAACGTTAGCGCTGGCTTGGCGCAGATGACCCAGTGGACCGCCCCGTTCAGCTCGAAGGAGTAGATGCCGGTCTTCTCCGCTCTTCGCACCGCTGCACGAGTCGGGCTTCACACCGCGCCGCATCCAACCGGAGGCCGAGCGGGCGCTCACGTCGCGTCGAAATCCGCAGCCATGGTTCTTCGGCATTGCGCACGCCCGAGGCGAGCGCAATCACCGCCAGCGAAGGCGCACCACGGTGCGGCATCGAACTGGGACACGCGCGTCGCGTCGGCGCTGCTCATTCGATGCGCGTGGCGTTGGACTCCTGGGGCGTGGAAAGGTGTGGCACCCGACGGAAGGCGACGCGGATCTGCCGGTTGAACACCAACACCGCACGCGCAAGGTGCAGCGCGCACGCGCCGTCAAAGTGCCCGCGACGCAGCTCGCTCTCCAGTAGATCGGCCAACTTCAAGATTTCATCCCACGCGACGGAATCCTCGCTCATCGTCCCTCCCATGCGGTGCGCGACCGCGACACCGGGTGCTTGCGACGCGTGAAGTCCTTTCGCCCCGAAAGAGGCCGCGTACACCCTTCGCGTCGCGAACACTCTCGGCGCGTTCGGAGCGGGAAACGGGACAAGCGACTCAATCGACGCAGTGCCGGCTCAGCAGCAACCGTATCGCCCAAGGCGTTTGGAGAAGCGTAACCGTTTCGCACAGTCTCCCTCGATGGTGCCAATCCTACCCATGGAGAACTGCCACGTTCGTGGCGTTATTGTTACCTGTGGGGCTGCGCGTCATGGCCGCCAAAAGATGGTCTTCCCCTCGGTCAGCGGCGCCGGATATTCGAGCGGGCGCCATGCTGCTGCACGCCGTGCGGCTGGATGCGAAAGTTTGGGCTCCCATGTCGGGGGCCAGCACGCTCGTGCCGCGGCACGGGGTCCCCACCTACTGTGTCGGACGAGTTACGGCCAGCACCGCCTGCGCGAGCTTCAGGGCGACCGTGACGTCCGGCGGGCGTCCTCATCGAGCGGGCGGGGCTCGCTGAGGATCGCGAAATTCGTGCTCTCGTGGCATCCGGACACCTGCCAGAGACTCTTATTGACGAGACGATCCTGACGCAACCCATGGCTGGCGTACGCGAGTTCGTTGTGTGGTTTGCGCGTGCCGGACTCGCCTTGCCACGAATCGCGCACCCTCATACCTACCCGATGGGCCTCGACCTCACGCGTGCCGGGACGCGCTTCCTCGAAGCGACCGACGATCATCCGCTCTTCCCCGGCTTCGTCGATCGGCTCGTTAAGCGCTGCACAAATCTACCCGACGACGTCGTGTCTCTCTTGCTCGACGCCCGGACGTGCCTCGACCAGGGACTCATGCGACCTGCCATTGTGATGATGGGTGTGGTCTGCGAAGTGGCGGTTGCGCATGTTGTCGTCAGCCTCTCCTCTCCGGCTAGGGCGCTCCTTTCGCTCGCATTGCTCGACGCCAGCGCGGCAAAGTGCATCGCGGAGATCGACAAGCTCGTGGACACGCTCTTCGCCGGGAAGGACGACCGTTCGGCCAATCACACCGCTTACGACTTTGCCCACCAGCTTCGTCGGAGAAGGAACGACGCCGCTCATACGAAGCCCACCTACGGCTTCGAGGATCGGGAAGAAGTCGAGGAGCTACTGGTCTCGGCTGGCCGGGACCTACCCAACCTCTGGCGACTCTCTTGAGGGCGATTGGGCGCCCTCCGCCGGCCGGCGGCGAGCGCGAGCTCATCATCCGCAACCTCGATGCCGATCTGACCAGCCAGCACCCGCGTCCAACGGTACGTTGCGGCGGGCTTACCATGCGTCAGGACTTTCGCGTTCCCCGATGCGACCCCGGGCTCCCACGGCTATCACTCCACAGATCCCGTGCGTCGATAACCGCACGGCGCCCCGGTCTTACCCGGCGAAACGCGCCGAATTCACACAGGAGTTCTTCGTGGGCGTGACAGACCGGGTGCCATCGACGGGCTCGACCCGGCGGCTCAGGCGGGAGCACGCGGACGCCCAAGCCGGGCAGCCGAATACGCGCAAGCATACACGGGCGTCCTTCTGACGCCTTGCGACCTGACGCCTTGCGACGCCTTCGCCGGCGGCCGGCGGATCGTGTGGCAGTTTTGCGTGCGGATCCAAGGACGAGCCATTGTGAGGGAAGCGGTTTTGGACTACGGTGAAGTTTGGTGTTTTCCGCGCTCTCGGCGACGCGGGTGTGACCTCAGATCTTACGAACGACGGAGCACCGTGCACCTTCCCGCACTTCGCGCGGGTAACCCTTGCGACGTCGATCACCGGTGCCGGGAGGGTGGCGGCGACCCGCCGGGGGTGATCCCGAAAGGGGGTTATGATGACATCAAGCTCGGGGAAGTCCGTGGTCTTTCGCGTCGAGCGATGCCTCTGCGCGATACCGCTCGAAAGCGTCGTAGAGACCATGCGACCCCTTCCGATCGAACGGCTTGCGACGCCGCCGGAGTTCGTTCTCGGTGTTGCAATCGTCCGCGGCGCGCCGCTGCCGGTGGTTGACTTGGGCCGATTGCTCGGAGGACAAGACGCTCGGCCGACGCGTTTCATGATAGTCCGAACAGGGAGCAAGCAAATCGCGCTTACGGTCGGCGATGTGCTCGGTGTCCACAGGATTCCCGTCGAATCGCTCCAGGAGCTTCCGTCCCTACTTCGAAACGCAGGTTCGGACGCAGTCTCGTCGATTGGTGCGCTCGACTCCGAGCTACTCTTCGTCCTGCGCGCGACACGCATCCTGCCCGACGCGGTATTGGAAACCGTGGCTTCCGATGCGGAGGTGCCGTGATCGCTCCGTCCGATGTCCTTCGAATCCGACGACGCCCAACGTTTCCGGCGCCTCGTGGCTCAACGTCTCGGCCTCCACTTCGAGGACGGGAGGTTGGGGCTCTTGGGCGAGGTTCTTCGACGCCGGCTCGAGGCGGTTCACCAAGATGCGCACGTGTACCTCACGCGGCTCGAGATGGCGCCGACCACCGAGGAGATTGGCGCTGTGGCGCAGGACCTGACGGTTGCGGAGACCTACTTCTTCCGGAACCTCGAGCAGTTCCACGCGCTCGCGCAAATCGTCCTACCCGAGCGCATTCGAGCCCAGCAGATGCGTCGCTCGCTGCGCTTCCTCTCCGCGGGATGCGCGTCGGGCGAAGAGGCATACTCGATCGGGATCTGGATCCGCGAGCACTTGGCGGACCCTGGGTGGGACATCTCCGTTCGCGCGGTGGATATCAATCCTGCGGTGCTCGAGCGCGCGCGCCGTGCGCGTTTCACCGCCTGGTCCCTCCGGGAGACCCCGCCAGAGCTTCAGCGCAAATGGTTTCGTGAGCAAGGGCGGGAGCTCGTACTCGACGACGCCTTGCGAGACTCCGTGAGATTCGAGCAGCGCAATCTCTCGCACGAGGATCCCGAGCTGTGGCCGCCCGAGACGTATGATGTCGTCTTCTGCCGCAACGTGCTCATGTACTTCACGCCTGAGAGCGCACATGGCGTCGTCGAGCGCATCGAGCGCGCTCTCGTGCCGGGGGGATATCTGTTCCTCGGGCACGCGGAGACGCTGCGCGGCCTCTCGGGGGACTTCCACCTCTGCCACACGCACGGGACGTTCTACTACCAGCGCCGTCATCGCTCGGATGGCCGCGCGGATTCCGTGTCGGCGTGGGAGCCGGCCGAAAGGCTTGCCGTGCCGCCCGCGGAGGCAGCACCCGACGCCGATACCTGGATCGAGCGGATCCAGGGTGCGTCCGAGCGCATCGAGAGGATTACCTCGCCAGGCCGCCACGACCCTTCCCCCGCGAGCCCCGCAGCCCCCACCGGACCGTGGGCGCGATCGGATCTCGGGTCAGCACTCGATCTGCTTGTGGAGGAGCGATACGCCGAGGCCCTCGACCGGGTCCACGCACTCCCCCCGGCGCGCGAGGGCGATCCGGACGCGCTGCTTCTGCGCGCCGTGCTGCTCACCCATGCGGGTCGACTCGAGGAGGCCGAGGAGGCGTGTGCACGGGTGCTCGAGATCGACGGTCTGAACGCCGGGGCCCACTACGCCCTGGCCCTTTGCCGCGAGGGAGCGGGCGACCGTCGCAGGGCCGTGGACCATGATCAAGTGGCCATCTACCTCGACGGATCCTTCGCGATGCCGCGGTTGCACCTCGGCCTCCTCGCGCGCAAGGGGGGCGACCGAGAGACGGCGCGTCGCGAGCTCGGGCAGGCGTTTGTCCTGCTGCAGCGCGAGGATGCGGCGCGCGTGTTGCTGTTCGGCGGCGGGTTCCGGCGAGAAGCGCTCCTGGAGCTCTGTCGCGCCGAGCTCAAGGCCTGCGGGGGCCGACCGTGAGCGTTGGCGAAAAGCTGCCCGCGCGGGCCGACGAGCTCCGCCGTGCATTCGATCGCTCGTTCGCAGAGGCGCCGCGCCCCGATACCGCGGCGTTCGAGGACTTGCTCCTGATCCGCGTTGCGAACGACCCGTACGCCCTGCGGCTCGCCGAATGCGCCGGTCTCTTCGCAGATCGCAAGGTGACGCCGCTGCCGACCAGAGTCCCGGAGCTGTTGGGCCTCGCAGGATTTCGCGGGTCGCTGACCCCGGTCTACGACCTGCGTGGCCTGCTCGGGTACCCACGTGGGGGAGCGCCCCGATGGCTGGTGTCGACCGCAGGGGGTGCCGGAGTAGCGCTGGCGTTCGACCGCTTTGAGGGGCACGCTCGCGTCGGGGGCGACGCGCTAGTCGCGGACGACGCGCCGGCGCAGCGTCACGCCGGGTATGTGGCCCACCTGCCGGACGGTGCGCGTCCGGTCCTCCGCGTAGCTTCCATCCTCGAGGCCATCGAGGCGCGGGCCAGCAGCGATCGACAAGGAGCGTGAGACCATGTGGACGTTCGGAAGAAGAATTGCGGCGGGGTTCGCGGTGTCGTTCGTGCTCTTGGCGCTCGTCGGCGTCGTCTCCTATCGCAGCATCGAAATGTTGACGAAGACGAGCTATCTCGTGACCCACACCCATACGGTCATCGAGCGCATCGCCGGTGTCCTTGGCGCGCTGAAGGACGCAGAGACCGGTCAGCGCGGCTTCGTGATCACCGCGGACGACGCCTACCTCGACCCGTACCGAGCGGGAACGGCACAAGTCCCGGCGCTCGTCGCGGACCTGAAACAACTCACGGCCGACAACCCGCACCAGCAGACCCGCATCGCCCAACTCGAGCCGCTCCTCACGGAGAAACTGGCCGTCTTGCAAAAGTCGATAGAGGTTCGCCGCGCTCAGGGCTTCGAGCCCGCGCAAAAGATCGTAGTGAGCAACGAGGGCAAGCGAGTCATGGACGAAATGCGCCGCACATTGGACGCGATGGACCACGAGGAACGAGACCTGCTCAAACAGCGCGCCGACGAGGTCGAGGGCGCGGCGAGCGCGGCGCGGACCACCATCCTGGGCGGCACCCTCCTCTGCCTGTTCTTCATCGTGGGAGCGGGGACGGTGCTCACGCGTGCCCTGACGAGTCAGGTGGGTGCGGCCGTGCAGCATGTCCAGCAGTCTGCGGCCGAGCTGCAAGCCGTCGCCAACCAGCAGGCCTCGGGGGCGAAGGAGTCGGCCACGTCGATGACCGAGATCACGACGACCATCAGCGAGCTTCTGGCGACGTCGCGGCAGATCGCGGAGAGCGCGCAGCGCGTCGCGTCGGTCGCCGAGCAGACGGCGGGCGCGGCGCGATCAGGCGAGGGAATCGTGCAGCGAGCGAGCGACTCGATCGCGGCGATCCGCCGGCAGGTCGACCTGGTGGTGTCGCACATGCTCGAGCTCGGGAAGAAATCGCAGCAGATTGGATCGGTGCTCGAGATCGTATCGGAGCTGGCGGAGCAGACGAACATCCTCGCCATCAATGCCACCATCGAGGCTGCGGGGGCCGGCGAGACGGGCAAGCGGTTCGGCGTGGTGGCTGACGAGATCCGCAAGCTCGCCGACCGGGTGGCGACGTCTACCAAGGAGATCCGCGGGCTCATCGAGGACGTCCGCGGCGCAGTCAACACGACGGTCATGGTGACGGAAACGGGATCGAAGGCGGTCGATTCTGGCAACCGCCTCTTCGGGGACGTGACGACGTCTTTCAAGCAGGTGGCCGATCTCGTGCTGACGACGACCGACGCCGCCCGCGAAATCCAGCTTTCGACCAAGCAGCAGGCGACGGCTGTCGAGCAGGTGAACGTAGCCATTGCGAACACCGCGCAGGCGGCGCGCGAGACGGAGTCGAGTTCCGGGCAAACCCTGCAGACGGCCTCGCAGCTCGCGGGACTTTCCAAGGATCTTCTCAAACTGGTTCAGGCGCAGAGTCCGGCCTGATGTCGCAGGACCCGTACCGCTACTTCCGTGTCGAGGCGCGCGAGCTGCTCAATCAGCTCGGCAAGACGGTCCTCGAGCTGGAAAAGGGCCCATCGCCCGAGCTCGTGGCGCGGCTGCTGCGCCTCGCGCACACGCTGAAGGGCGCGGCGCGTGTGGTGAAGCAACCGAAGATCGCCGACCGCGCCCATGCGCTGGAAGATGCGGCGGGCGTGGCGCGGGGATCGACGGGACCGGTGCCACGGGAGCGGATCGACGCCCTGCTGGCGCTCGTGGACGAGATGAATGCGGGCGTCGCCGCGCTCGCGTTGCCCGGCGACGGCGGGGCGGTGGCGTCGCGCGCTCTCCCGGCAGACGACCCGCCCCGGGCGCCGCGCGGTGCCGACGTCGCGGAGGTCGACGAGCTGCTCGACAGCGTCACCGAGCTCCATGCGCAGCTCGGGCCAGTGCGGAAGGCGCTCGACGCGGTGGAGCGCGCGCAGCGGCTGGCCGAGGTGATGGTGGACCAGCTCGTATCGCCGCGCACGGCAGATGCCGCGCGGGCGGACCATCGGGCGCGCACGACGGCGGAGGAGCTGCGCGGGCTTTTATCGGGACTCGAACGGAGCCTGTCGGTGGGCGTGGATCTCGTGGACCGGGAGCTGACGCAGGTCAGGAGGGCCGCCGAGCAGCTGCGGCTGATGCCCGCGAGCGCGATGTTCACCCCTCTGGAGCGCACCGCTCGGGATGCGGCGCAGACCCTCGGCAAGAATGTGGTCTTCGAGGGTCGTGGGGGCGACGTGCGCCTCGACGCGCAAGTGCTGGGCGCCGTGCAGAACGCGCTTGTGCAGGTGGTCCGCAACGCCGTCGCGCACGGCATCGAGGCAGAGGCTGATCGGGCTGCGGCCGGCAAGGCTTCGGCAGGATGCGTGAGGCTCGACGTGGCAAGGCGAGGTCGGCTCATCGCATTCGTGGCGACAGACGATGGGCGCGGTATTGACCTGGAGGCTGTGCGCCGCGCGGCCCGGCGCCGCGGCCTGATGTCGGACGCCACAGGTGCGCTCGCAGCGGACGACCTGCTTCGCTTGCTTCTCCGCGGCGGCATGTCGACAGCGTCCACAGTCACCGAGGTCGCCGGACGGGGCGTAGGACTCGACGTAGTGCGCGAGACGGCGGAGCGCTTCGGCGGCGAGATCCATGTCTCGACACGTTCGGGCACCGGCACGACCGTCGAGCTGCTCGTGCCGGTGTCGGTGGCGTCGCAGGAGGCGCTGCTGGTCGAGGCGTCCGGCATTACGGCGGCGCTCCCAATCGACGCCGTAGATCAGCCGATGCGGCTCGCGCCGGAAGATCTTGCGCGGACGGCGAACGGCCAGTCGATGGTCTACGGGGGCCGTGTCGTCCCCTTCATGGCTCTCGCGGACGTGATGGGAGGCGTGTTCAGGGCGACGCGACCGGCGGCGCGGGCCGCCGTCGTGATCCGCGGCGCCGGGGGGGCGGCGGTTGTCGGAGTCGATCGACTCCTAGGCACCCGCAACGTCGTCCTACGCCCGTTGCCGAGGCTTGCGCCAGCCGCGACGGTTGTTGCGGGAGCGACGTTCGACGCCGATGGCGACCCGCAGCTCGTGTTGGATCCGGACGCGCTCGTGGCCGCCGCGCGGCAGGCCCACCCGCAGGAGCGTGTCGATGCCCCGCACCGCGATCCGGTTCTCGTCATCGACGACTCGCTGACGACGCGCATGCTGGAGCGAAGCATCTTGGAATCGGCAGGCTACGAAGTCGATGTCGCCGCATCGGCGGAAGAGGGCCTCGAGAAGGCTCGCTGCGCGCGGTACTCCCTTTTCCTCGTCGACATCGAGATGCCTGGAATGGACGGCTTCGCGTTCATCGAGCGGACGCGCGCTGACCCGGCCCTGCGCGAAATCCCGGCGATTCTCGTGAGCTCGCGCGCGTCGCCGGAGGACCGTCGACGTGGGCAGGAGGTTGGGGCCATCGACTACATGGTCAAAAGCGAGTTCGATCAGGTGGCGCTCCTCGCGCGCATACGCGACCATGTGGGCTGAGCCATGACGCGGGTCCGGGTGCTCGTCGTGGAGGACTCGATCACGGTGCGCAAGCGCCTTTGCGAGATCATCGAGTCCGACCCCGAGCTCCAGGTCGTCGGTGAGGCGGCGGACGGTCGTAGCGCGCTCGAGCTGTGCCGCGAGCTGCGTCCCGACGTCATCACGCTGGACATGATGCTGCCGGTCATGAGCGGCCTGGCCACGACCGAGTACGTGATGGCGCACTTCCCGACGCCGATCCTCATCGTGTCGTCGTCCACGAACCGGGGAGAGGTCTTCAAAACGTACGAGGCTCTCGCTGCGGGGGCGGTTGACGTCCTCGAAAAGCCTTCGGGCGACCATTCGGACGTCGATTGGGAGCGGCGCTTCCTGTCGACCCTCAAGCTCGTAGCGAGGATTCGCGTGATCACGCACCCGCGGGCGCGTCTCGCCGCGCGAGATCGCGCGCCGATGCCGCCGTCGACCTTGCCGCCGGCGCACCCGCGGAGCGTTGCCCTCGTCGCCGTCGGCGCGTCGACCGGGGGACCAAGCGCGCTCGTCGAGATCCTGCGTGGGTTGCCGGCCGAGCTCTCGTTGCCTCTCGTGTTCGTACAGCATATCAGCAGCGTGTTCGGTCCCTCCTTCGTGGACTGGCTCGACGCTCAGACAGCGCGTCGAGTCGCCTTTGCGCGCGAAGGCGAGTCCCTCGCTTCGGCGACCGGACGCGTGGTCATGGCGCCCCCGGACCACCATTTGGTCGTCCAAGGAGGGCGCTTCCATTTGACGCGGGCGCCGGAGCGGCACTCGTGTCGTCCATCGATCGACGTGCTGTTCGAGTCTCTAGCGATCGAGCTTGGGAGCGCCACGGCGGCGTGCTTGCTGACGGGGATGGGCCGGGACGGGGCTTCCGGACTCCTGCAGATCCGGCGCGCGGGTGGGCTCACCATCGCGCAAGACGAGGCGACGTCGGTGATCTACGGGATGCCGCGCGAAGCCGTGGGCTTGGACGCGGCCTCGCGCGTCCTGCCTCTCGGCGAGATCGCTCCGGCGATCGCCGCCCTAGAGGTCCGCAACCGAGGGAGCGGGCGATGACGGGAACAGTTCTCGTGGTCGACGACAGCCTGACCGTGCGGATGGGCCTGGTCGATGCGTTCGAGGCGGCGGGATTTCGCGCCATTCCGTGCGCCACCGCGTTGGAAGCGCGCGCGGCATTCGAGCGCGGCGATGCGTCGGTCGTGGTGCTCGACGTGCTGCTGCCAGACGGGGACGGAGTGGAGCTGCTCGGGGAACTGCGCGCGTCCCCCCTGGGCCCGACTGTCGCGGTTCTGCTCCTCTCGACCGAAGCGGAGGTCAAAGATCGGGTCCGGGGGCTGCGCATGGGCGCCGACGACTACGTCGGCAAGCCCTACGACGTCGGGTACGTTGTGGCGAAGGCCCAGGAGCTCCTGCGAGCCAAGCAGGCTGGGCGATCGCCTGACCGCGCGCCGGTGCTGGTCATCGATGACAGCGTGACTTTCCGCGAGGCGCTCCGCGACGCGCTCGAAGGCGCGGGTTACGCGGTGCTCGTCGCCAGCGACGGGGAGGAGGGGCTGAGGCTTGCGGCCACACATCGCCCCCGGGGCATCGTGGTCGATGGCGTGCTCCCCGGGATGGATGGGGCTGGAGTCATCCGTCATGTGCGTCTCGACGTGGCGCTCCGCGATGTACCGTGCGTGTTACTCACCGGCTCGGAGGACCGGGGCGCCGAGCTCAGATCGCTCGACGCCGGGGCCGACGCGTTCGTACGCAAAGAGGAGCCGATCGACGCGATCCTGGCGCGCATTGGCGCTGCATTGCGGCGAGGCCTGGGGGAGCTGCCAGAGAGACGGCGAGCGCCCACGGCCCGCAGAAAATCCTGGCGGTCGACGATAGCGCGACGTACCTGAACGAACTGGGTTCGGTGCTCCGCGAAGAGCGCTACGGAGTCGTCCTCGCGCGCAGCGGCGAAGAGGCGCTCGAGCTCCTCGCGGTCGAACCGGTCGACTGCATCCTCCTCGATCTCGTCATGCCAGGCATGGGAGGTCAGGAGACATGCCGCCGAATCAAGGCGGCGCCGATCGTACGCGACATCCCGCTCATCATTCTCACCGCTCTCGACGACCCGGGCGCGATGCTCGAGGGCCTGAGCGCCGGAGCGGACGACTACATTGCCAAGTCAAGCGAGTTCGAGGTTCTCAAGGCGCGGGTGCGCGCCCAGATCCGCCGCAAGCAATTCGAGGATGAGAACCGACGCATCCGAGAGGAGCTCTTGCGCAAGGAGCTCGAGACTGCGGAGGCGCGCGCCGCCCGCAAGCTCGCCGAGACGCGAGCCGCCCTGGCCGAGGAACTCGAACGAAAGAACAAGGAGCTCGAGGCCTTCAGCTACTCGGTATCGCATGATCTCCGAGCGCCGCTCAGAAGCATTGACGGCTTCAGTCAGGCACTCCTCGAAGATTGTGCCGGGCAGCTAGACGCCAAGGGAAAGAGCCATCTGCATCGCGTGCGGGCGGCCGCGCAACGGATGGGGGAGCTCATCGACGACCTGCTCGAGCTCTCGCGAGTCACCCGGGCCGAGCTTCGGCGGGATGCGGTGCGGCTCTCCGACATCGCGAAAGCGGTCGCAGAGGAGCTTCGACGAAAGGATCCGGAGCGAACCGTGACGCTCGCCATTCGGGAGGGCCTCGTGGTCGAGGCTGACCACGGTCTAATTCAGGTGCTCCTCGACAACTTGCTCGGGAACGCTTGGAAGTTCACGTCGAGGACCGCGGACGCGCGCGTCGAGCTCGATATGGAGATGCGCGACGGAAAGCGCGTGTACCGGGTGCGCGACAATGGCGCGGGCTTTGACATGGCATACGCTGACAAGCTCTTCAGCCCCTTCCAGCGCCTCCATGGTCACGCCGAGTTTCCGGGCACCGGTATTGGCCTGGCTACCGTTCACCGCATCGTCGATCGTCACGGCGGGCGCGTCTGGGCCGAGGCAGCGGTGGGCCAGGGCACGACCATCTTCTTCACGCTCCAAAGGCACACGCCGGAGATTGGAAATGACCCGTAGCGGCATCATCCTGCTGGTCGAAGACAACGAGGACGACATCGATTCCACGCTCCGCGCATTCGAGAAGAGCAGGGTCGTCAACGAAATCGTCGTCGCGCGAGACGGCGAGGAGGCGCTTTCCTACCTGTTCGCGCAGGGCGCCTACCTGGGCCGCGACGCCAACGCCCGGCCCGAGGTCGTTTTCCTCGACCTGAAGCCCCCAAGGTCGATGGCCTGACGGTGCTCCGCCGGATGCGCAGCGACGAGCGCACGCGGCGCGTTCCAGTTGTCGTTCTTACGTCGAGCAACGAAGAGAGAGACATTCTGTCGAGCTACGAGTTCGGCGCCAACAGCTTCGTGCAAAAGCCTGTCGACTTTGCGCAGTTCATCGAAGCCGCACGGCAACTCGGCCTGTATTGGCTCGTGCTCAACGAGCCCCCGAACCGGTAGCACGGGCACACCGATTCGTGCGGTGCTGGGGGCGCAAACCGTGAATCACCGGCCGCCGTCCCATGTGCCGGGGAAGACGATGCGACGCGACTACCAGGCCACTTGCGGAAACGGCTTCCCAGGCTTCGCAAACAAATAGCCCTGCAGCAAATCGCATCCGATCGCCGCGAGCGCATCACGCTCCCCGGTGGTCTCGATCCCTTCCGCAACGACGAGGATGTGGAGCTCGTGGGCGAGCGCGGTCAACTTGTCGACGATAGCGCGCTTGACGGGGTTCGTGTCGATGCCACGGACGAGAGACATGTCGATCTTGACCACTTCCGGCTCGATGCTCGCGAAGCTCGTGAGCCCTGCGTATCCCGCGCCGAGGTCGTCCACCGCCAGGCGGAACCCGAGGTCGCGCAGGGCCTTGGTGCGGTCCCGGATGTCGCGGAGCCCGTCGAGAGACGCGCGTTCCGTGATTTCCAAGACGACTCGCGAGGCCACCCGCGACAACGGCGAGGCCGGAGAGGCGAGCGACTCATCGAGCAGATCGTGCGCGTGCAGGTTCACGAAGAAGACGTCGCCGTCCTTCGCCTGGGCAATGACCTCGGCCACCCGATCCCGCACGACCCGACCGACCGCGTGGACACGGTCGAGCCGCTCCGCCGCATCGAGGACGGCCCCGGGGTGGGGCAGAGCTGGCTCAGTCGAACGCAGGAGCGCCTCGTGCCCGAAAACGCTCCGGTCCGATAGCGACACGATCGGTTGAAACGCCATCCAGATGGAGCCGAGCGCGCGCCCAAACGTTGCTTCAAGCCCCGCCCGATCGCCGACGAGCTTTGCCTCCGCGCCGAGTAGCTCGAGGGCTTCGCGTTTCGTCCGCGCCAGGCGTCGAAGACGAACGGCGTTGGCGATGATCGAAACGAGCTCCGAGGCGAGGAACGGCTTGCCGATGTACCGGAGCGCGCCGTACTCGATCGCGCGCATGGCGGTGTCCATCGTGGGCTCCCCGGTCATCAGGATGACTGGGACGTCCAGATCGCGCTCACGAACCCGCCGTAGGAGCTGGATGCCGTCGAGTCCGGGCATCTGGATGTCGCTCACGATGGCATCGAACGAAGCACGGGCGAGCATCTCGACGGCCGCCTCTCCGTTCGCGGCGATGGTCACGGTGTAGCCGGCCTTTGTGGCCAAGCGGCCCAACGAGACCGCAAGGGCATCGTCGTCGTCGACGATGAGCACGGACCCCTGGCTGCTAGGCGCCTGGGGGGCGCCCCCATCGGCGCTCCGCCGGCGGAATCGTCGCCCGCAGCCATCGTAAGGACTCCCATCCTGTGCAGTCTAAGTCGTACGTGAGGTACCAAGGAACTTTTCGTTTTCGGGACTTGCCGATGTTTTTCACATACCATAGGTAACCATGGGCGGTGAGCGGCGGGCGTTCCGTGACCCGGCGGACCCGACCCGTTGGGTCGGGCAGGTAGCGTGGGGGTTTCGCGTGACCGCTGATGGCGCTGTCGAACGGGACGAAGTCGAAGAGAACGTCGTGGCGGTCATTCGGCACATGCGCTTGAGCGGGTACACGATTCGCGACATCGTCGAGTTCCTTCGCGACCAGGGCGTCGTAGGTAGGCGGGGTACGCCGATCGGCATGACCCGCGTCTTCGAGATCATTCACGGGAGGCCGCAGGAAGTCTCCTCCGATGTGAAAGGGGCGGCCGCGTGGCCGCGAGAGGGCAATGGGTACACCGCTGCGGGTCCTGGTCGTCGAGGACTCGGAAGAAGACGGGCAGCTGACCGTGCGTGCGCTCCAGCGCGGCGGCTACGAGGTGACGTTCGAGCGCGTGGACGAAGCCGAGTCGATGCGCCGAGCCCTCGACGCAGGCGAGTGGGACATCATCATCTCGGACTGGTCGATGCCCGGCTTCAGCGCTCTCGGAGCGCTTGCGATTGCTCGAGAGCTCGCCCCGACCGTGCCCCTCATCGTGGTGTCCGGGACGGTAGGCGAGGAGACGGCGATCGAGGCTCTGCAAGCGGGCGCTCGCGACTTCCTCGGGAAGGGAAAGCTGACCCGGCTCATCCCTGCGGTGCAGCGCGAGCTGAGCGAGTCCGCCTCGCACAGAGCGGCGGAGGAGGTGCTCCACAGGACCGAGGAGCAGCTCCGGCAAGCGCAAAAGTTGGAGGCCGTGGGCCAACTCGCCGGAGGGGTGGCGCACGACTTCAACAACATGCTCTCGGTCGTCCTGAGCTACACGGAGCTGCTCCTGGGCGACCTCCGAGAGGACGACCCCATGCGGGCCGATCTCGAGGAGATCAAGAAGGCCGGGTTGGGCGCAGCCCATCTCACGCGACAGCTGCTCGCCTTCAGTCGGCGCCAGGTCCTGCAACCGAGGGCCCTCGATCTGAACCGCGTGATTCAGGGACTGACAGGGATGCTGCGCCGGCTGCTCGGTGCCGACGTCGAGCTGACCGTCCTCGGGTCCTCGGGTCTATGGCAAGTCAAGGCGGACGCGGGCCAGATCGAGCAGATCATCATGAACCTCGCGGTCAACGCCCGCGACGCGATGCCCACCGGCGGCAAGCTCACCGTCGAAACGAAAAACGTCGAGCTGAGCGACGAATACGCCCGGGATCATTTGGGCGTCACACCCGGTCGATACGTCATGCTCGCGGTGAGCGACTCCGGCACCGGAATGGACAAGGAGACGCAGGCTCGCATCTTCGAGCCCTTCTTCACGACGAAGGAGAAGGGAAAGGGCACGGGGCTCGGGCTCTCGACCGTGTTCGGCATCGTCGCTCAGAGCGGCGGGCACATTTGGGTTTACAGCGAACCGGGGCATGGTTCGACCTTCAAGGTCTACTTTCCGAGAACGGACGAAGCCGTGCAGACGGCGAGCTCGCCGCCGCCCATCTCCAATTCTCCCGGAGGCTCGGAGACCATCTTGCTCGTCGAGGACGACGAGCAGGTGCGCGCGGTGGCCCGCGAGA
Organism: uncultured delta proteobacterium; assembly: GCA_963720145.1. Taxonomy (GTDB): domain Bacteria; phylum Myxococcota_A; class Polyangia; order Polyangiales; family Polyangiaceae; genus Palsa-1150. Next base: position 78,615 of record CAVREO010000009.1, read on the forward strand.
TCCTGCGGCGCCACGGCTACCACGTCCTCGAGGCCGCGAGCCCGGGGGACGCCATCGTCGTCTGCGAGCAGCACGGCGCGAGGATTCATCTTCTTCTCACCGACGTCATTCTCCCGCGGATGAGCGGCCGGGTGCTCGCCGACCGGCTGCGTTCGATGCGGCCCGACATGAGGGTGCTGTTCATGTCGGGGTACACGGGCGATGGAGCGCTGCACCACGGAGTGCTCGACTCGGACGCCGCGTTCCTGCAGAAGCCGCTCATGCCGAAGTCGCTGACGAGCAAGGTGCGCGAGGTGCTCCGGACGCCGCAGGGACATCGATGACCGCCAGCCGGGATGACCGCGACCGCGCCGGGCCATCGCTCGCCGCGCAGATATTCGCCGGCCAGGGCGAGATGGCGGGGCTCATCCGCGCAAAGGACTGGTCGAAGACGCCGCTCGGTCCGATCGAGTCGTGGCCTCAAAGCCTGCGCACGGCCGTGAGCATCTGCCTCGGTTCGCGCCATCCGATCGTCCTGTGGTGGGGCCCCGAGCGCTGGATGTTCTACAACGACGGCTACCGGCCGATGCTGGGCAAGCTGAAGCATCCGCAGTTCCTCGGCGCCTCGGGGCAGGCATGCTGGGCGGAGGTCTGGGACGTCATCGGCCCGATGATGGATAACGTCATCGAGACCGGCGACGCCACCTGGTCCGAGGACCTGTTCCTCCTGATGCTGCGCCACGGCTACCCGGAAGAGACGTACTTCACGTTCTCGTACAGCCCGATTCGCGACGAGACGGGTCGCCCCATGGGCATCTTCAACGCGTGCGCCGAGAGCACGGGGCGGGTTCTTGGCGCCCGTCGCATGAAGACGCTGCGCGAGCTGTCCGTGGAGGCGCGAGCGGCCAACGAAGCCGCACGACTCTGCGCCGAGGTCCTCGGGCGCAACCTGCAGGACATGCCGTTCAGCCTGCTGTATCTCTTCGATGCCTCCGGGAAGCACCTGCAGCTGGCGGGTCATACGGGGCTGGAACCGGGGTCCCCCGCGAGCCCCCTCACGGTGGCGGTCGAGGCAGCCGATGCCGGCCATTGGCCTGTGGCTCGGGTGGCGGCGCACTCGCGGCCGGAGGTGGTCGCGAATCTGGCCGACCGATTCGCCTGTCTGCCCAAAGAACCGTGGAATGAGGCGCCGCACGAGGCGATGCTCCTGCCGATCGCCCACCCCGGCGGGACGGCGGCCGGAGTTCTGGTCCTCGGGATAAGTCCCCGCCGCGTCTTCGACGACGAGTACCGGGGCTTCTTCGAACTCGTCGCTTCCCACGTCGCGACGGCCGTGTCCAACGCCCGAGCGTACGAAGTGGAGCGGGAGCGGGCCAAGAAGCTCGTCGAGCTAGACCGTCTGAAGACTGCGTTCTTCAGCAACGTCAGCCACGAATTTCGCACGCCGCTGACGCTGATTCTCGGCCCGCTCGAAGATGCGCTCAGCGATGGTACGAGAGCGTCGCTCAGTGGTCCTACGCTCGAGGCCGTTCATCGAAACGCGCTGCGGCTCCTGAAGCTCGTCAACAGCTTGCTCGACTTCTCGCGCGTCGAGGCCGGTCGTCTGAATTCGACCTTCGAACCGACGGACCTTCCGGTTCTCACGGCCGGGCTCGCCGGCGCCTTTCAATCGCTCGTGGAGTCCGCGGGCCTGGCTCTTGTCGTGGACTGCCCCCCGCTCACGGAGGCGGTGTACGTCGATCGATCCCAGTGGGAGAAAATCGTTTCGAACCTCGTCTCGAACGCATTCAAGTTCACGTTCGAAGGCGAGATCGCAGTGCGGCTGCGCGCATCCGACTCCCACGTCGAGCTGTCGGTCGCCGATACGGGGACGGGAATCCCGAGCGAGGAGCTTCCCAAAGTCTTCGATCGGTTTCATCGCGTCGAGGGCGCGCGAGGGCGAAGCTACGAGGGGACGGGGATCGGGCTGGCGCTCGTCCAGGAGCTCGTGAAGCAGCACGCCGGCTCCGTGCGCGTCGAGAGCGTCGTCGGCAAGGGCAGCACGTTCATTGTCTCGATCCCGAGAGGCAGCGATCACCTGCCCAAGGAGCGGATCTCGTCGGGTAGCCAGGCCGTGCCCGAGGTGAACCCCGCGCATGTCGTCGAGGCCTCCCGCTGGGGTGAGCACGGGCGAGCCGCGTCGGATGCGCTCGCGGCCAACCGCTCGAACGCCGCGGCAGTCGAATCGGATTCGGCCGACCTCGATGCACCCATGCGCATCCTCGTCGCGGAGGACAACCCCGACATGCGCGAGTACGTGGTCAGGCTGCTCACGCCCCGCTGGAGGGTCGATGCGGTCGAGGATGGGCGAGCCGCTCTTGAAACCGCACTTCGACACCCGCCGGATCTCGTCCTCAGCGACGTGATGATGCCTCGCATGGACGGAGTCGCCCTCTTGCAGTCGTTGCGCGCCGACACGCGGACAAGCATGATCCCGGTCGTGCTTCTCTCGGCGCGAGCCGGAGAGGAGGCGATGGTCACTGGCCTCGAAACCGGCGCGGACGACTACCTCGTCAAGCCCTTCTCGGCCCGCGAGCTCATCAGCCGCGTCAGCACGCACCTGGAGCTCGCCCGCGTACGACGAGCCGCCACGGACGCCGCGCGAGAGCTCGCCGAGACGCGCGCAGCGCTTCTGAGGGATCTGGAGCGCAAGAACGACGAACTGGAAGCCTTCAGTTATTCGGTCTCGCACGACCTTCGCGCGCCGCTTCGAGCCATCGACGGCTTCAGCCAGGCACTTCTCGAAGACGACGGAGACCGCCTCAGCGCGCAGGGGCAACAGCACCTTACAACGTCCGCGCGGGAGCCAAACGAATGGGCGAGCTGATCGAGGACTTGCTCAAGCTCTCCCGGGTGGAGCGGTCAGACCTCCATCGAGCGCCGGTAGATCTGTCCTCGCTCGGTCGGCGCATCGGCGACTCGCTTCGAAGGGCAAACCCGGAGCGGAGCGACGTAGAGTTCATCGTCGCGGACGGCCTCGTGTCCGAGGTCGACGCCCGTCTCTTCGAGATCGTGCTCGAGAACCTCCTCGGCAACGCGTGGAAGTTCACGACGAAGACGAGCTCACCCCGTATCGAGCTGGGCTCGACCGAAAAAGACGGCGACACGGTCCTCTACGTGAGAGACAACGGCGCCGGATTCGACGCGGCCTCCGCGCGCCGGCTCTTCACGCCGTTTCAGCGGCTCCACGCGCAACGGGAGTTCCCGGGGACCGGGTCGGTCTGGCCATCGTCCGGCGGATTGTCGAACGTCATGGCGGCCGCGTGTGGGCCGAGGGAGCGACCGACCGTGGAGCGACCTTCTCGTTTGCGCTGCCCTCATCGAAGCGCGCCGGCAAACCATGACGACGGGCAGTCGCTCCCGAATGGCCTCGGGCTCATCGTCTGCGACCCTTCGGGCTTTCCTGGGGGTATCGGTCCTGTGCGTCGACGACGACCCCAACGCGCTCGAGGGGATCTCGGCGCACCTGCGTCGCCATTTCGACGTGACGACCGCCGTCGGCGCGGCCGCCGGTCTGGAGGCGCTGCAAGCCAAACACACGTTCGCCGTCGTCCTCTCCGACATGCAGATGCCGGGGATGGACGGTGTGGAGTTCCTTGGCCGAGTGCGCCAGATCGCTCCCGACGCAGTTCGAATGCTCCTGACGGGCCAGGGCGACCTCGAAGTGGCGACCGCGGCGATCAACGAGGGGCAGGTCTTCCGCTTCCTGACCAAGCCGTGCGCGGCGGCTCGCCTCATCGAGGCTTTCAACGCGGCGGTCGAGCAGCACCGCCTGATCACGGCGGAGAAGGTCCTTTTGGAGCAGACTCTGCGCGGCAGCATCAAGGTGCTGGTCGACGTGCTGTCGCTCACGAATCCCGTCGCCTTCGGGCGAGCGACGCGAATCCGCGACCGCGCCATCGACCTGGCAAAGGCCGTCGGAGCCCAGTCGGGTTGGCAGATCGAGGTCGCCGCCCTGCTCTCGCAAATCGGCTACATCGCGCTTCCCCAAAGCACGATGGATAAGCTCAACCTGGCGCAATCGCTCTCCGCGGCGGAGCAGGCGGCCGTCGCGAACTTGCCGAGGACGGCGGACAATCTCCTGGCGAACATCCCGCGTCTCGAGGAGGTTCGCTTTTGTCTCCTCTATCAAGCGAAGCATTTCGACGGCACTGGACAGCCGGCCGATGCACTTCGCGGGGACAAGATCCCCCTTGGTGCTCGCATCTTGAAGGTCGTCCTCGACTTCGATGTGCTCGAAGCGCAGGGCCATCGATCCTCGGTCGCCTTGGGAACCATGCGCGCGCGTAGCGGCGTGTACGATCCGGCCCTTCTCGAGGCCTTCACGGGATTGCAGGGTGATTCTGCACCGCCGGCCGAGGTGCGTGAGGTTCCCCTTCGCCTCGTTCGCGTGGGCATGACGTTCGCCGATGACGTGAGGACGACGTCGGGCGCGCTGCTCATCCCGCGCGGATACGAGGTCACCGACGGGTTGATCGATCGCATCCGGAACTTCAGCGCGGCGGGCAATGTACGGGTCATCCTCAAGGGAGGAAATGAAGGTGCCTGATGCGTGTCCTGCTCCGACATAGGTCCTGAGACTCCGTACGTGACGGCGATCGACATCACGCCGCTGTTCGGGAGAGAGTGGCCCGGCGGCGGGTTCGACTGTGCCCTGCTGCGGCAAGTCGTCGCTGCTGGTTCGATTGGCCGTCGGGCTTCGCCAAAGGGCTATGGGCCAAGAGGATGCGTTGCGCCAAGGCCAAGGAGCTTGGCAAGATGCCGCAGGCGAAACGCTTTCGCCTCGGACGCCTGTCGGTTCGCGGATTGGAGGTTCTCATGATGCGAAAATCGTTGCTGCTGTCGCTCGCTGTCGTTCTCGGCGCCGCATGCGCGAGCGCCTCGCCGCAGGCCGCCAACGCGTCGCGGGCCTCGCTTGAGGCCTGCCCGGGTCCTGTCACGCTGACCATCGCGCAGAAGTTCCCGGACGGGTTGATCACCGCGTGCAAGGCCGAGCACGAGGACGGGCACGACCAGTTCGAGGTCAAGCTAACCGACAAGATTGGCGCGAAGAGCGAGGCCGACGTGGCCCCGGACGGGACGATCCTGCAGATTGAGCAGATCATCCCGCTCGACAAGGTTCCCGCGGCGGTGATGGCGGCGTTGAGGGCCAAGTACCCCGGCATGACCCCGACGCGCGCCGAGCAGCAGACACGGCCTGGACACCCCTCGACCTACGAACTCGCGTTCCCTGACGGCGGTCAGGCCAAGGAGGCCACCTTCGGCGAGGACGGCAGTTTCGTCAGCCAAGAGTAGGCCGCGCGACTACGCCACGACGTGTAGCTTGTGACCAGGGCGGGGAGGATGGTGTCCGGCCTGTAGATGAGCCTCGAGCCGGATGGCCTGCCGGTCGCCCTGCGCGGCCTCACGGGCCGTCACCGCTGGCGACTCGGTGGCCTCCGCCGCCGATGCAGCGCTCAGTGTGGCCGCTGCGCTTTGGGGCGGGGTAGCCGGCTTGGACGCGGATCCGCGGCGGGCGGGCTACGGTCAGCGGACTGCTGGATTGGGACGGAACCGACGGATGAGATGGCCATTGATAGCGAGGCCTTTCGACAGATGACGGCCTTGCCGGCGATCGTGCCGGGTCGAGCCGCCCCTGTTGTCGAGGAACGGTCGGTGCGGCTGGAACGTGAGCGAAAAGGTCGTCCGGTTCCCCTTGCGCGTGCGCGCGAGGGGCCGGGCACAACCCCAGCGGAGGTGAGATGTCGTGGACGACGAAAGCATCATGGAAACCTAGGACCGTCTCTGGACCCGGTTGGTGTCGATGGCGCCCGATCACCGCCGCTAGGAAGCCTTCTTTGCACTCTGCACGTATGGGAGTCGGAAACCCGGCTCGTCGTGGTGGCGGTCGGCTAGCATGAGGCCGCCCGCCTGGTATGGAGGTCGCCCCCCCGGCCCCGACCAGTGCGGGCACTTTTCGCGAGCAGATGGGCGCAGGGGACTGCGAGAAGCCGTCTTCGGACTGCGGAGCGTTGATCTTGCGGGAGCCGCGCCGCCAGGCGCGGGGTACGCTTATACCGTCGACGATGAATGTTGGGGCGGTCGAGCTGTTCAAAGTTCAGCGAGCGGCAGGTACGATTGGGCGAGCGTGGGCTGTAGATGAAGCGCGGCTCGCACGACACGTGGTCCAAGCGCGTCGTGGTGGTCCTTGAGGCGATCGATTTGACCCTGAGGGGTCTGGCGCACGCGCCCGATGGACCGGCAGAGCGAGAACTGCGGCAGACGGCGGTCGCGTGTGCAAAAGAGGCCGAAGGATGGCGCCAACGGCCGCCTAGTGGCGAAGAGCGCGAGGCGTTAATGAAGCGCGTCTTGGCCGTGCACGTCGCGGCGGAGGGACTGGCTTCGAACAGCAGCCGGGGTGACTAGGAAAGACGCCTGCACCTTCGCCGCTAAGCCACGTTCCGTGAACTGCCTTCGCGTTCTCGGGCCGTGCTCGTGCTGCTCATGCCAAGCCCCTTGCACGCCCTGGTTGTGTGCATCCTGCTCTCTGTTGGCGCGCTGACCAGAACACCTCATCCGGCCAGCGAGCCTCGAGTGCGTACTGCCGCGACAGGGAAGTCAGATATGAATCGTATTCGACTCTCCGACGTTCCTCGGCGCGACCCGAATCATGGAGATCCTTCACGAGGAAGTCGCGAGCGCCGTCCAGCATCCCAAGTCCTACGCGCTCGCGACGTTGCCGCGGTCCATTACTCGGGACGACGTCTCGCGCTTTCTGGCCATCATCGACCGCAAGACCAACGTCGGCAGGCGCGACTACGCGATTCTCTTGCTCCTCGTGACGTACGGGCTCCGCGCGCGTGAGGTCGCAGCCATGGCGCTGGACGACTTCGACTGGCGACGGGAGCGGCTTCGGGTGAGCGCCCGGACGCTCGTCGTGCGGCGCACCAAGTTCGGCAAGGACCGCCTGGTGCCCTTTCGGTCCTCGGCTCGCACGCGAGCTCGAGGCGTACCTCGCAATGAGGCGCCGGAGCCGGACGCCGCTCAACGCCTCGGTCTTCCCAGGCGTGCGCGGTGCTGCCGTCGGCACCAACTCCATGCGCAGGGTCTTCGGCCGCCTATGCCGTGAGGTCGGCGTTGGCGCGTCCGATAGCGGCGCGCCTCCGAGGGTTCACGACCTTCGCCACAGCTTCGCGGTGGCGACGTTGCTGCACTGGTACGAAGCGGGCATCAATCCCTCCGGAAAACTCCTTCATCTCTCGACGTTCCTCGGTCATTCGAAGATCAAGGCGACGGCCGTCTACCTAACGATCACCTGGGAGCTCCTTCGAGAAGCCAGGAACCGCTTCGCCCGGGTGGCAGCCACGGCGATCCCGGAGGTGGCGTCATGAGCGCGGCCGGACTCGGACCGCTTCTTCACGCCTTCTTCGTCGGTCATCTCACCGGGGAGAAGGGACTTCGGCGTTCGTCGGTGCAGAGCTACCGCGACGCTGTGCGTCTGCTGCTCGTGTTCGTCGCCGACGGCGCAGTCTCCGGTGTTCTGTTCGGCGCCGGGCAAGGCGCTCACGCGGTTCGGTATCTACAAGCTCGTCCGGAGGCATACGGCCGGTCTGAAGGACGAGCGTTCGTCTGCCCGCCGGATTCGGTCCTCACGTTTTTCGCCACACGACAGCTGTCCATCTCCTCGAGGCCGGCGTCGAGGTCAACGTGATCCGCGGCTGGCTCGGCCACGTCAACCTCGCCACCACGAATCGGTACGCAGACATCAACATAGCTACCAAGGAGGCCGCCCTTCGGCAGTGCGCCCCACCTCCAGGGGTCGGTGGCTCGAAGGCGCGTGTGCCGGTTTGGCGGAACGACGAGACGATGCTGGCCTGGCTCGCGTCCCTGTAGAAAGCGCCGTAGTGCCGACATGGCCCGCATGGCGGCGTGCATAAAGGCGGGGCTCCGTGCTCTAGCCTTCACTTCCTAACCATGGACTCACTACGCTCACTCCCGTAACTTCGGGTGCGAATGCCAGCAAACGATGGGCGTGGGTAGCGGCGAGCATCCACGCGGCCGTAAAAGGAGAGATGATGCCTGCCTTGGAAATACGTCCTAACTGCGAGCTCTGTGATCGCGACCTCCCGCCGCAATCCTACGACGCTCGAATCTGCACGTACGAGTGCACGTGGTGCGCCGACTGTGCCGACCGAGTCCTCATGAACGTGTGCCCGAACTGCGGCGGGGAGCTGGTGAGGAGGGCCATCCGCCCAAGGGACGCCCATCGGCCAGGCAAGGGTCTCGAGCTCGACCCAGCGAGCACCACCAGGCGGCACACGCGATACTCGCACGAGGAAATTGCTGCACTCACGGCGAAGCTCAAGGACGTCCCCGCACATCGCCGTTGAAACTGTCGCCACGGCCTCGTTCCGGGGAACAGTCGACCGACGCGGACGTACCCTCGAGTTCGCGCCGGTCCGTCATCGCGTTGCAGGAAATCTTGGCTTCGGTTCCCCTTGCTGCCGCAGAATACGAACCGCCAACAAGATGTCGCGCAGGGCCTGGTGATGTGGCCCTCCGTTGCGGCTTGGGTCGGCGTGAACGCCGCCTGGCCGTCGTCTGGGCACATAATCACGTCGGGAACAGAATGGCTATTATGTGCCGCGGAACATAATGTCCGAGGACGATGGCGGATGCGCAAGCGGCAAGAGCCGCGCGGAAGATGACCCGGACGTCGATGGTCCCAATGCAGTACTGAGCGCCGATGGAGACCACGTGTGCACCGGTGATCTGGTTGGCGCCGTTGATGAAGAGGGCCGCGAGGTGCTCACGGTCGGTCAGGGCGATGAGAGCGTGGATCGCGCGTGCCGCCGGTTCGGGGCCGGCGAGAGTGACTTCGGCAAGCTTCGGAGGCCGCGGTGCTTTGACGAGGCGGACTTGATAGACGGGAACCTTGTGGAGCGACGAGCGGGAGGGATTCACGTGCGGACCTGCGTTGTTGGCTCGAGCTCGCGCTGTTGCGGCTTCGTTTGCCCGGACGCAGGGAACCGGAGCTCCTCGACGATGCCCGGCTGCATTCCCGGAGGGCTCCCTTCAGGGAAACCGGGAAAGCAGAAGCCGTTCTGCGTGCGTCTGCCGCGATCCGGTCAGACGGAGGGTTCCGTGTAGTCCCTCACTGACGATCCGTTCCCCGACGCCCCGCTGTTCGGGCGCTCGTGCCGCGCGAAGATGTCGTTGAGCTCCCTCGGGATTGCACTTCGGCGAACATGAGCGGGCCTTTCTCGAGCAGCTCGCGCGCCGCCCGGCGGACGTATCCGGCGCGGGTCGCGTCGCGATGGCGCGCATGCATCCCCGTACGATGCGGATCGGAACGGTTGCTGGTGCGCGTTGCCAACTCCGAGAAAGACGTCACGGGTGAACGCGCCGACGCGCGTGCCCCGCCGCTTGGCTCGCCGCGTACGCGCCTTGACGGAGCGCGTGTACGAAGCCGCGCGGACGGACGCCGCGCCCCGTGCGGAATGGCGAGAACCGCAGCCGGTCCTCGTCGACGTCCGCGATGCCGACAAGGACGACGCGCGCGACGGGCGACCAGCCGGCGTGGAACGTGCGTCGCACCTCGAGGTGCAGCGTCGCCTCGCCGCGGTGGATCGCGTGAACGAGCCGCTTGCCGCGATCGGCGTCGCGGTCGCGGTCGTCGGTCCGTGCGCCAGCGTCGCGCTCCCGTACGAGACGCCACTTCGCACGGCCGACGCCTGGCACGTCGAACGGCGCTGTCGCAAAGTACGTGTTCGCGAGGAAGTCGTGGACGTGCGTGCCGACGGGTCCGAGCGGCGTCGTCCACGGGCTGCGGATGGTCGCGAAAAGCAGGTCCTGGTCGTGCGGATCCGCGTCGACGCTCGCTTCGTCGCGCGACCGAAAGCGGATCGCGCACCCCAGCGCGTCGGGCCACTCCTTGCCCTCGCGCCAAAGGGCCGTCGAGAAGCGCACGAGCGCCGGCCCTGCGAGGCGCTCTGCGAGCGCCGCTTCGCGCGATCGCTCGGAGCGGCTCGCGATTCGGCTCAACGCGTGCGCGAAGGACGATGCCTTCGGGGTGGAACACGCGAGCGTGGCGCGCCCTGCCGACGGCGCCGAAGAGCGGCGCCGCCAACCAGCCGACGAATGTGCCCAAACGCTCGCGAACGGACCTCGTCACGGACGCGCCCGGTCCGAGCCGGCGACCTTCACGATCTTGTTGTAGAGGCCCAGGATCAGGAGCGTCGGCGCCCACTGGCCGACGAACAAGCTGAACGGTCCCGCGCGGCCCGAGCCCATAAGGTATCGCGCCCTGGGGCTGCGCTGAAAAAACACTTGGAAGGCGAGTGAGCCGATCATCGACGCGCCGGCCGCCCACAGGAAGATGTCGGACGGGAGCTTCGCCGTTTGCTTCTCGATGGCGCGCGCGACGCGCCCTTCCGTGGTCCCCACGTTGATGCTGCTCGTATTCATGCCAATTCTCCCATCGGACCGGACGCGCACGCGCCGAAGGCGCGGCCACGGTCCGGCCCCACGCGGATGCAACGCACGCACCGCGTCGCGTCCTACCAGCAGCACGCGCGCCTCGAGCGCATCGGGGGCGACTGCGCCGGTCGCGTACGCGCTCGTTCTGCGGTTGCCGCTAGCGAAATGCGCGACGCGCGAAAGGCAAACGCACGCGCCAGCACCCCATCGCGGCCGTTCTGTCGACGCAATTGCTGGCCGGCGCGGGTGTGCTCGCCATCCCGCGCGTCGGGGCACGCCCGCCACGGTAGCGCCCACCATCCGAGCACCTCGCGCCGAGCACCTCGCGCGCCATGCATGACAACGACAGCGCCTGGTCTAGGCACAGAGCGACGTCTAGGCACAGAGCGACGATGTCATCTGAAGCCTCGGCCGAGCGCGCGCCGTGCAGCGCGGGACGGCATGAGCGCCGCGACTCTGGAAGAGGGCTGGCACGACCGCGTCGATCCGCGTATCATTGCGGGCCTCCGTCCGATTGCACGAGCGCTCCGCGCACTGCACGAGGCGCGCGTCGAGGGGATTGCGCACCTGCCGCGAGGCCCAGCACTGCTCGTGGGCAACCATGGCCTGCTCGGCTACGAGACCATTGTTTTCTTCGAGCGCCTTCTCGAGCTCACCGGGCGCTTGCCGCGCGGACTCGCCGATCGCTGGTTCTTCCGCGTGCCGGTACTGCGGGATGTGCTCGTGCGCGCCGGCGGAATGCTCGGTTCAATGGAAAACGCACGTCGCGCGCTCGCGCGTGGCGATTGGGTCGTTTGTTACCCCGGCGGCGCGCGCGAGGTTCTGAAGCGCGATCGCCGGCAAAAGTACAGACTGCTCTGGCAGCAGAGCCGCGGTTTCGTGCGCCTTGCGGCCGAGATGCACGTGCCGCTCGTTCCGTTCGCCGCCGCAGGCGTCGACGACACGTTCGATGTCATCGCTACACTACGAGGCACCGGAAAGATGCTCATGGGGCACCCAAAGTACGACCTGCCGGTCCTCTGGGGGCGCGGGCCGGTGCCGCGCCCCGTCCCGTTTTGGTTCCGCTTCGGTGCGCCGCTGCGGGTCGATGCACTCTGGGGAGATCGCGACGTGATAGCGGCCTTTCATGCGCGCATCTGGGCTGCCACGCAGAAGCTGCTCGATGGGCTCGTTGCCGAATGGATGGCGGCATACAAAGGGTCGACTCGATGAAGCTCCTCATCTTGGGTGGGGGCGGGACGCTCGGCGCGTTTTCGGCGGGCGCGCTCGAGGTCCTCCACGCGTCGGGCTGGAGGCCGGACGCAATCATCGGTTCTAGCGCCGGCGGCATCAACCTGCTGCGCTATGTCGCCGGCGGTCCCGCTGCCGCGTCGGCGTTCTGGTGCGAGATCAGCCTTTCAGCGCTCCTCCGACACATGCTGGCTCACGACGTGCGCAAGAACGGGTTGCTCGATGCACGCCGCTTCCGAGGACGTGTCGAGCAGGGGATCGACTTCGCGCGAATGATGACCGACCACAGGATGTTGGCATTCATGGTCGTCGATCTCGAGACGGGGCGCGTCGAGATCCGCGGGAACCGCACCGAACGCTCGTTCGAGGCGCTGCGGGCCGTCGCGCAGGGATCGTATGCGCTGCCACCTCTGCTGGCGCCGGTTCGTCATGGATCCGAGCTCCTGTCGGACGGAGGTCTTCTCCACAACGCGCCTCTCGGAGCCGCCGTCGACCTGGGCGCCACGGAAATCGTCTACCTGTGCAACGTGCAGGTGTTGCCACGGCGCGGCTTCGACCGACCCTCGACGCTGAAGAGTACTGTGCGCTACGCCGAGGTGTTCGTCCGTCGCGCGTCGAACGTCGGATTCGCTGATGCCGACATCGTGGACGACACCTTTCGTGGCGTCCCATTCGTCGTGATCGCACCGCCGGCGGAGCTGCGCTTCGGAGCCTTCGCGCGGTGGATGCTGCCGACGGTGAACGCGATGGGGCATCTGACGGCTCAGGGTCGCTGCTGCGCGCGACGAGCCCTCTTGACGTGGCGATGGCTGCACGGCGATCACCGTGCGCAGATCGAGGCCGAAGCCCTGTGATGGCGATGCCGGCTCGGCATCCTGGCGACGCGTCCTACGCTACGGCAGCTTCGAGAGCGTGGCGGCCCTCGCTCACGACGTCCTCGGTTTCATCCGACACTGGAACCGTGGCGAGGCGCGGCCCTTCCGCTGGACCTTCGCCGGACGATTCGTGGAGGCTCGCGCTCCCGTCGCCGCGTAAACTGTCCGAGGTGTCGCGTAAACCTGCTGAAGCCGCGGAGACGGCCGGATACTCGCCCATGCAGGGCTGGCCTTCATCTACGCGTACTCCACGATCCATCCGGCTTCACTCGCACCTTGACTACGTCAGTCCGATCGAATGTGAGTTAAAGAAAATCGTCGGGAAAGTAGCATAGTCACGCTGTCCACGAGAGCGGGGGAAGATCACTGGCCACTGGCAGTGTCCTTCATCGGCGGTTCCTTCCATCAGAAGCCCCGAGAATGGTTTCGGGGCGGGTGAAACCGCCACCTCAACTTTCAACAGCGACCGGGACGAAGCCGGGGGGAACGCGGGGGGGGTCGAAGACCGCCGCCCGCGATCCGCCGCAGGCGCGTTAGCAACTAGCTTGGCAACCTTTTACGGCTCGGTCCGCGCTGTGGTCGCGGCGGGACGCATTCCAATCAACGACGTTACAGTGAGTAAATGGCGTCGTCGAGGCAGAGGTTGAGCGCGGAGAAGTCATCGGCTGCTTCGAATGACAATGGCGACCTTCTGCTCCACGGCGAGCGTCGTGATCACCTGGCAGAGGCCCCCGTAGTCGTGGACCACCTGGGCCACGGTGAGGCGCTTGCGGAAGAGATCGTATCCGTGCCGGCCGGCGCTCTTTTGGATCTCGCTGTGGTCGCCTGCCTCTTGTGAAGTCGCCCGGCGAAGCGCCTCGTCGAGTTGATAGGGGAACACGGGAAGGCCGTGCGTCAGCTCTGCGTCGGTGGCTGCTGGCGTGCTTCTGCCTGCGACGCGCAGTCGCGCACGGGCGAGGATCTCGTCGCGCTGGACTGCGAGAAATTCACGAAGCATGTGGCGACCGTAGGCCCCTCGCTGCCGAATGCAAGAAGGGCGTCTTGCTCGTGTCGCCCGCTCAGTTCAGCCTGCGAGGGCGAACGCTGAGGCGGACTCTAGGGGGCGGGGCGTGAACACGGGGTCGGAGCCCCTCCACCGTGACTCCGAAACCGCGCCGCGGAAGGTACCGGAGCGTCCCGAGCATCGAGGAACCGACGCACGACCCGGGCGAACGACTCCGGTTGCTCGCGATGCAGATAGTGCCCGCATCCCTCGAGCACCGTGACCTGAACCCCGTCGACAATCTCTGCGAGGGTTCGGGCGTGACTCACCGGGACCACACGGTCGTGCTTTCCCCAGATGACAGCGATGGGCGGTAGCGCGCGAATTTCGTGTGCCCGCTGCGCGAAACTTCGCCGTTGTCCGCGCCAGTCGATGACGTCACGCACCGTCCGAGCGAAGGCGCGAGCCGAGCCGGCACGCGCGTTCATGGCGCTGAGCTCCGCGAGCTCCTCAGGAGGAAGAATGCCGCGGAGCGCCAGCCATGTACCCAAGCCGAGGAAGGGCTGGCCGAAGCGCTCGACGACGACGGGGATCGAGGCCAAACGAAGCAGCGGGGTGATTTCGCGGCCGAGCCCCCCCGACGCGGCGAGCACGAGGCGCCGGATGCGGTCGCGGCACTCCAGGAGGAGCATCTGCGCGATCCCACCACCCAACGAGTGCCCCACGAAGTCGGCCTCGGCAATGCCCGCTGCCTGCAGCCAAGCTGCGGTCATGCGCGCGTACCACGGGAGGTCGTACGCGGCATCAGGACGCTCGGACAGACCGTGCCCTGGGAGGTCGGGCATGAGGACGCGCCAATCCCGCGCCAGCGACACGGCGACATCCTTCCAAGTCCGATGGCAGTCCTGGAGGCCGTGGAGGAGGACGACGGGATGCGCTGTCCTCTCGTCTCCAATCTCGGCCCAATGCATGGTCACTCCCGCAACGCATGCGAACGAGTGCCGGACCTCCCCACTCGTACCGAAGTCCCATCGCCGGCGCTCCAGTTCGCGTCGGGCGTCGCCACCTCTGGATGTGAGGGGCTCGAGACCGACGGAGCGCGAGCGTGGCCACCACGCGGCCATGCTTGGGTGACGTGCAAATCGCGAGCTCGCACGCGGTGCGCGCTGTGCCCACAATAATGGTAACGGGAGGGCCGGGGAATGCCGAACGGAATGCCGAACAAAGAGGTCATGCCGCCGCGAACCCAGAGCGAAGCCGGAAAGCCGGGAGCAGACCTGCCGACGGAGGGCGGGGCACTCACCTGGCTGGCGCTCCTCGGGCTCGTCGGGATCCTGTGGGTTGCTCTGCCCGTCGCCGTGGGAGTGCTGCTCGGTTTGCTGATGGCCTTTTCGACACAGCCGTTCTTCGAGAGCGTTCACCGCCACGTCAGGCGACCCGCGCTCGCGTCGTTCATCACCGTCGCGCTATCGGCCGTCCTGGTCCTCATCGTCGTCGGGGGACTGGGCTACCTCTTCGTCGCCAAGGGCGTCGCATTGGCCGAGCAGTTGGCGGCCGCGTTCAGCGGACCGAAGGCAGCGGCTATCCTGAGCACCATCGGCAGGCCGCTCGAGGCGATCGGCGTCTCGCACGCCATGCTGGTCGACCGGGTGCGGGCGATCGCCGGATCCATGGCCGCCGGGGCCGCTGCGTTGGCAGAGCGAATGGCCTCCGCCACGGCGAGCGCACTCCTAGCGCTCTTCCTCGCTGTGTTGACCATGCAGCTCGTACTTCCACGATGGCCCCGCTTCGCTCTCCAGGCGCAGGCCGCTTTGCCCATTCGTCCGGAGTACACGCGCGAACTGTTCGTCGAGTTTCGCAAGATCGGACGCGCAACGCTCCTCGGCACCGTCGTGACCGGCCTCGCACAGGGCGCGTTCGCAATGATCGGGTACTTCATCTCGGGCGTCCCCGAGCCACTCTTCTTCGGCGTCGCGACTGCAATCGCGTCGTTCGTCCCGGCGGTCGGAACCCTTCTGGCGTGGGTCCCAATCGGCGTCGCACTTCTGCTTTCAGGGCACGTTGTCGGCGGCGTCTTCGAGCTCTGTTGGGGGGTCGCCGTCATCACGGGCTTCTCGGACTACGTGCTCCGTCCAAGACTCGTGGGCGGCGAGGAATTTCCGACGCTTGTCACGTTCGTCGCCCTGTTCGGCGGAGTGGAGGTGTTCGGCCTCAAGGGGCTCATCATCGGCCCGGTGATCGTGGCGCTCGGCGTCGCCATTCTGCGTATTTATGCTCGGGAGGCTACCGCCCGCCGTGCGGCGGTAGGACCGCCGCCGGCGACATAAGAGCCGATAGGCGAGACTATGTGACTAGGCTGGTGCCGTGTCGCCCGCCTCCGGCTAGGACGACCTGCTCGCCGTGCGCTCGGTGCCTCACGCCACCGGACGTTGCGATGCACGCGGGCGTGACCAACGGTGGACCGCTTCGAGCAGCTTCGCCGCGTCGACGGGCTTCGCGATGTGCTCCGCGAAGCCGGCGCGCGCCGCGCGGTGAACGTCGGCCTGTCCGACGTAGGCTGTCAGCGCGATCGCCGGCACGGGCGTGCCTGCCTCCCTCGAGCGCAATTGTTCGACCATCGAGTAGCCGTCGATCTCGGGCATGCCGATGTCGCTGACGATGACGTCGAACGGGCCGCGCTCGGCGAGAGCCTCGCGCGCGGTAGATGCGGCCGTCACCTTCGCACCTGCCGCTTCGAGCAAGATGCCGAGCAGGTCGCGCGAATCGCGGTCGTCGTCGACCACGAGAATGCGCACGTCGGCGAGGTCGACGTCTGCAGCGATGGCGTCGAGCGGTCTCGGTGCCGCGGTGTCGTCCATCCCGCCGCTGGGGAGGTCCGAGAACGGGCCGAGCGAGGTGTCGACCGCACGAACCGGGAGCGTGACCGTGAAAGCGGCGCCGCGACCGGGGCCGTCGCTATGCGCCTCGACGTGACCGCCGTGCGCCTCCAAGAGATGACGCGCGATTGTCAAACCGAGGCCGAGGCCGCCATGGGCGCGCGTCGTCGAGGTGTCGACCTGTCGAGAGCGCTCGAAGATCCGTGCGAGGTGCGACGGCTCGATCCCTTGGCCCGTGTCCTTAATGCGCACGCGCACGCCGTTCTCGCAGCGTTCTCCGGTGATGGTGATACGGCCTCCCGGGGGGGTATGGCGAACCGCGTTGCTGAGGATGTTGCCGACGACCTGCTGCAACCGCGCGATGTCGCCGACCAGGGAGGGCAGTTCGTGGTCGATGTTCACGATCATCCGCACACCTTTGGCTTCGGCTAGGGTCCGCATGCTCTCGGCCGCCGTGCTGGCGATCTCCCGGAGCGACGTTCGCGCGAACGTCAGCTTCAGCTTGCCACTGGTGAAGCGCGCCATGTCCAGGAGGTCGCTCACCAGCCGCTCTTGCGTCCTCGCGTTCCGCTCGATGACTTCGAGGCCGCGACCGAGCCTCGCCTCGTCTCGTGAGTCTTGCCGCAGGAGCGTTGCCCAGCCCAGGATAGCGTTGAGCGGCGTCCGTAGCTCGTGGCTCATCATCGCGAGGAATTCCTCCCTGATGCGGTTCGCCTCCTCGAGAGCCTTCAGCGGCGCGAGGTCGACGGCGAACGAAAGGCCCCGATGCGACGCGCGCGAGACGAGCGCGCCCGCCAAGAGGACCGGGACGCGGGAGCCGTCCTTGCGCACGTACTCCTTCTCGTAGGGGTCTTCCCAGCCGCGCGTGCGGAGCTGTTCGAGCGCTCGCTCGTCGGCTGCGCGCCACTCGGGCGGGGTCATTGCTTCCCATCTGATCCGTCCGTGGACCAGATCCTCGCGGGTGTAGCCGACGAGCTGAAGGAATGCCGGGTTTGCCTCGTATATGGTGCCGCTCATCTCCCACTGGAGGGCCGGCCAGGGGCACACGTCCAGGAGGCGCCAAAGATCCGCGTACGTGATCTCGAGCTCTTTGCGGCTACTCACGTCGCGACACGTGACCATGACGAGGTCGCCATCGAGCGCGCGGAACCGCGCCTCGAAACAGCGTGCATGATTCGGGTGTAGGAGCTCGACCACGTGCCCCAGTTCGACAAGCTTCGCGTCGCGGAGCGCGTCGGCGACATGCGCGGTCTGGAGGAACGGGGCGACCTCGTCCCAGCGGCGCCCAATCAGAGGCTCCGTATCCGCGAGCCGTTCCGCCGCCGCATTCGCGTAACAGCACCGGCCGCCGCGGTCGAACACGAAGATGGCGTCAATGACCTTGTCGAGCAGGTCGCGGAAGTCGAGGCCAATACCCGGCAGCATGCGCCTTTTTTGCGCCCGTGGACTGCCTCGACACGGACCACGAAATTTGGGCTGGGAGCTCACGAGCCGCACCCAGGAGGCGCGCCGGAATGCTCTTCCGTATAGGCCCAGCGGCCCCCTGAGGTCAACGGAGCCGGTCCTTCCTGGAGCCGGCGTTGCGGCCGCCGCACCCGCTCCGTGGTCCAGGTGCGTCGTTACGTGTAATCGCAGGCGCAACGCACCGCTTGCCGCGGACCAGCATGTTGGGTTTTTTGGCAAGGGCCTTTGCGTGGTGATGACGGCGCAGCGACGTCGCGCTGCTACGCTTCCGCGGCACGGTGTCGCTGGCGACCCTCATCCTTCACGCAATGCGGTCCCTGGCGCGACATAAAACGCGCACGGCCCTCAACTCGCTCGGCATCGCCATAGGCGTCGCGTCCGTCGTCTGGGTGATCGCGATCGGGCAGGCTGGCTCCGCGCGCGCACGGGCGCAGCTCCAGTCGCTCGGCGACAACCTAGTGTGGGTCGAAGCCGGGGCGCGCAACATCAACGGCGTGCGCACCGGAACGTACGGTGCGCGCAACCTCGTAATGAGCGATGCAGAGGCGATCCTCCATGAGGTTCCGCAGGTCCGGAGCGTGTCGCCGAACGTGGACGGCAGCGTGGTAGCCGTTCGCAACGCCCACAACTGGACGACGCACTACCGTGGCGTGTCGCTCGACTATCTCGACATCAAGCGATGGACCATCGATTCGGGCGGCGCTTTCACGGACGAGGAAGTCGAGCGCGCCACCTCCGTCTGCATGGTCGGCAAGACCGTAAAGGCGCAGCTCTTCGGCGAGGCCGACGCGGTCGGGGAGATCCTCCGCATCGGTGCAGCGCCGTTCCGTGTCGTCGGCGTGCTCGCAGCCAAGGGACAATCGGCACAGGGACAGGACCAAGACGACACAATCATGTTCCCATACACGACCGCCATGAAAAAGATCCGCGGCGGAGGTCAGGTGTGGCTCGACGACATCTTGTGCTCGGCGTATCGCCCGGACGACGTGCGGCCTGCCGCCGAAGCGATAGCCACGTTGATGCGCCAGCGCCACCACATCGCGCCGGACCATGACGACGACTTCAACATCCGACATCCCGAGGAGGTGATCCAGGCGCAGATCCGGGCGAGCAAGACTCTCGAGGCGCTCCTCACTAGCATCGCGTCCGTGGCACTCGTGGTCGGCGGCATCGGCATCATGAACGTGATGCTCGCATCGGTGGCCGAGCGAACGCGCGAGATCGGCGTCCGGCTCGCCGTGGGCGCGCCCGAGTGGGCGATCCACGCGCAGTTCCTGGTGGAGGCGGCGCTGTTGACGACTCTCGGGGGAGTCGTCGGCGTGACTGCGAGCGTAGCCGGGTCCTCGCTCCTAGCTCGGATGCTCGGGTGGCCCATCCCTATCCCGCTGCAGGCGGTCGTCCTGGCCCTTGGGTCGTCGGTGCTTGCCGGCCTCGTCTTCGGCTTCCTCCCCGCGCAGCGCGCCGCGCGTCTCGATCCGATCGCGGCGTTGCGCGACGAGTAGTGGCGCCACGCGCCTGTGCTGCGTGGACGCCTCGACACCAATTCTAACCCTCAGGACTTGGCGATCTTCATCACCGCGCGAAGAGCAGGCGGCGCGAGAGCGTCGTGTGGTGAATGCGCGCGGTCGAGCGCAGGCCGTGCACGTCGGTGCCTGATGGTCGCCCAGCGCGCCGCGCGAGAGGGGCGCTCTGGCCAGCGGATGCCTACCGCGCGCGACAAGCACGGTAGAGCGGTATCGTGCGCATGCCGGGCTTCGCGTCCTCGAGCGCTGCGACCGCGACGGCTAATCTAGTTTTATTGCTCCGGACTCGGCACCCTGCGGTCTATCTCACTGGCTAGCGAGCGTGCTCCGGGACCCTTTGCGGATTGGACGATCTGATGCTGAAATCGAGGACCATCCGCGCGAGCCGGAGACTCTCTTCCAGGGCCTCCTCGCGCCGATCGTGCTCGCGCTGTTATCCATCGACCTTCGCTGCGAGCTTCACGATGTGCTCCCACGTCGGACTCATGGGCACCCCTCCTTTTTGAGCCGCTTCCCCGTTCACGAGGACGAGAAACCGAGGACCGGTTCGGAGTAATCCCACCCGCTGAAAAAAGGGCCACCGAGCGCGTCCGGGCTCAAAGAGATCCGTCTGGCACGTCCCGCAAGATTCGCCTGGCTCGCGAAGCCGCCCGCTCGTCCAAGCACATGAACGTATGCCATCCCATGTAACTTAGAGCTACTGACGGAGCGCGACTCTGTGTCGAGAAATGCGCGGGCCGTCGCTTTCCCGCCACGGTGGTTCTTTGCTCTTTGGTGCCCCCGAGAGAACCGCCTGCTTGCTCACGCACTTGCCGGCTTTCTGCGCACGGTGCGGATGTGGCGTGCACGGCTCTTGCTGGCAGCACACGTCGGCCATGGCTCGGCTGCTCATCGTGGACGACGACGTAGACGTCGCCGACGCGTTAGCCGATGTGCTTTCGTACGAAGGACATACCGTTCGTGTTGCGCATGATGGCCTAGAAGGCCTTGCGCGCCTGGCCGAGGGACCTGTGGACCTCATCCTGCTGGACGTCGACATGCCGCGGATGTCGGGCCCCGAAATGGCTTCGATGCTCTGCGTCCGCGACGCGGGGCTCGAGGGCATCCCCATCCTGCTGCTATCCGGCAACGCCGATCTGCCCAGCATTGCCACGCACGTCGGGACCCCGTACTTTCTCGCCAAACCATGCTCGTTTGGCCAACTGAGCGCGCGCATGACGCAGGCGCTTGCGGAGCGCACGCCCCCGCAATCGCGGCCTGAGCAGGGACCCGGGAGCGGCTCATCCGCGTCGCGCGCGTAGTTTGCAGGCTTCTCGGCCCGGTGCTACCCGCCGATAGGAGGCTCGCCCGCTCGTGAGGAAGCCATATGACCTCGCGGTACGGCTGGCGCTGGCACAGCTCGCGCTGATGGTCGCCATCGTCGCGGCTTTCCTAGTCGGCTCGATTGTCGATACCGACGCCGGCGATGAAATCAACCGTCACGTTGACGACGTCATGGACAACGCCATGCCGAGCGTGCGGTACCTGACCGACGCGCGCGGGGAGCTACGCGGAATGGAGACGGTCCTGCAGCGAGCGGTGCGCTCGGCGAGCAGCGCGAGCGCAGGCTCCGCCGAAGACGCGCTGGCCTCCGATCGTCGGACGATGGATGGAGCCCTGACGGCGTACATGGCCCTGCCATTCTTTCCGGCCGAGCCGGCGTTGCAGCGCGAGATCGCCGACGCGAGAGGACCTCTCGACGACAGCATAAGCGGCACCCTCGCTGCAATCGCTGTGGGCAACCGGGCCCTGGCGCAGAGCTCTCTTTCCAAGGCGGAACGAGCAACCGACGGTCTTGACGCAGCCCTGCAGCGGGCCGTCTCCTTCAATGCCGCCCGGGCCGAGCGCATCGGCCGGGTGATGAGGGCCGAGCGCCGGACCCTCGATCGGCGCACCTTGTTGATCAACGTCGGACTCGTGTCGCTGGCGCTCGGAGCAACGCTCCTGGCGATCGTCACATGGCGCCGGTCCGTGGCGGCGCTCGAGATCCGTGCGTCGGAGCTGGACATGTTCGCGGGGCGCGTTGCGCACGACGTTTTGAGCCCTTTGATGGCGGTCGCGATGGGGCTCAGCTTGTCGAAGATGCGTCTGGTGGGCGATCGCGCGGCGACGGCGACGGTGGAACGCTCCGAGCGCGCGCTCGATCGCGTGCGCGAGCTGGTCACGGGCTTGCTCGAATTCGCGCGCGCGGGCGCCGGGCCGGCGGCCGGGCAGACTGCCGGCGTGAGGGAGGTCGTTCGCGGCGTCCTCGAGACCGTGCAGTACGAGGCGACCGCCGCCCACATCGAGCTGCGCCTCGAGCCCGGCCCGGAGAGTCAGGCCGCGTGCGCCCCTGGCTGCATCGTGAGCTTGGTGCTGAACCTGGTGCGCAACGCCATCCGCCACATGGGTGACGCGTACCAACGGCTGGTAACGGTGCGCGTGCGCGACGCGGGACCGCTCGTGCGCGTAGAGGTTGCGGACACCGGCCCGGGGATCCCCGAACCGATCCGCAAGAAGCTGTTTCAACCATTTGTGCGCGGCACCGACGCCGTGCCGGGCGTGGGCTTGGGGCTCGCCACGGTCAAGAGACTTGCCGAGGGACACGGCGGGCGGGTGGGCTGCGCGTCGCGGGCGGGCATGGGGAGTTGCTTTTGGTTCGAGCTGCCGCGCATTCCCGCTAAGCATGCCGATCACTCAGAACGCGCAGGGCGGCAACGTCAAATCGCCTAAAAGCGTTATGTGAAGTACGCACGTATCAGGTTGGAAACTCCCCGCGGCTACCACGCTACTTGCGGAAACGGTTTGCCGGGCTTTGCAAATAGGTATCCCTGAAGCAAATCGCATCCGATCGCTGCGAGCGCATCACGCTCCCCGGCAGTCTCAATCCCTTCTGCGACGACGAGGATGTGGAGCTCGTGCGCGAGCGCGGGAATGCCCCGGCCTCTGTTGAAATCGTGAAGTAGCGGCGGCTCCTCGGCCGGCCTGAGAATCAGGTCTGCCAGGAACTGAGCCCCCACGGGCAAAGGAGCCGCCATGAAGAAGAGAGCCGCATTCAGAGGAAGGAAGCAAGAGGGGACGCCGGTCACGATGAGCGTGGCGATGCAGCAGCTGATGCTGCCGCTGCTGCTGGCCATGGACGCGACCACGAAGGGCCTGCTGGCGTTCGTGCAGCAGATGGGCATGGTCGCCCTGTCGGAGTTGCTGGCGAAGGAGGCCGCGACGATCGCCGGACCGAAGGGGCAGCACATCGATGGCCGGACGCATCATCACTGGGGTACGGTCACGACGCCGGTCGGCTTCGGCGGCCGGCACGTGTCGCTCACGTACCCGCGCGTTCGGGCACGCGGCAAGGGGCGGGGCGCGGAGGTGACGCTGCCGAGCATCGATCTTGGCGGACATCGACCGCTCCGGAGTGCTTCCGCCTGGCATCGATTCGGCGGAGGCGTTCATGGCCGTGATGTGCACCTTCTCGCGGCGACTGAGCGGGGGCGAAGCCCGCAACCTGCTGTTGGCGCTGCCGAACACGCTTCGGCCACTCGTCGGGGCATGCATGCTTCACCGCACCGAGACGGCTGCCAGGTTTGACGAGCGCGAGTTCGTGGGCGAACTCGCCGAGCACCCGCAGACGACGCCGGAGCTTGCGACGCGCCTGGCCCCGGCGGTGTTCGCCGCCGTAAAGCGGTGGCTCCCCGAAAAGGATGTGGAGGACGCCGCCGGTCAGCTCCCCACCGATCTACGGAGCCTCTGGGTCGCGTGCTGAGGGCCGGGGCGGCGCCCGGGCCTGCGGCGGCGGCCTCGATCCTTTGCTGGCCCGGCTAACCGAGGCGGCATGGCATGACGCGTTGGACGAGCGAAGGCCGCACGCAGGTTGCACCGGCGCTCGTAAGGAGGAGCGACATGCCTACCTACGAGTTTCACTGCCGCACTTGCGATAGAACATTCGAGCTGGAGCAGTCGATTGCTGCTTACGAGCACCACCTCGAGAAGCACGACCTGCACTGTCCCAAATGCCAGAGCGAAGTGATCGAGCAACAGGTGACGACCTTCGAGGTCGAGACGCCGAAGAAGAGCTGAGCCGCCCTATCCCAGCCGCCCCGTGCAGCTTGCAAGGCTTTCGGTTCGCCTCCCAGCAGGACATCGAGCGCGGCGCACCCGAGTCCGCCGCCAGCGGCAGGCTGCTCGCGCAGATCGCGGCCGACGAGGGCGGAAACGTTAGGAAGGCGGCGACCGGCGACCCCACCCCAGGGCGAGGACGACATCTGCGCGGCGGACGGCCCAAGCTCGTGAAGAGCGACCTCAAGGACCTGACTCCCGGTCGAGCAGGAGCCACGTTCCCGCACGACCGCGAGAAGGTGCGACCGAGCCGCACCAATCGATGGCGAGAGTCAGCAGGGTCCCGTTCGGATCACGTCCCCCGGCTCGTGCCGCGCCCCGAGCCCGAGCGGCGTGGTGGTCGCGATCGCAGCGAACGTCGGCGAGGACGAGGCACGGATCGCGGCGCGCCGAGGTCGAAAATGGGCATGGCTTGATTCTCGCTCCGTCGGCGTGTGGAGGCGATCATGCAGCAAGTCGACACATCCCTCGCGCGTGGCGCAGACCCGGGCCTGCGCGCATGTATCGAAGCGTGTTTGACGTGCGCTACCGAATGCGGAGCGTGCGGTGCGCAGACGATCGACGCCGCGAACGCTGAACTCGTAGAGTGCGCTCGTCTGTGCATCGACTGCGAGGAGGTATGCCAGCTGTCGGCGGCGCTCATGGCGCGAAACTCGTCCGTCAAGGCGATGACTTGCGGCGCGTGCGCGCTCATTTGCGAGGCATGCGCCAAGATATGCGAGCGCCACGCACCTGGACACGAGAACCTCGGCCGCTGCGCAGCGCTGTGCCACAACTGCCCGGACGAGTGCCGGAAGATGGCTGCGTGACCCAATAGCCCGCGGGCCGCATCCAGAGCCGAATGGCATTGGCGTGCGCTCTACCAAGGCGCACACGAACGCGTTCTTCGATGACATGCATTCTTTCATTGCGGCCATGGCGAAGCGCTTCCCGATCCACCTCGCGGTAATCACCGGTCATCCGGCGATGATCGCGAGTGGCCCCTTGGGAGGGCATGCTGTCGAGACGGGTATTGTCGTGGCGAGCGATGACGCGTTGGCGGCCGATGTCGTCGGGGCCAGACTCCTCGGGTTCCGATTGCAGGGCGTCCGACATCTCTGGGAAGCAGCACGCCTGCGCCTGGGCGAGAGCGACACGTCACGTATGGAGTTTGTGGCCCTGGGCTTACGCGAAGCTATCCGGCGTTTCACGGGAGCCGCATTCGGCGAAGAGCTGGACTTCGCCGATGCCTGATCTCGATGCGTGCTCGGTCGAGACGACTGGGCCTTGGGGCCTCGGATGGACAGGCTCGACGAACTGATGCGGCAATCGGAGCAATGCGCGCGCGAGCTCGCCGAAGCGCTCAAGCGCCACGCCGACGAGGATACGATTCGAGCTCTTCAAGAACAGTTCGAGAATGCGCAACGGGCCTGGAAGGAAGAGGCATCACGCCTGACGCGACAGCCCACCGACGTGTGACTCGCCTTTCGGACAGGGCGGGTCCGCCCCGGCCATGTCAGCGGCGCCCCGAGCGTAAGGCATCCGGAGTTTGGCCGCTTCGACCGCTCGCGGTGGTCCTCACGCGCTTCTGGCCCGCTGCCCGCATCGACTGCACGCATGCAGACCTGCGCGACGTCGACCTCACGCGAGGCCGCTTCGTCCAGGGTCGATGGCCACGACATCTACACGCGCCTGTCGCGCGCGCCCGAGCTCGCGCGCAAGCCTCCGGTCCTGCTGGTCCACGGCATCGGGGTCTCCAGCCGGTATATGGCGCCGCTGCTCGTGCGTCTCGGCGAGCACTTTCGTGCGTACGCGCCGGACTTGCCCGGCTTCGGCCATAGCTCGAAGCCGCGGCACGCACTCGGACTCGACGCACAGGCAAGCGTGCTCGCAGGCTGGATGCAAGCCTGCCATCTCGAACGGGCGGCGGTCTTCGCCAACTCGTTCGGCTGCCGAATCGCAGTACGCCTCGCGGTGCACTACACGCCTCGCGTCGGTCGCCTTGTCCTTCAGGGGCCGACGACGGATCCGGACGCCAGCGTCGTCGAGCAACTCGCGCGCTGGCTGCGGTCCGGGCGCCACGAGCCGCTCGCGCTCAACGCGATCCTGATCGCGGATTATCTCGACTGCGGGCTCCCGCGCGCCATCGCGACGTACCGGAAGGCGCTGCGCGACCCGCTGCTCGAGCACTTGCCGCGCGTCGCCGCGCCCACCCTCGTCGTCCGAGGCGAGCTCGATAGCATCGCCCCGCAGGCGTTCGTCGATAGAGTCGTGCGCCGCCTCCCGCGCGGACGCGCGCTGGTCATTCCGGGCGGAGCGCACGCCCTCAATTTCTCGGCACCCGATGCGCTGGCCCGGGCGATCACACCGTTTCTGTCCGAGGCAAGCACGTGAACCCCGACGACGTTGTCGCCGACTTCGATTCCGCGATGACGATGCTGCGCGCTGTCGCCTGCACGCTGCGGAGCAAGGGGCTGCCCGCGATGGGCACCCGCCTCACGAACGTGCGGCTGTTGATCGCGCCCGCATCGCACGTGCTCGATCGACTGCCCGCGCGCGCCCGAGAGCTCCTGTTCATTCGCGCGGGTCGATCCGAGGCGATCTCCCCACGCAATGTCGGCCGGGTGCACGCGGAACGGATCGCGCGCTGGGTGGTCTCGATGTATCCCCGGCGCTCGTACCCGGCGGTCGCGATCGGATCCTCCAACGGCGCACTCACGCATCTCTGGGCAGCCATGGGGATTCCCTGGTTGCCGCAGACCTTGCTCGTACCGGTGCGCCGGCGCGGCATCGACGTCGACGACGCCGTCGACCAGATGGCGTGGGGCGCAGAACACGCGCCCGTCCTGCTCGCCCGCAATCCGGAGCTGGTGCTGCATCATATGAGCGATCCCGTTCAGGACCGACTGATGCTCCACGCCATGGCGTACTTCCGCCTGAAGCGGATCGCGCTCGGTGAGGCCTGGGAGCGTTTTCTGGCGTCGCGGCTGGCGCCCGGAGCCACGATCTTCATTGTCGACTGCCGCCTGACCTGGGACACCGCCCGTGTCGGGCCGCGTCACGTGTTCCAGCACGGCGCGCTCGGCGGCGCCACAGAAGCCGAGTACCGCGATGGCGGTCCGCGGGTCGCAAGCTTTCTGCAGGAGCACCACGCTCACGCCTCGGCGTGGCACCCGCCCCAAGTGGACGGACGGAGCCCCGAGGCCGAGTGGGGCTTCGACGGCGACCTCGTGGACGAGATTCGCCGGCTTGTTGTCCGCCGGCGACTCCGAGTCGTACGCATCTCGTTCGAGCAGCCGGAGGCCGCCTCTCCCTTCGTCGCCGACATCTTCGCGCGGTGGTACGAGATGCGGCGCGAAACTAGTAAACGCCTGTTCGTCTCGTCGTTCGTCCTGCTCGACCCGTACTGGACGTTGCGCGCGCGGGCGATCCCGTTCTGGATGGTGTTCAATTCGCAGACTTCGGCGGAAGCGCTGGAGGAGTTCCTGAGCAGACGCGCGCGCTTCGAACGCGTCGACATGACGCTGTTCTCGCACGGCGTGCAGTCGATCGGCCTGGCGCCGCTGCAGCGCTGGGCGGCGCTCGAATCTACGGCCCATAACGGCGGCGCGCTCCTGGGTGTCAGCCCACGCGCTTTCCCAAGCGACTTCGGGAACTTCGTGCGGTACCACGGCGAGATGGTCCGCAGCCTTGACCCGCGCTGGCCGCTGCCCACTCAGCTCGGGGTGATCGAGCTCGAGCGGCTCATCGACATCTCGCCCGAGGCGCACCGCATCTGCTACCAGGAGGAATGAGCGCGCTCGATTGAGGCCGTTTGCGCTCAGGCATCCGCCGCAGTACGCAACCGGCCGCTGCGCAGTCTTCGCACAGCTCACCGGTGCGCCGCAACGGACTGGTAGACCCCGAGGTACTCCAGCGCCATTCGCGACGAGCTCCAACGAGAGCGCGCCCGCTCTCGGCAGCGGATGCGATCGATGTCGTCGATCCGACGGACTCGGTCGACCATCTCGCGCGCGTCGCGCACGACGAAGCCCGTGATGCCATCCTCGACTACCTCGGGGGCGGCGCCACGGGCAAACGCCAGAACCGGCGTGCCCACGAGCATCGACTCGATCATGACGAGCCCGAACGGCTCCTCCCAGTCAATGGGGAACAGCGTTGCCCGGGCACCGGCGAGCATCGCCAGCTTGGGCTGGAGGGACACCTCACCGTCCCAGCGGACGCGACCACCGGCGCGCAGGAGGCGTGGTCTGACATCCGTCTCGAAGAAGCGCGCGTTGCACGCGTGGGGCGCCCCGCCCATGCGAAGGGGCATGCCTGCCTCGCACGCGACATCAATCGCTACCTCCGGTCCCTTTTCCGGCGCGAAGCGGCCGACAAATGCGAGCCAGCCGCCGGCCCCGGAGCCTGCGCTGTAAAGGTCGACGTCCAGTCCGTGGTGCACGACGTGGCATACGCGCGTCGGTCCCGATCGCATCGCCTGACGCCGCGAGATTGCCACGTAGGTGACGTCGGGCAACGGCTCGCAAAGGCTTGCGTCCGCCTCGTTGTGGAGCGTGACGACGACAGGGATTACCCCGGGAGTCCTGCACGCGACGGCCAGCATCTGGTGCGTGTGCACCACATCAAAAGGCGGATCGGCTGAGAGGATTGTCGACCACGCTGCCTCCGCGTGTCGAAGCTCGAGCGCGGGATTCGGAGGCCACTGGGCAGTTCCGAAATGCGACCAGAGCTTCGCGTGGGGGCGAGAGTCGCCCGTGGCGAACACGGTGATGGCGTGCCCCAGCCGCGTCAGCGTCTTCGCCAGCTCCGCCACGATCAGCTCGGTGCCCCCGTAGCCGCGGGGCGGAACGGGCACCGCACACGTCGATAGCAAGGCGATGCGCATAAGACCCTGCGGACGCACACGATGCGCCGAGCGGTCTCGTCGGTTCGGCGTGGCCGCGCCGGCTCAGCCCTCCTTGCTGCGCCGCAGCCCCGACGTCAATCTGTTCGCCGGAGGGGCGCGCGAGATGAGCACCGAGGATGAGCGGGGCTTCAATCTCGTATGTGGCCAAGTCGTTCGCGCTGGTCATCACCGCACTCGAGGTGAACTTCGCCAGCGGCGCAGGCGATCGCTCGTCAGCAGGCCGACGTGCGAACGGAAACCTGCCCCACCGGACCGGACCAAGGAGCTCATGTCGGTCGCTCCCTCCCGCTGAGCGTCACGACAAGAATGAACTGCTCGACTCAGGTACCTGGGCGGCCTGTGGCGGCGCATCCTGCGTTCTCCACCAGGTCAGCGGAAATGGCCGAGGAGGTCCAAGTCTACTTCAGTCGAATCGGCGTGCGTCCGGGGCACCCTCGTCATCGTGGCGATTGGCACGGACGTTTACGGCGCGAGGAACCGCGAGCCGCCGGTGGCACTCAAACGGTGGCACCCCTGCAAACGGTCGCCAGGACGGCCACCCAGGAGCTAGCTGAGAGGTCAGGCGGGCGATCGGAAGCTCACCTGGAGCGCCGTCCCTGACGCGCCGAAAGGCATGTAGACCGCGCAGCTCTTCATGGCTCGGTCCCTTACAAGGCGAGCACAACCATCCAGCCGAGGAGTGCACCCATGCGAGGAGCGATGCCACCGACGTTGAGTCGGCTCACGACACTGTTGGCCTTTCAGGTCGCCTCGAATCTCAGGAAGCGAGGGCTTCGCCTGGTGCAACGGTGGCAAAACAGGCTGCGGTTGCGGCGCGGAATCCCTGGCCAGGACCGACAAGCAGACGGCGGTGCACGCACCGCTACGGTGCGAACCAGCAGCGTCGTTGTGCCGATCGGCGCGCGACGGCGGCTTGCGTGGCAGCTTTCATGACGCATAGAGGGACAGGCTGCGCGCCAAACCGCCTTGTTCGACGCGCAGCCCGCCCAAGCCGCATGTTTCCGGTCTTTTCGATCTTCGTAACACGTTGGTGCATGCATGCCGCACGCCGCAAGACCACAACTGGATCCACGCGACGCGTCCGCTGCAATGTCGATGAATGCGGAGCAATGCGATTGATGAACGAGCGACAGTGCACGGCGCTCTCCTGCCTCACCGGCTTGCGCATCCGACCAGACGTATGTCCGTGTGAATGGGGGGAGACGCTGGCCGCTCCAGTCCGTGCGCCGACGTATCGCACGTGTTCGAGCTAGAGTCGCGGCTGGACGTCGGTGCCCCTGGTTGTAAGGCAGCCCTGCAGCCACCCGGGTCGATCGGAAATAGACTTCAGGGCCTGGATGAACCTAAGCGGAGCTCGACGCCCTCGCGAGCGACGATCTGGCAGGTACGCAACACCATGCCTTCTCCAATTCGGTGACAAGCTCGCCAGGCGCTCACGCTGTCGATTCCCGGGCCGCGACCGCGTCGAGAACTTCCGACGCCTTCGCTCGCGGCTCGACGTGGGCAATGTCCGAGAGACTGATGACTCCTATCGGATGACGGTTGGCGTCCGTGCAAAGGATCCGAGATTTCTGGTGCTGGCCCATCAGCTGTTCGGCAACGCTGAGGTCGTCGTCGGGTGAGCAGCACACAATCTCGGCCGTCATCACGTCCTGCACAAGCACGTCGGATGCTCGCCGGTGTTCGCCTAGGGCCCGCATGGCCAGATCTCGGTCCGTGAGGGTGCCGACCACTGCTCCCGTGTCGTCACAGACCGGAAGGAAACCGATGTTGCGAACTTTCATGCGTTCGGCCGCGGACTCGACCGATTCGTCGCGTCGACAGGATTCGACCTTCGTCTTCATG
The DNA here is from genome assembly GCA_963720145.1 of uncultured delta proteobacterium. Taxonomy (GTDB): domain Bacteria; phylum Myxococcota_A; class Polyangia; order Polyangiales; family Polyangiaceae; genus Palsa-1150. Next base: position 108,908 of record CAVREO010000009.1, read on the forward strand.
ACGCTCGAGCATTTCATCGTTCGTCCTCCATCCTTCGCACCCTCGGGGGGGATTGCCGGCGCCAGCGACTCGGCGTCCAAGCGAAGCCCCACGATGCCAGCTTCGAGCCACGCATGCTGCCCCGCAAGCACGGCCCGACCGACGCGATAGCGGAGCGCGTCGTCGTTGCGCCAGAAGCCGCGGAAGTGCTGTCGAACCGATCGCCGGGTTGTCCGGCAGAAGATGTCCGCGAGACTCGCCGCTTCGGCAGCGCACGCCGATTGGCTGTCACGAAGCGCCTGAGCGTGAAGAACGGTCGCCGTCATCGCGAAGAGGTCCATCGCCACGTCGACGATGAGGAAGAGCAGCGCCTGCCGGCGCTCGAGAGCCCCTCGGTGGATGAGCATCGCGTGGAAGATGCCTCGTGCCAGCTTTCGGCTCGCACGGTCCACGAAGCGCAGGTGTCGCGCCAACCGGCCGAACGCGCGGAAGCGCGGCCACGCGCCCCAGCCAAGCCAGAGGCGCGGGTACCAGAGGAGGTAGAAGCCTGATGCGCGTACGAGCGCCAGGAGCTTGCCTTTCCGAGACACGGTCGGGTCGATGAGCGCACCCGCTACCGCGAGGTGCTTGTCGACGGCCTCACGCGCCATGAAAAGGTGCATGATCTCGCTTGTACCCTCGAAGATCCGGTTGACCCGCGAGTCGCGCATCATGCGCTCGATCCCGATGGGAAACTCGGATCGGGCGGCGAGCGACCGCTCCGTCTCGAAACCCCTCCCGCCACGGATTTCGAGGCTGTCATCGATGATCTGCCACGCCCGTACCGTGTTCCATTCCTTCGCGGCGGCGGCCTCGAGCCGGATGTCGCAGTCCTTTCGGTCCGCCATTGCGGCGGCGAGCTCGGCGACCGACTCCATGGCAAAGCCCGTCGCGGCCATGTCGGCGAGCTTGTGCGTGATCGCCTCGTGCTTTCCGATCGGCTGCCCCCACTGCACACGCACGTTGCACCACTTGCGGCAGACCTCCACGCACGCCTTCACTGACCCCGTCGTCGCAGCGGGAAGCGTCAGTCGCCCCGTATTGAGGGTCACGAGTGCGATCTTCAACCCACGACCCTCCTCGCCGACGAGGTTCTCTCGCGGGACCCTGACGTCGCGGAACGCGAGCTCGGCGTTCGCGAGCGCCTTGAGCCCCATGAACCGGCACCGGCGCAGGACTTCGACTCCCGGCCACGCGGTCTCGACGATGAACGCGCTCAGTCCGCCACCCGGCAGCGTGCGCGCGACCACGACCAGAAGCTCGGCGAGTGTCCCGTTGGTGCACCAGAGCTTCACTCCGTTGAGGACGAACGCCTTCCCGTCGGGGGTGCGCTCGGCCGTGCATGCGATGCGGGCCGGGTCGGAGCCGACCGTCGGCTCGGTAAGGGCGAAAGCTGAGATGGCGCCGCGGGCGCAACGGGGCAGGTACTTGCTCTTCTGTTCCTCCGTTCCGAAGAGCTTGAGCGGTTGCGGCACTCCGATCGATTGATGCGCCGAGAGGAGCGCGGTCAGGTTCCCGTCGTAGCTCCCCAGGAGCTGCATGACCGCGCCGTACTCCCGTTGGGTCAGCCCGAGCCCACCGTACTCGGTCGGAATCTTCATCCCGAACGCGCCCAGCCGGGCCAGCGCTTCGATCACCTCGGGTGGGTACTCGCCTGTCGCGTCGATGGCGATGGGATCGACCCGCGTAAGCAGGAGATCTTTGAGACCCGAGTAGAAGCGCTGAAACGTGGGGCGCGGCAAACCGGTGGTCGGGAACGGGTGCACCCACTCGATGTGCAGCCTGCCGAGGAAGAGCTCGCGCAAGAAGCTCGTCTTTCTCCACTCAGTTTCCCGAGCCGCCTCCGCCACCTGCCGCGATCGCGCCTGCGCTTCCGACGGCATGTCTGCTCCTTTCCATCGAAGACGGAGCACTGGGCATGCCGCGGCGGCGCGCGCTCTTGATCATGGCAGCGGCATTGCGGTTGCACCGTCTCTCCGTGTGACTGTCGCCCGAGACGTGGCGGCGTTCGTGGCCCGATCCTCCTGGGATGCGCTGTCGACTCGGGCGCGTCACACGCTCAAGTGCCGGGTCTTGGACGCCGTCGGTTGCGGTCTGGCCGCGCTCGATAGCCTTCCGGCGAACGCCATCCGTGCCGGGCTCAACGACGCCGGCGGAAAGCCAACGTGCACCCTTATGGGCGGCGGACGCGCTCCGACGGAGAGTGCGGCGTTCTTCAACGGGGCCCTCGTCCGGTACCTCGACTTCAACGACGCATACCTCGCGCCCGGAGAAACTTGTCACCCCAGCGACAACCTGGCGGCGGTGCTCGCCGCGGCCCAGGCTGCGGGCGCTAGCGGTGAGAGCCTCTTGATCGCGCTGGCCGTGGCGTACCAGGTGCAGTGCCGCCTCTCGGACGAGGCGCCGCTGCGCGAGCGAGGGTTCGACCATACGACCCAGGGGATGTGCGCGGCAGCCGCCGGGGTAGCTCGCGCCATGGGGCTGGATGTCGAGCGCACCACCCACGCGATGGCGATCGCCGCCACGGTGTCGCCGGCTCTGCGCGTCACGCGCACCGGGACGCTCTCTCACTGGAAGGGCCTCGCGTCCGCTCACGCGGCCATGGTGGCGACCCATTGCGTGCTCCTCGCCGCCCGCGGCATCACCGGGCCACCCGAGGCGTTCGAGGGCACCAAGGGTTTCATGCAAAGCCTCAGCGGTCCATTCGACATCGATTGGTCGACCGAGAATCTCGAGCGCGTGACCGCCACGGCGACCAAGCGCTTCAACGCCGAGGTGCACGCACAATCGGCGATCGAGGCCGTCCTGGAGCTCGTGGCCGAGCACGACGTCGCCCCGTCGGCCGTGCGCGCGATAGAGGTCGACATCTTCGACGTCGCGTTCGACATCATCGGAGGGGGCCGTGAGGGATCGAAATTCGAAGTGCGCACGAAAGAGCAAGCGGACCACTCGCTGCCGTACCTGCTCGCTGTGGCAGCGCTCGATCGCCGCGTGATGCCGGCCCAGTTCACGCCGGACCGGATCCTGCGCGCGGACGTGCAGGAGCTCTTACGGCGCGTCGTCGTCCGGCCCGATCCGGCGCAAAGTCATTGCTTCCCACGCGAGCTGCCGTGCCGCGTCGGCCTCCAGAATCAAGCAGGAGCCTGGTTCACCAAGGAGAAACGCGATTATCGCGGCTTTCCGACCCGTCCTATGACGTGGGAAGACGTCTGCGCGAAATTCGGGCAGCTGACCGAGGACCGCGTCTCCGAGCATCGACGAGAGTGCATCGAAGGCTGCGTGGCCGATCTGGAGCGCGCCCACGTCGAGGACCTCTGCCGACTGCTGGAGGAGACCCCATGAGCGACATGGATCGCGCGTTTGCATTCGTGCCCCTGAACCGGTCGGCGGACAAGCCGCGCACGCGCGGTGTCACCGAGATCCGAGGACCCTACTATTCGCCGCTGGGCCGGCGCGCGCTCGAGGACCTCTTCGAGACGATGGGTGCGTGGATCGATACGCTCAAGTTCGCGGGCGGCTCGTTCGCGCTGATGCCCCGTCGTGCCGTTCGCGACCTCGTCGATCTGTGTCACAAGCACCAGGTTGCGGTCTCGACAGGCGGTTTCATCGAGCACGTGCTGACCCTCGGCAGCCAGGCGCTGGATCGCTACCTCGGCGAATGCCGCGACGTCGGGTTCGACATCGTCGAGGTGTCCTCGGGTTTCCTGGTCATCGCCGACGAGGACGTGGTGCGCCTCACGGAGAGAGTGCGCGCGAGCGGGCTCAAGCCCAAGCCCGAGGTCGGGATCCAGTTCGGAGCAGGTGGAGCCAGCTCGGTCGCGGAGCTCGAGGCAGAGGGGGTCAAAGACGTGGCGTGGGCCACGTCGCTCATGAAGCGACACCTAGCGGCGGGCGCCTCGATGATCATGGTCGAATCGGAGGGCATCACGGAGTGCGTGTCGCGATGGCGCACCGACGTCGTGGCGCAAATCGTGGCCGATGTCGGCCTTGAGCGGGTCATGTTCGAGGCGGCCGACCCAGACGTGTTCACGTGGTACGTCAAGACGTACGGCCCCTACGTGAACCTCTTCGTCGATCACAGCCAGATCGTGCAGCTCGAGTGCTTGCGCGCAGGAATCTGGGGCACCAAGAACGTCTGGGGTCGCGTCGTTGCCGTCCCTTGATGCACGCCGGCAGCCATGCTGCCGAATCCGATCCCCCGCTTGGGTGGAGCCGGGCGGCCCGGCCGATTGCAGTTCCTGTCGGACCTGAAGCCGTCTCTTGACGGTCCGTTGTAGCGGCACATGGCCTGCAGCGGTGCGGTGCGATGACCATGGGCGTCGAGTCTCGCCGTAGGCTGATCGCCGGTCTTGCTGTCGCCGGGGTGCTCGACTCGCTCTACATGCTCGGCTACCACGGTGGGCTCATCCGATCTTTGGCGTGCCCATTTTTCGGCTCGGGCTGCGAACGCGTCGGTCGATCGCGTCATGCGGTCCACTTCGGTGTCCCCAACGCTGCAGTGGGCGCTGTCGGCTACGCTGCCATGGCGACTTTGGCGTTGTGGGCGGGTCGGAGCTCGCTTCGCGAGAAGCCGTGGCAGCCCGTCGGCCTGACCGCCGTTTCCTCCGCCGCTCTGGGCGCGAGCGCCTTCCTCACCTGGGAGCAGCCGAGGAAGGTTGGGGCGTGGTGCTTCTGGTGCCTGACTTCCGCGGCGATCAACGCGACCATCTGGACACTTGCAGTGGCGGATGGATGGCGCGCGCTGAAGGACCTCCCATCCCAACGTACTTGATGTGCGATTCCCCATGGAGGGATTGGTCGGAAGCATCTGGTGGGTGCGGCTGACGCTGCAGCGTGGCCTTGCAGCGATCTACTTGCTCGCGTTCATCTCGGTGGTTGACCAGTTCCGACCGTTGCTCGGAGAGCGGGGCCTGCTGCCTGTCCGCGACTTCCTGCGGCGCGTGAGCTTTCTCGACGCGCCGAGCCTCTTTCACCTCCACTACCAGGATCGCTATCTAATGGCAGTGGCGGTGGCGGGCGCTGGCCTGTCGATCGTGGCTCTCGCGGGATGGTCGGAGTCGGGCCCGCTCTGGGTCTCCATTTCCGTCTGGCTGGCGCTCTACGCGCTGTATCTGTCCATCGTCAACGTCGGTCAGGACCCGAGCATCGTGCGGACCCTGTTCATGGTTCGGAGGGTTCGCCGCAACTCATTCTGGCCGCACTCGACGGCCTCGGCCATCCCAGCGACGGAACGCTGCTTCTTGTGTAGCCCGTCACGATACTGGGTCTGCAGCATGGGGAGGGTGGCAAGGGCGCGCTGGGTCTGCAGCGCCGCGCTCATCTCGGCGAGCGACGAGCCTCGCGGCAGCGGCACCAGGTGCTGCCACCGAATGTGGCCGCCTCGACGCTCGACACCGCCCTTGTCGTGACCCTCGCCGGGACGGCACGGAAGGCGTGTTGGACATCGAGGCTCACGACTTGAACCCAGCGGCGGTGCCAGCGCCGGAACCTGGGTCACTCGGGGTGACGTCGCGTCCGAGCCCCTCGAGCGACGGGGTGGCGATGGACCCCGTGTACGCACTCAATCGGAACGCCCGCATCCTTCTCCTACGCCTTCATCAGGCGCACCTGGAGGTTTGCGGCGCCTCGTTCGTGTTGGGCTACAGCGAGCATGACCAATCCCTCGACTTCCCGTCGTACCGAGCGGCGGCCCAGCGGTTGGTGGAACGGGGGCTCGCGGCACGGGCAGGGCAGACCGAGGTGACCAGCACCGCTTCCGGTGTACAGGCGATGGAGGACCCTGCGATTCTGGACCAGCTCCTGCCAATCGGGGCGACAAGGGCGGTCTCGATGAACGACGAGGTACACGAGGTGAACAAGAAGGCGCGACGACTGCTCGCGTACTTGCACGAGTGGTCGTTGAGGGCCGCGACGTTCCAGATCCACCCGAACCAGGAGACGTTCACCGCGACGGGCCTGGACGAGGAGGGCTACAAACGGGCTGCAGACCGACTCCTTCGCAAGCGGCTCGCGAAACATTTCGGCGGGGGGTACAGCATCACCATCACGGACGAAGGTGTACGCGTCGCCGAGAGCAAGGCCGCGCTCGACGATCACTTGCCGGTCGGCGAGGCCGCGGAAGAAAGGAAGATTGTTTCCGTGGCGAACAAACCGAAGGTCTTCGTGATCCACGGGCGCAACGAGCGCGCGGTCGACGAGGTGGAGAACTTCCTGCGCTCGATGGGGCTGTCGCCGCTGTGGTTCCGTGACGTGCGCAAGGAAATGGGCGGCACCGCGTTCATCGCCAAAGTCGTCGAACGCGGGATGGAAAAGGCACAGGGCGTCCTTGCCATCTTCACCCCCGACGAGTTCTCGGCTCTGCATCCCTCCCTGCGCAAGGCGGGCGAAAGCAGCGAGAAGGTGGAACGCTGGCAGGCTCGCCCCAATGTGCTGTTCGAGGCGGGCCTCGCCTACGGGCGGGACCCAGAATCGTGTCGCGTTCGTCCTGTTCGGCGACGTGAAGCTCTTCACGGATGCTTCGGGCATCCACGTCTTCTGGCCGAACAACGAGCACGGGCCGAACAGCTACCGGGCACAGCTTCGGGGCTTGCTCGCGGACGGCATGAAATGCGACGTGAATATGCACTCCGACGACTGGATGACGGCCGGAAACTTTGACGCCGTGACGGCGGGGCTCTCGGAGGTGAGCCTCCAAGAATCCCTTTCGCGCCTAGGTCAGGGGTGCCGGAGCGCAATCAGACGGACCTCAAGATCTCCCTGACCTATGAAGACAAGTCCATGGGTGAGGGCAAGGGTCGCTTCATTGCGACCGTGAAGAACCTCAGCCGGCGAGTGTTGGACAACTGGACTGTTGAGCTTGTTGCTCCCAGGCCGGTGGTCATCAACGTTTCGAACCAGACGTTCGGTGCCTACCAAGAAAAGGACTCCTACGCCCGGGAATCACGATTCTACACGTCTCCTGGACTTGCAAAGCAACGCGCGCTACGGCCGGACGGAACCTATGAGTTCGATGTTCCGTACGTGATCACGGAGGAGAGCGAGCGCTTTCTCGACGACCCGGTCATTGCCCGGGCGTATGTCGGGAACGAAATCCGAGGCGAGGAGTCGAGGCCCCTGCGGGAGATGACCTCCTTCTTCGCCCCCGTCTACGTCAACACGCGCAAGGCCGCAAAAGACATGAGGGAAGGGATCCTCAAGGCGAGGGGCTAGCCCGAGGAAGCCCGAGGCCCCGGCCGCATAGTCGCCGTGCAATGCAAGATGGGAGCGCATGAAGGAATCGAGGACTCCGGGTGAATAGGAGCAGGACGGGCGCGGACGGCGCCCATCATTCTCGGAGGGTGCGATGAACTGTCTTCGATTGGGGCTGTTGTTGGCCGTGCTGAACGTCACGGTCGCATGCACCTCTGACGGAAGCGGGGCTACGACGAGCTATGTGGGCCCGACGGAAGCTCTTCCGCTGGTGTCGGATGCCCGGTGGACGCCGGTCCCGTGAGCGATGCCCGCGGTGCGGACAGCGGCTCCGTGAACGATGCCCGCGGTGCAGACAGCAGCTCGGTGAACGATGCCGGCGGTGGGGACCGAGCGTCCGATCGCTCCCTCCAGCGCAAACACGGCCACCCAGTACGGGCGAACGCTATGTTCCGAGAACTCCTCGCTGCGACCCTGCCGGCGGTGTTCATAGCGTCAGGCACGCTAGCCTTCGCCCAGGCTCCGCCCCCTGCGAGTCCGTCCGCGGCGTCAACCAGCACCGTGCCCGTGATCACGCCTCCCGTGGCGCAGGGCAGCACGGATGTGCCCTATCCGGCGGGCGCTCAGGGGGACGGCACCGTGAGCCTGGAACTCGAGGTCGACAAGGACGGTCGTGTGTCGAGCGCGGTCGCGACGGAGGGGGCCGAACCATTCGCGGAGCAGGCGCGCCGCGCCGTCCTCGAGTGGCGCTTCAGTCCAGCGCGTCGCGGAAGTACACCGGTGTCCGCGCGAATTCGTGCTCGCGTGCAGTTTCGCCAAGAGCAAGCTCCGAGTGTAGCCGGGCTCCGGGATCCGCCTGATTCTGAGCAGCCCGCAACGGCCGGGTAGTTGGCCACCGAGGCGTCTGGCCGCGACGATCGGCCCGATCGCCATCAAGAGAAAGGGCCCGGAGGTGGAGCTCCGAGCCCTCGGTCGCCGCGAGTGGACGCGTTCGACGAGGACGTTGTCGCACGGCATGGCCGCGGAGGACCAATTCCCGGCGGTCGCGTGCGGCGCGAGTGGACGATCTTCGGCAAGTTCAGTGTGTTCGCGACGCGTGTCGCCGCGTCGTGCACTTCTGCTCGCAGTGCGATCGCGGGCAGATCTACTGCTCGCCGGAGTGCGCGCGCCGGCAACGAGCGGAAGCGAGGCGTGCGTCCAAGCAACGGTACTGGCGCAGCTTTGACGGCCGCTGGGCCACCGCTCGTCGGGTGGACCAGTTCCGGGCGGCGCGCCGACAAATAGTAACGGACACCGGTCGCCGAGAAGTTGCCCCTGCGGCGACGGTCTCCGAGCGCTCGGACGCGATCTCCGTCGAGGGGACGCCCGCCGTGCGCGAGGAGACAACCGATGAGCAGTCTTTCGATGGGCATCTCGCCGGGCCCGCGCGACACCAGGGTGATCGCGATGGCCGGCGCGAGCGAGACGATCTTGAAGGCGCGGCTGGCGCGACAGCCGTCGCATCCGCGGGCGCTGCCGACGCTGCTGGAGGCCATCGCGCTCTGGCAGGGGGTCCAGGTCCACGCTGCGCTGTGCGGCCGACCGGGATGGGGCGTCCGATTCGAGCCTCTATCGCGATGCCTTCGTCGACTTCGGCGGCCCCCTGTACACGCTCGAGTGGGTCCCCGCCGCTGCGCTTGGCCACCCCCGTCGTCGCGACATCCGCGGCGTCGGTGACTTCGCCGACCTGCGACAACTGCTCATCGGGGAGCACACGCGATGATCTCCCCGGAGCTGCGCGCTCGCATTCGGCGGCTGTTCTTCGCCGAGCACTGGAAGATGGGCACCATCGCCGCAGAGCTCGGCGTGCACCGCGACACTGTCGCTCTCGCCGTCGAGGTCGAGCGGTTCACCAATATCGCCTTTCGCCCCGCTGTTGCCGTACTCGATCCATACAAGGACTTCGTCCGCACGACGCTCGAGCAGCATCCGCGCCTTCGGGCCACGCGCCTGCTTCAGATGATCCAGGGCCGCGGATACACGGGCTCGGTCTGGCCGCTCCGCCGCTTCGTCCGGCAGGTGCGCCCCGTCGGTTCGCACGAGGCGTTCTTCCGGCTGTCGATGCTCCCCGGCGAGCAGGGGCAGGTCGACTGGGGCAGCTTCGGCTCCATCGCCATCGGCAACACGCGCCGGTGGCTCTCGTGCTTCGTCATGGTCCTGTCGTTCTCGCGCGCGCTCTTCGCCCGCTTCGTTCTCGACCAGACGCTCGAGAGCTTTTTGCGCTGCCACCACGCAGCGTTCGCCGCCTTCCAAGGCGTGCCCCGTGGCATTCTCTACGACAACCTGAAAGCCGCCGTGCTCGAGCGCGTCGGGGACGTGATCCGGTTCAACCCGCGTCTTCTCGAGTTCGCCGGCCAGTACCACTTTGCCCCGCGGCCCGTTGCCCGCGCCCGCGGCAACGAGAAAGGACGCGTCGAGCGCGCCATCCGCTACCTGCGCGATTCCTTCTTCGCCGCCCGCGCGTTCCGTTCCGTCGACGATTCCAACGCCCAGCTCGACGACTGGATCGAGCGCGTCGCCCACGCTCGCCTCGTCCCCGGCGACGCCGACAAGCGCTCCGTCGCCGTCGCCCTGGCCGAAGAGAGACCGCGCCTCTTGCCGCTGCCCGCGCATCCTTTCGATTGCGACGCCACCCAGACCCTCCGCTCCGGAAAGACGCCGTACCTGCGCTTCGACGGAAACGACTACTCGATCCCGCACACGCTCACGCAAAAGCCGCTGATGCTCGTCGCTTCCGACCGGCTCGTGCGCGTCCTCGACGGCGACGACACCGTCGCCTCGCACGCGCGCTCCTGGGAGCGCGGACGGCAGATTGAAGACCCGCGCCATCTCGACCGCCTCGCCGACGACAAGCGCGGCGCACGCGAGCATCGTGGACGAAATCGGCTGATGGCCGCCTGTCCCCACGCCCAGGCGTTCCTCGAAAAGGTCGCTCTGCACGGAGGACATCTCGGCGGCACCACAGCTCGTCTGCTCCGCCTGCTCGATAGCCACGGACCCTCCGAGCTCGACTTCGCGCTCGAGGAGGCTCACCGCCGTGGCGCGTTCGCCGCGCAGTCGGCCGCTCACATCCTCGACCAGCGCCGTCGCGCACGGAAGGCCGCCGTGCCGTTGCCCGTCGTGCTCCCCGACGACCCGCGCGTGCGCGACCTGCGCGTTCCCGCCCGACCCCTCGGCGCCTACGACGCGCTCGCGCGCTCCGGTGACAAGAAACAGCGAGGTGGATCGTGACCGATCTCCGCGACCGCCTTCGCGCCCTCAGCCTTCTCGCCGCCAGCTCCGCTCTCGACGACATCGCCGCCCTCGCAACCAAGAAACGATGGGGCCCCACCGAGATGCTCGAGCACATCGCCGACATCGAAGAAAAGGACCGCGCACGGCGCGGCCTGGAGCGACGCATGTCGCGCTCGCGCCTCGAGAAGTTCAGGCCCATGGCCGACTTCGACTGGAACTGGCCTACCGCCATCGATAGGCCCCTGATTGAATCGCTCCTCTCACTCGACTTCCTCGAGGGTGCGCGAAACGTCGTCCTCGTTGCACCGGGTGGCTTGGGCAAGACGATGATTGCCCAGAATATCGCCCACCGTGCCGTCCTCGCCGGGCGCTCCGTCCTCTTTCTCTCCGCCGCACAGCTCCTGCTCGATCTCGGCGCCCAGGAATCGGCACGCGCTCTCGAGCGGCGGCTTCACTATTACGCAAAGGTCGGGCTTCTCGTGGTCGACGAGCTCGGGTTTCTCGCCTTCGACAACCGCAACGCCGACCTCATCTTCCAGGTCATCAGCCGACGCTACGAGAAGAAGAGCCTCGTGCTCACGACCAATCTCGCCTTCGCCGACTGGCACACGATCTTCCCCAGCGCCACCTGCGCCACCGCCCTCGTCGAACGCGTCGTCCACCACGCCGACATCGTCAAGATCGAGGGCGAGAGCTACCGACTCCGCGAGTCTCAGGTCGACGCCAACAGCCGCAGCGCATCACGATGCCAGAAGAAGCCCTCGGGCAAAACCTGACCGCTCCGCGGGGTACCCTCGATGCGGCATCGGGGTGGGTCTCGCAACGGTCCATCGTCGCGCGGGACTGCTTCGTGGCGTAGAGTGCTGGCGTGGCGTTGATGACGCAGGCGCCCGCGTGTGCGCTCGTTAGTCCGTTTGAGGGTTCAGAAATGAAGAGCCGATTTTGGGTGGGCAGGTTGGCCGTTGCGACGGCGATGGCGGCCGTGGCCGCGGCAGGAGCGCCCGGCTGCGAGAGCTCGTCGAGTGGTGGTTACGCGAGCCTGTGTCCCGTGTTCAGCAACCAGCCTACGTGCCCCGCCGCCTCCGGTGCCAACGGTTGCAACTTGTCGCTTGGGACCAACTGCGCCGCCGACGCACTGCCGCAGGGCCTCTCGTGCTCCGGTACGTCCCAATGCCAGGCGCGGGTCGGACCGGTCGACGGCTGCGGTCGCGTGGACGGGTGGATCTGCTCATGCATTGGCGGCCGCTGGTCGTGTGACGATTGCGCACTCGGCGAGGCCCTGTGCGAGGGCGGAGCCGAAGCGTACGAGCTGCCCGATAGCGGTGCGCACTGAGGCCGTCCGGGGCGAAGCGTGACAGGAAGCCCCTGCGGGCGGGCTGCTCGCTTTTCTACGGATCGTGCCGCTCGGCAACACCGAGCACTTCCAGCTCAGCCGCGGCGCCTCCAACGGCCCAAGGCACCCCGGCGACGTCGCCTTCACGGGCACTGACCTCGTCGGTTGTCCTCGAACTGCCCGAGGAGGTGACGGTTCACGGCGCACGCCACGAGATTGGTGTGACGACCCTCTCGGCCCCCGACATGCGCGAAATGCCGGGCGCGTTCGGAGATCCTTTTCGCGCCATCGAGGCGCTGCCCGGCGTCATCCCCGTGGTGAGCGGTCTGCCGTTCTTCTACATCCGCGGGGCTCCACCGACCAACAACGCCTACCTGGTCGATGGCATCCGCGTGCCCCTCCTCTTCCACGTCGGCATCGGCGAAGGGGTCATCCATCCGGCGCTGATCGATCGCGTCGACTTCTATCCGGGCGCAGCTCCGGCGGCCTACGGGCACGCCGCCGGCGCCGTCATCGCCGGTCAGACGCGTGACCCGGCAACAACGCCGCACGGCGAAGTCAACCTGCGTCTCATCGACTCGGGAGCTCTGCTTGAGACCCCCTTCGACGATGGTCGAGGGAGCGTCCTCGTCGCCGGGCGCTACGGATATCCGGGCCCGATCCTCAGCGCCGTCACCTCCAGCGTGCAGCTCGGCTACTGGGATTACCAGACGCGCGCGACCTGGCGCGTCTCCGATCGAGACACGATCGGCGTCTTCGCCTTCGGGAGCCACGACTACCTCGGCACGGCCTCGACCAACAACGGCGTGACCGGCCCCGTTGTCGAGCAGCTCGGCTCCGACTTTCACCGGGTCGACCTGCGCTACGATCGGGCGCTCGACGAAGGCCACCTGCGGATCGCAGCGACTCTCGGATACGACTCGCAGGGTGGCGCGGGCATGAACAGCAGCAGCAGCTCGCAGGGCGGCGGAGACATGGGCAATAGCCCGCCGCCTGTCCAAACGCCGGTCGTCACCACCGTCACCAACCTGTCGGCTGCTACACGCTTGGAGGTCGACAAGAAGCTGTCCTCTGCCGTGCGCGTTCGCGGCGGCGCTGATGCGCAAGTCGATCACTACGGGCTCGCGCAGGGGCAAGCGCAAGCGGGCCAGCCGGTGGTTCCCTCGAGTGCGAACCCTCCTCCGACGAACATCACATGGGGCGCCCATGCGGACGTCGTCTGGCACGTCACGCCGCGCGTGGAGATTGTGCCAGGGGTTCGCTTCGACGTCTTCGATGGGGTCCGCGCCAACGGGGTGTCCGGCTCACAGGAAAGCACCATCGTCCCGGCCATCGATCCGCGGCTCTCGACGCGCGTCACGATCGCGCCGTGGCTAGCCTGGCTCTCGAGCTTGGCCCTCACGCATCGGTATGCCGTCCTGCGGCTCGGAGGAATCCCGGCGCTGCTCGTGTCGGTTCCAGGGTTCCCGACGGGCGATTCGCAACTCCAGACCGCCGCCCAGGCGAGTCAGGGCCTGGAGTTCACCCTTCCCGCGGACTTCACGCTCACGACGACGGGGTTCTTGTCGGGATGGTCGGGCCTCACCGACTTGACGAGCAACTGCATCCAGATCATGCCGGCGACGAACCCTCCCCAGAACGGCAACACAACGACGCCGCCGGTCCCTTGGACGTGCCCGAGCAACGACCCCACCCATGGCATCGCGTACGGCGTCGAGGTGCTCCTGCGACGGCCGCTCTCCAAGCGCCTGAGTGGCTGGCTGTCCTACACGCTGTCGCGGTCGACGCGGGACGAGCACTTCATCACTCCCTGGGGGGGCAACGCCGAGGCCACGGTGCTCAACGACTACGACCGCACCCACATCCTGAACGCGATCCTCGCCTACGACCTGGGGCGGCGATGGCGCGCCGGAGGTCGGTTCGTGTTCTACACGGGCACCCCCTACTCGATCATGGCCGGCAACGTGCCCATACCCCCGTACAACGACCAGCGCACCCCGCCGTTCTATCGGGTCGACGTGCGCGTCGAGAAGCGCTGGTCCTTCTTGAAAAACGGGTACATCGCATTCATTGCCGAGGTGCAGAACGTGACGCTCAGCAAGGAAACGACGTCGTACGGGCTCGAATGCAAGTCGAATAACACGAACTCAGGCGGTGCGACGCAGTGCACGCCGCCGACAGTCGGCCCGCTTACAATCCCTAGCGTGGGGGTCGAAGCCTCTTTCTGACCCGGCGATGAAGGGATCGGGCCCGCCCGTGCGAACAAGGACGAGAGCTTGGCGATGACACGCTGTGCGGCCAGTCTTCCCGTCCTTGCGAGCATCTTCGTTGTGCTGTGCGCGCGGCCTGCACGCGCCCAGGACCCGGTGTGCGCGCGAGTCTCCACCGAGGCCGAAGCCCCTGTGAGCGCGCTATGGCCCGGACTGCTGGCGACGGTTCGGGAAGCGTTCGACAGCCGTGAGGACATAGACCGCTGCGCTCGCGTAGAGCTGAGGTCTCGGGGCGGCTCGATCGCGGTGGAGGCAGTCCTGCCCGACGGCCGGTTTGCCTCACGGTCGGTGACGCGGGCCGAGGATGTCGTTCCAACATTGGAAGCGCTGCTCTTGTTACCGCGACGCGATGCGCTACCGCTGCCACCTCCTGTTGACTCGGGGCTGGGCCCCGCTTCATCGACCGGAACGACGTCGACCGTCGCGCGCCCCTCTCCGAGGACGGAGGATGCCCCGATCGACCGTACTCCGGCGCCATCGGACCACGATGCGCCTTTGGGGCTGGCGCCGTCCCGCCGCCTTGGGATCGAGCTGTCCGTAGCGACGGGTGCACGCATGGGCGATGGACAAACGAGCCTTGGCCTTGGAGCGTTCTCGTTCCTCGATCTCTCTGGGTGGCTCGTCGGGTTCGAGGGGCGTCTAGACCGCTATCAGAGGCTCGGAGCCTCGAACGACTGGAAAGGCTCGCCGGACGGCGCCTCCGCGGCGCTGGAGCTCGCGGTCCTCGGCGGCCGACGGGTACGGCTCAACAGCTTGGCGTTCGACTTTCTCGTGGGGCCAGCGGTTGCCCTTCAGGGCACATTCACTTCTCAAACGCAGACGAACACGGGCACCTTCACGCAGTCGAGCTCGAGCACGGTGCCGCGGTTCCTTTTGGTGTCCCGCCTGAACTTTGCCGCATCGGCGACGCTGCATGCGTTCGTCAGCATCGATGGGGAGCTCGGGCCCCCCCGCGCTGGCGGCGATGATCTGCCGGGCGCGGCCCGCTTGCCCGTTTGGACCCTGGGTCTCGCGCTCGGTGCGACTGTGGGTACGCGATGATCAAGCGCCCGACGTCCAATCGCGCGACTACGCACAACATCGGAGCCCCCGACCCGGACGTCCTGCGCCAGCTCGCGAGCGGCAACGTCGGCGCGTTGGGCGAGCTGTACGACCGCTACCGCGAGCCGATCCGCCGCTTCCTGGCGCGCGCCACCGCGAATGGGGAGGATGTCGACGACCTGGTGCACGGCACCTTCCTCGCGGCCGCCAAGAGCGCCTCGCGTTACGACGGAAGACCATCGTGCCGCCCTTGGCTCGTCGGCATCGCAGTCCAGCTTCTGCGCCGAAGGCGACGCTCCCTTGGACGCTTCGTTGCGGTCCTTTCCTCGATCCATAGCATGCAAGATCGGGCGAACGATCCGCGCCCAGCATTGGAGGCGCGCGCCGACGTGGAGCAGGCGCTCGGCCGCATCAGCGAGGTCAAGCGAATCACCTTGCTCCTCGCCGAGGTCGAGGGCCTGAGCTGCGCCGAGATCGCGGAAGCGCTCGGGGTCCCGATCGG
Organism: uncultured delta proteobacterium; assembly: GCA_963720145.1. GTDB lineage: Bacteria > Myxococcota_A > Polyangia > Polyangiales > Polyangiaceae > Palsa-1150. Next base: position 124,533 of record CAVREO010000009.1, read on the forward strand.
GACGGTGTGGACACGCCTACATGCCGCTCGCCGCGAGCTTCGCCACGCGCTGGAGGAGGGCAACGAGTCATGAGGCCCGCACCTTGTCCGCGGCTCTTCGAGGTGGAGGCGGCGCGCGATGGTCGGCTCGCCGGAACGCAGCTCGCGAGCTTCCAGCGCCACGTCGTCAAGTGCGCGGAGTGCTCACGGGAGAGCCAGGCGCTCGGCGCGTTGGCGAGATCGCTGCGCCTGGGAGCGGAGGAGACCGCACCCGCGGACGAGCTCCATGTGCGTCGAGAGCGAACCCGACTCCTTGCCGCGTTCGATGGCGCGCTGCTCGCTCCGAGGCTACCGTGGGGCGCTCGTCGTCTGGTCTGGTCGGCGGCGGTCCTGACGCTCGTCGTTGGGCTCTTCGTCCTTCTGCGCGTTCGGCGCCCTGTCGAGCAGACCGCGCTCACGTCGCCGGCCGTCGTCCACGCCGACACCACGGCGGTGTGGTCGGAGTACGTGGAGGGGGACTCCGAGAGGCTCGTTCTCGAGCGCGGCGCACTCTGGATCCACGTCGATCACGCCGCCGGGCGAGGTCGGCTCCTGGTCGTGCTGCCGGATGGGGAGCTGGAGGACACCGGGACGACGTTTACGGTGGGCGCCGAGGACGGTCGTACGACGCGCGTCGCTGTCCTCGAAGGGCACGTGGTCCTACGGATCAATGGGCAGACGCCAATCGCCATGGGTCCCGGAGACTCGTGGACGCCCCCCAATCCACACCACGCAACGGCCTCCGCGTTGGTGAGCGCCGCCTCTCCGGCCCATATGCCCCCCGCGGTGCTGGTCGATGCGGCGGTCCGAACCCCACGGCCTCCCCCCTCGGCGCCTGCGGCATCCCCTCCCGCGTCCACTGCATCGGCTGATTTTCGCGCGGCCATGGCCGCATTCGATGTTGGCGCCAACCACCGAGCGGCCGCTGCTTTCGCGCGCTTCCTCGAGAAGCATCCTAGTGACCCGCGGGCGGAAGATGCGTCGTACCTGCGCGTAATCGCGCTCCAGAGGTGCGGAGACACAGCGGGCATGAGGCGGGCGGCGCTCGAGTATCTCGGTCGCTACCCCGCGGGATTTCGACAGGCGGACGTGGAGCCGCTCTCTCGGTAGCGAGAGAGGGATGAGCGGCAATGCGGACGCCGACATCACATAAGGCCTTAGCTGCGATGCGCATCGGATCAGAACGTGCCCGAGCCGAGGACCAACAGACGGCCTGCTGTAGCCGCGGTTGCCTCTAGGCTAGGGGAAGGCGGCGCGGCCCGGATCCTCGGTAGGAGACGGTCCATGCGCAGGGGCGAAAGCGCGGCCGGGCTTGCCTCCACGCGACGCTGCCTGCGTACGCCGAGCCGTCGAGCCGATCCTTGTCCGGCTGTCCGCTGCCCCACTCGCGCGAGGTGGAGGGAATTGCGAAGGTGAACGGGCGACTGCTTGCAGCCAGTGGATGGCTGGACGCGCAACCCCCGCAACGAGAAGCCGTGATGCAACTCGTGCTCAGCCTGCACCTCGTAAAACGCCCAGCCGGAGCGCAGTGCGGGTTCCGCGCGAACGTGAACGCCGAGATCGGATGAACGTGAACGCGAAGATCGGGTGAAATCCGGCAACATGGGTGACAACCTGGCCGGTTCACACGGGTGACAGTCGTTCGACTGAGATAGGTGACACGTTCCGGGCAGGCGAAGGCTAGCTCTCCGAAGGAGAGCTGATGGCCTGGAAAGAGTGGTCGCGAGTGGACGAGCGGATGCTGCTGATCGGTGAATACTTGAAGGGCGAGCGCGCGATGACCGACCTGTGTCGGGAGTTCGGCGTCAGTCGAAAGACCGCGTACAAATGGGTCGCGAGATACGGGGCGGACGGGCCGGCGGGGCTCGCGGACAAGTCTCGGGCGCCACTTTCGCATCCGGCACGGCTTGACCCCGTGGTCGTGGAAGCCGTGTTGCAGGCCCGGCGCGCCCACCCGCATTGGGGAGCCCGCAAGATACTGGCTTGGTTTGTCCGAAAGCAACCCCAATTCGAGAGTCCGGCGGTGAGCACCGTCAGTGCCATCTTCGCAAAGTACGGACTCTCCAGGACCCGCCACGCGCGCCGACGCACGCCGCCCTATACGGACCCGTTTAGCGACGCGGGTGCACCCAATCAACTCTGGTGCGCGGACTTCAAAGGCGACTTCAGGACGCGCGACGGGAGGCGCTGTTACCCGTTGACCCTGACCGATGCGTGCAGCCGCATGCTGCTTCGCTGCACCGCGCTGCCTTCGACGAAGGTAGTCGGCGTGCGACCGATTTTCGAGCAGGCGTTCCGGGAACTGGGACTGCCGGAAAGGATTCGGACCGACAACGGGTCGCCCTTCGCCAGTCGAGGAGCGGGGGGCTCTCGCAGCTCTCGATCTGGTGGGTGAAGCTGGGCATCCGCCACGAACGCATTCAGCCCGGCCACCCGGAGCAGAACGGGCGGCACGAGCGGATGCATAGGACGCTCAAGCAGGAGACACTGCGTCCCCCCGCTGCGACATCCCGGAAGCAGCAGGTGCGGTTCGACGTCTTTCGTCGAGAGTACAACGAGGAACGGCCGCACGAGTCTCTCGGCGATCGTCCGCCTTCGTCGCTCTACGTACCCTCGTCGCGGGCGTTGCCGCGGCGCCTTGAGCCACCGCACTACCCTGACGCGTTTCAAACACGCAAGGTCACCGCGAGCGGACGCATTCGCTGGAACGGCGAGCATGTCACCATCAATCACGCGCTCGAGGGAGAATGGATCGGGATCGAACGTCGAGATGGTGTTCACCAGGTTTACTTCTCTGACGTCTCGCTGGGCTTCATCGATGACCAGAAGCCACAGCTTGGCCTCATTCGGCCACCAGTGACGAGTTGGGCGCGATCGAAATAGAGCGGGGGATCGCGTTGCCGCTGTCGATCTGGCGATCCGACCAGGGCCCATCGGTGTCACCCATGTCAATCGGACGAGTGTCACCCATGAACGCTCTTGCTCATCGGCGCATCGTGAACGCTCGGATCGGGGTCGTGAACGCCCGGATCGGCATCGTGAACGCCTAGATCGGGGTCGTGAACACGGCCGTCCTGGTGGGGTCGTTAGGGCCCCAGGAGGGGAAGCGCACGCAGCCACGGAGGGAGCCCCGGTAGACGGGGCCATGCCCACGGAGAGACTGTCGATGCGCAACAGCCGAGAGATCATTCGTCAGAAGTGGCTTCTGGGTCGCGCCCACCGAGCGATCGCGGAGTCGGTGGGGGCGAGCCTTGGGGTGGTCAGCAAGACGCTGCAGCGGGCGTCGGCGGCGGGGCTGACGTGGGAGGCAGTGCAGGCGATCGAGGACGAGGAGCTAGAGCGGCGTCTGTACCCGCACGCGGCGGCGGAGGCGGATCGTCCCGAGCCCGACTGCGTATGGGTGCACCGCGAGCGCCACCGGCCCGGGGTGACGCTGGAGCTGCTGCACCACGAGTACCTGGATCGGCACCCGAACGGGCTTCGGTACACGACGTTTTGCGATCGATACCGTGAGTGGCTGGGTCGTCGTGGGCTGGTGATGCGGCAGGTGCACGCCGCCGGCGACAAGCTCTTCGTCGATTACTCAGGCAAGAAGCCGCGCATCGTCGACGCGACGACAGGCGAGGTGACCGACGTGGAGCTTTTCGTCGCGGCGCTCGGCGCCTCGAACCTGACGTACGCGGAGGCGAGCTACACGCAGCGAGGCCCGGACTGGATCGCGAGCCACGTCCGCGCGCTCGAGTACTTTGGCGGAGCGCCGAGTGCGCTGGTCCCCGACCAGTTGAAGTCGGGTGTCACACGCGCCTGTCGTCTACGAGCCGGAGACGCAGCGCACCTACGAGGAGCTGGCGACGCACTACGGGACGACGGTGCTGCCGGCGCGCCCGTCGCGTCCACGCGACAAGGCGAAGGTGGAGGTCGCGGTACAGATCGCGCAGCGGTGGCTGCTCGCGCGCATCCGCGACGAGGTGTTTCACTCGCTGGGCGCGCTCAATGCGCGCCTGTGGGAGCTGCTGGTCGACCTCAACGCCCGCGTGATGCGTCGGTACGGCAAGAGCCGTCGCGAGATCTTCGAACAGATGGAGCGGGCCGCGCTGCGTCCGCTGCCGGCGACGCGTTTCGAGTATGTCGAGTGGCGGAAGGCGCGGGTCAACATCGACTATCACGTGGCGGTCGAAGGGCACCTGTACTCGGTGCCGTACCGGCTGGTGCACGAGCAGGTCGAGGCACGCATCGGCGCGGACGTCGTGGAGATCCTCCACGGCCGTACGCGCGTGGCGGCGCATCGCCGGTCGCACGTGAAGGGGGCCTTCACGACGCTGACTGAGCACATGCCTAGCGCGCACCGAGCGCACGCCGAGTGGACGCCCTCGCGGATCCTCACGTGGGCGGACAAGGTCGGCGCGGCGACGCGTGACCTTTGCGAAGCGATCCTCGCCGATCGCCCACACCCCGAGCAGGGCTTCCGCTCCTGCCTGGGCATCCTGCGGCTGGGCAAGCGCTACGGCGAGGTCCGGCTCGAGGCGGCGTGCAATCGGGCGCTGCGCGTGAAGGCGCGCTCGTACCGGCACGTCGAGTCGATCCTCAAGAACGGCCTCGATCGCGTGGCGACGCGTGACGAGCAGACGAGCCTCTCGCTCACGCACGAGAACGTGCGCGGGCGCGACTACTACCACTGAAGAAGGAGAAGACATGCTGATCGAACCCACCATCGACAAGCTCCACGCGTTGCGCCTCGGCGCGATGGCCGCCGCGTGGACGACGCAACGCGAGGACCCGAAGAGCCAGGAAATCGACTTCGACTCCCGCTTCGGGATGCTCGTCGACGCCGAGCATATGTCCCGAGACAACAAGCGCGTCGCGCGGGCGCTGCGCGAGGCGAAGCTGCGGATCGCGAACGCCTGCGTGGAGGACATCGATTACTCATCGAAACGTGAGCTGGATCGTGCGCTCCTGCGGCAGCTCAGCACGTGCGCGTGGATCGGGTCGCACGCGAATGTGATCGTGACCGGAGCGACGGGCACCGGGAAGTCGTACGTCGCCTGCGCGCTCGCGCAGCAGGCGTGCCGCACGGGATTCCGGGCGCTCTACCGGCGCATGCCCCGGCTGCTCGAAGAGCTCGCCCTCGCGCACGCGGACGGGACGTACACGCGCCTCCTCGGTCGGCTCGCGAAGATCGACGTGCTGGTGCTCGACGACTGGGGACTCGCGCCGCTGCGCGAGCAGGAGCGGCGGGACATGCTCGAGATCTTCGACGACCGGCATGGCGCTCGGTCCGCGATCCTCACCAGTCAGTTGCCCGTCGAAAAGTGGCACGACTACGTTGCCGATCCGACGATCGCGGACGCGCTCCTCGACCGCGTCGTGCACAACGCCCACCGCATCAAGCTGAAGGGACCGTCCCGAAGAAAGCCGGAGGACTGACCCCCGCACCCTCGAACACGCCAACCAAGCTACGTCGCTTCGCTCCGATGGGGCGATCACGATGGCCGATCCGCGCGATCACGATGCGCCGATCTGGGCGATCACGATGGGCGGAATCCGCAGCGCAGGGCTGCGAGTCGCTCGGCGCCCTAGGGCAGAACCGAGTCCCGCTCGCAGATGGCATCCCGCACCGCGATGGCGAGCTTGATCGAGTCGTGCTCGCCGCTGGTCCTGGCCGCGTCCTCGGTCAGGTTCAGCGCGTAACACCGCGTGCATTCCAGCGCCGGTGTCAACGGCCACCAGGAACTGACCCACCGCGGCCACGACGAATTGACCCACCCCGGCGATCCGGAGCGGGTCGCGCTCAGGTCGTGGGCGCGGGTCTAACCTCCTTGGTCTCGGTGCGTTTGGAGGCGGCGGGAACGCGATCGCCGGGGCCGCGCGTGACGAGTACCTCGGCGTGTTGAGCGAGCCGGTCGAGTAGGGCGGCGGTGAGCTTGTCGTCGACGAAGACGCGATTCCATTCACTGAAGGCGAGATTGCTCGTCATGACAGTGGCGCCGCGCTCATGGCGAGTGGAGAGGACGTCGAAGAGCAATTCTCCGCCGGCCTTTTCGAACGGTACGAATCCGAGCTCGTCGACGATGAGCAGAGCGACACGGCGCAGTCGCTCCTGCAGGCGGGAGAGGGCCCGAGCATCGCGCGCTTCGGTGAGCGCTCGGACCAGGTCGGAGGCGCGGTAGAAGGAGACGTGGTGCCCGCGCTTGATGGCCTCGATGCCGAGCGCGGTAGCCAGATGGGTCTTGCCGGTGCCGACGGGACCGAGCAGGACGACGTTGCGCGCGGTGGAGATCCACGCGCAGCGACCGAGGTCCTCGACCCGTGCGCGCTCGAGGCCATGCGCGCGTTTCCAGTCGAATTGGGCAAGGGTCTTTTGAGCAGGCAGTCGGGCTGCGTGAAGACGTCGCTCGATGGCGCGCTCTGCGCGCGTGGCCAGCTCGGCGTCGAGCAGCGTGCGGAGGTACTGGAGCGGCGGCCATGCCTCGGCGAGGGCTTGTCGCGCGAGCGGGTCGCACTCGCGTCCGACGGTGGGCAGTTTGAGCACGCGAGTCTGGGCGCGCACGGCGGCGAGCAAGATGTCGAGGTCGGTCATGCCGAGGCCCTCACGAGCAGTGCGTCGTAGCGGCCGAGATCCGGCGCTTCGACGGTGTAGAGCTGGAGGGCCGCTGGGACATGCGTCGGCGCGTCCGGATGCGACGAGCGACGCGGAGCGGATACGAGCGAGCCGTCGACGATGGCCGCGTCGATGGCTCGTGCGAGGCGGCGTCCGACGCCTTCTCGGTCGGCGCGTTCCAGCCACGGGGCGAGCCGCCTGGCGGCCTCGATCTCGTCGGGCGAGTGCACCGACCGGAGCGCATCCCAGAGAGCCGGCCATGGGTCCCCGAACTGCGTGACGAGCTCCCGGGCGACCTGGCGGAGTGCCTGCGGCTTGCGCGAGAGCGGCAGCAACAGATGGCGGTAGTCGACGCTCCGACCGCCGAACGGAACTCGCGGATGTGACACGGTCTCCTCACCGAGCGCGAAAGTCACGGTGTCGATGCCGACGAACACGTCGATGGTGTGGCCGCACCACCGGCTCGGGACGGAGTAGGCGCCGCCGGCGATGGCGGTGGTGGCGTGATGGCGGAGTTTGACGGTGCGAACATGCCGACCGTCGAACGGCGCGGGGAGAGCTCGCAGGGCCGCGCGCTCGCGCGACCACGATTCGGCTCGCGCCGCGTCTCGGTCGTGCTGCGCGTCGAGGCGTATCTGCAGCGCCGCGCTCATCTCGGCGAGCGACGAGCCTCGCGGCAGCGGCACCAGGTGCTGCCACCGAATGTGGCCGCCTCGACGCTCGACACCACCCTTGTCGTGACCCTCGCCAGGACGGCAGAAGCGCGGCTCGAATGCGTAGTGCGCCGCGAGGGCCGCGAAGCGCGGCCGCAGGACGCGCGGCGCGCCGACGAGTACTTTGCCGACGGCGGCGGTCAGATTGTCATACGCGATCGCGGCGACGACCCCGGCGAAGTGGGTGAACGCCGCGACGTGGGCCGCGAGAAACCAAGTCGTGTCCTGCTGCGCGCAGAGCATCGCGAAGTCGCGCCCCGAGTGCATCAAGCGCATCAAGAACAGCCACGACTTCTGGCGGACGCCCGCAAGCTCGACCCAAACCTCGAAGAAGTCGACTTGCGCAACGTCGCCCGCGGCGTAGACGAGCGGCACGGTCACCTCCCGCTCCGCGCTGCGAAACTCTGCCACCAGCCGGCGTACGGTGCGCTCGCTCGCGGCGTGCCCGGCATCGCGCAGCAGCTCCCAGAGACGGGTTGCAGTCAGGCGCTGCTTGCCCGCCGTAAACGAACGCCGCGACTGCCAGATCGACGCGGCCGCCTCTTCGATGGCGTCGCGTGCCGGTGTCGAGCGTGCGGGCAACGACGTCCGGTCGATCGGGACCCTCTTGGCCCGCGCGTAACGCCGAATCGTGTTGCGAGACAGCCCGAGCTCCCGGGCGACTTCTCGAATCGGAACCCCTTCGGCGTGCACCTTGTGCCGAATCACAGCAACCAAATCCATGGGCACCATCCCGGGCGAGTGACCCTCGCCCTGCATCGGCCGTCCACCGCTTGTTGCCGGTGGGTCAGGCCGTCTTGGCCAAGCGACCCAAGCCCTCCGCGATCGGCGTGGGGTGGGTCAGTTTCTGATGGCCGAGATGGGTCAGTTTAAGATGGCCGCAGACAGCCGGCGCCCGCCCGTGCTCCGAGACGTATTCGGCTTCGACGAAGTCGTCCCAGCCGCAGACTTCGCACTGCATCTCCCCGCCCCTCCTATGACATCTTGGGACGGATACAGTTGCTTGCAAGGGCACCGAATTTAGCACCCGGCACGGCCGGCGACGTCTTATTCCCGAGACGTGGCTGTTTGTCGGGTCGGGATCCCTCCGAACGCCCTTGGCGCAGGGCCCGCGGGGTCGAACCTGACCACGAAGAAGTCGAAGAGCAGCGAGCACCACGCCGAATCCGCACGTCGATTCTGCACGCGACGCGCTGGTTCGGCGCGGATTGTCACCAGCCTTGCTGCCGAAGGGCCCGTTCTCCGCGGCCCGGCGCAATCGGCACGCAGCATGCTGGTGCTCGCCGCCTTAGGAACACGTGACGCGGCAGGTGCTCACCCTTGTTCGCCGCGGTCTCCGAAAAGAGTGCAGGCCATAGTCGATCCAGCAGCGACCGGAGACGAACGGGGCGTTCCCGAGTACCCGCGCGTATTTGCCCTCTCGGTCCGATTGCTGTGCAGGGAGCCCATGGACCTCGTGGACGACAACGGCAGATACTGGCAGGCATCCGCGACGGCGTTGGTGCTGATCATGCACGGGCGCACCGATCCACTCGCCACTATGCACGGCCATGCGGCCGACATAGCCCTTGCGATTGTGCCGCTACGGCGGCTGCTCGAGGAACGACGAGCTCTTCTCGAACGGTGGCGACGCTGGGCCGCGACTTCAACAAGCTCGTTGTGTTCGACGAGGCGCACAAGTACATCACCGAGAGCGACCTAATCGGTCAGGTCGTAGAGACGATCCGGGAAATGCGCCATCAAGCCACGAGCGTGGTCATCGCGAGTCAGGACCCCCTCTCCGTCCCTCGCGCGGTCATCGAGCTCACCTCAATTCTGCTGCTGCACAGGATGACCTCGCCGGCGTGGCTTAAACACCTCAAGGGAGCTATCTCGGCCCTGGACGGGATCAGCGAAGGACACGTCGCGGCGCTGAAACCGGGACCGTAACCACCGCAGTGCCTGGTGGGCCGAAATGTCCGTTCACGTCATCTGCTTCCAAGATCGTCGGCGGCCCGGGGCGCCGGAATGGTTCTCGCGAGTCGGTTGGCGCAGAAGCAGCCAGCATTGCGTGGTCGTCCTAACGAATGGCGCGTTGATCGATTGTGACGGTGACGTCGGGCTTGCCGCCGAGGATCCACAAGACGCTCAAGCTCGGTGTGCGTGAGGTGCCGCGGGTGCTCAACGAAGACCTGGCGACCAAGAAGCTCACGAGCAAGGGCCGGAAGCGGCGACGATGTACTTCTCAGGGTAGTGGGTCGCACCCAACGTTGGCTATCCTGCCTAGACGTTGAAGGTTCGGCGTCGAGTCAACGAATCCCAACGCGGGGCGACTGCGGGCAGATGGCGCCTGGGCGATCGTTTCGCTCGCCGCACTGCGCGGCGGTCATCGACGTTTCTTGACGTCGTGTACATGACCGACGATCACGTTCGATTCGAGCAACTGACGGATGACTCTGATGGCGATGCTCGGGTCCTGCTCTGCGCTGGCGGTCAAGAGGGAGAGTACCCAAAGCGCTTCGTAGTCGATCTGGACGCGGCTCTACGCGCTGTGCGCGACTATGAACTGGAGGGCGAAGGCGACCCATCGCTGCGCTGGACGGTGAAGTAAACAGAGCCTCGCCGCACCCCCCAATTGCAAGGTCGAACCACAGCCGTCCTGTTAGGACGGGATCGGGCGAGACGTTACACGACAACGAATCCGGCGCGACAGTCGTCGCGCCGCTCGGACCGACGCGTCGTCGCAGCAGCTGCATTGACGAGTCGGCCGATCTGTCATTGGCATGTATGCTCCGTGCCTATGCATTGGCCGGTTGGCACACCACTGTCCGATGACCCGCTATCAATATCGCATGCGCACGCGAACCCGGCGCCTTGGGAGCAGTACATGCACGACGCGGCGGCGGGTGGGCACGATTGGGACCCCGAAGCGCTTACGATGCAGGCGGGCCACGAGCCACCTAAGCAGTTGTAGACGCCGTTCTGCGGCACGCAAGTAGGAGCGCCATCGTCGCCGGACTCAGTCGAGCCATCGATGGCCCCCGAATCCGAGCCTGACGACGGTCCGGAGCTATCCGAAGTGGAAGACTCGGATAAGCCATTGGACGCGTCGGATACGCTGTTGGACGCGTCGGGCGGACCGCTGGGCACGGACGAACCGCAGCCGATTGTGGCGAGCGCAGCAGCAAAGGTCATAAGGAGATAGACGGACTGCATGTCAGCGATCCCTCGTGTTCTTATGGATAGTCGGCAACCATGAACGGCTTCGGACTCAGCCCACCCACTATTTGCACGTCGTCAAAACACGCGACGATGCACCAGCGTCCGCTGGGGGTGCTGCAGCAGCATCAAGAAAAGGTTGCGCTGCCCAATACAAGTTGCCACCGTGAGCCACGATGTCGGCTGGGCCACCGAGGTCGCTGGCTAGCGTGGTTGCAGCGCCGCCGCTCTTGGGCACACTTCGGATCGCGCCCGACTTCTGCGCGGTCCAGTAGAAGGTGTCCGAGTCAATCGCGATGCTTGAAGCGTCGTCGTCGGACGACAGCAAAACTATGCCTGTACCATCGAGCGCTGCTCGAAATATGCCTCCGGCCTGTGTGGGGCTGCCGTACTCACCCCAGTAGATACCCGTCGAGTCCACTGCGATTGCGGCCGGATGGGCGCGGTTCGGAACCAGGACGGTCGGGACACCGCCGCTTTCAGCAATGCTCAAGATGGCAGCCGGCCCGGGAGGAGCCGCGGCAACGTAGACAGTTCCCCCGTACGTTGCGATGGCCGCTGAGATGTACTGCGTAGCTCCTTGCGCCAACATTGTCTTGGAGCCGCCTCCGGTCGGTGCCGACCAAGGACCGCCGCTCGCACCGTAAACGTTTGCTCCGTCAACGATGATCTGGGTCGACCACGTGTCAGCTGCGAGGAGCGTGGCCGCCCCCCCGCCAAAGGCGCCGAAAAGAGCCCGATCCCTGTCTCTGGCCTCGGGCCGCTCCCTATAGGGTAGTTGCCCGCCCAGTAAACGTTGCTGTTATCGATCGCGATCGAGTCCGCTTCGTCTGCTCCGCTGAGGTGAGTCGGCATGCCACCCGTTCGGAGCACGCGCCAGACGCCTTGGGAGGTCGCTGTGTATACGTAGGTCTCATCGACCGCGATACCGTAGGCATGGAGCCCCTGGTCGACAACCGAAATAGTACCATCCGGTGTATCGCACGTCGCTGACGACGGAGACAGACGGGCACCGCCTCCGTCTTCGGCTGCATTTGGGCCTCCCAGAGCAACCTCTGCATGGCATCCGAACAACGTAACAACACCCAAGAGAAAGCAGAAGCCTGTGCCCTTCATTTGGAACCTCCATTCGTAAGAATTGCCGGTGGAGCTCCGGTTGATCACGGATTCGTGGCGCCGATGAGCGATCCGACCCGCTCTGCGTAGGGGCTTCTAGGATGGCTCTCGAGGAAGGCACGTCCGGCCCGCTGAGCCGCGGGCATGTCGCCTGCTTCTACAAGCGCATCGATGCGCAGTGTCGCCGCCTCGGGCTCCATCATTCCCCGCGGATACTTCACTGCATAAGCATCCAGAATTGAGAGAGCAGTCGCGGGGTCGCCGCGCGATAGAGCCATCCGAGCATGCTCTAGTTCGGTGAGCTCTGCCCGCACGGACGGGCCACTAGAAGCAGCGGGCGCAGCTTTGGTCGGAGTCGGGGAGCCTGCGATGAAAACTGACGATGCGGGGCTAGGTTGCGCCGTGACGGGCTCCGCAGTCGCGACGATCGTTCCTGAAGCCTGAGCTGAAGGCACCGCTGCAGGTGCGGTACGTTGAATGCCTGCGCCTTTCGCAGGGACGCTCGCGCGGTCATCGCCGACCCCAGGGGGCTCGTTCGCCAGACGATGGTCAGTGATCGCGACTGCTGCGGTCATGGCCCCCAAGCCTGCAGCGCAGACGACCCCGAGCCATTTTAGCGACAACACTGAGGTCGCCTTCATCGCGGCGCCGCTTGCTGCCGCGGTACCCGCGGCAAGTCCTGGCGTCCCCAGGGCCGCGGTAGCAGCCGCGAGCGCTCGGCGACGTGACCCCAAAGGAGCCGGCAAGCGGCCAGAGCGGATCAAGAGGCGCTCCAGCTCGCCATCCGAGACACTGGAAAGGCGTTTCGGCTCGCTCATGGCGTTCCTCGATGGGCTCCGTCGGCCGCTTGCATTCGGCGCACGATGGTTCGAAAGCTCTCACGGCCCCGACGCAGGCGCGATGCAACCGTACCCAAGGGGACGCCGATCGTTGCCGCAATCTCGGCCATCGTGAGTTCCTCAACTTCGTAAAGCACGAATACGAGCCGCAGCTCGACAGGGATGGCTTGGAGCACCCTCTGGAGGGTCTCGTGCGCGCGCCGTTCGTCGAGCAGCACGTCACCTCCTGGAAACTGCCCGACGAGTGCGTCAACATCTTCCTCGACCGTTTCCCGCCGTCGCCGCAGCGTCCGGCGGTACGTCGCGGCGACATTGCCCGCAGTCGCAAAGAGAAAACGCCGTTCGAGCCCAGGTGTCACCTCGCGGATGCGCCTCGCAAGCACGCACATCACCTGCTGCGCTCCGTCCTCGGCGTCGTTGCTATGGATCCCAAGGTAGCGCAATGTGCGCCACACGAAGTCGTAGTGTGCGTGCACCAGCGATCGCAGGCGACTGGAGTCGCCCAAAGGGGTGGTGTCTGCCGAGGGCAGCTCGCCGCCTCCAGCGAGGGTAGGGCAGTCAGAATCACCCATGATCGCGCGAGAACAGTCCCCGTCGAGAACCGTTCCTGTGGACATTGCCGCACCGGCGCAGATCGATCATAAAAAGTGCGCCCCAAGGCCCAAAGCGCCTTCGACTCCCAGCCAGGGGACCTCGTAGATGGTCGCGTTCGGAAGGAAATAGAAGCCGTCATGTGTAAGGTGGACGCTGGCGGCCACATCCGCCATGATAAATAAAGGCGACAAGAAGGCCCACTCGCCGCGCATTAGGGGCCCCGTGGCGACCCAGGCACGCGTCGTTCCTCGTGGCGAATTGATGCTCGCGCCTGCCGCCGCGAGCACGCCGCCCTCAACCCGAGCGCATCCGAGGATGCGTGCGGGACCACGGGGCCAAGAGAAGAGGCAGCCATCCAGGCGTCCGACGCTCCAGGAGAAGGAGGCCGCTCCGCCCGTGGCCGGGCGCTCTTCACTCGTGAGGTGCAGAAGGCTCAGTTGGATGGAAGGCGCCACAAAATTAGCGCTCGCGCCGCGCCACCCTAGAATTGGCGAGACTCCTGCGTCCGGTGCGTTAGTTACGCCCGTTGCGATGGCCAGCTCTGCGCCCACCCAGAAGGAATGCGGTTGTCGGCCAATCGCTGTCGGCGAGCCAGGCTTGGCGCGATTGACAACCCGAGCCGGCACTTCCGGGGGTACCGCCGGCGAAGGCGGCGAATTCGCCGCGGCGGCAGGGGGCGGCGCCTGAACGACTGGCGGCGGCACGCCGGTCGTAATCCCCATCGGCGATCCCGATTGCGATATCGAGACCGTCGGATCGACCGCAAGGGTCACGACGAGGGCTAGCGCCTCTGCGACATCGGCACACGTCTCCGCCATCACGCTTCGAGTGCCGTCGAGCGTATCGCCGTGCCGCACCACCACCCAACCGGATGGCGGGGGCCCGGCCTCCATGTGTACTTCGAACGTGCGCCCCATGGCCCCTGAAGCCACAAACTGCGCGCGCTTGGTCAGCGCCAAAATTCGCCCTTCGAAAGTCGCGCGATTGGGGCACCCCGCAGCGCTTGTCAGGGCCAGTCTGACCGGCTCGGGGACCTCGTCCGCAGCCGCCCCTCGTGCAGAGGCTGCACCCAAAGAGAGAGCCACGACAGCCAATCGTCCCCGACCTGGAGCGAACTGCCGTGCTCTCACTGAGCGTGACTTCTCCGTAGACGGCACCGACCCTCGGCAGCGCCTTTCAGCGCAGCAGTCGTACCCCACCTTCGACACATCTCACAAGCCCCGCAGTCCGGGAACACGCCTCCCTGCCCGCGGGGCCTAGCAAAACGGGAAAGCGGACCAACGATCGCCTAGGCCCCCGCCCGAACCCCGCCCCTCTGCCCGAAGGTCTAGCGCGTCCTCACACCAGCAGACGCCGCTGGAGTCAAGAGTTCGTGCGGCAACCTAAACTCGACGCCGTTCTCGTCGAAATGCCGCATGGCCGCGCTCTGGTCCGGCCTCAGCGTGACGTCGTATGAGACGTACGCAGTGGGTGAAGAGTGTATCGAAAAATCCGAATGATGGATCACGACACCATCATCCCGATAGATTGTCCCAGGCAACTTTGCCCGATACGCATTCGCCGTTGCTGTATCCCGCATTGAGGTTGCAAATGCCGTCGCACGATCAACAACTGAGTTGTCAATGGATGGCCAAAATACCGCCTCCATGTCAACATCGCCCGATGTCGTCATCTTCGCCCAGGCGAAAGATTCGACTACCCGAATGCCACCGACGCTTCGGCTCAAGACGGAATTGATGCTCTCTAACGCCGGAGGTTTGGAGGTCGTGTCACTTACAGCACCCCCACCCGCTACAATAAATGTTGAGCCTACAGCTGCCACTTGCTCTGCTGGAATTCCAGCGCCAATGAAGTACAACTTAACCCTTTGCGCCTGATCTGCTTCATCCAAATTGTATGGCCCTGTTGGACTCGTCGCATCCAAGACGGCCATTGTCCAGCCGTTCGTCGTGTCCAATGCAAAGGCACCCAAGCCCCCACGCCATCGCTCGAGGCCGTGGCCGTCCAGCTCAATTGCTACGTTATCGCCGGCCCTAAATTTAGAGTGACTCAGACTATGCACGTAGCCCGGAACGGTCCCTGCGACCGACGAAGGAGCGCTCCGTGCGCTGATGCGCTGATCCACAGGCACGTTGGGTTCGGGAGCCGCCGAATCGCAGGCGGCGCCCAAAGAGGCAATCACGATCAGCACACTAGTAGTTCGTCCCATAGCAGCCTCCACATTCAGGCAAACACCCATCATACGGCGCACAAATATCTCCAAAATCAATTGTCCCCCCCGCTCCACGGATATGTAGTCGTGTTGTAGTTGCAGCCGGCACGGTAGTACCAGTAAGCAGTGCCGCCCTGGGACGAGTCGTCATTCTCAAGCGCACACCAATTCTCATTCAGCGTCGTCGTCGTATTGTTACTGTTCATGGTCATTGCAACTTGACAGCCACAACCGTTGATCCCTCCATTGAAGGTGCCGCTGCAACCTCCCCCATCTGTTACGCTGCTGATCGAATTGGCGTAATCGGAAGCGACCGACGAAGAGGTGTTTGCGACATACGTCGCACCTACCGCCCCACCGAAGGTCGAGGAGTCGTTGGTGTCCCCCCAGCTGATCATTATGCCCGCATAGAAATGCGTTCCGGCAAATAGTGACGTCCACTCCTTCAGAGGGAAGAAGGTCCACATCCCAAAACTCATGTGGACTATAGCAAGTGAGGTGCCTCCGTTCGTTCCAGCCCCGCGCCACGATCCATTGGTCGGATTTTCGCCGAGAGCCATATAGGGGCTCAGCGAGGCTTGGTGACTGTTGTGATCGACGGCGCCACAGACGGCCAGCTGCGGACTCGAGCTGTAGGTGCATACGCCCTTTCCGGTGCCGTAGGTCGACACGGAGGCCGGGCTGATGGCGCACGTCCCATAACCGCTTCGGCCAACGGTTGTTCCAGCGGGCGGATTGTTGCAGTTCGTCATCCCTGTGCATGTCTGGTCAGGGCTCGCCTTCGTGAGAGCGATGCCATGGCCTTGAAAGAAGGATATTGCGAGACCGCTCTCGTCGAAGTTGTCCGTGTCGTCATCGTTTGAATTCGCACCCGATATATCCGGATCTAGAAAATCCGTGTCGTACACCGACGTATCGGTATAGTGATGCAGAAGACTATATCCGCACCCGTCGATCAAATTGATTTCGTTCCAAAATGCGGTGCCGCTGGAATTGGAGTTACTTAGATTTGTGCCCGCACCAAAGCAAGACGAGTAGGAGTTCACTGTCTCGACGATCACGGAACCATGAGACTCAGCGCGCGCGTACCCATCGACTACTGTGGTGCAAAGGGCGGCGGTGCATACGGCACCTACTTTTGTCATTACTTGTGTCATGTCAGAACCCTCCTCGACGCATGAAGACCCGCGGTTCGATGTTCGACTCGTATGCCCCGGAGCATCCGGAGCGGTTGCTCCCACCGAGCGATGGCGACCCTATGCCCCGCGCCGGAGATCGGTTCTGTCGAAGTTCTCGGCGATGTCGTGGCGCAACGTGCGGCGAACAACCGTTTCGCGCGTGGCCGCGGGCAACGGTGTCCCGCCTCTGCCTCCGGCGCTCGTTCCAACCAGCCAGAGGAGACGCGAGTTCAGTGTGCGCGTCGAGGTGCCCGCCGGGACGCCCAGCGCAGAGCGCTCCGGCCTCGGCACCGAGCTCGCACACGGGGCTCAAATGAGTAAATGGGCTTCGACTCCGCGCGCCGCCACGCCCCCGCCTTCACGCAGCCGTCGCGTGATTCGATAGCGGACACTCAGCCACGACCGGTACCGGACGCCGCCATTGGCCGTGGCGACCGTCGAGTCGCAGCGTGAACAGCGAAACCGCCTGCTCTGCGAGCTCGCAGTGGACGCCACCGAGTCGACGCAGGAGCCGAGCGGCGAGCATCAAGCCGCCCCAGTAGGAGACGAAGGCAATCGTCGGTATCGTCGCGACCACGCCGTCGGTTGTCGGGTGGGCGCAGCCCGCACAACCTGCCTTGAGCACGCTCTCGTGCTCGGTCGCCATCGCCTCGAAGTGCGACGTCGCGCCCACGACGAGCCATCCCGGCGAGCGGGACTGAACGAGGCTCCGCGAGGGGATATCGTCCGTGCCTACGAGTACCGACGGAGCGAGCACCGTCGACCCGGCGGCCGCAGCGTCGAACAGCACTTGCTCGCAACGGATGCGGAAGCCGGGCGAGGCGCAAGCGTAGATCGCCTCGAGCTTGGGCCGCCCGACGAACCGGCGCCGAGCGAGCGGGTACCGGTTCACGTTCGAGAGCTCGAGCAGCTGCGGCTCGTACATGCGGAAGTCGGCGCGTAGGCCGGGGACCCGCAGAAGTGCGTGAAGCGCCGACTGCATGATCGCACCACCGCTGATGCAGTCGACGCGGCCGAGATCCGCCGGGACAGGCGTGGCGTCGGGCGCGAGCCTCACGCAAGCCCTTACCGCTGGTTGCAGTTGCGCGGTCTGCACAGCGTCGGGGGAAAACAACGTCAGCAGGGCCACCTTGAACGGCTCCGCGGCGGCAATCGTCGCCGCAGCGAGAGCTCCCAACGGGAAGTCGCCGCGCCAGCGGGGCGCGGGCGAATGCAGCGGCGAGGTCACCCCGTCCCAAGCGCCGCCGGAAAGTCGCCAGCCCCAGTCGCTCCTGGCGGGCGTATCGCCGAACGCAAACGGCAGCTCGTCGACGCCAGCGTCGCCGCCGATTTCGACGCGCGCTCCCGGCATGAAGTCCGCGGCCATCTCGCCCAGGACCCCGTAGAGAGTGCGTGCTGCCCAAGGCGGCTGCGCGCACGCGAGCGCGGCGTCCGGCCCGGCGTAGCGCACACTGATCCCGGTGGCGACGAGCGGTTGAGCGAGCGTGACGACACCGCACACACACGCGCCGCTCGCGAGGTTCGCGGCATCCGCGTACAGGACGGCTCCGGTCGCGCGCAGCCCCTGCATGATGGCGTCGTCGGAGACCTCGCTCGGAACGAAATCGTGTGCGAGCAGGACGGTCCGTGCGAGCGCTTCGTTAATCTCGTCGTTCATGGTAGTCCCTCGATGTTCTGCCGGGGATCGACCGAGGCCCAATCTCCGTCGTCGCCGAGTACCGCGAGCCACATGTCCTCGATGCGCAGCGGCGCGCGTGCGAAGCGGGGCAGGACAAGCGAATGGAAGCCGGCGGTGTTGACCGCCGGCCAGTCGTCGTCGGTCTTGCTGTGGAAGGCACGCGATGCGTGCGTGTGGGTCTGCGCCCGCATGGTGCGGCGCTCGCGATAGAGCGACACGTGAAAGGCATGCATCCACCCCTGATCGATGCGGTAGTGAACGCGCGTGCTGACGTGACCCGGGTGGATGGCCCGATCGACGATTCCTGGCTCGGCGATCGGGCCGGTCCAGAGCACGGCGCATTCAACGCGGCGAGCACCGCATGTTTGCAGATGGCCGATGGTCTCGACCCAGACCGACCCCCGGAGGCGGATCATCGGTCAGCCGCCCTGCACCTGCTTCTCCCGCAGGAAGAGCTCCGTCCCCTCCTCCACGCCCGCGGCGTGGACCGTGATGTTGTCCGCGATGGGGGAGCCGCCGGTGGCCGCCTTGAACAGCCCGTAGACGTGCTGCCGGTCGCGGACGTGGAATAGATGAAGCGCCCGCTGAAGGACCGCCGCCATCAGCTCGTCGGAGCGGACGCGCTCGTCTTTGGGCACGCCGTTGTAGATGATGGGGCCCTCGAAGGACGCCGTTTCGATCGCGGGGTTCACCATTGGACAGCTCCATCCTGAGAACGCTGAAACTCCGTCCTCAAACGGTAAGCTAACCGCGGGTGCGCCGACGTCAACGCGATCGGGATAAATATGTCCTACAACAGGACCTACGTGACCGCGCCCGGGAAGGAGCCGGATGGACCTCTACGAGTACGTCGGCGAACGTATTCGCGACCTACGCAACAAGCATGGTGGCGAGGGCATCTCGCAGGAAGTTCTTGCCCAAAAGCTCGACGTAGCGACCAACACGATCTCGCGCTGGGAAACCGCCACATACCACCCGACGCTCGCCGACCTTGAGAAACTGGCGAGGTTCTTTGGCGTCTCGCTCCTCGAGCTGCTGCCCGATCAAGAGGCCAGCGGCTCAGAGAAGACGGAGGAATTTTCCGCGCTCCTTCGCGCCGCGAAGGACCTCCCGGAGGAGGACCTGAAGGAGCTCCGCAGGTACGCCGAATACAGACGCGTGCGATTTCAACTCGAGAACGTCCCGAAACGGCGGCGCGGTCGACCGAAGGGCACATAGCCTTCCCCGCCGCGCTCACCGCCTCCGCTTCCGCCAGAAGGGCACACCAAAGAGCTTGTCGCGGATCTGCGTCCACGACTTCACCTTCGCGAACGCGTCGTCTGCGGCAAATCCGAGCCGTTTCGCACGCTTCGTTAGGGCGAGGTAACTCATCGTCGTGCGCGTGCTTTCCTTCAGGCGCACCAGATGCTCCGGCGTGCAGCCGTTCGGCTCCACACCTAGCGAGCGCATCGCGTCGGCGAAGTCCTGCTCCGGGTAGATCAGCTCCGCGGCGAAGACTTCTGCCCGATCTCGATGGGCTCGAGCTCGTTCGCCCGCGCACAGAAGGACAGCTTCGAGCCGCCGTCTGCGAGATGATGCTTCAGCTCGTGCGCCATCGTGAAAATGGCGGGGTCGTTGGGCAGGTCGGCGTTAATGACGATCGTCGGCCCGCACTCGTCGTTGAGCTCTGCGTAGCTCAGCACAACGGAGAGCATCGGCATGCCGGCGGAGTCGGACCGGGTTGCCGGTGATGCCTCTCGCATTGCGCATGCCCCGCTCGCGGCGAGTTCGAGGTTCGAGGAATGTTTTGGCGTGCTCGATGCTTGGGAACCCATTGTGGGACCACGCCTTCGAAGGTCCATGGTTGCGCTCGGTGCCGTCCTCCTGTGCGTCGCCCTGGTTGCCTCGGCGTCGCTCGTGATTCTGACGATGGTTCTCAGCCACGAGACAGGCCGCATGGGAGTGGCCGACGCACGGATGCGCGCATCTCTGCAGACCAAAGTCGCGCTCCTCGCGTATGCACGGGCGAGCGATTCTGCCGCGTCCTCTCGCACGCCACCGGCGCTGGAACAGCGCGCACAGGCCGAATCGGAGCTTCACTCGGCGCTGGCGAAAACCGTTGCACTTGCGACGCCGACTCGAGTGACGCTGCTCGACGACCTGGTACGGAAAACTGGCGACTATACAGCGGTGCGACGGCGCTTGGAAGCCGAGGGGCTCCCGCTCGGCCCGATAATCGAACGCTCCACGCCGGCGCTGGAGTCGGTGTTCTCCGATCTTCAGCAGCTCCTTGCGGCGGACGATGCGTGGGCGCGAGCCACGGAAGCTTCTGCCCGACGCTGGGACGCGATCGCCACCATCATCGGCGTCTCCGCGGGCACCTTGCTCGTCATCGGCTTCGCCGCAGCCGCGGTGGGGACGGCATTGCTTCTGGAGCGACCGATCCTGGCGCTTACTGGGACCATGGTGCGCTTCGCTGGCGGGGAGGAGAGCTCCCGCGGTGTTCCGCGCGGCGCGCGGGAGCTCCGACAGATGGCGACGACATTCAATGAGCTGGCCGAGCGATTGGTCCGTCAGAACCGCGACCGACTGGCGTTCCTGGCCGGAGTGGCCCATGACCTGCGCAATCCTCTCTCGGCAGTTCGGCTGGCGATCGACGCCGCCCGCCGCGGTACGCAGCCGCCTTCGCCCGAGAAGGCCGAGCGGACCCTCGGACTGGTGGGACGCCAAGTCCAACGGCTCGACCGCATGGTCGGCGATTTGCTCGACGCCGCCACGGTCGAAGCGGGTCGACTCGAGCTTCGCCGCGAGACATCCGATCTCCGGTTGCTGGTCGAGCACGCTGTGGAACTTTTCCGTCCCTCTGCGACGACGCACGAGCTCGCGGTGCTTACTCCGAGAGGGCCAGTACTCGTGGAGTGCGATGCGACCCGCATCGAGCAGGTGCTGAATAACCTGGTCAGCAACGCGCTCAAGTACTCGCCGGGCGGCGGCCGCGTCACGATAGCGACCTCCCTCGAAGGCACTGACGCCGTAGTAGAGGTGTCAGATGAAGGAATCGGCATAGCCCCCGAAGACCGCGAGCGTATCTTCGAGCCGTTTCGACGCACGGCTGAGTCGCGCGAGCTCGTCCCTGGGGTCGGCCTCGGACTGTCGGTGGCGCGCAAGATCGTCAGAGCTCATGGCGGACGTCTCGAGGTCGACAGTCAGCCGAGCGGGGGCTCCACGTTTCGAATGAGGCTGAGTGCGCGTGCGCCGAATCGTGAGGCTAGCGTGTCGTGATTTGGTTCGGGCCCTCCGCGCCCAGCGGCTCAGGCAGCAGACGCGCGGAAAGAACCGAACCCGCAGCGAATCTCAGCGCCGCTCCGTAGTCGCCGACCGGTCTACGTCCTGTCGATTTGCGAGCCTATTTGGGGGTGATGCTGTACGCGCACGGTGCGTAATTAGGGAAAGGCTCTTGCCAACTTTGACGTACAGCTCACGAGGAAAATCGTGCTCGAAGCCGTCGCGTAACCTTGCCCTATTCGTCCTCGGGCGCGGCAGGCGTGTCGCGCTGGGCAGGTCCGTTCGCCGACGGACCGGGGGGTCGAACGTTCAAATCCCGCGGGCGATTCGCCTGCTGGACCGACGGCTGTTCAGGCCCAGGCGCGAGCCGGGCGGCGGCACCCCCATATCGGACCGCGATCGTTCGGCGGGATGTTGTAGACAGGCCAAGGCACGAACGGGCGGCCCGGCGTGTCACGATCGGTGACGACTAGGACGAGTGACTTCGTCCCGGACGGCGGATCGGACCACGATAGAGGCGATGACGCGCCTTTGCCGTCGCATGTTGCCCGAACCGACATCTCGCGCTTCGGCCCAACCATCGGGGAGGTGGTCGAAAAGGGGAGGTGGTCGAAAACGTGGCGTGCCAGCATGGGCAAGATTCGCGGCCCATAGGGCGCCAGCGTGCACGTCCGCCGCCAGTTCGCGGACTCCGCCGAAGAGGGCGTGCATCGCGAAGCACAGTGGTTACCTATCCTCGGTGCATCAGGCCGTTCCCAAAAATCCGCGCGCCTCTCCCTTCATGAGTCGCATGCGCCGCCTTGCTCGACGCGGATCGCTCTTGTGGATCCTGCTCCTCTTGGCAGCGGGAACGACTACGGCGTCGCAATGGGGCGGCTCTCGACGAGAGCACGCTCGAGCACATGCCGACGACCAGTCGGTCCGCGGCGTCGGGCACACGCTCGCGCTCTTCCGGGGCATCCCCCAAACCGGAGTTACGCTCGGAGATCCGAAGGCGCCCGTCGAGCTCATAGAGTTCGCCAATCTGCAGTGCCCGTACTGCGCTGCCGTGAACACTACGTTGCTGCCCCAAATCCTCAAGCATTACGTGCGGCCGGGCAGGCTGAAGCTCGTGTTTCGAAGCCTCGCCTTCGTCGGGAACGGCTCAGCGATGGCCGCCGCATGGCAGCCGCAGTCGGACTGCAGGGTCACCTCTGGGAATTCGTACACCTCGCATTCGAGAACCAGGGTCCCGAGAACGGAGGCTACGTGACCGACTCTTTCCTAGAACAATTGGCCGCAGCCATTCCGGGGGTGGACGTCGGCCGAGCAATGAGGGATCGCGATGCTTCGGCCACAAGGGATCAACTGAAGGAGGGCTCCGCGCAGGCGGATCGCGTGGGCGTCGACGGGACGCCGGCGTTCTTCCTCGTCCGATTTGGTGAGCCATCGCTAAAGCTAGATCTGAAGCGCTTCTGTCAGCGCCCGCACTCGATGCCGCAATCGCGGGGTCCCTGGGGCAGAGCAGCTGATGAAACAGTGTCGAGCGTCACAGGCACGGCACCGGAAGCGACCATGAAGTCACGCGCAGCCCGACTCTTGGCGGGATCCACACCGCGGATGGCATCATCGAGCAGGAGGACTGCGTACCCCTTGGCGAGCGCGTCGCGGACCGTGTGCAGCACGCAATAGTCCGTCGCCAGCCCGCCCACCAGCACGCGCCCGACCCCCAGCGCGCGCAGCGCGCTGTCGAGCTCCGTTCCGTCGAACGCCGAGTACGCGTCGCGCCCGGGGTCCGAGCCCTTGCACACGATCACCGCATCGTTGGGGAGTCGCAGATCGGAGGCGATTGCGGCCCCCCGAGTTCCGTGGACGCAATGGGGCGGCCAGGGGCCGCCCCGCTCGCGAAAGGAAACGTGCTGCGGCGGATGCCAGTCGCGCGTGGCGAACACGGGCTCGCCTTCACCGCGTGCCCTTCGAATGTACTCGTTGAGGATGGGGATGATGGCATCGCCGTCGCCAACGGCCAGGCTGCCACCCGGCAAGAAATCGTTCTGCACATCCACCACGACGAGCGCGCGGCGCTCGGACGCGGTGCGCTGGCCCGAGCCTCTTATGTCACAACGCATGCGACGCTGGGCTTGATCCGCTTTCTCGGACACTTCGAGAGAGGTGGATACGATGGCGCAGACGATGGAGAGCGGATCGAAGGACGGCGGAGCGAGCAAGGCCCGGAGGCCAAGGCGTAGCTTCAGTGTTGCCGCGCACGTTCGTTGCGGGTCGGATGTGCCGGCTCGATGATGGCCATCAAGGAAGACGCGCGGAATCGTTCGGCACGGCGATGGCCATCAACGGGCGTGCGTGTACGGTCGCACGCCCGATGATGGCGTCGCTCAGAAGATGTCGTCGTCGAGGGGATTCAGAGAGTCGTCGGCGTCGATGTACAGGTCGAGGTCGCGGTCGAGGCGGTCGAGGCGGCGCAGGATCCTGCGGACGGCACGGTCGATGGGGTCGCCGGTGGGCTCGCAGGCGAGATGGGGGTGAGCCGCGACAAGGGCGTTGCGAGCGAGGGCTGCGGCGGCAGCGAGCGCGGCGACGGCGGCGCGCTCGGGAGCGCGGATGAGGGTGATGACAGGAGGAACGAGCCGGGTCACGAGCGGTCCTCCGGGGCGAGCGTCTCGACGACGCGCAGACAAGTCGCGGTTGACGGCTTTGCGTTTCTTGCGAGCGGCGGCTCGGAGGCACGCGGCGGCGATGCGATCGAGATTGCGCAGCGAGCCAGCCGTCGCCTCGTGAAGGAGGGCTACGGCGTCAGAGGCGAAGAGCTCGCGCGAGCCCGCGGCGCGCTCGAGTCGAAGCCGGACGTAGTCGGCCGTGTCCTCCGGGGCGATCGGGTCGATGACCAGCCGGCGATGAAACGGGAGTAGAGGGATTGATCGCGCCGGAGGCGCAATCGGTCTTCGAGATCGAGAGGCCGACGAGGACGAGCGAGAGGAGTGCCTTGGAGTCCCAGGCGTAGTTGAGCAGGACGTGCAGATGGTCGAGGGTGTCCTGATGAAGCAGGTGCGCCTCGTCGAGGAGAAAGACGGGGTGGAGTCGCTCTTTGGCAAAGTCCTCGACCTGGACGGTGACGGCGTAGAAGACGGCGGCGGCGGTGGCACTGGGCTGCAACCCGAGGGCCAGACAGAGCTGGCGATAGAAGTCGTGCCGGCCGAGGGTGGCGTTACGGCAGTAGGTGAGCCGGAATCGATCGGCGGCAAGCGCATGCCTCAGAGCGCGCAGCACGCACGTTTTCCGACTCCGGGCTCGCCGGTGAGCACGACGCTCTCGCGGGCTTCGATGGCTTCGACCAGCTCGTCGAGCAGATCGCGCTGCTGGGCGGAAGCCACAGGCTGGCATCGTCGATCTCCTCGGTGAACGGCTCGGTGGAGAGCCCGAAGTGATCGAGGTGAAAGCCATGTCGGTCCTCGTCGTCGCCCGCGCGGCGTCCGAGGGCACGGTCGAGCAAGGCGGAGGGCGGGTCAAAAGGGACGCGCGCCGGGTGGGGCGTGTCCAGGTCGGAGACGCTCCGTGTGCGTCGCGCGTTTCGAATCGGGTCGACGGGCGCGAGTACGAAACGCTTGCCCTCGTGCTCGATCCAGGGTGGCGCGTCGGGCTCGGCGAGCGAGCGCGCGACAGTAACGAGGCGGCCGGCGAAAAAGCGAAGCGAGGTCTCCCAGTCCTGTCCCTCCATGGCGAGGGTGTTGTCGCGTCGGACGCGCCGGCGCGCGCGGATCGTGAGCGCGTCGATGAGGCGCTTCTCGTCGAAGGCGTCGGTCGGACGCGGGGCGGAGGCGAAGACGTCGGCGGGCGTCTTGCCCATGAGGGCCGCGTGCGGGGCTCGGTGGTAGTGCTCGTCTAGGAACGCGCCGAGGCGGACATTGAGATTGTGGAGCTAGCCGAGCGAGCCGGCGAAGTCGAGACAACGCTCCCGGAGGGTGCGCCAGAAGCGCTCCATCTGCCGCGCGCAGGCGCGTCGTAGGGGCGCGGATGCACGAGCGCAGTGCCCATGCGCGCGCACGCGAGCGAGAGGGCCTGTCCGCGGTAGGTCGAGCCGTTGTCAAGGTAGAGCGCGTCGGGAGGTCCGTACTTGCGAAGAGCGCGGACCAGGAGCGCGAGCATGTCGACCTCGCGCTCGGAGTGCATCGCCTCGAGGGCCACGACGTAACGGGAGGCGTCGTCGAGAAGGGCGTGGACGCGACGGGTTTAGGGACGTCGCCGATGCGCAGCGGGGACCCGTGACAGACGTCTCCCTGCCAGAGCGCCCCCGGACGCTCGGCCTGCCACCGGAGCCGATCCTGCCGCGCCCGGCTGCGCCGCGCAGAGACACGCGGTCGAGGCCCTCGTCGGCGAAGAGCCGCCGGAGGGTCGACGCGCTGACGGCGCCGCGCTCGAGTCGGCCGTCGGCGACGAGCGGGTCGACGATGAGGGCGACCAAGGCGTCGGGACGCTCCTCTCGAATGCCCATGATCAGCGCCTTTTGCTCGTCGGTCAGCTCGCGTGCTCGTCCCTTGTCCTTGCGCGGTTGGGGGCGCAGCGCCTCCAACCCCCCATCGCGGAATGCGTAGTACCA
>CAVREO010000010.1:0-302188 GCA_963720145.1 uncultured delta proteobacterium
CGCGCGCCACGTCCGCCCAGGTGCCGCTCGGCTCGAGCTCGAGGTACTTGCGCCAGTGGGGCCGGGCCCGACCGCGCTCGCCGACCTGCTCCCAGGCCATCGCGAGGTTGAAGTGCGCGTCGGCGAACCGCGGTCGCCCTGGAGCGCGCGCTCGAAGTACGCAGTCGCGCCTCGCGCGTCCCCGCGCTCGAGCATCACGTAGCCGAGGTTGTAGTGCGCCTCGGGCTGGTGCGATCGACCTCGATGGCGCGCCGGTAGAGAGCCTCGGCGGCCGCCTCGTCTCCCCGGCGGAAGCGGATGTTGCCGAGGTTCGTGTAGGCGATGGCCAGCGTCGGATCGAGGCGGATGGCGCGGCCGTAGAGCTCCTCGGCCTGGTCGTACGTCGCCGGGTCCTCGTCGAGGGCGCTCGCCTGCACGTAGAGGTCGTAGGCCTGCGGGCCCGGGCGGGGATCGTCTCGGGACGCAGCACGCGCACGACGTCGTCGCGAAGGGCCTGGACCTGAAAGTCGAGGACCATCTGGCCGGTCAGCGGCTCGAACGCGCCCTCTTCGGCGCGCACGATGACGCGCTTGCCGTCGCCGACGATGCGAAGCTCCTGGAGCGGCCGCGTCACGCGGGGGAGCGCCTGCGGAGGGCGCCGATGGCCCTGGCGACGTCCCGAAGGCGGATGCGGCGATCGAGCAGCTCGCGCGTCGCGCGCAGCGCGATGAGGTCCTGGAAGGTGTACGCGCGTTGCTTGCCTTCTGGCCGGAGGGGGACACGATCTTCGCTCGGTCGAGCGAGCGCAGGCGGGCGTCGGTGACGCCGAGCAGCTTGGCCACCTCGCGGCGGGTGAAGAGGTCGGTCACCGGCTCGCGGGGTGTCCGGCGGAGGCGGAATCGTCACGGGCGGCGGGGCGGGTTCGGGGCCGACCCGCCCGCCCCCGGCTCCGAAGGCGACGTGAATGACGTTGCCGCCCTTGCGGCGTCTCCGCTTGCCGCCCCGCTGGCGGTTCCGTCCGTTGTGCTGGTGCCATGGTGGGAAAGGGCTTCAACGCGCCGCTCGACTGCGCGTGCTCCACTCTATCAACGGCGCCTGCACGTCGACGTCAATCCTCACCCCTCGCGGATCGGGCTTGACTTGGACTTCACAACCCAGGCGCCCGAGGCGGCCGGGGCCCGCAAACAGGCCTCCCGCCGCGCGACGCGCAGGGCGCGCAGGCGGACGTGGACGTCGCGGCCGGCGAGCGTCGCCAGGAGCTCGGTGTCGATGCCGTCGGTCAGCAAGATGAGGCTCGTCGTGCCGTACCAGACCCGGCCGCGCAGGCTCGTCGCGCGCGCTGCCTTCGCTGAGGATGTCGGCCCGCTCGAAGAGGTCCTCCAGCGGCCGCGGCCCGGGCGCACGAGGACGGCTTCCCGCGAGAAGAGCACCGGGGAGCTGCGAACTTTGGCAAGTCCAGGGCCTTTCACAGTTGGGATCGTCGCAGGCGCGGCAGCCCGCGATCCAATTTGTGGATGAGCGGCGTCAGACCCTGGCGGTGGCTTGGGCTGCATCGTCCAAGGGTACCGTGATCGGCTCGACGCGCACGCCGCGAGGCGTCGACTCGAATCCAGGTCGCGTGCGCTACGCGCACGCCCGCGCCCGGTGCCTCGCCGACGCTGCCGACGTTGACGATGCGTACGCCGCCAATCATCCGGTCGAAGGGCACGTGGCTGGCTCCGCAGACCACGACGTCGGCCGGATCGTCGCCGAGGAGCGCGTTGATCTCCTGGTCGGTCATGTCGAAGGTGAGAGGCTCGGCCGGGTCGGCCGGGGAGCCGTGCACGAGGAGGAGCTCGCCGCCGTCTTCGAGGGGGATGCGCTGGTGCGTGGGGAGCCTGCGGATTCGCTGCAGAATCAGGTCGCCGAGGGCCTCGCGCGCCGTGCGCATCCGGTCCAGGCGCTCGCGTTCGTGCTCGCTACGCGGGCGAAGGGCGGCCGGGTCGAGCGTCGCGAGCGCGCGGTCGCTGAGGCCCTGCACCATCATGGCGCCGGCGGCGGACAGGCGGCGCCAGGTCTCCAGCGGCTCGGGCCCGGGGAAGACGATGTCGCCCGCGACGAGGAGCTTGTGAAAGCTCCGGCGTTCGGCGGTGGCGAGCACGGCCCGCAGCGCGTCGAGATAGCCGTGGATGTCCGAGAGGCAGAGGAAAAGCATGAGGGGGAATCCGGCTTCGAGAATAGCGCGCGCGGCGGCGTTTTGGGGGGAGGTGTGCTTCAGCCGGCGGTCTTTGATGCCTCGTCCACGCCGAGCCGCAGCTCACGAATGAGCTTCGTCGCGGCCTGGGTTCGCGCGGCCGCCGTGGCGCCGGTCGCGATCGCGCGCACCAGGGCCGTTCCGACGACCGCTCCGTCGGCGCCGGTCGCGGCGAGGCGCGCCTTCTCGCGCGAATCGATGCCGAAGCCGACGACGACCGGCAGCCCGAGCTCGGCGCGCAGCTCGGCTGCCCGCGCTCCCGCTTGCGTGGCGTCGGCTGCGCCCGTCCCGGTCACGCCGGTCACGCGTCACGTAGTAGACGAAGGGAACGGGGGAGTCGGCGGCGGTCTCGCGCACGGCGGCGACCCGGTCGGCGCGGCTGGTCGGCGCGAGCAGGGGGACGAAGCCGAGGCCGTGCTCTTTCCCCGCCCGGCGCAAGGGGCCGCTCTCCTCGATCGGCAAGTCGACGACGAGCAGCGCGTCGACGCCGGCCTCCGCCGCGTCGCGCGCGGCCTTCGCCTCGCCCCGGACGAACAGGGGATTGTAGTACCCGAAGAGGACGATCCCCACGTCGGGCTCGGCCGCGCGAAGGGACCGAGCCGCGCGAAGCGTCGCCTCGAGCCCGCCGCCCGACGCGAGCGCGCGCTGACTCGCGAGCGCGATGGCGGGGCCGTCCGCCGTCGGATCGCTGAAGGGGACGCCGAGCTCGATGACGTCGGCGCCGGCGCGTACGCACGCCTGCGCGAGCTCGACGCTCTCGTCGACGCTCGGGTCGCCGACGCAGAGGTACGCGACGAGCACTTTGCGCCTTGTGGCTGTGGCCGGGGGCCTGGTGGGTCCCGAACGCGCGCTCGCAGCCGCTTCATGTCAGCCTCGCCGAGGAGCGTCGCCAGGTCTTTGTCTCCGCGACCCGACAGGCCCAGGACGATCGTCACCGGACGCCCGCGCGCGGTCGCCACGGTGCGCGCGACGTCGCCGATGCGCGCGAGGGCGTGCGCCGTCTCGAGAGCGGGGATGATGCCCTCGGTCCGCGCGACTGAGCGCGACCGCGGCGAGCGCTTCGTCGTCGGTGGCCGAGACGTAGCTCGCGCGCCCGCTCTCCTTCAGCCAGGCGTGCTCGGGGCCCACGCCGGGGTAATCGAGGCCGGCGCTGATCGAGTGCGCTTCTGTCGATTTGCCCGCCTTCGTCGCAGAGGACGTAGCTCTTCGAGCCGTGCAGGACGCCGATGCGTCCGGCGCCGAGCGTCGCCGCGTGCGCGCCGTGTCTCACGCCTTCGCCGGCGGCTTCGACTCCGAAGAGCGCGACGGCCTCGTCCGGAGAAACGCGCGGAACAAGCCGATCGCGTTCGAGCCGCCGCCGACGCACGCGATGGCCGCGTCGGGCAGCGTGCCCTGGGCCTCGAGCACCTGCGCGCGCGCCTCTTCGCCGATGACGCTCTGCAACGTGGCCACGAGCTCGGGGTAGGGGTGAGGGCCGGCCGCGCTGCCGATGCAGTAGTACGTCGTGCGGACGTTGGTGACCCAGTCGCGCAGCGCCTCGTTCATCGCGTCCTTGAGCGTGCGCGAGCCGCTCTCGACCGGGATGACCTGCGCACCGAGGAGCTTCATGCGGCCGACGTTGGGCGCCTGGCGCTTGACGTCTTCGGCGCCCATGTAGACCTCGCACGGCAGGCCGAAGAGCGCGCACGCCGTGGCCGTCGCGACGCCGTGTTGGCCGGCGCCCGTCTCGGCGATGATGCGCGTCTTGCCCATCGTCTTGGCGAGCAGGACTTGGCCGAGCGCGTTGTTGATCTTGTGCGCGCCCGTATGGCAGAGGTCTTCGCGCTTCAGCCAGAGGCGCCCGAGCGAGCGGCCGTCCGGATCGATGGCCCGCGCCAGGCGCTTGGCCTCGCCGAGCGGCGTGGGGCGGCCGACGTAGCTCGCGAGCAGGCCGCGCCACTCCCGCTGGAACGGGTCGCTCCGCGCACGATCGTGGCGAAGGCGTCGGTGAGCTCGTCGAGCGCGGGGACGAGCGTCTCGGCGACGAAGCGGCCGCCGAAGGGGCCGTAGTAGCCGGCGGGGGACTTGGACATGCGCTCCTCGTGTTGCCACACTTCTTGCTGCTTTTCATCGCAGGAAAGAACGGGGACAGCCGAAAAGAACTAGCGGGCTCGCCAGGCTGGGTTTCGGGGCCCCTCTTCGCCTCGAGACGGTCACGCTTGCCCGTGTGCCCCCGAGCGCGCCAGCATGCCTCCCGAAATGCACGTAGCCCTCGAAGACAATCTCCTCGCGGTGCGCCCGCAGTTTCCGACCCTCGCCAAGGGCGTGCACCTCATCAGCCACTCGCTCGGGGCCATGCCGGCGGCCGCGCGCGCGAACGCCGGACGGTTTGCCGACGAGTGGGAGAACGAGTCCATCGCGGCGTGGGGCGAGCACTGGCTCCCGGCCGTTCGTTCGC
The DNA here is from genome assembly GCA_963720145.1 of uncultured delta proteobacterium. Lineage (GTDB taxonomy): Bacteria > Myxococcota_A > Polyangia > Polyangiales > Polyangiaceae > Palsa-1150. The sequence goes on from CAVREO010000010.1 coordinate 4,650, forward strand.
TCGGCGATCGCATCGCGGCGGTTCTCGGCGTGGCCAAGGGCACGGTCTGCATGCTGCCGAACGTGTCGATCGCCCAGGCCGCCGTGGCGTCGTGCTTCACCTTCGAAGGCAAGCGCAACCGCGTCGTCTACGACGACCTCAACTTCTCGACGGTGCACTACGTCTGGCAGGCGCAGCGAAGGCGCGGGGCCGAGGTCGTCGTCGTCGAGAGCGCGGACGGCATCCACCCGCCGACGGAGAAGCTGCTCGAGGCCATCGACGAGCGCACGCTCATCGTTCCCATCAGCCACGTGCTCTTTCGCTCCAGCGCCAAGTACGACGCCCGTCGCGTCATCGAACGGGCGCACGCCGTGGGCGCCATGGTGCTGCTCGACGTCTACCAGTCGGCGGGCACGGTGCCGCTTCAGCTCGCGGAATGGGGTTGCGATCTCGCCTGCGGAGGCTCGGTGAAATGGGCGTGTGGCGGGCCGGGTGCCGCGTACCTTTACGTGCGCCCCGACCTCGTCGGCCGCCTCGAGCCGATGGCGACCGGCTGGTTCTCCCACGCCGAGCCCTTCTCGTTCGACATGGGCCCGATGCGATACGCCGCCGACGTGTGGCGGATGATCGGCGGCACGATGGCGGTCCCCGCCGTCTACATGGCGCAAGCCGGCTGGGAGACGATCGCGCGTCTCGGGGTCGATCGCATCCGCGCGAAGTCGTTGCGGCAGACGGCTCTGCTGCGAGGGCTCGTCGAGGAGCGCGGGTTCACCGTGAACACGCCGCGGGGCGACGACGAGCGGGGCGGGACGGTGTGCTTCGACTTTCCCGGCGCCGAGGTCGTGTCGCGCGAGCTGGTGCGGCGGCGCTTTTTCCACGACTACCGGCCGCGGTGCGGCCTGCGCGTGAGCCCGCACTTCTACACGACCGACGACGAGCTGCGGGCCTTCGTCGAGGCGCTCGACGACGTGCGAAAGAACCCGCCGGAAAACGCGCCGCGCGCGTCGTATTGAGCGAATCCGTCATGACCGCGCCGTACCGTCTCCGTGCCTCCGACCCCGCCGGGGTCTCGGCGGCAAGCGAATGGCTCGGTTCGCACCGGCGGTCGTATCGAACCGATGCCGCCGGACACGTCATCTGGGCGGCAGCACCCTTCGTGCTGCTCCTCGCGTACGGCGTTTGGCTCGCCCATCAGGGGCTCCTCGCGGAGTGGTTCCATTCGACCTCCTCGGAGCTGGCGGTCGCGACGCTCTTGGTCCTGAGCATCGCGCTCATCGCGTATACGGCTGCCGTCGGCGGCGCCGAGGCCGTGCGCGTCCACGCCGACGGGCTCGTCAATCTGCGCACCGGCCATGCGGCGCGCTGGGACGAGATTCGCTCGCTCACTGCGGTCTGGGACGAGCCGAGCGGGCGTATCGGCCAGCACATCGTGGCGACGACCGCGGGGGCGCGAATGGCGCTCGGCGCCGCGATCGCGGGCGTCGATCAGCTCGTCGACGAGGTGCGCGCGCGGATGGTCGACTGCAAGCTCGCTTCGCTGCAGGTGCGCCTCGCGGAGGGCGGCTTCGTCCGCTTCGGTCCGTTCGTCGCGAACGCCCACAATCTCGCGGCGGACGGGCGAGCCTTGCCGTGGAGGGAGGTGGGCCGATCGAGGCCGAGTCGGGACAGGTCGTCGTTCGCACGCGCACGGGCGAGCGATGGGCGGCCGCGGCGCTGCAGGAGGTGCCCAACGCCTTTCTGCTGGCCGAGATCGCGGAGCACACGGCGAGGGGGCCGAGGACGAGTGTCGAGGGACGAGCACGGGGGCCGAGGACGTGCACGGACACGACTGAGGATTCGTCACTTCTCCTTTGCAGCCGTGGTCGTTTTCGACGTAGTCGTGGTCGGCTCGCGTCGACGTAGTCGCTTAAGCTTCCATCGCATCCCGCGGCACGATCGTTTTCCGGCGACGCACTGGCGGGAGATCGGGTTTTGTTCGGGCATGCCCGGGCTTTTACGAGACGGTCCGCGCCGTAGGGGGCCGGACGGTGCGCGATCGCGCGGCCCTGTACATTCGGTGGGCATGCCCGACCAAAACCCGATCTCCCGCTATCGAGGATTCCCGCGTCAGGGGGGCCGCGAACGCGCGTCTTGGACTGGCGCATCGCCGTGGGATGGGGCACTTCACGTCGCTCCTCGCGAGCTGCCGACTCTGGGACGTCGAGCGCTGGACCTACCTGCCATCCGCGCGGACCCGAGTCAGCCGCGGACGCACGCGTGCGGGGCTGCACGACGCCCTGGCAATCCACAGAAGGTCATTCGAGAGCGCAAGCGTACCGAGGAAACGCGCGCCGTCGGGAGGCGTCGCACGCCTGTTTGGATGCCCCCGACGACCAGTTCGAAGCTGCGCGCGTGTGGAGGGGCGCGCGGCGCATCGCAAACACGAGCGCCGTCTCGATGCGTGCTGCTTGAAGGAGGACGAGCCTGCACCGAGCTCGCCGTCGGCGAGGTTGTCCTTACCGTCAGGGTCGACGTGCGCGAAGTGCTCCAGCACCAAGAGGGCGCCGGGCTTCATGCTCCTCTTGGCCGTTCTTTGCGAACGCTGTTGACGGACGCGCGCGTTTAGGCGGTTCTGCCTTTTCGCGCGCGCCGCTTTGCGGCGAGCCTTGCGTCGCCTAACGGCGAACGACGTCGCTGCGCGAACTCGCCGAGAGGAAACGATTCTCTTTGCGTCGCGAGCAGCACGACGTTCGCCGAAGGCGAGGCACTGGCGAAGCGGGAGCTCGAGACGCGGGTTCGCCGGCCCTCCGACGCGGGCATCCTCGAGAGCGGGAGATCGGGTTTTGGTCGGGCATGCCCGCCGCATGTACAGGGGCCGCGCGATCGCGCACCGTCCGCCCCCGCGGCGCGGACCCGTCTCGTAAAAGCCCGGGCATGCCCGAACAAAACCCGATCTCCCGCCAGTGCGTCGCCGGAAAACGATCGTGCCGCGGGATGCGTGGGATGGTTAGGCGACTACGTCGACGCGAGCCGACCACGGCTGCGTCGAAGACGACCACGACTGCGAGCAAGGAGAAGTGACGAATGGTCAGTCGGGCACGAGTACGTACTCGGCCCCCCGTGCTCGTCCCTCGACACTCGTCCTCCGCCCTGGCCGCGCCACCCGACACCGCGCTCGTGGAAACGCGCCCTAGGCGTGCCGAGCCCCGTCCTGGCTCCGGCTATTTGGAAAACACGCCCTAGCCCGGCTTCCACACCGGCTCGCGGTGCTGGAAGTAGGCCTCGACCGCCTCGCGGTGGTCGTCGCTCGTCCAGCTCGCCACGAACCGCCTGCGTTCGCTCGCGCGAAGGTCGCTCGTCGCGGCAATCGTCTCGCGAAGCATCGCCTTGAGCTCTCGGACCGCACCGGGCGCGGCGCGGGCGACGTCGGCGGCCCATTCGAGGGCGGCAGACACGCACGCGCCCGATTCGGCGATTGCGTCGAAAACCCCGACCCGGAGCGCCTCCGGGGCGTCAAGCGTTTGCGCCGTCAAGAGCAGGCGGGACGCCGTCGCGTGCCCCGCGACGGCCGCGAGCTTGGGGAGGATGCCCCAGGCGGAGGTCACCCCCATGCGTGCGTGCTTGAAACAGATGGTCGCGCGCGGGTCGGCTACCCGCATGTCGCACGCCATCGCGAGCTCCGCGCCGCCGCCGATCGCGGCGCCGGGTAGCGCCGCCAGGACCGGCACCGGCAGGGCTGCCAGGCCGTCGCACACGCCGCGCCCCAGCTCGGCGAGCCGCTCCGCGTCTTCGGCTGCCAGCGCCGTCCTCAGCTCGCGAAGGTCGCCCCCGGACGCAAAGGTCCCGCCCGCGCCGGTCAGCACGACCGCGCGCAGTCGCGCGTTCGCCGCCCCGTCCGCGATCGCGCGGGCCAGCGCTCCGAAGCTCGCCAAATCCAGCGCATTGCGGGAATCCGGGCGATCAATCGTCCAGACCGCGACGTCGCCGTGCCACTCGATCTGCAGCGGCTCTCGCAAGGACGCGCGCGCCTCACCCCCCGCCGTTGAGGCGGGACGAGCCGACCGCGCGCATGCGCGCGTGGCGGCGTTCGTCGTCGAGGATCGAGCGTTTGCGGTGCTTGCGGCGCGCCAGGTAGCGCTCCGCGTGCGCGATGATCGCCGCCGCCACGTCGATGCCGCTCGCCCGCTCGATGCCCTCCAGCCCCGGGGAGCTGTTGATCTCGAGGATCTTGGGACCCTCGCGCGTCTCGAGCATGTCGACACCCGCGACCTCCAGCCCCATGACGCGGGTCGCTGCGATGGCCGCGTGGCGGTAGCGCGAGTCGAGCGTGGCGCGCACCCCGAGGCCGCCCCGCGATGCAGGTTGGACCGGAATTCTCCCGCCTTGGCCTGGCGTCGCATCGAGGCGACGACTCGACCCCCGACGACGATGGCGCGCAGGTCGCGCCCGTTGGCCTCGGCGATGTACTGCTGCAGGACGATGTCTTGGCCCATGGCCCAGAGCGTCTCGAGAAGCGAGGTCACCGCCTGGGGCGTCTCGGCGATCATGGTGCCGATGCCCTGCGCGCCCTGCTGGAGCTTCACGATGCAGGGCGCGCCGCCCACGTGCGAGAGCGCCTGGTCGATCGAGTCGGGCGTGCGCGCGCACACGGTCACCGGGACGTCGATGTTTCTCTTGGTCAGGAGCTGCATCGCTCGGAGCTTGTCGCGCGAGCGCGCGATCGCGAGCGCCGTGTTGAGCACGGGAACTCCCATGAGGTCGAATTGACGCACGACGGCGAGGCCGTAGTTCGTGATCGAGGCTCCGATGCGCGGCAGGACGAGGTCCGCGTGGCGTACGGCCTGATCGCCGAGATAGAGGGAGGGGCGGCCTCGTGAGATGACGATGCGCAGGTCGAGCGGATCGGCCACGGCGACCTCGTGGCCGCGCGATCGCGCCGCCAGCACGAGACGGCTAGTCGAATACAGCGTTGCGTTACGGGAGAGGAGCAACAGGCGCATCGACGAGGACCAGGAGGCTACGCGCCGGGCCGCCGGATGCAACCGTTCGGAAGCCGGATGAGCCTGAGCTCTCTCTCCGCTTGTGCCGCTGCGACGCTCGGGGCGTTCTCCGCCCGGCCGTCAGCGCGCAATGCTTGCGGCGGCGACGGTCGTCTGTGCAGGTCCTGCGGCGAGTGTCCAGAGCCGCGGACCGAACTCCAGAACGACGACGACGCCGAGGCCTACGATGCGGAGCCAGAAGTGCGCGCGATGAGACATGATCGTGCTCGACGACCAAGTGCATAAGCACACTGCGTGCCGAATAAAATTCTGCGCTCAGAGTGCGGGAACGCCCTCGATTGCCCCTCAATCCCCCCTCGAGTGCCCTGACGCGCGCGTCCTACTTTCCACAGGAGTCGCGACCACGACACAGGGTGGACCAGACGATCCCGGGAGCGAGCGAGCGAGCGCCGGTACCGCGGCGGCGCGCGGAGTTGGCCGCCTGATGGGAGTGTCAGTTCTTCGGCGGCGAGGCGACGGCCTTGCGCATGGCTTCGTCGAGCAAGTCGTGCGACGCGGGCGCGGCCTGCGGCACGGGAGCCGGCTTTGCGGCGGAAGCGGGCCTCGCCACCGGCGGCGGCGCCGGCGGCGGCCTGCGCACGGCGGCAGGAAGGATGACGACGGTTCTCGCGCTTGCGGAAGCCGCCACAGCGGCAGTCGGCGGTTGGACCGCCGGTGCAGCCGGCTCGGCGGCGACGGCCGACGGAGCGACGGGATTCGGGGCGACGGCCGCCTGAGCGGGCGGAGTCGCAGGACCAGGCGGCGCAGCGGCTGCGGCAGCCGCCGGCTCCGAGCCATGAAGGCCGCGTCCGATCGCCAGGCCGCCGGCGGCCGCGATGACGACGGCAGCGCCGATGTAGAGCGCCATCGTCGAGCCACGGGTCGCCGAGGGGATCTGCGTCGGTAGGACCGAGAGCGAGCCGGGGATGCTGCCGACCGAGGCGACCACGGGTGGCACGGTCAGGTGGGATGCGCTGCGCAGCTCGGCGGGCGTGCTTGCCAGAGGCGGGGAGGGGGCGGGAGGGGGCTGCGACCCGGCGGGGGCAGCGCCAGGCGCCACCGACGGCCGATCTTTGGGCATCGTCGCCGCCAACTTCGCCAGATCCTTCAACTCGCGCCGCATGCTCTCGCGCGTGCTCATCGACAAAGCCTCGCTTTCCGGGCCGTGGCCTTGTCCCGCATCCCGGCTGACTTGGCACGCTACACGAGCGTCTCCCCCGAATTTCAGTACGCATACATCATACCATGTATGCGAATGGGTTCTTTGCGCGGCGGAGGCGATTTGACAAGCCGGTCCACGCCGGTAGCACCACCTTCGTGAATGCGTTTGCAGCCTCGGGGGCGGCGCCGGGTCCGGAGAGACCTCGCGACGAGTCGGAGTCGCTCGACGACCTGCCGCCGCTCGACGGCGACGCCAAGGACGGGCCCGACCCGGAGCAGTCGTTCGAAGACCCGCTCGGCGACGAACCGGGCGAGGCGTCCCTCGACGACTCGACGAGCGAGGACGACCCCGCCGACCCGGGCGACCTCGAAGTCGACGAGGCGGAGACGGGCTGGCTGAACGAGCCCGCCGACGCGCCCGACCTGGAGCTCGGTGACGTCGCCATCGCCGATTTCGGCGATGAGACACGCCCCGGCGACGACGAGACCGAAGAGTCCACCGAGGGCGAGCTCGATGTGGGCTTCGCCGACGGCCCGGAGCGCGGCGATCTCGATTCCGGCGACGAGGGGCCGCTCGACGCGGACGAAGAGCTTCGCGAGGCCGACCTGCCCGCTCTGGACGCGGACGAGGACGGCGAAATCGACGAGGCGGCGCTGGTGGACGCCGGCTTCGCGGCGGACGAGCCGCTCGGTTTGCCCTGGGCGGCGCAGCCCTGGTTGCGGGTGGGTGCGCCGGTCCCGCTCGTCGCGGCGACAGCCGTCGCCTGCACGCTGCGAGGCGCTGTCGTATGCGGGCGCGCAGAGGGCGGCGCCGCGGAGCTTTCGCGGATCGATCTCGAGGGAACGTGCCAGAGCCTTCCTGCGCGCGGAATCGAGGCGTCTTCCGTGCGTGGCCTGGCCGTCGAGGGCGGAGTCATCGTGGCGCTCGTGGAGGGCGCCGGAGTCCTGGTATCGCGCGACGCAGGCGCGGCGTTCGAGCTGGTCGCCGACACCGGTTCTGCCGTCGACGCGGTCGTTGCCTCGGGCACGGTGTGGCTGCGGACCCGGGCGGGGGAGCTCCTGGCCCTCGACGGGGACACCGGCGCCGCGCAGCGCTCCACGGTGCCCGGGAGTGTCGCGGCGATCGCTCGCGACGACACGGGCATCGCCGCGCTGGTGGTGGACCCGGCCGGGCGGCCGGCGTACCTGCTTCGGGGCGTCGCCGCGTCCGCGCTCTCGCACGAGCCCATCGCCGGACCCGAGACGGGCGCGCCCGCTCTCGTGGCCGCTCGTCACGACCACGTCGCGTACACGGGGCGCCGCGGCGGAGTGGTGCGGCGCCTGGCCGGAGGCATGGCGCGCGAGGTGGGCTGGGAAGGGCGCGTGACGGCTCTCGCTTTCGTCGACGACCTTGGTACACTCGTTGCCGCGACTTACTCCGCGAGCGACGACACGAGTGCCCTCGTTCGGGTGGACAACGCCGGCAAGCCCTCGGTCATCGCACGGGTGGGTCCCGCAAGCGGCGACGCCGAGGCGGACGGTCGTGTCGTAGCCATGGCGATCGACGAGGCACACGGGGTCGTGTGGGTTTGCGGCGGCTTCGGCGTGGCCGCGTTCTCCATCGGCGAACCTCCGGGGTGAAACCTCGGCGCGCGGCCGGCGTATCGCCCCCATGGGCGCGCTCCTCGAACTCAGGTTGGCCGATCTGATGACGCTGCTGGCGGTGCAGAGGACCGGAACCATCTCCGGCGCTGCGCGCGAGCTCCGCGTGACTCCGTCGCAAGTCAGCAAGGCGGTATCTCGCCTGGAACGCGTGTATCGCGTGCGCCTCCTCTCGCGCGGGGCGCGGGGCGTGGCGCCGACCCCGGCGGCCCGGAGGATGCTTCCACGCATCGCAAACGCCGTCGAGGAGCTCCGCGCCACCAACGGCGCGCGCGAAGAGGAGGGACCGGAGGTCGAGCTGGCAATCGCGGGTCCTGCCTATCTGATGGGCGAGCTGCTCGCGAACATGGCGCTGGCAAACCCCTGGGTGCGTGTTCGCGGTCTCGAGATGCCCCCCGCGCAGTTGCGGGCGTCGGTCGCAGAGAATGCGTTCGACCTCGCGCTGGTGCCGGGAGGGCTGCAGAGCCGTCCTTCGTCCTGGACGAGCGAGCCTGTCGGCTCGGTGCGGTCGTCCCTCATGGGTCGCCCCTCCCTGGTCGAGAAGCTCGGGCCTCTCCCGCTCACCCCGGACCGTGTGCGTGCGCTCGCTTTCCTCGGTCCGACGCAAATCGACGGCGATCGCTTCGTCAGCGTGAGCGACGACTGCCCGCTGCGTCCGGAGGATCGCACCGTGGCGCACGAGGTGCAGACCATCACCTGCGCTCTCGAATTCGCGGCGCGAGCCGACTACGTCGTCTTCGGTCCGCTGTCCGCTGCACGCCGTCACATGGAGCGGGGCTCGCTGATGGAGATCCCCGTCGTGGGCTGGAACGTGACCGACGTCGTGCATCTCGCCTGCAACGGGGACCGCGTCCTCAGCCGCGTGCGCGCCGCGGCGACGCTCGCTGCCCGCGAGACGCTGGCGTTTGGGGCGTAGAGTGAGCCGATGGCGGTTCTAGTCCAGAAATACGGCGGTTCGTCCGTGGCCGACGTGGAGAAGATTGGCATCGTCGCCGACCGAGTCGTCGCCGCCAAGCGCGCAGGCAACGACGTCGTCGTCGTCGTCAGCGCGATGGGGAAGACGACCGACGAGCTTCTCGCGCTGGCGAAGCGGGTCGCCGTCGACCCGCCGCGCCGCGAGCTCGACATGCTCGTGTCGACGGGCGAACGCGTCACCATGGCGCTCTTGTCGATCGCCATTCATGCGCGCGGCGCGGAGGCCATCAGCTTCACCGGCTCGCAGAGCGGCATCATCACGAGCGACCGCCATTTCGACGCCCGCATTCTCGAGGTGCGACCGGTTCGCATCGAGGAGGAGCTCGCGCGCGGCAAGATCGTCATCGTCGCGGGCTACCAGGGCATGAGCACACGGCGCGAGATCACGACTCTCGGGCGCGGCGGCAGCGACACGACCGCGGTGGCGCTCGCCGCGGCGCTCGGGGCGGCGCACTGCGAGATCTACAGCGACGTCGACGGCGTCTACTCGGCGGATCCGCGCGTCGTTCCGGAGGCCGTGCATCTGCCCGAGGTGGACCTGGCGAGCCTGCAGGAGATGGCCGAGGCCGGGGCGAAGGTGCTGAATGCCCAGGCGGTCGAGTGGGCGCGCCACGCCGGCATCGCGATTCACGCGCGCAAGACGAGCGACCCCGTGGGCGGTGGGCGCGAAACGGTGTGCGTGGAGCGTACGGGGTCTTCCTCGGTCCGCGCCGTGGTCGGTCTCGACCGAGTCGTGCACGCGCGAGTCGCCGGCGTCGGAGCTACGCGCGCTGGCGGAGGTCGCGGGCCATCTCGAGCTTGCTCTCCTCGACGTGGCCGTCGTCGGCGACGCCGCGACCGCCGCCATCCCGCTCCTCAACGTGCCCGACTGGGATCGCTGCCGCGCGCGGCTCGAGGACACGCTCCGCGGCGCCGGCTCGCTGAAGTCAGGCTGCGCCGTCGTCAGCGTAGTCGGCAGCGGACTCACCGCCGCACTGCCGCGTTTTCTCGCGGTCCTCGACGAATGCGGCGCGCAAGCGACGGCGCTTCATGCGGGCCCCCTGCGGCTGGCGGGAACCATCGACGCCTCGCGGCTGGACGATGCGCAGCGGGCGATGCACGCGGCGTTCGTTGCGTAAGGCGGGCGCGCTATCCGCCTCTGCGAGCGACGGCGGCGAGGGCGCGTCGGGTCGCGTCCGGTCGCGGCGGTGACGCCGCCGGGTCCGCGCCGTCGACCAGGATGACGAGCGCCCGCACCATGCGCCTCGCCTCGCTCTCGGCCGACGCGTCGCTGCGCACGGCCCTCGCCAGCAGCCGCCGCCACGTCGCGAGCTGCGCCGGCGTCCGCCCCTCGCTGCCGTACCAAGCCGCGAGCTCACGCAGCGCCGGCGCATCGTCCTCGAGCGTCGCGTACGCGTCCAGCGTCTCTTCGGCCTCGCTGCGCCGCCCCATGGCCCAGAGGGCGCGGGCGCGGCCTTCGAGCGCGCGGTGAAGCGCCGGTACGTGCTGGAGCGCCGCCGAGTACACGCGGTCGGCCTCCGCGGCGTCCCCCAGCCTCATGCGGAGCGCTCCCAGCCCGAGCCATGCAGCGCCGGTCGTCGGATCGACCGAGAGCGCCTCCATGTAGCGCCGGATCGCGAGGTCGTCCTCGTGCGCCGCCTCGTGCGCGCGTGCCTGCTCCACCAGCTCGTCGGCCGAGGAGGCGGCGCCGGCCGCGCTCGCGAACGAGGAAAACGCGAGAAGGACGGCCCCGCCGAGCAGCCTCACGACCTCACACGCTCTGGGCGTCCTCGATGGCCTCGCTTCGTCGGGGCCGCAGGTTGATGGCGAGAATGGCTTTGCGGACGCGCACCGCCTCGGGCGTGACCTCGACGAGCTCGTCGGCGTCAATCCACTCCATCGCCGTCTCGATGGTGAGCACGCGCGGCGGCGCAAGCATGACGTTCTCGTCCTTGCCGTGGTTGCGGACGTTCGAGAGCTTCTTCTCTTTGATGACGTTGACGTCCGTGTCGTTCGGGCGGTTGTGCTCGCCGACGATCATCCCCTCGTAGACGGCGATTCCCGGGGCGACGAAGAAGCTGCCGCGCGGCTGAAGGTGATGCAGCGCGTAGGGCGTCGCGACGCCCCCGCGGTCGGCGACGATGGCGCCCGTCGCGCGCTTCATCATCGGGCCGCCCCACGGCTCCCAGCCGTCGAACATCGAGTTGAGGAGCGCCGTGCCGCGCGTGGACGTCAGGATCTCGCCGCGGAACCCGATCATCCCGCGGCTCGGGACGCGGTACTCCATGCGGGCGCGACCGAAGCCGGGGTTGGCCATCTTGACCATGCGCCCCCGACGCTCGCCCAGGCGTTCGGTCACGACCCCGATGAACTGCTCGGGCACGTCGACGACGACGAGCTCCATCGGCTCGCTCACCTGTCCGTCGACCGTCTGGGTGATGACCTCCGGGTTGCCGAGCTGAAGCTCGTAACCCTCGCGCCGCATGGTCTCGATGAGGATGGCGAGCTGCAGCTCGCCGCGGCCGAGCACGACGAACGTGTCGGGCGACTCGGTCTCCTCGACGCGGATGGCGAGGTTCTTCTTGGTCTCGCGCGACAGGCGCTCGCGCAGGTGGCGGCTCGTCAGGTACTTGGTCGCGTCGCACCGCCCGGCGAAGGGGGACGTATTGACGCCGACGCGCATCTTGATCGTCGGCTGCTCGACGTGAATGCGCGGTAACGCACGCTGCTCCCAGCCGGGTTCCTGGTCGACGATCGTGTCGCCGACGTCGACGTCTTCGATGCCGGCAATCGCGATGATCTCGCCCGCGGCGGCCTCGGTCGCGGGCGTGCGCTTGAGCCCCTCGAACGTGGAGAGCACCTTGATCGCGCTCTTGATCGTGCGCCCGTCTTTGACGACGCCCACGAGCTGGTTGGAGCGCGCCGTGCCGGCGACGATGCGTCCGATGCCCAGGCGCCCGACGTAGTCGTCGTGGTCGACGTTGCTGACGAGGATCTGCAGCGGCGCGCTCGGGTCGCCCGGGGCAGGGGGCACCTTTTCGAGGATCATCTCGAAGAGCGGCGCGAGCGTCGTCGACGGGTCGTCGAGCGTTCGCTTGGCTACGCCCTCGCGCCCGATGGCGTAGAGGAGCGGGAAGTCGAGCTGCGTGTCGGCGGCGTCGAGGTCGCAGAAGAGGTCGAAGATCTCCTCGTGCACCTCTTCGGGGCGGGCGTCGGAGCGGTCGATCTTGTTGATGACCACGATGACGGGAAAGCCGAGCTCGAGGCACTTTCGAAGAACGAAGCGCGTCTGCGGGAGCGGACCCTCCGCGGCGTCGACGAGGAGCAGCGCGGCGTCCGCCATGAGCAGCGTACGCTCCACTTCGCCCCCGAAGTCGGAGTGGCCGGGCGTGTCGATGACGTTGATCTTCGTCGTGGTCCCGTCGGGGGCGCGCCACCGCACGCGACGTGTTCTTGGCCAGGATGGTGATGCCCCGCTCGCGCTCGAGGTCGTTCGAGTCCATCACGCGCTCCTGGACGACCTCGTTTGCGCGGAATGTCCCCGCCTGGCGGAGCATGTGGTCGACGAGCGTCGTTTTTCCGTGGTCGACGTGGGCCACGATGGCGACGTTGCGAAGGGCGGACTGCAAGCGCCGCGGGGACGTCGAAGGGGGGGTGCTGCTCATGGAGGGCCGCATGACCTAGCTTCCCGGCGGACTTGCCGCAAGGAAACCTCGACTCTACCGGTCCAGGCCGATCCTGGCGCGAGCCTCGGCGAACGCCTCGGTCAAGCCGAACGCGACGACGTCGCGCGCTTCCGCGACCCGCGAGAGCCACGCGTGCCGCTCCTTGGGGTCCCGCGGAGCGCCTGTCGGCAGCCCGCCGGCCGCGGCAATCGCGTCGAGCGCGGCGTTCGGGTCTCCCGTCGCCAGGAGCGCCGCACGGTTGCCCCAGGCGAGGGCCGCAGGGCCCAGCGACGCGGCCTGCGTCCCGATGTTCCCGGCCACCTCGAGCGCAATGACGCCCACGTCAGGGTCGAGGGTTCGCGGCAAGACGGCCTGCAGGCGACCCCCCGCGGCGTTCAGCGCAGCCGGGGCGATGCCCTGAGGTTGCCAGCTCGGGTTGAAGCACTTGAGCCAGGCCGAGACCAGGACCGCGAGCTCGCCGGGGGGCGTCCGCCCGAACACCGAGGCGCGGGCGCGCACGAGCTTGAGCGCGCGGAGCACCATGAAGGCCGCGACGCGTTCGTCGATCGCGGGCGCTTCGCCCAGCACGATGGTCGGCGGCGACGACCCGACGGGCAGGCACGACGCTCCGAGCCGCGGCGAGACGAGGACCTGCACGGCCCCCAGGCCGATCGCCTGCCCGACTTCGTTCGCGAGGCGCGCGAGCGAGGCTTCGGGGGGAACCGCGGTGGCCTTGAGCGCCGCGCAGATCGACCGGGGCCGCCAGGTCGAGCGACTCGCCCGTCTTGAGCAGGAGAGCGCGCATGGCCGGGGTGATCACCTCCGGGGCCAGAAGCTCGTCGAGGCGCGGGTCGAAGGCGCTGTCGCCGGCGCCGCGCAGCGTCGGCTGGCCGACCCTCGAGGGCTGCTTGCATCACCTGGGTGACGTGGGCCGCGTCGGTTCTGCCGCGAAGCTCGAACGTCGCCGCGATGAGCCTCGAAGAGACCCGGCGCAAAGCGGCCCGAAGTGACGGCGCGTCGTGCCTCTCCGCCGACGCGATCGAGCAGCACGTTGACCGCGGCGGCCTGATTGTGGCGCGTATAGAACTCGGCGCTGGCCCGGAGAACCGCGACGTCGAGCGGGAAGTCGCGACGGGCGGCTTCGAGCGTCTGCTCGGCCCGTCGGGTGTCGTGCCCGGTCTGCTCGTGGATCGTGGCGAGGTCGATCAGCCGCTTGCGCTTCTCTTCGGGCGACCGCGCTCGGGCGATGAGCTGCTGCTGAAGCTCGGCGGCTCGCGCTGCGTCGTTCTGGCGCTTGTACACCTCGACGAGCCGCTCCATGGTCTCGAAGTCCTCGGGCGCGCGCCGGAGCACTTCTGTGAAGGCAACCTCGGCCCGCGACAGATTGAGCAGGTGCCGGGCGTACAGATCGCCGAGGCGCGCATACACGTCGCGCTGCTCCTCGGGTGTCGGCAGCAGGCGGGCAAGGCGCACCAGCCCCTGTTCCGCGGCCTCCCAGTCGCCCTGGGCGACGCAAAGATCGGCGAACGCCGACAGAGCGCCCGGATCGTCGGGGCTCGCCGCCAGCGCGGACTCGAATGCCTCGCGCGCGCCGTCGGCGTCGCCGACCTCCAGGAGCACCCGGCCGCGACGCACCTCCATGGCGAGGCGCTCCGCGGGATCGGTGATGCCGGATAGCCTGCGCTCGAGCAGGTTCGCGAGCTCGGCCTGCATCTTGTTTGCCGCGTAGATGCGCGACAGACGATCGAAGACGTCGTGGTGAGCGACGTCGATCGTGGCCGCCGCCTCGAGCGCGAGAATGGCCCGCTCGTCGTCCTTGCCGTCGTCCTGCCACAGGCGACCGGCCTCGTACCACGCGAGGATCTGATGCTCTCGAACGAGGCTGCTGCGCGCGAGCGACTCGAACGCCTCGGCCGCGCCGCGGGTGTCGCCGGCGTGAAGACGTACGTCGGCCAGCAAGCTCCACGCGACGACGTCGCCGGGGTCCTCGGAGGCGGCTCGCTCGAGCATCTTGCGGGCCTCTTCGAACCTGCCCAATCGGGTCGCCGCCTCGGCGCCCGAGACGAGGAGGGACGCCGTTTCCGCCGGCCTGCTCGCGCGTTCGAGAAGGCGCAGCGTCGTCGAGAGAACCGTCGCGTCGTCGCCGGCAGCGCGCGCGTGCGCGTACTGCGTGCGCAGCGCCCAGAACGAGGGTTCGCCCTCGGACATCGCGATCGCGACGAGCTCGCGCGTCGACTCCCACTGCCCGGTGGGGCCCCGGAGCCGCAGGCGTGCCGCCAGCTCGGCGTGCGACGTGCATTCGCCAGGGCCGGAGCCGCGCAGGGCGCGCGCGATTGCGGTGGCTATCGACTCGAGCTCCTCTTCGCGCCCTTCGCCGATCAAATGGTGCTCGACGTGGCGCAGGCTCGGGAGGTACTCGGGCTTTTCCTCGAGGATGGTCCGATGCCAGAGGAGAGCGCTCCCTGGGTCTTTGCGCGCCGATTCGTCGAGCGCCGCCAGGCGTTCGTAGGCTTCGCGACGGGCGTGCGGCTCCGCGGCGCCCTTGGCCATCGAAAGCAGCTCTTCGGCCAGCCGCGCCACGCGTCCGGCGCGCAGCTCGGTGCGTTCGCGGGCGATGCGGCCGAGCGACGCCTCCGTGGTCGCCGCGGCCTCCGCGCAGCGGACCGCCGCCTCTTGATTGCCGGCCCGGTCGTACTCGAGCGCAGCTTCGAGGAACAGGAGCGCGCGTGCGCCGCCGGTCGCTTCGGCGGCGCGCTGTTCGCGCCACGAGGCGGTGTCGTCGGGGGTCTCCGAACACATGCGCTCGTAGAGCTCGCGAAGGGCGATGTCTCCAGGCCTCGCGCGGTGCGCCTCGAGCAGGCGCTCTCTCGCGAGCGACGGTTCCGAATCGGCCACGAGCAGGGCCTCGCGCACGCCGTCGAGCGCCGCCTCGACCGGGTCCGTCGAGATGGCTCGTCTCTCGCGCACCCACCGCAAGACGTCCTCGACGTCTCCGGCCCGGCGCCCGATGCGCTCGGCCAGGAAGGCCGCGATCGGAATCGACGGCGCCGCGCGGTGCGCCCGCTCGAGCAGATCGGCACGGGTCGGCTCGGGGAGAGCGCCCTCGCCCCGCGTGACGGCCTCCAGGCGTGCCACCGCGCCCGCGGGTCCCTCCCCGAGCTCGTCGGCCAACGCGTTGAGCTCGGCGACGAGGTCGACCCCCTCGAGGGACGCGACGGCGCGGAGCGTCGCTTCGTTGCCCGGCTCGGCGGTGCGCGCAGCCTTGAACGCTTGCAGCGCGCGCTCTCGGTTCCCGGCCCGCTCGGCGACGAGGGCCGCCGCCAGCATTCCGGCCGCGCGCTCCTCCGTCGCGCCGCGTCCCGCCCCCCACGCCTCGAGCGCCTCGCTCACCTCGATCGCCCGCCCGGCGCGCGCCGCCACCTCGAGCACGACCGCGCGGGCCTCGGGCGGAACCGTGTCGCCAAAGGCGGCGACGGCCGCACGGACGTCCTCGGCCGGAGCTGCCGCAGCGAGCAGACGACCCAGGCGAAGGAGCGCCCGCGACTGCGCCGAGCCCCAGGTACGCGCGGAGCGCGCCTGCACCTGCGCGTGTCGCTCGGGGCCGCCGTCGGCCATGGCCAGCGCCGTGGCAGCCGCCGCGAGCGCCTCCATCCCCGGCGTCGCCGCGGCCGCGTCGAGGTGGGGGTCCGTGGGCGAAAGAGGCAACCCGGCGAGCGTCGCCAGCGTGACGCGCTCGACGGACGTGAGCGGTCCGCCGTTGGCCAAGGACGCCGCGATCACGTCCCGGTCGCCTACCTCGACCGCGTGAGCGACGAGCGCCCGCTGCGCCTCGCCGTCTCCGCGTTCGACCAGCTCACGCAGCCAACCCATGGCGTCCGAGCGTCGCACTTGGCGAGTGCCGCCGAGCGATGCCGCGAGCCAGGTCGCGCCCGCCGCGAGCTCGGGGACTCTCGTGAGCTGCGCGACCAGAGGGGCGGCCGTCACGAGGTCGCCTCTGTCGATCGCCTGGCGAGCGCGGAGGAGGACCTCGCTCGGCGACGGTTCGCCGGCGGGGGCAATCTCCTTTCGCTCCACGCCGCGCAGCCGCAACGCGCCGGCGATGGCCTCGGCGATGGGCGCGAGCTCGGCGGAGTCGGCGACGCGCAGGGCCGCGCTGCTCGTGTCTCCGCGCGCGAGCGTGCGAACGGCGCGCGCGAGGGCCGCGCGTACGTCGGCGGTCGAGATGCGCGCTGCCTGATCGAGTCGCTTGCCGGCCGCCTCTTCGTCACCGGCTGCGAGCAGCGCGTCGGCCGCCAGCAGCGTCGAATGTACGCGCGCGGGTCCGGCGGGCGTCATCTTGACCTCGATGTCGAGGGCTTCGAGCCAGCCCTCGGATTCGCGCGTGGTCAGCGTGCGCGCCTGCCGGTGGGCGAGCGCGAGCGTCGGCGCGAGCTCGCGTGCCTCGCGGGCCAGCGCCCTCGCTCGGTCGAGATCCCCACTCGAGGCCAAGAGCTCGCTGCACGAGAGCAGCCCGCGGGCGCGCGCCACCTTGTCGAGCAGGGCGCGGGCCTCGGTCTCGAGCCACGCGGCGCGGGAGGCCAGCGCTGTCGCCGCTCCCTCGTCGAGCGACTCGCGGGCAGGCTTTTCGTCTTGCCAGCTACGGGTCGCCGGGGCCGGGGCGGGCGCCGGCGCCGGCGCTGGGTTGAGACTCGTCGCGTCGTCGTCGAGGGGCGGCGGTGGAGCGGAACCGATGCGCTTGGCGGCGATGGCGCTGCGCGCGCGGGCAGCCGCGGCCCTCCCGCCCACGATCGTCTCGTCGTTCGGGTCGTACTTGCGCGCGTCGGGCGCCAGCAGCACGCGGTCGTCGCCGGCATGCCCGCTCTCCCGGCCCATCACCTCGGTGATCGACGACGGCTCGTCGAGCGCGTCCGAGTCCAGCGGCAGCGGCGAGGGCTCCGCGAACGGATCGAACATCGCGCCCTCGGGCACGCGCTCGGCGGGATCGGGCGGTGAGGAGCGGCGTCGCGGCGCCGGCTCCGACGGATCGCGCGGCAAAGGCGACACGGCCTTGGCGCTGGTGACCACTTCTTCCGGCGGGTCGCTCCGGCGACGAGCGGCGGGGACCCTGCCCTGCGACTCGTCGAACGAGACGTCGATGCTGGCGTCGCGCCGCTCCTCGCGCGCGAAGAGCTGCCCCAAGCCCGCGCGCGACGCCGACTTCGGGGACAGCTCCTCGCCGCGCAGAAGCTCGCGCGGGATCGCCGCGATGAGGGTCTCGCCGCCTTCGTCGTCGTCGACGAGCGACGCGAGATTCGGGATGGGCCGAAGGACAGGCGGAACGGGAGGGGGAACGGGGACGGCCTTGGGGCGGGGCGGAGGGGCTCCCGCCGCCGGAGGAGGCCGATAGAGCGGCCGCGAGGCGGAGCTTCCCGAGAGCGCGCCCGGCTTCTCGGTGGCCACGTCCTTGGCCACCTCGGGAACGAAGGTCTCCCGCTCCCACTCCGAGAGCGCCTGATCCCAGTCGATCTCGCCGAGGTCCTCGGGGAGCTTCTTCTTCTCGTCGGTCATGACGTTCCCTCGAGCCCGAGCACGCGCCGGACCTCCAGGTACTGGGGTGACAAGACGAAGCGCAGGAGCTCCTCGGCGCGGGGGTTGCTCTTGACGGCTTGGCCGAGCCGCTCGAACGCCGCCCCCAGCACGTCGCTCAGGACGACGCTCGCGTCCCCGCTGGCCACCGTCGCCACGCGATCCTGGGAAGCCAGCGCTCGCCGGCTCCACGCCCGCGCGTCGGCGCGGCTCTGCACGATGGCCCGGCACACGTCGCCGAGCGACTTGCGCGTGCGCCGCGGGATGCTCTTGCCGATGAGCCGCTCGACCTCGGCGAGCACCGAGTAGGGCGGGTGCTCGGTGGGAACGTCCGCGAGCCGGCAGCACGCGACGACGATGGCGGCGATGGTGATGTCGTCGCGCGAGCGAATCACCGTCGTCCCGCGCACCACCCCGAGCAGCTCGCGGGCGACGCGGGCGCGCGTCAAAGGCCCGAGCGGGGCGTTGACGCCGGGACCGACGACCAGCGACGGCGGCTCTCCGGCGATCCCCTGGACGCCGAGCGGATCTTTGCCCCCGACGTAGAGGTCGAACTCGTGCACGCCGAACGCGCCCGCCCAGGCGGCGATCTCGTTGCGCAGCGCGAGGCCGCTGCGCGGGTCGATGCGATCTCGCCGCGTCACGCCGCACGCCTGCAGATTCGGGCCGAGCGCGTCCGCGATCGTCGGCCCGAGCATCGCGAACAGATCGGCGAGGGGTCCCTCGTCGCCCGGCGCCAGCATCACGCGCAACATGGCCTCGTTGACCGCGATCTGCGGCGTACGACCCTGTCGCGAAGCCAGCTGCGCGAACGCTTGCTCCGCCGGAGCGTCGGCCGCCCCGAGGGCCAGGAGGACGCCCAGCCCGGCTTGCTGGAGCGCGTCGTCGCCCAGCGCGTGGGCGACCTTCACCAGCCGCTTGACGACCGGCGCCTCCATCGGGCGAAGCTGCGCGACGTCGATCAGCCCGGCGCGCGCCGCTTTCAAGAGACGTTCGCGCACCGCTTTCGGGTGCTCCGTCTGCAAGAGCATGTCGATGCCCTCGCCGTCGGTGGGCGACTCTTCCAGAAGCTTGGCGATCGCCCCCGCGCCGCCCTGCAGCCGCTCCAGCCGGTCGCGGTGAATGGCGAGCGCGAGGCGGGCGGCCTCGACGCGCCCCTCGGCTTCGGGGCGCTCGAACATCAGCTCTTCGAGGATGGCGGTGGCCTCGTTCCACGAGCCCGTGCGCGCGGCGGCGCGCGCCAAGCGCTCACGCACCGGGAGCGTCGACAGCTTCGCCTGGTGGAGCGCGAGAAGGACCTCGAGCGCCTTGTCGAAGCGGCCCAGCTTGTTCTCGTACAGGTCCACCGCGGCTACGCCTGCGGTCACGCGGTTCTTGGCGGGCGCCACTTCCAGCGTCGCCAGGCGGGCGAGCGCCTCGGCCGCCGGCTCGAAGTTCGCGCGACGGATGTTGATTTCGCCGAGCAGGGCGAGTGCGCCCACGTGGTCCGGGTCGAGCAGCGTCACGTGCTCCAGCGCCGTCAGCGCGCCGTCCTGATCGCCCTTCTCGCGCAGCGCGCGTGCCTGCTCCCAGTAGAGCTTCTCGATCTCGCGCGGATCGTCGGCGACCTCGAGCCGGCGCAGGACGAGCGCGAGCATCTTGTCGTGCTCCTTGCGATCCCGGACGCGCCGGAACAGCTTGTCGAACGCCACGGCGCGCTTGGGATCTCGCTCGAAGCTGGCCTCGAGGGCTCGATCGGCGTTGGCCCCGTCGCCGAGCTCCAGCCAGAGCAGCGCCGCCTCTTCCCAGAACGCAGCCCCCCGCTCGGCGTCCTGGCAGCGCGCTGCGAGCTCGGCCGCCGCCCGGGCTTGGAGCGCCTTGTCGCCGTCGCGTTCCCCGCAGGTGCGCAGCCCCTCCCACGCGGCGAGATCGCCCGGCCGCGCGGCGACCGTCTTCTCGAACGCCGCCTTCGCGGCCTCGACGTCGGGAATGGCCAGCGCCGACCATCCCGCGAGGCCCGTCGCGTCCACCGCGGCGTCGTCGCCGAGCGCGCCACCGAGCTCGGTGAGCACGGCCATGCGGCGACGGGGATCGGAGCCCGGGGGCGCGAGCTCCAGGTTGACCAGACGGACCGCCGCCGACTCGCCCACCGCGAGCGGCGCCGCCCCGCCGCTGGCGGCGCGGGCCTCGAGGAGCGCGGCGCTCCCGAGCAGAGCCTCGCGGGCGTCTCCCGAGAGCGTCGTCGCCAGGGCGATACGCGCCTGTTTCTCGTCGGCGGGGCGGCCGAGCATCGTCGCGGCCACGAGCCACTCGAGCGCCGCCGTCGCGCCTCCACCCGCTTCGAACCAGCGGGCAGCCGCCCGCAGGAGCTCCTCGGGGTCGTTCGTCTCGCGCGCGATGCGCGCCTGCTCCGCGGTCGCGAGCGACAGGGCCCTTGGCCCGTGCGACGCGAGGCGCACGATGGCGTCGCGGGTCGCATCCGCGTCGGCCGTGCCTTTCGACCACACCAGGCGGGCAAGCGCCGCCGCGATGCCGACCGCGCCTTCGGGCGAGCGGTCGATGCTCGCCAGCGCCTCCGCGGCGGCCTGCGGGTCTCCGCCTCCGACCTCGACCGCGAAGCGCTCGAGCGCGAGCACGCGGACGTCGGCCACGCCGCCCGCCGTGGCGCGCTCGATGGCTCGGCGGTGCCCCTCGATCGAATCGCGCTCGGCGCCGCGCGACGCCCATCCGAGCGCGAGCTTCGCCGCCTCGGGCGCACCCTCCGCGGCGGCCTCGAGCTCCTCGATGCACGCCTTCCGATCGCCCTCCAGCCATCGCTCGAAACCGGCCTCGAGATGAAGAGCGGCCGCCAGCGGTGCGTCGGACGCGGACGCGGCTGCGTCGCCCGCGGCGCGAGCTGCCGCGGCATGATCGCCCGCGGCTCTATCGAGGTCCGCCAGCACCGAGACGACGAGCACGTTGGACGCGTCGGCGTCGAGCAGCGTGCGAAGCTGCTTGCGGGCACCCGCGCCGTCTCCGGCCCCCTGCGCGCGGAGCGCAGCGACCAGCCCCAGCCCGCGCGCCAGCGACGGGGTCCGGCTCGAGCGTCGCCAGCTCCTCGAGGGCGCCCCGCGCTCGCCCGCCCGCCCGGGTTATCGTCTGGTCGGGGTCGCTGTCGGCCGCGATCTCCGGCGGCGCGAGGAAGGCCTCGAGCACGCGCGCCAGCCACGCGCCCTTGGGCACGCCGCCCATCTCGCGGAGCGCCTTGGCGGCGCCTTCGCCGTCGCCGCGCGCGTAGCGGGAGCGCACGAGCTCGACGTAGAGCGACACGGCGTCCTGCTCGGTCGCGCCGGCCGCGATGAGCCGCTTGGTCGCTTCCTCGTACCAGGGGGCGTCTCCCGCGACGCTGGCCAGGGCGCGGGCGAGCCGCCCGATCGTCGACGGGGCCACCCCGAACATCGCGGCCTGGCTGAGGGCTGCCTTCGCGCCCGCGACGTCGCTGGCGCGCACCGCCCAGACGTACGCGGCGAGGAGAAACGCCCGCCCGCGGGCCTCGTCGGTCGCGAGGTAATCGGCGAACGACTCGAGCTGCGCCGCGAAGGCCGCCGGGTCGCCGCCGTCGGCAAGCAAGTCGAGCTGCAGCGCCCGCGCCGGCAGGCAGCCCGGATCGCTGCCGATGGCGCGCGACAGCGCTTCGAGCGCTCGCGGTCCGTCGCCCTGAGCCGCGGCGTGCTCGGCGATGCGCATGGCGAGGGCCGCCGCCAGCGCGCCGTTCTTCTCGGTCGCGAGGCGCTTCTCGGCGAGCCGCGCTGCCAGCTCGGTGTCGCTCGTCAGCTCGGCGATGCGGACCCGCGCGCTCGCGACGGCGGCCTCCGCGAGCGCCGCCTCTTCGCCCTCGCCCCACGAGGCCACCTGCTCGAGCGCGCGATCGAGCGTGGCCGCCGCACGATCGAACTGGCCCAGCGCGCGCCGCTGCTCGGCGACGCGAAGCCAGGCCTCGACCACACGCGCCGACGTGCGCGCCCACATGGGCACACCGAGCGCGTCCCCTCGCGCGGAGTCGGCCATGGCCTGCTGGATGAGCGTCGCGCTCGCCTCGACCGCGCGTGGCTCGCCGCTCGGCGCGCGATTGCGCCTCGCTCGAGCCCTGCGCGCCGGGATGGTCCTGCGCGACCTGCTCGAGCATCGCCGTGGCCGCCCACGTGGCCTGCGATTCGAGGTCGCGGGCCTGCTCGACCAGCGCGATCGCTCCCTCGATGTCGTCGGCGCCTTCGACGAGGCGGGCGCGATCGAGCAGCAGCAGCGCTCGCCATGTCGGATGGTGAGCGTGGTCGGCTCGGTGCGACAGCGCTTCGAGCCGCGTCGTCGCGTCCGCGGTTCGCCCCGCGAGGACCTCGAGCGCCAGCCATGTGCTCGCCTGCTCGGCGGTCGAGGCGCCCTCGACGCGGCTCGCATCGAGGACCGAGGCCTTCGCGTCGGCCACGTCGCCCGAAACGTCCGCCTGGTACGCCGCGCGCATCAGCAGCGCGCGGACTTTCTCGTCGGGCGAGGCGGCCGCCCGCGCGAGCGCGCCGACGACCTTGCCGAGGTTCTTCAGACTGCGTCGTTTTTCGAGCAGGCGAACCAGCCCCTCGAGCGGTTCGCGAAACAGCGGGTCGGCGTTGAAGGCCGACAGGTAGTCGCGCGCGGCGGCTGGTTCGTCGCCCGATCGCTCGTGAAGGTCCGCTATCTGAGCGAGTAACCGCGCCTGGCGCGGGCGATCGGTGGTCGCCGTCAGCTCGGCCTGAAGGCGCCGGATCGTCTGGTCAAAGCCGGCGCTGCTGGCGTCCGCGTGGGGCGTGCCGGGGGTGCGCGACGGGGCCGCCGTCAGCGGCTCGGGCGGCTGGCTGATGGTGGGCGTGTGGGACATGCGCGGGAGACGCCACGTCTCCGGGTACCCGGGAGCGTGGTCGATGCCCGAGCGATCGGGCGATCACTTCTCACGGACAAGGGTAACGCAGTCGGCACGGCGCAAGCAGAACAAATTGCGGCGGGGAAGGGGACCTCGCCGTCGCCTAAAGGAGCTGCTTCAGCTTCTCGTCGACCTTCGACTCGACCGTTCCTTTGAGCATCCTCAGCAAGAAGGGAAGGTCGATCTGCACCCGGACCTCGCGCTCGCCGACGTCGACCGAGCCGCGCGTGCCTTTGGCCGCCCCCTTGGGCGCCTCGAACACGATGCGATCGCCCTCCCAGCGCCAGTCGAGGTCGAATCGCTGCTGCATCGATTTGGCGAGATCCTCGGCGCGTTTTCGCGCTTCATCCCTCGCGAGAGCATGGGGGCGGCGGACATCGATCGTGGCCATGTGCCTTCTCCCTCGTGTGGCTCCAGGAAAAAAATCCGTTTACTCGAGTCGCTTGACGATCCAGAAGCCGCGCGGCGTTTCGATCGGACCGCCGACGCCGTCTACCGGCAACGAAAAAAGCACGTATTCGGGCGCTGGCTCCAGCACTCCGAGCTTCACGTGGCCCACGTCGTCGGTGGACCCCGGGTCGCCCTGCTGCACGGCGTCGTGAAAGTCGTGCTGCGCCGAAGGGAGCAGCTTCTCGGCGAGCGCCCTCGCCTCGGTCCGTGCGCGCGCGGCGGGACGTGTCCCGGGGGCGCCCGGCTGCGCGCCCGCGTACGAGACGAGCACGACGCCGAAGCGAACCTGCCGCGGAGCGCTCATCGGCAACGGCGGCACCGCTGTGCCGTCGAGGAGCGTCGCCCCGGCGCCCGCGTCGATGCGAAGCTCGCCGGCGAGCAAGTCCGAGAGCAGGAGCATGCCCGCGTCTTCGCCTGCGTCGACCGCGACGGAGGCCGCAGCGACGGGAGCGCCACCGCCGTCGACCGCGTGCGGCTCCGGGTCGCGGCCGATCGCCTTGGGTAGCTCGAAGCTCCGCGCGACGATCCACACGGCGAGCACGACGACCGCCAGGCCCACGCCCCTCGTGACCCACCGCTGCACCATGCGACGCTACGCCTTCGGCTCGGGCGGCGAGCCGCCGGCCGGCGCGGCCCCGTCGTCCGGCTGCGGGACCTCGTCGTCGGCGGGCGGGCCGGGCGGCCCGTATTCCTCGTAGGGCCGCTGCATCGCCGTCGGGGGGTCGCCGTAGAGCTCCAGCTGCACGGCGAGCCAGTTCTCGCGCAAGATGAGCACCTCGCGGCGCGCGCGCGCCGTCACGGCTTCGGCCTCGGCGCCCTTCGTGCCCGCGGCTGCCAGCGGAACGCCCTCCATCTTCTGGAGCTCGGCCTGCACCTCCGCGAGGTCCTTTCGCACGACGACGGGGTCGACGCGATCCCGCTCGGTGTACTCGTCGGTGAGAATGACCAGCTTGTCCGGCCCCGCCTCGGCGAAGCCGGGGCCTACCGCGCAGCGCTTGGTCTCGCTGCCCAGGCGGTACGTCACCAGCCCGGTGCGCAGCGCCGACAGCAGCGGCAGGTGCCCCGGAAGCACGCCGAACTCGCCCTCCACGCTCGGCGCGGTGACTTCGTCGACGCTCGCGGCGAGCGCGCGGCCCTTCGGCGTCACGATCTCGAGCTCTATCTTGTCGGCCATGCTCGGTCCCTGCGTCGCCTGCGACGGGTCACCCCTTCGCGGTGAGCTTCTGCGCCTTCTCTTTGGCTTCCTCGATGTTGCCGACCATGTAGAAGGCCTGCTCGGGGAGGGCGTCGAGCTTGCCGCTGGTGATCTCCTCGAAGCCGTCGATGGTCTCCTTCGAGCGGGACGTACTTGCCGGCGCTGCCCGTGAACTGGGAGGCGACGAAGAACGGCTGCGAGAGGAAGCGCTGGATCTTGCGTGCGCGCGAGACCGTGAGCTTGTCTTCCTCGCTGAGCTCGTCCATGCCGAGGATGGCGATGATGTCCTGCAGGTCCTTGTACTTCTGCAGAACGGCCTGCACCTGGCGCGCGACGTCGTAGTGGCGCTGGCCGATGACGCCGGGGTCGAGCGAGCGTCGAGGTGGAGTCGAGCGGATCGACGGCCGGGTAGATGCCGATCTCGGTGAGGGCGCGATTGAGCACGGTGGTCGCGTCGAGGTGGGCGAACGTCGTCGCGGGCGCGGGGTCGGTGAGGTCGTCGGCGGGGACGTAGATCGCCTGCACGCTCGTGATCGAGCCCTTGTTCGTCGACGTGATGCGCTCCTGCAGCGCGCCCATCTCCGTCGACAGCGTGGGCTGGTAGCCGACCGCGCTCGGGATGCGGCCGAGGAGCGCCGACACTTCGGAGCCGGCCTGCGTGAAGCGGAAGATGTTGTCGACGAAGAGCAGCACGTCCTGCTTCTCCTCGTCGCGGAAGTACTCGGCCACGGTGAGCGCGGACAGCGCGACGCGCGCGCGTGCGCCCGGCGGCTCGTTCATCTGCCCGTAGATGAGCGCCGTCTTGCTGATGACGGGCGCGCCCGACTCGAGCTTGGTCTCGCTCATCTCGATGTAGAGGTCGTTGCCCTCGCGCGTGCGCTCGCCGACGCCGGCGAAGCACGACACGCCGCCGTGCGCCTTGGCGACGTTGTTGATGAGCTCCTGGATGAGCACCGTCTTGCCGACGCCGGCGCCCCCGAAGAGGCCAATCTTGCCGCCCTTCCTGTACGGCGCGAGCAGGTCGATGACCTTGATGCCCGTCTCGAAGACTTCGATCTTCGTCGACTGCTCGACGAACTGCGGCGGCGCCCGGTGGATGGGCATGCGCATCTTCGCGTGGACGGGCGGGCCGTCGTCGACCGGGTCGCCGATGACGTTCAGGATGCGCCCGAGGCACTCGGGGCCGACGGGCATCGCGATGGGGGCCCCGGTGTCGCGCACGGCCATGCCGCGCACGAGGCCGTCGGTCGTGTCCATCGCGACGGCGCGCACCGTGTTCTCGCCCAGGTGCTGCGCGACCTCGAGCGTGAGGTTGTCCTTCGCGCTCGAGATGCCCGGGTTGGTGAGCTTCAGCGCGTTGAGAATCTTGGGGAGCTTGCCGTCGGCGAACTCGACGTCGACGACGGGGCCGATGACCTGGAGAACCTTGCCGTTTCCGGCGGGCGAGCCGTTGGAGGCGGAGGGAATCGCGGACTGGGACATGGGTGCGGGGGGCCTCTTGGTAGGGTGCGCCGCCCTCGATAGGGTGGGCGGGGCGGCGTCTACCACGGGGTGAACAGGAGTTCAACGACGGCGCAGGTGCCGACCGTCGCCTAAGCTGCGGCTCGCGATGCTCTCCGCGCGTGACGTGCTGGGCCCGGGTTCGCCCCTGTCACGGGCGCTTCCGGGCTGGGAGCTCCGCGACGGGCAGCTCGCGATGGCCGAGGCGGTCGAGGAGGCGCTCCTTCACGAGCGGCATCTCCTGGTCGAGGCGGGAACCGGGACCGGCAAGACGCTGGCGTACCTCGTGCCGGCCGTCCTCAGCGGTCGCAAGGTCGTCGTGTCCACGGCGACCCGCGCTCTCCAGGAGCAGATCGTGGGGAAGGATCTGCCGCTCGTGGCGGAGGTCCTCGCCGCGCTCAAGCTCGCGCCGCCGCGCGTCGCGCTCATGAAGGGGCTGTCCAACTACGTGTGCCTGCGGCGCCTGGCCGAGGCCCGCGCGAGCGGCGGGTACGGCCTGGACGCGGACTTCGCGCGCATCGTCGACTGGGTCGAGCGGACCGAGAGCGGCGACCGCGCCGAGCTCGCGGACCTGCCCGAGGACGCCGGCATCTGGCGCGAGGTGGCTTCGTCGAGCGAGACGCGCATCGGCGCCGGGTGCGAGCACTTCGACCGCTGCTTCGTGACGCGCATGCGGCGCGAGGCGGACGAGGCGCAGGTCGTCGTCGTGAATCATCACCTCTTTCTGGCGGACCTCGCGCTGCGCAGCGGCCCGCGCGGCGGTCGCGCCAGCGTGATCCCGGCCTACGACGCGGTCATCTTCGACGAGGCGCACCAGCTCGAGGACATCGCGACGGACTTCTTCGGCGTGCGCGTCTCGAGCGCGCGCGTCGACGCTCTGCTTCGCGACGCCGAGCGGGCGCTCGGGTCGGCCAACGCGCTCGAAGCGCTGGCGAGCGGGCCGGTCCGCGCGACCCTCGAGGGTGCGCGCGACGCCTCGCATGCGTTCTTCGCCGCGCTCGCGTTCGGGTCGGCTTCCGGCGGTACGCCCCCGTCGCAGCCGGCGCGGCGCAGTCACCACCTGGCGGAGGCCAAGCGACCTCTCACCGCGGAGGACCTCGCGCCGCCGGTGCGCACGGCATTCGACGCGCTCGACGTGCGCCTCGAGGCCATCGAGGCGGTCGCGTCTTCCCGCAAGGAAGAGGCGGTGCAGATGATCGGCCGCCGCGCGGGCGATCTTCGCGACGAGCTTCGCAACATCGTCCACGGCGTTCACGCGACCGACGACGGCGAGGTCGTCCCGGTCGTGCGGTGGATCGACGTGCGCTCGCGCAGCGTGTCGCTCGGGGCGAGCCCGGTCGACGTCGGCGCGACGCTGCGCTCGCGGCTCTTTGATCGCGTGCCGTCGGTCGTGTGCACGAGCGCGACCCTCGCCACGGGCGGCGCGTTCCACTTTGCCAAGTCGCGCGTCGGCGCGCCGCCGGAGGCCGCGGAGCTCGTCGTGCCCTCGCCGTTCGACTTCGCGTCGCGCGCGGCTCTCTACCTGCCCGAGGATCTTCCCGATCCGGCCGACCCCTCGTTCGAGGCCTCCGCGGCCGAGCGCATCGCGGAGCTGGTCGCGATGACCGACGGCGGCGCGTTCGTCCTCTGCACGTCGACGCGCGCGATGAAGGCGCTGCACGCGCGGCTGCGCGGCGGCTCCGACCGGCCCCTGCTCGTTCAGGGCGAACGCCCCAAGCACATGCTCCTCTCGCGGTTCCGCGCGAGCGAGCGCGCCGTGCTCGTCGCCACGATGAGCTTCTGGGAGGGCGTCGACGTCCCGGGGTGGGCTTTGCGCCTCGTGGTGCTCGACAAGATCCCGTTCGCCCCGCCGAGCGATCCCGTCGTCGCCGCGCGCTCGGCGCGCATCGATCGCGAGGGCGGCAACGGGTTCGCGCAGTACTCCGTGCCGGCGGCCGCGATGACCCTCAAGCAGGGCTTCGGGCGCTTGATTCGAACGCAGCGCGACACGGGGGTCGTCGCGGTGCTGGACGGGCGCATTTTGCGGCGCGGATACGGGCGCGCCTTGCTGGCGAGCCTGCCACCGGCGAAGCGCGTCCGGGCCATGAGCGAGCTGCGCGCGTTCTGGGCGAGCATCGCGCCCCCCGTCGTGCTAGACGCCGCCCCAACATGAGCGAAATCACGGCAGTCGTTGGGCGCAGCATTCTCGACTCGCGCGGCAATCCCACCGTCGAAGTCGAGGTTCAAACGGCCTCGGGGCGCGGGCGCGCGGCGGTGCCGAGCGGCGCCTCCACCGGCGAGCACGAGGCTCTCGAGCTGCGCGACGGCGACAAGAGCAAGTGGTTGGGCAAGGGCGTCGCCAAGGCGGTCGAAAACGTCAACCAGACGCTCGGCCCGTCCATCATCGGCATGGATGCGCTCGACCAGTCCGCGGTCGACGCCGTGCTGCTCGAGGCCGACGGTACGCCGAACAAGTCGAAGGTCGGCGCGAACGCCATCCTCGGCGTGTCGATGGCCGTCGCGCGCGCCGCAGCCGACGCCGTGGCGCTGCCGCTCTGGCGTTACCTCGGCGGGGTGCAGGCGCGCGTGCTGCCCACGCCGCTGATGAACATCATCAACGGCGGCGTCCACGCCGACAGCGGGCTCGAGATTCAGGAGTTCATGATCGCGCCGGCGGGTCTGCCCACCTTCGAAGAGGCGCTGCGCGCGGGCACCGAGATCTTCCACACGCTGAAGAAGCTCCTCAAGGACAAGGGGCACACGGTCTCCGTCGGAGACGAGGGCGGCTTCGCGCCGAAGCTCGCGTCGAACGAAGAGGCGATCGTGTTCGTCACGCGCGCCATCGACGAGGCGGGCTACAAGGCCGGCAAAGACGTCTTTCTCGCGCTCGACTGCGCCGCGAGCGAGTTTTACGACAAGAAGAGCGGCAAATACACGTTCGACAAGAAGCCCGTTTCGCGCGAGGAGCTCGTCGACATCTACGCGAGCCTGTCGCAGAAATACCCCATCGTCTCCATCGAAGACGGCTGCGCCGAGGACGACTGGGACGGATGGAAGCTTCTCACCGAGCGCGTGGGACAACGCGTCCAGCTCGTCGGCGACGACCTCTTCGTGACCAACGTCGAGCGCCTGCGCCGAGGGATCGAGGGCGGCGTCGCGAACGCGATTCTCATCAAGCTAAACCAGATCGGCTCGCTGACCGAGACGCTCGACTGCATCCGCCTGGCCGCGCAGAGCAATTACCGCTCGATCATCAGCCACCGCTCGGGCGAAACGGAAGACTCCTTCATCGCCGACCTCGCCGTCGCTACCAACGCGGGGCAGATCAAGACCGGGAGCCTCTCGCGGTCCGACCGCGTCGCGAAGTATAACCAGCTCTTGCGTATCGGCTCCGAGCTCGGCACGGGACCCTACGGGGCCGTCTACGCCGGCCGCAGCGCGTTCGCCCGGAAGTGATATCAAAGCGTACGCTGACCGCATTCTGGAGTAACTCCCATGGCGAAGGCGAAAGTCGCGGTCCTGAAGTGCAAGCCCGAGACGATCCTCGTGGACGTCGAGCGGCTCTGCGAGCTCGCGGGGATGAAGAGCGCGCTCGCACCGGGGCGCACGACCATCCTCAAGGACAACATCTCCTGGCACTACCCGTTCCCCGGCGCGAACACGACGCCCTGGCAGATGGAGGGGTCCATCCTCGCGCTGCGCAAGGCCGGCTACACCGACATCGCCTGCGTTCAGAACAAGACGGTCGTCACGAACGCCTTCAAGGGCGAGGACCTGAACCACTACCTGCCGCTCTTTCGCAAGTACGACATCCCTGTCCGATACAACTTCAAAGAGTCGGACATGAAGTGGGTCGAGTACCGGCCCAAGGCGAAGATGCACGTTCTACATCGCATCTTCCCGGACGGCATTCAGATTCCCGACTACTTCTTCGGCAAGAACATCCTTCACCTCCCCACGGTGAAGTGCCACATCTACACGACCACGACCGGCGCGATGAAGAACGCGTTCGGCGGCCTGCTCGCGACCAAGCGCCACTACACGCACTCGTGGATCCACCGCACCCTCGTCGACCTTCTCGCGATCCAGAAGGAGATTCACTCGGGCCTCTTCGCGATCATGGACGGCACGACGGCGGGCAACGGCCCCGGTCCGCGGACGATGATCCCGGTCGTGAAGGACTACATGCTGGCGAGCGCCGATCAGGTCGCGATCGACGCGGTGGCCGCGAAGATGATGGGCTTCGATCCCATGTCGCTCGAGTACATCCGCGTCGCGCACGAAGACGGGCTGGGCGTGGGCGACCCTCGCGACATCGAGATTGCCGGCGACGACATCTCGGGCCAGAGCTGGGGCTTTCACGTGGGCGACAACCTGGCGAGCCACGCGGGCGACATGCTCTGGTTCGGGCCGCTGAAGAGCATCCAGAAGCTCTTCTTCCACACCCCGCTCGTCAACGTCTTCATCTTCGGCAGCGAGGCGTACCACGACTATTACCGCTGGCCGCTGAAGGACCGTCGCACGTTCGAGACCTGGAAGGCCGAGACGGCCTGGGGCCGCCTGTTCGACGCCTACGGCCGAGGGCAAGAGGGCGGCATCGTCTCGCGCGGCGGTGGCGCGCACGAGCCGAGCGGAGCTGGGGCGACAAACGGCGCGCGCGTGCAAGTTTGAGCCAGGCAAAAGCAAGCTGAGGTAGGATGGTCGTAGGGTTTCCCGGCCCTGCGTCCGATGAAGAGCCTCCAGCAGATGCTTCGGGAGCTCGGTCGCCCCGAAGTCACAGAGTTCGCTGTGGTGAGCGAACGGCTGCCCTGCGTGAAGGTGGAAGGCAAGTACGAGCCGGTCGACGACGCGGCGCGCACCACAGAAGCCATTCTGGCGATGCTCGTGTCGGTCGGGGGCAGCCGGTACGTCGACGAGCTGGGGGATAGGCCCGCCGCCTGGACGACGCGCGTCGACGGGCTCGGCCCGGTCGCGGTGCAAGCGGTGATGCGCGACGGGCGCGTCCAGGCGAGGTTCGCGCTCTTGAACAAGGGGACGGCGCCGGCGGCTTCCGCTGCGCAGGCCGCCCCGACCCCTGCCGCGGAGAGGCCGTTCGCGGAGCCCATCGAACCGGCGCCGGTCCCTCCGGCCAGGGCCCCTGCGGTGCACCTGTCGGAGCCGGAGGACCCCACGGCGCGCGTGTCCGAGCCGCTGCTGCGTGCGGCCGTCGTGAAGCCGCAGCACGCGCGACAGGTCGCGGCTATCTCGTCCCTGGACGGTGCGCTCGCGGCGGCGCGCGATGCGGGCGCGAGCGATTTGCACCTGGTGGCCGGGCGGCCCCTATTGCTCCGGGTGGCGGGCGAGCTCCTCGCGCGCGGCGCGCTGATCGACGAGGCGACCGCCCAATCGATCATCGAGCCGATGGTCCCGGAGCGGATGCGCGCCGCGCTGGCCGAGCATGGCTCGTGCGACTTCGCGCTCGAGCTGGGCCAAAAAGGGCGGTTCCGCGTGAACGTCGCGCGTCAGCGCACGGGGCTCAAGGCGTGCTTTCGCTGCATCCCCGCCGCCGTGCCGACGCTCGCGTCGCTCGGGCTGCCGCCGGAGATCGAGAAGGCCACGCATCACCATCAGGGGCTCGTGCTCGTGACCGGGCCGACGGGCCACGGCAAGACGAGCACGCTGGCGGCGATCGTCGACATCATCAACCGAGAAACGACGCACCACATCATCACAGTCGAAGACCCCGTGGAGTTTCTGCATCCTCGCAAGAAGGCGATGGTGAGCCAGCGCGAGGTCGGGAGCCACACGGGGTCGTTCGCCATCGGCGCTCAAGGCCTCGCTCCGCGAAGATCCCGACGTCATCGTCGTCGGCGAGCTCCGCGACACCGAGACGGTGCGGATGGCGCTGGCGGCGAGCGAGACGGGGCACCTCGTCCTCGGCACGATGAACACGCCCAGCGCCGCGAAGACGATCGACCGGCTGGTGGATCTGTTCCCGCCGGCCGATCAGCAGCAAGTGCGCATGACGCTGGCGGGCGCGCTCCACCTCATCGTGAGCCAGCGGCTGGTCCCGGCGGCGGACGGCAAGTCGATGGTCGCGGCGGTGGAGCTCTTGCCGGGGTCGATCGCCCTCTGGAGCCTCATCCGCGACGGCAAGACCTTCCAGATTCCCAGCCTGCAGCAGCGCGGCAAGGGCTTCGGTATCGTGCGGCTCGACGACTCGCTGCTCGACCTCGCGCGCTCGGGGCGCATCTCGGCTGGGACGGCGGTGGCGCACGCCGAGAATCCCGACGAGCTCGAGGCCGTTCTTTCGGGCAAACGCGCGGCCGCTGCCGCTGCGGCAGCTCCGGCGAAGCCCGAGCCGCCCGGGGGGCTCCTGGGCAAGGCCGGGCAGCTCTTCGGCAAGAGGGGCGGGTAGATGGCGGCGCGAATCGACGCGCTCTTCGACGCCCTGCTCGCGGCGGGCGGCAGCGATCTGCACCTCGGCGTCGGGTACCCGCCGCTCATGCGCGTCCGCGGTGATCTCACCCCGATGCGCGACAGGGCAATGGACCCGCCGGAGATGGAGTCGCTGCTCTTCGAGATCGCCACGCCCGAGCAGAAGAAGACCATCACCGAGACGCTCGACCTCGACTTCGCGTACGCCTACGGCGACAAGGCGCGCTTTCGGGCGAACTACTTCTACAAGACGACCGGGCTCGCGGCTGTCTTCCGCACCATCCCGACGAAGGTGCTCACGCTCGAAGACCTCAGGTGCCCGCCCGTGCTGCGCAAGCTCGCCGACCGCCGAGTCGGGTCTCGTTCTCGTCACCGGGCCCACGGGGTCGGGCAAGTCGACGACGCTCGCGGCGATGATCGACCACATCAACAAGTCGCGCGCCTGCCACGTGCTCACGATCGAAGATCCCGTCGAGTTCGTGCACGTCCCGCAGAAGGCGCAGCTCACGCACCGCGAGATCGGCATTCACGCCTCGAGCTATGCTCACGCCATCCGCAGCGCCGGCCGCGAGGACCCGAACGTGATCCTCATCGGCGAGCTTCGCAACAACGAGACGATGAAGCTCGCGCTCCAGCTCGCGAGCTTCGGCATCCTCGTCTTCGCGACGGTGCACACCAACTCGGCCGCCGGCACGATCGATCGCATCGTCAATGCGTTCCCGGCCGACGAGCAGCCGCAGGTGCGCGGAATGCTCTCGGAGGGCCTGGCCGGCATCGTCGCGCAGCAGCTTCTGCGCACGGCGGACGGCAAACGGCGCGTCGCCGTGCACGAGATCCTCGTCGGGTCGTCGGCGCTCGCGGCGATGATCCGGGAGAACAAGACGTTCCAGATTCCCAGCCTGATGCAGGCGGGCCAAGCCCAGGGGATGCAGACGATGGACATGGCGCTCGAGCGGTACGTCCGCGACAAGACCATCACGCCTGAGGCGGCGATCGAGAAGGCGCTCGACAAGGAGAGCTTCGCGAAGCTTTTCAAGCAGGGCGAAATGGCTCCGCTCTGAGGGCGGCTCGCAGGGAAGAGGGCAAATCGCGCGTGACCGAAGTACCATCCGGGGGGCGACCCTCATGCCCATCGACGAACAGGACTGGGGCGAGTTCCTCCAAGCCGCGTTTCTCATCGTTCTCGAGGCATCCGACGAGGGCATCCTCGTCTTCGACTCCGACGGTTGCTGCCGCATGATCGCGCGCCGCGCGGGCGAGATGTTCGCCGTCGAGCCGGCCGCTTACGTGGGCAAATCCCGCGCGGAGGTCCTCGCGGCCTTCGCGAGCGCCTGCGAGGAGCCCGACACCTTCCTCGCGGCAGCCGGGGCGGGCGGCCCGCTGGGCGCGCCCAGGGTCGTCGTCGACGTCGACGTCCGCCGCCCGCGGCCACGCACTGTGGTCTGCAAGGCCGTGCCGATTTCGCGCGGGGGAAGCCCGCCCGGGCGCGTCCTCTTCCTGCGCGACGTGACCCGCGAGCGCTCGGCGGAGCGCGCCAACAAGCAGCTGCAGGCGCGAATCGCCGAGCTTACGCCCTTCGACACGTTGACCGGGCTCCTGAACGAGCGTCGATTCCGCGAGGAGCTCGAACGGGAGCATGGCCGGAGCACACGAGCCTGGGACAGCTACGCCGTGCTGCGGCTCGACGTCGACGGCATGGCGGCGCTGAACGAGGAGTTCGGCTTCCCCGTGGGGGACGGCGTGCTCGAGCAAATCGCCTCGCGCCTCAAGGGGTGCCTGCGCGAGTACGACATTCTCGCGCGGCTGCAAGACGACGAGTTCGCGCTGCTCCTGCCGGGGGCCGACGCCGTGGCCGGGCGCGCCGTCGGAGAGCGCGTCGCGCGCGCCATGGAGGAGGCGGCGTTCCTCGGGGCCGAGCGGCGCGTCTCGCTGTCGATCGGCGGCGCACTCTGGGTCCCCCCTTCGGCTGACACGTCGCAGGACGTGGTCAAGCGCGCCGGCATCGCCGTCCACCACGCACGCAGGCTGGGAGGCGGCGGCATTCACGTCGAGGGCGCGTGACCGGAGCGCTCTCTCTCTCCAAGACCCTGTAACCTAGTCCAAAGCCCTTCGTGCGAGACGCGACCTTTTACGCGAGCAGTCTTCTCGAGCTCCACAAGCTGACCGGTGCGGCGGAGCGCCGCGCGTCGTGGCGCCAGTCCATGGCCGAGCTCGCGCGGGCTACCGCGGAGGAGGGGCCCGGGCCGCTCGAAGGACTGCACCCCGAGGCCTTGCAGGCAGGCGTGCGTGCCGCGCTCCAGGTGGGCCTCGTCGACGATCTCGACTGGCTGGCGCCTGCCGCTGCGGGCTCGGCGCTCTACGAGCTCGCCTCGGCGCTTCCGCTCGGGCCCGAGCAGCGCGAGCTCGGGCGGCGCGTCCTCGCGCGGCTCGTGGCGGCGGACGCAGAGACGTTCGTATCCATCGCACGCCGCATGGCGCGCGGGGGAGGGAAGGGGCTGGCCAGCCCCGGGATGCGCGCGCGCGTCGCCCTCGTGACCGAGCTGCCGATTGGTCTCGGCGTGCCCGACGCCCCGCTCGCCCTGGCCCTCGCCTCGCGGCGGGATCTCGCGCGCGAGTGGATTGCCGAGCCATCCACGGGCTCGCTGCCGTCGCGCCGGCTTGCGGCGCGTCTGCTCGAGCGGGCCGCGCGCGAGGCCTCGCGCCGAGCTTCCTACGGCGACGAGCACAGCATGCGAGCTTTCCGCGGCGACGCCGTGGCCGGAGCCTGGGAGCGGCTCTTGTACGATCGCGAGTCGCTCGTGTGGCGACACGTTGCGGTCGCGCGCGGCCTGCTGGTGCCCTGGGCCCCCGAGCTGGGAGCGGCCATCGAGAAGGCGCTCTCGCCTCTGCTCTCGCCGACCGAGTGGCGGCGGGCAGCCGCGTCGACTGCCGCGTATGCCTCGGTCGCTCCCGACGCGGCGCTCGCGATTGCGCGCCGCGCGATCGCGCAGGGTCTCCTCGAACGCGATACCGGCATCGCTTCGGCGTTCCTGTGGGGCCTGCCGCGAGCCTCGGAGACGGAGCCGGAGGCCGCCGATGAGCTCCTCGAGCTCGTTCTGCAGCACGCGACCGGCGAGATCGGCGAAGCCGTCGTCGAGCTCCGGGCGGAGCTCGGCGAGTCGCGCCTCGGCGACAAGGCGGCTGCCCGCGCACGCGCCCTCGTATCGGGGCGACCGAAGGGCGGAAACGACGACGGCGCGGAGGCTCTTGCCGGAGAGGTTGCCCGCGACCTGGCCAGCGCGGCGCGCGGTGACGAACCGCTGCGCGAGCAGATCGCGAGCGCGCTGCGCGTGTTCGCGAGCGACGGCGCGAAGGAAGCGCACGCCCGCGCGCGCGAGGCGCTCGGCGCAGCCAAGGGTTCCCTCGACGCCCTCGAGGCGGTTGCGCCGGAAGAGGACGGCGCCGCCGGGCGTGCCGGGTCCATGGCGCGGCGCACTTCGCTCGCCGTGTTGCGCGATCTGGACATCAGCTTGCTCGAGCGAGACGT
Organism: uncultured delta proteobacterium; assembly: GCA_963720145.1. GTDB lineage: Bacteria > Myxococcota_A > Polyangia > Polyangiales > Polyangiaceae > Palsa-1150. Next base: position 40,609 of record CAVREO010000010.1, read on the forward strand.
CCTCGGTCACCTCCTGTCCCTCGGCGGCGGAGGCGACGCCGCGCGCGCGACGGCCGAGGCGATCGACCCGCTGCGCGACCAGCTCGCCGAGTGGATTCTCGCGCGAGAAGGAGCGCCGCTCGGCCCCGGCGGTGCATCGAACCCTCCGCACCCGACGCTCTCCTTGCGCCGCCTGCGCGCCCTGCTGCACCTGGTCGACAGCGACATGGGAGACGAGGAGGAGGACGCCCAGCGGGCGGCGCGCCTGCGCAAGCGGTGGTTTCGCATCATCCGGGCGCTGCTCGACCGCTTCGAGCACGACCCGCCGTCGGCGGTTCGGCGAACCATCGTCGCCGCTCTCGCGCGCGCACTCGACGCTCTCGTCCGCGTCGGCGCTTGCGACGCCGTGGATGCCCTGCTCGTCGTCGCGCGCTCCGTCGGCGACCCGGTCGAGCTGGGAACGTTGAGCGAGGCGTCGATGCACCCCGACCTCGTGCACGTGCTCGAGCGCTATGCGCGATTCGCGGGCGCCGTTGCGGCAGACGCGGGTGGTTCGCTTCCGGCTTACGACGAGCTCACGCGCAATCTCGACCTCGACGCCTCGGGACGCACCGAAGCCCTTCGTACCGTTCTCGTTCGGCTCGGGGGGCGCTCACCGCGCTGTCGTCGGCCACGTCGCTGCGCGGGCTGGCCCCGCAGGCCGGCTCCGAGCCCGAGGCCGTCGCGTCTCTCGAGGGTGCGCTGGCGGCGCTCGCGCAGCTCGCGGTCGGCGCTCGCGGCCGACTCGATCCGGAGCACGCGCCGGCGGCCCCCTCGGGTGGCGCGTCCCGTCCGCTGACGGTCGCCGTCACACGCGTCCTCACCGGCGCGGACGACGCGCTGCGCGAGCCGGTGGTCGCCGCTGCGCTCGACGACGCGCTGGCCGGGGTTCCGCGGGCGATCGCCCGACTGGTAGCGGCCGTGGTGAGGCGCATCGCCGAGCTCCCGCTCGACGCCAGGCCGGACGCGAAGCCGCACGCCAGCGTACCCCCGAGCATGGCGGGCATTCGCGTCAGCCAGCAGGGGCCGGCGCTTCCGAGCTGGCTGTCGGCCTCGCGCACCATCGGGGGCTTCTACGTGCTGCGCGCGCTGAGCGCCGGTGCGGTCGGGTCCGTGTTCGTGGCGACGCGCGCCGAGGACAAGAACGACCCCAGCGCCGAGAAGCTCGCCCTGAAGGTCCCCGAGTACTCGGCGAGTGCGGCGCGCCAGCTGTCGGAGGCGGAGTTTCTCAAGTTGTTCCGGGAGGAAGCCGGCGCGCTGATCGGTCTACCGCCGCACCCGAACCTCGCTCGATTCGTCACGTTCGACGCCGGGAGCAAGCCGAAGCCCATCTTGGTCATGGAGCTCGTGGAGGGGTCGACCCTCGAACGACTGCTGGAGGTTCGGGGTCCCGACGCCCCCCGCGCGCTTCAGGTCCTCGACGACGTGCTGCGCGGACTCCAGGCGATGCACGCGATCGGCCTCGGGCATCTCGATCTCAAGCCGTCGAACGTGGTCCTCCGTCGCGGCGAACAGGCCGTGCTCGTGGACTTCGGCCTGGCGGGACGACACATCCGTCCCGGCTGCGCGACGGGCCCCTACGGCGCGCCCGAAGTGTGGGGCGCTTACGAGGGGAAGGACGAGCCGTCGCCGGCCAAGGCAGACGTGTATGCGTTCGGCTGCGTCGCGTTCGAGACACTCCTCGGCCGCGTGCTCTTCGATGCGCAGTCGGAGCTCGCGCTCATCTCCCTGCACGTCGCGCACGACGGGTTCCCTCCGCCCCTGCGAGCGCTCGCGAATCGACCCGAGCTGGCTCCCCTGGTCGAGCTCCTCTTCTCCACGCTGCGGCGCGACCCCGCCAACCGGCCCACCGCGACCGCGCTTCGCAAGGAGCTCGCGCGCATCGCGCCGGTCGTCTCGCGTCTGCCCTGGCCGATCGACGCGCGATGAGCCTCGAGCCCGTTTCCGGCGCGCCCGACCCGGACGGCGCCGACTGCGTATCGTGCGGCCGCTGCTGCCATCACGGGCCGCGCACGGTCCACTTGCTCGACGTGGACGAGGCACGCGTGCTGTCGCGCCCGGAAGGCGCCGAGGTCCTCCGGCGGCTCACGGTCATCGACGACCGTCCGCCCGGCTGGCGCTTCGTCGAGAACGCCGGCGAGCGCTGCGCGGCGCTCGACGTGAGCGTCCCCGACCGCTTCCCGTGCAGCATCTACGACGTGCGCCCCGACGATTGCCGCATCGTCGAGCCGGGTTCCCCCGCGTGCCTCGAGGCGCGCAGGTTGGGACGTCTGGGCACGAGCGTCGAGTTCGTGCGGCCGAGGTGAGAGCGGGGGCGGCTCCGGCCGCGACTCGCATGGTAGGCTCTCGCCATGTACGGGCGTGCGAGAGACATCTACGCGGCCACCCTCGGCGAAATCCGCGCTGCCGGACTCGAGAAGGGCGAGCGCCTCATCCTCGGCCCGCAAGGCGCCTCGGTACGCGTCCGCGAGAGCGAGCGGCCGGTCCTCAATTTCTGCGCGAACAACTACCTGGGGCTGAGCTCGCACCCGCGCGTCGTCGAGGCGGCGCACCGCGCGATCGACGAGTACGGCTACGGCCTGTCGAGCGTGCGATTCATCTGCGGCACGCAAGACGCCCACAAGCGCCTCGAGTCGAAGGTCGCCGAGTTCCTGCGGATGGACGACGCCATCCTCTATTCCTCCTGCTTCGACGCGAACGGCGGCCTCTTCGAGACGCTCCTCGGGGAAGAGGACGCGATCATCAGCGACGCGCTCAATCACGCGTCCATCATCGACGGGGTGCGCCTCTGCAAGGCCGAGCGCCACCGGTACGCGCACGGCGATATGGCGGCGCTCGAGCAGGCGCTCAAGGACACCCACGCCAGACGCATTCGCATGATCGCCACCGACGGCGTGTTCTCGATGGACGGCGACATCGCGCCCCTCGGGACCATCTGCGACCTCGCGGATAGGTACGAGGCGCTCGTCATGGTCGACGACAGCCACGCGACGGGTTTTCTCGGCGAGACCGGCCGCGGGTCGATTGAGCACTGCGGCGTGATGGGGCGCGTCGACGTCGTCACCTCGACGCTCGGCAAGGCGCTCGGCGGCGCCGCCGGAGGCTTCACGACCGGGCGCCGAGAGCTCGTCGAGCTTCTTCGCCAGCGCTCGCGCCCCTACTTGTTCTCGAACAGCGTGGCGCCCGCCATCGTCGGGGCGAGCCTCGCCGTGCTCGAGCTTCTCTCGTCCACGACCGAGCTCCGCGACCGCGTGATGGCGAACGCCAAGCGCTTCCGCGACGGGGTGACCCGCGCCGGGTTCCGGATCAAGCCCGGCGTTCACCCCATCGTGCCCATCATGATGAGCGGCCCGCGCGCCGAAGGCGGCGGCGACGCGCGGCTGGCGCAGGAGGTCGCCGCGGCGCTGCTCGAAGAGGGCATCTACGTCATCGGCTTCTCGTATCCGGTGGTCCCCAAGGGACAGTCGCGCATTCGCGTCCAGCTCTCCGCAGCGCACACCCCGGAGATGGTCGATCGCGCGATCGATGCGTTCGCGCAGGTTGGCAAGCGATTCTCGCTCGTGTAGCCGTGCGCCGCAGGGCGATTCGTGTCAGTGCAGAGTCTCATGCGGAAGTGCGACGAGTGCCGGCTGCGCCTCGCCGGCGGCGCCGAGGAGCCGCTCCCGCGGCGCGAGCTGCTGCGGGCGGGCGCGGCCGGCACGGCCGTGGTGCTCGCATCGGCGTGCGGGGGCACGAGCGAGGGCGCGGCCGACGCCGGCGCGACCGGTGACGGCGCCCCGGGCGACGCGAGCCCCGCGGGCGACACCGGCGAGGCAGGCGAGGGCGGGTCGTGCGGCAGCGCCTGCGCGAGCGGAACGCAGGTGCTCTTCCTCGCGTTCGCGAAGTACCCCGCTCTCGAGAGGATGGGCGGCAGCGCGTTCGTCGTCGCTCCGGGCTACGCCGACCCCGTCTGCCAGCAAGACGCCATCATCGTGGCTCAGCCGTCGGCGGGCCAGTACGTGGCGCTCTCGTCGTCGTGCACGCACGCGTGCTGCTCGGTGCGCTTCACCGGCAACGACTTCGTGTGCCCCTGCCACGGCTCGCGCTACGCCACCGACGGAAACGTCACCGTCGGCCCTGCGGTGTCGCCTCTGCAGAAGCTCGCCGTCTGCGCCGACACCTGCGGCGTCTACGTCACCATCCCCTGACGCGCGCCCGTCCGCGGCAGCGGCAGGCGCGATGCTCGCGATGCTATCGTCAGCGCGAGATGCCCAAAGCAACGGTCCTCGTGACGGGCGCGAACGGCGAGATTGGCCGGACGCTGCTCGAGACTCTGGCCGAGGACGGCGGCTACGACGTCGTCACGCTCGACCTGACGCCTCTGCCCGACTCCATGCGGCCCCTCGTCGACGCGAGCTACGCCGGCAACATCATGGATCGCTACCTGCTCGACCAGCTCTCGGCCCACCACGAGGTCGACATGGTCTTTCACCTCGCCGCGCTGCTGTCGACTCGCGGCGAGCGCGATCCCGAGCTGGCGCACCAGGTGAACGTCGAAGGAACGCTCAACGTCCTGCGCATGGCGCAGAACCAATCGTCGCGCCTCGGCCGGCCCATGCGCGTTCTCTTCCCGAGCTCCATAGCCGTGTACGGGCTGCCCTCGCTCGAGGAGAAGCACGCGATGGGCAGCGTGCGCGAGGAGCAATGGAACGTGCCCATCACGATGTACGGGTGCAACAAGCTCTATTGCGAGCACCTCGGCCGTTACTTCACCTTCCACGCGCGCCAGCTCGGGGCGCTCTCCGGCGCCGCGCGCCTGGACTTTCGCGCGCTGCGTTTCCCCGGGCTCATCTCGGCGGAGACCGTACCCGCGGGCGGCACGAGCGACTTCGGCCCCGAGATGATCCACGCCGCGGCCCGGGGACTGCCCTACAAGTGCTTCGTCGAGCCCGAGGCGACGATCCCCTTCATGGCCATGCCCGACGCCGTCCGTGCGCTCCTCGACGTGGCGCACGCCGACCGCGAGCGCCTGTCGTCGTGCGTGTACAACATCCGCTCGTTCAGCGTCAGTGCCGAACAGAATCGCCGAGCGCGTGCGCCGCGCGTTTCCCCAGGCCCGCATCGAGTACGAGCCGGATCCCGTACGGGCCCGCATCGTGGCCTCGTGGCCACGCGACCTCGACGACGGCCGCGCGCGGCGCGATTGGGCGTGGAAGCCGACCTACGACTGGGACCGTGCGTTCGACGACTACCTGCTGCCGCGCATCCGGGCGCGCTACGCCGACGCCCCCTAGTTCACCGCGCTGGGTGGCCGTTGGGTCGCGGCGCGCAAAGCGTTAGCATTCGCGTTCATGACGAACGGCAACGACGACGACCGGGCCGCGAAGCGCTTCGGGCGCCGGCGCCTATTCGTCAGCATTGGCGCCGCGGCCGCCGCGGCACCCGTCCTCGAGTCGTGCGAGCCGGCGCGGGCACCCGGAGCGGCCGGTGCGGTCGTCGGGCCCGGGCGCATCGAAGTGACCCTGCGCGTCAACGGCGAGGACCGCCATCTCGCCGTCGAGCCGCGCCAGACCCTCGCCGAGGTGCTCCGCTACGACCTGGGACTGACCGGGACGAAGGTCGGGTGCGATCGCGGCTCGTGCTCGGCGTGCACCGTCTGGCTCGACGGAACGCCGGTGTGCGCGTGCACGGCGTTCGCCCTGGATGCGGTAGGTCCCGAGATCACGACCATCGAGGGCCTGGCGCGAGGCGAGCAGCTGCACCCGGTGCAGCAAGCGTTCATCGATCACGACGCCATGCAATGTGGCTTCTGCACGCCCGGCATGGTCATGAGCTGTGCCGCCTTGCTCGCACGCAAGACGCGGGACGTCTCCCTCGACGACGTCCGCGCCGCCACGAGCGGCAACCTGTGCCGCTGCGGGACGTATCCGAAGGTCTTCCAGGCGACGCTCGACGCAGCGGGAAAGGCCCGAGGCTAGCCCATGGCCGATCCCGTCACCGTCAAGCTTCCCGTCGGCATCCCCGGCGTCGAATCTCGGCGAAATCGAGCGCACCGTCCCCCCGACGAACCGCCGCCGCTCGCCGTGAACGAAAAGCTCGCGTCGATCGGCAAGCCGACCGCCCGTCTCGACGGCCGGCTCAAGGTCACCGGGGCGGCCCGTTTCACCGCCGACGTGCGCCTCCCGGGCATGCTCTTCGCGCGCATCGTGCGGTCTCCTCTCCCGCACGCGCGGATTCGCTCCGTCGACACGAGCGCGGCCTCGGCGCTGCGCGGCGTCCGTGCCGTGCACGTCGTCGACCACCTCCTCGGCAGCGCCGAGCTGCGCGACCCGAAGAAGGAGCTTCCGTCGAGCTTCCCCATCGTGCGGTACGTGGGACAGCCCATCGCGGCGGTGGCGGCGACCTCTCAGGCCATCGCCGACGAGGCGGCGCGGCTGGTGCGCGTCGATTACGAGCCGCTGCCGTTCGTCGTCGACGTGGAAGAAGCGCGCAGGCCCGGTGCGCCGCTCGTCTTCCCCGCGGCGGCCGATGCCGAGGGGAGCGCCGGCGGCGGCGGCGGCGCCGCGGGCGTACCCAGGCGGGCAACGTGCGCGGGCCGGCGCGGAGCGGTCCCTGCGGTCCGCCGCTCGGTGACGTGGAGAAGGGTCTCGCCGAAGCGGATGTCGTCGTCGACGAGACGTACCGGACGCAGGTGCAGACGCACAGCGCGATGGAGACGCACGGCCTCGTCGCCGACTGGAACGCCGAAGGGCTGACGGTGTACGCGTCGACGCAAGGGACATCGACCGTGCGCGAGGAGCTGGCGGAGGTGCTGGGCCTCCCGCAGAGCAAGATTCGCGTCATCACCGAGTACATGGGCGGCGGCTTCGGCGGCGAAGTTCGGCGCGGGCAACTACGGCGTTCTGGCGGCGAACCTCGCGAAGAAGGCCGCGGCGCCCGTGCGCCTGATGCTCGACCGGCGCGACGAGCACGAGAGCGTCGGCAACCGCCCGAGCAGCGTCGTTCGGCTGCGTATCGGGGCGAAGAAGGACGGCACGCTGACGGCCATCCACTTCTCGTCCTACGGAACGGCGGGCACCGGCACCGGCGCCGGCGCGGGCGGCCCGGCGAAGAACCTCTACGTGTGCCCCAACGTCCTCGTCGAGGAGTCCGACGTCTTCACGAACGCCGGTCCGGCGGCGGCGTTTCGAGCGCCCGGACATCCGCAGGGCGCCTTCGGGCTCGAGCAGACCATCGACCAGCTCGCCGAGAAGCTGGGAATCGATCCGCTCGCCCTGCGCGACCAGATCGACGTGGACCGCGAAGACGTCCCGCAGTCGTCCGCCGCTCGCCGGGTCGAGCGGCGTATCGGCGCCGAGAAGGCCGGATGGAGCAAGCGCCACGCGCCGGGTGCGGAGCCCGGTCCCGTCAAGCGCGGGCTCGGCGTCGCGCAGGCAATCTGGTACCGCTTCGTCAGCCTCGACTCGAGCGTGCGAGGTGCGCGTCGCGCGCGACGGATCGGTCGAGGTGCTCAGCGCCGTTCAGGACATCGGCGGCGGCATACGCACGGTGCTCGCGCAGGTCGTCGCCGAGGAGCTCGGCGTGCGCCCGCAGGACGTCGTCGTGCGCATCGGCGATACCGTATGGCCGCCGGGCCCGGCCTCGGGCGGAAGCGTCACGACGGGCTCGCTCTCGCCGGCGGCGCGCACCGCCGCGTTCAAAGCGAAGCAGGAGGTGTACGTGCAGGCGGCGCGCGCGCTCGGGTCGCCACCGGAAGCGCTGGCGGCGATGCCGCTGCGCACCGCGGCGGCCAAGATGCGTATCGAGCGCGTCACGGCGCAGGCGACGCGCGCCGACGACTACGGCGGCTTCGCCGGTCACGGTCCCCACCGTGGCCGCGGGATCGGCGGGTACGGCGGCGTGCAGTTCGCCGAGGTGGCGGTGGACGTCGAGACGGGCGTCGTGAAGGTCGAGCGCGTCGTGGCCGTGCACGACTGCGGGCGTCCCATCAACCCGCTCGCCATCGAGAGCCAGAATCCACGGCGGCGTCATCCAGGGTGTGTCGTACGCGCTCTACGAAGAATCGCGTCCTCGACAGGAAGAGCGGCGTGATGCTCAACGCGAACTTCGAGACGTACAGGATCGCCGGCGCGAGAGAGATCCCCGGCGATCGAGGTTCACCTCATCGAGGAGTACCGCGCGCGAAGCTCGACGGACGCGGGGGGCATCGGCGAACCCGCCACCGTGGCGACCGCGGCGGCGATCGCCAACGCCGTGTACAACGCGACGGGAGCGCGCGTGCGCGAGCTGCCGATGACGCCGGAGCGGGTGCTCGCCTCGCTCGTTCGCCACAAGGAGAACCCGCGATGATCCCCGTCGAATGGAGCGAGCCGCGCACGCTCGCCGAGGCAATCGGCCAGCTCGGGCCGACAGCGCTGGCCAAGGCCGGCGGGGTCGAGCTGATGGATTTGCTCAAGGAGAACCTCGTCGCGCCGACGCGCCTCGTGAACCTGCGGCGCATTCCGGGCCTCGATGGCGTAAAGGACCACGGCGCCCAGGGCGTTCGCGTGGGTCCTCTGGTCACGCTCGCGCGCCTGGCCGAGGATCCGCTCGTTCGCGCGCGCTATCGCGCCCTGGCCGACGCAGCCGCGCACGCGGCGACGCCGCAGATCCGCAACATGGCCACCCTCGGCGGCAACCTCTTGCAGCGTCCGCGCTGCTGGTACTTCCGGAACGAGCAGTTTCCGTGTCATCGCAAGGGCGGCCCCACGTGCTTCGCGTACGACGGAGAGAACGCGAATCATGCGCTCTTCGGCCACGGCGTGTGCTGCGCGGTGCATCCGTCGTCGCTGGCGTGCGCGCTCATGGCGCTCGGCGCTGCCGTCGAGCTCACCGGCGTGCACGGCACGCGCACGGTCGCGGTCGAGCCGTTCTTCGTCGCCGCCGAATCGGTGGGCGTCCGCGATACGGTGCGGGGCGACGACGAGGTCATCACCGACATCGTCATCCCCGCGCTCGCGGCGGGTACGACGACCGCGTACGCCAAGCAGGCCCACAAGGAATCGTACGACTGGCCCCTCGTCGAGGTCGCCGTGAGCTTGCAGCTCGAGGGAGACCGCTGCACGCGCGCGTCAATCGTCCTCGGCGCGGTCGCGCCGACACCGTGGCGGGCGCGCGCCGCGGAGGCCGCGCTCGTCGGGCGCTCTCTCGACGAGGCCAGTGCGCGCGACGCCGGTCGCGCGGCGCTCGTCGGGGCCGTTCCTCTGCGGGACAACGGTTACAAGATGCAGCTCCTCGAGGTCGCCGTTCGCCGGGCCGTGCTCGCCGCCGGACCCGCATCCACGCAAGGAGCGACGCGATGATCCGCTTGCCCACCGTTCCGTCGGTTTGCCGCAAGCTGCGAACGAAGATGGCCTTCGGCGCCCTCGAGGGAATGACGCGCGACTGGCGCGAGGGCGCCTCGTCGACCGCGGTGTTCTGGTGCCTGCGCACGATGGAGACGTGGGGCACCGACGGTCGCCCGGCCCATGCTGCCGAGTGCCGTGCCGGGCGCGCATGCTTCGCGGCGCCCGACGGGGACGAGCCGGTCGTCTGAGAGGGGCCCGTGCGCGGACTCGAGCGGGACCTCCGACGACGAACGGCCTCATCGCGAGCGGCTGATCCGTCTTTTCGAGGCCGACCTGACCGCGCACTCCCTTGACGCGGCGCCTCCGCTCGCGCAGTCTGCCGCCGTCCAGTCGGCCAGCGAGCTACGGAGCAACCTCCCGGGAGCTACGGACTTCGCGGGTCGAGCCAAGGACGGGTCGATAGCTCAGTCGGTAGAGCTGCGGACTTTTAATCCGTAGGTCGCGGGTTCGAGCCCCGCTCGACCCACCAACGATTTCGATGGGATAGCGCTCATCGTTGAAGTCCTCGCGTAGGCGCGTGGGAGGGTCGTGGGAGAGTGGCTGGAGCCGCCGCGCGTCTCCCGCGCCGCCTTCTGCTCGGCTTCACTAGCGAGGTGGGCGTAACGCCTAGTGCTCAGGCTGGAGAGCTGGCCGAGGTAGCTCTGGATCTCGATGAGGCTCCAGCGCCGCCCCCACCATGCGCAGAGCAGTGCCGTCGCGCACGTGTGCCGCAGGTCGTAGACGCGCACCTCTCGTTCGATGCGTGCCGATGCGAGCCACTCTCGCCAGGGGGAATGCTTCTCGCCCTTCTCCTTGTACGAGCCGAAGAACCATCCCGAGACGCGGCGACGTCCGTCAGGGAAGGGGAACACGAGGTTGTGCGGGTTCTTCGGTGCGTACTTCGGTAAGCGTTTTAGCCAGCGCCCAAGCGCATCGGCAGCGCGCGGGATGAGGTACTGACGAAGCGGAACGCCGTTCTTGCGCGCCTTCCCGCCGCGTGAGAGGCGCACGTTTACGTACGGCGTCTTGAAGCCATGGGCGTCTACCGCATCCAGGTGCAGATTTGTCATCGGCAGCCACGCGGCTTCGCTCGTGCGCCAGCCGGTGCACATGAGTACCTCGACAATCTCTCGCTCGTCGTCCGGCACCGCCTTGAGGAGCGCGGCCTGTTCAGGAGGCTCTAGGTAGGTCCAAGGTTCCTCCGTGCGCGCCTGCTTCTTCTTCGGCTTACCGGCGAGGCGGAAGGGGTTGGACTGCACCCACCCGCTGTTCGTCGCGTCCTGCATGAACGCGCTCGCGAGGGAGAAGATCCGCTCGATGGTGTCCGGCGAGATTCGCTCCCCGTTGCGCGGGTGGGCGTAGGGGTACTTCACCTTTGCGAACCGAAGCGACTGGCGCCAGTCGAAGCACGTAGCAGGTGAGATGCGTTTGAGGGGTAGCTCGTAGAATGGAGCCTTGGTGATGTATTGCTCCCACCGGCTGCGATCCGTGGCGATGTCCCGAGCGCCGGAGAGTTCCCGTTCATCGAGCCACTTCGCGCCGGCCGTGGCGAAGCTCTTCACGTTCTTCGGGGCCACGCGCCCAGACGCCAGTTCAGCGATCGCGGCGTCGAGCATCGCCTGCGCATCGCTCTCCGTCTCGTAGGTGCCCAGTCTTGTCGTGTCCGGCATGCGGGCGCTGAACTTCCCGGAGGGAAGGCGCTCGACGGAACCGCGCCCCGAAACGGCCGTCATCGCCGCCCCTTCACGACGTAGCCGCGTGCCGCGAGCACCTTGCGGGCCCGTGCGCGATCGAGTTCTGAGAACTGAATCTCGCCGCGGACCGCTGGGGTCGGCGGGGCGGGGGAGACCTCGATAACATTGTCGTCCCCGTTCACGAGCGGAGGCCTCTCGGTCAGCGCCTGCGCGATCGTCTCCAACGCGGCGACCTGGCGTTCCTCTCGTTCACGCTTCCGATGTTCCTGCTCCCGAAGGGAGGCCCAGTAGCGCAGCGTCGCCTCTTCCTGCGGATCGGGGGGCTCCGGCTCCGTCTTCCCGAAGTCGCGGAACGAATCCACATACCAGGTGGGGGGCGCTGGCTCCGCGAGCACGGAGAATACGTTGTCGGGCCTCACGGCCGCTCCCGCGCCGCGCCCGGCGTCACCGCCGCGATCTCCCCCGCGAGCGCATCCAGCTCAGCTACCGCACCACGCGCTAACCGCTGAGCTGATTCGAGCCGCTTCCTCAGAATCGGCCAGCCGCCAATCGTTGTAAGCACGCGTCCGGCATCGCCCCGAGCAGAACCGCGCGTAGGGTCGGCCCTGAATAGCTTCTCCACAATGGGCGCAACGCCGGGGGCCCTCCGGGGCCGCGTCTTGGACGGGGGTGCTCGTCATTGACGCTCAGTGTGATCATCGGGAGGCCCGGAGTCCACTCCGCACCCGGAGGCTAGCCCTGACGGCTCTCGGGGAGGACCGGCGCGTCGCCCTCGTCGCTCTCGCCCTGGTCCGGGCGAGGGCTCGGGCAATGAGGGCGCTCCCGGGCCCCTTGGACGCGCCGCGTACGCCATGGCCTTCGGAGGCTACGGCCTCGCCCTCGGCTAACCGGGGACCATCACTCGCGCCCCTCGAACGAGCGCCCACCCGAATGGTAGACGCCAGCGGAGCTACGGCACCCAGGGCGACGAGCCCGAGGAACGCTCGGGCGTTGCGAGCGGGGCTCCGCTCGCAGGCCGCAGCAGGCCCATCTCGATCAAGCGGCGGCGCTCGGAAGAGAAGTCACGCGGCCGAGCGATGCGCGCCTTCGGGCGTCCCGTGTCGTCGTCGATGACTTCGCCGGGGGGAAGCGTCGCGCGCATCTTGGCGACGAGCTCTCGCTCACGCGGATCGAGGAGGGCAGCGACCGGTGCTTGTGTCGTCGGCCACATCACGCGCCGTCCTCAAGAGCCTTGCGTCGAACATATGACCGGAACGCGTAGCTTTCGAGGTGCCGCTCGATGGCAGCGAGACCTTGCTCGTACTGCTCGATGTGCGCACGCAAAGCGGCGATGCGGCGAACGGATCGTGCGGCGTCTTCTTCCAACGCCTGGATTCGAAGCTGCATCAGCTCGTAGCTTGGTAGCTGTTTGCTCTTTCGGCGGGAGGCCACGGCAATGCCACTTCTCTCTCCTCCAACTTTCGAGATTCCCGTTCGCGCGGGTTACTTTTCGACGATATGAGGGACGCCGCGCACCTCATCGATGGCGGCTTCGAGGCGCTCGACGCGGTGCTCGAGTGCGGCGATGCGCTTGGTCGCGGTATCCGCCGTGGCTTGCGCGTCAGCGAGCTTGCTGGCGCGCGTGGAGAGTGGTTGCGGGCGGGGCCAAGGTCTGTTGGGCATTGCCCAATCTCCTAGAATCGTCAAAAAGGGCCCCGGCCGCCCGCTAGTCACCATTGATCAGCGGGGGCCGTGAGCTGTTAGACCGGCCCCGATGGCACGAAACCGGCCAACACTTTGCCGAGGGGCTCACCAGTTGTACTTGCCTCCGGCCTCGGGCTTCTCGCCCCAATTGAACGGGTCGACCTTTGCGGGGAATTGTTCCGCCAGCGTGGGAGGCGGCTTGGGCTGCGGGGCTGGGGGAGACGGGGGCGCCGCGCCTGGCGTCGGCGTTTTCGTAGGACTTGGGTATCCCGGCGGCGGGGTCATCGTCGCTGCATTCAACTGCTTGATCTTTGCGTGCGACTCCGCGAGGTAGAGCGCGTCACACGCGCTTCCCAAACCCGCCGAGGGCAAACTTGCCGAGAGAATGACCGGGGTTGCGCCGCTCGCTTCGGCCGTAATGGCCATCGCGCGCTGACGGTCGTCGTAGAGCCGCTGACCGACCGCCGTCTTCGCGGTGAGGTACGCGACGCCGTCCGTGAGGCCCTTGCCCAGCGTCCGCAGCGCGGCGCCGAACCCGAACATCTGGAGGGCCGAGCGGCCCGCGGGGGCCTTTACGAACGCAGCGGCGACGAAGGGCACTCCGGCGAGCGCCACGCCCACGCCCCAGCGGGGGAGGTTCATCGGGGCTTGGACGGCCGTGCCGTTGAAGAGCTTCTGGTAGGAGCCCGTCGTCGGCGGCGTGTCCGCGTAGAGTTCGTTGCCGTTCGCGTCCTTGGCGTTCTTGTCCGTCAGGGCGTGCGTCGCGAGGTACCGGTCGACGAAGTCGCTCGTGCCGAACCCGAGCGCTCCCGTGAAGAGGCCAACCGTCAACTCCACCCCGCTCAGGGGATTCTCCAGCGCGTAGCCCGCTTGGTATTCATTTTTCTTGGATGCCATGTGATTCATGCCTCTTCCTCGAGTTCGTCTTCACCGGCCCCGTCGCACTCTTCGCAGTCTTCGTACCCCTCTTCCTCGTCAGAGGAGAGCTCGGATAGGAACGTGAGATAGTCGTCGGCGCTGAAGAGATATCGGCCTCCGACGCGAGCGAGGTCGCGCTCCTGGGCCCAAGTCCTCGCGACCTTCTCACTGATGTCTCGACCCAACTCCGCACTGGCGGAGTCCGCTGCACCTCGGGTCGTGATGTAGAGGAGTGCCCTCGCCATTCCGAATTGAGTGTAAGGGCGGGAAGCTTCCCGCGCCAATGACCAATGCGGTTTCTATCAACCCATTGTTGAGCTATTCGAGAAATAGATAATTGCGCACTTGAGTCTGCTCAAAGTGACTGAAAAACGTTTCGCGTCGAGTTGGCGCCTGGCCAGCGACGCAGATGGGTCGAGGATCTTGCCCCCGAGCGGCGGCGATGCGAACGGGTAGCGCGTAGCGAAGCGAAGGCCTTGCGACGGTCGCTCCGACGCCGCTACCCCCCTCGCTAGGCGGTCGTAACGCACCCGCTCGCCTGTTGCGGCCCTATGGCAGCCAACCGCTGCCGCCTCGCTCGGCACCCGCGGTACCCATTGCTTCAATCCGCAGCACCCATTGCATCAATCCGCGGTAGACGTCGCGGCCAACCGCAAGCGCGTCGCATACATCCGCAGGCACGACGCTTACCTAATGGCTATAGTTCGCAGTGATGCTTTCCGAACAATTCAAGGTCGATGTTCTGCGGGCGCTCGAATCCGCGGACAGCCGCTTCGGGGTCGCTCTCTCGCAATTGAGCGAAAAGCTATGGCCCGCAGCGGAGCGCAACCCAAGGCAGAACGCCGTAACGGGCGCCGCTCTGTCGTCGCTCGTCTCGGAGGGGCTCGTAATCACCTCAGGCGGGCGTCGGCCGCGATTCGCGTTGAGCCCCAAGGGGGCCGAATGGCTCCGCGGGTATTCGCTCCATGGTCGTAACGACTGGACGCCGCCCGCGGGCCTCGGCGCCCCGCCCCCGCACGCCGCCGCTCCGCTCCCGCAAGCCGGGGCAAACGATGCGGTGGTCACTGCCCTACTCGCCCAGAACGAACGCCTGGGGCAACAGGTAGCGGAGCTGAGTTCGCAGGTTGCTCGTCTCGCTGCCGCTCCTCCGGGCCCACCGGCCACCGCGCCTGCACCTCCAGCCCCTACGGCGGCGACGCCAGCGCCCTCGTCCAAGGTCGTCCAGTTGGCCGAGGTGCTCGAGACGCTTCCCCGGATCTTTGGCCGCGAAGCCGCCCAAGGCCTCGCGAGGAGCCTCGTCGGCCAAGTGTTCGGCGTCGGATTGGGGGCACCCGTTTCGCCCGCAGCACCCATCGCTGCCGAGGCAGTCGAAGATCCCGACGACGGTGTCCCGATCAAACAGTTTCAGGCCGGCACCTACTCGGACGGCCGCCCGCTCCACGTCCACTTCAATAGGGAAACCGGAGACCTCGATCCGGTTTCGACTCTGATCGGCGATCCACTCCTTCGCGAGAAGGCCGCGGAAGGTATCGGGGCCATCCTCGTGAACGCTGGGCAGGCGCTCGGCCGCATGGGCGAGACGGGGACAGTGATCAAGGCGGTCGCCGGGAAGGCCATCGAGACTCTCGCGGCTGCTCAGGCCCAACCAAATGCTACCGGGGCAGGGAGCCCAGCACCCGCGGCAGCCGCGGGTTCCTCACCGGCAGCCTCCACCGGGCCAACCCCGAAGACGAACGGCGCACCTCCGAGCGGCGTGGGGACCCGACTGTCGGCAGGCTGGGACTAGGCCGCCATGGATTGCGCGAAGGTCACCATGCACGCCGTGCGTACCCTGAGATCCATCGCCAGCATGTGGCTCGGGTCGAAGGTCGCGCAGTGGCACAAGACGATAGACCGGGCCACGACCCCGGAGTCTCGCGCCCAAGCGCACGAGTCGATTCGAGAGGATCGCGCGGGCCCTCCACGACGTCGTCAAGGGGAACGACCGCTAGGCCTCGACGACTTCTTCGACTTCTTCGCGCCCGTGGTCATGGCCCCGCGCGACGCAATGGCTGGGGCGAGCGAAGGGCTGTCTTCGTCGGGCAGGTTGCGGAGCGGGTGACCGAGGACCACGAGGCTAAGTTCGTCGTCCGTAAGAGAGACGCTCGCATGAGCGTCGATTCGCATTTGTCGACACGCCCGAATGAACGTCTCGCAAGCCTTTCGCGTCGTTAGTCGGGGAAATTCCGCGATCTCCGCCATTGCTCGCACCATTGCCTCGCTGCCATAGATCGAGATGCGAGCCCGCGCGTCTCCGACTAGCGCCATGGCCTCGCCGATGCTCTGTTGCGGGAAAGGATCGGCTCGCCCGGCTGCCGCGAGCAGACTGACACCGCGAAGAAAGTCCGCGTATGCCGAGGCGCGCAGTAGGTCCCGCTGCTTTCGCGCCTCGGCCCGTCCGGTGCGCATGTGCTGGAGCACGGCGCCCAGCGTCAGAGAGACCAGCGCTGTCAGCAGGGTTGTAATTGTCGGAGCCATGCAGCCGATGGTCTGCGACGACATCGCGTGCTGCAAGTCCGGCACCGCCCCACGGCGCGCCGGCGAGGGTTAGCGGCCGCCGTTTTCGGCCTGTCAGGGTGAGCGCCCTCGTTCAGACGCGAAACGGTATCCCGCCGCGGAGCAGCCCCAAACCGACGCCCGCTGGGCCATTGACTCCGGTGCTCTCGTGGCGCTTTCATCCGTTGTTCAATTGGGAGGGTCTGCGCATGATCCGAGAGCGCTACGCGGTCTGGAACAACAAGGGGGGCGTCGGGAAGTCCACGCTGACCTTCCACCTGGCAACTACCTACGCCAGCAAGCACCCGAAACAGCGCGTGCTGGTAGTTGACATGTGTCCACAGGCGAATTGCACGATGATGTTGCTCGGAAGCGGTACCAAGGGTGAAGAGAGGCTCGTCGAACTGGAGACCCAAACGCCCGCACCAACCATCGCGGGTTACATTGACGAGCGAATCAACATGCTCGCCGGGACTCTCAAGGCCCCCACGGGCACCAAGTGGGCGTGTAAGGTCGCGGAGGAGAACTCCGCGTTACCGTCAAACCTCTACCTTGTCGCCGGTGACGGGAATCTTGAGCTCCTTGCGGCTCCTCTAGCCTACTTCGCCAACGCACAATTTCCGGTCGGGGTTTGGGCGCAGTCCACAAATGGGTGCTTGAGCTAATCGAATCAATCACGGGATCAGACGACCAAACGTGGACGGTTTTCATAGACACCAACCCGAGCTTCTCCGTGTATACAGAGCTTGCGATGATAGCCGCTCAGAAGCTCCTGGTGCCTTTCAACGCGGACGACTCGTCGAGACACGCGGTGAGCGCGATCTTTCGACTGTTGTACGGCGCGGGAAAGGCCAACCCCGTCTACGACAAGTTCACTTTCCGGTATCAGTCGACCGCCAACAGTCTCTCTGCACCGCTGTGTCACCTGTTCATCGGAAACCGGTTCACTCAACATAAAGGTTCAGCGGCCGCCTTCGCGGCCCTCTCCGAAGCGGTTGGCTCGGAACTTTGGGCCATCTACCAGTCGTCACCTCATCACTTCACCCCGCGATCCGGCGCCCCCAAGACAAATACCTCGTTTGAGGGGAAATACGCTATCGACGTAAGGGACTTCAATACGGCCGGCGTCGTTGCCGCTCATCTCGGTGTGCTTCTCAGGAATCTGAAGGGAGGGACGTACGAGGTGCACGGACAGGATGTGCAGGTGAGCGCTGCCCGCGTCGGGGAGTGCGCCGACAGCGTAGACGCTGTTGTGAAGATGATCTGACCCGTCGTGACGGCGACTCGCCGACGGATCCGATCACGTCTCGGGGTCACGTCGGAGTGTCGGCCGAGCGCCCGCTCGCGAGCGCCGCCTAGAATGTTGACCAGAACTCCGCACACGACGCAGGCCAGTTCCAGGTGTCCTGCGCCGAATCCGAGCACGCGATGAGCGGCACGTCCCCGAGGCATGCGGTCGCGGCGCTGTCGCAGAGCATCTTGTTCGCAAACTTCGCCTGCGTGCAGTCGTAGCCCTTCGGATCGGCGGTCATCGCCTGCAGGCATGTCTGTTGCGTGCAGGCGGGCGACGACGTGCTGTCGCAGATACCCGTGATCGTCGACATGCACTGGCCTACAGAGCAGTCCACGCAGTTCGGACAGCTCTCGCCTCCGGTGTGCGGACAGCCCACGCGTCGGGCGCACAGCGCGACGAGCACATTGGAGCAGAGGACGGTGCCGCTCTGCATCGTACCCGCGCAGGTCGATGCGTCGCCGCTCGATCCGCTCGAGGACCCAGACGACGAAGATCCTGATGAAGAGGACCCGGACGATGAGCCGCTGCTCGACGTGCCTCCGGCGTCATCGCCACCGCCCGTCGGCGCCGAGGAGCACGACAACAGGATGACCAGAAACGGAACGCAGACCCGCATCGGTGCCCCCTTGCTCATGAGCGTTCGGCCACGCACGACGGCAAGTCCGCTCATCTCTTCTGTATAGAGAAGAGCACCCCGCACTGCAACGGCGAAACTCGCGCCGTTGAAGGCGCGGCTCGAAGAGGTGCTTGCCCAGCGCGTTCGCGAGCTTGCGAGCCAGCGCGGCATGCCAATCAGCCACGTCGCGGACCGGTGCGGCCTGGCGCACAGCTACTTCTGGCGGCTTCTGAAGGCGCAAGCGTCTGCAACCTTGGCCGTCGTCCAGCGCATCGCCGATGCCCTTGAGATCGATCCCTTGACGCTACTCATGCCGTCGGCAGCTTCAACGCGCACGGCAGCGGAGAACACTCGCATGAGCCCGAAGCCGAGAAGCGTGCAGCCGCATGGGCCCCGCGCCCGTCGTGCGCCCGTTCGCAGGACATCAAGGTGACGCGGCTAGGGCTGATCGAGGCGAAGGGGCTCGGTCGCGTCCACACCTGCGCTCAGGGCGTTACGATCGTTGGCTGCGCGAACGTGATCCGCGTGTCGCTGGCCTTGGTCTGAAGCGTTCCGCTCGTCATTGTCCCGTTCGCGGTCGAGAACGTTACCGTGGCACCGGCTGGAACTGACCCGGCAAGCGTGAAAGGGGTGGTGCCAGTCGACGTGCCCGATGCGTCCTGCCAGTTGACGCTCCCGCGCAGACCCGTGAGGGCAAACGGCGACTTATGAGCACCGTCACGCCCGTGAGCTGGCGATAGCTGTTGATGATGCCCTTGTTGTAAGCCTGCGCGTTGCTCACTTGGAGGTACTTGTCCGGGTGCTGTTGCACGTCGGCGCGCAACTCGGCGCCAGCCTTTGCTTTGGCGATCGTGTCCTTCTGCTGCTGAAGCGCCGCAGCCTGCGTCGCCGCTTGCGAGACGGCCGCCACGGAAGTCGCCTTGTCCTTCTCTGATTGCACGGCAGCGGCGCTCAGTGCCGCAGCGGCGGCGATGGCCTGATCGTGCTGCTCCTGCGCCTTTTCGTTGTTACAGGCGGTCAGCGTGAGCATCAAAACAAGCGCACCCTCGGTTCCCTTGGCCATCATCGCTCCCCTCGTCACACGCGGTTGGCACTTACAAACCGGATTCGCCAGCACGAGGCGACGTTATCGCCATTCGCTAGCGTGGCGTCAAGTAACCTCGCCTTGCTTCCGATGCCCCGCCGCGCGTGGGCACTTTGCGCTTTCCTCACGCCGGGAAACTGTCTCCGGCCCATGCTTCGATGATGGGGGACGTTGGGTGCAATCTTCAAAAGCTCCAGCGGCCAAGGCATGGCGTCGATGGTTCGTCGAGCGCCGGGCGCATCGTCGAGGGGCAGACGTTTGGGACGGCGCTGGGAGCGCGCCCCGAATCGCGGGCGCCTTTCGCACTCGCCCGGCGGCGACTGCGTTCGGCGGGGTGACTGGAGACCAATGGTCCTTCGGAGGCTCGTCGTCACCTCGTCGAGCGCTTATCCGACGGTACCTTGCGCGAGCAGGTCGCGCATTCGCTGCACCGTACCACTCGCGAACACGACGACCTCGGGCCCCGAGACAGCGCCGACACCACCTGAGCGAGCGTCGTTCGCCAGCCCATTGACCTTCAAAAGCTGGAAAAGCCTCAGGAGGTGCGGAAGGTGCCGTTCGATCTCGATCCTCGCGTTGAGCGGTGACGCCGATACTTTGCGCTCCTCCTCCGTCCTCGCTCGTAGATAGGAAAGCCGCCGGGCCAAGCCCGGTGCGAGCCGCTGCACGATGTTCTGATCGACAGGAAGAAAGTTCAGCTCGACGCTCGGTTGCGTCTTCGTGACGTCCAGATCGGCGACGAGCACAACGAACTCACGCAACGACGAGAACTCCTCTTCGTCTACGTCGGAGAGCAGGCGTCGCATGCCGCGAAAGAAAGAATCTGCCTT
This sequence comes from uncultured delta proteobacterium, assembly GCA_963720145.1. Taxonomy (GTDB): domain Bacteria; phylum Myxococcota_A; class Polyangia; order Polyangiales; family Polyangiaceae; genus Palsa-1150. Next base: position 60,625 of record CAVREO010000010.1, read on the forward strand.
CCGCCTATCGGACCTGTACTCGCGCAGGAGCCGCGACAGCACGGGCACGACCGAGTCAGTCAGCGCTTCGCCCATTGCGCGCGCCGTCTCAACAACGAGTTCCTGAACGATGGGGTCCTCGGCCTCGGCCTGTAGCCGAGCCTCGACCAACTCCGGGTCCTCGGCGGACCCCGCGAGGTACTCCTCTAAGAGCTTTTCCCAGCGGCGGCGCGTACGGGCGAGGAGAAAGCCTTGTGCGGGTTCGACGAGCGCCCCAAGGAGCGCCGACCCGGCGGCCAATGCGACGGATGCGGTCGGCGGCGCCCCAACGGCGAGGGCTGTGCTCCCGGCAGCAACGCCGGTCGTGACGGCAACCCTGATGGCGTCGGACTTGGTCTTCTTCACGGACGAAGCGTAAGGCCTGGCCGTCCTAGCTGCACGCTAACGTTCGATAGCGTGCAGGGCTCGATACCGACCACCTCACGCTCGGCGTGGACTGCGTTTGCGCTGCCGCGCGGGGTGGCCGGTGGATATCCGTTTCGAGACACGCTCCCGGCGCCGACGACGCCGAATAGGCGCCGACCCCCGTCGACACCACGCCGACGGGGTCACGCCGTCTGCCAGCTTGCACCGGAAACGACCGAATCTGACGCGGCCTGATTCGCCATCCCGCGCCTCGGGATCCTCGCCGGATCATGACTCGCAACCGGTGCCGGTTTTAGGCGCACAGCCCCCACGCACAAGCACCGCCCTGAGCGCTACGGGGCACTGGGCCCGCCGCGCACAGTCAGGCTGAAGAGCTGGCGCTCAGCGCACGTCGCAGCTTTGCTTCATCCTCAAGCCGCGTACGCAACGTGAGGAAGACGTACTCAAAAGCGGCTCGTAGACGCTTGGCGATTTCGCAACACTCCTCGTCGGACTTACCGTGAAGTCCGGTGCTGAACTCCCCGTAAAGGCTGGACAGCGGATTCCCCGTTCCGAGACGCTTCAGGCTTGGCGGGGCCGCTTCGGCGGCGAGGCGAAGCTTCTCATCGGCTCGAGGATTGGCCCGCGCCTTCTGAAGAGCATCCGCACTCGTGTCGTCTCCGTCTTGTTTGGCCGTCTCGGCAAGGACTTCGAGAACCCTGTCGACCTCATTCTCGACGACTCGCCTGAAGTACGCGAGCGCTCCAATCCCGTAACTCGCGCTCAGGTTCATCAGCGCGTGGCGATACAACCCCGCGTTTTCGTCTCCGAGCGCGTCCTCAAGGGCACGATTGGGCGCGATGCTCCAGGGCTCCCACTGTCCGATCTTTCGCAGGTGGTGCGTTCGTCGCACTGGGACGGGATACCCAGGCGGGCCATCGACCTGCGGGGTATCGCGGAGGATCCACACGACAAAGTGGGCGCGCTCGCAGATCGCGCAGGCGTATTCGAGTAGGTCACCTCCTCCGAAATGGGCGAAGCCCTTCTGCACCCGGGTCCAACTCGTGACCGCCTTGCATTCCTTGCAGCTGCGCTGCACCGCCGTCGGATAAAAGTCGGTCCCCGAGGCGCTTAACTTGATGCCCTTCCCGTAGAGGGGTGAACTTTCGATGAACTCCCGCAGCTCAGGGGATTCACGCTCGCTCGCTGGTTTCGGCATGGGAGCCTCCGGGGTCGTTTCGTGCGTCAGTCGGCGAAGGGTTTCGTGCTGTCCCCGTTCGCCAATGATCTGTTGAACAACGGGCACGACCTCTTTGTAGAGGGGTCGGGCCAGCGGCCGGGTAGAAGCCAGATTCTTCGACGGGCGCGCGATCGGTGCGATTCGGCTCGATCTTTCGGACCCTGTTGCCGTCCGATTCGATCCAAGAACTCGCCGTAAGGAGTGCCTGAGCAATCTCGAGATCGCGCGACGGAAGCCCCGCGGCCCGGCCAACAGCCAGAATGTTCTCCCACGTGTCAGCGGCCCCCGCGGGTCCGTGCTGCTCTTGGAGCCTCCAGAGGTGATCGAGCGGGAAGTCGAGCGCCTCCGGGTTCCGGAAGTCGTCCTCGAACGCGAAGATGAACATTGCGCTCATCGAACCTGATCCAAGGAGGAGTTGATCGCCGCGGCGGACGATGGAATCGTTGCCGAGAAGTTCTTCGATCGTAACTACTCGCCCCGCTTCGTCTTGACTGCGGCGCGGATGCACGTTCGCCGAAGTGGGGGAGATCAGTCGTCCGCGAAAGCGACGTTGAGCACTCCGTACTCGGGGCAACCGCAGACGATGAAGCGCACGACGGTTCCGTCGTGGGCCAGCTTGCATCGAACGGCTTCTCCGGTGCCGAGCCGCTGTTGAAGAGCGTAATGGCTGCCGCTTCGGTAAGGCTCGTACCGGTAGAGCCCTGGAGAGCCTGGCGAGGGCACCTTGGGCGCGAAGCGGCCAACAGATGCGAAGTCGAGGTCTTCGGTTTCGTCCATGCTCACGCTCCAAAGATACGAGGAGACACGTCGATCGGCAGCAGTGTCTCGCCGCGAGCGTCTGCGAGGGCGGCCTCGCGCAGGTACGTGACGGGATCGGCGCCTGTGAGCTTGGCGGTCTCCAGCAGCGTGTAGAACACGGCGGCGATCTCGGTGCCGCGGCGCGACTTGGAGCCGTAGTGATTCTTGCGTCCGACGACGGGCCCACGGATCCCTCTCTCGGTGGCGTTGTTGTCGAGCGGGATTCTCGCATCGCCGAGGAAGCGCGTGAGCCGGTCCCAGTTGGCGACGACGTACGCGGCGGCCTTGCCGATGGACAGCGTCTTGAGCGTGGCCTGGGTCCAGAGCCAGGTCTTCATCGTCGCAATCACCTCGGTGCTCTCGATGCGACGAAGCTCGGCCTTCCTTGCGCTGTCGCCCTCGGCGCGCTCGTCAATCTCGTAGAGCTGTCCGATCCACTTGAGCGCGAGGTGGGCCTCGGGGTGATCGGGTGCGGCCTCCTCGAACTTGCGGAACACGTGCGCCCAGCAGCCGGCGAGCGATATGGCGTCGTTGCCACGGGCGCCGGCCTCGTGGGTCTTGAGCGCGTCGCAAACGACGGTGCCCGCATAGCCGCCCATCAAGTCCCTGAACGTGTCGGCGCTCTTGTCGTCGCGGATGCGGTGCACGACGGCATCGGGCGCGGTCAGGCACCACATCTGCCAGGGCTTGTCGCCCTTGCCATCGAGCCGTGGCCAGCTGGTCTGGTCGAGGCCGACGACGGACTGCGTGAGCACCCGGGCCAGGAGCGCACGCGAGGCGGACTCCAGGCGTCTTCCGAGCGCCTGGAGCTGGTCCCAGAGCGTTTGCGTCGTGATGACGAGGCCGTGGCGCCGCAGGATGCGCTCCTGGCGAGCGAGTGGGATGTGATCGAGGTACTTGTCGACGGCGATCTTGATCGCGAAGTCCAGCGAGTAGCGACCGCCGGGCATGGCGCGCTCGGGTCCGGGCGCGGTCTCGACGCAGCCACCGCACTTGCAGACGTACTTCTGCTGCTGGACCTTGACCACGCGGTAGCTGACATCGACAAGGTCAATCATCTCGCTCGTCTCGAACTGCCCCTTCATCGGCGCGAGCACGCCGCCGCAGCTCGGACAGGTCATGTCCGCGGCGTCAATCTCGAAAGTCTGCTCGACGACCGGCAGCGACGGCTGCGCCGTGTTGCCGAACGCCGTGCGCGGCTTGCGGGCCTTGGGCTCCGAGGGCGACGTGGCGCCGGGAGCGTCCTGGGTCTCACGGGCCAGATCCACCGACTGGCGCGTCAGCTCCTCAATGAGCGCGAGCTTCTGCTGCAGCTCGGCCTCGTTACCTTTGAGCGCGCCCAGCTCCGCGGCCTGGCTCGCGAGCAGCCGAAGCAACTGCTCGATCTGCGTCTGCTGCGCGACCGCAATGCGGCGAAGCTGCTCGATGTCGCTCTCGCGCTTCAGGTCCACGACACCGCGAAGGTAAGGTCCATTGCGCCATTGTCGATCCCCTCGTCGCCTCTTTCTCTCACGCGCCCGCGGGCGTCGGGACGACCGCGTCGGGGGACAGGGATCGGCGCCCCACCAGCTCGCAGCCCTCGATGAAGAGCGCCAGCTCGCTCGCCGTTAGCCGCACGACGTTACCGTCCTCGCGCCAGGGCGACGCGAATCGGCCGCGCTCCAGCCGCTTCTGGAAGATGCACAGGCCTGTGCCGTCCCAGACGAGCACCTTGCACGAGTCGCGTCGCTTGTTGACGAACAGGTACAGCTCGCCCGAGAGCGGATCGCGGGCGAGCCCCTGCTTGACGAGTCCGAACAGGCCGTCGTAGCCCTTGCGCAGGTCGACCGCCTCGGGGTACGCGAAGACGCGTACCGCCCGGCTGGTGCCGAGGATCATCCCAGCGCTCGGAGGACGGTAATCGCGTCGAGCAGAGTGAGGCCCTCGATGCGATGGCCACCGGCGGACACGACGCTGACGGTGGCTTCGTCTCTGTCCGCCACGACCCGAACCGGCACCATCGCGCGTGGCTTCCAATCCATGCACCATCGACGCAGCGTCTCGAATGCGATGCCGATGTCGCCCGCGACCTCCGCCCAGCTCGCGCCCTCGTCCCGTCGCGATTGCGCGAACTCTATGATCCGGGCCTTGAGATCCGGTGAATAGCGCTTGCCTCGCGCTGGCTCGTGCGCGACGAGAGCACTGCGAAGCGACGATGCGTGCCGAGCAGTCATGCCCGCCAACCGAGCATGGGGAACGCGCTACGTCAGGACGGGATATGGCGAGACGTTACCTTCGATCACCGCTGGCACCATTCCCGGACCACGGCCCATCGCCCTGCAGACGGCATTCAGTTCGGTCAACGTGAGCCCGTAACTCGTTCCGAGCAGGCCGAGAGAAGCCTCGATCGCGTTCAAGATGATGTCGCGAAGCTCGACGGGTTGGTTCACGGAGCTTCCTCTCATCGCTCCATGAAGAGCCAGCGTCAATCTGCGAAGAGCCAGCGTCAATCTGCTCGCCCGCGCATCGGGTGCGTTCGAGGTGCGAGTGAGCGCGCAGTGTCCGATCCTGCAGCGGTCGCGTCAGAACAGGCCGAGAGTTCGGACGAACTCCCGTGCCTGAGCCGCTTCCGGGGCCCGCGCCAGTTCAAGGCGCAAACCCTTCGCGACCCAGGCCGGGCCGTGATCACCAAGCGACGGAATGAAGCCCTCCAGTTCCCCGACCGGCACGACGTACACACCACGGTGCCGCAGGAGCCGCACGAGTTCATCAGCCTGCCCTCTGGCCTGGCCATGCGGAATACCGGGCAAGCCGGCGCGCTTCACCGCTCGCCAGCCGCCGTCGCCACGGGCGAGGCCTCGAATGCGGTCGATGCTCTTCTCGTCGAGCGGGTCCGCTGCGGCGTCAATGACCTTTTGGACCTGCTGCGCAAAGTAGTCGCGACGTACTCTTTGCGACGATTGGGCAACCGCGTCGGCCACTTGCCGACGAAGGTCCGCGATCACGCTCCAATCACCGCCGACGCCTTCCCAGATCCCGCGTAGCGGCTGCTCCTCTTGGAATACGTCGATGTCCACAATCACGCTCACCGCCACGCCGACAGAGGCCATCGCCGTCACGGCAGTGGGGAGCCTGTGCTTGCCACCCGTGTGGGCGAACATGACATCAGGGCGCGGACGCCCTTCCGCATCGCTCATGGCTTCGAGTACCGCGTTGTAAAAGCGGCAATCGCCGTCGGCTTCGCAAAGGACAAGGCGTTGGTGGAATAGCGCGTCGAGTAAATTGGACGCACGAAGGAGAGGATCCTGCCACAGCACTCGTACGCGTTCGGCGTTCAGTTGGCGGGCGTCACTCACCATTCCGGAGCGGGTCAGCCGGATCGACAGATACATCCGCGCCACCGCCATCGAGAGCGCCGCGCACGATATCGGAGCTGTGAGTTGCGACGATCACCTGAAGGCCATCCCGTTTGACGGACTGTGCAAGATGCTGCGCCAGTGTGCGAGCTTGAGGCGGGTGCAGGAATGCTTCCGGTTCATCGATGAGCACAACGGCTCTTTCGAGGACCTCCGTGTTCAGCAAGCAAGCGGCGTAGCTTCGCATTCCGTCGCCTTGTTCATGAATTGCGGGAAGGCTCCTGACTGCTTTGGCGTAGGGGATCGAAAGCTCGCCGCCGAGGTGGCGTGCGTCCGGGCGCTGACCGCAATGAAGCGAGATCTTGCTGCCGCCCAACCGAGAGACCACAAGGTCCATGTCGAAGGCGCGCCGGAATGCGGCGGACAATCGCAACTCCAAATCCAAGTCGGCGTAAAGCGCTTGGAGAGGGCTCCCCGGTTGCGCGTGTGTCACGTCATACGACTCCACGGGGTGGGCTCCCGTCAGGCGGTCGCCAGTCGAAAGATTGAGCATGACGGCCGAGGCAAAACTTCTGAGACCTGGCCCCAACTTCCAGGCCTGTGCAACGAAGTCCAGCGCCGGCATGTTGGCCCACCCGACAGCGAAGCCAACGCCGCCCATGCTATGACCGTTGTCGCCGAGTGCCCCTCTCTTGAGTAGCCACTCCAGAAACTCCTCGGGCGAGCCTTCGCGAACCTCCGTTGCCGAACACGTCACGGCGTGGCCGTGGGGGATCCCTTGGATGCGTGCGACAATCTCGCTCAAAAGGCGCGACTTGCCGACATTGTTAGATCCGACGATCAGAGTCAGCCCGGATACCGGTAGGGTGACCTTCGTCCCACTCGAAAGCTCGATCTCGCCGATGGCGTACCGAAAGGGCATGTCCGCTACTGCCTTGGCTACACGCGACGGCGTCGCGCTTCAAGGTGCAGATGGCTCCGCGTTAGCGCGGCACGTCGGTGGAACCGTGGCGCCTGGCGGGCACGGGCGTCGGAGCGTAGCGTGGCCGATTCCCAGCCGCTTGCCGCCGCTCGAATGGATGCGCCCCGGCGAGACGAATTGGTGCGGCTTCGAGACCGAGCCGGTCGCTCGCCCATGCTGGCACCAGTCGGTGCTCCCGCACAAAAGTGCATCATCAGCAACACCGAACCGGGTTCTGGCGGCGAGTGCGTATTCCCCAACGACAGCGCGACCGCCGTTGGAGAGTGCAGGCCCATTCGAGCCCCGTGACGAAGCGCGCGCCGTCATCACCCTTGCGCCCCCTGTGCCAATGCGCGCTGTATCGTCGGCCGGGGGCAGCGCAGAGCCATCGCGATCGATCGGACGCTTCGCCCGGCGGCGCGCATCTCCAGGGCGCGGGCCCGTTCGGCGGGCGTGAGGCGGGGCGGTCGCCCGATGGGTTTGCCGCTCTTGCTGCCGTTGCGCCGTACGCGTTCTAAGCCGGCCTTCGTCCGCGCCGACTTGTGCCGGCGCTCTTGCTCGGCGATCCACGAGAAGATGGCGAGGAGTAGATCGCGCACGGGGTTCTTCTTGTCCGTGTCGAGCCAGCTCTCCGAGAAGCTCATGACCCGGACGCCCGCGGCTTCGAGCGCGAGCACGTCTGAGACGTTCCTGGCCATCGACCGGCCGAATCTGTCGATCGCCCAGATGAGAAGCACGTCGAAGTCGCGGCGCTTGGCATCGGAGATCATCTCCTCGTAGAGGGGGCGCCGCTTGCCGGTGCTCTCATGTGCCGCGTACTCGCGCACGACTTCGAACCCGTGCAGTGCGGCGAGCCGAACGAGATCGGGCCGCTGATTCTCCGTCGTCTGCTCTTGCTTGGGTGGCTCGACGTCTCCCGGCCTGCGCCGCTTCGGCGTCGACACGCGCAAGTAAAACGCCGCTCGCATCGTGCCAGCCATTACCCTTCTTGCTCGCGTTTGTATCCGACCTGGCGGCGCAAACGCTCGCGTTCTTCCTCGGGCGTGAGGCCAGGGGGGCACCACCCAATCAGATCGCCGTGCGTCGTCAGGAAGAACGGGTGACCCCCAACCGCGATCTTTTTGCCGGAGGCTGCCGGGACGAGGATTCCGTAGCGGTGCGCATCGACGAATCGCCCATCGGGGAGTTGGACGTAACGGCAAAGACGACGAACCCGCATGCGCACCTCGTCAACAACTAGCCCGCCTGGGGGCAGTCGTCGGCCCGGTCGCGATACGTGTCCGTGCCCCCTGGCGCGCTTCGTCGGCGCACTCATCGCACCCCCGAGGAGCCTTGGACTAGACTCCAAAGCGTGGCCCTGCCTGGTCTCGACTACGTCGTGCTCGACGCGAATCAGCTGACGGTCGCTGCGACTGTAGCGGAACTGATCGACGAGTACCGCCGGACGGGCACAAGGATCGTGCTGCCGTGGGTGCACGCGTTTGAACAGTCGAAGGGCAGCGCCGATTGGTGGGACAAGGTCCACGCGCATCTCCGGGCGGAACCACGTGCGGTCCACTTCGCCTATCCGTCGTTCATGGTGGGGTTCAACGAACGGCGGACACGGCGCCCGCAGTACACCGGGATTCGACGCGTCGAGGATCGCCGCAACACCGTGTTGATGCGTCGCTTCCTCGCCGATCCGTCGCCAACGAGGGACATCTCGGTCATGCGGGCCGCGGTGGAACGGATATTCCGGCTGTTGCACGTGAACGACTGGTCCAAGGTCATCGTCGCTAGCGTGACCGTGGACACGGAGGCCGAGGCAAAGGCAATCCGCAGAGGCCTTCAGAACGGCGATCGTCAGCCGCTCCGCGACGCAATTGTCGGCTACTGCCGCGAGGGCCGGCTTGAGAAGGCGCTGCGCCACATGCTGAGTATCAACGGCATGTCTTGGCGTAGAGCGGCGGCCCTCGTGCGCTTCCCTTCGCAGAACGCCCTTACTCTTCTCGCTTACATGTGCTTCGGGATCCGCCGAAAGTTTCAAACGCCGAAGTTGGAGCCGGAAGACAACCCCGCGTGCGACATCGAGGCCGTACTCATCGCGTTGTACGGGCGGCGGCTGGTCACGTTGGACGCTGGTGCCCGCGAGCTTGAGGAGGATCTGCGGCTCATCGCCCGGGACGTTTGGTCGTAATGGCGGAGGCGTTCCGGGACTAGGACGGCACGAGCACCCCAGGCAGGGGGACCAGCCTAGTCCCGGTACCCCAGCGGAGGTCGGGGGAAGAGGACTGCGCGACATCAGGGCTCGGCCTCGCTGCTGCACGTGCACGGGTGGTCCTGGCAGACGAGGCAAAGGGTGGGGCTCGCGACTGAGGCGCCATTCGCGCCGGTGGGTCCCGGCGTTTTTCTTCTTTCCGCGCGGGTACCGGGTCCCGGCGGGGTAGGTCCCCTCCTAAGGGAGGGGGACTCGGGGACCTGCCCGCGCTCAGTGGGTCCCGGGACCTGCTCGGGACCCGATGGGACCTGAGTTTTTTCAGGGTTTGGTGAAGTCCCCAGATCCGCGTCGGGACCTGTTGGTGCGACCGAACGCCTCGGGACCCACTCTTTCAGCGTGTACTTACGGTCCTCGTCCTGCCAGACCTCGTCCCCTTCGCGCAGGAGCTTCAAGGCGTCCGCCTTCACGGTGCCGTTGCCTGAGACGGCTTCTTTGATCTGGTTGCTCCCCATCGGTCGCCCGGTCTTGCGGAGTAGGGCCAGGATTTGATCGGCGCACTTGCGCACCGGACTCGGCCTATTGAGGACATCGGAGGAGCCATTCTCGGGAACGACGACGAGGCGCACGCCCGGCGAGAAGCCGGTTCTGGGGTCCTGGTCGCCAACGTCCTCGATCTTGACGGTGACCAATCCGCTCGCTCGACCGTTCGAATGCTTCCCCGACTCCAGCTTGAACGTATCGTTGCCCTCGCCGACTTCCTCCAAGCGCAGCATCGCGTCCACCGCATCGGCCAGAGCGGACGACCCACGCATGCGTTGCAGCCCGGGGCGCCCCCTCGTCTCTTGTGACTGTTTGCCCTCGTGGTGCAGGACGATGAAGATCGTTCCCGTCTGCGCCGTGACCCGCTGAAGCAGATCGATGTACTCACGAACCTCCGAGCTGTTTTCGTCGACCCCGGGGCACGCTGCGCGTAACGAGTCGACGACCGCGACGTCCACCCCCTGGCAAGCATGCACGAGCGCCTCTTCCGCGCCCTCAGTCGTCAGGTAGGTCCGCGGCAACGCGACGCGGCCGATCCTGTCGCCAAGCTCCGCAAGGTCAATATCGAGGCCATACGCGAGCCGCTGGAGTCGACGCGCGCTCGTCTCGCCCAAGTTCTCGTAGTCGATGAACCGGACGGTTCCGTGAAGCGAGATCGGCACGCCGACCCATATGCCCTTGCCTGCCGCTACCGCGAGCCCAAGCACCATGGCGACCCAGGTTTTGATGCTCCCGGCGTAGCCCGCGATGATGATCGGACGGCCGCGTACCATGGCGAAGTGCGGACAGAGCCACACCGGTGGCGGCTGCGGCTTCGCCAGCTCGGCGCCGTACTCGAAGGCAAAGGGGCCTTCCTCGTCTGGCTTTTTTGGCCCGTAGATGACCCTTTCGCCGTCGAACGAGATGAGGCGACTCTGGCCGAAGAGCGCTTTCGCCAGGGGCGCGAGGTCGGCTGCATCCTCGATGCGCTTCGGGATGAGCTTCTCTACGCCGAGAGATCGTAGTCGCTCGTGGGTCTCTCGCTTCTTGTGGCCGAGGTCATGAAAAACGATCCGGTCGGTCGTGTCGTACCCACCGCCATGCCACTTCAGGGTGATCGAAGGCCGGCCGTCCTCCGTAGCTCCGACGTGGACGCCACACACAACGGCCTCGAAGGCCTTGGCGTCCTGCCTGGTCCCGTTGGGGCCGCCGCTCATGCGTCGCCCCCGCGGCTCAGCTGATGAATCGTGATCCACGCGCACGTAATCCAGCCGTCGACGAGTATGGCGACCGGGTAACGTAGGCCGTCGTCGTGAGCCGCGATGTCCCTGAGGGCTTCCGCGAGGCCGAGCGCGTAGAATCCGCCGCAAGCGAGCGCGGGTTCTATGTCGTCACGTCGCACGAGCTGAGGAGATACGTTCTCTCCAGCCAGAATGATGTGAGTCCGCGGGGTCGCGTCGGTCGCGGACCACAAGACGGTCCCGCGCACGCGCTCAAGAGCGCGGTCTGCTCTCCGCTCAAGAGCGCGTCGTACCTGGCGCGAGGGCGGCCTCACGACGCCACCTCGACCGCGTGGGCAGCGCTACATGGCGGCGCTGCCGCTGGTGGGCCTGATGGCGCTGGTGGCGCGTCCTGTGCCCGCTGGGCGGGTCTGGATCGCACGACGCGTACGACGCGACGAGGCGCCCTAGGTCGCGCGACCCGGTGGGAGCCGCGCAGCCTCGTTCGGTGGCCGGGGAGCCGCACGGCGCGCCGCTGCCACGCGGGGCGTGCAATCTGGCGATCCCAGCGGCGCATGTCCTCCTGAGACCAGGAGAGCTTGCCTAGTTCGGTCCAATCGCGCGGCGGTAGCTCGGTCTGCGCGCAGACCGGCGTGTCGGGGTACTCGATCGCCGGGAGGTTGCCCCCGCGTACGTGAATCGTTACACTACGCACTGTCTAGTTCCTTCCTCGCCCGTTGGACTCGACTACCGCCGCGGTGCTCTCCAAGCCCCGCGGCGGTTCCGTTTTCTGAACGTGACCATGGTCGGCGCCTCTCGCCACCTCACGTCGCGGCGCTCCTCTCCTCGCTCGACACGACGCGAAGCACGTGAGAGCAGAGCTCGACGAGGCGCGCGGCTGCATGCTCGTCGTCGCCTTCGATGACTTCGATCGCGAGGTCGCCGCCGGTCAACTCGAGCCACTCGCGCGCCAACGCTTCCGCATCCTCGCGCTGGACGACGCCGCGTTCCGCCCCATCGAGCAAGGCTCGAGCGGCCACTCCCACGAGCTTCCCACGATGGGGGTTAAATGCGCGCAGCTCTTGAGGAGCACCACGTTCTTTTAATCCGTAGGTCGCGGGTTCGAGCCCCGCTCGACCCACTCAATCCGGTCAGGGCACGGTCGAGGCGGCGAGCGTCACCGGGTGGGAGGAAAGCCTGCCCACCCGCGCCGGCTTCCCGGTAGCTCCGTTCAGAGCGAGAAGCTCTGGGTGGCCGTGGGGCTCGCGACGTCGATCGTGATGACGGCACCGGCGGGCTGGGGCTTACCGGGCGACCACCAGGCGATCGTCAGGCTCGTGTCGTTGCAAGTGAGGCTGGACGCGGCCGTCGGGTCGTTCAGGTGGTCGAAGAGCGCGCGCTCTTCGGCGAAGCTGTGGGTGACGAGCGAGCACGTCACGGCCGACCAGCCGACGCCGGTGGGTCCCATCTGTCCTGTGCCCTGCTGCGCGGGGATGGTGATGGAGATGGCGCAGCGCGGCGCGCCGCTGGCCGAGCTGCACGCTATGGTGGGCGCGCCAATCGCGCCATAAGCGCGCCCGGAGTTCACCGAGAGCTGCTTGGGCGTTGACGCGTAGGCTTCCCCCTGCGCCGCCAGCTCGTCGCCGACGGCCGCGGCGATCAGGACGACCAACGTGGACGCGATGTGTCGAGCGGGATGGCTCCCGATCATGGGCAGCGTTCTCCTCAGGGCGTTCGACGAAGGACCGCCGCGCTTGCGGACGGCGACGCCCACGAGCGACGCTCCCTCACTGAGTGCATGTCACAGAGGCGACTTGGGCGGGGAAGTCAGGGCACGAGCCGGCGGTCCCCATCAGCGAGAAGAGCGTGCCGGTCGCAACGGGGAGACCGGGCGGCGGATTGACGATGACGGTCCCGCCGGCCGCCTGACCGGGTGCCAAGTCCTGGCCCAACACGGTCCCCACGGTCGCGTTGTCTTCGCACGTCTGGAGATCGTTGGCTTGCGTGCCTACGGTCTCCGCCATCGACGGGCCCATCCAGAAATCGATGTGGAGGTTCTTCCCCGGCATGCAGCCTACCGACTGCATCCACGCCGTGCTCCCGTCGTCCGTGTCGTCGTTCGAATCGCACGAATTGCCGGATTTCTTGGACGGGGGCGACCAGTTGTAGCACGCGGGCAAGTTGGGGTCGCTGGGGGCGGGGCACACGCAGTCACCTCCGGGCGAGCAACTGGTGTCCGCCCCCGGGCACTCCGCCGAGCTCACCTTGCAGGCGTATTCGTCCCCGCACTCGAGACACGAATCCTCCATGATGAAGTACTTCCGCACTTCCGGGTTGTAGATGAGAGTGCCCGCCGCAAGCGTGGCCCCGCCATAGGACTCGAGTTCATGGCCCGGATCCCCGGTCCAAGACGAAGCGGCGGTAATCGGATCGTCGTAGGTCCCCGTGCCCTCGGTGGCTACGGTGTGTTTGATGTTCGGGCTATCGTCGCTAGAAAGCGCGATTTGGGAGCTACCGTAGGAGTTCTCCGTGTTTCCGGAGTTGTCGTTGAAGCCGTACCAGGTGATGTAGACGTTGGGCCACACGGCGCAGCCGGCCTTCCCCATGCAGCCGCATCCGCCGTCGACGCCGGTGTTGATTTCGGCGCCCCCGTCGTCACCCGCGGTTCCGGAGCTACTGCCGGATCCCGAGCTGCCGCCGGATCCCGAGGTACCGCTCGAACCCGAGCTACTACCGCTCGAACCCGAGCTGCTGCCGAATCCCGAGCCGCCGCTCGATCCCGAGCTGCTGCCAGAGCCGCCGGAGCTACTCCCCGAGCTCGAGCTGGCTGCGCCATTGGGAGCTCCTGTGCCTGAGCTCCCACACCCGACGGCCATGCCGGTGATTCCAGCGAAAATGGCGAACCCAGCGATCAGAGTGGCTTGTCGGATCATCGGAGAGCCTCTTGAAAATGAACTCCACACAGCGAGGCCCCCAGCGGCCGGTAACGGAAAAGTAACCGCCTCGCAGGAGAGCAGGCAGGATGACGTCAGCCGCGTGTCTCTTCGCGCCGCCTGCTCGACCAGCTCCCAATCGTCGCGCCCCCGGCGCCCCCGGCGCCCCCGGGGGGAAACGATGCACCGACGCATGAAGCCCCTGCCCATCGCTCTGCATTGGACCAACGAAGGGGTCGCCTTCTTGCTGGAGCTCGCGATGCTCGCCGCACTGGGCTGGTGGGGCGCGAAGAGCGGATCGAGCGTCGCTCTTTCCGTGGTCCTGGCGGTCGGCGCGCCTCTCCTGACGGCGATCCTTTGGGGGCTGTTTGCAGCCCCGAAAGCAAGAATCCGGTTGCCGGTGGCGGGCGTGCTCGTGGTCAAAGGGCTCGCGTTTGGCAGCGGGGTGGCGGCCACGTACGCACTCGGGTTGCACGTACTGGCGGGAATCTTCGCGGCGATAGCCTTCGCCAATACGGCCCTCGCCACCTTCGACAGGCAGGCGGCGTTGCGCGTGGATCACCGGCGCGAGCGGTAACGAGAAGCGTCAGCCGGCCGTCCGGTGGGATGTGCCGGGGGTCCAACGCAACACGTGGGTGTTACGCAACACGTCGCAACACCTCGCAGCCGGCGCCGGCGCGCCGCAAACCCGTGGAATATCGAGGTCCGTGACCGCTCCGCGACTGGCACTGCGCTCGCTATGGGGCCGTCGAGCCCCATCGTGCCGTCAGTACGTGCCCCCGCAGGCGAGGCCGCCGAGAGTCGGCAGGCACCACGTGCGCGCTTGCGGCGCGGAGCGCGAGCTGCGCGGGAGCGAGAGGAAGAGAACCGCCGACCCAAGGGCCGACAGACCGGCGGCCGGGTACCCGACCGCCTCGACCGCCTCTGCGGTGCTCACCTGCGAACGGTCCGTCGAACAGTGAGCCCCAGGCTTCGTGCCGCTCCAGCAGCTGCTGTCGCCGTTGAACGCGTTGGCTCCGGCGGCCCCCCAGAGTGTCGCGGCCACGCCGCCGGCCAGGAATACCGCGGCGGCTCCTGCGCTGACCCAGGCGAGGGTGGTCTGGGCGCTCGTGTCGCGCGCGGGCTGGGTCGCCGGCAAGGGAGGCCGAGGGGCCACCGCTGTCGCAAGAGGCTCGAGCGCGACTTCCTCGCGCACGACGCCACCGCCGGGGGCGTCGATTTCCCGGCGCGCGATCTCGAACCCAACCCGATGAAGCTCCAGGACGATGTGCCTGGCGACGACGCGCAGCGGATGCGTGGGAAGCTGCGTCACGAGGGCGCCGTCGATCCAGAGCTCGGCCGGCTGCGCGCACGCGACCTCCAGCGTGCTCAGATGCTGCTGCATCTCCTTGAGCGCGAGCTGCAGCGCAGGGCGCTGGCGGGCAATCCAGTCGTCCTCCGCCGCGAGCGCCCGGAGAAGGTCGCTCTCGGCCGGCACCCATCGCTCGAGCGCCGCCTCGGCGAGCGCGACCTGCGCGAGCGCGCGCGGCGTGGGGGAGAGAACGTACGCCTCGCGGAACGCGGCGAGCGCCTCGGTGTCCTTGTGCTGGCGTCGCAACCCGATGCCCCGGGCAATCGCGTCGTCTGCGGCGCCGCCTTCGGCGTGGGCGCGCGCGGCGAGCAGAGTCAGGGCGACGGCGGTTCCAGGGAAAACGAAGCGGCCCATCCTCATCGACTACTCGACGATGAGAACGTTCCCGGTTCCGCGCTCCAGCGCGGCGGGCGCGTCAGCTGCTTGCTGGCGGAGCGGAGCCGCCGCCGACGCGGAGGAACTCGGCGCGGGTGGTTGCGGCGCGGGAGCCCTCGGTCGCCGCGACGGGCGCGACGGCTTGGCGAGGGGGCGCGCTTCGGGCGCTACGCCGGGGTCGGGCAGGCTCTCCGCGGCGTGCGCCGCTGCGTGCGTATCGGGCTGCGCCACATGCAAAGCGAGGGGGCTCGGCGCGACGTCTGCGGTCGTCGGTGGAGCGGGCGCGGGCGCGATCGAGGGCGAACGGAAGGCCGTCGCGCCGATGATGGCAGCCGCGAGGAGCGCCGCTGCGAGGAGGGGCGCCACGCGCGCGAACGGCCGCCGCGGCCAATCAGGACGCGCCGACGGTCGCGGCGCCGGTGCAGCGACCGCCATGCCCACCCCGGCGTCCCCCTCGGGCGCAGCATACTCGGCCGCCCACTTGCGCTTCGCCTCATCGCTCGCGAACTCGAGCAACGCCGAGCCGAGGGCGCGAAGGCTCGGGAAGCGGGCCTCCGGGTCCCGGGCCAGGGCGCGCAACACGACCTCGCCGAACGCGGGGACGATAGCCGGATTCAGCTCCCCCGGCGGGACGACCGGCGCGGTCATGATCGCGTGCAGAAGCTCGTAACGGTCTTCGTCCCAGAAGGGCGTGCCGCCGGTGGCGCACTCGTACAGGATGACGCCGAGCGCGTACTGGTCGGCCTTCGGCGTCACGTCCCGCGAGCCGCGTACCTGCTCGGGCGCCATGTACTGGGCCGTTCCGACCGCGGCAATCGACGACGTCGCCCCCGTTCCGCCCTCGAGCGACTTGGCGACTCCGAAGTCCACGACCACGGGCTCCACGGACCGGTGCCGCTTCGCCAGGAAGATGTTGGAGGGCTTGAGGTCGCGATCGATGACGCCCACCGCGTGCGCCGCCATGACTCCGGAGATGACCGGCAACAGCAGGTCGGCGATCTCCGCTCCGCCCAGCGTGCCTCTCGCGAGGAGATGCTGCGCGAGGTCCTCGCCCTCGAGCAGTTCCATGACCAGATAGGGGGTCCGGTCTTGCACTCCGACGTCGAGCACCTCGACGACGTGCGGGTGGCGAATCGCCGCGAGCGCGCGGCCCTCACGCAGCACGCTTCGCACGGAGTCGCGGTCGGCGGCGACGGGCGGGTGAAGAAGCTTGATGGCGACGCGCTTGCCCAGCTCCACGTGCCGAGCCTCGAACACGTCGGCCATTCCGCCCCTGCCCAGACGGCGAACGACGTCGTACGACCCGATGCGCGGAATCGGCAAAGAACCGGGAGCTTCCCCGTCGCCGTCCATGGTCGCGAACCTTACCGTACCGAAGAGGGGTGTTCAACGTGACGCGCGCGCTGGCTCAGCACCAGAACAGTGCTAGGCAACGCGCGCCCTCGCCCGAGAGACGGAGCCAAGAATGATGCCGGCATCACGAACGACCAGCGCGCGACGAAACGCGATTCCCACAGCCCTCTCATTTCTTGTCACGGTCTCGTGTGCTCTGCAGCTGCCGCTCCTCGGCGCGTGCTTCGGGCTCAGGGCATCGGAAGTCGGCACGGCGGACACGGGCCCGGAGGGGAGCTGCGCCCCGACGCGACCGGCACGGGGGACGTGGGTCGGCCCGGTGACGGCGACGCAACGCCCGACTCTCCTAACGACGCCTGGCCTGACGCCGGCGGGTCCGATGCCGACGCGGGCCCGACGGATGCCGACGCGGGCCAGATGGATGCCGATCGCGACGGGCCAGATCGGATGCCGACGCGGGCCAGACCGACGCGAGTGACGGTGGCCACACGTGCGAGCCCGCCGTCTCGGCCACCGATTTCTTCGTCGACACCTCCCCCGACGCCGGAGGATGCACGTTTCCGACCATCGGAGCGGCGGTGTCGGCGGCGCAGCTGTCCGGCGCGGCGGCGCGAACCATTCACGTTCCCGCAGGCACCTTCACTGTGCCGGCCGAGACGTTTCCGATCGACCTCCGGGGGGGCATCTCGCTCGTCGGAGCGGGCCGAGCGACCATCGTCGAGGGGGCGGGGAGCACGACCTTTGCCGCGCCGCAAAACGTGCTCGGCCCGCTGTCGGTGGCGGCCCAGGTGCAAGCGACGCTTCTCGTGGGCGACGCCACGAAGTCGAGCAGGCTTGCCGCGCTATCCATCCAGCCGCCAGCCGGTCAGGCAATCGACGGCCTGGAGGCCATCGTGTGCGATCGCGGAAACGCGGGGCCGTCCGCGCCGGCGCCGAATACGCTCGTGAGCGGCGTGGCCATCGCCGGGTTCGAGGTCGGTGTCCGCGTGACCACGTCGGGCTCCGGAGCGCAATCGGGGTGCAATCTCGATTTGGGCTCGAGTGAGGTGAAGAACGGCTCGTACGGCGTCGTCGCGGACGGGCTCGCCGACGGCACCGGGGCGGCTGTCCAGCCGGTGACCGTTCGCCTGGAGAACAACACGTTCCTGGACATCGACATCACCGGCGGCGGCTACCCGCACGTCCTCAACGGCGCGGGCCTCGCCACCTGCGACGCCGTGACGGGGGTCGTCGTCACGGGCAACCGGTTTGCGCAGGATACCATGCTCGGAGACTGGGGAATCTGGGCCGTCCGCGATGGCGCGTACGACACGCCTGGATTCGACATCGAGAACAACGAGTTCGGGCCGTTGACGAACGGCGGGATCTGGCTCTGGGGCAACGTGACCGTGGATCGTCTCGTCAACAATCGATTCCACGATATCTCGATGGCGCCAGCGGCCGAGAATGGCTGGCTCGCGAGCGGCCTGCTCGTGTACGCGGACGTCGGGTTCCAACCGGGACCCTTCCCGCTCGTCCGCTACGCGCGCGGAAATTCGTTCTTCGCGAACGACGTCGGAGTCGACTTCCGGTCGGCGTACACAGCGTTGCCGGGCAACGCGGCCGGCCTCGACTTCGGAACGGCCCAGGACCCAGGAAACAACACGTTCCGCTGCAACTCCGCGCCGGCTGTCCTTGCGCCGGCGGCCGGTTCCGACGTTCGAATGGAGTTCAGGACGGCCGTGCCCGTCGTCGCGGTGCCCTTCGAAGGCAACCTATGGGATCACGCCCCGCCTTCGGTGAGCACCGCTTCGTGGACTGCCGCGCCGCCCGGGACCGACGTCTGGCTTGCCGCGACCGACGCGGGGGCCCCGATGGGAGGGAGCTTCGACTTCGCCAACGGCACCACCGTGGCCACACCTCCGTGCCCGCCGGGTAGAGTAGCCGGGCCCTGAGCTCATGATGAACATGCAGTCGAAGACCGAGAACGAGCAACGGAGCAGCGTCGCCCGAGTGTGGCACCCGCGGGAGCCGCATCTCTTCGTGGTGCTCGAGGGGACCGGCCGGGAGCGGGCGGCCTACGCTGCTCGCTCCGCGACGTGGACGAGATCGTCCTCGGGCGGAGCACCGCGCGCCTCGTGGAGGCCGTCGGTCGCCAGCTGACGATCGGCCTCCCCGATCGCAAATTGTCGACCCGGCACGCGCTCATCGCTCGCACGCCAGACGGCTGGAAGGTGCGTGACGAGGGATTCGACGAACGGGACGTTCGTCGGGGATCGCCGGATTGTCGACCGCTCGCTCGTCGACGGCGACTGGATTGAGGTGGGCCGCACGTGCCTGCGCGTTCGCTTCGCGCTGCCGACGCCGGAGGAGACGGCGAGCGTGCTGGCCGGCGACGAGACGATGGGGCTGGAGACGCTCTTGCCTGTGCTCGGCGGCGAGCACCGCCAGCTCGCGCGTATGGCCGGGTCGCGCGCACCGGTGCTGCTCCTCGGCGAGACCGGGGTGGGCAAGGAAGTGACCGCCCGAGCGATTCACACGGCGTCCGGCCGGACCGGCGCGTTCGTCGCGGTCAACTGCGCCGCCATCGCGGAGACGCTCGTCGAGTCGCAGCTGTTCGGTCACGTGAAGGGGGCCTTCTCGGGAGCGACGACCGACGCGGTGGGTTTCGTTCGCGCGGCGCAGGAGGGAACGCTGTTCCTCGACGAGGTGGGCGACCTGCGGCCCGCGGCCCAGGGCGCCCTGCTGCGCGTATTGCAAGAGGGCGAGGTCGTCGCGGTGGGCGCGACCCGGCCGGTCGTGGTCAATGTCCGCGTGATCGCGGCGACGCACCGGCCCATCGAGGCAATGGTCGAGAGCGGGGACTTTCGCCACGACCTCTACGCGCGTCTTCAGGGCTTCACGCATCGACTGTGGCCGCTCCGCGAGCGGCGCGAGGACCTCGGCCTGATGATCGCGAACATCCTGCGGCGTGGCTCCACGGAGGACGCGGCGCAGGTCCGGTTCACGAGCAGCGCAGCGCACGTCCTCGTGTCCCACGACTGGCCCTTCAACGTGCGCGAGCTCACGCAGGTCCTGGCGCGCGCGAGCACCCTCTCTGCGGATGGGACCATCGAGCCCGAGCAGCTCGCGATGGTCACACCGCCGGCCAAGAGCGCGCCGTCGACGTCGAACGAGGTCCCCGGGGACCTCTCGCCCGCCGACGTCGCGCTCCGGGCGACTCTGCTGGAGAGCCTGCAGCGCTTCGACGGGAACGTCGCCGCGGTCGCCCGCGACATGAACAAGGCGACGATGCAGGTATACCGCTGGATGCGCAGGCTGAGCGTCGATCCGAAGGGCTTTCGCTAGCCCGGCGCGCTCTCGGGGTGGGCCTTCTACTGGAGGCAGACCGACGAATTGGCGCAAGCTGCGCCACAGCAGACGCCGCACCCGGCTGCCGCCATCTGAGCGTCTTCATACGAGCAGAAATTGCCCAAGGGAAGACAGCCGTATCCGCAATTGGCTACACATGACGCCATCGTGCAGCCGGTACCCGCGCCTCGCCCCGTCATGGGTCCACCGGAGCCCCCCGACGGAGGCGAAGCGTTCGCCGGCGTCGAGAAATTCCCGGAGCTCGTGGAGCAGCTGCTCCCGTCGGGGCCCGGGCGGTACACGAGACTGTAGGACGTCGACGGGGTGAGCCCGGCGAAGTTGATGTTGGTCCCGCCTGTCCCGTACGCGGCCCACTGGAGGCCGCCCCATCTGTGCGTGTCGGAGGGATTGGTGCGGCTCGTCAAGGTGATTTCAAAAAGGAGTGGGCGGAGAGACTTGCACGTTGAACTTCAACGAGGTCGAAGTCGAGCCGACCGGAGCGATATCCACGGAGTAGTCGTTGCAGCTTATGCACGTGCCGCCCTCTTTCGTCGCGAGATTGAAGACGGGCATGAGGCCAGACTTGCATTGCTCGCGGTCGACCTGGTTATTCGTAGTCGAGCAGGCGAGGTGGCCTGCCGCTCCGCAGGAGGAGCCGCACTGGCAAAGGAGCTCTCCCGGCCCGATCCGGTTCGTTATGGGCGTCGTCTGCGCGTCGCATTGGTGGTAGGCGTCCCCCGCGCAGCACAGGTGTCCTTGCGCGCCGCACGCACTCGGTCCAATCGGTATCGGGTTCCCAATGAGCTCGTCGCTCGTCGTCTCGCTCTTGTCCCCTGCGCCCGAAAGCGGCGACGACGAGCATGCGGACGCGGAGACGATGACGCCAAGCAGCAGTACGTTCCGGCCATGCAGTGCCGAGAAATCGCGCGCCGCCGCCGCGCCGGCCGAAGGTTGAAATGACATGTTGGCAGTCCCTTTCCGATACCGTGCAAGGTTGAGCGCTCGACGAGCGCATGGTGCTTCGTGCGCTGCGCGGCCATGTCGGTCCCGCGGCAGCGGCGTCCCCTAAGCAAGCGAGGTGCCTGTCGCCAGCGCGAGTGGTCTCGCGCACTTGCGGTGACCGTTCCGCGTTGCGTCCGCGTTAGCTAACCGTTGCGCAGCGGTTGCCGCCGGAAAACACGGTTCGCAACAGGTACAACGCAACAGACAACGACGCGCTCCCGTTGCGCCGGAGGCCGCCGCACCACCAAAGGCTCACCTTTTCGGCTGCGAACGTGTCGTGTGCCCGCGGGATTCGAGCGGGCATGCGCTGTGCTGAGGGCCTCGGCGCGGCACCGCGCTCTGCGAGAGCGCTCCACACGGAGGTCCCCCATGCGATTTCGATTGAGTCAAACGGCGCTCGTCCTCGGTACGGTTGGAGTGAGCCAGCTACTGGGCAGCCAAGATGCCAACGCCGACCTCCTCCGCCTGGAGCGCTGGGCGACGAACCAGGGAAGCTGGGTGCCACCGTCCGTCTTCTTGCCAGGCGACTTCGACGGCAATGGCAAGACGGATCTCGCGTATGTGTACATCAGTTGTTACGGATGTCTGGCCCCGTTCGAACAACCGGGTGGACCCTTGAACGTCTTCGTCGGTATCGACGAGCATTTGGCCTGCGACAACCACTCCGTCGCGTGCCCGGCAGGCGTTCCCAACAGCCAGGTATCGGGCGCCTTCGCTCTCCGGAGCGCCGTCGTCAGCGAGGCGCTTCCGCCCCTGGCCAATCTCAACCAATGCGACGGCAACATCCTGGGCCTCGGGTCCGAGTGTGACGTGATCACGGGTCAGAAACTGGCGTGGCTCTCCGGCGATTTCAACGGCGACGGATACTCGGACGTCGCCTTCGTATTCTCCAGCGGAGGCCAGATCCAGATCTGGGTGGGGGTGAACGGGGGAGCCGGGACTCCCTACTTCCACTTTACGCAGTGGGCGGCGAATCAGGGTGCCTGGATCGCCGACAGCACGTGGGTGGCGGGCGACTTCAACGGCGACGGCAAGTCCGATCTGGCCTACGTCTTCAAGGACGGTGGCCTCACCAGCATCGACGTACACCAGTCACTCGGGGGAACCCTGACGGGCGGGGGCTTCGCCTTGAAGCGCTTCTTGACGAGGACCGGGGGATGGGTGTCTCCCGCGTCGTGGCAGGCGGGCGACTTCAACGAGGACGGGCGCGCGGACCTCGGTCTGGCCTGGGACGACGGCGGTGGAATCGATCTCGACGTCAATCTGTCTACGGGCACCAGCTTCTACGGGCAGCGATGGGCCACGAACCAGGGCGCATGGTTGAGCCCCGGCCAGTGGACTTCGGTCCTCGGCGTCACGACGACCGCGCCGTCCGCGAGCATGATTCCGTGGTGGGCGAGCTACACCGGCGTCGCGGAGCCTGCCGTTGGGAGCATGATTTTCGCCTTCAACGACGGCGGCAACATCTCGATCGATACCCACCTCGTTTCCTCCCCGAACACGTTCGGACCCGCGCACTTCGTCAACCAGCGCTATGCGACGAGGCAGGGCACCTATCCGGACGAAGTTCAGTTCGTGGGCGGTGACTTCAACGGCGACGGCGTGGGGGACGTCGCCGACGCTTTCCAGGTCGACGGCGACATCGACATCGACGTCCACGCGGGCGTTTGCCGCGGCCCCCTTACGCCGAGTGGCACCTGCTGCGCGGCGAATGCCGCCGTCTGCAATGGCTCGTGCTGCAACGGAACGTGCAGCACCAGCTTGTCCGCGGTGAACGGCTGCTGCCCCACCGGAAAGACGTGTCCGCCGCCACCGCCCCCCCGATTCACTAGGTCGCGGTGAAGATCTCGTCGAAGAACCGGCGCATCTCGGCCCAGGAGCGCGCGTCGGCTTGAGGCTGGTAGGAGAACCCCGGGCGCTTCATCGCGCCCGCGCCCGGGTTGGTGAAGGCGTGGCCTGTATTGCCGTACAGGGTCATCTGCCAGTCGACTTTCGCGTCGCGCATCTCGTGCTCGAACGCCAGGCGCGCCTCGGGGGGGACGAGCGGATCGTCGGCGCCAATCAGCACGAGCACCTTGCCGCGGATGTTTCTCGCCTCGCCCGAGCTCGGCGACAGCCCGCTGTGCAGGCCGACGACGCCCCTCAGGTCGGCGCCGCTGCGCGCGAGCTCGTAGACAGTCGTCCCGCCGAAGCAGTAGCCGATGGCAGCCACGCGCGAGCGGTCGCACTCCGGGCGTGCGGCCAGCACGTCGAGACCGGCGGTCGCGAGGCCACGCCAGCGCTTCAGGTCGGCCGCGATCTCGCCGATGCGGCGTAGCCCGTCGCGTCACCGGCTCGCCCTTGCCGAACATGTCGAGCGCGAACGCGCAGTACCCGAGCGAAGCGATGCGGCGCGTCTTATCCTTCATCTCGTCGCCAAGCCCTCCGGCGTGATGGACGACCAGCACGCCCGGCACGCGCGCCGTCCGGGCCTCGTCGACCGCCAGATAGCCCCGTAGCGCCTGCCCCTCGTACGCGTAGTCGATCGCCTCGGTGTGCATGGGCCCAAGCATCGGCAGAACTTCGACCGCCTGTCCAGGCGCGGCGCCTGTGTCGGCCAGCGTCGAGGCCGGTGTTGCGGTCTCTACGGCACCGGCGCGAGCTCTCCGCTCTTGACGTACGCGCGGGCACGCGCGGCGATCCGCTTGCCCTGCTCGGCATCGAAGAACACGGGGGCCCCGGAGCGTTCGTAGCTCATCACGTCGTCGGGCACGTGACTGTGTGGGTTGCCGAAGTAGTGCCCGAGCTCGTGCGCCAGCACCGTGGGAGGCGCCGACGCGACCAGGATGACGTAATGCGCCCCCGAGGGCGCGTGCCAGTGCACGCCGCGCCGCACCTGCGTGGGGTCGTCGACGTCGCGCAGCGAGCCCACGACGAACACGTCGATTTCGTGTGATGTGACATGCGACGCCAGCGCGTTGCGATCCGCGCGCGTCTCCACGTGGGCCAGACGCGCGTCGAGCGGAGCGCCGTCGACCCTGGCGAAGCGGACGCCGAAGGGCTCGAACAGGCCCTCGGCGGCGTCGAGCTCGGCGGCGAGCCAGCCGATCGTCTTCACGATGGCGCAGGTCGGGCCCATCCTGCTCCGGTACAAGAGCCAGCTCAGCGCGACCTTCCTACAGAACGCGGCCAAGAACGTCGCCAAGGGCGTCGCCGGCCTGAACGCCTATGCGGTCGCCACCTCGTACACGAACATTTCCTTGCTCAAGGCGAGCGCCCTGCTCCTTCTCGGCGAAGCCACTCACCACGCGGAACGTAGTCGCGCTGCGCGAGGGGAATACGGGGCTCGCGATTCGCGTCTTGGCGTATGACGGCATGCCTCCGAGCCTGCAAACGGGGATGATGAACGCAGGACGCATAGGCATTCCGAGCCAGCGCGCGGTATTCCTCATTCGTGCCGCGCACGTCGACGACACGACCTCCCCCGGGTTCGTGTCCGACACGGCAGCCGCCACCGCCACGATCACCGGGCTGACTGGAAGCGGCCCCTGGCAAGCGGCGGCGACGATTGCGTCGCTCAGGCTCGAGGCGGGGCTCGGGCCTGAGCCCACCGGGCGCAAGGTCAACGGGGTCGCCCTTGCGCCCGCGCCCGTTCTCTCCGTCAACGCAGTCGACTACAGCGGTGCCCTCCCCTGACCCGGCGCCGTCGGCGTTGAGCTCGAGCCTCCCGGGCTCCTCACGGCACGCACGACATGCTGTCGTCCGACCATATCTTCGGCACGGAAAAGCCCCCGATGCCGCTTGCCGTACCCGTCGCCCCGGCGCAAACGTCGCCGATTTCGAAGCCCTCGGGGGGTGCCAGCGTGTTGTGAAAACCGAGGGTTCCCAACGCGCGAAACGGATCGGTCACGGCGTCGGCAATCTCCCGAAAGGCCCTGGCGATCGCGACGTCGGCGTCCTTCTGGCCCGGCACCTGGCATCGAGGGACGACGACGTACGCTACGTTCGGGCCCGCGCCGGACATCATGGCGCTGTGGTATCCGCACGAGGCGACGCCATCGACCATCACCGCGTAGCCTGGCTGCAGGCCGGGGCCCTTTTGGTCCGCCGGCAACGACGACGGCATGAAGACGACGTACAGGGTGCTCGCGGTCGTCGGCGCCGGCAGAACACCCAAGCTCGGCTTACTCTTGTCCCGGATGAACCGCGCAAAGCCGTCGGTGGTCGTGTTCTGCGCGATGGCCGAGTCGACGATGGGGTAGGCCGGGGCATCTCCGATGTGTGCCGTGGTCACGCTCACCGTCGTGCCCACGCATTCGGTGGTGCCGGGGACGCAGTACTTGCTCAGGCCCTCCCACCATGCACTGCTGCCGACCCCGGGCGGGCCGAACGCCGTGGCGACCTGCGCCGAGATGTCATCCGTATCTCGAGTCCACGTGGCGGTCACGATCTGCACGGAGGAGAGAAGCCCGGGCAGAGCCGAGGTACCGCCTTCGGCACCACTCGGCGCTCCGTAGGCGAACTTCGGTGCCGACTCGGCGGCGTCGCCGGACCTCCCCGCGTCTCCTGCCGAGTGGCTGGCGCCGGAAGGCGATCCACTGCATGCGGCCAGGACCACTCCAGCCACCAAGGATCCGCTCGAACGAAGGGTGCACATATGGTTCGGGGCAAAGTAACCGTAGTCGGCGCGGCCAGGTAGGCGATAAGGCGATAGCGAGCGCGCGGCGACAGGAGGCTCGGCCAGTGCACGGATCGATCAGCGGATCGACTCGTTCACGCCGGCAGCCCCGAGCGCGGCTCGGCGCGGCGGATCGATTCGATCCTCGAAAGTGTGCAAAGAGGCCTTTTTCCAGTGCTTTTCAGCATGGCACGGAACTGGAAGCGGCTCGCGCGGCAAGGTGCCCGCAATGCCCAAAGCCTACCGCGTATTCCCATCCAGCCTTCGCGCCGCCGGCCTCGCCCTCGGTATGGCCGCGTGTAGCGGCGGCGGCACGGACATCGGGCAGCCTTCGTCGTCTTCCGGAGGGGGCTCCTCCGGGGGCAGCTCCGGGGGCAGCTCCGGCGGCTCCAGCGGAGGGACGAGCTCCGGCACGAGCAGCGGCTCGGGCGGCGGCTCTTCGGGAGGATTCGTCGGGCGGCGGCTCTTCGGGAGGATTGTCGGGCGCCTCCTCCTCGGGAGGCTCCTCGGGGAGCAGCGGAGACGACGGGGGCTCGGACTCCTCTGTTCCTCCCTTGATGTACGACGGTGGGCCCCTCGATCCGAGCGCACCGCCGTCGAAGAACTTCGATTTCTCGATCTGGAATCTCACGTTGCCCACCGGCAACCCGGGCGCCCCGACGCTCGTCTCGACGTCGCAGCTCCTCGCGGGCTACACGTCGGCGTACTTCTTCACGGGCCCCGACGGCGCGATGACCATGTGGTGCCCGGTGATGGGCGTGACGACGACCAACGCGAAGAACCCGCGCTCGGAGCTGCGCGAGACGCAGAATGGCGCCAACTTCAACTGGCTGGTCAACGCGGGGACGGCGACGCTCACGGCGACGGTGAGCGTCAGCAAGATCCCGTCGGTCGGCGGCAAGGTGGTCGTCGGGCAGATCCACGGCAACGGGACGACGGTCTACACGTTCCTCGAGATTGCCTACCAGTCCGGCACGGTCATCGCGGAGGTCACCACGAACCCGACGACCGACGCGAAAGCCCCCAACACGACGCTCGCGACCGGCATCGGCCTCGGGACGAAGTTCGAGTACAGCATCGTGACGACGAAGGCGCCGGACCTGACCATCGCGGTGAACGGGCAGACGATGTACCACCAGCCCGTCGATCCCTCGTGGCTCACCCCCACGATGTATTTCAAGGCCGGCTCGTACCCGCAAGCCAACCAGGCAGGGACCGGCGCGACGGACGGCAGTCAGGTGTCGTTCTACGCGCTGTCGGCGTCGCACGCTCCCTGAGGCGGATCGCAGCCGACCCATGACACGGCCCATCACCCTGAGTCGCACGAACGTTTCAGTACACTCGCCCTCACGACGTTCCTGACGCCTGTTCCCATTTGCGCCCGGTCCGACGCTCCCGAACGCGTCGGCTGGCGGGCGTCATGGCGTTAAACAGGCCTGAGAGCGCGGCGCTCTCCCGCGGCACACGCATTGCTGAGCGGCTGTCGGGGGCTCACGTCGGGAGGGCTCTCGATGGTTCGGCGTTGCTTGGCCTGCCTGCTGCTGACCGCGTGCTCTGACGCGAGCTCGTGGGGGGTGATGGGTCCCGGTAGCAGCGCGTCCGGCAGTGGAAGCAGCGGAGGCAGCAGCGGTAGCACCAGCGGCAGCAGCGCGAGCGGCTCGAGCAGCAGCGGCGGCTCGGGCTCGGGCGGCTCCGGAGGCAGCAGCGGTCAAGGCTCCTCGAGCGGCGCGACGAGCAGCAGCGGCTCCGGTTCGACAGGCAGCTCCGGCAGCGGGTCCCGCGGCCCGCGCGGAACGCCCGGCGCCGGATACACGTGTCCCGCCGTCACGGGCTCGCAAACGATGGTGAGCACGGGTTCGGCTCTCCAGGCGGCGATGACGGCCGCCAAGGCGGGAGACGTCATCGTCGTGGCGCCGGGCATGTACCAGGGAGACTTCCAGGGCACCGCCGCGGGAACAGCGAGCGCTCCCATCGTCGTGATGGGTCAGGATCCGACGCATCCCCCCGTTCTGGTCTGGCACGTCGTCCACCGAGTCGCTGTACATCCACGGCGGCAGCTACTGGCAAATCCAGAACCTCGTGCTCACCGGCGGGCTCAGGGGAATCCTGTTCGACGACGTTCAAAGTAGTTACGTCTGCGGCGTGGAAGTTCACGGGACCGGTCAGGAAGCGATCCACATGCGCAGCGCCAGCTCGAACAACGTCGTCGAGGGCGCGTATGTCCACGACACGGGCCAAGCGGCGGCCGGGTACGGGGAGGCCTTCTATTGCGGATCGGCCTCGGGCTACCCGCCGGCCTCGGACGACAACACCATCAAGGACTCGCTTCTTGGCCCGAACATCGGCTCGAAGTACGTCAACTTCCAGCCTGGTGCCGCCGGCAACGTGGTGGACAGCTGCGAATTCGACGGCACGGGAGCCAAGGGTGCCAACGCCGGCTACAGCTTCGTGAGCCTCAAGGGCGATCCGTCGAAGCCCTCGATCGTCATGAACAGCACGTTCCGGCGCAACGGCAACGGCGTGCTCACGTCGGCCATCGCTGTCTCGTACAACGCGGCAGACGTCCACGACAACGTCTTCAATCTCGACGACGCGACGAGCGCGACGTGTTTCCGGGTGTTCAGCGGTGGCTCGCTGATGCCGGCCCCGCGAGGCGACATGCGGGTACCCACTTCGTCGTCGGACGCTTGTCCCTGACGGTCTCCGACTCGGTGATCGCCGCCACGAGGGCGCGCTACCGTACCCGCCGTGAACGTCATCGGCTTCGACGACGGCCCTTTCGAGCGCGCCCACCGGGGCGACGTGCTCCTCGTCGGCGCGGTGTGCTCGCGCACGCGCCTCGACGGTGTCGTCACGGGTCGCGTGCGGCGGGACGGAGCCGATGCCACGCGGCGCATCGGCGCGCTCCTCGAGGCGGGCCCGTTCCGCGCGCACGTGCGGGCGGTCATGCTTCAGGGGATCGCCGTCGCCGGGTTCAACGTCGTCGACATCCACGAGCTCTCGCGGGTGCTCGGGTTGCCCGTGCTCGTCGTGACTCGTCGCGTGCCGGACCTCGACGCCGTACGGCGCGCCCTCTTCAGCGACTCGCCGGCCCAGCGTCCGCGCGTGCGGGGAGCCGCGCGCAAGTGGCGTCTCATCGAGCGCGCCGGGGCCGTCGAACCGCTGGGCGTCTCTCGACGCGCACTTCGTCGTGCCGGCTCTCCGCAGGGCCCTACGGGCTTGCGCGGCGCCTTGCCTCGCCTTTGGGTTCAGCGCGCCGGGCTGACGCTCCTCGAGGCGCGCGCCCTCGTCGCGGCCACGACGCTCCACGGCAACATCCCCGAGCCGTTACGATTGGCTCACATCATCGCCGGAGGTGTGGCCACGGGATGGAGCCACGGGCGGCCGTGAAAGGCCCGAAGCGACGCGCCGCGCGAAGAAGTAAGGCACACGTAAGGCGAGCGGATGGCGATCGGGTGCTAGCGCCACTCGATGCATTCTGACCTTCGCTGGAGCATCACGCCTCGAATCGTGGGGATGATCGCGGCTCTAGGCGCGGCGGCCTGCGGCACGTCGTCCGACACCGGCGGGCCCTCGTCTTCGAGCGGGGGAGGGTCGTCGGGCCAATCGAGCACCTCGTCGTCGGGCGCGAGCACGTCCTCGTCTGGGGGTTCGTCGGGGTCCTCGGCTTCGGGCTCGTCCGGCGGCTCCTCGGGGAGCTCGTCGGGGTCTTCGTCGACGTCGTCGGGCGGCTCGGGCTCGTCCTCCGGCTCCGGGTCGTCCTCCGGCTCGGGGTCGTCCTCCGGTTCGGACGGCGGCACGAGCCTCGGTCTCAGCTGCGCGGGCGCCGCTGCAGGCGGTCCGGTGCCCAAGGGCACACCGGGTTCGGGCACGGTGACGCTGATGCGTGGCATGACGCAAGGGCACCTCGGTGCAGGCTTCGCGGGCCTGAGCTACGAGAAGACCCACCTCACGGACGGGTACCTCGCGAGCTCCAATGCCCCGCTCGTCGCGCTGTTCAAGCTCCTCGGGCCGAGCGTCCTCCGCATCGGTGGCAACTCGCTCGACCTGACGAGCTGGCAGCCCGCCGCCCCGCCGGGGAGCGCAGGCATGGTGGCGAAGATGATTGGGACTGCGGACGTCGACGCGTTCGCGGGCTTCCTGGGCGCCACGGGCTGGACCTCGCTGTACGGCGTTGCGTACGGGTCGAACACGGCGCCGGTCGCGGCGGACGAGGCGAAATACGCAGCAGGGAAGCTGGGAGCGAGTCTCTACGCGTTCGAAATTGGAAACGAGATCACGAAATTCGGTGCGTACGCCACGGTGAAAGCTCAGTGGGCGGCGCTGGCGGGCGCCATCAAGACCGCCGTGTCGGGGGCACTCTTCGACGGGCCGGGCGTCTACTCGTCGATCAGCACGTGGGTCGTTCCCTTTGCGCACGACGAGGCCAGCCAGATCGTCCTCTTGGCGGACCACTATTACATCAGCAGTCCGACCGGCGCTTCGATCGCGAGCATGCTGGGCGACACCAAGATGCTCGGTCAGGCGCAGCAGATGCAAATGGCGGCCGCACCGAACATGATCCGCGACTCATGGCGCTTCACCGAAGCCGGCGCCTATTTCGATCACGGCGTGACGGGCGTCAGCGACACCGTCGCCGGGGCCCTCTGGTCGCTCGATTTCATGCTCGACCTCAGCCCGGTACGGCGCCAGCGGCGTGAACTTTCATGGCGGCGGCGCAGGGCAGGACCTGGCGCACCTGAACATCACGGCGTTCCCGAGCTCACCCATCGTAGAGGCGAAGAGCGCCGTCACCGGGGTCAATCCGCTCTTTTACGGCATGTTGCTCGTCAGCCAGGCCGGGATCGGCGACATGGTCGCGGCGACCGCGAGCACCGGCAGCGTCAGCCTCTCGGCGTACGCCATCGCCCAGGCGGACGGCAGCACGAACGTCGTCCTCGTGAACAAGGACGCGATGACGGACGTGAACGTCTCGCTCGACATGGGCGCCGCCGTTGCCAGCTCCTGCGCGGAGTATCTGCAAGGCTCGGCCCTCACGGCGACCACCGCCACGCTCGGCGGGGCGAGCGTCTCCGCCACGGGCGCGTGGACCCCCCAACCGCCGGTTGCTCTGACGAGCAGCGGCAACGTGATTACGGTGCTGGTCCCCGCCGGAGCGGCGGCGCTGGTGCACGCGAAGTAATCGGGCCCCAGGCTACGCGTTCACGAGCCCCGGGATGCTCCCCGGCACGCCCAGGTTGCCCACAACGTTCACGTCCGTCGCGCCCATCGCGTGGCAGATGGTCACGAGCATCTGCGTCCAGTCGTACTTGCCCTGGTAGTCCACGAGCCGGCCGGTGGGACCGGTGATCATCTTCCCGCCGAGCCCGCCCGCGAGCACCACCACGTGCGGCGGCAGGATATGGCCGGCGCCGAGGTTCATGTCGTAAGACCAGACCGCCAGCGTGTTGTCGAGAAGCGTGCCGTTGCCCTCCTTCACGGCAGCCAGCTTGCCCAGCAGATCGGCGAATTGCTGGCAGTACCAGGCGCTCATCCGGTACTGCCAGGTGACCGCCGCGGGCGTCGTCTCGTGCGAGTTCAGGTGGTGCTCGGGTGCCTGCGGGTCCAGCCAGGTGTGGCGCAAGAGATTGAGGGACCGCGACCACTGCAGGCTCGCGATGCGGGTCTGGTCGCACGCGAGCGCCGCGACCATGAGATCGTTCTGCATCTTCACGAGCGCCGGGAAGCTGTCGTTGTCGTAGAGCATGCCCGCGTAGCCGTCGGGCAGCGTGGGTGCGGAGCACGCGGCCCCCGGCGGCAAGGCGCTCATCCGGCTGGACGCCGCCTGCACGCGCGTCTCGATTTCGCGCAGGCCCTGAACGTGAGCGTCCACCTTGGCGCGATCGTCGGCGTCGATCTGGCTGCTCAGCGCCTTGAGATCGCCTTGCACGAGGTCGATCACGCTCGTCATCTGCGCGCGCGCGCGGTCCACGGACGCGGCCGTGAGCGGACCGCCGACGCCTCCCGTCAAGACGAGCGTCCGGAACACGTGGTAAGGGTCGGCGTCCGGTAGCACCGGCTGATTGGGGCCTGCGTACGTCATGTACTTCGACGCCGCGTGCTGGTCCGGGCCCGGCAGCTGCGCGTCGTGCGCCACGGACAGCGCGAGGCTGGCGAACGGCGTCGGCTGCGGCACCTTGCTCACGACGATCTGGTCGATGGACGCGGTCAGCGGAAAGCCGTACCCACCCGACTGGCTGCTGCTCGGCCCGAGCGACGACCCGGTCCAGAGGCTGCCCATCGCGATCTCGTGGGGCCCGCCGCCGTGCGCCTTGGTGCGCGTCAGGCCCTTCGCGAAGATGAGCGACGAGCGGTACGGCGCCAGCGACTCGGTGATCTGCCCTGCCGGGAAACTGAACGCGGTCTCCGTTCCGACGGGCCAGAACTGGCTCTCGACGGTTCCGTTCGGCGCGTACGTGAGCAAGAGCCGCCGCGGGAACGCGGGCGACGTCTGCGCCTCCGCGAGTCGATTGAGGTAGGGCACGAACGGAGCGACGCTCGCCGAGAGGCCGAGCGCCTTGAGGAAGGAGCGGCGTGTGAGGCCGGTCTTTTCGAGCTTCGCCGTGCGACTCATGGCGCCACCGCCTTGCGGAATCGAAACGCTCGGCTCGTCGTGAGAGCGACGAGCATCTCGGTGATGCGGTAGTCGGAGCCGCGAAAGGCCTCCATCGCCCGCTCGATGGTCGCGGCGTTGACGGCGCCCTCCGCGTGTCCGAACGCGTACCGGAACCATTGGTCCACCACGCACCTTCGCACGGGGTCGGCCGTGGATAGCCGGTGCGCGAGCACCACCGCGTTCGCGACGGGCCCGTCGATATCGCCCGTGCCGGTGATCTGGCCGGTCGCGTCGATCGGGTGGGCGTTCTCGTCGACCGTGCGGTACCGCCCGAGAGGGTCGAATTCCTCGAACGTGTCGCCCAGCGGATCCATCTGGTCGTGGCAGGACGCGCAAACCTGGTTGGCGCGATGCTGTTCGAACTGAACCCTCCAGGTCAGGTTCGGGTCCACCTTGGGCAGGCTCGTGTTGATGTCGGCCGGCGGCGAGGGCAGCGGCTGGCAAAGGAGCTGCTCGCGCACCAGCAGGCCACGAAACACGATCGACGTCTGATCCTCGTGCGCGAGCATGGTCAGAAGGCCCGGCAGGGTCAGCACGCCCGCGCGCTCGTTCGCAGGGAGCTCGACCCGCGAGACGACGTTCGGATCGCTGGGCGACGGAAGCCCGTAGTTCGCGAACAGCGGCCCGCGCACGAACGAGTAGTTCGCCGAGAGCAGGGTCTCGAGGCGACCGTCGGCGCCGAGGGTCACGTCCTGGATGAAGTCGTTGGCCTCTTCGGACATGGCGTCGCGCGAGATCCTTCGTGAAGGTCGGAAAGACGTCGCCGTCCTTGTAGACGACGTCCAGGCCCTGGAGCCCCAACCACTGCTGGTGAAACGAGGCGACGGTGTCGCGCGCCTTGGGGTCCTGCAACATCCGCCGCGCCACCGCCTCGACTTCGGCCGCCGTGCCGAGGCGACCGGCGTCCGCGTCGGCGAACAAGGTCGCGTCGGGCATCGTGTTCCACAGGAAATACGAGAGGCGAGAGGCCACCTCGTAGGGCGAGAGCGGAACCGCGCCGTCCGAATCCGGCGAGGAGCCGGGCTCTCCGAGCTCGACCCGGTAAAGGAAGTAGGGCGACTGAAGCATCGCCCGGACGACGAGCTCCGCCGCGGTCGGGAAATCGGACGAAGAGGCCGTGGCCTGGAAGGCCGCGCGGTAACGCGAGAGCTCGTCCGGCGCGACCGGCCTGCGGAACGCGCGCTTGCCGAAGGACTGGATGAAGGAATCGACGCAGGCGGCACCGCCCTGGGCCGTGCACCCGACGACGTCCGAGAAATGCGCGCTGATGGCCTGCGTCGCCAGATCGGCGGCCGCCTCGTCGTATTGATCGAGCTGGAGCCCCTGGACGGGCAACTGCCCGTTCGCCGCGAAGCCGGCGATGATCTCGTCCTCGGTGAAGTCCGCGGCAGGGTGGCTCGAGATGCCGAGGAGGTCGCGAACCGTGTTGTCGTACTGCGCCTTGGTCAGCCGGCGCATCGCGGGGTGTTCGACCGTCTCCGCGGGTGCCGCGTCGGGAGCCTTGTGGCTGCCACACCCGAGGAGGCATACGCTCGCCAGGGCCAGGCTCTTCGCTCCGCGCCGGAGAATGGACATGGCTCCAGCACACAGTACCCAGCGCTCGCTGCGAGCAGGCAACGCCGGGGCGTCTCCTGCGCTGACCATGGGTCGGATGCTCCTTTTGACGAATGCTGTCCTCTTCGACGACACGGCTCGCACCTTCACTCCGGGCAGCCTCCTCATTGACGGTGACCGCATCGTCGAGGTGGGCCCCGCGCCCCTTTCGGGGGCCGGGACACTCGCGGACGCGGTCGACCTCGGGGGCAGGCGCGTCGTGCCGGGCTTTGTCTCCTGGTGACCGACGCGATGCACGCGGCGGGACTGGGCGACGGACAATACGTGTTTGGCGGAAACAAGGTCGTCGTCGAGGGCGGGATCGCCCGCAACGAGGAGGGCCGCCTCGCCAGCAGCACGATCACGATGCTCGACGCGGTGAAGAACACGATGCGCTTCACGGGCGCGAGGCTCGAAGACGTCCTCCCGATGGCCACGCGCAACCCGGCGCGTGCGATCGGCTTGGACGGGAAGATCGGCTCGCTCCGGCCGGGGGCCGCGGCAGACGTACTGGTGCTGGGCGTGGACCTCACGATCGACGCGGTTCTGTGCGGCGGGCGTTGGGTCATCGCTCCGTAGCGATTGCTCCCGGCGGCGGCGCGGCGTAGTCCAAAGACGGTGGTCCGCGGGGTGAGATGCTGGTCCTGAAGCCGAGCTGGGGGCTCCTCTACGTAGCGAGCGAGTGGGTCATCCGCCTGGTGATGCTGGTCTACGTCCCGCAGCGGCGCACGCCGGACGCCGCGCGCGCGTGGCTGGTCTTCATCTTCCTCGTGCCCTGGGTGGGCCTGGCGCTCTACGCGCTCATCGGGCGGATACGCTATCCACGGCGGCGCCGTCAGGACGAAGAGCGCGCCACGGATTGGATCCGGGCGGCGATGATCGACATGAACGCGCGGGCTGCGCTCCTGCCGCCGTTGGTGGAGAGCCCTGACGACCGCACGACCATGCTGGCCGAGCGCCTGGGCGGCTTCGGTCCGCTCGACGGCAACCAGGTGGAGCTCCTGCCGGAATACGAAGCGGCCATCGACCGGCTCGTCTCCGACATCGAGGCCGCCACCGCCCACGTTCACATGCTCTTTTACATCTTCGCCTCCGACGCGACGGGACGCCGCGTGTCGTCGGCGCTCGAGCGCGCGGCACGCCGCGGTGTGAGCTGCCGCGTGCTCATGGACGCCGTCGGCTCGTCGGGCGGACTGCGACGGCTGGGGCCGCCCCTTCGCGAGGCGGGCGTCGAGGTCGTCGCGGCGCTACCGGTGGGTCCGTTTCGCCGCCGGGCGGCTCGAGCCGATCTTCGCAACCACCAGGAAAATCGCGGTCATCGACGGCACGATTGGCTACGTCGGTTCGCAGAACATCGTGAATCCCGGCTTCGTCCGCGGGTACCCCAACGAGGAGCTCCTGGCGAGGGTCACCGGGCCGGTCGTGATGCAGCTCCAGGCCGTGCTCCTCGCGGACCGCTACGAGGAGACCGAGGAGCGCCTCGAGCCCGACGCGGTGTTTCCGTTGCCCCCGAAGACCGGGACGTCGGTCGCCCAGGTGCTGGCGAGCGGTCCCGGCTACCCCCACGAGAACCCAGCAGACCCTTCTCTGCGCGCTCCTCTACGACGCGCGCGAACGCGTGGTGATCACGACGCCGTATTTCGTCCCCGACGAGCCGTTTCTCCAGGCCATGGGGACGGCCGCCGTACGCGGCGTCGCCATTCACCTGGTCCTGCCCGAGCACTCGAACAAGCGGATCACGAGCTGGGCGCAGCAGTCGCACTACGCGAGGCTCCTCGCCGCCGGCGTGCACATCCACCTCTACGCTTCGCACTTTCTTCACGCCAAGCACCTCACGGTCGATCGCCGCATCGCGGTCGTGGGTTCGGTGAACATGGACATCCGCTCGTTCGCGCTCGACTCCGAGGTGAGCTTGCTCGTCTACGACCGCGAAGTCGTGCGCGCGCTGGAGGCGATCCAGAGCCGGTACTTCGCCGGGAGCCGCGAGCTCTCCCGGGACGAATGGCGGCGGCGCCCGATGCTCGCCAGAGTCGCGCAGAACACGGCGCGCCTGGCGGATTCACTGCTCTGAGTCGGCGCGCGCGGGAAGGCTCGCGACGACCGCGGTCCACGTCGGGAAGAGGTCCACCCCGGGCACGAGCTCCACCGCCAGCGCGATCGCGAGCCGCCACTGGAAGCCCACGATCGCGAGGATGGCGACGGCAGTCGCGGCGTCGAGCGCCACGTCGAACGGGGACGCCGCGCCCTCGACGAACGTGGGAAAGAGCGCCATCTGCACCACGTCGCTCATCGCAGCCACCCCGAGCGCGATGCGCTTGCGTCGGCGGCTCACGCCCGAGAGCGCCTGCCGCTGC
This sequence comes from uncultured delta proteobacterium, assembly GCA_963720145.1. Taxonomy (GTDB): domain Bacteria; phylum Myxococcota_A; class Polyangia; order Polyangiales; family Polyangiaceae; genus Palsa-1150. The sequence continues at coordinate 96,882 of CAVREO010000010.1, forward strand.
GTGGAGGGAACGATCGCGTCTTTCGTGGGCACGACGGGCACAGCGTAGCGTCTCGCCGCCTCCGGGGCCGCCGGGCTTGAAAGGTCGAGGCTCCTGCACGTAGTCTCGCGGCCTATGCGGCGGTTCTTGGTCTTTGGTGTCCTTGTGGGCGCCGCAGCTTCGGTGGCCATGTTCGCGGGCGCCTGCAGCGGAGGCGGAAGCTCCGCCAGCCCGCGGCCCGACGCCGGCACGAGCGGCGGCGATGCCGGACCGCTCGAAGAGGCGGCCGTCAGCCAGCAGTGCGGCGATGCCCCGTGGGCGAACATCGGGCTGGAGGTCGTGGGGCTGTCGGCGTTTGCCGACGCCGCGCCGTTGCCGGGCGTGGCGTTCACTTCACCGCTTTGTCCGGCGCTCGTTCGCTACAGCGACGACGCGGGAATGATCACGGGGCAGGTCTCGCAGAACGTGCCCTTCTACGCGAGCCTGAAGAAGATCGGTTACATGCCGGAGCTCACACCCGAAGAGACTTTCGACGCCGATCTGAGCGGAGTTTCTTTCGACATGCTCCCGCTCCTCTTCGAGGCGATCTTGAAGCCGCCGTTCAGCGCGAGCTCCACCGCCGTCCTCGTTTCGGCCAGTGCCCTCGTAGCAGACGCCGGTCCGTGCTCGCAGCTCGAGGGCGTGGCTTTCACCGTGGTCGGCCACCCCGAGGCGCAGGTCACGTATTACACGACCGACTCGCTCCCTTCGGCCATCGACGGCGGGACGGCGACGAGCTCGCGCGGGCTGGCGACAATCGCGGGCCTCGCCCCGTCGCAGTTCGTGACGGTGACCGCGACCAAGCCCGGCTGCCACGTGGCCCTCGCGCACGGATCGCTGACCGGCCGCGTGCGGGTCGAGGCGGGGTTTCTCTCGCTCATGCCCGCGTACGTATCGCCCTGACGAGCCGCGCGGCTAAAGGGGAAGGTCGGCCTCCGGCCTCCAGTCGGCGTCGCGCACGAGGCCACGCGGGTTGGGGAGGGGTCGCTCTCGCCACGTGATGCCCGGCGGAGAGGCGTCGACCCAGTGATAGCTCTGGTCGCGCACGTCGAGGTGCACGAAACCCGTTTGCGGATGCGTGTAGATGCCGACGCCCACGTGCGGGAGCCCGCGCAGGTACGCCGCGAGCGTGGCCGAGTAGACACCCTCGAGCTTGAAATCGAGCGCCTCGCCGTTCGTGTGGCGTCGGGCGTGACGCCGCCAACCCGAGACGATGTGCACCGCTGCGCCGCCGAAGTGGTACGACGCCTTGAAGACGAGCTGCTCGAGGCGCTCCGCAAGGGCGTGGGGCTCCGGGTCCCTGTCCGCGATTCGTTCGAAGTCGCGCCGGGCAGCTTCGTCGATCGAGCCCGCCCCGGTGTAAAGACGCAGGTGGGCCGTCTCGTGGGTAGCCACGTTCGTGACGACGACGGGCGAGAGCTTCACCGCCCACGAATCGACCCGCGAGTCCGGCGGGCTCGGTGCGAGAGGCGTCGTGATGCAGATCTTGCCCGCGAGGAGACCATGCGCGGCCGAGTCGACGGCGAGCAGCAGCGAGACGGCGACCGTCAGAAGGAGAGCGACGTGCGCACGCACGTGTCTGGCGTGAGGCCGATTCATGGCGAAGCCTTGCGCCTCAGGCAAGGGTCGGGCCAACGCGTGCACCTCTGGCGCGCGGTGAGGGAGCCCCACGGCGGCCGCGGCTGCGCCCCTGACGCGGTGAAATTGAGGTGCGGAAGCATCACTTTGCGGCCCGATAGCTGCTGCGGAGCAAATTCACCCCACGCCCGGAGCTTCGTGCCCGCTCTGCGCGACGTACTCCCGATAGCCGCCCCCGTACTGGTGGATTCCGTCGTCGGTGACTTCGAGCACCCGGTTCGAGAGAATCGGCCAGGAAGCGCCGGTCGTGCGACACGAAGAGCATCGTGCCCTCGAAGCCGCCGAGCGCCTGCGTGAGCATCTCCTTGGTGGCCATGTCGAGGTGGTTGGTCGGCTCGTCGAGCACGAGGAAGTTGGGAGGGTCGTAGAGCATCATGGCGAGAACGACGCGTGCCTTCTCCCCGCCGGAGAGAATGCGGCAGCGCTTGTCGGCGTCGTCTCCCGAGAACCCGAACGCGCCGGCCAGGGTCTTCATCGAACCGATCGTCGCCAGCGGAAAGCGCGCCTGGAGCGTCTCGAGCACCGTCGCGTCGGCGTCGAGGAGCTCCATCGCGTGCTGGGCGAAGTACCCGAGCTTCACGCTCGCACCGAGCGAGACGTCGCCCGCGTCCGGGTCGAGCTGCGCGGCCACGAGCTTCAGCAGCGTCGACTTGCCGGCCCCGTTCGTGCCGAGCACGCACCAGCGCTCGCGGCGCCGGATGAGAAGGTCGAGCCCATCGTAAATCGTGCGGTCCCCGTACGCCTTCGTCACGCCTTCGAGCTTCGCGACGTCTTCGCCCGACCGCGGCGGCGAGCGAAAGTCGAACTGGCGCGCCACACGCTTGCGAGGGGGCTCCACGCGCTCGATCTTTTCGAGCTTCTTCACGCGAGACTGCACCTGCGCGGCGTGCGATGCGCGCGCTTTGAACCGCGCGATGAACGCCTCCTCCTTCGCGAGCATCGCCTGCTGTCGGGCATACTGCGCCTCCTGCTGCGCGGCGGCGATGTCGCGCTGGCGCTCGTAGAAGTCGTAGTCGCCCGAGTACGTCGTGAGCTCGCCGGAGTCGATCTCGACGATCTTCGTCACGAGCCGGTTGAGAAACTCGCGATCGTGCGAGGTCATCACGAGCGCGCCCGCATACTGCCTGAGGAACGACTCGAGCCAGAGGATGGACTCGAGGTCGAGGTGGTTGGTCGGCTCGTCGAGGAGCAGCGCGTCGGGTTTCATCAGGAGAATGCGCGCGAGCGCGACGCGCATCTTCCAGCCGCCGGAGAGCGTGCCGACGTCCGCGTCCATGAGGACCGCGAGCTCGCGACTTCGGGCTCGACTCGTCGTGGAAGCCGAGACCCGCCAGGATCTCGCGTGCCCCGGCCTCGAGGGCGTAGCCTCCGAGCTCGTCGAAGCGCGCCTGCGCGTGCCCGAAGCGGTCCACCAGGGCCTCGAGCTCGTCGGCGCGCGACGGATCCGCCATCGCGTGCTCGAGCGCGTGCAGCTCTTCCGCGGCGTCCGCGACCTCTCCCGCGCCGGCCATCGTCTCGGCGACGACGCTTCGGCCAGTCATCTCGCCGACGTCCTGGCTGAAGTAGCCGACCGACACCCCGCGGTCGATGGCCACCGAGCCGGCGTCGGGTTGCTCTTCTTTGATGATCAACCTGAATATCGTCGACTTGCCCGAGCCGTTCGGCCCGACGAGCCCCACCTTCTCGCCTTTGTAGACGGCCATCGAGGCCTCGAGGAAGAGAATCTGCCGGCCGTGCTGCTTCGAGGAATCGAATCCAGGCGAATCATGGGTGCGTCAGTCCGCAACCTCGCCCAGGCGGGCGTGCCACGTCAACCTCGACGCTCGATCGACCGGGCCACGCCTCGTCACGACCGATGCGTCGCGGCCCGGTGATACTTGCGACGGATCTCGTCGAGGTTCACCGTGGGCCGAGGAAGCTTCATCTTGAGCGACTCGAGCGTCTCGACGACGATGGTGGAGATGGCGAGGTTCCGGAACCATTTGCGGTTTGCGGGAATCACGAACCAGGGCGCGTGGTCCGTGCTCGTTCGCGCGAGGGCCTCTTCGTACGCGGTCATGTACGCTGGCCAGAAGGCCCGCTCGGTGTAGTCGGACTCGCTTATCTTCCACTGCCGGCGCTTGTCAGCGAGCCGCTGCTTGAACCGTTCGAGCTGCTCTTTCTCGCTGATGTGAAGGTAGAACTTGAGGATGTGCGTGCCGTTCTGCACGAGTGCGTGCTCGAACTCGTTGATCCGCTCGTAGCGCTTCGACCAGTCGCTCTTCGGGACGAGGTTGTGCACGCGGACGACGAGCACGTCTTCGTAATGGGAGCGATTGAAGATGACGACCTCGCCCCGGGCGGGCGCGTGGACGTGGGCCCGCCAGAGGAAGTCGTGGGCCGCTTCTTCCCTCGTCGGAACCTTGAACGCGTGGACCCGCGTTCCCTGTGGATTCATCGCCCCGAGGACGTGATTGATCGTCCCGTCTTTGCCCGACGCGTCCAGGCCCTGCAGACAAATGAGCACCGAACGCCGATTCTCGGCGTAGACGAGGTATTGAAGGTCGCTCAGCCGGGCGGCTTGCGCGGCGATCTCGGCCTCGGCCGACTCTTTGCTCTCGTGCTTGTTCTTCGGCGCCGGATCGACGGCGGAGAGCTTGATCCGGGTACCGGGCTCGACGAGGAACCGGTCGCCGTAACGCATGGCGCATACCGTCGTCCGGGTGCCAGGCGCATGTCAACATCGAGTAAGTTGCTTGCGTGCCGTCCGGCGCGGGCTCCTCACGCCGAATCGCGGAGCTCGCGCTCGCGCTCGCCATCATGCTCGTCGCGGCGAAGGCCGGCGGTCACCTGGCGGTGCGCCTCGGGCAGCTTGCGGTTCTCGGGGAGCTCCTTGCGGGTGCCGCGCTCGGCAACCTCCCGGGTCTCGCGGTCATCGGCTGGCTTCGCGACGATGCGTCGGTCGACATCGTCGCCCAGCTCGGCAGCCTGATCCTCCTCTTCGAGGTGGGCCTGGCCCTGTCGGTTCGCGACGTGATGACCGTACGCGGAAGGGCCGCGGGGGTGGCGCTGCTGGGGACCGTCTTCAGCCTGGGCTTCGGCTGCCTCGCATCCGCGACGCTCGCGCCGTCCCGCGGCAATGGCAGCTGGTACCCGCATGTCTTTCTGGGGGCGGCGCTCGCAGCGACCAGCATCGGCATCACGGCGCGGGTGCTGCGCGATCTCTCGAAGATGCAGGCTCGAGAGGCGCGCATCATCCTGGGGGCGGCCGTGCTGGACGACGTCCTCGGGCTGGTGATCCTCGCGATGGTCACCGGATGGATCGCCGCGGCGACGCACACCGGGGGAGGCTCCGGGCACGTGCCGTGGGGGAGCATCGGATCGATCGTCCTCAAGGCCGTCGGCTTCTTCGCGGGCGCGTTCGCGATCGGGATCCCGACCGCGCCCTGGCTCTTCGCCGCGGCTGCCCGGCTGCGAACGCCCGGCGCGCAGGTCGCGGCGGGGCTGACCTTCTGTTTCGTGCTGGCGTGGGCGGCAGACGCTCTTGGCCTCGCCGGGATCGTCGGCGCGTTCACCGCGGGGCTCATCCTCACGGAGGCGCACTCCGCGGGGTTCGTCGCCCGAGGTGAGCGCGGCCTCGCCGAGCTGGTCGAGCCGGTTTCGTCGTTTCTGGTCCCGGTGTTTTTCGTGCTGATGGGCATGCGCGTGAATCTGGGCGCGCTGGCAAACGCCGGCGCCCTCGCCACCGCCGGGGGCCTGCTGGCCGCGGCGATCCTCGGGAAGCTCGCGTGCGGCGGCGCCCTGCTCGGCGCGCGTGACGTTTCGCGCCTTGCCATCGTGGCGGGGATGATGCCGAGAGGGGAGGTGACGTTGATTTACGCAAACCTCGGACAAGCGACGTACATCGCGGGAAGGCCCCTGCTGGACCAGGCGCCCTACTCGGCGCTCGTGCTCGTCATTGTCGCGACGACGCTCGCGACCCCTCCGGCGCTGAAGCGCGCCTTGCGAAACGTGAGGAGGGGCAAAGGAGACGGCCGCGCGGAAAGCCCGCGCGCATAGGCTCTGAGGAAGAAGAAAAGGCGCGTGTGATGCGCCCCGTGGGCCTTTTCCCCACCTCGACGCTGGGGCTTTGGGCAGCTAATTTTGGTAGTGATGCCCGAGGGTCCCCGCGACGTTCGCGTCGTTGGTCGCTACGCGTTGTGCGACCGCATCGCGGGCGGTGGCATGGCCACGGTGCACCTCGGCCGATTGCTCGGGCAGGCCGGGTTCAGCCGCACCGTGGCGATCAAGCGGCTGCACGCGCACCTGTCAGAAGACCCGGAACTCGTGTCGATGTTCATCGACGAGGCGCGTTTGGCGGCTCGGATTCACCATCCGAACGTCGTCGCCACGCTCGACGTGGTCGCTCGAGAGAGCGAGCTGTTTCTCGTCATGGAGTACGTCCACGGCGAGTCGCTCGCGGCGGCTCCTGCCAAGCAAGGCCTGTCGCCCGTCGCGATTGTCCTTTCGGGAGTTGGTCTGCTCGGTGGCGTGGGGTTCGCGTACTTCGGTCTGACGGCCAAGAGCGACCTCGACGACCTGCGGCGCACCTGCGCGCCCACCTGCGGCTCGTCCAATCTCGCCGCCGCGAGGCAGAAGGCGCTCTTCGCGGACATCTCGCTCGGCGTCGGCGTCGTCGCGCTCGGGGCTGCGGCGTGGGTGTTCTTCGCCGAGAGGGCCGCCACCCCCCATCCGGAGGCCGGGGCGCTGCTCGACGTGACGCCCACCCGCGGCGGGGCCGTCGCCCGGATCGGCGGGCCCTTCTGATGCCGTTGGCCTTATTGTTCCAGTCAGAGAAGCCGTTCCCACCGTTCTAGGAAATACTCATGGCGAGACCCCCCACGCCCAAAGACTCGGCACCACCGACGGCGTCGGACGCGCCGACGGCCGACAGGCACCAGCGCGTGCAGCGCAGCCTGGCGCTCGTCCAGCGCATGTCGTCCGGCCGGACGTCGGAGGGATTCCACATGCACGCGGTGTGCGCCCGATGCGGCGCAGCCATCCAAGATTGGCGCGACCACGTCGCGTCGACGAGCTCGCGCGCGCTCTACTCCAAAGACAATGGCGAGTTCACGGCGCGTCTCGAGTACGACGGCGCGTGCTCCGCGTGCGGTGGGCGCGTGGTCGAGGTACGCGCCGAGGGACGACGCTAGCGACCCCCCTTGTCCTCGCTGGACAAGGGCGCTATCCCCCGCGGCGGGATGCAACGGTCCGGCTCGCGCCAAGTCGCGTTCGCATGGATCGCCCTCGCGTACGGCGTCGCGTGCGCCGTCGGGGTCTTGGTCTGGACGCTCTTCGCCGCTGGAACGCCCGCGTGGGAGACGATTGCGGCCGCTGACGTCGCCGCGACCGTGGCCGTCTTCGGCTTCAGCGTGGTGTTCGACAACTCGAGCTTCTACGACCCGTACTGGAGCGTCGCGCCGATGGTCATCGCGCCGGTGCTTGCCATCGGGCATGCGCCGGGAGTCCCGTTCGCGCGAGAGGCCATCGTCGTGGTCCTCGTGCTCGCCTGGGGCGCGCGCCTCACGTTCAACTGGGCGCGTGGGTGGCAAGGGCTCACGCACGAAGACTGGCGGTACGCGGACCACCGCGGCAAAGGCCGCCCGTACTGGGTCATCAGTTTCGTCGGCTTTCACATGATGCCGACCATATGGGTGTATCTCGGGTGCCTCTCGCTCGTGCCGGCGACCGCTTTGGGTACCCGCCCGCTCGGCATCCTCGACGTCGCGGCGCTCGTGGTGACGGCGGGCGCGGTCATCCTCGAGGCCGTCGCCGACGAGCAGCTCCGCGCGTTTCGCCTCGCGCCGGCGACGCCGGGCCGCATCCTGGACACGGGTGTCTGGTCGCTGTGCCGGCACCCGAACTACCTGGGCGAGCTCACGTTCTGGTGGGGCATCTACCTCTTCGGTCTCGCCGCAGAGCCGTCGTGGTGGTGGACGGTCGTAGGCCCGCTCGGCATCACGCTGATGTTCGCCCGGGTGAGCGTGCGGCTCATCGACAAGCGTTCGCTCGCGCGCAGGCCGGGGTACGGCGAGCACATGAAGCGCGTGCCGGGTCTGTTTCCGCGGCCGTGGGCGAGGCGAGAGGGCTAGCGGCAGACTGCGCGTAGCCGTGATGGTAGACGGGCCGATACCGCGCGACCCAGTGCGGCGGCGGCGGCCGGAAGCGCTCCTGCGCGCCGGCGTCCGAGGAAGTGGAAAGCACCGCGGCGGCCCCGCCGAGCGGCGCGCGTTCAAGGCCTTGCGTCCACCCCGGCGCGCAGGTACCGGCCTCGTCAACGAATGCGCCAATCCGTTCACACGCGCTTCAGAAGAGCGACCCGATCCGCTTCGCGAGGCTCCCGCCGCCGTAGAGCAGGCGTACGCCGCGCTGCAGCCACTGGTAGCTCTTGGCCGTGTACGGAAACCAGATGGGATCGCGGGCAGGCGGCCGAATGCAATCGTAGCCCACGTGCTTTCGGTGGCACATGTCGCGCAGGGCCTCCTCGCCGTGCACGCGCCCGAACCCGGACTGCTTCACGCCGCCGAAGGGCGCCTCGACGGCCGCGTAACCGGACAGCACGTCGTTGACGAGGACCGTGCCCGCCTGGAGGCGGTCGGCGAGATCACGGCCGCGAGCGGGCGACCTGGTGAAGACGTACGCGCTCAGGCCAAGCGGAGAGTCGTTTGCCTGCGCCAGCGCCTGCTCGTCGTCGCGAACGCGCATCATGGCGACAATCGGGCCGAAGGTCTCCTCGCGCATCACGAGCATGGAGGGGTCGCAGTCGGCGAGGACGGTCGGCTCGTAGAAGCGCCCGGGTCCCGGCAGGGCGTGGCCGCCGCACACGAGCCGCGCTCCGCGGTGGAGGGCGTCGTCGACGTGGCGGCGCGCTACCTCGAGCTGCCGAGGGAGAACGAGAGCGCCCACGTCGACCCAGTCGCGCGAAGGGTCGCCCTGGCGCAGCTCGCCCGTGAGCGCGCGGACGCGTTCGATGAGCGGCTCGTAGACGTGCTCGTGGGCATACACGCGTTCGACCGAGACGCAAACCTGCCCGCTGTTGGCGAACGCGCCGAAGACGATGGCGCGCGCGGTGCGCTCCAGATCGCAATCCTCGCATGCGAGGAGCGGGGCCTTGCCGCCGAGCTCCATCGTGCAAGAGACCCCGCGGGCGCCGCACGCGGCGGCCACTTGGTGCCCCCCTTCGACCGAGCCCGTGAAGACGCAGTGATCGATCCCCGCCTCGATCAGGGCTCGCCCCGTGTCGGCGCGCCCGATTACGACGGCGAAGAGGTCCTCGGGCAAGCCGGTCGAGTCGTAAATGGCCTTGGCCTCGAGGAGTGCCAGGGGAGCGGCCTCGCTGGGTTTGACGATGCACGCGTTGCCGGCGACGAGAGCCTCGACGACGCTGCCCATCGCGATGACCAGGGGAAAGTTGTACGGCGACACGACGCCGACGACCCCCCGTGGAACGAAGCGCACCTCGCCGGCCCGATGCTTCAAGAGGTGGTACGCGATCGCCTGGGGCGCGAGGGCGCTCGGAGCGCGCTTGCAACACCAGGTCAGGAGATCGAGCAGCACCGTCACCTCGTGAACGAGCGCCTCCTGCCGCGGCTTGCCGCACTCGCTGGAGAGCTGATTGGCTAGGTCTTCGGCGCGATCGGCCAGGGCGTCGCGCAGGCGGGTCAAGCGCTCCGCGCGTTCGAGGGGGGGAAGGACGGCCCACGCCTCTTGTGCTTTGCGCGCACGCGATACGGCGCGGCGCACCTCTTCGGCGCTCGTCACCCGCAGCTCGGAGAGAAGCTCGCCGCTGGCCGGAGCGTGCACGCGAATCACGTCCGAGGGCTGGGCGGCGTGGAGGGCGGTCTCCATCGCGAACAGCCTACCCGAATCGCGCCCCTCTCGAAGAAGGAGACGGCTCACGCCCAGCGGATGAGGGACGTCTCGTACGGATGGCTCATCGCCTCGTTGTACGGGACGACGCGCGCGGCGAACGCGTGGGCGCCGCTGTCGCTCGTCGCAATTTCCCCCCGGAACTGCCACAAGCCGTCGGCGACGCGCTCGACCGGCAGCATGCGCACGATGCTGCCGCGGGCGATCTCGTGTCCGCCAGCCGTGGGCCCGTGATAAAGCTCCACCGCCACGTCTCCCGGCGTGAGGCCGCCGAGCTGCACGGTCGCCGAGACGTGGAGCGGCTCGCCCACGGAGACCTCGTCGCGGGACTCGAGCTTGATCTCGCGTACCGCGACGTCTTGCCAGACGGCGCGGACGTGCTCCTTCCACTGGGTGAGCGCCTTGGCGGCGGCGAGGTTGCCGTCGGTCAGGTTGTGCGTCAGCTTGATGGCCGGCACGTAGAAGCGCCTCGTGTACTCGCGGACCATGCGGCCCGTGTTGAACCGGGGGACGAGCTTCGCGATGCTGGTCTTCATGCGCCGTACCCACCCGCGGGGCAGCCGCGCCATGCCGTCGCGGGCGAAGAAGAGGGGGACGACCTCGCGTTCGAGCAGGTCGTAGAGGAGCTCGGCGTCCCGAGCGTCGCCGCTCGCGTCGGGGTACTCTTCGCCACGGCCGATCGCCCAGCCGATCTCCCAGCCGTTGTCGCGCCATGCCTCGGCGAACCAGCCGTCGAGCACGCTCAACGAGAGCGCGCCGTTCGCCGCCGCCTTCATGCCGCTCGTTCCGCTCGCCTCCAGCGGGCGGCGCGGCGTGTTGAGCCACACGTCCACGCCGCTCACCAGGGAGCGCGCGATGCGCATGTCGTAGTCCTCCACGAAGACGACGCGGCCGCGCAGAGCGGAATCGCGGCTGGCGTGCACGATCGAGCGAATGAGCTCCTTGCCGCCCTTGTCCTGCGGATGCGCCTTGCCTGCAAAAACGAGCTGGACCGGCCTCTCCGGATCGCCGAGGAGCTTCTTCACGCGGGCGAGGTCGCTGAAGAGGAGCGTCGCCCGCTTGTACGTCGCGAAGCGGCGGGCAAAACCGATGGTCAGCGCGTTCGGATCGAGCGCCTCGTCGGCCAGGGCGAGCTCGTCGCGTCCTGCGCCGCGCCTCTCGGCCGCGGCGCGAAGCCACCGCCGCACGTGCTGCACGAGCTGGTGGCGCCGGTGCTCGTGCACCTGCCACAGCTCGGCGTCGGGGATCTCCATCGCGCGCGCCCAGAGCTCGGTGTCGTCGAGCTGCTCGGCCCACCGCGGTCCGAGGTAACGCGTATAGAGAGCGCCAATCTCCGAGGCGATCCACGAGGGCGTGTGGACGCCGTTGGTGATGAAGTCGATGGGGATCTCGTGCGTCGGCAGGTCGGGCCAGAGGCCCTGCCACATCTTGCGCGAGACTTCGCCGTGTAGCTCGCTGACGCCGTTGTAGTGGTCCGAGGCACGCATCGCGAGGACGGGCATGGAGAAGGGTGAGGCTTGGTCGCGTGGCTCGATCCGACCGAGGGCGAGCAGGTCCGAATCGGAGATGCCGAGCGCCGAGCGGTACGGCTCGAGGTATCGGCGCACGAGGGCAGGTTCGAAGGCGTCGTTGCCGGCGGGCACGGGCGTGTGCGTCGTGAAGATGTTGCCCGCGCTGTTGGCCTCGGCGGCCACCGGGAAGGGAACTCCGCGTTCGCGCATGACGCGACCGATGCGCTCGATGGCGAGGAACGCCGAATGACCCTCGTTCATGTGACACACGGTCGGGGTCAGCGCGAGCGCCTCGAGCGCGTGCACCCCGCCGATGCCGAGCATGATTTCCTGCCGGACGCGGAACTCCTGATCGCCGCCGTACAGCGGCCCGGTGATCGAGCGGTCGGCGGGGGCGTTCTCGGCGAGGTTCGCGTCGAGGAGGAGCAAGGGCACCCGGCCGACCTGCACCTTCCAGAGCTGGGCCAGCACCACCCCGTGCGGGTACTGCACGTGGATGAGCAGGCGTTTGCCCGCGGCGTCGAGGACGGGCAAGACCGGCATTCTGCGCCAGTCGTTGATCGGGTAGCGCTCGTCCTGCCAGCCGTCGGCGTTGAGCGCCTGCCGGAAGTACCCCTCGGCGTACGCGAGCCCCACGCCCACGAGGGGCAGTCCGAGGTCGCTCGCGGTCTTCAGGTGGTCGCCGGCGAGCACGCCCAGGCCGCCCGAGTAGATCGGCAAGCACTCGTGGATGCCGTACTCCATCGAGAAGTAGGCGATGCGCGCGCCCGAGGCCTCGGGGAAGTGCTTGCTGAACCAGCCCTCGCGCTGCATGTAGCGCTGGAAGGTGGTCCACGCCGACTCCAGATGGCTGGTGAAGGCGTCATCAGCGGCTAGCTCCTCGAGTCTCCCCTGGTCGACACGCGCGAGGAGCTCGATGGGATTGCCGTGGACGGTCTCCCACAGGTCGGGGTCGATTCGGACGAAGAGCTCGTGCGCGACGCGCGCCCACGACCACCAGAGATTATACGCGATGTCGCGGAGACTCTCGAGGGCCGGCGGAAGACGGGGAACGACGGTGAAGTGCCGCAGGGTGGGCATGGCACCGACCTTCGTATCACCGTGCCTGAGTCGCCTTCCATCCCGAACTGTTACGAGCCTATTTCCGGCGAGGCGACGCCATCGGTTTCCGGCACGACCGGGCCGGCGGCGCTTCAGACCCGGGCCGCGCGGTCGACGTCGAGCACGATGCGATTCTGCAGCTTGCCCAAGCCCTCGATCTCGAGGACGACCGAGTCGTTCGGCTTGAGCCAGCGGCTGTCGGCCGCCTTGGCGCCGTTGAGCTCGAGAAGGCAGCCGGTCCCGCAGGTGCCGCTGCCGACGACGTCGCCGGGTACGAGCCTCGCACCGTAGCTCGCGCGCTCGAGAATCTGCGCGAACGTGAAGGTCATGTCCTTCACGTTGCCGCGCGACAGGTTCTCGCCGTTGACCGACGCCCGCATGGGTAGATCGAACGCGAGGCCCCGATCGGTCTCGACGGCGCGCGGCAAGAGCTCGTCAATCGTCACGAGCCACGGGCCGAGCGACGTGGCGAAGTCCTTGCCCTTCGCGGGACCGAGGTTCAGCTTCATCTCCTCCATCTGCAGTCCGCGAGCCGACCAGTCGTTCATGATGGTCATTCCGAAGATGACCGCGTCGGCCTCGGCGGCTTCGAGGTCTACGGCCTCCTTTCCGACGACGATCGCGGCCTCGAGCTCGTAGTCGAGCCCCTCGAGGTGTCGCTGGCGCACGTGAACGTCGCCCGGCCCGATCACGGCGTGGTGATTCGTGAAGTAAAAGACCGGGAATCGGTCAAACTCGGGGATCATCTCGAGCCCACGGTTACGCCGTGCCGCTTCGACGTGCCGGCGGAACGCGTAGCCGTCGCGGATGGAAGGCGGTCGCGGAAGCGGCGCGCGCAGCGACACGTCGGCGAACGCGTGGCGCAGGAGGCGTCCGTCGAACGCGTGAGGCAAGGCGCGATTGGCGTGGGCCCCTACGATCACCTCCGCCGCCGGGCGCGCGACGCTCGCGTGCTCGATGAACCCGAGCACCCCCTTGCCGTAGCGATAGACGACGTGAGCCGGATCGCAGCGCCTGCCCTCGATATGCTCGTACCAGGCGAAGGCGTTCGCCAGATCGATCACGGCGTCTTCCACGAGGACGCCGGCGCGCTCGTGGGCGTCGAGTCGGAAGGTGACGAGCTTCATGCAGCTTGGCCTATCACGACTGGCCATCCGAGGATAAAGAGTCCACCGGCATGGCTCGTTGGCGCATCCCCGCAGGTCTCTTCGTCATCGTGAAGGAGGTGGCGAGGCATCTTTTGCGGCGTCCCGTCGTGGGCATCGCGGCCGCGGCGCGCACCCGGGACGGCCGCTGGCTCCTCGTGCGTCGCGCCGACGTGGGTGAGTGGGCGCTGGCGGGCGGCACGCTCGAATGGGGCGAGACGCTCCGGCGGACGATCGAGCGAGAGCTCGCGGAAGAGGCGGGCGTGGATCGCTGCGAGGTGAGGCGGCTGGTCGGCGTGTACTCCCGGCCGGACCGGGACCCGCGCTTTCACGCGGTGACCGTGGTCGTCGAATGCGAGATCGACGAGCCGGTGCGGGTCCCGCAGAACGAGCTCGAGATCGCGGACGTGGGGCTCTTTCACGCCCACGAGCTGCCGCGGCCGCTGGCCATGGGGATGAGCGACATGCTCGACGCGGCGATGCGCGGCGGGGCTCCGGACGACCTGGAGTAGGCGCCGGTGCCTTCGTCTGGCGGCGGAGCTCGCCAGGCGGCTTCGAACTACCCGACTCGACGCTATGCTGACGGGCGTGCGCGCCCTGCCCGTCGTCGCCGTATTGACTGCCGCGCTCGGCGCCGGGTGCGCCCGCGACGCGGTCGGGCCCGCGAGCGGTCCCCTGGCGTATTCCTACGTGCTCGCCGTGCCCGCGCCCGGTTCGTGGGTCCTCGGCGTCGAGTCGACCTTCGAGCACGCACCCTCGCAGACGCTCGTCATGGCCGGCCCGCCCGGCGCGGTGCGCGACGTAGCGCTGCTGGAGGCGGGCGGAACGGCGCGGGCGGTCGCGCGCACCGGCGACGCGTGGGTCGTTCCGCAGTGCCGCACGCGTTGTCGTCTCCGCTACGCGGTCGATCTCGAAGCCCTCGCGTCGGGATGCCGTGGGATCGATTGCGCTCGTCGCGTCGGCGACGCGATCGTCGGCTCGGCGTCCGCGTGGTTGCTCGTCCCTGCACCGTCTGGCGAGGCCGTCCTGCACGTGCGCGTGGGAACCGGCGACAAAGCGCGTTTCGTGACGGGGCTGCGGTCCGGGGGGGACGGGGGATACGTGCTTCGCGCGCGCGAGCTCGGAGAGGCCAGCTACACGGCGTTCGGCCAGGTGCGCACCGCTCGCGTGGCGGTAGGCGGGGCGTCGCTGCAGGTCGCCGTTCTGGGGCGTCCGCTCGCGATGACCGACCGCGGAGCCGTCGAGTGGGTGGAGCACGGCGCCGAGTGCGTGGCAGGGCTCTTCGGGCGCTTTCCGGTCGACGCGACCGTGTTCGTCGTGCCCGTGAGCGGCGCCGACGAAGTCGTTTTCGGCCGCGTGTTCTCGCTCGCGGGCGCGTCGGTTGCGCTGCTCTTCGGATCGGACACCAGCCCTGCGACTGCTCACGATGACTGGGTGGTCGTCCACGAGCTGTTTCATCTGGGAACGCCGTCGTTCGTCGGCGAGGGCCACTGGCTCGAGGAGGGGCTGGCGACGTACTACGAGCCCATCCTGCGCGAGCGCGCGGGGTGGATCCGCGAGACCGACTTGTGGAAGCATTTCGTCGAAGAAATGCCGCGCGGCATACGTCGGCCGTCGTCCCCCGCCAACATCGAAGAGCGCGACGACATCGATTCGACCTACTGGGGCGGCGCGCTCTTCGCCTTGATGGCCGACGTCGGCATCTTGCAGGAGACGCACGGGGGCCGTTCGCTGGACGACGCCCTGCGCGCCGTGCTGGCCCGCCAGGGAGACGCGACACACGAGGCGCGCGTTCAGGACTTCCTGCGAACCGGCGACGAGGCGACCTCCACCCACGTCCTCGATGGTCTGTACTCGCAGCTCGCGCTGCGCGGAGGCGCGGTCGATCTCGACGCCCTCTGGCGATCGCTCGGCGTCGAGCGGATGGGCGAAGGGGGCGAGATTCGACTCCGCGATGACGCGCCGCTCGCTTCGGTGCGCCGGGCCATCGTCACTGGCAACGGGCACTGAACCGATGTAACGTCTTTCAGGGTCTCCGTGTCGCTCCAGAGCAAGCTTGCCAGGCTCGTGCTCACGGGGATGCCCGCGTCCCCTGCGGCGGACGCGCCGGGTGCTGCGAACGCCGGATTGGCGGCGGACCGAAGCGGCGTCCTGGCCGACCTTCGCGCCCGCATCCAGGCAACCCTCGAGCGCGGTGCGCGCCGGCGCCCGGCCCCTTCGCCCCCCGTCGATACCGTCGACCTTCCGTTCGCGACGCTCCCCACGCCCGGCGGGCCCCTTCACGTGCGCGTGCAGAGGCTCTCGGCGGCCCATCGCACGGGGCGCGCGGCCATCTCGGGCGCCGCCGACGCCAATTTCGAGCTGCTCGCCTTGCTGTCGCTCGATCCCGGCCTGGCGGCTTGCGACCCGCGCGGCGTGCTGTACCTCGACACGGAGACCACCGGCCTCTCGGGCGGGGCGGGGACGGTCGCCTTCCTCGTGGGGCTCGCGTGGTGGGACGCCGGGACGCTCGTTCTCGAGCAGCTCCTGGTGCGCGCGCTCGGCGAAGAGGGGCCCATGCTCGAGCGGGTCCGCGAGCGGATCGCCTCGGCTTCGGCCCTCGTCACGTTCAACGGCAAGAGCTTCGACATGCCGCTGCTCCGCACGCGGTTCGTCATGGCACGCATGCCGGTGCCGCCGACGCCTCCCCACCTGGACCTCTTGCATGTCGCGCGGCGGGTTCACGGCAAGCGCATGAAACAAGGCTGCCGTCTGGTCGCGCTCGAGCGCGAGGTGCTCGGCTTCGAGCGGTGCGACGACGTCGAATCCGGCGACGTGAGCGCGTGCTACCTGCACTTCCTGCGCACCGGCGACGCCGGAGCCCTCCTCGGGGTCATCGAGCACAACGCGTGGGATGTCGTCGCGATGGCGGCGCTCGTCGGAATCTACGGGGAACCCCTGAGCGACGGCCTCGCGCCCGGCGACCTCGCCGGTGTCGCGTCGACGCTACGGCGCGCGGGGGCGCTCGAACACGCGCAGGCAGCGGCCGAAGCGGCCGTCGAGCGTGGCGGTGGTGCTCCGGAGCTCCTGCGTACGCGAGCCGACGTTGCCAAAGCGCGCGGCGATCGGGCTCGCGCGCTCGCGGATTTCGAGCGCCTCGCCGCTGCGGTCGACGACCCGTCGGTGCGTCTCGAGCTCGCGAAGCTCTACGAGCACTGGGTGAAGTCCCCCGTGCAGGCGCTCGAGTGGGCGGCCCGCGGAACGGGCGAATCTGCCGAGCACGCGAAGAAGCGCGCCGACCGCCTCAGCCGAAAGGCCGAGCGAGCGCGCCAGGGGGTCCTGCCGGCGACGCGGCGCGCACCTTCGTGAGCCCCCTCCCGGCTAGGGCCCGATGGCGGCCAGGGCCTCGTCGAGGATGCGCAGCGCTTGCTCGATTTCCGTCTTGCCCACGACGAGCGGCGGCGCGACTCGCACCACGTTGCCGTACAGGCCGCCGCGCCCGACGAGCAGTCCTCGCTTCTTGGTCTCCTCGAACAGGCGCGTCGTCGCCTCGACGGCGGGCGTACGGTCGCCGGCCCTCTCGTCCGCGACGAGCTCGACACCCTGCATCAGCCCGCGCCCGCGCACGTCGCCTACCACCCTGTGCTTTGCCTTCAAGCCTTCGAGCCCCTCACGCAAGAGTGCCCCCATCGCGGCGGCGTTGTCGACGAGCCGGCGCTCCTCGATCACGTCGATGGTCGCGTTGGCCGCTGCGCACGAGATGGGATTCCCGCCGAACGTCGCGATGTTCCCGGCCTTCCACGCGTCCGCGATGGGCGCCGTCGTCAGCACCGCGCTGATGGGGTACCCGTTGGCGATTCCCTTCGCCATCGTCATCACGTCCGGGACGACACCCTCGTGCTCGATACCCCACATCTTGCCGCCCGTGCGTCCAAAGCCGGTCTGCACCTCGTCGGCGATGAGGACGCCGCCATACTTGCGGACGATCGCGACGAACGCTTGCATCCAGCCCGGCGGCGGCGTGATGAACCCGCCCACGCCGAGGATGGGCTCGACAATCGCGCCGGCGATCTGTCCGACGGTCGTCGTCTGGATCAACTCTTCGACGTCCTTCGCGCACTTGAGGTCGCAGCTCGGATAGGTGAGGCCGAACGGGCAGCGGTAGCAATAGGGCGCGTGCGCGTGCTTCACCGCGGCCGCCTGCGAGGGCACGACACGGTACTTGGCGTGTCCATCGAGTGACTGGGCGAGCAGGCTGCGTCCCGAGTACCCGTGACGGAGCGCGACGAGCTCCTGTCTTCCCGTGTACGCCTGAGCGAGGAGGGCGGCTGTTTCGTCGGCCTCCGTGCCGCTCGTGCAGAAGAACGCCTTCTCGAGCCGGCCGGCCGCGGCAGCGGCGGGCGCGAGCCTCACGAGCCTCTCGGCGAGCTGCACGATCGGCAGGGTCGGGTACACGGTCGAAACGTGTCCCAGGCGTTCCATCTGGGCGCGAACCGCCGCGTTCACGCTTCCGTTGTTGTGCCCGACACTGACCGTGAGGATGCCGCCGAAGAAGTCGAGATACGTGTTGCCGTCGAAGTCGCGAAGGGTCATCCCGTGGCCGCTCTCGAGAGCGACCGGCTCGGCGTAATACGTGGCCGTGCTGGGGAAGAGGTGCTGCCGGTACTTGGCGGTGACTTCGGCGCTCGTGGGGTTCTTGTCCACCATTGCGTGCCCTTTATCCTACGCCCGTTCAGAACTTGCGCGGCAGCAGCTTGCCGCGCGACTCGGCGGCCGCTTGCACCGGCTTGTGCAGGACAATCTGCCTGCCCGCTTCGCGTCCGTGCGCCCAGGCCTCCGTGCGGCGCTGCCCGGCATGGCGAACGTGGCGTACGTAGGGATGCCTGCGGCGAAAATACGTCGCGAGGTCGCCGTCGCGTACCCACACGAGGCCTTCGGAACGACTCTGCGCGTCCTGACGAGAGAGCTTGTCGGCGAAGCCCGTCATGACCCCGGCCAGATACGTGCGCCGGTCGCGGTCGCTCTCGATGGCGCCGGCGAGCTTGTGCATGGCCCAAAGGCGCTCGGCGGTCGAATGCAGGAATCCGTGGACATACTCGGCGATGGCGAGATTCGACCCGGTGCCGGACATCTCGAGCACGCTGCCACGCTTGCCCTCGAGCGGCCGGTACACCGGGATCCAGATGGCCTCGACGAAGAAATGCTTCCCCAGGATCATCGCGACCAGGCGCTCGTGCTCGAGCACGCGTCCCGTAGGCTTGCCGAGGTGGGCGAACCGGTGGTCGCGCACCTGCTGGGTGCGCACGGCTTCCAGGTTGTGCCGCAGCATCAGCCGCTGCGCGGCCGTCATGGCTGCCTCCGCCTCGTGCTGATTGGGGCTCTCGGCGAGCGCGAGCAGGCGCGCGATTCGTTCGACGACCCGCTCGTCGGCGGCGCTCTCCCGCGCGCGTTCGCCCTCGGGTTCGCCGGACGCGCGCGCGTCGATGCCGAGACGCGCGCAGGCCTCCCGGAACGCCTGCCCATGCGGAGTCTGGTCGCGCTCGCCCAGGACCTCGTGCACGTACTGGTGGGCCATCTCGTGTTTGAGCACCTCCACGACGGTGGTCCACGGCCGCCCGACGACGAGCGGCCGCGATATCTCGATCGTACGCGTGGCTGGAATCCACCGGCCGAGCGTCGAGTGTCTGGCGACGAGCTCGAGGGTCGGCGGCTTCAGCCGGGTGCCGAAGTGACCGTCGTTGAGCTGCCCGTACGTCGCCCGGAGCTCACGGACGAGGGCGGCCTCGAGCGCGGCCGTCAGCTCCGCGTTCTGCTTCACGGGCTCACGCATAGCACGCGCGAACGGCGCGGCCGGCGGCCGCGAGCAAGACAATTCGCTACGGTGTGGCGTCGCGCCGCAGCCGGCGAGCCACGTCCTTCGCGTAGCGACGCAGCCCCTAGCGCCGGGACTCTGGTGGTGGTCTGTCGGTCGCGGACCGGCTCGACTCGAGGCGCGCGCCCAGCGCTGCATGGTGGCGGCGCTCGACCGCGAGCTGTCGTTCCAGCACCGTCATCACGTCGACCGGAATGCCGCGCTGGGAAACGGCATCCGCGTACGCCGCGACGGCCTCGGCCTCGTTGCCGCGCACGGCCTCTAGTACCGCGCGTTCGCCGGACAGCGCACCGAGCACGACTTTGCCCTTCGTGAGCGCCTGCCGCAGATCGCCATGGCTCGCCGGATCGCCGCCGAGGTTGCGGACGACGAACGCCAGCTCCTCGGTGTGGCGCCGGTGATCGGCCAAGATGGCTGCAAGCTGGGCGCGATCCTCGGTCCGCACGACGCGGTCCATCGCCGCCTTGCACGCCTCGATCGCGTCGTGGTCGAGCTGAATGAGGCGGTTCAAGAGTGCTACGACGTCTTTGATCGCGCGAGCCATGGGAGGCCTCCCCGTGCGCCCGTAAGCGAGACCTGTGCCCCGAGCGGATCGGTTGCGCAGCGCGCGCGAGCTCCGTCGTGCACCCGTCTTGCACGGCAGCCACGCGGGTCGACGAGGCCTCGACGAGCGAGCTTCGAGTCGACAAGGGAGCCTGGACATGAACCGAGCAGAATTGAACGAGCGCGCACCGCAGCCGACGGGACAGGAGGAACGCACGAGCACGCGTGGCGCAGCCCGCGCGGAGCGCGCACGGGGAGACCTGGCGCGCCTCCGGGCCGCCGGCCGAAACCTGGGCGCGCAGGTCGAAGAACAGGTGCGAAAGCGACCCTATGTGGTGATCGGCGCCGCAGCGGGGATGGGGTTCGTCGCGGGCAGCCTGCTCGGCTCGCGTCTCGGCCAGCTGCTCGTGGCGGCGGGTATCGGCTACGCAGCCAGGGAGGTCTTGGAAGGAGACGTCGACATGGACCGCATCCGCGAGGGCATCGCGCGGCTCACGGGCGAGAGCGAGCGGGAGTAGGCGAGCGCGCTCGTCCGGCCGTCACGGGGGCAGCTTCGCGAGCTCGCTTCCCGCGAGGAGGAAGAGCCCGCAGCCGTAGGGTGCGGTATCCGCAGCCGCTGACACTCCGGGGGCAGCGCCCACCGGCTGGACCCAGCCGAGCCTGCCGGTGCCGTCGACGGCCGTCACCAGCGCGTTCCACCCGTTCTGAGCGACCGCGCCGTATTGGGCGCTCGGCAAGAGGCCGTGGTTGATTCCCCAGGCGAGCGCGTACACGAACGCCGAAGTGCCGCTCGTTTCCGGCTCGGGGTAGTCCTGCGTGTCGGTGAGGCACGACGACCAGTATCCGTCGGGTCTCTGCAGCGCTGCGATCTTCCCGGCCATCTGCTGGAGCAAGCCGACGAACTTGGCGTACGCGGGGTGGCTCGTCGGCAAGTCCTCGAGCACGCGCGCGGTTCCCGCAAGCACCCAGCCGTTTCCCCGGGACCAGAGCATCTTCTGGCCATTGGGGCACGTCTTGCCGAAATAGGTCGAGTCGCGCCAGAAAAGCCCCGACTGGGTATCCTGCAGATAGGCCGTGGTGTCCCACCACATCGTGCTCATCGCGTCGAGGTACTTGGTCTGCGAGGTCACCGCGCCGAGGCGCGCGAGGGCGGGCGGAGCCATGAAGAGCGCGTCTTCCCACGACCAGACCATGTGCCCCGGTATCGGCGATGCGACCACGGTGTCGAGCTCCGACTGCGTCGGCGCAATCTCGGCGGCGTTCTGGTCGATCGCGTAAACCTCCAGGTAGGACTGACTCGCGCACTGATCGTTGGGGTTGCTCGGCATGGTTCCCAGCGTCCAATTGTTTGCCGTCCCCCAGGACTCGACGCGCTGCAGATACTTCGCCTGCCCGGTCGCGCGGTAGGTCGCCATGAGCCCCGCGAAGAAGACCGACTGGACCCAGGTGTCCGCGTTCGATGCGTCGGTGTTCGCGAGCTGCGCGATTTGCCAGTCGGCCACGCGCTCCATGACGGCCAGGACATCGCTGCGCGGCCCGGCTTCCGGTGCGGCCCCCGAATCGCTCGCGTCGGCAATCGTGGCCTCGCTCGAGCCCCCGTCGGCCGGTCCACCGTCCGACCCGCTGCTCGAGCCCGAGCCCGAGCCCGAGCCGGAGCTCGTCGAGCCGTGGTCGGTGCCGGCGTCTCTGCCGCCGCTCAATCCCGAGCTCGATCCGGAGCTCGTTCCGTCACCCGACGACGAGTCGCCGCACGCCGTGGCCAGGGTCAGGGCCAATGTGAGCGCGTGACCCCCTCTGCGGCTGCCCCGGATCGTCACCAAACCGCAATCTGGCCCTGGTTTCGTCCGACATGCAGCTAACATCCAGCTAACATCGAAGTCGCCACCGTGACGTTGGCTTCACCACGAGGCCTCGAGACCGACGCTCGGGAACGTGATGGGCCCGATCTGGTTTGGCTGGCACTGGGTCGGGATGAGCTGACCGTGCGAGACCGTCGTCGAGCAGCTCGTTCCGATGGACTCCTTGCTCAGGAGGGCGTTCAGCCACTCGAGGACCAGCGCCATCGTGCCGCCGAGCGCGTTCCACTTCTTCTCGATGCGCACGTCGATTCGGAAGAACGGGGGTTCGCGCGCATTGGGCGGTCCCACGCTGCCGGTAATCGTCGAGTAGGGAAGGCCCGAGTAGCCGAGCAGCCGAACCCCGGTGCGCCAACGCTTGCCCAGGTCGGCCGCCAGGACGAGGTTGGCTACGTGGGTGCGATCGAACTCGCTGAGCCGCCGCGACCAGGCTCCCAGGTAGAACGCGTCGCGATCGGTTCGCGACAGCGTGTACGACAGCCAGCCGGTGAGACGCTCGGTCAGAGGGCGTCGCACAAGGACCTCGACGCCGACGGACCGGCCCTTGAACGTGCACGTCGCTTCGCCAGACGGGCACGAGTCGATGTAGTCGACGAGCCCCGTGTAGTCGTGCAGGAACAGGTCGCCCGTGGCGGTGAACCCGGCGGGCAGCTTGATCTCGGCGCCCGCGCTGTACTGAAACGAGCTCTGAAGGCCGCGCCCGAGCTCGGAGAACTGCAATCCCGGGGAGGGGAAGGGGATGTTGCTCGCCTGGTGGGCGACGCCGAGCGCGACCATCATGGCCAGCCTCGAGGTCACGTCCCAGCGGGCGGCCATGCGAGGATCGAACGCTCCCACGGCGCGCGGCTGGGCGGTGATGCCGAGCAGCGTACTGCTGCCGGAGTAGCTTGCCGTGAACGCGTCGACGCGCAGCCCGGGGCGGAGCTCGACGCGCGGGGCTGGGCGCCAGACCAGCTCACCGTGAACCCCCATGTCGAAGTCGGTCTGGAGGAACGCCGCGGAGCCCGATGAGCCGACACCAGGTCCGAACAGTCCGTTGACCGGACCGTTGTACGGAGCGACGACCCGGTACGGCGCCAGGATCGCGTCGGCGCCGGCGCGCACGTCGGCGGCAGCCCCGGCGCGATCGGACCATTCGGCTCGGAGGCCGAAGGTCCCGCTCTCGATGTAGCTCGTCGTATCGGCGTTCGACCCGTCGCTCGTCTCCGAGCGATCGTATCCAAGCGTGAGCGCGACGCGCAGCTTGCCGGTGTCGCTCGTGCGGTGATCCCAGCGGAGGTCGGCGCGATGAAACTGCAACCCGAGGAGCTGCACCCACTTTCCCGTGCTCGAGTTTCGCTCCGAGAGCGCGTCGTAGCTGCCGAGGAGGAAGGCGCCCAGATCGTCGCCGGCGGCCGTGCGCCAGCGGACGCGAGTCTGGTAGTCCCCGTACGCGAGGCTCGTGTCCTTCGCGAACAGGGAGAGCAGCGGACCCGGATAGCCGTAGCGGCCGGAGGCGAGAGCGTCGCCCCGCGCGCCGTCGAACGGAGCGCTCGCGAGGGCACCGGCGTCGAGCAGCCGGACGCTCGCCTCGTAGTGCGGCCGTTCGGGCGTCGGCAGGACTTCACCGGAGAGAATGCCGCCCGTGAAGCGACCGAAGCGGGCCGGATAGCCGCCCGGGTAAAAGTCCACCTTCTCGACGAGGCCGGGGTGAATCACAGCCGCGCCGACGCCCAGGTGAAAGAGCGCCGGTACGCGCACACCGTCGATGTAGAAGCCGGTGTCCCCCGGCGGGGCGCCGCGCACGAGGAAGTACGGCAAGCCGCTGACCAGCGGCGTGACCCCGGGGAGCGCCTCGATCGCACGGAACGCGTCGCCGAAGGCGCCCGGCATTTGGCGCACCTCGCCGCCGCTCATCTCCTGTTGGCCCGGCTCGGGGCGCACTCCGTGGACCGTGACTTCCTGCACGCCGGTTTCGGGCGGAGCCTGGGACGGGGGAGTCGAGGCTGCCTCGGGGGGCTGGGCGGCGGGCTCCGGAGCCGAGAAGCCGACGCGCACGCGGATGCGAGCTTCGACGGGCACGGCGCCACGCCGAGCCGGCTGGAAACGCCAGGACGCGGCAGCGCCGGTCACCGCGCTCGCGAAGGGCTCCTCGCCCTCGACGACGCGGCTCTCGGTCACGTGCCCCTCGCGATCGACGCGAAGGTCGACGACGACCGAGGAGCTCCCATGCGCGGACGTGGGGTAGGGCACTCGGCTCGTGTCGAGGCGCACGGGAGGCTCGATCACCGGCGTTTGCGCGTCGGCGGCTCCGCATGGCCACACCATGGCGAGGACGAGATACGCAATCGCCGTCGATGCTCGTGCCGCCATGCCCACCGAGGTGGGTACCCCTAGCACCATCGGCCCCGACCAGCGGGGTAGGGTGGGCGCGGAGCACACCCGCGCGGAAGAATCGACGGACGAATCCGCAAATTCGGTGACGGTTCCGCGAGTCACGCGCCATCGTGCACTTGGGTGGAACCCGTCGAGGGCAAACCCGAGAAAGGAAAAGGCGTACTCATGCGCCCGAGCGCTTTGGGGGTTGGTGTAGCAGGACTCGTGCTGCCGGCGGTCTTCGCCCTCGGCGCCTGTGGCAAGGCGTCCGGGAGCGACTTCGGCGACGGGGGCTCCAGCAGCTCCTCCTCGGGCACGTCCGGCAGCTCCTCCGGGAGCGGCGGCGGAGACGGCGGGTGCAACCTCGGTTGCAGCAGCGGCAGCAGCGGCGGCGGAGGCAGCGGAAGCACCAGCAGCAGCGGCGGAATGGTTCCGTTTCTGGACGCCGGCTTTCCGGCCCCCGACTGCCCCATGGCGGGCTGCCCATCTTTCCCGGGGATGGGCGCCCCGGCATGCCCGTCGGGTACGCCCGCCATCAACATCGTGTATCCGAACGACGGGGTCCTCGTGCCTCCGAACATGGACGTCATGTCTGTCCAATGGACTCCGTTCGGATCACCCTTCACGGAGTTCGAGGTCGACTTCGAGAACTCCACGACCGATATCCGCGTCCCGACGACGTGCGCCACCCAGACGATGGACACCGAGCAGCCGCCCCAGGCTTCCGGAGGTTGCGAGCTCGTGCTCACCCCGGAGATGTGGGCGGCCGTCGCCAACCAGAACCGCGGCGTAGACGCCGTCACCGTCACCGTTCGGGGGACGACCGATGGCATGTGCGCGAGCACCTCGGCGAGCTCCGTGCGCGTGGCCTTCGCCCAGGACGACCTGCACGGTGCCATCTACTACTGGAAGTCGACTGTCTCGGCGGCGGGAACGGGGGGTCAAATCTGGGAAAAGACGTTCGGCGACCTCACTCCCGAGCAAGACATCACGACACCGCTGGCGCTCGCGTCGTGCACCGGATGCCACGCGCTTTCGCGCGACGGCCGGCGCATGGTGATCAACAACGACGACAACGACTCCGACGACGAATACTCGGACATCATGGCCTCGCTCGTGGATTACACGGCGGGTCTTCAGGCAGGCGTGGTCGTCGGCGGAACGGGCAACGGCCGCGTGCCTGGCTTGATGCAGCCGAGCTTTGCGACGTTCTTCCCCGATCACAGCACGTTCTTGATCACCAACGGCCTCGGCTCCGTCAACGGAGCGACGAACGTTCTCTTCCAGTACGACGGCAACACCGACATGCAGACCGGGACGGTCACGAACCTCGGGTCGGCGATGCAGATGGCGACGATGCCCGATTGGTCGGCCGACGGAAAGAGCGTCATCTTCGTCATCCCGCAGGTGCCCGGCACGTGGATGGGCAAAAACGGGCTGCACAACGACGACGATCACATCTTCGGAGGCAGCCTCTACACGATGCCGTATAGCGGCAATGGCCAGTTCGGGGCGCCGGCGCCGTTTCTCACCTCGGGTGGCGAGAACAATTACTATCCAGGCTACTCGCCCGACGGGCAGCTCGTGGTCTTCGACCGCGTCGCGCAGCAGGGCTCGGGGGCCCTCGATACGTGCACGATGACCCCGCACGCGGGGTGCCCGAACGACAGCTTCTCGAATCCGAATGCCCGGCTGACGCTCATGCCGAACATGGCCAACGCCGTGCCCATCGACCTCGAAGCGGCGAATGGCTCGCCCGCCTCGGCCCCCGTGCCGCTGTCGAACTCGTGGCCCAAGTGGTCGCCGTTCCTCAACAGCTACAAGGCCGACAAGCTCCTCTGGATCGCATTCTCGTCGACGCGCGACTACGGCGTTCGCGTCCGCAACCACCAGCCGAACATGTATCAGTGCTACCCGCCCGACAGCGAGGAGCTGCCTGGCGCGCAGCACGGATCGACGTTCGACCCCCTATGCCAGCAGCCGCAGCTCTGGATGGCGGCGATCGACGTGACGGTGGCCGTCATGCCGCACCACGTGATGGTCACGGCCGATGCCGTTACCGATCCGTCGCGCCCGGCGTTCTGGCTCCCGTACCAGGACATCACGACGCACAACCATACGCCGCAGTGGACGCAGAGCGCCGCGCCGCCGCCGGACGCGGGAGTGCCGTGCGTGATGCTCAACGGAAGCTGCACCACGGGCGGTACGTGCTGCTCGGGCCTGCAGTGCATGGCCAACGGGACCTGCGAAGCGCCGCCGCAGTAACACACCGCCTTCGAAGCGGAGCGCGAGCGCCGCAGAAGAGGCTTGCGGTGACGAGCTGCCGCCCCATGTTAGCGGGGTGAAGTTCGGCGCAGGCTCGGTCTCGGTGGGACGAAGGCTGACCTTTCTGGTCGCCTTCGAGATCGCCACCGCGCTCGCCCTGCTCACCCTCGGATTCGCCTCGCTGAAAGCTCTCGCCTCGAGCTCGCAATACCTGCACCGGTTCGTGCTCGTGCCGATCCAGGAGATCGGCATGGCGCTCGACGACGTCGGACGCCTCGGCAGGGAACCCCCCGATCCCGCTCGGGACGCGGCCATCGTGCGGGGTCTCGCGAGCTTCACGACGCGCTACCGAAGCGAAATCCAGGTGGACGGCAATTCCGGACCCGATGCACGACGGCAGACCGCCGAGCTCCGAAAGCTGGGCCGCCTGAACCTGATCGACGAGGAGAGGGACGAGGTCGCGTCCATCGAGGACGCGCTCGGCCGAATGTCCAGGAAGGACGGAACAGCCGCGCTCTCCGCGGAGGAGGTGGACTCCTTGCGCGTCAATCTCCGCGACCTGCTGCGGATCAATCTCGCCTTCATCGACGCGGCGCAGGACGACCTCGCGGCGAGCACGGAGCGCACCGGCACGATCCTCGTTTCGGTAGGGCTCGTCGGCGTTGCCCTCGCCGGGGCACTCGGATTGCGAGTGCGAGGCGCCATTGCTCCGCGCATTTCGGCGCTCGTGCGCAAGGTCCGAAAGTTCAGCGAATACGGTGTGAACGAGCGCGCGCAGGTTCAGGGGCACGACGACATCGCCATGCTGGGCAACGCGCTCGATGTCGGCTTCTCGGCCATCGCGGAGCGCAACCGCGAGCGCGAGCGATTCCTCGCCGTCGCGGCGCACGAGCTGAAGACGCCGCTGGTCTCGATTCTGGGCTTCGCCCAGGCAGCCATCGCCAATCCGGTGCGGTGCGAGCGGGCGCTCGTGGTCATCCGGCGGCAGACCAAGCGCCTGGGGCACCTGGTCGAAGATCTCATCTGGGCGGCGAACGTGCGCACGGGGGAGCTCCCGTTCCGTCCGGTCCCGCTCGACATCGCCACCGTGGCCCGTCGCCTCGCGGAGGAGGTCGCGGAGTCCGCCCCCGCCCATCCCATCGAGGTGACCGCGCCGGTCAGCGTGTGCCTTTTGGCTGACGAGACCTTGCTCGCGCACGCGTTATGGACGTTGCTCTGCTACGGCGGGCTCCTCTCCGCGCGCGACGAACCGATCCAGCTCGCCGTCGAGCCGTCCGGCGCCCACGTCCTCCTCAAGCTCCGGATCCACGGCTCTTCGTTGCCGGCGGAGGATCAGGTGCGCCTCTTCGAACCGTTCTCCACGATCCAGTACGAGGGAGACGGGCGCCCGCGGTCGTCGATGGGATTGTTTCTTTGCCGCGAGATCGCCCGCATCCACGGAGGGAGCCTCCGGCTGGGCCAGCAGGCGGGCATCGGACCGATCCTCACGCTCGACTTACCGGCATGACGACTCCATGGATCGTGACGCCGTCCTGGTGATAGACGACGACCCCGACTTTCGGGAGGCGGTCAGGATGCTCCTCGAGGAGAAGCAGCTGACGGTCTTCGAGGCGCCCGACTGCTCGATCGGCCTCGCCGTGCTGCTCCGCGAGCGCTCGCACCTGCGTCTCGTTCTCCTCGACTACTGGATGCCGGGCAACACGCCGCTGGAGTGCGCGCGCTGTCTGTTGGACCACAAAGACCCGGAGACCGCCGTCGTGCTGGTAACCGCCGCCGCGAACCCGGCCGCGCGGGCCGCGGAGCTCGGCATCCCGCGCTACCTGTCCAAGCCATTCGAGACCGAACAGCTCGAGCGCCTGGCGCTGGGAGTCGCCGCTGGGCGAGAGCGACGCTGAGGCACGGCGAGCTTCCGGTCCCGCCCGTCTCGTAGTACGCGCTTCGGACCATGCAGCGAGCCATCGGAGCGCTGCGCGCCGCGTGCTCATCGCACGCGGCAGCGGTCGCTCTCGTCGCGTTCACCCCTGCGTGCTCGCGGCCCGCGGCGGCGAATCGGGTGCCGGCGCCGCAGCCCGAGGCGGCCGCCGTCGCCTCCGACGCCGCGGACCCCTCGACCGTGGCGGCGCCGTCGCGGTCGCCGCTTCACACCCCCGAGCGCATCGTGCCGCTCGACGTGCCGGGGTTCGCGCCGGCGGTCGTCTCGATCCCTCAGGGCGCCACGTCGCCGCGTCCGATTCTCGTCGCGACCCACGGAATGTGGGACTTCCCCGAGGGGCTCTGCGACAACTGGCGCTGGATCCTCCACGATCGCGGCTGGCTGCTCTGCCCGCGCGGAGAAAAACAGCGAGATCAGACCTTTCGCTACCCGAGCGGTCCGGCGCTCGCGAAGGAGATCGACGCCGCCGTACGCGCCCTCGCGGCGAAGTACCCCGGATACGTCGACGAGCGGGGCCCCATCGTCTACACCGGCTTCTCGCTGGGGGCGATCCTCGGCGTTTGGCTCGTCGGCCACGACCCGGCGCGTTTCCCCCGCGCCGTGCTCATCGAGGGAGGAGAAGATCGCTTCACACCCGACGCGGCACGCGCCTTCGCCCGAGGCGGCGGACAGCGGGTGCTCTTCGCATGCGGGCTCAAGTTCCGCGTACTCGGGGCGACGCGCGCAGCGCAAGGCCTCGAGAGGGCCGGCGTGCCGTCGCGGGTCGTCCTCGGAAAGCTGCCCGACGCGGGGGAGTTCATTCACTGGTACAATGGCCCGGTCGCCGACGAGAATCCGGGCGCAGCTCGATTGGCTCCTCGACGGCGACGCGCGATGGTCCACGCATGGCCCGTGACCCCACGCCTATCGCGACGTTCCCATGACGCCTCAGCGCACTCGTGCGGCCCTCGGATTCGCCCCTGGGCTCCTGGCCGCCGCCGGGTGTGCCGGGCTCCTGCACCCAGCCAAGTCTCCCTCTCAGCTCGGTCAGGTCCTCCGCACCGAGACGGCGTCCATCAGCGTCGACGCCTCGGGGAAGCTGGGTCAGCTATTTCACGCGATGGCCGATCGCTTCGGCAAGTCGGGCCAGGCGAAGCTCGCGTCCCTCTTCGAGTCGCAAGCGTCGGGCTCCTTCGGCAGCGGGTTTCTCGTCCGAATCGAACGGCGACCTCTTCGTCGTGACCGACCACCACGTCGTCGATTTCGTCAACGAAGCCAAGGTGCGGTTCGACGCCAGCGACACGGCGTACGCGGTGGAGGTCCTCTACGCCGACGACACGTACGACCTCGCCGTCCTCGCATTCGCGGGCGCGACGCCGAACCAGCCGGGCTCGATCTGGCGACGGCGACAGCGCACAATCTCGACAACGTCTTCGCGAGCGGCTTTCCGTTTCTGGAAGACAAGCCCTCGTACCAGACCACGCACGGCCAGGTCTCGAACGAGCACGTCGCCGGGGCCACGGGCGAGGCGGGGATCCTCATCCAGCATACGGCGCCCATCGATCCCGGCAGCAGCGGCGGCCCGCTCGTCAACGAACGCGGCGAGGTGGTCGGCGTCAACACGCTCAAATACACCGACCGCGACAACGTGTACCTCGCGATCCCCGTCGACGCGATCAAGCGCGTTCTCGCGATGGCGGTGGAGACGAAAAAGAACCGCACGAACGCGCATTGGCTGACCAATCGCCTCGGCGACGCCTGCCAGTCGCTTCTCGATTCGCTGCGGCAGGACGACACCCCAGGCGACGCGCTCGGGGGTTTCCTCACCAACGACCTCGTGGCCGAGCAGGGGTTCGAGAGCCTCGACAAGCTCGAGGAAAAGAAAGAGAAGGGCACCTGGGAGGCCTTCTTCGACGATCCCGAGGCTGCGCTTCGCGCGGCCGTCGCGCTGCGCCTGTGGCGGGAGGCGCACGGAAAGGCGGGCCTACCGGTCCGTTGCGTGGGCGCGGCGAAGCAGAACGACTCCGAAACCGTGCGCTTGTCGATCGAGATGCAGCACGGGCGGCGCGACACCCAGTGGGCGTTCGAGCAGGGCCACTGGCGGCTCAGTCGCTTCGGAAACCTGTCGACGAAGGAGCCGCCCCACAAGGCGCCCTCGCGAGCCGCGCACCCGCAAGGCAGACGGTAGGCGCCGTACGTTCCGCCACCGGCATCGCGTGCGGCAGGCGCGCGTCCGTCATGGGCGGCCCCCGTCGGCGTCCGCGTCGGGCGCGCCCGCTTCGACCTGCGGCGCCTCGGCGCAGCAACGAAAGCCCTGCTGGTAGAAGTAGAAGTCTTCGTTGTGCACCCGTGTCGACGCGCGGCACCGCGCGCGCACGGGCCCCCAGTATCCACCCTTGAAGATTCGACCGCAGGCCCTCGAGCTGGACGGAAGTCGTCCACTCGTCGACGTTGCCTGTCATGTCGCGCACGCCGAACGGGCTGCGGCAAGCCGCGCGGGCCCCGGACACCTCGCCCTGCCAGAGATACTCGACCTCGCGAATCGCCGTCGGGCTGTCGCGCTGCACGAGGGCTCCGTCGTCGTAGAGCCTCCAGGGGCGATCGATCACGCAAGCATCCGCGCTCCGGACGTACCCGTAAGGGTAGGGGAGAGCCGCCTCTCCCTCGCACGCAAAGGTCCACTCGTCCTCGGAGCAGAGGCGCTCGGCGCGCTCGCGGCAGAGCGCGCCGGCCTCGTGCCAGGTGACGCCGATGATGGGGTTTTGGCCCTTCCGATTGGGATATTCGTAGGCGTCGATGCAAAAGTGCATCGGACGGGTCGGCAACGAGACCGACAGGCGCTCCCACGCCGCGGCATCGAATCGCCCGCAACGCTCGGGGAAGTCGCGGCTGATCCATTCGACGCACGTGCTGTCCTGCAGCTCTTCCACCGTGTGCCGAGCGCCGTCGAGCCGCATCGCCCCGAGGACCTCGACCATCCCGCCCGGGCAGGCGCCGCGCACCGCTTCCGTCTCGTCGCCGGCGTCGCCGGTCTCGGCGATCCCGCCCACGGCGAGCTGCCAGTGGCGGCCGCGGACGACGGTCCAGGGCCGCGAGGCGGGCGCTCGTGTGAGCAGCCCCGCGGACGAAAAGCTCGACGAGCCGATGTCGTGCTTCAAGGCGAGCGTCGCGAGCACGGCGAGGAGCGCGCGCACGGCGCCCGCCGCCAGCCGGCGGCGATTCAGGCTGCTTTTGGACGAGGCTCCCGTCGCGTCGCGAACAAATGTATCGCGAAGGCCGGTCGCGCGCGCGACGCGTCGGTCAGGGCCCGGGATACGGCCAGGGCTTGCCGTACAGCATCTGGTAGTTGCTCTCGGCGTTCTGCACGTAGCTCAGCCCGTCATCGTTCGAATTCGGCGTGCAGCCGGTGGTCACATTTCCCGTCAGCCAAAAGGCGAGTGACAGGTACCACTGCTGGTAAATCGTGCAGCCCTTGGCCACCGAGTTGGCGTCCATGAAGTTATATTTCCACGAGAAGCTGATGTAGACGTAGAGCTGGTAGGCGGGATTGAAGACCGAGGTCGCGTAGTACGGGCTCGTCTTGTCCTGTACGGCGTTGATCGCGCCCTTGACCATGACTCCGTCCAGGCGCTGCAGTCCGCTGGACGGTATGGTTTCGCAATACCAGTAGTCGGTCCCGAGCTTGAACGGGATGTTGTCCACGGAGCCTGTGTTGGTGCACGTCGCCCCCGCCGGCAGGGGCTGGATGAACGTGCCTTCGCACGCGGGTGTGCTCTGAAAGATGCCGTAGCTGTGGGAGTAGTCGGGGGCGCTGCCGCAGGGTCCCCCCGGACCATCTCCCGACGACGCGCCCGCGCTGATCGCGTAGATGCCGCAATTCTGGCCGCCGCACGTGTTGTCGTTCGTCGTGATCTGCGTCACGATGTCGCTCTCGTTGATCGCCTGGGCCTTGAGCAGCTGGCCCATCCAGGGCTCGGTCAAGCCGGCCTGCGCCATCGCCGCGAGGATGCAGCCGTCGTAGACGTTGTACGCCGGGTCTGTCGCGGCGATGGGATCGTCGGCCGGGGGGCTGCAGTCGGCGATGCAGCCTTTGTCGAGGCTGCAGTCGGCGAACAGGTTCCCGCCGTCGGTCTGCGGAATTCCTCCCGACGAGGACCCGGAGGTAGAACCCGAGGTCGATCCGCTCGATGCGCCCGACGAGGACGAGGAGCCCGAGCCGGACCCCGACGAGCCCGAGCCGGACCCCGAGGAGCCCGACGCGGTTCCCGACGAGGACCCCGAGTTGGCGCCCGACGACGAGCCCGACGACGAACCGGAGCCCGAGCTCGTCGACGCCCCTCCGTCCCCGAAGTCTGCTCCCTTGTCGGCGGTGCCGCACGCACCGAGGGCGAGAAGGGCGACGAGCCCCGCAGCGCCCGCCCGCGAACCGTCTTTTCGAGCCAACGCCATGGCGCCGAGCGCCGTCCGGGAACTCACGGATCGAATCATCGTGCACTTCCTCCTGGCGTTCCCTTATGGCTCACCGACCAGGAGTTCAATGTCGTGTCGCGTAGTGGGCGCGCGCGTTGTCTGGAATCGAAATTACATTCTTAACATCGCGGGCTCAGACGCCAGCACGGAGTCGGAATCAGGAGAACGCGGAGGCGAAAAATCATGGCTCCGCGGACGGGTTGTTAGGAATGTTAGTCGGGTCCTGTCTGCGTCTCCGCGATCGTGTCGCGACGACAGACCTCACCCCACGAACTTGTAACCCAACCCGTGCACGGTCACGAAATGCACCGGCCGGTGGGGAGCTCGCTCCAGCTTTCGCCGCAGCCCCGCCACGTGCACGTCGATCGTTCGCGACGACGTGGCCGGTTCGTACCCCCACACCTTCTCGAGTAGCTCCTCTCGGGCGAGCGTCACGCCCCGGCGTTCGAGGAAGTAGCAGAGGAGGCGGTACTCCTTCGCGCTCAGGATGACCGGCCTCCCGCCACGCTCCACCGTCGAGGTGCGCGTGTCCACGTTCACGTCGGCGAAGCGATGGACGTGGACCGCCGGCCGCGCGCCGGTTCGACGCAGCCGCGCCTCGATGCGGGCCAGGAGCTCCGCCATCTCGAAGGGCTTCACCAGGTAGTCGTCGGCCCCGAGCTTCAAGCCGGCGAGCTTGTCCGAGAGCTGGCCGCGCGCGGTCAGGACCAGGATGGGTACGTCCGCTCCGGATTGCCGCAGCTCGACGCACACGTCGAAGCCGCTCATCTTCGGCAGCATGACGTCCAGCACGATGAGATCGAAGGCCTCGGCACGCGCGCGATCGAGGGCCTCCTCGCCGGTGCCGGCGAGCCGCACCACGTAGCCCTCGGCGCTCAGCCGATCGCCCAGCGTGAGCTGCAGCCCGGGCTCATCTTCGACGACGAGAATGCGTTTCATGTCAGGCCCCCGGAAGGCGCACTGTGAAGGTGCAGCCGGTGCCGGGCGTCGACCGGACCGCGATCGTCCCGCGCTGTTGCTCGACGAGGTGCTTCACGATGCTCAGCCCGAGGCCGCTCCCGGGCACCTGCTCGGAGTGCGCCCGCCGCCCACGAAAGAAGGGCTCGAAGAGGTGCGGCAGGTCCGATGGGTCGACCCCGTCGCCGCAATCGGCGACTTCGACGCGCACAGCGGGCCGGCCGCGCCACTCGATCGCGTCGACGCGGATGGCGACCTGACAATCGGGCGCGTGCTTCCCCGCGTTCTCGAGCAGATTGCAGAGGACCTGGCGCGTGGCGTCCGGGTCGCCCCGCAGGGCCGGGAGCGGCGCGTGGATGGTCCGAGCGATCTCCAGGCGGCTTCGGGACGCGACCTCCTCGACCAGCGGGCCGATGTCGTAGACCTGCGTCGAGGGGGCGGGGCGGCGGCCCTCGAGCGCCGCGAACTCGATCGCCTGCTCGACCAGCTGCGTGAGGCGCCTCCCCTCCCGGGCGACGACCGAGCCGTAGCGCCGGACGCGCTCGGGCTCCGACACCAGCCCGTCGGCGAGGTTCTCTCCGGCCGAGCGGATGACGGCGAGCGGGGTACGCAGCTCGTGGCTCACCCCCGCGACGAAGGCTGTCTGCTGCGCGGCGAGGCGTCGCGCGCGACGCGCCGACGCGATGAGCAGGGTCACGCTCGCGACGAGAAGACCGAGGACCGCGGTGCTGACGAGGAGGTCGCGCCGGTGCTGCCGCGTGACGTACGCCGCGATGGAGCCCTCGCGGTGCGTGGCGCGCAGGAGCCAGACCCCCTCGTGCGGCTCGCGCGGCGACGGCGCGGCGCCCGGCAGGAAGACCTCGTCGAGGTGGGCGAACCCGATTCGGAAGAAGCGCACCTCGACGTCGGCGGGACCGGACGGCCTGTCGCTCGAGCGAAAGACGACCGCGCGAGGGTCCGCCGCGTCGACGACCTCGACGTCGTACTCGAGGCCGCCCGCGTCGTCGAAGTACTTGCGCGCGAGCGCCGGGAGAAACCGCGTCCGGAGGTGCTCGCCGTCAATCAACGCGATGACGTACCCGTAGGCCGGCCCGTAGCCCGATGACACGGCGATCTCGGACGGGAACAGCGGGACGAGCAGCGCGGGAGGGACAGCAATCTCCGGCCCGAGGTGCGCCTCGCCTTCGAGGCGTGTGCCCGAGAGGCGGAGAGAGTTTTCCTTGTCCATCGCGGTCCGGATCGGCGAGAGCTCATCGGTCCACGCGACCAGCGGGAGCTTTCTCCCTCGCGGATCGAACCGGCGCAGCCGCACCGCGCCGCCGCCGTCGTCGTAGGCCAGGTACCAGTCGCGGATGAGGCCCGGCTGCGACGCCTTGGCCTGCCAGGCGTCGTACTCGTCGACGAAGTCCGGCCACTCGTCGCCGCGCAGAGTGGTCGGCTCCGTGTTGAAGAGGTTGTAGGCGCCCCCCAGCTCGTTCTCGAACTCGCGCGCGAGCCCCTCGGCGCGCTGACGAGCGACCAGCCGCAAGTGCGCGATTTCGGCGTCCCGCAATCGATGAACCCATTGCAGGTCGAGCGCCGCCAGCGCCGTCACGACCGCGGCCAGGGCCCACCACGGCGTACCCCTCCCAAGCCAGTGACGTGCCATCCGGCCCGCGCGCACTCGCTCAGGATAGCAGGGGGGAAGTCGACGGGCCGCACGGCGAGCGCTCTCGCGGCGGCCGGAGAAACGTTCGGGAGTCGTGAAGCATTTGTAAGAAATACGAGAGTCAGGCTTGAGACACACGAGGCGAATGGCAGAACTATGGATTCGTCATGGCTATGACGCAGTCGTGGCGGGCCGTGGGCCAGGTGTTGCCGCTCGTGCTGACGCTTGCGTGCGGCGGGGAGAGCGCCGGCGTCCCTTCCTTGGGAGAGGCCGGTGCGTCGGACGCGGGCTCCGACGCGGGCGGCCCTGCTCGCCCGGGTGGGTCTTCGAGCGGAGCGTCGAGCGGCGGATCGGGAGGAAGCACGAGCGGAGGACCCGCCGGCGGCAGCGGGAGCTCCGGCGGCGGCTCGAGCGGCGGCGGCGGCAGCACGTCGGGCGGAGGCTCCTCCGGGGGCGACGGATTGCCGCTCGCGACGTGCGGGCGCTGGATCGTCGATACGAGCAAGCGACGCGTGAAGCTCGCGGGGGTCAACTGGTACGGAGCGAGCGACGTGAAATACGTGGCGGGCGGCCTCGACAAGGTCTCGAGGGCGCAGGTCGCCAAGACGATTCACGACCTCGGCTTCAACGTCGTGCGGCTGCCCTACTCGAACGCGATGCTGCACGTGACCGGCGCCGTGGCCCCCGCCGACGTCGCCGCCAACCCCGACCTCGCGGGAAAGACCCCCATCGAGGTCTACGACGCCGTCGTCGACGCTCTCACGAGCGAGGGGATATTCGTCATTCTCAACAACCACACGACTCACGCGATGTGGTGCTGCGGCTACGACGCGGACGGGCTGTGGTTTACCTCGGACTATACCGAAGAGCAATGGATGGAAGACTGGGAGATGCTCGCGGCCCGGTACGCCTCCAACTTGCGCGTGATCGGCGCGGACCTGCGCAACGAGCTACGCCCGGCGATGACCAACGGGTCGATCATCCCCACGCTGGTGAACTGGGGGCAGGGTGGCGCGGACGATTGGGCGGCCGCGGCGACGCGCGCGGGCAACCGCGTTCTCGCCAAGAATCCGAACCTCATCGTCTTCGTGGAGGGCATAAGCTCCGCCGACGACCTGACCGGGGTGGCGGCTCACCCCGTCGTTCTCGGGGTGCCGAACAAGCTCGCGTACGAGGCCCACCAATACGGGTTCTTCCCGTCGCCGCCGGAGGACACGTCGATGCCGTACTCGGGAATGGACGCGGCGACGCTGGCTTCTGCCAGCCACGCGAAATGGGGGTACGTGATGGATCCGGGCCAGCCGTACACGGCTCCCGTCTGGCTGGGCGAGTTCGGAGACGGCGACGAATCCACGTGGATGTCGAACCTGGGCGCGTACATGACGGAGCTGGACCAGGATTATGCGTACTGGGCCATCAACGGCGGTCCCAAGCCGAGCGGCGACGAGGAGCCGTACGGCCTTCTCCAGGACGACTGGACCACGGTGAACCGCGACGGCCGCCTGACGATGCTGCAATCGCTTCAGAAGGCGACCCGCGGGCCAGGCATCGGCGGACCGGGAGACGCATGCCCGTAGTGTTCGTACTAGTCCTGGCCGCTCGCGTCGGCCGGGCCGGCGTCCGGCGGCGGCGGGACGATGGCGCACTGGGCGACGAGCGAGTCCGGCAGAACGTGCGATGCGGCAATCTGGCCGTAGGTCGCCACGGCCGGCCGCGCGACGCGGAGCTTGGCGGGATCGGTCGCGCTCACGGCGTAGAGGCCCATGCGAATGTTCATGCCGTGGTTCCACTCGAAGTTGTCCATCAGCGTCCAGTAGTAATATCCGCGAATGTCGGCTCCGTAGGAGAGCGCGTCGGAGATCGCCTTCAGATTCCTGACGATGAAGCACGCGGTCATGTCGTCGCCCCCCGTGCCGTTCTCCGTAATCACCGCGGGCTTGCCGAGCGTGAGGTTCACCCAGTCGACGAACCCCGCGAGCTTGTCGGGCTGATTGTCCGTCGTGACGATGTTGAGCGGGTTGGCCGTGAAGAGGGGGGAGAGCGTGGAGAGCAGCGAGATGCCGATGCCGCTCACCTGTAGGCCGCCGTACCAGTTGATGCCGACGTAATCCATGCGATTGACCAGATCGGCCCGGGTGGTCGTCTTGCCGTCGAGGTTGGCGTCGTACTGTCCGAGCGCCACGGCGTTGAGGTAGGCGCGGTTCCAGAGATAATCGATGTTCTTCGCGGCTTGCGTGTCGAGGGCCGACGACGGGTTGGTCGGCGCGATCGGCACGAAGGGGTAGACGACGCCCACCCAGCTGGTCTTGCCGTCGCCGTCGGCGTCCACCGTGTCGTACTGCTTGATCGCGTCGTACATGCGGGCGTGAATGTCGACGAGCGCACCGAACACGGTCTTCGCGGCGGCCTGCTGCAGCCCGACCGCGGGGGGCTGCGAACGCTGCGCGCTCGGCTCGATGTAGCCGAACAGCATGTTCTGGAGGGGCTCGTTCACCGTCGCCCACCAGTCCACCTCGCCGCCGAACTCCTGCGCGACGAACCCGGCGTATTTCTGGCCTTCGTTCACCGCGCGGGTGCTGTCTACCCAGCCTCGCGGTGAGCACGTGCTGAAGTTGGCGTGGCACCCGACGGCGTCGTGAAGCCACGAGGGCAGCGTGTAATGGTTTAGCGTGACGAGCGGGCGCATGTTGCGCTTCTTCAGCTCGGCGAAGATGGCGTGATATTGGGCGATGGCCTCGCTGTTCGCGATCTGCTTGAGGGCGGTATTGTCGGCGGCGTTGTCGGTGGCGGTTGGAAAAATACGACTCCATTCGATGCTGAGACGCAGCGATTGATTGTGCAGCTCCTGGTCGGCGCGGCGGATGTCGTCCGGGTAGAGCTCCCAGAAGCCAGGTCCGACGACCGAAGGATTCTGGCCGCTCAAATAGGCGGTCTTGTCCTGCACGGTCTTGGGGGACGTGGTGAAGGCAAACCAGTCCGAGTTCGGATCCGTGCAGACGGAGCCGTCGAGCGTCGGGCAGCCCATGTCCGCCTGGAAGCCGGCGATGGCGGTCCCGAAGACGAACTCGGAGGGAAAGGCCACGCCCGCTTCGGAGGGAGGACCGGGCGGTCCGATCGTGGCGTCGGACGGGGACCCGCCGTCGTCGGTTCTCGTGCCGGGCGAGTCCGGGTCGCTCGAGTCGTATCCGCTGCCGCCGCTCGACGAGCTCGCATTCGCCGAGGCGTCGTCGTTCGACAGCGAATTGCCGCTCGCGCATGCGGTGACGAACGCGAGCGGCACGAACGTCCCCAGCGTTCGCCGGCCCCCTCTCCGAGCGAAAGTCCCAGAACCACGCATGAATGCAAACCTCCCCGGCCGATTTGGCCATGGGATTGTGCCAGGGCCCCGCGTGAAGTCCGCGGCGCTTGGCGCCGGCACGCTCGTTTGGAGACATTTCGGCAGTGCAGCCGAGGTCTCCTTCGCGTCGCCTGGAGTTGAGGGCCAACAGCGCAGGGCGTCAAGCACGCCGCGCTGAGCCGTCGTCGCTTCGTCGCGCGACTGAACACGCCGGAGGCGCCGGCCGGCAGTGGCCCCCGTGCGTTCGTGAACATGAAACTCGTCGCGGTGGGCTTTGCCAGTTTCGTGTGGGTGGCCGGCTTCGTTGGTTGCGGTTCCAGTACGGAGACCGTTTTCCAGGGAGACGATGGGGGAGGCAGCAACTCGGGCAGCGGCTCGGGGAGCAGCAGCGGCAGCTCGGGCAGCAGCTCGGGGAGCGGCAGCGGGACGAGCTCCGGCGGAACGAGCGGGAGCACATCGGGAAGCACCGGCGGCAGCACGTCGGGGAGCGCGTCCGGCGGCACCAGCGGAGGCACGAGCGGCAGCTCCTCGGGGAGCACGAGCGGGAGCACGTCGGGAAGCACCAGTGGCAGCACGTCGGGCAGCAGCTCCGGGAGCAGCAGCGGCAGCAGCTCGGGCAGCAGCTCGGGGAGCAGCAGCGGGAGCAGCAGCGGCGCAGCCTGCGCCTGCCTCAACGGCAACTGCATGACACCTGGAGCGATGCCTGCGCTCGGCTTCGACAACCAGCCGTCCTACATCCCGAGCGACACCATCATCCTGACCTTCGACGACGTCCCCGACTCGACGAACACGGCGAAGGTTCTCGACATCTTGAAGGCCCGGAGCCTCCACGCGACCTTCTTCGTCAACACGATGAACTACGGCGGCCCTTTCTCGCTCGTGCAGCGGATGCACGACGAAGGACACGCGGTCGGCAACCACACCGACAAGCACTGCTGCGTGGCCAGCTGCGGACCGTGCCCGGGCGCCGTCTGCCAGAATACCGATCAATCGCTGACCGCCGTCGAGACGGCCCTCGCGATGCTGAGCGGCGTGCCGAGACCCTCGCTGTTTCGCGATCCGTACGGCATTCCCGATCAACCCGGAACCAACTGCACCGGCGTCGACCAGAAAGCCTCCGGCACGATTGTCGCGAAGCACCACGACGTCAACATCGGCTGGAACTTCGACTCCGGCGACTCCGACGGCATCACCAATCCCACGGCGCTCTACAACAGCGTCGTCATGCAAATTCAGACTCCGGGCGCGGCGGGCGCATCGTGGGGCATCATGCTCGCCCACGCGGTCCTCCCGCAGACGGTGACGGCGCTCCCGATGATCCTCGACTACCTGCAGAACCAGAACTTCAAGATTGCCCAGGTCGAGGACGCCGTGTGCTGGGCATTCGGCAAGCCTTCCGCGCAGCTCCTGCCGTAATGGTTACGGCTCGACGTACTTCCAGATTCCGGCCGACCACATCGCACCCACGAAAATGGTGTGCTTGCCGTCGCTGGTGACGACGATGCTGTTCGGGCCTATCGCGAGCCCGGATGGCAGCGTGCCCAGCGACCAGCTCGTCCCCGGCTGCGGAGAAGTCTCGAGCGCATTGCCGAACGAGCACCCGGAGCACGCCCAGCCGTACATCGCGTAGACCTGCTTGGCCGTCGACCAGACGACGGCCTCCGAATACATGCCCGAATCGACACGCATCCAGTTCATTCCCAGGTCGGTGCTCCGGTAAACGCCCTGTCCGGGACCGTACAGACCGGCGACGAAGAGCGTGGAGCCTCTCTGATCGAGACGCGCGCACCCGTGCGGGTGCTGGAGCCCGGATAGCCCATTGGGGATGGACCAGGAGGAGCCTCCGTTGCTCGTAAGGATGGCCGAGCCCCCGTCTTGGGCAATCGCGAACCAGGTCGCTCGCGTCGTCGCGGCCGTGCCGGTGTCGACGAAGAACGGGTACCAGGAGATGCCCCCGGGCGGCCAGCCGGCCCGGTGATGGGTTTCCAGGTTTGGCCGGCGTCGGTGGACTCCACCATGCCGTCGGTTTCGTGCAGCCCGCTGATGAGATGGTCGTTGTCGTACGGATCGACCTGGATGGAATAAAGGTCTGCAGCGAGATTCTGCGGAATGCTCGTGAAGGTCATGGCCCCGTCCACCGACTTCAAGACGGTTCCGCGTCCGCTGCCCGCGCTGACCCAGACGGTTGCCGGCGTCGTTCCGGCCACGGCCATGGGCGTCCCGATGGGGCTGTAGCCGACGCTCGAATTGACCTGGGTCCAGTGGGTGCCGTAGTCGGTGGACTTCCAGACTCCGGCGCCGCCCTCGCCGATGTACATGTCGCTCGGACGCGACGGATCGCCCACGATGGCACCGGGACCGAAGGCCGAGCCGTCCGAGGTCGGCGGGTTCAAGACCTTCGCCGGCATGTCGGGGGGAGTCACGTTGACCCACTGGCCGACCGGACACGTGCCGGCGGCGAGTGGTGCGGAGCCTCTCAGAACGCCCCGTGGCGACCGGCCCCCTTCGTGAACCGAGCCGCCCCCTCGACCGTTTCGCCGGAGGCAATCGTCTCCACGCCGAGCGCGAGCTCGTGGGCGATCGCGCCTTCGAGCGGGAGCGTCCACTGCTCGAGAGCGCTGCGGCGGTCGGAGCGCATGCAGCGCTGGGGGAATCGCGCGATGTCCCGGGCGAGCGCCTCGGCGTCGCCCCGCGCCTGGCCGCGCGCCGCGACGCGGTTGGCGAGCCCCCAGTCGAGCGCCTCGCGCGCGCTCACTGCGCGCCCGGTGAGGATCATGTCGAGCGCGCGCGACGCGCCGATGAGCCGCGGCAGGCGCACCGTGCCGCCGTCGATGAGGGGCACGCCCCACCGGCGGCAAAAGACGCCGAAGATGGCGTCTTCTTCGGCCACGCGGAGGTCGCACCAGAGGGCGAGCTCGAGCCCGCCCGCGACCGCGTGCCCGGCGACCGCGGCGATGACCGGCTTCGAGAGCACCGCGCGTGTCGGGCCCATGGGGCCTGAGCCGGTCGGCTCCACGCGATTGGGGCGCCCCTCGGAGATCGCGACGAGGTCGGCCCCCGCGCAGAACGTCCCGCCCTCGCCCCAGAGCACCGCGACGTGCGCGGAGTCATCGCGCTCGAACGCCTCGAACGCCGCGACGAGTGCGTCGGCGGTGTCGCAATCGACGGCGTTGCGCCGCTCGGGGCGCGACAGGATGACGGTGGCTACGCTGCCGGACTTCTCGGTTCGGACCATGGGGACAGCCTAACCTCGAGCTCCGGTCGAGGCCGCACCGGGTCATCCTGGCGGCAGGTCCACCGTGAAGCACGTCCCGTGTTCAAGCTCGCTCTCGACCGTGAGTCGCCCCCCGTGTGCCTCGACGATGCGCGCGGCGACGAACAAGCCCAGACCGAGACCGCCGTACCGATGCGCGGACGTCGCACGCTCGAGCGCTCCGGCGATCGTCGCGAGGCGCTCGGCGGGGATGCCCACCCCCCGGTCGCGGACCAGGATGCGCACCCACCCGCTCGCGGGGATTCTGGTCGACCGCCACATCGATCGGGCGCCCGGCTCCGAAGGTGATCGCATTGGACAGGAGCGAGCTCACGAGCTGATCGATGCGCGACGGGTCCCAGCGGCCGTGGACGGGGCTGTCGGCGTGGAGGGTCACCGAAGAGCCCGAGCGTTCGATCTCCGGGCGCATGCGCGCGAGGATGCGCTGGACCTGCGCCGACATGTCGAACGCCTCGAGGGCGAGGGCCGCGCGCCCCTCGCAGACGCGCGACGCGTCGAGCAGCTGCTCGACCAGCGCGTTGAGGCGCTGCACCTGCCGCTCGGCCAGCGCGAGCTTGTCCGCGGAGGGAGCGGCCGCGCCCTCTCGCGCGCGCAAGAGGCCCTGGATGACGAGCTGCAGGGACGTGAGCGGCGTCCGGAGCTCGTGCGACGCCGACGCGAGAAAGTCGTCGCGAAGACGGGTGGCATCGCGCGCGACCGCCTCGGCGCGCTTTCGCCCTTCTAT
Organism: uncultured delta proteobacterium; assembly: GCA_963720145.1. Lineage (GTDB taxonomy): Bacteria > Myxococcota_A > Polyangia > Polyangiales > Polyangiaceae > Palsa-1150. The sequence goes on from CAVREO010000010.1 coordinate 139,374, forward strand.
CTCCGAGGTCAGCTTCTCGAAGAGCTGCGCGATCTCCAGCGAGATCGCCATCTGCGACGACAGAAGCTGCAGGACCCGGACGCGATCGGGCGAGAACACGCTGGTCGCCAGGTTGTTCTCCAGATAGAGGACGCCGACGACCCGGGTCTTCCTGCGGATGGGCAGGGCCATGAGGGACCGGACGGCGTGTTTGACCACGTACGGGTCGGACGCGACAGGGCCCTGATGCATCGCATCGGGGAGCACGAGCGCGGCGCCGGTCGAGCGCACCCGCTCGACGGGCCCCGTCGGAATCTCCGTGAGGCTGCTGACGGGCAATACTTCGACGGTCGACGGACCCGTGACCGCGGCGCCGGCGCAGAGCGACAGCCCCCTCGGTCCGTCGAGGAAGAACAAGCCACGCTCCGCGCCGGCGCTCTCGAGGCACACTTCCAGGAGCTTCTCGAGCAGACGATCCAGCACGACCTCGCTCGCGATCGTCTCGGAACCCCGGAGTATGCTGAGGAGGTCGAGCCCTCCCGCCGCGTTCGGCTCGGGGTGCGGTGAGCTCGCGTAGCCCCCCTCGGTGAGCGCGGGGAGCTCCTCTTCCAGGGCGCGCACCTTGGCCGTGGCTCCCCAGCTGGCGTAGGCGCGAGCGGCGCTCGAGAGGTAGAGGAGCGCGATGCGCTCTCGCCCGCTTTTCCGGTAGAAGCGCCCCGCCGCTTCGTGGGCGATGGCCTCGTCCTGGACGAAGCGCTGCTGCCGCGCCCCATCGATGGCCTCGTCGTAGAGCCGCGCCGCATCCCACGGGTGCCCTCGCAGGCGCGCGACCTCGGCCTCGACGAGCAGCCACTTGTGCCGGAAATTCTCCGGACAGTTGCCCGCCCAGTTCGCGAGCGTGCGCTGGCTCGTCTCGATGTCGGCGGCGGCGGCCTCCTTTTCGGCGGCGGTCGCGCCGTCGCAGCGAGCTGCGCGCGCGAGGGACGTGTAGAAGTTGTGCTCCACGAGCGTCGGGCTGCCCCGCTGCGAAACGAGGTGGGGACTCGCTGCCGCCGCTCTCTTCAGAGCGAGCTCGTGATTGCCCAGGAGGTAGGCCGTCTCCAGGCCGAGGATGTGATAAAGGCCCGTCGCCAGCGGATTGTCGGCCACCGACGCGAGATACGCGCGCTCGTCGAACTCCTCGTCGTCGAAGCCGAGGCGCTCCCGGGTCTGCCCCCGCAAGCAGCGGATGGCCTGCCGACAGGGGAGCTGCCAGTCGATCCCCGCGCGCACGCCGTGCTTGCGAGCGCGCTCCATCACGCGCTCCACCTCGGCGAGCACCTGGACGAGCTCGACGCCCCGGTGAAACAGATTCTTGACGAGGCTCGTCCCCCAGTAGTTGCCGTACTGCAGCTCGCCGGACTGGGTGCCGGTGGCGATGGCTTCGCGAAGGAGGGGCGCGCTGGACGCGATTGGCTCGCGCCAGTGATTCATGAAGGCGGCGAAGAGCCCGATCGCCCGGCACTGGTACACCGGATTCCCGAGCCGGCGGCTCAGCTCCACTCCCAGGCGGCCGAGGGCGTGACCGGTGGCGTAGTCGCCGGTCATCGAAGCCAGGATGATGCCGTACGCGGTGTATGCGGACGACGACTCGACCGTGTTGCCGTGCTCCAGGCTGAGACGCACCATGCGCGTTACCACGAACGGATACAGGTCTTGCCGCGCGATGTACGTCGGCGCGAAGAGGTTCGACAGGACGCGTACACACGCGAGGAGGTCCGGCCCGAGCATCTCGCGAGCGAAAAGCAGCTCGCCCAGCGGATGCTCCCGGAGGCTCGCCTGGGCGGCGCGTACCTCCGCGAGGGCGGCGCCGGCGGTGCCCGCGTCGGGCAGATCGAGGCCGAACAGGCGAAGGGCCTCTCGCCCGTGCCGGATGGCCTCCGGGTAGTCGACGCGGATGGTGCAGGCGACGACACGAATGTCGCAGAGACTGGCCTTCTCGAGTCGGGACTGCGCGTGGCGAGCCGCCGTCTCCATGAGCTCCTCGGCCGTGACCGTGTCTCCGGCGAAGTACGCGCACTCGGCCGCGTCGCGGTGCAGGGCGAAGGCGAGGTCGTGGTGAGCCTCCCACGCGGGCGGCGGCAAGAGCGCGATCGCGCGCTGCAGGTACCCGAGGCCGGCTGCGTAGGCGGACGCGCCGCGGGCTCGCGTGGCGGCACGCTCGTTGAGCTCGAGCAGCCGTCGCCGCTCGCTTTCGTCGGAGACGAGATGCGCGCCCAGGTTGAGCTGATCGACGGCGCGAAAGAGGGAGCGCGCGCGCTCGTCGTAGCCGGCCCCCTCGAGCAGGCCGCGCCCGACCCGCAGGTGGATCGCCGCCCGCTCCTCTTCGCTCAGGAGCGAATAGACGGCCTGCTGCACGCGGTCGTGGGCAAACTGGTACCGAGGCCCCGTCTCGAGCGCCGACAGCGATGCCTCGAGCGGCTGGACGAAGCCCTCGCGAAGGGCGGTCCACAGGCGGTTCACGGTGACGACGGCCGGCTCGCGCAGCAAGTGAGCGAGCAGGGCCAGCGAGAAGGTGTCGCCGATGCAGGCGGCCACCTGCAGCACGGCGCGGGTCGCTTCGGGGAGACGCTGCAGGGCATCGATCAGCAGGTCGACCACGTTCTCGGTGATCCGCACTTGCTCGACCCGCGCGAGGTCCCAGTCCCACCTCGCCTCGGTGCCGTTCCACCACAGGTGTCCCGACTGCTGGAGAAAGCGCAGGAACCGCATGAGAAAGAAGGGATTGCCCGCCGTCTTTCGATGCGCGACGGCCCCCAGGGCGTCCCCCCGGTCTGCCGAGCATCGCAGCGTTTCGCAGCAGAGCGCCGCGACGTCCGATGCGCCGAGAGGCCCGAGATCGATCGTGCGCGCGCCGGCGCTGGCCGTTTCCATCTCGCCGAGCTCCCCCGCGAGCGGGTGGGGCGCGGCGACCGGCCGTAGCGCACCGACGAGGAGAACGGAGCCGAGATCGGAGGTGCGCGCCAGCGACCGCACGAGGCGCACGGACGGCAGGTCGGCGCGCTGCAGATCGTCCACGAAGAGCACCAGGGGACGATCGCGCGAAGCCACCGCCGACAGGAACGCCGTCACGGTCAGACGGAAGCGATTGCCGGTCTGCAGCGGCCCGAGCGCCGGTAGCGGAGGCTGCGCGCCCAGCAGCTGCTCGAGCTCCGGTACGAGCTCGGCGATCACGTCGCCGCTGGGGCCGAGGGCCTCACGCAACCGTTCGCGGACGGCGGCCCGCTCGTCCGGGTCCTCTCCGAGAATGCCGAGGACGAGCTGCCGGAGCGCCGCCGCCAGAGGGGCAAGCGGGGCGTTGCCGCTCCCCATCTCGGCTTTTCCTTGGACGAATCGGGCCCCTTTGTCGCTCGCGTGCGTTCGGAGCGCGGAAACCAGGGCCGACTTGCCGATCCCGGCCACGCCCCGGACCAAGACGAGCCGCGGCCCCGAGACGCGCGCCTCGTCGAACGCCGCCTTCAGCGCGGCGACCTCGCGCTCGCGGCCGACCAGGTGCTCGGGTAGCGGCATCTGCCGCTGCAGGTCGAGGAGGCCGAGCTCGAACGGCGCGATGGCTCCGGTCGTTTCGAGGCGGCGTTTCGCGTCGCGCAGATCGGCGATCAGCGAATCGGCCGTCTGGTATCTCGCCTCGGGCATCTTGGCCAAGAGCTTGAGAACGACGGCCGAGATCAGCGGCGGCACGGCGGTGTCGACCTGGCATGGCGGCACCGGCGCTCGCGCCAGGTGAGCGTGAACCAGGTCGACCGGATCGCCGGACGAGAACGGAGGCGAGCCGGTCAGGATGCGGTAATACGTGGCGCCGAGCGCGTAGAGGTCGGCGCGGCGATCGACGGCGCGGTTCATCCGGCCCGTCTCCTCGGGAGCCATGTACGCGAGGCTCTGGGGAATGGCGACGCGCGTCGGGTCGACGTCGCTGCGGAGCCTTCCGGAGTCGTGGACGCGCTTGAGGTCCTCGGCCAGGGATACGGCCAGCTCGAGAAATGCACCTACCCCGAGCGGCCCGCCCTTCCGCCAATCTTCCGGACTCGGAAGAAAAGCATGGTCCGGCGACCCGGCCGCTGGGGACCCGTTCACGGTCGCGTCGTTGGCCCTGTCGTTCGTGGAAACTATGTGCGTCCCGTCGGCAACCTTGGCAACACCAGCGCCTTCGGGTACGGCCGAGGCCGTAGCACCATCCATCGCAAGCGTGCTACACGAATGCCGCGCGTCGGCGGCCGAGGTGGCTCGAAATGAATCTCCCAGCGATCCTCACGCTTGGCTTCTTCCTCGGGATGCGCCACGCGACCGACCCCGATCACCTGGCCGCCGTTTCGACGATCGTGACCCGAGAGAAGACGCTGCGGGCGGCAGCGCCGATCGGGATGTGGTGGGGGTTGGGGCACACGGCGACGATCTTGATGGTCGGCGGGGGCATCGTCCTCTTCGGCCTCGTCATCCCGGAACGCCTCGGGCTCGGGATGGAGCTCTCGGCGGCGGTCATGCTCGTCCTGCTCGGCGGGCTGAACTTGCTTCGCGTGGCGAGGGAAGCTCCGCCGATGCGCTCCGGCTCGCGAGCGCTGCGGCCCCTGGTCGTGGGGACCGTTCACGGCCTCGCGGGCTCGGCTGCGGTTGCCCTCGTCGTCCTCGCCACCCTCGACGACTCCCGTTGGGCCGTCGCGTACCTGCTCGTCTTCGGTGTCGGCACGATCGCGGGCATGCTGGTGATCACGACGGCGCTGGCGATGCCCCTGGTCTTCACGGCTCGCCGGTACAAGGGACTTCACCGTGGGCTTGGCGTCGCCTCGGGGTTCCTGAGCGTCGCGCTCGGCGTGCTCCTGGTTTACGACATCGGCTTCGTACAGGGCCTCTTCACGAGCCATCTGCCGTAGCCGAAAGGCAGTGCTATGTCTGCGCCGTGATCGGGTTCGTCGTTTACGGTAGGCGCCCGTATGGCCGCGTCGAGCGGTTCGACGGCACATGCGTGCTCACGACGTTTCGGCATGTGTGGTTTCTGCCGATCCTGCCCATGGGGTCGTACGTCCAAGCAATCGATGAATCGCAGCCGCGGAAGACACCGAGCGACACGCACGCCGCCAGGGTCATTCCCATCGGGTATCACCGGGCCTCGATCCTGGCGGGGTATCTTCGGACCTGGAGTGTCGTCCTTCTCGTGTGCACCCTTCTCGCGCTCGTGTCCGGTGCGCGCCAGTTCGTCGTCTCCGGAGTACCGATCGTCGTCGATGCATCCTTCTTGGTAGGGGCCCTGCTTTGCGGGTGGCTCCTCATCGGGCGAATCTCACCGACTTCGGCCGCGCAGCGTCGGGTGTACGCGAAGTTCTTGGGCCTGCCCGCCGACGTAGCGCGCCTCTCTCCCGCACAAGCGACTGACCTTCGCGATGTACTCGTGGCGGCGCTCGCGACCGAAGGCAGAGCGCTCGCCGCCGGCTATCGTGGCGGCCCGGACCCGTGCGAGTCCTGGCGCGAGCTCGCGCTCAGCCCAATCGTGCAGGACACCGCGTACCTGGAAGTGGCGCTGACGCGCGCCCGGCTCGAGTGGCAGCTGGGCCCTCGCCGCGAGAGGCGCGCCTGCGCCGAGGCGCACGCGCGCATTTGGGAGAAGCTCGCGCAACCGTCGAGCGCGTGAGCAGGATTGGGGCGAAGCGGGAGCGTCCCACCAAAGAATCGCGGTAGGACGCTCCCGTTCTCCAGGGGCCGCCGCCTGCGCTCCTCAGGTGGCGTGCGCGCCGCTTACTGGATGAGGAGCGACACGGGCTGGCTCCAGTCGCCCTCACCCGCCTTGGTCACCGCGCGATATCGGAATTGCACGGTGGCGCCGGGAGTCAGGCCCGAGACGGTCGTCTTGGCCTGCAGCGTGGAGGGCGCCGTGACCCACGTCTTGCCGCCGTCGGCGCTGTATTGCCAGTCGTAGGCCGAGCGGTGGCCGGCCGACGCGGCGAGGACCTTCGCCACGCCGGAGATTTCCCCGTGCTGCGCGGTAAAGGCGCGCGCGCGGCGCGTCGCCACCTTGCGGACGGCGACGCCCGCGCTCTCGATGATGGACGCGGCGTTCGTCGCGTCCGCGTCGGCGACCTTCTGGACGTACGTCCGCACCTCCTGAAGGATCGCGACGAGCGACTTGCGCTTCTCGTCGCGGGCGACCGCGGCGCCCTTGGTGCGGGCCAGAGCCGCCGTTTCGGCCGCTTGCAGGTCGCTGATGGCGGCAGCGAGCTCGTTCAGCGGGGGCGTCGGCGTGGCGAACGCCGGGTTCCCGTCCATGCGTTTCATGACGCCCGAGGCGTACACGAGCAGGGCCGGCGCGGCCCTGGGCAGGTTGAGGGCGACTGTTGCGCGATTGGTCGGTTTGGTGGTGGTAGCCATCTGGACTCTCCGTGTGGGTGTTGGTCGTGGTGACAGTTGTCGTTGGGTTTGAGTACGGCGTCGTTTCGTTTGTGGAAATGTCGAACGTGGATTCGACAAAGTGTTTCGACGGATAAGAAAAGGGCCGGCTAGCTACGTGAAATGTCCTTTGTCTTTGGACAGAGGCCCTCGTCCTTTTGGCCGAGGGCCGCTGACGGTTGGTGGAAGACCTTCTCGTCTTGGCGTCGGGCCGTTGCCATTGGGCGTAGAGCCATTTCGTTTTGGAGGGGGGCCCTGGCTCGTTGGTGGAAGGCCTTGTTCTCCTGGTCGAGGTCCCTTGCCAATCGGTGACGGACCTCGGCGTGTTAGGCGAGGGCCTTTGCCATCTGGCAGACGGCCGTTGCCTGTTGCCGGAGGGCCGTTGTCCCTTGGCGAAGGACCTGTGCTCGTTGGCGGAGAGCCTCTGCCAGTTGGCGAAGGACCTCCTCTCAGTGGCGGTGGGCCTCCGTCCGTTGGCGGAGGACCTGTTTGCGTTGGTGAAGGGCCTCCACCTGCTGGCGATCCCCGTCTGCGTGTTGACGAGGGCTCTCTGCGAGTTGGCGAAGGACCTCTTCCTGTTGGTCAAGGGCCTCTGCCAGTCGACGAAGGGCCTCTCCCTTCTTGAAGAGCGGGTTTGGCACTTCGCCGTGGACCTCTCGTGCAACGCGGCTGCGCTCTCGCGTTCGGCAACGCCGCTCCGCCTCGAGCCCGAGAGACTCTTCGTCGAGTAGGAGCGGCGTGTGCCGTAGCGAGCGAGCGGTTCGAGGTCGGCGCCGTCCCTCTCAAGCTTCTTAATCGGAAAGGGTCCGATTTCCCTGACACCGAAAAAGAAGATTGGGAGGGGAATGTAGGTGCGTCGGGTCTCAACGAGGCCGCCCCGTGTCGAGCGACGTCCCGCCGTCTTCCCACGTCGCTGCGTCGCGATGCTCGTCAGGGATTGTCTGCGGGGCGGGGCTGGCCACTTCGAGGGCGGACGACGAGAAGAGGGCCAGCACCAGCAGCATGAGCGTGAGCAGTCCGAGCGCGGCTAACCGTGCGCGGAATCTGGCTCGCATTCGGGAGAGGCGCGTGTCGACGAGGGCTAGGCTGATACCGAGCTCCGCCGCGATCTCCTCGTGAGGCACCTCGTCCGCCTCACCCCAGAGAATCTCCGCCCCGTGCTCGGGCATCTGCCCGGAGTCGAAGAGCTCTTTCAGCACGGTGAGATACCTCTTCGTGTCGACCGGGTCCCGGTGCTCCCAGTGGAGCGTCGGGCGCGCGTAGGCGTCGGCGTCGTCGCAGAGGCCGGCGTCGTACTTGGCGCGCGCTTTGGCTTCGCGCCGGCGATCGACCGCCCGGCGGGCGGCGATCGTCGCGGTGAGGCCCTTCCACTCCGCGAGCGAAGCGGGCATCCGCTTCGTGCGGGCCGCTTCGATTGCGTCGGTCTGCACCTCGGCGATCGCGTCGGGCATGTCCCGCGCCCGGACGCGGTAGCGCCGGAGCGTGGCCCCGATGTACCGGACGACGTCCCGGTGCGCGACGAGGTGCGTCGTGTCCGGGACCGGGGTGGGGGAGGCGTTATCGTTGCTGGCGGCCGGCGGCTCGGTTTCGGTCGAGATTGTTGCCATGGCAACGATCTCGGCCCTGGACGGCGCCGCCTTCGGATTGGGGGTCTTCATGGTCATCTCCGTGTGGCTGGTGGACCGGCTCGGGCGGGCACGCCCTCACGCGACCCCGTCCTCTTCGTCGGTCTCGTTGGCGATCGGGCCGGGCGACGCGTCGCGATCCAGGTCCCACCACACGCGCGGATCGAGCCCCTTGCGTTCGAGGTACGCCGCGATGCGCTCGCGGTCGTCGTCGCGCAGCCACTGCTTGGACAGCTCGTCCCCGAGCTTCGCCAGCACGCGGCGGCGTGCCGGATCATCTCGTAGTCGAGCGAGCGAGCGCACCTGCGCATCGCGGGGATGACGGCCTCGCCGAACGTGAGGAGGCCCGCGATGGCCTCCTCGGCGATGGGCCCGGTGCTGTCGAGCAGCGACGCGAGCACCCGGATGGCCGCCGGATTGCGCGTCGCGACGAGCGCGCGGATGACGACGACGTAGTCGTCGGAGCCCTCGCAGCGGCGCAAGCGGCGCCTGAGAGCCGCGACAGGGGAGGTGGCCGAGGGGGAGTGGCTAGGGCGCGAGAACGAAACGAAGATGACGTTGTCGTCGTTGTTGCCTTTGTTGCCGTTGTTGCCGTTGCCGTTGTTGTTCTGGTTCGAGCTCATGACGCACGTGTCCTTTCGCCGACCCGGTCGGGTCGGAGTCACACCGGCGCGTCAGCGCCCACCATTGGGCGGCTGGCCATTGCCGGGGAGAAGCGCGGGGGAGCGCGGCGTTTCGGCCGGCCCTCGCGTCTCTCACCCCCATACTCGTCAATCGACGTTTTTCCGGACACGGTCCGTGTCGATTTCTTTCGACGGGTACCGGGCCGGGCGGTGCCGCCGCGGAGAGCGGGGGGTCTATGTCCGCGGTACCAAAGGGGAACTGGAGCGCCGGCCGGCCTCTTGGCCGGGTTCGGACGTCGACTTTCCCTGGACGCTACGGTACGTCGGGCCGGCGATGTCCGAGCTCTTCTACGATCCCGACGTCCTCAAGATGATCCGGGCGATCCTCGTGTCGAAAGGCATTCGCGACAAGGAGGACCTCCGGGACTCGATCAACGACGTCGTACTGAAGTGCATCGAGACGGTCGATAGGAGCGGTCTGCCTCCGAAAGACGTCGCCGGGGCGAAGGCCATCGCCCGGCCGATTGCTCAGGCCCATGGCGCCGACGAGGCACGAAAGCGGTTCCGCCGCGGCAGCGTGAACGTGGGTTCGACGGGCGACGCCGACGAGCACGCCCACCAGACGGAGCGGGCGCCCGACCCGGTCGACACGAAGCGCATTCTCGCGGCTATCGGGGAGGTCCTCACCGAGGAGCAGATGAAGGAGTACGCCGACATCGGCGCCGGCGTCTCGCAAAAGGAGCTCGCGGCCGACGCGGGTGTCACCGAGGCGGCGAAGAACAAACAGGTCCAGAGGGGGCGAGTCGTCGCGAAGAGCGCGATGGGCGCGAAGGGCTACTGGGTCGCGGGCTTCGGTGCGCTCATCGCGGGCATGGCCACGCTGTACATCCGCTCGTCTCACGAGCCCGACAACGTGACCGGCGGGCGCAAGCAGGCCGCCGCGCAGGAGCGGCGCCTTGCGGCCGACGCGTGCCACGAGAAGCGATGGGACGACTGCGAGAGGGTGCTCGACGTGGCGAAGCAGCTCGATGAGGAGGGCGACCGCGAGCCGGACGTGGCAAAGCTGCGCGCGGAGATTGCGGAGGGGCGGGGAGCAGTGCGAGCGAGCGATGGGGGAGGGCTGCCGCACGGCGACAGATAACGGGGAGCGGCTTATGGGCTCCGGAGCCGTAGGTCGGAGGCTTGAATCCTGCGTGGCGCGCTGGGACGCGCACCCTCCCTGAGCCAGGTGCGCACGCCCAGTTCTCGGCGCGCGTCCGAGAAACAGTTACTCGACGGCCGAGTGCACCCCAGACGGCCCTAGCCGGGCGACCCCAGGTGGGCCGCAGTTTCCCGCCCCCCCCCGGGTCCGGGTGCCCCCTTCCGCGTTCGGTCTCGCGAGCGTCCTCGCCTCGTTGCGCGCCAGCAAGCCATCTGTGCGACCGCCTCGCAACAAGGTCGGGCGTTTCCCGTTTGGAGGATTGCCTCACGTCGATGTTCGGTCTAATGGGGAACGCACCAGTGGGGGGATGCGCTGAGTTTCGTCCAGATTTCCCAGACCCCCACGCGCGAGCAGGACGCCGTCACGGCGAGGAGGGCGAGAGCTGCAGGCGCGCGCACTGCTCGTTACGAATATTCGTCGGCCTTGCAGCGAGACGCGAGCAGGCCCGTGGCTGCAGCGAGATTGATGTCGGCGACGAGGAGGCCCGGCTGGCCGTACGGCTGATAGGCGAGCACCACTCCGTCGGGCCGCACGACCGCAGAGGTGGTCGACGACCCCGCGGTCGCCATGTTGACCGAGGCAAACCAGCAGGTGTTCTCGGCCGCGCGGCAGAGCATCGCCTTCTCATGAAACGTGCTGCGCGGGTCCGCGAACGAGGAGGGCTGGAAGGCACCCGGCTCGCCCCAGTCGTAGTGGGGATGTACGACGAGCTGCGCCCCGCGCCGCACAGCCCAGCGAACCGTCTCGGGATAGCGCCATCCCTCGTGGCAGATGACGATCCCGAAGGTGAGCGGCCCGGCGTGGAAGACGCGACGCCCCTTGCCTGCGGTGAAGAACGATCCCTCCGACGGGTCCAGCTGCACCTTGTCCTGGAAGCCGCACGGTACGCCGCCGGCGTCGATGACGAGGGCCGTTATCCGCACCTCGCCGTCGACGATTCGCTCCGTGCCGACGACGGCTGCCACCTTCGCCTTTGCGCATGCCGAGGCCAACGCGGCCCAGGCGCGCTCGAGGAAGTCTCGGTCCGGCGGGGGCACGTGCTTGCCCGGCGCGCGGTACCCGGGGACGTAGCACTCGGGGAAGACGATCAAGCCGGCGCCAGCCGCACCCGCCTCGGCGATTGCCTGCTCGGCGAGGGTCACGGATTCCTGCGGGGTCGCAGGAAACGGAAGGTTTGCGAGAGCGATGCGAAAGGGTGTCATCACGAGAGCAGGGTGAGCCGCGGAGCTGACGCAGCTTACCGCTAACGAGCCAGACCGGCATGGGCGAGAGGTGCGCTCATCGCGCATCGCTGGACACGAGCAGGACGGCCTTGCCGGGCTGGCGGCCCCGCTGCTTGGCCTCGAACGCGGCGCGGCGCGCGCTCGACGTCGTCGTACACTTCGGCCCCCAGCTCGCGCAGCACGTCGCTCGCCCAGGGCCGGGCCACCGCGACCACCCGCGCTCCTGCGGCGCGCGCGAGCTGCACGGCGAAGGTCCCAACGCCGCCTCCGGCCCCTAGCACCGCCACCGTCTGGCCTCGCGCGAGGGCGCCGTGGTCGAACAGGGCCTGCTGGGCGGTGAGCGCCACCATCGGGACGACCGCGGCTGTGCGGTGGTCGAGCCGGTCGGGCTTTCGGGCCAGGTTCCGGGCCTCCACGGCGACGTATTCGGCGGCAGCGCCATCGCGGTACCAATCCGTCAGACCGTAGACCGCGTCGCCTAGCGCTACACCCGTCGTGCCGTAGCCGAGGGCGGTCACGACGCCGGATACCTCGTGCCCAGGGATCGCGGGGCGACGATCATGCCCCGCGCGGTCGACCCAGGCCGACGGCCATTCGAGCTTGTGGGCGTGAAGCTCGCGGCGTGCACACGGACCAGCGCGTCGCCGATGCCGGGCGACGGGACCGGCGCTTCCTCCTCGAGGAGATGCTCGGGTCCCCCTGGCTCGTGTACTCGCAAAGCGCGCATGCGTCCTGTCTTGCAACAAGGGAACCGGCTCCTGGGTCATGCATCCGAAGCACTGCCGAGAACCGCGACACACGAGGTACCCGCACCGACCATTTCGAAGTACGCGAGCCGCTCTCGGTGGTCTTTCCCACGATTCACCAGCGTTGTCGTAATTAGCCATTACGACACGCTGTCGACGTGGACTCGAGATTCAATAGGTCGTTTCACGACGGGCACGGCGAAGTGCTCGCGCACGCCCTCCGTCAAGCAGACCTCGGTCTCGCGATGAATGCTGAGATCCCCCAGGTGTTGGGCACGCTCGGGTCGTGCAGCGTCTGCTCGCGCAATTCATCCGAATCGCCCGGTTGACATCTCGTTCGCGTATGCCAGAGATGGCGCAACCGGAGCACGCCCGACGAACGGGTGCTCCCAGGGGGGTTGATTATGCGACGTCTCTCGACGCTGCGCGCGGCCGTTCCGCTCGCCATCGTTCTCGGAGCAGGATGCGCCTCGCGGCCGGGCGATCCCGCACCGTTCCCCGCGCTCGCGGTCCACCGGGACTTCGGTCCAGCCGTCGAGGGCGAGCCGCGGCCGTACATCCGCGGCGACGCCGCTCGGGGCCGCGACGTGTTCCGGTTCGAGACGTTCGGCAACGAGGGTTTCTGGACCGACGCGCTCCGGCTGCCACAGGGCATCATCGCCGAGCGGATCACGCCGCTCGGCCTCCTCGATCTCGGCATGCACATCGACATCGAGCGGGTCGAAGAGGGTCTGCGAAAGGACATCACCGCACAGTTCAAGACCGACCTGTCGAAGGAGCAGGCTCCGCTCCTCCACGACCCGGACGTCACCATCAAGCTCATCGAGGCCAACGCGGTGGCCGGCTTCGCGGCGAAGGACCTCGACGGGGACGGCAAGATCGATCTGCGCGGCAACGACAAAATGGGCATTACGTGTGCCCTCTGCCACACGGTCGCGGACGCGTCCGTCTATCAGATGCCGGGCAACCGCGGGGCCGTCGGCAAGCGGCTGGACGGACTCGGCACCTGGTCTCTGGACATGGGTACGATCATCGCGACAGGGCTCAACTCCCGCGCGCATTATCCGAACTTCCAGCTCGAGCTCGGAGGTATGACGATTGGCCGCGCCCCGCGAGGCATCCGCCGGGACAGCTCGGAGGCGGAGGTCGACGCCTTCCTGCGAAACAAGAACTATTATCCGCGCGGGACCTTCGACGAGACCAACGACGGCGTGGGGAACTCCGTGCAGAATACTCCCCTCTTCCGCCAGGATCTGGCCGATCCTTACGGGTCTGCGGCCGAGTTCGAGCGGTTCGTGGACCTCAGTAACGCGTCGTTCTCGCAGAACTTCGATCCGACTTCCCTCGTCACCCCGCCGGGGCGGACGTTTCTGCTGCTCCGCGGCGGTCCGCTCGGCAAGGAGCTGGCCGACAACTACGAGGCGATCCTGAAGGAGACGGGCGTCAGCGGATACCCGTTCGTGCGGGTGACCGAGACCGGGCTGCCTCCAGGACATGCCGCCAGCCCGACCGGGAGGCGCGTCGACTCCGGGAAGTTGGCCGACATGGCCGCGTATCTCGCGGACCTGCCCATCCCGCAGGGCGCCAACGTGGACCCGGCCGCGGCCGCCCGCGGCAAGCAGGTGTTCCTGAGCCAGCGCTGCATCGACTGTCACCAGATGGACCCGCAGAAGCACCTGCCGTACATGCTCGTCGATCTGGCGGCGCTATGGCCAGCCTACAAGCCAGAGGTGCTGGGCTATCGAATGCCCCCGCTAGCCCCGTTGGTCAATTCGCCAGGCACGTACGACGACAAGCTGATCGTGGTGGATGCCAGTGACCGAAGCGCCCGCCGGGGTATTCCGCCGGTGTTCCTCGTCGATCTGGCCCGCAAGCCGTTCTTCTTGCACGACGCCTCCGTCCCGACCATGGAAGCGCTCTTCGATCCACGGCGGGGAAGCCAGGAGCCTCACCCGTTCTACGTCGAGAACAGCACCGACCGCGCGGACCTGATCACCTTCCTCAAGGGGCTCGGCGGCCCCGGCGTCCAGCCGCCGCTCAAGTGAGGAGGCGCGCCGACGCGGTCGATCGCTTCATCCTCGCAGCGTAGGAGTGCTAGCGGTCGACGGTCGTGAGCTCGACGCCGTCGTCGGCGACGACGACAGCGAGGATGCGGCGGTAGCGAGGACGAGGGCGATGACCCGGCGCCGTCGCGACCGTCTGCTCGTGGCGTCTCTCATCGCCGGCGCGGTCTTGTCGGGGTCGAGTCTCGCCTTCATGTTGTCCTCCGGTGTTCGCCGGTCCGCATCGCGTGCCCCACTCGAAGCAATTTCCGCGACCGTTCCGACCCCGAGCGGCGCCGGCCCACGCGCAACCGATCGGGCGAGGTCACCTCGTCGCCGAACTGCGCCTCATCAGCGCGGCTTCCCTCGCGCCTTTTTCGTCACCCGCTTCGCTCGGCGCGCGCCCTTGGCGGCTGGCTTGCCGGCGGTCTCGGCGATGCGCGCCTTCAGCAGCTTGCGCACGAGCGCCACCGGAAGCGGGTGCTTCGGATCGAAGTGCAACGCGGACTTGGTCTTTTCGTACGACTCGAGGTCGGCGGCCAGGGTCGCAAGCGTCCTTCCGCTGAACGGGAAATACGAGCACCCACGGCTCGTCGCGAGGAATCCGGCGACGACGCGGCCCGCGTGCCGAAACGCGGGCATCCAGTAGCTGATGCATTCCTCTGCGTCGGGGAGGACCGAGAGGATGGTCCTGCGAAGTTTTTGCAGCGCGGCTCGCCGGTCGGGGCTCACGGTGGCGAGATACGCGTCGATGCTCTCGGGCTTCTTGCGCATGCGAGTCACCTCCTAGATCGCGCTGCCCTCGATCACGCTCGGATCGACGACGTACCAGAGCCCATCGCGCCCGCGCAGGAGCGCCTTCCTCGTGCGCGCGACGGCGCGCTTTCGCAGCGGAAAGTACAGCACCGCGATGAGAAGGATGCCGACCAGGCGAACGGCGGCGAACGCGATGACGCACACGATTTGCACCCACTGCGGATAGGACTGGAACGCGAGATCGAGGTCGACGATCGCCACGTCGCCTCGGATGTCGAACACGGTGGCGTGCTTGACCTGAAGGAAGCGAGCTTGCCCGCCACCGGGACGGCAAAACGTTCGCGCGTAGGTTTTGACCTCGGCCGGCGTGGTCAAGCGAAACGTGCCGGTGCCCAGCTTGACCGGCGGTACGTGCGGGGGCATCACGTCCCGCGTGCGGCCCGTGGGAGCCAGCGACGTCAGGGCCAGCCCGGGACGCATCACGAGCGCGCGGAAGAAGCTCTTGAGAACGGCGTCGGGCGCTTGGCTGCGACGCGCTCGCTCGAGTCTCACGTCTTGCACGAGGAGCAGGGTGAACACGAGCGCGAACAGAACACCGAGGACCGCTCCGATGGCGAGGATGGGGCCGCCGTCCTCCACGGCGAAGCCCGCGAGGAGCACCGCGACGGAAACACCCGCGAGCCCCAGCGCGACCCAGGTAGCCGTGCGAATGCGCGGCCCCATCATGCGTTGGTCGGCTTCCGTGTTCGCCGCGTGCGCGAGGTGCTCGTCGAGCCTTCGCCGAGCCTCCTCGAGCGAGGGCGGCAACATTCCCTCGCGGTAGACGGGAACGGGCACGGCGAAGTTCTCGAGCGGCGGCGCATAAGGATTGGGCTCGATCATCCGGGCGGACGGTAGTCTGCACGAGCGACCCCTGTCGAGGGTCGCCGGGATCGCCCGGGGCGGCCTTGATCCGCCGCCTGCTAGAAGTCGATGTCGACCATCCGGACGCGCGAGAGATCGGCGTTATATACGTCGGCGCCGTTGTGCTTCGGGATGCCGCCGGCCCCTCCTTCCATCGTGAGCGACTGCACGATGGACGGGTCGCGCGCGGTCAGGGCGGCGAGCGCCGTGGGGAGATCGGTGCCCCGGAACGTGACGAGCTGCGCCTTCTCGTGCTTGCCGGCCAGCTCCTGGCTGAGCGCCTTGTACGTGAGCATCTCGAGGTAGCAATTGGTGTTCGGGACGTAGACCTTCAAGCCCGACCCGGTCAGACCGACCTTGTTGTAGTAGGCGTCGGCGGTGGCCTCGTTGCCCGTCGCGTCGCCGTAGTCGTTCATGTAGCCGAAGAGCTGCGTGCCCGGCATGTGCTGTCCCAGCGAGTTGCTGGTGACGCTGCCGGGGAGATACTGCACCCACTCGTTCTGGTGGCCGTCCGGGTCGGTCGTGAAGAAGCTCAGGTTGCCGAGCGCGTTCATCGTGGTGCTCGGAGGGACGGTGACCCCCGACTTCGCGAGCTGCTGGCGGAAGGCCTCCGCGTCGTTCACGTAAAAGCCCCAGTTGGCGAGCTGGAATTGCGGCGGAGCGATCGGCCGCTGGTAGAGCTCGATGAATTGCTGGTCGTTGATCTTGACGAGGGCGAACCCGCTCGACTCGGTCACCGTCTCGTACCCCAGGTACTTCGTCCACATCGAGAGCACGCTGTTCCAGTTCTGGCTGCTCACGTTGTAGGCCACGTGCGCGAGCCCCAGGACCGGCGAGGCGGACTTCGGAAACCGCAGCGGGTCGATGACGATATAGTTGCCCGTGAAGACCTGGCTGTTTCCCACGCCGTTCACGTACGCCACGGCTTTGAGCATGGTCACGCCCGAGGCATTGGTCGCGAACGCCACCGTCATGTCCGTGTTGACCGGGATCTCCATGGTGACCGGACCGGTGTAGACCGTGCCGTGACTCTCGGTCGGCGTGCTGCCGTCGGTCGTGTACCGGACGGTCGCGCCGGCTGTCGCCGACGTGATGGTCACCGGCGTCGCGCCGTAGAAGGGGCCGGCCGCCGGGCTGAAGGTGGGCGTGGCGACGGCGCCGTTGCTCGTCCCGCTCGAACCGCCGCTGCTGGAGCCGCTGGAGCCACCGGACCCACTGGAGCCGCCGGAGTCGGCTCCGAGGTTCGGTCCTTGCTCGGGTGTCGCCCCGCACCCTCCCGCACCGCAGATCACGAGCAACACGGTACCGGCGAGTGCAAGGACGAAGCGCGGGTGGACAGTCATATGGGCCCAGCTTGGATCAGTAACCGGAGGCGACGCAAATCAGGCCGGTACGTCGCGACGATGGGCGCTGCATACGCCCCGGCGCGCACGTCCCGCCCCCGTGCATCGCCGCACGTCGATACCGCGATGTCCCCGGGCGGCACGCCGATGAAGCCCGTGTCGTCGAATACGACGTACGACGACATCACGATCACCACCGGGCTTCCGACCGGCGCGATCTGCACCCTGATCAAGGTCGCGCTCGCCGGTCAGTCGACGCCCGTGTACGGGGCCGTCCATTTCGGCGACTACGACTACAACGAGGTGCACAGGCTGATGTTCCAGGGGGCGTTGGTCGACGAGGTGGACTTCCCCGCGCTCGACCCTTCGTCGAAGGACGCCGCGCGGATGCAGCTCAAGCTGGCGCCGCAGAAGACGGTCGATCAGGCGGGATCCGGGCAGTTGCTCAAGCAGCCCGTGGGCGCCGGCGTCCAGAAGGTTTGGCTGGCATCGGCGTTCCGTCTGGGGATCGACGGCATCCCGAACGCCGACAGCGCCGCGATCGCCCGTGTCGATCCGATCGTCGTCAAGCGGTCGGTCATGGCGGGGCCGAGCGGGGTGCCGGTCGCGGGGGCGAATACGGTCACCCCGCTGGCGCTCGCGGTGCAGCAGTCCCATGCCCCTTCGTTCGCGGCCTGGGCCAAGACCGGGGTCGCCAAGAACGGGACGATCGACTTTCTCGCGCAGGACGTCAGCGTCGTGTTGAGCGTGCAGCTGAGGGGCCTCCTCCCGACCAAGATCACGCCGGTGACCATGAACGCGCAGGCGGGTACGGTCCCGATGGTCCGCGTCGAGATGACGGCGCAGGGCGTAGCGTTGAGCTGCGGCTCGGCGCCGCTGCCCTGATTGCGGGCCCTCCCAGCGGATTTCAGCGTCGCCGCCTACGAAGCCCTGCAACGACGAAAAGCGAGATCGCCGAGAGACCCCCCGCTTCAGCGGCCGTACCCGCGTGGCACCCGCAGGCCCCGGAAGCCTCCCGGGCGCGGGAGCCGGCGTCCGCCCCTCCGTCGTTCGGCGCGCCGGAGTCGTCGGTCATTGCGGCGTCGACCGCACAGCTCGCGTCCAGCGGTGTCTGGGGCGCGCCTCCCTCGCAGCTGCCGAGGTTCGTCGTCTTGATGGTCCATTCCGGCGCGCATCAATCGACGAGGGCACCGCCAGGGCAGGCGAGCGGGCCGCTCAAGCACGCGAAGTCGAACACGGGGACGAAGCAGGTCCCGTCCTCGGACGACGTGGCGACTCGCTGCAGGAACATGTTCTGTGGCTCGCCCATACACGCGTAGAGCGTTCCGTCGGTCCACGTGAGGCACGAATACGTGTCCTCGTACCCCTTGCGGAACATGAGGGCGGTCCCCGCATCGAGGGGGTAGGCGGGGGCCACTTCGAGGCCGTCGCCGCTCCCTCCGACGAAGACTGTCGACCCGTCGCTCGACAGCGCGAACGCGGTCAGCGGGCCGACGCCCTGATACAAGGTGCGAAACCTCCCGCCGCCGTCGTCGCTCACCAGGAGGCGATCGACCACGCCGTCCCCGATACGCACGTAGACGCGGTCGGCGTTCGTCGGGTCCACGCCCGACACGAACGCCGTCCCATGGCCCGGTTCGTACGGAGGTACGAGCGGGATCGTGCTCTGCGCGAACTTGCTGCCGCCGTCGGTCGACACGAGGACGATCGCAACCCGCTCGATTCCGCCGTTCGCGGCTACTTGGCGGCCCGCGCCGCCGAGGTAGACGCGGTTCGGGTCGCTCGTCGCGAGCTCGATGGTCTCGACCTGTATTTGCGCGGGAAGGGCGCCGCCAAGCGGGGCCCAGGTGGTCCCGTCGTCGTGCGTCACGAGGATGCGGGTCGCATAGAGGTTCTCCCCGGCGTCGCCTACGCCCGTGTACTTCGAGGTGAGCGCCATGGCCGTATGGGGATCGCTCGGGCTGACGACGACGTCGACGACGGGCTGGTCCGAAGCGAGGCTCCAGGAGCACGCCTGGTCCTGCGATACGGCGAGGCCCTCGGGCGTTCCGGCGATCACCGCGGTAGCGGTCAGCGCAATCGCGGCGTCCTCCTGGTTGCCACCCTCGCCGTATCCGATGAAATCCTCGCAGACCCACCCGAACGTCTTGCAGCGGTCATGGCTGACGAAGAGGCCGAGCGTCGTCTCCAGGACGAAGAACGAAGGGTCGCTCGGCGAGACGACGAGCTGGTGACCGGCAGGCATGCGGCCGTTGGCGTGGGCGAGGTCGGCGGATGACAGCGAGAGGCAGAGTGCCGCCGCGCTTGCAGTCGGGACGGCCCTCATCGCAGACGAATGGACCGCCGCGCGCTTTTGATCCCGAAAACGCCCGGCCATGTCCGGCGGACCCTCCGGTACGACTTTCCGTGATCAAAAGTCCGAGCGCGTCCATTCCTCGTGCATGGGGACGTGTTGTCGATTTTCGACGTTCGCCGTCGTGGCCGTCGTGGCGCTGTTCCACCTGGGCGCATGCTCCAGCGACGGCGGCAGCGGTCCCGGGCTCAACACATCTTCCGGAGGCGGGTCTTCGGGAAGCGGCTCTTCGTCCGGCAACGGCTCGTCGAGCGGAAGCACGTCGAGCGGCGGCTCCTCGGGCGGCAGCTCCTCGGGGAACGCATCCGGCAGCTCCGGGTCCTCGAGCGGCGGCTCGTCGAGCGGCGGCACCTCGAGCACCTCGAGCGGCGGGTCCTCCGGCTCGTCGAGCGGCGGGTCTTCAGGCTCGTCGAGCGGCGGGTCCTCCAGCGGAATCCCGAGCGCGTACGACCCCGTCGTGCTCGCCAATCAACCGGTAGCCTACTGGCCGATGGTCGGGTCCTCCGGAACCGAGGCGGACCTCACCGGCAACGGCAACACGGGCACCTACCAGGGCGGTACCCCGCCGAAAGTGAGCCTCCCCAACGGCGACAGCGCCCTGGATTTCAACGGGTCGAGCCAGTTCTTGACCGTCCCGTCCAACGCCTCGTTCTCGATCCCGACGACGGGAAACCTGACGTTCGAGGGCTGGATTCGCCCCGATGTTCTTCAGTTTTCGAAGGACGGTGGCAACGGGTACGCCGACTGGATGGGCAAATGCGAGCACTACGCTTCGACCTGCGAGTGGGAAGCGCGCATGTACTCCCAGTCCAACTCGGACGGCTTTCCGAACCGGTTCAACGGGTACGTGTTCAACCCGAGTGCAGGGTTTGGCTCCTCGGGCGACTGGCAGCCGGCGACCGGGGTCGTCAAGGCGATGCAGTGGGTTCACGTGGTCGGCGAGTACACGACGCATGGGTCCGCGGACTGCGCCAACGCGTCGCAGTACCCGGGCTTGATCAACATCTGGGTGAACGGCGTGAAATGGGACTTTGCGTCTCATGACCCGACCGGCTGCATGAGCCAGTACAAGGTAGTCCCCAAGGCGAATGGCAGCGCGCTCAACATCGGGACGATGGCGCTCGACGCGTGGTTTCAGGGCGGCATCGGGAAGGTGGCGATCTACGGCACGCTACTCACCCAGACGCAGATCACGCATCATTACGAGGTCATGACGGGCAAGCAACCGACCGGGAGCTGCCAGGACACCTGTTCCTTTTGAGGAGCCACGCGATGAAGGTACGAGTCTTCGAAGACAAGGGCTCGCTGGGGCAAGCCGCTGCCGCGCAGGCCGCCACGGCCATCCGCCGTGCCATCCTCGCCCGCGGTTCGGCGCGGATCGTCGCCGCAACGGCGGCCTCCCAGCGGGAATTCCTGGAGGCGCTGACCCGCGCGCCCGACATCGACTGGCGCCGGGTCGAGGCGTTCCACCTCGACGAGTACATCGGCTTGCCCGTCACGCACCCCGGCAGCTTCCGCAAGATGCTGCTCGAGCAGCTCATCGAGAAGACCGGGATCCCGCGCTACCACCTGCTCGGCGGCGACGGGCCGCCGGAAGAGGTCATCGCCCGCGTCAACGAAGCCATCCGGTCCGCTCCCATCGACATCGCGTTTCTGGGGATCGGCGAGAACGGACACCTCGCCTTCAACGACCCGCCGGCGGACTTCGAGGTGGAAGATCCCTACATCATCGTGGCGCTCGACGAGGCGTGCCGCACGCAGCAGGTTGGCGAGGCGTGGTTCGCGGACATTTCGCAGGTGCCCACGCACGCCATCTCGATGTCGGTCCGTCAGGTCCTGAAGGCGAGAGAGCTCCTCGCCGTCGTCCCGGACGCCCGCAAGGCAAAGGCGATCCAGGCCTGCCTCGAAGGCGAGATCAGCAACCTGGCGCCCGCGTCCATCGTGCGCAAGCACCCCGACGCGACCGTGTATCTGGACCGGCACTCGGCGGCGCTGCTGAGCAAGACGGCCGTCACCTTTGGCTGAGGAGGGCCGTCGCGCGAGACCCATCCGCGGCCTCCGCTGGTGGATCTGCGGATTGCTGTTCGCCTCGACGGTGATTAGCTACGTCAATCGCCAGACGCTCTCCGTCCTGGCCCCGACCCTGAAGCTCGAATACCGGTGGACGAATACGCAATACGCGCAGCTCGTCATCGCCTTCCGCGTGGCCTACTCGGTGGGACAGGCCTGCTTCGGCCGCCTCATGGACCGCATCGGCACGCGGCGCGGCCTCACGCTCACGGTGGCGTTTTACTCGCTCGTCTCGGCGGCGACCTCGCTGGCGCACGGCTTCGGGAGCTTCGCCGTGCTCCGCTTCGGCTCCGGAGCCGGCGAGTCGGCGAACTGGCCCGCGGCGTCCAAGGCGGTCGCCGAGTGGTTTCCGCGGCGGGAGCGCGGGCTCGCCACGGCTCTCTTCGACAGCGGCTCGTCCATCGGCGGCGCGGTGGCGCCGTTCGTCGTCTTGTCGGTGTACGCCCGCTGGGGCTGGCGGCCGGCGTTCCTCGTGCCGGGGGTCCTCGGCGCTCTCTGGCTCGTCGCGTGGCGCAGGCTCTATTACCCGCCCGAAGAGCACCCCGCCGTCAGCCGCGAGGAGCTCGAGGCGATCGTGGCCGACAAGCGCGCTTCGGCGTCAGCGGACGGCGGCCGTGCGCGCCCGTCGTGGCCTGCCCTGCTGGCCCTGCCGCAGACCTGGGGAACCATCGTCGCGAGGACGTTCACCGATCCGGTCTGGTTCTTCGTGACCGACTGGTTTCCCATCTACCTGGTCGCCAAGGGCATCCGCCTCGAGGCGGGCCTGCTCGCGATCTGGGTTCCGTTCCTCGCGGCGGATCTCGGAAATTTCTCCGCGGGCCTGGTCTCGGGTTCCCTCATACGGAGGGGCTGGCCGCTCGGCAAGGCACGCAAGGCGCCGATCGTCTTCGGCGCGGCCGGCGTTTGCCTGCTCATCCCGACGATCTTCACCACCCAGCTCTGGGCCATCGCGCTCCTCTTCGCCCTCGCGACCTTCTCGTACGCCTGCTTCTCGACGATGGCGAACGTGCTGCCGTCGGACCTCTACGACAGCGAGTCGGTCGCAACGGTCAGCGGTCTCGGGGGAGCCGGCGCGGGAATCGGGACGATAATCGCCTTCCTTCTCGTGGGGCGACTCGCCGACCTTCGCCAGGGCGTGGGCGTACACTCGTTCGACCCCATCGTCGTCGCCGCCGGGCTCATCCCGCTTGCCGGCATGCTCCTCGTGCTCGCTCTCGTGCGAAACACGCGCGCGACCCATCTCGGGCTGGTCCGCCCCATCTAGGCTGACGGCGATGCCTTCCGCTCTACCTCACGCATCGCGCGCGCCGCTCGTGCTCCTCGCGCTGGGCGCGTGCGCGTGCGCGTGCGCGCGGCCCGCCGTCGCGCTCAATCCCTTCGGCGTCGCGAAGCTGTATCGGGACGCGGGCCGCGCCTGGTACTCGAAGTGGGATGGTCCCGCCCGCACCTTCGGCAGCACGGTGGACCCGGCCGACCCCGAGTTCGACGCCGACCACGGACCCGCCTCGTACTCGGTCGCGAACGGTGTCCTGTCGGTCAGCGGAGAGGTTCCGCGGATGTACATCCACGACGCCGCGCGCGCGCTGAGCTGGCGCAACGTCGAAGTGACGGCGTACGGGATGCGCATCGACGACACCAACATTTCGTACGGCGGGCTCATGGCCTACGCGCGGACCAATCACGGGACCGTCGGGAGCGAAGATCGAAACCTTTGCGACGACCGCGGATACGGCGGCATGGTCACGTACCGGGGGACGGTGCAGTTCGAGAAAGAGGTCGACCACTGCGCCGACGAGCGCGGCGGACACGGGTACGCGCAGACGACACGCATCACGCGCTGGCCGGAGGGGATGCCGAGGAACCGCTGGATTGGCTACAAGTTCGTCGTTCGAGACGCGGAGGCGGGGACGAAGGTGCGGCTGGAGCTTTGGCTCGACGACACGGACGGCGCGGCCGGCGGACGCTGGGTTCGCGTGCTCGCGTTCGTGGACGACGGCTCTTCGCTCGGGAAGAACGCCGACTGCGACGGCCACGCGTGCAATCCGTGCGCGCCGGGAGTCGACCCCGCGCTGCCCCTGACGTCTTCGGACCAGCGCGCCGGCTCCGAGACGCACCGGCCGAATGCGACCGTGTACTTCCGCAGCGACGGCGTCGGTGCGGGCGGGCTGCTCCTCAAGAAGATGAGTGTGCGCGAGATCCCGGCGCTGCCCTAGGCTGCTCGGGAAAGCGCGCGAGTGTTCGCAAGGAGGCAAGTGTCGATGGTCAGGACGTCATCCGCGGCTACGCCCCACACGTTTCTCGGCCTGGCGGTGGTCGCCTCCGCGTGCAGCTGCGCCAGCCCCGGGCAGCCGCCTTCGGCGCCGACGCCTTCCGCCGCTGCAGCGCCCCCCTCGGTCGTCCATGTCGACGCGACGGCGAGTCACGCGCGAAACCGGTTCAGCCCTGTGCGCGCGCTCGGAACGTCGGTCGACCGCGTGCCCAGCAACGCGACCGATGCGTTCTTCCAGCCCGAGGCGATACGGCAGGCCATGTCGGCAGGCTGGGGCGCCATGACGTATCGGCAGAACACCGAGCTTTTCTGCCAGGCGTGGCACTGGAACCCGCGCGGCACCTGGAGCGACTCGTCGGGGCGGGGATACTTCACCGGCGACGCGAGGCCGACCGAGGAGACCATCCGCCACTCGTACGGGTACTCGCTTCCGCACCGGGGCGTGACGCGCAACGAGGGGACGGAGTTCGACGGGCACTCGCGGCTGAACGACGGGAGCCTGGACACCTACTGGAAGAGCAACCCCTACCTGACCCAGGACTACACGGGCGAAAACGACGCGCTTCACCCCCAGTGGGTGGTCCTCAATCTCGAGAAGAAGCAGCCCGTCGACGCCCTTCGGGTCGCCTGGGCCGAGCCGTATGCCCGGCAATTCGAGGTGCAGTACTGGACGGGCGAGAACGCAATTTCCATCTACGCGCCGCCGGACGGAGCCTGGAAGACCTTCGCAGCGGGGACCGTGACCGACGGCAAGGGGGGGACCGCGACGATGAAGCTCGGCCCCGCGCCGGTGACGACCCGGTGGGTGCGGGTCTGGATGTCGGAGTCCTCGAACACCTGCGACAGCCACGGGCCGGCCGATCGCCGAAACTGCCGCGGCTACGCGGTCAAGGAAGTGTACGCGGGCACGCTCGACGGCGCCGGCAGCCTTCGAGACGCCGTCCGCCATTCCCCCGATCAGAAGCAGTCGCCGACGTATTCGTCGTCGGTGGATCCGTGGCACGAGCCGGCGAACCTCTACGTCGCTTCCGACCGGATGGAGTCCGGCGACCAGCCCGGCCTCGACCTTTTCTATACGAGCGGCCTCACGCGGGGCCTCCCGGCGATGATCCCGGTCGCGATGCTGTACGGCACGCCCGAAGACGCGGCCGCCGAGATCCGATACGTGGAGAGTCGCGGCTATCCCATTTCCCAGGTCGAGCTCGGGGAGGAGGCCGAAGGTCAGTACATGCTCCCGGAGGACTACGGGGCGCTCTACCTGCAATGGGCCACCGCTCTGCACGCGGTCGACAAAGGATTGAAGATCGGCGGGCCGTCGTTCACCGGCTCACCCGACGATCTCACGGTGTGGCCGGACGCCCAGGGGAAGACCTCGTGGCTCGCCCGCTTCCTCGACTACCTGAAGTCCCACGGGCGGCTGGCGGACTTGGCGTTTCTTTCCCTGGAGCACTACCCCGGGGATGGATGCGACGCGCCGTGGAGCAACCTCTACGACGAGCCGACCGCGCTCACGCACGTCATGCAGATCTTCCGGAACGACGGGCTGCCGCCCGACCTCCCCATGTTCGTGACCGAGTTCAACGCCCACGGGGGCGACGCCGCGGTGGACGTGCACGGCGCGCTTTTCCTTGCCGACGTGATGGCCGGGTTTCTGACGGCGGGCGGCAAGGGCATCTACTACTACCACGGTCTGCCGTACTCCCCGCCGCACCCCGTCTGCTCGAACAGCTGGGGGACGTACCGCATGTTCGCCGTGGACAAGACCTACGCGCTCAAGCAGCCCACGAGCCAGTACCACGCCGCGCGCCTGATCACGCAGGAGTGGGTGCAGCCCGTAGACGGGGAGCACCGGCTTTACAGCGGCTCGAGCGACATCAAGGACGCGCAGCAGCACACGCTCGTGACGTCGTACCCGGTGCTGCGGCCCGACGGTCAGTGGTCGGTGATGCTCGTCAACAAGGACGCCGTCGCCTCTCACGCCGTGCGCGTCGCCTTCGACGATCTCGACGCGAAGGCGGCGCGAGGGTTTTCCGGACCGGTCGCGATGATCACGTACGGAAAGGCGCAGTACCAGTGGCACAGCGGGGGCGCGAACGGGTACGCGCAGCCGAACGACCCGCCTCGGGCCACTTCGGTTGAGGCCGACGCGAGCACCGTGTTCACGCTGCCCGCGGCATCCATCACGGTGCTGCGCGGAAAGCTGGGCCGCTAGTCTAGAACGCATCCGACAACTCTCTTGAAACCGGTCAGGGACGAGGCGGGGGCGGGAGTTCGGGTTTTGTTCGGGCATGCCTGCCCTTTCTGGGGACGGGGCCGCGCCGCTGGCGGCCGCGCGGGGGCCGGGTCGGAGCTCCGGTAACACTTTGAACCAGGAGCTTGGGTAACACTTCCCGGCTCCAGGAGAGTGCGGTTCAGGAGGTTCGAACGCGCTCTCCGAGGAGTCAGTTGATTCTAGCCAAGAGCAAGAGCAACGCACCCCGTGGCGAGAGAAGTCATGGCTCGGCCCGCGGTCCATGCCTGCGCATCAGCGCCGTTCCAGGTCCCTGCCGCCCGCTAACGCGTGCGGTGTCCTACCAGCGTCTTGGTCGCGGTGGTGCTCATCCCGCAGCGCGGACGGCTTCGCGGACGCGCGACATCCGAACGCGGCCCCCCGTCATGCGTCGCGGGCCCTCCGAGACGCATGTACAGCGCCCCCTGACGCGAGCCCCGTCGATAGCGGGAGTTCGGGTTTTGTTCGGGCATGCCCCCGACTCGTACAGGGGCCGCGCGGACCCGGGCCCCGTGCGGCCGCCAGCGGCGCGGACCCGTTCCCTGCAAAGGGCAGGCATGCCCGAACAAAACCCGAACTCCCGCCCCCGCCCTCGCCTCGAACGCATCCGACTCGCGTTGCAACGGGTCCGTTGCCGGACGCGTTCTAGTCATCAGGAGTCAGTTCGGCACGCCGCGGTTGGGGACGATGTCCCACGAGTGCTTGCCGTACTTCCAGCAGATGGCGTCTTCCACGGTGCCGATCCGGAAGCCGCGCTTGGTGATCTCTCCGTTTTTCCCGTAGAGGAGCGGAAGCGCGCCGTAGGTCCACGGATACGTGTCGTGCATCAGCACGATGCCCCACTGCCCCTGGCCCGGGCCCGGGCCGACCTGCGCGAGGATGTTGTTGGCGATGTCCTGCGCCGTGGGGCAGGGGGTCACCGCGCAGCTCGTCCCGCTGTAGCTCCAGTCGTTGGCGTCCAGGTTCCACCCCACGTGGACGGCGTACTTGGCGACGACCGGCGCCACGAAGCTCAGGCTCGCCGACATGGCCTGGAATGGCTCGCCGTAGGGCGCGCGGAAACGCGTGAGGTGGGGACGCGTTCCGTTCGACATCATGCCGACGAACGACTCCACCCCGGTGAGCTCGGCCTCGCAGCTCGTCGCATCCCCGCAGCCGTTCGGGACGCTCCCGGACGCCGCGGAGTTGGGCGTCCCCATGTGGAGGTGATGCACCGTGTGATCGCCCGGATTGTGGTGGGCGAGGATCTCGGTGACCGCCGCCACGCAGGTGGGGTCGCCGCCGGAGCCCCGGATGTCCCCACACCAGTCGTCGAGCACGACGAAGAAGTCGGCGTGCATGCCGTTCGTCGACAGCCATTGCAGGATCGCGTTGGTCCACGCCCCCGCGCCGTAGGCCGGATCCGCGGGGGAGTTCGGGCTGTCCGGGCCGTCGTCGAACGTCGGAATGATGACGTCGTTTGGGATGAACGACGGCTTGAGGTCGAAGCCCGTGTTCGGCGAGGCCCCGGGGTCCTGCGGCGTGCCGTACGCCTGACAGTTCGGGTTCAGGCACGTGCCGCCCGCGCAGCCGCCGCCGACACCCGAGCTGCTCCCCGAGCTCCCTCCGGAGCTGCTGCCCGAGGAGCTCCCCGAGCTTCCGCCGCTGCCACTCCCGGAGCCGCCGCCCGAAGTGCTTCCCGAACCCCCGCTGGACCCACTCCCCGAGCCGGAGCTGACACCCGAGCTGCTGCCCGAGCTGGTCCCGGAGCTGCCCCCCGACGTGCTCCCCGAACCGCTCCCGGAGCTACCGCCCGAAGAGCTCCCCGAGCTGCCCCCCGAGCTCGAAGAGCTGCCGGTGGTGCCGCTCCCATCGGTGCCGCACTGCAATAGAGACAAGACCGCGCAGGCCGCCGCGGGGGCCCACGCCCTGGACAGGTTCCGTTTCATGGTTCACTCCCGCGGGTGCTGGCCCCGCGCACTCGGGTCAAATCGGCAATTCGCGAAAATGGCTAGGGCGATGTCTTCGTCGGGACGCACTCCCAGTCCGGCGGGGCCGAGCTTCCCCCTCCACCGCCGTCGCCCGCCGCCGGGCTCGCGTTCAGGTCCTGACAGGCGACGGGCACCCCGTCGGGCAGACCCGAGCCGTAGAGCTGTCCAATCGTGGGATTGGGGACGTCCGGAACCGCGCTGGCGCTGCAGATCGTCGGGTCCCCGAACGTGTTGCCCTGGTCATCGATGTTGGCGCACGAGGTCCGAGGAGAGAGCAGGGCCACCTTGTAGTGCGCCTGGCAGTTGTCCCGCGTGATCGTCAGGTCGGCGAAGAGCTGCTGGCCGACTGCCGCCTCCTGGACGATGACCTCGACGTTCTTCCACTCGTACCGGACATGGGTCTCTGGTCGATCGGCCAGCGGATTCATCATCGCCATGTGCGCGGGGATATCCGGGTACACGAGGTCGGACGGGTTGAGCGTCACGGTGCACACCCCGTCCGCGTCGGGGTAGAACGTGTCGAAATAGCCCCATGCGTACGGCCGGTGCACATTCGTGGGATCGGCCGGGGGAGGGCCGGCGTGGGGTCATTCGCGGTGTACGGATAGCTCGCGAACTCCTGCTGTCGCGCCGAGAGCGAGGGATCTTGCGTCGCATCGAGCTGGGCGTCCTCGATACGCGCGTAGAGCCACGTCGGCTCGATGGCCATCGAGCGATGCACGGTCCTGGTCGCAACGCTGTCCGTCTGGTCGGGCAGGTACTCCTCGGTGGATACCTGCTCCCCGAGAACGGAGAGTGGCGTACCCGTGGGCGGTAGGGCGGCGGGGCCTTGCGCAAGAACGGCGCTGCATCCTCCCGGCGTCAGGTCCGTCGGCCCGCTGATCAGCGTGTATCGGGCGATCGCAATGCCGCTCGCCATCCCGCAGCGGGTCCCGGGATTGCCGTTGCATCGAGTCGCCGACAGCGCAAGAGCGAGGCCGACCGCGGGCACACGAGCCTGAATCCAGGTTCGAGGTGTCATCAGAAGGTGCCTCGCACGTTGAAGCGGAACATCCGCGGTGACTGGTAGCCGGTGGCGTTCCCGAAGTTCGGGTTGAGGTCCGTCGTGTTCACCTGCCGCGTGGCGCCGTTCGTATACACGTGCACGTCGCGCAGGGTGCCGTTCTGCTTGCCGACGGCGAAGGTGTTCCCCTGCACGTACTGCTGGTCGACGCCCGTGACCTCCTGCAGATTCAGCAGGTTGAAGATGTCGACGCCGACAGATATCGAACGATCCCGGTCGAATGCGTATTTGAATCCTACGTTCGCGTCCACGTTGTAGACCCACGGGAGGCGATTGCCGGAGCCCGCGGGCAAGAGATAGTTCGTCAGGTTGTAATAGAGGATGTCCGAGCCCATGTAGTTCGTCGGCGCGCCCGACGTCGCGCGGGCGGCGGCGCCGGTGGCGATGGACATGTTCCTCGACAGGATCCAGTCCCTCGCGCCGAAGAGCTTGATGTCGTGCGTGTTGTCCGTCGACAGCGGGCCCTTGCTGTTCAGCGTGAGCTCGGGCGCGTCGAAGTAGCCGCCCTGGTCGCACCCACCCTGGTCGCAGCCAGGCACGTTCCCGCGCAGATACGAGAGCGTGTAGCTCAGGCTCGCGAGCCAGTCGTCCGAGAACGTCTTCATCAGGTAGAGCGTGAACGCGTCGTACGTCCGCTCCGCCTTCGGAAACTCCTTGGCCGCCCACCCGTACCCGGGATTGCCCACGAAGAAGGTATTGCGCCCGTCGAGGCTCATGTCCTCGATCCACCGGTTGATCCAGCGGCGCTGGTAGGTCGCCCCGAGCCGCGCATTCTCGAAGATTTCGTATTCGCCGCCGGCGACGAAGTCGTCGACCGAGGTCGCCTGCGTGTCCGGATCCACCGGATCCTGTCCGGAGGCGTAGTGTTGCCAGATCTGCGACGGGGTCGTGGACACGGGGTTGCTCCCGTTGCTCGACGCAGGACCCGGCGGTCCGGTCTGGATCGAGCGGCCTGCGGCGTTGTTGCAGTATGGCGCGACACGGACGTCGCACGTGCCCGGCAGCCCCCCGTTGGCGTCGAGCGCCGGGTGCACGGAGAAGATCTCGCTCTGCCCCGTCAAGTTCGACTGGGCGATCGCCAGGGGCACGTTCTGGTAGTAGCGCGCGTAATTCACGAAGATCTTCGCGCTCCCTCGCTGGGTCGGATCCCATATGACGCCGAGGCGCGGGGACCACTGGTTCGGCAGGCTCAAGCCGACCGTGCCATCGCCGGCGAACATCTGCTGGGCGTCGTACCGAACCCCGAGGTTCAAGGTCACGAAGTTCATCACGCTCCAGCTGTCCTGGACGAAGCCGCCCGCCATGAGCGAGCGGACAATCACGCGCCAGGGCTCGTTGATGACGGGGTTGTCCGGCCCGATCAGCGTCCCGAAGCCCTGGGCGTCGTTCACGGAGGGCGCTCCGGTCAGCGGGTTGTTCCCGTCCGACATGTCGAAGCCGCCCGGGTGGGCCTTGAGGTGGTCGAACTGGGTCAGCTCGACGTTGAACCCGGCTTTGAGCACGTGGTGACCGGCCGCGTGCAGCAGAGCCGTGAGCGTGCTCCCCACGGCAAACCGGTAGGAGCTGTCGACCGAGAGCCGGCCGTTCGATTCTGCTGGGACCGACGAGGGCCCGCCGGTGATGTACCCGCTGGGGGCCGGACAGAGCGAGGTCACACCGTTATTGGCCAGTGCCGTCCGCTGCGCCATCGTGAGGTTGGCCGGCAGCGCGCACTGCGCCGTCAAGAGCGGGTTGTTGGGCTCGAGCTGCGGGAGCGGGTAACCGCCGTTGTACCACGTCACCTGAGGCACCGAGGCGAGACCGGTGCTGGCCCCCGGCAAGGAGCCGTCGCTCGGGATGACCTCGCTCTCCTCGTAGTGGACGCCGGCTGTCGTATCGAGCAGGAGCCGCTTGTTGTCGAACGCCGACGACCACTTCAAGCTGGCGTCGTAAGCGCCGCTGTTCAGGATGTGAGCAACCGCGCCGTAGTTGGCGTTCGCGATGTTGGAGGAGTCCGGGCTGCCGCTGATCGGGTCGATGGCGAACTTGCCGGCGCCCCCGGTCCAGGTGGGCGCCGCGATGAACGTCCCGGTGAGCTTGTTGTCCGGGTTGACTGCCCACGTCAGCTTGGCGATGGCCTGCAGCGTCTGGGATTCGGCTTCCCAGCTCTGGTCGCTGCCGCCTATTTTCTGGATGAGGGGCGTCTGGCCGTCGGGGCCAAGCTGGATGTTCGTGCCGTCGCCCGTGAGGAGCTCTTTCTGAAAGTAGCGAGAGACGTTGTAAGACGTGCGCGAAATGTCGAAGCCGGCGTAAAACCAGAGCTTGTCTTTGACGATGGGGCCCCCCACGTCCGCGCCGATGTCTCCTACGTAGTTCAGCTGCTGGTTGGAAACGATCGCCGAGTAACCGGCCGGCCCCAGGACCGAGACGCTCCTGGCCGGCGCCTGCAGCGCGCCGGGCGCGACGTAGCTGAAGAAGCCGCCGTGGAACTCGTTCGAGCCGGACTTGGTGACGACGTTGAGGACGCCGCCCATCGTCCGGCCGTACTCGGGCATGTATCCGCCGGAGATGACGTTCGTTTCTTTGACGAACTCCGTGGAGAGCGCCGTCCCAACGAAGCCGAAGCCGGGGTTATTCACCGACAGCCCGTCGATGACGTAGTTGTTCTCGGGCGAGGAGGCGCCTGCGAACGAGATGCCGCTCCCGTTGTAGTCGGACTTCGCGCCGGGCACGACCTCGGACGCAGCTTCGAACAATCGGTTGGCTCCGCCCTTGCCGTCGGGCGACGCCACGGGAATCCGTTTGACGAAATCCGACGTGATGTTCTGGCCAATCGAGCTCGACCCGACGTCGACGACGGGCGCGCGCGCCTCGACGACGACCTCTTCTGCCTTGATGACCTCGGGCAAAAGAGCGGCATTCACCCGGAGAGTGGTGTCTGCCCGCAGCCCGATACCGTCCCTCGTCAGGCTCCTGGACCCGTCCTTCTCGAACCGGAGCGTGTACGTCCCGGAGGGCAGGTCCGGGATGCGGAAGAACCCCTCGGCGTCGCTCACGACGACCTGCTCGCCTTGCAAGTCAGGAGACGATGCGGTCACCACCGTGTCGGCGAGCGGGCGCTTGTCCGAGGCGTCGGTCACCGTGCCCGTGAGGACACCCGTCCCCGTCGCCTGCGCGGACGCGGGCGTGGCGGGGAGGAGCACGACGAGGAGCGCGGCCGCGAGGGACGTCCCCACCGCGCGCGCCAGGCGGCGCGTGACGCCGGCCTTGCAGGGACCGGGTACGCACCGATGGAGTCGGCTCATACTCGGCTGAATGGACGCGCCCGATCGTTTGATCACAAAAAGATTCGTGATCAAAAGCGCCTCCGAGACCATTGCATGGCCCGTCGCCCCTCTACGGGCGGCCAGGCCCGCACGGCGGAAGCGCGAATCGTTCTCCGGCTCGCGCTGCCCGCCGAGCACCCGAGCGCGCCCTCTTCGCGCGGACAATCCTTCCCAAAGGTGTGCCTTGTCACCCGGACTTCGAGAATGCCCGCCTTCTCGTCCAGGTGCTCGACGGCGTAGGTCGTGTCGCGCTCATCGAGGAGCGTGCGCGGCTGGAGCGTCGCCAGGTCGACGTCGACGAGCGCGCCGCCGTTGTTGCTGGGGAAGCCGGGCTGCGAGTACGAGGGCGTCTGGTCGGAGGCGCCGAGCCCGAATCGCGCAGCCGAAGTCGGCGTAGAAGGAGGGGTCACGCGCCGGCAGCGGTTGCACCTCGATGGGCGCGTCCCCCCGGCGCGTCGATCGTGCGATGACGCCGACCCCGTAGTCGACGGCGCCGCCGCCCGCCCCCGGCGAGAACATCCACGCCCGCAGGAGGATCCAGCGGTCTCCGCGCGTGAAGGCGAGGGGTACGAACAGCCCGCTCGAGTTCCCACCGCGGACCGGATCGAGGTCGCCGACGATCTCGGCTGCTCCCGTTCCCACGGGCTCGACGACGAGCCGCTGCCTCCACGAAAGGCAGGACGTGCCGTCGCCTGTGGCTTCCGTGCAGCCGAGGAAGACCCGGAGAACGGCGTCGCAAGCGTGCGTCGCGATCGCCTCGAATCGCACGAATGTCGGCGGCACCACGGCCGCGTTCGAGGCGCGCATCTCGCGCTGCGCTTGCGGGCAACGCGACAGGTCGTCCATCGGGTGGCTGTTCGCCGCCATCAGCTCGGGATCTCGTGCCCAGGCCTGCGCGAGACGAAGCAGCGGAGGCGACGGCGGCCCCGTATGCGCGGCTCGGTCGCATCCAGAGACTGCGGCCAGCAAGGCGAGTATCCGCATACCCGGCTGCGCGAACCGGGAGAGCCCGTGGGGGTGTGGTCCGGCCACGAGGCGAGCCATACCACGCATGTCTGGGCTCCGCGGCCTGCCACGAGCCGCGAAGACCTGCGAAGAGGCACGGGAGTTGCTCCGTGCTGGAGAGTGTTGACCCGACGCTGGCTGCTCGCGGTCGCGATCGCGGCGCCGGCGCTGGCCGGCTGCGCCCGGAAACGGGACGAGCCCGCGCGCTCGAAGGCCGCGCAGTCAATCGCGGACGACGCACGCGGGCACGCGGAGATCCGCTATCTCGCGCTCGGCGACTCGTTCACGGCGGGGACCGGGAATCCACCCTCGGCCGCGTTTCCCGTACGCCTCGCCGCGCTCTGGGGCGCGCACGGGCACGAGGTGACGCTCGAGAACGTGGCGGTGAACGGCTACACGACGGAAGACGTCCTCGAGCGGGAGATCCCCCAGGTCGCGCCGTTCCACCCGACCGTGGTGACGCTCGCGGTGGGCGCCAACGACCGAGTGCACGGCTGGAGCGCCGACGTCTACCGCTCCGATGTGCGGATGCTCTTCCGGGCCATCATCGACGCCGGCGTCGCCGCGAATCGGATCGTGGCGCTCCCGCAGCCCGACTGGTCGCTCTCTCCGGCGGCCGCCTGGTTCGGGGACGCGCCGCAGATCGGCGCCGACATCGTCGCCTATAACGCCGTACTTCGCGACGAGGCCCGAGCCGCCGGCGCGCGTTACGTCGACCTCTATCCGCTCATGCACCGGCAGGCGGAGGCGCAGATGCTCGCGCGCGACGGCCTGCACCCGTCGGCGCGCGCGCACGAGGAGTGGGCCGCGGCGCTCTACGCGCAAATAGAAGAATGCACCGCTGCTATTTCTTGTTCCGGATCTTCTCGCGATTGACCATTTCGAGGAGCTCCCCGGCGACGCTCGGCTCCACCGGCAGCGGCACGACGCCGAAGCTCTTGGCCACCTTGTTCTGTTCGAACAAGAAGCGACGGAGCACCTCGGTCGGGTACTCCTCGAGCGGCAGCGCGAACGCGCCGTACGGCTTGCCGGAGTCCGCCAGCGTATGATGGGCCCGCGCGCCGGAGCCGTGGAACGCATGGCATTTGAGGCACCCTTGCGGGCCGATCATCGCCTCGCGCAGCCCTCCCGTCGTCGCGCGCACCGGGGCGAGCGGGTCCTGGCTCACCCAGCGAAAGCTCGTCTCGTCCAGTCCGAAGGGCGCGTAGGTGGCGTTGCGCAAGTCGCTCGCGTGCTCGGCGGGCGGCGTCCGGAAGTGCAGGAACGCGCCGAGCGGCCGGATCATCATCGGCATCGGCTCCTCGCCTTGGATCCACGAGTAGGCGCGTTTCAGACGGTAGAACGTGAAGAGGCGATACAGGTTGTCCTCGTCATCGAGCCCCACCACGATGACCGGCCGCGTCTTCTCCAGCCACTCGCGCGCAAAGTACTGCGTCTCGCCGCGGAGGTTGGAGACGACCAGCCAGTCCCCTCGGCCGACTTCGGACTCCGGCCGCCGCGCCAGGTAATCGAGCAGATCGAGGGCCTGGTAGGTCTTGCCCGGCAAGGGGGACAGCTCGTACGGCGTCGGGCCGAAGAGGAGCATCAGCGTCTGGTGCAGCTCGTCGTCGACGGGATACGTCCGGATGGCTCTCGGGTCCTTGCGGAGCTCCGAAGAGTCGAGCGGCGGGCGGGTGCCCCAGCGGCGGCTCACGCCGAACGGGTTGTCGATGGGGAGCTCCTCGGGTCCGGACGCGACGAAGCCGTACGCCAGCTCGCCGAGATCGTTTCCTGGGCCGCCCCAGTGAACGAGGCTGTGGGCGTCACGCTCGGGGACGACGAAGCAGTCGACATCGCGCGCGCCCGCGTTCTGGAGCGCTCGCGCGAACGGCCGCGCGATGCGCGCCCAGGCGTCTTCGTCCTTGCCTCCGGACAGGATCAAGAACGGAGGAGCATCCGCCCGCACGTAGGCCATGGGCGAGGACTCGCGGCGATCTTCGACCGAGGCGCCCAGGAGAGCCGCGTCCGGATGCCCTCGCAGCGCCGCTTCGCCGAGATCGTAGGTGCCGCGAACGGCGATGACGCCGTCGACGCGCCTGGGATCCATGCCGGCTCCCTCGAGGAGCGTCCGATCGAGCGCGAGCATCGACGCCATCCAGGCGCCGAGTCCGAGTCCAACGAAGACCAGGCGCGTCGCGCCGCGCGCGCGCACCGCCTGTTGCACGACCCCGGCGACCTCCGCCGCGCACGCGCGCAGCGTGTAGCCTTCGTGGAGGTTGAACGAGACGGCGGCGGTCGCCACGCCTTTTCGCTGTAGCGAGTCGCCGACGTTGGCCGCGAAGGCGAGGCGGTCGTCGGGCTGCGACGGCTCGTTGCCCTGCAGAAGGACGACGAGCGGCGTGCGCGTGCTCGATCCCGGGGGCGCGTAGAGATCGACGCTCACGTTCGGCCCACGAGGGCCCGGCCGCTTCAGCCAGGCGTACGTCACCGTCGCCAGCGCAGAGCCGCCTCGGCCACCGTCTCGGCGCGGCCAGACCCAGTGGGTGCAGACGACGAGCAGCGCCGCGAGCAACCCGGAGCCCAGCCACCGCGGTGAAGGCGCGACCATGACTGGGTCGGCTGCATCTGCCGCGCCTCGCGAGCTCCGCGCTGCTCTCGCTCGGGTGCCCGGGCACGTTGGTTGCGAACCGCTCTGGGCGACAGCAGGAGGCTCATTTCTCTGCTCGTCATTCGGTGTGGAGGCGAGGACATCATGAAAACTGCAGTGCTGAGCGCCGTGGCGCTTGCGGCCGCCGCCGCAGCTTCCGGATGCGGATCGGCGATGGACGAGAGCTCGGACCCGACGGGCACCTCGGACCCGGCGGGGACGTCGAGTGAGCCCCTCACGACAGGCGAGCCGGAGCGCGCGATTACGCAAGCGGCACCGGAAACCGAAGACGTCTCGAGAGGGGACGAGGGGAACGAAGAGACGGGGCAGACTCAATCGCCCGTGTGGAGAGGGGGATGGGGAGGCCGCGGCTGGGGAGGGTGGGGCGGTGGTGGCTGGACGGGTGGCTGGGGAGGCTTCGGCTGGGCGCGTCCCGGGTGGGGCGGTGGATGGGGGGGATGGGCCCGCCCGGGATGGGGCTGGGGCGGCGGCTGGACGGGCGGCTGGGGAACCGGCTGGGGCGGCGGCGGGTGGGGACGCCGGTGGTGAGGCGCAGTCCGCGACCCCGTCAACCGCCGTTCTCGCCTCGCGACCGCGCGTGCATCGCGCGGACGGTGTCGATGGTGTCGGCCTCGGCGGCGGCCTTGTCGTCGCGGTAGCGGACGACGCGCGCGAAGCGGAGCGCCATCCCGCCGGGGTAGCGCGACGACGTCTGCAATCCGTCGAGCGCGATCTCGACGACCTGTTCGGGCCGGACCTTCACCACGTAGGAGTCGGTCGGGCCTTCGGCGAGCTCGAGGAAGCGCCGCGTTTGCCATTCGAGCATCGCGTCGGTCATTCCCTTGAACGTCTTGCCGAGCATGACGAATCCCCCACTCGCGGGATCGCGCGCGCCGAGATGGATGTTGGAGAGCTTTCCCGTGCGCCGGCCCGAGCCCCACTCGACGGCGAGAACGACGAGGTCGAGCGTCAGGACGGGCTTGATCTTGCGCCAGCTCGCGCCGCGGCGGCCGGCCTCGTACGGCGCGGAGAGCGATTTCGCGACCACGCCCTCGTACCCGAGCTGGATCATCCGATCGAGGAATGTCTGCGACTCGCGCGCGTCCCCGGTGACGATGCGGTCGACGACCTTGGCCGAGGTGACCAGACCCTCGAGGGCCGCCCGCCGCTCCGCGTTCGGCCGGTCCAGCAGATCGACGCCGTCCAGGTGGAGCAGGTCGAAGAGGAAGATGGAGGGCCGCTCCGTCGAGGGCGGCGGGACGTCAGCCGCGCTCCTCGCGAAGCGCGATGCGGTCTCCTGGAACGGCAGCGGGCGGGCGCCCTCGTCTTCGCCGGCGAAGGCGAACCACAGGATTTCTCCGTCGGCCACGAGCGAGGGCACGGGCCAGCGCGCGACGTCGGCGGCGACGTGCTCGAGACGCGCGGTGACGTCGTCGAGGGAGCGCGTGAAGAGTCGCACCTCACCCGCACGCTTGTGGATCTGGATGCGAGCGCCGTCCAGCTTCGCCTCGAAGGCGGCCGGGGACCCGAGCTCCGCGAGGGCCTCTCCCACCGAGGTTGCCGACTGCGCGAGCATCGGCGCGAGCGCGCAGCCGACCTCGAGACGGAACGCGGCGAGCGCGGCCGAGCCTCCGCGCATCGCGGCCGCGGCCACCTCGGGTAGGGCACCCCGGAGCATCGTCGCGCGCCGGACCTCGCTCGGCGTGACCCCGGCCGCCGCCGCGATCGCGTCGGAAACGACGCCGGCGAGCGCTCCCTGGCGCAGGTTCCCCGCGAGCAGGCCCCGCAAGAAGCTCTGCTCGACGTCGGTCGCCTTCGACATCACCTCCAGGAGCAGCGCCGACCGCCGCGTCTGCGAGCCGGCGCCGGACGCCTCGGCCATCTCGGAGAACGCGCGATTCACCGCCGCCACGGTGAGCGAAGGCAGCGACGCGGCGGGCGGCGTGGTCGAAAGCGCGGCCCAGCCGACGCCGATACGGCGCTGCAGGAGCTCGCCCGAGAGCCACGCGACGATGGTGGGCACGTCCTCGGCATCCGCGGCTCGCAGAACCGCCGCGAGGCGCTTGGTCTTCGCCGACCGCGCAGCCGTCGTCGCGATCTCCGCAGACGCTGCCGCTACCTCTGCCAGGCTCGTCAAGGGGCGTCCTCCTCGTCGGGCTCCTCGTCGGGTTCGGCCGTCACGAGCAACGGCATGCCGTACTCGCGGGCGCAGCGCGTGACCTCGTCGGCCTTGGTCTCGGCGATGTCACGGGTGTAGACGCCCGCGATACCCTTGCCCTTCTCGTGGATCGCCTTCATGAGCGCCGTCGCCTGGCTCTCGCTCATGCGGAAGAATTGCTCGAGGACCTGAACGACGAACCACTTGGTCGTGTAGTCGTCGTTGTAGAAGACGACGCGCCACAGACGCGCGCGCCGGATCTTGGGCGCGCGCCCCAGCAGCTTCTCGCCCTCGGCGTCGCCCTTGCGCATGAGGGGGGAGTCTAGCGAGGTGTGGCTGGATGGCTAAGGCCGCGCTTCCGGCACGGCATCGACTCCGCCCGGCACGTCGCTGCCGCCGCACGGTGAGTCGTGCCCGCGGCCGCCTTCTACGTCTCGACCATCTTCCGCAGCCTCTCGAGGGCGTCGTCCCATTGATCCGAGATCAGCCCGAGGTACCGACGGGCCTCGGCGAGCCGCCTCGGCTTGACCTCCCAGAGCTGCTCGCGGCCGTCGCGATTGCCGCGCACGAGGCCCGCGTCTTCGAGGATATGCAGGTGCTTGGTGACGGCTTGCCTCGTCACCTGGGCGCCCTCCGTCAGGCGGACGATTCGAGAGCGGTCCGCTCGTGCAGAGCCGACCGATGATGCGCAGGCGAGTGTCGTCGCCGAGCGCCGCGAATACGGGCGCGGCCGCGTGTGGCGACAGGTGTTCGGAGCGCGGCATGGGGGGCCTCGCGACGGTCAGGCGGTCGCCGCGCCGGCGGCGTACTTTTCGATGAGCTTCGTCTGGGCCGCCCATCCTTGCTCGTTGGCAGCGAAGGCCTTGGCGCGGCGCTCGAGCGGGATTTGGTCGAACCCCGACTCGGTGATCGTGAGCATGGTGCCGCCGGTGACTTCCTCGAGCTGAAACTCCACGAGCGTCGACGGTTCTCGCGAGTAGTCGACAGCCGGGTCGACGGCAAACGGATGCCATCGGAACGAAAAGAGCCGAGTGGGCTCCACGCGATCGATCGTGCACTCGAACGGCGCGCCCGCGTAGGGCTCCTGGCTCCGGGCGACCTCGGGGTCGGCTTTGGTCGGAACGATGCGGCCCTTCATGTGCAACCCCGGGGCGAAGGGCCCTTCGAAGTGCGCGCCGAACCACGCGCCGAACTCCTTGGAGTCGCTGATGGCACGCCAGACGCGCTCGCGTGGCGCACGGAGGAGGATCTTCTTCTCGATACGGTCGGTGCTGCTCGTCATGCGCAACCTCCAGGTTGCGTATGAGATACTCCGCGGTCCGGACAAACGCAACCCAATGGTTGCCCAAAGTACGGCTAGTCGTGGCGCGGATGCGGAGGGCCCGCGCGACCCGAGGCGCGTGTCACGACGCTCGTCACGAGCCGCGAGAGCTCTTCGGGGTCGCATGGCTTGGCGAGGAACGCGACCCACGGCCCGACTCCTTCGCCGGAGATCTCGGCGTTGAAGGCCGAGATCATGACGATCGGAATGTGGCGCGTGCGCTCGTCGGCCACGATTCGCTCGGCGAGCTCGCGGCCGTTCATCCCGGGCATCGAGAAGTCGGTCACGATGACATCGGGTAACGCGACGCGCGCCTTGGCGATGGCCTCTTCTCCGTTGGCGACCGTGATGACGCGGAAAGCGCCGAAGAACTCGAGGGCCAGTCGAAAGAGCTCGCGCAATTCGGGGTTGTCGTCCACGACGAGCACGCAGCGACGAGCCGCGTCAGGGAGACGCGCGTTGTCCTTTGCGGCTCGCGAGGAGCGGCGCTTGGTCATGGGTCCGCTTCGCCACGAATCGGCGGCCGTCGTTCTAGCTCCGGCCGGGTGCTTGTCCGCAGCGTCGTAGCCTTCTCTCGTACCCATCGTGGGGAACCCAAGCAGCCAGCATGCCGTCGAGTCAGCTGCTGTCACGCGCACCACCCATCGTGAACGAACGGGTGCTCCGCGCCGTGGCCAATCCTCGGATGGACGAGAACGCGTTTCTCCGAGGACGCCGGGAGCTCTCGGCGGAGCGACGCCCAAGGTGCACGACGGAGACGCTGTAGGTCTCTCGCGTCAGCGCGTGGCAAAACACTACGAGCATCCCAATCCGCCACTCGCAAGTGGCTTCGACGCAGCGCGTTTGGCGCGATGTTGCGCGAATGGTGGGAGTCGCCAGCGAGCCTGTTAGCTCAAGCGTTCCAGCGCGTGTACGCCGCGAGGCCCCCCCCGGCCGCGAGGACGAGCGCGGCCAGCACGGACGCCCTGTGCTTGTTCAACCACCAGGCGAGGCTGAAGCTCTTCGCGCGGGCGTCGAACTCGCCGTGGGCGCCGTAGTCGCCCGCCACGGGGTCGAAGAGGTCGTCAGGTCGATCGGGGCGTATCGGCTCGGCGGTCTGCTGCGACGCGTATCCGTTCCTCGCGAGGTACATGTCTCCGAGGCGGGGTGCCACCTTGTCCGAGAGAATGGCCTTCACGGCGGGCCACCCGACCCAGATTTCGCGCCGACGATGCTCGGCCGCGTAGACGAGGGCGTCGGCGATCACCTCGGGCTGGAAGATGGGTGGGACCGGCTGCGGATGGTTCGGAAGCTTGGCCCGCGACCAGGTGAACTGGGGTGTATTCACCGCCGGGAGCTGCACCTCCGTGAGGTGCACGCGGCTCTTGTCGTGGCGAAGCTCGGTACGAATCGATTCGCACAAGCCGTGGACGGCGTGTTTCGCCGCGCAATAGGCCGATTGCAGAGGAATGGACCGATAGGCCAGCGCCGAGCCGACCTGGACGATGGTGCCGCGGTCTCGAGGCTTCATTCGGCGGAGCGCCGCCTGGGTGCCGTGCACGTAGCCGAGATAGGTCACCTCCGTGACGCGCCGGAACTCCTCGGCGGTGACGTCGAGGAAGGGAGCGAACACGGAGACCATGGCGTCGTTGACCCACACCTCGATGGGCCCGAGCTTCTCCTCGATTTCGTCGGCGGCCCGCTCGACGGCGGCTGCGTCGGCGACGTCGAGAGGGACCGCGAGCGCGCGCCGTCCCAGCGCCTCCACCTCGCGCGCGGCCCCGTCGAGCCCCTCGCGCCCGCGCGCGATGAGCGCAACGTGCGCGCCGTGCTCCGCGAACGCGCGTGCCGCAGCGCGACCCACCCCGGCCGCGGCTCCCGTGATGACGACCACCTTTCCTTCTACCGAGTGCTTCATCGCGACCTCCTTAGCCACCACGTCACGGCGCACGCTATGCCAACCACGGCGACGCCCGCCGCCGCGCGGCGCATCGACCGGCCGACGCTCGCCGCGTGCATCGACACGGCTTGCCGCTCCGGCGGGTCGGTCGCCGGCGGTCCGTTCGGCCCGTCTTCGATGGCCATCGCGAGCACCTCCGCGATGTGCAGGCCCTGCCGGTGTGTGCCCTGCTCGATCTGCGTCTTGCAGGAGAACCCGTCGGCGACGATGACGGTCGCCGTGTCGGCGGCGCGAACCGCCGGCAAGAGGACCCGCTCTCCGGCGGCCACCGAGACGCGGTACTTGTCGCCGGCCTCGAAACCGAACGAGCCGGCCATTCCGCAGCAGCCCGAGGGCAGAAGCGTGAAGTCGAGGCCCATCCGCTCGAGCAGCGTCTTCTCGTCGTCGTAGCCAAGCACGGATTTGTGGTGGCAGTGCCCCTGGCCGATCGCCTTGCGCGCCAGCTGCGGCGGCGCGTAGTGCGAGCTCGGGTCGGTCAAGAACTCCCCGAGCAGCCTGACCTGCCCTCGAAATCGCTTCGCGTCGTCCCGCTCCGGGTAGAGCGCTGGCAGCTCGTCGCGGAAGACGCTCGCGCAGCTCGGCTCGAGCACCACGACGGGCGTCGCAGCCTGGATGTGCGGTGCCATCGCGCCGAGGACTCGTTCGAGGTAGCGCTTGGCCGTGGGCAGGAAGCCGTAGTCGTAGAGCGGCCGCCCGCAGCACAGGTGCCCGTCGGGGACGACGACCCGGAACCCGGCGTGCTCCAGCACGCGGACCGCCGCCTTGGCCACCCCCGGATGAAAGTAGTTGTTGAACGTGTCGGCCCAGAGCACGACGGGGTCTCCGTCGACGTTGCGTGGCCGCCGCCGGGCGAACCACTCGCGGAACGTCTGGCCCGCGAAGGCGGGGATACGCCGCGCGAGGGGCATGCCGGCGGCGAGCTTGGCGAGCCAC
Source organism: uncultured delta proteobacterium (assembly GCA_963720145.1). Classification (GTDB taxonomy): domain Bacteria; phylum Myxococcota_A; class Polyangia; order Polyangiales; family Polyangiaceae; genus Palsa-1150. The sequence continues at coordinate 181,510 of CAVREO010000010.1, forward strand.
GAAAGACCGGGCGTCTGCGTCACCAGGTTGGCGAGGCCCGGGAAGATCGAGGCGAGTCGGGCCCACTTGTCGACCAGCCCGAACGCGTACGCGCTGCGCGGGCGCAGCCGCCCTTCGTAGTAGTGCGAGAGAAACTCCGCCTTGTGCGTCGCGACGTCGACGTTGACCGGGCAGTCTCCCTTGCATCCCTTGCACGACAAGCACAAGTCGAGCGCCTCCTTGACGTCGGGGTCGCGCCAGCCCCCTCGAATGGGGCCCTTGACGAGCATCTCGTGCAACAGGTGCGCGCGACCGCGGGTCGTGTGCTTTTCCTCGCGCGTGACCATGTAGCTCGGGCACATCACGTCGTCCTCGGGGGCTCCGTCCGCGTGCGTGCGCCGGCACTGGCCGATGCCGATGCAGCGCAGCGTCGCGTGCGCGAAGCTGCCGTGATCCTCGGGGTACCGGAAGTGAGTCTCCGGCTCCCAGGGGTGGTACTCGCCGCCGAGGCGCAAGTCGGCGTCGAGCGGGCGGGCGTCGACGACCCGGCCCGGGTTCATCTTCCACGCGGGGTCCCATATGGACTTGAACTCGCGGAAGGCCTGCACGAGCTCCGGCCCGAACATGATGGGCAAGAGCTCACCGCGCGATTGCCCGTCGCCGTGCTCTCCCGAGAGCGAGCCGCCGTAGCGCGCGACGAGCTCCGCCGCCTCGTGCACGAAGTCCCGGTACTTCTGGACGCCGGCGCTCGTGTAGAGGTCGAAGCACACCGTGCAGTGCACGCACCCCATGCCGAAGTGGCCGTAGAGCGCGGGATGGTAGTCGTATCGATTGAAGAGTGCGCGCAGGTCGCGCAGGTAGCGACCAAGAAGCTCCGGTCGAACGGCGCTGTCCTCCCATCCCGGCCACGTGTCGGGCCTCCCCGGGACGAACGATTCTGCGCCGAGGGCGCCCTCGCGCACCTTCCACAGGTGTTTGCGTTGCCCGTCGTCCTTGTATACGGCGACGTCGACGGGCGGGCCGGCGAGCCCTCTCAGATGCTGAATCATGCGCTCGGCTTGGGCGAGCGCCTTCTCCTTCGTCTCGGCGCCGAACTCGACGAACAGCCAGCCGTGCCCGCCGGGCAAGAGGTCCTCCATGTACTTGGTCGGGCGCCCTCGCTTGATCTCGAGGTTGTGGTGAAGCACCTGATCGAAGCCCTCGAACGCGATGGGCTCGAACGGCAGATCTCCATCACGTGGTCGGCGGCCCGGTAGATGTCCTCGTACCCGACGGCGACGAGCACGCGTTCCGGGTGACTCCACACGAGGCGTACACGCGCGGAGAGGATTGTGACGAGCGTCGACTCGCTCCCCACGAGGGCGCGGGCGACGTTGAACCGCCCGTCCTCCCCCGGCAGGAGCTCATCGAGGTTGTAGCCACTCACGCGGCGGGGCAGCTTCGGAAAGCGCGTGCGCACGAGGTCGCCCCAGCGCGCGCGCAGCGCTGCGAGCTGAGCGTACACGGCGGCTTCCCGGTCGCCCTTGCGGGCGGCAGCGTCGAGGTCGGCGTCGGTCATCGAGCCGACGCGCATGACGGTCCCGTCGTAGAGGAGGACCTCCATCTCCTCGGTGTTGTCCACGACCTTACCGGCCATCTGGGCGTAGGAGCCGCAGGAGTTGTTGCCGAGCATCCCTCCGAAGCCGCAGCGGCTGTGGGTCGCCGGACGGGGGCCGAACGTCAACTCGTACGGTGCCGCGGCGGCGTCCAGCTGGTCGCACACGACGCCCGGTTCGACGACGGCCGAGTGGCCGATGGAGTCGAACTCGACGATGCGGTGCATGTATTTCGAGAAATCGAGCACCACGCCCGTGTTGGTCGTCTGACCCGCCAGGCCGGTGCCACCCGCCCGCGACACGATGAGGACGCCGTGCGCCCGGCATGCCGCGACGGTCGCAATCACGTCCTCGCGGGTCCGCGGCACTACGACGCCGAGCGGAACGTGCCGGTAGTTCGACGCGTCGAGCGCGTACATCGCCTGAGAGCCGGGATCGAAGCGAACCTCTCCCTCCACCGCTTTCCGCAAGGCGCGCTCGAGCTCGCGCACGTCGACGCGACTGGCCGGCCTGTCGTCGCGGCGGGCATGCGCGGGGCGCCTCAGGTGGGTCGGGTCGATGAGCTGCTCGCCAGCGAGAGGCATGCGCACGGTCATGCGCTCCGTTCGAAGCAAGCTTCACTCCTCGGTCCTGGCCGGTACGTGCGTTGCACCACCCTTCGCACGGCGGAGTGAAGTGCCCGCGCCGGGGAGGAGCTCATGGCCGAGACGGTCGCGGATTTCTTGCTCAAGCGGATGTCCAACTGGGGAGTACGCCGCGTGTTCGGGTACCCCGGCGACGGTATCAACGGCATCCTGGCGGCCTTTGCCAGCGACGCCCACGAGATCGAGTTCGTCCAGACGCGGCACGAGGAGCTCGCCGCGTTCATGGCCTGTGCGCACGCGAAGTTCACCGGCGAGGTGGGCGTGTGCATGGCGACGTCCGGGCCGGGCGCCATTCATCTGCTCAACGGCCTCTACGACGCCAAGATGGATCACGTCCCCGTCGTGGCGATCGTGGGTCAAGCGGCCCGCAGCGCGATGGGGAGCGACTACCAGCAAGAAGTCGACCTCCACAGCCTGTTCAAGGACGTCGCGCACGAATACGTGCAAGACGCGATGAGCCCCGTGCAGGTCAGGCATGTCATCGATCGCGCTTTTCGCATCGCGCGGGCCGAGCGCAGCGTGACCTGCCTCATCTTCCCGAAGGACGTGCAGGAGGCCAAGGCGGTCGAGGCGCCGCCCCACGCGCACAACACGGCGCAGTCGAGCATCGCCTACTCGGCGCCGCGCGTCGTGCCGGCGGAGCGCGATCTACGCGCGGCGGCCGACGTGCTGAACGCCGGCAAGCGCGTCGCCATCCTGGTGGGCGCAGGAGCGAGGGGCGCCAGCAAGGAGGTGCTCGAGCTCGCCGACGCGACGGGAGGCTGCATCGCCAGGCTCTCCTCGGGCTGTCGGTCGTGCCCGATACGCTACCGTTCGTCACGGGGGCGATCGGCCTTCTCGGCACGAAACCGAGCTGGGACATCATGCAGGAGTGCGACACGCTCCTCATGGTGGGCACGAGCTTCCCTTACTCGGAGTTCTTGCCGAAGCCCGGCACCGCCCGCGGCGTGCAGATCGACCTCGACGCCCGAATGCTCGGGATCCGCTATTGTACCGAGGTCAACCTCGTGGGCGACGCCCGCGAGACGCTGCGCGCACTCGCGCCGCTTCTCGAGCGAAAGCAGGACCGCGCCTGGCGGCAGTCGATCGAGGAGGGAATCCTCGACTGGCGCGCGCTCGTCGAGGAGCGCGCACGAGCGCGCGCGAATCCGCTGAACCCGCAGCTCGTCTTCCAGGAGCTGTCTCCAAAGCTCCCCGAGCAGTGCATCGTCACGAGCGACAGCGGCTCGTCGGCCAATGGTTTGCCCGGAACCTGGTCATGCGCGAAGGGATGATGTCGTCCATCAGCGGCAATCTCGCCACGATGGGCTGCGGGGTCCCGTACGCCATCGGCGCCAAGTTCGCGTACCCCGATCGGCCCGTGCTCGCGCTGGTAGGCGACGGTGCGATGCAGATGAACGGCATCAACGGCCTCATCACGATCTCGAAGTACTGGCGCAAGTGGCGGATTCCGCGCCTCGTCGTGATGGTGCTCAACAACCGTGACTTGAACCAGGTGACCTGGGAAATGCGGGTGATGGCGGGCAGCGCCAAGTTCGAGGCCTCGCAGGATTTGCCCGACGTGCGCTACTCGCAGTTCGCCGAGATGCTCGGGCTGCGCGGCATCTTCGTCGACCGGCCGGAAAGGGTGCGGGCCGCGTGGGACGAGGCGCTCGGCGCCGATCGTCCGGTGGTCTACGAGGCCTACGTCGACCCGGACGTGCCTCCGTTGCCGCCGCACATCAGCCTCGAGCAGGCGCGCGAGTTCACCGCGTCGATCTTCGCGGGCGATCCCGATCGTGCCGGGTTCGTCAAGCAGGCGGCGGAGCAAATGTTCCCCGGGCTAGCCCCGAAGGTCGACGGCGGTAAGGAGTAGCGCTCGGTGCTGCCGTCCGACACAGTCGCCGTCGAGAGCTTGCGCGTGTCGGCGTTCGTCGTGCCGACGGACGGGCCAGAGTCGGACGGCACGGCCGAGTGGGACAAGACGACCATGGTGCTGGTCGAGGCGTCCGCCGCCGGACAGACGGGGCTCGGGTGGACGTACGCGGACCGGGCCACGGCCGACGTCGTAGAGGACAAGCTCGTCGACGTCGCCGTCGGGGCGAACGCGCTCGCAGGCCCCGCGCTATGGGCGAAGATGAGCGCGTCCATCCGGAACCTCGGGCGGCCGGGCGTCGCCTCGACCGCGATGGCGGCCGTCGACGCCGCCGTCCTCGACCTGAAGGCGAGGCTCATCGGCGTGCCGCTGGTGACGCTGCTCGGCCCGAGGCGAAGTTGCGCGCCCGTGTACGGCAGCGGCGGGTTCACCTCGTACGACGACGCGAGGCTGGCCCAGCAGCTCGCCGGCTGGGTCGCCGCCGGCATCCCGCGCGTCAAGATGAAGGTCGGCCGCGACCCCGGGCGGGACGTGGCGCGCGTACAGGCGGCCCGCCGGGCCATCGGCGACGCAGCGCTGTTCGTCGACGCCAACGGCGCCTACACGCGCACGCAGGCGCTCGCGATGGCCGACGCGTTTCGCGACCTCGGCGTCGTATGGTTCGAGGAGCCCGTGTCGTCCGACGACCTGGAAGGGCTGCGCCTGCTGCGCGATCGTGCGCCCGCCGGGATGGACATCGCGGCGGGGGAGTACGGGTACGACCTGCACTATTTCCGGCAGATGCTCGGGGCGCAAGCCGTCGACGTGCTCCAGGCCGACGCGACGCGCTGCGGTCTCTCCAATTTCCTGCGGACCGACGCGCTCTGCGAGGCGTTCAGCACGCCGCTCTCCGCGCACTGCGCTCCGGCGCTGCACGCCCACGTGGCATGCGCGGCCCAGCGGCTATGCCACGTCGAGTACTTTCACGATCACGCGCGAATCGAGGGCATGCTCTTCGAAGGCGCGGCCACCCCGCGCGGCGGGGCGCTCTGGCCCGACCTGTCGCGGCCCGGGATCGGCGTCGAGCTCAAACGCTCCGACGCGCAGCGATTCGCGGCTTGACGCGTCAGGCACTCCGCTCGGCCCGGACAGGCGCGGAAGGGCCCGCGAGCGTCTTTACCGCGGTCTGCGACTCGGTCGCGTTCCTTTCGCACGGAATGCCTTCGAGAACAGCGCGGAGCTTCTCCGGCTCGATCGGCTTCACGAGGTGGTGGCGGAAGCCTGCCTCGCTGGTGCGGGTGCGGTCCGATTCCGCCCCCCAGCCGGTCAGCGCGACCATCACAGGGGGACCGTCATGCCGTCGACCACGCGGCGGCACACCTCCACGCCATCGATTCCTGGCAGGCCGATGTCGCAGAGAACGACGTCGGGACGAGACTCGAGGATGGCCGTTACCGCGTCGGGCCCCGTGTACGCGACCCTGACGTCGTGCCCGAGCTGCTGGATCCAGTCCGCCATGAGCTCCGCCGAGTCTTCGTTGTCTTCCACGACGACGACGCGGAGCCCGCCTGGCCGCGACGGCGGCGGCGCGGCCCCATTCGCGCCGTCTTGCACCGCCGGTGCGGCGGTGACCTGCACGTCGCCCATCGGGATGGCGAGCGTGAACGTGGATCCGTGGCCGTCGCCGGCGCTGGCAGCGTTCAGCGTGCCGCCGTGACGCTCGGCGAGAAATCGCGAGAGCGCGAGGCCGATGCCGAGTCCGTCATTCGTGCTCTGCACGGGGCGGTCGATCTTCGTGAACATGTCGAACACGCGCTCGAGCTGATGGGCCGGGATGCCGGCGCCCTCGTCGACGACGTCGATGACGGCAGTATCTCCTCGGCGGCGCAGTTGCACCCGGACCGCTGCGCCAGGAGGAGAGTGCTTCGAGGCATTGGTCAGGAGGTTGCCCACGATCTGCGCGATGCGCGTCGGGTCCACGAGCGCCCGTACCGTCGCGTCCGCGTCCAGCTTGACCGACTGACCGCGACGCGTGAAAGACGGACTCGCCGTCTCGATGGCTCGCTCGAGGACAGCGGAGAGGTCGGCCGGCTCTCGGCGGATCTCGAGCGTTCCGCGGCTGATTCGCGCCACGTCGAGGAGGTCGTCGATCAGCCGCACCATGTGATCGAGCTGCCGGTTCATCGTCACGAGCACGCGCTCCATGGAGGCCGGGCGCTCGGGGTTGTTGAGCAGGAGGTCGAGTCCGGTGCGCAGCGGCGCGAGAGGATTGCGGAGCTCGTGCGCGAGCGTGGCGAGGAAGAGGTCCTTCTGCTTGTTGGCCTCCCGGAGCGCCGCCTCCGATTTTTCGAGCTCGGCGGTGCGCTCTTGCACGCGCACTTCCAGGTTTTCGTTGAGCTCGGAGAGGGCACGCGTCTTTCGGAACAGCTCGGCGAATACGGCCACCTTGTGCCGAAGAATCTGCGGATTCACCGGCTTCGTCAGGTAGTCGACCGCTCCCGCGCCGTACCCGCTGAGGACGTCGTTGTCGTCGACGAGATAGGCGGTCAGAAACAGAATCGGTATCTCGCGGAACCGCTTCGTTCCCTTGATGAGCTGCGCGAGCTCCAGGCCGCTGACGCCCGGCATCTTGATGTCCAGTACGATGGCGGCGACGTCGTTCTCCAGCAAGAGCCGCAGCGCCCTCTCGGCGTCGTCGGTGCGAAGCAGGCGGTAGCTCGGATCTTCGAGGATCGACTCGAGCGCGTCGAGGTTCCTCGCCTCGTCGTCGACTAGCAAAATGCTGATCGGGTCCGTCATCAATTTCCCCTAGCGGTAGAGCCATACGCGAAGCAGCGAGAGGAGCTGGTCGGTGTTGACGGGCTTGGCGATGTAGTCGGAGGCGCCCGCCTGCAGGCACTTCTCGCGGTCTCCCTTCATCGCCTTCGCGGTGAGGGCGAGGATGGGGAGCGTCCGGAAACGCGCATCTTTCCGGATTTCGCGCATGGTCTCGTAGCCGTCCATGTCGGGCATCATGATGTCCATCAGGACGACGCTGAGGTCGGGCGTGCCGTCGACCACTTCAATCGCCTGCCGCCCGTTCGTCGCGCTGACGACCACCATCTCTTGATTCTCGAGAACGGTCGTGAGCGCGAAGATGTTGCGCGCGTCGTCGTCGACGATGAGCACCTTCCGGCCCCGCAGCACGTCGGCGGAGCGGTGCAGCCGCTCAATCATGTTGCGCTTGTGCTCCGGCAAATCGGAGACGACACGGTGCAAGAACAGCGCAGTTTCGTCCAGCAGCCGATCGGGCGACTGAACGTCCTTCAGCACGACGCTCTTCGCGAGGGTCTGAAGCTGCGCCTCTTCGTCGGCCGACAGCTCCTTGCCGGTGAAGACGACGATCGGAATGTCGTGAAGCTTGGGCTCGGCCCGGAGCTTGTCGAGCAGCTCGAAGCCGGTCATGTCCGGCAAACGCAGATCGACGACGCAGCAGTCGAAGCGGCTCTGGCGCAGCGCCTCGAGCGCCTCGCTCCCGCTTCCCACCGCGCCGACCTCGATGTCGTCGTGGCCGAGGAGCTCGACGATGCTCGCACGCTCCACGTTGTTGTCCTCGATGACCAGCAGGCGCTTGGTGTGGGGCGCGACGAACGACTTGAGCTTGTCGAAGGCGGTCTCGAGCTCGCCGGTGGTCGCGGGCTTGACCAGGTACGCGAACGCTCCGTGCGACAGACCATGCTGACGCTCTTCTTCGATCGATAGCATCTGCACGGGGATGTGACGAGTCTGGGCGTCGAGCTTGAGGTTGTTGAGGACGGTCCAGCCGAGCATGTCGGGCAAGAAGACATCGAGGCTGATGGCGGCTGGCAGGTACTCGCGGGCGAGCGCGAGGGCCTGCTGCCCGCGGTTCGCGATGACGGCCTTGAACCCCTTCGTGCGCGCGATGCCGAGCAGAATGCGCGCATAGTGCGGGTCGTCTTCGATGATCAGGAGCACGGTGTCGCCCGCGCGGATCTCCTCGCGGTCGTCCGGCACAGTTTCTTCGATCTTGGCCACCGAGAGGACCGGGAGCACCGGGACCGCGGTCGGCGCGCTGCCGTGCGCGTGCGGCGCCTGAAGCGGGCGGTGCGTCGGTCCGGAGTACGCGAGCGGCAGGTACAGGGTGAACGTGCTCCCGGTGCCCGGCTTGCTCTGGAGCCGGATTCTCGCCGCCGAGCAGGTTCGCGAGCTCGCGGCTGATCGCCAGGCCCAGGCCGGTGCCGCCGTACTTGCGACTCGTCCCGGCGTCGGCCTGCTGGAACGCCTCGAAGATGAGCTTCTGCTTCTCGGGCGCGATGCCGATGCCGGTATCGCTGACATTGAACGCGATGGCCGAGCTGGCCGATCCGAGGACCGGGTGGTCGCTGTTCCAGCCGGACGTCACCAGCCGAACCGACATGGCGACGGAGCCCTGCGCGGTGAACTTGAACGCGTTCGAGAGGAGGTTCTTCAGGATCTGCTGCAGGCGCTTCGGATCGCTGACGAGCGCACGCGGGAGCGACGTGTCGATGTCGAGGTTGAAGCCGAGGCTCTTGGTCTCGGCCACGTGGTGGAACATGCGGTGGATCGTGTCGCGCAGACTGCTGAACGTGATCTCCTCGGGCTCGACGGTGACCGTGCCGGACTCGATCTTCGAGAGGTCGAGGATGTCGTTGATGAGCGTCAGCAGGTCGGTGCCGGCCGAGTGGATGTTCTTGGCGAAATCGATCTGCTTGGCCGAGAGGTTGCCGGCCACGTTCTCCGCGAGCTGCTGGCCCGAGGATGAGGATCGAGTTGAGCGGCGTGCGGAGCTCGTGCGACATGTTCGCCAGGAACTCGGACTTGTACTTGGAGGTGAGCGCCAGCTCGGCCGCCTTCTCCTCGAGCGCGCGCCGCGCCTGCTCGACCTCCTTGTTCTTGCGCTCGACCTCCGCGTTCTGGTCGGCCAGCTGCCTGGCCTTCGAGGCCAGCTCCTCGTTGGTCTGCTGCAGCTCGATCTGCCGCGTCTGGAGCTCGGTCGTCAGCTGCTGCGACTGCCGCAGGAGATTCTCCGTGCGCATGGTCGCTTCGATCGTGTTGAGCACGACGCCGATCGACTGGGTCAGCTGATCGAGGAACTGGAGGTGCGTGCCGTGAAGGCCCGCAGCGCAGCCAGCTCGATGACCGCCATGGTCTCGCCCTCGAAGAGCACCGGGAGCACGATCACGCTCGTCGGGCGGTGCTGCGCCGAGGCTCGAATGGATGGTCGTGTAGCCCGGAGGGACGTCGTCGAGCAGGATGCGCTGCTTCTCGGCTGCGGCCTGGCCGACGAGGCCGAGGCCGAGCTCGATGCGATCCGGCTGATTCTCGCGCGGGGCGTACGCCGCCAGGAGGCGCAGCTCCTTGGGCGCGGGGTCTGGCGTCTCGCCCGGGTCGCTGCGGTCCATCTGGTAGATGGTGCCCTGCTGCGCGTCGACGAGCGGGGCCAGCTCGGAGAGGAGCATCTTGCCGACGGTGACGAGGTCGCGCTGCCCCTGGAGCATGCGCGTGAACTTGGCGAGGTTGGTCTTCAGCCAGTCTTGCTCCTGGTTGCGATCGGTCGTCGCGCGCAGGTTGTCGATCATCGTGTTGATGTTGTCTTTGAGCTCCGCGACCTCGCCGCGGGCCTCGACGTGGATGGAGCGAGTGAGGTCGCCCTTGGTCACGGCGGTGGCGACGTCGGCGATCGCGCGCACCTGGTTCGTGAGATTGGCCGCCAGCAGGTTGACGTTGCCGGTGAGATCCTTCCACGTGCCCGCCGCGCCGGGGACGTTCGCCTGGCCGCCGAGGCGCCCCTCGACGCCGACCTCGCGAGCGACGTTCGTCACTTGCTCCGCGAAGGTCGCCAGCGTGTCGGTCATGTTGTTGATCGTCTCGGCGAGGGCCGCGACCTCGCCCTTGGCCTCGACGGTCAGCTTCTGCCGCAGGTTGCCGTTGGCGACCGCCGTGACGACCTTCACGATGCCGCGCACCTGGTTGGTCAGGTTCGCGGCCATGAAGTTCACCGAGTCGGTGAGGTCCTTCCACGTGCCGGCCACGCCGGGAACGTCGGCCTGACCGCCGAGCTTTCCCTCGGTGCCGACCTCGCGGGCGACGCGCGTGACCTCGGACGCGAACGATCGAAGCTGGTCGACCATCGTGTTGATGGTGTTCTTCAGCTCGAGGATCTCGCCCTTGACGTCGACGGTGATCTTGCGGGACAGGTCGCCGCGCGCGACGGCCGTCGTGACCTCGGCGATGTTGCGCACCTGCGCGGTCAGGTTCGTGCCCATCGCGTTCACCGAGTCGGTGAGGTCCTTCCACGTGCCCGCCACGCCGGGCACGACGGCCTGGACGCCGAGGCGTCCCTCGGTGCCGACCTCGCGCGCGACGCGCGTGACCTCCGAGGCGAACGAGCGAAGCTGCTCGACCATCGTGTTGATGGCCTCTTTGAGCTGGAGGATCTCCCCGCGAACGTCGACGGTGATTTTCCGCGAGAGGTCGCCGTTCGCGACGGCGATGGTCACGTCGGCGATGTTGCGCACCTGGTTGGTCAGGTTGGACGCCATCGAGTTGACGTTGTCGGTGAGGTCCTTCCACGTCCCGGCGACGCCCTGAACCACGGCCTGCCCGCCGAGCTTGCCCTCCGTCCCTACCTCGCGCGCGACGCGAGAAACCTCGGAGGCGAAGGCGTTGAGCTGATCGACCATCGTGTTGAGCGTGTTCTTCAGCTCGAGGATCTCGCCTTTGACGTCGACCGTGATCTTGCGCGACAGGTCGCCGCGCGCGATGGCGGTGGCCACGTCGGCGATGTTGCGCACCTGCCCGGTCAGGTTCGACGCCATCGCGTTGACGTTGTCGGTGAGGTCCTTCCACGTGCCGGCGACGCCGGGCACCTGGGCCTGCCCGCCGAGCTTGCCCTCGGTCCCGACCTCGCGCGCCACGCGAGAGACCTCGGAAGCGAACCCGTTGAGCTGATCGACCATCGTGTTGATGGTGTCCTTGAGCTGGAGGATCTCGCCGCGGACGTCGACGGTGATCTTCTTCGAGAGGTCGCCCTTGGCGACGGCGATGGTGACGTCGGCGATGTTGCGCACCTGGTCGGTCAGGTTCGACGCCATCGAGTTGACGTTGTCGGTGAGGTCCTTCCACGTGCCGGCGACGCCGGGCACCTGGGCCTGGCCGCCGAGCTTGCCCTCGGTGCCGACCTCGCGGGCCACGCGGATCACCTCGGACGCGAAGCCGTTGAGCTGGTCGACCATCGTGTTGATGGTGTTCTTCAGCTCGAGGATCTCGCCCTTGACGTCGACGGTGATCTTGCGCGAGAGGTCGCCGCGGGCGACGGCGGTCGTCACCTCGGCGATGTTGCGCACCTGGTCCGTCAGGTTCGACGCCATCGAGTTGACGTTGTCGGTGAGGTCCTTCCACGTGCCGGCGACGCCGCCGACCTGGGCCTGCCCGCCGAGCTTGCCCTCGGTGCCGACCTCGCGAGCCACGCGCGAGACCTCGGACGCGAACGCGTTGAGCTGGTCGACCATCGTGTTGATGGTGTTCTTGAGGGCGAGGATCTCGCCCTTCACGTCGACGGTGATCTTGCGCGAGAGGTCGCCGCGGGCGACGGCCGTCGCGACCTCGGCGATGTTGCGCACCTGGTCCGTCAGGTTCGACGCCATCGAGTTGACGTTCTCCGTCAGGTTCTTCCACACCCCGGCGACGCCCTCGACCTCGGCCTGACCGCCGAGCCGGCCCTCGGTGCCGACCTCCTTCGCGACGCGCGTGACCTCCGACGGCGAACGCGTTGAGCTGATCGACCATGCGATTGATCGTGTTCTTCAGCTCGAGGATCTCGCCTTTGACGTCGACCGTGATCTTGCGCGACAGGTCGCCGTTACGCGATGGCCGTCGCGACGTCGGCGATGTTGCGAACCTGGCCGGTGAGGTTCGACGCCATCGCGTTGACGTTGTCGGTCAGGTCCTTCCACGTACCGGCGACGCCGGGGACCTGCGCCTGCCCGCCGAGCTTGCCCTCGGTGCCGACCTCGCGCGCCACGCGAGACACCTCGGAGGCGAAGCCATTGAGCTGATCGACCATCGTGTTGATCGTGTTCTTCAGCTCGAGGATCTCGCCCTTGACGTCGACGGTGATCTTGCGCGACAGGTCGCCCTTGGCGACCGCGGTCGTGACCTCGGCGATGTTGCGCACCTGGCCGGTCAGGTTCGACGCCATCGAGTTGACGTTGTCGGTGAGGTCCTTCCACGTACCCGCGACTCCGGGGACGACGGCCTGTCCGCCGAGCTTGCCCTCGGTGCCGACTTCGCGGGCCACGCGAGACACCTCGGACGCGAAGCCGTTGAGCTGATCGACCATCGTGTTGAAGGTGTCTTTCAGCTGGAGGATCTCGCCTTTGACGTCGACGCTGATCTTGCGCGACAGGTCCCCGCGGGCGACGGCCGTCGTCACCTCGGCGATGTTGCGCACCTGGTCGGTCAGGTTGGACGCCATCGAGTTGACGTTGTCGGTCAGGTCCTTCCACGTACCGGCGACGCCGGGGACCTGCGCCTGTCCGCCGAGCTTGCCCTCGGTGCCGACCTCGCGGGCCACGCGCGACACCTCGGAGGCGAAGCCGTTGAGCTGATCGACCATCGTGTTGATCGTGTTTTTCAGCTCGAGGATCTCGCCTTTGACGTCGACGGTGATCTTGCGCGAGAGGTCGCCGCGCGCGACGGCCGTCGTCACTTCGGCGATGTTGCGGACCTGGCCGGTGAGGTTCGACGCCATCGAGTTGACGTTGTCGGTGAGGTCCTTCCACGTCCCGGCGACGCCGGGCACGACGGCCTGGCCGCCCAGCTTCCCCTCGGTCCCTACTTCGCGGGCGACGCGCGTAACCTCGGAGGCGAAGGAGCGCAGCTGTTCCACCATCGTGTTGATGGCCTCTTTGAGCTGCAGGATCTCCCCGCGGACGTCGACGGTGATCTTCTTCGAGAGGTCGCCGCTGGCCACCGCGATGGTGACCTCCGCGATGTTTCGCACCTGGGCCGTCAGGTTTCCGGCCATCTGGTTGACCGACTCGGTCAGGTCCTTCCACACGCCCGAGACGCCCTTCACTTGCGCCTGGCCGCCGAGCTTCCCCTCGGTCCCTACCTCGCGGGCGACGCGAGTGACTTCCGAGGTGAAGACCGAGAGCTGATCGATCATCTTGTTGACGAGCTGCGCCGAGCGGAGAAACTCGCCCTCGAGCGCGCGGCCGTCGGCCTCGAGCGCCATCGCTTGCGTCAGGTCGCCTTTGGCCACCGCGCCGATGGCTCGAGTCACTTCCGTGGTCGGCCACGCAAGATCGTCGATCAGCGTATTGAGCGACACGACTTCGTCCGACCAGCCGCCGACGGCGCCGGGCACGCTCATGCGCTGCTTGAGCTTCCCCTCCTTGCCGACGACCCGACATACGCGGGTAATCTCGTTGGACCGGCGGGAACTGACCGCGAGAATCTGATTGAAGAGATCCGCGATCTTTCCGTCGATGCCGGTGTAATCCGACGCGAGACGAACGGAGAAGTCGCCGTCGCGGAACCGGATCAACGCGTCGAGGAGCTCACCGGAGAACGCAGGACCGTGATGTCCGTTGCCGAAGGCGTCGCCCGGCTGGCCGGGGAGCCCTCCGACTCCGGGCGTACCGCCGGACAGTGCGTTGAGGGTCTCCGCTTGGGCCGGGGTCGATCCGGAGTCGATGTGGTTCGACATGAGCCTTTCCTTATACCCGCCTAGCCGCGTTTCGCGTCGGAGAGGGGCTTTGCCGACAACAGGATTTGCGGGTCCCCGCCCATGACATCCAGCGCGCGTACGATCAACATGCGCGCGACGTCGGTGCGTGAGACGGCGAGGCCGGACGCACGGAGGCGGTCCGCGCACTCATCCACGCGGACGATCAGCTCGTGGGACAACCGCAACGAGAAGAGCTTCTCCTGGCTTCGCATAGAGGCCGCGAGCCGCTAGCAGCAGCCGTGCCCGCCTAAAGCGCCCGAGAAATGCCAAAGCTGTCGGGGGAAACGAGCGCATCCGCAACCGACGCCGCGTGGCAATTAGCCACACTGGGGCGGTCCTGTAAGCCGACCAGGCCGCAGTCTGGCGGCGCGCGGGAAGTAGCGCTTCGGAAGTAGCGCGTCGAGGTAAGAGCTGACAAGAAGAGTTCCAACCCGACGATCGATCACGCGGAGACAGACGATGACCAAGCGCATTGGGGATACGGAGCCGTACCTGGCAGGCGCCTGGCGGACCGCCAAGCGCTTCGATTTTGACGTGTACCGTTTCGCGGTGCGAGCTCGGGAGCTCGCGTCGCGGAGGTCGGAGCTCTACGCCCAGCTGACGGCGCTGGGGGTTCCGTCCTCGACGCTCGAGCAGCTCGACGAATGGGACGCCCAGCTTGCGTTCGCCGACGCCGAGCTGCGTGAAATGAACGACGCCTTTGCGACCGCGGTCCGGCGACTCGAGCGCGAGCGCGCCAGGAACCGAGCGCTCTTCGCCTCCTCGGAGCCCTCGATTGTCACCGACCGCGCGGGCGCCATCGACGAAGCCAACGACGCGGCGGCAACGCTCCTGTCCGTCTGGCAGGACGGGCTTCGCGGCAAACCCCTCGTCGGTCTCGTCGCGCGTCAGGACACACGAGCCTTTCGCGAATGGCTCCGGACCCTGGACGGGGGCCGTCAGCCGGGCCGTATCGAGGTCCTTCTGCGACCGCGCGGTGGAGCTCCGTTCCGCGCCAGGCTCACCGTCCGGGTGCTTTCCGGGGCGGTCGACCCGAAGGGTGCGCTTCACTGGACTATCCACCCGACCGCGGCCCATCCGACGGTCGCGCCGGCGTCCGGGTCCCTGGGGGGCCGCGTCCGGCGCGCCATCGACGACCTGCGGTCCAGCCTTTCGGCCGTGCAGACGTCCGCCCGGCTGCTGAGCGACCGTGTGAAGACGGCGTGCGATTGGACGGAGATCGTGGAAGCCTTGGCCGCGGCCGTCGCTCTGCCGACCAAGCCGCTCGAAGTCCTGGAGCGCCTCGCGGCGGAGGTCGTCGAGGACGACCCGGTGACGGCCATCCGGCTCTCGTCCTGAGCAGGACCGGACGGCCGCTGCGCGCATGCGCGGCGGTGCCGTCGCAGGTACGCCAGAGCCGCCCGAGGTACACCGCATGCAGCCTCGTCGCTCGAGGACGAAAACCGCTGCACGGCCTACAAAGGGCCCTCGGAGGCTACCGCATGAACTGGAAATTGGCCGCTGGTGAGTGGAAGCAACTCAAGGCCGAGATGAAGTCGAAGTGGGCCAAGCTCACGGACGACAATCTGCAGGCGCTCGAGGCCAAGAAGGACGCGCTCGTCGGCAAGATTCAGCAACGCTACGGCGTCTTGCGCGACGAGGCGGAGCGGCAGGTCGACGAATGGATTGCGAGGTTCCCGACCCGCCCGGAGGAGCAGCCGCCCCGCGAGGCCCGCGAGGAGCGGGTGACGCCCCCGCCTGGTCGCCATTGAGGCGTCGAGAGGCTGACGCGGCTCCTCGCTCGCGGCAAGGCGCGAGCGAGGGCCACATCAGCCTCACGAGTCAAAAGGCGATGCCTCCGCCACCGAGCAACATGAACCCGGTGGGGTTCGGCGTCGCGAGATAGCGGCCGTCGACATCGACGAACCCCTGGCCGAAGTGGTACGCGGCCACGAGACCGGGGGCGATCGCCAGCTGGCTCGTGCCGTTGGAGGGGATCTCGGCGCCGGCGAAGCCGTAAGGACGAAGCTCCCAGCGGTAGCTCGGGAAGAGCTTCAGGCCGACCTCGCCGCCGACGAATGTCGTGTGGGGCGAGCCGGCCACGTCTCGTCCGACGAAGTGCTCGACGTTGCCGCCGAGATAGAGGCCCGACTCCATCGTGAAGCCCAGGCGTCCGCCGAATCCGATGTTGTACGCGTCGCTGAAGCCGGAGCCTCCGTTGATCTCCAGCTGCGCGCCCGGATGAAGGCCGCCCACGACGACCCCAGAGTCCTCGTGCTCGGGGGTTCCCGCGACCACCACGACGGCGGCCTTCGCCCGGCTCGGGGTCAGCAAGGCAAAGGCCATCGCGGGTAGAGCGACCGCGAACCAACGTGCTTCTCGCATGATCAGCCTCCTACGGGATCGTGAGCCCGCCGTTCTACCCGCTGCAACCGACATACCTTCAGCCCGCTACCCGCAGCTCGCTACCCGACCCGCAGCCCGCTACCCGACAGACTCAATCGCTTTGTCTTTCGGCGCGGCTTTTTCGGCGCCAGCGTCTGCTTGGGTTCTGCCGCTTGGGTGCCCGCGAGATTGGCGGTGCCTGCGAGCTGCCGGTTGAAGCGCTCGAGCATGCGAACCAGAGTGGCTCCGTCCTTCGGGGGCACCTCGTCGTGCTCGGCTCGTTGTGCCAGCTGGTCGACCAGAGTCATGATCTCTTCCCAGGAGACGCGCTCATTCATCTTCTGGCCTTTCGAACCGGTGGCTCGCCATGTCAAGCAAGCCATGGCGGAGCTGAGACGCCGCTCGCCCGGAGCGGCCCGGAGAATACAGTCGAGTCTCGCGCGTTCGGCTGGCCGGCACAGTCGGTGCAACACCCGTGTTCGCCCTCTGACGAAAGGACGGAACCCATGTTGTATTGGGCCGCAGCGTTCCTGGTCATCGCGATTGTCGCCGCCATCTTCGGCTTCGGGGGTATCGCTGCGAGCGCTGCGGGCGTCGCCAAGATCCTCTTCGTCGTGTTTCTCATCCTCGCGGCCGTCTCTCTGGTCGCGGGGCGACGCCGATCGGTCGTGTGACCGGCCCGGGCCGCACGCCGCGCAATTGCCACGAGGAGAGCCCGGCCGCGAGGGAGTGTTCGTGCGGTACTTCGCGATCGCGATCGACTACGACGGCACGCTCGCCGCCGGGGGAGTTGTCGAGCCTCCGACGGTCGAGGCGCTGAGACGCCTGAAGCTCACCGGACGCCGGCTCGTGCTCGTGACAGGTCGGCTCCTGGAAGACGTGCAGCGGGCGTTCCCGGCAGTCGACGACGTCTTCGACAGGGTGGTCGTCGAGAACGGCGCTGTCGTATGGACGCCGGCCGCCAAAGAGCTGCAGGTCCTCGACGAGCCTCCGCCGGAGGCCTTCCTGCGCGAGCTTCGCGCGCGCGGCGTCGAGCCGATTGGGGTAGGGCGCGTCATCGTCTCCACCTGCGAGCCTCACGAAACAGCCGTCATCGAGGCCATTCGTGCCCTGGGTCTGGAGCTGCAGGTCGAGTTCAACAAGGGCGCGGTCATGGTCTTGCCGGCCGGGGTGACGAAGCGCACCGGGCTGGCGGTTGCGCTCGACCAGATGCGCCTCTCCCCGCACAACATCGCCGGCATCGGCGACGCCGAAAACGATCACGCCTTTCTGGCCACCTGCGAGTGCCGCGTCGCGGTCGCCAATGCGCTGCCGCAGCTCGCCGAGAGGGCCGACTGGGTTACCGGCCGTGCCGACGGCGCGGGCGTCGCCCAGCTCGTCGATCGCCTGGTCGACGACGATCTCGCGTCCTTGGCTCCGACCCTCGCCAGGCACCGCATCTACGTGGGTCAATCGCAGGAAGGGGAGAGCGTCACGGTCGAGCCGTACGGCGAGAGCATCCTCGTGGCGGGGCCGTCCGGTTCCGGCAAGACGACGATTGCGACCGCGCTCCTCGAGCGCATCAGCGATCGGGGCTATCAGGTGTGTGTCGTCGACCCCGAGGGGGACCACGAGCACGACGAGACGCTCGCGGTGGTCGGCTCCGCCGAGCGAGCGCCGTCGGTCGGCGAGATAGGCGGCCTCTTGAGCCATCCTCGTCGGTCGGTCGCGGCCATGCTCTTGGCGGTTCCGCTGCCCGACAGGCCCGGCTGGTTCTCGGCCCTGCTCGCGCATCTGCTGGAGCTTCGAGCAGCGTTCGGCCGACCGCACTGGATTGTCGTGGACGAGGCCCACCACGTGCTGCCCCCGCTGCGCGAAGACACGACGGCGGCGATTCCCAGGCACCTCGGTTCGGCCCTGATGGTGACGGTCGACCCGGAGAGGCTGGCTCGTGCCGCGCTCGAGCAGGTCGACGTCGTCATCACCTCGCACACCTCGGCCGAGGACACGCTCGCCTCCTTCGCGCGCAGCGTCGGTCGGGACATGCCGGCCCTCTCGGGTCGCCCGGAGGGCTCGGTCGTGTGGCGCGTGCGGGACCGGGTCGCTCGGTACCTCGAGGTCGAGCCCCCACGCCGCGCACGACTCCGTCACATGCGCAAATACGCTCGAGGCGACGTGGGCGAGACCAAGAGCTTCGTCTTTCGCGGTCCCACGGGGGCGCTGCATCTTCGCGCGCAGAACCTCACGCTGTTCATGCAGATGGCCGACGGCGTCGACGACTCGACCTGGATGCATCACCTGCGTGCGGGCGACTATTCGCGGTGGTTTCGCGAAGCCATCAAGGACGACGAGCTGGCGGACGAAGCCAGCCGCCTCGAGGCCGAGGCGCGTCAGGGCATGGACGGGCGCGAGAGCCGCCGCCGCATACGGGAGGCGATTGACCGGCGCTACACGCTCGCTGGATGAAGCGGGCCCCGCCCAGCCGCACGCGGGCGGCTGGGCGCCCTGGGCGAGGTGGTCACTTCATGCACATGGAGGCACTGCGACAGTCGGAGACGCGTGCCAGCGTGTCGAGAGAGAACGAGCACGGCTCGGACTGGATCGCGGTCACGCAATGGTCGACCGCGCTCTGATCGAGACCGCGCGGGCAGCTCTGGGCATTCATGTCTTTCATGGTGTCGGACCGAAGCTGGGCCTGACAGACGTCTCGGCTCGCGTACTTCTTGCCCTGTCCGACGTGCTCGCACTTGTCCTCCTGTTCGCAGCGAGCCGAAGCGATTCTTGTCGACGACGCGCTGGTCGACCGCGTTTTGCGCTTCTGCGACTCCGGGCGGAGGTTGGCTGCCCGCCACGGGCGTCGGCCCGGTCTTGTTGGTGCCCTCCGCGCAAGCGAAGACGGCCATGGATGCCAGCGAGACGGAAACGACGGCGGTGATGATCTTCATGAGACCACTGTCGTGCATGTCGTGCGCCGATTCGCTGCTCCGCCGGGCTTGCTCGAGCGGGCAGCCTCGGCCGATTGCTTCTCACGAGCCTCCGCGACCGAGCGGTACGAGCCGAATGGCTCCGTTGGATCGCGAGCGCTCCTCGCACGACGCGACCTGGGCAATGGCTTGCCGAAACGCGGCGCCCGCGAGCGACCGCCACTCGTCGTCGAACTCGCCACGCATTCCGTCGCGTATCTGCCGCTCCGCGCGCACGTAGTCGTCGATCGGCTCGGCCGGGAGAAGCCGCCCCTCGACGAGCCACTTCTCGAGCGTCGCCACAGCCACGACGTGATCGTGCAGCTCACCGAGCCGATCCTGCAGCAGCCGAAGCTCGTCGACCACGTGGGTCGTGCCGGTCGGTACCGCTCCCTCGAAGAGCTCGAGCCGGTATCGCAACCGGCGGCACGCGGACCGAACCTTGTGGATGATGTCGAAGTCCGCAGTGGGCACACGCGTGTCGTAGGCGAGGACCTCCTCGTACGCGCGCCATATCTCGTCGGCGAGGAAGTGGCGCACGAGCGAGGGCACGGCGTGCGCCGGGTTTCGAGGCGGCGCGACCGTCGCCGGCGGACGACCATGCATGAATCGTCGGACCTGCTTCGCCGTTCGCCGCGTGCTCTTGCGTTGCAGCGCCTTGGACAGCCTGCGCGCGTGCTTCTTGCGACGCCCGGCGAGCTGCTTCTCGACGGCCTCGATACCCCCTCGCGCAGCGCGGGGGGCCTGCTTCTTCCACTGGCGAACGCCGTCGAGCAAGACGTCGTCGTCGCGCGTCGGGCCGAGCTTCTTCTCGACGGTGTGCAGCCGATCCTCGAGAACGCCGACCCGGCCGGCGTCGAAGACGGTCCGCCCCATGACGACCAGTCCTTCTCGCAGGCGCCGGATTGTCGTCCGGGCGTCGTGCACGGCGTCCGGGTCACCGGCGGCTGCGCGGCGCAAGAGTTTCTTCAGCTTTCGAGCGCGCCGCTCGAGCGCCTCGCGCAAGGCCTCGGCCATCGGTTGGTCTGCTCGCACGGGCTCGGCGGAACGCAAACTGCGTGCGAGCGCACGAGGATTGCTACGGAGACCTGCGGAGACCTGCGGAGACCTGCGGAGACCCGAGCGTGGCCGATTACCAGAACCTGCCGTGCCGTGACGACGCGGGCCACTTCTACGTCGTCGTCGAGACGCCGCGCGGCTCCTCGGTGAAGCTGAAGTACGACGAGGAGAAGCGAGTCTTCATGTTGAGCCGCACGCTGCTGCTGGGTCTGAGCTATCCCTACGACTGGGGCTTCGTCCCGAGCACGCAGGCGGAGGACGGAGACCCTCTCGACGCGATGGTGCTCGTCGAGGGTTCGACGTCGCCGGGAGTCGTCGTCGCGTGCGTCCCCCTCGGCGTCGTGCGCATGACACAAAAGGAGCCGCACGCGAACCGCACGCGCAACGACCGCGTGATCGCGTTACCCGCCAACGACGCCCGCTTTCGACACGTGAAGGAGCTGCCCGAGCGCATGCGCGACGAGCTCGAACGCTTCTTCGTGACCGTGTCCGAGATGACCCAGAAGAAGGTGCACGTCCAGGGATGGGACGGGCCGGCGACGGCCGAAAAGGTCATCGATTGAGCGGCCCGCCGCTACGAGCTCGCGAGACGCTCGGGCGGGTAGGGGGCGTCGCGATCTGGGCCGAGCGCCAGCTCGAGGAAGTCGGCACACGGCGGATTGGCTCGCAGCCCCGGTACGTAGACGCGGTACGCGGGCAGAAACCGGCGAATGTAGTCCTCTGCCTCGTCGTCCGAGAGCGCAGCCTCGCCGCGCGTGCGACGGGCTCGCTCCGATTCGACGCGCCAGGCGACGATCGTGTCCGGCGAGTCCGTCGTCAGGTGAACGAGTGCGTCGAGGCGCGCGTTCCAGGCGGCGTACGCCGCGAGGTACCGATTGGGGGCCACGAGAATCCGGCTCGAGGCCGGCCTCGTCGCTCGGGACGAACCCGAGCATCCACCCCTCGACGATCACCAGACCGAAGGGCCCCGTCACGCGCTGCCAGCACGATTCGGGCGCGCGATCCCCGCGGCCCTGGTGGGCCGACTTGTCGTAGGCCGGTAGGAGCACCTCGGAGCCCTCGCGGCACCCGCGAGCGCGTCGATCACGCGGCCTCCGAGCGCCACGTCGTGAGTACCCGGGTAGCCGCGATACAGGAGATAGGGGTTGCCCGGATGGCGCTCCGCCAGCGCCCGCTGCTCCGCGTACGTCAGGTAGAAGTCGTCGATCGAAACGGTGACGGCGCGGCGTCCCTCGTCACGCGCGGCCTCGACCAGCGCCGCGGCGGCCGTGCTCTTGCCGCATCCCTGCGGCCCCTGAAGACCGAGCACCCAGGGCCGTCCCGCGCGCCTTTCGAGGCGGCGTCGACACCAGGGCAGAAGGGTCGCCGCGACGGCGTTCACGAGGCCCTCGCTGCGCGGCTTCGGTTCCCGGAGAACGCGCATTTCCCTTCAACCGAACTGCACGGAGCGTTTCGTGAAGGCGCCATCCATCCAGAAGCCCGTCACGGGGAACGACACGGGCGGGCGATCGTCGTCCGAGCGCCCCCAACGCGACGAGGAGCGGCGCGTAGTGCTCCCAGGTCGGCAGCGCCGTGTCTGCGGCTGGCGCGCGGCGCTTGAAATCCAGGAGCGAGTCGAAGTCGAGACGCGAGAGGGCACCCTCGGCCCAGCTATCGAATTCTCGCGCCCACGGAGGGATGCCCGGCCGGAACGCGTACTGCATGTTGTGCGTGAGAAAGCCGCTCCCGAAGAGGAGGACGCCCTCCTCGCGCAGGGGAGCGAGCGCTCTGCCCAGCGCGAAGAGCTCTCGGGTATCGAGCCCCGGCATCGACACCTGCAGCACGGGGACACCGGCGTCGGGGTACATGGCCACGAGCGGAACATAAGCCCCGTGATCGAGGCCGCGGCCCGGGTCGTCGGCGACCGAGATGTCCCGGCTCCGCAAGAGTTCGCGGACGCGCGACGCGAGCTCGGGCGCGCCGGGTGCCGGCGTACTGCATGCGGTAGTAGCGCTCGGGGAAGCCGTAAAAATCGTAGACGAGCGGGACCTGCCGCGTTGCCCCGAGCGTCGTCGGCCGCTGCTCCCAGTGGGCCGACACCATCAAGATACTCGTGGGTCTCGGCATCGCCCGGGCCCAGCGCGCGAGCTCCTCCATCCAGGGAGCGTCGTCGAGAAGCAACGGGGCGCCGTGCGCCGCGAAGATGATGGGCATCTTGCCCTTGGCGTTGCTCGCGCTCACGGGCTCCATGGTCTCACGCCCGCGCGATATGGACTACGGCAACGTCGCTCTCCACACCGCCCAGTAGTCGTTGTTGGCGTCCCACATCAGCCAACCCACCGCGCCGTTCGTCTCGGCGCTGCGGATCTCGTCCTGGATGTACTTGGGACCGAAGCTCGTGACCCGGAACGACGAGGCCTGCAGCCACGGGCGGATGATCGTTCCGGCGATGCTGGCGGAGCTCAGCTTCGATACGGCGGCCTTCGTGCCGAAGCCCACGAGCTCGGGGTGATCGCCCGGCAGCTCGAAGCCGAGAGAGCCCACCGGGTAGTGCGACGGGTACACCATCGGGCTGATCGCTTCGGCTTCGGGGCCGAGAAGCACGAGGCTCTGCCCGAGCTTCTCGATGTCCGAGCGCGAGGTGGACGCGACGATGCCGAAGACGTCCAGCGAGAGCGGCACATGGCGCGCCGCGGTGACCTCGTGCACGCGCTCGACGAACGCCGCGATCGCCCGGGTTCGATGGCCGTCGGGCGGGAGCATCGCCGCGTCACCGAGGCCCTCCACGGGAAAGCGCACGTAGTCGAGCTGCACCTCGTCGGCACCGAGCTCGACGACCTCTTCTACCAGGTCCACGAGGTAGTCCTGCACTTCCTTGTTGGCCGGGTCGACCCACCCGATCGCCGCCGGCTCGCCCGAGGTCGAATGGATCGCGGTTCGCGGCGCGTGGCCGGCCAGCCACGGATCGTGGAAGCACGTCAGGCGCGCGATGACGGTGACACCGCGCGCGTGCGCGAAGCGGATGGCGCGCGAGAAGTCCCGAATCGAAGGGAATCTCCCGGCGCCGCTGTCGAGGGCGAGCTTGACGTGCGTCGGGTACGTGACCTCGCCCGCGTAGGCCTTGGCGTCGAGGACGACGGCGTTCATGCCGTGCGCGCGGACCCTGTCGAGCATCTCCGGCCATCGGAGGCCCGCGGTCGTGCCCGTGATGTAAATCCCCTTGAGCGCGCGATCGCCCGGCCACGCCCGGCGTTCGTCGTCGGGATCGCGAGCGGGTTCCGCGAGCAGATGCGGGATCCTCACTTCGGTCCCCGCGCGTATCGTCGGCGACTCCTTGGCGATCGCGGCCGCGAGGTCTCTCGCGAAGTACACGTCGGTTACGTCGAGATAGGCCTTCGCGATCGTCAGCGGCGTATCGCCTGCGGCGGCCGTGTGAATGACCTCCAGCGCGCTGGCGTGCGCCTCTTCGATCCGGCCCGCCGGCGGGAGCCGCCCGCGGAGCCAATCGGCGAGCTGCTGCCGCCGCAGATCCTCCGCGGCCACCGCAGGTGGCGGCGCTTCGACCGGCGAGGGATCGTCGCCGAGCCAGACGGGGCTCTCCTGCTGCGTGACCTTCGGCACGGCCGCCTGCTGCACGGCGAGCGCCGGCCGCGCGACCTTGGGCTCGAGCCAGCAGGAGCTCACGACAGCCGCGACGCACGTCGCGACCAGAATCAGGCTCGGAGTAATATGTATCCCCACGGTAATCAGTATCCCGTGGAATCGACCTCTGCGGCAAGCTCCCGATCCTCGAAAGGGAGGCAATTCTGGAGGCTTGCGCCGTTTGTCTACAAGTGGGTCTACATGGGCGGCGTGCTGCGCTGCTTTTGCAGGCCGACCCAGATTGCGACGCCGGCGCTCTGCGCGAGGCCGGCCAGCAGGAACGCTGCGCCGAAACGCCCGTGGTCGAAGAGCCGGCCGAACGCGGGCATCGCGATCGCCACGAGGGCCGACCACCCGCCGGCGCCGAGGCCGGCGAGCAGCCCGGCCCTTCCGACGCCGAGCTCCCGTGTGGCGTAGGCCAGGGCGAGAATGATGAACGAACCCGAGGCGAGCGTCGCGAGGAACAGGGCGACGAGGGGCAGCGCCAGCCCGGGGAGCAGCGGTACGACGGCGAGCGGTGCGCCGACGAAGGCCACGGCGCAAAGCAAGCCCGGCGAGATGACCTCTCGTCGCGCGCCGGCGCGCCGCCCGGGATTGGCGCGCGCCGGTCGACGACGTAGCCCGTCACGAGGTAGCCGAGCTCCCAGCCGAGTGGGGGGATCCAGAGCAGCGAGCCGAGCGCATGTTGCGATTGGCCCAGCGCCCGCGCGAGGTACAGCGGGGCGCTGTACAGCACGAAAGCGAGGGGCAGGCCGCCCAGCGCGTAGAGGCCGAGGAACGCGGCGAGGCGAGCGTCGAGGAGCGGCGCGGCTCGCGAGGGATCGGCGGGGGAGGCTCCCGCTGCCGGGGCTGCCGCGGCCAACGTGCGCGCGGCGGCTCGCGGGTTGCGCGCAGCGGCGGCCGCGGGACCGGGGTGACCGCGAGCCAAAGGGCGATCCACGCGGCGCCGAGGAGCCCGGTGGCCACGAACGCTCCGCGCCACCCGTACGCCAGCGCGACGGGCGTGATCACGATGGGCGTCAGCACGGCACCGAGCGAGCCGCCGCCGTAGGCGATGGCGACTCCGCGCGAGCGCAGGTGCTCGGGCAAGGTCTGCGTGGCGGCGCGAAGCCCGCCGGGAAACGTCGCTCCTTCGCCGAGCCCGAGGAGAGCACGGGCGCAGACCAACCCCAGCATCCCGCCGGCCAGTGCGTGCGACGTGGATGCCGCTGTCCAGAGGGCGACGGCTGCCATCATCCCCAAGCGCAAGCCGACGCGGTCGAGCGCGGCGCCCCACGCAGGGTTCGAGACCGTGTAGCAAAGCGAGAATGCGGAAATCACCCAACCGTACTGCTCCGCCGAAAGCTGCAGGTCGGCGAGAATGGTGGGCGCGAGCAGCGCGAGCGTCGTTCGATCCACGTAGCTGACGAACGAGACGAGCATCATCGCCACGGTGGGGCTCCACAGCCGGAGAGCCGGGGCGAGTCGCACGAGCGCCACGCTATAGCCGACCTGGCCCTACGCGAGCCAACGGGCCGACGGTGCCAAGGGTGGAGATCGACACCGTTGCCACGCCCGGCGTCCGGCGTTAAACAAGGGAGTGGGGCTATCTACGCACCGAGGCGGCGATCGGGCTCACAAGCGCCGCGGCCTGTCTCTGGCTTTCTTGATGGTTCCGAGGGGGCCGCAACGAACGGAGGGGTCATGGAACTCGAACTGGTGCGCAGCGATCCTGGGCTTAGCAGGACTGGCCGTCTGTAGCGTGACGTTCGCCTGCGGGTGTGCCCGGTCTGCGGTCCGTCCGGCGGCGCCGGCCATGGCGGTGGCGGCGTTCGACGGCGCCGGTGGCCTCCGCCTTCGTGGCGGCTCCGAACTGCCGAATCGCCGGCTCGCCGCGAATCGCGGCGACGAACGTCTACAGCGGCGAGCCCGTCGTGCAAACCCGTCGCGGCGGGTTTGGCTTCGACGTCGTCGTCGCCGACCAGGTGGAGCCCTGTCTGACCATCGGCATCGCAGCCGACGGCGAGCCCCTCGGCACGGTGCTGGGCGAATGCCCCCGGCCGCTGCCGCCCGACACGGCGTACGCCCGCAGCTCGGTGGAGACGTACCAGGCACGCGTCGAGTGGCAGCCCTCCGGCGAGCCGCGGATCGTGCTCGGCGTCGTCACCTACGACTGGGCGCACGCCTCGTTCGGCATTGCCCGTGGAGGCCAGCCCCGCCTGGTCGAGCACGCCTTCCCCATTCCGCCGGGCGGGCAGGGCGGGGGCGCCATCGGTCCGGCGCTCGCGGCGTTTGCCGACGACGGCTTTCTGCTGGTCTGGGTCGAGGGAGACCAGGTTCGCGCCCAGCCCCTGTGGCACTGGGCCGAGCCCACCGCGGCCCCGATCAGCATCGCCCCGCAGGACGTGACCGACATCGGACGCCCGAGCGTCGCGTTCGACGGGGGCGACGGCCTCGTGGCTTTCAGCGCGCAGACACCGAGCGGCCACCACGTCATCACGACGCCGATCGAGTGCGCCTCGCGCTGACGAACTCGCCGGCCGCGACGGCCGAGTGTCGAACTCTTCAAAAGAGAGTCCAGCCGACATTCCACGTGTAAATCTGGAAATATGGATTGCAGCCGGAAGCCGTGGTGCACCCTCCCGCTCCCGGGCTCTGGTGGCCGGCTATTTCGCTGTCCCATCGCATGAACACGCCAATCCCGGAGGCGTGGTCCGTCAGAGAGATACCTACGCGAACGCCGAAGGCGGCGTAGTTGGCGGGGGCCAGATAGCTGCACGTGCCGCTGGTGCACTGGGACGCGAGCACGAAGTCGTTTCCTCCGCTCGCTCCGACGTGCAGATTCACGGCTCGCGCCTCGCGGTATTCGACGTACCGGCTGAAGATGAGCTCTGCGAACCCTCTCATCGGCACTCGAAGCACGTATCCGTACGTCGGAGTGGTGCCGCTGAGGGCCAGCCCCACGCCGCTCTCCGCGCCCACGGCGCCGTAGAGCGTCTGGAATAGCCATGGGAGCGGTGCGACGGGGAAACGAAACGACGCGCCCAGCCGCCCCGTGATCGCGGCGAAGGTCGCGGCCACCGAGGGCCAAACGACGCCCGCGCCTGCTTCGACGCCGGCCGCCGGAGCGTAAAAAGATTCCATACGCAGCTTGGTCGGAGCGGGAGGAAGCCCGTCGTTGCCATCGGCGGCCGAAGCCCGTCCGCCCGCGAGCGCCCCCGCGAGGGCCAGGCCTGCCGCTGCGAGCCGCGGGCCGCCTCTGACTCTCAGGGGTCGCATGGTGCGAGCTCCTCTCCCGCCGCGCGGACCCGCGGAGTGCGGTCGTGGGCGAAGTCGTCCAGGAAACAGGCGTACTGGTGCCGCGCCAGCGTGCTTTCGTAGATCGCTTCGTGGCCGTTGAGGTTCATGCAAGGTTGACCGGCTGGCTCGCGGTTCTCGTCGATGCGGTGTTGCACGACGACGGCCGTGAGATCGCCTGCGTAGTTCGGGGGACGAGGTACGAGCTTGGGCCATGGCACGTTGCCCGTGACGACGGACAGGTCGCCGTAGCTCCGACCCGACATCCAGAGCAAATCGGCAAGGCTCGGATAACTCTGCGTCGCGACCTCGCCGTATACCGGACGCCGGTCGCACAGGGGATCGGCGAAGCAGGAGTTCGGCCCGAGGCCCAGATCGAGCGACGCGCCGAGCGTCATGACGTCCGCGATGGGCGGTAAGATATCGTGGTCGACCAGGCCCTGGATCATGAGGACGCTGCGCGCCGTGGGCGACCACCACGTCGCATGGGCGGGCGCCTCATCGACCACCATGCGGCGCGCGAACACTTCCGTGTCGGACGACTCGGTCGCCCACTGCAGGAGCGATACCGGCGCCGGAAACTCGTCGATCCGGCAGTCACTCGGAAGCTCGAGCAGGGACCCCGCCACATAGACGGGGAACGGCTTCGCCTTGTAGACGACGTTCTCGATCAGACTGCCGCCCGCCCCGCTGAGAATCGCGACGCGGTAGCGCGGATCGGTCGCGAGGGCGAGGCCCGACATGCTCGATCCCATCGAGTGCGAGAGCATGGCGAGGTGCCCCTGGTCGAAGCTCGCCATCCCGGTCACCGCGCCCTTCACCCATTCATCACCTGCCTGCTCCCCCATCTCGCACTCGCTCATGTCGACCTTCAGTTGCTTCAAGATGTCGGGGACGATCGTGAGCTCGACGGCGGACTGTCGCAGGTTGTCGCGGAGCGCGATCGGATTGAGAAAATTGTAGATGTTGAGATCCTCGTTGGCGTCGAAGCCCGGGTCGAGCCGCGACTCGCCGACGAGCGGGCCGTCGATCGTGATGCCTGCGAACCCGACGGACTGGAGAACTTCGGCGGGCCCGCGACAGTCCGTGGTGGCGTTGCAGTCGGGATAGAGCTGCGGTCCGCGATCGACGAGCGGATCGGTTGCCGTGCCCGCTCCGGCCCGAACGTAGACGACGGTGGGGTATCCCGAGGGGGGCGGTCGCGTACGAGGGATGGTGACGACGACACGCGCGTCGCGCCACGTGGGCGTCCAGGAAGCAGGGTCGGTCGGCTGGCCGGCCTGGGTAATGTCGTCATGACAGCCGGGCGCCGCGATTTGCGGCACGGGGACCGGCGACGACGGCCACCCGCCGCCCCATTGCAGGTAGGGCAGGTACGGCGGCGACCCCCGCTGGTATTGCGGAAGCTTCACCAATCCCGCGTACACGCAGAACGCAGCCGCGGAGCAGCGTTCGCCATGGTTCCCGTCGGAGTCGCGCTTCAAGGGCACGGTGCACCCGCCCTGCTCGCGGGCGTAGTCGGCGCGAGCGAGATCCCGCGCAGCGCGCATGGCCGCCGTCGGGTCGCCGGTGTGAAAAACGGATATCGCCGCGATTGTGTCGCGGTCGGGCGACGAGTGGCAATTGACGGACCAGTGAGCCGTCGCGACTCCGATGGCGTGCGTGTACGTCCCGACATCGGCCGCTCCGAGCCCCACCTGCGGCAACGCCTGGCCGTCTGCCTTGCTGCCATACGCGCCACAGAGCGCCGCCATCGTGGCGCCCTGCGCACCCGCCAGATGCGTCTTCACGATGGCCACGTAATCCGTGTTCTCGTGGAGGGGCCTCCCCTGCATGGGAAGGATGTTCAGAAGGACGTGGCTCCCGTCGGGGGCGTTCGTCTGCGCCACGCGGATGCTCGCGAGAGTCTGCGGGTCATCGAGCGGGAAGAGCAGAACGTCCCCGGCGCCCATGGCGCCAGCTTGGCGGTTGAGTGCGTCGGGGAAGCGCGACGCGTCCGCGGCTGCGCTCAGCTCGAAGAAGATGCCCGCGGAGATCGCGTATCCGTCGGTCGGCAGCAGTTGGCGCAGCCGATCCCCGAGAGCCGTGGACACCGGAAACCGCGAACCGTCCGACCCGGTGCGGGAGCTGTCTCCCTTGCGCCCGAACGCCGGGAACGGCGCAGCGAAGAAGTCGTCGCCGACCGACGCGAAATCCATGCGAATCGTCGGCGTACCGCCCCCGTTCGGGAAGGGAACGCACACGTGGTCGTCGGCCGCCGTCGGCGGCTCGAACGGGGTCAAGTTGTCGCAGCCGACCAGTGCCGCGCCCGTGGCGCAGATCATCGCCGCACGCCTGCTCACCATTCGAAGGTGAACCCGGCCGGCGTCACGCGAGGCGCGGCCCGATGCGGGGAAGAGAGGGCGATGGACCCCCCAACCGCAGGAGGCTCGGTGGGGGTCATTTCGCCAGGGAGCTTTTGCGTCCAATGCACCGTTTCGCTGGCCGCCCCGGCGATGATGAAATACGTAGTCGCCAGGCTGACGACGCTCACCGCGGCGCCGACGACGTCCCACGCGAGAGAGGCACCCTGGCCGAAGCTTCCCGGGACAAAGGGTCCGAGGGCCGCCGCCGCCAGGGAGACGACGATTCCCGCGTCGGCCCACCCGGAGAAGCCCTTTCGGGGCGCGCTCACCCCGATTCTGGGTGACCTTACCGGCGTACGCCAGGGTCGCAAATTCGGCGTTCATGGTGCCGACGACGCGCAGGCTCACGTGAACGGGCTTGTTGCTTTCGGTGAGATCCGCCGGAACATGCAGGCCGCAGCGGTCTTTTCCGACCACGGTATCGATGGAGCAATGGTCGACTTGTTTGCCGTCCTCCGTCGTCGCAAAGATCGTCGCCGACGCGCCCTCGCCCATCAGTTTGACCTCGATGTTGCGGAGCGGAACCATCGTCACGCAGATCTCTTCCGTATCTTTCGCATTGACGGGCACTTTGACGGATTCCAGCCAGGGCTCGTAGCCCTCCTGCTGGATGGTCAGCGGGACCGTCGTGCCCGAGTCGAACTCCGAAAGATCCGGTATGGCGCGGAACGTCAGCGTCTCCGTATGGGGGTTTGATTTCATCGATTGGATCGACAAAGGAACCGCCAATCCGTCCGAGGTCGCGGCGGGTGCGGGGCAGGGGACAGGGCTGCACTGGAAGCTCTTGTCCGGCGGCGCCTCGGTTACGACGCAGCTCCCCGAACGAGCGACTCCCTCCATCGGAGCGGCCAGGACGAAGGCTCCCAGCATCGTCGCGCGCAGAAGCTTCGTCGCTCCCATCCTCTCTCCTTGCGCGCGCGAGGTTGTCATACCCGCCGGAGTATGTGGTATCCAATCGCGACCGTATGTAGCTTTTTGTTCGGGCGCAGCCAGGGGGTGCTCGTCACGGAGTGCTGACACCAACTCGATCGGAGAGGGGTGCAAGTGGCGAAGTTTCGTTGCGTGCTGACGGTCGCGTGGAGCGTCAGCGCGGCGCTCATTTCGTGGGCAGCGGAGGCCAAGGGTCCCGCGTGTCAGACCGTTGCCTGCCAGACCGACGACGACTGCGGCGACGGAACCCGCTGCCTCTCGGGGGCCGACACGAGCTGCACGCCCGAGGGCGGAACCCGCTGCGGTGTCTGCGTCGTCAAGTGGCAGGCAGCCTGCACGGGCGACGGCGAATGCGGGGACGGATTCGCGTGCGTTCCCTCGGGCCGAAAGTGTGATTGCTCGGGCGAGGCGGGCGCGGTTCCCGACGGGGCGACGGTCACGTCGTGTGCCGACGCGGCGGAGCCCCCGCCGGTCTGCGAGGCGGGAGGCGCGTGCGTCGCGGCGTCACCGTGCGATGGCGGTTCGTGCCTGTGCTGGCCGGTGAAGGTCTGCGTCGCCCTGAACACGCCGTGCTCGGACAGCGAAACTTGCGGGGGCGGCGGGAGCTGTGTGGCGGGCCTCTGCGCGCCGGCGGACTGGAATTGCAGCAACGGCTCGTGCGAGCCGCCCTGCTTTGGCCGGGCTGCGGAGGGCGGGACGCTTTCGCTCGGGCCCGGCGACGCGACGACGGCTTCGCCCGAGTATGCGGCCACGCCGTTCCCCGAATGTGCGTGCCACGCCGCAGGCAGCGAGGGCGGGCGAGGTCGCACGCTTTGGAGTGTTTCGCTCCTCGTTGGAGCCGGTGTGATTCGCCGCGTCCGGCGCGCGCCGTCCCGTGCGCGCGCCACCTGCCGCTGAGCCCTCGAGAAAGGCACCCGCGATGAACGACGAGAACTCCAAGCGCACGCGCCGCGCTTTCCTTCAAGGCGCGCTCGCCGCCGGAGCGGGCTCCGTCGCCACCGCTTGCCACCGGCCCATCCTCCTCGATCGGCGCGGCTGGCCCGATGCACGCGGCGTCGCGTACATCTTGCCCTGCTGGCAGTGGGCGCCTCAATCGGCGCGCGAGCTCGTGCAGGCCGTCGTTCGCGCGGAGCAGGAGGGGCACCGCATCCGCATGACCGGTTCGGGGCATTCGTTCTCGGACGTCGCCATGAACGACGACTGGCTGCTCGCGCCGACAGGCCTCACCTTCTTCCCTCCGCTGGAGCCGTCGTGTCTGCGCTCCTCGGCACGACCCGACCGGCTCTTTCGCGTGGCGGCCGGCACGCCTATCCGCGAGCTCAACGCGGAGCTGGACAGACACGGCCTCGCCCTCGAGAACATGGGAGGGGCGGATTTTCAGACGATCGTCGGGGCGGCGGCGACGGGCACGCACGGATTGGGGCTCGCGTTCGGGCCGATCGCATCGCAGATCGCGTCGATCCAGGTCGTCGGGCCCGGAGGCGAGCTGCTCCAGGTAGAGCCATCCGACGGCATCACGGATCCGGCGAAGTTCTCCAACGCGCTGCCCGAGGATCACGAGCAGCGTGTCACGCTCCGTCAGGACGACGAGCTCTTTCGTTCCCTCGCGGTGGGGCTCGGCAGTCTCGGTGTCTTTTACGCGGTCGTCTTGCGCGTCGTACCCCGGTATTGGATCATCGAGCGGCGTACCGTCACGACGTGGGAGGAGCTCTCCGGGCCGGGCGGGGCCCTGGCCCGGCTGCTCGGCGGGCAGCCTCTCTGCGGAGGCGCAGCGTATCCTCCGACGTTGCCGGCGAGGCCTTGCTTCTCCGGCGGCCGACCGCCGGACCACTTCGAAGTTCTTTACACGCCGTATCCGGACGCCGGCGGCGCCCACCTCGCTCTTCTGACGGAGCGCTGGCGTACCGAGAACGTACCGCCGGACGCGGGCGGGGTGCGCGGCAGCGCCCTCTTCACGGTGGGAGAAGACTTGACTCTGCTGGCCGACAAGCACGGCTTGCTCGCGCCCCTCTTCGGTACGCTCACGGCCGGGGAGATTCTCGCCTTCCATGAAGAGGGCCTGCGGGGTCTGGCGCAGAGTCATTACGCCAACGTGAGCTATCGCGTCTTCAACACGGGCGTGGTCAACGACGTCAATGCCTACGGCATCGAGCTCGCGCTCCCGGTCGACCAGATGACCGCCGCCGTGGAAAAGACGTTCGAAACAGCCGCCGCACTCGCCCCTCATCAGATCTTCCACACGGCTCCCATCAGCCTTCGCTTCGTCGCGCCCTTCCCGGCGCACGTGGCGATGCAGAACCGCTCCGTGCCGACCGTGACCGTCGAGATCGGCGTGCTCACCGGCCTGCTCGGGGCCGAGGATCTTCTCCGAACGCACGAAGCCGTCATGGTGGCCGAGCTGTCTGCGCGCCCGCACTGGGGTCTCGACCGCAACCTTTTTCGTGGCACGGCGCAGGTCGAGCGCCTTTACCCCGATTGGCACAAGTGGCTGGGCTCCTTCGAGCAAATGAATCCGCGCGGTACCTTCGACGGGCTTCTCACGGACCGGCTGCGAATCTCGCGCTCTTGACCGATTTGGGCCAGCCGGTAGACCTGAAGGGCCATGGCAAACCCCACCGCGGTGCTCGACACGTCGCTCGGCAAGATCAAGATCGAGCTCTTCGTCGACCAGATGCCCATCACGGCGAACAACTTCCTCAAGCTCGCCAAGGCCGGCTTCTACGACGGGCTTCACTTCCATCGGGTCATCAACG
The DNA here is from genome assembly GCA_963720145.1 of uncultured delta proteobacterium. Classification (GTDB taxonomy): domain Bacteria; phylum Myxococcota_A; class Polyangia; order Polyangiales; family Polyangiaceae; genus Palsa-1150. Next base: position 214,666 of record CAVREO010000010.1, read on the forward strand.
GCTTCATGCTGCAGTTCGGCTGTCCGCACAGCCGCGACCCGAAGAGCCGACGGGCCGGCACCGGCGACGGCCCCGACGGGACCATCCCCGACGAGCATCCGCCGGGGGCGAAGATCTCGAACGAGCCCGGCACGCTGTCGATGGCCAACACGGGCGCTCCCAACAGCGGAAGCTGCCAGTTTTTCATCAACACCGTGCACAACAAGTACCTGGACTGGTTCAGCCCCGGGCAATCCAAGCACCCGGTCTTCGGCCGCGTGATCGAGGGGATGGATGTCGTCAGCGCCATCGAAAAGACGAAGACCGATGGGGACGACAGGCCGGTGACGCCCGTCAAGATGAACAAGGTCACCGTCGAGGGCGCGTAGGTTTCGGGGCGAGAGCCGCCAAGCCGCAGCGACGCCAGCGGTGTAAGCAGGCGACGTCCGCAAAAGCGACGGTCGTCGATGACCTCTAAGGCAGTATCACCCCCGAGATCGTCATTCCGTCCGTCCACACGAGCAGGCCGCCGCCGACGGCCATCTGAGCGACGCTGGTGCTCGGCGCGAGCGTCGTGGCCGTGCCGCCGCCTACTGGTTGGGACGACACCGACGACCCCGTGAAGTAGTAGAGCTTCGTCCCGTCGGTCGCGAACACCGGGGAAGCGACGCTCGGGATGGGCGTCTGGGGCGAGGAGCCCGCGGGCGACTCGAGCGCGCGGTTGATGGCGTAGGAGGCTCCGCCGTCGTTCGCCTGGGTCCAGTACACCCATGTCCCATCGACGGCGAGGCTCGGCGCATCGAAGCCGGAGAACTGGTTCTGGGCGTTGGAGCTTATCGTGTCCATGAACAAGCCGGTGCCGAGAACGTCGTAGGCCATGAACGAGTCGTCGGCCGCGGTCTGGTCGAGGACCACCCCGCCGTTGGGGCTCGCGCACGTTCCGATCGTATGTCCGGTGACGGGGCAAGCCATGAGCGAGCCCTGGGTTCCGTTGCGCTGAAAGAAGAAGACGTGGCCTGCCGAGGGGCTCATCGAGAGGGCGTCGAGGATGAGCCCACCGGTGTACGCGACCTGGCCGGAGTCGGGCATATCGACCGTCGCGAATCCGATACTGGGGGTTCCGGTGTACGTGAAGGCCACCGTGCCGCCGGCGAGGGCGAGCTCCGCGCCGACGGACCCGTACGTCGCGGACACCGGGGCTAGCGTGATGGTCGCGCCGCCGGTCGCCGCGACTTGCTCGACGACTCCATTCACAGTGTCGGCCCAGACGACGCGATGGCCGTCGGTGACCAGCCTGTCCACCTTGCCGGTGGGGCTCACGACCGTGTAGGGACCGCATGTCCCGCCGGTGCACGCTCCGCCGTTGCAGCCATGGCCGCACGCTCCGCAGCTTGCTCCGGCGTCCTGCAGGTTGACGCACCCCGAGGAGCACGCGGTCAGCCCGCTGGCGCAGCCTGCGTCGGCGTCCGCCGGGGTCGATGTGTCGGCTCCGGAATCGGTCGCGCCCGTCGCGGTATCGAGCGAGGAATCCACCGGCGGCGCACCGTCAGGCGTCGCCGTATCCTCGTTCGCATCGGGCGCAACGGAATCCTCCCCACCCTCGGGCACCGGAGCCGCTTCCGGCACGAAGTCTCCCAGGAGAGACGTACACCCCGTCGCCGCCGCGGCGAAGACCGCGAACGCCAAGCCCGCTACGACGAGCACTCGCGCGAATGACATCACCGCGAGCATACTCGTCCCGGCGGGCTCCGGCGTCGTTCCTCGGGGAGCTTCCCGCCGCGCACCGCAACATTCTCGCTCCCCGCGTCATCGGACCGGGCGAGCCCTCCACGGAGAAACCCCATGCCCACTCGACCGCAGCTCGATCCCGCGTCCGTCGCTCCCGCCGCCCTTTCGGTCATGGAGTCGTTCCATTCCCAAGTCGTCCGTGAGGTAGAGGAGGCCGTCCGCCGGGAGGCTGTGGTCGTCGTCGGCATGGCGCAGAACCCGCACGTGAGAAACGTGCGACGGGCGCTCGACGAAGCCGGCGTCGCCTACGCGTACCTGGAGTACGGGAGCTACTTCGCCCAGTGGAAGCAGCGCCTGGCCATCAAGCTGTGGAGCGGCTGGCCCACGTTCCCGCAGGTGTTCGTCCGCGGGGTCCTCCTCGGCGGCGAAGATCTGACGAAGCAGGCCCTCGCCGACGGTACGCTCACGGCGGATCGATCCAAGGGGGAACAGCCTCCGCTCACTCGAGCAGCCCAAGCAGCTCCTCGCGGGTGATCCCGGCCGCCTGGCTCGCGTCGCCGAGCGCCACGTCGGCGATGGCGCGCTTTTTCTCCTGAAGCGCGAGGATCCGCTCCTCGACGGTGTCCTTGGCCACCATGCGGTAGACCATCACCGGCCGGTCTTGCCCGATGCGGTGCGCGCGGTCGGCGGCCTGGTCTTCCACGGCCGGGTTCCACCACGGGTCGAGCAGGAAGACGTGGTCGGCGGCCGTGAGGTTGAGTCCCGTGCCGCCGGCCTTGAGCGACACGAGCATGACCGGCGGACCCGCCTCGGCCTGGAACTCGCCGACCACCGCCGCGCGATCGCGCGTCGACCCGTCCAGGCGCGTGAAGGCGATGCCCTCCTGCCGGAGGTGCGGCTCGACCAGGTCGAGCAGCGAGGTCCACTGCGAGAACACGAGCACCTTGTGCCCGTCGGCGGAGGCGTCGGAGAGCGCCTCGACCAGCGCCTCGACCTTCGAGGACGTCTCCGCCGTCTGTCCGGGAACGAGCGCGGGGTGGCACGAGGCCTGGCGCAAGCGGAGCAAGGCCTCGAGGGCAGCGAGCATTCCGCCACCCTGGCCGAGCCGGGCGGCCACCTCCTTCCTCGTCGCGACGCGCACGGCGTCGTAGACGGCTCGCTCGCTCTCATCGAGCTCGACGTGCAGCACCTGATCGGTTCGCGGCGGCAGCTCGGGCAAGACGTCGCGCTTCATGCGCCGCAGCACGAAGGGACGTATCTTGGCGCGCAGGCGCGCGGCCGCCGCGGGATTTCCGGCGGCGATGGGGGAGGCATATCGCTCCTGAAAGTCGCTCCGGCCCCCGAGCAGCCCGGGGTTGGCAAAGTGCATGACGCTCCAGAGCTCCTCGAGCCGGTTCTCGACCGGCGTGCCGCTGAGGGCCACGCGGAAGCGCCCCCGGAGCGCGAACGCCGCCCGCGCCGTCTGGCTCGACTCGTTCTTGATCGCCTGGGCCTCGTCGAGGATGACGGCGTCCCACGTCTCGTTCGCCAGGGCACCCGTGTCGAGGCGGAGCACGGCGTAGGTCGTGAGCGTCACGTCGGCGCTCGGATCGAGCGCGCGCGCGGCGCCGTGGAAGAGCGCGACACGGACGCCCGGTCGGAAGCGCGCGATTTCGGCGGCCCAGTTGTGGAGGACGCTCTTCGGGCACACGACGAGCGTGCGTCCGCGAAGGACCGCGATGGTCTGCAGCGTCTTGCCGAGGCCCATGTCGTCGGCGAGGACGGCCCCGAGGTCGGCGCCACGCAGGAAGGACAGCCAGTCGACGCCGTGGCTCTGGTAGCTGCGCAGGGTGGCGCGCAGATCGCTCGGCAGGGTCGCGGCCGGGATGCCCGTGAATCCGTCGAGCAGCGGCGCGAGCGCGGCCAGCTCCATCGGTCGGGGTTCGTCGAGCGCCTCGCACAGCGCGCCGAGCTCGGGCAGCGCCGACCGCGCGAGCTTCTTGTCGCCGTCGCGGGCCGACAGCAGGTCCGCGACGCGGTGGCCGTGCTGGGCGAGCCACTCCGCCGGCAACGGCGCCCAGCCCCCTCCTTGAAGGGGCACCAGCTCCAGACCGTCTCGCCACGCGCGCAGGACGGTCGCGCCGTCGGCGCGGCGCGCCGGTTCGCCGTCCGCCCCGTCGTTCTCGAACACGACGTCGAACGTCCCGTGATCGAAGACCACGCGCGCCTGGAGAGGCTCGCCCTCGAAGATGGCGGCCTGCCGGTCCTCGCCCGCCCCACGCGCGAATTCACGGAGCTTCTGCGCAAATCGCGTGGCCTCCACTCCGTCGAGATCGACGCGGCGCCCGGGCGCCAGGTTCAGCTCGTCGCGCAGGCGAGCGAGGGCCGCGCGCTCCTCGTCGCGACGGCGAACCGGCACCGCCTCGCCGAGCGGCGTGAGGGCCTCTCCGTCGATACGCGCGATGGGCGGGTCGCCGTAGACGAGCGTCGGCAAGATCGACAGCGTGTGCCCGTGATGCGAGAGGTCCATGTGGATACGCGGCCGGTGCGTGATGCTCTTGCGCGGCAGCTGGGTCGTCGCGATGGTCACTTCGAGCTTCTTCTCGAGCTCGGGAAGGACTCGCGTGACGAGCTCCGCCTTCTCCGCGCCGCGAAAGACACGCGACAGAGGCAGCCGCTCGAGCATGTCCCCGGTCGTATCGGTCTCGGCGAGAGGGCGTAACGTATCCCCGACGCGGGCGACGCCCTTGGCGATCACTGCGGTGATGGCCGGGTTGCGATCGATGCGCAGCAGAAAGCCGCCGGGGGCGTCCTCGACGGACGCGAGAGGCGGCACGGCCTCTCCGGAGATCTTCACGCGCGCTCCGTCCAGCGTCACCGCGGCCCCGGCCATCGCCTCGAAGACATCTGCGAGGCGCGCGAGCGGCACGAAACGCCGGGGATTCGGACCCAAGATGCGGTCGATGCGGATGTCGTCGTGCGACGCCGCGAGATCGGCGGCCTTGCCTCGCGAAAGCTCGGAGGCGAGCGACATCACCGTTTCCTCGCGGCCGTCGTCGCGAACGATGACCCGCGTCAGCGTCAGCAGGTTGGCCTCGCGGCCGAACCGGTAGACGAGGCGAGCCTGGCGCCTGGGCTCGGGCGCAGGGGCGGGGGAGGCTGGAGCACGGCGAGCGGCAGAGGCAGAGCCGTCGGCGGCAGCGCCCTCGGACGCGGCAGTCGTCGGCGCCTGCGCCGCGAAGATGGCCGCGGCCGCCACGTGGGCGCAGGGGTCGACCTTGCCGCCGCAGTCGCAGGACCACTCGTCGCCCTCGAGGTAGAGCGTGACCGTCGGTGCGATCAGGTGCCCCGGCGCTCGCACCCGCGCGACGATTTCGCTCGCGCTCGGAGCGCTTCCGGCTTCGCGCGTGACGGCGTTCTCGCGCACGAGCTTCACTCCCTGCGACCAGATGGCCGGGAGCGTGGCCTTGCGCACGGCCTCGAGCATCTGCTGCGGAGTGGAGGGCGTCCCCATGCGTTCACTCGCCAGCGACGTGCACGACGAGCTCCCTCCGGTGGCCCGCGCGGCGGTGCTCCCATACGTAGAGCGCCTGCCACGTGCCGAGCGCCAGCCGCCCGCCCGTCACGGGGATCGACTCGCTGGACCGCATCATCGAGGCGCGCAGGTGGGCCGGCATGTCGTCGGGCCCCTCGGCGTCGTGCTCGTAGCGGTCCCCTTCGGGCGCGAGCCGGTCGAGCCAGCGCGCCAGGTCACGCAGCACGGCAGGGTCCGCGTTCTCCTGAAGGACGAGCGACGCGCTCGTGTGCCGCAAAAAGGCCGTGCAGAGCCCCGTCGTGATTCCCGACTCGGCCACGACGGCGGCGACCTCGGCGGTAGCGTCGACCGGGCCGCGACCCCGCGTCGCGACCGTGAGCGTGCGCTGGTGGACCTTCACCACGACCCTTCTCTAGCGCCGATGCTGCGAGATAGCACCGGCATGTAGGCACCCGCCGTCCTTGCGCACCGAAACGTCGCTTCGGCGTTGCGCCGGAGGCTGACCCCCGGCGGGCCTGGCGGCGGCGCGCGCACGGGTGCACGGGCATGCACTCGAAGAGCAACCGGCGATTCGCTTCGAGTGCAACGCGGCGCACGGAACGGGCAGGGATGGCCAAGGCGCGCTCCCAGTTGCCCGCGCGGATTGCCGCGAAATTCACCAGGATGAGGGAGATCGCGCCGCGGAGCCGGCGAGCGTCGGACAGCGGCTTGGGCCTTGCTCTGGAGAGCCGTACGAAGCCGCGCGTGCGGCGGTCGCCAAAGGGGAAGCCACGTGAAGATCTCGGCGGGGCTCGTACGATGGACGGTGGTTGGGGGAGTGGGCGCGGCCTGTCAGCTTGTGGCCTGTTCGGAGGCCATGTCACCGGCTGAAAGCACGGGTGAGAACACGGGCGAGACCCAGCTGGCTCTCAGCAATACCTGCACGGTCAACGTCACGACGAACACCTATGCGAGCAGCGCGGGCAACGTCGTGTACACGGACACGAGCGTTGCCGAAGTGAATCCCACGATCACGTTCACGGTCCCCAGCGGCGCGACCAACCAGAGCACGGCGTGTCACATGCCGCACCAAGTGGCCCCTGGCTGCACGGCTGTCGCCTGCTCGCAAACGGGAACGACGGTCACGTACACCTTTACCGGCACTCTCGCCGCGAATACCGCGCTCGACCTCTTCTACCAGACGCAGAACGCGAGCGAAGCGGCCGCCACGAACATCGTCGTCACCTCGACTTCGTGCACGGGCGGCTCCGGCTCCAGCTCGGGTTCGAGCAGCGGCTCCAGCTCCGGCTCCAGCTCCGGCTCCAGCTCGGGTTCGAGCAGCGGCTCCAGCTCCGGCTCCAGCTCGGGTTCGAGCAGCGGCTCCAGCTTCGTGCACCCAGGCGTCGTCAACAGCCTCGCCTCGCTGAACGCCATGAGAAGCCGCCTCTGGGTGAACGGCGTCGTGCCGAACGGAACGCCGACGACCGACGCGGCGAATCAGCCAGCGAGAGACGCGCTCGCCCAAGCGAAGAATGACCCGCACGGGCAGACGAGCTACGTGGACAGCCCGCCTACGGACAACGGCGGCATCGTCGATTGCGGCTCGAACTCCAGCCCGGACATTCACTGCCATGCGGAGCGTGACGACGCGACCGCCGCCTACACCCAAGCGCTGCTCTGGTACCTCACCGGCACCCAGGCGTACGCCACGACGGCCGGGAAAATCCTGGACGACTGGTCGTCCTCGTACAAGGGCATCACGGATTCGAACGGGTCCCTGAACGCCGGCTGGGCGGGCAACCTCTTCGCGATGGCCGGGGAGATTCTCCGCTACACGAACTCGGGCTGGTCGAGCGCCAGCGCGACCAAGCTGGAGAGCATGCTCCTCACGTTTGCCACGGGGGCGGGCGGCACGCCCGACTCGACCTGCGGCCCGCTCATATGGGACCAGGCTGCCGGCAAGCCGGCCGGACAGGGCAAGAACGGCAACTGGGACACGGCGATGCTCAATTCGCTGATCGGGATCGGCGTCTATACCAACAATACGACCATCTACAACGCAGGCCTTAGCCGGTGGACGGCGCGTGCCCCCGTCTACATCTATCTCGCGAGCGACGGCTCGCATCCGAACATGCCGACCGGCGGCTATTCGAGCGCGAGCTCGGGATACTGCAGCCCCGCCCAGACCGGGAGCGCCAACCCGCCGACGTCGTGCGACGCCTACGGCTACTGGGGCATGGCCGCGGGCACGTCGGGGTGGTCGCTGGCCGACGGTGTCTCCCAGGAGGTCTGCCGGGATTTCGAGCACGCGACGTCCGGCATCGACGCCCTCATCATGGGCGCGGAGACCGCCGGCATCCAGGGTGGGACGCTTTACCAGAGTCAGGCGACGCGGCTGATCGCGGGCCTGGAATATCTGGCCGGCAACTTGAACAGCGTGAGCCTGCCCACGACCAAACTCACCGCGAACGTGTCGGGCGGGCCGTGCGGCGGGACCATCAATCTGAGCCAGGGCGGCGTCGTCGAGCCTCTGCCCATGTGGGAGATTGCCTATAACGAGTTCGTGAACCGGGAGGGCAAGAGCATGCCCAATACGGCGACCCTCCTCACCACGATCCATGACGCCAACCACGCCAAGGCGGACACCGTCCCGGGCTACGACGGCACCGAGGAGGTTTCGTGGGAGACGCTGAGCCACTTCAACGCGACGGGGAGCAGCGGCAGCGGGTCGAGCAGCGGGTCGAGCAGCGGAAGCAGCAGTGGGTCGAGCAGCGGGTCGAGCAGCGGAAGCAGCAGTGGGTCGAGCAGCGGGTCGAGCAGCGGAAGCAGCAGTGGGTCGAGCAGCGGGTCGAGCAGCGGAAGCAGCAGTGGGTCGAGCAGCGGCTCCAGCAGTAGCGGATGCTCGGTCGCCATCACCCAGAACACCTACGCAAGCACCGCGGGCAACATCGCGTACACGGACGACATCGCCGAAGTGAATCCTACAATCACGTTCACCATCCCGAGCGGCGCCACCAACCAGAGCACGGCGTGCCACATGCCGCACCAGGTTGCACCGGGTTGCACGGCCGTCGCCTGCACGCAGAGCGGAACGACGGTCACGTACTCGTTCACCGGAACCCTCCCGGCGAATACCACCCTCGACCTCTTCTACGCGACGCTGAACGCGAGCGAGGCAGTCGCTACGAGCATCACCGTCACCTCGAGCTCCTGTCCGTAGGCGCGCCGGGGTTGACAGCGAGGGGCGGGCACGGGCTATCTCCTACCCGTGAACCTCCTTCTCTCGCGCCACCTGCTTCCTGTCGCGACCGTGCTCGTGATGCTCACCGGGTGCGGCGGTGGCCTCACCGTGACTCGCGTGAACACGGCCCAGCGCGAGCCGAACAACGTCTGGGTCTTCTTCACCGTCGACAAGGGCCCGAAGGACCCCGTCGCGGGTCTGACCGCCGACGACTTCGCGATCTACGAGGACGACGGGCTCGTCTCGAAGTTCGAGAGCAAGCAGACGATCCAGAACCCCGAGGTGGCGGCGGTGATGTACACGCTTCTCCTCGTCGACATGAGCGGCAGCGTGACCGAGAGCGGGCAGGCGGACGCGCTGGTCGACGCCGCCAAGAGCTTCACCGACGCGGTGGGGAAGCACCAGAAGGTCGGCGTCTACGCTTTCGACGGCGAGGAGAAGCTGCACTCGGTCGTCCCTTTCACCGAAGCCCAGGGTTCGGTTCAGGGCGGGCTCGACGGCCTGCGGAAATACAAGGGGAGGGACCCGTCGACCAACCTCCACGGCGCCGTGGTCGAAGCGCTGCGCGAGCTGAAGACATCGCTCGACAGGGAGAAGAAGCCGCTCAAGTTCGGCACGCTGGTCGTCTTCACCGACGGCACCGACCGCGCCTCGCGCATGAGCCGCGAGGACATGAAGCGGGAAGTGAACGACGACAAGTACCAGAGCTACGAGATGTTCGCGATCGGCGTCGGCGCCGAGATCGCGAAGGCCCACCTCGAGGACATCGGCAAAGACGGGACGGAGCTCGCGAGCGACCAGGCCAAGGTGAAGGAGGCCTTCGAGAAGATGGCCGCGCGCATCGAGGCGCACACCAAGCGCTTCTACCTCCTCTCGTACTGCTCGCCGGCTCGCAAGGGCGAGCACCTCGTGCGCATCCGGGCGAACAGCAAGGATCCCAGGGCGAGCGGGTCGCTCGAGTACAAGTTCATCGCCGACGGGTTCGGCCCCCCGCCGGACTGCGACCCGAACACGCCGCCGACCTTCGACATGAAGCAGGTGACCGAGCCGACCACCGCGGGCGCGGCTCAGGCGGGAGCCGGCGTCAACGTGCAGGGGAACGTGAGCGCGGGCGTGTCGGCCGGAGCCGGCGGAGGCTCGAAGTAGGTTCGACCGCCGCAGACGAAACATGGCTCAGACTGCTCGCGAGCGAGTGGTCAGGCGCGTGACCATTCGCAAGGGCCCGCGATGGGTCCATGCTCGGGCTCCCATGCGAAGAATCCCTATCGTCCCCACCGGCTGCATCCTGCTCGCGACTCTCGCCTGCTCGTGCCGCAAAGAGCTGACGGCCGACGCAATCGAAAAGTCGCCTGGGGCCATCGCGGAGCAAGGACCCGCCGGCACGTCCACGTGGATCGTGGGGCCCGACGGCGCCGTGAGCGCCACGCTCAAAACTCCGGACGGCAAGCCCGTGAGCCAGCCGGTCACCGGACAGGTCACGTTCGCAGCTCCGAACGGGCCGTCCACGTCCGTCCCGGTGCAGTACGAGCCGAAGACCGGCGTGCTCACCGCGGTGGGCCCGAAGCTAGACGCCGACATCACGCCCGTGAAGTACGCGCTCGTCGTCGGCGGCTCGCCGTGGAGCGGCTCCATCGACGTCCCCAAAGCGGGCACGCAAGACCTCGTCGCGACGGGCAAGGTCCAGGCGTCCCTCGCCCCGAGTACCGTCGGGCCGAACGGCGGCGTGGTGCAGGCCATCGGCCCCGATCGCGTCGAGCTCGTCGCCAACAAGCACACCGGCGTCGTCCGCGCCTACGTCCTCGACGCGGAGAATCGCCCGGTGGACCCCGGCGACCGGACGATCACGGTCGCGGTCGAGGGTGAGCAGCCCGAGGTCGTGGTGCTTGCGCCCGAGCCCCAGGCGCACTTCTTCGTCGGGCACCTCCGTGCGCGGGTCGATCCCGCATACCTCACGGTTGCCGTGAACGCGCGCGGAGCGACGCACGCGTGCCTGGTCGGATGGTCGCCGGGCGCCGTCGTGGTCGTCGGGCCCGAGGCACCGCGCGTGCATCTGTTCGCGGTGGAGGCGTGGCCGGGCGAAGTCGTCGAGCTGCACGGGCACGGGAAGGTTCACGGCGAGGTTCACGGCGAGGTCGTCGTAGGGGCTCCGGGGGTCGTCATCGGCGCGCCGGCCGTGGTCGTCGAGGGACCCTCGATCGTCGTCGGGGCGCCCGGCATCGTCGTCGGCGAGCCCGGCGGCGGGGGTCGCGGTCACGATCGTGATCATGATCACTCATCGCGGTCATGATTGTGATCACTATCACGGGCGGTGAGCGACGCATCGGCCCCCGCGCACGCTTGCACGCGGAGCGGCTAGCGCTCCAGCGTGCTCGCGACGAGCGCCCCCGCCGCGAAATAGCTGCCGGTGCTCGAGGCCGGGAGCACGTCGTACGTCGCGTCGTACGCATAAGGAACGAGCTCCGCCGAGACGACGCGATGCGTCTCGTCGAGGGCGCTGCCCGCCGTCAGCGTGCCGAACGGCCGGCCGTCGGCCGTAAGGTGGCCGGGGCTGATCTGAAGCACCGCGCCGCTCTCGAGCACGATGCGCATCACGTGATGGCCCGCGACGCGCGTGTGGCCGACGCGCAGCAGCGGAACGGCGACGATGGCGTCGTGGTCGACGCTGTACACGAGATCCCCGACGTGCAGCGAGGCGATGGGGCGCTCCCCGGCGGGCGTCGCGAGGGGCGTGTCGGGCGCGGCGCAGATGGGGCAGCTGCTCTTGAACCATTGCCACACGCCTCCCTGACACTGCACCTGCAGGCTGCAGTCCGATCCGCACATCGCGCCCTCCGTGCTGCACGGCGTGCCGGGCTGCGGCACGACGGCGGGGCAGCCGGGCGCGGGCTGCTCGCAAAACCACTGCGGGGGATCGATTGTCTGGCAGACCGGAAACCCGGTGCCCATCCGGCAAGCGCTGCAAAGGCATCGCGTCCCGTCGCCGTACCAGCAAGCGGTCCCCGTCTCGGAGCCGGGGCCCTGGGCACCGGCGAGCGCGGACGAGCACGAAGTCATCGGGGGCGGCGGCATCGGGCACGCAGCAGGCAGGGCGGGCGTGCTGCACGCCGGGTCGGGACTCGTCACTTGCCAGGTGCCAGGGCCCGGCACCCCGCTCGAATCCAGGCACGAAGCCCTCGTCCGGCAGGTCGGCCGCGGGTCGTTCCCCCAGGCGCAATGCGTCGGCGGAAAATTGAATGTGCCCCCGGTCCACGGCGGCGTACACGGGGAACCCGGCGCCGGAGGGCTTGCAGGGCACGCGCCGACCCCCGAGTCTCCATTCGAACCGCTGCTGCTGCCGCCCGACCCGCTCCCGGAGGTACTGCCCGAGCTTCCCGAGCTGCTGCTCGAGGTGTCGGGCGCTCCGACGGTCTTGGCGCCGCATCCTGCCGCGAAGAGGACCAGAACGATTGACGGGCCGCTTGCCGGGACTCTCATGGCTGTCGCCTCCGAGCGGTAGAATGGACGAACGCGAGATTACATCACGGTCTGCTTTGGACGAGCACGCACGAACGCTCGCGAAGCTGGCCCGGGAGTCGCGACACGTGCGTGAGGCGGCGATGCGCCGCGACGCGCAGCATCGAGCCCATCGCGCGTCGCCCGCCGGCCGTGGCTGAGCCGGCGCACTGGCCTGCCGGCTGCACCTCCCGCCGCGCCGGTTTCGCAAGAAGACGCTTCATGCTCCGTGCTCGAGGAGGGGGTCCGATGGTGGCGAGCATTCTTCGCCAGGTACTCTTGTTCGTGGTCTTCGGTGCGCCCTTCGTCCTCTTGGAAGCCAGGTTCCCGGCTCACCGTGTCCGGTACCGCAAGGTCCTGGCTCGGGACGTCGGGGCCCTGTTTCTGGTCGTGCTCTCGAACATTCCGATGGCCCCGGTGAACGACGCGCTTCTGCTGCACCTCCCCCTGGCCCTGTTTCGGGGGCCCGACCTGCCCCTATGGGCAAGCGTCCCGCTCGGGATCGTGGTCAGTGACTTCGCGATGTACTGGACCCACCGTCTCATTCACGCGCGGCCGTTCTGGCGCGTGCACCGGTGGCATCATGCCCCGCGTCAGATGTACTGGCTCGCCGGCGGCCGCCGCAGTTTCCTCCAGGGCATCGTCTATGCGTTCCCGCCGCTCGCTTTCCTCGTCTTCCACGTGCCGATGGTCTTCATCGACGCGTATGCCTTCTACACGATCGCCCTCAATCACTGGACGCACTCGAACCTGGGCCTCAAGTTGCCCTGGCTCGAGACGGTCCTCGTGACCCCACGCGTTCACCACATCCACCACAGCCGCGACCCCGCGCATTACAACCGAAACTTCGGGAGCATCTTCTCGGTCTGGGATCGGATGTTCGGGACGTATCTCGATCCGGACGACGTGAGCACGAAGCTGAAGTTCGGAATCCCGGAGGCCGTGCGTGGGCCCCGGCTGGTCGTCGGGGTCTGAGGCTCGGACCGACGCGACGCGGGCGCCTTCTAGCGGTTTGCAGGACAGACAATCTCGAGAGTGTGCGGCGTGTACACCAGAAGCGAGCCGACGGCGACGAGAACGTCCGTCGCGCTGACCTTCAGCTCCGTGCGGATGGGGTGTTCGCAACGTCGCGCCGGACGTGCACGCCCTTCGACGCTCCCGAGACGGGCGCCGGCGCCACGCGGGCGGCATCGACGTACCTCGACCCCCGGTGAAGGGCTGCGAAACCCGCAACGCCTCGCTTCGGCCACGCGCGAGCGAGCGCTGCACGTGCGTCAAGCAGCGTCGCCGTCGCGATCCCCGTAGTCTGTCGAGGGCTAGTTGGAAGCTGGCGACCGGATTGGGCGCCGACTTGGTTTGCCGAAGAGGAGCGGGTGCACCCATGGCGTTTGGGAATCGTTTCCTCCTGGCGTTCTTCGCATCGGCCCCTTGCGTCGCGATCGCAGGGCCCGCAGCCGCGGCAAACCACCTGGCAAGGACCGCCCTCGCCCCGCTCCCGCACGGGACGCATCTCGGGACGAACGGCCGCTACACGCAGGACGTATGCGACCACGACAAGACCTCCTATTGCCTGGCTCGAAGGCTGCTGCCCGCGAGCTGGCAGCCCGGCGCTGCGGTGCAGTCAGCCGGAACGAGCGGCTCGCCGATGCTGGGGACGATGACGCCCGCCGACGTTCTGGCGGCGTATTCGATTCCCCCGTCTACGTCCGCCGCCGGGAGAATCGTCGCGATCGAAGACATGCCGTACACGGATGCCCTGGCCGACTTGAACGTGTACCGCATGCAGTACGGAATTCCCCCGCTCGCGCGATGCCCTGGGGCCCCGACCGGCATGTCGCCCTGTTTTGCCGTCGTGGACCAGGACGGAAACCTGAACCCGAGCCTTCAGGACGGCGGCAGCGAAGACGGCGAGTCCGGTCTCGACCTGGACATGGTCAGCGCGGCGTGCCCGGACTGCTCCCTCTTGTTCGTCGAGTTCACCAGCTCGGGGCCGCCCGCGTTTCAGGACTTCGTCACGGCCGCACACACCGCCGCGACGATGGGAGCTCTCGCCACGACCATCAGCTGGGGCGGCACCGAAACGAGCAGCGATCCGACTGGGTTCACGCAGCCGGGCAAGATGCTCGTGCTCGCGGCCGCCGGCGACGGCGGTTACCTCGAGTACGCAGCGGGCGGAAACGGAAGCTCGCCCGGGTACCCAGGGTCGGCGCCGGATGTCCTCAGTGTGGGCGGCACGAACCTCCAGGTGACGAGCGGCGGCTACACCGAGGTCGTGTGGAACGACTCGATGCGCGCGACGACGAGCGGGTGCAGCGGCCAGTACCCGATGCCGCCGTTCCAGACGAGCTTCCTCTCGAGCCACGCGTCGGCATTCGGCACGTGCACGATGCGCGCGACCAGCGACCTCGCCGCCGCAGCCGCGTTCCAGCCGGCCAACGCCGCCCAGGGCATGAGCGGGATTGGCGCCTACATATCGTCGCAGGGAGGGTGGCAGTCCGTCGTCGGCACGAGCGCCTCGTCGCCCCTGGTCGCAGGGATCCTCGTGCGGCTCGGGCTGGCGGTCGACGTCTCGAACGATCTGGGGTTCGTGTACGAGAACATCGCCGCGTTCAACGACGTCACGAGCGGCAACGACACGACCAGCACATCGTGTACGGACGCGGTCCTGTGCACCGCCGGGCCTGGCTGGGACGGCCCCACGGGCGTGGGCACTCCGAACGGAGCGAAGCTGGCGGTGCTCCTGGCCCCGAGCGGGAGCTCCAGCGGGAGCGGCTCGAGCAATTCGAGCAGCGGCTCCGCGGGATCGGGGAGCTCCGGCGCGAGCACCTCGGGGAGCTCCGGTGGCGGAGCGTCCGGCAGCTCCGGGGGCAGCAGCACGGGCGGGTCCGGCGGCGGGGGTCAGGGGACATCCGGCAGCAGCTCGGGAACCCCCGGCGTCGACGGTGGAAGCCTCGGCACGAGCAGCAGCGGCGGCTTCGAAGCGGACGCGGGGCCCGGTTCCGACGGCGGCTCCCGCGGGTTGCCGGACAGCAGCGGGCCGGCCGCCGGCGCCTGCGCGTGCAGGAACGCGGGCGCGTCCATCTCGCCGCTGTCGAACGCGGAAATCGTCGCCCTGCTGGGCGGCGTCGTGGCTCTCATCCAGGCGCGCCGTCGCAGGGGTGTGAAGAGCGTGTAGGCAGTCCGTAGGGGCGCGGCTGGTCGTCGGGGTTTGAAGCGAAGCCGGGCCCCCGCGCACGCTTGCACGCGGGGACCCGGCTCGGACGCGACGCGCGACCGATCGCTCAGCTATGCGTCGGTTGCGTGGCCCCTCCCGCCGGAGCGGCAGGAACCGCGTTCGCCCCCGGCATTGCCGCCGGGGCCGGCGCAGCCTGCGTGCCCGACGCCTGAGGCGCGGGCGTCGCCATGGGCGTCGTCGCCGTAGCCGGCGCCTTGATCGCCAGCTTCTGCTTCTTGCCCGCGGTCCCGCGCGCGGCGCGCGTGGCCTGGCTCTTCGCGACGGCCGCCGCCTTGGTGGCGGCGGTCTTCTTGCCGGGCTTGCCCTGCGTGAACCCGAACTTCAGGAGCTGGGTCCCGTCCTTGCCGAAGCGCGCCGCGACGATGCCGCGAACCCCGGCGCGCAGGGGCCGGACTTGCAGCTCGAAGGTGCGCTCGGCCTGCACGGCGTCGCGCCAGTCGTGCTGCACGTTCTTGGTGGTCTCCGCGATGCTCACGAACTCCTGGAAGAGCTCGACGAGCTGGTCGCGCGTGTACGTGACCGTCCCGAGCTGGAACGGATCGGAGGGCTGGTAAAACGTCTGCAGCCCGACGACGAGCGCCTGGTAGGCGGCTTGAAGGTCGACCTTCGAGCCGTGGTTGCTGCCGTTGGCCGTCGCGGTGATTCCGACCGACGGCGCGGGTGCCGGAGCGCCGGGTGAGCCGGCAGGAGAGCCGGTGCCGGGCGTGGTGGGGGGGGTCGGGGTGGTGGACGAGGCCATGGTCATTCTCCTTGTGGGCGGTGCACGGGACGAAGCGTTCCCATCGCGGCGCGCCCGTGCGTGCGCGCCGTGTGGGCTGCGTCGATGCGAAGAAGAAGAGGAAGAGAGATGGCGGCGCGCGGCTCAGGGCGCCGGGGCCGCGTCGAGCTCGTGGAGCTTGCGGTCGGCTCTCGCGCGCAGCTCCTTCCACGCGGGTGTCTCGCCGACCGGGTCGAGCGTCGCCGCGCGCGTCAGGTGCTCGAGGCACGGCGTCCACTGCTCGCGCGCGCACTCGTCGCTCGCCGCGTCGCGCAGCTCGTCGGGCGTGCGCAGCTCCGGTCGCTCCGGCGGTCGCGGATGCGCCACGTCGTCGACGCGGGTCGCCCACCGGTACGCGCCGAAGAGGACCGCGAGCAGCACCATCAGGATCGACCCACCCTCGGCGATGGCGCGCAGCGCCCGGCCTATGCTCGAGACCTCGCTCCGCACGTAGTCGGGGGACACGTTCGCGTCGGCCGCGATCTCGGCGTGCGGCTCGTCCTGGACCCGCGCCCGGAGAAACCACGAGAACGTGCGCGGGAAGAGCCGCTCTCCCAGCCCGGCGAGCTGGTGCGCCAGAGCGACCTGGTCCTGCGGGGGCGTGTGCGGGTCCGCCATGCGCGGATCCAGGGGCACCTCACGCTCGCGCCTCATCTTGCGCTTGCGCGCCAGGTCAATCGCCTTGTGGCGTGCGCTGCCGCCGAGGTAGAGGCGCAGCTGCTCCGGATCGTGCAGCGGCAACCCCGGGTTGTCGCACGCGTCGGCGATGACGTCGTGGAGCACCTCGAGCTCGTCTTGCAGCGGGACACCCCGAAGGCGGATCACCTTGAGGACGGAGGCGTGCAGCGCCGGATCCGCGAGCCTGGCCTTGCGCTGTTCGCGGTCGCTATCGCCGTCGTCCCCGCCCACGGCGGGCAGCGTAACGCGAGGTTCGGCGCGCGGGGCCGGTCGCTTGCCGCGTCGCCCGGGCCGCGCGGGGGTGCTCGTCGGGGACACGATCTCGCTGCGGGGGAGGGTAGGGTCCATGGCGGGTCTCCGGGCTGGGGGTCAGCGGGCAGGCGGGCGGCCGTGAGGCGACGAGAGGAGGGAGGACGGTCGCGGCGACGAGCGTCCCTTTCTTGCCCTCAGTGGTTCCATCGGACGACCCCCCAAAAACGAGTCCATGAATCCCGTTTTTGGTGGCCAGATGTGGGACGAAGCGACGACCGCGCAGGGGATGAGCGGATCGACGTGCGTGAGGAGGGGATCGCCGCGAGGGATGCGGGCTACCCGGCGCGCGAGGCGGGCGACGCGGCGTGGAAAGGGGACCGCTCGACGAGAGCGGCGGGGGGCTTTACGAGAGACGCGGCTTCGCCCGCGTGCCGAGGGCTTCGCGCGGTGAGCGAAGCGGGCCCGCGTGCGTACCAAGCGTCATCGCCGGCGTGAAGAGCGCCTTCGCGAGCGAGCAGCGCGTCTTCGCGCGCGTGTGGAGCCATCCCGGCGCGCTGCGGACGCGTTCGTCTGGGCCGGGGAGGCCTTCGGACGCGCAAGGACGACGCGAGCACGTCGAACGATCGACTCCGCGCGCGGAGGGGAGATGTTCGCACGACGCGGGGAGGCCTTCGCACGAGGAGAGGAGCGGTGCGGACGGCGAGGGGAGCGCTTCGGAGGCCGGCGAAGGCGTCTCGCTCGCGGGCGAAGACGGTTGTCTCGCGTGCGAAGGCGCTCCCGAGCGGTCGTGCCCGACCTCGACACAGGAAGGCAGTTGGCAAGAGCCGGCGATGGGCGACAACGGCCGGCTGGCGCGTGTCGCGCGCGGTTGGTGGTGTCGAACCCGCGCCGCGACGGCGCTAGGCTTACGGGTGTGACGCTGACGCGAGAACGTGCGCGATGTGCCGTCCGAGCTGTCGACGGAACGCATCGAGGAGATCCCTGCGGACGTGTACTACGGGGGGCCGAGAGGGATCGACGGGCGCGGGTTGCGCGTCCCCAGTGACCTCGACGAGTCGCTCTGGCTGTACCAGCAACTCCCTCGCGATCGGCAGGAGGAGTTCGATCGTGCAGCGTATTGGTTCGACCTGGCTAGCCGGCACCAAACCTCGTCGTTGTCTGCCTCGTTCGCCGCGCTCGTGTCGACCATCGAGGCCCTCGTGAACGAGAAAGACAACCGTACGGAGCAATTCAAGCGCTTCCTCGGGAAGTATGCACCTGGTGCCTCCCTCGAAAGCCCGCGCGGGGAGATGTACCAACTTCGGTCCGACATCCTCCATGGCAGCGAGCTGATGGAGATCGATCAGGATGAGTACCTCGCCGGCTGGGATCCTCCTCAGTTCAGAGACGGGCACCTCTATGGCGAGCTTTGGGGATTGACGCGCACCGCGATGAGGAACTGGCTGAAGAAGCCGCCCATGAGAAACCCTCGTTCGCTCGGACTGCGCCGACATCGACGCGGGTGAGCCGAGTCGGGCCTAGCCGAGCGCGGCGACCACCTCGGAGGACTGCCTCAACTTGATGGCAGGAAACTCCGCCTCGATGTCGTTGCGGTACTTCAGGATCGACCGCGCGTCGCAGGTTATGAAGAACTTGCAGTGCTCGCGGATCGCCAGCATCACGTGGTGCGCGTCGGTTCGATCGAGACCGGGCTTCCGCAGCGCGCGCGAGGTCGGGGTCATCCTCCACGAACACGTTTGAGATCATCGTGCCCATCGTCGGGTGATCGATGTTCGAAGACCCCAGGAAGGTGTGATCCTGGACGAACTCGACCTTCGCGAGGAGGTTGTAGACCCTCTCAGCCAGCCCGCGCGCCACCCCTCCTCCTTGCCAACGCGCCATCTCTCGCCGCGTTAGCTCCGAGGTGACGACGTGTAGCTTCCCGGCGCCGTGCAGCTCGAGCACCCTCGCCCGCGTTGCGCGACGTAAGTCGGGGTCATCTCATCGGCTCCGAGGGCGGGGAGCTCGTGGCCCTGCGCCTCGTCGACACGCACGACGATCGCGTGATCATCCGCTACGGCGCGGCGCCCGCGCAGCCGACGAAGAGCGGGAAGATCCGGACCGTGTACTTGAACGGCCGAGCGAAAGAGGCGCTCACGGCGTGGCTCGTCGCGCTCCCCGCGTACACCGCGAACAGGCGCCACCCGGAGGGCCGCAACCCCCTGGGGCTCGCGTTCCCGGGCCGGCGTGGTGCCTTCCGCAACGAGGAGCACGTCCTACGCTGGGCAGACTGGCAAGCCATCCTCGAGCGGGCCAAGCTCGGTCGCGACTTCCGATGGCACGACCTCCGGCACACGTGCGCGAGCGCGCTCGTCTCCGGGTGGTGGGGCCGCCGCTGGAGCCTCGAGGAGGTGCGCGAGGTGCTCGGCCATCAGGACCTCAAGACGACCCAGCGCTACGCGCACCTCGCCGGCGACGCGATCGCCTCGGCCGCGCACGACACGCCCGGTTTTATTGGCCAGGGAATCGGCCAGGCTCCGGAGCTCGATCGCAAATCGAGCCTTTTCTTTGAGCGGGACACCGGTCTCGAACCGGCGACCTTCGGCTTGGGAAAACCCCAAGCATTCTCGCAAGATGGCGCATGGCAAAGCGAACCGTCGGTCACGACGGCGCAAGCCGCGGGGAGTGGCTCGCCGGGATTCGCCGCATGCTCCGACGTGAGCCGCGGGCAATTGTCACCGGCTGGTGACAGTTCCTCAGCGCGAGCATTCCGCGCCCTGTCGTGGTTGAGTTTGCAGCCGACGTAGGATGGCGACCATGGATCTCGCTGGCTTTCGCGCGAGAGCGCACGAGTGGTTTGGCGGAGCGGCGCTGCGGGCCGCAAAGAGGGCCAATACGGTCATCGTGTTGGGAAGGATTTTTGCTGTCTCGCCGGCCGCGCAGGAGAAGCTCCTGGCCCTTGACGTCCAGTTGCATGGGCTCACGGCGCGGGCGTCCTTCCTGGGCGCAGAGCTCGCAAACAACAAGCTGGCCCAGCTATCGCGAATCCTGCGAGCCCTTACCACCGCGGTAATGCTCGATGATGCGCCCGATGCTCTAAAGGGCGCCGACGCGTGGGCCGAAAAGTACTGGGCTCGGAGCAAGTACGTTGCAACCAGCCACCGGGCCCAGACCGTCCAGGAGGTTGCTCGGTCGCTGGCCCAAGAGTTGGAAGCCAAGGCCGCCAGCGAAGTACCGCCATCGCGTCTCGCCGTCGCCAGGTGGTTGGCTCTCGAGGTGAGCGCTCGCTATGGGCGGCTCCCTGTTGATGATGCCGAACGCGATCAGCTCGGCGATGCGTTTTATTCGCGGCTGCCGATCGGGGAGCACGGCGCGGAAGTCGACCCGACCGGCGTTAGGCGAGACCGACCCTTCGCGGCCGACGCCAAGGCGAGCGTGATTGCGGCGTGGAAGTGGGCCGGCATGCCCGCCCATGTGGCCGACCAGCTCTTCAAAGAACGCCGTCGGCCGAAGAGAACTGTAACGCCCCCGTAGGGTTCCAGTTTGCTGGCGCTTGTACGCGGGCGCCAAAGGTTCAGATGCGTGCACACCGTGAGCACGCTGCCATCTCCGGACGCGAACCTTCGCTCGCTCGCGCTCATCCTCGCCGCTCGCAGCGGCGCGGACTGGCGCACATGCCTGCGCGCGCTCGTGAAGGGACCGGCCGTCATCCGCACCGCCTCGGTGCGCGAGGCGATCGTGCGTGAGCTCGCGGCACTCGCGGTGTCACCGCCCGGGGACGCGCCGTCCCCCTCAAACGCGGAAGGCGTGCCCCCGACCAAGGAAAGCACGCCCGCCGCAGAATCCGAGATCGTCCAATGAGAGAAGTAACCCCGCCGGGTGAGCCGCGCAACCCGGTCCAAGACGCGCTCACCAAGATCGTGGCCGACGCGATCGCCCTCGCCGTCCAGCGACCGGACGTCATCGCCTACGTGCGGGCCGTGCTGGCGCCAGACGATCCCGAGACGGTCCGGAAGGACATCCTCGACGCGCTCGCCATGAATTCGAAGGGCGAGACCGCGTGCTTGCTGCGCGTCAGCACGTCGACGATCGATCGCTTTTGTCGCGAGGGCATGCCGCACACGTTCGCCGGCGACCGCAAGCGGTTCCACATCGACGAGTGCCGCGCGTGGCTGGCCGCCAGGGGAAAGCGTGCCGCTACCCCGAAGCAGCAAACCGCCGACGGCATCGTCGAGGCCGGGCGACTTCGATTGGCAGGTGACGCGTGAGCCGGCGAGCAATGGCGAGGGCCACGCCGTTCGCCCTTGAGCCTATCGCTGCTACGGACTTGGAGCAGCGCTATCCGAACGTCTGGGCGCGGCTGCAAAGCCCGTTGACGTGGATTAGCGCCGATTGGGACGTGTTCTATACCTCGCCATCGGCGGGGATGAACCTCACCAGCTCGTTGGCGGCCGCGAGGTCGTACCTAGCGGCCAGAGGGTGCACAAATGCGGACGCGGTAGTCGCCGATGACGAGCACATCGCCGTCATCGTCGACGATTGCTCCGTCGGAACCCGCTCCGTGTTCTCGCATCGGCGACTGCCGAAGGACGAGGCAATTGCGAGGGCGAAGGCGCGATGAGCCGGCGCGCCCACGTGGAAGTCGAGATCCTCGACGACATCCTGGTCGAGGTGATGCGCGAGTTTGGCGACTGCGTCCCGTTGACGGCGCTCGGGCCGACGCCGGTTGATCCCCGCGTCGTCGCTGAATTGCGGGCCCGCGTCGCGGCTCGAAGCAAGCCGAAGGTGAGCCGGCACTCGCGCTACGCGCGACGGGGAGGTGTGGCTTGACCGCCGTGCATCGTCGCGCCGCAAAGCGTGAACAGGAAGGCGCCGACATCTTCGCGACCGAGAGACTCAAGAATAGGCCGAGGTACGCGGCGTGGCCGGACATGAAGCCGGTGCGTCTTCCGTCCGCGGACGTCATCCAGCCGGACGCGAAGACACGCCGGAAGCTGGCGCGGTGGATCGTCGATGGGCTGGGGCAGTGCCAGCGCTACACGCCGGGAAGTATCCCCATGCTCATCATCAGCGAGAAGGGCGGGGAGGCGATCGCGCTCATGCCCGCGCGGGACCTCGCACGGCTACTCGGACTGCAGCCGCCCGTTGAAGGCCAGCAATTGGCGTTACTCGGGGGAAGCCGTGAAGCTCTCTCCTACGGCGCGCGCAGCGCGCACGTACATCGAGCGATGGGACTTCCACGTCGGGCCCACCGAACCAGGCACGAAGCTCCCCTATCGGCGGCTGCTCGCCCACGGGCATCTCGACGCGACACGCGATGTCGAACAGGCACGAATCTGGTGGACTGCACGCCCGGACGCGGGCGTGTTCATCTCGTGCGCAGCGTCCGGCCTCGTCGTCATCGACGCCGACCTGTACAAGGACGATTGCGAGTTCCCGGCGCTCGAACGCAGGCTTGGCGTATTGCCCGAGACCCCGCGCGTGCTCACGCAGAGCGGCGGCGTCCACTACTACTTCCGCGACACGGTGGGGAGCTACGTCAATCCCTGCCGCGGCGCGGAGTCCAAGTTCAACGGCTACGTGCTCGCGCCGCCGACGCCCGGTTACCGCTGGGACGTCGGCGCGCACATCCTCGAGACGCCGATCGCCGAATTGCCGGACGCGTGGCTCGCGCAATTGACGACGGCGCCCAAGGTCGTGTTGCCGTCCTCCGGCGTTGACGCCGCAGACTCGTGGCTAGGGCATGCGTTCGCGGCGCTCGGATGGCTCGGCAACGCCATGCACGACGGCCGTCGCATGGTCCGCTGTCCTTGGCTGCACGAGCACTCCGACAAGCGCGGCGACGGCTCGGATTCCAGCACGGTCGTGTTCCCCCGGGCCCTCTCCCGTACGCTCGGGGGGTTCCGCTGCGCTCATGAACATTGCGTAGCTCGCACGTGGCGGGACGTCGTCGCGGTGCTTCCCAGTAGTGCGAAGTGGGCCGCCGACCAGGCAATGAATGCGGAGCGCAACCGCCTGGCACTTGCCCAGCTCGCCGCGCAGCGGAGGGCGTCGTGATGGCGGTGGACTTCCGCACCAATGGCGCCGTGAACGATCACGGCGCGGATGCGCCGTTCGGTGGGGAGGAGGAGCCGTCGGCCCCTCTCGTCGAATTCATCGACCACGACGATCTGTTCACGCCGGAGCCGAAGGCAAATCTTCTTGTCGCCAATCTCGGTATTGCACCAGGACCAGCCACCGGCGTCTTTGGGCAGAGCTACGTCGGCAAGTCAATCGTCTCGATGGCGGGCGGAATGGCCATCTCGCTAGGCCGCCAGTTTTGGGGGATGTGGAGCGTGCGGCGCGGAGTCTGGGCGCACTTCGACCACGAGCAGGGGCGCCGGCGCAGTAAGACCCTCGTGCAGAGGCTCGCTGCAGGATATGGCGCGACGAAAGAGGACCTCCGCGGATCGATCCGCGTCGCGGTATATCCGCCGCTCAATCTCACGACCGTGGGCGCCGTGGACCACTACGCCCGCGCATTCGAGGGCTGCGCGGTCGCGACGCTGGACGCGCTCAAGGGCTTGACCCCTGGCGTGGACGAGAACAGCTCCGAGATGCGCGACCACATGGGCGTGCTCCGGCTGGCCAGCGAGAAGACGGGGTGCACGCCGATTCTGCTCCACAACGCGGGCAAGTCGCCGAAGGACGGGGACCGCCCGCGCAAGGAGGCCGGGCGCGGCTCGTCGGCCATCTTCGATGAGTGTCAGTCCGTGTTCGTCATGACGGCCAAGAAGGGGAGGACACGTATGTCACGCACGAGAAGGACCGGGAGCTCGGCCTCACCGTCGCGGACTTCGGGCTGCGGATTGAGGACGCGCCGACCGACGACGGCAACCCAAAGGGCGGACTGCGGGTCGTGTACCTAGATCGGGAGCAGCTCCACAAGCGGGACGAAGGGGCCACGCTGGCGGAGACGCTCAAGCGCATGAGGGCCTTCTTCCAGAAGACGCCCGTGTTCAAGGGCAGCAAGAAGGAGCTCCGGGCCGCCCTCCGCATCGGCGAGGAGCCCTTCAACGAGGGATACGCCCACATGACCAACTCCGGCGAGCTCAAGCCGGGCGGCTCCTACCACGAGAGGACGTTCACTTGGACGGCATCCGCACATCCACACTGATCCGCACTAATCGGCACTTTAGAGCGGAATCGATCCGCACTCTGGCACCCCCCTATGGGGGCCAGTGTGTATCGACGGGGGAGGGATCCGATCCGCACTCCACCGCGACCGCGAAGGCGAGGGGCGAAGCACACACGGAAAGCCCGGCCCACGGTGCGGCCCATGCGGCCCAAGCCCGTCGCCGACATCACCCGGAAGTCCCGCCCTCTACCGCCCGGTTGGGTTCGTACTTCCTAAAGGGAAGTGCCGTCTACTGCGCCCAGAACTTCGGCACTGCAAGCCGACGCACAACGAAGCAAACCGCGCGATTCGCATGGCGATTGCGCCGTCAAAAGTCGACCGCGCAAAAGTCACCACGAGTCGTACTGCGGAATCATTCGGTTTTCGGCTGCAGCCAGTACCTCAGGCACGAATACACACTCCGCCCCGCGCCTTTCACCAGCCGCGGGGGCGACAGGAAAGCACCCTTGGGTCCTGGAAATTCCCCAGGGCAAGAGCCTGTCACCGTCCGCAGCCGCCCGTCGCTGCGAACGCGGAGACCACCCGCGCCGGGCACGGCGCTGCGGTGGGAGGCGGGCGCTCTTCCACGTCGCCATCGCGCGACGATGCCCTCAGACGCGTTTTCGGAGACCGCATGACCATCGACGTTGACCGCCCCGCCCTCGCCGCCCTGAGCCGCCTGGCGACGCTCGCCGCCTGGGCCCGCAGCCGCCCGGGTGGCGCAGCCCACGAGGCGCGCATCGACACCGCGCTCGGCCGAGCCATCGCCTCAGCCCTCCGCGCTGGCGCTACCGAGCCCGAGGTGACCGCCGTCGTGGACCAGGCGACGCTGGATGGCCAGGCGCTCGCCGCGACGCCTGAGGGCTGCCGGCGGGCCGCCCGCATGATGCTCAGGGACATCGGGTTCCGCGGCGAGGTGACGTCGTGAGGCCGCTCGAGTTCTCGATTCAGCCGACCGGCCACGGCGAGGCGCTCTACGTCATCGCGTGCGACCATGCCGCCCAGCTCGCGGCGCCCGTCCTGGCGCTGTCGCTCGCCGGCATCCCGCGAGCTGCGTTCGAGGCGCGCATCAAGCTGCTGGAATTCAGGCAGCTGGCGCGGGGCGGCTGAGCATGGCCAAGGGTGTCGCACTCGAGACGAGTCGACAACCGCGTTCGCGCCGTCACGCGGTGCAAAGACGTCCCGCCGTTGGTCGCGCCAAAGGATCCGGTGAAGCAGGCCGCTGGCCGCCGGGGAGCGGCAGTCCGGTGGCAATCCCTTGATGGCAGCGTAGCGGGCGGCGATGGCGCGGCGACGGGGATCGTCACCATCAACCCCGCGACCGCACCGTCTTGGCTGCGTGCGCCAGCCGAGCAGGGAGCGGCGTACGTCGCGGACCTGCTTGCGCTGCTCCAAGGGAAGGACGTTCTGCACCACCTGGCGGGCGACGTCGCCGATGCGCACACCATGTACCGCGCCGCGTTGGCGCTCGCGGTCCGGGCCAAGAACCCAAAGAAGCGCACCGCCTACATGAGCGAGGCCCGCGGCTGGCTGCGTGAGCACCGCACGGCGCTGGCGACGCTTAGCGCCCTGGCCGGCGACCTGACGCTGCCGGCGGCCCCTTCCGACTTCTTCGAGGAGGGCACCTGATGCGCAAGCCCATCGCGTTCTCGAGATACCTGCAGATGGTCGCCCCGACGCTCGCCCTCACGGCGGCGCAGGCGGTGCTCGTGCTGGTCTGCTTCGACGGCGTGGAGCCGGGCGCCCTGGACGAGGCGCAGCGGACGATAGCCGAGCGCCTGTTCGGGGCCCTCGACGCGGTCCCCGCCGCGGCGCGCACCGTGGTCGCCTGGGTCAAGGGCGCGCGCATCGGCGGCACCTTGCTTTGCGCGCTGCGCCTCTTGCACCTGGCCCTCACCGTCGCCTTGCCGACGCTGGCGACCGGGAGCTGGCCTGCGCCCTCATCGTGGCCCCCGACCTACGGCTGGCCCGGCAAGCGCTCCGCTACGCGCTCGGCGCGGCGAAGGCGTACGGGAAGATCGCGATCGAAGCGGAAGCGCGAAGACTCGTTCGTCATCGTGCGCCCCGACGGCAAGCGCGTCTCCATCGAGTGCCTGCCGGCGACGCGGGGGCTCGGCGCTGCGCGGCCGGACGCTCGTCGCGGCGACGCTGTCGGAGGCGTCGTTCCTGAGGGACGAAAACTACGTCGTCAACGACGTGGAGCTTTTCCGCGCGATCCTGCCGCGCATCGCGCCCGGCGGCAGGTGCTCATCGAGTCCACGCCCTTCGCGGAGCTCGGCCTGCTCTACGAGTTGCACGCGAAGAACTTCGCGGCTCCCAGGGCGCGCTGGTAGCCGAATGCCGAACACTCTACATGCGCGATGACGAGTTCACGGCGTCCGTCGTGGCGACCGAGCGCGAGCGCGATCCGGTGAACGCAGCGCGCGAGCACGACTGCAAGTTCATGTCCGCCGGATCGGGCGCGTTCTTCGATCCGAAGCTCGTGGACGACGCCGTCAACGAGTTCCTTGCGCATCCCGGCGCGCATGATCCCCTGGCGTCGCGGGCGACGGGGGCCGACTTCGGGTTCCGTGAACGACTCGAGCACGCTGACGATCCTGCAATCGCGCGGGGCCGTGGCGACGCTGGCGGTCGCGGAGGAGGTGCGCCCGACGCCGGGGTTCCCGCTACGGCCGAGTGAGGTGGCCAAGCAATTCGCCCTGGCGATGAAGCGGTATCGGTCCCGCGAGATGGCGACCGATGGCCACTACATCGAGTCGATTCGGGAACACGTCGAGCCGTTCGGGATTCGGCTGCTGCGGGCACCTGAGGGACAGGGCGGCAAGCTCGAGACGTTCCTGGCCGCGCGCCAGCTCTTCGCCGATAGGCGCCTGCGTATCCCCCCGTTGCCGCGCCTCGTCGCGCAAATCAAGAGCGTCATCTCGCGGCCGACCCCCGGCGGCGGAATGAGTATTTCGATTCCCCGTCGCAGGGGGATGGCGCACGGGGACCTCTGCTCGGCGTTCGTCCTGTCGTGCTGGCGCATCAAGTCGGGAGAAATGTCGCTGAAGCAGGCGAAGGCATGGCGCGAGCAGGCCGCGAAGACTCTGCACTCCCTTGAGTTCAATGAGGGCGATCCCGCTGTGATCGCGCGGCAGCAGCGAATCGACGCGGATCGCATGACCGCAGCGCGCGCGGCGACCGTGAACAACCCCGAGTGGCACGAGAGGGCTAACGCCGAATTCGAGGAGGCGAGGCGGCATCCGCAGCGGATCTCGTGGCCGCGGCCGCGGAGCAAACGGGACTCTGGTAATCAGAAAAGGATAACTGGCAATGGCAGACGATAAGACAATAACGGTTCACAACCCGCTCGACACGGCGCAAAAGCTCGTGTTCGAGCGTGCGGAGACGCACACCATTCCGGCGCACGGCGATCTCACGCTGCCGCTGCACCGGTTCCGCGCGGTGTTTCACGTGCGGTGCGAATACCAGAAGTGCTGCGACGCAGCGCTACCCTGGTGCACGAAAGGTCATGCGGAATTGATCGTCGGCGCCATGGCGCCGGCACTCACCGACGAGGCGAAAACATGAATACCGAATGAGTGACGAGCTGAAACCCGAACCGTTTACGAACTGGAGAACCCAACGAGGTTCGAGCAATTCATCGAGCTGACGCTGCCGCGAACATCCCGCGAGTCAGCGTGGACGAGGACGGAGATCGCCGGCAGTGGGTGGAGAAGAAGCAGAGAAGCGCGTCGTCTGGGCGGCCGGCGAGATGAAGGCGCTGCCCAGCCGCTTCCATCGCCGTCCACGAGGACACCGGACGAAGCACCCCAGCGCGTGCGGCTGCTCGATTGCCAGGACCCCGCGAACGAGCCCGCCTCCGCGAGCGTCTCCGGCGGGTTCGGCCACCTTGCTGCGCCGGCAGGGCAAGAAGCTGGGCTCCGACGCGACCATCGAACCTGCCGCCATCGCGGCGGGGTCATGGAGGGCAAGGAGGACCCGGCGGTCGCCGCGGCGCGGGCGCGCAAGGCGGCGGCGAAAGAAGCCGGCGAAGCTGCAGGTCGCGGCCAGCGAGGAGCGGGCGCGCCAGGGCGGCCAGCGAGCGGGCGGCCCGTGAAGCCGCCGAGCAAGGCGGCCCAGCTCGGCGGCGCGGCGGAACTCGCCGAGGAGACCGGGCGGCCGAAGAGGCCAAGCAGCGCGACGCGGACGAGCGCTCGATGACGAGCAGATCGCGTTCGTCGCCGGGTTCGTCGACGCGCCGCCCCTTGATCTCGGAGCTTGTTGCGCTCGACCGGCGGGCCGCTCCCATCGTCGACCAGCTTTGCGATCACCTGGTCGACGCAGAGTCCGCGTTTCTGCGCGCCGAGGAGCTGGGCACGCGGCTCGAGCTGACGCACCTCGTGCAGCGCCAGATCGAGCGGCCTACCCGCGACTCGCTGGCGCTCCTGGTGCGCGTCGCGGTCACCCTCGATCGCAAGGCGGCGCGGCGTCACCTCAAGAACGACTGGCTCGGAGGCGAGCCCGAACCGGCGTGGAGCCACCGCGACCGCGCCGGATACGACAAGGCCGTCAGCAAACTGGAGACGCAGTCATGAGCGACGACAATATCGATTACGCGGCCATCGGTCGCGCCCTCATTGGCGACGGGTGGTCACAACCTGCGGGCTTCCGTCTCGCGCTGCCGATAGGCGAGCGACGTGCCCGGCGCCGGCCATGCCCGAGGAGCCATCGAGCTCGCGAGCACCGACGGCGACCTGCTGTCAGCGTTCGCGGCGACGCTGGGGCACCAGCGCCAGGCGGCGGGGAAGGCGAAAGCCGCCGAGCCCCCGCCGGAGCCGGAGGAGAAACCGAAGAGCGCGTACGTGCTCGAAATGGAGCGCCTCGCCGAGCAGCGGACGAAACTCGACGCGATCGCCGCCAAGCTGCGACAGGTCGCGGCCGAGTCGCCGCCCGAGGCCACGCCGGGCCCGTACGACGCTGCGATCGCTCGCGTGCAGCGCGATCCCCAGTTCAAGGAACGCCGGCGCCAGGTGAAGGCCGAAAACAAGGCGGCGCGCGCGATCCTCAAGGCGCAGCGCAGCGGGGGGGCGCGATGAGCACCACCCTCGTTTGCAACCTCTGCGGCGCGACCACGATCGCGACGGCGACCGACCCGCCGGGCGATTGGCTTTGCGTCGGGCGGGAACCAACGGCCTCGCCGACTACGTCTGCCCGGAGTGGGCTCCGGCGCTGCCCCCGCGGGCGGAGTGGCGAGTGCGTTTTCAAATTGGATTCACCATTTCGCAAGTAAGGAGACGAGACCATGAGTTTTACGCGAGCGAATGGCCCGGGGTGGGCCTTGGGCGACACCGTCACAGTAGTCAGCTGAACGAAATTGATGTCGACCACGCCGAAGCACTCGACAAAGGCATCGCCGGCGACGAGCTCGAGGGCGTCGTCACCATGGCGAACGGCGCTGCGATCAAGGTGAACAACCCCGGGCCACGATGTTGGCTCCGTCGCGAATGCCGTGCAAATCACGGCCCTCTTTGGTCTGAACATCGCCACGGCCCAAGGCCTGGTGACGTCCGTCCCCGGTGGCTTCGTACTCGGCGGTGGCTCGTCGGACTACCCGGTGATGAACCCGGCGCGCGCAATCCCCCGCGCCCGTCCGCTGCGGCCCATGATGGCGCTCCCGAGCGCGTGAGCGGCAGCACCTTCTGGTATCTGCAGGGGTCCGCGGCCGCCGGATACGTGACGTGCGAGCTCGAGCAGCTCATCGACGGCGCGACGCTGACATCGGTCAGCTTCTCGTCAGGTGATCGGCACGCATGTCGGCGGACCGCCGGCCAATCCGCCGCTCTTCTCCGTCTTCCGGTTCGGGATCGCGGTGGGCACGCCGTCGACGATTCAGACACTCAACTCCGGCGACACTCCCCTGACCGGCATCGGCCCGTCGCCGGCCACAGGCGCCGCTTGGTACAACGGCGGGTTGCTCCAGCAGTTTACGTATACCTGCAACCAGCACCAGACCGTCGACGCTCAGAACTACGGATACGCGGTCATGATCCAAGACGAGAACGGCGCCAACTCGCAGGCGAGCAACCAGTACGTGGGGCAGACGCTCGCGATGACGGTGGGGCAGCTGGCGTACGCATGAGCGCCGCCGTCGACACGGAGACCGCGATCGCTCGCGAGCTCCGCGAGTGTTACGCGAACCTGACCGCGACCCAATCGCGCTGCAACGTCTTGCTCGAGGACTGCAGGGCGCTCCGACGCGAGATCGCGGCGTTCGCACCGCTGTCTGGCGTCGTCGCCGAGCTCGGGGAGGACGAGCGGCGCGTCTTGCTCGAGGGTGTAGGTGACGGCCGCCGCGAGTGCTCCGGTGCCATGTACCGCGACCGCAAGGTGGCCAAGCGCCTGGCCCTCGGCGCGAAGCAGTACGGGCGCCTCGACGTTCAGGGCGACCGGCGCGACTGGCGGCGCGAGGCCGGGGAAGAGGCGCTCGACTGCGCGGTGTACCTGGCGTGCGAGGCGCTGAGGGGGCGGGCGCCGTGATGCCCTCCGAGCACGCCCTCGTGATCCGCCTGCTCCGCACGCGCCGCTGGGTACTCCGCAGCGACCGTTGGATCGCCCGCCACGTCGGAACCCATCACGGCCTCGTCGCGGAGCTGCGCCGCGAGCACGCCCGCGAACAGCCTTCGCGCCGGCTGGGGCTCGACGGGGCGTGGCGGCGGTATCCGCGGCCGAGGGACCTGGCGATGGCCGCCGCGTGAGCATGTACTGTCTCAAAACACGAAAGGATCGCGATCATGAACAGGAAATCCAAGAAGACTCTGGCAGCGGCAATGGACAACTTCGACAAGCAGATCGACGTGAAAAAGGCCAAGGCCGAGCAGCAACAGGAAGCGAACGAGCGTCTTCGGGCGCGCGCAGACGCCTTTCTCGACAAGGCCGTCCTCCCCGAGGCGCAAGCGCTGGGCGTCGTCCTCCGCGAGCGCGGACATGCGGTGCGCATCACCGACCAGGCGCGCGACGACTCGAGCGAGCGCCGCGTGCTCGTTCGGATCGTTCCGCGGCCCTTCGTCGACTTGCCGAACGAGCAGGCCGTCTCGCTGCAGCTCATGTTCTTCTGCGAGCTGGCGACCGGGGACATGGTCGTGCAGGGTCCGGTCGGCACCGAGCGTGCGCGGATCGCGCGAGAGGCGTTCGCGAGTGTCACGGCCGAGGAGGAGGTTGCCGCGGTTCTGGTCGAAGCCGCAGGCGACGCGCTCAGCGTGTGAGGGCCCGGCTACGGCCGCTCCGTTCGCACCCAACTGCGAACGGTTCGCAGTCGTCTTGCCGTCGGAGCCGGTGCGCGGCAACTACTGCCTCTTCCCCAGCTTCGCCGTCTCCCCGTCGAGGCGCTCCGTAATCGACAGCACGACCAGGGACGATGGTGTGACGTTCGCCGGGACCCCCACGCCCCTGGCCCGCGCGTTTGCCGCCTCCACGAGGGCGAGGAGCTGGTCTCGCCGCTCGTCGCTGAGGCGGAGCCCCAGGTGAAACGACCCGCGCCCGGTGGGGTTGCTCGTGTCCTTCGGTGGCCTGCCTCGGCGTTTGGGTTCGCTCACGGCGCCGAGGGTGCACCAATCGGCTGCATGTAGGCAACATCGTGGACGGCAGCATCCTATTGACTTTGCAGATCACAATTAGTAAGACGTCTAATGAGGCTAAGGAACATGAAGAGCACACCGAAGCCCGCGCCCGATCGCATCGGCGTCAACGTCCGCATCCCCGCCCACGTGCACCGCGCCGCGAAGATCGCTCTCGCGGCCAACCGGCTCACGTGGGACGAGGCGGCGGCGGAGGCGTTCGAGGCGTGGGCGCGTCAACGGACGCCGATACGCAAATAGGGTCGCGCCCCGAGACGGCGGCAACCGTCCGAGGCGCATGTCCCTCACCAACCGTGGAAACGACAGGAGGAACGCTATGGATCAAGCACACATCGACGGCAATGCAAGCGCCCTAAACGGACTCATCCCGCCGCGTGAGGAGGTCGAGGCGCTTGCCGCCGAGGGCAACTCGCCCGCGGCTCCGAGCCTGGAAGCCATCAAACGGGCGGCGCAGGTCCTCGGCCTGAAGCGCCGCGCCCTAGGGTCCATCTTCGAGGCGGCGTTCGCGCCGCAACCAATCGCGGGGGAGAGGTACGCGGGGGAGATCCTCGATCTCGGTTGCTGGATTTCGAAGAGCTCCGAGGACGCGTGCGACGACATGGACAAGCGCCTCTTGGCCATGCCCTTCGGCTACACCGACATGCTCTACGACGCGCAGGACGATCGACACCCGTTCCTCCGCGACGCAACGATCGACCTGGTGCGGGCCGTCGCCGTGTACTTTGTACGCACGCGAGCGTTCTGGGAGGCGACCTGCGAAGAGACGGCAGCGGCGGAAGGTGGTGACTCGTGAGCGTCTCCGATTTGGCCTCCGAGATCGACTCGGTAGCGGACGGCATGGAGGATGCGCTCTCGGACATCAGGCCAGCGCTCCGCTGGATCGAGATGAACGCGGGGGCCGGGGGGAAGGCGACTGCAATCATCCGCAATCGGCTCAACGATCTTGCCGAGTCGGCCGCGTGGTTGCGCAAGTTCGCCCGCGAGGACGAGCAGTACGAACCCGACCCGCCGCAGCCGAGAGACGCGGCGG
The DNA here is from genome assembly GCA_963720145.1 of uncultured delta proteobacterium. Lineage (GTDB taxonomy): Bacteria > Myxococcota_A > Polyangia > Polyangiales > Polyangiaceae > Palsa-1150. The sequence goes on from CAVREO010000010.1 coordinate 247,302, forward strand.
AAGGCGGTGTAGCATGACCGGCCCCCGCGCCCCCGAGGCCCGCGCCGCCACGCTGGCAAAGCGCCGCGAGACGATGCGCCGCCGCCCGCTCGCCGAGCTGCGCGAAATGGTCGACCAGACCGCTGTCGCGTTCCGCCACTACGGACCCGACGTCCCGCGGGAGGCGGATCTCGTCGGGTGGGTCTTCTCTCAGCTCGCGTTCGAAGTCCTCGGACCCAGGCGCCTGTCGGAGGAGGGTCTCGAGCGGCTCGACCAGTGGGCGCACGCGCTGCACGACGTCCTGCATCCGGAACGCCCGCTCGTGAGGCGCATGGTCGTGAGCGTCGACTCCAAGGGGATGGGGGACCTGCGTCGCGCAATCGAGAAGCGCACGCTCGCCGTGGCCGTCGCCAACGAGCTTGCGCACGCTGAGTTCACCGACCTGAAACCGGGGGACGAAGACACGGTGAGTCGGCTGCTGCAGGGCTGCGCCGACGAGCCCAGGCAGCCGTAGCGAAGTAGGCCGAAACCGCGGGCATTCGACGCGGTCGCGGGGCGAGTGGTGCTCCCCCGCCTGAAGAGGCAGACCATGACGACGACGAAGACGAAGAAGATTTCCGGCAAGCGCCAAGAGCGAGAAGTGGCGCGAATAGAGGCCCTGATCGCGAAATACCAGGGCGATATCGAAGTGGCCCGCAACGTGATTCGCGGCGGGCGCACCCGGCTGCGGTTGGTCAAGCGCGGGCTCGTGCCGGAGTAGCTCGTTTTCGCCTGCTCCCTCCGAGCGCGAGTTTGGGGGGAGCGGGAGAGGCCGAGACCATGCGAAAGCGAACCGGAACAATCATCGCGAAGCCGAGCGGCTTCTACGCCCGCGTGCAGGTGAAGCTCCCCGACGGCACGGAGGAGCGCCACTGGCTCCCGCTGAACACGAAGGACCGCTCGACGGCGAAGAGGAAGCTCGCGCGCATGGTCGCGCAGATCGAAGCGGGGGAAATCGTCGCCGAGGTCGAAGCGAAGACGCGCGCGCCGGAGACGTACCGCTCCTTCACGACGGACCGGAACGAGCGCCGCAAGGCTGCCGGCGTGGTGATGGCCCGCGACGAGCAGAACAACCGCCAGCGGTACATCTACGAGGTGCTCGGCAATCTCGACATGCGCCGGATCACCGACAATCACGGGCGCCAGGTACTCGAGCAGGCGAGGGACAAGGGCCTCTCGCGCGAGACGGTGCACAAGAATCCGCGCCGTCATGCGTCGCGACTTCAAGCGCGCCCGCATCGAGAAGGTGATCGATACCCGCCCCATGGAGGATCTCGAGCTCCCCGATGGCTTGAAGAAGGACAAGCGCCCCTTCGTCAGCCCGACGGACGCGGAGATCGGCAAGTACCTCGCGGCGGAGAAGCTCGACCTGGAGCTCAAGTTGCTCGTGCTCGTCGCGCGCACCGAGGGGGGGATGCGCACGGCCGAGACCATCCGGTGGGACTGGACGATGGTCGACCGCGAAGGGTTCGCGTTCTGCACCATTGCGAGGGCCAAGACCGGCGAGGTTCAGACACTGGAGATCCCCGCGATGCTGCGCCCCTTCTTGCGGGTGTGGTGGACGCGCGCGGGCCGCCCCGTCGCTGGGCCTGTCTTCCCGGTTCGCCGGGGGCCGAGGGCAGGGAAGGACAAGAAGGCGCGCGGGACGTCGTTCGCCGGCCGCATGCGTCGCGACTTCTTCCGTGCCGGCGTGGTGCGCCTGCCGCCCATCGTGAAGGACGGCAAGCCGACGCCGAACCCGGCCGACCCGCTCTACTTCGACACGCCCGTGTCACGCCGCATGAACTTCCACTCCATGCGCCGCGCCTACGCCCGGGCGCTCGCGAAGGCCGACGTCAACGTCCAGACCGCCATGACGCTGGCCAGCCACGCCGACAGCAAGACGCACATGGGGTACGTGCGCGAGCTCGAAGCGGCGAGGCCGGTACCCGCCGCAGCGCTCCCGATCCTCGACCCCGGTCTGGCCGCGCGCCTATTGTCACCGGCGGTGACTTTTGCCCCTGGAAACGACGTGAGGGAAGGCGCGCAAGTGATTGATTTTCCAGAGGAGCGGGACACCGGTCTCGAACCGGCGACCTTCGGCTTGGGAAGCCGACGCTCTACCAACTGAGCTAGTCCCGCGCGGATAGGTCTCCCACGTAGCGCCCGCGACACGGTCGTGTCAACCGCGTGCTCCGCGCGCTCGCGTGTCCACGCAGCCCGCGGACAAACAAACGGCCCGGGTGGCATTGGCGGTCCACCCGGGCCGTTTCCCCTGGTGTGCGCGCACTAGTCTCGTCCCCCCCTTTCGGGGCGGGCGCGAGGCATCGCACGCGTCACCTGACAGGCCCAGCGAAAAGGGCTCGTCACGCGGATGGAGAGCACGTGCCGGGATCCGCCCGCCTTGGGGGCGCGGACGGCGGCGGTGAGGCCGGTATCGGGTGCGCGACATGGCGCGCGTGCCGGTGCGGCCCCCGGGCTCCATCCACCCGTGCTTCTACGGCAGACGCCCTCTCGGACTAGGGCCATAGGTACATTGCATGACGTTCTCCTCCTCCGGCGCTTGGCCGGCACCCGGTGGCTCCGCGCATAAAAGCGCTGCCGCAGCGAGCGTTTCCTTCTGGGGTGCACGAGGCACCGTGACCTGCCGCACACGCGGGCGGTGCTCCGCCGCCGAACCATTCGGGGCCCGAGAGTCCATGTGCGACGCCTTCGTTTCAGCATAACACGCAAACGCGCGGAGTCTTCCCGTCCCGGCTAGGCTGCTCGCCGTGGGGCGCCTGGGACTGCTGGAAAGGCTCACGCACTGGGACGCGCGGCTCTTTGCGCGTGCGGCGGCGGTGACGCTTCTGGCTCTCGGGCTTGCCTGGCTGGTGACGGCGGCGACCGACGAAGGCGGCGTTCCGTGGGGAGAGCGCATCGGGCGGACGCTCCCGCTGACCCCCGCTTGTGCTGCGATCGGCGTGTGGGTTGCCCTGGCGCCCGCGACGGCCCGCGGCGAGAGCAAGGCGCTCGCGGCGCTCGGCCGGTCGCGCCTGCAGGTCGCGGGGGCGGCGGTTGCCGGGGCGGCGCTCGCCTGCGTCGCCGCGTCGCTGGTGCTCGTGGCGGCGCCGCACGTCGGCGCGAAGGGCTTCTTTCCGACGGCGCCGCGCGCCGACGAGTGGCGATGGGACGGCTCGGCCTTCGTCGATCGGGCGCGGGGCGTGTTCGTCGGGCCGGACGGCGCACCGGATGTGGTGACGTCGCCTGCGCCGGACGGGGCGGGGGCACACGTGTCCATGCCGCCGCACGCTCGCGGGGCCGCGGCGCTGGCCCTCGTCATGGCCGGGCTCGCGATGCCGCTGCTCGTCGCGCACACGATGCTCACGCGACCGGCCGCGCGGCGCGTCGGGCGCGACGACGGCAAGGCTGTGCTCGCGGCGGGCGCGTCGGTGGCCGCGAGCATCTTCCTCTTTCAGGCGGCCGCGGCCCGCGAGGGGCCCGCGCTGCTGGGCGCGCTACCCCCGGCGATGCTGCTCGTCTTCGCGCTTCAGCGCTATCGTGCAGCGCCGTGAAGAGCGAGGGACCCGAGCACGTCACCGGGTCGTGGGGCGCGCCCGCCGCTGCGTGGAGTGTGCTCGTCCACGGCGGCGCGGGCGATGTCCCGAGCGCCCGCGCCGAGGTTCACGTCGAGGGCTGCCGCCTCGCGGCGCTCGCAGCCGCGGACGTCCTGCGCGCCGGGGGCAGCGCGCTCGACGCCGTGGAGCGCGCGGTCGTCGTCCTCGAGGACGACCCGTCGTTCAACGCGGGGACGGGAGCGTGCCTCAACGAAGAAGGCCTCATCGAGCTCGACGCGGCCATCATGGAGGGCGCGGGGCTGCGCGCCGGTGGGGTGTGCGCGCTGCCGCCGTTCGCGAACCCGATCGCGATTGCACGCGCGGTGCTCGAGGACGGCCGTCACGTGCTCTACGCCGGCGAGGGCGCGGCCCGTTTCGCGATCGAGCGCGGCTTCGTGCGCGCGACCAGCGAGGCGATGACCACCGAGCTCGCGCGCGCGCGCTGGTCGGAGGTTCGCGCGAAGGCCGCGGGCGGCGGGGGCGGCACCGTGGGCGCCGTGGCGCGCGACGCGCGCGGTACGGTGGCCGCCGCGACCAGCACGGGGGGCCGGGTCGACAAGCGCGTGGGCCGCGTGGGCGATTCGCCGGTCCCGGGCGCAGGGACGTACGCGGACGACGACGCGGGGGCCTGCTCGGCGACGGGCGCCGGGGAGGCGATCTTGCGCGTGGGTCTGGCGCGCGGAGCCGCGGACCTGATGCGCGCCGGAGTTCACCCGGAGGAGGCGGCGCGCGCCGCGATTCGCGCGATGGGCTCGCGCGTCGGCGGAACGGGGAGGCTCATCGTCGTCGACCGTACGGGCCGACTCGGCCTGGCGCGCAACACGCGCACGCTGACGTGGGCCGCGGCTTCCGACGACCTGGGCGTCGCGGCCGGCTGCCGGTAGGTCAGCTCTCTTGCGGTGCCGAACCGCCGCCCGAGCGGCGATCAATCGCGTCTTGCAAGCCGCACCGCAGCCGCTGCGCGCGCTTCACGCGCTTCGCCTTCAAGGGCGTGGCGAGCCACTCGTGACGCTTGCGAACGTTCCAGATTGCGCGATTGGCCATGCGGGGACCGGGAAGGTGGCTCGAAACGCGCCTTCCGTCAAGCTCAGTCCGGAACCGGGATGAGCGCGACCTCGAGCCGGATGGGCGGCGAGCCCTGCTTGGCGTCGACCTCGCGGTCCCAGGGGAAGTAGCCGGTGGCCTTCACGGTGACGTGGTGGACGCCGGGCGGGAGCGCCACCCCGTGCGCGGCGACGAATTCGAGCTGGCCGATGGTCTCCTCGTCGATGATCACGGCCGCATCCGGCGGGGTGCCCTGCATGCGCAGCGAAATCGTCGGCACGCGCTCGCCATCTCTCGGCTGCACCGCGCAGGCTGTGAGGCCGCCCGCGCTGCTCACCAGCACGGCCACGGCGAGCGCCGCGGGCCCCACCGAGCCAGGGGCGCACGCCCGCGCGGGAACGGTCACTCCCATTCGATGGTCCCCGGGGGCTTGCTCGTGATGTCGAGCACGACGCGGTTGATGCCGCGCACCTCGTTGCAGATGCGGTTCGAGATGCGCGCGAGGACGTCGTACGGAAGCGGCGCCCAGTCGGCGGTCATGCCGTCGACCGAGCGCACGGCGCGCACGGCGCACGCCTCTTCGTAGGTGCGTTCGTCGCCCATGACCCCGACGCTCTTCACCGGCAGAAGGACGGCAAACGCCTGCCACACGGTGTCGTACAGCCCCGCGGTCCGGATCTCGTCGACGACGATGGCGTCGGCGGCGCGCAGGACCTCGAGGCGTTTCTCGGTGATGTCGCCCAGGCAGCGGACCGCGAGCCCCGGACCGGGGAAGGGGTGGCGCATGAGGAGGTCCCGCGGCATTCCGAGCTCCTCGCCCGCGGAGCGCACCTCGTCCTTGAAGAGCTCGCGCAGCGGCTCGATGAGCTTGAGCTTCATCTTCTCGGGCAGGCCGCCGACGTTGTGGTGGCTCTTGATGGTCGCGCTCGGCCCCTTGAACGAGACGCTCTCGATGACGTCGGGATAGAGCGTGCCTTGCACGAGCCAGCCCGCGCCGCCCCCACCGCCACCGCCTGCGCCCGCTACCTTCTTGGCCTCGTCGTCGAAAACCTCGATGAAGACGCGACCGATGGTCTTTCGCTTCTGCTCGGGGTCGGAGATGCCGGCGAGCGCCGTGAGAAAGCGCTGGCGCGCGTCGACCGCGACGAGGTTCAGCCGGAAGCTCTCACGGAAGGTGCCGACGACCTGCTCGGCCTCTCCCTGCCGCAGAAGGCCGTTGTCGACGAAGATGCACGTCAGCCGGTCGCCGATGGCCTTGTGGCACAGGATGGCCGCGACCGAGGAGTCGACGCCTCCCGAAAGCCCGCATACGACGTGGTCTCCGGGCGCGACGCGCGCGCGCACGGCGGCAATGGCCTCTTCGGTGAAGACGCCCGGCGTCCAGGTGGGCGAGAGGCCCGCGACGTCGAACAGAAACGACGCGAGCACGTCCGGACCGCGAGGCGTGTGCACGACCTCGGGGTGAAACTGGACCCCGTAGATGCGCTTCTGCGCGTTGCCGACGGCGCAGAAGGGCGTGTTGCCGCTGACGCCGATGGTCTGGAACCCCGGGGGGAGGGCGGCGATGCGGTCGCCGTGGGACATCCACACGTCGAGCGCCTCGCGCTTGGCGAAGCGGTGGAAGATGCCCTCGGCCTTCTCGACGACGACGCGCGCGTGGCCGTACTCGCGGGCGCGCGCCGCCTCGACCCGGCCGCCGAGCAGGTGCGCGATGAGCTGGAGCCCGTAGCAGATGCCGAGGACCGGCACCCCCAGGTCGAGGACCTTGGGGTCGATGGTGGGAGCTCCCTGCGCGTAGACGCTCGCGGGCCCACCCGAAAGGATGATGGCGCGCGGCTCCATGGCCCGCACCTGATCGAGGGGGATCGTGCAGGGGTGGATTTCGCAGTACACGCGCTGCTCGCGCACGCGGCGGGCGATGAGCTGCGTGTACTGGGCGCCGAAGTCCAGGATGAGGACGGTCTCTCGGGCGGGCATCTGTCCATGCCGGGACTACCAGCCGCGGCGGGGGCGTCAAGCCGCGCCGGCTCCGTGTGCGATAGGATGCGGCCCATGCTTCCGGATCTGCGCATCGAGGTTGCCCGTGTCGGACCCGTCGTCGTGCCCCTGCCGCGCTACCAGACCGAAGGGGCCGCGGGCCTCGACCTGCACGCCGCGCTCGCCGCGCCGCTGATCATCGCGCCGCTCGCGCGGGCCCTTGTACCGACCGGCATCCGGGTGGCCATTCCGCGCAGCTTCGAAGGCCAGGTGAGGCCGCGATCGGGTCTGGCGGCCCGCACCGGGCTGACCGTGCTCAACGCCCCCGGGACGATCGACAGCGACTATCGGGGGGAGGTAAACGTGCTGCTGGTCAACCTGAGCGACGCGCCCGTCACCGTGGAGCCGCTCGAACGCGTGGCCCAGCTCGTGATCGCGCCCGTGGCGCGCGCCGAGCTGGTGCTGGCCGACGGGCTCGAGGCGACCGCGCGCGGGGAGGGCGGATTGGGCTCGACGGGGAGCCGGTGAGCCCCATGTTTTGCGCATGCTTCAGGACTCAGCGACGCTCCGAAGCGAGCGGCACGGCACGGGTTCATCGCGCGGCGTGACGATGTTCGGCTGGACGGTCGAGCGCTCGCTCGGCGCCGGCCCCGTCTGCGAGAGCTTCCTCGTGACGCGCAACGGTCAGAAGGCGGTAGCGCGCGTGCTGCAAGCTGCGTTCGCTGCCGACGCGCAGTGCTGCGCCGACTGGCTGCGCGCGTGCTGGACGGCCAATCGGTTCCACCACCCGCGGGCGGCGCGGGTCCTCGACGGAGGGACCGATACGGGAGGCGCGCAGGTCGTCGTGCGTGCTCTGGCCGAGGGTGAGCCGCTGGCGCAGGCGGCGAGGCGTGCGCGCTTGGAGGTCCAGGTGATGCTCGAGATCGCCGTCCAGGTGCTCGACGTGCTCGAGATCGCCCACTCCCACGGCATTCTGCACGCGGGCATCTCGCCGTCGAACGTGATCGTGAGCCCGGCGGGCTCCGCGCGGCTGGTCGACTTCGGCCATCACGCGGACGATCGCATCGCCGAGGCACGCATCGGGCCGTTCTCGGCCCCCGAGAGGCGCGCGCTTCCCGCGGCGCCGCCGAGCGAGACGGCCGACATCTGGTCGGTCGCCGCGTGCGTGCGCTTTGCGCTCGGCGACCAGCGCTTGCCGGGCGACCTCGAAGCCGTCCTCGCCCTGGCGATGGCCGACGAACCTCGCGAGCGCTACCAGAGCGCGTACGCGATGCTGGGAGACGTGCGCCGCCTCCTCGTCGGGCGCGGGCCGAAGCTGCGAGAGTCGGTCAAGCCGGTGCCCTCGCAGAGCTACGTCGGCGTCCCCATCGCGCTGCCCGCGCCGATGGTCTTGCCCTCGGCCTCGCCCCCGGCGCCGAAGGAACGCACCGAGACACAACCGTCGCCGGCGACCGCGCGCGGCGAGTGGCGAGGCAACCTCGCGCTCATGCTCGCGATCGCGCTGCTCGCGGGGCTGGCGACGTTCGTCCTCGTGCGTGAGCGGCTGAACGATTCGTCGCGGCACGATCGGCCGGCGTCACAGGCGCGCTAGAAACGCGGCGACCTCGCGGCCCACCTCGTCGCGTTCGCCGTCGCAACAGAGCACGTGCGCGCTCTTCTCGAAGATGCGCACGGTGACGTCCCGCGACGCCACGCGCTCGGCTAGCCAGGTGGCGTTCCGCCAGGAGCAGACGAGGTCGCGGCGACCGTGCAGGATGAGCACCGGGCACGCGATGCGCTCGACGAGGGGCCGCACGCGCACGCCGGCGAGGTAGACCTCGAGGGCGGCGCGCAGCGGGTGGCGATCGTAGGTCGTGATGGAGGCGATCGCCGCCGGGTCGACGAGATCGGCCGCGCGGGGCTTCAGGAGGTACACGTCGGGCATGGGCCGGCCCGTGAGGTGCCAGAGCCCGAGGGGGAGCGACGAGTGGGGCCGCAGCGTCAGCGCGTTGCCGAGCACGACGAGACCGGCGAGCCATGGGGGGCTCTCGCTGGCGATTCGCATCGCGACGAGGCTGCCGAGCGAGAAGCCGAGCAGGACGACTCGTCCGTGCTGCGCGGCCGCCGCGACCGCTCGCGCGCGCGTCGCCGCAACCCATCCGTCGAAGGTGAGGTCCTGCAAGTGCTCGACGCGCGTCCCGTGCCCGGGCAGGAGCGCGGCATCGACGGCGAAGCCGTCTTGCTCGACCCGATCGAGCATCGGGGCCAGCTCGGCGACGGTCCCCCCGAAGCCGTGGATCGCCACCAGGCACGGCGCCCGACCCGGCGCGAAGCGCTCGCGCGCGCCCTCGCCGAGCATCTTCTGCTCGACCAGCGTGCGCTCCCGGCTGCGAAACATCGTGACCACAGTGTCCTCGGCTCGGCGCGTGGCGCGCGCGGCTGTCATCCCTCGCCGCGCCGGATCTCGTACGCGCGGATCTTCTTGTGCAGGTTGGTGCGCTCGACGCCGAGGAGGATCGCCGTCCGCGAGATGTTCCAGCCGGTCATCTTCAGCGTCTCGACGATGTACTGGCGCTCGGACTGCTCGCGGTACTCGCGGAGCGTGAGGTGCTTGATGTCGTGAAGGGAAGGGGGAGGCACCGAACGGGAGTTCTCGGTGGGCTGCTCCTCTGCGGGCTCGTGCGACCCGCTCGCGTCGGCCGCGGAGGGCTCGTGCTCCTCCTCGAAGGGGTTGGCGTGCGGGTCCTCGGGCAGGTCGGCGATGGTGACGCGATCGCCGCTCAGGATGGCCGAGCGTTCGACCACGTTCTTGAGCTCGCGGACGTTACCCGGCCACTTGCGCGAGGCGAGCGCGGCCATCACGTCGTCGTCGATGGGCTTGGGGCGGATGCCGTTCTCGCGCCCGAACCCGTCCATGAAAGCCTGCGCGAGCAGCGGGATGTCCTCCACGCGCTCGCGAAGAGACGGGCAGCGGATGGGGAAGACCGCGAGGCGAAAGAACAGGTCCTCGCGGAAGGTGGCCTGCTCGACGCCCCGGGCGAGGTCCTTGTTCGTGGCGGCGAGCACACGCACGTCCACGTGGATGACGTGCTCGCTGCCCACGCGGGAAATCTCGCCGGACTGCACGGCCCGGAGCACCTTGGCCTGCGCGACCAGGTCCATGTCGCCGATCTCGTCGAGAAAGAGCGTCCCGCCGTGCGCCTGCTCGAAGAGGCCGCGGCGTCTCTGCTGGGCGCCGGTGAAGGCGCCCTTCTCGTGGCCGAAGAGCTCACTCTCGATGAGCTCGCGGGGGATGGCCGCGCAGTTGACCTTGACGAAGGGAGCGTCGGTGCGCGGCGAGAGCCGGTGGATGGCGCGCGCGATGAGCTCCTTGCCGGTGCCGCTCTCGCCGGTGATGAGCACGGAGGCCTTGGTCGGCGCGACCTTCTCGATTTCGTGAAAGATGCGCTGCGATCGGCGCGCTGCGCCCGATCATCTCGTAGCGCTGCAGCTGCTGCTCGGAGACGCGCGCGAGCTCGCGCTGCGCGAGCGCCGCGTCGAAGGACGTTGCGAACGCTCACCACGATGCGCTCGCGGGCCAGGGGCTTCTCGAAGAAGTCGCTCGCGCCGAGCTTGATCGCCAGGACCGCGTCGTCGACCGTGGCGTGCCCGCTGATGACGATGATGGGAACGTCCCGGGTCTCCTCGTCGCTGCGGATCTTGGCGAGGGCGTCGAGGCCGCTCATGTCGGGCAGCTTCACGTCGAGGATGGCCAGGTCGACCGGCGTCTCGGGGCTCGCGAGGATGGCGAGGGCCTCGGCGGCGGTCTCCGCCCCGACCACGCGATACCCCTCGCCCTCGAGGACGAGCTGCAGCGTGCGGCGGATGTTCTTCTCGTCGTCGACGACGAGCACCGTCCGCGGCACCGGCAAGCCCGGAGGAGGCGACGACTGCACGAGATGCGCGAGGCGCGGAGGAGAGTGAGGGGACTTCGGGCATTCCCGCGACCCCTGAAGCTAACCCTGGCGCTTCAAATACTCCAGGTAGTTACGCGCCGGGACGGCGAACGGGCTACTCGGGAAATCTTTGAGGATGGTCTCGAAGGTCTGGCGCGCGTCGGGCCACTTCTGCATCTTGAGGTACGTCGTCCCGAGGAGGAGCAGGGCCTCGGCCTCGAGGTCGCTCGAGCCCGTCGCTGACCGCCGGGGTCCGCCTCGATCGCGGTGCCGTAGTTCCTGAGCGCGTACTGGATGCGTGCGACCGCCGCGTCGTAATTGTCGCGTCCGAGGTAAAAGCGCGCGACGTAGAGCTCGTGGCGAACCAGCCTCGCGACGACCTGCGCGAGGAGCTCGCGCATGTGGGCCGCCTGCTTGGCGTCCGGGTAGTCCGCGAGGTAGCTCTTGAGCTCCTGGTACGCGTCGACCACCGTGGCCTGGTCGCGCTCTTCGCTGGCGGGCAAGAGAAACGACTCGGGGATCTCGCCGATGGTGGCCTCGGCGATCTTCGAGCGCGCGTACTCGACGTCTTCGGTGTCCGAACGGTGCGCGTGGACGAAGTCCTTGTACTCGCGGATGGCGTCGGAGAACTTCTCCTGGGTCAAGTCGGCGTCCGCGATGCGAAGCTCCGCCTGGCGCGCGTACTTCGAGTAGCTGTACTTGCGCTTGACCTCGCGCAGCATCGCCTGGGCCTCGAGCCAGTTGTGCGCGTTGTACTCCTGCATCGCTGCGTCGTAGGCGCGCTTGGCGTCCTCGGTGTAGCCGAGCGCGGTCTTCGGGCCCTCGCCCTCGCACGCCGGCGTGGCCGCGGCCAGGAGAAGGGCGACGAGGGGCAAACGCAGGCGCATGAGCGGGGCGCACGGTAACCTTTCAGCGGTCCGGGCGCCAGCGCACGAGGTGCCTCGGGGGGGCGGTGCCGTCGTCCCTCGCGTGCTTGTAGGCCGCCCGGATCATGAGCCGAACCTGCGCCACGACGCCGCTCGACCCCCCGGCTTCCTCACCGTCCACCTCCACCGCAACCGTGCCGTCGGCCTCGACGATGGCGGTCATCGGATGACGGTTCGTCGGGGTCGCGACCTCGCCCTCGTAGCGCCACGGCGGGCCCCCGAGGCGAGCCCGCTGGACGTCGATGCGAACTCCGCTTTCCGGGTGCTCTCCGACGATGCCCATCTCCCAACGTTCTTCAGCGGCCGGTTCTCCGGCAGGGTAGCATCTGGGGCCCCGCACCAAACGGCACGTGCTAGATCCGCGCCCGCGGCATGCAGAAGAACCCGATCACGCCGGAAGGCGCCGCCAAGCTTCGCGAAGAGCTCAATCAGCTCAAGAGCGTCGCGCGGCCCGCCATCATTCAGGCGATCGCGGTCGCCCGCGAGCACGGCGACCTCAGCGAGAACGCGGAGTACCACGCCGCGCGCGACCGCCAGTCGTTCATCGAAGGCCGCATCAAGGACATCGAGAACAAGCTCGCGCTCGCCGAGGTGATCGACCCGAGCAAGCTCGCCGGCGATCGCGTCGCCTTCGGCGCGACCATCAAGCTCTCGAACACGGACACGGGCGAGGAGGTCACCTACCGCATCCTCGGCGCCGACGAGGCGGACCTGGCCAAGGGGAGCATCAGCATCACGAGCCCCCTCGCGCGCTCGCTGGTCGGCAAGCAGGTAGGCGACGAGGTGAAGGTGCGCATGCCGGGCGGCGAGCGCACCTACGAAGTGCTCGAAATCGAATTCCGGTGAGCGTCGCCGTGCGCGTGTTCTCGCGCATCGCGCGCGACGCGCGAGCGTGGATCCGAGACGCCGCGCGACGAAGCGCTCGTCGAGATCGAGAAGCTCGCCCGCGAGGCGACCTCGCGGGTGCCTGACGCGCGCCGCGCCGACTGGGAGAAGCTGGTCACCGGATTCGCCGCCCAGGACGAACCGCGCCGGCGCGCGCGTGTCGAGGGCCTGGTCCGGGCATGCACGCTCTTCGACCGCGAAGAGCGCGCGCGCGAGCGCCGGGCGATGCCCCTCGCCTGGGACGAGGGCGTCGAGCGCGTCGACGGGATAGGACCGGCGGCGCGCGAGAAGCTCGCGGCGTGCGGGGTCGGGTTCGTCGCGGACCTGATCTGGACGCTGCCGGTCACCTGGGACGATCTGCGTGCGCCCGTGACCATCCCGGAGGCCGTCGAAAAGGCGCGCGCGGCCGAGGCGACGCTGGCGCTGGCGCCGCGCCAGTGCATCCGGGGCCTGGTCAAGAGCGCGACGCTCGTGCCGATGCGCGGCAGGCGGGCGGTGCGCGTGGTTCTCGGCCGGGGAGGGGGACGCGAGCGCCGTGCTCGACGCGTGGTGGTACTACGCCGCCCACGGAGTGCTCGGCGGTCGCGCGGGCCGGGCAGCGGCGTGCCTGGTCGTCGGGCGCGTTCGCCTGCGGGAGGGCAAGCGACCGAGCCTGGCCCACCCGGACCTGCTGCTCGACGCAGCCCTCGGCCCGCGGGGTGCGCCCGCGCTATCCGAACCTGGGTGCGGCCCCGGCGCTCGTGCGGCGCGGAATCGGCGACGCGCTCGCGCGCGTTTCGTCGCTGCCGGATCCGGTGCCCCGCGACATCGCGTCCCGCGAGGGTATGCCTCCCGTCGAGCCGCTGCTCCGCGCGGTCCACGGCGAGTCGCCGGAGGGCGTACCCGAGGCGGCGGCGCGCCCGGTCGCCGAGCGCCTGGCATGGGTAGAGGCGTTCACGCGCGTCTGGCAGCGCCTGCGGTCGGACGCCGCGTGGGGCGAGGCACGCGCGCCGGTGCTCGAGCGGGACGAGGCGGTCCTCGGCCGATTCGTCGACGCGCTCGGGTTTGCCCTCACCTCGGCGCAGCAGCGGGCGATCGAGGCCGTCGCGCGCGACCTGGCGTCCGCCGTCCCGATGCGCAGGCTGCTTCTCGGCGACGTCGGCACCGGCAAGACCGCCGTCGCGCTCGCGGCCGCGGCCCAGTGCGTGGCCTCCGGCTACCAGTGTGCGCTGCTCGTCCCGACGGGCGTGCTGTGCGATCAGTACGCCGACGCCGCCGCGCCGCTCGTGCGCGCGCTCGGCGTGCGTCTCGAGCGCGTGACGGCGGCGATGCGCGCCGCGGAACGGCGCCAGGTGCTCGGCGCGATTGCCTCGGGGCAAGCGGGCCTGGTCGTCGGCACCCACGCGCTCTTGCAGAAGGATGTCGCGTTCGCCCGCCTGGGGCTCGTCGTCGTCGACGAGCAGCAGCGCCTCGGCGTGGCGCAGCGGCTGGCCCTGGTGCGCAAAGGCGAGAGCGGCGCGGGGTCGTCTCTGCGGCCTCACCTCCTGTCTCTGACCGCGACGCCAATCCCGCGCACGCTCGCCCTGGCCGTGCGGGGCGAGCTGGCGACGACGGTGCTCGACGAGCGCCCGCGCGGGCGCGCCGCCGTGGCCACCGAGCTGGTCGCGCGCGCGCAGCTGGGCTCGCGCGTCGTGCCCGAGATGCGCGCCGCGTGCGCCCGAGGAGAGCGCGTGTTCTTCGTCTGCGCTCGCATCGAGGACGACCTCGAAGAAGAGGAAGTGGGCGCGTCGAGCCGCGGTCGCCGCCTGGCGCAGGATCTCGCTCCGGCCCGGGTGGGCGTCGTGCACGGGGCGATGGTGGCTGCCGAACGCGCGCGCACGATGCGCGCCTTCCGCGGCGGCGAGGTCGAGGTGCTCGTGGGCACGAGCGTGCTCGAAGTCGGCATCGACGTGCCGGAAGCGACGCTCATGGTCATCGACGGCGCCGAGCGCTTCGGGCTCGCGCAGCTGCACCAGCTCCGCGGGCGCGTCGGACGCGGCGCGCGCCCAGGCCGATGCTTCCTCGTGCACGAGGAGCCCCTGCTCGATCCGGCTCGCCGGCGCCTGGAGACGCTCGTCCGGACGAGCGACGGCGCCGAGATCGCCCGCGCCGATCTCGCGCAGCGCGGGGGAGGGGACCTCGGCGGCACCCGCCAGTCCGGCATGGTCGAGGATTTCGTCTGGCTCGATCCGAACGATCCTCCCGCCTGGGTCGACCGGATCGATGCCGACGCGAGGGCTCTGCTCGCGCGCGACCCGAGCCTGGCGCGGCCCGAGCACCGAGCGCTCGCCCTCGCCGTACGCCGCTTCGCGGTCGCGCTGGCCGTGCGCGAGGAGGCCGGCTGAAATGCCCATCCGCGGTCGGGTCGCCGCGGCGCTGGCGGACTCCGCGGCGGTCGTCGCCGCGTGGGGGGCGATGCTCCTCGCCGAATGCGTCGTCGTCCTTCTCCTTTGGCCCGAGCAGTTCTCGGCGTCCTGGGAATACGCCCTCGCGCGGCGGTCGGCCGTTCCGATGGCGCTCGCCATGCTCGTCCCCGCGGCGCCGTTGGTCGTCCTGGCCTGGAAGGTGGCGGGCCGGGCGTCGCGCGGGCGCGCGGCGGCGGGCGTTGCCCTCACGGTCGCCGGAGGCGTCGCTGTCGGGGCGGTCGCGCTGGGCGTCTCGACGGGCAGGCACTTCGCGTCGCTCGGGGTTCGCGGCGCGTTCGTGGCCGGGCTGGGGGCCCTCGGGGCGGCGGCCGCGCGGCCCGTCGCCTCGGCGGTAGCCCGTCTGGCCCGGCGCCCGCTGGCGCTCGCGGCGCTGGCGATTGTCCTCGCCGCCGGCGCTTGGGTCGCCGACGCGTTCGTGTTGCCGCGCCTGTATCCGGCGTTTCACGTCGCGATGTTCGTCGGGGCGCTCGCCGGGGGAGCTCTGCTCGGTCTTTCGTTCCGTCCGAACCGACCCCGAGTCTCGCGTCTCGCGGCGTTCGTTTCGTCGGGGGTCGCGCTCGGCGCGGCGGCGTGCATCGCCTGGGTCCCGCACGCCGTCCGCGATCTGGAGCGCGCGAGCAACCTGCGGATCGCGCTCGTCGAGCACGCGCCGCTGCTCGGGCGCGCGGTGCTGCTCGCGTCGCGGGCGAGAACGCGGCAGGCGGAGGGGCCGTCGACGGCCGCCTCGATTCGGGCCGAGCCTCGAGGCCGCCCGCGCGCTCGACTGGAGCGGCCACGACCTCGTGGTTCTCTCGATCGACGCGCTGCGCGCCGACCACCTGTCTGCGTACGGCTATCCGCGCCCGACGACGCCGAACATCGAAGCCCTCGCGCGCGAGGGCACGACGTTCGAGAGCGCGTACTGCCCCACTCCTCACACCTCGTATTCGATCACGTCGATGATGACGGGCAAGTACCTGCGGCCGCTCTTCGCTCTCGGCTTGGGGCAGGACTCCGAGACGTGGGCCCAGCACCTGCGCAGGTACGGATGGCACACGGCGGGGTTCTACCCGCCCGCCGTGTTCTTCATCGACGAAGAACGCTTTCCTACCTTCGAGCGCGAAAAGCTCGGGTTCGAATACGCGAAGGTCGAGTTCGCCGATCCGGCGCTGCGCGAGTCGCAGGTGGCCGCGTATCTCGAGCACGCGCCGACCGAGACGCCGCTCTTCTTGTGGGTTCACTTCTTCGAGCCGCACGAGCCGTACGTCTCGCACGCGGACCACGTCTTCGCCGGGGGACCGTCGGCGGACATCGACGCGTACGACAGCGAGGTGGCGACGGCCGACGACGGCGTCGGGCGGATCGTCCGCGCCGTGCGGGCACGGCGGCCGGGCGCCGTCGTGATCGTGACGGCGGACCACGGCGAGGAGTTCGGAGAGCACGGCGGCCGCTACCACGGCACGACCGTCTACGAAGAGCAGGTGCGCGTGCCCCTGGTGGTCGTCGGTCCCGGCGTGCGCAAGGGCGCGCGCGTGACGAGCGTGGTGCAGACGATCGACCTGCTGCCGACGGCGCTCTCGGCGCTGGGCATCCCGCGGCCTGCACGGGTGCGCGGGCGCGATCTCGGGGCCGCTGCTCGCGGGCGACACGCACGCGCAGGCGGAGGCCGGCTTCGCCTTCGCCGAGACCGACGATTACGCGCTGATCGCGTCGGGAGGGGACCGGCTCGTGTGCGAGAGGCGGCTCGGGGCCTGCGCGCTGTACCGGCCGGGCGACGATCCCCGGGAGGCCCGGGACGTGTCCGAGCAGGCTCCCGCGCAGTTCGAGCGCCTCCGGGCGAGCCTCCGCGCCGTCGAGCGAGACCATGGCCGCTACGAAGGAGCCGGCAGCGCCGAGTGGCCCGAGGCGATTCGCCGCGGCGTGCAGGGTGAGGTCGAAGCGGCGCCGGAAGTGGCGTCGCTGCTCGAGGACGCCGACGTCCGGGTCCGTCGCAAGGCCGCCGAGGTGTGTTTCGGCCTCCGCGCGCCGGCCACCATCGCGGAGCTGCGGCGGGCGCTGGCGCAGGACGAGGACGACGAGGTACGCCGCTGGGCCGCGCTCGCGCTCGCGCGCCTCGGCGGAGGGATAGCGCCAGCCGTGGAGTCGATGGCGCAAGGCGCGAGCCGCGAGTGGCGGCGGCGGGCTGCGTTCGTGCTGGCCGAGCGTGGCGACGAGCGCGCATGCGACGAGATCGCGGCGTGGTGGACGGAGATCCTGCCGCCGGCCGGGCAGGGGAGCGCCGAGGGCGAGCCGGGCCGCCTCACGATGGACCTCGCCCATGTCCTGGAGCTCCTCACCGCGACGCGCAACGCGCGCTGTCGTGCCGCGGTGCCGGCGCTCGTGAGCGCGCTCGAGGACGTTCGCGCGCGACCGTACGTGGCCGATTTGCTCGGGGCTCTCGGGGACGCCCGCGCTCGTGGACCCCTCCTGGCTGTCTTCGCCGACGAGTCGCACGTCACGACGCGTCCCCACGAGGCGCGCGCTCTGCTTGCCCTCGGCGCGCAGGCGAAAGCCTGGCCCGGCGGGACCACGGACGCGAGCGTCACGCTGGCCGTTCCGAAGGGTCCGGCGCGGCTGCTCGTCCTCGTGTCCGATCCCGGCGCGACCCTCGAGGGATCGGTCGACGGCCGGCCGGGCTCTCCGGGTGGGGAAGGCGACGTTCGCCTGGTCGAGCTGGGGCCCGAACACGCCCCGAATGTCCGTTTTCGGTTGCGTGTCTCGAGCGGAAGCCTGCTGGCGGCGTGGGTTGCCTCGACCGGGCGACTTGATTGACCCGCCCGGATCCGGCAATAAGTCTCGCGCCTGACTCGAGAGGAGCCTCCCCCGTGCCCGACGACCAAGAAAAGCCCGAAGACAAGCGACCCGAGGGCGGGGCGCCCCCACCGGCCACGGCACCGGAAGAGGCGGCGGACAAGTTCCGTCCCGAGGCGATCGCCGCGCGCGTAGACGCGATCGGCGAGGAGACCGATCTCGATCGCGTCGCGCGCGAAGAAGAGATGAAGCTTCTCGAGCGCAAGAAGCAAACGAAGGGCAAGAGGGGCCTGGAGGCAGCGGCGTCCCGGCGGCTGGCCAAGATAGGCGAGGGGACCGTCAAGCGTCCCTCCGCGGTGTCCGACGCAGTCGTTCCCGAAGCCGACCCGTTGATCGAGCGCGTTCGCCACGCGGGCCGGTGGATCCGCGAGCACCGGGAGGTGTTCGGGGGCTTCCTGGCCGTGGCGATCCTCGGGATAGGCGGCGCGCTGGGCTGGTCTTACTGGCAAGACAAGCGCCAGGCAGACGCCTCGGCCGTGCTCGCCGCGGCCTTCGCGGACGAACGCGGCCACGTGTCGACCAAAGAGGACGAGGACGAGGACGACTCGAAAGCAGGCCGCGTGCTCTATCCGACGTTCAAGTCGGCGGCCGAACGGCGCGATGCCGCGCTCGCCAAGTACCGCGAAGTGCAGACGAAATACGCCGGCACCGGCGCAGCTTACCTCGCCCGATTGAGCGAAGCAGGCCTCTTGCTCGATCGCAGCGACGCGAAGGGCGCGCTCGCCGCCTACGGCGAAGTGAAGGCCTCGCCCCTGGCGCAAGCCGACGTCGAGGTGCGCGGCCGGGCGCTGGAGGGAATGGGCTTCGCCGAAGAGCTCCTGGCGCAAACCGACGCGGCGGCCAAAGACAAGCACCTGGACGAGGCGCTCGCCCGGTACAAGGAGCTCGAGCGGCTGGACGTGAAGGGCTTCAAGGAGCTCGGCATGTACCACGAGGCCCGTGTGCTGCAGGCGAAGGGCGACAAGGACAAGGCCATCGAGCTCTTGAAGGACGTGAACAAGCGCGTGACCGAGCCCGGCGAGAGTCACCCGTTCCCGTATCTCGAGTTCGTCGTCGAAGATCGCCTGCGCGCGCTCGATCCCAGCGCGCTTCCGCCCAAGGCTCCGCCCAAGATGGGCGGTCCAGGCGGCAACATCGACATGAGCGACCCCAAGATCCAGGAGCTCCTCCGGCAGCTGCAGCAACAGAAGGGCGGCTTGCCGAAGTGATCCGCCGGGCCGCGGCTCTCGCCTGGATATTCTGCGCGCTCGGGTGCGGGACGCTGGGGACCAGCGACGACCGCGTCAATCCGGACAAGCCGCTCTGGTACAACCGCCCCATCGGTGCGCTGCACGTCGTTTTCACACGAGACCTCACGGCGGGCTCTCGCACCGTGGGCGAAGCCTACGAGCGAGGTCGCGGCGAAATCGACCCGCTGAACAACCGGGTCTTCGTCGGAACGGCCGACCACGGCCTGTATGCGCTGCGTAGCCACGACGGCAGCCCCATTTGGCGGTTCGAGACGCTCGCCCCGGTGCAGAGCGAGCCCCTCTACGACGCGGAGATCGACGTCGTCTATTTCGGCTCGAACGACGGCGCGCTCTACGCGGTGCACGCGCTCGACGGAAAGCTGGCCTGGCGCTTCGACAGCGGCGCCGAGGTCGGGCGTCGGCCCGTCGTCGTCGGCGAGATGCTCTACTTCGCGAACGCCGCGGACAACCTTTTCGCCGTGGATCGCCGCAGCGGCAAGCCAATGTGGCACGTGCACCGCACGCCCGCGCTCGGCATGGAGATCAGCGGCTACGGCGGCCCGGCCTTCGACAGCGGGACGGTCTTCTTCCCGTACTCCGACGGGCACGTCGGCGCGTACGACGCGCGCGACGGCAGCGAGCGCTGGACGCCCGTGGACTTGGCCGCCGAGGCCGAGCAGGCGCAGGCGGGACAGGCCGGCGGGGGGACGATTCGATATCTGGATGTCGACACGACGCCAATCCCGGCCGACCTCGGAGCCGCCGGCAAAGTCGTGTTCGTCGCCAGCTACGCGGGCGGCGTCTACGCGCTCGACCAGGAGCGAGGGGCTCCCGTCTGGAAGAACGAGCGCGCGGTCGGGGTCACGGCGCTCGCGCTATGGCGCGAGCTGGCGCACCCGCCTCGCGCGGGGACCCCGGACTTCGTGCAGGGGGGCCCGCCGGTTCCGGCCCGCGAGATGCTCCTGGCTTCGAGCGGCTCGACGGGCCTGCTGGGCGCTCGACCCGATCACCGGCAAGGCGCAATGGCGGCTGCCGGTGCCCGAGGGCGGAATCACGGCACCGGTGCCCATCGCCGGCGCGCTGCTGGTGGGCACGACTCGGTACGGAGCGTTCCTCGTGTCGCCGCGCAACGGGCGGCCCATCGACGGGTTCGACCTGGGGAGCGGGTTCTCGCAGACGCCGGCCGCGTACGGGCACCGCGGGTATCTGCTGAGCAACGCGGGTACGCTCGTAGCCGTTCAGGTGGAGCCGCCGCAGTAGCTTGCTCACCGGCCAGACCGCGGGGATTGTGCTCCGAGTCTAGCCGATCGCGTAATCGTAGACGTCGTTCACACCCGCCGCGTTGCCCGTCAGCGAAAATCCGGTGCCCGGCGTGTAGTTCACGAGCACGGCCCCGCTGCCGGGCGTGGCACCGCGCGTTCGGAGCGTGAGCTGCACGCGATCGGACGACTTCAGGTCCGGCCAGGGCACCGCGACGGCCGTTGTGCCGTTCAGCGTGACCGAGTTGGCGCTCACGGAGCCCGGCACGCTCTTCGAGCAAAAGCCGGCGATGACGAGAGGGCTGCTGCACGTATCGGCTCGGAGCTTCCCAGGCCGCAGTATCTCGTTGCCGGTGACCTGCTCGCATCCGCTCGTCGTGCCTCCGCCGGTCGCGATGACCTCCACGTCGTCCACGACGGTGACTCCGCCGTTGGTCGAGTAGATGCCGCGCTGCGTGTTCCCGGGCGTCGCAGGGAGGACGATGCGACCGTGCTTGATCTGGCTGAGGATATAGGCGCTCCCGGCGATGCCGATGGCACGCGCACCGTTTTGGGTCCCGATCGTGACGGAAAAGCCGTCCAAGGTGCAGTTGGCAACCTGCGTGATGAGCACGCTGTCGTTGCCCGTCGAGCTCGACGAAAAGAAATCGACTACACGCGCGGGCCCGTTGAGCTGGAGGTTGGGGTTTCCGTTCTGCGTGTTGCTCGCCTCGCAGCCGACGATGAGGGTGCCCTGAGAGGTGTTCTGAACGACGATGCCGGCCTGCAGATTGAACCTGACTCGGCACCCGACGAGCTTCGTGCCGATGGCCGAGTTGTCGACGTAGATGCCCGTCCCGCTATTCCTTTCGACGAGGACGCCGTCGATGATGTTACCGGTGCCGACGTCGATCCACACTCCCGGGACACCGCCCGGCGCCGAGGCGCCGTAGTTGCCGCCGCGAACGATGCAATCGGTGCAGCCAATGCCGCTCGTTCCACTGTCGGATGCGAGAAGGAGATTGGCCACGCCTGCGTTGCTCGCGGAGCAATCGGAGACGACGCACACCGTGCAGTCCTCGAGCGAGATGCCGTTGCACCCGGCGGCGCCGTTCGCGCTGACGCGACACCTCGTGGCGTAGCAGCCTTCGGAGCTTTCGAAGCCGAGCCCACCGAACTGTTGGAACACTTGGACGTTCGTGTATCCGCAGGCGAGGCTGAAGCCATCCCACGACCAGCAAAGGTCTTGCGAGATGGGCGCGGATGCGTCGATGGTGACGTTGCGGAGCTCGCAGTTGTAGGCGCCCCCGAACTCCCCATAGCGCAAGCAGGCACCCGACAGCGTGAAGCCCTCGATGAGGGTATCGACCGGACGCTGGGGAAGGAGCGTCGCGTTGGCCGTCGCGGAATCGTAGGGAAGCAGGATCGGCCGCTCGACGGTCACGGCTTGATTCCCGCCCACGCTCGCGACGCTGACAACGGTGTAGCTCGCGCCGCGGAACGGGTCGTTCAAGCCGTTCTGGAGCAGGCGCACGACCTGGCCAGCGGCGAACGGCGCGCCGGCCACCTGGAAGGACGTGGCCCCCGGGGTGACGCTCGCGACAAGAGCAGCCGGAGTGCCGGGGTCGTCGGGAGAGCGACGAAGAGAATGTGGGCCGTATCGAGCTGAAACTCGGGATAGAAGCGCGGTCCAGAGTCGCGCTCCGTACCCGGATAGGCGCACGCCGCCGAGCGGGAGATTGACCCCGAGACCCAGGGCATAGCTACCAGGCGGCACGACTCCGGCGACGCCGGACGCGCCCAGCGAGTCGACGAACGTTTGAAACCCGGGTGCGTTGTCCGTTCCGTACATGAACGTCGCGTCCGCGACGGCGGTCCCGATGGCGTCCGACAACCGGACGGCGTGCGGCCCCAAGATGGCCTGGATGGTCGTCGAGAGGTTGCCCCCGACCGCGGTGGCGCCCGCGATGGCGATGACCTTGCCGACGTCGGCTGCGGTGAAGGTCGCTTGGTCGAACGAAACGCCGAGCCCGACCTCGCCGGAGCCGTCGCGAAAGACCAGCGCATCGGGTGTGCCCTGGTAGCTCAGCAGGCTGGTGGTCGAACCGAACGCGGACGACGTGGTGAGCGCGTTGCCGAGGCTGGACACCCGGGACAGTCTAGAGCGTTGCCAGCTCGTCAGCGCAAACGGCGCACAGGGCGAGCTGGCGAAAGGTTCGAAGCTTCCCGATAAGGCGCATTATGTGACCTCGGCGCGTTCGATAACGCCGCCGCTCACGTGTTCGGCGGAGCGTCGCCCTCGGGTGTCGCCAGGGCCTGCGTGACCAGCGTCGACGGTTCGTCGCTGGCCACGCACCAGAGCTGATGGGACGCGCGGGTCGCGCCCACGTACAGCGCGTGGCGCGCGGGCGGACTCACCGGGTAGCTCGCGGCGGTCGTCTCGACGAGCACCACCTCGTCGAACTCGAGGCCCTTGGTCTGGCGCACGTCGGTCACGTCGACGCCGGCCTCCCACGAGAAGTCCTGCCGGGCGACTCGCCGGAGATTCGGGACCTCCGCGCGGCTCAGGCCCTCGAAGTAGATGTCGGCCTGCTGCGGAAATCTCGCGACGAGCGCCACGTTGGCGCCGGGCTCGTCGCCGCGCGAGCTGCCGCAGCACCTCGGCCAGCCAGGCGACCGCTTCGCCCGAGGACGCGAACCCGAAGAACTCGACCGGCGGCCCGCGCGCGGGTGGTCTGCGGGACGTCATCGTGCGCGAGCGGCCCGAGGACCGAGCGGGCGAACCGGGTGATCTCCGCGGTCGAGCGATAGCTCACCTTGAGAGGCTCGATCGTCGTATGCGCCACGCCAAGGCGGTCCAGCAGCACGTTCCAATCGAGCTCGCCGCGCTCGTCCCCTTCCTCGAGCATGCGCTGGGCGACGTCGCCGGCCAGCGTCATGCACCGGTCGGGTCCGCAGAGCTCGAGCAGCACGCGCAGCTCGACGGGGCTCGCGTCCTGCACCTCGTCGACGAAGACGTGCGCCAGGCGGATCGGCTTGCCCTGGTGGTCCACCACCGGCCCACGAAGCACCTGCCAGCAGCGAAGCAGCAGGGCGAAGTCCTCGGCGTCGAGCGTCGGCTCTTCGCCGTCGCGCTCCCCCTCGGCCCGCACGCGCGCCTGCCGCACGCACCAGGCGTGGACTTGGTCGAGCTGTCCCGGGCCGAAGCCCGGACGCGAGGCCTCGTCGGCGAACGTCTCGGCGAGCAGCTCGCGCGACGTGAGCAGCTCGTCCCACACGCCGGCGACCGAGCGCGTCTGCGTCCGCACGCGCGCGATCGAGCTGATCGAGCGAGCTGCGCGTGACCTCGGGCAAGCCGAGCGCGCTGGGCACGCCCGCGAGCTGCCGCTTGCCGGCGAGCCAGACGGCGAAGACGCCGAGCCGCGACGTCGGGGGCCGTGCTGGCGCCTTCCGCCCGCGTCGCGTCCCATGCGGCGATGACCTGTTCGGCGCCCGGCCACTTGGCCGCCGCGGACCGCACGCGCTCGTCGACCTGCGCGGCGATGCGCGCGCCGATGCGTGTCGATGGCGCGGAGCATGGCCGCGTGCGACTTCGCGCGCGAGACCGCGACAGGCGTCTCGTCGCTGATCCTCGTCGGAAGCTTGGGGAACAGGTTGACCCACGAGGCGCGCCGCGAGCTGCGCGAACGTCGTCACCGGCACCCCCTCGACGCCGAGCGACGGGAGCACGCGCGCCACGTAATGGATGAGCGCCTCGTTCGGGCACGACCACCAGGATCTTCTCGGGGCGGAACCGCTGCGGCTCCTGGAACGCGAGGTACGCGACGCGGTGCAGGCCGACGGTCGTCTTGCCGCTGCCCGCGCTCCCCTGGATGGCCACCAGGCCCGCGCTGTGGCGCGCGATGAGCTCGAACTGGCGCTCGTCGAGCATGGCCGCGATCGCAGGCAGGTGCTTGTCTTGGCGCAGCTGTCCGTCGGCCCCGACGCCCAGGCGGGCCTCGCTCGCGACGCCGTGTCGGGCTGCCCACTTGCTCTCGGTCTCGAGGCGCGCATGGCGCGCCGCCACGCGCTTCCAGGTGCCGTCCTTGCCGCGCACGAACGTTCCCTCGCGGCGCGGCGACTCGCACGAGCTCGCCCCCGGCGATGCTCACGCCGCGCCGAACGACGACCTGGCCCTCGACGACGCGATCGCCGAGGACCTCCTCGTAGTCGTCGCCCTCGGCGTAGCGGTAGTAGATGCGACTCACCGGGGCGTGCCGCCAGTCGACGATGCGGATTCCCTCGCCGGAGTCGACGTACGAACGCGAGCCGATGAGGACGTCTCGCCGGCGCTTGGGCGGCGCTTTGGGCCTTCGCTCGGCGGCGGGGACCGTCTCCTCCAGGCGCAGGTGACCGAAGTAAGGACTGGCGCGATCGACGCTGCCGCTGACGCTGCGGCCGCGGTGCGCACGGAGCGCGCCCAGGTGGTGCATCTGCTCGAAGAGCGCGCGGCAGATCTTCCGGCTTGGCGACCGCCACTTCGTCGCGAAGCTCGAGCAGACGGCCGTCGTCGAGCACGCGACCCTGCGCGGCGGACACGTCTGCGCTGGCGGCGCGACCGAGCGTTCGCAGCACGGTCCGCAGGAGCTTGAGCTCCTCGCCTACGATCCGGGCTCCTTCGGCGTCGTCCTCGAGCCCGCGGATCAGCTCGGGTTGCGGATCGGGACCGGCCGAGATCGGGTGTTGCGCCACGGGGAAGCGTTCTATCTAGAGTCGGCTTGCGGGGGCGCGCAAGTCCCCCCGCGTCGAATGCCCGGGGTTGGGTCGTCCAGGTTTGTCGTCCAGGTTTGCATTTCGGGTCCCCTCCCCCGAAACGGCGCGCGACGCGGGCTAGAGGATGTACTGGTCGCCGAGGGCGCACACGTGGAGGTTTAGTCCCCGCAAGCGCGCGCACTCGCGCTCGACCACGGCCTGAAAGCTCGGCTTGATGTGGTAGAGCAGCGTGGGAAGCTCCTTGGCTCTACCGTTCGTGAGCTTGCGCATGTCGCGCGCGAGCGTCTCGGGAGTGTGGTGGCCGCTCACGCGAGCCAGGCGCGACTCGCCGTTCGGAAAGCTGACCTCCATGAGCATCGCCTTCAGGTCCTCGGTCTCGCTCAGCACTTCCCAGATGCGTTCGGTGGGTCCCGTGTCTCCGCTGTAGGCGAGTGTCCCGTCGCGACCGCGCAGCGTGAACGCGCAGCACTCGATGGTGTGGCTGACCGGGATGGCGCACACGCGATATCCCGCGATGGTGACGGGCTTCTCCGTCTGCAGCACCTGGTAGCGAATGGCGGGGCGGCGCACGCTCGGGATCCGCGAGAAGTCGGGCCACAAGAGGTTGTTGAAGAAGTGCTTCTTCAGGATGGCAATCGTCTGCTTGCTGCCTGCGACGATGAGCGGCGGAGCGCTGTTCTGGTTTCGGTTGTCCGCGATCGTGGCCAGGTCGCGGATGTGATCGAGATGCGCGTGGCTGACGAGCACCGCTTCGAGCTCGTTCTGGGCCGCGAGCTCCATTCCGCTGGTCAGCGACCCGGCATCGATTGCGATGGTGTCGTCGAGCACGAACGCGCTCGTCCGATGCTTGGGTGTCTCCCCCCCGTGGCAGCCGATGACGCGAAGCTCCAAGTCGCCCTACCCCTCGAACCGGCGCGGCATCTCGAGGAACTCCATGAACTCCAGCAGCCGGGCGACATCCATGATGACGATTCCGCCCAGGTCGTCCTCGGCGGCGATACGCAGCCGCTGCAACCTCGCCAGCACGTCGTCCACCTGCGCGGCCTCGACGCCGACCTCGCGCGCCAGCTCGTCACGCGACAGACGCACGCGAATGCCCAGGCCGGTCTCCTCGCCGAAGCTCTCGGCGTTTCGTTTCAGGCCCTGCAGCACGCGGGCCTTCGGATCGGGATTGAGCAGAATCTGAATTAACGCGTCGGCAGAATCCAGCCGCCGCGCGAGCTTCTTCACGAGCCGCATCGCGATCTCGGCGTTGTTCGCGATCATTTGCTCGAGGGTCGCCGCGTCGATGACGAGGCACTTCACGTCCTCGAGGACGATGGCGGTCGCCGTGCGCGGCTTGCCGTTCAAGATGGCCATCTCTCCGAGGAATTCACCGCGCCCGAGCGTTGCCAGCGGCCGCTCCTCGTCACCGACGTTCTTCAAGATTCTGCACGAGCCCCGACTGAATGACATACATGTCCTCGCCACGCTCGCCCTCGCGAAAGAGCACGTCGCCCGCTCGGAACTCGCGACCGAAGCGCGAAAATAGGGAGTCTGACATCGTGTTGGGGGCGCCCGCGTCCCCGGGACAAAGTCTAACGGCACGCGATTCGAGCAAGTCAAAAAGCGCTCGAAAAAAAGGGCGGCGGGCGGCCGAAGCTGCCTGGGAGCAACGGCATGCCACGCGGACGAAGATCGAGACGCCGCGCCCTCGGCGCGCGCCTGAAGCGCGGCTCGAAAGCAACCCTGACGCAAAGCGAGAGCACCGCGGGAGCACACCTGGAGCACAGCTGGAGCACAGCGCGACAATGGGCTCCCACCCGGTGGTGCCGTTTGTGCTCTTCGCCCACGCTCATGAAGAGCCACACTCCTTTTGCCGTCCTCCGGGCTTCGTGTGCCGTTCTCGCCGCGGCGACCTTCTCGTGCGGCGGAAACGGCCACACAAGCCCCTCTTCGCCTGCCCTCAGCGTCGATGCGTCTCCGGGACCGGCCGGGGACGCCGGAGCGCACAAGCCCGCTCGCGCCGGTGTCGCGCACGACGGGGCGAATCCGTCTACTGGCGACTTCGCCAATCCGACTACTACCAGGCCCGGCGCGGACGCCGGCGCGGGCGGCCTCGACGCTGGCCGAGCGGGCGCGGATGCCCAGGCCGCCGCCCCCAATACGCCCCCGACCGCCATTCGCTTTGCCGACTGGGCCCCCGACGCCCCCGCGGGGGGCTACGACCTTTGCACCGCGAACCCGGGTGACCTCACGTGGACCGGGCCTCTCCTCGGGTTCGGGGTCACCTTCCCTCGCGTCGGTCGCTACGTCACGCTGGCGCCGGGGTCGTACGACTTCCGCGTCGTGGCTGCAGGCAGCCCCGACTGCTCGGTGTCCATCGTCGACGCCATCGGCGTGCCGGCGATCGCCACGAACCAGCACCTGACGATCGCGCTCGTCGGCGCGGTCAGCCCCCAGGGCGCCCAAGTGCCCGCGCAGATCGTCTCATTCATGGACGACGTGAGCCCCGTCGCGGGACAGGCGCAGCTACGCTTCATCAACGCGGCTCCTGCGGCGACAGTCGTCGACTTCGGCACCGGCTCCTTGCGTGCCGGAAACTTCATGCCCCTCGCCAGCGACGTTCTGTTCGGCCAGACCGCCGTCGGCGCCGGAATCAGCGACGGCGGCGCCCCGGACACCAACGGCTACCTGACCGTCGCCCCGCTCATGAGGGCGGTGCTCAGCGCGCAGGCGGTCGGCGCCATGACCGACCTCACGACGGCATCCAACGTGACGATGGCCGCCGGCTCGGTGGACACAATCACCATCGTCAACGGCGCCGGCACCAGCGCGACGCCGCAGATGCTCCTTTGCCGAGACAATGCTCCGGCCGAGGGAACGATGTCATCCTGCTCGGTGCTCGCGCCCTGACCGCGGCGTGTCGGCGCGCGCGTCCGCGATTCTTGCGGGCGCGCGCGCCAGTGCGTTCACGACGGGCTCGGTGCTGGCGGACCGACCTCAGTCCATGTCGAAGTCGTCGCCGCCCATGCCACCCATACCGCCCATGCCACCCATACCGCCCATGCCACCCATACCGCCCATGCCACCGCCGCCACCACCGGGCATCGGCTTCTCCTTCTTGGGCTTCTCTGCGATGGCGGCCTCGGTCGTGAGCATCATCCCGGCCACGCTCGCCGCGTGCTCCAGGGCCATGCGAACGACCTTGGCGGGGTCGATGACGCCCGCCTTGAGGAGGTCCTCGTAGGTGTCGGTGGCGGCGTTGAAGCCGAACGGCGCCCTTGCCGGCACGCACCTTCTCGACGACGACCGAGCCCTCGGCGCCCGCGTTGCGCGCAATCTGGCGCAGGGGCTCCTCGATCGCGCGGCGCACCAGCCGCACGCCCGCCGCCTCGTCGCCTTCCAGCTTCAGGCTGTCGAGCGCCATCCCGGCGCGAAGGAGCGCGACGCCGCCGCCCGGGACGATGCCCTCCTGACGGCGGCGCGTGTCGCGTGCAACGCGTCTTCGACGCGCGCCTTCTTCTCCTTCATCTCGGTCTCGGTGTGGGCGCCGACCTTCACGACGGCGACGCCGCCGGAGAGCTTCGCCAAGCGCTCCTGCAGCTTCTCCTTGTCGTAGTCGCTCGTCGACCGCTCGACTTCCTTGCGGATGGCCTCGACCCGGCCCTTGATCTGCTTCGGGATCGCCCGCGCCGTCGATGATGGTGGTGTTGTCCTTGTCGATCTTCACGCGCTTGGCGCGCCCGAGCTCCTTCAGGGTCAGGTTCTCGAGCTTGACGCCGAGGTCTTCGCTGACCACTTCGCCGCCCGTGAGGATCGCGATGTCCTTGAGCATTTCCTTGCGGCGGTCGCCGTAGCCCGGCGCCTTGACCGCGCACACCTTGAGCAGGCCGCGCAGCTTGTTGACGACGAGCGTCGCGAGCGCCTCGCCCTCGACGTCCTCGGCGATGACCAGAAGCGGCCGTCCGTCGCGCGCCACCTGCTCGAGCAGCGGCAGCATGTCGTGCAGGCTCGAGACCTTCTTCTCGCTGATGAGGATGAACGGCTCGTCGAGCTCGACGGCCATCTTGTCCGGCGCGGTCACGAAGTACGGCGAGAGGTACCCGCGGTCGAACTGCATGCCCTCGACCACGTCGAGCTGGGACTCCATCCCCTTCGCCTCTTCGACCGTGATGACGCCTTCCTTGCCGACCTTCTCCATCGCGTCGGCGAGCATCTTGCCGATCGTGGTGTCGCCGTTGGCGCTGATGGTGCCCACCTGCTGGATGGTCCCCTTGTCCTTGGTCGGCACCGCGAGCTTCTTCACCTCGGCGACGATCGCCTGGACGGCCGCGTCGATGCCGCGCTTCAGGCCCATGGGGTTGGTGCCTGCCTCGACGAGCTTGATGCCCTCGGCGAAAATCGCCTGCGCGAGCACGGTCGCCGTGGTGGTGCCGTCGCCGGCCTTGTCGCTCGTGCGCGACGCGACCTCGCGCACCATCTGCGCGCCCATGTTCTCGAGCTTGCCGAAAAGCTCGATTTCCTTGGCCACGGTGACGCCGTCCTTGGTGACGACGGGCGCGCCGTAGCTCTTCTCGATGACGACGTTGCGGCCGCGCGGGCCGAGGGTCACCTTCACGGCGTTGGCCAGCTGGTTGACCCCCGCGAGGATCGCGTGGCGCGCGCTGCGGCTGTAGGCGATTTGCTTGGCGGACATGATTAGCGTTCCTTCCCTTCCCTTTTCGCTCTGATCTCGCGGAGATGCGAGGCTATCTCTAACCCAGCACCGCGAGGACGTCGTCCTCGTTGATGATCACGTGCTCGACCCCGTCGATCTTCACCTCGGTGCCGGAGTACTTGCCGATGAGCACGCGGTCGCCCTGCTTCACGTCGAGGGGGCGAACCTTGCCGTTTTTCAGCGTCTTGCCGTTGCCCACGGAGACGACGAGGCACTCGAACGGCTTCTCTTTCGCCGTGTCGGGGATGATGATGCCCCCCTTGGTCTTCTGCTCCTGCTCGACGCGCTTGATAACGATTCGATCGGCTAGCGGACGGATCTTCATGGAAAGCCTCCCCTTCGGGGCTCTTGGCACTCGCGTTGGGCGAGCGCTAGCGGCGCGAAAGCTAAGGCCTTTGGCGGCGCGGTCAAGGGGGAGCGAGCGATCCTTGACAAGACTGCGCCGGTGAATAGTGTTCGCGGCTCCTTCGCGGGCCTCTGCCGCGCGGGCACGCGGTTGGCTTATGGTTCGTCGTCGCCGTTTCGGCCGTGTTATGGGATGAGCCGGAACGAGCGGTGCGACGGGTTGCGGGGGGATAGAGGAGCGGTCGGAACCGGTTTTTTGGGGGATCGTCTAACGGCAGGACAGCGGATTCTGGCTCCGCTTATCAAGGTTCGAATCCTTGTCCCCCAGCTAGAGCGCGCGTCCCAGGGCGCGCTCGCCGCGAGGCGCCGGCGCTAGCGCCCGCGCCGAGGAGTGTGTGTCAGAAGTGCGCGAGGAAGAGCCACCCGCCTCACGGATGTGGTAGCGGGAAGCGGTGGCTGCAGTAAGAAGCGTGGCTTGCTTGGCTTGTGTGAGAACTCGAAGTACGGGCCCCATCGTCTAGCGGTTAGGACACCGGCCTCTCACGTCGGTAACACGGGTTCAATTCCCGTTGGGGTCGCTGGAAGTAGATAGAATCACTTAGTTTTTCGTCGGCACGATCCTTTATCGGGCCTAATGGGCCGATTGAAAGGACCCGCTCCGGGAGGGGCGGATGCGGCGTTCCAAAGCCGGCGCGGACCATCGCGGCGCGATCGAGGTAGCCGCGCATGGTCTCGTGCGACTCATGGCCGGCGGCCGACATGATCCAGTCGATGGAGCGCCCGGCGACGGCCCAGTGAGTGATGGCCGAGTGCCTCAGTCCGTGGAACGTGAAGTGTTGGCGGTGCGCATCGTCCGCGAAGAGATCCTCCCGATCGCAGCCGGCTTTGACCAGGTCATCCCGGACCTTCTCCGCGCAGTCCTCCGCCGGCGGTAGGCGTACGAGCGGGCGGCCCTCCACTGCACCCTCCACCAGGCTCTCCAGGAGCGGCCGGAGCTCGTCCGGGATCGGGATGATGCGCCGGCCCGCGGCCGTCTTCGTCGTGCGCACCTGGCCCTTCTGGCGTTGGCTGCGGACGTAGATGCACCCTTGCGCGAGGTCCACGCAATCGGCCATCAGGTTCCGGAGCTCGCCTTGGCGCATGCCGGTGTACGCCGCAATCGCGTACGCGAGCTGACGACGTCGCGGGATGCCCTCGCACGAGAGCAGGGCCAGCAGTTCCGACGGGTATAGGGCTGCCTGCTCCCGCTTCTCGCCGCCGGTGGGTCCCTCGACGTCCGCGGCCGGGTTGTCCTTCCGGACCCTCAAATCGTCGTGCTTGCTGCGAACCGACTCGCGGAAGGCGTTCGTGCACTCGTTCCAGATATGGAGGCCGGACTTCGGAGCGAGGCCAGGGCGTCTCCCCCGCCCTTTCCATTCCGGGTCCGTGTCGTACGAACGGAGCCGCGCGCGGATCTGCTCGTCCAAGCTCTTGACGACCTTGCGCAGATCGTCCGGGCCAACGGACTTGATGGGCAGGTGCCCGATGTGCGGAGCGATCCAGCGACGGTACCGCGCGCGGCGGTCGTCCACGGTGACCTGAGGGCGGCCCTTGTTCTTCCGTCCGACCTCGCCGCGTTCGGCCTTGTCGTGGTAGCGCTTGAACCACTCGTTACACGTCTCGCCAGTGGTGTCGCGGACGGCCAGTTCCCGACGGATGAACGCGGACAACTGCGCGGCGACCTCCCGGGCCAAGGGCTCCGCCGTCGGAATCCGTGGCCCACGGGGCGTCGATCGGGTCGTACGGGCGTGACCCGTCGAGTTGAAGAACGCGGGCGTGCCACCGGAACACGCCGGCCTTGTCCCGTTTCCAGACGGCGGAGCCTGTTGCGCGGCGCGCCATCCCGCCTCCTACAAGACGCCGTTTCGGCGAGCTTGCTTGAGGGCGCTTGCGCGAGCCTCCGGCGAGACCTTGACGCGGCGAATGGGCGCTTCGGGCGAAGGTCCCCGGCGGCGCTTGGGTCTCACCGGCGCGGATCCGGACGGCTCGTCGCCCTCGAGTAGCGCATCGCACACGAGATCGACGCAGGCGTGAAGCGCGCGGCGGAGAGCGTTCACGTTCATCGGCTCACACCTTCAAGGTAGCTCTTGACTGAAAGCGTCAGAGAGCCTGGCCGCCGTCCGAGCCGCCTTCCGGCGGATCTCCTTCCTGGCGAAAGGAGCGAACGCCCCTCGAGCCGGGTTGTAGCGCGCGGCTGCGTTGGCCAGGGCGGCGCGACCGGCCTCCACGATTCGCGCCGTGGGCACGCCGGCGACCACGTAACGAAGGGACCAGCGGAGCGCGAGGTAATCGAATTCCTCCGCGAGTTCTTCCGGCGTCATGCCGCCCGCCGTGTGCGTTCGCGGACCCGCTCCTGTAGCTTCGCCAGTCCCTTGCGTCGCCGCATGCGGAATCCGACGAGCGTGGTCCCCGCGTCGGACGCCAGCTCTTGATCGATGCGGTCGTGCGTGGCCCACGCCTCTATCGCGCGTCGCTGCCCTTCCGGCAAGGTGTCCAGGAGACTCCGTGCATCGATGGCGTCCGCAGGATCGCTCTGTACGGCGTGCCTCTCATCGTCGAACTCCACGAAGCCGGCCGGCTTGTCTCGGCGCCAGTGTTTCGTCGCATCTCTGAGCGCTTGCCAGGCTGCACGCTTTGCGTAGGCGAACCAGACACCCTTTGCAGGATCGTATGTCCTTCTCGCCTTCAACATCTTGACGATGATGTCCTGACGAAGATCCTCGAAATCCATCCCGCCAAGACGAAAGAGGCGGAAGAATCGACGGGCGAAGAACCCCGCGATATGCGTGGGATCCCCGTTGGCTTCCCCGAGCTGAGCTGCCGCGTCCGAAGACGCCCCGGGCTCCGGCTCGGGTGAAGATTCAGATATGGCGAACTGCGTTGAGATGACTACCTTGGGCATGTCTGGAACCCTCCATCGGTTTCTGACCAGGCCCCGGGCGGTTGGCGCCGCGCCGGGGCGCTTTCGTAACTACGCCATAGTTGCGGCTCGGATGCAGCCCCGCCCGGCAATTTTGGTAGTTACGGGTAGTTGTAAACTACAGTCTTGCGTACAGTCCGGAACTATGGGCCGGAGGGGCTCAAACGCCGTTCACGAACGTTCGGCTCGTGTCGAGAACGGCGATTTCCAGGGGACCTATCGGCAAGCTCAGCGTGTTCACCGGACCCGGGACGAAGTCCAGGGCGAGCCCGGTGCACTCGTCCACGCCGCTCACGTTCTCCGCGATCGCGCGAAGCACGGTGGCCTTTACCTTCGTCCCCGGGAGGATCTGGTAGCCGTTGTTCTCTGTCGTGGGCTTGGCGTTGAGCGCGACAATCGTCGCCTTGATCGCAGCCGCCGCGGTGGACAGAACCGCTCCCGGAACCAGCGTCACCGAAAAGGATAGGTACAGCGGGCGTTGGGTGGGGCGGGAGAACGCCACCACTTGGGGGTTTCCCTGGGAATCGATAGCTTGGCCAGTTGTCGTGCCGCAATACAGAATGCCCGCGGGCTTGTCGTTCCAGAGGACTTGCGCGATCGTGTCATTCGATACGGAAGGAGTAACGCCGTCGAACACGATGGCTTGAAGGCTCTTCGGCGGCATCCCCGTTGTAAGGTCCGTCGTGATCTTCGTGTTCTCCAAGACTTCGGCAGACTGCACGCCTCCGCCTGGAATCTCGAGTAGGTCCGCCTTGATCGACTGAACCGTGCACGAGCCCGCAGCGGCCAGCTCTTGCACCTGCCGAGTCCTGTACGAGGGGTCGCCCTCCAGCAGCGTCCCCGGTGTGGCATCAAGAGGGTTCGTTACCGCGGACCACCCGCTGACAGAGACCGTGATCTGGTTCAGTGTCCCCGACGCTGCTGCGATGGGACCGTCTTGCACGGACACGAAGAGGACGGGATAGGTGCCGTCCTCCGTGACCTCCACGTCTTGCGCGTTCTGCCACTGGTTCGACGCTTGGCCGTTCACGTTCGCCATCAACGTTCCGGCAAGGTACGGAGAACTCGCAGCGGTCAACGCGCAGTTGCAGTAGACGAAAGACGGCTTTGGCGGTTCACGGAGCGATCCCGTTACGGACCCTATGTTGTCGAGTAGCGCACCGCCCGCGCCGTCCCGGTTGATCACGCTGCCCGCCAGCGTCGAGAGAACCTGCCATAGCTCGGCGACCTTCTCGGTCATGATGCCGTTAAGTTGCCCCAGCGGTTCTCCGGAGGACGTGTCGATCGCCGGATCGATGTTCGCTTCCTCGGCTATCTCGATGTCCGTCAAGACATCGGCTGCTGTCTTGGGCGAGAAGCCCTGAGAGGTGACCCCGAAATTGACTCATGTTTCTTTCCCTTGTTGCTCAGCCAGCTTTGACGAGCGTGCTACCCGTCGCGGACGCACCCGAGTACGCCGCGACGGGTGGACTCGTCGGAGATCCCGATGCCGCGGACGTATGGGTGTGCCCGTTGAGATACGTTTTCAGGGCTGAGAACGCAGCATCCACCTTGCCCGCGAGTGCCACGAAGTCCGCGACGCCAGCGCCGAGCGAGATGTTCGAACCGTCGATCCGGATCTGTTGCTGAGCGCCATCCTTCCCGATGACGAGTGAGCCCGCGGCCGCGCTGGCGTCGTGCATGCGCCCGGGGTCCGTGATGTCCGCCGGGATGCACCACCAATACGTGCCGGTGTGCCGTCCTACGTCGATCGGGTTCTCCACGTTTCCCGTGTTCAGGTGCAACGTTGGGTCCAGGTCGAACGCGACGAGAAGAACGCGGTTACCCTTCGCGAGAGGCCCCGCGATGACGTACCCGCCGAACTTCGGGAACGCCACCGGGACACGAGGGATCACCGGCCACGGCTCGTCGCTTGTACCGTCCGGATCGGGCGTACCGTTCGCGTCGAAGGTCAGCCTCTCATTCGTGTCGGGGTCGAAGCGCGGATCGCTGATCGCGGGCTGTACGTCGGCCGTCTGCTCGTCCGAGTAGTACGCCACGACGACACCGGGGAGGCAGTGGTACATGCTCGCACGCAACGCATCCACGGCCGAGGCGGCGACTTCCGAAAGAGTGATCTGGTTACGCATTGAACTTGCTCGCCTCGATTTTGCAGAACCACTCGTTCCCCATAGTGTCCCCGACGTAGTTACAGGAGATCACCCGGAAATTGCCTTTGACGGATCGAGCGCTGACGCTGATCCTTACTCCCGGCTTGATCGACGGAATGATCAGCGTCGTGACGTTCAGGATCCCTTTCGTGTCCACGGTCGGTGAGCCGATCATCCCGGTATCCGGGGACACCGATACGGGAACACCCGCCAGGGGTTGACCCAACGGGAGCACCTGGAGCTGACCGTCTTGAACGCTCCACTCGAGGCCCGCCGATTTGCAAAGATTGCTCATCATGTTCGCCGCGCGGCCTTTGAGCGCTGCTCCCTTGTTGAACATTTGAGCCACGCCGGCGGTCTGCAAGGCCTTGAGAGCGCTGGTCAGGTTGCCTTGTCCGATTCCCAGCGCTGAAAGAATCTTTCTCATTCCCACGTCGGGCGTTGTCCCTGGTCCGAGCGGCGCGGAGATCCGAGAATTGATGAGCGCCTGATCGCTATCGCCAGTGCAAAGCTCCGTCACGAGATCCGCCCCCTCCGTGACGGTTTGCGCGGCGCGGAGCTCCCCGAGGAAGACTTGCGACATGCCCCCGACGTACCCGGCGGAGATGCTCACCGGAACCACGGTCACCTTCTGAAGGTTGCTTGCGGGGAACCCGGCGATCCTCTGCGCCTTTGACAGTTTCACGGCGGCCGTCCGGCCACTGGAGCCCGCCTCGATCATCTTCCGGGTATCGGGGGACAGGTTCCAGATTTTCAGATCGCAGGTGTTCGGCTCGAGGGCCAGGCTCTTCTTGACGTCGAACGCCACGTCCAAGCCGCTGATATCCGTCGTCCCCACCACGATCTGAGCGGCGCGGCCGAAGAGGGCGAGATCGGGTGCGGCCATCACAGGGTCTTCAGCGCGGTCAGGGCGTTGTAGGACGACCTCTGGATCTCGGTTGCCACCCCCTGGCCGACGATCCTCCCGACCTCCTTCGCATCCTTGCCGGTGGCGTTGTGGACGGTCACGTTGATGTCTCCGACGTTCACCACCGGGGGCGAGTTCGCCGCTGATCCCGTGACGGTGATCACCGGGATGTTGACGGTGCCCGGCTCGGAAGTGGACCCGTAACCACGATCCTGAGTTTGGGCCATGTCCTTTACGGCCGGATGATCGATCATCAGGCTGAAGTCCTTCGTGATCTTGTCGATCTGCCCACCAAGGAGCTTGCCGAGATCGCCGAACGACGTATCCCCTTTTATAGCTATTCGGGCAAGTCCCCCGATCGCCTCACCCACTAGAAAGATGGAATCAGCAAGGACTTTCGTCAGCTCGATGATCTTCAAAAATGCCGTAACTACGTCCGGTATGGACTCGACCAATCCTTTTAGGAGATCATTCGCTAGAGGCTTGATCTCGATCCAAGATTGCTTGAGCTCCTCCCACGAGTCCCGGAGGCTCTGGACGAACTGCTCCTTTCCCTCCACGCCGTCCATTTCGGTCAGGACATCGCCGATAACCGAATCCCCTCCCTCGATCATCGTCCATAGGTCTTCGAAAAGAAGGACAAGGGCGCCGATGATCAGAGCAGGAACGATGAACTTACCGAGAGAAAGCAACGTCTCTACGATGGATGGTTTCAGCAGGCCAAACGTCTTCGCGAGCTTCACGAGGGACGACACGAGCCGGATCACGCCGACCGCCGTGAGCATCGCCATCGCGTGCTGAAGGAATCTCGTATGGTCCACGAACTGGCGAAACCAGATCGTGCCGTGCTTCACCCACTCCATGAGTTTCTGAAGGGCCGGAAGCGCGGCGGCCGTGATGCGAGTCTTCAGGGTGAGAAGCGTAAGGTGAATCTTGCGTAGCTCGTCGTCGGCCCTCTT
Source organism: uncultured delta proteobacterium (assembly GCA_963720145.1). Taxonomy (GTDB): domain Bacteria; phylum Myxococcota_A; class Polyangia; order Polyangiales; family Polyangiaceae; genus Palsa-1150. The sequence continues at coordinate 284,152 of CAVREO010000010.1, forward strand.
CGCATCCTTTACGAACTGGTTGGAGAGCCCTCCGCCCAGCTCTTCGAACTCGGCGTTCAGCTTCTCGATTCCCTCGCGCCCCTCGGACAGCATAGGCAAGAGCGCTTGGCCCTCTCGGCCGAAGAGCTTCATAGCCATCGCCGCCCGCGTTTGCTGATCGGGTAGGTCCTTCATCGCGTCGGCCACGTCGGCTAGGACATCGCCAACGGGACGCGCCCGCCCCGCCGTATCCCTCAGCCCCACGTGGAGCTTGGCGAAGGTCTGCGCGAGCTCACTCGAGCCCGTGAGAGCCTCTCCTACATTCTTGTTCAGGAAGCCGAGCGCCCGCGCGGCCTCTTCGCCCTCGACGCCCGCTAGACCGGCCGCGTACTGAAATTTCTGGAGCTGGTCCGCGCCGATTCCGAGCTTTTCCGAGAGGTCCCCGAGCCGCGCGCCCGCCTCGATGCTCCCCTTGAAGAACTCGCCGAGCTTCTCCACGGCGAAGGCCTCCATGAAGACCTTGCCGACCTCTTGCAAGGTCCCCACGAAGCCTTCGATCCGCTTCTCAGCGTGATCGAGTTGCTTCGTGTCGACGTCGATCCCGAAGACCGCCAGCAGCGATCGAAGTGCTTCCGTTCCCATCACGCATCCCCTTCCGGCGGAAGCGAAGCGAGCCAGACTTCCCAATCGATCGTGCCGAAGGCTGCAAAGATGCCCAGCTTCAGCCATGCGTCTATGCGATGCGTGCGGCCGTAGAAGTGATTAGGCTTCAAGGGCTTCCCATCGACGAGGGTGTGTGCCAAGAGGATCTGATCGACCTGATCGGCATTCAGGTCGATCGGTGCGCGCACGAGGTCGGCCGCCAGGGCGCGCTTTTCAGCGAGGGTAAACGGTGTGAACGTGTAGCCCACCGCCGCGCGATGATCTTCGTTGCTCACGTCTTTCCTCTACGCTCGTCACGATCGAGCCGTTGCCAGCCTTCGAATAGCCGGAGTGCCTTCATGGCCTCGTCGAAGGCGTACTCCGCAGTAGAGCCGCCGGACATGATCGCGGTGATGAGCCGGAGGAACACGCGATCTCTTTCATTGAGCCGGGTCATCTCGGCACCATCAAAACGTCAGAAGCCCCCGAAGCCGCTGACAAGGCGACTCCGGGGGCCCTGACACGCCCGCGGTTGTGAGACCTCAGAATGCCAAGGTCCGCGAGCGCCCGCCCGGAGGATTCCCGAGTTCCGGGCAAGTTTTGAAGATACGGCACCACGGCATCACCGGATGCGGTTCCGAATGGCTGCGGTCATCGCCTGTTTCCCGGCCTCCAGCCACGGATCGTTGGCCGCGATCCAATCCGGCCCGCGCCAGGCGTTCTTGTTCAGCCACTCCATGTGGGCAGCCGCGTTCTCACTCTGGGTTACCAGCGCATCGGTGCCGCGCGCTTGCGCACCCTCGATGCCGGCGCGGATGTCCTCCGAGCTCGTGGGGTCGCCCATCGAGGCGCTCGTGGCGCCCTTCGGGACGGAGGATGGGACAATCCCCGCGCCAGCTTGCGGCGGATACGCTTGCGGGGGCGCACCTCCGGCGCTCGCGAGAGCTTCCGCGACGCCTGGCGAGCTCTTGTCGACCCCCGCATAGGGTCCGGCGTCCCTTCGGGCGTCCCGCTCCGCCGACTCTCGCGCGGCGCGGTGGTAGCCGTCCCAAAAAGCCGCGGACTGGCCCTGCTTCACGTCTTGTCTCTGCTCACCCATCGTCTCACTCCTCAGGCCGCGGTCGCGGCCGCACGCACGAAAGCGCGATACTTTTGCCCATCGCGCGAAATGATCCTCTTCCGCCACCCGGCCGACTCGAGCACCCGCCGAATCCGCGAATGATGGTGCGGATCGTCTCTATTGACGGTCTGACCCTCAGTGGCGAGGGCGCTCACGAGTTCGTCTGAGGTGATCTCTTCCTTGTCGAGAACCGAGGCGGCCAGGATCGGACCCCACGGATGGGCCCCTTCACTTCGTCTTCGACCTGCGGCGGGATGAGCGACCCCGGGCGGACGTAGCCATGCTCCATGGCCGTCAAGGCGGCATCTTCGCAATTCTTTCGCGAGTAGCCTTGAGACTCGCGCGTCTCCACGGAGCGAGCTCCCGTCGGGGGTCCAGAATTGGATGCCGTATCGCGTCAGCTTCTTCGTCTGCCGGACGAACGTAAGCTCGTACGCCATCTCCGCCACGATGTCCGGGCGCGAGTGCGCCACCGCGATATCGAAAGCCATCGAGACGCGAAACCCCGTGTGCACGTTCGGAGCCTTCTGGAGGAGGTCCGCGACACCCGCCAAAGCCTCGTACGCGATGTCATCGCCTCGCGGAATCCGGCCAGGTGGTGATCCGGCCGCGGTCCCGGCAGAACCGGATCAGGAATCGATAGTGATCGCGCGTCGGCTCTCGAGGGATACGGGCCACCTCTGCGGCCGAGAACATGGGCTCGTTCTCGTCCAGAAGCTCGATATCCTCACGGTCGAACGCAGGCTCCAGGCCGGCGACCTTCGGCACGCATGCGATCCGGGCCACCTTGTCACGGCGCACCGCGCCAAGTCCGTCGTCCGGAAGCGGCTCGCGCTCGGGGACGCCGACAACCTTCGGCTGATCCAGGGGGTACAGGATCCGAAGCGCGTACACGCCAAGTTCCCTGGCGCTCTTCAGCCGGAGGCGCTCCTTCTCATTCGCCGCGAACTGACGCTCCACGCGTGTGCGCTCGGCGTCTTCCGCCGCCTTCCTCGCGTCGAGGGCATGCACCGCGCCGAGCACCGGCCAGAGGCCGCGTGTCTCGACGAGAGGGCGTCCCGTCCACGCCTGGATCTCTTCGGGGGACGCGCCCCACGACCACCGCAATTCATTCTGTACCTGTCGGACGTGCGCCGCGTCCTCCCCGCGAAACCGCGGCATGCCGACGGACGGTGGACAATTCTTCATCGCCGCGCGCGCGAGCGCCTCCGCCTCCGGCTTCCAGCGATCGACCGTCTGGGGCGGATCGTCGTGGCCTAGCGTGGCCACGCTGGCATCCCAAAGCGCGAGGCTCAGAGGATCGGCGGGGCCGTTCTGATTCTCGCTCGGGGTGAGTGCGAAGAGCGGGAGTCCTTCCGCGTCTCGGATGATGGCGGACTCGGTCAGCGGGGCGAGCAGCTTCTTTCGCCCGGGGATACCGGCGAAAGGATCGAGTGCCCGGCACGCCGGCGCGTTCAGAGGTTCGAAGTCGACGATCACCCATTAAGGTAGTTCGTGAGTCGATCCCCGTTACACGTACGTGCTATCGGGTACCGAGCGCGGGTCTCAGCCGAGCGCCGTTGCGTACGCCTCTGCGTTCGCCTGGCTAGTGAACGTCTTTGCGCCGGCGGCGATGGCGCCTGCGATCCCCTGCCCTTTGACGAAGTGCGCCGGGCCAGGCGTCTGCGCTGCACGGTTCGCCGTCCCCGCCGCGATCTCGAACGTCTCGAGCGATGTGGCCACGATGGCAGCGTTCGCCGGGGACCGGAGCATGACGTTCGCCGTCAGGTCCCCCGCACTTGGCTTTGCCGCCGTGACGTGGTTGTGCGCGAGGAATCCAGTGCGTCCCGTCCGTCACGGAGCAATTCGACCAGTAACCCATGTTCATTCCCTTCGGTTGTCGGAGAGGCGCAACGCGCGCCATGCTTCGTTCAGCTCTCGATGCGTCGGCGTCACGCGACACTTGTCCCTGTTGAGGAAGACGAGCTTCTGGCGGAGCACATCGACCGCCGTCCTCAGGCCGTCGGGCCGTGCCCTGAGCTCCTGCATCGTCTGGCGGAGGGCATCGACGTCGCCCACGCTCTGCACGTGAACGGCGAGCTTGCCGCCGGTCTCGGCCGGGATCAGCGCGACCATCATCGGAGCGCCTCGAGCAACGCGTCTACTTGCGCCTCGACGTCTCCGGAGATGGGCGGCCCGATGACGGACGCGTGTGCAAGCTTCGTCGCGAGCTCCGCGGCCTTCATCGCCAAGGGCGGCAAGGGACGGCGGACTACGTTCGGATCATCGGACACGGCAAGAGCGAGAAACGCCCCAACGGTGCGGTGGGCGGACAGCTCGGTTCGCTCGTGCAATCTAAGCGTCGTCGCAAGCCGAACGAGGCTCGATAGCGACGAGTCCACCGGAGGCTTGGGCGCCCTGGCCGGCGTGGGGAAGTCCACCGGCCCGCGGGGTTGCTCCGTCTGGATGGCCTCACGCTGGCGAGCCTTCTGCGCTAGGCCGGCCACCGTTTCGGTGAGCCGGTCCCACTCGTCTTTGGGCGGCCCGCTCACGATGCACCCACCGGGGCAGCGGCGATCCAATGAAGCTTCCCGATTTCCTCGAGCCGCCGGTAGATGCGCTGGCGCGTTCTCGAGTTGACCGGATGTCCGCGCAGTACGACGAGCACCGTCGATGGTGCGCAATCGCAATCGACGGCCACCTTCAGCACGTCGCGTTGGCCATACGGGAGCTCAGGGGCCTGTTTCACAATTAAAGGTAGCTGCTACGACTATCCCGCGATCATCCCGGCGAGCTCGCGGACGGTCGGATCCCTTGTGGCGACCGTACGCGGCGTCGATCACGCGGTGCGAAGGCTCTCGCGAATACCTGAACACGCCCGTCCGGCCCGAACGAATAGAGGCCACGGCGAGGACGCCGAGGCGAACAATTCGGGAACTATTGATGATTCCCTCCGCTCGGACTCGGGTTGTGTACCCGTAGTACCGCCGGCCAGTCGCGCTCGAGGGCCGGTCGGGGGCGGTCCGCGGGATTTTAATCGGGCCGGCGAACGCGAGCGAGGCGGATCGGGAGGATCGTTTCCCGAAGGATCAAGGCGTGCACCCATTTGGCCGGTCGCGCACCTACGGGCCACCGGGTCCGACCTCTCGCCAGGGGGGGTGGCGGGGTTTGCAGGGTTAGGCGGTATTTCCACAACTCGATCCCACAAGAACTTATTTTTTCTAACAGGTATGAGTTACGGAAACCCCGCAGGAGCCCGCGAACCCCGCAACGCTAGGCTGCTCGGGTGACCGACCACTTCGCCACCTTGTCGTGTCCGTCATAGTCGCGGTTGTCGAGCTTGCGCCCGTCGATGACGCGCCCGAGCATGCGGCGAAGCTTGCCGGCGGCTGCCTTGGCCGTCTTCACATCCCCGAGCACGTCCTTTAGGGCGTCGCGGAACGCCGTTCGCGCCGCGTGCTCGGTGACGTCGGTATCGGGGCCCTTGAACAGGTGGGAGTTCGACGTCTCGTAGAGCTCCTTCGCGGTGAAGCTCCTTCCCGTCGGCCAGGCAGTGAGCAAGTCCCGGAGTACGTCCTTCTCCATGTCCGCGCCCTCCTCCGGCTTGGCCTCGATGACGTTCGGGCAACCGGCCCACGCCAGCGCGCTCGGGACTATTGAGGACCATGCCTCGAAGGAACCCTTCGGCGTCACCTTTTCGGGACACCCCGCGGCGAAGTACGCGCGCAAGAGGGTGAGCGCAGCCACGACGAGCCGGGCACGTTCTTGCCGCACCCACCCGCGCAAATCAGGGTGCTTGAACCCGGTGCGCTCTTCCGGGTTCTCTTCCTTCGGCTCGAGTCGCGAGACGAGCACCCGGCGCGACGTGTCGCCGCGGAACATGGGGTTGTTCGCCGTGGCGAGTACAACCGCACGCCACGGGATCTGTTGCTGCACTTGGGTCTTGCCGAGGATGCGGAAGTCCACCGCGTCATCGCACGTGAGCACCTTGTCAAGGGCCGCGCCGCCGAAGGCGGTGGCCACGTTGTCGAAGCTGAAGAGCGCTGCGCCCTGGAGCGCATACGCTGAGAGGATCTTCTCCAGCTCGTCCTCTTTCTCTGGCCAAGTGACCTTGCCGACGCTGCGCCCCGTGGCGACGATCGAGATCGCGTCCGCCTGCAAGCTCTTGCCGCTGCCACGTGTCGATGCTTCGAAGAGGAAGCCGAGGACGCTCCCGCGGATGGCGGGCCGGGCCAGTATGGAGAGCAGCGCGGCAATCGGCACGACCCGGCTCAGATCGTTCGCGTACGGAAAATCCTCGAACACCTCGAGCAGGCTCACAAGCGCCCGCCTGGCATCGTCGCGCGTCGGTTGCTCCGGCACTTGCGGGAACCCGTGCGCCGGCGGCTCGTACAGGTACCCCGTGGCCGGGTCGTACCCGGGCGTCTGCAGAATCGTCCCGTCCGGGCGCACGATAGGAGTCTCGGTCACGCCTGAGAGGACGCGCGTAGTTGGCCAGTGGCCAGAGTTCAGCACACCGGCCACGATGTCTTCTTCCGGCTTCGTCGGTACGTGCTTCCACCCGGTAGTCCCATCGGCGTTCTTCGTCAGCCTCTCGCGTGTCCAGGCGGCAACCTTCGTAAGCCTGCACTTCAGCGTCGCCGCGTCCATCGTGCGGATCGTCGGCGTGCCGGCGACGTGCGCATCGTCCGCTTTGGCCTCCGCGACTCGAATGTAGCCGGGCTCCGGGATCCGCCTGATTCTGAGCAGCCCGCAACGGCCGGGTAGTTGGCCACCGAGGCGTCTGGCCGCGACGATCGGCCCGATCGCCATCAAGAGAAAGGGCCCGGAGGTGGAGCTCCGAGCCCTCGGTCGCCGCGAGTGGACGCGTTCGACGAGGACGTTGTCGCACGGCATGGCCGCGGAGGACCAATTCCCGGCGGTCGCGTGCGGCGCGAGTGGACGATCTTCGGCAAGTTCAGTGTGTTCGCGACGCGTGTCGCCGCGTCGTGCACTTCTGCTCGCAGTGCGATCGCGGGCAGATCTACTGCTCGCCGGAGTGCGCGCGCCGGCAACGAGCGGAAGCGAGGCGTGCGTCCAAGCAACGGTACTGGCGCAGCTTTGACGGCCGCTGGGCCACCGCTCGTCGGGTGGACCAGTTCCGGGCGGCGCGCCGACAAATAGTAACGGACACCGGTCGCCGAGAAGTTGCCCCTGCGGCGACGGTCTCCGAGCGCTCGGACGCGATCTCCGTCGAGGGGACGCCCGCCGTGCGCGAGGAGACAACCGATGAGCAGTCTTTCGATGGGCATCTCGCCGGGCCCGCGCGACACCAGGGTGATCGCGATGGCCGGCGCGAGCGAGACGATCTTGAAGGCGCGGCTGGCGCGACAGCCGTCGCATCCGCGGGCGCTGCCGACGCTGCTGGAGGCCATCGCGCTCTGGCAGGGGGTCCAGGTCCACGCTGCGCTCTGTGCGGCCGACCGGGATGGGGCGTCCGATTTGCAAAGTCCTCTGCCGTAAGATGTGAAACGGGTGTTTGCCCCTCGATAGCAGCTGATTTTTTCTTCCTCAAGAGGATCTCTCGCCAATCAGTTTTCGGAGCTTCGATAGCGGCCTCTTCTGCCCTGGTCCTCTGAGCATAGTAGTAGTACTCTTCGAATGTGACATCTGGGTCATGTGGCTTGCGGCCTTGAGGCTTGATGTACGTGGGGGTGCTATGCGGTTTGCGAGGACGACCTCATCCGGCGTACTCGGAGAGTCCGTGGACTTGGGTTTCTCCCCCATTTCCTCCATGTTCAGCGTTGGGTTTGCTTAGGGTGCAAGTTTTGCGTAATTAGCAAGGAGAAGGGGTCAATCAACGGACGATAATGTTAGAGGGGATGTCAACTTTAAGAAAGAGAGGATAAGTTTTGGATCGCCCAAGGCACCCGCCATCCTTGCTAATATGTATTCCATGATAGGTCACTGGAAGTGAGCAACTCAGGTCGTCCAATGGCGAGCTCTGCGAAATGTGATCGCCGGTGCTTTCCTATCTTCTTCCTTGTTCTTGCAGCAGCTCTACCATAGTATTCGTCCGAGTCACCCAACCAGCGAGCTCTTTCATTGGCACTGGCTATGAATCTGACAGCATGACAAAACATGCCCAGGTCGCCTTCTCAAAGCTATACCCCGCAATTATTTGTAAAAAGGTGGGTTCGCATGCAAGAGAAGCGTGAGAAGCTTTCAAGGAAGGTGTGCATGGCGTTGCCCCAGCAGGCGTCACTCTCCAGCCAATCCCAGCCACCCCCGCGATCTCCGCCTATTATCAAGCTTCTGAACCACCTTCCTATTTCGATAACTGGCGCAAGCCTCGGTCTCACCTCCATCGAGGTGGGTGGAACGTTGGGATGGGCGTATTACATTTGGAGGTGTGGACTGACCCAGGAGCAGGTAGAAATTACGAAAACGCAACAGCTGATGTGTCATAGCAATATTCCTGAGCTTGCTGACTTTCAAGCATCAAGAATATGAAAAGAGATCGAATAGATGACAGAAGAAAGAATCGCGAGTTCTCAGCATCCATCTGGATAGTGGAATGCGCTCTCCCATCGACACTGGATAGAAGTGACATTTTCGCCGCAGCCAAGAACGCCAAGTGCGCCCACTTGCAGTGCTTAAATCGACCTCAAGCCTCCCGCGGAGCATTACAGTAGGTTTCGGTACCAGGTCTCAGAATGGAATAAGATCCCCTGTACAAGAAAGAGATGGATCCCCCTTGCGGACGCATTCGAGATTCAATCACGTGCCTCTTCTAACATCACATGATCTTGAGGCCAACAGAAGTTCTGGAAAGCATAACAGACCATGAAGATACTCTCCTAGTGTCAATGAAAGATAGAAAGGCTATAAATGCAGCGGGCAGTGACCATGCATCATCGTAGCTTTGCGAGTGACGCACGTGATGTTATGGGGGGAAGTGCGTAAAGGAAATAGGGAAAAGCGACGACCGCCTGTTTGACTTCCTCAGCTTCTACATCAACGGCACCGTTTCTCTCTTCCCCAGCAGCCTCAACTTGAAGCGCAATCTCCTTATAGCTATTGCGGTTTTCCACACAGAGTTCTCATCTCGCATTCATCGCCGCGCTCCTCGGGCTGTAGCGTTCCACCTCGAGTCGCGACGAGATGGGTTCATTCATAAGAAACAGTCTGACATTAGCAGCGATATCCAACGCATATTAGAAGTGCCCGAAGGCCTCACCGTTGTGGAGACGGATCTTTCGAATTCTCAAGTGAGTATTTTGACTCCTAGGACTCCCAGGAGTCCCGAGTTCACAGCACCCGTAACGCTGCAACGCGAGTAACAAGAACACCTAGCAAACGCAACGCCCCTATAGCACTCCCAGTAACCGCAACGCCCAGTACTCGCGTTTTAGGGCGACAACCTACAGGCCTTAAACGCCGTAGAATACCCCTATAGCATCCGCCTGTAGCATAAGCACTGCACCCAGCACACCCAGTATCCGCGCCTACCCTCGTTTCTGAAATCCTAGACGAAGATGGAGCTGTTTTATAACGTTTTATATTCATTACGTTGCGGGATTCAAGGAAAGAAGTAAAGGGAATATACGTATGTATATCATTTCGATTCCCAGGCGGAAATGACGCGGTATTTGAAGGAGAAGGATGGAGGGAGATTGTGGGAGAAGATTAGTTTGTTGAGTATGGGGTTTTATGCGGATAATTTGATTCGGTGTGGAGGGTTTATGGGTGCTGCAAAAGTCTGTTCTTGTCTCTTTGATTTTCTTCCTGGGTTAGAGGGCTTGATGGCTAATCGCGACAACAGGACACGGAAAATGACGACTACATCTGGCGTAAACCGGGGAAAACACAGCGGTCCACCCGTTCATCATCCCCTCTGACAGAGGACTTTTTCTTGCACTCTTGGTCAACGCAACCCCGAAGCAGAATTTACTTGGTCTAGGGTAAGATGGCAAATTACGCCGATTGTGTGAGGATTTGGAGCGAGGTAACGGGTGTGCCAAGTGAAGTGAGGGAGATTTCAGTTGAAGAGGCTGGATAAAGCTGCGCCGGGAGGAATTGGGAGAGAGGCCGCAGAAAGCACAGCTGCGATTGTAGGCTCTGGATGGGGTGAGCAATTGGTTTTGCTTAGGCAGGTGAGACTAAAATTCAATAAGACGATGAACGCGATGTGTTGATGAGGATAAGCTTGACCCTAATTTTAAAACGACGAATTTGGGAAAGTATGATGAGAGTGAGGATTGGAAGGCTTTTTGAGTAAGATTTGAGAAGATTGTGAACATGATTCGACCTATGTACGGCCAAATTGAGAGACAAAGGGGCTTAGCTCCACTGGTCTGATATGGAATATCCAAAGGAGAAAAACACGTCTATTGTTTCTTCTTCAACAAGTTTCTGCCATTTCCATAGCCTCATCAACAGAAAATTTACAGCTGCAGGACAATTTGACTTCCCGGGTTACTGGGTATAAGTCTTGAGATTTTTTTGACAAAAATTCAAGACCACATACAATACCGACATCAGGAAAAACAATCCCGTTCTTTAGTTGCAAGGTCTTATGCAAACTTGTTAACGTATATGGTATGGAAACACTTTGCTAAGTCCTCCTTTTCTCTTCCTGGTTGACTTTAATATTCAGGCTCGATGCCATTTTGGCACCGTTCTTCCCGAATGTGTACAGTAATTGGATTTGCGAATTTGTGGGTTAGGAATGAGAGGTAGATGTGGGCTTCGATCTCTCGGTGACTTTAGTCTTTTTTTCATTCGGCCACGTCTGTTCCATAAGGGAGTCTGTAATTGTTGCTCGAATTGATCAATAATTTGCTAGATTGCCACTATGGTTGTAGGATGATCATAAATTGCGCTTTCCCGTAGTCTCGAATTCAAATTTTGCTTGAGACTCGGTCTCAGCTTAGGCTCGAACCACTTCCTTCCGTCGAATCAATGTCCATCGACGATGCGATGCTCTCGTTCTTATCAGGGGCATGCCGAGGGTTGAATTAGGATTCTGCCTCTAGCAAGCAAGTATCTCCGAACTGGTAATTTATAAGGAGTGCTGGCCCTCTTTTCTGAGGCTAAAGGTTGTTTGATAATTGTCCCACTCCTTCTTGGATGTCTTTTCTATGTAAATCGGCGCGAATTCAGCGATTCTCGGCCTCTCTTTCAATCTCCTTAAACAAATGATGATTTTGGTTTCCGGTAAAGCTTAGTTCGTCAGTTCAATACGAGTATGAAAATCTACAAATGTACAAGTTCAACAAAGATACCGCTATGGTGATGATTAACTTGTATATGTTCCTGCCCATACACGAATATTTCAGTTCGGGAATGGTATGCCACTATCCCCGAAGGTCATATGTTGTTCGCTAATAGCATGACTTCCAGAGACTAGGACGGTACTATTATAGAATAGCATTTCTTATTCTCGAATAGGATAAGTGCAAGTTAGCAAGAAGTCCCATTTGTGAATAGTAGTTCTGCTAGTCGGGAATAGCCTGGCTTGGCCTAATTCATTTAGTAGCGGCAAGCGCTCTTGGATAATCTACTACTACTCCGACCGGCTCTTAATTAATCTTTCTATCCCTTACTAGTTTTTCATAGTGTTACTGTCTATCTATAATAGCTTCATCATGAAAATGACTTCCTAACACCATGTCGTCAATTCAACTTAAAGAAGGGGTACTAGCCTCCATCATCCTCCCTAACTAGCCCCCCTATTTAGGAGTACTACGGATTCTCCCAGGTGCCACCTCTGAAACTTTTGCTTTAGGCAGCCCCAACAAACGAGTTGAGCAGGGAAATGACATCGCAGCTCAGTTTGTACAGGTCACTAGCCACACTTCCTAATCCTGGATGATTTGCGACGGCAGTCGTGCAGAGGCAACATCTCCTTATCGCAAACTGTCAACAATAGTCCGAGAATTTTGTATAGGCCGTGGACATTGTTCCTTGGTCGCTGAATCTGCTTCTTCGGTGCATTGCGAATGTTCTCGACGAGGCTGTACGCACTCGGACATGCCTTGCAAGCAGTGACTGCTATTGATAGAGTGGTGTTTGCGATCACCAAAGCTTTGGGCACAGGCTTGTTCCTAATAGGACCAAGCGGTACCTACCGAGTCAATGATCGCTCGGAGTCGTATCAATCCAAGGAATCGTATTCGGACCATTCGTTCAAGCTTCAGGTGCTGTCTTAATACCGTAGGCGGTGTAGAAGGGCAAAATACTTGCCCCTCAAGTCGACCCATGCCAGCGAACAAACTGCACAGCCACGCAAAGGCTTGAAACAGCAACCCCTCTTGAGCTGAAGACCCCTGAGGGTCCAATCAACGTCATTCCAACCAGGGGACAGCGCCAATCATGCCAGGTGAGCATGATCGATGACCGCGTACGCCGAACCAAAGTGGTGAAATCTCGAAGAGCTTCCAAGCACCCCGGGCAACTTGGCATAGAAGTCAAGACGGATAATACGGGCCTGGCAAGAGAGTGGATGTTGCGTAAGCGCTGCTGAATGGGCGAGCGGATTCACTTTCCCCCTCTCTGTGAATATCGCCATCCTTAAAAAGTCGTCAGGAAGCTAGTGGTCTATCAGTAGTTCCTATTTTTGCACACTGGACTGGTAGTAGTACGAAATATCCGCAAAGCCTTCTAGAAAATTTCAGGGCGAACTTGGGTCGGCGAACTTGCGGGCTCCCCTGCAAATCAACGTTAAGCGAGCATAGCCTTGCAACATCGTCACTCTTGGGGCCCGACAAGAAAGGCCACCACCACCTTGACAAGATCTTGAATATCTCCTCATATTCGCATACATCTGCGGCTGACGCATTTCTTCCGCTCCACATTCACAACAACACAGTCATCATTGCAGAACAGCGGTCACTACGGCGCGCCTGAACTTCTTGGCTGCGGCCTCTACAAAACGATCGCAGAGAAGCAGACTCTCAACCATCGACGAGAGTGCTTCATCTGCGCAACCAGCAAGCACGATGGAATCGAATGGCGCATTGCGGAGGAAGGATACCACTAAGGGTCCTCCTCTCCGCATCCTATCTCTAGGTGAGCACGACAAGATACTCTTCATGACCCCTCACTAATGCGACGCAGATGGAGGTGGCGTGCGAGGCTACTCCATGCTCATTATCATTCAAGAGCTCATGCACCGGACATATGTCGAGATGGAAGGCAAGGCTCCGAGAAGGCACGAGATTCCGAAACCAGCAGATCACTTCGACCTTATCGTGGGGACGGGCACCGGTGGTTTGATTGCGCTCATGCTTGGGCGGCTACGATTGGATCTCGAGACATGCAAAGAGGTTTACGTACGAATGACGAGGAAGGTGTTTGAAACGGACAAAACCATTGCGGGAATACCCTACAAGACGACTTTGTTCAAGGCCTCGAAGTTAGAGGAGGCTATCAAGGAATGTGTGAGAGAACATACGATCTACGAAGACGAAGGCAACGATGGCGAGGAACCAGAAGGAGCTCGCAATTCTCCGCTCAGCCCTTTGAACAGAGGACCGCCTCGGCGTCACGCCAGTAATGCTAGCGTAGCCAGCTTCAGTGCGAGAAGTCCAAGTAGCTACCAGCCTCGACCACTGCATGCTCTTAGGTGGGGTAATGCAGAGGCTCTGCTCTACGATACGCGCGAAAACCGAACGAAAACGTAAGAACTCCCTTCCAAATAATTTTAAAACTAGGCTAAGAGGAAACAGTGCTGTTACCGCAATATACAAAGGTACTCCTCCAGGGGGAGGACCAGCAATTTTACGATCATATGATTCACGGAAAGAACCTCAAGCCCGAATTTGATTGTACGATTTGGCAAGCAGGAAGGGCAACTTCAGCAACTGGATTGGCTTTCAAGCCAATACAAATCGGCCAGTCTCGTTTTCATCGATGAAGGCGCAGGAAAATACAACCCAGCACCGTACGCCCTGGACGAGGCTTGCGTCAACGAGTGGCCAGGCCGCGATATCGGAGTGTTTGTGAGTATTGGGACGGGCAAGAGACCATCGGGAAGTGACAACAACCAACATCTATGGTACGAGGGATTCATGGGGGACTTTGCCGAGGCAAGACGAAGGTTGATTTCGAAAATCGAAGGCTGCGAGGAGACTCACCAATATATGGTCCGAGAAGGTCTAAGCAAGCGTGGCGTCAACATCGAGAACTACTATCGACTGAATGTCGAGATAGGAGTTGGAGAATTTGGCATGAATGAATGGAATCGCCTTGCAGATATCAGTACAGGAACAAAGCGGTATCTAGGCAAGAGTGATATCCAGAGGATGAATTTAGAAGCCGCCGCGAAACTTGCCAAGATTCACCGAGCAAAAACTCGATTCGACAATGAGAAGAACTGGAACAATGAGAAAGAGAGACAGCGGAGAGTACAAAGGTCTTCAAGACGTCCCAGAAGCCTATCCCACAGCTATCGAGCTCCCGGCCGAAGTTCCGGTTAGCTTCACGCCAACCAGAACTCCACCCCCTCGCCCATCATACGAGTCCGGCCACCATGACACGCTCGAAGTCCCAGGACACAGGAAAACACCCTCTCCTCGCACGTCCTCTGAAAACCATTCACCACCACGGCCTTCGCCTCGCACATCAGCTGCTATGATTGACGATCCCAGAGCAGATCGTTTTGTCGTTCACGCTCCTACACCAAGCGAACACCGCACCGCAGCCGGAGCAGACAAAATAGCAATTACCACCTCAGATGAACGCCAACGGCCCAAACCACCAATGCGTGTCGAGCCTCCACCGCTTCCGCCCAAGACCCCGATTCCAGGTCAGGAGTCGACGGCATCGATGAGACCAAGACCTCCGTTGCCTTATCCAGTTGATGATGGACCTCCGCCTGCTGTCAACATGGCGAGGAAACCAGACTATAAAGGAAGATGAGAGGAGAAATGGACGATATTTGTTTAACTGCTTCTTGAAAATAATTTTGGGTTTGATGGCGTTTGGGAAATGGGTCTGGGCATATGTATATGCCGATGATTTTTTGGAGTTGAATTGGATGGGAAATGGGTATACCTCTTATGTTTGGCCTGCGCTACGGGCATGGGATAGGATGAGATAGGCAGTCTATGAATGTCAAGTTTTTCATTGATGAATAACAACAATCTCCTTGAATCACAACGTGAACTCCTGATCGAGGGCCTCTGCAAAAGAAGGGACCTTCAAGAAATGGCTTAACCTAAACAGTCGATCTACAACGCTCTTCCCTCCTAATGTAAAACATGTTAATACCTTGAATTAGTCCACTTACTTGCAGCAACTCGTAGCAGAAGCTTATAAGTTAAAGTTGTTCGAATACACCTCGCATTCTGATATAAATACCTATAGCATCCGACACTTTTCTGCTTATTATTATAGTATCAAATTATCTCTACTTTCATTCACTTTATTGATGAGTGATATTCGTGTATTCAATTGATCAAAAGGCATCAGAAACAAATGTGAAATGGAATGTCCCGAATACTAACTCTGCGTTAGATTTCTAGACACTAGAGTGTATTGTTGGGATTAAAAGAAATAGTGAGTGCCATATCTCTTAATTCTAGCCCCAGTTTACTGCGATGGGAAAAGGGGGGCTTCATCCGTGCCTTGGCTACCTACTCTCATTTACTCCGCGTTGGAAATGTCTTTACTGCCCCATTCCCCTACGTCCGAAGCGGAAATCCTATCTTTAGATTGATAAATTCTGGACTATTCAGGACTATCCAAACCAAGAGGATAGGAGGAGGGCCTCGCTTAAAATGCTACATGCAACAAAAAGGGGAGTTTGAGCTGGTTCGAGGTGATAGACTCCCTGACAGGTGTGTTCTGCAACGAAATAAACTTGCTGCTTTTCGTTGCACTTCGCAATTTTTCTGAGGTTTTGCCTCGAGATAACCTCTTTCCATGAAGGTGCGAGATCGACCGCATGGCTTTGCCATCAGCTTCTGTAGCAGTGTCGTTCCTGAAATCCAGGAATGTGGCAATCTAAGATTCTAGAACGAGTAATGCTGATTATGCTATATTGTCAGTGGTATATACTGGCAGCACCATTCCTGTTTAGGGTTCCTGGCGTAAAATATCTTGGAGGACTTTATTGATTATCCATGATTCAAATAAGCAAGAAAGTATGCAATTTGTTTATTATCGATTGTTCGGCTGATTGCATAACGGATCTTAGATAATGACACTAACCCTCATCCTGCGAATACTTCGACTTCGGTATTGTTTTCGCTGCAATTTATAAGGAATTCACTTTTCAACGAAATGAGTTCAACAGCCGCCGGAGCAGGAACGGAAGCTGATTCTCGGGCATGAGTTTCCCACGTCTTAAATGGTGTTTGTCCGTACATACAATTATTAAGTAAGGATTGCGCCACGGATTTAATATCAACTCTGCTTCTTCGTGCCACCGCTGCAATTTAAAGATCTACTTATAGCCCGGTAGTCCTCTCTTTTTGCCTCCTCTTGGTACCAGTATTCTTCTTTAATCAAAGCAGAGCTTCTTTCAAAGACTATTTTTATCTCCTTCGACGTCTTGAAAACTCTACATCATCGCCTACTTCATTCTGCATTCCATACTTGGCTTGGTCTCTGTGCCGCCTTAGTAATCATATTTGGAGCTCTAATGGTGTGAAGCATGTATCGAGACTCGAGTACATATCCGAATTCCACATCTGTCAATAAGAGAGTAAAAGAGAGCCAAAAGGGAAGAACGCAGCAGATTTAAAAGTTCAAAGTACTACATTGATTTCTTGAGAAATTGCGCCTTTACTATGAAAATCAAAAATGAGAACGAAAGTCTACGCCAGCCTCGCGATCACCTCGCTATTTCTGGCCACAGTGCTGAATTATCAATTAATCAGCAATCGAAGAGGCGAAGAAACACCAGAGACTCTGCAATGTGGCATCTCCTATAGTAGTAAATTTTCGGCATGCTTGACCTGGTTAAATGCAGCACTCGCATTCTTAAACCTCAGAATTCAAATGCCCCTGAAACGAAGAAGTCAAGATGCTCATTGCCTTATGAAAGCAGTCCCAAGCCTCCCTCGATTTATTTCCACAAATATCAATACTTGACATATGGGTTCTCCTACACCACTATTCCACTAACTTCCAGGTTCTACCTGGTCAGTGGTGCCAAATCGCCGATATCTCGCTTATTTCAGGGGTACATGTCGGACAACTTTGCCAGTGGACTGAGCGCCTCAAGTGTACCACCCTCCATATTGCGCAGTACAAAATTTGATGGCTTTAAGATCTAAGAAATTTGCATTGAGCTGGCTAAAAGAGGGCTCACACGACTATAACTTCGAAAGCCCATCATGCTTCCTCGCTAGTCCTTCTCATTCTTTATCAAATCACTTGCCCGCTCAGCGACTGCGTACACCAAGCTCCCAAGATTTCCCCGAACATTCAACGGAAAGATACTAGCATCCACTACCCTGAGATTTTTCGTGCCATAAACTCTTAGACTTGAATTGACGACACCTCCATCCTCTTTTGGCAGCATGGAGCAGGTTCCTACTGGGTGGAAGGAGCTGGAAGTCGACTCGCGAATAATTCTGACTGCGTCTTCTTTCGTCAATCTCCCCTTAATATGAAAAGAAGGCTGGGTCTTCTTCCCATCACCAGTCTCGTTATCCTTGAGAAGGTTCGATAACGGTGCTGCCTCAGATATGGCCTGCGTAAAGAGGAGGCCATGAGAGAGTATCTCGATATCTAATGGGTTGGCCATGTAATTCGGATCGATGATTGGTGGAATCGCAAAGTCTGGACTTTGAATATGGACCGCTCCGCGCGCAGAATGCATGAGTGAGGACAGTGACGATGCCTGAATAACCGCCGGGGTCATTATGGTCGAAAAGAGTTGCCGTGGCCTCACCGGCGTGAGGATTTACTCCGGCAGCACCGAAATTATACTGAATATCCGCTTCGTGTTCGTTGAGGAGTAATTCTTTCTGCAGGTCCATTTGCTTGCGCAGACCGCCAGTTACGGAGCTAGAATATTCCTCTGCGAGCTTCGACAAGCTTGTGGCGAAGGTTACTCTTTCTTCTGGCGGAAGCGTTGAAGAAGAGGATAAAAATGCGGTTCCAGTAACACCGCCAGCCAGTGGTCCAGAACCTTTCTGCATGTACTCCTGAATGGCCCAATCGAGAACTCCTGGTTGCTTGATCATTTCTCTGGTTGGGATACCCTCAAGAGCCTCGTAACCAAATCCAATGAGAGGATGGTCCTGTTCTACATTAGCTGACAATCTAACACCCTTAGTGCACACTAACCTGCAAGTTCTCTCCCACGGCAGGATTCTCGAA
>CAVREO010000011.1:0-6764 GCA_963720145.1 uncultured delta proteobacterium
GAGCCAATCGGCGAGCTGCTGCCGCCGCAGATCCTCCGCGGCCACCGCAGGTGGCGGCGCTTCGACCGGCGAGGGATTGTCGCCGAGCCAGACGGGGCTCTCCTGCTGCGTGACCTTCGGCACGGCCGCCTGCTGCACGGCGAGCGCCGGCCGCGCGACCTTGGGCTCGAGCCAGCAGGAGCTCACGACAGCCGCGACGCACGTCGCGACCAGAATCAGGCTCGGAGTAATATGTATCCCCACGGTAATCAGTATCCCGTGGAATCGACCTCTGCGGCAAGCTCCCAATCCTCGAAAGGGAGGCAATTCTGGAGGCTTGCGCCGTTTGTCTACATGGTAGGCGTGCTGCGCTGCTTTTGCAGGCCGACCCAGATTGCGACGCCGGCGCTCTGCGCGAGGCCGGCCAGCAGGAACGCTGCGCCGAAACGCCCGTGGTCGAAGAGCCGGCCGAACGCGGGCATCGCGATTGCCACGAGGGCCGACCACCCGCCGGCGCCGAGGCCGGCGAGCAGCCCGGCCCTTCCGACGCCGAGCTCCCGTGTGGCGTAGGCCAGGGCGAGAATGATGAACGAACCCGAGGCGAGCGTCGCGAGGAACAGGGCGACGAGGGGCAGCGCCAGCCCGGGGAGCAGCGGTACGACGGCGAGCGGTGCGCCGACGAAGGCCACGGCGAAAAGCAAGCCCGGCGAGATGACCTCTCGCGCGCGTCGCGCGCCGCCCGGGATTGGCGCGCGCCGGTCGACGACGTAGCCCGTCACGAGGTACCCGAGCTCCCAGCCGAGTGGGGGGATCCAGAGCAGCGACCCGAGCGCATGTTGCGATTGGCCCAGCGCCCGCGCGAGGTACAGCGGGGCGCTGTACAGCACGAAAGCGAGGGGCAGGCCGCCCAGCGCGTAGAGCCCGAGGAACGCGGCGAGGCGAGCGTCGAGGAGCGGCGCGGCTCGCGAGGGATTGGCGGGGGAGGCTCCCGCTGCCGGGGCTGCCGCGGCCAACGTGCGCGCGGCGGCTCGCGGGTTGCGCAGCGGCCGCCGCCGGCGTGACCGGGGTGACCGCGAGCCAAAGGGCGATCCACGTGGCGCCGAGGAGGCCGGTGGCCACGAACGCCCCGCGCCACCCGTACGCGAGCGCGACGGGCGTGATCACGACGGGCGTCAGCACGGCACCGAGCGAGCCGCCGCCGTAGGCGATGGCGACGCCGCGCGAGCGCAGGTGCTCGGGCAAGGTCTGCGTGGCCGCGCGAAGCCCGCCGGGAAACGTCGCTCCTTCGCCGAGCCCGAGGAGTGCACGGGCGCAGACCAACCCCAGCATCCCGCCGGCCAGTGCGTGCGACGTGGACGCCGCCGTCCAGAGGGCGACGGCCGCCGTCATCCCCAGGCGCAAGCCGACGCGGTCGAGCGCGGCGCCCCACGCAGGGTTCGAGACCGTGTAGCAAAGCGAGAATGCGGAGATCACCCAACCGTACTGCTCCGCCGAAAGCTGCAGGTCCGCGAGAATGGTGGGCGCGAGCAGCGCGAGCGTCGTTCGATCCACGTAGCTGACGAACGAGACGAGCATCATCGCCACGGTGGGGCTCCACAGCCGGAGAGCCGGGGCGAGTCGCACGAGCGCCACGCTATAGCCGACCTGGCCCTACGTGGGCCAATGGGCCAAGGGGGCCTAAGCGTGGCGATTGACCGTTGCCACGCCCGGCGTCCGGCGTTAAACAAGGGAGCGGGGCTATTTTCCGCACCGAGGCGGCGATCGGGCTCACAAGCGCCGCGGCCTGTCTCTGGCTTTCTTGATGGTCCGAGGGGGCCGCAACGAACGGAGGGGTCATGGAAATCGAACGGTGCGCAGCGATCCTGGGCTTGGCAGGACTGGCCGTCTGTAGCGTGACGTTCGCCTGCGGGTGTGCGCGGTCTGCGGTCCGTCCGGCGGCGCCGGCCACGGCGGTGGCGGCGTTGACGGCGCCGGTGGCCTCCGCCTTCGTGGCGGCTCCGAACTGCCGAATCGCCGGCTCGCCGCGAATCGCGGCGACGAACGTCTACAGCGGCGAGCCCGTCGTGCAAACCCGTCGCGGCGGGTTTGGCTTCGACGTCGTCGTCGCCGACCAGGTGGAGCCCTGTCTGACCATCGGCATCGCACCCGACGGCGAGCCCCTCGGCACGGTGCTGGGCGAATGCCCCCGGCCGCCGGCGCCCGACACGGCGTACGCCCGCAGCTCGGTGGAGACGTACCAGGCACGCGTCGAGTGGCAGCCCTCCGGCGAGCCGCGGATCGTGCTCGGCGTCGTCACCTACGACTGGGCGCACGCCTCGTTCGGCATTGCCCGTGGAGGCCAGCCGCGCCTGGTCGAGCACGCGTTCCCCATTCCGCCGGGCGGGCAGGGCGGGGGCGCGATTGGTCCGGCGCTCGCGTCCTTCGCCGACGACGGCTTTCTGCTGGTCTGGGTCGAGGGAGACCAGGTCCGCGCGCAGCCCCTGTGGCACTGGGCCGAGCCCACCGCGGCTCCGATCAGCATCGCCCCGCAGGACGTGACCGACATCGGACGTCCGAGCGTCGCGTTCGACGGCGGCGACGGCCTCGTGGCTTTCAGCGCGCAGACACCGAGCGGCCACCACGTCATCACGACGCCGATCGAGTGCGCCTCGCGCTGACTCAGAACCATCGCACTTCGAAGTGCGGGCCCAGCTCGAACCACGACCTTGCGTTCCCTTCGGGGAGAAGCCAGTCGTAAGAGAAATGGAGCCCGATGCTGGCAGACGGCAAGCGGAGGTCCAGCGCACAGCCTCCGTCCGCGAGCATCCGCGACCCGCCCGTCCCGAACGCGTAACTCGCGTGAAAGTAGACGAACGGCTCGACCCGGCCGGTCAGCCCGCCCAGCCGTAGCCCGCCCCCCGCAAAGCCGATTTGCGCTTCGGGGCTCGACGATGTCGAGAGCCCCAGCCTGCCGTAGCCCGCGATGGCCTCGGGTTGAAAAATGAACAGATGAAACGGCGAGCCGCGCGTCAGAGCCGTGCGATACCCGAATCGCGCCTTCAGCCCGAGCCCTGGGCTACTGGCCCGGTCGTCGAGAAGCGCGCCGGCGTCGACGCCCGCGGCGATTTGACCCCGCGCCGCCGAGGGAACGAAGACGACCGCGACGGCGACGAGGGGCCCCCAGAGCCGCTGGCTCATGGGCACGTTCGCGGCCGCTCGCCCTCGGGTGGACCGGCAAGGCACTGGAAGACGACGCGTCGATTGCCGACTTCGGGCGGTAACTCCTGCCAATCGCAAGGCACGGAGCTCCGGACGGTCGTGTCGAGCACCCGCCGCACCTTGACGTAGCTCGCGCCGGACGGGCAGGAGAGCGCGCGAGCAGGCCCGTCGCCGCAACGCCAGGTCGGATGGGGTCCGATCGGGAACACAGCCCAGTCGCCCTGTTGCGTGAGGTCGCCGCGCTCTCCCGGATGGGCACGACGCTGCTGGTATTTGGGCTCGTCGCCGCCGACGGCGTTTCCGTTGCGATCCACCGCAGGAACACGGATGCGTCGGCCGGTTTCGCAGACTTCGAAGCGCTCGTCGAGAAGCTGCAAGGGCGCGCCGCCGTTCCACGAGCACGGGCATAGGTCGCCGCACGCGTCGGGATGCGTCGCCACGGGCGGCGGCGAGCACGGGGCACCGGAGCCACACCCGGCCATCGCCCGCGCCGCCTGCCATGCCTCGATGTACCCATCGGCGGATGCGAAGACCCGCGCGAGGACAGACTCGCGCCTCGCGTCGCTGCCGAAGACGTTGCTGGCGTCTTGCAGCATGTCCGGGACCATCCCGTAGTGCGCCAGCCCGTCCACGTTGAAGTCGTAAACGCGACTCCCGAGTCGGTAAGGCTCGAGCGGCGCGTTCGTGCCGCACGGGACTCCGTCCAGGCGCGGTTTCTCCGGAGCTCCCCCCACGCACGTGGCCACGCCCGACTTGTAGACGACCGCGTCTTTCTGGTCGGCCAGGCGATACTGGTTCGGTTCGACGAGCGTCTCGAGGAGCTGTGCGCCCGACCCCGAGGCATGTCCCGCGCCCGCGTAGCCACCGCAGGCGTTTTCGCCAAAGCGCGCCGCGACCGTCGCGATTTGCGTGAAGTCGGACGCGACCCCGATCGCGCCGTGCTCCATGTGCTGCTGCGCGTACAGCAGCGCCGCAACGAAGCTCTTGGACGAACCCGCGCAGTCGTTGCGGAACGGCGAACGTGCCGAATCGTTGGGCGCATCGACGGGGGTCGAGTCGATGGCACCCTGCCCGAGGAAGACCCCGATCGCCCCCCTCCGGCGGGAGAGTTGCTCCACCTCGTAGGTCGACAGATCGAACTCGCGCGGGAGGTTGCCCGGATCCACCGTGCCGGGTCCGTGAACCGGCGGCTGCTGGCTCGATGCCATGGCGGCATCGAGGACCTCCGGATCGCATTGGGCGTGATTGCGGATGCAGGCGTTCATCGGGAAGCGGCCCGCAAGGAGGTCGCCTCGGACCTTGGCGCTCGTCTTGGCGAGGAAAGGGGAGACTCGATCCGAGTAGTCGTTCTTGATCCCGAGGCGCCGAAAATGGGCGTGCGAGGCGACGAGAGGATAGGACTCGCACGATTCGTCGGCTGCCCTGTACGTGCCGTCCAAGGTTTCGTCGGACATGTGAGAGAGGTCGAGGACCATCCCGTGCTCGATGACCGTCTTGACGAAGTCGCGGCCGAGCCCGGAGAGCCCCCGCTTGTTCCGGTGCCCCGGAGGCAGGTCGTCGTACGGGCCCCGAGCCTTTTCGTAAATGGCCTTGAGGCCGATGAGCGGGTGCAACGCTCCGAATGGCTTGTTCAGAAAGTGGAAGGTAAACGGACTCGGGCGAGGCGCCACATCGCTCATGACGATGCGAAAGGGGTTACCGAGGCGAAAGAGGATCGGCTCGTTCACCGGGTCCGTGTCGGGTCCGGGTGTCGTCGTCACTTCGAAGAAGGTCGCGCCCCCGAACGGATTGGCCTTGAGCAGGCCGGAGAGCGGCAGCACCTCGTCGCGCACCCGAGGGTCGCGGTGCATCCAGTCGTTCACGGCGTTGTACAAGTCCTCGAAGACGGCCGTGCCGCCGAGCAGGTTGTCCATGCCATGGACGAGGATCACGTGGCGCACGCCCAGATTGTCGAGCGCGGACACCTGCTGCTCGATCGAGCGTTCCTGCTCCTCGCCGAGCTGCGCCACCTCGACGCCGAGAACCACCGCGAGCTTGTTCTCCCGGATGATCTCGCGCGCCTGCTGCGGCGTGTACGCGATTTCCATCCAGTCGCTGTTCAGCGCGGCC
This sequence comes from uncultured delta proteobacterium, assembly GCA_963720145.1. Classification (GTDB taxonomy): domain Bacteria; phylum Myxococcota_A; class Polyangia; order Polyangiales; family Polyangiaceae; genus Palsa-1150. The sequence goes on from CAVREO010000011.1 coordinate 5,287, forward strand.
AGCTCGCGCATGGCCTCGACGTGGGCACGCACGATATCGAGGTCCGCCGTGGTGTCCACCGTGGGGCGCCCCTCGGGACTGCACGTGACCCAACCCGCGCCATACTCCAGACCGCGGTTGTGGATGGCGAGCGCCGTCATGAGCCGCAGGCCCCCGAGGTAGGCACGATGAATCTGGGTGATGTGGTACTGCTCGTGCGACCCGCGGCGAAAATCGGGGTGATCCGAGTACGTGGGTGACCCATCGGAAGGATGCTCGTCGCTCAGCGCGACTTGAACCACGTCGTCCAGGTCGGCCGATGTGCGGTTCTCGGCGACGTTCAGCATGAGCGGAGCGGCGAACCCGCCGTGATGACCGTTGAAACGGAACGCGCCTTTCGGTGCGTCGCAGGGGGGGAGGTCGCGCGCCGCGGCGGCATTCGTCTTCTCGCCGGGTCGCACGTACTCGTGAATGCTCCCGCCGGGAGCGCCCCAGAGCGTGTGAAGGCCCTGGAGGCCGCCGAAGCCGAGATAGTCGGTGGGGTGGGCGTGAAAGTCCGCAAAGCCCCAGACAGGGGCCGCGGACGAGTCGGCGGAGGCCCCGTACGGCTCGTCGGTGAGGTCGATGCTTCCGACGTTGATGTGATGCTCGGGCGAGAAATCGAAGATGCGCAACACCGCCTTGAGGCCGCGGAGCCTGCACCCGGGGACGTCGATGGGCAGCTCGTACCGCTCGACCGCCTCCTGATTGCCGCGGGCGCGCAAGACGGCCACCCTGGCGTAGCTCTCGAAGCCCTTGACGGGTCGCCACGCGGCGGACATTTCCTGCGACGCTCCGCCGCAGCCAGACGTCTCGCTGCCGGTGCCGGGCTGGACGAGAAGCTCCACGCCTTCGCGGGCGTCGTCGTCTCCGCCTATCTCGGCGCGCAAGTAGCTGCGGTCGGAAACGAAAGGCGTCGACATGGATCCGGTCGGGGCGTCACCGCGATACTCCGGGGTACCGCCGGCCACGCCGCTCGCGTATGCCGAGCTGACCCAGGGGCCCTCCCCGTGGCCCACGATGGGATAGGGGGTGCCGCGCCAGTAATCGCCCCCGAGGGGAACGAGGGAGGAGCGCTCGCCCGAGGGGTGGTCGTCCGGAAACGCCGCCACTTGCACCGGAGTCCATCGGGGATGCACGTCCCTGGCGCGCACCTCGCGCGCTGGGATGGGTTGGGCGTCGGCGAAAGCGCCATCCCAATCGGGCCAGTTCTTCAAACCGGTGTCGAACGAAAGCCTCGAGGTGTGCCGAGCGCTTTCGCCAGCCTGCTTCGGAAAAGGGCACTGGACGCGAATGCCGCTGCCCGGCGGCGACGGCAGCGGATGGTCGGGGGGGAGCGGCTGCCACCATGTGCATCCGCCGAAGGCGATCGATATCGAGCCAATGGCGCCGAGAGCCGCGGCTCGCCGGCCGCCCATCGCGCGTCGCGCCCGGCAGGCGATCGACTTCTTCATCAAAAG
>CAVREO010000012.1:0-202430 GCA_963720145.1 uncultured delta proteobacterium
ACACCGTCGAGCGGTCGCGAGATCGTGCGGCGGCAGCCCAGGCATGGCTCCTTCTGGCGTAGGCCCGGCGCATGCGCGGAGAGGTCGTCCGCTGGGGTTGCGTTTGGGTCGAATCAATGGTTGCGTTTAGGTCGAATGCGATCCATGTTCTCAACCATGGCAGCCACCGTCTCGGAGCAGCTCGAGGACCGGATCCGACGCATGACGCCGGTGTCGGCCCCGCCTGAGCAGCGGGCCGACGTGCAGGCGCTCTTCAGCTCCTCGACGGCATCGCTCATCCGTCGCGACGCCGAGCCCCGAAGTGTCAGCTCGTCGGTCCGCGCGGGGAAGCCATCCCAATCCCGGAGTCCGTGTTCTACGTGCTCGAGCGCGTCGCGGAGGTCCTCGCCCGGGGAGACGCCATTACCGTCGTCCCAATCGGCAAAGAGCTCACGACCCAGCAGGCCGCTGACCTCCTTAATGTATCCCGTCAGTACCTCGTCCGCTTACTCGACAAGGGAAAATTCCTTTCACCAAGACAGGGAAGCATCGACTTCTCCGGATCGAGGACGTGCTCGCCTTCAAGGAGACGCGCGACAAGGACCGCAAGACGGCTCTCGACAAGCTCGCGCAGCTCAGCGAAGAGTTTGGAGGCTACTCCGAACTGAAGTAGCCGTCGGCGAGCCCGGATGATCATCGCGCCCTTCAAGGTCGTCCTCGACGCGAACGTGCTCTATCCCTTCTCGTTGCGCGACACGCTGCTGCGAGCGGCATCTGCAGCGCTCTTCCAGATCTACTGGTCGGAGGAGATCCTGGAGGAGACGCGGCGCAACTTGGTCAAGTCCGTCGGAGTCACCGAGCAGCAAGCGAATCGCCTGATCTCCACAATGAAGGAGGCGTTCCCGGAGGCGTGCGTCACCGGCTACGAAGAGCTCGTGGCGGCGATGAGGAACGACGAGAAGGATCCCCGGCACATGCCGTGAGCTATCGACGTTACTCGCGCAAAGATGCGGGACCGAACCGCGGTGATGCGCGTTCCAGTGTCGTGTCAACCGCCGACTTTGAACGTCATGTTGCACGACGGCTCGACGCCCGGCCGCCGCTTGACCGCCCAGGATCGCTACGGTTTCCTACTCGCGAAAGTCCGGCTAGCGGTGTCGGTGGCGCGGTGCTTCGGCGACATCCACGGCACCGATGACTTCGTGCATCGTGCTCACAGCGCGCTTCGAGCGCAACGGACTCCGAAGTAGCCGCTCCGTAGGGTCGGCGGGGCCGCGTCACGATACGGAGGAAGCAAATTGGCTCGAGCTTCGAGAAAGTTGCCGCCCCGGGCCGCATGAAGCCGCGCCGTCGTGAGGTATGCGCAATCCGTGCATGGTCCCGCCGCATAGGGAACGACGTAATAGTCGAGTGTCCACTCTTCGACGTTGCCTGCCAGGTCCAGCTGGCCCCAAAACCCCCACCCGCCGGCAGCAGTTCCGACGGGCGCGATATTGATCACACTCGTGCAGTGTCCCGACGAGCTCGGGTAGTTGCACGAGTAGATCTCGTAGCGATTGTTCGTCCCCGGATCCGTCGAGCCCCAAGGGTACTCTCGCTGCTGGCCTCCGCCCGCGGCGGCGTATTCCCATTCGGCCTCGCTCGGCAGAAAGCCTCCGTCCCAAATGCAGAAAGCGTACGCTTCCCACCAGTTCAAGCAGTTGATCGGCAGCCTTTCGTGGTCGCCGGCCGAGGACGTCCACGTAGCGTACGAGTCGCAGGAAAGGTGAGCGCCGGTCGGGGCGATATTGCTATCGCCCGAAGGATCCCAGCCCTGCTCATACCCCCCACCCGTGGCACTCAAACCGCTGCCGCCATTCAAGTACGCATGCTTGCCGGCGCCGGCGGGCGGCGTCCAGCCTGCCCCTCCATTCCAGGCTCCGACGAATTGACGGAACCGGCCGACGGTCACTTCGTACGTGTCCAAGCGGAGCGTGCTCACCGTCGCCGGATCGGCCTCTCCGCTCTGTCCGCCGTCCACGATCGAATACGTGCGGTCGTAGGTCCCGCCGGTGACGTTCAGGCTCGAGCAACAGCTCTCCATGCACGAGCCGCAGTCGCTCATCCCGGGGCCACCGGGCGCGCAGCTCGGCGGCGGTGACCCCGAGTCGCCTGCGCACATCGCACCGGCGTCGCCGTTCTGCGGACCGGCGTCGCCGTCCGGAGGGCCGGCGTCGCCATTCTGAGGGCCATCGCCGGGCCCCGAGCAACCTGTCGCGACCGCGGCGACAACGACGACGAAAGGCCAGGCCAGCGCGGCCTTCGTCTCACGCCCCGACCTTGCGACGGCGTCGCCCCTCCGTGTCGCTGCCGTCCTTCTCAAGGACACCTCGTGAATGTTGCCTGAGTTGGGGTGCCCACGGCGCCGGTCGAGCCGTCCCCGACGGGACCCTCCCCCCAGCACGAGATGCCGCTGCCCGAAACCTGCGCACACACCCGGCCGGGGCCGGCGGCGAGCGAGGTCACCCCGGTCAGCCCATTGACCGTGTTGGGGACGGGGCTGGGAAACATCGACGGCATTCCACCAAGCTGACCGAACGTGTCGTCGCCCCAACATTCAACCTTGCCCCCGGCGACCACGCACGTGAAGTTGTTGCCAAGCGCCACGCCCGTGATCTGGACCGGCGGCGGGCACGCCGAGGTGCACCCGCTCACCTGCGTTGCAACGACCGGGATGTTCTCATGCATCGGGAACGCGCCGGTGTTGACGTCTCCCTCGCCGATCTCCGACTCGCTGTTGTCGCCCCAGCAATAGAGCACGCTGTTCGGCGTACCCGATTTCGCGACAATCGCGCAAGCGTGCCCGCTGCCCAAGGCGATCGACGTCGCGTTCGTCAGCTGAAAGGCCGCCACCGGCGCCGAATTCGTGTCTAGGTTGAAGTCGCCCAGATAGCCCGAGCCCCAGCAATCGACGCCCCCGTTCGCAAGGAGCGCGCAAGCGAATGACCCGCCCGGCGACACGGCCACCTGGCTCGCCACGGGAAGCGGCACCTGGGTAGGCGGGTTGGCCCCGCCGTTCGCCGAGCCCGTGCCGAGCTGACCTCGGCTGTTCGAGCCCCAGCACCACACCGAGCCGTCGCTCAGGAGCGCGCAGGTCGTGTCCCCGCCGGCGGCAATCTGGGTCGGCGGATTGCCCATGGAGACGGCGTCGACGCTCTGCGCGACCACCGGCGTGGACGAGCTGCTCGGCGTGGGGTTGCCGAGCTGGCCGACCGAGTTGTCGCCCCAGCACCACACGCCGCCGTCCGAGAAGAGCACGCAGCTGTGACCGAATCCCTGGACGACCTGGATGGCCGGCACGACACCGGTGAGGTTCGTCACACAGCCCGGCGTCAGCTGTTGATTCGTCGTTCCGTTCCCATCCTGTCCGTTGCCGTTGTTTCCCCAGCATTCCACGGCGCCCGAGATCATTCCGCACGTGTCGTTCGAGCTGAGGCCCGCGAAGGCGGCGGGCGGGATGGGGGTCGTGCTGGGCGGCGGAACGGGGAGGAGAGGTGTCGGACTGGCGAGTTGCGTGATCAGCGTGCAGGTGGGGCTACCGAGGCCGGTCGCAAGATCGTATCCAGGGACCGCCGGGAACCCGTTCATCGGCAGCCCTGCGCTGAACTCGAGCGGAAACAGTGGCCCTGCGCCGTTCTTGCTGGGTAGAGGGGTATTGCTGCCGCTCGTGACGTCATTGAAACACGTGCTGTACAAGGTTGGGACACCCGCGATGCCGTAGAGCACCGGGTTCGCGAAGCCGACCGGTTGCACGCCGGTCGCGCCTGCCTGCCCGTTCACCAACGCCATGAACCCGGCCCAGAGCGGCCCAGCCACGCTCGTTCCGTTGAACCCGCCCGGCCCGATATCCTGCCCTATCCTTGCGCGATGCGCGCGGCGGTCACTCTGGCGGTTCTCGTGGCGGGTCTTCTCGCCGTCGTCGCCGCATGCAACTCGCAACAAGCTTGCTGCGGAGGCTGCCCTGGTACTGGGCCCGCGGTGTTCGAACTCGCATGCAGCTCGACCGACTTGCAGAGCGTCTCGGTAACGGGCCCGTGCGCCATGCCGGACGCCGGCCTATCCTCGTACATGCGGTACGGCAACGTCTATGTTGGCACCGAGAGCCCTGGCGTCTGTCACGTCGAGCTGATCTTCGCGTCGGGGTTCACCTACTCCGCTGACGTGACCTTCGTGTTGCGGCCTGGCGGCGTGTGCGGCGGTCCTCAGTGCAAGTGCGGGGACTACGTCACCCCCACCTCAGGCTCGTTCACCGTGAACAACCCGAACAACACCTGCGTGGACGCTGGACTCGACGCCGAGGCAGCGAGCTCTGACGGATAGGTCTCTGAAAGGGTCGCGGTCGCTGATACAGGAACACGTGAAGCTGCGCGAGCCAGACCGTCACCGCTTCGCATTCGAGATCTACCCGCGCGTCGTGGAGACAGGGCAGAATCTCGTTTCAGCCGCCCAGCATTGCCCTTAGCCTCTGCTGGTACTTGCAGGAGCACGCGGTGCAACGATCAAGCACGATCGGGACGGTTTGGCGCTCCACGTAACCAATCGCCTATGGGGACAAGAGGGCTTCCCGTTCTCACGGGATTTCCTTCGTTGCTCCGAGACCGTTACCGGACCATGTTCAACTCCGTCATCAGCGAGGCGAGTGCCCCGGGGGCGTCGTCGACGCCGTCGACGTGGAGAACGTGCGCCATCTGTGCACGCCCATTCGGGATAGTCGACTTCGGCGCGGCTCCGACGGCGTGCGCGGCAATCAACGCGTGGGCGTCAGAGCAGACCGCTGGGCGCATCACGAATCTGCTTGGTCCTAACGAGATAAACGGCGATACGAGGCTCGTGATCGCCAACGCGGCCTATCTCAAGGCTGCGTGGCAGGAGCCTTTCGATGAGCGCGCCACCTCCAACGACGACTTTGCGACAGCGAGGGGTCGCTCCCGCATCAAAATGATGCATGCGCGCAGAACTATCCCGTACGCGACCATCCCAGGCGGCAAGCTCGTCGAGATTCCTTATCGCAACGGGCTCTCGTTGACCGTCGTCCTTTCCGATTCGCCTGCGGGGCTCGACGACATGGAACGACGCGCGGGCCGCGAGTACCTTTCATGGCACCGTGCTCTCGCGGTGAGACGGGTCGACCTCCGGATTCCGGAGTCACCCAGCAGCAAGCGAATCGCCTGATGTCCACAATGAAGGAGGCGTTCCCGGAGACGTGCGTCACCGGATACGAAGAGCTCGTGGCGGCGATGAGGAACGACGAGAACAATCGACATGTTGCCGCGGCCGCAATCAAGGCTGGCGCTCAGGTCATCGTCACCAGCAACCTCGCCGATTTCGACGACCTGCCGGACGGCATCGAGGCGCAGTCGCCGGACGAGTTCCTCTGCAACCTCTCGATCAAGATGGCGACGCTCTCGTCGAAATGCTGAAGGAGCAAGCGGCGGCGCTGAAGCGGCCGCCCGTCAGCTTCGAGGAACTTCTGGATGCGTATTCCGGCCGACCTGGGCGCTCATTCCGGCGAAACTCGGGCATGCGTTCCGGAGCACGTGGGCGCTCGATCGGAGCGAAGCGACAAGTGGGGTCGGTCAGGTGGTGGTTTCGGGTTGAGCGGGGGCGAGGCCCTTCTTCCTTCGCATCGAGGGACCACGGAGCGACAGCACGTGGGCGTTGTGCGCGAGGCGGTCGCAGATCGCGTCGGCGATCGTCGGAATCCCCGAGGGCTTCGTGCCAAGTTTTGGTGGGTAGCTGTGACGTGATGACGGTGGAGCACCGGTCGTAGCGGTCTTCGATGACCTCGAGCAGATCGCGGCGCTCGGCCTCCTGCATCGGCGTGGGGAGGAGGTCATCGAGTACGAGGACGTCAACGCGCGCGATGCGTGCGAGCGTCGAGGCGTAGGTGCCGGCGAGACGAGCGACGGCGAGCTCCTCGACGAGTCGCGGCACTCGGACGAAGAGGGCGCGCAGACCGCGCCGACACGCAGCCTGAGCGAGGGCGGCGCCGAGATAGCTCTTGCCGACGCCGGTGGCACCTATGATGACGACGTTTTGCTTGGCTCGCGCCCAACCGCAGGATCCATCGCTGCGCGACCAGCACGCCGGTCTCGACTTTGGCTTTGTCCTTCGGCTTGCGCGGCCGCGCGGGCGGCACGGCGATCCCGTAGTGCTGCGCCATCTCGAGGTACGCGACGTTGACCTCGGGGTCGTAACGATCGGGCCCGGTGATCGCGCTGCGGAGTTGATCGGGAACGAGCACCGCCGGCGTTGCGCCGAAGTATTCGAAGGCGCGCACGTGCGAGGCGAGGAAGTCCGGCAGCGTCTGCGTGGGCGTCGCCTCCGCGTAGGTGTAGTTGCTCGCGCCGAGCACCATCACGAACAGCTCGACCTCGCGCACCTCGCCGGTGTCCGCGTCGACGAGCTGCGGCGTCTTGCCGGAGTAGTCGACGAAAGCCCTCTCTCCGGCGCGGTGCGTCTGTCGCATCGAGAGCGCGAGGCGCGATCGCCACGATGCGTATAGGTCGCAGAACTGGCTGTACTGGTACGGTCGAGCGCCATCGCTGCGGGTCGCGACCGCCTGCTGGTACTCGACCCACAGCAGCTGCAGCGTGACGCCGGCCCGGCGCAGCTCGCGGTGTACCCACTCGAAGTCGATCGGCGCTCGCGCCGACGGCTCGTTTCGACCGACCTGCTTGAACAGGCGCGCCTCGACCTCGGTGTCCGAGAGCGAGCCGGCGAGCTCCCAGGTGAGTCCCGCATCGTGAGCGCGGGCCAGGTACTCGCTCACCGACCCTTTGGAGATCGCGCAGGACGCGGCGATCTCGCGCTGGGCGAGGCCACAGGCGTACTTCAACCGAAGAACTTCTCGAACCTTGCGCATCGTCAGTCGCTCCGACATCCAACCGAGGTCGCGCGGTTGCGCCGCCGACACACGCTCGAACTGTTGCGACCGACCCTTTTCGTCGCCGGCTCCGCCGGGCTACCTGGGGGTGCCCGAGTGGTCCGGAATCAGTGCCCGAGTGCTCCGGAACGAGCGCCCGAGTGGTCCGGAATCAGTGCCCAGGTGCCGCCGGTGAGCAAGAGCGTTCATGGGTGACACTCGTCCGATTGACATGGGTGACACCGATGGGCCCTGGTCGGATCGCCAGATCGACAGCGGCAACGCGATCCCCCGCTCTATTTCGATCGCGCCCAACTCGTCACTGGTGGCCGAATGAGGCCAAGCTGTGGCTTCTGGTCATCGATGAAGCCCAGCGAGACGTCAGAGAAGTAAACCTGGTGAACACCATCTCGACGTTCGATCCCGATCCATTCTCCCTCGAGCGCGTGATTGATGGTGACATGCTCGCCGTTCCAGCGAATGCGTCCGCTCGCGGTGACCTTGCGTGTTTGAAACGCGTCAGGGTAGTGCGGTGGCTCAAGGCGCCGCGGCAACGCCCGCGACGAGGGTACGTAGAGCGACGAAGGCGGACGATCGCCGAGAGATTCGTGCGGCCGTTCCTCGTTGTACTCTCGACGAAAGACGTCGAACCGCACCTGCTGCTTCCGGGATGTCGCAGCGGGGGGACGCAGTGTCTCCTGCTTGAGCGTCCTATGCATCCGCTCGTGCCGCCCGTTCTGCTCCGGGTGGCCGGGCTGAATGCGTTCGTGGCGGATGCCCAGGTTCACCCACCAGATCGAGAGCTGCGAGAGCCCCCCGCTCCTCGACTGGCGAAGGGCGACCCGTTGTCGGTCCGAATCCTTTCCGGCAGTCCCAGTTCCCGGAACGCCTGCTGGAAAATCGGTCGCACGCCGACTACCTTCGTCGAAGGCAGCGCGGTGCAGCGAAGCAGCATGCGGCTGCACGCATCGGTCAGGGTCAACGGGTAACAGCGCCTCCCGTCGCGCGTCCTGAAGTCGCCTTTGAAGTCCGCGCACCAGAGTTGATTGGGTGCACCCGCGTCGCTAAACGGGTCCGTATAGGGCGGCGTGCGTCGGCGCGCGTGGCGGGTCCTGGAGAGTCCGTACTTTGCGAAGATGGCACTGACGGTGCTCACCGCCGGACTCTCGAATTGGGGTTGCTTTCGGACAAACCAAGCCAGTATCTTGCGGGCTCCCCAATGCGGGTGGGCGCGCCGGGCCTGCAACACGGCTTCCACGACCACGGGGTCAAGCCGTGCCGGATGCGAAAGTGGCGCCCGAGACTTGTCCGCGAGCCCCGCCGGCCCGTCCGCCCCGTATCTCGCGACCCATTTGTACGCGGTCTTTCGACTGACGCCGAACTCCCGACACAGGTCGGTCATCGCGCGCTCGCCCTTCAAGTATTCACCAATCAGCAGCATCCGCTCGTCCACTCGCGACCACTCTTTCCAGGCCATCAGCTCTCCTTCGGAGAGCTAGCCTTCGCCTGCCCGGAACGTGTCACCTATCTCAGTCGAACGACTGTCACCCGTGTGAACCGGCCAGGTTGTCACCCATGTTGCCGGATTTCACCCGGAATCGGCGCCCAGGTCACGCCGGAACGGGTGCCCGAGTCGCGCCGGAATACGCATCTGGACGGGCTCGTGCCGGAGTTCGTGGCTGCGGTCCGCGTTCACTTCCGGTAACTTGTCGATGTTCGCCTTCACACTCTCTCTCGATGCGTCTCGAACAAGAAGGCGAGCAACGTTGCCGCGGCGCCGACTGCCAGACGCGCGTGACGCGGCTGGAGTCCTTCTACGGATGGGAACTTGCCGTGACCTGTTCCGTAAACGTTGCGCAGCTCGGCGAGACGCCGACGCACTTCACGGATCGCGCGTTACGCGCCGTCCGTTGACGGCTGGAAGCGTGGACCAGATTGAGCTGGTCCAAGCACACGGGGCCGGGCCGGCTCCGCGCGCGCCGCGCCGCCGAGCTACTTCGCGTCCGCGTCTCCGAGCAGGCGCGGTCGGGTGCCGAGCGCGAGCCGCGAGGGGCGCCTCAGTGTGCAGCCCGAAGCTTTCGAGCGTCAGTCGGGGCATGAAGGGCTCTGTGATTTCCCCGACCACCCGAACGCGACCGCCGCAGTGGGCGCACGTGGCGCGGGCCATATCCATACGTTCGCGTAGCCGTGGAACTACTGAGCGTCTGGCGCGGCCCTGAACTAGGCTGAGAGTCCCCTCGTGCGAAGGACCTGGCTCGTGACGATCGTTCTGGGCGGATGCGCGGGCGCAGCAGCGCGCCCGCCGACACCTGCCGCGATGCCGCCCCCGGCAGCGGCGGCGGCGATTTCCTCGCCAGGCGACGCGGGCTCGTGGGAGGCCCAGCCAGAGTCCGCAGCGTCCGCGTCGTCGCTGCGGCCGGCGCCAACATCAGACGCTGCATGCGCGCCCGAGCCCCCGTCCACCGCGACGCCCGACTCCGGCCTCGCGGACATCCCTGCGTGGATAACGAATCGTCCCGCGCCTCCGGTGGAAGATTCCGGCGCGTATCCTCGGGTCGTCTCGAGACGTCAAGACCCGGGAGGGACGGTACCCAGGATACGAGGTGTACTTCCGCTGTCCCGCGTACGACGGGTACGACACGGTCTTCGTGCGAGGCACCGGGGAGCGCGGTCCGACGACGTTTCCACGGCCCGTGCAGACCCTCAGGCCGCTGTCCTCCACCGTAGAAAAGCTCGTCGGAGGCTCGACGAGTTTCGTCGGATTCGGCCTGCCGTGCCGTGGCCGCGGGTTCCTGATTGTGGTTCACCTGAGCGACTGGCGTCGCGTCGACGGTGCCGTGCGCCGCATCGGCCAATGGCTGGCTCGCGAGAAGCTGGGACTGGAGATTGTCCTGATAGTGGCGCCCGGAGGACCGGTCCCGCCGGTCGGCGGGACCCAGGGCGAGAGTACCGTCCTGCCGTCCAGCGACTGAACAGGCCGTGGGAACGACGTCGAAAGCTTCGAACCTTCCACGTTCGTCCTGGTCGGCCCGTCTCCGAGCCTTGGCTATGGCATTTCGTTCGTGTACAGCGTCTCCGAGTAACTCTGCCTGATCTCCGCAGGAAACAACGCACCCAGCCCGTCAGCCGATAGGGCCTCGTCGAGGCCTGGATACGGTCCCAGGCCCGCGACCGTCACCTTGTAGTCAGCCCCATTGGGGAAAGCGAGGCCCAGCGGAGCCAGATCAGGAAGGGGCGTCGCCGCGGCCGATGTCAGCACATAAATGCTGGGGGCGGCCGGCGAAGGAACGATCGACTCGATTTCCAGGAGGTGAACGCCATTCGCATACGGCGTCCAAGCGAATCCGGTGCTGGGGCCAATCGGCGTGCCCGATGTCGGGGTGAGCAATGAAGGAGGCGCCTGGAGGGTCACCGTTGTGTGGCTTTGTCCCGCGGATAGACCGCAGACCTCCGTCTGCGAAAACCCCGGCGTGCTCTCCACGCGAACGCAAAGCTGACCCCCGAGTCTCCCGAGGTCCGGAACGGAGGCCGCGAAGGACAAGGCGGGATCCTTCGGAAGAAACGCTTGGATTTTTCGCTCAAGCGAGTAGGAAGCGATAGCGATCGCGGCGGTCCAAGCCGTGCGCGCTGCGGGAGCCCGGCCACATAGCGCCCAGACGGCGAAAAGCCGACCAAAGTTGGTAGACACGCTCAAGTTCGCTGGCGGCTCCTTCAGCCTGATGCCGAGGCCCGTGCTGCGAGAGCTGATTCGACCTGTGCCACAAGCATCGGGTCGCCGTATCGACGGGAGGGTTCATCGAGCACGTGGTGACGCTCGGTGCGTCTGCGGTCGATCGCTACCTAGGGGAATGTCGCGATGTTGGCTTCGACATCGTGGAAGTCTCGGCCGGGTTCTTGGTCATCGCGGACGACGACATGGTCCGCCTCACAGAGAAGGTTCGAGCCGAGGGTTTGAAGCCGAAGCCGGAGGTCGGGATCCAGTTCGGCGCCGGCGGAGCGAGCGCAGTGGCCGAGCTCGAGGCCGAGGGCGTCAAGGACGTGGCGCGGGCCATATCGCTCATGAAGCGACACCTCGCGGCCGGCGCCGCGATGGTCATGGTCGAATCCGAAGGGATCACCGAGAGCGTCTCGGCGTGGCGTACGGATGTCGTGGCGCGGATCGTGGCGGAGGTCGGCCTCGAACGTCTGATGTTCGAGGCGGCCGATCCAGCCGTGTTCACTTGGTACGTCAAGACGTACGGTCCGTAGGTAAATCTCTTCGTCGATCACAGCCAGATCGTCCAGCTCGAGTGCCTGCGCGCAGGCATCTGGGGCACCAAGGCCGTCTGGGGTCGCGTTGTCGCCGTGCCGTGACGCACGCAGTTGCTCTTTCGGCGTGGGACTCGACCTCCGCGAATGCGTCCGGGAGCACCGCTTCAGCCGCCGCCGGCGTCGACCGGGGCGCCGGTTGGACGGTAGTTCCCATAGCAATCGACCGGATTCTCCGCGAGCCCCTCGCACTGGAGGCAATCTATCGGCAGATCCTGCCCGACTTGGCAGGGAAGCGTTTGCTGGGCCGTCGTGCTGCCCGCAGACGGGTTGCCGGCGCAGTTCGGAATCGGCAGGCCCGGGTTGATGTCGGCCGGCGAGAACGTGATGAGGCAGCCCTTGCAGACGTCCACCGGGAACTCGAACTCGTCGGACTCGACGTAGCGGCCGCCCAGCGTGTTGCCGAAGAAGCGCACGTACGTCACGAGGCGTATGAGCCCGCGGTTGTTCAGGATTTGCGCTTGGCTCGTCTTGAGTCCCGCGATGGTGGCGGTGTCGATCGTCGTGATCGACACCGGCGCGTAGCTGGGCACGCCGCCGGTGGCCGGATAGATGGTCGCCGCCGCGAGACGCGTGAACCATGTCAGCTGGTTTCCGTGCGCGTCGGTGATGCGCACGATCCCGCCCTGCAACGTGACGGTCGAAGTCTCGGTCACGAGTTGCTGCGAGTTGGCCTCGCCCACGAGCTGATTGCCGACCAGGTACGTCGGGTCGTAATGGGAGCGGAAGTCCACGTCGAGGGTGCCGCTCGATATGACCGTCTGCGTCGGGGTCGCGGTGAAGACGCAGGGGTGGTTGTTGGACACTTGCTGCGGCGCCAGAACGTCCTGAACGAAGATGCTGCTGTCGTTGTGGACGCAGGCGGAGAAGGCGACGCTCCCGAGCGTGAGTACCGACAGCCCAGCCAAGACGTGCCCCAAGACGCGCTTCATGAGCCTCCTCCGTGCGCAAAAACGATGGCCCGGAAAGTCTACCTCACCGGTTCGTCAGGTGCCAAAAACCCGGCGAAGCGGGGCCGAACGCCCCGCCCGTTTTTACGGCCTGCCAGCTCCAACGCCTCCACTGGCCCGTTGGCGCGCCTCCCTCGAATCAGGGCCGGTACACCGGACCACACTCGGCTTCCGCCTCAATCTCTGCGACGTACATCGTTGACGAACCGTCGCTCCCTGCGACGCCCAGCGGCCAGGATACCGTCCACTCATCAGCAGCGGCGAAACCGGCGTCGTAGATCGAGAATGGCTTCGAAGCACCGATCAATGCGATCGTGCCTCCCGCATGCGTCAAATTTACCACTGCACCGGAGGCCAGCACGCCGACTTCCTCTCCTTGGCCACTCGTGGGCACCCCCGGCGTATATTGGACGCCGGCACCCCAGCCGTACGGCTCGGCAATATACGGAAGGGGAACGGATCCAATATTCCTAAGCGCCACCGCGCCGCCAGACGATACCGAAAACTCCCAATGCGACGACGGGCACGAAATTGGCGATTGAATCGCACCATTGGCGATGATCTCGAATGCCTCACTCGCCGACGATGTTGAATCGGAAATTGGACTATCAAATATGTCGCTTGCATCGCCCACCGACGCGTTCGGTGCGTCGACGGTTGCGTCTAGCGGACCGCCGCTCGAACCATCTCCTGAGCCGGAGGGCCCTCCGCTGGAGCTTCCAGAACTCGATGATGTAGGGCCGGATGAACCTCCTGAACTCGACGATGTTGCGCCCGATGAACCGGACGAGCCCCCTGAACCTGACGATGCCCCGCTGGAACTCAACGAAGTTGTGCCCGATGAACCGGATGAACTACCTGCGTCCGATGCGCCGGAGCGTCCTGCAACGGTTCCACCGCAAGACGCCTCAAGCACAACAATTGCAACGCCTGACAGGGTCACTGCGCGGAAGAGCGCCATTGCTCGCCTCCTCATTCTCATAATATCCGAGGCCTAGCAGGCTGCTGAAAAACGATTACGGCGGCTGGCCGATCGTCGAGTTTCGATCTCGATCCCCACCCTGGAATGCGAAACTCGACCATCCGTGAGGTACTCGGGAAGGCGCGACGTGCTTTTTCCGCAGCCTGCTAGGTGGACGCAGCAGCTAACCGCGCAATCTTGAAGCTGCTGCGCTCCTCTTCACCTTTCTTTGTCAGACGGCAGGCCGAGCTGCGGACTTGCGCCGCGTGAACACAACTGCGCCGGCCATCACCATGAGCCCCGCGCCGATCCAGCCTTCGCCAAACCCCGACATCATGGGACGACGACCCGCCTCTAGGGACGTTACTCGCTCGCGGAGGTTGTCGTTCTCCGCCTTCAGTTGGCGGATTGCCTCGACCTGCAACGCCTCAATCTGTGAAACACTCAGAACCTTGTAGCCGTCTGGACCGTCATGAACCCAATTGGGGAATACTTTCTCCACGTCCTGGGCGATGAATCCTACGCGTGTGCCCGTTTCGTCGCTGTGCTTCCCAGGCTCGCGCCACTCGTAGCTCACGCCCTTGAGTTTTAGCAGTTGGTCGAGTGCGCCACTCAGTGGCGTAATGTCCTTCTTGAGACGCGAGTCCGATGAGCCGTAAACTGTCCCATTTATGTACACCTTATGATCAAAATACCCGGCATAGCAGCCACTGCCGCTGCACGTTCCGAAAACTCCGGTTGCAACTCCATGGAAGTCGCCTCCCGTATTGCCGACACCGTAGATTCCGGAACCCCCGGTGCTTGACGAGACACCGTATACCCCGTACGTCGTGCCGGTCGACGCTTGGGCCGAGCCATAGATACCGATGCCTGCGGTTCCATTAGAAGTTCCGACAACCCCATATCCGTGTGTAGTATCGGAACTATACCCGTTCACGGCCGTGCCGCTCGTGGCCTCGCCATATACACCGTAGCCCGTTGTATCTGAGCCAACCACTCCGTAGCCGCCCGTGGCTATCCCGAGAACGCCTGTTCCCGCACTACTTGTCGCCTTTCCGGCAAGGGCCGCATACGTTCCAAAGCCAGTACCAGGGGCAGTGAAGTAGCCGCCGTAGGCGCTGGTTTGACTGGTGTCGCCGTAGACTCCAGTTGTCCTGCTGCCGGGGTCACAGGTGGTGTTCGCGCAGGCTGCGACTCCGGTGACGTACCCGCTTGGCTTGATTATTGCGTTAATGGCCTGCCCATAGTTTCCACCTGCAGTCTGAAACACTTGCGAGTGTAAGGTCGCCAGTCGTTCCACAAGAGTATCCACTCTCACACCCCTGAGCGTGTGCCTCACGCACGCTTGCAAAAGTGCCAATTGCGATCAAGAGCGTAGTAGCGGACATCATTTGGCATCGGTTCATGAGATTGACCCTCCTTACCTTAGGCGCGCCATTTCAACACAGTGCGCAAGACACGGTTGCGCGCGTGCTTCGACCCCTACCAGCTCCGTCGAAAGCGAGACGGAGCTGGTGCCCTTTCCCTCTACCGCATAACCAAGGTAAGAGATACTGTCGTCTTCTCGGTAACAAGGCGCACGTTCATTGATGGCGCGTGACGAATGGACGTAGGGCGCGTTTCACAAGTGCCGTCTGCTCACACGCAGTTGACCAATTGACCAGGCATGTGAAGCTAGAAACGGCCATGCCCGAAATGTGTGTGCGCCAAAAGGCATTGGCCGGCGGCAACAGTAAACGCCCATCTCCGGCGTAGGCAAGACTAAATGTCGACCGTTTTTGCGGATCTTGGTCATGTAAAGGAGACAGGAAATAGTGTCGCGGGATACTGTTTCACGTCGATGGTGGTCACTCCGCGATTACAAGCAGCGCCCTGCAAGCAAGCGGCGAGTAGGAAGCGATAGCGATCGCGGGGGTCCAAGCCGTGCGCGCTGCGGGAGCCCCGGCCACATAACGCTCAGACGGCGAAAAGTCGACCAAAGTTGGCCTCTCTTGTTGGAGCCAACGGACGCTTTCGCGGATCCACGAGCTCCGTTCTCGAGGCTCGCGCCGCTTTCTTCGACGAAACGCACGCTCTCGTCGAGAGACCGCGCCGTGGCGCCGTCGTCCTCCCTCCCTTTCTTAACCGGAACCCCCCCGATTTGACCACGCGCGCCGGAGCCGATTGGGAGGATGGTGTAGGCGTGGTCGCTTCATCCCCATCCTGAGTCTTGGGGGCGCTGGATGGCGCGGCGATTGGGCGCGTCAGGCCTACTCGCTGTAGATCTGGCGAGGAGATCGAAACCATGGGCCGACGACACGTCGTTTCCTGCGGATTGGCGCTACCGATCCTTGCCGCGTGCGGAGGAGGGGGGTCGGCATGGCGTTTGGCGGCGGCTGCGGATGGCGGCTCAGGGGACGCCACGGCCATCTCACCCCCACGCGGCCGCCGCCCGCGACGCCGGAACGAGAGACGCAGGCGGGCCCGATAGCGCATTCGACGGGGCGCCCCCGGGCGGCTGCACGGCGGCGGCCGTCCTCGAGATGGGCCGCGCCGCGCGCGTGGCTACGATCGAGTCGAACCTTGTCCATCTGGCGATGTCGAGCTACTCGGCCCTGAATGGCGATGGGCTTCGGCACAATACGGAGCGGGCTCGCGTCATGCTCGCGGTGGGGGTGAACGCGACGCAGGCCGAGTCGCTCCTCACGTACACGTTCAACCAGATCCAGCCGGCCGGCTCGATCCCGGGAAGTACCGACAAGAATACCATCGTCTTCACGATGGCGCAGGTCGGGCCCATCTTGCTCCGGTACAAGAGCCAGCTCAGCGCGACGTTCCTGCAGAACGCGGCGAAGAACGTCGCCAAGGGCGTCGCCGGCCTGAACGCCTATGCGGTGGGCACCGCTTACACGAATATTTTTTTGCTCAAGGCGAGCGCCCTGCTCCTTCTCGGCGAAGCCATCGGCGATCGTGCGCTCGAGGCGCAGGGGAGCGCGGCCTTCAACGCGTTCGACGCGTACACGAAGACGGCAGGAATCTCGGAGTACGACAGCCCAAACTACACCGGCGTGCAGATGATGGCCTTGCAGAGCACCTACGTGAACACGACCAGCCAGAGCGCGAAGGCTGTCGTCGGAAAGCTCCTCGACTACTTCTGGTACGACATCGCCGGAAACTACTTCGCGACCCACTCGTCGCTCTCGGGACCGCATTCGCGTACGTACGACGTTCTCCTCGCCACCGGCGTGCAGCCCTTCTACTTCGCGGAGGGTCTCGGCGGTGACGCATCGAACGCAGGCACCGCAGACCCCGGCGCGTACGGCGCTCCCTATCTCGAGGGCGACTACCGGCCCCCTGCGTGCGCCCTGTCCCTCGCCGAAACGCCCACGCGCGTCGTCACCTCGTTCTTTGGACCCGGGACGCAAGCGGTTCGGTTCGACCATCTGGGGATGGACCGAACCAACTACGTGACTCCCGAGTTCGCCATCGGCTCGACCGGCGCGTTCGCGGGCACGGGGCAGGAGCGCCTGATCGGGGCGGAGTTCGTGACGACGAAGAACCTGACGGTGGTGGGCGTCAACTTCGCGGACAACCCCTTCATCCGCGGCGTGGGGGGGTTCTCCGTCAACCCGAAGGACGGGGCGTACTTCACCTCCGTCCAGGACCACGGCGACATCCTCGCGATGTACGACCTGATGGGGATGGCCAAGGTCGGCAACATCCTCATTCCGCTCGGCGTCGACGCGACGACCATCGACGGGAAACTGGTCACCGTGGCCGGTCAGGCGCTCACCACGCAGAACGTAGTCGCGCTGCGCGAGGGGAATACCGGGCTTGCGATTCGCGTCTTGGCGTATGGCGGCATGCCACCGAGCCTGCAAACGGGGATGATGAACGCAGGACGCGTAGCCATTCCGAGCCAGCGCGCGGTATTCCTCATTCGTGCCGCGCACGTCGACGACACGACCTTCGCCGGCTTCGTGTCCGACACGGCAGCCGCGACCGCCACGATCACCGGGCTGACGGGAAGCGGCCCGTGGCATGCGGCGGTGACGATCGCGTCGCTCAGGCTCGAGGCGGGGCTCGGGCCTGAGCCCACCGGCCGCAAGGTCAACGGGGTTGCCATTGCGCCCGCGTCCATCCTCTCCGTCAACGCAGTCGACTACAGCGGTGCCCTCCCCTGACCTGTTACGCTCCGCGCCGTGCAGCGCGTCGCCATCCTCGTCCTCGTTGCCGCCGCGTCGATGTCCTGCGGCGGGTCGGTCGGTCCGTCAGCGAGCGCCGACGCGTCTGCATCGGGTTCGGACGCGCCCGTCGATGTCGCCTCGACCGAGACCACCTTGCCGGATCGGTGGTTGGCCCCACCGGGCGACAGCGCCGCGTGGCTGGATGCCGCCGCCGCGAGCGAAGGCAGCAAGGCAGGCTGCCAAACGGCGTGCCCCTGGGACGCGCCGTCGTGCCCGTCGTGCTCCGGAAACCCCGACTGCTGCGCGGGGTTCGAGTGCCAGGGGGGCTCTGTTGTCTGCCCGTGCTTTCGCCGTGCGTCGATTCGTCTCAGTGCTGCGCCCCGGGCCTATGCATCCCGGCGAACGGCGGCACGCAGCGGCAATGCATCCCCCACCCGCAGTAGCTGACTCGCTCGCCGGCGCCTTCGGCGCTCAGCTCGAGCCCCCCGGGCTCCTCACGGCACGCACGACATACTGTCGTCCGACCATATCTTCGGCACGGAAAAGCCCGCGATGCCGCTTGCCGTACCCGTCGCCGCGGCGCAAACGTCGCCTCGAAGCCCTCGGGGGGTGCCAGCGTGTTGTGAAAACCCAGGCTCCCCAACGCGCGAAACGGATCGGTCACGGCGTCGGCAATCTCCCGAAAGGCCCTGGCGATGGCGACGTCGGCGTCCTTCTCGCCCGGCACCTGGCATCGAGGGACGACCACGTACGCGACGTTCGGGCCCGCGCCGGACATCATGGCGCTGTGGTATCCGCACGAGGCGACGCCGTCGACCATCACCGCGTAGCCTGGCTGCAGGCCGGGCGAGTAGGAAGCGATAGCGATCGCGGGGGTCCAAGCCGTGCGCGCTGCGGAGCCCCAGCCACATAACGCCTAGACGGCGAAAAGCCGACCAAAGTTGGCCGGGAAACCCCGATCCGCCCGAGAAAAACGGGGGACCGGCAGGGGAGGTGAGCGGTTTCTGTACGCCAAAGGATCCGGAAGAGGCCGTGCGGACCGCAATCAAGGCGGCGGTGGACGCGGGGCGGCTCGACCTCGCGGCGAAACTGTTGGAGGTGCTCCGGGAGGCGGCGCCCAAGGTCGCCGAGGTGGTGCCGTTTGAACGTCACCGCGAGCGAGGTCGAAGCTGAGAGCGCTTAGCTCTGCCGTGTCGGGCCGCCGCTGCTTGCAGAGCCCTAGCGCGGTGCTACGTTCCGCTCATCCTTCAGCGAGTATCCTAGAAAGCTGCGGGCGCCACTCGGAAGTGCAAGTATCCTAGAACCCACCCCCTGAGCGGTAACGCCGCGCCGACTCGGGCCAGGCCATGGCTGGTCCACCCAGGCGGGGCGTACAAGCCCCCTCCCGCAACCTTTGCCCGACCTAGTCGAGCCGCCGCGGGACGGTTACCCCTTCCGATGGCCCCCCGATCCCTGATCCTGGGGCCATCTTACGTTTTGTACCTCTCGGCGACCATGCCCCGCCCGGCCTCGTCGCCGTCCGCGTCGAGGTCGAGGGGCACGCGTCCGCGCGGCTGCGCATCCGGCCCGACGACACGCCGGTCAACGCGCGCTTGGCCGAGGTGATGCTGAGCGTTCGGCAGGCTACCCTCTATCGCGATGGGACTCCCCGAAACGTTCGACCGCGAATTGACGCTGGCTAAGTGGGCTTCCCGAGCGGCCGAATTGAGACTGTTTCTTGCTGCAGCTCGGGCGAACAGTGCTGCCCTTCGAGCGGGGACACGGCCATTCGACGGTTACGCGCTGGCGACAGCGATGCGTGAGCTACGGATGGCACGGTCCAATCTCTTGGAGGCTGAGCGCGTAACACCTACCCGGCAGATAGAGCCAGCGCGCCCCTCGTTGCGGCTCGTGCCTCCGCCGACAGCGGGCGCGACCTCATTGCCGACCCCGGTACCGCTGCTCCGTATCGATCCCGAGTCGGCGATCAACTGCGACCGCTGCGGCAATCTAATCGAGCACTCGATCGATGCGTGGACCTCGGGGCCGAACACCGTTCGGTATCAGGGCACCCTGCGCTGTCCCGAGTGTTCGGGACCGGACGAGGGTCCGCACCTTCGCCTGGTGGAGTCGGAAGACGACTAACGCCGCGACGTCGAGGCCAAGCGTCCGCGCGCCTGCCCATCTGGCCGGACGACACGCCCGAGACCGTCAACGCGCGCTTGGCGGAGGCGATGCAGGCGGTCGCGCGGTAGCTACGTGCCGTCCGATTGCGCTGACGTGGCAGGGACTGGCACTACTTGCGTCCGACAGAAGAGGTCGTTCGGACCACGACGAGCCAGCGGGTACGGGTCGGAACCGTGGCCAAACGTGCCACCGACTGCGGCTGCGTACTCGAAGATCAATACGTCTTCGCATCCGTCCCCGTCCAAATCGGATCGCAATATTTCACGCAGGTATGTGTAAGTTGTACCAAATTGTATCTCCAATCGATGGGATGCAACCGATACGATCTTGGCGTGCCCCGCTCCGACCAGTGCGCCAATCGTCTCATGGGTTCGAACCAATTCTTGGCTACTCTCGTCAGGGGCCCATGTGAACAAGAGAGATGACGGCAAGAGATGAATGTCCGGCAAGCCTACTGGCGGATCTCGGATAAAACTGCGTTCTGCGGGGCGACAGGCTTGCATCGCACTCAAGGCTCCCAATGTTTCCGTGAAGAAAGCGGCCATCTTGTTGAAGAAATTGTTCTTCGCGTAGTAGCCGTTTGCTATCGCGTCTCGGTACTCGCGCGACGTCCGGATCTTTATCTCCGAACCGTCAGCTCTTACGAACTCGAGTCCGTTCGGTAGGTTGGCGCCTGCACCGGTGAGAACCGGCAGATCGAGTAGTCGCTCTGCCTCGCTTGGTCGCAATTCGGTGAACGCGGCCCCTTCGAGGAAACGAAGCGACTTCAGTAATTGGACGGGAGTATGCGGGTCAGAGTTGATGAGTAATCGCAACCTGTCAACATCCGGACTGGTGAGTAGGCCTCTGCCACGCGCCGTTTCGAGCTGCGCTAGAATGAGATCCTTTCGATCTTCCGTTTCAAACTTTTGGCGAAGCTCCTCGATTCGCGTCGCCTTTGCTCTCGTTTCGGCGGTCAATAGAATCAACTGGCTTGGTAGTGTTGTGCGGGCGCCCTTGCGGTTGTTGCACCGGTCACACGATGCGACGAGGTTTGCGTTGCCCTGCAGATCCCACGTTTCCGGCAGACCCAACTCGTTGAGCTTCGTTCGAAGCGCGTCAGGATCGTTCGACAGATATTCGGGCACCAAGTGGTCGATTCGTAGGTCGTCCCAGCGAAGCCGTTCATGGCAGTAGAAGCACTGCATCCCGTACGCAGTCCAGATCGCTCGACGATGGGGAGGCGTGAACTTTTGCTTCGCCATTTTGGTCGGACCGAAGTCTCCACGGTACACTGATCGCCACGCCCGCCGAGGCTCGATAGCCAAGCTCCGGCAGACGAGGCATACGAGAAACTGTCTCCGCACCCAAGCTTGCGGGGTGTGCGAAGTCGGCTCGTGGGACGCCTTCCGTCGCCGCGGAGTACGTGACGGACGAGGGTCCCACGCCGGCCCTCGAGTGCGCCCGCTTGCCACGCGCTGAACCTGACCCCCGCCGCGGCGCGGAGCGAGGGAGGAGCGCGACGCCGTCAGGCACGCGCTCGCGGTGCGAGCGGCGATCTTCGAGTCCAACTTCCCGAAGCGCTGAGGGGGTCTGAAGAGGCGGAGACTCTTTCCCGGCGCCCCTCCTTTGGCCGCGCGACGCACGGGTCGTCGCGAGTGGCCGGCCTACGTCGGCTTCCAGGGACGCTCGGTTCGCGGTATGAGAATCCTGCGCCCGGAACCGCACGAGTGCGGCCTGAACCCTCGGGGCGCCGAGAGGCACAAGATGGCAACGCGTGTGTTCATCAGCTTCGACTACGACAATGACGAAGACCTTCGCAACCTACTGGCCGGTCAGGCGAAACATGAGGACTCGCCGTTCGAGATCAAGGACCAATCGCTGAAAGAACCGCTCACCGGCGATTGGAAAGAGAAGGTCCGAGCTCGCTTCAAGAACGTGGATGTTGTCGCAGTCATATGTGGCGAGAAGTCCGACAAAGCGGCAGGCGTTGCGGCAGAGTTGACAATTGCCCGAGAAGAAAAGAAGAGCTATTTCCTGCTGACGGGGCGAAAAGATAAGGTCTGCAAGAGACCATCGTCTGCCCTTGCAAGCGACAAGATGTACGACTGGACTTGGGACAATCTCAAGAAGCTGATTGGTGGGGCACGCTAGCAGTGGAGCAGCGGAGGTCACTTCATGCGTAAAGCACTAGTCGTTGGCATCGACTATTATGCCCACGTGTCGCACTTGCACGGCTGTGTCAATGACGCCCACTCAGTCAAGAGCGTCCTTGAACGCAATAGCGATGGCACCGTGAATTTTGATGTTGAACTACATACGGGAACGGGAGCGAGCGACGCGGTCGATAGGGCGGCGTTGAAAGACGAACTTGCGGAGCTCTTCGCTGGAGACAGTGAGGTTGCTCTCTTTTATTTCGCAGGTCACGGTCATGTGGAGTCGACAGGGGGCTATCTCCTCACGACAGATTCCCGGCGCGGGGACGAGGGCATCGCACTTGGCGACGTCTTGACCCTTGCCAACGACTCACGGGCGCACAGTAAGGTCGTCGTTCTCGACAGTTGTCACTCAGGTGTCGCAGGAAGCCCGGCGGAAGACTCACGAATCGCGCGTCTATCGGAGGGGTTGACGATTCTTACGGCCTCCACAGAAGAACAGTATGCCTCGGAAAAAAATGGAAGCGGGGTGTTTACGACGCTTTTCGTTGATGCATTGAGCGGAGCTGCTGCCAATCTGGTTGGAGAAATTACGCCCGGGAGCGTATATGCTCACATCGATCAGTCGCTCGGAGCCTGGGAGCAACGACCGGTATTCAAGACTAACGTGAAGCAGTTTGTTTCGTTGCGAAAGGTGCAGCCGCCCATCAGTCTGCCAGAACTTCAGCGCATAACAGAGTTTTTCCCGTCTCCCGGATTCGAGTTTCCGCTCGACCCTTCATTCGAGCCGGAAATTAAGGGTCGGAGCCCGGGAATGGCCCTGCCGAATCCAGATAATGTGCAGAAACTAGCAATCCTACAAAGATATAATCGCGTCAACCTCGTAGTACCGGTCGATGCTCCGCATATGTGGCATGCGGCTATGGGGAGCAAGGGGTGCAAGCTTACCGTGTTAGGTGAGCACTACAGGCGGCTGCGAGAGAGGAATCGAATCTGAGCTGAATCAGTGCCCAGGTCCCAAGCAGCGTCGCTTCAAGGGTTCCTGATATGCTCAGCGCGGGCGGGGCCGCACGGCCGGAGCACGCGGCTACCCGTAGGAACGGTGAGGTCGGCGACGAGAGCGCGGGAGACGAAGTCGTCGAGTTGGCGGGGGCGACGCGTGCCGCGCGTCGCGGCGATGTGCTAACAACTGAAGCGGAGGCGCTCCAAATGCCCGACCGCGCGAATGTCTTCGCCGTCCACTCGTGGGACAATGCTGAGGATTGTCGCAGAATGGAAGAGCTCCTCCGCGCGAGCGATCCTGATCTTGCTCACTACTCGCTGCCGCCTGAGCGGGCGGTTGACGGAACGCCGGAAGATGTCGCCAAGAGCATCCGCGGACGGATACAGTTTGCAACTGCGGTGATCGTGCTGAACTCGCCGGGGCTACACCGCAGACCGACGTCGAGTCTCGAGATGCAAGCTGCCGTCGAGCTGGGGAAGCGCATAGTGGTCGTCCAGCGGGCGGGTGAGTTTCAGAATGCTGTTCCCGCGGTGCTTGACGGTCATGTGTACCGGTACGCTCCCTGGCGGAGCGATGTCGTCGGGCGTGCCATTCGCGGCGAATACCCGTATGACTTGAGGATCTTTGACTTGGCCGAAGTCGCGGACCGACGATTCCTAGTAGGCGTTCTTGCCGCTGGGGTCGTCGCTTCAAGCGTGCTCGTTGCCGTCAACGCAGCATGGTCCTTCCACGCTCTTGAGCAGGAACTTACGAACGCTGGCGTCCAGATGCGTTGGAACGGTGACGATACCGGCCGCGTGCTCCGCCATGTCGCGGCGGGTGCGCTAATCGGGGGCGCAATCGGTATGCTTTCTGGCGACGGCAAGACGGCCCTTCTTGCCGCCGGAGCCGGAGGAGCAGTTGGCGCCGCCATCGCGGTCTGTCGCACATACAATGCTCGAATCCTGGGCACTGCAAACCTTCGGGTCCTCGCCGTTGAACCGGCCTAGCATGTCGGGACTGACAGGGTTGCCGGCGACCAGCTACGTCGATTGCGCCCCGCGTTGACGGACGACGGTGCCGTGCAGATCGTCCGGATCGGGCTCTCTCCGCAAGCGCGACCCACGCGTTCCGCTCGGTATTGTGCGGACGATCGCGCGCCCGGCCCGCTGCGAAGGCCTCGACAAACGTCGGTCTTCTGACCTCGCTAGCCCCAATGCCGTTCACTTAGGACCGCGTGTGACGGGGATTTGAGGGCGTTTTCGGGCGTAGTTGCTCATCTTGATCTTCACGGCTCGCGGAAAGTTTCGTTCTGTTCTTCGTGGAGGGAGGACGAAACGTTTCAGCTCCTCGCGTAGTCGACGAAGGTTCCGCGGAATGGCGCCCGGCGCGTTCGACGCCGCGGCCCACATCCATTCGTCGCGGATCAATCGGAGGCTCATCACGAAGCTGATGCGCGCTGGGGCCACGTGGGCCTCGTCGGCGATCTGCTCCATCTCGAGCCGCACGAGGTTGTACGCGAGCGCGATGGCCCACAGCTCCTGCAGCACCCCCGTCGGGGTCTTGCTGCGTATCGCCTCTTGGCGGTCGAGCATGTCCGTCTTCACTTCGTCGTAGCCGAGCTCGATCTCCCATCGCTCGTGGTACATCTCGCGGAGTTCGTCCGCGGGAAATGCCTTCGGATCGACGAGCGAGGTCAGCAACGTCTGCGGCTTGAAGCCTGGGCGTCGGTAGTGAATTGCGCGCATCTGCCAGATGCGCGGCACCGCGGGCGACTGGCTGCGGGCGGTGTGGGCGGGCTTCATCTCGACCAGCTCGTCTCCCCGACCGAGCCTCTTCACGACCGACCATGCGGAGCGCGAGGTCGCGCGCGTGAGCCACTGTCGATTCTTCCCGTTCGCGGTCAGGCCCGCGAGGATGGGCGCCGCCAGGAAGTTGCGGTCGACGATCACGAGCGAGTCGTCGGGCACTTGCGGCCAGAGCTCCGCAGCGTACGGACGCTCATCGCCGTAGGGACCGAGCGCGGCGGCGGCGACGATGTGCGAGCGCACGGCCATCAGCGTGACGATGCGCGCCAACGGGTAGCCGCTGACGCCGCGACTTGCGCCGGCCGCCTGACTCCCGAAGTAGACTCGATTGGCCGGTGAATCAGGCACACGCACCGTCGTGCCGTCCACGGCGTAGAGAGCGAGTCCGCGCCACGCATGACGTCTCGCGCTCTCGTGCGCCCACTTCTCCGAGCACTTCTCGAACAGCCACTTCAACGGCTCGTCGCCGAGGCGTCGTCGTGCCTGCGCGACGGCGCTCTTCGCCATCGATGTCGTTCCCGAGCGTGGGAGCACCAGGTCCAGGCGTCCGACGAGCTCGTCGATCGGGCGCTGGCGATAGAGCGCCATCCCCAACACCAACCAGATCACCTGCTCGGCAGGCAGCCTTCGGCGCCGCAACGTCGCGGTCCCCGTCGCGGCCAGAGCCGCTTCAATCCAGTCCGGGTCGATGCTGTCGCGAAGCCTGTCGAACGCCCCTTCGTCTGCCGCGGGGACCCCACCAAATGCCGTCCGTGCCATGCGATCGCCTCCGCGATCGCGGCATCATGATCTCAGCTGGCGCCTTTTAACAGCTGTTTGGGCTCTAACCGATCGGCATTGTCGCTAGCCCGTCTACTTCTTCTTTGCGGGGCGTGGTCGCTGACGTTCCTGAGGCACCCCGCCGGCTCCTGTTTTTGGCGGAGTCCTATGCGCGTTGATCGGTCTTGTCGGACCTACGGGCGGCGGGGGCTTCGGAGGCGGCTTCCCTGGGGCCATATCGTCCCTACTCCTGCGTCGCAGGGGGAGCGGGCGGAGGCGGCGGGGGTTGGTCACCGCTGTCCTGGCGCGGCTGCGGAGGATCCCGCAGCGGTACCCGTTGCTCGTTGATCGGCTTCGTCGGTCCGACGGGAAACGGAGGTTTCGGCGGAGGCTTTTCAGCCATGTTCAGGCGAAGATCATTACCACAAGCGAGACGCAGACGACGCAAATTGCGAGGATGAACCCCAGGAACCAAAGCTGGCCGGATCGAATGATGTCCGCCTTCCGCTGATGCACCGTCAGGTGTTCCTGCGAAACCTCCCAAAGATGCGGGATGATGGTCTTGCGGTACTCGGTTGCTGCCTGCTCGTCGCTCTCCGCGACGCCCTTTTCAGCCTCCGGATGGTAGTGGCCCTCGGCGTATGACAGGAGGTCGCGCTTGAAAATCTCCTGTTCGTCTATCGCGCGGTATCCGCCGCCCACAAGGAGGGCCCGCATGGCGAACGCCGCTGCCGACAACCCGGCGAAGAGCGCCGCGCAGAACGCAGCGACGCCCCACCACGGGAAGTCGAGGTGATCAGCACCCGTCTTGTGGTGACCGAGGACGAGTTGGCCGCCGAAGGTGAACGCGACCGTGAGCGACAGCCCAGCCGCGGTCAGGAGGGACGTCGCCTTCGCATCAAGCCGTGTCTGTCGAGCGTTCTCCTCCGCGATCTGGCGGATCGCAATGTCGTAGAGCTCCTTCACCAGCTTGGGCGAGCTCAGGGCCAATCGAGAGCCGAGCTCGTCTCGAGAAAGGCCGGGCGGCTTCGCCTTCTCTGCGGCAGCGTCAGCCGGATTGACGGCCTCCGCGGGATGTGCGGCCTCGGCAGGATGCGGGGCCATCGACTCCGTCAGTAACGCGCCCACTTTCAACATCTTAGCCTCTCCGACTTGGAACCGCACCTATGGGGCCCGCGCTGCGCATCGCAATCCAGGCGTTCCCGCTCGGCGTCGCACGGACGATCGCGAAGCCTGCCCGACGCGCCGCCTCGACGAACGCAGGCCCGCTCACGTAGTGCCCCGCCCAGCCCTGGACCGCGTGCTTCAGTTCATATGACCACGCGGGGCGCTGACGGCTGCCGGGGCGCGCGTGGAGCGCGAGCCAGCGAAGCGCCGCGGCGACCTGGATTTCGAGCGGAGGCATCGCATCCTCACGCCCCGGGCTTGCGGGTGCTCATTGTGCGGCCGCCTCGGCGCCCACGGCGACCACGGGGGGGGCACGCGCGACGCCACACGCGGAAGCGCTTGCCGTCCGCGTCGGTACCCTCGCTGCGCTCGAAGCCCATCGCCTTGAGGGTCGCGGAACAACGCCCGCGCTGCTCGGCGTTGGGGGTGTCGCTCGCGAGGAGACCTGCCGCGAAGAGGGCGTCGTAAACGTCCTGGCTGCGAATGCTGTCCCGCCCCTCGACGGCTTGCGCGACGGTGCGGTCCCACGCGCCCGGGTCGATCTCCATGGTCAGTCGTCGCCCTTCGTCCGGGCTCGGCGGGGTCCAGGCTTCGTCCCAGCGCCACGCGGAGCCCTTGGCCAGCTCGCGGAGCATCGCCTGCGGAACCGCTTCGGGGCGCATGAGTCCGACGGGCCAGCCGAGCGATTCGGCCGGCGCATCGGCAAGGCGACCTTGCTCGACGTGGACGCGCACGCGCCCCGCCGGGCCCGCTGAGGCGTAGTCCGTGAGGGCGCTCTGGACCGCGGCGACCACATTTGGCAGTGACACCCGCCCCCCGAAACCGACGGCGACCGTGAGCACAAGGTGGTGGAGGTACGCCGCGACCTCCGAGTGCGCCGGTGCGGTAGCCATCTCGCGCACGAGGCGTGCCGCGCGTTCCCTGCATAGTCGCAACGCGTGGCGACCGTCGAGCGTCCGAGCGTCGCCCTTGAAGTCCGCTGCGGAGTAGCTCTTGCCCGTCTCGCGTTCGCGCTGTCGCCGCAGGCGGATCACGATTTCGTCAGGCAGGGGGAGAACGCTCTCGCGGTCCTTCCGTGTCATCTCGACAGACCCCACCCCGCGAATGCACCAGGGCGTAACCTCGACCCCGCCATCACGGCGCAGCCAAGGGAGGGGTCCGAGCACGCCCGCGTAGCGCACCAGCGGGTAGCGCGGGGGCGCAATGAGGGCGGCAAGCCTAGCCATGAATTCCATCGCGGTCATCACGCGGTGCTTGCCCCGGCCGCGACTGACGTACTTGAGGCGATAGGCCACCTTTCCGCCGGCCAGTCGGCGGAGCCGTTCGAGAGACAGCGGTGGACGTGCGCCGTAGCGACACAGCCTCTCGCGCCCCAGGTCGTCGCCGGCCTCGATGCGCACGCCCGCATGCAGGTTGAAGCCGTCCCTCTCGATCGCGAACGTCGGCTTGTCCGGAGCTTGGTCGTCGTCGTCCTGCTGCACATCGCCGTTCGGCACGTCGGGATTCGGCAAGGTCGCGACATGGCCGCGACCGATGGCGATGGCGGCGCACGCATCGAGGGCCGTCTGTGCGGCCGGCTCGTTGGAGCGCTCGTCGATTGGTCGCTCGTCCAGGTAGCCCTGGCGCCGCAACCAAGCCAGGAAGCGGTCCCGCACGCGCTGCACGATCAGCGCAAGGTCCTCGCCTGTGGGCGCAGAGGCCGGGTGAAAGAGCACGCCCTCGTCCGGGTCGCGGGTGAACACGCCGTCGACCGCGGCGATATGGAAGTGGACGTTGAGATTCAAGCTGCCGAACCGCTGCACGAAATTGATGGCGCCGCCCCGCCCATCCTCGAGTCCGCGGAGGCTGGCGCGTGCGCGGTAGCTCGCGAAGATCGCATCGACGAAGATGCGTCCCAGCGCCGTGAGCACGTCGGCCTTGAAGGCAGCCAGCTTGCGCAACTCGTAGGGGAGCGACAGGACGTACTGTCGCAAGGGTACATCGGGCAGCACGCGATCGACGATGGCCGCCGCCGTGTTGGCCATCCGTCTGCCGGCGCAGCTCGGACATGCCGTGCGCGACTTGCACGAGAACGCGACGAGAAGATCGTGGCCGCACGTCTCGCAGTGAGCCCGAGAAAAACCCTCCGAAAACACCCCGCACTTCAAGTACGCACGCAACTCGTGCTCCACGTACCGCGGCAGCCCGCCATCGTAGCGCTCGCGCGCGTAAGCGAGGAACGATTCGAGGTGCTGGCGTACGAGTCCGTAGAGCACCGTTTCGGTGGGGCGGCGCGGTAGGTAGGGGGCGGCGAGGACGGCCACGACGCCGACACCCGGTCCAGCGCCGTGCCAGTTCGCGCCTGCGAGATTCCGCCAACTTGCGCGCCATCAGCCCTGTCCAGCACGGGCAAGTCGGCGTCCGTCACGTTCCACGCCGTCGCGTTGGATGTATCGGAGGTGGAGTGCTGCCGCCTTGGCACCCGCGGCCGTAAGGCACGAAGTGCGCTTTGACGACGACGCGCGGGGCGCTGGCGTCGGGGCGCGCCACGGCTATCCGTGACCGGGCCCCGTGGCGCACCGGGCGACCGACGCGACGCCTGCTTGAGAGCACAGCGCTGCGAAACGACGCGGCGCCGTCGCCCGACGCCGGCCGGCAGCCAGATCCGAAGGAAGGCTAAAAATAGGGAGATCGTCGCGGTCGGCCATGCATGACTCCAACGTTTCCGTAGTGCGGTCGCGGGCTTACTGGATGCGTGGAGTCTGGAGGGTGGCGTGTGACTCCAGATTTTCCTTCAACCTATTACGCCGTTGCCACCACCGTGACTCCAAACCCTTTATCTTGCCCTCCGTATTCACTCCGGGTTCTGAAGAGATCCGATCCGGCCCCGATCACTTCTCCGTGTGGCGACGGATAGAGTCGGGGATCCATCTCGGGAGGGTCGGGAGGAGAGGAGAACCACTGCGGTCAGGATTGACGGGCGGCGGGGAGGAAAAATCGACACGGCGGATGTCGATTTAGGGCAACAAAAGTCCTCGGACGCTCGATCTCTCAGGAGAGACAGCCCTGAGCAAGCGAGGTCCCAATGCGAACAGAAGTCCAGCTCGACAAGGTCGAAGAGTTCGAGCGCGTACTCGGGGCGTTACCGGTGTACCCAACGGAGAAAGTCACGAAGGCGGACGCGGTGCGGAGGTCTGCAGGTGACGGCGTGCACCGTGAATAAGGTGCTCAGGCAAGGGGTGGTGCTTGCCAGGAAGAACAAATGGGAGCGTCCGCAGCGGGCGGTGGGGAGAAAATCGACACGGCGGACGTCGAGTCGCCGGACGCTTTTGGGCAAACAAAAAAATGGGGACGCTCGACATCCGAGTCGCCGAGCGATCGAGCGAGAGCAGCACGCCAAGGTGCGGGCCGCCCGTCTGGAAACGTTCTGATGGCGGGCGCGATTTTTAGCGATCGGTTTTCGCATTGGGGCCGACCTGTGGCCGAACGGATGCAAGCCAAATGGAACCCGAGTCGAAGCCATCGAGCAGTTGCAGCGGATCCTGGACGCGCTGCCTGCCATGCAGCCCGAAGGGGTGACGAGGACTGCCGCGGTGAGGATGCTGGTGCCCCAGCTGCAAGCCTTGCAGAGCAAGGGCTACACCCTGGCGGCAATCGCGCGGGTGCTGGCCGACAACGGGGTACCGCTGGCAGCGGTAGCCATCAAGAACCTCCTGACCGAGGAGACGGGGGCAAAGAAGATGCGGGAGCGTCGCAAGGCCCACGCAAAGACCGCGGCACCAGGGCCGGGGCAGCCGCACGAACGTCGTCGGCGCCTGAGACTAGGAGCCTGCAAGCGGGCCCGCGACGTGCGGCAGCTCGCGATCAGGCGGCAGGCGAGGCGCTCGCGGCCGCCCACGGATTGGGCGAGGGAGGGAGTCGGGGATCCATGTCGGGAGGGTCGCCGGGCCCTGCGGCAAGCCCCCCGTCGGAAACAGCGGCCGCTGGTACGGAGCGCCACTCGAGTCTTGTTGCGCGCACGGACTCGGATGACATCTGACGGGCACGAGGAGGTGACGTCGGCGGTGCCCGAGGGGACCACGGTAGTGTGGTGACGATCGCGAGCAGAGCGCATGCCATGAATGTTGCGGCGTGGGGTAGGCCTCCGGGCATGCCGGGGTGACGTCGGGTGCGCGACAGCAACCAACGGAGTGGTCGTCGACCTCGGTCCTCCTTCCCACCGTCCAGACCGGAGGTACGAAGTGTTTCGGCCTCGAGCATTCGGGGCCCCTCAGTAGAGCGGCGGGGAGCACGCGGGTTACGCAGCGCGTTGCCTTTTCCAGCCGATAGATGCTGATTGGGCTGAAAAGCTCCCTCGATCGGCCGACGGTGCGCCCGGGGTCGCATGGCGCCCGAAAAAAGACTGACCCCGGTCGATTTTGGGCAACAAAAGTCGGTGGACGCTCGACCTCTCCGAAATGGGCGAAGCACGACTGCCGCCCTGCCCAACGGAGCAGACGATGGCCAAGAGAGCGACCGAGCCGAGAAAGGATCGGGAGACGCCTCCACCTCGAGCTTCCGAGGTGCGACTCGCGGGCGAGCTCGAGCCGCGCGGCGAGCCGCGCCACACCGCCGACCCCGCTTCGGCCCCGGAGCGCGCGCGGGGGCCATTCCTCACGACGCGCGAGGCGGCCGCGTACTGCCGCTTCAAGAGCACCAGCGCGCTTCGAAAGGCAAAGCTCGAGGGGCGCTTAGCCCCCGTCGGACGGCGCGGCGGACGTGGCACATGGATGTGGAGCCGAGAGTCGCTTGACGAGTTTCTCCGTGGCGTAGGCGCTGCTAGTCTCAGCACCGGACGTGCGCGAACGCCTCCGGAGGCCAACGGAGGCGAAAATGAAGAGAAAGCATTGGGTTCGGAAATGGAACAGCTGGGTGGATCCGAAGCCGGAGCTACCGGGCGTCTACAGGAGAAAGGAGGGAGGGTTTCTCGTTCGAGGGCGAGCCATCGATCCGAAGACCGGGTCGATGCGGCAGGTTGTCCGAAACCTGCCGGACCTGGTGGAACCCGAGGCGGCGCGTCTTTGGTTGAAGACGGAGCTCGACTCGATCCGCAAAGGCGCAAGCCGGCCAACGACGAGGCAGCCCGAGCGCTTCGCGACCTACGCCGCTTCCTTGCTGCGCGAAAAGATTGAGAAGCGGCAGATCTGCTCGTCCACGACTGAAGACAAGTGGCTGTTCTCGTTGCGTCACATCTTTGGTCTCAAGGACGACAAGGGCACGATCGACGTCGGCATCCAGGGGCTCGGCGACATCTTCGTCGACAAGCTCACGCCGGCCGACATCGAGGCGTGGCGAGACTCGTGGGAACCGCGCATCAACGCCGGCGACTACTCGCCGAGGACGGTGAACGACTGGATCGCCGTCCTTCGCGTGATCACCAAGAGGATGAAGGCCGACTTCAACCTCGCGGTCGATCCGTGCGCGGACGTCGAAGACGTCTCGACGAAGGGCCACCGCACGTACACGTTCGAGCAGCCGAACTCGCTCGGCGTGGACGAGCTCGCGGCCTTCTTCGAGATCGCCTGGGAGAAGTACCCGCAGCACTTCGCTGGTGATCCTTCTCGGCTCCGTCACGGGGCTACGACCCTCGAGCCTGTACGCGCTGCGACGCTCCGGCGAGGACGCGGACGTGAAGTGGGACCAGGGACTCCTCCTGGTTCGGCGTTCGCGAGGCATCAAGGGTCAGGTGATGGAGATGACCAAGACGAACCACGATCAGGTCATCAAGCTCCCGGACTTCGCGATGTCGGTCCTACGCTGGCACGTCGACAAGCAGCTCACTACGCGGGACATGGAGCGCAGCGAGCTCCTCTTCCCTTCCGAGGTGGGCGGCTTCCGTCACAACTCGGCGCTCGCGAAGCCGTTCCGCGCGATCGCCAAGGCGATGGGCCTCACGAAGCAGATCTCGCCCAAGGCCATGCGACGCTCCTTTCAAGACGCGATGCGGGAGGCGCAAGTCGCCAACGTCGTCGTCCGGAGCATCTCGGGCCACCTCACCGAGCAGATGCAGCAGCGCTACTCCACGGCACGCGGCCACGAGCAGGAAACCGCCATCGCCCGCATCATCGACCTCACACGCGTGCAAGAGCGCGTGCGCGGGGGTAGCGGGTCGAAGGTGGACAGCAAAGTGGACAGCACCGGTGGACAGCACGAGGGGACCGGTTAGGCCTCCCTCAGGAGTAGGCTTCTTTTTCCGGCTTATCTTGTAGGCGCGAGAGGTTTCGAACCTCCGACCCCTACCGTGTCAAGGTAGTGCTCTACCACTGAGCTACGCGCCTGGCGGAGCCGAAACACGTAGCTTTCGGCGCTCGCGCTGTCAACCGCCGTACGCGACCGCCGTACGCGCACGTCGCGCCCGGCCCCCTTCGGCTCCCGCGCTCGCGGCCGGCCCCCTCGCCTCCCCCGCTCGCGGCCGGCCCCCCTCGGCTCCCCCGTTCGTCCCCCGCTCGCGCGTGACCCCCTCGCCTCGTCCGCCGGCGGGCGCGTGCTACCGTTCGCCGCGACTATGGAAAGCCGCTACGACGACGAAGCCGCCGCCCGGTTGGTCCACGAGCTCGCGGGTCGCGCAAGCGAGGCGGTGGCCCTCCGCACGTACTCGGCGCGGCTCATCGGGAGCGAGCCGGCGCTCGTGCTTCACGGCGGCGGAAACACGTCGGTCAAGGCGACGGCGACGACGATCCTCGGCGAGACGGTCGAGGTGCTGCACGTCAAGGGCTCGGGCTGGGATCTCGCGACGATCGAGCCCGAGGGGCACCCGGCCGTTCGCCTCGAGCCGCTGCGGAAGCTTTTGGCGCTCGAGACGATGACCGACGAGGCGATGGTCAACGAGCTCCGCGCCAACCTGCTCGACACGACGGCCCCCAACCCGAGCGTCGAGGCGCTCCTTCACGCGCTGATTCCCGCTCGCTTCGTCGATCACACGCACGCCGACGCGATTCTCTCGCTCGCGAACCAGCCGGAGGGCAAGCGCATCTTCAGCTCGGTCTTCGGCCGGCGCCTCGTGTGGGTTCCGTACGTCATGCCGGGGTTCTTGCTGGCCAAGCGGTGCGCCGCGGCGTACGCCGAGGTCGCGGCGCAGGGCGAGCCCTCGATGATCGTGCTCGAGAAGCACGGGATTTTCACCTGGGGCGACACGGCGCGAGAGAGCTACGAGCGAATGCTCGACGCCGTGACGACCGCGGAGCTCTACATCGCGGACAAGACGAAGACGGTCGCCGTGGCGACAATCGCGCGCGCCGACGCGTCGGAGACGTGGCGCTCCCGCGCCTTCGCGGCGCGCTGGCGAAGCTGGCGGAAGAGGCGCCCGAGCGCGGGCCCATCGTGCGCACGCGCTCGACACCGGCGATTCTGTCGTTTCTCGACCGGCGCGACGTGGGAGAGCTCGTCGCGAAGGGGTGCGCGACGCCCGATCACGTGCTGCGCACCAAGCCGACGGCGCTGCTCGTGCAGAAGCCGGTGTTCTCCGAGGGGGCCAAGCTCGCGACGCAGCTCGAGGCGGCCGTCGCCGACTACGCGCGCAGGTACGACGCGTATTTCGAGGACATGACGCGAACCAAGAAGGTGACGAAGAAGAAGCTCGACCCGTGGCCCCGCGTCGTCCTGCTCCCGGGCTTCGGCGTGTGCGCGGTCGGCGCGAGCGCGCGCGAGGCGGACATCGCGCTCGACATCTACGAGCACACCATCAACGTGATGACGCAGGCCGCGGACGTCGGGTCGTACACGCCGTGCGTGCGGGCCGACCTCTTCGACGTCGAATACTGGAGCCTCGAGCAGGCGAAGCTCAAGGCGGCGCCGCAGGCGCAGCTGGCGCGGTGCATCGCGCTCGTCACCGGCGCCGCGAGCGGCATCGGCCTCGCCACCGCCGAGCGCATGCTCGCGGCGGGCGCCCACGTCGCGCTCGTCGACTCCGACTTCGACACGCTCGTGCCGGCGGCCGAGGGCCTGGCCAAGGGGCGCAAGGAGCGCGTGCTGATGGTCGTGGCCGACGTTCGCGACGAAGATCAGGTGAAGTCCGCCCTCGCCCGCACGATCAGCGCGTGGGGCGGCATCGACGTCGTCGTGTCGAACGCGGGGAACGCCCCCGAGGGGCGGCTCGAGACGGCCGACGGCGAGTCGGCGCTGCGCACCTCGATGGACCTCAACTGCCTTTCGCACGCGCGCGTGGCGCGCTTCGCCGTCGAGGCGATGCTTCATCAGGGCCGCGGCGGGTGCCTCGCGTTCAACGCGAGCAAGAGCGCCTTCAACCCGGGGCCCGGCTTCGGACCGTACGCCGTGGCGAAGACCGCGCTCGTCGCGTTGATGCGCCAGTACGCGGTGGACCTCGGACCGCAGGGCATCCGGTCGAACGCCGTCAACGCCGACCGCATTCGCACGCCGCTCTTCGGCGGCGGCGTCGTCGAGTCGCGCGCCAAGGCTCGCGGGCTCACCGTCGACGACTACTTCAAGGCGAACCTCCTCTCGCGCGAGGTGACGGGCGCCGACGTCGCCGACGCGTTCGTCTACCTCGCGAGCGCGCGCGCGACCACCGGATGCGTCGTCACCGTCGACGGCGGCAACGCCGCGGCGTTCCCGCGGTGAGCTCCCTGGAAGGTCAAAACCGCAGCGTCAGCTCGGCGCGCGCGCCCTCGAACGGGGGGAAGAAGCGGCATATCCCGCTCGCGCAGCGGAAGGCTCCACGCTGCTGGCCGACGAAGAGGCGCACGTTCGAGCTGCTCGAGAACTTGTAGACGACCGACCCGTTGAAATAGAGCGGCGGCTGGCCGGTCTGCGTCATGTACTCGAACCCCTGGGTGAACACCCATTTCGGCGCCATGCGCAGGGCGACGTAGTTCTCGCCCTCGAACCACCAGTCGGCGACGTAGCTCGTCGGGTCGATGTTCACGTTCTGCTCGCGCCGGTGCCGGTGCCGGCCCTGCACTTCGAGGGACCACGGTCCGCCCAGATACTTCGCTATCGAATATTCGAGGTGTTGCTCGCGGTAGGCCCAGTTGCCGTCTTCGGTGGCGTCGTCGCGCGCGCCGGCCCACGCGAAGACGTGCGACAGCTTGTCGTCGAACGTCCACTCGGCCCCGACGATGCCGTCCCATACGCGGTCCTGGAGCTGGTTGCCGGGCACCCCCTGCGGGCCGAGCGCGTGGCCCTGCGCGTCGCACGAGCCGCTGCTCTGCTCGGACTTCGAATACGCGTAGATGCCCTGCCCGTAGACCATGAGGTCCTTGGTCAGGGCGACGTCGGTGCGCAGCCTGCCGCCGTCGACGCAGGCGTTGAAATTGCCCGTGCCCTCGGCGTCGATCATGTTGAACGTCTCGGCCGGCGGCAGAAACGAGTAGGCGACGACGGAGAACTCGGTGGCTTTCTTCGGGTCGACGCTCGCCGGGACGACATAAAAGTTCCGGTTGCTCTTCACTTCGAGCGTGGCGGTGACCGCGTCGGCGTCCACCGAGAGGGCGCCGTAGAGCGCGTTGCCCTCGGCGTTCCGGTTCTGCGCCTCGACCTCGCTGTGGCGCTGCTGCGCGGCGGCTTCGAAATAGAGCTTCCCGTGACCCCAGAGGTTGGGCACCTCGATCGACTGCCCCGCCATCGTGATCGCGCTCGCGTTGAGCGAGGGCGGCGAGGACCCGAGCTGCTGCAGCCAGGCCGCCGTGTCGTCCGCGTTGCACGAGCCGAAGGTCACGTTGCCCGGGTCGCTCCCGAAGTCGGTGACGACGTTGCCGCCGGCGTCGTAGCGATACGGGGCGCAGCGCGCGAAACGTACGACGTGCGTCGAGAGCGTGATCGGCAGCCCGCGGCCCGCCTGGATCTCGGCGCCGAGGAGGCGATCGCTCCCGAAGACGGCGAGCCTTCGGTCGCCCATGACGAGGTCGTGGATGGGAAAGAGGACGCGCCCGCTCGCCTCGTCGACGCGCGACGGGTTGCCGAAGCCGGCGACCAGCGTCACGGCGAACGGATCCTGCTGCAGCTGCACCTTGGCGCCGCGCACGGTCGTGTCGATGCCGAGCTCGTCGATCTTGCGCATCGACAGCGTGAGACCACGACCGAACTGCACGTAGGCGTCGCCGGCGGTGACCTCGAGGCCGGGCGCGGAGTAGGTGACCCAGAGCTTGGCCGGGTATATCGAGTTCTCGTACCGGGTCTCGTTGTCGCTCTGGACGATGGACTGGTCGGAGGGCGAGAGACTGGCGAAATTCGGGTTGTCGACGGGGCGCCGCCAGAAGACCGAGGAGTCGAGCCGCAGGCCGGCCGTCCACTTTCCCCACCGCAGCGCCGCGTCGAGCCGGTTGATCGAGTCTCCCCAGCCGCTGTCGTAGAAGTTCTCCGTATAGCGCTTGTCGAAGTGCTGCGCGGCGATGCTCGTCTCAGTCACGTCGAGCTGCAACGCCTGCCCCGAGGCCTTGCCCACGTCGAGAGCCCGGGCCCGGGCCTCCCACGAGACGACGGCCAAACCCGCCACCATTGCCGCGCGAACCGGGGTCCTCACTGCCGCGCGACCTTAAGCTCATCGAGCTCGATGCGGAAGAGAAACGACTCTAGCTAGAACGCATCCGACAATTCTCTTGGAACCGGTCACGGACGAGGCGGGGGCGGGAGTTCGGGTTTTGTTCGGGCATGCCTGCCCTTTCTGGGGACGGGGCCGCGCCGCTGGCGGCCGCGCGGGGGCCGGGTCCGCGCGGCCCCTGTACGAGGCGGGGGCATGCCCGAACAAAACCCGAACTCCCGCTATCGAGGGGGCTCGGGGCAGGGGGCGTGTACGGTGCGTCGCCACGCCCGCGACGCATGGTGGGCAAGCGCGTTCGGATGGGGCGGAAGGGCAGCCGACGCTTTGCATGCGGCGGTGCATCCCGCGGAGGGGGATGCTCACGCGAGGGAAGCGGGCGCGAGTCCGGCGGATACGGTTGCGTACGCGAGGGAAGCGGTCACGCGTCGTGCGTGAACGACCGCTCCGGTAACAGTTGATTTTAGCCAAGAGCAAGAGCAACGCACCCCGTGGCGAGAGGAGTCATGGCTCGGCCCGCGGTCCATGCCTGCGCATCAGCGCCGTTCCAGGTCCCTGCCGAACGCGGCCCCCGCCCTGCGTCGCGGGCCCTCCGAGACGCATGTACAGCGCCCCCCTGACGCGAGCCCCTTCGATAGCGGGAGTTCGGGTTTTGTTCGGGCATGCCCCCGACTCGTACAGGGGCCGCGCGGACCCGGGCCCCGTGCGGCCGCCAGCGGCGCGGCCCCGTCCCCAGAAAGGGCAGGCATGCCCGAACAAAACCCGAACTCCCGCCCCCGCCTCGAACGCATCCGACTCGCGTTGCAACGGGTCAGTTGCCGAGACGCGTTCTAGTGCTCGAGCGCCTTCGCGACGTCGGCCGCGACGAGCTTCTCGTCGCCCGGGTTGTATCCCTCGCGGACGACCGCGATGTGCCCGGTCTTCTCGATGAGGACACTGAGGGGCATCGACTTCTTCGGGTTGTACAGGCTCGCGATGCGCGAGTCGTCGTCGACGACGACGGGGAAATCGATGTCCATGCGCTTCACGAACGCGGGGACGTCGGCCACGGTCTCCGGGCCGTCCATCGCGACGCCGACGACGAGCAGGCCCTTGGCTTTTGCCTCGTCGTACATCGACCGGAGATGCGGAAACTCCGCCTTGCACGGCTCGCAGAACGTCGACCAGAAGTCGAGGAGGATGACGTCCTTGCCCAGGTGATCGCTCAGGCGGAAGGTCTTGCCCTGCAGATCGCGCCCGGTGAAATCCGGAGCGACCGTGCCCGCCGACGAAGCGCCGCCGGAGCCCGAGGGCGACTGCGCCGGCTCGCCCGAGCCGCACGCGGCGAGGGTGAACGGGAGCCCCAGACACGCAGCCGCGAGGGCGAGACGCATCACGGGCAGAGGCCAGCGGGGATCGGGTACCCGGGCGCGGCGGACACCTCGGCGAGAGGCGAGGCAAAGTCCGTGGTCGGATCCTCCTCGCCCACGCCGGACGTGAGAAGCTCCATGGTGCGCACGTCGACGTCGGCGTTCCACGGAATCGCGGCCGCGTTGAAGAAGCCGTTGAGGTTGTGGAGACCGGGGTCGAGCATCTCGGGGAACGTCGCGTGGTGAATGCTGATCCAGTTCTGGAGGTCTTTCGTCGTGGCCCCCATCCCCTGGGTAGGGCCGTCGTCGAGCGCCTGGAGGATCATGATGCTGTCGCTCGCGAGCCCCGCTTTGTCGGCGACGAGGGCGGCCGTTTCCACGTTGCACGGGCCGCACCAGATGGCCGCGACCGTGAGGTGGAGCAGCTTGTGGCGCTTCTGGCAGGGGTCGTAATAGTCGGCCAGCGAGATGGTCTGCAGCCCTTGCGACTGGTCGGCCGGGTTCGTATACCCGAGAAACTTGAAGTTCTGGATGATGCTGCCGGGAACCTTGCCGGCGCGCGCGTTGCGCCCGTAGCCGCCGGCTGGATTGGGATAGGGCACGCCGTCGGGGTTGGTGTCGTGCCCGCTACCCTGGGGCGCGATGCCGCTGCTGGTGCCGCCGTCCACGCAGGGGTTGCACGTATCGGGGCTGGTGCCCGTCGCCGTGCTGCCGCAGTCGACCAGGGCGACCAGCGAACCCACCGCCACCAGAGCCGTGCAGGCCATCGCGTAACGTCTCATGCTGTCCCTCTCGTGAACCATGGCGAAAGCCTTGTGCGAAAGCAAAGGCAGCGTATCTTCGCCCGGCCCCGGGTCAAGGCAGCGCGCAGCGGACGCCACGCTCGGACACCGGACGAAGCGCACCGATCAGGCGGTGAGCGGAGAGTGTAGGTCTCGGATGGAGTTTCGCGAGCATCGCGTCGGATTCGCTTGGTGGGCCGCAGCGGGAAGGCGCGCGCGGAGCCTGCTCGCCATGGCGCTCTTCGCTCTGCTGCCCCTGCCCTGGGCGTCGTGCTCGTCGTCCAAATCCGAACCGAAATGTGATCCATCGCAATGCGCGCCGCACAACGATTGCGTGGACGACGGCTCGGGAAAGCCGAGTTGCCGCCTCGTGTGCACGCAGCAATCGGACTGCCCGTACGGCTACTACTGCAACGACGGGCGCCCCAAGAGCTGGTGCGCAGAGATGACCTTCGCGTTCACCAAGGCCGACGGCCAATGGGGAACGCCGTGCATGCCTCCGAAGGAAGAGGGCAACCCGGCCTGCGACTCTGCCGACGCCTTCGCCTGCTACGGAATATCGCCGACGGACGCGAACGCATTCTGTACGCAGCTCGGCTGCCGCGCGGACAGCGACTGCCAGGGCGGCTGGTGGTGCGCGACGCTCAACGCCGCGCCGAACGTGACGACGGCCAAAGCCTCGTTCGGCAAACCCCCGCGACCGGTCTGCGTACCCCGCAGCTACTGCGCGCCGTGCCAGCTCGATCACGACTGCCCGATGGGCTCGGACGGAAGGCCGCAGTACTGCCAGGCCGACAGCCAGGGGAACATGTACTGCACCAGCCGTTGCAGCCCGTCGACCGGTTGCGCGGCCGACGCGAAGTGCGTGCCGCACTTCAAGCTCTGCCTGGGGGGCGCAGGGGCGACGGCACCGCAAGCGTGCACGCGCGACGAAGACTGCCCGCCGAGCGCGCGAAGCTATGCGCAGCACTGCGACTTCTCCGGGGGCGTCGGACCCTCGGCCATGGGCTTCTGCGCGCCGGAGTGCGGCAGCAACTCCGATTGCGACTCCGGACAGCAGTGCCAGAACAGCGGCTCGAGCTACTGCACGCCCCGGGCGGGCGTCTGCAAGGGCGACGGCTCGTTGTGCTCTCCCTGCCGATCGGACGCCGATTGCACGAACGGCGACTGCGTCTATGCGGAGTACTCGACCGAGCGTTTTTGCAGCTCGACCGCCAAGGGGGTGTGCCCGTCCAATGCCCCGCCGGCCGCGGGCATGTGTCCCGCGAAGACCGGAGCGCCCCAATCGGGCGTCGGCTGCGTATCGGCGCCTGCCCCGGGCATGGCTTTGCCCCCCACGTCTCCGCCCGTCAACCAGTGTGTCGGCGTGGTCGACCTCGGCGGAGCGGGGGTCCTCGGGTGCTGGAGCGCGCATTGATCGAGTTCGCGGGGAGCGCGGACGCTCCCCGCGAGCTCCCCACCCGGACTGGGGGCTGCCGCTGCTCCGTGCCCGTTGCCCGTGCCGGGAAACCCCGGCGACGACTGCCTCGATTGGCCCGCGACTTCGGGCACGGGCACGGGAAGGGATTTGCGTGGGTGCGCCCAAGGGGGGCGGGGGCAGACGACAAACCCTGGGACGAGCGCTGGCGCTCGGCTCGCCCGCGCCCGTAAGATTGAATCGAGATAGAAGGTGCCTCGTCCATCGTCGGTCGAGGCGCGATTCGTGGGGGTGCCTGCAAGAAGGACCCAAGGAGAGCTTGATATGCGCAATCCCAAAGGCAATACGTGCGTGCCCGGTGTGCTCCTCGTCGCCGCGGTCGTGATCGCAGCGCTGACGAACGGAGGGTGCTCGGCCACGGCGGAGCAGGCCTGCAACAGCCTGGGAGCCTCGGCGAAGGCGAGCGTCACCGCGTACTCGGGCGCGGTCTCGAAGCTACAGACCACCGCCGCGACGGTCGAAGCCAAGTGGCTCGCGGTCTGCAACGAGATGAACACCGACCTCGGCCTCGATGCGACGCAGACGACGGCCGACAAGGCCTGCCAGGTGCTCAAGGCCTACATCTCGAACGACCTGAGCGCCGGGGTGACGATCAGCGTGGACGTCCCCTTCACCTGTTCGGTCGATTCCAACGCGCAGGCGAGCTGTCAGGCGACTTGCACCGCGTCGGCCAACTGCGACCTGAAAGCCTCGTGCCAGCCCGGTCAGCTCGTCGTGCAGTGCATGGGCACGTGCGACGCGGAGTGCGACGTGACCGGACCGAGCGTCACGTGCAACGGGGAGTGCGACGGCTCGTGCTCGGTGAGCGCGAGCGGCTCGTGCAGCGGCTCGTGCAGCGGCATGTGCACGCTGCCGATGTGGACCGGCACGTGCGACGCCGGCTGCACCGCGAGCTTCAGCGGCAGCTGCGGCGGCATGTGCATGGGGTCGTGCGACGGCAACAGCTCGTCGGGGACGTGCGCCGGGAAGTGCGTCGGCACCTGCAGCGCCATGGCGACGGGATCCTGCCAGGCTGCGTGCACCGGGAACTTCTCGGGCGGCAACTGCGACGGCGGCTGCACGGGCTCCTGCGCCGTCACGGCCATGGCGATGTGCAACGGCACCTGCAACGGCACGTGCAAATACACGCAGCCCATGGCGATGTGCACCGGCACCTGCCACGGCAACTGTTCTGCGGCGGCAAGCCCGCCGAGCTGCGAAGGAACCCTCATGTGCAACGCCGCCGCGCAGTGCAGCGCCGACTGCCAGTCGCAGGCTTCGCTCAACGTGAACTGCCCGGCGCCCCAGGCGACGGTGACTATCGCGGGCGACGACAAGCTCGCCACCTCGTACAACACCCACCTGACCGAGCTCGCCGACGCCGTGAACTTGACCGCGATGCTCGCCCCCGCCTCCGCCAACGTGATCGGCGAAGCAGGGAAGCGTCGTCGGCACGTTCGGGGCCGACGCCGCGGTGTGCCTGACGAGCCAGGTGCAGGCCGCGCTCGACATCCAGGCCAGCATCAGCGTGTCCGTCTCGGCGAGCGCAACCGTCAGAGCGCAATAGCCGCTCTCTCTCCTCGAGCTCCCCGTCGGGGGTTTCGTGCGAGTCGTTAGCAAGCTAACGATTCACCATCATGACCCTCCAGGCCCCCGACGGGGCGCTCCACGTCGCTTCGCGCCGCGTCGACCGCG
This sequence comes from uncultured delta proteobacterium, assembly GCA_963720145.1. Taxonomy (GTDB): domain Bacteria; phylum Myxococcota_A; class Polyangia; order Polyangiales; family Polyangiaceae; genus Palsa-1150. The sequence continues at coordinate 42,078 of CAVREO010000012.1, forward strand.
GTCCCGTCCTCGTCGTGCGCGATCCGTGGTCCGGCCACGAGGTCGGCCGGGTCGTGCTGGCCGACGAGGCCTCCGCCGAGGAGGCGGTCGTCGCGAGCGTCGCGGCGTTCGATCGGCTTCGTGCGCGCACGAGCCACGAGCGGCAGACGGTGCTCGCCCGCATCGCCGAAGAGGTCCTCGCTCGCGAGGACGCGTTCGCGGAGCTCATCGCGCGCGAAGCCGGCAAGCCCATCGCGCAGGCGCGCGCCGAGGTCGCGCGCGCCGTGTCCACGTTCCGCATCGGCTCCGAAGAGGCGACTCGCATGCTCGGCGAGACGATGCCGCTCGACGTGACGGCGGCCAGTCGCGGCTACTCGGGCGCCTGGGTGCGCGTCCCGGCGGGGCCCGTCCTCGCGATTTCGCCGTTCAACTTCCCGCTCAACCTCGTCGCGCACAAGATCGCGCCGGCCCTCGCGTCCGGCTGCTCGGTCGTGCTCAAGCCCCCGCCGCAGGCGCCGCTGACGTCCCTGCTGCTCGCCGACTGCATCCGCCGCAGCGGGGCCCCCGACGACGCCGTCCAGGTGCTGCCGTGCGACGTCGCCGTGGCCGAGAAGCTCGTGCGCGACGACCGCTTCGCGACGCTGTCGTTCACCGGCAGCGCCAAGGTCGGCTGGCACCTCAAGTCGCTGGCGGGCAAGAAGCGCGTCCTGCTCGAGCTCGGAGGCAACGCGGCCGTGCTGGTGCACGACGACGCCCCGCTCGACTGGACGTGCGACCGCGTCGTCTCCGGCGCCTTCGGCTACGCGGGCCAGGTCTGCATCAAGGTGCAGCGGGCGTACGTGCACGGGCCCATCGCCGATGCCTTCGTCGCGCGCGTCGTCCAGCGCGCCCGCGCAATCGAGCCGAAGTCGCCGGTGGACCCGACCGCCCTCTGCGGGCCGATGATTGACGAAGCGAACGCTCGCCGCGTCGAGGAATGGGTCGAGGAAGCGGCGCGCGCGGGGGCGCGAGTCTTGTGCGGCGGCCGGCGCGAGGGCAACCGATACTGGCCGACGGTGCTCGAGCTCGACGGCGCGGGACGAGGCTTGAAGGTCGTCGACGAAGAGGTGTTCGGTCCCGTGTTGACGGTTCACCGGTACGACACCTGGGACGACGGGCTGTCGATGGCCGACGGCACGCGCTACGGGCTTCAGGCTGGGGTCTTCACCGACTCGAGGGCGCGCATAGCCGAAGCGTTCGCGCGCTTGCACGTCGGGGGCCTGGTCGTGGGCGACGCGCCGACCTTCCGCGTCGACTCGATGCCCTACGGGGGACGCGCGACTCGGGCCTCGGGCGCGAGGGCGTGCGCTTCGCGATGGAGGAGATGACCGAGCGAAAGCTCCTGGTCGTGCACGAAGGCAGCTGAGAGACCGTGCTCGGGTTACGCGGCGGACCCGCGCTGGCCCGCGCCGCGCTATAGACATGGCCAATGGCCGAGAGTCCCTGCTAGCCCGCCCCACGAACTGCGCGCCCGACAGCTCGCGCCCGACGACCCGCTGCCGGGCGTCAAGAACGTCGTGCTCGTCATCAGCGGCAAAGGAGGGGTCGGCAAGAGCTCCGTGGCGACCAACGTCGCCATGGCCATGTCGCGGGCCGGGTGGAGGGTCGGGCTCCTCGACGCCGACATTTACGGCCCCTCCATCCCGACGATGCTCGGCGTCGCCGGTCGACCCGTGTCGCTCGACGGCAAGACCATCGAGCCCCTCGCGCGGTTCGGCATCAAGCTCATGTCCATCGGCTTCCTGCTCGAGGACCCGAAGGCAGCCGTCATCTGGCGCGGGCCGATGCTGCACGGAGCGCTGCAGCAGTTCATGAAGGACGTCACCTGGGGTGAGCTCGACTTCCTCGTCATCGACCTGCCCCCGGGCACCGGCGACGTGGCGCTGACGCTCTCGCAGAAGGTCAAGGCGACCGGAGCCATCGTCGTCACCACACCGCAGGCGGTGGCGACCGACGACGTCTACAAATCCGTATCGATGTGCAAGAAGGTCAACATCGGGGTGCTCGGGGTGGTCGAGAACATGAGCTGGTTCGTCGACAGCGCCGGCGTCCGCCATGAGCTCTTCGGGAAGGGAGGCGGCCAGGCCGTCGCCGACTTCGCGGAGGCGCCGCTGCTCGGCCAGGTGCCGCTCGACCCGACGGTGCGCGAGTGGGGAGACAAGGGAACGCCCGTGGTGCAGGCGGCTCCGTCGGGCGAGGCCTCGAGAGCCTTCGCGAGCATCGCGGAGCGCGTCGTCGAGCAATGCGAAGCGGCTCACGCCGACGACCAGGGCGGACCGGTCATCGATCGCAGCGGCGGGACCGGGGGAAAGAAGCGGCTGCCGGTCACGCGCTGAGCTGCCAGCCCTGGCACTGGGCAGGGTATCTCCCTTGCACGGCCTGCTTCCCAAGAGGTGAGCATATGGCCACGCAATTCATTGAAGGACACTCGCCCGAACGCGGCGGGACCGAGGCGCGATCGCTCGAGGCTGGGGCTGCGAGCTCGATGGCCGAGACGTTGACGGCAGGTGGAGCTTTGGTCCTGTCCATCATCGGCCTGGCGGGCGGACTGCCCGGCTACATGATGACCGTCGGCACGATCGTGCTCGGGGTCGCGCTCCTGTTCGAGGCCGGCGCCGTCGCTGCGCGGTACCAGAAGCTCGTCCACGCGGCCGACTCGCGACTCGGTCAGGCCGAGGTGGGCGGGGGAATGGGCGTCCAGACCATCACGGGCATCGCCGGGGTCGTGCTCGGCATTCTCGCGCTCCTCAACATCGCACCCCTCACCCTCTGCGCGGTGGCGCTCATCGCATTCGGCGGCGGAGCGATCCTCGGCAGCGCGGCGACGGCGCGCTTCCGGTCGCTGAACCTGGAGCAGTACGGCTTGTCCGACACGACCCGCAAGGTGCTCGATGAGTCGGTCAACGCCTCGGCGGGGACCGAGGTGCTCGTGGGGGCGGGCGCCATCGTCCTCGGCATCCTGGCCCTGCTCGGCATCGCCCCGCTGACCCTGGTCCTCGTGGGTCTGCTGAGCGTGAGCGCGGGCCTCTTCCTCGCCGGCTCCGCCGTGGGGGCTCGCATGCTGTCGATTCTCAAGCTGAAGCACCACCACTGAGCCGACCGGTGGTGCCTGGGTAAAAGGCTCGCCTCGTGGGGCCTGTCCTCGCCACGGCGGCCGCCTGCCTCATTGCCCTCGCCTTCGGCTATCTCGGCTCCATGCCCCTGACCGGGCCCATCGCCGTCATGGAAGTGTCGCGCGCAGCGCGACGGCAGTTCTCGGAAGCGCTGCGCATAGGGCTCGGCGCGGCGCTCGCCGAGGCAATGTACGCCGGCGTGGCCTTCTTGGGATACACGACCCTGCTCGCGCGTCACCCGATGCTGCTGCCCGTCTCGCACGGCGTCACCGCGGTCGTGCTCACCGTACTGGGGATTCGCTTCGCCGTTTGGAAGCCGACGAAAGACAAGGGCGAGCGTGAGCACAAAGCGGGAGGGGAGCGCTGCTGCTCGGCTTCACGGTATCGGCGGCGAACCCCACGTTGCTCGTGACGTGGGGCGCCGCCGTGGCCTTCCTGTACTCCAAGGGCCTGAACCGCATGCCGGCGCTCGCCGCCATCCCCTTTGGCGCGTGCGCGGGCGCTGGCGTGGCCGGGTGGTGCGCCACGCTGGTCGCGATCCTGCGCAGGTACCAGGGCAAGGTGCCACGAAAGGTGCTCACGTGGACCGTGCGGGCCCTCGGCGTCGCGCTGGTCGGGCTGGCGGTGTGGTCCGGCGTGCAGCTTGCCGCGTGGATACATCGCCGATGACGGATCGGACCTCGCCCGAGGCGTTGCTCGAACGGCTGCGCCGCGAGGCTGGCCACTGCCACGGTTGCGACCTCTGGGAGCGCGCCACGCAGACGGTGTTCGGCTCCGGCCCGGCGCCCGCGCCCCTCATGCTCGTCGGCGAGCAACCGGGCGACTTCGAAGATCGGAAGGGCCTGCCGTTCGTCGGCCCCGCCGGTCGCTTGCTGGACGAGGCGCTCGAGCGTGCGGGAATCGATCGACGAGGTGTCTACGTGACGAACGTGGTCAAGCACTTCAAGTGGACGCCACGGGGCAAGCGCCGCCTGCACTCGAAGCCCAACCAGGGGAAATCTCGGCCTGCCGGCGATGGCTCGACGCGGAGATCGCCACCGTGAGCCCCCGCGTTCTCGTCTGCCTCGGCGCGACCGCGGCTCGGGCGCTCCTCGGAGACGCCTTCCGCGTCACGCGGGATCGCGGCAAGCCCATACCCTCTTCCCTGGCGCCGGCCATCCTCGCGACGGTCCACCCCTCGTCCATCCTGCGCGCGGTCGACGACGAAACCCGCCACGCCGAAATGGATCGGTTCGTGGCCGATCTGGGCGTCGTCGCGAGGCTGCTCAACTGACCCGTTGCAACGCGAGTCGGATGCGTTCGAGGCGGGGGCGGGAGTTCGGGTTTTGTTCGGGCATGCCTGCCCTTTGCAGGGGACGGGTCCGCGCCGCTGGCGGCCGCACGGGCCCCGGGGTCCGCGCGGCCCCTGTACGAGTTGGGGGCATGCCCGAACAAAACCCGAACTCCCGCTATCGACGGGGCGCGCGTCAGGGGGGCGCTGTACATGCGTCTCGGACGCCCGCGACGCATGGCGGGGGGCCGCGTTCGGATGTCGCGCCTCCGCGAAGCCGCCCGCGCGTTCGAACCTCCTGAAGCGCACTCTCCTGGAGCCGGAAAGTATTAACCAAGCTCCTGGTGCAAACTGTTACCGGAGCTCCTGGTCGTTCACGCACGACGCGTGACTGGCGCCCGCTTCCCTCGCGTGAGCATCCCCCTCCGCGGGATGCACCGCCGCATCCGAAGCGTTCGGCTGCCCTTCCGCGACATCCGAACGCGCCTCCGCACCATGCTCACGGGCCTTTGCGACGCGCCCTACACCGCCCCCTGAAGCAAGCCCCCTCGATAGCGGGAGTTCGGGTTTTGTTCGGGCATGCCCCCGACTCGTACAGGGGCCGCGCGGACCCCGGGCCCCGTGCGGCCGCCAGCGGCGCGGACCCGTTCCCTGCAAAGGGCAGGCATGCCCGAACAAAACCCGAACTCCCGCCCCCGCTAGTCGACGAAGTAAATCCGCGACAGGGTCACGTCTGCCCCGTCGAAGGGCGGGACCGCCGCCCCTTCGAGCTGCTCGCCGATGCACGTGAGCGCCTCCTGGGAGGGCTCGGCGACGCTCTCGATGGCGGCGTGGGCGACGCGCCCGCTGGGGCGGAACGTCGCGTGCAGGCGCACGTATCCGGCGGGAAGACCGCGCTCGCGACACGGCAGGACATCGATACGCCCGAGGGCGCCGTACCCGGCCCCGAGGCGGAAGAACACGGGATCCGGTCGAGGGTGATCCCGGCCGATCAGGGGGACGGCGACCGTGTGCGGCGAAGTCTGGGGCGCGTCGTCCTGCGGCTCGTCGTGGGGGACGTTGACCTCACCATACGCAACGGGGTTGGCGGGGGTTGCAGCCGTTGCGGACTCGCCCTCGACGGGGAACTCCGGCTCGCTCAGCGCATCGCGCGGAATGCAGCCGGCGCTCGCCCACCAAGAGAGAAGGCAAAGGGCGGTAAGGATGATTGTTCGCATGGTTCGCGCATGAGATGCACGGGACGGACCAGACCGCGCATGCGCTTTGCTTCTCCGGACGGAGCCATGCAGCACGGCCCAACCCATGTTCCGGAACCCGAGGAACACGAGCGTAGAGTGGCCCTGGCCGACGTGCTCGAGAGTCGCTGCGAGGAAATCGTGAGTCGATGGCTCGAGCGCATCCAGACCGAGCACGTCGTGCCGGACGTCGAAGAGTCCCAGCTCCGCGACGCGATACCCGACTACCTGCGGCATCTGGCGAGTGCCTTGCGCAGCGGCGAGTCGCTCGAACGGAGCGGCACGGCCAGCTGGCGCGACGTCGCGCGGGAGCACGCGCTCACGCGCGTCCGCCTCGGGTTCGACATCGAGCAGCTCGTCTGCGAGTTCGTCGCGCTTCGCCGGGTCCTTTCGAGCGTGATCGCCGAGAAGGGCCTCGACCCCGACATGCGTCAGTCGGCGCGCGTCGCCGACCTCATCGAGGCGGCCATTGCCGTCGCCGTCAGGAGCTACGTCGACGCGCGCGACTACGCAGCCCGGCAGAGAGAGGCGGAGCGAATCGCGTTCATCACGCACGAGCTACGCAGCCCGCTGACAGCCGTGAAGCTCGCCGCGGGGCGCTTGCAGTGGGCGCTCTCCCAGACGACCGAGCAGAAACGCATCTTCGAGGTGCTGGACCGAAACGTCGACCGGTTGACCTCGCTCGTCGACAGCGTGCTGGCGGCCGAGCGGCTCGAATCCGGCAAGGTTCAGGCGCACCTCGTGGAAACCTCGCTCGGCGAGCTGCTCGAGCCGTGCGTCGCGGCGGCGAGCCTGGCGGCCGCGGAGAAGGGCCTCGTCTTTCGCCAGCAGTACGATCCAGGCTTGCTCGTGTGCGCCGACGGCGAGCTGGCCGGATCGGCCCTACGCAACGTCCTGGACAACGCCTTGAAGTACACGGACGAGGGCACCGTGAGCCTCGTCGCCGAGCCTCGCCCCGATCGGGTGATTCTGCACGTCTGGGACAGCTGCGGGGGCCTGTCCGAGCAAGAGTTGAACGTCATTTTCGAGCCGTTCGAGCGCTGCTCGCGGAACAAGCCGGGCTCGGGCCTCGGCCTCGCGATTGCTCGCCGCGCCCTCCAGGCCCAGGGCGGAGAGATCGGCGCGGAGTCGCCCGGCGACCGAGGGTGCCACTTCTGGATCGCGCTGCCGAGACCCACCCACTAGGCCCACTGGCGAAGGGCACGGCCGTCGAGATCAGCGGCGCCCGGACCCCGACGCCGGGCGAAGGGTCCGCAGGAGCTCCATGTCTTGCTCCTTCTTCAGCAGGACACCGAGGAACGGGAGCTCGCGCACCAGGCGCTCGCGACCGATACCCGATTGCATCAGCACCGTGATCCAGTCGACGAGCTCGCTCGTGGACGGTCGCTTGCGAAGACGCGGCACCGCGCGAAGCTCGTAGAAGGTGACGACGGCCTGATCGACGAGGGCGTCGTCGACCTTGGGGTGATGCACGCGCACGATGCGCTTCATGAGCTCCGCGTCGGGGAAATCGATGAAGTGAAAGACGCAGCGTCGCAGGAAGGCGTCGGGCAGCTCTTTCTCGTTGTTCGACGTGATGACCACGACCGGCCGCTGCGTGGCGACGATCTCGTCGCCCGTCTCGGGGATGACGAAGCGCATGCGGTCGAGCTCGTGCAAAAGGTCGTTGGGGAACTCGAGGTCCGCCTTGTCCACTTCGTCGATGAGCAGGACCTGACGCTTCTCCGACGCGAACGCACGCCCGAGCGGGCCCAGGCGGATGTAACGGCGGATGTCCTTGACGTCGCCGTCGCCGAAGCGCGCCTCGTACAGGCGCTGCACCGTGTCGTACACGTAGAGGCCGTCCTGGGCGCGCGTCGTCGACTTCACCGGCCAGTGGACGAGCTCGAGCGACAGCGATTCGGCGATGGATTGGGCCAGCAGAGTCTTGCCGGTGCCCGGCTCGCCTTTGACGAGGAGAGGGCGCTCGAGGGCCAGCGCGCAGTCGACCGCGGCCTCGAGAGACTCGTTGGTGAGATAGCCAGGGGTGCCGGTGAAACGTCGAGACGAGGACGACACGAGGGTGCCGGGTAGATAGCACTACTTCGATTCGCCGTCGGCACACCGGGCGTCGCCGTGGCTGCGCGCGACGACGTCGTAGTCGCCGACCGGTACGCCGGCCGGGATCACGATGCCGTCGGCGAAGGTGCCGTCGTCGCCGGTCGCCACGGTTCCCAGTCGGACGATTTGCGCCGTCTTCACGTCGCGCAGCGACACGTCTACGGCCACGTGGACGCAGGGCTCGCCGTCCGCGCGAACTTCACCGCGGACGTGAAGAGGCAGCCCCCGGTGCGCGTCCGGGTTGCCGACCGAGAGCGACACCGTCGACGAAGGACGATCGTCGCGCGGCGAGCCGGGGGGGGCGTGGGACGCACCCTCGGCGGTGCTGCCGGCGGCGGCCGAGAGGGCTGCGCTTCCGGTGTCCATGCCGTCGGTACCCGAGCCCGACGGATCGCTCGCAGCCGCGGCGCCGCCGGAGGCTCCGAGGCGCGAGCGCGCGTCGGCGAGCATGTCGTCGGCGCCCTCGGCGCTCTGCGGCCACGCGAACGCGTCGGGCGGCGGCCGGTAGACGGGCCGCCCGGAGATCGCCGCGGTGGTCGCCCCCATGCGCCCGGCGCCGCCGAGGTCGATTCGCCGCCAGAGGATTCCGTCGTGCACCTCGACCCAGGCGTGCGCTTCGTTCAGGACCATGCGCGTCGGGATGCCGAGGCTGAGCGCCGTCACGAGGAAAGCGAACGCCCTGTGCCGGCACACACCCTTCTTCGAAAGCGCCAGGTCCAGGTAGATGCTCCGGCGGCCCTGCGGCGGGTCCTCGGACTCGACGAATCCGCGGAAGTACTGCACGAGCTTGGCGATGGCGTCGCGCGGCGAGAGGCGCCGGCTCACGCCGATGGCGGCGCGCACCTGGGCCGCGTCACGCGCGACGTCCTCCGGCAGGGGAGGCACCAGCGGCAGCTCCCCCCACGCGCGGTCCGCGATGCCGCCGAAGGCGCCGCGCACGATCGCGATCTCCATCACCAGGCGCGCACGGGTCCCGCCCGGGAGGGCGGGGGTCTGGAGAAACCAGTTGTCCGCGGCGTCGCGCACGACACGGAAGGGGATGTCCTGATCGCCGACGCCCAGGCGCGCGCGCACGATGCGCGCGCCCGGCCCGACGCTGGGAATGCGTACGTCGCGATCGGGGACGGCGTCGACGACGACGTCGGCGTAGAAGGCTTCGTCCTCCGGGCCTACGCCCGAGTTCGTGAGGACCGGCGTGCGCCGGTTGTCGCGCACGGTGAGCTCGTAGTCTGGGCGCACGGCGTCGTACGCTTCGAGCCGCTTGAACGGCGCCGTCGACGGCGTGAAGGGCTCGTCGTACCCGCTGACCGAGGGGCGGCTCGTGTTGCGATCGGGGGCGAACGAGCCCGAGCCCACGTCGCCGTACGCGACGCCGGCTGCCGTCGGCGGCTGCCGCGGATCCGGCGCCGAGACGAGCCCGCTCGGAGTTTGAAGGGCCGCGGGCAAGTCGCCTTCGAGCGAGACGCGCAGCGCCAGGTCTTCGCGCGCGTCCGGCGGGATAGGCTCGTGCAGCACCGGGGCGACGTGCGCCAGGGGCCCGGCGGCCGCCGGCGGCGAGGTCGCAAGCGCAGCGAGCGCGAGCCAGAGGAGCAGGCGCACGCGCCTCATGGGATCGTCAGCGCGGCCCCGTCCAGCCGCCCGGCTCGTAGAAGTACGTGCCGTCGTGGAGCGAGTACTGCGGCGCTCGCCACCGCGAGCCCGCCGGCGGCACGACCCAGTGCCCCGGGATCCACGTGTATTGCAGCCCGGTCCAGTGCCAGTATCCCGCGATCCAGAGGGCTGGCGTGCCCTGCGGCGGCGGCATGCGCGCCTCCCGCATCGGCTCGGGCGGTGGGCCGCTCACGGCGACCCCGCTCGGCGGCCCGCTCACAGTCTCGATGACGCATCCGCCCGCGGCGATGACGAGCAGCGCCGCCGAGATGCCCGCAAGGAGCGCCTTCGTCATCGCAAGACCCACTGCCCCTCTTGCCCGTTCCGCTCTTCTTCCCCGGCTACCCTGAGCTTACCATCCCTACCGCTTGCAAGCATGCGAGCACCGCATTTCCAACCGCCGCGTCCCCACCAAGGCCGACACCGAACCAAACAGCCCGCCAAACCCCCATGAGCACGAGCGAACCCGAACTCCGAACCGAGCTTGCCTCCCTCTCCCCCGCCCTCCGCGCCCGCCTCGACGCGGCGGGATTCGACCCGACACGCCTGCTGTCGCTCGCGGGATTGCTCGCCCTACGCGCCGCGCGGGGCCCCGCAGGCGGCGGCGCCGCGGCGGAGCGCGACGAACGCAACCGCATCCGGGGGGTCGTCGATCCGCCACGCGCCGAGGACGTCGTCGACGCGCCGAAGGCAGGCTCCCCCGAACGAGAGCGCCTCGCGGCCCGCGGGCTCGAGGCAATCGCCCGCGGCGAGCTGGCGTTCTGCGTGATGGCGGGGGGCATGGCCACGCGCATGGGAGGGGTGGTCAAGGCACTCGTCGAGGCCTTCGACTCGCGCACGTTCCTCGAGCTCCGGCTCCACGAGAACGCCACGTGGTCGAAGCGCGCGGGGAGACCCGTGCCGCTCTGGCTGATGACGAGCGAGCCGACCGACGGTCCGATTCGCCAGGAGCTCGCGCGCCGCGGCGCGCCGTCGCACCTCGCGACCTTCACGCAGGACCTGGGGCTGCGCCTGACCTCCGAGGGCCGCCTGTTTCTCGATCAAGCCGGGCAGCCGAGCACCTACGCTCCCGGCCACGGAGACCTTCCCGACGCGCTGCGCCGCTCGGGGCTCCTGGCGCCCTTCCTCGCGCGGGGCGGCAAGTACGTGTGGATCGCCAATCTCGACAACCTGGGTGCCACCATCGACCCGGCGTTGCTCGGCGTGTTCCTCGAGGCCGGCGCGCAGGTCCTGGTCGAGGTCGCGCCGAAGGTCGAGGGCGATCGCGGAGGCATCCCGGTCTGGGCGGACGCGGAAGAGGGCGGACGCGTCGTGCGTCGCCTGCAGGTCTTGGAAGAGTTCCGGCTGCCCAAGGGATTCGACGCCTCGGCCGTCCGGGTCTTCAACACGAACACCTTCCTCGTCGACGCGCAGGCTCTGGCCAGCCTCGACGTTCGCTGGACCTGGTTCGAGGTCGAGAAGAAGGTCGAGGGGCGCACCGCCGTACAATTCGAGCGCCTGCTCCAGGAGCTGACGTCGGCGACACGTGCCGCCTACGTCCGCGTTCCACGAGACGGAGTCGATGCGCGTTTCCTGCCTGTGAAAGACTACGACGAGCTGGCGAAGAGGGCCCACGAGATCCGCATGGTCGCGGAGGCGCGTGGCATGCTGTGAACGCTGAGCACCATGAGCCGCAAGATCATTCCGCTGCGACCCCCCGCCCCGCCCCCCAGGGAAGGCGGCGGGCCGCAGCCGCGCGCGATTCCGCGCGTGCTGTCCCACCTGCCGGGGATGGCGCGCGAGGCCATCGTCGAGGCGGCGCGCGAGCATGAGCGGCTCATCGACCTTTACGAGCCGCGCCTGACCGCGCTCGTCGCCAAGCTGCTCCACGACAAGCTCCCGCCGGTCGAGACCTGGGTCGCGGCCATTCTCACGTCGCCCGTGGAGGGCGACGAGGAAGACCTGGTCGAGATCGCGCCCCGCGAGCAGGCCATCGACGTGGCCAAGCCCTGGCACTCGATTCACGCGGCCCTTCAGGAGATCCCCATCCCGGATCGGCTGGACATCATCGTCGAGGCCAAGCTGGCCATCGGCCTCGTGTCGTTCGACGTCGAACCGGCGCTGCCGGTCACCCGGCGCGTGGCCGAGGCCGTCAACCTGCCGCCGCACCTCCTCTTTGCCAAAGGCGAGGCCTTCGCCTCCGTCGGGTCGGAGCCCGCCGCCGTGGAGACGCTCCTCGCGGCGTGGCAGGACCATCGGAAGCTCCTCGAAGACCAAAGCGAAGAGCTTCTGGAACGCATGCGAGAAAAGACCGTCAACAAGCCCCTCGACCAGTGTGCCGGCGTCGTCCTGTCGCTCGGCCCCGACGGGCACGCGACCTCGGTCGTCACGCGCGAACAGGCCCTCAAGGTCGTCGCCCACGAGCCGTTTCTCGCGCGCAAGCTGACCCGGCCGACGCCCCCGTGGAAGCTTCCCGACGGCCGCGACGCCGTGAGCATTCCCATCGTGGTCTGGGCCAAGGGCCACGTCTCGGTGAACGCAAGGGACGTGGTCGCCGTGGCCTGATCGAGTACGCTGGCCGGCACCCCCCCGTGCACTTCGAGATCGCCCACGAGTTCGATATCCCCCTCGACGCCCTCGAGCTCGCCGTCATCTCCCCGACGCTGGTCGACAAGTACGGGGCGAAGGTGCACAAGCTGGGCGTGGGCATCGAGAAAGTCACCGAGCGGAGCCGCTCGCTGAAGCAGGGCGTGCTCGAACGCACGTGGCATTACCAGGCCAACGTGAATGTCCCGCGCTTCGCGCGCGGATACCTCACGCGCGAGATGTGCGCGTGGGACGAGCAGACGGTCTACGAAATGCCCAGGCACCGCGGGCGATGGACCATCGTGCCGAACATCAAGCCCGAGTGGCGCCGGTTCTTTTCGTCGAATGGCAGCTACGAAATCGAGCCGCTCGGAGACGGGCGCTCGCGGCGCCTCGTCAAAGGCGAGCTCGAGCTGCGCGTGCGCGTCGTCCGCCAAGTGGCCGAGAGGTTCATCGTGGCCGAAATGAGAAAGGCTTTCGAGGCGGAAGCGGCGACACTCCGTGACATCGCCACGTTCTAGGGGAAGGTTGAGGCAATCCCGAATGCGCCTTGCACGCTTGGTTGGGGCCGGTGGTGCTCTGGTCCTGCTCTCCACCTCCGCCCGGGCGGATCCACTTCCCGTGAGCGCCGAGCACGTCGCGGCGCCGGGGCGGAGCGTCGCGGGCGACGACACCTCGCAGGCCATCGTCCTCAATCCCGCGAACCTCGCATGGTTACCCGGGCCCGAGTTTCGGTGGACCTGGGTGCGGTGCCCGGACGAGGCCGTGACGACAGGCTGCGGTCACGCCTGGGAGGCCGCGACGCCCCTCTTTTTCGGCCTCGCCACGGCGCTGCGCATCGACTTCGTCCAGCCGCCGTGGGGCGCGGCGCAGTCGACCGGCGTCGGCTTTCCGTTCCGCGGCTTCGACTACGTGTGGGCCACCTGGGGCCTCGCCGGGCAGCTCGGCGATCGCGCATCTTTCGGCGTGTCGCTCGAGCGCGCGTACTCGCAGAACGCGTACGTCGAGGGCCTGTTCGGCATCACCGCGGCGCTCTCGTGGCGGCCCAATCCGCATTTCGGGCTCGCGGCCGTCGCGCACGACTTCAACCGACCGAGCCCGACGCTCGTCCGCGACGCGACCGGTTTGCCCTGCGCCCAGGCGCGGACGCTGGCGTCTCCGGAGTGCGCGCCCGTGCTCGACGGACGCTACAAGCTCGCGCTGGCGTTCCGGCCCTGGGACGGGCGGCGAGACATCGAGATCGGCGCGGAGCTCGAGTACTGGCAGGCCGCGGGCGGCAACGACCAGTGGACCGACAAGGCCACGCTCGGCTTCGACGTGCCCTATGTCGGCCGCGCGTACGGCGCCGTCGAGGTGGCTCACCTGCCCAACGATTCGCGCCGAGGGGTCCTCGGCACCGCCGGCCTGGAGGTGCACTGGGACAACCTCTCCGCCGGGGGCGGCGCCCTCTTCGGCAGCGGCCTGGGCGCGACCGGCACCGTGGCCGAGTACGCCACGGTCGCGATCGCCGGATACACGCAGCCGGGCATCCCGAAGCCCGAGCGAGCCGTCTTCCTCCGCCTCGAGAAGACACCCTCGAACCGCGGCCACGTGGCCCTCTTGCGCAAGCTGTGGAGGCTCGCAGAGACCCCCGACGTCGGAGCCGTGACCCTCGTCTTGCGCGCAGAGCCGGCCGATTCGTTCGCCCACGCCGAGGAGCTCGCGGACGCTCTGCGTGTGCTGAGAGCCCACCGCAAGAAGGTCCTCTGCTCGTTCGAGGACGCCGGATTGAAGGCGCTCTACGTCTGCGCCAACGCCAATCGCACGGTCGTCGACCCCGCCGGCGGCGTGCGCTACGCGGGCCTGAAGTCGCAGTACATCTACCTCAAGGGCCTGCTCGACAAGCTCGGCATCCGCGCGCAGTTCATCCGCGTCGGCCCGCACAAGACCGCGCCCGAGCAGTTCACGAACGAGCACGCAGGGCCTGTCGCCGCCGCCGACCACGAAGACATCCTCGCGCAGCAGGAGGCGGTGTTCGTACGAAACGAGTCGCTGTACCGGCACCTCGCCGAGGAGCGCATCCGCGAGGAGACCCGCCACGGGCCGTTCGTCGCGAAGGAAGCGTTGCAGGCCGGGTTCGTCGACTCGCTCGCGTTCGACGACGAGGTGGAGCGCGCGACCAAGGACCTCGTCGGTCGCAGCAACGTTCCGTACGTCAAGTACCAGGACGAGACGAAGGCGCCGACCTGGTTCGGCAGCCGGCCCAAGCTGGCGGTCCTTTACCTCGAGGGAGACATCGTCGACGGGCGCTCGCAGCACGTTCCGCTCCTCGACATGCGCCTCGTCGGCTCGTATTCGTTCGCCGATACGGTCAAACAGCTCCGCGAAGACTCGAGCGTGCGCGCCGTGGTTCTTCGAATCGAGAGCCCCGGCGGCTCTTCGCTCGCGAGCGACGTGATGTGGCGCGAGCTCCAGCTCCTCGCGAAGGCCAAGCCGCTCATCGTCTCAATGGGCACCGTCGCGGCGAGCGGCGGGTACTACGTCGCCAGCGCGAGCAAGAACATCTTCGCGCTGCCGCTGACCATCACCGGGTCCATCGGCGTCTTCTACGGCAAGGCCGACCTCAGCGGGCTGCTCGCGAAGATCGGCGTCACCGTGGACACCTACAAGACCGCGCCGCGCGCCGACGCCGAGTCGCTCTTCCGGCCGTTCACGCCCGCGGAAGAGCGCGAGCTCGAGCACAAGGTCGACCAGTTTTACCAGACGTTCCTCGACCGGGTCAGCGAGTCGCGCGGCATGCCGAAGGAGCAGATCGACGCCGTCGGTCGCGGACGCGTGTGGACCGGGCAGCAGGCGCTGACGCACCACCTCGTCGACCACCTCGGGGGCCTGCGCGAGGCGCTCGCCGCCGCGCGCGAGGCGGCCGCCCTGCCGGACGACGCGCCCATCGTGGAGCTGCCGAGCGAGACCGAATCGCTGTTCGACAAGGTCATCGAGCTCGCAGGGGGCGGCGGCGCAAACCGGATGCAGGCGCTGGTGGAGTCGCTGCCGGCCGCCGTCCGCAACGTGGCACGTTCGGTCGCGCCGCTCGTCCTCTTCCAGAGCGACGAGCCGCTCGCGCGCATGGAGTGGGTGCCGGCACCGGGGGAGTGACGCCCGCGCCGGCAACTTGGCCCGCCGAACGTCGAAGGCGTAGCCAGGCCTCTGTGCGACCGACCCCCGGAGCTCCGCGTGTCGCCGTCCTCGTGAGAGCCGGCTGGGTGTCGACGCTTCTCGCGCTCGGCTGTTCGGATAGCCCGCTTCCCGGGACGCTCCTCGGCACCTACCGCGTGGAGGGGACTCTGCAGGCCAATACCTGCGGGGCGGGACTCGGCGCTCCCAACCCGTGGACCTTCGACGTTCTGCTCTCGCAAAAAGGGACGACGCTGTACTGGAGTTGGCTGGACGGGAGAGCGCCGCTCTCGAACACGCTGGACGGAAACGCGACGAACCTCACCGTCACGAGCACCGCCAACGTCGACGGCACCGTCGACGGGGGGCTCGGGCCTTGCACGATGCAGCGGACGGATAGCATCGGGGTCGCCCTGGCCGCGGGGAGCCCGCCGCGCGGGTTCGCGGGGACGATCGAGTACGCGTTCTCGGTGGCCGCGGGAGCAGACTGCAGCGACCAGCTCGGCGCGTCCGGGGGGAGCTACGGGGCTCTGCCGTGCTCGACGCGTTACACGACGACGGCTTCGCGGCAATGAGGCCGATTGCCACGTATCGGATCCCAACATCTCGTCGGCGATTGGCAAGAATATGCTAAAAAGAAGCGGCCTGAGCCAAAGAGAAGGCTCCACTGTGGGCAGACGCTAGTAGAGTGTCGCTCCGTGCCCGAAAACCCGACTTTCACGCAGACCCGGCTCATGAAGGACGCCGCCTTCCGGCTCCTCGTTGCAAGCGTCCTCGACTACGCGATCTTCATGCTCGACCCCCTGGGCAACGTGGCAACCTGGAACGCAGGGGCCGAGCGAATCAAGGGATACCGCGCCGACGAGATCGTCGGCCAACACTTCTCCCTTTTCTACTCCGAAGACGACATCCGGAGCGGAAAGCCCGCGCGCAAGCTCGAACTCGCTGCGCGCGAGGGGCACGTCGAGGACGAGGGCTGGCGCCTTCGCAAGGACGGTACCCCGTTCTGGGCCAACGTCGTCATCACGGCGCTCCGCGACGAGCGCGGAGAGCTCGTCGGCTTCGCCAAGATGACACGCGATTTGACGGAGCGTCGCCGCGCCGAGGAACAGCGGCAGCTGGCCGCGCAGAAGGCGTCCCGTGCGCTGGAGGCAATCAACGAGCTCTCCCTCGCTCTCGCGGAAACACGCTCGACCGACGACGTGGCCGCGGTCATCTTGGAGCGCGGCGTCCACCTCGCCTCGGCGGATACCTGCTTCCTCTACATGCTGGACGAAGCGGGTCGCTCGCTCGAGCTCATCGGGCATCGCGGCGTAGCCCCCGAGATCGTGGCGCAAGCGCGCGTCCTGACGGCGGCTTCGGGCGCCGAGAGCTTCGCCGTCATGCGCGCCGGTACCAGCGTCTGGGCCGAGACGGCAGAGGAGTACGCCAGGCAGTTTCCCGGCATCGCGCAGATGAGGGCGACGGGGAGGCGGGCACGCGCGTTCTGGTGCGCTCCTCTCGTCGTCGAGGGAAAGGCGGTCGGACTCTTCGGGATGGGTTTTTACGAGGAGCGCCGCTTCGCGCCCGAAGAACGCGCGGTCGCCGACGCGCTCTCCAAGCAGTGTGCCCAGGCGCTCGTTCGCGCGCAGCGTCTCGAACGCGAAGAGCGGACTCGTATCTGGATCGCGACCACGCTCCGGAGCATCGGGGACGCGGTGATCGCCACGGATCGCGAGGGCCGCGTCACGCTCATGAATGCCGTGGCGGAGGAGCTCACCGGATGGAGCGAGGCGGAGGCCAAAGGTCGGCACCTCGACGAGGTCTTCTGCATCGTCTCCGAGGAAACGCGAAAGCCCGTGGAGAGCCCCGTCACGAAGGTGCTCCACGAGGGCCGGATCGTGGGCCTCGCCGAACCACACCGTTCTGTGTTCGAAGGCGGGCAAAGAGGTGCCCATCGACGACAGCGCTGCACCGATTCGTGACGTGGCGGGCAACCTCTTCGGGGTAGTCCTCGTGTTCCGCGATGGCTCGCGAGACAAGCGGGACACCATACGGCGCGAGTTTCTCGCGCGCGCGGGTACGACGCTCGCGTCGTCGCTCGACTACCGCACCACGCTCTCGACGGTCGTTCGACTCGCGGTTCCGCAGCTCGCCGACTGGTGCAGCATCTCCATGCTGGAGCCGGGCGCGTCCGCCCCGCAGCAGCTCGCCATGGCTCACGTGGACCCGGACAAGGTCCAGTGGGCGCGCGACTTCGTCCAGAAATATCCCGCCGACCCGAATTCTATGACCGGCGTGCCCAACGTCATTCGCACCGGCAAGCCGCAGCTCTACGTGGAGCTGTCCCGGTCCCAGCTCGAAGCCGGGGCACGGGACGAGGAACATCGGCGCATGATCCAGGAGCTGAAGCTCGAATCGGCCATGGTCGTACCGCTGCGCGCGCGCGAACGGACGCTCGGGGCGATGACCTTCATCTACGCGGGCTCGGGCCGCCGCTACACGGAAGACGACCTCGCCTTCGCAGAAGAGTTCGCGAGACATGCGGCGATGGCGATCGAGAACGCCCGGGCCATGAAGGAGGCCGAAGAGGCCCGCGCGGAAGAGCGCCTGTTGCGCAGAGAGGCGGAGATCGCCAACCGAGCGAAGGACGAGTTTCTCGCCACGGTGTCCCACGAGCTTCGCACGCCGCTCAACGCGATCGTCGGCTGGACTCTGACCCTTCGCGGACGCAAGCCGCCCGCGGAGACGGATCGGGCGCTGGCAATCATCGAGCGCAACGCGCGCCGGCAGACCCGCCTCATCGAGGACATGCTCGACGTGTCGCGCATCATCAGCGGCAAGATGTCGCTCCTGCGCGGACCCACCAACGTCGGCGAGGTGATCCACGCGGCCGTCGAAGCCGTGTCGCCGGCGGCCGACGCGAAGACGGTGACTCTGAACGTCGACGTCGAGCGCGAGCTCACCATCGTGGCCGACGGCGATCGATTGCAGCAGGTCGTCTGGAACCTCCTCGCGAACGCGGTCAAGTTCTCCGCCAAGGGGGGCGCTGTGCTCGTCCGCGCCCATCGAGAAGGCTCGGACCTGTGCATCTCGGTGAAGGACGAGGGGGAGGGCATCTCCTCGGACATCCTTCCGTACATCTTCGAGCCGTTCCGGCAGGCAGACGCCTCGACCACGCGAAAGCACGGCGGGCTGGGCCTCGGTCTCGCAATCGTGAAGCAGCTCGTGGCCGCCCACGGCGGAACCGCCAGCGCTCGCAGCGAAGGGCCCGGACGCGGCGCCGAGTTCCTCGTGCGTCTCCCGGCGCTGGGCGTGGTCGCTGCGGCGAGCGATCGAACCGCGCCGGCCATTCCGGAGCCGTCGACGATGCAGGCGACCCCCGACGCACCGCGGCTCGATGGGCTCACGGTGCTCGTCGTGGACGACGAAGAAGACGCGCGCCTCGTGCAGGAGCAAATTCTTCGCAATCACGGGGCCGAGGTCCTGACGGCCGAATCGGCGTCTCAGGCGCTCGAGATCTTCGGGATGTCGCAACCAGATGTCATCGTCAGCGATATCGGAATGCCGGAAATGGACGGCTACGCCCTCCTCCGCAGGCTGCGCGCCCTGCCGCCCGCGAAGGGGGGCCGAACCCCGGCGCTCGCGCTGACGGCCTACGCGCGGCACGAAGATGCCCAGCGAGCGTTTGCCGCGGGCTTCCAGATGCACACGCCGAAACCCGTCACGCCTTCGCAGCTCGCGACGCTGGTGGCGAACTTGGGCGGGCGAACGATTCAGTGAAGCTGTCTACGGTACGGACTCCCCATGCTCGAGCCTGGTTTGATCGATCTGCTGACCTGCCCGCGCGACGGTGGCCCCTTGCACAGCGTTTCGGGCGGCCCTGCGGACGGCGGCGTGGGCAACGGGAACTGCGAGGAGGTCCTCCGCTGCGAGCGATGCGCTGCCACGTATCCGATCCTCGACGGAATCGTGCGCTGTCTCGGCGAGCTCGATCGGCCCGAGAAGGTCAACGAGATGCAGGCACGAGATCACGAGGCGGCGGCCTACGATCGGCGCTTTCTCGGCATCCGCAACGCAATCGAGATCCCGCCGTGTCTCGCCGCGATGGACACCCGAGCCGACGACCGGGTGATCGAGCTCGGGTGCGGCACGGGGCGCCTCACGGCTCTCTATGCCGACAAGGTAGCCGCCACCGTGGCGATCGATCTCTCCCTCGCTTCTCTCTGCGTGCTTCGAGATCGGCTCGACCCCATCGTGCGGACGAGGGTTTTACTCGTGCACGGCGACATATGCCATCCAGCGGCGCGCGTCGGCGCGTTCTCGAAGGTGGTCTCTTTCCAGGTGCTCGAGCACGTCCCGACGGCCGCGGAGCGCGAGCGTGTGATGACCGCCGCGAGAGAGCTACTGCAGCCGGGCGGACGCTTCGTCTGCACGGTCTACAACTGGTCTCGCGCCAAGCAGAGGGAGGGCGCGCGTGGCAAGGGCGACAACACGAAGAAGGAGGGCTTTCACCGCTCGACTCCGCCCATCTACTACTACAACTTCGAGTCCCAGGAGCTCCGCTCGCTGCTCGACCGAGCGGGTCTGCGAGCAGACCGTCTTGCGGGAATCGACTTGCAGCTCCCCGGGATACGCCTTTTGGGTCCGCTGGGCGTCGCAATCAATCGGCGCTTGTGCGAGACGCCGTTTGGCCTCCGCAACGGGCACCTGCTCCTCGTCTCGGCGTTACGCGACTCCTGAGTCGCTCACAGCGTCCCGTCGTCCGGCAATCCGGTCGTATCGAACGCCCAGAACCTCCCGTGGTGCGACAACACCTTCACCGCGGCCGCGTCTGCGTCCTTCCCGAAGACGAGCTTGCGCACCTTGGGCTCTCCGCTCGCGTCCCGCGGCAGCCCCGGCGGCGCCCGAACGATGACCAGCGGAAACGCGCGCGCATACTTGCATCGCGGGTCGTACGCCGAGGCGTCGAACTCCCAGCCCTTGGCGGGCCACGCCGGCTGCGCGTGATCGAGGAAGCGCACCGGGACGCTCAGGTACCGTGCGAACGCGAACGCCCAGCTCCCGTGCTTGCGCGCGGCGTAATAGGCCGCGATGTGCGTGAGCATCCCGTTGCGGAACGCGGCTGTCCCGGGCTGCCAGATGACGGCCGTCGCGGCGCCGCCCGGCGGCAGATCGTCGATGACGCGCGAAGCGTCGTTGGTCTCCCACGAGAAGAGCAGGCAGTGTGCGACCGTGTTGATGCCGGCGGCGAGGCCGAGGCCGAGCATCCAGCGGCGCGCCCTGGGCTCGAGGTCGCGCGGAAAACGCGGCACCGCGAGGACGGCGCCGAGCACAACCCACTGCGCCAGCCTCGGGAAGATGAGGTGTGTCCCGATGAGCACCATCGGCGTCAGGAAGTAGGCCGCGGTCAGCGCGACGAAGGGGGCGAGCGGGGCGGGCGGGGTGAGGGCCGCATCGCCGTCGCGCGCAGCACCCGCGAGCGCCCGAGCCTTTCGAGCCCGCCACGCGAGAACCGTGGAGAAGCCCATGACCGCGATGGTCGTCCACAGAATCACCTGGTCGCTCGCGTCGCGGAACAGGTCCGTCGCGAACGCGCCGAACCACACGACCTTCTCCCAGAGAGGGGGCGAGCTCCCCTCGATGGTGGGGTCCCGGTACATGGCGGGATTCCATGCGTACTGCGTCCGGTACACGGCCACGCAGTAGACGCAGCCGACGAGGAGCGGCGCAGTCGCCCAGGCGGCCCGCCCCACGGCGTGAAGCCCACATGCGACTTTCGACCGCGCCGACCCGGCGGGCGACCGGCGCGCGTGGCGCCAGCCGATTCTCGAGGGCCAGCGCCGAAGCCGCCAGGCAGAGTGTCAGCATCGCGAGAACGTGCGCGAACGCGCAGAGCAGCCCGAGCGCCGCCACCGCCGCGAGCGACCCCACCGTCGGACGAGCGGCTGCGCGCGCCACGAAGACGAGCGCCCACGCGGCGATCGCCGTCGCGAGGACGTAGTTGGCAAAGCCCCAGCCGACCGAGAAAGAGAAGAGAATCGGCGTGAAGAGCGCGGCGTGCACCGGGGGACGCTCGAGGGTCCTCACCAGCGCGATCACCGCGGCGGCCATCGCCCCGAGCGAGCCGGCGACGACGAGCCGGCCCGCCAGCTCGATGGGCAGGATCGTCCCCAGGCGCGCGACGACGATGTGAAAGAGGCCGTTATACGTGAAATAGTTGAGCTGGTACTCGGCGCGCTCGGGCGCGGCCGCATCGGACAGGCGCCGCGCGACGTCGCTGAGCGCGAGGTGCTGCGGATAGTCCACGCACGGGAGGAGCTTCGTGACGAAGAGTGAAGCGACGACGAGGCCGACGCCGAGCCAGTAGAGTGCGGTCGCCTTTCTCGTCTCGAGGGCGAAGAGCTGCGGTAGGGTCGTCACGCTGTCAGGGTCGGACTGGAACGAGCCGCCAAGCCGCGGCCTTCTCGATACGTCCGTTCTAGCAGGATGAGCGACGGCACGCCCAGCACCGAGACGGTCGAGCGCGTAAGGCAAGGACGTCGGGGCGATGGAGTTCCAGGATCAGCCGCTCGGCATTTACGCGAAGAACTACTATAGGCGGGCTCGATGCGAGCCCGCCCCCTTACGACCGTTACGCTGGGGCTCGCGCTCGTGGCGCTCGCAGCCTGGCGGGCCGCATGCGTTCAGGCGGGGCCGGACGTCGACACCGACGCCTACGCGCACCACATGATCGCCCGCGCCATCCTCGCCGATCCGCGCGACCTCGCCGTGCACTGGGTGTGGCTGCCGCTCTTTCACTACGTGCAGGTGCCGCTGGTCGCCCTGGGTGGCGATATGCAGGTCGTGCGCTGGGTGAACCTCGCGCTGACGGCGGCCTCGCCGGTCCTTCTCTTCGGGTACCTGATGCGCACGGCGCGCCCCGGCGCCGCGTGGGTCGCCCCCGAGGCGGTCGCCCTGCTCGCCGCGCTCTTCGCCGCGGCGTGTCCCATCGCGATGCAGATGGGCACGACCGCCCAGCCCGAGCCGCTCTTCGTGCTCCTCGTGCTCGGGTTCGCGATCGCTTTCGAGCGGCGCTCGTACGGCGCAGCGGCGGCGCTGCTCGGTGCCGCGGTGATGCTCCGTTACGAGGCCTGGGCCGCGTTCGCCGTGTCCGCCGCGCTGCTCGCGATCGATTCGTTCCCGGGCCGCGCGCGGGATCCCGCCGGGTGGCGGCGCTGGCTGGTCGTCGCCGTTCCGGCGGTCCTCATCCTCGGCTGGGCGGCGCTGAGGCGGCCGGTCGACGGCCGGTGGTTCGGTTTTCTCGGTCAGACGCAGGATTTTGCGAGCGATGCGCTGCACGCGACGCGCGGGGGCAGCCTGGGGAGCGGCGCGCGGGCGCTGGTCCGCGATGCGCTGTACTACCCCGTGTTCGTGCCCATCCGCGTCCTCGGGGCGGCGATGGCGCTCGCGCCCTTCGGCGTGATCCGCACGATGCGCCAGCAGGGCGTTCGCTTCGTTCTCGTGCTCGGTGCGTGCCTCGGCTTCATCACGCTCTCGTGGATCAAGCGCGCGATGCTCGGGCTCGATCGACATTTCGTGTGCATCGTGCCCCTCTACGCGACGTTCGCCGCCCAGGGCGCGGCAGCCATCGCCGACACGGGCGCGCGGGCGCTCGGGCGCGTGGCCTCCGAGCGCCCGGCGGCGCTCATCGGACGGGCGATCGCAGGAATCCTGGCCTGCGCGGCGCTCGCCGGGCTCGCGATCCAGCTCGACGTGTGGATGGGCTTCTGGCGCGCGTCGATCGCGCGCGGTTGGCCGGAGCGCGCGGCGATCGCGACGTACCTGCGCTCGCTGCCCGCCGGGCCCGTCGTCTTCTGCGACGAGGCCACCATCGAGATCCCGAGCGGCCTCGATCGCCGCCGCTTCGACCGGCACTGGGTCGACGATCCGCACACCTGGGAGCTCGTGCAGCAGGCCGCGCGCGATCGCGGCGTCGCGTACGTCGCCACGTGGAGGCGCAAGCTCCGCGGGCACACGGGCGACATCGTTTTCCGCGCAGGATTCGACCCGATGGCGGAAGAATCGACCGGCGTCGCGGTCATGCGCGTGAAACCGGACGAAGCCGGGTCCCAGCGCTAGCCTGAGGCTCGCCGCCTCGCGTCATGGAGCAAGAAGCTCGACCATCCGACCTGCCCCGGCCCGCCGCCCGGCGTTTGCTGGCGCTGCGGCGCTTGCTCGACGCGGCGCGTACGCCCATCGAGTTTCAGATCCTCGGGCGCATCCTCCTGCATGCCGCGCTCGTCGGTGCCGCCGCGGGACTCATGGGCTCCCTCTTTTTCGCGGGAGTCGAGGCGGTGCAGCGGATCGCTCTCGAGGGCTGGACGGGCTACCTGCCTCTTCGCGCCGGCGGCGAACGGCTGCTCGGCGAGATGAGCCGAACGCCGCCGTTCCGGCCGTGGCTGCTGCTCGTGCTTCCCGCGGCGGGCGCGCTCATCGGCGGGGCGATCTCCGCCTGGCTCGCGCCCGAGACGCGCGGAGGCGGCAGCGACGCCATCATCGAGGCGTTTCACCAGAAGAACGGCTTCGTGCGCAAGCGGGTCGCCTTCGTGAAGGCGCTCGTGTCCGCGCTCACGCTGGGATCGGGCGGATCGGGCGGACGAGAGGGTCCGACGATGCAAATGGGCGGCGCGCTGGGGTCGCTCGTGGGCCAGGTCCTGCGCGTGACCGATCGAGAGCGCCGCATCCTGCTCGTCGCCGGCACGGCGGCGGGCATGGCGGCCGTATTTCGCACGCCGCTCGGCGCCGCGCTGCTGGCGGTCGAGGTGCTCCACCGCGACGACTTCGAAGCCGACGCGCTCGTGCCGAGCGTACTGGCCAGCGTCGTCGCGTATTCGGTGTTCATCGCGTTCTTCGGCGAGAACACGCTCTTCACGCACGCGCCGAGCTACCCGTTCGTACCGCAGCACCTGCCGCTGTACGCGCTCTTCGCCGTCTTGATCTCGATCGTCGCGAGCGCCTTCCTCTCGACCATGCGCTGGGTGCAGGCGGCGACCCGCACTCTTCGCGCACCGCAGTGGATGAAGCCCGGCCTCGGCGGACTCGCGCTCGGGATCTTCGCCACGCCGATCATCGTGGTCATCGGGCCTCACCTCGGACAGCCGGGACAGGGGTTGGGCATCCTGGGCGGCGGGTACGGCGCTGCCCAGCTGGCGATCAGCGGAGCCGACTGGTTTCCCCTCGGCTGGCGCGGCGTCGAGCTGCTCGCCCTGCTCGGCGCCATCAAGATCGTCGCCACGTGCCTCACCGTCGGCAGCGGGGGCAGCGCCGGAGACTTCGGACCCTCGCTCGTCATCGGCGGGATCTTCGGGGGTGCGTTCGGGCGCGCCGCGCAGATCTTGTTTCACGATCCGCGCATCGACCCCGGCGCGTTCGCGCTCGTCGGGATGGGCACGTTCTACGGAGGGCTGGCGCACGTGCCCATCGCCTCGCTCGTCATGACCTGCGAGCTCGCGGAAGCTACGACTCTGCTCGTGCCCCTCATGCTCGCCGAGGGAATCGCCTTCGTCGCGCTGCGCCACCGCAGCTTGTACCACTCGCAGGTGCCGACCAAGCGCGACTCGCCGGCGCACCGGGAGGAGCTCATCTTCGACGTGCTGACCGGCGTTTCCGTGGCCGACGTGCTCGTTCACGACCGCTCCTACGAGAGCTTCCACCTGACCACGCCGTCGCGCGTCGTCATCGAAAAGGCGGCGGCCTCCACGTGGCAAGACGTCTTTCCCGTGCTCGACAATCGCGGCAAGCTCGTCGGCATGGTGTCGAGCGACGTGCTGCGCACGATGGCGGCGAACCCGGACATCGGCGAACTGGCCATCGCCCACGACCTCATGGTGCCGCCGGTCAGCATCAAGGAGACCGACCAGTTGCAGCCCGCGCTTTCGGCCATCCTGGATCACGGCGTGCGCGAGATCCTCGTTACCGACGACGAAGGCAAGATCGTCGGGTTCCTCGACGAGGCGGAGATCACGCGCTTCTACCACAACGCAACGACGAGCCGGCCCGAGCACTAGCGAGTGCCCGGCGCCCGGAAGCGGACCGCTCACCGCATGGTAAACTTCCGACTGTGGCCAAGCTTCTCGTCCTCGCCAACGGCGTCGTCAAGGTGCCGCACAGCGGCGCGCGCGCGGTCAGCGCATACGTCGCCCTGAGCGCCGGGGCCAAGAGCCGGGTCTTTCGGGTGCGCGGTAGTGTCGACGCCCCACGCGTCGAGGAGCTCCCCGCAGCGACTACGCTCGACGTGCAGCACTTCCAGACGCAGATCCAGGCCGATCTGCAGCCCGTGCTGAACGACGCCCGTGCAGAGGGCGCCGAGGGGCAAGGGGCGCACATCGAGCTTTCGCGTCCGGAGTGGGTCTGCGTTTTCGTCCGCGACCACCTGAAGACGACCGAGGGGCTCGACATCGAGTGAGGGCGGGCGGCGGCGCCGAGCAGCGAGCGTATGACCGGCAAATTCGGTGCAGGCTGTAGTCCCCAGGGCGTCGCAGCTTCGTTTTCCCCCTACTTGTCCGGGCCTGCGGCCACTGCGATCCCTGGCGGGATTAGGATTGCCGTTTTCAATGGGCCCGCTCCCTACTCCGAGGAGGAAATACAATGGGTCGGTACTCCTTGTTGCTCACGACTCTCGCGAGCTCGTTGTGCATCGCCAGCGCCGCCTCGATGCCCGCGTGCGGCGGCGCCAATCCGAGCAACCTGCAGGGCACGAGCAGCGGCAGCAGCGGCGGCAGCAGCAGCAGCACCGGCAGCACGGGCAGCAGCAGCGGGAGCGCGACGAGCGGCAGTGGCGGGACCTCGGGCGGCTCGAGCAGCGGCAAGTCGTCGGGCGGCACGAGCGGCGGGTCGAGCGGGGGGAGCTCGGGCACCGACGGCGGAGTCGTGTGCCCGCCGGGGCTGACCTGCGGCATGTCGTGCCCCAGCGGCGGCACCACGTCGATCACCGGTAAGGTCTACAATCCAGCCGGCAAGGACCCTCTCTACAACGTCGCCGTGTACGTTCCCGCCAAGCACCTGCAGCCCCTCCCTGCGGGCGTGCCGACGGGGTCCGACGCTTGCAGCTGCTCGGCTCTGTACAAGAGTGGCGTGCTCGCGAGCACCGTCACCGGCGCGGACGGCAGCTTCACGCTGACCGACGTGCCCGTGGGCCATGACGTTCCTCTGGTCCTTCAGGTCGGCAAGTGGCGCCGGTCACTCCACATCGACGTGACCGCGTGCCAGACCAACGCCCAACCCGACAAGTCGCTCACCCTTCCGGGCACCGTCGCACCGGGCAGCGAAGACAACATGCCCGACATCGCCGTCTCCACCGGAAGCGCCGACACGCTCGAATGCCTGCTGCTCCGCATCGGTCTGCCCCTCTCGGAGTACGTGGCGGGCGCGGGCGGCGGGGGTCACGTCCACGTGTTCTCCGGCGGAGACCCTTCGGGAAACAACTCGTTCGGCACGCCCGAAGTGCCCCCCATGACGGGAGCCCCGCAGAGCAGCACGGCGCTCTGGGACAGCACGGACCACCTCATGCCGTACGACATCACGCTTCTGTCGTGCGAGGGCGAGGAGACCTTCGACGCCAAACCGCAGATGCTCGAGGACTATTTGAACGCCGGGGGCCGCGTCTTCGCGTCGCACTTCCACTACGCGTGGTTCGCCGGGCCGCTCGACTCGCAGCAGGCATACGCGGCGCCGCCGGACTGGGGGGCGAATCTCGCGACGTGGACGTACGACCAGAGCGCCGCCATGGGTCC
This sequence comes from uncultured delta proteobacterium, assembly GCA_963720145.1. GTDB lineage: Bacteria > Myxococcota_A > Polyangia > Polyangiales > Polyangiaceae > Palsa-1150. Next base: position 68,932 of record CAVREO010000012.1, read on the forward strand.
GATTGGCGGAGTCGTCGACACGACGCTCAACGGATCGATGAAGCCGTTTCCCAAGGGCGTGGCCCTTCAGAAGTGGCTGACGGGAGTCGGCGCGCTCGGGGTCAATGTGCCGGCCGGCGAGCTTTCCATCTACGATCCCCGGTACAACGCGACGGTTGCGTCCACCAACACTCCGGCGCAGCCGTGGATCACGTCGGACAGCGCCGGCATGGCCGGCCAGGCGATGTACTTCTCGTTCGACACTCCGGTGAACGCTCCGCCGGGGCCCAACGGCGGGCCGCCGCAGTACTGCGGGCGCGCGGTGTACAGCGATCTGCACGTGGGCGCCGATCCGAACACCGGCGACATGCTACCCCCGCCGGACGGCTGCTCGGCCGTCGACCTTTCGCCCCAGGAGAAAGCGCTGGAGTTCATGCTCTTCGACCTGTCGTCGTGCGTGATTCCAGACTCGGTCACGCCGCCCGTCGTCGTGCAGGCGCCGCCGCAGTAGGCTTTACCGCGTTCCCCCCGGTCAGTACGCCAGACGCGCTTGCATGACGTCCATGGTGAGCGCCGAGACGACGCGGGGATCGCCGAAGACGTTCAGCTTCGGCGCGAGGAGCTTGGCGTAGCGATCGAAATAGAGCATCTGCTTGGTCACGAGGACGAAATCCCGCGGCAGGCGCATTCCGTGGCGGACCGCCGTCCGCACGACGAGCGGGATGAGGTCGGCGTACTTGATGCCATTTCCGTCGCTCGCCACGAGCGGCGCGTACGCGGCCGCCAGGTCTTTCGCGAGCGCGCCGAGATCGACTCTCGCGTCGACCGAGCCCATCGCGACCATGACCTCGGCCAGGCGAGGAAAGTCCGCCGCCGCGAAGGCCAGCAAGTAGTCGGTCACCTGCTCGCGCCGCTGACGCGGGAAGCGCCCGACGATCCCGAAGTCCAGAAAGCCGATGCGGCCGTCGGCCAGCGCCATCAGGTTGCCGGCGTGCACGTCGCCGTGGAAGAAGCCGTGCAGGATCATGCACTGGAACCAGGCGCGCATTCCGAGCAGGAGCTTCTCCTCGCCGTCCACGTTCGCCGCGCGCAGCTTCTCGACGTCGTCGACGCGATGGCCGAAGAAACGCTCCATGACGAGCACGCGCCGCGTGGTCAGCTCGTCGACGGCGCGCGGCGCGACGACCTGAGTCTGGCCGTGCTGCGCCATGATCCGGTTGAACTCGGCCATGTTCGCGGCCTCGCGGCGGAAATCGAGCTCCTCCCGGATGTTGGCCTCGAAGTCTTCGACGATACCCACGGGGTTCGCGAGCTCGCCGCGCGACGAGAGCGCCATCGCGCGCGCCACGACGCGCAGGACGCGCAGGTCGGCGTCGATGACTTGGCCGATCTTCGGTCGCTGCACCTTGATGACCACATCGTGGCCGTCACGGAGCCGCGCCGCGTGCACCTGCGCGATCGACGCGGACGCGAGGGGCTCCGGGTCGATCGACGCGAACACCTCTTCCGGGTCGCGCTCGAGCTCCGCGCGCAGGATGCGCCGGACGTCCTCGTAGGCGAAGGGGCGCACGCGGTCGAGGCACCGGCGGAACTCGACGCAGTAGCGCTCGGGAAAGAGGCCCTCGCTCGAGGCGACGAGCTGGCCCAGCTTGATGTACGTGGGGCCGAGGTCCTCGAACGCGGACCGCAGGATCGCGGGTGTCTCGACCCGGCGGCCGCAGAGGCGCGCCCAGAGCGATCGCCCGAGGGTCTTCAGCCCGACCGACGCGGTCGCGAAGACGCGACGGACCGTTCGCGAGCGCAGGACGGCGAACGCGCCGAGGACGGCGACGGCCGACCACGCGACGAGCGAGCCGCGCGATGGGGCCATGCACATCAGCGCGGCCGGCGCGGCGGGTGCCGGCAGGGCGAGCGCGCCGACGCACGAGGCGTCGCACGCTGCGCAGAGCACGACGCGCGAGCGGTCTCCGTCGACGACACCCACCTGGACGCGGTCGCCGCGCGCCAGCCCGGCTCCGCAGGCCGCGCAAGAGGTCGGGCGGTGCAGCAGGGCGTCCACGAAGCACACGTCTCCCGCGGCGCGAGCGCCGGTGCCTGCACCGCTCATGGTCGTGATACATGAGTCACGACGTGATACACGTCAAGGGATGAGCGGCGATTTCGCCTGCGGGCGAAGTCGCTAGCCTCCGACCGTCACCTTCGCTTCTTGCGCTGGACCTTCTTTTCCTTGCGCGGAGCGCGGGCCAGCTTGCGCTTGTCCTGACCCTTCGGCTTGTTGTCTCGCCGCGGCTGCTCGCGGGTGCCCGCGCGCGGCCGGGGACCACGCTCCTCGCCGGCGCCGGCGCGCCTCGCGTACACGGTTCGCCGCAGGATGGCCGCGTCGGTGATCTCGACGGTCATCCGATCGCCGAGACCGATACGATCGCCCGATCGGGCTGCGAAGACGCGCAGAGCGTCGTCGTCGACCTCCCACCGATCGTGCCCCAGGTCCTCCAGGCGAACGAGCACGTCCACGAAGGGCGCGTCGAGCTGCACGAAGAGACCCGAGCCGACCACGGCCGTCACGACGCCGTCGAAGCGCTCGCCCAGGTGGTCTTTCATCATGAAGGTGCGATAGAGGTCGACGATCGCACGCTCGACCTCCATGACGCGCCTCTCGGCAATGCTCGAGGCGAGGGCGGCTTCGGCGAGCTTCTCCCGCGCCTCGGGATCGCGCCGGGGCTGCCGCGCCGAGAGCACTTCGTGCACGACCCGGTGCACGATGGAGATCGGGGTAGCGCCGGATGGGCGACGTGAAGTGCAGGTACGCTTTGGACGCGAGACCGAAGTGGCCGACATTGGCGATGTCGTAGGTGGCCTGCTTCATCGACCGGAGGAGGAGCGAGTTGAGCACCGGAGCCAGGGGGTGGTCGGAGAAGGACGTGAGCAACTCGCCCAGCTTCTTCGGATCGCGCGTGTCTTCGATGTCGAATTCGATGCCGAGGGCCTCGCACATCGCCGCAAACCTATCGAGCTTCTGCTCGTCCGGCGGCAGGTGCACGCGGTAGATGCTCGGCACGTCGCGCTCCTGGCACCAGCGGGCGACCGTCTCGTTGGCCAGGAGCATGAGCTCCTCGATGAGCTGGTAGGCGCGCTTGACGCCGGCGTCCTCCGCGCGCCGGGTCACGTCGATGGGCGCGCGCGTCTCCTCGTGCAGGACGACCTTCGCCTCCGGGAGCTCGAAATCCAGCGCTCCGCGCTGCATCCGGCGCGATCGGAGCATTCTCGACAGCTCGTACGCGACGCGCAGGCCCTCGACCATTTCGTCCGCCGCGGGCTCCCTCTTCGCCTCGCCCGACAGGCCGAGCGCGCGCGCGACGCCGCCGTACGTGAGCTTGGCGCGCGATCGCATGAGGCCGCGGATCAGCCGGCTCTTGACCGGGTGCGCCGTGGAGTCGAGCTCCACCTCGGCGCAGAGACAAAGGCGATCTACGTCGGGCAGCAGCGAGCAGAGGTTCGACGACAGCGCGCGCGGCAGCATGGGGATGGCGCGATCGGGCAGGTACACGCTGCACCCGCGCTCCTTCGCCTCGTCGTCGAGCACGCTGCCGGGCGTCACGTACGTACTCACGTCGGCGATCGCGATCCAGGCGCGGTAGCCGCCGCCGGCCGTCCGCTCGACCCACACGGCGTCGTCGTGGTCGCGGGCGTCCTCGGGGTCGATCGTCGGCAGCGGGAGGTGCCGCAAGTCCTCGCGTCCCGCCTTCATGGCCTCCGGCACCTCGGCCCCGTACGACTCCGCCTCGCGCACGGCGGCCTCGGAGTGCGCCTCGTCGATGCCCTCGAGGACGAGGATCTTCGCCGCCTCGACCGAGAGCTCGCCTGGCCGACCGAGGACCGACTCGATCGCGCCCTCCGGGTTCTCCTGAGGCAGCTCGGGCCAGCGCGTGATGCGCACGATGACGGCGTCGCCGTCGTTGCCGCTGTTGCCCTCGGATCCGCGGCTGTCCACGGCGCGCGGCAGCACGATGGGCCCCCGAACGCGCGTGTCGTCGGGCTCGAGCCACGTGCTCTTGCCCTTGCGTCGCAGCGTCCCGGCCACCCGTTCGAGGCCACGCTCGAGGACGGCGATGACCTCTCCCTCGGCGCCACGGGCGCCCCGCGAGCGCACGCGAACGCGTACCTTGTCGCCGTGCATGGCGCCGCCGATGGCCTCGGGCGGGACGAAGACATCGTCGCCCGCCGCGTCGAGGCTCGCGACGAACCCGAAGCCCCGCGGGTGCACCGACAGCAACCCCTCGCGCTCCGCCCCGCGCGACCCCGGGGTCTTGGACGACAGCTTGAAGCGCGGGCCTGGCCGCGACGTCAGCACGCCCTCGAAGCTCAGGTTGTCGAGCAGCCTCTGAAGCCCCAAGTAGTCTACCTCCGAGACATCGAGCCGAGCGGCAATCTCCCGAGCGTGCAGCGGCCGCGGGTCGGAGCCGAGCAGGTCGAGGATCTCGGTACGGGTGGGTAGGCGCGGGGGCATGTCCGCGCTTGCGTAGCACGCCGGCGGAAGGGTTGATGCGGGCGCCGTGTTAGACAGGGGGAGATGCGCAGTGGGGTAGAACCTCCGTTCCTCCGCTCCCCGGGCCTGGGCCTGGCCGTCTCGCTCGTCCCCGTGCTCGCCGCCCTCGTCGCGAGCACGGCACTCGTCGTCGACTACGTGCGCCCCATCCCCGTGTACTGCACCGAGGGCGGAGGCTGCGACGCGCTCCGGCACACGGCGATCGCCGCTCCGCTGGGTGTCCCGTTGCCCGCACTCGGGGTGGCGGGCTTCTTCGCGATGGGCCTCGTCGCACTGCTCCCCGGGCGGCGGGCGCGCGTCGCGCAGCTGCTGCTCTCCGGGGCGGCGGCGCTCACCGGCGCCGGGCTGCTCGTGGCCCAGTTGGCTCTCCGGAACTTCTGCCCGTATTGCTGCGTCGTCGACGCGAGCGGGATCGCGAGCCTCCTCGCTGCGGCGTGGCGGATGCGATCCGCCGCGGAGGGCTCGCCGCCGCTGCGGGTGGCGCTGGCGGGCGCCGCGAGTCTGCCCCTGGCCGTGCTGATTCCGCTCGTCGCCGGGCTTCACATGAGCACGACCCCGCGGGTCATTCGCGACGAGATGGCGGCCACACCGCGCGGCGAAGCCACCATCGTCGACTTCGTCGATTTCGAGTGCCCCTTCTGCCGGATGACCCACGCGGAGCTCGAGCCGCTCGTCCAGGAGCATCGCAGCGGGCTGCGCCTCGTACGACGTCAGGTGCCGCTCTCGAGCCACCCGCACGCGCACGACGCGGCGCGGGCAGCGTGCTGCGGCGAGCAACTGGGCCAGGGCGACGCGATGGCCGACGCCCTCTTTGCCGCGCCCGTCGAAGACCTCACGCCCGAGGGCTGCGAGCGGATCGCCCAGCGCATCGGACTGCCCATCGGGCCGTACCGCGCGTGTGTCTCGAGCCCGGCCACCGAGGCGCGCATCGAGGCCGATCGTGCGGAGTTCAAGGCGGCCGGTGGTTACGCGCTGCCGACACTCTGGATCGGCGACGAAGAGCTCGTCGGCGCCCAGCCGCGCGAAGCGCTTGCGGGCGCCATCCAGCGCGCCCTGACTCGCGCGGGATCGTGATTCGCTCGGCCGCTGCCGCCTACGTGGACCGACCGGAGCAGCCGGCACAAAACCGTCTATCATGCCGTGCGTTCCGCCCGGAAGGAGGCACGTCATGGACCCTTGGCTTTCCCACGTTCGGCTGATCGCGTGCGTCATGCTCGCGGCGGCCGGCCCGGCGACCGGCTGCGCGAGTCGCGAATACGTGCGCGGCTCCGACGAACCCGGCATCGACCGACCCGCGATGAGCACCGGCCTCGACAAGGACGACATCGAACGCTCGCTGCAAACGCTGCTCAACCAGCTGCGCGAGGCGCCCATCATGAACGAGTGGCGCACGCGGGCGGGCCAGAACAACCAAACAATCGTCGCCATCGCGCCCTTCCTGAACGAGACCTCGGAGCACATCGATCCGCAGCTCGACGCCATGCTGAGCGAGGCCGAGACCTGGCTCGTCAACAGCCTCGTCGTCCGCGTCGTCAGCCAGGAAAGGCAGGGCGACATGATCCGCCAGGTCGAGGGAGCGCAGCACCCCGTCTTCGACCCTCGCCACATCCCGCAGTACGGCAAGCAGCTCGGCGTGAGGTATTACGTGACCGGCAAGGTGGGCGCCGCCGACGAGCGGACGGCCGACGCGCGGCGCGTACAGTACTTTCTCTTCATGCAGGTGATCGACACCGAGACGAGCGAGATCCGGTGGCAACAGAAGGCATACGTGACCAAGGCTCTCCGGTAAGCGGCGGTCCTCGCTTGAGGCGGCTCCTGGCGTTCGCGCTCGCGGCGCCCCTGGCGCTCCCGGCCTGCGCGAGCCATTCCGAGCACACCAGGCCTGTGCGCATGGCGCTCGACGCCGGCAATCCGCGCGAGGCGATTCGCCTCTTGAACCAAGATCTGGGCGTCGGCGTGGAGACCGACGCCGACTTGCCCGCCGACATGGGGAGCGATCACGCGCTCTACGTTCTCGACCGCGGCACCGTGCAGCAGAGCGTCGCGCAGTTCGACCGCTCCAAGCGCGACCTCGAGATCGCCGACAAGGCCATCGACATGCTCGACCTCGCGCACGACGCGCGCGACACCATCGGCGAGTACGTGTTCTCCGGGTCGAGCGGAAAGTACCGGGCGCCTCCCTACGAGAAGCTGCTCGTCAACACCCTCGACATGGTCAACTACCTGGAGCTTCGGGACCTGAGCGGCGCGCGCGTCGAGGCGCGGCGCCTCGCGGTCATGCAGAAGTACGTGTCGGACGAGCTTCACGAGACGGACAACCCCGTGCTGGGCCTCGGCGGCTTCCTCGCCGGGCTCACGTTCGAGGAGAGCGATGCGCCGGACGAGGCGCTGCGGTGGTACGACACGTCGCTGGAGTTTGCAGGGTTCCGCGCTCTGACCGACCCCGTGCGGCGTCTGCTGCAGCGAGGACAGTACCGTTCGCCTCGCCTCCGTGAGCTCGAACGAGGAGCGGCCCCGCCGGCACCGGAAGGTACGGGAGAGGGGGAGGTCGTCTTCGTCGTCGGATATGGGCGCGTTCCGTTCAAGATTCCCCAGCGCATTCCCATCGGCCTCGCGCTTACGTACTCGGCCGATGCGCTCTCGCCCTACGATGTCGACAGGGCCAACCGGCTCGCGGCGCAGGGGCTCGTCACCTGGGTCAACTATCCCACGCTCGGCCCCGAGCAGGGCGGAGCCACCGTGCCGTCATGCGTGCTCGACGGCGCCACGGTCCCGCTCGAAGAGGCGGTCAACGTGACGCAGCAGGTTCGCGCCGAGTGGAAGAAGATCGAGGGCAAGATCATCGTCAGTGCCATTACGCGCATGATCGCCCGCTACGCCGCCGGCAGCCTGGCAAACGCGGCGGCGGGCAGCGAGAAGCTGCTCGGTGCGCTCTTGTCGCTGGGCACGCAGGCGACGCTCGCCGCGCTCGATACCCCCGACACGCGCAGCTGGGAGACTCTCCCCGCACGCGTGGCCATCGCGCGCGTGCGGGTGCCCGCCGGCACTCACACCGTTCGCCTCGAGGCGCGCGGGGTCATCCGTACGGCCGAGGTGACGGTCGACAAGGGCGGATGGGCGCTCGTGTCGCTCATGGCGCTGCGGTAGCGGTGGCAAGAGAGCGCGAGCACACCGACCGGACGAGAGCGGCGGGGTGCCAGTCCCACTAGCCCGCGAGCGCAGAATCAGGCACCGTTTGGTTCTATGGGCCAAGCCGGGGACCGCGGTGCCGGGACGCCGCCAAGGCCGCAGGGGCCTCCCAGGCCGGCGGCGCCGGGCGGGCCGAATCCCGTGCCGAGTCCCAAGGCGGGACCGGCGCCGAGCCCGCCCCTTCCACCCGTGAGGCCTCGCCAGCCAACGATGCCTGGCACCCAGGCGCCGCCGGTGCCTCCGAAGATCGTGCAGGCTCCGCCGCCGCCGCGCCCCCCGATGCCGTCGCAAGCGCTGCCACCTCAGCGCCCCCCGATGCCTTCGCAGGCGCTGCCACCTCACCGCGCACCCCTGCCCTCGCAGGTGCTGCCACCTCAGCGCGCGCCCCTGCCCTCGCAGGTGCTGCCACCTCAGCGCGCGCCCCTACCCTCGCAGGTGCTGCCACCTCAGCGCGCGCCCCTACCCTCGCAGGCGCTACCGCCGCCCCGCACCCTCCTTCCGTCGCATGCGACGTTGGACTCGCAGGGGGACATGACACCCGCTGCCCTGTCTCCGGCACCGGAGACCCCAGCCCCGAGGCCTCCGGAGACCCCGAGCTCGGGCGACGTCGCCCCCCCGGACGAACACGAGGAAGACAACACGGTCATCTACGAGAGGGCCACGATCGCTGCGGCGGACAAGACCGCGCGACCGGCGGGTCCGGTCGCGGCGGCATCGCCCGAATCCCGGAGCCGAGCGGGTGATGCTCGAGCGAGCGACCGAGCCGCTGCGGCGCGCGCTCCGCGACGCGGAGCTACGCATGGCCGACCTCGAGCGACGCCTGTCCGCTTCGCCCGCTCCACCGGACGCGTCGGACCCGCTCAACCTGCCCATCGTGGCGGCGCCGGCGGGGGCGGTCGTCTCCGCGGCGTCAGCGTCGGGTCCGGCGCAATACGCCTCCGCGATTTCTCGACCGCCGCCGCATCGCGCCCCGGCGCTCTCCGCCCTCGAAATCGAAGCCATGACGCGCAGCGTCCCCATGGACGACGACATTCGCGCGTTCGACGGCCGCCGGCGCCGCCTGCGGATGATCCTCCTCGGCGTCTTCGCGGTGCTCCTGGTCTTCGGCGGCCTGTTCGCCATGCTCGCCGAGAGCTACACCCACGCGCACCGCTGACGGTCGACCGCGCGTCGGCGACTCACACTTCGGGCATCGCCCCGCCGCGCGGGCATCCGCCGGAGCGCTGGTAGGGTTGCCCCATGAGCCGCTTGGCCGCCATGGCCGCGCGCCATGCCGCGTACGCCTTGCCGAACGGGATGGCCACGCTGGGCACGAGAAACGGGTTCTTGCACCCGGTGAGGAACACCAGCGCGAGCACCTGTTCGGCCACGCTGACCGGGCAGCCCTCGAAGCGAACGTACTCGACGCCCGCGGAGCGACTCACCTTCGCGCCGATGCTCACGAGCTTCGCGAATACGTCGTCGTGCTTGGCGTGATGCGGGTCTCTCGTCGAGCGGTCCTTGTACAGGCTCTCGATCTGGACGAGCTGCCCGTCCAGCGTGCCCTGCCACCTTGCGCAGTCGCCGATGAAGACGACCTTCTCTCCTGGTTTCGCGTCGACGGGCCCCTCGTACGCGCCGAAGACGACGTGCAGCCGCTTCGCGTTTTCGTCGAACTCGCTGTCGTACTGCCTGAGGATCTCGACCGCCTCTTCGATGGCGCCCGGGCACCCTCCCCAGCAGTAGTCGGTTCGCTCGCTCTCGGGTGGAGGGCCGGCGTAGGCCGTGATGTGCGTGCCCTCGAAGTATTTCTCGACGCGTATGAGCCCCACCTCGAAGTTCGCCGCGCGCTCCCTCGCCTGCGCGAGCGTCACGTCGCCGCCGATCGCGATCTTCGAGAGGTCCGTCGTGCCGAACCCCCGCTCGGACGCGAGACGAATGTGATCCACCGAACGCGCGTCGACTCCCGCGATGGCGCAGCAGACGCTGTCGAACGCAACCTGGTTGTTGCCCATCACGATGAGCTTCAGGTCGAACGGCTTGGGTGTGAGCATGCGGCCCTCGCCGGCGACGATGCCGTCGATGACGATGAACTGGGGCTGCAGGATGTACTGCAGGTCGGCGATCTTCTCGTTCAGGCGGTGATCGTGGTCGATGAGGCGGTGCCGGTCGTCCTGAATGCCGATGTAGTTCTTCATCGAGAAGGTGACCGTGGTCCACGGGTGCGATTTGAACTTTGGCACGTTGACGAAGAAGTCGGCCTTGGCGACGGGCTCGGGGGTGAAGACGTAATCGCGCAGCCGTTCGCGGTGGGTGTAGCGAATCTCGACCTGCGGCTCCTCCTCGAAGAGATATCGCTTCACGCGAGGCTTCGAGTCGTTCGCGCCGCTCGACCCGGCGCTCGAGTTCACGCGGTCGAGCATCGTGTCCCAGCCGCTCTCGGAGAAGACGAGGCGAGTCGGAAACGTGATGCCGCACCGCTCGCCGACGGCGAGCTCGGTCATCGTGTCGGCGCCGACGTCGCGCAACGCCCGGAGCACACCCTCCCCGAGCTCGGGGCGCGTGAAGGCGAACGGAAAGGAGGGGCCGGCCGCGACGAGGTTGGGCTTCACGAGAGTCCGCCCTCGCGGAACGAGATTCAGCTCTCGCAGGCCCTCGCGCACGATCTGGCGAATGCGCTCGGAGTCGTACGCCTCGCAATGGCGCAGAATCACCCGCGGCGGAGCGGCGTTCGGGTTCATGATCGGAGGCTACTCCGGCGGATGGCGTTGTCGACGCGCCGTTCCCACGTTATCAAGCGCCGTGCAGTCCGCTCTGCTCCTCGTCCTCGGCTGGGCCTTGGGCTTGGCTGCGTGCCAGGCAGAGTCGCCGCCGCGCGGGCCGGAGGCGACGTGTGCGAAGGCGTGCGCGGTGCAGGCCCAGGCTCACTGCAGCCGGTCGCAGTGCGGGCGCGGGTGCAACCTCGTTCTCGACCGTCTGGCCGAGCACGAGGGCAACAGCGTCCTCGGGTGCATGGCGTCTTCGACGTCGTGCGACGACCGCGCGTGGGCGCACTGCGCGGCGCGCATCGGTCCGCACGCGGACGGCGGTCCCCCGGCGCCGCCGCCACCGCCGAACGACGTGCTCGAAGATCAGGAGTGAAGCGCCGTGCCCCCTCTTCGCGTGAACGACGACCGGGGTCGCGCTCTCGATTTCACCTCGCCGCCGCGGCGGGTCGTCTCGCTCGTCCCGAGCGACACGCTGAGCGTCGCCGCGCTGGGGTGCGCGGGCGCGCTCGTCGGACGCACGGACTACTGCGAGCTGCCTGAGGAAGTGGTCGCGCGCCTGCCGAGCGTCGGAGGCACGAAGAACCCGCGCGTCGACGCCGTGTGCGACCTTGCGCCGGATCTCGTGCTCGCCGACCAAGAGGAGAACACCCGCGGCGATCTCGAAGAGCTCGCGCGGCGCGGAGTGCGCGTCTACATCGCGTTCCCCAAACGCGTCGCCGAGGGTCTCGCTCACCTGGCGAAGCTCGCCCGCGTGTTCGGGGTCGAGGGCGACGCCAGCGCGAAGGACCTGGTCCGGCGCGGGTACGAGGCGCTCCGCAGCGCCGAGAGCGAGCGCGCGACGCAGGCGCCGTGCGAGACGTTCTGCCCGATCTGGATGAACCCCCTGATGACGGTGAGCGGCGAGACGTTCATCAGCGACATGCTCGACGTATGCGGCGCCCGCAACGTGTTCGCGGACAGGCAACGGCGGTACCCGCTGGCGGCGGATCTCGGCAAGGCGCCGGCGCTGCCCGAAGAGAAAGTGCGAGGGCGCGATGTGCGGTACCCGCGCGTGACGCTCGAAGAGGTGGTCGCACGCGCCCCGCGCCTCGTGCTGCTCCCGGACGAGCCGCATCCGTTCACGGAGGCCGACGCCGACGTGTTCCGGGCGCTCGAGATTCCGGCGGCGAAGCGCGGCGCGATGGTGAGAACCAGCGGCAAGGACGTGTGCTGGTACGGGGCGCGCAGCGTGGAGGGCATCGAGCGGGTACGGGAGCTGGTGAGGGGATTCGCGTAGAGAGGCGCTCGGTTGTTGCCAAGACCTCGCCGTGGCACCCTCACGACGATGCGCGCGCGCGTCTTGGTTGTCTGCGCGGACGATGCTCGCCTCATGCGGGCCTGCGCGACAGCACTCGCGCTCGCGGCGGGCGGATGCGGCACGAGCTCGGGAGGGTCGTCACAGCCCGTCGGGAGAGCGGATGCAGCCGCGGACGGCGCGGCTCGCGATGCGGCAGCAGGCCCACGTGACGCCGGTGCACCCCCGGACGCCTCGTCCGACGATTCACCCGTCGACGGCGCATCGCCCGACGCCATGGCCGACGGCGCGCCTCTCAACGCCCTCGCCGACGCGGCCGACGACGCCACCTTCTTCGACGCCCCGCCCAGCCCACCGATGGGACCCTGCGGAGCCGTCGTCCAGCAGCACCCCATCGAGGGCTTTGTTCACGTCCCGGTGTGCTCGCACGTGACGTACGCCACGAAGCCGCCGTCCTCGGGGAATCACTACCCCATCTGGGCTGCGTACCGGAGTTACTCGTCGGCCATTCCCGAGGGCTTCTGGGTCCACGACCTCGAGCACGGTGGCGTCGTCCTCTCGTACAACTGTCCGACCGGCTGCGCGGCCGACGTAGCCGCCGCGCAGTCGTTCCTCGATGGCCTCACTCCGGATCCCTTTTGTGACCAGGACGCGGGCGATCCGCCGATCCGCATGCTGATGACTCCCGACGCCAACCTCGACGTGCGCTTCGCCGCAAGCGCGTGGGGGTGGACCCTCCGCGCCGACTGTTTCGATCCGGTGGCGTTCGGCGCCTTCGTCCAAGCGCACTATGGCCGAGGAACGGAGATGCTCTGCAACCAGGGAGAGGATCTCTCCATGGGTGTGCCGCCGGAGTGCGGAGATTAGAGAGCGGCTCTCCTCTCACCCGCGAAGCCCCTGCAGCGCGCCGAACACGTCGATCAGCGTCCAGTGCTCGACTACCCGATCGCCCCGGATCCGCTGAAAGTTGACCCCCCGAAGCGTCGCTCGACGCTGCGTCGCCGCCAGGCCCGCGAACGCCCCCACATGCAGCCCGGTCAAGGTCCATCGCCAGGCGATTGCGTCGCCGTCCAGACGAGGTCGTCGACCCACCGCCGTGTCTGCCGCTCGATGTCCTGACGGTCCATGGAAGACTCCTTCGCCACGCCTCGACACCGAGCGCCGGCCGATGTTCCCGGGGCAGGCTCACGGGCAGCAGACGGTGAGCGTCGTCGTGCCATCGAGGGCGACGTCTCCCGTTGGCTGGGATGGCGATGTCGCCGCGCAGGTGCCGTTTCCCGAGGAGCTCGTGAGACCCTGAACGCCGTTGATCGGGTAGCTCCACGTCGCAACCGCGCACGCCGACGTGGTCGCGGTCAGCTCGAACCCGCTGCTTCCGCAGGCGCCGTCGTTGTCGAACAGCACGCCCGTCAGGGCGCAGGTGAGCGTCGAGCCGCAGGTGCAGTCCCCGCAAGCCCGCGTGTCGTTGAGCTTGGCCGCCATCGGATTCGCGTTCGGGAAGCCCGACGGGCACGGAGTCGGCCCCGGCTTGGCGACGCACAGCTGGGTCGCCTCCGCGGCCGACAGGCACGCCCCGGCGGGGCACGTCGCGTCGGCCTGGCACACGATGGTGGTCTTCGTCACGACCGGCGGGTTCAAGGTCACCGTGGGCATCGCCCCGCACGCAGGCTGGGGGCCGTACGTGACGTTGGAAATGCCGTAGCCGTCGCCATTCTCGACGTACCCGAAGCCACCGGCCGAGCAGGCCGGCGTGATGTCGAGCGTGTGCGTCACCGGTGTGCCCATGCAAGGCGCGCCGGCGTCGGCCCCGAACTGGTTCACCGTGACGCTTCCGCTGCAGGCCTGCGTTCCGGAGCACGCGCACGAGCACATGTACCCGCCCGCGCTCGCGCTCGTGAAGTACGTCTGCGGCGAGCCGAAGCCGCTCGGACACGCCGTCTGGGTGAGCGCCACGGGCTGCCAACCCGACGGAACCGGCGAGCACGTAGAAGCCGCGGGCATGCACGCGCCCCACGTCCCGGTGCCGTCGCACGTCTGCGTCGCTCCGGCGTTGCATGTCGTCGGATCCCCGCATGGCCGCATGGCCATGGGCACGCACATGCCGGAGCTGAAGGCGTCCGTCCTTGCGCCGTCGCCGACGGCCGTGTCGGCCAGCATCGCCGTGTCGGCTCCCATCGCCGTGTCGGCTGCCATCGCCGTGTCGGCTGCCGTCGACGAATCGGCGCCGCGGTCGGAAGAAGCGCCGTCAATCGCGGCGGCGTCGGCGAGCTCGTGCTCGTCGTTGCCGAGGAGCGCGTTGCAGCCGAACACCGACACGCACCCCGCCGCGAGCGCGACCCTCGCGACCCGAGCGGACGCGGTCACCAGGACCCCCGCAGCTCGATCGTGGCCGGCCCCGCGCCAATCTGCGCCCCTGCGCCGCTCGGGCGCGCGGACGTAAACCACAAGAGCGCCGCACCGACGAGCCCGACCCCGCCCACGGCGAAGCCCATCGTCGACAGAATCGCCCGCCGAGCGCGCGTCGTTCCAGGCGTTCACTCCGCTCTGATTCGCGCAGAGCCCCGGGCAAACTCGTTTCGCGTCGTCGTGCTTCGAGAGCGACTGCAGGCCGAAGACGGTGCCCACGGCGACGCCCGCGACGCCGACCGCCGCTGCCGCGATGGCCAGCACCCGCTGCGTACCGAGCCCGGAAGACGTCGCGACCGGTGCGCCCGACTCCGGGGCTCGCGCAGCGGATGGGCTGGCCGCCGGCGTCGCCCGGGTGCCGTCAGCGCCGACCGAGGACGGCGCCGCCTCGCCGGTGGCAGCGCCGAGCTGGACACGCTCGCGCCTGTCCTTCTCTCCTTCTCGCACGACGAGCTGCTTCGTGAGCCTCGTGACCGGACCCCGCCCGCTCGTCTCGAACGCGAAGGCATGCGTGCCGGGATCGAGCGCGATGGCCGTCCCGTCGAGGCGCTCCGCGAACGGCTCGCCGTCCATCGTCACTCTCACGTCCGTGGAGATCGTCGCCCGCGGCGTCCTTGGCTTCGAAGACGATGGTCGGCAGCGAGGCGCTGATCTGCTCCATGCGGCGAACGCACTCGCGGCGAACCTCGGCCGGGCAGCTCGCCGCGGCGCACACGAGCACCTGCGCGCGCGCGTCGCGAAGCCTGTGATCGTTGCGCAGAGCGATCGAATCTGTCGTTCGCGGTGAGGCACTCGAGCGTGCTCGGGTCGGCCGCGCGCGCGGGCACCGGCGCGCCGAGCAGCACGGAGCCGAGGCCGGCGACCGCCAGCGTCCAGAATCGGCGCTTCATGAGTTGTCTCCCGTCGAAGTTATCGAAAGCACTCGGGCTTGAAATGTTTTTCGCCCTGGGCATCGAAGGAGAAGTTGATGTCGCAGCCGGGCGCGGGCTTTTGGCTCGACTTGCCCACCGGGCTGGTAGCTCGCGGCGCCTTCGCACCGGCCGGCAGCACGCGGTCGCGAGGGGGGTGCTGCACGGTCGCCAGCGGAGCCTCGACGGGGGGCGCTTCGGCGAAGGGCTCGAGTGTCGCGGTCGGAACGGCTTCCATCGCAACCGACTGGGCCGCGGGGAGGACGTGCGGCGCACGTACGCTCGTCCCCTCGGCACGCCCGCGCAGCGAGGGCGCCCAGGCGACTGCTCCGATCCCCACGGCGACGAGGCACGCGACGACGAGACCGGCGAACCGCCCGCGCGTTCGCGGGATGGGCAAGTCCGTCCGGCCGAACGGATCGACCGTCTCGTCGGCCGCATCCGGGATCGACAGCGTCACGCCGGCGGCGCTCGGGCTGCGCGACGAAACCCCGAGCGTGCGTATGACCGTCTCGACCGAGAGCCGCCCGCGCGCCGACGCAAACGGCGCGAGGGCCTGGGCGAGCTCTCCTACGTTGGCGAAACGTCGCTCCCGGTCCTTCTCGAGGCACCGGAAGACGACGGGCCTGAGCGCCCGCGATTCGTCCCTACACGTGGGACGCATCGAGAGCGGCGGCTGGGCCGCGATGCGGACGCATATCTCGGGCAGACTCGCGCCTTGAAAGGGCGTCCGCCCGGTCAGAAGCTCGTAAAGAATGACGCCGAGCGCCCAGACGTCGGTGCGCGGGTCGACCGAGCGCGTCGACTCCATTTGCTCCGGGGACATGTAGACGGGTGACCCGAGCAGCGTGGAGGTCGTCGTCATCGCGTGATTGACGCCGCCGGTCTCGAGGTCGGACATCTTCGAGATCCCGAAATCGAGGACCTTGACCGACAGGGTGCCGTCGGGCCGTCGCACGCAAAAGAGGTTCGCCGGCTTGAGGTCGCGATGGATGATGCCCAGGCTATGCGCCTCGGCGATCGCCTCGCAGGCTTGCAGGACGTAATCGACGGCCTCACCGGACGGCAGCGGTCCGCGCGTCGCGACGACGCTGGCGAGGTCGGCCCCCTCGAGCAGCTCCATCACCATGAAGGGAGTGCCGTCTTCGAGCGCCCCGACGTCGAGGACCCTGGCCACGTGTTCGCTCAAGATGCGAACCGCGGCCCGCGCCTCGCGTGCGAACCGGGCCACCGCCTCGCGGTTGCTCGCGAGCTCGGGGCGAAGGAGCTTGATCGCCACGGGGCTGTCGAGCTTCAGATGGTGTGCGCCGAGGACGTACCCCATACCTCCCTCGCCGAGGAGGCGCTCGACGCGATACTTGCCCGCGAGCACCCGGCCAGCCGAGATCCCGGGTCCTTCGCGCGCGGTGACGTCGAGCCCCATCTCCACCCGTACCGGAGTACGGCTAAGCGCGGCCCACCTTGAGCCGGCGCTGGTCGGGAACGCCGGTCATTTCGTTCGTCGCGACTCGCGCTCGCGGCGCTTGGTGTCCGACCGCAGAGCGGCGATGGCCGGCGTCAGCTGCAGGCCGCCCTCGACGAGCCGCTCGCAGCACCACTCGACCGCTTCGGCCTGCGTCGCCGTCCAGACCTGCGGCGTGGCGGGCCGGCGCACCCAATTGATGGCCGACACGAACGCGCGCATCGTGCCCGAAGTCAGGACGATGGCCGTCCCGACGGTGAGGCGGCGCTCCTTCTCGAGGCGCGCGTCTTGCGCGAGCCACTCGACGAGGCTCTTTCGCTCGGCCGCGCCGGGGAACTTGATTACGCTGGAGCAGTCCACCACGTGGGCGAAGCGCTCGTTTCGCTGCAGCACGGTGTCGAAGCCCCGGATGACGCTATCAATCGCGATCGCGTTGTTCATCATGGCCGGCAGCTGGACGAGGAGCAGCGGCCAGGTGCTGTCGACGAATCGAGCGGGCTCTCCGGTGGCCATGGCGCTTGGCGAGGGCGAGCCTCTCCCCGCCCCGAGGACGGGGTCGACGCTCGTCACCATTGTGGTTAACGGCCACCCGAGGGAAACCGTTTAGGCCGCACCGCCGCTCGTGCCCTGCGGCGCACTACGTGGCTATCGGGTCACCCGCCAGCATTCCGAACAGGGCATGGTCGAGCCACCTACCCTGGCACCGCTCCGCCTCGCGGGCGATGCCCTCGAAGCGAAAGCCCAGGCGCCGGATGACGCCGAGCGACGCGAAGTTGTCGGTCGCCGCTGCGACGCGGACGCGGTGCGCGTTGAGACGTTTGAACGCCCAGACGAGGGTCGCGCGCGCCCCTTCTGTCATGTAACCGCGGCGCGCTCCGTCGAGGCGAAGCCAGTAGCCCAGCTCGGCGCTCTGGTGCAGATGCGCGAGCGACTCGAGACCGACGACGCCGAGAAAGCGCCGCGTGGCACGTTCGCGAATCGTCAGGCGAAGCGCGCGCGCGTGGTCCCAGTCGCTCGCGCTGGCCTCGCAATAACGCCAGCTCGCGTCGAGGTCGGTGTTGAAAGGGACCCAGGGCAGCCACTTCTCGAGGTGGGCGCGCGATGTCTCGACGGCGTTCCACATGTCCGAGGCGTCGGCGGGCTCCACGGGCGTGAGCACGAGGCGCGCGGTGTCGAGGGGGCGGTGTCGGAGCTCGGCGCGAGGCGGCACGACCAACATTTCGTCACGAAGGTACGACGAACTGGGGCCGCGCGCATCGCGCTGAGCTAGTTTTACCCGAGCCGGCCTGGGGCTCAGGGCTTCGGGCGATCAGGGTAGGCGCCGACCAGCTCCTTGCTGGGGCGCTCCACGCCCTCCAGGGCGCTGGTCACGAGGTCCCGGCCCTCGCTGGCGAAATAGAGCGACTCGCCCGCGCGGGGCTCGCCGGGGTTGGCCGCGATTCCGCCGCTCGGGAAGAACTTGAGGCCGCCATGAATGCGGCGGGAGAGGGCCAGGTGCCCGTGCATGAAGTTGCCGCTCTGCCGGTCGCGCACGGCAACGCAAAACCCGTCGCGCACGTGGTACTCGGTGTTGCGGGTCACATAGACGCGATGCCGCCGGCGCTCGGGGCCGCGGTGGCCACTCGCCTGTTGCGCCTGGAGCTCTCGCCGTTCCTCTGTTTCGGGCGCCTGCAGCGGGCGCGCCGCGTTCGATTCCTTGTTCATCGTCGGCCTCCGTGCGAGGAGCTGACCTTGCCCCCGTCGGGGTCGTCCGGCCAAGTATTCGGGTGCTCGGCTACCGGAAAGGCCCTATCGTTCGCCTCCCTTGCAATCGGTGGAATCGGAGCCATCCCGGCCGGCAGGCGAGACGCGACACCGGACGAGGCGCAAGTACGCCACGTTCGTGGGCGTGGCCGCGGTGGCGGCGCTCGTGGGTCTCGTCGTGCTCGCCAGCCTTCTTCTCGCGCGCCGCGGGCACCCGGTCGCCGGCGGCGTCCTCTCGGCCGTTCCGCACGACGCATGGCTCGTGGCGTTCGTGGACGTCGCGGCGCTGCGCGCCTCGCCCATCGCGAAGCCCGTGCTGGACACCGGCTCCGCCACGGCCATCCCCGGGGTGGGATCGCTCCTCGAGCGGTGCGGCTTCGACCCGGTCACCAAGCTCCGCCAGCTCGTCGTGACGTCGCCGGAACTGGAAATCGACGCCGGCGACAGCGACTTCGGCATCGCGTTTTCCGGCGACTTCGGCAGGGACGAGCTGTCCGCGTGCGCCGAGAAGGTCATCCTGGCCCATGGCGGGCAGCCCTCCACGTCGAAACGCGGCACCTTCTCCGTCATCGAGGACACGTCCGGCGGCAAGCGCGCGCGTGTCGCCTACCGCGACGGGGGCCCGTTCCTCGTCGGTCGCGGCGCGTGGCTCGACGCCATGATGGACGCCGCCGAGGGCAAGGCCGACCGCGAACGTCCCGAGCACGCCGCTCTCCGTGCTGCCCTGTCGAAGCAGGGCGCGCCGCCCCGCGCGATAACGGTCACAGCCTTGCTTCCGAAGGCGCTCCGCGAGCGCCTGAAGGCCGAGATGGCCGGCGAGGGCGGCGGAGGCGAGCCCGAGAAGAGCTATGCGAGCGTCCTGGCCGTCGAGCAGGCGGGCCTTTCGGTGGGGACCGGCGGGCCGGAGTCGACGACCGACATTGCGGTCGAGCTGCGGTGCGAATCGACCGCCGATTGCGAGGCCGTGCGCGACTTGGCGCTGAGAAAGCGCCTCGCCCTGTCCCGAAACTTCGGGGTGCGCGTCATCGGCCTGGGTCCGCTGCTCGATACGCTCGCCGTCGACGTGCACGATTGCTCGCTCTCGGCATCGACTCACGCGCCCACGGCCGACCTGGCCCGCGCCGTACAGCGCGCGGTCGACCTCCAGACCATGCGGCGCCCGGCCGACCAACCGGGCCCCTCCCCTACCCCGGGCCAGCCGCCCCACCCGTAAGAAGCCGCGACCCCAATCGACAGGGGAGCATCAGAACACTATAAATACGGGTCCCCATCCGGAGAGAAGCTCATGGCAGGCGCAAACGTCCTCGAGATCAACGACCTGAACTTCGACAACGAAGTCGTGCAGTCTAGCGTCCCGTTCCTCCTCGACTTCAGCGCCGTGTGGTGCGGCCCCTGCAAGGCCCTCACGCCGATCGTCGAGCGGCTGGCCGACGAGTACAAGGGCAAGGTCCGCGTTGGAAAGCTCGACATCGACGATTCGCCCGCCGTGGCGTCGAAGTTCGCGATCAAGAGCGTCCCGACCATCCTCGTCTTCAAAGGCGGCAAAGAGTCGGGCCGCCACGTCGGCGTGACCAACAAGGAAACGCTCCTCAAGCTCCTCGGCGTCTGATCCGCGCGAGGGGTACGGGCCTCAGGCGTACCGACCCTGTCTCATCCCCCTCTCGGGCCTGGAAGTTCAGCCCCCGGCTGGCGGTGAACACCGTACGAGCCATGCGGTACCATGGGTCTCGCGATGCAGACATTCGACCCGCGCCTTCTCGCCCTGCGCGACTGGCTGCCTGGTCAGATGCTTCTCGGCACCCAGGGCGCGCGATACCACCTGCGCGAGCGCATCGGCGAGGGGGGGCAGGGCTGGGTGTTCGGCGCGAGCTGGGACGAACCCGGCGGATACGCGGTCATCGTCAAGGTGCTACGGCCGGACGCGGTGAACGCCGAAGCGCTGACGCGCTTCCAGCGCGAGGCGCAGGTGCTGCGGATGCTCGGCCAGTCGGGCCGCCCGAACCCGCACATCGTTCGCTACTTCGATCACGCCACCGCGCGGCTCCCGCTGGGCGGCGGCCCACCCATCGACCTGCCCTT
Organism: uncultured delta proteobacterium; assembly: GCA_963720145.1. Lineage (GTDB taxonomy): Bacteria > Myxococcota_A > Polyangia > Polyangiales > Polyangiaceae > Palsa-1150. The sequence goes on from CAVREO010000012.1 coordinate 89,285, forward strand.
CACCGTTCTCGAGTACGTGCGAGGCTCGACGCTCGAGCGCGTCCTTTCGCAGAGCCGCGGCACGGGTCTGACTCTCGAGCGCACCCGCCGCATCGCGCGCCAGGTGGCGCTCGCTCTGCACGACGTCCACGCGCACAAGATCGTGCACCGCGACCTGAAGCCGTCCAACGTGCTCCTGACCAACGAGGGGGGCGACGAAATCGCCAAGGTGACCGACTTCGGGCTGGTCAAGCTCGTCGACCTCGGCGTCGGCCGCACGACCGCTCTCGCAGGCGCCACCCTGGGCTACGCGCCGCCCGAGCAGTTCGAGCAGGGAAACCTTCGCGTGAACCCGCGGACGGACGTATTTTCGTACGCCGCGATCGTCTACGAGATGCTGACGGGCGTGAAGGCGTTCCCGCACGGCGACGGCGAGAATCCCCTCATCGTCGTCACGCGTCTCTTGAACGGCCCCCGGCCGAGCCTCGCGAACGTGCGCGGCGCGCTGCCCCCCGAGCTCTCGACGCGCAAGGACCTCGTCGCCCGACTCGAAGCCGTGCTGGTTCGCGCGACCTCGGCCGAGCCGAGCGATCGCCCCGCGTCGGTGAGCGAGCTCTGGGACGCCCTCGATCCGTTGCTGCGGGCGGCCGCCGAGAGGCGCTCGTTCCCGCCGACGGGGCCCGCCGGGCTGGGCGGCGACGCGCTGCCGAAGGTGTCCGCCCCGGCGCAATCCGGGTCCGACGTACCGGCCGTGGCTCCCGTGGTCACCCCGGGCAGCGACACCACCCGTCGGCAATCGCTGCTGCCGGTGGCCGACCCGCAGTTCGCAAATCCCGCCCGCTGGCGCTGGCGAGTCTCGGTGGCGCCGATGCATCCCGGGAGCATTCGCAGCGCAGCCTTCAATCCGACGGGTGATACGGCCATCGCCACGGGCTCCCACGGCGTCATGCGGTGGGAGGGGAGCTCGTGGTCTCGGCTGTCCTCTGCGCCCGAGCTCGATCTGAACATCGTGCGCGGCGTGGTCTGGCTCGGTGCCAACGAGGTGATCGTCTTCGGCGCTCGGGGCTTGGCGGCGCGCCTGATTCCGGGAGCCGGGCTCGAGCCGTGGGACCTGCCCGACCGAGAGGCGACCTTCCTGGGCGCGCACGTGGATCCACGGGGAACGGTCACGCTGGTGGGCGAGCGCCCGACGCGGCGCTCGGCGCGAGGGACCTCGCCGTCCGCGACCATGGGGACGCTCGCGCAGTTTGCACGCGGAAAGCTGACCCTTCTGACCGACGCGCCGATGTGCGCGCGCCTCCGGGCCGTGACGCGCCTCCTGCCGACGCCGGGCGGGGGATTGGGCGGGGCGCTCGTAGCCTGCGGTGACTCGGGGGCGCTCGTACGGCTCGAGCTCGGCGTACCCGAGTACGTGGGCGCCATCTGCGGCGGCCACCTGAATGCCATCGGGGCGCTGGCCGACGGAGGCGCCGTCACCGTCGGTGCCGGCGGGCATGCCCTGTCGCTATCGGCTCGGCTGGAAGCCCAGCTCGAGGCCGTGCAGACGACGCGCGATCTGCTGGCTCTGGCGATCGACCCCGCATCGGTGGCATGGGCTGGGTCTGCCCAGGCTCGTGTCCTTCGCCGAACGGACGGCAGCTGGGTGCGAATGAGCGGCGAGCTCGGGCTGCATTCGACGGTCATCGCGCTGACGGCGAGCCCCCGCGGCGTGCGCGCGATCTGCGACGACGGCGCGGTCATCGAGGGGACCGTCGCGACAGGATGACGACCTCCAGCCTGGATCCCGCGGCGGCCGCGCAGCAGCACGCTGCCCCCCAGGTGCGCCGGCGCGCGCGAATGGGCCGCTTCCTTCGGATTCTGCTGATCCTAACCGCGGTCCTGCACGTTCCGGTCGCTCTCGGCGTCTTCGAGCTGGCACGGCGGCTGTCATGGCCGGTCCCCTGGCTCGTGGGCAGCCTGTGGGGGGCGCTCGGCGTCTCGCTCTTCGTCGGGCGCGCGCGCGCTGGAATGCCCGACCGCCGCCGACACGAGTTGCTCGTTCGCCTCGTCGACATCCCGTACTTCGTGCACTGGTGCGCTGCCGTCTTCACCCTCGTCCCCGCCGTGGTCGCCACGCTCCTCGTTCCCGTGCTCGACATCGCTCGCGGAGCGCCGGTGCACGCCCCCATGGGCGCGTACATGTGGAGTTACCTCTCGGGCCTCGTGGTGTGCGGCTACGGCGTGCTCGTTCGCCGGCGCTGGTTTCGCGTCGTCGAACGGCCGGTGCCCGTTCCCGGGCTCGACCCCCGGCTCGACGGCCTGCGAATCGCGCACCTCTCGGACCTCCACATCGGAACGCTGACCCCGAAGTCCTGGGGACTGGCCTGGTCGCGAGCCGCCTGCGGGCGGGCGCCCGATCTGGCGGTGGTGACCGGCGACCTGGTGACGAGCGGGACCGAGTACCACGCGGACATCGCCGAAGTCGTCGCCGCGCTACGAGCGAAGAAGGGCGTGTTCGTGTCGATGGGCGACCACGACTACTTCGGCGAAGGCGAGCCGCTCGTGTCGATGTTGCGCGAACGTGGCGTGCGCGTGCTTCGCAACGAGGGGGTCGTCATCGAACACGACGGCGCGCGGCTCTGGCTCGCCGCCATCGACGACACCTGGACACGCCGCGACGACCTACCTCGGGCGCTCGAGGGGCGCCCTCGAGACGCGGCGACCGTCTTGCTCGCGCACGATCCATCGCGGTTCGACGCGGCGGCGGACGCGGGCGTGGACCTCGTTCTGAGCGGTCACACGCACGGCGGGCAGATCGCGATGCCGTTCGCCTCGCGCCTGCTCAGCCTGGCGAGCTTTGCACACCCGTACAACGTGGGCGTGTACCGCCGCGGCAGGGCCACGCTCTACGTGCACCCGGGCCTGGGGACCACCGGACCCCCGATGCGCCTCGGCGTCGCGCCCGAGGTCACGATCCTGGTGTTGCGCTCGAAGTCACTGGCAGACGCAGAGTCCCAAGAATAGACACTGGCAGCTCGTCTTCGCGCCGCAGCTCACGCACGCGATGCCCGAGGACGACGCCGCGCAGGCGTTGTCGGACGTCCCCATCACGCAGGTGCCCGTGCTGTCGCAGCAACCAGGGCAGTTGTTCACGTTGCAGCTACCGCTGCCGCCCGTGGAGCATTGCCCGCCGCTGCACGTCCCGCCGCTCTGGGTGCAGTCCTGGCAGGCGGCTCCGGCGGCGCCGCACGCCGTGTCTTGCTCCGCGGTGACGCACTGACCGCCCTGGCAGCAGCCGCTGGCGCACGTCGACGCGTTGCAACCGCCACCACCGGCGTCGGCCGCGAGCGCGCCGCCGCACGTGCCCGCGCTGCACGTCTGACCGGTCGACGCGCAATCCTGGCAGGCCGAGCCGCGATCGCCGCACTGCATGTCGCTGGGCACGGGAACGCACGCATTCCCGGCGCAGCACCCCGGGCACGAGGCCGAGCTGCACGCTTCGCCGCCGGTCTCCTCCACGGAGCCGGAGTCGACGCTCCCGCTCCCGGAGCCGGTCACGCCGCTGCTGCTGTTCCCGCCGCTGCTGCTGCCGCTCCCGCTGGACGAGTAGCGCCCGGTGTCGAACGAACTGGCCGCATCGCCGCCCGACGAGCCGGCGGCAGGCACGCCGGAGTCGTCGTCACCGCCGAACGCGCCGACCGCCGCACCACCCGCGGCGCACGCCGAAACGAACGGAAGAGCAAGCGCTCCGGCGATTGCGAGGGTGGAAAGTCCGGTGCTGCGCATGGCCGGCAGTGTAGCTCTTGACTGTGCACGAACAATCGCGTTGAGGGCGTTCGGTCGAGGGGGACACCTTCCCAGTGCAATTTGGCAGTACCGACCGGCGGTGCCTTCGCATGAGTCGAAATGAGACTTGCGCGGGGGGCGGGACAAGGCCGCCCGCCGGCCAGGCGCCCCTTTTGGGGCCGCGACAACCGCTTACAAGGCTTTACTGTCCTGCTGGCAAAGCTTCGTGATACTCGCGCCTCGATGCATGTTTTCGTCGCCGGCGGAGCTGGATACATCGGGTCGGTGCTCGTGCCCTTGCTGCTCGAGAAGGGGCACCGCATCACGGTCCTCGATCGCCTTTACTTCGGCCAGACGCTGGCTCGGGCCGAGGCGCGCTTCGGCGAGAAGCTACGGGTCGTCCGGGGGGACGTTCGCACGTTCGACCGGACCCTGCTGCGAAGCATCGACGCCGTGGTGGACCTCTCGGGCATCTCGAACGACCCGTCCTGCGAGCTCGAGCCCGAGCTCACCCGGAGCGTGAACGTCGACGGCGCCAAGCGACTGATCGGGGCCGCCGTCGAGATGGGCGTCGGGCGGTACGTGTACTCCTCTTCGTGCTCCGTCTACGGGCACGGCGAGGGGCTCGGTCTCGTCGAGACGAGCGCGCGCCGGCCGGTCTCGCTCTACGCGCGCGCCAAGGCCGAGGTCGAAGACCTTCTCCACGCGTGCAAGTCGATGAAGACGACCACCCTCAGGCTGGCGACGGTCTTCGGACAGAGCCCGCGGATGCGCTTCGACCTGGCCATCAACGTCATGACGAAGAACGCGTACGTCGGCAGGCGCATCACCGTCGACGGCGGCGGGCGGCAGTGGCGTCCTTTCGTTCACGTGCGCGACGTGGCGCGCGCGTTCGAGCTGGCGCTCACCAGCGACGACAGCAAGGTCGCCGGCGAGGTGTTCAACGTCGGCTCCGACGCGAACAACGTCCAGATCCTCAACCTGGCCTTTCGCGTGCGCGACGCCGTCCCGGGCACCGAGATCGTCCACGCGCCGACCGACCCCGATCTCCGCGACTACAACGTGTCGTTCGACAAGATCGAGCGCGTCCTCGGCTACCGCGCGGAGAAGACGCTCGACGACGGGATCCGCGAGGTGCTCGGCGCGCTGCGCGAGGGCGCGGTCGATCCGGACGACCGCCGCTGGTACACGCTCAAGCAGTACGTCTTTCTCCGCGAGGCCGAGCGCGCACACCGCGATCTCGCGATCGACGGCACGCTGCTACTGTCCGAGTGATGGTCGCGAAGGTCGAGTTTTACAGACACCAGCTCGGGGAAGACGAGGCCGCGTCGTGGAGGCGCGTGCTGGCCACGCTGTTTCTGACGCTGGGGCCCCAGGTGGCCGCGTTCGAGGACGAGCTCGCGAGGTTTCTCGTGCGCGACCGCGAGGGCGCCACCCCGCCCACGGTCGTCGGCACGAGCTGCTGCTCGATGGGCCTGGTGCTGGCGCTCCGCGCGCTCGACGTCGGCCCCGGCGACGAAGTCATCACCACGCCGATGACGTTCGCCTCGACGACGAACGCGATCCTTCACGTGGGCGCGAAGCCCAAGCTCGTCGACGTGGAGCCGGCGACGGGGCTCATCGATCCGGCCGCGGTGCGCGCCGCGGTCGGCGACCACACCGTGGGGATTCTGCCGGTGCACCTGTACGGGCAGCTCGCGGACATGAGGGCGCTACGCGCCATCGCGGATCAACACGGGCTCTTCGTGGTCGAAGACTCGGCGCACGGGGTCGAGATGGAGCGCGACGGGCTGCGCCCCGGCGACCTGAGCGAGGCCGCCGTGTTCTCGTTTTACGCGACGAAGAACCTGACGAGTGGTGACGGGGGCGCCGTCGCGACGCGCGATCTCCGCGTCGCCGAGCGGCTGCGCAGGCTGCGCAATCACGGCGTGTCCCGGGGCGCCGCCGAACGCCACGGGAGCGCCTACCAGCACTGGGACCTCGTCGAGCTCGGGTACAAGGCGAACCTGACCGATCTCGACGCCGCGATGCTGCGGCCGCAGCTCACCCACATCGAGGGCAAGCGCGCCCAGCGCCAGCGCATCGTGGAGACCTACGAGGCGCGTCTGCGCGAGCGCGTGGCCGATCTGAAGGCGCCTCCGCCGACGGTCCACCGCGTGCCGTGGCTCGTCGAACGGCGCGGGCAAAGCAGCCATCACCTGTTCACGATCCACGCGTGGCCCGGGGACCGCGACGCGCTGCTCGCCCAGCTCGGGGAGGCCGGCATCGGCACGGCCGTGAACTACCGCGCGATTCACCTGCTCACGTATCTGACCGAGGCGCTGGCGATCCCGCGGGGGTCGCTGCCGGTCGCCGAAGAAATGGGCGATCGCACGATTAGCCTGCCGCTCTACCCGACGCTTACCGGGCCCGAGCAGGACCGAGTCGTCGAGGCCGTGGCGAACGCGTGGCAAGCGCTGGGCGCACGTCGGGGCTGACGCCGGGGACGCGATTGGCACGCATCGGCACACGCGGGGTGGGTCGGTTCGCTGAAATATCGCGTCGTTGAACGTTGGCTCGCGGGTTGCGAAGAGGTCGCGGCATGCGCTGAGGCGCAGTGCTTCCCTTGTCTTGTTCGCGCCACTCCTGCCTGCCCTCGCCCGCGGCTTTCGTGTCGACGGCGTGGGCAGGCGGAGAAGGCGGGAACGAGGAGTAGGGGACATCGGCAGACGTCGCCCGGGGGCGCTGCGAGGGCTCGATCCTGACGACCCCCGGATGGGTGATCTCTTCGTTCTTGTCGTGCCTGCGAGAGCGCGCCAGTCGCGTGCCCGGGGCAACCAGCTTGTCACCCAAACAGTTGACGCGAGAAAGCGAAGCTCTCTCATGTCCCGTGTCTGCACGCAGGAATTCAGGGAACGTTCGGTCGTACTCGCAGGTCGCTGGCGATTCTGGGGCGCGCCACGAGGGGACGCTCCGCCGCTACCAGCGGCGCGCCGAGGGCAGCGTCCGTGAGGTACGGGAATGTTCTCCGTTGTGGCCGAGGACTAGCCCGCGGTCCGCAAGGGCTGCTCGCCCGCATCGCTCCGCCCGAACGCCGAGCCTGACCGGCAGACCTTCGACCGCTCGCACGGTTTTTAGGCTGCGGCTCGCCCCCGAAAGCGACGGTCGGTGCGGCGACGCGGAGCGGGCAAGCCCTTGAGACCAAACGCGGCGAACGCGCCGACGGCGCGCATCCGTCCCGCGCGTAAGAACACACCCTGCCACTCGCTTTTGCCGAGTCCATCGTTTCCTATTGCCAACATCGAGCCCTCCCACCGATAGTTTGATTCCCAAACTTTTATTTTCGGAGGGGTTCCAGCATGAAGCAGGATCGCGCCAACACGTGTTGGTTGCGTGGTTCGGTCGTGGCCGCGCTCGGCCTATTGGTGTGCACCGCGTCGTGCAGTTCGACGCAATCGACCGCTGGCGGTGCCGAGGCGGGTGCAGACGCCACGGAAGGCGCTGACGGAGCGGGCCCGACGGGCAACGACGCAGGGACGGGCCCGACGGGCAACGACGCCACGGCGCCGGACGCCGGCGGTCTGGGCGTCGACGCTGCCGCGTATCAAAATCTCCCGGCCGTCATGGGCACGCCTGTGGTCGACGGTGGAGCGGTCGTCGGAACGACCGGGTCGTTCACCGCCCAAGGCGGAACCATGGTGGTCGCGAGCGAGGGCGTCACCATTGCCGTCCCCGCCGGGGCGCTCCCCAACGGGGGCACCGTGACGATCTCGGCTCCGCTCACCAGCGCGGCACCCGTCACCGGATTCACGACCACGTCGCCGATCTATTCGTTCGGGCCGAACGGCCAGCAGTTCGCGATGCCGGTCGAGATCACCCTGACGTATTCGCCGTCCGCGATCCCGGCTGGCAGTTCGACCGGCGACCTCGTGCTGATTACGGCCCCCGAGGGGACGTCGTCGTATACGGCGCTCCCGTCCACCGTCCTCACGAACAATCAGGTCACCGGCGTCACGACCCATTTAGCTACTTCGCGATTGGGCTCGGGCTGGGCACCGTGGGAAGCACGTGCGGCGTCGGGTTGACCCTGTGCTCCGACAACGTCTGCAAAGCCGATTGCAGCGGCGCCGACAGCGGACCTACGACCGGCGATGGTGGAACGACGACCATCGACAGCGGAACGACGTCGGACGGCGGTGGGGGTGCGGGCGTCGGAGCGGCGTGCTCCGCCGACTCCGACTGCACCTCGACCTATTGCGGTGGTGCCAGCGGGTGTCTGAGCGCCGCGAGCGCTGCCGGCGGGGGATGCGTCGGCAACCACGACTGCGCGTCCGGCGCCTGCAGCAGGAGCGGTGCGGCCGGAACGTGCGGAGGCGCCGGCGCGGCCTGTACCGCGGACAACCTGTGCACCTCGGGGTACTGCGGCGGGGCAGCCGGGTGCCTCGGCGCTCAGAGCGCGCTCGGCGGCGGCTGCGTAGACGACCACGATTGTTCCGCCGGCGTCTGCTCGGCGAGTGGTGCCGCGGGGACGTGCGGAGGAAAGGGCGCCACGTGCACCGCCGACAACGCGTGCAGCTCCGGGTTCTGCGGTGGGGCGAGCGGTTGCATGTCGGCGGCGAGCGCCTCCGGAGGGGGATGCGTCGACGACCACGACTGCGCATCGGGTACCTGCACGGCCGGTACCTGCGGGGGAGGCAGCGGCGCGGCCTGCGCCTCAGACAGCCAGTGCGGCGCGGGCTTCTGCGGCGGGACGAGCGGGTGCCTGACCGCCGCGAGCGCACTAGGAGCGGGCTGCGTCGACAACCACGACTGCGCCGCCGGCAGTTGTTCGACCAGCGCAGCGCCCGGTGTCTGCGGAGGGGCGGGGGCTGTCTGTTCGGCGGACACTCAGTGTGCCTCCGGCTATTGCGGCGGAGCGAGCGGTTGCATTCCCGCCGCGAGCGCTTTCGGAGGGGGGTGCGTCGACGACCACGATTGTGCGGCACGCACCTGTTCGAACGGAACCTGCGGCGGTGCCGGATCGGCATGCACGGCGGACAACCAATGCGTCTCGGGCTATTGCGGCGGAACATTCGGCTGTCTCAATGCACCTGGTGCGCCCGGCTCTGGTTGCGTGGACACGCGCGACTGCGGCACCGGGAACATGAACCAAATCTCGTGCGCGTCCGCCGTCTGCGGCGGGCCAGCAGCCACGTGTAGCTCGGACGCCCAATGCAACGGCTACTGCCTCGGCGCGAGCGGGTGCAGTGCGACCCAGAGCCCGCTCGGCGGCGGGTGCGTCGGCAACAACGACTGCGCCGCGAGCTCCTGCCAGCTCGGGACCTGCGGATCGAACGGGGCCACGTGCTCGGCGGACGACAAATGCACCTCCGGATTTTGCGCGGGCACGACCTGCGCTGCCAGTGCGAGCGCGCTAGCCGGCGCATGTGTCGACACCCACGACTGCGCCGCGGGCTCGTCGTGCCACCTCGGAACCTGCGGGTCGAACGGCGCCACGTGCACCGCGGACAGTCAGTGCAATTCGACCATCTGCTGCGGCGGCGTGTGCGCGGCCAGCGCTTGCGCCAACGCCAGCTCGTGTTCGGCTGACGACGATTGCACCTCCGGATTTTGCGCGGGCACGACCTGCGCTGCCAGTGCGAGCGCGGTAGGCGGCGCATGTGTCGACTCCCACGACTGCGCCGCGGGCTCGTCGTGCCACCTCGGAACCTGCGGGTCGAACGGCGCCACGTGCACCGCGGACAGTCAGTGCAATTCGACCATCTGCTGCGGCGGCGTGTGCGCGGCCAGCGCTTGCGCCAACGCCAGCTCGTGCCAGGACGACCACGATTGCACCTCGGCCATTTGCTGCGGCGGCGCGTGCGCCGCCCTGGCTTGCGCCAACGCCGCCTCGTGTTCGGCCGACGACGATTGCACCTCCGGATTTTGCGCGGGCACGACCTGCGCTGCCAGTGCGAGCGCGTTAGGCGGCGCATGTGTCGACTCCCACGACTGCGCCGCGGGCTCGTCCTGCCACCTCGGAACGTGCGGGTCCAACGGCGCCACGTGCACCGCGGACAGTCAGTGCAACTCGACCATCTGCTGCGGCGGCGTGTGCGCGGCCAGCGCTTGCGCCAACGCCGCCTCGTGTTCGGCCGACGACGATTGCACCTCCGGATTTTGCGCGGGCACGACCTGCGCTGCCAGTGCGAGCGCGGTAGGCGGCGCATGTGTCGACTCCCACGACTGCGCCGCGGGCTCGTCCTGCCACCTCGGAACGTGCGGGTCGAACGGGGCCACGTGCACGGCGGACAGTCAGTGCAACTCGACCATCTGCTGCGGCGGCGTGTGCGCGGGCAGCGCTTGCGCCAACGGCAGCACGTGCTCGGCTGACGGCGATTGCACCTCCACATTTTGCAATAACACGGTCTGCGTCGCCAGTGCGCACAACGGGCCAGGGGGCGGGTGCGTCGACGACCACGATTGCACGGGGTCGTTTTGCTCGTCGCAGTCAGGCGGAACGTGCGGAGGGCCTGGAGCGTTCTGTAACGGCGGTGACTGCTCCAACATTTGCATAGCCAACCAGTGCAATTAGGAAAAAAGGGCTGGCGAGGTCGTCGCTTCTGCATAGGGCGACGACCTCGCGGCTCGTGCGACGAACTCCTGGTTTCACGCGTAGCGCGGCGCGCCCTTTCTGCGGACGCGCCGCGCGGCACGAGGTGTTCGTGAGCTAGCCGCCCCAGGCGAGGGCCTCCTGACGCCGAAGCGCGTCTCGCACGCCAGCTAGCAGGAGGAGGAACCCGACTCGCTCAACGCCGAGGAAGCGAAGGCGTTCTTTGCATCCTGCGCGACCCTGCTTATTCGAGCGGCGAATCGGCGGCGACATCGGCTTCCGATGCGCAAGGGCGCCGTGATGAGGAGGGCAAGGCAGCTGCCTCCCTGCCGATTTGGACGCCTGAAGGCCCAAGTCACCCAGCGGAGCGACGGCCGCGCACCCCTGCCGCCTGCTCACCGCGGCGCCCCAATGCCGCCCTCGCTTCACGTCGTCGGCACGAGCAACCCGCGCCCCGCGAAGCCCACGATGCCGTCGAGCGCGTCGACGTAATCGCGGCTCAGCGTGGCCTCGCTCCGCAGGAGCCACAAGGCCGCGCCGTTCGTCCACGCCGCTGCCCTCGCCTCGCGGACGCTCCAGTTGGCGACGACATCGTCCAGCCCGTGCGCATCCCGATGAAGGCTCTCGAGGAGCGGCGTGAAATACGTCTCTGCGATGGGCCTGGTGCTGGCGCTCCGCGCGCTCGACGTCGGCCCCGGCGACGAAGTCATCACCACGCCGATGACGTTCGCCTCGACGACGAACGCGATCCTTCACGTGGGCGCGAAGCCCAAGCTCGTCGACGTGGAGCCGGCGACGGGGCTCATCGATCCGGCCGCGGTGCGCGCCGCGGTCGGCGACCTCGTGGAGCTCGGGTACAAAGCGAACCTGACCAATCTCGACGCCGCGATGCTGCGGCCGCAGCTCGCCCACATCGAGGGCAAGCGCGCCCAGCGCCAGCGCATCGTGGAGACCTACGAGGCGCGGCTGCGCGAGCGCGTGGCCGATCTGAAGGCGCCTCCGCCGACGGTCCACCGCGTGCCGTGGCTCGTCGAACGGCGCGGCCAAGGCAGCCATCACCTGTTCACGATCCACGCGTGGCCCGGGGAGCGCGACGCGCTCCTCGCCCAGCTCGGGGAGGCCGGCATCGGCACGGCCGTGAACTACCGCGCGATTCACCTGCTCACGTATCTGACCGAGGCGCTGGCGATCCCGCGGGGGTCGCTGCCGGTCGCCGCTGGCCGCACGTCGGGGCTGACGCCGGGGACGCGATCGGCACGCATCGGCACACGCGGGTGCGTCGGTTCGCTGAAATATCGCGTCGTTGGGCGTTGGCTCGAGGGTTGCGAAGAGGTCGCGGCGTGCGCTGAGGCGCAGTGCTTCCCTTGTCTTGTTCGCGCCACTCCTGCCTGCCCTCGCCCGCGGCCTTCGTGTCGACGGCGTGGGCAGGCGGAGAAGGCGGGAACGGCGGAATCAGAAGCGCCCATCGAGAACGACCGACGCCCGGTCGAGACCGAGCGCAGGCGCCACCCGCAGCGACGCGGTCGTGGCTTCCCGCGATTGTCCGAAGAAGAACATCCCGGCCCCCGCGGCGAGAAGCGCGCCGCCCGCGATGAGCGCGACGGTCGCCGCATCGCCCGCGGATCTCGCGTCGAGCCGCGCCTGCTTGGCGTCGCCGCGGCAGACGTCACCGACGCACCCGCCGGGAGCGTTCGACGCCGCGTTGCGGTCAATCACGTAGAGCGCCAACCCGGCGCCGACAGCGAGGCCGAGCGCGCCGGCGGACCCGACCACGATCCCGGCGATTCGCACGGGCCCCGCTGAATAGGTCGACCTTTCGAGCGGCGGAATGTCCACGGTCCTCTTCTCGGCCGACGTGCCGACGACGATCGTGATCGCCCAGGAACGACGACCGGGCGCCTTCGCCGCGATCGTGTGCTCACCCGGGTCGACGGGGATTGGCGTGTGGAACGCCGCGCGGTTCAGCACGATACCGTCACGAGCGACGGACAGCTCGGAGAGCTGTTCCACCTCGCTCGAGGGGGCAATCTCGAGCGTGGAGAGGCTCGGCTCGAGCTCGGCCGCGCGCGCGCGTGCGCCCTCCTCGCGATCGGCGCGGCCTTCGGTCTTCGCGCGCGCAGCGGCATCCGTATATTCGGCCCAAGCCGTCGCGATGCGTCCCTGGCCCTGGTGGCACATCGCGAGCGCGAGGAGCGTCCCGGTCGCCGGATCGAGGCGAAGGCTCTCGGCGAGCTTGGCGCACGACGCCGCGTAGGACTGCTGCTCGAGGAGCCGCTTTCCGTCACGAAAGAGCGCCTCCGCGCTGGCGGGGTCGGCTGTCTGTGCCCGCGCAGGCCATGCGACCAGGAGCACGATCGGCACCGCCGCGCGGGCTGTCGCCGTCACTCCGCTCCAACGCAGGGCCATGCGCGGGTCATCTCCGCGAGTCGATGAGGCTCGTTGCGCCTGCCGGGGCGGACGGCGCTGGCGCGCGAACGCTCGATGCGGATGGAACGGTCTGCGCGGCACTCGTCGCGGAAGCCGGTGACGCAGGCGTCGGGGCAGTCGCCTGAGCGCGAGCGCTGCGCGTCGGTCCGGCGATCCGCGACGGCGCCTCCGCGACGTGGACGGCTGTTGCGGGCCGACGTGTCGGGGAGTCCGGGGCGAGCCCCTTGGTCGACAGCTCGGTCGATGCGGGCGCCGGCGCGGGCTCCGCGGCCACCGGCGCGCTGGCCGCGACGGTCACTTCCGGAGGCATCGCTCGTGCGGGTGCCGCCCCTGCCGGACCTCCGAACCGCAAGAGCCCGATCCCGATCGCGAGCGCGGCGGCGGCCGCGCTGGTTGCGACGAGGGCGCCCGCGCGGCGTGGGCGAGCCGGCGACCACGACGACGCGCCCTCCCACGCCTCTTCAGCTTTTTCGCTCGGCGCGAGGTCGGCCAGCGCGCGCGCGAGCTCCGACACGTTTGCGTACCGTCGTGTGCGGTCCTTTTCGAGGCACCGGCGCACGACGGCGTCGAGAGCCGGCGGCGCGTCCGGCCGCAGCGCCAGAAGCGACTCCGGAAGGCCACCCGCGACCTTCATGCACACCTCGGGAATCGTGGCCCCGCCGAAGGGCTGGTAGCCGGTAACGAGCTGATAGAGAACGACGCCGAGCGCCCAGATATCCGCGCGCGCATCGACGTCCGGCGCGCGCTGCATCTGCTCCGGCGACATGTAGAAAGGCGAGCCCAGAACCGCCGCCTCGCCCGTGGCGTCCAACGTCGACGGATCCCCGAGGGGCGTCAGGATCTTCGAGATGCCGAAGTCGAGCACCTTGATGCACACGGCGCCGTCGGCACGGCGAGCGCAGAAGAGGTTCGACGGCTTCAGATCGCGATGCACGATACCGAGCGCGTGCGCCTCGGCCAGCGCCATGCAGGACTGCAAGACGAAATCGACGGCCTCTTCGACCGGCAGGGGGCCGCGCTCCGCGAGCCAGGCCGCCAGGTCGCAGCCAGCGAGGTGTTCCATCACGATGTAAGGCGCGCCGGTCTCCAGCGCCCCCACGTCGAAGACGCGGGCCACGTGCTCGTTCTTGATTCGCACGGCCGCTCGGGCCTCGCGCAGGAATCGGGCGGCTGCGTGCGGTCTGGCCATCATCTCCGGGCGCAGGAACTTGATCGCGACGCGCTCGTCGAGCTGCACGTGACGCGCAGCCACGACGACACCCATGCCGCCGGTTCCGAGCAACCGCTCCACTCGGTATTTTCCCGCGAGAAGCTCCCCTTCGTGAAACATGCGGACGCCCTCGCACCCGGTGAGCTGGGTATCCTACATGCCCAACGGCGTCCGGCAAGGCGAGGATATGTCGCCCGAATGCGTGACGTCCGCTGGTCAGGGCTTTCGCGGCCTGGTCAGGCCGAGGGAGTCCAGCCGCAGTACGAGGGTGCTTCGCGCGATCCCGAGCTGCTTTGCAGCGCGTGTCTGGTTGCCTCCGCACGCCGCCAGCGCCGCCTCAATCCGCTGCCTCTCGCCATCCTCCGCCGGGCCCGGGCTGGGCTCGCTGCGGTCGGGGAGTGGCGGCTGGGGTTCCGCCTCCGCGTCCAGGTCCGTTCGGGAAAGGAGGAATTTCAGCTCCCGCACGTGGGTCCGGTACTCCCGGCGGAGCCATCGACCGACGATCTCGATGGGCAGGGGCGGATCGGTGGGTCCGCCGGCCTCCCGAAGATGCTGCGCGAGAAGGGGGATGTCTTCCTTGCGAGCGTTGAGGTCGGGCACGGCCAAGCGGAGGGGGAAACGGGCGAGGAAATCGTGCTTGAGCGACGCCGGATCGCGGTTGGTCGCCGCGATCAGCCGAAAGTCCGAGGAGAGGCTGCGGGCATCCCCGAGCCGCTGGTACTCGCCTCCGTCCAGAACGCGGAGAAGGTGCGCTTGGGCTGTGGGCGGAAGCTCGCCGATTTCGTCGAGAAACAGCGTCGATCCGTCCGATTCGCCCACCAGGCCACGCCGCTCGAGCATGCCCGGGTTCGGGTAGTTCTTCGCATTGCCGAAGAGCTCCGCGTCGATGAGGGCCTCGGGGAGCGTCGCCGCGTTTCGCGCGACGAGCCGTCGCGAGCCGCGCGGCGAGAGGCCGTGAATGGCGCGCGCCACGATCTCTTTGCCGGAACCGCTGGGTCCCGTCACCAGGACGTGGCCCGCGCGAGCGGCAATCGAAGCAATCGCAGTTCGCAGCGCCCAGGCCGCGTCCGACTCTCCCACCATGCCGAAGGGATCGGCCTTGCCGAACGGAAAGTCCGGGAACGGCTTGCCGGGCGGGGCGACGTCGGCGATGGGTCGCACGCGCCGGACATAGAAAAGAAGGAGCTGGCTGCCCAGGCGAAGCAGGTCACCCGGCCCGACCTCGGCGGTCTGCGTGGGAACGTCGTTGCAAAAGAGGGCACACTGGCCGCGGTTTTCCACGCGCAGGCGGTCGCCGCAGACCGTGAGCGCGAGCTGGTTGCGCGAGAATCGCGCGGATTCCGAGCGGGGGAGACGGAAAGAGCCGATCGCCGCGCAGCCGACCGAGGGGGCAGCGGGGGTTGCCATCACCGCCGTCCGGCCCGCGACCGAACCAGCCCACCGAGGGCCCGCTTCCGCCCGCGACCACGGCCTCTCCGACTCGCCAGGGTTCGTCCGCGCAGCACGCGATGACGAGCGCGAAGACCGGGCTCACTGGCTCACCCGAAAACCTCGAACCGCGATCGTCCTCCGGGACGGTCGTCTCGCTTCCCACGGCCCGGTATGATGGCACACTTCGCGCGGCCGCCCGCCCGAACTAGGCGCCTGGGGTCACGAGAGGGGTACGCGCCGTCCCTGGGCGCCCACCCCCGTTCGCGGTTCCGTCTCAGTTCCAGCCGACCGCCGCGTGTACGTGACCGCACGGGCTCTTGCCCTGAATGTAGACTCCATACGTGTAATTGCTCATGGTCCAGATCTCGATGTGGCGCGGCAGGACGTTGTAGTCCCAGTCGACCACGATGGCCGCTCCGCACACGAGCGGCCAGGGGCAGCCGCGCTCGCCGTGCTGCCCGTGAGTGTGGCCCGGGACGTTGAAGTCGCCCTCCATCTGCTTCCACTTCACCCACGAAGGGGTCCCGCTGAAGTGGTACTCCCCGTAGTTCTTGCCGCAGCTGCGGAAGGCTCCCTCGTTGCAGTAGTTGCTGATGAACCAGTCTCCGCCCCAGCCGTCGTGGTAGTTGTCCCCGCTGCAGACGAGCGCCGTCGTCTTGAACCCGCCGGGGTCCTCGCCGTCTTCGGGGCCCTTCGCAGCGAGCTCGCCCTCGGCTATCGCCGTGGGCGCGGTCACGCCGCGGGCTTGCGCCGTCGCGGCTCGGGAGGCGGCGAGGCGCGTATCGGCGTCGAGCAGGACCGCGGGGACGTCCCCGCCCGGGCGTACGGCGCGATACACATCGGCGATCGAGTCAGGCTCCCGCGAGAGCCGATCGAGCAAGGCCTCGCCACCGTCAACCGGGAGCGACTCGCGGACGCCGACCTCGCCGCTCGCGAACTCGTAGAACTGAATCGAATGATCCGGAGCCACCTCGATTCGAGTGCAGGAGTCGTCCGTGGATCCCGGCCGGCGCCACCTGGGACGACGATGGATTGACCTCGGCTGACTCGGGAGCGCTGCTGCACCCGGCGATGGCGCATGCAGCACCGCTGATGGCGACGACGAGGCACATCGAAAACTTTCGGCGCATGACGTTTCTCTCCTTGAAGGCGACGCGGTTTCGGAACACGCGGGCGCGGCGTCGCACACGACCTCGCGTTGCGAGGCGTCTTGAGCAATCGACGTGCCCTACTCGCCAACGCCGATTCGCCGCTTAACGAGCTACGGCGCGACGCGGTGAGGGAGCGCGCGTCGGTCAGTTTGTCCGACGCCGGTCGAAGGCCGTCGGACAGATTGCTCGACGGTCTCGCTTCACGTCGTCGGCACGAGCAACCCGCGCCCCGCGAAGCCCACGATGCCGTCGAGCGCGTCGACGTAATCGCGGCTCAGCGTGGCCTCACTCCGCAGGAGCCACAAGGCCGCGCCGTTCGTCCACGCCGCTGCCCTCGCCTCGCGGACGCTCCAGTTGGCGACGACATCGTCCAGCCCGTGCGCATCCCGATGAAGGCTCTCGAGGAGCGGCGTGAAATACGTCTCTGCGATCGTCTGCTCGGTGGAGGCCAGCACGTCGTTGACGCGGTCGTAGTCTTGCGTCTGCACGCTCGGTCGCGTCATCGGGATCGCAAGCGACGAGAACGTCTGGACGAGCGCGACGGGCAAGTCGCGGTTGATGTGCGCGTTCATCCCGGCGAGCGCAAATTGCAGGGGAGCGACGTCGGCCCGGGACCGCGCGGCGAAGAGCGGCGTCCAGGCGCGCGGCGCGGGCGCGCCGGTTTCGAGCTGCCGCAGGGCCGCGAAGTACAGGTTCCCGAACGCGACGTCGAGGGCGCTCAAGAAGGCGGGGCCGGCGAACGTACCCGCGTTCTCCGCCGCGATGACGTTGGCCGTCACCGCCATGTAGAGCTTGTTGAAGCACGCCACGCCATCGGTCGGCGGCAGGGTCGCGTCGATGTCCTGCATGCGCGCGAGGACGTCTTCGACCCGGGTCACCGGGGTGCGATCCAGGATGGGGCCGAGGTCGCTCATGCGCTCGGATAGTAGACGCGTGCGCACGCTACGTACGAGCTTCGTCGCTACCTTGCCATCGAGGTCGCTCGATGCGCGTACTCCGAGGGAATTCCAAGGAAATTGGCGAGCGCTGGTCCGACGAACCGACGTGGATGGCCCGTGCCGGGCCTTCGCCAGCGGAAAAAGGACCTTTGTTCTTCAACAAAGGACCGTGGATGTCGAACAAAGGACCATGGATCTCGATCGAAGAGGCTTTGTTCCTCCGCCAAGGACGTTTGTGTCTTGGCCAAGGATCTCGGCTCCGTGGCAACGGACCTTTTGGTTTCATCTCCGGACCTTGGATGTCTAACAAAGGCGCTTCTTCCGTGAACAAAGCCGCTTTGCTCGTGAGCCAAGGATCTCGGCTCGGTGAAAAAGGACCTTGGATGAGAGTCAAAGGACCTTTTTCTCTTGTTCGTGGAGCTTGGCTCGAACTCCAAGGAGCTCGGCTCGCTATCCGTGGATCTTTGTTCGTGAGCAAAGGTCCTTTGTTCCTTGGCGAAGGACCTTTCTCAGGAGAAGAAGATCCTTTTAATCTTGTTCAAGGCACTCGGACAGAGATCAAAGCCTCTTTTGGTTTGAGCCAAGGACCATTACCTCGAATCCAAGGCGCTCCGGCTCGGGTCCGAGAGCCTTCTCGTCGCGCCGGACCCGGTTTTGTGGCTAAAAAAGCCCGATCGCGAAGTGAAACGCGCCGAAGTCCTCGTAGCTTCGGCGCGTCACGTTGACGCCGTAGTCGAAGACGAGCGGACCGACCGGCGTCTGCACGCGCACGCCCGCACCCACGTCTGCGCGCAGCGAGAGCCCGTACTTGAAGATGTACGAGGGGTCGTTCCACACGTTGCCGAAATCCGTGAACAGCGCGAGGTCGAACGGCGACTTCACCGGGACGCGCAGCTCGAAGCGCGGATTGACCATGAAATTGCCCCCGCGCAGCGGCACGCCCGGGCAGTTGCTCGTGCTCGTGCACACGAGCGCGCCCCTGGCGATCTGGTCGGCGTACTCCTGCGGCATGAAGGAGTCTTGCAGCCAGCCGCGCATCGAGTCGAAGCCGCCCATGAAGAAGAGGCGATCCGGGTACGTGCAATACGCCGGCACGACCGGGTTGGGCCCCGCGAACGGCGCCGAGCACGGGGACACGTTCAGCACCTCGCCGAGGCGAAGCTCCGCGGCGAACGCGATCCCGTGGCCGAGGGGGACGTAGCCCGCGAGGGTCTGCGTGAGGCGCACGATGTGGCTCTCGAACTGAAGCTTGGGGTCCGGGGTCGAGCCGGCGACGGGGAACGAGTCCGCGTGCTCGAAGCTCCCGGCGAAGTAGGTGCCGCGGTGCGCGTTGAACGCGCTGTCGCGCCGATCCCAGGTGACGACGACGCGCTGCGAGACCACCTGGCTGTCGCCGTCGGGCACGCGCAAGAGGCGCTCGAGGCCCGGCAGGTCGACGTTCGCGGGGGTGCCGTTCATCCCGTTCGTCTGCATGACGCAGTTCGCAGGAGTCATCCCGTTCATCTCGGCGGCGTAGCAGTTGATGAGGTCCTCGATCGTCTGGTAGCCGAAGAGGTGCACGGCGTTGCGCTCGTAGCTGGTGCCCGCGGTCACCTGGAGCTCGCGCACCGGCCGCCAGATGAGCGAGCCGACCCCCGCGCTCTTGAAGAGCGTGAAGTCCCGCTCGAGGTCGCGCACGTAGATGCCGTCGAGCTGCGCGCGGATCGTGGGACCGAGGCCCATCTCGGGCCACGCCAGGGTCACGGTGTCGCGTGTCGCGATGCGATCGCCGGCGCTGAGGCCGCGGTAGTTCGTGAGGACCTGCGGGTCGAGGATCAGAAAGTCCGGCAGGTACGAGGCCTGCGCGTGGAGCGTGACGCTCCACGCGTCGCCGAAGAGGTTGCGGTGGCCGTACTCCAGGCGCAGCCGCGCCCCCTCTCCCGTCGAGAACCCGGGGGCCCATTCGACGTACTGCGGCAGGCGCTCGACCAGATCCACGATGACGGTCTTGCCGGGCGCCGGCACGTACGGATCGCTGAGGCCCACGCTGATGCTCGAGAAGACCCCGAGCGTCGCGATGCGCTCCTCCGTCCTTCGGACGTCGCTCGTTCGGTACGGTTGGCCTACCTGGAGCGCCAGCCGCCGGCGGACCACGCTCTCGCGCGTCGTGTCGAGCCCGCGAATCACGATGGCCCGCACGATGACCTGATCGCCCTCGGTCACGTCGAAACGAACGCGCGCCCGCGTGTTGTCCGGGGAAGGCTCGAGCGCGTACTTCACGTCCACGTAGGCGTAGCCGCGCTCCTTGTACCAATCGGCGATGGCGCGACGCGTGTCGTCGAGCGTCGCGGTGTTGAGCGGGTCGCCGAAGGAGAGGCCGGCCGCCGCGGCCACCTCGCGCTCGCTCACGCTGCGCACACCCGTGAACGCGACGTCCCAGAGCCTCGTTCGCGGCCCGAGCTTCACCGGGATGACGAGCTCCAGCGTCCGGGCGCACTCGACGCCGTGATCGGGGTCCGGGCGGCAGGTGAACTCGGGGGCGAGCGGCTGAGCGACCAGCGGCAGGCCGGTCGGGTCGTACGTGCAGAGCTGCGTGGGCATCGGCGGCAGCGGCAGCGGCACGCAGCGGTTCGGCGGGGACGCGGGATCGCAGCGGGCGCGGACCACTTGAACGGGCCCGACCTGCGCGTGCAGGAAGCCTTCGTTGCGGTAAAGCTCCTGAACGTGGCTCGTGGCACGCTCGTACGTGTCGGCGGCGTACGTCGCGTCCGGGTAGAGATCCAGCGGCTCGGGTCGAGCCCCGGTCGCCATGGGGCCGCCGCCTCCGGCGAACGTGGCGCTCACCCCGCGCGGGTCCGGGTCCACCATGAGATCCGCGCCGGGGAGGTCCTCTTCGAGGAAGCTGTCGATCTGCGTTCCGATCTCCGCGGAAGAGCCCGGGCCTCCGCCGGACAGCTTTCGGATCGCGTCGAGCTTGAGGCAGGGGTAACGGCGCGCCGCGACGCGCACTCGCGCGTGCTCGTGGATCCGAAAGACGACCAGCTCGATCGCGTCTCCCGGGGCGCCTCGCATTTCGGGTTGAACCTCCGCGTCGAGGAAGCCGCGCTTTTCGTAAAAGGCGCGAAGCTTCTCCGCGAGGTGCGCCGGCGAGCGGTCGGTCTCGGTATCCAGAGCCAGGGCGCCCAGGAGCGCGCCCTCGTCGTAGTGCTCGTTTCCATCGAAGCGGTGGACCTGGCGCGGGCCGGCGTCCACGCGCACCCGCAGAACGACGCGCCCGCCGTGCGCCGGTCGGCCGATCCAGACGAGGTCGTGCGATACGCGGGCGCGATACCAGCCCTTCGAGCGAAGGGCCTGCTCGAGCGCGACGTCGGCCGCATCGAGGGCGGGCTCGTCGGCGCGCTGGCCGTCGCGGACGTTGTACGCGTCGGTCGACGGCTTCACGTCTCGCGGCTCGGCGTCGAAGACGTAGAAGTGCCTCTCCTGGACGAGGCGCGGAGTGCCGGGCTTCACGTCGACGAGGACGAGCGCCCGCGCGGGGTCGTCGGTCTCGCGTGTCTGAACGTCGACGATGGCGGAAGGGTATCCGTGCGAAGCCAGCAGGCGCCCGATGCGGGCGTTCGTCAGCTCGACGTCGGCACCGACAATCTCGCCTCCCTCCGACAGCTCCGCCGTCCGGAGGACCTCCTCGGCGTCGAGGCGCGCGCCGTGCAGATCGATCTCGAGCCGACCTACGAGCTTTCGTGGGACCACTCGGACGACGACGACCGCGCCCGCGCCCTCCGCCTGCGCCGAGACGCGCCCGCGGGCGAAGTGCCCGGAGGCGAGGACGTCGTGGAGGGCGCGACGCGCCAGCGCGGGGGTCAGCGGCTCGCCCGGCTTGACCGACGTGACCTGCGGCGCCTGCACGTCGTCCCAGATGTTGCTCTCGAGGACCACGGCGACACGCACGACGCGCAGGCCCGCGAGAGCGCCGAGGTTCGGCGCCTCCTCGAGCGTGGGGACTTGAGGGGGTGGCGGGGGCTGACGCGTCACCTCGATCGGCACGATGGCCGGCGCGCTCGGCGCGGCCGCCCCTGCGTCGTCGCCAGCTCGGCCGACCCGAGGCGCTGCCAGAGCCGCGACGAGCACGGCCAGGGCGCAGAGCAAGGGCAGGAGGCGATCGCGACGCACTTTCGGTCGCTTCTACTCGAACTCGAGCCTCCAGCGGAGGTCCAGGCCCAGGTTCCCCAGCGCGGAAGAGGAGACGTCGTTGATGTTGTCGTACGAACCCTGGACACTGAGGCGGTTGTTCAGGCGCCACTCGATGTTCGAGCGAAGCTCCCGGTCTTCGGAGAGACCCGCCGTGACGCTGGCGCGCAGATCGTTGGTCAGCCGCTTGCCCACCGTGAGCTGCGGCTCGGTCTTGCCCGTGACCGTCGAATAGGCGCTGCCGAAGCGGAAGTCGTCGATGATGGGGAGCGCCGTCTTGACGGCGCGGTCGGCTCCGCTGGCCGCGCCGAGGTAGTTGAGCGCGATGCTCGCCCCGATGCTGCTCGCCTGGAGCTGATCGAGCTCCGCCCGAGTCATTCCGACCGCGAGCAAGAGGACGATGTCTTCCTGCGAAAGGGAGGGTTCGCTCGTCATGTCGACGCGCAGATTGTCGGCGTCACCGTACGCGTGCAGCGTGATGCGCCAGAGCGATCCGCCGCGCGTGGACCCGGTCGACGCCGCAGAGAAACCCCCGCCGGTCCCCGCCCCCGCAGCCGCTCCAGCGGTCGTGTCGGTGTATCGGCGGTATTCCGTGACCGCGGTGATGTCCACGTTGGGCGCGATACGCGTGGGATCGTCGAAGCGGATGAGGCCCTGGCGCACTTCGAAGTCGCTCTGCTGGAAGTGAAAGCGGCCGCCGGGCAGCGTCCGCAGCGCGCCGCGGAGGCCAACGCGCTGGTTGGTCCCGGTGATGTCGAGCGACCCCGAGTCGATCGCGAGCTGCACCTCGACGAGGTTATTCTTGATGACCATCGGCGATCGCGCGAAAAGGCGAAGGTCGAGCGCGACGAAATCGAGAGACGGATCGTACGCGTTGACCTCGGTCCGCCGTGAGCGGGCGCCGAGTGAGGTGAGGTCCGTCGTGAGCGAGATGGGCCGAGTGTAACCGAAAGACACGATCCCGACCTCGCCTGCCACGTGGGGCAGGGTCGCGCCATCTCCCCTCGCCTTCGCGTCGTAGGTCACCTGCAAGTCGGCGTCGAACGTCGCGGAGATGCCGTCGGCCGGCGCCAGCCTGACGCCCCGGGCGACGACGTGCGATTCGAGCGGGCCCAGCTCGAGCCCTCGGACCGGAATCGAGCCGTCGAACGAGACCGCGCCCCCGGCAAACTTGCCCTGACCCGACGCGGCCAGCTCCGTCGCGCTGGCGCGCACGTCGATGCGCACGTCCGTGATGGCGCTCGGCAGCCCGTGCGCCTCGATCTCGTCGCCGCGCGCGTGAAGCTCGCCCATGATGGCCGGCGACTTCGCGCGACCCGTCACGCGAAAGCCACCGTCCACCTGCCCCCTGGCCGTGTCGATCCGCGGAATCAGGCGCTTGAGGACGGCGAGATCGACCGGATCGAGCTTGGCCTCCAGCGCGAGGGTCGGGTCGCTCGTCGCCTTGATGACGCGCCCGCTCACGACGAAGCCCCCGCGAAACCCGTCGGGGGTGTCGAGCGTCACCTCGAGCGGCGGGGTCTCGATCGTGTCGTTCGCGAGCGTGAGCGGCTCTCGCGGAGGCTTGAGAGTCAGCTTTTGCCCACCCCGCGACACGACCGTCGGCCCGAGAAAGAGTCGGGCGCGGGAGGCGGCCGGCTTGTCGGGCGAAAGCTCGTCGAGAATGACCTCTCCCCACAGCTGCCCGCCGACGCTCGAAGAAGGCGGCGCCGCGATGGGTTCGTCTGCGTCGACCTTGCTCGCGAACGTCGCGCGCGCGATCGCCCCGAGGTCGACTCCTCGCAGCGAGACTCGCCCGGAGAGGGTCGGCGACTTCGCACGTGTCGCGACGAGATCGCGGAGGAGCAGGGTGCCGCCCAGCATGTCCGCGTTGACGGTCCAGTCGCCGTGCGACGAGGTATCCGCGAGAAACGCCGCCCGGTCGAAGGGAGCGGCGATGGGCGCGCCGCAGCGGCTTCGGCCAATCGTGTTCTTCGCCTGGGTCAGCCTGTGCGTCAGGCGTACGTCGAGGCGGGAGCCCGGCAGGGCCACCTCGCGGACCCGGGTCCCCGCGATGTCCAGCTCCGCGCGGGCGACGAACCCCGCGTCCGGCCGCGAGTCGTCGAGGTTGCCCGTCACGTGCGCCACGCCGGACACGCTGCCCTCGGTCTCCGGGGCGAGCGCCCCGAGCGAGTCGACGCGCGACAGCGGCACTCCCTCGAGCATCACGTTCGCGGTCAGCGCTCCGCCGCGCTGGATCGATGCCGACCCGAGCACCGTCCCCGTAGCGCCGGGCCGCGTTCCCTCCGGCGGTTGCACCTTGTCGAGGACGAACGACCGCACGTCCAGGTCCGCGCCGGCGATGCCCTGCTGGCGGTCGTACCAGCGCATCGTGACGTCCGCGTCGCCGCGCGCGAAACGCTCGCCGTAGACGACGGCGCTCGTCAGGTGGGACTTCGCCTCGACCGCGACGAACCCGCCGCCGCACGCGTCCTCGGGCCCGCCGAGCGCGACGTGGACGTCCGCCCGCGTGGCGATGCTGGCGTCGATCCCGTCGAAGCGCGGGTCGTCGTCGAGCGCGAACATCGACAGCAGGTCGCGCAACCCGAAGGAGGAGCTCGACGCGACGACGTTCACGGCCAGCCCCCGGGCCCCGCCGAAGCGAACCGTCGCCGTCGGCACGTCGTAGACGCTCTCGCGACGCCGGGCGCGTACCCCGGTGATCTCGACTTCGGGCACGGTCACGTCCACCTTCACGTGCCCGGACAGCACGTCGCCGAAAGCCAGATCGGCGAGCCCGAAGCCGGCGATGGAATGGACGTCGCCCTCGACGTCGGGCCGGTTGAAGGCGCCGCCGAGGCGGGCGCTCGCCTCCACCTTGCCGTGCATGACGACGGGCCCGAGCGGCGATATGTCGACGAGGTCGCACGTGATGTGCGGCGCCTCGACGCGCAGGTCGCCGTGAAAGCCGAGCGACACGAGCCCCCCCTCGATGCGCGAGTGCGGCAGCGTCGCGCGCACGTCGACGAACTTGAGGGCGTCGGGGCGCACGGCCACGTGCGCGGCGATCTCCGCCTCGGAGAAGCCGACGAGCCTCTCGCGGGTGCGATCTTCCGCCGGGCGATCGTACACGCCGAACCCGAAGGTCTTCCCGGTCAGGTCGCCGTCGAGCCTCAGCGGGAACAGGGTGCCCGAGATGAGCGGCGCGTGGAGCTCGCGAATCTCCCAGCCCACGTACGAGTGCTCGTGCACCCCGAGATCGCGCATGAGGGCAGTGAAGTCCACGCCCGGTCGCGTCGAGACGCGTCTTCTCGAGCTTGCCTCCGCCGTTGAGCGGGTCGACCACGGTGTCCGAGAGGGTGACGACGCCGTTGGCCATGCGAAGCGTCGTGGTCGGGCTCGTCACGATGTTACGGCGGATATTCACCTGGCTGAAGAAGTCGTGCGCGAACGAGTACTGCGCGAGCCGCACGTCGTGGGCTTCGACGACCCCGCTCACTTCCGGCAGAATCGTGTCGGCGGCGTAGCGCACGTCGGCGTCGGCGCCGATCCAGCCGTCGGTCTCGGGCAGGTCGACGGCGCGCTCCGCCAGCGCAAGGGGCGCGCGGACCCTCACGTGGCCGTCGAACGCCGGAGTGAACGGGGCGTCCCCTCTCGGGAGGGAGAGGCGCATGTGACCGAGCGAGAGCTCCACCCGCCGCTTGTCGTCGGCGGGCAGGTTGCACGCGGGCGTCGTCCCCGGGGCCCCGTCGAGGTCGGCAGACCCGACGCCCTCGAAGCGCCGGACGAGGAGAATCTCGGGCTCGACGCGGATTCGACCCTCGATCGAGCAGAGCGCGTCGTCGTCGACGGAGCGGGACCCGTCCTGCCTCAGCCGCGGCCGGTGAACTTCGGCTCTGCCTGCACGAAACGCGGTCTCGAACGAGGCGCCCGCGGCGGGATCGTCCTCTGCGGTGACGTCCAGGTCGACGGCTCTGGCCAGTACGCGAGTGTCGTCGATGTCGAGATCCAGGGACGCATCGGTCAGCGCCAAGGTCTGGAGCGGGGCGCGGCGGGGACCCTTGCTCGGGCCAGGGCGCTCCGGGAAGCTCGAGATTGGCGACCTTCCCCCCGCGGAGCACGAGGCGAATCCGGGGTTGGTCGAGCTCGACCTGGTCCACGGCGAACTTGCCCGCGAGCAGGGCGAAGATCTTCGGCCGCACGCGGAGGCGCTCGCACTCGAGGGCGGGCGGGCCCCCGTCGCTCGATTCGACGCGTACGTGCGCCAGCTCGACCGCCAGAGGCCAGACCCGCAGAGACGGGTCGACGCGGGCGACGATACCCTGCTCGCGGATGAGCTCCTGGCCCTTCTGCGCCGCCCAGGCGCGCGCCCAGGAGGAACGCACCACAAGCGTCGCCGCGAAGGGGAGGACTCCCACGAGCGCCAGCGCGACGCACACGGCCTGAGCCAAAGCGCGCGACGGCTCCCGGCGCGCCCGGCGTCGCCCACCCGACGAGGAGGTTCCACCCCTCGCCTCGGCCGCCCCGGGGGTCTGCGGAGGGGCTCCGGGTGCGCCGGACCGGGGTCGAGGCTTGGCAGTGTCCATCAGGAAACGACGCGTCCTTGACTGTAGCCCGGCACTCGAACGAGGTCAGGCTTCTGGCGTAGCCTGAGCGCCCGAATGCGGCGAAGCACGTCCGGAGTCCTAGGCGCGGAGGAGCTCGTCGATCCGCGTATCGCTCGCGCCGAGAGCTTCGGGGTCGAGCGCGTGCTGCGGGTTCTGGAGCCGCTGGTCACCGAGGAACGACGCGCCCGACTGAGAGACGTCATCGGGCGGCGGCTCGCGAGCGTGGTCGTCGTCTTCGATGGACCGTACGATCCCCACAACGGAGCGGCGGTCGTTCGGTCGTGCGAAGCGTTCGGGGTGCAGCGGCTGCACGTGGTCGAGCGGGCAGGTAC
The DNA here is from genome assembly GCA_963720145.1 of uncultured delta proteobacterium. Lineage (GTDB taxonomy): Bacteria > Myxococcota_A > Polyangia > Polyangiales > Polyangiaceae > Palsa-1150. Next base: position 115,842 of record CAVREO010000012.1, read on the forward strand.
TCCGTTCGTCGTCGCCCGCAGCGTGGCGCGCGGCGCGCAGAAGTGGATTGACGTCGTGTGCCACGAGCATGCCGCGTCGGTGCTCCGGTGGGCCGAGGAGGCAGCCCTCCCGCTGGTCGCGGCCCACCCCGAGGGGGATCTCGGCGCCCGAGGACCTCGGGGCCTTGCCGCGGGTGGGCCTCGTCCTCGGCAACGAGCGCGAGGGCATCCGGGACGAGATCGCGCGCGCGTGCGTCGCCCGCGTTCGGGTGCCCATGCGCGGCCTCGTCGAGAGCCTCAACGTGAGCGTGACGGCGGCCATCCTGTTGCACGCGGCCACGCGTGATCGGGCGGGCGACCTGGACGCCGCGTTGGCGCGAGCGCCTCTACGCGCGCGGTCTGATCCTGTCGGTCCCGCGTGCGCTCGACATTCTGGCCGCAGCCGACCCCGGGCCCTGATTCGGCACGGCTGCCGGCTTTTCGGCCTCCGCAGGGGCGCCCAATCGCGTGCAGGTCGACATTGCGACGGGGGGCGGCTCGCCTTACCTTCGCGGTCGCAGCAGCGATGGCCGAAGACCTCTACGCTCTCCTGGGCGTCCCGAAGGGCGCGGACGCCGATTCCATCAAGAAGGCCTACCGCAAGCTCGCCGGGCAACTTCATCCGGACAGGAACCCCGGAAACAAGAAGGCCGAGGAGCGTTTCAAGCAGATAAACCACGCGTACGACGTCCTCGGCGACGCCAAGAAGCGAAAGCTCTACGACGAATTCGGCGAGGAGGGCCTGCGCGAGGGCTTCGACCCGGAGCGCGTCCGGGCGTACCGCCAGTGGGCCGCGCAGCAGGGCCGCGCGGGAGCGCCGGGGGTCAGTTACGGGGTGGGGGGCGGGCAGACGGTCGACCTCGAGGACCTATTCTCGGGCAACACCAGCGGGGGCATCGGCGACCTGTTCGGAGACTTCATCGGCCGCACACGGCGCAGCCGCGGCCCGGTGAAGGGGCCCGATCTCGAGAGCGAGATCACCATCGACTTCGTGTCCGCGCTGCGCGGCGCCTCGCTCGAGCTCCGCCCGCAGGGGAGCGACGGCGCCCCGGTAACCGTGCGCATCCCCGCAGGAGCTGCCGAGGGGAGCCGCGTCCGCATTCCCGGGCATGGTGGCGCCGTCACCGACCGGCGGCCCGGCGGGCGACCTGGTGCTCACCATCCACGTGACGCCCCACCCGTACTTTCGCCGCGAGGGGGACGACCTGCATCTCGATCTGCCGGTGACCGTGGCCGAGGCCTATCACGGCGCCAAGGTCAAGGTTCCGACCGTGGAGGGATCGGTCGCCCTCAAGGTGCCGGCAGGCACCGAGAGCGGCAACGTCGTGCGTCTGCGTGGCAAGGGCGTCGTGCGCAAGGGGCGGCCCCCGGGAGACCTCTTCGTGCATTTTCTCATCCGGATACCGACCGGGGGAGGGGCAGAGGTCGCTCAGCTCATCAATCGGCTGGCCAAGTTCCAGGAAGAGGACCCCCGCAAGGACATTCACCTCTAGGGCCGGTTCTGAGGAGAGCGCGGGGTGAACGGGAAGGTCAGGGGCGAGGACGAGTGTCGGGGGACGAGCACGGGGGGCCGAGCACGTGCTCGGGCACGAGTGCGAAAAGACGAGCACGGCGGGCCAAGCACGGCCACGAGGGCGGGACGAGCACGAGGGAAGCAGGGGCGTGGAGCATGGCCGGCGAGAGCGAGATGGCGACGGCGCACCGGTGGCGTCCTCGCGCTCGTGCCCGCCCTCGTGCCCGTGCTCGGCACCCCCCGTGCTCGCTCTCGTGCTCGCGCCCGAGCACGTGCTCGGCCCCCCGTGCTCGTCCCCCGATACTCGTCCTCGGGCCCCTCGCCGCGCCGCGCACCACCACACGGCCCTCTGAAGCCGCGCTAGTGTCCTGCGCCCCTACTTCGTCAGTCGTCCCAGCCCTGGTCTACGTCGCTCATGAGGGGCTCGGCGGCATCCGGGGCCGGGGACGGGCTTTCCTCGCTGGATGGTTGGTCCGATGCCTTCACCGAGGGCGCGGCCTCGGCGGCGGGTGCGAGGGACTCGATCACCGGGAGGGCCAGGAGCTCGTCGTCCAGCTGCGGAAGAGCGGGCGCCCGAGCGTAGAGGCTGTCCGCGGAAATCTCGATGGGGGAGGCGGGAATGTCGTGCGGCGCACGCTGGCCGACGCGGACAGCGAGATGCGCCTGGCAGTCGCGCTGCGGATCGCCAGAGGCGCGACGAGGTGCGGCACCCGCTCGATCGCGCGGCTGAACTCGGCCAGCGGCGCCCGGAAAGAGGTCGGCGCGAAGAGACGCTCGCGAAGCCCCCCGCCCAGCTCCGTGAGGACCTCGATCACCGTGACCTGGTCGTCCCCCACGAGCTCGACGAGGAGGTCTCCGTCGATCCAGTCGCAAGCGGTGGTGGCCATTCGCGCGAAGACCAGGAGCACCTTGGCAACCCCCGTGTTGGGCGCCGAACGCGCGGCCAGATGCGAGACCAGGGCCTTCGTGGTCTCGCGAGAGACGACCGCCTCGCCGACGTCCTTCTCGCGGACATCGAGGCAGCGGACGAGATGCGCGAACTCCTCGGTCATCGGGCCGCCCACGACTCTACGCCGTCGGAGTCGACGGAGCCAAGCACCTGACCTCTGGCGAGGCGGAGCCCCGTGCTTCGGCGACGTGCGTTCACGGAGGCTCGAGCGCAAGCATCTCGTAGAGGGCCTGCAGCCGCTCCGCCAGCTCGCCGTTGTCCGGTTCGCACTGGCATGCGGTGACGAGCTGCACGCGGGCGTCCTCCAACCTGCCGATCGCAATCAGACGCTCCGCTTTGATGGCGTGCTGCTTTCCGCGTGGAGTGGTCGCGAGGGTCTCGAGCGTGCGCAGCGGCTGGGCCTGCGGCACCGGGTCGACCGATACGGCCGAGCCGTCGATGCGTAGCTTGCCGCCGGCGAGCGCGCGGTCGTACCGCTCGCGCGAGGGCGCGCGCGACAGGCAACGATAGGCCTCGACGCCGCGCTTGTAAATCTCGGCCGCCACGTGCACGACCTCGCCCGTCGCACCGACGTGCCAATCGGGGTGATAAAGCAGCGAGAACGCGTGGAACGCGGCCTTGACGTCCCGCGGGGGCGCGTCTTTTGGCACGCGCAAGATTTCGTAATAGCTCTTCTTGGCCAGCGAGCCGTGAAACAGCGTCAGCGCTTCGGTGCTCGCCATTCGGGCGCTCCTCAGCGTGACTCGGCGGGGCCTGCCGGCGGGTGCGCCGCGAGATGCGCTCGCAGGGCGTCCACTTCTTCCGGAGCGGTCTGCGCACCGACGAGACGGAGACGCGCTATTTGCTCCTGCCCGGTCTTCTCGTCACGGGCGCGCACGTCGAGAATCCCGTCGGGGTCGATGACGAACGTGACCTGGATTTGCGTCTCGCCGCGCGGCGCGGGCGCGAGACCCGAGAGCTCGACCTCGCCGAGAAACGTGTTCTCGCCGAAGCGCTTGCTCTCGCCCTGGGCCACACGCACCGTCACGGTCGTTTGCCCGTTGCTCGCGGTCGTGAAGGTGCGAGTGCGATCGCAAGGGACCGGCGTGTTCGCCTCGATGACTCAATCGCAGAAGCCGCCGACCGTCTCGACGCCGAGGCCGAGAGGGGTGACGTCGATGAGCAAGGGAGCCAGCCGCGGGCGACTGGGCAAGGCGGCCGGCGGCGGCACCGCGGCAGCGGCGGGGCGCGCCGGGGGCGCGAGCGGCGGGGGAATCGGCCGGAGGGACCGCTCACCACGGGCCACCGGCGCGGGTGGGGCGATGCGCGGCGCGGGCGCGGGCTCGGGGATCTCGAAGACGAGGGGCTTGGCCGGGCGCACCGAGAGAACCGGGGGGCGGGCGAAGACGACGTCGGCGAGCGGCACGGCACGCGGAGGAGGAGGAGGGCGGAGGCAGCGGGTCGGCCCGGGATACGACCGGGAGGCCGGGAGGAACGTCGCTCGTGCGTCGCGTGTCTTCCTCGATGGGCAACGCCTCGACGACCGAATCCTCTGCGATGCGGGGGTGCTCGACTGGCCCCGTCCGGTGCTTGGTCCTGTCGAGCAGCGCCGCCTGGATCGCCGCGCCGAGCGCCACGACCTCGTCTGGATTGATGCGCACAATCGGCGCGCGCCCGAAGAACTGCTCGACCTTGCGCGCCACCATCGGCATGCGGGTCGCGCCGCCGACGAGGATGATGCGATCGAGCTCGCGAGGCTCGCAGCCGGCCGCCTCGAGCGCGCGCTCGCATACCTTGAACGTGCGTTCGACGAGCCCTCGCGCTGCCCACTCGAGCTCGGGCCGAGTCATGCGAAACTGCCACGGAACCGCGCTACCCCCCACGCCCGGCACGATGTCGTCCACCGCGACCACGTGGCTCTCCCTCGCCGAGAGCTCACGCTTCACGTGCTCGGCGAGCATGCGAATCTTGCCATACGCCATGGGATCGGCGCGGGCGTCGAAGCGGTGCTTGGTGAGCAGGTCTTCCGCCATCCGCTCGGCCACGATGAGATCGACGTCGTCACCGCCGAGCGAGGTGTCGCCCGCCGTGGCGAGCACTTCGAAGACGTTGCCAGCGGAGATCGAGGATGGTCACGTCGAAGGTGCCACCACCGAGGTCGTACACGGCGACGCGCTCGTGCGTGTTGTCCTGCGGTCCGTACGCGAGCGCGGCCGCCGTCGGCTCGTTCAGAATGCGCAGGACCTCCAGGCCGGCGATTCGTCCCGCAGTCTTGGTCGCGGCGCGCTGGAGGTCGTTGAAGTTTGCGGGGACGGTGATGACCGCCCGGTCGACGGGCTCTCCGAGCGAGGCTTCCGCGACGGCTTTGGCGTGCCCGAGGATGAACGCGCTGATCTCCGGAAGCGAGAACGTCTCGCCGCGCGCGGCTACGACCGTCCCGCCTTTGGGACCTTCGCGTAGCTCGAAGGGCAGCTTCGTGCGCGCGTCTTCCACCTCCGGCGACCCCCACGCGCGGCCGATGAGGCGCTTGACCGAGTAGATGGTGTTGGCCGGATCCGCCAGCCGGCGCGCCGTTGCCGCGGGGCCGACGAGCGTAGCGCCCGACGGGAGAAACGACACGATGGACGGAATGAGCCGCTCGCCTGCGGGCCCGGTGAGCGGCCGTGCCACGCCGTCCTTGACCGCCGCGACGACAGTATTCGTGGTGCCCAGATCGATGCCGACGGCGAAGGCCATCCCAACCAAAGTACATCGAAGGCCCCTCCCCCGCGAAGGAGCTCGTGGCCCGCGGCAGACGCGCCAGGGGCCGCCAGGCGCGTGCAGTCCGTTCCCTCGGCGCTTCGCGCCTCGGGCGTGCGGGCTAGGCGCTGGCCCGCAGGGTGCTGGGCACCGTGCTCGGGCCCGCCCCCGAGGACCCCTCCCGGGAAACCGCACCCCGGCGCAGCCAGGTGTCGACGCCAGCCGCGACGCGCCGGCCGTCGGCGATGGCCCAGACGACGAGGGACTGGCCGCGTGCCGCGTCGCCTGCGGCAAACACACGCGGAACGCTGGTAGCGCCGCTCGCGTCGGTTCGCACGTTGCCGCGTGCATCGAGCGCGAGACCCAGCTGCTCGACCACGCCGCCGCGCTCCGGTCCGACGAAGCCCATCGCCAGGAGAACGAGCTCGCACGGCAGGGTAGTTTCGGTCCCGGGGATGGGGTTGACCTTGCCCGCCTCGAGCACGACGCGTACCGCTTCGAGCCCGGTGACGCGCCCTCCCTCGCCGCGGAACGAGCGCGTCGACACCGCCCAGTCGCGCTCCGCACCCTCTTCCTGGGAGCTCGACGTGCGAAGGATGAGAGGCCACTCCGGCCACGGGTTGTTCGGCAAACGAACGAGCGCCGGCTTCGGCATGAGCTCGAGCTGCGCCACGCTCACGGCGCCCTGCCGGATCGACGTGCCCACGCAGTCCGATCCCGTATCGCCGCCGCCGATGACGACGACGCGCTTTCCCGTCGCGAGGATCGCTCGGCTCGCGTCGGTCGGATCGCCCGCCACACGGCGGTTCTGCTGCACGAGGTACTCCATCGCGAAGTGCACGCCCCCGAGCTCGCGACCCGGGATCGGGAGGTCGCGCGGCGCCCGCGCGCCGAGCGTGAGCACGGCGGCGTCGAAATCGTGCAGGAGCTGCTCGCCGCGCACGTCCTGGCCGACGACCACGCCGACGCGGAAGGTGACGCCCTCGGCGCGCATTTGCTCGACGCGCAGGTCGAGGACCTTCTTGGCGAGCTTGAAGTCGGGGATGCCGTAGCGGAGGAGACCTCCGATGCGATCGTCGCCCTCGAAGACGACGACGTCGTGCCCGGCGCGCGCGAGCTGCTGGGCGGCGGCCATCCCCGCCGGCCCCGAACCGACGACGGCCACGCGCTTTCCGGTCCGCGCGCTCGCAATCTGCGGCACGAGCGGCGCGCTCATGATGCCGTCCGCGATGGTGCGCTCGATCGTCTTGATGGTGACCGGCTCGTCGCGCATGTTGAGGACGCACGAGGCCTCGCAAGGCGCCGGGCACACGCGACCGGTCACCTCGGGGAAGTTGTTGGTCGCCAAGAGGCGAGCGGCGGCCGCTTCGTGCTTTCCCCTGTGCACGAGATCGTTCCATTCGGGGATGAGATTGCCCAGGGGACAGCCCTGATGGCAGAAGGGGATGCCGCAATCCATGCAGCGCGAGGCCTGCGTGCGGACCTGCCCGTCCGTCGCCCGGACCACGAGCTCGTCCCAGTCGTGCACGCGCTCTTCGACTGGCCGCTCGTCTTCTTCTTCCCGCTCTACCTTGAGAAAGCCTTTCGGATCACCCATGGACTACTACCCGGTCTTCCTGGCCGTGGTCTGCAAACCGAGAACCCGTCGCCATTCGTGCGGCATCACCTTGATGAACCGCCGCTTCGGCCAGGTGGACAGCACGTGCTTGCCGCGCGCGCTGCGCGTGTGCTCGACGTGCTCGGCGATGAGCGCGCGCACGAGCTCCTCGTCGGCTAGGGTCAGCGGTTCGAGATCCACCATGGCCTTGCTCACGCGAGCCTCGAGCTCCTGATCTTCGTCGAGCACGTAGGCAATGCCGCCGCTCATCCCCGCGGCGAAGTTGCGCCCCGTCGGGCCGAGGACGACCACCGTGCCGCCGGTCATGTACTCGCAGCCGTGATCGCCCACGCCCTCGACCACCGACGCGGCGCCGCTGTTTCGTACGGCAAAGCGCTCGCCCGCGCGGCCCGCGAAGAACGCCTTGCCGCTCGTCGCCCCGTACAGGCACGTGTTGCCGATGATGACGTTCTCGTGCGCCTTGAAGCGCGACCGCGCCGGAGGGCGGATGGCGAGCACGCCGCCGGACAGCCCCTTGCCGACGTAGTCGTTGGCGTCACCCTCGAGGACGAGGAGCATCCCGCGCGTCGCGAACGCGCCGAAGCTCTGCCCGGCGGTGCCGCTCGCCTCGACGACGATGGTCCCGTCGGGCAGGCCGACTTCGCCGTGTTTGCGGGCGATTTCGCCCGCGAGGCGCGCGCCGAATGCGCGGTCGGCGTTCGTCAGTTGAATCTGCATGGTCGTCGGCGCCCCGTAGCGCACCGACGCATGCGCGCCCTCGAGCAGCGCCTCGTCGGTCGGCGACGAAGCCCACGGCGCGAGGTCGCCCGGCGACGGTGCGGGCAGCGCCTCCTGACGCGGGGGCTGTGCCGCCTGCATGAGAAGGTCGCCGAAATCGAGCTTGCTCGCCTTCGGGTTCGCGAGAGCCCGCGGCACGATGCAGTCGGTACGGCCGACCATCTCGTCTACCGTGCGGAAACCCAGCCGCGCCATGATGCCGCGGAGCTCCTCGGCGACGAAGAACATGAAGTTGATGACGTTCTCCGGAGTACCGACGAAGCGCTTCCGAAGCACCGGGTCCTGCGTCGCGATGCCCACCGGGCACGTGTTCAAGTGGCACTTGCGCATCATCACGCAACCGCTCGCGACGAGAGGCGCCGTGGCAAAGCCGAACTCGTCGCCGCCCATGAGGGCTGCGAACGCGACGTCGCGGCCGGTCTTGAGCTGGCCGTCGACCTGAATGTGCACCCGCTCGCGCAGGCCGTTGAGGACGAGGACCTGGTGGGTCTCGGCCAGGCCGAGCTCCCACGGCGAGCCGGCGTGGTGAATGGACGACAGCGGTGAGGCGCCGGTCCCGCCGTCGTGGCCGGCGATCTGGATGGAGTCCGCGTGCGCCTTCGCAACGCCGGCGGCGATGGTACCGACACCCGTCTCGCTCACGAGCTTGACGCTGACCCTGGCCCGCGGGTTCACGCACTTCAGGTCGAAGATGAGCTGCGCCAGGTCCTCGATCGAGTAGATGTCGTGGTGAGGCGGCGGCGAGATGAGGGTCACGCCGGGAACGGAGTGGCGCACACGGGCGATGGCGTCGTCGACCTTGTGGCCGGGCAGCTGCCCGCCTTCGCCGGGCTTCGCGCCCTGGGCGACCTTGATCTGCAGCTCGTCGGCGTTGACGAGGTAGTTTGCCGTCACCCCGAACCGGGCGCTCGCCACTTGCTTGATGGCGCTGCGCCGCAAGTCGCCGTTCGGCAGCGGAACGAAGCGGGCCTCGTCCTCGCCACCCTCGCCGCTGTTCGACTTCCCGCCGATGCGGTTCATCGCGATGGCGAGGTTCTCGTGCGCCTCCTTGCTTATGCTCCCGAAGCTCATGGCCCCGGTGGCGAATCGGCGGACGATCTTCGCCGCGGGTTCGACCTCTTCGAGCGGGACGGGGTCGCCCTTGGGGGCCAAGTCCCAGCAGCCGCGCAGCGTGAACGGGGCGTCGCCCTGGTCGTTTATGGCGCGCGCGTACTCCTCGTAGGACTTCGCGTCCTCCAGGCGAACCGCTTTCTGCAGGCTCGCGACGGTCTTCGGGCTCCAGAGGTGACGCTCCCCGCCGACTCGCCACGCGTAGACCCCGCCCGCCTCGAGCGCGTCTTCGTCGGTCGGGGCGTCGAGGCCGAGCGTGTCGAAGGCCGCCGCATGGCGAAGCAGCGACTCCTGGGCGATCTCCGCGAGGCCGATGCCCCCGACGCGCGACGCCGTGCCGGGCATCCAGCGGTCGATCGTCGCCTTGCCGATGCCGATGGCCTCGAAGATCTGCGCCCCCTGGTAGCTCGACAGGCACGAGATGCCCATCTTGCTCATGACCTTGAGCAGGCCCTTGTCGAGCGCGTGCACGTAGTTGTGCGCGCGGTCGTCGTCTGGGGTCTCCAGCTCGAGGGCCCGAACGATCTCGAACGCCAGGTAGGGGTTTACTGCGCCGGCGCCGTACCCGACGAGCAGCGCGACGTCGGCGACCTCGCGCGCCTCGCCCGTCTCGACGACGAGCCCCACCCGCATGCGCTTGCCGCACCGGGCGAGCGAGTGGTGGACGGCGCTCGTCGCCAGCAGGCTCGGGATGGCGGCGTGGTCCTCGTCGACGCCGCGGTCGCTCAGCACCAAGATGCTCGCGCCCTCGTCGACGGCACGCTCGGCGGCGGTGCACAACGCGACGAGCGCCGACTCGAGCGCCGCGCCGGGATCGCCGTGCGCGTCGAACAACGACGGGAGCACGGCCACGGGAAAGTCGCGCAGCGCGCCGCTCGTGAGCTTCGCGAGCTCCTCGTTCGTCAGGATGGGTTGCTCGAGCTCGAGCAGCCGGCATTGGCGGGAGGTCTCTTCGAGCAGGTTGCCCTCGCCGCCGAGGCAGCTCACGAGCGTCATCACGAGCTTCTCGCGGATCGGATCGATCGGCGGGTTGGTCACCTGGGCGAACTGCTGCTTGAAGTAGCGGAACAGGAGCTGCGGGCGGCCGCTCAGCACGGCCAGCGGCGCGTCGTTGCCCATGCTGCCCACGGGCTCCTCGCCGTTGGCCGCCATCGGCGAGAGGAGCACGCGTACGTCCTCGCGCGAGTAGCCGAAGGCGCGCATGAGGCGCCGGCGTTCTACTTGCGAGAGGGCCGACGGGAGCGGGCCCGCGATGCCGCGGAGGTCGATCTTGTTGTTCGCGAGCCATTCCCCGTACGGCTTCTGCGTCGCGATCTCGCGCTTGATCTCGTCGTCGCCGACGACGCGCCCTCGCGCGAAGTCGACGAGGAGCATGCGGCCCGGCTGAAGGCGCCCCTTCTCGAGGATGTCCTCGGGATCGAAGTCGAGCACGCCGAGCTCGCTCGCCGCGACGACGAAGCCGCTCTCGGTGACGACGTACTTCATCGGACGCAGGCCGTTGCGGTCGAGCGTGGCGCCGACGTAGCGGCCGTCGGCGAAGAGCAGCGCCGCCGGGCCGTCCCACGGCTCGACGAGCGACGCGTGGTACTCGTAAAAGGCGCGCCGCTCGGGGGGCATCTCGCTCTGCCCTTCCCAGGCCTCCGGGACGAGCATCATCATGACGTGCGGCAGGCTCCGCCCACCGGCCACGAGGAAGTCGACGACGTTGTCGAGCGACGCCGAGTCGCTGCCGCCGGGCCGAATGATGGGCTTGAAGTCGGCGAGGTGCTCGCCGAACACCTCGCTCGCCAGCAGGGGCTCGCGCGCGCTCATCCACGTTTGGTTGCCGCGCAGCGTGTTGATTTCCCCGTTGTGCGCGATGTGCCGGTACGGGTGCGCGCGCTCCCACGTGGGAAACGTGTTCGTGCTGAAGCGCGAGTGGACCATCGCCAGACGGCTTCGGGTCTCCTCTTCGCGCAGGTCGAGGTAGAACTTGTCGAGGCGCTCGGGCAGGGCCAGGCCCTTGTAGACGACGGTCTTCGACGACAGGCTCGCAATGAAGAAGCCGGAGAGCCCCGCCTCGCTCGCGCGGCGACCGGCGCGTTTGCGGATCATGAACAGCGTGCGCTCGAACACGCCCGGCGGGCACATGCGCCCGACGAACAGCTGCCGGAAGACGGGCATGGTCGAGCGGGCGATGGGACCCAGCTGCGCCGTGTCGACGGGCACGTCGCGCCAGCCGATGACCTTCTGGTTGTGATGGCGAACCGCGTCCTCGAGGGCGCGCATCTCGGCGTCGCGCTCGGTCGCATTCCTCGAGAGGAAGCACTGTGCGACGCCGTAGTCGCCCTCGTTCGGCAGCTCGATACCTACGCGACCCAGCGTCCGCTCGTATCGGGCGTGCGGGATGTGCAGGAGAATGCCCGCGCCGTCGCTCGAGCATGGGTCGCAACCGGCCGCGCCGCGATGGGCGAGGCGTCGCAGGATTTCGATGCCCATGGCGACGACTTCATGCGTGGGCGGACGGCGCAGGTCCGCGACGAAGCCGAGTCCGCAGGCATCGTGCTCGAGAGCCGGATCGTAGAGCCCGCTCGGGAGAGGCAGCGGCATGGCGGATGAGTATGAGGTGGGCTAACGCGACGCGCTAGTGGAAAATTGTAGGGAATGTTGACACAGTGTGACGTACGTAGGCGTAGTCGCCAAGTGACGTCTTGCGTCGAGAGGCTGAAGCGGCCGAGATCCCGCACAGAAGGGCCCCCCTTCCGGTCGAGAGGGAAGCTTTGCGCCTCCGGCTATCCTCCGCACCTTGCGTAAGAATCTGACGCTCATGCTGGCCCTCGCGGCGGCCGTCGGCGGAGCCGGGTCGCTCGCCTGGTGGATGCAGCCGGCCCCCCACGTCGCGTTGCCCGCGACGCCGCCCGACGACGATCTGCAGATGGTCGCCGCGCTCATCGAGGCCGGCGAGCCGCGCGATCGGCCGCGAGACCTGCTCGTCGCGGGCTCGGGCGAGCTCGTTCTCGCACGCGCGAGCGACAACTCGCTCGTGGCGACGCCCGCGCGGGGTGGTGCCGCGCGCACCGTGGCGCGCCTCGACGGACCCGCGTGGGGGATGGCGCTGGCCGACGGAGCGCTGTGGCTCTCGACGACACGAGCCCAGGACGCCGGCGCGCGCGGCGCCGTCGTGAAGGCACCCCTGGCCGGGGGAGCCCTCCGCGTCATCGCCGACGGCCTGGTGCGACCGAGGGCGCTGGCGAGCGACGGCCGCTGGGTGTTCGTCGTCGACGTCGACGCGAGCGAGGGGGGCCTGTTGCAGAAGAGCGTCCTCCTTCGGCTGCCGGTCGACGGGGGCTCGTCCTCGGTCGTGGCGCGATGCGAGAGTGAGGTGACCGGCATCGCGCTCGACGAGACGAACGCGTACTGGGCCGACCGATTCGAAGGCACGATCGCCAGTGTCCCCAAGGCGGGCGGCGAGCCGCGCGCGCTGGCCACCGAGCGCGGGCTGCCCGAGCAACTCGTCGTCCACGGCGATGCCCTCTACTGGGTCGAGAGACGCAGCGAAACGGTGTGGACCATGCCGAAGGCGGGCGGCGCGCCGCGGACGATCGCGCAGGACTTTGCCGGGTTCGCGAGCCTCGTGGTCGACGCGCGCGGCGTATGGTGGAGCAGCGAGCAGGCCATCGAGGGGCGCTTTCGCGTGCTGACCGCGCCGAAGATCCGGTGGAGAGTCGTCGCTGGCAAGCGAGACCGTCGGCCCGATCGACGCGCTCGCGAGCGACGGCGCGCACCTCTACTGGGCCCGAGGCGGAGAGGTCTCGCGAGTGGAGACGTCAGCCGCGGAGCGAGGGCAGCAGCACGCTCGCCAGGACGAATGACGCGCCGGCGAGCGCGAGCGGCCCAGGCCGTTCGCCCACCGCCAGGAGCACCCAGAATCGGGTTGAGCACCGGCTCGAGCGCCGGCACGAGGGAGCTCTCGAGCGCCGTGAGGCGCGGGACGGCGATCGCGTAAAGCACGTACGGGAGGCCAATTTGCAGCGTTCCGAGCGCCGCCGCGAGCGCCCATTGCGCCGCTCCGTGAGGCGAGGACGCGACCATCGCGGGTGAGCACGCGAGCACGCCGAGGGCGTCGCCTGCGGCGAGCGCCAGGGCGGGAGACACGCTGGCCGCCTGCAACGCGCCGGCGCGTGCGAGCGAGCGCTGGTCGGCGCGCAACGCGAGCGGCAGGGCGGCGGCGCCCATGCCCGACAGGATGCCGAGCGCGGTGCCGATGCGCGCCGACGCCGAGAGGGCGTCCCCGAAGAAGAGGAGCATGCCGACGAGAACGCCGGCGCACGACACGGCGTCCCGCCAGGTGACCCGCTCGCGCAGGAGCGGCCACGAGAGGACTGCCACGTAGATGGGCGACGTGTACTGGAGGAAGATCGCGCTGGCCGCCGTCGTCAGCTTCGTCGCCGCGACGAACGCGATCATCATGACCGAGTAGGCCGCGCCGCCGATCCATGCCCATCGTCCGCGAAACGGCAGCCACGCCGAGCTCCCGGCGGCGCGCGTGCGGACGAGCAGCATCCCCGCCAGTACGGGCAGCGCGAACACACCGCGCCACCCAGCCACGGCCATGGGCGGCAGCTGGAGGCTCTTGATGCCTACGCCCCCGAGGCTCCAGAGAACGGCGGCGCAGAGCATCAGCACGACTCCCGTCGCGCGCGACCCGCCGCGGACTGGCTGGGTCGCTGCCACCGGCTAACCGAGTACGCCGGCGGGCGTGCTACGGGGAGGCATGGCCAGGGAGGTGTCCGAGACCGGGGTGGTCGTGATCGGTGCGCCGAGGACCACGCTCCGCGACTTCTACCATGTGTTCCTGCGCATGCGCTGGTCGGCGGCGCTCGCGCTGATGGTGGGCAGCTATCTCGCGCTCAACGCGATCTTCGCCGCGGCGTACCTGGGCTTCGGCGGCGTCGTGAACGCGCGCCCGGGCTCCTTCTGGGACGCCTTCTGTTTCAGCGTCCAGACGATGGGCACCATCGGCTACGGCGCGATGTATCCGGCGAGCGCCGCGGCGAACGGCGTCGTCGTGGCCGAGTCCGTGGCCAGCCTGCTCGTGACCGCGGTAGCGACGGGCCTGGTCTTCGCGAAATTCAGCCTGTCGAGCGCGCGCATCGCCTTCTCGCGCGTGGCGGCCATCGGGCCGATGGACGGCGTACCCACGCTGATGCTTCGCGTGGGCAACGAGCGGGGCAACCAGATCCTCGAGGCGACCATCCGCATCGTGATGCTCCGCACCGAGCGGCACAAGGAGGGGACGACGTTCTACCGCATGATCGACCTGCCGCTGGCGCGCGAGCGGTCTCCGGCGATGGCGCGGTCGTGGACGGTGCTCCACCCCATCGTCGAGACCAGCCCCCTCTACGGCGTGACCCCCGAGTCCGCGGCGCGAAACGAGATTGAGCTGCTCGTGACGGTCGTCGGGACGGACGACACGTCGCTCCAGCCGGTGCACGCGCGCAAGCGCTACCTCGACCGTGACATCGCGTGGGGCGCGCGGCACTCGGACATCCTGAGCGAGGACGATCAGGGGAACATCGTGCTCGACATACGACGGTTCCACGACATCGAGCCGACGAAGCCCATCGACGGATTCCCGTACCCGACGAGCGCCGTCGAGCGCGAGGAGCGGGCCGTCGTGAACGAGGAGCGCGCCGCTCGATAGGGTCGCCGGCCGAGGCGCTACGGAGACGGCAGCCTAGCGCCCGAGCGCCTCGGAGCGGTTGACGATGTGCGGCGTGATGAAGATGACGAGCTCGTTGCGCGCGTCGCTCGCCGTGCGCCGCTGAAAGAGGATGCCCAGGATGGGGATGTCCCCGAAAAACGGGATCGTGTTCAAGTTGCGACCCGTGTTGCGCGTGTAGATCCCGCCGATCACGGCCGTGTGTCCGTCCATCACGAGGAGATCGGTCTCCGCCTCGCGCTTGAGGATCGTCGGCGCGCCATTCGGAGCGGTCTGATTGAAATTCGGCTCGTCGCGATTGAGCTTCACGTGCATCGAGACCGAGCCATCGGCCGTGACGTGGGGCTTGACGAGGAGCTGGAGCTTGGCTTCCTGAAAGGTGGTCTGGACGCCGAGCGCGCTCACCTGCGAATACGGGATGAGGGTGCCCTGGTTGATGCGCGCCTCGCGGTTGTCGAGCACCATCACGCGCGGCGCGCTGACGATGCGCACGAGGCCCGTCGTCTCGAGCGCCGAGAGCCGCAGGCCGATGTTCACCGTGTTGTCGATCGAACCCAGAGTCACGCCGAGCGCGCCGCCGGCGCCCGTACCGACCGCCGCCGGCAGGTTGACGGCGAAGTTGGGCGTCGCGATGTTGCGGGTGAAGGGGGACAGACCCGCGGTAGGCGTGTTGTTGTCGTAGTTGCCGCCGGTGACCCCCAGGCTGGATGGGAAAGCGACGCCGGTCGCGTTGCCGGTCGCCGGCCCCATGGTGAGATCGCCGCCCCACTGGATGCCGACGTCACGCTGGTAGTTGCTCGTCGCCTCGACGATCCGCGCCTCGATCAGCACCTGCGCGGTCTGCGTGTCGAGCGAGCGGACGAGCTCCTCGATGTAGTTGAGGTTGGAGGCGATGTCGCGCGCGATGAGGACGTTGGTGCGCTGGTCGACCGCGATGGAACCCCGCGGAGAGAGGAGCTCCCGGGCGCGCTGCTGGAGCTCTTCGGCCTGCGCGTAGCTGATCGCGATGAGGCGCGTCTCCAAGGGCGTCAGCTCGTATTCTTGCTTCTGCTGCGCCAGCCGCAGCTCGCGCTCTTTCTGGAGCTGCGCCATCGGAGCGACGCGAATGAGGTTACCCGAGCGCACCATGCCGAGACCCTTGGCCTGGAGCACGACATCGAGGACCTGGTCCCAGGGGACGTTGCGCATGCGGATCGTGATGGTGCCGCTCACGTCGTCCGCGGTGACGATGTTCACGTGCCCGGTGTCGGCGAGCAGCCGCAGCACGTTGTGGATGTCCGCATCCTTGAGATCGATGTCGATTCGGCGCCCGTTGTAACGCGCCTGGGCGAGAACGTTGGCGCCTGCGCTCGACGCGAAGCCCGCGGCGGCTCCGGCCGCCGTCTCCACCTTGGGATCCTCGTCGTGGATCGAGGTCTCGATGCGCTGCAGGCCCTTGGGCTCGGGCTCGCGCGCCACGGTCACGGTCTGACGAACGCTGCCGCCGTCTTTTCCGGTGACCCGCCCGTCGAGGTGGATCTTTCCGATCGGAGAGGGCTGCGTGGTCGGCTTGGTGACCGGGAAGGACCAGACGACGCTACCGCCCTCGACGCTGACCACCCCCGATTCGTCGTTCGACCGGTCCAGGTCGAGCGCCGTGGACCCCGTGTCGTCGTCGTGCGATGCCGTGATGGACCGCAGGATTCCGGCGTATGCCGTGACGTCGAGCGTTCGCGCGAGCGCGGTCGGCAGGGTCGTCGCGCGCAGCTCCAGCCGCAGATGGTGCTCGGGCGTGGTCGACAGCGAGTACGGAGGAATGCTTCCGAGATCGACGACGATACGGTCGCACCCGTAGGGCGCGCAGCCGGATGCGCTGGCGGGCGCGCGCTCGAAGCGGACGTCGCGCACGCCCGTCGTGGGCGGGGACGCGGCGGGTGCCGCAGCGGCGGCGGGCGCCGGCGCGCCTGCGCTGAGGGGCGGGCCGTTGGGCGTGAGTACGACCTTCAGCGTGCCGCCTTCCGGAACCATTCGGTAGCCGGCCGCGCGCAGCAGGTTGATCGTGAGGCGCGCCATGTGCCCCGCGCTGGTGTCATACGACTGGGTCAACACGCCGCCCACGATGCCTATCGGCGTCGTGATGGCAGCGGGGGCCCCGACGATGTCCGAGTCGGCGAGATCCACCAGCAGCCTTTGCCCGCCGTCCGCGATGCGCATGTTGTACGCCGGAGCGCCGCTCGCGACGATCTCGACCTCCACGCTTCCCTGCGCGCCAGTTGCCGGGTGAACGCGGACGTCGCGCACGTGATTGCTCGCGCCGTCGGCCCACGCGGCTGGCGCGCACAAGGCCACGGCGAGCATTGCCGTGTACACAAGCGATTTCGCCCCACGCATGTTCGCTCCTCGCGTGCTCCAGGACGAGTCGAGAGTCCGAGAGATTCGCGATGCCAACCGTAGAACGCGCGATCCAAAAGGGACCAGTTTGTGACGAGTGGCCGTCCGGCGAGAGCCGGTTCGCGGTCGAGTCCGAGGGTCAGCCGGGGACCAACCCGGCGGATTCCTTCTCGGCTTCCGGGTGCAGCGGAATGACGCGCGTGGCGGGCGGAATCGCCGGCTGGGCGGGGTCTTCTCGGATGAGGACCACGTCGCCGTCGCGGATGCGATCGATGCGCCAATTGAGCTGGTACTCGGGCCCGTTGCTCCCGCCGATGTGGACGACTTCGGGGCGGCAAACGAACGTACCCTTGTAGACGACGGTCCCTTTGCCCGTCGGGTCCACGAACATCGCGCGCGGCTGGTCGCTGCCCTGCACGATCGCGACCAGCTTCAGCTCGTCGATCGAGTACTGGGCGAGCTCCACCTTGCGCTGGTTGAGCGCCTGCTTGTTCACCGGCTGGTTTTGCACGATGAAGCTGCGGAAAGGGTCCCGGTTGCGGTCGCTCTCGACGAAGTCGTTCTCCGTGTACTCGGGGCCACTGAGCTCCGGCGGCAGCGCCGACGGGGACGTGGAGGCCACCGGCGCCACGTGCGACGGCGGAGGTGGCGGAGCGGTCGTCTTCGACTCGCCGCACGCGATGGCCCCCGGAACGAGGCACATCGCGAGTGCCAGGACGGATTCTCGATTCATTTCGAGCCTGCGGCGGGGCTCGGGGACGGCGCGCCGGGCGCCCCGCGAGCCGGTTCCTTCGGCTGCTTCGCGTGGAAGGCCGTCGCGAGGCACTTGCCGTGGAGGACGACTTCGTCCCCTACGAGCTTCGGCTCGGTCAGCTCGATGTTCTCCACGTTGATGATCCGATCGACCTTGCCGAGCTCGTAGGCAAACTTCGCGATCTGGTGAAAGCGCCCCGACATCTCCAGCTTCATGGGCACCTTCGCGTAGAAGCTCTGCGAGATCTCCTCTTGAGGGGCGAAGGCCTTCAGATCGATGCCGGCCGCGTTCGAAGCCTGCTGGACGCTGGACAGGAAGGCGTCTTCCTCGGCGTCCGGCGGGAGGACCTTGTTCAGGTCGCGCGCGCGCTGTTCGCGCAGCGCGAGCTCGTCGCGATCGGCGAAGTAGCTCGCGAGCGCCAGCTGCTGCTGGGCCATCTCCTCGACGAGCGCCTTCTTCTGCCGAAGGGCGCCCTCGATCTTGGCCGCGGTGTCCGAATAGAAGACGAACCAGTAGACGCCGATCGTGAGAAGGACGACGCCCGCACCGAGCGCCACCCTCGCGTACACGGGCAGCCGTACGAGAGACGATTGTGCGAGCGGAGGCGCCATGGCTAGTACCTCACTTTCGCGGAGAGCTCGAAGCGGAAGAGCTCCTGGTGCGATTGCGGATCGACGATCTTCTGGCCGGGCAGGAGCTTCACGTCGCTGAAGTAGTCGCTCAGCTTCAGGCGTCGTTCGAGCTCGCTGACGTCCTCGCCGTCGCGCGCGAGACCGGAGAGCCGCACGGTTCGGTCGCTCTCGACGTACGAAGCGAGCCAGAGGCGGCGGGGATCCCAGTTGGCGTTGTAGACCTCGGCCGGGTTGTCGCGCTTCATCTGCTCGAGCTTGTCGCGGTCCGTGGTCGGACCTCGCCCGAGCGTCAGCGTGTGCGCGAGCTCGAGGAGGGTGGACGTCGGACCGGTCCGCGCAGCCTGGAGCTTCTGGATCGCTTCCTCGCGATCGCGGAGCTCCTTCAGCCGCGCCTTGATCTCCGCGTGATTGGCGGTCTGCTTCTTGATGACGTCTATCTGTCCCTGGGTGTGCTGGTTCTCGACGAGGATGTCCCGCAGCTCGTCCTGCTTCACCTTCTGCACGAACAGGCAAACGATGATGGTCGCGACGAACGCGCCCAGCACGCCGAGAAGCCAGATCTGGACGGGCTCGCTGCCGCCGGTCATCCGGCGCGCAGCCTGTCGCCGGTCCGGCAGGAGGTTTATGCGGACCATTGCCGGCGCTCCTTGTCGCAGCGCAGAGACAGCCCGAGCGCGACGACCATCTGCGCGGCAATCGCGCGGATCTGCGGCTCGTCGACGAACTTGGTGTCGACGCCGAGGTTCATCATCGGGTCGAAGAGCTGCACCGGGACCCGCGCGCGCCGCTCGATCGCCTGGACGAGCGGCGCCAGGTAGGCGCTCCCGCCGGAGACGTAGATTCGGCTGATCTCCTGCTCACCGCTCGTGGCGAGGTAGAAGTCGAGCGACCGCTGAATCTCCCCGGCGAGGCCCTGGCACGCCTGGTTGATGATCTGCGTGATCTCCTGGGGGACGATCTGCGTCGGGCCTCCGCCCATCTTGTACGCCTCGGCCTGCTCGTAGGAGCACCCGAGCGTCTTCCGGACCTCTTCCGTGATCGCGTTGCCCGCGTTCGTGATCTCGCGCGTGAACGCGCTCACGCCCTTGGCGACGATGTTGAGCGACGAGACCGCGGCGCCGACGTTCAAGAGCGCAATGGTTCCGTCCTCCGGGAGGGCAAACTGGTGTTCGAAGATGTTCTGGATGGTGAACGCGTTGATGTCGACGACGACCGGCTTGAGCTTCGCCTCTCGCAGGATCGAAGCGTAGTCGTTGATCTCGTCCTTCTTCGCCGCCACAAGGAGCAGATCCATCTGCCCGGATTCGGTCCTGCGGCGCAGCACCTCGTAGTCGATCGACATCAGCTTGATGTCGAAGGGAATGTGTTGCTCCGCTTCCCAGTGAATCTGCTCGTCGAGCTCGGCCGCGGTCATCATCGGCACGGTGATCTTGCGAACGATGACGCTCTGGCCGTAGACGCTGATGGCGACGTCCCGCTGCTGGATCTTGCCGTCGTGGAAGATTCGCGAGAGCGCCTCGGTGACGACACCAGAGTTCATCACGTGGCCGTCGATGATGGTCTGCGGTGGCAGGGGGGCCCAGCCCCACCGCACGACTTGCAGCTTCTTGCGTGCCTCTCGTAGCTGCACGACCTTGATCGAGCTGGCCCCGATATCCACGCCGACCAGGTTCTTGCCTTCGGCCATCCGCGTCTCGCTCCAAACCAGTGTCGCACCCGCCAAAGCGCGCCGTCAAAAAACACAGGCATCCGTCACACGTGCATCACAAAGTCCGGGGATTCGGGGTATACGCGAGGCAGTCATGCCGGCCCTGCCCACTGCCAGTGTCCTCGCGCTCCTCGCGGTTACCTCGACCGTGCGCGGGGACCTCACCCACATCGTCCAGCCTGGGCACACCCTGGACGCCATCGCGCGACGGTACCACGTGAGCGTGAAGGCAATCCTCGCGGCCAACCATGTCACCGACCCGCGGACCTTGAAGCCGGGAGTGAGTCTGGTCATCCCCGGAGTCGATCCGCAGCCCAAAAGGGACCACGGCGCGGCGGCTCAGCACGAAACGGCCGAAGGGACGGCTCGCGCGCATTCGACGACCGCCGCGCTCGAAACGGGGCCGGAGCCTCGCCAGCGAGCGGGGGGAGACACCATCCACGCGCTCCGTCTCGGCGAGGAGTTTCGCATACGGGTCAAAGACGCTCGCGGTCATGTCCCTCCGAGTGCGCTCACCGCGTTCGAACGGATGATGCGAGAGGGAAGCGCGACGCACCCCATCGACGCGAGGCTCGTAGCGCTCGTGGGAATCGTGAGCCATCACTTCGGCGGCAGAGCCATCGAGGTCGTCAGCGGCTACCGTCCGTACTCGACGACGCAGTACACGGCCCACTCGAATCACAATACGGGCAGGGCGCTGGACTTCCGGATCCCCGGGGTTTCCAACGAAGCGCTTCGCGACTTCTGCCGGACGCTACGCAATACGGGCTGCGGCTACTATCCGCGAAGCACGTTCGTTCACCTCGACGTGCGCGAGGCCAGCGCCTACTGGGTGGACTGGTCGCGCCCGGGCGAGCCGCCGCAGTACGACAACGCCGGGCCGCCTCCCGACCCCCAGGCGAGCGACGACGGCTCGAACGCGCAGCCGGCCACCGCCCCCAGCGAAAGCAGCGACGGGCGTGAGGACCGTTTGGACCCGGGTGGGTCGGCGGAAACCCACGGCCCGGTACCCGGTGAATGGCCGTCCAAGTAATAGGAACTCCTGCACAATAGGCAGCGATAGGGGTCCCTCCGGAGAACCCCACGTGATTTGACCCAGGATGGGTCACCGGCGACAAGGAGCGATCTGCACGGAATCACATGATTGCGTGCGGGGGGGGTCGTTCTTGCCTGGTCAATGGACACCCAGAGGCAGCCCCCCTACCGGGCTAAACCCATGAATTTGCGAGCTGATCGCTGCTGGCACGGCGCCCGCTAAGTCAACCTCGCAATGAAGCCCCGCACTTCGACGCCGCACGCCCATGCGCACCTTGTCCCCACCCGGGAAGAGCTGACGCTCTACATGCCGCTCGTGCATCAAGTCGTGGCGCGCTTGCTTCGCAAGCTGCCCCCGAACGTGCTGCGCGACGACTTGATCGGCGCGGGCGCGTTCGGCTTGATCGACGCGCTCCGCAAGAGCGCCGATCGCGGGCCGGCGTTCGAATGGTACGCCCGCATCCGCATCCGCGGGGCCGTGGTGGACGAGCTTCGCACGCAGGATTGGCTCACGCGGCGGGCGCGGACCCGCGTATCGCGCGCTCAGGCGGCGGGCGAGTGCGGCGGCGCGGCGGTGGTGGGGTTCGAGGACTTGCCCGAGGCTCAGGCGCAAAGCTTCGTCGACGAGTCGATCGCGACCCCGCACGAGCAGGTGGAACGACGAATGGACCGCGCGGCGCTCGAGCGAGCGGTCGCGCTCCTCCCGGAGCGGGAGGGCAACATCGTCGCGTGGCACTACTTCGACGGCGTGCCCTTCAAGATCATCGCGGTTCGTCTCGGCGTGAGCGAGCCCCGCGTCTCGCAGTTGCACGCCCGCGCGATGGGTCGCCTTCGCGTTGCCTTGGCGGAGCTCGGGGCCGAAGCGGCCTGACCTCGGCGCGCGTCAGCGCCCCTTGGGAGCCTGCGGAGCTTGCGGTGCCTGCGCGACCAGCGCGGCGGGATCGAAGCGAAACGCGCGGGGCACAAGAGGCGTCGCCACCGTGTAAAGCACGGACTCGTCGTACCGCCCGCGAGGCGGGCTGTCGGTACCGGCGCGGTCGAGAAACGCGCTCGCTTTCGTACCTCGGTCGAGCGCGAGGGCCCTCGTGCACCCGGCCCGCGCGAGAGCCTGCGCCAGGGAGGCCCCACTGGATGATGCGCCGCGCGCCAGAACGATGCGCCCCGCAGGCGTCGTCCCCAGAGCGGCGCGCAGGATCGTGGCCCCGCGCGCGATCGGTTTCAGCTCGCCGTCCCAGAGCAGGATAGGGAGCTCGATCATGTCGCCGTGGGAGTCGACACCTTGTACGTCGGTGGCCCGGACCATCGACATGTGCCCCTCGGCGTCGACGACGATGGCCCCGGACTCCGCGCCTCCGTACACCGGTACGGCGAGCCTGCCGTCGGTGGCCAGCCCGTGGGGGCTTCTTTCGGGCGCCACCCCGAGCCCGACGGCGAAGAGCACGCGCTTCGTTTCGTCCCCCGCGAGCTCCCGTAGCGGTGTCGCAGCCGGCGACTCTTTCGCCCCCGCCCGCACCCGCCACGTCGCGCGCCCCGGTTCGACGTCGAGCAACTCGATGGGCGGTCCCTGTTCGCCGGCCAGGCGCGTCGTCCACAAGCCTGCCATCCAGCGCGGCGGCGGCTGCGTTCCCCCGTCGGGCGCCCAGGGAGCCGCACCTTCGACGGCCGGCGGCCTCGGATCGTGCACCTTCACGTAGAAGAAGTCCTTGGGGGCAAATTGAATGTACCGGTCGGAAGGGATCGACATCGCAGGCGTCAGGAGCTGGCTCCTGTACTTTTTGTTCGCCAGATCGTCGATCTCGGTGAAGAGAAACCCCGTGTGATACGGGTTCATGTCGAGGTGGATGCCGTAGTCGCAACCGCCCATCTTCAGCGCCTTCGCGAGCGCCGTCCCGCTCAGGTCGTCTCCCCACGCGTAGAGCAAGTGCCCGCTCGTCGTCACGCAGAGGGCCGAGCGCTCCGTCTGCGCGCCCTTGCCCGGTAGCGTGAACCCCCACGTGTTTCGCCCCGTCGGGTTGACCCGCCCGTGGTCGACGAGGGGATCGAGGTTCTGCCGGAACGACTCGATTGCGTCGTCGTCCACCCCGACGATGCCGCCGATTTTTCGCTCGGGTCCCCACGTGCCGAAGCCGACGCGGCCGTCGTTCAGCACCATGACGGTCGCGGCCGACGGCACCGGCGGGAGGAGCACTCGCTTGTGCACCATCATGCCGTAGTGGCCGTGCTCGGTCTTGAACGCCCCGTTGAAAGCCGCCGCGACACGTCGGTACACGGCTGGATCGCGCGGGATGCGGCCGACGCCGTGTGGGCCGGTCAACGGCTCGGGATCCTCGACGCCCGCCTCCATGTCCAGATCGAGCTGCCTGGAATCCATCGCGACGAGCAACACCCGGGCATACGGGCGCTCCTCGTCCGGGCGGACGAACGTCCAGAAAAATGGGCCTGGAGCATCGGCCGCGGCGCTGGGCACCGTCCGGATCCAAGCGATGTCCGGTACCCTCCACTCGCCCTCTCCTTGGTCGGGCAATTTCCACATCGAAGCGATGCGGGCCGGCGGCCAGTGCGCTTGCTCGACGGACGCTTCCGAAGAGTCGAGCGGGGGCAGCGGCGGGTCCGCCGTCATGACGATGTCCCGAGGGCCCGTCGACCGGAACGTCAACCGACGGAAGGTGTCGCGCACGTCGAGCGCGGCGTCCTCGAGCCACGCGATGGGCGCAGGCCCGATCCACGAAACCGCGCGCAGGGTATCGACGGTCCAATGCGAGAAGCGCTTCGGCAGGTGCATCGACGCGTCGGCGCGGATGCCCGATACCGGTGCGGCCAGCTCGCCGCGTGCGACGTCGATCCGCGGCATGCGGCCATCGCTCAGCGCGACCGCGAGCCAGGCGTCGTCGATCGCGAGGGTAGCCGCCGGGGCCGGGGACTCCAGCGTGACGTCCGACGCGCGCGACTCCGCTCGTGCTGCCGGTCTGCTGGACGTTCGTGACGGCGGCCATGACGCGGTCGGGGAAGGTCCCGGTCTTGTTCTGCGCGCCCTCTCCCGCCAGGTCCAGCAGCGTCAGGCTCTGCTCCTGACCGTAAGCCCGCGTCGCGAAGGCGGCGTGTGCGCCGTGGATGACGAGCTCGTGATCGTCACCGAGCGGCGTATTCGTCAGGTCGCGCGCGCCAGCGACTTCGAGGACGCTTCCCTCGGGTGAAAGGCGGACACGCGCGCGCCAGACGTCGCGCGTATCCTCGCCGGGCGTGTAGGCGAGAAAGACCGCGCGCCGGCCAAAGACGAAGTCCGCGAGAGCGCCGCGCGAGGGCTCCCAGCGGACGTCGCTCGGAGATACTCGCGAGCGACCCACGGCGTGGGCGAGGGCTTCTGAGAGGGCGTCGAGATCGCGGCCCGCAGCCCGGCCGTGCGCGACGCCGGCAAGGGCGCCGAGCAGCGCAAAGGCAACGGCCAAGCGCCCGTGCGTGCGCAGCCAATCTCGCGCCAATGCCGGCGAAATCACGGATTCCGGGATCAAGCATTGCCTCGCGGCTCACTCAAGGCAAGCGTCGGGCGCGGGCGACGAGCGCTAGAGTACGACGCGAAGGAGGTCCAGGCGCGAGTCGGCACCGAGCTTCTGCAGGACGTTGGCCTGGTGAAACTTCACGGTTCGCGGCGCGATCTCGAGCATCGTCGCGATGTCCTCCACACCGCGGCCGCGCAAGAGAAGCTGCAGGACCTGCCGCTCGCGGTCGGAAAGGGCGTTCGCCTCCGCGACGCGCGCGACCTTGGCGTCGACCAGCTCCGGAAGCACGCTCCCGTCGAGACAGCGCACGGTCACGCGAATCCTGTCGTCGTCCATCAGACGGGCCGTCACGACGCGAAAGGTCTGGTCGTCGTCTGGCAGCAGAATATGCGTCGTTTCGGCGGCGCGCGCCTCGATCACCTCGCGCGCGGCTCCGGCTGCTGCGGCCGCCGAGGCCTGCGTGGCTTCGAGCAGCGCGTCGAGAGGACGCCCGAGCCAACCCTTGGGATCCAGCGTGGGATCCAGGAAGCGCAGCGAGATGAGGCGCCCCTCCTGGCCCTGCGTGCGCGAAACGACGCACACGCAGTCGCCCACGGCTGCCGCCTTTCGAGGCGCATCGTCCACGTCGCGTGCCACGAGGACCAGCGCCTTGGACCGCCCCCGCCCCTCGACCGACAGACCCGCGCGGATCGTCACGTGACGCCCCTTGCGCGTGACCATGGGGAGCTCACCCTCTTTGGCCGCACCGTTGAGCGCCTCGGTGAGCAGCTGGCGCACGCTCGAGCGGTCGCGCTGCGGAACGCAGGTCGCGAGCCAGCCACGTTGCGTCAGCTCGCCGGCGCTGTAGCCCAGGAGCTCCTCCATCGGCCCGTTCAGGAACGGGACCCGGCGCTCACCATCGACAACCAACGCGGGCCGCGTGCGCGCCAGGTGAGAAATGATGGGTTCCCAATCCATTGGTGAAAAACAGCCTGCGGGCGCGACGCTGAAGTCGAAGCACGCATCACGCGTCGAGGCCAGCCCATGCGGGCGCGCTGGCGCCGGCGCGCGGATCGCGACCATAGGCCCGCGCGAGTGCTCGCTGTACTGGCCGGGAGGTCAGGCTCAGCCGACGTTTCGCTCCGATTCGCTCTACCGCGCGCGTGTCGGGGCGTGGCCAGGCGTGGCGACCTGGTACTCTCGTGGCGATCGGTACTCACGTCGCGGCTTCGAGGAGCGTCGCCATGTCCTTCGGCGCGGGAACGCTCACGTCGAACTCCGCGACGTTCGTGCCGCCTGCGTAGGCGATACGTGCCGCGTGGAGAGCGTGACGCCCCAAGGCGCGCACGACGAGGCCGCCGTAGAGCTCATCGCCCGCGAGGGGGTGGCCGATGGCGGCGAAGTGAGCGCGAATCTGATGACGCAGCGCTTTGCCGACGCGAGCCTCGACGAGAGCCCACTGGGCCGCGCGCTGTACCACCCGATAGCGGGTGACGGCCGGACGAGGCTCGTAGCGCATGACGTCGCGCGGATGCATGCATGCGTAGACGCGCCGCTGGTCCTTGGGGTGATTGGTGAGCGGCACGTCAATCGTGCCCTCGTCGGCCAGCCCCTCCCCCGCGCAAACCAGCAGGTAGCGCTTGTCGAGCCGCTCCTCTCGCAGGGCAGCCTTGAGCTCCTCGAAGGCCAGCGCCGTCCGGGCCACGACCACGGCCCCGCTGGTCTCGGTGTCGAGCCGATGCACGATGCCGGGCTCGCGCGGCGAATGGCCGACGAAGACCTCCGAGCTCGCGGGGATGAGCTCGGAATACCGGCCGAGGATGGCGTTCACGAGCGTGCCGGTCTCCCGGGGCCGGAGCGGGGCCGTCGGCTGACCGGGGGGCTTGTCGACGATCACGATCGCCGCCGTCTCGAATAGGACCTTCAACGGGGCGTCGGGGGTCGCGACGGCCGGCGCGTCGAGCACCTTCTCCACTTCGACCCGGACGGCATCGCCCTTCGCCACCGAGCCTCCCTTCGGCTGGCGGCGGCCGTTGACCCGCACGGCCCCTAGCTCGATCGCGCGCTTGACCCGGGCACGGCTGAGCTCCGGCAGAAGCTGCGCGACGGCCTTGTCGAGACGCGCGCCATCGAGCGACTCGGGAACGATGAGCTCGCGGGCGGACTGCTCAGGCGCCGGTTCGGCTGCATCCGGCGACGGCTCGGGGGGGAAGGTCGTGTCGTCCAACGGGCACCCCTTACCATGTCGAGGACTCTTGCGCCGGGGCGGCGTTCCGGGAGCGAGACCCGCGCCTGCGGCTTTCAGGGCCCCCCACCCCCAGCTGTGATACTCGGTGCGCCGTGGACAAAGCCCGTCGAGCCGCCGCCGAGCTCGCCCAAGAACGGGCTTCCCGGACCGACGCCGCGGCGACCCCCCCGGTCGTCCTGGGTGCGGCGCTCGAAATGGCCCGCTTGACCAACGAGGCGCTCGCGCGGGCGGGCTTCGAGACGGCGACAGTCGTCGGTGAGGCGCGCCGTGGCGCCGAGACGATGCTCGAGCTCACCATGGTGGCTCGAGGCCCCCTGGACATTGGCGCGCTCGCCATGGCGCTGCGGGGCGCGACCGCGTGCAACGACGTGGCCCTCGATGGGCAAGACGTGCTGCGCATGCACTTCGAGGGCGGGGGACCTGCTCGGGTGTGGGTCGTCGCCCGGGAACGCTTCGTGGAGGCGCTCGTGCGCGGCACCGGCAGCGTGAAGCACGTCCGCTGGCTGGAGTCGTTGGCGATGCGCTCGGGCGGGCTGTCTCGCGCGTGTGCGGAGGCCAGGAGCGAGCGCCAGCTCTACGAGTCGCTCGGCGTGCCCTTCGCGCCACCCGAGCTCCGGGAGCAACCTACGCCGCGTGTGCCGCGGCTCGTGAGGGCCGTGCGCGGCATCTTCCACGTGCACACGACCTGGAGCGACGGAACGGCGTCGATCGCGGACATGGCGCGCGCCGCCGCCGGCGCAGGGTTCGCGTACCTCGGCATCAGCGAGCACTCGCAAGCGGCGAGCTACGCCCACGGGCTCGACGCGAAGCGGCTGCGCGCACAAGCACGCGCCGTCAGCCGTGCCCGCCGCGAAGTTCCCGAGGTCATCCTCTTCCACGGGGTGGAGGTGGACGTGTTGCCCGACGGCTCCCTCGACCTGGACGACGCGACCCTCGCCGCCCTCGACTTCGTCGTAGCGAGCGTCCACACCGAGCTCGACATGCCCGCCGCATCCATGACCGCGCGCCTCGTGCGGGCCGTCAGCCATCCCCTCGTCACCATCCTGGGCCACCCGACCGGCAGGCTCCTTCCGGGCCGGCACGGCTACTTCTTCGACGTCGACGCCGTGGCCGACGCCGCGGCCAAGAACGACACGTTCCTCGAGATCAACGCCAACCCCCAGCGCCTCGACCTCAGCGACGTCCTCGTGCGCCGCGCTGCCCTCCGCGGGGCGCGATTCGCCATCGACCCCGACGCCCATTCGCCGCGGGGGATCGCCGATGCCGCGCTCGGGCTGGCGCTCGCACGTCGCGCCGGGCTCTCTCCCTCGCAGGTGCTGAACGCGCGAGGGGCGCGCGCGGTCACCGGATATCTCGCCGCCCGACGCAAGCGGGCGCTGCGCAAGATCACGCTCGTCTGAATCCTCTATCCTTCCCGCGCCGTGAGCGCTTGGGTCGACATGCTTCCCGCCTGGTGGCTGATGGCCGGCTACCTCGGATTCTGGCTGCTCGTGAGCGTCCTGGTCCGAGGCGTCTTGCGTCGCTCGCTCGCCCGCGTCGCGGCCGCGCGCCCGACGGAGCTCGGTGGCGTGCTCGCGGCGAGCCTGCCTCGACCCGCAGGCATCGCCGTGTTCCTCGTCGCCCTGGCGGCTGGCCTCCGCATGGCACCGCTGCCTGAACCGCGCCTCCTCGTCGCACACAAGCTCGTAGCCGTCGCCTTCGCGGTGCTCGGCGTCAGCGTTCTCCTGCGCGTCGGTCTACGCGCGATCGAGGCCTACGGCCGATCGAACCCGGCGCTGCTTTCGTCGGCCGGAATGGGCAAGGCCATCCTTTGGGTGGTCGGCCTCGGCGTCGACGCGGTGCTCGTCAGCGAGGCGCTCGGCATCTCGCTGGCGCCGGCGCTCACGGCGCTCGGCGTGGGCTCGCTGGCGGTGGCCCTGGCGCTGCAGGACACGCTGTCGAACTTCTTCTCCGGTCTCTATCTGGTCGTAGACAAGCCGGTGCGCCCGGGCGATTTCATCCGCATCGACCCGACCTACGAGGGGTACGTAGAGGCGATCGGCTGGCGCTCCACGCACCTTCGTACGACGAGCAGCAACCTCGTCATCATCCCGAACGCCACTCTCTCCAAGGCGATCATCACCAACTACTCGCTCCCGACACCCCACGTCGCGAGCAGCGTTCGTGTCGACGTCGCCGTCGATAGTGACCTCGACCGCGTCGAAGATGCGCTCGTCGACGAGGCCCGCCGCGCCCTGGACGTGCCGGGCATAGCCCAGGCGCCCGCGCCGAGCGTGGCGCTGTCGCCGGGCTTCGTCGACGGTGCAATCGGGTTCACCATGACCTTCCACGTGGCCTCGTTCGGCGATCGGGGAGCGTGCAGCACGCCATTCGCAAGCGCGTAGCCGCTCGACTCAAGAAGGAGAACATCGCCCTCTCGGCGGTGCGCGCCATGGTCTTGCGGAAGGAATGACGACGCTCCGCGCCCGCCCGGCGAAAACCGCGAAAGCGCACACGCCCTCCTTGGCCGGCCCGCGCCGCGCCCCTACGATCCGTCGGCGAGGGAGCGAGGCATGGCTCGAAGCACGGACGCTCGGCCGCACGTGGTCATCGTGGGCGGCGGCTTTGGCGGGCTCACGGCCGCGCGCCAGCTCGAGAGCGCACCGGTGCGAATCACCCTCCTCGACCGGACCAACCACCACACGTTCCAGCCCCTCCTCTACCAGGTCGCCGTCGCGGGCCTTTCGCCCGCGGAGATCGCGCAGCCAATCCGATCGATTCTCAGCCGCCAGGAGAACGTCACGGTGCTGCTCGCCGAGGCCACCCGCATCGACACCGTCGCGCGCCACGTGGCCCTCTCCGACGGCGCCGCGCTGGACTGGGACTTTCTCATCTGCGCTTGCGGAGCCGAGACGTCGTACTTCGGGCACGACGACTGGGCCCCGAATGCGCCGGGGCTCAAGTCGCTCGAGGACGCCGTCGACATCCGGCGGCGCATTCTGCTCGCCTTCGAGATTGCCGAGCGCGAAGAGGACCCTGCGCGGCGCGACGCCCTTCTGAGCTTCGTGGTCATCGGCGGAGGGCCCACGGGTGTCGAGCTGGCGGGCGCGCTCGCCGAGCTGTCGAAGTTCGTGCTCGATCGCGACTTTCGCCGAATCGTCCCCTGGGAGGCGCGCGTGCTGCTGCTCGAGGCGGGTCCGCGCATTCTGCCGTCGTTCCCGGAAGACCTCGCCGAGAGCGCCGTCGTGCAGCTCCACGAGCTCGGCGTCGAGGTACGCACCGGCGCACGCGTGACCGCCATCGAGCCGAGCGCGGTTCACCTGGGCGACCAGGTCATCGCGTGCTCGTCGGCCCTCTGGGCAGCCGGGGTGGCCGCGACTCCCCTGGCACGCACGCTCGGGGCGCCGGTAGACGACGCAGGCCGCGTCATCGTGGAGCCCGACTTGAGCATCCCGGGCCAGCCGCGGGCTTTCGCGATAGGCGACGCGGCGCGCGTGCTCGGCGGGGACGGCCGGCCGCTGCCAGGCGTGAGCCAGGTTGCCATGCAACAGGCGCGCTGCGTGGCCCAATCGATCCGCCGCGCCATCGTGGGTCGAGACCCGATCGTGTTCCGATATTTCGACAAGGGGCAGATGGCGACCATCGGGCGGCGACGCGCCGTCGCGATGGTCCAACGAATGCGCATGTCGGGCCTGCTCGCGTGGCTCGCGTGGCTCTTCGTGCACATCTGGTACCTCATCGGCTTGAAGAACCGAGTGGTCGTGATGATCACCTGGGCCTGGTCGTATTTCACGTACCGACGCGGGGCGCGGCTCATCACGGGATATGGCGCGGGTTCGTCGAGCGAGCGCGCCCAAGCCGACCGTTCGCGCGCCGCGTGACCTGGTCGGATTCGGGCAGCCGTTGGTCGTTTGTGCCCACGGCAGATGCTCCCATGGGCAGATTCTTCAAGCATTTCGCGGGGCCGTTGCCGCGCATGGGTCGTGCTCACACAGCGCACCGCATGACCCTTCAAGCCCCTTCCGAGACCGAGTCGCACGAGCAGCTCCGTGCCCTCTACCAGGCCCTCCTCTTCAACCAGGACTGCTTCGACGAATTCAAGCGCCTGCTGGTGCTCTACGAGCTGGACGCCCCCGAGGGTGACGCTCCCGAGGGTGACGAGGAACCCTCCGACGCGAGCGCCGTCCGCGAGCGCCTCAACGAACGCATCCGAGGCTGGGTGGGCGGCCACTTCGAAGCCTTGAGCGCCGCGCAGGTGCTGCAATGGCGGGCGATCATCGTCGAAGAGCGCTTCACCGCGACCCCGTCGCCCTGGAGAGAGTCGAACAGCCACTGACGGGCACCGCTAGCTCATGAACATCTCCGAGCTGGTGGACGAGCTCTATCGCGCGTTTGCCGAACGGCTACAGGAGCCGGTCCGCTCGCGCGCGCTCGACCTGCCGAGAGCCCTGGGGCTCGCACCCGAGCCCACGCTGACGTGGAGCCGCGCCTTCGGCGACGAAGTCACGCTGGGCGCCCCCGCCTTCGTCGCTCACGCGCTGCCCGGGGTTTCCGGGCGACACGTGCGCGACGCGGTGCTCGCGCACACGCTCGCGATCATCGACGCGTTCGGCGTCGACCGTATCGAAGGCGAGCAGATCGAAGCCTCGGCCACTCTGCTCTCGCTGCTCGGCCAGGTGCGCCGCGAACGCGACCGCGCGCTCGGACGCCTCTGCGGCGGCGACCCACCGCCGGACCTGGACTTCGCCGGCTGCGACGTGACGACCGTGCGCGCCATTCGCCGCGAACGCACGCTGCTCTTGTCCGAACGGGCGGCGGACCTCGAGACGTACGAGCGCGTGTCGCTCGCCAAACAAGGCGCGGGGTGGGTCGCCAGCGCGGCGCTCGCGCGCGCGGGCGGCGAGGGCGAGCGGCGATGCGGCGCCGTGCGGGCGACCGTCCAATCGGCGGCTCTCGCGCTTCAAATCTACGACGACGTGGTCGACTGGGAGGAAGACCTGGAGCGAGGTGGCGCATGGGCCGTGAGCCTCATGCGAGCGCTGCGGCCTCCCCCGTCGGCGCGCAGCGGCCTCTCCGACAGCCAGACGCGACTCCAGGTTCTGCGCTCGGGGGTGCTGCGCGTGATGCTGGAGCGTGCGACCGCCCACATGCGTGCCGCGCGACTGCGCGCGAGTGCCCTAGGCGCCGCGCGGCTCGCGGCCTGGGCGGCTGCGCGCGAGAGCCGCCTGCAGGCGCTCGTCCAGGCCGAAACGCGCAGCGCCGGCTATGCGGTGAGGGCGCACGCCCTGGCGGCGTGGGCCGGCGCAGTCCTCGCCTGAGTCACCGCTCGTTTTCGCGCCACGGCTGGGCGTAACCTGGGGGTTGTGGGGGCGATGCGCCCCCCGGCGATGGACCCGTACAAGGAAGCCACCCAGCACCTCAGCGCCGAGCTGACCGCCGTGACCGACCCGGCGCACGTCGCCGCGGCCGTCGAACGAGCCGTGCGGCGCTGGGTTGCGTGCGACGGTGTCGAGCTGCGGCCCTCGCCGACCGACTGCGAGGCGCCCCCGCCCTCGGGTGACGCTCTTTGTCTGCCTGCGTGCTTCGGCGGCCGCAACATGGGGTGGTCGGTCGTGAGCCCCCGACCCGGTCTGCCGTTCACGCCGGAAGACCTCGATCTGCTCCGCACGGTCGCCGACCAATCCGCTCTGGCCCTCGCCCACGCCATCCGTTACGCCGAGCTCGAACAACGCCAGAGAGAGCAGCTCGCCGCCTGGCAGACCGAGCGCATCGCGCTCGTCGAGACCGTCGCTGCCGAGATCGCGCACGAGGTCCGGTATCCGATAAACTTCTTCCGATCGGTCTTCCGCCGCGACAAGCGCGGCTCCACGCTCGACGACGAGGACATCGACATCGGCTGCGAAGAAGTGGAGCGCCTCGAAAGGCTCGTCTCGGGACTCCGGCGCATCGCCGGATCGCGAATCGAGCGCCGCGTCGTGGCCGTGGCCAACCTGGTCGCGCGCGTCGAGGCCCTGCTGCGCGAGGCGCTCGGCGGCCGCACGTTGGCGCTCGAAGTCTCGTCCGAAGCGGCCCTCCGCTGCGATGCGCACCACGCCACTCAGCTGCTCGTCAACCTCGTCGCGAACGCAATCGACGCCACGGGCGCGGGCGGGACGGTCGGGGTGACCTGGGCGGCCGGCCCCGCTGGTGCCAAGCTCGTCGTGTGGGACGACGGCCCGGGCTTCGAGGGGGACGCTGCGCGGCTGTTCGCCCCGTGGTTCACGACCAAGCCCCGGGGAACCGGACTGGGGCTCGCCATCACGCAGCGCATCGTGCGCGCGCACGGTTGGAGCATCGACGCGGCCCGTGCGGACGGACGCACCTGCTTCGTGGTGTCCATCCCCACGTCGGACGTCGTGGCCGCCGAGACGCGCGCGGCGGGCGACGGGCTGGTCGAGGCCTCTTCGGCTTTGGGAGCAGTGCACGATGAGAATTCTGATCGTCGATGACCAGAGGAGCGCTCGGCGCGTGCTCCGGGAGATGCTCTCCGCGCTTCGCGACGTCGAGCTGCTCGAAGCCGGGTCGGTGACCGATGCGCTCGACACGGCTCAGCGCACCTCGCCGGACCTTCTCCTGGTCGACATTCGAATGTCGTCGGACGCTCGGGACCGCGGCGGGCTGGATCTGCTCCGCAAGCTTCGCGCGGCCGGCGTCGCCACCCCGACCGTGATGGTCACCTCGCTGTTCGAGCTGTCGGAGGTGCGCGAGGCGATGCGCAGCGGGGCGCAGGATTACGTCCTCAAAGACGAGCTCTGTCCGGAGCTGCTGCTGCCGGTCGTCGAGAGCTTCCGCGAGCGGACCGCGCTACGGAGCGAGGTCGCGCGCCTCCGCGAGCGCGTGCAGACGTCGTGGGGGGTCGGCGCCATCGTCGGATCGTCGAGGCCGATGGAGAACGTCCGCCGCCTGGTGCGTCGGGTGGCGGATGCGGCCGCGACGGTGCTCATACGCGGCGAGACCGGCACCGGGAAGGAGCTCGTCGCGCGCGCGCTGCACGAGGCCAGCGCGCGGCGCGACGAACCGTTCGTCGCCGTCAACTGCTCGGCGCTGCCGGGCACGCTCATCGAGTCGCTCGTCTTCGGCCACGAGCGCGGCGCGTTCACCGGCGCCGAGCGGCGAACGCGCGGACAGCTGGAGCTGGCCGGGTCGGGGACGATCCTGCTCGACGAGATCGCCGAGATGCCTCTGGAGCTCCAGGCCAAGCTCCTGCGCGTGCTCGAGGATCGCCGATTCCGGCCGCTCGGCGCCGAGGAGGAGCGACCTCTCGAGGCGCGCGTTCTGGCATCGACGCACGTCGACCTGGAGCGTCGCATCGGCGAGGGCCGCTTCCGCGAGGACCTGTTTTACAGGCTCAACGTCGTGACCATCCGCGTGCCGTCGCTGGCCGAACGGCTGGAGGACGTACCCGAGCTGGTGCACGCGTTCGCAGCGGCGTCGTCGCGGAAGCTCCAGTTCAGCGAGGCCGCGGTCTCGTGGCTCCGGTACCGGCCGTGGCCGGGGAACGTGCGCGAGCTGCGCAACGTCATCGAGCGCGTCGGGCTGCTGGCCGACCGCGACGAGATCGACGTTTCGGCCCTCGAGGAGCTGGCACGCACCCCCACGCCGAACGACGCGCGCCAGGAGATCGACCGCATCGCGCGCGCATTGCTTGCGCTGCCCGACAGGCTCGGCTCCAAGCTCGACGTCATCGAGCGCGCCATCCTGCACCATGCCATCGAGTCTTGCGGGGGCAACAAGAGCGCAGCGGCCCGCCTGGTGGGCGTCGATCGAAAAGCCCTCGAGCGGCGCTGGGAGCGACTGAGCGAGCCCCCGCCCCCCGGAGGCAGCGACGGGAGCGGACGCGAGTAGTCTTCAGCGCGGCTCGGCCTCGCGCGCGTGGACGGCGACGGCGATCGCACCGGCGAGCGCCGCCAGCGGCGCAAACGCAAGCGGCGCGACGCCGAGGCCGATCGCCAGCAACGCGAACACGCCGGGCGCAATCCCCAGAGCCACGGCCACCCGGGCACGGTCGCGCGCCGCGCGCGGGATGGCGACCGCCATCGCCGCGTCGCGCACGTCGTCTGCCGCCAGCGCCACGGCCCACTCGCCGGGCGTGGAGCCCGCCGCGCCCATCGCGACGGCGACGTCGGCCGCGGCGAGCGCGCTGTCGTCGCCCGCCGGGTGACCCACGACGGCCACGATGCTGCCGCCCTCGGCGAGGGCGCGTACCTCGGTGCCTCGATCCGCGGGGAGGACCTCGGGGCGGACGTGCTCGATGTCGAGCGCGCGGCCGATGGTCTCGCACGTCTCGCGCGCCTCGCCGCTGAGGAGCACCGGCTCGATGCGCGCGTCGAGCAGCCGCTGCACCGCCGCGCGCGCGCCCGGTCGCAGGCCGTCCTGGAGGGCGATGACGCCGACGATGCGATCGCCGAGCGCGACGAGCAGGACACTGCGCCCCTGTCCCTCGAGCTCGCTCACGCGAGCCTCGACGATGGCGACGCCGATCTTTTCCGCCAGCATGATCGCGCGCCCGCCGACGACGAGCCGCTCGCCCGTCGAGGCGGACGCGGTGATGCCCAGCCCCGCGCGGGCCGTGGCGTTGCGAACGGGATCGGCATGCACTCCGCGCATCCGCGCGGCGCGCGAGACCGCCGCGGCGAACGGGTGCGTCGACGCAGTCTCCGCGCCTGCGGCCAGCGAGAGAACTCGCTCGATCTCGAAGGATCCCACGGGCTCGACCGTGACGATCTCCGGCTCGCCCGAGAAGGACGGTGCCGCGCGCGCTGAGCACCGCGACGTTTGCCGACGCCGCCCGCTCGAACGCGCGCGCGTCCTTGTAGGTGATGCCGCTGGCGAGCGCGTCCAGGTGGGCGCGGGCATAGTGCAGGGCGACGATCGACGCGGCGGCCTTCGCGGCAAACGCGATCGCGCCGGCGCACATCGCGGCGACGATCTCGACGACGGTCGCGTTCGCGGCGAACGCCGCGACGCCCATGAGCAGCGCGGCCACCGGCGCGCCGCGTTCGACGACGTGGCGGAACACGCGCGGCGTGGGGGCGCCGACGTCGACGCGCGCCGCGGGTGACGAAAGGAGCCTCACCCACGCGCGCTCGCGACCCGACCACGTCGTCGTCATTCGAAGCCGGTCCGAGACGACGCGCGCGCCTGCGACGACGGGGTCCCCCTCGCGCTTGAGCACCTCGACCCGCGCGCCGAGCCACGGGACGACGCGCGCCTCGCCGGCCACCACCGTCGCGTCGACGCCGACGACCTCGCCCGCGACGACGACCACTTGCTCGCCCGGCCGCACTTCGTCCGCCGGGCGCACCGTCGTCTCGTCGCCGTGCACCGCGCGCGCGGGCACCTGGAGCTGCCGCTCGATGCGGCTGCGGGCCGCGGCGACTCGGCCGCGCGCACGCCCGACGAGGACGTCCGACAGGATGGCCACCGCGCTCGAGAGCGCCGCGAGCGCTGCGAGGGCGAAGGAGCGCGCGTCGTTCGTCGCCTGCGCCACGACGGCCGCGGTGGTCGCGCCCGCCGTGGGCAAGAGCGCCACCAGCGGGTGGGGGTCGGCCGCGTCGGGACGGACCAGCGCGGTACGAAGGGCCAGCGCACACCAGGCGACGATGAGCAGAGGCCCGCGCCAATCGTCGGCGACGGGCCCGAGGAGGCCAAGGGCCGGAGCCAGCGCGGCTGCCGCGATGCCGGCCGCGTCGATCGCGCCCACGGCGACTTCGAGGCGCCGCTCCGAGCGGCTCCGCGGCGGCTCGGACGCCAGATCCTGAGCGACCTGAGAGGGCAGCGTCGCGCGGGACGAGGCGGGCGCGCGCCAGGGCGTCGTCGTGTCCTCCTCGGTCGCGACGGCCACGACGGCGGCTGTGGCGATCTCCGGGCCGGACGCGGGGCGGCCGTACGCCACCCGCGGCGGCTCCGCGGTCGCTATGTCCTCGTCGAAGGCGCGGCCCGACGCGTCCAGAAATGCCAGCTTGCATTCGGCGCGGCAGAAGTAGTGAAAACGCCCGCCCAGCACGGCGACGTGCCCCGCGCGCAGCGGGTCGACCGCCTGCCCGCAGCCGGGACAGCCGGACGGCGCCGCCGCGGAGCTCGGGGCGGGAAACGACTCCGTCGGAGTCGGCAGGGATGCGTTCGCCATCGCGCGGGCCCCACTACTCCCGGAGCGACGACGACTGTCAAGTTGCGTGAGAGCGGTCGAGCTGAAAGAACGTTCAGACGGCGACGGCGGGCCTGAGCTTCGTCAGCGCGGCACGGAGCGCCCGCACGCCCTCTTCGAGCTCGGCCACGGACACGACCAGCGGCGGCGAGAACCGAAGGACTCGCTCTCCTGCCGCCGTGAGCAGCACGCCCGCCTCCTGCACGCGGGGCAACACGTCGCGCGCGACGAACCCCGGCTTGAGCACGAGACCCCAGAGCAGCCCCTCGCCGCGCGCGCCCTCGCACACGTCGGGGAGCTCGCGCGCGAGCCCGTGCAGCAGCTCGCCGAGCGCCTGACCCTTGGTGCGCGCGCCCTCGACGAGCTTCTCTTCCTCGAGGACGGCGAGGACGGCCAGCGCGGCCGCCGACGCCAGCGGATTGCCGCCGAACGTCGAGCCGTGCGACCCCGGGGGCAACGCGCCCGCCAGCGCCTCGGTCGTCAGCATGGCGCCGATGGGAACGCCGCCTCCCAGACCCTTGGCGAGCGCGATGGCGTCGGGTTCGAGGCCGGAGCCCTCGCTCCCGAGGAAGCGCCCGAGACGGCCGACGCCGGTCTGCACCTCGTCGCACAGAACGAGCGCGCCGTGCGCGTTGGCGATGGCCCGCAGCTTGGGGAGAAATCCCGCGGGCGCCGGCAAGACGCCGCCTTCGCCCTGGAGCGCCTCGACGATGATGGCGCACACGTCGGGCCCCATCGCCGCCTCGACCGCCGCGGCGTCGCCATAGGCGACGTGCGTCACCGGACCGAGCGGACCGAAGCCCTCGCGGTACTTCGGTGTTCCGGTCATCGACAGGGCGCCGAGCGAGCGGCCGTGGAACGCGTTGTGGAACGCGACGACGCGCGCGCGGGCGGGGGCGCCGGCGCGGTAGAAATGGCGCCGCGCCAGCTTGAGCAGGGCCTCGTTCGCCTCGGTGCCCGAGTTGCAGAAGAACGCGCGCGCGAAGCCGGTGCGCCGGCACAGCTCGTCGGCGAGCACGATGTTGCGCTCGTTGTAGAAGTAGTTGGACACGTGGATGACCGCGGCCGCCTGGTCGGCGATGGCGCGCGCGAGCCGCGGATGGCCGTGGCCGACGACGGACACGGCGACGCCGGCGCAGAGGTCCAGCCAGCGGCGCCCGTCGGCGTCGAAGAGCTCGCAGCCGCGCCCGCGCACGAGCGCCAGCGGCGCGGGCTGGTAGTTCGTGTAGAGGCGCTGGCGCGCCAGGGCGACGAGCTCGGAGTTGGAAGGCATCCTGCAAAAGGAGCTAGCACACGAGCGTCGGCGAGACGCCGTCACGGCTCGCTCGGGCTCGGCCCGGAACAGCCGGGGACGCGCTTCTCGAGAATCTCGGCGGCGATGTCGGCGAATCCCTCGCCCATGGTGCGCGGCGGCGACGTAGCGCGGCGGCACGCTGAGGCGCGCGATGCTCGCGCGCACGTTGGCGACGCCGAACGTCGTCCGGAACGCCGCGAAGCACGGCGCGTCGTTGCCGCTGTCGCCGGCGAACCCGAAGCGCCACACGGCGGCCGCCCGGCTCCTCGCCGAGCTCGCGGGCGCAGAAGCGCAGCGCGCCGCTCGCCTTGTCGTCGGCGTCGAACGTCGCGTGGAGGTGCACGCTCGACTGCGACCAGCGCGCTCCGGCCGCGGCGATCTCCGCCACGACGGCGCGCACGCGCTCCTCGGAGAGCCGCATGCGCTCGCCGACGTCCCAGGTGACGTCGCTCCGTCGCATGTCCACGTCGTCGGTCAGGCGCGCCTCGGGCACGACCTCGCGCACGCGTTCGACCAGCCGCGCCAGGCGCACGCGCCGCGCGCGCCGCTCCGCGTCGTCGCATGGATCGCGCCGGGCGACGCCGGTCCCTTCGCGCACGATGTGCACGGCGCCGTTCTCGGTGACGCAGCCGTCGATCGGCCACTGGCGGGCGAGCACTTCCCCCAACCGCTCGGCCGCCCCGTCACGGCGACGAGCTTCAGCCCCGCCTCGCGAAGGCTCCAGAGTGCGCCATACGCCGCGCGCGTCAAGAGACCGTGCGAGAGGACCGTGTCGTCCAGATCGAAGAGCAGCCCGCGCAGAGCGCTGCGCGGCTTCCTCGTCGAGCGAGAGCCGACAGCGGCTTCACTGGCACCAACCGTCCTCTCGGTGACCTCACTCGATCGCGTGTTCGACGCGCGCGATGAGAGCCTTGAGGTACAGCCCCTCGCCGAAGGCGGCGGGCACGGGGTGGTCGGCGCCCTGAAACCAGCGCTCGAGGACGGTCGCCTGCAGGTTGGCGCGCGTGGCGCCCGTGGCGAGGGCGCGGGTCAGGGCGGCGAGATCGACCGCCGCGGAGCAGGAGCAGAAGACGACGAGGCCCCCGGGCTTGGTCGCGCGGCAGGCGTTCTCGGCGAGCTTGGCGTACGCGACGAGCGCCTGTTCGCGCGAGCCGCGGGTGGGCGCGAGCCGCGGCGGATCCGCGATGACGAGGTCGAACGAGCCGTGCGCGTCCGCGAGCGCCCGCCGCGCGTCTTCCTTGGCGAATTTCACGCGGTCGCCACGCCGTTGGCCGCCGCGCACTCGGCGCCGACCTCGACGGCGAAGGCGCTCTCGTCGACCGCCAGGACCTCCCGCGCTCCGCCACGCGCCGCGGCGATCGCGAACGCGCCGACGAAGGAGTACGCGTCGAGCACGCGCGCGCCGTGCGCGAGCTGCTCGACGCGGGCGCGGAGCGGCGCGCTGGTCGAAGTAAAAGCCCGTCTTCTGTCCGAGATCCATCGGGATGCGAAAGCGCAGCCCGCGCTCGGCGAACTCGAGCGAATCGACCGCCTCGCCGCGCACCTCCCCCGGGTCGCTTCGAAGCCCTCGGTCTTGGCCGTCTGCGAGCTCGTGCGGTCCACGATCGCGCGGGGCGCCGAGGACTCCCGAGAGCGCCTCGAGGACGAGCGCCTCGCGCTGCTTCATTCCGATGGTCCCGAGCTGGACCGCCAGGACGTCGCCGTAGCGGTCGACCATCAGCCCGGGGAGCCCGTCGCCCTCGGCGTGCACCAGGCGGAAGCCGGTCGTGTGCGTCGCTCGGGCAGGCCGAGCGTTCGCGCGCAGCGCTACCGCCCGCTCGAGCCGCTTGCGAAAGAAGCCCGCGTCGAGCCGAGTCGTCGCGTCGCGCACGAGAAGGCGCACCGGGATCGCCGATCCCGGCGAGTAGAAGCCCCTGCCGAGCAGGTTGCCGCGCGGGTCGACGACGCTCACCTCGTCTCCGGCCGTCGCACCCCCCTCGACGCGATCGACCGCCTGCGCGTACACCCACGGGTGCCCCACCCATACGGGCTGCACGTGACCGGGCTTCAGGCGCACGGTCGCGGTCGAGGGCGCTGCGGCGGCGGACATTGCCATCGCACATTACGCGCACAACGGCGAAACCCCCAAGCCAACCCCAAGCTCGCCCGAGCCAACCCCGAACACGTGACGCCGCCCGGACCGTGAACGGAGGGCGACACGTCGCTCCCGGGCGCGTTGATTTTCCGGGTCGCGGGGCCCAAGCTTGCTGGCACCTGGGTTGCAGTCGGTCCCGCGCGACTGCCCGCGCTGAACGGATTCCCTCGCGGAAGGAAAGCCTGTCATGACGAAGTTGCTCGTGTCCTCGGCGGCGTTGGCCCTCGTTTTCGCGGTCCCCGCCGTGGCGACGGCGCAGACAGCGCCGAGCAGCGGAGGCGGGAGTCCTTGCCCGCCGGGCAGCTGGTTCTGCGGCGAGACGTCGCGCTCGCAGCGCTCGGTCGCGCAGCCCGCGCAGGCCGGGCAGGCAGGCCAGCCCGGCGCAGCCCTCCAGCCGCTGCCCGACCCGGACGACGAGGCCCCCCCTTCGTCCCCGCCTCCTCGTCCGCGGCATCCTTCGCGGCCGCCGCCGCCGCCCGTCGTGTACGAGGCACCCCCCCCGCCGCTCGTCGTACGGCCCGAGGCGCCGCCGCCGTACGAGTATGCGCCCCCGCGTGCGTCGGCGTACCCCGGCCGTTTGCACGAGTGGGGCCTGAATCTTCACCTGCAGGGCGCGATGATCGGCCACGGCGCGGCGCAGAACGCCGGTCTCGGCGGCGCGGGTCTGGGTCTCCGGTACAAGCCCACCCCGTACGTCGGCATCGAGAGCGACCTCGATTTCCTGGGCGGCACCGGGTACGCGGGCGACGACCGGCACGAGACGGCGTTGAGCTTCGTGGGCCTCTTCTTCTTGAACCCGAAGTCGCGCGCGCAAATCTACGGGCTCGCCGGCTTCGGCTGGTCGTGGGCCCACAGCGCGTGCGACGAGACCACGGGCGCGGCGTGCCCGGGCGGGCAGTCTATCGACGCGCAGTACACGTATTTCGGCGGGCAGTTCGGCGGCGGGCTCGAGGTGCGGCTCGCGCGAGCCCTCGCGTTCAACCTCGACCTGCGCGGCTTCGTCCGCAGCCGCACCGACCAGCTCGCGCAGCAGACTCCCGAGTTCGGGCCCGACGCGCAGGGGCGGAAGACGAATACGTCGGGCGGCGGACTGCTCTCGGGCGGGATGACGCTGTACTTCTGAGACGAGGGCAGAGCCGCTACGCCGCAAAGCCGCGCCGTGCGCTCAACTTCGTCGGCGAAATTGAGGCATTCTTGTGCCCATGAGCGGGTTCGAGCCGCCTGGGGAGGCCAGGTCGTACGGAGACAGTGCGGGCGAGGTCACCCTTTGGTTTCCTGCCGACGGCGTGGCCGCGGCCCGCGCGGTCGGATACATCCCCGGCGGTGTCGCGGCCGCCGTGTACGCCGAGATCGACCGGGTGGCGCTCGCACGCGAACATCCGCGGCGAGGCTTCGTCGATTTCAGCGGCATGACCGGCTTCGACTGGGACGCCAAAGCGATCATGGTGCGCTGGAACGTCGCACACCGGCAGGAGGCCGCGCGCTTCGATGTCCTCACCGGGTCGTGGATCCTGCACGCGGTGCTGGCCGCTCTCGGCAAAGTCCTCGGAGACCGCTTGGTGTCGCATGCGGAGCGCTCGACCTTCGACGCGGCCTACAACGCCGAGCTACGCAGGGCCAGCGAGCGCATTCGCCGAGCTCGTCTATCCACCCCGCCCTGAACCGCTGCTCGTCGCGCGGGTCAGCGGCGCGGATGTGGCTCGTGGAGAAGAGGGCTGGCGGTGAAGGTGTCTTGAGGGTCACGGCGAAGTGACGCGAGGACGCCCCGCGGCGCGAATGGCCGGCACGTCCAGAGCTCTCGTGGCGTCGCTCGGCGCGTGTACGCAAGCGGCGAGCGCGCGCACCATCGTTCCGATGGTCACGAGACCCAGCCGCTCGGCCGTCGCCCGCCAGCGCGGGAACAGGCTTGCGATGCCGTAGAACGGCAGGAGCGCGACGGGCCAGAGGTGCCCGGGACCGACCACGTACCAGGGGCGCAGGACCGTGGCCGCGAGGCCGCTCGCCGCGAGGTGCTCTTCACCGAGCTTCCTCGCCGCAATGTACTCGCGCATGACGGGGGCGGGATGGGCCACGCTCACGTAGACGAAATGCCGAATGCCGGAACGCGCCGCCGCCTCGACCGCTGCGTGCAGGGAGGCGAGATTCGATGGTTCGGAATTGCTCCGCTTTGGCCGGGCTCGGATGCGCGACACCGATGAGGTGCACGAATGTGTCGGCCGGAGAAACCCGGTCGGCGTACGTCTTCGCGTCCAGGGCCTCGCCCACGACCGGCGTGCAGCCCGGCGCGAGCTTGGACTCCGACCCCCGCCGCACGAGCCCGGACACATCGTGGCCGCGGGCGACGAGCTCCGTGGCGAGACGCCGGCCGATGTAGCCGGAAGCCCCCGTGATGAAGACACTTCGTTTCACGCCCGAAGG
This sequence comes from uncultured delta proteobacterium, assembly GCA_963720145.1. Lineage (GTDB taxonomy): Bacteria > Myxococcota_A > Polyangia > Polyangiales > Polyangiaceae > Palsa-1150. Next base: position 158,480 of record CAVREO010000012.1, read on the forward strand.
TACGCGCGGGCGGGTCGGACGGATCCGCGGCGTCCGGGCACGCGCGAGTTCGCGCGCACCGGCCTCGAAGACGCGCAGAACCACCCGGACTCGTCTATGGTTCGATGTTGGAGGAGAGAACCATCCCATGAACCGACGACGCGTCCTGCCCTTGCTCTTGGCCGTTGCTGGTGCTGTCACACACGCGAGCGTCGCGGCCGACGCGGACTCCGCGAATGCCGCAAAAAACTTCGTGAGCGGCAAGTACCGGATCGACATCGCCGGCCAGTCCGCCGGCTATGTCGCCAAGTACGGGGGCGGCATGCCGTACGCAGCCGTCGTCACCGAGGGCGTGACCGGCGGGTATCTGAAGAAGCACCTCTCGAACCTCGGCTACGAAGACATTGCCGTGAGCGCCGGACTGGGCATGGGCAACAGCCTGTACGACTGGATCAAGGCCACGGTGAACAGTCCCTCGTCCCACGGGCGCAAGGACGGCGCGATCGTGTTTGCCGACTACAGCGGCAACGAGCAAGCGCGCCTCAACTGGTTCCAGGGCTTCGTCTCGGGCGTGACGTTCCCCGCGTGCGACGGCGAGAGCAAAGACCCCTCCGAGATGCAGGTCACCATCGCGCCGCAGGTCACGCGGCGGGTCAAGCCGCAGGGGGCGAGCTCGAACATCGGGAGCAAGAGCACCCAGAAGAAGTGGCTCGCAAGCAACTTCCGTCTGCAGATCGACGGCGTCGACAGCGCGGCTCTCACCCACGTGATGCGAATCGAGCCGATCTCCGTGCGCTTCAAGGAGGCGACCAACCCCGTGGGGGAGGCGCGCGACTACGAGAAGTCGCCCGGGGCGGTGGACGTGTCCAACCTCGAAGTCACCGTCGCGGAGGGCTCCGCGGATTCGATGCTTGCCTGGCTCGACGACTTCCTCGTCAAGGGCAACAACGCCGACGCGAAAGAGCGGAACGGCACGCTGCAATACCTGGCCGACGACCTGTCGACCGTCCTCTTCACGCTGAGCTTTGGCCACCTCGGTCTTTTCCGCGCCGATGCCGCCGAGGCGAGCACGAGCAACCAGAATCCGCCGCCTCAAGTTCACCATGTACGTCGAGTCGATTTCCTTCGATTACGGGGTCGCGGCTCTCTGACGCGCGCGCGCAGTTCGACGACGAGAAGGTCTCCGCGGCGCGGACAAGGCTCTTCCCCGGCTGCGCGGAGCTCGTCGGGCCGCGCACGGAGCTCCCGAACGGGCGGACGGAGCAAGCGACGGGCTGCACGCAGCTTCCTGAGGCGTGCATAAAGCTCTCCCGGGAGTCGTTCGGGCGCGTCGAGGGGTCGTTCGTGCACTCCGGACGTTCAATCGTGCACGCCGCAGACTCGTTCGCGCCGCGTCGGACCGCGTGAGGACCGTGATGCAACGTGCGCCCGAGCTATCCTCGCGGTCGATGCGCATCGTCTCGCTGCTCCCGTCCGCGACCGAGATCGTCTGTGCCCTCGGCGCCGGCGAGGAGCTCGTAGGCCGAAGCCACGAGTGCGACTACCCTCCGGGGCTCGAGGGCGTACCGGCGCTGACGAGCGCCCGCATCGGCCCGCTGCCCACGAGCCGCGCGATCGACGCCGCGGTCCGCGACGTGCTCAGGGACGCTCTCGCGATTTACGAGATCGACATCGAGCGGCTCCGTGACGCAAAGCCGGACGTGATCGTCACGCAAGACCTCTGCGAAGTGTGCGCCGTCTCGCTGGACGACGTTCGAGCCGCCGTCGCGCGTCTCGCACGGCACGATGTGAAGATCGTCAACCTGCACCCGACACGGCTCCGAGACATCTGGGACGATGTCGAGCGCGTCGCCGAAGCGATCGGCCGCGCCACCGCCGGCCGCGCGCTCGCCCGAGACCTCCAGGCGCGCGTGGCCGATGTCGCAAGGCGGGCGAAGTCCCTGGCGCCCAGGCCGAAGGTCCTCACGGTCGAGTGGATCGAATCCGGTGATGGTCGGGGGTATGTGGATGCCCGAGCTCGTAGCGCTCGCGGGCGGCGAGGCGCTCGTGACCAGGCCGGGCGATCATGCACCCACGCTGAGCCAGGAGCAGCTCGCCGCGCTCGACCCGGACGTCGTCGTCGTGAAGCCGTGCGGGTTCGCGCTCGGCCGGACGCTCGAGGAGGTCCACGCCCTGCGAGCAACGCTCCCGTGGGACTCGTGGCGGGCCGTCGCCGCGGGCCGCGTGTACGTCGCCGACGGGAGCGCCTTCTTCAACAGGCCGGGACCGCGCATCGTCGAGTCGCTGGAGATCCTGGCCGCGTGCCTCCACCCGGAGGTGTACGGCGACCTGGCCGAGAAGCACGCCGCGAACGTGGTTCGACTCGGACGCGACGCGCGAGCGGAGCGGCCCTGAAAAGCGAGGCGCGCCCGCTCGCTCGCGGGTGGCCTCGGGCTTCCTCGTCAGCTCGGGGCAAGAGCGTCGCGTAGAACGACCACTGCCCGTGTCGCGGTATCGGCACCGCATGCATGCCGAAAGTTCACCGACCCGGCACACCCCCTGACGAGCAGCTGGGGTACGAGCATGGGCCCGCAGTAGCGGTCGGTTGGAATCCCAAATGATTCGTCGGGCAGTCGCTCGACAGAAGGGCAACACATGTCGTTCGGACGAAGTGTTTCTCGACGGTGGACGTCTGTCCTGCGTTCGAGGTGCTGGACACGTACCGCCGTCGGCGCTGGTTGTGCGGCATCGCTGGGGGCGATGGGCTGCGCGACCTCGTCGAATCAGGCAGCAAGCGGCCAGGGCGAGAGCGTGTACTCGATCGAGCTCGCGGCGAATACGCCGTCGGCGTTGCCGGCTTGCACCCCGTCGCTCGAGGGGCAGATCGCGTACGTGTCGTCGCCGTCGAGCCTGCAGTGGTGCCACACCAACCGCTGGCAGCCCATTCCTTGTACCCCCGGCGACGAAGGGTCGGTCGCGTATGCGAGCACGACGCAGCTCCTCGTCGCTTGCGTGAACAACGCATGGAAGCAGGTGGCGCTCCCTCCGGGTCCGCAGGGCCCGCAAGGTCCGCAGGGCCCGCAAGGGCCGCAGGGCCCGCAAGGGCCGCAGGGCGCGACCGGAGCGCAGGGCCCGCAAGGGCCGCAGGGTGCCACCGGAGCTCAGGGGCCACAAGGGCCGCAGGGCGCGACCGGAGCGCAGGGGCCGCAAGGGCCGCAGGGCGCGACCGGAGCGCAGGGCCCGCAAGGGCCGCAGGGTGCCACCGGAGCTCAGGGCGAGACCGGAGCACAAGGATCGCAGGGAGCGCAAGGTCAGGTCGGAGCGCAAGGACCGCAAGGGCCACAAGGGCCACAAGGACCGCAAGGGCCACAAGGACCGCAAGGGCCACAAGGACCGCAGGGAGATGCTGGGCTCGAGAGTCTCGTCTCGGTAGCGCCCATCGCCGCCGGCGACACGACTCACTGCGCCGCGGGCGGCATCGAGGTCGACGTGGGGATTGATCTCGACGGCGACGGCACCCTCGAAACGCGCGAGATCCAGCACAGGGCCTGGGTGTGCAACGGCACCAGCCCCGTGGCGGATGCGTCCACCGCCGATGCGACCGTTCAGGCTGACGCCTCCGACGCTGCGGCCTCGGACGCGACGGCGCCCGACGCGAGCGACGCCGCTCCGCCTCCGCCGCAGGTCCTCGTGACCTCGATCGACCCGGGCGTCGTGCCCATCACGCCGACGATCAATCAGGGCACGGCCATCGGCCAGGGCTCGGGTAACGGCGGCACGCCGTTCGTGCTGGCGAACCTCGCCGCCGACACGAACAACACCAGCACGATCACCGCTGCCGCGGACGGCGGCGCCCCCTTCTTCGCGACGGGCAACGTGCCGGACCCCGCGTTCGGTTTCTGCAGGTACCCGGCCGACGGCGGGGCACCGACGCGCATCTCGTATGTCACCGGCTCGAAATTCGAAGCGAAGCTCCCCGACGGCGGCCTGCCCGATCCGGCGTATCCGATGACGCCCTTCTACTTCCCGCTCGTTTACAACACGACGAACACGACGACGGGCAACGGGTTCGGTGGCTCGCCGCCCATCATCGGTCTGTTCGACTGGCGGCCGAAGGACATCGACGAGGCGGTCGTCGCGGCCGAGTCGGACGACTTCGGCAAGACCTGGTACTTCATGCAGACCGTCCTCGAGCTGAACCCGGACTATACGAGCCCGATCAGCGGCGGGTTCGGCACCTCGACGGCCACCGGGTGCCCCGCGACCGTGGGCGGTACCAACGCGAACTACGTCTCGGCCAACGGTTCGCAGGCCGACGACGGCTGGGGCCACGCGACCATCATCCAGCTGCCCGGGCCGGGCAACGTGGCGAGCAAGCAGTTCCTTTACCTCCTCGACCGCAACACGAACACCATCCCGGGGACCACGACGGAGATCGTCGACGGCTCGCCGCTGCACGTCATCAACCTCACCGCGTCGTCCAACAAGTTCCCCATCTGGAACACGAACAACACGAGCCCCGGCGCGAACGACATGAAGTCGATCAGCAGCGCGCTGACCCCGACGGTGGACGGCGGCGCGAACCTCGTGACCGTGCAGTCGACGACCGGGCTCTTGAACCCCGACGGCATCATGGCGGTCTTCCCGCTGCCCGCTGCCACGGCGGCAGGGACGGCCGTCACGGTGCTCTACGTGCAGAAGATCCTCGACGGCGACAAGGCGACGATGCCGGCAGCGCAGCAGTGCAACAAGGCGCCCTTCAGCGGCAAGAGCAACCATGACATCTCGAACGTTCGCCTCGCCAAGACGACGAACGGCGTCGACTTCACCGACATGGGCATCGTAGAGGGGCTAAACGATCCGACGACCGTCGACTACAACCAGACGCGCTGGATCAGCCCGCGGGCCACGCTGCTCGACATCAACGGCGACGGGAGCCTCTGGGGGATGTACTTCTCCGGCGGCAACTGCCTCGACGGGGACTCCGATGCGTTCCACTACATCGGGTACGCCGAGTCGACCGACATGATGCACTGGGTCGTCTACAACGACATCGACCACCCCATCGCGTCGATCAACCCGATCACGGTCGCCAACCAGGCGGGCGGCGGCACAGTGACCATCCCGGCCAACCCGCCGCTCCTCCCGACTCAGCCCTGGTTCGCGGAGCGTCTCTACGCGCCGACGGCGGTACGCATCGACGCGACACACCTGAGCATGACGTTCGCTGGTTACGGCGTGCAGACACCCAACAACGACCTGCTCGATTACCGGCAGATCGGCAACGTGGTGCTCACTGTGAGCAAGGCGCTGCCCGCGGGAGTCCCGAACAACATCAACACGCATTGACCCGCCGCGTGACGAAGCCCTGAACGGGCCGCCCTCTCCCGGTTCGCTTCGAGCGGGCCGGGAGAGGAGCGCTCGCGGTCAGAGGTCCGGCGCCCTCGCCCTGGCTGGCGCGGCCACGTACGAGATGTTCAGCGATGGCCGTGCGCTGTCGTCGACCTCCGTCGAGAGCGTGATGCGATCCTGCGACGCCCACTGCCAGGAAAACGAGATGCTGCCGCTCCTGTCGAGAAGGCACGGGGTCACGTCGTGGAGTCACTGGCCAGGGATGTTCTCGTCGGAGTCGGAAGGACTCCCGTACTTGTCGACGAGCGCGTTCTTCCACCGGAGCAGCGAGCGTGACGGATCCTCTGCCGGAGCGAGACCCACGTCCAGCGAGACGCCGCAGAGCTCCCCGTCGCAGTACGTGAACGTCGCCCGGGCGGGCCCGCCCACGTCGGCGGCCGTGCCGTCGCACGTCGCGAGACCTGCCGCGCCGGTCGCGTACACGTGGCCGGCCTGCAGGCATATCTGGCGTGTGTCCTCCTCGCTCGAACCGAAGGAGAAGCCGCCCGCGGCGGAGGGTGACTTTCGCAATCCACGTAGCGCGGGCGCCACCACGACTTGCGCTCTCGGCGTGTCGACGATCGGCCCGATGACCGTCCCCCTACGATCGGTGACCGCCCGAACCGGTCAGATCGTCCGATCTCGGCGTGAGCTTCTTGGCCCGCTCCGGATCGCGACCGCTTCTGGCACGGAGCGGGTAGACAGGACTACTTGGCTACCTTGACAATCTCCCGGCCGCCGGTGCCGTTGCTGAAGTAGACGCTCTTCGAGTCGAGGGCGACGGCCGCGACGGATGTGCCCGAGGCGAGCACGTGCCGCGCGCCACCCGCGATGGGGACGGCGGTCAGCTGCACGCCGGGCTGATCCCCCAATGCCCCGCCCTGGTCCCCGAAGTACACATGGGTGGAGTCCACGGCGAGATACATAACGCCGCCCGTTGCCGTCGCGAGCACCGTGGGTGCGCCGCCGTCGGGCACGCCGCCGAGGGGGGCCTTCATCAGAGAGCCGCCCTGGAGGCCGTTTGCCGCCCAGTAGATGCTCGTGGCGTCGAGCGCGAGCGCGTTGGCGCCGGCTTGCCCCGATGCGATCACGGTGGGCGCGCCGCCGTCGGGCACGCCCCCCAGCGGCGCGCTCTTGACGGTTCCGCCCTGGGGCTCGGTCCAGTACACCCTGGTCGAGTCGACTGCGATGGAGGTGATGGCGCCCCCCAAGAGCAGACCCGATGCGATCACCGTCGGGGCGCCACCGCCCGGCACGCCGTCGAGCGGGGCGCTCATGACGTACGCTTGGCATGGGTCGATCCAGTAGACGCTCGTCGGGTCGATAGCGATGAGCGTGGCGCATTCAAAGCCGGTCATCGGGGCGATGTTCGTCGGCGTGCCGCCGTCCGGGACGCCCGAAAGCGGCGCGCTCATGACAGCCCCGGGTATCGTGTCCGTCGTCCAGTACACGCGCGCGCCGTCGACGGCGAGTCCTAGCGGCGCGATCACGCCGGAAGCGATCGTCACGGCGGCGCCTCCGTCGGCGGCGACCTTCATGATGCTGCCGACCTGTCCTCCGTCCGCGTGGCCGTCGTTGCCCCAGAGGACCGCGTCGGATGCGACCGCGATCGGGATGGGGGTGCTCTGACCCGTCGCGAGGACGATCGTCTGACACACGCCGGCGATGCACGCGCCTCCCTGACACGAGTGACCGCACGCCCCGCAGTTGCCCCGGTCCACTTGCGGGTCGGCGCACACGCCGGAGCACACCGAGTTGCCGCTCGGGCAGCCGCACTGGCCGGCGTTGCACGACGCGCCCACCGCGCAGGCGACGCCGCAGCCGCCGCAGTTGTCGGTGTCGCTGTGGGTGCTCGCGCAGTACGCGGCCCCCGCGTCGGGCGCGCAGAGCGTCTGCCCGGCGGGGCAGGTCGTGATGCACGCGCCTTGCGTGCAGGCCTCGGTCGCGGCGCAGACGTGGCCGCACGCGCCGCAGTTGTCGTGGTCCGACCCGGTGAACGCGCAGTACGCCGCGCCGCCGTCGCTGCCGCACACTTTCTGGCCCGCCGGGCAGCTCGTGGCGCAGGCGCCCGCCGCACACACCTGCTGCGCGGAGCACGCCGTGGCGCACGCGCCGCAGTGATCGTGGCTCGCCTGCGTGTCGACACAAACGCCGTTGCAGACGGTTTGCGACGCGGAACAGGCGCTGGCCTCGGCGCGGCCAGCCGAATCGCGGGCGTTCGCGTCGGGGCCCGTAGCGTCGGGGCCCGTAGCGTCGGGGGCGGTCGCGTCGGGGGTGTTGCTGGTGGGGGGCACAGAGTCGTCGCCGCACGCCCCGATTGCCGTCGCGCTCCCCGCGATGCAGACCGAGAGACACGAGACAAACCACCGCCGGGCATCGCAACGTCCGATCAGGCGCATCCGCGCAAACCTTCCTGGCCGCATCAGCGAAGCGCGGGCCACGTTGGATGCTAGGGAGGGTGCACCCTACGCTCAATCCCATTCCGTCGCCTCTCGCCCCTCCTCTCGAGAGGGTGTTGTCCCCGGCGACGCTGACCGGATTCTCCGAGCTTTATCGCAGGTAATGACCCGTGGCTTCTTTCTCGAGCCGGAAGTGCTCGGCCGTGTCGAGCGCGAACGTGGCAGCGTACGCAGGGACGAGGTCGAGCTCAGAACGGCCACTGCCGCTGGTTCTCGCGAGTCCAGCGGCGGGTCATCTGCACGCGCCAATCCGCGTCGCCCTTCGGATCGCGGGTCTTGGCCCGGTCGAGAAGGTCGTCCGCCCAGCCCCACATGCTCTGGGAGAACACCTGGTACGCGCGCTCGCGGAGCATGTCGACCTGCAGGTAGAAGTTTCGCTTTCGAAGCTCGACCCCCGGTCCCATCTTTGCGCGGTCGAAGGTCGAGAGGTCGGCGTGGCGATACGCGTAGGGAATGACGACCGACGGGTGGAAGGCGGCGACGCACTCGGACGCCTCGGCGGGCGTCATCGCGTACGGCACGTTCACGCCGAGGAACGCGACGTCGATGTGCTCGAGGGCCTCCATCTCCGGCGTGCAGTCGGTGTCGCCGGAGACGTAGACGCGCAGGCCGCCGAAGTCGAGGACGTAGCCGTTGTCGCGCCCCTTGTCGTGATAGCGCACGCCCGCCACCGGCCCGCGGGTCAGGTTGTACGCGGGGACGGCCGTCACCTTTATCCCGAGCACCGCGCGTGTCTCGCCGTTGTGGAGGACGACGTCCATCGGCGCCCGCGCGGCCGCCGCCTCGGGACCGACCACGACCGTCTGCGGCCGGCGAAGGCGCGAGACGTAGAGCGGATCCAGATGGTCGTAGTGGGGGTCGGTGATGACGATCGCGTCGGCCTCGGGGAGCGTCGCCTCGTCGTACGCTCCTTCGTATGCGTTCGGCCGCGCCGGGTCGACGTAGATGGCCTTGCCTTCCCATCCGAGAACGAAGGACGCGTGCTCGAGCGGGATGAGCGACAGGGTCCCTCTCGGGGTGGGGAAGCGATCGGTGACGCGCGCGCCGGCGAAGGCCGCGGACGCGGACGCGCCGGGGACGGGCGCCACCTCCGGTGTCCCGACCAGGTGATCACCCTCGCACGCCAAGAGGACGGGGGACAGCGCACCGAGGAGCAGGAGACGCGCGCAGCGCATGGTCAGACGCTCCCGGCGCGCTTCCGCGCGAACGCGATGGCGGCCATCGTCAAGGCGCAGAGCGCGACACCCCACCAGAGCGTCCGCGGCGCATACCGGAAGTGGATCGTCTGGCTGGCGGACGTCGCGACCGTCGCCACCGCGTCCTTGTAGGCGACGGTCGGCGCGCCGTCGGCGGTCCAGCCGGCGTCCCAGTTCTGGTTGAGGACGACGTGATCTCCCGGGCTCGCGCCGTCGACGCGCACCTCGACCGCGTTGGGCGTCCACGAGACGATGCTCGCCGAGGCGTTGCGCTCGGCGACGTAGGCCTCGCCCCGGTAGTCGGGGTCGTCCTCGCCGTACGCGCCGACGCCGGGCATTCGCCCCTCGTCGTCGTGGTGCGTGACGTGCAGGCCGTTGTCGGTGACGCACTCGAGCGTGCCGACGTTGTCGAGGACCGCGGGCAGGCTCGCCACGTCCCACAGCTCGGGCACGTAGTCGCGCCGCGGTGGCAGGCGATGCAGGACGTGGAACGTCGCCTCCTCGTGGGCGACCGGGGACGGGAAGACGAACGACTGCGCCATCGAGGCGCGAGACACCGTGCCCATCTGGATGGCCAGCGCGACGGCCGCGAAGCTCAGCAGCGTCTCGTACAGCCGGCGACGCGCCCCCGTGCGAGACAGCCACTGCTCGGCGCCCGACACCCCGGCGCACGCGAGCAGCATGACCGACGCGTACAGCCAGCGCTGCGGCACATGCTGCGACTTGAAGATCGGCAGCAGGTGAAGGAGACGCCACGGCGTCAGCGGGTGAAAGCCGCCGACGAAGAACGAGAACATGATGAGCCCGGCCCACTTGAGGGCTCGCTCGCGCGGCCCGCGGCTCGCCACGAAGGCCATCACGAGCCCGATGAGCGCCGGCCACCCGAGATAGAGGCCCCACTCGTGCCACATCCCGACGAGAAAGGCGCCCTGCGCCGTGTAGTCGCCCTCGCGCCAGGTGAAGACCGAGTAGAGGTATTGAGGCCACATCGCCTCGTCGGACTTGATGATGCGGGGGAAGCGGAAGAGCGCCTCGAACAGCGGAAGCAGCTTCGGAGCCGAGAGGCCGACGCCGACGGCCCCCGCCCACGCCACGGCGGCGAGAGGTCGCCACGAGCGCCTCGAGCGCGCGATGACGAGCGCGTAGACGACCAGGGCGAACGCCGTGTGCGGCACCGGATAGATCGCGTCGCCGTAGACCATCGTCGCGATGCACGCTCCGACGAGCACGAGGTCGCGACGGACGCGGGCGGGCTCGGCGCCGGGCTCGATGGCGCGATCGAAGAAGATGAGTGCCCAGGGCAGGAGCGAATAGAGGAGGTGCCAGGAGTGTCCGGCGGCGATTTGCAGCCCCCAGCGGCTGTTGAGGAGGGCGATCACCGTGAAGAGACTCTTCAGCGCGGCGCTCTGCGTGAAGCGCGACGCGAGCCGCCAGCAGCCGAAGAGCCCCACGACCGCCCAGAAGACGATCTCCACGCGGATGGCGATGGGCAGCGGCGCGAAGAAATAGACCGGCAACACCGGAGACACGACGATGGGATCGGCCTCGAGCGAGCCCCAGGCCGGGTGCCCGCCGCAGGTGTAGGGATCCCAGAACGGAAACTGGTGATACCGCTCGAACGTCCGCACGACGAGCGCGCGCTGGGTGTTCATCTGGTCCCAGTTGCGCGCGCCGAGCGTCATCGGCCGCTGCAGAAGCGGCGACACGACGAGAAGGAGCATCGCCGGGACCGCCGCGATGGCGAGGAGCTTGGGCCAGCGGCTTCGGTCGACGGGGGAGCCCATGCAGATGCAGGTGCCGTTTCCGCTGCCGAGCGGACGCGGAGAGCCACGCATCTACGTCAACCGCGCACCCTGCGTCAACGGCGCGCAAACGGTACCGGGGGCGAAAGCTCGGCCTTACCTTCGACGGACGATTTTCCAGGGCGACCCCTCGGTCGCCTCGTAGACGGGGCGCGCAGGGTACTTCTCGGCGATGGAGTCGACGCTCATGTCCGGCGGCGCCGCCAGAAAGAGCAGCCGCCGATCGAAGAACGGCCCGTTGCGCGCGTACCGCGTGGGCCATTGCGCGCGGACGACGACGACGCCTTGCTCCACGCCCTGCTCGCGGAGCTTCTCGTAGAGCCCGCTCCTCGCCATGACGAGGATCGTCCGATCGACGACGAGCGACCCGACGAGCACGAAGCCCGTCACCACGGCGACGACTCCGACGACACGGGCCGCCCGCAGGCCGATGCGCTCCTGCATCGCGTCGCGCGCGGAGGGCCAGCCGGCGCCCGCGAGGATGGCCACGGCGAGCAGCGTCGTCGTCAAGTAGCGGGGGCGCGGACCGTCGTCGGGGGCCGCCATCATCGGGATGAGCGCGACGAGGGCGACGAGGGGGATCGCCACGGCGACGTTGCGCATCGGGCGTGCGCGATCGCCCGGGCGGATCGCGGCTGCCCCGAAGAGCGCGACGAGGACCGCGCCGGGCATGGTCCAGGGCGAGACGAACGAGGCGCACACCTCGAGGTGAAACCACTGGTGGAGCGGGTGCACTATGCGCAAGAAAGAGAGCGGCGCCTCGGCGGTGCCGGCGCCGTAGATGGCGCGAAACGTGGGCTCGTACGCCTGGTACCCGTCGGTGAACGGAGACCCGAACACCGCCGCCTGGTAGGCGAAGTTCGCGACGACGAACGGCGCCGCGCCTGCGGCGACCAGCCAGAGCACTCTCCACGATCGCAGCGCGACGAGCGCGGCACCGAAGAGGAGCGCGTCGACCGGCCGCGTGAGGAACGCGCAGCCGATCATCGCGCCGGCGAGCGGAAGCCAGGCCGTCTTTCGTGACAGCGTCCAGGCCGAGACGGCGGCGAAGGCAGCCGCCAGCCACATCGCGGTCGCGGTATGCGAGTAGAACGTCGCCGCCTCGACCGCGAAGAGTGGCGAAGCCCCGAGCACCAGGAGCGTGACCCGCGCTGCGCGAGGTCCCACGAGCGCGCGCGCCGTGAACCACACGATGACCAGCGTGACGACGCCCTCGAGCGGCGTGACCAGCCACGGCACTCCGGCGCGCACGCCGAGCGACAGCAGAGCCGAAGTGCCGGGGGATACTTGCTGCGGACGAAGTCGTCGATGACGACGTGGTCCACCCAGAGCAAGCCGGCGTTCGGCGGCGCCGGGGCGCGCAGCATGCCCCGGGCGAAGAGCTCGCCCTGCAAGTAGTACGAGTACTCGTCGCCCGAGTACGGAAAGCCGCGCAGGGCGAGCCGCGAGCCGACGACGTACAGGACGGCGAAGAACGCGATGAGCAGCGCAGCGACCGAGTCGAAGCGAGAGAGAGCGGGCGACGGCTTCTCGGGGGTCTTCAAGAGGGGTCCCGGCTGGGGAGGACGGGAGCGGCCGCGCTCCCCGCGAACGAGACTAGTGTGTGTCCCTGAATCGGGGTCCCGTAAACGTGCCCGTGCCCGTGCCCGGAAACGACGGCGACACCGATCCTCGAGGTTCCCACGACTTCGGGCACGGGCACGGGCACGGGCACGGGCACGGGCGAAAATTCGTGGGCCCGCCCTAGTCCAGCATGTCGTCGCCCTGGACCAGCGACGAATCCGGAGGCGGCGCCAGCTGCGACGACGGCCCTTCGGTCGAGATGGCCGACGGCTCGGGCGACATGAGCTTGCGGACGAGGTCCGCGCGGCTGTTCACGCCGAGCTTCGCGTAGAGCCGCCGCACGTAGGTGCGCACGGTGTTCTCGCTCAACCCGGCGATGGCCGCCACGTTGACGCCGCTGTAGCCGGCGATGAGCAGGCGCGCGATTCTCGCGTTCGCGCTTGCTCAGGCCCTCCATGGGCGCCGGCTTCTTGGGCGCCTCGACACGCACGGCCGCGCAACGCGCGCTGCTGAAGACCGGGTCGTCTTCGAGGCGCGTGACGCTGACGACCGCTCCCGCCGGCAGCCGAGGCGGTGTGGGAAGCGCGTCTCCACGCCCGCGCGCCTGAAGGTGCTGCTCGGCCGCGTCGACCAGCTGCTCCTCGATGGGGAGCACGTCTTCCTCCCAGTCGATGCCCTGCTCGCGGTCAGCCGCCCACACGACCCGCCTGCGGTCGCGATCGACGACGTAGACCATGCCGCTGATCTTGCCGAGCACGCGCAGCGCGGCCGCCTCGCGCGAGAGCTCGTCGTACTGGAGCTGAGCCCGTGCGCCGGCCACGACGAAAGGCGAGAGCTCCTCGAGAACGCGCTTGTCGGCGACCGTGAACTCGCCCTCGGCCTTGCGGCGCTCGAGCCCAGCCAGACCGAAGAGCACGCCTCCCTCGTGCAAGAAGAGGAGCAGCGCGTGCGCCAGACCCTCGGGCGCCGAGTGGTCGCGGAAGTACGGCAGCGCCGCTCGCTCGGTCTCGGGCCAGAGCTCGGCAGAGACGTACGCGCGCCGCGGCGCGGCGACCACGCTCTTCGTGTCGAACCCGAACGCGGCCGAGAGCCTCGTGCCGTCTGCCCCGAGCACGGCCCGAGGCGAGCCGTCGACGACGCGCGTGGCGTCCCCATACGCCCTCACATCGTCCTTTCCGAAGAAGCAGAAGGCGGCCGACGCGCCGACCATGTCGGTCATCGCGTCGATGACGCGCCGGCGAAAGCTCGTTCGCGTTCCGGGCAGGACCACCTGCAGCTGGGCCGATTGGAGCTTGTCCACTGGCCTTGTCCTATACTCCAGATATGCCGGCGTTCACCACCGATGCCGATCGAGCCGGAGAGTTCATCTTCGACTGGAACGAGACCAACCGCAAAGGGCGCCTCGTCGCGCAGACCTTCACGCTCTTCGACGAGACGCTCCGCGACGGCCTGCAAAACCCGAGCGTTGAGGACCCGAGCATCGACGACAAGCTTCGGCTCCTCCACTTGATGGAGGACCTGGGGATCGACGTCGCGGACATGGGCCTGCCGGGCAGCAGCAAGCGCGCGTTCGAAGACGTGCTGCGCCTGTGCCGCGAGGTGACCGACTGCAAGATGAAGATCGGAATTGCGGCGGCCGGCCGCACGGTCGTGGGCGACATCACGCCCATGATCGAAGTGAGCCAGCGCGCGGGCATCCCTATCCAGGTATACGCCTTCATCGGGTCGAGCCCCATTCGGCAGTACGTCGAGCAGTGGGACGTGTCCCTCATCGCCAAACGCAGCGCCGAGGCAATCGACGTCGCCGTGAAGGCGGGGCTCCCGGTCGCGTACGTGACCGAGGACACGACCCGGTCGCGACCCGAGGTGCTCTCGACGCTGTTTCGCGCCGCCATCGACCACGGCGCGCGGCGCCTGTGCCTGTCCGATACCGTGGGCCACGCCACGCCCGACGGGGTGCGCAACCTGATCCAGTTCACCAAGAGCGTCATCGCGGGCACCGGCGCCGAGGTGGGCATCGACTGGCACGGGCACAACGACCGCGGCCTGGCGCTGGAGAACGCCATCTGGGCGCTCGAGTTCGGCGCGGACCGCGTGCACGGCTGCGCGCTCGGCATCGGCGAGCGCGTCGGCAACGCCGCGATGGAGCTCATTCTGCTCAACCTGCGCTTGCTCGGGCAGCTCCCGCCGGAGCGCGATCTCACGAAGCTCGTCGAGTACTGCGAGACGGTCGCGCGCGCCGTGCACTGGCAGATCCCCTACAACTACCCGCTCGTCGGCCGCGACGCCTTCCGCACGGCGACGGGCGTGCACGCCGCGGCGATCATCAAGGCGATGGAAAAGGGCGACGCGTGGCTGGCCGACCGCGTCTACAGCGGGGTGCCGGCGGGCATGTTCGGGCGGCACCAGGAGATCTGCATCGGGTTCATGAGCGGCGCGTCGAACGTCAACGCGTGGCTTCGCGGGCGCGGAATCGAGCCGAGCGGAGAGCTCGTCGCGGCCATTCTGGAAGCCGCCAAGGCGACGACTCACATCCTGAGCGACGAGGAAGTGATGGCGGTCATCTCGCGAGTGCGGGGTTGAGCCTCCTCGGGATCGACATCGGGACGACCGGGGTACGGGCGGCGGCGTTCGACGCGCGGGGGCAGGTGCTCGCCAGCGCGAGCGAGCAGGGAGTGACACAAGCGCCGGCCCCGGGACGCGCCGAGGCGCAGGCCGAGACCTGGTGGACCCAGGTTCGTGCGGTGTGCGCGCGCATGGGGAAGGAGTTGCCTTTGGCGGCCGTCGACGCGGTCGGCGTCACCGGACAGGCGCCGACCGCCGTCGTGGTCGACGCCGAGGGAAGGCCGCTGCGGCCGGCGATCCTGTGGCTCGACGTGCGCGCGAACGCAGAGGCGGCGGCCCTCGATCGAGCGCTCGGCACGGGCCGGGCGGTCGCTCTCGGCGGCAACCGCATGCACGCGTACTACCTGGGACCGAAGCTCGCGTGGCTCCGAGCGCACGAGCCGGGCGTCTTGGACCGCGCGGCGTTCGTCCTCCAGTCGCACGCCTTCGTCGTGCGCAAGCTCACCGGCGAGGCGACGTGCGACCCGTCGACGGCCATGCTGTGCGCGCCGCTCTTCGACGCGCGCGCGGGCTGCTGGTCGGCGGAGGGAGCAAAGGCGGCCGGAGTGCCGCTGCGCCTTCTGCCGCCGATCGCCAGGTCCCACGATGTCGTCGGGCGCGTGACGCGCGAGGCCGCGGCTGCGACGGGGCTGCGCGAGGGGACACCCGTCGTCGCGGGCGGGGGCGACTTCGCCGCCAGTGCGCTCGGTGCGGGCGTCGTCGACGAGGGTCAGGCGTGCCTGATGCTCGGGACCGCCGGCAACCTCCTCGTGCCGACACGCGAGCCACGCTTCGACTCGAGGCTGATCCACAGCCGCCATGTCGGCTGCGAGGGCGATCGATGGCTGTCGCTCGGGGGCACCCTGTGCGGAGCGGCCCTCGAGTGGTTTCGGAGAGCCTGCGCCCCGGGCGTCGAGTGGACGACCCTCGAGGCCGAGGCGCACGATGCGGGAGAGGGAGCCGACGCGCCGGAGCTTCTCTTTCTCCCGTATCTGCAGGGCGAGCGCACGCCCATTTGGGACGAGAACGTGCGCGGCGTCTTCTTCGGGCTGGACCTCACGCACGGCCGCGGCCATCTCTATCGCGCCGTCCTCGAAGGCATCGCCCTCAGCTTCCGCCACTGCCTCGCCGCCCTGACCGAACCTGCCTCCCCCGGCTTTTCGGTCGAGCAAGCCATCGCCGCGAACGGCGCGGGCAAGAGCGCGCTCCTGCGGCAGGCTCTCGCGGACGCGCTGGGCGTCCCCCTCCTCTGGGCGCCCGAAGGCGCCGCCCCCGCAACCGTGCGAGGCGCTGCCATTCTCGCAGGCCTGGGCTGCGGCGTCCTGCCGGCGATGACCAGCGTCACCTGGGAGTGGGGCGGCTGGGGAATCGCCCGAGGCGGCGGCCGCGCGACCCAGGTCGTTCGGCACGAGCCCGACCCGCGCGCTCACGAGCGCCTGGAGCGCGCATTCGCACGTCGCCTTGCACTGTACGATGCCGTGCGCAGCGCGGCCGGCGCGCCAGGCGCCTAGAGCTGCGCGAGCCGCCAGGCGCGCCAGGCGGCCGCGGGAATCGTGGCCCGATCGCGGCCCTCCGGTGATACTAATCGTATAATGGGGCGGGAGAACCGCTTGGCTTGCAAACGCGCTGCGTTCTTCGTCGTGCTTCTCGGTTGGGTCTCCGTGACCGTGGGTTGCGGGGCCCTGCTGGGCATCGACGATGGCGTCCCGTACGGTAGCGAAGCTTCCACCAGGGACACGGCCCCCGGCAAGGATGCCGCGAGCGCCGAAACGACCCCGGACGTGGGCGACGAAGACGCGGGGATCGTGGCCGACACGGGCAGTGGCGAGGACCAGGTCTCGGCGCCCGACAGCGCCGAGGAGGCCGACGCACCCGCCGAAGCGACCCTGCCCGATGCGCCGAGCGAGGCGTGCACGCCGGATTTGACGTTCTGTCAGAACCGCTGCAAGCCGGGAACCGACTCGTGCGGCGTGTATTGGGACTGCACGGGGAGCTGCGCGCCGGGCGAAGGGTGCACGCCGGACGGCCGGTGCATCTGCGCTCCGGACCCCAACTGGTGCGCCGACCGCTGCGGCGTGACGAAGGACAACTGCGGCAATTCGATCGACTGCATGGGATGCGAGGGCGGCGTCGCGTGCACGAACGGCGCATGCGGCTGCGCCGCCGAGAGCAACAGCGCCGCGTGCGGCGCGAACCAGTGCGGCGCGGCGACGAACAACTGCAAGCAGTCCGTGAACTGCGGCGTCAACGGCACGACCGGGTGCGCAGCCGGGCAGACGTGCCTCACCGGCGCCACCGCCAACACGTGCTGCACGCTGGGCACGTGCACGGGGCGTTGCAACGCGAGCATTTCGGACAACTGCGGCGGGACGCTGACGTGCCCCACCAACGGCTGTCCCGCCGGGCAGGTCTGCGATCTGGCCACGACGAGCTGCTGCATCCCCCAGAACACCTGCGGCAACCAATGCAACGTCGCCGTATCGGACGGATGCGGCGGCAAGGTGCAGTGCGCGTGCTCGGCGGGCACTTGCGGGAGCAACAACCAGTGCTGCGTTCCCAACGGGACGTGCAGCGGCTCCTGCCTCGACAACTGCGGTCAGCAGTCGCAGGCGTGTTGCGGGAAGCCAGACGCGGGAATGGACGAAGGCGCGCCGCCCATGTGCCTCCCGAGGGGCTCGCCGTGCAGCACCCCGGAGCCGTGCTGCCCCGGGCTGACATGCCTTCTCTTCAGGCGCGAAGTGACACCGAACGGAGCCGGCGGCGGCAGTCTGCCTGACGGTCCCGTCATACTCGACTCCAGCACGCCCACTTGCCAATGAACGAATCCTTCTCCACCCCGCCGCGCTCGATGCCGTTCCCCCCGGGGACGGTGCTCGCGGGCAAGTATCGCGTCGAGCGGTTGCTCGGCGAGGGCGGGATGGGCTGGGTGGTCGAGGCGACGCACCTGCAGCTCGAGCAGCGGGTCGCCGTCAAGTTCATGCACCCCGAGCAGGCGATCGAGCACCCGGACTCCGTGGGGCGCTTCCTGCGCGAAGCCCGCGCCGCGGCGCGCATCCAGAGCGAGCACGTCGCCCGCGTGTCGGATTTCGGCACGCTCGAGAACGGAGCGCCGTACCTGGTCATGGAGTACCTCGAGGGCCGTGACCTCGAGGCGGAGCTGCGTTCGCGGGGGAAGCTGCCGGTGCTCGTGGCCGTGGATTACGCGATGCAGGCGTGCGAAGGACTGGCCGAGGCGCACGCAGCCGGCATCGTTCACCGCGACCTGAAGCCGGGCAATCTGTTCCTCGCGCGACGGAGCGATGGGTCCGTCCGCCTGAAGCTCCTCGACTTCGGCATCTCGAAGCTGTCGCCGATCCCCGGGGGCACCGACCAGGCGTCGATGACGAGCACGCAGGCTCTCATGGGCTCCCCGCTCTACATGTCGCCCGAGCAGCTCCGCTCGTCGAAGAACGTCGACCGGCGCGCGGACATCTGGTCGCTCGGTATCATCGTGTTCGAGATGCTCGCCGGGCGCGCACCGTTCGACGGCGAGACGCTGCCGGAGATCTGCGCCCGCATCATGGCCGAGCCGCCCTTGCCGCTGCGCCAGGCGCGTCCCGAGCTGTCCGAGGCGCTCGCGGCCGTCGTGATGCGTTGCCTCGACAAGGACCCCAAGACGCGCTTCCAGGACGTCGGCGGGCTGGCGCAGGGTCTGGCGCCGTTCGGCACACCGGACATGCGCGCGGTGGCCGAGCGGATCGCGCGCGTGGCGCGCCCGCTCGCGGCGAGCAGCCCCGAGCTGTGGGCCCAACCGGCCGACGCGGCATCGCCGCTCGCCGCGTCGGCCCGATCGGGCGTCGCGCAGACGAACGCGTCGTTCAGCACGGCGGGCGATGCTCCGCTCCGGCGGTCGACCAGACCGCGCTGGGTCGTAGCCGGGGGCCTTCTCGTGGTGGTGGCCGCGGCGGTCATCGGGCTGGTGGCGACCCGCGGTCGGCGTGTAGAGGCGACGGCGTCGCGCGCATCCGCGGCTGCCCGCGCCGGAGGTGTCCGCGACGCCGGCCGCGTCCGCGACGGCGACGGCGCCCACCGCAGCGGCACCCTCGGCTTCGGCGACGACCTCGCCTGCGCCTCGCGCCTCGGTGCAGGTGGCCGAGCCGGCGCCCACGTCGGCGCCCCGGGCCGCAGCGACGGCGCCGCTAAGGGCGCCGCCCAAGCCGAGGGCCGCGACCACGGTCCCCAGCGCCAAGCCGGCCGGCACGAGCGGCTTCGGGGGGCGCGACTGATGCGAAGAGCTCTCGGAGCCGCGACCCTCGCGCTCGCAGGGCTGGCGCCGCGGCACGCGGCGGCGCAGACCAAGGACGACGTCGCGCGGGCCGAAGCCGCTTTCAACGCGGCGAAGGCGCTGACCGACGCCGGCCAGTACCAGGATGCCTGCGCCAAGTTCGCGGAGAGCAAGCGGCTCGCTCCGGGTGTCGGGGTCACGCTTTACCTCGCCGACTGCTACGAGCGCATCGGACGGACGGCGAGCGCGTGGACGGAGTTTCGCAGCGCCGAGGGGCAGGCCCGCGAACGCAACGACAAGCGCGCCGAGGTCGCCCGCGGCCGAGCGCAGGCGCTGGAACCGAAATTGAATCGCGTCACGATCACCGTCGCGCCCACGGTGCCGCTCACGGGCTTGCAAGTGCTGCGCGACGGGCTCCCGGTCGAGCAGGAGGAGCGCGGCCTGGCCGTGCCGGTCGACCCAGGCGACCACGTGGTGGTCGTATCGTCACCGGGTCACGTACCCCGCACGGTGAAGGCGCACGTCGGGCCCGAAAGCCCGACGGCGACCGTGGCGATCGACTCTCTCGGAGAGCGCACGGGCGCTTCGCCGGAGCCCTCTCCCCCTCCCATGCCCGCGGCGGCTGCCCCGCCCGGACCCGCCGCGCCGACCGCGATGCCGGCCGCCATGGGCGCCGCGCCACCGGGGCGCCCCGCGGAGGACCCGGGCCAGACCCGCAGGTGGCTGGGACTGGGCGTGGCCGGAGCGGGCGTGATCGGCGTCGGCATCGGCTCGGCGTTCGGCATCATGGCCAAGGGCAAGCTCGATCAGTCCAACGGCTCCCATTGCGATTCGACGGACCACTGCGATCCTACCGGGCTCTCGTGGCGCAAGGACGCGCAGAGCGACGCGCTGGCGTCGACGGTCCTCTTCGTGGCCGGCGGTGTGGCGCTCGCGGCCGGCGTCGTCCTCTACGTGACGGCGCCGCGTGCTTCCGCGGCATCGGCCATCGTCGTCGCTCCTGCGCCCCTGGCGGGCGGCGGCGGCGCGATCGTGCGAACGAGCTTCTAGTCCCGCCCAGGGCCTACAGCCCGAGCCAAGGACCCGGCGGGACTGCCGCCGATCCGTGGCGCACTTCGAAGTAGAGCATCGAGCCGCGGCCGTCGTCCCCGACGGTCCCGATACGCTCTCCCGCGGCCAAGTCCTGGCCGATCTTGACGTCCATCTCGTCGAGGTTCCCGCTGACGGTGTAGTAGTGGTCGCCGTGGTCGAGAATGACGATGCGCCCGTAGGCGCCGAAGCGATCGGCGAAGGACACGCGCCCGGCGAACGCGGCCCTGACGGCGGAGCCGGCCGGCGCGCGGATCTCGATGCCGGGCCCGTCGATTCCCTCGCGGTGTGCGGGCCGGACCTCGGCGCGGCCGATCACCGGGAAGAGCAGCCGTCCGCGTGCCGCCTCGAACGCGGCGGGAGGCGCGTCGGGTGACATGCCGTTGCCGCCGTACACCGCGACGTAGTCGCCGGCCGCTCCGGTCGAAGTCTGGAAGGCCCTGTCGAACGCCACTTGCCTCCGCTGCTCGTCGAGGATCGCCAGACGCGAGGCGTCCGCGGCCGCGCGCTGGCTCGCGAGCGCAAACCGATCGCGAGCGACTCGCTCGAGGTCGTGCGCGAGGGACGCGGAGCGACCGCGGAGGTGCGTCTCCCCCTGGACGTCCGCAGCGACCACCCGGCGCGCGCGCTCGACGTGCATCGCGTGCGTCACCAGCGCACCG
Organism: uncultured delta proteobacterium; assembly: GCA_963720145.1. Classification (GTDB taxonomy): domain Bacteria; phylum Myxococcota_A; class Polyangia; order Polyangiales; family Polyangiaceae; genus Palsa-1150. The sequence goes on from CAVREO010000012.1 coordinate 179,468, forward strand.
AAGCCGCCCCCGAGGGGGAGTAGCCCGGCGCGCGTCAGTTTGTAGAACTCCCGGCCGTGCACGACGACGCGCGCGTGCTGGCTAGCGAGCTGGCCGCTGAGGAGAGAGAGCTCTTGCCGGTCGGACTGTTCCTCGGCGTCGAGCTCGCCGATGTGCCGATCGAGGGCGGCGATGGCGAGCACCGGATCGTTCGGTAGGGGCGTCGGCGAGCGCGGGGGCGCCCCGCACCAGGTCCCCGGCAAACAGGCTTGCGACGGCGAGCGCGCCCGCCCAGAGGTGCCGGCGTGCAGATAGCACGCCGGCAATCCCTCCCTTCGAGTCGGTCGGCGTGCGGTTCATACCGATACCAGGCGGCGCAAGCTCACGAGCGCCGCGACCGCGCCGAGGCCTGCCCCGAGCACCACCATCGCTCCGGCCACGTACCACGGCAAGAACGCAGGCTGCACGCCCACCAGCGAAGCCAGCTCGTCGTCGAAGCGGCCGCGGACGACGAAAAAGAGGACAGCGAGGAGGGCGACCGCTCCGGTGGCGCCCACCGCTCCTTGGACGCCGCCCTCGAGCACGAAGGGCTTGCGCACGAACGCGTCGGTCGCGCCCACCAGCTTGAGCACTTCCACTTCGGCGCGGCGCCGTTGCAGGGCCAGGCGCATGGTCGAGCCGACGACGGCGAGCACCGCCGTGAGAACGACGAGCGCCAGGATCGCCGACGCCGCAACTCCCGCCCGCACCAGACGCCCGAGTCGCTCGGTCCACGCCTGGTAGGTCTCTACGTCGTCGACCGAGGGCAGCTCCTTCATCTTGCGGACCATCTCCGACAGCTCGGCGTCGGGCAGGTCCTGGGCGACGTCGAGCTCGATGGAGGCCGGAAACGCCTCCGCGGGCAACGCGGCGAGCTCCGGCCTCGTCGAGAGCTCGCGCTGGCCGAACTCGGTCCGCGCGTCGCCGCTCGATAGGTAGCGCACCCCCGTCACACCTCGGACGCGCGCCAGCGCTGCGCGCAGCGCGTCGACGTCGTCCTGCGTGGCGCCGTCCTTCAGGTAGACCGAGGCCCTCCCGGCGCGCATCCAGCGCTCCTCGAGCGCCCGCAGGTTCGTCACGACCAGCAGCGACGCGCCGAGGCATACGAACGCCACCGCGAGCGAGAAGACGCTCAGCATGTGCAAGCGCCACTCCCGGACGATGCCCCTGCGTGCGCGTCGCGTGGTCGAGGCCGAGATCATCCGCGGGTCCTGACTCTCATCACAGCGGGAGGCGGTTGTCGTAGTCCTCGGTCGCGAAGCCGTCGGGGACGTCGATCGCTTTGCCCTCGTCGAGCACGACCACGCGCCGCGGCCGCACCTCGAGGAGCGTGCGGTCGTGCGTCGCGAAGAGCACCGTCGTGCCCGCCTCGTGGATTTCCTCGAAGAGCCCCAGGATGTCGATGGCGAGCTGCGGATCGAGGTTGCCCGTCGGCTCGTCGGCGAGAATGAGCGCCGGCTCGCCCACGATGGCGCGCGCGACCGCGACGCGTTGCTGCTCGCCGCCCGACAGGACGCCCGCCGGATCGTCTCCCCGTCCGGCGAGGCCCACGCGGTCGAGCGCCTCGCCGACGCGCGCCCGAATGAGCCGCTGCGGCAGGCCGAGGACCTCCAGCGTCACGGCCACGTTCTCGTAGGCGCTCCACGACGGCACCAGCTTGAAATCCTGGAAGACGATTCCGAGATTGCGCCGGAGAAAGGGAATGGCGTCTTCACGAAGCCGCGCCACGTCGCGCCCGAGGAAGAGGATGCGCCCGTCGTCGACGGTGTCGGACCGGTAGAGGAGCCGCAGGAGCGTCGACTTGCCCGACCCGCTCGGACCGGTCACGAAGACGAACTCGCCGCGCTCGATGGTGAGACTCATGCCGCGGAGCACCGGGGCACCCTGCCGGTACGACTTGAATACGTTCTCGAAAACGAGAATCGGGCGCTTCGATGCCTCGCGAGAGAAGCGAGCCGTGCCCGCGCGCAGCATCGGGCGGAAGCGCTCCGGGGCTCCATCTGGGGCATTCTACCCCCGGGGTATCAGGGGCGTGCAAACAGCGACAACTTTTCGGCGGCGGAGGCGCACGCCGCGGCGGCGCGCTCGGCGACGTCCACCGAGCGTGCGCCGTCGGCGCCCGTCGCGATGTCGCGCGACGGGGACCCGTCGAGAGCGTCCGCGAGCGCGACGGCTTGCGCGAGGAGCGGCTCCTCGAGCGGGAGAGGGACCTCGCTGGCGCCGTTCGCCGTGCGCAGAAGCCGCGGCAAGAGAAGGTCGCCCTCGTAGGTCCAGCGCGGCGTGCGGATCGTGATCGCTCGCCGTTTTGCAGGCGCCGTGCCGTCCACGTACAGGTGCCCGACAGCGCCGGTGGGCGTGTCGAAGAGCACGTGCGCGAAGTCGCCACCCCCGAGCGCTGCGCGGAGGGTCAGGCTCCCGCCGGCGAGGTAAGCGGCCAGATCGAAATCGTGAACGCCCAGGTTCACGAGGACGCCGCAATCGGTAGCCCGGGAGGGACCCGCACGATGCAGATCGATCGCGAGCACACGGTCGCGGCGCAGAAGCCGGGCCAGCGCCCGCACGACGGGGTTGAATCGCTCCGAATGGCCGACGAAGAGCTTGCAGGGACCGCGGGCAAACGCCGCGGCGAGCGCGTTGGCTTCGGCGAACGCCGGGCAAAGCGGCTTCTCGACGAGGACGTGGCGACCGGCGGCGAGCGCGCGCGCGAGGGCGCTCGCATGCGCGGGTGTGGGGCTTGCGACGACGACCAGGTCGGCGCGAGCCATCGCCTCGGATTCGCTGCCCAGGCGAGGCACGCCGGGAGGGCTCGGCACGTCGTCGCGCGGATCGTACGCGCCCACGAGCTCGAACCGCTCGGGTAGGGACGCCAGGACGCGGGCGTGGCGCCGACCCATGGCGCCCAGGCCGAGGACGCTGACTCTGTGCCGTATCCGGGCCATGTCTCGGAGACGGGGCGAACATGCCACGGCGCAAGGTCGCGGCGCGAGAACAAAACACGGAGCCCTTGGCACGGCTAGAATGCGGAGCCACGGCGATGTTCGACCAACGCATCTCCTTGCGGGCGGCCCTGCGCACGGCGCTCCCCCTCCTTCTTCTCGGCGCTTGCGTCATCGTGGAGAGGCCCCCGCCGCCTATCCCTGCGCCGCCCCCGCGGCAGCCCTTGCCGCCAGCCCCCCCGGCGGTCGCCAACGCCCCGCACGCGACCCCAACCCCGACCCCGACCCCAACCCCGACCCTCGCCCCTCCTCACCCCGTCGCCGTCCACCTTCCGCCCCGGCCGCCGACGGTCGTGCGGTTCGGCCGTGTCGCGTTTCCGCCGCCCGCGTCGAATCCCGTGCCCGCCAACCTGAACCTGCCGGCGTTGCGGGCCATGCTGCGTCCGAACCGCAAGTGCGGCCCGCGCGAGGTGCCCCCGGGCAGCGGCCACTACATCCACCTCGACTGCAACCTTCACGCGCCCATCCGCATCGCCAAGCCCTTCTCGCCGCGAAAGCTGAACCTGCTCGCGAAAGGCGCGCTCAAGGTCGACACCCCCTTCGTGCTCCGCCTCGGACCCACGCTGGGACCGGCTCCGTCGCCGAATGCGTCGGGCCTTCCCGATTCGGTCGATCACCGGAGCGACGGCACGGAGGGGCCCATCAAGGACCAGGGCCAGGTGGGCGCGTGCACGGCGTTCTCGCTGTCGAGCGCGATGGACAACGCCATACGCCGGCAAAACAAGAGCGACACGACGTCGTCCTTGCACCTGTGGTCGCACTACGGAACGCCCGTCGTCGCCCTCGCCGGCGAGGACAACCTCAACAAACCCATCGCAACCTGGGAGCTTTGGCCGTACGACGCGCGCGTCGCCTGCGAGCTCGACCGAAGCGGCGACGGCGACTGCGGGCCCTTCGCGGTGCCCGTGGTGCAGGGCAGCGCCGGCGCCGATCCCCAGGTGCAAGCCAAGATTCGAGACTCGGACGCCAAGGGGCACTGGAAGGTCACCGAGTACGACAATCTCCAAACGGACCCCGACACGATCGCCGCCATACTCGCGACCGGCGCCGACGTTTGGTTCACGATGAACATCGGCGCGACCTGGCAGCTGCCTCTGGGAGATACGATCCCCGACTGGAGCGCAGACACTGTCGACGGTGGGCACGCGGTGCTCTTCGCGGGCTACCGGCACAAGAACGGGCAGCGGCAGTTCCTCGTGCACAACAGCTGGGGTCCCGACTGGGGCGACGGTGGCTACGCCTATATCTCCGAGGGCATGCTCAGCTTCGTCAAGCATGCGTACAAGGTCGTCGTCGTCGACACGAGCCAGCCCTCGCCGCCGCCTCCGAGCGATCCGAACGCGCTCACCGACGACGACTGCGGCGAGGACCAGCTGGTGGATTCGGTGACCGGCCGGTGCGCGCCGATCTGTCCCGACGACTCGCGGCCCGCGGGCGGTCAGTGCGGGGGGGCTGCGGGGGCCAAAGCTCCGGCGCACCCGGTGCACTAGAACGCGTCCGGCAACTGAGCCGTTGCAACGCGAGTCGGATGCGTTCGAGGCGAGGGCGGGGGCGGGAGTTCGGGTTTTGTTCGGGCATGCCTGCCCTTTGCAGGGGACGGGTCCGCGCCGCTGGCGGCCGCACGGGGCCCGGGTCCGCGCGGCCCCTGTACGAGGCGGGGGCATGCCCGAACAAAACCCGAACTCCCGCTATCGAAGGGGCTCGCGTCAGGGGGCGCTGTACATGCGTCTCGGAGGGCCCGCGACGCATGGCGGGGGGCCGCGTTCGGATGTCGCGCCTCCGCGAAGCCGCCCGCGCGTTCGAACCTCCTGAACCGCACTCTCCTGGAGCCGGAAAGTGTTACCCAAGCTCCTGGGGGCTGGTTCAAACTGTTACCGGAGCTCCTGGTCGTTCACGCACGACGCGTGACCGCTTCCCTCGCGTACGCATACGTATCCGCCGGACTCGCGCCCGCTTTCCTCGCGTGAGCATCCCCCGCCGCGGGATGCACCGCCGCATGCGAAGCGTTCGGCTGCCCTGCCGCGACATCCGAACGCGCCTCCCCACCATGCTCGCGGGCCTTAGCGACGCACCGTACACCGCCCCCTGACGCAAGCCCCCTCGATAGCGGGAGTTCGGGTTTTGTTCGGGCATGCCCCCGCCTCGTACAGGGGCCGCGCGGACCCGGGCCCCGCGCGGCCGCCAGCGGCGCGGACCCGTCCCCTGCAAAGGGCAGGCATGCCCGAACAAAACCCGAACTCCCGCCCCCGCCTGTCCCTGACCGGTTCCAAGAGAGTTGTCGGATGCGTTCTAGACTAGTCACGGCTCGGTACTAATCACCCACTGGCGGACCGAGCGTGGCACTCAGCGCGCGCGCCGTGCGCAGCCACACGGCTTCGCTGAGCTCGGGGTCGAGCAGCATGTGCGACGTGCCGGCGAGCGGAAGAAAATCGAACGCGCGGCCCCCGCGTTCGAGAGCGTCGGCCAGCTTCACGCTGTTGAGAAACCACACGTTGTCGTCGGCCGTCCCGTGCACGATGAGGAGCGGGCGCCCCTGCCCCCGTCCCGCGGGCTTGCGCGCGTACGGGAGCAGCGAGGCCTCGTCGTAAGCAGCGGCGTTGTCGTCGGGCAGCCCGAGATAGCGTTCGGTGTAGGCCGTGTCGTAGTCGCGCCAGTCTGCCGGGGGCGCGCCGGCGACGCCCACCTTGTAGACGTCGGGCCGCGCGAGGACGGCCAGCGCGGCGAAATACCCGCCAAACGACCAGCCGAACACACCTGCGCGCGACACATCGAGCTGGCGGTACCTGGCACCGAGCGCCTGCAGGGCGGCCACGTGCCCGTCGAGCGGCACGGTTCCGAGCTTGCCGTAGAGCGCCCGTTCCCAGTCGCGCCCACGCCGCGGAGTGCCGCGGGCGTCGATGGCCACGACGACGGCCTGCGCCGCGTCGGCAATCCATTGCGCGCGCACGTACGCGACCGCGCTCTGGTCGACGACGGTCACGCCCGGGCCGCCGTATGCGGCGTCGATCACCGCGTAACGCCGGTCCGGGCGAAAGTCGCGCGGGCGCACGATGGCGACGCGCACGCGATCCGCGCCGACCTCGGTCATCTCCACGGAGGGTAGGACCGCAGGCCAGTCGACGGTCGCGGGGATCTCCCGGGCGACGGCGGCGTCGACGGAGCGCACCAGCCAGCGTGGCAGCGCGCTCAGCGACGATTCGTAGCTGACGTAGCGGTCGTGCGCGCGCCCGAAGGAGGCCGACGCAACCCCCGGGGCGGCACTGCCCAGTCGTTTCGGCGGCGAGCTCGGGTCTAGGGACACCTGCCACACGGCTGCCTGCGTCGGATCCGCGCTCGCGACGACCACGGCCGCGCGCGTCTTCTCGTCGACGTCGGCGAGCCGGGCGTAGCCGAACCCCGGCGGAAGCAGCGTCCGTACGAGCGCGCCGGCCGTATCGCGTAGCTCGAGCTGCCACTCGCCCGAACGCTCCGAGGACCAGAGAAATCCAGACCCGTCGCGGAGCCACCGAGGAACGGAGGGATCGACGTTCAGCCAGGCGGCGTCGCGCTCCTGGACGAGGGCTCTCGTCTTTCCGCTCGCCGCCTCGACCGCGAGAAGCTCGCCTTCACGCTGGAGCCGATCGAGCACGTAGAGCAGCGGAGGCCCGCCGTCCGGCCAAGACACGCGCGCGACGTACGGAAAGCGCGAACGGTCCCAATCGATCCACGTCGTCGCCCCCCCGCCAGCCCCGACGATGCCGAAGCGGACGCTCGCGTTGGGGCGGCCCGGGCGGGGATACGCGATGCGCTGCGGCGGCTCCTCCGGACGAAACGGGTCGGCGATGGAGAGGACGTCGACCCCTCGCGTGTCCGCTTCCTCGTAGAGGATGCGCGCGCCGTCGGGGGACCACCAGAAACCGCGCGAGCGATCGAGCTCCTCTTGCGCGATGAACTCCGCGAGCCCGTGGGTGAGGCGTTCGCCGCCGCCGTGCGTGACGCGGGTCTCGGGTCCGGACGCGACGCCCACCGTGTAGAGGTCGTCGTCGCGGACGTAGGCGACGCGCGCGCCGTCCGGGGAGAAGTGCGGATCGATGGCGGCGCCTGGACCGGTGAGCAGCTCGTGGGCCTTGCCGCTCGCGCGGTCGACGAGATAGAGCCTGCCCGAGAGCGTGATGAGCGCCCGGGTGCCGTCGCCGGACAGCTCGAGAGAGGTGAACCCCGTGGTGCGCACGCGCATGCGCTCGCGCCGGGCCCGCTCCTCGGGAGACAGCGTCTCCGGGCCCCCGAGGAGTGCGTCGGGCGACGCGAGCAGCCGGACGTCACCGGTCGCGACGTTCATCTCGTAAAGCGATTGCTTGGGGTCGCGCGCGGGACTCCGCAGGAAGAGGACCGCGCCGCCGTCGGGCGTGACGGTCGCGCTGGCGGGCGAGCCGAGGTGAAAGCCGCGCGTCTGCGCGAGCGTGCGAAGCAGGCCGAGGTCGAGTGAGGGTTCGGTGGGAGCGTGGGTGGGCACGGGCAGGGCTGCTTGCGAGGTGGGAGGGAGCGGGGTGCGCGCCGGGGGCGGAGCCGCGCACGCGGCGGAGGCGAAGAGCGCGGCAATCGCGAGCGGGCGGCGCATGGCGAGGGGCGAGGGGGCGAGGGTATCGCGACCAGCGGGAGTTCGTGGGCGACCTGGCGGAGGTATAGCGTTACCTGGCCCGGTCATCGCGTTACCTGGGCGAGGTTGCGCGCAATCTGGGCCCCGTCACGGCCGTACCGGGCGAGGTCGCGCGCTATCTCGCTCGCGTCTCGCGCGAGCCGGGCGAGATAGCGCGTGACCCGGCCCGGTCGTCGCGTGACCTGGGCGAGGCCGCGCGTGACCCGGCGCCGTCAGCGGCCGATGCCGAACGAGAAGGGGAACGTCGCTTGCGAGGTGCCGTCGCTCGACGGGAAATGCCACGCTCGCACCTGCCGCAGAACACATCCCTCGACGCGCGCATTGTGAATCGTCGAGCCTGCGACATTGGCGCTGGTGACGGAGCCGCCCGTGTCGATCGTCCACGACACCGTGAGCCCGCCCTTCAGCGTCGGATCCTTCTGCGCTTCGATTTCGTAGCAGGCTTGCAGCGCGCCCCGGTGCGCGATGACCACGCGTCGGATCTGCTCCGGGTTCAGGCCCCCGTGGCTCAGGCCCGCCCCCGCTCCGCCTTGCACGCCGTGCTCGCCCGGCCCGTTGCCCGCGCCGGTGCCGCCCCCGTTGCCGCCGCCCGCTCCCCCTCCGCCGAAGCCTCCGCCCCCGCGCCCTCCGGGGCCGCCCGCCGCCGGAGCCGAAGCCCCCGCCCACGCCCGCGCCCCATCCGCTCTGCAGCGTGCCCGATCCGAACATGACGCCGGCGCCCGTTCCCCCTCCGCCCGAGCCGGCCCCGTGCAGCCCCGTGCCCGGACCGCTGCCGAGCACCACGTTGTTCGAGTTGAGGCCTCCGAGCGCGTCGGCCACGGTCTGGATCTCGCTCAGCGTCTTTCGGATGTCGGTGCCCGTGTCGGCCAGGGCCTCGCTGAGGCCGCCGTAGTGCGTCGTCGGTTTGATCTCGCCGGGCAGCTCCGTGTGGTCTTCCTTCGCGTTCATGCCGGCCTTGCCCTCCTTGCCGGCGATCTTCTGGCCTCCTCCCTGCTTCTTCGTGTCCTTCGCGCCGGGGTCCTTCACCCCCTTGCCGCCGGCCGAGACGTCCTGCTTTCCGGGCGCCGGCGCGTTCCATTCGTCGAGCGGCCGGTTCAGGTGAAACTGCGCCGCGAAGTCGGGGCACGAGCTCCGGCGGAGGATGGTAGGGAGGCGGCGTCCAGTTCACGATGAGCAGGCCGATCGCGCCCAGGTGAAAGACGATGCTCGAGAAGATCGAGAGCCCCATGAGCGGATCCCACCGCGTGCGTCCGTGCAGCGGCGGGGGGGCGGTCGTGTACTGGAAGAAGATCGAGAACTGGCCGTACTGCAGCAGGCCGTAGTCGCCGGGCAGCACGGGCACGGGCGTGCCGGCGCGGGCGAGGCCGAGGAGGTTCTCCTCGCGCCCGCGCAGCATGAGCGTTCCACTGACGACGCCGCTCGCGTCGAGCTCCCATCCGCTCCCCGAAGCGCGCAGCGGCAGCGCGGGGGCGACGAGTCCCTCGGGCATCGGCGCGAGCGCACCGGGCATCTGGCCGAGGGCGCAGTCCTGACCGCGCGCGAGCAGCTTCATGCCGACGATGGTCGTTCCCCACGTCGCGGCGACGCGCAGGAGGGGCGCGGCTTGCGGCGTGAGCGCGACGGCCGCCATCAGAAGGTCGGCTCCTTCCGCGACTCCGACATCTCGCGCAGAAAGCTTCGATGCCCGAGATCGCCCGCCGAGAACTCGGCGCGCACGCGGCGCAAGAAGTAGACGAGCTGCGGGCTCTTGAGCCGTCCCTCGATATCGAGCTCGCTGAACTTGTACACGCGCGTCCCGCCGTCGAGCATGCGCGCTTCGACCACACCCGCGTCCGGTGCGGGGCCCAGGGGCGACCCGCCTGCGGGCGGAACGGGCGTGGTGATTCCCGCGTCGGGGGCGAACGGCGACTTCCTGGGGGGCGCAGGCCGCGCTGTCGTGTGCCCCTTGGGAGGCGGCGCCGCGGGCTTCGCCGATTGGGCGAGCGCTCCCCCCGCGGCGGCGGCGAGCGTCGACAGGGCCAGGAGGGCGCACGACACGACACGCGCGCGCCGCGCCCGAGGCGACCGCCGGGGGTCCAAGCGGGGGCCCATCTTCTCCGATTGTAGCGCGCGGCGTGCCAAACGAAGTACCCCGTCCTCGGGTCTGTCGTTACTTGTGTGGAGTGGCGGGAGTGGCTGCAGCTGCAGGACTGGGCGGAGCGCCGGAAGAGCCGGACGTCGCGGGCGTCCCCGGTGCGGCAGAAGCCGCGGGCGGCTTCGCGCTCTCGGGCGCGGGCGCGTTGGCCGCGGCCGCCGAGAGATGACGCTCGGCCTCCGCGCGCTCGGGACGATCGCTGGGTGACTCCGCGAGGAAGCGCTTGAAGAGCGGCGCGGCGTCGCCGGGCTTCTTGAGAAAGTCCTGGTAGAGCACGCCGAGATTGAACAGGGCGCTCGTGTTGTGCGGGTCGCCGGCCAGCACCTTCTCGAGCAGGGCGCGCGCCTCGTCGAGCCGCTGCGGGTGCTGCCCGTCCGACTCGCCGCGCACCGCGGCCGCCATGCCAATCTGCGCTTCGGCGTCGTCCGGAGACACCGCGAGAATCTCACGGTACTGCTGCGCGGCTTTGGCGTAAGCACCGGCCCGCAGCAGCACGACGCCCATGTTGAGCCGCGACGTCGTGTCGCGCGGGTCCTCCTGCGCGGCCTTGCGGAACTCGGCGAAGGCCTCGGCGTCGTCGCCGTTGGCGAGGTCGAGCAATCCCGTCGCACGGCGGGCCACCGCGCTGTTCGGGCTCGCATCGATCGCCTGCCTGGCGAGGAGCGCCGCGGCCTCCTTCTGGCCCTTGGCCAGGTGCGACAACGCGAGCTCGGCGAGCGCGGTCGCGTCGACCGGCTTTCGCACGAGCACCTCGCGGGCCTCGGAGATGGCCCGGTCGAGCTGGCCGCTCTCGCGAAGGGCCGCGACGTAGAGCGTCCGCGCGTCCACCGCGGCGGGATGGTCGCGCACGTACTCGGCGAGGCCGTCGGAAGCCAGCTTCGCCTCGCCGCGGCGTCGTCGCACCTCGGCGAGCGCGACCGCCACTTCCTGCGACTCCGGTGAGAGCTTCGCCGCGGACGCGAGCTGCTCCTCGGCCGCGGAGAGATCTCCCGCCGTGACGAGGACGACGCCGAGGTCGTAGCGCGCCTCCCACAGCCCGGGGTCGATCTGGCTCGCCTCCCGCAGAAGGGCGACGGCGCGCTCCCGCTGCCCGTCCTTCGAGGCCTGGACACCTTGCACCATCTTCGACACGGCCACCGGGTTGGCGGGCGCCGCCTTCGCCGCAGCGGTCGCGGGGCCCGTTGGCTTCGCGGAGCCACAGGCAGCGCAAAGCCCGAGGGCGGCGACGAGGCCCAGGAGACGCGTGCTCATTTCTTGTCCGCCGCCGGACGCGACGGCGCGGCGATGAGCGGCGGCATCGGCAGCGGTCCCTGCGATCGCACCTCGAAGCCAGTCTCCTTGAACGGCGGGTAGAGCTCGCTGTTGAGGCGACCGAGAGCGTCGCGCATCTTCGCCGTCCACTGGTTGTAGATGCCGAGGTCCATCGCCTTCTTCCAGCCGTTCTCGTAAGCGTCCAGGCTGCGTTCCTCCATCGGGACCGCGAACTCCTCGATCTGCGCCTGGTAGTCGGCCTTCTGGTCCTCGGTCTTGACCTCGGGCGGCGGCGGTGAGTCGCGGAGCGTGCGGGCAAACGACTCGTACATGTGCCCTATCTGGTAGAGCGCCGCCGTCGTCCATTCGGCGACTCCCATCGACACGCAGTCGAGGAAGACCTTCGCGGCGTCCTTGAGAAGGTCCGCCTTCTGCTTGAGGCGCGCCTTGAGCTGCTTGACGTCCCCCTGGATCTGGATCTGCTCGAACTTCGCGAGCACTCGTTCGCCTTCCATGTAGCGGGCGTGCGCCGCGGCGTATTTGCCCTCGGCGCCGAGATCGCGGGCGCGGTGCTTGCCGAGACTCACCGCTTCGGCGAGCGAAGCCTCGGCCGCACGCGCGTCGCCGGTCTTGAGCTGCGCCTGCGCGAGGAGCACGAGGCCCTGCGCGCGGTGGTCGAGGTTCTTCGCGCGCGCGAGGTAACGCTTGTAGAGCTCCGCCGCGTCCTTCGCGTGCCCCGCGCTCTGCTGCGCGCGGCCCATCTGGAAAACGACCTCGTCGGCCTCCGCGGCGCTCGGGTAGCTCGCCAGGAACTGGTTGCCATCGGCGACGGCGCGGTCATGCTCGCCGGTGGCCGCGCGCAGAACGACCGCGTTGTAGGCCGCGTCCTTCTCGTGCTCGTACTTCGCGTAGTTCGGGTGCTCGCGATCGCCCAGACTCGCCATGCGCTCGGCCAGGTCGGCGGCCTCGGCGAAAAGGCCCATGGCCTGCAGCGTCGTCGTCGCGATCCATGCGCCCGTCGGGGATTCCGGCCGATCGCGGTACGCGGCGCCCATCGCCAGCTGCGCGGCTTCTTGCAACGTCTTGGCGTCGCCCTGGAGCTTCGCCTCTTGCTCCGCGTTGACGCACGCCTGCGCCGCGCGGGCGTCCTTGGGAAACTCTTTGGCCGCGCGCAGGTAGGCGCTCGCGGCGCCGGCGTGGTCGCCAGCGGCCGCCTTCTGCTCGCCTTGCTTGAAGACCGCCTGCACGATGAGGGTGTCGAGTCGCTCCTGCTGCTTGGCAGTCGCGAAGCTCGGCAGCGCCTTGAGCCTGCGGGCCCACGTCTCGATGTTCTCGTAGTTCTTGGCGCGGTTGAACGATTCGAGAATGCTCTCGCCGGCGTCGTGCGACTGCTCGCTCGTCGGGAACTTCTCGAGCAGCATCCCCCATATCTTGACGGCCGAGTCGTAGCTGCCGATCTCGAAGTAGTACCGGCCCTGCCGGTAGAACATCGCCGGGAGCTGAGGGTCGGTCGGATAGAACTGCGCGTAGAGATCGAGCGCCTCCACGTACTTGTCGGCCACGGCGCCTACCGCCGACGCGTCCTGCTTGCTCTCGCGGCGCACGTCCATCTCGCGCGAGAGCGCGACGAGCGCGTTGTAGAGGGCGTCGTGCCGCATCTGCTGGAGCTCGGGCGACGAGCGCCCCGTGGGGATGCCTTTCGCGGCGGCGAGGTAGTGCGTCGCGGCTTCGAGGTTGCGACCGAGGCGGAAGAAATCGATCTCGCCCAGGTTGAAGCTCGCCTGGTACGCGCGCTCGTCCTTGTCGAACCTCGACAGGTACACCTCGTAGAGACCTGCAGCGCCCTCGAACTCCGCGCGGCTCGTTCTGTCTTTCTGCGCCTTGGCGTGCAAGGACATCGCGTCGTCGTGCAGTGACTTTTCGATGGCGGCGGTCGTCGCGGCGACGTTCGCCGGGTCAGCTTGCGTGCGCGACCAGGGACCGCCGGTCGTGTACTCGGCTATCGCGCGCTCGAACGTGGCTTTCAGGCGGGGCCAATCTTCGATCGCCGCATAGCCGGCGGCGATTTGGAGCAACCAGCGGCCGGCGTCCGAGCTCGTCGGTTCGAGCTTCAGCAGCAGCTCGTAGGCCTCGATGCCGCGCTCGTAGTGGGCCTGGTCGTAGAACTGTTCGGCGAGGGCGCGAACGATTTTTCCGCTGTAGCGTTCGCCGCCGATCTTCGTGAGGAAGGCGTAGAGGTCCTGCGCGGTGTTCTTTTCGTCCTCGGTGAAGACCTCGACGACGTACTTGAGCGCCTCGCCTTGCAGCTCGTCGAGCTGACGGCGCTGCGCGGCGTTCGCGCCCTGCGCGGCTCCGCCGGCCTCGGTGGCGGCGAAGACCCCGATGAAGCGCTTTGCGGCCTCGTCGTTGTTGCCGAGGCGCCAGGTGCACCACGCGCTCTTGAAGAGCGCGAGACCGTAGAGCGCCGGATCGATGGTCCCCTTGTAGGCGAGGACCCGCTCGTACTCGGCGAGGGCTCCCGCGTAGTCGTAGCGGCCGTTGAAGATCGCCTCGGCACGCGCCATGTGCGCGTCCGGGACGAAGCGCGACTGCGGGTACTCGCGGAGGATGCGCTCGAAGCGTTCCCGCGCCTCGTCTTCCTTCCCTTGCTCGAATGCGAGAAAGCCGTCGACGTAGAGCGCCAGGTCGTACTCCGGAAACCAGGGGTAATCGCGCAAGACGCGCGCGAGCAGGTCCCGCGCGACGTGGTACTCGAGCTCCGGCGCCGGGCCTCGCTGGTCGACCGGCCTTTTTTCCCACTGCTGGAAGCGCCCGACGAAGCGGTCCCGCTGGTTTTCCCACTCCAGCTCGGAGAGGCGCACGAGCGCTTCCGGCATCTCACGAGCCTCGCGCGGCGTCTCGGCGACGAACTTGGTCAAGAGGTCGATCGCCTGGACACGCAGTTGCTTGGACGCCGCGATGTCGGCGTCGACGCGCGCGTCGAGTCGCGCGCGCAGGCGCTGGCGCAGCGCCTCGGGGAGCTTCGGCCCTACGATCGCCGGCTGCCCGCTGGCTCCGCCCGACGACACGACCCCGCGGTTCGCTCCGCCCACGGGTTTCGCCGCGACCCCGCCGGCCACCGCGCGCTCGGCTGACGGCTTGATCGCGTCGCTTCCGGCCGGCGCGGGGCTCGCGGCAGGCGCAGCCGCCCACGCCGAGGCGCAGGCGCCGCACACGATCCAGGCCGAGAGGAGAGAAACTCCTCTCCTCATTTGATCTCGCCGCCGACGTACTCGTCGGGCCAGTCGTCGCCTTCGAAGGGCCAGTACTCTTCGTTGTCCTCGAGGTAGCGGGCCGCCTCCAGCGAATCCACGGCGTCGCGTGGCAGGTACCCGAGACGGATCGCCTCGACCTCGACCTCCAGCGCGCGCTTGCGACCGAGAACGCTCTCGATGCGGCCCAGGCGTGCGCGCCGGAGCAGCCGAGAGAGGCGCATGTCGAGCCTGTGGAGCGCATCGCGAGCGAGAGCCGTCTCGGAGTCAGCGAGCTCCTTGCGGTCCTTCGCGATCCGCGCCTGCATCTCCGCGCCGAGCGACGCGTCCGCGCGCAGCAGGTCGGGGAGGTCCGTACCCGCTCCGGGCTCCGCCGCGACGCCCGCTGCCCCTGGTGCCAACGGTGAGAGCGCGAGCCGGGGCTTCATCTCCGCGAGCTGCTGACGCAGCGGCGCGACCTGGTCGCTGGGCGCGTGTGACGACTCGAGGGTGGCAATCTGGCGCTCCAGTCCGTCCAGCGCCTCGCGCGCATCTCGGGCCTTGCGCGCATCGTCCGAGGGGGACTCGACGGACGGGCGCACCCCGCCGTTCGTCGCGAGAGCGCGCTGCATGTCGCCAATCGCGCCGAGCGTGGCGACGAGCCCGGAGGCCTCGCGCTCGAGCACCGCGCGCCGACCGAGTACCCGGGTGTACGCAGGGTCGACGCGCACGAGGGCCGCGACGATCCGCGACACCTCGGGATCGACGCCGCCAATCTCGACGCCCGCCGCGTCCGTCCCCGACCGGACCGCCGCGAGCAGCCGCTGCGTCGACGCGTCGCTCTGCGCGATGCGCCGCGCGGCGTCGCGCACCGGCTCGTAGCGTGCGAGAAACGCGATGAGCTTGCCGTCGGCCTCGTTGTAGTGGCACCGGGCCAGATCGACCCACGCACCGAGGACCCACGCTTCGTCCTCGTATCTGTGGTGAATTCCGAGCGCCGCCAGCTCGCCCAGTAGCTCGCTCGCGCCCTCGTAGTCCTTCTTCTCGTAACGGGTGGTCGCCGCCTCGTAGAGCGCCTCCGCGAGGCGTTCGGAGTCCCGGGGCACCAGGTAGTAGTAGTAGCGCGCGTCGTCGTTACGCCCCTCTTCGTGCGCGATGCGACCGAGCCCCAGGCGCGCCAGGTCGCGCACCGCGAAGAACTTCTCGTCCGCAAAGACGGGCGTCGTCGCCTGCGAGCGTTTGGGATCGGCGACCTTGCAAAGGAGGTTCTCGCCTTCGCGGTAGTTGCCCTTCTCGACGTGGATGAGCCCCGAGAGATACGTCGCCTGGGCCCAGAAGCGGCTCCGCTGCGTCACGCCCGCGTACGCGGCCAGCGCGCCGTCGGGGTCGCCCGCGGCCTCGCGCGCGCGTCCGTTCATGTACGCAATCTCGCCGTGTACCTCCTCGGGGACGCCGGGAGGCACCTTCGCGAGGTCGCGCGACGCCTCGGCGAACTCCGCGCTCTGCAGAGCCACGTCGACCAGTCTTCGGACTGCGCGGCGAGCCCATATCGCTCCGTCGTCCCAGGCGCCGCGAGCCTCGATCGAGCGCCGCAGATAGGCGCGCGCCGCCTCGAATATGCCCGCCTGCGCGAGCGCGTCGCCCAGGCGAAACACGGCCGCGCGCCCGTCCTGCGACTCCGCGTAGAGGTCGAACTCCGGAGCCTCGACCAGCGCCAGGAGCAGCGCGATGGCTTCGTCGACGCGGCCGCCGTTCATCAACTGCTCGCCCTCTCCCACGCGAGCCGCGACGTCTTCCTTCCGCAGCTCCTCCTGCCCCAGGCGCCGGGCCCGCAGGGCGGCGCGGTAGGCCCGGAGCGCTTGCGCGAACAGGCGGCCCTGGTCGGCGCCCCGCGGCGGCGCGGATGTGGAGGCGGCGGGAGGCGCCGTTGCCGCTGGTGCCTGCGCGGACGCCGGCGGCGCAAGCAGGACGAGCGCGAGGAACGCAAGCCGAGAGGGACGCGCAGCTCGCATGCCGCCTCAGCGTGGGCCTGTCGCCTGAGCCTGCGCCTTCACCCGCGCGCGCACACGGAGCTCGTAGCGACCCTGCTTGTCCTTCGGAAAGTCGGCCATGTTCGAGTCGTCCCAGAGCTTGACCTCGAGCGCGAGACGCTGATCGGTGGGCACGTCGACGATGAACCGGGACCTCTGCACCGACCGGAACACGTCGCTCGTCCGGTCCCGCTGCTCCACTTCGACGGTCACGGCGTGGTTTCCCGGGGCGACGGCGTGGTCGTAGATGGTCGTGGCGTCTTCGGCACGGAAGGACGCGGGCGAGGTCCACACGATGCCGTCGTCGAGCGAGACGGCGAGGCTCGCGATGCGGGTTGCCTCGCCGCTGGTCTCGACGGAAATGGCGATGCGCGAATGAAAGAGGGTATCGCTGACGGCGGCGACGCGAGCGCGCAGCGCCGCGATGTCCGAGAGAAGGCGGTCGTAGTCGGTCGAGGTGGGCGGGCCACCTGCGTCGGAGAATTCAGCGGGCGCCGGGTTGAGCGGCGACAATCGGGCCCCGGCCGAAGGCTCGGCCAGCGGCGCGGGCACGGGACCGGCATCGGGCGCCCCACCGGGAGGAGTGGGGCCGGCCGTGGAAGTCGCTGGGGCGGGCGCCGGGGATGCCTCGTAGGGGTTCTCTCCCGCCGCGGAGGCGGCCGGCCTGGGCTTGGTCGTCGGCTTCGCGGGGCGCGGTCCGTGGGTCTGCGCCAGGGCCGCGCTGCCCACCAGCACCGCAGCGAGCATCGCTCCGGCGAGAGCACGCACGCATTGCATGGTGCCTACGAGCGTATCACCCGCCGAACGGGATGAACACGCTCGCTCCGAGCGTCACGAGCACGTCGTTCACCAGGTGTTCGTCACCGACGAGCACCTCCCGCAGCACGTGGTCGCGTACATCGAGCCTGACGGCGAACCACTTGCCGAAGTAGAGCTTCGTGCCAATTCCCGCGCTTGCCGTCGCGCCGCGCGAGGTCGAGTCGTCGGTGACCCCGGCGCCGATCGCGAAATTGAAGTCGAAGCGGCTGATGCCGTCGCCCATCCACCGCAGCTTGCCGTAGGCGAACGACCAGACCAGGTGTCCGAAGTACAGCGTCCCCGGCTTGTCGGGCCGATCGATCACCTGGATTTGCGGGTAGCGGCGCTCGTAGGCGTCGGTGACGGCACTGCGGAAGCGCGTGAACTGAACGCTGGCCTCGAGCGCGAGGTCTTCGCTGAAGTGAAACGAGTACGCGCCTCCGGCGAGCCAGTTGGACGAGTAAAGGTCGGCGGCGTAGAAGCCGCCCATGGCGGAGAGTTCGTGACGGAAGGCTTTCGTGAATAGGCGCTCCTGCACCCCGCGATAGTGGCGCCCACCCACGAGCTCCGACTTCAGCTCCTCGTCGACGCATTGGGCGAAGGCCTGGCGCGCTGGGAGCCCGAGGGCCACGCCTACGAAGGCGGCAACGACCGCGACGGGCGCGCGCATCCTTACACGGGTTATCAGCGCTCGTCTCGCACTGTCAATCGGGGTAGAACGATGCCCGCCATTCCCACCGAACGCGCCATGTGCGCCCTCGCCATCGGGGGCCTCGACCCGGGCGGCGGCGCCGGCGTCCTCGCCGACCTCCGCGCCTTCGCGGCGGCGGGCGCATTCGGGTGCGCCGCGGTGGCGATCGTCACCGTGCAATCGACGGCTGGGCTGAGGCGCGTGCGGGCCCTCGGGGCTCGCGATCTGGTCGACCAGGCTGGCGAGGTGCTCCGGCACCAGAGGGTTCGCGCCGTCAAAGTAGGAGCCCTGGGTACGGCGGCCAACGTGCTGGCCGTCGCCAGGCTCCTGGCGCAATACGCCGAGGTGCCGGTGGTCATCGACACGCCGATGCGGCCGACCCGCGGACAGGCGCGACTGCTCGCGCGCCGCGCGACGGATGCGCTTCGCGACGAGCTCTTGCCGCGCGCGACTGTCGTGACCGTGAACGCAGAGGAGGCGGGGGTGCTGCTCGGCGAGAGCGTGCGCACCGTGAGCGAGGCACACGACGCCGCGCGCGCGCTGAGGCAGACCGGCGCGCATGCCGTACTGGTGAAGGGCGGGCACCTTGCGGGGGCGGCCGCGGTGGACGTCCTCGCGCTGGGCAGCGAAGTCATCGAGCTGCGCGCGCGCCGCCTGGAGGTGGGCGCGGTCCACGGCACAGGGTGCACGTTCGCATCCCTCATCGCGGGTCGGCTCGCGGTCCGCGCCGGCGCCCGTGTCCGGCGCGCGACGCTCGTCGACGCCATTCGATGGGCGAAGCGCGTGCACCACGCGGCCCTCGCAGCGCCCGTGGACGTCGGCCGCGGACAGCGCGTGCTGCTCGCCTAGAAACGCCCCTGGAGCTCGAGCCGCGCTCCGCCGGGGATCGGCTGCAGCGCCACGGGCGTCGCCTGCGGCGCGTCGCTGTGCCCGAAGATCAGAAGCCCCAGGCCCGCGACGGCCGCGACGATGCCCGCTCCGCCCAGGACGTCGCCGGCAACCAGCTTCCCCCGAGCCGAGTCGATTTGCGTCTCGGGGCAGGAATGCGTCAGCGCGCACCCTGACGACATCGTCGAGCGATCGCTCAACCCGGAGACCCAGAGAAACGACGCGACGGCCAGGCCAACGCCGCCTGCGCTCACCAGAACGACCGGCAAGAGGACCGAACGTCCCGAGGTCGGCCGAGGCAACTCCTGGGACGGGGCGACCTGCAGCGTGCCGGATGGTTGCGCCGAAGCCGGCGCACCGAACGAGATCGACACGATGCGATGTCGCTCCGATTCCCGGACGACGATCTGCTGCTCGGCGGGCCCGTTTCCGTCGTGTTCGAGCCGCAGCGTGTGCGTACCGGGGTCGACCTCGAGTTCCTTGCCCTCGGAGCGCGCGTCCTGCCGTTCGCCATCGATGAACACGCGGGCGCCGATGACGTCGGCGCCTGTGGAGTCGACCGCGCGCACGATGATGGAGGGCATCAACGCGTCTGCATCCGCCAGCCATTTCACGCAGTCGTTCCGCACCACCGAGGGGCACTCGGCGCGCGAGCACGTCATGAGCTTGCGGCGAGCGGCGCTCAGCTTTCCTTCGTGCAGCAAGGGCTGCGACTGCTCGGCCGACGCGATGCAGTCGTCGGCGGAGTCGGCATGTGCCGCCGTCGCTCGCGTCGCGGCGGCGGCCCCGACCGCGACTGCGAGGACGAGCGCCCTCATCGCAAGCACTCCCGCTTGTAGTGCCGGAAGCCGCTCGCATCGAGGACGTACGGTGGGTCGCACGACACACCGGCCGGACGACGCGGCGCGGGTCGGGGCGCGGGCTCGCGTGGGGGGGCCGCGACGACCGGAGCCTGGACGGCGGGCGCGGGCGTCCGGGCGGCTGGCGGAGCTGCCGGCTCGACGGGGACGGCATCGACCGCCGCTGGGTCCGCGGAAGGCTGCGGAGGGACGTGGGGCGGTTGCGGGGCAGCGGGCGCAGGCGCGGCAACCGCCGGGGTTGCAGCGTGCGCGGCTGGTTGGCGCAGCTGACGAAGGCCGACGCCCACGGCGACGAGGAGTATCGCGCTCGCCACGGCGCCGGACGTCAAAACGATCCGGCGGAGCACTCGCCTTCGGAGGCGCAGAAACGTCGGCTCCTCCTCGCGACCGGTATGCGGGCGAGGCACCGAGTCGCTGACGATGGCGCCGATGGATTGCTCGCCGGGCGGCAACGGAGTCGGTGCGGGGTCCGGATCGGTCAGCTCGATCTTCGTCGTGGCCGACGGACGCAGGGCCGCGTCTGCGGGGAGGACGAGCGAGGGCCAGCTCGTTTCCGAGGGCGGAGGCGACTTGGGCACGCCCTCCTGGGCCCTCAGCAGAGACGAGCTCGACTCGATTTTCGCGATTCGCTGGGCGCGCTGAGCGAGCGCGGGACCCGCGGTCTTCTCCACGAACTCGCCCACGTCCGAGGTAGTCGCGAGGGGCAGCGCTTTCTCCAGCGCGCGAGCCATCTCCCGGGCCGTCGCGAAGCGCTGCGCCGGATCGCGCGCCAGCCCGCGCAGGACGATCGCGTCGAGCTCCTTGGGCAAGGAGGGGACGATCGTGCTCGGAGGATCGGCGTGCGCGTCGAGCACTCGCTTGACGACTTCGCCCTCGCTCTCGCCGCCGAAGAGACGCTGCCCCGTGAGGGCCTCCCAGAGGACGATCGACGCCGCGAAGATGTCGGTCGAGCGCGTGACTCCCCGGCCCATGAGCTGTTCCGGAGACATGTACGCCAGCTTGCCTTTGAGCTGGCCCTCGCGCGTCGTCTGCGCTCGTCCGGCCGCCTTGGCGACGCCGAAGTCGAGCACCCGCGGAACGCCGTCGATGCCGACGAGGATGTTCTGCGGCGAGACGTCGCGATGCACGATCCCCAGCGGTTCGCCGCGCTCGCTGCGCGCCTCGTGCGCCGCGTGGAGACCGTGGAGCGTGCCCGTCATGATCGTGCCGACGATCGAAGCCGGCATGTGACCGCTTTCGTGCGCCTCCCCGCGGACGAGCTGCCGGAGCGACTCACCCTGTACGTATTCCATGACGAGGAACAGCTCGCCGTGAAGCGCGACGACGTCCAGCGTGGAGACGACGTTAGGGTGGCGGATGCGTGCCGCGAGGCGCGCCTCGTCGAGGAACATCGAAACGAATTCGGGATCCTTGGCGAGCTGCGGATGCAGGCGCTTGATGGCCACCGTCTTGGAGAACCCGACGACCCCGAGCAATCGGCCGAAATGGACCGTCGCCATCCCACCGGACGCGATCTCCCCGTAAAGGGCATAGCGTCCTAGGATGCGCACGGGAGTGGTCGAGGGAGACCCCACTATATCTCCTCAAGATACGCTCAAAGCTCCCTCTTCGACCAGGTGGGAGGTCGAGGCGAAGCGACGAAGCGTCCGCCGGCGTGAGCAAAGAAGCGCCGGTGTGGGACGACAGGCACGATCGGGCCTTACGGAGCGCGAGCAGGCCTAAGTCCTTGGGCCGAAGATCGCCGTCCCGATGCGGACGACTGTCGCACCGCAGGCGACAGCCACCTCGAGATCGGCGGTCATGCCCATCGACAGGTGCGGCAGGGCGGCGGCGCCGCCGTGGAGGTTACGCAGGGAGACGAGCGTCTCGAAGCCCCGACGGGCGGCATCGAGATCGTCCGCCGGCGGGACGGTCATCAGCCCAGCCAGGACGAGCGCCTCTTCTCGCCTTACGGCGTCCATCACCTCTTGAATCTCGCTCGGAACCACCCCGGCTTTTTGGGGCTCGCGTTCGCGTGCGACGTTCACCTCGATGAGCACGGGAAGCGGCAGGCCTTCTCCGGCACGTTCGCCACGTTCCCTCGCCATGGCCGCGCGCTTGCCGAGCTCTCGGGCGAGAGTCGTCGAATCCACCGTGTGCACGACATGCGCGTAGCGGGCGACGATCTTCGCCTTGTTCGTCTGCAGGTGCCCGATGAAGTGCCACTCGATGCCCTGGGACGTCCCCGGGGGCCCCTCGAGATCGGAGAGCGCCTCGGCTTTCGCTGCCAGCTCCTGCGCGTAGTTCTCGCCGAACGCCCGCTGCCCGGCGGCAAACGCCTCGCGGATCGCCTCGGGGCTCTTCGTCTTCGACACGGCGACGAGGCTGATCTTCGCGGGATCACGACCCGCCGTGATCGCCGCCCGCTCGATGCGCTGGCGCACCTCCGTGAGTCGCGCCGCAATGCTCATGGTGCCGCCCTCCTTCTCGGCGCGCGGTTCTCTCGTCTCCGTGCGTACCAGACCATGACGTCGCTCGTTCGCGTGAGCGGCCCGCCGTGAAAGTCGCCCTCTACGCGCTCGACGGCAAAGCCGTTGTAGTGCAGCAGGGCCTCCCACTCCTGCGGAAAGAACTGCCGGTGCGCCAGGGGCGTCGACCACGCTTGGTCACGGCCACTCTGGCCTTGCTCGCGAACGGACACGGGCTCGAAGTCCATGGTCACGAAGAGCACTTGGCGTAGCGGATCGTAGTCGAACCACTCGCGATTCTTGACCAGGACATCGGCCGTGGGATGGCGGAAACGCGGCGCGTTGAACGGCTTGGACGGAGGCCTCACGAGGTCCTGGAGCGGCGGCATCGAAATGTCCACGACGAAAAGACCCGCCGGCGCGAGGTGCTCCCGTACGCGCGCAAGAAAGCGTTCGACGTCGGGACGCGTGTAGAGGTGCAGCGCGGCATTGAAGGGCGCGACCACGAGCGGGAATCGCTCGCGAAGGCGCGCGCGTCGCATGTCGCCACGCACCACGCGCACGAGGCGGCGCACCTTCGGCGGCTCCGACCGCAGGCGCGCACGCAGATCGGCCAGCATCGGGCGTGAGTGATCCACTCCGACGACGGGCACGCCGTGGCGCGCAATCGGCAGGGCTACTCGCCCGTTGCCGACGCCGTATTCGAGGACAGGCCCGCCCGCCTTCAAGGCGAGCGCGACGTAGAACGCGACGTCCTCGAGGCGCCGCGCATAGGTCGCCGTGTAGTACGCGGCGTCTTCGTAGTGCGCGAGCGAGCCGACCTCCAGCTCGCGGTCCCGGCCCGGAGGCCGCGTGCCCGTCAACCGAACTCGCGCTTGTTCAGCTCCTCGATGTACACTTGGACGGCGTCGTGGCTGGGGCGGTCGTAGTGCACTTTGCCGGTGGCGATTTCCCGCAGGGCGGTCACCGCCGCTTTGTTCTTCG
>CAVREO010000013.1:0-165274 GCA_963720145.1 uncultured delta proteobacterium
TGGCCGGGGGAACCTCCGCGTCCGTGTTGACGGGAGTGACCTGCGCCTGGGCGCGGCTGGGCGCGAGCAGCGGACAGGCAATCGCCGCGCAGAGGGCGACGCTTGTCGCTCTCCGAAATCGTTTGGAGGCCAAATGCGTTCTCTCGGTCGTTCCGCTGCTTCGTCGCTGCTACGGGCTCGTCACGCTCTTGACGTTGAAGAACAGCCACTGGGGGTCGAAGCCGTTCTCCGTCACCGGCTGCGCGAAAGGCGCCGGCGGCTGCGGATTCATCCCCGTCAGAATCGACCGTGCGCGGGCTGGCGCAGGTGGGCTGGTTGTCGGGCGCTCCGCAATTCTGCTGCCCGAGGCAGTTCGAATCGTGGAGCACCGTCTCGATGGTGCCGCCGCCGAGGACCGAGAAGCTCGCGGTGTACTTGAAGACGAACGTCTCGTGCCGCTCGCAGAACGCCGAGCTCGGGGGAAAGGCGTTCAGATAATAGACATTCGCCTCCCCGGGCACCGGCGGATTCACGTGGAACTCGTAGGTGTTCCACTTGCTGTCGGTGGGCGTCCCGCCGACGTACCACCCGTCATTCCCGGTCGAGCCCTCCGGGTCGGGACCGAGGATCGGCGTCTGCTCGGTGCCGCCGTTGTAGCAACGGCCTCCCGCGACACCGCGTACTTCGAAAGTGACGGTGTATTTCGTCCCGCTCGTTCCGCCGACGTTGTGCGTGAACCTTCGGAACGCTCCACGCATATCGTAGCTGGTCGCAGTGAGGTTCGGGCACTGGTTGTTGTCGTCCTTGATGGGGCAGTCGAGGCCCGACGCGGAGCCCGTGGCGCAGGTGCCAATCCACAGATAGCCGTTGAGCGTGGGCACGATGGAGTCGACGCTGATCCCGCCGTCCCCCACCGTCGCGTCCGAGCCACCGTCGTCGCTCGCTCCGCTGCTCGAACCGCTGCTGCTCGACCCGCCGCTGCTGCTCGATGACCCGCTGCTGGAGCCGCTGCTGCTCGAGCCGCTGCCGCTGCTGGAGGTGCTGCTGGTGCCCGAGCTCGAATCCGCCGCTCGACCCCCCCGAGCTGCCGCCGCTGGAGCTGCCGCCGCTGGAGCTGCTGCCACCGGTAGTGTCCGGGCCTGACTGCGTGCAATTCGCACCCACCAAGGCGACGGCAGTGGCGAAAAACAGAATGGGTCGGTTCATAAGGCCTTCTCCGACAGCGAAAAGTTGTGTGGGTGTGGGGCTCTAACCCCACGCCTTCCTTGCCGGCACCGGCCTAAACCGTGGACCGAACTGGAGGACGCGCACGGTACCGCGCGACGTCCCTACTCGGGGCTTACGCGATCCTAACTTTTTGATGCTCGGAGCGTCCTTGTCCGTCGTCTGACCCCAATCACACGCGCTGCCACTTGCCTACTTACGGCATCGAGCGGCGGTGTTCCGGTTTCTGTTTCGATCGGGATGCGATGAGCGTTCGCTCCTCGTGCCGCACGGGGCCACCGAATGGCTCGAGTCGAACAGCGCGCTGTTTCGGCGTCTCGCGGACTGTTTCGTTTGTGGGCGGCGGCGACCCGGTCTGGGTTCGAATACCGTCGAGGGCGGCGCGGTCTGCGGTGCGGGTGGCCGCACCCTGGGGCCTCGAGCCCCCCGCGATCGAAACAGAGGGAAGCACACCGTAACGGCCAGCGTGCACGGGGCGCGATCGAGAGTCCCGTTTCGGGCAAAGGGCATGTTTGTTGCCCCTGGTTGGGAACGAGTGGCGGGCGCGCCTCTCGGTGATTGCCTAGTTGCCAATCCGTTGGCGATGGGAACTCGCCATGGGCTGCTTTGTGCGCGGCAATCGTAGCGCCGGCGGAACAATCACGCTCCACGAGGGGCGGAGGACATCATGCAACGATTCTCAGTCGCGTTTGCGCTCGTCGTCGGGTGCGGTTTTCCTCTCTACGTAGCGTCGGTGTCGGGGTGCGGCGGGACGCACGGGAGCGGCGGCTTCTCGAGCAGCAGCGGTGGCTTCGGCAGCAGCGGCAGCGGAAGCGGGAGCACCGGAAGCGGCAGCAGCGGCAGCGGCAGCAGCGGCGGGTTCAACAACTCGAGCGGCGGCTCCGGCGGATACGTCGGCGACGGCGGCTACCAGTGCCCGGCCGGCCTGCAGTGCAACGTCGCGTGCTCCGGCGGCGGCATGACCACCACGATCTCCGGCACCGTCCTCGACCCCGCGGGCAACAACCCGCTCTACAACGTCGCGGTGTACGTCCCGGTCGTTCCTCTGCAACCCCTTCCGAGAGGGGTCCCCACCGGCGGCGACGCCTGCAGCTGCTCGGCGCTCTACAAGAGCGGCGCCATCACGACGGCGCAGACCGGCGTCGACGGGACATTCACGTTGAAGGACGCGCCCGTCGGCTCGATGGTGCCGCTCGTTCTCCAGATTGGCAAATGGCGACGCCTGGTCCACATCAACGTGACCGCGTGTCAGGACAACCCGCAGCCCATGGGGTCGCTCACGTTGCCAGGCGGTGTGGCTGCCGGCGACACCGACGACAACATTCCCGATATCGCCGTGTCCACCGGGTATTCCGACACGCTCGAGTGCCTGATGCACCGCATGGGCGTCGCGGACTCCGAGTACGTCCCGGGCGCCTCGATGGCGGGGCACATTCACCTCTTCGCCGGGGGAACGGGTACCTCGAAGCCCTCGCCCACGTCGCAGGGGGCGCAGGAAGCCCCGTCCACGCCCGGCGCGCCCGCGAGCGATATGGCGCTCTGGGACAGCTCGGACCACCTCATGCCGTACGACATCACGCTGCTCTCTTGCGAGGGCGGTGAAACGTACGACGCGAAGCCGGCCAACCTGGAGACGTACCTGAACGCCGGCGGGCGCGTCTTCGCCTCCCACTTCCACTATGCCTGGTTCAGCGGCCCCATGGGCTCGTCGCAGACGTACACCGCGCCGATGGACTGGGGCACCAACCTGGCGACGTGGTCGCAGGCCTCGACCTCGAACTACGGTCCCATTGGTGGGGTCGTCGACCAGACCCTCAACCTGAACGGCATGCCGTTCCCCAAGGGCCAGGCGCTCCAGCAGTGGCTCAACCTGGTCGGCGCGCTTTCGACCGGACAGAAGGGCGTGGCCATCGGCGATGTGCCCATATTCGATCCTCGTTACAACGCCGTCGTCGCCGCGCCGCAAAAGCCGTCGCAGCCCTGGATCACGTCGGACGGTTCCGGGACGGGCGGTATGGCCGGGAAGACGATGTACTTCTCGTTCGATACGCCGGTGAACCTCAATCCGACCGTCACGCCCGATCCCAGTGGCATGAGCTATTGCGGTCGCGCCGTCTTCAGCGATCTGCACGTCGGCGGGAGCTACACGACGAAGGACCAGGCGCCCGCGCCCGCTGGTTGCTCGCCGGGCCCGACGACGGGCACGCAGGCACTGGCGCTCTCCGAGCAAGAGAAGGTGCTCGAGTTCATGCTGTTCGACCTCTCGTCGTGCGTCGTCCCGGACACGATCGTCCCGCCGCCGCCGGGGATGCCGCCGCCACAATAAGGAGCGTGGGTCGGGCGAGCGAGGCCGAGAGGCCGCCAGACCGTCCGTTGGAGTGACCAGCCAGCGGTCAGTCGAGTGGCCAGCTGCTGCCGACGAACACGCGCATTTCCCTGTTTTCGCTCGCGGAACGGCACGTGCTTGGCGGGCGCGGAGCATGAAGGCCGCCATCCGCGCTGTTCGAACGATCTTGTTGTGCGTCGCGGCTCTCGCGTCGTGGCCGGCTCTCGGCGGTATATTCAGCGCCTGCGGTGGTGCAGCGCACGTCACGGGGCCCGTCGACGCGAGCGCCGATTCGACGGCAAGTTCGAGCGGCGTTGGAATCCACGGAGATGGCGGCCTCACGCCGGGCGTCTTCGGTCCAGGATCGAGCGGCGGCAGCGGCGGCAGCAGCAGCGGCGCCGGCGCCGTAGGCAGTTGCCTCACGCTCGGCGCGGCGTGCTCCGTCGCGGGCGATTGCTGCAGCGGCGACTGCAGCGGCGGCGTATGCGCCTACCCGGCCTGCTCCTCCGACGGCAGCTCGTGCACCGCCGCCGGACAGTGTTGCAGCCAGTCGTGCTCCAGCGGCTCGTGCGCCGCGCTCAGCGGCACATGCAAGACGCTCGGCAACCAGTGCAGCAGCAACGCCGATTGCTGCTCGCAGCTCTGCACGGGCGGGAGCTGCCAGCCGTCCTCGTTCTGCGGTCAGCCCAGCGACACATGCGCCAGCAACACCGATTGCTGCACCGGCGTCTGCACGGTCATGGCCGGGCAGGCGCTCGGCACCTGCGCCGCCTCGTCGCCGAGCGGCCCGGCGAACTGCGGCTTGCAGGACGGGCAGCTCTGCGGGGGTACCGGAACGAGCGGCACAGGCACCTACGAGGGCGGCCTGCCCGCGTGCGGCGGGGCGTGCTGCAGCCGAGCGTGCGCCCCGTGGGGTCCCACGGGAGTGCTCGTCTGTCAGCCCGCCAGCGGTTGCCACGTCGTCGGCGACCTGTGCACCCAGGACAGCGACTGCTGCGGCTCCACGGGCCTGCCCGGCGGATCGAAGAAGCCCGTCACCTGCGTCCTCTCGGGATCGGGCGTCGGCGTGTGCCGCAACCCGATGGGCTGCAAGCCCGATGGCGACGTCTGCAAGCTGGCCACGATGTCGTGCAACTCGTCGTGCGATTGCTGCAGCGGCAACTGCGAGAACCAGGATACGTGCCATCAGGACAACGTCGGTGTGCCCCGGTGCGCCGGTGCGTGCGTCAACGCGGGGGCCGCGTGCGCGTCGAGCGCGAACTGCTGCAACAACATGCCGTGCGTGCCCAATCCGGTCGCCGGCGGGATGCCGCCTTACGTGTGCTCCGGCAACGTGTGCATCCAGGCGTGCGGCCTGTGCACCAACAACGCGGACTGCTGCCCGGGCACGTCGTGCATCCTCCCCGCCGGGAGCTCGCGTGGCGTGTGCGGGCCGTGCGGCGGCAGCAGCAGCAGCAGCGGGAGCTCCAGCGGCGGCAGCAGCGGCAGCAGTGGGAGCAGCAGCGGGAGCTCGACGAGCAGCAGCGGCAGCACCAGCAGCGGTAGCAGCAGCGGCGTCGTGCTGCCCCCTCCCGGGTGTGCGCTGTACGGTCAGATCTGCACGGTCTCGTCGGATTGCTGCAACGGCGTCCCGTGCACGAACGGGCGCTGCTACGCGCCGATTCAATGAGTGCCTACGGGCTGCCCACGTCGGTCGGATCGTCGACGTGCCCCAGAAACAGGATGGCGCCGGTCGGCCCGTCGACGATGGCGAGCACGAACGGTCGGTTGACGACCATCGAGACGGGCGGCGGCGGCTCGGCCGAGCCGGAGAGGATGACGACCGCCGTCGCGGCGGCGGCCTCGACGCCCGACTCCTGCATCGCCAGCATGGCCTTCTGCCGGACGTCGCCCACGTAGAGGTTCTCGCCGTTGGGCGGATGGGGGCACATGCCCTTGAAGTCGGCGGAGTTCTGATCGAACGCCTGCACCATGCCCATCGCTTGCAGCGGCTGGGCGAGCGAGAAGGTGGGCGTCGTGAACGCTACCTTGGGAAGCGACAGGCTCACGTTCCGGGTCGACGCGGGAGGCGCCAACGCGCTCGGCGTCGCCGCGGTCAGGCCCGCCTCGTACGAAGCGAGGTCCCCGTGCGGCAGCGCGATGACGACCGACAGCTCGTTGCCCACGAGCGGCAGCGAGACAATCTGCGCCTTGCCGTCGTCGGCGTAGAGCTCGAACTGCGTCTGGTTCATGAACGGCGCCGACACGGTGCTCCCGTCGCCGCGGGTGAATGTGCCGGGCGCGGTCGCGCTGGCCGCGAAGGGCGTGGCCCACGGGAGCTTGAGGTGGACGGCGTCGACGAGGACCATCCGGGTCGAGTCGTCGAGCGAGCCGGCGGGCAAGAGGTCGTTGATCTTGTCGGCGGTCTCGCTGCTGACCCACGCGTTGATCGCCTGCCGCGCGGGGTCGAACTGGTGGACGAAGTCCTCGAGGTACACGCCCGCGCCGTAGCTCTTGGCGAGCGTTGTGAGAAAGGGCTGCGCCCAGGGGTAGGTCTTCTCGCCCCAGACGGAGTTGACGACCTGGAGCACGAAATCGCCGGCTGACGGCGCGGGCTGCTGCGACTCGGAGGCCGCCTGCTGCCCGGCTGCCAGCGCGTTGGCCGCGCGCGCCGCGAGCGCCTGGCTGAGCGCGTTCTGGCCGTCGAAGATCGTACTCGCGGCGGCGCCGTAGTGCAGCGCGGTCGCCATCTCGGTCGCGGTCTGGCCCTCGGCGCCTGCGTATGCCATCGACAGCGCGAGCGAGGCGCTCACGGGCGACGTGAGCACGTTGCCGGGCGTGGTGCTCGCCGCCCGGACGCGGTTGTAGAGGTCGAACGCAAAGGCGTTGTTCGCGTCGACGGCGCCGGCGAGGACATCCGGACCGATGCCGCTCGCGGGGTCGCGCGGGACGCTCGCCTTGTCGACCGTGACGTTCGGCGGGTTGCCGGACCCACCGGCGCCGGGCTGGCTCCCGCTGCACGCCGCGAGCGAGAGGAGGAGAGAGGCGAGGGGGAGGGCTACAAGGGGGCGATTTCGTCGCATGGGTCCGGGCAAAGCAGTGGCCGTGCCACGCGCCTTGTCGCGGGAATCGCGGGCTTTTTGGGGGATCGAGCCGAGAAGACTGTGCCGCCGTCGGGTCGGCGGCACAGGGGGAAGGGCGCGGCGGTCAGACCTCCGCTGCGGCGCGCAGGGAGGGAAGATCCACGCGGAGTCGGCGTATGCCATCGCGTGACCCCGCTCCGACTCACGCTACGGGCACATGCCCCCTGTGGGGATGGCCTCCACGACGATGTTCCTCGCGGGCATGCACGCCTGCGGGGCGACGATGATGGCTCCTGTCCTCGACAGGAGACAGTGATTGTCGGCGGGATGACGGAAATCGCCGCCCAGGGCCATTACGCGCCACGGGGCCGGCACCGTGAACTTCGCCCATTGCGCAGCGAAAGAGAAGAGGACGAGATGGGGCGCATGGGGATCAATGCGTGTTGGTGAAGAGGACGAGCTTGCCCTGGTCCGCGGTCGCGATATCCGGCTTCCCGTCTCCGTTGAGATCGGCGCTCGCGAGCACGTTCGAGCCGTAAACCGACGGGAGCACGACCTCGTGCGCGAGCGTGCCGTCGGCTCGTTGCAGGTAGACGCCGACGCCGAACCAGCCCGCATGCTGGACGACGACGTCGTTGCGACAGTCCAGGTCGAAGTCCCGGATGGCGACCTGCGACGGCACGTCGAGCGACGGGTACGAGACCGCTCCGGGAATCGTCCCTCGCGGGCGCTGGCCGCGACGAGCACCCGCGCGTCGGGGTTGTTGGCCGAATGTGCAATCACGACGTCGTCGAGGCCGTCGCCGGTCACGTCGCCGATGGCCATGTTGCCGCCGCTGTCTATTCCGTCGAGCGGCGCCGAGTAGGGGAGCCCCAGCATGCTCCAGGCCACGAACGGCGTGATCGAGAGCGTCACCACGTTCTGGTAGAAATCCTCGCCGACGAGATCGGGGAAGCCGTTGCCGTGGAGGTCGCCGAATGCGTAGGGAGGCTGTCCTACCGTCGCGAGGTACTGCACGGGCCCGAGGGTGCCCGAGCGGGTCTGCGGAAAGAGGAACACACCCGGGCAGAGCGCGTCGGGAAGTCCGTCGCCGGTGAAGTCGGCGACCAGAGCGCCGCCACATCCCGCCGTGCCATGGTTGGTGCTGTACTTGGCCACCGGCGCGAGTGTCCCGTCCGCCTTGCCGGTCCAGACCTGCAGCTGCCCTCCGATGTCGCTCGTCAAGACATCGGCGCGCCCGTCGTTGCTGACGTCGGCGACGGTGAGCGCGAAGGTGCTCTGGGGATTGGGGTAAACGGCATACGTAGGAAAGGTGCCTGTCTTCGATTGGAGGAAGACGAGGATCTCGGTCGCGTTCTGCATCGTGAGGTTGACCATCACGAGGTCGTTACGCCCGTCGCCGTCGATGTCTCCCGCAGCGAGGTTCTGCGGAAAGCCGGGTGGCCGCGTCGCCGCACGACAGCACGACGACTGCGGCGGTGACGGGAAGAGGGCCGCGCACCCGGCCTCGCGAGCTAGCTCGCGCGTCACCCCCCCGCTTGTTCCCCACCCGTCCCATCGACGGCGGCTTGCTAGAGGCAGCGTTGGCTCGAGGCTACGGGGAGGCTGTCACCCGAATGGGTGACATGCGTTCGCCGCGGCGGCGGCCGTCGGGGCTGCCGAATCACGACTGTGGGACCGCGTCGCATGTCGGAGACCATCGACCCGCCGTCGCCGCCCACCTCGCCCGCCTTCGCCATTGGAAACAGATTCCCGCGTCGTCCCCGGTCGCTTGCCTCGGGGCCTGCGGCGGCAAATCGAGCTCCCCCAACGTGTCGTGTGGTCCAGGGACGCAACTTCAGGCCGGGGTCTGCCTGATCGCCGATGCCGGGGCGCCGGACGGCGGTCATCCGGAAGAGGCGGGCGGTGACACGGGCTTCGACGCGACTGCGGACGGGGCCGATCGATCGTTGCCCCCCGCCGACGCCTCGAACGACGCCGATGCTTCGAACGAGCCAGACTCGAGCAAGCAGCAACCCGATCCCTGCCCGATGAACAACTCGCAGATTGAGATCGCATTCGACTGCGATCCGACCTGCTGCGCGACCGACCCGGGGTGCTCGCGAGATGCAATCGAGGGAGGCGCGGCTCCGATGTGCGCGGTGGCGGTCTGTGGCGCGAGTCTCTATCCCCAGGTCGTCTACAGTGATTACTTGCCAGTCGTCGTACGCACTCCCGAGGCGCCGGGCGTGGACCCGCGATGCACGTCGCTCTGTCCGTCGGACGGCTATGTCTACGGCGTCGGATTGTCGCTGTCGGTTGAACCCTGGGTGCTGGTGGAAGTCGCTCCGCCGTGGGAGATCATCACCTCGAGCCAGACGCCCTACTGCGCGGATTCCTCGGCGAAGGTTTCGACGGTCGCCTGCGCCGCGGTGGCGACCCAGGTGAACGGGAACGTCTACGTCATGACCCGCGACCCCGCCGCACCGGCGAGGAACATCACGCTCACCGGATACTCGACTCAGCCCTCGTGCCCGGCGGACGGCGGGATCTGAAGCAGCTAGAGGTGTGCCAAGAGGGCCTTGCCGCAGCAAGAAAGCGCACCGGCCCCGCGTTTTCGATTGCGCTCTTGCCCCGGACAACCGTAAGTCCTGGGGAGAACAGGAGAATCGGAAAATGGCGAAGCCCAGCACGAGCAAGAAGAACAAGCCGCTCTCGAAGAGCGCGATCCTGGAAGCAGTGGTGGACGCGATCGGCGAGGAGGTTTCCCGCAAGCAGGTGAAACAGATTGTCGAGACGCTGGTGGACCTGGGTCACAAGGAGCTCAAGAAGAACGGCATCTTCGTCCTGCCCGGGTTCGCGAAGTTCGTGGTCGTGAAGAAGCCCGCGCGACCTGCCCGTGAGGGGATCAATCCGTTCACGAAAGAGAAGCAGAAGTTCGCCGCGAAGCCCGCGAGCAAAGGCGTACGCGCCAGGCCCGTCAAGGCCATCAAAGACGCCGTCGTCTGAACGGGCAAGTGTCGGCATAAGGAGGAGCGGGCCGAACAGCTGGGCTCCGAGAAGACGACGCATGCGCGGGAGGGTGACGTGGTCGCCACACGTGCCGACGCTGTGGCGCTGACGAGGACGGCCGGACGCATCGCTGCCCACGCCGCGTCACGTCGAGACCTGCCCCGCTAGCGCGTACGAGCAAGAGCCGCTCCCCGTCGAGTGAAAGCAGCGTTCAGTCGACCGGGAGCGGCGTGATGTCGACCGGGAGCCGCATTCAGTCGACCGGGAGCCGCATTCAGTCGACCGGGAGCCGCATTCAGTCGACCGGGAGCCGCATTCCGTTAACAACGAGCGGCTCTCCGTCGACCGGGAGCAGAAGAGGGTCGAGCGAAAGCCGCTCTCGGTTCCCAACGAGCTTCACTTTGAAGACAAGCCGCCGCTTCGACTCGACACGAAGCGTCTTCCTCAGACGAACGTGTCGCTCCTCGCGAACCGAGGCATGAAGCGTGTGACCCAAGCGCGTCCTTTGGTGGACCACGAGCCGCTCGTGGTGACCAACGCGCCGCTGCTTCAGGCCAAGAGGCCGCTTTGTCGAACCTTCGGTCGTCTTCCGTCGAACACGTAGCGGAAGCCCACGAACAGAACGACGAGCCCACTCGACACGAAGCCGCTTTCTCGAGCCACGAGCTGAACCCCAACGAGTACGACGGCGAAATCCGTCCACCGATCGCTCGCATCGCAGCGTGGCCCGTCGCCGAACCGTCGACGGGCGGCTCACCCTCTGGAAGCAAGACGAGACAAGTGCGACCTTACGGACAGCTCGGCGGCAGGCTCGTGAGCGCGCTCTTACAGTTCGCCTGCACCGTCGCCGCATTCGTCTTCGCCATCTGCTTCCACGCGTCCTGCTGCGCCCGGAACCCGGGCTCCATGGCCTTCATCCGGGGCTCCTTGGCCATGCAGGCGGTCATCCTGGTGACATACTCGTCGCACTCGGCGACACCGATCGACACGGTCGCACTCGTGCTGCGACCGCTGCAGCCGAATGCCGTCGCCAACGCGAGCAGAGCCACAGTCCTCGCGAGTATCGCCTGTTTCGGTCCCATAGGTCCGGCGGAGGATCGCACGGAGACCGGCAGCGCGCACGCAGAAGCGGCAGGCCAACCTAACGGCGCCGCGCTCGCACGTCAGCGATGCGATCCAAGCGAGCATTCAGCGCCAGTCCCCCCGCGAGGGCAATGCGCACCCCGATGATCGCCGGGCCGTTCGCCTCGTCGGCGTCGACCGTCTGCTGGATGTGAGCGCGCAGCTGCAGGAGGGCCGCGACGAGCGCCTTGCGCTTCTCGTTGCGCGCGGCGGCGGCGCCCTTGATGCGCGAGAGGGCCGCCGCCTCGGCCGCTTGCAGATCGGCGATGGCGGCGCCCACCGTGGCGAGCAGGGTCGCCGCGTTGGGGAATAACGGATTCCCCATCGTCCGCGTCACGACGTTCTGGGCGTACAGAAGGAGGGCCGGAACGGGCTTGGGCAGGCTGAGGGCGACGAGGGCGCGGTGGGTGGTCTTGATGGTCGTAGTCATGACAGTCTCCGTTTCGTGGGTGAGGGTTGAACAGCGAAGCTCGGCAAACGAGAAAATGACCTTGGACATCTGGCAAACGACCTTTGTGTTTCGACAAAGGACCTTTGCCATCGAGAAAAGCGTCTTGGCTATCTGGCCAAGGACCTGGGCCTCTTGGCCGCGGGCCTTGGACAGCTAGCCGCGGACCTCTTCTTCTTGGCCGCGGACCTTGGCTATCTGGCCAAGAACCTTTTTCATTCGACCAAGGACCTTGGCGCGAGAGCCGAGGACCCTGGCCAGATGGCAGAGGACCTTGGCTTCTTGGCCCAGGAGCTCGGCTTCTTGGCCAAGGACCCTGGCCAAGAGCCAAAGGACCTTTTCATCTTGGCCGAGGACCTGGGCTAGACATCCAAGGACCTTGGCTAGATATCCAAGGACCTTTGTCTCTTGCAAAAGGTCCTTGGCGAGCTAGCGAAGGACCCTGGCAAGCTCGCCAAGGTCCTTTTCTCGATGTCCAAGGTCCTTGGCCAGAGATCCAAGGACCTTTTGTCGGGATCCAGGGTCGTTTGGGTCGGAAACGAGGCGCTCCGGCTCGAGTCCAAGAACCTCTTCGTCGAGCCGGAGCGCCTCTTGGGGGAAGCCACGGCGCGTTCGAGGTCGCCGTCGTCCATCTCACTTCCTTAATCGGGAAGGGCTCGATTTCGTTTCACCGGCGCGGACGAATCTTCCGAAGCGCCCGGTACGCCCCCATCCTGCGCCGGGATGCCAGTTGGGTCCACGCTTCCAGCGTCAGTGGACGGCGCGTAACTCCCGCTACGTGAACGAGCCGGACGTCCCGAGGGCACCCGCCAAGCACGACCTAGTCGCAACGCCTACGTCGATACGGGCCACAAGCGTGGCAGCGTGGTGCTGAGCGTGGGGCCCGCCATGGCGCGCGCGGGCAGCGGCACGGTCAACCCGATCTGAGCCTCCCCAACCTCCGAAACGCCAGCACCCCCATACCCAGCGCTCCCGCGATCGTCGATCCGGCCATGACGGCGAGCTTGGCGACCGACGCTCCGTCCGGGGACAGCGCGCGATCGGCCATGAGCAGCGACATCGTGTCACCCACGCCGCACAAGCACGCCGCGCCGACGAAGAGACGCGTCGTCACGCCCTCCGGCGCGATCGCCAGCCGGGCCGCAATCGCGAGGCCGGACGCAGCGAGGATCCCCAGTGGCTTTCCGATGACGAGCCCGATCACGATTCCCGCGAAGACGCGACCGGCATCGTGCGACGAGAAGTCGCCCCCGAGGCTCACGCCCGTCGCCGAGACGGCGAACGCCGGGAGGATCACGTAGGCGCTCCACGGCGCCACTGCCCGCTCGATGCGCTCCGCAGGCGACGCGAGTCGCGCGCTGGCCGCGGACAGATTGCGCGCCGCCCACTCCCAGATCGGCTCGCTCTCGAGTCGCTGTTCGTCGCGACCTTCGCGCCGCGCTTCCTTCTCGGCGTGCGCGAGCTCCGCGAGCGCGGTCGCGGCCTGGGCGAGCAGCGGCGCGGGCGCGGGAGCCGGGCGTGTCGGCAGGCACGCCGCGAGGAGCACGCCCGCGAGCGCGGCATGCACGCCGAGCTCGTGGAGCGACACCCAGAGCGCGAGGCTGACG
The DNA here is from genome assembly GCA_963720145.1 of uncultured delta proteobacterium. GTDB lineage: Bacteria > Myxococcota_A > Polyangia > Polyangiales > Polyangiaceae > Palsa-1150. The sequence continues at coordinate 12,760 of CAVREO010000013.1, forward strand.
ACGACGTACGGCCAGATGGCGTAGACGCGCGCACGATTGAACGCAACGAGGACGAGCAAGGCGCCGAGCACGGCGAGGGCGTACGGCGGCGCGATGGCGCTGGGATAGAAGACGGCGAGCGTCCCCACGGAGAGGAGGTCGTCGACGACGGCGAGCGTGGCGACGAAGACGCGAAGGCCGGCGGGGATGCGTTCGCCGAGGACCGCGAGCAAGCCGAGCGTGAACGCGACGTCGGTCGCCGTGGGGATCGCCCACCCGTGGGACGAGGCTCCCCGGTTGAGGGCGAGGTAATCACCGCCGGCGTCACGACGCCGCCCGCCGCCGCGAGGATGGGCAGGAGCGCCGCGCGCCGATCGACCAGGGCGCCGGTGGTCACCTCGCGCCGGATCTCGAGGCCGACGACCAGGAAGAACACGGCGAGCAGGCCCTCGGAGAACCATTCGCGCACGGTCAAGGACAGCGGGCTGCCCATCGGACCGACCACCACCCGCGCGTTCATGAGGTGCCCGTAGAGAAGCGCCAACGGGGTGTTCGCGCAAATGAGGGCGAGCACGGCGGCGAGGAGAAGCACGAGCCCGGCGGACGTCGGCAGGCTCGCGAACACGCGCGCCGAGCGTTGCACCCGCGCCGCGAACGGGCGCTCGAGCGACTCGAGCAGCGAGTAGTAGTCCCACGCGCCGTCGTAGCGAATGCCATCGACGAAGAGCGTGGGCGTGCCCGTCACGCCGTTCTTGCGGGCTTCGGCGACGTCCTGCTCGACGCGCGCGCGCACCTCGTCGCTCTCGAGGTCGCGCGCGAAGGTCTCGACGTCCAGGCCGATGGCGCGCGCGAAGTCGAACAGGTCCGTCTTGCCGATGGGCGGCTCGCGGTCGAACAGCCGGTCGTGCATCTCCCAGAAGCGCCCTTGCCGGGCCGCAGCCTCCGAGGCGCGGGCGGCGAGCTCGGCGCCCGGGTGCGCGCGCTCGCCCGGGAAGTGGCGGAAGGCGTAGACGAGCCGATCGCCGAGCGCCTTACGGAGGCGCAGAAGGACCTGGCGCAGCCGCCGGCAATAGGGACAGAGAAAGTCCTCGTAGGCGGCGACGACGACGATGTCGTCGCTCCACACGCCGCGCGTGTGGTCGCGTCGTGGATCGACGGGCCGCAAGAGGCGCAGCGTCGAGGCGGAGGGCTCGTCGTGCGCCATGGGGGCGTCATACCACGCACGCCGCGGTCCCGATTGGCACGGACGACCACCTGTCGCATCCCAGTTGGGTCCACGCTTCCAGCGTCAGTGCGCTCTGACCCCGGCGGACCCTCGGCACGAGCGCGCCACGTCAGTGGAGGATCCGCTCGATGTCCTCGAGGTTCAGCGGCTTGGCAAAGTGCGCGTCGAAGCCCGATGCAGTGGCTCTCTTCACGTCGGCAGGTTGCGTGTACCCGCTGATCGCCACCAGTCGGATTCCGCCTCCGCCCTCCTCGCGCAGCGCCTCGGCCAACTCGAATCCACTCATCCCAGGTAGCCCGAGATCGCAAAGGACGACATCCGGGTGTGTGGAGTGAATGGCGGTCAGAGCGCCGGGACCGTCGTAGGCCACGTTGCACGCGTGGCCCAACGTTCTCACGACATCGGCGAGACCGTCCGCAACGTCCTGGTCGTCGTCCACGACCAGCACTCGGCGTGTGGTCGCTTGTGGGCGCACGATCGCTTCGCCCGAAACGTGCGCCGGCGCGCCGCTGAGGATGGGCAACCGGACGATGAACTCGGCGCCGAGGGTCGGTCCGGAGCTCGTGGCGGAGACGGAGCCGCCGTGCAGCTCGGCAACGCGTTTGACCAGCGCGAGCCCGAGCCCGAGACCGCCCGTCGTTCGCGCGAGCGAGCGCTCGCCTTGCACGAAGGGCTCGAACAGGTGGTTCGAACAGCTCCGGTTCGATCCCTGCTCCGGTGTCGCGGACTCGTATCAACGCGACAGGTTCACCACTCACGGGCGCGAGCGTGAGAGTGACCCGCCCGCCGGGATTGGTGAACTTTTGCGCGTTTTGCAAGAGATTGCCGATGATCTGGGCGAGTCGTACGGCGTCGCCGTCGACCCAGAGCTCGTGCTCGGGCGTCTCGACCGTGAGCTCGATGCCGCGCGCGTCCATCATGACGCGGAAATCCTCACCCGTTCGGCGCACGATCTCGCGCAGGTCCAGCCGCTCACGCGTCAGCGCGATTTTTCCCTGCGCGAAGCGGGCAACGTCAAGCAGATCGTCGACCAGACGTGCCAGATGTCTCGTCTGTCGCTCGATGGTCGAGACGGCGCGCCGGGCCGGATCGCTCTTGGAAACCGTCCGACCCAGCGTGTAGATCGAGGTCGTGATCGACATGAGCGGATTGCGTAGCTCGTGAGCGAGCATGGCGAGGAGATCGTCCTTGCGCCGATCGGCCCCTCGGAGGCTCTCGTTCGCCACACGGAGCGCTTCGTTCGCGTCCCGGAGCTCCAACGTCTGATCGCGAACCTTGCGCTCCAGCTCCTCGGTCAACTCGCGAAGACGCAGGTGCATCGTGACGCGCGCCAGGACCTCCTCGAGCTGGAAAGGCTTCGTGACGTAGTCGACTCCACCGACGCGGAAGCCGGTGACTTTTCCCGCCATGTCCGTCACTACCGTCACGAAGATCACCGGGATGTCCCGGGTACTCTCCAGCGCCTTCAGACGCAGGCAGGTCTCGAAGCCGTCGAGTCCCGGCATGAGCACGTCCAAGAGGATGAGATCCGGATGAAGATGCGCTGCACGCTTGATGCCCTCTTCGCCGTCCTGGGCGACCACCACCCGAAGGCCGTGCTTCTCCAGATGGCTCACGACGACACCGAGGCTTCCAGGATTGTCGTCGACGATGAGCACCGTCTTGTTCTTGCCTTCGCTTCGCGTCGCGTGGGCTACCTGATTCGGATTCATGCAGCTATCTCCGCTCCAGGGATCGCTCGGCCAGCTCCAGCAACGCCTTCGATTGGAAGCCGTCGGCCAAAGCGCGCACTTCCCGCGCGAATGTCTCGCACCCACCGGGACCGACGCGTGCGGTCCACTCCACGATGTCGCGCATGTTCCCGTTCTCGGCCAGCTCGTGGAGCCTCTCGAGCTCGGCGCGATGCGGCATCGTCTTGGCTGACGGCATCGTCTTGGCTGACGCGTCGAGCACCCTCCTCAGAGTGCGTGCGAAGCTGGCGATGGTGTAGGGCTTGGCGATGAAGTCCCTTGCTCCTTCGGCCATCAGCTCGTCCGGGGACAGCCCCAAGGTGTAGCCGCTGATCAGGATGACCTTTGCGTCGGGAGCGATGCTCAGGATCTCCTTCATCGCTTGAAGACCCGCCAATCGTGGCATCGTCATGTCGAGAATTACCGCCGCAATATCACTCCGATGGTGACTGTACACATCGAGCGCCTCGGAGCCGTCCGCGGCAAGGAGCGCCCGGTAGCCCAGTCGCTCGAGGAACACCTTGCCCAGCGCGCGAACATGCTCTTCGTCGTCGGCGAACAAGATCGTCTCCGTGCCGCACGGTGCTTCTTCGACCTCGACGGAGGGTGCGGTGGCAACCTGATGGATGTCCGCGCAGGCCGGTATGTAGACATGAAACTCGGTCCCGACACCGGGCTCGCTCGAGACGTCAATCCACCCGCCGTGATCCTTCACCACCCCGAGAGCGGTGAACAGGCCCAGGCCGGTGCCGTAAGATTCTCCCTTCGTCGTGAAAAATGGCTGGAAGATCCTCTGCTTCGTCTCCGCGGTCATTCCGACACCCGTGTCGCGGAACTCGATCACGGCATAACACCCCGGGGGACCAATGGCGGCGTGTTCCGTGGTGAGGACGACGTTCCGCGCACGCACGGTGAGGCGACCGCCTTTCGGCATCGCGTCCCGCGCGTTGGCCGCCAAATTCATGAAGACCGTATGGAGCTCGGTCGCGTTGCCGACGATGCCCCACAAATCGTCCGGACACCGGATGTCGACCTCGACCGTGCTCGGCAGAAAGCGGGCCATGGGACCCTGGAGCTCGTGCAGAGTGTCCGCCAATCGAATCGCGGTCTTCTTTTGTGACGACTTTCGTGAGAAGGCGACCAAGCGCTGGATGACCTCCACGCAGCGAAAGGCGCAGTGTCGCGCTTCTTCCAGCAACCGATGCTCAGCGGAGTCCTGCGAAACGTCGCCCAGGATCAGATCGAGGTATCCGCAAATGGGAGTGAGCTCGTTGTTCAGATCGTGAGCAATCCCTCCGGCAAGCTGACCCACGGTCTCCATCTTTTGAGCCTGAATCAGCCGGGCCTCCAACTTCGTCCTCACGGTCACGTCCCGGAACACCAGGACCACGCCGACGACCGTGCCCGTGGCATCGCGAATGGGCGCACCGCTGTGCTCGACGACGTGCTCGCTTCCATCGCGAGAAAGGAGGATCGAGCGGCCGGGCAGCGCGACCGCCTTGGCCGTCCGCAGCACGTGCGTCACCGGGTCCTCGCACGGTTGTCTTGACTCCTCGCTCACGATGCGAAATACGTCGGCGGACTGCCGCCGGAACGCTTCTCGCTCGCTCCAACCCGTCATCTGCTCGGCGACATGGTTGGTCAACAGCACGCGGCCCTCGGTGTCGGTCGTGATGACGCCGTCGCCGATGCTCCGCAGCGTGACCGCCAGCCGTTCGCGTTCTGCCGCCAGGGTCCGAACCCTCTCCTCGAGAGACTCGTGGACGTCTCGAAGCCGATCGGTCATCGCGTTGAACGACGCACCCAGCAAGCCAATCTCGTCGGCCGAGCCCACCCGCGCCCGCTGGGTCAGGTCCCCGGCGGCAATGGCCTCGACCGTCCCGGTGAGACTCCGGATCGGGCGTAGCACCAGCCTGGTGAGGATGAGCAGGATGGCCACAGGCGCTGCCGTGACGACGGGCGCCAGGATGCCGGCAAGTGTCGCGGCGCTTTGCCGTGCCGACGCGAACGCCAAGCGGCTGGGTACCTCGAGAACCAGGCCCCAGCCGCTGCCCCGGTACGACAGGTAGCCCTGCTGCACCGCGAGACACGCGAGTGCTTCCTCGCCGAGGAGGCTTTGGCTCCCGGGCAGAAGGAAGGACGATGAGCGACCGGTGTCGAGCGCGCGAGCGATGCTTCGTGCGCGAACTTCCGTGAGGAGTCCGAGGCGACGCCCCGTGTACGCCGTATTGCTCGCGATGACGCGGGCCTGCCGATTGATGAGCATCGCGCTCAAGGAGACGTCCTCCAGGATCGGCGAGACCGCGGCCCAGGAGAACTGACCGATCATGACGCCGATGACGCGGTGTTTCGGCCGAGAGTCGTCGCGGATGGGTGACGCGAAGAAAATCGTCGGTTCGCCGGTGTCGGACGAGATGGTCAGGTCGGACGCATAGACGCGCCCGTCGAGCGCGGCTTGGTATGCCGCACGCTCGACCGGATCGGGCCCTACGATCGGGCCGTGCACCTCTTCCGCGGCCGCCACGACAAGGCCGGACGTATCGGCGACGAGCAATTGGTCCCAGGGTCCCGTCAGCACCGTCAACTGGCTGATCCGGGCTTGGGTCTCGTCGTGATGAACCGCCTTTCCCTCGAGGAGCGCTTCGGTCGCTCGTTCTCCTGCGATGGCCTGGATCTGGAAATACCGCTCGCCGAGCAGCCGGTCGATCTTGTCCATCGTCTGCTTCGCGTTCTCGAGCTGATCGCGCGTGACGGCCCGGTCGATAACCGCTCTCGTGAACGAGAAAGCAAGCATCCCGATCGTCAGCACGCTAGCGAACGTGCCCACGATGATCGAAAACACGACCTTGGACGAGAGCGTGCCAGTTACAGGCGGCCTAGCTACCATCGTGCATTTCTTTGATGAAGCGCCTGTCGATCATCTCGTCCGAATGGAAGGGGGCGTCGGCCCGCTCGTGCTGTTTCATCACGAACTTGGCAATCTGACGTATATTTCCGTAGAGGGAATCCAGGCCGAGGGCGAAGGTGAACGCGATGTAGTTGTCGCGCTCGTCCAGCATGGTAATTCCCTTGAACTGCTCGGCCAGGCGCTCCGGCGTCTCGTCGAAGCGCCTTGCGAGGATCTCGTACGCTTCTCGTGGATGCATCTTCCAGAAGCTCAGCGCCTCGAAGTAGGCCACGATCACCGCATGTACGGTTCCGGGATGAGCGTCGATGAAGTCGGTGCGAAAGGTCAGGACGTCGGTGATCAGCCCGGGCGCATCGGCAGAGGAGTAGACGATGTGGAAGTCCGTGGCCGAGGCGAACTTCGAGAGAAACGGCTCGTGCGTAACGGCGACATCAATCGTGCCTTCCTGGAGCATTTTTGCCGTCTCCTGGGGATCGCCGTAGACCGGCGCAACGTCCGAAAGTCTGAGACCGTTCTCACGCAATGCCCAGACCACGAAGAACTCCTCGAGCGTTCCTGGCTCGTATCCGACGCGCTTACCCCTGAAGTCCCTCACCGACTCGATGCCTCGACGGGCCACGATGGCATCTGCGCCGTTCGAGTGGTCAATCGCAAGCACCACTTTGTGGTCGAGTCCCTGCATCCGTTCGTGGACGGCGTCCAGTGTGAGGTTGGCGCGCGCTTGCATCCTGCCCGCGACGTAGTCCTTGGAGAGCTCGCCGAGCGCGATGTACTTGCGGACCTCTACGTTCACGCCTTGCTGCTTGAAGTAGCCCCTATCCTCCGCGACGTAGAGCGGGAGATAGCCGGGCCACGTCTCCGTGCCGATGACGATCTTCCCTTGGTAGAGCGCGCGCCCGGAGCTGGCCTGTTCGCCGGCGCGACAGTGGGGCAGAGTGAGCAGAAGAACGGCAGTGGCCAGACGAACGAGGCAGCGATACAGGCCGACCCAGGAAGCTCGAGGGCCGACGGGCGGTGGTACTTGATGCATCGGATCGGCAGCGGTGACGCCACGTGCCGAGCCCGCGTCCTGCGGAGCTGGGCCCAGGACCAAGAGCACGTGCGCCCGGAGGGGTTCCGGGAAAGCATCGCGTATTCCATCCCAACGCGGCGATTCCGTGCCACGCCGCCAGGGGCTGCTCGTCGGGCTGCTCCCGCGCGTCCGGGAGAGGGCCCGCGTTGAGGCTCGCGAGGAGGCGGGTCCCCCTTCGAACTTCGGGTACGCTTGGCGCCCATGAATCCCAAGGTGGATGCCTTCCTGAAGCGGCAGAAAACGTGGAAGGAAGAGTTCACCAACCTGCGCCGCATCATCCTCGGCTGCGGCCTGACCGAAGAGCTCAAGTGGGGTCAGCCCTGCTACACGGATGAGGGTAAGAACATCGTCCTCATCCACGGCTTCAAGGAGTACTGCGCGGTCCTCTTCATCAAGGGCGCTCTGCTCAAGGACGCCAAGCGTGTCCTCATCCAGCAGACGCCGAACGTCCAGGTCCCTCGTCAGATCCGGTTCACGAGCCTCCGGGACGTCCTCAAACTGGAGAAGACCCTGAAGGCGTATGTTCGCGAAGCCATCGAGGTGGAGCGAGCCGGGCTGAAGGTCGAGCTCAAGAAGACCGCCGATTTCGCGCATCCCCGAGGAGCTTCGAGTCAGGCTGGAGAAGGACCGCGCTTTGAAGGCGGCGTTCCGTGCGCTGACGCCCGGGCGGCAGCGGGGCTACATCTTCTATTTCTCCCAAGCCAAACAGTCCAAGACGAGGGAGTCGCGAATCGAGAAGTGCATTCCGCGCATTCGCGAGGGGTTGGGGCTGGAGGACTAGCCACCCATGGGCGACTACGTGCTCGGCTTCCGCGGAGATCGACCAGACGCACGTCGCGCTCGTGGGCGGCAAGGGCGCGCACCTGGGGGAGCTTTCGCGGATCGAAGGCGTCCGCGTGCCGGGCGGGTTTTGCGTCACGACGAACGCCTTCCAGCGGATCATGGCCGAAGCGCGGTCGATCGACGGTCGGCTCGATCGGCTGTCGCGGCTGAAGGCGGACGACCGGGAGGCGATCCGCGCGCTCAGCGCGGAGATTCGCCGGACCGTCGAAGCGATCGCCATCCCGGACGATCTGGCGGCGGCGATCACCCGCGCCATCGTTTCGCTTGGCCAGGAGGCTGCATACGCCGTCCGGTCCAGCGCGACGGCGGAGGACTTGCCGACGGCGTCGTTTGCGGGCCAGCACGACACGTACCTGAACGTCGTGGGGGCGGCGGCGATCCTCGAGCACGTCAGCCGGTGCTGGGCCTCGCTCTTCACCGAGCGGGCCGTGACCTACCGCCTGCGGAACGGCTTCGACCACCGGAAGGTCCACATGGCCGTGGTCGTGCAGCAGATGGTCTTCCCGCAGGCAGCCGGTGTCCTCTTCACAGCCGATCCGGTCACCTGCAACCGCAAGGTCGCCTGCGTAGAGGCCACGTTCGGTCTCGGCGAGGCCCTGGTCTCCGGCGTCGTGAACGCGGACGTCTACAAGGTGCGGGACGGCGAGATCCTCGCCAAGGCGGTCGTGGAGCGGCAGGAGAAGCCGGCGCTGACCGATGCGCAGGTCGTTCGGCTCGTGGAGCTCGGGCGGCGGATCGAAGCGCACTTCGGGCGCCCGCAAGACATCGAATGGTGCCTTGTGGACGATGGCTTCCCGATCGTCCAGACACGGCCGATCACCACGCTGTTTCCCATCCCCAGGGCCGGCGACCAGGAGAAGCACGTCTACGTCTCCGTCGGTCATGGGCAGATGATGACCGACGCGATGAAGCCCCTGGGGCTCTCGCTCTTCCAGCTGACCGCCGGACCGCCGATGTTCGAGGCCGCCGGGAGGCTGTTCGTCGACGTCACCCGCCGCCTGGCTTCGCCCGCGAGCCGCCCGGGCCTCCTCGAGATCCTGGGGAAAGGCGACCCGCTGATCGCGGACGCGCTGCAGACCCTCGTTGAACGCGGCGACTTCCTCGAGTCGCTCCCGGACGGGGCCCCCGGCGGACCGCCCGCGGGCGTCGCGCCAGCTCCCATCGAGACCGATCCGGCGATTGTCGCCGAGCTGATCGGACGCAACCAAGCCTCGATCGCCGCGTTGAAGCGCGACATCCGGACGAAGTCGGGATCGGCGCTCCTCGACTTCATCCAGGCGGACATCGCGGAGCTGAAGCGGCTCTTGTTCGATCCGCAAAGCCATCAGGTGTTCATGTCGGCGATGGAGGCCACCTGGTGGTTGAACGATCAGCTGCAGGCGTGGCTGGGCGAGAAGAACGCAGCGGACACGCTGACGCAGTCCGTCCCTGACAACGTCACGTCGGAGATGGGGCTGGCGCTCCTCGACGTCGCGGACGCGATCCGCCCGCATCCGGAGGTGGTCGCTTTTCTCCAGCACGTGGAGGACGACGGATTCCTGGACGAGCTGACGAAGCTCGCGGGCGGGCGGGAAGCGCGCGACGCCTTCCGCGCCTACCTCGACAAGTACGGCATGCGCTGCGCCGGCGAGATCGACATCACGAGGCCGCGCTGGAGCGAACGCCCCACGACGCTCGTGCCCATCCTCCTCGGTCACATTCAGAACTTCGAGCCGGGCGCCGCCGAGCGGCGCTTCGAGCAAGGACGGCAGGAGGCCCGCAAGAAAGAACACGAGGTGCTGGAGCGCTTGCGGGCCTTGCCGGACGGGGAGGGGAAGGCCCTAGCGGCCAAGCGCATGATCGACCGCGTCCGGACCTTCATCGGGTACCGCGAGTATCCGAAGTACGGCATCGTCAGCCGGTACTTCGTTTACAAGCAGGCTTTGTTGGAAGAGGCCGAGCGCCTCGTTTTTGCCCGCGTGCTTCGCGAGAAGGAAGACATCTTCTATCTCACGTTCCAGGAGCTTCACGACCTCGTGCGCACGAACCAGGTGGATGAGTGCCTCATCGCCCAGCGCAAGGACGCGTTCCGGTCGTATCAAGCGCTCACGCCGCCGCGGGTGCTCACGTCCGAGGGCGAGGTCATCACCGCGGAGTACCGACACGACGACTTGCCGGCGGGCGCGCTGGCCGGCTTACCGGTTTCGGCCGGGACCATCGAGGGGCGGGCCCGCGTCATCCTGGACATCGCGGAGGCCGAGCTCGAGCCGGGCGACATTCTGGTCACCACCAGCACGGACCCCAGCTGGACGCCCCTCTTCGTCGCGATCAAGGGCCTGGTGACGGAGGTCGGGGGGCTGATGACTCATGGGGCGGTGATCGCACGGGAGTACGGCCTGCCGGCCGTCGTCGGGGTGGAGAATGCCACCCGGCGGATCCGGGATGGGCAGCGGATCCGCGTGCACGGGACGGAGGGGTACGTCGAGATCTTGCCGTAGCCGCGGACACGACCCTCACCCCACGCGCCCGACGCCCACCCTCGCGACCGGCACGAGCCTCACGCTCGGCAGCAAATCCGCGTAGCTGACGACGACCGCCTGCGGCAGGTCGACCTTGATCAGCTGCCGAAGGAAATGCCGTACGTCCGGCTTCGTGAGAAAGACGCGCGGCACCTCGGGCGGCACCGCCGCCACCGCCTGCCCGATGGCCTCGCGCACGTCCCGCGCGGCCGCCGGCGCGAGCGTGAGAAACGCGCCCGCTTCGTTTCGCACGATCGCCCGGCGAATCGTGTCCTCGATCAGCTCGTCGAGAACGACGACGCGCAGCTCCCCCGAGCCCTGCGTCAGCCGGAACGAGATCGCGCGGCTCATCTGGGAGCGGACGAACTCGGTCAGCTTCTGCGCGTCCTTCTCGGCGGGCGCGGCCGACGACAGCGCCTCGAGCACGCCCTGCAGGTCGCGCACGCTCACGCCCTCGTCGACCAGGCGCCGCAGCACGTCTCGCAGCAGCGGCACCGAGACCGGCTTGGGCACGACGTTGCGCACGGCGGCCGGCGCGAACTGCTCGAGCTCGTCGAGCAGCTTCTGGGCGACGGCGAGCGTGACGAAGTCGGCGATGCGCGCGCGCAAAAGCGCCAGCGTCTCCGCGCAGACCAGGCTGCACACGCGGTCGTCGCGCAGGTCTCGGCTCACCGCGAACACGCGCTCGGGGATTTCGTGCAGCGAAAGGACGACGTGCCGCTCGGGCAAGTCTGCCCGCGCGCCCACGCGCGGCGAAGGCAGAGGGACGCCGAGCTCGCCGAAGAGCTGCTCGCGCAAAGCCGCGATGAGCACGCGCAGTCCGGCGGGCGCACCGTCCGGTCCCGTGGTCCCGCGATCGAGCAAGGTCTCGAGATCGGCGCTTACGTGCACGGACCACGGCACGACGAGAGGCACGAACGCAGGCTCCTTGGCTCCGGCGCGCGCGCGCGGCGTCGGCTCCGTGGCCGCGCGGGCTTCCTCGCCGCTCTTCTGGTGCGCGCGGACGCGCGCGACGGCGAAGAGGCCGACGCCGATGACCAGGAACGGCACGGTCGGAAGGCCGGGAACGAGCGCCAGCAGCACGATGAACGCGCTCGCGGCGGTGAGTGCCTGCGGGACACCGAGGAGCTGGCGCGTGAGCTCCTCGCCGAGCGGCGTATCGGCCTGCTCGCTCGCCACGCGCGTGACCAGTACGCCGGCCGACGTGGAGAGGATGAGCGCGGGAATTTGCGTGACCAGGCCGTCGCCGATGGTGAGCAGGCCGTATCGCTTGAGGGCGTCGACCGCGGCCATGTCGCGCATGAGGACGCCGATGACGAGCCCCCCGAGGATGTTCACGATGACGATGACGAGCGAGGCGATGACGTCGCCCTTGACGAACTTCATCGCGCCGTCCATCGCGCCGTAGAAATGGCTCTCGCGCTCGAGCTGGTGGCGGCGCCGGCGGGCCTCGTTGCCGTCGATGGTGCCGCCGCGGAGCTCGGCGTCGATCGCCATCTGCTTGCCGGGCAGCGAATCGAGGACGAAGCGCGCGCCCACCTCGGCCACGCGCTCGCCGCCCTTGGCGATGACGACGAACTGGATGATGGTCAGGACGAGGAAGACGACCGCCCCGACGACGTAGTTGCCGCGGACGACGAACGTGCCGAACGCTTTGATGACCTCCCCGGCGTTGGCCTGGAGCAAGATGAGGCGCGTCGAGGCGACGTTCAGCGATAGCCGGTACAGCGTCGTCAGGAGGAGCAGCGTCGGGAACGTCGCGATGCCGATGGCCTCGGGCACGTAGAGGACGACGAGCAGGATGGCGACGGCGGCCGAGAGGTTGGTCGCGATGAGGATGTCGAGGATCCACGTCGGCAGCGGGCACGATCATCAGCCCCACGATGAGGATGACGAGCCCGGCGAGGGCGATGTCGGCGCTCGGCAGCGCGCGACGACGGAGGGCGGCAGGACCGATGCGGGCCACGGCGGGGGCCCGAGGCTAGCGCTTCGTGCGTTTTTCGCGCAACCGTTCCCGCGGGGTGGCGAATGGGGAGGCAAAGGAGCCGTGGAGCCAAGCCATGAGCAAGCCGACCCAGTCCAAGACCCTCGCCGAACAGCGCCGCGCCCTCGAGGCAATCGAGCAGGCACTCGCGGCCCAGAACGCGTCTCTCGTCGCGGCGCACGCCCAGCTCGACTCGCGGCGAACCGTGCCCCACCAGGCGCGCGCGCAGATGCGCTTTCAGGAGCTGTGCACCCCGCCGGAGCGCCGCCCCGCGGAGTCCGCGGAGGACTTCAACGCATGGGAGTTCATTCGCTGCTGAAGGCAGCGAGCGATCGACACGACAAGGAGATACGACCATGAGCAACATTCCCGGAGTGACAAGTTCGAGCTACTACGCAGTGAACGGGCTCACCGGAGGCGGGGGCCTCTCAGCCCGACGCGCTGCTCGAGTACTGCCAGTCGCAGCTCAGTGGGCTCGACGGCGAGATCAACAACTCGATCAAGCAGCAGAACGTCGAGCTCCAGGAGCGCGAGGTTCGGAGACGGCGCAGGGGGTGCTCGAGCAGTTCGGCAGCACCGGTCCGACGAGCCAGGACGACATGCAGAAGTGTGTCGACGCGCTCAACAAGTCCATCGACGGCCTACCCCCGGGCGATCCTGTGGCTGCCGAGCTCAAGGACTTCAAGGACAAGATGTGCAAGGACTACGGCTTCACCGAGGGGACGCCCGGCCGCCCGCTGACTCCCAAGGAGCAAAAGGAATACGACGCGATCAAAACCGCCAACGACAAGGCCGGCGCCACGACCAAGAGTCAAAAGACCGGCAGCACGAATTCCGGCGCGGCATACCAGCATGCGATCGAGCCTTACGTGCAGATCATGAGCGGCACGCAGTCGAGCTGGGACAGCAGCAAGGCGCCCAAGGACGACGAATGGAAAGGCACGACCGACGCCCTCGGCACCATCGTCGGCGACATCAAGAGCAACTCCGAGATCCAGATGCTCCAGCTGCAAGACCTCGTCTCGCAGCGGCAGCAGGCCGTCTCGCTCGCGAGCGGCATGATGAGCAAGGAAGACACGTCGCTCGAGCAGCTGGCCCGCCTGGGTCAGGGCTGAGAGGGAGAGCAGCGCAGCCATGGATCTCGCTCAGTTCACGGCGTTCGTCCGCGGGCCTCGCTCCGTGTCGCGGCAGAGCGCGGTCGACGCGATGTACGCGACGGCGCACTGGCTGCTCGGCCGGGGGCGTGCGGCGGACGCCGCGAAGGTGTTTCGCACGTTGATCCAGGCTGCACCGCGCGACGAGCGTGGCTGGTTGGGGCTCGGGGAGTGTCACGAGCGCATCGGTCAGCGGCGCGTCGCCGCGGAGCTCTACGGAGCGGGAAGCTTCGTGGCTGGCGCCGAGGGCGCCGCACCCAGCGTGCGGTGCTTGCTCGCGCGGGCGCGCGTGCTCGTCGCGCTCGGCCGCGAGGAGGGCGCCGCGCAGGCGATCCAGACGGCAGCACGGGCTGCCGAGGCCCAGGGAGACGAGGAGCTCGCGGCGCTCGTCGCGAGCGAGGAGAGGAGGCTGTCGTGAGCGTTTCCGCCGTTCATTCCACGTCGCCTGCCATGCCGGCTGCCCCCGTGCCGGCGAGCGCACCGGGTCCGGAGCACGCGCCGCTCTTGCCCGAGCCGTCCGCCGGCGCCCTCGCCGGCGCCGACCCGCTCTCGGTGATGTACCTGTTCGAGTCCAAGGACCAGAACGACGACGTCACCAACGGCACCGGGCGCGTTCGCTCGCTCGAGACCGAGCGCGCGCACTCCCTGCAGAAGGAGCTCGACGCCATCAAGCAGGAGGACGACGCGATCGCGCACAAGAGCTTCTGGGACAACTTCGGAGGCATCTGCGGCGAGATCGCCAAGGTCGCCGGCGTCGTCGCCTCGGTCGCGGCGGCTGTCGCCACGTGCGGAGCGGCGACCCCTCTCGCCGCCGTAGCCATCGCGGGCGCCGCGCTCTCGACGGCCGCGTTCGCCGACGGAGAGCTCCACGTCCTGCGGTCGTTCGGCGTCGACGACAAGATCGCGGGCATGGTCGACCTGGGCATGTCGCTCGGCGGCGCGGCGTGCTCGGTGGGGGTGGGGCTTCTCTCGAAGGGCGTATCGACGACGGTATCGGTCGTCAGCCGCACCGCCGCGGTCGTGAACGGCATGACCGCCGCCGGAGGCGCCGTTTCGACCGTCGAGGCAGGCCGCGAGCAGGCCGACATCGACCGCGCCGACGCCAATCAGGTCGTGGCGTCCGCGATGTCCGACCACCTGCTGCGAACGATCCAGGGCGTCATCGACGAGGTGCAGGACAGCGACACCAAGTCCAAGCAGGTCATGAAGACCATCGTGAGCACGAAGACCATGGAGAACGACACAGCGAGCCTCGCCGCCGGATCCATTCGAGGGTGACCACCATGAGCGCAATCCAGGGAGTTCAGAGGGCATCGGCCGCGAGCGTCGCGGCGACCGACACGACCGACGCGGGCGCGACCGCCCCGCCCGACACCTCGAGCCTCCTGCCGGAGCCGAGCTGCTGCGGGCTGGGCGAGGACGCGATGACGGCAATCGCGGCTCTCCTCGTGAAGGCGGACGACAAGGACCGCGACACGTCGCGGAAAATCGAGGACGAGGCGGACAACGCCGCGCTGGCCGACGCGAACCTCCACGCGGACCGGCTGCGCGACAAGGCCAACCAGGATTTCGACCAAGCGCTGATCAGCGGCGGTCTGCAGTTCGCCGGCGGGGTTGCCACCGCGGTCTCGGGCGTTCTGTCGGACGGCACGCGCCCCGGCGCAAACGATACCGCGATCACGGTCGGATCGAACTGGCGGAAGGTTTTCGAAGGGGCGGGTCAGGCGCTTCCGGGCCTCGGCACCATCGCGGGGGCCCCGTTCAAGGTCGCCACCGAGCACGACGACGCCGACGGCGTGATGTTCGACGCCCAGGCCCAGGTGCAGATCCGCCGCTTCAACGGAGCGCACGACGACGTGCAAGCGGCGAACGAGTCGGTCCAGAAGGTCGAGCAGTTCCTGCAGTCGGTCGTCCAATCCGAGAACGAAACCCGCAACACCGCGGCCTCGATGCTGCGCGGATGACCGGGATCGCACCCCATGAACCGCCTTCTCGGCCTCGCCCTCCCCGCGGTGCTCTCGCTCCTCGCCGGATGCGCGAGCACCGCTCCGCTGCCGCCCAAGGCCATCGAGCTCAATCGAGCGGGCGCCGCCGCGATGGCCGCCGGCGACCTCGAGACCGCCGAGGCGCGCATCGCGCTCGCGCTCGAATACAACCCGCGCTTCACGGAAGCCTGGGTGAACCTCGGTCTCATCGAGGAGCAGCGCGGGAACTTCGAGCGGGCGCACCGCGACTTCGTCAAGGCTCGCGATCTCAACCCGGACCTTCCCGCGCCGCACCACGCGCTCGGCTTGCTGGCGGAGCGGGAGGGGGAGGCGGTCGAGGCCGAGAAGCATTACCGGGCGGCTCTCAAGGTCGACCCGGGGTTCGCCCCCGCGCGCGTCAACCTGGGGCGAATGCTCTTCGAGCGCGGGGCGCTCGAGGAGGCGCGGGAGCACTTCTTGCGGCTCACGCAGGTCGCGCCGGAGTTCCCGGAGGGGTGGACGGGGCTGTGCGAGACGCTGCTGCGCCTCGATCGGGAGGGTGACGCGGGGTCGGTGCTGGCGCACGCGCGCGAGGCGTTCGGGCCGGTGCCCGCGGTCGTGCTCCTCGAGGCACGCCTGCTCCTTCGCCGGGGTGAGTTCGCCCAGGCCGAGGAGCAGCTCGAGCCGCTCGTGCACCTCGCGGACCGCCAGCGGGCGTCGGCCGCGCTCGCGTGGCTCGCCGTCGCGCAGCTCGGGCAAGGCAACGTGGAGGGCGCGATTCGAGCGGCGGAGAGGGCGACTTCCCTCGACCCCACTGACGGCGTCGCTCGGTACGCGCTGCGCACCGCCCGCGAGGCGCGCCGCTGAAGAAAGACGCGACCACGGCAGGCGTACGGCCGAATGGGACTTCGGAACCACGAAGGAGAGAGAACCAATCGACTCGCGAATCGCCAACGTAAGCCGTCCCGATGTCGTCCTCGTCGAGAGCAAGTCTCGACCTACGCCCAAGCCCGCGCGTGTCGCCTTCCGCGAGGTGCTCGCCGCGGGTGCCAGCACGCTCGTGCAGGGCGCCGAGGTCGCGCTGAGCAAGCTGCCTGGTTCCCCGATCACGGCGGCTGCCGTCCGCGGGGGCCGCTCGCAGCCGTCGATGAGCGTCATGAGCGCCTCGGGCGCGGCGCCCGCCAGCACCGTCGCCGAGGGACCCGGGGTGACCGGTGGCGCGGGGAGCGGCGCGTCGATCTCGCTCGGCAGCATCGTCGGGTCGGCTGGCGTCGCGGGCATCGGCGCTGCGCCCGGCGTCCCTGGGGGCACCGGCACCGATGGATCGGGCGGCGGCATCGAGGCCGCGATGCAGCAGAACGCGGAGCTCAGCCTGTACTACCTGCAGATTCAGCAGCAGGAGGACGCGCAGAACCGCTCCTTCACGGCGATGTCGAACATCCTGAAGACGGACCACGATTCGGCCAAGGCCGCGATCAACAACATTCACTCGTAAAACCAAAGGGGAGCTCGGCCCAGCCATGCGCATTGCACCATCGGAATCGCGGCGCACGCCGCCAGCGAACGCGTCGACGGACGCAGACGCGATGCCCGTCCGCGGTGCCGCGACGACCGGCACCCAGCGGCGACCGAACCCTCGCCCTTCGCGCAGCTCCTTCACGGCATCGGCCACGAGCTCACCCGAGGCGAGGCCACGATGCGCCACGCTCTCGGGGGGGGGCGCGACCTCGGTCCGGCGGAGCTCATCGCGCTGCAGGCCGGCGTGTATCGCTACAGCGAAGCCATCGACCTCGCGTCGCACCTGGTCAATCGAGCCACGAACGGCGTGAAGACCGTCATCCAGGGGAGCGGCCAATGACGACGGTCGCCGCGCTCTCCGCGCCCCAGGCCACCAGCACGCCCCAGGGCACCCGCTCGCAGCGCCCGGCTCCCGTGCACACCGATTTCCGTTCTCTGCTCCGGGGCGAAGCTCTGGCCCGCGAGCCCACCTCGACCGCGCCCTCGCGAGCCACCCGCCCCGCAGTCACGCCGCCGCCGCCCGGTTCGGGGAGGCCTGGTACGCAACGCGGGCCGGGCGAGCCCGGAGAGGGCGACGCGCTGGTCTTGCCCCCGTCCGGCGGCGACGACGACCCGCTGGATCGCTTCGCGCGTCACCGCACGTCGCTCGCGCCTCCCGACGCCCTCTTCCCGCCCGCGCCGTCCGGGGTCGCTGTGCCCACCGAGCGGTTTCTCGCAAGTCCACCCGCCGAGGCGCCAGCGCGCGCTGGCGGCGGCGAGCTCGCTCGAGGACCTGCTGCCGGCGCTCGTCCGGCGTGCGGCGTGGTCAGGCGATGGACGACGCGGCACCGTCCGTCTGGAGCTCGGCTCTGGCGAGCTCGCGGGGGCCACTCTTTTGGTGCACGCCGATGCGGGTCGCGTCCAGGTGCACCTCGACGTTCCGCCGGGCGTCGACGCCTCCCGCTGGGAGCAGCGTATTCGCCAGCGTCTCGAGGAGCGTCGCATTGCCGCGGACGACGTCGAGGTCACATGAAGCGCGCGGTTGCCCTGCGCTACGAGGGTGAATCCGACTCCGCGCCGGTAGTCGTCTCCTCCGGGCGAGGCTCACTCGCCGTGCAGATCGAGCGCGCCGCGATCGACTGCGGGATCCCCGTCGTTCGCGACGTGCCCCTGGCCGACACGCTCGCCGAGCTGAACGTCGGCGAAGAGATCCCGGAGGCACTCTACGAGGCCGTCGCGGCCATTCTGAACGAGGCGGCCTCCGGTTCGAGGGCGTGAGGGCTCCTGGCGACGCAACCGGCGAACCGCTCCCGCCGATGGGGGATCCAAGGAGGAAACGCCCCCATGCTCCGCAGGCTCTTCGGTCTCTCGGTCGCTTTGTGCGTTCTCGTTTCGGCGGGCGGGGCGCTGGCCGACGACCCACCGACCTTCGCCGATCGTCCCGATCGCGATTTCGCCGAGAACGACCGGGCTCTCGCCGTCCTCCTCAATCCGCTGGATGCAGCCGTAGGCGTCTACGGCGCGGAGACGGACTTCGCGCTGGGCCGGCACCTGGCCGTCGGCGTGGAGGGTGCCGTCTACAATATCGGAGGGCCGCCAGGCACCGCGCTCGGAAGCGGGCTTCTCGTCTATCCGGGCGCGGTCTTCCACGGTCTCTATCTGGAACCCCGCGTCGTGTACGCGCGGCCCATGAGCGAGCGGATCACGACCTTCGGCTCCGCGTCCGACACGTTCGGCGCCGGGGGGACGGCCGGCTGGCAATGGACCTGGGACTACGGCTTCACGCTGCGCCTGGGCGCCGGGGGAATGTACTTCGCCGGCGGGTCGGGCCCGGGCTCGATGACGAGCGGCGGAATGAAGCTCGCGATGGACGGCTCCGTGGGCTGGGCCTTCTGACGCATGCCAGAGGCTACAAGGGCCACACGAGAGCACACGTGCAGCACGCGGTTTGATCCTTCGCCGTAGCTCGAAAGGCTAAGGTTAAAGGGGGATGATCCGTTTGTCAGTCCGTCACCCTTCGTCATGACCGCTTCTCCGCGATCCCTTCCCGAAGGTACGGTGCCGCCGGGCGAGCCGTCCGGGCGGGTCGACCCCGAGTCGAACGACAATCTGCTCGCCCAGACGGGCGTCGTCGCGCTCGCGGTCGTGGACGTCGGGCTGCACCGCGAGCTTCGCGAGACGCTGCGCGGCCACAGGTTCGTCGTCGGCGGGCCCGACCTCGTCGGCAACGCGGCCGCGGTCGTCGTCGACGTCGAGGACGATGCGCACGAGCGCGTGGCCGACCTGCGGCGCCGCAGCCGGAGCGATGCCGCCATCCTCGTCATCGTGCGCAGCGTCTCGGCGGCCCGCGCGGCGCACGGCGCCGGCGCGTTCGCGTGCCTGCGCCGGCCCGTGACCGCCGAGGAGCTGGTCGGGCTGCTCTCCTCGGCCGTCGATTCGCACGCCGCCAAGGCGCAGGCGGCCGACCTCGCGCGCAAGCTCGACATGGAGGCCCACCTCGCCTCGATCGGCCGAATCAGCTCCGGGCTTGCCCACGAGCTGGCGAATCCCGTGGCCGCAGCGGCGATGAACCTCGACGCGCTCCGGAGCGGTCTGGCGCAGCTCGGGCGCCGTGTCGAGCCCGCGCTCGAGGGAGCCCTCGACAATCTCGGCGTCAGTCTCGGCCGCATCGAGACGTTGCTCGCGAGCCTGCGCCCTTTCGTGCAAGGAGCTCCGTCGGCGCTCCGGGCCGTCGAACTCGGCGACGTGGTCGATCACGCCGTTCGCTGGGCGGAAGAGGCCCTGCGCGGCGTCGAGATCGAGCGCCAAATCCAGCCGCTGAGCGCCCTGGCCGAGCCGACGATGCTCGGACAGCTCGTCCTGAACTTGACGACGAACGCGGCCCAGGCCGCGCGCTCGTTGCCCTCGCCGCGCGTCCGATACCACGTGTACATGTCTGGGGATCGCGTCGTTCTCTCGGTGCGAGACAACGGTCCGGGCATCGCCGAGGCGCTTCACGACAAGATCTTCGAGCCGTTCTTCACGACACGGCGCGGCCGCGGAGGAACCGGTCTCGGGCTCGCGCTCTGCCGCGAGTATGCGCGCAACATGGGGGCGACCCTCACCATGTGGAGCGCACCGGGTCGCGGGGCGTGCTTTCGCATCGCCCTCAAGCCGGCTTGAGGCCCACGCCCCGCGCAGTCGGCGGCTGAGCTACTCGCAGATACCGACGTCGTTCGTGTCGGGAAAGAGCGGGAGCCCGCCCTTGCACGTTTGCGCCGGGGGGCACGCCATGAGCGGCGCCAAGCTCGACGTCGGCGTCGTGCACAGCTGGTAGCAGAGCCTGGCCCCGGGCGTGCCGAGGCACACGAGCCCCGCGGCGCAATGGTCCTCGTCGCAGGGGTCGCCCACCATCGCCGTGCCGACCGCGACGCAGCTCGTTGCGCCGTCGTCGCGGACGACGGCGCATGTATCGTCCGGCCCGCAGGGATAGGCCCCGCTCGCCGCGGTGACCTGGGTGGAGAGGCTGCACTTGTGGATCGGCATGCACACGGGCACCTTGGTCGAGGTGCCACCGGGGCCAGGGTCGGTCGCCTGGATGTCGCAGAACTCGCCGGCTCCTCCTCCGTCGTCGTCGGCCGCGCAGCGACTCTGGCCGGAGCAGCAATAGGGCCGACACCTGGACGCGGTGCCCGTGCGCACCACACATTCGAAGCCCGATGCGCAGTCCGTCGGTCCGGAGCAAGGGTCGTCGTCGTACCCGCTGCCGGCGGCCAGGCATACGGCGCCGACCGTGCCTGCCATGGGCTCGACATGGCACGCCAGCGCCGCACCGGAGTCGCCGCTGCCGGCGTCTGCGCTGCAGGCGGCGGCCGTCATCGGCGTGATGGGATCGTCCGGGTAGCAGCCGGTCGCCCTCGACGCATTGCATAGCGGGTTGCCCTGGTAGGGGGTGACGGCACCGGCGTCCACGGCGGCGTCGATGTCGGGAATCGCGACGCTCGCGTCGATGGCCGCCGCGTCGCGGCCGTTGACGACCGTCTGGCTGCCCGCCTTCGGCAACGACGGCGCATCGACCTGCAGCTCGCAGGCCGTCATCCAAACGACGGCCGCGGTAGCGGCAACGATGTGTGCGCGTCGGCTCATCGGAGGAAGGATGGGACTCGCGCAGCGGGGTTGAGGCGCGAGCCCAGCCGGGCCGCCGCGAGATTGGTCTCGGGTCGATTCACGGTGCGTGCCGAAGGAGAGCGAGGTTGCGAACCCTGATATTGCGGCGGTTTGTGCGGCTCGAGCTGCTGTGTGGGCGCGCCCCCTATGGCGTCGGTGTCGCGGCGTAAGCCCTGCGCCACGTGAAGGTCTATCGGGCTTCGACGTCCCGGACAACGGAATTGCCGGCCGCGTCGTACGCGCGCACGGCGACGATGTGCGGACCCGGCCCCGCGGGAACCAGCGCCGACAGATCCGAGTCGACCGTCTCGTCCGCCGTGTCGAAGATCCCGTCGGCGGGCGCAAGCGGCTGCCAGAGCGGGCGGCCGTCGACGGCCACCTCCACCCGCGCAATGGGCCCGAGGCCGTCGACGATCTCGGCCTGTAGCCTGCGGCCTTGCAGCGTGAGGCCCTTGAACGTGGGCGGGGTGTTGTCGACCAGGACGGGCGCCGTCTCGAGCGCGTGGTGCGTGACCTCGCTCGGGGGATTCGAGATCTCGTCGCTCGCATCGACGCGAACCCGGTACTTGCCCTCCGGGAGCACGGACGTATCCCAGTCGAGCTCGGCCTTCGTCAGGACCTCGTCCGGACGCGTCGCCTCCATCCAGCGCGTCTCGCCCTCGCGTCGGAAGTACACCCGGTACCGGAGGTCGTCGCTGTCGGGGTTGTCGACCTTCCACGCGACGTGCACGACGCTGTCGTGCTTCGGCGGCTCGGCCCCGCTCGGCGGAAGCCCCTCCTTCGCCTCGTGGGTCGCTCCCTTTTGGCGTCCGCTGACCTCGGTCACGACCGCACGCAGGTTCTCGGTCACGAACGGGATGGTGATGTTTCCGATGGTCGAACCGGCGTCTCGCAGGCGCGCGCGCACCTGCACGAATCGGCCGGCGGGGCTCGTGCTCGACTCCGCCCTGCGCCACCGGAGCGCTCCAGGCGCTCCAGGTCGTGTCGGGCGTCTGCGTGTCCCCGCTGCGCGTCGAGACCTCGAGCGCGCCGGCACCTTGCCACGTGACGTGCCCGAACCGCGCCCGGAGTCCCGCGTCGAGCGCCTTGCTCGTCCATACGGCGTCAGGCCCGCCGACCGACAGGACACGGTGCACGGTCGCCGGGTCGCTGCCGACGACCCACTCGGTCTTTCCCGTGACGAGGATCGCGCCGACTTGTCGCTCGTCTGTGTCGGCGACGAGAGCCACCCGGTGCGCGTCGTCTACCGTGTAAACGCGCCCCTCCGCCCCCGTGCCCACGTAGGGCACGCCACGCTCGTCGACCGCGAGCGAGACGTAGTGGAAGTCGTCGTGATGCATGACGCGTTCGGGCCGCCCTTGGGCGTCGAACCGCCAGAGCGACCCCTTGCCCGGCTTCGACCGCGACGCCGCCGAAGCCGCGGGACCCGCGGGCGAGCGCCCGCCCGTGCTGTGCTTCGACGAGCTCGACTCCGACGACTCGCCCGATGTGCCGCTCGGCTCCTCGTTGGCGACTGCCCAGACGGTTCGATCCGGCGCCACGGCCACTGCGTGCACGTCTTCGCCAGGGAAGTCGTAGAGCACGGTCGCGCGGCCCGCGGCGACGATCCGATAGAGAAGGCCCTTGCCGCTCGTGCCCGCGTAGACGGTCCCCTGACCGTCGACCGCCAGCGAGACCACGAAGGGCTCGTCGGTCGTGAAGTACACCGTGGACGCGTTGCCCGGCAAAACGCGAACGACCTTGCCCTCCGAGCCGGTGCCTGCGTAGAGAGCGCCCGACTTGTCGACGGCGAGCGCGAAGACGCTGTCGATGTCGGCGAGCGTCGCGAAGACCTCGGCCTTGCCCTGCGTCAGGCGGTAAATCTTGTTGCTCGTCGTCCCCGCGAACACATTCCCCGAACGGTCGACGACGAGCGCATTGACCGCGTTTTCCTTCGTATCGGCGAAGACCGTGGCGCGGTCGTTGGCGAGGCGCACGACCTTGCCGCCCGACGACGGCCCGGTTCCCACGAGCAGGCTTCCGTCGGCGAGCGCGACGGCGCACGTGGCCGTCGTCCCCGAGTCCGCGGGCAGCGGGACCTTGCCGAGCGTCCAGCCTGCACGCACGACGCCGTCGGAGCCCACGCTCACGCCTTTGAGGTCCCCACCCGAGAGCCTCTCGAGGGAGTCGAGCTCGAACGTGCGCGTCCCCACTGCGCTCGCGTCGCCGGCGGCCACGAGGACTCCGGCGGTGAGCGCCAGCGGGGCGAGCCACGGTGCACGAAAACGCATCTTCTCTAGCTTAGTACACGGCTTCTCGAGCCGCGTCAGACAAGCACGCTCTCGCGCTCTATCGAGCGCTCGGCCGCTTCGACGCTGACGGCCGACGGCTGCCGCAGCAAGTCCGTTCGGCTCAGTCCAAAGCCTCGCAGGAGCAGACCCGAGGGAGCCAGCCCGAGGTCGCTCTCCTCGAGGAACAGGCGCGCGAGCTGCTCGGCGTAGGCGCGGACCAGCCGCGGGCGCGAGATGCGGTCGAAGCGCTCTGCCCGGCGGCGGCTCGGGCCCGTCGACGCGACGAGGGCGAGGAAGGTCGCGTGATAAAGGGCACGCAACCGCAGGCGCGTGAGCCGGTCCGGCGTCCGGGCCAGCGCCTCGCGCAGGAAGTGTACGTTCAGCGGGACGTGAAACGCCTCGTCGCGCGTCAGGATCGCCAGCATCTGCCGGATGACCGGGTGCGTGGTCTCGCGCAGCGCGATGCGGTAGGTCGTCGACCCAATCGTCTCGAACATGAGGTTCACGAGAACAATCGATTCCATGCGCTTCGCCCCCGAAGCGAGGCGGTAGAGCGTGCGGGTGGTCTTGCCCATCGGGCGTACGGAGCCGCCGAGCCATCCGAGAAACTCGGCCAGCAGCCGGCGGTGCCACCCCTCCTCGTCGCCGTAGAGACGCAGGCACTCGGAGAGCTCCGGGTCCCAGCGCGCGACCTCCTCCGCCAGGGCGTGCGCCTGGCCGAGGCCGACTTCCTCCGCGCGATACGCGGCGTTGAAGAAGGCGACGGCCGCGGTTTGCTCCTCGGGAGAGGGGAACTCGGGGGGCATCGAGAGGTCCAGGCTCTCGCCCTCCATGCGCGCGCGCCTCTTTTTCAGGGCCGCGAGCCAGAAGGAGGTTGGGCGGGGCGCATGCGGGACGGCAGGCGCATCATGGCGGCACGATGGCCGCGGTGCAAGGCCGAGCTAGGGTCCGGCACGCCCAGCGTCTGCGGCTACGGCATCACGGGGTCGGCGCAGCAGCGAAAGCCCGTCGAGTAGTCGTGATACGTGAATTCGTGCGCGACCGTGCGGTACATGCACCCGTCGCCGTTGATGTGCGTATCCAGGTAGTAACCGCCCTGGAACGTCCCATTGGGGTCGCTCGTCCATTCGTGCACGTTGCCGACCATGTCGTAAACGCCGTAGCCGTTGGTGCACTCATCGTGCGACCCGGTGGGCGCCAGCGTGGCGTCGAGCTGGTTGAGACGGGGATCGTTCATCTCGGTCATTCCGACCAGCCGCCACGAAGTCGCCACCTGCGGGAACAGGCGGAGCATCGGGCTGTGGCCCGAGTCGTTGCACTTGCCCGCGACGCGCTCGTTGCCGTAGCCGAACGTCGTCTCGTCGGGGCCCATGCACGCCTTTCGCCACTCGACCGGCGCGCAGAGCCGCTTGCCCGCCGCTGCGCATGCACGCGCCGCCTGCGCCCCGCTGATGTACGCCTGAGGGACGACCTTCGCGGCGCTCACCGCGCGCAGGTTGTGGCCTTGAGCGATGGAGCCGAACGGCGGCCAGGGTGTCTCGCGCCCGTCGGCGAGGACCTCGACCAGCGAGCCCTCCCAGCGGTCGATGCAAAAGCGATCGTCGATGTTGGCCATCTCCGAGGGGCACATGGCTCCCGGGCTGGCGCCGCGAAGCTGGCCCTCTTCGAAGTCCATCCAGTTGCGAGCGCCGAGCGCGATCGCCAGCGTGGGATGGGGGCTGCGCGTTCGATGCGCCTCGTTGCCTGCGGCTCGATGCTTGTTGCCCTTGGGCGTCTTCTTCGGCGCCTGCGCGCTCGCCGATGCCGGGTTCTTCGGCGGGTCCTTGGCGCCCGCGCTGTCGCCCAAGGCGAAGCCCAGCCATAGCCCTGCCGCGGCCACCGGCACCACGATGCGTACGAAGGTTCGCGCGCGCCGGCTCACCGTTTATTCAAGTAGCAAAATCCCGACGCAGGGGCGAGCAAAGATCTTTGCGCTCACCAGTGGCGGCATTGTGGTCGTGGCCGTCCCAGGTTTGTCTTTTGGGGCCCCGGCCGTCCCAGGTTTGTCTTTTGGGGCCCCGGTCCGTCCCAGGTTTGTCTTTTGGGGCCCCGGCCCCAAAAGGGTTTGTCTTCTGGTGCGCTGGGGCGGTGGGTGTGGGCGACGGCCGTCTCACCGTTTGTCTTTGGGGCCCGAGTCCAAAGGGTGCGGGTGGGCGCCTCGGTGGGGCACAGCCGTAGCTCACGTTACATGGGGCAGCGGGCGCCTCAGTGGGGCGTGTGGGCGCGCGCGCTGGCGCGAAGAATTTCTTTGGGAGACCGAGGATCCGTGGGCTTGCCGTCGGGCTCGGCGCAGCAACGAGTCGAGAGGTAGTAGTACGCGAAGCCCTCGTTGTGCGTGTAGATCTTGGGACGACACTGGTTGCGAACGCCGTACAGCCAAGGGCCGCCCGTCGTGACGTTGTCGTACTGGCTCGTGGGCTCCGGCGTCTCGCTCGACGCGAGCTCGTCGGTGTTGCCCGGCATGTCCCAGACGCCGTAATCGCTGACGCAACCCGGTTGCGAACCGCTCTCCACGCCTTGCCAGAGGCGCTCGAGCTCGGGGTTCGCGACCGCTTCGTCCTTCGAGGCGAAGGCGTAGAAGGGAAGGCCCTTGGCGTCGTGGCCGACGACGCGAGGCTCGACGTACGGTCGGTCGCCGTTGCAGACCTTCGGTTCGCGCGCATACCCGTACGGGTACGGCTTGGACGACGGGCCCTCGCACGCGAGAGTCCACTCGCTCTCGGTGCAGACGCGCTTTCCCGCGGCGGCGCACAGCCGCTCGGCCTGGCGGAACGTGAACATCACCTGAGGGCGCTCGCCGCTCTTGTTCGGGTATTCGTACCGGTCGACGCAGAAGCGCTTGTGCAGCCGCTGGCCCGTGCATCTCGAGGGAGACTCGAACTCCTCGCAGATGGTCTTGTCGTTCCAGTTCGCGTACCAGCTCTTGTCCTTCTTGCACGCGAGCTCGAGCCGCGTGCAGAAGTCGCCGTCCACGAGCACCATCCCCTCGGGGCACGCCGTGGCTGCGGACCGCGACCCGGCTTCAGCCTCGGCCTCGCCTCCGGAGTCGGCCACGGCGGTGCCGTCGGCCCGGGTCTCCGCTCCGGCTTCGGATGCCGCTTCGGCGTCCGGTTTCGGCGGCGACGTACCGGAACCGTTCGCCGCGGAGCGCGAACAGGCGGCCATCGTGGCCGCCGTGACGACGGCGAGCAACGCGCGTATCTGCATGGGCGCGGACGTTACGGTCAGCGCACCACGGTGCGCACCTTGACCTTCACCTTGTCGCGACCCTCGACGTACCAGTCGAGCGGCACGATGGTGCGCGACCAGCTCGGGAACGTCTCCGGCCCCGTGTCGCTGGTTTGCGGTCGCAGCGAGTCGAGCGTCAACGGCGGTAGCCGCTCGGTCACGCGCCCCCGGTAGGCGATGCCCTGCGAGGGCACGCGGAACTGCAGCACCACCGATCGCGGCGACACGGTCTGGCGCGGCTCGTTGGCCAGGAGCTCGTCGAGCGTCTCCGGCGCCGCGAGCTCCGGCACGACCTCGTAGCCGGGGACGACCTCGACCTCGACGTCTTTGCCGGCGAGCTCCGCGGGCATCGTCACTTCGACGACGCGGGTCGTCTCGGGGCCGTCCTGCGGCACGAGGTGCAGGCGAAGGCGGGCCTTGGCGCGCGCGTCGACGACGGGGTCGAGCAGCTCGACCCCCCGCAGCCTCCAGAGGTCGCGCGCGTAGCGTACCTCGAACTTGGCCGCGACCTTCGTGATGCGCGCCTGCTCCCACGGGTTGTTCATGACGTCGCCGACGGTGCTCACGAGCTTGGAGCGAAACCACTCGGGTGTGTCCGGAACCCCCCCCGCGGCGATGCCCACGTCTTCCAGGTCGACGCAGCCGTGCGCCGCCACGCACACCGTAGAGGTGAGCTTCCACGTCAGGTCGCGCCGCTCGCTCGTCGTCGCCTCGATGACCGACCCGAGCGAAATCGCGGCGAGCCCCGGGCCCATGAACTTGTCTTCGGCGATCTCCGCGTGCCAGTGGGTCTTCGGTGCGCCGATCGCCCCGGCGATTTCGATGTCCACCGGCACGGTCGGCGCGGTCAGGCTCTCGTCGAGGACGATGGCCGTCTGCCGGTCCTGCACCAGGGTCCCGACCGGGCGCGCGCACTCGCCGACCTTGTGCGAAGCCATCGTGCTTCCGTTGATCGACAAGACCCGCGCGATGCACGTCGGCATGGCGCTGTCGCCGCCGTTGAACATCGGGTGGCCGAAGCCCGCGACGCGCCCGGCGCCGTCGGCGAACGTCGCCGTGCCCAGGCCCATGAGCGACAGGTCCCCGCGCGCCAGCTGCACGCCGAGGCCGCCGCCGTTCACGAAGTGCGCGGGAGCGCTCGGGTCGTTCGCGCTCCCGCCGCCGCCTTGCATCGGCTCGATCCCGAGCGGCTCGAGCAGCTTTCGGAGCGCCGCCGCCGTACGATCCCCGATGCCCGCCATCATGAGCGGGGTCGCGGCCGGGCGCACTGCGTTGCTTGGCCCCGCCGGCCCCGCGGGATCGTAGGCCCCGGCGAGCTGCTGGGAGTGGCGCACGAGGTCGTAGCTTCCAGGCGCTCCCTGGTACGTCTCGGCCGAGGCGTGCACCGGTCTCGGGACGAGCGGTTTGCCGTCGGGCAACGGCCCGGAACGCTCGACCGGCCAGAACCCCGGCGGTATCGGCCGGCGCATTTCGGACAGCATGAGATCGATCGGCGTCACGCCTGCCACCGGCTCGATGGGAAACTGCGAGAGGGCGTACGAGTACGCGCCGGCCAGACGCCCTTCCAGGAAAATGGGGCTCCCGCTCATGCCGTGCACGGTCTTGACGACGTCGAGCCGCGGGTTGGGCGTCCGGATGACGATGAGCGGCTCGCCCGGGCGAAACTGGTGGAGCACCCCGATGACCTCGACGTCGAAGCGCTCCGGCTGGGTGCCGTGAAAGACGGTGAGCCCGTAGCCCTTCATGCCCTCCTTGATCTCGTCGATCGAGATCGTGGGAGGCTTGGCATCGCCGCGAGCGAGCGGGACGCTCGCACCCAGCGCCACGAGGACGCCGGCGCCGAGGGCGGCGAGGAGACCGGAAAGTTTTCGCACCGCTATCAGTCTCGCCCGCCGAGCTGCCGCATGCAAATCCGGCGAAGGCGCAGGGTTACTATGGGACCGATGGGGCTCGCTCTCGCAATCGTGCTCGCCGCGTTTGCCGCGACGCATGCGGCGCTTCTCGCGGGCCTCGTGCGCCGCGTGACGTGGTGGCGTCTCGCGGCGGCGCTGCTCGTCATGCCCCTCGCGCCCTGGTGGGGCTACCGGGCGGGAATGCGCTTGCGAACGTTCGCGTGGGGCGCGCTTCTCGTCGCCTACGCCATCAGCATCTTCGGGGTCGCGCCCCGGTGAGGAGCGCCCGCGCTAGCGGATGCTGACTTCCTTCTCGAAGGTGTGGCACTGGTCCTTCGAGCACACGGCGCCCTTGAGCTTACCTTCGCCTTTGGGCGCGCCGCTGAGCTTGGCCGTGTGCTCCTCGAGGGCGAACTTCGACCTGTCGAGTTTGGTTTCGCCGATGATGAGCTTCCACGGGAATTCCTTGTTGATGTGCCACCCCTCGTGTGCGGTGACCACGATGATGCCCTTTTCGACGATCACCTCGAACTCGTTCTCGGCCTTCGCCGGGGAGCCCACGGTGACGGTCGCCAGGATCGCGAGGGTTGCAAGGAGCACTGGACGCATGATCGATGTTCCTCCGAGTGAGATTCGCGCGCCCCGCAAACGCATCTGACGAAACCCTAGCGCAGGCCGGGGAAACAGGCCGCAGCTTACGACACGAGACGGATGGACGGGGGGGCGGGAGGCTCGATTCAAGCTGCGCGCGATAGGGTTTCCCGCGTTCGTTTTCGCCGGTATTTCACCGCAGTTGCGCGTTTTTCACGGAAACACGTAACGCCCGCCACGCCGGCGCCCGGATCTTCCGCTCCCCAGGCGACCGGCCTCTGGCACGCCGCAAGGGAGAGCCGCCGAGCAGGTCGCTGCCTGGGTCAATCGTGCTCGGCGTCACGGAAGGTGCGGGCAATGAGGCCGGAGCGGCGATTGTCGTGTAAAAAGGTACTCGTGGCGACGGTGCACCTCATTTGTGGTTCGACGGGCGCGGGCAAGACCACGTACGCGAAGGCCCTGGCCACACGGACACACGCCGTGCGCCTCTCGATCGAGGACTGGATGGCGATGCTCTTCTGGGCCGACGCCGTCTACTTGCCGGCCGGGCCGACGCTCGACTGGGTGCTCGCGCGCACCACACGCTGCGAGCGACAGATGTGGGCGCTCACCGAACAGCTCGTCGCGCGCGGCCTGGACGTCGTGTTCGACATGGGGCTGCCGCGGCGCAACCACCGGGACGAGCTTCGCCTTCGCGCGCTGCAGCTCGGGGCCGAAGTGAAGCTGCACTACCTCGACGTCGATCGCGAGACGCGGCGCGAGCGCGTTCTGCGGCGCCACTCCGAGCGGAGCGGTGCAGCCGAGATGCCGACGGAGACCTTCCCCATCAGCGAAGCGATGTTCGAGGTTCTCGAGACCCACTTCGAGGCGCCCTCGGACGATGAGCTCTACAACGCCATGATCGTCTGCGAGTCCGAGGAACCCGGCGAAGCGATGCTCGGCTAGCCGCCCACCGCACGAAACGACCAAAACCGCCGTCGGCCTTCGTCACTTGCCGTCGATGTAGCCGTCGGCCACGAGGAGCTCGGCCGTGAGGATGGCCCCGCCGGCCGCCCCCCGCACCGTGTTGTGCGACAGCCCCACGAACCGGTAGTCGAAAATCGTGTCGGCGCGCAGCCGCCCCAGCGTGATGGCCATGCCCCGGCCCGCGTCGCGATCGAGGCGCGTCTGCGGGCGCGTGTCGTCGTCGAAATAGACGAGCGGCGGCTTCGGCGCGCTCGGCAGCCCGAGCTGCTGCGGCTTGCCGCTGAACTCCCGCCAGCGCGCGAGGATCTCTTCGCGCGACGGCTTCCTGTCGAACGACACCGAGACGGCGGCCAGGTGCCCGTCGGCCACGGGGACGCGCGTACAGGCGGCGGAAATGACGGGCGTTCGCGCCGACGCGATGTGGTCCGCGTCGATGCGGCCCCATATCTTCAGCGGCTCCTGCTCGCTCTTCTCTTCCTCTCCCTTGATGAACGGGATCACGTTGTCGTTCATCTCCGGCCAGGATGCGAGCGTCTTGCCTGCGCCCGAGAGCGCCTGGTACGTCGCGACCGAGAGCTTGTTCGGCCCGAACTCGAGCAGCGGATGGATCGCGGGCACGTAGCTCTGGATGGAGCAGTTCGGCTTCACCGCGACGAAGCCGCGCCGGGTGCCCAGGCGGCGCCGCTGGGGCACGATGAGCTGCGCGTGCTCGGGGTTCACCTCGGGGACAATCATGGGCACGTCGGGCGTGGCGCGGTGCGCGGAGTTGTTCGAGACGACCGGCGTCTCGTGGCGCGCGTAGGCGTCTTCCAGGGCGCGCGTCTCTTCCTTGGTCATGTCGACGGCGCAGAAGACGAAATCGACCTCGCCGCACAGGGTCGCCACGTCGCTGGCGTCGCGCACGACGAGGTCGCCGGCGCGCGCGGGGACCGGCGAGCTCAGGGCCCAGCGCCCGGAGACGGCGTCCTTGTAGCGCTGGCCCGCGGACTTCGCGCTCGCCGCGACCGACGTGACGTGAAACCAGGGGTGATCCTCGAGCAGCGAGAGAAAGCGCTGCCCGACCATGCCGGTCGCACCGAGGACGCCAACGCTGAGCTTGGGGGCCATCAGGGGCTTATGGATAGCTCGCGGCCGGCCGAGACGCACTGCAAAGTCGCCCCGGACGCTATGCTCGGGGACGGCCACCCCGGCCACCGTCGCCACCCCTGCCACCCATGCCGTCGTCCCCGTCGCCGCCGAAGCTCGCGTTCGTCATGGTCGGTCTGCCCGCGCGCGGAAAGACCTTCATGGCGCGCAAGCTCGCGCGCTTCCTTTCGTGGCTAGGCCACCGGACGCAGGTGTTCAACGTCGGCGCGTACCGGCGCGAGCGCCTCGGCAGTCACCAGCGTCACTCCTTTTTCGACCCGCGCAACGAGGCGGCGAAGAACGCCCGGCTCGACGTCGCCCTCGCGGCGCTCGACGACATGCTCGCGTTCTTGCGCGGCGGGGGAGACGTCGCCATTTACGACGCGACCAACAACACGCGCGAGCGCCGCGCGATGGTCCGCGCCCGGTGCATCGCCGAGGGGCTGGAGGTCGTCTTCGTCGAGTCCATCTCCAACGACCCGACGCTCATCGAGGCCAACATCCGCCAGACGAAGGCGCGGTCGCCCGACTACGAGGGCGTGCCGGAGGAAGAGGCGGTGCGCGACTTTCGCATGCGCATCGGCCACTACGCGGACGGCTACGAGGACGTGACCGAAGAAGAGGGGGCCTTCATCCAGATCATCGACGTCGGCCGCAAGATGGTGCTGCACCGCATCGAGGGCTACCTGCTCGCGCGCGTCGTGCACTTCCTCCTCAACCTGCACGTGCGGCCGCGCAGCGTGTGGCTCACGCGTCACGGGGAGAGCGCGTTCAACGTGCTCGGGCGCATCGGCGGCGACTCCCCCCTCAGCGACGCCGGGCGCGCGTACGCACGCACGCTCGCCACCGCGGTTCGCGAGCGCGTCGGCACCGACGTCGTCGTCTGGACGAGCACCCTGCGGCGAACGGTCGAGACGGCGGAGATCCTCGGCTTGCCGTATCAATCGTGGCGCGCCCTCGACGAGATCGACGCCGGCGTCTGCGACGGCATGACCTACGCCGAGATCGCCGAGGTGATGCCCAGCGAGTACGACGCGCGGCAGATCGACAAGTTTCGCTACCGCTATCCGCGCGGCGAGTCGTATCAAGACGTCATCCAGCGCCTCGAGCCGGTCATCTTCGAGCTCGAACGCGAGCGCGCGCCGGTGCTCCTCATCGGCCACCAGGCCGTGCTGCGCGCGCTCTACGCGTACATGATGAACCGTCCGGCGCAGGAGTGTCCGTTCGTGAGCATCCCGCTGCACACGATCCTCGAGCTCGAGCCCACGGCGTACGGCTGCGACGAGCGGCGCATCGACCTGCCGCCGACGCCGCTCGACCCGGAGGGGTTCCGGCAGACGTCCTGACGTCGGATCGCGGCCGGAACGACTTGCGCCCCGCGATCGACCATGTCCGAAAGCCGCGAGCCCGCGGGCGGGAGCGGGACTAGGCTCCCATCCAGGACGCCGTGCTCGATCCCCGCATCTGCTACGAAGCGCTCCTGACGCGCGACCAGCGCTTCGACGGTCGCATCTTCGTCGGCGTCACCTCGACCGGAATTTACTGCCGACCCGTCTGCCCGGCGCGCGCCGCGAAATTCGACCATTGCCGGTTCTTTCCCTCGGCCGCTGCCGCGCAGGGCGCCGGCTTCCGTCCGTGTCTGCGGTGCCGCCCCGAGACCGCGCTCGATCTCGGTTCGTGGCGCGGCACTTCGAACACGGTGTCGCGCGGGCTCGCGCTCATCGCGGAGGGCGAGCTCGACGGCGCGAACGCGAGCATCGACGCTCTGGCCGAACGGCTCGGGGTGGGCGAGCGCCAGCTTCGGCGGCTCTTCCAGCAGCACCTCGGAGCCTCGCCGATTGCGGTCGCGCAGACACGCCGCATGCTGTTCGCCAAGCAGCTGATCCACGAGACCCGGTTGCCGATGGCCGAGGTCGCGCTCGCCGCCGGGTTCGGGAGCGTGCGGCGATTCAACGAAGCCTTCCGGAGCTTGTACGGCGGTCCGCCCAGCGCGCTCCGCCGCCACGCAAGATCGGTCGTCCCGGGCGGCTCCGCCACGGCGCGGGGCATCACCGTGCGGCTTCGGTACCGGCCGCCCTTCGACTGGGCGAGCTTGTGGGAGTACCTGAGGGCGCGCGCCGTCGACGGCATCGAGTGGGCCGACGGGAGTCGCTACGGCCGGACGGTGGCGTACGACGGCGCGACGGGAACGGTGGAGATCGCTCATGTGCCGGAGGCCGCGAGCGTCGCCGCGACGATCCGGTTTCCGAGCGTGCGGGCCCTCCCGGCGCTCGTCGCGCGGATACGGCGGCTGCTCGATCTCGACGCCGACGCCGCCGCCATCGGCGCGCATCTCGCGCGCAATCCGCTGCTCGCGCCTCTGGTCGCGGAGCGGCCCGGGCTTCGAGCACCGGGCGCGTGGGATGGATTCGAGCTCGCGGTTCGAGCCGTGCTCGGGCAGCAGGTCTCCGTCGAGAGAGGTCGCCAGCTCGTCGGCAAGCTCGCGCGCCTATGCGGCGCCCCTCTCGCCGAGGGCGGCCACCCGGCCCTGACGCGCGTCTTCCCGACGGCGGCGCAGGTCGCGTCGGCGCCGCTCGGTGCGCTGGGGGTCCCCCGCGCGCGGGCGCAGGCGGTGATCGCGGTCGCAAACGCCGCCCTCGGCAATCCGCATCTCTTTCAACCGCTCGCCACCGCGGACGAGACCGTGGCGCGCCTCAAGACAATCCGCGGTGTCGGCGACTGGACGGCACACTACATCGCGCTCCGAGCGGCGCGTGAGCCCGACGCCTTCCCGTCGAGCGACGTGGGTCTGCTCCGGGGCGCCGCGAACGGCAGCGGCCGCAGGGCGACGCCCACCGAGCTGCTTTCGCGCGCCGAGCGGTGGCGTCCCTGGAGGGCGTACGCGGCTCAGCACCTGTGGGCCGCCGACGCCGCGTCGCGGTCGGACACGCCTGGAGACCCATCATGACCGCATCCCTTCGACTCGTGCACGATCAGCTCGAAACTCCCATCGGCCGGTTCGTGCTCGTCGCGGACGAGGAGGGGCGGCTTCGCGCGGCGGGGTTTTCCGATTCGCACGCCCGCATGGAGCAGCAGAATCCGAAGATACGCGGCGCATCCCGAGCTCGTCTTGACCGAGGCATCCAACCCGTGGGGCCTCACCGAGGCGTTCGCCCGGTACTTTGCCGGGGACCTCCGCGCGATCGAGGCGCTGCCCGTCTGCAGCGCAGGCACCGAATTTCAGCGGGCCGTGTGGAGCGCGCTCCGCGAGATTCCCTGCGGCGAGACCTGGTCTTACGGCGAGCTCGCGCGGCGCATCGGTCGCCCGACCGCCGTGCGCGCGGTCGGTCTCGCGAACGGCGCCAACCCCGTCGCCGTGGTCGTCCCCTGCCACCGCGTCATCGGCGCCGACCGGTCGCTCACCGGCTACGGCGGCGGCCTGCATCGCAAGGAGTGGCTCCTCGCCCACGAGGCACGCGACGCCTCGGGCTCGCAGCTCACGCTCACGACGCCGCGCCCTTGCCCCCCTGCTGCCCAAACGGCACCTTCGCCCCAGGCGCCGTCGCGCTCATGACGCCCGCGCGCCCCGCCGCGCACCATAGCGTCCGCCGCGTCGCGTCCCACGCCATCTCTTCAATCCGCGGCGCCTCCGCCTCGGGCGCCCCTGCCTTCGTCTCGTCCTCCTCGACCGTCATCTCGGCGATGCGCTCGTGCCGTCCCTCGGCATCGACGCGCACGATGACCGCCCGCTGCCTCGTCTCGCGCACCGCGGCGAAGAGCGCGGCGTCCGCGCTCGTGCCCTCGAAGGCAATCGCGGCACCCTCGCCGCCGCCTTCGGCCGCCGCGACCCCGCCAAGCGACTCGATCGCGGCGAGGGGCTGCTCGCGCGGGTCGCGCGTGAGCCAGACGCCGCCGCCCTCGAACGACAGGGCGAGGGCCGTGCCCGCGACCGCGAGTCGTACGCGGCCCCCCATCGAGGGCGCCTCGAACTTGCCACGTAGCCACGTGTCGCTCGCGAGGTCCGCGAGCACCCCCACTTCGTATTCGCACGTGTCCTCGTCGAAGACCGCGTAGGCGAAGCCGCCCGCGCCGTCCGTGGCCATCGCGTGGACGTTCCGCGCAGGCCAGTCGTCCTCGATCAGCGTGCCGACCGGCCCGCCGTCGGGCACGAGCACCAGGCGCACGTCGGCGAACCGCACGTGCAGACACGCGACGCGCTTGCCCTCGACGATGCGCGTCGCCCAGAGGAGGTGGCGGATCTCGCCGTGGTCCTCGGGAAACTCCACCGTGGCGGTGCCCTTGCCGTGGAAGACGTGGAGCGCGCGCGGGAGCGTCGCGACCGCGAAGCGCGCGGGACGGCCGTGGGGGCGCGGCTCGACGGCGACGCGGACGACGTCTCCCTGGTTCGGCGGGACGGGGCGAGCCTCGAAATGCGTCGCCCCGGGCCGCATGCGATAGATGCGTTCGGTCGCGGCGACGACCAGGCCGCCGCTCGCGGCGATGGACGCCGTATACACGGGCGAGTCGATGACGAAGCCGCCGGGCCACGCGCCGCTGCGGTGTCGGGGGAGGGAGGGGAGACCGGGCACGTGCGGATGGTAGCTCCCCTAACGCGTCGCGCGGTGGGCTTCGCGCGGGGCGCAGGGCTCGGAGTAAGATCCCCCCCATCGTGCCCTCCTGGTTCGTCTACATCGCCGAATGCGCGGACCGGACGCTCTACGTCGGCATCGCCCGCGACGTCGCCGCCCGGATTGCCGCGCACGACGCCGGCCGCGGCGCGCGCTACACGCGAGGGCGCGGGCCGCTGCGCGTGCTCGCGACCCGGAGATGCGCGACGCAGGGAAGAGCGCTGTCGCTCGAGCACGCAATCAAGCAGCTCCCGCGGCGCGAAAAGCTCGCGCTGGCGTCGACGCGCGAGAGGTTGGCGCGGTTCGCGCGACGCGCGTTACACCTGATCGCGCGTGAACGACCGGGGGAGGAATCAGACTGACGCGATGAACGAGCCCGTGACGATCGAGCAGCTCCCGCCGCGCATCCTTGCCGCCGTCCGGCGGACGGCCGCACCGCGCGAGATTCCGCGGGTCTTCCGGCCGGCGCTCGACCTCGTCTGGGCGTTTCTCGGCACGCACAAGGGCCTGCGGACCAACGGCCACAACGTCTTTCTCTACCATCACGTCGACAGGCCCGACGCGGCGCTGCCGGTCGACTTCGGGGTGGAGGTCATCCGGCGGTTCGACCCGGAAGGCCCCGTCCACTGCGTCGAGACTCCGGCGGGTCAGGCGGCCGTGCTCGTGCATCGCGGACCGTACAGCGAGATCCCTGCGGCGCACGCCCGGCTGCGCTCGTGGTGTGCCGCGAACGGGCGGACGATCGGCGCCTACAGCCTCGAGGTCTACGGCGACTGGTCGGAGGACCCGAGCAAGCTCGAGACGGCGATCCAGTATTTGCTCCGACCATCCACGGATATCTAGCGAAGCTCGACCGCCGCAAAGCACCAGGCGGCTGTGACCATCACAGCCGCCTGGCGGTCCCTAGGAGGACAGTTACCCGGACATGGAAGGCTCGTACCAGCCTCTCCAGCAGAGAGAAGCTCATGCAAAAAAGTCACAATCGCCCGCGCTCGTCACGACCCCTCGTCGACGCCTGGGCTCACGCAAGCTGAGCCAGCCGCCGACGTACTCCGCTCGGGGTCGTGACGAGCCGCATTCCCGACTCGCGCCCTACAGAACCGTGAGCGACACGGCCGGGCTCCAGTCGGCCGCGCCGGTCTTGGTCACCGGCCGGTACTTGAACTGCGCCACGGTTCCCGGCGCGACGCCCGGGACGCTGGTCTTGGCCTGCAGCGTCGGCGGCAGCAGGACCCATGTCTTGCCGCCGTCGGTGCTGCATTGCCATTCGTAGGACACGCGGCGACCCGCCGACGCGGCGACGAGCGTCGCGACGCCGGACGTGGCCCCCTGCTTCGCCGCAAAGACCCGCGGTTTGCGCGTGGGCATCTTGCGGATGGCGACGCCCGCGCTCTCGATGATCGCGGGGCCGTTCGACTCGTCGGCGTCCGCGATCGTCTGGATGTACGTTCGCAGCTGCTCGAGCAGAGCGACGAGCGTCTTGCGCTTGTCGTTGCGCGCGGTAGCCGCGCCCTTGATACGCGAGAGCGCCGCCGCCTCGGCCGCCTGGAGGCCGGCTATGGCGGCGAGGATCGTGGCGAGTAGCGGCACGGGGTTGGCGAAGAACGGGTTCCCCGTCATGCGGTCCACCATGTTCTGGGCGTACATGAGGAGCGCCGGAACGGGCTTCGGCAGGCTGAGCGAGACGAGGGTACGGCGGGTGGTTTTGACGACGTTGGACATGACAATCTCCTTTTCGGTGGTGACGGTTGAGCGGTTGGTCGTGGCTGCGTGTGAAGAAAGCGTCTTTGCTCTTCGACAAAGCGTCATCGATGTCTGTCAAAGGAGCGTGGATCTCCATCCGAGCGCCTTTGTTTGTCAGCGAAGCGGCTTGGCTCCTTGGCAAAGGGCCTTTTTGTTTCGTTCGTGGACCTTTGATTCTCAGCGAAGGCCCATTTTCAGTGAACAAATGACCTTTGCTCGTGAGCCAAGCGTCTTTGTCGGAGAGCCAAGGGCCTTTCTTCTCTGAAAAAGGACCTTGGATGAAAGCAAAAGCGTCTTTTGGTTTGAACCGAGACTCATTGTTCCTTGTTCAAGGCGCTTTGTTCACGGAAAAAGACCCTTTGTTCCTTGTCTAAGGGCCTTCGTCAGAGAACAAAGATGCTTTGGGTCTTGTCCGAGGCGCTTGGACAGAGATCCAAGACCCCTTTGGTTTGAACAAAGGACCTTTTGGTTCGAATCCAAGGCGCTCCGGCTCGAGTCCGAGAGACTCTTCCTCGAGCCGGAGCTGGTCTTGTGGACCGCAGCGGTCGTCCGGGACGAGCTTCGCTGCCCTCACCCGGTCTTAAACGGGAAGGGCTCGATTTCCTCTGACGGGAAGAAGTCGATTGGGGGGAGGTTGTAGGCGACCGAGGCTACCGGCCGGCTTCCCACGCTGCTGCGTCGGGGGCCGCGTCCGGCAAGTTCGGCGGACGTGGCGCTGCGACGTCCGCGACCGGCGCCAGGACGGCACAGTAGACGAGCACGAGCAGCGTCAGGATCCCGAGCGCGGCCAGCCTGGCGCGGAATCGCGCGCGCATCCGAAAGAGGCGGTTGTCGACGACCGTCTCGCTCAGCCCGAGCTCCCGCGCGAGCTCCGCGTGAGAAACCCCGTCGGCCTCGCCCATGAGGATCTCCGCGCCGTCCTCCGGCATCTGCCCGGAGTCGAAGAGCTCCTTGAGGATGGCGAGGTACCGCTTGGTGTCGACCGGGTCGCGGTGCTCCCAGTGGAGCGTCGGGGCCATGTAGGCGTCGGGGTCCTCGCAGAGGCCGGCGTTGTATTTCTTCCGCACCTTGGCCTCCCGATACCGGTCGAGCGCCCAGTTGATGGCGATCTTCGTGGCGAGCGCCTTCCACTGCGCGACGCTGCGCGGCATCTTCCCCGTGCGGGCCGCCTCGAGCGACTTCGTCTGCACCTCGGCGATCGCGTCGGCCATGTCGCGCGACCGGATGCCGTAGACGCGCAGCGCCGTCCGGATGGACCGGACGACCTCCGGGCGCGCGAGGAGCGGCGTCGTGTCGGGGATGCCGCCGGGGGTGGAGTTGTCGTTATCGGCGGCCGGGATGGCCAATCCGGGGCTGATCGTTGCCATGGCAACAATCTCGCTCGCGGGCGCCGCCGCCGCGGGGTCGGTCGCGTTCGGTTCGCGGGTGTTCGGGGTCGTGACGTCGGGGATGTCCTGGTTCGAGCTCATGGCACACGTGTCCTTTCGTCGACGCTCACGTGGGCGTCGGGTCGGAGTCACACTCCGGCGGCGCGTCAGCCGCCCCGCATGGGCGGACTGCCGGAACGCCGGGAGAAGCGCGGGGGAGGGCGGCGGCTTCGGCCGGCTCCGATCCCGC
Source organism: uncultured delta proteobacterium (assembly GCA_963720145.1). Lineage (GTDB taxonomy): Bacteria > Myxococcota_A > Polyangia > Polyangiales > Polyangiaceae > Palsa-1150. The sequence goes on from CAVREO010000013.1 coordinate 51,838, forward strand.
GTCTCTCACCCCCTTACTCGCGAACCCCCCGTTTTTGTGACCGGGTCCCGTGTCGATTTTTTCGGGCGGCTACGAGGCGGTTGCGCTCGGTGCCGGGACGGCGGCTTCTACCCCCGTGGCGGGGCAGAGTCTTCCGACTAGGCTGCCGTGCCATGGAGCGAGTCGTCGGCGTGGGGGGCATCTTCTTCAAGGCGAGCGATCCCGAGAAGCTGAAGGCCTGGTACCGCGATCACCTGGGGGTGCCCGTCGACGAGAACGGCTACGCAACCTTCGCCACGAAGGGGGACCCCGGTCCGTGCCTCACGTGGTCGCCGTTCGCGAAGGACACGACCTACTTCGAGCCGAGCAAGGCCGAGTTCATGGTGAACTTCCGCGTCCGCGACCTACGCGCGATGCTCGAGCAACTGCGCGCGGCCGGCGCCGTCGTGGACGAGAAGGTGCAGGACGAGCCGTACGGGAAATTCGGCTGGGTGATGGACCCGGAGGGGAACCGGATCGAGCTCTGGGAACCTCCGAAGGAGTAGCGGCCGGCGAACCTGCGCGCCTTGTTCTTGCGCTGGCTGTCGCCGTCTTGTGACCGGTCGCGTCTCGCTCGCGCGTGAAGAACGCTCCGCTCACGCGGGCACGCCTCCTGCCTTGCCCGAGCCCTCGACCCCCGCTGCCCGCGCTTTCGCCGATCGGGCGAAACCACCGACACCCCTCGTCACGAAATCCACGACTCCGATGTCAGGCACCTCTCCTCCGACCGCTCCCCAGTCTCCCCGTCGCGCCCTTCCGCTCGCCGGCCGGCAGGTCGTCGCGCTGGGCAGCGAGACACGCGACGTCGACACGACGTGGAGGCCCATCTACGCGGTCTGGGAGATCACCCTCCGCTGCGATCTCGCGTGCCATCACTGCGGCTCGCGTGCCGGGCGGGCGCGCGAGGGCGAGCTCACGACGGCGGAGGCGCTCGATGCGGTCCGGCAGATGGCCGACCTCGGGGTGAAGGAGGTCACGCTCATCGGTGGCGAGGCCTATCTGCGCGAAGACTGGACCGAGATCGCCCGCGCGGTGCGAGCGCACGGGATGGAGTGCTCGATTACGACCGGCGGTCGCCAGATGACGCCGCCGCGCGCGCGGGCGGCTCGCGATGCGGGCGTTCAGGCGGTTTCGGTATCGATCGACGGCCTGCGCGAGACGCATGACGCCATGCGCGGGCTGCGTGGGAGCTTCGACGCCGCGGTGTCGGCGATTCGCAACCTCCGCGACGTCAGCATGCGGGTCCTGGCGAACACCCACATCAATCGGATCAATCTCGCCGAGCTCGAAGGCATCTACGAGCTACTCGAGGCCGAACGAATCCGCATGTGGCTCTTCCAGATCACCGTGGCCATGGGACGAGCGGCGGACCGGCCCGAGATCCTTCTCGAGCCCTACCAGGTGCTCGACCTCATGCCGCGTCTTGCGGCCCTCAAAGCGCGCGCCGACGCCGCCAAGCTGTGGATGATGCCCGGGAACAACATTGGCTACTTTGGCCCCTACGAGCGCGTGCTGCGGCCCCACAGGGCCGATCAGCATTGCGGGTCGTGTGGCGCCGGGCGGACGACGCTGGGGCTCGAGGCGAATGGCGACGTGAAGGGATGCCCATCGCTGCCGTCGAGCGACTACGTGGGCGGCAACCTGAGGGAGCACTCGCTGCGCGAGATCTGGGAGCGAGCCGCCCCGTTGCGCTTCACACGCGACCGATCAGTCGAGGAGCTCTCGGGCTTCTGCCGCGGCTGTTACTACGCGGAGGCCTGTCTCGGCGGATGCACCTGGACGACTCACACGCTGTTCGGCCGGCCGGGCAACAACCCCTTCTGCCATCACCGGGCAATCGAGCTGCAACGACAGAGCAAGCGCGAGCGGCTCGTTCGGAAGACGGCGCCCCCAGGGCAGCCGTTCGACTTCGGTCACTTCGAGATCGTGGAGGAGCCATGGCCGGCGGAGGATTCCGCGGCGCAAAGCGAGGAGGCGTCGTGAGAACCAGGTTCATCGCGTGTACCGGCTGCAGTCGTCATGTGCGCGCGGGCGACGAGCGCTGCCCCTTCTGCGGCGCCGCGGCTCCTGCGCTTCCCCCCACGCCGCGCACCGTACAGGGGCGCGTGTCGCGCGCCGCGATGCTTGCGGCGGGTGCCGCCGGCGGGGTCTTGGTGCTGGTCGACTGCAGCACGTCTCCCCCCAGTAACCAGGTGTTCTACGGGGTCGGCTGCACGGGAGCGGCATGCTTGGGCCGTGAGGAGGATGCGTCCGAGCCGCGCGACGGCGCGCACGAAGTCAGCGCCGAGAACGAGGGTGGCGCCGCAACCGACACGGGGCCGGTCGAAGGAGCCGACGCTCACGCGGAAGATGCCCCGGGCGACGAAAGCGACGCGGATTCTGGTCGAGGCGCCGACTGACGAACGACGGCGTAGAATCCGCCCCATGGGCCTCTTGACCTTCGCGCTCAACGTGACGCTGGACGGGTGCTACGACCATCGCGAGGCGATCGCGGACGACGAGCTGCTCGACTACTTCACGCAGCTGATGGACGCGGCCGGGGCGATGCTGTACGGGCGCACCACGTACGAGCTCATGGAGGACGCCTGGCCGGCGGTGGCGCGCGACGAGAAAGCGCCGCGGGCGATGCGGGAGTGGGCGCGCAAGCTGGAGGCTAAGCCGAAGTACGTGGTGTCGGCCTCGCGCCGCGACTTCCCGTGGAGCAACACCTTCCGCGTCGAGGGGGAGTTGCACGAGGCCGTGGGGCAGCTCAAGGAGAAGACGCCGCGAGGGCTGCTCGTGGGCGGCGCCACGCTCTCGGGCGCGCTCGAGCGGCTGGGCCTCATCGACGAGTACCGTCTCGTCGTCCACCCGATCCTCGCCGGCCACAAGCAGACCTTGTTTCAGGGCCTGGAGCGCCCGCGGTACCTCGAGCTCCTCGCGACGCAGCGCCTGAAGTCCGGCGTGATGGCGCTGCACTACCGCCGCAAAGAGCCATGACCCGCGTTCACTCGAGCACGGCCGTCAGCGGCTCGAACATCGTCTGGTCGATGTCGTCGACGCCCTGATAAACGACCTGATTGCCAAAGCTGTTCGGGTAGCAGTAGCTGGGGGTCCCGTCGAACACGCTCCCCGTGTACAGCGCGCCCACGTGGAGGATCTTCGCCGAGCACGACGAGTCGGCTACCCAGGCCGTCGCCGTCGCGGTGGGGGCGGTGCAAGTCGGGTTCACGGGGACGACGTAAAGCGGCTGCGTGCATTTCGGATCGCTGTATCGGAGAAACGCCTGATGCTCGAACGGGGTGCAGGACGTCATCGCGGGGGCGTCGTTCAAGATGCTGCAGAGCTGCCCGGTCTGCGTGTCGAACGCCTCGCTGTAGTGCCAGCGGAGCCCGCCCGAGGCCGCGTGGATTGCGTACTGCAGGCGTCCCGTCCCCGAGTTCTGCGTGAGCGTTTCGCCAAACGTCGCCGGCGGGAGCGGAGCGGAGAGTACGTTCCACGTCCCGACGCCGAACTGGGGGGCCGGCCCGCACGAGACCCCGCCGTCCGGCGCAACCGACTGCGTGAACCCGCCGTCGAGCGCCGCGCGGGGGGCGCGGATCGTGGCCACACCGGAGCACGCCGCGAAGTCCGCGGTGAACGCGGAGACCTCGGGCGAGTACGGCCCCGGCGTGCCGCATCCCGGGGTGGGCGGCTCGACGAATGTCGCCGGCGTCGTGCACGTGCCGTCGGAGAAGCCGGCCGGAGGTAGTACTTCGGGGACCAGGCGCGTGGTGTCGTCGGCCGCGGGCGCCTCCGTCGTGAGCACCTGGAGCGTCGAGTCGTAGAAGCCGTAGTCGATGTCGCAGAAGAGCGCGCCGTCGCTGTACTGCACGGTGCGCACCGAGTAACGCCCGGCGGTTACCTGGCCGACGACGCCGTCCACGAACGTCGAATCCGGCACCGGCGAGACGGAATAGAGCGGGCCGCCGGTGAACGTGGTGGGCGTGCACGAGTCTCCGCCGAGGGAGGTGAAGGCTGCGCCCCCGTCCGGCTGCTCGGCCCCGAGCTGAAACATCGCGAATTTGCTGCCGGCGTACCCGTTCGAGCACGTGCTGCCCGCGACGAGTGCAACGTACGGCTCGAGCCCGCACGAACCGTAGTTGGGCGTCACGGGCATCGTGCACTTGTCGTCGCTGAAGAGGGTGAAGGAGGAGTTCGTGTCCCTGACCGGCAAGCAGCGCAGCGTGCCGTCCGACGTCGTGGCCGGCGAGCAGCGCACGTTCAGCGTCGAGTCGTACATGCTGTCGAAGATGCGCGTCCCTTCGGCACCCTGGAAAAAGCGCGCCTTGATGCGCGTACCGGAGCGCGGCGTGCAGATTGGGTCGCCGAACGTGATCGCGCCTCCCTCGGCATCGGCTGCGCCGGCGTCCGACGCGTCGCCCGGCGTCCCGGCATCGCTCGGGGTCCCCGTGTCGCCGGGGGCTCCGGTGTCGCGCTCGCCCCCGGCTTCGCTCGCATCGCCGCCCGCTTCGCCCGGCGTCGTTCGGTCCTCGCTAACGTCGGCGGTGTTGCCGGCGTCGAGACCCGCGTCGGCCGACGGCCCGCCCGTGTTGTCGCCGGAGCCACATGCAGCAACCATGACGGTGAAGCCGAAGAGCCCCGCGCGCCCGATAGTCCTCATCGGGGCATCGTCGCGCCTCGGGGAGGCGCAGCGCAAGCATGGTGATCCGCGCGCGTGAGCCCCGACTACGGGCACGTCCGCGGCTGCAACACGAGCGGGTCGAGCGGCGCCTGCGTGAAGTCGAACGCGTCCATCAGGTCGTTCGCCTGCTTGTCCTGCGCCGCGGGGTCGATGTCCGCCAGGTAGCGCGGGGCGCCGAACGCCTCGAGGATGAACTTCACGATCGACGCCTGCTCCGCGACGTTCTTGTAGACGCCCGGCTTCACGTACGGGCTCAGGATGATGAGCGGCAGCCGGAAGCCGAGCCCGTAGGGCTGCGTCTTGTCGCACCCGTACTGGCGGGGCGGCGGCACGTGGTCGTACCAGCCGCCGAAGTCGTCCATCGTGAAGAAGATGACCGAGTCCTTCCAGTACGGGCTCTGCATCAGCTTGTTGATGTGGCCCACCGTCCAGCTCTCGCCGGCGCACACGCCGCCGACCTTCGGGTGCTCGTCGTCGAGGTCTTGATCGACCAGCCACGAGACGGCGGGAAGCTGGCCGTTGTCGATGTCGCTGTCGAAGGTGGACGCGTTCACGATGTGGCTCCACATCGGGCCGCTTCTCACCTCCTTGATGGCGTCGAACATCGACCAGATCTCGGGGAGCACGTAGAAGTTGGTCCCGTAAAACTTCCAGTCGACCGAGCCCGGAAGAAGGTCCGGCACGCTCGGGATGTTCAGGCACGGGAACACGTTCTTCGTCGTGCACGTGGCCTGGTCGAGCACCGGCATCGTGTCGGTCGACGACTCGTCGCAGCCCCAGTAGACGATCAGGCCCGACCCGGCGGGGTTGTCGGTCGCCCAGCCCGCCTGCGCCGCCAGGACGAACGTGTGCCCCGGGAAGCTCGGACCGAGCACGTTCGCGAAGAAGTGATCCGCGAGCGCGTACTTCTTCGCGTAGGCCCAGTAGTTGGGGATGCTCGCCTCGCCATATTGCGCGCAGAACAGGTTGTCGCCGCTCTGGCTCGCGCCCGAGACGTTCAGCCAGCCATCCAGCTTGCCGCCGTTCCAGTCGGTCAGCGCGCACGCGTGCTCGTGGCAAAGATCGCGGGGGGTGGAGTCGGGCGCCTGGGGAGCGGGGATCATCCCCTGCGACGTCTGGCACTGCGTGGTGCCCTCCGCTCCGGGGAAGGTGCCGAAGTAGTTGTCGAAGGTGTGGTTCTCCTTGACGATGACGACGACGTGCTTGATGGGCATCGTGCCGGCTTCGCCGCCCACGGGCGTTCCGGCTTCGTCCCCACCCCGGTTGCCGAGGCTGGCGTCACCGGACGCGGCGTCGGAGGACGTGCCCTGCGGGGAGGTGCCGTCCGGCGAGCCCCCTTCGAGCGTGGATGCGTCGTCGCCGCCTGTCGTGAGCGCCAAGCCGCCGGAGCCCGCGCTGGCGCACGCGCCGGCAAGCCCGCCAAGAAGGAGACAGGTCGCCGAAGCTCGAGCCAGACGCGAGGTGCTCCCGGAGTTCATGTTGGTGCACCGCGCGCAATAGGGGGCGGCGACCGCGAGCGCCAGGGGCCAGGGCTCAGGAGACGGCTCGGGGACGACTAGCTCACGATTACCAGCTCACGAGAGGCGCAGCGGTCTGGCCGCTCGGCGCGCCGCGGGAAGAGGAGCCCGGGTGCGACAGCGCCACGACGGCCGCCGTAGCCGCGCCCGCGAACACCACGCCGACACCCGTCCAGAACCACCAGGTCGAGGTGACGGGCGACGACGCGCGTGTCTCGGGTCCTGACGACGCCGGCCGCCTGGCGATCTCGGGCAAGAGGACGGCGTCGATGTGCACTTCGCTGCCGGCGGCGAGCGTCACGTCCTGCACGTAAGGACGATATCCGTCGGCGACGACTTCCACGTGCGCGCCCCCCGGCGTCGTGAAGATTTCCTTGGCGAGCGGCGTCGTCCCCTCCCAGTCGCCACGAACCAGCACCCGCGCGCCGGGCACCCGGCACCGCACGATGACGCGAGCGAGCCGCTCGCGCACGCTGGCGATGAGCTCTTGCAGGCGCGGTACGCGAGCTCTCAGCTCCGCGGGTGCCAGGCTCGCGAAACGTTCGAAGTACGAGAGCGCATGCGGATAGTCGTGAAGGCGCTCGTAGGCGCTCGCGATGTTGTAGAGGAGGGCCGGCTTGTCGGAGAGCTCGTACGAAGAGCGATACTCGAGGATCGCCGCCGCGAAAGCACCCTGATCCATCGCGGCATCGCCGCGCGTCTTGAGCTCGGCCGCAGACGGGCGCGCTTGCGCTTGCGACTGCGCTTGCGCCGTAGACGCGACCACCACGGTCTGCATCGCGAGCAGCACCGCCAGGCCCCATCGCAAGAGCACGGCGAGCGCGGGGCGCCGTCTACAAATAGAGGGGCCTGTCGATGGGCGCATGGGCGGAGGGATTGCGGCCTCGCTGCGCCGGCGGGTTCGTCGGCGCCGGCTGGGGTATGTCGGGGGGCGAAACGCGCGGAGACGTGGGCATGACGAGGGTCGACGGCGGCGCCGCGCGCGGAGCCTCGGTGCGCTCGGCGCGCGCCATGGGGAGCGGCGCCGCCTCGGCCGCCGTCTGCGCCGGTAGCGGCGAGCTATCGCGCGCATCCGCAGCTGCGCGATGGGCGCCGAGCGCCGCGCCGGCCGCGACCGCGACGCCTATCGTGAGGGTACCGACGAAGGTCCGCGTCGCCGTCCACGCGGAGACGTCGCGGGCCGCTGGCTTCACCGTGCGCGACGTCGGGAGCTTGAGCAGCTCGGCGGCGTCGCTCGCCCGCGCCCCCGAGGGGACGCGCGCCATGGTGGAGCTCGCGATCGCGAACGCCTCGCGCGAGGGGCGAAGCGAGAAGGGGCCCGCGAGGCCTTCCTCCGAGGCGAACGGCACCAGCGCCGCGGCGAACGCCTCCGCGGTCGGGAAGCAATCGTCGGGCGACTTGGCGAGCGCGGTCATGATCGCGCGCTCCAGCCCCTCGGGCACTTCGGCGCGGACCTCGCGCGGTCGCGGCGTGGCGTCGGCCACGATCGCCGCGATGGCCGCCGTCGTCGTCCCCAGAAACGGAGGCGAGCCGGTGATGAGCTCGTACAAGATGACGCCGAGGGACCAGATGTCGGCGCGAGCGTCGACGTCCCTCGACGAACGGACTTGCTCCGGCGACATGTAGAGCGGCGTACCGAGCGTGACCGCCGTCGTCGTGACCGCCGGCTCGTCTCGCGCCAGCTTGGAAATACCGAAGTCGAGCACCTTGACGACGCGCCCGCCGGATTCGTCGGCGAGAAACAGGTTCGAGGGCTTGAGGTCACGATGCACGATCCCCTCGGCGTGCGCCTCGCCGATGGCGGCGCACGCCTGGAGCACCCAGTCGACCGCCTCGGCGATGGGAAGCGCGCCCCGCGCCTGGAGCTCCGCCTCGAGGTCGCGCCCGCGCAGGAGCTCCAGCACCATGTAAGGTCGCCCCGCCGCGTCAGCGTCCACGTCCATGACGTGCGCCACGTGCGGCCCGCGCATCCGGCAGATCGCGCGCGCTTCGCGCTCGAACCGCTCGAGCGCGTCCGGCAGCGCCAGCACGTCGGGCCGTAGCCATTTGATGGCAACCTGCTGCATGAGGCGCAGGTGCTCGGCTTCGAACACGATGCCCATCCCCCCCTCGCCGAGCAGCCGCGACAGGCGGTATTTCCCGCCGACCAGGTCCCCGACCTTGGGTGCGGCCGCGTTGGCTGCTCGCGCTTCTTCGAACACGACTGAGCTCGACTGATTCATGGGGTGTGCACGCTGCTGCTTGCCAACGCGCCATCCGCCGATGCATCGAGCATGCACGGTCGCGGCTAGGCAGGGTCACGGCCGGATTGGGCGCTGGGGCCGCGCACCTTGCGCGCGACGTGCATGTGCGACGACACACGGAGCGCCCAGCCCGTCTCGAATTGTGTCACCCGCGCTCGCAGATCCAGGCCGCCAGCTCGCGGCCGATGCAGGGCACGAGAGGCATGAGGGCGGCGCCCGCTACTTCGAGCGCCATGGCCGATGAGGGCGCTGCATGTGCAGCGGTCGCTACGCGAAACACCGCGCTGAGGCCGTACAACCCGACGACCACGGCGTGGAGAAACCCGTCGACCCCGCACGCCCCCGCCTTGCCGAGCCGAGCGAAGGCGATCCAGTCGAGCAGCGCGAACATCGTGTACCAGGTGCCGAGAGCGACTCCCAGGGCGAGCGTCCAGAACGCCAACGACGTCAGGGCCTCGCTTTGCCCTCCGAAGAAGACGTCCAGCGCGGTCGCGAGCGCGAGCAATCCGAAGGGAGCCGGACCGAGGGGCAGAAGGCCGAGTGCGACGGCGCACCGCGGTCGCGTCGAAGCATGGCTCTGCGGCAGGGTCGTCGGCGCCATGCGCTACGGTTCGCAAGGCGCATGCCCTTCGGCCCGCGCCCCGGCTGCGCTAGCGGCTCGCCTGGAGGGCGTGCCGCGCGTACCCGCCTTCGACCTTGGAGTGGTAGAGGTGCATCATCACGAGAGCGAGCTTTCGCATCTCCGTCGGGCCGAGCGCGCCCTCGAGGCGGGGGAAGAGGCCCTCTTCTTCCTCCTCCGCGTGAAGCTCGACGGTCATGCGGAGCTCGCACATCGCCCTCGTGAACTGCTCGCCGTCGAAGGGCGCGTCGAGGGCCTCGTCGAGCGACCGCAAGGCCTGAGCGTGGCGAGCCCTGCTCGAGCGCATCCAGGCGTCCTCGTGCAGGGCGGCGCACGCGGCTGGGTAGAAGATCTCCTGTTCGACGGCGATGTGAGCGAAAAGGTCGCCGGCGAGCTGCGGCAAGAGCGATTCGCGAATGCTCGCGCTTCCGCGTTCGACAGCCTCGCAGAGCTGCTGCAGGTTGCGGTGCTGGCGCTCGAGGAGTGTCGTGGCCTTCATGGCCGGCGTCCTCCGCGTTGCCCGAGCTCGTTGGCGAAGTAGCCCGCGCCCGCGGCGAACGCGAGGCGGCCGATCCCCGAAAAGAGGACGCCGCCGAGAAACGCGCCCAGCGCCGCGGCCGCCCCGAGGGCCACCAGGGGCCGGCTCCGCACGAGCTCCCGCAGCCGCTCACGAACCAAGACTATCTCGGGTCCGTCCAGCGACGCGCCGCGGGTTCGTTCGCCTTCTGCCATGGCACGACGCGCCCTATGCATGGTGCGGGCCGCGCGCGGCGGGAGCGGCGCGCTACGCTCATCCTTGGCGGACTCGGCATGCCCGCTGCAGGCGGCTTGGAGCGCCAGAAAGGAAGGGCCACCATGCTTCGTTGGGCAGCCGTGTTCTTCGTGATCGCGATCGTCGCGGCCATCTTCGGATTTGCGGGCATCGCAGCCAACGCCGCTGGCGTGGCCAAAGTGCTCTTCGTCGTCTTTCTCGTCCTGGCAGGTATCTCGCTGCTGCTCGGTCGCCGCGTCGTCGCCTGAGGTTCTCGGATGAGCCACCGCTACGATCCGCGTGAACGCTGGCGCACCGAGGAGGAGCACCGGCGTGAGGACGGCGAGTCGATCGAGCGGGAGGGCTTCGGGCGCGACGCAGCGGATCCGTGTTGGGGTACGGGTGGGCTCCTCGTCGATGAACGCGAGCATCGCGAGGATCGCCCGTATCACTCCGCGCGGGCCGGGGCGATCGAGCGCGATTGGCCGCGCGCGGGCGGCGGACGAGAGGCGCCGCCGCTCGCGCCGCCGCTGGTTCCGGGGGGGGAGTCCTGGCGCGGTCCCTACGCGGGGATCGGCCCGCGCGGGTACCGTCGCAGCGACGAACGGATTCGCGAAGACGTGTGCGAGCGCTTCGCGCTTCACGGGCAACTCGATCCGAGCGACGTCGAGGTCGCCGTTCGCGAGGGCGAGGTCCTCCTGACCGGGAGCGTCGGCAGCCGCGCGCAGAAGCGCCTGGCAGAAGACATCGCCGACCACGTCCTCGGCGTGGTCGAGGTTCAGAATCACCTGCGCGTACAGCGGCCCGGCGAATCCACGCAAATGCCACGCGGCGCGCCCGCGACCCCCGACGTCCCGCGCCCGCATCCGGGGAGCGCGAATCACCGCTGACGAAACCGCCTCGCCGGTGTGCGCCGCGCAGCGAGCGCACGCGGCGCACAGGCTGGACGGCGTAGCTCGGTTTGCTGGCATGAGCGCTGCTTTTCGAGACCTCACCATGATTTGCACGATGAAGCTCGGCCTGCTCCGCGCTCGCTCGATGCGCGGGCGACGCACCTGACGGACCGAATGCGCATCGCGCTGCTCTCGACGTGCTCGATCCGGGTGCCGCCCCATGGGTACGGCGGGACGGAGCTCGTCGTCGCGGAGCTCGCGAAGATGCTCACGCGCGCCGGTCATCGCGTGACCGTGTTCGCGACCGGCGACTCCAAGCCGGAGGCCGACCTGCAATGGCATTTCGCCGCGCCGGTGTGGCCGCCCGACAGCAACGTCGAGCTGCGGCACGCTGCCTACGCTTGGCGCGAGATCTGCCGGCAGAGCCCGCCCTTCGACGTGGTGCATGCGCACCATGCCCCGGCGGTCGCCTTCGGTCTCGTCTGCTCCAAGCCTACGGTCTTGACGCTCCACCACGACCGCGTCGACGGCCTGACCGAGTACTACACCGATTTCAGGGACATCCTGTACGTGGCGATCTCGCACCGCCAGGCGGCGCTCGTTCCGGAGCTCGACGTTCGCCACGTCGTGCACCATGGGCTCGACCTCGACGACTACGCCGCAGGAGACGGCAGCGGCGGATGGCTGGCCTTCGTGGGGAGGTTCGCGCGCCAAAAGGGCCCGCACTTCGCGATCGACGCGGCGCTCGCCGCCGGCGTGCCGCTCCGCATGGGAGGCAAGCCGCACTGGGTCGACGAGCCGTACTTCGAGCGCGAGCTCAGGCCTCGGCTCGCCCGCGCGGGCGACCGCGTGACGTGGCTGGGGGAGGTCGCGCTCGAGCCCAAGCGCGAGCTGCTGGGCAAAGCGCGGGCGACCTTGTTCCCCATCGACTGGGAAGAGCCGTTCGGTCTCGTCATGGTCGAGTCCATGCTCATGGGGACGCCCGTCATCTCGTTCGCGCGCGGCGCCGCGCCCGAGGTGATCGACGAAGGCGTGACGGGGTTCCTCGTGCGCACCGTCGACGAGATGGTCAATCGCATCGGGCGGGCGCAGTCGCTCGATAGGTCGCGCTGCCGCGCGCGCGCTCGCGAGCGGTTCAGCTCGTGCCGCATGGCGAGGGACTACGAGCGGGTGTACGAAGAAGCCGCTGGGTTGACCCACCGAGCGGCGAATTGCCGATGACCGTCACGGCGACGAATGGCTACGAAGCGGAGGCCGAGAGCACCCTGCTCGACCTGCCCATCGTCGGGGAGATCGACCGGCTCGTGCGAGCTCGCGGCTCGGTCTTCGTGGTCACGACACGACAGGGAGACATCGCCCCCGCGGGCGCGCGCGAGCTCGGACTCTTCTACCAGGACACGCGCTTTCTCTCGCACTACGAGCTCCAGATCCGTACCGGTCACGGCGTACGCCTCAGCGCCGAAACGTCGCACCCGGCCTATAACCAGGTAGACCTCATGCTGAGCGACGTCCGTCGCGAGGAGCTGCTCGACGATCCGAAGAACTTCCTGCACATCCGGCGCAGGCAGATCCTGGACGGCGGCTTCATCGAGGAGATCGTCTTCACCAATTTCTTGATGCGCGCGTGCGAAGTGGAGGTCGTCATTCGCTTCGCGAGCGACTTCGCGGACATCTTCGAGGTGCGCGGCGCGAAGCGGGCGAAGCGTGGCGTCATGCACAGGCCGCGCGTCGACGGGAGCTCGGTCGTGCTCTCCTACGACGGCCTCTGCGGGACGCGATACGAGACGAACGTCTCCTTCGGAATGCCGCCGACCGAGCTCGGCGAAGACTACGCGCTCTTCGAGCTGAGCCTCCCGGCCGATCGCGCGACGACGATCGAAGTGCGCGTCGCGCCCGTCCTGGCGGGCGTGACCCGAAGCCGCCCCGGGCTGCCGTTCTCGCGGCGCACCGACATGCTCTGCGACGAGATGCAGATGTTCCGCGCGAGCTCGACGCGCTACTCGTGCAACGACGGCCTATTGCAGGAGACGCTCGACCAGTCGATCGCGGACCTCTTCGCGCTGCGGCTGGATCTCGGGCACCACACGATCGTCGGGGCGGGGATTCCGTGGTTTTTCGCGCCGTTCGGGCGCGACTCGCTCATCACCGCGTACGAGGCGCTCACGCTGAGCCCGGAGTTCGCCATCGAGACCCTGCGCGCGCTGGCGGCCTTTCAGGGCAAGAAGGTCGATCCGGTGACCGAGGAGGAGCCCGGCAAGATCTTCCACGAGCTGCGGTTCGGCGAGATGGCTCGCTGCGGCGAGATCCCGCATTCGCCTTATTACGGCAGCATCGACGCCACGCCGCTCTTCGTCATCGTGGCCGAGGCGACCCATCGATTCGCCAACGACGCGGTCTTCCTCCAGGAGCTGCGCCCCGCGATCGAGGCCGCGCTCGGTTGGATCGACGACCGCAGCGACGAGGGCCGAAAGCTCGTTCGGTACCAGCGCCTGAGCCCGCGGGGCATCGACAACCAGGGATGGAAGGACTCGCGCGCGGGCGTCTCGTTCTCCGACGGCCGCCGTGCCGAGCCGCCCATCGCGCTCGTCGAGGTGCAGGGGTACTGCGTGGACGCCTACGAGCGCGGTTCGCGAATCTTCGGGTGGCTCGGCGAGGAGCAACTCGCGAGCAAGTACGCGGCGCGCGCGGCGAACATGCGCGAGCTCGTGAACCGCGCGTTCTGGATGCCCGAGGCGAACCGCTATGCGTTCGCCGTGGACGGTCGCGATCGGCTGCTGCCGACCATCGTCTCCAACATCGGCCACCTCTTGTGGTCGGGCGTCGCGCCCTCCGATCGCGCGACCGCGACTGCGCGTACGCTGATGGCGTCCTCGAGCTTCGGCGGATTCGGCATTCGCACGCTCGCGAGCGATCAGCCGGTCTACAATCCGCTCAGCTACCACAACGGCACGGTCTGGCCCCACGACAACGCCCTCATCGTTCGCGGCTTCGCTCGTTACGGGCTGCGCTACGAGATGATGAAGACGTTCGACGGGCTGTACGCCGCGATGGCGTACTGCCGCGATCGGCGTCTGCCGGAGCTCTACTGCGGCATCGGCAAGCGCAGCGGGCCGCTCGTGAGGTACCCGGTCGCGTGCAGCCCGCAGGCGTGGGCGAGCGCCGCGCCGCTCCTCTTGCTTCAGTCCATCCTGGGCATTCGCGCCGAGGCCCCGCGCGGCCGCCTCGTCGTGAGAAACCCGGACTTACCCAAGCACGTCAGGCACCTCGAGCTACACGGAATGCGCATCGGTAGCTCGATCGTGAGCATGCGCTTTCGTCGGGTCGGCTCGCGGTGCCACGTCGACAAGCTCGACGTGACCGGCGGCGCGCTCAAGACCGAGATCGAGATCGACTGACGAGAGCGGAGAGCCGCCAAGCCGCAAAGACGCCAAGGAAAGACGCCAAGGATTTTGGTGGGTCCGGATTGCGTCGCAAAGGCCTCGACCACAATCGCCCAGCATCACCTGCTCAGCCCCCCCAATCCTTGGCGTCTTTGCGGCTTGGCGGCTCACCATCACGCGGCTTGGAGCGCCGAGCCGCCGGAGAGCTCCAAGAGCTGCAGCGCGAGCCTCACGCGCTTCGCGCTCGCGTGCACGCTCACGAGAATGGAGCCGGCGCGGACGCCCTCGTCGACGAAGCGCGCCTGCGGCTCGGGGAAGCCGGACGACACGAGCGCCGTCGACACCTCGAACGAGTCGGCGCTGGCGCGCGCCAGGGGCGGCGCCAGCGGCCCTGCTGCCCGCAGCGCCAGGCCGCCCGGCCAGACCAGGGCGACCAGACCGGAAGCGATCGCCCCCAGGACTCCCGTGTGTCGCGCAGGACGCACGCCCGAGCGCTCGGATTCGAGGGGACCGAATTCGCGCTCATGCGTGTCCGCGCTCATGACGACGCTGATCGTGTCACGGGGGAACCCAGCCTGTACGAGCTGCTCGACAGCCGCATGTGCGGCGTGGCGATCGGCGAAGAGCGCTGTGGCGTTCGTCTGCATGACGTCACCTCCGTCGGTCGACCGGCATTCTCGTCGGCCTGCCACGATATCGACGCAAGGGACGTGCCTCGAACGGCCTCAGCGGCGTAAAGCAGCGAAAAAACTAAGGATGCGCCATGTGCGGCTCGCGCTTCGACGGTACGCCGTCGCGGCAGCGCTCGAGCTTGCGGTAGAGCGTACGCCGGTCGAACCCGAGCACCTGTGCCGCCAGCGTCTTGTTGCCGCCGACGGCCTCGAGCACCCGGAGGATGTACCGCCGCTCGACCTCTTCCATGGGCAGGAGCTCGGACGGATCGTTGCTCTCGATGGCGATGCGCGAGGTCTTGTAGTCGCGCACGCGCTCGGGCAGGTCGTCGACGCCGATGTGGTCGAACTGGGTCAGCGCCACCGCGCGCTCGATGCAGTTCTGCAGCTCGCGCACGTTGCCGGGCCAGGGGTACGAGAGGAGCTTGTCGGCGGCGGCGCTCTTGATGCCGACCACGCGCTGCACTCCGCCTTGTCCCGGATTGCGCTGCAAGAACTGCTGCGCGAGGAGCAAGATGTCGCTGCTGCGGGCGCGGAGCGGCGGGACGTGGATGCGCACGACGTTGATGCGATAAAAGAGGTCTTCGCGGAACCGCTTCTCTTCGACCTCGGTCTCCAGATCGCGGTTGGTGGCCGCGATCAGGCGGGCGTCGAAGGGTTGCTCCTGGTCTCCGCCGACGGGTCGCACGGTGCGCTCCTGCAGGGCGCGCAGGAGCTTGGCCTGCATGCCCGCCGGCATCTCGCCGATCTCGTCGAGAAAGAGCGTGCCGCGGCTGGCCTTGATGAACAAGCCCGGGCGCGCCGTGCGCGCGTCGGTGAACGCGCCTTTCGTGTGGCCGAAGAGCTCGCTCTCGAGAAGGTTCTCGGGCATCGCCGCGCAGTTGATCGCGACGAACGAGGCCGTCCTTGCGGGCGCTACGCTGGTGGATGGCCTTGGCGACGAGCTCCTTGCCCGTGCCGCTCTCGCCCGTGATGAGCAGCGTCGTCTCGGTCTCCGAGACGCGCGCGATGAGGTCGTACATCTTCTTCATGGCGGTGCTGGCACCGACGATGTCGTCGAACTTCTGCTGGTCGACGACGACGCGGCGGAGGCGCTTGACCTCGTCTCGCAGCGCGCGATGCTTGAGCGCTCGCTCGAGCGTGAGAGCGAGAATCGTCCATCTCGAACGGCTTGGTCACGAAGTCGTAGGCGCCCGCCCGAATGGCCGCCACCGCCGCCGCCATGCTCCCGTACGCCGTCATGACGACGACGGGCATGTCCTCCCGGCTCTCGACGATCTGCCGGCAGAGCTCGACCCCGCTCATGCCGTGCATGTTGATGTCGGTCAGCACGAGGCCGAAGTCGTCCTCGACGAGTTGCCGGAGAGCCTCCTCCGGCAGCGTCGTGAACGCGCAGTCGAAGCCGCGCTTCTTCAATTCGACCTCGAGCACTTCGCACATGCTGCGGTCGTCGTCGATGATCAGGATGCGACGTTCCAATTTGCGCTCCCCAGCTGGGTTCTCCAGCACGGCTGCCGTGGCGCAGCCGGGCGTGCACGCCACGTGCCGGCTGGGCTGGCGCGCGATCTGACCCGCGCCACGCGCGGTTCGACGCGAGCCTTCGGGCAAAACTGCCACGAACGTGGCGAGCTTGAGCCGCGGCCACGCGGTGCGCCAACGCGCGGCAGCAGGCGGCCAGCGATCCGGATGGCATGCGGGTCGCACACCCGGCGGGAGTCGCACGCTCGGCGCGTGCAGGAGAGTGAGGAAGACTTGGCGATCGGCGTCCTTGGCGCAAACGAGTACGGCGGAGAGACCGCGAGCGCGCGCGAGCGCTCGGCGGGCGACGCCAGTACTACCGAGAGCTTTGCGCCGGAGCCGCGGCGCGCGCTCCAGCGCGCAACCGCGCGCCAACCGGCGGAGTGGGAGGGACCTGGGGTGCGCGTCGTCGAGCTCGTGCGCGCGCTTTCCTCCTTCGTGCGCGAGCGACCGCTCACCTCGCTCGGTGTCGCCATCGGCCTCGGCTTCGTGGTCGGGGGCGCCATGTCCTTCCGTGCCGGGCGCGTCGTCCTCGCGGCCGCCGCGCGGCGCGTCGCCAAGCAAGTGCTCAAGCAGGTGCTCTGAAGCAAGAACGTCCAAGCCATCTGATGGAGAAGTGCCATGAAGAACATGATCCGCTACGACATCGACGACGTGCTCGACCTGGTCGGGCTGCGCCGCAGCCGCTCGCTCTTCGGAATCGCGCTCTCGGCGATCGGTCTCGTCGCTGTCGGAGCCGCCGTCGGCGCCTGCGCTGGCCTGATGCTGGCGCCGTCGTCGGGCCGCCGCCTCCGGCAAGACGTTGGCGATCGTCTCGGTCAGCTTCGTCGGAAAATCAAGAGCGACGCCCGCAAGCTCGCTGCGACCAACGCTACGCCTGCGGCGCAGCCGTAGCCTAGCGGCTGCTCCTACCGGGGGTTGCTGCTCTTGGGCGCTTCGTCGCCCGCGGAGGGAGGGTGACTCGAGGTCCGGTGCTCGCGCCCGGCCGCCGCAGGCTCCCGCACTCGATCGAGCTTGCGGTACAGCGTGCGGCGGTCGAAGCCCAGCACCTGCGCGGCAAGCGTCTTGTTGCCGCCAACCGCCTCGAGCACCTTCAAGATGTACCGGCGCTCGACCTCCTCCATGGGCAAGAGCTCCGCGGGGTCGTTCGACTCGATGCTGATGCGCGCGGTCTTGTAGTCCTTGATCTTCTCGGGCAGGTCGTCGACGCCAATCTGGTCGAACTGCGCGAGCGCGACCGCGCGCTCGATGCAATTCTGCAGCTCGCGCACGTTGCCGGGCCAGGGATAGGAGAGGAGCTTGTCGGCCGCGGCGCTGGTCATCCCCGCGACGGGCCGGCGGCTCTGCGCCGCGTACCGGTCGAGGAAATGCTGCGCGAGGAGCAAGATGTCGCTGCCGCGGGCGCGGAGCGGCGGGACGTGGATGCGCACGACGTTGATGCGATAAAAGAGGTCCTCGCGGAACCGCTTCTCTTCGACCTCGGTCTCCAGATCGCGATTGGTCGCGGCGATGATTCGCGCGTCGAAGGGTTGCTCCTGGTCGCCGCCGACCGGTCGCACCGTGCGCTCTTGCAGAGCGCGCAGCAACTTGGCCTGCATGCCCCCGGGCATCTCGCCAATCTCGTCGAGAAAGAGCGTGCCGCGGCTGGCCTTGATGAACAGGCCCGGGCGCGCGGTGCGTGCGTCGGTGAACGCGCCCCGTGTGTGGCCGAACAGCTCGCTCTCGAGCAGGGTCTCGGGCATCGCGGCGCAGTTGATGGCGACGAACGGGCCCTCTTTGCGGCCGCTCTTCGCGTGAAGCGCCTTGGCGACCAGCTCCTTGCCGGTGCCGCTCTCCCCCGTCACCAGCACGGTCGTCTCCGTATCGGCGACGCGCGTGACGAGCTCGCACATCTTGAGCATCGCCCCGCTGGAGCCGAGTATCTCCTCGAACCGCTGCGTGCCGTCGACCGCCTTGCGCAGGCGCTTCACCTCCTCGCGAAGCGCGCGATGCTTCAGCGCCCGCTCGATGGTGAGGGCGAGCTCGTCCATGTCGAACGGCTTCGTCACGAAATCGTACGCACCCGCTCGGATGGCCGCGATGGCGGTCTCCATGTTCGCGTACGCCGTGATGACGATGACCGGCATGTCCTCGCGCCGCGACACGAGCTGCCGGCACAGGTCGACGCCGCTCATGCCCGCCATGTTCACGTCGGTGATGACGAGTCCGAAGTCTTCCTGCTCGAAGCGCGAGAGCGCTTCTTGAGGAGTGACGACCCAGCTGACCTCGAAATCGCGCCGCCGGAGCTCGCTCTCGAGCACCTCGCACATGCTGCGATCGTCGTCGATGATGAGAATTCGGCGCTGCATGGACTCCGTCCGCTACCGCGGTGGCACTTTATGGCGAGCAGGTCGAATCCGCCACCCCCCACGTGCCCGGTGAAGAGCACGCGCGGAGCGTCCGAGCCCGGTTGACGTATCGCTCTCCCCTCGACGAGCTTGCAGCAGGCGGAAGAGGCAGCCGGACACGAGGCTCGAGAAACGGGTTCCCGGCTGAATCGTGACCGGCGGGCGGCTCCAGTTAATGCAAGATTCACCGCCAGCATGACGACGACGCTTCTTTCGGCTTTGCGTGAGGCGCGCAGCACTCTCGGTTCGGCCCTGCCGGTCGAGCCAGGGGAGGCGATCGTGGCGAGAAAGCTCGCCCGGGAGCTCGACATGGCGATCGCGCAGCTGAGCGGCCACGAGCCGGAGAGGGATCTCGTGTCCATCATCTGCCACGACTTGAAGGACCCGCTGGCGTCCATCGTGATGGGCGCCGGCTTCTTGAAGAAGACCATCCCGAACAACGAGGAGGAAGCGCGGTCGTCGCGGCGCGTGGTCGAGGCCATCGCGCGTTCGGCCGACCGGATGAACCAGGTCATCAGCGACTTCCACGATCTCTCGAAGCTCGAGATGGGAGCGCTGGAGATCGACGTGCGCCCGTGCGACGTCGTCGCCGCTCTGCGCGCAGCGACCGGACCGCTGGCCCAGCAAGCGAGCGAGCGGTCAATCGAGCTCTCCTTCGAGGCGCCGAACGGTGCGGTGGTCGCGAGCTGCGATCGCGCGCGCTTCCTCCAGATCGTGGGCAAGCTCTCCCACAACGCCATCAAGTTCACGCCGGCAGGGGGTCGCATCGTCGTCGGCGTAGCGGCGGGCGAGAAGACGGTGAACGTCAGCGTGCGCGACACGGGCCGCGGCATCCCGCAGGAGATCCTGGGGAAGATCTTCGACCACGCAGCGAATGCGCGCCGTAGCCCGCGCGAGGGTCCTGGCCTGGGCCTCGCCATCGCCCGCGGGCTCGCGGAGCTGCAGGGGGGCGCCCTCGCGGTCGAGAGCCGGCTCGGCGAAGGGACCACCTTTACGTTTACGTTGCAGCGCGTGGCAAGCGACTAGGGCCTCTCCCTTCCCGTAAACGTGCCCGTGCCCGAAGTCGCGGCACGAACGTGCCCGCTACGCGGCCGGGTCACCGTCGGATACCCGCTATATCCGGGCACGGACACGGGCACGGGCACGTTTACGGGAAGAACACCGGGACAGCCCCTGGAGGCACCCCGCGATCGAATGGTATGAGCTGTCCGCAAAGCGAGGACTGCCATGAGCAACGTGCGCATCGAGACGGACAGCATGGGTCAGGTCGAGGTCCCGGCCGACAAGTACTGGGGAGCGCAGACGCAGCGCTCGCTTCAGAACTTCAAGATCGGCGGCCACCGCTTCAGCCGCGGGATCATCCGCGCGTTCGGCATCGTCAAGAAGGCGAGCGCCCTCACCAACGAGGCTCTCGGCAAGCTCGACGCCCAGAAGACGGCTCTCATCGTGCGCGCCGCCGACGAGGTCATCGCCGGCAAGCTCGACGCGCACTTTCCGCTCGTCGTCTGGCAGACGGGCAGCGGCACGCAGTCGAACATGAACGCCAACGAGGTCATCGCCAACCGCGCCATCGAGCTGGCGGGCGGCGCCATGGGCTCGAAGAAGCCCGATTCATCCGAACGACGACGTGAACCGCTCTCAGTCCTCGAACGACGTATTCCCGACGGTGATGCACGTGGCGGCGGCGCTCGGAGATCCGCGAGCGGCTCCTCCCGGCGGTCGGCCGGCTGCGTTCGACGATCGAGAGGCAGGCCGCCGCGTTCCGTGACCTGGTGAAGGTGGGGCGTACCCACCTGATGGACGCGACGCCGCTGACGCTCGGCCAGGAGTTCTCGGGTTGGGCCGCGCAGCTCGCCTTCGCCGAGAAGCAGCTCGCGCACTCGCTCGAGGGGCTCCACGAGCTCGCGCTCGGCGGAACCGCCGTCGGCACCGGCTTGAACACCCATCCCAAGTGGGCGGAGGCGGTGGCCAAGAAGATCGCCGAGCTCACGGGCGAGCCGTTCCGCACCGCGCCCAACAAGTTCGCCGCGCTCGCGGGGCACGAGGCGCTCGTCGCCGCCAGCGGCGCGATGCGAACGCTCGCCGTCGCCTGCTTCAAGGTCGCCAGCGACGTGCGCTGCTCGGCAGCGGGCCCCGCTGCGGCATCGGCGAGCTGCACTTGCCGGAGAACGAGCCGGGCAGCAGCATCATGCCCGGCAAGGTGAACCCGACGCAGTGCGAGGCCATGACGATGGTCTGCATTCACGTCATGGGCAGCGACGCGGCGGTCGGCTTCGCCGGCGCCAGCGGGCACCTGGAGCTCAACGTGTTCAAGCCGCTCATCGTTCACAACGTGCTCGAGAGCTGCAGCCTGCTGGCCGACGCGTGCGATTCCTTCAACGACAACTGCATGGTCGGCGTCGAGCCCAATCGCGACGTCATCGCTCGGCACGTCGAGAACACGCTCATGCTCGTCACGGCCTTGAACGAGGTGATCGGCTACGACAACGCGGCCAAGGTCGCGAAGCTCGCCCACGCGAAGAACACGACGTTGCGCGCCGCGGCCGCCGAGCTGGGCCTGGTCAAGCCCGAGGACTTCGACAAGTACGTGCGACCGGAGAAGATGGTCTCGCCGGGGTGAGTCGGTGGCGCCTGGCGCCTGATCGACTCATGCGCGGAGCTTCGGCCGTGCGTCGCTTTTATTTGCTCCGTCCAGCTCGCCTTCGGTACTCACCCCATTCGGGCGATGCTTGGGCGCCCACTGGATGAGCCAGCGCCGAGTCGTGACGACTCAGCCGCTGCCTAGGAGGAGCATGCACACGAGGTTCTCTTCGACCGCCGCGCTCGTCGCCGTTTTCCTCGCGGGTCCCGCAGCCCTCGTGGGTTGTTCGTCGACACCGCGCACACGAGCCGAGATGCTCTCCGAGGATCGAGCCGCCGACGAGGTCGCGCTTGCCGCGATCGGAGGGCACCCGTTCGTGGATCTCTGCGATCGCGTGCCGCCCGGCGTCCGGGGATATCGGTGCCACGCCAAGATGCGCGCAAACGCCGGCGGGGCCGCGGTCAAGGAGTCTGCGCCTTCCGGCCTGAGCCCGGCGGACCTGCGCGACGCCTACAATCTGCCTTCCAGCGGAGGCAACGGAAAGATCGTCGCCATCGTCGACGCCTACGACAACCCCGCCGCCGAGAGCGAGCTCACGACGTACCGCTCGCAGTTCGGCCTCTTGCCGTGCACCGCGGCGACCGGCTGCTTCGAAAAGGTCGCTCAGGACGGCTCGTCGAACCTGCCGCAGGCCGACCCCGGATGGGCCGGCGAGATCGCGCTCGACGTCCAGATGGCGAGCGCGGCCTGCCCCGACTGCAGAATCCTCCTCGTGGAAGCCAACTCTGCGTCGCCCGAAGACATGAGCGCGGCTGTGAATCAGGCCGCGCTCATGGGAGCCTCCGCCATCAGCAACAGCTACGGCGGCGAAGAAGGCCCGACCGACGACCGGGCTTACGACCACCCGGGCATCCTCGTCACGGCGAGCTCCGGAGATTCGGGCTACGGCGCCAACTTTCCGGCGACGTCGCAGTACGTGCTCGCGGTCGGCGGCACGTCGCTCACGAGGTCGGGCTCGTCGCGAGGGTGGGCCGAGAGCGCGTGGTCGGACGGGGGCAGCGGCTGCAGCTCGATGGTCGCGAAGCCGAGCTGGCAGACCGACACGGGTTGCAGCATGCGAAGCGAGGTGGACATCGCCGCCGTCGCGGATCCGAACACGGGAGTGGCCGTGTTCCACGACGGCTCGTGGATCGTGTACGGCGGCACGAGCGCGGCTTCGCCCATCGTCGCCGCGATGTTCACTCTCCTCGGCGTCGACACCGGCCCGAGCTCCTCGGAGTTCGCCTGGAGCCATTCGTCGTCGTTCTTCGACATCACCGCCGGCAGCAACGGGACGTGCTCGCCCGCGTACCTGTGCAACGCGGGTCCGGGCTTCGACGGACCGACGGGCTGGGGCACGCCGAACGGCGCCGCGCTCGGCCGGCGTGCAGCTAGCACGGCACTCCCTCCCTTCGAGTCGATCGGTCGCCCGTGATACGACTACGCTCCTGATGACAAGGAGCAACCGCCAGTGGCGCTTGGCCGAGCGGCCGGCCGGGATGAGACCTCGATCGCTGCTTTCGCCTCGCCGAGGAGCCCGTCCCCGAGCCGGCGGCCGACGGTGAAATTCTCGTTCGAAACCTGGTCTTGTCGATGGATCCGACGCAGCGCGGATGGATCGCGCGCGACACCTACCTGCCCGCGGTGGCCATCGGCGAGGTGATGCGCTCGGCCGCCGCAGGGCGGGTCGAGCAGTCGCGCAACCCGAGCTTCGCCGTCGGCGATCTCCGTGGTCGGGATGTTCGGCTGGCAAGACTACGCGGTCGTGAAGGCTACGGCTTCGCAGCCTATGAAGGTCGTGCCCGGCGTGCCCCTCGAGCTGGCGATGAGCGTCCTCGGGCTGACGGGGATCACGGCGTACTTCGGGCTGCTCGACGTCGGCCGGCCGAAGGCGGGCGAGACCGTGGTCGTCTCCGCAGCGGCCGGGGCGACCGGCTCGGTCGTCGGACAGATTGCGCGCATTCACGGCTGCCGTGTCGTCGGCATCGCGGGTGGAAAAGAGAAGTGCGCCTGGCTCGTGGGGAAGGCGCGCTTCGATGCGGCCATCGACTACAAGAGCGAGAACGTGGCGGCCCGTCTGCGGCAGGAGTGCCCGTCGGGCATCGACGTCTACTTCGACAACGTCGGCGGCGAGATCCTCGACGCAGCCCTCGCGCAGCTCGCGATGCGCGGGCGCGTCGTCCTGTGCGGGGCCATCGCGACGTATAACGACGCCGACGTGCGCCCGGGGCCGAAGAACTATCTGAATCTGCTCCTGAAGCGGGCCCGCATGGAGGGCTTCCTCGTCCTCGACTACATGGCGCGCGCACCCGAGGCGGTGATGCCACTCTGGGGCTGGGTCCATAGCGGCGAGATCGTGCATACGGTCGACGTCCAGCATGGCCTCGAGAACGCCCCGCGCGCGCTCAAGCGCCTGTTTCTGGGCGAGAACACCGGCAAGCAGCTTCTGCGCATCGCGGAGTAGGGGCCGATCCTTGCCGCCGGGGGCCGCGGGGACTACTTCCTCTTCGTCATGAGCGACTCTTCCGCCGCCAAGTCCACCCTCAAAGTCGGTTCTGACTCGTACGCGTATTTCCGGCTCGGCGCCGTGTACGCGCAGCACGCGCAGGCGGCGACACTGCCGTTCTCGCTGAAGATTCTCCTCGAGAACCTGCTCCGGACGGTCGAAACGGCTCGGTCCGCGCCGAGGACATCGAGGCGCTCGCCACGGTCGACGTGACGCAGCAGCCGGCGCGCGAGATCGCCTTCACGCCCGCGCGCGTGCTCCTTCAGGACTTCACGGGCGTGCCCGCGGTCGTGGACCTCGCGGCCATGCGCGACGCGATGAAGAAGCTCGGCGGCGACCCGAAGCGGATCAACCCGCTGCAGCCGGTGGAGCTGGTCATCGACCACTCGGTGCAGGTCGACGCCTTCGGCGTCGGCCGACGCCCTCCGGATCAACTCGCAGCTCGAGTACCTGCGCAACCGCGAGCGCTACCAGTTTCTCAAGTGGGGGCAGAGCGGCTTTCGCAACTTCAAGGTCGTGCCGCCGGGGACCGGCATCGTCCACCAGGTGAACCTCGAGTACCTGGCGCGCGTCGTCGTGAACGAGCGAGGACGGGAAGACGGTCTATCCGGACACGCTCGTCGGCACCGACTCGCACACGACGATGATCAACGGCCTCGGCGTGCTCGGCTGGGGCGTGGGCGGCATCGAGGCGGAGGCCGCGATGCTCGGGCAGCCCGTGCTCATGCTCATTCCTCAGGTCGTCGGGGTGAAGCTCACCGGCTCGCTCCCCGAGGGCGCGACCGCGACCGACCTGGTGCTCACCGTGACCGAGATGCTCCGGAAGAGGGGCGTCGTCGGCAAGTTCGTCGAGTACTACGGCGAAGGCCTCGCCGCAGCTGCCCCTGGCCGACCGCGCGACGATCGCGAACATGGCGCCCGAGTACGGCGCGACGTGCGGCATCTTCCCGGTCGACGCCGAGACACTGCGGTACCTGCGCTTCACCGGGCGCGCCGAGGCGCAGGTGAAGCTCGTCGAGGCGTACTGCAAGGAGCAGGGGCTCTTCCACGACGCCGGGGCTCCGGAGGCGCGCTACACGGAGGTGCTGCACCTCGATCTCGCGTCAATCGTGCCGAGCCTCGCCGGGCCCGACGCGCCCGCAGGATCGCGTCAAGCTCACCGAGTCGAAGGCAGCGTTCCGCTCGTCCCTCGAGAAGATGCTCGCGAAGGCCCGAAGCCGAGCTCCCGGACGCGAAGGCTGCGCGCGGCCATCGACGGCAAGGAAGTGGAGCTCGACGCACGGCTCCGTGGTCATCGCGGCGATCACGAGCTGCACGAACACGTCGAACCCGAGCGTGCTCATGGCGGCCGGGATCCTGGCGAAGAAGGCGGTCGAGAAGGGACTGACGCGCAAGCCCTGGGTGAAGACGAGCCTCGCGCCCGGCTCGAAGGCGGTGACCGAGTACCTCGCGAAGGCGGGGCTCACTGCCGTACCTCGAGAAGCTCGGGTTTCAGCTCGTGGGGTACGGATGCACCACGTGCATCGGCAACAGTGGCCCGCTGCCTGAGCCGGTATCGAAGGTATCGAAGAGGGCGTCACTCGTCGCCGCGGCTGTGCTCAGCGGCAACCGCAACTTCGAGGGCCGGGTGCACGCCGAGGTGCGCGCGAACTACCTCGCGTCGCCGCCGCTCGTCGTGGCGTACGCCCTCGCGGGCACGGTCGACTTCGATCCGTACAAGGACCCGCTCGGCACGGGCGCAGACGGAAAGCCGGTCTTGCTCAAGGACATCTGGCCGACCCGCGCCGAGGTGCAGGCGGCGATCGACGCCAGCATCGACCGCGCGATGTTCGAGCGCGTGTACGGCCGCGTGTTCGAGGGCGACGAGGAGTGGAGAAGCTCGTCGTCGCCGCCGGCGACCTGTACTCGTGGGACGCCAAGTCGACATACGTGAAGAACCCGCCCTACTTCGAGGGAATGGGCCGTGAGCCGCAGCCGGTGAAGGACATCGCCGGGGCGCGCGTGCTCCCGATGCTCGGCGATAGCATCACGACCGACCACATCTCCCCCGCCGGGCTCGATCAAGAAGAGCAGCCCGGCAGGGCAGTACCTCATCGTGCCACGGGGTCGACGTCAAGGACTTCAACTCGTACGGATCACGCCGCGGGAACCACGAGGTGATGGTCCGCGGAACGTTCGCGAACGTTCGCCTGCGCAACTTGCTCGCGCCGGGCACCGAAGGCGGCGTCACGCGCCACGTCCCTCGGGCGACGCCGATGAGCGTCTTCGACGCGGCGGTGCGCTACGAGAAGGAGGGGGTGCCGCTCGTCGTGCTCGCCGGCAAGGAGTACGGCTCCGGCTCGTAGCGCGACTGGGCGGCGAAGGGGCCGAAGCTTCTCGGCGTGCGCGCCGTTCTCGCCGAGAGCTACGAGCGCATCCACCGGTCGCAACCTGGTCGGCATGGGCATCCTGCCGCTCGAGTACGCGCCGGGGGAGAGCGCCGCTCGCTCGGGCTGACCGGCGAGGAGGAGTACTCGATTGCGGGGCTCAAGAGCGCGATCGCCCAACGCCGCGTCGTAGTCTCGGCGAAGCACGCAGACGGCTCCGTGCGCGAGCTCGTGGCCACGGTCCGCATCGATACCCCGCAGGAGCGCGAGTATTATAGCCACGGCGGGATCCTGCAATACGTGCTCCGGCAGCTGCTCAAGGCGTGACACGCGGGCTCGGTGCGGCGGGGCGTGCCCCAGCGCCGCCCAAGGCCGCCCCAGCCAGGGAAGGCGTAGCAAACTCAAGGCCCGGCCGGGCTTTGCCCGAGCTTGCGAATCATCCCTGGGCGGCTATTCTGCGAGGTGCTCACGGACGTTTCCCCGGCACGCTCTCTCGGCTCACGAGACCGCGGATCGCGCTCGACGGCGACGGCAACGTGTGGACGCGGCGGATTCCGCCGCCGCGGTCTTGCTACTGATTCCCCGCGGTTGATTGGATGGCAGACACTGGTATGCGGCCCCCTTTGGGGCGTGATAGCCGCGAGCGAGAGAAAAGATACTCACATGGGAACGCGCCTATACGTCGGGAACCTTTCGTTTTCGTCCACCGTCGACACCGTGCGCGAGGCATTCACGCGCATCGGTGAAGTTACGGATGTGCACATCGTCACCGATCGCGCTACGGGGCAGTCGCGCGGCTTCGGCTTCGTGACCATGGGCTCGCCCGCGGAGGCCCAGAAGGCCATCGAGGCCATGAACGGGGCATCGCTCGATGGTCGCGCCCTTCGCGTCAACGAGGCCGAGGAGCGCCCGCAGCGCTCCGGCGGCGGCGGCGGTGGATTCGGCGGCGGCGGCGGAGGAGGAGGGCACGGCGGCGGCGGGGGCGATCGGCGTCGTGGCGGCGGTGGCGGCGGCGGCCGCGAACGCGGCAATCGCTGGTAACAGCGCAGATACGCCCGGCTCCAGGGCGGCGCCGCGAGGCGGCCCGCCCCGGGGCACGAGTAGGAACTCCGGCGGGGGGGTATAACTTCCGTCCATCGCGAGGTGCCAGTTGACGAACCCGAGCATCCAAAAACGCCAGAAGGAGCGCGAACGCCAGGAGCGCCAGCGCGCCAAAGCGGAGAAGCGCAAACAGCGCAAGGACGACAAGACCACGCGCGGGCCCGCGGAAGAAGGGGTCGACCCGGACATCGCCGGGATCGTTCCCGGACCGCAGCCTATCCCGGATGAGGCTGACGGCTGAACTCGCGCTGAACTCGCGAGCGTCCGCTGACCTCGCGACTATTGCGCCGGCGGCTGCACGGTCGGCGCGCACGTCGAGGTGCCGGCGCCGACGATCACGAATGTGAGCTCGGGGCTGTTGGTGATCTGCATGTTCGACGTCTGCAGGTGCGAGACGACCGTGTTGCCGTTGTTGGTGTTCGACGCCGTGTAGAAGTAGAAGTCGCCACCCCAGTACGAGAACGCATAGCCGCCGTTCGCGATGTTTACGGTGGGCTCCGGCGTGGGGGGCGGCGTATCCGTGTGGCCGTTCGTCTTGTCAATCGGGCCGTAGGAGCTCGGGGTCGTCGTGAAGAACCCGTAGAGATCGCCGTTGGCCGTGCCCGTGAGCTCGGCGTTGTACCCTGCCGCGTTGCCCGTGTAGGCGCCGATTGGCGTCAGCGTCCACGAGTTGATGTCGACCGTGCCCAGCCCGAGGCCCCAGCAGCCGTTCATGCTGGGCGTCGTTTGCGAGCAGGCGCCTTCGGGGCCGCCGTTGTCGGACACGTACAGCGTCTCGTTCATCGAGCCCTTCGAGTTGGCGACGAAGCCCATCCCCAGGTCCGCGGTGAAGCCCTGCTGCCCGGACATGAACCCGGTGGGCGTACAAGTCGGAGGGGCGGTGGTCGTGACCTTGAATATCGCTCCGCTGTTGAAGTTGACGTACGCGACCGCGCTCCGGTCGACGGCCATCGAGTTCACGCCGCTGGTGTCGCAGGTCACCGGCCCCACGTCGGTGAAGGCACCCATGCCCTGAGCCACCTTGGTGGGGTCGAACGTGTAAAGCTCGTTCATCTCGGAGATGACGTAGATGAACTGCACGGCACCGGCGGCGCAGTTGCTGCCGCTGCTGCTACCGCCGCCGTCGTCGCCACCGGAGCCCGAACCGCCGAAGCCGCTGCTCGAACCGCTCGTCCCGGAGGACGAACCTCCGCTGCCACTCGAGCTGCCGCCGGAGCCGGTCCCCGAGGAGCCTCCGAAGCCGCTGCTCGTCCCTCCATCGCCAAAACCGTTGCCCGACGGCGAGCCGCAGGCGAATCCCGCCAGCGCGATGGCCATGCCGAACAGCGGACACACTGTGGGACTGTGGGCGCGTTTCATGTGCGGGCCTCTCGAGCAAGAATCGAATCTACTCGCCGTCGTGCCGTGGGCGAACAATCTTGCGGCTTTTGCCGCGTTTACCCTCGAACCACCGAAACACATCACGAAACGGGATGATGGTGCAATGTGACTCTTGTTTCGACGAGTGACCGACGCCGGCGACCTAGTGGCCTCCGCTCCGAGAAACGGCTCAATCGGATGTCTTACCGTCGCGACAGGAGTAATTGCGTGTAGGTGCTGCGTGTCAGCTGAGCCCCAGCCGGAACCGCCGCGTGCGCTCGTAGACGCGCAGCACGGCGACGGCAGTCCCGACAATCAAGGGACCGAAGAGGAGACCCACCGCTCCGAATACCTTGATGCCTCCAAAGAGGCCGACGAACGACAGCCAGAATCGAGCTTGCCTCTCCCCTCCCGACGAGCTTCGGCCTCACCACGTAATCGCAGAGACCCACGACCGCGAGCGTTCCCCACGTGAGCTCGAAGATGCCGCGCGCCGGGTGCTGGCTCGCGAGGAGCACCACGCCGGCCGGCACCCAGATGAGCAAAGTCCCGAATACCGGGACGAGCGAGGCGACTGCGGTCATCGCGCCGAAGAACGCCGGCTGCGGCACTCGCGCGATCGCGTAGCCGATACCCGCCACGGCTCCCTGCACGATCGCCGTGCCGAAGTTGCCGAGGACGACCGTGCGGCCCAGCCTGCGAACCTCGCGCGTGAGGCGGCGCGTGTGCCGAGGATTGATCGGCAAGAGGTGTTCGGCGCGGCGAGAAAGCTCGGTCCAGTGGCGCAGCACGCCGTAGAGCGTGATCGCCATGAAGAGCAGCGCGAGAATGCCGTCGACGACGGCGCCGACGATCTGCGCCGCCCAGCTCGCGAGCGCGCTGGCCATTCCGCCGAGCGCGCCGCGCAGCCTCTCGATCACGTCGTTCGGCTGGAGGTGAAAGACGGCAAAGGGTGAGGCGAGGCGCTGCACGAGGAGCGCCGCGCCGCCGTCGGGGGCGAACCACGTCGGCGAGCTCGAGAGGACGCTCATGCCTTGCACGACGAGAAGCGACACGAACGCCGCGAGCGTTCCGACCACGATTGCCGTGACGACGAGCGTGACGGTCACGGCCATCAGAGACGGCCGCCCGAACCGCCGCACCAGCCGCTGGTAAGGACCGAGGCTTGCAAACGCCAGAAGCGCACCCAAGAGCACGCCGACGCCGACCGGGACGACGAGCCAGACGATGGCCACGATGGCGAGCCCCGCCATCACGCCGAGCGCGCGCGGCTCGGCTGGCGCGCAGTGCTCGGTCGCCTGCCGGGCGCGTAGGTGGGCGGCGTCGGGCGCGGGCTCGTTCGGGGGGGCGGCCACGACTTGTCGCGAGCAAGCAAGACGCCAGCGCGCGTGATGCAGCCTCGGCCGCCGGGGAAATGGCTCGAGGGCGACTCGGTCGCCCGAGCCGCCCTCGAAAGAAGTTCCGCTTGTCTGCTTGGCAGCGCGTCGTCGCGCGCTTGCCCGACCGGGTGGACGGGCTTCTGGACCATGCGGCTTCGCGTCCGTCGGTGCACATGACGCGAGCCGCGCATCGATTCGTACGGCGTGAGAGTCCTTGGCCCGGCCCGGAATCCGTTCGCGCGTTCCGAGCGCATGGGCAGGGTGGTCAGGCTTTTCGCCATGGGACCAGCTTCAATCGACCCGCTCCGGACGCCTTCGCCGGAGCGTCGCCGCTCTCTGACGCCCCTCGTCGCTGTCGCAGTCACCGCCACGTCGGTTCCAGAACCGGCGGGAAGCTCGGCCGCTGCACGCAAGCCTTTCGGTTTGCGCCGCGTGCCGTGACCTGCGGAGCCGAGATCGCCGTGGCCGCGCGCCTTTCGGCGTTTGGGCGGCGATCGGGACGCCTTCTGTCGTGTCGCGATAGGCCTGGGTTGCCCCTGGCCGCAGCACGGCAAGCGCGCTCGTTGGGGAAGGGCGCTTGCTGCGCTCGCACCGTTCTCGCCTCGGGTCGAGCCGCGAACGTTCGTCAGTACGTTTCGCGGAGTCTCCTCGGCTAGCGTCGAGCCGGCGATTCGCCTTGCGGCTCCTCGACGGGCTCGACGCGTGATGCGCTCGGACCGACTTCTGCCATCTCACGTTCGTACGAGCACCCGCGCCTCGGGGGTTCCCGTTGCGTCACGCGCGGTAGGCGCCTGCGCACTCGGGGAGATCGCCTGTTTCACGACAGGGCGGCTCGCTTCGGCGGGCTGCACGCCTTTCGGCCGCTCCGGGCGTTGTCTTCCCGTTGCGGTGCGTGCAAGCCGTGCCTCTGGCATCGCTGTCGCTTCCCTCCCGCGTAGCCCGGCGCTCGCACGCCGATGCGACGACTGGAGAGCTGCCTGGAGATCGAATCTCGCGCCAGCGCGTGAACGCTGTGCGCTCGATGTCGATCCGCGATGCCTTCCATCGATCGGGAGCCCTCGCCCCGCAGCGCTCTCTCGAGCGCCCGGCTCAGGCTGTGGCTCGACTCTCGGCTGTTCGCCGGGATGTCGAGCCGTCGTCACCTTTGGCGCGCTCGAATCTCTCGATTCGCCCGCGCCTGATCCCCGTTCACGCGTCCCGTTGCCAACGGGCTCGCGCTTCTCTGGATCTCGGTGCCACCCGACGACTTCTGCAACCTTTCACGACGCGCGGGCACACCCTCCGAGCCTTCAATCGTCGCCCTCCACTGGCGTGGAAGAGCAGACCATGAGCCGAAGGATCCGAGAGAAGGCAGACGCTGTTGGACGAACGTCACGCTTGCCCTCCTCGGAGTCTCCGTGCACCCGAGTCACCGGCGCAGCTCGCTCGCGAAAATCTGGATTGTTTCGCGCCTGACTGCACAGGCCTAGACCCGCCGCGGGCGTCTCCTCGCGAAAGGAGGCGCCGTTGAACGAAGTCGAGGTGCCTTCCGCCGTGCCGAAACCCGTACGCGAACGGAGAGGATTGCCCTCTCGTGCGCGCCCGAACCGGCACCTCCTCACGCCGTCTCCGCAGAGACATGGCTCCGAGGTGCACGCGCCTTTGTTGCCCCGACGGTGCGCCTGCCTCTGACGAGGCAAGCGCCCGAAGGAAGCCCGCCCCGCCGGACCAGGGGTACCGAAGTGCCCTCAGGTGCAGCGAGCCGCAGCGCCCGTCACGGCTTCTACCAATCGAGTCAGCTCGCGGGCTGATGTGCCGCGAACTTCATGCGACTGATTGTCTACGAATCGAAGTTGCGCGCAATGGAAAAACGGCCTCGACAACGATTTTATTCGTCCACTCGTCATCCACGTATTGCCCACAGCGTTCTCCACAGCTTGCCCCGATTTGACCGGGGTTTCCGCGCGATTTCGCGGGTGCCACGGGGGCGCGGCTTCCCGGCGTGGGCGTGCTCTCGGACCCAACTAGTTCGATTGATGGGCACGCGGCCAAAACGGTGAGCCCTTTGATTTCTACATTTGAATGTTCCTCCTTTTTTGCGCGCGTCTCGGCCTGCTGACGGGCGGCGCGCCTCGCCTCGCGGCAGTCTCGTCCGCGCGGCGGATGCAGAACCTGGTCGCGTGCAGTCCCGCTCCCTCGCGCCGACGGCACGAGAGCCTCGGACTACCGAGCCCGCTCTGCGGAGTGAACGTCCACGCCGGAGTGTGACGACCGCGTGCTTGTACTGGACGTTTGGGCGAGGGCGCCTCCCGCGAGCGCCCCGAGTATCGCCGCGATCCACGTCGCAGCTACGAGTTTCAGAGACGATGCGACAGGCATGCTGTCGACGCTCGCAATGGCTGGACCGCGTAAGCTCGTGCGTGTGGCTACGGCTGAGCAGCGCGCGGAATGCCGGTCCTGCGGCGTCTCTCGCGGCGGTCTTTCCGGGCAACCGGCGGTCGAGCTGAACGAAGCCGGCCCCTCGCGCCACACGGGTGGAACTCGGAGTGGCACCTCGCCGCGGTTCCAGGCACGTCCGTGTCGTAGGATCCTGCGAATGCTTGAGGTCCACGCGCGCAGCTTTTTGCAACGCGTGCTGGTCACCGCGTGCGTTCTCGGTGGTTGCGCGCCCGTTGCGGGGCCCCCGGGACCGCCGGTCCCCTTCGCGGCCCAGGTGCACACGCGCAGCAACGTGACCCGTGCCGATTACGCGGGCTCCGCAGCCTGTGCGACGTGTCACCCCGACGTGGCCGCCAGGTGGATGGGCTCGCCGATGCACCAGATGACGCGGGAAGCGCGCGGCGCCGCAGTGCGCGCCCCGTTCGACGGCGTGCGCTGGTCTTTCAAGCAGGACACCGTCGTTCTCGAACGCCAGGGGGACGATCGGCTCGTGCGCATCGTGTCGGCTGGCGCAGCGCGGACCTACCGCCTCACGCGCGTCATCGGCGGCAGGACGCGCGAAGACTACGTCGGCATCGACGCGGAGCGCGGCGGGGAGGAGATGGTGCTCCCCGTGTCGTTCGTCTATGCGACGGGTGCCCTTCGCTACAAGGGGTACTCGGTGATGATCCACGAGCGCGCGACCCTTCGCGCCGGACCGGTGTGGAGCCGCGCCTGCATCTTCTGCCACAACACCGCTCCCGAGATGGACCGCTTGCTTGGCGCGATTGCCGGGCCGGGGGCGCAGCCCTATCAAGCCGAACAGGTCGACCGCTGGCTCATCCCCGAGCGCCGGGCGAAAACGCGAGTCGTCGACGACGCGGCATTCGCCGCCGCCGCCAGCGACGAAATGGCGTTCCTCGGTGGAGCGCGACCTCGCCCCGACGCGAGGGCGCATGACATCGCTCGCCGGGCAATCGACGTCGTGCGCGCGGGCTTCGACGGCCGCGCGCTGGTCGAAGTCGGCATTGGCTGCGAGGCATGCCACGGCGGATCGCGCGAGCACGCCCATGACCCTCGCGTGCGGCCCTCTCTGGCGCCGACGGCGCCCTGGCTCGACGTGGCGCTGCCCGCGGAGCAACGTCAGGGCGGCCGCACCGGGGCCGCCTCCGTCAATCGCGTCTGCGCCCGGTGCCATCAGGTCCTCTTCTCTCGTTATCCGTTCACCTGGGAGGGAGGCCGGCGCGACTCGACGGCGGGCGGCAGTCACATCAACTCGGGCGAGGCGCGCGACTTCCTGCTCGGCGGGTGCGCGGCCTCGATGGCATGCACGCGCTGCCACGATCCACACGGCGCCGACGACGTTCCGGCGCTGCGCGCGCTCGCGACGCCTTCGGGCAACGCCGTGTGCACCGCGTGCCACCGCGATCTCGGAGGCCCCGATCGTCTTCGCGAGCACGCCCACCACGATCCTGCCGGCGCCGGCGGGTCTTGCGTCGCCTGCCACATGCCCCGCAAGAACATGGGTCTCGACGGCAAGCTCACGCGTTATCACCGAATTGGCTCGCCGACCGATCCCGCCCGCGTGCTGGGAGACCGCCCCCTCGAGTGCGCCTTGTGCCACGCGGACGGTCGCGTCGCCGATCTCGTCGCGGCGATGGAGAGGTGGTGGCCCGTGCGGTATCCGAGACAGAGACTGGAGGAGCTCTACGGTTCCCTCGACGCGAACGTCATCCGGGCCACCCTGGTGCGCGGAAAACCGCACGAACAGGCCGTCGCGATCGGCGTGCTCTCGGAGGGGCGGGCGCTCGACGCGTCGCCGCTCATCGCCCGCCAGCTATCGAACGAATATCCCCTCGTGAGGGAGTGGGCCAAGCGCGCGCTGGATTCGATGGGCGTGGCCGAGACCGAGCCGGCTTCGCCGCCGGGCGCTTCGGGCGGCGACGAAGACCCGGAGGACTGATCGTGCCGGAGGCGCCGCGCATCCTGGCCTTCTACCGGGTCGATCCCTGGGCTCGCATGCGGCGGGTGCTCCTCGTCGGGCCGGGCGTGCTCTCGACGGGGTGCCTCGTCATCGCCGTGTCCTTTCTGGCGCGCCAGCCCATGAGTACACGCGTCGACGCCGCGGCCGCGGGCTTCGTGCTCATCGCCGGAGGCGCCATCTACACGCTCGCGAGCATGCACCGCATCCTGCGCGACGACGTGGTCCTCTCGGTACGCACCGACGGAGTGATGATCCAGTCGGACAGGCAAGAGACCCTCGTCGCGTGGGACCAGCTGAACGGGGCGCGCTGGGATCCCGCGCGCGCCGAGCTCGTCCTCGAGCGCGCGAACGGAGCGCCCATCCGCTTCGCCCGGCCCTTCGCGCGCATCACCGGCCGCGAGCTCGCCGACCGCATCGCAACCGCCAAGCGGCGGATCGCGATGAACCTGCCTCCCTAGTCCCGTGTGCTAAACCTCTCGCGTCCCGTGTCGTCCGCCCGCGATCGCCTGCTGTCGCTCTATTCGCAGAAGCCCGTCGTTCTCGCGCCGATGGAAGACGTGACCGACGTCGTGTTCCGTCGCATTTGCCGCGCGCGGGGCGCGACGATCGCCATGACGGAGTTCGTGAACGTCGAGGGTCTGCTGCGCGGGTGTCGCAACGCACGGAGAAAGATCCAGCTGGCCCCCGACGACGAGCTCACCGCGGTCCAGATCTACGGCTCCGATCCCGAGCGGCTGGCCGAAGCGGCGGAGCTCGCCGAGAGCGCCGAACCGCTCTTTTTGGACATCAACTGCGGCTGTTGGGTCCCGAAGATCGCCGGGCGCGGCGCAGGCGCAGGCTGGCTGCGCGACCCCACCGCGATGGTCGCGATGGCGCGCATGGTCGTCACGCGCGTAGCGCTGCCGGTCACCGTCAAGACCCGCATCGGGCTGGGGCCCGAATCTCACATGCCCATCGTCAATCTCGCGCGCAGGCTGGAAGACGCCGGCGTCTCGGCGATCACCATCCATTGCCGGACCGCGCAGATGGGGCATTCGGGCGCCGCGGACTGGTCCTGGGCCGCACGTGCCCGCGAGGTCGTCGGCATTCCGGTGCTCGTCAACGGCGACGTGCGCGAGGCGCGCGACGCCGAACGCGCGCTCGGGCAAACCGGCTGTGCGGGCGTCATGGTCGGGCGCCGTGCGATCGAGCACCCGTGGATCTTCCGTGAGGCACGCGCCCTGCTCGACAGCGGCATCGAGGTGCCCGCGCCGACTCGCGAAGAGCGCATCGCGCTCTGCCGGGAGCACTTGATGGCCAACGTCGCCCAGCGCGGCGAGCCGTTCGGGGTGCATTGCACGAGAAGGCACCTGGCCGGCTACCTGAAAGGGCTCCCCGGCGCGGCCTCGCTGCGCCAGAGGCTCAATGCGTGCGACTCTCTCGAGGGCTGTCTCGCGATCCTCGGCGATGCCCATTCGCGCGCTGCGTAGCGAGTGCGCCATGACGGTCGACGAACTGCGCGCCTCCCTCGATCGCCCGGAACCTCCGGCGGGACTGCCTGCGCTGGTGCTCGCGCTCTGGCTGGACGGGCGCGGCGACTGGAGCGGCGCGCACGGGATGGCGCAAGACGACGAGAGCCGTGAGGCCGCGTGGGTGCACGCCTACCTGCATCGCAAGGAGGGGGACGCGGGCAACGCCGCCTACTGGTACGGGCAATCCCGGAGAGCCCCGTTCGCAGGCACCCTCGAAGAGGAATGGGCGGCCATCGCTCGCCTCCTCCTTCACCGCTGACCCTGCGCGCGGTGCTACCCTGACCGGCGGTGCCCCTTCTGCGTCTGCAGCTCGAGCTCGCGCGCGCGCTCCTGTCGCTCCCCGACCGAGCTCTGCGCGCCGTCTCCGGCAAGCCGCGGACGTCGCCTGACGGGTTGCGCCTCGAGCCGCAGACGCAGGCACTCCTGGCCTTCGCCGAGGCCACGCGCCAGCCCGATATCGCCGACCTCGGCGTCGCCCGCGGGCGCGCTCACGTGGAACGGATCGCGCCGTCGTTGGACGCCGTCACGACCGACGTGATCACGCGGGACATCGAGGTCGCAGGCGCGACGGAGCCGCGGCGGGCGCGTGTGTACACGCCGCTCGGGGTGAGTTTGCCGTCCCCCGGCCTCGTCTTCTTCCATGGAGGGGGCTTCGTCGTCGGCTCCATCGACTCGTACGACCGCTGTTGCCGTGCGCTGGCGAGCAAGGCGCGGGTGGTCGTCGTCTCGATCGACTATCGCCTCGCCCCCGAGCACAGGTTTCCCGCGGCCGTCGACGATGCCATCTCGGCCACACGTTGGGTCATCGCGAACGCGGCCGCCCTCGGCGTCGATCCCGGTGCCGTCGCCGTCGGAGGCGACAGCGCCGGCGGCACCCTCGCGGCCGTCGCGGCCCAAGCGCTCCGCGCCGACGCGCGGCAGCCGGCGTTTCAGCTCCTCGTCTACCCCCTCACAGATCTGCGCGGCGGCACCGCTTCGCGCGAGTACTTCCGCGAGGGCTATTTTCTCACGGCGCGTAGCATCGACTTCTACACGGGCCACTACATACCCGACGGGGCGCAGCACACCGACCCGCGGGCATCGCCCCTGCTCGCGCGAGACCTGGCGGGGCTCCCGCCAGCTCTCGTGCTCACCGCCGGCTTCGACCCCCTGCGCGACGAGGGGCGCGCCTACGCCGAGAAGATGCGCGCCGCCGGCGTGGACGTGACGCACGTCTGCGCCGAGGGCTCGATCCACAGCTTCTTCAACACCTCGGGCGTGATGCGCGAGTCGGCCAGGATGATGGATCGCGCGGCCGCGCACCTGCAGCGCGCGCTCGCCTCGCGGCGCGTCGCCTCGGCCGCCTGAGGCTCGACCGTGGGCGCCCACCCCGCAGGCAAGAGTCCCTTCGCCGCCGGAAGCGCGCTCGCCCTCGCGTCGGCCCTCGCGTTCGGGGTCACGACGCCGCTCGTGCAGCGCTTCGGCCGCGGCGTCGGACCCTTCGCGACGGCGGCCGTCTTGTACCTCGGCGCGGCGCTCGTCTCGGCCCTTCCTCGCGACGACAAGGAGGCGCCGCTCCGCAGGACCGATGCGCCGCGCGTGATCACCGTGGCGCTGCTCGGCGCGCTGGTCGCGCCCGTGGCGCTGGCCTGGGGACTGCAGCGCACGAGCGGTGTCGCCGCCTCGCTGCTCCTCAATCTCGAGGCGGTCTTTACCGTGCTGCTGGCGCGTCTCGTGTGGCGCGAGCCCATCGGAGTGCGCGTGGCGGTCGCCGCGAGCGCCATGGTCGCGGCCGGCGTGCTGCTCGTCGCGCAAGGACGCTCGGCGTCCGTGGCGGCTGGCTGGGGGGCGCTGGCGGTCGTCGGCGCGACCCTCGCCTGGTCGGGCGACAACGTCTTCGGGAGCCCGCTCGCCGAGCGCGATCCGACGCGCGTCGTCTTCGCCAAGGGAGCCCTCGGCGCGGCGCTCGCGGTGTCCCTCGCGCGCGCCTTCGGCGAACCCTGGCCCTCGTGGGGTGCCGCGGCCGCGCTCGCCGCCTCGGGCGCGGTCGGATACGGCGTGAGCTTGCGCCTGTACCTTCGCGCGCAGCGTCTGGTCGGCGCGGCGCGCACGGGATCGGTGTTCGCGGCGGCTCCGTTCGTCGGCGCGGCGGTGGCGTGGCTGCTCGGGGAGCGGCCGGGCGGAGCGTCGACGCTCGCCGCCGGCGGCCTATGCGCGATCGGGCTCTGGCTGCACGCGACCGAATCGCACGAGCACGAGCATACGCACGAAGCGCTCGTCCACGAGCACGGCCACAGCCACGACGACGGCCATCACCGCCATACGCACGACGTTCCAACCCGCGGAGAGCACTCGCACGCCCACCGCCACGACGAGACGACGCACGCGCATTCGCATGGGCCGGACGCCCACCATAGGCATGGGCACTAGCGCCGGAAGGCCCCATCCCCATTCGTCGTGAGCACGACGTCGCCGTCGCGCTCGGTTGCCCACAGGCGATCGCTCGCGGGCACCGCGATCCAGTCTGCCGCGGTCGCTCGGTCGCAGCGATCGCCGTCGAAGGCGTCGATCGTCTTTCCGCCGGCGCCGCCCAGCACCCGAGTCAACCGCTGCACGATCAACGCTCGCGGGTGGCAATATTCGCGATTGAGGCCCTCCCCCGGTCTGCCCGCCGAGATGACGGCATACCGCGGGTGGGTCATCGCGAGCAGGGCCGGGCTCGTCGACGTATCGCTCCCGTGGTGAGCGACCTGGAGCAGCGTCACCGGGCCGCCGATGTCGAGCAGCCGCTCCTCCGCGTGCTCGGCGTCCCCGGGGAGCAGCACCGAGGACGCGCCGTAGTCGATCCTCAGCCCGATGGAACACTCGTTCGCGTCGTGTCGGCAGGAGGCCGGCCACGCCGCCGGGAGCACGGGCGAGAGGCTCACGTTCGGGCCGGGGCGCAGCGGTACGTCCCGCTGCGTGGGGTCGACCACCCGGATCGCGACCCCGCGATCTTCGGCCGCCTGGTGGGCGCGCTGCACCTCGGGGCTCGCGAGGTCGCGTCCGTTGTCCACGTACGCGCCGACGGGGAACGCGGAGAGCACCTCGGGCGCGCCGCCGATGTGATCGGAGTGCTGGTGCGTGATCCAGACCGAGATCGATGGGCGCGCCGGCGAGGTCGCGTCGGAGCGCCCCGAGCAGGCGCGAAGAGGCAGCCTCGCAGGGCCGCCCGCAATTGGGCCGGCGCGGGCTGTCGCCCGTGTCGACGAGCACGTGCTGCCCGCTGGGAAGGGTGACCAGCACGGCGAGGCCCTGGCCGACGTCGTAGAAGCGAACGGTCATCGCCCCGCCCCCGCCGCATCGAGCGGGTTCGGCGGCTGACCCCGGAGGCGAAGGCCCGGCGAACGTACCCTGTGGCGACGGCCGTCCGAGCTCGTCCAACCGCCGCGAGCATCCGGCGAGCGCCAAGGGCAGGGCGATTAGCGCCCAGACGCAGACGGCCATGACCACCCGCGGGCTCTCCCGACCGCGACACCGATGCCCGGCGTGGAACGACGTGGCACATGGCCGTATCTCGAATTCCCCTCGCATTCGTGTCCCATCGTGGGGCACGCGCCTTGTAAGGGGAGGCAGGCGAGATCCCATGCCCTCCTCCATCCATCGCGCCCTGCTGGCTCCCGCCATCGTTTCTTTGCTGTTTGCCGCGTGCGGCGGAAAGACATCCGGCGACGGGTCGGGCAGCTCGTCGGGCGGGTCCTCCGGCGGCTCCGCCGGCTCGTCGAGCGGAGGCTCCACGAGCGGAGGGTCGTCCAGCGGAGCGTCCTCGAGCGGCGCATCGTCGGGCGCCTCGTCGAGCGGAGCGTCGGGCTCGACCTCCTCGGGCGGAGGATCGAGCTCCTCGACGAATCCCATGTGTGTGGACATCAATCCTTCGAGTTTCGACCAGGCGTGCAACCAGAATCAGCGATTGCGTCTCCATCACGCCCGGAAGCCTCTGTTCGGGCGACTGCCTCTGCGGCGGAGCGGCCATCAGCGCCTCGGCGCTGAATCAGTACACGGCGGCCATCTCCTCCATCATCCCCGGCGTATGCGGCTGCGCCGAGTTCCCCCCGGCATGCTCGGGGCACGTGTGCGTGCCGTGCAACGGCGGCCCCAACAACCCGCCCGAGTGCGGCGTCTCCCCGCCCCCTCCCGACATCGACGCCGGTACGGGCGCCTGCGTCAATATCGACGTCACGACGTACGACCAGTCGTGCCAGAACGACGCCGAGTGCATCGGCATCACCGCCGGCCTGATCTGCACGGACAGTTGCCGCTGCGGGGGCGCCACCATCAACGCCTCGGAGTCGGGACGCTACGCCGCAGCAATCGCGCCGCTCGGCAACGGCGCGCCTGCTTGCCCCTGCCCGTACGCGGGCAGCCCAATCTGCTCCGCGCACGCGCCGGGTTCCAAGGGAACATGCTCTCTCTGCGCCCCGGGGGCCTTCTGCGCCTCGATGGGGAGCGACGGCGGCTGACGCCGGACCGGCGGCCGCTGTTCGCTCTCCTTGGCTCTACTTGTCGCCGTGGTCGGCGCGCTCGCGAATCTCTTTTTCGAGCTTCGCTCGCTGGTCGGCCGTCAGCACCGGCGTAGCCGCCTCGAGAAAGCGCACCATGCGCGTGGCTCCCCAGCGCGCGATGTGCCCGCTGGCGGCCTTCGCCTTGGAGAGGCTCTTCGCGCTGAAGGACTCCGCCTTGAAGGCCGTCGCAAACGCCTGCAGGTGATCTTGCACCTCTTTGTGCGCCTGGTCCTGGGGACCTGACTTCATCTGCTCGCGGAACTTGGCCTTGATCTTCTCGGCCTGATCTTTCGTGAGACCCAGGTCGCGGACCAGCTCGAGCAGGTGCCCTGGCCGATGCTGATGGTCGTCGGCCTCGTCGCGACCCTGCGCTTCCTTCCACTTCTCCCAGTGCGCCTGAACGCCCTCGACCAGCGCGGCGCGTTGAGGCGCCGTCAGTGCCGCGTGAAGCTGATCGAGCGCCGAGAGGGTCGCCTCGTGCTCACCCTGCACCTGGGTGACCAGCTTGCTTACCGCCGCGTCCACCTTCGCGCGATTGATCGCGTTCGCCGCCACGCCGTCGGCCAGCGTGTTCGCCGAATCCTTGGCCGCCGCCCTCGCGGGCTCCATCTTGGCGACCAGCTCTCCGCGGATCTTCTCGACGGCTGTCCGCTGCTCGGGCGAAAGGTCGAGATCGCGCAGGCTCATCACGACGAGCCCCAGCACGCCCGTGTGATGCCGGTGCCGGTGCTCGTCGCCCTCGGCGAGCTCTCCTCCTCCCGGCGTGACCGGGGGCGCGCTCGTGGGCGCAGCGCTCGGCGCCGGAGC
Organism: uncultured delta proteobacterium; assembly: GCA_963720145.1. Classification (GTDB taxonomy): domain Bacteria; phylum Myxococcota_A; class Polyangia; order Polyangiales; family Polyangiaceae; genus Palsa-1150. The sequence continues at coordinate 93,048 of CAVREO010000013.1, forward strand.
CGCGGAGGGCGTCACCGACGCCACCGCGGGTGCGGCCGAGGGCGAAGGAGCAACCGAGGCCGCGGGAGGCAGCGCGGCAGGGGGCTGCGTCTCCGCTCCGCCACAGCCGCAGGCCAGCAGCACCGAACACGTCGCCACCGCGATGCTCGTCCATGCGCAGCGATGCAATCGAATCGAGCTCATGATCTCTCCTCTCCTCACGATCACGCTCACGCGAGACGGGTCACGATCCCCCGCCCGGCACGCAGACACCCATCACGCACTGGCTCGCCGGCGCGCAATCGACGGCCGCCTGACAGGGGAAGGCGCACTTGCCGTACTGCGTGTTGCAGCGGTGGAGCCCGCACGTGGCGTCGCTCTGGCAGGGGAGTGCGAGCAGGCCCGGCGTCGCCATGGTGCCCGAGGCCGTCGGCGCCGGCCCCGGAGCCGGTGCCGGCGCGGGCGATGCGGGTGCCGGCGCGGGGAGGGGAGCGTACGCGGTGGCGGGGGGAGGCGCGGCCGGCGGCGGTTGCGCCGGATAGGGCGCGGGCTGAGGGGCGGCGTAAGGCGGAGACGCCGGCGGATACGCGCCCGGGTAGGCCTGGGGAGGAACCGGTTGCTGCGAATACCCCTGCTGCGGGTAGCCCTGCTGCGGGTAGCCCTGCTGCGGGTAGCCCTGCTGCGGGTAGCCCTGCTGCGGATAGCCCTGCGGCGGGGGAGCCTGACCGTAGCCCGGCGGCGGCGGGTACATGCCCGTCGACGCCGCGGGCGCCACCGGCTGGGGCGAGTTCGGGTTCTCGCACGCGCCAAACGCCAGCACCGGAAGAGCGAGGATCGTGATCACGGCACACGCACGCATGAAGTTCCTCCGTGGAGCAGGAGCGGGTAGAGGGCCGAGCCGTGTGCCAAATCTACTCCCCTTGCGGCATCGCAGGCGAGAACAAACCCCCGGCTCGGCTGCGAAGGCTTCCCAGAATGCACGCCTGTGCTCCTCTTTCCGAGACACCGAGCAGGCGCGGTGCGAGACTGGCAAGACCCCACCCGTGTCCGCTCATCCGTTTGCCGTCTGTGCCTTCGTGGTCGCTCTCCATGCTCTGCCGCTCGCAGCTTGCGGAGGGGGGACGTCGTCCTCGGTCACGCCGCCGGCGCACGACGCCGGCGCGGGCGACGCCGTCGTCGCCGACGCGCGCGCGCCGGACGGAATCCCTCGCTGACGGTCCCGCGGACGCGGGCGCCTCGACGCTCACCGACGCGCCGCTCCCGAGCGACGGCATGGCCGCCCCGGACGTGGACAACGGAATGCCGTCGACCTCGTATCCGGCGCCGCACCCGCCCTTGCCGACGCTCGTCAACGCCGCCGGCGGACCGGTGCTGCACGCTCCGAAGATTCAGCTCGTCGTGTATCCGAACGACACGCGCCAGTCGGACCTCGAGACCTTCGCTCACCATATGACCGCCTCGACCTACTGGCCGGCCGCGACGGGCGAGTACGGGGTCGGAGCGCTCTCCGTATCCGACACGACGGTCCTCACGGGCCAGACCGCGCCGGGCATGATCTCGAGCGCCCAGATTCAATCCTGGGTCGGCCAGCAAATCCTGAGCGGCGCCTTCGGCACGCCGGATCCGCAGACCATCTACACAATCGTGTATCCCGCCGGGACGATGATCCAGCAACCGAACCCGGTGAGCTCAGTGCTCGCGCCGGTGAACAGCTGCGCCAACTTCACCGGTTTTCACGACAACGTGAGCGTCGCCTTGACCGACGGCGGCGCTCCCACGGGCTTCGCCTACGCGGTGATCGCGACCTGCGGCACGCTCGAGGATCTGACCGCCGTCATGAGCCACGAGTGGGTCGAGGCGTCGACCGACCCGCAGGTCACCGCCAACGGGGTCTTCACGCTGAACGGAGGCCCCCACTCGGCGTACTTCTCCGTCGACTCCGATCACGTGGTGTGGGCCGTGCTCGGAACCGGGGGCGAGGCGGGCAATCTCTGCCAGCCCGAGGGGGCCGCCGCCTACTACACGCCGCCCGACGTCGGGCACGCGGTGCAGCGCGTCTGGTCGAACCACTTGGCCATGGCGAGCCACGACCCGTGCTCGCCGGACCTCACGGGCACCGCCTTCTTCGACAGCGCCCCGGTGCTAGGCGATGAGGTCAAGATCACCTCTCCGCTGATCGGGACGGTCATGACCAAGGGCGTGACCATCCCCGTCGGACACAGCCGGACCATCGAGGTGGACCTCTTCAGCGACTCGGCCACCGGCGGACCCTGGACGGTCGCCGCCGACGACCTGCTGGCCAAGCAGTACGGCGCCTACGGCCTGAGCAAGACGCTGTCGTTCCAGTGGGACCGCACCCAGGGCACGAACGGCGAAAAGCTCCATCTGACCATCTCCGTGACGGGCTCCTCGCTGCTCGGCGGCGCCCACGCGTTCATCATCACGTCTACCCTCGGAGGCCGCAGCTACCAGTGGCCGGGCGTGGTCGTCGAGTAGCGCCGGTGGTCACGCTCACGCTTCCGCGACGCCGCTCTCTGCGTGCGGGATTGCTCGGCCTGGCGCTGGCGGCGGTCCTTCTCTGGCGCCCGGCCGGTGCGCACGTCCGCGCGGTCTCGCTGCTCGTGCGCTACACCAGCCACAACGCGCACGGCCTCGTGGCCGACGTGGGACGCCACGCCGTCGACGAGAGCGAGTTGACCGTGCCGATCGCGAGCGGCACCGCGCGGGCGCGGCTGTTCACGCCTCGCGACGCGCCCCACGCGCCGGGGCTGGTCATCGTGCACGGGGTTCACTTCAAGGGCATGGACGAGCCCCGCCTCCGGGCCTTCGCGCTCACGATGGCCGCGAGCGGCGTCGTCGTGCTCACACCCGAGGTGCGCGAGCTCTGCGATTACCGCATCGACCCGGCGAGCATCGAGACAATCGCGAGCGCGGCGCACGTGCTCTCGGAGACGCTCGCCACGCGTTACGGGAGCGACCCGCGCGCGGGTCCGGTCGGGGTGATGGGCCTGTCGTTCGCCGGCGGGCTCGCCATCCTCGCCGCCGCAGACCCGCGGACCTCGGGCGACATCGGCTTCGTCGTCTCGGTGGGCGGTCACGACGACCTGTCGCGCGTCCTGCGGTTCTTCGCCACCGATCGCATCGAGCGCCCCGACGGAGTCGTGGAGCACTTGCGCGCGCACGACTACGGCCCCGTCGTCCTCGTGTACTCGCACGCCGAGGACTTCTTTTCCGCTCCCGACCTCCCCGTCGCGCGCGACGCCCTGCGCCTCTGGTTGCACGAGGACTTCGACGGCGCCCGCGCCGCGGCCCAGGGGCTTTCGCCGGAGGGAAAGGCGAAGGTGGATCTCATGTTCGACCACAAGGTATCCGAGCTCGCGCCGGAGCTCCTCGCGGAGCTCGCGCGCCTCGAGCCGCAGTTCGGCGCCGTATCGCCGGCGGGTCATCTCAAGGAGGTGCACGTTCCGGTGTTTCTCCTGCATGGGGCAGGCGACAACGTCATCCCCGCCACCGAGACGCTCTGGCTGGCGCACGATCTCCCGCCGCATGTCCTGCGCGAGTCGCTCGTCAGCCCGGCGATCCAGCACGTGGAGCTCCAGGGCGAGCCCACGCTGGGGGACGAGCTCGCGCTGGTGCACTTCCTGTCGGTAGTGCTCGAGGCGACCGACGACAGGCGATGAGCCGACCGAACCATCTCACCGGGTGGCCTGGATCCCTTCGCGACGATGACCGGTCTTGGCATCGTGAAGGCCCGCTCCTGATCACGAGAAGGAAGCGCCTTGCCCACGACTGCAAAGCGTCCTTCCGAGGGTCAAAAGGGCTTGTCCCACGGTAAGGACGCGTTCTTCCGAGGGTCAGGAGTGGTTTCTCCCACGTAAGGAAGCGTCCCTGCCCGCGGGGAAGCCGCTCCTTCCGACGCAAAGGCTTGCTCCTCCCTGCAATCAAGTCCGTTCCTTCCCCGTGTGCTCCCAACCCAGCGCGACACGAACGAGCCCTCGGACCGACCTGACGCCCGACCTGACCGAAAGTATGGGCGCAACATGCCGACGACTCCCACCTGGGGAGCCGCGGGGCTATTCGCGGACCCAGCCGCAGGGTTTGCGCGTGTACACTTGAAGCTGTGACAAAACCTGACAATCTCGAGGCCACCGGCTCGCACGCGGCGTCGGGGATCATCGTCGCGCATGAGCGAGCGGAGGGCGGGACCGCCGAGCAGCTCCTGCGCACCGTCCTCGATCATGCGCCGGTCGTTCTCTTCGCCCTCGACGAGCGGGGAGTCGTGACGCTCGCCGAGGGCCACGGCCTCGCGATGGCCGGCAAGCACCCGGAAGACCGACTGGGGGTCTCGGCGCTCGAGCGCTATGCATCCAACGCAGAGCTGGTCCGGGACATCAAGCGTGCCCTGGCCGGCGAGGAGTTCACCGCGGAGCACGTCGTCGATGCGGCGGTGCTCGAGACGCACTACCGCCCGCTGCGGGATCTCGACGGGCGTCTGACCGGAACCGTGGGCGTCTCCATCGACGTCACCGCCAGGAGGCGCGCCGAGGAGGACCGCTCGAAGATGCAGGCGGCCCTGCTCCAGGCGCAGAAGCTCGAGGGGCTCGGTGTCCTCGCGGGGGGCATCGCGCACGACTTCAACAATCTCTTGAGCGGCATCATCGGCAACGCGTCGCTCGCGCGCCTGGATCCGACCAGCTCGTCGAACGCCGAGCGGCTCGAGGACGTCGTCCTCATCGCGCGCCAGGCGGCCGATCTCACGCGGCAGTTGCTCGGGTATGCGGGCAGGTCGAGCATCGAGGTACGTCCGCTCGATCTCTCGCAGCAGGTGCACGACATCGCCCGCCTTCTCCACTCTTCCGTTTCGAAGAGAGTCGAGCTGAACGTGGAGCTCGGGGACGATCTGCCGGCCATCGAAGCCGACGCGTCGCAGCTTCAGCAGGTGGTGATGAACCTCGTGATGAACGCCGCCGAGGCCATCGAGGGGGGCTCGGGCAGCGTGCGCGTCAGGACGTCGGCGTGCGAGCTCGATCCGGCCGTCGAAGACAATCTGATGGTGCCGGGCTCCAGCGGCACGCTGCCCGCGGGCCGCTACGTCGTGCTGGAGGTCACCGACACGGGCACCGGCATGAGTCCGGAGACCAAGGCGCGCATCTTCGATCCGTTCTTCACGACCAAGTTCACCGGGCGCGGGCTCGGGCTTGCGATGGTGATCGGCATCGTGCGCAGCCACCGCGGGGCGATGCGCGTGGACAGCGCACCCGGGCGCGGGACATGCTTCCAGGTCTTCTTCCCCACGTGCGAGAGCGTCGCGGTGCCGCCGCGGGCGCCGAGCGAGTCCGCCGCGCTGCGGGGCGGCGGGACGGTACTCATCGTCGACGACGAGGAGCACGTGCGTTCGGCCGCATCGCGCATCCTCGATCACCATGGATTCGAGACCCTCGGCGCCAAGAGCGGCCGGGAGGCGCTCGAGATCGTGCGCGCGCACCCGCGCTCGATCGGAGTCGTCTTGCTCGACCTGAGCATGCCCGACCTGGACGGCGAGGAGACGCTCCGGAAGCTGCGCGAGCTCCGCGCGGAGCTCCGCGTCGTCCTGACGAGCGGATACGACGAGCACGAGGCGCGCCGCCGGTTCCGCGCCGAAGGGCGCGTGGCCTTCCTGCAGAAGCCCTACTCGGCCAACGAGCTCACGGCGAAGATCAGCGAGGCGCTCGCGCGCTGAGCGTCGCGTGCGGTCCGCTCTCTCGCCCCTCGTGCGGCTCGCGCCCGCCCTCTACCGATAGCCCTCGGCCTGCATCGCGAACATGCGGGCGTACTTGCCGCCCCGCGCGACGAGCTCGTCGTGGGTGCCTTGCTCTACGACGAGGCCGTGGTCGAGCACCACGATTTGGCGCGCCATGCGGACCGTTGGAAAGCGGTGGGAAATGACGATCGTCGTGCGGCCCTGAGCGAGAGCCCGGAAGCGCTCGAAGACCGCGTGCTCGGCCTCGGCGTCGAGCGACGCCGTGGGCTCGTCGAGCACGAGGATGTCGGCCTCCTCGCGCATGAACGCGCGCGCGAGGGCGATCTTCTGCCACTGGCCGCCCGAGAGCTCGGTGCCCTCGTGAAACCAGCGGCCGAGCGCGGCGTCGATGCCCGCCGGGAGCGCCGACACGACCTCGCTGGCGCCGCCGCGCTCGATGGCTCGCTCGATGCGCGGCACGTCTTCGAGGTGCTCGACGCTGCCGAGGCCGACGTTCTCGCGAACCTTGAGCTGATACTGGTTGTAGTCCTGAAAGAGGACTCCGAAGCGCCGGCGCAGGACCTCGGGATCGTGGGTCGCCAGGTCGCGCCCATCGAGCAGGATGCGGCCCTCGGTCGGCTCGTACAGGCGCGTCAGCAGCTTGACGAGCGTCGTCTTGCCCGCACCGTTCTCGCCGACGAGCGCAAGGCTCTCGCCCGCCGGGATGGCGAGGCTGACGTGCCGCAAGGCCCAGGCGTCCTTGCCGGGGTAGCGGAAGCCGACGTCCTCGAGGACGATGCCCGACGGCGACGGTTGTCGCGCGCCGTTCGTCCCGTGCGCAGGCGCGCCGTTCGAGGCCGCGGGCGACGGCGCGCTCGGCGAGGAGAGCGCGAGGTACTGCCAGAGATTGGACATGTAGAGGTTGTGCTCGTAGATGTCGCCTATCGCCGCGAGCGCAGACTGGAAAGCCTGCTGGCCCTGGCGAAACGCGAAGACGTAGAGCGTCATGTTCCCGAGCGTGAGCGCGCCCGACGCGGCCAAGAGCGCCATCGCCGCGTACGCGCCGTAGAACGTGCCCGTGCCGAGCAGCGAAAGGAGTTGCGTCCATTTCGCCTTCTTGACGTAAAGGCGCCGGTCTTCTTCGTAGAACTCCTCGGACAGCTTCTTATACCGCTCGAGGAGAAGCGGCCCCAGGCCGAAGAGCTTCACCTCCTTGGCGTGTTCGTCGTTGGCGAGGACGTACTCGAGATACAGCAGGCGGCGGGACTCGGGAGAGCGCCAGTTTCGGATCTTGAAGGCGAGCTTCGAGAAGCGCATCTCGGCGACCGTGGCGGGAACGGTGGCGAGGCCGAGGGCGAGCACCGCCCACCCGCTGAAGCGAACGAGCAGCGCGGCGTACCCGGCGAGCGTGACGATGCTCTGGACGAGGCCGAAGCTGTCGGTGATGAGGCCGATGGGTCGAGACGACGCTTCTCGACGAGCGCGGGTGAGCTTGTCGTAGAAGTCGGCGTCTTCGAAGAAGCGCAGGTCCAGGCCGAGGGCCTTCTCGAGAATGCTGACGTTGATGTCCACGCCCAGGCGGGCGCCGAGCAGACTGCGGACGAGCCCGAGGCCGCGCTGGACGAGCGCGAGCGTGACGACGAACCCGAGCTCGACGAGGACCCACCGAACGGTCTCGTCACGGGCGTGCGCGACGACGGCGTCGACGATGCGCTTGCCGGCGTAGGCGACGCCGAGCGGGACGAGTCCGCCGACGAACGTGAGCGCACCGAGGGCCACCGTCATGGGGCGCGAGGAGCGCCAGACGAGGCGGAGCGTCATTTTCACGTGCGCGACGCTCTCGCCGAGCTGCGTCAGCAGCCCGCGGGGGGTGAGCGTCTTTTGCGGGAGCGGCGGAACCACGGGGGGAGCGTAGCCCGGGGAGCGGCAAGGAGTACGAGCGCGAGAACGAGTACGAGAACGAGAACGTGCTCGGGCTCGAGCACGAGGAGGAGAACGGCAGCGAGAACGAGTACGAGAAGGAGGGCGAGTACGGGAACGAGGCCGAGGGGGGACGCGCAAACCTAGGCTTTGAGCGGCCGACTGAGGGGGGGGTATGCGACTGGGACGGCCACGTACCCTGCTGCGGCGCGCAAAGGCCCTGCTCGAGCCCATCACCGCAACGCTCGCCAAGACGTGCCGCGAAAACTGCCGACCCGCCCTGGTGCAGTATCAGGACATCGTTGACACTTTAAGTGTCAGGACATCGTTTACACATTGACCCTCCGGCATGCCCTGGAAGGAGTGCCGGACGATGAGTTTGAAGCTGGAATTTGTGGAGCGGGCGACGGCGCCCGGGGCGAAGCTGGCGCCGCTGTGCCGGGAGTTCGGGGTGAGCCGACCGACGGGCACCAAGTGGGTCAAGCGCTTCAGGGAAGAGGGCTACGCGGGTCTCGAGGAGCGCTCGCGGCGGCCCGCAAGCAGTCCGCTGTCGCTGGCGGAGGAGATCGTGATGTTCGTGCTGGCGCAGCGTGAGCGACATCCGAGCTGGGGGGCCAAGAAGCTGCGCGACTTGCTGGCGAAGCGCTACGACGATGCGGCGCCGAGCATGGCCGAGCGATGACCTGCGCGCCCAGCAGCGTGAGCTCGACCGCTGGAGGCAGGAGTTCAATCACGTGCGCCCTCACGACGCGCTCGACGGTAAGACGCCCGCCGACCTCTACAAGCCCTCAGACCGCAAGCTCCGGGAGCCGCGGCCCTTTGCCTACCCCCGCGCCTTCCTCGTGCGTCGCGTCGACCGCACCGGCCACGTCAGCTGCCACGGCGACAAGCCCTACGCCGGCCTGGCGCTTCGGGGCCAACGCGTCGGCTTCGAGCGACTCGAAGGCTTGCGCTGGCGGCTCTGGTTCCATGACCTTGACCTTGGGTACATCGAGCTGCTGCCCGAATGGTTCGACCGGGCCGCCCTCGAAGACCCCACGACCACCGCTGTGATCAACGAAAAGAAACTGAACGAGAGCACCGAAACCGCTGCATGAACGCATCGCCGGAGGGCCAGGCCTGTAAACGGAGTCGGGGGCAAAGTGTAAACGATGTGTTGATCTGCTCCGTTAATCTGCTCCACCCGCCCTCGTACACGTTCTCGCTCTCGTCCTCGCTGCCGTTCTCGTCCTCGTACTCGAGCCCGAGCACGTACTCGTCCTCGTTCCCGTCCTCGTTCTCCTCACGCCGCCCGCGCGAGCCCCTTCGGCAGCGCGAACGCCGCCGTCGCGTCGGCCAGCCCTTCCTCGACGACGCGGTCCCAGTAGCGAGCGCCCGCCCACCGCGCGGGCACGTCCCCGAAAGGAACGCGCGTTCGGACCATCTCCATGCTGGAGACGAGCTGCCTCACCAGCGGCACCACGTAGCGCCACGGCGAGCGCGGCACCGCGAGCTTGTCGGCCAGCTCGTCGCCGACGAGGGCGCGGCACATCGCGCCGCCGAACCTCACGACGCGCGCGGCCTTGGCGCGCTCCCTCGGTCCCTTCGCCGCCAGGAGGGGCGCGTCGAGCAGGGCGAGCGTGAGCCGCCGCGAGTCCTCGTCAGGCTCGCCCTGAGTGGCCGCGATGAGCTTGGCCAGACGCATGCCCTCGGACTCGGTTGCGGGGAGCAGCTCCGGGTCGATACCCATGAGCCACCCCGACCATCGCCACAAGTGCATGTACGCCTCGGAGTCGCGGCGTGGGACGCGAACGCCGAGCTGCCGCAGCCCGTGGAGCACGGCGACCGAGAAGAGAATGGAGGACCCGGCCTGGTCGTGCTGGTTGATCGGGGCGCCCCACGCCTCGTTCCAGGCGCTGCCGTGCTTGCGGATCATGCGGCGCACGTGCGCGTGAATCAGCCGGACCTTGAGCGTAATCTGCCAGGCCTCTCCGCGCGGTCGCATGGAACCGGGCGTGATCGTCGCTTGCACGAAGCGGGCAGTCTCGTTGAGCCGGCGCGCCGCCTGCTGCTCGAGGCGCCCGCTCCAGACGAGCGGCTTATTCCCGGCCGGCGAGGCGTAGCCCAGGACGAGCGACTTGTACGCGAGGACGAGGCCGCCGAGAGGTCCGGCGCGGCGCAGCAGCTCGCCGCCCTGGTCGACGGCGTCCCAGTCGACCCAGACGGGCACCTGGCCGGCGGCCTCGAGCAGCGCTCGAACGCTAGCGGGGGCTTCGGGGACCCTCTCGATGCCCTGAGCCACGGCTCGCTCGAAGAGCTCCCAGCCGCCGCGCTTCGACTCGATGGAACGCGACGACGTCGTCGGCGAGGGGATCGACCCGCGTGAGAAATGTCCCAGGCAATCTACCGCTTCGCCGAAGCGGGCCCGCGCCGTGTCGACGTTGGTGTAGCGCCCGGGGAAGCTCACCCCGTGCAGCATGCACCCTAGGGTCGTCGTTTGGCCAGGGCCAGCACGGCTTCGAACTCGTCCTGGGTCACGGGCACGACCGACAGCCGCGGCTGCCGGAAGATCATCATCTTGGCGCAGACGCTGTCGGCGCGGAGCTCGGCGAGCGTCACCGGGCGCGGGAGCGGGCGGACCGGTTCGATGTCGACGGCGCTGAAGTCGTCCTTCGTCGTCGGAATCCGGGTACGCATCGCGCGCCACGCGCGCGATGCCGACCACCGCCTTGCCTTCGTTGGAGTGATAGAAGAGGCAATGGTCGCCGACCTTCATCGCGCGCAGGTTGTTGCGTGCGGAGAAGTTGCGCACTCCGTCCCACGCCGCCCGCCCGTCGGCGACGAGCTTCTCGAAGGGGTATTTGTCCGGTTCGCTCTTCACGAGAAAGAACTGGCGGGCCACGGCGTTTCCCTAGCCGGCAGGGCCGCCTGTCGTCCAGGGCGTCTTCAGCCCAGGCCTCACCAGGCGCCGCGGACGACGAGCCCTCCGCGGTTCGCGGTCTCCATGGGCGCGAGCTCAATCTTCGCTTCACCGTTCAGGACGATTCGCGGTCCGGGGGCGGTCAGGACGAGCACCGTGCCGACGAGGAGAGCCGACCCTCCCGCGGCGGCGGCTGCCTCGGCGTCCTTCGTGTCCTTCTGGGCGGCGGTCTGCGCCTGACGACCAATCGCGTCGCAGCCGCTGCTGCAGTGAGACACCGACCGGGTGTGGTCGTCGTTCCATGCCAGCCCGAAGTACGCGGCGCCGCCCAGACCGACCGCGCCCGCCCCGACGAAGAACCACCCGAGCGCCCGCGGGAACGCGCCGTGATCCTCGACGGTGCGCTCCTCGTCGCTCGACGGCATGGCCTGCGCGACGCCGCGCTGGGCTCGCGGAAGCGGCGCCGGAGTCGGAGGTGGCGCCGGCGGCGCCGGTGGCGGGGCAATCGCCGGAGGCGGCGGCGGGGGCGCCGCAGGAGGGGGAGCGTCTGGAACGTCGGACAGGGCAGGAAATCGACGCGCACCACGCTGCCGTCGCTCGGCACCTCGGCGCGCGTCTCCCAGGGGCGCTTGCCCGGGGCGAGGAGCGTCACCACGTGGGTTCCCGGATCTACGGGCACGGGCAAATCCCACTCGCCGCGTCCGATGGCCACTCCGTCGCGGAGCACTTCGACCTGCGGATTCACGCTGGCCCTCTGCGGCGCAATCGACAGCCGCGACAGAAACGGCTCGAGCGCGGTCGCCCGATCGTGCGCGACCCGTTCGCGCCCCTGTTGCATCAGCGCGTGAGCCTGCGACTCCACCTCGCGGAAAAGGGCCCATGCGCTCGCGCTGCGACCCTGGTGCTGCAGGCAATCGGCCAGGTGAAACTGCGTCCCGACGCCGGGGTCGAGCTTCAGGCTCTCTTCCAGCTTGGGACACGCGGCGGCGTACTGCCCGTGCGCGATGAGCTCCTTCGCCTCGTCGAACAGCGCCTGAGCCGCGGCGGCTTCGTCGGCGGCTGCGACGCCTGGCGCGGCCAGGAGAGCGAGAACGAGCGCGATGGGGGCGGGCCTGGGGACCATGGTCTCACTTGCGGCCGGTGAAGAGGTCGTCGGAGGCCGGGGCGGCCGGCGTCGGAGGCGCGGGCGCCGCCTCGGTGCGAGGGGTGGGTGCCGACGACGGTGCCGTCGGGGTCGTGCGCTTGCCCCGCGGCAGCGGAGCCGTGCTCGCAGGCCCCGAGGGCACGTGGGCGTGCAACGGCGCCTGGGGGTGCGCCCGAGCCGCGCCGGTTGCGGAGAGGATCGGCGTCGCCTGGGCCTGGGCAGAAGCCGACACGCTCGGAGGAGGTTCCGCCAGCGTTTGGGCTTGCGCCGGCGCGCCGGGAGTCGCCGTCGCCGCCTCGGCGCTCGCCGACGATGGGGACGGGGACGCACGACTGGTCGGCTGCGCGGCCGTCACGCCTCGGCGCACCGGCTCCGCGGAATGAACGGAGTCGTACATCCACATGAGGACCGCCGCACCGAGTCCGGAAAGGAGCAAGAGGGCTCCGAGGATGCTCTGGAGGGATGCGACGCCTCTTCGGGGAACCGCATACGCGTCGCTGGGCCAGTGTTCCGCGAGGTCGGCCTGCGTCTCGACCGGCATGGGCGGGAGCGACAGGTCGCTCGTTCGCGCGCTTCCTTCGAGGACGCGCTCGATGCGCGTGCACGATTCTCGCGCCGCAGCCGTTCCGAACGGCGCGATGGCGGCTGCCAGCTCGGCCAGGTTCGCGAACCGGGCGGTCGGCTCCTTCTCGAGGCACCGGAGGACGGCGGCCTCAATCTCGGCGGGGATGTTGGACCGGAGAGACGAGAGGCGTGGCGGGGGCTGCGTGAGCACCGTCGTGCACAGCTCGGGCATGGTCTCGCCGCGGAACGGCGTCTGTCCCGTCAAGAGCTCGTGCAGCACGGCGCCGAGCGCCCACACGTCGGCCGGAGTGTCGGCGTCGCGCGTGGCGCGAAGCTGCTCGGGCGCCATGTAGTGAGGAGAGCCTAGGACGTCGTGCTCGCGCGTCAGTTTGGCGCTGAAGCCCGTCATGTTCGGAATCGGTAAGCTTCGAGAGACCGAAGTCGAGCACCTTGATGCACGCGCTGCCGTCGGCCCGTCGCGTGAGAAAGAGGTTCGCCGGCTTCAAGTCGCGATGCACGATGCCGCAGGCGTGAGCCTCGGCGATGGCTTCGGCCGCTTGAAGGATCCAGTCGATGGTCGTCGCGACGGGCAAGGGCCCCCACATCGCGATGACGTCGTCGAGGTTGTGGCCCTCCAGGTACTCCATGACGAGGAACGGCGCGCCGTTCTCGAACGTGCCGACGTCGAACACACGCACCACGTGCTCGCTGAGGATGCGCGTCGCCGCGCGGCCCTCGCGCAGGAATCGCTCGACCACCTGGGGTTCGTCCGCCCACTCCGGCAAGAGCATCTTGATCGCCACGCGTCGATCGAGCCCGACGTGCATCGCCGAGAGCACGGCGGCCAGCCCGCCGCGGCCGGCCATTCCCTCGATGACGTACTTGTCCGCGACCGTCTCGCCCGGCCGCGGGATCGTCCACTTGAGGTCATGCGCGGGTTTCGCCATGTGGGTGCCAGGCGCTGGAACTGCGAAAGCCGGGCCACCAGGGCGCCGGCTCGTTCGCGGGGCTTCGCGGGAAGAAGCCTCGTTGTGTAAGGTGGGCCGACCCGATGCGACCTCTTCATGTCGTTGTTGCCTCGCTGGTACTCGTGGCGTGCGCCGGCGCGGCATCGCCCGCGCCGCAGCCGCCTCCCCCCGCGTCCGCCGAGCAGGAGCGCTCAGCGGACGGATCCGCGCAAGCGCCGGACGGGGGCGAGGCGCGTTCGACGCCCGGTGACGCCGCCGTGCTCGTCACCGTCCCGACCTTCGACGCCGGCATCCGCGACGGCGCCGCGCCCCTCACCGCTCTGGGGCAGGGGCCCCAAAGCACGAACCCGGAGACAGGCCAGGAAACCAGCGCTTGCAACGAGCAGGCTCCTCAGGAGTTCCTCGTTCGAGCCAACTTCCTTCGTGGTGGAGCGTCTGCCCTAGAGCACGCCATCCAGTACCGGACCGAGACGTACGGGTACTTCAAGGGCTTCGGCCAGGGCGCTCCCGGCGCGCTCCCCCCGAGCCACTACGTCGTCGACACCACGTTCATGAACTTGCCCGTGAAGATGCACCGCAAGGTCGTCCCGGCGCTCAAGTGCGTCGAAGAAGAAATCAAACGGTCGTGCACCGACCACCCCTACCGCGCGCAAGCGCTGGCGGGCATTCGCATGCGAAACACCTATCGCGGTGGCGAAGTGACCAATCACATTTACGGCATCGCGATCGACGTCGACCCGGCCATCAACACGTGCTGCGGCTGCGTGAAGCCCTGGAACGACGCTCCCGCCTGCCGCAGACCCGCCAAGACCGAATACGATCGCATGGCGATGCCGGAGTGTTGGGTGCACGCGTTCGAGCGATATGGCTTCTACTGGCTCGGTCACGACGTGCTGCGCGATACGATGCACTTCGAGTTTCTCGGGGATCCCGATCGCATCGTGAAAAACACGACGAGCTCCGAGCCGGGGAAGGTCGGCGGCGACTGAGGGGGCAGCGGCATCGTCGCGCGCCGGCGCTGAACATCGGCTCCAGTAGGACAGATACCTGCGGGCGCTTGGCCCGCCGCCACTGGATCGTCGCGACGAAGCCGAGCATACTCGAGAAGCTCAGGCGCTTCGGCCATGCCGAACTCTCCCGTACCGCCACGCCCTACCCCGTCTGGGGTGCGCCCGCGCGGCCCGCTCGTTCTCCTCGTCGAAGGGGAGCACTCGCTGCGCGAGCTCTACTCGGCGGAGCTGGCCGCTGCGGGCTTTCTGGTGGTCGTGGCCGGCGATGGAGCGGCTGCGATCGAGAAAGCGCTCCAGCTCGGACCGCAGGCTGTGGTGCTGCCGCTGGAAATCGAGGGCGTCGACGGGCTGAAGATCGCCCGCCGTCTGCGTGCGGAAGATCGCACGCGCCGCGTCGCGATCGTGGCGCTCACGTCCGCGCCGCGAAAGCTCGAGACGATGGGAATCGCGGCCGGGTGTGACTCGGTGCTTCGCAAGCCGGTCATCGCGGCGGCGCTCATCGGCGAGCTGATTCGGCTGATCGCGCGTCGTACCAACGTCCCCCGTCGCGCGTCTGCGGATCCCACCATTCCCGACCCGATCGAGGCGAACGGCGCAGACGAAGCCGAGGGCGACTAGGGTCTCAGCCTGCCGACGCCAGTCGGTTCTCGAAAAACCGCACGAGACTGTCGTGTCTCGCGCGGGCGTCGGCCATCCCGATCTCCATGAGACGCCCGGCGAACTCTCCGTCGAAGAGGATGTACGACAGGAGGTCCGCCTCGCTCTCGCCCTCGGCGATGCGGCGCAGGACGCGGCCCGTGACGCCCCGCACGCGCCTGGCAAACTCGGGCGAACGCGCATACTCCGCCGCCAGGACGCCGATGTCCTGGGACGCTCGCACGTAGACCACGTCCATGTGGCGCAGCCCGCGTTGCCCCTCGCGGCGAAGCTCGTCGTTGATGCCATCGACGAAGCCGGGTCCGTAACGGCGGGTGCCGGCCGACAGCACGGCGTTCAGCATACCGAGCCGATCGATGTCGTTCTCGATGCGGTCGAGCAGCAGCGCGTTCATCGCTTTTCCGACCACGAACAGCGGATCGGGAAACTCGCGCTCGCGCGCCTCGGCGGTGGCCGAGGTCGGCGATTGTTCGCGAACGTAGCGAGGGTTGATCACGATGAGGCTGTCGGCACCGAGCCGCCGCGCGGGCGACAGCGGAACGTTCTGCCGCAGCCCCCCGTCGCAGTAGTAGTGACCGTCGATCTCGACCGCCGGGAAGAGCAGCGGTACGGCGGCGGAGGCGAGTACGTGCTCGCTGCGGATTTCCGCCGCACGTCCGACCATCGTCGGATCACTCCCCCACGAGGGGACACCGCCCTCGCGGCGCTGCACGAACACCACGGTGCGGCCGCTCGCCACGTGCGTCGTGGAGATCGAAATGGCGCGCAGCCGGCCCGCGCGCATGTGCTCGCCGATGCTCCCGAAGGGCACTGCATCGCGGACGATGCTCTCGACGCCGCTCGGATCGAACATTCCGCCGCGCCTACCCGGGCGGCTGGCCGAGGAGGCGGCGCTTCCGGGGCGACCGAGCAAGCGCCCGACCATGTGCAGGATTTCCTTCCCGGCCGGGCGAACGACGTCTTCGAGCTCCAGGTTGGTCCACTGCGCGGCGAGCATCGCCGCGCGCGCCACGGGCCTGTCGGCGTGCGCCGCGAGCATGCACGTGTTGATGCTTCCGGCCGAGGTCCCGCACAGAATGTCGATGGGCACGTCTCGGCCTATGGCGCGCGCGATGTCCTCGAGGATGTAACGAACGACTCCGACCTCGTATGCGGCCCTCGCCGCTCCGCCGGCAAGCACGAGGCCGACGCTTGAGGAGCATTCCTGCATGTTCGAGTGAAATGTACCGTAGGTCCGGGCCTTCGGCCCCGTTCGCCAGCGCAAACGCGAGGAGCGCGGGATTGGGGTCCAAGAGACCCAGGGAGGAGGTCACGGGCCGCGCTCCTCGAACCCCGCGTTGGCGCTTGGCCTGCGAAGTGCAATTCGCGCGGATCTGGACACGGACGCGGACGGGCCGAGCGCAAAACGCGCGACCTCGCGAGCGGCGAAAACGCACAAGGAGAAGGGCGATGCCTCGAACGAAGAAGACGAGCCAGGGCAGCAAGCAGACACCCCAGGCCAAGATGGGCATGATGGACGACGAGGAGAAGACGTCTCAGGGCAAGCAGGCCGAGTACGGACGACGTTCCACCACGCCGCGCACCGCCGCACGGCGATCGGCCGCGAAGACCAGCAGCACCTCGCGTCGCGGCGGTACCACCAGCCCGTCCCGCGCGCGGACGTCCGCACGCAAGTCCACCGCGGCGAAGACGCGAGCCGGCGCCTCGGCCAAGGGACGCAAGGGCGCGCGCAAGAGCTCGCGCTCGAAGTAGCGAGCCTGCGACCGGCGCCCCTCACGGCGCGCACAGACCGCGCGCTCATCGCGCCACGCTGTGGCAAGGAGCCTCGGCTCCCGTCACTCGTGGCGCGAAGGGGCTGCGGGCATCGGCGGCGCGGCGCCGAGCTCGCTCGACTGCTGCGCCGACGCCGGCTCGGGGTGGCCCGGCGGGCGTGCCGGAGTCATCGCTTGCGAATCGCTTCGGTCCACAGACTGACGGCCGTCGGAGACATCGTGCCCGTCGGCGGCAATCGCGCGTCGCGCCAGCCGCGCGCGAGGTCCGGCAGGTATTGCTCGCGCGAGAGGAGCGTCCCTCGGCAGACGCGTTCTCGCCCATCGGGCGGAGGTTCCTGTCGCAGGCGCTCCAGCAGCGCACCCACCACCTCAGGTGGGACCTGGCGCGCCTCGTCGGGGAACACGTAGCTGAAGAGGACGAGGTGCGAGAGGAGCACGCGCCAGTGCTCGCCGAAGCGTCGCATCAGCCGCGGCCAGTCGAGCGTCTGCGCGCGCGCAAGCAGCAGGTGCGCGACGTCGGCGCCGTCGAAGCGCTCGCGCTCCATGACGAACGCCTTGGACCAGATCGTCTCCTCGGGCGGGCAGAGCGCGACGCTGACTCCGAGCACGGTGGCCGCGGGCGCGTGCTCGAACCATTCGCGATCCACCGGGGCGGTGCCGTTCCCGGAGTCGAAGATGACGTCGATGAACTCGCACTCTTGTTGTCCGTACGCCTTGGCGAGCCAGTGGGGAAATAGTTCCTCGGTGCGAAAGCCCACGCGCGAGAGGGCGCGGAGCGCGCGCGAGACGTCCTCGCGCAGCAGGAAGACGTCGAGATCCTTCGTGTAGCGGCGAATCCCGCAGTACGCCGCCATGACCACGCCGCCGCCGACGAGAAACGGCACCTCGTCCTCGATGAGGGCACCGAGTGCGCGCCCGTAGCTGGGCGGTTCTTCGCCCGTGGGTTCGACGACGATGACGCGATCCGCGCTCGCGTTCACGGCCGCTCATGGGGCAACCAATGTGCCCACCTCCCGGCGCGCGGCTTGCCGCTCACGCGGGAATGGCCGAGACCGCGGTCCGCATTGCCGCCGTGGGCGACCTCCACTGCCGAAAGACCTCAGCCGGCCAGATTGCGCCTCTGCTCTCGCGCGTCAACGAGCTCGCCGACGTGCTCCTCCTGTGCGGCGATCTCGTGGACCACGGGCTCGAAGAAGAGGCTCGGGTCCTCGCGAGAGAGCTCGCGATCGTACGCGTGCCGATGATCGGCGTGCTCGGCAATCACGACTACCAGGGCTTCGCGCCAGACGCTGTCTCGCGCACTCTCACCGAGGCGGGGGTGCAGATGCTCGACGGCGACACGGTCGAAGTGCTCGGCGTCGGGTTCGCGGGAGCCAAAGGATTCCTCGGAGGTTACGGCCGCGCGACGCTCGGTCCGTGGGGTGAGCCCGCGATCAAACGTTTCGTTCAGGAGGCGATCGACGAGGCTCTCAAGCTCGAGGAGGCGTTGTCTCGCCTGCGAACCACGCGGCGCGTCGCCGTGATGCATTACGCCCCGGTGCGCGACACGTGCATCGGAGAGCCGGAGGAGATCTTCCCCTATCTCGGGTGTGGAAGACTCGAGGAGCCCATGCACAGCTATCCCGTCGACGTCGTCTTCCACGGCCACGCTCACCACGGTTCTCCCGAAGGCCGGACGGCCAATGGCATTCCTGTTTACAACGTGGCCCTACCCCTCCTCCGTGCGCTGCCCGTGCCCTTCCGTGTGGTCGAGCTGTAGCCTTGCCCCCTACGTCTTGGCGAAACCGTGTCGGAGTCGACCTGCCAACCGCGCCGGTGCACGCACTCACTCGTGCGCTGGGCCAGCCATGACGCGCTTTGACGATTGACGCACCACTACAGAGGCTTTAACGGGACAGCACAGTCCGTACGGCGGCCTCGCCGTGGCGTGAGCAGCAGCTCCTTTCTGGAAAGAGTCCGCGCCGAGTGGCGCGTGAGCCTTCTCGTTGGGGGAAAGCCAATGCGCCATGCCGAATTGCCTCGCTTGGACGGATCGCGCGTGCTCGTCGTGGAAGGCCACGACGACACGCTCGAGTTGAATCGCCTCGCGCTGGCCCGCCTGGGCGCGGAAGTGCGTTCTGCAGAGAGCGGCGAAGCCGCCCTCGACGTGCTCCGCGACTGGTGGCCCAACGCGCTGCTCACAGACCTGCGCTTGCCGGGGATGAGCGCGTTCGAGCTCGTCGAATGGGCTGCTGCCCGCCTGGGCTCTCACCTTGCTCTGCCGGCGGTCGCCACGAGCGCCGACGCCCGCCCGCGCATTCGCGAGTGCGCGATCGAGCGCGGGTTTCGAGAGTGCCTGCTGAAGCCCTACGACCCAGACGACTTGTGCGTCGCGGTCGCCGGGGCTCTCGGCCGCGGCCGGGGAACAACGAGGTCGTCATCGACGATCCCGTGAACCCGCGCCTGCCGTGGTCCCGCGTGGTCGAGTTGGCGACTCAGCTCGAGGCTGCGTACCTCACCCGGGGGGAGGTCGACGGCGAGATCGCCGTGCGCCTCGCGCGCGCCGTCCTCGACTTCCAGGATCAGCTCTTGGGCGGGCTGGTGCGGCCCGTCTCTCGCGTCCGCTGAAACCGCCAAGGGGGCAAGCGCGGCGGAGCCGGCGCGACCCCCTCCGCCGCGGAGCTTGTCCCGGCGGTTCGACGGCACCGCTGCTATCAAGGGCGGTAGACCATGGCTCCGCAATCCCTCTCCTCACGCCTGCGCGAAGCGTCCTCCCGCTTCTTGGCCGAAGGCATCGACGAGCGGGGCGGCCGCGATCCGGTCGCCGTCCTCTACCCGGAAAGGCGGGCCGCGTACTCCCTCTTTTCCTTGCAGCTCAGCGACGCCGAATGCGAATCGCTGCGGCCGTATCTGTTCGGTCGCGCCATTCCCAGGAGGCCAGGCGAAAAGCCGGTGGTGTGCCTGAATCTCGTCGAGGGCGAGTGGTGCCGGACGCCGGAGCTCGTGCCGATGACTTCTCTGGCGGATCGCCGCGTCACGCTCTTCGAGCTGGCCCGCTCGCGCGCCGCCGACTGCACCCACGCCGTCGATCGAGCGTTCGCGTTCTGGTCCTCGCTCGACTGGGCAGCGGAGGGGATGGCGTACCGCAAGCACGTCATCAAGAACTTCTCTCGCCTCCTCCACTACTTCTACGAAGAGTGCCTCGACGAGCTTCGCCAGCAGACTCCCAAGACGCGCCTCGAGGCCGACAAGGACTTCTGGGAGGCCAAGCGCGCCGCCGATCACCTCGAGGGAAACGTCGAGAAGGCGATGAAGGGGGAGCTCGTGCCCACGATGACCGCGGGCCAGTCGTACTGGAAGGACGCGTTCATCCCTGCGGGCGTGTGCACGGTCATCACGCCGATGAACTTCGTCTACGGCATTCCCGGCATCCAGATCACCGGCTGTTATTTGAGCGGCTCGCCGATGATCTTCAAGGGGCACCCGTTCGCGGCGATCACGAGCACGACGCTCGTCAAGATGCTCCTCGCCGCGGGCGCCGACCCGCGCGGCGTGGCCAAACTCGAGGGCTTCGGCAGCGACGTCGAGCCGCTCGTCGCCGATCCTCGCGTCGCGGTCGTGAGCGTCACCGGGAGCGTCGAGACGGCCAAGACGATCCAGGCGGCGCGGGGCGTGCGTCCCGTGCGCTTCGAGGGGGGCGGCTGCAACTGGTCGTGGATCGACGATGGCTTCTCGGACGCGGACTTGCAGCGCATCGCCGCGCGACTCGCGTACTCGAAGCTCGGCCTGGGCTCGCACAAGTGCACGAGCCTGCACGGCATCACCGCGAGCGCGCGCACGCTCGATCGCATCGAGCCCATGGTCGTGGCTGAAATGCGCTCCTTCGCGGTGGCGGATCCGCGCGCGACCAGCGGCGAGACGAAGATCGTCGGGCCGGTCATGGTGCACCGGGCAAGCACGGTCACGAGTATCCAGGAGAGCGCGCGCGCGGCGGGGGTCCGGGTGCTGCTCGAGGGCGGCAAGGTGACCGGAAGCGAGTACGCGGACAACGCCGAAGTCGCGGCGCCCGTCGTGCTCGGCCGTGTGACGCCGGAGACGCGCCTGAAGGTGGACTGGGACGGAAAAGAGCGGACCATCGCGCCGGCCTTGACCGAGTTCTTCATGCCGATTCTGGTCACGATGGCGATCGAACGCTTCGACGACTTCCTGCGATTCTGCATAAGCACCAATCCCCACGACCTGGCGACGAGCCTCTGGACGCGCGACGACACGAAGCTGTGGCGCGCGCGCCGGATCCTCGGCGGCATGCTCAAGGAGAACGACGGCACCGACAGCGCCCTCGAGTGGGAGGAGTTCGGGGCGAGCGGCGTGGGCGAGAGCGGCAACACCGGCGTGGGAGACGCGACCACGACGATCGGGATGTTCTGCCGCAAGCAGAAGGGCCGGCACTTCGTCCTCTAGTGGCGGGAGATCGGGTTTTGGTCGGGCATGCCCGGGCTTTTACGAGACGGGTCCGCGCCGCGGGGGGCGGACGGTGTGCAATCGCGCGGCCCCTGTACGTGCGGCGGGCATGCCCGACTAAAACCCGATCTCCCGCTCTCGAGGATGCCCGCGTGAGGTGCCGGCGAACCCGCGTCTCGAGCTCGCGCATCGCCAGTGCCTCGCCTGCGGCGAACGTCGTGCTTCGCACGAAGCAACGAGAACCGTCTGGTCTCGGCGAGTTCGGGCAGCGAGGTCGTGCGCCGTTAGGCGACGCAAGGCTCGCCGCAAAGCGGCGCGCGCGAAAAGGCAGAACTGCCTAAACTCGCGCCTCCGTCAACGGGCAGCTTCGACCTGGTCGTCGCGGGCATCCAAACGGGCGTGCGACGCCTCCTCGACGGCACGCGTTCCTCGGTACGCTTGCGCTCTCGTGATGATCTTCTGGTGGCTCGCCAGGTGCGTCGTGCAGCCCCGCACGCGGCCGTCCGCGGCTGACTCGGGTCCGCGCGAATCGCAAGCCAGGCCCAGCGCTCGACGTCCGAGAGGCGGTGCTCGCGAAGAGCGACGAGGTCCCCGGCCCACGGCGCCGCAGCAGTCCAAGCCGCGCGCTCGTGCCCCCCCTGATGCGGGCTCCTCGAGAGCCGCCGATCGGGGTCTCGTCGGGCAGCCCGACGCATGTCAGGGGCCGCGCGCTACCGGGGTCCCGTGCGGCCGCCAGCGGCGCGGAGCCCGTCTCGAAAAGCCCGGGAACGCCCGAACGGAAACGCCGAATCACCCGCCAAGAGCATCGTCGACAAACAATCGTGCCGCTGGATGCGTGGGATGGTCAGGCGACTAGGTCGACGCGAGCTGACCCGCCACGGAACGCGAGGACGAGCACCAAGCGTCGACGAATCCTCTGCGGGCTGTACGGCGTGCGTGGAGCGCGCATGTCTCGAATGGGACGGCGAGCTCGAGCGAAGCGGACCTGGTTGCGATGCACCGCAATCGCGCACAGCAGAGGAAGCGAACGCGCATGCCTGGCATGGGTTCGCGCCGGCGGCGGAAACGGACGAGTATGGCGCGTCAGACGCTGTCGCCTGCGTCGAAAGCGAGCCTGTACGCCTCGCAGACGCTGTCGCCTCGGCGTCGACCGCGAGCGTGTACGCCCGCAGCACGCTTCTCGCCTGCGTCGAAAGCGGTGCACGTACGCCTCGCCGACGCTGCGGCCCTGAGTCGAGAGCGGCCACGTACGCCTCGCCTACGCTGGCGCATGGGTCGAGCGCGACGCGTAGCGAGCCTCGCCTACGCGGGCGCATGGGTCGAAAGTGGGCGCCTACGGCTCGCCTACGCTGGCGTATGCCTCGAAAGCCGGCGCGTATGCCTCGCCTACGCGGGTGCATGGGTCGAAAGCGGACGCCTACGCCGCGCACACGCTGGCGCCATGGGACGGAAACGGACGCGTATGCGTCTCCTGCGCGGGCGCATGCGTCGAGCGCGGACGCCTACGCCGCGCATCGCTGGCGCATCGGACGGAAACGGACGCGATGCCTCGCTTACGCGGGCGCATGCGGCGGAAACGGATACCGTGTGCCTGGCATACGCCTGCCTCCGCGCGTCAATCGGCGCCGGACGGGGGGGCGGCGGCTAGTGCCCCGAGGTCCTTCTGCCTGGCCACGAATGCGGGGTCCGCCAGAACGGGCCCTCGCGCGTCCCGTAGTAGGCGGCGAGCACCTGGTCCATCACCGCCGAGGTGCGCGCGGCCGTCGCACCCGTGCTCGGCGCGGCCCCCTCGCCGTGGAGGGCGTCGACGACGGCCTGAACGAGCGGTTGTTGGATGTGCTCGGGGTTCGGCAACTCGAGATGCTCGGTGCGGCCGCCCGCGGTGACGCGAACGGGGCCGTCGCCGAACGTAGCGACGGACAGGTGTCCGCGCGTGCCGACGATATCGATGCAATCGCAGCGGACCTCGCTGGCGAACGACCAGTGCGCAGCGCCGGGTACGCCGTCCGACGTGAGGAACGTCATCGCGACGGTGTCTTCGACGTCGACCGGAGAAGCGCGATTCGCCGCCCAGCCGTGCACGCCCTTCAGCGGTCCGACCACCAGTCGAGCAGGTCGAGTGTGTGCGAGCCGAGATCCAGGAGCAGGCCGCCGCCCGACTGCTCGGCGTCGAACCGCCAAGGCGCAGCGGCGCCTGCGAGGTTCGTGACCTCGTCGTGATGCGGGGCGGCGAAGCGGTACACGACGCCCGTGACCGAACCGAGGCGTCCGGACGAGACGACGTCGCGAACGGCGCGAAACTTGTCGAGCCCGCGCCGGTAATAGGCGACGAAGAGCGGCACGCGCGCCTGCTCGAACGCGCGCACCATCTCGAGGCATTCGCCGTGGGTGCGTGCCATCGGCTTCTCGACGTACGCCGGCTTGCCTGCGCGGCAGGCACGAAGGGCATGCTCGAGGTGCGTCCCCGGCGGGCTCGCCACGTAGACCGCGTCGACTTCGGGATCGGCGACGAGGGCGTCGGCGTCGTCGTAGAACCGCGGTACCCCGTGGCGCCGTGCGAAGTCCTCGGCGAGGGCTCGGCTCCGCCGCATGACCGCAACGAGGCGGCTGCCTTTCGCCTTCTGAAAGGCCGGCCCGCTCTTTCGCTCGCAGACGTCCCCGCAGCCGATGATGCCCCAGCGAATGGTCATGGCGGCTGCCAGCCTAGCCCTCTGCAGGCGCCTCGGCCGCGCGATGCGCTTGAAAAGGGAGCCGTGCGGGCCTAAAAAGCTACAGCCATGCCCACCGCTGAAGAAGCCGCCGAGAAGCGTTTCGCCGAGCAAGACAAGCGCTGGGACGCGCCCCGCTACATCGTCCTCGCCCTGATTACGCTCTTCATCTGCATCACGACGATTTTCCTGATGTCCAAGACGCAGGGCTGCTCGCTGCAAATCGTGCCGTAGCTCCCACGTCGCGCGCAGCGCATCGCGAGTTACCGCGTCCGTCCCCGAAGCGCCGACCGCGCCTCGGCGATGTCGTCGAACGGTACGGCGCGGCCGACAATGCTCTGCTCGGTCTCGTGCCCTCTGCCCGCGACGACTACGACGTCTCCCTCGGCGGAGTCTGAAATCGCGACGGCGATGGCTCTCGCGCGGTCGAGCTCCGTCGTGACGTCGACGCCGGCGGTTACGCCCGCCCGTATGGCGTCCGCGATGCGCGCCGGGTCCTCACTCCGGGGGTTGTCGCTCGTCAGGACGACGCGGTCCGCGCGCGACGCGGCCTCGCCCATCGGCGCGCGCTTGCTCGTGTCTCGATCGCCTCCTGCGCCGAAGACGACGACGAGCCGGAATCCTGCGGCGAGGCGGCGCGCGGTGTCGAGCGTGCGCGCCAGCGCGTCCGGCGTGTGGGCGTAGTCGACGACGACGCGGGGGCCGGCGGTGCCCCCCGATACGAGCTCGAACCGCCCTCGCGGAACGGGCGCACTTGCGAGCGCGCGGGCTGCGTCCCCCGGCGATACGCCCGCGACGAGCGCTGCCGCCAGCGCGGCGAGCGCGTTCTCGACGTAGATGTCGCCGATGCCGCGGATGCGGAGCTCCCCGGGGGCGTGCGCCAGCGATCCGCGCGCCTCGACGGCGAAGCGAGTGCCGTCCCAGCTGGTCTCGATGCGCGTGGCCGCGAGCTCCGGCTGCGCCGACGGCACGCCGCGCGATGGCACTCCGTAACGGACGACCCGAACGCCGTCCGGGATGACCTCGGCCAGAAGCGGCGCCGTCTCGTCGCACGCGTTGAGCACGGCCGCGCCGCCGCGGGGGAGGGTCACGAAGAGCTGCGCCTTGCTCGCGAAGTAGTGCTCGACCGAGGCGTGCGCGTCGAGGTGATCGTGAGACAGGTTGGTGAAGACGGCCACTCGACACGGCCACGCGCGGGCGAACCCGCGCGCCAGCGCCTCGCTCGTCAGCTCGATCGCCGCGTAGCGCCCGCCGCTCTCGGCCGCGGCTCGCATCGTGGCCAGGAAACCGCGATAATCACGGGTCGCGGCGAAAGGCTCGTCGTCGAGAAACGATCCCAGCGTCGTCGTTTGGGCAACCGGGCGCGCCAGGCCCGCCAGGCAGGCGGCCGTCCAGCGCGTCGTCGTCGTCTTGCCGTTGGTGCCGGTGACGCCGACGGTGAAGAGGCGCTCGCTCCCCACCGGCGACGCGGAGCTCAGCGAAGACCCTCGACGCAGGAGTAGAGGCCGCTCTGGCAGCCCTGCGCGATGCACGCTGCGACCTGCTGCTGCCCGTGGTCGTTCAGCCCCGAGAGCAGGGACATGCAGTCGGCCTGCGTGGACTTGCACGCTGTCGTCGCAATGGAGCAAAGCTGCGCGAGCGCAGCATCCGGACACGCCTGAGCCAGGGCTGCCTTGCCGCAGCCGTATGTCTGCGTTGCGTCGCACACCTGCTTGCTCGAAAGCGACGCCATGCACGAGATGGCCTGCGCGGCGACCTTGGGATCGAAGTACGTCTTGTACGTCGAGCACTCCTGCTGCGGAAACGGGAAGGGCGCGCACGTCGTGTCGGGGGCCTTCATCGTCGCGCAGTCGGGTACGGTCGCAGCGTTCGAGTCCAAGCACGTCGGCGCCGCGGGGGACGCAGGCGGAGCGTTTCCGCCGGAGTTCGCGGGGGCCACCACGACTCCCCGCAGGGGCGGGAGGTGCGGCGCGACTGCCTGCTGGACCGGAGGCTTCGTGGGTGGGGGAGCCGCCGGCGGCGGGGCTGCGCTCGGGGGAGGCGCGGCTGGGGCAGCATGCGCCTGCGGGGGGGGCGCCGGCGGTCGCGCCGTGCGGCTGGGCGGTTCGTCGATGTACACGTGACAGCCGCCCGCCAGCGCGCCGGTCAGCAGGAGGAAGAGGGAACGATCGACCTTCATAGGTGTGCCTTCACCATGTTCTCGAGGGCCAGCCTACAACATGACGTCGAAGAGAACGTTATCGACGCGTACCGCGCAGCCTGTCGTCGCTGCCCCCGGCGAGCCGGTGACCGACGCGCCCACAATCAGCGTCGGATGCTGCGGCGCGAGCGCCGGCTCGAGCGTCAGCTTCTCGCTGGTCAGTGCTTGGGCCGTCCCGACTGTCACGCTGACGGTGCGGACGCCGAGCTGCGCGTCGATCGTGAGGGTGAACCACGCGTCGAGAGGCAGCGGCACCCGCAACGGGTGCGGCATCGAATTCGTGGGGCCCCCGTCAGGACCTACGGTCAGCTCGACGAGCTCGACTCCGGTGGGCAGCTGAGGGCTCATCGACGTCGCGAAGAGCGCGAGCGCGTAGCTCGAGAAAAAGAAGCCGACGGGCGCGAGGGTGTCGGCTCCGAGGACGCATTCCCCACGAATTTTGAGGTCGGCCTGGAGAACGACATGAGTGCCGCTGTGCAAGAACATCTTGGTCAGCAGGGCCTCCGGCGAGCTATTCACCGTGGTCGCGAGGGGGGTCGTCGCGAGCACCGCGTTGGGCGGCGAGCGGTAGCCCGTCGTGTCGTACGTGAGCGAGCCGTTGCCACGGGTACTCTCGGACGTGAAAAACGAGGGCAGCGGCCGGGTGTCGAAGTCGTCGCAGAAGAGGTGGCCAGTCTGCGTCGAGCACCAAGCACCCGAGCTGTCGGGTGCGTCGGCGACGTCGTTGGATGGGGACGAATCGAGGATCGACGTCTCGGCGCCGGCGTCCGCTGCGGCCCCGGCCTCCGCGGGGGCGGTCGAGAAAGCGGCGCCCCCGCACGCTTGGGCTGCTACGGCCGCAGCAGCCAGGGCAGAGATGTACGATGCCCCGCCGCCAAGAATCGCCCGGGCGAGAATGCCCCCCCCCGACCATCTCATGGCTCTTTTTCATATCACCGAGCCGTCGCGCCGGGGCGATGGGCTGAGCGCGGGGTGAGCGAAAGCCGCCTCGTGCCACTGGTCCTCGACTACGGTGGCTCGGCCGTGCCAGAATCGCGGGTACAAAGCCATGGCCGACAACGAGCGGAAGAGCTCCGCGGACGTCTCCAAGAGCGACAAGCGCAAGCAGAGCCTGTACTTCCCCGAGGCGATGCTCGACGAGATCCAGAAAGAAGCCCAGCGGCTGCAACGCTCGATGTCCTGGGTGGTGCAGCGTGCGTGGAAGCACGCCCGCAAGGAGATCAAGGGGATCCCCGGCTCCAACGAACCTGGGGGCTGATCCAATCTGCCGGCTGCGCTTCGGGGCGTGGGCTCCCATCAGCCTCCCAAAGAATGGGAGCGCGAGGGTTCGGACTGCACGACGACTACCGCGCCCTCTCGATCGGCGGCGGCAGGGGGTGCGCAGGCGGCGGTTTTCCGTGGGCAATCCAGAAGGCGGTCATCACGGTGAGTAGCGCGGCCGTGAGTGCCAGGAGCGTGACGGCGAGCGGATCCGGCTTGGTTCGCCCGAGCAGCGCCCGGGCGGCGCGGCGGACCTCGGGGGTCTCGCTGGAGGCGACGAGCTTGGGCGCCTCGGCGCGGACTCGCGCGTAGTTTCCGCGGGCGAAGGAGTCCACCAGCGAGTCGAGCGCCTCGTCCCGTGGAAAGTCCCTGGCGAAAGCCGGGCGGCGCGGGGGCATGGTGGACATCGCGCGGCGCGGCTCCGTAGCACGTGCTGTCCGACGCAGCGACCGTCGGGCTCGAGCTTGCCCCTTGCCCCAGGCAGCCCAGCAGACGGCCGGCGCCTTCGTTGCAAGGTGGCGCGAGACGTGGAGGTTGCGATGAGAACTGCTGGTTATTTCCTCGGTGCGGTGCTCGCCGCCGCACTCGGCGCGTGCGCGCACCACATAGCGCAAGGCCCCAGTGGGCAGACGGCCCTGGCGGCTGGACCTCCCCCTGCGGCGAGCTGTCCGCTCGAGCGTCTCCCGGGCGTGCACGCCACCGTGGCGGATATTCGCGACGGCGTGGCGATCACGTTTACCGGTTCCGAAGGAGAGCTCGACCAACTGCGGAACAACGTGCACGCCATGGCTGACGCGAACGACAACCAGAAGGATGCGTTCGCGGCGTGTCCGTGCGCCCGGACGGCGGGGGCCGGCGCGGCCGAGCGCATGCCGTCGACCGCGCCCGAGCGGACGAGCAGCACGGCCGCCACGGGCGAGATGGCGCAGCCGCAGGCGAGCGCAAAAGTCGACGAGATCGCGACGGGCGCCGTGTTGAAGTTGACCGCCAAGGACCACAAAGAGACGGCCGCCCTCCGTTCCGCAGTCCGCGAGGAAGTTCGCGCGTTGCGCAAGAACTGCCTGGCCCGCACGCCCGAGCCGGCCTCGTCGACTGCGCCCCGCGGCACTCGCCCGTAGCACTCGCCCGCAAAGGTCCGCGCCGGCGTCGGCCAGGCACAGGACCGCTCGTTTCAGGGTATCGTCCCGTTTCGCGGGCGCGCGGGGTTGCGCGCCTCCGACGAAAGCGAGCCCTGTCGCATGCGTCCTGCCTCCTGCGTTTCCGTCGCCGTCGCGCTCTCGTTCGGCGCCGGTGCTCACTGCGGAACCACTTCCAGTAGTGGCAGCGCACTCCACGGGGCGCCCGATGGAAGCTCGGAGAGCAGCTCGGTAGGCGCCGACGGCGGCGGTGCCGTCGACGCCGGGCCCCTCACGGTCACCCCCTTCGATAAGACGCTCTTCGCGTTCAACGGCGCTCCGGGCGGAGCGCGCCGGACGACCGTTCCTGCCGCCTTCCCGACGGGCGCTTTCCAGCACATCGGCCTCACCCTGCGCCTCGACTGTCCGAGCGGGGGAGGCTGCGATCACTGGGATCGCACCGGCTCGCTCGGCGTCGTCACGCAGCCGGCGGTCGACGGGGGGAGCCACGGCACGGTCGTCGAGATCGCGCGCTGGATTACGCCCTTCGGCGTCGCCGCCGGACCCTGGGAATACGACCTCACGGATCTTGCGCCTCTGCTGAGCGGCGACGTCATCCTTCAGGGCTTCATCGACACGTGGTCCCCTCAGGCACAGCCTCTGAACAACGGCGCCGGATGGCTTCTGACGGCGACGTTCACGTTCACGCCAGGCACGCCCGCCAAGATTCCCGTCGCGAACCTTCCCGTGTGGTCCTGGCCCGCCGACTCCGACCCGTCTTCGGTGCCGTACGGGGATCCGGAGAAGCCCCTCTCTTCGTACATGAAGCCGCAGACCCTCACGCTGCCGGCATCCGCCTCCTCGTACTCGCTCCGGAGCTTCATCACGGGTCACGGCCAGGGCAGCGCGAAGAACTGCGCC
The DNA here is from genome assembly GCA_963720145.1 of uncultured delta proteobacterium. GTDB lineage: Bacteria > Myxococcota_A > Polyangia > Polyangiales > Polyangiaceae > Palsa-1150. The sequence goes on from CAVREO010000013.1 coordinate 122,324, forward strand.
GAGTTCTGCCCGGCGACCCACACGGTGACCGTCGGCTCGACCGCGTTCACGAAGACGCCGTGGCGAACGTGCTGCACTCCGGATCCGAAATGCGAGAATTCGGCAAACCCGCAGCCGGCGGCCGGCGTGACGCCCGGTCAGCTGGGAACGTACATGTACCCGCGCTCCGGGTGGTGTCCGGGTTCCGCCGTCGAGGAGTGGACCCAAGACGTGACGCAGGCCGTGGGCAGCGGGTCCGGTACGACGCTGGCGTGGGCCTTCGACTCGTACGTGAACGGCTGCCGGCCCGACGTCGACGACGCGGGCACCTGCACGAGCTGCGAGCCCGGGATCACCTGCAGCTACGACGGGTCGGGTCACACCGAGCCGATCTTCTACATCTCGAGCCTTCTCGTCGCCTACCGGTGACGTCTTGAAAAAGGGAGCCCCCGTGTCGATCCCGGCCCCCGTCGCTCGTCGCCGAGGTAGAAGGCCGAAGACACGGCCTTAGCCCAAGGAGAAAGCCAATGAAATTCATGGTCCTGGTCCCTGCGAGCAAAGAGTCCGAGGCCGGGCAGCTTCCGAATGGGGAGCAGCTCGCCGAGATGCACAAGTTCAACGAGGAGCTGGTGAAGGCCGGTGTCATGCTGGCCGGCGACGGCCTGCACCCGACCTCCAAGGGTGCCCGCGTCGTGTTCCAGGGCGGCAAGAAGACCGTCATGGATGGCCCGTTTGCCGAATCGAAGGAGCTCATCGCCGGCTTTTGGATCTGGCAGGTCCGCTCGAAGGAAGAGGCCGTGGAGTGGCTCAAGCGCGCCCCGTTCGGCAAGTTCGGCAGCGAGCGGGTCGCCGTCGAGATCCGGCAGATCTTCGACCCCGCCGACTTCGCGGCGAGCGATCCGACCGGCGAGCTCCGGAAGAAGGAGGCCGAGCTGCGCGCCCAGGTCAAAGCGCAGAGCTGAGCTCTGGCACGGGCGTTCACGTGGCGCTTGCGGCGTCAGGCGGAGGTGCTCTGATGGGTCGCCATGCCGGCGCCCTCCGATGCGCACCTCGCGATCGACGCGGTCTGGAGGATCGAGGCCCCGCGGCTCATCGCGGGGCTCGCTCGCATCGTCCGCGACGTCGGTCTCGCGGAGGAGCTCGCGCAGGACGCGCTCGTCGCAGCGCTCGAACACTGGCCCGCCGAGGGGACTCCCGACAACCCCGGCGCCTGGCTGATGGCGACGGCCAGGCGGCGTGCGCTCGACGTCCTGCGTCGTGGCAAGCTGCTCGACCGCAAGCACGAAGAGCTCGGGCACGTCCTGCAGGCCGACCGCGCAGAGCTCGATGTCGAAGCAGCCATCGACGACGACGTCGGCGACGACATGTTGCGCCTCGTCTTCACCGCGTGCCACCCGCTGCTCTCGCGCGAGGCGCGGGTGGCTCTCACGCTGCGCCTGCTCTGCGGGCTGACGACCGACGAGATCGCGCGCGCGTTCCTCGTGCCGGAGCCTACAATCGCGCAGCGTATCGTCCGCGCGAAGCGAGCCCTCGCGGACGCGCGCATTCCCTTCGAGGTGCCCCGCGGTGCCGAGCGCGAGGCACGCCTCGCGACGGTGCTCGAGGTCGTCTACCTCGTCTTCAACGAGGGGTACGCGGCCACGGCAGGGGACGCGTGGATGCGGCCCGCGCTCTGCGAGGACGCCATGCGCCTCGGGCGCGTGCTCGCCGGCCTCGCGCCGGGCGAGGCCGAAGTGCACGGCCTCGTCGCTCTCATGGAGATCCAGGCGTCGCGGACGCGGGCGCGCACGGACGCGTCCGGGCTCCCGGTGCTCCTTTTGGACCAGAACCGCGCGCTCTGGGATCGTGTCCTCATCGGTCACGGCCTCGCCGCGCTCGCGCGCGCCGAAGAGCTGGGCGGCGCGCGCGGGCCCTACGCGTTGCAAGCGGCGATCGCCGCGTGCCACGCGCGTGCCCTTACCGCGGAGCAGACCGACTGGGCGCGCATCGCGGCGCTCTACGAGGCGCTCACGACGATCGCGCCGTCGCCGGTCGTCGAGCTAAACCGCGGAGTTGCTGTTTCGATGGCCGAGGGACCCGCGGCGGGTCTCGCGATCGTGGACGGGCTCGCGAAGGAGCCGTCCCTCGCGAGCTACCACCTGCTGCCCTCGGTCCGCGGCGACCTTCTGGCCAAGCTGGGCCGTCTGGACGAGGCGCGCGCCGAGCTGGAGCGCGCAGCGTCGCTCACGCGCAACGAGCGCGAGCGCGATCTCCTGCTCCGGCGCGCGTCTCGGCTCGCGTCACGGCGCTAGAGGTGAGCACGCCGAGAGCGTGCCCTGCGGCGCGGCGTCGTCCTGGCAAAGGACGAACTGCGCCGCACTCCCGCCGGTCCCCCGGACGAGCGCTACGGTGACGGCGCTGCCGGATGCCCACGAGGCGTTCGTCCCGCTCGCGAGATCGGTCCCGCTGGTGAGGACGGTGGGGTTCCCTCCGCCGTTGAGGAACCCGCCGTCGCCGAAGCTCGTGCTCGTGGAGCTCGAGATGGCGACGTCACCCGGGGGGACCTGCGCGCTGAGCGTGACGCCGGAGACGGCGCCGAGCAGGAGGTAACCGTCGGAGTCGACCACGCCGCCATCGGCGGGCGACGACGAATCGCCGGCGAAGCTCACGCTGCCGGTGAGAGGCGAGAAGGTGAGGTTCATCTCCATGCCGGTCCCGAAGATGACGGCCGTCGCGCCGGGCAGGGCGTCGATGAACCGGACGGCTGCCTGCATGCGGGGACCCGCGACGTCGTCGGCGAACACGACCACTTTGGCCGGCTGGTCGTTGCCGTTCGGCGTGAGATCCCCGACGAGCGCGACCGTCGCGCGCGAGTTCGCGGTGATCGCCGGGAGCGGCGTCACAGCAGCGACTGGCGACGCGCAGGCGCTGCCCGGTGCCACCACGCCCACGTCGTAGTTGCCCGGCGGGACGGCGACGTATCGTCCCACCGAGGGAAACGCCACGCCCGAACCGAGCAGCGGGCCGGTCCAGGAGCCGTTGCCCCCGTGCTGCATGACGCACACGTCGTAGCCGCCGGCGGGGGCGTCCGGCGCCCAGACCGCCAGCCGGACGAACCCGGTCGAAGCGTCCGTCGGGATCGGCGCGCTCATGCCGCTGTCGCGCGACTTGGCGCCGGGCTCGACGCGGGTGGGCGCACCGTCGCTCGCCGCATCGCCGGCGGCGGCCTGTTCGGGCCCGCCGTCGCTGGGGGCGCCGTACGTGGAAGGCGTGGCGTGACTGCCGCCGCCGCCGCACGCGGCGGGCAGAAGGGAAAGAATCGCGCTCGATGCTTGAAGAACCAGAAGAATGCGTTGGCTCATGCCGGGGGGCCCAGGCACGAACGGCGCCGAACTCATACGGTCCAGGCGCGCCGCCGAGCGCACGCCGTGACGCGTCACGCCCGTCGACTCGTTGCGTCATTGAGACGAGCCACGCAGCAAGAATCCGTTCACATGCTGCCTCGACAGGAGGACGGCATGACGAGGACGCGCAACTACAGGGGGGTTGTAGCAAATGTACTTAAGGTGAACATCGCGGTTTTGCTCGCTTTTACCATGGCTTGTGGAGCGAGTGAGAGCAACGCCGCATGGTCACCCCCGGAGAGCGACTCCGGAAACGACTCCGCGAGCACCGCGTCACGCATGCCCGGCAGCACCGACGCCGGCTCCACCCCCGCCGTGTGCGGCGACGGCGTTTGCGAGCCCGGCGAGTCCTGTACGACGTGCGCGAACGACTGCGGTCAGTGCCCGACGTGCACTCTCGCGCCGTCGTGCAGCCAGGGGCTCGCCTTGCCGAGCCAGCCGCAATCCGTCGCCTTCGCCGGCCTGGCGACACGCGCTCCGGTCGCGACCGACGACGCCGGAGTGACGCTCGCCAACACGTGCCAGGACGCGCAGCTTCGCCTTCGCATCTCGCGCATCGACGTCGGCCATCAGGCGAAGCAGGTATGGCTGCCGACCGGCACGATCAGCGGCCCGCCGCAATCTTATTACTGCCTTCTCCAAGCGTCCGACGGCGCCGTCGTATCGGGGAGCGGCCCCGACGCCGGAACGAACGGCAGCGTCGAGGTGGCGCTCACCCCGCCGACCGCCCTCATTCCCGATTTTGGCGGCGCCGATTTCGGGCCGGCCAATTCGATCTTCTGGGGCCAGAAAGGACCGCGGCTCACGCAGGGCAATCTGACGATCACCTACGGCTGCTTTCAGCAGAAGCAGCCGGGCAGCGACACCTGGTCGAACGTGCTCGGCGCCGCGGCGATGGCGGCTGGAAACCTCGCCAACGCAGGCCCCTACGGGTGGGCCTTCGGGCTCGGATCCGTCGCTTTGCAGGTCGCGGCTGCGGCGGTCGCGTCCGCACAGCAACAGGGCGACTGGCACATGTTCGACGTGACGCAGACGATTGACGAATCCCGACTGCTCGACCTGACGCACGGCCGGACGTGGTCCTTCACCGAGGGCGGCGGGAATGCGGCGTTCCAGTATCCGTGGAGCCTGAAGGTCACCGTCGAGGCCTGGGGCTGCGCCGACCCCAAGCCGGCGGGTCCCGCCTGAACGAATGGATCGCGCGGGATCCAACGTGGACGCGCGCGGAGCCATTGGGGCTCCCATATTTGTCGTATGGGGGTCCCTCTAAGCAGGCCCCAAATCCGTCTCGGTTCCGCGCTTTCCAGCGTCGGTGGTCGCGAACGGACGCGCGGGGCTCGGCACGTTTGTCGCTCGTGAGCGTGCTCCCCATTGCGGAAGGGTGCACCCATGACCACACACGTATCGGCTGTACGCCAGTCGGCCAAAGCAGCTGCGATCGGACTCCTCCTCGTTCCCGCGTGCTCCAGCACGCCCAGCGAGCCCACGGCGACGACGGACGTCGAATCGCTCAGCACCTGCACGGCCAGCGTGACGCACAACAGCTACGACGGGCCGAACTACTGGGGAACGATCACCGTGAAGAACACGGGTGCCTCCGCGCTGCAGGGCTTTGCCGTACAGTTCAACGTGCCGAGCGGCGTGCATTGCACGAACGATTCGGTCCCCTCGGGTGCGAAGTTGAGCCCTCTCAGCGGCAGCGGCTCCTCCGCGGCGACGCAGTCGAACAAATGCGTCTTCACGTGGTCGAGCACGACGCTCGCCAAGGGCGCGTCGAAGACGTTCAACTATTCGACCGACAGCTCGAGCTTCAGCGCAGCGACGAGCGTGAAGGTGAGCTCGAACAGCTGCAGCGGCAGCAGCAGCAGCTCGAGCAGCGGGAGCAGCAGCGGTTCGAGCAGCGGCAGCAGCAGCGGCTCGAGCAGCGGGAGCAGCAGCGGCTCCTCGAGCGGCGGGGGCCTCGATTGCAACAGCCCCGGCCTGCATTGGCTCACGGCCAACGAGACGGTCTTCGAGTCCTATCCGCCGCCGGGCAGCGCCGAGTGTATCCAGTACAGCGGGTGCATGTACGAAGGGGAGTTCCAGGCCTGTTCGAAGACCCTCCCGAAGTCGTGGGTCGAGTCGCACAACATCGTGTCGATCTTCCCCAACCTCGGCACGTACCAGTATCACAACCTCTGCCTGAAGGACGACGCCACGGGGAAGACCATCGTCGCCCTCGCGCTCGACACATGCGCCGACTCCGATTGCAGCGGGTGCTGCACGCAGAACCGCGGGAACAAGAATCTGCTCGTCGACGTCGAAATCAACACCGACAAAAAATTCACCGACCTCGGAATCAACGGTGGCACCTCGATTCACGTCGCGGACCTCGGTCCGGCCAGCCCCTCTGCGTACGCCGGCTGCAACTGACGAGCGGTCGGCAGGGAGCTCGGCAGCCGAGAGGTTGCTTGCGACCCGGGTCGCGATGCGGGTCGCGAATGCGTCGCGACCCGCGTCACGACTGCGACGGAATCAGCGCGTGAAGCCACCCCACGGACGCATGCAGATCGGCGAAAAGGCCGAAAGGGCCTTCACGACCTCGGTGTTCGGGCTGCCGTAAAGAGCGAACCGGGTTGGCTTCACGCACGCGAGAAAGCGGGTGGCGAACGTGGAGCCGAAGGTGGCGATGTGCTTGAGCGCCGCCGCGGAATCGACGTAGCGCTCGAAGATGTGAACGCTGCGCCCGTCCTCGCTGACGGTCCACTCGTATATCGTAGTGCCGGGCTCGCCTTTCTTGGTGGCGACCACCATTTCTTCCATCAGCAGCTTGAAGGCATCTTGCTGCCCCGCGTTTATCGCGAGCTCGATCACCCAGTAGACGCTCGTATCCATGTGCGGCTCCTCCCTCTCTTGTTATGAAGATCCGCGCCTCTCGGCGCGTGCTCTTTTCTCTTCGCGCATGTCCCTCGTTCGAAAAACGGACGCGACTTGTTGCACGAGCGCGAGCTCGTCCCCCTTTTGGGTGAATACGCCGTCGAATCCGAGCGCGGCGTAGTTACGCGCGACGTTCTCGTACGACGTATAGAGAAAGAACGGACACGTATTCGTCATCGAATGGGCGACCGATCGCATCGAGGCGAGCACCGCGGGGCCGTCGAGACCCGGCATGTGGTAGTCGATGATGACCAGGTCGCACGTCGGAAGGTGCCGCGCGTTTCCGACTATCTGCGAGGTCGCGATGACCTCGTGGCCGGCCATCACCAACGCGCGCTTGACTCGCTCGAGCACGATTTCGCTGTCATCGATGACGAGGATCTTCTTCAAACGCATTGTCGGGCCTTCTCCCTCGGCGCGACCACAAACCGCGTGTAGCGGCCAACTTCGAACTGCACGGCTACGTCATACCCAATCTCGCGTAGAGCAGTGCGCGTCGCGTAGAGCCCCATTCCCTTGCCGGCCATGTCGTCGGCCGTCTTCCGCGTGCTGATGCCGGGCATGAATGCGAGCTCGGTCGGAGACGCGTCTCCGGCATGCCCCGCTCCGCGTCCGGTCGAGCTCAGACGTTCGGCGTCCAATCCTGCTCCGTCGTCCTCGACGGAAATGCGGATGCCTCCGTCGATCGCCTCCGCCAGGACGTCGACGCGACCTTCCTCGTGCTTCCCCGCCTGTCGCCGTGCGGCAGGCGCCTCGATTCCGTGGGCGATCGCGTTGCGCACCAGGTGCGCGAGCACCCCGGGCAGCACGGGCGCAAGCTTCTGGGGGATCATCAGCTCCCGCGGGCTTACCGCGAGCTTGGCGATTTTTCCTTCGGCCTCGGCCCACGAGGGCGCGCCCTCGAGGACGCCGGCGGCCACGACGCCGAAAGGCACGGAGGTCAGCCGGGCCGCGAGCGCCCCGAATCTGGTCTGTGCGCGCACCCAGCAGCTCGACCAGCGCGAGGAGGTCCGAGCGCTGGACCGTCATCTGATCGAAGACCGCCCGGCCCGAGGGGCACGCGGCGACGAAGACGTCGCACCCCGTCTCGAGCGCGTCGTGCGCCAGCGCTAGGGCGCTCGAGAGCTCCGCGCGGACCGCGTCGGACAGTACGTACCCGACGGCCGTCGCCTGAGCACGCAGCTGCTCGAAGCGCGACTCGAGCGTCTTGGCCGCACCCTCGAGCTCCCTCAGGTCGAAGGCGCGCGCTTCCCCACGAATGGTGTGCACCTCGCGAAAGAGGTCGTCGATGCTGCGGCCCGGGAGCGTCTCGGCGTTGCCATTCAGGATCGTCTCGCAGCGCTCCAGGCGGGCGCGCGCGGTCTCGACGAAGGCGACGAATACCTGTGCGCCGCCGGTGAGGACTTTTCGCATGGCTGCCAGCCGTTTGGCGCTCTCGTCTTCTTGCGTGCGCACCGCCGTTTCGAGCTTTCGCTTCACGCTCACGTCGGTGCAGAGCAGCATCACGCGAACGGTGCGACCCTCGTGCACGAGGGGACGAAACTCGAGCTCGAGGGGGATGCCTTCGCCTCCCTGTTGGACGAACGTGCCCTCCTTGGGGGCATACTGTTCGCAGACGTGCCAGTCGTCCGGCGGCGTCGCGAAGGCCATCTCCAGCCATTCGTCGAAGGCCACGGCGTTGACGTCGTAGGGAGCGGCGTCCGGATACAGCAGATCGCGGACCGACCAGCCCTCGAGCTTCGCTCGTTCGAACAGGACGGTCGCTTGACGCGAGACCGCGCCCACGATGGTGCCTCCGGCGTCGAAGGCCACGATCGCCTGGCGCATGTGGTCGAAGAGCTCGCGCAGGTTGCGGGTGACGGCTTGCAGGGCCGTGACGAGGCTCCCATTGCTGATGAGCACAGCGAGGTGCCGGCCGACCATCTTGAAGTAAACGAGGTCGTCGTCGGGAAGCGGTTCGTGCGTGGCCGCGACGCGCGCGCTGACCCCTGCCACGAGAAGAAGCTGGCCGAGAGACTCGTGAGGGAGCAGGCACCAAAGGAAGCGCTGCAACCCGAGGACGCCCGCGAGAGGCGCTCCGGGCGTGTCGGAAGCCCCGTTGAACACCCCCTCCGTGCACTCGTGAAGAGCGCGCCGATGGGCTTCGTCGAGCACGATCTTGTCGTCGATCGGAGCCTGCAATCTGCCCGACAGCAGCGTGAGCTCGCCGGTCTCGCGCGAGTACTGAAACGCGGTCGTGGTCTGGAAACGAAGCTCCCGGACCATGACGGACGTCCACGCGTCGCACATCGAGACCGGCGTCTCCGAACGAACCTCCATGGAAAGGCGATGAAACGCGTGAAGCCACGCAAGCATGCGCTCGCGCCCGAGCCGAAGACGGTACACCTCCCGCTCGCGCTGGTTGACCAGCGCCGCTTTCGCCTTGAGCAGTTCGCTTAGCTGAGCGGGATCCGCCATCGTCCGGGCGCGACTGGGTCTTTCATTCTGCGATGACGACCAGAGGGTACGAGAAGTTCGCGAGCGCGGGTTGCCCATCGAACATGTAGATCTCGCCCCAGACAATCGTCCCGAGCCAGGCCGCGTCGGCGCTCAGGGTCGCTTGAAGCGCCACGTTCTCGCGCAGCGTGGCGTCCTGGCCGAGGAAGGGGCTCGTGCGAGCGCCGCACTCGTACCCGATGACGGCGCGCATCTTCTTGCCCTTGAGGCGATCGGCCAAGCTAAGGGCCATCTGCTGCGTTCCGCCGACCACCCCTTCGACGGTGCGCTGATGGAAGGTCACGCGCGTACCCGTGGGCAGGCCCGCTTGGAAGGTGACGCCACAGCGCTTCTCGTCCGCCTCGACGACGCAGAGTACGCGCTGCACGTTCGGGTCCTTGGTGGGCAGCCCGACGCCGAGCGCGCCGCTCTCCGGGATGTGCGCCGGAGCCGCCGCGCAGATTTCCTGCCACACATCGAGCGCGGGCCGCCCGTCGAGCTCGAGCATGGTGTTTCCTTCGGCCTTGGTCACCGTCATTTCCACGCCAATCGTCGCCGTACCGTGGCAGAGATCGGTCTCGATAGTACAGTCGCCGCTGAGTCCCACGGCGACCGCCGCCTTGCTCAGGACGCGCTGGTCGGAATACTGGAAGGTTTGCTTCCACGGGCCCCAGAACTCCGCGGCGGCGCCGCCTACGACGGGGCAGCCGACGGTTTCGTGCAGCCCGCGGAGAAAGCCGTCGAGATCGGCGCCGCAGAGCGGATCGTAGTGAAGCAGGACCAACTTCAGGGGGTCCTTCGAGCCCTCCTTGAGGGCGCGGCCGAGGGCCCGGCCCTTGGCGGCCGATTCCAAATGGAAATCCTCGACGACCGCGGAGGACGCGTTCAGCGAGGAGCCTCCCAGGCCGATGGCACCGGCGATGTAGCCTCGCTCGTCCATCATTCCGCGACCGATGAGTCCCTGGCTCGAGCAGCCGACGACACGTACGTCGGGACCGAGAATCTCGCGCATGCCGTTCAGGATCGCGCTCTGGTCGTGGTGCACGGTCGCGTAGGCCATCACCACCTTGGGCACCTCGCTGCCGAAACCAGCGCGGATCCGCGTGGCCAGCTCCGTGCCGGTCTCGAAGGAATTGATGGACGTCGAAATGTGGCTGTGAGCGACGACGGACATGATGCGTTTTCTCCTCCCCTTGTACGGGCAACGACCAAACGAACCGACTGGGCGGCACGACCCCTCTCCGCGGGTGCGCCCTGCCCCGGTGACGCAAAAAGCTAGTCAGTAAGCGCGATCATCGGAAATGAAAAGTTGGCCAGGCGTGGCCGGCGGTCGAACATGAAGACCTCCCCCCACGCAAGCGTACCGAGCCATTCTGCGTCGGGACCGACGGCTTGCTGGAGTCTGCAGTTCTCTTCGAGCGTCAGATCGGCGCCCAGGAACGGACGGGTGCGCGCTCCGCACTCGAATCCGAGCACCGCGCGCGGCGTCCTTCCGACGAGACGCCGCGCAAGCCGGTGGCCCATGGCACGCGTTCCTTCGAGGACACCGAGCACGGTTCGATCCTGGAAAGACACGCGCGAACCGGTGGGTACCGCTGTCTGGAAGACGAGCCCCGAACGTTCGGCATCCAGTCCGAAGACGCTTCGTACCAGGGTTTCTCCCGGTTCCGTGGTTGGCATTCCGATGCCGAGCGCACCGCTGTTTGCCAGCATGTGCGCCGGCTCGGAAGATAGCGCTTGCCACACCCCGGACGCCGCGCGCCCGTCGAACTCGAGCACCACGTTGCCCTCGGCTTTCGTGACCGTCATTTCGAGTCCGATAGGCGCGGTGCCGTGGCAGATGTCCAGCTCGAAATGGAAATCTCCCGACAGCGCGAGCGCGACCGCGGCGTTGCGAAGGACATCACGGCCTGCGTACTGAAAGGTGTGCTGCGTCGATCGCCAGAGCTCCGAGGCGCCCGCGCCGACGATCGGGCACTCCGTCTCGTCGTGCATCGCGGCGAGAAAACAATCCAGGTCGGATGATCCCAGAGGATCGTACTCCAGAATGACGAGCGAAGGCCGAGCGCCCGCCTTTTCCCGCAGAGCTCGACCGAGCGCCCTGCCGTTTGCTTGCGGATCCACGTGGAACTGGGCAGCGGTGGACATGGTGGCCTTGAGCGACGAACCGCCCAGGCCCAGTGCGCCGGCCGCATACCCCTCCTCCCACACCACGCCGCGGCTCATCACACCCTGTGTGCTGCCGCCGAAGATGGGAACGCCGGCTCCGACACTCTCGTGCAAGCCGTTCACGAAGGCCTGCTGATCGTGCGCGATCGTGGCGTGGGCCACGACTGCCGACAGCGGATGGTGGCCAAGGCCGTCCCGGATTCGACGGCCAAGCTCGCAGCCGGCCTCGAAGGAGCCCTTCATGTTCGACGCGCAAGCCTTGGCGGCCACCGTCATGCGTCGCTGTTTCCTTCCCCCAGTACAACCATGACGGCTGCCGAGCGCTCGGATTTAGGGCGGCGGGCCAGAACACTCGCATTCCCGGCTACACGGCCGCGCATGGGATCCGCCGCGCTGGAAGGCCTCGACGGCCTCGCGCGGCACGATGCCCTACGCCTCTGCCTTGAGCCGATACCCCACGCCCGGCTCGGTCACGAGAAACTTCGGCCGAGCCGGGTCCACCTCCAGCTTGTGCCGCAGCTGCGTCATGTAGACGCGCAGGTACTGCATCTGGTGCGCGTGGCCCGGCCCCCACACGCGTTCGAGCAGGTGCCTGTGCGTCATCACCATGCCAGCGTGCTTCACGAGCTCCGTGAGCAGCTTGTACTCGATGGGCGTCAAGTGCACCTCCTCGCCCCGCACGAGCACCACGCGCTTGGCCAGGTCGACGCTCACGTCGTCGCCAATCGTTACGACCGCGCTCACCGTCTCGCGCGAGCGCGCGGCGTGGCGGAGCGCCACGCGCATGCGCGCGAGCAGCTCGGCAGCTCCGAACGGCTTGGTCAGGTAGTCGTCGGCGCCCTCGTCGAGGGCCTTCACCTTGGCATCCTCCTGGCCGCGGGCGCTGATGATCAGGATCGGCACGGGGCTCCACTCGCGCAGGCAGCGCGTCACCTCCATGCCGTCGCGATCGGGCAGGCCGAGGTCGAGCAGGACGATGTCCGGCGGGTTCACGCTAGCCTGCTGGATGCCCTCTGCGGCCGAAGCGGCCTCCACGACGCGGTAATCGTGCGACTCGAGGGCGATACGCACGAACTTGCGCATCTGCGGTTCGTCTTCCACGACCAGCACGAGGGGCTTCGGGTCCATCAGGATACCGCCCCCACCGGCGGGCGACGCTCTGCCGCATCTGGCGATGCGTGGTCGTCGTGCTCCTCGAGGGGCGGCACGCGGCGCGACGCGCCTGGCTCGAGCGGCAGCGTGAAGCGGAACACCGCGCCGCCTCCGGGCCTCGGCTCCACCCAGATGCGCCCCCCGTGTGCGCTCACGATCCCGCGGCAGATCGTGAGCCCCAGGCCCACGCCGCCCCCCTCGCCCTCGCGGACGCGATAGAACTTGTCGAACACGCGCTCGGCGTTCTCCGGCGCGATGCCCGGGCCGCGGTCGCCCACCTCCACCACGACCTCGTCTTCGTTGCTGTGCACGGCGACGTCGATGGGGCTCTCCGGCGGCGTATACTTGGTCGCGTTCTCCAGCAGGTTGACCAACACCTGCTCGATGAGCGCCGGATCGAGCGCCACGAGCGGGAGCTCACGCGGCACCGACGTGTGCACCTGGCGCCCTCGGAGGCGGTCCTCGATGCGATTGAGGGCGGCCCCGATCACCTCCTCGATCGGCTGCGGCTCCTTGCGCACCTTGAGCGCGCCCGCCTCGAGCCGTGTCATGTCGAGCAGGTTGCCCACGAGTCGATTGAGGCGCTCGGCCTCCTGGCGCGCGGTTTCGAGCAGCTCGCGCCGCGAGGTCTCGTCGCGCGGGCCGTTCTCGTCGAGCAGCGCGGTGGTCGCGCCGGTCACCACGGCGAGGGGCGTTCGCAAGTCGTGCGAGACGGAGCTGAGGAGCGCGTTGCGAAGTTGCTCGGTCTCGGCCCGGAGCGTGGCGCGGCGCGCCTCCTCGACGAGCTGGGTGCGCTCGAGCGCCGAGCCGACGAGCCCGGCGAACGCGTTGAGCAGGTGTCGCTCGTCAGGTTCCTCCAGCCGAGACTGGGGCGACGCGTAGAGCGCGAGGACACCGACCCGCCCGCGCGATCCGCGCAGCGGAACGAAGAGAGCGCGTGCCATCGGCAACGTGTCGGTGCCGGCGCCGGCGGGCTGCTGGTGCAGCCATGCCCACTCGGCGACGCCTAGGTCCTTGTCCCCGGGCGCGAGCGTGTCGGCGTCGGCCAGCGCGGGCTCGAGCATTCCGTCCTCGACGGGAAGAAGCACCGCGACCTTCGAGGCGAAGACGTCCCGCAGGTGGCGTGCCGCCGTCTCGAGGAGTCGCTCGCGGGAATGCGTGAGGTTGATCTCGCGGCTGATCGCGTAGAGGCTTGCCGCGTGTCGCTCCCGGTCGCGCGCGCTGTCGGCCTGCTCGCGGATTCGCTTCGTGAGGTTGCTCACGACGACCGCCACGACGAAGAAGACCGCGAACGTGACGATGTGACTGAAGTCCGAGACGGCGAAGGTGTAGTACGGCGGGACGAAGAAGAAATCGAACGCGAGGACGCTGAGCACCGCGGCGAGCAACGCCGCCGAATAGCTGAAGCGCAGCGATACGATGACGACGCCGAGCAGATAAAGCATCGCCACGTCGGCGAGCTTGCCGCGGCCGAAGCCGAACTGAGTGACGAGGGTGGAGGCGATCACGACTGCCGATGCGCCGAGCGCTTGCCGCGCCGTGAGACGCAGGGCGCGGGGCGCGCTCGGCAGCGGCAGCTCCTGCTGGTTGCCGGTGGCCTGCCCCGAAATGACGTAAAGGTCGATTTCGCGACTCTGCCGGACGAGCTGTTCGAGAAACGACGGCCTGATCATGTCTCGCCAGCGCGCGTGCGTCGGCTTGCCGACGACGATCTTCGTCGCGTTTCGCTTGCGCGCATAGGCGACCGTCTCCCCGGCCGCGTCGGTCCCGCGTAACGTCACGACATCGCCGCCCAGGGACTCGACCAGCCGGAGGTTCTGCGCAAGCCGCTCGCGATCGCCCGTGGACATGCGAAGGGCGGCGGGCGTCTCCACGTACAACCCCACGAGCTCGGCGTGCAGACTCGTCGCCATCCGCCGCGCCGCGCGGACGAGGTGCGCCGAGTGCGGGCTGGCGGAGACGCACACGAGGACACGCTCGCCGGTGTGCCATGTCTCCTCGATCCCGTGCGCCGCCTTGTAGCCGCGCATCTTGGCGTCCACGCGCTCGGCCGTGCGCCGCAGCGCGAGCTCGCGAAGCGCGATGAGGTTGCCCTCGCGGAAGAAGTTCTGTACCGCGTACGCCGCTTGCGTCGGGACGTAGACCTTGCCCTCGTGCAGCCGCTCGAGAAGCTCGTCCACCGGTAAGTCGATGACGCGCACCTCGTACGCCTTGTCGAAGACGGCGTCGGGGACGGTCTCGCGCACGATCACGCCCGTGATTTGCGCGACCACGTCGTTCAGGCTCTCGAGATGCTGCACGTTGAGCGTCGTGAACACGTCGATGCCGGCGTCGAGCAGCTCCTCCACGTCCTGCCAGCGTTTGGGGTGGCGGGAGCCCGGCGCGTTCGAGTGTGCGAGCTCGTCCACGAGCAGCAGCTGCGGGTGACGCGCGAGGCACGCGTCGAGGTCGAGCTCCTCGAGCTGGATGCCGCGGTGCTCGAGGTGCCGACGGCCTAGAAGCTCGAGGCCGATGAGCAGCGATCCGGTGTCGTAGCGCCCGTGCGTCTCGACGATGCCGACGGCGACGTCGCGCTTCTGGTCCTCGGCCTCCCTGCGCGCGCCCTCGAGCATCGAGTACGTCTTGCCGACGCCGGGGGCGGCCCCGAAGAATATGGTCAGCTTGCCGCGGGCGGACTGCCGCTCTTCCTCCCGCACCCTGGCGAGGAGCTCGTCCGGGTCGGGGCGGCGGTCGGCCATGATGGGTCTCTACTCTAGGCCGTCGAGCGCCTCTTTGCCGTCGAGTGCCAGATTCAGCTCCAAAACGTTGACCCGGGGCTCTCCGAGAAACCCGATCTGCCGGTTCCGGACGTGGGCCTGCACGATCGACCGCAGCTTGGCCTCGTCGGTGCCGCGTGCCCGGGCGACGCGGCGGACCTGGAAGAGCGCCGCCGCCGGCGAGATGTCCGGATCGAGGCCGCTCCCGGAGGACGTCACGAGGTCGGCCGGCACGGGCTCGGTGCTTTCGGGATCGTCCTTGCGTAGGGCGTCCAGGCGGGCCCTCACTTCGTCGAGCAGCGCGGGGTTGCTCGGGCCGAGATTCGAGGCGAGAGACGCGGCTGCGTTGTAGGCGAGCGGCTTGGCGTTCGTGTCGGTCGTCGCCGACAGCCGGCCCCAGAAGTACCGCGGATCGTCAAACGGTTGGCCAATCAGCCGGGAGCCCACGGGATTGCCCTTCTTGGTGATGAGGCTCCCGTTGGCTTCGCGCGGGAACGCCGCTTGCGCGATTCCCGTCACGAGCAGCGGATAGGCGATGCCCGTGATGACCGTGAAGGCGAGAAGCGAAACGATGGCGGCGCGCAGTTGGGAGAGCATGGCGGGCTCCGTTCAGACGAGGTGCAAGAGCTCCAGGAGGAGATCGATGGCCTTGATGCCGGCGAAGGGCGCGAAGATGCCGCCGATGCCGTAGATGACGAGGTGATCCCGCAGCAGGCGCGACGCGCCGACGGCCCGGTATTTGATGCCACGAAGCGCCAGCGGGATGAGCGCGACGATGATGAGCGCGTTGAAGATGACGGCGCTCATGATCGCGCTGTGCGAGGTGGCCAGGTGCATGACGTTGAGCCGGCCGAGGGCGGGATAGGTGGTCGCGAAGGCCGCTGGGATGATGGCGAAGTACTTCGCGACATCGTTGGCGATGCTGAAGGTCGTGAGCGCGCCGCGCGTCATCAGGAGCTGCTTGCCGATCTCGACGACCTCGATGAGCTTGGTTGGGTTCGAGTCGAGGTCGACCATGTTGCCGGCTTCCTTGGCGGCCTGTGTGCCCGTGTTCATGGCCACGGCCACGTCCGCCTGCGCGAGAGCCGGCGCGTCGTTCGTCCCGTCGCCGGTCATCGCGACCAGCCGCCCACCTTTCTGGTGGTCGCGGATGAGCGACAGCTTGGCCTCGGGAGTGGCCTGAGCGAGGTAGTCGTCGACCCCTGCTTCGGCCGCGATCGCAGCGGCCGTCATCGGGTTGTCCCCGGTGATCATCGACCGTCTTGATCCCCATGCGGCGCAGCTCGGCGAAACGCTCCTTGATGCCACCCTTGACGATGTCCTTGAGCTGCACCACGCCGAGGACGCGCGAACCCTCGGCGACGACGAGCGGCGTGCCGCCTTGCTTCGAGATGGAGTCGACGGCGCTGCGGACGTCCGCAGGAAACGCGCCCCCCTTCTCCTTGACGTAGGCCTCGATGGCGTCCGCCGCGCCCTTGCGGATCTCGCGGCCGTCGAGGTTCACGCCGCTCATTCGCGTGTGCGCCGTGAACGGCACGAACTCGGCCTTCAGGGCGTGAACGTCGCGCTCGCGAATGTCGTACCGCTCCTTGGCCAGGACGACGATGCTCCGGCCCTCGGGCGTCTCGTCGGCCAGGGAGCTGAGCTGCGCGATGTCGGCGAGCCGCTCCGTCGTGCACCCCGGTGCTGGCAGAAACGCCGTCGCCTGGCGGTTGCCCAGCGTGATCGTCCCGGTCTTGTCGAGGAGGAGCACGTCGACGTCGCCCGCGGCCTCGACCGCGCGGCCGGACGTGGCGATGATGTTCGCCTGGATCATCCGGTCCATGCCGGCGATGCCGATGGCCGAAAGCAGGCCACCGATGGTCGTCGGAATCAGGCACACGAGGAGCGCGACGAGGACGGTGATGGTCACGGGCGTGCCCTGCTTGGCCGCCTCGACGCTGTACATCGAGTACGGGAGAAGCGTCACCGTCGCGAGAAGGAAGATGATCGTGAGGGCCGCGAGCAGGATGTCGAGCGCGATCTCGTTGGGGGTTTTCTGACGCTTGGCTCCTTCGACCATCGCAATCATCCGGTCGAGGAACGTCTCGCCCGGGTTGGTCGTGACCCGGCAGACGAGCCAGTCGGAGAGCACGCGGGTGCCGCCGGTGACCGCGCTTCGATCGCCGCCGCTCTCGCGTATGACCGGCGCGCTCTCGCCGGTAATGGCGCTCTCGTCGACGGACGCCACGCCCTCGACGATCTCCCCGTCGCCCGGCACGAACTCGCCGGCCTCGACGAGGACGAGGTCGTCCTTTCGCAGCGTGGAGGCAGCTACCGCGGTGCACGGCGCGTCGCGCCGGGGTGCCGCGAGCTTCTTGGCGACCACGTCCTTGCGCGACTTGCGCAGCGAGTCGGCCTGCGCCTTGCCGCGCCCCTCGGCCATCGCCTCGGCGAAGTTCGCGAAGACGACTGTGAACCAGAGCCAGAGCGAGACCGCGAGGATGAAGCCCGCCGGCGCCTCCCCGTGGCCCGCGAGGGCCTGAACGAAGAGGCCCGTCGTCAGGATGCTCCCGACCTCCACGACGAACATCACCGGGTTTCGCACCTGATGACGCGGGTCGAGCTTGCGCAGGCTCTCGATTGCCGCCCGCTGGAGGATCGCAGGCTCCCAGAGAGGGCGCGCCTGGCCGCGGCCGCCGGGCCGGTGGCGCCCCGTCTCCAGGACGGCCGACGGAAGCTGCGGCCTCGAGCCGGAAGGTGCAGGCACACCGAGGCCGGCCGTTGTCTGCGGCAGCGGCGAGGTGGCGGTGGCGAGATTCTTGGTCGTGTCCATCGTGTCCCTCACGTTCCCCGGAGCAAGAGCTGCTCGACCACGGGCCCCAGCGCCAGCGCCGGAACGAACGTCAGCGCGCCCACGATGACGATCACCCCGACGAGCATCGCGACGAAGAGCGGTGTGTGCGTGGGGAGCGTGCCGGCGCCCGGTGGGACCAGCTTCTTGGCGGCGAGCGATCCGGCGAGGGCCAGTACGGGCACCTTGATGAAGAAGCGCCCGAAGAACATCGCGAGGCCCAGGGTCGTGTTGTAAAACGGCGTGTTCCCGCTGATACCCCCAAACGCGCTCCCGTTGTTCCCTGTGGCCGACGAGTACGCGTAGAGAATCTCGCTGAACCCGTGCGGGCCGGGGTTGGAGGCCCCTTTCTTGCCGGCTTCGACGGCGACGGCGATCGCCGTGAAAACGAGGATCGACATCGCGGGAACCAGGATGGTGAGCGACGCCATCTTCATCTCCTTCGCCTCGATCTTCTTGCCCAGGTACTCCGGCGTGCGCCCCACCATCAGGCCCGCCACGAAAACGGCGACGACCGCGAACATGAGAATCCCGTACATCCCGGCGCCCACTCCCCCGAAGATGATCTCGCCGAGCTGAATCAGGAATAGCGGAACGAAGCCGCCCATCGGCGTGAACGAGTCGTGCATTCCGTTCACCGCGCCGCACGACACCCCCGTGGTCGCGGTCGCGTACAGCGCCGTCCCGGAGATGCCGAAGCGCACCTCCTTGCCCTCCATGTTGCCGCCCGATTGCAGGGCGCTGGCCACCTGGTCGACGTGCAGCGCGGCGAGCTCGGGATTGCCCGCCTGCTCTTGCGAAATGCATAGCCACAGCAGCGGCAAAAAGACGACGAACATTGCGGCGAGGATCGCCCAGCCCTGGCGCGTATCCTTGACCATCTTGCCGAACGTGTAGGTGAGCGCCACCGGGATGACGAGCAGCCCGTAGATCTGGAAGAAGTTGCTGAGCGGTGTCGGGTTCTCGAACGGGTGCGCGGAGTTCACGTTGAAGAAGCCGCCGCCGTTCGTGCCCAGCTGCTTGATGGCTTCCTGGGAAGCGACGGGCCCCACGGCGAGAATCTGTTCGGTAACGGCGTTGCCGCTCGCGTCCTTCGTGGCTTGAAGGAGCGGCACGTGCACGGCGCCGCCGAACGTCTGCACCACGCCCTGCGACACGAAGACCAGCGCCAGCACCACCGACAGCGGCAGCAGCACGTACAGCGTGCTGCGCGTCATATCGACCCAGAAGTTGCCGAGCGTCGAGGTCGTCTTTCGTGCGAGGCCGCGAACGAGCGCGACCATCACCGCCATTCCCGAGGCCGCGCAGACGAAGTTCTGGACCGCAAGCGCGGCCATCTGCGTGAAGTAACTCATCGTCGTCTCGCCGCCGTAGTTCTGCCAGTTCGTGTTCGTCACGAAGCTGACGGCGGTGTTCCAAGAGAGGTCCGGCGGCACCGCGCCCATGGCGTCAGGGTTGACCGGTAGGTGCCCCTGCAGTCGCTCGATGGCGTAGACGAGGACGACTCCCGCGCCGTTGAAGAGGAGCATCGCGCCGGCGTAGGTCGTCCATTTCATCTCGCGCGCGTCGCGCTCGGGGGGCACGCCGCACAGGCGATAGACGAGGCGTTCGAGCCAGCCGAGCACCCTTTCGAGGAACACGGGCTCCTCCTCGTAGACGCGCGCCATGTACGCGCCCAGAGGCTTCGCGCTCGC
Organism: uncultured delta proteobacterium; assembly: GCA_963720145.1. Taxonomy (GTDB): domain Bacteria; phylum Myxococcota_A; class Polyangia; order Polyangiales; family Polyangiaceae; genus Palsa-1150. Next base: position 141,681 of record CAVREO010000013.1, read on the forward strand.
GACGACCGCGATTAGGACCACAAGGATCTGCGCGTACCCGGCGCCGCTCACGAGAACGCCTCCGGCTTCAGCAACGCGACGAAGAGGTACACGAGCAGCCCGAGCGTTACGACGCCGCCTACGATGTAAAGAGCGATCATGGCTTCCACCTCACACGCGATCGCACAGGCGCACGAGACCCCACGACAGGCCCAAGAGGGCCGCTGTGAGAGCTAGGTAGGCGACATCCATCATGACGAATGACTCCGGCTCGGGTGCGATGACCTGACTGAGCCTAAGACGTACTTCGTTAAGACGGCGTAAAGACCGAGGGAAACGCGATAAATAAAAGGTTAGGGCACGTGATCTCGTCGTTGCGCTCGCTGCGCTGCCGCGTTGAGCGCGCCTCTGCCACCGCGGAGACGTCTCCCGTCCGGAGCGTGTCGCTCTGAGCGCATGTCTTGCGCTCGAGCGCGCCGTCCACTACTCCGGCGGACGTCGCACCGAGTGCGCGTCGGCTCGAGGCGACAGCTCGATCACGGCACGAGCTCGCAGGAAGCGACGAGCCTCGCCGTCAACGAAGTTCAGTGCGGCGACGAGGGTGGTGAATATGCCCCCGATCTCCCGATGGCTGTTCTCCTCGACGACGACCCAAGAGCCGTGATCGCGATGAATGTGAAAAGAGGCCTGGCTCATATTTCGAGCTCCCTGGAGAATGCTCAGACGTGGCCCCGAACCGAAGAGCGCTCCGTCGCCGATCACGCTGCAGCCTTGTGCTTGATCGACGCAGCGCGACGGCGCCGCCGGAGAGCAGCCAGACGCGCCCTGGCGTCGGCCAAGTGGCGCTCCAGCAGCGCGTCGACCATGCTCCCGTGTCCGTTCGTGGCGCGTCCGGCGCGGCGCTCGCCGCGTGCGACTCGCATGGCCTCGAGCTCCATCATGGCAGCGAGAACCGGCTCGTCGCCATCCAGCGCGCCGATCACGTGTGCGTCGCGTGTGACGAACGAAGGCTCGTCCGGGATCGTGCGGCGAGGCTCTGCCGCGCGTACGACTTGCGCCAGCTCGTCGGCGTGCCGCTCATGCTCGCGCAGGTGCGCGCCCAACAGCGCGATGTCTTCGCGGGTCTTCGCGCGCAAGATGGCGAGCTTGGTCGCCCATGCCGCGTCGCGCTCGTACGCGATCCACAACAATAGCTCGTCTATCGACCGTTCTGGCACCCGAACCATGGGTTCTGCCGCCCTTCTTCGACGCGTACGTTAGGCAGCCGCGGATTAGGACGCCGTAAAATTGGCTCCCGGTACGATAAGGAAATCGTCAACGAATGCGGCAGATATGGCATGAGCTCACACTTCGAGCTGCGTTGCCCGATCGCCCACTACGAGCAGTAAGCAGCGCTCCACACGCTGGGCACGGAGGTCCAGTTGGGCTCGACGAAGTGCTCGCGGGGGATTGCCTCGAGCCCGAGTTTCGCCTCCGCCGCGCGCGCCCCCGCGCGAGAGCGCCGCTGGGCACCGGGAGCGTCATTCTGTCGACAAGGAGCGTCTTCGAGTGGACCGAGAGCGTCATTCCGTCGACAAGGAGAGCCTAGGAGTCGACCGAGAGCCTCGTTCTGTCGACCGCGAGCGCCTAGGAGTCGAGAGCGACATCTTCTCGAGACCAAGGCACGCCGTGTTCCTCAAGGGCGAGACCTCGAAGACAGGTGCAGCTTCGAGTCGACGTACGGCGTCTGCCTCGAACGAGACGCCGCTTCCCGTGGCGATAGGCACGCTCTCGCTGAACAAGGCGCCGCTTCCCGTCGACCGAGAGACGCTCCTCGCGACCACGAAGTGGCTCCCTCGAGACAGCTGCCCCTTCCCTCGACTTTCCGTCGAAGGCGCCGAACCGCAAGCCAATCGAAGTGAGCCGAACGACCACCGCGCGTCAGCTCGCCACGTCAGCGCTCCCCCGTGAAACCCCGGCGAAACAAACGGGTGATAACGACCGCTCCTGGAGGATCGGGACCATGACACCGAAAGAAGTGATCGCGCTGGCCAGGAGCCGAGACGTCAAATTCATCGATCTCAAGTTCATCGACTATCCGGGCGTGTGGCAGCACACGACCATCCCGGCCACGCGCCTGGACGAGGGACTATTCGAAGACGGGCTCGCCTTCGACGGATCTTCGATTCGCGGATGGCAGCCGATCAATGCGTCCGACATGGTCATGATGCCGGACCCGGAAACGGCCAAGATCGATCCCTTCTACTCGATCCCGACGTTGAGCCTCGTCTGCTCGATCTTCGACCCCATCACCAAGCAGGCGTATTCGCGCGACCCCCGGCACATCGCGAAGAAGGCCGAGGCGTACCTTCGCCAGACCGGCATCGGTGACACGTCCTTCATGGGCCCGGAGGCGGAGTTCTTCCTCTTCGACGACGTGCGCTTCGACCAGACGCAGCCGAACTGCGGCTACTATTACCTCGACAGCGTCGAGGGCATCTGGAACACGGGTCGCGAAGAGTCGCCGAACCTCGGGTACAAGCCGCGCCACAAAGAGGGCTACTTCCCCGTGCCGCCGACTGATTCTCTGGGCGAGATCCGGCAGGCCATCATGACGACCCTCATGGAGACCGGCATCGAGGTCGAGGTCGGACACCACGAGGTCGCGACCGGCGGTCAGTGCGAGATCGGCATGAAGTTCAATCGCCTGACCGCATGCGCCGATCAGCTCATGTGGTTCAAGTACGTCGTGAAGAACGTCGCGCGCAAATACAACAAGACGGCGACCTTCATGCCCAAGCCGCTCTTCGGCGACAACGGCAGCGGCATGCACACGCACCAGTCGATCTGGAAGGAGGGCAAGCCCCTCTTTGCGGGCGACGGCTACGGCGGCCTCAGCGACACCGCGCTCCACTACATCGGCGGCATCATCAAGCACGCCAAGTCGATCGCGGCGCTCACCAATCCGACGACGAACTCGTATCGCCGTCTCGTGCCCGGGTTCGAGGCGCCCGTCAACCTCGCGTACTCGAGCCGGAACCGCTCGGCGAGCGTTCGCATTCCCATCACGGGGCCCAACCCGAAGACCCGCCGCATCGAGGTGCGGTTTCCCGATCCGAGCTGCAACCCGTACCTGGCATTCTCGGCCATGCTCATGGCCGGACTCGACGGCGTCCAGAACAAGATCAACCCGGGCAATCCGCTCGACAAGGATATCTACGCGCTGTCGCCCGAGGAGCTGAAGGACGTGCCGCAGATGCCGGGCAGCCTCGAGGAATCCCTCGATACGCTCGAGCGCGACCACGAGTTCTTGCTGCGCGGAGACGTCTTCACGAAAGACGCGATCCGCGAGTGGCTCGACTTCAAGCGGAACAAGGAGCTCAACCCCATTCGCATGCGGCCGACGCCCTACGAGTTTTACCTGTACTTCGATATCTGAGCGTCGCCCATCGCAGGCGGTATTTCGCTGGGGCCGGGGAGCGATCGCTTCTCGGCCCTTTGCTTGCCTGGCATCTGGGATTTGCGCGAGACGCGCGCAAATACCTTGGCAATTCCGCCGGCCGCGACCGGACCGAACAGCAGGTTCACGCAACAAAGGAGCCCCCCGAGCAGCAACAGCGTGACGTTCTCGGTCGACATGGCTTGGCCACCTCCCTCCGACACCGTCGGGAAACGCTAGACGGTTGCCATTTCGCATCGGTTTCCCGGAGCGATCCTCGAGATATTTCTTCTTCTAACGGAAGCCGTCGCCAGCCTCGTCCTCAGTCAGCTCGGGGCCCGCAGGGCACGGCCTCGCCAGAGGGCGAAGAGAGCCGGGTAGACCGTCAGCTCGAGCAGGAACGACGTGACCAGGCCCCCCACCATCGGTGCGGCGATTCGCTTCATGACGTCCGCCCCCGTGCCCGTGCTCCAGAGGACGGGAGCCAGGCCGAGGATCATCGCTGCGACCGTCATCAGCTTCGGCCGAAGGCGTTTCGCGGCGCCTTCGACGATGGCCTCACGAAGGTCGCCGAACGTCCGCAGGCGGCCCTCGCTCGCCCGGCGCTCGGTCGCGAGCGTCAGGTAGAGCAGCATCACGACGCCGGTCTCTGCGTCGAGCCCGGCGAGCGCGATGATGCCGACCCATACGGCGACGCTCATGTTGTAGTGAAGCAGGTAGAGGAGCCAAAAGGCGCCCACGAGCGAGAACGGCACGGCCAGTAGGACGATGAACGTCTCGCTGATCGACTCCGTATTGAAGTAGAGGAGAACGAAGACGATCCCCAGTGTCAGCGGGACGACCCACGTGAGCCGCTCCTTGGCGCGCTCGAAGTACTTGAACTGACCTACCCACTCGAGGCGAGTGCCAGGCACCAGCTTCGCTTCGCGCGCGACCGCTGCCCGAGCGTCTGCGACGTAATCGGCGATCGGGCGGTCGGTGTCGACGAAGACGAATCCGACGAGCTTGCCGCCCTCGCTGCGAACCATGGGGGGGCCGAGGCGGCTCGTGATCGCGGCCACCTGCGAAAGCGGGATCTGCGTCCCCGAGGGCGTGGCCACGAGCGTTCGGCCCAGCAGCGCCGGATCGTCCCGAAACTCGCGCGCGTAGCGGACGTTGATGGGATAGCGCGCGCGCCCTTCGACGGCTTCCGAGACGTTCTCTCCCCCGATCGCTTGCGCCACGACCATGTTCACGTCCTCGACGCTCAGGCCCTGGCGCGCGGCCTCCTCGCGGTTCACGTCGAAGTCGATGTAGAACCCCCCGGTCGAGCGTTCGGCGAAGGCGCTCCGCGTGCCCGGGACTTTCGCGACAGCGTGCTCCACCGCGATGGCGGTTTGCTCGATGGCATCGAGATCGTCCCCGAACACCTCGATCCCGAGGGGGCTGCGCACGCCGGTCGCGAGCATCTCGGTACGCGTCTGGATGGGCATCCACCAGACGTTGGTCATGCCCGGGAAGCGGAGCTTCCCGTCCATCTCCTTCAGCAGCGCGTCCCAGGTCAGCCCCGGCCGCCACTGCTCGCGCGGCTTCAGAACGACGGTCACCTCCGCCATTCCGAGCGGCGCTGGATCGGTCGCCGTGTTCGCGCGCCCTTCTTTGCCGAAGACGCTGACGACCTCGGGGAACTTCTTGAGCTCGCGGTCCATCGCCTGAAGGACCACCGATGACTCGTTCTCGCTCATCCCGGGCGGCGCCGTCGGCATGTAGAGGATCACGCCCTCGTTGAGCGGCGGCATGAACTCGTGGCCGAGCCCGAACACGGCGGGCGCCGTCAGCGCCATCACGGCCAGCGCGGCGAGCAGGACCATCCATCGGCGATCGACGACGAAGCGCACGACGGGCGCGTAAGCGCTCGCGAGCCAGCGGTTGAGCGGGTTCTTCTCTTCGTCGTGCACCGGGCCCCGAATGAGAAGAACCGCCAGCGCAGGCGTCAGCGTCACGGCGAGGATCGAGGCGAACCCGATGGAGTACGTCTTCGTGAACGCGAGCGGCCTGAAAAGGCGCCCCTCGGTCGCTTCGAGCGTGAAGACGGGCAAAAACGAGACCGTGATGACGAGCAGCGAGAAAAAGATCGAGGGTCCTACCTCCTGCATCGCGTGGATCATGGCTGTGCCGGCGGTCGCCGTGGTCGGGCTCCGCGAGCTTCTTGTGAATGTTCTCGATGATGATGATGGACGCGTCGACCATCGCCCCGATGGCGACGGCGATGCCGCCCAGGGACATGATGTTGGCCGTCAGGTGCTGCTGCACCATGGGGACGAACGCGAGAAGGACTCCGACGGGGAGCGTGAGAATGGGAATGAGCGCGCTCCGCGCATGAAGGAGGAAGAGGAAAATGACCGCGCTCACGACCACCATCTCCTCGATGAGCGTGTGCCTGAGCGTGCGGACGGACTCCTCGATGAGCTGCGAGCGGTCGTACGTGGGTACGACGCGCACGCCCGCGGGAAGGCTGGTCTCGATCTCCTTCAGACGAGCCTTGACCGCGTCGATGACCGTGAGCGCGTTCTCGCCGTAGCGCATGACGACGATCCCGCCGGGCGCTTCGCCCTCGCCATCGAGCTCGGTGAGGCCCCGCCGGATGTCGGGGCCGATGCTCACCGTCGCCACGTCCTTCACGCGAACCGGGGTGCCTTCGACGACCCGGACCGGAGCCAGCCCGATGTCGCGGGGGCTCTTCACGTAACCGCGCCCGCGGATCACCTGCTCGTGACCCCCCATCTCGATGACGCGACCCCCCACCTCCTGGTTCGCGGCGCGCACGGCGCGCACGACATCGTCCATCGTGACCCCGTGCCCCAGCAGCTTGTTTGGGTCGACGTTCACCTGGTACTGCTTCACGAACCCGCCGACGCTCGCTACCTCGGCCACGCCGGGGACGCTGCCGAGGGCGTAGCGCAGGTTCCAGTCCTGCAGGGAGCGAAGCTCGGCGAGGTCGTGCTTGCCGCTCGTGTCGACGAGCGCGTATTCGAACACCCACCCGACGCCGGTTGCGTCGGGACCGAGAACGGGATTCACCCCTTTCGGGAGCTTGTCGCGAACGGAGCTCAGATACTCGAGCACGCGGCTGCGCGCCCAGTAGATGTCGGTGCCGTCGTCGAAGACGACGTTGACGAACGACATGCCGAACATCGACTGCCCCCGCACGGCCTGGACTTTGGGAGCCGAGATGAGAGCCGAGGAAATCGGGTACGTGACCTGGTCCTCGACGAGATCGGGGCTCTGGCCCATCCACTCGGTGAAGACGATGACCTGGACGTCGGACAGATCGGGAATGGCGTCGAGCGGCGTGCGTCGCATCGAGACCCAACCCCAGGCGCTGAACGCCGCGACGAGGAGAATGGTCAGAAGCGGGCGGCTCGCGCTCGCGGCGATGAGCCGCGCGATCAGGCCCGGATCGCCTCGGCGGGGGAGCAGGCGATGGGGAGGTCATTTCCCGCTCCTCGGCTGCAGATCCATACCGCAGAGGGGGCACTTTCCCGGGGTCGTGCTGTGGACCTGCGGGTGCATCGGGCACGTGTAGTCGAGGGGCGGCGTCGAGCTCGTCGGCGTCGCGGATTGCGCGGCGCGCGGCGGTGTTGCCGGGCGGCGCGGCCGCGGCGCGCGTGGGCGTCGATTGTTGCAACGGCAACGATCCCGGCATTTCGGACGGGGGCGCGGCCGCCCCGTCGCTCGTCTCGCTGGTGCTGTCCCAATACTTCGCCGCCGTGGCGATGCGCGCCTCCGCGGCGATGAGGAAGACACCGCTGGTGGCCACGCGATCGCCCGCGGACAGACCCGAGCGAACTTCGTACATGCCGGCGGATTCGGCTCCGACTTGCACTTCCTGCGGGCGGAAGCGGCCGCTCCCGAGATCGACGAACACGAGCCGCCGTGGGCCCGTGTAGACGACGGCAGCCGCGGGGACTTGGACCCGCGTGCCGAGCTCCGACGACAGCTCGACGCTCGCGTACATTCCGGGCCGCAGCTCGAGGTCCTCGTTGGCCAGCTCGAGCCTCACGCGCCCGGTCCGCGCCGTCGCTTCCAGGTACGGGTAGACGTACGCGACCTTGGCCTCGTACGCGCGGCCCGGAAGGTAGTCGAGCGTTACCGACGCGTGCTGCCCGGCGTGCACCTGCGCGAGGTCGGACTCGTAGACCTCCGCCTCGACCCATACCTTGCTGAGCGCCGCGATCCGATAGAGGCGCATCCCCGGATCGACGGACGCTCCTTCGACGACGTTCTTCTCGATGACGAAGCCGCTGGACGGCGAAGGGATCGCGATGTTCTCCGAGGGTTTCCCGTTCTTCGCGACTTCGTCAATCTGCGCGTCGCTGAGGCCGAGCAGGTGCAGCCGCTGGCGCGATGCCCGTCCGAAGAGCTCCGCGGGATTCGGCCCCGCGGAGCCTTCGGGAGCGCCGGTCGATTTGCGCTGCGCGGCGAGGAGGAAGTCCTGCTCGGCGTTGTAAAGCTCCGGGCTGTACATCGTGAGGAGCGTCTCTCCACGGGTCACGCGCTGACCCGGTTCGTTCACGTACAGCCTGGTGATCCACCCGCGCACCTTGAGGTTCACGTCCGAGAGGGTGGACTCGTCGTAGGTGACGCGGCCGACGGCACGGATGCTCTCGTGCATCGGCGCCAGGACGACGGGTTCGGTGCGAACTCCGATGAGCTGGCGGCGCGCCTCGTCGATCGTCACGATGCCCTGCTCCTGCTGCTGCCTGGTCACCGGCACGAGGGTCATGCCGCAGATGGGGCACTTGCCGGGCCCCGGCTCGTTCACCGAGGGGTGCATCGAACAGGTGTAGTGATCGACGTCGCGCCGCGGACGGGGCGTTCGGCAGGCCGCCGCCCGCTTGCGCCGAAGCCCCGCCGGGATCCTTGCCCGTCAGCTGCGCGATCAGCGGTTGCCGGAACACGACCAGCGCGCTCGCGACCAGCACGCCTACAATCACGGTCGCCACGAGCCGCCGTCCAGAGTGCCCGTTCGTCGACGTGCTCATGGCGTGTCCTCCTTGCCGTCCAGCCCGGGAACGCGGCCGAGCGCCCGATCCAGCTCATTGCGGTGACGGTCGCAGTCCGCGCGCGCCACCTGCAGCTCGAGCTCCGCCCGCCTGAGGTTCCTCTCCGCCTCGATGAACGTGGCGAACGGCGATTGCGATGCGGTGAACGCGGCGCGCGCCGCCTGAACCTCGTCTTTCGCAATCGGTATCAGACGCTCCTCGTAGATGTGCACCACGTGCGTCGACTCTTCGAGTTGCTTCCACGCCACGACCACCTGGGTCCGCGTCATGTCGCTCACTCTCGCGGCCTCGGCCTCGAACCTCGCGCGCGCCGCGTTCGCCTCGTCGACAGCGCCGGCCCGACGTCCGGTCTGCACGGGGAGGTTGAAGCTCAGGCCCACCATCCATCGGTGCTCGGGCATGTCCCACATCGAGTTGTAGGAAGTAGAAACGGTGAGGTCGGGGAAGGACTCGCGGTTGGCTCGGTCGGCGCGCGCCTGTTCCGCGCGCGCGTGGTGAGCGGCGGACGCCACGTCAGGCCGACGGCCGATGGCGTCGTTCTCCATGCGGTGCACGTCGGCGACGTCGGGACCGGGCTCGAGAGCCAGCTCCTTCGGAGGCGGCGGCAGCGGCAGTTCGGGAGCGCGGTGCAGCAGCTCGTTCATCTGGGCGATGGTGATGTCGCGCTTCGACGCGAGGATCACCGCGTCGTGCTCCATGTGCGTCAGCTCGAACTCGGCCTGCAGCGAGTCCTGAGCGGAGGTGCGGCCCGTCTCGAGCTGCGCGACTGCGGACGCGCGCATCGCTCGCATGAGCGCGACGTGCTCGCCGTTGATCTCGAGCGAGCGCGCCGCGACGAAGTAGTCGTCGTAGAGCATCGTCGCGGTGAGCGCGAGCTCTCGCCGGGCGGACTCGTAGTCGCTCTTCTCGGCGTCCGCCTCGGCTTTCGCGACGGACTCTTCGAGAGAGAGCTTGCCCGGCCACGGGAGTCGCTGACTGATGGTCCCGGCATATCCAAAGCGCGCCGTCGACGAGCCGATCGACAGCGGTGCCATTTCGAGGGTGACCATGGGATCTTCGAACTGCGCCCGACTGGCGCACTCGCGCGATCGCGGCTCGCCACCCCTGACGTGCCTCTTCGATCGAGCGGTTGCGTCGGAGGACGGCTCGCACGAACGCGGTCCGTTCGAGGACGGGCCCGCCGAACGCTCGCTCGTCGTCAACGGGGTCGCGGCTTCCAGCCACGCCGATTCGATCGACTTCGGCCCGCATCGACTCGTACGAGTCGCGGCCAGTCGTCGCGCAGCCCATCACGGCGGTCGCGAACACGGGCCACAAGGCCCGTCCCCTTGCACGGACATCCATTGTCTTCTTCCCTCGGCGCGCGCCGGCCCTCAGGGGCCGGACCCGGGCGCTCACACGAGACAGACCGGCGATGGGGCGCCCTGGACGCGCCCCGCCCGCGTGCGAGGCTCATCGCGAGCCTCGCCCGGTCAGCTCATGTCAGGAAGACCATCCGTTGCGCGCGCGATTCTCTCGAGGCTCGGGGAGGGGGTCGCCAGCGCTCGAAAAGCGCCATACCCGACGAGTGGCTCGATTTCGACGGCACGTCGTCACACGACGGGGCGGCCAGGATGGCAACGCATCCCGCCGGTACGACGTTCGGATCTGCGCCGCGCGCGGCCTGCGGCATCGCGGGCAGGCGTATGATCTCGCAGCAGTCCGGACGCTGCTCGTGGAGAACCTGGCCAGCCGGGCCCGAGTCGTCACCGCACATCTCGTGGAAGCACGGGTCGACGAGAGACAGGCCGAATGCTTCGCAGTAGTAGTACTGCGAGCCGGAGCGAGCGACTCCGCAGAGAACGGCGAGCGCGAGCAGGAGGTGGGCCAGGGCAACGGCGAACCCGCGCGCAGCCGCGCGTTTGCGTCGTCTGGGCTGCCGCGCGCGTCGCATCCAGCCTTTTCGTAACACCGCCCGGTGGGTCTCGCAATTGCCCGGCCCTCCCGACGACCACGTCGGCGTCGGGCACCTCTCGAGCTTCGGCACCGTGATCGCGTATGGCAGCGGCGTCGGCCGGGCTTCGGTACGGCGACGGAGGCAGTGGTATCATGACCCTGCCTCCGTCTTAACGGCGCCCGCATCAACGATGCATCAAAGTTTGGCCTTCGGTGATTAGGAACTCGTAAAGGGCGCGCACCGCGCTCATTCGGCCGGCGTCGTCTCCTCCGCGAGCTTGAAGTCCGGATAACCGAGGGCACCCATCTCGGGCATGTCGAGCCCCTGCATCTCGGTCTCGGCGCTCACGCGGATCGGCGTGATGAGGTTGCTGACCTTGAACCAGACATACGCCATCACGAACCCAAAGGCCGCGAGGACGACGCAGTCGATGGCCTGCATGACGAGCTGCGAGGCGTCGCCGTACAGGATGCCGCGCACCCCGTCGGAGCCGTATTTCTTGACGAACTCGTCGCGTACGACGCCGTTCCAGCCTGCCCCGTAAGCGCCCGTGGCAAAGATGCCGACCGAGAGCACGCCCCACAGGCCGTTCACGCCGTGAACGGAGATGGCGCCGACGGGATCGTCGATGCCGCGGTTCTCGAAGAAGGTGCACGACACCACGACGACGACGCCGGCGATCGCGCCGATGGTGACGGCAGCCCAGGGATCGACGAACGCGCACGGCGCTGTGATGGCGACGAGTCCGGCGAGCATGCCGTTGACCATCATGCCCGGGTCGGGCTTCTTCCCCTGTCCCATCAAGAAGATCATCGCCGCGAAAGCACCGGCCACGCTGGCCAGCATCGTATTGACGACGACGAAAGCGATGCGCAGATCGGTACCGGCGAGCGTCGAGCCCGGATTGAAGCCAAACCAGCCGAACGCCAGGATGAAGCAACCGATGATGGCCATCGGCAAGTGGTGAGCCGGGATGGTCTGTGGCTTGCCGTTTTTGTATTTGCCTATGCGCGGTCCTATGACCATCGCGCCCGCCAGGGCGATCACTCCTCCCATAGCGTGCACGACGCCGGATCCGGCGAAGTCGACGGCGCCGTGGCCGAGGTGCCAGTTGACGCCTCCCTGAGCCAAAAACCCGCCGCCCCAGACCCAGTTCGCGTAGACGCAATAAGGCAGCGCCACCCAGAGACCGTAGAGCACAAAGTTTTTCCAGGCCCAGCGCTCGGCCATCGCCCCGGTAGGGATGGTGGCCGTCGGTGTCCATGAACACCATCATGAAGAAGAACAGCGCGAGCACGGCCGTGTCGGACACCGAGGACCCGAGAAAGAAGCCCTTCGTGCCGAGGACACCGTACTTGCCGGCGAGGACGATGCCCTGGTTGAGCACGGAGGTGCCCGGACCGAGCGACGAGTACCAGCCGGGCGGAACCGGTCCGTTGAACCAGTTGCCCCAGCCGAACGCGAAGCCGTAGGCCCAGAAGCCGAGGCAGCCCAGCGGATAGATCATGAAGTTCATGGCTATGGTGTGCGACGCGTTCTTGGCGCGGCACATACCGGCCTCCACCATCGCGAAGCCGGCCTGCATGAACATGACGAGGAAGCCGGTGACCAGAGCCCAGACCATGTTGATGGAGAAGAGGTTGTGGGCGATCCGATCGTAGAGATCGGCCGTGCCGAGCGTGCTCGGCGTGTCACCTTTTCCATCACCCGCGGGCGTCGCCCACACGCCGGAGGCGCTGCCCGTTTGATCGGGCCACGTCGGCGGCTTCCCCGTTTCGTTCGCGCCCGAGAAATACGCCGGTAAGGGCACCGCCGAAGCCGATGCCGACGGTGCTGCCGATGCCGCCGGCGCCCCCGACGCGGACGGCGCGGGCGGCGCATCGGCGAACGTGAGGCTGGTCAGCGTTACGCCGACGCTGAGCGCCAGCAAAGTCGCGAGGAGCAGCTTGAGCTTGATCGTCATTCCGAAACCCCTTCCAGCGGTCATAGCCGACCCGACAAGTAGCCCAGGCAATGTGTCCTCGCGATTTCGCTTCGGTATCATGTCGATACATTGCGGGCTCTCGCCTCCGGGCCAGGTTTCGGGAGGCCTTCGTTAGCTCCGCACGCGGTCTGGCCGTACCCTTAAAGTCTGGGAGAGTCATCGGCGTGCGTTTTGCGGTGTCGCGGGGCGCGGCGCCTTTCCCAGGGGTCCCCGATGTCCAGCCCTCGTCCGTCTCGTCCTCCTGCCATGCTCCCCCCGAAGAGGGTCGTCATGAGCTCCCGTACCGTGGCGCTGTTCGCGCTCTCCGCCGCGGCGACGATCGTCGGCCTGGTGGCGCTCGGGGCATCGGCTGCCGGAGCCTTTGGTTTGCGCTTCCTTGGGTTCGTGTTGGTCGGCGCTGGGAGCCTCCTGGCCGGCGCGATTCGATGGCGGCGGCGAAGAGATACCGTCGACGCCGAAGCCATCGCGCACCTCACGAGCGCGTTTGCCGAGCTCGAGCGCGACAACCCGACGGCGGCTGGCCGGGCGGCATCGAAAGCCGTGGCCGCAGCAGCGACACCGCGGACGCGCAACCGAGCCCTCACCGCACTGGCGTGGGCTGCGTTGGGTCAGGGATACATCGAGCGCGCCAAGGCGGTGCTCGATCAGATCGAGCCGCACGCGCTCGACGTTTATTGCCTGGCGGCCGTCGAAGCAGCCCGTGGACGAACCGAGTTCGCGATTCAAGCACTCGAAGTGGCCCGGATGGCGGGTGAGCTGACCTGCGACGGCGCCAAGCTGTTCGTCGAGTGCCACCTGCGCGCGTTCGGGATCGAGCGCGCGGTCATGAGCGCGCTGCAAAACCGAAAGGCGCTCGGCCAGGAGAACTGCGAGCTCGTCGTGAACGCCGCACGTCTTGCGGGAGCTCACGCCGCCGCGGCTGCCTTGGCCGCGGTACTTCGAGACGAGGCCGAGCCCAAGAGGCCCTCGCTGCCTCCTGGCAGCGCTTCGGTTTTCGGCTCCGCTTCCTAAAGCGCGTCCTTTCCGCGCTCTCCGGTCCGAATCCGGACCACCTCGGCCACGTCGTAGACGAAGATCTTTCCATCACCGATCTTCCCCGTCGCGGCGGCCTTCTGGACGGTCTGGACGATGTCCTCGACCAGGTTTTCCGGCGCCACGATCTCGATCTTCACCTTCGGGACGAAATCCACGACGTACGCGGAGCCGCGGTACACCTCGCGCTTGCCTCCGGTTCGGCCGAAACCCTTGACCTCTGAAATGGTCATGCCAGCGATGCCGACGTTGGACAGGGCTTCCTTGATCTCGTCCAGCTTGCCCGGACGTATCATGGCTTCAATTCGCTTCATGGGACTTCTCCTCCGACGGTCCGACTCGCTTTCGCGAGGCGAGGCGCAATGTGCCCGGTCAAACCCATATCAGGCGCGGCGCAGTTCGCCATCGCGGAAAGGCGTCGGGCCGTCGGAGGCTCCTCGTCGTCCTACTTGGTGCTCGCAATCACTCCGAGCGTGGTCGTGAACTGGTTCTTGGTCGTGTTGGTCGCGTTCGTTCCTTGGACGAAATAGGGATTGTCGAGGATGTCGATGCGGTTATCGAGCATCAGCGCGAGGTGCGAACCGATGCCGTATGAGAGTGTGAGCGTCCCGTCTTGCGCGTCCACCTTGGTGGGCATGGGCAGAGGCAGAACGTCGCCGTGCTCGTCGTGCACGTAGTCCCAGCGCAGTGCGGCGTAGAACGCGTCCGAGAAGGCGTAGCGGACGACTAGATTCCCGCCGTAAACCTGGGCCGAGTGGCCGCCCACGTTGTCCTCGGCGCGGTAGTCGCCGTTGAGGAGAAAACGCAGCTCCTTGGTCGGATTGTAGTCGACGACGAGGTCGACCATGTGCCGCCAGTTGCCGTCGGTCTCCAAGTTCATCCCCGTCATGGTGTTGACGTCGGGTTGCTCGGGGCTGCCGACGTAGCCGAGATACAGCGTCAGGGTATCCGCCGGCTTGATCATGAACTGGGCGCCGAATGCTTTGCCCGTGTTGATGTCGATGCTGTTGTTCCAGCCGTTGGCGACGAAGGCGAGCAGGTTCATCGAATCCGAGATGGCGTAATTCGCGCGCAGGCCGGTGAACCAAAGCGGCTGCACGTACCAGAACAGCATGCTGCGCGTGTAGTTCATGTTGAGCTGCGAGTCGGCGACCTCCGAGCCGAACGGCTGGTCGAACTTGCCGAAATCCAGCGTCAGCTTGTCCATGGCCTTCCAGGTTGCGTAGGCCTGTTTGACGAATTGGAGGCCGGCCACCGCGTCGGACGTCCCCGCGTGGTACGCGATCGCGCCTGGCCCGAAGCGCAGTCCAATCGTGCCGCCGATGGGGTCCGCCGCATACGAGGCGTTCACCCCGAGCCAATTCACCGAGAAGCCCTGCGCGACGTCGAAGGCACGAAATGGGACGGGCGCCTGCGGCTTCGGGAAGTTGTAGTCGATGCTTCCGTACGCATCGACGAACGCATCCGCGGAGAATTTGTCGTACCAGTTGCCCGGCGCGGCCGCAGGAGCCCCCGCAGCAGGCGTGGGGCTGGCAGCCGCGGGAGCCGGGGCCGCGGCGGGCGCCGGAGCCGCGGCGGGTGCTGGAGCCGCGGACGGTGCGGCGGCCGCCGGGCTCGCCGGCGGCGTTGCAGGCGCAGCGGCGGCAGGAGCCGCAGTCGGAGCTGCCGCAGCCGGAGCCGGCGGGCCCGCGGGTGGCGGTGGGGCTGCTTGCGCTGCGGCAGTCGCCGCTTTCAACAGCAAGGCCAGCGTCACCAGAACGATGTAGCTCGATGGTCTCATTGGGCATCCTCCGAGAGGCAATCTCATGCGGCGTACCGAATGCTCCTACCGGGGACCTAATTTCGCGTTTGTTTCGTAGTTGTAATTATTTTCCGTGTTTTCCTTCCCCAGATTTCCCCTGTGCATCGCTCGCGTGGGTCACGGATGTTTCGTGGACTGTTTCGCGAAGCGCGGTGCGCGTGCCGGCGTGAAGACCCGTACGCAGGGAGGACTTGCGACGCCGGGGGCCGGGATGCCCGGCGTTCAAAGGAGTCCGTCCCGCCTTTCATCGATCCAGTAGCAGCAGCGCCAACGTGGTGATCGCATGGGCCGGCGCCATCAGGACGAAAGCGAAGATCGCGTACCGAAAAAAGCCCGGCGTCGGAAACCGCTCGCGCTCGGCGATCGCCTTGATGATGAGATTCGGTCCGTTCCCGATGTACGTCGTGGCACCCATCACGACGCTACCCACGCTCACGGCCGCGAGCTTGATGGGGGAAATACCGGCCACGAGGTCAGGGCCCGGAACACTGAGCCCACGGGCGAGCGCGGCGAACGCCGTGTACGTCGGCGCGTTGTCGAGGACGGACGACAGCAGCCCCGAAGCCCAGAAGAGCTGCCAGCCGTGCTGCAGCGGCAGGTGAGGCGCCGACTCGGCGAGCGCGATCTGCACGGGCCCGAGACACGCGAAGAGGCCGGCGAAGATGATCGCGACGTCCACGATCGGGGCGAACGAGAAGCCGTTCGCACTGCGGAGCCGCGAGGGCGTGAACGTCATCGAGGCTCCCGCGATGGCCAGCATGGCGAGCTCGCGAAAGCCTTCGGGCAGGACCACGGCCGGTACGACCGCGAGCATCAGCAGCACGTTGCGCTTGCCCCGGATGCTGAGGGGCTTCACCTCGGCGCGATCACGCGCAACAGCGCCCGCCGGCTCGCGCCTGTACGCGCGACGATCGACGACGTAGAGCACCGCCATGGAGGAGCCGACGTAGAGGAGCCAGGCCGGCAGCAGGCGTAGTGTCCAGAGAAACGGGACGCCCCCGATGTATCCGACGAGCAGCGGTGGATCGCCGAGCGGCGTCAAGAGGCCACCCGCGTTGGCTACGGCCACGATGAAGAACGGCACCAGATGCGCCGTGTGGACCCGCTGACGGTTGGTCGAGAGGAGCGGACGGATCATGAGCATGCTCGCGCCGGTCGTGCCGATCACGCTGGCGAGCAAGGCTCCGAGGCCCACGATGGCGACGTTCGTCCAGGGCGTGGCCTCGAGGTCCCCGTCGATCTGCACGCCGCCGGAGGCGACATACAGGGCGCCGAGCGTCGCGACGAACGAGAGATAGGAGGTCGCCGCCTCGCGCACGTCGTGAACCCGGTTGCCGGCGACGAGGTGGATCAGGAGGGGCAACGCGCAGCCGCCGACCACGAGCCACTGCACGCTCCGCCGCTCCCACGCGCGAGGGGCGAGGATCGGGAGCACTGCGATGGCCAGAACGAGCGCCGGAAAGGGCACCAACGTCCAGGCGGGAAGACCCTCCGACGACATACCGATTGCGCTGCGGGGCACCTCTTACCACGCGAGTACCCCAAGCGACAGGCGATATTGTATAGAAGCGATCATGACGGAGATCGAAGGGGACACCCCTTCAGCCGAAAACGAGGAAGCAGCCATTGTCCTCGCGGCCGTAGATGCCTCCACCCTCGCGAGCCGCGTCGTCGAGTACGCGGCGCGGGTGGCACGCCGCATGTGGCCGAATGCGCAGCTGCATCTCCTGCACGTGTACCGGTCGGGCCGTTTCGACAGGCCCGCGCACGCCGGTCTGCGGCTGGAAGATCTGCTCGCCGAGGCGCAGAGCCACCTCGATTACCACGTCCGCATGGCGCGGAGGCAATGCCCGGCGCCTGTCACGGGACACTTCGCGCAAGGCGATCCCGCCGAGGAGATCGTCAAGACTGCGCGTTCGATCTCGGCGGATCTGGTCATCATGGGGACTCATGATGCGTGGGGGCTCGAGCGCTTCCTGCTCGGATCGGTCGCCGAGACCGTCTCGAAAAAGGCACCGTGCTCGGTCCTCGTGGTGCGCCAAAAGCAGCGTCCGTACGTCAAGCTCGCGTAGCGCGCCGTGCCCGCTCAGGCCGTGAGGCCCGGACCGGCACTGCGGCTCGAGAGGCCGCCGACCAACCTTCGGGAAGTCCGAGCCCGCCGGGCGGGTGCAGTCGACACCAATCGGCTGAGTCGGTCGACGGCCACTCGAACCGCAATCTTTCGAACCGTGCCTGCTTTCGCCGACGACGACGAGACGCACAATCGTTCAATTCGCGACGACGGCGCTAGTTAAATTCCCGTTAGGGCGCTGCCGCTCGATCGACCTCCCGCGCGGCGGCGGTCGGCTCCCTTGTTGCGGACCAGAACGGTGTCGGTTCCCCGCGTCCGTTCTGACTGCAAAGCACGGGATTGTGAAATACAGCAACGCGTCACCCGAAACGCTCCGGAAACAACACCGCTCGGTCGATGCAAGCCGGCTTTCGAAATGTGTGCACGGAAGGGATTCCTGCAATTCCCCGGAAACATTTCGACGGTAGGGTTCAGGCCACGTCGACACCAAACGAAGGGAATCTAGCCATGCGAAATCGAGCCACGCCGGCGAAGTGGAAACCGGTTGATCCGGTCCGAGTCTTCGAACAATACAAGAAATCGTTCGTCGGAACGCAGATCATGATCGCCGTTGTCACCGCGGCGGCGCTGATTCACACGCGCCACCTGGTCGCCGCGCTTGGGTTCTTCGCCACCATGCAGGTGGGCGCGCTCCTCGGCGCAGCCTGGGGGACGAGCCTGAAGAATCGAATCGCGAGCGCGCGCGGGTTTTCCATGACCAATCATTCCCAAGGAGTGAGGTAGGCCAATGCTCCATTCTCTCTCGAATACTCATCGCCGACACTGGCTCGCACTTCTCATTCTCGCCGTGGGCCTCGTCGTCGGACTGTGTGCCACGACGCGGGCGTACGCCGACGGGCCGCCGGTCCCTGACAAGACGGGCGCGTTCCAGACCACGCCCACCGCGTACTCCGTGCCCGGCTATACCAAGCCCGACCCCGAGAAGGCGACGACGAAGGAGCTCGCCGCGGCCGTGGACGCCGTCGCGCAAGCGAGCTCTCACGGCATCTACTCGGTCAATTTCGTGTGGACGCTCATCGCGGGCTTCCTCGTCATGTTCATGCAAGCCGGTTTCGCGCTGGTCGAGACGGGGCTCATCCGAGCGAAGAACGCCGCGCACACCATGTCGATGAATTTCATGGTCTACGGCCTGGGCATGCTCGGGTTCTGGGCCTGCGGATTCGCGTTCATGTGCGGAGGGCTGAACGGCACGGCGATCGGCGGACCGGTGACGCTCGGAGGAACCCCGACACTGCACAGCATGCTCACCATCGGCTCCTCCGTGAACGGAGACTCCGGCTGGGGGCTACTTGGCACGACCGGCTTCTTCCTCTCGGGCAACGGCTACGACTCGGCCGCCATCGTGCTCTTCCTCTTCATGATGGTGTTCATGGACACGACGGCCACCATCGTGACGGGCGCGTGCGCCGAGCGCTGGAGCTTCAAGAGCTTCTTCATCTTCAGCATCTTCGTCGGCGCGTTCATCTACCCGGTCTTTGGCGGCTGGGTATGGGGCGGCGGCTGGCTGGCCCAGCTCGGGTATCGAGCGGGCCTCGCACACGGCGCGGTCGACTACGCGGGCTCAGGCGTCGTTCACATGCAGGGCGGAGCGCTCGCTCTCATCACGTCGATTCTCATCGGACCGCGCCTCGGCAAGTACGGCAAGGACGGGAAGATCAATCCCATCGCTCCGCACCACATTCCGATGGTGATGGTCGGCACGTTCATCCTGGCGTTCGGCTGGTTCGGGTTCAACGCGGGCAGCTCGCTGGCCGGGGCCGACGGCCGCATCGGCATCGTTGCCACCAACACGATGCTCGCGAGCGCGTCGGGTGCCGTCCTAGCGGCTCTCATCATGTGGAAGCAAACAGGCAAGCCCGATCCCGCCATGATGTGCAACGGCATGCTGGCGGGACTCGTGGCGATCACGTCGCCGTGCGCGTTCTGCACGCCGACGGGCGCCGTCATCATCGGTGCTGTGGCCGGCGTGCTCGTCGTCTACAGCGTGTTCTTCTTCGACAAGCTCAAGATCGACGACCCGGTCGGCGCCATCAGCGTGCACGGAACGTGCGGCGTCTGGGGACTCATCTCGGTCGGCCTCTTCTCGGACGGCTCGTACGGAGGCGGCTGGAACGGCGTCGGCGCGACGGACTACTTGGGCGTCGCCGGCCAGGGAGTGACCGGGCTTTTCTACGGCGACAGCAAGCAGATGATCGCGCAGCTCGTCGAGGTCGGCGTCGGGCTGGCCTGGAACATCGTGGTGGGCGGCGCCATCTTCTGGGCCATCGGTAAGGTCGTCGGCAACCGCGTCTCGGCCGAGGTGGAGATCGCGGGTCTCGACGTTCCCGAGATGGGGGCACCGGGCTACCCCGAGTTCATCCCATCGAAGGCTGCGGCCGAGGTCTCGGGCGTGGACGTCGCGGTGGGTGCAAAAGGGCTGGCTCCCGCCGAGTGAGACGTCGGGATGACGGTGGCGGTCCGTTCGACTCCCGTCGAGGGAGGACGTGACTCGGGCCGCCGCCGGAATCCGTGTATACCGGAGCGGCTACCATGTCCCTAGCCGCGAGCTCTGCCAGCAACTCTCGCTCGAAGAATCCCTCGGTTGCCCCGGCAGCCGCCCATTCGACGACGGGAAAGCTCGTGCTGATGGCGACGGGCGTCGTCTTCGGCGACATCGGCACGAGCCCGCTGTACGCGATCAAGGAGTGCGTCGACCCCGCGCACGGGGTCGCGGCTACGCAGGCCAATCTCTTCGGACTGCTGTCGCTAGTCTTCTGGTCGCTGACGATGGTCGTCACGATCAAATACTTGACGTTCATCATGCGGGCCCACAATCACGGAGAGGGCGGCATTCTCGCGCTGCTCGCTCTGGTGCCGTCGCCAGCGCGGCCGACCACGGCGCGCATCGGGTGGTTGAGCGCGCTGGTCATCTTCGGCGCGGCGCTTCTTTATGGTGACGGCGTCATCACGCCCGCGATATCCGTTCTCAGCGCCGTCGAGGGCCTCGAGGTCGCGACCACACGGCTGACCCCCGCGGTCATTCCCCTGACGGTCGCGATCCTTCTCGGGTTGTTCGCGGTTCAGAGGCGGGGGACCGCGCGCATCGGCGGGGTCTTCGGTCCCATCATGGTCGTCTGGTTTGCGACGATCGGAGTCCTCGGCGCGGTGCATCTCGCGGGCTGCCCCGGCGTGCTCCGCGCGGTTCACCCGGTGTACGCCGTTCGCTTCTTCGAGACGCACGGGCGAGCTGCGTTCCTGGTGCTCGGGGGCGTAGTCCTCGTCATCACGGGAGGGGAGGCTCTCTACGCCGACATGGGTCACTTCGGGCGCCGGCCCATCCGGCTCGCGTGGTTTACCCTGGTCATGCCGGCGCTCCTGCTCAACTACTTCGGTCAGGCAGCGCACATCCTGACGCACCCGGAGTCAGCGAAGAACCCGTTCTTCGCGCTCGTCCCGCCCGTCGCCATTTACCCCATGGTGGCGCTCGCGACAGCCGCCACGATCATCGCGTCGCAGGCGCTCATTTCGGGCGCGTATTCACTCACGCGCCAGGCGGTGCAACTCGGGTTCTGCCCGCGCGTGACCATCGTGCACACCTCCGGCGCCGCTGAGGGGCAGATCTTCATCCCGGAAGTGAATGCGGCCCTTGCCGTCGCGTGCGTATGGCTGGTCCTCACGTTCAAGGCATCGAGCGCGCTTGCGGCCGCCTACGGCATCGCGGTCACCGGGACGATGGGCATCACGTCCATCGTCTACTACGCCGTCCTCACGCGGGCCTGGAACTGGCCCTCCTGGAGGGCGGCGCTCCTCGTCGGAGTGTTTCTGAGCTTCGACATTCCCTTTTTCGCGGCGAACACGTTGAAGTTGCTCGAGGGCGGGTGGTTCCCGGTCGTGGTCGCGATCGCTCTGTTCCTCGTCATGACTACGTGGAAGACGGGGCGAGCCCATTTGGCGCACGCGCTCGCCGATAAGATGCTGCCCGTCGAGTCGTTCGTCGCCGACATCGCGTCGTTCCACCCGCACCGGGTCTCCGGAATCGCCGTGTTCATGTCGTCGAATCCAAAGGGTGTGCCCATCGTTCTTCTGCACCACTGGAAGCACAACCAGGTCTTGCACGAGACGGTCGTCTTGCTCTCCGTGATGTCCGAGCCCGTCCCGGAGGTCGCCGACAGTACGAGGCTCAACGTGACCAACCTCGGTCAAGGGCTCTTCCAAATAACGGCTCACTACGGCTTCATGGAAACGCCCGACGTGCCGCGACTGCTCGAGCAGGCATCCGCGAGGTACGGGACCCCGCACGCGCCGTCACGAACCAGCTACTACCTGGGTCGCGAGACGTTGCTGACGTCGGGAGACAGCCGCATGTTCCGCTGGCGAAAGACGCTCTTCTCCTTCATCTCGCGGAATGCACGGTCCGCGACCCAGTACTTCGGCATCCCGGCCGATCGGGTCGTCGAGCTCGGAATGCAGATCAACCTGTAGCTCGCAGATTTCTTGGCTTGACCTCCTGGCGCGGCTCGTCTGTCGTTGGCGCATGCCCGAGGAGGGACTGGAGACGCAGGACCTGAAGGAGCGCCTGGAAGAGGCTCAGGAAAAGCTCGCGGAGGAACGTGAGGAAGTCGAGCGTGAGCGAGGCCCGACCTGGACCCTGGCTCTCTCGCTGTCGACGGCCATCATCGCGGTCTTCGCCGCCGTGGCGTCGCTGCAATCCGGGGCGCACGCAAACGCGGCGATCCTCTCCAAGAACGAGGCCGTGCTCACCCAGGCGCGCGCCTCCGACCAGTGGGCGTACTACCAGGCGAAGGGGATCAAGCAGGCCATCTACGCGAGCCAGGCCGAGGCCCTCTCGGAGACCAACCCGCAGCAAGCGGGGAAGCTGCGCGCCGAAGCCGATCGCTACAGACAAGACCAAGCAGAAATCGAGAAGCGCGCGAAGGAGATCGAGGCGGGTGTACACGAGGCGGGCAAGGCCGCCGACGAGAGCCTCGAGCACCACCACCAATTCGCGATCTCGGTGACCGTATTTCAGATCGCCATTGCGCTGGCCGCCATCGCCGCGCTCACACGGCGCAAGGCGCTCTGGTACGTGAGCCTCGCGGTTGGCGTGGCGGGGCTCGTCTCCTTCGTGCGCGGATTCGCCGGCGTGTAATCCCTTCGCGCGGCTCATTCTTGCAAACGGAACCGGTTGGAAACCCATACGACGCAGAGGGTGCCTAACCTCTTTCTGCCGTGATTGATCCCACAGAGGCCGAGCCCGGCACTCCGTCCCATCTCGCCCAGAACGTCAGCGCGTTCGCGAGACGGTTTGCTCGTGCGAGCGCGAACGAACTCGTGCTCGACGGGCGCAAGGTCCTCGTGAAGACCCTCTCCCAGGGGCTGCCCCACCTGAGCTTCAACCGGACGCGCACCGCGCTCCTCCGCATGGCAGGGATTCGCATCGGCGTCGGTTCGTGGATGATGGGCACGCTCAACATCACCGGACCGGGAGATGTTCGAACGTTGCTTTCGATTGGAGACGGCACCCTGGTCACCGGTCCCTTGCACGTCGACCTCGGGGCGTCCGTGCGCATCGGCAGGGGGGTGCGCCTCGGTCACGACGTCATGCTCTTGACCATCGATCACGAGATCGGTCCGTCGAGTCATCGCTGCGGCCGTCTTCTGGCGGCTCCAATCGCAATCGGCCACGGCGCTTGGCTTGGGTCGCGTGTAACCGTTCTCCCCGGCACGTCGGTCGGGGCAGGAGCTGTGGTCGCGGCAGGGGCAGTCGTCAGCCGTGACGTGCCGCCGAACACGCTGGTCGCCGGCGTACCGGCGAGATTCGTGAGGGATCTGGACGGCGACGCGCCGAGGAGCGAACGACGAGAGCGGGCGGTGCTCCTCGAAGAAGAGAGAGAGGCAAACTGGAGCGGGGACCGCCGAACCGGTCCCGGCTGCGCCGTGGTCGAGCACTGAGGATTCGTTGCGATGATCCTTTCGCGCGTCCTTTCCGGCGCGGAAATCGTCTTTTGCCGCTTTCCTCGACTTCGTGAGAACCGTGTGAACCGGGACGGCGACGGAACAGCTGGAGGCGCGCTCGCGGGACGCGACGAGCACTGCCCACATGGCTAGGATGGGGCCCGGAGGAGCAGGATGTACGGAGACTCCGGTCACGGAGCCTTCGCAGGCGTCGGGACGCGCATCGGTGCGTTTCGCCTTACCCGGGAGATCGGGCGCGGCGGTATGGGCGTCGTCTACGCTGCCGAGCACCCGGAGCTCGGCCAGCAAGTCGCCGTCAAGGTGCTCTCGAGCG
>CAVREO010000014.1:0-219990 GCA_963720145.1 uncultured delta proteobacterium
CAGGTCACGCCACCGTGCGGGTGGCCCATGACCCTGGCGATGGTGGCCCCATGAGGGTGGCGAATTTGCCGAAAGTCGGCCCCATGATGCTGGCGACCGACAGGGCAGAGGGCGACGCCGACGCGCTGAAAGGCAAGGCCAAGGGGCTAGTGGAGGATATCAAGCACGCGATCCAAGGCGCTGCGACCTCGGCTCGCTTGATGCTACGGGCCTGAGCCACACCTGAACCCGGAGGACCGCATGAACCTCTCATCCGCACCGCCCAGATCACCGTCGATCAGATGCTCTCATCGCTCGTCGAGTCGGGTGCGCAGGCGCGTAGGCTCACCAAGTCACTCCGCGCCATCGAGGCCCGAGGCGTCGACTCGCTACTCGGTCACGTTGGGCTACGGCGCCGCGCGGGTGCTCTGGGCCCCGTCGTCTGCTTCACGGCGGGCGCCATCACCGCCGGCGCGATTGTCTTCTTGCTCGCCCCGGAGTCTGGCAAGAGGCTACGCGGCCGCATAGTCCAGCTCTGGGAGTCACGGGGCGAGAAGAAAGCCGAGCCCTCGGCGGGTGCCGCGACCGCCGTACCCACCGTCAATGGCGCTCAAGAGGAACGCGCGCACCACCGAGTGTAGTTCACGCTCAGGCGTGCGCGGAGCGCGTCCATCGAGGTCGTCGGCGTGAGCGCGCGCGCTCACCCGCCTGCACGGTGAAGTACAGCTGGGTGGCCATCCGCGACGCACGCGCGGCGGCGCGAACTGCATTGCCCGTGCCCGGCTCAGCTCACCGCGAAGTGCGCGAAATGTTGTCCCGCCGGTCGACCAGGAGTGCCCGGCCGACTCTTGCCGTTGTCATCTTGCCTTGGCAAAACGCTTTGCAAAGCCACATCGTGAGTTCACGCACCGACCGTGACGGAGTCGCCGAGTGCCGCGCGCGGGACCTGAGCGGTCGCTCTATCCCGGCGTGACAGCGCCGCTCTTCGGCGTTGCCGCCCGCTGCCAGCGGTAGAGCGTCGACAAGTCGATACCGAGGATCTCGGCGGCGCGTTCTTTGTTCCCGCCCGTTTGAACGAGAACCCAATCGGTGTACGCGCGGCTGAGGTTCCGCAGCGTCAAGGGCCCCTCGCTCCAGAACGACCCCGGAAGGGTAGGCCGGGGCATCGCGGCCTCGGGAACGGACGAAGACTCTTGATTTCGAGCTTCTCGTCCGCGCCGAAGACCACCGCGCGCTCGATGACGCTTGCAAGCTCGCGGACGTTGCCCGGCCAGGGCGCCCCTTCCAGCGACTGGAGGGCTTCCGGACCAATCGACCGAACCGGAGAGTTCGGAGCGCGCTGGCATGCCTCGCCCAGAAGGTGGGCCGCGAGTGCCGGAATGTCTTCTCGGCGCTCTCGCAACGGGGGCACGAACACGGGCAAAACGTTGAGCCGAAAATCGAGATCCTCGCGAAATCGCCCCTCGCGGATGAGGGCGGGCAAATCCCGGTGGGTCGAAGCAATGACTCGAACGTCGACCTGGTGAGGACGATCGCCGCCGACTGGACGCACCTCTCCGAACTGGATGACGCGCAGGAGCTTCGACTGCAGGCCGATCGGCATGTCGCCAATCTCGTCGAGCAATAGTGTCCCGCCCTCCGCCTCCGTCAGCAGCCCTTTGCGTGCCTGGACCGCGCCAGTGAAGCCTCCACGGACGTGCCCGAAGATCTCGCTTTCCAGCAGCTCGTGTGGGATGGCCGACGTGTTCACGGCCACGAAGGGCCGGCCGCGGCGGGCCCCCCGCGCGTGGATGGCGCGCGCGACGAGCTCCTTGCCGACGCCGGTTTCGCCGGTGACGAGGACCGGTGCGCTCGACGCGGCGACCAGATCGATGCTGGTCTGCAGGGCGCGCATCGAAGGCCCGTTTCCTATGAGCTCGAGGCTCGAAGTCAGGGCGGGTGGAAAGGAGGCGCGGCGATCACCCTCTCCGGCGGCGTGCCGGCGCCGCTCTTCGATGGCGCTCGCGACGATCGCGCGCAGCTCGTCGACGTCGCACGGCTTCGTCACGTACTGAAACGCGCCTCGCTTGATGGCGTCCACGGCATCGTGAATCCGGCCCATGCCGGTGATGACGACGACGGGCAGCGTCGGATGTGTGCGCTTCACCCGGTCGAGCAGCTCGAAGCCGTTCATGCCGTCCATTCGCACGTCGCAAATGACGGCATCCACGTTCTGGCGCTCGACGATTCCGAGCGCCGACGCCGCGTCGGCTGCCAGCTCGCATTCATTTCCCTGGCCCGAGAAGCACAAGGCGAGCGCATTGCGCATCACCGCGTCGTCATCCACGATTAATACGCGCGAAGGCTGCGGGGAGGTGGTGGCGGTCACGGTGCGCGCCAATCTAGCCATTGCCGGGAGGCTTGCGGATTCTTTCTCCTCAAAAGGGAGTCCGTCGTAAGGACCTCCGATGGTCAGTCGCGCGAGAGCATACCCGACCGAGGGCAACCACGGGTAGCCTCTCGGTGCCCGGCCGGCGACCTTCCACGAGAAGGGTGCAATTGGTATCCCGCCAAAACAAATGGCCCGATGCAAGGCGACCGACTGGCGATCGGCAGGCGACTTAGGCCCCATTCAGGGCCCAATCATCGACCACTTAGGCGCGGGGCCTTTCGGCACAATCCGTGCGTATCAGGTACGGAGAAGTGCAAATTGCTCGGACGCCCATGGGAGACTGCATGGATTGACCGGTACGTTCAGAGAACGGAGACCGGAGCAACGGCCACACGAGCGTGGAGGCCTCTTCAGCCGCCCTCTTTGCGGCGCTCTGGGACTCGCTCGCCAATCTCCTCGGCACCGCGGCTGCGGCGACGCTCTTGCGCCGCGCAGCGCGGCGTGCGGTGCCGCGCGATCCGGAGCTCGCGGAGCTCGCCATTTCCCGCGAGAGCCTGGAATACCGTTACACGCTCCCGTCGACCTGGAACGACCGGACCGGGGGCACCCAGCGCGCGTTGCACCATCTCGTCGGAGAGCTTCTGCCACTGCTCGCGGAGCTGACCGGACCCGTCGCCGTCCGCCATCTCGCGCAAATTCCCGAGCTTCGGGAGCGGGGAATCATTCCTCCGCAGGAGGACGTGCCGTGAGCTCGAATCGAGCGGGTATAGAGCGGGTGGCCACGGGAAGTGCCGAATTCGATCGCCTTCTGGGCGGCGGACTCCCGGTCCGGTCTGTCAACGTGATCGCCGGAGAGCCCGGCGCGGGTAAGAGCCTGTTCGCGCTTCAGATGCTCTTTCACTTGGCGAAGCAAGGCAAGAAAGGCCTGTATCTCACGACGCTCTCGGAGCCGTCGCTGAAACTCGTCAACTACATGCAGCAGTTCTCCTTCTTCGAGGAGCGCTTTCTCGACCACGAAATCGTCTTCGCGGATCTCGGGTCCGTGCTCCGGAGCCAGGGGCTCGAGGCGACGCTCACCGCGATCACCGACCGCGTGGAGCGCGAGGAACCGGCGATCGTCGTCATCGACAGCTTCAAGGCGATCCGGGACATCGTGGGAGAGTCCGCAGCGGTACGGACGTTCGTGTACGACCTCGCTGTCCACTCGGCGGCGTGGGGCACACTGAGCCTTTTCGTCGGCGAGTACACCGAGGCGCAGATCGCGGACTACTCCGAGTTCGCAATCGCGGACGGCATCATCCGGTTCGTCAATCGGCGCGACGACCTCACGGCGATCCGCGAGGTCGAGGTCCTCAAGCTCCGGGGGGCCGGTTACGTCACAGGCCGCCACTTCTTCGAGATCAATTCCGACGGGTTGAGGTTCTTTCCCCGGGTACAGAGTCCGGAGACGCTCGACGCCGAGCCAAGCGCTCCTGCGGAGCGCGTGGCGACGGGGGTGCACGGGCTCGACACGATGCTTGGCGGCGGGCTGCCGCGCGCGAGCGCGACCGTCTTCCAAGGTGGGACCGGCACGGGAAAGACGTTGCTCGGCTTGCAGTTCCTCCTCGACGGGGCGCATCGCGGCGAGCCGGGCATCCTCTTCACGCTCGAAGAGACGCCCGATCAGCTTCGCGCGATCGCCCGGGGCTTCGGGTGGGATCTCCGGCCGCTCGAGGACCGCGGACTCCTCACGCTGAGCTACGTTTCGCCCGTGGAGCTGTCTACGGACTGGTTCCTCGACCGCGTGCGGCAGCAGGTGGTGCAGTGCGGAGCGCGGCGTGCCGTGCTCGACAGCCTGACGAGCATGGCGCTGGGCGTCCTGTCCGAGCGGCGCTTCAAGGAGCTCGTCTATGCCTTCACGAAGCACTTCCGCTCCCTGGGCGTCACGCTCACGATGAACATGGAGATCGCCGAGCTTCTGGGTTCGGCGCAGATCTCGGGCTACGGAATCTCGTTCGCGGCCGACAACGTGATCCAGCTCAAATACGTCGAGCTGGAGGGACGCTTGGAGCGTGCCATCTCCGTGCTCAAGGTGCGCGGCGTGCGGCACGCGACCGACGTGCGCAGGATGAGCCTCGACGCGGGCGGGGTCGACGTCGGTTCGCCGTTCAAGGGGCTGCGCGGTGTGCTGACTGGGCTCCCGGTCCGTTCAGGAGGAGAAGATACATGAGGGCGCTTCTTGGCCGGGCGCTTCATGAAATCGCGCAAGCTCTCGATTCCGCTGAAGGGTCCGAGAAGCGGAAGCTTCATGTGCTCGAGATCCTCCGGGAGATTGTCCCTTATGAACAGTGCGCGTTGCTGAAGGCGCGGGCTGGCCGCGAGCCGAACCTCCTCGTTCGCGCCGGCGACGCCGCCGGAGGTGCGGCTAGAGCTCCTGGATACGCTCACCGCTCTCCATGGCCGGCTCGTCGACGAGCGCGTGCGCCCGCCGGATGCAAGCGCGAGGAAGTGGGGGGCGCACCTCGCCGTTCCGGTCATCGGGAATGACGAGGTCGTCGGCGTCCTCTTCGTGAGCAGCGCAGCGCAGGATAGTCACCCTGGGGTGTATGCGGAACAGCACCTGCGCGAGCTCTCCATCGTGGGTGCACACCTCGGCGCGTATCTCGTCATGGTCGACCAGACCCGCGAGCTCGACGGAGCGCGACGCGAGGCGGAGTCGGCGAATCGCATGAAAGACGAGTTCCTCGCCCTCGTATCGCACCAGCTGAAGACCCCGCTGAAGTCCGTGCTCGCGTGGACCCGCACACTGCGTTCTGAAGAATCGAGTCCGTCCGGCCGCGCACGCGCACTCGATGGGATTGAGCGCACCGTCGAGGCGCAGACTGGGCTCATCGACGAGCTTCTCGATCTCGCGTGCATCGCGGCCGCCAATCTTCGCCTCGAACTCAAGGCCGTCGAACCCGCGCCCCTAATCAAGGCCGCCGTCGAAGGCCAGCGGCTGCGGGCGGAGCGGAAATCGATTCGACTGGAAACCGTCCTCGATGAGTCGGTCGATCAGGTCGTAGTCGATCCGGTTCGAGTCGTGCAGGTCGTCGCGACGCTTCTTGCGAATGCCATACGAGTCACGCCGACTGGGAGTTACGTCGGAGTGCGCCTGGGGCGCGTCGGCTCTCACGCCCGCATCCAGGTGATCGACCAAGGAAGAGGGCTCTCAGCCCAGGCTTTACCACGCGCGTTCGAGGGAGTCCGCTCGCACAAGGACCCCTCCATTTCTGCTGGCGGAGAACTGGAGGATGGACTCGCGATGGTGAAGACGGTTGTCGCGGCGCATGGCGGTCGGGTCCGGGTCGAGAGTATGGGAGAGGACAGAGGCACGACGTTCAGCGTCGACCTCCCGTTGTCGACGGATGCGCCCGGGGAGGGGGAGGTCGCGCGGGTGCTCGCAGGCGTCCGCGTCCTCGTCGTCGACGACGACGACGACATGCGCTCCGCGGTCGAGGCGGTCCTCGAGCTCTACGGCGCCGAGGTGACGGCCGTGGCCTCGGCTGCCGCCGCGCTCGCGGCGCTCGAGCGCTCGAAGCCTCACGTGCTGCTCAGCGATATATCGATGCCGGGTGAGAGCGGTTACGACCTCATTCGGGAGGTCGCAGAGCGCGACCCGGAGCTGCCAGCCGCAGCGTTGACGGCGTGCGTGCTGCCGGAGGACCGAGTTCGCGCACTCGCCGCGGGCTTCCGGATGCATCTCGCGAAGCCCTTCGACGCGCGGGCGCTCGTCACGGCGGTGGCGAGCCTCAGCGGGCGAGCGCTCGACGAGCGCCTCGAAGCGGTCGTCACGCAGTAGTCGCCGTCGCGACGATTCAATCGAGCGCGCGCGGGTCATTCACCGCATCATGCCGCGCCTACTCGGTTTCGACCGGCCGCCCTTGCACCATTGAGCCGGGTGTCCGCCAGCGTGAGCAGCGCGTCGATGGGTTCGTCGCTCGCCCCGACCTCGCCCAGCGAAGCAACCCCGATGCTCAACGTAACCTGGACGCACTGTCCCAGTGCGCTTACGTGTAGCTCTTCGATGGCTCGCCGAAGACGCTCGCCCAGGTGCAGCGCATCGGCGTCGCAAGGTCCGACGGAGACGACGACGAACTCGTCGTCCCCGCATCGGGCGAGAACGTCCGCGGCGCGGATGGCGCGCTTCATTCGCGCGCCGACGATGCAGAGCAACCGATCGCCGGCGAGGTGTCCGAACCGGTCGTTCACCTGCTGCAAGGAATCGACGTCGGCCATGAGGAGGGTCAGCTCGCCCGCGTCACGTCGCGCGCGGGCGACCTCGGTGATGAGCCGGTCCGCAAGGTACTTGCGCTTGAACACGTGAGTGAGTGGATCCCGTACGGAGGAGTCGTAGAGTCCGCGGTAGAGCGACTCTTCGGCTACGTCCACCATCGCGAAACGAATCCGGAGCTGCGGGCCGAGCTGGATCGTCTCTCCGCCGCGGAGAAGGGAGATGCCCACGCGCTTCGAGCCGACGAAGGTACCGTTCGTCGACCCGAGGTCTTCGACGTAAAAGCCGCCGTCGGAGTTGCGTGCGACGCGCGCGTGGCGCCGGCTCACACCGGTGTCTTCGACCACGAGGCTGGCGTCGACCGCACGCCCGATGATGGCGCCGCCCGGCGCGACCGCAAGGAGGCGCCCGGCACAGGCTCCGGTGAGCAGCGTGAGGGTTGCGCGAACGATGCGCGCCAAGCGTGGTTGATTAGGGAGCACCGGCGTGTCGTCGCCAGGGGCGTCCTGCACGGGGACTATCGCGGGCACGGAAGGCTCGGTGATCGCGACGTCGTGCGGGCCCGGGACGTCGTCCTGGATACCATTCGCCATGTGTGCCTCGGTGCGCTGGAGAGCACGGTTCATGCCGCGGGCGGGTGCGCTCCAGGTAACCAATCACTCAATTCGAAGAGAACGCCGCGGCGGTCCCGCGTGCACCGCCGTAGACGACGGCGGATCGCTGGCGGGGAATGACTGCATCGATGCCTCGTCGAGGTCCTCCTCGCGCTTCCGCTCCGCGTCATCGACGGTCTGCGGTGCGTGGTGGAAGGGTCGCGCGTTCTCACTTTGCGATTGCATGGGTAAACACACCGCAAGCGGCGCGCCACGCACGGGACTCTCGCGAGCGACCGAACCAGCGTGCGCTCGGCGCCTA
The DNA here is from genome assembly GCA_963720145.1 of uncultured delta proteobacterium. Taxonomy (GTDB): domain Bacteria; phylum Myxococcota_A; class Polyangia; order Polyangiales; family Polyangiaceae; genus Palsa-1150. The sequence goes on from CAVREO010000014.1 coordinate 7,518, forward strand.
AGGTTAGGCGCAGCAGCAAACGTCATAAGGTGCGCGGCCAGCGAATGAATGTGTGCACTCGTACCCTATGTGGCAGGAATCGTGCTTCCGATATGGGTACGCGACGGACAGTCGGAGCGCGCGATTCGCGCTCTCGTTGTGCGCCGCTTCCACTGTCCTCATCGCGTTCGGCGAATGGGGAGAAAGGGGCTCTAGGTCATGACAAAGAACAAGGTTTCCACGGCTATGGCCGTCACGCTCGGCGTCTGGATTGCGGCCCTCGGTTCTGCTGCGGCCGTCACCTACCGTATGAATCGTCCGCTGCGTGTGATGGCTACCACAGCAATCCAAGTGCCCTCCGATCCGATGCCCGAGGCCGTCGCGGAGCCGGAATCGGTGATGCAGTCGGTGCTCTATATTCCGGCCGTTACCATCGTCGGCCGGGCATTCCATCTCGCCGCCGCGGCTCCCGCATCGAATGCGCTCGAAGACCTCTCCCACCAGCAATACGTAGACTCGCCAGAACTCGAGATGGGCGGGGTGCGTCTCCCGATGTGCGAGTGACCAAGTCAGAACTCGACGGCATCGTGAGCCGCCAACAGCTCTCAGAGCGCCGGCAGCAGGCGGGGCAAATCGATGGTGAAGACGCACCCGACGCCCGGGAGGTCCCGCACGTGGAGCTCGCCCCCGCAGGCTTCTACGCTCTTGCGGCTGATCGTAAGTCCAAGACCCAGCCCGGTTCGGTTGGCGCTTCGCTGTTCGAAGGGGCGAAATAACTCCTCCGCCTTCCCAGGTGGAAGGCCGCCGCACTCGTCCTCGACTTCGATGACGACCCAATCTCGCGTCCAGGACGTCTTCAGCGACACATGGCTTCGCACGCGGGTGAACTTGAACGCATTCTGCAGCAGGTTGGCGACGGCCGCCGCCAGCAACAGGCGATCGGCCATCACGGCGATCCCCACATCGACGGGCTCGACCGTCAGAACAAGGTCCCGAGCGTTCGCTTCCATGGTCGCGCCGACCTCGACTTCCTCCATGAAGTCACGCAGTGACACTCGCTCCGGCGCTTGGACTCCCGATTCCAGCCGTACGTGGCCTAGCAGGGAATCGATGAGGCCGGACAGGTGGCTCAGGCTGCGGCCAAGCACGGCCGCGGTGCTTCCCGCCGGACCGACGCCTCCCGCTCGCAGAATCTGAAAGGATATAAGGGCTGCGCCGAGCGAATTGCGAAGCTCGTGCGTCAGGATTCCCAAACGCTCGGTCTCTGCATCGGCGATCGATTGCTCGCGCTGGCGTGTGTACTCCGTGACCGCCTGGGCAATCGCCTCGTCGAGGCATCGGTTGAACGTATGAAATTCGTCCGCGGTGATCGAAGCGTTCGTCTCATTGGCAAGCTCCGTCACGGCCTGGCAGACGCCTCCGTAGTCGTGGACGACCTGGCCTATGGAGAAGCCCGCTTTCAGCAGGTTCGCGCCGTGCCGGGTGGCCGCCACGTCCATGGCGCGGCTGGAGGGTTGCGACATCTGCAGGCTGACGATGAGCTGGTCCAGGAAGAGAGGAATTCCGCGCTCGAGCTCTTCTTCGGTCGCGCGTGGCGCGGGTCGTGCGGCCACCCTTTGGCGGGTGCGCGCGATGATTTCGCGTCTGTTTGCCAGTAAAAACTCGTGGAGCATGTGTTGCCAGCTCTCTAGGAGCTCGTTAGGCTGGGCTCGGGCGCGAAAGGCACGATCCGTTCCGCCAGCATATCCAGCCTTTCTAGCACGTCCCGGAGGCGAGCGTGGGCAGCGTTCGTCCGCCGGTTGGCATCACGCCTTAGGCAAAATGCAAATCGGGCCCTCCGATGCGCCAGGTACACCATCTTCGCTCTCGAGAATCCTTGCTTCGGCCGTGCCGATCGTGGGCCGCAGTCTCTCTGGCCCGTTGCGGTTGAGTGGCGTGCGTATTGCTCTCGTATTGCTCTATAGGGACGGCTTGGCCATCGTCAGCGAGCCCGTCCCTTCTCCCTCGCGCATGCGAGGGAGAAGACGTTTGCCCGCGTTGGACGGCGCGTTCTGGCGGCGCGTGGCATATCTAGGTGCCAGCCGTGGCCCGTCGTGGTTCGTCCGCTGGTCACCGCCGGTCATCGGAGGAGCGATCGCTCTGACGACTCCGGACATGCGGCGAAGGATCTCCACGCAGCTCGCTCGCGCACGCGGGCCCGTGGGCCCGTTGCGCGACGGAATCGATGTCGTCCGCACGTTCGCGAACTTCGCGTCGTGCATCACGGAGGTTCTCTCCACGGGCTCGAAGAATGGCCAGCCGCTGGAAGCGAAAGTCCACCGTGGCCCGAGCGTCGAAGACCTACTCTCGACATTGCGCGGTCTCATCTTCGCGACGGCCCACACGGCGGGCTGGGAAAGCCTCGGCGCGCTCTTGGCCCGCGAGCACCAGAGACGGGTCATGATCGTGATGCAGCGCGAACGCGTCGCAAGCGCGCGCGAGCTGCAGGACAAGATGCGGGAGCAATGCGGCGTCCGGATCCTCCACGTAGGCGACGATCCGCTGGCGTCGCTACCGCTGATGCGGCACTTGCGCGACGGCGGTGTCGTCGCGCTGCAGATCGACCGCGTGCCGGCGGGAATGACCGGCCGCGCGGTCCGGATGTTCGGGCAGCCTGGCACCATTCCGGAGGGACCGTTGCGCCTGGCGCAGCTCACCGGCGCGCCGATCGTGCCTGTCTTCTCGGCACGCACGGGCCACCGGCGCTACGAGGTCTACGTCAACGACCCGGTTATCGTCCGTCGCGGCTCCAATCCCGGGGCGCTCGACGCCGCCGCTCAGCACATCGCCGACGCCCTCGGAGAGTTTGTCAGCGCGCACCCCACGCAGTGGTTTCCGTTCCACGACTGAGCTCCGGAGGCGCAGGATCACTCGCCGCCATCGGCGGCATCCTTGCAATCGTCGATGGACGGCCTCTGGGCGGCCATCGCGGAGGCGTACTCCAGCATTCGACGGCCCAGGCGTTCGACTTCCTCGGCGAGCTGCTCGCCCATCGCACCCCAATGCTGAAGGCCTTGGCTATCCCCGGTCGGCAGCGCGACGCGATCAAGCTCGTCGAGAAGCGCACGAACGAGTGCGCCCTGGCTCCGAAGGCCTCTCAGTCTCTTGCGGTGCTCAGTCTCCACAAATCGCAGGAACGTCGTGACCATGTACGCCTCCTGGCGAACGAGAAGCGGGCGCAAGGTCCGCCGCAGCGGCTGTCATCGCACGAAGCGATTCGCGAAGCGCGGCCCCATCATCGCGTGCGCGATCGCGACCAGCGCGATCCCTCCGACAATGGACCAAACAATCGGGAAGGGGTGCCCGCCGATGGTCACGACGACAATGGCTCCGCAGACGCCGGCGATGACGAGATACACGATGAGCTCCAAGAGAGTCATGATCGGGTCTCCTGCATGAACGCCTAGCAAGGACGGAGCCGCGGGACTCAAGAGGCACCCGTGTCTTCCGGCAAGAAATTCCACCGCCAATTCGCGCGACATGCGCTGCCATGCGCCCTGCCGCACGACACACCGCGGGGCGAGCGTCGTCGATCGACAGGACCGCACGATGCCCCCGATTCGCAAGATGCCCAAACGTGGTCGGCGCGGCGACCGGCATGGCCGCAAATGCAACCGACAGGGTCGAGAAATCGGCCGAAAACGGCGACAACGTGGCCGGAAGACGCGGAATAGGCCGGCGACGGGCTGAACGGAAGCGCGCCCTCGACGAAGTCTAGGCAGGGCTCGCACGTTGCAACGGAGCGGGCCATGACCTTCCCCCTGCACATCACGTTTCGCGATGTCGAGCGCTCCGACGCTCTCGAAGCCCGTGTCCATCGGCGTGTCGACAAGCTCGGCGCGTTCGACGAACGCATCGTCGCGTGCCGCGTCGCCATCGAGGCGCCCCATCGCCACAAGCATCACGGCCGCCACTATCGGGTGCGCATCAATCTCGCCGTTCCCGGCGCGGAGCTCGTCGCCGATCGCTGCCCCGACGATGGGCAACGGTCCGAGGACGTATGCGCGGCGGTCGACCGCGCGTTCGACCATGTCGCGCGGCTCCTACACGAACATTTGGCGTCGGGGGCGGCGCACAGATAGAGGAACACGAGGCCGCGCTCCCCGACCGCGAGCTGACTTCACGCGGCGTCGGCCACACGATGTTCGTCGACCGAGACTGCCCTCGTTCTTTCGAGGATCCGCTTCGCTGCCGCGACATCGTCCACGGTGCCGTGCGCCACGACGACGAACTGATCGGCCTTGAGCGCCGTCTCCTACTTGAGAATGCTGTCCTTCGGAATGCCGATCGCTCCCCGCTTGGCGTCGTTGTCGGCGCCGCTCAGAGGACGCCGTCCGTGCACTCGGCCCGGATCGCGTTCTTGAGGTTGGTTGTCTTTTCCACGAGCTCGAACGCGAGCTGCCTCGAGTCGTGTGCGCCGATGGAACAGGAAGCCGACGCCGAAATCGTAGTCTCACCGTCGTTGCAGCGGACGGTCAGCGTGCTGAACGTGTTGCCCGCCGCGTCCTGACGCAGAACCTTGTCGGCGAGGCACTGCCAGTGCGTGCCCTTGGTCGGCAGCGGGCGGCTGTCGAACAGCCCGGAGGGCACGGGCACGGCCGCATCTCCGACGTGCACGCTCCAGACGACCTGATTGCCTGCTCCGCCGCTCGACGCCGTCAACATGAGAGCACCGACCGTGAGCATTCCCGATATTCGAACCATGTCTGGCCGCCTTTCGATACGCCTGCGCCTCAACCGCGGTCTCGAGAGGGTGGATGCTGGAGATTGGGTGCGCCGAGATCGCCTTCGGACACGCCAATCTCCGCGTCGAGCTCGGTCGTTCGCGCGGCGCGCCGGGCGCCCTCCGAATCGAGCACCGCGCCCGCCATCGCGCCGGCGATTCCTCCCATGACGGCTCCGGCGAGCGCGCCGGGTAGTCCGGCCACGGCGCCGATGGCGGCACCGCCGATGACCCCGACCGCGCCAGCCTCGGCCTCGTGTTGGATTCGTCGGAATCGCTGCCGTCGCCGACGCGCTCCGGCCCGTTTTTTCTTTCTTTGCCTTCATAATGAAATACCTCGCTCCCCGTCGATGCCGTGGGGTGTCGTCGTGGGATCAGCGCCTGGTTGTGGCCGTCGCCTGCGAACGTCGCCGACGGGGTCAGCTGGGGGCGACCACCTCGGATGGGCTGACCAGGGTCCGGCGCAGGTACGTGCGTCCGAGCTCGATGAGCGCATAGGACGCGGCACTCGCGAGGACCGTTCGCAGAATGCGAGAACCCAGAAGCATGCCGGCTCCTGCCCCGAGGGCGAGCGCGATGCCGACTGTCGTGTACGGAGTTCTCTTCATCCGCTCATCGAGACTCGACGGCAGTGCGGAAAACGCGGCCCTCGCGCGACTCGTGAAGTCGCCGGTCCTGACATGCCGGCTCCCGTTTGCGCCCGTCGCGGTCGCGTCGTTTGGTTTTCGATGCAGGTCGGTTTCCGAGTTTTCGGCACTCATGACTGCTGGTGCCCAGCAACAGCCGTGCCGGACGAGCGCCGCGTTCATCGCATTGAAGGCGACGGAGCGGCCGGCGAGTTCTCTTTGGCGAATTGCGAGCGAGTTGTGATTGGGCCCGGCGTGGGCGCTGGTTGCGCTGGTGCACCGATTCGGCAACGCAAGCGAGAACCCCGCATTCGATGGCACGCTGCATGCTCTGGCCGCATTCCATGCGGCCCTTTCGCTGGAGCCGTCTCGTTGTGCGGCTCCTCGGGAGCCTCGCGATCCTCGCCCTTTTGTATCTGGTACTGGCCAACGTCGTCTTGCGGACGCGACTGCTTCGCGATGCCGTCAGCGGTCCGTCGTTGAACTTCGCGATCCTTGGGGACTCGACGGCTCTGCGCCTCGACTACAAGAGCGCGTACTCGATCATTCCGGGTCGGGCCCACGTGGAAGGCCTGACCATTCGCGGCCGCGAGCGAGACGTCGAGTGGCTCGTGACCCTCGATCGCGCGGACGTGGTGGTCTCTCTCGTGGACCTGCTCCGGCGCCGTTTCCACGCGACGCGCCTCCGCTCGAGCGGGTTCTCGATTCGGGCACGGCTACGGCTCGATCCCGTGGATGCGACCCCCGGGGTCGTCGCGGCCCTGCCGCCCATCGCGGGCTTTGCGGATCCGCCGCTCACGGATGTCGGCCCGGCGCCACCTGCGCTGACGGACTCGAGCTACGCGCTGTGGATGGTCGACCTCGAGGACGTCGACGTCGAGCACGTGCGCGAAATCTGGATCCACACCGTGCGCTCGGAGGGCGACACGCGCGTGCGCGGGCGGTGGGTCTTCCGCCCGCAGCGATGGCTCGACGTCGGGCCCGCGACGGTCGACGCGAACGGGGTCGACGTCTCCTACGGGAGCCATCCGCTCGCCACCGGCGTACGCGGATCCATCCGCGCGACGGTGCATCCGTTCGACCTGCGGCAGGCGTCCGGACTCGCATTCTTCGATCACGTATCGCTCAGCGGGGAGCTGAATGGCCGCGCGATGGTCGCCGGCGCGCTGCGCTTGCTCGCACCGCAGAGCGGCGTCCACGTCACGCGATGGGAAGGCCCCTTCGACGCTCGAGTCGTCCTGGACCACGGAACGTTCGCCGACGGAACCCGTGTTCGGAACGAGGCGACGGACTGTCAGATCGATACGGAGGGGCTGGCCCTCGCAGCGCCGATTCGCACGGATCTCGGGGTCGCCGGTGACGTCGCCACCTTCGACGCTCACGTCACCGGTCTTCGCGTCTCTCGCCTCGGTGTTGAACAGGCGCGCGCGGCCTCGATCTCGGCAACGGTGAGCAGCCACCACCTCAGGTTGGCGCAGGCTTTCGACGACACGCGGTTCCGGCTCGACGTCAGCGGCGTCGAAACGAACGACGTCAGCTCGTGGACGGATTCCTTTTCGTCGACGTCGCGCGTCGTCTTTCGGTCAGGCATCGTGACCGCCGAGGGTCACGCCGAGGGCTCGCTCTCCGGCGGGTGGGCGGTCGGTGAGGCGACTGTTGCTGGGGACCATCTGGTGGCCGGCCTGGGCCCTGTGCTACTGGCCGGCACACTCGCCATGCACGTCGATCTTCGGCGCGGGGAGTGGGCCGACCGAACGTTCGACCTTTCGGGCAGCGACGCGGTTCTCCGAGGCATCTCCGTCCAATCTGCCCGCAGCCGCGTCTCCCTCGTCGTCGCTCCCTTGCTCACGGTCATCGCACCCCGCTTGGTGCTCGCGCCGTCTGTCGTGGACGGGCACCTTTCGATCGATCTTCCGCGCGCCGAGCTTCTTCGCCTCGACGTACTGGGCGACGTGCTTCCGCTTCCCGAGGGCCTCGAGATCGAGGAGGGCCGGGGTCGAGCGAAGTTTCACGCCGACGTCGACCTGGGCTCCGGGTCGGTGCGAGGCGACGGAGAGGTCGTGGCACACGCCATGCGGGCTCGCGCAGGCTCGACCGAGCTCTTTGGGGACCTCGATTGCAGGGCGAGAGCGCGCCGACCTGGCGGTGCATCGGGCGACACCGATCTGTCGGGGAGCACCCTCGCGATCACGCATGCCGGAACGGGGCACGACGCGCCGCCCGAGGACGCTTGGTGGGGAAACGTGGCCCTGCCGGAAGCCACCCTGCGGACCCGTGGGGGCGTGCGCTTTCATGCGAAGGCGCTCGTCGCCTCGAAGGACGCGGCCCCGGCGACGGCCCTCGTTTCGGAGAACACCGGCGTTCCGGTGTGGGCCGCCAACGTCTTTCGGATGCCGGGCCTCGACGCGGAGGCGGAGGTGCTGGTGGCTCCCTCGTCGCTCGAAGTGCGCTCGCTCGTCGCTCGCGGCGGAAGCACCTCGGTTCGAGCGGAGTACACGAAGCGCGACGGACGGCAGGATGGAGCCGTGCTCCTCGACCTCGGCTGGATCGACCTGGGATACGACCTGGCCGACGGCGCGACGGGTTTGGTGCTCGTCGGGCCCGAGGGCTGGTACGTGCGCAAGACAGCCACGATGCGCGACGCAGCAGCGGCCTCCGCCGAGCGAAAGGCCGTCGGAGCGGAGCAGGTTGCCCGGTACGCCGCGATGACTCCGGAGCTGCGCCAGGGCGAGGCGCGAGCTGTGGCCGCTCAGTGCGCGCTCGAGATGCGTTCGTGCGACGGGACGTCCATCGAGAACTTGCTCAAGACAGCGGCGGATGCTGGTGAACGCAGCACCCTCAGCGGCATCACGTACGCGCCGTTGGTCGTCGCGGCGGCGAAGGGGGGCGCAGACGGTACCACGCTCGACCCGCTCGTCGTGGGCAGCGCCGCGGAGGCCTTGCGGATCGGGGGCGAGTCGACGCTTCAGAACATCCCTTCCGCGACGCGCGCCGCCGCAGAAAGCAACTCGGACGCCGCGCGCGGCAAAGTGATCGCCGTCACGGGTCGCGCCTCTCCGATTCGACGCGATGGTCCACTCTCGGTCGGCGTGCTGACGACGGGGGCCGAGCCCGTTTATTTCATCACCCCGTTCGCGGCGTGGATTATCCCCGAGACTTTCGCCCACTTTCGCGGCGTGTTCGTGCAGCGGTACACGCCCCCAAAACCGTCGAGGCAACAGCCATCGCTCGTCCTCGTGGGCGCCTTCGATCCCGGTCCCTAGGACACGACTCGACCGTGCTTCAGGTCACGGCGGGTTCGCCAAGTGCCCGCGTTCGGAGGTTCGGCATCAGGCTTGCGTACCTGAAGGACAGTCGCCCGGCGGTGGCCCCCCTGACCTCCAAGGGAGAACGAACGGGTGAATCGACCGAGGCGACAAGGCGCCATTTTGCGAAGGAATAAAGCCATGAAGACCAAGAAAATCGATTCGATTGTCGACGACGCCGCAAAGAAGGCCAACGACCTTGCGACCAGGGCGAGGGCAAAGGTCACCGAGGTCGGCGCAAAGGCCAGCAGCGTCGCCGCGGATGCCTCCGACCAGGTGGTGACAACGGCAAAGAAGGGCGGACACCGACTCCAGGAAACCGCTGAAAAGGCACGTCACGTCCTCGAAGAGATCGGTGTGAACGTGGTCCACGCAGCAGAGGATGTGGCGCTGAAGGCGGTCGATCGTGCAAGAGAGACGGTCAGTGCCGCGGGCCACCGCGGGCAGGAGCTGGCGGAAAAGGCCAGGGCCACGTCAAGCACGAGGAAGGGAGGGTGAGACGATGTTGAACTTGCTATGGGTCGCTGCCGTCGTTCTCGTCGTGATGTGGATGCTCGGCTTCGCGCTGCACGTCACGGTCGGCGGATTCATCCACGTGCTGCTCGCCCTCGCGGTCATTTCGGTCCTCCTTCGCGTCATCGCGGGGCGCCGGATTGCCTGAAATGGCGGGCGTGCCGTGACGCAGCCGACCGAGGTCGATGCGACTGTCGTAGCAACGCGTGAGGAGACCGACGCCAGCTTGGCAGGCGAACGCGACAAGACCGACGCGTTCCTCGATCGGGCCGGCTCGGCGGCCGGCGGCACTGTCGACGCAGCCGCAGGTGAGGCGGTCTCGGCGGAACGGGCCGAGACGGACGAGAGCCTGCTCGCCGAGCGGAACGAGGTCGATCAAGTTGTCCACCTGACGAAAACCCTTCTCGTTCAGGAGCAGCGGGAGTCCGGCGCGTCAAAGGCCGCCCTCGGGCGCCGGGACGAGTTTCTCGCCATGGTCAGCCACGACCTTCGGACCCCGCTCGCCATCATCGCAATGAACGCGGAAATGATCGCGCGCTTGGCAGTGCACGACGAACCGCGCACCGCGGACTTCAAGGCGTGGGCGGCGGACATCGTCGCGTCGAGCGAGCAGATGCGCCGGATGGTGGGCGATCTTCTGGACTTTGCCGCCATGGAGACGGGGGCGCTCAAGGTCAGCGCCGTGCGAGGCGACGTGAGACGAGCGGTCGCCGAGACGGTTGCGTCCCTCGCGCCGAGGTCGGGGGCGATCGGGCCTTCGCTCTCCGAGAACGTACCAGCCGAGCCACTCCTCGCGCGGTTCGATCCCCATCGCATCCGGCAGGTTCTCGTGAACCTCGTCGGCAACGCCATGAGGTTCACGGCCCCGAGCGGCTCGGTCACGGTGCGGGCGTCGTCGCGAGGAGAGGAGGTGCTCGTCTGCGTTCAGGACACGGGCGTGGGCATTCCCGCCGGGGACCTGCCCCACGTGTTCGAGCGCTTCTGGCAGGTCGGCAAGAAGGACCGGCGAGGATTGGGGTTGGGTCTCTTCATCTGCAAGGGAATCGTGGAGGCGCACGGCGGCAGGATCTGGGTGTCGAGCGAGGTCGGGCGCGGTAGCGCGTTCCGCTTCACGTTGCCGATGGAATAGTCGCCAGGCAGGACGTCGCCGCAGCGTGGACGACCCGCTTGGAGCGCGCCGACGCGCGAACGGCATTCCCTGCGATTCCTTCATGGTGGATTGGCATCGTGCCTCCCCATTTTCCAGTTGCCAATCTTCTTCCCAAGCGGCACCGGCGAGACGGAAGGCGCGCGCCCTCGTTCGACTGATTGCGGCCGCACATTTCAAACGGTGCCGGCAGGGGCTCGATTCTTGCTGAAACCGCCGCGCCTGGGAGGTGCGTCATGAGCACGGTCGCTGAAAGTAGGTCTTCGCCGGATGCCCACCCGTCTCCCGAGGCGCGAACGCGAGCGGTGCGTCACGTCTTGGTCTGCCTCGATCGCTCGCTCTACTCCCAATCGTGCTTGCGGCAGGCGCGATTCGTTGCGGAGGCGTGTGGAGCGAAAATTACGCTGCTCCACGTGATGCCCTCGCCACTCGGCACACCCGAATCGAGTCGAGCCGACGCGCTCGAGTGGCAAATCGCGAAGCGCGAGACGGAGCAATATCTAGCTCGAACCCGAGATTCTCTGGGTGCGTTGCCCGGCTTGGTGGTCACCGAGCTGACCCAAGGACATCCCGCCGAGCAAATCGTCGCAGTGGCGCGCGAGATAGGTGCGGACCTAACCATTCTCTCCAGCCATGGCGAGCGTGGCGAGGATGGATGCGAGCTCGGGAGCACGGCGCAGCATGTCTTTGCACTCGCTCCTGGTTCCGTTCTCCTGGCACAGCCGACGGGCGCGGCCCAGGTGCCGCCCCGGCGAATCGTCGTGCCGCTCGACGGCTCGACGCGTAGTGCATGCGTCTTGCCGCTGGTGGCAGTGTTGGCACGCCACAGCGGTGCCGAGGTTCTTCTCACGCACGTCGTGACCGATCCTGACGCCGACAGGCGTGCTGTCGGACCCGGCCGACGTGCGGTTGGCGCACTCGCTCGCGGCCCGCCTGCAGGCGAACGCCGAGCCCTATCTGGCGCGGATCCGCGCAACGCTCCTCGCTGAAGTGCCGGTCGTCCGGACGCTCGTCGTGCTGCGAGCCGAAGAGCGCCAAGCGCTGCTCGACGTCGCGGCGCAACACGGAGCCGACATGTTGATCCTCACGGCGCACGGGAGCACATGCAACGCGGAGCGCCCCTTTGGCAGCGTCGCGTCGTACCTTCTCGCGCACGCCCAGCTGCCACTCTTGGTCTTGCAGGACATACCTGGCGGCGCCCTCGACCCAGCCCGTGCCCCCCTCGGGCAGCATCGCGTCGCGCGCGTTCCACTCAGCGCCCGACCGCCGGAGGCGGATTGAGCATCGAGGAGCGTGCGGCGGCCCTCGCCGCCGCCCATCAGCCCATCGGCCCCCTGCCAGCGCGTTCGATTCCGCTCGTCGACCTGCGTGCTCAGTCGGCGGCCATCGCGCGCGCCATGCGCGGATTCCAGACTCCGCGACCGGAGGACCCCCGCTTCCAGAAGGCGGCAGAGTGGCTTCTCGATAACCACTACCTGATCGCGCGCACACTTCGGCAGACTAAGAAAGAGATCCCCGCTGGCTTCCGCCGCCGTTTGCCATACGTCATCGGCGACCGCTTTCCTCGCATTCTCCGGATCGCCCATGCTCTCGTCGAATCGACAAACCTCGATTTCGACGAAGCGACGCTACTGACATTCGTCGCGGCGTACCAGGCCCAAGCGCCGCTGACGATAGCCGAGCTATGGGCCTTGCCGGCCATGCTGCGAGTGGCCACGCTCGCGCCGCTCGTGAACGCGCTGGATGTCTTCTTCGCGCCCCAGCGCGCGAGTCTGGCCGCGTCGTTGCTCGATCCGGCCCTTGGCGTCGAGCGATCGGTCCGCACACTTCGACTGCTCGCGGAGATCGACTGGAAGTCGTTCTTTCAAAGGACGAGCGCCGTCGAATCTGCTTTGCGCGATGACCCATCCGGTATCTACGTACGGATGGAGTTCGAGGCGCGCGACGGCTACCGCAAAGTGGTCGAGCGCCTCGCTTGGGACACGGAGCGCCCCGAGCCCGAGGTCGCGCGCCTGGCCATCGACCTGGCGGCAAGACGTCGGGGCGACGCAAGAGAAGGGCATGTCGGCTACTACCTTGTCGATCGCGGGCAAGAGCAACTCAAGCGGCTTGTTGGGTACCGCCCCCGCGGTGTCGAGCGGGTTCGAGCCGTGGTTCTAGCCCATCCGACGGGTACATACCTGGGAGGCATCGGCGCCCTGTCGCTACTGGCGTTGGGCGCGACCGTCCGCCTCGTCGGGCCCGTGCTCGGATTCGGTGGGAGCGCCGTGGTCTGTGCACTTCTCGCAGTACCGCTTTCGTCAATGGCCGTTGCGTTCGTCAACCGGTGCGTGACTCTTCTGCTCGCCCCGCGCTTGCTTCCGAAGCTCGACTTCACCGAAGCCGTCCCCGCGGAGTGCCGTACCGCCGTGGTGATTCCGGCTCTCGTGAGCACCGGAGAAGACTTCGACCGCCTCTTCGCCCAGTTGGAGCTGCACTATCTATCGGCCCCGGACCCGTCACTCGCCTTCGCATTGCTCACGGACCACGTCGATTCAAAGCAGATGCCCGACGACCGAGGCATTCTTGCGCACGCCGGGGACGTCGTCAGGCAGCTGAACGAAAAGTACGCTGCGGCGGCGGTCGGCCCGTTTCACGTGCTTCATCGCGACGCGCAGTGGAACGAGGCAGAGGGCTGCTTCATGGGATGGGAACGCAAGCGCGGTAAGCTCGAAGAATTCAACCGGCGGCTGCGTGGGGACGAGACAACGAGCTTCAGACACCACGTCGGTGATGCCGCTGGCCTCTCGAACACACGGTTCGTCATTACGCTCGACGCCGATACACAACTACCGATCGGCGCAGCCCGTAGGCTCATCGGGCTGGCCGCTCATCCTCTCAACTCGGCGGTGCGCGACCCGCGGACGGGTCGGACCGCTTCGGGCTATACAGTGGTTCAGCCGCGCGTCGAAGCCGCGAGTATCGACGGCCCGGCCTCGCCCTTCAGCAAGATCTGGTGCGGGGATACGGCGCTCGATATTTATACACACGCCGTGTCCGATGTGTATCAGGACCTCTTCGGTTCCGGGGCATACGTAGGAAAGGGCATCTACGAGGTCGACGCGTTCATGAACAGCGTGCGAGGTCGAGTGCCCGAGAACACCCTCGCCAGTCACGATCTCTTCGAGGGTATTCACGGAAGGTCGGGCCTGGCGACCGATATCGTCGTTCTCGAGCAATATCCCCAGAATTATCTATCCTTTGCGCGTCGGCTGCACCGCTGGATCCGTGGAGACTGGCAGCTTCTGCCCTGGCTCCTCCCGCTCGCACCGTCCTCCAGCAAGGACCGGTTGCCGAATCAGCTCAGCCTCGTCGATCGGTGGAAAATCGTCGACAACCTGCGGCGCAGTCTCTTCGCGCCATCGCTCCTCGCGCTGTTCTTCTTCGGGCTTTCGGGTCGCGCGACGGCGTGGGCGTGTGGCGCACTGCTGGTGCCGCTCGCCATCATGGCGCCGGCGCTGGCTGGATCGCGCTGGAGAGAGACCCTGGCCCGCTGGACGCTCGGTCTGGTCTTCCTTCCCCATGAGGCTTGGGTCGCAACCGACGCCATCGTTCGCGCGATCGTACGCATGAGCATCACGCGCAAGCACCTCCTTCAATGGGTTACGTCGGCGGACACGGCGCGAGCCTTTGCGCAAGGGTCGAGAGGCGTGTTTTGGCGTGAAATGGGGCCCGCCGCTGCCGTTACGACCTGCTTCGGAGTCGCGCTGGGAGCTTGGCATCCGTTTGTACTGCCAATCGCCGCGCCCTTTGTTGCTCTTTGGCTTCTCGCGCCGGAGATCGCGCGGTGGAGCAGCACCCCAAACGTCGCGAAGCAGCCTCTCACTCCGGCGGATCGCCGCATCCTTCGCCATCTCGCGCGACGGACGTGGCTCTTTTTCGAAACATTCGTGGACCCAAAGGACCAGTGGCTCGCGCCGGACAACTTCCAGCAGGTTCCGGGGGGCGTCGTCGCCCATCGTACTTCTCCGACAAACATCGGTCTCATGCTCGTCGCGGAGCTCTCGGCGTACGACCTCGGCTTCATCGGACGCGCCGAACTATCGGCGCTCGTCCAGCAGTCGCTCGCAACTCTCGCGCGGCTCGAGCGCTATCGCGGTCATTGGCTCAATTGGTACGACACCCGCACTCTCGAACCGCTCTCCCCCCGCTACGTATCTACGGTCGACAGCGGCAATCTGGCAGCGGCGCTCATCACGCTCGCGAAAGGATGCAGAGACGCTGCTGGCGCGCCGACCGTTCATCCCGTGCGATGGCAAGGGCTGGGCGATACGCTCGAGCTGCTCGACGAAGGCCTCGACCGATTGACCGTATCTCACACGGCGGCGTCGACGGCGGTCGCAACGGTTCGACGCACCCTCGAGCGCATCAAGCGGCGCGCGGGAGACGCCAGCGCCGCGGCGCAGCTGCTGTCCTCGTCGGAGGTCCCTGCCCTGGAGGCGGCCCTCCTGGAGGTGCTGGAACAGACTAGCGCAAGCCCGGATGTGGCGGCCTTTCGAGAGGTTCGCATTTGGCTCGATCGATTCCGACATCAGTTGCGAAGTGTGCACGGGGACCTGGAAGCGCGAATACTTCCGGACTCCCTTCGGGACGAGCTTCTTTCCGTCGCCGACCGGGTCGACGCGGCGCGTGGTGGTATGGAGTTCACATTTCTCTTCGAGCAAACTAGAAAATTGTTTCACATAGGATACGACGTCACATCCGATCGGTTCGATCCCAACTACTACGATCTCCTGGCATCCGAGGCGCGTCTCGCGAGCTTTTTGGCTGTCGTGCAGAACCAGGTTCCACCGGACCACTGGTTCACGCTGGGGCGCCCCATCACGCGGATCCGTGGCGAGGCCGCGCTGCTGTCGTGGGGCGGCACGATGTTCGAGTACCTGATGCCGAGTCTCTTCATGCGCAGTCAGGAGCACACACTGCTCCGGCAGAGCGGAAGGCTGGCGGTGGTGGCGCAGATCGAGCACGGAAAGAAGGCGGGAACTCCGTGGGGCGTTTCCGAGTCGGGATATGCCCAGCTCGACGCACAGAGCAACTACCAGTATCGCTCCTTCGGCGTGCCCGGACTCGGATTGCGGCGCGGCCTCGAGGAAGACCGGGTCATCGCGCCGTATGCCTGCGTGCTGGCGCTGCCCGTCAGCCCGCGAGCAGTTCTGGACAACCTGGCTACGCTGGCCCGCCTCGGCGCGGAGGGACTGTACGGGCTCTTCGAAGCGGTGGACTACGACGGGACGCGCGCAACGGAGGCTGCGCGCGCTACTGGGGAGACGGTCCGGCACTTCGCGGTCGTGCGCTCGTACATGGCACACCACCAGGGAATGATCCTGGCGGCGATCAACAATGCGCTCAACGACGAGGTCCTCGTCGAGAGATTTCACTCGGAGGCCGTGGTTCGCACCGGCGCGCGGCTTCTCAGCGAGCGGCTGCCGTCGGTGCGCATAGCCGAGGAGCTGGCGCGACCGACCAAAGAGGTGGGCGAGCCGCAGAGGGCGCCGGCGTTTCCGGGGTGGATACCGGAACGGGAGCGGCCGCAGGTGGCGATCCTCGGAAACGGGCACCTCACGACGATGGTCACTGACACGGGGGCGGGCTTCACGTGCTGGGATGGGCTGGCTGTCACCCGCGGTAGTTACGACGGGACGTGCGATGTCGACGGCACGTGGATCTACGTGCGCGACGAGGTTACCGGTCGAGTCTGGTCGGTCGCGCCCGCTCCGACACGAGTGCGGACCTCGACCGACGAGGTGGTGTTCCACGCCCACCAGGTCGAGTTTCACCACCGTGACGAGGGCATCTCGCTGCGTACGGAGATCGCAGTGTGTGCGGTCGACGATGTCGAGGTTCGCAACGTGACACTGCACAACGAGACGGACGAGCACCGAACGCTCACGCTGATCACCTACGCGGAGCCGGTTTTGGAGTCTCTTGCGGCGTCGGCGCGTCAGCCCGCGTTTTCCCGGCTCTTCGTCGAGTGCGAGCCATTGCCCGAGCAGCATGGGGTTCTGGCCAGCCGCCGCAAACGCAGTCCCGACGAGGCGGCCGCTGTCGTGTTGCAGAGCGTTGTCTGGCATGACGCGGCCGTAACGTGGATAGGCTCGGAGACGAATCGAAGGGTCTTCGTGGGGCGGCGTCGCGATGCGCGCGCTCCGCAGTTGACCGTTCGGGGGGCGGGGTATGATGAGAAGAGTCTTTCGCCGCTGGATCCGGCTCTCGTGCTCGCGGTCCGCGTGAAGCTTGCTCCAGGCGCACGGGTCGAAGTAGCGCTCGTGACGGCGGTCGCCAAGACGCGCGAGGCCGTGCTGCACCTGTCGCGTCGCTTCGGCTCGCTCCACGCGGTGCGGTGGTCCGTCCACGACGCACGCCGCGAGCTGGCGAGACGACTCGACCGAGAGGGCATGACGCCGGCCCTCCTTCCTCATGCGATGAGGCTCGTATCCCGGCTCCTATTCCCGGGCGTCGGCTTACGTGGCTCGCGAGCGGAGCTCTCGGCTGCGCATCCCTCCAAGAACAGTCTCTGGGGGCACGGCATTTCGGGGGACGAGCCACTTCTTGTCGTTCGGGTGCGTAGCCGAGAGAAACTCGCGCTCGTGGGCGACATCCTCGCCACGTTTCGCTTCCTGCGGATGTGTGGTCAGAAGGCCGAGATAGTCTTTCTCGACGAAGCTTCCACCGGCTACCAGGCCGAGGAACCCGGGAGCGTGCGGAGTTTCTTGATTCAAGCCGGCGCAGGGGCTTGGCTGAACAAGCGAAGCGGGATCTTCGTTCTGGCGGCCGATCAGTTGTCTTCGGACGATCGAACGCGGATCGCCGCGGCCGCGCGAGTGCTCCTCGATAGCGACAACGGCTCGTTGCCGGAGCAACTTGCGGGCGCCGCGACCCCGGTGCCGCCTCTGCCTCACTTCGCGGCGACACGTCCGGTGGTGAACGACGTGACGCTGCCTCCGGCGCCGCCGACGCTCGTCTTCGAGAACGTCCATGGTGGATTCACCCGGGACGGACGCGAATACGTCATCAAAGTCGACCCTGCGCGGCCCACGCCTGCACCCTGGTGCAATGTGCTCACGAACGAAGAAGCGGGCTGCCTGGTCAGCGAGTCGGGGCTCGGCGCCAGCTGGGCGGGTAATAGCGGAGAGAACCGCCTTACACCGTGGAGGAACGATCCCGTGGGCGACGCGCCCTCCGAGGCGCTCTACCTGCGGGACGAGGAGACTGCGGAGGTTTGGACGCCGACGCCGCTGCCGGCGGGCCTAGACGTGAACACGGTGGTGCGGCACGGTGCCGGCTACTCGTCGTACGAACGCGAGAGCCACGGCCTGGGCCAACGGCTGACCGTCTTTGTGCCGCCCGATGCTCCGGTGAAGATCCTGCGCCTCAGACTGACGAACCGCCTCCCACGTTCGCGACGCCTTACCGCCACGTACTACGTCGAATGGGTTTTGGGCGCGCTACGGGACGAGCACCAGTCGCACGTCGTCTGTGAGCTCGACGCGTCGGCGCAGTGTCTCCTCGCGCGATGCGGATGGAACGCCGACTTTGGCGACCGCGTTGCTTTCGTGTCCGCCGATCGCCCTCCGCACGGGTTCACCTTCGATCGTGCGGAGTTCCTCGGTCGCAGTGGAAGCTACGCACGGCCCGCGGCGCTTGGCCGCTGGGGGTTGTCTGGCGCCACCGAGGTCGGGGCCGATCCGTGCGCCGCGCTTCAGACTCATCTCGAGCTAGCACCGGGGGAATCGCTCGACGTGCACTTCGTTCTCGGACAGGGGCGTGACGAGGCGCAGGCCGTCGCTCTCGCGCAGCGCTTCCGCGCGCAGGCGGAAGTGGAGCGCGCTTGGCTCGCTCTTCATGAGCATTGGGACGCCCTTCTCGGTGCAGTCCAGGTGAAGACGCCGGAGCCGGCGATGGATCTCTTGCTCAATCGCTGGCTCCTCTACCAGACCCTTTCGTCCCGTCTCTTGGCGCGTACGGCTTTCTACCAGTCGAGCGGTGCCTTCGGATATCGCGATCAACTGCAGGATGTGATGGCCGTCGTCCACGGGTCGCCGGACTTGGCCCGAGCGCAGATTCTCCGCGCCGCGTCCCATCAATTCGAAGAGGGCGACGTCCTTCATTGGTGGCATCCGCCGGCCGACCGGGGCGTGCGCACCCGCTGCTCCGACGACATGGCATGGCTGCCCTTCGTGACCGCGCACTACGTGGAGGCAACCGGAGATGCGTCCATCCTGAACGTCTCCGTGCCATTTCTGACAGCGCCACCTCTACGGCACGACGAACACGATCGCTATGCTCAGTTTGCGCCTGCTCCCGTCGAGGCGACCGTCTTCGAGCATTGTCGTCGAGCCATGGTGCGCGCCAAGACCGAGGGGTGTCATGGATTGCCGCTGATCGGCGATGGCGACTGGAACGATGGGATGAATCGCGTCGGTGTGCTTGGCAATGGCGAGAGCGTGTGGCTTGGTTTCTTTCTTTGCGCGACGATGAACGCGTTTGCCACGCTATGCGAGCGCCAGGGAGACCTCGAGGAAGCAGAGCGGTGGCGCCAGAGCGCGGCCGCGCTCGGCCGGCGAATCGACGAGGTGGCGTGGGATGGTGCGTGGTATTTGCGTGCGTTCTACGACGACGGATCCGCGCTCGGCACCGCGCGCGCGCGCACGTGTCGGATCGACTCGATCGCGCAGTCGTGGGCCGTCTTGTCGGGCGCGGCGCAGCCTGCGCGAGCCGCTCAGGCGCTTCGGTCGGCCAACGAGTTCCTCGTGAGAGACAGCGAGCGCCTCGTCGTCATCCTCGATCCGCCGTTTGAAGGGAGCGAGCCCGATCCCGGCTACATCAAGGCGTATCCTTCGGGCGTCCGCGAAAACGGCGGCCAGTATACCCATGCCGCGACGTGGCTCGGCTTCGCACACGCCCGCATCGGCGACGGCGCAGGGGCTGCGGAAATCTTTCGGCTCCTCAATCCGATTCTCAAGACGCAGGCTGGCGAAGGCGCGGGGCGCTACCGGGTAGAGCCGTACGTCTTGGCGGGCGACGTCTATGGGGTCCCGCCATTCGTCGGCCGTGGCGGTTGGACGTGGTACACGGGCGCTGCGGCGTGGATGTGGCGCCTCGGCGTGGAGGAGATTCTCGGGCTTCGCCGGAGAGAAGGCGGCTTGCACGTCAATCCGTGCGTTCCACCGCACTGGCGAGGGTTCGAGGCATGGGTCCGCATGGGGGACGAGAATGTTCACGTCGTGGTCGACAACTCCAGCGGCACCGGTCGCGGAGTCGTGTCGATGACCCTCGATGGTGCGGTGCTCGAGCCGCCCCTCGTCAAGCTCGGCCCCGGCTCCTCGAAGCGAGAGCTGCGCGTCGTCCTCGGTGTGGCCGCGAAGGCCGCGGAGTGACTTCGCCGCTCTGACTCATCGTGCCGCCGCTCGAGTGACGAGCGCCGCGTACGTGCCGGTCGCGCGGTCCCCGGGTACTCGGGGATGTCGAGCAGGTTCGAATGGACCGCCTCATGCATTAGGTTCTCCCGATGGGCGCCACTCCACAGGAACACGAGGCATTCCAACAGGTGCCGATCGCGCGACGGATTTGGCGAGAGACCGGTCTTGTGACGGCGAAGCTTCTCGCGTGCGCGGCTGCGTTGTACGTCATCGGGTTGAACGTATTTCTAGAGACCCGGCTCTTTCGCAACGCGATCAATCAGGATATCAGCGCTCTACGGGTAGAATATACGAGCGCATATTCGATTCTTCCCGGCCAAATTCACGTCGAAGGATTGACGATTCGCGGCCGCGACAGCGCGGTCGAATGGATCCTTCGGATCGACAGCTGCGACTTTCGCATCGCCTTTTCAGAGCTCATCCACAAGCGCTTCCACGCCTCGCACGTGCGGGCGACCGGTCTTGCCATGCGAGCGCGCCTCCGGATCGACCCTGCAGACGCGACGCCAGGCCTCGTGGCGGCGCTGCCCCCCGTACCCGGATTCTCGGATCCTCCGTATTTGGGGCCAGCGCCCCCGCTGCTGACGGACGCGAACTACCACCTCTGGATGGTCCGGCTCGACGATGTCGACGTGCAGCACGTCCGCGAAGTCTGGATCCAGACAATACGAGGCGAGGGCGACATGCGCGTGCGCGGGCGGTGGCTCTTTCGCCCAGTCCGATGGCTAGAGGTCGGTCCTGCCTCCGTGGACGTGGCCGCACTCGACGTTTGGGTTGGCGGCCGCCCGCTCGCCACGAACCTTCATGGACACGTCGAGGCGACGGTGCATCCGTTCGACGTGAGAGAGCCGGACGGCCTCGAGGTCCTGCGGTACGTGTCAGCAACGACGCAGCTTCGCGGTGTCGCGATGACGGCCAATGCGCTCACCACGCTCCTTCCCGCGAGCGACGTTCGGTTCGCCCGTGCGCAGGGGCCGCTGGACGCTCACGTTCTCTTGGAGCACGGCGTTCTCGTCGACGGTACACGCGTCTGGACGGAGTCGCCGGATACGAAGCTGGTCATCGGCAAGCTCGTCTTCGACGCGCCCGTGCGCGTCGACCTCCGCGTCGAGGGATCCGCCGGCTTCCTTCACGCGCGCTGCTCGGATTGCCGTATCTCGTCGATTCCGACCGCGCAGGCCGACGCAACGTCGATCGAGGCAACGGTCGTGAGCCACCACCTCGACGTAACCCATGCCTTCGACGACGCGACATTCGTCGTCGACGTCCAAGGCGCCAAGACCCATGACCTCGACGCCTGGGGAGCCTGCCTCCTCCCTGCGTCGACCTTCGGCTTGCGCGCCGACCTCGTGACTGCCGAATGCCGTGTCGAGGGGTCGCTGGTCGAGGGACGCGCAAAGGGACAAATGGAGTTCGCCGCCAGAGGCTTCTCGGCAAGCCAAGGACGGGACAGACTGGCGGGCGAGGTCACGGGGCACATCGAGCTTCGCGACCTCGTTGCGGCCGAGAAGCGCATCGACCTGAGCGGAAGTCACGTCGTGCTCCAGAATGCGCATGCGACATGGCGTGGGATCCACGCTCACGCGTCAACCGCGAGTCTTCGAGCAAGTCGGGCCATCATCACGCCAGGCTTGCCCGACGCGGACTTCGACGTGGTGCTTCCGCGCGTCGGCATCGACGACCTCCGTCAGCTCGGCGCAGTGCTGCCGGCGGGCGCGCCTTTCGTGATCACCGGCGGTCGGGCTGCCGTGTCCGCCCGGCTGCGGTTGTCGTTGTCGGCTCAACACGCGTCGGGCGCGGCGACGATAGTCGCGGACGGTGTCGGAGCTCGCTACGGGGCGGCCATCGTCGAGGGCAGGCTCGTGGCGCGCGTCGCGCTGCGACGGTGGAGCCTGGTCGACCACGCATTCGAGCTTGGGCGTAGCGACGTGGTCTTGCGCGATGTTTCAGTCCGGGCTGACCTCGCCGCCCGGCCGCACGCGGATATTCTCAGTGTGTCGTCGCTGACCCTGAATGCATCGCGACTCGCAGTGGGTCCCTCGGGCAACGAGGGAAGCATCTCGTTGGATGTGCCGAGCGCGACAATCGTGGACCTCAGTAGTCCAGCGATGATGGCAGCTCTGCCGAGCGACGTCTGCGTCGAGAGAGGGCGAGTCGACGCAAGCCTGCATGCCGAGACGGACCTCCGCTCGGGTTCGACAAATGGGGACAGCCACGTCGTCGTGCGCGATTTTCGAGCGCGATTCGGGGCGACAACGGTCGCGGCGGCGCTCTCGGCCGACCTGAGGGCGCGGCGCGCGTCAAGCAACCGCGCCAGCGGTCTCGACTCGGTCGACCTGTCGGGGAGCACGGTGGCAGTCACCGAAGGCCGCATCGGTCACGGAGCGGCCACCTGGCTGGGGAACATCGAAATGGGAGATGCGATTTTCCGAAGCCGCGATGGGGCAAGCTTTCACGCGGACCTTCGCGGGACAGCGACAGATGCCAGCCCGGCCACGGTGCTCCTCGCCGACAACGCGGGCGTACCGACCTGGGCGGCGAACATTTTTCGAATGCCCCACCTGCAGGTCAGTGGCGAGATCCGTGCGACCGGCTCGTCGCTCGAGCTGCGATCGGTGGTCGCTCGGGGCGGCGCAACCTCGGTGCAAATGGAATACGCGCGGCATGGAACGCGACAAGAGGGTGCCGTGTTGATGGACCTCGGCTGGGTCGAGCTTGGCTACGACCTCACCACCGGCTCGAGTGGCCTTGTGGTGCTGGATTCGGCAGGCTGGTTCGGCCGGAAGGCGACGAGGATTCGCGCAAACGCATCTGCCTTTGGATTGGCCGATAAGCAGCCCTCCGGGCCGTCGCGGCCGGTGGGCGTGTGCGTCCCCTAGGCTATAGGCTAGAACATCTCGCCCGCGGCGACGTACGCCCCAACCGGTGACGCGTCAGGAGACCACGCCACATCGGCTCGAAGTACGAAGGCGGAGCCCGATTGCAAGCGCAACCCGCCACCGACACCGTACTTTAATCCGACTCCACGACCATCAAGCTGTGGCTGGGCAGTAGTGTCCGCCCAGACTCGCCCCCCGTCGGCGAAGGCCACGACACCGAAGACGAGTGCCTTGCCCAAGACGTGGAAGTTTGCGAGCTCCGTTCGTAGCTCGATGTTCCCGAGCGCCTTGACCTTGCCATGGTAGCGCTGGGCCGGGACGCCCCGCACCCCGTTGAGCCCGCCGATTGCGTAGGTGTCCTCGAACCGAGCAAGCTCGTAGAATGGGGGGGTACCGTAAAGGACGTCGCCCGCGATGCGACCTGCGAGGGTAATCCGGGGCCTCCAGATCGGGACGAAGAGGCGCATGTCCGCCGTGGCCTGCGCGTACCGATACGGAAGCCACGGGGTGCCCCCGGGACTCACCTGCACGTCGAACGAGTCGAACGTTCCCCGGTGCGTCGAAACGTCGTTGTCGCGATTGTCGAACTGGATGCCGTAGCTGAAGAGAGCACCGCCGCTCGGAGCGGTCGAGCCGAGGAGCGTCTTCACCTTTGGACTTCCCGTGAGCAGAATCCTGCTGCAGCTTCGAATCTCGGGCCACCTGAATCCAGTTCTGGACGTAGCGAACCCCCGTTCGCCCGATTACGTGGTCGAGAATTCGCCAGCGCAGCTGGACGTAGAGCTCGGGGTGGAGGCGGCCGTACTCGAAGTACTTCTCCGGTGCTCCGGCGGGAAGCGAAGCCGACGCCGCGTCTCCCAGCCCGTAGTAGCCCAGCGTCGTCTCCCAGCTGTACTCCGGACGAACCTCGAGCTCCAGAGTGGGACTCAGAAACCGCGGAACGACGAGCTTAACATAGAGATCTTGATACGGAACAACCACGCCGCCGCCCGGGCCGCGAGCAAACGTCACGAAGGCGGCTGACTCGATGTCCCATATGTACGGCGTCATTCCCGCGCGGATACGGTCGAAGCCCATGAAATAGCCACCACCGATGCCGATGTCCGTCGTCCCACCCGCGACGGGGACCAGGTTGAACTCGTTGTGCCCGCTCTCGTCGACGGAAGAGCCCGAGCCAGTCGGTCGGTTGCTCGAGTTCAAGGGATCGGCCGCTCCAGCCTCGCTCGCTCCCCATAGACAAGCGAGAAACGCAATCGCTGCCGCGCACCCTCTTGTTGCGCCCGTCGCTAACGGGCGCCTCGGAGCGTACGCGAGCACGGCGCGCCAGGCTTGCCCGATCGGTGATTCGGAGCCTGGCTCTTGTCGCTCCACGCGGACGAAGGTAGCAGACACTCAAACATGAACCCGGCAGGCGGGCCCCACCTGCCGTCGGCTCGAATCACGACACTCCGTCCACGAGCGTCTTTAGGTCGTTCCATTCGCTGTCGAGTCGCGCCTTCGTCGCATCCCAGGTCACGGCGGCGGCGTTGTCGATCGACTTGAAATCGGCAGCGAACGCGGCTCGTTTCGTCTTGATCGGAGGCAGCTTTGCGTCCAGATCGTTCTTCGCCTTTCCTGTGGCCGTCTTCTCCTCAGCGTCGAGACTGTCGATCTTGCGATCCAGATCGCCCAGGTCTGTTTGCGTCTTGTGGCGGTAATCTTCCACCGTCCTCGCGAAGCTCGCCTGCAGGTCGGCCGTTCGCCTATCGGCCTCGGTCTGCGCGGCCGTGATCTTCTGATCCGCTTCCTTCTTGGCAGCCGCGATCTTCTGCTGCGCCTCGGCTTGCGCGATATCGGACTGTTGCTGCGGGTCGGCGGGCTTGTCGCAAGCAACGATCGACAGCGAGAGGATGGCGGCGGCGAATGGCAGACGCATGGTCATGGATGCTCCTTCGGAGGGAGAGCCTGACAACGGAACTGGAGCGGGCCCTCGCTTTTACGGTGCCGGGGGCAGCACATTTCGAGCCAAGCGAATCGCGTCCTCGGGCCTACGGGTGCCTCCGTCCTCAGCGGCGCGCCGACGCGGGAAATGGGAGCTGGAAACGGCCGTGGGTCGCCTTGCGAAGGCGCGAATGAGGTGGGCCGATAAACCTCCTGCCACCGTAGAGCCGTGGGTCCTTTCCGTCATTGCGCGAACCCGTGTCGCAATATGCGAAGCGGTGGGCGATTCCGCGGCGCGAGGCGGCAGGCGCCCGAGCGTCTCGGCATCGAAGTCCCGCCAAGACTTCGCGGCACGCGGCATGCGTCAGAAAGGTAACGAGGGGAGCAATAACGCCATGACCAACTCCATGAGCACGGCGCTCTGCGCCATTCTGTCTGCCTCCTGGCTGTTCGCGATTGTCGGGTAGTTTTGGTGGCGCGACACGGCGCGAGTCGGACAGATACGTCAGCTTCTCAAAGCAGGGGCCTTGTTGATCGATGTCGGCACGCCGGAGCAATTCGCGGTCGACCACGTCCCCACCGCCGTGAACATTCCGGCTGAGGATCTGGCGCTTCGACAGAGCGAGCTCGGCGAGCATGCACGCGTGGTCCTCGTCTACGCGCGCGCTGCGTTCCGCAGCGCCGCCGCGGCGGGGATGCTGCGGGGCCTCGGCTTCCACAGCGTCACGAATATCGGCACCCTGCGCCGGTGGCGCGCGGACAGCACGAGCTCCTCGGCGGACGTGGCGAACCATCGCCTCGGGTACGAGGCCTTCGGTGGCGTGCCTGGCGCTCTCGTCGGCGCGGTCGTAGGCGCAAGCGCCGGCCTCTTTGGCGCCCTCGGTGGGGCCCTGATCGGCGGAACCGCGGGAGTGCTGGCCGGAGCATTCTTCGACGCGAGGCTCTCCGAGCGCGCGACACGAATGCGCAAGTTCGATTCAGAAGGTCACGCTCCGAGTTCTCCGTCCGTCAATCGCCAGGTCCATGTGTGCGAGGATGCTAGGGATTGACGCCGGCCTCGGGGGGAACGATCGGGCGCTGCCGTCACGGGGCTACGCCCCTCGAGTCTCTACGCGCTGCGATGCTCCGGCGAGAACGCGGACGTGAAGTGGGACCAGGGCGGGCGGGTTGGCGCGGAGCTGACCGTCGAGGTACTCGCGCGCCAGGGCAGGAACACAAGCTCGCCACGGGTCCTCGCCGACGTCAACGCGCTGCTACCGGGCTTGGACGCCGTGCCGATCGTGCTCGCTCCGGGGAGCCCCGCGATCGGCAAGTCGTTGGCCGAGCTCGACCTGCGCGCCGTTGCTCCTTCATTGCCGTCGATGCTCCGAGTCGCCTCGCGCCTGGGGCAGCGCCTCGAAGCCGGATACGACGTCGAACAACTCCTCGTCGATGCCCATCTGACGCAAGCGATGGAAGGTCCCCTTGAGCGTCTCCAGCAGCTCGTCGATGTTCTTGTCGGCGCGCTCCATCGCTGCCAGACGGCTCGCGTTTTCGCTCGCGAGGGATTCGGCGCACGCACGAAAGAGCGAGACGAAGAGATACTCGCGGATGAGCGAGCGCAGCGTTGCAGTGCCGTCACCCACGACCTCGGGCAAGTTCTTGGTCGGCCAGGGCCGCGCGATCAGCTCGCGCCGCCATTCGTCGTCCAGCGGTAGCAGCCGACGGCGGACGGGCGCATAGACCGCCGCGGATGTGGGGCGGTTGTAGAAGAGGTGGAGTTCCGTGACTTCAGGCCGGCCGTGGTGCGTCTCGCCAGCCACGAGAATCTGCCCGACCAGCGGGGCGATAGCCTGGACCGAGCTCGGAACGGGGAAGAGGCCCATCAGCGGAAGGCCCGCGTCCGCGAGGCGCGCGTGAACGCGCTGGCCGACGGCCCAGACCTGGGCTCTCCCGTGCAGAGCGCCGAGGACTGCCATGGCATCGTCGGCGACAATCTCGTTGAACTGGCCCACGAGCCCCTGGTCGGAACCGAACACGACCGCGCCGACCGCATCGGGGTCGGTCTTCGCGCCCTTCGCCATGGAAGACGTCGGCCCGCTCTTTCGAAAGCACGCGCTCAATCCGAGCTCGACGGTCCGGTAGTAGTCCGCCAAGGCGCGTACCGAGTTCTCGTACTGTCCGATGCTCGAGGCCGCCAGGGCCTTCATGGTGCGGACGACGGACTGGAGATCTCCGGCGCTCTCGATCTTCCGGCGCAGGCTCTCGGTGGTCTCGCTCATGACCCGTCCCCGGACGGCGCCGTCGGCTTCGGTGTGCCCTTCGCTCGACCCTCGGGCTTGGGCTTTGCCCCTGGTTTCGCCTTGGGCTTTGCGTCGGGCTTCACCCCGGGCTTTGCCTCGGGCTTGGGATAGAAGGGCGCCAGCGCCTGGCTGGCGAGGGCAGTGACGGTCCTGCGATCTGCGTCATTCAAGTCTTTGGCGGTGTCGAATCGCGCGAGCACGTCAGCCGGAATGCTCGCCGCCGCCTCCTGCACGGCCTTCTCGGCGTCCAGCATCCGGTCGAGCGGCACAGCGTCGAACAGCTTCGCGGTCAGCGCCAGCAGGACGGCAATCTGCGCGGGCACGGATACGGGGGCGAGCTCGGGCTGCTTGAGGCAAGCCCGGATTCGCCGGCCGTGCTCGATGACCTTGCGGGTGTCTTCATCCACACGCGCGCCGAAACGGGCAAAGGTCTCGAGCTCCTCGAACTGTGCGTAGGCGAGCTTGAGGTCCCCCGCCACCGCGCGGTAGGCCGCCCGCTGCGCCTTCCCGCCGACGCGCGACACGGACTTGGCGACATCGACCGCCGGCAGCACGCCCAGCTCGAAGAGCGATGGCGACAAGTAGATCTGCCCGTCCGTGATGGAAATAAGATTGGTGGGAATGTATGCGGAGATGTTCTGCGCCTCGGTCTCGATGATGGGCAGGGCGGTGAGCGAGCCGCTGCCCCGATCCGTGCGCAGGTGGGTGGCACGTTCGAGCATGCGCGAGTGGATGTAGAAGATGTCGCCCGGGAAGGCTTCGCGCCCGGGGGGCGGCGAAGCAGGAGCGAGAGCTCGCGGTAGGCGCGGGCGTGCTGCGTGAGGTCGTCGTAGACGATCAGCACGTCGCGCCCCTCTTCCATGAAGTGCTCCGCGATGCTCGTCGCGGCATAGGGAGCGATATAGGCGAGGCCTGGCGGGTCGTTGCCCTCGGTCACGACCACGACGGTGTACTCCATCGCCCCCTTCTCCCGCAGGTTGGCGACGGCTTTCGCCACGGCTGAAGTTCGCTGTCCGATGGCGCAGTAGACGCATAGGACGTTCTGGTCACGCTGGTTGAGGATGGTGTCCATCGCGATGGCCGTTTTTCCCGTCTGCCGGTCACCCAGGATCAACTCGCGCTGGCCGCGCCCGATGGGAATGAGCGCATCGATGACCTTGAGGCCGGTCTGGAGCGGCACCGTGACGGCCGCGCGGTCCATGATGGGTGCGGCAGGGCGTTCGATGGGCAGCCGCGCGCTCGAGACCACCGGCCCCTTGTCATCGAGTGGTCGGCCGAGCGGGTCGATGACGCGTCCCACCAAGCCGTCGCCCACGGCCACGTCCATGACTCGGCCCGCGCGCTCGACTTCGTCGCCTGCGTGCAGATGCCAGTATTCGCCGAGCAGCACGACGCCGACTTCATCCTCGTCCACGTTGAACGCGATGCCGAACACGCCGCCGGGAAATTTGACCAACTCCTCGAAGCCCACCCCGGGAAGCCCCGACACCTTGGCGATGCCCGTGGCAATGCTGGTGATCGTGCCCACCTCCCGCGGCAGCAGCTGCGGCGTGAAGGCCTCACGGACCTGGCTCATACCCGCGAACGTGCGTTCGAAGACACTCTGCAAGCTCTCAGGCGCAGTGCTCATTGGCTCTGCGTCTCGGGCTTCGGTTCGGCCTTGGCTTCAGGCTTCGGTTCAGCCTTGGCTTCAGGCTTCGGCTCGGCCTTGGCCTTGGCTGCTGCGTCGTCCTGCTCCTTCAGAAGTTCGCCCACTCCCTTCTCCAGCCACGTGAGGTAGTCCGCGATGCTCCAGCCCACTTTTTGACCGTTCGTGGCGAGCTCGATCCCGCTCACCAGATCCGGCGCGGTTTCGAACCGGACCCGGACGTCCGCCGAAAAGGTCTCGTTGAGCGCGTTTTGGATCACCGCGCGCTGCTCCGCGGGCAGATCGAACGCGGTGCGCACCAGCGCGGGCTCGGACGCCGTCTCGATGGCCTCAGCCAGGCCCGCCTTCACCTTCGCATCCATCTCTCGCAGGCGGCGAGTGAACACCGCGCACATGCGCTCTTCCAAGCTCGTCGTGGAGAGGTCCGTCAGCACCTTCCGGGCTATGCCGAACACCTCCTGCTGGGCACGGCGACTGACGGACTTGTTCAGGCTACGGGCCTCGTTTCCCAGCGCTTCCCGTCGCTTGGCGCTCAGCGCGTCGGCCGCCTTCCGGGCTTCGTCGAGAAGCCGCTGACGCTCCGCATTCGCCTCGTCCGTCGCCTTGCTCAAGAGCGCCGCGCGCTGCTGATCGAACGCCTCGTTCTTTTGCTGGAATTCGTCGCGCTCCTTCTTGGCCTCTGCCTTCTTGGTGTCAGCGTCCGTAAGCTCCGCAGCGATCTTCTTCTCCCGCGCCTCGATGGCACCGAGAATGGGCTTGTATAGAAATCGCCTCATCAGCCATACCAAGATGACGAAGTTCAGCGCTTGCGCGCCGACGGTGAACCAATCGATGAGCATCGATCACTTGCCCGCGGTTTGCGCGATCACGTGATTCCAGAACGGATTGGCAAAAATGAGGATCATCGAGACCACGAAGCAGTAGATCGCGGTGGACTCGATCATCGCCAGGCCCACGAACAAGGTCCGGGTGATCGTCGAGGACGCATCGGGCTGCTGAGCCAGCGAGCTCACCGCGGTGGCCACCGCTCTCCCTTCCGCCAGCGCAGGCCCCATCGTGCCGAAACCGGTGGTGATGCCGGCGACGACAATCGATGCCACTGCGATAATGGTCATGCTATCCATGGCGTGTCCTTCGTCTGGTTCGTCGTGGTTTCAAGCCGCGAGCGCAGGCTTGGGTTTGCGAGTCGCTGCGGCGATGTAGACTGCGGCCAAGATGCTGAAGATGTAGGCCTGCACCATGCCCGTGAGCAGCCCCAGTGTCGTCATGACGATCGGAAAGATGAAGGGGGTTATCGTGAGCAGGATGCCGATGATCATCGCGCCGCTCATCATGTTGCCGAAGAGGCGCACAGCCAGGGCCAGCGTCCGCGAAATCTCGCTGATGATGTTGAACGGCAGCATGATGACAGTCGGCTCGACGTAGGACTTGAGGTACCCCCCGAGCCCCTGCTCCTTGATGCCGAAGAGCGGCACGGCCACGAACACGCACAACGCGAGGGCCACGGTGGTCGAGAGCGAGCCTGTCGGCGGCTCGTAGCCCGGAATGACCGTGCAGAGGCTCGCGGTGGCGATGAATAGAAAGAGCGTCCCGAGAAAACCGATGTACTTCTCCGGGTTCTCGAGGCCGACATCCTCGATTTGCTTCTGGATGGCGATCACGACGATTTCCAACAAATTCTGCCAGCGGGCGTGCTTCAGATCTGTGGAAAGTTTGCGCGTGACGAGCAGCGAGCCGAGTGTCAGCGCTAGCATCAAGCCCCACGTGAACACGATGGTGGCGTTGATTTTAGAAAGCCGTGTTGCCAGAAGATCAGTTGATCAGGGCTGAGGCGCACGGCTGACCTCCGGTGCCGGGCGGGTTTGGCGTGCGTTCGCGGGTCGCGTCAATCGCGTCACGGCTGGCCGCGCCAGGGCAAAGCCCAGGAGGCACAGCAGCATGCGCTCCCAGCGGCCGCCCGAGACGAAGTAGACACCCGCGAGGACGATGCCCACCCGTAGCAGCATGCTGCCGAGAAACCAGAGTGCGGGCTGCTTGGAGGACACCCCCATGCGAACCGTCCACCAGAGGCCCCCGAAGAAGATCGCGCCGAGCACGCCTCCGGCCAGTAACGCCAGCACCAGTGTCAGGGCTTCATTCATCGTCATTCCTCCGTTCCTCCCGCATCGCCCTGTCTTCCTTGGCGACCCAGTGCCACGCGTTGAAACAGCCGAGCAAGAGCCCGGCCACCAGCAGCGCCAACGTCCAGGAATGCTGTCCCGGATGCCGCTTGTCCAACCAGAGGCCGAGCGCCGCGCCCAGGACCGTGGGAATCGCCACCGACCAGCCGACGAGCCCCATCATGCCCAGGCCAAACCATACCTGCGTCGGGTGACGCCGCGCCTTGAGCTTACGCACGGCCGCCGCGCCGACCTGATCGGCGAGGGTAGGCACGCCCTTCAAGGGTCTCTGGGTCGGCTCGTCACTCATGTTGAAAGCTTGCCAAGCGACGCAGAAACCCCGCCTCCAGCTTCGCCATCACCGACCGCACACTGGTCTCGCGCTCGTCCAGGGTCTTGAACTCCTTCTCCACCGAGGCGCGGAGTTGACCAAGGTCCGCTCCGCCCAGCGCCCGGCGCACCGAAACGAGCACGTCGGCGCCGGTCTTGACCAGCACCCCGTCGTCCACGGCCACGAACACCTCGCCGTCCGCTTCCGTTTCGTAGATCAGGATGCCCGCCGTGAGTGCCGCCACACAATCCAGTCGGTGCGGCAACAGT
Source organism: uncultured delta proteobacterium (assembly GCA_963720145.1). Lineage (GTDB taxonomy): Bacteria > Myxococcota_A > Polyangia > Polyangiales > Polyangiaceae > Palsa-1150. The sequence continues at coordinate 38,796 of CAVREO010000014.1, forward strand.
CCGAACGAGCCTGCGCGCGTCTCCGCCACGATCCGCGACACGCCGGCCTTCTCGGCGAAGACCTGGAAGGGCAAGAGGACTTTGAGATTCATTTGCGTCGCGCCATGTCAGACCGCTTCGACGGCGGTCTTGGACTCGGGTCCGGCAGCCGTCGCGGGCGTATCAGGTCTCGCGTTGCCCTTCGCCTCGGCGATCGTTCCGATCATGTAGAGGGCGCTCTCCGGGTAGTCCTTGAATTCATCGCGCAGAATTCGCTCGCAGCCGTCCAGCGCGTCCGCGAGACTGACGAGCTTTCCCTTGAGGCCGGTGAACTGCTCGGTCGTGAAGAAGGGCTGGGTGAGATAGCGTTCCAACCGACGCGCGCGGGCGACCACCTTGCGGTCGGCGGGCGAAAGCTGCTCGAGGCCCAGCATGGCGATGATGTCCTTGAGCTCGGAATATTGCGCGAGTGTCCGCCGGATCTCCTGCGCGAGGGCGTAGTGCCGCGCACCGACGATGCCCGGCGTAGCCATCTTGGAGCTGGACTGAAGGGGATCGATGGCCGGGTAGAGGCCTTCGCCCGCCCGCTTGCGTGAGAGCACGATCGACGCGGACAGATGCGAGAACGTGTGCACCGCCGCCGGATCCGTGAAATCGTCCGCCGGCACGTAGACGGCCTGGATCGAGGTAATGGCGCCGGTATCGGTGTTGGCGATGCGCTCCTCCAAACCGGACAGCTCGGTGCCCATCGTGGGCTGATAGCCGAGCCGGGACGGCATCTGCCCCATCAAGCCCGACACCTCCATCCCGGCCTGGATGAAACGAAAAATGTTGTCGATGAGCAACAGGACGTCGCGGTGCTGGTCGTCGCGGAAGTACTCGGCCATCGTCAGCGCCGCATGCCCTACCCGGAACCGGCTGCCCGGCGGCTCGTTCATCTGGCCGAAGACCATCACCATGTTCGGCAATACGCCGGCTTCCTTCATGGCCTGGTAGAGCTCCTCCCCCTCGCGACAGCGTTCGCCGATACCACAGAAGATGCTGACGCCCTCGTGGTGCCCGATCATGTTGTGGATCATCTCGGTGAGCAGCACGGTCTTGCCTACTCCGGCTCCACCAAAGAGGCCCGCCTTGCCACCGCGCTCGAGCGGCACGAGCACGTCGATGACCTTGATGCCCGTCTCGAAGATCTCGGACTTGGTGGAACGGCGCGCGAGCGGCGGAGGGGCTCGATGCACGGAACGCCAGTGGACGTCCGATAGCGCAGCTCCGCGGTCGATCACATTGCCGAAAACGTCGAACATACGCGAAAGGATCCCCTTGCCGACGGGCGCTTTCAATGACCCGCCGGTGTCCTCCACGGCCATGCCACGCGCGAGACCTTCGGTAGGCGTAAGAGCAATCCCGCGCACGTGATGCGCGTCACGCTGGGCCAGCACCTCGATGACGATTCGGCCTCGATCTCCAGCGCGCAGTACCGAGTAGATCGGGGGCAGACGCGTGTCGAACCGTGCGTCCACGACACTTCCGCGCACCGATACGACCTCGCCGAGATTCGCGGGGCCCTTCTGAGCTTCCGCGTGACTGAGTCCGTCCGGTGACGAGCCCGGCTTGGTCTGGCTCGAAGGCGACTGCAGGTCGAACTTCATGGCTCATGCCCCTTCCATCGCGGACCTGTATTCGCCGCGCCGCGCGGCCGAGTTGCACCTGGCTCGATGACAGAGCGCGCGCTGCGCTGCGCTCACGTGAGTCTGCTCGCCTCTCCAGATCTCCAGCGCCGGCTGCTGGATGGCGCGCGCAAAGGAGAACGCCAGCGCCCAGGGCAATCGCGACTTGAAGCGTGCGTTCATCGCATTCAGCCGCGCCGACGCAAGTGCACCCGGCTGTCCACCCGAGAGGAACGCTATCCCCGGAACGGCAGCGGGGACCGCGCGCAGCAGACACCGGACCGTGGCGTCGGCAACCTCCTCCAACGCTTCCTGTCTGGGACAGGTCAAGCCCGGAAGCACCATGTTGGGCTTCAGGAGCACGCCCTCCAGCGCGACGCGTTGTGTATAGAGCTGACTGAATACCGCTCGCAGGACTTCCTCGGTCACCTCGGAGCATCGCGCCAGGGTGTGCGCGCCGCTCATGAGCACTTCCGGCTCGACGATGGGGACGAGTCCTGCCTCCTGGCACAAAGCGGCGTACCGAGCCAATGCCTGCGCGTTGGCCTCGATGCAGCCGCGGCTGGGGACGCGGTCCCCCATGGCAATCACCGCGCGCCACTTGGCAAAACGTGCGCCCATTGCCGAGTATTCGGCCAGGCGATCCCGCAATCGGTCCAACCCTTCGGTTACCTTCTCTCCCGGATGACCGGCCATGTCCTTTGCACCGGTGTCGACCTTGATGCCGGGAATGATCCCCGCATCGGCGACGGCCTTGGCGAATGGAGTGTCGTCTTTCGTCCGCTGGCGGATCGTCTCGTCGTAGAGGATGGCACCGCTTATGTACTCGCTCAGACCGGGCGTGCTCACGATCCAATCGCGATACGTGCGGCGGGCCTCCTCGGTCTGAGGGATCCCCAGCTTGGCAAAGCGCGCGTTGCAGGTGGGGTTGCTCTCGTCCATCGCCAGCAGACCCTTGTCGCCGGCCAATAGCGCCCGCGCCGTATCCGCGAGCGCCTGCGCATTCATTTGTAGTTGCCCCATGTCCAGTTGCGGACTTCCGGCAAATCCTGGCCGTTCTTGTCGATGTACTGCTTGTGCTCGATCAGCTTGTCCTTGAGCCGTTGCTTCAGGTAGACGCCCTTGTCGCCGGTCTGCGGCAGGCGATCGATGGTGTCCATCACGAGGTGGAAGCGGTCCAGTTCGTTCAGCACGGTCATGTCGAAGGGCGTGGTGATCGTGCCCTCCTCCTTGTAACCGCGGACGTGGATGTTGTCGTGATTGGTCCGACGATAGGTGAGTCGGTGGATCAACCATGGGTAGGCGTGGAAGGCGAAGATGACCGGCTTGTCCTTCGTGAAGAGTTCGTCGAAATTCATGTCGGAGAGCCCGTGCGGGTGCTCGCTCTGCGGTTGCAGCTTCATGAGGTCGACGACGTTCACCACGCGTATCCTCAGGTCGGGCAGATGCTCCCGCATGATGGAGACCGCGGCGAGCGTCTCGAGCGTAGGAACGTCGCCGCAGCAGGCCATGACCACGTCGGGCGCAGCTCCCTGGTCGTTACTGGCCCACGGCCAGATGCCGATGCCCTCGGCGCAGTGCTTGACGGCGGCATCCATCGTCAGCCACTGCGGCGCCGGGTGCTTGCCGGCGACCACGACGTTGACGTAGTGGCGACTGCGCAGACAGTGATCCATCACGGACAAGAGGCAGTTGGCGTCCGGCGGAAGATAAACGCGCACGACCTCGGCCTTCTTGTTGACGACGTGGTCGATGAACCCCGGGTCCTGGTGCGTGAAGCCGTTGTGATCCTGGCGCCAGACATGCGAGGCCAGAAGGTAGTTGAGCGAGGCGATCTTCCGCCGCCAGGGCAGGTGCGACGTGACCTTCAGCCACTTGGCGTGCTGGTTGAACATCGAGTCGACGATGTGAATGAAGGCCTCGTAGCAGTTGAAGACCCCGTGCCGCCCGGTGAGCAGGTAGCCTTCGAGCCAGCCTTCGCACTGGTGCTCGCTGAGCATTTCCATCACACGGCCCGCGGGCGCGAGAAACTCGTCGTTGGGTACCGTCGCGGCGTCCCATTGGCGCTTGGTCACTTCGAAAAGCGCCTCCAGGCCGTTGGAGAGCGTTTCGTCGGGACCGAAGACGCGGAAATGACGGTGCTCCTGATTGAGCTTCATCACATCCCGCAGAAAAGGTCCGAGCACGTGCGTGTCGCCGATGCCGCGTGCCCCCGGCGAAGGCACAGCCGTCGCGTAGGCGCGGAAGTCCGGCATCCGCAGGTCGCGGAGCAGCATGCCGCCGTTGGCGTGGGGATTCGCGCCCATCCGTCGCTCGCCCTTGGGCGCGAGCTCGGCCAGTTCGGGCTTCAGCCGGCCCTGCGCGTCGAAGAGCTCCTCCGGGCGGTAGCTCCTGAGCCAGCGCTCGAGCTGCTCGAGATGCTCGGGGTGGGTGGCTGGGTCGGAGAGCGGCACCTGGTGCGCACGGAAGGTGCCTTCCACCTGCAGGCCATCGACTACCTTCGGCCCCGTCCAGCCCTTCGGGGATTTCAAGACGATCATCGGCCAGCGCGGGCGAACCAGGTCTCCGCGCACCCGGGCGTTCTGCTGGATCTCTTTGATCTGCTCCACCGCCGCGTCGAGCGTCGCGGCCATCGCTTCGTGCATCAGCTCGGGCTCGTGACCCTCAACGAAATGGGGCGTCCAGCCGTAGCCGCGGAGCAGGTGGTCCAGCTCCTCGCGCTCGATGCGAGCCAGGATGGTCGGGTTGGAAATCTTGTAGCCGTTGAGATGAAGAATCGGCAGTACCGCGCCGTCGGTCGCCGGATCGAGAAACTTGTTGGAGTGCCACGCCGTGGCCAAGGGTCCCGTCTCCGCTTCGCCGTCGCCGACGACGCAGGCGACGATGAGATCCGGATTGTCGAACACGGCCCCGAACGAGTGGCTGAGCGAGTAGCCCAGCTCGCCGCCCTCGTGAATCGAGCCGGGGCACTCCGGAGAAGCGTGGCTCGGGATTCCTCCTGGAAAGGAGAACTGAATGAAGAGCTTCCGGAGGCCCGCTTCATCCTGGCTGATGTCGGGATACACCTCGCTGTACGTACCCTCTAGGTACGTGTTGCCGACGACGGCCGGGCCGCCGTGGCCGGGGCCCGAGACGTAGATCATGTCGAGGTCGTACTTCTTGATGATCCGGTTCAAATGCACGTAGATGAAGTTCTGGCCCGGCGTCGTGCCCCAGTGTCCCAGCAGCATGTGCTTCACATCCGCGAGCTTCAGCGGGCGCTTCAGCAGCGGATTGTCGTAGAGATAAATCTGGCCGACGGACAGATAGTTTGCGGCGCGCCAATACGCGTCCATTTTTCGGAGCAAGTCCGGAGTGAGCGTGCAGGTCTTCATGGCCAATGCTTTCTGGATTGCGTCGAGCACTTTCGATGCATTGGATTCACCGCTGCCAGAGGACGGGGCCGACTTCCAGGGGCACCGCGACGCCGTCCCAGTGGCGCATCACTCGCGCCGTGTAATCCAGCTGTGGGGGGGCCGCAGACACAGCCGCGCTGTAGACGTGGCGATCCGGCTCGACTTCCGACTGTCGAGTGCGAACCATCTCTTGCCGCACCGCGGGACGGCACGTGACCGCGTCGGCCAATAGCTCGACGCGCACGGCGTCCGGGTCGAGGTCGCCGAGGAAAAGGCCCACCTCGAATGCATGCTGCGCGCCACGTGTCTCGACCTTCACTTCGCCGAAGCGCAACGTCGCCCACGTCTTTCTTAGTGCGTGCCGCCAGTAGTGCGTGCTGCCAGCGAACAATGTCCTTGCCGACTGCGCCGTTGTCCGCAGCTCGCTTGCGGTAGGCGGACGCAGCCGGGAGATAGTGCTGCCTGATGTATTCGCGCAGAAGTCCGGGACGACCTCACGCTCGAGCAGTTCGTAGAGCGCGTCGGCTTCGACAGCGTCCCAAGCGGGATTGTCGCCGTGCTCTTCGGCCGTCGCCCAGCGCCCACCCCGCTTCGGGCGTGTATGCCTGGCCCACCAGCCATCGAGCTCCGAGAGGTTCACGCCACCGTTGACCAGCACCTTCATGCCGCTCGTTCCGCTCGCCTCCCACGGGCGCCGTGGCGTGTTGATCCAGACGTCCACTCCTTGCACGAGGTGCTAGGGCAACAGCATGTCGTAATCGCTCAGGAAGACGGTGTGGGGTCGGACCTCGGGCTGACGGATGAAGTGGAGCCACTCGCGACCGTGTCGCTCACGACCGTCAAGTTCAACCCGTAGCGCTCGGCAATCCGGCTCCCGTAGTGGACCCCGGCCCCGCCGAGCGGATCGACTCCCATGCCGATCTTTGCGGCGCGAATGGCGTCCATGTCGACGACGTTGGCAAGATTGGCGACGTAAGCATCGAGATAGTCGTGCCGGTGCGTCGTAGAAGCGCGAAGAGCCCTCTCGAGGGGGATCCTCTCGATGCCCCGGAGGGCATCCTCGAGAAAGGCGTTCGCCTTTCGCCTCGATCCACCCGGTGACGTGTCCATGGAGTGGGCCCCTTTTCTGGTGACCGCCAGCGGCGGCCTGGGTTCGAAGTCCGGATTCCTGCCGCTGCAGGCGGCTCCGCGCAAGCGAGGATCGCGCCAGCCCCGTTGGTGGCGCGACCAGGGGCGGCGTCACGACGAGCACTGACAGTTCAGCAAAGTGGAGGACGCTTGCAGCGCGTATTGCCAGTAGGCGATCCCGGTCGCGGTCCGGTGGTGCCGACCCGCGGTACCCCCTGCGAGCGTCTCGCCCCATCTGAGGATCGGCCACACTCGAGATGCGGCAAATTGCGAATGACTTCGCATGTTGCAAAGGCGCAACTGGGGGGTTCTTGTGATTGTTAGCGGCTGGCCTGAAATGGTTGCTCGGAGCCGGCGCGAACCGAACGTTGAGCGACGGACGGGCCGCGGACTCTGCGCGAGCGCGCAACGGCCTTCGGGGCGCGCGCGCGGATCGCGCCTGGTTTTCGACGCAAGGAGAAAAGTCGACGTCGGCATGGGAGCTGCTTGCCGCGACCCGCGTGAACGGCAGCCGCGGAAGACGAACGTCATGAAGCCGAAGAGTCCCGGATCGCACGGCAGTCGGACAACAACGCAGTTAGCTGGCAACGGGAGAGTGATCATGCACGCGTTTCGCATCGGCAAGTTGTTCGGCATCGAAATCCGGGTCGACTGGAGCTGGCTCTTCATCTTCGTGCTCCTCACGTGGAACCTATCGATCGTGTTCGCGGGATGGCACCCAGATTGGCCGCGGATGCAGCAGCTGAGCGTCGCGCTCCTTGCATCGCTGCTCTTCTTCGGTTGCATCCTGCTCCACGAGCTCGCGCATTCGCTCGTGGCCGGGCGAAACGGCCTTCGTGTACGCAGCATCACGCTGTTTCTCTTCGGCGGCGTGTCCAACATCGAGCACGAGCCGCCGTCGGCGCGGGCGGAGTTCTTCATCGCCGTGGTCGGGCCGATCACGAGCATTCTCCTTGGGCTCGGGTTTCTCGCGGTCACCTTGTTGACCACGACGGTCTCGTTCGCGGACGCCGGGGCGGCAGGGGCCGGGTACGCGCGGCTCGGTCCCCTGGAGACCCTCCTTGCGTGGCTCGGTCCCATCAACCTGGTCATCGGGGTCTTCAACCTGGTCCCTGCGTTTCCGCTCGACGGCGGGCGCGTGCTGCGGTCGATCCTTTGGGGGCTCAGCGGAGATTCTGCGGAAGTCGACGCGTCGCGTGTCCGCGATCGGGCAGCTCTTCGGCTGGATGTTCATCGTCACCGGCATCGCGATGACCTTCGGCGTCCACGTGGTGTTCTTCGGCACGGGGTTCGCGAGCGGGCTGTGGCTCGCCTTCATCGGCTGGTTCTTGCACAGCGCGGCGTCGCAGTCCTACAGGCGCATCGCCATCGACGACGCCTTCGCCGGCCACACCGTGGAGGAGATCATGCGCCGCGGCGGCCCGACGGTGTCACCGGAGATGTCTCTCGAGACCCTAGTCCACGACTACCTGGTCCGGTCCGACGAGCGCGTGTTACCCGTCGTGCGCGACGGCCAGCTGGTCGGGCTCGTCTCCGTTACGGAGGTTCGCGGAATAGCACCGGCCGAGTGGCGCGGCACGCCCGTGGGCAAAGTGATGCGCAGCGACGTGTCTCTCGCGGTGGCCGCGCCAGACGAGCCGCTGAAAGAGGCGTTCGATCAGCTCGCGCGGCAGAACATCGAGCAGCTGCCCGTGCTCGACCACGGACAGCTGGTGGGGATGCTCCAGGGCCGTGACGTCGCGCGCTGGCTCGAGCTGGGACCAATGTCCGCCTGATTCACGCGAGATGATTGTGCGTTTCGGCGTCCGCACCCCAGCCTCGAAGAGGGGTCGCGGCACGCGTGGCAAGCCGCGCAGGAATCAGTCCTGCGCTCTTTGCCTCACCGCGAGCACGGAGCACGGAGCCGCCCGTGCAACCTTCTCCGCAACGTTCCCGAGGGACACAGGTCGAACCCCGTCCTGCCTCGTGCACCTACGACGACGAGCTCCGCGCCGATGGCTCGCGCCTTGCTGACAATGGCCGCTGCCGCGGGGCGGTCGAGTACCTTGCACTCGGCATGGATCTGCAAGCGAGAAACGCACGCGGATAGCTCGCGGGCCGCGACCTCGAAGACCCGCGGCGGCGGTGCAATGGATGGCGTCCCGAGCTCGACCAGATTGCTCGCCTGCATGTCGAGAAATCCCACAGCGTGGACGACCTCGAGCTTTGCCCCCCGTCGCCGTGCCTCTGCGTCTGCAGCGGTGATCGCAGCGAAGGACGGATCCGACAGATTGGTCGCGGCGAGCACCCACCCGCGTGCCCCGGGCAGGCGCGCCACGAGCACACTGCAGTGCGCATGGTGAAGCACCCGCATCGGCGATGCCACCGAAGGCGCTGGCGAGGCCCGACAAGCGACGAACGTGCGTACACTTGGCTAACGTTCTTCACAGGTCGACGTCCACCTTGGCAAGGTGGACGCGGGCATCAGCCCGACGCGCGCGAGCGGCACGCCCTCGTGCTGCCCACTTTGCTGCCCACTTGGTCGTCACCTGCAGTAACGGCTGGAACGTTCAGGTAACGCGATCCGACGGTAAAAACCGACGACGAAACTACTCGTAACGATGTGAAACGCTTACGTTTACCTTGACACGGTAGGGGTCGGAGGTTCGAAACCTCTCGCGCCTACAAAGAAAGCTCGAGAAAAAGGCCGGTTCGAGCAGTGGCTTCATCCGGCTTCTCGCTTCGAAGTACCACTCGCGGGGTCTTGAGTACCACCGTGAGTACCACCACGCGCTGCGTCGCGCGTAACGGGCCCGTCCTTCACGAGACGCAGTACCGCGCCAATGCTCTCGCGCTGCTCGACGGGGTGGACCGTCGAGTAATGCTCGCGCATCCGCTCGGTGAGATGCCCGGAGATGCTCTTCGTGACGAGCGCCTCCACCTTCGCCGCGCGTGCGAGGTCGTTGAACGTGCGGCGTAGCCCGCGTGGGGTGAAGCTCATCTCGAGACCGATGAGCGCCCCCACTCGAACGGCGTGCGGAGCAGTGCTCCGGATGCAAGCCGCCGTCCTCGGCAGGAAAGAGCAGCTCCGGATGCGATGCTGCTTCGGGGTCGCGAGCTGCGTTCGCACGTGTCCGCGAGCACCTCGATGACGTCGGCGGGCACGCTGATGCGTTGCCGGAGGCCCGTCTTCGTCGTGTCCATGACTTCGTCACCGAGCGAGTGCGACCGTCGAACGAGAATGACGCCCTCGTCCCAGCGGACATCCGGCGCCTTCCCGCTGCGGCGGATCGGCCGCATGGAGGAGGACGAAGCCCGTCGCTAAGCCGAGAGGGTCATGGCGTAGTGCTGCGGGTACACCTCGCGCATGCAGGCGAGAAACTCCTCACCTTCTCCGGGTCGAGCGTGTTCGGCTCCTCCGCCGTGTACGTCTCGTGCTCGGACGTGTCGAAGTACTCGATGCCCTCCATCGGATCCGCCGGGCGGCTGAACTTCTTCTTCGCGGCCTTCAAGATGACTCTAATGATTGAGAGCCACCCGTTCGGCGTGGTCGGCGAGTAGCGCCCGCTCGCGATGAAGCGCGCGATGCCCACCGCCAATGGTCGGATGTGCGCGGGCGGAATCTGGTCCACGAACATCTCACCGAAGCCCTGCACCCCTTCGGTGCCGCCGATCAGGTGCTCGAGCGTGTGGCGCCAGCGCTCACGGCTCCTTGCGCTCTTGATGTCCTTCGCGTGACCTTCCGCTCCAAGAGCGAGGCTGCGAAGTCGCTGAAGCGCGTCTGCGGAGGCGGGACCAAGACGAGGCCGGCGCGGATGCGCGCCCGCTCGTCGCTGAGCCACTGGTATGCCGTCGCCTCGTCCGCTTCCGGCAACGACCTCCTGATTTCCTTCTTCCGCCCCGACGTCGGGTCCGTGACGCGGGCTCTCACCAGGCAACCTCCTTTTTCTCGTCCACACGCCGGGGAGCCTCGTCGGGGCCACCCAGCAGTTCCACCGCCTGATCCACTGCTTTTTCTTGTCCATGTGCCTCTCCGTTCGGAGGCGCACCCGGACGATCCGCATGAAGCGTACCGGGCGGATCGCCGCGCGCAAATCGATCGAGCTCGGCCCCGTAAACAGATGCGGGCCGGTACCCCCCCGGCGGCCGACGGGACGCAGGCGTCCCTCCATCACCGCCTTTCGGACGCCGGAAAATGAGCGGAAGCCGAGGTAGCGGGCCGCCTCGCGGGTCGGGAAGTAGCCGTCGCCCCGATCGAAGTGGTCCACGGCGACCTCCCTTTGGCACCCAGGCGATACCGCCTCGATACTGCAAGGGCCGCGCTCGCTCTGCGTGAATGCGGGGTCATCGGGCCGGTCTCGGAAAGCCGAGCCGCGTGAGCGCTCGATTGATTTTGGTCGCGACGGCCGGTCGAGCCTTGCCCCCCGCCAGAAACTTCCAGAGTGCGCGCGTCAGCGCCTGCCGACTTGGCGACTTCCTTGACGAGGTGTTCGAACTTGCAGGGTGAGGATTGTTTTTCGGGCATGCCCCAGGGCATCACTCGCCGCGCAGGCGATTACTCCGAGGGGGTGTCGGAGTAAATTGTGCCGGGAACTTCGCGTGCTTGGCGTATCGCATCGTCCACACGCTTGCAGACGTCATCGACGTGCTCTCTGCGACGCCGCTTCGCGGTCGCGTCCAATGTCGTTGCATGGGGACAGGGAGCCGCGTCGAGAATCCCCATCTCGACCAAGAGCTCTGCGAGGATTTCTTCGTGAGCGAGCGAAGTCCGGACCCTCTCGTGGGTCGCGCGGGGCTGTAGCTGGCTAGGAGTTGACCGAGCCACTCCGTGTCGACCTCGCGGATGGCCTCAGCGTCGTCAACACGCCCGGCCGCCGCGAATCGGCGCGCCGCCCGCGCTTTGAAGCTCTCTGCATCTTTCGGGCCGCTCGCCTTCCCAGAAGTCGAGCTCGACAAGTACGTTCGCGGCCAGCTCGCGCAAATGCTCCGCGAAATGAGAGTCGGCGGTCGCGCCCCGAGAAGCGCCCGCGCGGCCCGCAGTCGCTCGCCTGTTCCCGCATTCCCCGGCGCACAAACATGGCGTCGCCGAATGGAGCGCCGCCCCCGAGTTGTCCCACCGCATACGCGGCGACGTCAATTGCGGCCAGTTCCGCTTCGCCGGAGACCAAGCCGTCGTCCTTAAGGGGCGCGAAGGGCCCTGTGGAGCAAGCAAGAGCCGTCGCGCGCTCCAGGCGCGGCGCCTCCATCACCAGGCGTCGAAGGTCCTCCTGCGTCCACGGCGAGTTTGGGTCCACTTGCACGAACCGGGAGTCGCCGGTGTTCATCGCCAATGACCTACTACCCATCCCCGAGCGGCGCACGCATCCGTGCAAGCCACAAGGCCGCCGTCCCACCGTCGCTGAACCGCCCAGCCCGCCGCCTCTTCCGCGCCGCCGCCAGATCCGGTCGCGACGCCACCAGGCTCGACGTGGGCGATGTCTCAGGTGGGCGGCAGCCTTCTGGTCATAACGCCCTTACGTCACCAACAGCGGACACCCCGCAGCCCTCGCGTGAAGCCCGGCCAGTGATGGCTGCGAAGCGGCCCAGGTCCGCCCCGACGACTCGGGGCTGCCGTCGGGGTTCCCGGCGCGAGCTCGGCCGCCGCTTTGCTTCAGCGTGATCAAAGCGTGAAGCTGCTCCGCTTCAGCGGCGCGACGTTCACCCCGAGCGCGATTCCCGCAAACGCCTCCGGCGTCCCGGCCCTCAGTCCGTATGGCGCGAGCTCAGGTCGGCGGGGCCCGCCCGACCGTACTTCAGGGCTGTCGTGTCCCCGCTCTTCTCGTCGTCGCCTCTGTCGCCCGCGTTTCGGCCACCAGCTTTCTCATCGCGCTCTTGGAAAGTGTACGGGTGCGGTCGATGAACTCCTGGCGCGCATCGTGCTCTGGGAAGGTGAGCAGGTCCAGGGGCAGGCATCCGGAGCCGATTGGCGATTACTCGCAGGGTCTCGACATTCGGGATGGGCCAGCCGCGCTTCAGGTTCGAGAGGTGCCCCTTCCATCCTAGGCCCTCGTAGGCCGGCTTTTCCATAGTGAGACCCGCCTCCTCGCGAAGGTGGCGGATGCGTCGCCCGACGGCTGCTGCGAAAGCGTCGGGCTCCTGCCGTCGGGGCATCGGCCGTTGACGGTAGGAGGCTCGTCGGCCATGGTATTTGTCAGGACAAACCTACGGTTGGTCCGCAAGCGCGGCGGGGACAATGGCGGGACCTGAAGACCAGCATGTCGCACGAGCGCGCGCAGGCGTGGGGGCAGTCTCGCGCGGCAAGTACCGTATCGACCGCGTCCTCGGCGTCGGCGGCATGGCCGCGGTCTATGCCGCCACCCACCTTCGCAATGCGAATCGCGTGGCGGTGAAGATTCTTTTCACCGCGAACTGACTCTCCACGGTGGCCTGCGGGAGCGGTTCTTGCGGGAGGGTTACGCGGCAAACTCGGTCGGACATCCAGGCACGGTTCGCGTTCTGGACGACGACTCGACCGAGAACGGCGCGCTCTTTCTCGTGATGGAGCTCTTGGATGGCGAGACGCTCGATTCTTGCTGGGAGCGAGGTGGCCGAAAGCTGGGTGTCGCCGAAGTCGTCGCCTTCGTGCTCGAGCTTCTCGACGTGCTTGAGGCAGCACACGCGAGGGGCATCGTCGATCGCGACATCAAGCCGGAGAACCTGTTCATCACTCGCGAGGGCACGCTCAAGGTGCTTGACTTTGGCGTCGCTCGCCTACGCTAAGGGTCCCCTACTCAAACGCGAACGGGCGCGGTCTTCGGAACGCCGGTCTTCATGCCGCCGGAGCAGGCCCTTGGTCGCTCCCGAGAGGTCGACGCGCTCAGCGACGTGTGGGCCGTCGGCGCAACGGCGTTCCCCCTGATGGCTGGGAGGTTCGTCGACGAGGGCGAGACTGCCGAAGAGATTCTCGTTCGAGCCGCAACGCAACCGGCGCCGCCGCTTGCATCGCTCGCATGGCAGGTGCCGTTGCCAGTCGCGCGCGTCATCGATCGTGCCCTGGCGTTCGAGAAGCGGGACCGATGGCAAAGCGCGCGCGCGATGCGCGACGCGCTCGCGACCGCTCTGGACCCCAAGACGTCGAGTCGGCGCGCCGCCCACGAGGATGGGGAGGAGGAGAAGACGCGCGTCGCACCGCCGCCCGAGATGACGCTCCACGAGGAGAACCGCGTCGCAGGCGAGTTGGTGCCTGCAGACTCGACTGAGGGTCCACCGACGTTGCCTGCCGCGTCCACCGTTGCCGGTGTGTCTTCGTCCAACGGCGCCGTCAGCCATCCGCGTAGGCGCGTGCGGTTCTTGGTCATGAGCGCGAGCGTGCTCGGGCTTGCTGCAAGTCTCGCGATCGCCGTCGCGATGGGCTTCAGCGCGCAGCGCCGGGAGCTTCGCCCGTCGGCATCGACGCCCGAGCCGGGTACTCACCTGCAGTTCGGAGTGGCTTCCGACGCGGGCTCCACGTTGCCAGTGACAGCCGCCACGAGCAACGTAGCAACCGCCGTTCCCGTCGAGGCTCTTCCGCAGATCGGGCGCACCGCGTCGTCGGCGACGCCGGCAGTCGCGATGTCTTCGGTTCCGCGGCCGGCGGCGACGGTGCCGACAGCAGTGACAGGCACGCGTCAGCGCTCGCCGCGACCTAGTTCTGCACCGAAACACGACCCACTCGCCCCCTGAGTACCCTCCCGATGCGCCGCACCATTTGCCATTTCGTCTCCCTGCTCTTGGCGACCTCCGCAATAGGTGCACGGGCGCGTGCGGCCGATTCGACCGGAGCGGTTAGAGCGAAGGAAGGCTACGCACTCAAGCAGGCGGGCAATTGCCGCGACGCAGTCCGCCACTTCGCTCGGAGCCTTCAGCTCGATCCGACGCCAAAGGTTCTTCTGAACCTCGCCGACTGCGAGCAGAGTCTCGGTGATCCCGTTGTGGCTCACGACCACGCGGTGCAGGGTCGTGCCCTCGCGATTCAGCGGAGCGATGGCGAACTGGCCGCGGTCGCGAACGAGCAGATCGCGCGGTTGACCAAAGGCTCGCGCAGCTCACCATCAAGCTCGCGCTGGGAGCGCCGGTCGAGACCGTAGTGACGCGACGGGACCAGACTCGAGGCCGTATCGCTCGACGCAGCGGCACCCGTAAACCCGGGCGAGCACGTCATCGTGGTCACAGCCGCCGGTCGAAGGGAGCGAACGTTCCGTTTGGTCCTGGCGGAGAGCGCGCAGGAATCGATTGAGGTCTCGCCTGGCGAACCGGTTGCGGCGGGAGGGGCGGAGGGTGGATCTTCCGGGCAGGCTCCCGAGGCGGAGACTTCCTCGCCGGGCCTCGGCCCGCGCAAACTCCTAGCGCTCGGCACCGGCGCCGTCGGCGTTGCCGGGCTTACCGTGGGCATGATTGCGGGACTCACGGGTACGTCGAGCCACTCCTCGCTCGAGAGCAAGTGTCAGCAGCCCAGCGGCAACTGCCCATCGGCGGCGCAAGGTGACATCGATGCCTTCCATTCGGCGCGGGATTGGTCGACCGCGGGCTACGTCATCGGCGCCGCCGGCATCGTTGGCGGCGTCGTGCTGTGGCTGACCGCGCCTCGTTCACCAGCGCGTAGTGGCACCGCGAGCGAGCGCACGGTTCGGGCCGTTGTCGGTTGGCCTGGAGGGAACGTTCTGATGCGCCGTTGCGCCGCGGTATTGCCCACGTTGCTTGCGTTGCTCCTCGTCATGAGCGGCTGCCCGCAATTCCTCTCAGACGAGTACCACGTCGTGGTGGACCCAACTGACGGCGCTGAACCCACCTGGCAACCCGATGCGACCGGTGCCGACGGTGCCTCCGGCGAAGGCGGGGAGGGGATGGACCTTCCTTAGAACGCCGTCACGAGCGACAATGGCAATGTCGAGCCGGATGCCCCGACCATATCGCCCGATGCTGCGGCCACGGATGGACGCCGACGGTGCGTCCGATACGGGTTCGAACTTGCCTCGAGGCGATGGCCTCGGACGCGGCTTTGGACGCGCCCGGGCCGAGCGATTCTGGACCGCTAGGATTCGGCCCACATGCGGACCGCTGCCTCCCATCGGCCAGTACCTTTGCGGCGTCGAGCTGGGCGCTGCAAACGTGGCTGGACGTCTGCGTGCACGACGTAACCGGACAGTACAAGATTGTCGCTGCCCCTACCGACTGCACGGCCTGTTCGCAGTCTCGGAACCTGCGGGGTGCGTGCTTTCGGGTTTTGGCCAACCATACGACGTCTGTTCGAGCCTGAACTGGACTTGCGATGACAGTCAGGTGCAAAGCGCTGGTCAGCTTCTCATCGAGTGCCGTGCGTAGTGCGGTGAGCGACGGCGACTTTTTCGAGCGGGAGAAGGGTTCCGAAACCGGCATCACCAAAGGGGGTCGGTCGACGCGGCGACTTGCGGTGAATTCCGCCGGTTTCGTCGAACCCCGACCCCGACATGGTGCGACATCGATACAACGCCCCGCACGTGGCGTTGGGCAACTGGTGGGAAACGGAGCGGGGGTCTGGTGGGCGCAGGCTCCGCTGCTTGCCGATGAGCCTGCTAGCCCGTCGTCGTAAGCATGGCTTGGGCGAGCGAAAGCTCTGCCGTACCCCTCAGGCCGGCATCCCACGGACGGTCATTTGAACTCTGCCTGCTCGCCTGTCAAGTTTAAACGGGGGAGCTTCTGATGAGTCATCGCCTACTCGCCCTCGGTGTGAACGTCGCCCCGCGCGCCCGGCCGCTTCGCCACGCCGAGGACGATGCTCGTCGCGTGCATGAGATGCTCACGGGAAGCCGCGGCTGGGTGACGGATGACGAGTTGCTGCTGGGGAGACGCCACCTACGACGAGGTCATCGGAAACTTGCGCGCGATGGCCTTCGCCGGGTGGCAGCCGGACCAGCTGACGCTGTACTTCAGCGGTCACGGCAATGGCGCCGGGATCGCGCTCGCCGACAAGGTGCTGCCGTACCAGGAACTTGGCTACTGGCTCGGAAACATTGGGGCGCGCATCAAGGTCCTGATCCTCGACACGTGCCACGCAGGGTCGGCCGCGCGAATCTTCAACGAACGAGTGGCGGTTCGGGGGCGAAGCGCTGGACGCCGCATGGGTCCAGGCCCTTGATCGCGCGGTCCCGGGTTTGAGGATCTTCGCCGCCGTCGGCGCGGCGGAATTCGCGCGCGAGGCCCCGATGCTCCGAGGCAGCATTTTCCACGTCCATGTGGCTGCGGGCGCTTCGCCTCGCCGCCGGCGATATCCTGGTCGACGGCCACTACTTCATCTCCGACGTCCAGGCGTTCCGCGAGGCGCGACGAATGATCGCGCAGCGGTTCCCCCAAGGTCCGTATCCCTGCTGATCTCGCGTTGCGAGCAGGGAACACTGCCCCTGCTGCATTCGCAGAGGGAGGCCTGTGAGGGCCGCGCCTTGGTGATGGCCTACGCACCTGCCCGGCCGCCCCGCCGTCAACGTGCGTATCCATGCAAGCGAACGCAAGCACGTCGCTACGGCGATCCAATGGAGCGCGGTGACGATGACGGGCCTGCCGGTCGCGCGAGGCCGCGAGACCTTTTCCCCGCGTCGGGAGTCCGTGACGATCGATCGCGAGCTGCGCGTCGATCCCGCAGCGCTGCACGCGATCCCACTTTGGGATACTGGCTGCGCAACGGCTTGGGCATCGAGCTTGTATCGACGGTCAGCCTGCTCGACGAGGTTGCGCACTATCTCGACACCCAGTCCTGGAGCACGATCTACAGCGTTTCCGCCCAAGTGGCCTGACTGCCGGCGCGCCCGCCGTTAAGGCCCAGCCGAGGAACGCCTATTTCGCGAAGTAGGTCGTCGCGCGCTTCTGGCCCTTGCGCGCACCATCTTCTGGAGCGACGCCTGGATTTCCTCCGCCAAACGGCGCGGGAGACGCCTGTTCTTGCCCCGCTTCGGAGCCGCCGCCACCGCCAGCGAGTCGGGCTGACCGCCGCGGCCGGCAACCGGATGGGCGCGACGGCCGTCCCTGCCCTGCCTGCCGCCTTCCGAACCCACGAGCTCGTGAAGCGATGCCCCCTGGATGGCGGCGACGATCTGGGTGGCGAAGTTGGCCGCGAGGGCGTCGAGCTGCGAGCGGAGGGTCGGCATGGATCTGGTGCCGATCCTGTCGCTCCGGCCTCGCCTGGCCCAGAAAGCCAGCTGTCGCTGACGCTTGTCCTGCGGCAAGCTCGATACGTTACTTCATGATAGATACTTAACAGATAGCCGATTGCTGCATTAACATGATGGCAAGCAATTGCATGAAATAACCATCATCAAAGAAGGCGTCTGGCGTCGCCGTAGAAGCGTGTTCAGGCGATGAGTAGGGTGATGGTCCGCCGGCTCCAAGGCATCCCTACGGGCTTCATAATGCGAAGTGGCACAGACTCCACGTCTTCCCCCGGGTAGTCTTGGCGGGCGGAGTCCGGGGCGACGACGCGGAGGACGAGCTTTGGCCGCCTTCAGCAGAAACGGGGGCTGGACTGCTCGGTCATCGTGCATCCCCCCCGGCATTCGGCGAGCCTCTCCTGATTTGCCTGTCCTAGAGTTTAGCTATTTCAACTTCTAGTGGGCAAAGGTCAACCCGAGGAAAGTGCTCCTTTGGTGGACTTTACGCACCGGACGCCTCGGGCGGGAGTGCACGTCTTCCCACTTGACATCGAGCCACTTGATTGCGGTTCGTACGACGGGCGATTGCCTTCTCACCTGCTCCAAGACCGTCTTCTGAAATCAGCGCGCATCTTCTCGAAGGTCTGACCTAGAGTCCGGCCGGAACCAGGCAGTGGCACATTGGTCAATTCAGGAACGAGGGGGATCGCGGCCATCGGGGGAGGAATGTCGACCCAGTTGATTGACACTTGCGAAGGCGCGTTCCTGCTTCGGAAGGCATACATGGTCGCGGTCTGTTGGTATCCGCGATTGCTGCCCTCGATGATGCCGAGAACTTTGCGTTCTCGGAGTTCGTCGCGGTCGAGACCCAGCGCGCTGTCAGCATCCAGGGGGAGATGCATCTACAAAGAGCGGACTCATACGCCTCAAAGAGCTCCCACATTGCTTGTTCAAGCTCGTCGGTGGGGCGCGTAACCCGGAGGCCTAGCTGCTCCGCCTCTTTGCGACGGATACGATAGCCGTGATCAGGGATGTCTTCGCAAAGGGCGGTGGCTACCTTTTCGATTCGTTCAGGCAGCATGGGCTGTTCGTGCGAGCCCAGCAGCTGACGGACGGTTCGGTTCAAGTGACGTTTGGCACGCTCGAACGTTCCGAGGGTCCACGGGCCAATTTTGGTCGAAAGGCCAGCGAGAGCCGCAGCGCGCGCGTGCTGGTCCGTGAGGCCCGCCCGATCGCGCAGGGCGAATTGTCGCCATCATGTCTTCGGCACGGACCATCTCCGGGACCGGAGAAAAATTGACCCCGTCCCAATGATGAACCCCCACGGCCGGGTCGACTGGCCCAAGTTCACCGCATTCGCCCATCACGATCTCGTCTGCTCCGAGCGCCACCAAGGTGGCGCCGCGTGCGCGCGATAGGGGATGAGTACGCCGAGACGGTCGCAATGCTCGCGGAGCATGGTCACGATTGCCCAACGGGATTTCCGCATTTCCGCCGCGGCTGACGATCACGAGATCCAATCGAGGCGTGCGCCCAATGGCCCTGAGTAGGCCCCGCAGAGGGCGGATAGCCTCGTAGGCGATGTCATTGGGGAAGATCGCCTCGTTGGCGTCGCGCCTATGTAGGTAATGACTCGTGAGCGTCGCAGCGCTTCGACACGCTGAAGAAGCGGGATGCGGGCAAGCCTATCCATTTTGAGGAATCCTACAGACGGTTGAAGGGAGAGGACGCGCGGTCTTGTTCAATTCCGCGCCCCGGTTCGGGCCACGCATCCGAGTCCGATGTCATCGTCCCAGCGGACGCCGCCCGGCGACCGTAGGTGGGTTGCCGGAGGCTCGTACTCCGCAGGCGTCGCGGGGGATGACGACGGTGAACCGGTGATCTCCGTTGGCCTCCCGAGTGTGCGCGAGCTGCTCGGGGTGGACGAAGCCCTGCTTCCAGAGGCAGCGCTTCAGCGCCTCCGCTAGCCGCGCGATGTGGAGCATCGCTAAACGGTTGCGCAGTCATGGCGCGGCGTCAAGAGACGCCGGCCAACGGCCCTACCAGCCGCTGGGGCCGCCGGTGATCGCCTCGAACCAGCCGCTCCATGCGTTGAACGCGTGGAGTCCAGGTGTTGCCGGCGCACCGATGCTTGCTCGCCCGTTCGGGTCCAGACTCGCCTCACGCTGAACACTTGCGTAGCACCAGGTATCGGCTAAAACGGGAGCAACTTCATCCGTTCGCGAAGGGATGTCGAGCGGGGAACATCTAGGGGACCGCATGGAATTGACAGACGTGCAGCTCAAATACTTCGTCGACAACCGCCTGAAGCTGCCGAAGGGAAAGCGCACCGAGTACCTGGCGCAGGTGGACAACCTCATCGAGGAATTAGCTAAGGCGGCCAAGGACGACGATGTCATCAATATCAAGAAGTTCTTGAAAACCGGCTCCCTTCGCAAAGGAACAGTGCTGCGCCCAAAGGCGATTTCGGCGTCGACGCCGATGTTGCCGTCTACCTCAACGGCAAGGGCATCTCCTCCTACGACCTCGACAATCTCCATGAGCGCATTCGGCGGCTGCTGACGAGATCTACCCCACCAAGAAGCCCGGCATTTCACGGTGCAGCCCCGCACCCTCGGCATCGTGTTCCACACGTCCGGACTGGAGATGGACCTCGTGCCGCTCATCGCGATTGACGGCCCCGACGACTACGGTTGGCAGCCGTCGTCACGAGGCGCGGCGCCGGTGAAGACCAGCGTGCCGAAGCAACTGGAGTTCTACCGCACGCGAAAGAATTCCTACGCCGGCTTCACGGCGCTGGTCCGGCTGCTCAAGTTCTGCGGAATTTTCATGAGCTGGATGACAGCTTCCGGTCATTCACGATCGAGCTGATCGTCAGCCACCTGCAGGACACGCGCGGTGTGCCCCCGTCGCTTGAAGAGGGCCTCCTGCGCTTCTTCCTGTACGTCGCCGAGTCGGAGCTGCGGACCCCGATCTCCTTCAAGGAGTGCGGCACGCCGAAGGCGTTCGCCAAGGACCGCGTGGTGATCCTCGACCCGTGCAACATCGACAACAACGCCGGGCGACGAATCACGGACCAGGACTGCCAGACGATCGTCGCGCAGTGCCGCGAAGCCTGGGAGACCCTTAGCTACGCCCGGAACTACGACGCCAAGACCCAGACGCTTGAACTCTGGAAAGAGGCCTTCGGGCCGCCTTTTGTCATCGAGGAATAGGCCATGTCCTACAGCGAAACGGTATCACAGACCTTCACGGTCGCCGATATCGGCAAGGCGATCGACTGCATCGCCGCCGATCTCGACATGAATTCGCAATCGACTGGGTTGCTGACGCGCGAGCGCGTCAAAACCTATGCGGCCGATGTACGGGCGCTCGCCCAGAGCGGCTACCTGTTGGAGGCCAACATCGTCCTGGAGGATTCCTCCGGCGAAGTCATCCGCGCTGCAAAATACGAGGTGGCTACCGACGCGTCCACCCTCACGGCCCAGCGTCCGGGCAACAATCTCTGGCCGCGTACTCCAGGCGGCCAGCTCAATATCGTGGTCCGCTACAGCGCCAAATGGCACGCCTTGAGCGATAGTCAGAAGGCGACTTTCCGAGCCACTCTAAACATAACGTGGACCCCGTCAGACAAGGATCTATCCTTTCCGACCTTGACTCGGGCGACCGATCTCAATTACGTCAGTAACGGCTGGGGCGTCACCAAAAGCGTATATCGATAACTGGGGCGGGGAGACAAGCGCCGATGAGCGAAGAAATTAACGTCGCCGAACTGTTCGAACTCGAGCGGGACCTTCCCGACCCGACTATCGCAGCCGCGTCAAAGCGGCTGGTAGGCTTTGAAGCTCGCTATCAGCGGCTGAATCGCGACCTTCGCCTCCTGGCCAGCCCGGACGAGCTGCGGGCATGGAGCAAGAAGTTTCATCACAAGGAACTCGCGATCTGTGACGCGGTCAGCGACAGGTACCCCCTGGTCATCTTTGCGGGCGACGTCGGCACCGGCAAGACGGCGACGGCCGAAGGTGTGTGCGACAGGCTGGCCCGCGAGGCACGCAAGGACTCGATGCTCTTCAAGCTCAGCACCCGGGTGCGCGGCTCCGGCAAGGTCGGCCAGATGAGCTCGCTTCTCAACCAGGCCTTCGACGTCGTCTTCAAGAAAGCGGGGAAAAGGCGCGGCAAGCATTCCTCGTCATCGACGAAGCGGACTCTCTGGCGTCTGCCCGAAACATCGCGCAAAGCCATCACGAGGACAAGGTGGCGGTGAACACGCTCATCCAGAAGGTCGACGATCTCCGCCGGCATTCCGGGCGCGTCCTGGTGTTCCTCTGCACGAACAGGTCAAGCGCACTCGACCCCGCGATTGTTCGGCGCGCGGCGCGGTTGGAGCAGTTCGACCGTCCCACCGATCATGAGCGTGAAGAATTCTTCCACATGGATTTCGACGGCGTGGATGCCAAGGACCACGTCATCCGCGAACTTGTACGCCTCACCGGGCCGCAGGAGGGGCGCCCCGGCTTCACCTTCTCCGACTTGCGGTCCAAGCTGTTGGCCGACGCGCTATGCCGCGCTTTCCCGACACGGGCGCTGACGGCCGAAGACCTAATAGCGGCTGCGAAGGACGTGCGCCCGTCTCCCGTCGCGAGGAACGCATGACAACCCTTCCTCTGCTCGGTCGCCGCGTTCAGATTTCCGGCTCGGCCAGCGCGAAGACGGACCCGGCGCTTGTCCGGTACGCACATGGCCTCGCGCGCAACCTCGTCAGAGAAATCATGGTGGCCGGTGGCGGCATCGTGGTCGGCGTCGGAGAGGGAGGCGCGCCCCGAAGGCGCCGCGCCGGATGCGCCCAGTCTTCTCTTCGACTGGACGGCACTGGAGACCGCCGCCGACTGTCTCGGGCGGCGGATTTCCGCGGTGGCCCGCCGTTTTTGGCCTCCCCGTTGTAGTGGCTTCCTCGGAGAAGGCGGAGTCGGAGATTCCCGATGGCCGGCGTCCCCTCGATGACCAGCTGCTGCAAAGCGCTCAGCTGCACGTCGAGTCGATCACGGCGGGCTCGCGCGCCGCCGGTTTCTGCGCCAGCGCCAAGCGATTCGGTGATGCGCTCGTGATTCTCGGCGGCGGCACGGGAGTGGAACACGCCGCCGATCTGACCTCGCGCGGCGCAAGCCGGTTGTGCCACTGGACTTGCCGCTCGGGGCGAGCAGGGAAGACGGCACCGGCGGCGCGATGCGCCTGGCGAAGGAAGCAAGGGCGGAACCGGGGCGATTCTTTCGCTTCGGCTCGGCCTTCGCGAACCAGGAGGTGCCGCCCTGGCGGAGATTGCCACGCGAGTGGCACGGCGCCGTTGACGGATGTCGCCAGTCGAACGGCCGGTTTGCTCAACAAGATAGCGCGACCGGGCGCGTTCTACGTACGCCTGCTCAATCCAGCCCACGCCAAATTCGGGCGGGTCGAACGTTCTTTCGCCGACGTAGTCGACCCCGTGGTCGAGGAAGCCGGGATGCGCCGCATCGAGATGGGGGCGGATAGGAACGAATTCGCGTTCATGAACGTCGCCATCTTCGAGAGCCTGCACTTCTCCTCGGTCGCGATCGTCGACGTGACCGGCGAGCGCCCGAACTGCTTCATCGAGCTGGGCTACGCGTTGCGGGGCAACCGCGTGCTCGTGAGCGCGGAGGAGGGGACGAACCTGCCGTTCGACCAGCAGACGGTCCCGTGCCACTTCTGGAAGCCAGGCGATTCTGGCTGCCAAGAAGATGGCGCTGGTCGATTCTCGGAGAAGAACATCAACCGGCCGGCGATTGAAATCAACCTAGCTGCATGAAGGGAGGAGCCGATGCAAGAGGTCTACATCTCGGTTGACATCGAGCGCCGCCCGCTTCCTCCGACGTACAGCATGCTTTCGCTGGGCGCCGTTGTGGTCGACGATCCGCAAGCCACGTTTTATGTGGAGCTACGACCTACGAACGACGAGGCGTTGCCTGCTGCAATGAGGGTCGTCGGTCGGACGCTGGCGGACTTCGCGAAGGTCGGGCGTTCTCCAAAGGAAGCGATGATCGGCTTTCGCGATTGGCTTGCCGTCGTCGCAAAGGCCGGAAAGCCCGTGTTCGTCGGCTTCAATGCCACATTTGAATGGGCCTTCGTGAACTTCTACTTCCACCACTATCTCGGAGAGAACCCCTTCGGAATCGGGGGCATCGACATCAAGTCCTACTACATGGGACTGCGTGGCTGTCCCTGGGAAGACACCAGGTCGAGCCGCATATCCGCCCAATTCAAGACGGCTGGATTGCGTCACACGCACAATGCGCTGGATGACGCGATCGAGCAGGCCGAGCTCTTCCGACGGATGCGGGAGAAGGCTGGCGAAAAGAACTGAGGGACGTTTCGACACGTACCGGCGAGACGGCTTTGGGGTTGGGACGCTGCACTCCAAGACGACGGGCAGGGGCGAACGCGCCGCTGCCGCGATGCGCTCAGAGTCACCCACGTCTCACATGACCCTGCGCTCCTTGCGAACATAGCGACGTGTCGTGCGCGCACTCGGCATGTCCGGCAAGGTTCTGGGCATCTTCCAACTACCTCCATTTCCCTCGTGCAGGGTGATGCCTGTCGCCCGGAACGAATGGTTGCTGATGGCGGAGGGGAGGCCGGCCGCGCTGTACCGGCGCTCGACGGTTTCCCACACCTTGCCGGGCGCGATCGGCTTGCCTGGAGCCCCTGCAGGTAGGCCTGACGGTTGGCGCATCCAGCTCCTGGCTACACCGGAGCGCCACTGCGTGGTGCTGGTACGAGTCGCAGAAGGCGAAGACGGCGCGGCCGTAGGCGCGGCGCGTGGGGGCCTACGGGATGCGCGCCGTGCAGGTCGAGGGTGACGCGGCCGCCTGCTCGCCCGCTTCGGCGACGACCGGCGGCAGAACCATCGACGCGCCCGCCGCCGCGCGAACAGTGACGGTGCTCGCCCGCTGCGACGTCTGCTCCAGCGCGAGCCTATCTTGCCACGCGGTCCTACGTCAGACAGGCGCGCTATTCGTGATTTGAAATCCGGCTCCCGGCACGCTCGGTGTGTGAATGACAAGCTCCGTCCAGGCGCCGGGGCCCATAAAACTCGAGATCAGACCGTGCTTTCCCTGATCCTCGCAGAACTGGAGATAGCGCTGTTTACCGGAAGCCCGTTGAACCTGGACCGCACGACGGCATTCGTGTTGGCGCGCAAGTCGAAGAAATCCGTCAGCTGAAGCAGAACATCAACCTCGAGCAAGTGGGTGTACTTCAGCTTTCCCATGGCCTTCGTGGCCGCTTGGAAGCGAAGGCACTCAAACACGTCCATCCCGAAATACATCCCGTCGCCGTTCTTCTGGTGACTGTGCGTGCTGGTGCGCGTGAGCGCGTGGCCAACGGTGGTGGGATCATTGGCCTGGTCGACGAGACGATAGAGCTTCACGATAACCCCCTGATCGGTTGCAGAAGAAAGCTACTTCTTCTTCTCCGAAACCTCGCCGCCGTTCTTCCCGGCGACCACCTCAACGTCGTCCTTCGGGTTTCGCGCCTTGAGCCGATGCAGGAACTCGTCGGCGATCATGGGGAGGTGGCGCAGCGCCATGTATGCATCCTCGTCGGTCGGGCCCATCATCTCCACCAACATGGGATGACCGTGCCGCAGCTCGCGCGACACACTCAGGAAGTCGTGGCGTGCGTCGTTCAGTCGTTTGCCGTCTCCAGCGCGCATCGCGCGATAGACCTCCATGCCCAGCTCGTAGAGCCATGGCGCGTCATCGCGCAGGAGGCTGACGACATCAGCCAAGCCGTCGCTTCTGCACCTTTGCCGATTCGTGTATGCAGCAGCTCCTCGAACATGGCCGGGTGGAACTTTTGCCGCCGCCGCCGGGCACTCTCGGGCCGCATCTCGGCCAGCTTCTGCTCCACCTGCTGCGGCAGGTCGCGGAAGAGGACTTTCACTTCCTCGAACAGCTTGGCGACGGTGGTCTCGTCGACCTTGCTCTCGTCGGCCTTGGGCTGCTTGAGCAGCTCGCCCACGCTGCCGCGAAACGTCTGCACCTGCCGGCGGATCGCTTCCTCGCGCGGCGTCGCGTCGGGAATTCGCCCAATGAGCTGCGTCACCAGCCCGGTGAGGGAGTCCTCATCATCGCCGCAGTTCTGAAACTGCCCGAACGGGCCCGATTTTGTGGCGGTGCTCAGCGGGATGCCTAGCGTCACCCCGAATGCGGTCGTATCTTTGCGGCCCTTCGCCACGCCCGCCTCGTACAGAATCCACGGCCGGTCCAGGCTCTGCTTCGTCAGCAGCGCGACGACATCGGTGCATTGCTTGAGGGCACCCATGATCGCCTGGTACCACTCGCTGCCGTACTCGATGCCGGTGTTGCCCTTCTTGTCGGAGGAGCGGAACGACTTCAGGTTGCCGCCGCTGGCGTCGGTCAGAAGGTTGCTGAACGCCTCGGCCAGCTTGGCGTCGCGGCTGTCATGGCTGATGAAGACAAGTGGCTTCGAGGACTGAACGAGCAGGACCTCGCCGTTCGCGTCAGTGGACTTGCCGTTGCGCGCTTCCTGCTTCCGCTTCGCCATGCTCGCCGCGCCAGTGCCGTGATCCCGCACGATCGCACAACCGGACGCATCGGGTAAAGGCCCTCCACCCGGGCGGGGTGCATTTCCTTTCGATAGCGTCCTTTATCGAAACCAACGTACGGCCGCCGAGACCACGGGCCAACGTTCAGTATCCTGCTAGCCATGCCGGACGACACCCGCCCGCCGAGCCACCAGAGCACCCGGACGAGCAGCCCAACCTCGGCACCCGCGCGATCATGAACGCGACCCTCGAGCTCGCGAAGACACGCGGCCTCGTCGGCGCGCGCGTCGCCACCAAGCGCAACGCCAAGGGCGAGCACGTCGTGGCGCTGATCTTCACCGCGTTCGAGCGCCGGTAGCCGCCGGCCTGCCTGCCTCGTGGCGGGCCGACAGCTTTTGCGCGGAGGCGGCCCAATGACCCGCACCCCTATCCCGAACCGCATCCTGCATGGCGACTGCGTTCAGGTGATGCGCGATCTCCCGAGCGAGAGCGTGGACTTCATCCTCACCGATCCGCTCTACCTCGTGCGCTACCGCGATCGCGGCTGCCGCGCGGTGGCAAACGACGACCGCGCCGACTGGCTCCGCCCCGCCGTCGCGGAAATGCATCGCGCTCTCAGGCCCGACACGTGGCCCTCAGCTTCCGGCTGGAACCGGGTGGATCTGTCTTCGACGACTGGAAGGCGGCAGGCCGCGAGCACCAGCATGCTGCGTGCCGATTGCGCCGGGCCGCGGAGAACGGGCCCTTCGGCAGCAAGGCTGGTGACAATCCGCGCCGAACCAGCGCGCCGCGTGCAGAATCGACGTGCGGATCCAGCGTGGCCCTCGCTGGCCTTCGACTTCTTCGTGGTCAGTTTGACCCCGCGGGTCCTGCGCTAAGAGCGCTCGGACGGATCCCGACCCCAGAAACAGCCACGTGTCGGGAATAACACGTCGCCGGCACCTGCCGGGTGCTGATTCGGTGCCCTTGCAAGCAACCGTATCCGTCCCAAGATGTCGTAGGAGGGGCGGGGAGATGCAGTGCGAAGTCTGCGGCTGGGACGACTTCGTCGAAGCCGAATACGTCTCGGAGCACGGGCGGGCGCCGGCACTGGAATGCACGCGGTGCTACGCGCTGAACCTGACCGAGGACGCGGCCAGGACCAGCGGCGAGCACGACTCCATCAAGCTCGCCATCGCGGTGCGGGATACAATCTGCGAGCGGGACTCGGTTCTGCCCTAGGGCGCCGAGCGACTCGCAGCCCTGCGCTCCGGCTGGGCCTTTTACGAGCCGCACGCTGAGCACGAGTTGCATCACGGCTTCTCGTTGCTCGCCGGTGCGAGGGTTGCGCGTCCAGCCATCCACTGGCTGCAAGCAGTCGCCCGTTCACCTTCGCAATTCCCTCCACCTCGCGCGAGTGGGGCAGCGGACAGCCGGGGAAGGATCGGCTCGACGGCTCGGCGTACGCAGGCAGCGTCGCGTGGAGGCAAGCCCGGCCGCGCTTTCGCCCCTGCGCATGGACCGTCTCCTACCGAGGATCCGGGCCGCGCCGCCTTCCCCTAGAAGAGAATCGTCTCCCCCTCTTCGGCGACGACGGCATTGCCCTGGATGGTTAAGCCCGTATCGTCGAATCCGCCCGAGAGCGTGCAGAGAATTTGGTCGTGCAGCGCACGAAACAGGAGCACGAGGTCGGCACGGTGGAGCACGAGATTGCGCTCCGTTGCGGTGCTCGAAAGCGCTACGGGCATCCCCACCTGGAGAATGAGCCCATATCGCGCGAACTTGTTCTTCATCCGGCCCGCGAGCTGGTTCGTGAGCTCGCGCATGCAGTCGAGCTGCGCTCGGGTGTTCGCGCTCGAAGGCTGTCCCGTGCGCGCCAGGATCTCCGGCGACGCGGACATCGTCACCGCACCGCGCCGGTTGACGCCCGTGACCGGCGCCATGCCGACCAAATGATCCGCCGGACGGGCCAGCGGACTTGCAGCCGCAGGATGACTCGGAATCGGAGCGACCACGACGTTGTATGTGGCGAACAGTTCGATGATCGACCGCTGAACGATCAGTCGGACAATCGAACGGTCGGCGTCCCTCGGCGGGGGGACGCTATTGGACGTACTGTCACTCACTTCGTCCGCGCGCTGCCTCCACCCATAGTATGCCCCGCGACGCCCCTTGCCGCATGCTCGAAGGTGACCGGACGGTCAGTGGCTCCGGAATAACGCGCAGCATCAAGAGGAATGCCTGCCGGTGTAATATCCGTGGAAGCACGCGCAATGGAGTTAGTCTGTGACGTTCTTGTGAAGCCATCTACTAGCGACCCGAGGCCGAATCCGCTTCATGAGGACGGCGCGTTCTCTGCCAGGGAACCGCACAGCGAGGTTCGCCGCCTTACTCCCGTGGCGGCGACGGCTCGGCACATGCGTACGGCGCGATCGCTCTTTTCACGCGTTCCCGTCGTCGTGGTTGGCGCACAAAGGCTTCGCGAGATTCCGCTCGATCATCGGTCTGGATTCCTTCTCTCGCTGCTCGACGGCTCCACGTCCGTCGAGGAGTTGCTCGACGTGAGCGGCATGACAACCGAGGCGACGCTAGCGATCCTCGACGCCTTACGTCTGCAAGGCATCATCGAGCTGTAGGCATTGTTGGAATGCACCCTTCGTCCAAGCGCTTGGCCCTGGCGCTCGAAGCCATCCATGCCGTCCTCGAGACCCTCGCTCGTGCGCCCCATTCCGATGAGCGCCAAAGGCTTTCCGGTGAGGCGAGAGCCTGCGAGCGCCTGGTGCGAAGCTGGCGCCTCCAGGCCCCGACTGCCGAAGAGCGCGAGAGGGCGCTGAAGCGCGTGCTCAAGCTACACATCACCGCTGCGCGGATTCGGACGACGAAAGTTCCCGAGTAATCCCGCGGCAAGACTTCGCACGAACGGTGAGCATGATGCCGTCGAATCCGGCCGAGTGCAGGCGCTACTGGCGAGCTGACGCTCGGCTTGGAGGGCAGCACGAAGGGCGCCGTCCGTTCCAGAGCTCACAAACCTCAACAATCGGCACCTGCGCCGCAGCGCCGTTCCGGATGGCGGCGAACACGCATGGGCATCGGTTTTGCCGGCTCGAACCGCACAAGAGCCCGTTCGTCCGGACCACGCGATTCCTTTCTGGGCAAGGACAACGGTGCTCAGGACGCTCGCGTCAAATGCCACGCGCCGTTTCCGCAGTCTCGGATTCGTTCGGGTTGATGCGGGGAGCTCAAAACCGCATTCGCATTTCTGCAACGCCCTTCGCGGTCAGGGAGAGGCTCCGTTTCGCGAGGGCCCGTGCAACGCCACGCAGTCCTCGCCAATCAAGACGGCCAGAATGTCGCCGTCCAGCTCGGCGTTTACCCTGCGGCCTTCCGCCACCATGGAGAGTATTCTTCCGCGTCCGAAGTCGCGAAGCAGACGTGGCCTTAACATCGGGGATGCCGATCTATGCCTCCATTCGCGTGTATTGCAACCGCGCCGCGGCTGGACGCCCGCCGAGCGCGTGTGTCCCCACCGAAATCAGGAGCTCGCTCGTCGCGTGCGCCTCGAGCACGGCCTCTCGAGCCCGCATGTCACCCGGAGCGATTTGCGCGTGCGCGCGTCGAGGCTGATATCGAGCTCGGGGTCGCCCTGCTGTCCCTCAACGTGGAATCAACCGTGCCGCTCAGGGTCGAGCCTGCCGCGCCGAACGCCCTTGGGCGCCCGCGCCGCGGCGCAGATCCTCGGCCGCCGGACGATTCGATTGGCAAGCGCCGCGACCGCCCACGTTGCGACGACCGCAGCCACCAAGACGACGACGGCACGCGGATCGAGCCACCCCAGAGCCAAGAACCGACGAAGACCGGGAATCGCAATCGTGAGGATTTCGAAGCAAAATGCCGGACGCGACCGCCGCGTGTAGCGCAAGATTGGCGCGTCGCCCACGATCGGCGCGGCGGGACGGGTAAACGGAGACGAGCTTGCCGATCGACTCGTAGAGGAACACCACCGATTGGGTAGCGATGACTCCGTACCCAATCTCCGGCAGCACCGACAGAAGAGCGACGCCCACGGCGCCCTTGAACGCAGCTGTCGTGAAGATGAACCGTTTGGACGGCACATCGTAACGTCTCGCCATATCCCGTCCTGACGTAGCGCGTTCCCCATGCTCGGTTGGCGGGCATGACTGCTCGGCACGCATCGTCGCTTCGCAGTGCTCTCGTCGCGCACGAGCCAGCGCGAGGCAAGCGCTATTCACCGGATCTCAAGGCCCGGATCATAGAGTTCGCGCACTCGCGACGGGACGAGGGCGCGAGCTGGGCGGAGGTCGCGGGCGACATCGGCATCGCATTCGAGACGCTGCGTCGATGGTGCATGGATTGGAAGCCACGCGCGATGGTGCCGGTTCGGGTCGTGGCGGACAGAGACGAAGCCACCGTCAGCGTCGTGTCCGCCGGTGGCCATCGCATCGAGGGCCTCACGCTGCTCGACGCGATTACCGTCCTCCGAGCGCTGGGATGATCCTCGGCACCAGCCGGGCGGTACGCGTCTTCGCGTACCCCGAGGCGGTCGACCTGCGCAAGGGCTACGACGGCCTGTTCGGACTCGTCAAGCAGGGGCTCGCCCGCGATCCGCTCTCGGGCGAGCTGTACCTGTTCGTCAACAAGCGACGCGACTCGTGCAAGGTGCTCGTCTGGGACGGCACAGGCCTGTGCATCTTCCAGAAGCGGCTGGAGCGCGGCCGATTCGCGTCGCCCTGGCGCGAGGACGGTAACGTCGTGCGGCTAACGGCGAGCGAGCTGGCGCTCTTCATCGAGGGCTGCGAGCTGGTGGGGCGCCGATCCCTGTCCCCCGACGCGGTCGTCCCGACGCCGGCGGGCGCGTGAGAGAAAGAGGCGACGAGGGGATCGACAATGGCGCAATGGACCTTACCTTCGCGGTGTCGTGGACCTGAAGCGCGAGAGCGACATCGAGCAGCTTCGCCGCATTGCGGTCGCGCAGCAGACGCAGATCGAGCAGTTGCTTCGGCTGCTCGCGAGCCAGGCCGCGGAGCTGGGCGCGCTCAAAGGTAACGAGGCCGAGCTGCAGCAGAAGCTCGCGCTCATTGAGGAGCTGACGCGCCAGTCGGTGGATCTGGCCCGTGAGACCCAGGACGCTCCCGGCGCCACGTCGCCCTCGGAGCCCAAGGCCCGCAAGCCGCGCACGGCGTTCGGCAACACGGCGCAGCCGTCGCTGCCGGTCGTCGAGCAGACTTTCGAGATCGACGCCGCGGACATGACCTGTCCGAGCTGCGGCGGCGTGCTCGCGCCGATGAAGGGGCAGTTCGAGACGAGCGAGATGATCGACCTTGTCGATGTCAGCTACCGCGTGGTCAAGGTCCAGCAGCAGAAGTACGTCTGCAAGTGCGGTGGCTGCGTCGAGACCGCGCCCGGACCCGAGCGCGCCATGCCCGGCGGTCGCTACTCGCTGGACTTCGCGATCAAGATCGCCGTCGACAAGTACCTCGATCACATCCCACTCGCTCGCCAGGAGCGCATCCTGCGGCGCCACGGCCTCGTCATCACGACGCAAACGCTCTGGGACCAGCTCCAGGCGCTCGGAAGACGCCTGGAGTCCGCCTCGCGTGCGCTCCTGGCCCGGGTGCTCACGCAGTCCGTCGTCGGCCTCGACCAGACCAGCTGGCCACGGCTCGATGGCAAGGGCGACAAGCCCTGGCAGATGTGGTGCCTGACCGCGCCCGATGCCGTCGTGCACCGCATCCGCGACGACAAGAGCGCCGACACGTTCAGGGACTTGATGGGCGGCTATGCGGGCACCGTCGTTTGCGACGCGCTCAAGACCCACGAGGCCGGCGCCCGTGGCAACGACGCCATATCGCTCGCCGGCTGCTGGGCGCACGTGTTCCGCAAGTTCGAGGAGGCCGCACCCGATCACCCCGAGGCCCACCTCGCGCTCAAGTGGATCGGACAGCTCTACGAGATTGACGAGCGCGCCGAGGGCGACAGCGCAAGGAAGGCCGAGCTTCGTCGCATCGAGAGCACCGAGGTGATCGCGACGATGAAGACCTGGCTCTGGACCCAGGCCACGCTCAAGACGCTGTCCATCGGCAAGGCCGCCGCGTACGTCGTCGCCAACTGGGACCGGCTCACGCGCTTCCTCGGCGATGCGAGAATCCCGCTCGACAACAACGCCACCGAGAGAGGGATCCGTGGGCCCGTCGTCGGACGCAAGAATCACTACGGCTCCAAGTCGCGCCGCGGCACCGAGATCGCCGCCGTGTTCTACACGCTGCTGGAGACCGCCAAGCTCACAGGCGCCGATCCCGTCACGTACCTGCGCGAGGCCGCCCTCGCAGACGCTCGCGGCGAGACACTGCTGCCGATCGACGTGTCTCCTCGTATCTTTGGAGCGTGAGCATGGACGAAACCGAAGACCTCGACTTCGCATCTGTTGGCCGCTTCGCGCCCAAGGTGCCCTCGCCAGGCTCTCCAGGGCTCTACCGGTACGAGCCTTACCGAAGCGGCAGCCATTACGCTCTTCAACAGCGGCTCGGCACCGGAGAAGCCGTTCGATGCAAGCTGGCCCACGACGGAACCGTCGTGCGCTTCATCGTCTGCGGTTGCCCCGAGTACGGAGTGCTCAACGTCGCTTTCGCGGACGACTGATCTCCCCCACTTCGGCGAACGTGCATCCGCGCTGCAGTCAAGACGAAGCGGGGCGAGTAGTTACGGCACATCCAGCAGGCCGCTCGCCCGCGGCCGCGGCGGGCGGGTCATGTGACCGACACTCTTGTCAACCGCGAGCGCGAGCGCGGGTGGGCCATCGCCGATGAAATTCACCCACAAGAGCTGCAGCGCCGTGAGTGGCACGAGAAGGAACCCCGCCTCGTCGCGGAGGTGCTCCGTGTACGCGATGACGGAGCCTGTCACCACCAGCACGACCAACGCAACATTGGTCGAAAACGTGAATCGGATGAAGCTCTGGATGTTCTCGTCAGATCCCTCGCCCCTCTTCGATCGCCCCCACGATGGTCGCGAAGTTGTCGTCGAGGAGCACGAGGTCGGACACCTCGCGTGCGACGTCGCTACCGTGCTTGCCCATCGCGATTCCGACGTCCGCGCGCTTCAACGCCGGAGCGTCATTCACGCCATCGCCGGTCATCGCCACGATTTCGCCGTCGGACTTGAGCGCTTCGACGAGCCGCAACTTGTGCTCCGGGCTCACGCGCGCGAACACGTTTGCGGAGCGCACCGTGGAGCGAAGCTCCTCCGGCGAGGCGCGCCCGATCTCGTCGCCCTTAACGACGCCGGTGCACACCAGCCCGACGGCGTCGGCGATCGCCCGGGCGGTTCCGGGATGATCGCCCGTGATCATCAGCACACGGACGCCAGCACGCTGCGCGGTTCGTAGCGCGTCGGCTACCTCGGCGCGCGGCGGATCCCAGAGCATCGCGAGGCCCAGGAAGGCGAGATGGTCCTCCTCCTCGCCGTCGCCGCGTGCCATCGCAAGAACGCGATAGCCCCCGGTTGCCGCCGCTTCGGCGCGCTGGACCCATTGCCGCCGCTCGCCCTCGTCTAGCGCCGACCGCGCGACGATCGCCTCGTGGGAGCCCTTGAGGTAACTCGCGGTGCTGCCCTCGCGCGAAACGGTCACGCGCATATAGCGCCAAGCGCTGTCGAACGGGCGAATGCTCACGCGAAGGTGTGCGCGACGCTCCGCGGCAACGTCCACTCCTCGAGAGCGCGCGTATTCCACCAACCCAATGTCGAGCGGATCTCCGGCGCCGGTGTGCGGGTCCGCGTCGTTCGCCAGCACCATCGCGAGAAGCGCCTCGCGAGGATCCTCCGCAACGAGCTCGTGCACCGTCATTCGATTGGCCGTGAGCGTGCCCGTCTTGTCCGTGGCAATGACGGTGACCGCGCCGAGGGACTCGACGGCGCTCAAACGGCGGACGAGTGCGTTGCGCCTCGCCATGCGCTCCACGCCGAGAGCGAGAGTCAACGTGACGACAGCCGGCATTCCCTCTGGGATCGCGGCGACCGCGAGTGCCACCGCGAACATCACAATCTCGTCGAAGCGGTGTATTCCCTCGACTGCGGTGCCTGCGATGATCAACACGATGGCCAATGCAGAGATCCAGCGGGCGATTTGCGTCCCCAGCGCACCGAGGCGACGCTCGAGCGGCGTCTTCTCCGGTTGGATCTCACCGAGCATCGTCGAGATCCGTCCCATCGCGCTGCTGGGGCCCGTCCTCGTGAGCCGCAGAATCCCCTTTCCTCGGACGACCACGGTTCCGCCGTGAAGCTCCGCGCCGACGGGCTTCTCGAGGGGTACCGACTCGCCGGTCAGCACGGATTCGTCCGCCATGACCCCCATGCCGTCGACGAGCTCTCCGTCTGCAGGCAAGCGCTCGCCGGCCTCGATCCGAACGAGGTCACACGGGACGAGCCGCCGGCTTGGGATGCGGACGAGTGTTCCGTCGCGGATGACCCACGCAAAGGGCGCGGACAGCGCGCGCAACTTCGTGAGCGCCTGCTCGGACCGAAGCTCCTGGATCGTCCCGAGCCCCGCGTTCAGGAAGAGGACAGCCGCAATCACGGTGCCTTCGACCGGCCAGCCCTCCCATCTGTCGGAGACCCACACGCCGAAGTCGAACAGAACCGCGAAGAGAAGGACGTAGATGAGCGGGCTCTTGAACTGACGAAAAAACCTCAGCCAGGTGGGTACGGTCTTCGCCGCGGGCAGTGCGTTCGGCCCGTGCTCGCGCAGCAGTCGTGCGGCCTCGCCGCTCGTCAGCCCGGATGTCGCGACGGTCATGCTCCGCTCCTCCGCGCGCAGGGCTCGGCGTTGCCGTGCCTGTCCGGGCGCTCTGGTGCCGGAGGCACGCTGCGTTGAAAGAGGTGCTCGTCGCGCGCCATGGCCAACGCCTCGATCGCCATCCGGATGAGCAGCGGCCCGAGCACAATGCCGGTCCCGCCGAACGTCAGAATGCCCCCCAACATCGAGAGGAAGACTACGAAGGTGGGAAGCTGCAGGTTGCCGTAGCGAGCGAGCACCGGCCGCAGCACGTTGTCGATTACCGAGATGATTCCCACCCCGACCGCGGCCAGAATCAAGCCGCGCACGGGGTGGCCGAATGCCACGAGTGCGAGCGCGATGGGCACCCAGACGATGCTCGTTCCCACGGCCGGAATGAGGGCGGCAACGGCGGTGAGGAAGCCGAACACGGGCGCGTGCGGTACGCCGACCGCCAGGTACGCCGCGGTCGCGACGAGGCCCTGGGCGAGCGCCGTCAGACCAACGCCAATGATGAGGCCCCGCCCGGTCTCCGAGAATGCGGCCGCCAACCGCTCGAACGCTCGTGAGGACACGGGGGTCGAGCTCTCCAGCCAGCTCCGCAAGCGCTCGCGGTGGGCCGATAGGCTGTACACGCCTGCAAGGAAGACGACGAACCCGATCGCCACTCGAGCGGTGCCCCGAAACGTGCCCGCTAGGACTCGCGTGATGCTTACGCCATAGCGGCGCACGAGCTCGAGCGACCCCTCGGACGTGGGCATGGTAGGCGCGAGCAGAGCGGCGAGCGAGCCGCCTTGGACCGCACTCCGCACTTCGGCGAAGAGCTCATCTGCCCCCATTGCGAGAAGCGTGATGGCCGACGCAAGCGGACCAACGATGGCGACGAGCAGAAGCACCGTCACCGTGGTCGCCGCACCTCGACGACCATGTAACGCTCGCTCGAGGCGGGCGATGAGCGGACGCGCAACCTCCGCCGACCACGCCGCGAGGATGAGGGGGACCGCGAACGGAAGAAGCACGACCAATCCAGCCACCAGAAATGCGAGCGTCAAAAGGCGCAGCGGATCGCGCCTCGGCACTGAGGTCGCCATGCCACGCGTCCGTCCATCTCCCGTGCCGTTCGCTGCATTGGCGCACGCGGATGAGACCTCGTCCTCCACCGGCTGCGGCCAGTCGCCGCTGGCGTTGCAAGCCCTCCGTCGTGAACGCTACGGGGCTGACGCTTGGCGCGATCATCCCACCTTCCGCGCAATGCCTTCTAAAAGGCGCGATCGGTAAACGGCAGCGCATGCGCGCCCCTGCTCGTCGAGCGCATCGTGTTCGTCGACGCGACCACTACCAGGCCACTTGCGGAAACGGCTTCCCAGGCTTCGCAAACAAATAGCCCTGAAGCAAATCGCATCCGATCGCTGCGAGCGCATCCCGCTCCCCGGCGGTCTCAATCCCTTCTGCGACGACGAGGATGTGGAGCTCGTGCGCGAGCGCGGTCAGCTTGTCCACGATCGCCCGCTTCACGGGATTCGTGTCGATGCCACGGACCAGAGACATGTCGATCTTGACTATCTCGGGTTCGATACTCGCGAAGCTCGTGAGCCCCGCGTAACCGGCGCCAAGGTCGTCCACCGCCAGGCGGAACCCGAGGTCGCGCAGGGCCTTGGTGCGGTCCCGGATGTCGCGGAGCCCGTCGAGAGACGCGCGTTCCGTGATTTCCAAGACGACTCGCGAGGCCACCCGCGACAACGGCGAGGCCGGAGAGGCAAGCGACTCATCGAGAAGATCGTGCGCGTGCAGGTTCACGAAGAAGACGTCGCCGTCCTTCGCCTGGGCAATGACCTCGGCCACCCGATCCCGCACGACCCGACCGACCGCGTGGACACGGTCGAGCCGCTCCGCCGCATCGAGGACGGCCCCGGGGTGCGGCAGGGCTGGCTCAGTCGAACGCAGGAGCGCCTCGTGCCCGAAGACGCTCCGGTCCGATAGCGACACGATCGGTTGAAACGCCATCCAGATGGAGCCGAGCGCGCGGCCAAAGGTTGCTTCAAGCCCCGCCCGATCGCCGACGAGCTTTGCCTCCGCGCCGAGTAGCTCGAGGGCTTCGCGTTTCGTCCGCGCCAGGCGTCGAAGACGAACGGCGTTGGCGATGATCGAAACGAGCTCCGACGCGAGGAACGGCTTGCCGATGTACCGGAGCGCGCCGTACTCGATCGCGCGCATGGCGGTGTCCATCGTGGGCTCCCCGGTCATCAGGATGACTGGGACGTCCAGATCGCGCTCACGAACCCGCCGTAGGAGCTGGATGCCGTCGAGTCCGGGCATCTGGATGTCGCTCACGATGGCATCGAACGAAGCACGGGCGAGCATCTCGACGGCCGCCTCTCCGTTCGCGGCGATGGTCACGGTGTAGCCGGCCTTTGTGGCCAAGCGGCCCAACGAGACCGCAAGGGCATCGTCGTCGTCGACGATGAGCACGGACCCCTGGCTGCTAGGCGCCTCGGGGGGCGCCCCCATCGGCGCTCCGCCGGCGGAATCGCCGCCCGCAGCCATGGTGAGGACTCTCATCCCGTTCAGCCTAGGTCCGTTCGCGGGTACCAAAGGGACTTTTCGTTTTCGGGACTTGCCGATGTTTTTCGCATACCATGGGTAACGTGGGCGGAGAGCGGCGGGCGTTCCGTGATCCGGCGGACCCGACCCGTTGGGTCGGGCAGGTGGCGTGGGGGTTTCGTGTAGCCGCTGATGGCGCTGTCGAACGTGACGAAGTCGAAGAGAACGTCGTGGCGGTCATTCGGCACATGCGCTTGAGCGGGTACACGATTCACGACATCGTCGAGTTCCTTCGCGACCAGGGGGTCGTAGGTAGGCGGGGTACGCCGATCGGCATGACCCGCGTCTTCGAGATCATTCACGGGGGCCGCAGGAAGTCTCCTCGGATGTGAAAGGGGCGGCCACGTGGCCGCGAGAGGCGAATGGGTACACCGCTGCGGGTCCTCGTCGTCGAGGACTCGGAAGAAGACGGGCAGCTGACCGTGCGTGCGCTCAAGCGCGGCGGCTACGACGTGACGTTCGAGCGCGTGGACGAAGCCGAATCGATGCGCCGAGCCGTCGGCGCAGGCGAATGGGACCTCATCATCTCCGACTGGTCGATGCCCGGCTTCAGCGCTCTCGGAGCGCTCGCGATCGCTCGAGAGCTCGCCCCGACCGTGCCCCTCATCGTGGTGTCTGGGACGGTAGGCGAGGAGACGGCGATCGCGGCTCTGCAAGCGGGCGCTCGCGACTTCGTCGCGAAGGGAAAGCTGACCCGGCTGATCCCAGCGGTGCAGCGCGAGCTGAGCGAGTCCGCCTCGCACCGAGCGGCGGAGGAGGTGCTCCACAGGACCGAAGAGCAGCTCCGGCAAGCGCAAAAAATGGAGGCCGTGGGCCAACTCGCCGGCGGGGTGGCGCACGACTTCAACAACATGCTCTCGGTCGTCCTGAGCTACGCGGAGCTGCTCCTGGCGGACCTCCGAGAGGACGACCCTATGCGGGCCGATCTCGAGGAAATCAAGAAGGCCGGGTTGGGCGCAGCCCATCTCACGCGACAGCTGCTCGCCTTCAGTCGGCGCCAGGTCCTGCAACCGAGGGCCCTCGATCTGAACCGCGTGATTCAGGGACTGACGGGGATGCTGCGCCGGCTGCTCGGTGCCGACGTCGAGCTGACCGTCCTCGGGTCCTCGGGTCTATGGCAAGTCAAGGCGGACGCGGGTCAGATCGAGCAGATCATCATGAACCTCGCGGTTAACGCCCGCGACGCGATGCCCACCGGCGGCAAGCTCACCGTCGAAACGAAAAACGTCGAGCTGAGCGAAGAATACGCCCGGGATCATTTGGGCGTCACACCCGGTCGATACGTCATGCTCGCGGTGAGCGACTCCGGCACTGGAATGGACAAGGAGACGCAGGTTCGCATCTTCGAGCCTTTCTTCACGACGAAGGAGAAGGGGAAGGGCACGGGGCTCGGGCTCTCGACCGTGTTCGGCATCGTCGCTCAGAGCGGCGGGCACATTTGGGTTTACAGCGAACCGGGGCATGGTTCGACCTTCAAGGTCTACTTTCCGAGAACGGACGAAGCCGCGCAGACGGCGAGCTCGCCGCCGCCCATCTCCAATTCGCCCGGAGGCTCGGAGACCATCTTGCTCGTCGAGGACGACGAGCAGGTGCGCGCGGTAGCCCGCGAGATCCTGCGGCGCCACGGCTACCACGTCCTCGATGCCGCCAGCCCGGGGGACGCCATCGTCGTCTGCGAGCAGCACGGCGCGAGGATTCATCTTCTTCTCACCGACGTCATTCTCCCGCGGATGAGCGGCCGGCTGCTCGCCGACAGGCTGCGTTCGATGCGGCCCGACATGAGGGTGCTGTTCATGTCGGGGTACACGGGCGATGGAGCGCTGCACCACGGAGTGCTCGACTCGGATGCCGCGTTTCTGCAGAAGCCGCTCACGCCGCAGTCGCTGACGAGCAAGGTGCGCGAGGTGCTCCGGACGCCGCAAGGCCGGCGATTGACTGACCAGGAAAGGGAGAACACGTGAACGACCGAATCCAGCAAGGGAGGGCCCAAGCGCTGGCCCAGGAGATGGGGCTGACGGAGGCCGACATCGAGCGTCGCAAAAAGATGGTCGGCCTCGGCCCTGCGGACCTGCCGCGGCTCGCAGCCATCAAGGACGTGGTGGCTCAGCACGTCGAGGAATACACGAAGACGTTCTTCGACCATCTGTCGACCCTGGAAGAAGCTCGCCCGCTGCTCGCCAGCAAGGCCATTCTCGACCGAGCCAAGCAGCTCAAGAGGGAGCATCTCGTCGCGATGGTCGCTGGGGACTATGGCATGAGGTACGCCGAGCAGCGCATCGAGCTCGCCTCCGTCTACGCCACCGTCGGCCTCGACACACGGGCGTTCCTCGGCGCGTTCCATCAGCTCCTCAAGAGCATCGGCCTCAACGTCATGAAGCAATCGGAGCGCGCGCCGATCGACGGCTTCGAGAACTTCATGTCGCTGAAGAAGGTCGCGTTCTTGGACATCGGGCTCATCGTCGATGTCCTCGTCTTCGAACGTGAACGCGTCATTCGCCAGCAACAGGAAGCGATCCGGGAGCTCTCGACGCCTGTGCTTCAAATCCGCCCTCGTATGCTCCTTCTGCCCATTATCGGTGTCATCGACACCGTCCGAGCGCGTCTCATCACCGACAGCCTGCTCCAGTCCATACGCGCCAACCGCGCCAAGGTCGTGGTGATGGATGTCACCGGCGTCGCGACCATAGACTCGAGAGTCGCCGACCACCTTCTGCAGACGGTGACCGCAGCCCGCCTGATGGGCGCGCAGGTCATCGTCACGGGCCTCAGCTCCGAAGTCGCGCAGTCGCTCGCCGCGCTCGGCATCGAGCTTTCCAAAATGAACACCGTGGGGGACCTCCAGGGTGGGCTCGAGGAAGCCGAGCAGATTCTCGGCTACAGCGTCGTCATGGGCGGCGCCGTCGTGCCTTCTACGGCGACGCCGAGCTGACGACCGTGCCTGTTCCTATACTCAAGCACGGCGACGTTCTCGTCGCGTCGATTCAAGCGGCGCTCTCGGACAAGGATCTCGTCGAGCTGCGAGATGATCTCGCTGACAAGGTCGGACGCCACCGAAGTCGCGGGGTCATCCTCGATGTGACGGCGCTGGACGTTCTCGATTCCTTCGCGACACGGACTCTTCGGTCGATCGCCCAGACCGCGAGGCTTCGCGGCGCCCATACCGTCGTCGTCGGTATGCAGCCCGAGGTGGCCTTCGCCATGGTGCAGCTCGGCCTGAGCCTCGACGGCGTTGAGACTGCGCTCGACCTGGAAGATGGGCTCGGGTGGTTGAACACGATGGGACAACGGAGTCGCCGCCGTGTCGGGTGACACCCACGTCGTCATTGAGCGCGAGATGGACATCGTCACCGCGCGTCAAAAGGGCCGAGAGCTGGCCAGTGCGATCGGATTTTCGAGCACGGACCAGACGATCATCGCCCTGGCCATCTCGGAGATCGCGCGCAACATCCTGAGCTACGCGGAGCGAGGGGGAATGACTCTCACCCGCGTCGACCACGGCGGGCGGCGCGGAATCCAAATCGTCGCGAGAGACGAGGGACCGGGCATCCCGGACATCGGGCTTGCGATGCGCGACGGATATTCCACCGGCAAGAGCCTCGGGGTAGGGCTTCCGGGAGCCAAGCGCGTGATGGACGAGTTCGAGCTGACTTCGAGCGTCGGCCGTGGGACCACCGTCACGATGAAGAAGTGGTTTCGATGACCGCGATCGAATGGGGGTGGGCCGGCCGCGCGCTCGACGTGGTATCCGGGGATCGGCACGTTGTTGTTCCGTTCCCCGGCGGCGCGCTCGTCGGCCTCGTCGATGGCCTCGGCCACGGACCCGAAGCGGCCGACGCATCGCTGGCCGTCGCGCCATTGCTCGAGGCTCACGCGAACGAGCCGGTCCTGTCGCTCGTTCTGCGGTGCCACGAACGGCTCCGCAAGACGCGTGGCGCCGTGATGAGCCTCGCGTCGTTCAGCTCACTTGCGTCCTCCATGACATGGATCGGGGTCGGCAACGTGGCCGGCGTTCTTCTTCGCTCGAGAGCGACACCGGAGCAGCCGCACCAGTCCATCCCCATGCGCCCGGGCGTCGTCGGCTTCCAGCTTCCACCCCTTCGCGGCGAAACGCTGGGCGTAGTGGCACGCGACATCTTGATCCTCGCAACGGACGGCATCCGCGATGGTTTCACGACCGACCTCGGGATGGACAGCAGCGCCCAGGAGATCGCCGAATCCATTCTCGCCCGGTTTGGCAAGGACACCGACGACGCCCATGTTGTCGTGGCTCGGTACATCGGAGAAGTGGCATGAGCCGGATGGAGGCGCTCGGCCGCGAGTACGTGGCGGCTCTGGAAGCCTACGTCGAGGCGCGCGACGAACCCGCCCTGAGCCGCGGATACGAGCTTGGCCGGCGCGCGCTGGCTGATGGTCTCGGGGTGCTCGACATGGCCGTCCTTCACCGCGCGGCGCTCGCCGAGGCGGTCACCTTGTCCGCGCGCGCCGATCGCGAGCGGTTCGCGCGCTCGGCAGCCGACTTCTTTCACGAGCTGCTGTCACCATTCGAGATGTCGTTCCGAGGCTACCGCAGCGCGAATGACGAACTTCAGCATCTCAATGAGATTTTGAGGCAGCAAAAGGAAGCAGCGGAGAACGCCAACCGCGAGCTGGAGTCGTTCAGCTACTCGGTTTCCCACGACCTCCGGGCTCCGCTTCGGAGCATCGACGGGTTCAGCCAGATCCTCCTCGAGGATTACGCCGAAGCGCTGGATGAAGGAGGGAAGAAGTACCTGCGCTATGTCGTGGAATCTGCGCAGCGCATGGGGCAACTCATCGACGACCTCCTGGGCCTCGCCCGTGTCTCACGCGCGGACATCAGTCGCGTCGAGGTAGACATGACCAGCCTGGTTTCGGGCATCTGCGATCGGTTGCGGGCATCCTGCCCCGAGCGAGTCTGCGCCTTCGCGATCCAGAGCGGCGTTCGAGGTACGGGCGATGCGCGGCTCTTGGCCGTGCTCCTGGAAAACCTCCTGGGGAATGCCTGGAAGTTCACATCGAAGCGCACGAAAGCTGAGATTGCCTTCGGCAGCGAGGAGCGCGGCGGCACCACGGCGTACTTCGTCCGGGACAACGGCGCGGGCTTCGACATGACGTACGCGAACAGGCTCTTCGGCGCGTTCCAGCGCCTTCACTCCGCGACCGAGTTTGAGGGTACGGGCATCGGCCTCGCAACCGTCCAGCGCGTCGTGAACCGCCACGACGGCCGAGTGTGGGCCGAGGGGAAGCTAGACAGCGGCGCCTCGTTCTACTTCACCCTGGGTGGCGGGCGAAACCGATGACGAGCGTTCGTGTGCCCATTCGACACGACTCCGATCTGGTTGTCGCCCGGCGAAAGGTTCGGGAGCTCGGGGAGCAGCAGGAGCTGGCGGAGGCGGCGATCGAAGCCTTGGCTACTGCAGTTACCGAGGTCGCGCGGAACATCGTC
Organism: uncultured delta proteobacterium; assembly: GCA_963720145.1. Classification (GTDB taxonomy): domain Bacteria; phylum Myxococcota_A; class Polyangia; order Polyangiales; family Polyangiaceae; genus Palsa-1150. The sequence continues at coordinate 81,492 of CAVREO010000014.1, forward strand.
CTCCATGCCGGGAGCGGCGAACTGGTCATCGCGGCCAGCTCACCCCGGCGCGGGGTGGTCGTGATGGCGCGAGATGGCGGCCCGGGGATTGCCGACCTCGAGCTAGCGATGCGCGACGGCTATTCGACAATCGGTGGTCTGGGTCTCGGTCTTCCGGGGGCGCAGAGTCTCGTAGACGAGTTCGAGATCATCTCGAAGGTCGGCGCAGGGACCACGGTCACTCTCCGCAAGTGGGCCGGGCTGGAGCAGCCAACAGCAATGGCGGGAAGTCATGATCCAGTCCGGTAGCGAGGCATCGAAGCGAGCCAGGAGAGAATGAAGATGGGCAGTCGCTCCCGGATCGCCGTGTCATCGTCGGCCTCCATTCGCGCTTTTGTGGGGGTGCCGGTCTTGTGCGTCGACGACGAGCCCACGGTCCTCGAGGCGATCTCGGCCCCTTTGCGTCGACATTTTGACGTGACGATCGCCGTCGGAGCGGCAGCCGGCCTGGAGGCGCTGCACAGCAATCGCGCGTTCGCCGTCGTTCTGTCCGATATGCAGATGCCGGGTATGAACGGCGCGGAGTTCCTCGGTCGAGTGCGTCGAAATCGCTCCCGATGCGGTTCGAATGCTTCTAACAGGGCTCGGCGATCTGGAGGTGGCGATCGCAGCCATTAACGAGGGGCAAGTCTTCCGTTTCCTGACGAAGCCGTGCGCAGTGGCTCGCCTTGTCGATGCGTTCAACGCCGCGGTCGAACAGCACCGTCTGATCACGGCGGAAAAGGTCCTTTTGGAGCAGACGCTGCGCGGCAGCATCAAGATGCTGGTCGACGTGCTGTCACTCACCAATCCCATCGCCTTCGGGCGTGCGACGCGAATCCGCGACCGCGCCAGCGCCCTGGCCAAGGCCGTCGACGCGCAGGCGCTGTGGCAAATCGAGGTTGCCGCGCTCCTCTCGCAAATCGGCTACGTCGCGCTTCCCCAGTCGACGATTGAAAAACTCAACCTGGCGCAGCCGCTCTCGGCTGAGGAGCAAGACGCCGTCGCGAAGTTGCCGAGAACGGCGGACAACCTCCTGGCGAACATCCCGCGCCTGGAGCAGGTCCGCCATTGCCTCCTTTATCAAGCGAAGCATTTCGACGGCACCGGACAGCCGGCCGACGCACTTCGCGGAGATAAGATCCCCCTCGGTGCGCGCATCTTGAAGGTCGTCCTGGACTTCGATGTGCTCGAAGCGCAGAGCAATCGAGCGTCGGTCGCCCTGGGAACCATGCGCGCGCGTCGCGGAGTGTACGATCCGGCCCTTCTGGAGGCATTCACGAGAACGCAGGCCGGTTCTGAGTCACCTTCGGAAGTACGTGAGATCCCCCTTCGACTCGTTCACGCGGGTATGACGTTCGCGGACGACGTAAAGACCACGTCCGGCGCGCTGCTCATCCCGCGAGGATACGAGGTCACCGAGGGGCTCCTGGACCGCATCCGGCACCTCAGGGCGGCAGGCAATGTACGGGTCATCGTCAAGGGCGGAAATGAAGGTTCCTGATGCCTGTCCTGCTCCGACGCGGTCCAACTGCACACGCGATTAGGAACAGCGAATCCTTGCGCCGAGCGGAGCGCGCGAGACATTCTCGACACAAACTGGGTCACAATGCCTCGTCGCTCGGCGCTCGCGCGCGACGTGGTGCCCCGGTGAGAGGCATTGGCGCCAATGCGTTACGTCTGACGCCCCAAGAAGGAACTCGCATTCGTGCAGCGCACGTGCTGGATTCAGAGCGCCGCGCGCTGGAGCTCGTTGTGCAGAGACCAAGCCCCCCCTTGGTCTCAAGACACGAGCTTCAGCGCGACGGCGATTCTCGGCGTAAGCCGCCGCTACAGCGGGCCCTCCAGTACGCTCGGGCAGGTTGCTGATGCGACGCGCATCGCAGCTAAGGAGTCCTAAGTTTAACCTGCACATCGCAGCTGAAAATATGGCTCCGTGGACTATCGCAATGCGGGACATGCCAGTTATTCTGCGGAATGTCGTACATCTGAGCGCTTCCACGCCGTCCATCGTCGGACGGCCTCGATCAGGGCGGACGCGTCCACCGGCTTGGCAAAATGCTCTTGGTACCCTGAGCGCACCGCGTAGTCCGCATCCTCGCGGCGTGCGTAGGCCGTGAGCGCAATGGCGGGCGTGGTAGCGCCGACCTCGCGCGAGCGGATGTTTTTCATCAAAGTGTACCCGTCTACGTGGGGCATCCCGATATCGCTGATGATGATGTCGAACGGTCCCCGGGCAGAAAGGGCTGCCGCGGCGTCGGCCACGGTCGTGACCGTTACGCCGGCGCCTTCAAGAACCATCCCGATGAGCTCAAGCGAGTCGGCGTCGTCATCGACGATGAGAGCGCGAACATTTCTCAGTTCCGTTTGCGTCGCTGGAGCCCCCGTGTCCCTCCCCGTGTTCTCCGTCTTCTCCATTTCCGTCTCGGCGTGCCACTCGCCTGCAAGATCCACGGCAGGGATGGGCAGATTGACGGTGAAAATCGCGCCAAGACCAGGCCCTTCGCTCGTTGCAACGACGCTTCCGCCGTGCGCCTCGACAAGGTGGCGGACGATAGCCAATCCGAGACCCAGCCCTTGATGCGCTCGCGTGGTCGAACTGTCGACCTGTCGGAAGCGCTCGAAGATGTGTGGCAGATGCTCCGGCGCGATGCCGAATCCCGTGTCTTGCACGCGGATTGTGATCTTGGAAGCATTGCGGTGCGCCGTAACCGTGACGCGGCCGCCCGCCGGTGTGCACCGAACTGCGGTGGTCAGCAGGTTCCATGAGGATCTGCTGGAGGCGATCGGGGTCCCCGAGCGTTACACCGAGGTCGGGATCGAGATCGAGATCGAACCGCACGCCCTTCGCATCCGCACTAGGCCGGACGACGTCGGCAGCCGCGTGGATGACAGCGGACAGTTCCGTCCTCTTCATCGCGATGCGTAGCTTACCGCTGCCGCGCCGTCCTTGTAGAAGTTGGCCATGGCGTAGGCGCACAGGAGCGAGAAGGCGTGCCACGAACCGGCCTCGTTCCAAAGGTGTTCCAGCGCGATCGCCGCGGAGCGTTCGCCGTCGCGCCATAGAAGGTCGACCATTTCGCTGTACGCGCGAATGCGTACGCCGTTTTGGCCGCCTGCGGCCCGACTCAGCACATCCTCGAGCACCCGACGGAAGCGGTCGCCGTCCGGCCTACCGTTCACCATGAAACGGCCGAGCGTCTCTCGCGCATCGAGCAGAAGCAGCCGCCCCTCGGCGATGGCGCCATCGACATCGGGACCGTGCAGGCGCTGCACGAAGCCGCGTCGGTGCTCCGGTGTCGCGATGACGATGAGTCGGTCGCCTGCGTCCAGGCCGGCGCCGAGGAACCTGCCTACGGCATCGAACAGGAATGCTTCGTCCTCGTAGAACTGGACGAGGTGATCGCCATCAGCCGGCGCCGAGAGCACCGAAGCCGTCGAGTTTTGCTCGATCTGCTGGCAAGCAGCGTTCGTCATGCCCGACTGCTCCGTCGGGCTCGCCCGCGGGCCAGGCGTTCGACTTCGGTCCCGCGAAAGAGACGATACCCACGCGGGGCGCGCGTCCCGGAGAGCTGCCCGTTTCTGTGCAGTACACGCACCATCTCCACGGACAATCCGAGGATCGACGCCGCATCACTGACCGTGAGGAACTCCTCATCGAGTGCCATTCGATGGGTTTTGTACATGCTGGTTGCCGTCTGGCAAGCGCAAGGCGCGCGCATGAGCCCGATGGAAAAGGGACCACGCCCGCCGGTCTCAGCCGCTTGTGGATGATCGAGGCGGCCTCTTCCGCTGCCGAGTCCAAGGCCGCCGAGCACGAACGCGCATGATCTGCGTCGTTCGTACTGGTTGCGCAGAGTCAGGATCACCGCTTGCGCTCGGTTTCGAGGCTGCAGGCTCCCGGATCCACGCGAGTGGCCCGCCGAAGATCCACGTGGCTGCTGAGCCGGCATGACCACAAGCACCAGGAACAGACATAGGGTGCTTTGCCCACCATGCTCCCACGCGAAGGCCGAAAACGTGTCAGCTCGCGATGAGCTATCGAGCAGCGCAGGCGAGCGAATCGCTGCGCTTCAGGACGGGAGGACGGTAGACGGTAGGTGGATTTGAGGAGATATTTTTTGAGGAGATATTTGGAGATATTTGAGTAGAGGTGAGGAATATTCTGGCGCACTCGATGCTTGGGCTCCCATTGTGGAGACACGCCTCCGGAGGTCGATGGTTGCGTTGAGCGGCGTCCTCCTTTTCGTGGCCGTGGTCGCCTCGGTGGCGCTCGTGATTCTGACGACGGCTCTGGGCAACGAGACTACACGGTTGGGCATCGCTGACGCGCAGATGCGCGCGTCTCTGCAGACGAAAATCGCGCTCCTTTGGTATGCACGAGCGAGTGACATGGCCGCGTCCACCCGCTCACCAGCGACGGCGGAAGGGCGCGCACACGCCGAGTCGGAGCTTCACTTGGCGCTGGCCAAGACCGTCGCACTCGCAACGCCCCGTCCGGCGTCCCTTGGCAGCCTGGTACGAAAGACGGACGACTACGTCGCGTTGCGACGGCGCCTGGAGGCGGAGGGGCTTCCGCTGGGCGTCGTCCTCGATCGTTCCACGCCGGCGCTCGAGTCGGTATTCTCCGACCTTCAGCAGCATCTCGCGGCCAACGACGCGTGGGCGAAGGCCGCCGAGACGTCTGCCCAACGTTGGGACGCGATTGCCGACGTCATCGGCGTCTCCGCGGTTGCTTTGCTCATCTTAGGGTTCGTTGGCGTAGTGGTCGGAACGGCGTTGCTGGTGGAACGACCAATCCTGGCGCTGACCCGGACTATGGCCCGCTTCGCCGGTGGGGAGGAGAGCTCGCGCAGTGCTCCTGGCGGAGCACGGGAGCTTCGGCAGATGGCGACGACATTCAATGCGCTGGCTGATCGTTTGGTCCGTCAAAACCATGATCGACTTGCGTTCCTCGCCGGAGTCGCGCACGACCTCCGCAACCCGCTCTCGGCCGTCCGGCTGGCGCTGGATGCCGTTCGCCGCAGTAACCTGCCATCTTCGCCAGACAAAGCTGCGCGGACCCTCGAACTCGTTGCGCGTCAAGTCGGTCGTCTCGACCGCATGGTCGGTGATCTGCTCGATGCGACGAGAATCGAAGCGGGCCGACTCGAGCTTCACCGCGAGACATCGGACCTGCGTTTGCTGGTCGAGCACGTCGTCGAGCTATTCCGTCCCTCGGCGACGACGCACGACATCGCGGTGCTCACTCCGAGGGAGCCGGTAATCGTGGAGTGCGACCCGACGCGCATCGAGCAGGTGCTGAACAATCTGGTCAGCAACGCGCTCAAGTACTCGCCGGACGGGGGACGGGTCACGGTAGCCACCAGCTTCGAGGGCAACGACGCCGTGGTGCAGGTGGCGGACGAGGGAATCGGCGTAGCGCCAGAGGACCGCGAGCGAATCTTTGAACCGTTTCATCGCACGGGCCAGTCGCGGGAGCTCGTCCCCGGCGTCGGTCTCGGACTCTCGGTGGCGCGCAAGATCGTCGGAGCACACGGTGGGCGTCTTGAAGTCGAGAGTGACCTCGGTCGGGGCTCCACCTTTAGGATGAGGCTGCGCGCGCCGCAACCGAGCAACGACGCACGCTCGTCTTAATCGAGGCTTGCCGTTGAAGACCTTGGCGAATTGGTAGACGAAGTACGGGCGGCGCTCGATCGACACGGCGCCGTACACGTGTGCGGCCTTGCGCCGACGTGTCTACGCGGGGTTGAACGCCGACGCGCGACCAGGTGACGTGAAGCGTGCCGTCGAGCCAGAAGCTCGACTCACCTGTCCCTCGACCCTCGCCATCATCGGTCGTTTGGACTCAACCAGGTCGAAACACGCGCCAAAACAATCCGGGCGAATAGTGCAATCAAAAGCTTGGGGCCGGTGCGGTTTCTGAGGCGGCGACGCCCGATGCCCTAGTGTCGCTGCACGCGTGCTCGCGCATGCGCCTCGGCAAGCGTGAGCACGTCACACGGCAGGCCGCTCGCCCGAAACGGCGGCAGTTGGCCCAACTCGAAGTAGACGGCGAAGCCATCGCCTTCGCGCACGATGCGGGCGGACGGTCATCGCGACCAACCTCCGCCGAGGTGCTCGGCTCGGCGATTGCGCTGAAGTTGCTCGTCGGGCTCCCGCTGGCGCGTCGCGCGTCGCGCTTTGCGGTCCCGAGCGAGGCACAAAGGGGGTGGTGGCGCTCGCGAGAGCGGGCGCGGGGGAACATTGTGCCTCCGCCGCCGTGGAACGAGGCGCGCAACGGTCGCGCTGCCCAGGAGGCCCCTTCATGACCCAAGAGCGCCTTCACGAGCTCGTACGAGCGCACCTGCGGATCGATGAATCGGTACTGCGGAACATCGGGCTCGAAAAGAGGCCCGTCGTTCCGCTATGAGCGCCGGCCGGCGAGAGGTGGGGCCTAGTGCGGCGTGTCCCGTCCCATCGCGTGGTCGATCTCCTCTCGCACCTCCTGCTGCGTCGCGTCGGTGGGGAATTCGTGTGCCTCGCGCGCTTGCGGGTTATCGAAGGCGAGCGACACCTTGTAGAACTCGAAGCGACCGTCGGCCGCGGTCGGAGCGCACCGGTCGCGGAGCGCCTGCATCTCTTCAGGCGCCATCGGCTCGAAGCCCTGGGCCACTCGGAGGTTCGCGCGCAGCTTGTCGATCGCCTCCATCCCGCAGATCGTCGTCGCCACCCCCGGCAGGCTCATCGCGTACCGCAGCATCTCGGCGGGCGTGGCGATCCCCTTCGCGATCGGCCCCGCGCGGCCCGTCATCGGCTTCATCCCGAGCACGGCGATCCCGCGCTTCACGCACTCGGGCAGAACGGTCTTCTCGAAGCTGCGGAAGCTCGCGTCGTACGCGTTGAGCGGGAACTGGCACGTGTCCCACGGATACCCCCGGCGGATCATCTCGAGGTGAACGTCGGGACTTCTGTGGCCGGAGAAGCCGACGAACCGCGTCTTGCCCTGGCGCTTGGCGAGGTCGAGCGCCTCGAGAACGCCGCCCCTTCGGTACGCGAGCTCCGGGTCGTTGTCGAAAACGACGCCGTGCACCTGCCAGACGTCGAGGTGGTCGGTGCGCAGGCGGCGCAGCGACTCCTCGAGCATCCTCGTCGCGAGCCCCGCGTCGCGTCCGTGCGTGCAGACCTTGGTCATCAGCACGATCTTCGCGCGGCGTCCCCCGCTGGACAGCGCTCTGCCGGCCCACTCCTCGCTGAGGCCGTTGTTGTACTCCCAGCAGTTGTCCATGAACGTGATCCCGCCGTCGATCGCCTCGCCCACGATGCGATCGGCTTCGGCGAAGGACGCCGCGTTGCCGAGGTGATGCCCCCCGACTGCCAGGGCGGACACGCGAGCCCCCGTCTTGCCCAGCGCGCGCTGCGGGATGGGCACGGTCACAGCGGAAGCTCCTCCCGCGGGGGATAGCCGTGCTGCTGCCGCCCGACCTTCGCGTCGAAGTACGTCGTCGTCTTGTAGAGCTCGAGGTGTCCGTCGCCCGCCACGGGCCGCACGCGCTCGCGCAGCGCCTGCATCTCCTCCGGGCGCATCGGCGCGAAACCACGCGCGATGGCGATGTTCTGCCGTAGCACGTCGAGAGCGTCGATCCCGCTGACGGTGGTGCACACGCCCGGGACGCTCATGGCGTAACGCAGCGCCTCCTCGATCCGGACGACGCCCTTGCGGATCGGGTCCCCGGCGCCGCTCAGGCTCTTCATGCCGATGGGAGCGATGCCTCGCTTCACGGCCTCGGGCAGGACACGCTGCTCGAAGCTCCGGAATGTCGCGTCGAAGCAGTTGAGCGGCATCTGCACGGTGTCGAACGGAAAGCCGAACGCGAGCATCCGAAGGTGAATGCTCGGGTCCTTGTGTCCGGTGAAGCCTACGAAACGCACCTTGCCTTGCTGCTTCGCTCTATGCAGCGCTTCGACCGCGCCCTCGGGCTGGAAGTGCAGGTCGGGGTCGTTGTCGTAGACGCACTCGTGGATCTGCCAGAGGTCTACGTGGTCGGTACCGAGGCGCCTCAACGAGTCCTCCAGCTGCTGCATCGCGACATCGGCCTTGCGGCCGTGCGTGCAAACCTTCGTCATCAGAAAGACCCGGCTTCGCCGGCCGCCTGTGAGCGCCTTGCCGAGCAGCTCTTCGCTCCGCCCGTCGTGGTACTCCCACGCGTTGTCGAAGAAATCCAACCCGGCGTCGATTGCCTCGTGCACGACCTCCACGGCCTCGTTGTCGTCGCGAACGTCGCCGAGGTGGGAACCGCCTATGCCGAGGATGGAGACCTGCGCGCCCGTCTTGCCGAGCGCGCGCCTCGGGATCGGCGCTAGCGTGCTGCCGGACGCTCGGGAGCAGCCGGCGAGCGCAAGCGCGCCTGTGGCGGTCGTCGCTATGAACTGCCGTCGCGATTGCGTGCTCGGCATGTGCTCGACTCCTGCAAGGCGCGTTCGCGGTGGGAGCCCATCGCTTTCGATGCCGTTGGAACGTGCCGTGCTCCCAAAGGGCGAATTCCCGCAAGGAGGACCTCGATGGCCATCTCGAGCACGCCTGCTGGCAACAGGCAGCGCCTACCGGAAGTCCAGCCGATCACGCACCAGCGAGGCCGTGTGATCCAGCCGTTCGGAACGCTCGCGTCCTACCCGCTCGCGCTGTGCGACGAGGCGCGCGCTGCGAGCGTCGAGGCGCTGAACCAGCTGCTCAGCGACACCATCACCCTGCGAGACATGTACAAGAAGCACCACTGGCAGGTGTCGGGCCCGACCTTCTATTCGCTGCACCTGCTCTTCGACAAGCATTACGAAGAGCAGACGAAGCTCGTCGATAAACTCGCCGAGCGGGTTCAGACGCTCGGGGGCGTCGCGATCGCCATGGCGCACGACGTGGCCGAGACGACCAAGGTCGAGCGGCCTCCGCGTGGGCGCGAGGAAGTACCGGTGCAGCTCTCTCGGCTGCTCGACGCGCACGAGCAGATCCTCTCGGAGGCGCGACAGCTCGCCAAGAGCTCGGCGAGCATGGGCGACGACGGCACGAACGATCTCCGTCGTCAGCGACGTCATTCGCACGAACGAGATGCAGGTATGGTTCATCGCGGAGCACCTCGTCGAGACGCCGCTCGTGCGGGCGAAGTAGCGTGAACGCGCTGCTTCGATTGGGCACGTCCTGCGTTGCTGCGCAAGCCACCCGCCACAGACCTCGCTCGGCCAACCGACGTCTCATTCCGACGCCGCCGCTGCCACCCTGCGCGGCGCCTGTCTGAGGCGTCTCGCCAGTGCCAAGTCCGGCCATACCATAGTGCGAGTCAGTCCGGCCGTGCCCCGGGCGGACTCGCGAGAGCCGCAACCGGCACGGCGCGGACCTCGGGCGTCTCAATCATCCGGAGCATCGTCGTCGAAGCCCACGGCGGGGCGATTGCGTATCTCGTGCCGTGAGGGGGCGCGCCGTCAGACCGGGACGACGGGCCTCTTGTCCAGCCCGACCTTGCGGAGGACCGACTCGTCGATGTGCAGGTGCGCGCGCACGAGCTCGTGCGGCGTGAGCGCCAGCCAGTGTGCGAGCGAGATGTCCTCGAAGCGGTCGCTCCGGAACGTCTCGAGGAAGCTCAGCGTCGTCGTGCCGGTGTTCTCGACGTAGTGAGGCATGAGCGCCGGGACGTAGCCGACGTCACCCGCCTGGAAGTCGAAGGTGGCCGCGTTGTGCGCCGAGGCGTACACGGTCATGCGCCCCTGGCCGCCGAGGTAGTACTGCCACTCGGCCCCGTTCGAGTGATAGTGGATCTCGCGCATCCCGCCCGGTTCGATCTCGACGAGCGCGGCCGCGATCGTCTTGGACGCGCGAAAGTTGGTGGAGTCGGCGACCCGCACGGTGCCGCCCGCCGTGCGAATGGGGGTCTGCGCCAGGAGCGGGTAGCTGAACCAGTCGGGCACCAGGCCCGTACCGACGAGCCGGTCCGCGGTGAGCGGGCCCGGTGGGGTCGACTGGAAAATGTAGAGCTCCCGGTCCGGGACGTTGGCGAACGCGCTCTCGGGCACGCCGAAGTTCTTCGCGAGCACGTGCCGGGGTGTATGCGTCAGCCAGTCGCTGAGCAGGAACGTCCCGTTCTCGTCGAAGTTGCCGTCGTCGAACACGAGGAGGAACTCGCACCCGTCGTCGCCCATCCCCTGGATCGAGTGCGGAACGCCCCTGGGGAAGAACCACAGGTCTCCCTCGCGGACGTCGTCGGCGAACGTGCGCCGCGCGTGGTCCACCGCGGTGATGCGCGCTTCGCCCTTGATCATGTACGCCCACTCCGCCTCCTTGTGGAAGTGGAGCTCGCGCACGGCGCCTGCCCTGAGGCGCATGTTGACGCCGGCGATCTCGGTCGCGATCGGCAGCTCGCGGATCGTCGTCTGCCGCGCCCAGCCGCCCTCCTCCAGCCGCATCCGGCTGTCAGCGAACGACCATCGCAAGTTCGGCATCGTCCCGCCGTCGGTCGTGGGCGGCATGAGGACGGTCGGGTTCTCGGCCTCGCGCGGCGGGTTCGTGGGGCCGAGGATCGAAGCGCCCAGGCCGTTCCGAATCGGTTGGACGGGCTGCGATCCGGCTCGAATGCGTTCCTGGGTCATGGATGGTTGCCTCCGGCTGCGACGGCAGCACCGCACTGCGCGCGCCGTTCCAGTCGTACGACCACTCGTCCATGGCGCACCGTCCGCACGTGACCGCAGCCACGACGCCCCACCTTCACCAACGCGTCTCGCTCGGGACCGAAAGGCAAGCGGCACCGTCGGACGGGCGCGCGCCTAGTTGGATCGGGCAAGCCCGTGCGCGCCACGGCACGGACGCTGCTCTCGTCGTATCGCAGCTCGCGTCCGGTTGATGCCCGCCGTGGAGATCTCATGAGAAGCAAGACGGCCGGCGTCCTCCTCGCGTTGACGTGCACCGGAACAGCCGCGGGCGCGGCCTGCACGGGTTCGGAGAAGCAAGCTCCGTCGAACTCGGACGGAGATGGCGGCCGGCGGCCCGCTCTCGCGGGCGGCGGCGAAAAGGACGCCTACAGCCCTTACCCGCCCGGGATCCTTCCGGCCGATTTGGATTCGGAGGTCGCCCGGATCCAGCGAGAGCTGGTTGCGATCGAACGACAGGCGGCCGCAGAGTGGCATGCCTTGAAATTGCCGATGGTGGCCGGCAACCCGCCTACACCCCAGAACACAGGCACCGAGGCGGTGGAAATCCTCGGCAAGCTGATGAACTACGATAGAAACTTATCGTTCAACAAGAACCAGGCCTGTAGCTTCTGCCACATGCCGTACGTCGCGTTCGGCGGGCCGATTCCGTCGGTCAATCTGACGATGATCGCGTATCCCGGCTCGGCGCATTTTCGGGCCGGCAAGCGAACGCCGCAGAGATACACGTATTCGCCGTTCTTTCCCGTGCTCCAGTACAACCAGGTCCAGGGCAACTTCTTCGGCGGGAACTTCTGGGATTCGCGGTCCACCGGGCTCCTGACGAGGAATCCCGACGTGGAGCAGGCGCAGCATCCTCCGGTCGACACGCAGGAAATGGGGTTCCCGGACACGGCGTGTGTCGCGTTCCGTCTTGCGCAGGCCGAATACAAGCCTCTCTTCGAGCAGGTATGGGGTAAGGGCTCGCTCGATATCCAATTTCCGCGCGATACCGAGCGGCTCTGCGCGACCCCCGGAGGGGCGGTGGCGTTCGGCGGGAGCGCAACCCCGGTCCCGCTAAGCCCCGACGAGCGCGGCCGGGCGAATACCGTCTACGACCGCTGGGGGCAGTCAATCGATGCGTACGAGCAGTCCCTCCGAGTCAGCGCGTTCACGTCGAAGTTCGACGCCTTCCTCGCCGGGAAGGTAAAATTGAGCGCAGACGAGATGGCCGGTTACAAGCTGTTCGACGGCAAGGGCAACTGCAACTCGTGCCACCTCGACGGAAGGGGAACGACCTTCAAGTCGGGTCAGACGGACACGAGCGCGGCCGCCCTCGTGAACCCGCTCTTCACCTGCTTCGGTTCGGCCAACCTCGGCCTGCCCCTCAACCCCAGGAACGCTTTCTATTACCAGACGCAGCCCGATTCCTTCGCGTTCGCCGGCAACCCGCTGGGCTTCGGCTACAGGGATCTCGGTCTGGGGGCGTTCCTCCGGAGCGCGTTCGGTGCCGCTCCCAACCCCAACGCGACGTGGACGCAGTTCGCTCCGGTCAAGGACGGGCAGATGCAGACGTCCACGGCGCGTAACGTCGCCATGACACCGCCGCAGTGCCCCACGACGGAGGCGCCCGGTCCGTATTTCCAGAAGGCCTTCTTTCACAACGGGTACATCAAGAGTCTCAAGCAGCTCGTCCACTTCTACAACACGCGCGACGTGTTCAAGTACGACGTGACCTCCGGACACTGCCCGGCGGGGACGACCGAGAAAGTCGACTGCTGGCCCAGGCCGGAAGTGCCGAACAACGTGGATACGTCGTTCGGCAACCTCGGGTTGACCGACACGGAGGAAGACCAAATCGTCGCCTTCCTGCAGACGCTCACCGACGGCTTCACGACGCCGTACCCCGACCGGGATACCTTCACGGGTACGTGCATGACCGGTGGCTCGGCCAAGACACAAGGCAACGAGCTCCTCATTCCGACGCCGCCGCTGCCTCCCTGCGCGGAGCCCGTCTGCGGCGTCTCGCCGGTGCCGAGTCCGGCCATCCCGTAGTGCGAAGCTCCCCGCGGTCCGCGAAGACGCCATCGCGAAACGCGCGCCCGTCGTGATAAGGTCTCCGGCGACAATCGACTCGCGCCTCTGGGCCAGCGCTGCCCAGGTATCGCGGGGGGGCGCGGGCGCCGGTGTCGCCAAACCCGCACTCGCTGGCGACATCGGCGAGCAGCAGACTCGTCGCGAGGAGCTCCGTTGCGGGTTCGCATGGCTGCAAGTGGCCAAAGCGCTTGCAGAACCTCGCCATCCGCGGTCGCGCCGTTGATCGACGCACTAACTCCGGGCGAACGGCGCTAGCCAGCAAGTGCGCGCGGGAGCGCCGCGGCGAGAAAGTCCTGCACCAGCCGCAATGCTTGCGACCGACGTGCGTGTGCGTGCACGAGGCCCAATACGTTCACGATCGGCAACGACGCGCCTTGGAGCAATCGGACGAGTCGCTTGGCCTCGAGATCGGCTCGGACGAGCCATAGCGGCAGCTGAGCGACGCCGAGGCCTGCGAGCGCCGCGTCGCGGAGTGCCAGCACGTTGTTGCTGCGCACCCGACCCTCGACGCGTACCGACCTCGGTCCCTCGGGCGTCGTGAATCCCCATCGTTGCTGGCCGGGACCCAGAATCACGCAGGGGACCGTCTGCAGCGCGTCGAGGGCACGCACCGGTCCGTGCCTCTCCACGAATGACGGTGCTGCGCAGAGGACGCGCTCGTAGGTCGCGAGGCGCCGCGCGACGAGGAAGGGGCTGTCAGGAGGAGGCACGCCGGTGCGTAAGGCAATGTCGACGCCCTCGGCCACCAGGTCCACCACCCAATCGTCGAAACGGAGGTCGATCGAGAGCTTCGGGTGCTCTTCGAGCAGCTTCGGGATCAACGGCGCGAGCTGGGCAAGCCCGAACGACACCGGGGCGCTCATGACCACGAGCCCACTCGCCGCCTTCCCCGGTCGTACGGCCTGCCGGGCGTCCTCGAGCTCGCGCAGGATCCGGCGGGCGCGCGGCAAGAGCTCCGTCCCCGCCTCCGTGAGGTCGAGGTGCCTCGTCGTCCGTCTCACCAGCCGCACCGAGAGCTGGTCCTCCAGCGCGCGCAGGTGCCGGCTCGCCATGGGCACCGAGAGTCCGAGCGCGCGAGCTCCGTTCGAGATGCTGCCGGAGTCCGCGATGGCGACGAAGGTGGTCAGCAGAGAGACGACGTCCACGAGCCGGATGGTCGTTGGCTCTTGCATCCCGTGCAAGGGCCTCTCGCGACCGCGCGGCCTACTGCCGGGGGGCGGAACTGCGCATTGTACGGGCATCGGAAGGAGCCCGAGATGTCCACCACCAACCGCAATGACCCTGCCTACTTCGCCAAGTACCCCACCGTCCGCTTCGACCGCGGCAGCGACGGGATCCTGGTGATGTCGCTGCACAAGGACGGCGGCCCCCTGACGTTCACCGCCAAAGATCACGAGTCGTTCGTCGACGCGTTCTACGACGTCGCGCGCGACCGTGACAACAAGGTCGTCATTCTCACCGGGGCGGGAGGCCATTTCATGCCGGCAATCGACTTCCCCTCGTTCGGCGACGTGTCCGACCCCGACGTCTGGTCGAAGGTGCACGACGAGGGCACGCAAATCCTCGAGAACATCGCCAACATCCGCGTGCCAATGGTCTGGGCCCTGGAGGGGAAGGCGCACGTGCACGCGGAGTACGGTCTGCTCGCGAACATCATCGTGGCGGGCGAGAGCGCGACGTTCGACGACCTCCCGCACTTCGCTGGCGGCATCATCCCCGGCGACGGCGTGTTCACGCTCTGGAGCTATTTCGTCGGTCCGGGGCGAGCGCAGGCGATGCTTCTCGACCCCAAGCCCCTGACCGCGCGCGCGGCGAAGGAGCTCGGGGTCGTCGCAGAGGTCGTTCCGGGTGGGACTGCGCTCGCGCGGGCCAAGGAGATCGCGAAGGCGTACCTAGCGAAGACCGACGTCACGCGCCGCAACACGCGCATCCATTTCGTCCAGCCGATCAAGGAGCGCATCGTGCGCGAGGTTGGCTACGGGTTGGCGCTGGAAGGCGCCTCGGCCGCGGCCCTGGTGAAGAGCCTCCGCTCCTCGTGAGGTGAGTCATGAACTCTCTTTCGAACAAGGTCGTGCTCATCACGGGGGCTACATCGGGCATCGGGCGTGCCGCCGCGATACTGTTCGCCGCACGCGGCGCGGCGGTCGTCCTGGGCGGACGACGCCGCGAACAGGGAGAGGCGCTCGCGGGCGAGTTGCGCAGGCAGGGCGGCCGTGCGGCATTCCGAGTGACGGACGTGACCAAGCATGCTGACAACGAGGCCCTCGTCGCGCTCGCGGTGTCGACGTTCGGTAGGCTCGACGTCGCGTTCGACAACGCGGGCATCGAGGCCACGGGTTCCCTCGCCGAGTACGACGACGCCACGTACGACAAGGTGTTCGATACCAACGTGCGAGGCGTCCTCTCGTCGATCCGCGCGCAGAATCCCGGCCCTCAGCAACACGCGCGGGTCCATCATCATCACCAGCTCGACGGCGGGGTCGCGCGGCTTCGCGAACGCCGCCGTCTACACGGCCAGCAAGCACGCGGTCGAGGGCATCATGAAGGCCGCCACGCACGAGCTCGCGCCCCTGGGCATCCGCGTCAACATTGTGGCGCCAGGGCCGACAGCGACCGACATGCTGGACCGCTTCACAGGCGGCCACCCAGAGGCCCTGGCGGCCCGGGTCCCGTTGGGGCGCGCTGCGACCGCCGAGGAGGTTGCCGAAGCGGCCGTCTGGCTGGCGAGCGACGGGGCGCGGTTCGTCAACGGAGCCGTGCTGCCGGTGAACGGAGGGGATCACGGCATGATAGACGTCTACGCGTTCTCCACGCCAAACAGCGTGAAGATCGGAGAGTCCGCGTTCGTCTGAGGTCTCCACGGAGGACATCCGGTGCGCCCTCTTCTTCGAGCAAAGGAGATGGCGGCACTTTGGCGACCTTCGAGCCTCGCGGTGTCGAACCTGACCATCAAAAACTCGTCCGTGCCTTGCCGAGCCCTGGCGCTCAGCGGGACACCGCCGCGCGTATGGCTATCGCCGTCCTGACAGACGCTAGCTCTTCTTCCGTGCTTGCCGCGTCTTCATGGAGAACGAGCGCCCCGCACCTCGTGCAATGCAGCGCAGGCGCCTTGCGGTCACCCATGTCGTAGGTCGCTGCCCGGAAGTCCTTCCACTCGCAGACGTCACACCGCACGCGAGAAGGTATTCCGGAAACCATGCCGCGCCTTCCGTACCTACGGCTGCCAGGGCCCGAGGGCGTCCGCTCGCCCGAGCCCCGCGACAATCTCGAGGAGGTTCGGCAAGTCGACCGGTTTCTCAATGCGCGCGTTCGGAACGCGATCCAGGAACTCGCGAGCCACCTGCGTGAATGCCCCGCCGGTCACGAAGACCAGCCGCAAGGCCTGGTCGGGCGTCTCCTTACGAAGTCGCTCGTAGAGCTCCATGCCGGAGATCTGGGGCATCATGAGATCCGACAGGATTGCGTCGAATCGCTCGCCCGCCGCGACGCGCTCGAGCGCCTCGGCGCCGCTGTTCACCATGACGACCTCGTGGTGGGCGGCCAGGTTTCGCTGCAGCGCTCGTCCCACCGCCGGCTCGTCGTCAACAATCAGGACGCGGGCCCGCGCCGGTGGCGTCTCCGACGGGGCGGGCCGCGAGCGGATCGGCATCTTCGCTGTCATGGGCGGGAGGGTGACCCGAAAGATCGTCCCGGCGCCCTTCGTGCTCTCCACGGCGATCTTCCCGCCGAGCTCTTTCACGATCCGTCGGCAGATTACGAGCCCAAGCCCCGTGCCGACTCCAACGGGCTTTGTGGTGAAGAACGGGTCGAAGATGCGTTCAAGGTTCTCCTCCGGGATTCCGGACCCCGTGTCGGCGACCTCAATCAGCGCGCACCGACCGTCTCCGGTCTTGGTCGAGAGACGAATCTCGTTTCGCTCCGCGTGCCCCTCGGGGATGGCATGCGCAGCGTTCATGATGAGATTGAGCAGCACTTGGCCGATGCGGGACTCATTCGCGTCGACGAGCGGCACATCGTCGTACGATTTGACGAGGCGCGCGCGGTGCCGGATCTCGTTCCACGCCATGCGGCTCGACGAGTCCAAGACGCGCCGAACGTCGACCGGCCCCGTAGTCACGTCGTTGGGCTTCGAGAAGAGCTTCACATCGCGCACGATGTCGCGGATGCGCTGCAGGGCTTCGTGAGTGTCGCGGAACGGCTCGCCCACCTCGGCGAGACGCACTCTCAACCGGGCGACGCGATCGTCGTCGCTGCCTGCGCCGCCGTCCTCCCCTATGTCCGACGAGATCTGCCCGAGGGCTCCTGCCAGGAAGTCCATGTTGGACAGCGCGACGGCGAGCGGGTTGTTGATTTCGTGCGCGACACCTGCCGCGAGCATCCCCGCCGAGACCATTCGCTCCGAGATCATGAGCTGGTCGCGTATCCCGGCTTGCTCGGCACGCAGTCCGGCCTCTCGCACCTCGCGCGCGATGGCAGCGGGGAGGCGCGTAAGGTCGTTCTTGAGGACGTAGTCCTGCGCGCCGGCCTTCATCGCCGCCACAGCGAGGGCCTCGCCGACTGTGCCCGACACGAGGATGAACGGGATGTCCTTGCCGGTGGCGCGCAGATCCGCGAGCGCGTCGAGCCCTGAATACCCCGGGAGCGTGTGATCGGATACGACTACGTCCCACACCTGTGCCCGGAGTTCGGCGCGGAACGTGCTGGGCGTCTCAACCCGGTGAATCGCGGCTTCGTAGCCAGCTCGCGATAGCTCACGCGCGAGGAGCGTTGCGTCCTCGACTGAGTCTTCGACCAGGAGGACCCTAAGCCGCTCGCCCATTTACCTCCCAAGGATATGGCTGTGCCGGCGCCGGGTACCATCGGGGCGCCCCTGAGTTGTCCGGGGGAATAGCCCTAGGGCGATAGGATCATTTTCCCCGTCAGAAGTCAGACTGCACAAGTCCGACGCGCACCGCGTAGCGAACGAGCCCTTGCAGACTCCCAATCCCCAGCCGCTCCATGATTTGGGCCCGGTGCGTCTCCACGGTCTTGACACTCCTCGCGAGTCGCCGCGCAATGTCTTTGGTCGAGTGGCCCTCGGCGATGAGCTGCAAGACCTCGCGCTGACGCGGCGTGAGAAGGTCGAAGGGACCCCGAGGCGCCTGCGGGTCGCGTGCGAACGCGGCCGTCACGGGCCGCGCGACGCCAGGGCTCAGCCATGAATCGCCGCGAGCAACCGCGAGGAGTGCCAGCTGCAGCTCGCCCTCGCTCGCGTTCTTGAGGAGGTACCCGGCCGCTCCCGACGCGAACGCCTGCCGAACGTATTCCTCGTCCGCGTGCATCGTCAGAATCACGACGCGCGTGCCGGGGTGCTCGTTCGTCGCGCGTCGCGTTGTTTCGAGCCCGTTCAGCGCCGGCATCGAGATGTCGATGAGGGCGATGTCCGGTGCGAGCTCGCCGATCAGGCGCAAGGCGTCGTTGCCGTCCGCCGCTTCGGCCACGACCTCGAAGTCCGGCAACCGCGCCAGCAGCGCCCGGAACCCGGCACGTACAAGTGCGTGATCGTCGGCGAGGACGATGCGGAGGGGGGTCACGATGACGAGGCGCCGCTCCCGGCGGCGAGCGGAATGAATGCCGCGACGGTCGTCCCCCGCTTCGCGACCGAGCGTATCTCGAATCGCCCGCCGGCGAGCGTGACCCGCTCGCGCATGCTGAGGATCCCGATGCTCGTGCCGCGCGTCGCCTCGCGGTGGGCGGCCGCGACGTCGAATCCCCTGCCGTCGTCGCGGACAACGACACATAGTTCGCCGCCTTCGACCCCCAGTTCGACGTCGACACGCCTCGCGCCGGCGTGACGGACGACATTCGTGAGCGCCTCCTGCACGAGCCGGAACAGGCACGTTTCCAGCGACGCATCGAAGCGCTTGTGGAGCGGACCGACGGCGAGTCGTCCTTCCAAGCCCGCGCGCTCCGTCTGGCGCGCCAGGAGCGAGCGCAAAGCCGCTACGAGCCCCAGGTCGTCTAGGATTGAGGGACGCAGGTCCAGGGCGATGCGGCGCACCCGATCGACAGCCTGATCGACAAGCGCGACGCTTTCGCAGAGGCGCTGCGCCCAGTCGCTCGGGCCAGCCCTTCTTGCCGCCTCGAGATTCAGGCGGAGGGCGGTCAGGAACTGACCAAAGTCGTCGTGCAGCTCGCGGGCGAGGGCACGCCGTTCCCGCTCCTGCGTATCGAGCAACCGGCGCGTCAATGCCTGCAGCTGCTCGCCCTTGTCGTTCAGCTCGCGTTCGATTCGCTTGCGCTCGGTGACATCGAGGGAGATGCCCACGGTCCCGGCGATGCGCCCGACCGGATCGCGGAGCGGTTGAACGACTGCGTGCAACACCATCCCTCTCCAATCTTCCTCGAACGCGCTTGTTTTGCCGGTGAGCGCGCGCTTGTGTGCGGAGATCGCTTCCGCATGGCCTTCGCCGAGGCGTTCGAGCTCGAGCAGGGTCTTCCCAAGGAACACGCTTGGGGTCATGCCTGCGGTGCGAAACGCGGCCCCATCGTTCCATACGATCCGAAGGTCTGCGTCGGTCGCCCATGCCATTCCTGGGATCTGCTCCAGGATGAATCGCAAGCGGATCTCGCTCTGGTGCAGCTTTTCCTCCAGTCGCTTCTTCTCGGAGTTGTCCCACGACACACCGACGATGCCGAGGACGTTCCCGTCCTTGTCGACCATGGACGTAGGCACCGCATGCACCTGAATCATGCGACCGTCACGTCGCCGCAACAGCCAGTCGCCGATCCTCCCATCAGGTAGATTCGAAATTGCCGCGCGGCCGAAGTCGCGCGATTCCTCCGGCAGAAGGACGTCAGCGATGTTTTTCCCGAGGACTTCGTCGGCTCGCCATCCGTAGAGCCTCTGCGCGAAGCGGTTCCAATAGAGAATGACACCCACGCGATCGGTCGCGATGACCGCTTGCTCGACGGCGTCGAGGAGGAGGGCGAGAAACTCGGCCCGCTCCCGCGCGGTCTTTGGGTTGGATGCTCGCCTTCGTCTCTTGGCTGGGCTTTTTTTGCGCGCCATCGTGTTGTCTGGGCTCGGAGGCCGGAGGCAGGTTGCGCGTGTACAGTGTACGCCGCGCATCGCGAAAGCTGCGTCCCCGCAGTTGGTGGACGCTCCTCGTGCCCGTGGATTTCTCGTCGGGCGCGAGGGGCTCGAGGATCTGCACGATGCCACGGAACGTCCGGACGCAACGCGCCGCATTTGCCGGACCCCGAGCATTCGGCCAAACGGCCATCTCGTTCCGTACCGCGAGAGGGGGCTTTCGTGCGACGATGCGAAATCGTGGACGGGTCCACGCCCGGAGGGGGAGATGAAGCGTCGCATCGTGATCGGCGTGCTCGGCCTGGGGGCCCCTTGGGCGATGCTCGGCTGCTCGTCGCCCCCGCCGTACGCGGACATGCCGCTGCGCGACGCGCTCGGAGCGGATCCCGCGGTCCTAGCGACGCTTCCCCCCAACGAGCTCACCGCAATCGCCGAGCATTTCGAGCAGGAGCGCGCGACGCAGGCCGACGAGACTACCGTGCGTCTCGCGAGCTCCTCGACGCCCCAGGAGGTGCTCCGCGCGCTGGACGAGACGCGTCGGACCGAGGGCCACGACGCGCTCGTCGTCGCTGAGCTGAAGGCTCACGACGGCGCGCTCGCCGAGAAGGTGATCCCCTACGCAGCGGGAGTGGCATCGGCCGCGCTGCCCCCGCTCGAAGGGGAGGCCGCGAGCGTGACCGCGGACGCCGAGAGGCGAGCGCTCGAGGGCAGGGCGGGGGAGATCGCCGCGATCGCGCTGCGGTCGTCGCACGCGACACGCCTCGTTCGCGTGACGCAGTGGCCCAACGCGATCGCCGTCGCGGGCGACTTCGCGTACGTCAACGCATCGTGGCTCGTCGCCATGTCCGCCGTCGAGACGGGGGACGGGGGCCGCGGTCGTCGCCTCCTTCTCGGTGCGCCGGCCCCGCCTCCGGTGACCATTACCCCCCAGTCGCTTCGCGGCAGCCCGTTCGCGACGTATCCAACTCTGGCCGCGTGTGTCGCCGACGTGACGGCCCAGTGCGCCGCATGCCTCTCGGGCGGCGGATGCAGCTCGCAGCCTGACCTGTCCGAGTTCGGGAGCTACGCGGGCGAGTGCGGATACCTCGTCGGCGACGGCGGATCACCGCAAGCGATAGAGGAGCTGTGCGTGCTCGCGCTGACCAGCATCAGCAGCATCGCCCAGTGCGTGGAGGACGATGGTTGCGCGCCGCCTCCCGCGAACGACCACACCGTGGCGGGTCTGGCGAATGCCGCCCCCTTTCTGTCGAACGACGTGTGCGTCCGCTCGCTCAATCTGTGTCTCTCGGGACAAAACCAGCCAATCGCGGGGGCCACGAGCACCGTGAGCGTCAACGTGGAGGGGTGCGTCGGCCCGTTCGACGCGTGCACCTCGGCCTTCAAGGCTCTCGGCGACGCATGCAGCTCCAATCGGTGCTCTGGCCACGGCGGCCAGGGTCCCTCGTGCTCCTCGTGCAGCGGCTGCGCCACCTGCTCGTCCTGCAACTCGAACACACGAACGGGGACGGGCACGGGGTACGGGAGTGCGGGCACCGGGCAGAACCCGAACCAGGGCAGCAGTACTGGCGGCAGCGGCGGCACCGGCACCAGCAGCAGTGCGAGCGGCAGCGGAAGCGGCAGTGGCAGTGGCGGTAGCGGCGGTAGTGGCACCGGGAGTAGTGGCACCGGGAGCGGTAGCGGAGGCAGCGGAACCGGCGGGAGCACGAGCAGCAGCGGAAGCACCAGCAGCAGCGGCAGCACCGGCGGCTCAGGGACGAGCAGCGGAGCCGCTCGCGGCGGAACCGGAGGTTGCAGCGGCGGCTGCACGGGCGGCGGCAGCAGCGGCGGGTCGGCGTCGAGCTGCTCGCCAGCATGCAACGGCGGCAGCTCGTCGAGCGGGGGGTCCTCGGGCAGCCACGGATCGAGCAACTCGAGCTGCCAGGGGTGCGGAGGGGGAAGCAGCTCCGGGAGCTCGTCGAACGGCAACAGCGGCAAGGGCAACTGCAACTCGCAGTGCGGCACGGCCGCGGAGAGCCCCGGGCCCGACCCGCCCGTCTCGCTCCTCGTCATGGCGTGGCCAGTCGTCTATCTCGCCCGGCGTGCGCGGCGCGCCCGGAGCCAGCCGTGAGGCCTCTCGTCGTCGCATGGCTCGCCCGCCACGGTTTGCCCCCATGGCTCGCGCCCGACTATGTGCTCATGGTCGGCCTCGCGGCCATCGTCGGCGCGATCCTCGTCCTGCGCCTCGCGCGCCGCGACGGGGAAGACGTCGCGGTGCAGGCCCGCGCTCTGCTGCTTGCGTACGGCGCTGCGCTCGTCGGCGGTTTCGCGTTCGAGTGGGCGCGCGCGGTGCCTGTGGCGATCGCGCTGCGCTCGCTTGGCCCCATCCTCTACGCCGGTCGTGCGGCGTATGGCGGGCTCCTCGCGGCCCTGCTGGTGCCGGCAATCTACCTCCGTCGCAGGCCGGGCGCTGTACTCGCGTTCTTCGATCGCGCCGTCGTCCCGATGGGCATCTCGTTCGCGTTCGTGCGCGTCGGCTGCTTGCTCGAGGGGTGCGATTACGGCAGGCCAACTGCCCTCCCGTGGGGGCTGCGCTTCCCGCCTGGCAGCCTCGCCGCGCGGGCCCACGCGATGGCCGGCTGGGTGCCGGACGGCGGCTTTAGCCTCCCAGTGCACCCGACGGAGCTCTACGAGTCGCTCCTGGGGATCGTAGCGCTGGGCGTGGCATTGCCGGTGCTACTCCGCCGATCCGAGCGCGATGGCCGGGCGTTCGCGGTGTGGATGACTGTGTACGCCGTCGGCCGTTTTGGACTCGAGCTGCTTCGTGCGGACGCGGACCGCGGCATCTACGCCGGCCTGAGCTCCGCCCAGTGGGTGTCGATCCTCGTTCTCGCAGTCCTCGGCATCGCGAATGCCCGCCGCAGGTTGCGCCCGCGCCTGACGGCTGCTGCGTCGGCATTCGTAGTCCTGCTCGTTTCCGCAGGCATCGCGAGCGCGACCCCGACCCCGCCCCCGTCCGCGCCAACCCCGGCACCCGCACAGGCCGATGCGCTCGTGCTGAAGGATGGCACGCGAGTGGTCGGCAAGATCACCAATCTCGTCGCAGGAGATCACGCGACGGTCGTCTTCCCGGACGGCCACACGTCTACCTATCCGTGGTCAACCGTCGCCCGCATCGAGGTGGCCGGCGTCCAGATGACGTACGAGACGCCCGCGCCTCCGACCGTCGCCACCCCTACGCCGCCACTCGCTCCCGCCGCGCCCGCTCTCTCTCTCCAGCACGATCGCCTCCTCGCGTTCCGTTTGACCCTCGTTTCTTCGGTGGTGTTGGCGCGGCCCGACGTGCCGAGCGGCTTCGCAACCGAGGTCGCCGCGCTGTATCGCCTTCGCATCGACGATCACAGGCGGCTCGACCTGGGCCTCGAAGGCCGTGAGCTCCAGAACGTGGAGGCTACCGAATGGAGCCTGGGCGTTGTCGCGGACCTCGTCTTCGAGGTCGGCCGCAGGTTCGAGCTGCTGCTCGAGGGAGCGATCTTCAACACCTGGTTCAACTGGGCGGGAAGCTCGTCGAGCTACTTCGAGAACACGAACGCGTACGGAATGCGTCTGGCCGTCGGTGCGCAGCTCGCGCTCGGCTCGCACGTGCTCCTCGGCGTGAGCCCGCTCGCCTTCTCGACGCTCTCCTCGCAAACGGTCGGCGTCATCACGGGATGGGAGCCGCGCGTGTGGTTGGGGCTCGATCTCTGAGGGACTTGGGTTGGGCTTCGTTGCCCCAAGAGGTAGAACTGGGAGCAGGGGCGTTTTGACGAAAACGGGTGCGCTTTTCGTTCACTTTCTTCCCAAGTGCATGGAAGGCCTTGGGGGAAAAAATGCAGCGTCGTGGGCGATGCACGGCGGGATCGAGGCGGCCGCGATCCGGGCAAGAGCGGCCCCGACATAGGGCAGTCGCGGCCGCGGGAGAGGGGTGTGGGGGAAACGCGATAGGGCGCATGCGGCCACGCGTGAGGTCCATGGCGGCCGCGACACGGGATCGAAGCGATGACGCGTGGCCGTAGCGGCCCTGTCGCGTGGGGAGGAACCGGCCACGTGTTTCCCTCACCGAGTAGACGCGTGAGGATCGTGGCGGCCGCGACATAGGGCAGTGGGGGAAACGTTTCAGGGGCAGAGCGGGCGCGTGTCTACCCAGGAGCGGCCGACACATGGGGCACGCCCCGAGTGGTCGGGGCCACTGTGATAGTGCGTGAGGAGTGAAGCGGCCGCGTATCAGGGCGACACCGGCCAAGCGTGAGGGCGACAGCGATGGCGTGTCACGACAACAGCGGTTTCGTTTGAGGGCGACGGCGGCCACGCGTGAGGACGGCGAACCGCCGCCGCAGGGACGATGTCGCGGTGATACTGGCAGATGCCTCTCAGGCCCTCGGCAACACGCGCGGGTCCATCATCATCACCAGCTCGACGGCGGGGTCGCGCGGCTTCGCGAACGCCGCCGTCTACACGGCCAGCAAGCACGCGGTCGAGGGCATCATGAAGGCTGCCACGCACGAGCTCGCGCCCCTCGGCAATGGCCGGTGCCGTGGCCGCCGTGAACGGAGTAGCGGCGGCAGGATTCTTTGCACCGGTCCTCGATGCGCGCAGTCCCGTCTAGCGGCCTGGTGTCGTCCGCTCCGTCGACGGCCCGATCACAACCGAGTCAATGGCATGTAAGTGATGGGGTCTACTAGGCAGTAATTGACCAGCTCGTCACTCCGACGTCGAACGGATCGCGCGTCGACGTCGCGTCGTCGTACCATTCGGTGAGTATGAGCAGCACTGACGGTAACGACGCCTCCGCGACAATCTCTCGTCTGCAAGCCGCACGTCTCGCGCGTACGAGCGAGGCCAGCATTCGGCGCTGGGAGGACGCCGGCTTGCTCACGCCCGCGGCGATCGGCCCTCAGGCAGTGCGCCGCTATCGCGCTAGCGACGTGCTGGCGGTGGTCGCACGCAAGCGATCGTCCGAGGCCGCTCGGCGAGATCGCCAGCTCGACTCCGCACACGAGGCGATCGATGGCGTCGTCTCCGCGAAGGCCTTTCGCGCTTTCGAGGCGGGTGAGTCGCCAATCTCGGTCGTGTGCTCGCTGCAAGTTGAGCCTCGCGTTGTCCGGACGTTGCACGCGGAGTGGGTTGCGATGAGCGGAGGGATCGTGCTCTCGCGCAAACACCTAGACGAGCTCGAAAAGCTCCCCCTGGACTCTCCGATCGACTCGCCCGCGAGCCTGCTCGCGAGCCTGCGCGCTTGCGCGTCCCGCATGTTCTGCAGTCAGTGCCGCAAATCTCCGTCGAGCGTCTGCGAACGTTGCGCCAGACCGCCTGCTCCCGTTGCTGCTGGTCCGTCGACGCCACGGGCGCCCGCTCGCCCTGTGCCCGCTCCTGCTCCGTCCTCGGCTTCCCGCGGCGATGACCCCGACCTGTCGCCGGAGGTGCGTGCGCAGCTGGCCGCGGCATTGGGAGTGCCGCCTCGATGACTCCGCGACAACTGCGAGCGATCGTGTGCGTCCGCCGGGCAGCAAGGTGGCAGTAGCAGATGCTTGGCCAATCGGGCGATCAGCGCAAGGCTTTCAGTAGCGCTGCGTCGAGCGATGGTCTTCCACAATCTCTCCGCGACACGGGCCTCACGCACGTGGCGGCGCCACGAGCGTGGAGTCGCCTACGGCGGCGTCGAACTGGGCCGCAAGCGCGCGACATCCGTAGCCGCTACCTCGCCCTCGCCGCGACCTCCGACGTCGCCCTGCGGGAGGCCGCGTGAGCAAGTCTCTCCGTCCGCCGCTATTTCGCAGAGGAAGCCGTCTCCTTGGAGGGCCCGAGTGGTACTCAATGCCCACTTCCGCGTGTCGCGCCGTAACGGAGGGATCGTCCGGGTAACGCCCAACTATGCGTTTTCCCTTACTCCGTCACGCCGCGAAGCGCCTCGAAACGCCCCTGCCGCAACTTGCCACCGAAGCGGAGAAGAGCAGGAGGAGGAAGATGAGCCGGCCGTACCCGGATCGCCTTCCGTCTGGGAGCGGGCCGTGCGTGCCGGACCACTCGGGCCTTGTCGCGGCACGACATGCCGTATAGGCGAAAACGCCCCGAGTCCTTGCGGATACCGATTCGACGCGCAGGCCACTCCAGACTCGGACGGGTTTGCCCTCTGCCCTGGCTGGAAGGGCATCTTGCGAATATTTGGCGTTGGGTGCATACACGTCATCCACATGAGCACGTTGAAATCCCGCCTCGATTCCCTCGCCTCCTCCTTCGCCTCCGAAGTCGTCCGCGCCATTCAGGGTGCCTCGTTGGAGGAGATCCTAGGCGAGGTGGGTGGAGCCAAGCGCGGTCCGGGCCGTCCGCGGGGTTCGCGATCAGCAATCGCAGCGCCTCCGGCAATCGCATCAAGCTCCAGACCTCGAAGGGGCGGGCGCCTGCCGCGTCGCAGCGCAGAGGACATCAAGGCAGCCCTGGAAAAGGTTCACGGCCTGCTCAAGTCGAGCAAGGGTGGCCTGCGTGCGGAACAGATCCGAGCGGCGTTGAAGCTTGACGTTCGCGAGATGCCTCGGGTCATCAAAGAGGGACTCGCGACCAAGAAGCTTTCGAGCAAGGGGCAGAAGAGGGCGACGACGTACTTCGCGCGGTAGTTTGACCGGGCGCCCGGCTGGCCGCGAGGGCGATAGCGAGCACGCGTCGACGCGAAGCTGCTGCAGCTCGTTGAGCTTTCTCGACGGATACAACGACCCGAACACACGAGCGCTGGCGCGTCTAAGACGAGGCGGTGCGCGCCAGTGCGGTGCGGCCGCGTGCCGCCTTTGCGCTTTGGGTATAGTTACTCGCTCGGCTCTTAGTACGGCGAGGTGAACGTAATCGACGTCACAAAAACAGACCCGGGGGTACTTGCGAGGGGCGACCCGGGTGCTGGTCACTTACGAGGGCTGATCACGCCCACGGCGGAGGCGCTTGGCATCGGGGAGTGCGTCGGTCGCCAACGGGCCCGCCGAGCTGGCGCGGCGTGCCGCGGTCGCCAAAGTGATCGATAATTGCCCCGGATCGACGGGCTTGGCCAGATGCGCGAAAAAGCCCGCGTCGTGAGCACGGCGTACGTCGTTCTCCCCTGCGAACGCGGTCAGCGCGACTGCCGGCACATTGGCGTTGGGCGAGCGGAGTGCGCGGACGCGTGCGAGCAGCGCGAACCCATCTTCGTCCGGCAATGCGATGTCGCTGAGGAGAACGTCCGGATTGAATTCATCCAGCACCTGCACCGCGGCATCAGCAGATTCGACCGACTGCACGACCGCATGGCACGATTGGAGCAGCTCCACGAACGCACCACGTGTGTCGGAGTCGTCCTCGACGAGCAGGACGCGTACATCGTCGAGAGGCACGGCATGAGTCGCGTGTTGCTCGTCGACCCGCGTCGACTGTGACGCCGCCGAGGGGTGCGCGATGGGTGCGACGATCGGCACCGGTAGTCGCACCGTGAAAACAGCGCCATGCCCCGGCCCATCGCTATGCGCGGATACCGACCCGCCGTGCAGTTCCACGAGATGCCGGACAATCGCAAGGCCCAGTCCCAAACCGCCATGTCGGCGCGTGGAAGACCCGTCGCCTTGACGGAACCGCTCGAAGACAAATGGCAGGAACGAGGCATCGATGCCAGTCCCGTCGTCTGACACGACGACGCAAACATGTGCTCCCGCGCGCTCCACGTCGACCGTAACACATCGCCCGCGAGGCGTGAATCGGATCGCGTTCGACAGGAGATTCCACAAGATCTGCTGCATGCGTTCGGGGTCGCCCGCGATCGGGGGCACCCGATCGATGCGCAGACGCAGGTGCACGCCCTTTGCCTCGGCTGCCGGTCGCACGACGTCGATCGCCGCGCGTACGACGTCGGCGAGATCGGTGGAATGCAGCTCAATCTGCAGTTTGCCAGTCACGATCCGCGACACATCCAATATGTCTTCGATGATCCGCTTCTGGGCAAGCGCGTTTCGCTCGATCGCTTCGAGGGCCCGTTCGCGCTTGGCCTCGTCGGGTCTCACGACGCGTAGTACACGCGCCCAGCCGAGTACCGCAGACAGCGGAGTACGCAATTCGTGGGACACCACACCGAGGAACTCGTCCTTCGCACGATTCAAGTCCTCCGCCACCAGACGCGTTCGATGCTCGGCTTCAAAAAGCCGCGCACGGTCGAGCACCTGTGCGAGCTGCTGCGCGAGGGTTCGCAGGAACGCGCGCTCGACTTCGAGGAAACGGTGCGGGCACGCGAAGCCAAGAAAAAGTACGCCGATGGTGCCACCGCCGGCCAGCGTGAGCGGCAAGCACGCTAGCGCTAGGACCCCTTGGAGAAGGCCGCGATCGAGTTCGGGATATGAGCTCGCCCACTCTGCAGCACTCTCGAAGAAGAGCTCTGTCCGCTCCCGAAACGCAAGCGTCATGGGAAGACGACCGCTCAGTGCGTACGCATCCATCGCAGGCTTTCCCGTCCCCGCGCATGCGACCGTCCGCAGCGTTGCTCCGTCATCGGAAACCTGGGCGACTCCTGCAACATGACCGCCCATCGCGTCGATGGCTTGACGCACGACGATCGCTCCCATCTGGTGCGTCGTAAGCGCCTCGGAGAGGGCGCACGTGACCGACTGCAGACGTTTTGCGTATTCCGCTTGCAGCTCGGCCGTCCAGCGCGCTTCTTCCGCTGCGTAAAGGAGGCGCGCGCGATCCAGCGCTGCGGCAGCGCGGTGGCACAGGATCTCGAAGAAGACGAGGTCGTCTTGCGTCAGACGCCTCGTTTCGACCTGGATAACGCCAAGAACGTCACCACGGGCCATCAGCGGTAGCAGGGCCACCGAGCCCCCGGCGTGCTCGAGAAGTTTGCGCTCGCCGGTGCGGACGGACTGCAGCCGGTCGTCGTACGAGCCCGTCGAGCACGGGTCGCACGGGCCCCCGCGCGGCGCGGCTGCGGACGCAATGGCCTCGAGAGCGCCGTTGGCGAGAACGTGTACGGAGCAGGCGAGGACATCGCCATGTACCACGGCCACGGCGAGATCGTTTGCGATGGTGCTCGCATCGAGCGACGAGCCCGCGAAACGGCGGTCAGCTTCCGCAATGAGATTGAGCCTGGTCCGTACGGTGTCCTCGGCATCCTCCTGCGGTGCGTCCATGTGGGGGCGTAATGGTATACCCCCAGCCTCTTAGCCGGCGCAAGCGCGCCTACCTCCTCCGTACAGCACGCGGGTTGACCTTGCGAGCACGAACCTTGGGCCCAGGAGAAGCGATGGAGTTCCAAATATTTGAGCCTGGCATCGAGATAACCGGGCAGGCGATCGCGGCGACGCTGGATGGGTTCCGGCTCTTTCCGGCGATCGCCGCCAAGTACCTCGTCAAGTTCGGGATCGCGGCTCGGGGA
Organism: uncultured delta proteobacterium; assembly: GCA_963720145.1. Classification (GTDB taxonomy): domain Bacteria; phylum Myxococcota_A; class Polyangia; order Polyangiales; family Polyangiaceae; genus Palsa-1150. The sequence continues at coordinate 110,720 of CAVREO010000014.1, forward strand.
CCGGACGGAGAACCCATCTTCGATCGGACCGGGTGGCACTCTCAGGAGACCTGGCTCGCGACGTTTCGAGCCATTGCTCACGAGGTGGAGCCCGGGGCCATTTACAATATCGGAGTCAACGTGCCCAGGTACGCCGCTTTACCGCCGAACGTATGCGACATCGACTCCGCTCTCGCATCCCTCGACGTTGCTTATCACATGAATCATCGGAAACGGGGCGTTCCGATGTTCGATGCGGTCTCGGGGGAGATGCTGGAAGGCATCGGGCACTACAGCTATTGCCGCGAGTCCGAGCGCCGGAGCCTATGCGCCTGTGAGACGCCGTTCTCGTGCGAGTTCGATCACGGGGTCGTCATGGGATTGGCGTGCCGATTCGCTCCCCAATGCAGAGTGACGCACGGGGACGGTGCTTGCCGGAAAAACGCCACCGACCGGAGCTGCACCTACGTCGTCACGTGGTAGGTGCTGCCCCTCCTGGCTCACGGCTTCTTTCCGCTAGCCAAGAATGCGGTCACCGAGAGGAAGAACCGCCCCGCCGCGCCGGCGTCGCGGAGTGAGGTCATCCAATCCGCTTCTTCGGCCGCGGAGATGAGGTCCCGCTCGCGCGCCAGCGCTGCGGTCTTTCCGAGCGACCAGAACTGGTCCGCGAATTCGTAATTCATGAACACGCACGTGGCTGGAGCTAAGTCGAGGGCCGTCATCCCGTGTTCCACGTACAGCGCGCGGAGCCGGCGACCAATCCAGCCCTGAGAGCGAAACATGTCGGCGCGGAGATCGAGGATCGTACGCGTGACACGTCGATTCGGCGCGTCGACGATCAAGGTGTCGGCGTCCATGTCGAAGACGGCCACGCGCGCACCGGACCTGGCGACGCGTACCATTTCGGCGAACGCGCGCGCGGGATCCTGGAGGTGAACGAACACTCTCTCGGCGCGGCAGGCATCGAAAGACGAATCGGGAAAAGGCAGTACGTGTGCATCACCGACCTCGAAGGATACGGGCAAGCCGGATGACGCCCACCGCCGATGGGCCTCGTTGATCAGCGCCTCGCTGTAGTCCAGGCCAATTGCATGCCCACCCGCGCCCACCTGCTGCGCAAGCTCGGCGACACGGTCCCCTGGACCACACCCCACATCGAGGACCTTATCGCATGGTCGCAGGTCCAATGCCGACAGCAGATCCCGATGTACCACCTTCATGAACTCCAGTGAGCCAGCCGTGTCGATGAAGTCGAGGGACAGATCGTGCATTTCCGACTCGTGAGACATCATGCTGCTCCTCCTTCACGTGGTTGCAGGTAGACTTTCCAAACGATCTCAGGCACTTGGGCGCAAGTGCCTGATGGTGACCACGAGGGGGATTGTAATGAAGCGCGTGCAGGATGCCATCGTCGTTCGACAACGAGAATTCGCGGTACTGCCCTTTTCGAGACGGCTCGAGCAGGAGGGGACCATCGAGGACGTTGCCGCGTTCGCCCCCGGTCTCACGTTCTTTGTCCTCGCGTTCCAGGACGTTCTCCGGCTCAACGAAAATCGCGTCAGCGATCGCGACATCCGCAGGATCATCCGCAGGCACCGGTTCGAGGAGCGGGGGCACGAGGCGTGGTTTCTGCACGACATTGCGGAGCTTCGCATTGAAAGGGACATCCGCTGGATCTTCGGACCGCATCACGAGGCCACGCGCGATGCCTCGTACTCGATCGTCGGCGAAGTGCTTGCCGCGCGCGACGACCGCGTCCGACTGACGCTGCTCTTGATCCTCGAAGCGACGAGCGAGATCTTCGCGTCACGTATCGGCAGGTACCTCGAGCAAACGGGCCACAAGAATCCTCTTTACTACTTCGCCCGTGCGCACTCCGACCGTGAAATGGGCCACGAGCTCTTCGGGGGCGAGGCGAAGCGCGAAATACTCTCGATCGAGCTACCGCCGGACGTAACGAAGGACGCGCTGGGGCTCGTGGATCGCGTCTTCGACGCGATGACGGAGGTGTTCGCGGAGCTCGAGGCGCGGGTCGTTCGCGCTAGAATGGGGCAGGCGAGCCTACCTCCACGCCCCGCCAATCCGGGGTAACGGGACAGGCCGCTGTTGAGGCGACGGTCGGGCGCGATGCGTTTTCCCGCACGTCGAGGCATCTGCCGCGAACAGGGCCTACGGCCAAGGGCGTTCGCTCCCGTCGAGCGATTCTGAGAACGAGCACCGGACGCCTAGCCCCTTGCACGCGGCGGCCGAGACCAGACGAGCCAGGAACGAGCCGCCCACGACCCGCAGGCTGCTGATCCTGTCTCGTCGGGACCAGACGGCCCGCTCTCCAACGCTAGCGACCGACGGAGCGAAGCTGGTTAGCCGGCGGAGGTCCGCCACGACGTCCACAGTCGTCTCGTCGAGGTGGACAATGAGCGCCTTGGTCATTGCACGAATGTCGCCCGCAGACACCGCATCGACTCGTCCCACGAATGTGATGATCAGTCGCTCACGGTCGCGCCTGATCGTCCAGGGCGCTTCGGCTTGGCCCCCATAGGTGCGAACAAAGTCGGCCATGGTGTCGACCAGGGCGTCCAGGTCGAATGGCTTGGATAGGAACACATGGAAGCCGGCCATGAGGGCCCGTTCCATATTCTCCGCGGCAGACACCGCGATTGCCGGCGTAAGCCCGCCGGCTTCCGCAGGCAGCTCTCGGATCCCGCGGATCAGATCGTATCCGGTTCCATTAGGCATCCAGAGATCACTGACGATGACGTCGGGACGCTGCCGGACGAAGGCGTCGAATCCGCCGCTTCCCGTCCTTGCGTCCTGAACCGCTGCACCCTCGAACGCTAAGACGTCCACGACGCACTGGAGAAGGTCTGAGTCGTCCTCGACGACGAGGACGCGCGCACCCGAGAGTCGTCGCGCATGAGCAGCCGCTGCCAACATCCCGCCTCAAGTATCCGCCGCGTGCTCGCCGTTCACAACCGTCTGATGTGACGGCCTCATCACCGTAGTGGGGGCCGCCGATGACCCTCCCCCGTGCTTAACGGTTAGGTGGTTGGACGGCCCATGCCGCCCACGCCGATGACCCTTTCGACTGCCTACTTGCCTGCGATGACCAACCTTCACGCGCCCCCGCTAGCGGGCCAGGCTCTCGGCGACGAGCTCGCAGGAAGTCTCTCGTGCACCCTGTCAGGGTCGCAGAGCGACGGCGACGGAGGAGTCACGGTCTTGACCGGTTCGATGTCGGGCACATTCGACGTCACGCTCACGTATCAAACGATGCCATGAGTGCCTTGCCGGCAAACGTAGACAGCAGAACGAGACCCACGCGGATCGAGGAAGTCGCGGGGCGATCCAACAGCTGCCGTCCTTCCAGAACGCCATCGCCGACTCCCACCCCCGGAGTCTCTCAGCGCCCTGCAATGGCTCCGGCCGAGCCATTGGCCGTGAGTCACGTCGACAACATGGGCCAGCTGGGCGTGCCGGTCGTCTTCGCGAGGGCGCCGGCGGCCTCCGCACCAGGGTAGCCGAAAGTGCCACAAAACCGCGAAAGGCCGTGCGCTCGCCGGGAGAATTGGCCGTTTCATCGTTAATGCCGTCGACCGCGTCGCTCTTGGTTCTCGGTTCCGGCCACGTGATCCTCGCGCTCGTCCTTCTCGCGGGGGCGTGCAGCAGCTCATCGAATGGTTCGGGCCCGTGCAATCCGTGCGGCGGCGGAAGTGGAGGCGAGAACGGCGGCCGCCAAGACGGCGGCATGGACGCGCCGGGACCGGACTCATTCTGGCCAAGCGGGGCTGACACGGGAACGCCGGATGGTGGTGCACCGGCGGACGCGGCCTCGCGGCCCTGCGGACCAGACCCACTCTTGACGCAATCGCCAATCGCCATGACCGACATTGCGTACCTGCAGCCGCTGGGTTCCCTCATCCCTGACAATCACACGTTTCCCACGCCCCACATGTACTGGTACGTCTTCGGCGCGAACGCGCCCCCGGGCTTTACGCCGAAGGCGGTTGTGGCGCCCGGGCACATCTTCGTCACGCAGATTTCTACGCGGAGCAGCACGATCGGCGGGCGCGCGAACGTCATGACCTACGACTTGGATTTTACCATCTGCGACCCGGTGACCGGCTACTTCATCAACCTCACGCAGTTCACCGATCCGCGGCTCCTGGCTGCAGTCGCGACCGCGAGCTGCGATCCGACCTCGAATACCTGCAACATCGCTGTCGACCCGGTCATCGAACTGCAAGGGGGCGACCCGATCGGTGTGACCGGGGACCCAGTGGGTGTCCATGGCGTAGACATGGGCCTGCGCGACCACCGGATCGCGACGGGCGAGTCGGGCTTCGTCGACCCCTCGATGTACGACCAGCCGAGCACGGCTGGGCCGCGGTCGCGCCTGTACGCCGCGTGCCCACTCGACTACATGCCGAGTACGATCTCGACTCCGCTGCACCTGCTGTTCAAGGACCCTTTCGGTATCGTGATGAACTGGAAGCCGCTCTGTGGCCCGAGCGTCTACAACGATATCGCGCACACGGCGATGGGCTACTGGTTCCCGCCGGGCTATGACCCGAACGATCCGTCCCGCCCCGAATGGAACGTGCTCTATCTGGGCCCGAATGACTACGACGACACGATGCAATCGTTCTCGAATTCCGACGCGTTCGATTCGTCCGGAGTGTTCCCGCACGGACTCTACACATTCACGCCCCGCGCGGCGCCCAGCCTTGTCGATCGGGACTTCGCCTCGATCACGGACACGCAAATCACCTGTTACGATCTGACCGGCCCGGCCCCGGCGCATTGGACGGGGCGCCTCCTGCTCCAATTGCAGCCCGCTCCGGGCGGAGATCCTGCGCGGGATCACCTCATCGTGGAAGGGCAGAGCGGGCCATGTGGTCCGGGACCGTGGGCGCTCACAGCGGGGAGCCCGGCAACCAGGGTCACGTTCTCACGCTGACCCGGCCGTCCTGCTGCGCACCGCTAGAGCGTCCCGACGCTCAGGTTGTCGGCAACACCCCCTTGCCCTGGGCCAAGCCGGCCCGTGTTGCAAGGACACCGGAACACGGCCTCGCTTGCCCTCCGCCGCGCGATCGCACGTTAAGCGAGCGAAGATCACCGGGTGCGTCGGCGGCTCCTCGGCCCCGTCGGACGGTGGCACGCCGGAAGGAAGCACGCGGGACGGCGGCGCCCCAGTGCAGGTCGCGCAGGGGACGATGGGAAGCGCAGGAGGAAAGCTGTCGATTGCGGCCGACGCGCCTACCCGACCACCCGAGTGGTACTCAATGCCCGCTGAGTACCGCTCCGAGTACCACTTCCGCGTGTCGCGCCGTAACGGAGGGATCGTCCGGGTAACGCCCAACTATGCGTTTTCCCTTACTCCGTCACGCCGCGAAACGCCTCGAAACGCCCCTGCCGCAACTTGACACGGTAGGGGTCGGAGGTTCGAAACCTCTCGCGCCTACAAAGAAAAGCCGGAAAAATAAGCCGGTTCATGAGGGTGGGCTAGCCGGTCCCTTTGTGCTGTCCACCGGTGCTGTCCACTTTGCTGTCCACCTCCGACCCACTACCCCCGCGCACGCGCTCTTGCACGCGTGTGAGGTCGATGATGCGGGCGATGGCGGTTTCCTGCTCGTGGCCGCGTGCCGTGGAGTAGCGCTGCTGCATCTGCTCGGTGAGGTGGCCCGAGATGCTCCGGACGACGACGTTGGCGACTTGCGCCTCCCGCATCGCGTCTTGAAAGGAGCGTCGCATGGCCTTGGGCGAGATCTGCTTCGTGAGGCCCATCGCCTTGGCGATCGCGCGGAACGGCTTCGCGAGCGCCGAGTTGTGACGGAAGCCGCCCACCTCGGAAGGGAAGAGGAGCTCGCTGCGCTCCATGTCCCGCGTAGTGAGCTGCTTGTCGACGTGCCAGCGTAGGACCGACATCGCGAAGTCCGGGAGCTTGATGACCTGATCGTGGTTCGTCTTGGTCATCTCCATCACCTGACCCTTGATGCCTCGCGAACGCCGAACCAGGAGGAGTCCATGGTCCCACTTCACGTCCGCGTCCTCGCCGGAGCGTCGCAGCGCGTACAGGCTCGAGGGTCGTAGCCCCGTGACGGAGCCGAGAAGGATCACAGCGAAGTGCTGCGGGTACTTCTCCCAGGCGATCTCGAAGAAGGCCGCGAGCTCGTCCACGCCGAGCGAGTTCGGCTGCTCGAACGTGTACGTGCGGTGGCCCTTCGTCGAGACGTCTTCGACGTCCGCGCACGGATCGACCGCGAGGTTGAAGTCGGTCCTCACGCCACTTGACGCTGTGCTTGGTGAACGCGAGGCGATAGCCCGGCAAGAAGGCGAGTCCTTCGCCCTCCACGCCTGGCGCAGTCGCCTCGACGTTGGACGCCATCAGGTTGGAGCCGTAAGCGAAGTAGAGGGTTGTGGGCGGGGGCAAGATGCCGCAGATGGCGTCCATGCGCCGCAGGAACTTGCGACGGGTGTCCTCGGGTCGGCGAGGCCCCAGCCGCGCTCCTCGTGCGCCAGGCCGGCGAGCGTGTACATCACGGTATCGAGGTCCGGCGACACGTTCATCCCGAGGTGAACGAAGTCGTCCCCGGTGTTGACGATCGCCGTCAGAGACCCCGCAGGGAGAGCGCGCGCGAGGCCTTCGAGGAGCCGTGCGCCACCGACCCCACGCAGCAGTACGGCCTGGCGCTCGCGTTCAGCGTCGACCAGTTTCGCGGCGAGGTTATGGGCATCGCCGGCACCTTTCAGGTGCACCCCGACGACTATCGCGAGCGCGGCTACAGCGCGTTCGTGGAGTGGGCGCCGGTCAACACGATCGCGCTCGGGGCCAGTACGCAGGTCACGCATGCGAACCGCGACATCGTCTACAACGTGACCAACTACTTTCAGGCGGACGGCTTGTTCGCCCGCGTGTCGCCGTATCCCGAGCTCGTTCTCATGGGGGAGTTCGACTTCGTGTACCAGTCACTGACGTGGAACGGCCATCGCGGCGGCTACGCAAGCTTCCTGCAGGCCGACGTCGAGCCGACGCGGGGCCTTCATTTCATGGCGACCGGGGAGCTGATGAACGGCGGCGGCGCGGGCGAGGCGTCTTCGTTCGACGGGTGGCTCTCGTCGGCCTGATTTTTCGGCCCGCACGTCGATGCGCGTTTCGACGCGGGGTACGAGCGGCTCGGAAGCGCGACCGGGTACACGAACGTGACGGTCTGGCTCGCGCAGCTTCACGTGTTCCTGTAGCAGCGACCGCGACCCTTTCAGAGACCTATCCGTCAGAGCTCGCTGCCTCGGCGTCGAGTCCAGCGTCCACGCAGGTGTTGTTCGGGTTGTTCACGGTGAACGAGCCTGAGGTGGGGGTGACGTAGTCCCCGCACTTGCACTGAGGACCGCCGCACACGCCGCCAGGCCGCAACACGAAGGTCACGTCAGCGGAGTAGGTGAACCCCGACGCGAAGATCAGCTCGACGTGACAGACGCCAGGGCTCTCGGTGCCAACATAGACGTTGCCGTACCGCATGTACGAGGATAGGCCGGCGTCCGGCATGGCGCACGGGCCCGTTACCGAGACGCTCTGCAAGTCGGTCGAGCTGCATGCGAGTTCGAACACCGCGGGCCCAGTACCAGGGCAGCCTCCGCAGCAAGCTTGTTGCGAGTTGCATGCGGCGACGACGGCGAGAAGACCCGCCACGAGAACCGCCAGAGTGACCGCCGCGCGCATCGCGCAAGGATAGGGCAGGATATCGGGGCGGGCGGGTTCAACGGAACGAGCGTGGCTGGGCCGCTCTGGGCCGGGTTCATGGCCTGGACGCGCTCGCCCGAGAGCTTAGGGGCGCGCCCCCAATCGATGTCGCTGCGTCCGTCGCCGACGCTGCCTGCGTAGTGGTCCGAGCCTCCGACTACGACCAATCCTGCACGAACGATTCGGACTGCGTCGCGGTCGGTGAGGGGAACACGTGCGGCGGCCCGTGCGCGATTACTTGCGGCAGCGTCGCCATCAACCAGAGCGCCATCGCGCGCTATCGGGGAGACCTCCAAGCCGCGGGCTTCCACTTCGCTGGCCAATGCGGCTGCCCCATCGAGTTCGGGTCATGCTGCTTGCTAGGACGCTGCTCAGCCAGCTCCTGCTGTCTGAACCCGTGCCCGCCTGGGCGCGCTGCCTGCGAGGCAGCGGGCGGGCAGTGTGTGCTCGGGAACGCCTCCTGCGGGAACGTCGGGCCTCAGGACTGCAACCCCGGCACCGCCTCCGGCAACAACCGCGGCGGGGCGCTCTGCTGCCTGCCGTGCCCCGCCGGTACGTCGCCCAACGACGCGGGGACCGCATGCGTCAGGGATGCGGGCGGCCGCGATTGACCTTTGCGCATCCGGCGTCAGCGCAGTCTGGCGCGAGCCGGCACCGGGGCCATGCTGGCGCCGGTCGCGCTTTCCATCGAATCACATCCATGTCATCCTCTGCGGCATGGTCGCTAGGACGACTGGCTTCAGCGCGGACGCGACTCGACGAATTGCCGGAATCAGCTACCGCCAGCTCGACTACTGGGACAAGACCGCGCTTGTTCGCCCGTCCGTTCAGCGCGCGCGCGGCAAGGGCTCCCGTCGCGTGTACTCGTTCGAGGATCTCGTCGAGCTCCGAGTCGTTGCACGCCTGTTGGACACGGGTATTTCGCTTCCCGCGGTCCGCAAGGCTGCGCGCTACCTGAGGGAGAACTTCGCCGACGTCGCGCGTCCACTCGTTCGCCTCACTCTGATTCCGGAGGGGAGGAGCGTGTTGGTGCGCACGACAGATGGCAAGCACCTCATTGACGCGACCGACGGTGGTCAAGTCGTGATCAGCTTCGCGGTGGCGCCGATCGTTCGGGATGTCCGCGAGAGGGTGGCGGCGCTCCGTGCGCCTCAGGAGCTCGTCGTCCGCGTTCGCGGCAAGAGCTACCGCGCGGTGCTGACGCCGGACCTCGAGGTTGGAGGCTTCAGCGTAGAAGTGCCCGATCTGCCCGGTGTCGTCACAGAAGGAGACACACGCGGTCATGCTCGGACGATGGCGATCGACGCGATTCGGCTTTGGCTCGACACGTGCGATGTCGCGTCACGGCGCCGATTGGCGAAGTAACCCGTGGGGCGCATGGCCCAGATCAGCGCGGGTCGCCTCGTGCGGGCGCTCGTCCGACTGGGCTGGGTTGTTGCGCGCCAGTCCGGAAGTCACATGGTTCTAACCCGGCCAGGGAGCTACCCCGTGACGGTACCCGTGCACCGCGGGACGACTCTCCGAGAGGGAACAGCGCGAGCGATACTGAAGCAGGCCGGCGTGAGCGAGGACGAGTTCTTCGAGGCGTACTAGCTAAGCTGTCTTGCTGCCACGTCAGCAGAGCCATTCCATCGTGGATGGCACCTACCCTTGCTCGGTGCGGCAGCCGTGGCGCCGTGACGTCACAGGCATCCTTGCTCGATACGGGAGCCGTGGCACTGTGGTGTCACCGGTACCCTTGCTCGGTACGGCAGCCGTGGCGCCGTGGCATCACCGTATCCTTGCTCGATACGGAAGCCGTGGTGCCATCCCATAACAGCGGTGAGCCGATGCGATGGGTGCGGTGGATCCACGCAAGGACACCGCTGACACCAGGCCGCAGGTGCCGCGGATCCGCGCAAGGACACCGCTAACACCAGGCCACGGCTGGCTTGGATCCACGCAAGAACACCGGCCATACCCCGCCGCGGCTGCCGTGGATCCGCGCCAAGACACCGCTGATGCCATGCGCGGCTGCCGGGGATCCGCACAAGGACACCGCTGACTCCAGATCGCGTGTGCCGCGGATCCGCGCAAGGCCACCCCGGGTCCCGCGACATAGGCGCGACGCCCCCGTTCGACCGCTCGGATACCCCCTCGAACGACCCCGCGAAAAAAACGACATGGCCCAGCGGCAAAAACGACGGCGTCGGCACTCTACAGATTGAGAGGGACGAACGGTCGGGCGAAGCAGCCCGCGGAGCCGCCCCCCTCGTAGCAACCCGGGCAGCACCGGGCCCTGCCTCGCGACGACGGACCCGACGGTCCGCTGGCGCGGCCGGGGCGAGGACTGCCCTCACCCGAAGCCTCCACCCGAAACGTCCACCCAACACCGAAACCGACGACCAGAAAGAGGTGCCGCCATGGCCAATCGAATGAACCGTGAAACGACGCTCGCCCACGATGGACAGGTCATCCTGGGTATCAAGAAGGACCTGCAGAACGTGACGTCGATGCCGATAGGCGGCGAGGCGTACACACCGGCGTCGCTCGAGGCTTTCATCCAGAGCCGCATCGACGCCGCGAACAAGGTGGCCACGACGAAGGCCGCCTGGCTCGATGCCGTCAAGGAGTACGACGCGCTCGACCCGAAGGTGACCGCCGTGGTGTCCGGTCTGAAGGTCTACGTGCTGAACGCCTTCGGCAAGGCAAGCCCGCTGCTCGCCGACTTCGGCTTCGCCGCCCCCAAGGTGACGGTCATGACGCCGGAGCGGAAGGCGCAGGCCGTCGCAAAGCGCGCGGCGACGCGCGCAGCCCGCGGGACCCAAGGTCCCGTCGCCAAGCTGGCCGTCACCGGGGAGACCGTGAAGCTCGCGGCTCTCCAGGCAGCGGCCGCGCAGAACGCGCCGCCCACGGCCGCGCCCACGCCGGCGCCCCAGCCGGTGCGCGCGAACGGGGCTCCGCCCGCGTCGCCCGCGCCTGCCAAGGCGTAGCGAGGGAGCTCGCGTCCACCGAAGCGTCCGCCCGAAACAAGAACCCGAAACGTCCACCGAACAACCCGAAACCACAACCACAACGACAACGACCAGAAAGAGGTGCCGCCATGGCCATGAGAACAAACCGTGACACGAAGCTCGCCCACGATGGACAGGTCATCCTGGGTATCAAGAAGGACCTGCAGAACGTGACGTCGCTCCCGCTGGACGGCGACACGTACACGCCGGCGTCGCTGATGGCTTTCCTTCAGAGCCGCATCGACGCCGCGAACAAGGTGGCCACGACCAGGGCCGCCTGGCTCGACGCCACGAAGCAGTACGACACCCTCGACGCGAAGGTGACCGGAGTGGTGACCGGTCTCAAGCAGTACGTGCTGAACGCCTTCGGTAAAACAAGCCCGCTGCTCGCGGACTTCGGCTTCGCACCCCGCAAGGTGACGACGCGGACGCCGGAGCAGAAGGCGCAGGCCGTCGCGAAGGCCAAGGCGACGCGCGCAGCCCGCGGGACGAAGGGTCCCGTCGCCAAGCTGGCCGTCACCGGGGAGACCGTGAAGCTCGCGGCTCTCGAGGCAGCGGCCGCGCAGAACGCGGGGCGGACGGTCGCGTCCTCGCCCGCTCCCTCGCCGGTGCTCGCGCCGGCTCCCACCGCAGCACCCGCGCCGGCTCCCACGCCGGCTCCCGTGCCCGCGCCCAGTCGGCCCGCCGGCTTCCCAGCCGGCGCCCGCGAACGGGGCACCGTCCGCGTCGCCCGCGCCTCTCAAGGCGTAGCGACGAGGCCCTCGCCGTAGCGCAGTAGACCCGCATGAAACCACCGCCCCCTCCCGGCTCCCCCGCGCGCCACGCAGCACGGCGCGCGGCGGGGTCCGGCGAGGGGCGCGGCTCTCGAGTCAGAATCTTCCGCTGGAACCTCGTTCGACAGTACGGCAACGAGGGATCGCCGCCTCCGGCGGGTAGCGCGACGCCGATGCCCGTCAATATCGTCGCGTACCGGTACGAGAACGCCGGCGGGATGGATTACCTGAAGCTCACCACCGCATTGCTCGATCGCCTCGCTCACCACGCCACTGTGATTGCTACCAAGGGCAAAAGTTTTCGAATGAGGAAGAGAGGACCGAACCAAGAAAAAGACGAGGACAACAACGACGCTGCCTTGCCCAAGGCCACGCGCAAGGCGTAGGTATCAACCGCCGGGTGGGTCAATTTCCGGCCGGCCACGTGGGTCAGAATCCGAGCGGCGTCAGCAGCATTTGCCGTGGCCGCCAAGAGTGGGAGCGCGCCGACGCGAGGTCCGTGGTTCGGTGCTCATGGTAACGTTCGCCGCGATGCCGAACGCGACGGTCGACTGCGGAAAGCACGGTACGCAACCCGGAGCGGTCGGTCTGCGGTCATCTGGTCGACGCGAAGGATCGCGTCGTTGGCTTCGTCGAGAATAGCTCCGAGCCCGATGACCTCCAAGCGTGGTGCGACGAGTGCGAAGCAATGTTCGAGCGCGAAGGCGGTGAGATGACCGAGGCATTCAAGGCGTTCCACGACATGATGATCGTCTGCGACGTCTGCTACGCGCAGCTTCGTGAGCGGCACGCGCGGGTCATGGCGTCTGCGAAGGCGCGGCCCTGACGGCGAGGCGAGCCGGGAGAGCCTGAGCCGAGAGCCTGGGACGATGACGAAGAAGGCCCTTGTCAGGGTCATGTTCCAATTGGAACAGGGCATGTGGCACGGCTCGGCGACGGAGACCATGTGGACTGAGCCAGTCGGCCCCGGGCAGTATCGTCTTGCGAATTCCCCGTTCTGGTCACTCCACGTATCGAATCATTCCGACGGCAGAGCGGCAGGCGGACATCGACAAGTACTGGGACGTCCTCGAGCGTTTGGGATGCACGTACGAGGCGGGAGAGAACGGCCTTCGTGCCGTTGACGTGCCGCCGGGCGTGAACATCTTCGAGGTATACGCTGCCCTCGAGGCCGGGGAGGAGGCCGAGGTCTGGTCGTTCGAGGAGGGCCATTGCGGGCACGCAGTCGCCTGAGCTCTCCGCGCCGCAGTGCTTCGGAACCGGGTGTTGCAGCAGTCTTTCGACTACGATTGGTGGACCAGTCGCAACGGTCCGTGCATTTCACTGAGCCGGAGGTTCAGTAGCGTCGAACATGCGCGCGTCGGGAGGTGCTCGGTTCGCACGGTTCGCGCCGCGGCTTTCCTGTCCGCGAACCACGAAATCCGAAAATCGACACCCCGGCTGTCCTGGATTCCGCCGCGGACCGGATTGGGGGGGCAGAGGACACGAAAACGGCGGCCCGTCTCGCGCCGCTCGCTGCCTCGCCCCCGCTTCCCGCCCCGGAGAATCCCCATCGACCCGCACGCCACCACGACCACCACGACGACCACGACCCCCAACGCCACTTCGCCTCACGAGCACCAGTGGCGGCCCATCCCAAGCTGGTACGCGCCCTATCGCTGCGCAATCTGCCAGGCCGTCGGATACAAGCCGCGCGTCGTGACCGTCGGCGTCGAAGGCGGCCCGTACGGCACGACGCAGATCACGCCGTACGTCTGCGCAGCGACCCGCGGCGGCGTCCGCTGCGGCTGCCCGGCGCAGTTCCGGAGGGGCAAGGGCGGGGCCTGGACGTGCCGCGACCACCTAAAGGAGGAAGCGGCGGCACCGAGGCGACGAAGGCGGCTCGCGCCACGCTCGCGCGGACGACGGCGACGGCGACCGCAACCCCGACCCCGACCTCGACCGAGAGCGCGCGGCCCGCGCTTGTCGCGCTCGCTACCGGGCAACCCTGAAGAAAGTCGACCGACCCCTGTCCGGGATTCGTTCGCGAGCGGGGGGGCAGGGACAGTCAGAGGGGCCCGTCAGGAACCTCCCCGACCGAACTCGCAACAGCCCCGGCGAAATCAATCCCCAATTCGCATCGCCCGATTCACAAACCCAAACCCAAACCCCAACCCGTCACCGTCAACCCCTCACCCGACGGGTCGGAATCTGTCGCGTCCAATGGAGATGGACTTCTTCATCGCGGCGCCAAGTGAAAATTCCGCGGCGGCCATAGCAGAACGCGTGCGCAAGCTCGGCTTCGCGACGACGTTAGAGGCGAGCGAGACCCCCGGCGGGTGGACCTGTTATTGCAGGAAGGTCGTCATCCCGAGCTTCCAAAACGTGAGAGCCATAGAGCATCAGCTGGACGCCATCGCCAAAGAATCCGGTCGCTACGCGGATGGATTCGGTTCCTTTGGGAACGCCGAAGAGCGACCAAATTGATCCTGGAACACCCGTACTTCGGATCCCTGTCCGTGACTGCGGCCGGGCTGACTTGGCAAGGTAACCGTTGACCTCGCCGGTTGCCGGATCCCGGTCGACATGAGCGCGGAAACCGAAGTAAACCGCGCGCAGCTGGACAGCGTCGCCAATTTCATTCGCCACATTACGCAGTTCGATGCGGCCGCTCGTGTTGCTCTACTCGACGAAAGTCGTGAAGGGGCGACGCGGCTCTACATCGACCATCACTTATCTGTAATGCCCGCCCGAGCGCTGCAGACGCTCTTCGGTAACGTGCAAACCCAGGCGTTCGCGCCGGCGCAGTTTCTGTCCCGGATGGTTGTCAAGAGGGTCGGACTCTATCCGGGCGACCAGAGTCGAACCGCCGTGTTCGACTACATGCTCAATCAAGATGTTACTAATTACCTATTGGTCGTGTCCTTTGATATGGATGGCGAGATAGTGTCTGTCGAGATGGATAGCTAAAGGATATTCTGCGTGAGTCTCCCTGGGATTGCCGGGCCCCAACGGATAAGCCACTGTCGGCGTAGCTGGCGGAATGAGCACATGGGGGTCGGAGGTTCGAACCTCTCGCGCCTACGAAGAAGAGTTCGGGACACAAGAGCCGCCGGCGATCGCTGCCAGGCGGACTATCAGGAGTTCATCGCCCACCGCGCCAAGAGCTACCGCGCGGTGCTGACGCCGGACCTCGAGGTCGGAGGCTTCAGCGTCGAAGTGCCTGAGCTGCCCGGCGTCGTCACAGAAGGAGACACGCGCGGCCACGCTCGGACCATGGCGATCGACGCGATTCGACTTTGGCTCGACACATGCGATGCGGCATCGCGGCGCCGATTCGCCAAGAGCCAATCGGGGGCTATCGCCCAGATCCGTGCAGGTCGCCGAATCTCGGGCGACGGCGCGCCGTTCGACGCCACGCCGCAGATCGACTAACGCAACCGTCTCCCCATGCCCGCCTCTCCTGCGCCGGAGCCCCTTCCGCTGGCGCCCGTCAGGAAGCCATCGGGTTCGCGCTCCGGCATGCTCCCGAGTACTCGTGCGACGAGTACGCCGAGGTGATCGCCGCGCACGATGCGCTGCTGCAAAGATTCGTCTCTGGGCTGCACTCCGGTCCCGTCCGACTCGATTTTCGCGGTGGTCGCGACGCCCGAAGGGATGTCGCTACGCAGCGTGGGCGTCGAGTTCGACGATCCGGGCAATCCGCGTTCGCGGATGCGGTTCTTTCTCACGGACGGCGAGCGCGTCGTCGCGCCGTTCGTTCGCGTCGAGAAGAAGCTCGGGCCCTTCGTGGTCACGATCTGCCAGACGCCTCGGTGCTTGCTTCGGGTGGACGTTGGGCGGGCGGTGCCGAGCCGGGCTGCTCCCCGCGTGCAGATCGACTGGCTGCTCGCCGAGAACGCCCCGCGCATACTCGACATCTCTGGAGGCATTTCTTGGTGCGCCACCGACGCGCTGCAGAAGACGTGGCTCATGTTCGGCGGATCCGACGCGCACGCGGTCGAGGATGCCGTCGGCCTCATTCGTGTTTCCCTCGACGCTAGCATCCACTGCGAGGTCCTGAACCGGCCACTCGCGGAGTCGTTCGCGTCGTCGTACAGGCGAATCCAGGCGGAGATTGCGAAGCCGGCCCCGGCGGGATGGCTCCCGGTGCTCGTCCTGATGCGAACGTGGGCGGGGATCCGCTGGCTTCGCGTCGCCGTGGGCGCTCACGGTGACGCTCCTGCCCCGGCGACCGAGAGACGCCCCGTTCCGCTGCGCCTCGTGTGACGGTCCTCCCGCGCCGCGCACACACGTTCTCCCGTCGCGCATGGCGCACCTCCGGACGCGCACAACGCTCTCTCGGGCGCGTCCGGAGCACGCGCGTGCACGCGATCGACGGTTTTCGGGCGCGTATACGTCCAGCATCGAGGAGGTGGGCGCGCCTAGTTGCAGCAGAAGTCGTCGTCCGGCCCGTCGGGTGTCGGGCTGCTGCAGTTGAGCGAGGAATCGAGGGACGTCGGGTCGTCACTGGGCTGGCATCGGTACCCGTACGACCCCGCCTGGCAGACCGACGTGAGGCTGTCGTCGGGCGTGCAGGTCGAGCCGTACGTCCACTGGAAGCAGCAGAAGTCGTCGTTCGGGCCGTCCGGCGTGGGGGTGCTGCACGACAGGTTCGACTGCTCGTTCTCGGGATTGTCGCCGGCCGCGCACGACCAGCTGGCGCCCTGAGCGCAAGACACCGACGGATCCTGAGCGCAGCCGGGCGGCGCGGACGGGGCGGACGTGGCGACGCTCGCGCTGGCGGTGCAACCGACGACGGCGCCCAGACACGCAAGCACGACCAAGCCACGGACGGGGGGATCATCGCCGCTCCTGTCGATGCTCGGGGCGCGCGGGGCGCTGGATCTCGGCGCGGCCTGGAGGGGCGGGGCGGGGCTGGCCCTCGCGCGCCCAGCGAGCCTCGCGCGCGTGGGCGACGCGCGCACGCGCCAGACCCGAAGGCTCGACGCGGTATCGCCCCCACCCGTTCGGCCCGCGGCGGTACCAGACGCCGCCCACGTAGTAGACGGTCACGCCTCCGTAGACGGCGCTGGGGTACGCCTCGATATCCGCCACCGGAGGCTCCACGTCGTAGATGACGTCATCCTCCGCCACCGGAGCGGCCGGCGGAGGCGGCGCGGGTGCGTACACGGGGTCCGTCGTCACCCGCGCGGTGCAGCCGGCGGACATCGCGGCTACGAGCGCGAAGGCGGTGCAGAAAGAAATTTGGGGTCGCATGTCAGCCGGATGAGCAGAAACAATGCCGGAGCCCGGTCGCCCACGAAATTCGCGCGTTGCGACCGTGGCAAGCCACCTGGTGGTCAGAAATGTCGGTCAACCCTGACAACGGTGTGGCATCACGATGCGATCGCCTCACGACTGCGTGTTCTTCGACCGTCGGTTGCGAGCTCAGGCATGAACGCTCCAAGCCCCGTGCGTCGCGAACGGGTGCGGATGCTCGAAACGGCACCCGGTTGGAGCAACCGGCGTGTTCTCGCCGACGCGGTCTTTACCGTAAGCAGCAGGGCATTCGCGCACGGCACGGGCGTCGAACCGTATCGCCCCGCCTCGCATCGACGTCAGCGGCGCGCGAGAGCTCCGCGTCGAGGGCGTCGAGACTCCACGCCTTCTGCGCCCACATATTGATTGCCGCGAGAGCGCCGCACCGTGTTGCCTCGCCGAGCACGGCCACGTGCGGCCCCGACGGCTCGCGCGCGATCACGCGCGAGCCCGGGCCGCGTCCCTCACATTCCGTTGTAGGTAATCGCCGTCGCGTTCCCGACGGGAGCGAAAATCGCCGGAAGCTGCCTGTTCGTGAAAGTCCCGAAGTCGGACAGATACTCGACGAGGCTTCCACTGGTGGTGACTGCGGAGATTTTGAACCGCTGATCTCCCATGGTCGTCACCGAGGGGCTGCCGTGGAAGTGCGTGCTCGGCGCGTTCCAGGCATTCCACCCGTGGGTGCCAGCGCTGCTGTCCGACCAGTAGTGCGACAGGTTCCCGCTCGAATTCACGAAGACCACGTCGAACCTGCCGGGGCCCCAGGACCCAATCGCCGGGTCCCCGGTGAGCGTGACTCCGCCGCCAGGCTGGCCGAGCGACGCCCACGCCGAGTACTGCGTGCCGTTCGTCGAGGACGAGTGATACACGTTTCCGTCGGACCCGAGAGCCACTACGTCCAGGGTCTTGTACACCTCCGCGACGGCGGCCGGCGCCGAGACGAACGTGACGGATGCCGCCGGCAGGGCCGTCCAGGAGGCCTGATTCCCGTTGTCCCACGATCGGTGCATCGTCTGCTGGGTGCTGCCCTTCACATTGGCGAAGATGTCCAGCCTCCCGTTGCCCCACGACGCAACGGCGGGGCGGTTTTGGAATGTCGTCCCCGAGGGGGCCGCGCCCCAGTCGTCCGACCCGACGCCGACTCCCGGCTGCACATAGAGATGGCCGAGGTGACTGTTCGAGTCGAACGCGAACAGGTCTTCACGTCCGGGGCCCCAGGTCGCGACCGACGGCGCCGTCTTGAAGGTCGCGCCGTAGGACGGACTGCCGACGGCCGTCGCGCTGTTCGTGGAATCCGACTGCATCCATATCTGGCCGTCGCTGCCCAAGTAGTAGTTCATGCTGTGCATCATCTGGGCGAAGACGCACGCGCCGTTGCCTCCGTTGGCCCGGTTGCTCCAGAGCGCCTGAATGCCCACGTGAGAGGCGGGGGCGCTGCCGGTCGGAAGAACCTGCACTTCTTGCAGCGCAGTCGTATCGCAGATATCGCCGATCTCTCCGCCCGAGGGGTCCTCCCATCCGCTGCTGATCGGGTTGGTGATCGTCTCGGCGTATTCGTGATTGATATTGGCGGCCTGAACGTCGTACATAGTCGGCCCGCCGCACCCGGCGTCTACACTGGTTTGGTACGGGAGCGAGATGTAGGAAGCCAGTTTCGGCGTCCAAGTGTGATAGGCGCAGTTGTCGCTGCCCCCCGGCCACGTCGTATTCGGGCCGTACTGCAAGACGAATACGGTGTCGTTTGCGTACTGAGGCGCGATCTGCGCCATGAGGCTGTCCTCCATCTGCCCGGCGGTCGTCAGGCTGAGCCCCGCGCCCGGCGGCGCAGGGTTCGTGATGACCACCGGGTCCGGCGTGGAAGCGCTGACCCCGTTTACGGTCGGCAGTTCGCCCGTGCAACGATTGCCGGTGCCCAACCAGTACTGCGTGAGCACCTCGTTGTACGCGGTGCCGATGAGGCCCGATCCGCTGCCGGGAGGTGTGCTCGCGTTCAAGAATTGAGCATCGAACGACGCGAGCTTGTTGACGTCGTCTTTGCCCGTGAGCGACCAGTAAAGAACGACGACCTTCGTCGGCAGATGGATGACGTCGGGGCAACCGTTGGGAAGCAGGTTGGCGTGCGATACGCCGCCCAAGAGGAGGCCGGCTGCGCCCACGAAGAGCGAGGATGCCAGCCTGCGCACGCGGCGAAGCGAAAGACAACGGGTGACGGAGACGAACATGGCGGAGCTCCTCATGGCATTTCACAACAAATGGTTCGTACTGTGGAATTGGCCGGTGTTCTTGCTCCCGACGAACGACACACGGCGTCGGACGGGAGCATGCCGATCGGACACGAGTACATGGCCGCGCGGGGTCCGCGCCGAGCGCAGCGCCCCGGGGACTCGGGTCGCAGCGTGCATTCCGCGATGCTTCCCGGAGTCGGATGTGCCGCCGGCGAGAGCAGGGTGGTGTTCGGCGGCGGTGGAGTCCCCATGGGGAGCAACGGATTGACGGTTTGGGCGGTGGGTGGCTCCGCGTTGAGGTCCGCGTGCGCAGAGCACCCGGCCAGGGCGGCGAGAGCCACCGTCAGAAGGAACGGCTTCACTGAATTTTCCTCTTTTCCGCGGCGCGCGCCCGAGCTGGCACGCGCGCCGCGCCCAGAAAGTAACCTCAGGTCGTCGGACCAGGCGCGCGCGGTGCGTCCGAACGAATGCCGTTTACGATTCGTTGGGCACGATCATTCGGGAAACCATCGCTCGCAACAGCCGCAACGAGTTACGCAACGGTTGCGCAACAGCAGATGAACGACCGCTGCCTGCCCTCGATTGGCAGCCCGGGGCCTTCGCAGCGCAGTCGAGACCCACTCCGCGCCCGCGGACCGTGCCTTGCACTGGTCTTCGCAGGGACGACGGCGCGGGCCTCGGGCCGGGTATCGCTCGATTGTTGCAAGAGGGAGAAGGGTGCCAATGAAAAAGCCGATCGCGCTCGCACTGAGCACGGTGTTCGCCGCAGCCGCCATGATGGCGTCTTCGTCCGCCGTGGCCATGCCGAGCTACATATCCAAATCAGCCACCTGGAACCAAGGGAGCAGCCCTACGCCGCTGGCGAATTCGGGTTCCAATTTCTGTTATCTGACCCGCGTCTCGGGCCGCTTCGCCGGAGACGGTGAGTGGGCTCAAGTCTGGGATGACGGAACCAAGAACTCGTGGTTCGTCGGTGGCACGTCGCAACAGGCCGGCGTGACGGCGTCGGCCAACTGCCTTCCCTTCGCGACGTTCAAGACCGAGAAGGGCGGCGTGAACAGCTGGACGAATTCGTTCTACGTGAACACCGGAACGATAGGAGGGCCCAGCTGCGACGAGCTTGGTCGCCTGGACCCGGTAACCGGAAACGTAACGACGAGTGCGTGGCAGGGAGACGCAGCCCTGACGATCAGCGGGATCATCGGCGAGTTCAACGGCGGGGGCGAAACCGTCACGGCGTTCCAGGGCTCGAGCCCGAGCGCACCCAACCTGCTCAACGTGATGGCGATGTCGTACAACGGCGCGGGTGGGTGGGGGCAGACGCTGTTCGTCGGCGTCCCTCAGAGCCGGTTCAATCCGGCGTTCTACGGGCCGTTTGCCGGGCCCGCCAGCGCGTCGGCCGCTGGCGCCTTTTCCGTATCGGCCTCGGCCACCTCGGGGACGCAACGGGCGGTGTTGGCTCCGACGAACAAGGCGTTCTGCTTCTTCTCGGAAATCGGTGGGGCATTCGGCGGCGGCGGGGAATACGTTCAGATCGCCCCCGCGACGCTGGGGGGTGTCGAGTACTGGGTGCTCGAGGTCGGATCCCAGCAACCGAACGGCACGCTCGCGAGCGCGCGCTGCTACGCGCTCGATCAGAGCGTGAGCATGTGAGAACTGCCAGCGGGTGAAGCGCTCGCCGCCAGCGCTCTCGCCGAGGTGACGCACGCCCCGCGCGACGAGCGCGCCGTCCCATCGCGCGCGGTCTTGCTCTGCGAGCGACAAGGCGTAGCGAGGGGCGATCGTGACAAGCGAGTGGCCGGGGCGAACGATGCCGTGTCCCTCCTCGAAGGGCTCCGCCGCCGACGAGGACCCAACGAACCAACGGTCACCAGTCGGTGTCCCTTGCCTCTCTGCCCAACTCCTGTAGACAAGGACATCCCATGCGTAACCGCGAATACGGACACGGGCTCGCAACGTGGGCCCTCCTCGCGCTGCTCCTCGTCTCGACGCGCTTCGGCCACTTCGGCCACGGACTCGACCAGATAGACGCTTCGTGGGCGGTCTTCCTGCTCGGGGGCGCGCTCCTCCAAGGGACGCCCGCTCTTCTCGGTCTCGTCGCGGTGGCCGGGGCGGTGGACGTGACCGCGTTCGCGCTCGGCATCAGCGCGGAGTGCATGTCGCTCGGCTACCTGTCGCTCCTGCCGGCGTACGCCGCGCTGGGGTGGGCCGGGCGGGTAGGCGGCGCGGGCGGCGTGCGCAAGCTCCCCCGCATCGCGCTGGCCGCGGTCGTCGGCTCGGTCGCCGCCTTCGCGATCACCAATGCGGGCTACTTCGCGTTCTCGCCCAGCGTGGCCGCGATGCCGCTGCGTGCCTACGTGCCCGCCGTGCTCCCTTACCTTCCTTCGTACGTGGTCGTCGCGCTGGCTTACACGTTGACGGGTCACCTGCTGGTGCTGGCGGCGGCCGCGTCGCGTCACGTCGGCCGCACGCAGCACGACAATGCCTGAGCCTTGCGCGCGCGGCTGCGTGATCGCAGCCCCGGGCTCCGGACAAGGCAAGACCTGGGTGACGGCGGCGCTGGCGCGCGCCTGCGTGCGCAGCGGCCGACGCGTCCGGGTGATGAAGGTCGGCCCCGACTTCATCGATCCGGAGATCCTGGCGCGCGCCTCGGGCTCGCCCGTGCGCACGCTCGATCTGTGGATGGCCGGCGACGAGGCGTGTGCGAGGGAGCTCGGCGAGGCGGCGCGCTCGGCCGACGTGGTGCTCGTCGAGGGGGCCATGGGGCTGTTCGACGGCAGCCCGAGCACGGCCGACGTCGCGGCCCGGTTCGGTCTCTCGGTGCTGCTCGTGATCGACGCCTGGACGATGGCGCAGACCTTCGGCGCGCTCGCGCACGGCATGATGACGTACCGGCCCGAGCTGAAATTCGCGGGCGTCCTCGGCAACCGCGTCGCGGGGGAGGCGCACGGGGCCATGCTCGCCGAGAGCCTGCGCGATCGCGCGCTCTTCCGCGGGGCCATCCTCAACGACCCCGAGGCCTCGCTCCCCGAGCGTCATCTCGGCCTGGTGATGCCGGGCGAGGTGAGTGACCTCGAGGCTCGCCTCGATCGCGCGGCCGCCTCGCTGCGCGATTTCGACTTCGGCGCGCTGCCGGAGCTCGGCGTCGGCGCCCCGCGCTCCGGTGCGCTCGCCCGGAGCCTCCAGGGCGTGCGCATCGCCGTCGCGCGCGACGCTGCGTCCTGCTTCCTCTATCCGGCCAACCTGGATCTCCTGCGTGCGATGGGGGCCGAGCTCGTGTTCTTCTCGCCGCGTGACGACCACGCGCTGCCGGACGTCTCGGCCCTGTACCTCCCGGGCGGCTACCCCGAGCTGCACGCCGCCGAGCTGTCGCACAACGGAGCCTTGCATCGAGCCATCCAGGCGCACGTGGAGCAGGGCAAGCCGGCGGTGGCCGAGTGCGGGGGGCTGATGATGCTTGCGCGCGGGCTGCGCACGGCGGACGGTCGTCGCCACGAGATGGCGGGGGTTCTCGACGTCGAGGTGGAGATGAAGCCGAAGCTCGTGGCCATCGGTCACTACGCTTGCGATCTGCCCGAGGGGTCGCTGCGCGGCCACTCGTTTCACCATTCGAGCGCAACGGTGGGCCCCGGCAGCGCCGGCATGCAAGCCGCGCTCGCGACCTCGCCCTACGGCGGCGCTCCAGAGCCCGTCTATCGGACCCGGCGGCTCGTCGCCTCCTACGTTCACTGGTACCTTCCCTCGAACCCCGAGGCCGCCGCGCGCCTCTTCACCGCATAGCCTGTCGTCATGCGCGCCTGTTCGTTCCTCCCCGCGTCGACCCAGATGATCTACGAGCTCGGCCTCGAAGATCAGCTCCACGGCGTGACCTTCGAGTGCCCGTCCGACAAGCCCAAGATCGTGCGCTCGAAGCTCGAGGGCCGCACACTCAGCAGCAGCGAGATCGATGCACTCGTGACCGAGACCGACGCGCGCGGCGAGACGCTCTACTACCTCGATGAGCCGCTGCTCGAGGCGGCCGCCCCCGACGTCATCTTCACCCAGCACGTGTGCGATGTGTGCCAGATCGGCACCGCGTTCGTCGAACGCGCGGCGCACCGACTACCCAAGCAGCCGCGCGTCGTGGCTCTCGTGCCCCGGCGCCTCGGCGACGTGCTCGACAACGTGCGAACGATCGCCGGCGAGATGGGGGCTCCCGAGCGGGCCGAGAAGTTGTTGGCCAGTGCGAACGCCCGCATCGATCGCGTGGTCGACCTTTTGCGGGCCGCGCGCGCCCGCCCCGCACGCGTCATGATCATGGAGTGGCTCGACCCCATCTACAACTGCGGCCACTGGATCCCCGACCAGATTGCGCTCGCCGGCGGGGCCGACGCACTCTCGGCGCCCGGGGGCTACTCGGTGCCCATCGACTGGGAGAAGGTTCGCCGCCACGACCCGGAAGTGCTCGTCGTCGCCCCCTGCGGCTTCGACGTCGAGCGCAGCAGGCAGGAGCTCGGGCGCCTCACGGGGCGGCAGGGCTTTTCGGAGCTCGCGGCGGCGAAGCAAAAGAGGGTCTTCGTGGCCGACGCCCACCTCTTCACGCAGCCCTCCGTCACGCAGCTCACGACCGGGATCGAGCTCCTGGCGCACCTGTTTCACCCGTCGATCTGCGCCGCGTCGCCTGACTGGACAGACCGCTTCGCGCGGGTGGACACGCCATGACCGAGCCGGACGACGAGGCGGTCCAAGACGAGGCCCATCGTCTGAAGATGGTGGATCTCAAGCGCAAGCAGGACGAGGAGGTCGCCCTGCGCAAGGACAAGAAGGGGCTCCTTCTCCTTCACACCGGCGAGGGCAAGGGCAAGAGCACCGCGGGTTTCGGCCTCGCGATGCGTGCCGCCGGGCACGGCCTGCGCGTCGCCGTCGTGCAGTTCACCAAGGGCTCGTGGAAGACCGGTGAAGGCCTCGCGTTCAAGCGCTTGCCCGAGGTCGATCACTTCATCGTGGGCGACGGCTTCACCTGGAACACGCAGGACCGGCAGGCTGACATGCGCTCCGCCCGCGAAGGCTTCGCCAAGGTCGAGGAGCTCATCGAAGCGTGTCGCAGCGACTCTCCCCGGTACAAGCTGATCGTGCTCGACGAGCTCAACATCGTCCTCGACTACGGCTACCTGCCGGTGAGCCTCGTCGTCGAGACGCTGCAGCGCCGCCCCGCCGACCTGCACGTCTGCGTCACCGGCCGCGGCGCGCCCCCCGCGCTCGTCGAGATTGCCGACACCGTGACCGAGATGCGCATGATCAAGCACGCGTACGAGGCCGGCATCAAGGCCCAGCGCGGAATCGAGTTTTAGATCCTCCCGAGGACGCGCGGGGGCAGGCCGATGCTGGGGTCCACGGGCGCCGCGGCCTGAGCGGTCAGGGTGGAGCCGCTGACCTTCCACACGCGCAGCGCGTTCATGGTGGCGTCGGCGATGAAGCAGAGGTCTCCACACCCGGGCAGGCAGAGGGCATCGCCCAGCACGAACGCCATGCCGCCGTCGGCGATGATCTGCACTTTGCCCGTCGAGATGCTCGCCGAGAAGGCGAGGTCGTTCTTGTGGGTGGCCATGTCCCCCAGCGCCGCGCCGACGAGCAGGTCCTCGTTCGCGAACGCGAGCGTGAAGCCGAGCTGCGCGCCGAGTTGCGTGGCGGCCGGGATCCGCTTGATCTCCGTGGGCGGACGCGCGGTGGCGTCGAGCAGCACGATGCCGCTGCGCTGCGTGGGGACCGAGTCGGTCGACACCCCCGCGCAGGCGAGGGCGACGGTCTTGCCGGACGGCGACAGCGTCATCCCGTCGCAGTTCGCGAGCCCGGGCAAATCGAGCGTCCACGCGACGGAGTCGCTCGCTAGGGAGACGCCCGCGACGCGCGCGTCCCCCGCGGCAGTGAAGTCGGCGTTGTAGCGGTCGAGCGTGACCCACACCTCTGCGCCGACGCGCAGCATCCGGTTCGGCCGCGGAAGAAACGTGCCCTGGGTTGCGAACGGCACGCTGCCCGTGATGGAGACCGCCGCGGGATCGACAATCAGCAAGTCGCCACCCTCGTCGTGGGGCTGCATGCCCGCGCTCATGTTGGAGGCGTAGCGTGTGACGTACGCCTTGGAGCTCGAGATCTCCTGGTAATCGTAAGGATCCGACGCGAAGCCCGTCCCCACCTGGAGCTGGTGCTCGACGGCGCCGCGGGTCGGGTCCAGCCACGTGAGCACGGCGTTGGTGCGGTCGATGAGCACGACCCGGCCGGGCGTGCGTCCGAGCGGCAGAACGACGTCGCCCGAGAGGGCGCTCGAGACGCCGGGGGGGCGCGAGGCGCTGGAAACGATCGACCCGGACAGAAGGGCGCCCGCGCTGGAGAGCACCGAGACGTTCGTCGACGTGAAATCGCTGTCGACGACGACGAGGGCCGAAGGACAGGAGCCCGCGCCGCCGCCGGCGTCGCCGATGCCACCGGTCGACGCGGTCGACGAGGAGCCGCCGCAACCCACGAGAAGAATCCAGAGCGCCGTACGAGAGATTCGCTTCACCATCTTGCCTCCATGGCCACATAGGCCGCCCTTCCGGGCAGCGGATAACCGACGAGATCGAACCGGGTCTGATTGAGCAGGTTCGCGATGCGACCGCGCACGGCGAGAAGACCTCGCCACGCCGTGACCTCGGCCTCGATGTCCAGAGACCCCTGATCGGGGATGACCACCAGGCCCGCGAAGTCGGCGAAGCGGCGCGACTCGTAGAAGTACGCGACCGTGAGCTTGCCGCCGTCGAGCGGGTGCACGGGCAAGCGCGCTTGCACCTCGATACGCGGGGAGAAGGTCAGGCGCGGCTGGTAGGGCAGCACGTCGTTCACCGGACGCCCGGCCGACGTGTTGCGCGGATCCAGCAGGGTGGCGGAGAGCTCGAACAGCGCGTGCTCGGCGATGCTGTACGCCGCGAGGGCCTCGAGCCCCGCCACGCGAGCCGAGCCCACGTTGTACGGGCGGACGTAGCCGAGCGAGGAACGCTGGTAAGCGACGAGATCGTCCGCCTCGCGGACGAACCCGAACACGTCCGCGGAAGCCCTGGCCAGCGGTCCGGGGACGCGGGCGCTCGCGCGGACCCCCGCTTCGACCGAGACGCCCGTCTCCGGCACGAGTGCCTCGTTTCCCCGCACGGCGCCCGAGATGCCATAAAGCTCGGTGAGCGTCGGCACCCGCTCGTAGCGACCCAACGTCGCGAGCAGGGTGAGCGGCGGGCCCCCCAGCTCGGCCCCCACGCGGGCCGCCGGCGCGACCTGGCTGCAGACCGATGCGCCCGGGGTCGCCGTCGCATCGCCCGCCAAAAACCAGGGGGAGTGGCCCGCCGTGGCCGTCCCGTCGCACTCGACGCTGCCGAGGGCGCGGAAGGTGAGAAGGCCCGAGGGCGCGTACTGGGCCTGCAGCGCCGCGCGGGAAGCCACGCGCGTGGCGTGGGCATCGACCACGGCGACGGCGTGGGTGGTCATGTGCTCCGCGGACGCGCGCAGCGAGGGCGAGATGGAGACCCGGTCGGACAGCGTCCAGCGGGCAGCCAGCGCTTCCTCCACCCGGACCGCGGAGACGTCGAGATGCGTCGTCGTGAGGGCAATCTCGCGCAGGGGGTCGTCGTAGGCGGCCCCCGACACCAGCAGCGTCGTGGTCGCCGTGACCTCGCACGTCCCCCTTTCGCAGGGCACCGTCGTCGTGACGCCGGCGAGCTTGCGGCCGAACGTGGCGCGCGCGCGCTTGCTCGGAAAGAGCGTGAGGCCGGGCAGTCCCGCGTCTCGCTGAGTGTCGTTGACGACGACGTCGAGCCGACCGCGGCCCACCCTCGTGGTGGCGAGCGCCCAGACATCCGTGGTCCGGTTGTCGGCGTTCGTGCGAGGAACGGTGCGGAAGTTGCTCGGCTCGAAGAGGGTGCCTGCGTCGTCGACGAACGTGTAGTCGTTGCGTGCGGCTTCGAAGCGCACGCCGACGAGCGCCGAGGCCCCCTCGTTGCCGATTGCTATGTGCAGCCAGTCGGCGTGCGCGCCGAAGCTGCCGTCCATCACGCCCGCGCCAACCTCGGGTCCACGCGGCCGGCGCGGCTCGAAGAAGATGGCCCCGCCGATCCCGAGCTGGTCGCCCGCGAGCGGCGCGTTCGATCGGTAGACCTCAATCTGCTTGAGCAGCCAGAGGGGCACGAGCGAGAGGTCGGCGGTGCCGCCGACGTCGTCGTTCAGGCGCACACCGGCCAGGTAAACCGGTGTCTGCGAGCTAGTCGCGCCGCGGATGCTCGCCGTCGACGGGGCGCCCGAGCCCGTCTCGAGCACCGAAACGCCGGGCTGGGTGCGCAGCACGTCTCCCGCGTCCAAGCCGGGCGCGCGAAGGCGCTCTTCCCGGATGACACTACCCGCCACGGACGGTTCCCGCGGCGGCGCCTCGATGAGCGGGCCGTGCACCTCCACTTCGGCCGGTTCGTCTGCCGCCGCCGCGTGCGGCGCGATTGTGCCCGCGAGGGCGACGAGCACGCCCGGGCTTGCGGAGCCCAGGCCGAACCAACGGCCGGTCAAAACGGTTTCCTCTTTCCTGCGGAGGTGGCACCCAACCGCGGGCTCTCGCTCGCGGGCAACCGGCAGGTCTTCGGACTCGCAGGCTCGCCGGCCAATCGACCGGTTTTCCTAGTGGCCGTCGCTTCCCAGTCTCGTCGACCAGTGCAATGGACGGCTGTCGTTCCTGCACACCGCTGCGGGACAGTCCCGGATTCACACCGGGTTCCCTTTTCACCCCCGCCTGGCCCGAGATTCCGCGCCCGACGGAGGAACCGTTTGCAAGAGTCCCGTTACACGGTGCCCGGCAAGAGCGCAAGGCCGGGCCACCCGCGCTTACCCGCAGTGGACGCAGCTCGACGCCGCGCAGGGGCGAATCGGCTTCCTACTCGCCTGAGCCTCAGGCCGGCTTGTACCCCACCTCGTGCACATCCATCACCGCGCGTCCCGAGGGGTCCGCCATCTTCTGGAACGCGGCGTCCCAGAGCAGGGCCGTCGCCGTGCTGCACGCGACGCTCTTCTCCCACGGGACGCAGTTCACCGCCGTCGCGCTCGGGAAGTGCTGCTCGAAGCAGTACGCGCTGAACGCATTCGGTACAACGAGCCCGTTGGTCGCGGACTTCGGCTTCGCACCCCGCAAGGTCACCACGCGGACGCCGGAGCAGAAGGCGCCGGCCGTCGCGAAGGCCAAGGCGACGCGCGCAGCCCGCGGGCCCCAGGTCCCGTCGCCAAGCTGGCCGTCACCGGGGAGACCGTGAAGCTCGCGGCTCTCGAGGCAGCGGCCGCGCAGAACGCAGGGCGGACGGTCGCGTCCTCGCCCGCTCCCTCGCCGGTGCTCGCGCCGGCTCCCACCGCAGCACCCGCGCCGGCCCCCACGCACGCTCCACGCTCGCGTCCTCGCGGCGCCCGCGAACGGGGCTCCGCTCGCCTCGCCCGCCACCTCTCAAGGCGTAGCGACGAGGCCCTCGCCGTAGCGCAGTAGACCCGCCTGAAACCACCGCCCCCCTCCCGCCACGACGCGCATGCGGGTCAGCCCGAAAAAGAACGAGCAGCGCTGAAAACGCCGAGCGCCAAGTCAATCACATCCTGCATATCAGTCCCCATTTCGATCGTAGGCACTGGGTCGAAATAATAATCTTGATTGGTCCCCGTATAGGCCGCATGTCCACCGCCGCGCCTCGGATCCTTGGGCCTCCACACCACGATGCAGCGAGGCCCTACGGACGGAATCGCACAAGAAACATCGTAGTTCAGGTTAGCCAAGAAATCGGCTACCTGCGTCGGATCGACCTGCTGTCGGTCGCACTGCTTGACCAGACGGAGCAGGGGACGCATCCAATGACGTAGGTCTCGTATCAGATGAAACCTGCCACTGCCGGCGACCCCCAGCCGTTGAGTGAGCCAAAAGTCAGCAGTCTCCGTCTGCAGGATGTGCCGCGTGTACCGGAACCAGTGGTGTTCGGGATCGGGCCCGGGCTCAAAGTCGATAGAATAATAGCTTGGCTCGCCAGCTCTGAAGGCCGTGGCCACGAAGTTGTGCGACTTGACGGAACCTCGCAAGAAAGGCGGCACCTTCGCTTTGGCTGCGTCCGCGAGCACGCCTAGGGACTGCTCTAAGGGCAGATTGTGCTCCTTGAGAACCCCGCGCATCCACTGCGATACTTCCTCTGATCCAAATAGGCCAATGCCAGTGTAGCCGATGATCGCTTGATCGTGTTTCATGCCGAGACACAAGAGCTTGCAGGCATCATCCCTTTCTACGTGGACTTGAGCATCGGGCGTCGGACCCGGTCTGGAAAGCCGCCGATCGGCCAGCATCCAAAGCGTCTCGGGGCCATTGATAGTCAGGATCAGGGTCATGTTCGGCCATGGTACTACCTCGCGCTTCACTCGGGCCTATGGTCCACGCCGGTCGCGCCGCACCTCGCGCGAGCAGCCTGTAGGCCGTTGGCCGCGAACGTCCCTAAGAATGAAGATTGCCATGCCGACCGCGCGCTCTGCTCGTGAACGCCTTGACCGCGGGGTCGTCATGGCGGGCCTGCCTACTACTCCTCCGGCCGGCGCCAGCCCGGGAACATGAGCGCGACGCAGTGCTCGCCGGCCTCGGTCCTCAATACGCGCGGGTAGCCACGCGCGGGCGGTCGAGCCACCGTGCGCGGGCGCCGAGGGGCGGCGGCGTGTTGTCGGGCGGCACGAGGATCGATCATCGGCCGGCCTCGCATCGACGTCAGCGGCGTGCGAGAGCTCCGCGTCGAAGGTGTCGAGACTCCACGCCTTGTACGCCCAGATATCGATTGCCGCGAGAGCGCCGCACCGTGTTGCCTCACCGAGCACGCCCAGCAGGCGCTTGCGGTCCGTGAGGTGTTGGTTGCCGGTGTTCCCGCTGCTCGACGATGACCACCGAGCGCGCGTGACGCAGCGCTGCGACATCCTGCGGGAGAAGGTCGCGAGCGCCCTCGTGTACGCCGGCGTACGCCGGGGACCTGGCACACGCCGAGCGTCTGGCCCACGCTGCGGGCGACCTCATGTCGGGCCTGATTGCCGGTCCTGACTCGACCCTGCGCATGGATGAGGAAGACTCGAGCCGCTGGCAACGGCATCGCAGGCGTTCCCGCGGTGAGCGTGCGGCCCCGACGGCTCGCGCGCGCGATCACGCGCGAGCCCGGGACTCCTCCCTCACATTCCGTTGTAGGTAATCGCCGTCGCGTTCCCGACGGGAGCGAAAATCGCCGGAAGCTGCGTGTTCGTGAAAGTCCCGAAGTCGTAGAGATACTCGACGAGGCTTCCGCTGGTGGTGACTGCGGAGATTTTGAGCCGCCGATCTCCCATGGTCGTCACCGAGGGGCTGCCGTGGAAGTGCGTGCTCGGCGCGTTCCAGGCATTCCACCCGTGGGTGCCTGCGTTGCTGTCCGACCAGTAGTGCGACAGGTTCCCGCTCGAATTCACGAAGACGACGTCGAACCTACCGGGGCCCCAGGACCCAATCGCCGGGTCCCCGGTGAGCGTCACTCCGCCGCCAGGCTTGCCGAGCGACGCCCACGCCGAGTACTGCGTGCCGTTCGTCGAGGACGAGTGATACACGTTTCCATCCGACCCGAGAGCCACCACGTCCAGGCTCTTATACACCTCCGCGACCGCGGCCGGCGCCGAGACGAACGTGACGGATGCCGCCGGCAGGGCCTTCCAGGAGGCCTGACTCCCGTTGTCCCACGATCGGTGCATCGTCTGCTGGGTGCTGCCCTTCACATTGGCGAAGATGTCGAGCCTCCCGTTGCCCCACGACGCAACGGCGGGGCGGTTTTGGAATGTCGTCCCCGAGGGGGCCGCGCCCCAGTCGTCCGACCCGACGCCGACACCCGCCTGCACATAGAGATGGCCGAGATGACTCTTCGAGTCGAACGCGAACAGGTCTTCACGCCCGGGCCCCCAGGTCGTCACCGACGGCGCCGTCTTGAAGGTCGCGCCGTAGGACGGACTGCCGACGGCCGTCGCGCTGTTCGTGGAATCCGACTGCATCCATATCTGGCCGTCGCCGCCCAAGTAGTAGTTCATGCTGTGCATCATCTGGGCGAAGACGCACGCGCCGTTGCCTCCGTTGGCCCGGTTGCTCCAGAGCGCCTGAATGCCCACGTGAGAGGCGGGGGCGCTGCCGGTCGGAAGAACCTGCACTTCTTGCAGCGCGGTCGTATCGCAGATATCGCCGATCTCTCCGCCCGATGGGTCGAGCCATCCGCCGCCGGTCGGGTCGGTGATCGTCTCGGCGTATTCGTGATTCATGTTGCTGGCCTGAACGTCGTAGATCGTCGGCCCGCCGCACCCGGCGTCAACACTGGTTTGGTACGGGAGCGAGATGTAGGGAGCCAGGCTCGACGTATAATCGTGATAGGCGCAGTCGCCCCCCCCCGGCCACGTCGTATTCGGGCCGTACTGCAAGACGAATACGGTGTCGTCCACGTACTTAGGCGCGATCTGCGCCATGAGGCTGTCCTCCATCCCCGCGGCGGTCGCCACGCTGACCCCAGCGGCCGGCGGCGGAGGGTTCGTGATGATCACCGGCGACGGCGTGGAAGCGGTGACCCCGTTTACCGTCGGCAGCTCGCCCGAGCAACGATTGCCGGTGCCCAGCCAATACTGCGTGAGCACCTCGTTGTACGCTGTGCCGATGAGGCCCGATCCGCTGCCGGGAGGTGTGCTCGCGTTCAAGAACTGAGCGTCGAAGGCCGCGAGCTTGTTGAAGTCGTCGTTGCCCGTGAGCGACCAGTAAAGAACGACGACCTGCGGCGGCAGATGGATGACGTCGGCGCAACCGTTGGGAACCAGGTTGGCGTGCGAGACGCCGCCCAAGAGGAGGCCGGCCGCGCCCACGAAGAGCGAGGATGCCAGCCTGCGCACGCGGCGAGGCGAAAGACAACGGGTGACGGAGACGAACATGGCGGAGCTCCTCATGGCGTTTCACAACAAATGGTTCGTACTTTGGAATTGCCCGGCGTTCTTGCTCCCGACGAACGGCAGACCGCGTCGGACGGGAGCATGCCGATCGGACACGAGTACATGGCCGCGTGGGCTCCTCGCCGAGCGCAGCGCCCCGGGGACTCGGGTCGCAGCGTGCACTCCGCGATGCTTCCCGGAGTCGGATGTGCCGCCGGCGAGAGCAGGTTCGTGCTCGGCGGCGGTGGAGTCCCCATGGGGAGCAACGGATCGACGGCTTCGGCGGCGGGTGGCTCTGCGGTGAGGTCCGCGTGCGCAGAGCACCCGGCCACGGTGGCGAGAGCCACCGTCAGAAGGAACGGCTTCACTGAATTTTCCTCTTTTCCGCGGCGCGCGCCGGAGCTGGCACTCGCGCCGCGCCCAGAAAGTAACCTCAGGTCGTCGGACCAGGCGCGGGCGGTGCGACCGAACGAAGGCGGTTTGCGATTCGTTGCACACGATCACCCTGCGAACGAAGGCCCGCGTTGCAACTTGTCACCCAAATGGATGACACGCTCGATCGACCCGATCGAAGGTGCACTTGCCTCACGGGCCCTGCGTCTTGGCCTGGATGGCCTGAAGCGCGGTGAGCAGCGCGGGGAGCGCGGGGGCGTCCCACGCGGTGCTCAGGACGCCGTAGGTCTCCTCCGCGCCGAGCGTGCGACTGAACCCGGTCGCCTCGGTCCCGTTGAGTGCCCAGTAGCACCAGTCGATGTCCGCCTCGACGAGGTACGTGCGCAGGCTCTCGAACCAGAAGCCTTGGCCGCTCGTGTCGTCGACGCTCGTCGCCTGCGTGTGATCGGTCCCGAATTCGCCCACCCAGATCGGCGCCGTGTACGACGTGCCTTGCGTGAGGATGTACCCCCATCGATCGCCGAGGTCGGTCTTCATGTCGGCGTACGTCGCGTACGCCGCGTGCGAAAACGAGTAATCGTGCGCGGAGTACACGAGGCGGTCCGGGACGCCGAGCGCCACTGGCAAGTTGTAGACCCCGGTGAGGTCGAGCGCGTAGCCGAGCCCTTCGACGATGACGAGGAGCGCGGGGTTCACCGCCAGGACGGCGTTCCCTCCGCGCTCGGCGGCCGCGTGCCAGTCGAGCAGCGAGTCTCCGCCGCCCCACACCGGCGTGTCGCACGCGCATCCCACGCCGCAGTCCGTGCACGTCGAGGGCGCGCCCGCCGAGAGCGCCGGCCGCAGCTCGTTGCGGAGATCCACGCCGACGACCGCCGGCTGCGACGCGTACCGGGTGACGATGCCGCGCCAGTCCGCGAGCCACTTCGACTCGGGATAATCGCTCGTGTGCCAGAGGCCGTCGTCGTGCGCGACGTCGCAGCACCAGTCCGCGTCGCTTCGGTGGTTGTCGAGGATGACGACGAGGCCTTGCTGCGCGAGCGCGTCGACGACCGCATCGAGCACCGCGAGCGCATGCTCGCCGACCAGCGCCGGGTTCTTCGCGAGACGCGCGGCGTCGATCGGCGGATCGGTCTCGACCATCTCGTTGGACCACGGCAGGCGCACCGAGTTGAAGCCCATGGTGCGGATCGACTTCGCGATCGACGCGAGGTCCTGGCGATCGAGCCCGGCGACGACGTAGTCCTTGCTCTCCGCGCCGTACCAATTGACGCTCGCGAGCTTGAAGCGTTGGCCGTTGGCGTCGACGATCCAGCGCGACGACGTGCGAAGGGGGAGCGCGGGGAGCGCGGCGCCGGGAACGTCCGCGTCTGCGCCCGCGTCTGCGTCCGCGTCTGCGCCCGCGCCCGCGCTCGCGTCTGCGCCCGCGCCGCCGTCGAACGTGGCGTCCGCCCCGACCGTGGCGTCGCCGGAGTGCGCGTCATTCCCTGCGCCCGCGTCGCTCATCGCGCTGCCGCGGTCGCCATCGCCGCCGCATGCGGACGCCCCGAGCGCCGCGCACGCGAAAGCAACGACCGGCGCGATGGATCGTGCGCGCATACTATGCGTCCCTCACGGGAAAAAAAGACAGCGGCGTCGTCCTGGGCAACGGGTTCACCGGGGTCCGGGCCGAAGGGCCTCTGAGCAGATCAACAATCAGGCCGCTCAGGCGAGCGACTCGTTGCCGTCCGGCTCGCGCGCGGCGGAGCGCTCCTTCGTGCTCAGGCGGTACGCGTGGTTGCGCGCGCGCATGATGTTGCCGAGCGGCCGGTGTGCCTCGAGCGCGTGCCACGGGTCGAACGACAGCGACTCCACGTACTCGGCCACGCGGCGCCCTTTCGGCGAGGCGAGGTCCTGCTGCGGGAGCGTGAGGCGCGCGACCGTGACGAACGGCGCGAGCTCCTCCCGCCACTCGACGGACGCGTCCTCGATCGG
Source organism: uncultured delta proteobacterium (assembly GCA_963720145.1). Lineage (GTDB taxonomy): Bacteria > Myxococcota_A > Polyangia > Polyangiales > Polyangiaceae > Palsa-1150. The sequence continues at coordinate 145,032 of CAVREO010000014.1, forward strand.
CGTGGCGGCGGGGTCGACATAGAACTGCAGGCGCAGGTCGTAGGCCACCGGTCCGGCCCGCAGCCGCTGCGATAGCTCGTCGCCGAGGTAATCCGGCGACGATCCCGGCGTGGCCGGCGGGTCTTTCGCGAGTGGATCCAGCGCGTAATGCGCGGCGTAGGCGCCGCACCGGATCGGCGCGGCGCTGAAGTAGCGCGTCGTCGCGAGCGACGGCATCGGCACCGCGACGCTCTTCGCGAGCTGCGGGAGCAGCGCGAACGTGCGCCCGACACCGATGCGGCCGAAGAGCCGCGGCAAGAGAAGGAGCGGGCTGCCGGCCGCGGCGGTGACGACCTTCACGAACTCGTGCGCGTCGCGGAACGGAATGGCCGGCGTGCGAATCGCGAGGAAGTCCTGCGTCTTCGCGTCCTCTAGGCCGGGGATGACCTTGCGGCCGTCGACGCCGACGACCTTCACCGCGATGCCGCGGACGTCGCCCTTCGTGTCCGGCTGGCGCTTGCCCGCGCCGTTCGAGTAGCGGACGTACGCGCGGTACGTCGCCGGCTTCGCGAAGAGCCCTTGCCTGGCGTGGTCGGGGAGGTCGGCGACGACCGAGAGCTCGGCCAGCGCTCCCAGCTGCCCCTTCGCGTGGAGCGCGCGCGCGGGTGGGCTTCCGGCGGCGGCGGCGCGCTGAAGGGCGCAGAGCTGCTCGGCGTACGCCTCGAAGACGGCGTCCTCACCGGCGGGGATCGTCTCGGTCCATTGCGTGCTCGGGGGAGGCATGGGCGCTATCCGCCGTCTGCTGGAAGGGGAAGCGCGGAGAAAGCTGGCGCCATCTGCGCGTTTGGAGCCGCCGCAAAGCTGCGCGTCTCTCCGAGCGCGTCAGCCACGGCCCCGAATGCCTGATAGCAACGGCCGAGCCATAGGCGCGTGCGCTCGCGTTGCAAGGGAGCGAGCGAGTGCGCTCCATACGCGTCGTGAACCGCGCTCCAGAAGCTCGCGCCGCTGCGATCGATGCGGGCCATCGCCGCGCCGTCGAGCTCGGGAAGATCGAGGATGCGGCCGGCCATCTGTTCGACGCGCCGCCGCGCATCACTCTCGTCGAAGAGACTGAAGTCCTTGGCGCGCCCGTGGTTCTTGACGGCGACGTACTGGAACGCGTCCGCCCATCGATCGAGCGTCCGCCCGAGGTCGCGGACGGAGTCGAACGTTCCGTCACTCACGTGCCACAAGGCGAGCCGGATACCCGTCTCGCGCGCGAAGCGGACCACGTCCGCGCTTTCAATCCAGCGTTCCAGCGGGCGCCCGCTCTGGGCCGGCAGGTCGACCACGACCGTGCGCTCCGAGGCGAGCGCGCGATTCACGATTTCGTCCGCGGACGCGAACGCTTCGAGATCGACAGGCTGCGTAAACTGCGCGTAGGAGCGGAGGAGCGAGCCGTGCGAAACGTCGGCGTCGATCGCGGCGAAGGGCGCGGAGCGGTCCACGCACCATTGTGCGAGGAGCCGCGCCACGACACTCTTGCCCACGCCACCCTTCTCGCCACCGACGAAATGAATCTGGCTCATACCGGCAGCCAACTCGACGCGTCGCACGCTGTCAATGAGCGTCCGGCTGCGGGCATCACCTGCCCGTAGCGCGACAAGCCATGCGTCTGACCTTGCCATGCTTGTTCGAGCGCGCGATAAGATTCGCTAGGTGCCAGCGATGACGAGCGCCTCCCTGACCACATTCCCATGAGCACGAGGATGCCCACGCTCTTCATCCCGCACGGCGCCGGCCCGTGCTTCTTCATGGACTGGACGATGGGCCCCAGGGATACGTGGGAGAAGCTGGCGACGTGGCTCCGCGGGATCGATGGCTCGCTCCCGGAATCCCCGCGTGCGCTGCTCGTCGTCTCCGCGCACTGGGAAGCGCCGGTCCCGACGGTGATCGCCTCGAGCCATCCGCCGCTGCTCTTCGACTACTCCGGCTTCCCTCCGCACACCTACGAGCTCCAGTGGGCCGCGCCGGGTGTGCCGGACCTCGCGAAGCGCATCGGCGCGCTGCTCTCCGCGGCAGGCATCGAGTCGGCGGCCGAGACCAAGCGCGGCTTCGACCACGGGGTCTTTGTCCCGCTGAAGGTCGCGTACCCGGATGCGAGAATTCCGACCGTGCAGCTCTCGCTTCAGGCGGGCCTCGATCCGCAGGCGCATCTGGCCATCGGGCGGGCGCTCGCGCCGCTGAGGGAAGAGGGCGTGCTCGTCGTCGGCAGCGGCATGAGCTTCCACAACATGGGAGCCTTCCGGAACGGTGGCGGGGGCCCAGCTGCGAAGGCATTCGACGCATGGCTCGCGAGCGTCGTCGAGAAGGACGCCCGATCGCGTGACGCCGAGCTCGCAGCGTGGAGCATGGCCCCGTCGGCGCGCGAGAGTCATCCGCGCGAGGAGCACCTGCTTCCGCTGATGGTCGCGGCCGGCGCGGCGGGAGACGACCGCGGAGAGGCGGTGTTTCGCGACGTCGTCATGGGCGTGAGCGTCTCGGCCATCCGCTTCGGCTGATTCCCGTTTCGATGCCAGGCGCACGGGGGCGACTACGAGGCCGTTCGTGCAGTTTGCGCTGAACGACTGGAGCTCGGGTCCGGTTGCAAACCCTTCTCCCTCGGCACGATGGAGCCGTAGCGATCGAACATGCCGATCGATCGATGGTCGACGCGGCGGAGGCCTCACCCGGCGACGCGGCGTACGCCCCTTCGAGCGACGCGATGGGTGTTCCCTTCGACAGCGGAGCACCGGCGAGCGACGGCGCGATCTCCGCCAAAGACTCTCCGTCCGAAGGGGCCATGTCGCCTGCCGACGCGGGTGCCCTGGACGCCGCCGGTTGTCCTGCGGGACGGCGAGAGCGGCAACGGCAATACCAGAGGACCGAGCAATTGCGGCGGGGCCGGGTGCGCCATGACGCCAGTCTCGGTTGGGCAAGGCTCGCCGCTCCAGAACGTGACCGCCATTTCGGTGGGGCTCGGCTTTGCGTGCGCGCTGCTCGCAGGAGGGACCGTGGACTGCTGGGGAGCGAACGACGTCGGTCAGCTTGGCGTCGGCACGTCGACCGGGCCCGAGATGTGCGGCAGCGGTGCGTGCTCGGCGAGTCCCCTCCCCGTCACGGGGCTGTCGAACGTCCTCGCCATCTCCGCGGTCGGCACCAACGCCTGCGCGTTGATCGCAGGCGGCACCGTGGAGTGCTGGGATCCAATGCGTACGGCGCGATCGGCAACGGGACGTCGACGGGCCCGGATATGTGCAGCGGCATGACTCCTTGCGCGACGAGTCCCGTCGAGGTCATGGCGGGTCCGGCCCCCCTCACCGGGGTGACGGCCATCTCGGTCGGTGACTTCGGCCTCGTCTGCGCGCTCATGACCGGAGGGACCCGAGGTCACGGGACTCTCCGGCGTGACCTCCGTCTCCGCTGCGTCGATGTTTGCCTGCGCACTGCTCACGGGAGGCGCGGTGAAGTGCTGGGGCGGGAACTACATGGGCCAGCTGGCGACCGGCGGCCTCGCAGGCTCATCGACGCCTGTCGCCGTGAAGTGGTGACGCCTCATGTGTGCTACATCGGATGCGCATGAACGCGTGGCCTCTCGCGTCGCTCGGTGGGGCCCTCTTGGTGTCGCTGTCCTGGGGCGCCTCCCAGCACGCCACCGCGACCTCGCTACGCTCGCAGCTCGCCGCGGAAGACCTTCGCGCCCATCGCCTCGAGCTCGACGTCCAGAGGCTCACCGAAAGCGTGGACTCGCTTCAGGACGAGTGGCACACGCTCAACGTCGTGCACCACGCCATCGACCTCGGTCTCCCCATCCCGAGCGCCGCCAACGAGCCGACGAAGGTCGCGGCGCGCCCGCTCGAGACGCAATCGCCCATGGGCGTCACGTCCGCTCAGGCTCCGCTGCCGGCGTTTCTCAACATCAACTCGCTACCACCGTCGACCTGCATCCTCGATGGCCGCCTGCTCGGCGACACGCCGCAGCACGTCCAGGTTTCGCCAGGGCGGCACGTCGTGCAGTTTGCGACCAAAGACGCTTCCGCGTCGACGACGGTTGCGGTCGCAGCGGGTGAGACGCGAAGCGCCACGGCCAAACTTCCCCGCGCCACCGTAGAGACGGCAGTCCCAGAAGGCTTCTAGCCATCGTCTCGCGCCTGTCCAGCAGCTCGCGAGCTCGAACGAACGTAGCATTCACCTGACCGCACCCGATCTCGGGGAACGGTTGGTGGCCCGAGCTCGTCGTCTCGGGGACTACGAGCCGGATGGATGATCGAGTTCAGGCATCCCTGGCCAGGCTGACTCGCGCAGGCAGCGCCGGCAGGCACCGCAGGCAGGAGGGGATCAAGGCTTGCACCGCCGTGGAGCGAAGGGAGTCGCCATGAAACAGCAAATTGTGGCAGGTGCATTCATTCTCGCGGCGGTGGCCGCGGTGGGATGGAACCTCGCGCGTCATCCGGAGACCTCGGCGAGGCTGCAGGACGTCAGCCTCATCCCGCACTCCGAGCACTCGCAGCCCGGTCCGAGCGAGGCACTGGCGGGTGTTCGCGTCCGCTTGAGTCCCAGCAATTTCGACGACGCATTCAAAGCGAAGGCTCACGACGTTCCGCAAGTCACCCTCGCTACCGAATAGACCCGAGATCCGCGGGGGGCCTGCCGGGAGCCACTGGGTCATGCAAAACATGAAACGCTGGCTCTTGGTGGGTGTCTTCGGTTGCCACCTTGCGCTCGTCGCCGCAGGGGCGGCTCATATCACTTCTCGCCTGCATGGGTCCGTCGGGAAGGGGCTTCGTTTTTACGATGCACTGTCGGGAGCTGGCGACTCCTATTCCTTCTTCGCCCCGGCGGTAGGTCCCCAGTTGCGAGCGCGGTTTACCCTCCGTACTCCGCAGGGAGAGCGCTCCGAGGAGACCCTGGAAAGCGGCAAGAGTCGCGAAGTCGGCTTCCGGCTGGGGAATCTCGCCGGAACCGTCTATATCGTGGCCAAGCGCACCGACGTGCGCCGGGCGTTTCTCGGAGCGCTCGGGGCGAGTCGCCTCAGTGCACATCCCGAAGCGAACCTCGTGCAGGTGAGCATCGAGGAGTGGGACATGCCCGCGATGGCCGGGTACCGCTTCGGGGCGCGGCCGCGGTGGCGCTCCTTGAACGATGCCACGTTCGTGCGCACGTCGGGGACCCAACCATGAGGTCAGGAAGCATGGGGAGCGACATCTGGTTTCGGCCGGTGTCGGCGCGGCCGCTTGCGGGGCTCCGGGTGACGCTCCCGTTGCTCCTCTTCCTTCATCTCGTCTTGCTATCCAACGATATCCTCTCCCTTCATGGCAGTCGGGGGATCATTCCATGGGAGCTCACGGACCTGCTGCGCGATCCGTGGGTGCCCGGCCTCCCCACCTTGGCGAAGGCCTTTCTGCTCGCGGGGATCAGGGAGCACACCGCCATCATCCTTCTGCTGTCCGGCTATGCCGGAAGCCTGCTCTCGCTCGCCATCGGCGCTCAGCCCCGACTCTCGGCGTTTCTGGCGTGGGGCCTTCACCTCAGCCTCGTGACGAGTGGTTTTGCCTCTTTTTACGGTGTCGACCAGCTGGCAAACACCTTCCTTTTCTATCTCTTCGTCTTTCCGTCCGGACGCGCCTGGACGTTCGCGTCTCGACCGACCTCCTTCCGCCGAGAGGGGACGATTCCCGTCGGTTGTCTGAGGGTCATGCAGGTCCACCTTTGCGTCATCTACCTCGCCGCCGGTCTGGACAAGGCGATGGGGAGCCAGTGGTGGAACGGCGAGGCCATCTGGCAGACGGTCTCTCAGCCCGCCTTCAGCACGTTCGATCTCAGCTGGATGGCGCGGCACCCCTGGGTCCCGATGCTCGCAGGCTGGGGTACGTTGATCGTGGAGATCGGGTACGCGTTTCTCATCTGGCCACGCCGCACGCGGAAGGTGTGGGGCATCGCGACGATCGGATTGCACCTCGGCACTTGCCTCTTCATGGGGCTCGTCTTCTTCGCGAGCCTGATGATTCTCCTCACGAGCTCTCTCTTCTTGATCCCCGAGGAAGTCGAAGTCATGGAGCGCCCCGTCGCGCCGAGCCGAGGGCCGGTCGTCGCGGCGCTCCTCGTGGCCCTTGGCCTGCCGTCACTCGCACGAGAGGCCAGAGGTGAAACGGTCAGAGCCGAAACGGGGCTTTCCCGCGACTTGGCGCCCCTGGTCCGCCGGCTCATGGCACGTGACCAGATTCCGGGCGTTGCCGTGGGAGTCGTCGAGCGGGGACACCTCGTCTTCGCCCGCGGCTTCGGTTACCGCGATGTGGACAAGCGCCTACCGGTAACGCTCGACACGCTCTTCCCTCTCGGGTCCTGCTCGAAGGCGTTTACGGCCACGGCGATCGCTCTGCTTGCGGACGAGGGGAGGATCGCGCTCGACACTCCCGTGCGAACCTACCTGCCCGATTTTTCGCTCGAAGATCCGGTGGCGTCGGCGACCTTGACGACGCGGGATATTCTGACCCACAGGAGCGGATTGCCCCGGCATGATCTCTTCTGGTACCAGGCCCCATTCTCGCGCGATGAGCTCTACCACCGCCTTCGATTCCTCGAGCCCAGCGGTCCCCCCCGCGCGCAGTGGCGATATAGCAGCCTGGGGTTCGTCGTCGCTGGTCGAATCGTCGAGAAGGTCTCGGGAGAGAGCTGGGAGAGCTTCGTCAAGGCTCGGATACTCTTGCCCCTCGACATGCGTCGCACTCTCCTTTCGGCAGAAGCCATGGAGGCCGACTCCGATCACGCCGAGCCCTACGCGCTGCGTGAGGGCAGCGTGCAGAAGATACCCATGTTGAAGCACTTGAGCGCGATCGCGCCTGCGGGCGCCGTGCAGACGAGCGTGAACGATCTCGCCCGGTGGCTCACGTTTCACGCGACGCGATCGCCCGCGCTTCTCGGGGAGCGCACGTGGCGTGAGCTGCATCGCCCGCAAGCGAAAATGCCGGCGCCGGCCGAGCCCGAGGTACAGCACCGCTATTACGCTTTGGGCTGGATTCACGAAAGCTACCGCGGCCATCCCTTGGTGGTCCACAACGGGGCCATCGACGGATTCACGGTGCATCTGGGCTTTCTTCCCGAGACCGGTCAGGGGCTCATTCTCCTCTTGAACCGGGATCTCGCGACCGCGGCTCTGATGGCGCTTGCCTACAGCGCTTACGATCGCCTTCTCGGGCTCGAGCCGCTGGACTGGGAGGGAAGACTCGAGGAAATGCCAGAGCCGTTGCGGGATATCCCGGATACCGCGCTCGATTTTCCGATCGAAACGGTGCTTGGGACATACGAGCATCCCGCCTACGGCGTGCTCACGGTCCGGGCCCGAGGGGACAAGCTCGCCATGGAGTTTCGGACTCTTCGTTTCACGCTGGTCTATCAGGGCGACCGGCGGTTTCTCAGCCGGGAACCCATTGCCGACGGGGCGCAGGTCTCGGTCCGGTTTTCGAAGCAGAAGATGGGCGAGCCGCTGAAACTCTTCGTTCCGCTGAACTTCGAGGATGGCGATCCCGTCGAGGTTTTTACCCGGGTGGAGTAGGCTCATCGTCCGATGACGCCTTCCCGTATCACCCGAGACTTCGCGGACCGATTCGCCGAGGAATGGATCGCCGCCTGGAATGCCCACGACCTGGCGCGCGTCCTCTCGCACTACGAAGACGACTTCGAGATGGCCTCGCCGCTCATCGTCGAGATCGCGGGCGAGCCGTCGGGAGTCCTGCGCGGCAAGAAGAACGTCGGGGCTTATTGGGAGAAGGCGCTCGGGCTCGTGCCCGACCTGCGCTTCGAGAAGCTCGGCGTCTTTGCCGGCGTGCGAAGCCTGGCCATCCACTACCGCAACCAGAAGGGGCGGCTCTCGGTGGAGACGCTCGAGAATCGGCGAGCGCGGACTCGTGACGCGGGCTGCGGCTCACTACGGATGAGAGACGCGCCGTGTGAAACTCAGCCCATCGCGGTCAGCGGCTCGCCAGCCACGTGAACTGGATGCCTCGGTTACCGTCTATCGGAGCGACGGCGTCGAGGTGGTGCGTCGGGTAGGTGCCGTCGCTATTGATGAGGATCATCTGCACCGAATTGACGTTCGCGTCGTCGAAGCTGACCCACGTTGGGTTGTTGTCCACACGCCGCGCCGCGGGATCGTAAATCTCGAACGGGTCGAAGTACGGAAACCTGGGCTTCGAGACGCCCGACTCGTAGGGTATCTCCAGGATCCACTCGGCGTTCCTGCCGTACACTTTCGTCTTCAGCGGACCGAGGGCCACACGTACGGTCTGGGATTGTCCGGTCGTCAGGTTGTCGCACGTGAAGTCGGCATACGCCCCGTTGGGCGCGGGCGTCGTCGTCGAGCTGTCGCCCGTCCATACGTGGCAGAAGACCTCGTCGCCTCCGCTGACCGGGAGGTTCGTCGCCGTGATGGGCTGCGCGGGGTAGACCTCGGTCCACTGAAACTCGTGGTGGAGCCGATAGGGTGCGCGCCCGGCGGATTTGGCGAGAACGGCTCGCTGCTCGGTGCCGGTCTGAAGGAGATCCGTCGTGTCGTAGCCGTCGATTCCAACCCAGATGACCGACGATTCCCAAAAGTTGAAGGGCGCGACGGCCTGGACCGTCGGCACGACCCAGTCCCCGTCTACATAGTCGTAGGTGACCGGTTCCGTGCACGTGGCGTAGTTCTGGAGGCACTTGGACAGAACGTAGCCAGTCCAGCTCGGATCGCCGAAGGTGAAGGCCCCCGCCTCGGTGGTCGGCGCATGGGGCCCGCGGGGCGGGCGCGCGTGGGCGTGGTTGGCCCGGCGGTGACCGGACGGCGGCGGCGGAATGACCGTGGCCGGTCGAGAAAGGATTCTCAGCCACCGCGCGTAGGCCGCCGGGGCTTTCTGCACATCGGGAGGAGGGGGATATCCGCCCTGGCGAAGCTCGTCTTCCGTCATGGCGAGGGCTTCGTCCTCACGCAACGCAGCGCGCACGTGCGAACCCTTCGGGGCGATGGTCGTGCGCGGCGCGGGCGACGGCATCTCCGCGGTCGCGGTGTCGCTCGCTCGCAGCGCGATCGGGAAGGACGCCAAGCGGCCGTCGGCGTCGCACTTCAATACGAAATGCGAGGGCTCGCCGCTCTCGTCTTCCGCCATCGCCGAGAAACTGACCGTACCCTCTTCATCGGCGTCGAATTCGGCGCCCTCGTCCACGCTCAACGTGTCGCCGGGCTCGTCCGAACGAAGCGTGCAGACCGCGTTGGGAAGCGTTGCGCACGCTCAGCCAAGTGTCCACGCGCGGCCTGAGCGTGAAGCCCACGGAAGCCATGGCGAGGTACTCAGCGGGCGCGGCGGGAAGCAGTCGATCCACTTGGGCGGGGCTCCCGCGGGGTGCGCTTGGATTGACGCTGCCGCAGCCGGCCAGCGGGCCGGCGCTGACCACCGTTACGCCCAAACCAAGGAGCGTCTGACACGTTCTCGTTCGCATGAATGCGGTTTCCCTTTCGACCGGCGCACCGTGCCATGCGGTGGGCATGAGCCGCAGTCCCCGAAATGGGTGACGGGCCAGCCAAAAACCAAACCGCGACTTCCCCCCGGCGCTATCGTCGCACCGATGCGCGAAGGCGACGCCCCGGCCGACCTGCCAGCGTCGGGTCCTCAGCCCCTCGGGGCTGTCGGAGCCGTCGTGGCCGATCGGTACGAGCTCGTGCGGTTCGTCGCCAGCGGAGGGCAGGGCGAGATCTGGGCGGCCGAGGACCGCGCGCTCCGTGCGTCCGTCGCCGTCAAGCTCGTTCGGTGTTCGTCCTCTGCCCGGGCGGCGCTCGCTTGCCGCGAAATCGCCGTCTTGCGCATGTTGTGTCTGCCGGGCGTCGTCCGCCTCCGGGACGAGGGGTTCGACGAGCGGCGAGCGTTCATCGTCACCGACTACGTCGAGGGCTCGCCCTTCCCGGCCGCTCCGGTACCGTGCTCGTGGGGAGCGATTCACAAGCTGACCCTCTCGCTCTTCGAGACGCTGGCGCGCGTCCACGCCGTGGGGGTCGTGCATCGCGACCTCAAACCCGAGAATATCCTCGTCGGTGACTCGGGCGATCTGACGCTCATCGATTTCGGCGTCTCTCTCCTCGACTCCCGCGATGCCGAGGGCGAACGCAACCAGCTCCTCGGCACGCCGCTGTACATGGCGCCCGAGCAATTGCGCGGCGGTCGCGTCTCTCCTCAGACCGATCTCTACGCCGCCGGAGTCCTGCTCTTCGAAGCCCTCACCGGGCATCTGCCGCACGAAGTAGAAGCGGAGGGCGCCTCTTCGCGACCGGTACGGCGAAGGGGCTTCGCCGCGGCGCTTCGCTTCGAGCCCCCTCCGCCGCTGGCTTCGGTCGTGCGGGACGTACCCCGCATCGTTTGCGAAACGATTGATCAGCTGCTCGCCGTCCAGCCGCGCGATCGGCCGCGCTCGGCGAGCGAGGTTCTGGAGCGGCTGCAGGGCCGCGAGCCGACACGCGAGTTCGTGCTCCCTCCGCTCGGTTCCAACGCACCGCTGGCGGCGGTGAAGGCTGCTGACGCCCGCCGGGAGAGCGTCGACATCGTCGGGCCTCGAGGTTCGGGTCGAACGTACTGGCTCCGTCGTGCTGCGGCCTACCTGGAGGAGAGCGGCCGTCGCGTTCTCTGGACGAGGACGGGGCCCCGCCCGTTTTCCAGTCTCAGCCGTGCATCGGCGCCGTCCCGTCGGAGCCGTCGGAGCCCCTGGAGACCGTCACCGCCCGCGCCGAGCAGCTCTTGCGCGAGCTGCTTCGCACGGGGGCCGTCCTGATCGTCGACGATTGCGAAAGCCTGGATCGCACCTCGAGGGCCATCGTCGATCGGTGCATGGATGAGGGCTTCGTGATTCGCGCCGGGCGGCGCGCGCCGTCGAATCGCGGTGACGCGGAGGCAGCCCGCGCGTGCATCCGTCTCAAGTTGCTGCGCGACGTCGACCTCCGGCCGCTCTTCGCCGGCCCGAGCGCGCTCTTTCACATACCCGAAGACGCCGCGCGGTTGCTGGCGCGCAACAGCGGAGGCGCGCCCGCCGAGATCGTCCGGGAGCTCGGTGCCTGGACGCGCGCAGGGTTCGCCCGGTGGAGCGACGGGAAGGTTTACGTCAGCCGCGAGAGCCTCGAGCGCCTCGAGATCTCCGAGATTGGCCCGCAGCTGGCCGTGGCCGAGCCGGATCCGCTCAGCTCACGGCGCACGGGCCCGCGCGACGAGGAGCTCGACGAACTGCGCGCCTGGATCACGATGGCGTGGCCCTTCGCGAGCGTCGATCTGCTGCGGCGAGCGACAGGCAAGCCCCGCTGGCTGCTCGAAGCGGAGCTGATGGAGCTGGTCGCGCAAGGCGCCGCCTTTCTCACAGAGGACCGGATCGTTCCTCGCAACCGGCACGGCCCGCGACAACACCCGAGCGCCACCTGGCGCGAGACGGCGCATCGCGCGCTGGCCGACGCTTTGCCGACCGGCCATCCCGCACGCCACCTGCACCTCGTCGCGGGAGGTAAGCCCGACGACCCGGCGGCGGCGGAGGAAATCATCCGGGAAGCTCTGGAAGCGGCGACTCGCCGCGCGGAGGAAGGCGCTCTGACCAGGGCCGTCGGCGCGCTCGAAGAGGGCATGCGTGCGGCCAGGCGGGTAGGAGTGCGACCGATCGAGTCCGGGGATGCGGCGGAGACTCTGCTCGCGCGCTGGGTGGAGATCGCGTTGAACGACGCGACGGCGCCCGCGCTCAATTGCGTCCGCTACGAGATTCGCCGGACCGAGCCGACGACGCCGCTGCTCAGCCGGCTCGCCGTCATGGTGGACGCAGCGCTTCACGTTCACGAATGGAACGCGCGGTCGCTCGTCGCGCTCGACGACGTCCAGCCGTTCGGCGAGCTCGAGCTCGAGCTACGGCGCAACGAGCTCCGGCTCGTGGCCGCCCGGCACAATGGCGTCGAAGAGGAATTTCTCGAGGGGATCAAGCCGTGGGCCCAGGGCCATCCAGACCCCCGTGTGCGCGCGCACTACGTCGGATGGCTGGGCCGCGTGCGGTACTGGCAGGGGCGCTTCGAAGAGGCGGCAACGCTCCACCTGGAGGCGGCGGCGCTCGAACGAGTGGAAATCACGCGTTGCGGTCGTCTGCTGCGCGCCGCGTCCTCCTGCGTGGAGGCCTTCGAGTATGCGAGGGCGCGCGATGCCGCCGCCCAGGCGCTGGCCATCGCCGTGGCGCACCGCCACCCGCTCCTCGAAATGCGCGCCCAGTGGGTCCTTCGTTCGATGCAATACCGCACGCACGCGGCAAGCGCGCACGATCCGGAGTTCGTCGCGGCGGTCATGCAGATCGGGGAACCGGAGTGGGAGCCGATCGTCCTCTTGACGGAGGCGGCGATTGCCTGGCGCAGCGGAGCCGTCGACGTGGCCCGCACGCTCGCGAGCACCGCCTACGACCGGTGGCGGTCTGCGGGCAATAAGCTGGGACGTTTGCTCGCCGCCGGCTTGCTGGTCGCTACCGACGCGCCGCCCTCGGCCGACGAAATGCGGGACGTGGTCGCGTGCGCGCGCGCGTGCCGGGCGCCCGGAGTGGGCATTCAAACCCTGGCGCTGGTGACGACGAGGAACGTGGAGAGTCCCATCTCGGGCGGCGAGCTCCTCGCGCTGGCCGAGCAGGTTCCGAGGCGCCACTGGGGGACGAGGCTCGATCTCCTCTCGGTGCGCGAATCGCTCGACCGTCTACCCGTGGCCCGACACGAGGGCTGCGGCTCCGAGCAGGCTCTCGCCGGCGATCAGTCCTGAGGCCACGGCGGGCAAGAGGAGCGGCCCGACCACCGGGCTTCGACGGCAGACCGCCGCCGCGACGACGGCACCCGCGAAGATCGCGATGGATGCGTACGCCGGCAGGAGCATCCCCATCGCCACTCCCGCCGGCGTCGGGACCCAGCGGCGCATCCTCGGGGGAAGGACCCGGTGGGCCACGACGAGGAGAGTGCCAGCAGCTGCTGCCCAGCCGACCGTCGTGCGTGCCAGCGCTCCCAGGCTGGAGAACCCATGGGACAGCGTCTGCGAAACGCCCACCCACACCAGGACGGAAGGTGCCGGCAGCTGGTCGCTCCCGAGCAGCCGCGCGTCCGGCGCAAACGTGTGAAGCGAGGGCACGAGCAGGATGGCGCCCAGGACGGTGCCGATCGCTTGTGCGGCGAGCTGCGGGCGAGGACGCGCGCGCAGAAGCGCCCCGGTCTTCCAGTCCGTCAACATGTCCGCGGTATGCACCGAGACTCCGCAGGTCACGTTCGCCCCCATGACGATGGGGACGAGGCGGCCCGGGAGAAGGAGTGCCACCAGCCCTTGCGTCGCCGGCGCGAACGCCTTGGTCGGGACGGTGTCCGTCTCGCCTACGACGCGCGCCGCGATTGCCGCCCCCAGCAGCGCGAGGGGGAAAAGCGCCGCTGCGGTCCACCACGGGATGGAGAACGAGGCGCCCATCTGCACGATCAGCAAGGGCGCCAGCAAGCTCGCGCCCATCCAGAACCAGCGCTGCGGACACTCCGCCGCCGAGGAAGGGTCGAGCGTGCGGCCTCTGTCTGCTCGCCCGCGGCGCCGCGCTGCATCGAGAAGAAACTCCAGCAGGCCGGAGATCACCAGGATCGTGGAGCTCGGCCAGACCGAGATGCCGACGATGGCCTGGTAAGCGGAGCCGTGCGCCGCCGAGGCCAGAGCCACGGGAGCCAGCCCGAGATACGCCAGCGCGGCCCCGAAAAGGAGAGAGGCCCCGGTGCGAAGCCCCATCAGCATGCCGGCGCCGACGAAGAGTGGGCTCGGCTCCAGCGCGATCGTCAAGCTCCCCAGGCTGCGGCCGAACAGGAGCAGCGAAGGCGACCACCCGCCGGCAGGAAGAGCGGCCAGCCTGCGCAGCAGCAGGGCAAGCGCGCCGCCGACCGCAGCGAAGAACATCGCGCGAGGCCGCGCCTCGCCGCGGTCCCGCGCGTGCAAACCGCGTATCGTGAGGGCCACCGCGGTGCCGCTCGGGAAGGGCAGGCAATCGCGATCGACAAGCCTTCGTTTGAACAGGATGGCCGCCAGAATGCCCAGAAGGGCGATCGCGGCAAGCCACGGCGCGAAGCCCGTCAGCGTCGGCGCCGTCCCGGTCACCACGAAAAATGCGGCGAGCGCCGCGAGATTGCCCCCCGCCCCCATGAACGAAGCGGACGCGGCAATCGATGCGATGGCGCAGTTTTCGAGCTCACCGAGCGGCGCGCGCGTGAGCCCCGTGAGCCGCATGGCCCGGACGACCCCATAGCCGGCGATGCTGGCCGTCACGCCGGCCCCGATGCTGGTACCAATCCGCAACGCGGCGTAGACGTTCACGATACAGAGGAGAGACCCGAGGGCCACGCCGACGAGCACCGCACGCCAGGTAAGCTGCGGTTCTCCGTCGTTGCGGTGTGCCTCCGCCGGCTGTTCGGTCTCCCCGGCGGGAGCGTTCGCGACGCTCATCGCGGAGCGACGCTACACCGTGCAAGCTCGCCTGTCGTCGTCTCGTGGTGCTAGCCTCGCCCGCGCAAAAAGCCGACGGGGGACGCAAGCGCCGCGAAGCCGCGGTTCCGCGCGCGCGCATGTCCTCAGGAGGTGAGCAGCACCTACGCCGTTTCCTCGAAAGGAGCTCGCTTCATGATTCGTCTCGTCGTCGCCGTATCGGCAATCGCAATTCCGGCCGTCGCGCTCGTGGCCTGCGCAGGGTCGTCCCCGCCGGCCCCCACGTCCGCCGCCCCCTCGTCGGTCCCGCCTGCTACCTCTCCGCCGCCCTCCACCGACAACACCAAATCGCCCGATGCTGGCGTGGCATCGCCGGCGCCGTCTGCCGCCGCATCGACGGTCCCGCCCACGGCAACACCAGCCGGCTGGCTCTCCGTATCCGACAACGACAAGCAGACCTGGACTCTGAAGATGTGCCCGGAGGGCGGAGGCTCCACGGCCGGGGGCTGGGCCGATTGCTACCTATGGCCGGGAAAGTCAAATCGCAATGTGACGACGTATTTTCATCCGGCGAGTGCTCCGGTAGCCATCGACGGGGGTGCGGGCAAGTTGTGCACAATCGTCGCGAGCCGGCAGGGGGACGCCGGGAGCCCGCCTTTTGCGCCCGGAGAGTACGTCCTCTACCAGCCAGCCGACGCGGACGGCGGCCCAAGAGTGTCACCCGCCGCGTTTATCAATCAGCAAATCGAGAAGGGACACACCGTCATTTTCCAAAGCGGCTTCACCGGGAGTATCGAGGTGACGGACCCGACGAGTACTAGCCATTCAAAACGCGGCGATTCCAAAGACGCTGGCAAGAAATGTGCGATGGATACAGTAGAAACTTGGCTTCTCAGCGATCCCGGCGCCGGCACCTATACGCGGCCGGCACCCGGAGCCGGCGACGTGAGCCTGACCTTCGAATGGGAAAATCCCGACGCAGGCAGCTCCAACGGCGCGAAGTACAAGTGCTCGGCGAAACCGTGAGCTGACGTGGCCGCGACGGCAGGCGCCGGCGCCGATCTCCTGCGAAGCGCCTTCGCGGGGGACGCGGGCGCCGGTGTCCATTCGCCGCGACGCGCGCGAACGAGTCTCCGGCGAGCACCGGCAGAAGGGGAATCCGTTGAGGCGCGCGCCCTCGCTCGCGGAGCTCGTGAGCAGGAAAGAGCCAGGCTCCGCGGCCGACTCTCTACCATTCCCGGCGCCGGCGCCGCTGTCACCCGTCGGGGTGACAGGCTTTGGGCGTCGCGGTGAAGGTGGTCTCGCACCGACTGAGGTACAAACGCAGACATGAACCAGTCGACGTTCGGTGCGTATCCTCGGGCCCTCGTGGCCACCCTCGCCGGCATGACGCTGATCGTCACCGGATGCTCGAAGAAGAGCGTGTCCGACGCGACGGACGCTGGCCAGGCTCAGGCCGGTCCGCCTTCCGAGGTCGCGCGCCCAGCAAACGTCGAACACTATTGTTCCCTCGTTCCGGCGTCGTTGATCAACGGCGCGCTCGGCACGTCACTGACGGGTCCAACCGCACAGGTGACGAACCGGGAGGTCACCTGCAAATACGACAGCCCTCCCACCGTGTTCGACCCCAAGAACCCTCAAGCCTCGATGCGACGGCAGCCGTTTGCCTATGTACGCTTTTACTCGAACATGAGTAAGGCCGCGTGGAGCGGCCTGAAAGGCGGGACACGCCTTGCTTCGAGCATGGTAGGCATCACGCCGTCCGACTTGGCCGGCCTGGGCGACGACGCTGCCGTCAACTCGATGCAGGTCAACAACATCGTCATCGAGAACGACGTGCAAGTCTTCGTCGAAAAAGCTCGCATCGCCTTCCAAATAGGTTCGATGGAGCCTCTGGCGAAAGAAGTCGTTCTCGCCCGCAAGATCGTGCCAGAGCTTTGACGTTCCGAGGCCGGACGAGCGCCGCAAGCGTGGCACTGGGGTTGCTGGGCTCCGGGTCATGCGCCCCCTGGCGTAGCGCTGCGCCTCGGCGAACGTACCGTCGCGCTGACCGGAGGTGGACGGTGAGGCTCCAGCCGAGGTTCGTGGGGATCATCGTCACCGTCGTGGCGCCGCTGAATCCGCGCGCGGAAGCCGACGCCGAGTACGCGGAAGACGGGCGCACCCTGCTACGGGGTGGGCGCGAGCCGCAGTCCCCCAAATGGGTAACGGGCCGAGACGGTCAGTCCTGGAGCTCGTCAGGCCCGAGCCGTGAGCCGCCCGCCGCCCGCAGCACGGCACGAGGTGCGGTCCGAGCCTTGCTCGGCGCCCCACCGTGACTCCGGAATCTGCAGGCACCCGCCGCGAACTGGCGCGTACACGCAGGGACGCAGGCTGCTGTCAGCTGCATCCGTTGCACCGTTGCGCAAGGCCTGCGTACCTCGCTGCCGTGATCAGGGCCGCGACTCACGCCGAAGCCCCGTGCCCATCGTGCTCTGCCAAGAGGAGACCCGCCCATGCCCTCTCGCGTACACGCGTTTCACATTCCCGTCATGGGGACGGGTTTTTCCTTGGATACGCCGATTCGGATCGCCCGCTTCGGTATCAGCTCGGTCATGTCGATCGTCGACGACGCGCTCATCGAGCGCGCGAGGCGGCACTATTGTGCGGCATCGGGAGTCGAATACCGGCCGCTCTCGGCTCGCGAGCCCGACGCGCGGGCGCGCCGGATCACGGCTTGGCTCGACCTGGTCCATACGCTCGTCGAGCGTCAGCTGGCCGAAGTCCGGGCCCTACCGTTTGCGCCGGACAACGACAAGACCAAATACTTCGAGCTCCTTCCGGACGGCGCCCTGAAACGCGCGTATCTCGACTTCGTCGCGATGCCCCCGGGTGACGAAGCACGTCGCCGAGAAGCGGCACTCACCGAGGCGATGGTCGCCGGCTCCGCCGACGTGAACATCATGACGAAGCTCGATCGAGCGCGGTACGACCGCGACGGCTCGGCGCTCGGGCCCGAGTACGCCGATGCCAAGGCGGCGCTGCGCGGATTCGCAGCCTCGCGTCTCGAGTCGAATCTCGTTCTGTCCGCCGGAATGAACCCGACGCTCTTCGGCATGCTCGAGACCTTCCCCAGCCTCTATCGAGATGCGGTTGGGCACATCAGCAAGGGTGTCGTCCTCAAGGTGTCGGACTTTCGGTCCGCCCTCGTCCAGGGGAGGTTTCTCGCGAAAAAGGGAATCGAAGTCCGCGAGTTTCGCATCGAGTCCGGGCTCAACTGCGGCGGCCACACCTTTGCGACGGCGGGCGAGCTCCTCGGGCCGATTCTCTCCGAGTTTCGCGAGCGTCGCGAGTCGTTCCCCGAGACGTTCGAGCCGGCGATCCGCCAGTACTACGAGAAACGAGGATGGGCGTTCGCAGGCGGATCGCAGCGCATCCGAGTCACGGTGCAAGGCGGGATCGGCACGTCGGGCGAAGTTCGACGCCTTTGCGAACACTACGGCGTCGACGGTACGGGCTGGGCCACTCCGTTCCTGCTCGTCCCCGAGGCGACGGCGCTCGACGCCGCGACGCGCCGCCGGCTGGCCGAGGCGAAGGAAGACGACCTCTACGTGAGCGACGTTTCGCCGCTCGGCGTGCCCTTCAACAACCTGCGAGGCTCGAGCTCCGAGGTCTGGACGAACAGGCACATCGACGCGGGGCGCCCTGGGTCGAGCTGTCCGCACGGATATCTCGCGTCCAATACGGAATTCACCGAGACGCCGATCTGCACGGCCTCCCACGAGTATCAGCGCGCAAAACTCGCAGCGATGGGCTTCGACGAGCCGCCTCCCGCCGACACGAGCGACCCGCGCGCGCGCCGAGTCTACGAGAAGACCTGCATCTGCCATCATCTTGGCAACGGTCTCCTCATCGACCTCGGTGTCGCGCGATCCAATTTGCCCGTCGCCGTGTGCCCGGGGCCGAACATCGCGTACTTCGATCGCGAATGCACGCTGCGCGAGATGGTCGATCACATCTATGGACGCGGCCCAAGCCTCGTGCCGGCGTCACGTCCGCACATGCTCGCAACCGAGCTCCGGATGTACGTCGACCACTTCGTCGGGCTGGTCGCCCGCCTCGCTCCAGGCGACGCAAAGGCGATGACGAAGCTCGGCACATTCAAGCAAAACCTCGAGCTCGGTCTCGCGCATTACCGCAAACTGGCGGCCGAGCGCCCTTTCGACGCCGAAAATATCGCTTCGCTCGCACAAGCCATCGAAGCGCAGTCGAACCGTGTCGAGGAAGCGTGGAGTCGTGCATCGCCGCGGGCGGGGCCAACATGCGGTGAGGACGTCTCGGAGCCCCGCCCGTCGGGTCCATGACCGAGCCGCGCCGCCTCGCGCTGAGGACTCGCGACGTCGTCTACGGCGACGGCGCGCGGTCGCGGACTCTGCGGGTCTATTGCCCCACGATGGGTCGCTCCATCGACCCGCGCCGTTGCGCGACGTGTCCCAGGCTGCATCTCCTCGCGGCGGACGCCGTGGAGTGCTCGCCGTCACTCGAGAGTGGCGCGGCCGCGGGGGCTCTCTGCTCGACGCCGCTGACGTGCGTACACGACGACGTGCGAGCCTCGTTCCTCCCGCACATTCCCCGCTCGGAGCCATGGTTTCTGCCCGTTGTCGACGCCAGGGAGCGGTTCATTGGGGTCGTCTGGTCGGGGCACTCGCTTCAAGCGTGCGTTCCGGCGGCCCTGCTCGTGGCTCACGATCTGGTCGGCGCCTCGTCGCTGGCTGTCGCCGAGAGCACGCGCATCGACGATGTCGTGCGCCGGATGGGTCAGCGCCACGCGCGCGCGGTCGTCCTGCTCGATTCGGACGGCGCTCCGACCGGCACACTGACGGACGTGGAGGCTCTCCGCGCGCTGGTCGCCGCACGGCGCGGGTGAGAGTTCACGGATGTGGCCCACCGCATGTGCGGTTCCATCCGGTTGTGCACGCCCGAGGCGTTTCGAGTAGAGGACGACGTTGGGGTCGATCACCAGCTTGAGGGTGCCGAACGTGTAGGTGTTGTCTCCGATCGAGCTGCTTCGCTGAACGAGGATCTGCGTGCCGTCGATCGTGAAGTCCTGCGGATAGCCGGACGACCCATTCGGCGACACCGTGTGCGAGAGCCGGACGCCGTCGAGCGTCATGCGCTTCGCCGTGAGATCGATGACGACCGCGTCGGCCAGGTCCACCGCGACGACGTCCTTCACCCATCCGTCGATCACGGCGCTTACCTGGAGGAGGGCAGATTGCGATCTTCAAGGGACTTCCAACGTTGTATGTCCCCGGCGGCCTGAATGGAGGCCGTGTCGTCGCCGCCGTTCGGGTTCACCGTCGCTTGGACGGGTACGTCCCGGGAGCACGACTCCGCCGCCCATGTAACCGGCGTACGAAAAGTCCAGGATGCGGTCGCCTGCGGATGAAGATTTGTATGCGAGATGCCCGTTCGAGTCCGCGTAGATCCACTGGCTCGCTGCCCCAGTGCCCGCTCTAGGACGCCGGCGTCGAGTCCGGCATCGGCGCGCCGTCCATTACCAGATGCCCGGGACTAGCCGCCGTCGCGTCCTCTCGCAGTAGGCGCCGTAACCGGGCAAGTGCCCCACGAGGAAGCGCTCCTCGTCGAGCAGGCGCCATACGATTATGGCGACGAAGGGCGGAAACGTCGCCACCCCCACGACGGAGCCGAGCGCCATCGGAATTCCCGCGACGAGGATCAACGCTCCCGCGTACATGGGATGCCGAACGATCGCGTAGGGGCCCGAGTCGATCACGCGCTGCTCCGCAGCGACCTCGATGACCGAAGAAGAGAACGTGTTCTCACGGAACACGAGGAAGACGACGAGAAACGCGAGCAAGACGAGGGCGTCACCTACGGCGATGACGGGCCAAGGTGTGTGCGACCAGCCGAACCGATGGTCGAGCGCTGGAACGATGACGGTTGAGAGAAAGGAGATGCTGGCGAGGCCCTGAATGACCTTCTGGGTCCGTTCCTTCTCGGCGAAGGGCCCCGCCTGCGTTCGGCGCCGCAGGAGGGCAGGATCCTTGTGCGCCAGGTGCACCGTGATGGCCAGTGAGGATCCGGAGAAGAGGCCCAGGAGCAGCCAGCCCTGCAGCCATCTCACGGTGCCAGCCGGCGCGAAAAGGAAGAGCGCGAGCACGACGACGAGGTTTGCGAGACCGAGCGCCGCTTTCACCATGACTCTGGCCCTTTGCCGTGAACGCGCCTGACTCGGGCCGCCCAGCCCAGCGGCCCCGGCGCATGCCGCTCGAGAAAAACCACCGCAACCATTCGCTCGTGAGAGTATCGAACACGAGAATGCGCGAGGACGCGTCAACCGACTGCAAGTCCAATCCCGGCGTTTTCGCGCCGGTCGTCGATCGTTCGAAGTGCGAGGGAAAGGCCGACTGCGTCGCGGTCTGCCCCTTCCACGTCTTCGAAGTCCGCCGTATCGACGACACCGACTTCGCGCAGCTCGGCGTCCTCGGGAAGCTCAAGAGCATCGTGCACGGCCGAAAGACGGCGTACACGCCGCAGGCCGCGGCCTGTGAGGCGTGCGGAAAGTGCGTCGCCGCTTGCCCGGAGGAAGCCATTCGGCTCGCGCGCGTGCCGGCGAGCTGACTGCCCACATGTTCATCGGCCATTACGCGCTCGGGTTCGCGGCGAAACGGCTGGAGCCGCGCTTGTCTCTGGCGGTTCTGCTGGCGGCGCCGCAGTTTCTAGACCTCCTCTGGCCGTTCTTCGTGCTCACGGGAATCGAGCGCGTGGAGGTTGCGCCGGGCGACACGGCTTTCACGCCGCTCCACTTCAGCTCGTATCCGTGGTCGCACAGCCTCGTCATGTCGATGGTCTGGGGGATCGCGTTCGGCAGCTTCGCTTGGCTTCGCAGAAGGTCGCTACGCGAAGCCGCCATCGTCGGAGCGCTGGTCGTCAGCCACTGGATGCTGGACGTCGCAAGTCATCGACCTGACATGCCGTTGTGGCCCGGCGGCGGCCCCCTCCTCGGGCTCGGTTTGTGGCGATCCGTGCCGGCGACGCTGGCTGTCGAGATCGCGATGTACGTCGTGGGCGTCGTGCTTTACGCGCGTGCTACGAAGAGCACGGATCGAACTGGCAAGTGGGCGTACATCGGGCTCGTGACGTTCTTGTTCGCCGCCTACGCGGGGAACATTCTCGGCCCACCTCCGCCTTCCGCAACCGCGGTAGCCGCGTCCGCGTTGGCGCTCTGGCTCATACCGATCTGCGGCATCTGGATCGAGAGGCATCGGCAATTCAGCCAGGCAACCGGAGCCTGACTCGTGCGGATCGTAGCGCTCTCCGGTAGCCTGCAAGCGCGCTCCGCCAACCTCGAGCTGGTCCAAACCGCGGCCGCCTCGGCGCCCGCGGGAGTCGAGGTCGTCGTGTTCGATGGGCTCCGGGATCTGCCTCACTACAATCCCGATCTGGAAGCAGCCGAGCCGCCCGCAGCGGTTCACGCGTGGCGACGCGCCCTGGCCGAGAGCGACGGAGTTCTCATCGCTTCGCCCGAATACGGGCACAGCCTCCCTGGCGCGCCGAAGAACGGCATCGACTGGGTGATTGGCTCCGGCGAGCTCGAAAGGAAGCTCGTTGCGATCACCGCGGCGGTTCGGAGCACGGAGCGAGGACGACTCGGCCTCGACGCGCTTCGCGATACGCTCGGAGCCGTGAGCGCTCGGATCGTGGGTGGGGAGCCGATCGCGCGGGGAGCTTCGTTCGCGAACGAGATCGCTGCCCTGTTGCGAGCCCTGATCCGAGAGATCGAACGGGGTTCGACCGAGCCATGAGCCTCGCGCGCGAGCCTCGACTGCGTGGTTTCGACGTGATCTGCGCCGGCGACGCGCGGCTTCACGCAGAAGGGGAGGG
The DNA here is from genome assembly GCA_963720145.1 of uncultured delta proteobacterium. GTDB lineage: Bacteria > Myxococcota_A > Polyangia > Polyangiales > Polyangiaceae > Palsa-1150. Next base: position 167,372 of record CAVREO010000014.1, read on the forward strand.
CTCGAGCTTGCGGCCTGGGGGCGGCGCGATCAACGCCGCGCTCGCGCTCGTCAGGCAGGACCTGCGCGTCGGGCTCGCGACCGTGCTCTCCGACGACGGGAGCGGACGCCTCTTCCTCGCGAAAGTCGCCGAAAACGGCGTCGACATCGGCGGAGTGCAGCTGGCGGCGCCCCTCCGCAATCTCGTGTTCGTGAAGGGCGGTGCGCGCCAGGTCGTTTCGTTTCACGAGGTGGAAAAACCCATTTCGGTGCCGGAGGCCTGGTCCTCTCGCGTGCTGCTTCTCTCCGGAATGTCACCCGTCGTGGCCCACGGCGCCGCACTCTGCAAAGCCGCGAGAGCCGCCCGGCGCGTCGGCACCCTCGTCGTCGTGGACGTGAACGCCGACTGGCATCTCTGGCAGGGGCGCGATGCCCGGGCCATCGGAATGGTGCTGCGTGAGGCTGACGTCGTCTGGTGCAGCGCCCAGGATCTCTTCGGCCTCAAGATGGACATCCCGACCCTACGAGCTGCCCTGCGACCGACTGCGGTTCTCGTCATGAGCGACGGCGCGGGGAGGGCGTCGGCGACGGGGCCCTTCGGCGAGGTGGCCCGTGCGATGGACCAACCTGGGACCTTCGCGGCCGTTGGCGAAGGCGATGCCTTCAACCCGGCGATCGGCTCCGAGCTTGCTCGCGCGGGTCACACGGATGGAGGCGGCGGCGCGCTCTGGGCTCGGGTGCTCGAGCGCGCCCATCGAGCCGTCCTGGCGCAAGCTCGCCGCTGATTTCGCGGCTCCGCGGCACCTGTCGACCGGTCGGAACCGGGTGCACTCATGCCGTCTCACGCCCTGGAGCGACGGTGCCGAGACTTGGACCCGCGCCGACGCGTGCTACCCCTCCCACGTGCGCTCACAATTCATCCCGTATGGTCCCCTTTTCACGGCCCGGGGGGGCCTCTCCGGGCTCCGCGGCCTCGCGCGCGGCGCGCTCGTCGCCTGCGCGATCGCGGCAGCATGGGGATGCAGCGGGGGCGCCTCGCGCGGCGGCGTGGGCGAGAACACCGCGATGACCATCGGCGCCGAGTGCGACTCGATCGGCGAGGCGTACTGCCGGCGCATGATCCCCGGCTGTCTCGCGACGCACGCGGACGGCAAGCTCGTTACGGTAGAGGACCAGTGCGGCGAGATCGCGCAAGCGTTGTGCAGGCGGAACGCGGACTGCGGCGACACGACGACCGAGGCCACGTGCATGCAGCAGGCGCTCACGGTCTGCTGCGGCAACATGGGCAACTGCCCGGACAACGTGCTGAGCGGCGAGTCCGCCATCCAGGTGTGCACGAGCGCCGTCGCTCTCGAGGCGTGCGACATGCTCCAGGCGGGGATCGCTGCGCCCGAGTGCACGAGCGTCGTGCGCGACGCGCCGCCCGCCGGCGCGTGTCAGAGCCAGATCCACGACGCCTGCTGCGACTCGGCCGACTGCACGAGCACGGCGCGCGAGCCGCAGAGCGCGATCGACGATTGCAACAGCCAGATCGAGGCGCTGGCATGCAGCGAGACCTCGCTCCCCGTGGCCTGCCAGGGCGTCGTGGCGCCCGCGTCGTTCGCGGCTCCCATCGGGCTCGAGAGCTACACGGGGTCCGTGCGGCGCGCGGCCCCGCTGCAGGCGTGGATGCAGAGCGTGTACGCGCCGCCGGCCGGTGCGCTCGTGAGGACGCGCGACACGGGCGTGCGCTAGCCGCTGTTCGAGTCTTGCCTGATTGCCCATTTGCGACCTGCTCGGAATCCGTGGGCTCCAATGCCATCGGGCGCGGCGCAGGAGGTTTGATCCGGCACCCGGATTGCTAACGTTTCGCCCATGAACGCTCGACTCCCACTCCTGGGTGCCTTCGCGCTGATCGCGTTCCCGGGGCTCTCGGCTTGCGAAGGCAGCACCACGACGACCTGGAGCCTCTCCGGGTCGGGGAGCTCGGGGGGCGCATCGCCAGGAGGCGAGGACGGCGGCCGCGACTCCGGCAGCCCGACGACGGAGCCGGACAGCGGAGGCACGCCGGCGGCAAGCTCTTCGAGCGGTGGCGTGTCCGGTGGTGGACCCGAGGCGAGCACCGACTCCGCGGGTGGCGGAGGCGCGAGCGATGGCCCGCCCGACGCCGGCGGCGTCGTGTCGCCGGCCACGAAAGTCACCATGTACGTCGACAACTGGAGCGGAAGCTTCGCGAGCTGGGCAACCGCGATCGACTTCAACAAGATGACGCACTTGCTCCTGTCCTTCGGGGTCGTCACGGGGACTAACGACTGGGACCTCGGGGACACCGACGCGAGTGTTCAGGCGCTCGTGGCCGCCGCGCACGCCGCCAACGTCAAGGTTCTCGTCTCGATCGGGGGCGAGGGCGGCGACATGTCCATCATCGACGCCTACCAGTCGGCGTCCAACATCGCTCCGCTCGTGGCCAACCTGGATTCGATGGTGAGCGCCCTCGATTTGGATGGCGTGGACGTGGACCTCGAGACGGGCAAGAAGATGACATCCAGCAGCAACTACCCGGCCTTCGTGAGCCAGCTCATCTCGACCTTTCACCCCGAAGGCAAGCTCGTGACCTCGGCGCTGGCGCAGTACATCGTCCAAGATCAGAACCCCGACGCCACCATCCTCGCGACGATCCAGTCTTTCGACTTCATCAACGACATGATCTACAGCACGAACATGAGCGACTACACGAGCGAGGTCGCCTGGTGGACGGGCAGCACCATCGGTCTTCCGAAGGACAAGCTCGTCTGGGGGATCGAGTTCGGCAGCCAGCTCGGCACGAGCGCCGCGCAGCAGCTGACGACGGCGTCGAAGGCCTACGGCGGCGTCATGTGCTGGGAATACGCGCTCTCGCAAGAAGGCACGTTGTGGCCGGCGATTCAGAGCCAGCTCTGACACGGCACCGAAACATCCGACGTAACGCTGTCACGAAGCACCGTGACGCAGACCCCACACGAGACCACGTCTCTGCGGCGGGCTTTCGTCCGCATCTTCCGCCCCGAGCGGCCGCGTGGCTTCCCTTTTCGCGCCGAAGCGCGCACCGGAGCGGGGTGTACTTGTTGCTCTGGGCACGCGACCGACGATTCCGTCGCCCACGGAGGCTCGCCTTGAATCGCTCCATTCTCGGGTACACGTCCGTTGCTCTCACGTTGGTGGCCGGAGTCTCTGCCGGCGCGCTCATGCTCGCCGGCTGCGGCTCCTCGGGGTCGGGCTCGGACACTCCCGACGGCAGCACCGGCTCCTCGGGGAGCGGCAGCGGCGGCGGCAAGGGAAGCTCCGGAGGGAGCGGGAGCAGCAGCGGAGGGAGCTCCGGCGCGAGCAGCGGAGGGAGCAGCGGTAGCTCCGGCGGCAGCAGCGGAGGGAGCAGCAGCGGCAGCTCCGGTGGCGGCAGCGGGGGAACCTCCGGCAGCGGCAGTGGAGGCGGCGGCGACGGCGGCACCTGCGTCCCGAACATGAATGGCTTCGGCGACAACGACGCGGGCTGGGGATGCAACGGGATGAACACGGACACGGCGAACCTGCCGGGCGAATGCGACAACGGCGTCCGCCTGATGCCGCCGACGTGCAACGACACCATCGACAAGCTCTTGGCCCTGACTCCGCTCGCCGACAAGACGCATCCGTGCAAGACGCCGACGAACAAGAAGTTTTACAACCTCGACGAGAGCAAGACGGACCCCGATACCCAGGCCGGTCACACCGCGGAGATGTGCCAGCTCAACGGCGCGGTCTACTGGGTCGCCGACCAGGACGTCGACTGCGACGGCAAGATGAGCGCGACTTGCCCGGGCCCGGCCGGCCTTGACCAGGACTGCTGCTACCAGGGCCAGGACACCTACGGCGTCGGCGCCAACGGCAGCTTCGACCCGGGCGCGGGAAATACGAACCCCTTCAGCTCGCAGGATGACCAGTACATCGTCGTCCCGAGCGACAACGTCGGGAGCATCCCGCCCGGCACGACGGTGGCGGTCATCTACGGCAACAAGATGACGTTCGCGATCTTCGCCGACACCGGCCCGACGACGGTCATCGGCGAAGGGTCGGTCGCCACGGCGAAAGCTCTCGGATACTCGGGGAGCCCCGGCCGAGGCGGCATCATGGGGAACGTGGTCACGTACATCGCGTTCACCGGGACGGGGACGGTGCCGGCGAAGGTCGAGGATCGACCGACAATCGACGCGCTCGGCAACCAGCTCGTGCAGCAGCTCCTGATGAACAACCCCTGAGCGGGCTGCCGCGCGACGACGGCCTACTTCTCGGAGGGGTGCGGGCCCTGACGTAGCCCCGGCCGGAGCGTGCGCGCCAGCTCGACGAACGCGGGGGCGTACGGCGAGCTCGGTCGCCAGACGAGCGCGATGGTGCGCCCCGGCTCCGGCTTCGCGAAGGGCCGGACCTCGAGCTGCCCCCGCCGGTTCTCCACGGGGGCGGCGATGGCCGGCAGCAGCGTCATCCCCGCGCCGCTCGAGACCATCTGGGCGAGCGTGGCGAGGCTCGTCGCGCGGAACGGCCGCTCGGCGGCCTTCGCCTTCGAGCAGATCGCCAGCGCCTGATCGCGGAAGCAGTGCCCCTCGTCGAGCAGGAGCACGTCTTCGCCCTCCAGGTCGGACAGAGCGAGGCGCTTCTTGCGCGCGAGCGGGTGGCCCTTGGGGAGCGCGGCGAGGAAGGGGTCCCTGGCAATCGTGGCGTGGGCGCACTCTCCGATGTCCGCCTCGAGCGCGAGGAGCCCGGCGTCGATGGCCCCCTCTCCGAGCTCTCGCACGATGTCGGCGGTCTTCTCTTCGCGAAAGACGAGCGACAGCTTCGGGTACTTCGCGCGCACTCTCGGCATGACCTCGGGCAGGAGGTACGGCGCGACCGTCGGGATCACGCCGATGCGCAGCGTCCCCGCGAACGGCTCGCGGTGCCGCTGGGCCGCAGCGAGCAGGTCCTCGGCCTCGACGAGGACGCGCCGGGCCCGCGCGACGATGTCGGCCCCGGCGCCCGTCACGAGCACGCGGCGGCGGTCGCGCTCGAAGAGCTTCACGCCGAGCACCGACTCGAGCTGCTGAATCTGCGCGCTGAGCGTCGGCTGAGACACGTGGGTCTGCGCGGCCGCCTTGTGGAAGCCGAGCGTGTCGGCGACGGCGACGACGTACTGGAGCTGCCGCAGGGAGAGATCGCTCAGGCTGGACACGATAGAGGCAGTCTATCACGGTGAGAGAAACAACGTCTTCGACTCAATCAGGGCGCATGCCTAAGTTCTCTCCTGGGAGCGCGAACGAACCAGCGCTCCACGGAGGAGACCATGCTGACCGTCGGAGACAAGCTGCCCGGATTCGCGCTTCAGGCCGTCGTGAGCACCGAGCCCGGCCGGGAGTTCGCGGAGATCACCCACCAGAGCCACCCTGGCAAGTGGCGCGTCCTCTTCTTCTGGCCGATGGACTTCACGTTCGTCTGCCCGACCGAGATCGCCGAGTTCGGGCGCGCAAACGAGGAGTTCGCCGCGCGCGGCGCGCAGGTGCTCGGCGCGAGCACCGACACGCACTACGTGCACCTGGCGTGGCGCGAGTCGCACCCCGCCTTGAGGGAGCTGCCCTTCCCGATGCTCGCCGACACCAAGCGCGAGCTCGCCGCGGCGCTCGGCGTGCTCCACAAGACCGAAGGCGTGGCGCTTCGCGCGACGTTCCTCGTGGATCCCGACGGGATCATCCGTTGGGCGAGCGTCAACGATCTGAGCGTCGGGCGCAGCGTGCCCGAGGTGCTGCGGGTCCTCGATGCTCTCCAGACCGGCGAGCTGTGTCCGTGCAACTGGGAGAAGGGTCAGCCCACGCTCCACGCCGCATGATCGACGAAAGAAAGGCCACCATGCAGATCGACATCGGAATCGAACCGAAAAACCGCGAGCAGATTGCCAACGCGCTGGCCAAGGTGCAGGCGGACACGTACACGCTGTACTTGAAGACGCACAACTACCACTGGAACGTGACCGGCCCGATGTTCCAGACGCTGCACCTCATGTTCGAGGCGCAGTACAACGAGCTCTGGACGGCGGTGGACCTCGTGGCCGAGCGTATAAGGTCGCTCGGCTTCCCCGCTCCCGGCACGTACCGTCAGTTCGCCGCGCTGACCGCGATCCAGGAGGACGACGGCGTACCCAAGGCCGAAGAGATGCTCCGCAAGCTCGTCCAGGGCCACGAGACGGTCGCGCGGACGGCCCGCACGGCGTTCAAGCTGGCCGACGAGGTAGACGACCAGGTGACGTGCAATCTGCTCACGCAGCGCATGCAGGTGCACGAGAAGACGGCGTGGATGCTGCGCAGTCTGCTCGAGTAGCGCGAGCACTCACCGCCAGCATCAGGCGAAATGCCACCACGGAGCCGGCGGCGGCGGCGCCCGTCCAGAGGAGGTTGAAGCCCCAGTAAAGGACGAGCGCGAGGACCGAGCCCGTCGCGACGTTTTCGTAATGGTCCATCAGCCCGTTGGCCACGACGTAGAGACCGGCGTTGTAGGCTTGAAGCGCGCCCGCCACGCCCAGCAGCAAATACGGTTTCGTCGTGGCTCCCCCGCGGAGGCCGATGAGGCCCGCTGCCGCGATGGCATTGGCGACGAGCCAGGTGAGCTCGATGGTCACCATGAAGGGGGTGACATTGCGGTAATGCGAGTCCGAGAGCGTGTAGCCCCACCAGGCGATTCCGAGCGGGAGATTGGCGAGCGAGAATTCGAGGTGCGTCAGCGTCGATCGAAACACGACGAGCGGCAGCTCCCAGCACAGGTTGAAGCCGGCGGACATGGCGAACCACACGATGACGAAGCCGCGAGCCCGCGCCTCGCGGGGCGCGTTCACGAAGAGCGGCAGCACGATGCTCGTCGCGAGAAGGAGCATCGCGCCCACGCCCCCGAGGCGACACGCCAGGACCGGATCCAGGCGTCCCGACCGGGCTGCGACGACGCAGCCCGCCAGGACCAGAGGTACCCCGAGCACGACGAGAAGGGCGATGGCGACGAGCTGCTTGCGGTGGCGGTCGGTCATGGGGTCAGCTCGTTGTGGCCGTCGGCGTTCTGGCGAGGGGCGTCTGGCGCCATGCGTGCGGCGACCTGGCGGGCGAGGAAGCTCGGGAAGAGCTTGCCGATCGCTCCGAGGAGGGCCGACCGCGGGGGCGTGTAAATGACGGCCCGCCCCTTCTCGAGCCCCGCGAGCGTGTGGCGCGCGGCTTCCTCGACGGAGATGGCGCGCCGGATATGCCGGGAGACGGCTCCGCGATAGGAGTAGGCGGGCGTGTCGAGGGCATGCTCGAAGATGCCGGTGTCGACGAGGTCGGGGCACACTACGTGAACTCCGACGCCATGAGGCGCGAGCTCCTCGCGCAGCGCGAGGGTCAGGCCGACGACGGCGTGCTTGGTTGCGGTGTAGACGGCCGAGAATGGGACGGGGAATACCCCGGCCATCGAGGCGACGTTCACGATGGTTCCGGAGCGCTGGCGTCGCATGATGGACGCCGCGAAGCGGCTGCCGTGGACCACGCCCCGTAGGTTGACGTCGATGAGCCTCTCAATCTGCCATTCGTTCATGTCGGCCAGCTCGCCGCCGCCCACGATCCCCGCGTTGTTGACGACGCAGTCGAGCCGGCCGTAGGTCTGCTGCACCTCGTCGAGCAGAGTCTTCCAGGCCGACGGATCGGCCACGTCGAGCCGGCGGGCGTGAGCGCGCGGGCTCGCGAGACGAGCGGCAGCCTGCTCGACGCGGGAGGCGTCGACCCCCACCGCGTAGACGGTCGCCCCGTCGCGGAGCATCGACTCCGCGAGGGCGTAGCCGATCCCTCGCGTGGCTCCGGTCACGATGACGACGGCGCCGGATCTCGTCCTCGAGAGCCGCCGGTTCACGCGGCTCTCCCCAGTCGGGCAAAGCCGCGCTCGGCCAGCAGCGACTCGGCGAAGCCGTAGAGGCGTTCGGCGGCGACGTCGTCGCGCGCCCAGCGGCCGGGTCGTGCAATCCTGGAGTTGACGAAGTACTCCCCCTGACAGGACTCGACCGCGGGGCTCGTCGCGACGTGGATCGTGGTCATCGCTCCCTCCTCGGGGGTAAGGAAGATGCGCTGCACGATGGGGTTGACGATCGCGCCGAACCGCGGGTGGCTGGTCCCCATGCCGGTGGCGACGATGCCGGGGTGAAGCGAGTTCGAACGCACCCGGGTCCCGGCGAGTCGTCTGGCCAGGCTGCGGTTGAAAAGGAGGATGGCGAGCTTGGTGTGCGCGTAGGCGGGAACGCCGAGAAACGGCCGGCGCTCCCAGTTGGCGTCGGTGAAGTCGAACCGCCCCACGATGGGATGGGTGTTCGACGAGACGTGGACGATCCGGGCTGAGGGCGCCGCCTGGAGGGCAGGCAGCAGACGGTTGGTCAGGAGAAAGTGCGCGAGGAAATTCACGCCGAAGCACTCCTCGAAGCCGTCGAGAGTCACCCGTCGCTCGTGGTTCAGGACGCCGGCGTTGTTGACCAGCACGTCGAGGCGGGGAGCCAGCTGATGGACACGCTCGGCCGCCGCCTGTACGGACTTGAGAGAGCTGAGGTCCACGGGAACGACGACGCCCTCCGCGCCTCGCGCGCGGAGATCGCGCGCGAGACTCTCCCCCTTGCTCGTATCGCGGCAAAGCAGGAGCACCCGCGCCCCGAGCTCCCCGAGTGCGAGCGCCGTGGGCCGGCCAATCCCGCGCGTCGGTCCGGTGATGACGCAGGTCTTGCCGGCGAGCGGCTTGTCATCGGGCGTCGGCGCCGATGCGGGCGCACACCCACGGGGCGACGCGCCCCGAGCTTCGGCCGCCTTGCTGCTCGACGCCTTCGACGAGCCGGCGAGCGAGGTCGCTCTCGTCGCGAGGGCGCTGGCCTCCGCGGCCATTCCCTTTCGGATCGACGCGCCGTGCAGGAGCCAGGCGACGCGCGCGAACGGGCCGTAGAGCCGGATCTGGCTGACGAGCCGAGAACCGCCATCGAACGGCTCGATCCAGCGGAGCCGCCGCCCGCTCGCCAGGGGCGTGAACCACCCCAGGTCGCACCAGCCGAAGCGCTCGCCGGGAGCTGCCACGAGAACGCGATGACCGACGCGCATGGTGCGTTTGCCGAGCTTCACGAGGACCACGACCTCGTCCCCGATCTTCCCCGCGGTTCCCTCTCCGCTCGTCACCCACGGGTTCCACTCCGCATAGCGGGCGACCTGCGAGATCACTTCGTAGACCACGTCTGGCGGGGCCTCGACGCTCTGCACGACCTCGTGCGAGGGGCCGAGCGATTCGAAAAACGAGACCGCGCGCGCGAAGAGCCGCGGGAGCACCTGCCCGCGTGCTGCCGAAGAGTCGCCCCGGCTGCGAGCGAGCTCGGCCTCGAGGTCATGCATCGCCCGGTGCAGCTGGCCGTCGCTGTGGGCAAACCAGTGCAGATCGGAGAGAAGCGCGCGGGCCTTGGGCTGGTCGCCTTCGGCGGCGGCTCGCTCCGCGCGTACGAGGAGAGAGACGAGGGCGTGGCGCGGAATCGCGGAGTGAGCGTGCATGAGAGATATCTCCTCGCAATTCGGCGGCGAGACGCGAGCGTCGTATTCGCGCTTACGGTGTAAGCTGATTAGCGCACGCCCCACTCTCCGTCAAATGCAGTTCGCTTCTTGGTCGACGCGACCCGCGGAAAGCCGCGTGTCAGGCGCGCTTCGTCGTGGGTCGGCGCGCGGTCTTGGGTTTGTCGGGGGTACGCAACGCGCCCAGGCCGCGCAAGATGGTCTCGAGCCCGAACTCGAACGCGGAGGCGCCGGGCCGCTTGGGCATGCCGAGATGGGGGGCGGGCTCTCCGTTCGCCTCCCCGAAAACGTGCCCGAGCGTGAAGACGCCCACGAGGATGACTGCCTTGCGCGCGTCGCTCGGCGAGAAGCCCTCGCGCTCGAGCGCCGCCCAGACGACCTCGAGGGGCGCTGTGGATTCCGGGGCGCTCACGGGTCGGGTGGCGAAGAGAGGAATGACCTTCGGATGGCGCAGCAGCGCCTTTCGCAGGCCCCGTCCCATGCCCCGGAGCAGCCCCTGCCACCCGGCGCCGGTGAAGAAGGTCGGCTCGATGTCGGCGAGGACTGCGGCGTGGAGCGCGTCGAGCACCTCCCCTTTGTCCCGGACGTGCCTGTACAGGCTCATGGCCTCGACGCCTAGCCGCGCCCCGAGCCGCCGCATGGAGAGCGCCTCGAGCCCTTCTTCGTCCACGAGATCCAGCGCGGCTTGGCATACGCGCTCGCGCGTGAGGCCAGGCGGGGCGGCCCTGGGGGCGGCTCGGTCTCGGGCAGGGGAGGACATCGCGGAGGAGCATAGCGCGGTTTGACAGTCCGGGATCCGAGCGCTACCTGCTTACGATGTAAGCTCATGAGGAAGTTCGTAACCCGATACGGGCCGTGGGCCCTCGTGACCGGCGCGTCCTCGGGGATCGGCGAGCATCTTGCGCGAGGGCTCGCGGCGCGCGGGCTCCATCTCGTCTTGACCGCCCGCCGCGTCCCCGAGCTCGAGGCGCTCGCGGCGTCGCTGCGCTCGGCACACGGGGTGGAGGTCCGGGTTGCGGGGGTCGATCTGGCCGAGCAGACCTTCCTCGAGCAGCTCGCCTCCGTGTGCGCCGACATCGACGTCGGACTGGTCGTCGCCAACGCGGGCTTCGGCTTGAAGGGGGAGCACCACACGCTCGACCCCGCGCGCCTCACGGCGATGCTGAACGTGAACTGCCACGCGCCCATGCTGCTGGCGAATGCGTTCGCCCCGCGCCTCGTCGCGCGCGGCCGCGGCGGGCTGCTGTTCACCGGATCCATCGAGTCGTTCCTCCCGTTCCCGTGGTCGGGGGCGTACGCGGCGACGAAATCGTTCGTCACGTCGCTCGGCGAGGCGATGGCGGTCGAGCTCGAAGGGCACGGGGTCGACGTCATGGTGCTTGCGCCCGGGTCCACCGACACACAGGCGCCCGTCTCTCAGGGAGTCGATCGCCGCGCGCTCGTCGGTCTCATGCAGCCGGGCGAGGTCGCCGAGCGTGCCCTCCTGCGCCTGGGAAGGGCCCGCGTCTACATCCCCGGCTGGAAGAGTCGGCTCCTCGTCGCTCTTCTCACGAGCCTGCCCCGGCGGCTCGCGATCCGGCTCGCCGGCCGGGGGATTCGCGACGCGCTCGTCCGCCCCGAGGCGAGCAAGCTTACTGCGCCCGAACGTCGGGCGCTGTCAACCCGCGGGTGATGCGGGCGCGGCACACTGTCGCCGGAATACGACAATCCCGCGTCTCTGTCGTCGCCGCCGGTCTGTAGCTTTCGAGCGATGCGCCACCCGGCGCGCGCGTTGCACTGCCACCCGGGCGCGATGAAGCTCTCTCGATTCCTCCCATGTGCCGCTGCCTTCGTCTTGGCCACCGTGCACTCGGCAATCGCGCGCGCCGACGAGAGCGTTTCCGCCACCCAGCCCGAGGCGACCCATTGGTACGGCCGCGAGACGATGATTGTCGACGGCATCGCGCTGGGCGCTGCGGCCACCGGCTACGTGGCCATCGTCCTGGCGGACGACTCCACGTTCGGCGGCGGCACCCGGACCCAAGTCCAAGAAGGCATCGAAACCGCAGGCGCGGTCCTCACGGTGGCGGGCCTGGGTCTCTACCTCGTGGGGCCGCCCCTGGTCCATGGCGCCCACCACAGAGACGGCATCGGCCTGCTCGACGTGCTCCTGCGGGTGGCCGTACCGGTGCTGCCCGCGCTGTTCGTCTGGGCGGCCGCCAGCCCCGTGATCGCGAAGGCCTGTGGCTTCGGCGACACCCAGTGCGAGTACGTCGGCGTAGCGACGCTCGGCTTGATCGGTGCAGCCGTGGGGATGGTGTCGGCCGCCGCCCTCGACGCGAACTGGCTGGCGCGCGAGCCCGCGTCCCCCGAGAGCCATGGGACTTCGGCGTCAGCGTCGGGCGTGCGCTGGGCGCCTCTCCTCGGCGCAACACCGGGCGGAGCGCACCTCGGCGTCGGTGGGTCCTTCTGAGACTTTCAGCGATTAGCCACGTTGGCCGGCGATGGATGCTTGGGCTGATAGACGCCGAGCTTCCCTCCGCCGGGGAGGGTCACTCGCGTGATCGAGCCCCAACGCTGCTCCTCGACGGGCGAGCACTCGATGCGATGCTTCTTCATCTGGTCGATGAGCGCGTGGATGTCGTCGCACATCAGATAGACCTCGTGCACGTCGTTCTCGTCGGACGGGTGGACGGCGATCTCTGCGGGAGGCAAAGCAAAGATGAACCACCCGTGCCCGGCGTCCGCGAACGGATACCCGAGGACGTCACGGAAGAACGCGCGGTCCGCTTCGGCATCCTTGCTGTAGATGATGACGTGTGCTCCATGGATCATGGCGCCTGCGAGGCTATACTCTCGACCGCGCTCGCGGCCCCGCCTTTCTCTTTTCGGTGCGCTGCGCGGAGAGCAAGGGGGCGATCCCGGTCAGCGCCGCCACCACGGTCGATCCATTGTTCACGGTCGCAGCGACGGCCGGCGACAGGAGACCGAGCGCACCCAGCACGATCGCAACGACGTTGGGGGCCAGGACGAGCGCGAGCGCGTTCCTCACGCGCCTCATCGCGGCGTCGGCCAGCTCGAAGACTCGCGGAAGGCGAGCGAGGCCTCCCTCGAGCAGAACGACGTCGGCTGTCTCGAGCGCGACCTCGGTGGCGCCGCTAAGCGAGATTCCCACGTCCGCCAGCGCGAGGGCGGGCGCGTCGTTGATCCCGTCTCCGACCATCACGACGACGCGGCCGTCCTTCTGCATGGCGCGCACTTCTCTGGCTTTGTCCTCGGGCAAGAGCTCCGCGAGCACCCAATCGAGGCCGAGCCGGGTGCCCAGGGAGCTGGCGACCCGGCGGATGTCGCCGGACATGAGCACGACCTCGCGGCGGCCCCGTTGACGGAGCCTGGCGACCACGGAGGCGCTCTCGGGGCGGGGCTCGTCGGCGTACCCGAGCACCGCCTCGAGTCGGCCGTCAATCGCGACGAGCAACGACGAGGCGCTCGCCTCACGATGCACGGTGCGGATGGACTCGGCCGCCGTGATGTCGATTCCCTCCTGGCGCAGGAGCTGGCGTCGACCGACGATGACGCGCCGCCCGGCAACCGTCGCGCACACTCCCATGCCGATCGAGACTTGCTCGTCCTCGGCGCCCTCGCGGGGCAGCGGGATGGAGCGGCCGATGACCCACTGCCGCACCGCCATGGCCACCGGGTGATGCTGATGCGCTTCGGCGGCTGCTGCGTAGGCAACCGTCTCCTCGAGAGGACGAGTCCCGACCGCGCGTGCGTCCACGATGCAAGGCTCGCCGCGCGTCAGGGTGCCGGTCTTGTCGAACACGACCGCGTCAGCGTGCGCGAGCCGTTCGAGGTGCTGCGCCCCCTTGACCAGCAGGCCTTCGCGCGCAGCAAGGGTCATCGCCGTGAGCGCGACAGTCGGGATGGCAATGCGAATGCCCGTGCCGAAGTCGGCGATGAGCACGCTCGTCATGCGGTCGACCTGACCTGTGGCCAATGCGGCCAGGACCGCGACCGCGACCGTCGGCAAGACGAGACGATTGGCGACACGCTCGACGTTCCGCTGCAACGTCATCGGCTTCGAGCCGGCGCCCTGCAGGATGCTGACGATACGGGCCGCGACCGTGTCGCATCCGGTGTTGTCGACGTCGAGCTCGAGCCGTCCCTCGACGACGACGCTCGCCGCGAGAACGCGGTCGCCCGGAAGGCGCTCGCGCGGCAGCGACTCGCCCGTCAGCGCTTTGTCGTCGACCATGGCCTTGCCCCGGACAATCGTGCCGTCGGCCGGTGCGCGCTCCCCCGCGTAGACCACGATGCGATCACCTCGGGTGAGCGTCCTGGTGGCGACGCGCTCGATGCGACCGCCCGACCCCAAGAGCCACGCCTCGGCCACTTCGAGCTGCATGAGCAACGCGATCGCCTGCCACGCGCGCCCGGTGGTCCGCTCGAGGAGCAGATCGCCGACCGTGAGAAGCCACGTCATGAACGCCGCCGTCGCCGACCGGGAGCTCGCCAGAGAAGCGACGATCGCGGCGACGTCGAGGGCGTCGACGGTCAGCTCGCCTCGGAGCAGATCGGCCGCCGCACGTCGCGCCGAGGGGAGGGCCGTGAGCGCAACGGCGGTGACCGTGACGGGCGCGGGAAGCATGTTCGTGGCCGCGGCGACCAGCACCGCAGAGTTGAACGCGGCGCGAAGCCGCGAGTTGCCCGTTCGCGGCGGTTGCGCACGGGGCCAGTCGGAGCGCCGGCTGCTGCGCACCCACGCGAGGACCGAGTCGACCGATGCCTTGGTCGCGTCGAAGCGCACGACCACCGAGCCGCTCGACAGCGCCGGAATCGCCTCGAGCACTCCCGGCGTACCTCGAAGATACGCCGCGAGCGCGGCGGCATCCGCGTCGTCGCCGCCATCGAGCCGAAGCCGGACGCGGCTCCCTATCTCGTGCACCACCCGCACGACAGGCGCGCGCTCCGATGGGGGCTCGGTTCGGTCCCGAAGGGAGAGGACGCGTGCGATGGCCTCTCCCGTCGCAGGCTCAAATGCCGCTCGCATGACCTCGATCGCGACCGGACTTCACGCTCGCGCGTCGCTGCGGGTGCTCATCCTCGTTGAGCGAGCGAAAGAGCTGAACCCCCCAGTAAAGGAGGTTGTCCCAGCGAGGGGCGCGGCGATGCGCGCTGAAGAGCAGCGACCCGACCGAACTGACTCCGAGTGCGAGGGGAACGAGCACTCCAAGACCCCAGCGGCCTCCCGACCAGTCGAGTACGAACTCGTCCAGCGCTCGGAAAGCGTCGAACGCGGCCTGGGCCGGCTGGCCGCCGGGCGACGGCTCGGCAATGGTGAGGTGCGCACGCGACGCAATACCCACCATCAGCTCGCCGGCATCCGTCCGCGTTGGGTCGTATGTGACGAGGACGCTGCCGGTCGGGGCGTGGACGCAGGCCGTGCAAACCCCCGCTTGTTGCGAGAGCCAAAGCTCGATGGCCTCGAGCGCGGCGGGAGCCCTCTCCAGGGCGCGGGAGCGCACGCGTAGCCGGCCCGGATGATGATGCGCGAGAAAAAGATGCGCGTCGCCGTCGGCCTTCTCGTTCATGCGGCATGGTCCACGGGCGCACTCTCGCGCCTCTCGTGCGCGCGCTCGGCGCGCCGTCGGCCGGCCAGATCTCGCGCTTCGGCAACGAGGTCCTCGAATTGCTCTCGTTCGATTGCCAACGCGCGCTTCACCCGCCCGACGACGTCGAGGCCGAACGCGGCGATCTGAACCAGGGCGGGCCTCGACGAGTCGATCGCACTGCGGGCGGCCCATCCTCCCGCGAATCCCGCGACGAATGCCAATGTACGCGTCATCGCCACTCCTTCGTGCACACCGCTCCCGAGCACCAGTCCACCGGGGCTCAGGCCATGCAACGTCCGTACGATGTCCGCGTGCGCGAGGACTGTTCGACGTGCCCGTCCGGCGAGGATGCCGCTCCGCGGCGGCAGGCAGCAAGAGTGACACTCCGTGGCGTTTCCGTTACGCGATGGAGGCGGCCGCTCCAACGCGCCCATCCGCGAAGGGCGTGCGAACGGTTTCAACTCGAGATCGTCGCGCAGACGGACGAGGTTCTTCCGCCGCGCGCACGGGCATTGCTTCCTTTGCGACTTCCTGGAGGCGAAGACCATGGGCCCAGAGACGTCGCCGGAAGGATCCGGCTCACAAACGCAACCTGCGCAGGCTGACGCGGCGAAGCGCGAGCGGCGGCGCCGAATCGAGCACCTGAAGGAAGAGGGCTCGGAGCTCTGGCAGAAGATGGCTGAGAAGGCGCGCAAGCCCGGGGTTGGCGCCACCGTCACGGGCATCGCCGTGCTCGTCGCCGGAGCGGCCTGGGGGGCGACCGAAGCGGCCGTGGCGGCGATTGCGGCCTATGCCGTGTTTCGCATGCTTCGAAAGCGGCAGTCGAGGGCGGACTACGACGGCTTGAACGGGGAGCACGCCCCGCGAAGTGCCGCCCCGGCGAGCTAGTCCTGGAGACGCTGCAGCTCGCAACACGCTCGGTCGGCCCATTCGGCGTAGGCGCGTGTCAGCGCGAAGGCGGTTACGGCGTTCGCCACGGTCGCGACGCCCGGCACGTACGCTACGGCGAGGTTGAGGATCGCGCGGGCACCCAAGCCTGCGATCGCCGCCTGACCGAGCGTGCGCCACGGCAGAGCCCCGACGGCCAGGCCGCGCTCGTGTCCGATGACGGCGGCGACGCCCAGGAGAGCGGGCGCGAGGACGAATTCATCGGCCAAAGGAATGGGCGACAGGATCGCGGCGACCGTGGCTGCGCCAATCTCGGCGGCACGCACGACTTTCCTTGCGCGAAGGTTCATGGACACCGAGTCTGCGGCGCGGCCGCGCGAACGCCAGACGCCCTCTCCGGGCTCAGGTGAAAGTTCACGCAAGCGAGCACGCCCGGTCCGAAGCCGCGGCGTGCTATCCGGCACGGCAGTGCCGTTCGTCCCCTCCTCCGTCGACACCCCGTACGACCGCCTCGGCGGCGAGGCCGCGGTGCGCGCCATCGTCGAGCGCTTCTACGACGCCATGTCCGAGCTCGAGCCCGAGCTCGCGCGGCTCCACCCGTGCGACGAGCGCGGGTACGTGGCGCGTGCTTCGCGCGACAGGTTCGCTCTCTTCTTCATCGGATGGCTCGGCGGGCCGCAGGACTACGTCGCGACGCACGGGCATCCGCGGCTGCGCATGCGTCACGCGCGCGTCCCGGTGGACACGACGATGGCGCGCGCATGGATTCGCTGCATGATGCACGCCCTCGATGCCAGCGGCATGGAGCGCGACGTGCGCGAGTTTCTCGAAGCGCGTCTGGGGGAAGTCGCGATGTTCCTGCGCAACCGGGAGGGGCCGGCGGCCTGACGGGCGGGCCCTGGGTCCAGAAGCGCTATATTCCCACGCGCCATGAGCGATCCCGTCCGCCAGTTCGAGCACTCGCACGGACGACTCACGAAGCTCGCCACCGAGATCCGCGAGATGATCCGCGCGGAGGCGGGCGACGCGCAGCCGACTGCCGCTGCCCGCAAGCAGCTCGTCTTACGGCTGGAGGCCTTGCGCGACGAGCTTCTGCAGCACTTCGCCGACGAGGAGGAGGGGCTCTTTCCCTTCCTCCGGTCGCGCGCCCCGACCAAGACCGCCGTCGTCGACCGGCTGGAGAGCGCCCACGACACCGTGTGCGGAACGCTGGTGCGGCTAGCCCACCTCGCCGCGAACGACCGTCCCGCTCTGGGCGGCGGCCGTCCTACCCTGCGTGACCTCTACGAGCGGTTCGAGACCGCGTACACGGTCCACTCGCGCGAAGAGGCGTCCCTGTTCGACGAGCTGGGTCGCACCCTCGACCAGGGCCAGCGCACGGAGCTGGCCGTCATCCTCCGCGGCCTGTGAGGCTCGTCACTCCGGAGTGTTCGCGTCGAGGAAGGTGACGGCAGCCTGGAGCTGCGTCGTGCCGGCCACGACGCTCGCGTCCGTTTCCCCGATCGCCGCGAGCTGCGTGAGGTCCACGCGGGCCACCCACTGGAACCCCGTGTCGACGAGGAACCCCACCGGTTTGCCGTTCGTGATCGACGTCGTGACCGCGATGCCGTGCGGGTCGCCGACGTTCGCGAAGGCCTGGCCGGCGTCGCCGGGCAGGTTGGGCATGGTGCCCTGCACGAACCCCTGGTCGCCCCCGACGGCCTGCGGCAGCTTGATGAGCGCGATCGAGCCGGTGAATTCGTTCTCGAAGAACGCGACGTGCGTGTTCGCCTCGACGGCCACGCCCTCGAACGAAATGCCCTGCACGATGGCGTGAGGCGCCGTCACCGTCTTGGAAGCCTTGTCGAAGGTCGCTTTCGAGAAATCGAGGATGTTCTCGTAGCTGCCTTCGCCGGGGACCACGTACACCTGCGAGATGGGGTCGGCCGACGCCGAGTCGGGCTCGGTGCCGAGAGGCGCAAGTGGGTCGGTCGCGCTCGGGTCCTCGTACGTGTAGACGGTCTCGTCCTTCAGGTCGATGACGTTCAGCCCCGCCGTCATGACTCCGCCCTCCGGCCCCATTGGCACGCCGCACGTGGAAGGCATGACCCCGCCGTCGCTCGTGGAGTTCGTGCAATCGTAGAACGGCGCCAGGATGAGCTGGTGAACCGAGTCGTAGCCGAAGTTCTCGGTGGGCGGCGCCTGGATGACGCTCGTGAGCGTCTGCGTGGCCAGAATCGATGATGGCGAACCCGTTCCACACGCTGAGAAACGCGCGGTGCGTCGTCGCGTCGGCGGCAATCCCGGTCACGAAGCCGCCGCCGCCCGAGAAGCTCGAGGCGCCGTAGGTCGAATCGAGGTTCATGTGCTTGACGATGGTGTCGCTGGTCGGGTCGATGGACCACAAGTCGTTCGAGCCCGTGGATGCAGCGATGACCATCGACGAGTCGCCTCCCGTCGTCGTGGCGTAAGCCGTGGACCCGAGCGAGATGCTCTTGATGAGGGCTGGGGCCCCGTTGATCCCGTCCCCGGCGACGCCGACGTCGACGACCGCCACGTTGGCGGACCCGGTCGCGTCGAAGGGCTGCGGCAAGTACATCTTCTGCTTGCCGTTGACCGTGACGATACCGAAAGCGCCTGTCCCCCCCGCGGAAGGCGGCGTCGTGATGGTATTGTTCCCCGACCCCTTCGAGCTGTTGCCGAAGCAGCCGGCGACGACCGAGAGCCCCAGGGCGGTGGCAAAAGACAGCGTGACCCGGAAAGCGCGCATGATGTTCCCTCCCGTTCCCAAGTTGGACGATCCTACGAGCGCGAAGATGTACCGATGGTGGTCGATAGGAGAAGAAAATCACACCGCGCGTCAACTACAACGACGAACCGCGCCGGTTCTGAGGCTTGGCGGGGTGCGGTCGCCAGGCCGACCACGTGATGCCGCTGGCCCGCTGGCGGAAAAGTTGGCTTCCCAAGCATGTCGATGATTTGGTGCAGGCACTCGCCTTGCTTCGGGCGCCCGCGGATGTTCTCGATCTCGATCCGCCAGCAGAGGAACGGATGACGAAAACCGGCCGTGCAGCTCTTTTCGCAGCCCTCGTGTTTGCGCTCGGCGCCTTCGCCCTCTCCTCGCCTGCGCGCGCCGACGACACGATCAAGCGTCCGGGGGATCACCCCAGGTACTCGGTCGAGATCGAACCGCACGCGCTCGTCGGCTGGGCGGACCAATGGGCGGGTACGGGACTGGGTCTCGGCGGCCGAGTCTCGATCAACCTGACTCACGACGGATTCGTGAAGACGATCAACAACAGCGTGGCCATCGGCTTCGGGCTCGACTGGGCCCACTACTCGGGGACCGGCTGCCGCTACGACCCGCGCTTCCCGACCGTCTGCTACGGCTACGGCTACTACGGGACCGCCGACTTTCTTCAGTTCCCCATCGTGATGCAGTGGAACTTCTACGTGGCGCAGCGCTGGAGCGTCTTCGGCGAGCCGGGCCTCTACGTCTGGCACGGCATTTACAGCGCACCGAACTACGCCTGCGGCATGGCCGGGTTGCCGCCGTGCGGCTACTACGGCTCGGACACCGGCGTCGGCCCCGCCTTCTGGGTCGGTGGGCGCTTCTACTTCAGCGACTCGACGACGCTCACGATGCGCCTCGGGTATCCGGATCTCCTGACGATCGGCGTGTCGTTCTTCCCGTAGCCATCGGGCGCGTACGGCGCGTATGGCGCGCACGTCGGGGAGCGCCTCGCCATCCCTCGAGCTTGGCCACGCTGCAAAATTAGACCTACGCGAGAGTCCCCATGGCGTCGCGGCTTCGTTTCTCGGGGTGGGTGGTCAGGCAATTGGCCATGTTGTTCGGGCACCCTAGAGTTTCAAGCCAGCAAGAATGCTCGTCCCGAGCGCCGGGCCGCCGGCAAGCGGTCGCGACGGGGTTGCCAGAATGAAGAGGGGTCCATGCGTCCGTACTCGGTACTTTTCTCCGCTTTGGCCGTAACTGCGCTGCTCATCGACGCCGGGTCGATGTCCGCCTGCGGCGGCACCAAGGGGGGCAGCGGCTTCGGCGCCAGCAGCGGAAGCAGCGGCGGCGCCAGCGGCAGCAACGGCGGCAGCAACGGCAGCAACGGCGGCAGCAATTCCAGCGGTAGCGGCGGCGCCAGCAGCGGGTTCGGCACGTCGAGCGGCGGCTCCAGCGGCGGCACCGTCGGCGGCGACGGCGGCGTCCCCTGTCCGTCGGGGCTCACGTGCAACGTCTCGTGCTCAGGCGGCGGCTCGACGACCGTCACCGGCGTCGTCTACGACCCCGCGGGGAACAACCCACTCTACAACGTCGCCGTCTACGTGCCGGCGACGCCGCTTCAGCCGTTGCCTCAGGGGGTGCCCACGGGCGCTGCCAAGTGCAGCTGCGCCGCGCTGTTCCCCAGCGGCGCCTTCACCAGCACGACGACGGGAGTCGACGGGAGCTTCACCCTGTCGAACGTTCCCGTCGGAAGCAACGTCCCGCTCGTCCTTCAAGTCGGCAAGTGGCGTCGCTCGCTGCACATCAACGTGACCTCGTGCCAGGCCAACGCCCAGCCCGACAAGTCGCTGACCTTGCCCGGCACGGTCGCCGCCGGCAGCGACGACGAGATGCCGCAGATTGCGGTTTCCACAGGTGGCGCCGACACGCTCGAGTGCCTCATGACGCGCATCGGGCTGCCGGCCACCGAGTACGTCGCGGGCGCCGGCGGTAGCGGCCACGTCCACGTGTTCTCCGGCGGCGATCCGACGGGCATGACGCAGATGGGTCAACCCGAGGCGATGGCCAATGCTCCCGAGTCGGACACGACGCTCTGGGACACGGCCGACCACCTGATGCCGTACGACATCACGCTTCTCTCGTGCGAGGGCGCCGAGACGTACAACGCCAACCCACCCGCGCTCGAGAGCTACCTCGACGACGGGGGGCGCGTCTTCGCGTCGCATTACCACTACGCGTGGTTTGCGGGGCCCGTCGAGACGCTCGCTCTGCCGAAGAATATGCAACAGGGAGGCAACTACAACGCGCCCGCCGACTGGGGGAACCTCGGCACCTGGGCGCCCGACGTGGCCAACGGCGGACCGGGGTATCCGCCGAACGGCGCCATCGGCGGCATCATCGAGACGACGCTCAATGGCTCGACCATGCCGTTCCCGAAGGGCGTTGCCCTTCAGCAGTGGCTTGGCAACGTCCACGCGCTCGGCCAGAGCGGCGTGCCCGCGACCGAGCTTTCCATTTACCAGCCACGGTTCGACGTGACCGTCGGCCCGACGAATACGCCGTCGCAGTCCTGGATCACCTCCGACTCGACCGGCGCCACCGGAATGACCGAGTACTTCTCGTTCGACACGCCGGTGAACCTGAACCCGCCCGTGAGCGGGCCGGATCCGAGCGGCGGCTGGGTCTACTGCGGGCGCGCCGTTTACAGCGATCTGCACGTCGGGGGCGATCCCATGACCACCGACAGCTCGCCGCCGCCCGGCGGGTGCATGAGCGGGCCTCTTTCTCCGCAGGAGAAGGCGCTCGAGTTCATGCTGTTCGATCTTTCGGCGTGCGTGATCCCCGACACCATGACACCTCCGGTCACGGTGCCTCCTCCGCCCCAATAGCCGCACCGCCGGCTGCGCGGCCTCGAGCGACGGCAAGCGAGGGGCAAGCGAGGGCAAACCGTCGGCAGCGAGGCAAAGCGCAAAGCCAGATGTGCGTGGGCGCTCTCGTCCGCCCCACATGAGCGGACCTGTTTGGTCTCAATACCGTGCGTTACGGATGAGACGCGTTCCCCCTCCGGAACGAGCGGATTCATCTTCACACCGCCGCGCGGCTCGGGCGTGCCCCCCGTCGTCGTGCTCGTCGCATGGCTCACCGAGGGGCTCCTCGCGCAGCTCATTCCGCAGCTTCTCGGCAGGTTCACGCTGGTCGGCAGCGCGAGCCCCCAGCAGGTGACGTTCGCAGCGCCCCCGGCGCTGCAGTTCTTCCTGTTCGGGACGAACGAGCTCACCGACGTCGAGTTCGCCGTCGAGCAGAGCGGCATTCTCATTCCCGTCGACTGAGAGCGCGGCCCCTTCATCACCGGGGCAGAGCCGCAGCGGCCGCGAGTACGTCGTCGGCGTGAATGGCCGGATCGACGTTCGGCCAGACACGCGCGATCTTGCCTTTCGCGTCGACGAGGAAGCTCACGCGCGCGTATCCGAAGACGCCCTTGGCGACTCCGTATGCGCGCTGCGCGGTGCCCGCCTCGTCCGGCACGAGGGGGAAGGGCAGGTTTTTCTCCTTCTGGAACGCGACGTGGCTCTCGCGCGACTGCGGGGAGACCCCGATGACTCCGACGTGGGCGAGCTCGAACCGCTTCCAGGCGTCGCGAAACGCGCACGCCTCGGTCGTGCAGCCGGGGGTTCCGTCCTTCGGGTAGAAGTAGACGACCACCGGCTCGCCGCGCAACGACGACAGGTGCGAGGGGACGCCGTTGACGTCGTACGCTTCGACATCGGGAGCGTCGGCACCGAGGGGGAGCGGTCCCTCGCTGCCGTCGGGGCGGTGCGCCACGGAATGGCAGCCCGCGGACGCGAGCGGCGCACCCACCGCGGCGAGTGCGAACACGAAGAACCGAGCGCGAAGCATGCCGCGAGTATGGCACCGCCGCGCGGGGGAGCAACGGCCACGCGTCCTCATCGACGCAGCGGTCGCGCGAACATCGTATAGCTGAGTGTCTCGGTGCCGTCGGGTGCCACGCGGTCCAGCAGGCGGGCGGCGCCGCTCAGGAGCGCCATGGACGGAACGACGATAGGGGCCATCCACAGGCGGCCAGCCGAAGTCACGGGCGCCTCGTGTCCCATTTTGCCCATTGCTTGCGCCACCCGCTGGGCGCCCATCAGCCGGATACCGAGGTAGCTGTTGATCTTGTGAGCGACCACGCTCCAGATGTCCCCCTGGCTCCATATCTCGGTGACCTCGAGGCCCGCGTCGGCGGCCATCGAACGGAGACCGTGCGGCGTATAGCGGAAATAGTCGTGAGGTTCCTCGTGGAGGCGAAACGAGAAGGGCGCGCTGAGGATGAGCAGGCCGTCGCTGCGGAGGACGCGCGCCATCTCGTCCAGCAAACGCTGCGGGTGCGGCGTGTGCTCGAGAACCTGCACCGAGAGGACCGTGTCGAAAGAGTGGTCCGCGAAGGGTAGCTTCGAGCCGTCGTAATAGTGATCAGGTCCGCGCACGCCATTCGAGGCGTTCGTCTGCCGGAAGAAGCTTTCGTGCTCGATGCCGACGTATTCCGCGACGTACGGGCGAAACATGAGCTCGTACGGCTTTTCGCCGCACCCCACGTCGAGCAGCCTCCCGCGGGCGCGCGGCGCAGCTTGCTCGAGCTGACGAATGACCATCGAATATTGAAGGTCGATCCAATCCGTGGCGAAACGCGCCGCGCTCCGGATCGGGGGCAGCGCGAGAGCGCGCGCGAGAAGTCGACTCACGCGTCGCACCTTAGCGGACGCATCTCGCGGCTCCACCCAAAAAAGACGCGCCCGTGCCCGCGGAGGGCCGTATCTCGGTTGTTCTGCGGGTGGCCCGAGCTAGAGTCCCGATCACCGGACCTTCATGTCGACGACTTCTCTTACGCCGGACGCGGCACGGACACGGGTCGCTGCGTCGTCCACGCCGCTCGCAGTGGAGAGCGACCCTGCGCTCGAGCTTTTGCTCCCTGACGACGACGTGGCCGATCCCGAAGTGTCGATCGTCATCCCCGCGCTGAACGAGGAGCTCACGATTGGCGAATTCCTCGATTGGGCGAAGGAGGGTCTTCGCAAAGCCGGCGTCGTCGGCGAGATCCTCATCGTCGACAGCTCGACCGACAAGACGACCGAGATCGCCCTCTCGAAGGGCGCCCGCGTGCTGCGTGCGCCCAAGCGCGGCCTCGGGCGCGCGTACATCGACAGCCTGCCGTTCATCCGCGGCAAGTACGTCGTCATGGGCGACTGCGACTGCACCTACGATTTTCGCGAGCTCTCGCCGTTCGTCGAGAAGTTCCGCGCCCGCGCGGAGTTCATCATGGGCTCGCGCTTCCGCGGGTACATCGAGCCGGGATCGATGCCGGCGCTCCACCGGTACCTGGGGACGCCCGTCACGACGTGGATTCTCAACGTCATCTTCCACAGCCGGTTTTCGGACATTCACTGCGGCATGCGAGGGATCACGCGAGAAGCGCTTTGTCGCATGGGCCTGCGCTCCCAGTCATGGGAGTACGCCTCGGAGATGGTGCTCAAGAGCGTGCACATGAAGCTGAGGACGGAGGAAGTGCCGATTCGCTTCCTCAAGGACCGCGAGGGCAGGCTGAGCCATCACAAGCGAGCCGGCTGGTTTTCGCCGTGGTCGGCGGCGTGGATCAACCTGCGTGCGATGTTCATCTACGGGGCGGACTTCTTCCTGCTGGGACCCGGCGTCGTGCTGACGGTGCTCGGGACCGCTCTCACGCTGCCGCTCTCTCTCGGCCCCATCGCCCTGGGGCCGATCACCCTTTCGGTGCACTGGATGCTGCTCGGGCTCACCATGACCACGCTCGGGCTGCAGTGCATCTACATGGGCGCGATCGCTCAGGTCTTCTTCGACTATTCCGGCGAGAAGACCAAGCGCTGGTTTGCGCGCTTCCCGTATACGCGCACGGTCCTCCTCTCGGCCGCGCTCTTCGCCCTGGGAGCGGCGCTCACCGGCGCCCTCCTCGTGTACTGGCTCCGCCACGGCTTCGCGCTCACGATGGACGTCGAGGTCAACTATCTCGGCGTCACCGGGCTCCTCCTGATGATCGCCGCGTTCATGACCTTCACGTTCACGCTCCTCTTGCACTCGACCGCGGTGGTGGTCTGGCGCAAGTAGCCGGAGCGGCGCGCTAGCGCAGAGCTTCTTGCAGCGCCTGCAGAAGGTGGTCGGCGATGAGGTCGGCGGTCATCGCCTCGAGCTCGTACTCGCCGCGTTTGCCCAGGCTGCCGCTCGAGCTCATCATCGTGTTGGTGGACGAGACCGTGACCTTTCGCTCGGTGCGGTTCGCCGAGAAGGTGATCTCGATGAAGCTCTTGTTGGTCTCGGTCGACTTGTGGGCGAACGGCTTCGGGTTCACGCGCAGCGAGATCGCCGCGTAGGACACGCCACCCGCGCTGCTCGACGACTCCTCCTGCTCGCGGGCGGTGGCCTCGTGTCCGTGGCCGCTCAGCATGTCGACGAACTCCTGGATGACCGGGCGGATCGTCTCGGCCTTGAGCACGGCGAAGCGACCGGGGAACGCCGCCTCGGCCGCACGCTTGGCGGTCTCCACGCGCGTCTGTTCGGCGAGCTTCTCGTCGTATGTGCCGAGGATCTTCTTGAGCCGGTTCTTTGCGTCGCTGTTCATGGAGCGTCGACCTCCGCGGGGTAGGGGGGGTACCCAACGTAGTCCGTCGACATCGGCAGAGCCGTGCCTTTTCGCACCCGGCGACGAAACGAGCTTGTGCGAAGGCGTCGCGTGGGCCTGCGAATGGGAGTACCCTCGGGCCATGAGTGACGAGCCCGGACGTCCGCGGACACCCGGTTCCAGCGCCGCGGACGACAGCACCTGCCGCGTCTGCGGAGGGGACCGTCGCATCGGGAACTCGTTCGGCCTCACGACGACATGCCCGAGCTGTCACGGGTCCGGGCGGCGCCTCGAGACCGTCGGTTTCCACGACGTGACCAAGACGAAGGCGTCCCATCACCAGCCGACGAACAGGGCGCCGGCGGCCGCGGCGAAGGCTCAATGGCCGGTGACGTTCGAGGGCGGCCAGCTCGCGAAAGAAGTGCAGGACAGCGCGAGATGCACGAGCGAAGTCAAAGCACGGCTGATCCGCGAGATCATCGACTACGAGGGTAGCCACGGGCAGTGCACGCAGACCTTCGTCAAGAAGATCCGAAAGCAGATTCGACCGCCCACGTCGCCGGGCTGACGCGAAGACCTCTCACGGGTCGATCGCGGCGATTCTGCCGTCGACGCATTCGCCCCAGAGGTTCCATCCGCCGGCGGCGCACACGTAGAGATCCTGGCAGCCGCAGCACGCTGTGGCCGGCGCGCATGCTAGGGCCGTCCCGAGCGAGCAGTCGGGCGTCTGGAGGTCCGCGCACCCCGGGCCACCGTAGGCGCCGGGCGGGGCGTCGACGCTGGCGTCGACCGCGATCCCGCTCTCGGCGCTCGCCTCGGTGCGGGAGGAGCCGCCGTCGAGCGGAGAATTCGGGCAATTCCGGACGAACGCCCATTGGCCGTCGTCGCAGGCGTACACCGAGGCGCACGCCACGTCCGAGCATACGTCGGCGTCGTCGTCTGCAGGGCACGCGGGCGCTGCGAGCCCGGAGCACGTCCGCGGGAGCGGCTGGTCGCTGCACGCCGCCAGGGAAAACAAGAGAGCGACAGCGAGGCGGAGGATCATCGAGGGCGCCTTTACCGTGCTCCCCTATACACCCCGCTCCCGGCGGGGGACTCCGGAGCGACGCCGGGCTTGCTCCAGCCGACCTCATCGAGGTCCACCGGGCTCTCCTTGTCCTGCCGTCCGCGATGACGCGATGCTCCAGGACTGTGCGCGCCTAGTCTCTTTTGCTCCACGAATGCCCAGCTGCCGGGCATCCATGGCCCGGGGCTGCTTTACTCCGCCGCAGCTTAAGCAAGGAGGACCCCATGGGTTGGCGCTTCTCGTTTCCTCTTCTCGTCGTGGCGTTGATCGCGGCTTCGTGTGGGAGCTCCGCAGATTCCGGCTTCGACGGCGGCGGACCTCCCGGCGAGTCGGGCGCTTCGACCGGCTCCGGATTGGGGAGCTCCGGGGGATCGGGGAGCTCCGGAGGGTCCGGGAGCTCGTCGAGCGGAGGGCCGATTTTCGGGGGCAGCGGAGCGGAGGCCGGGCTGAGCGATGCGTCGCTGCACAACGACGGCGCCCCGGCGGTCGACGGAATGGCATGCGTCTCGGGCGACGCCGGCCCCGCGCTCTACCCGCAGCGCTGCATCACGATGACGGCGAACGAGTGCGACGGGCCTACGGATACGGCCCTGACGAGCCTCGGGGTCACCGCGTCGCTCCTCAACGGCATGGGCGGCAACGGCTTCGACGACGACTGCGACGGGCTCGTCGACGAGGGATGCTCCTGCCCGAACAACGGGCAGACGAAGCCCTGTTACCTCGTACCGGCGACGCAGGTGGACTCTTCCACGAAAGAGCCCGTCGGCTGGTGCACGACCAACTCGCTCGGATCGCTGGATTGCGCCGGCATCGAGTTCCCGGTCTGGTCGGGCGTGTGCCGCGGCGCGCAGCCTCCGTTCCCCGACGACATCTGCGCGGCGGGAGACTTCAACTGCGACGGCGTGCCCGAGAACAGCCGCACGATGAACTGCTCCTGCCCCGGCGTCGTCGTCGCTTGCCCCACGGCCATCATGACGGAGCAGCCGTATCCGGACCCGATGAACATTCCGCTCATCGACGGCTCGCAGTGGATCGTCGACGCCGCCCAGCGGCCCAACGCCATGAACTGGCAGTGGACCGTCATCGGCGGCGACTGCGACAACGTGCTCCCGCACCCGACGTTTGCCGTCTACAACCAGGCCAACTCGATGGCCGCCAACGCGCGCCAGGGGGTGCGCACGCCCGTCGTGTTCTCGTCGACCGCGCCGCCGCCCCGCTACGTGGCCACGGCGGGGCAGCCGCTCATCAGCATCCAGGCGGCCAATTACGGGAATGGCGTCGCCGGCGGACAGGTACATCCCGCGTTCGGGTTGAGCGGCGACTACCTCATCCAGGGCGAGTGGGACCTGGGCGGCACGCACTACGTGTGCACGCAGAAGGTGCAGGTCCGGGCGCCGGGCATTCGCGCCGAGCTGTGCCGGGACACGGTCGGCGGCCTCGAGGCCACCACTCCCGCGGGCAACGACATCGACTTGCACCTCGCGCGGCTGCAAAACCCTCCCTGCAAGCCCGCGGGGTACGACAGCACCTGCAACGACGAGGACTGCTACTACTCGAATACGAATCCGACGGACTGGGGATACGCGGCGTCTCCGAACACCGCGTGCAACGGCTGGTCGAGCCGCAACTTTCTCGGGACGACCACCTGCACCAACCCGCGCCTCGATCTGGACAACGTCCTTTGCGACAAGGGCGACGAGGATCCGACCGACAGCGGCAACTTTTGCAGTCCCGAGAACGTCAATCTCGACAACCCAAAGGACGGCGACCGCTTCGCCATCGGGGTCAACGACTACGGCAACACCGGGGGCGGCACGACGAAAGCCCATCCTCACGTGGACATTTATTGCAACGGCGCGCGCGTCCTCTCGGTCGGCTACAACCCGCTGACCGGTCAGCTGCTCTACCCGCTGCTCGACAACTATGGCGACGATTTCACCGGTGACTTCTGGGAGGTCGCCATGGTCACGGCGCACGTCTCGGGCGGGATGCTGGCTTCCTGCGACGTGACGACGGTGCCGTCCCACCACGCCGACCAGGAGCGCGACGGGCCGACGACGCCGACCTCCGGGGGCAACCAGCTCTGCGTCGACTCGCAGAAGAGCAAGGCGAACCCCGCGTACAACTACAAGACGCACGAGTTCCTGGAGAACGAGCCGCTGCAGGGGGGCGCAGCCGGCGGAATCCCGACGACGGCTGCGGAGCTCTGCAAGCACTAGGCGGCACGCCCGAGGCCCGGGGACGGGACGCAGTGGCGGGAGATCGTGTTTTGGTCGGGCATGCCCGGGCTTTTACGAGACGGTCCGCGCCGCTGGCGGCCGCACGGGGCGCGATCGCGCGGCCCTGTACATTCGGCGGGCATGCCCGACCAAAACACAATCTCCCGCTCTCGAGGATCGCCGCGTCAGGGGGCCCGGTCAGGGGGCCGGCGAAACCGCGTCTCGAAGTCCCGCATCGCCAGGGCCTCGCCTTCGACGAACATCGTGCTTCGCACGACGCAAAGCGAACCGTTTGCTCTCGGCGACCACGCGACGCGAAGTCGTTCGCCGTTAGGCGACAAAAGCTCGCCGCAAAGCGGCGCGCGCGAAAAGGTACAACCGCCTAAGCTCGCGCTTCCGTGAACGCCGTCCGCAAAGCTGTACCGGTATTGCTCTTGCTGGACATCGGGTGCGCTGTCGGGCCACGGCCTTGGACGCCGGCATGTCCCGCCTCTCCGTCCGCTCCGTCCTCCGCCTCCTCAGTGCCCGCGAAACCCGTCGCGCTGCCGACGGAGGCGGACGTCATCCGCTGGAGCCACGATGCCGTCGACGCATGGGATCGCCCGGGAGGCCTTCTGACGAGAAGGAGGCGTCCTTCTCACCAGGAGACCCGGTCCTTGTCACGAACAAGAGCGATCCTTCCGATGAGAAGGAGGCGTTCTTCTCACGAGAAGCCCCGGTCCTTCTCACGAGCAAGAAGCATCCTTCCGTATCGAGAAACGAGCACCCTCCCGAAGGAGCCCTCACCCGCGACGGGATGTGTCTCGGGAGACGGCGACGATCAGGCTCGCACTGGCGGGAGCCGGCTCGGGCTCATGTTTGGCGGCCGCGAGCTGGGAAGCTACACACGATTGTCGAATGATGCCGCCCGAACTCGACGTTGCGGAGCTTACGGTGCTCGATCGCCTCGAGGGCGAGCTGGAACGAGAGCTCGTCGAACCGTTCAAACCGAACTACAGAGAGCTCCTCGCAGCGGCGCGAGCCGACGTAGTCGGCGAGAACGCCGCACCGTAGGGGTGCGACACGCGCGTTCGCCGCCCCCCCTGACGCAGGCATCCTCGAGAGCGGGAGATCGGGTTTTGGTAGGGCATGCCCGCCGAATGTCCAGGGCCGCGCGATCGCGCCCCGTGCGGCCGCCAGCGGCGCGGACCGTCTCGTAAAAGGCCGGGCATGCCCGACCAAAACCCGATCTCCCGCCAGTGCGTCCCCGTCGTCGCGCTGTCCGGGGCCCCCTGCCCGTCGCAACCCGCTGGGTACCTGTGCGCGGATGGTCCACAATGCTCCCCGCGTGGTCCGTGCCAAAGGCAGCCTCAAGACGAAACGCTGGAACGACCCGGTCGAGCCGGACGACGGCCGCCGCCTGCTCATCTGTCGCTTCCGGCCGCGAGGTGTCCGCAAGGAAAACGAGGTCTGGGACGCCTGGCTCCCGCATCTCGGACCGAGCCGCGAGCTGCACGCCGACTACTACGGCAAACACGGCCCCCCGATAGCGTGGCCCGGGTTCAGGCGGCGGTACCTCGCCGAGATGAAAGGGCAGGAGGAGCCGATCGCCACCCTCGCCGCTCGCGTCGCCGCCGGCGAGACCGTCACTCTCCTGTGCTCATCCGCGTGCGACAACCCCGATCGGTGCCACCGGAGCCTGTTGAAGGAGCTCGCCCTGGCGCATTACGGTTGACGGGCGTGAGTCCCCCCGGCTTTTTCCGCTCGCACCCCCTCGTTGCCCTCGTCGCGAGCGTGCTTCTCTTCTCCATGGCGGCCGGGTACGCGGCCGACAGGCTCGCCGCGCGCGGGAGGTCGCCCGCCGACCGTGCCGAGGCGCTCGCGCAAAACGGTCACTTCGACGCCGCCGAGCAGGTGTACCTGGCGCTGGTCGCCGAACACCCGGACGACGTGCGCGTGATCGTCGATCTGCTCGACGACCACGACCGCCTTCTCCGATCGCGACGGATACGCCTCGCGCCGGACCCGGACGACGAGCTCGCGGCCCCCAAGCTCGGGCCCGCCGTGGACGAGGGCCGTATCGACGCCGTGGTCGGCGCCCCCGCCCTCCGCGGTGAGGCCTCGCTCCTGGTGCGCTGGTGGAGGCTCGTCCTGAACGACGCGGATACCAGCGACGATCGCCGGGCGGTCGACGCGGTCGCCGAATCGACATCCCCCCGCACCTTGGGCCAACCATCTGCTCGGGCGCGCGGCGGACCGGGAGGGCAATCCGGCCCGGGCGGCCGAGGCCTTTGCGCGAGAGGCGTCGGCCTTTGCCGATCGCCGAGACGATGCCACGGCGGCGTGTCACATCTGGATCAGACTCGGGCGACTGGGTTCGCCTCCGAGCCGCGCTCGCCGACGCGCAATTCGGCCGGCAGGTCCCGGCCGCGGTCTTTCTGGAGGACGCGATCACCCGCCGCGCGTGGCTCGCAGCCGCGCACTGGTTCTTCGTCGCTCACTACGAAAACGCGACCCTTGGCATCTGGCTCCTCGCCGCGCTCTCGGGGCTCGTGTGGTTTGCCTTCTGCGCGATTGTCGGCCGTGTCGGGGATCGCCCGAAGGTGCGTGTGCCGCTAATGGCCGCCGCGTTCGTCCTGGGGGTCGCCAGCACGTATCTGGTCATCGCGCTGAGCATTCTCGAGGAGAATGTCCTGCACTTCACGGAGAAGGGGCAGCCCGCCGCCGACGTCATCTACTACGTGCTGGGGGTAGGTCTTCGCGAGGAGGCCTCCAAGGTGCTCTTCGCGCTGCCGCTCCTCGCGGTCATCCGTCGCTTCGGCACGCGGCGCGACGCCCTGGCGTGCGGCGCGCTCGTGGGTCTCGGCTTCGCCGTCGAGGAGAACGTCGGGTACTTTCAGCTCGGGCTGTCCACCGCGCTGGCGCGCTTTCTCACCGCGAACTTCCTGCACATGAGCACCACCGGGATCGCGGCCGTCGCCATCGACGACGCGATGCGCGGCCATTCGGAGCACCCGGAGCGTCTCGACGGCTGGTCGCAGACTCTGCCCCTCGTGGTCATCACCCATGGCGTCTACGACTTCTTTCTGTCGAGCTCCTCGATGGGCGGCGCGTCGTTCGTGTCGATGCTCACGTTCATTCTTCTCGCTCGCCGATTCGTCAACGTCCTCAGCCAGCTCCCCGGGCGAGAGGGGCCGCTCTTGCGCGTGTTCCTCGTCGGACTGGCCGTGGTGGCCGGCGGCACCTTCGTCTACGCGTCGACGCTCGTCGGCATCGCCCACGCAGCCGCGTCGATCAGCCTCGGGGCTCTCGGCCTGGTGATCATCGCGTTCGTCTTCGCCCGCGAGTTCGGGAGCGTAACGGCCTTCGGAAGGCGCTGATTGTCACTTCTTCCAGAAGTGAATGTTCTTCCAGGACACCTGCGTCATCGGCGCTTGCGGTGGCATCGCTTGGATGCCGTACACGCCGTACTTGTCATACCAGCCGGAGCCCGTCGCCGGCGCATCCGGCATGGTGAGCTTGAGCGCGCAGTTGATGTAGATGTTCGCCTTGTGCGTGCTCGTGTCGTGGATCGTGGTGACGTGCTGCCAGTTCCCGGCCACTCCGGTGGCGAGCAGGTTGCTGCTGTGTTCGAAGAACGAGCCCCCGTTCTGCGGATACCCGACGACCATGAGAAAGAGGAACTTCTGGTGCATGCAGATGGCGTCCGCCGTCCCCATGTCGACGTCTCCCTCGAACTGCTGGACGCCGGAGTTGTAGTCGTTGTTCACGCGCTGCTCGCAGCGCTGGATCTGGGGAGAGGCGGTGTTCTTCATCATCGTGAAGGTCTCGACGCCGCCGGAGGTGGTGTGCATGCAGTACTGGTCGCCGCCCTCGGTCTGGTAGGTCGTCGAGGGCTTGTACTCGGTGAAGCCGCTCGTGAGCATCGGACACGAGCCGGGGTCGCCGCCGGACCCGCTGCCGCTGGAGCTCCCGCTGCTGCTCCCGCTCGTGCTGCCGCTGCTGGAGCCGCTGCTGCTTCCGCTCGAGCTCCCGCTCGTGCTGGAGCCGCTGCTGCTTCCGCTCGAGCTCCCGCTCGTGCTGGAGCCGCTGCTGCTTCCGCTCGAACCCCCGCTGGTGCTGCCGCTCGTACTGCCGCTGGTCGAGCCGCCGCTGCTGCCGGACCCGCTGCCGCTGCCACCGTCGCAGGCATCTCCGAACGGACACCCCGAATTCGAGCTCGCGTCCCCGCAGGCCAGCGGCAGCGCGAGCACCGCCGCGACGGCTGCGCCGCGCGCGCTTCCAACCCAGAGACGTCGTGCCGCGAGAAGAGCGCCCATCATTCAACCTTTCTTGTCCTTGCGTCCCCCGCTGTCCTCACTGCTCGAAGCAATACAAGTGATTGGCGACGCTGCAGTTCTCGGTGGAATATGCCGCGGTCCACGCCACCGCGCTCGTGGCCGTGTAGTGACCCACCGCCCCCGTGCCCGTCGTCACGGTGAATCCCGTGCAGCTCGCCGGGCCCGCGGCGCCACTCGATGCCGTGCCGGTCCACGTCTTGGACGCGTCGGTGGTGGGCGCCCCCAGGGTGTTGCCGTGTTCGTCGATGTCGATCGCGTTTTCCAGGCCGGTGCCCAGCGAAGCGTAGTTCAGCGCGACGCGGGCGCCGTCGAGGCGGCGGTAGGCGACGGTCGCCGGAATGAAGCGCGTGCTCGGGGAGCTGGTCACGTCCGAGATCCACGCCATCCAGCTTCCTTCGAGGCTCGCCGCCGTCGCGAGCGCGTTGCACTTCATGTCGGCGCCCGTCGCGCCGCCGAGATTCCCGGTGAAGGTCGTGCTCGAGACGAAGACCCGCCTCGCGGTCGTGCAGACCCCCGCGACGCACACGGATTGCTTCCCGCACGAGCCGCAGCCGCTGTCGGCAGGGGCGTCGCCGCCCAATCCCCCGCTGCCGTCGGCAATCGCATCCGCGGGCGGGTTTACGGAAACGTCCCCCACGTCCATCGGCGAGTCCGCCGAGGAGTCCGCAGCTCCCTCGGCAGAGGCGTCTCCGCCCGCCGCCATGCTGGCCTCGGCCGCGTCGTTCGCGCGGACCGGAGCATCCGCACCGGAGCTCGAGCCCGTCGCATCCCGCGCGGGGGGCGTCGTCGAATCGACCGGCGACCACGTGTCCAGCTGGCTGCTCGAATCGTCGGAGCCGCCGTCGTCGCCCCCCTGGTCTGCGCCCTGGGCGCAGGCCGCGCACCACGCGCACGAGAGAAGCAGCGCGATAGCGTAGATCGCGGGCGAGACGAGACCCCGTCGTGCGCATGAATGGACCGTCGCCTCGTTTCGCCGATGCTGCATGGGTGTCGAGTCCAACTACTGGGGGGGGCCCGGCGGCGGAATGGTGTCCGGGACGACGCACGACGAAAGGTCGAAGAGCATGAACTCCAGCGCCTTCTCCTGGGGCGAGAGATCGCCGGTCGAGCACCCTCCGGGCGCAGGCGGCGCGTCGACCGTCATCGGATCGCCGGCGACGTGCAGATCGCTGAAGACCGCCCGCCCGCAGTACGGGGCCGGCCCGCCGTCGGGCGGAGCGACTGCGCCGACCGGCGTATCGAACGAGAAGTACATCGTCGCGCCACGCCTGCTCGACATGGCGTCCGCGGTGATCCAGGGCTGCGATGCCGTGTTCGTCGGTGCGACTGTCACGTTGTACATCGGCTGGTAGATCGAGAGCTGGGTGGCAGGGACGCCGTGCTGCCCCAGGGCGCCGAGGTTCTGCAACCACGTCTTGAGCATGGCCCCCTTGACGAACGGGCCCGTCGACCCGTTGAGCGTCGTGACGATATCGCCGCCGATGAGGTTCTCGCCGCCGCCGGTGTTCTTCGTCCACGTGCCCAGAAAGCAGCCGGCGCCCCCGTCGCAGTTGCCCCAGTCCGGTGGCGGTGCGTACCCCGGGCCGGCGTCGAGCCGCGGGTACCACTTGCCGGAGCCGAGCGGTCCCCCGAACCACGCGTAGTGGTAGTGCGACGCGAACGCGCGCCCGCCGGCGTTCAGATAGGCCTCGAATGCGGCGGGGTTGGCTTGCCAGGTCTCGCAGCCCTCGCACGAGAGCATCGTGATGTCGTACGGCATGAGCTGCGCCTGCGTGCCCCAGAGATCGGTGTAGCTGTTGGGCGCGCCGGGAAATTTGGGCGTCTGCTGCCATCCGATGCAGTGATTGCCCGACCCACCTCCCGGCTCGCCGCCGGCAAAGATGTGCACGTGGCCCGCCATCGAGCTTCCCGCCACGTACTCGGACGCCGGAATCCCGATTCGCAGCATGAGGCACTCGAGCGTGTCGGCGAAGCCCGTGGAGACGGCGATGTCCGGGATGTTGTCGTCGGTATCGCCCGCGGCGACGGTGCCCGGCAGGGACAGCGACTTGTCGGGTTGGGCGTTGTCGGTGCAGGCCGCGACGCTGAGCCCGTGCACCACGCGGCGCCACTTGCCAATTTGAAGCACCAGGTCGGTCGTACCCGCCGGAACCCCCGAGAGCGTGAAGGTGCCGTCGACTGCCGTCGTCGTGGCGACCTTTGCGTGGCTCTTGAAGAGCGCCGCACACGAGCAAGCGTCGGCGCCCGTCGGGACCCCCCTCGGCAGCGGCTGAACCGCGCTCTCCGGGACGTACACGGCGACGTCGTAGAGGGGATTCTTCTTCGCAGGGTCGTACACCGTGCCGCTGATGGTTCCGGTCGTTCCGCCCGAACAGGCGGCCCCGTCGGCCCCGGCGTCGAACATGAATCCGCCGCCGCTCCCGCTTCCGCTGCTGCCCCCGCCGCTTCCGCTGCTGCCCCCGCCGCTTCCGCTGCTCGCGGGGCTGCCGCTGCTCCCTCCGCTGCTGCTCGAGAACGCCGCGGCGTCTGCGAACCCAGGCAGAGAGCGCGGGGTGCCGCAGCCGGAGATAGCCCACGCCTCGCCGAATGCCGCGGCCACGACGAGGAAGGCAAGAGGTCCCCCCGTCTTGCTCGAAACGCGGCTCCAAGGTGACGCGAACATGGTGACACGAATCCCCGGGAGCGCCCTGCCGGGCGCTGTCCCATTTGTTGGCAGACCTGCAAAAGAGGCCGATTTCGTCCATCTGGGGAAAGCCCCTTGTGGGTTCCCAAACGATCGCTCGCTCGGAGGCGCCGAGACCGCGAATTTCCAGCAACAAATGTGCCCCTACACGCCCGTTGCACCGAACCGCAGCGTTCCAAACAGCGCCCCGTTTCTGTGTTCCGGTCTCTGTTTCGATCGGGAGGGGCCACGGCCCCCGAACGCGGGGCGTACGCGCTTGCGACAACCCCATCCGCGCCTGCACCAGCCACGATCCGCGCGATTCCGCCTCGCGATCGGAACACTCGCCGAAACGCCGAAACCCCCGCCCGTTCGATCGCGCACCGGAACGTGCTCGCGACCGCCGTGATCACGACGTCTCGTGATCGCCTGGCCGAAACATTCGGCGGAACAGTGCACCGTTGCGCCGTAAGTCGGTAATGGGTGGCGCTGCCTGCCGGCTGCCGA
The DNA here is from genome assembly GCA_963720145.1 of uncultured delta proteobacterium. GTDB lineage: Bacteria > Myxococcota_A > Polyangia > Polyangiales > Polyangiaceae > Palsa-1150. The sequence goes on from CAVREO010000014.1 coordinate 203,527, forward strand.
TCAGCATTGCAAGTGTCCGCCCGCATGCCTAGATGATCGAGCGTTGAACACCAAGGCACTCGCGCTCACGCTCGCCCCTTTTCTCGTCTCGTGTCAGGGGGCGCAACGGCAACCCGACGAGCGACCTGTTCCCGTCGCGAACGCGGGCACGGCCGGAGTGTGGGCCGAGTGCCCCGCCGGCCGCAAGGTGGCCTGGCGCGGCGATCTGACGCCGGCCGACTGGCTCCACGCGTGGGATCCGAATGCGAGGATCCACCACGGCAGTCGCAATGTCGAAGTGGTCCCCGATCCCCGCTTCGGGCGGGTTCTGCGGGTGCACTATCCGGCGGGCTCTTCGAGCAGTTCGTATGCACGCGACGGCCACCCGGAGGGCGGCCTCGAGTTCACCGCGACCTTCCCCGGGCGGGGGTTCGAGCGTCCCTATTTCTCGTACTGGATCAAGTTCGACGACCACTTCGACTGGGTCCGCGGCGGCAAGCTGCCCGGCATCTGCGGCGGCACCTGTCCGAGCGGCGGCGCCGACGTGTCCGGCATCGACGGCTGGTCGATGCGCTACATGTGGCGGCCCGGCGGCAGGGGGGAGCAGTACGCGTACGTGCTGCCCGCGCGGCCGTACGGCACCGAGCTCGGTCTGGGCTCGTGGAAATTCACGAAGGGCGGATGGCATCACATCGCCGAGGAGCTCGTTCTCAATACGAACGGGGCCGCGAACGGCGCCTCGCGCGTCTGGTACGACGCCGACCCGAGCGGACCTCCGACGTTCGAAGAGACGGACATGACCTTCCGGCGGGACGCGACGCCGGCGACGACGCTCTTCTTCTCCACGTTCTTCGGCGGTCACGACTCCTCGTGGGCCACGCCGGCGGACACCTTCGTCGACTTCGCCGATCTGCTGATCTGCGAGCCCTAGACCCGGACCATCGCCAGGTCGTGGGAGCGCTACCAGACCATCGTCGCCTTGATGCCGAATACGTCCGTGTCGAGGGGATAAAGCCCGTTGCTGTTGGTGCCGATGCCGTGGGAGCCAACGGTCGAAATCGACTGGGCCGCGAGCACGTACGAGCCAGCCCAGTAGTGCGAGTACTGCAGCGTGACCTGCGCGTGCGCGAGGAGGTTCGTGCGGAACATCAATCGCGGGGCCAGGAGGCCGAAGGACTCCGAGTCTTCGTGCGAGTCGGGCTGAACGTAGTCGCCTCGTAGGCCGACGCCGAACCAGCGGACGGGAAACACCGCGACGTCTGCGCCGTACTTGATCTTCTTCGTGCCGTTGGTCGGCGCGTAGTTGTACAAGCTGACGCTGCCCGGGTCCGTATTCGACACGGCCGAGTACTCGCCGAACAGCGACATCGTCACGTCGGCCTCGCCCGTCCGCACATGCGTGAGCTTGCGAATCAAACGCGGGATGCTCACGTCGTACTCGAAGAGGACGTTGTCGACGTCACCGTCACCGTTGCCCGAGGAGTTGAAGTACGTATCGAAGACGCCGTTTGCGCTGTTGTGGCCACCGCCCCCGTTTGCGTGCATGACCTCGAACGCTTGGCCGACGAGCGTGACGTTCGTCGCGTTGATGTGCGAGTAGGCCACGTAAAAGTCTCCGTACCCGTGCCCGGAGACGCGCGCCTCCGCGCCATACACGCCGAGGGAGCCATCAGGGCCGGCCGGATTGCCATTGACGATGCCGCCCATGCCGTTGCCGATGGTGCCCTGGATGCGATCGTCCTGCGACCAGGCAAGCATGTAGTGAAGGCCAATCTGGAGCCAGCGCTTGTAGTCGATGCCTACGTGCGCGTGGCTGAGGAGCGTGAACCCGGCCGAGGCGCCCAAGAGGGTGCTCGTCGACTGCGATACGTACGAGTTCTGCGCGTTGGGATTGCCCGTAGGCACCTTGCCGGCGACCACGTTTTCGAGGTGGGCGCCGAAGCCGTGCTCCGCCTTCAGGGTCACGTCGCCCAGGTCGTACTCGGCGGTGAGCGACTCGCCGATCTGGCGCGTGCGCCCGAACGCGTAGGTGTCGTAGGGTCCGCCGTTTTTCGCGGGGGCGCCGAACTTCTCGGAGAAAGCGCCGACCTTGATGTCCAGGTGCAGGTTGTCGATGGGAAGGGTCGGGAGGATCGTCAGCCATCCCTGGGCGATGCCGAACTGGGCCGGATCCGCCTGGTTGCCGCCGACGCTGATGTCTCCGAAGTTGTAGGCCTCGAGACCGACAGTGCCGAACACCCGGCTATTGCCGTAGCTCATGTAGACTTCGGTCCACGACTTTTCCCAAGTACGCGTGAACTGCCACGAGAAATACTGATCGTCGGGGATGTAGGGAGTATGGAAGCTCGTCTTGCTCTGGTTCGGTAGGGCGCAGTACTGCTCTCCGAAGTTCGTGCTGCCGTTCCCCACGGGGGACAGGGTCGGGTTCATTCTCGGAAACGTGTCCTGGGAAGGGCACGCGGATCGGTGACCCTCGCCGATCCGCAGAGGTGCGCGGAAGAAGCCGTAGGAGCGAAACTGGGCGGTGCTCGTAGCTCCCGGGGGAGCCGTGTAGCTGGGATCCGACCACGTATCGTTGGGAAAATATTCCTCGAGGTCCGCGCCTTCCCGCCCCGTTTCGCCGCTCGGCGGCGTCCGGGTCGGGCTGGCCTCTTCCGCCGGCTCGGCGGGCTGCGCGCCGGGGATGGGGGCGGGAGCTGCGGGCTGGTTCGGAGCAGCAGGAAGCGGAGGTTGGCTCGTTTCTGGCGCGCTCGTCGCTGGCGGCGGTGCTGCCGTCTGGCCCGACGCGTTCCAGCCGATTGTCGTCAGTGCTATCGCGATGAATAGTCCGAGAGTATTCGCACGCATGGAGATGGCCCCGGCACCCTCCGCCCGGCGGTGGGTCGCTAGTAGTGATTGGGAGATACCGCGCTTGTTGCTGCGGATCCGTTTATCGACGCTTGTTGCTGCGGGTCAGTTATCGACGAACTGCACGCAAGCCACCGCCACGTCGTACGGCAGCAGAGGATTCGCGGCGTTCGCGTGGAACTGGAAGTGCATCGATACCCAGTGCTTTGCATCGAAGCCGCCCATGGGGAGGTTCGTCTTCGACCAGTTGGCGGTCGCCAGATCGGTCCAGTGGATCGTGAACTGTTGCCACGTCGTGGGGAACTCCTTGACGATCAAGTAGTCGTCCCCGCACTGCAAGTTCTTGTTGTAGAGCGTCGTGGCGCACGGATCGCAGACGCCACCCCACGCGTTCGTGCGGTGCTCGGAGAACTTGACCTGGACCGGGATCGGGTTGCCGTTGAGCGACACCGCCCAGAACGACACACCCTTGTGGGCGCTCGCGTCGTACTCCGTCGGGACTCCGGTTCCCGCGTCGGGAGCGTCGCTGAAGATATCCGGCCCGCCGGCGCTCGGTTGGCCGGGAGCCCCGCCGTCGCACGCCCAGTACGGGATGTGGTTGCCGCCGTCCGGTTTGGTGTCGGCCACGTCGTATCCGAAGCCGGCGCCCCAGGTGGCGTTGCCGCCGCCCGAGCACTCGCGTGCGCCGGGGAGGCCGGCCGGTATCATCAGCTTGGCGTCCGTCGTCGGCGGGAACTGCGCGCCCTCGGCCGGGTTGATCGACCCGGGAAGGGTGCCGCCGTCGACCATGAGCAGTTCGGGCGGCTCCGAGTACGAGTTGGTTCGATCGTCGTAGGTGAACCAGTACCCGCCCGGGACGCCCATGCCGGTCGTGTGGAGGCCGGTCATGTCGTCGATCAGCGTCGCGCCCTGGGGGCACGACGCGCCCGCGCCGCCGCTGCTGCTGCCGCTGCCGCTGCCCGAGCTGCTGCCTTTGCCGTTGGACGGCGCAGGGGACGAGCTGCAACCCGTCGACGCCGACAAGGCGGCGACGAATCCCATGGCCGTGATCGAGAAACCGAAGAGAACGACTTTCCTGTTCATGGACGCACCTCAATCCGTTCGCTTCCGCTCGTGCGGGGAGGAAAACATAACGCGCTGCCCGCGATCAAATCCCGAGCATCGTGATGCAGAAGTCGTACGGCGCCGCCGTGAGGCCCGCGTTTGCGCGGAAGATGACGCTCGAGATCATCCCGCCGGTCGCGGGGAAGGGGGCCCCGGCATCGCTCGGCGACGAGCAACGCTGCACGAACTGCGACCACGGGATCGTGCCCGAGAGCGACGTCGTCTTGGTGCAGTACGCGCCCTGGTTGATGGTGATCTCCAGCCCGAACATCGGGCCCGTCGCCGGCGTGGCGGAAATGGCGTACGTGAGGCCGGTTCCGGTCGTCGGGACAGGATTGTTCGTCGAGGTCCCGCCCTCTGTCGCGCCGCCCTCTGTCGCGCCGCCCTCTGCGGCCCCGCCCTCTCCGCCTCCGCTCGCGCCACCCATCATCTGGCCCAGGTCGGCTCCGAAACCGGCGCCGTACGTGATGCCGCCGTTCTTGATACCGGTCATTCCCGAGCCGCAGAAGAACCCGGTCTCGAGACACCCCGTGCTCGTTCCGCACGCCTTGCCCCCGGGCGTCCCGCAGCTGGCCGTCTTGGAGTCCTGGAACACGAAGGCGTAGCCGCTGTATCCCATCCCACTCAAGAAGTTTTGCTTGGAGCCCGTGAGCGGCAGACCGCCCATCGACTGCACGACGCACGCGCCGCCGCTGGCGCTGCCCGAGCTGGAGCCGCTACCCGAGGTGCCGCTCGAGCTGGTGCTGCCCGAGCCGCCACCCGAGCTGGTGCTGCCGGAGCCACCGGAGGTGCCGCCCGAGCTGCTGCCGGAGGTGCTGCCGGAGGTGCTGCCCGAGCTGCTGCTCCCGCTGGAGCTCGTGCTGCCGCCGTATCCAGGGGCGGCGTTGTTTGCGCAAGACCAGGCGGCCGCGCCGAGAACCGTGCTCAATCCGCCGAACGCCAAAAGCCTCTTGGTCAGCATGTACTTTCTCCGTGCTTCTTAGGCGGCTCCGACGGACGTCGAAGGCCGATGATCGTGCACTACGCCCGCAGAGAACAAAAGCATCGATCCACCGAGGTAGTTCGCTCGATTGCGGCCTCGGCAAGTCAGATTCGTGGAGGCCGCGAATCTCTCGCGTCCTGCCGTCGTCGCCCGAGTGCAGCGCAACAAGCGTGCCCCGGGCCCTCGATACGCTGCCCGTGACCCGTTCGGAACAGGGACTGGTTTCGATGTTCCGGCGGCTGTTCCGATCGTGCCGCCGGCCGTCGCGCGGCGCCGTCCCTCGCCCCCGCTCGTAGCCAGCTGCCCCCGAGACGCTGCGAGTCCGGCCCGAAGTCGGCAATCGATTCGAAACACAGCGCGCAACGCCGACACCGATCGCGGTTCCGAAGAGTGCCGCGGGCGAGCCCGAACGGAAAGGTGACGATGCCTCCTGCGTCTGCGGCCCGAAACAGAAATCGAAACAGCAGAACACCGCACCGTCAGCCTTTCGAGGCGAGTGTCCCGTCCGCTGCTCTCGCGTCATCGCGCATCCCCGCAGGCGGCTGGCCCGAGGCCGATCCCCCCGACGTCGCCGTGCGTCAACGTCTCCCAGCCGATGTGATGCGTGACACCCGCCCACCCGGCGGGAGGAGAGCGATACGCCTCGATGAGCTGCTTCGTGTTCGGCATGCCCAGGCCGAGCCGATTGACGAACTCGTTGTAGCCGATCTCCCATGTGGGCAAGACGGCGTAGCTCGCTTGCGATCCACCGTTCAGCAGCACGACCCTCGGCTCGCCCGCCGCGTCCGGGCAAAGGGAGGCTTGTCGTGCCGGTACCGCCACCGGAGGATCCACGGGCGTCGAATACGAGAGGACGCGGCCCGAGGCGTCACGCGACGCGTCGTTCTCGTAGCGAGCGACGAGCTCGAGGCACGCCACGAGTCGTCGGGACTGCTCTGCGTACAGATCCACCCCCTGGATGCGAGCCGTCTCGGCCCCATTCAGGATGGCCGCAAGACCGAACTGGACGTGCTCCAGATCGCGACACATCTCCTGAGGAAGTCCGTCCGTCATCGGGGCGTTCCGTCCTGCCTGCCCCCAGTACCCGTACGGGTCACCCGTCCGCGTGGCCGGCACGGCGTACCCGGCGTTGCTCCCCTCGTACCCTCCGCACGGGAGGCGCGGGTGAGGACCGTCGAGCGATGTGAGGTAACAGTACGCAGGCACGCGGTCACGCCAGAGCTCGATACCCTGCCTGAACGCGGCCTCATCGTCCAAGAGGACGCCGATCTGGATGAGAGAATCCGCGATGCTGAGGAGCCAGTTTCCGTTTTGGCCGTGACCCGGATCGCCCGGGGCCGCCACACCGGGAAGGGCGCCCCGCAGTCGCGGCAGGAAGGCGCGGCGCATCATCTCCTTGAAGGCAGCGACGTCCCGACCGTCCCACTTCGGCCAGAGCTGCATGATCTCGCCGGCACGCGCGAACTCCGTTCCCATCCACGCCGCCTGCAGGGCAGCGTTGTAGAGACGATGGTCCGTGAGGATCGACCACCCGTTCAGAATGGAGACGGCGTTGCACGCATAGGCCTCGTCCCCGCTGAGAGCCCAGAGCAATGCCTGGGTGTAGGCGGCGGCCCCGTCTTCTTTCTCGTCGGTGCAATGCACGTCCGGATCGGAGAACGACCCGCAGAGCACGATGCCGTCTTCGGTCGCCGGCGTCGAATCGGAAGACGCCTGAGCGCGTGGGGGATGGGCCACGTAGGCGCGCGAGCCGTGGGGGTCTGCTTTCGCCCTGTCGAACGCGGAGGTCCATGGCTCGGCGCCGGCGGCTACGCGACCCTTCACGAACTCCAGCTGCGCCCGCGTGACGAGGATGCCCGGATGCACGAACGCGGGCCGCACCTGGCGCTTGCCTCGCACGTGCGCGGCGATCATCACGATGACCAGAGCTGCGACCGAGACGAGCCCGACCCAAAACGGCCGCGCGCGCGCCGCCTTGCGCGCGGCGAGTCCCGACGGCTCGCCCGGCCCCGCAGACGGGTCACCAGTCACCAGGCGCCTCGTGGGTCATCGCTTGGAGCGACAAGAGGTCCGGCACGATCCCCTGCTCGCCCCCGCCGTCCGGCGCATGGTGCGACCGGACGAACCTCAGCGTCATCTTGAGATTGCCGTTCGCGGCGCATCCAATCAGGGTGTCGTTGATGGCGCGCTTGATCGCGCCGAGCGCTGCAATCTGCGAACGGACGAACCAGCGGTCGAACGCCTCGTCATCAGGCACCAGCGCCGATTGCAGATCGGCTTCCATTCGTCTGCTCTCCGGGCAGGGAGCCTCTGCCACGGCCATCTGCGCCACCAGCGCGTCGAGGTTGGCCTCGGCGGCCAGAGAGTCACGTGCGATCGCGCCCGCAGCGTCTCGCACCGCGGGGGTAGACGCCCTGGCCCGGCCCAACTCCGACGCGCGGCGCTCGACAGAAAGGCTCGTCCTCAGCGTCGCGACGATGCATTCGCTGCGAACGCATGGGTCGTGTGGCAAAACCGCCGCTTCTGTCGACTCGCATCGCGGTGCGATAGGTCGGCACGGAGTAGCCCGAGGATCCTCGCAGGCCTGCGCCGAGAGAAGGAGAAGCGCCAGCGCCGTGCGCATTCTCAGCCGAGAGCCGCGCGTGTCCTCACGAGCGCCCTGCGTCCTTGGGGCGCGCCATGCTCTCCCGCGCGGCCTTGATGGCCTCGAGGTACTTGCGAGCGTTCTCGCTGACGGCGCTCGCGTTGTTGTCGCGCGCCTTCGCCACGTCGACGAGGTCGGCGCCGGCTCCCACGGCGCTGGCGCCGGCCCGCATGAAGTCGGCGACCGTGGCGAGCGAGACGCCCCCCGTGGGTACGAGATCGATCTGCGGCAATGGCGCCTTGAGCGACTTGACGTACGAGGCTCCGCCGAGAGCGCTGCAGGGAAACACCTTGACCATGTCGGCGCCCGCGCGCCACGCGCGGACGATTTCCGTCGGCGTCAAGGCGCCGGGAAGCACGGGCACTCCGTAGGTCCTGCAGCACGTAATGATGGTCTCGTCGACCATGGGGCTCACGACGAACGCTGCGCCCGCGAGAATGCACGCGCGCGCCGTCTCGGAGTCGAGGACGGTCCCGGCGCCGAGCACGACGCTTTCTCCGTAGCGCCGCGCCAGCTCTTCAATCAGCTTGACCGCGCCCGGGACCGTCATCGTCAACTCGATGACGTCGATGCCCCCCTCGCGAAGCGCGTCGATGACGCGGAGCGCATCTTCGCCGGACGGCGCCCGCACCACGGGAATGATGCCCTTTTGCACGATGCGCCCGAGAGTCTCCGTCCGTGTCATCGTGTTGCCCCTGGTCCGATGAGGATTGTTTGGGATGTGGGTGTCGAAGTGAAGTGCGCTCGGCCGAGACCGCTCAGGCGTCCTTGGGAACGTAGTCTTCCCGATACGGAGTGAAGACGTCGAGGACCACGGCCGGCTCCCCCAGAGCGCGCGCGCAGTGCTCGATGCCGCCCTTCAGGACGAAGCTGTCTCCGGCGCTGGCCTCGAACTCGTCGGTCCCGCAGGTGAAGAGCAGGCGGCCCTTCACGATGTACACCATCTGATCGTGCGGGTGGGAATGGCGGGCGCCGACCCACGTCGGCTCCATCCGATGCTCGACGAGCATCACCTTTTCGTTGTGAGCGAGGATGCGCCGGAGGAGCCCCGGCTCCGGACAGAAGAAATCGGCGTCGGCCGCCTTCACCCGCACGAGATCGGGAAAGGCGCGCGAATCGAGAACCGTGGCCCGCGAATTCATCATCGCTGAATCCGGGCGGCTTCGCCTTTCATCAGGCGCTCGACCTCCGACAGCGAGGCCATGGTGGTGTCGCCGGGCGTCGTGACCGCAAGAGCGCCGTGCGCCACGCCGCACTCGAGGCACCACTGAGGGTCCTTCGCCTCGAGCAAACCGTAGACGACGCCGGCCGCGAAGGAGTCGCCTCCGCCCACGCGATCGAGAATCCACGTGTCGTTCTGAGGCACTTCGTAGAACTCGCCCTGGTGGTACATGATCGCGCCCCACCCGTTGACGGACGCCGAGTCCGCCGTGCGAAGCGTCGTCGCCACCGACTGCACGTTGGGATACTCGGCGACGAGCTTCAGGATCATTCGGCGGAATTGCGAAGTGTCCAGGTGGCGGTAGTCGTCGTCCGTGCCGTCCACTTCGAACCCGAGCGCCGAGACGAAGTCCTCTTCGTTGCCGAAGAGCACGTCGACGTACGACATGAGGGACCGATTGACCTTGTGGGCGTTGGGCTTGCCGCCCTTTCGCTTCCAGAGCGACTCGCGGTAGTTGGAATCGTAGGACACGCGTGCGCCGGCTTCCTTCGCGGCCTGCATTCCCTCGAGTGCGACGTCAGGTGTCGTGCTCGAGAGGCCGCAGAAGATGCCCCCCGTGTGAAACCATCGAGCGCCCTGCTTCCCGAACACGTCCGACCAGGGCACGTCCCCCTTCTTCAATTGCGAGACGGCCGTGTGGCCGCGATCCGAGCACCCGACGGCCGCGCGCGGGCCGAAGCCGCGCTCCGTGAAATTCAATCCGTTGCGGGCGCCCTCTCCGACGCCATCGTAGTTCACCCACTTGAGGAAGCGCATGTCGACGCCGCCCTGAAAGACGAGGTCCTCGACCAGGCGCCCCACGGGATTGTCCGCGAGCGACGTCACGATGGCCGTTCGGAGGCCGAAGCAACGGCGCAAGCCGCGGGCCACGTTGTATTCTCCGCCGCCCTCCCATACGCGAAAACTGCGGGTCGTATGGATTCGACCCTCACCCCGATCCAGGCGCAACATGACCTCGCCCAGACTCACGAGATCGAGAGACCCATCATTCTTCGGTTTGACTGTCAACATGCTCGCTGCTCCAAAAGGCGGCTCGGCCTCGCTACTAACGCCCCATCCAGCCCCCGTCGACTACCAATACATGACCGTGTACGTACTCGCTGGCCCTCGAGCACAAGAACACCGCAGCGCCGCCGATGTCCGCCGGGTCGCCCCAGCGCCCGGCCGGGATTCTCTCGAGGATCTGACGGTTGCGCACGGGGTCTGACTGGAGCGGAGCCGTGTTGTCCGTCCGAATGTAGCCGGGGGCAATCGCGTTCACGTTGATTCCCTTGGGGGCCCACTCGTTGGCGAGAGCCTTCGTGAGCTGCGCGACCCCTCCCTTGGATGCGGCGTACGCAGCTACGAAGACGCCGCCCTGGAAGGAGAGGAGGGACGCGATGTTGACAATCCGGCCGCGCCCGCGCTGCAGCATGGGAGCGGCCGCGGCTTGCGCGAGTCGAAACACGCTCGAGAGGTTCACCTCGATGACCGTGTCCCAGTCGGACTGCGAGTAGTCGATCGCCTGCGATCGCCGGATGGTACCCGCGTTGTTGATGAGGATGTCGAGCCTGCCGAGGCTCTCGATGGTCTGTGCGACGAGCGACGCCGCCGTCTGGCGCTGTCCGAGGTCGCCGCGTACACCGAGCGAGCGACGACCCAGCTGGCGAACCTGGGCGCACGTCTCGTCGGGCGTGCGGCTGTTGCCGTGGCAGGCGACGTCGGCTCCCGCTTGCGCGAGGGCCAGGGCGACCGCCGCGCCGATGCCGCCCGAGGCGCCCGTCACGAGGGCGACCTGCTCGGCCAGAGGCGAATTCGGGTGGCTCGCGGTGTCTCCCATGGAAGCTCCTGATTGGGCGAAGGGATCGTCGTACGTGCGAGGGTCGCGAATGAGTCGCGCCCGCCGCGCAGCCCTGCTCCGCAACAAGCATGCCCCTCGGGTCGCTGCGTCGGTGGAGGCGCCGGTCGGAACACGCGCGGGTTCCGGTGTTGTCATCCTTGTTGCGGTCGCGGGGGCGCACGGGAGCGCAGAACGGCGGGGTCCGCGCGGCGAAGGGATCTGGGAAGCTCGTCCGGAGACTCGATGGGGCGCGGACTGACACGGGGGTCGGCGAATCGAAACATCGGTCGAAACATCGGCACTTCGGCGGGTTCTGTATGCGTTTGCGCAGGCTATCGGTCCCACGACGTCCGGGTCTACGCGAGGTACCGAGACCGAAACGCTGGCCGAAACAGCGGAACAGGCCTCGGTTCGTCAAAACGAGGCTCGCGGAGCCGCAGGCTGGAAGGGTCTGCGCGAACGCTCGAGGTGCAATCGGCAGCGCTGGCTGGCCGGGGAAAAGAAGAGGCCCCCAGTGTGAAATCACTAGGTTATCCTCTCGGGGAAGCACGCGTTGCGCGTCCGCCCGCACATGACAGTCGCCGATCATGTTTGTGCAGACTGCGGAGCCACGGTGCCCCCGCAGGACGACGACTCGACGCTCGTCAGCGTCAAGTACGGGTGGCGTCTCGTGCGCCGCGCCGACGACAATGGGGTGCTCATCTCGGAGTGGAGATGCCCGCCCTGCTGGTCGCGTTACCGCACGAGCCGCGGGCGGCAGCACGGGTGACAACGCGAGCCCGCGAGGGGGCCGCGACCGCGAGACGAGAAGCGAGAAGCGAGAAGCGAGAGCGAGAGCGAGAGCGAGAAGCGAGAACGAGAGCGAGAACGAGACGCGAGAAGAAGAGATGTAGGCGCGGTCGCTACCACGTCCCAGACGCTCCCTCCGCCTGGGCTCTGCCTGTACGGGGGAGCCTCGACGCCATATGATCGCTATGATGCCCTCTCCTCCTTCGCCTGAAGCCGTGGAGCCGCGAGTGGGCATCCTCAGCGAACATCCCCCGAGCAATACCGACCTGTCGGATGGCGAGCAGCGACGCCTCTTGTCCGAGCTGTCCCTCGGCGCGGTCATCGATGGCAAGTACCGCATCCAGGAGGTCCTCGGCCGGGGTGCCATGGGCGTGGTCGTGTCGGCGACGCACCTGCGCCTGAACGAGCGGGTCGCCATCAAGTTTCTCCATACGCGCGCCCAGGGAAACGGGTCAGGCCCGGACGACTTCCAATCGAGGTTCGAGCGCGAGGCGCGAGTCAGCGCTCGGCTCCGCAACGAGCACATCACGCGTGTCGTGGACGCGGGCGTGTGGCGCGAGCGGGTCCCGTACATGGTCATGGAGTACCTGACGGGCACCGACCTTCGCGAGGTGATGAAGCGCAAGGCGCCGCTGCCGCTCGAGCTTGCCCTCGACTACGCCGTCCAGGTCTGCGAGGGCATCGCCGAGGCGCACGCGAACGGCGTCGTGCATCGCGACCTCAAGCCGCCCAATCTGTTCATCACCAAGCGCGCCGACGGCTCCGATCTCGTCAAGATTCTCGACTTCGGGATTTCCAAGTGGACAGCACGGGACGCGGAGGTCACCGACCTGACCGAGACCGGCGTGGTTCTCGGCTCGCCCAAGTACATGGCCCCCGAGCAGCTCTTCGGAGCCGCCGACGTCGACGCGCGCGCGGACCTCTGGTCCATCGGAGCAATCGTGTACGAGATGCTCGCGGGGCGTGCCGCGTTCGACTTTCCGACGTTCAGCCGGATCTGCGCGGAGCTCTCGACCGACCGCATGCCCCCTTCGCTCTGCGAGGTGCGGCCCGAGATTCCCGAGGCGCTCGACGCCGCCGTGATGCGCTGCTTTGCGCGATCTCCCGACGCGCGGCACCGGGACGTTGCCGAACTCGCGGGCGCGTTGCTCGACGCCGTCGAGTCGCCCTCCGCCGCATCGACGCGCCACCGAATCGCGTCCACACTCGGGCGTCGGGACGCCGCGGAGCCGCAGGTGGGGCCGAGCGGCGCCCTCTCCGGAAGCGGGCTCCTCACCTCGGGGTCGCTGTCTTCGAAGCGAATCGTCGTGGGAGCTCGCAGCGGGAGCGCGCCATCGACGACGCCCAACCCGGACAAGCGCGTCCCCGGGTCTGTCTGGCTCGTCGCCGCTGCGGGAGTGCTGGGGCTCTCGGCCGCCGGGTGGTTCGTCGCAGGTCGGCACGTCACCGAGCGACGGGCCGGCGCGCCGGCCGTCACGCCGGCGACTCCGAATCGAGTCGACATGGCGCCGCCGGCGACGGCGAGCGCCGTGGGCGAGCTCTCTCCGGGAACCGTCACCGCGAGCGAGCCGAGCTCCGGGCATGTGCCGACTGGCGCGAATTCCGTCGAGCCCACTCCTTCTCTCGAGCGTCCGACGACCACCAGCGGCCGAGGCCCGGTACGACCGCGTGGACATTCCACCGGCGCGGGCGCCCCGCCCGCCACGTCCGCCACGGTACTCGTCGCGACGCCGCCTCAGCCTACGGTCGTCGCGACGCCCCCGACCTCGACGGCGCCCGCCGTCAAGTCGGACCCCCTGGGCGATCGACAGTAGCCGCCGGACGTCCCCGCCGCTCAGCCCCAGTAGTGCTTCACCTCCGGGGCCATGCTATCGCGCGCTCGCCGACGCGGTGTCGAGCATGGCCTCGAGCTCGGCGGAGGCGGCCTTCACCGTTGCGCTGGGCCCGGTCATCTTGAAAAACCAGAGACCGCTCGGCGCTTCCACAATCGCGCCGATGAGTCGCCACCCAGACCGGCTGGAGGGAGCGGACGGCATCCCCGGCATGCGCATGGGCGTGTAGGTCCCGGCGACCTCCACGCGGGTCACGTGGAGACCGTGGGTCTCGCGCTGGCTGCGCTCGGGTCCGGTCGCGCCGGAGAACTGGGCCACCCAGCGGTTGACATTCTCGTCTATCCCGCCGCCCTGGCCCGGTCCGAACGTGATCACGATGCATTCGCCGTCCTCGGAGTCGCCCGGGGCGTGCGGGATGACGTACTCCGCCGCGCGCATCGACGTGGAGGGAGGCCGCCGCTGCCACCGCGGGGATCGGTCCAGCGCAGGGCGTTCGCCTGCGGCGCAACCGTGGTCGAAGCCGCGGGGGGCGGCGGCGAACGTTCCGCAGCGGCGGCGGCGACCTCACCCGGCGAAGCGCTCGGGCCTGCCGAGGGCGGCGGCTCGGGCGCCCGCGAGCAAGCGGCCAACGCGGCCAACGCGGCCAACGCGAACGATGCGCAAGACACGACGGGGTTCCTCATGGCGAGCCCACTCTAGCGCCGCTCGTCGGCGCCGGCGCTAGTAGACGCGCTCCCGATCGAAGCGCTACCGCGTGCGCCGGCTCGCCGCGCACGCGGCTTGCGTATTGCCGCCACGTTCATGGCCACGGTTTGCTGGCTGAGTGTTCCGCGCCGAGGCGGCCGGCCCACATGGGCCTTGCCCGCCGGGCTGCTCGCCGCGGTCGCCCTCGCATTGCAGGCCCGCGAAGGAGGAGCCGTCATGACGTTCCGCATCACCTCCCCGAGCTTTGCGAACGAAGGGGAAATCCCCGGCAAGTACACGTGCGAGGGGCAGGACGTATCGCCGCCGCTCGCCTGGTCGGACGTTCCCCCCGGTACGAAGAGTCTCGCGCTCATCGTCGACGATCCCGACGCCCCGGACCCGAAGGCGCCCAGGATGACGTGGGTGCACTGGGTCGTGTACGCGATCCCGACCACTCTGGCGTCTCTGCCGGAAGGCGCAAGCCCTGCGCACATGCCCGCGGGAGCGCGCGAGGGCATCAACGACTGGAAGGCCTCCGGGTATCGGGGCGCGTGCCCTCCGGTCGGTCGACACCGGTATTTTCACAAGCTGTACGCGCTCGACACGCAGCTCGGAGAGCTCGGCAAAGCCGACAAACCGACCCTCGAGCGAGCGATGCAGGGTCACGTGCTGGGGCAGGCGACGCTCATCGGAACCTACGCGAAGCAGGGCGGGCGCTAGAGCCGGCCGCTCACGAGATTGCCCATGTCGTGCTCCTGCCTCAGATTGGGAACGTATCGAGATACACGGGGCGGAGGCCGGTTGCCCCGCTGCTGTTCTGGAACTGCTCGAATTCTTCAATTCGCACTCGGTATTCGTTCCCTCCGCCCGGGTGAGGGGCATTCGGAATCGGGCCGGACCACGTCGTTGCCTCGGTGGTGCTGCCGCCTGGAGGGTGAGCGTCACCGCCACTTCGGGGACCGAGTGCAGCATCGGCTCCGACTGGACCGTCACGTGGACCCCTGAGAACGACGGACTCTCGATCTTTCGGTTCGTTGCTTTCGGGCACCCATGGCTCGGTGCAGTGCATGGTGGCCGACACGGGCCGCCTCACCTTTCCCGCGTCGCTCATGCACAACTTGACCGCACCGGAGACAGGCGCGCTGGAGATCAGGCGAGTTGCTTTGTCGAGCGCGAGCGGCCCGAACGCGTACGTGGAGATTGTCGCTCTCATGGGCGGCGCCGTGACGATGAAGTACGTCCCTTGACCTAGCAGGCTGCGGATAAAGCCCAGTCTGCGAGCGTGAGGGCCCGCCTGGCTCCCAACGACACCCTCGCGGTGCCCGACCTGCGCGACCTCGACCTCGACCCCGACCCCGACCCTCGACCTCGACGCCAACCGGGCTCGTGGCCTCTCACGCGGGCGCAGCGAGCAGGCGCGCCACGCGGAGCAAGTTGTACGCAGCGCCGACCATGTACGCGGCGATCTGGTTGGCGCCGAAGCCGCGTAGGCGCGTCTTTCGGAAGTTGCCGACGGTCTTCATCCAGCCGAAGACCTCCTCGATGCGCTTGCGGAAGCGCTGGCTGATTGCATAGCCCGACTGGCGGGTCGTGCGTCCGTCGATCGCCGAGCGGCGGCGCTTGTTGGCGTTCTGCGCGACGTGCGGCGTGACGTTTCGCTCGCGGCACTCCGCGACGAAGTCCTTCGTGTCGTAGCCCTTGTCGGCGCCGACCGTGACCGGCCACTTGCCAGGCAGATTCTCGTCGAGCATCTCCAGAGCGTTGCGCCACTCGGCCCGCCCGTCCGCTTGGTCCATCTGGAAAGCGACGAGCAGACCGTTGCGGTTCTCGATGAGCGCGTGCGCCGAGTACGACAGCTTCGCCTCCTTGCCCATGCCTTTGCGCGCGAGCTTCGCATCGGGATCGGTCGTCGACTCATGTGTCTCGTTGCTGCGCTTCTCGCCGTGGAAGTCGACGTTCGGATTGCCCGGGTCGTCCGGCGGCGGCTCGTCCTTCTTCGACGCATCCTTCTTCTGGAAGCTCTTGAGGCTCGCCCATGCCTCGATCAGCGTGCCGTCCACGCTGAAGTGCTCGCGACTCACCAGCCCCGCCGCTTTGGCCTGCGTGACCACCGCCCGAAAGAACTCTCCTGCCGCGTCGCTCACCACCAGCCGGTCCCGGTTCTTGGTGAACACCGTCGGGTCGAAGCTCGGCTCCGCCATGTCCATGTCGAGAAACCAGCGAAACAGCAGGTTGTAGTCGAGCTGCTCGCAAAACTGCCGCTCGCTCCGCACCGTGTACAGCGCGATCAGCAGCATCGACTTGAGCAGTCTCTCCGGCGGGATCGACGGTCGCCCGTTCGACGAATACATCTCGTCGAACACCGGCGACAGCTTCACGAGCGCAGCGTCGGCCAGCCTCTTGATCGACCGTAGCGGGTGGGTCGCCGGCACCCTCGTCTCCGGCGACATCAGCATCAGCATCGAGGACTGCTTGGTGTTCTCTCCACGCATCGTGCCCGGAACGTAAGTTCCATCACGCCCCTGTCGATCCCACCAGAGGCGTTTTTCCGCAGCCTGCTAG
>CAVREO010000015.1:0-310587 GCA_963720145.1 uncultured delta proteobacterium
CAGGTCACGCCACCGTGCGGGTGGCCCCATGACCCTGGCGAATAGGTGGCCCCATGAGGGTGGCGAATTGGCCGAAAGTCGGCCCCATGATGCTGGCGACCGACATCCGGCGAGCAAGTCGCCCGAGGCGCCCGCGCCGGCACGTCGATTGAAGGGCCTGCCGACATGAAGACCACGGGACGCCTCATCGCAGGGAGCATGGCGACGATCGTTCTGGTCAGCGCGACCGCGCTGGCGCAGGCGAACAGCACAACCAGCAGTTCGTGCAGAAGGCCTACAGCATCAACAGGACCGAATTCAACTCGGGGAAATGGCCGAACGGAAAGGCACGACGCCCGATGTGAAGGCATTCGGGGCTCGCATGGTGCGGGACCACGCGAAGGCGCTCGATGAGCTCGAAGCAGCGGCGCACCGGGCAGGCCTCGCCGTCCCGACGACGCTGCAGCCCGCGCAACAGCAGCTCAAGGAGCAGCTGGGCGGTCTGACGGGGACCGAGTTCAACGACACGTACATGAAGCACATGGTCGCGGGCCACGGCGACGCCATCGAGGTCTTCGCCCAGGAGATCGCCAACGGCGCGAGCGAGCCGCTTCGCGCGTACGCCGAGCGAACGATGGCGACGTTGGAGGCGCACGAGAAAGCAGCGACGGAGGACGAGAACAATCTCCGGCAGCAGCGGCGCTAGAGCCCACCGCACACGGCCGGACATGCGCGGCGCGTTCGGATTGCTGGCGGAGGCTGGGTGCGCCCTGCTCGCCTGCAGCGCGGTCGAGACGACGCAACCGACGGTACAACCGGCAGCGCTTTCGGCTCCAGCGCTTCGCGGCAAGACTCCGCCGCGCGGTCTCTTCGCGATGGCTGCCAGCGCCAGGGCGCTGGACGCCGCCGTCCGTTGCTCCGAGTGGCCCGCGGCGGATGCACGGCTGGGCGGCATCCTGTCGGCGTGGACGGAGGCGGGACCTCTCGTGCGCACGGCAGACGCGAAGGCGACCGCGTCCGTCGACAACGCGCTTACGGTTCTCGAATCGTCCCAAGCTCGGCCCTAGAGACGATGCAGTTGGGCGGACTAGCCGGAGTCACGGCGCTCTCGATGGGCCTCGCCAAAAACGGCGCGAGCAAAGAGCCTCGAGCCCCCGATGGCCGAACCGTCTCTCCCACACCACGCCTGAAACGCGTCTCGAAACGGCAGCCTCAGCCACCGGACGCGACGAGCATCCGACGAGCGAGCGCAATCCCTCGATCGACAGCGCCTCGCGCGCTCTCCCCGGTCTCAAGTCTTCCGCGACTAGGTCGCGCTCGCGTACCCCCCACCTGGAGGCGCTTCGCCAGGCGGCGCTGCTCCGATGCGGCTCTCGTTCTTCACGTCTTCGACGCCTGGGACGGAATCCGCCAAAGCTTCTGCTAGTCGCCTGCTGGGCCGGGGCGGTCCGCGCTCCCGGAAGAGTCCGTTCA
Organism: uncultured delta proteobacterium; assembly: GCA_963720145.1. Classification (GTDB taxonomy): domain Bacteria; phylum Myxococcota_A; class Polyangia; order Polyangiales; family Polyangiaceae; genus Palsa-1150. The sequence goes on from CAVREO010000015.1 coordinate 1,453, forward strand.
TCCGCTGCACTAGAATCCCGCGCAGCAGTGCCGCTTCTTCGCTCGCAGCCGACCGCGATTCGCTATCTGCGGCGTCGCCGCCGTAATACTCATCGAGCAGCTCCAGCGGGCGCGCAGACGCGAGCACGACCTGCGCGCGCGCGCGAGATCGTTCTCGGCGTCGTTGCACACGATTGCGCAACCCTCTTCAGGCGATTCTGACCGCAACTTCGCTTCTGCGTCGCAACCCCGGCGACGGACGCCGGCGACGTCGTCGAGCGCGCCGCGCGCCGCATGGACAGCCTCATTCGCGATCTGGTCGATGCATCGCGGTTGGACGCCGACGGCACGCTCTCCGTGGCGATCACGGCGGAACCGCTGTTTTCGCTGGTCGACGAGGCGGTCGTCGGGGCCGCCGCGAACGCGAGCGCGAGCGCGAAGTCCATCGTGATATCGACTGAATCCACTTCGCGATTGCGCGTCCACTGTGACAGTGGTGCGCATCCGTCAGGTGCTCGGAAACTTGCTCGACAACGCAATCAAGTTTACGCGTGAGGGCGGCCGGCCGCATGCAACACGGCTCGAACTCGAATTGAGCAGGGCGCTCGCAGTCCACGTCACTGCGTGCTCGACGCCGCTCGGGTCGTTTTGACTCATCGAGACCGAATGCCGCACCAACGATTTTGGCCCGCGCTGGAATCAAGGCTTCTCGTACGGAGAAATGCTGCTGCGAAGCCCTCAGCGCGCAGCTCCGATGTGCAAGATCGTCGCGAAGACGCGCGAACTGCGTGACGCCTACTCACGGGAGGCGGACTTGGGGGGTGCGGTGTTCGGTACGCGCGATGCACAGGTGCAAGCGGAGCGACCGAATCACGGGCGCTTAATCGAGCACACGAAATGATGTCGATTCCCATGAAAGCTACGATCCCCTCCGAAAACGCCGGCTCGAGCCGGTTCACCGTTGTCGCCTTCACCGACGCGGATGGCCCGGCATTCGATCAAGCCGCACGCATTGCGCTGCGCGTGCCCGGTAGCGAGCTGCATCTGGTACACGTCTTCCACGAGGAACCGTCGCCGGCGCGATCGCGGGACCTAATCGGGCACCTTCGTCTGTACGTCAACGAGAAGGCCGAGCTCATCGGAGGGCATCACGGTGGGCATTCATCTTCGCTCGGGGAAGCCGGTGCGCGAGATCGTTCAGTTTTCCACGGAGGTCGGCGCCGGTCTCATCGTCGTCGGCTCCCACCGTGGACCGCACCTCAAGCAATGGGCGGTGGGGTCGCCGCCGAGAAGTTACTCGGGGTTGGCGCTCTTTGCCCCGTTCTCGTCGCGAGCCCAGCGCCCAAGAAGCCCGAGAAGCACGAGCCGACAATCGAGCCGCCCTGCCCGGAATGCCTCCGCGCGCGCGCCGTGAGCGGGGGATCGCAATGGTGGTGCGAGCGGCACTCGGGTGGCAGGCGGCCACGTCTTTTCGTACCAGCGCGAGCTGCCGTTCGCATCGCACGACTCCGAGGTCACTCCGACCGGAATCGACTTCTGATCGGGAACCCCGACGCATCGAGTCTGGTTTCATCTACGAGGTCGTCATCATGAAAGCCAAGGAGATGAAGAACAAGAACGCTCCGGAACGAGCCGCACGAGGCGGCTCGCACACGAAGTCGAGGGCAGTGCGTCCGACGCCGCGGCTGGAGCCGTCGTTGGAGCGGCCGCCGGTCCCGCAGGTATCGTGGCAGGTGCGATCCTCGGCGGCGTGGCCGGGGCGGTTGCCGGAGCGGTGCTCGACAGCGACTCGTCTCGGCGGGCGGAGCGCACACGCGAGCTCGACGCAGAGATCGGGATCAGCGGCGGGGAGCTCGGTGCGCCAAACCTCGCGCACCCACCGCCCAAGCTGGGCGCCTACTCCGCGGCCTCGGCCGGTGCTGGCTCCTCGTCCGGAGAGGCCTCGGCCGAGGGACCCATGCAGGTGCCGGAGAAATCAGGAGGGGACCATGCCTGACGCCAGGACTAGCCATGCGCCTTTGACGCGAGGTCGGCAGCAACATCCCGAGCCACTCGCGCAGTGGATTCCCGAAGAGGTGCGCCAGCGATCCAGCGCGCAACGAAAGGCGCCGCCGCTCTGTCAATCGCCTGCCGTTTGTTCCTTGAGGACACCAGAGCGGGGCGCTTCGACGACAGCATCCGGTCTGCGCGGCTAGAGCACGCGATCGCCCGGGCAACGCTGGACGCGTGGGCGCACGGTCAGGGAACGGCCGACGACGTCGGTGACGCCTACGCCCTGGTCGGCGAGCGCATCGCCGCGGACGACACGAAGCGATCTGACCAGGAGAATGCCCATGAACGCGTTTCGCATCGGAAAAATCTCGGCATCGACATTCGGGTCGACTGGAGCTGGCTCTTCATCTTCGTGCTGCTCACGTGGAACCTTTCGAGCGTGTTCTCGGGCTGGCACCCCAACTGGCCCCCCTTCCAGACCATCGGTGTCGCGCTGACCGCGTCGGTATTCTTCTTCGGGGGCATCCTGCTCCACGAGCTCGCCCATTCGCTCGTGGCGCGCCGCTACGGGCTGCGCGTGCTGCAGCATCACCCTCTTTTCTCTCGGCGGCGTCTCGAACATCGAGCACGAGCCCCCTTCGGCTCGCGCCGAGTTCTTCACCGCAATCGCCAGGGCCGATCACGAGCATCCTGCTCGGCTTTCGCCTTCCTCTTCCTCGCAGTCGCAGCCACTCCGGGGTCTCGCTCGCCAACATCGAAACGGCGCAGCGCGGGCTCGCTCAGCTCGGGCCGGTCGCTACGCTCCTCGCGTGGCTTGGGCCCATCAACCTCGGTCATCGGCGTCTTCAACCTGATCCCCGCGTTCCCGCTGGATGGGGGACGGGTGCTGCGGTCCATCCTTTGGGCCTCGAGCGGCGACCTTCGGCTATCCACACGTCGCGTGTCCGCCATGGGCCAGCTCTTTGGCTGGCTCTTCATCGTCACGGGCATCGCCATGGTCTTCGGCGCGCACGTGGTGTTCTTCGGAACCGGCCTCGTTGGCGGACTGTGGCTCGCCTTCATCGGATGGTTCCTGCACCAGCGCCGCCGCGCAATCCTACCGGCGTCTGGCCATCGGCGACGCGCTTGCAGGTCACACGGTCGAGGAGCTCATGCGGCGCAACGCGCCGACCGTTGCGCCGGACCTCCCGCTGGCCGCTCTTGTACACGACTACCTGATTCCGTCGGACAACCAGGCCTTTCCCGTCGTACGAGACGGAAAGCTCATCGGCGTCGTGTCCCTGTCGGACGTGCGCCGCGTGCTGCCTGCGCAATGGTCCAGGACGCCCGTGGACAGCGTGATGCGCGCTGACGAATCGCTGGCTCTCGCGAAGCCCGAGGAGCCGCTTGCCGAGGCATTCGAGAGCTGCCCGGCGAGATGTCGGCCAGCTTCCCGTTCTCAATCACGGCCAGCTCGTGGGGATGCTTCTTCGGCGCGACATCGCTCGCTGGCTCGAGCTCGCTTGGGCGCCCGGCTCGACCTCGGCGCGGCATCCGTGAAGCGCATTGTCGCGCCCTCAATCCTTCCCCCGTGCGCCCGATGTCCTGCGCGCGACCGTCGACGTGGGAGCCGCCGGGCCGACGAGAAGTCATGTGCGAGCGGCAATCATCACTTCCGAGCAGACCGCCCACGAGGAGATGAGCTCCCTGTGTGTCACACGGCCACGCGGCCGCATCGAGGAACGCATCGACGCGCACAGGGCGGCAGCCGCCGACGAGCCGCGGGTTGCACGCATGCACGGCCTTCCAGGCAGCGCACAACGCGCGTGAATCGGGGCCTGCCCCTCCGTCATCGCGACTATGCAGAGCAAGCCCTCCGGCGCCAGCAGCCGTCGGGCCTCCTGGACAAGGGCGATCGCTCAGGATCTCAAGCAGGTCCAAGACATAGGTCGCCACGAATCGCTCGCATGCGCCGTCCCCTTCTGGCCAGCGCGCGGTGCCCTCCGACCGCCGAATCTTGGCGCGCTCGCGCCAGCGAGCCAGGCGTTCTTCGGTCAGGCGGACCATCGTCGCGCTGACGTCGACGCCGACGTAGCGGGCGCTTGGCGGCAGGCGCTCGCGAAGCAGGCGCTCGGCCAGACGCCCAGTGCCACACCCCACCTCGAACACGGTCGACGCGTGCTCGAAAATCCCCGAGCGCAAGTAAACGTTCGATTGCCGCGTTCTCGTAGAACTGCAAATCCTGCTTCTTGCCAAACTGATCGTAGAAGCGCTCGGCGTCGACGGGTGTGAACGCGCCGCGAGACATGGCGGGGAGACTACGACAGCCTTCGTGAAATTCCCGCGGAACTGGGCGCCAGCGCCCAAGATTCTCCCACCCTGGGAACGCGCGAGTGTGGATGACAACGCCTTGCAGGCTGCCGTGAGATTCAATCTAGCAGGCGGCCGTGAGCGCAAGACCGTCGAAGTCTCCTCGACGCGAAGCGCTCCTTTCACCTTGACCACGATGACGCGGCGAAAAGGGGGCGGAGCGGAGGAGACCGGCGCCCCGTCGGCGTCATTAGACTATCGACGTCCTCCGGGATCTCGGTGGGCGCCGTCGCGCTACAGTGCCGCAGCGGCGACGGTTGGTCCTCAACTTTGCACCTGGTCGACGGCGCCGAGGACGTCCGCACGGCTGAACGGCTTGTGCAGGAGGGGGTTCCTCACCTCGTCCAGAAACCGCTGAGCACTGGTGCTGAAGGCGCCTCCGTCATGAAGACCACCCGTTTGGCCAGGGCGGGCCGCAGGGCCGATAGCCTCGCGTGAAATCCATCCCGCTCATCCCGGCCATCATCATGTCGCAGAGAACCGCGTCGTAGTCGGCACCCGCCTCGAGACGACCGAATGCTTCTTCGCCGCTAGTAACGACATCCACGTAGTGCTCGTCTTCAATCAGCTTGCCCACCGCTCTCGCGAGGTTTACTTCGTCGTCAATGACCAGAACGCGAAGTCGGCGCGCGCTTCGTGGTGCGGGAGCGGGCAGCGGCACGGGACCGGTGTGGGGGGCGAGGAGCACGCGAAAGAGCGCTCCCCCGCCGGACGGCGACGCGACCTCAATCCGCCCGCCCAGAATCACTCACGATGTGATGGCAATCGCAAGCCCCAGTCCGCTCCCCGACCGCGGGGCCTTCGTGGTGAAGAACGGCTCGAAGAGACGAGACTGGATATCCGCCGGAATGCCGTGTCCGTTGTCCTCGATGTCGACCACCGCGCGCCCTTCGGCATCCGTGAAGGCGCGCACCTCGATGCGGTTCGTTCCGGATCGCCTGCGTCGATGGCATCGATGGCGTTCACCGAGGAGGTTCATGAACACCTGCCCGAGCCTTCCCGGATCGCGAAGACCGGCGGTGTCGGGCCCAGGTCGACCACGAGGCGCCCGCGCGTGCGAACGTTCACCGCGGCCAGGTCCGTCGTGGCCTTGAGCACCCTCGACAAATCGACGACCTCCGCGCGCTGCTCAGCGCCGCGCGTGAACATCCGCAGGTCGCTCGCAATCCCGCCCACTCGCGCCAGCCCCCTCGCGAGCGATCGCCGGAGTCCCGTGCGGCGTCGAGTCGCCCGGCGTCGATGTCCCGCATGGCAGAGTCGAGCGCGGCGAGGGCGTACGCGACCGGATTGTTAAATCGTGTGCAACCCCGGCGGCGAGGAAGCCGAGCTGGGACATCCGGTCGGCGAGGACGAGCTGCTCGCGGAGCGCGTTGCGCTCAGTGACGTCGCGCGCAACGACCATTCGCGCCGGGACCTGGTCGAAGCTGACGCCTTGTGGCTCACTGAGCTCGAAACTGCGTGAGGAGCCATCCGTCGCTCGAACGCGGAACGTCTGCGTTCTACCTCGCCGAGGGGAGCGCGAGCGCGGCGGCCGCTGCATCCCGGTCCGCGGGGTGGACGAGGTCGACGAGGTGCCTGCCGCGGAGATCATCCTGGCTCGCATACCCAGCCAAGCGCGGCGATAAAAGCTCGGTTCGTCCACAGGACCACGCCGTCGCGGTAGACGACGAGCGGGTCCGGGACGCGCTCCATTAGCTGATGAAGCTCGCTCTGCGTGCGCAGGAGCACACCGAAAACATCTTGCATCGCCTCGTGCTGCCGCACGACTTCGTCGAATAGCGCGCTCTCTCCGCGCAGAGCGCGCAGAGCGCTCCACACGCGTCCGACGGCAGTGCGGTTGGGGGGCGGAGTGATGTCCAGGACGCAGCCACGCGGCCCGATGGAGGCGATGGCGATGAGCGGTGCCTTGTATCCGAAGACCGTGGTGCTGGCCCGGATGCCGCCCACGCAGACCCGAAAGAACGTCTCGCTGCCCCGGTACGAGGGAGGCACCGACAGGGTGAGTCGCATCGTTCCGCCGGCGCGCGCGCGGAGCTCGTGCCCTAGATGGGGAAGAGCGCGGGCCCCACAAACTGGAGCGCGATGCGAAGAAGGAGCGCCGGGCTCACGGCGTGGGGTACGAGCCGTACTAAAGTCCAAGGAGAGATGCGCGTGCCCGTCAGGCGCCCGAACTCCTCGATGCGATGTTCGTGCCCAGTGCCGCCCCGATACGCTCGGTGAGCTCCGCGAAGTCGTTCCAACGGACCCGCGCGCGCGGCTCCTCGAGCTGCTCGCGCGTCAAAGGGAGGCCGTGGAGCAGGTCGTTCGCCGCCAGACCGTATTCGCGGGCAGCCTCGAGGTAGTCCCGTACGAAGCGAGCGGGAACCTCCATTCGACACGATTGTAGCGGAAGGAGCAGCCAGGGACGACAGCGCGGATCAGGGCTCTCGCTTGCCCCACCCGCCAGAGGCCGATCCGCCGGACCCTCCCGTTCGCAGGAGGGACTGACGAGACGTCAAACCGGAAGATGGCACAGTCGGAGAAGCGCTGCGGTCGTTTCGGACGGCTCGCGGTTCGCTCTCGTGCGCGCCACACCGGCTCTCCGCCGGGCCGAGGCCCAACAGGTCACCCTGACCCGCGACGCCAAAGGCCGAGCCTGTTGTCGGAAATAATTCGGACCGGGCCCTTCATTTCTAGGGCAACAAATGTCGCGCGCCGCACGACCTACGCTGCCCATTTTCGTTCGGCCCCTCCCCCCGGGGGCGCCCTCCGGAAATAAATCGGCGGAGGCCGCCATTTTTAGGGCAACAAAAGTCCGGCGCCGCACGACTTACGCTTCCCTCCGGCCCTCCCACCCCCCGGCTCTCTTCGAACATTTCGCATCGGGCGCTTCATTTTCACGGCAACAACTGGCGCGCGCGGCTCGATTAACCGTTACCCATGTCCGTCTTCGGCCCCCTCTACCCCCCCGGTCTCCAGGACGTCATCAACCACGCTGAGCGGTTCTCCCAGCTGCTGGGCGAGCTCGAGGCCCTCAACGCGCCCCGTGACGAGCTCGGCCGGACCTGGCTTCTCGGCCGGATCGAGGAGATCGACACCGTCCTCGGCTTCCTCGTGGAGGATTGGAAGCGGGGCAAGGTCACGGCCGAAGCCGCGGAGAGCGCCGTCGCCGCTTACCTTAATGCCCTGCACAACGGCGCGCGGCGCCGCTTGCGCTCCACTCTCGTTCTCTCCTGCTGCGAGGCCCAGGACGCACAGACGCTCCTGCCCGCATCGCCCGACGCCCTGACCCGGGTGCTGCCGCCCATCGACCACAGCCGCGACGCCGGCGAGACCTTCTTCGATCCACGCGGGATCCTCGACGCACTGACCGACCCGGCGACCCATCGCGCCGGCAGGCTTCGGGCGAAGCCCCTGCCGGATCGGCGGTCGGCAAGACCGTTCGCCTCGGCGATTCCGACGACTGAGGTGCCCCCCAAAAAAAAGTGGAACAAAACGACGCGGACGCTCGACCTCCGTGCAGGGCCCATGCGCATCCTCGCCGCCTTCCTGCTCGTCGTCCTCTCCCTCGTCAGCTCCTCCGCGTCCACCCAATACGTCGCCGCGAGCCTCCGTTACTCACCCCGCCTCGGACCGGCATCCGTCGCCCTGGGGGAGACCCGCCTCTACCCGCCTTGGGCGTGGTTCACCTGGAATCGAGCATACGGGACGCGCGCTCCCATCGTGTTCCGCAACGCTCAGGGCATAGCCGCCCTCGGTCCGCTGCTCGGCACGGCCTTCGCGCTCATCGCGGGCCTTCGCCGCAAGTCCTCCGGCACGAGCAACGCCCACGGCAGCTCGCGCTGGGCGACCACGCAGGAGATCAAGAAGGCCGGCCTTGCTGCGCGACGCGGGCGTCGTGCTTTGCCAGACGAGCGACGCCGCAGTTCCGCACCACGATCGACTCGGCCGGCAAGACGAAGACGACCGCCCCACGGCTCGGGCAGCTCGTTCGACACGACGGCCCCGAACACGTCTTCTGCTTCGCGCCCACTCGCTCCGGCAAGGGCGTGGGTCTCGTCATCCCGACTCTCCTCAGCTGGCCGCACAGCGTCCTCGTCTACGACATCAAGAAGGAGAACTGGGCGCTCACCGCGGGATGGCGGCAGAAGTTCAGCAGGACCTGGCGCTTCGAGCCGACGGCCACCGACAGCGTTCGCTTCAACCCTCTCTTCGAGATCCGCAAGGGCCTCTCCGAAGTGAAAGACGTCCAGAACGTCGCGGACATCCTCGTCGATCCCACCGGCGAGAAAGACAGCAAGGACCACTGGCAGACGACCGCCCACAGTTTGCTGTGCGGCGCGATCCTGCACGTGCTCTACGCGGAGCCGGACAAGACGCTCGCCGGCGTCGCCTCGTTTCTCTCCGATCCGGACCGCACGCAGATGGACACGCTCCAGCGGATGCTCACGACGAGTCACCTGGCAACCGGCCCGCATCCCGTCGTCTCCCAGGCGGCACGCGAGATGCTCAACAAGAGCGAGAACGAGCTCTCCGGCGTGTTCTCCACGGCCATGTCCTGCCTCGGCCTCTACCGCGATCCGGTGATCGCGCAAAACACGTCGGCCAGCGACTTTCGCATCGCCGACCTGATGAATGGGGACTCCCCCGTCAGCCTCTACCTCGTCGTGCCGCCCAGCGACCTCGCGCGCACGCGCCCGATCATCCGCCTGATGCTCAACCAGATAGGCCGCCGCCTCACCGAGTCCATGGAGTTCGGAGGCAAGACTGCGTACAAGCACCGCCTCCTTCTCCTTCTCGACGAGTTCCCGTCGCTCGGCAAACTCGACTTCTTCGAGACCGCGTTGGCGTTCATCGCCGGCTACGGCCTGAAGGCGTTTCTGATCGCCCAGTCCCTGAACCAGCTCGAGAAGTCCTACGGGCCCGCCAACTCCATCCTCGACAATTGCCACATCCGCGTCACCTACGCGGCCAACGACGACAAGACCGCCAAGCGCATCTCCGACCTCCTCGGCCAGGCCACCGAGAAGAAGATGCAGCGCAGCCTCTCTGGCTCGGGCCTGTTCTTGACCCACCGCTCCGAAAGCGAACAGGAGTACGCCCGGCCTCTGCTCACTCCTGCCGAGGTCAATCAGCTCCCGCAGGATGACGGCATCGTGCTTGTCGGAGGTCTCAACCCCTACCGCGCAAGAAAGGTCCGGTATTTTCTCGATCCCCGGTTCAAGGGCCGGGACGGTCTGCCTCCGCCCGATTCCCCGGAGGAACAAGCGCGAGAGCTTCCCGCGACAGTTCGGAACGACTGGGAAGGCATGCGGGCCGCACCAGCGGCGCCAAGGCCTGATGCTCAGCCGGCCCTCGGCGCGCCCTCGGCGCCGGCCGCGCCAGCGCCCGATTCGGGCGACGTGCCCTCTCCCGGGCAACCGGTCGCCATCGACCTCATGGGCCTCGACTGCCTCTCGATCCCAAACCCGTCGGTCGCCGACGACGAAGAGGATCCTCAGGAGGCGGAAACCCCCGTCACCAACTTCCCGGAGCTCACATGAACAAGGTCGCAAGACGGCGACGCCCGCGTCTCCAGGCTTACGTCGACCCCGCCATGGCCGCTCGCGTTAAGGCGTTCTGCGCCGCCAGCGCTGTCACCGAGAGCGCCGCCGTCGAAGCCGCTCTCCGCCAGTACCTCGATCGCACCGCCGATGCCACGCTCCTCCTGCGTCGGTTCGATTGGCTCGAGCGCGCCGCCGCACGCGCGCAACGCGACGTCGAGATTTTTACCGAAGCCTTCGCGACCTTCGTCAAGCTGTGGTTCGCCCACACCCCAACCATTCCCGAAGACGCCACGAAGGCTGCACGCGCGACCGGCCAAAGCCGCTACAAGAAGTTCGTCGAGCACCTGTCCGCTCAGCTCTCGCAGGGTGCCCGCTTCGTCGACGACCTCCCGCACGAAAAGGTCGCCGACGACTCCGAGCTAGCGACCGCCGCAGCAACAGCCACGGCACCTCCGTCCAGCTCTCCGCCCGCTGCCCGCACCTCTCCGCCTCCTGCACCGAAGCGCCGGGGAGCGCCCTAGGCATGCGACACCTCATCGCCCTCGCCCGGTCGCTCGTCGACTGCGGCCACCGCAGCGCGTTCTTCTTCGACCCGCATTTCGTCTGCATGGGATGCGGTGCCCATCGCTTCAATCCATCCGAACCCTGGGTAATACCTGACGCCGTACGGCTCATCGCGGACGACCTCCGCCCCGCAAGCGACCCACGCGTAGCCGGCTTCCAGCGTCAGGTCCTCGAGCTGCTCGGCTTCCTGCTTGCCGAAGGCGACCCACGCGCGTGGAGAGCGGCGGCCCGTGCCCTGCGGCGCGCCGCCGCCAACGCGACCTCTGCGGGCACGGACACCGAGCCCCCGCGCGCCCCACGACGCCCCTCGCGCCCGGCTTCGCATCACTCCCCGTGACTTCGCACGAGGGTCGGTCGATTTCAGGGCAACAAAAATCCGCGGACGCTCGACCTACAGGCACCGTGACCGCAACGTCGCCTGCCAACGAGAGCCAAGCCCGGCGAGCCAGCGCCCTCAGAACCGCTCTCGCCCCCCTGCAGGCCTTTCTCGCCGACGACCTGGTCGTCGAGATCATGCTGAACGCCGACGGTGTCCTCTGGACCGAGAAGGTCGGCGTCGGCATGAAGCCCGCCGGGGTCCGGATGACCCCCATTGAGGCCGAGCGCCTCCTTCGCCTCATTGCGTCCGAAATGGGCGCCGAGCTGACGGCGCGCAGCCCGTCGCTCTCCGCGAAGCTGCCCGCTCCGTGGAATGCGCGCCTCCAGGGGTCCATCCCGCCCATCGTCGACGCGCCCACATTTGCGCTCCGCAAGCCGGCCCGCATCGTCTTCTCGCTCGAGGAGTACCGCGCCAAAGGCATCCTCTCCGAGCACCACCACCGCGCGCTTGCCCAAGCGATCCACGACCACCAGAACATCCTGGTCGGTGGGGGCACCGGCTCCGGCAAGACGACCTTCTGCAACGCGCTGCTCAAGACGATCGCCGACGAGACCGACGACCGCATCGTCATCATCGAGGACACGCCCGAGTTGCAGTGCACGGCCAAGAACAAGGTCCAGGTCCTCACCCAGCCCAACGTCCACACATGGCGCGACGCCGTGATGGCCGCCATGCGCTACCGGCCCGATCGCATCCTCGTCGGCGAGGTTCGTGACGGCTCCGCGCTCGAGCTCCTCAAGGCCTGGAACACCGGCCACCCGGGCGGCATCGCGACCATCCACGCCAACGACACGCGCGCCATGCTCGATCGGCTCTGCCAGCTGATCGAGGAAGTCGTTCCCAGCGCGCCGCGCGCCCTGGTCGCGCAGACCGTGAACGTCTGCGTCCACATCCGCCGGGACAAGTCCCATCCCGCGGGCCGATCCATCTCCGGCATCGATCGCGTCGTCGGCGCCGCAGCCGACGGCACCTGGCACCTCACGCCTGTCTGAGCCCAACGAACAACGAACCGAAAGGAACCCATTTCTATGGACCCCTCGACCAATCCGTCCCGCATCGCCCGCATCCTCGACGCCCGCACTCTCCGCGCGGCGCAAATGCTTCTCCTCGCAGGCCTGCTGCTCCGCCCCTCCATCGCCAGCGCCCAGTTCGGCGGGTTCGGCGGCGGCATGCCGTGGGAGGGCCCCATCCAGCAGCTCGTGGCCTCCCTGACAGGACCCGTCGCCAAGGGCGTCGGCATCGTGGCCATCGTCGCGCTGGGCTTTGCCATCGCCTTCTCCGAAGGTGGCTCGACGATGCGCAAAGCGCTCTGGGTCGTGATGGGTCTCGCCATCACCTTCAGCGCCACCACCTGGGCCTTGCCGTTCCTCGGGTTCATGGGATGAGCACGCCCGACGGTTACGAGGTCCCCGTCCACCGCTCCCTCGTCGATCCCATCACCATTGCGGGCCTGCCGCGGAGCGCCGCGTTCGTTCTCTGGACGGGCACTGCCGCTCTGGTGCTTGGCGGCCACCAGCTCTGGATCCTGCCCGTCGGCCTGGTGCTGCACATCGCCGGCGTCGCCGCGGCGAAGCAGGACCCGTACTTCTTCGACGTCTTTCTTCGCGCCATCAAGACGCGCCACCGCTTGCTGCCTTAGCGGCCGCGCGCCGCTTCGGCGCCCTCGGTGGCCCCGCCGCTTCCTCTGCGCGTCAGCCGCGACGGCTTCCCATCCGATTCGCGGCGGCGGGTGTGCGAGTTCGATTCTCCCAGCGCCGACCCAATCCTCCAACCCACCACAGGCCCCATGTTCAATCTGCGCGAATACCGAGAACCCACCCATCGACTGCCGGATCACCTCCCCTGGGCAGCCCTCGTCGCTCCGGGCGTCGTCCTGCAGAAGGACGCGCTCTTTCAACAGACGATCGCGTTCCGCGGGCCGGACCTCGCGAGCTCTCTCGACTCCGAGTTCGTCTCCGCGATCGCCCGCCTGAACAACGGGCTTCGCCGCCTCGGCTCCGGATGGTCGCTCTTTCTCGAGGCGCAGCGCTTCGCCTCCAACGACTACCCCGCCGGCACCTGGTCACATCCGGCGGCTTACGTCGTCGACTACGAGCGCCAGCAGTCCTTCCACTCGCACGGGCAGCACTTCGAGAGCTCCTACTACCTGACTTTCGTCTGGGGACTCCCGCCCGACAGCCACAACCGCGTCGCCGCGTACTTCTACGAAGACCCGGACGCCAAGCCCGACCACAGCACCTCGCTTCTGCGCGACCTCGAGTACTTCCAGCGCACCGTCGCCGAAATCACCGATCTCCTGAAGGGCGTGTTTCCCGAGGTCGGAGCCCTCGATGACGAGCAAACCCTCTCGTACCTCCACAGCACGATCTCGACGGACCGCCACCCGGTCCGGCTCCCGGAGACGCCCATGTACTTGGACGCCTTCCTGCCGGACATGGCGCTGACCCCCGGGGACGTGCCGATCCTCGGAACGCACTTCATTCCAACCGCGACCGTGTCCGGGTTCCCGGCCACGACCCTCCCCGGCATCCTCGACGCCCTCAACCATCTACAGACCGAGTACCGCTGGGTCACTCGCTTCATCTGTATGGACAAGCTCGAGGCCAAGAATGCCCTCGAGACCTATCGCAAGCGCTGGTGGGCCAAACGCAAAGGGCTTCTCACCCTCATCAAGGAGGAGGCGGCCAAACAGGAGAGCGCGCTCATCGACAACGCCGCCGCCGGCAAATCCGCGGATGCGGATGAGGCTCTCCAGGAGCTCGGCGACGACCTCGTCTCCTTCGGATACCTCACGACCACCATCACCGTCTGGGACGAGGACCTGCAGAAGGCGCGCGCCAAGATGCAGGGCGTCAAGAAGGTCATCCAGGCGCGAGGCTTCACCGTCAAGGAGGAGTCCCTCAATTCGACCCACGCCTGGCTGGGCAGCCTCCCGGGGCACATCTACGCGAACGTCCGGCGGCCCATCGTCAACTCGCTCAACCTCGCGCACATGATGCCCGTCAGCTCCGTCTGGGCGGGTGACCAGGAGAACGCGCACCTGCGCCAGGTCTCCGGAGTCGGCATTCCCCACGTGCACTGCAGCACGACTGGCTCCACGCCCTTTCGGCTGCACCTCGCCGTCGGAGACGTCGGCCACACGCTCATCATCGGCCCGACCGGCGCCGGCAAATCCGTCCTGCTGGGCGTACTCGCCCTCTCCTGGCTCAAGTACCCGAACGCTCAGGTCATCATCTTCGACAAGGACCGCTCCGCACGCGCCGCGACGCTCGCCGTCGGAGGCGTCTGCTACGAGCCCGGGAACGAACGCGCACAGGTCGCCTTCCAGCCCCTCGCCCGAATTGACGATCCCGCGGAGCGAACCTGGGCGGCGCAGTTCATCGTCACGCTGCTCGCGTCCCAGGGCGTCGAGGTCTCCCACGACATGCAGGCGGCGGTCGACGCGACGCTCGACAGCCTGGCCGCGATGCCAGACCGCGCCGATCGCACGCTGACGACCTTCGTCGCGCTCGTGCGCTCGCACCGAGGCCTCATCGCCGAAGCCCTTCGCCCCTACACACTCGAAGGCAATTACGGCCAAATCTTCGACGCCAAGCGCGACGACATCCAGCAGTCCCCGTGGACGATGATCGAGATGGGGCACCTGATGGGCCTCGGCCCGTCGGTCCTCATCCCGGCGCTCGAGTACCTCTTTCACCGCGTCGAGGGCCAGTTCGACGGTCGCCCGACCCTCATGATCGTCGACGAGGCCTGGCTGTTTCTCAGCCATCCGGTCTTCGCGAGTCGCCTCCAGGCGTGGCTCAAGACTCTTCGCAAGAAGAACGTCTACGTCGTCTTCGCCACCCAGGAGGTTGCGGACGCCATCAGCAAGCCGGAACTGATGTCGACCATCCTCTCGGCCTGCCACACCAAGATTTTTCTCCCTGACGAGGAGGCTCTCAGTCCCGCGATGACCGAGGCCTATCAGAGGGTCGGCCTCACCATCGCCGAGGTCCAGATCCTCGCCCGCGCCCAGAAGAAGCGCGACTACTACTACCGCAGCGTCAAAGGGCGGCGCCTGTTCCAGCTCAATCTCGGTCCCGCCGCTCTCGCCCTGGTCGGCATGTCGAGCGGGTCGGACCACCGGTTCCTCGACGAGATTGTCCGCAAGCGTCAGCCCCACGAGTACGCGTCCGCGATGCTTCACCGCCGCGGGGTGATCTGGGCTGTCGAGCTGCTCGACAACGCGCCCACTCGCCGCGCCGACTACCTCCCCGAGCTGTGAAACCTGCCCACCCCCCGGAGTTGTCCCATGCCCCTACCTCGCGTCCGCCGCCGCAACCTGCTGCTCCTCTCCGCCACTCTCCTCATCGCTCGCTTGGTCGAATCCGACACCGCAAGCGCAGACATCTTTGGAGGGGACGCGACCATCCTCCTCGGCATCCTCACCCAGACCACCAGCATGGTCGGCACGCTCTCCAACATGCTGATGAGCGTCCGCTACCAGCTCCAAGTGCTCACCAACATGGTGAACCACCTCGACCCCGAAATCGTTCCAGTCGGTCATGGGGCTCATCCAGCAAAGCCAATACACCTTCAACTCGCTTACCAGCGACATCAACACCATGGGATACCGCATGAACCAGGTCAATGCGCAGTTCCAAAAGCTCTTTCCGAGTAGCTACGCCGGAACGCCGTCGTCGGCATTCCAGGCGAACCGCGCGGCATGGCACAACGAGATTCTCGGGGCTTCGATGGTGGCGGCACGCTCGCAAGGGTCCCTCTCGACCCTGCAGGACAACACCGACCAGGCCACCCTGATTCTCGCGCAGTCCGGTGGCTCCGACAGCATCGTCGCCCAACTCCAGGCGGTCGACCAGATGCTCGGCGTCATGGTCTCGCAAAACAACACCATCATTCAGTCGCTCACCACAACGGGCCGCGTCCTGGCGGACGTCGCTGCGGCGAATGCCTCCGAGCACCTGCTCTCGGACGAGAGGACCCAGCGCGATCTCGACAATTACACGTACCGCGGTGCCCCCGTCCCGCCTGTCACCACGCTCCCCTAGCGGCAGGGCAATCCCATGACGTTCAACGTCCTCACCCTCACGCTACGCAACTTCATCTCCGTCTTCTCGGCGGGCTCCTCGCGCGTTACGGGCGCGGCCCACGCGATCCTCGGAGGACTCATTCTCATCGACGTCGTGCTCATGGGCTTTTGGTGGGCTCTCGACGGCGGCGATCGAGTCTCGGCCGTGTTCAAGAAGATCCTGCACATCGGCTTCTGGATCTGGCTCGTGGGGGCCTTTCCCTCCGTCGCCAAGTCCTTTGTGGACAGCCTCATTCAGGTCGGCCAGCTAGCCGGCGGCGGAGCCGGCGGCGTGTCGCTCCTGATGGATCCATCGCAGCTCGCCGGGTACGGCCTCGACGTCACCGAACCACTCGTGAAAAAGATTGCCGACCTCGGAATCACAGACATCGGCAAGCTGCTCATCTTCGCCGTCTGCTACTTCGCCATCCTCGCCTGCTACTTCGTCATGGCGATCCACGTCTTCCTGGGCGTGCTCGAGTACTACCTGATCGTCGGCCTCGTCGGGATCTTCCTCCCCTTCGGAGTCCTCCCGAGCACCAAGTTCTTGGCCGAAAAGGCCATCGGCGCCGTCGTCGCTGTCGCGATCAAGCTCATGACCCTGAGCTTCATTGTCGCCGCCATTCAGCCCGTGCTGGCCAGCGGCCTGAAGTTCTCGTCGCCCGACATTCCTCTCAACGAGGTGTTCGCGGTCGTCCTCACCGTCGCGGCGCTCGCCTTCGTGACCTGGAAGGCCCCCAGTCTCGCGGCAAGCCTCATGTCAGGCACGCCCAACCTTGGGGCCGGCGACATCGCGTCTCCGGTCATGGCCGCCGCGGGGGCCGCCGTAGGCACCGCCATGGCAATCAAGACCGGGGGCGCCAGCTACGCCGCCACGAAGGCCGCTTCCGGGGCCGCCTCCTCCGCCGCAGGTGCGGCGGGCAAGGCCGCTTCGGTAGCTGGCAAGGCTCCGCAACCAGCAAGCGGAGGCGCGGGCCCCACCAGCTCGTCGCCGGCCGGTTCCTCGTCCGCAGCTGCATCTCCCGGCGCAGCCGCAGCTTCCAGCGCGCCCTCCGGGGGCGGCGCCAACCGCACGCTGGTCATGAGCTCCCAGCAGGCGTCCGGATCGCAAGCCTCACCGCAGATCACGGCGTCCAGAGGCGCCTCACCAGCAGCAGGCCGCAGCGCGCCCTCAACGCAGTCCATGCCCGCCCGGCCCGGCGCTGCGACGGAGCCGTCCGCGCCCAGCCCACCGCCACCGTCATCGTTCCGACCCGTTCCCCAGCCTGAAAGGCAACCCATCATGGAGAAACTCACCTGGAAACCCCAAGGCGAAGCCGACACCCCCTACAGGCGCGCGCGCCAGGAGTGGGACGCCACGCCTCGGAAGCGCCATCGTCCACGCGAAGAACTGGCGGCTCGCCTCCTTCGCGAGTCTCGGCCTGGTCCTGCTGTCCATCTTCGGGATGATCTATCTCGGCAGTCGCCCCAAGGCGGTGCCGCACATCATCCAGGTCGACGCGGTCGGTGCCCCCACCTATCTCGGGCCCATTGCGCAGAGCGCGCACCAGTACGCGCCGAACGAGGCCACGCTCCGCTACCACCTCCGACGCTTCGTTGAGGACACCCGAACCATCTCGAGCGACACCGCGCTCGTACGCAAGAACTGGCTCGACGCGTACAACCTCGTCACGCCCCACGGCGGCAATATGCTCACCGCGTTCGTCTCCAAGCCGGAGAACGATCCGTTCAAACGCTCCGCCGACCAGCGCGTCACGCTCGAAATCGCCTCGATGGTCCGAGTCTCTGCCGAAACTTGGCAAATCGATTGGCGCGAAACGCAGTGGGACAAGAGCGGCACCCCCATGGGCTCGCCCTCGCTCTGGCGAGGGATGTTCAAGGTCACCGTTGCGCCCCCGACCACCGAGGACCAGATGGCAAAAAACCCCATCGGCCTCTTCGTCGACGAATTCCACTGGGACAAGGTTCAAAGCTAATGCGCCCCTATCTCGCCATTCTCGTCATCGCCATCTCGTGCATCACCGCGTGCGCCTCCCGGCCCCCGCCGCCCGCGTCCGCGTACATCCGCGCCCGCGCGGTCGAGGACGCAGCGCCTCTGGCGCCCAGCGCTCCGGCCGCACCACCAACCGCACCTGCCCAAGGTTCGGCCGGACAGCTCAAACCGATGCCTCCCCCACGCGCCCTACCCGTGCCGGCCACCCAGACCAAGCGCCCACCTCCGCCTCCTCAGCAGGTCGTCACCGACGCGAACAAGCGCGCTGTCCAGACGCCCGATCAGGGCGGCTACTTCAACGCCATCGTCCAGTACGTCTTCGAGCCGGGCAGCCTGTACCAGGTCTTCGCGGCCCCCATGCGCATCACGGACATCGCGCTCCAGCCTGGGGAACACATCGTTGGTCAACCGGCGTGCGGCGACACCGTCCGTTGGGTCCTCGCCGAGGGCAAGGCCGTCGACCCGACCGGCGTCGAGCAGGGGCACGTCTATCTCAAACCCACCCGCCCAGGACTCGAGACGAACCTCGCCATCAATACGGACCACGGTCACGCCTACATGCTCGAGCTGCACAGCTACGAGGACACGTACATGGCCATGGTCACGTGGCGCTTCCCTCAGGAGGAGGTCACGAAACTCGCCGCGGAAGGGGCAGCGCAAGCAGCCCAGGCCCGTGACTCGGCGCCGATCGTCTCTCTCAGCGCGCTGAACTTCGACTACCTCATCCAGGTCACCAAGGGCCGGCCGCCGTGGACTCCCGTCCAAGTCTTCGACGACGGCCGCCGAACCTTTGTCCGCTTCCCCCAGACCATGCTCGTGCGCGAAACCCCCGCGCTCTTCGTTCTGAGCGGCGGCGACACGCAGCTCGTCAACTACCGCATGAAGAACGACTTCTACGTCGTTGACCGGCTCCTCGAGTCCGCCGAGCTCCGCCTCGGCACCAGCGACAGCGAGCAGATCGTTCGCATCACCCGGTCGAGGCCATGACCACCTCCGCTCCCGAGTCGTCTTCCGCCGCCGCGGCGGCACCCGCCGATCCGCACACCTCGAAGATCGCGCCCGACGATCCGCGCCTGCGCCTCCGCGCCACCCGCGGCCGGACGCTCAAACCCGGACCCGCGATCGCGCTCGTCGTCGGCATCGTCGGCTTGCTCCTCGTCTGCCTGCTGGCCGCAATCCTCCCGTCGTCACGAGGCGCCGACGCCAAGAAGACAGGGGAGAGCCCGACCGGCTCGCCACCCGCTGCCATTATTCCCGAGACGGTTCGCGGCCAGCAGCAGCCCGGCCCCGGGGCTCACCCGCCCCCGCCCACCGACCGGCTCTCGGTCGTGCCCCTGCCCGACGCCGGAATCCCCGACTTCTCGGCCGGCCGCGCCGCCGCCGATCCCCCCTTCCGCAACGAACGCGCCGAGCAGGACCTGCGCGCCCGCGGCGCCTCAATCCTCTTCGACGCTCCCCGCGGCGCCGCCTCGTTCGAGCCTCCCGCCTCGAGCCCGCCTCCCTCGCTTCTACCGTCCGAGCCCCAGCGCGTCCCGAGCGCCGGGGGCGACGGGGACCCCAACATGCAGGAGCGCAAGAATACGTTTCTCGATCCCCAAGGCATTGGCCGCCACGCCACCTACCTCAACGAGCGCGTACAGCAGCCTCGCAGCCCCTTCGAGGTCAAGGCAGGCACGATCATCCCGGCCGTTCTCATCACCGCCATCAACAGCGACCTGCCTGGTCCCGTCATCGGTCAGGTTCGCGAGAACGTCTACGACACCGTCTCCGGCAACATCCTGCTCATCCCGCAAGGAGCCAAGCTTCTGGCGCAGTACGATTCGATGGTCGCCTGGGGGCAAGAGCGCGTGCTCGTGTGTTGGCAGCGCCTCATCTTCCCGAACGGGGACTCGCTCTCCCTCGATTGCATGCCCGCCGCCGACCTCGCCGGAGCCGCGGGGCTGGCCGACGGAGTCAACGAGCACTGGGCCCGCATCATCAAGGGCGCAGCCGTCGCATCCCTCCTGGCCGCGACCTCGGAAGCTGCCGCCGGCAATACCCAGGGCTACCAGCCGACCGTCGCGCAGTCGTGGGCTCGCGGCGCCGCCGGACAGGTCAGCCAAACCGGCCAGCAGATCACCAGCCGCAACATCAACGTCCAGCCGACCATCACCATCCGTCCCGGTTTCGCTGTGAACGTCGTCCTCTCCAAGGATCTCGTTCTGTCGGGCCCGTACTCCGAATCGAAATCCATCCCGATTCCCAGGGGCGCACCGTGAAACTCGGTCTTCGCGCCCCCGCTCGAGCGCGCGCCACGGACACCTCGCCCACCTCCTCGTTCCTCTTGCCCAGGCCCTGAACCATGCGCCTCTTCATCGCCGAGAAGCCGAGCCTCGCCCGCGCCATTGCCGACGTCCTGCCCGGTCCGCACAAGCGCGCGCAAGCCCACATCGAATGCGGCGATGGCAACACCGTCGCCTGGTGCGCGGGCCACATCCTGCAAACCGCGCCTCCCGAGGCCTACTCGCCGGAATACAAGCAGTGGAAGCTCGAGCACCTGCCCATCCTCCCCAGCGAGTGGAAGCTCGAGCCGTCCACCCCCGACCTCGTCAAGTCGCTCAAGGCGCTCCTGAAGCACGCCAAGCGCGTCGTGCACGCCGGCGACCCGGATCGCGAGGGCCAGCTGCTCGTCGACGAGGTCCTCCACTTCCTCGGCTACAAGGGCCCCGTCGACCGCATTCTCATCAGCGACGTCAATCCCGACGCCGTCCGCAAAGCCCTCGGCGCCCTCGAGCCGAACACGAAGTACCGGGGTCTCTCCGACTCCGCGCTCGCACGCCAACGCGCCGACTGGCTGTACGGCATGAACCTGACGCGGCTGTACACCCTCCTCGGCCGAGGCAGCGGCTACCAAGGCGTTCTCTCCGTCGGTCGCGTCCAAACCCCACTCCTGGGTCTGATCGTCCAGCGCGACCTCGCCATCGAGAATTTCCGGCCCGTCCCGTACTACGTTCTCACCGCCACCGTCCAGGTCGAGAGCGGCGCGGGCTTTCGCGCGCACTGGGTTCCCGGACCCGCGCTCGAGCACGAGCTCGACGCCGACAAGCGCCTGCTGCGCCGCGAGCTCGCCGACGAGGTCCGAGCTCGTACGACCGGCCAGCGCGGCACGGTCGCGAAGGCCTCCGAGGACAAGAAGAGCGACGGACCGCCGCTCCCCTATTCCCTCGCCGACCTGCAGATTGACGCTGCCAGACGCGCCGGCCTCAGCGCCCAGCAGGTCCTCGACGCCTGCCAGTCCCTCTACGAGAAGCACAAGCTGACCACCTATCCGCGTTCGGACTGCTCCTATCTGCCAGAGGGTCACCTCCCGCAGGCGCCCTCCGTCCTTTCTGCCATCGGCAAGCACGCTCCGGCCCTCGCCGGGTTCATCGCGAAGGCCGACCTCTCGCTCCGCTCCAAGGCGTGGAACGACAAGAAGGTGACCGCCCACCACGCGATCATCCCGACGCCCAATGCCTCCGGCGCAGCACACCTTTCCGACACCGAGCGTGCCGTGTATGAGCTCATCTGCCGCAGGTACCTGATGCAGTTCTATCCGCCCCACGACTACCTGCAGAGCAAGCTCGAGCTCACTATCGCCGGCGAGACGTTCGTCGCCACGGGCCGCCAGGTCCTCGCTCCCGGTTGGAAGGTCGTCACTACCGAAGTTCCCGAGGACCTCGCCGGTGACGACCCGAAGCCCGATACCGAATCGAACGCTTCGCTCCCCAGGCTCAAAGTCGGCGACGCGATCACCGCCACCGACGTCACCGTCGGCGACAAGAAGACCCAGCCCCCCAAGCCCTTCACGGACGCCTCGCTCATGCAAGCGATGTGCAACGTCGCCTCATTCGTCACCAATCCCAGCATCAAGAAGATCCTGCGCGAGACCGACGGCATCGGCACACCCGCCACCCGCGCGAGCATCATCGAGATCCTCCTCGAGCGCGGCTTTGTCGCCCGCGGAAAAAAGACCATTCTCTCGACGGGAACCGGACGCGCCCTCATCAAGGCTCTCCCCGAGGTCGCCACCACCCCCGACATGACCGCTGTCTGGGAAGCCGCCATGCGCGCCATCAGCGAGGGCGAGCAGCCTCTTGGCGCCTTCCTGGACCGCGTCAGCGTCCAGCTCCGTCAGCTCATCGAGCACGGCCGGGCGCTCGGCCGCATCTCCGTCCCCGCTTCAACCCCCAGACAGACGGACGGGACCCACTACAATGGAAGTTCCAGGGCAGGCGATGGGAAGAAAAGGACCGGCACCGGGAACCGGCGGACGACCCGTTGAACTCCCGGGTGCCTTGGGCACCTTGGCACGAGCGGCCGGCGGTACCGGCCCACTCGCCAAGGAGCTCGGCATCTCGTCTCGCACCCTGCAGCGCTGGGGACAGAAGAGACTCCCGAAGCGCTATCGCATGCTGCTCGAGCGCATCGCATCGGATCACGGCCTCCCCGCCACCGTGTGCCGGCAGCTCGCCGACTTCAATCCCGAGCGTCGCGCCACCCGTTCCCGCTGAACACCCCGAGCGCCCCCGGCGCATCGCTTGACTTAGCGACATCCGCCAGTCACCGTCGCCGGCACTCGCCCGTGGCTCACCCCGTCGTCCTCCCACGAGCCCCCGACGTCCGCTTGCCAGGAGCCCTCGGAGCGCTCGCTCGCACCGTCGGCGGCACCGCCCGGCTCGCCGAGCTCCTCGAAGTGCACACGACGACGATTCAGGACTGGGCCAAAGTCCGGCCCCGCAAGCCCGTGCGCCTGCTGCTCGCTCGCCTCGCCGCCGAGTACAGCCTCTCCGAGGCCCAGCAGCGCGAGCTCGCAAGCGGCCGCTTCCGCCGCCGGTAGCCCCCGACGGCAGCGCGCATCCTCCAAGCTTCGAAGCGCCACGCGGCCGAAAAAACGTCCGACCGCGTGTCGATTTAGGGCAACAACTGCGACGTTCCGCACGATCGGCCCATTTCGCGCCACGTCCTGCCCTCCCTGCAAACGGCCCTTCCGCCCGCCGACCTTCGAAGGCGCGAATTTCACTCGCGCGCCGCCCTCTGGCGCCTCCGAGAGGCACGCCCCGCGCGGATCCACAAAATCGCCAGGCCCGAGGTCGATTTTGGTCAACAAAAGTCGGCGGACGCTCGACCCACAGACGAATCGAGCGGCCAGACCGCCCAGCCAAAAGGTACCCGCCATGACCCCAGCCAACGTCGTCGCATTCTTGGACTTCCGCGAAGCCATCAAGGAGATCCGGACCCTCCCCGAACCGCAGCAGGTCCACGCTCTCAAGTACAAGCTCTTCACCGCCTTCGAACGAGCCGCGGACTTTCAGCAACGGGCCATCACCGCGGAGCGCAACCTAGAGCAGTACGCCGCCATCGTCCGCGAGCACCACGCCGTCGCAGCCGAGGCCTCCCCCGAGCCGGAGGCGGCCCAGGCGCACCAAGACTCCGACGCGCTCCAGCTGCGCAGCGAAGTCCAGAGTCTGCTCGAGCAGCGCGAGACCCTAAGCGAGCTCTGTACGTCTCTCGTTCAGGTCATCGAACACTACGCGTGCGACGAGGTCGACCCCGAGGACCAGGACGCTGACGCGCACACGCTGCCTCTCCCCTTGCCCCTGCCCATAGCCGCGGCCCCCCAATGATGCAGCGCTGGGGCTCCACCACCGCCACGAGCGCCTTCGAGGTCTACCTGGCTCTCGCCGAGCCGCCGACGGACCTCGGAGCCTATCGCGCTTGGCGCGAACTCCTCGTCATCGAGCCCCCGGTCTGGGGTGACGGACGCGCCGCGCAAGCGGCTTCCAAACTCACCGCCCGCGGTCTCCGTGTTTGGAGCTGGGACGACTACGCCGTCGTCTTCTCCGATGCCACCGCGGAGCCTCCTCGCGGCCTCCACTACCGGCCCTGGCACCTGCTCGAGCTCGAGCCCGAACCGTCCCCCCGTTCTCGCGCGATGCGAGTCCTCTTCAGTCCGTAGTCTCTCCGCGTCCCACGCCGGCGGTCGGCTTTCCGACTCGCGGACTCCCTTTCTCTTCTTCCCGTGCCCAAAGGGGCTTCTTTCCTTCCAGCGCGCTTGCTGCTCGCCTCGTTTCGCCGCGGGCCCGCACAGCACGGCGCGCCTCGAGACCTCGCCCGCTCGGCCCCTTCGGGGTGCACGGCTTCTGCTTTCCCGGTTTCCCGAGAGGGAGCCCTCCGGGAATGCAGCCGTGCATCGTCGAGGAGCGCCTGCGGGCCCGCTTAAGGGCGAAAACGAGCCGCGCCACAAGCGGCACACACGGAAAGGAAATTCCAATGAGCAACGATAAGAAAATGATGCAGATCGTCGCGGTCATCGAACGCCCCGCCACCGAGGGCAAAGAGAAGAAGAGCTTCTGGAACCGGATCGGCGTCGCCTTCCAGAACAAAGACGGTTCGTGGAATCTCCGCTTCGACTACCTGCCGGCCCGCATGGGCGAGACCACGATTCAACTCCGCGAGTTCGACGCCAAAGAGGACGACAAGGCCGCCCAGTAACCCCAGCGCCGCGGGCGCGAGCTCCCAAAGGGGCTCGCGCCGCAGCGCGGCTCCAACGCCCAGGAGGGCCGCCATGTACGACGAAGAGCTCGATCGATTCAAACGCGATATCCACCTCGTTCAGTACGCTGTCGAACGCTACGGCTACACGCGAGACAAATCCGAAAGCAGTCGGGGCAGTCACGTCCTGCGCCTCGAGTCCAACCACGACAAGATCGTCGTCCGACAGACCCTCGATGGCCACTGGACCTACTTCTCGGTCCGAGACGACCGCGACAACGGCACCATCGTCGACTTCGTCCAGCGCCGGGGGACCCACTCTCTCGGCCAGCTCCGGCAGCAGCTGCGCGACTGGCTCGGCACGCCGCGAGCCCCGCTCAATCTCCCGGCCGATCGCCCCTCTCAGCGCCTCCGCATCGAGTCCCGCGCGCCCGTCGAGGCCTTCGCCGCCGCCCGCGCCACCACCGACAACCCCTACCTCAACGCCCGCGGCATCCGTCCTTCGACCTTGGCCGAGCCGCGATTCGCCACGACGTGGCGCATCGACGAACGAGGAAACACCCTCTTCGTCCACCGCGACCTCGCCGGTGCCATCACCGGCTTTGAGCTCAAGAACACGCGCTTCACCGGCTTCGCCGCCGGCGGCACGAAGACGACCTGGCAGAGCGCCGCCTGGCCCGAAGATCGCGCCCTCGTCATCACCGAGACCGCCATCGATTCCCTCAGCTACCACCAGCTCCACGGCGAGCTCGGCGGACGCACCCGCTACCTCTCCACGGCCGGCACCCCGAGCAACCTCCAACTCGACCTGCTCGAACGCATCGTCGCGCAGCTTCCGCGCACCTCCCTCGTTATCGCGGCCGTCGACGCCGACGCCGGCGGCACGAAGCTCGGCAAGCAGCTTCAGGCCATCGCCGTTCGACATTCCCACGTCAGCTTCCGCCAGCACGTTCCCACCTGCGGCAAGGACTGGAACGAGGTGCTCCAGCGCGCCGAGGCCGACTACATCGCCGCGCTTCCCGCCACGGCACGCGTTCTCAACCCCGCGTTCTGCAGCTCCCGATGAACACCGCCGTCCAACTACGCGCCGCTGGCCATGCCCCGAGCTCGGCGCCCCGCTGCGAGCTGATCTACGGCGACGCGCTCGGCGTCATCGCAGGCCGCAGCGGGCCGATCGCCCTCTTCCCTCCCCACCAGGTCGTCGCCTACGCGCTCCGGGTTCAGCGAAGCCGATCGGGATTCGTGTTCCGCACGCTCGATACCGACGACGCGATGGCCGCTCGGGTCCCCGGTGTCCACCCGCACGTGCGCCTGCTTGTCCATCTGCGTTCCGCGGGCCGAACGCGCCTCCTCGGAGGCTTCTTCGCGCACCTGCTCGCCCAGCAGCAGGATCCGTCGGCCCTCCCGGACGCCGCTTGGTTCCGGATCGGCGCTGTCCTTGCCGGGCGTCTTCCTGCGGCCCGCCTCCTCAATTCTCTCGTCCCCTCCCTCCCTGCCCAGCCATGAACATCTTCGCCGCCGTTCTGACCTGCAGCCTCCACGCCGACGATGCGCTCGTGCGGGCCATCGTCGACAACGCGCACGGCAACCCGTACACGCTCATCAATCCGGAGCTCGACCCCGAGGCTGCCGCTTCGGCGACGCCCCCGCGCGCGCTCGACGCCGCCGTCGCGCAGCTGAACGAGCTGCTCTCGGAGGGCGTCGAACCTCTCATCGGAGTGATGCAGGTTCCCGTCGCATGGGCTTCGACCTTCGGCCGTCAGCCCGCCGACCTCTTCGACCCCTGCATCAACATCACGATCGGCTCCGCGATGCTCTCGGCCTACGACTACGACTGCGCCCACCCGAAGGCCTCCGCCTTTTCAACCGCGCCCAAGGCAGCCCAGCCCGCCCGCCGCCTTTGCGTCTTGCGCCGCTACGCCGCCGCCATCCGCACGCCCGATCTGGAGACCGTCGTCACGCTCGTATTGCGCTTCCAGCACGCACCC
The DNA here is from genome assembly GCA_963720145.1 of uncultured delta proteobacterium. Classification (GTDB taxonomy): domain Bacteria; phylum Myxococcota_A; class Polyangia; order Polyangiales; family Polyangiaceae; genus Palsa-1150. Next base: position 27,803 of record CAVREO010000015.1, read on the forward strand.
GCCGCGTCTCCAACCGATGCGCCCATCCTTGTTCGCCCTCCCGAGGACTGCGGGTGGGGCGCTGCGACGCTTCTTCTTCCCACGGCCCCTGCCTCAGGGGCGGGCCCCGCCACCACGCGCGCGACCCTTCGGCCCGCGGACCGGACCCGTGCCCCATGAGCCGTTCGTCCGCCTTGGCCAAAGCCGCCGACGCCGCGCGGGCTCTCGCCGAAGCGCTCGCCGAGCTTGCGACCGAGCCGCCTGCGGAGACATCGCCCGAACATTACGACTCCCGCAATTTGCCCCCTCGAACGTCCAAGCGCCGATTCGCCGAAGTGTGCCGGAGCGGTCGCGTGCCGGGCGCCCACCGCGAGGGACGCCACTGGGTGTGCTCGCGCACCGCTTGGCACGGAGCGCGTATTAACGCTCCGAAGCGCCCAGAGAAGCTCCCCGAGACGCCTCCTCCCGAGCCCGCCCTTGGCCTCGCCGATCGCGCAGAGGCACTCCTGCGCCGGCAGGGCTTGCGATTCCTTTCGCCGGGCCGACGTGCGCCCGACGGTCGCAACGCTACATAGCACCAGGAGAGTCCTTCCATGTCCCAGACACCGTCGCGCAGAGAGCGTGGGCGGCCGACCGGCGGATCGATCCGGTGGGCCGACAAGGCGAAGACCATTCCGCTCGGCATCCGAGTGACGAAAGCGGACGGTTCGCGACCGCTCATCATGTTCGACCGCGGGACCACGCGCGAGGAAGCGCTAGCGCTCGCCCCGATCCTCGTGGACCGAGCTCGCCACACGGTCGATGCGTCCATCAAGAAAACCGTCGCCGAGTACGCGAACGACTGGCTCGCGGATCGGGTGGCCCGCGGGATCCACACCGCCCAGAGCCACGACCGCCGCCGCCTCGCCAAGCACGTGCTCCGTATCCTGGGCCCATTGGACGTACGAAGCTTCGGCCGCGAAGACGTTGAGCGGGTCGTCACCGATCTCGATCGGAAGATCCTCCTCGACGAAGACCACGAGGAGCACCTCAGCTGGAAGACCGCTAGCAACGTCTGGGTCCTAGTCGCCCGCATGTGCAAGGACATGGCGTCGGCCAAACCGCGCCACCTGCGCGTCCGCGACGACAACCCAGCCGAGAAAGTGCGTCCACCGGAACGGGGCGAGACCACCGCCCAGCAGTACCTCTACCCGAGCGAGTTCCGACGCCTGATGGAGTGCAAGGCCATCGACGCGACCTTCCGAGCCGTATACGCCGTAGCGGTCTACACGTATGCGCGTTCGAACGAGCTCGCAGCCCTGACCTGGGACGACGTCGACTTAAATCACGGGGTCATCCACATCACCAAGTCCGTCGATCGTGAAACGAGGAAGGTGAAGTCGACCAAGAGCGGCACGACAAGGCGCATCCCAATCGAGCCGGCGCTAAAGCCCCTGCTTGACCGGCTCAAGCGTGAGAGCGAGCATCGCAAGGGCAGCCAGTCCAAACGACTGCTCTGGATGCCTGATCACGAAGACCGAGCCATCCTCTTGCGCAAGCACCTGCAGACCGCGAACGTGAGCCGCCTCGAGCTCTTGACCTCCGACGCCCATCGCAGGCACCTGACCTTCCACGACCTGCGCGCGACAGGGATCACCTGGTGCGCGGTGCGCGGTGACGATCCGCTGCGCATCAAGCAGCGCGCGGGGCACAAGTCGTTCTCGACCACCGAGCGCTACATCCGGGAGGCGGAAAACCTGCGCGCAGGCTTCGGGACTCCGTTCCCGGAGCTGCCGGAAGAGCTCACGGGAATTTCGGTACCATTTTCGGTACTACCGGGACCGGACACGACGCCGCAGCCAAATATCCCTGGAACGAAGTGGAGCAACGGGGGATCGAACCCCGGACCTCTGCATTGCGAACGCAGCGCTCTCCCAGCTGAGCTATTGCCCCTTGCAGGGGCCCGGAACATACGCCGGACCCTTCGTAAGTCAAGCACCGGGGACCCGGGCGCGCCTCAGCCGTAGCCGGCGACGAGCGAGCGAGACAGCAGCCCCCAGCCGTCGATGGCGACGAAGAGGAGCAGCTTGAACGGGAGGCTCACCTGGGTGGGGCTCATCATCTGCATGCCCAGGGCCAGAAGGACGTTCGAGACGACGAGGTCGATGACCAGAAACGGCAGGTACAGCAGAAAGCCGATGGCGAAAGCCTCGGTCAGCTGGCTGACTACGAACGCGGGGACGAGGACGGTGAAGTCGTCGCCGCCGACGGATGCGCGGTCTTCCGGCGTGCGCGCGCTCTTGGCGACGTCGAGAAAGCGGGCGCGCTCGGACTCGCTCGCGCTTCTCTTGAGAAAGTCGCGCATGGGCTCGCGCACGGCTTCGATGCCGCCCTGGACGAGGGCGACCGTATCGGGGGCTTGCTTGCCGGCGAAGAGCGGAGCGGCGCGCGCGGCGATCTTCTCCCCCACGGGAGCCATCGCGATGAGCGTGAGGGCGGCGGCGAGCGCCATGATGACGCTGCTCGAGGGGACGCTCTGCGCGCCGATCGCGCTGCGGACGATCTGCAGGACGGTGGCAATCTTGACGAAGGCGGTGACGGTCATGAACGCGAACGGCAAGAGCGAGACGATGGCGAGCGCGACGACGAGAGCGATGGGCCGCGAGAGCAGGTCGTCGATGCCGGCGGCGTGGTCCATGGCTCCGCCTTTTTTCCGCGCGCGAGGACCCGGGCGAGCACGTCTCCGAACCCCGCCACACCAGGCGGCTCTCGCGACGCCTCGAGGGAGGGAAGCTCCGACATCGGGAGCTCGCCGAGCTTGGTGAATCCTCCCTCGCTGACGCCCACGACCAGCGCGCGGTCGCCCACCTTCACGAGGTAGATCGCGCGACGCGCGTCGAGCGGCAGATGGCCGCAAAGCTCGAGGGGGCCGCTGGGGCGGCCGATGCCCACGCGGCGCGCACCCCAGAGGACGATCACCGCCAGCGCGCACACGAGGGCCAGCGTGACGAGCGTCTCGACGAGGTATCCGGCGTAGGGGGGCATGAGAATGGGGAGCGGACCGGCGGCGACTGTAGCGCCGCCGCGGGCGCCCGACCAAGCGGCGATTGACGGGTTGCTTGCCTCCGTCTAAACGAGAGAAACTAGGTCGTGGCACTCGTAGTCCAGAAGTTCGGCGGCACCTCGGTCGGCTCCATCGACCGCATTCGCAACGTCGCGCGGCGCGCCCTCAAGGCGCAGGCCGCCGGGAATCGCGTGGTGGTCATCGTCAGCGCGATGAGCGGCGAGACCAACCGCCTCCTCGGCATGGCGCACGAGATGGCCCGGATCCCCGAGGCACGGGAGATGGACGCGATCGCGGCTACCGGCGAGCAGGTGAGCGCTGCGCTGACGGCCATGGCCATCCAGGCCGAGGGAGGAAAAGCGCGCTCGCTCCTCGGTCACCAGGTGAAGATCCTGACCGACGACTCCTTCACCAAGGCGCGCATCAAGACGATCGAGGGCTCGAAGATCTTCGAGACGGTCGATCGCGGCGAGATCGCGGTCGTGGCCGGGTTTCAGGGCGTCGACGACGGGGGCAACATCACGACCCTGGGGCGCGGAGGCTCGGACACCAGCGCCGTCGCCGTGGCCGCCGCGATCGCGGCCGACGAGTGCCAGATCTACACCGACGTCGACGGCGTCTACACGACCGACCCGAACGTGTGCCCCTCGGCCCGGAAGATCGACCGCATCACGTACGAGGAGATGCTCGAGCTTGCGTCCCTCGGGGCGAAGGTCCTGCAGATTCGTAGCGTCGAAATCGGGATGAAATACAGCGTGCCCATTCACGTGCGAAGCTCGTTCAACGAAACACCGGGGACCATGGTGACCAAGGAAGACGCAGCGCTCGAAGGGGTAGTCGTCAGCGGCGTGGCGTACGACAAAGGAGAGGCCCGGGTGCACGTCGTCGGCGTGGAAGACAGGCCGGGCGTCGCGGCCGAGCTCTTCGAGAAGATCGCCGTGAAGAACATCTCGGTGGACATGATCGTGCAGGGCGTGGCGAGCGAGCCGTCTCGCGCATCCATCACCTTCACGCTCCCCAAGACCGACCTCGCACGCGCTCGCCCTTGGATTGAGGAGACGGCGCGTAGCCTGGGCGCGCGCCAGGTGCTCTACGACGAGGACGTCGTCAAAGTTTCGATCGTCGGCCTGGGTATGCGCTCGCACGCGGGCATCGCCGCCAAGATGTTTCGCATCTTCGCGAAGGAAGGCATCAACATCCAGGCCATCTCGACCAGCGAGATCAAGGTCTCGTGCCTGGTCGCGTCGAAGTACGCCGAGCTCGCCGTGCGCGCGCTGCACGACGGCTTCGAGCTCGACAAAGCCTGAGACGGCAATAGCCACCTTTGGGGGCCGGGCCCCCAAAGACAAACCTGGGACCGCTCACCAGCGCTCACCAGCCCCACGTGTGCTCGAAGCGGGCGAACGTCTGGGTGAAGCTCGGGTACGTGGAGGGGTCCGTGAAGGCGTGCTGGCGCAGCATCACGCCGAACGACCAGCTTCTCGAGACTCGGTAGTCCAGGCCCAGCGCGATCGCGGCGCTCGGAAGCACCTTCACGCCAGGGAGTGTTCCGCCGCTGAAGGCCACCCCGCCGACGAAGAGGCCGGCCCAGGGTACCCAGCGCAGCACGTCCAAGACGTACGCGATACCCGCGTCGACGCCCGCGAGGTTGGAAGGGCGCGTCGGGGGCGTCGCACCGCTCTGCGCTTTTTCTCCGAGGGAGACGAGCGACCAGGTGCCGTCCACCATCAAGTTGAACTCGTCGCTCAAGCCGTACGTCCAGTGCGCACCCAGGGCGGGGCCGACGTCCGGGGAGCCCTTGTCGGCGACGACCAGCATCGCGGCGCCGACGTCGATGCCCACGTGATGCTCGCGCTCCACCGCCCGCGCGTCCGGCGACAGCGCCAGGAGGCCGGCGACCCCGAGGCCAACGCCCACGAGCGTGACCCGGCCTCGATTCATTTCGCCTCGCCGAGCGCGCGATCGATCAGCTTGTGAAACTTCGTGTACGACTGCGCGCCGTTGAGGAAGTAGCCGCTGGCCGCGTGCCCGGGCACGATGAGAAACCCCGGCGTCCCGCGGATGCCGATCTCCCCGGCGGCCTTCTTGTCGGCCTCGATTTCGTCCTTGTGAGCGCCGTCGTCGAGCGCCGCCTTCCATTGGTCCATGTCCAGCGTGAGCTCCCTCGCGTACCCGTCGAGCGCGTCTCGCGCGAGGCTACTCTGATTCTGGAACAGCCGGTCGTGCATGTCCCAGAAGGCCCGCGGCCCCTTCTGCTTGTACGCCTCGCGCGCCGCTTGCGCCGCGATGAGCGCACGAGAATGCATCGGCAGCGGAAGATCGTGCCACACGAAGCGAACGCGATCGCCGTAGTCCTTCATCACGCGGGAGAGCGTCGGCTCGACGCGCTCGCAGAACGGACACTCGAAGTCGCTCCATTCGTGGATGGTCACGCGGGCGCCCGCGTTGCCGCGCGCAGGGTCGCTCGCCGGGACCGCCGCTGGCAACGGCCGCGTCTCGGGCGGCGGAGCGTCCTTGCCATCCTGGATGAGCGCTGCGTAAAGGTCTCCCTTGCGAGCCCCCTTCCCGCTCAACTCCTCCGCCCTCTTGATCTCCTCGTCGACGATAGACTCGAATTTCTCTTGCGGCTGCGCGCCCACCAGCCGGCGCCCGTTCACGAAGAAGTGGGGCGTCCCCTCCGCCTCGAAGTCGTCGGCCAGATCGAGGTCGGCCTCGATGTCGCGCGCGTGCGCATGCGTATCCATCGCCTTCTTCACGGCCGCCGGCCGGGCACCGGCTGCCGTCGCCAGCTTGACGACGAGGGCCTCCGCGAGCTCGCCCTGGTTGGCGAAGAGGGCGTCGTGCATTTGCCAGAACGCGGCGTCCCCCTTCTCGGCGCGGACTTCGAGCGCGGCTTGCGCCGCAGGCTCGGCCCACGGGTGGAACGGAAGCGGCTCGTTCTTCCAGACGATGCGCACCTTCTCGCCGTACTTGTCGCGGATCCCCTTGAGCGTCGGCTCGACGCGCGCGCAGAAGGGACACTGGTAATCCGAGAACTCGATAATCGTGACGAGCGCGCCCGGGCTGCCCAGCACCGGGCTCTTCCCGACCGGCACGCGAAAGACCGTCTTCGTGTCCTCCGGCTCCTCCTCCTCGGACGGCTCCGGCTTGGGGGCTTTCAGGCGGTTTTCGTGAGCCAGCTCCGCGTAGACGCCGTCGGGCGCAACGCCGGTGGCGATCTTCGCGCGCGCGGCACGGACCTGGTCGTCGACGATGGCCTGAAAGGCCTCGAACGGCTGCGCGCCCACCAGCGAGATGCCGTTGATGAAGAAGCTCGGCGTGCCGTCGACCCCGAGCGCTTGTGCGTCGCCCGCGTCGGCCTCGATGGCGCCGCTCCACGCGTGCGTGGCGAACCCGGCCCGCCACCCGCCGACGTCCGTTACGCCGGCCTCCTTCGCCCATTTCTCGAACGCGTCCACGCCGAGCAGGTCCTGGTTGTGGAAGACGAGGTCGTGGAACCGCCAGAACGCGTCGTTGCCGGCGAGCGCGAGCACCCCCGTCGCCGCTTCGGCGGCAGGGCGCGCCTGCTCGTGAAAGGGGAGCGGGCTGTTTTTCCACACGAGTCGCACGGTCGCGGGACCGTACGTTTCGCGGATGCGCGCCAACGTGGCCTGGACCCGCTGGCAGAAGGGACATTGGAAATCCGAGAACTCGACGATCGTCACCGGTGCGTCGCGGCTTCCCCACGTCGGGTTGTGCGCGCGGATCGGCACCGCGGCGTCGGACTCGCTCGCCGCCGGAGTCTGCGCGGCGCCAGCGGCAGCCGCCGCCGGAGGCGCGGGCGACGCGACGGACGGAGGAGTCGCCCCGCCGCATGCGCTGGAGAGCATCAAGGGTGCCACGAGAAGCAAGCACGCTGCGCGCGATGTCATGGAATCTCCAGCGTATCCAAAATACGCGCTGGCCCCTCCCCCCGTCGCCGGGGTCGTCGCCGGTGGCGACGCAGGCGAGGGAGAGGGGCCAACTCTTCTTCTATCGGTCTTCCGTCACTTCGCTTCTGCGAGCGCGCGCTCGATGAGCTTGCGGAACTTGGAATAATCCTGCGCGCCGCTGATGAAGTAACCCTGGGCCGCATTGCCGGGGACGACGAGGAACGCCGGCGTTCCGTTGATGTTGTCGTCGTTGCCGGCCTTCTTGTCGGCCTCGATCTCGCTCGTGTGGGTGCTGCCGTCGAGCGCAGCCTTCCACTTGTCCATGTCGAGGTTCAGGTCCTTGGCATAGCCGTCGAGGTCGTCACGCTTGATCTTCTGCTGGTTGGCGAACATCTTGTCGTGCATCGCCCAGAAGGCGCTCGGCCCCTTCTGCTTGAACGCCTCACGACCGGCTTGCGATGCGAGCGGCGCGTCCGGGTGCATCGGCAGCGGAAGGTCGTGCCAGACGAACTTGATGCGATCGCCGTAGTCCTTCATCACCTGGGCCACGGTCGGCTCCACGCGCCCGCAGAAGGGGCACTGGAAGTCGCTCCACTCGTGGATGACGACCTTCGCGTTCATGTTGCCACGCGCCGGATCGTTCGCGGGCAATCCCTTGGGCACGTCCTTCATCTCCGGCGCCGGCGCGCCCTTGCCGTCCTTGACGAGCGCGTCGTAGACGCCGGTGGGCGGCGTGCCCTTGGCGATGAGACCCTGCGCCTTGGTGATCTCCTCGTCGATGATCTTCTCGAACTTCTCCTGCGGCTGTGCGCCGACCAGCCTGCGCCCGTTCACGAAGAAGTGAGGGGTACCGCTCGCCTGCATGTCGTCGCCGAGGTCCTTGTCGGCGTCGATTTCCTTCTTGTGGGTGTGGTCGGTGATGGCCCTCTTCACCTTGTCGGCGCTGGCGCCCGCCTCGGTCGCGATCTTCACGATCGCGTCGACGTTGGCGTCCTTGCCGTTCATCAGGTCCTTCTGGTCGGCGAAGAACTTGTCGTGCACGTCCCAGAAGCCCTTGTCGCCCTTCTCCGCGCGCACCTCGGCCGAGGCCTCGGCCGCCGGCTCCGCCGCCGGGTGGAAGGGCAGAGGCTCGTGCTTCCACACGAAGCGAATCTTGTCACCGTACTTGTCGCGCAGACCCTTGAGCGTCGGCTCCACGCGGCTGCAGAACGGGCACTGGAAGTCGGAGAACTCGACGATCGTGACCAGCGCGTTCGGGCTCCCGAGCACGGGGCTGTTGCCAACGGGTACCTTGAAGACGCTCTTGTCGTCTTCCTTCTCCTCCTCGTCGGGCTTGGCCGGAGCGTTCTTCTTGTTCTCCTTGGTCATCTCGACGTAGACGCGCGTCTTCGGCGTTCCGGCCGCGATCTTGGCCTGGGCCTTCTGGAGCTCCTGGTCGATCGTCTTTTTGAACTGATCGAAAGGCTGCGCGCCGTTGATGAAGACGCCGTTGACGAAGAACGACGGTGTCCCCTGCACGCCTGCGGCCTTGCCGTCGTTCAGGTCCTTCTCGACCTTGTCGGCCCACTTGTGGCCGTCGAGGCCCGCCTTGTACGCGGCCGCGTCCTTGACGCCCGCCTCCTGAGCCCATTTCACGTAGCTGTCGGTGCTGAGTGAGCCCTGGTTTTTGAACGCGGTGTCGTGCCACTTCCAGAAGGCGTCGTTGCCGGCCAGCACGAAGGCGCCCTGAGCCGCTTCGGCCGCGGGCTTGGCGTTCTGGTGGAAGGGCAGTGGGTTGTTCTTCCAGACGAGGCGGACCTTGTCGGGTCCGTAGGTGTCCTTCACCTGCTGGAGAGTCGGCTCGACGCGCGAGCAGTACGGGCACTGGAAGTCGCTGTAGATGACGACCGTGACGGGCGCGTCGCGCTTGCCCCACATGGGGTCTTTGCTGCTGATGGGAACGGGCGAGTCGCTGTCGTCCCACGAGCTCGTGCTCGCCGCCGTGTCGGCGGAGATGTCGCCGGCGTGGAGGCGGTGCTGGTCGTAGCCCCACATGACCGCGACGCCCGCGAGGAAGCATAGAAAAAAGCCGATGATGGCTACGCCTGTGTTCACGCCGGCGCCGCCCGCTTCCGTCGCGGGGGTCGGGGCGTCTTTGGTCTCTTTGGACATGACAATCACCTAGTTGTTGGAGAAACAGGGGTGGAGCCGCTTCCCCGAGAGCAAACTGACCGCGCGTGCGGATAGGCACGGCGACCGCTGCCTCGGCTTTGCGGCGAGAAACGGTTGGGGTGAAAGGCTCCGTGGCGTGCCCGCGACGGCGAGCACACACACGCGCCCGACTGATGATGAAGACGGATTTTCGCTGCGCGTCTGGATCAGCCGCGCGGCGGGCGCTCGACCCGAGAACGCACGCCGTCGGGCGCGCGAACGGTCGAGGCCGCGGCCGGGGGCTCTTCGCCGACGGGCGCTACGAGCCGGACCGAAGCGGAAGGCAGCGCGGGCTCCGCCGAGGGAGAGAGCTTGGGGACCCCCTTTTTCGGCGCAGCGATGCTCGCGCCCAGGGGGAGGTCGCCCCGCGTGCACGACGGCGCGACATGCGCGCGCTCGATGGCCTCGTCGTGCGCGTCGTCGGGGGCCTGCAGCAAAGGCGGAGGGGCGATGGCGCTCGCGCCTCGATTGTCGCAGAGCGGCGCGATTGCAGCGGACGCGGGGCGCGCCAGCGACCAGAGCGCGAGAACGACGCTCCCGAAGAGCACGGCGCGAAGGACGACCCGGGCCATCGACCCGCGTACTGTGGATCGACCCGAGGCGGCGAAGCAAGCGCTGTGGTGCGTCATTTGCTTGGCGTCTCTGTCGGGGCGAGCGCGCAGACCGTGCGGGGAACGGTGTGTGCCGGACCCCAGCCAGTGGCCTCGGTCGACCAGAGGGGCGCCCGGGCCGCCGCGAGCACGTCCCGAGCCTGGACACGACGCTGCTCCACGACGGCCGAGGCAGTTGCCATTTCCTGCGGGAGTTGCCGGACCGCCAGGCGCGCGAGGGTGGCGGCGTCTCGCCCGAGGGCGGTCCACCAGCTCGCCTGACCGAGCGTCGCCGCGAAGCGACGCAGCTCTTCGTCTCGCGCTTCGGCGGCGGCGGTATCCGGAACGAGCCCGGCGGACGCGACCAGCAGCCGCAGCCCGGCGGCGTGCGGAAGCCATGCGGCCGCCTCGAGCGTCAACCCGATCACGCCGCGCGCGCCGGCCGCCCCGAGCTCGATCACGACGTCGCGCGAGCAACCGGGCGACCCGCTGACGAGCCAGGCGCGAGTCTTTTCGGTGGCCCACTGCCGGATCGGAAAACGAGGATCCCCGGCGCGCGCGGCGGGCATGTCGCAGGACACCGGCGGGAGCAGCGTGAGCTCGTCGAGACGGCCGCCCTGGGCGGGAAACTGAGCCAGCTCGCTCGCGTCGACGACGGGCGCCCAGGAGTTCGCGGCACCGGCCGGCAGCGCCGCAGCGCGAGCCAGCGCCCGTATGACGTTGGCTCGTGGCTCTCCCAAGACGAAGCCGAACGGCCCCTGCGGCGCGCTCGCGTCCGGCGGCACGAGCGCTACCACGGGCACTCGATGGCTCTCCCCCCATCGAAGCGCGCGTTCGGCTGTCTGCCCGTCGAGACCGGCCACGATGATCGCCGCCCCGGCACCGGCGAGCTCGTCGAGCGAGACCTCGGTGCGGTCCGCGCTCCCCGCGTCGTCGCGAGTGATCAGACGGACGCCCTCCGCCGCCGCCGGCTCCTCGAGAGGCGGCGCGCTTTGCCGAGGCGCGCAGGAACGGGACGGCCCGCCGTCGCGCTGAGCCTCGGGCTTGCTCGGGGCACGCACACCACGCGGCAGCCCGAGAGCCCACATGACGCCTCGCAGTACGTCCGCGGATTCGTCGCGAAGCCCAGGCGACCCGGTCGGCAGGAGCAGCCCGATTGTCCGGCCGTCTACGACGTTGAGCCCGCGGCGGCTCGTCGCGAGCTCGCCGAGCGCGAGGCCCGCGTCGCCCATCACGACGATGGCGCCGGCGTCCGGATCGAGGAGCATCCGCGCGAGCTCCGCGTCGCCGCTCGTGTTCGCGATGTGCACGAGGCGCTCGGCCAGGATCCGCTGGATGTCGACGCCGTACCCGAAGCTCGCGCGCTGCACGCGCATGGCTTGGAGCGCCCCGACCAGCACGTCTCGGGGGAGGCGCTCGACGATCGCGGCGACGGCCTTCGCCGTCTGCTCCCTTTCGTCCTCGGTGCTCGCCCGCAACCAGGCATCCATGTACGAGATGGCCTCGTAGTCTCGATGGGTCGCGAGCGCGACGAGCGTGAGCTCTTCCTGGAACACGGTGCGCACGACGGGGTCCACGCTCTTGCCGATGAGCGGACGCAGGAGCTCGATCCCGGCCTCGGGCTCCCCGCGAAGCCGGAGGCGCCGCGCGCTCGCGATCGTCCACAGGTCCCGGGCCGTACCCGGCGGCAGCGTCGCCGTGAGGGCGATTCCGCGATTGGCCGTCGCGAAGTCTTCTTGCTTCATCGCCACGAGCGCGAGGTAGAGGCGCGCGAGCGGCACGAGCCCGTCCGAGGGATAGCGCGAGAGGAAGCGCTCGATCGCATCGCGCAGCGCGGCAGCGTTCACGCGCTCGGGGGTGCGCCAAGACTCGCGAATCGCTTCGAAGGCGCTGCCCGCAGCAGGCGAGGACGCGAGCGCAGGCGAAGGGCGCTGATCGCTCGAGCTCGACCAGCAACCTCCGACTGCCGCGGAGGCGCAGACCGCGATGCTCGAGAGAGAGATGGCCGCAAGAGCCACAGCCGAGCGCCCGCGAAGCGGCATGCGCTACCATGGCTAGCACGCGCGTGCCCGACGACGCTCCCGCCACCGAAGCCACTCGCCCGCGGGGCGACCTCGTTCGGCGCGTTTTCTCGCTGAGCGGGGTCGTGCCGCTCGGCGCGTTCCTCGTCGCACATACGATTGCCAACGCGGCCGCGGTCCGAGGCGATGACGCCTTCGCCGCCACCGCACGCGCGTTCGAGCGCGTCCCTGCGCTCGTATTCTTGGAGACGCTCTTCGTGTTCGCGCCGCTCGTCGCGCACACGATGATCGGGCTCTGGCTCGTCATCGCGCGGCGGCCGCTCGCGCACCCGAGCCCCTATCCGCGGGGCGTCGGCGTCGCCGTGCGCGCGACCGGGGTGATCGCGGTTGCCTTTCTCCTGATGCATCTGCCGGAGCTCCGCTTCCGCGCCGGAGCCAGCAGGCTGGAAGGCGCCGAGCTGATGACGGCGCTCACGTCGGACCTGTCATCCACCTGGCGCGGAGTGCCGTGGCGGGGCATCGCGTATCTCGCCGCGGCGGGCTGCGTCACGTTCCATTTCGCGGCGGGCCTGTGGGGATTCGTCGCCGTATCGCTGCGGGACCAGTTCGCCGGCTCGCGGCAGCTACGCCGGGGCACGGCCTGGGGCGCCGCCGCCATCGGCGCTGCCCTCTGGATCGTGCTGGTGAACGTCGTCGTCCTGCACGCAACCGGCGCTCGTCTCCTCGGGGACGCCGCGCACGAACCAGCGACCACCGAGCCGTGCCCCCCGCCGAAGGGGCCGTGATCCCGTGCCCGCGTCACTGCTCCTGTTTTCGCGCGATGACGTCGAGCACACCGTCGAATGCGTCGCGCATGGCCCACGACTGGGCGCCGGGATTGGGCAACGAAGCGGCGTGCTTCTGCGCATCGGAGAGCGCTCTCGCGGGCCCCTTGCACGCAGGCGGTAGCTTGCGGAGCAAATCGGAGACGGCGCCGTCGTACACGTGGTAGCAGGCAGCCGCCTTGCCGTCGTTGTAGAGGGGGGCTCCGGTTTCGATGGCCTCACCGAGCATGTGCACGACGAGCTTCTGCGCGTCGATCGAGCAGCCGTCGAGGAGCGACAACGCGTGGTGGGGTACGTTGCGCTTCACCTTCGCGGCTGCGGCGGCGTGCTGGCGCGCCTGCGACACCATCCGGGTGAACTCCGCGAACGGCATGGGCGCCGGCTGCCGCATCATGGGCAAGAGGTAACGCGCCGGCACGCCGAAGTTGATGTTCTGGCCACCCTGCAGGACCGCCGACGCGATGCCGATGACCTCGCCCCGATCGTTGAAGAGCGGGCCGCCCGACGATCCGGGCGCGATCGGCGCTGAAACCTGGAGGACCTCGAATCCGTCCTCGGCTTCGTCGACCTTGCGCCGGGCGCTGACGAGGCCATTCGAGACCGTGTCTTCCAGCCCCATGGGGTTGCCGATGGCCACCACCGGATCGCCCGGACGCATGGCGTCGCTGTCGCCGATCGCGAGCGTCGGCAGGCCGTGCGCCGGCACGTGCACGAGCGCTAGATCGTGCTCGGCGCTCGCCGAGATCACTTCGGTGACGTCGAGCTCACGCGAGTCGCGCAGCGTGACCTTGACGTGGCCGCCGCCGACGATGACGTGAAGGTTGGTCGCGATCCAGCCGTCGGGGCGTACGACGAACCCGGTGCCGAGCGACTCCTCGGTGCGAATCGTCACGACGGAGGGGAATGCACGCGCCGCGATGTCCGCGGGTGTCAGCGAGCGCGCGGGCGGGGGCTTCGCCGCCGGTGCGCGAGGCGGCGCAGCCTGCGACGCCGCACACGCGAAGAGGAGGAGGGCCGTCGTCGGGACGAGCAGCGCGCGCATCGGGAAGCGTGAAGTGTGCCACGTCGGCCGGCGGCGCGCCTCAGAACTGACCGTAAATGAATGGCTCGGGTTTCGCTGATGCGGCCAGGTGCAGCGCCAGGGCCACCGCCGCCAGCACGATGCCCTGGACGAGAGCCGGCGTACGCACGAACGCTTCGCGCGCACGCGCGTACCACTCGCGCGGCACGACGTGGAGCACGAGGGCCCCGGCCACGACGAACGCGACTCGCGAGGTCAGGTGCTGGAAGTCCCACGTCCCTCGCGCGATGCGCTCGAGGACGAGGGCGGCGTGCCCGAAGCTCGGCGCCCGGAAGAAGATCCACGCGAAGCACACGAAGTGAAACGTGAGCGTGGCGAAGAGGAGCGAGCGCCAGACCCCGACGACCCCGAAGAGAACGGCCTTTGCGCCACGGCGAATCGGCGTGTGCGCGTCTTCCCCTCTCCAGCGCTGCCACATGCGCGTGATGGCGAGGGCGGCGCCGTGCAGAGCTCCCCAGACGACGAACGTCCACGACGCGCCATGCCACAAGCCGCCGAGCACCATCGTGATCATCAGGTTGCGGTAGGTGGCCCAGGTGCCGGCGCGCGATCCCCCGAGCGGCTTGTAGACGTAGTCGCGAAGCCAGCTGCTCAGGGTGATGTGCCAGCGACGCCAGAACTCCTGCAGATTCCGCGAGATGTACGGGGAGTCGAAATTCTCGGGCAGCTCGTAACCGAAGAGCGCCGCGCTTCCGATCGCGACGTCGGTGTACCCGGAGAAGTCCGCATGAATCTGCACCGCGTACGCATAGACGCCGAGCAGCACCTCGAGGGCCGTGAAGCGCTCGGGCGTCTCGAACACTCGCCGGACGATCGACTGGGCCAGGAAATCGCCGACGACGATCTTCTTCGCGAGCCCGATCGCAATGCGCCAGAGGCCGCGCGCCTGCATCGCCGCGTCCGCCTGCGGTTCCCGGGCGAGCTGGGGGAGCATCTGCGCCGGTCGCACGATGGGGCCTGCGACGAGATGGGGGAAGAAGCAGACGAAGAGCAGGTAGTCGAGGTACCGCTTCGCGGGCGCCAGCTCTCCGCGCCACACGTCGATCGTGTAGCTCATCGTCTCGAACGTGAAGAACGAGATGCCGAACGGAAGGACGAGGCGAAGGTGTACGGGGCTGGCCTGAACGCCGAGCCGCAGGAGAACGAAGGTCAACGAGTCGGCGGCGAAGTTCCAGTATTTGAAGAGACAGAGAACGCCCAAGTAGTAGGCGATCGAGAGGACCAGGAGCGCGTTTCGCGCGGACGTACGGAGGGTGCGCACGAGCGCGAGGCCGATGAAGAAGTCGACGGTGCTACCGAGGAAGATGACCGCGAGGCAGAGGACCGCCCACCACGGCGCGGCGAGGGGCACCGGCTCTTCGCGGGCTACCTCCCACGTGCCGTAGAAGTAAAACGCGTAGCTCGCGAGGACGAGAAAGAGCGCCCGCGGAAGACGCGCGCGGCGCAGCGCCCAGAAAGCAGCCCACGTCGCGAAAAGAAAGACCCCGTAAAGGGGGCTGTTGAAGAGCATCGCCCCCACAATGCGGCGGAAGGCGCCTCGCTTTCAACCCCGAGCGGAGCACAAGGCCCGTGAAGCCGAAGAAACGGAGAGGGACAAACGAAGACGGGAAACGGGAAGAATGGAGAATCTGATCCCACCCAATCCTTCCCGTCTTCCCGTCTTCTGTTTCCAGCTCTCTCTTACTTCGCGAGAGCCGCCGCCGGCGCTACTTCAGGTCGTACGTCTCGACGGTGCCGTCCATGATGTGAGGCACGAGAACCCGCCCGCGCTTCGTGTCGTAGCCGATGTCGGCGGGCCCCTTCTGGTTCGCGAGAGCCGTCTCGAAGGTGCCGCCGAGCTTGCCGCGCAGCACGGCCGAGGCCTCGTGGCTCGTCACGAGCAGCGAGTCGCCGAGCGCGATCAGGCCGTCCAGCATACCCGCGGGCGTCGCGGTCACGTCCTGCTTGGCGCCCTTGTCGTCGAGGCGAAACACCTCCTTCGCCCCGCTCGTGCACACGACCAGGCCCTTGTCGGTCCACGCCAGTCCGTTGGGCTGGTGCAGCTCGGCGCTCTTGGCGAGCGGCTTGGCCTTGCCCTTGTCGATCACGTAGACGGCGTCGGTCCCGGACCCCGCCGGGTCGAACGAGCCGTTCGCGCCGACCTTGAAGGCGGAGTCGGACACGTACACTTTGCCGTCGGGGGCCGCGGCCACGTCGTTGAGGAACGTGGAGCCGGGGATGGCGATCTCGCCCTTGGGCGCGCCGGACTTGAGGTCGAACATGCGCACGACGGTGATGTCGGCGACGTAGAGCACGCCCTTGGCGATGGCCGAGCCCTTCGGAGCGTCGAGCTTCACCTTGCCCTTGCCGCCCTCGATCCACTTCAAGCTCGATATCTGGCCGTCGGGCGAAAGAGCCGAGATGAAGCCGTTGTTGTCCTTCTCGAAGGGGCTGCCGTTGATGTTCGACACGAGATAGCGGTCGTTGTCCGCGTCGTAGAGAACGCTCTCGGGCATGACGAAGCCCGTGTACTGGGCGACGGGGCTCGGCGCGGCAGGCTTGGGCGCCTCGGCGGCATTCGCGATCGTGGAGGCGGCCGCCGGCGCGGGTGCCGGCTCGTTCGTGATGCTGTTCTTCGGGGCCGGCGCAGCGACCGACGGTGCGGGAGCCTGGGCGGGCGGCTCGCCCTGCCCGCCGCACGCGATGGCGGCAGCAGAGACGATGAACGAAACCAAGCCGAGTGATCGTGCCATTGGGATAACCTCCGGGCGGCGGTTTACCACAGTGTCGCCAATGCAAGCGCCCTTCATCGTCGAGAGACGTCTCGCAGTCCTCGTCTTGGGCGCTTGTGCTGCGTGTACGCACGGACCCTCGATGAACGAGAAGCCGCAGCCTGCGTCTTCGTTCGCGCAGACGCAAGGCTCGCCCTCCCCGTCGACGCCCGCCGAGGCCGCGGCCGCCTCTCTCCTCGGCGAGCTCGCGCGCAGCGATTGGGCGGCTGCGGAGGCGCGCTTCACGCCCAAGATGGCCCAGGCGATGCCCGCGGAGAAGGTCACCGAGTTCTGGCAGCACTTGCTCGCGACGCAGGGAGAATGGGGCCGCGTGGATCGGTACACGACGGAGAAGAAGGGCGGACTCGACGTCGCCCTGCTGGACGTGCGCTTTGCGCGCCGAAGGCAGCAGCTGCGCGTCAGCGTGGACGCCGAGGGGCACATCGCAGGCATCTTTCGCGGCCCGATCCGCGAGGACGCCGAGCAGGAAGCACGCGCGATGGTCGAGGCGCTCGCGCGAGGCGACGGAGAGCGGGTGACCCGCACGTTCGACGCGACCATGCGCACGGCGCTGTCCGCGGCGAAGGCGGTCGAGGCCTGGGGCGCGTTCAACGCCGACGCCGGTGCGTTCGACCGGATCGAGGGCGTGCGGTTCGAATCGAAGGGCCGATATCTCGTGGCGCTGGTCGACGTCGGGATGCGCTCGAAGGGACTCGTCATCGAAGTCGCGTTCGATCCCGACGGCGATGTGGCGGGGTTGCATTTCGAACCGAGCATCGCGGGGGCAGCGGCGTCGCACCCGTAGCGCCCCAGCCGTTCGCGTCCTCGAGGACGCCGGCGCCTACTCCTGAACGGCCATCAGCCGCACCGTCCGCGACGGCACGTTCACTTCGAACGCGCCCCCGGCGCGCGCGACGCGGCCCTCGCCCATCGCGTCGACCAGCACCTCGACGCCGGCGAGCGCGAAGCGCGCAGCGACGCCGTTGCCCGTAGGATTCATGACGAAGACCACGCGCGGCGCGCCCTGCGCGTCCTCGTGGATGGCGACGTGCGCGTCGGCTGGATCGACCGGCCAGGTGGGAAGCGACAGCTCGTCGATGCGCTTCGCGACGAGCGCGTCGGCGCGCGCGAGATCGTCGAGGGGCTCGATCTCGAAGCCGCGGACGTCGACGGGGCGCTTCAGCGGTTGCATCGCGCCGTCGAGCTCGGGCACGCGCGGACCAATCGTGATGACGGCGCCCGCCTGACGGGCCGCGTGCAGGCTGTCGACCACGTGGGGCTTGAGGCCGCCGCCGCTGGTACACACGATCCATTTCGCGCCGGACGTCGAGCGCGTGACCGTCTCGCCGCCCGCGTACGCGAAGGGCACGCCGCGCGCGTGGAGCGCCCGCTCGAACCCGCGCAGATACGCCTCGGCCGCGATGGCCGGCGAAGCCCCGAGGCCGAAGTCTCGCTCGAGCACGCTCTCGCGCCACCCCGCGCCGATGACGTTGAACAGCGCGGGCGTGAGCGGACCGAACGCGTGCATCGCTCGCGCGAGGCGCCGCAGCGCCCGGGGGACGACGAGGCGGACCGGCGCCCTTCGGCGCAGCGTGTGCAGCGACGTGCGCTCGAGGGCGGACAGCAGGCGCGCGTACTCGGCGGCCATCGCGCGCGGTCTGCCGTGAGAGTCGATGGGGGCGCCAATCCACCGGTCGCGCTCGACGGCCATGTACAGGTTGAACCCGCGAAGGCCGTACGCCATCGCACACATGAGCGTGTACATCGAGTCGCGTTCGTCGAGCGGCGCGAAGAACGGCGGAAACCCGGCGCCCACTTCGGCGCCGTATGCAGGCTGGTTCATGCCCTCGCAGCGGCTCGCCATCTCCGTCGTACGCCGCAAGATGCTCCAGTGTTCGGTCGGAGTGGCCCGGTGGTAGTAGTCGAGGCCGAGCAGGTCGATGCTCGTCAACCGCCCCGGGTTGAGCGGAGTCGCGCTCTCCCCCAGCGGCAAATTGTGGGTGGTCGGCAGACCGTCGAAGCCGGCATCGACGAGCGCCACGCCCATGCGGTCCATCGAGGTCGACAGAAGCTGCTCGTGGAACTCGGACCAGTCGACGTGCCGCGCGAGCTGGCGCAGGTCCTTGGCGTCGAACCGGCGCGGGGCCTCGACCGTGGCGAAGGAGATCGCGTCGTCGCCCCACGCGTCGCGGAGCGCCCGCAAGTGGCGGTACTTGGCGCGAAGAAAGTCGCGAAACGCGTGCAGCGCGTCCGGGTGGTAGTCCTGGTCGTACACGCCGTCGCGGAAGTAGAGCGCGCCCTCGTTGTCGACCTGCACGAGGACGATGGGACCGTCCGGCCAGCGCAGGTGACCGAGACGCTTGGCGACCGCCCGGTACCAGCGCGCGGCTTCCTCGAGGAAGGCGTCGCTCGCGTAGCTCGGAACGGGAAAGGCCAACGGGACCATCGGCAGCATGACCGGGTTGCCGCCCGGCGTGCGCGCCTGGCACTCGGGATCCCAGACGACACGCTCCGGCAGGCCGAAGCGGGTGAGCTCGGCGTTCACGTGCGGGCCAGGCCGGAACACGCAGCACAGCCCCAGCTCGTGCGCCTGCTCGAGGAAGGACGCCACGTTCAGACGGGGGTCCTTCTCGCCGAAATCGTACTCGCCGGGGCCCGTCTCGTGGATGCCCCACGGCACGTACGTGTCGACGAGCTTCAGCCCCATCGCGCGGATCGACTCGAGTCCCGCGCGCCACTCGTGTGGCGGGTGGCGCCAGTAGTGCATCGCGCCCGCCCACAGCGGCAGCACCTCGCCGTTACCGAGATCCAGCCCGTGCGGATGCAGGCGCACGCGAGCGCCGGAGACGGGGGGTGGGCGCGTAGTTCGCTTGCGCGGCATGGGTCAGGGGAGCACGCGAGCGAGAAGCTCGTCGAGCGCGCGCATGTCGGGATCGTCGCGCAACCGGGCCAGGCTGGCGCGGACCTTCGCGATGGTCGGCTCGACGAAGGGCAAGAACGAGGGATTGTTTCGCATGCGATCGATGAAGACGAAGCGCCCGGCGTCCTTGAGCTTTCGCTGGACGGTCACGAGCTCGAACTCTCGCCCCAGCCGCGCGCGGTCCTCGGCGCCCAGCCCGCGCACGCGGGCGTACTCATCGAGGCGCTCTTCCACGAACTGGGCGTCGAACTGCTGGTAGCTGTCGTTGAGCAACGCGACCAGATCGTAGACGCGGGGGCCCAAGAGCGCGTCTTGAAAGTCGACCCAGCACAGGCGCCGGTCCGCCCGCACCATGAGGTTTCGCGATTGGTAGTCGCGGTGGACGAACGCCCGCGGCCACGCGGCGATGCGCCGGGCGAGGCGCTCGGCGAGGGCGCCGTAGAGAACCCGATCGTCGGGGGCCAGGAAGACGCCGCGCGCTTCGAGAGCCCACTCGCGAAAGTGGTGGATCTCCCAGCAGAGAAGCTCGTCGTCGAACTCACGGGACGCGACGACGCAGCCCGGCGGCAGCGTGCCCAGCGCATGCTGCGCGGAGGCGAGATTGCTCACGGCCCGCCGGTACATCGCCTCGCGTTCGCCGGGACGCGCGCCGAGGAAGCTCGCGAGGGTGTCGTCGCCCAGGTCCTCGAGCAGCACCCAGCCACGGTCGGTGTCCTCGCCGTAAATCGCGGGGACGTCGACCCCGCGAGCGGCGAGCAGATCGCGGACCTCGAGGAACGGCCAGCGAACGGCGGCGTGGCCGCTCTTGTCGACCTCTTCGGCCTTCGGCCCCTCGGGGACGAACATGCCCACGGCGGTACTGGGCATCGCCGGCGACTTGCCCGCGAACCGGACGCGAAAATATTGGCGTGTCGAGGCGCCACCCGGCATGGGCTCGCACGCGGTCATCGCCTGGTGCGGCAGGGCACGCCCGACGAGGGCGGCGAGCACCCCGAAGTCGAGCTGATGAACGGGCCGCGGGAGCGGCAGACCGGGAGTGCCGGGCGCAGCGGGCTGGACGGACATGGGATAGAAACTCGCGCTATAGGAGAGGTACCACTCGAAGACGATGACGGCCAAGCTCGGCCCGCTTGTCGACCGTGCAGGTAGTATGCTCGGAGCGACGCTCGAAGGGCGCTCGCGCGCCGACGCCCTTGCCTGGCTGGCGCTCCTCCAGAACTGGAACGCGCGGATCGATTTGACCGCGGCGCGATCGGACGAGGAGCTCGTGGATTTGATGCTCGCCGACGCGCTGGTCCTCGGCGGCAAGATCCCGGAGGGGGCGCGTGTGGTCGACGTCGGTACAGGGGCCGGAGCGCCGGGCCTGGCGCTGGCGCTCATGCGGCCCGACCTACGCGTCACGCTCGTCGAGCCCAACGGAAAGCGGGCGAGCTTCCTGCGTACCGTCATCGGCTCGGTCGGCCGCGCCGACGTCGCGATCCTGCGGACGCGCGCGCAGACGCTGGGCGGCCAACCTGCCTGGGACGTGGCTCTCTCGCGGGCGACCCTGCCCCCTGCCGAATGGCTCGAGCTCGCGACGAAGCTGGCCGTTCCCGGCGGATCGGCCTGGCTACTGCTCGCTAAGGAGGCGGCCCCCGACGCCGAGGGTGCGCGCCTCGCCGAGACGATCCCGTACCAGTGGCCGCTGACGGGGGCGGACCGTGTGGCTGCCAGGTACCTCGTCCTCTAGGAGGGGGGGCGGGAGTTCGGGTTTTGTTCGGGCATGCCTGCCCTTTCCAGGGGACGGGTCCGCGCCGCTGGCGGCCGCACGGGGCCCGGGGTCCGCGCGGCCCCTGTACGAGTCGGGGGCATGCCCGAACAAAACCCGAACTCCCGCTATCGAGGGGGCTTGCGTGATTGCGTCATACGAACCCGCTTCCTCGGCGTGCGGGCGCGTAGCCTCCGGATGCGTGTACGTATCGTTTGCGCACGGATGCGGCTCCGGCGGATGCGGGACCGTTTCCCTCGCGTACGCGTGCGGATCCGGCGGATGCGGGACCGTTTCCCTCGCGTACGCGTGCGGATCCGGCGGATGCGGGACCGTTTCCCTTGCGTGCGCATGCGGATCCGGCGGATGCGGGACCGTTTCCCCTCGCGTACGCGTGCGGATCCGGCGGATGCAGGACCGTTTCCCTCGCATACGCGTGCGGATCCGGCGGATGCGGGACTGCTTCCCCCGCGTACGCATGCGCCAGCGCCGGATGCGTGACCGCCTTCCTCGCATACGCATGCGGATCCGTCGGATACGCGCGCGCTTTCCTCGGGTACGCATGCGCCACCGCCAGAGGCGTGACCGCTTCCCCAGCGTGCATCTGCGCCTCGGCCGGATGCGTGCCCGTTTCACCCGCGGGCGCATGAGTACCCGCCGGACGCGCGACCGCCTCCCTGGCGTACGCAAGCGTATTCCGCCAGACGCGCGCCCGCTTCCCTCGCGTACGCATCCCCCTCCGCGGGATGCACCCCCGCATGCGAGCCGTCCGGCTGCCCTTCCGCGCCATCCGAACGCGCTTCCCCACCATGCATCGCGGGCGCTAGCGACGCACGTCCACCGCACCCCTGCCGCGAGCCCCGTCGATAGCGGGAGTTCGGGTTTTGTTCGGGCATGCCCCCGACTCGTACAGGGGCCGCGCGGACCCGGGCCCCGTGCGGCCGCCAGCGGCGCGGACCCGTCCCCTGCAAAGGGCAGGCATGCCCGAACAAAACCCGAACTCCCGCCCCCCCCCCGCGCCCGTCGAACTTGGCCCACATGCACCGCCCATGCGAGCTGCTCTTGGATGACAGGCACGCCGGAAACGGACCTGGCCGCGCTCCGCAAACTGGCTGAAGAGTTGGCCAAGGGACGCAGCGAGAGGCCGACGACCGGGCACCTCTTGGCCGCCATCGCGTCGAAGCCGGGCGGAGCCGCCGATCTCCTTCGGGAGAGGCGCCTCGACGCCGAGGTCCTGCTCAAGGCGGCCCGCGTCCTGACCGACGACAACGCCGACGCCGTCTCCCGGGCCATGCAGCGGGCTCGCGAGCTGGCCGCGCGTTCGCCCACGCGCGAGCCGAACGCCCTTCATCTGCTGTTTGCGCTTTGCCAGGAGCGCACGACCGCCGCGTATCGCGCGGTCGCCCAGTGCGGATCCGACGTGACCAAGCTTCGCACGGCCGCCATGCAGATCGCGATGGGCATCGTCGGCGCGCGCCGCACATCGACGGCGACGCAGCTCACCCTGCCCCGCGCGTCGATGCCCAAACCGAGCGCGCGCTCGCTCGAGCCCGCCGCACGACCGCCGACTCCGGCGCGCACCGCGGGGGCGAGCCCGGTACCGGTCGTCCCCGTCGCCGCGCCGACGGCAGGGCCCGCGCCGCCGTCCCAGACACACTCGGCAGCCCCGGCCCACGCGCCACGTGCCAAGCGGAGGCAGGCGCCGGCGCCAAACGGCCAGACGGGGCATACGCGTTTCGATCTGGATCCCAAGCTCTTTCCGGCGCTGTCTTCGCTCGGCCGCAATCTGACGCTGGCGGCTGCGCGCGGCGAGCTCGACCCGGTGTTCGGCCGCGAGGCCGAGATCGACCACGCGCTCGACGTGCTCGCCAAGCGGCAGGCGAACTGCCCGTGCCTCGTCGGCCCGGCTGGCGTCGGCAAGACGAGCGTGGTGCGCGGCCTCGCGCAGCGCATCGCCGATGGGCGGGACGTCGCGACGCTCGACGACCGTATCGTCGTCGAGATCGACGCGACGACGCTTCTCGCGGGAACGGGCGTGCGCGGCGCGCTCGCCGAGCGCATGGCGCAGATCAAGGCGGAGGTGGCGTCGAGCGCAGGGCGAGTCGTCCTCTTCTTCGACGAGCTGAACGAGGTCCTCGCAGGCGAAGACGAGGTCGCCGCCGAGCTGAAGGTGGCGCTCGCGCGCGGCGAGCTGGCCTTGATCGGGGCGACCACCGCCGAGGAGTACAAGCGGGTCGTCCTCGCGGACGCCGCGCTCGCTCGGCGCATGACGGCAATCGAGGTCGAGGAGCTCGCCCCCGACGAAGCCGTCCTGGCGCTCGAGCGCGTGGCGCCGGCCTTCGAGAAGCACCACGGCGTGCGCTTCTCGCCCGAGGCGATCGTCGCTGCGGTCGCCTGGAGCGCGCGCTACGTGCCCGACCGCGCGCTGCCCGACAAGGCGGTGAGCGTGCTGGACCTCGCAGGCGCTCGTGCGCGGCGTCGTGGCGAGCCCGAGCTCGGTCGCGAGCAGATCGCCGACGTCGTGAGCGAGACGACCGGAGTACCGGTCGAGCGGCTGCTGGAGACCGACGGAGAGCGCATGCTCCGGCTCGAGCAGCTCATGGGCAATCGCGTCGTCGGTCACGCCGAGGCGCTGGAGCGCATCGCGCGAGTCTTGCGACGCAACGCGAGCGGGTTCCGGTCGCGGCGGCCCATCGGCTCGTTTCTCTTGCTCGGCCCGACGGGCGTCGGCAAGACGGAGACCGCCAAGGCGATCGCGGAGTGCCTCTTTCACTCACCGCACGCGATGACCCGGCTCGATTTCGAGCGAGTACGCCGAGTCGCACGCCATAGCCCGCCTGGTGGGCGCGCCCCCGGGGTACGTCGGGCACGAGGCAGGCGGCCAGCTCACCGAGGCGGTGCGCAAGCGGCCCTATCAGGTCCTGCTCCTCGACGAGATCGAGAAGGCCCACCGCGACGTGCTCGAGTCGTTCCTCCAGGTGTTCGACGAGGGGCGCATGACCGACGGCCGCGGCCGCACCGTCGACTTCACCAACGCCGTCATCGTGATGACGTCGAACCTGGGCGCCGACGTCGCGCGTCCGACGTCACGAGGGCGCATCGGGTTCGGGGCGAAGGAGCAGCGCGATTCGCTGGCCTACGAAGAGGCGCTCTGCGCCGCGGGCCGCGCGGCGCTGCCGCCGGAGCTGTACAACCGCATCGACGAGGTGCTCGCGTTCGCGCCGCTCCGACGCGTGGACGTCGCCGAGGTGGCGCGTCGCATGCTGCGCGCACTCGGGGAAGAGCTGGTCGCCGCGCGCCGCGTTCGTCTCGACGTGAGCGACGCGGCCATCGAAGCGCTGCTCGCCGGCGGGGGGTTCGACGCCGAGCTCGGGGCGCGTCCGATGCGCCGAGCGATCGGCCGCCTCATCGAGGCGCCCATCGCCGAAATGGTGCTCCGCGGCGAGCTCGAGCCGGGCGACGTCGCGCTCGTCGAGGTCGAGGACGGACGCGTGGTGGTCGACACGGTTCGACCCCGAGGGACGCGCGCCAGCGCCTGATATAGAGTCGCACGTCATGGCGGGCGGCGAGACGAAGCTGACGGGGCCGGATCTGTCCGAGGGCGTGGCGGCGGGCGACGTACCCGACGGCGGGGTCTTGCTGGGGCACGCCGGCGGCGAGGCGGTCGTGCTCGCGCGATCCGGAACGGAAGTCTTCGCCGTCGGTGCCACCTGCACCCATTACGGCGGACCCCTGAGCGAGGGGCTCGTCGTCGGCGACGAGATTCGCTGCCCGTGGCACCACGCCTGCTTCTCGCTTCGCACGGGCGATCCGGTCCGCGCCCCCGCGCTCAACCCCGTCGCGTGCTTCGACGTGGAAACACGCGGCGAGCGACTTGTCGTTCTGGGAAGGCGCGAGCCGAGCACCATGCGCAGGAATCGCGGCGGGCCCTCGTCGGTCGTCGTCGTCGGCGCCGGCGCAGCAGGGAACGCGTGCGCGGAGGCGCTCCGGCGCGGAGGCTACGCGGGGCCCATCGCCTTGCTCGGCGCCGAAGGGACAGTCCCCGTGGACCGGCCGAACCTTTCGAAGGACTACCTCGCGGGCAACGCGCCCGAGGAGTGGATGCCCCTGCGCGGCGCCGAGTTCTACCGCGACTACGAGATCGAGACCGTGCTCGGTACGCGCGTCACGCTGCTCGACCTCGCCGGCGGGCGCGTCGTGCTCGCCGACGGTGCGTCGCGGCCGTTTGGAGCGCTCGTGCTGGCGACGGGAGCCGATCCGGTGAGGCTCCCGGTGCCCGGCGCGGACTCACCCCACGTCTTCACGCTGCGGACGCTGGCCGACAGCCGGGCCATCATCGCGCGCGCCGCGAACGCCAAGCGCGCCGTGCTCGTGGGCGCCGGGTTCATCGGGCTCGAGGTCGCGGCGAGCTTGCGCGCGCGCGGGCTCGAGGTGCACGTCGTCGCGCCCGAAAAAGTCCCGCTCGAGCGCGTGCTGGGCGAGGGCCTGGGCGGATTCGTCAGGGCTCTGCACGAGCAGCACGGCGTCGCGTTTCATCTCGGCACGACCACGAAGGCGATTCACCCAGACGCCGTCGAGCTGGCCAACGGCGAGCGCCTTCCGGCCGATCTCGTGGTCATCGGGGCCGGCGTCCGGCCCGACGTCTCGCTGGCCCAGCGAGCGGGCCTCGCGATCGATCGGGGTATCGTCGTCGACGCGTACTTGCGAACGAGCGCTCCCAACGTGTGGGCCGTCGGGGACGTAGCCCGCTGGCCCGACGCGCGCACCGGTGAGGCCATCCGCGTGGAGCACTGGGTGGTCGCCGAGCGCATGGGGCAGATCGCGGCGAACAACGTGCTCGGCCGCGCGGAGGCGTGCGAGCTGGTCCCGTTCTTCTGGAGCGCGCACTACGACGTCACCATCGACTACGTCGGCCATGCCGAGAGCTGGGACCGCATCGACGTCGACGGCAACTTCGTGGCGCGCGACGTGGCTGTCGCGTTCCGCCGGAAGGGAAAGACGCTCGCGATCGCGGCAATCGGTCGCAGCGGCGTGTCGCTGGCGGCGGAAGCTGCGATGGAGCAACAGGACGAGGCGGCGCTTGCGCGGCTGGTGCCGGTGAGTCGTTAGACACGCTGGGGCGGCGTCCTTGCGGCAGGAGCGGCTCTCTGCGTGGTCGACCGGCAACTACCTCGTAGACCGTCACGTGAGCTGCTAGCGAGCGAGAGCAGCGCGCCGAGCGCCCGTCATGAGGGCTCCTCCCGACCGGATGCAGCACGTCGATCGACCCACGTCAGGTGCCGCGCCCGAGAGCCGCGAGCCGAAATCGTTGGTGCCGAGCGCAATCGCACGCCCATATGCGTCGATGCGCCGCGGGCCTCGTCGAGGGCGGGAGGCCGGATTTCGTTCGGGCCTGCCCCTCAACCGAGGGTCGCGCGTTCCGCGTCGACAGGGGCAGGACCGAGCGAAGGACGGCCTCCCGCAAGCGCGCCCAACCAAGGTGTCTACCGCGCCGGCACGGCCTCGATCGCGAGCCGGTAGCGCTCGCGGCGGGCGGAGTCTTTGAGGATCTCGTAGGCCTCCTCGAGAACTTCGGTGATCTTCCGCGCGTCGCCCGCCAAGTCCGCGATCTCCGGCGTGAGCAGGCGCGTGGGGTCGAACGAGCGGCGAAGCTCGAGGAAGGCGCGGCGCACCTCGTACCCGGTCGCGTTGCGGCTGACCCCGAGCAGCGCGAAGTAGTCGCCGTCGTCCACGAGCTGAAGGCGCGCCCGTACGCGCTCCCGAACAGCCTCCGCGTCGATCGCCGCCACCTGGGCTGCGTTGGCGTGCTCGGAATCCGAACCGGAGTCGCCGATGGCCGGGAGTACCTCGATGACACCCAGATGCGCCAGCGCAACCAGCACCGTCGCCAGGTCGCTCTCCGGCGACTCCTCGAGCACCTCCCGCAGCGAGCGACCCTTCGCCGCATGAATCTGGTCGAGCTCCACGGGGCCGAACGCGCACTCGCCGAGCAGCCTCGCCTCGGGACCGTCCGCCACGCGGGACCCCAAGCCGCCGAGGCGCTCGACCGCCTCGGCTTGAGACACGATCCGACGGACGATCTCGACGAAGATCTCGGCGCCCGTGGCTCCGCCGAAGACCCCCGGCTCGCCGGCCAGACGGCCCGGCGGCTGCGACTCGATGGCCAGGCGGGCGCTCGGCGCCTGCATGGCGCGCGCGAGGAGCCACTCCGCGTGGGCGCGCAGCGTTGGCCACATCTGGTCCTGGCGCAAGTAGCCTCGCGCCACGAGAGCGGCCCCGGCGTGCCGCCCGAACGGAGGAAACTTCGCTCCCAGGCGACGGACCGTCTCGCGAGGAAGATCTCCCCGCGCGCCGAGGAACGCGAGCAGCGACTCCTCTTCCGAGGTCGACGCGATTGTCACGACGTCGCCCTCTCGCAGAACGACCCGCCGTTCGGCCTCCGGCGCGGCGATGCAGAGCGACCCTGTCGTTCGCGACGCGATGGCGCTCGCGATGACGCGCATCGCGTCGTTTGCGCCGAGCACGACCGGAAAGAGGGGGTCCTCCGCGGCGGCCGGGAGCTCGTGCTCGTCCCGACCGAAGCGCGGCGCGGAGTGCCCGCCGGTCGATGCGGTGGGCGGCGGCAACGATACGGGCTCCGCCCCCTCGTTCGGCGTGGACGCCCCCTCGCGAAGCCTGGTGGCGCCGGTGGTCGAGACACCCTCACCCGTCGGGCCGGAATGCGTACCGCCATGCGTCTGGACCGGACCGGGCGTGAGTGTCCCTTCTGCCTCGCCCCGTCGCCGGGCTTCTGCGAGAGGCGGCTCTCTTCCGGCGATACCGAGGTCCGGGCTGGAGGGGCCCCGGGCTCGAGGGCCGACGGCGTCGCGCACGCGCTCGCGCGGCATCGACGACGACGCCGCACCGCGGTGCGGGGGGGCGAGCTCGTCATCGTCCTCGTCTTCCTCGAGCGGCTCGTCGAGCGACGCGAGCAGCTCGGCCGGAAGCACGGCTTCGATCTCGTCTTCGGGCGACGGCACGAGCGATTCCTGGTCGCTCTGCACGTGCACCCGCTGCTCGGCCTCCGCGAGAAGCTGCTGAAGCTCGGAGCTCACCGGCGGCGAGAGCCCGATGACGCGCCGGACGGCGCCCCCGCCCGAGGGCGGCGGATTGGAGGGCGCCCTCCGCGGGGCGGCCGAGCGTGACCCCGGCGACGACGGTCGCGGCTCGGGGATTGCCAGGGCCGTGCCCGAGCTCCGCATGCTCGCGGGCGGCAGCGAGGGCGGAGAGCTCGAACGCTTCAGCGGAATGGACGTAGGCGGCGAGCTCGCCCGGGTCGAGTCCTCGGACTGAGCGCCCCCCGTCAGCGCGTCGACCTTCCGCACGAGCGAGGGGACGTCTACCGGCCTGAGGAAGAGCCCACTGCCCTCGTGGGCGAGCGCCTCCTCGGCCGTGGCGACGGCGCCGCCGACGCGCGCCACGAAGAGCACGTGGATGTCGTCGGCGTCAGGTAGCTCCCGCATCCTGGCGACGACCTCGAGCGCGCCGTCGCTGTCCGCGTCGACGAGCACGACGCGCGGGTGCTGCACGGCGACCCGCGCGACCAGCATCGACTGCGGCACGTCGACGACCGCGTAGCCGGCAGCGCGCAGCGCCTGAGCTACCCGTTCGGCCTCTGCCGTTGGGTCGCTGACGAATACCGTCGCTGCCGGACCGCGGGAGGCATCGTCGTGAACCGTCCCTTCGCTCGTCACCGTCCCCCCTACCCGCGTGGACCCCGCGAAGCGCGCGCCGAACGCTCGCCAATCCATTCGCCGAGGCGCGGCAGCAGCCCGGCCCCCCACACGAGGGCGAAGAGGAACGCCACCATGGCGAGCTCGCCGCGCGTCAACGCAAACATCGCCTTCCTTGTATCATCAACCGCCGGGCGAGAACGGCGGCGCTTCGAGACCGATCTCGCGTCTCGCGCGACGTGTGACCTCGCGGAGACTCACGCGGCGTGAAGCGTCGCGTCACCCTTGTGCCAGTTGCAGGGCGTGAGCTCGCGGGTCTGCAGCGCGTCGAGAACACGGAGCACTTCGTCGACGTTCCGGCCGACGCTCAGATCGTTCACGCTGACCCATCGGATTGCGCCGCTCGGATCGACGAGGAACGTCGCGCGTAGGGCCACGCCCTCCTTCCTGTCGAGGATCCCGAGCGCCTGCGACAGCTCGCGCTTCACGTCGGCGAGCATCGGGTACGGGATTCCGCGCAGGGCAGGGTGCTGCTCCCGCCAGGCGAGGTGGACGTACTGCGAGTCGACGCTGGCCCCGAGCACCTGCGCTCCGCGGTCGGTGAATTCCGCGTGACGCCGGCCGAACTCGGCCACCTCCGTCGGGCAGACGAAGGTGAAGTCCATCGGCCAGAAGAAGAGCACGAGCCACCTGCCCGGGTAGCTCTGACTGGTGATGGATTGAAACTCGCTGCCGGCTTGCAGGTCCACGACGGCCTGCAGCTCGAACGGAGGAAGCTTGTCGCCGACTGTGAGCATGAGAGAGCTCCGTCTTGGTGTTTGGCCTTCGGCATCGTGCAAACCTCGCGCCGGACTGGCGTTCGGCTGTCGCCTCCAGTACACCCGAGACGCTGGATGGCACGAGGCGCGTCGAGCGTTCCCGCCAAGGACGAGCGAATGCTTCCGCAGAGACCCCCGTCTTCATCCCCCTGGCTGTCCCGCTGGCAGCGGTGGCGGACGCGCCTCGTCGTATGGGCCAAGCGTCTGGCGATCGCCGGAGGCGCCCTCGTCCTCGCCGGCGCGATCGGCCTCTGGCTCGTCGTGCACCACTACGAAGCGGGGCTGCCGGGAGTCGCCGAGCTCAAGGCGTACCACGCGCCGCAGGTCACCCGCGTCCTGGCGCGAGACGGCTCGACGGTGCTGGCGGAGCTTTTCACGCAGCGCCGTACGGTCGTGCCCATCCAGATGGTGCCCCCGCACGTGAAGTTGGCGGTGCTCGCGGCCGAGGACGCGGGCTTCTACGAGCACGAGGGGCTCAATTACCTGGGCATCGCGCGCGCGATGCTGGTCAACCTCCGCTCGGGCGCCACACGCCAGGGCGGCTCGACCATCACGCAGCAAGTCGTCAAAAACCTGCTCCTCGTCACCCACGAGCGCACGCTCTCGCGCAAAATCCGCGAAGCGCTCTTGGCCCGCAGGCTCGAGCAGGAGCTCAGCAAGGACGAGATCCTCGAGCTCTACATCAACAACATCTACTTCGGGCGGGGCCGCTACGGCATCGAAGAGGCGGCGCGCGACGACTTCGGCAAGGGCGCGCACGACGTGACCATCGCCGAAGCGGCGCTCATCGCCGGGCGCATCGCCAACCCGCGCGCGTTCCACCCGCGTACGAGCATGGCGGCCGCCCTCGCGCGCCGCGCGTACGTGCTCGACCAGATGCACGCCAAGGGTTTCCTCGGGGACGCCCAGTGGGAAGCGGCGGCGAAGGAGCCGGTGAGCCTGGCGCCAGCGGTCGACTCGTCGACCAGCGAGCTAGCGCCCGAGGCGGTCGAGATGGCGCGCGGCATTCTGTACGCCCTCGAGCCGGAGCAGGCGCGGGTGGGAGGCTTCACGATCACGACCTCGATCGATCCGAAGCTGCAGGCGGCGGCGCGCAAGTCCGTGCGCGAGGCGCTCGCGGCCTACGACAAGCGGCAAGGGCTGCAGGGTGCGCTGCGTCTTCCGCCCATGGTCGCAGACAAGAAGGGCAGGCCCACGCTCGCATGGCCACGCGGCGGCCTCGCGCCTTTCGAGGGGACACCGGACTTCGACCGGCACAAGGTCCTCGTGGGCGTGGCCGCGAGCGCCGACGACGCCGCCGGAACGTTCGACGTCCGCGTCGGCACGGCGACCGGAACCGTGCGGCTCTCCGAGTTCGAGCGGTACAACCCGGCCCACCTGCCGCCGAGCGCCTTCGCTCCCGTCGGCGCGCGGGTGCGCGTCAGCCTGCTGCAGCCGCTGGCGGACGCGCCCGAGGCGAGGGTTCCCTTGCGCCTGGAGTCGGGGCCCGAGGGGGCGCTGGTCGCGCTCGACGTGCGCACCCGGCAGATCCTCGCGCTCGTCGGCAGCTACGAGGGGCAGCCGGGGGCGCTCGATCGAGCGACCCAGTCGCGGCGGCAGCCCGGCTCGACGTTCAAGCCCATCGTGTACTCGTACGCGCTGCACTCGCGTCGCTTCACGCCTGCCACCCTGGTCGACCCGAACCCGGACGTCTTCGAGGGCGGCTACCACCCGAGCAACTTCGAGGGCTGGCAGGGACAGGAGCTGCTGCGTCTGCGCGAGGCGCTCGCGAACAGCGTCAACGTCGCGGCCGTCCGTGTCCTGCAGGACGTCGGGCCCGCCAGCGTGGTGCCGTGGGCTCAGGCGCTCGGGATCGAGTCGCCGCTCAAGCCCGACCTCTCGATGGCGCTCGGCAGCTACGAGGTGCATCCGCTCGAGCTGGCCGGCGCGTACGCGACCTTCGCCGCCGGGGGCATGTACCAGGCGCCCACGCTCGTCTTGCGCATCGTCGGCCCCGACGGCAAGGACGTGCCGCTTCCGCCGGCTCCTCCGCCGCGGCGGGTCCTCGACGACGCCGAGGCTTACCTGATGACGAGCATGCTGACGAGCGTGGTCGACCACGGTACGGCCGCGCGCGCCAAGACGCTCGGCGTGCCCGTCGCCGGCAAGACCGGGACCTCCAACGGTCCGAAGGACACATGGTTCGCCGGGTACTCGCCCGACGTGGCGGCCGTCGTGTGGATCGGCTTCGACGACGGCCGGATGCTCGGGCGCATCGAGCAAGGCTCGGTGACCGCGCTGCCTGCCTGGCTCGGCTTCATGAAGCACGCGGTCGAGGGTCAGCCGCGCGTCGACTTCTCACGCCCGCCCGGGATCGTGACGGTGAGCATCGACCGGCGAACCGGCAAGCTGCCCTTTGCCGACGACCCGGACGTCATGGACGAGGTGTTCCTCGCGGGAACCGAGCCGACCGAGACGGCGGAGCCCGCCCCCGCCGGCGATGCGGGCGCGGGCAACGCGGCGCTCACGGATGCGGCCACAAGCGACGTACAGTAACCGCGTGGTCCGCCTCGCGGTCTGCTTCGCGGTGTCTCTCGCCTGCGCCTGCGCTGGACTGGTCTGCTGCGCGGACGGCGAGCGCCGGCGGGGCCATCGACGTCGTCGCCCAGGAGGCGGCGCTGTCGCTCGGGCAGGCGCCCCCCTCGAGTCTCGTCGTCGCGGCGCCTCTCGTGACCGATCAGCTCCTCGCGCGGCCCGACGAGCTCGCGCTGCGCATCGCCGCTCTGGTCGCGGGCCGGGTCGGCGGCGGTGCGCACGCGCTCCCCCAAGTGGCTCCGCTCGCGGCGGCGCGCGCCGTCGCCGGTCGCGCCAGCGCCCTCGTCTACGTCGAGGCGCAGATCGCGCGCGGAGACCTGCGCGCGACCATCGACGTGTATCCGTCGACCCGGAACGCCTGGGATCGCATCCGCAACCCGCTCCCCTCGCCCATCGCGCATGCGTTCGCGAGCGCCAAGATCGACGCCGAGGTGCGGGCGCTCCTGGCACCGCTGCTGCTCGAGCAGGCGAGCGTCCACCGCGCGCACCAGGACGAGGGCGAGGTGCTGGCGACCGCGTGCGGGGACGTCGACGGCGACGGCGGCAACGAGCTCGTTCTCGTGTCCCGCTCGCGCGTAGCCATGGGCCGCGTGCGCGGCGACCGATTCGTCGCCGAGCGGACCGCCGCGTGGAGCACGCTGGCCCCGCGGCTGCCCGTGCCCATGCGCGAGCCGCTGGCGGCAGCCGCCGTGCAGGTCGGCTCGCTCGACATCGGCTCCACCGATCGCGGATCGTTCGCGTTGACTCCCGACTTCGTCGGCCACGTTCCGCTGAGCGGCTTGCCGGCGTGGGGCAGCGAAGGCCTCGTGTGCCTGCGGCCCGAGCCCTCCGCCGGCGCGTTCGACGGTGCGCCCATCGACTGCACGCTCTCTCGCGACCCCCGGCCTCGCATGGCGGTCCCCTCGCCGCGCTTCGACGCGTTCGCCGCCGCCAGCTTTGCGGATCGCGACGGCAAGATGCACGTGGCGGTCGCGGTACGCGAGCCGAGCGGCAAGCTCAAGCTGCGCGTCGACGACTCGACCGTGCAGTCTCCCGAGGGGAGCTTCGGCGCGCAGCTCGCGTTGGCCGACCTCGACCAGGACGGAGTGCCCGAGCTCGCGACGACCCTCGACGGCCCCGACGACGCCTTGGTCGTCTCGTCGTGGACGGGCGCCGAGCTGCGCCCGCGGCTACGCGTCGCTGCGCCCGGCGGGGTGCGCGCCCTCGCCGTCTGCCCGCCCGAGCAAGACGGCGAGCCCGCGCTCGTGGCCGTCGTCGGCGACGAAGTGTGGATCGTGCGCGCGCCCAGCACCCCGAGCGGGCCGGTTCCGTAGATCGATCACGCGGCGCGCCTTCCTGAGCGGCGCGACCGCGCTCGCGCTCGGTTCGTCGTCGTCGTCGCGCACGGCCATGGCGGGCGCCCGCGTGCCGTACGGGGGGCGTCTGCTTCTTCACGTGCCGTGGTCCCTCTCGTCCATCGACCCGCACCGCATCGACGACGCGACCGCCGCCCTCTTCGGCGAAGCGCTCTTCGACACGCTGTACGGCATGGACGAAGCGGGAGCCCTCGTTCCGGTCCTCGCCGAAGACGACCCGCGCGCCGAAGGCGGGAGCCTGCGCGTCCCCGTGCGCGCGGGGGTGCGCTTCGCGTCCGGGGCGCCCCTCGATGCGCGCGCCGCGGCGGCTTCCCTCGCTCGCGCGCGCGCTCGCGACGCCTCGGCGTGGCTCGCCGACATCCCCGTGCCGCGCGTCGACGGCAACACGCTCGTCTTCGCCACACGCGACGCCCACAAGCTCGTGGGCGCGCTCGCGGCGCCGATCGTCGCGGTCGTGCCGCCTCGCTTCTCGCCGGAGCGTCCCGACGGCACCGGCCCGTTTCGCGCCGAGATACAGCCGGGCTCCGTGGTGCTCGGGCGCAACACGCTCTCGGCGCTCGGCCCCTCTCTGCTCGACGCCATCGAGGCCCGCCACGCGCCAGACCTGGTGACCTCGCTTCGCGCCTTCGAGAGCGGGGCCGACGACATCGGCTGGCTCGGAGCCTTTCTGCACGAGCCGCGCTCCGGCGCGAAGAGCTTCGACGGCGGCTTCGTCGCCTGGGCCGTGCTGCGCACCGGACGGGACGCGGGGGCGCTCGACGCACCGGGCACCGCGCAGGCGCTCGCCGACGGCGTGCCCCACGCGGCGCTCGCGTCTCTCGTCGTCGGACCGCCGTGGGCAGGCGCAGCGGCCGGGCCGGTTCCGTGGACGGGCTCCCCGTGCGAGCTCCTCGTGCGCGACGATTCCCCCTGGCTGCTCGAGCTCGCCCGCTCGCTCGCCGTCGCGCTCTCCACCCCGAGCCACGAAGTCGTCCAGCGCACCCTCGCGCCCGCCGACATCGCCACCCGCCGATCGACGCGCGCCTTCACGCTGATGCTCGACGTCGCCCGCCCCGCAGGCCCCGGATCGATGGGAGCGCTCCTCGGCCTCGCGACCGCCGACGACCCGGCTGCGGCGACCGCCCTCGCGCGCCACCCCCCGCGCGGCGACATGCCCCCGCGAGTCGCGGGGCGCACGATGCGCCTCGGGGTCGTCGCGGAGATCCGGCTGCAAGGCGGGCTGGCGCCCGGGGTCGTCCTGCCGCTCTCGACCTGGGGACGCGGTGTGGACTGGGGTGGCGCCGCGCGAAGGAGGTCGGCCTGACATGCGGCTGGCGTTCCGCCTCGGAATCGCGTTCGCGCTGGTGGCTTCGCTCTCGGTGGCCGTCTTCGGGTACGTCGTGCGCGAAGACCGGCGCGAGAGCGAGACCAGGCGCTTCGAGCAAGAGGTGCGCAGCGCCTGCGACCGCGTCGTCGCGGAGATCGAGCGCCAGGGCGAGAGCGATCGCAAGCTCATCGCCGGGGCATGCCAATCGGGCGAGCTCGTCGATCGCGCCGACATCTGGATGGCCTCCGGCACGCTCGACGACACGCGGCGGCTCTCGCTGTCGCGCATCGTCCCCGACGAGAGACAAGCATTCGACGTCGACGAGCTCTTGCTCGCGACCGGCGACGGTGACCTGCTCGGTCAGGACCCGATGACCCTCATCCGGACGCCCCGCGCCGAGGTGGCCCGCCTCGTGTCGGGCGATCCTGCCCACGTCGCGCTGCGCGCGGCGCCGGAGCCGGCGCTCGTCACGCGTTGCCGAAAGTCGACGACCGCCGGGCGCGCCGTGGGCCTCGTCGCCGCGCGCCACCTCGCGCCGCTCATCGAGCGCCTGGGCAACACGGTCGACGCGCGCGTCACGCTGGGCACGCCCGCGGTCGCCCCGGGCGACGTGGCGCAGGCTGCGTGCGCGCTGAGCGACGGCGCCGGCGCGCGCATTCCCATCGTCGCCACCAAGCCCAAGCGCGAGCTCGTCGAGAACCTCGCGCGCATCGACACGACCATCCTCTACACGGGGCTGGCCTTCACCGGCGCCGCGCTCGTCGTCGCCGTGCTGCTGGCGCGCAGCCTGGGCCGGCCCATCGCGGAGCTCGCGGCCGAGGCGCGCAAGGTCGCGAGCGGCGAGGCGCGCCCCCTTCCCGTGCGCGGCGGAGGCGAGATCGCCGAGCTGGCGCAGGCGTTCGACAAGATGCTCGAAGATCTGGACGCCACACGGCGCAGGCTCGCGGCCACCAGCCGCGTCGCGGCGTGGCGCGAGGTCGCGCGCCGCGTCGCGCACGAAGTGAAGAACCCGCTCGCGCCGATCCGCGCCGCCGTGGAGACCCTGCGTCGCCTGCGCGCGCGCAGCGATCCGGAGTTCGACGCGTATTTCGACGAGGCCACGCGCACGGTGCTCGACGAGGTGCACCGCATCGCGAACATCGTGACCGAGTTCACGCGCTTCGCGCGCTTGCCCGCGCCCCATCCGCACGAGGTGGACGTCGTCGAGCTCGCGCGGCACGTGGTGACGCTGCACAAGCCGGCGGCGAAGGCGACCATGGACGTGACCGTGGCCGGGGTTCCTCCGCTCGTCCTGGCCGACCGCGATCAAATCGTGCAGGTGCTCACGAACCTCGTGCAAAACGCGCTCGACGCCGTGAAGAGCCTGGACGCGCTGGGCCAGGTGCACGTCGCGATCGGCACCGAAGGCCCCGACGGCGTCACCGTCACCGTGTCCGACAACGGCCCGGGCATCGCGCCCGAGATCGCCGCGCGCCTCTTCGAGCCGTACGCCACGACCAAGGAGCAAGGGACCGGCCTCGGGCCTGGCGATCGCCCAGCGCATCGCCATCGAGCACAACGGAGAGCTCTCGTGCATCGCCCCGACGGTCGGCGCGGGAGCCGCCTTCCGGCTGGTCTTGCCGGTCAGCGGACCGCCGCCCGGCGAGGGCTCCAGCTAACGGGTGACGGTCACTTCTTCGCCGGGTTCTTTTGCCATTCGGCGGCCGCTTTTTCCTGCGCGCGCTTCATTTCGTCGAGCGACATGTCCTTCGTGTGCGCGGCGAGCGTCCACCGGTTGCCCCAGCGGTCGACCACCTGACCCATGCGGTCCCCCCAGAACATGTCCGCGGGCGGCATCTTGGGCTGCGCGCCGGCGTCTACCGCTCGCTTGAAGGCCGCGTCCACGTTCTCCGCATGAATCCACAGGCTCCCGTTCGTAGGGCCCGACCCCATTTCGGGGAACGTGTCGTTCAGGAAGACCGCCGAGTCTCCGATGCGGATCTGCGCGTGCCAATCTTCTTGCCGCTCGGGTCGGCAGCCCGATGCACTTCGACCGCGCCGAACGCCTTCTTGTAGAACTCGATGGCCTCCGCGCAACCGTCCATCGACAGCTGGGGCGTCACGCTGCGCAGCCCTTCGGGGATTGCTTGGACCATGGGCACTCTCCTCGTTGGCGGGGGTCGGTGGCCCCGCGGCGAGCACCATTGCCCTGCTTCGCCGCGCCGTCAACCAATCGTCGCGGCGGGAGCGAGTGCCGGCGTGGCCCGTATCGCGTGCTGGGTCCCGGGGACCGAACCGAACAGGAGCGTCGCGCCCCGCGGATCGCGCGCCGCGACGTCCGCGACGGCCGCGCGCATCGCGTCGTCCACGCGCCGGCGCTCGTCGGCCGACAACCGCGGCGACGCCCAGGCGTGCACGGCCCACGCGAGCTCTGCGTGGCGGCACTCGTCGCGGGCGATCGACTGCATCGCCCGGCTCGGGCCGAATCTCGCGTCGTCTGCGCCTCGACGAAGCCGAGGAGCGCTCCGTAGGTCTCGCGCACGCACCCCTCGACCGCGTTCTCGAGCGCCACTTCGAAGAGCGATCGCGCCGGCGAAGGCTGCGGCGCCTCCGGCAATCGCGCGCGAGCTCCCCGGGTCTTCGCGAGGCGCGCGGTCATCGCCGTGTGCCGCACCTCGTCGCGTCGCGCGCGCCGCGCGTTGCGAAGGAATCGGCGGCGGCGCACCGTGCGTCAGGAGCTCCCGCTCGAGCCGCGCGAACGCGTGCACGCTCACCGCCTCGAGATACGACATCGCCGCGAACCGTTCGCCGCCGGTGCGCTCGTCGTCACGTTCCGGAGCCGCGTAGCCGGCGGTGAGCCGGCCCCCGATGCACACTGCCCGCAGGTGACGGTCATCGAGGGCGGAGCTGCTCGGACACTGAAGAACGGAGATCGCCGCCGTCGGACCCGACGGTCCCGGCGTCCGGGTTGAGCGCCTGCACCTGCATGACGAACGAAGCGGGCAGCTGGCACGTGTACCCGCCCGCGCCGCACGCGGCCGCGCACGCGGGCGACAGCAACGCGGACACGGGGTTCATCAGAGCGCCCTCTGCCAGAATCGTGCACGCTTGCGCGGACAATATCTCGGCTGAGGTAGGCGGGGCGCATCCGCCGATGCCGCTGCTGCTGCCGGACGACGCGCCGCTCGACGAGGTGCCACCGGAGCTCGAGCCGCTGCTCGAACCGCTCGAGCTACCGGACGACGAGCCTCCGTCGTCCCCGGGTGGGCTCCCGGTCACCGCGCCGCCGCATCCCGTACCCGCGCCTGACCCTGCGCCTGCCGCCAGAATCGCGGCAATCTGCGCGAGCTTCGATGAGAATCGCATCGGCATTCCTCCTCAGTTGACCGCCGTGGGCCCCGACGCGAAGAGAAGCGCTGCGCCCCGCGCGTCGCGCACCGCGATCTCCGCGACGGCCTCGCGCATCGCGTTCTCCACGCGCTGACGCTCGTCGACCGACAAGCGGGGCGCCACCCACGCATGCACCGCCCACGCGAGCTCCGCGTGGCGGCACTCGTCGCCCGCAATCGACCGCATCGCGCGACCGAGCAATCCGTCGCGCGCCGTCTGCGCCTCGACCAGGCCGGCGAGCGCGCCGTACGTCTCGCGCACGCACCCCTCGACCGCGTTCTCGAGCGCCACTTCGAAGAGCAATCGCGCCGGCGCCGACCGGGGAGCCTCGGGCATTCGCGGACAGGCTCCGCGCGTCTTCGCGAGGCGCGCGGTCATCGCCGTGTGCCGCACTTCGTCACGCCGGGCACGCCGTGCGTCGCGAAGCAGCGTCGGGGGCGCGCCGTGCACCTGGAGCTCTCGCGCCAGCCGCTCGAACGCGTGCACGCTCACCGCCTCGAGGTATGACATCGCCGCGAAGCGTTCGCCTTCGCTGCGCTCGTCGTCCTGCTCGGGAGCCGCGTAACCGGCGGTGAGCCTGCCCGTGCACCCCTGGAGGCACGTGACCGCCACCTTGGCCGGATCGGTCGGACACTGAAGAACGCGCGCGCCGCCATCGGGCCCGACGGTTCCGGCGTCCGGGTTGAGCGCCTCCAGCTGCATCACGAACGAGGGATCCAGCTGGCAGACGGCCCCGTTGCCGCAGAGCTGGGCGCAGGTCGGCGAAGTCCAGCTGGGTACGGCATAATTCAAGCTCTGCTGCGATTCTTCCTCGATCGCGCACGCTTGCGCGATGGGCACCGGCGGGACGCTGGGCGCGCACCCGCAGGGGCCGCATCCGCCGCTGGAAGACGTGCTGCTGCCGCCCGAGGAGCTGCCGCTCGACGAGCCGCTGCTGGAGGATGCGCCGCTGCTGCCCCCGGACGACCCGCCGCTCGACGACGACGACGCGCCGCTGCTGCCTCCCGACGACCCGCCGCTCGACGACGACGACGCGCCGCTGCTGCCCCCGGACGACCCGCCGCTCGACGATGTGCCACCGGAGCTCGACCCGCTGGAGCTACCCGAGGAGGAGCCTCCGTCGTTTTCGGGGGAAGTCCCGGTGACCGCGCCGCCGCATCCTCCCGCCGCCAGGAGCGCGGCAACCTGCACGAGCCTCGATGAAATTCGCATGGGCATGGGACCTCTGCAATTGGCGTGCACCGCCCGTTTCCGCGCTGGGCGCGCGGAGATCGCGCGCTCGCGAGCCGGGAGCCGGGTGTGCCATCTCGGTCCATCGGGGCCGACCCCCTGTCGCGCGGATCACGGCCAGGAGAAGGTGCCTTCGCCCGATCCCACGCAACTCGCGCGCACGCGTAGCCGATGAGGACGCAAGGAGAAACCGCCGTGGATGGTCTCGCTCGCCAAATCCTGTACCCTGCGGCCGCTTGGACGGGGGAACCGATGAAGCGACGCCTGGAAGACACCGACCCCCTCGGCTTGCGCCCCGGCAGCGACCTGGCCGGCGCCGGCCTGCCGAACGTTGAGGGCGACATCACCGAGCCCGACCCGCGCATGCCGCTGCGCGCCCCCACCGACGACGCGCAGCTACGGTCGCTGCTCGACGGCCTGAGCGCGAGCCGGGCGCCCGCTCCCGTGGAGACCGCGACGACCGACGGCGACCTCGCGGCGAAGTACGCCGCCGGCCCCGGCTCGCCCGCCCCTCGCTACCCGACCCCCGCGCCGCAGGCATCGGTCATCGTCGGCGAGGCGACGGGCAGAGCCCGCGAGATCCCGACGGCGCCGGAGCACCCGGAGCATGTTGCAGCCAGCCGCAACGTTCACGGCGCCGTCACGATGCGCATCGATCGCCCCGTCGTCCCGCCCGAGGGCGACGCGCAACGTTCGGGGGTGCGCCGCGGGCTGCTCATCGGCGTCCCCACGGGCTTCGCGTTGGGCACTCTCGTCGCGGCCGCCGTCGCGCTGCTGGTGTCGCGCGCGGGCGGCACCAACGGCCACGGT
Organism: uncultured delta proteobacterium; assembly: GCA_963720145.1. GTDB lineage: Bacteria > Myxococcota_A > Polyangia > Polyangiales > Polyangiaceae > Palsa-1150. The sequence goes on from CAVREO010000015.1 coordinate 68,033, forward strand.
GTGATGGCGGAGCACACGCCGGAGGACCGACCGGGGAACGTTGCGATGGCGGCAGAGCCGCAGCCTGCAAACACGCCGTTCGCGATGCCCGCTGCGGCGGTCGCGAGCGCGACGCCCGTCGACTCGGTCGCGCCCGTCCCGCCCGTCGTGAGCGCGGCCACCGCCGCCACGCCGGCGTCCGCCCGCGCCTCGACCGGGGCCGGCGATTCTCCCGCGGCGAGCAAGCGCGTCCCTCGAGGCGCGCCCGCCCAATCCGCGTCCGGCAAACCCGCGCCGCGGACGACGGCGCAAAAGAACACGATGGTGAACGAACTATGAAGTGCGCCCGCCGGTTGCTGCTGCTCCCCCTTTCCCTCGGCTTGCTGGTCGCGTCGACGCGCGAGGCGCGCGCCGCGGATCCCGACGCCGCGGCCGTCGAACAGGCCAAGCGCCTCCTGCGCGAAGCGAAGGACGACTACACCGCCGGCCGCTACGAGCAGTCGCGCGCCAAGCTCGGCGAGGCCTGCTCGCTCGCGCACACGGGCAACTGCGTGCACAACCTCGCGATGGCCGAGCTCAAGTCCGGCCGCCCGCTGGAGGCCTACAAACACTTCCGCGAGGCGTTCTCCATGCCTTCGGCTTCGTGGATGCAAAACGGAGACGCCGTGTCCGACGCGCGCAAGATGATGGCCGAAGCGTACGCCGCCGTCGGCCACGTCGGCATCCGCGCGCCCGGGGGCGCGAGCGTGACCGTGGACGGGCAGCCCGTCGACGCCTCCGGCGAACCCGTCGATGTGCAACCCGGGAGCCACGTCGTCGAGGCGCGGCTCGGGGCGCAGGTCGGCCGCGTGCAGGTCGAGGCGAGGGCGGGGTCGGTGGATAAGGTCACGCTGCATTTCGAGGGGCAGCCGGCGAGCGCGGGCGCGAGCGCGGGCGCGAGCGCGGGCGCGAGCGCGGGCACGACGCACGACGCGACGGGACCGATCGCGGCGCCCGCGAGCGCGGCGCTGCCCGACGATCGAACCGGGGCCGCGGCGGGCGGCGAGAGGCGATCGTGGTGGACGACGCGCCGCTGGATCGGCGTCGCGGTCCTCGGCGTCGGCGCGGCGTCGTTCGCCCTCGACGGCGTCTTCTACAAGCAAGCGCAGGACGACGCGAGCGACCACCCCACCCACAACACGTACGCCGCCGGCACCGTCGCCACCGTCATCGTCGGCGGCCTCGGCGTCGCCGCTGGCGCGCTGCTCGTCTTGTGGCCCGACTCGCCGTCCAAGACGGCCCTCGTGCCGCTCGTATCGCCCGCCGTGAGCGGGCTTCTTCTACAGCGGGAGTTTTAGACCATGCGAACGCGGATCGTCGGAATCTTCGGAGCCGGAGTCCTGGGGGTCGCCGTCGCGGGCGCGCAGCCAGGGTGCGTCGCGAACTTCGAATGCACGGGAAGCGATTGCCCCGACGCGGGGAGCGCCGGAGAGGGAGGCATCGACGGCAGCGGGAACGGAGACGTGACCGCGGCCGATACGTGGGCCGGTGGCGAGACGAGCAGCGGCGGGGACGACGGCGGAATGGATGGAGCGGATGGGAGCGGAGAAGGCAGCGTCGCGTGCACGACGCCGCCGAAGACGACGAACTGCGGCGGCACGTGCGTCGACCTGGGGAGCGACCCGCTGCACTGCGGGTCATGCGGGAACGCGTGCCCGACGCCCGCGTCGACACATGGGAGCGCGACGTGCTCGACGGCGAGCGCGGACGCCGGCAGCGACGGCGGAGGACCGTGCGGGATCGCGTGCAACCTCGGGTATCACCTGTGCGGCGGGGATTGCCTGGCGGATAGCGATCCGCCGTCAGCGACCGCGGATTCGTGCGTAATCGACGATTCCTTCGGGACCTTCGTCGCACCGACCGCCAGCGGAGGCAGCGACACGAACGGCGCAGGAACGAAAGCAGCGCCATACGCGACGATCGGCCACGCCCTCGCGCGTCTGGCCCATGGTCGCGTCTACGTTTGCAACGCGACGTACGCCGAGCAGGTCACCATCGGCTCGGCCATTGGGATCTTCGGCGGACTGGCGTGCCCCGGAAGCGACGCCGGCGCTGCGGCGTGGAGCTACATCGGCGGCCACGCGCAGATCGCAGGGCCGCAGAATGCCATCGCGCTCACGATCAACGCAGGCAGCGGCGCGGTCGACATCGAGGACGTGGCCGTCAGCGCGCCGAATGCGTCGGGCCAGGACATGGCGGGCAACGGTCACTCGAGCATCGCGGTGCTCGTGAACGCGTCGACGAATGTCGCGTTCAAGCGCTGCGCGCTGAGCGCGGGCGATGGGGCAAGCGCGTTGCAGAGCAAGCCCGCGGGGCAGAGCAACTACGGCAATGGGCCCATGGCGCCCAGTGGCTCGGCGAACAGCGGGACATTGGGAGGTGCCGGCGGAGCTACCACTGGCGCGAATGCCTGTGGGTCGGGCAGCAGCACGGGTGGCGCTGGGGGGACCGCGAGCGTCGACGCGAGTACAGGTGCAGGCAGCGAGGGCGGGGCAACGCCAACTGCGAGCGTTGCGACCGCGGGATACGATGGCCAAGGCGGCAGTGGTGGCCTTCGAGGACATCCAGGGGCCAACGGATCCGCCGCAGCTGGAGGCGCCGCGGCACCGAACTTTGGCTCCTTGACCGTGAGTGGCTGGACGCCCAGCCAGGGAGGGACCGCGCAGGCAGGAAGTCCGGGGCAGGGCGGCGGAGGCGGTAGCGCAAGCACGCCCCCTCCAACGGGGGGAACTGGCGGCGGGTCCGGCGGTTGCGGCGGAGCCGGCGGCCAAGGAGGGGCGGGGGGCGGGGGAAGTATCGCCCTCGCCAGCGTGGCCAGCACGGTCATGCTCGATAACGCGTGCACGCTGGCAACGGGGACCGCTGGCAATGGCGAGCCAGGAGGCGACGGCCAGGTTGGCCAAGCGGGAGGAGGCACAACTGGCGTCGGTGCGGTCCCGGGAGGGCCAGGCGGCAATGGCGCCGGCGGCTCTGGAGGGGCAGGCGGAACTGCCGGCATTTCGGTCTGCATCGTGTACACCGCGCCCGCGCCATCCGGCACCGCGGGCTGCACTTCGACGGCTGCCGGCTTGCCTGGCCCGGCCGGCACCGGCGGCACCGGTGGCGACAACAACGACGGAAATGCGGGTACCGCCGGAAATGCCGGAAGCATGGGGCTCGCAGGCACCACGACTTCCCCGCTCCGAGTGCAGTAAGCGTGAGCGATGTCGTGGCCAGCACCAGCGTCTCCCGCTCACCCCTCCCTGAGCCGGCTCGCTTGCGAGCCGGCGATTGGGGAGGGGTCGGCCGCGCGCAGGCGGCGAAGCCGCCGAGCACGGACGGGGGTGGGCAGCCCTCTCGGATCTGCGTCTCGCTGGTCTTTCTCCTGAGCGCCGTTTGCTTGAACGCATGCGGCCCCGACGCGGGGAGCGCCGGAGAGGGAGGCATCGACGGCAGCGGGAACGGAGACGTGACCGCGGCCGATACGTGGGCCGGTGGCGAGACGAGCAGCGGCGGGGACGACGGCGGGATGGATGGAGCGGATGGGAGCGGAGAAGGCAGCGTCGCGTGCACGACGCCGCCGAAGACGACGAACTGCGGCGGCACGTGCGTCGACATGGGGAGCGACCCGCTGCACTGCGGGTCATGCGGGAACGCGTGCCCGACGCCCGCGTCGACACATGGGAGCGCGACGTGCTCGACGGCGAGCGCGGACGCCGGCAGCGACGGCGGAGGACCGTGCGGGATCGCGTGCAACCTCGGGTATCACCTGTGCGGCGGGGATTGCTTGGCGGATACGGACCCGCCGTCAGCGACCGCGGACCCGTGCGTCCTGAGCGGGACCTACGGCGTCTACGTTTCGCCGACGGGAAGCGACACGACGGGAATGGGCTCGCCGTCTGCACCGTACGCGACCCTCGGTCATGCGATGGATATGGCCGCGACGGGCAAGAAGCGCGTCTACGCGTGCGGCAGCGCGGGCAACTACACCGAGAATCTCGCGGTGGCTGCGTCGCACGACGGCGTCAGCGTCTTCGGAGGGCTCGATTGCACGACGACGCCGGGCACGTGGACGTACAGCGCGAGCAAGGTTGCTAGCGTCGCACCCGCGTCGGGCTATGCGTTGCAGGTCTCGGGGCTGACGACCGGGGCGACGTTTGAGGACTTCGCGTTCGTCGCGGCGGATACGGCGACGGCGGGTGCGTCGAGCATCGCGGTGTTTGTGGCGAGCGCGAAGAACGTGGCGTTCCACCGAGTCGCGATGACGGCTGGCAACGTCAGCACGATGGGCGCCGGCGGAGCGACGGGGAGCAATCACTTCGCTGGGCTACTCGATGGCAACCCCGCGTCGGGGACCACGGGAGGCGGCGGCAAGACTTGCGCTTGCCTGGATGGAATGACCTCGAGTGCGGGCGGACAGGGCGGTGACGCCATGCACGCGCCCGGGGCGGGACTTCCGACCTACAGCGGCGGGACGGCGGGCATGAACAACGTCGCGTGCGGAGCTGGCGGTACGTCGGCCACAGCGGATGGAATCTGACGCCCCCGCGGGGACAGCCGACGCACCGAGCGTTGCTCACGGTACGTTGTCATCGACCGGCTGGACGCCCGCTAACGGCGCCGGCGGCTCCTCGGGTAGACCAGGACAAGGTGGTGGGGGCGGCGGGGACCACAGCACTGGCGCAGGCGGAGGCGGCGCGTGCGGTGGGTGCGGGGGCGGAGGCGGCACGCCAGGAGGCGGGGGCGGCTCAAGCATCGCGTTGCTTTCCTATCAGTCCGCAGTCTCACTCGTCGGCTGCACGCTGACGGCAATGAATGCCGGCGCGGGAGGTACGGGCGGCGCTGGCGAAGCGGGGCAGGCGGGAGGCTTTACCGGAAACCAGGCTAGCGGGGGATGCCTGGGCGGCAATGGGGGTGCAGGCACCGGCGGCAACGGCGCGCAAGGCGGCCCCGGCGGCCTCTCGCTCGGCATTGGCTACGCGGGAACCGCACCCCCGACCATGGACAGCACGACGACAACGACGGTGGGTACCAAAGGGAGCGGTGGTGCCGGCGGCGCGGCGGGGCCCCCAGCGTCGGGTGGAACCTCGCCGCAGGCTGGCGTAACGGGCGCCAAGGGCCAAGACGGCGTCGCACAACCGAGCATGGCCCTCTGACGCACGTGAACCGCGCTCTCCGCTCACCCCTCCCTGAGCCGGCTCGCTTGCGAGCCGGCGATTGGGGAGGGGTCGGCCGCGCGCAGGCGGCGAAGCCGCCGAGCACGGACGGGGGTGGGCATCCCTCTCGCCTCTGATTGTCGCTGTTGCCTTCGTAGTGGCGATGGCATGCCCCCCCCGCGGTGCAGGGAAGGGAGGCAGCGAGGGCAGCAACGTCGAGGTGAGGCCCTCGAATGCCGCGGACCGGGAGCCGCACCCTCCGCGGGCTCGCGTGCATTGTTCGGACGCACGACCGCATCGCGGGGACACGAACGCGGATGCGTCGCAACCAGGGATGCACGCGCTGCCTCGGGGCCACTACGCTTCGCGCGCACGGACGCGTCGACAGCCTACATGCGCGCCCGCCTCGCGTTCGGGACCGCACGGCGAACAGGCGCTCGCGCGTGCTGCGGAGGCACACGTGGAGGCCCGGGAGGCGAAGGCGATTGAAGCGCATGGGCATGCGTTCGCGCGGGAAGCGCGAGCGAAGGCGGCGCGATCGCGCCTGTTGGACGCGGAAGCGCACGCGAGCGCCGCGGAATCGAGCGCGTACGCCGCGAAATCGCGGCCGTGTGCCCGGGAAGGCGGCGCGCAGAGCGACGCTGCGAGCGCGTATCCGGCGGCGTCGCGCCGGCAAGGCGAAGCAACGGACGCGTATCCGAACGCAACGGGCCTGCATGGGGAGGAGACGGTTGCGTATCCCGACGCAACGGACCCACGTGGCGGGGAAACGAACGCCCATCCGGCGCAAACGCCTCCGCATGCCGAGGCATGCGGGCCCGTTTCCTTCGCTCCCGTGAACATGCATAACGGCGCGAAACTCCCCCTTTCGCAAAAATAGTTGCCCGCGGCGCGCGGAATCGGCCCTCGCCGCCAGACTGTGTTCATGAGAGGCGAGGACGCGCCGGGACGCGCGCACCGAGCCCTCAGTACCGGAAAGGAGGTGATGATCATGGGTACGACGACACTGGGCAAAGGCGCCAGGGCCACTCGCGTGGGGACACTCATCGCGGGCGCGCGAAAGCACTTCGCGAACGGGGGACAAGTCCTCACGTTCACGGGTGGGTTCGCGAACGTCACCGTCGACGCGGCGGTCGCGGAGCTTCAAAAGCTCATCGACAACCGCGCGGCGACGACGGCGGCCCAGGCGACCGCCAGGGACAAGGTGCAAGCCGAGCGCGAGGCGATGCCTGCTCTCGTCGCGTTCACGAACGCGTTCGAGGCTCTCATCCGCGTCATGTTCGGCGCCGACACCACGGCCCTCGCCGACTTCGGGCTGACGCCGCGCAAGCGGCCCACGCCGATGACGGCGACCGAGAAGGCGGTCGCGGCTGCCAAGCGTACGGCGACGCGCAACGCGCGCGGGACCAAGGGTCCGAAGGCCAAGAAGGCGGTGCACGGGAACATCACGGCGAATCTCGTCGTGACGCCCGTCACCCCTCCGGCCACGGCTCCCGAGGCGCCCGCGCCCGTCAACGCACCCGCCGCTATGCCTGGCGGCGCCACGGCCGCTCCGCCGAAGGGCTGAGCGGTCGGGTGTGAACAGGTAGGGACGCGAGGACGCCGCGCCGTGCGTGCGGACGTGGCTTTCCTCGGTCCCGTCGTCACTCGCTCCCTCGCGCGGGCCCCGGCTCGCGCGAGGGAAGCGAGGGGCGGTTTTCAAAAGAAGCCCGCGCCAGCGAGAACTCACGCAACCGCGGCCGCGGGGCTGCCGAAGAGGGGGGAAACGAGGCCGAACGGCCCACGCCCCCCGAGAGGTTGCCCGTGACCAATCGCATCGAGACCCCCGCCCCGCGACCGCGCGTCGACTACGCCCCCGATGACCACCCCGGCCCTTTCCGCAGCGACCCCGCAGGTGCGGAGCGTGCGCAACGGGCTCTGGCCGACGCGCGTCTCCAAGCGTTTACCCAGGGCGCGCTCGCCACCCAGGGGACCGGCGCGCCCGCAAACAAGACCTGCGACTTCGGCACGCACCATGACTTCGCGGCGTGCGGGACCGAGCTGGATCCCCGGGGCCGTGCTGTTCCGCCAAGAGGCGGGCGACGTCGACGCGGTCGACTCGAAGGACGTGGAGCAGAAGTACATCAGTGACTGCCACATCATGGCGCCGCTCGCAGCGCTCGCAAACACGCCTGAGGGGCGAGCTCACATCAAAGCGATGGTCACCGAAGGCAAGAACGAGAAGGGGGAGACCTTCTACACCGTTACGCTTCACAAGCCGGAATCGCACTGGTACGGCAAGACGACCTTTTCCGAAGTCCGGATCACCGTGGACGCCTCGTATGTCCTCGGTCACGCAGTGCCACGCGAGGATGGAACGGCGCACGAAGTGTGGGCCCCGGTCATCGAGAAGGCGTTCGCCCAGTATTGCGGAGGCTACGGGATCATCCACCGAGGCGGATTCGGGGGCCTTTGCCATGCAGGTCCTCACGGGCAAGGAGGCCACGCAGACGAAGCTGAACCTCTTCTCGGACTATCGCGCCTCGCAGCTCCAGGCGGACTTGGCGAGCGGCAAGCTCGTTGTTTTGCAGACGAAGACTGGTATTGGCGGCAAGGCCGGACCGAGCGGCGCGCGCGACCTCTTCGAGCACCACGCGTACGCTGTCACCGGAACGGAAGTCATCGACGGCAAGGTGTACCTGAGGCTCCATAACCCCTGGAACGTGGCCGAGCCCAAGCCGATCCCCTTCGAAGAGCTCCACGACTGGTTCTCCGCGGTGGACGTCGGCTCGGTGAGGTGAGCCCATGAAACCTTTTATCGGGCTCGGGACCGTCGTAGCGAGCGGGTTTCTCGCGGGCTGTAGTCACACGGAAGCTCCCCCCACCGGGGACTCAACCTACGTTGCGCCATGCCCGATGAGTTGGTGCCACTACATCGAGACGGAAAGGCCGACCCACCTGGCCGGCGGCAGCACGATCAATGTTCGTTCGCTGGGCCCGCCGTGCCGGTTCGAAGTGTCGTGGCAGCGCGCAGACGCCGCGGCGGATTCGTTTCGCGCAACCTTCGACGCACGCGTCGGCGAGGTCTTTGCGCTGCACGGGTACGTCGTTCGGCTCCACGAATGCCACGGCCCTGTCTTTCGCACCGACCATTTCCTGCCGCCTTCCGCTGCGGTCATCCCCGATCCACCGGACTTCCAATGGGCGGCGCCCGACGCGGACAACGTCTTCATCCCCCTGAGCGGTGAGGCCACCCTCGAGGGCGACCACGTCGCGCGCGCTGCGCTCGGAGGGCCACGATGGGAGCAGGCCGACTCGGTCACCGTATCGGTAGCCGACGCGAAGGAAACGCCTACGGTGTACCGCAATCTACGCACGGGGGACTCGTTCCGCTGGGGCACTCACCGCGCCGCGATCGTGCAGCGTAATCGTGCGCGACGCACGCGTCGTGGGCTGGGTGGAAGTCCGCTTGTTCTGAAGGCTTGGGTCCCCGCGCGCGGCGCGCTCCGCAAACGCTGCCGCGGCACCGTCTGCAAATGGCTGCAAATCCCCTTTATTGTCGCGTCAACGTCCACGTCCCCGAGAACATCCCCCCGTAGCTGCCGCTCGCGTTCGTCCCCGTGAACGAGCCCGTGACGTCATCGGTAATCGTATTGCCCGAGAGCGCGAAGGTGCTCGAGTTCACGTTCGTCTGCGTTCCGCCGGCAACCGTGAACGTGCAGCTCTGATCCGCGGGGTCAGAGGTCGCGGTGTCTCCCGAGACGTCGCCCGTGCCCGAGCAGTTCCCGGTGGTACCGCCGCTTCCCGTGAAGGCCGCGGCGACCGCAATTGTACCGGCAGCGGTCGCGGTGATGGTGAAGGTCCCAGTCTCGGTGTTCGCGGCTTGCGGCTGCGCGACGGGAGACGTGATGGTGTAGAGGCCGGAGTACGCCCCGGAATACGTTCCTACGAATCCGCTCGCGCCCGAGCGGGTCGTGGTGCTGCTGCTGCTACCGCACCCGAGTAGCCAGGCGATCGCCGCAACGCAGGTGCAAGTCGTCGAACGTTTCATGCCGACGAGACTACCGCACCTCGCTCAGTATGCCCCCGCTGCTCGCACGCGCAGGACAGGACGAGGAGCAGCCCGTCCCACCCTCGGAGGCGCGCAACCGAGCGCCCCGGCGCTCCGATAGGGAGCCAAATGCAAACGAAGGCTGGTCGTTGTTCCGCAAGAGGACTGGTGTTATGAGCGAACGCGCCTTCTTGGGGAGTCCAATGCGAACGCGTCTCCACGCCTCTTTTTGCCTCGTTTCCGCCGGCTTCGCGGGCGCGCTCGCGGGGTGCAGCGGCACGTTTTCGACGCAGGAGACGGACGGCGGCGACGACGGCGCGACGGCGGACGTCGTCACGGCGCCCGGGAACGATGGCTCGTCGGACGCGGCAGCCGACGCCCGCTCGGGCCGCGATGCCTCGGAACGCAACTCCGCCAGGGCAGACGCCGCGACGAGCGAGGCGGCTACGGGGCCCGACGCGACATCGGTGAGTGATGCCACGAGCGACTCGCCGCTCACCGAGGACGCGACCAGCGCCGATGCGGCCGACGCACCGGACGAGACGTGCGCCGGCCTGACGTGCAACGGAAGCTGCGTCCCGAGCGACATCCGCAACTGCGGCGCCTGCGGCAACGCGTGCCCCCCCGTGGCCAACGGGAGCGCCACGTGCTCCGGCAGCGTATGCGGCGTCGCGTGCGCGGCGGGCTTCACCGTCGGCTGCGACGGCAAGTCGTGCGTTCCGCTGCCGAACGAGGGCATCGGCGTGTTCGTGGCGCCCGGCGGCGCAACGACCGCGTGCGGCTCGCCGGCGAATCCCTGCGGAACGATTGCCGCTGCGTTGAGCGTCGCGGCGACGACGGGATCGAGCGTCGTGTACCTGCTCCCCGGGACGTATGGCGAGACGGTCGTCCTCTCGAGCAACGTCACCATCCAGGGCGGATGGGCCTACGCGGGTAACGACAAGTTCGCGCCCGTGTGCTCGGCCGATCCCGCGAGCGTGGCGATCATCAAGGGCACGGGAGGCGCCGGAGTGATCACGGCCGGCAGCGCCGGTGTCATCGTGACGGGCGGCTCGCCCACGCTCGACACGGTCACCGTGCGGAGCAAGGACACAGCGTCGACCGGCGAGTCGCTCTACGGAGTCTTCGCCGTCAACGCGGGGACCGTGACCCTGAGGAACGTCGACGTGCAAGTCGCGGGAGGCGGTACCGGCCAAGCCGGGATCCAGGGCGCGCCGGGGAGCACTCCCGTATCCACGGTGTGCGTAGTCGATACGGGCAATCCCGGGACGAACGCCCCGCCAGGCGCGGGAGCGTCCGCGGGAACCTGGTCGGCCGGCGGCTTCATCTCGAATGGGGGAAGCATGGGCACGACCGGGGGCATCGGACACAACGGGGCCGCCGGCCTGCCCGGCGGCTGCGTATCGTCCGTGGATGCGTGCGGGGGAACGCCGCCCGCGTGCTCGCTCGTCATCACGAGTGGAACCTACTGCGCGAGCCCTGGAAAGTCCGGCTGCGGCGGCGGCGGCGCCGGGCCGGGCACGCCGGGAGGGGGCGCGGGCAGCAGCGTGGCGGTCTTCGCGTGGAAGTCTCAGGTGGTCGCGACGGGCACGTTCAAGACCGGCCCCGGCGGCACCGGAGGACAAGGCGGAAACACGGGTAAGCCGGGAGCAGGATCGACAGGCAGCCCCGGGGCGGACCTGCTGCAGGACAGCACCTGCAAAACGTCTTTGTGCGGCCCGGGGCACAACGTCCCGTGTTGTGTCGGGGCAACTTCTTCGGTCGCCGCTCCCGGGGGCATGGGCAGCGTGGGCGGCACCGGCGGGCTCGGTAGCCAGGGAGGCGGCGGCTCCGGCGGCGACGCGTACTGCTTCGTGTCCGGCGGCGGAGGCACCATCGTCGCGCCGTCCGCCGCGTGCACGTACGGCACACTCCCCTTCCACGGGGGCAACTTCGGCGACGGTCCGAGCCAAGGAGCCGACGGTACCGCCGGGGCCTCTCTCGCATTACCCTGACGGTCGGGTGTGTCGCAGCGTGAGGAGGGGACACCATGACGGGCCGCAGCGCGAGCTCCGAGACGTACGAGGCCGGTCAGGAGATCCCCGGCACGCGGTGCACCGTCGAGTACGTGCTCGGTGAGGGCGGATACGGCTCGGTGCTGCGCTGCCGTCACGTGGTGCTAAAGCGCAAGGTCGTGCTCAAGCTGATGCTCGCGAGCCACCGCGGCAGGGGTGATCTCGTCGAGCGCATGATGGCCGAAGCGCAGGCGCTGGCGCAGCTCGATCACGCGAACATCGCGCTCATTCACGACGCCGGGATGACCACCGAGGAGGTGCCGCGCCCGTTCTTGACGTTGCAGTACTACCCGGGCGAGACGCTCGCGCAGGCGCTGCACGCCATGCCTCGCGGCAGCGGCATCGGCTTGCTGCCCGCGCTCGATCTCGCGCATCGAGCTGTGCGACGCCCTGCGCGCGGCGCACGAGCGCGGCATCGTTCACCGCGACATCAAGCCGGCGAACATCTACCTCGCCCGCACGCCCGAGGGCCGAACGGTCACCAAGGTGATCGACTTCGGCATCGCCCACTTCAAGGAGGCGACGACGCGCGCGACCGGGAGGATGTACCTGGGGACGCCGCGTTACAGCGCGCCCGAGCAGATTCAGGGGCTGGCGCCGAGCGCGCGCACCGACCTCTACGCGGTCGGCCTCGTCCTCTACGACTGCTTGTGCGGGCGAGGACCCTTCGACCCGACCGGCGAGAACCTCGAGTCGCACGAAATGATGCGCGCCCACCTGGAGAGGGCGCCCGCGCCGCTGTCGACGTACTGGACCGACGTCCCCGACGAGCTCGAGGATCTGGTGGCGGCGCTCGTCGCGAAGACGCCGAACAATCGTCCGCCGAATGCGTCGCTCGTGGCGCTGCGCCTGCGCGAGATCAAGGCGCGCGTTCTGGCCGAGCAGGCGCCCGCGCTCATGCCGTTCGATCCCAATCGGACCGAGCCCACACCGTTCGACAACCGGCAGATTCGGTACTCGGCCGACACCCAGCGAGACGCGGCCCCGCCGGATGGAGCTGCGCAGCCGATGCGTACGACGCAGCGGATGGAGCCCATGGCTCCGCTGGGTCCGGCCGGGACGATACGACTGCCCGTGCTGTCCGCGGAGGGTCCGACGTTCGGGCAGCCTTGGACAGCAGACGGCGGAGCGGGCGCTCCGACGGCGACGAGCGAGCCGGTCGACCGCAACGCGCCAACGCCGTCGATGGCGCCCGAGCTCCCGCGCCTCCCGACGCACGGCACGGAAGAAGGCTGCGTACCGGACGGCGACGACGACCTCGGCTCGAGTCCGCTGGGCGCTGCGGGAGGGCGCGTGACGCCCACGCCGGCACCGGCAGCTGGTGTGCAGACCAGCGGCGGCCCCGGCACGCTGTCGAATGCGCCGGCCATCGTGAGCGTCTTGCCATCGGTGCCGATTCGGCGCGACGGGGCGTTTGCGCGGGTGGCCGCTGCGACCGCCGGGTTGGTCGCGGCCGTCGCCCTCTCGGTGGCCATCTGGGCGTTGCGGCATACGCCCGGGAGCGGCCCCGGCTCGCCGGCGGCAGCGATCCCCATCGGTGCCACCACCGCAGCCGCGACGCGCGCGGGTGCGCCGCGCAAGACGCCGGCGCCCACGACGCCCACGACGCCCGCAGCGTCGCTCGCGTCACCCTCCGCGTCTGCGGCGCCAGCCGCCTCCGAGCCGTCCGTGAGCCCGCCGGTTTCCGCCGCGAGCGCGGCGACGGCGCCGTCCGCTGCGCCGCCGCGCCTCGCGACGACGCAGGGTTCGCCTCCCGCAGCCGCGCGGGCGCGGGAGAAGCCGAAGACCGATCCGCTGCTCGAGCTCAAGCGAACGTTCTCGTCCTCTCCGGCGCCGCCCGAGCGTCACGCCCCCGCGTTCTGAGCGGCCCGGGGTACCCTGCGGGCACGATGGGCAAGGGAAGGCTCGAAGCATTCAGCGACGGAGTCATGGCCGTCATCATCACGATCATGGTGCTCGAGCTGAAGGCCCCGCGCGGCACCGACCTCGCGGCCCTCGCGCCGATGGTTCCGGCGTTCGCGACGTACGTCGTCAGCTTCGTTTTCGTCGGCATCTACTGGAACGACCACCACCACATGCTGCACGCCGCCACGCACATCGACGGCCGCGTGCTCTGGGCGAACTTGCACCTGCTCTTCTGGCTCTCGCTGGTCCCGTTCGTGACGAGCTGGGTGGGAGAGGACATGAGCGCGCAGGTGCCGACCGCTTGCTACGGCGTGGACCTGCTCTTGGCGGGAATCGCGTGGCTGCTGCTCAAGCAGTCGCTCCTCAGGACGAACGGCCGCGACTCCACGCTGGCGCGCGCCGTGGGGAACGACTTCAAGGGCAAGGCTTCGGCGGCGCTCTATGCGAGCGCCATCGTGCTCTCGTTCGTCAAGACGCAGGTAGCGGACGCGCTCTACGTGCTCGTCGCCGCGATGTGGCTCGTGCCCGACCGCCGCATCGAGCGGACGCTCCACGCCGGGCCCGGCCCTGGGCAGCCCTCCGTCTGAATCCGTTCGACCGGGAGGGCTCTTGGACGGAAGCCCCTCACGGACAGGTGTTCGTCCCTATGAGCTCGCACTTTCCGCCCGCGCACACGGCGATGGTGTCGCACGTCTTCGTATTGTCCATCGAGTCGCAGGGCTGACCGTCGGCGATCACGGCGGGGCACGTGCCGGCCGTCTCGGCCTGCGACGACCAATTGCACTGACCGACGAGGCAGCGAACGCTGTCGCCGCAAGGCTGACCCGGGCCGGCCCAGGTGAGGGCGACGCACGTAGGCGGCGCTGCGTTCGTGCCGCCCCCGCTGCAGCCGAGACCCGCTGCGCAGTCGCCGTCCGCGTAGCAAGGTGCCCCGGTGGGTCCGGGGTTCTGGCAGGTCGACACATTCGATTGCTTCGGTGGCGGACACGCCAGCGAGCCGCTGCAGTCGCTCGCGGTCGTGCACGGCGTGCCTACCCCACCCGGGGCGACGCATTGGTGGCTCGCCAGGTTGCAAACGAGATCCGGGTTGCAGAGAGCCGCCACCCCGTTGCAGCTCGCGCCGGCGCCGCCGCGGGTCACCGGAAGGCACATTTGCGTGGAGTAATCGCACTTCGTTCCAGCCGCGCACGTCACGCCTCCACAACCCGGAGTGCAGCTCCCGCAGGCGGATGCGCCGCCGTCGGATGCTCCGGAACCCAGCGTGCAGCGCCCGGACTGGCACTGCGCATCCTGCACGCACGAAGCACCGCTGGCCATCGTGCCCAGTACGAAGTTGCAGTCCGTCACGAATCCAGCGCACCCCGAGGTCTCGACGGCGCTGGCGCACGCGTCGAGCGCGCTCGCCGTGATGCCGACGCCGGGCAACGCAAGGAGGGAGGCACACCCCTTCTCGAAGCGTGCCCGCACGCGCGTAAGCTCGCTCTGGGGCGGCGCGGTCGAAGAGCAGTTGGTCGCGTAGAGGATGTCGTAATAGTGGTCGCACGCGCTGGCGGCCGGCCCCCCGCCCCCGCTTCCACTACCGCCCCCGTTCGTAGTCGTGCCGCCGCACGCGAGCACGACGAGCGTCGTAGATGCCAAAGTCGCTGCCGAATATCGACGCCACATGGTCAATCATCCTCCCGAAAGGAAATGCATAAGAAGCGTGGTCCCGGCCGCCTCTGCAGAGACCATACCGGGCTCACCTCGGAGCGAATCGTCGGGAAATCAGCGGCATTCGGCCGGCCGCTCGCGACACTGGGTTCGCGGCGAGTGAGGCAATTCCTTCACACGGGTACCCGCCACGCCAATCGCACGGGAACGGCAGCCGGGGCGCGCCGGGCTATCTCCACGCCATGCAGAACCTCTCCCCGACGCCGCCCGGGCGACCGCGCGTCCTCGTGAACATGGCGCCCAGCCTCGACGGGAAGATCGCTCCCGCACGGCCGCACGCTCGATTCGTCATGTCGCGCCATCCGGAGGACGCCGCGAGAATGCGAGCCCTCCGGGCCCGCGCGGACGCCATCGTGATCGGCGCGTCCAACCTGCGCGCGGACGATCCGGATCTGATGCCGAGCGCGTTGCGCGTGGTCGTGACGCGTGCCGGCGATGGGGTCTCGCCAAGCGCGCGCATGTTCGACGCCCGCCTGCCGGGAGAAGCCGTCGTCGCGCATGCCTCGACGATGCCGGACGAGAGACGACGCGCGCTGAGCGGGCACGCCACCCTCGTCGATCTCGGCCCCTCCGAGGTGGACGTCGTTCGCTTGCTCGCATGGCTGTCCAGCGAGCGGCGGTGCCGCGTCGTTCTCTGCGAGGGCGGGGGCGTGCTGAACGCGAGGTTCTTCGCGGCGCGCGCGGTCGACGAGCTTTACCTGACGATCGTGCCGCGGATCCTCGGGGGCGCCGGAGCGCCGACGGTCGTCGAAGGCGAAGGGTTCGAGCCCGACGCGATTCCGGAGGGCCGGTTGACGGGCGTCGAACGGTTGGGGGACGAGCTGTTCGTCGTCTACGCCTTCGACTGGGGCTGAGCGCCCGCCCCGAGCCTAGAACGACGGCGTGCCGCCGCCCGCGCTCCCCGCCGGAGCAGGCGACCCCGGGAGGCCCGTGCTCCTCGGCGCCGTCGAAGGCAACGTCGACCCCGAGCCCGCCGGGGTCGTCGGACCCAGGCCCGGCGCGCTCGTGGGGGTCGTGCCCGGGAAGGGCGAGCCCGTGCCCTGCGTCGTCGGCGTCGTGCCGGGGAACGGCGAACCCGTGCCCTGCGTCGTCGGCGTCGTGCCGGGGAACGGCGAACCCGTGCCCTGCGTCGTCGGCGTCGTACCCGGCAGCCCCGTAGCGGGCGCGCTGGTCACTCCGCTGCAGCTACCGAGCGTGCAGCCCTGGCCGATGCCGCACACGTTGCCGCACGAGCCGCAATTGAGCTTGTCGCTCGTCAGGTTCGCGCACCCCCCGAGGCACTTGGTCTGCCCGTCCGGGCACGTGCACTTGCCGGCCACGCACGACGAGCCTCCCGTGCATACCGCGTCGCACGTGCCGCAGTTCCAGTTGTCCGTCTGCACGTCGATGCAGCTCGCGTTGCAATAGACCTTGTCCGACGGGCAGCGCGACACGCACATGCCGCCCTTGCAGGTTTGGCTCTGCGGGCACGAGGTGTTGCACGAGCCGCAGTGCAAGTCCTCGGTCTGCACGTCGACGCACTGGTAGCCGCACTGGGTGAGCCCGGTGCCGCAGGTGCACGTGCCTCCGTCACAGTGCGTGTCGCCGGTGCACTTCTTGTCGCAACCGCCACAGTTGGAGTCGTCGGTCTGCGCGGGGACGCACCCGCCACCGCACACCAACTCGCCCGAGGCGCACTCCGATACGCATTTGCCCTGCGAGCACAGGTCGCCGGTGGGGCACGGGTAGCCACAGGAGCCGCAGTTTTTGCTGTCTCCCATGAGATTGCTGCAGGTGCCGCCGCAATCGGTCTGACCCGAGCCGCAGACGCACTGCCCCATGTGGCAGGTCATTCCCCCGCCACACGAGACGTAGCAACCGCCGCAGTTGTCGGGGTCCGTCGACGTGTTCACGCACGCCGTCCCGCAGAACGTCAGGTTCGACGTCGGGCAGGACTCCTGGCAGACCCCGTTCACGCAGGCGGCCCCCTGCGGACAGTTGCAGCCGCCGTCGCCCGAATCGTTCGAAGAAGACTTGCACCCGGGCATCGGGACGACTGCAACTGCAGCGAGCAGGAGAGTCACGACGAGGATGGCCGACCGAACGAGGCTGGTTGTGGACTTCGACATGACGAGGGTCGTCCCCAGCAAGGGCGATGCCCCTCGAGCTCGTCCGGTCGTTCTCACCTACGGATAGGCTGGCGCGCGCCCCCGCGCCTCACTGCTTTTGAACGCACGGTCTGACGCACGCCGCGAACGCCGCGCAGTTCGGGTCGGCACCGCAGGCATTGACGATGGGCCTGTCGCACGGAGCCGCGCCGCCGTCGGCGGGGGTCAAGACGTCCGTATTGAGGCAGGTCTCGCAGGCGTCGCCGGAGGCGGGCGCGGAGGGCGATTGCGCGCACGCGGAGGTCGCGCAGGCCGATCCGCAGCCACCCGTGTTTCCGCAGGCGCACGCGAGCAGCGCGCTCGCGAACGTCTGGTACCCGGACGAGTGCACCTGGGCGCAGCATTGCTGGCAGCTCGTGTTCGTCGACTGCCCGGCGCACGTCATGTCCGTGGGGCCGTTCTGACCGGCGTCACCCTCCCCGCCCATGACCGGGGCGGACCCGTCGCCTCCCCCGTGGACCGTTCCCGTGCCGCTGCCGGTGGACCCGCTCGAACAACCGCTTCCGTAAGCCATCATCGGAATGAAGAGCGCGACGACGCCAAACGCGTTCATGCATTTCACTGTGGTTTCCTCCTATGAGACCCCATTGGAGAGAACGGGGCAGTACGCGGTACCGCAGGAGGAATGCCAACCGCTCAGCTGCGGCAGCGTCCGATTGATGAGTTGCGCGCGTAGGCGCTGAGAACGCTCCTCACGGCTCCCGCCGCTCGAAGGGCAGCACCCACCAGCCGGGCCGACTCTCGTCCCGGTGCTCGCTGAGCCACGTCCAGAAGACGCCTGCCCAGCGAGCCCCACCGCGCGCGTTGGGGTGAATCCGATCCCGCTTGCGTTCGCTCGCGTCGAGCCCCGCGAGGAGCGATGCGTCGCTGTCGAAATAGACGCAAGGCGCGCAGTGGCCGCGAATGACTTCCAGAATGCCCGACTCTCCCTTCCAAAGCGGCGGCGTCGTCCAGACGCACGACGCCCCCACCGCCTGGATCCTGCGGGCGATTCGCTCGACGGCGCCGGCGTGGACGGCCGGGAACGGGATGTCGACCTCGTTGGCGCCGAGCGTGACGATGACGAGGGACGGCTTGCGACCGAGCCACTCATCCAGCTTGGAGTCGTAAGCCCACGTCGTCGTGAATGTGGAGGTCCTGGCGTCGAGGACGTAGTCCGCGCCGCTCGCGCGGATGTGCGGCGCGATGTTCTGCCCGAAGGAGGCCTCGGCGAACGAGTCGCCGATGTGAAGCACCCAGGTACCACGTGCGCTCGGCGTGGGTTGCGGGTCGGACGGCGCCGGACGCGCCGGCGCGCCGATCCATTCGGTCGCCGCCCCTGCGCGCCTGTCGTCGGCGTGCCTCGACGCGGGTGCGCGCGCGTCGCACGCGCAGGCCCCCATCGCCAGGACGCACCCACGCGCGAAAGCCGCTGCCCTTCCCGAGGTCACGCGCCAGAATGGTACGCGAGCGTACGGCGCAAGGGGACTCAGCCCCGCTCTTCCTGCCGATCCTCCGCTCTTCCGATTTCACCCTCGCGCGTCTTGGCCAGCGGGGCGTCCAGGTCGCTGCGGCTCGCGATGTACTCCGCGAGCACGCTGCGGAGCAGCGGCGGCACGTTCACGAACTCGACCCCGAGCGCGCTGCGCCCGCGCGCCTCGCGGATCCAGCGCACGGACGCCTCGAGCTCGATCATCTCGCCGGTGCGCGGGCTCGCGAACCGCAACCTGAGCGGCGCGCCGAGCGGCAGCGCGATGGGCGCGACGACCAGCATGCCATCGGCGCTCATCTCTTCGCTGCGAGCCTCGGCCTCTTTTCCCTTCCGCGGCATCAACAGGACCGGCGTCACGAAGGGCACGCGCGAGACGCGCCGGTGGGACGTCGGAGGCGGACTCGGGCGATCTCCACTGCTGCGCGGCGGCTTCTTGCGAACGAGCCGCAGCGCGGCTTCGGGGGGGTCGTCGTCGTCGAGCGGCGCGCCGTCTTCACCCACCTCGGTCGACAGGAGCGTCGACGACTTCGGCGCAAAGCCGCTCGCGGCGACCAGCGCGTGCCCAAGGTCGAACGCGCTCTGAAAGCGTGCGCCCGGGTCCTTCTCGAGCGCTGTCTCGATGACGCGCGCGAGCGGCGGGGGTACGTCCGGGCGTTTGTCGTGCACGCTCGGTGGGCCGTGAGCGTTGGAGACTTGCACGAGCACGTCGGGGTATGCGCCGGAGTAGGGCACCTCACCGGTCAGGCACTCGAAGAGCGACATGCCGATGGCGTAGACGTCGGTACGCGCGTCGGCGCCATGACCCCAGAGCTGCTCGGGGGCCATGTACTCGGGCGTTCCGAGGACCTCGCGCGCGTTCGTCAGCTTGGCTCCGAGGGGGGCGATGTCTTGCTCGCCGAGCGACGCGACGCCCAGATCGATGAGCTTGACCGCCTCGTCGCCCGTTTCGGTGCGCGAGACGAAGAGGTTGCTCGGCTTGACGTCGCGGTGGACGACGCCGCGCGCGTGGGCGAATGCGATGGCCGCGCAGATCTGGCGGCCGATCTGCACGCAGTCTTCGATCGACAGGCGCCGCCGGGCGGCGAGAATGCCGTCGAGCGTTCGCCCCTCGAGCATCTCGAGGATGACGTAAGGGCCGTGCGTCGAGCACACGCCGGCGTCGAGCACTTCGACGAAGCCGGGGTGGCGCACCGTGGTCAGAGCATGCGCCTCGCGCAGCAGCCGCCCGCGCGCGACCTTCTTCGCGCGCAGCTCTTCGGAGAGCAGCTTCAGGGCGACCACGCGCCGCGTGAACTTGTGCTCCGCCTCGAAGACGAGACCCATGCCCCCGCGTGCGATGAGCCGCCGGAGCCCGTAGCGTGTGTCGACCGTTTCGCCGACGGGCGGCTCGTTCATCTAAGGCGGCAACCTATAGCACGGCACCGGAGCCACGCTCGTCGCCAGAACGGGCGACAGGGCGCGGGTGGCTGCGCGTGCCGCCGTCGCGGCGCGGCCGGTAGCACGATAGCCTGGCGGCACGATGCCCCTCCAGCCGGGCGACCGCTTCGACCGATACGCCATCGAGGAGCTGCTCGGCGAGGGCGGGATGGCCCGCGTCTACCGCGCGCACGACCCGCGCCTCAATCGCAGGGTCGCGCTCAAGGTCTTGCGCCCGGAACGCGGCACGGAGCCGTCGGGCGAGCCGGACACGGCCGACCCGGCGTCGTCGCGCGTTCTTCGCGAAGCGCGAGCGGCGGCCGCGCTCGATCACCCGAACGCCGTCGCTGTCTTCGACGTCGGCGAGGCCGAGGGTTGGCTCTTCATCGCCATGGAGCTCGTCGTCGGCAAGAGCTTGCGCGCCTTCGTGGGCGACCAGACGGTTCGCTGGGAGACGAAGCTGCGCTGGATGGTGGACGCCGCACGGGCGCTCGGGGCCGCGCACGCCCGGGGCCTGGTGCACCGCGACGTCAAACCCGAGAACATGATGGTCCGCGGCGACGGAGTCGTGAAGGTGCTCGACTTCGGCATCGCCAAGCGCGTCTTCGTGGACGTGCAGACCGGCGGGCACGAGGAGGCGCAGACGCTGTCGGTCCAGGGCACGATCCTCGGAACGCCCTGGTACTTGTCGCCCGAGCAGCTGCGCGGCGAAGCCGTCGACGGGCGAGCCGACCAGTTCGCCTGGGCGGTCACGACTTACGAGCTTCTGACGGGGCGCTTGCCGTGGCCCAAGGGAGCGGACGGCTTCCAGCTCGTGCTGGCCATCCTCAACTCGATCCCCGAGCCACCGTCGCGCGCCTCGGCCGCGCTGGCCTCGATGCCGTCGATGGTCGAGGCCACGCTGATGAAGGCGCTGGCCAAGGCACCCTCGCAACGGTTCGACGAGATGGAGTCCGTGGTCGCGGCGCTCGAGACGTACGTCGCTACGTCGCGCCGGAACTGGACGGACGTCCCCCCGGCCGCGACCACGAAGACCGACCCGGCGCCCGCGATGGGCCCGCGGGGCGAGCTGCCGAGCACCGACGCCGCGACGACGCTCCCGAGCCGCACGCCCCGAGGGCTCGCGCTCGCTCGCCCCGCGACGGCGGCGGCGCTGGTCGTCGCCGCCGCCACGGCGCTCGCCTTCGCGTCGGCTCGCCTCTCACGCGCGCCAGCGGGGATCGCCTCGGTGCCTGCGCCGCGCCCGACCGCGGTCACCGAGTTGCCCTCCCCGCGCTCGTCCGCGCCGGAAGCAGTCGCCAGCTACCGCGCCTTTCTCGGCAGCTTTCGCGACGCGGACTGGGACGCGGCGATGACCTCCCTCGAGCGCGCCGTCGAGCGCGATCCGTCGATGGCCGCGGCGCAGCTGCGCCTGGCGTACATGCGGTCTCTCGAGAGCATCGACGAGGGCCTGGTTCGCACGACATTCAAGCAGGCTGCGCGCAACCGGTCGATGCTCGACGAGCGCGACGCCGCCCTGCTCGACGCCCTCGAGCCGTACCTGCAGCGCGACCCGAGCGACCCGCTGGCGTGCGAGCATCGCCTCGAGGAGCTCCGAAAGCGGTGGCCGCTCGACGCCGAGCTCGCCTACCTGCTGGCCAGCGTCCGCTTCGATCGGGGCGACCTGGCCGCGGCGCTCGAGGCGTTCGACGCCGCCCTTGCAATCGACCCCGGCTTCGCGATGGCGTGGTCGAGCAAGGGTGGGTGCCTCGCCTATCTCGGCCGCCTGGCCGAAGCGCGCGAGGCGCTCGCCGGTGCCGAGCGGACCTCGCAGACGGGCACCGAGGCCCTGTGGTACCGCGCCGAGATCGACGAGCAGGAGGGCCGCTGCGCGGACGAGGAGTCCGACGTGCGCACGTGGCTGAGCCGCGACCCGGACGACTGGTACGCCTACCACTGGCTCGGCCGCGCGCTCGCCGCGGAGGGCAAGCCGCCCGACGCCGTACGTGCCGCGCTCGAGCAGAAGTGGGCTCGCGTCGACGCCGACAAGCGCGGGGCGCGGGAGGCCATCGACCGCGCTCTGCTCGACATGGTCGCGGGCGACTTCACGCAGGCTGAGAAGCGGCTGCTCGCGGTCGAGCAGAGCCTCGCGCTCGAGCCGGGCGCGCAGGCTCACGCCGAGCCGAGCGCGCTCCTCTTGCGCATCGCCGAGGAGACCGGGCGAAGTGACCGCGCGCGCGCGATCGCCGACGGGTTTCTCGCGCGCAAGGACGCCTGGGCGGCGCCGCACCGCGTGGACGACGTGTCCATCTTTCTCGACCCGGTGCCGGAGATGCTCGGGGCGCTGTCGCGAGCCGGCGCGCTGTCGCCCGCCGCGCTCGAGGAACGGCGAGGCGAATGGCTCCGGGCATGGAGCGCGAAGACAGGCGGGCCGTACAAGGGGTTTCTCTGGATTGCGGGCTGGGCAGTCCCCACCACGACCGCGCAGCAGGCCGGCGACGCGCTCGGAGCCCTTTCCGAGTACGGTGCGGCGCCGCGCTTCTCGCCGACCGTGCCGGCCAGCGGCTACGTGGGACGGGTGTACCGGCTGGCGGGGCGCACGGGCGAGGCGGTCGAGGCGCTGCGGCGGGCGGCGGCGACGTGCACCGTGCTGAGCGAGCCTGTGGCGCATACGCGCGCGTGGCTCGATCTGGGGCTCGCGCTGGAGGCGCAAGGCGACGGCGCCGGGGCGTGCGCGGCGTACCAGGTGCCGATCGCTCGCTGGGGGCGGGCGAAGCCGCGCTCCGTCACGGCGGAGCAAGCGCGCGGGCGCGCCGCGGCTCTCGGATGCCGAAACACCGAGGATTACAGGTGATTCGGCGAGTGTCACTCTTGATTCACGCGCGATTGCGGACAACATGAACCCGCTCGTTGCTGTGTTTCGAAGTGCTTCGAAGCGAGGAAGTCATGAATGTTCGACGCTCGATCGGGGTGCCTGCGGCACTCCTCACGCTGACCTTCGGGCTGGGCGCGCCGTCGGGCTGCGGAACCTCGCAGCCGACCATCCAGGGCGACGACGGCGGGTCCACCAGCTCGTCGGGCAGCACCTCCGGCGGCAGCGGCTCGTCGGGAGGCAGCGGGGGCACGTCGTCGTCGGGGAGCACGTCGGGCGGCAGCTCGGGGAGCACGTCGTCGTCAGGCAGCACCTCGAGCGGCTCGTCGAGCGGCGGCTCGGGCAGCACATCGGGGAGCACGTCAGGCGGCTCCTCGGGCAGCAGCAGCGGCGGCCCGAAGTACCCGAGCTCCAACGGCACGGTGCCCACGGGCGCGGCGCTCGCCTGCCCGACGAGCCGGCAGCTCGCCTGGTATCTGAACGACTTCACCGGCAACTGGGAAAACGCGATCAGCGCGAACGTCGCTTTCGGCCAGCCTCCCAAGGGCCCCACGACCAACTGGACGGCGGACACCGACGCGACGCACGGGAGCACGCTCAAGGTCGACTACCCGGCGCACTCCAGCTCGAACAGCTGCTTCCAGGGCGGGGGCTGCTCGGTGTCCGGCGGCTTCGAATTCAAGGTGCCGCTCCCGAATGGGAGCACGGTCAACTCGGCGTACCTCTCGTACTGGCTCGAGTTCGATTCCGGCTGGAGCTGGGGGGCGGACTCGCTCGCGGCGGGCAAGCTGCCCGGCTTCTGCGGCGGCAACTGCCCCACGGGGGCCACGGTGGCGAACGGCATGGGGTACTCGGCGCGCTTCATGTGGCGCTCCGGCGGGGGCGAGGTGCTCGCGTACGCGATTTCGCCGACCGGCTCCGAGGGCGCCGACGTCCCGACCAACAACCCGCCGGGCGGCTGGTCGTACGCCAAGAGCGGCTGGCAGCACCTCGGCCTCGAGGTCGACATGAACACGGGCGCGAACAAGGATGGCGCGCTCAAGGTCTGGTACAACGCCGACCCGAACGGCCCGCCGACGTTCTCGAAGACCGGCATCGAGTGGTACAAGAGCTTCCCGGGCGGGGTCGGATGGTTCCAGTTCTCCACCTTCTTCGGCGGGAATTCGGCCGCCGACGGGCCGCCCACGGACGTGACCGCGCACTTCGCGGATTTCCAGGTCTGCTACTGAGCGGGGCCGAGCGGCGACTCAGGACACCACCGGGAGCGTGAACCGAAACGCGCTCCCCTTCCCCAGCGTGCTCTCGGCGGTCATCGTTCCCCCGTGGGATTCGACGATCCATTTGCAGATGCCGAGTCCCAGCCCGGTCCCCCGGCGATCGGTGCGATTGTGCTGAAAGAACGGGTCGAAGACGCGCGGTAGCTCCTGCGGAGAGATCCCCGCGCCCGTGTCCCGGACCTCGAAGACGACCTGCGCATCTCCGCTGTGCACACCGGCCACGATCTCGCCGCGCGCTGGTGTGAACTTCAGGGCATTGCCCAGCAGGTTGGAGAGACACTGCAGGACGCGGCCGCGATCCGCGTACACCTCCGGCAGCCCCGGCTCGATGTCGGCGCGGAGATGCACCGCCTGCGCGACGGCCTGAGGCCGCGCCTGCTCGACGGCGAAGGCGACGAGAGCTGCCGGAGCGCACCGCCGGGGGTCGGCCTCCAGGCGTCCGCGCCGGCTCCGGGTGAGGTCGAGCAGATTGGAGATGAGCCGGTCCATCAGCATCGCCGAGTCCTGAATCGCCCGGAGGGCGGCTCCCATCGGCTCGTCGTCCGCCTGTGCGCGCGCGAGCCTGCGAAGGCCGAGGTTCGTGCGCAGGACGATCGAGCTCAGCGGGCCGCGCAGATCGTGGGCGACGACGCCGAGCACGTAATCGCGCTGCGCGATGCTCTGCTGCGCCGCCTGGTAAAGGCGTGCGTTGTCGATGTGCACCCCCGCCATGCGCCCGACCTCGCGCCCGAAGCGCAGGTGGCTCTCGGAATACGCCTCCTCCGTTCTCGCGCGCACCAGCGCCAGCACCGCCAGGATCCGCCCGCGCGCCGCCAGGGGTACGATCAAGACGGAACGAGGCGCGAGCCGGCGGAGCGTCGCCCGTTCGTCCTCGGTGCATGCCGCAGCGTCGATGTTCGCCCGCGAGATCGACGGGAAGAGCCGCGCCTCTCCCGTGCGGGCGACCTCCGTCCGGATCGACAGACCGGGCTGCGACGGAGCGAGCCTACGCAGCGACTCGGCGACTTCGGCGTCCTGCGGCTGCGCGCAGGCCACCGTAAGACGTTTCAGCTCGCCGGCGTCCTGGACGAGGTCGATGACGGCGAAGTCGGCCAGCTCGCGTACCATGAGGTCGGCCATCGCCCGCAAGGCCCCCTCGGGATCCGTCAGGGAGGCGGAGAGCACGAGGTGCACGTCGTCCCAGAGGCGGCGATGGACCTCCCACGTGTGCCGGGCGGTTACGTCGCGTGTCACCTTCGCGAAGCCGGCGACCGTCCGGGCATCGTCGTACAGAGCCGTCACGGCCACTTCCGCGTAGAAACGAGTCCCGTCCTTGCGCAAGCCCCAGCCTTCGAAAACGGCGTGACCGCGCGAGGTTGCCTCCGCGAGCACGGCAGCCGGCAGCCCGCGCGCGACCGCGTCGGGAGGATAGAAGAGGCTCGTCGGCCTGCCGACGACCTCGTCGGCACGCCAGCCCAGGATGCGCTCGGCTCCTCGGTTCCAGGAGCTCACCCGACCCCCGAGGTCGACCGAGAAAATGGCGCAGTCCTCGACCGCGTCGACCAGAATGCGGAAGTGTTCGGCCGCGCTGCCGACGATGTCCCCGGTGGCGCGCGGTTCGGCCGCATGGCGCGCTCGTCGCGCCCGCACCGTCTTCACTCGGTCCGGAGCTATGGACATGATCTCACCCGACGACAGGAACGACAGAACGTGCCGTGTTCGGTGTCATCGGGTGCGAAAGCTGTCAAGGCCTAGTACCAGGCCGCCCCAAAGCTCAGCGTCAGCACCGTGGGGGCTCCGTCGAGAACGGGAAGGAGCAGGAACACGGCCACGCGCTTGCCTTCGTGCGCGCCGACGCCGCGGGTCGCGCCGAAGTCGAGCGTCAACTCGGTCCCGAGACAGCTCACCTCGAAGTCAGCCGGCGCGATCCACGGCTTGACGACCGTGAGCGTGGGCGCCCACGCCCAGCCGAGCACGACGCCTTCCCAGCTCGCGCCGCTGGGATTCCCGAGGCCCACCTCGGCGCCGAGAAGTAAGGGGACCTGCACGAGCAGCACGGAGGAGTCTTGGTACTGCACGTCGGAGCCGGTCCTCTCGACGTCCAGACACAACCTCTTGGACGGGTTCGCGGGGACCTTGGCATAAAGAAGGTTCGCGTCGAGGCCCGCGCCCAAGCGCAGACCCCACCACGACCACTCGGACGCATTCGAGCGGGCCCGCGCGTCCTGATAAAACGCGCGCATTCCCAGACCCGCCCCCAGTCCCATTCCCACCCCCACTTCGCCGGCGTACGCCGCGGCGGGGGCTGCTCCGGTGCCGGTCGCGCACTTGCCCGCCACAGCGTCCCGGTGGCCGGGCAGCAGCACGCCGGTCAGCTCCTCGCGAAGCTCGTAACGAAGGGGGGCCTCGGCGAACGCCACGCGCGGCGCCAGACAGGCGGGCGCCGAGAGCAGAGCGATCGCCGGGAGCCGACATGGCCGGCGAGGCGACGGTCGCGAGACACGGCACGCCGTCATGGCGGTGGGCTCGGAAGCGCGGCGTCCCTCAGCTGCGGCGCGGGCAAGGGGAGCATCGCCGCCGCGTCGTAGGTGCTGACCTGGAGGCCCGCTTCGGGCGCCGCCGCTCCGGTCGCGAGGGGCGGCGGCGCGGTGCCCCCGTCCCATGGCGCGTCTCCGGGGCTCGTGAACGCGACACGAACGACGTCGCCCGCCTGGACCTCGATGTCGTCGAGGTCGTAGGCGCCGCCGTCCGTTCCGTACGCTATCTCCACGTACGCGGGGCCTTCGTTGCGCAGCCGCGTGATGGACCATCGCGCCTGGCCACTCGTGAGCATGGCCACGTCGCGCACCGCCGTGAGCCCGGCGCGCGCCTCGGCCTCGTAGGGGATGCGCAGCGTATCGTTCATGATCTTCGAGACCGTGGTGCCCGGATCGGCAGGATCCGCGTTGGTCGCCACCTGGTAGATCTCCGGGCTCCGCTGACCGCCGTAGTCGATGGCGACCAGCGCGGTCTTCTGCAGAACCGACTGCACGTCGAACGAAAAGGGCTTTCCCGCCTGGTTATCGAGCTCGTACACGCCCATCCGAATCAGGAGCCTGTCCCCGCTGAGGGCGAGCGCGCGCGCCTCGTCGAGGTTGAGCGTCGTCGTCTCGAAGACGACCGGGTCCGACTGCTCCCAGGGGGCGAGCGAGAAGGCTCCGAAGAAGAAGTACGGCGGTCCACCCTCGTCGATCGCGAGGTCCTCGATCGCCAGCACCGCGCCCGAGGGGTCGAGCAGCGTGGCTCCGAGGGTCAGGTTGGTCACCTTGAAGGCCACGTTGCTTCGGTTCTCGACGACGGCGGCGATCTTGAGGCGGGCGGAGACGGCGGTCAGCGTGGTGGAGCGCGCGACGCCTGCGGTACGGGTGAGGCTCGCGGTATCGTCTCGAGATTGCGTGTCGGCGAGCGTCAGCGACGTGGTGAACGTCGTCGACGGGCTCACGGTCGTGGACACCGCGTTCGTCAGCGTGACGGTCGCCGGGACCGCGCTCGCGGCCGCCCCTTCGGCGCCAGCGTCCGCCGCGGCGTCGGTGGTCGCGTCGGCCCCGGCGTCCGCGGCCGCATCCGCGCCAGCCGGGCGCGCGACGGGGATCGTCGTCGCGTTCGACCCGACCGGCTCGGTGAAGGACCTCGCGTTCATGACCGTCCTCGCGGTCGTCAGCGTGTCCGAGCGAGCGTTCGTCTGCGACTGGGTGGCGCTCGTCCCCAGGGTCGTCGCGTTCGTGACCGAGTTGTCCGCCGTGTCGGTGCCCGTCACGCTCTCCTCGGTATCTATCGTCAAGACCGGCGGGCCCACGAAGACCACGGCCAGCCGGGGCAGGTCGGCGATGAGCGGGTTGAAGTGGTAGGGATCGTCGGCGGGATCGAAGGCAAGCGTAACCGCCTCGTCGTAGTCGGAGAGGCCATCTCCGTCGGTGTCGGCGAGCAGGGGCGATGTCCCCGTGACGTTCAGCTCCTCCCTGTCGCTCAGTCCGTCGCCGTCGGTGTCGCGCTCAGGGTCCGGCGAGCACCCGAGATGCGGGAGTCCGGTGGCGAGTGCCAGGGGAATGGCAGCGAACAGCGCGAGGCAACGACGCCGCACGGCATCGAGGGGAGCAAGCTTCGGTCCCGCGCTGCACCTCAGGAGAACGAGGGACGCAGGGGGAGCAGAACCGTGAACGTGGATCCCATGCCCGGCTCGCTCTCCACGCGAATGTGACCGCCGTGAGCCTCGGTCAACTGCCGCGCGATGTAGAGCCCGAGCCCGAGTCCGCCGTAATGAGTCGACGACACGCCTCGCTCGAAGCGCTCGAAGAGGCGCGGCAGTCGCGACGGGTCGATGCCAATCCCGTGGTCGGTCACGGCCACGAGGGCAAGGCCCTCCGCGCGCTCGATGCGGATCTCGACGGGGTGTCTCGCGCCGAATTTGTACGCATTGCCGAGCAGGGTGACGAACACCTGCTCGAGCCGTGCCGCGTCCCAGATTCCGACCGCAGGTACGGCGCACGCGAGGGACACGCGACACCCGGCCGCGGCCGACTCCCGCTCGAGACGCGCCATCGCACCGCGCACGACCGGCTCGAGGTCGACCTCCGTGCGCCGCAGCTCCAGCCGGCCCTGGCCGATGCGAACCGCGTCGAGCATTTCGGCCGCGAGCTGCTCCAGGCGCTCCGTCTTGCTGAGCACGAGCCCGAGGTTAGAGCCGAGCTGCTCCGCCGACAGGCCGCCTTTGGCGGACAACCTCTGCGTGGCCTGCACGGAGAGCCGGAGTGCAGTCAACGGGGTGCGAAGCTCGTGCGAGGCAAGCTGCAAGAACTCCTCCCTGAGGCGAACTGCCGCTTCGGCCTCGAGCCGAGCCTTGCGCTCTTGTTCGAGCAGAACCGCGTTCTCGAGAGAGATGGCCGCCTGAGCGGCCACGAGCTCCAGCGCGAGCAGACGGCGGCGCGTGAAGGCACCCGGAATCAGGTCGTTCTCCAGGTAAAGGACGGCGACCATCCCCGCTTGCCTTCGCACCGGGAGCCCCAGGACGGACCTCGGATGGGCGCGCGTGAAGTACGGATCCTTCGCGAAGCGGCCCGCATCGGCGGACGCATCTTCGAGGAGAACGCGCTCGCCGGTGCGACGCACGAACTCGACGAGCGAAGCGGGCACCGACACGTCCCCCTCGCCTGCAGCGGACGGTGCCTCATCGTCGGCCTCGGCGGCAGCGGCGATCTCGGCCTCGCCCTCACGCCAGAGCACCAGACGGGCGCGCCGCGCGTTGCCCTCCTCGAGCACGACGCGCAAGAGGGTGGGCAGAAGCGCCTCCTTCGTCATGACTCCCGAGAATCGTCTGCGACGCCTTGATCACGGAGAGCAAGTCGAGTTGCTCGGCGGTCCACTCCACGGAAGCCGCAGACCCGCCAGGCGCCTGCTCGACGAGCTGGGGATACCGGCGCTCGAGCTGTTCGACCTTTCCGTGAGCATCCCAGCGGCGGTAGGCGTCGCGCGCGTCGCGCAGGTAGGCATCGGCGATCCGCAAGAAGCCCCGACCCCGCTGGAAATGCGCCGCCGCTTCTAAGGCGATGGCCTCGTCTTGCACAAAGCCGTTGTCGCGCGCGGCGCGGATCGCCTCCTCGTAGAGACGCTCGGCGTCGAGCTCGCGTCCTTCCACCCGCGCGATTTCGGCCGCGACGAGCGCGAACCTGTCGCTGAAGGTGGGCGGGTAGATCTCGGCCCACTCGCGGAGCTGGTCGCGGTGCGCCGCCAGCGATTCGCGAGACCGCGCTTGCTCTGCGGCAGGGAGGCTGCCGAGGGCCGCGGCCAAGGTCAGCGCGGTGAAGTAGTGGTAATCGGCCAGGTAGACGTTGGAAGGGAGGCCGCGGGCGAGCGGCGTGGCCCTCCGCAGGGCCGCGAGGGCGTGCTCGTAGTCCCCGCTCAGAAAGCGTGCCTTCATTTTGATGACCCAGTACCAGGCCACGAGCGGGGCCAGCCGACCCTCGGTCAGCTGGGCCTCGTAGGAGGCTTCGTCGAACCCGGGGCCGTCGAACGTGGAGAAGTGCGCTGTCCGCCCCTGCATGTTCGCGACGAACCGCAGGTGCGTCACGATCGCGTCCGAGGTGTCGCGGAACCCGGCCTTGCGCGTGAACTCCAGGTACTTCCGCGCCTCCGGCACCACGGCGTCGAGCGGATCGCCCCGGAACAGCATCGTGTGCACGACGACATTGGCGCTGTAGCAGGCCCGGCACAGATCCCCCGCTTCGACGGCCGCGTCGAACGCGGCGCGGGCCCAATCGATCAGCGTCGTGACGGATTCCGTCCACGACGCGGCCGTGTGCATCGCGAAATAGACGTGCGCCTTGAAGGCGGAATATCCGTGTTTCTCGACGAGCTCGCACCCGAGCCGCGCGAAGCGGGCTCCCTCCTCGTAACGGTGGAGCATCGGTCCGAGGATGGTTCCGAAATAGGCATAGCCACCAGCGGCCGCTCCGGTCACGCCGTGCCTCATGCTCAGGCTCACCATCCGGCACTGGATGACGTAGACGAGGTGGAAGTCGCTGGAGAACGCCGCGGGCTGCACGGCGGCGAGCACCTCCATCGCCGCGCGCGCCTCGGGGTCCGTCGCGAGCGGCAGGTCGATCAGGCTCTCAATCGAATGGGCGCCCAGTTGCTCCCAGACGGCCTCGTATTCCGCCTGCACCTGGTCGTGAGTCGGATGCGCAGGGAGGTCGATGCCGAAGAGGCGAAGGCAGGTGAGCGCGCTCTCGACCGCCTCGGCGTTCTCCGACCTGGTGGCGTGGAGGTCGATTTTCAGCAGATACACGCGGGCGACTTCGACCTTCGAGCGGCATCGTGGCAAGAGCTCGGCGACGAGCCGGTCGGCCACGTCGAGGTGGCCCGTGAGGAACTCGCACGCCGCGCGCTCGAGGCCCAGGAAGAACGCGAGCTCGTGGCAGCTGCTCCGGCTGGCCTCGCCGAGCAGATCCATCCCGGCGGCGAAGTAAGCCAACGCTGACTCGTGCGCCGCACACGCCTTCGCTCGCCTCCCCGCACGCAGGTTCAGCGCGGCCACGGTCTCCCGCTCCTCCCGAACGGAGATCCGCGCCGCGCCACGGTCGAACTGATTGACGATGTCGAAGATCCTGTCGTCCACGTCCTCGGGCGCCGTACAGGCCAGCAGCCGCCTGCCCAGCGACAGGTGAACATCGGCCCGTTCGGCCTGGGGGATGAGCGAGTACGCCGCCTCTTGTACGCGGTCGTGGGGGAAGCGGTACACGTGCTCGACCCGCGTGAGGAGCTCCTCTTCGACGGCGTGACGCAAGGCCGGCCCGGGATCGCGCTTCAGGACCTCTTGCAGCGTGTCGGCGTCCACGGCGGCGCCCAGGCACGCCGCCACCCCGAGCGTCTCTCGCACGTCGGCAGGCAGACGCCGCAGCTTGCCGGCCATGAGCTCGGCGACGTTGTCCGTATACCCCTCGGACGCGATTCGGCCGACGTCCCAGCGCCAGCGCCCCGCCTCGCGGTCGAACGCAATCGAACCGTTTTGGCAAAGCACGGACAAGAACTGAATGGCGAAGAAGGGATTGCATTCCGTCTTTTCGCAGACGAGTCGCGCCAGCGGCGCAACCTCGGCGGGCGAGCGGTGCAGCGTGTCCGCGAGCAGCTCCTCGACGTCCTTCTCGGCCAGCGGCCCGAGCGCGAGGTGGCTCACCGCCGCGGGGCCCCTGCGCATTCGCGCGATGGCCTCCACGAGAGGGTGGGACGCGCTCACCTCTTGGTCCCTGTATGCTCCGATGACGAGCAAGTGGGCCGACGCTTCACCGCTCGTCAAGTCGCCGAGCAGCTTCAGGCTGGCGGGGGCGGCCCACTGCAGGTCGTCGAGGAACAACGTGAGGGGGTGCTCCGCGGTCGAGAGGACGCCGAACAGCCGCCGGAACGCCAGGCGGAGGCGCGCTTCCGCCTCGCTGGGCGTCAGCTCGGGCATGGGTGGCCGGGCGCCCAGCACGAGAGCCATCTCCGGGACGACGTCCACGACGAGCGCGGCTCCGCTTCCCAGTGCCCTCGCGAGCAGCGCTCTCCATGCCGCGATTGAGGGCTTGTTCTCGGCCAGAATGTCCAGCGCCAGCTGGCGGACGGCTTGCCGGATCGGGAGATAAGGGACGTCACGCTTGTACTGCTCGAACTTGCCCGACATGAAAAAACCTCGCCGTCCGGCGATCGGACGGAGAAGCTCGCGAACCAAGGCCGACTTACCGATGCCCGAGTAGCCGGAGACGAGCACGACCTCCGGCGAGCCGGTCGCAGCCACGCGATCGAGCGCGTCGCGCAGAGCGGCGCGTTCGCGCTGCCGGCCGTAAAACCTCTGGGGGATCAGGAATCGGTCCGAGATGTCACGCTCGCCGAGGGGGAACGGCTCGATGACGCCGTGCTCCTCCCACGCGCGCTCGCAGCGCTCGAGATCGAAGAGGAGACCCGATGCGCTCTGGTAACGGTCGTCCGGAACCTTGGCGAGCAGCCGCAAGACGATGTCCGACAAGATCGAGGGAGCCGAGGGCCGCAGCTCGTCCGGGGGCGGGGGCTTGCGAGCGAGGTGGCTGTGCACCCAGCCGAGAGCGTCCTCCGCGAAAAACGGCAAACGACCGGTGAGGAGCTGGTAAAGGATGACACCCAGGGAGTAGAGGTCGGAGCGGCTGTCGATCACCTGATTGAGCCGACCGCTCTGCTCCGGCGCCATGTACGGCAGCGAGGCCTCGAGCATGCGCACGGGACAAGGCGCCGTCTCCTCCCGCGCGGCGTGCGCGGAGATCCCGAAGCCGCCGATGGCGACTCCGCCGCTGCCCGCGTCGAAGAAGACGTTCCCGGGCGTGAGGTCCTTGTGGATGACGCCCCGCTGGTGGATGGCGGAGATCGCCCGAACGACTCTCGTAGCGATGCGCAAGAACTCCCCGATGGCCACGGGCGCTCGCGCGAGCTCGTCGAGGCTGCGACCGGGGAACGACTCGAGCTCGAGGGCTGGCCGGTTTTCGAACGTCGACAGACTCAGGGGCTTGATGACCGGCAGCCCCTCGAGCATGCGCGCCGTGTCGTACTCGTGCCTCAGGCGGTCCGCGTACCGCTCCGCTCGCCCCGGACCGAGCACCTCGAGGAGGATGGTCCGGCCGTCCGCCCGGCGAATCGCGCGGTACACGCTCGCCCACGCGCAATCGTTCAACCGCTCGCCCAACGAGTAGGGCTGCCTGTCTTCCGGGCGCTCTTCCGAGCGTGTGAAATCCGGATTCAATCCGCGGCAAGGTGAGCATGATGGCCGCGACGCGCCAGGTCCGTGCGGCAGCCCTTCCTGCCGCGGCTGCACGCGACGGCCGTGGTGTCGCCTCGCTTCAGCCCTGCCGACCGTCGAACCTAGAAGGCGCCTACGGCCGAAAGACCGTAGCCCTGGCGACCCATTCGCGGCAATACCGCGATACCATGCGCGCGTTCTGGCGCGGGGACGGCGGGCGTGCCAGCGACCTCGGGTACCGTCTGACGGGCAGCTCCGATCTGTACCAGCACGACGGCCGGCGCCCCTACGCGAGCGTCAACTACGTCACCGCGCACGACGGCTTCACGCTCCGCGATCTCGTCAGCTACGACCACAAACACAACGAGGCCAACGGCGAGGGCAACCGCGACGGGACCGACGACAACGTCTCCTGGAACTGCGGCGCGGAGGGCGATACCGAGGACGCAGCCGTTCGCTCGCTTCGCGCGAGACAGATGCGCAACCTGCTCGCCACGCTGCTGCTTTCCCTGGGGACCGCCATGATCTGCGCGGGCGACGAGCTCGGACGTACGCAGCGCGGGAACAACAACGCGTACTGCCAGGACAACGAGAGCACCTGGCTCGATTGGAACCTGAATGACGAGCAGCGGGCGCTCCTCGGTTTCGTCCGCAAGGTGAGCCGCGTGCGCCGCGCGCATCCCCTGCTGCGCCGGGCGAGCTTCTTCCGCGGGCGGGAAGTGGGCGGAACGGGTCTCCGCGACCTCATCTGGGTGCGGCACGACGGCCAGCCCATGAGCGAGAGCGACTGGAACAATCCTTCCACGTCGAGCCTCGGCTTGTTCGCCGCGGGTGCCGGGCTCGAGCCCATGGACGAGGACGGGAACCCGCAGAGCGACGATGACTTGCTCCTGCTGCTGAACGCCAGCGGCGCGGATCTTCCCTTCGTCCTGCCGGCGTTGACCGGGCGCGCGGGGGCGCTGCGCTGGGAGCTGGTGCTCGACACGGCCGCGGACGACGCGCGGGAGCATGTGGAGGCCGGCAGCGCCAGCACCGTTCGCGCTCGGTCGTTGAAGCTCTTCGTCCGGAGGGCCGTGGGTACCGAAGGGCTGCGCGCCGTTCACGGCGCGCCCACCTCGACGTACCGACTGCAGCTGCAGCCCTCGTTCGGTTTCGTGGCAGCGACCGAGACTCTCGCGTATCTCGACGAGCTCGGCGTCGGCGGCGTGTACACCTCGCCCTATCTTCGCGCGCAACCCGGGAGCAGCCACGGGTACGACGTCATCAATCACACGCGGCTGAACCCGGAGCTCGGCTCCGACGACACGCACCGCGCATTCACCGACGCGATGCGTGCGCGTGGGCTGCGCCACATCGTGGACTTCGTGCCGAACCACGTCGGCATCGCTTCGGCCGAAAACCGGATGTGGAGCGACGTGCTCGAGAACGGCCCGAGCTCGCAGTACGCGGAGTGGTTCGACATCGAATGGGGGCCGTCCCAGAGCCGGCCCCAGAAAATCCTGCTCCCCATTCTGGGCGCGCAGTTCGGCAACGAGGTGGACGCCGGGCGGCTCTCGGTGATCCGCGACGGGGGCTCGCTGTTCGTCGAATACGAGGGGAGACGTCTCCCCGCCTCGCCAAGGAGTTACGCGCTCGTCATCGAACGGGCGCTCCCGGCGCTCGACCCGGGACAGCCGGCCGAGGAGCTCCTGAGCATCCTGACGGCCATACGTCACCTGCCGCCGGCGACCTCGACCCGAACGTTCGACCGGGCCGAGCGGGGCCGCGAGAAGGAGGTCATCAAGAGACGCCTGGCCTTCTTGTGCGAGCGGAGCGCCGAGGTCGCGCGTGAGCTCGATGCCGCGGCCCGCGCGGTCGGTGCGAGCCCCGAGCGAATGGAGCACTTCCTCTCCGAGCAGAACTACCGCCTCAGCTACTGGCGTGTGGTCGCGGAGGAGATCAACTACAGGCGGTTCTTCGACATCAACGAGCTCGCGGCCATCCGGATGGAGGAGCCCGACGTCTTCGCCGCGACTCACGCCAGGCTCCTCGACTTCGTCGCCGAGGGTCGGGTGACGGGAATCCGCCTGGATCACACCGACGGGCTCTACGATCCTCAATCCTACTTTCGGTTGCTGCAGCAGGCGGCACGCGATGCGCTCGAGCGCGGAGGCGCCGGCGGGGAGAAGCCGCTTTACGTCCTGGCAGAGAAGATTCTCGCGCGGCGAGAGGAGCTTCCTCGCGCGTGGGCCGTCTGCGGAACGACCGGCTACGAGGTCCTGGCCGCCACCGCTGCGCTCTGGGTGGATCCGGCCGCGGAGCCGGCGCTCACGCGCGCGTATGCCGAGCACACGGGAGCCTCCACCGACTTCCGGGAGGTCCTGCACCAGTCCAAGCGCGACGTGATGGAGGGGACCTTCGCCAGCGAGATCTCCGTTCTGGCCGACGTCCTCAGGGGCATCGCCGAACGCGATCGCCACGCCCGCGACTTCACCCGCGCCAGCCTGACGCGCGTGATCAAGGAGACGATCGCGGCGTTCCCGGTATATCGCACCTACGTTCGGCCGGACGGTTCGCGGGAAAAGGACGACGAGGCGCGCGTCTCGGGGGCGATCGCGCTCGCTCGGCGGCACAACCCCGCCGTGGAGGGCTCGACGTTCGACTTCCTCCAGCGCGTCCTTCTCCTGCGCGAGCGGAGCGAAGCCGCGGTGCGCTTCGCGATGCGCTTCCACCAGCTCACCGGTCCCATCATGGCGAAGGGAGCCGAGGACACCGCCCTCTATCGCTTCGTTCGCCTCGTGAGCCTGAACGACGTGGGGGCCGACCCGGCGCGCTTCGGGGTGGATGCGGCCGAGTGGCACGCGGAGAACGCGCGCATTCTTGCGCAGCGTCCGCTCTCGATGACCTGCGCGTCGACGCACGACACCAAGCGCGGAGAAGACATGCGCGCGCGCCTCGCGGTGCTGAGCGAGCTCCCCGGGGAGTGGATTGCCCTCGCGGGCGGCATGCGCGACGCCTGCGCTCGATGGCTCACGACAGTCGATGGAAGGCCTGCGCCGTCGCCTGTGGACACGTACCTCTTTTTCCAGACCGTCGTGGGCGCCTTTCCTTTCGAGGGCCTCCCGGACGAGAGTGCGCGCGGCCGCTTCGTGCAGCGCATGGCCGAGTACATGCTCAAGGCCGCGCGCGAGGCCAAGGTGCGCACGTCCTGGACGCAACCCAACGCGGCGTACGAGCGAGCGCTCGACGAGTTCGTGCACGGAGCGCTGACCGCACCGGACGTCCTCGCGGACATCGAGGCGTTCGTACGCAGGATCGCGACCTACGGCGCGGCCAACAGCCTGAGCCAGCTGGCGCTCCGGTTGGCGTCGCCCGGTGTGCCGGACGTGTACCAGGGCAGCGAGCTGTGGAATCTGTCGCTCGTGGATCCCGACAACCGCCGCCCCGTCGACTTCGCCCACCGGCGAAGCGCGCTGGAAGCGCTGCGCCGTCGCGGCGACACCAGCCCCGAGCTGGCGACGGAGCTCGTGTCGCAGTTCGTCAACGGCCGCATCAAGCTCCACGTCACGCATGTCGGCCTTCGAGCTCGGCGCGAGATGCCGGCCCTCTTCCTGGAGGGCAGCTACGAGCCGCTGGAGAGCTCGGAGCACGTCGTGGCGTTCCAGCGCTCGCTGCACAATCGGCGCCTGGTCTGTGTGGTCCCCCGCTTCTCTGCGAGGCGGACGGGCGGCGAGCGCCCATGGGCGCTCGGCGACGTGTGGGGCGACGAAAAGCTGAACCTTGGCCGGGCGGGGACGTATCGCAACGCCTTCACCGGGGAGAAGCTGGCGGGCTCCGAGCTGCACCTTGCCGATGTTCTGGCCCGATTCCCCGTCGCCTGGCTCCTGGAGGTCTCGACGTGACGCCGACACCCCCCCTGGGAGCGACCCCCGACGGTGACGGGGTCACCTTCGCCGTGTGGTCACCCTGCGCGCGCAGCGTCCAGGTGCGCGCCTTCGCCGACGGCGAGCGCGCGATCGGGACGCACGACCTGCGCGGCATCGGGGGCGGGCGATTCGCGGCTCGCGTATCCGGTGCTCGCCCGGGCAGCCTTTACAAGTTCGTGCTCGACGAACGAGAGCTCCCGGATCCATACGCGCGCTTCCTGCCCTTCGGCGTCCACGGCCCGGCAGAGGTCATCGAACGAAGGCACGCGAGCCCGGCGGCCCAGGTGCCTCCCCTCGGTCGCATGGTGATCTACGAGCTGCACGTCGGAACGTTCACCCCCGAGGGGACGTACGCCGCGGCCAGCGAGCGGCTCACGCATCTGGTCGAGCTCGGCGTGACCACCGTCGAGCTCATGCCCCTTTCGTCCTTCCCCGGTCAGCGGGGATGGGGCTACGACGGCGTCGCCCATTTCGCGCCGTTTGCGCCTTACGGCCGCCCGGACGATCTGCGCGAATTCGTCGCTCGCGCCCACGCTTGCGGGCTCACCGTCCTTCTCGACGCGGTCTACAACCACTTCGGACCACGCGGGAACTATCTCGGCTCCTATGCAGCCGAGTATTTCCATCGCGGAGGCGGCGGGAATCCTTGGGGAGACACTCCCGATTTCACGACGCAGGCCATGCGCGAATACGTACTTTCGAACGCGCGCATGTGGTTCGAGGAGTACGGCTTCGACGGCCTGCGTCTGGACGCGACGCACACGCTGCACGATCCCTCGCCGACGCACATCCTGGCCGAGCTCCGCGCGCTCGCCGCGTCCTATGCACCCGCGAAGGTCCTCGTCGCCGAAGATGATCGGAACAATCCTTCGATCCTCCGCGATACGGGGCTCGACGCCGTCTGGGCCGACGACTTCCATCATCAGATGCGCGTCGTCTTGACGGGGGAACGGGACGGCTACTACGCCGCGTACGAGCCATCGATCGCCGCGCTCGCGCGAACGATCGAGCGAGGTTGGCAGTTCGAGGGCCAGCACTATCCCCCGTGGGGACGTCCCCGAGGCGTGCCCGCGGATGACCTGCCGCCGGAACGCTTCGTCTACTGCGTCGAGAACCACGACCAGATCGGCAACCGTGCGCTCGGCGAACGCCTGAGCGTGGACGCCGGCGAGGACGCGTTGCTGGCGGCCACCCTGATCCTTCTGTTCTTGCCGATGACACCGCTCCTCTTCATGGGCCAGGAGTGGGCGGCCTCCTCCCCGTTTCAATTCTTCACCGACCACGACCCCGAGTACTGGCCTGTCGTGTCGCGGGGGAGGCGAGAGGAGTTCCGTAGCTTCGCGGCCTTCGCCAGCGACGACGCGCGGGCGCGCATTCCGGACCCGCAATCGCTCGAGACGTTCGAACGCTCGAAGCTGCGCTGGGACGAGCTCGCCCGAGGACCGCATCGTCGCGTCGCCCAGGCCGTGCAGTCCATGCTGGCGCTTCGACGTACGGACCCGGTGCTGATGTACGCGGCGAAGCGCGAAGCCGTGCGCGCGACGGCGCGCGGTGGGCTCCTGGTCGTCGATCGGCACGCGCCGACAGGCCGCCGCCGCCTCGTGGCGAATCTCTCCCAAGTCGCGCACGCCTGGGACGAGCTTGCGACCCCCAAGCGGCCGATGCTCGCGGTGGGCGACGTAGCGGGTGCCTCGCTTTCTCCGTTCGCGCTGGGCATCTGGGGGTAGTCGGCCTCCCGCGCTGCGCGCGCAGCATCCGTGAGAACAGGCCCGCTTCGAGGGACCTACGCCGCGCCGCTCATCACCAAACCCTCGATGTCGTGCACCTGCTTCAACGGCGTGAGCTCGTCCACCACACGGCAAGGCAGGTGTCTGCTCACCGACTCCGGGAGACGCGCCTGGAAGTCCTTCGTCACCGTCATCGTGTGCCGCTGCTCGTGGCGCGCAGCCACCGAGTCCATGCCGAGCACGAGAACAGGCCGCGCGATTGGGGAAGCATGCGCGGTACCGCGATGGATGGCCACCGCGCTACGCGCGGAGATGTCACCCATGCGCGGGTACTTTCGAACGCCGCGGGCAGCGAAGCCGGGCCAGAGGTCTTCCGGCGGGAACATCGCATCTTTCCACGTGCGCCCATCGTCGTATTGCGTGCCCGGCACGACCTCGAACGGGCCCATGTCCTCCGTCACGTCGACCCCCGACAGATTGAACGCGAGGGACATGAAGCGGCGCTGCTCGTAGGTCTCCGGAGGCGAAGGAAAGTCGCGGTGCCACGGTTGAAACTTCGCGCCCTGGAACGGGACGTCCAACCCGACCTCGACGATCTGGTAGTCGTGCCCGAGCACGGCTTCCGAGAGCGCCATGACCCACGGGTGGCTCGCGAGCTCCACGAACCCCGTGAGCTCCTGCGGGTGCATGCCGACGTACCAGCGCCTCGGGCCTCGGCCAATCGCACCTCGCGATCGCTGAATGCCGCTCCAGAACGCCGCCATCATGTCTTCTCGCATTTGCTCCGCCCACGCGCGCGGAAATGCGCCTCGCAACGAGATGATGCCGTCGGCGTGGAGAGCCCGGATGTCGCGTTCGATCGTCAGCTCCATGCGGGCGCGATGCTACCCGGCCAATCCGGGATTGCGAGCGCGGCCACTCGAGCCGCGTCTACGGATCGACTCGTCGCGCGATGGTGCGTGCGGTCCAGCTCGGCCCATCGCAGCGCGGCCCTTCGGGCGTGAAGACGAGAGGGTCGATGCAGAGGCGGCGCGCCGTCATGGCCGGATCCCATGCGTGGTAGCAGACATAGGTGGTCGCGTCGTCGGGGCCGATGACCACCGAGTGATGCCCGGGCCCGATCACGTGTCCGGGGATGCCACGCAGCATCCGCGGGCCGTCGTTCGTGCTCGCGTCAGCCCACGGTCCGAACACGCGAGCGGCCATCGCATAGTCGACTCCGTAGCGGGCAGTCTGCCAGCAGCCGCCGCTGTACATGCAGCAATAGACGCCGTCTCGCACGAGCACGCACGGTCCCTCGAGCGTGTGCCAGTCGAAAGCTCGGCCGTACATCATCCGGTCGCTCGCGAAGCGCTGCCAATCCCAGCGTGCGCGCAGGACGGTATGCGGCGCGCCCACCAAGCGTGTCATCGCGTTCAGCTCCTGCACGACGAGCGCGGTGCCAGGCCGCGCATCGTCCGATGAGTCCAGAAAGTCACGGGCGTGGAAGAGGTAATCGCGGCCGTCGACGTCCCGGAAGGGGTGAGGGTCGATCGCAAACGCGCAGTCGTCCAGCGCGGTGAGTCCCGTCACGTCTCGGTAGATGCCCTCGGGCCGATCGGAGACGGCCACGCGGAGCTGATGCTCGCGATCGCCGTGGCCGACGGAATAGTAGAGGAAGAAGCCGCCGTCGCGCTCGGCCACCTCGGGAGCCCAGAACGTGTCGCCGAGCGAGGTGTCCGGCCGGGTCAGTGCGTGTCCGAGCGCTCGCCAGTGGACGAGGTCCGTCGAGGTGAGCATGGGGAAGACGCGCGGTCCCGCCGCGCCGCACGCCTCGGCCGGGCCCGTGCCGATCGCGTAATAGGTCCCCCGGACGCGCCAGACGAAGGGGTCGGCGAAGCTCTCCTCGTAGACGGGGTTTTTGTACCTGGTGGTCGCCGGTGTGAAGCTCATGCAGTCTCCCACTCACGAGTGACGTCGGCCGACGGGCGACCGGCGCAAGGTTGGAGCATGCAAGGAAGCTGCGTGATGAAGGCGCCGCTCGGTCGTCGTGCGCTGCTCGAGCTTGCGGCCTGCGGGCCGCGGTGCGCCTCGGCCGGTTGGCGAATGGAAAACATGGATTGTCATCAACGTGACTTGGACAATGGATCACCGTCCGTTACTCGTGGTTTAAGTGACGGAATCCATGGTTGAATGACCTTTTGGTTCCGGCAACGTCACTGCGGCTCGAGTCCACGAGACACTTCCTCGAGCCCGAGGGACGTGGGCGGGGCCCAACGGCGCGTTGCGAGCAACCGCTACTGAAGGACCGGCGGCGGGGGCGGCGGGGGCTTCTGGTCGTTCTGGATGCACGACGACAGATCGAAGAACAGAAACTCGAGCGCCTTCTGGTCGATGGCGTACTCGGGCGGCTCGCCGGAGCACTCACTCGGGAACGTGCCGGCGTTCGCCATCAAGCCCGAATTGGGCAAAAAGACGTGCACGCCGCTGAACACCGCGCGCCCGCATTGCTTGTCGACCGCGGTTCCCACGGGGCTGTTGAACGACAGATACGACGTGCTCCACGCGGCGTCGCCGGCGTTCTGCGCGTTGTAGATCCACCGCGTCGACGCCGGAAACGCTGCGGGACCGGAGCCGTTCACGTCGGCGTACGTGTCGGTGAGGGCGAGCTGGACTCCGCCGCCGGCCTGCGTCGCGACGGAGTTCGCCAGCAGCCACTGTCCGAACGCCTGGCCCTTGGGGAACGCTCGTATCGGCGAAGTAGTTGGCGTACGAATTCCCGCTGAGCCAAGTTTGCCAGCTCGCGACCGACTGGAACGTGGCGTCTCCGGTGGGCGGAGCAAACCAGTCCTCGAACGAGTCGGTCACGAAGGCGCGTCCGCCGCCGTCGAGGTAGGAGGCCATCGCCGTGTACGCCGCGGTCGGTCGCGTGCCGTTGATGCCGTCGCATCCGTTGAGGACGATGTCGTACTTCCCGAGATTGGCGGCGCTCGTCCACCACTGGAAGGTGTCCGCCACGGAGTTGCCTCCGGCGATGTTCGCGGCGGGCGTCGTGGGGGTGTCGAATGCGCCCGTGTAGACCTGGACGTGGCCCGTGGGGCTGCCCGGCGGAACGAACTCGCTGTCGTCGACGCCGATGACCCGAAGGAAGCACTCGAACGCGTCGTATCCTCCGGTGGTCACCGCCATGAGCGGCATGTCGCCCTCGCTCGACTTCTTCGGGAGGCGCAGCATGTCGGCGCCGAGGACCGCGTCGAGGTCGATGGTCGTGCACGCGGTGACCTGCGGGATGACGACCTGGCGCCGCCACTTGCCCGCCTGCAAAACGAGCGGGACGTTCGACCCGACGGGTACGCCCCAGGTGTCGTTGGGGCCTTTCGCGAGCGTGAACTTGCCGTTGGAATCGGTGAGGGCGCCGAGAATGGGCGAGCCGGAGGCCGCCGCCTGGCACGCTGTGCACGTGGGGTTTCCCGGGAGGATGGGATCGGGCTTGGTGTTCGGGATGTACGCGTAGATGTTGTAGAGGGGCAGGGCGCCCGCCGGATCGCGCACGGTGCCGGTCAGCGTCGTCTCGGGTTTGCCGATCGCGGCGCACGTGGCGGCCTGGCATTGCAGCCCGGTGCATCCGCCGCCGGAGCTGGTGGCGTCGGGGAACGAGGCGTCGTCGCCGAACCCGGGGTGGGCGGCGTCGCCCGCTCCGGCGGCGTCCCCTCCGTTGCCGGAGCCTGACCCCGAGCCGGAGCTGCTGCCGGCAGCGTCGGTCTGATCACCGAAGGCGCCGCCGCTGCTACCGCCGCACGCGGAGGCCGCGACCATAAGAGCAAGAAGCGCGAACGCAGCGAAGCGCGAATTCGGCAAAGGCATGGGGCATAGCTCTCCTGGAAAGAGCATGTCCGCAAGGACAAAACTTGGGGCCTCGTCGTGGGCCGAGACGACGAGGAGACCCGGCCCGAGGTGAGCCCGTCCGGCGGCCTCACCCGTTCGGGTGACATGCGCCGCGTGCATCTCGTCGCCATGTTCTCCGTGCAACGCGCGCGGTCGAGCGCGCGAAATCGGCGCAACAAATGTGACCTCTAGGCGCGCTTCCTTTTGATTCTAGGGCGGGGGTGTCTGCGTAGTCATGAACCGTATTGCCGTAGGCGCGGCCGTGGCGGCTGCCATATCGCTCGCGTTCGTTCCCTCGCAGGCTCCGGGGGCGCCTCGGATCGGGGCGGAGCGCGTGGCTTCTTCTCCGGCGTCGAATGCGGGCGAAAAGGTCGGAGAGCAGGGCCCGTCCGGCGGGGGGGCCGGCCCGTCGGCCGCATGCGCGCCCGGCATGGTCGATGTCGAGGGCGACTGGTGCCCCGCAGTCGAACAGGTGTGCCTGCGCGCGGTGGACCCGCAGCACCTCGGCCAGGATCGCTGCGCCGAGTTTGCGCCCACCGGCCGGTGCCTCGGCCCGACGCAGCACGAGCACTTCTGCATCGACCGCTACGAGTGGCCCAA
Organism: uncultured delta proteobacterium; assembly: GCA_963720145.1. GTDB lineage: Bacteria > Myxococcota_A > Polyangia > Polyangiales > Polyangiaceae > Palsa-1150. The sequence goes on from CAVREO010000015.1 coordinate 111,396, forward strand.
CGAGGCGGGGGCGACGCCGGTCGTCGGCGTCGACTGGAACACGGCGCGCGACGAGTGCGCGGCCGCCGGCAAGCGTCTTTGCGTCGACCGCGAGTGGACCCTCGCCTGCGAAGGACAGGAGCGGCTCCCCTATCCCTATGGCTACGTGCGCGATCCGAAGGCGTGCAACATCGACCGGCGGTACATCGTGCCCGACGAGGGGAAGTGGTCGAACCCGCAGACGCGCGCGGCGGAGCTCGCGCGACTGGACCAGCGCGAGCCGAGCGGAGCCCGAGCGTCGTGCGTGAGCCCGTACGGGGCGTTCGACATGACGGGTAATGTCGACGAGTGGGTGGTCAACGAGGCGGGCTCGCCGAGCGAGAAGCCTTACGTCAGTGGGCTGAAGGGCGGCTACTGGGGGCCGGTACGCGACCGCTGCCGGCCGATGACGACCGCCCACAGCGAGTGGCACACGGGATACCAGATTGGCTTCCGCTGCTGCGCGGATTGGCCGGAGGCAGAGTCGGGACACTGACACGGCTTGGCGGCTCTCTTCTCGAAAAATGGGAGCCACGGTCAGACGGGACGTCAGCGAGAAAGCCCCGCGCTGCCGCCCGCCCACTCGAAGTGCAGCGAGTAGTCGAAGCTCGTTTCGCGGACCGCGGCGCCGGAAGCGCGGGGCAGCTTGGCGGCGCGGTACACGCCGAGCACGCAGCGGGTCACGTCCGTGGCGCGGAAGCGCGCGTCGCCCTGCTCGGCGACGTCGAGGACTTCGCCGTCACCCGACATCCGGAAGTGAAGATCCATCGGACCACCGGCGTCGGGCTGGCTCGCGAGGCCGTCGGCGTAGCATTGGCCGATCGCGGGCCAAACGGCGCGCAGCGCCTCGCGCAGCTCGGCGGCGTGCGCCACCGGAGGCGGGACGGGGACTGGCTCGTCGCCTGCCCAGAGGGAGACGGTCATGCTCGCACGCGTCTCCGAGGCGGCGGGCGCGAACGGAAGGTGCTGCGCCTCGCGCGCGACACACAAGACGGCGCTGTCGTCCGCCAGACTGGTCGAGGAGACCTGCACGCCCTGCACCGCTCCGCTTGCGCTGATTGTCAACTCGAGCGCGACCTTGCCGGAGAGCCGCTGGTCGTGCCGCAAGCCCGCTTCGTAGCAACGCCGGAATGGCCAGTACCCGAAGTTGCGCGCGCCGCGCTGCAAGTCGGCTGCGGTGGAGCCGCCGTCGGCCCTGGCCACGTCCACGACGATTCTCGGCGCGGGATGATGCGCGCGGCGGTCGTGCGCGCCCTTGTGCGCCGCCTCGCGCGTGGAGGCGGGCACGCTCGCGGCGTGCGGGCGCGGCCCGCGGAACGGCCCTTCGTCGACGAGAACGACGCGAGCGCCGAGGACCGGCGCGACGGGCATCGCCTCGGGGGCTCCCGCGGCCGGCGCGGGCGTCGTCGGCTGAACGCACAGCGGCGGCATGCCGTGGGCGCGGGTGACGACCACGAGCGACGCGAGGGCGGCGCCGGCCGACGCGACGGTGGCACGCGAAGCGGACGACATCGGGCCGCCCTTTATGCCCGCGGCGCACCGGCCGGGCAAGCTTCAGGGCTCCGGCAGGGCCGGCTCGATGCACCAGCGTCCCGGCTCGTGGTCTTCGCGGCGCTCGTGCACGCACGCCACGCTGGCGCGCTCGCTCGCCGGATTGGCACCGAGCACTTCGACCGTCGCGCGGTCGCCCACGACGGCGGCGTGCATCGACTTCGGGCGAAACGCGAGGCCGAAGCGGCCCGCGGCGAGCATCTCCCACGCCTCCACCTGGCGGCCCTGGAGCTGGCTGGTCCTTCGCGCGCGCTCCTGGAGATTCGCGCGCGCGGCCGGACCGAGCAGGTCGTACACCCGCCGCGTGGCGCGCGGGTCGTCGGTCGCGGTCTCCGCTTCGTCGAGAAACAGGCGCACGGCGCCGTCGGGCGTCGCGTCGGGCGGGGCATGGTTGCAGCCCGCGACGAGGGCCAACGCGAAGACGCAGGCGAGCGCAGCGGGCCCGCTCGTCATGTCGCGCCGCTGCCGAGACCCATGCGTTCGCGCACCTCGCGCATCGTCTCGCGCGCGATGACGCGCGCCTTCGCGGCGCCGTCGCCCAGCGCTTGCTTCACCCGGCCCGGCTGCGCGTCGAGCTCTGCGCGCTTGATTCGCAAAGGCACGAGCTCGCGCTCGAAGCTCTCCATGAGGATCTTCTTGCAGTCGACGCACCCGCGCTGCGCCGTCGTGCATTCTTGGTAAGTGAGCTCGACCTGTTCCGGGGTCGAGATGGCCTTGTGCATCGTGTAGATGTTGCACACCTCGGGACGTCCGGGGTCGCTCCGCCGCAGCCGCTGCGGGTCGGTGAACGCGCCGCGCAGCTTGTTCCAGAAGGGCTCCTTCTCCTCGAACAGGCCGATGGTGTTGCCCCTCGATTTGCTCATCTTGCTCTGGCCATCCAGACCCATGATGCGCGGGGCGTGCGAGAGGCGCGGCTGGGGCTCGGGGAAGAGCTCGCCGAAGCGGTAATTGAAGCGGCGTGCCGTCTCGCGCACGAGCTCCAGGTGCTGCACCTGATCCTCGCCGACCGGCACGATCGTGGCCTTGTAGAGCAGAACGTCGGCGCTCATCAGCACCGGGTAATTGAACAGCGCAGCGAGCACGTGCTCCTTGCCGGCGCTCTTCTCCTTGAACTGGGTCATCCGCTCGAGGTCGCCCATGGGCGTCACGCCGGACAGGTACCAGGCGAGCTCGGTGTGCTCACGGACGTCGCTCTGCACGAACAGCGTGCAGCGCTCGGGATCCAGACCGCACGCGACGAGGTCGCGCGCCATCGAGCCGATGCGCTCGCGCAGCTCGGCGGGCTCGTACTCGACGGTGATCGCGTGCGCGTCCACGACGCAGAAGAAGAGGTCTTCGCGCTGTTCGGCGACTTGCGCCGCCCACGTGCGGACGGCCCCGAGCCAGTTGCCGATGTGAAGCTCACCGCTCGGCTGGATGCCCGAGAACACGCGGCGGCGCGAGCTCTCCGCGCGGGACGAATGGGAGGAGCCGGCACCAGGATTCATGGGACGGCGTTATAGCGCGGCGCCGAGCGCCTCGAGCGTGCGGAGTCGTCGCGTGTAGTCCGCTCCCTCGGCGGTACGCGCCTCGGGTATGCGCGGAGTGGTCGCATGTAGTCCGCTCCCTCGCCCCTTCGGGGCTCGGGCGTGCGGACTACGGGTTGAAGTTGATGCTGAAGGAGCCGACCGCGTCGCCCGGCGATTTCTGCTTGGGAAACTTGGCCTTCTTGATGGCCTCGCCGACGCACTTGATGACTTCCTCGTTGCTCATCGACGAGGAGTCGTCCTTCCACTCTTTCACCTTGCCGTCGTTGCTGATGATGAACTTGACCCGCACCTCGCCGGTGGTCGAGGGGTCCTTCTTCTTGCCCTTGGTGTAGCAACCCTGAAAGGCCTTCTTCTTACCCTTGAGGGCCTTGTTCACGTCGGCATCGGCAACCGTGTGCGCGGCCATCCACGGGTCGTCGGCCTTCGGGGCCTTGATGTCGCCCGCGCTGTCGCCCGAAGCCGCGGGCGCCGGTGCAGCCGCGGCGCTCGAGTCGGCCGGCGGCGCGTCGGGGGCGGCGGCCGCGGAGCCGCTCGCCTCGGGGGCAGCCGTGTCGTCGGACTTGCCCTCCTTCGCCTTGTCGTCGGAGGAGACCGCCTCGTCTTCGCCCTTGGGCGAAGGGGTGCCGCCGCCGCAAGCGAGCGGGAGAGCCACGGGAACCAGACACGAGAGAGCGAGGAGACAGGCCGCAATGCGCATGGTGGGGGTCTTCTACCACGAGCCCAGGGCAAATATGGGCGCGAAATTGGCGGAGCAAGGCGCCCACTCTGTACGATTCTACTGCGCATGAGCCGAGGCACGCGCGCCGTGACGCTCTCCTGGGCGAGAAGAACGCACCTCACCGCCGGTGACGCGGCGCCTCCCCGACGCGTGTGGGCCAAAAGCGGCCGCACGGACACGGCGCCGAGGGACGGCTTTCTGCTCGAGGGGGACAACGCGCAGGTCATGCGGGCGCTCGCCGCCACGGACGCCCGCGAATCGGTCGCGCTGGCGTACCTCGACCCCCCGTTCTTCACGAATCGCGAGCACGCGGCGTGGCTGCGAAAGGCGGGCGGGCCCCGCACGGCGCGAACGCGCGTCCCGGCGTTCGACGACCGGTGGGCGGATTTGCCCGAGTACCTGGAAGCGCTGGGCGCGCGCCTCGCCGCCGCGCGGGAGATGCTGGCTCCGTACGGCTCGATCGTCGTGCACGTGGATCCGAAGACCAGCCACTACGTGCGCGTCCTCGGCGACGAGATCTTCGGTCCCGAGGCGTTCGCCAGCGAAGTCGTCTGGCGCTACCGGCGCTGGCCGAGCAAGACGCCGAACTTCCAGCGCGTGCACGACGTGCTCCTCCGGTGGCGCAAGGATCCGCGCGCCGCGCCGCGGTGGCACCAGCCCTACGAGCCGCTCGCGGCGTCGACCCTCGCGACCTGGGGCACCAACAAGCAGCGCGCCGTCTTCGCCGAGGGCGGACGGCGGTCGCGGTCGTCGTCGACCGCCGAGCCGACTGCGGGCGTTCCCATGGGCGACGTCTGGGAGATCGGGGTCATCGCGCCCATCGCGCGCGAGCGCACCGGCTATCCGTCGCAGAAGCCGGAGGCCCTTCTCGAGAGGCTCGTCGGCGCGCTCTCGGACGAAGGGGACCTCGTGCTCGACCCCTACGCCGGCAGCGGGACGACGCTGGCCGTGGCACACCGGATGGGCCGTGCCTTCCTGGGGATCGACTCGAGCGCGGTCGCCATCGAGACGACGCGAGCACGCCTGGACGCGATAGGCGCGCCCCTCGAGGAGCGGTCGTGGCCGCTCGTCGCGGTTGGCCCGGTCACGCGAACGTCAGCTGCGCGTACGCGTGCGGTCGCACGTCGCTGAGCGCACCGTTCTCGTCCGCCGCCGGGGCAAGCACCGCGACGACGCCGAGCCGCCCCTCCGCCTCGAACGCCTGCTGCAGAACGCGCATCCTCTGCCCGGCGAAGCACGGCTTGCGGTACACGATATCCAGGGTTCGACCGAGCACGTCGGCCCCGCGACCGAGGGCGACGAACCGCCGCACCGCGGACTCCTCGAAGAGGCGCACGTAGACCAGGGAGTTTACGTGCATGTTGCTGTCGGTGTGCACCAGGCCGAAGGTGAGCGGCACCGGGTCGACGGTCATCGCGGGCTCGAGCGGCGTCGCTCCCGGCGGCAGCGCCACGATGGCCTCGGGCGGGGGCGAAGCGGGACGCGTACCCCGCACGGCCGGAGCGCCTGGAAAGTCGAGCTCGCGAACGCGGCGATCGCCCGCGGGGGCGAAGGGGCGGGTCAGCACGTGCTCGGCGTAGGCCCGCCCGACGAGAACGGTCTCGGCAGCCTTGTCGACCGGGCCGTACGTAGTGCCCTTGGGGGCGGAGAGGTCCGCCCACATGTCGAGCACGAGCCGACCGTCGTCCGAGCGCCTCAGCATGGCTGCGCCCTCGGCCTGGACGACCGCGTTGGCCGAGAGAGGCCCGGGCTCGCCCTCGATGACGAACCGCGACAGCACCGGCACGATGCCGCGAGCGAAGAGCTCCTTGGCCGAGGGGTCGCGACCGATGATCGCGCGCCACACGGCGGGCCCCAGCGCGTTGGGAATCGCCTCGAGCACGAGCCGCCCATCCTGGGTGACGTCCTCGAAACGCAGATAGACGGCAGCGGTGGCCCGCGGCGCGTCAGGCGGGAGCGGAGGGATGCGCGGCAACTCGACCGAGAGGTTCTGGGGGTCGAGCTGCGAAAAAGCAAGCTTCGGGGCTCCGCCGTGAGAGAGATGCGGGCTTTTCGGCCCTGCCCGGCGCCGGCCGAGCTGAAAACGAGCCGACGGAGAGTGAGGTTTCCTTGCCTCGGGCGCGCCACGACCGCTACCTTCGCCTGGACTACCTCGCGATGATTCTGTCCTCGAAGCAGGTGATGAGTGGCCTTGCCGTCGTCATGGTCGGGCTGGGCATGGCCTACTTTGCGAAAGAGGCGGCCTTCTTCGTCGTCGTGACGGCGTTCCTCGGGGTCGTTGCCGTCGTTTACTCGGGAGTGGGCGGAGCGCCGGCCGTATCCCTCCAAGGGATAATCGATGCGGCACGTGTCGCGGCGTCCGGCGAGAAGCCCGCGGTGCCGCCGCAGGCGACCGGTGAGGCTCTGCGCGTCTACGAAGCCCTCGGGAGCATGGCGGAGCAGGTCCGCAAGGACCAGGGTGAGCTCGGCGCCCGGCGCGAAGAGGTGGCCCAGTACGAGCGCGCGCTGGAAGAGATCGCGCGGCGCCTTGAGTCGAACGTGCAGACGCAGGTGGGCGCGGCGAACGAGACTTCGCGCCTCATCGGCGAGCTCACCGGCGCGATCAACGAGATCGCGACGCACCTCGAGGCGCTCACGCAGAGCGCGGAGGAGTCGTCGAGCTCGATCCTCGAGATGACCGCCACCAACGACGAGGTGGCGGAGAACGTCGGCGAGCTGGCCGGCAGCGTGCGCGAGACGGTCAGCTCCATCGAGGAGATGGCGTACTCCATCAAGGAGGTCGCCAAGAACGTCGACGCGCTGTCGCTCACCGCGGAAGAGACCAGCTCGTCGATGAACCAGATGGACGTCTCCATCGACCAGGTGCAGAGCAACGCCAACGAGACGGCGCGCCTGTCCGAGGAGGTCGCGCTCGACGCCGAGAAGGGCGCCGAAGCCATCCTGAAGACCATCAGCGAGATCTACCGCATCAAGGAGAGCTCGCAGGAGGCCGTGTCGGTCATCTCGAACCTGGGCTCGCGCATCGAGGCGATCGGCCAGATCGTCAACGTCATCGACGACGTGGCCGAGCAGACGAACCTCCTCGCGCTCAACGCGGCCATCATCGCCGCGCAGGCCGGCGAGCAGGGCAAGGGCTTCGCCGTCGTCGCCGACGAGATCAAAGACCTCGCCGAGCGCGCCGGCGCGAGCACCCGCGAGATCACGGACCTCATCAAGACCGTTCAGGCCGAGAGCAAGAACGCCATCGCGGCCGTGGAGCGCGGCGCGCACAACGTCGACCGCGGCGTCGAGGTCTCGAACGAGGCCGAGCGCGCCCTGAAGAAGATCCTCGAGAGCTCGCAGAAGAGCACGAACATGGTGCGCGCGATCGCCCGGGCGACGGTCGAGCAGGCCAAGGGCAGCAAGCAGGTGACCGACGCCATCGGGCGCATCGCCGAGACGGTGCAGCAGATCGCGGCCGCCACCGCCGAGCAGGCGCGTGGCTCGGAGCTCATCATGAAGAGCGCCGAGAAGATGCGCATCATCACGCAGCACGTCGAGCGAAGCTCGCAGGAGCAAGCGCGCGGTGGACGGCAGATCTCCGGCGCCATCGAGAACATCTCGAACCTGGTCACGCAGCTCAACACGAGCCACAAGACGCAGTCGAACGGCAGCAAGCAGCTCCTCTCGTCGGCCGCCAAGAATCGAGCAAGCGTCGAACGTCCAAAACGACAGCTTGAAGCAGCTGATGACGGCCATCGACCGGCTCAAACGCGTGACTTTGTGACGGCCCAGGCGCGCCCGCTCTGGTCTGCGCCGAAAGCGGGCTCTCTGCGGTGGCGGCGCGCGCTGGGATACGCGGTCGACTCCGGACCCATCTGGCTCGTGCAGTGCGTGGGGGTCGCGCGCGTGCTCCTGACGCTGGCGCCCATCTACGTCGCGGGTATGGCGGTCTTCGACGGGAAGACCGGAAAGGCCGTTCCGATGGACGACCTCCCCGACGCCGCCGACCTGGCGCTCTGCTGGGTCCCGAGCCTGTGCGCTTGGGCGCTCGTCCAGGCGCTCGCGATCGATCTGCTCGGCTCGAGCTTCGGGATGCTTGCGGCGGGGCTGGCCGTCCAGCGCGTGGACGGGCGAGCTGCGACGCGAACGCGCCTGGTCGTGCGAGAGTTTCTCCGCGTCGCGCCGGCCGCGGCCGGGATGGCCGCCGCTGGACTCCTTGCCGCACTCGACGCGCAGTCGGCTTCGTTCTGGGTGCTGGCAGGCGCGCTTGCGCTCGCCTTCGCGGCGGCGGCCTCGAATGCGGCGACGGTCCTTCGCGGGGGCCGTGCGTTGCTCGACGGCCTGGCGGGCACCAGCGTTTGCCGCGCCGAGCGGGGAACCGCTACGAGCTGAGCGAGGCAGAAGCCCGGGCCTCGCCGTTGCAGCGAGACCCGGAAATCGATGCCGCGGTCGTCGAGCCCATGGGTTAGGCAAGGAGCCGTCCTCTTCTCCTGTTTCGCAGCGAGCTGCACTTCGACGAGTGCCAGCGACCCCGAGGCTCCGGTGCACGCCCGCACGGCGGATTCCTCCGGACGCCACGCAGGACGCCGCTCAGGACGCCGCCCGTGACGCCGCGGCGCCCGACGAGGCCGACGCCCGGCACGCGGATGCCGTCGCCATGCCCGATCGCCACGTCGAGGACTCGCACGCGAGCGACGGCCCGCCGGACCGCGACAGCGGCGTCGACTGCACCGACGACGCGGGCGACGGGGGCGACGCGCCCTCGCAGCTCGCTTGCACCGGGCTGTACTCCGATTGGTCGTCTCGCACGATCGCCGCAAGCGCGCGCGCCTATACGCCGGGCTTCGCGCTGTGGAGCGACGGCGCGGAGAAGGCGCGGTACATCGCGCTTCCGCGCGGCACGCAGATCGACACGACGGACATGGACCAGTGGGTGTTCCCCGTCGGAACGAAGCTGTGGAAACAGTTCAGCGTCGGCGGACGACTCGTGGAGACGCGCTTTCTCTGGAAACGTGGCGACGGCGACTGGGTCCGGACGACGTACGCCTGGTCACTGGACGGATCGAGTGCGAGCGAGCTCACGTCCGGGCTGCGGGGCTGGAACGGCACCTCGTACGAGATCCCCCCGCAGAAGTCTTGCCTGGATTGCCATGCGGGCCGAAAGGACAACGTGCTCGGCTTCGAGGCCGTGGCCCTCTCCGCCGGCAGCGCGACGGGCTTCACGATGAGACAGCTCGCGCGCGAGAAGCGGCTGACCCAGCCGCCGACCTCGCCCATCATCGTGCCGGGCGACGCGACGGAGAGCGCGGCCCTCGGGTGGCTGCACGCGAACTGCGGGATCTCCTGCCACAACACCACCAGCTACGCCTGCGGGTCCACGCTCCTCATGCGCCTCGGCGTCGCGCAGCTCGCGACCGTCCAGGCGACCGACACGTGGAACACGGCGGTGGGCAAGCCCCTCGCGCTCGTCGACGACGGCTTCGTGCCGCCGTGGCCCATGCTGCGCATCACGCCCGGCAATCCGTCGCGCAGCGCCATCTCGTACCGCGCTTCCGTGCGCGACTCCAATCCGGCGCAGCTCAATCAGATGCCGCCGCTCGATACGCACGTCGTACCCGACGCGGGTGTGGCGCTCGTCAACGCGTGGATTCAATCGATGCCAACGACTCCGTAGGCGCCGAGGCTCGGAGAGACCCGCGCGGACTGTTTTGGGTCAGAGCCTCACGGCGGTCAGGGCCCTGGCCCCTCGGACGACGATGGCGCCGGCGCCCGCGTACACGGTGGAACCGCCGCCGAGGTGGCCAGCGTCAATCGTCCAGCGGGCGACCGCGCGGCGGCCCAAGAGACGTCCTTCGGTATCCACCGCGAAGCCGCCGACCTCGACGGCGCCGCTCTTGTGCTCTCGATGCACGAGGACCGTGTCGCCGAGAGCGGCGTCGAGCACGTACCGCCCTCGGGCGCCGAGCAGGATGGTGTCCAGGCGGCCGTCGGGGCGCGCGCACACGAGCGGCGTGCACGGCGAGCCGTCGGCGGCGAGGCCCTGGAAGAGGATCTCGCCATTGGGCCGCCGCGCCACACGCGCCAGGTCGCCCAGAGGCGGCCGCAGCGCGACGCGGTCCCCCTGGGCACGCCAGCGAACGACGCCCGAGCTTCGGTCGACGCCGAACGCCTCCACACGAGCGCGCGACGGCCTCTCGGGATCCTCGGCCGCTGCGACGGCGCAAACCGCCCCGCCGCCGCCGACAGCATGAATGCGCGCACGCGGCCCGACGACCGTCGCGCAAGCCCACGGCGGCTCTTCGGCCGCGCGATCCGCCGGCTTTACCCGCGGGTCGAGACGCGAAAGCGTGGGCGGCGTCGGCGGATCGGCCCCGGCCCAGCGACCGTCGACCGGGGCGAAGAGCTCGTGCCCGCCCGCACATGCGTCCCGCGCGGACGACGGGCTCTCGGCGCCCGCGTGCTCTTCGTACGCGCACCGAACGGGCTTCGTGTCTTCGGCGTCGGCGAACGCATACGCGAGGACGCGGCGGGCATCCGCGCCGACCACGGCGTCGAGCTCGAGCCAGAGGCCGCCGTCGGGCAAGGCCCAGGCGTCGAGGACGTCTTCGTGATCCACGGTACCCGCGAGCGCCACGATGCGACGGTGCCGCGGCACCAGGTCCGGCAGCGACAGCGCGTACCAGAAGACGGGCTCGCCCTTGCGCGTGGCCACGACGTGCACCTGCCCCGCGTCGACGACGACCGCGGCTATCGGAACCGGATCCGGCAGCACGCGGCGGGCTATCTCGATGCCGGTCGCCGAATCGAGCGCGTAGACGATGGCGTGCTCCCACCCGGGGGCACTCGGGTCGGGCGGCGCCATGGTGGCGACGATGACCGTCTCGCCGACGACGCGCACCTGGTCGACGCGCCCGGCGTGCTCGGGATGCCACGACCAGGCCACGGTGGGGCGAGGCCGATCGATGTCGGCCGCGATCGCACGCGCACCACCAGGATCGCCGCGGCGGTGCGTCCAATCGCCGAGGATCACCGAGCCCATGCCAGCGAGCCTATAACACCGGCTACTCGACGGTGACGGTCTTCGCCAGATTCCGAGGCTGGTCTACGTCGGTGCCTTTGAGGTCGGCCATGTGGTACGCGAGCAGCTGCAGTGGGAGCACGGTCAAGAGGGGCAAGACCTCCGGCTCGGCGGCGGGGATCTCGATGAGGTCGGGCTCCGGCGGGGGAGCGCTCCCGCGCCTGGCGCTTCGGGGCAGCGCGTCGCTCGCCGCAGCGGACAGAACCGCGCGCACGTCCCTGTCGCCCTCGGTACAGACAGCGATGATCTGTCCCTCGCGCGCTCGAACCTCCTGCATGTTCGAGAACGTCTTCTCGTAGTGGGCGTCACGCGGGCAGAGCGCGACGACGGGCATGTCTTCGTCGATGAGCGCGATGGGGCCGTGCTTCATTTCGCCGGCGGCGTAGCCCTCCGCGTGAATGTACGAAATTTCCTTGAGCTTGAGCGCGCCCTCGAGGGCAATGGGAAACCCGGTGCCTCGTCCGAGAAACAGCATGTGCTCGGCCCGCATGTACTTCTTCGCGAGGTAACGCACGTCGTCTGCCTTCGCGAGAACGGCGCGCATCTGGTGGGGCGCGCGGGCGAGCGCCTCGAGGACGCGGCGCGCGTCGTCGGCGCCGAGCGTACCGCGCCGCCTTCCGAGGTACACCGAGAGAAGGAGCATCGCCACGAGCTGCGCGGTGAAACACTTGGTGGACGCGACGCCAATCTCGGGACCGGCGTGCGTGTAGAGCGCCGCGTCGCTCGCGCGCGGAATGGCGCTGTCGATGACGTTCGCGATGGCCAGGACGTGGGCCCCGTGCGCCTTGGCCGTCTTCACCGCCGCGAGCGTGTCGAGCGTCTCGCCGCTCTGGCTCACGGCCACCACCAGGTCGCTCGGGCCGAAGACGGGATCGCGGTAGCGCACTTCGCTGCCGATCTCGACGACCGCCGGTACGCGCGCGAGCTGCTCGACCCAGTAGCGCCCCGCCATGGCGGCGTGCGCGCTCGTGCCGCACGCGACGAAGTAGACGCGGCCAATGCTCTTGGCCAGCTCGGCGCTGACGCCAATCTCCTCGCCCAAGACGTCTCCGGCGCCCAGGTCGACACGCCCGCGCAAGGTGTCCTCGACGGCGCGCGGCTGCTCTTCGATCTCCTTGAGCATGAAGTGCTTGTATCCGCCCTTTTCCGCCTGCGTCGGCGACCAGTCGATGGTCTTGGACGCGCGCTTCACGGGCTGGCCCGCGAGCGTCGTAATCTCCGCGCCGCTCCGGGTGAGCGTGGCCATCTCGCCGTCGTGCAGGAACACGACTTCGCGGGTGTGGGCGAGCAGCGCGGGGATGTCGCTCGCACAAAGAGTTTCGCCCGCGCCGATGCCGATGACGAGCGGGCTGTCGGCCTTGGCCACGACGATTTCTCCCGGGGCGCCGGCCGCGAGGACCGCGATCGCGTACGCGCCGCGCAAACGTCCGAGGGCGGCGCGCACGGCGTCCACGAGGCGGCCGCCCGCCGGGCCGAGAGCCTCGTCGACCAGGTGCGCGACAATCTCCGTGTCCGTGTCGCTGGCGAAGCGAACGCCTTTCGCCTCGAGCTCGCGCCGCAGAGAGACATGGTTCTCGATGATTCCGTTGTGTACGACCGCGACCCGCCCGGCGACGTGCGGGTGGGCATTGGCTTCGCTGGGACGGCCGTGCGTCGCCCAGCGCGTGTGGGCGATTCCCGTCGTGCCGGCGAGCGGGCTTTTTCGCAGAGCTTCTTCGAGGTTGCCGAGCTTTCCGACCGCCCGCAGAAGCTCGATGCCGCGGCCCGTGTGCAGAGCGAGGCCCGCCGAATCGTATCCGCGATACTCGAGGCGGCGCAGCCCCTCGACCAGGATGGGGGCGCAGTCTTTCGGGCCGACGTAACCGACGATGCCGCACATGGTTCGAATCTGTAGTGTAGCGGGGACGGGGCGGAAGTCCGAAAGGCTACTTCGCGGCGGCCACGACGTGACCGCGCCCGCCGCGCTTGGCGTCGTACAGTCGCGCGTCGGCCGCACGCAAGAGAGCGTCGACGCTCTGGCCGTCCTCGGGAAAGCTGGATACACCCGCCGAGAACGTGACGAAGAAGCGGCCGCCGCGTTCGCTTCGGAAGGGAAGCACGCGGAACTCGTCGAGCACGCGCGACAGGACGGCGGCCGCGGTCGCCGCCGACTCACCGGGCAGAACGATGACGAACTCCTCGCCCCCCCAGCGCCCGCGCAGGTCCTCCAGACGGAAGCGCGCGCCGAGAAGCCGCCCGAGCGTCGCGAGCACGTGGTCGCCCACGAGGTGTCCGTAGGAGTCGTTGACGAACTTGAAGCGGTCGACGTCCAGAAGCGCCAGAGACAGCCCGCGCGCGTGGCGCCGCGACTCCGAGATTCGGCTGGTGAGCGCGTCCAAGAGCGCCCGGCGCGACAGACAGCGAGTCAGCGGATCGCGCTCGGTCATCTCGCGCAAGAGCCGCCTTCGTTCGAGGCGTACGTGCACGCGCGCGAGGAGCTCCTCGGCTACGAGCGGTTTGGCGAGGTAGTCGTCGGCTCCCGCGTCGAAGGCGGCGACGCGGCTCGCCAGCTCCGTTCGCCCGGTCAAAAAGAGGATCGGCACGTCGCGGTGCTCGGGGATCGTGCGAACGAGACGGATGGCGTCCCACCCGCTCACGCGCGGGAGCATGGCGTCGAGCAGGATGAGGTCGGGGCGAACGTCGTCGAGGAGCTCAACGAGGTGTGTGGCGTCCGCCGCCGAGCGGACCAAGATGCCGTCGCGCACCAGCACCTCGCTCGCGATCTCGACGAAGCTGGGGTCGTCGTCGATCACCAGGACGCGCATCCTGTCCTTCTGACCCAGCGCGACCATCTGATCGATGGCCGTGGCAAACGCGTACGGGTCGAGCGGCTTGCGCAAGAAGAGCGAGGCGCCCGCATGCGCGGCGGCAATTCGCCAATCCAGGTCGTTCTGCCCGGACAGGAACGCGAGCGGCAGGCCCTCGTGGCCAGGTGTGGCGCGAAGATCGCGCGCAAGCACGAATGCAGCAGGCCCTAGCGACGAGTCGACGAGCGCCGCTTCGAGGTGACCGCCTCGCAGCGCCTCGTCCAGCGCTTCCGCGGGAGTGGCGACCGCGACGACGTCGAGGAGCTTGTCGTGACCGAGCTCCTTGAGCTGCGCCCGCAACACGGGGTCGTCCTCGACGACGAGCACGCGCGGACCGGTAGGTTGGCCCTGGAGGGACGTCGGCCCGCGCGCGCTCACCTCGCGTAACGCCCTGCAGGAGCAGTGCCGTTCAGTCGCAGCTCAACGGTGGCATGTCCGCGGGGTCGGCTCCGTCCGCCACCTGCCGCGCGTACGCGACCACCTTGGGTATCGCGTCCACACGAGCGAAGATGGAGCGGCCCGGGGTAGCCTCGTCGTGATCCATGGCGCTCAGGCTCACGACGCCGACGATCTCGTGCGACGAGCGGTCGAGCACCGGGCCGCCGGAGTCGCCAGGGCAGACGCTCGCCTGCGCTTCGAACACACCCGCCGAGACGCTCGCGATTGGGCCGCTCTCGCGCTCGCGCCGGCGAATTCCCTCGGGCGAAAGCGCGCAGCGGCCGAAGCCTACCGTGTACACAAGCTCTCCGAGCCTGGGCGCGCCATCGCGGAGCGCGAGGGGCACGAGGCCGACGAGCTTGCGCTCGAGCACGAGCATCGCGATGTCTCCTCGACCGCCCGCCTCGCCGCACGGCGGCGCCAGGATCGCCTTGATGCCGACATTGCCCCACGGCAGATAGTCGCCGCCGAGCTCCACCTGCAAGGACGAGGCGCTCAGCGTTTGTCGGGACGAGGTCCCGCGAGCGCCCCGGCCGACGACGCAGTGGTGCGCGGTCAAGACGAGGTCTTCCGCGACGAGCACGCCGCTGCACGTCGTGCGGGCGCCGGCGATGCGGACGATGGCGTCATCCGGCGAGGCAAACGCGACCATGGGCTCCGGCAGCCGGTCGAAGCCGTCGTCTTCGAGCTCCATCGGCACCGGCTCCGCGGGCGGGCGGCTTGCCCACGGCCCATGCACGCAGGCCGCCAGGAGTGCTGCTGCTGCTGCTCCCCCTAGGGAAGAAACGCACGCGCGCTCCACAATCAAGGCACCATCACGCGCGCCTCGCGCGTGGCATTTTGGTACGCGACGCGAGCTTGCTCCGGGTGCGCCTGCGCGTCTTTCACGCCGAGCGACACCAGCTCGGTCAGGATGCCGATGCGCCGAATGGCCGACGCGAGGAGCACGGGGTCACATCCCGAGGGGGCCACGGCCGCCTCGGCGAGTGGCCGACACGAGCGGACAACTTCGTTCTCCGTGGCGAGCGCTTCGTCGTTGCGCCCCTGGTCGACGAGCGCGCGCGAGTACACGTGGCGCAGCCTCACGTCGTCCCGAGCGAGCGCAGGCGCACCCTCGACGAGCCCCACGGCGAGCCCCGGCTGGCGCGCGTCGAGGTAAGCCTGGGCCAGCGCGGCGACCGTCCCCGCGTTCTCGGGATGGACAGCCACCGCCGCCTCGAGCACGCGCACCTGGCCCGGCAGCGTCTCGGAAAGGAGAGGGTGCTCGCGCTGGGTGCCGCTCGTCAGCCACAACGCCGCCGTTGCCGTCAGAAGCGCCACGCCATAGGCCTGCAGCCCCATCTTGCCTCCCTCTGGTTTTGACGTCGGCACCAAGCATTGCATGGCATGGAATGCTCGCGCCCGCGGGCGCCCTACCACGCGAAGGTAAGAGTTCGTCTCACATCGAGCTCGAGACGCTCGGTTCCTTACGACACCGCTCGAGCTGCCGAGTTCCCGCAAAGAACACCGAAAAGCGGTGCCGCCTTGGGTCGGCGGTCATTTCGCGTCGAAGGTCAGGTCGTCGTAGAGCAGCGACCACGACCCGTTCTGCGGGCCGATGTAGGTATAGCCGAGGGTGAAATCCAGCGTGGGATTCGTGGTCGTCGGATGCAGAGCGGCGGTCGCGACCAGTGTCCCTGCCATGAAGAGGTTGCCGGTGTGCGGGACGTTTTGCGCGCCCATGACCGCCTGGAGGGTGATGCGGGTCCAGGTGGCGAGGGGGAGAGGGACGAACGTGTTGGTCTCGTGGAAGGCCTCCCCGCCGTCGGGGAACTCGGCGTCTTCCGAGAGCACGACGCCGAGGTCGTGGGCGGCCGTGTCCCAGGTGAGCTCGAACTGCAGGCTCCACATGTTGCCCGCGGCGTCGCGGAGCACGATGACGGCGGCCACGGCGTCGGAGGCGTTCCCCTCGTCGGCTTGCGCGACGTACACGTCGAAGGCGAGCGTGTACGTCGTCGGGGCCACCCCGAGGCCGGGATAAGCCTTCGTCGCGCCACAATTGAAGGTCTGCATTCCGGCCGTGCTTGCCGCGCTCATCGCGTGGGGAGCCGACGTCGCGTTGCCGGTCGCCAGTAGCACCGCGCACTGGCTCGCGACGACGGCGTCGAAGCCCGTGAGGAGCGGAGCTTCGTCGAAGTCGTCGCAGAAGAGGTGCGACGGGGACTGCATCGCGCACCATCCGGACGCGGCGTCGCCCGCGTCGGAGATGGGTCCGCCCGCATCGGCGGAGTCGACGGCGCTCGAGTCCTTTCCACCGGAGTCGGGGGCGCTCGAGTCGACGGCGCTCGAGTCGACGGCGCTCGAGTCGACGGCGCTCGAGTCGACGGCGCTCGACTCGGGCGCGCTGGAGTCGATCCCGTTCGAGTCCTCCCCCGTATCCGCGACGCCGCTTGCATCGCCGCCGGTCGCGTCCATCGTCGTGCCGCCGGACGAGGAGCTGCCGCCCGTGTCCGTCCCCTTGGCGTCGGCCGCGAGGTGCGCGTCGCCCGTGCCGTTGCCCCCGCCGTCGCCGGCGTTCGCTCCGGTGAACCCGTCGAATGACGTCACCAGCGAGCACGATGCGCCGGTGGCGACGATGATGCAGGCGAAGAGCCCCAGGGTCTTGTGTCGCGCAGGCACCGACCGTTCATCGTAGCACGCAGGGACTACGAACCGACGTGCAAGGGCGCCCGATTCAGTAGCTCAGTAGCCGAGCGCCGCGACGGCGCCGGGGCCAAGGCGAGCGCAGAGCTCTGCCAGATACAAGCTCGCCGGGACGACGGGGGTGCCGGTGGATTCATAGACGCCGGTGTCGGTGGACGAGGGTGGCGCTCCGATCGCACCGATGGCCCAGTTCATCGCGCCAGGCGGCGCCTGCGCGCTGACGTCGCTCACGGTGTTCCAGGCGACGCCCCAGCCCATCGACCAGCCCTCGCCGTTGCCGAGAGTGCCGTTATCGAGGAAAAGGATGCCTCCCTGGACGTTGGCGCTATCGACGAGCAGGCCGGTCGACCAGCGCTGGTGCGCCGTGACGTGCGACGCCGTTCCACTGCCGGTGAACTTCAGGACCACGTTCGGACCCGGTACGGTGGCCTGCGTGGCGTAGTACCAAATCTTGTTTCCGCCGGTGCTCGAGCATCGCTGCACGAGGGTCTGCTCGCTGTACGTCGTGAAGTCGAACGGCGCCGCCGAGGTGACGTAGGTCGTCGGGTCGTGCGTCGCGGTCACGTCCTCGACCGTCACGCGCTTCACACCCGTGCCGAGCCAGATGCCGTTCGCGAAGTTGTGCACCGCAACGCGGCGAATCCAGCTGTCGGCGATGGCGTCGACTCGCATCAGCGAGAACTCGTGAGTCGCGTCTCGGGGCGGCGCCTCGAAGCGAATGTCCTCGACGCCGACCTGCGTGATTCGCCCCGGGAACGTGAACTTCACGACGGACCCGCCGGGGGGGGTCACGTACTTGGCGTCGAACGAGTCCGAGAGGGGGATGTCGACCGAGATGGTCTTGCCGGAGATTGCGGTGACCACGCGCTCCGAGGAGACGAGCGTTCCCGCGGGAATCCACGAGAGCGAGGCCATGCCCATGAAATCGATCCAAGCGCTCGTGACAGGGCGCCTGACGAGGACGGCGTCCCCGACGGCGACCTTCGTGGGATCATCGACGGAGAACGACGTGGCGCCCGAGGGCACGTAGGCGTCGGTCATGACCGCGATGTTGGTGGCCGGCGCGGGCGAGCCCGAGCCGTGCATGCGGAGCAGCCAACCGGCACCGTAGGTGGCGGTGACGACCGTTCCGCCGGCGCCCGAGCCGCTGCCGCGCAGGACGACACCGCTCGCCGAAATCGCCAGGGGGCCGGCGAGCGTGTACGCGCCCGGTGCGAGGAGAACGGCGCCCCGCACGCCGTTCTTCAGCGGGAGGCCGGCGACCGCGTCGAGCGCCGCCTGGATGGCGGCCGTGTCGTCTTCGCCGGAGGGGCCCACCATCCGCGCCACGGGAAGCGTGGGGATGGCGACGCCGCCCCCCATGTATCCGGCGTACGAGAAGTCGAGGATGCAATCGCCGTTCGCGTTGAGCGGCTTGTATTGCAACTTGCCGTTGGCGTCCGCGTAGACCCAGGCGCTCGCCGGGTTGCCGGAACCGAGATACGCCGCGCAGGAGCCCTGGACGGGCCCCGAGTCATTGGACGGCGGCGAGTCACGGAACGACGCCGAGTCACCGGACATGGGCGGGCCCGGGCTGTCGGAGGCGCCGGGGGCGTCTACCGAGCTAGCGTCGGCGGGACCGACGGACCCTCCTTCCGGCGACGCCGACCACGGCGCACCGGCGCTCGAGCACGCGGCGACGCAGAAAAGGGCGGCGACCCACCGGGCCCTCGCCGTACCACGCACGCCGGACATGCCCGAGCTCCTTACAAAGATTGCGCCAGCTCTTCCGGTGAACGCGATGGTGCCGCACGACGCGTCCAGCCGGTCGTCGATGTCGCCAACTGTGGGGGTAGCAGTCGTCAGTCGGAGCCGCAGACGGATACGCAGCTTCCGTGTCCGGACGGAGCGGCGTCGAGCAACTTGGGCATTTCGCAGCGCCCCTTGCACGAGTCCTGGTCCGTGCACGGCTGACCCTCGGCTCGCCTCTCCGCGCATCGCCCCGTACCGCCGTCGGCCGCGCGGTCGCACCAGAGGCCGAACGCGCAGTCGGCGGTCGTCGCGCACGCCGCACCGGTGCGCGCGAAAGGACCGCACTTGCCCATCGTGCAGCTCAGGCCTTCCGCACACGCGTTGCTCGTCGTGCACGCCTTGCCTGCCGGCGCGCGCGCGCGGCACGTGCTTCCGTCGCACCAGGCACCGCGCGCACATTCCGGATGGTGCAGCGCGGCCGCAGGTGCGTTGAGAATCGTCGCGAACGCCTGGTACGAACACGCCTCTCCCGTGCGGGGCGGCTTCTTGCAGGTGCCATCGACTCCGGGCCGATAATCGACGCAGGCGAGGCCATCCCGGCACTCGACCGAGTAGCGGCAAGGTTTGCCCTCGGGCTCCGCTCCGAGCAGCACGCGATCGCACGGCGCGTGCGCGAACAGGGTGTCGCCCTGGCTCGTCTGCGTGACCGGTCTCGCGCGAAGCATCTCGACGCACCGGCGTGCTGCCTCGGGGTCGAAGGTGGCGCGAGCGCGCGACATGGCCGACGCGATGTCGGTCGCGCACAGCCTACCCGCCGCGCGCGCCACGCCCTCGGACACCTTGAAATCCACCGCCGAGCAGGTGCTCCGGAGGTGCTCGGTGTCCGCGCCGAACGCGTCGTCGCAGAATTCGTGCACGGCCAATCGGCCGGCGTCGTCGGGACTCCCCACCGCGCCGGGCGCGGCATCGCCCGCCGCGCCGGCCGACGAGACCTCGACCGCCCCGGCCTCGCGCACGGTGACGAGCTCCTCGGGGGCCTTGTGGCAACCCACGGCAGCCAGCGCGAACACGGAGGCGAGAAGCAGCCCTCTCATGTCCCCCTCAGAAGGACCGCGCGAGCTCGGCCAGGACCCAGTCGCCGACGGCGCGCGTCCCGTACGAGCCGCCGACGTCGGCCGTGCACGCCCCCTCGCGCACGGCGCGCGTCACAATCTGCTCGAGGCGCCGCTCCTCTTCGAACCATCCGAGGTGCGAGAGCATCATCCCGACGGTGAGAACGCTCGCGAGGGGATTCGCTACGTCCTTGCCGGCGAGCGGCGGCGCCGACCCGTGCACCGGCTCGAAGAGCGCGACCCGCGCTTCGCCGTGGTCCGCGTCGCAGCAGCGGGGCACGCGCGGGTGCACGTTGGCGCTCGCCGCCATGCCGAGGCCACCCTGCAGCGCAGCCCCCAGATCGGTCACGATGTCGCCGAACAGGTTGCACGTGACGACCACCTCGAACGGCCGGGGGTCCTGCACGAGATAGAGGCACAGCGCGTCGACGTACACGTGCTTCGCCTGAATCCCGGGGTACTCGGCCGCCACCTCGAAGAAGACGCGGTACCACAGCTCGTGCGCGTGCTTCATGGCGTTCGACTTGTCCGCCATGTGCACGCATTTCTTGCCGTGGCTCTTCGCGTATTCGAAGCCGGCGCGAACGAGCCGCTCGACGCCCTTGCGCGTGTTCACGTCCTCGTTGATGGCGACCTCGTCGCGCGTGCCGCGTTTGAACTGGCCGCCCATGCCGACGTAGATGCCCTCGGTGTTCTCGCGAAAGACGACGAGGTCGACGTCGGCGGCGGTCCGCCCCTTGAGCGGCACGAGCGCGTCGGACAGGGCGCGTATCGGGCGGACGTTCGCGTAGAGGTCGAGCCCGAAGCGCAGCCCGAACAAGATGTCGCGCGCGTGCTCGAGCCCCGGCACCCGCGGGTCGCCGAGCGCCCCCAGCAAGACGGCGCTCGCTTCCTTCCCGATGCGAGCGTGCACCTCCTGGGGATACGTGGTCCCGTCGCGCAAGTACCTGTCGGCGCCGAGGTCGAGCGGCCAGAGCTCGAGCGGCAACCCGCGCGCGTCCCGGTAGTACTCGAGGACGCGCACGGCCTGCGCGATCACCTCGGGGCCGATGCCGTCTCCGGGGATGACGGCGATGAGCTTCGACTGGTTGGCCATGTTCGGCACGAGAGTAGACAACGCCTCGACCGAAGCAATCACTCACCCGGTGGAAGCGGCGCCGAACGGCGGGCGTCGGCGATCGCTCGGGCGACCGCCACCGCGCCCGGCACGCGCGGCACGTCGGGGTGGCGGCCCTCCAGGTGCTGGAACGGATCCACCAGCGCTACGCGAATGCCCGCGGCGCGTGCGCCCAGGACGTCGGTCGAGAAGTTGTCGCCGAGGTGCAGCGCGCGCTCGGGCGGAGTGCCGAAGCGGTCGAGCGCCACGCGGAAAATGCGCGGATCGGGCTTCTCCACCCCGACAAGGCCGCTGTCGACGACGAGATCGAGGGCGCCCAGGATGCCCAGCTCCTGGAACAGAGCCTCGAGCATCCCCTCGGAGTTGCTCACGACGGCGATCGGAACGCCCGCGGCGCGCGTGCGCGCGAGCGCCTCGACCAGGCCCTCCGGAACCAGCGACCAGAAATTGCGCGCGCAGTGCTGGGGCCACAGCGCGTCGAGCAGGGCCGGCACGCGGGCCACCGGCAGGCCGGCGCGCGAGAGCATGGTCCCCACGGTCTTTCCCCACCCGGTAGCGGCCGCCCGGTGAGCCTCGGACCACGCGACCGAAAGCTCCTCGCCGCGCTCGAGGGCCAGCTTCGTCTCGCCCTCGGCGTGGATCAGGGCCTGCGCGGTCACGCGAAAGCCGAACGGCGCGCACGCCGCTGCGACGCGCGCGTGATCGAGGAAGACGACGGTGTTGCCGGCGTCGAGGCAGAGCAGCTCGACGCCGCGCACCAGCTGCGAGATGGCCGATTCGTGGCTCATGCGAGGCGGGATCCCAGCGGCTTCCGAGGGTCAGGCGAGCAGCTTGCCCACGGGGACGAACTCGAGGCCCTGCGCCTGGGCCACGGGCTCGCAGGTGACTTGCCCGCGGTAGGTATTGAGCCCGAGCCTCAGCGCGTGGTCGGCGCGGGCGGCGGCCGCGAGACCCTGGTCGGCCACCTTGACGGCGTACGCGATGGTCGTGTTGGTCAGCGCCCAGGTGCTCGTGTGCGGTACGGCGCCCGGCATGTTGGCGACGCAGTAGTGCACCACGCCGTCGACCTCGTAGGTGGGATGGTCGTGCGTCGTGGGCCGGCACGTCTCGATGCACCCACCCTGATCGACGGCCACGTCGACGATGACGCTCCCCTTGCTCATCTTGCTCACGAGCTCGCGGCTCACGAGCTTCGGCGCGGCCGCGCCGGCGACCAGCACGGCGCCCACGACGAGATCGGCTCGAACGACGGACTCCTCGATGTTCGTCGGGTTCGAATACAGCGTCTCGATCGCGCCGCCGAAGACGTCCTCGAGGTACGCCATCGTCTCGGCGCGCACGTCGAGCACGGTCACCTGCGCGCCCATGCCGACGGCGATGGTCGCCGCGTTGCGCCCGACGGCCCCGCCGCCGAGGATGGCGACCCGGCCGCGCCGCGTGCCCGGCACCCCGCCGAGAAGCACGCCCTTGCCCCCTCGCTCCTTCTCCAGGCACGTCGCGCCGACCTGCACCGCCATGCGGCCGGCGACCTCGCTCATGGGCTTGAGCAGCGGCAGGCTTCCGTCCTCGAGCTGGATGGTCTCGTAGGCCAACCCGGCGACACCCGCCTGCGCGAGCTCTGCGTGTCAGCTCGGGCTCCGCCGCGAGGTGCAGGTACGTGTAGAGGACGAGGTCTTGGCGGAAGAAGCCGAACTCGCTCGGCTGCGGCTCCTTCACCTTGACGACCATCTCGGCGCTCCACGCCTCGGCCGCGCGTCGCGACGAGCGTCGCGCCCTGCGGCAGCGTATTCGCGTCCTTGATGCCGCTGCCCTCGCCGGCGGCGCGCTCGACGAGCACCTTGTGCCCGCGCGAGGTGAGGCTCCGAACGCCCGCAGGCGTCATCCCGACGCGGTACTCCCGCGTTTTGATCTCCCTGGGTACTCCGACGATCACGCGGCGACGATAGCAGACCGATGGACCGGTGGAGTGGGCGTGGAGTGGGGCCCGAACGGCACGAAAGTCGCTGGACCCGCTCGGGATGGGCGAGATGAGCTCCGACCGGCGCCGAGATGAGCTTGCACGCTCCAGCCGAGCGCCTCATCCGCGAGAAAAGGCTCGCTCGGCCGGTCCGATTGGTGTCCGATGCCCCCGTGGGCTGCTAGCTGCTAAGGGCTGCAAGCGCTGACTTGCCGAGAGGTGTCGATGGCGGATCGAGCGAGCGTCCTCGTCGTGGACGACGATCAGGCGATCCGGGAGATCGTCGCGGAAGTCCTTCGCGACGAAGGCTATCGCGTCGTCTGCGCAGAGAACGGCAAGCAGGCCCTGCACGAGCTCGAGGGCGAGAAGCACCCGGATCTGGTCTTGCTCGACCTGATGATGCCCGTGATGAGCGGGTGGGAGGTCCTCGAGGAGATCCAGGCGAACGAGCACCTCTCGCGCATCCCGGTCGTCGTCGTATCGGCGATGGGCGCCCCCGGAGTGCGCGAGCACCTGGCCAAGCCCATCGACCTCCAGCGCCTGCTCGACACCGTCGGACGCTTGACCAGTTGAGCGCCGCGCCGCCGCGCTACCCTCCCCCGCCATGTACCGCTGGGCACTCCGGCCGCTGCTCTTCTCGTTGCCGCCCGACACGGCGCACGAGGTCGCGCTGGCGGCGCTCGGCCCCGTCGAGCATCTGGGGATCCTGCGCTCGCTGGTGAGAGGCCTCACCGCGCCGCCGCGGGACGAGCGCCTCCTCGTGCGAACCATGGGGCTCGAGTTCGCCCACCCGCTGGGAGTCGCGGCGGGCTTCGACAAGGAGGGGCGACGTCCACGTGCGCTCGCGGCGCTCGGGTTCGCCCACGTGGAGGTCGGCACCGTGACCTTCCGCGCGCAGGCGGCCAACGCGAGGCCCAACCTCTTCCGGTTGCCGGCCGATCGGGCCCTGGTAAACCGCCTCGGTTTTCCCAACACGGGCGCGACGGCCGTGGCGCGGCGGCTCTCGGCGGCGCGACCGACGATGCGCGTGCCCTTGGGGGTATCGATAGGCAAGTCGCGCGTCGTGCCGGTCGACGACATCGACGCCGTCGTCGCCGACTACGCGGCCTCGCTCGACGAGGTGCTCGACGTCGCGGACTTCCTCGTCGTCAACGTCTCCTCCCCGAACACGGCAGGGCTGCGCACGATGCAGGAGGGGAGCCACGCGCGCACCCTGCTGTCGAGCCTCGCGGCGCGCGCGCAGGGTCGGCCGCTCCTCGTGAAGATCGCCCCGGATCTCGACGACGCGCAGATCGAGGCGCTCCTGGCGGTCGCGGAAGAGGTGCGCCTCGCGGGTGTCGTGGCGACGAACACGACGGTCTCGCGCTCGCAGCTCGCAACGGACGCCCAGCGCGTCTCGTCCATCGGCACGGGGGGCCTGAGCGGTCCGCCCCTTCGCGCCCGGTCCCTCGAGCTCGTGCGCCGCGTCCGGGCGCGCCTCGGGCGCTCGGTCACCATCATCGGCGTGGGGGGAATCGAGACGGCCGAAGACGCCGTCGCCTACGTGCGCGCCGGCGCCGACCTCTTGCAGATGTACACGGGGTTCGTCTACGGGGGACCGGGCGCCCCGGCGCGAATCGCACGCGGACTGGCCTCGATGGTCGAGCGCGAGGGCGTCCGCGGCATCGGGGAGCTCGTCGGCGTTCCGGTGGGCTAGGGCGTAGCGAGCCTCTGGATGCGCAGGTCGCGGGCGACGCTGCGCGCCGACGACGGCGCCCCTCGCACGCCGATGGACAGGCGCGCCGCTGGCGCGACCCTCGCGGCGCACGTCTTGGTCGAGCCTCCCGCGAGCGACCACGTGACCCTGGCTCCGTGCCGTTCGACGTGAATCGAGGGGGCGCCGGCGACGATCGACCCGGGGCACGAAAACCCTCCGACCTCGAGCTCCGCCCCGAGGGCGTCTCGCAGGACGACGACGGCCGGCTCGCCCGTCGGAGCCGCGAGGTCGATGGCGACGTCCGCGTACGTGCGGTCGGTGACGAACGCGCTCGCGCCCGGTGCCAGAACGAGCCCGCCGACCGCCGTGTCGAACGAGACGACGCCGGCCGAAACGAGGCGGTCGGGCGCGGTCTCGCTCGCGTCGCCGACGAGAAGAGACGGCGGCAGCGTCGAGTACGGTCCGCGCACGTCGAAGCGCATGGCCGTGAGGGTGCTCTTCGACGGGTCGAGCCACGACGCGAGACCCGGGTCCGGCGAGGTCCAGCCGCCGCCTACGCGCGCCGGCGCCTCGTCGAGCACGGCGAGAGCGACGAACGCGCCGCGCCAGGGCGACCACTGCAGCCATCGGTCGCCCGTCCAGAGCACGGGCGCGCCGCCCGCCCCGCCGAAGAGCACGGGGGCGGTCAGCGCGCCCTCGATGGGCGCGGCGGGTTCGACGGCGCAGTCGGCGTCGATGACCCAGACGTTGCGAAAGCCGGGCGGGGAGCCGGGCGAGGCCGCGATCACGGCGAGCGCGCCGCCGCCCTGAAGCGCCACGAACGAACGCGCGCTTCCGGCGACCAGGTCCGCCGAGCAGCGCGACGCACGGCTCGCGTCCGGCTCGAGCCATTCGAGCCGCGTGACCGGTCCGCTCGCGTCGTAGCCGCCCGCCACCAGGATCTGGCCCGACGCCAGGCGGAGCACCGTCGGGTCGCGGCGCGCGACGGCGAGCGCGGCCAGGCCTTCGGCGCGCACGGTGAGCGTCGCCGGGTCCACGATTTCCAGCGACCCGAGGGGCGTCGTTCCGTCTGCGGCGAGGCCTCCGACGAGCAGCGTCTCGCCCGTCGCAAGGACCGCGGCTCCCTGATGGCTCCGCGGCTGGCTGAGGAGAATGGGCATTTGCCTCTGGTCGATTCCGCCGATCTGCGGGTCGAACACCTCGGCCGTGTCGAGCGTTGCGTCGTCCTGGCCCACGCCGCCGGCGACGAGCGCCCCGGCGCCGAACGGCGTCACGCTCGCGCCGTGAACGCGCGGCTGACGGAGCTCCGGGAACACCGGGCTCACGCTCCCGGTGTCGAGGCGCGCGACGTACGTCCTCGGCGTCCCGCTGCCGCCGACGACGAGCACACGACCGCCGGCCTCGGCGCCGAGGCTCGCGAGGGTCGACCCGACGCTCCCCACGCTCTCGTTCAGCGGATTCGTGAGCGCGCACGAAGCGAGGGACGGCAAGAGCATCAGGTTCACGTCGCCGCTGGGCGCGACGGTGCTGCGCCCGGTCCAGGACCGATCGCTCTCGTCGGCGAGGACGACGAGCTCGCGCGCCGCGGGATCCATCTCGGGAAGCTCCGTCCCCACGTCGCTCAGCAAGTGACCCGTCGCAGACGCCCGCGGCGCGTAGTCGCCGAGCGCGAGGTATTCGGCGTACGCGCTGCCGCCCAGGGCGCACGCGGCGGGCACGTAGGCGGTCACGGTGCGACGCGTCACCGGATCGCGAGCGCTGCAAGCGAGAGATGCGCCCGCGGCGGAGGCGAGCACGAGCGCCCATTTGCTACGATGGAAAGCGGGGCTGGGGCCCACTCTGCCAATGTACCCCCAAGTCTTCGGCAAGTACGTGCTCGAGCGCGAGCTCGCGCGCGGCGGCATGGCGCGGGTCGTCCTGGCGACGCTGCGGGGCGCGGGAGGCTTCGAGAAGAAGCTCGTCGTCAAGCAGGTGCGCGAAGAGCTCGCGTGCGACGAGGAGTTCGTACGCCGGTTCGTCGAAGAGGCGAAGACGACGGTCGCCCTCGCGCATCCGAACATCGTGCCCGTCTACGAGCTCGGCGTGGAGCTCGGGACCTATTTCCTGGCGATGGAGTACGTCGAGGGCGCGAGCCTCGCGGAGCTCCTTCGCGCGGGCGCCCGTCCGGGCGAGCCGGCGCGCGCCCTGTCGCCGGAGGAGGGAGCGTACGTCGGCGTCGAGGTGTGCCGGGCGCTCGACTACGCGCACCGCCGCATGAACGTGGTGCACCGGGACGTGACGCCGCGCAACGTGATGGTCGACGAGGAGGGGCAGATCAAGGTCATCGACTTCGGCATCTCGGCCCCCGTGGCCACGGCGCCGAGCGGTCACGGCGTCTTCGGGTCGCCGGGTCACATGCCGCCCGAACAGATGGAAGGCAAGGAGCTCACGCCCGCCGCCGACGTCTTCGCCGTCGCGGTGCTGCTCATGGAGCTCTGGAGCGGCAAGGCGCCGTTTCGCAAGCGCACGAACGAGGAGATTGCCCTCGCGATGCGGGCGGCCGCATCCGAAGCCGAGCGACGCGGACATTCGCCTCTTGCCGCTGGACGACGTGCTCGCGAGCGCCATGTCGCTCGACGCGCGCGCGCGACCCCAGCAAGCCGAGGACCTGGGGCGGGCGCTGCGCAAGTTCCTTTCCGGCATCGACCTCGGCGACCTCGCACGCCAGCTCGGCAGCGCGCGTGCACGAGGCACGGGCGCGCCCGCTCCCGGCGGCGTCGGAGACGAAGCCGCTGCTGCAGCGGCCCCCGTCGCGGCCGACGGCGACGCAGGTGGGGACCAAGACGTTCGCGGCGCGCGAAGAGGTCGGCGCGTGGCACGGTCCGTCGACACGGAAGATCGCGTCGAACGCCCCTCCGGCCGAGGGGGGGACTGTCCGGGGCGAGGGGCAGACGGGCGGCGCGGGGCGCTCGAGGGGGCCGATTGTTAGCAAGGCCACGATCTCGGGGCGGGCCGGGGCGGTCGGGCTGGCTTCGGTAGGGATTCTCGGGCTGGCCGCGGGCGCGTTCTGGCTGGGCAAGGGCGCGCGGAGCGAGCCGGGGGCGGTCGAGAGAGAGGGGGCGGGGCGGTTGATTTCGAGCGCCACGGCGACCTCGACCTCGACCTCGACCCCGACCTCGACCTCGACCTCGACCTCGACCTCGACCTCGACCCCGACCCCGACCTCGACCTCGACCTCGACTCCCCCTGCCGCCGCGGAGGCGAGCCTCGTGCTCCTGGGGGATGGGACGGTTGTCTCGGTCGACGGCGTGGCGCGCGGGCCGGCGCCGGCGCGCGTGGCCGTCGAGCCGGGTACGCACGCCGTCGTCTTCTCCTTCCCTGCCACCGGCGAAACGCGCGGCGAGTCCGTCACGGTGCGCGCGGCCGAGCATGCCACGGTTCGCGCCGACTTCACCGGCGTCAGGCCGACGGTTCGCGTGCTCCAATAGGGCCATGCCCGACTTCTTCCACCTCGAAAGGCATTTCTCTCCCGAGGAGCGCACCATCCAGCGCACCGTCCGCGCCTTCGTGGACGCGCGCGTCTTGCCGCGCATCGCCGACGACTGGGAGCGCGGCACGTTCCCCGCGGAGCTCGTCCCCGAGATCGCGCAGCTCGGCCTCCTCGGGTGCAACCTGCAGGGCTACGGGTGCGCGGGGCTGACGGAAGTGGGCTACGGGCTCGCGATGCAGGAGCTCGAGCGGGGCGACTCCGGCATCCGTTCGTTCGCGAGCGTGCAGGGGTCGCTCGTCATGTACCCCATCCACGCGTTCGGCTCCGAGGAGCAGAAGACGAAGTACCTGCCCGAGATGGCCAAGGGCAAGATCATCGGCTGCTTCGGGCTGACGGAGCCGGACTTCGGCTCCAACCCGAGCGGCATGCGCACGGTCGCGCGCGACAGACGGCGGCGGCTACGTCCTCAGCGGCACCAAGCGCTGGATCACGAGCGGCAACCTCGCGCAGGTCGCGCTCGTCTGGGCCAAGGTCGGGGGACCCGACGGCGAGGTGCGCGGCTTTCTCGTTCCGACCGACTCACGCGGCTTCGAGGCGCGGCCGATTCACAAGAAGGTGAGCCTGCGCGCCAGCGTCACGAGCGAGCTCGTTCTCGACGACGTGCGCGTACCGAAGGACGCCGTCCTCCCCGGCGTGCGCGGCATGAAGGGGCCCCTCTCGTGCCTCACCGCGGCTCGCTTCGGCATCGCGTGGGGCGTCATCGGCGCCGCGAGCGCATGCTTCGATTGCGCCGTCGATTACGCCAAGCACCGCGTGCAGTTCGCGGGCAAGCCGATCGCCTCGCACCAGCTCGTGCAGGCCAAGCTCGCCGAGATGCTCTCGCAGATCACCACCATGCAGCTCGTGGCCCTCGAGGCCGCGCGCCTGAAGGACGACAAGGAGCTTCGCCCGGCGCAGGTGAGCCTCATCAAGCGCCACAACGTGCGCGCCGCGCTCGAGATTGCGCGCGCCTCCCGCGACATCCTCGGCGGCAACGGCATCACGCTCGAGTACCCGGTGATGCGCCACATGTGCAACCTGGAGACGGTGTCCACGTACGAGGGGACGCACGATGTGCACACGCTGATCCTCGGGCAAGAGGTGACGGGGATCGCGGCGTTCGAGTAGCCCTAGTGCACCGCCGTCGACGTAGCCTCGAGCAGAGTGGGTAGGCGGTGCACTAGTTCGGCGGAATCACGAATCGGTAGGCGTAGACGGCGGGCTTGCCTGCGAACGGCGGCATCCTCGCTCCCTCGAGCTGGGCCGCGACGCACTCCCCGGCTGCCGTGAAATGGAACGGGGGTCCGACCGCTACGCGGCTCACAGTGCCGTCGTTGGCGAAGGTGACGTTCGCCGAGCCGGTTCCCCACCACGGCCCGCGCCGGCATTGGCGGGCGTTCGCGCTGGCCGCGTCGAGCGCGAGCTTCGCCGCCGAAGCCCGGAAGGGCCCGGACGGCTCCGGCGCCGACGCGGGCTCGGGTGCGGACGCGGACGCGGACGCAGAGGCCGTCGCTGTCGGGGACGCCGCGGGCTCCGCCGATCCGGAGGCGGTCGCGGCCGGCCGCGGGTCCCGGATCGTCGCCGCCGAGCCGCCCGGCTCCGGCGCCGCCCCGCGCACCGCGACGACGACCACGACCGGGCGGCGCACCGCGACGATGCCGAGCGCGATCGCCAGGACCATGCTGACCGACACCGCCCCGACGAGGGCGATCAGCGGCACCCGCCGGCGCGCAAGGCTCCGCAGCGCCGACGCGACGAGCTCCGACCTCCGAACGGGCGGCGACGTCCGGGCTGGGGCCAGCGTCGCAGGCTGCGTCGCGCGCGAGGACGCGGGCGCAGCCGCGGGCGCAGGCGCAGGCGCAGGCGCAGGCGCGGGCGCAGGCGCGAGCGCGAGTACGCGCGACGGCACGGGCGTGGGCGTCGGCGTGGTCAGAAGCGCGCGAGCGAGCGTGGGCGTGGGCGTGGTCATGAGCGCGCGCGCGAGCGTGGGCGTGGGGGTGGGCGCGGGCGTGGGCGCAAGCGCGCGCGCGAGCGCAGACGTCGGCATGGGCGTAGGCGCCGGGGCGGGCGCCGCCGCCTCGATCCGCGCCGAAGACGGTGGGTCGACCAACGTCGGCGTCGTTCGCGCGCTCCGCGGCGTCGAGGGCGCCAGGGTCAGCTTCGACGGGACCCGACCGGTGCCGACGGCGCCGGGCCCCCTCTTCGCGAAACCCGCCGAGCCCCCCGTGCGCGAGGAGGTCGTCACGTCCTTCCAGAAAGCGCCGGCGTCAGGGTGCCGCCGCTGCGGCGCGCGAGCGAGCGCGCGCGTCAGGACGACCTCCAGGTTGCGGGGCACGTCGACCCCGTGCGCCTTCGGCGTCGGGTCCCGCGCCGCGACCGGGCGATCGGACAGCACCTCGAGGATCACGAGCGCGATCGCGTACACGTCGGTCCAGGCGCCGACCGGGCCGACCGAGGGATCGTGCTGCTCCGGAGCGGCGTACTCCGGGTACAAAGTGCGCAGCCCCGCCGCGAGCCGGGCGTCCGGCGACACATCCAGCGCGACCTCGTTCAGCGCGCGGGCCACCCCGAAGTCGACCACCTTGAGCGTTGGCTCGGGCCCGTCGGGAGACCGGGTCGCCAGAAAGAGGTTGCTCGGGTTGAACGAGAGGTGAAAAACGTCCTGGGCATGCGCGTAGGCGATGGCCTCCACCGCGGGGCCGAGCAGCGCGATCGCCTCCTGGACGCCTCGGCCCGAGAGGCCCTCGGCCCGCCGGCGCGCGAGGTCGGCGCCGAGCGATGGGCCGTCGAACCATTCGCGCACGAGATACGGCACCTGCACGCCCGAGCGCGGCGTCACCGTCGAGCCGTTCGCGAGGACTTGCGCGATGTTGGCGTTGCCGCGCGCGAGTCGATGGTGCAGGCGGCTGGCCTCGCGGAAGCGCGTCACGAGCGGCTGCACGACCGAGGAGCCCAGCGACTCGGGCAGGTCGAGGCACTTGATGGCCACCGGCTCGTCGACGAAGAGCTGGCGCCCGCGATACACGACGCTGAGGTCGCCCTCGCCGGCGAGCTCATCGACGCGGAATTCATCTTCCAGCACGTGCCCGACGAGGTCGAGCGGGTCGCGATCCATCCCAGTAGGCAACACTTTTCGGACGAGGCGGCTGGAAAAGCAATGGGAAGCGCGCGCCCCCGCGCGAACTCGCGCGCGCGGGGGCCCGGGCCCGGGCGCGAAGCACGCCCTCACCCGCCGCTATTTCGGCTTCGTTCGCGAGCCGCTCACGAAATCATGAGCGACACGGGCTGGCTCCAGTCCCCCTCGCCGGCCTTGGGGGTCACCGCGCGGTACCGGAACTGCACGGTGGCTCCCGGCACGAGGCCCGCGATCCTCGTCTTGGCCTGGACGGTGACCGGCGCCGTCACCCACGTCTTGCCGCCGTCGGTGCTGTACTGCCATTCGTACGACGAGCGTGGGCCCGCCGAAGGGGCGACGATCTGCGCCACGCCGGACACAGGCCCCGGCTTCGCGGCGAAGACGCGCGCGTGGTGCGTCGGTATCTTGCGCACGGCGAGGCCGGTGCTCTGGATGATTGACACGCCGTTGGCCGCGTCGGCATCCACCGCCGCCTGGATGTGCCCCCGCAGCTGCTGGAGCAGCGAGACGAGCGCGTCGCGCTTTTCGTTGCGTACGGCCGCCGCGCCCTTGGTCCGTGCGAGCGCCGCGGTCTCGGCGACCTGGAGCTCGTTGATGGCCGTGGTGATCAGGGCGAGCGGCGGCGTTGGCGCCGGGAGCGCTGGGTTTCCCGTCGTCCGCGTGACGACGTTCTGGGCGTAGGTGAGGAGCGCCGACACGTTCTTCGGCAAGGGGAGCGTGGCAGTCGGACGGCGGATGGACTTGGTGGTGGTAGGCATGAACATTCTCCGTTTTCGTGGTGGTGGCGGGTTGGTGCGGGAAATTGCTCTTTCGGTTTTGGAAACTGTTCTTTTCGTCTTGGCACCTCGTCTTTTCTTTCCGGCGAAGAACGTTGGCTCGCCGGAAACGCGACTTTTCTCGTGAGCAATCGACGTTTGATTCTTCGCGATTTCCTCTTTCTCCTCGTCACCGGCTCGTTTCTCGTTGGCAGCGCGTCTTTTCCTGGGGTGAAAGGTTCGATTCTCATCGGCAGAGTCTCTTTTCCTGTCGGCAAAGCGACTTTGCTCGTTGGCTTCGAACATTTTCTCATCGGCAAAGCGCAATTTCGGTGCCGGCGAAGTACGTCGGCTCGTCGTCGACGAATCGATTCCCGTTGGCCCACGTACTTTTCTCGTAGGCAAAGAGAGTCTTCGCGCTGAAAAAGAGAGTTCTTCTCCTCGGAAAAGAGACTTTCGTCGCTTTCCGAGAGCCCTCCTTCGCGGGCCGAAGGCGCTCCTCGTCGGGTCGAAGCCGGTCTGGCCCGAGCCCGAGAGGTCCTACGTTCGAACCTGGCTACTTTCGCCGCGCAGAACGAACGCCTCGAGGACGGCGTCGCCTGCCCTCACTAGGCTTAATCGGAAAGGGCTCGATTTCCTGACAGGCTGAGCAGCCGATTGGGAGGCGGATGTAGGCGACGACCCGGACTACGGGCAGCTCGACGCGGTGACCGTGACGTTGGTGGCCGCGGCTTCGCTCGAGTTCTGCGTCGTGTAAAACCACTGGAGCGTCCCGCTCGCGTTCACGGTGCCGGTCATCGTGACCGTCTCCGTCGTGCCGACCTGATTGCAGCTCACGGCCGAGATTGAGTGTCCGGATCCGCCGATGTTCGCCTTGAGGCACTGAGTATTGTCGTTGTTGGCGCCGTTGGGGAGCGTGAACGACAGAACGGGGTTGGTCTCCGTGCCGGCGCCCGTGTTCTGCCAGGTGATTGAGCCGTTATAGCTCGAGTAGCTGTTCTGCGTGACCGAGATTGAGCAGCTGGTGGGCGGGGTGACGAGGGTCCAGGTCTGCGCGGTGTTGGCGGCCCACGCCTTCTGGTTGACGTTCGACGCGGAGACGCCGGTTCCGTAGTCGAGCGCCAGGTTGGAGCTCACGTTGATGAGGCTCCAGCTATTCCCGTTGGCCCAGAAGGTCCAGAGCTGGGTGGTCGCGCCCGTGTAGGCCGACAGGCCTGCGAGCGCCCCGCTGCTCCCCGCCGACGTGAGGGCGTTGCCGCCCTGCGCGATGAGCTTGTACTGCACACCGCTCACGTTGGTGACGGTCCACTTCTGGTTCGCGCCGCTGTACGTGAGCTGGTCCGGCACGCTCGTCGCGCCGCCGCTGGGATCGTCGAGCGCGTAGCTGTTCTGGTCGACGAGCTCGTACGTCCCGTTGGCGACGGGCGCGGTGATGCCCGACGTCGCCGTCAGCGTCCACTGCTGGTGCGTGGTGATGCTACACGCCCACTGGTCGAGCTGGACGCCGGCGCCGCCGCCGTTGTTGTTGTCGAGCGCCATGCCCTGGCCCACGTTGAGGACGTAGTACTGGCCGGACCCGGCCGACCAGAAGGTCCAGAGCTGGCTGGTGGAGCCGGTATAGCTCGCGAGACCGGCGAGGGTCGTGTTCGAGCTCGACGTCATCGTGAGCGCCTGGCCGTTGGCGGCGAGGATTTTGTACTGGACGCCGCTCACGTTCGTGACGGTCCACTGTTCGTTGCTACCCGTGTACGCCCACTGGTCCGGCACCGTGCCCGCGCCGCCGCCGCTCGGGTCGCTGAGCACGTACGCCGAGGTCGACGTGAGCTCGTAGGTACCGTTCGAGAAGGGCGCCGTGATGGTCGCGGGGGCGACCAGCTCCAGATCTGGCTCGAGCCGTTGCTCCAGCTCCACTGGTCCGCCGTCACGTTCGGGCCCGTGTTGCCGTTGTCGTCCAGCAAGATGTTGTTGGAGCCCATGTTGAAGAGGTTGTACCCCCCGCCGTTCGCCGAGAAGGTCCACAGCTGGTTGGCCGCGCCGGTGTAGGCGGACAATACCGGGAGGTTGCCGTTGCTCGCGTTCGCGGTGAGCGCCTGGCCGCTGGAGGCGATGATCTTGTACTGCACGCCGCTGACCAGCGTGACCGTCCATTGCTCGTTCGCGCCGAAGTAGGCGCCCGTCTTCGGCGAGACTCCCGAGGCGCCGGCCGGATCGTCCAGGTAGTACCCCGCGGAGCTGAGGAGCGCGTACGTGCCGTTCGAGACCGGGGCGGTCTGGCTGGACGCCAGGGCAACCGTCCACTTCTGGTTGTTGTTGCCGGTGGTCCAGCCCGTCGTGTCCACACCCTGCGTGAACGCGGGGCTCGCCTCGTCGTCGAGCGCCTGGCAGTTGGTCGCGTTGACGATGTTGTACTGCCCGCCATTCGCCAGGATCGCCCAGAGCTGCGTGCTGGCGCCGGTGTACGCGGCGACCTTCACGTTGCTGCCGTTGCTCTGGTAGGTCAGCGCGAGGCCGTTCTGGGCGAGGATCTTGTAAAGCCCGCCGCCCGCCTGGGTGAGAGTCCATTGCTCGTTACTGCCCGTGTACGGGTACTGATCCAGGTTGGTCCCCGCGCCACCCGCAGCCGGGTCGCTCAGGTACGCGGCCCCCGTGTAGTCGGCGATCGTGTACGTCCCGTTCGCGAGGGCGTAGCTCGGGTTGTACACGGTGCTGTTGCACGTGAACGCGCACACGCTGGAGCTGCACGTCGAGCCCGCCCCGGCGAGCGTCGTGCACGACCACCCGCAGGCGCTGCAGTTGGTGGTGCTCGACGTCGCGTCCGTGCAGGTGCCGTTGCAGTTGAGCGTCGTACCCGCCGTCGCGCAGCAGACGGTCCCCGCCCCCATGCCGCTCGAGTCGGTCTTCGCGCTCTGCGTGCTCGGGCACGACACGGCGCAGCTTCCGCTGACGCAGGCCGGTGTCGCCGCGGCGCAGACGTTGCTGCAGCTGCCGCAGTTGTTCGCGTCGACGAGCGTGTTGACGCACGTGCCGTTGCAGTTGAGCGTCGTACCCGCCGACGCGCAGCAGACGCTCCCGGCCCCCATGCCGCTCGAGTCGGCCTTCGACGTCTCGCCGGTGGGGCACGACACGCTGCAGGTGCCGGCGTTGCAGTACGGGGTCGCGGCCGCGCACACGTGGGCGCAGCTGCCGCAGTTGTTCGCGTCGACGAGCGTGTTGGCGCACGTGCCGTTGCAGTTGAGCGTGTTCGCCGCCGACGCGCAGCACTCGTTGGCCGCGCCCATACCGCTCGAGTCGGCCTTCGGCGTCTGGCCGCTCGGGCAAACCCCGCACGCCCCGCCGCAGGCGAAGGTGACCGCGAAGGTCTCGTACGAGTAGACCCCGGAGTTGTTGCGCTGGATGACGATTGTCCGTACGACCGGCGAGGAGAGGTTGACGCCGACGAGCCCGAACGCGGACGCCGGGATTTGCACCGGGGTGCCCGAGATGGCGGTCTTCGTGGCGGCGGTATAGCCGGCGTCGAGCTGCGCGAAGCTCGGGCTCGCGGGGAGCGTACCCTGGTCGACGTAGTACCCGCCGCCGGCAATCGTGTGCTGCACGAGGTTGGCCGTCCCGGAGACCGACTGAACGGAGGACGTCGTGTCGCTGACGGTCGCCGTGAAGACGCCCGTCGTGAGGTCGAGCGTGTAGTCGGGAGACTGGACGCTCGTCGTGCTCGACGTGGAGCTGACCGACGCGTACCCCGCCGCCAGGGAGCTCGTGAGGTTGGACGGGTTGTCGGAATAGAGGACCTGCACGATGAAGCTGGAGGCGAAGGTCGTGATGTTGAGGTCGGCGTTCCCGTAGAAGGCGGTGCCTGCTCCCGACGAGAAGGTCGACGCCGACCCGTAGGACGCGCCGAGGGCGATCGCGGGGGTCGCCGTGTAGGTCGTCTTGGTGTTCTCGCTCGTCACGAGAGACGTGAGCGTCAGCACGCACGCGGCGTTGTCCTGGACGACGGTGAGCGCGGTGTAGTCCATGGGGCCGCCGCCCGAGACGAGGACGCTCCAGGTCCCCGAAGAGCGCCCGGTGCAGCCCGCGCCGTAGGTCCCGTCGAGCCAGAGGATGGAGGTGCCGAGCAGCGCGGACGACGTCTTGGCCGTCACTTCGGCCGTGCCTTGCACCGCGCTTTTGCCTGAACCCTCGGCCAGACAGTCAGCGGCCATCAGCACGACGAGCAGCAGCGCGAGACGTGCCCCGAGCCAGTGACCGACCCTGCCCTTCCATGGAGCTCGCCCGGCGCTCGCCGAGCGCGGTGCCCTCTGGGTGTGTGCAGGCCTCATGTGCACGGGGTCCAAGTGATTGGCTTCGCCTAAACGGAAAGAACGGCCGGATCGACCGAAGCCTTAGTTCCCTTTCCGGAGCTAGTTCCGCGCCGTCTCCCGACGTACGTGGAGAGGTCACACCGGCGTTTGGCGCCTTTGCGGCTTGAAGGCGCTCCGGTCCCCCCTCACCCTTCACCCGACGAACGTCTTCTCCAGCGCCCCAAGCCCCCGCAGCGCCTCGAAGAGCGCGATTCCCACCGCGTTCGCCAGGTTCAGCGACCGGACCGCGCCCAGTGTAGGGATGCCGACGACGCGATCGGCGAAGCGCGCGAGCAGCTCTTCGGGGAGGCCGACGCTCTCCTTGCCGAAGACGAGCGCGTCGCCGGGCCCGACGGCGGCGTCGAGATAGCTGCGCGCGGTCACGGCGCTGAAGAGGTGAAGCTTGCCGCCCGGCGACTCGCGGCCGAACGCGTGCCAGAAATGCTCGAAGTCGAGGTGCCGGCGCACGTCGACGAGGTGCCAGTAGTCGACGCCGGCGCGGCGCACGCTGTGCTCGTCGATGCGAAAGCCGAGCGGCCCGACGAGGTGCAGCGGCGACGAGGTCGCGGCGCACAGGCGCGCCACGTTGCCCGTGTTGGGCGGGATCTCGGGCTCGACGAGCACGACGTGGAGCGGTGGGGAAAGGGGGGCGGCGCGAAGGCGCGGCGTGCTTGAACTGGAGCGGGGCATGTTTGGCAACCTTGACGCTCGATGCGCGCTAATCCTAGCCTCGCCAGTTGAAGCCACGCACGGGAGCCCGCTTGCGCACGCACCAGAAGCTCGCCTTCCTCGTCGCGTCCACCGCCCTGGCCGCCGCTGTGGCGACCGCCCCGAGCGCGCTCGCCGCGCCGATGGACCCGACGCCCGAGCGCCTTTATCTCTCGCCGTCGAGCTACCCGGCGGGGTGGGACTGCCGGCGAATCGCCTCGGATCCGCAGGGATTCGTGACGGCCAACCCGACGCTCATGGCCAACGGCCAGCAGGCGACGCCGAACAGCTTCCCCTGCATGGCGAACAACGCCGGCTGGGCGAACATGATGAGCGAGCTCGCCTACGCGATCGCGCCCTCGGCCTTTCACCCGGCCCGGACGACAGGCTTCGGCGGCTTCGCCCTCAGCCTCGAGGCGAGCTTCGCACACATCAACGCCGACGCGCGCGACAGCCACGGAGTCCAGTACTGGCACGACGGCACGCAAGGCGCGGTCGACCCGTCGAACAACCGGTTCGGGAGCAGCAACAGCAACCCCGACTCGATTCTGCAGATCTACACCCTGAAGGCGCGCAAGGGCCTCGGCTACGGCTTCGAGATCACCGGCGCCCTCGGCTACATGGCGAACACCTCGCTCTGGGTCGGCGGCGCCGACCTGCACTGGGCGGTGCTCGAGGGGTACAGGACGGGAGTGCTCGGCTACCTGCCCGACATCGCGATCGGCGGAGGCGTTCGGACGCTCGGCGGCTCGCCGAGCTTCTTCCTGACGACCGTCGGCATGGACGCGCAGGTCTCGAAGCCCTTCGCGCTCGCCGACAGCGCGGTGCTCACGCCGTACGTCGGCGCCCAGCGGCTCTACGTCTTCGCCGACTCGACCGTCGTCAGCCTCACGCCCAACGTCGACCCGCTCGCGCAGTGCGGATACGAGGGCGCCAACGTCCCGGGCAACACCCAGTACGCGAGCGCCCCGTACGACGGGCGACCTCTCTGCCGAAACCAATTGCAGCTCGCCGGCGGCAAGACCGCGCCGAACGACGGCGACTTCAATAACCAGGTGACCTTCGCCAAGCTGCGCGCGCAGCGCTGGCGCGGCATCGTCGGGGTCACGTACCGTTACGAGGTCCTCTACCTGGCCGGGCAGTTCGCGATGGACCTGGAGGACCCAGGCGCCGAGAACAACTCCAACGCCGTGGGCGACAAGATCACGGGCGACAAGCAGTGGACCGTATCCCTCGAAGCAGGCGTCTTCTTCTGACTCTGGCGGCGGCGCTGGTCGCGTGCGCCGCCAGGGGGCCGGGGGAGACTGTGGGGGTCTCGCCGCCGCGCGGCGCGCCCGGCGGCGCGAGCAGGAGCGCAGACGCGGGCGCGCGTCGCCCGTCGCCGGTGGCGCCGGACTTCCGCGCGCGCATGGTGCGCGTCGGCGAGCGGGCGCTGTCGCGGGGCCACGCGGAGCGCTTCGACGCGATCGTGTGGGCGAACGAGCTGGCGCACGCCGCGTGGGACGACGCCGTCGCGCCGATGCCCGACGGGGCGATGCTCGTGGAGGAGGCGGTCGACCGCGCCACGCCGGCGCCCGCAGGCGGGGCCGTCGAACGAGGCGAGCGCGCTGCGGGGCTGCTCGTCATGGAGAAGAGCGGGGGGTCCTGGCGCTTCGACTCGGTCGGCCCCGACGGGGACGTCGCCGACGAGGCGCGCGTCGCGCCGTGCGCGGCGTGCCATCGCGAGGCGCCGCGCGACGGCGTGTTTCCGGTGGGGCCGCCGGCTCAGCCGAAGATGGCCACGAGCAGCGCGGCGATCACGGCGACCGCGCCGACGAGCGTGGCGAGAGCGGCAGCGACGTACGACGCGCGCAGCGCAGGCGCGGCCGACGCGCCCTCGAGCCGGTAGCAACCGCGCAGAAAGGCGCGCGCGC
The DNA here is from genome assembly GCA_963720145.1 of uncultured delta proteobacterium. Taxonomy (GTDB): domain Bacteria; phylum Myxococcota_A; class Polyangia; order Polyangiales; family Polyangiaceae; genus Palsa-1150. Next base: position 150,208 of record CAVREO010000015.1, read on the forward strand.
TGCGGCCGGGGAGACCGACGCCGAGCGAGGCGATGGACATGGCCGCGCCGAGGCCTTCTCGGAAGGCGACGACGACCGCGCCCAGCGGCCCGACGACGAGGTCCCAGCCGGCTGCGTAGAGGCCGAAACGGAGCCCGCGGGTCGTGGCCGGTCGCGCGCCCGAGCGGCGCGCGCCGAGATCGAGCGCCCAGCCGTGCGCCGCGTGCGCGGCGACGAGGAGCGCGGCGAGACCGCCGACGACGGCTGCGCACACCCGCGCGATCGTGAGCGGCTGGTAGAGAAAAACCTGCTTGGCCCACGCCGGCGCGACCAACGCGACGGGCACGAGCAGCGCGACGGCCATCGCCGCGGACGCGAGGACCTCGCTCAAGATGGCGAAGCGCAGCGCAGGGCGCGACCGGGCCGTCGGGAAGAGACTCGAAGAAGCGGTCGGCGTCGAACGTGGTCGCGCGCGCGGTGGCCCAGAGGCGGCCGAGCAGCGGAGCACCCGGTCGCTCCCACGGGACGATGGCGATGACGCCCGAGCGCGTGTTCTCGAGGAGGCACCCCGGGCAGTCGGCATCGCCGCAGTGCGCGCAAACGACGGCAGCCGGCACCTCGGCGTCGACGAGCTCGTCGGCCTCGATCCGGCTCTCCGCCTCATTCGCGGCTCTACCTCGTGCCACCCGCATCGGGCACCTCCGCGCGGTCTGCGCTGCGTCGCGCTGAAGTGTGGCACGCGTCGAGCCTCAGTGCACCACCTGACCGGCCGACGTGCCACGGCGCATCGGAATGTCGTCGACGCGGCCACCGAAGACCACGGCGAATCCGACGGCGGCGGCCGAGAGGAGGAGGGTCCGTACAGTGCCCCACCCGAAGGCAAACCGCAGCGGCACACCGTAGGCCCCGTGGGGGGTCGCAAGAGGAGCACCGCGGCGGTGATGCCGGGGATCGCCGCGAGGAACGCGGCGGCCACGCGCGCGCCGCGCATGTGCATGATGCTGCGGCGGCTGAGGATCGTCGGTAGGAGGACGAACCAGCCGACACCGGCGCCCCAGGCCCACCCGAGCCGACGGGCGAGGGCGAACCCCGAGTAGGTGACGATGTCGGGCATCGTGACGTGCACCCACGGGCAGAAGAACGCGGCGAGCCCGGCCAGGGCGAGGAAGGCGAGCGCGGCGCGTCCCCGCCCGAGATAGGTGATGGGCAGAGGCTCCCACTCGGGCTGTCTCGGCAGGCCGTCTTCGTGAAGGGCCTCGACCGAGGTGGGGAGTTTCTCGAGGCTGGCGAGCTTGACCCCGCAGACCGGGCACGTCGACCGCTCGCCGGGCGGGAAGAGCTCGCGACAGAAGGGGCACGCCAGAAGCGCCACGCGAAGAAGCATAGCCGGCGCGCAAACCGGCGCCTGGCGTTAGTCTTCGATCATGGCACGTCCGACGAAGCTCGACGCAAGCGTGGTCGACGCGTGGCTCTCGCAGCACCCCGGGTGGGAGCGCTCCGGGGCGGGAGCGGTGGCGAAGCGGTTCTCGTTCGCAGATTTCGGCGAGGCGCTGGCCTTCGCCGTGCGCGTGGGCTGCCTGGCCGAGAAGCGCGATCACCACCCCGACGTGGAGCTCGGCTGGGGGCGCGCACGGGTCGTCTGGTCGACGCACGACGCGGGCGGGGTGACGCAGCTCGATCTGGACGCGGCCTCCGCGACCGACAAAATGGCCGGATGAACGACGGCGGGCGGCTCACGCAAGCGCGCGAGACGCTGAGAGCGCGGCTCGAGGGGCTGCTGGGCCCCGGCCCGATCGCGCGCTTCGACGAGGCGCTCACGCACCCGAGCTACGGCAACGAGGTGGGCGTGCGCGACAACCAGCGGCTCGAGTTCCTGGGCGACGCCGTGCTGGGGCTGTGCGTGAGCGAGATGCTCGCGACGGCCTACGCCGAGGCCGACGAGGGCGTGCTGACACGCATGCGCAGCGCGCTGGTGAACGGCGAGACGCTCGCGGCGTGGGCGCGGCGCGTCGACCTCGGGCGCGTGCGTGTCGTTCGGGCGCGGCGCGATGCTCGGGAGCGAGCGCGAACGGACGAACGTGCTCGCGGACGCCGCGGAGGCGCTCATCGCGGCGGTGTACGAGGCGCGCGGCCTCGAAGGGGCCCGCGCGCTGGTGCGCGACATCGTGCACGACCTCATCGAAGACGCCGAGGCGCTCAGCGTGCGCGACCCGAAGAGCGCGCTGCAGGAGCGCGTGCAGGCCGGCGGACAGCCCGCTCCCACGTACCGTGTGGTGGACATCCGCGGATTGGCGCACGAGCAGACCTTCATCGTCGAGGTACGTCTGGGGGACCGGCCGATCGGCCGCGGCGAGGGCAAGAGCAAGCGGCTCGCCGAGCGCGCGGCCGCGGTGAGCGCGCTGGCGGAGATGAAAGAGGAATTCGCGGCGCAGGAAGCGGAGAGGAGCCAGAAGGGCTGATCGCGACGTGTGCCCCGGGCGCGGTCACGGCGGGGCGAAGCTGCCCGCGCACGCGTCGCCGTCCTCGCGCGGCTTCAACCATTCGCGAAGCTGATCGTCGCGAGCCTGAGTGGTCCGCTCCGCCTCCCGCTGCGCACAGGCGGACTCGGGGCCGCCGGACGAGGCGCTCGCGAGGGCGACCTGCGCGTCGCGAAAGGCGATCCACGAGAGCTCGGCTCGCTGCAACGCGGCCAGGAAAGCGGGCTCCGACGCGTACGCCGAGCGGACTTTGCGGTACGAATCGTTGAGGGCGGCGTCGGCGGCGCGAACCGCTCCCGCCTGCCCGGGGGTGGGCGCGCCGGGCTTGCACGGCGACGGCGCCGAGGCACGCAGCTCGCGCGCGCGCGCCAGGGACATGGCGGCGCGCTCGCCGAGAAGACACATGGGAAAGACGCTTCCGTAGTAACCGGGTTCGTCCTGGTGGGGGAACCGCTCCAGCTCGTGCGCGGCGCCAAACGCTCGCCACGTTCGCTGCGCGGTCTCGAGCGCCGCGAGCCCCTCCGGGTTGCGGGCGAGCGCCCGCTGCACGTCGTCGTGAGCTCGCCGTACGTCGCACGCGGCGAGCGAGGCCTTGGCGCCCGCCTGCTCGTTCAGGCCGAGCTGCGTCTTCGGCTGCGCCGCAGCTTCGCGTCGGGCGCGCTCGCATTCGGCGTCGCTCGGGGCGCTCGCGTCGTCAGGCGTCGAGCTCGCAGCCGCGGCGACCCGCGCGCTCGCCTCCGCGGACGCCGCGGGCGCGGCCCGAGGCGCGCCGGCTTCGGTGGGGCTTGCCGCGGCGGCGGGGACCGCGACAGCGCCGCTTTCGTTCGTTTCGTTCGCGTTCGTCGGCTCCCCGCCGGCCTTCCCCGGCGACCTGCACGCAGCCGCAGCGAGCAGGGCGCCGAGCAAGGCCGCCCCGACGCGCGATCCGGTCACCGCGAACCTGCGGGCCTGGGAAGGGCCGTCCCCCCGGCGTCCGCGTCGGCGGGAAGGGTGATCGCGTCCACGAGGGACGGGTCGAAATCGCGCAGCTTGCTCGCGCGCAGGGTTTGAAGAAGCCGGTCCGTCTCCTCTTTCACGCGCGCCTTCCAGAGCGCGTCGCGAATCTGCGCGGCGACGTCGTCGACCGTGCGGCGGTTCGCGGCGATGGTCCCGCGGCGCCAGACGACCGAGAAGTACTCGCCCTCCGGGACCGGAGCCGGCACGAGCTCGCCGTCGCGTACGCCGCGCGCGGCGCGCACGATTGCCGGATCGACGCGCGAGCCCCGGCTCGCTCGACGCGCCGTCGAGCGTCAGGAAGCCCAGGTTGCCCTCTCGCAGGCTACTGGCCTTGTCGAGGCTGTGCTCGCGCGCGAGCTCGCCGAAGGTCTTGGGTGTCGGGTCGCTCTTCGCCTGCTCGAGCACGAGCGCGGCTTCGTCGCGCGTCTTGCAGAGGATGCGCCACAGCTGGTAGCGCTCGGGCGCGTCGTACCGGGCGCGGTTGTCGTCGTAGTACGTGCGCACGTCGTCGAGGGGGATGGCCGCCGCCGGTCCGATACGTGCGCGGATGGCTCGAATCGTTGCGGTCGAGAGCACGCGCTCGAGCTCGCGCGCGGTGCGAGGCTCGTCGGCCATCTTGCTGTCGGCGGCGCCGGCGGCCAGCAGCGCCTCCGGGACGAGGACCTGCGCGAGGACGTTGCGCCGGACGAGATCCGCGGTCGCTCCGTAGGAGGCGCGCTGGAAAGGCGGCAGCGCGGCGATGCGGTCCTCGAGCTCGCCGGCGGTGATGCTCCGCCCGGGCGCTCCGAGGCGAGCCACGATGGCGTCGCGCCCGCGAACGTCGGCCGCGGCCGCGATGTCGGGGTGCGCGTCCTTCGGTGCGAGGACGGTCGCCGCGGTCAGCAGGGCGAACATCAGGAGACGCTTCATCGGGGTCAGGCAGCGCGCTTGCGCGGGCGCGGGCGCTTGGGGGCGTCGGCGCCAATCACGCCGGCGTTGCGCAGCACCTCTTCGCTCACGCCGACGAATCGATAGCACTCGGGACGGAAGCCGTAGGCCCTGTGCAGGCGGCTGACGAGCTCCACCATCTCTTCGGGCTGTACGTCGGCTTTGCGGACCTTGGCGACCTTGCGGATCGAGCCGAGGGGCTCGCCGAGCTCGAGAAGCTCGTGGACGCGCTGGAGCACGTCGAGCGGCTTGAGCGCGCGCGCTCCCCGGGCCTTTCCCGCCTCGAGCTCGCGCATGAGACGCTGCCTTCTCTTCTCGGTGCGGCCGTCGCGCTTGTGGGCTCCCGCACCCCGGCCGCCGAGGATGTCGTTGAACAGCCGCGCGACGCGGCGCTTCTCGATGGCCTCTGGGCTTCCGCGGCGGTTGTGCGACTTGAGGGGCGCCCGGCTCGGCTTCGCCATGCGAACGACTCCTACGGCAAACGCGACACCGCCCGAGACGTTAGCGACGTGCAATCAGCGTGTCAAACGGGCTTCGAGCTACCTTGGACCTACCTTTCGCTTGCGATGATCGCCACGGCGGCTGCGGCAACAATCAGCCAAATGAGCCACGTTCGCGCGAAGAACTCGCCCAGGTCCGCCCCCAGCGCGGCGACGCTGCCTCGCACGGCCTGCGTTGGCCCGAGCCGGCGAACGCGCTCTCGCGCGATCTCCTCGTGCTCCGCGTCGTCCAGCGGGTCGTGTCCGATGCGCCATCCTGCGTGGTGCTCGAGCTCGTGCTCTATCGTCTCGTCCAACTCCGCCTGCCAGTCGTAGGGGCCGTCCTCGGTCCACATCGCGCGGAACGTCCGGTAATACACGGCGATTTCCGCCGCGCCTACGGGGGCGCTCGGGTCGCCGCCCGGAGGCACGTACGCACCGAGCAGGGGCTCGCCGCCCTCGTCGCAAGGGGGCACGCCCTCGTCCACGACGAGCCGGATGGGGGCCGCGCCGCCTCCCGCGGGGCGGGCGTGGTGGTCGAAGCGCTCGCGCGCGAGCCTGTCGAACGTGTCGAAATCGGGAAAGGTTGCACTGTTTGATCCAGCGGTCTCGCCCGCATCCCGCGCGTGTGTGCTCGGCTCGAATTCGCGCTGATAAGGGGCGTCCACGTCGCTCCTCGCACCGCATTTCGGGCAAATGGCGATGGAACCGAGGCGCGGCGGATAGTGGGCCTGGAGGAAGAGGTCCGCCACGGCGCTCCAGGCGTCGTCGCTGCACCGCGAAAGCGCATCGGCCATGCGCCGCGCGTCGCGCTCCGGACCGATCGCCTCGAGACCCATGGCACGCACGAAGCGATCGGTGATCGCGAGGCGGCGCCGGCGCAGCGCACGATGAAGGGGCGCGGCTTCCCCGGCGGTGACGTCGCGGAGCCTCGCCTCGCGCACGACTTCGCCGGTGCCGAGGCGAATGGCCGGGATGGCGTGAGCGACGGAGAAATCCAGCGTGGAGTCGAGCTCGGGATCGTGAAGCTCGCCGTGCACGAAGGGGCCGAGCTCGAGCGACCGGCAAGGAGAGACGGCCAGGGTCTCGCCGCAGTTGCGGCAGCCGATGTCTACGGGCTCCTCTTCGAGCCACCCCAGGCGGGTCGCTACGCCGCGCAGCGCGTGGAAATCGCGCAGCAGGAGCGAGGCCGGGTCGACGGCGGCGCCGCTCTCGAAGAGCGCGACGTCGTTCGCCAGGAGCTCCGAGAGCTCCGAGAAGAGCGGCGCTCCGCCCGCGCCAGCGCGCGCCGCAACGGTCCGGCGGACCTGCAGCGAAATGACGCGGCCGCTCGGCAGGTGCAAGCGCTGGGGTGGACGCATGGCGCTCGTGCGTGGTTGCATAGCGCGCGTGGCGGTCGCCGTCGTTACGGGCGCGGGGCGGGGGATCGGTCGTGCGACCGCGCACGAGCTCGCACGTCGCGGGCTCGACGTCGCGCTCGTCGGACTGACGGAGGAGACGCTCCGCGACGGCGCAGCCGAGGTGGAACGAGCGGGCACGCGGGCTCTCGTCGTGCGCGCCGACGTGACGATCGCGAGCGACGTTCGGCGTGCCGCCGCGGCAGTCGAGGCGTGGGGCGTACCGCGGGTGGTCGTCAACAACGCCGGTATCGCCGGACGCCGGGCGCGCATCGAGGAGACGAGCGACGAGGAGTGGGATGCCGTGCTGGGCGTCAACCTTCGAGGCGTATTCCTGGTTACGCGCGCGTTTCTGCCGGCGATGCGCGCGGCGGCGCACGGACGCTTCGTGACGGTCGCGAGCATCTCGGCGACGCTGGGCACCGCGGGCCTCGCCCCGTATTGCGCGTCCAAGTGGGGCGCGGTCGGCTTCACCAAGTCTCTGGCCGAAGAGCTTCGCGGCTCGGGACTCCAGGCTCTCAGCGTGATGCCGGGCACCGTCGACACCACGATGGCGGCGGTCGGCGGCTTCACGCCGCAGATGTCGCCCGACGACGTGGCGCGCGTGATCGCCTTCGCGGCCCTCGACGCCCCCGACGCGATGAACGGCAGCGCGATCGAGTGCTTCGGCTAGCGCGCTAGGCGGAGCCGAGGTCCGTCCGTACCTCGTGTTCTTCGGGCTCGATGCCGAGACCGCGGACGATCGCACCGTGCAGGGCGTAGATCGCCGGCGTGAGGAGCAGGGCGACGACGAACTTGATCGAGTACTCGCGGCCGACCTTCGCCCCGATGAAGCCCCAGTCCCAGCCTGCGGTCACGCGGCCGAAGATCACGTTGATGGTGATCGTGTCGATGGCCTGGCTGAAGACGGTGGACCCCGTGGAGCGGAGCCAGAGGTGGCGCGACTGCGTGAGGGCCTTCCAGAAGTGGAAGACGTGGATGTCGAGGAACTGGCCTATGAGATAGGCCACCATCGACGCGACGAAGAGCTGGGCGCTGCCGCCGAAGATCTTCGCGTACTCGGCTTGCGTGAAGTACGTGCTCCGCGCGTCGGCCGGCATGATGGTCGTGACCTGAAGGAGCGCCCATGCCAGCGCCGCCATCGAGAAGCCCAGCATCGTGAGGAAGCGAGCGCCCCGCCGTCCGTAGAAGTCGTTGACGATGTCGGTCAAAAGGAACGTGACGGGGAACGGGATGATGCCGACGGAGATGGGCCCCAGGGGCGTAGCGATGATCTTGCCGCCGATGACGTCGCCCAGGAGAAGGCACGCGACGAAGATGGCGCAGAGATAGACGAAGAGCTTCTGGGACGCGGCGAACCGCGCGAACCCGGAGACGGGCGGCGCGTGGGTGAGCGGGACGGCCATCGGCCCCGCAGCATAGGGTCGACAGGATGCGCTAGCGACAATGCCGTTCACTTAGGACCGCGTGTGACGGGGATTTCGAGGGCGTTTTCGGGCGTAGTTGCTCATCTTGATCTTCACGGCTCGCGGAAAGTTTCGTTCTGTTCTTCGTGGAGGGAGGACGAAACGTTTCAGCTCCTCGCGTAGTCGACGAAGGTTCCGCGGAATGGCGCCCGGCGCGTTCGACGCCGCGGCCCACATCCATTCGTCGCGGATCAATCGGAGGCTCATCACGAAGCTGATGCGCGCTGGGGCCACGTGGGCCTCGTCGGCGATCTCGCTCCATCTCGAGCCGCACGAGGTTGTACGCGAGCGCGATGGCCCACAGCTCCTGCAGCACCCCCGTCGGGGTCTTGCTGCGTATCGCCTCTTGGCGGTCGAGCATGTCCGTCTTCACTTCGTCGTAGCCGAGCTCGATCTCCCATCGCTCGTGGTACATCTCGCGGAGTTCGTCCGCGGGAAATGCCTTCGGATCGACGAGCGAGGTCAGCAACGTCTGCGGCTTGAAGCCTGGGCGTCGGTAGTGAATTGCGCGCATCTGCCAGATGCGCGGCACCGCGGGCGACTGGCTGCGGGCGGTGTGGGCGGGCTTCATCTCGACCAGCTCGTCTCCCCGACCGAGCCTCTTCACGACCGACCATGCGGAGCGCGAGGTCGCGCGCGTGAGCCACTGTCGATTCTTCCCGTTCGCGGTCAGGCCCGCGAGGATGGGCGCCGCCAGGAAGTTGCGGTCGACGATCACGAGCGAGTCGTCGGGCACTTGCGGCCAGAGCTCCGCAGCGTACGGACGCTCATCGCCGTAGGGACCGAGCGCGGCGGCGGCGACGATGTGCGAGCGCACGGCCATCAGCGTGACGATGCGCGCCAACGGGTAGCCGCTGACGCCGCGACTTGCGCCGGCCGCCTGACTCCCGAAGTAGACTCGATTGGCCGGTGAATCAGGCACACGCACCGTCGTGCCGTCCACGGCGTAGAGAGCGAGTCCGCGCCACGCATGACGTCTCGCGCTCTCGTGCGCCCACTTCTCCGAGCACTTCTCGAACAGCCACTTCAACGGCTCGTCGCCGAGGCGTCGTCGTGCCTGCGCGACGGCGCTCTTCGCCATCGATGTCGTTCCCGAGCGTGGGAGCACCAGGTCCAGGCGTCCGACGAGCTCGTCGATCGGGCGCTGGCGATAGAGCGCCATCCCCAACACCAACCAGATCACCTGCTCGGCAGGCAGCCTTCGGCGCCGCAACGTCGCGGTCCCCGTCGCGGCCAGAGCCGCTTCAATCCAGTCCGGGTCGATGCTGTCGCGAAGCCTGTCGAACGCCCCTTCGTCTGCCGCGGGGACCCCACCAAATGCCGTCCGTGCCATGCGATCGCCTCCGCGATCGCGGCATCATGATCTCAGCTGGCGCCTTTTAACAGCTGTTTGGGCTCTAACCGATCGGCATTGGCGCTAGCGAGCGCTGAGCTTCATGCAGGCGACCAGACCGTCGGTCGACTGCGACGCCATTCCGCACTCGTACTTGCGCGGCGTCAGGCTGAAGAAGCACGACTGCTCGAACCGGTCGAACGTACCGCGCTTCGCCAGCTCCTCCGCCCAGCCGTCGCGAAACGCGGTGCGTTCCTGCTGGCTCATCGCGAGGCCCTCGCGGACGACGTACTCGGCCGCGTAGAGGTCCACGATGTGGTCCCGCAGATCGAGGCAGGCGTTGAGCTTCTGCTCTTCGTTGGCGAACTGCGGGTCTTGGGGGGAGCGCGGGCCTTTCGCGGCTGGGTGCGAGGCGCACCCGGCGAGCGCGAGCGCCCCGGCAACGGCGACGGCGAGAACCGAAACTGCGAGGCGGGCCATTCTTCGGCTGTCCACCTGCAACCATTGTGCAACGGGAATGCCGAGGCTGCCACGAGGCGAGGCACACACGCGACGCACCGAAAATCCGCGCGCGCGAGAGCCTCTCGCGCCTCGTTCAACCGGGGTTTCGAGCGGCAGCGGGTCGCGTAACGCGTCGCGTGGCGCGGGCGTGCCACTCCACGATCCACGACGGCAGCGCCATGGAATTGGCGCTCGGCAAGCCAGCCTTATGGCTAACCCGGCCACGGGGCCGTGCCTCGACGAATCGCACACGCAGCTCTGGCGTGCGATCGACTCCCACGGAAGGGCATGGGGTGGAACGACGGTTGCTCCGGCCCTGAGGGCCATGCTCCGTCGACCGGCGAGCGTGCTCGCCACGGTCGCGTCGCTCGCCGCGGGATTCGCGACACCGGCGTGCGGCCGACAGTCACCGGTGGTCGCCCAACCTGGGGGCCCGCTGGGCGGTGCGCCTCCGGCGATCGGGGGAGCCTCCGGGATCGGGCTCGTCCCCGACGACGTCATCGTGCGAACGACGCGGCGCGAGCTGGCGCGCGATTCGTCGACGGGCACCGAGGCAATCGGCGTCGACTCCGATCGAGGCGTACTCACGCTCCAAGGCCCCGTCACGACTCGCCTCGCCAAGAGGCGCGCGGTCGACGTCGCGCACGTCGTGCGTGGAGTCCGCGCCGTCGTCGACCGCACGGAGGTCGTCGCGCTGCCGCCGCGACCGGACTACGAGCTGGACTCCGCGGTGGCCCAGGCTCTCGCGCGTGACCCCGTCACCGCCGGGCAGCGGCTCGGCGTACGGACGCGCGAAGGCACGGTTTGGCTCTCGGGCCACGTCGGCTCGAGCGCGGCCCGCGGCGCAGCCGTCGCAGATGCCCTGGGCGTACCGGGAGTGGTGGATGCCGTCGACGATCTCTCCCTGGTCGCGAGCAAGCGCCCGGACACGCGGATCGCGGCGGAGGTGGATCGGGCCCTCTTGGATGACCCGTGGCTCGACGGCTCGCACGTCAAGGTCACGGTGCACGATGGAGTCGCGAGGCTCGAGGGCTGGGTGGGCAGCGCCGCCGAGCGAGTCCGTGCCGAGAACGACGCCTGGGCCGCTGCGCCGGCCGGCGTGGACGCGGGGCGGCTGCGGATCGACCAGTTCACCGACGACGGGACGCTCCGGGCTTCGCCGCACACGCGACGACCGGACGGAGAGCTGAAGCAAGCCCTCCTCGACGCGCTGGTGAGCGACCCTCGCGTGGAGCCCTTCGCCCCGACCGTCCAGGTCTACGACGGCGTCGTCGTGCTGACCGGCGTCGCTCCGAACCCGCGAGTCGCGCGCGCCGTCGACGACGACGCGCGCGCTCTCCCCGGCGTTGCCTCCGTCGTCGACGACGTACGCACGCTCCCTGCCGTCTACGAACAGCCCGACGCCTCCATTCGAGACGAGGTCGCGAGGACGATTGCGCGCGACCCGAGGCTGCGTGCCAGCGTGGAGGTGGAGGTGATCGGGGGGCGAGTCTTCTTGCGCGGAACCGTCGCGAGCGACGCAGATCGATTGCACGCCGTCGTCATCGCGGCGAGCCCCCCCGGCGCGCGCAACGTGGAAGACGGCCTCGTCGTGGTGCCCCCGCGCGGCGCCGCCGCCATGCAGCCGCCGTAGACCGGAGGGAGAGCCGCCAAGCCGCAAAGACGCCAAGGGGGTTGGCGTTGGTCAGCGGGCGAGCACGACGCGTCGAACGTCGCCTGCTCGGACCACCACCCTTGGCGTCTTTGCGGCTTGGCGGCTCTCGTCTACCAACCGCGACTCGAGACGCTACGGATTCGCGCTGCGCTCGATGGCCACGTAGCGCGACTGATCTCCTCGCTTCACGCGCAGGAGCACCGGTTTGTCGGCGGCAGCCGCGCGCACCTTCGAGGCGAGCTCGTTCGCGTTCGCGACAGGCTGGTGGTTCACCTCTTCGATGACGTCACCCGTGCGGAGCTTGCCGTCGGCGGGCCCGTTCGGTGCCACGCGCTCGACCACGACCTGCCCGTCTTCGTCCCCGATGCCGATGCCCAGGCCCGACGACGGCTGCGCCTTCTCGTCCCCGAGCTGCGGCGAGCGCTCGCCGCGGGAGCTCTCGTCGGTCAACGCCGTGAGGACCACGTCGACGTCGCGCTTCTGCTTCTCGTGGAGAACGCTCAACTTGACGTGCGTGCCCGGCTTGTGAGCCGCGATGTCGCGCGGAAGGTCCTCGGAGTGTGGAACGTCGCGCCCGTCGACCGCGACGATCACGTCCCCCGACCGAATGCCTGCCTTGTCGGCGGGGCTGCCGGGCTCCACTTCCTCGACGAGCGCCCCATGGGGGCGATCCAACCCGAGCGCCTTCGCGAGGTCCTCGTCCATCCCCTGGATGACGACGCCAATCCGGCCGCGCGACACGTGACCGGTCGCGATGAGCTGCGGCAATATGCTCCTCACGGCATCAATCGGGATCGCGAAGCCGATTCCCTTGCCCTGCGGATTGATGGCGGTATTGATCCCGACCACCTGACCGCGCAGATTGAAGAGAGGGCCGCCGCTGTTGCCCGGGTTGATGCTCGCGTCGGTCTGGATGAAGTCGTCGTACGGGCCGGCGCCGATGGTGCGGCCTTTCGCGCTGACGATGCCCATCGTCACGGTGTTGCCCAATCCGAACGGGTTTCCGATGGCGACGACGTATTCGCCGACGCGCAGCGCGTCGCTGGCGCCCAGCGAGGCGAGAGGAAGATCGTGCGGCGCGTTCTCGAGCTGGAGCACCGCGACGTCGAGGCGATCGTCCTTTCCGATCACTTTGGCGCGAAACTCGCGATTGTCGGGATCCGCCAGCCTGACCTTGACCGTGTCCGCGTCGTCCACGACGTGCGCGTTCGTCACGACGCGACCCTGCTCGTCGACGAGAAAACCCGACCCGAGCGCCTGTTGCTTCATGACGTCGTCGCCGCCACCGCCCCGGTGAGGCGACCCGTTGTGCGACCCGTTCGGCTGGTGGAGGAACGGAAAGAGATTCCCCAAGTCGGGGAAACCGAAGTCTCCTCGCGGGACTTTCACGGCCTGCACCGTCGTGATGTTGACCACCGACGGCTTGACCTTCGCGACCAGGGTCGCGATATCCGGGGTGCCGGGGAGGATCGGCGGGGTCGCGAACGGCGCAGGGCCCGCGGGGGCCTGCGGGGAAGCGGCACCGGAGGACTGCGGGTCGGCTGCCGCAGCGTGCTGGCACCCGGCGCCTACCGACAGGACGAGGAGCGAGACAGGGATGAGGTTTCGGGCGTTCATGGCTGGCTTAACAACAAGGGGACGCGCCTGCGATTCCCGGTCCGGTCCGCCTCAATTTTCATCCGTGGCGTAAATGACCTCTCCGAGACGAGCTTCGTCCTCCGACGCAGCCTGCCGCTCGGCGGCGACCGCCTTCGCCTCGGTCTCCAGGTCCGCAAAGCGCCAGCGCGTCGCGCCGCTCGGCTCGATGGCCACGTCGCCGCCGAGACGGACGAGCTCTTGGTCGATGCGCTTGGGCGGCGCGTCCCGCCCCGTGGCACGCCGCCATGCCCCGAGGACGGCGGAGTCCGTCACCGGCTGTTTGGCCCTGACACGCTCGAGCACCTCGCGTAGGACGGCCAGCCTCCCCTTCTCGCGCTCGGCCTGTCGCCTCTTCCATGGCCGGGCTGCGGCGCGGACCATCGGCAGGACGAAGAGGAGCGCCGAGAAAGCGAGCGGCACGACCCCCAGCGCGATCGGAACGCCGGTGTCGAGGGTGGGCTGCACCATTCCGTGCGGCACGCGCTCGAAGAGGTGCGCGACCCGCTCGAGAGTCATCCCATTTTCGATGGACCATGCGCCCATGAGCAGGTTGAACGCGTTGAGGAGGGCGATGGAGACGTTCGCGCCGGCGGAGTTTCCCGTGAGCGGTGGCAAGGGCTTCGTGCGGGACCACGCGGCAGGCGGATCAGACCGGGGCTCGGACCCCAGGCTCGATCCCTGCGCCGCGGTCTTGCGGAGCGCCGGAAACGTATAGAAAATGCCGCCGTCCTCGCTCACGCCAACGTCGCCCTCGTAGTCGAGCATGAGCCTGGCCATGAGGGGGTCGGCCTGCTCGCGCGGCAGCCCGGTCACGCGCATCACGTCGGCGAGGCCGATTCGACCCTTGCCCGCGCGGATGGCGGCCACGATGAGCTGCTCGTTCTCGCGCGGGTCCACGGGCTGAGGCGGCGGACCGAAGAAGAAGCGATTGACCCGCTCGTAGAGGGGAACACGGGGCTGGCGCGATCGCTCGCGACGCTGCGGCGCGTAGGCGGGCGCCCCCCATCCCGGGCCGGCGTAAAGAGAGAACGGCGACCACGGGTGAAACGTCCAGAAGAGGGCGTCTCCCACGACGCGGAGAAACGCGTACGCGAGCGCTCCGCCCGGCAGATCGCCCTCGCGTCGCGAGTTCGAATCGTTGCCTTGCCGCGCAAAGGTCATCGCGAGGAGGAGCGCAACGAAGAGCGCCGCGTACCCGACGAGCACGATGGCGACCCACGCGCGCACGACGAACCGGAGAGCGCCCATGACGCCCTTTCCGAATCGAGCGAACTACCCGGGCGCGCGACTCGGGCCCCTCCCAAGGCTTGCTGAAGCCACTCGGGAATACGTGTACGAGCTCGCCCTCCGCCGTGACACGGAGCTGCCCGCGGTACTCCGTCGATAGCCATTTCAGGCCACTATCGGCGTCGCGCAGCGCAAGCCCCGTCTCGGCCGCGGCGTCCGCCACCGTCATCGTGATGCCCGGCTTGCTCTGGATTTTCCCGCGGATTGCTTCGCCCGCCTTCGAGGGCTCGAGGAAGGTAGGTCGATCGTCCACGCCGGGGGAGCATAACCACGAAGGCGCTCTGCGCACGGGCGCCGTACGGACGAAACTAAAGCTCCCGGCGTCCGAAGGTCGAGCCGAAAGCCCGGCGCTGCTTTAGAGTAGCTTGGTGCGACTAGGGCTTCTCGGCCCCTCGGGGGGCGATTCTGGAGGAGCTGGCCCGTTCGGCTGAGTTTCTGCTCAACGGTGCCCGCGTCACGCGCGCCATCTACCTGGGAGAGGACGACGCGCTCGAGGAGACCGTCTCGCTCTGGGCCGAGTCCTTGGTCGGGGCCGACCCGAGCGACGAGGGCCTCTGGACGCGGGCCCTCGCCGTCATCGGAGACGGGAGTCCCCATCAAATCGACGCCTTCTTGCGGAGGGAGTATGCGCGCCTGAGGCTCAGGTCGCTCGAGCGCCTGCCGCAGGAAGAGCTTCGCAGCATCGAGATGTTCGGAGATCGCGTCGCCGTCCTCATCTACGACAAGGCGTTACTCGACGAAGAGGACATCTTCTCCGCGGCTCTGCTCATTTACGGAAAAAGCGAGACTCCGCTCATCAAGAAATCGGCCAGCGCTGGTTTCTCACGCCGGGCCCGATCGGTTGCGAGGGAGGCGGAGCCATGGTCCTGGACGACTCCGACGACGAGGTCGTGGCCACGGTGTTCGACGCCTCGGGTCGCGCGTCGCGTTCCGAGGTGCTCGCGGTGAACCGGACCGCGAAGCTCAGCGTGCAAGGGTGAGCTCCCGCCTGTAGCCTGCGGACCGTGCGCGTCGCGGTCTTCGGAGGGAGCTTCAACCCGCCCCACCTCGGGCATGTGCTTGCCTGCTCCTTCGTCCTGGCTACCGAAGATCTCGACCGTGTGCTGGTCGTGCCCGCCTACCAGCACCCGTTCGCCAAGCCGCTCGCCCCCTTCGACGACCGCGTGGCCATGTGCAAGCTCGCCATGGAGTCGCTGCGCAGTGTGGAGGTCTCGCGCGTGGAAGAGGAGCTCGGCGGCGAGAGCCGGACGCTGCGGACCCTCGAGCACCTCGCCCGGAGCCATCCCGACTGGGAGCTGCACCTGGTCATAGGTGCGGACGTGCTCGGAGAGGCCCCCCGGTGGTTCGGCTTCGAGGCCATCGCGCGGCTCGCGCCTCCCATCGTCGTGGGGCGCGCGGGGTTCGAGCTGCCCAGGCCTCACGCGCTCGTCGTGCCCGACGTGTCGAGCACCCAAGTACGCGCCGCCATCGGAAACGGCGCGTGGGACGAGGTGGCCGGGCTCGTCCCGCGGCGCGTGATGGAGTACGCGCGCGCCATGGGTCTCTATGGCGCGCCGGCTTGACCGCCTCCGAACGCGCGTCTTCGTCGTCGGCGCCGGCAAGGTCGGCACCGCCCTCGCGCGCAGCCTGCGGTCGCGCGGCGCCTCCGTCACGTTGCGACCCGCTCGAAAGCGCCTGCCCCGCGCAATCGATGCCGACGTCGTCCTCTTGGCCGTCCGCGAGCGCGACTTGCGCGCCATCGCCGAGCGGCTGGTCGGCGTGGTGCCGCGGCGGGCCGTCGTCCTGCATGTCGCCGGGGCGCTCGGGATCGAACCGCTGGAGCCCGTTCGCCGCGCGTGCGCGGGCGTCGCGCAGATGCATCCGCTGCTCGCGTTCGCGTCCAAGCGCCGCAGTCCGAGCTTGGAGGGGGGAACCGTACACGTGCAGGGCGATGCGGTCGCCGTCACACGTGCGCGCCGGCTGGCCCGCGCGCTCGGGATGACGCCCCGGACAATCCCCAAGCTCGACAGCGCGCTCTACCACGCGGCTGCTGGGCTCGTGGCGAACGGCACGGCTGCGCTCTCCGCCGTGGGAGCCGAGCTCCTGGTGCGTGCAGGTGCGGATCGCGCGCAGGTGCCGAAGATGCTCGGGCCGCTGTTGCGCAGTGTCGCCGACAACGTGGAGACCCTCGGCTTCCCCGACGCGCTGACCGGGCCGGTGCGCCGCGGCGACCTTGCCGGCGTGGAGCGCCACCTCGCCGTTCTGCGCCGCCTTCACGACAAGGTGCCTCGCGCGCTGGCGCTTTATGTCGCCGCTGCGGAGGCGCAGCTTGCCCTTGCGAGAGCGATTGGAGACGCGCCAGTCGCGAGCTTTTCTGCCATCCAAAAGGCCCTCCAGCGCGAACGCCGCGAGTCCCCATCCGGGGCACATTTCGAGTGAAATCTTGCGGGCGAGGAATAAATGAACGCGTTTTCGAGCAAAAAGCCGGGCCCTCCGCTTCTTGAACGGATTATCCGGCGGTAGGCTCATGACCCTTTTGGCGCACCCCCTGCCCTGGCCCCGCGTTCATCCCGCGACAACCGGCGCGCCGTCCCCGCGCGGCTTTGCCGAGCTCGACGAGCGTGTGTCGTCGGCCACCGTGGGAGTGGTCGTCGTTCACGCTCCGTCCCGCAGCACGTCGCTGGCCCTTGGCGCCCACATGGCGCGCCGCACGCGCGCCGCGGGTCGCTTTGCGCTCGAGGCGTGCGCTCGCCGAGGGGCGCCGCTCTGGCACGATGTCGCGCGCAGGCTCGGCATCGGCTCGCTCCCGAACGATCCGGCATCGGCCGCCGACGCCATCGTTCGAGCGGCCACGCTGCGACGGGCCACCATCCTCGGCGCGCTACCGAGCGCCGGAACGTGGGACCGAGCGGTCACCGCGGAGATCGCGACGTTCGCGGCGGCACCACCGGTGCTGCTGGTGGCCGGCGAGCCGCAGCCGACCGACGATCTTCGCGCCGACGTATACGAAGTGAGCGCGGCGCTCGACAACGAGGATCGGCGGCGCTGGTGGGCCGCCTTCGCCGACGCCGCGCAGGCCGAGGTCACGACCGAAGGCATCGATCGGCTCGAGGCATGGTGGTCGAACGCCCGGAACGCTCCGGAGACGAGGACGATCACGCGGGAGGCCCGGGCGCTCGCGCCCGCGGAGGAGCGAATCCTTGCTTCGCTGGCGCTTGCGTCGCGCTCCTGGCCCGTGGCCGAGCTGGGCGCGCTCGGGGCCGACGAGGCGGGCGTTAGCTCGCTGCGCCGCGTGGGGGCCGTGCGGGTCTCCGCCGGGTGGGTAGCCATCGATTCGCAATGGGAAGAGACGGCCGAGCACCTGGCCTCGGCCGCCGAGGCGAGCACCGTCGAGGAGATCGCGCGCGCTCTGACCGACCGCATGCCCGACGACGCGTGGGCCCATGCGCGCGCGGCCGAGCTGCTGGTGCGAATCGAATCGATGTCCGCCGCGGACGACGCCCAGGCGAGCGCGCTCGCTCGCGCCGAGGATCCGCTGGTTCGGCGGGAGCTCATCGCGCGGTGGCTTCTGGCCGTCGCCACTCTGCCTCGCGAAAGCCAGCTTCCCCTGAGGGCGAAGTCCGCGGAGCGGGCGCTCGCGAACGGCGAGGCCGAAGAGGCGTTCCGCTGGGCTCAGTCGGCGGCGGCGCTCGCGCCGGACGACCCCCAGGTGGGCCTGCTCTTCGGACGCGCGGCCGTCGCCATGGGCGACCTCGTGGCGGCACGGGTCGCGCTCAAGAGGTGCGCACAGCAGACGGCGGACGACGCGTCCCGCGGGGTCATCGCCGCAGAGCTGGCGGAAGTCGCGTACCTCGCGGGGATCCGGAAGCGGCAACCCGTGAGGCGGAGCGCGCGCTGGCTCTCGCGCGCTGCGCGGCCACCACGCTCAAGGCGCGCAACGTACTGGGCAAGCTGCTTCTGGCCAATGCCTCCTGGGGTGAAGCGGACGAGCACTTCGCGGAAGACGCGTGGACGGCGGCGGCGGCCAGTCTGCGCGCAGAGGAGCTTCGCGCACGCCTGAACCGGGGCATCGCCCTGCAGTCCAAGGGACTACGCGAGGAGGCACGGATCGTATTCGAGGCGGTTCTCGGGGACGGCGAGCGCGCCGGCGACGTCCGCGCCGTCGCCTTCGCGCTCGACAATCTCTCGGTGCTCGCCACGCTGCGGCACGACTACGCGCAGGCCCTCCCGCTCGCAGAGCGCACGCTCAAGTTGCGCCAGCGCATCGGCGACCGCCTGGCCACCGCGCGCGTTCTCAGCAACCTGGCGGAGCTTCGCCGCCGCCTCGGGCTGCTCGACCACGCCGAGCACGCCGTGGCCTTCGGGCGCCGCACGTTGGGACCGGGCATGCCCCCCGGGCTTTCGGCAGACTTTTCCCTCCAGGCCGCGCGCAACGCGCTGGTGCGGGGGAACACGGTCGAGGCGCGCCGTGAAGCCAATCGCGCGCTGGCAGAGAACGAGGCCGCCGGGACCCGCGAGTACCTGTGCGAGGCCTACAGCGTGGCAGCCCGTATCGCGCTCGAGGACGGAGACCTGACGCGCGCACGCGAGCTGCTCGACCGCGAGCGCACGTCCACCCAGAACGGGACCCACCCCGAAGCCGCCCTCGTCGCCGCCCACTACGAGCGCGCGTGCGGCTCCGAGAGCGACGCCGCAGCGGTCGGCGCGCTGGCCGCCGCCCGGGCCAGCGGCAAAGAGGACCTCATCATCGAGGCGCACGCATTGCTCGCCGAGCTGCGCCGGTGCGCCGGGCTCACCGAGGCGGCCCGCGCGCACCTCGAAGAAGCCATGGCGCTGCGCGATCAGGTCGCCGTGACCCTCACCCACGAAGTTCGCGCGGCCTTCTTGTCGCGGCCGGACCTGGTCGCGCTCGGGAAGATGCGGGCCGCGCTCGCCGAGCCCGCGTCCCCGAGCGAGCCTGCCCCCGGGGTTCAGGCCCTTCCGCAGTCGCAGCGGCGCCCGAGCTCGACACCCGCACGCGGAGATCGTCGGCGACGACCCGGCCATTCGCGGCTTGATGGCCGCGATCAAGAAGGTGGCTCGCTCGAGCAGCACGGTGCTCGTTCGTGGCGAGAGCGGCACGGGCAAGGAGCTCGTCGCCGAGGCCATTCATCGCGCGAGCGAGCGCTCCAGCGGGCCGCTGGTCACCGTCAATTGCGCCGCGCTCGTCGAGACGCTGCTTTTGAGTGAGCTCTTCGGGCACGAGAAGGGCGCCTTCACGGGCGCGGTGGCTCGGCGGCGCGGTCGCTTCGAGATGGCCGAGGGCGGAACCCTGTTCCTCGACGAGATCGGAGACATCTCGCCCCGCACGCAGGTCGCGCTGCTTCGGGTCCTGCAAGAGCGCACGTTCGAGCGCGTCGGCGGGACAGCCCCCATTCGGGCGGACGTGCGCGTCATCTGCGCCACCCATCGCGACTTGAAGGCGATGGTGGAGCGCGGTGAGTTCCGCGAGGATCTCTACTACCGGTTGCGGGGCATCACGCTGGAGGTCCCGCCGCTGCGGGCGAGGATGGGAGACCTGCCGCGAATCAGCGAGCATCTGCTCGCGAAGATTTCGCTCGAGCGGGGCGAGCCCCAGAAGACGCTCACCGCGGACGCCCTGGAGCTCCTGGGCAGGCACCGCTGGCCCGGAAACGTGCGGGAGCTCGAAAACGCGCTCCGTGCAGCCTCCCTTTTCGCCGACGGCGGCAGCATCAGTGCGGTCGTGCTAGCGGAAAACGTGGACGATCTGCGAGCGGCCGCGCCGAGCGGCGATTCGGTGCCGCCTCTGGCCCGTTGTACCGCGAGGGGCAGCTCGCCGCGCGCCGAAGAGGGCACCTCGCCCGAGGCGTTCGGCGCGGAAGAACCCGACTGCCAGGACGAGGGCCCCCTGCCCCCGTCGGAGGCCAACGCAACGGCCGTCGCGTACACGCAGGTGAGGAGCGGGAGCACGTCTCTGCCGGACATCAAGCGGCAGATCGAGCGCGATTGCATCGCGCGCGCTCTCGCCGAGACGAAGGGGAACATCACACGCGCGGCGACGCTTCTCGGCATGAAGCGCCCGCGCCTGTCGCAGCTGGTGAAGCAATACGGCTTGGCGGCCGTTCTGTCGGAGGGTTCGTGATGAGGCTCGTCGGTGTCGCGCTCACGGTTTCCGTTCTTTGCGCCGCGTGCGCCTTGCAGCCCGCAGACGTCGGCGACGAGGGGGCCCCCGGCGCTGCCGGTAGCCAGAAGCCGACAGCGCCGCGGGCTACCTACTGGGGGGCCGGCACGCCCACGGCCGGAGGGGGGGCACTTCAGGTCGGAGGCAGCTCGGGCAACGCGGCGCCCGCCCAGCTGACACCGCAAGCCGTCGGCGGCCCGACCAGCGGGGGCTCAACCTGCACGGATCCCGGCGGCGGGTGCGGCGACCCGCACCCGCAGCCCTGGAGTCCGGGGGGTATCCCGGTCGTGGTGAAGCCGTAGTGCACGTGCAGGGCTAGGGCGCGGCTTTGCACCCACACGCGCCGGGGGCGACACTGTCTGGCGTGGAGGACCTGCGTCCGAAGACCATCCTCTTCTGCGCCGTGCTCGCGCTCGCGATCGCGCTCAGCGTTCTCCTGCGAGGGCGACGCGCCGTCCACTGGCTCTTTGCGGCGTTCGCCGCCGACGCCGCGCTCTGGTACGCGAGCCAGTCGCTCGCCGGCTTTTTCCGCGCGGACGTGTGGGAGCGAGTCACCGGCGTGCTCACGGTGCTCCTGCCCCAGTTCGCGATCCACTTGTTCCAGAACGTGATGCCTCTCGAGGTGGCCACGACGCGCACTCGTCTTGCGCGGTTCGCGGCGGTCGTCGGTGTCCCCGTCCTCGCGGTTGCTGTCTCGCCGTACCACGACCGCTCGCTCGCCCTCGGCGCCGTGTACACCTACGTTTTCGGCCTCCTGGCCGTGGCGCTCATCGGACTCTGGCGCCGCGGACAGAACAGCCCCTCCCGCGCGGTGCGCGATCGCGTGCGCTTCCTCGTCATGGTCGGGGCCGCGGCGACGACGTTCTCGATG
Organism: uncultured delta proteobacterium; assembly: GCA_963720145.1. Taxonomy (GTDB): domain Bacteria; phylum Myxococcota_A; class Polyangia; order Polyangiales; family Polyangiaceae; genus Palsa-1150. The sequence goes on from CAVREO010000015.1 coordinate 171,373, forward strand.
GCGGACTTCCTCTCGTATCTCGGAGTCCACATTCCGCCCATCGGAGCGGCGCTTTCGATCCTCTTTCTCTTCGTCCTGGCCGAATCGGTCACGCGACCTCGCCTCGCCGACATTTACGAGCTCGCGGGCCGCCTGCTCGTGTCGACCGCGCTCGCCTTCTGCCTGGCCGGCATCTTCTATCTGTTCGTGATGGTCATCGGCGGGTTCGACACGATGTACTTGAACGCGGTGCTCGCCGCGATCGTGTTTCTCGTTCTCTTCGAGCCTCTGCAAACGGAGGTCGAGACTCGCATTCACCAGTTCTTCTTCCGCGAGCGGTACGACCTGGAGACGAGCGTCGCCGAGCTGCGCAAGCATTTGGCCCACGTGCTCGAGATCGACGAGATGGTCGCCACCCTGATGCAGGATCTCGAGCGGTCGCGCCGCGTGACGACCGCGGCGCTCTATTTGCGCGATCAGGACGGCGACGGCTTCGACCTCGTCTCGTCGATTGGCGCCGGCGTACCCAAGCGCGTCGAGGCGCTCGGGGCTCACCCGCTGCTCGATCGGCTAGAGACCCAGGCGTCGGTGTCGCTGGAGGAGCTAGCGCGCGAGGGCAGCGCGGCCGACGCGGCCGTGCTCGCCGCCGCATCGACGCTCGGCGCGCTCCGGAGCGCCGTCGTCCTCACCGTCCGCGCGGAGGACGACGACGGCGTGGGGCTGCTTTTCGTGGTCGACGACCGCGTGCGCGACGCCTTCACGCCGGAGGAGATCGCGCTCCTCGAGACCGTGGCGACGCAAATCGGCGTCGTGGTGGCCAACAGCCGGGTGTACTCGCGCATGAAGGAGCGAGACCGCCTCGCGGCGCTCGGCTCGATGGCCGCGGGCCTCGCTCACGAAGTGAAGAACCCTCTGGGCGCCATCAAGGGCGCCGCGCAGCTTCTCGAGGAGGTCGGCGCGATGGGCAGCGACGACCCCACGGCGCGCGAGTTCGTCGGAATCATCCTGGAGGAGGTGAACCGGCTCGATCGCGTGGTCGGCAGCTTCCTCGATTACGCGCGGCCGCACGCGGGCAATCCCATCCCGCTCGATCTGAATGCCGCCGTTCGGCGCACGGTGCAGATCCTCTCCAGCCAGATCGCCGACGGAGGCATCGACGTCCAGCTCGATCTGGCCGACTCGCTGGAGCGCGCGAGCCTCGACCCCGAGAAGTTCCGTCAGGTCCTCATGAACCTGATGCAGAACGCCATTCAGGCGATGGACCGCCGCGGCAAGATCACCGTGTCGACCGCCATGCGCCGCTCGACACGAGGGCGCGTCCCGCCCGGCGATGGGACCTCACCGGCGTCGCGTCGATCGCTCCCCGACGAGACGGAGCTCATCGAAGTGAGCGTGCGCGACACCGGACCAGGAATCTCGCCGAAGGTCCTGCGCAACCTGTTCGTCCCGTTCTTCACGACGAAGACCGAAGGGACGGGGCTCGGCCTGGCGATCAGCCAGAGCATCGTCCAGAACGCAGGCGGTACGATCGAGGTGCACTCTCAGCCGGGGGCGGGCACGACGTTCACCATCGTGCTGCCTGCCGCCGACGACGCGCTCTCCACGCCCGTGCCCCCCGATCCGTCCGTCCCGCGCGACAAGCGCAGCGAACCCCCGTCGTCCCCTGCTCGGGGACCTCACCCGTAACGCCGCTCGAAGAGCGCGCGCACGGCGGGCATCTCGCGCAGCATGGCGAGCGTGTGCTCCGCATGCCCGCGGGCGAAGCCGTTGCCGACGTAGAGATCGACATCCTTGCCGACACCCTCGGCGCCGAGCGCTGCCTTCGTGAAACTGGTCGACATCGCGAAGAAGTAGACGACGCCACGGTCGCGCGTGACGAGGATGGCCCCGAGCTCCGCGTCCTGCACGTTGACGCACGAAAACGTGACGTCCGCCGCACGCCCGCCCGTCGCCTCGAAGACGGCGCGGCGCACCGCGAGCGGATCGCGGGCGTCGACCGAGATCGCTGCGTCGCACAGACCAAGCGTCTTCAGGTCATCCAGGGCGCGGGCGCCCGCCTCGATCCCCACGACCAGCGCGCTCGGGCCCCCCCGGCGCCGCGCCTCGGCGACGCACAGCACGCCGCTCTTGCCACCCGCGCCCAGCACGACGACGACGTGACCGGGCTTGACCAGGCGGGCAGCTTGCGGGGCCGCGCCCGCGACGTCGAGCACGGCAAGCGCGAGCCGCTCGCCGATGTCCGTCGGTAGCTTCGCGCACGCACCGGTCGCGAAGAGCACGGCTTCGCCGTCCACGTCCATCTGCGCGCTCGCGCGTCGAACGCTTCGCACCCGGTCGAGGCGAAGCGGGGTCAGAGACAGCGACACGAGCGTCGCGACCCGGTCCCCCTCGGACAGGCCGTCGTCGCGCCCGGGGGCAACCTGCAAGACGCGGCCCAGGAGCATGCCTCCGGAGCCGGTCACCGGGTTGTGCTGCTTGCCGCGCTCAGCGACGGTCCGTAGGACGATGTGCGCGACCTCCTGCTCGACGTCGGGTAGCCCACCTGCTTTCCCGTGCGCCTCCTGCTCCATCTGGGCAAAGCTTGCGGCATCGATGTTCAGCGTCTCGACGCCCAGAAGCGCCTCGCCCGCGAAGAGGCGCCCGAAATCGTTGTCGAGACGCTGCGCCGGCTGCGGTAGAGCTCCCCTCGGTTCGAGCACCCTATGCGTACCGAGGGGGTCTCCACCCGGCGCAACGGGGCGAGGGCCGGGGGGACGAGGGCCGCCGCGTCCACCGCCTCCCCCGTCACGTCCATCGCGGCCCCCATCCGTGTCGATGTGGGCGAGCGTACCGTGCTCGCTGCTGCTGCTGCCGCTGCCGCTCATGAAAATGCCTGTCCCCTGCCCTTGCCCAGGCCCGCGCTGTCGCCCCGGCGCGCTGCCATTCCTACAGCGTTGACTTGACCGTCAAGCTTCGCTCCCATTAACCTTTTTTTGCCAGCGTTTGGGCGCCGTTTGCGCGCGCCAAGGCCCACCATTGCTCCTTACCACGGCATGAACCCCTCCGTTCCTGTCGGACGAGAAATGCAAGACCCGTCACCCAAGGCGTCAACGTCGCCCGCACCGCGGCCGGGAGGACGGTCGCACGTCTTGCGGTTCATCAGCGGCAAGTACCAAGGCGGCGAGTTTCCCATCGCCTCCGACAAGCAGATCCTCATCGGGCGATCGAGCGACCTCGACATGGTGCTCGTCGAAGACATGGTCTCGCGCAAGCACGCGCGCATCGCGATGCAGGGGGACCAGATCTGGATCGAGGACCTCGGCTCGACGAACGGCACGTTCGTCAACGGCGAGAAGATCAAGCGGGCGCGCCTCAAAGAGGGGGACCGGGTTCTCATCGGTACGAGCATCTTGAAGCTCATCGCCGGAGACGCGCCGCGCGACGGCATGGACGCGAAGCGCGAGCTCGAGAACGTGGCCCAAGCGCGACGTACGAGCCAGCAGCGCACGATGAGCGGGAGCATCGAGGAGGTCCCGCTGCCCGACCTGATGCAGCTCTTCGGCACGTCGAAGAAGAGCGGCATCCTGGTCATCCGCACCGACGACGACGTCGGGCGCATCTACTTGAAGAAGGGCAACATCTCCTTCGCGATCATCAACGACCTCGACGACGTGCAGCCCCTCAAGAGCCTGTATCGGATGCTCACGTGGCAGAAGGGGCTCTTCGATCTCGACCCGCCCGAGGAGCGCGAGCTGCCCAACGAGATGAACGTCACCGTGCAGGAGGTCCTCATCGAGGGGATGCGGCAGCTCGACGAGTTCAACCGCATTCGCGACGAACTGCCCGACCTCGCGGCGCGCGTCGTGGTGGGCAGCCCGCTCATTCCACCGCTCCGCGACCTCAAGCCCGAGGAGCTCGACGTCCTGCAGATCGCGCACAACCACGGCGTGTTCGAGACCGTACTGAACAAGAGCCTGGCGACCGACCTGGAGACGGCCGAGATCGTCCTCAAGCTCATCAAAGCGTCGTATCTCCGCACCGAGTAATCGTGTAAATCCGCCGGCATGGGTGGCACGGGTGGCGTCGGTGCGGCCGAGTCTGTGGTCGTGATCACGGGTGCCTCGAGCGGCATCGGAGAGGCGCTGGCACGCGCGTGGGCACGGCGCGGGTGGACCGTGGTCCTGAGCGCGCGAGACGAAGTGGGCCTGGCCCGCGTGGCGAGAGCCGTGCAAGCCGCAGGAGGCCGACCAATCACGATCCCCGCCGACGTGACCCGCGAGGAAGACCGGCTTCGGCTCATCGAGCGCGCGCGCAGCGAGGCGGGGCGGCTCGACGTGCTCGTGAACAACGCGGGACGCGGGTACTACGGGAGCGTCGCCCGCATCGACGCGAAGGAGCTGGAGGCCCTCTTCGCGCTCAACGTGATCGCACCCCTGCGCCTCGCGCAGCTCGCGCTCGAATCCGCTCACGCGGACCGGCGGGGCCATCGTGATGACCTCGTCGGTGGCAGGCGTGGTCGCCTCCCCGCGCATGGGCGCGTACGCCGCCAGCAAGTTCGCCCTCGAGGCGCTCTCCATGTCTCTCCGAGCAGAGCTCGTCGGAACGGGCGTTCGCGTCGTCGTCGTCCGCCCTGGACCGGTAGACACCCCGTTCCGCGAGCACGCCGTCACGACCGATGGGCGCGCAGGGGTGCGCCCGCGCGGCGTCGAGGCGCAATCCCCCGACGACGTAGCCGATCAGACGCTGCGGGCGATTGACCGCGGACAGGCGGTCGTGGAGACCACGCGCTTCGTGCGGCTCGCGTCGGCGGCTGCCCGCCTCGCGCCGGGTGCTTTCCGCTGGATCAGCGCGGCCATGGCGGCTCGCAGCGACGTAGTGTCCCGGGGCCCGTGATTCGGTAAACGAATTCCGGACCCGGGACACTAGAACGCGTCCGGCAACTGACCCGTTGCAACGCGAGTCGGATGCGTTCGAGGCGGGGGCGGGAGTTCGGGTTTTGTTCGGGCATGCCTGCCCTTTGCAGGGAACGGGTCCGCGCCGCTGGCGGCCGCACGGGGCCCGGGTCCGCGCGGCCCCTGTACGAGGTGGGGGCATGCCCGAACAAACCCCGAACTCCCGCTATCGACGGGGCTCGCGTCAGGGGGCGCTGTACATGCGTCTCGGAGGGCCCGCGACGCATGGCGGGGGGCCGCGTTCGGATGTCGCGCCTTCGGCGAAGCCGCCCGCGCTGGGGCATGAGCACCACGACCAACTGTTACCGGAGCTCCTGGTCGTTCACGCACGACGCGTGACCGCTTCCCTCGCGTACGCATACGTATCCGCCGGACTCGCGCCCGCTTCCCTCGCGTGAGCATCCCCCTCCGCGGGATGCACCGCCGCACGCGAAGCGTTCGGCTGCCCTTCCGCGACATCCGAACGCGCCTCCCCACCATGCGTCGCGGACCTCAGCGACGCACCGTACCCCGCCCCCTGACGCGAGCCCCGTCGATAGCGGGAGTTCGGGTTTTGTTCGGGCATGCCCCCACCTCGTACAGGGGCCGCGCGGACCCGGGCCCCGTGCGGCCGCCAGCGGCGCGGACCCGTTCCCTGCAAAGGGCAGGCATGCCCGAACAAAACCCGAACTCCCGCCCCCGCCTCGTCCCTGACCGGTTCCAAGAGAGTTGTCGGATGCGTTCTAGACTAGTCTAGCGCCCCAGCGGCCCGTACCCGAAGAAGAGCGTCAGCTGGCGCACGGTGTCGAGGTTCGACGCGTACCCCTTGAGCATGGCCGCCGCGTTCTGCGCCGCCGCCGAAGCGTTGGGCACCGGGTTGCCGCTGGAGTCTTGCGCGTACGTGAGCTCGCCTGTCGTCGAATCCGGGGAGCCCGTCACCTGGTAGGCGAGCTGCGCGAGGTAGTTCGCGTGCTGGATCATGCGCGCGCCGATCGTCTTGGCCACGGGGAAGCCCACGGCCGGATTGACCCACTCGGTTCCGTAGTTCTTGGCGACGTATTCCAGGCCCGTGTTCGGATCCCGGAACTTCACCTGCTGATTCGCGGGGAGCGACACGCTCGCGGCGTCGCCCGGTGAGAAGATGCGCATCTGATCGACGAGATCCATGCTGAGCGACGTCGGTCCGAACCAGAACAGGTTGATGAGCGCCGGGTACTGAGTCTCCCATCCGACGAGCGGATCGAGCAGCACCGCGCCGGGCGGATACTGCAGCTGCGGGGCGACCTGCGCGGTCGTGTCGTAGAGGTGCCAGGGCAGGTACTGAGCCTGGGTCGGCGGATTGGTCACGCTCGCGCTCATGGTGCCGGGCATCGCGTACGGCGCGAGCGTGAAGATCTGAGCCACGGTGCCGTTCTGGTCGACCTGCGTCGCGCTCTGCGTCGCCATCAGGTTGGAGAAGATGCGCCGGATCTGGTTGGGATAGATGGAGGCGTAGCTCAAGTTCTTGTATCGGCCGTCGACGTAGTCGTCTTCCGAGTTGGAGATGAAATCGTTGTATGCCTCCAGGAGATAGGCCGGCGCGAAGAACTTCTCGTAAAACGCTCCGACTTGCGTCTGGTAGTCGCTCCACCAGTAGCCCTGCGTGTAGTCGTAGTCGTTGTGCAGGTAGCGCCCCTGGCCGTCACCGAGCGAGATGTTCACGGTGCTGGGAGGCGCGGTGTCGCTCATGGCGTCGCCGAGCTGCCAGGCGCCGCCCCAGGCGTTCGGCGGACTCGATGGTCCCCCCGGAGTCGGCTGCTGGACGACGTACGGGCCGGGGGCCGGCCGCGTCAGCGCACGCACGAACATCGCGAGCCCGTCGGCCGAGCCCATGGCGAGCGGCATCAGCTGGCCCGGATCGGTCGTGGGGTCTGGTTGCCCGGGCTGCGTGAGGAGCTCGATGCCGAGCGCGAGGCTCTTGGTGATGTATTGGATCTTGGACCAGTAGCGGTCGCATAGCTGGTTCAGGACCCCCATCGTGCTGAAGGTGACGCGGTTGCGGCGGAAGTTGTTGAAGATGTACCGGTCCTCGTAGGTCGAGACCAAGAACTGGATCTGCTCGTACGAGTCGGCGCCGGCGTCGAAGCGGAACACCGGCACGTTGCCGAAGTCGGCGAACTCGTCGGAGCCGAACGCGTACGGGTGGCGTACGCGGTTGCGGCTGGCCGAAGGGCAGCCGCCGTTCGGGGACCAGAGGCTGGTCGTGTCGCACCCGCGCGCGTCGACGGCGAAGTGCGCGACGAGGTCCGGCCGCACGGCCGTGATGCCCGACGAGAACTTGTCGACCGTCTTCATGTCGCGCTCCGCGGCGTAGTCGATGTCCGCGCCCGTGCACTGCTGCGACAGAGGATCGTTGGGATCGCCCGTCCAGTTTTCCTTCGGCTTGCACGTGCCGAGGAGGCCGTATCGGTCGGCGTACGTGCTGTAGTGGTTGCCGCCGATCGACGACCCGAAGATTCCGCCGAAGCCGTCGACTGCGTCGATGTAATCGAGCGCGTTGTTCGAGCCGTAGGCCGTGCCTCGCTGCTCGGTGTACGTGCGGGTCTTCTCGACGTCGACGAGGTTTGCATAGCCGAAGCGCATCGCCGCCTTGTCGTAGAGACCGATGTCGTTCATGTCCTGCGTCTGGTCGCCGGGGTAGTCCATCACCGTCGAGGACGCCCACTTCCAGATCAGACCGTTGGTCTCCTGCTCGGTGACCGGATCGACCCAGCGCGGCCCCACGCACTTGGTGCCGTCGGTGTTCGGCGTGGTCGCGTCGAGCGAGCCAGGGTATCCGCAGTAATGCTCGGCGCCGTTGCGCGTCCGGAGCTGCCAGTACTCGGTGTGATAGTTGAGCGAGTCCCAGCTGCCGACGAAGTTGTGCCGCAACCCCATCGAGTGGCCCATCTCGTGGGCCATGACGGAGACGTGGAACTGCTCGCGGATCCATTGATGCACCTGCTGGTCGTGCTTGTAGATCGCCGCGGGATCGTTCGGGCTCGGCGCCGGAAAGAGCGTCGCCGCCTGGCGCGCCATGCCCACGAGCGAATCGGGCTCGGGGTCGTCCTGCAGCACGCAGAAGCCGCGCGACGTGAGCGCGGCGGACATCATCTTCTGTCCCCAGCGCGACAGTCGCGGGTTCGCACCCTGAAGCGGTGACGCCGCCGCGAGTGTCGTCGGGTCCCCGGCGAACGGCTGGCTCGGATCGTACCCGGCCGCCTGCAGGATCTCGGGCGTGAGAAGCTGCGCTTCCCACGGGCTGCCGATGAGCTGCGACCGAGTCCCCTCGAGCTGCGAGTCCATGGAGGGCCCGCCCGCCTGCGCGAGGTTCTGCGCCGCGAGCGCCGCGGCGACCGGCACCGGAAGCTTCTTGCCGGCCGGCAATCCGTTCTGGCCGGCGATCGTCCGGTCGATCGAGCCAAGGCGGGCCTGGATCTCGTCCTTGGTGAGAACGTTCGGGACGTACTGCCTGGTGCTCAGCTTGCTGCCGCTGAGCCACTGGCTCATGTACTGCCCGTTGGCGATCTGCTGGTTCGAGATCTCGCCGTTGATCCAGCGCAGCAGGTCTTCCACGTACTGCGAGGCGGTGTCCGTGACCGCCGCCCAGACGTTGATGCTCGCCTGCACCTTCTCGCCCGTCAGCGGATCGTCGAAGTCCGTCATCACGCCCCACGGCGACGGCGCCTGCGGGTTCTGCACGACGTTGACCATGTGGTAGCGCAAGTCGCCCAGGCGGGCGGACAGACCCACGGGCCCGCACGCCGGGTCGTCCTGCGCGCCCACGGGGTTGTGGCAAAGAACGAAGATGTCCGGGACCTTCCTGCCGCTCTGCTGATCGGCGATGAGGTCCGCGTCGCTGGTCGGGAGCGCGTTGGCATCGTTGACGCCCGAGACCATGACTCCCACGCGGCTCGCCTCGACGAGCTTGCCCAGCTGGACCGAACGCTTCACGGCGATGTTCCAGTCGTTGAGGGCGTGCGCCGTCGAGGCGAAGAGATCCGGGGGCGACCCGGGCCCGTAGTAGAGCGGGATCGTCCTGGTCGAGCGCTCGTAAAGGGGCAGGTCGCATTTGTTGGTGAACTCGTCGCAACGCGAGCCCGGGTGGACGACCGTCCCGCCCGCATCGGTGAACTGACACTCGTCCTCGGTGCCGTCGCCGTCGCTGTCGCGATGCACGTCGCAGCCGACGCAGCTCTTCGTGAACGGCGTCTTGCTCTTCGGATCCGGTTGCGGCAGCCCCGTCGCGGGGTCGTAGTAGACGCTGCCGTCGGCGTTCAGCCTGTACCCCTGCACGTTTCCGTTCGCGTCGCGCCAGGAGTCGACCGCGCACTGAGAGCCGTCCACGTGGGCCTTCTGCCAGATCTGGTACTTGCTCGCGAAGCGGTGCCAGCTCGGGTCGACGATGCCGTAGTTGCGGTCGTACCCGAAGCGATCGACCGTGAACCAGCCGAACGCGTCCATCTTCGTTCCGGTCCAGTCCTCGGGCTCGTAGTCGTCGTCGACGACTTTCTTGAACGCGAGGCGATTCGTGACCTCGGCGGGGTTGCACGTGTAGGCCGGACGGGTGCCGCCATAACCCGTGAAGAGCGCGCACAGCGGGAAACTGCCGTAGGGCGTGTTCACCATCTGCGGCGTCGCGAACACCTTGTTCGTCACGTCGAAGTACCCGTGCTCGGTGTCGAAGACCGGCGCGTTCGGGTCGGCCGGATCTTCGACGTAGTACTGAAGCGGATCGAACTTGACCCCCTCGAAGCCAGTCGCCATCGAGAGCAGGTCGAAGTCGTACGAGTCGGTGACGAGGTTCTTCGACCAGTCGACGCGGAAGTAGTCGCGTTCGTACCAGGGCCGGTCCGTCGTGTTCTCGACGACGACGTTGAGCTGCTCGCCGGTCTGCGTGTTGTAGTCGCGGATGATGTCGAAGTGGCTCGATACGTTGTACTCGGCGACAATCTGGCCGTTGTCGGTGTGGGCGGCGCCGTAGTGGTCGCTATTCTGGATGCGGTCGTAGGTCAGGCGCGCGATGAGGACGCTCTCCTGGATCTCCCATTTGATTCGCGACAGGGCGCCGACCGACTGCATCAAGAAAAACCCCTGGCCGACACCGTAGGGCTCGTCGATGATCCGATTGCTCATGTAAAACTCGGGGTCGTCGCTCGTATCGCTGAGGCTGGACCCGACGAAGAAGTGCTTGTCGAGAGCCATCGCCTGCACCCGGTCGATGATCGGCCGCTGCTGGGAGCAGGCCGAGAGCGCGAACACGGCGACCGCGATGGCCGTCGTGCCAATCGAGCGCAGGAACCTCGGCAGCATCTCGTCCTCCTCCTGGACCACGCGGGCCCCACCGCTCCGCGAGCGCCATGCAAAGTTGCAACCGGTGCGAAAGCTACAAAAAGCCGTGCACTTGGAGCCAATCGATGGCCCCGCCTTCAGAGCTGCGACGCGAGACCGTCAGTTCCGCGGCCGGCGAGCTTCCACCGCCCGCGCGTGGGCCTCGAGACCCTCGAGCCGAGCGAGCGCGCACACCGCGCGTTCGTGGTGCTGAAGCGCCTCGGGTGTGTACTGGATCACCGAGGTGCGCGTGACGAAGTCGTAGACGCCGAGCGGCGACCCGAACCGGACGGCTCCGCCCGTTGGAAGCACGTGCGACGGGCCGGCGACGTAGTCGCCCATGGCCTCCGGCGTGCTCGGCCCGACGAATGCGGCACCGGCTCGCCGGATCCGGGCGAGGAGCGCGTGCGGATCGACGACGTGGAGAGCGAGGTGCTCGGGCGCGAGGCGGTCGGCGACCGCAGCCATGCGCTCTCGGCCGCGAACGACGAAGGCGGCGCCGTTGGCGAGCGACGCGCGCGCGATGCCCGCGCGCGGCAAGGTGGCCAGCTGCAACTCGAGCTCGCGAGAAACGGCGTGCGCCATGAGATCGGACAGACACACGAGCAGCGGGTACGCGGCCTCGTCGTGCTCCGCCTGGGACAAGAGGTCCGCGGCGACCACGCGCGGGTCCGCCTCGTCGTCCGCGACGACCAGGATCTCGCTGGGCCCGGCGATGCCGTCCACGTCGACCTCGCCGAAGACGAGCTGCTTGGCGCAGGCGACGTAGAGGTTGCCGGGCCCGACAATCTTGTCGACGCGGGCGATGCTCTCGGTGCCGTACGCGAGCGCGCCGATGGCTTGGGCGCCGCCGGCGTCCACGATCGCCGTGACGCCGGAGAGGTGGGCTGCTGCGAAGATGGCGTCGTCGGAGGCGTCCCCCGCGAGGGGTGTCGCCAGGAGAATCTCGCCTACGCCAGCGACCTGCGCCGGGATGGCCGACATGAGTACGCTCGACGGATAGCGGGCCTTGCCTCCGGGCGCGTAGACGCCGACCCGCGCGATCGGTAGCACCCGGACGCCGAGCGTGATGCCGTGCTCGTCGTAGCGGAAGCCGCCGCCCGGTCTCGAAGCACCGTGTGGCTCGATGTCGCGCTCGCGTTCGTGAAACGCGCGGATGCGCGCCGCGGCCAGCTCCAGGGCGGCACTCGCTTCGCCTGGCAAGCGAGCCAGCGCCGCCGCGCCGGGATATTCGCCGAGCAGGAGACGCGGCGCGCGGCGCCCGAAGCGCGCGTTGTAGCCCTGCACGGCCTCGTCGCCGCCCGTTCGGACCGCGGTGAGAATCTCGCGGACCGTGCCTTCCACGCGCGCGAAGTCCGCGGCGCCACGCCGTTCGAGCCGCGCCAGCGCAGGCTCGAATTCCGGCGTTCCGTCCACGAGAACCGCAAACATTGGCGCCTTTCTCTAGCACGCGTACGGTCCGACGCCGATGCGCGCCATCTCTCGGCTCGGCCTGCTCGGCCCGCCCGACTGGCCGGGCATGGCTGGCCTCGCCGTGCGAGGAGCCGCCGCTGCCCTCGCGTGCGCGTTGGCGGGCGCATTCGTGGCGTCGTGCGCGGCGGGGCTCGCCGGAACCCCGGCTTGCATCGGGGAGAGTTGCGCACCAGCGTGCCCGCGCGACGCCGCCCAGGATGCGACCGGCCGGTGCGCGTGCGCCCACGGCACCACGCGGCTCCTCGGCGCATGCGTGCCCCCGCGTGTCGCGGATGCCTATTGCGGGCCCGCAGCCCTCATGACGGCCGCAGGCTGCGCCTTTCGTTCGTGCACGGCAGGCGAGGCGCTCGATCTCGCGCAAGGCTCGTGCATCCCGCAAACGGGGCAAACGGGGCAAACGGGGCAAACGGGCGCGCTTCGCGCAGGGGCGTGCCCCGAGGCCACGTCGCCCGTCGTGATCGAGGGGAGGTTCGCGTGCGTTCCCGCAGACGCCGCGTGTCCGCGCGGCTCGCGGCTCGCCGGCGGCACCTGCGCTCGTCCGGTGCAGTGCCCGCCCGGAACCCTCCCGGACACGCTGCTGGATGCCCGCCGCGACGGAGGCCCCCAGGCGCCCACGTGCCGGCCGGTCGTGAGGGCCGGGACGGCCGGCCGGCGCAGCACGGTCGATGTCGGGGCCTGGGCGGCGCTGGTCTTCGGGGCGGACGCCGGCCCGGGCACCGCGGAGCTCTGCCGCCCCCTCGCGCAGCACCCGGACGCCTTCGGCCTGAGCGAGAGCGTGACCGGCGGCGAGTCGGGGGCCGTCGAGCTGCGCATCTCGCTGAGCGTCCCCGACCAGGACATGGCGCGCGTCCATGCGTCAGTCGAGCTCGAGCCCCGCGCCTCGAGCGCCAAGGCAAGGGCCGAACCGTGGTCAGGGCCGGCACGAGCGGTCAGTGAGGCTTCGGTCGAAACGTTGGTCGAGCCGCTGCGCAGCCTGGGCGGCGAGGCCAACGCCTCCGAAGTGAAGGTAGAGGTGCGCTGCCCGATCGCCGCCCCTTAGCGCAGCCGGGGCAAGGCACGCCGAAACCCTTTTCGAAATCGTGGACAGGGATGCTACCGTGGTTGGGCTTCGTTTACGCCACCGTCGGCGCCGCCCGCGCTGGGCGGCGACCGGAACTTGAGTGCGAGGCGACCCACGTGGACAGTGATCTCGCGGACGCGGTGGAGGCCCTGAAGGCAGTATTCGCAAAGCGCAAGCTGCCTTGCTCTTTTGGCAAGGTCGCGCAGCCGCTCGTCGAGGACCTGCGAAAGCAGCTGCGCGTCCCGTCGCGCTACCGGAGCTTCCTTCTGGCAGCCAACCCAGAGAAGGTCGAGACCGTCACCCCGGTCGAGCGCATTCGCCTCATCCCCGGTGAGGAGCTCCTCAAGGCGCAGCAGCTCGTCAAAGCCCTCGGAGAGAGCGGCTCGGCGCCTTCGGATTGGAAGGCTGCCTGGGTCGTCATCGGCGAGAGCTCGCTTCTCGGCGACCCCTACTTCCTCGACGTGAGCAAGCCGGACCCCGAGGGGGACTGCCCGGTGTACACGGCGATGAGCGGCCAGGACCGGTGGGTACCCACGCTGGCGGCGTCGAGCTTCGCCCAGTTCTTGCGCATCCTCTCCACGGCGATGGAGATCGCCGCCGGCTTCGGCGACGCCATCATGGATGACGAAGACGAAGACTCCTTCCGCGAGGCGCTCGGCCCGAAGGTGAAGATCATCGACGCGGCGGCGCTACGCGCAGGGCACTGGACGTGAGGGAGGCGGCGTACGCCAAGAGCCGCTTCCGTCCCTGCGAAATCGAGCACCGTTACGGCCCCAGCGTCCACCTGCTGGACGACCCGGTCGCGTGGACGCAGCTCGCGCGGCTCTGCGCGAGCGAAACGAAACAACCCGAGGTGGGTCGCCTCGTGCGCACGCTCTACGAGAAGCTGGCGCACGTCGTCGTTGCAGCCGAGTTTCCTCGAGCGCGCCTGGACGTGCCGACTCGCATGGCGACCTCGTCGCCCCAGGCGGTCGTTCGGTCCTGCGCCGTCGAGCCGACGACGCGCGTCGTCACCGTCGGCATCGCGCGGGCCGGTACCGTCCCCTCGCAGGTCGTCTACGACCTGCTCAACGACCTCCTCGATCCGGCGTGCGTCCGCCAAGATCACCTCTTCATGTCGCGCGCGACCGACGCCGAAGGCCACGTGACCGGCGCCACCTGGCACGACGCGAAGATCGGGCGCGACGTCGAGGGGCGCGTGCTCCTGTTCCCCGACCCGATGGGCGCGACGGGCGCGTCGATGACGAGCGCGGTCGACCATTACAAGCAGCGCCTGGCGGGCATACCCGGGCGCTGCATCGCGATCCACCTCATCGTGACGCCCGAGTATCTGCGCAACGTCCTGCGCGCCCATCCGGACCTGACCGTGTACGCGCTGCGGCTCGACCGCGGCCTGAGCGCAGACGAGATCCTGGCGACGGTGCCCGGCACGCGCTGGGACGAGGAGCGCGGCCTGGACGATCACCAGTACATCGTGCCGGGCGCAGGCGGCGTGGGCGAGATTCTCAACAACGCGTGGGTGTGAAAAGGCAGTCGGCGCCGGTCACGGCCAGCAGCAGCGGATCCCCAAGATGTTGTCCGTGTCGAAGCGGATGTACGCCAGGCCCTCGTCGCAGCGCGAAGAGCCCCGGATAGCCCCCCGTGCATCTCGCTACAGAGAAAGGTGGCTAGCCGCGCGGCATCTTCGCTCGTCTATATTGGACTCGCTTGGCCATCGTCGCCCGCGTCCTCCGGGAGTTCGGCGCGCTCCGGATCTCGACCATCGATTGGCCCATCATCCTCATGGACATGCCCGAAGGTCACGTTGCTGACTCGGAGCTCCGCGACGCGCTGCGGTATGTCGAAGAACTGCTCCGCGCGTGCGTGGCCCAGCGCGAGCGATGCACCCAGGTGACGGACCTGACGCGAGTCAAACAAATCCCGACGGCGAGCCAGCGCCGGATCGCGGCAGATTGGATCACGAAGACCCTCGACCTGCAGCGGGAAGCGAGCCTCGGCGGGGCAAACGTGACGCCATCGGCAATCCTGCGCGGCATCATCACGGCCATCCAGTGGGTCCAGAGGCCGCCGGCGCCCGCCGAGCACTTTGCCACGCGGAGCGAAGCGATGCTCCAGGCGATCCGGTGGCTCGACGAGGGGCGCGTCCTCCTCCCGCCGGGGCTCCAAGAACTCCGAAAAAAGCTGGAGCTCGAATTGGCTCGTGACAAGCAGGCGTCGCGATGGCGCCTGCGAGGGTGAGCGACTCGCGAGTTTCTCGTGTAACGCAAGCAACCGCGGTCGGGAGGCACGAGAACGTGACCCGTTCGCTACGAATTCCGGTTGGGAAGCTTGGGGTCGAGGCTCATTGGCTGCCGATCGCGGTGGCTTGGCCTGCGCGGCGGGCTTGTACGTTACAAGCCGCGGTCGGAGGTTCAGAGCGGCGCCCTGCTTGCCACGAATCGTCGGTCGCAAGCTCAGCGGGCGCGATTCGTCCGATACAGATGATGGTTGGTTGCCTTTCGCACACGCTCGTTTGGTCTCGACAGCGGTAAGCGAGCTTACGTACTGCGGTTGTATGGCGCCCGAACCCGGTTGGTGAGCTTGCAACCGCGGTTGTATCGCTTGCAACCGCGGGTGGTCGCCTTGCGACCACGGTTGTATCGCTTGCAACCGCGGGTGGTCGCCTTGCAACCGCGGTTGTATCGCTTGCAACCGCGGGTGGTCGCCTTGCAACCGCGGTTGTATCGCTTGCAACTGCGGGTGGTCGCCTTGCAACCGCGGTTGTATCGCTTGCAACCGCGAGTGGTCGGCTTGCAACCGCGGTGGTATCGCGTTCGGACCCGGTTGGTGGGCTTGCAACCGCGGTCGTATCGCGTTCGGACCCGGTTGGTGGGCTTGCAACCGCGCTGGTCTCGCCTTCGATCGCGGGCGATGTACCCGTTGCCCCCTCTCGCGCAATGGGCTTACCCTGATCGTTCATGAAACCTTCCTTGTGGACAGGATTCGCGCTGGCGGCGTGCGTGCTCGCAACGGCTTGCTCGAGCAGCAGCACGGGGGCGAGCTGCGCTGCGTTCGCCGCGTGCGGCGGCGATTCTCACCGGGACCTGGAAGTTTGACAGTGCCTGCGTGAGCAGCGGTCTGAACCCGCTTGCGGGCATGTGCCCCTCGGCCGCGTTCCACCTCACGGAATCCATAAGCGGCACCGTCGCGTTTCAATCGGGCGGCACGTACACCATCAACACCAGCACTTCGGCGGTCCAGGACGTAACCATCCCGGCCTCGTGCCTCACGGGCGGCGCGACGTGCGCCGACCTCCAGACCAGCCTGAACCAGTCCACCGATGCCGGGCCGGCGCAAATGGGGACGTGCTCGGACAGCTCCGGCGGGTGCGCGTGTCACGTCACGGACATGCAGGCGAGCGGTCCCCAGATGGGCACGTACTCGGTGTCGGGCACGATGGTCACGCTCGACGGCACGGCGTCGCCCTACTGCGTGAAGGGCAACACGCTGCTCGTGCAGACCGAGACCGGCGTGATGGGCATGGCCGGCTCGGGGACCATCACGTTCTCGGCGACCAAACAGTAACGCCGCGCCGCGGTCGCCCCTCGCTCACGCGCGGCGCCGGCGCGCGTTGTGCGCGTCGACGAGCGCGATGTAATCGGGAATGGGCTGCCCGGCCGACTCCCAGGCCGCGCGCGCGCCCTCGACCATCGGCAAGACGCGCGCCGTCATCGTGCGGAGCTCGTCGGCCGCGGGCACCTGCCCGTGGGCAAGCCACGTGTCGAGCGTCGTGCCGAGCGAGTCGACGGCGACTCCCCGCAGGTGTCCGCGACGAGCCAGATCGAGATAGCTGCGAGCGAGCGCGTCGCCGTCGAAGCGGTGCTCGGTCACGAGCTCCACGGCCACACGGAGCACACTCTCCGGCCCGAGCCGGCCGTCCTCGTGCAGCACGAAGGCGGCCTGCAGGTAGTTGTAAAAAGGGACGACCCGCGGCCCGTACTTGCGAAAGTCGTCGGGCGGCGTTTGGCGCTCCAGATGAATCAGAATGCGCTCGACGGCGTCGGCGCGCTCGACGGTGCGGGCCGTCTCCATGGCTTCGGCCACGACGTCGTCGTACACGCGCCCGCGCTCGAGAACGCGTAGCAAGAGGTCCTCGCCCACCCGACCGGCGACGAAATCGGCGTAAAGCGAGTACACGTACGCGTCGGCCTCGGCGTCGTCGCCGAAGAGGCTCTCCGTCGATTCCACGGCCGGCTCCCCCTGCGCGGCGAGCCGGGCGCGCGCCCGCAGGAGCGCCGGCAGCTTGTACCCGAGCTGGTCGCGCACCGCGCGGAAACGCAGCCGCAGCAGGTTCTGCAGATTCGGCTTGAGCGTGAAGGTGTCCCAGGTGATCCCGTCGAGGCGCAGCTTGTCTTCGAGGCGACGGCGCATCTGCTCCGGAGAGCCGGAGAGGATGTGCACGCGGACGCCCGTGCGCACCATTTCGCGAAGCAGCGTGGAGGCTCCCGGGTTGGTGCGCTTCTCGTCGGGACGCTCGAGCGCAGTCCTCACCAGATCGCGCAGCGAGTCGAATTCGGTGCGCAGGTAGGTCTTGTCGAGGTCCCAGCGAGCGATGTGCATTCCGCCTGCGTCCTCGTTACCACGACGACGCGACCACCAGACTGCAATGGCTCGCCGGAGGTTCTCGAGCGAAGCGGTGAGGTCCTGGGCACCGCTGCGAGACGCGAGGTCCATCGCCTCGCGCAGGTAATCGCGCGCCTCCTGCTGGCGGTCGCGGCCGTGGGCGACTTGAGCGAGCGCGCCGAGCACCACCGCCCGGTCTTTTCCGCTGGGGCCCGCGATGTCGAGCGCCTCGCGCAGCACGCCCTCGGCGTCGTTGAGCTGCCCGCCCTTGGTGAGGGCCTCGCCCAGCTTGCGGCTGAAGATCAGCACGGCGCGCATCGGGTCATCGAGCTCACCGCGGAATAGCTCGCGACGCGCGAGCTCGAGACTGCGGCGCAGGGCCATGATGGCGCCCTGGTGATCCCCGCGCGCGGACGCGGCGACGCTGACCCGCTCGAGCAAGAGGAGCGCCTGGAACGTGGTGCCGCCCCAGTACTCGTGCATCGCGCGCATCTCGATGGGCAGATCGCGTTCGTCGCAGACGACGGCGGCTGCGGCGTGGAGCTCGCGGCGGACGGCCGCGGGGATGGTCGCCAGCGTCACTTCGCGCACGAGCGGATGCGACGTGCGGAGGTCGACGCCGCCGCCGACCAGGAGCATCCCCGCGCGGCGCAGGAACCCCAGCGCCTCCACGAGGTCGACCTCCTCGACGAGCATGCGAGCCAGGACCTCGTCGTCGGCGTCGTCGCCCCACACGGCCGCCGCCTGCAGAACGCGCCGGGCATCGGCGGGGAGGCGCTCGACGCGCATCGCGATGATGTCGGCGAGGCCGGGGGGGCGGCGCCGGACTCCTCCCGCATGAAGCGCAAGAGCTGCTCCAGGTACAGCGGAGCGATGGTGCTCGCGCCGCTCAAGGCGGGCGAGCTCGGCTGCGCCGCCTGGGACGACGCCTTGGCGACGACTCCGGTCGGGCAGCCCGGTGAGCACGCGCGCCGTCGCGACGTCGCGCCGGCCACCCGGGGTCGAAGCCCGGGCGCGTACAGTCGCGACGAGCAGCGCCGGGACCAGCGGCGGATCGCTGAGCGCGTCGGCGAACGCGTTGCGGCTGGCGCCGTCGACGCAGTGCAGGTCGTCCACGGCCAGAACGACGCGATGGCCGCGCGCGCGCTCGCTCGCGCGGACGAGGGCCCAGCGCAGCGCTTCGGCCGCGGCGAAGCGGCGCTCGTCGGGCGAGAGCGACGCGGCGCTCGCCGGGCTGTCGTGACCGAAGACGTCCCCCAGCCCGCGCCGCGCTTCGGGCGTCGCCGCCACCCAGTCGCGCGGCCCCGCCGCCCGTTTCGGGAAGCGACGCGAGCTGGACGATGGCGCGCCGCAGCGCCCAGTAGCCGACCTCGGCCCACGCCGGATCGGGCCCGGTCTGCACGACGACGTCGCCCGCGGCCGGACGCCGACGTCGAGGAACTCGCGCACGAGGCGGGTCTTGCCGACGCCGACGTCGCCCACGACGCGCGCGCCCGCCAGCGAGCGCGCCTCGCCGCGCCGCGCCTCGAGCCAGGCCAGGTCGTCCTGCCGGCCGATGAACGGGAGGGCGCCCGGCGCGCCGCTCTCGGGTCGGGCGCGACGCGGGCCGGCTCGGCGCTGCGTCGCGCGCCGCGCTGGCGAGGGCCCGCGACGACGCGGCGCGGAGGGCGTCGACCTGATGCGTCGAGGTCGTGGCGGCGCCGCACTCGCCGCAGAACTTCTGCGACGCGGGGTTGAGCGCGCCGCACGAGCCGCAGCGCACGGCGCCGCCGGCGGACCCGCTGCGCAGGCTGGCGCGGTCCTCGACCTCGGCCAGCGCCTCGCGCGAGCGCCGCCGACATGGCGTCCGAGTCGTCGTAGCGGTCGTTCGGATCCTTGGCGAGCGCGCGAGCGCGATCTCGGCGAGGGCGTCGGGGATCTGCCGTTCCGGCGCCACCTCGCGCGGGTCCCGCGGCTGCTGGGTCAGATGCGCGAGCACGACCTGGGTGGGCGAATCGGCCTCGAAGGGAAGCCTGCCCGTGAGCAGCTGGAAGAGGATGACGCCGACGGCGTAGAGGTCGCTGCGCGGGTCGAGCGGATCGCCGCGCGCCTGCTCGGGGCTCATGTACTCGGGCGTGCCGCAGACGATGCCGGGGCTCGTGATGCCGGGCTGCTGCGCCTCCGCGCGCATCTTGGCGAGGCCGAAGTCGACGACCTTGACGAAGTCGCCGCCCGCGCGCATCGGCTCGAGGATGATGTTCTCGGGCTTCAGGTCGCGGTGCACGATGTTCGCGTTGTGTGCCTCGGCGAGCGCCGCGAGCGTCTGGCGCAGCACATCCACGATGCGACGAAACGCCAGCGGGCCGTCTTCGTAGGTCACGCGTGCGAGATCGCGGCCCCGCAGAAACTCCATGACCAGATAGAGCTGCCCGTCGGGCGACTTGCCGAAGTCGATGATGCCGACCGAGTTCGGGTGGTTCAGGCGGCTGGCGGCGCGCGCCTCGGTGATGAAACGCGCCGCGGCGTTCTCCTCCCCGACCAGATGCGGGTGAATGATCTTCACCGCGACCGTGCGGCCGAGGTTCGTCTGCTCGGCCCGGTACACCCGCCCCATGCCGCCGATGCCGACCAGCTCCAGGATGAGGTAGCCGCCCGGCAGCGTGCGTCCGATGAGGGGATCGTCGGGGCTAAGCGCGACCTTCCCGACGGGAAAACCGCACGCGGGGCAGAATCGGTGCGCGTCGTCGCACTGGCTGGCGCACTGAGGACAGGACCGCATGACACCTCGCCGGCAACCCCGCGGGGTCTACCGAGGCTATCACGCTACTACGCGCGAAGGGACGTACGGGTTCGGGCGGGTGCCGAACCTACCGCCCGGAACCGCCCGGCAGGATCCTCGCGCCGCACGGGGCGCCTGGCGTACGATGCTGTCGTGGCAAAGCGCATCGGCGAGCTGCTGGTCGAGGGGGGGGTGCTCTCGCAGTCGCAGCTCGAGCAGGCGCTCTTTGCCCAGCGCAAGGACGGGCGCAAGCTCGGGCAGCTTCTCATCGAGCTGGGTCTCGTGAGCGAAGTGCAGCTCACCCAGACCTTGTCTCGCCAGCTCAGCGTACCGTGGGTGTCGCTCTACCACGTGGACTTCTCGCGGTCGCTCCTCAATCTGGTACCTCGCGAGATCTCGAGAAATACTGCCTCGTGCCCATCTTCGTGCGGCGCGTGCGCAAGCAGGGCGAGACCCTGTACGTGGCGATGGACGACCCCACGAACGAAGGGGCCATCGCCGACGTGGCGCGCGCGAGCTCCCTGGCGGTCAAGCCGATGATCGCGTGCCCGAGCGACATCCGCGCGGCGATCCGGGTCTACTACCTCGGGGAGACGGCCCCCGAAGCCTCGGCTCCCGTCTCCGTACCCAACCCTCCGATCACGCCGACGGGGAACGTCGCGGCGCCGACCCCACCCGTTCCTGCCGGGTCGGGGCCGAAGCTCGCACCCGCGCCTCCCCCCGTTCCCGAGCGCGCACGGAGCCGCCCCGACATCTCCCCGGCCGAGGCACGCTTGCCGCCCGCCGCGGCCCGCGTCGACAACGCTCGCACCTCGTCGCCAGACATCCAGGTGGCGGACAAGGACGCCGCGCCGCAGCGCAAGCACCGGCCCCGCATGATCTCGCTGACCCTGCTCGACGGCACCAGCATTTCGATTCCCGCCCCGCCGAAGGGCAAGCGCCCGTCGCGCCCCGATCTCGAGGCACCCCTCGGCGAGGTCAGCGATCAGCTCACGGCGCGCGACCTGGTGAGCGCGCTGCGCGCGGTGGCGCACGGCGCCGACGCGAGCGAGATCCTCGGGGCCGAGCCCCGGTGGGAGGCCATCTTCTCCGCGCTGCTGTCGATTCTGCTCCGCAAGGGGCTCATCGCCGACTGGGAGTTCGTCGAGGAGTTTCGCAAGATCTGACCTGCGCTCCTCGTCAGGCGCTTCCCGCCGCGCCCTCCGCCCGCATCGAGGCGATCGCCGCCTCGTCGAATCCCGCTTCTCGCAGCATCTCGTCGGTGTGCTCACCCTGACGAGGCGGCGCTGCGTGCTTCGCGTCGCGCGGCGTGAGCGGCGTCCGGAGCTGCGTGAGCCGCCCCCAGGGCGAATCGAGCTCGAAGAACACGCCACGGGCTCGCAGGTGCTCGTCCGAAAGGACCTCGCCCGGCTCCAGCACTGGCTCGAGGCAGCAGTCGTGCTCGCGGGCGAACGCCTCCCACTCGGCGCGCGTGCGCGACGAGAAGACCCCGCGAAGCTGCGCTTTCAGCGCGTCTTGATGAGGACCCGGCAGCAGGGCGCCGAGCTCCGCCTCGATTCCCACGCCGGCGCAGAAGGCGACCCAGAACTTCGGCTCCAGCGCTCCCAGCGACACGTACCGGTGGTCCTTCGTCTCGTACGTCCCGTACACGGCCAGCCCGCCGCTCAGCGCCTCGTCGCCGCGCCGCGGGAGCGCGCCGGCCAGCACCGGGCCCAGGCCCGACGTCGCGAAGCCCATCGACGCTTCGACCATCGCGACGTCGACGACGCACCCCTCGCCCGTCCGCGCGCGCGCGTGAAGCGCGGCGAGGATTCCGATGACGCACCACAGGGCGCCCCCCATGTCCGCGACCTGAAAGGCCGGCACTTGCGGGGGCACGTCCGGGGGCCCCTGCAGCCCGAGAACGCCTGCGCGCGCGAGGTAGTTCACGTCGTGACCCGCACGCGACGACAGCGGGCCGTCCTGGCCGTAGCCGGTGAGCGCCGCGACGACCAGGCGAGGGTTTCTCGCGCGCAGCACGTCGTGGCCGAGGCCGAGGCGCCCGAGCACCCCGGGACGGAATTGCTCGAGGAGAACGTCGGCCTGCTCGACGAGACGAAGCAACGCCGCGCGGGCGCTCTCCTTCTTCAAGTCGAAGCACGCGCTGCGCTTGTTGCGGTTGAGCGCGAGAAACGTGGCCGAGGTATCCCCGACCAGAGGCGACGATCCGCGAAGGTAATCGCCGCCACCCCGGTCCTCGACCTTGTCGACGCGCGCGCCCAGGTCGGCCAGGATCAGCGAGGCGTAGGGGCCGGGCAGCAGCCGGCTCAAGTCCAGCACGCGGATGCCCGCGAGGGGCGCCGCCGCCGCGCGCGTCACTTATACGAGAAGAGCTTCTGCAGCTTCATCGCGAGCATCTGGTTGCCGCTCACCTTGAGCTTGCCCGCGAAGAAGAGCTGCATCCCGTTCGCCTGCGGGTTCTCGTAGAGCTTCTGGAAGTCTTCTTCCGCGATGGTGATCGTACAGTCGGCAGGGCCGCTTCCCGGCTTGCACGACGCGCCGGTGGGGCTGACGTCGATGTTCCACTCGCCGCCGTTGGGGCCGGGGATGTTCACCTGGAACTTCGCGCCAATCGTCTTCGCGTCCTCGGCGTTCTTGCCGAGCGCGGTGGGCAGGTCGTCGTTGAAGAGCTTCTTGATGTCGACAGCCATCTGCATGCCTCCTGGAGACCGAGGGCGCGAGAGTGAATCGCGATTCAGCGCCGTCGTCAAGCGGCGTCAGGCCCCGCAGGTGCGGTTTCTGCCTTCGCTTTTGGCCCGATAAAGGCGCTCGTCGGCGACGCGCATCAGGCCGTCGGGGGTGCGGTCGTCCTCGGGTAGCTCGATCATCGACACGTACCCGACGCTGATGGTCGCCCGCAGCACGACCGATTCGGCGGGGATCTCCAGTCGCTCGACGGCCGCCCGCAGGCGCTCGGCGAACCGGGCCACGTTCTCGTGCTCGATGCCGCGCACGATGACGACGAACTCTTCGCCGCCGAACCGGGCGAAGACGTCCTCGGCGCGAATCATGCGCGATACGAGCGCGGCGATCTCGCGCAGCACCTCGTCGCCGGCGAGGTGGCCGTGGGTGTCGTTCACCCGCTTGAAGTGATCGAGGTCGAACAGCAAGAGCCCCAGGCGCGTGTTGTGCCGGCGCGCATACGCGATCTCGCTCGCCAGCCGCTCGACGAGGTAGCGACGGTTGTGCGCGCGCGTCAGCGGGTCGCGCACGGAAGACTCGTACATCTGATGGGTCAGCCGGACCGCCTGCGAGTCGAGGATGGCGAATGAAATGATGACGTTCGGGCCGATCTGGATGCGGTCGCCGCTCTTCAGCTCCTGGCGCTTCACGCGCTTGCCGTCCACGAACGTGCCGTTGGTCGAGCCCAGGTCCTCGACGAGGTGGCGGCCCTCCTGGGTCAGCACGATGCGCGCGTGCGAGCGGCTGGTGCCGGCGTCGTCGACGCGCACCTGGCATTCCTTGCCGCGCCCGATGACGGTCTCCTCGTCGCGCAGGGGGTGGACGCGCCCGGTCGACGGGCCGCCGACGACCGTGAGCAGCGCCCGGGTGTGTTGCCGCGACGCAGGCGGCGGAAGCGCGACGGTCGCTTCGGTCGTGCGCGTGCTCGACTCCTCGTCGGCCCACTCCAGCAGGGAGGCGCGCGGGAGCGAGGGGCGCGACGGAAACTCCTCGGGCAGCTCCCCGAGGCGCACGAGACCCCGTTCCGTTCGCTTGTTGTCGTCGCTCATGGGGCTGGCGGTAGGGGCTCGGGACACTGGAACGGCACGTTCCCGAATTTCCTTTCGCTTTTCGCGGATCAGCCTCAATTCTAGGACAAGGGCCGGGATCGCACCATCCGCGTCTGGACGATCCGCCCCTCCGCCGCTACAAGGCGCGGCGGGAACCAGCAGCGGATGGGATTACTCGACGGCAAGGTAGCCATCGTCACCGGCGCAGGCGGCGGTATCGGCCAGGCTCACGCGCGCCTCTTTTCCCGCGAGGGGGCCAAGGTCGTGGTGAACGACCTGGGCGGCTCGCGCGAGGGCACCGGCAGCGACGCCACCCCGGCCGAGCGAGTGACCGAGGAAATCCGCAGCGCGGGCGGCTCGGCCATCGCCAACCACGACAGCGTCGCCACGGCTGCGGGCGCAGCGGCCATGGTGAAGGCGGCCGTCGACGCGTTCGGCCGAGCCGACATCCTCGTCAACAACGCCGGCATCTTGCGCGACAAGAGCTTCCTCAAGATGGAGGAGGCCATGTGGGATGCCGTCGTCGAGGTGCACCTGAAGGGCACCTTCCTCTGCTCGCAGCACTTCGTGAAACAGGTCATCGCCCAGGGCGGCGGCGGGCGCGTCGTGAACACCACGAGCGTCAGCGGAATGCTCGGCAATTTCGGGCAGGCGAACTACTCCGCCGCCAAGGCGGGCATCTACGGCCTCACGCGCACGATGTCGATCGAGCTGCAGAAGCATCGCGTCACCGTCAACGCGATCGCCCCCATCGCCAAGACGCGCATGACCGAAGACCTGCCCATGTTTCAGGGGGTCGACACCCTCACGCCCGAGCACATCGCGCCGGCCGCGCTCTTTCTCGCCAGCGACTTGTGCGGCGATCGCACCGGGCACGTGCTGGCGATCGCCGGCGCCCGCGTGTACGCGTTCAAGGTCGTCGAGACCGCAGGCCGATTCAAGGAATCGGACGCCAGCGGCGTGTGGACGGCGCAGGAAATCGCCGAGAGCTGGGACGCCATCGTCAAGGTGTGAGCCTGCTACGATCCGCGGGCCTTGGCCGCGCCGCGCCCCGACCCCGAACGCAACCGCCGCCTGGTCGGGGCCGTCCTCTGGGGCGCGTGCATGCTCGCGGGAGGCGGGGCGCTCGTCTTCTTTTTCCTGGTCATGCCGCTCGCGTCGGCCGACCCGCTGCGCGAATACCGCGCCATGGCCATCGGCGCGGTCTGCGCGCTGCCGCCGCTGGCCATTTACCTCTGGATTCCGCGCCTCATCGACCGCTACGACCCGGAGCCGTGGTGGGCGCTCGCGCTCGTCCTGGCGTGGGGCGCCATCGCCGCGTGCGGCGTTGCCGCCACGGTGAACACGCTGGTCGAGGCCGCGGCCGGCGCCCTCGGCGGAAAGGAGCTCGCGCAAATCGCCGGCGCGTGCGTCTCGGCGCCGATCGTCGAAGAGGGCATGAAGGGCCTGGCCGTATTCGGCGTCTTCTATTTCCTGCGGCGGGAGTTCGACGGCGTCGTCGACGGGGTCATCTACGCCACGTTCGTCGCGCTCGGCTTCGCCGCGACCGAGAACATCATCTACTACAGCAACGCCGTGAAGGCCGACGGCGGCGGCGACCTGGCCGCGACCTTCTTCATCCGCGGCGTGCTCGCGCCCTGGGGGCACCCGCTGTACACCTCGATGACCGGCATCGGCTTCGGCGTCGCGCGCGAGACGAGCAAGCCCTGGCTGAAGTGGCTCGCCCCTCTCGCCGGCTACAGCGGCGCGATGTTGCTGCACTGCGTCTGGAACACGGCGTCGACCATCAGCGGCTTCGTGTTCGTCCTGATGCTGCCGCTCTGGCTGCTCTTTGTGTGCGCCTTCCTCGGGATCGTAATCTGGCTGGTCGTACGCAAGGGGCGCATCATCCGTGCGCACCTTCGCGACGAGGTGTTGCTCGGCAACCTCACGGGCCAGGAGCTCGAGCTCGTGTGCTCCCCTTTCGCGAGCCTGAACGCCAGCGTCGGCTGGGGGGGCGCGGCCGGGCGCCGCTTCGTGAAGGCCTCGGCGCGACTCGCCCTGTGCAAGTGGCACGCGAACCGCGCCATGAGAGGAAAGCGCCACACCGTCAGCACCGACTGGATCGTCCCGCTGCGTCAGGAAATACGCGAGCTGCGCGCCGACATGGCGCGCGCGCTGGGCCGGCCGATCCCGCAGCCGCGCCCCTGGTCGCCGCCTCCTCACGCTCCTCAAGGTTCCCCGGGCGGTGGCTGGCACCGGTAGACGCACGAGCCCGCTCGAGAAGGAATGCTACTCTCGCGCTTCCATGCTGGATGCGCGCACCCTGCTGAATGCCGTCGTCGACTATGTCCGCAGGAATCCGGACGAGCTGGTGCGGGCAGCCGTCAACGCCGCCGGCCTGCGGTTCGGGGTGCCGCTGGCGGCGCTGCGATGGCTCTCGACGCAGACCAAGCTCCCGAAGAGGGCCCCGCGGGACATCGACATCGGGAGCGCGCCGCCAGCCCTGCGCCTGAGCCTCTCCGTCGACGCCATGGGGACGGCGGTGCGCGCCACCGGAGCGGTCCGCGTCGACGAGATCGAGCTCTCGCCGGATGCCATGCGCATCGGGCTGAAGCTGAGCGACTTGAGGCTCGCGCTCCTCGGCGAGAGCGATTCGGCCGTCGCGACGCTCATCAAGTCCGGGGCGCTCGACCTGTCGAAGCCGGGCAACCTGGTGAAGTTCATTCCGAAACGGCCGCCGGCGATCGTAGAGGCCGACGGAGACCGCATCGTGATCGACCTGATGAAGGTGCCGGCGGTCGCCGACAACGCGCTCCTGCGGCGCGCGCTCGCGGTCATCACACCCGTGGTGGCGATACGCGCCGTCGAGACCGACCGGGACCACATCTACGTGGCGCTACGCGCGAGCCCGCGGGGCCTGCCTCGGGCGCTCGCGGCGCTGCGGCAGCAGGTGAGGTGAGCGAGAAACGCCGAATCGCGCCTGAAGAATGCCGCATGCGAATCCGGCCGGTAGGCGTGCGAAACGGGCGATGCTAGACCTTGGGGCGTCACTCTCGGGGAGTCGCACAGTCCGGTAGTGCACGAGCTTTGGGTGCTCGTCGTCGCGGGTTCAAATCCCGCCTCCCCGACCAAATCGCTAGATTTGCCGAGAAAAGCGGCACGAACGCGAAGGACGGAGGGTTCGTTGCCCACCAGTTGCCCAGCGCCTACTTGCCCAGGCGGTCGATGGCGGCGCGAAGGTCCGCGCCCGTCGCGTGCGCGTACCTCTGCGTCATCTCCAGCTCGGCGGGGGAGGATCACGGTGCGTTGGAGACGGCAAAGCCAAGAGCCGATAGGGAGCCCCCTTCGAGGCGCGGCGCGGGCTGCTTCGAGGTCACTCCCGGGGGAGTTTGAGGGATCTCCGCGAGTGTCACCTCGAAATCGCGTATCTGCTTGTCGCGAAGCACCCCTAGCCGCACGCGAGAACCGGGCGCGTGCTGGGCGATCATCCGGGGCAAGTCGACCGCCTGCGACACCTCTTGACCGTCGACGGACAGAATCACGTCGCCAGCCTGAATGCTTCCCAGCGCGGCAGGTCCGCCGGGCTGTACGTTCTCGACGAGCGGACCGCGCGCACGATCGAGGCCGAGCGCCTTCGCAAGGGTGTCGTCCATTCCTTGGATCGTGACCCCGAGCCGGCCGCGGGCGATCAATGTGGGCAGCTCGCGCTTGACCTCGTCAATCGGGATCGCGAACCCGATGCCTTTTCCTTGGGGATTGATGCGCGCACGGAAGGTGCAGTCTGCGCGCGCCCCCGCCTCGACCGCACGGGTGACAAGGCCGATGAAACGAGCGGCCACGGACGTGCTGTGTTCGTGGGCGGTCCTGCAGGCGCCGAGCAGGAGCCGGGAGCCACACCATGCGAGGAGCAATTCGACCGCACCTGACGCAGCTCACCGCGCTCTTGGCATCAGGGATCGCCGCGAGCTTTAGGATGCGGGGCATTCGCCTGGTGCAGCACTGGCGTGCTCGTTGGCGTTCGCGGCACGACACGCCCTACGAGGTTGCGCATCAAGAGCGCGGAGTAGTACGGACGATCCGGATCCGGACCAGAATCGTAGTGCCGATTGGATCGTCGAGGAGCGCACCGCGGTCTTGACGATTGTGCCCCTCATCTTCCTGTCGCCCGCCCAGACAGCCACGCGAGCACAACCGTGGTGATCAGGAAGACGGCGACATCGTGCTCGGCGCTGAGCTTCTTGTTCGAGCGTGGCGCCGTCGAACGATGCCTCGGTCGGCGAGCCTGGGAACGCGCCCGAGCACCTCGCGCGCGGCGTCGACCCCGGCGAGCACCACCGCGACCTCGGCACCGCCTCCATCGGTGACTACATCGAGAGCTTCTACAACTGCGCCCGGCGGCACTCGCACGCCGGTTACCTCAGTCCGATTGAATTCGAATTAGGATCTCAGACCAAGGCGAGCGGCATAGTCACGCTGTGCACCGCGGCGGGGAAGATCAAGGGAAACGAACAGGCACGGCGCGACTATAAGAAAGCGGTTCTCTCGCGGCAACAAAAGACGGCGCGGGAGCAAAGAACCACCGTGGCATGTAGCGACGGCCTGCGCATTTCTGACGCAGAGTTCGCGCTCCGTCAGTAGCTCCAAGATACATGGGATCGAATGCGTCCATGTGCTTTTGACGAGCGGGCGGCTTCGGGAGCCGGACGAATCTTGGGGGACGCGCCCAACGGATCCCTTTGGGCCCGGACGCGCTCGGTGGCCATCTTTCGATGGGTGGGACTATTCCGAACCGGTCCTCGGTTTCTCGTCCTCATGAGCGGGGAAGCTGCCCAAAAAGGAGGGGGGCCCATGAGTCCGACCTGGGAGCACATCGTGAAGCTCGCAGCGAAGATTGATGGACAACACCGCGAGCACGAACGGTGCGAGGAGGCTCTGGAGGAGAGCCCTAGGCTCGCGCGGATGGTTCTCGATTTTCAGCGTCAGATCGTCCAAACCGCGAGGGCTCACGGAGCACCATCGCTAGCCAATGAGATAGACCCCAGGGTACCGAGTCCGGAGCACTAGCCATCGCGGTCGTAGCGCTCGAGGACGCGGCGCCATGCGCGCGTGATTCCTTCTTCTCGTCGCTCGCACCAGGGCCGTGCGTTGGCGGCCCCGTGCCCTTGTCCACGCGCACGCGCGCGCTTAGGCCCGGCTTCCGATGCCAATCGTCAGGGGGTAGGGCGAGAACGGCGCGAGGATGCAGGGACATGACGCCTCCTTCGCGCGAGGTATTCCCGGACGCAGCATCGAGGGCGCGGTCGATCCCCCGGTCAGATTTGAAATGACCCATTGTTGCGCAATGACCCGGACAGCCGCATGGGGCAGGAGCTGGTGATGCAGGGTATTTGCACCGGCACGAGCGATGCGAGAGAGCCATGGCGAACGGAGGCTCCCATGCAAGGTCTACGGATGATGCTTTCCGCCGCTGTCCTCGGCTGCTCGCCAGTGCATGCAGCCGCACGCCCAGGTGCATGCGACCACGCCGGCCGGCTTCATCTCGATGCAAGCGCCTGCTAGCGCTCAGGTTTGGGCGCCGCCCAACACACCGTCGCAAACATCGCCATCTCGGACGAAATCCTGCGCCCCTTCAACATCCCGGACGCCGACACGCACTTCGCCTTCGACTCGTCCCGCCTGACGTCCTTCGACGGCGCGCCACTGAAGGCAGTCGCGAACTGCTTCGAGAGCGGTCCGCTCACCGACCGTCACATGCGCCTCGTGGGGCACGCCGATCCGCGCGGCACGCAGAGTGCAGCTTTACACTAGGGCAGTCGCGTGCGGACGCCGTGGCGAGGTACCTGGGCAGCCAAGCGCTCGCGCGCCGGGCCATGATGACGACGTCTCGTGGCGCGAGGGACGCCACGGGCTCCGACGAGACGGGCTGGGCGCACGACCGTCGCCTCGATGTACTGCTCGCCAACTGAGGTTCAAACCACATGGATGATTTGCCAATGGGGACCCCCGCCGCATCCCGCCCTTGGCGCCACGCGTTCGCCGCTGCGCCGCTTCACGACCCGCCGCGCATCCTGGTCGCCGAGGACGACCCGGAGATGCGCAGACTCGTCTGCGAGGCGCTCCGCAAGGACGGCCATGAGGTGACGTCGGTGGCCGACGGCGGACGCTTGCTCGTGACTCTCGCGCACGAAGCGGTGGAAGACGGGGGCGCAAACCTCGTGGATCTGATCGTGTCGGACGTTCGCATGCCCGTCTGCTCGGGGATGCAGATTCTCGAGCAAATCCGTGCGCTGCACTGGCGCATGCCCTTCATCCTCATGACCGCGTTCGGCGGCGAGACGTCGCGCGGGCACGCGCGCGAGCTCGGCGCCGTTCTCTTCGAGAAGCCCTTCGACGTCGACGACCTCCGGAGGGCCGTCTCATGCCTCTTGCGGCGTGACGACCAAAATGGCGGCAGGTCCGCACCGATTGCAAGCGGTGCGTGAGGACGCGCGCCAGGGGCCAGCGCCGAGAGCCACGGGTGATGAAAGCCTCGGCAGCCGAACGTCCGGTGGAGCGGCTCAGCGGCTTCGTTGAACGGCTGCGCAGCGCGACCACACGCCGCAACGGCTCGTTCTCAGCAGGGCCCCCGTGTCGCGCCTCGAGACCTCGCCCGCTCGGCCCTTCGGGGTGCCCGGCTTCTGCTTTCCCGGTTTCCCCTGTAGCCACCGGCTTGGTCACGGAGACGACCGCCGCAGGGCCCAGGCATGTGCTTTGCGGCCTTCGCATCCGATGCTCAAGGCGAGCGTGCAGGGAATGATCGGCCTGTCGTTGCTCGGGCTGGCACTCACGCTCGTGATGGTCGCCCTACAGCTGGGATCGATGCGGCGGTTGCAGACTTCTCGCAACACCACGGATCGCACCATCCGGCTACAGGACGAGCTCGAGCTCACCCGCGGGTTGCTCGTTGATGCGGAGACCGGCCAGCGCGGGTTTCTCCTGACTGGGCGCGACGAATACCTGGAGCCCTACGATCGCGCCTTGGGCGCGGTTCCGAAGGAGCTGCAGACCCTTCGTCGACTCATTGGCCAGGATGCTGAACAGTACGCCCGACTCACGCAGCTTGATGCGCTCGCAACAGCCAAGCTGGACGAGCTACGCGAGACCATCGCTTTGAAGAGGGCCGGGCAATTCGACAGCGCGCTGGCCCTGGTCAACTCGGATCGCGGCAAACGCTTACTGGACGGGATCCGCGTTCTCGACGGGACCATGGTGAAAGCAGAAGAGGCGCGACTGGCTCGGCAACTAGGCTCGGCGGCTCGACTAGCGCACGTCAGCTTCATGGCCAGTGCAATGGCGGCTGCGCTCATTTGCGCGGACGCGGTCGTGCTGCTCCTCCTCGCTCGCAATGCCGGGCGACTGCAGGAGCTCCGAATCGCTGAACTCCAAAGCTTCGCCGGTCGCATCGCCCATGACATCCGCAGTCCACTTGCGGCTGTGAGATTCGGCATCGATATCGCCAAGCGCCGGCCGGGTGACGACAAGACACCTGCCGCCCTAAGTCGCTCGGACAGCGCAGTGGGCCAGGTGTGCACGCTTGTCGCTGGATTGTTGAACTTCGCGCAAGCTGGGGCAATACCCGCAGAAGGAGCTGAGGCCGACCTCGCCTCGGTGATCCGCGACGTAGCGGCGGGGGCACTGACCGCAGCCGAAGAACGCGGCATCGCTCTGGAGGTCGAGGAGATTTGCCCCGACAAAGCTCGCGTGCAGCCCGGGCGTCTTGACGAGCATGGTGTCCAATCTGGTCGAGAACGCCATCAAGTACGTCGGCGATGCTCGTATCAGACGTGTGACGATTCGTGCGACGACCGGTCGGAAGGCGACTCGCATCGAGGTACGCGACACCGGCCCGGGTGTGCCGCGCCAGCTCTGGGCGACGATCTTCGATCCCCATGTGCGCGGCGCTGGGTCGAACGTCCCGGGCCTGGGTCTCGGGCTAGCGACCGTCCGTCGGCTGGCGGAGGCCCATGGTGGTTCGGTAGGCGTCACCCGTAACGTGCCTTTTGGAAGCGTGTTCTGGATCGAGGTCCCGAAGGTCGCCGAAGCACATCCAGGCCGCGCGACGATGCCGTCCGAAAAGGAAGATGCCGGTCTTTGGCGCCTGCTCCGGAGGTATGCAAGGAGACGACTGAGTGGATAGCCTCCAGTCACCCGTACCGAGTACATCGGTAGCGTAAGCAGCTCGACGACCCACCCTAATGTGCGTAGTTCACGGAAGGCTCTTTCCCGATCGTGGGTGTCTCGGTTCCGGCAGGGAAGCGCGCCAAACCAATCCGCTATTGGGTGCAGCCGCAGCAAATGCTCGAAGCGACCGACTCGAGCTCGCTCTTCAGCGAAGCGCCGTCCTCTGCCAAGAGGAATAGGGGGGCGCCGGCGGTGCTCGTCGCCGTATAGCCTTTCGCGCCCTTGGTGCATGGCGCGGGGAAGCCGGCGGCGGTCATTCCGGCGCACGCTACGTCATCGAGCAGTGGCTTGTTGACGCCGGACGATCCCGCGTCGGCCGCGCCGAAGCCCACGACGAACGTCTTGACCCCTGCGCTCGCCAGCGTCTGCGTGATCCCGACTACGTCGCCTTTGCAGGTCTCTCCCCCGTCCGTCACGAGGAGGACGTACTGCGCGACGCCGCCCACAGCGACGGACGCGAGCTCGTTCTTCGCAGTGTCCAAGGCGAATGCGATGGGCGTCGAAACGCAAAGGCGCATCGTCTCGGGATCGAGAATGTTCGAGATGGCGGTACCGGTGCCCACGGCTGGAGGGACGAGCACCTCGCCTGGTTCGCACGAGGTGTTGGTCGCGTGCATTCCCGAGAGCAGGCTGGAGAGCGTCTGGCATGCTCCGGTTGCACCCGCGTCGGAGACGACTTGCGGGTCGAGCGGAAACGGCTCGAGGCCGTAGGCGATCCTCTGGTCCATAGGCGGCGCCACGATCGATTTCACGGCGTCCGTGGCGAGATACCACTTGCTCAGCATGTGCCCCGCCGTCGTGTTCGGCGGACGCTTGCCGGCGGGCTGCGCGCTCATGCTGTCGGTGTGGTCGAGAACGATCAGCATCTGGGGGGCCCTACAGCTGCCGCCACCGTCGCCCACACCCCCTTCGCCGAATCCAAAGAGGCTCGCATCGCCCGCCGCGTCGTGCCCATTGCCGGTGGACCCGTCGGCAGGCGTGCTGCCATCAGGGTTGGCGAAGCCGTTGCCGTCCTGAGAGGAACCGCAGGCAAGCAGCGGCGTGATGCCAAGCATGAGCCACGCGGGCGAGGCGCGGACGGTGCCGCTGCGGAGGCGCGATGAGGAAGCCATGCTGTTTCGCCGTGACAATACTCCAGCAGGCTCGAGCACACCGCGTGCCGCCTCACCTCGACTCGATTCGAGCAAGCCAGTCGCCAAAAGTGTCCGGAAGCCGACGGATCGAATCGATCCATTGGATCGATTCGATCCCCACGAGCCATCACCAGCCCGCGGACGGAGCGTTCCTCCAGCGCGGTCGAACGGCCGGGCCTGACTCGTCCCTTGGCAAGCCCGACCGTGCCTGGAAACGCCCGCAAAACCTCTCCTCGAAGTTGCTTGCGTGCGCAGCCCCGCGGCGATAGGTCGTCGACACGCACGATCGAGCCATGGTTGCCCCAGCTTCCTCCGCGATCCGTCTCCAAACCCCCTCGCTGCATCCGCCGAGACAAACCGGGCTCACGATCGCCATCGTCCTCGTCACGGTCCTCGTGTTCGCCGTGTCGGTGCAAACGCCGCTGGGGTTCGCCGTCTGGATCTTCTATCTGGCGCCGGGGCTGCTCTCGCTCTTCCACCGTTCGCCACGCTTCCCGCTGATCATCGCGGCCGCGACCAGCGTGCTCATCGTGGCGGGGTTCTTCCTGTCTCCGGGGGACGTGTTGACGCCGCGGGTCGTGGAGACCAATCGCGTCTTCGGCGTGGTCAGCGCGTGGCTCGTCGGCGTTCTCGGCTGGCGCTTCATTCGCGCGCGCACGCACGTGGAGCGTGAGAGCGCGCTTCGCCAAGGGCAGACGCTGGTCTACGACCTCATGCGCGGCGAGCGCGATCTCGATCGGCTCGCGGACAACGTGCTCCGCTGCGCGTGCGAGTGGCTCGGCGCCTCCGCCGGCGCGCTCTACGTGGGCTCGGAGATCGCCGAGAATGGCGCCAACCTGTTCGAGATGCGCGCGGGGTACGCCTTCGACGCCGGCGAGAGCCGAGCCCGCCGGTTTCACGTGGGCGAGGGCCTCGTCGGTCAGGTCGCTCGCGACGGCAAGCTGCGCAAGGTGACGCCTCTGCCCGAGGGGTACCTGTGCGTCAGTTCGGGCCTCGGGTCCGCGCCCGCTCGCCACCTGGCTCTGGCCCCCATGCTGGCCAACGACAGCGTGTGCGGCGTCCTGGAGCTCGGGTTTTTCGAGCCCCCCGATCCGGCGACGGAGGACTTCCTCGGGCGCATCGCGGAGACGGTCGGCATGACCATCCGGACGGTGCAGTACCACGCGCGACTCGGCGCGCTGCTCGACGAAGCCAAGAGGCAGGGCGCGATCTTGCGGGCCCAGCAAGAGGAGCTTCGCGCCACCAACGAAGAGCTCGCGACGCAGACCCGCGTGCTCGAAGAGTCGCAGCAGCGCATGGAGGAGCAGCACGCCGAGCTCGAACAGTCGAACAATCAGCTCGGGGAGCAGACGCTCGCCCTCGAGGAGCAGAAGACCACTCTCGAGGAGCGCAACCGCGCGCTGTCGGTGGCCCAGCAGGTGCTCGCCGAGCGGACCGAAGAGCTTTCGCGCGTGAACCGGTACAAATCCGACTTCCTCGCGAAC
The DNA here is from genome assembly GCA_963720145.1 of uncultured delta proteobacterium. Classification (GTDB taxonomy): domain Bacteria; phylum Myxococcota_A; class Polyangia; order Polyangiales; family Polyangiaceae; genus Palsa-1150. Next base: position 206,093 of record CAVREO010000015.1, read on the forward strand.
ATGTCGCACGAGCTGCGGACGCCGCTGAACAGCGCGCTCATCCTGGCGCGCCTCTTGGCCGACAACCGCGAGGGGAACCTCACCGAGCAGCAGATCAAGTACCTCGAGACGATCTACTCGTCGGGCAACGACTTGGTCGCGCTCATCGACGACGTCCTCGACCTCTCCAAGGTCGAGGCGGGGCGGGTGCATCTACGACCCGAGACCTTCACGGTCGGCGCGCTCGTGCAGGGTCTCGAGCGGATGATTCGTCCCATGGCGGAGCAGAAGGGCCTCGCGTTCTCGTGTTCTTCGCCCGAGAAGGACGACGAGGCGTGGACGGACAGGCAGCGCGTCGAGCAGATCTTGAAAAACCTACTCTCGAACGCCGTGAAGTTCACGGAGAAGGGCCGCGTGGAGCTCGGGGTGTCGCTGCACGGCGACGCGATCGTCTTCGCGGTGTCCGATACAGGCATCGGCATCGAGAAGGAGCACACCGAGGCCATCTTCGAGGCCTTTCAGCAGGCTGACAGCACGACGAGTCGCAAGTACGGCGGCACGGGGCTGGGGCTCGCCATCTCGCGGCGGCTCGCGCAGGCGCTCGGGGGATCGATCGACGTGAAGAGCGCGCCCGGCGAGGGCAGCACGTTTCGCTTGTGTCTGCCGCGCCGCCTTACCGCCGAGCGCGCCCCCGATACCCCGCGCGAGGGGCTCGCGAGGGCGGCCAAATCCGTTCGACCCGCCGCCCAGGAGGGCCGCGCCGCGCCCGCACCCGCACCGCAGCTCTTCAAGGACGACCGCGACCAGCTCGATCCGTCCGGACGCGTCGTCCTCGTCGTCGAGGACGACGAGCGGTTCGCGCTGGCGATGTGCGATCTCATTCACCAGCTGGGGTTCCAGTGCGTCGTCGCGACGGCGGCCGAGCAGGGGATCGACTTCGCGCGCCGCTACCGCCCCGTGGGAGTCGTGCTCGACATCATGCTGCCCGATCGCTCGGGTCTGGTCGTGCTCGACATGCTCAAGCACACGCCCGAGACGCGACATATCCCTGTTCACGTCGTGTCGGTCCATGACTGCGAGCGCACGGTCCTCGAGATGGGCGCGGTGGCGTTCCTGCGCAAGCCGGTCGACCGAGAGCGGCTGGTCGGCGCGCTGCGCGCCATCGAGTCGGTGTCTCAGCGAGGGACGCGCCGGGTTCTCGTCGTCGAGGACGACGAAGAGCAGCGCGAGGCCCTCGTGCAGCTCATCGGCGAAGACGACGTCGAGATCACGGCGGTCCCCTCGGCCGAGCGCGCGCTCGAGAGGCTGGCCGCGTCGACCTTCGACTGCATGATCCTCGATCTCAACCTGGAGGAGATGTCCGGCTACCAGCTGCTCGAGCAGATGGCGGCGCAGGGGCGCGCGTCGCACCCGCCGGTCATCGTGTACACGGGGCAAGAGATCACGGATCAGGACGAAGAGCGGCTGCAGCGCTTCGGTTCGAGCATCGTGCTCAAGGGCGCGCGCTCTCCCGAGCGGCTTCTCGACGAGGTGACGCTCTTTCTCCACCGTGTCGAGACGCGCCTGCCCGTCGAGCGCAAGGCGATGCTCCAGTCGCTTCGCTCGCGCGAGCGGCCGCTCGACTCGCGCACGATCCTTCTCGTCGATGACGACGTACGCAACGTGTTCGCGCTCTCGAGCGCGCTCGAGGTTCAGGGCGCCAGGGTGCGCATCGCCCGCAACGGGCGCGAGTCGCTCGAGGAGCTCGCCCGCGACCCGCTGGTCGATCTCGTGCTGATGGACGTGATGATGCCAGAGATGAACGGCTACGAAGCCATGGCTCGCATCCGCGAGCAACCCCGGTTCCGGGATCTGCGCATCATCGCCGTGACGGCGAAGGCCCTGCCTGACGACCACGAGCGGTGCCTCAAGGCCGGCGCGAACGACTACCTCGCCAAGCCGATCGACATTGCGCGGCTTCTCTCGCTCGTCCGCGTTTGGATGCCGCGCTCCGCCCGGTGGCTGTCGTGACCCAATCGATCGACGACATCGAGACCAACCTCCTCTTGGAGGGCATAAGGCAGCGATACGGACACGACTTCCGTCACTACTCGCGCCCCTCGCTCAAGCGGCGCCTCGAGCAAGCCCTGACGCGCCTCGGGTGCCCGGACCTGTCGAACCTGCAGGGCCGCGTCCTGCGCGACCCGCCGCTCTTTTCCGCCCTCTTGCAGGTGATCACGGTCGGCACCAGCGAGATGTTCCGCGATCCGCTCTATTTCGTCGCGCTCCGCGACGAAGTGCTCCCCGTGCTCCTTACGTATCCCTCGCGCAAGCTCTGGGTAGCCGGCTGCAGCACGGGCGAAGAGGTCTATTCTCTCTGCATCCTTCTCGAAGAGAGCGGACTCTTGGAACGCTCCGTCGTCTACGCGACCGACATCAACCCGGCGTCGATTGATACGGCTTCGCGCGGCATATTTCGGCTCGCCGATATGGCGAAGAACACGCGCAACTACCAGCGAGCCGGCGGCCGGCGCTCCTTTTCTGACTACTACACCATCGCATACGAGTCGGCGATCTTCGACCGGCGGCTCGCGAGGAACGTCGTCTTCTCGGATCACGACCTGGCGACCGATGCGACCTTCGCCGAGGTGCAGCTCGTCTCCTGCCGGAACGTGCTCATCTACTTCGACCGTCCGCTCCAGGATCGAGCCCTCGGCCTCTTCCGAGACTCGCTCTCGCCTCGAGGCTTTCTCGGCCTCGGGTCTCACGAGACGCTCCGCTTGTCGTCGCACGACGCGGAGTTCGAGTCGGTTGCTCCCGCAGCGCGACTCTTTCGAAAGCGAGCGGTGCTCGCATGAGCCCGGGGCGGGTCTGACAATGGAGACGTTCTTCCATCGCCGTCGAGAGCTCGCCCGAACACCCGCCGCTCGGCCGCGCTGTCTTCTGGTCGACGACCGCGACGAGAACCTCCTGGCGCTGGAGGCCCTTTTGCGGGACGAACCGGCCGAGCTGTACAAAGCCAGGTCCGGCGAGGAGGCGCTCGAGCTGTTTTTGAAGAACGAGTTCGCCGTCGCGCTGGTGGACGTCCAAATGCCGGGCATGGACGGCTTCGCGCTGGCCGAGCTCTTGCGCAGCTCGCAACGGACGCGGCACGTGCCCATCATCTTCGTCACGGCCGCGGGCCGTGAGGCGGCGCGGCTCTTCCGGGGCTACGAGAGCGGCGCGGTCGACTTTCTCTTCAAGCCGCTCGACCCCTTCGTCGTCCGGTGCAAGGTGCGGGTGTTCCTCGAGCTCGACAGCCAACGCCGCCGGCTTCAGGCGGAGCTCCAGAGGACCGAGAGGGCACTCTTCGAGGCGGAGGCCGCGCGCCGAGCGCTCGCGCAGTCCGAGCAGCGATACCGGGTCATCGGCGATGCCCTTCCGTTTGGCGTCTGGATGTGCCGGCCGGATGGGCGAATCGAGTACGCGAGTTCGTCCTTTTGCGAGCTTCTCGGCGTGTCGCTGGAGACACTTCAGCAATCTGGCGCCGCGGCGCACCTCCACCCGGACGAGCGACAGGAAGCGTGCGCTCGATGGCGGCGCTGTCTGGACACGGGCGAGCCTTGGTATTCCGAGCTGCGCCTACGCGGTCACGACAGTCGCTACCGGGCGGTGCTATCCCGCGGTCTCCCCGTCCACGACGCGAAGGGACGGATCGCTTCCTGGGTGGGCATCAACCTCGACATCGACGCGCGCAAGGCGATGGAGCGTGAGCTGCGCAGTGCGCATGACCTTCGCGCACAGCTGCTCTCGGTCGTGAGCCACGACCTCCGCAACCCGCTGAACGCCATCGTCTTTACCGTTCCGATGCTCCAGCGCACGATCCGCACCGAGCCCGACGCGCGAATGCTCGACCGCATCGCGAGCGCGGCCAAGCGAATGGATGCGATCATCGGGCAGCTGCTCGACTTCTCCCGAGCGCGTGAGGCGAACGGTTTCCCAATTTCCCCATCGCCTTGCGATTTGAGGCAGGTCTGCGACGCGATCGTCGACGAGCTGCGGATGGCTCATCCCGGATGCCTTATCTCCGTCGACGGACCGGCGGTGCTCGAGGGTGTGTGGGATTGCGGCGCGCTGGGGCAGGTGCTCTCCAATCTCGTAGGCAACGCGATTCAGCACGGCGATGGGGGACAGGTGTTCGTACGCCTGCGAGAGGATTCGGCACGTGTGCGGATTGACGTGCAAAACGGGGGTGATCCCATTCCGCCAGACGTGCTGCCGCACATCTTCGACGCGTGCCGCCGCGGGACCGAGAAACGTGCTCACACGCACAGCCTTGGGCTCGGTCTTTTCATCACCCGGCGCATCGTGGAGGCCCACGGCGGCACGATCGACGTCAGGTCGACGCCCGAGGAGGGTACGTGCTTCACGGTCGTGCTTCCGCCCGCGGTGTCCGATCCGGGCACTATTACGACGCCTTCGGAGGGCACCAGACGACAAGCAGCGGACGCGTGATCCGGTGCAGCACGGACTGCTTGACGGAACCGACCGGCAGGCGCTCGAGGATTCCCTTTCCGTCGCTGCCTATCACCAAGGTCGAAGTCCGCCGAGCGCTCCGCCACTTCGGCGGGGGTTCCCTCGATGACCTCGTCGTCGGCGGGCACGCCGGCGGCAGCGGCGATTCTTGACGGCGCACTCGAGGATCGCCCGACCCTTCGACCGTCAGCGTCTCGCGCGCTTGGGTCATGCTCACGACTCCTCGCGGTAGCCGCTGAGCGTGTCCATCGCGAAAAGAAGTTCGAGGGTGGCCGCCATGGCACGGGCTATCGCCACGCCGTGGGTGATAACCAGGTCGCTGCAAGAGCTCCTGTCGGTGGGGACCAGGATTCGTCGGTACGGGCCTCTCGGTTCTCCCTCAATCCTCGAAAATCTCCATACCCTCCGCGAGGGCCTCTGCGACATGAGCCTTGGTCAAGACGCCGCGGAGAGGCGGGCCGTCCCTCACGTCCGCCTCAGGCGCGAGGACGACCGCGAGCTCCGCTCGTGCTCGCTGCATTCTGGCGATGAGGTCGAAGATCGCTGTCTTGCTGCTCACGACGATGACATCGTGGCGGACGAGGTCCGCCAAGGTGGCCGTGCGGGCCGCGTCCCGACGTTGAGCGACCCGGTCCCTCGCGACGAGCCCGACGACCCTCTCCCCGTCCATGGCCACCAGATAGTCGGGGGCATCGGGCTTTTCGGCGAGTGCGAGAGCCTCGCCCGCGGCATGAGCGGGAAGGGCAACCGCGGTCGCCATGTTCAAGTCCCCGACGTGGTGAACGAGATGGGCGTTGGCCTGGAGCGCCTCGGGCATGTAGTGGCCGCGGCGAGCGAGCTTCATCGTGTAGATGTTTTGCGCGAGGAGCATTCGGCGAATACCGTGACTCACGGCCACTGTTAACGTCATGGGCAGAACGACCGAGTAGTCGAGCGTCATCTCGAAGATCATGACAATGGCGGTCAATGCTGCACCGGTCGCCCCTGCGATGAGTCCCGCCATTCCCGCAAGGGCGAGGGCGGCGGGGTCGAACGGAATTCCCGGGAAGAGCGCCCGAAGGACCAGGCCGAACGCCGCACCGGCAGTCGCGCCCATGAAGAGCGACGGAGAGAACACGCCGCCGGAGCCGCCCGACCCTAGCGTCAACGACGTCGTCAGCAGCTTGAGCGCGAAAAGCGCCACGAGCCATCCGCCGCTCGTGAGGGCTCCCCTCAGGACGTCGACGATCGTCGCGTAGCCGACGCCCTCGACGTAGTAGTGGCCACGCAAGAGCATCAGCAGCTCGAACGTGACGCCGACTCCCAACATGCCGACCATGTGGCGCACGTAATCACGACGAGGGAGGATCTTCTCGAAAAGGTCCTCGGCCCCGTAGAGGGCGCGCATAAAGACCACGGCGACTACTGCCATCAGCGCGCCCAAGAGCACGTAGGCAGGGAGCACTGCCACCTTGGCCGATGCATTCACGGTCGGAACGGCAAAGGCCGGCGCGTTGCCAAACAGGCGCTGGCCGACGTAGGTCGCCGTGGCCGTCGCGAGGGCGACCGGAACGAGCGTCCGGACGCTCACCTCGTGCAAGAGGACCTCGACGGCGAAGAGGACGCCCCCGATGGGAGTATTGAAGGTGGCGGCGATGCCTGCGCCTCCCCCCGCAGCGACAAGCGTCGCCCGCTGCCAGCGCGACACGCGCGCGACCCCTCCGAGCCACGACGCGAACGCAGCGCTGATCTGAACGATCGGGCCCTCGCGACCGACCGAACCTCCGGTTCCGATGGAGATGGCCGACGCCACCGACTTGACGATCGCTACGATGGGCCGGATGACGCTCTTGCCGTAGTAGATGGCGTCCATCACCTCGGGCACGCCGTGCCCCTTTGCCTCGGGGGCGAATCTCTTCACCAGGAACACCACGACGATGGCGCCCAGCACAGGCACGAGCACGACGGCAAGGCCCAACGGGCTCGGCGGCGTGTGCTCGCTCGTGTCGTAATGGGTCGAAACGCTACCCAGGAAGGACAGGTTGTGGACCAGCCCGATGAGCGCCCGGAAGACGAATGCGCCGAGGCCCGCGGCGCCACCCAGGACTACGGCGAGAAGGGCGAACGAGAACGGGCCGTAGGCTGGCTGCCCAGCGGTGACCAGACGCTTGGGTCCGCGAGCCGTCACGCGCGTCGGTAGCACCGGCGGCATTCCTAATACCGCTGCCGCCCAACCGCCGGGTCGACGGCGAGGAGCGTCGGCACGGTGGTCCCGCACCGCTCCACTCGTCCCTGCTTGGCGGGGTCGCTGCGGCTCACGGCGCACCGTCTAGTCCCGAGCGTTGCGAGCGTCCACAAACGTGCCGCGCGATGGCTACCGGACCGGACGGCAGTGAGAGCGCAACGCTTTGCGCGCGGAGAGGAGAACGGGCAGCAAGGAGCGGCGCTCGGCTCCAACAGGCGCCGCAGCGCGCAGACGCTATTGGCACTGGGCGGTCCCTCCTCGATTCATGGACGGGCCGGAACTGCCGGTGTGCCCGCGGGTCCCGCCGCCGGCGCTTCGGGATATCTGGGCTCCCCCGGCACCCAGTCTCGCGGGCGTTGCCCACTCGGTCAGCCTCCGGCCTTCGTGCCGACCTTCCAGAGATTGATCGTCTCGGCCACGATGAGTCGATCGTGCTTCAGACCGAACATTTCCGCGAACGCCCGCACAGCGGCCACAAGCTCCTCGAATGCGCCACCAGCCCCGTTGACGTCCCACTTCTTGTCGACCTGGCGCACCAGCAGCAGTCGCATGCGGCTCCTCTTCACCGTGCACGCCGAGGTGTACCCGGTACCTGCGTGACCGCCGCTCGCGGACGCTCCATCCCCACGTACATGGGTACGTGGGGACGTCCTTACTTGACGCCGTCCTTCGCCAGCAGCTCGAGGATGTAGTCCCGCACGAGCACGCCGCACTGGAGGCACTTCACGCGCACCTGCCGGTGAATGTGCTCAGGCACGTCCGCGACGATGCGCTTCTCGCCCTCGCCGAGCTTCTCCGCGGCCGCCTTCGCGCGTTTTTCGCTCCGCTCTCGGCTTGGTTTATTGAGGCTCAGACCCATGCTTTCCGCCTTTCACTTTGCGCCAGTGGCGCTGGATGTCGTCGGCCGCGGCTTGGGTCGACGATGACGTGAGGACCGACTCGCCGCGCGACGCGGCGTCGGGGAACGCGATGCGCTGATGCACGACGCCGGCGAGCTCGCCGCCGGCCTTGCGGAGCTCGGCCTCGGCCTCGCGCGCGAGGCGCGTGTTCGTGCTCGCGCGGTTCAGGACGAAGACCCGCCGGATCGGAGGGCGCCCGAGCTGCTCGCGGATCTGGTCGGCCTGGTCGAGCGACTCGAGCGTCTCCGCGACGGCCCAGAAATCGAACGGACCCGGCTGGATGGGTAGCACGGCGACGTCGGCAGCGACGGCCGCGCTCTGCGTGACGTCACCGAGCCGCGGCGGCCCGTCGAGGAAAGCGTAGTCGTAGCCGCGGGCGATCTCTTTGAAGCGCGGGAGCGCCATCGCCTTGTCGGCCTTCACGACGGCGAGCCCGTCGAGCGGCGAGCCGTCCTGGCGCGCGGCTCATGTCGTTCCTCCCGTCGTCTTCTTCTTTTTTTGCCGGCCCGGCGTGGACGCGCCGGCGCCGTCGCTCTCCCGCTCCACCGCCTCGAACAGCGCGTCGATCGCCCACGCGATCGCCGCGCCCGACTGCTCGCCGTTCATCCCCGCCACGCTGCGGAGACGCAGCCACGCGTCGGCGCTCATCAGGCAGGCGATGCCGGCGGCGAGCTGGCGCCGGCGCTCGGCGGGCAGCGACGGCCCGGCTTTGGCGACGGCGCGCCCGACCGCCTCGAACCGCAGGCGCTGCGCATGCGCGCGCACCTGGCGTCCGAGACCCGTCTTGATCTGCGCCATGATCAGACTGGCCTCGCGATCGAACGCGGGGAACAGCCGCCGCACGAGGTCGACGACCTCTTCGCGCGTCTTCGGGTACTCGCGGAAGCCGACGCGCTCGTTCACGCGCGCGCTCACGGCGTCGAAGAGCGACTCCTTCGTCGGGAAGTAGCGGTAGACGGTACGCACAGAATCCTCGCCCTCCGCGCGAGCGCGAAGAACGAGAACTCGAAGACGCCGTCCTCTTCGAGGAGCTCGATGAGCGCGTCGACGATGATGTCGCGCGTCACGTCGGTCTGTCGCTCGCGAAGGCTCCTCTTCGCCGTGGCGGCTCTCGTCATCGTCGATCAGCCTTGATCGTGTCACGGTCCGTGATAAGAAGAAAATGTTCGCGACATAACGGCGCGAATTGCGACATCCAGCCGCGGGAACCGGCTGGCGCGAAGACTTCGTCGCGCCGCAACGTGCCCGCGCGGCTGCGCACGACAACATCGACGCAAAGCTGGCTCGTCAACCAATCCCCCAATCACGGGGCGGCGGCTAGCTCCGCTTCCAGACGGGTGCGGAGCCAGCGCGCCGCGAGGTCCATGTTGCCCCTGTCGAACGCGAAGCCGTTCTTCGTGAGGTATGACGCAGCGAGCTTCACGGCGGCGTCGCCGTTCGGCGCCGTCACGAGCGTGGGCATGAGCCCGGGAACGAGCCAACCGAGCGCGGTGATCGCGCCCCGGACCAGCGGGTTCGAGACGATGCACACGCTGACGAGCGTGTTCGCGCGCTCCTCCATGGGTACCTTGTTCGACTCGACGGAAATGAGCTTTCGCTCGCTTGCGCTGGGCGCCTTCCGCGTCGTCGCGATGAGGACGTAGCGCGTCTTTTCGCGCATGGCTCGCAGGTTTTGCTCGTGCAGAGCCGCGAACATGCGCAGGAAGTCGTTCTCGGTCCGGTCGCCTCCCCCCATGTCGAGGAGAACGAAAGGAAAGTACTGACCGACGACGGCGATACCCACGTTCCTATATCCATCTTACGCTGCTCGCTCGCCATCGCCACGGACGGTCGGCACCCCGTGCCGAGCCGAGCGCCGGGGGTGGCGCATGTAGGCGCGAGGAGGCGGGGTATGCGTGGCGCAGCCCGCGCGCCCTTCACAAGGAGAGGCTCGACAGATACCGCAGAGTCGCGGGAATTTGCTCCCACGGGTTCGCGCTCTCGTCCTCGACGACGAGCAGCTCCGTGCCACTCGCCCGCGCGGCGCGGAGGATCGACGGGAAATCGAGCTGGCCCGTGCCCACGACGACGTCCGCGTCATCGGGCGCGCTGCTGCTCCCACGGGGAAGGCTCAGGCCACGCCGCATGTCCTTGATGTGCAGCAGCGGGACGCGGCCCGGGAGCGATGCGATGATCTGCGCCGGATCTGCGCCCCCGGCGTGCGCCCAGAACACATCGATCTCGAACGACACGAGCGACGCGTCGGTGTGCTTGGCAATCGTGTCGAAGAGCGTTCCCTCGTCCGACGGGACGAACTCGTAGCCGTGGCAGTGATACCCGAAGCGGAGCCCCCAGCCCCCCGCGTCGCGACCCACGGCATTGAAGACCGCGCACGCGCGAAGCGCCAGCTCGCGCGTCAAACCAGCCGTCTCGTCGTGGGGAATCCACGGGCAGACGACATGGCTGGCGCCGAGCTCCTTCGCCTCGCGGAGCACGGCGGCCGCGTCGCCCGTGAGGCGCTCGTAGTCGACGTGAATCCCGCGGCACACCAAATCGGCCTCGTCGAGCGCGTGGCGAAACGCGCTCGGCGTCAGCCCCACCAGCCCCGCCGCCTCGACCTGTCGAACCCCGAGCGCGCGCAGACGAGCCAACGTTCCGGGGACGTCGCCCCCTTCGAGATTGCGCCGCAGGCTCCACAGCTGGACGCCGACGGGGCCGCCGAACGGCCCCCGCGCTTCAGCTCCGGGGCCGCGTTGCGCGCGCGCGGCGAACGGCAGGCCGCCGCGGCGGCGAGGAGCGTCCCGAGAAACTGGCGGCGAGATCTCACAAGGCCCCAATCCCCCGTTCATACCACCGCCGCCGCGCGCTATGGTGGCGTCGTGCGCGGTGCGTGCGTCTTCCATGCGAGCCTCGCGCTCCTCGCGTGCGCATGGGCGGGATGCCGCCCGGGCAACCCACCCGCGACCGGAGCTACGGACGCAGTCGTGGCTCACGCCGCTGTTCGCCCTGGCATCGCGCGCATCGCTGCGATCCGCCTCTGGGTCACCGACGTCGAAAAGTCCCGCGAGTTTTACGCCACCGTGTTGGGCCTTTCCGCGTCGGACCAGACCACGTTCCCGGTCGACTCCGGGCAACGCATCGAGCTCGCGGCAGCTCCGTCGACGCCACCTGCCAGCCTGCTCGCCGGAGTCGTCTTCGCAACGGACGACGTCGGCGGCATGCGCCGCTACCTCGTCGCCCACGGCGTCGCGGCCGGTCCGCTCGCGACCGACGCCGCGGGCGCGCAGCGCTTCGACCTGGCCGACCCCGAGGGTCACGCGCTCGCCTTTGAACAGACCGCGCCGGACGCGCGCGCCCCTTTCCGCGCCGGCCCCCAGCAGGTGGGCACGCGCATTCTGCACGCGGGCTTCGTCGTGAACGAACGGGCCACGCTCGACCGCTTCTACCGCGATCTTCTCGGCTTTCGTATGTACTGGCACGGTGCCATGACCGACACGGGCGCCGACGACTGGGTCGAGGTCCAGATCCCGGACGGCGACGACTGGCTCGAGTACATGCTGAACGTCCCCGCCGATGCCGGCCACGACGATCGCGGCGTGATGAACCACTTCGCGCTCGGCGTCCCGCACATGCAACCCGCGTTCGACCGCCTGCGCGCCCATGGCTACAAGACCGATGACCAACCCGAGATCGGGCGGGACGGCAAGTGGCAGTTCGACATCTTCGACCCCGACGCGACGCGGGTCGAGTTCATGGAGTTCACGCCTGCGCGCGCGCCGTGCTGCCACCCCTACGAAGCCGCGCACCCGAGGGGCTAGTCGTCCGGATGCCAGGGATACGCTAGGTGAGCGGTATCTCCGTAGTGGCTCCGCATGCTGTCGAGGTACGACTCGAGCTTGCACATGTGGAGAAAGCGCTCCGCGGGGTCGCGGTGCTGTCCGAAGCAGATGGCCTCGCACAGAAGGCGCGTGGTCGAGCGCCGGAGCGCCTGACGCGCCGTCTGGATGCAGTGCATGCCCTTTTCGGTGACGGTAATGTAGCGCTGGCGGCGATCCCCGGCGTACGTCGGCCGGTGCCGCGTCACCAAGCCGAGAGCCTCGAGGGAGCGAAGCATGCGGCTGACGACGGGAGCGGTCACCCCCAACGCGCGCCGCAAATCGCTTTGCTTGCCGACCGCGCCGCGCGAAGTCCGGCACCCGACGCTGTAGACCAGCGCGTACATCATGTCGAAGCGCGCCGCGGTAAGCCCCAGGGACTTGAGCGGCTTGCGCGTGACCCGCAAAATGCCGTGAAACGCTCGCTTGCTGCCAAAGAAGAGGGCGTTCATCGCGAGGGCACTCGAGAGCACCCCGCGTACCACCGCGCGTCGCCCGCTGGGGAGTCCTTCGCCAGCGAGTGGGGACCCCCTCGAAACGCCGGGTTCGTGATCAAGCTAATGATTCAGGCGTTTCGAGGCGGTCCCGCGCGACCGGGAGAAGGTCCTCCGACCCACTGTCCAGGACAGTCTGCGGGGTGTCCTGGGACGCGCCGAATGCGCCACCTTGGAGGAGACGAGACGGTTCAGCCGGGAGGGAAAGAGCCGTCTTGCCCGGGGCGCTTGCCGCGACTCCCGCGACGACGAACGACGAACCCCACACCCAAGAGCAACCCCCCGTAGGACGCCCACTCGGAAGCGCCGCCCCCGGTCACGCTCACGCAGCCGCAACCCGCCGACGCACCCGAGGTCAGGCTCGCTCCGGAGCCCCCGTCGTCGCCGCCTGCGTCGAATCCGTTGGAGCCGCTGCTCGCACTACCGCCGCTGCTCGTGCTCCCGCCGCTGCTCGTGCTCCCCCCGCTGCTCGTGCTCCCCCCGCTGCTCGTGCTGCCGCTGCTGCTGCTGGTGCTCCCGCTGCTGCTGCTGGTGGCGCCGCTGCTCCCCCCGCTGCTGCTGCCGCTGCTGCTGCTGCTCGTGGTGCCGCCGTCGGATTCGATGCACTGCCCGATGGTCGGGCTCGTCGGGCTGGTGTCGCACGCCGTTCCCGCGGTGGTGCAGTCTTGAGGCGCGCATGGGCGGCAGGGACGCATCGTTCCGCACAACGGCAGGTTCGGGTCACCCGCGATGCACTTGTTGAGGCGGTTGGACCAGTATTCCTCGACCTGGTACGTCCCGATCATCCCGATGGTCGTCTCGTTGTCGCACAGGTCGGCGATCTCGTTGGCGCCGGACGAGTCGGTCCAGCCGCCGGGCATGAAGGCGGGGTCCGTGATGGTCTCGGCAAATTCGTGCGCGGCGTTGAACGTCCACTCGGGAAAGTCGGTCGCGTTGCTGCTCATGGCGCCACAGCCCGTCATGCAGCCCCCGCTCGAGAAGTCCGGCATGATGGCGTACGCCACGGCGAGGCCGTTGTACGCGAGCGAGTAGTGGGAAGCGCACCACCCGTTGTTCGACGCGCACGAGGTGCCGCCGCCGTCGTTGAGGTTCAGCCCGGGCGGCAGGGAGATCATGTAGATGGTGTCGACGGTGCCGTCGGGGTCCTTCGCCGGCATGGGCAGCACGCCGGACGCGAGATCTTTCTTCAGCTCCGTCTCGAGGGTGGCCGTCGTGAGTGTGCCCGTCAGCATCGTGGGCGTGAGCATCACGGTCTGAACGTGCGTGCCGCGATAGATGTGCTGGTTCGTGCCCGTGCCGCCGCCGTGCACCGCGGCGCCGGCGCTGTCGTACTCGCCGAGCGCGTCCATGTAGTTGCTGGTGATGAGCGCGTTGTAAAAGGCCTCTGCCCCCATGACGACGCTCGGGGCCACCTTGGTGCCCCAGAGCACATTGACGATCTGCACCCGCGAGATCACGGCCCCGCCGAAATAGACGACGGTGCCGGTTGCATCCGGCCGCACGGTTCCAGGCCGAAGGTGATGCCGCTCGCGAGCCGCCGCCTCGCCCGCAAGAGTGAGCGACGCCAAAAGGAGGAGGCCCGCCGTCATCGACGCTTTCATGGCTGAACGCCCCTTTGCCAGGTGTGTCAGGTGCCGCGTTGTCCCAATCGCGAGACGATCCCCCCGCCGCGTCTCACTACCGAGAAGCTGTCTTAGCTGCGCCTGAATCGATGCTTATTTTCCAGACGGTACCAAACCGGGCCGACCATAAGCCGAGTGGTATCGTGTGTCAGCCCGATGAGCCCCCACCCGCGGCGCTCGGCCGCCAGCCGCGACAACGTCCGCGAGCTTCCGACGTCCTTTCTCGGGCGGGCGCGCGAGCTGAGGGCTCTTTTCGAGTGGTTTTCCGCCGGGGATCGAATCGTGACGCTCCTCGGCCCGGCCGGGTGCGGCAAGACGCGCCTGGCCAAGCGCTTCGCTGCGCTGCACGCGGAAGATTACGAGGACACCGGAGGGACCTGGTTCTGCGAGCTGACCGAAGCGCTGGATGCCGGCGAAGTCGTCGCCTGCGTGGCGCGCACGCTCGGCGTCCCCTTTCAGGCGGGCGCGGACCAGTCGCCGGTCGCGCTCTTCGGCCGCATCCTCGCCGCCGAGGGACGCATGCTGCTCGTGCTAGACAACTGCGAGCAGGCTGCCCAAGCCGTCGCCCGCGTCGTCGCGCACTGGCGTGAAGTGGCGCCCGAAGCCCGCATCCTGGTGACGTCCCGCGAGCGCCTGGGCGTCCCGGGAGAGCGCGCCTACGACCTCGGGCCCTTGCCCTTGCCCGAGGCCTCGAACGAGGCGGCGTCTTCGGATGCCGTGCAGCTCTTCGTCAATCGCGCGCGCCTGGTCAGGCCGGAATACGCGCTCAGCGGCGACGAGACGCACGTGGTCGCGTCAATCGTCCGGGCGCTCGACGGCATCCCCCTGGCGATCGAGCTCGCGGCGTCGCGCATGCGCCTGATGAGCGCGGGCACGCTGGCCGCGCGCCTCAACAAGCGCTTCGAGCTCCTCACGAGCACCGAGCGCGAGGCTCCCGAGCGCCAGCGTACGCTGCGCGCCGCCATCGACTGGTCCTGGGGACTGCTCGAGCCAGCCGAGCAGGCGACGCTCCGCCAGTGTGCCGTCTTCCGCGGGGGCTTTGCGCTCGAGGCGGCCGAGGCCATCGTCGACCTCACCAGCGCGGGAGGCGCGACGACGGTGCTCGAGGCGGTGCAACGCCTGCGGGACAAGTCGCTGGTCTACGCCGAGCCGACACGCGATTCTCCATCGGAGCTGCGGCTGGGGCTCTACGAGAGCATTCGCGAGTACGCGGCGCAGAGGCTCGCCGAGTCCGGCGAGGCCGACGCCGCCGCCGCGCGGCACACGACGTACTTCCTCTCCGCCGGGGCCGAATGGGCCGAGCACGCCGAGCGCGGCCTGGTCGAGGACGCGCGGAGGCTCGACGCCGAGCTGGAGAACGTGGCCGCCGTGCACGCGCGAGCCCTCAGCCAATCGCTGCCCGACGCGCTGCGCGCGGCCATCGTCCTCGACGCGATCCTCGGGCGCAGCGGGTCGTTGCAGGCGAGGATCGAGATGCTCGAGCACAGCACGTCGGCCGCTCGCGAAGGCGTCGAGCGGGCGTTGCTCGCCGAGGTGTTGCAGCGTCGCGGGTGGGCGCGGCTGCGGGCCGGCGCCACCGAGCAGGCGCGCGGGGACGCGGAGCAGTCGCTGAGGGAAGCCCTCCAGGCGGGCAATCGAACCCGCGAAACGGACGCGCATCTCTTGCAGGCGCGCATCGAGATGAACACGGGGGGCGAGGCGACGCCGCACGTGGAGGCTGCGCTCGCGGCGGCTCGCGCGACCGGCGACCGAGCGCGCGAGGCCCGGGCGCTGCACGTGGCGGCGTGCGTTCTCCTCAATCGAGGGGAGCACGTGGCCGGACACGAGGCCTTCTCACGGGTCATCGCCATGGCGAATGCGGCGGGGGACCACGCGATCGCGGCGTACGCGCTCGGCAATCTGGGGACGGTCCTCATCCAGCAGGGGCTCCTCGCGAGGGCCGAAGCGGCGCTCGAGGAGTCGACGGCGGCGCTCTACGCCATGCGCGACACGCAGTCCTATTACACCCACCTCTACAACCTCGGCACAGTCCGCCACGAGCTGGGCGACCTGGAGCGCGCGGAGCGGGATTACCACGCGGTCATCGCGGCCGCGGAGCGCGCCGGGTGGAACACGGTTCAGGGAATGGCGCTCGCGGCGCTCGGAGTTCTGCAGGCGACGCGCGGCGACGTCGCAGATGCGGCGCGCCTGTTCGACATGGCAGAGGCGTCGAGCGCGCCGGCAGGCGAGCGACGAGTCACGGTCGTGCGCGTCCACCGCGGGCACCTGGGTCTGGCCCGTGCGAGGGACTGCGCGGAGCGCGGCGACACGGCAGCGGCCGAGGCGCACCGCGCGGCGGCCGCACGCGCCTTGGCCGAAGGGACGCAGTGCCACGACACGACGGACGACCTTCTGACCGCCCTGCGCTGGATGGGGCGAGCGCTCGACGCCGAGTCGCGCGTCGCGTTTCCGCCCGGGGCGTGGGTCGTCGCCGAGGACGGGTCGTGGTTTCGTCGACCCAACGGCTGGCGCATCGCGGTGGGCGACCGCCAGCACGCGCGGGCGGCGCTTCGTGCGCTGCTCCGGGCGCGCCAGGACGCCCCGGGGCGGTCCCTTTCGACCGACGACGTCCTGCGCGAGGCGTGGCCGGGCGAGCGCGTACGCAAACGCGCCGGTGCGATGCGCGTCTACGTCACGATATCGACGTTGCGCGAGCTCGGGCTACGCGACCTGCTGGTGAGCGCGGAGCGCGGGTACCTGCTCGAATCCGTCGCAGACAATCGCCGTCGGTCTCGCAGACCCTGCTGCCGGCGCCCCCGCGGACGCGGCGGAGCGCTGACGCTCTCTCCGAGGAGCGCTATCGGCCGACGTCTTCGCGCGGAGGGCCGACCCCCTGACACGTGAGGTGAAAGCCGCGCACGCCGCTGCTCTCCATGGGTCCGCAGAAGCTGCGGCACCGCGTGCCGAACGGGAAGCAGTCGCACGTGGGCTGGGCGCCGGCGTCTCCCGGGCCGGGCAGGCAGCTCGCCGGCAGCGGCCTGCAGAAATCGTCCGTCGGCGGGTCGACGACGTCGCTCAGGTAAATCTCGCAGTATTTCTTGCGCAAATCGCAATAGCGGGGACCGCACGACGCCCGTTCCGGAAGGACGGCCTTGCAGCCGCGGACGGCGAGATTGACGCCCGCGGCGCTCGCGGCGCACTCGCTGTCGTAGGTGACCCCGTCGCACCCGCACACGGGGGAGTACGAAGAGGTGCAAACGCCGGGCTTGGGCCGGCAGATGCCGGGTCGCGTGCCGTGGCCGCACAGGCCGGGCTTGAATGCGCAGTATTGCGCGGGACCGCAGCCGGAGTCGTCGCGGCACGCCGGGCGAGCGTCCTGCGGAGCGAGGGCGGCGTCCGCGCCCTCCGCTTGCGACGCCGGCCTGCCGCAAGCCGCGAGGGCGGCCATCCCGGCGCAAAGGAGGATCGCCGCGAGGGGCTTCACCGCACCGGGGACCGTCTCCTGGGACGCCTCCGGACGAAGCCCAGCGCGAAGACGGCGCACGCGGCCACCCCCGCGCCGAGTCGCGAGCCGTCGGCGCCGGTCCCGGTCGCGCGGCAGGCACATCCCGCCGCGTTGCCGAAAGCCGCGCCGCCGTCGACGCCACCGCTGCTGCTCGTCGCGCCGCCGCTGGTCGTTCCACCGCTCGTCGTACCGCTGCCGGTCGCTCCGCCCGAGCTCGCGCTCGTCGTGCTTCCGCCACCAGACCCGCTCGACCCGGTGCTGCTGCTCGTCGCACCGCCGCCGGACGCAGAGCCCCCGCTGGTCCCCGAACCCGCGTCGCTGAGCGCGCCCGAGCTGCTGCCGCCGCTCACGGCAAGCCAGGGCGCGACGCAGTTCATCGTGGACGTGTCGCAGCCGCATTCGGCCGGACACGTGCTGCCGCAGGGACCCATCTTCACGCTCGCGTAATTGCCCTTCTGAAAGGCGCTGAGGTCGGCGGCCGGCTCGCCGTTGGCGGCGAGCGCGCAGTGCGCGGTCGCGATGGCGTCGACATCGGCCTCCGTGCACATGTACGTGGGGTCGTTGTTCTGGTCCCGCAAGCCGTTGCAGATGCCGCCGCCCTGGTTTGCGCTGAGCCCTTGCACCGTCTTGAGGACGTTGCCGCCCTTCTGTCCGACGGCGAGAGCCATGTACGAGACGACGTACTCGGAGAGCTTCTGGTTGGGATTCGTGCCGAGGTTTCCCCAGCTCATCTTGTCGGCTCCGACGAGCGAGAACACCTGGCTGAAGCCCGCGAGCCCGTCCATGTTGGGCATCATTCCGTACACGTCGTCGAGCGCCACGACCCGCGGGTCCGCGCTGTCGCCGCCGGGATAGAAGCGCATCTTCTGCGCGGTCGCGACGGTGAGCAGGTTGTTGTCCATGTTGGCCGTCCCGATGACATTCATGATGTGAAAGTCCATCAGGTTGGGGAACGCGCTCACGTGGTCGGCCCACCAGTCGGTGGGCCAGCCGCCCGTAGCCAGGCCGGTCCACTGGTTGATCGCTTCGTGCAACGAGAGGAGATACCCCCAGAAGTAGTTGGCGTTGTACGCGTTGCCGGTGAAGGCATCGTAGGTGACCGAATTTCCGAAGGTGCCGCAGTCGGTCGGGGTCTGAGCGCCGCCCGTGGACTTGCCCGGCGTGCAATTCATTCCCCCGTTGCTCGTGCACGTCATCAGGTCAAACTCGAAAATCGAGGGCGCCTGGATGCCGAAGACGCCCTCCAGCGTGGTCACGACCTGATCGCCCCACGTGCAAAACGCCGCGGGCAGCGTCGCGGTACCGAAGCCCTTGGGCGCGTCGTTCGCGATGCACCATCGCGACTTCGTGGGAGGCGTCGCGCACGAAGTCGTGAGGGTGTGGCCCGCGCAACACTGCGCCGCTGCGTCCGCTCCTGAGAACAGGACGCCGAGCAGCACTCCCATGCACGCGACGACTCCCCACGCCCGAGGCGGGAAGCGCCGGGAGAGCGGAGTGCACGCGACCTCCTCATTTCGGTTGGTCATGGTCCGGCTTCTCCTTCGACTGGATTGCCCACTCCTGCCTGCAGCCTCGCAGCGTCGAGAACCTTGCGCCAACGGCATTTCGAATTGTGGGAATTTCGTCGGCCTCCCAAGGGAATGCGCAGGCTCGTCGAACCTTTGCCATGCGGGCGGCGAGCGCGATCGCGACGCGGAGACGCGATGCAGAGACTTGTGCCCTCTTGTGCGATTGCGTTCACCTTTGCGGCAGACGCTCGGGGCCAGCTTCGGGCTGTAGGTTGAGCCATTCTCCGGCTCCTCTGGCACTTCCCTGGACCTTCGGGGCGCCACCGCGGCGCGAGGAGACCTCGAGTGACCAATTCCATCTCTCAGCCTGCTGCCGCAGCAGGCGCCGGCCGCCTCATCGCTCTATGCCTCGGTGCCTCTCTCGCCTTCCGCCACCGGCTGCTCCGCGAGCGCGAGTGCCGGGGACGATCCCTACGGCAGCGTGGCCGAGCCCGTGACGGGTCCGTTTGCGTGGAAGGGCTACACGTGGACGCCCACGATGGGCGGCACGGCCGGAGTCGTCCCCGCAGACCCGAGCAACGTGGTCGTCGACGCGAATGGCTATCTGCATCTGAAGATTACGAAGACGGGCAACAGCTGGACGGTCGCCGAGGTCTTCACGACGACGACCCTCGGCTTTGGCACCTACCAATGGCAGATCGCGGGTCCCGTCGATCGAATGGATCACAACGTCGTTCTCGGCTTGTATCCCTACGGGCCGGCGGACGGCATGGGTACGGACGGCACCGACGAGATCGATACGGAGTTCTCGTACTGGAACGACGAGCTCACGAACGTCAACGCCGACTGGGGCGTGTACCCACCGCCACCGGCGAACGCAGCGATGCACTGGGAAGATGATTTCATGTTTTCGCTGAGCGGAGGGACCACGGCGACGACCCGCATGGTGTGGACGAGCAAGGGCGTCGTGGGCACGTTGATGAGCGGCATTCAGCCGCTGGGGAGCAACGCCGGGCAGCTTGCCACGATCAGCTACATGCCGAGCAATCCGACGGCCAGCATCCCGCAGCAGGCGATGCCCCTCGGCATGAACCTCTGGTGCTACAAAGCCGCGCCGGCGAACGGTCAGAACGTGGAGGTCGTGATTCAAGACTTCCAGTTCATTCCGGAGGGGCAGCCCATTCCCGACGCCGGAGGCCCAGGAACGGACGACGGTAGTTCGGGAGACTCCGGCGCCGGATCGAGCAGCGGCTCCGGCAGTGGATCCGGCACCAGCTCGAGCAGCGGATCGACCAGCGGCTCCGGCAGTGGGTCGGGCACTGGCTCCAGCACGGGCTCCGGCAGTGGGTCCGGCACCAGCTCGAGCAGCGGATCGACCAGCGGGGGCAACGTCGGCGGAGAGGCGGGGGGCGACTCGTCGAGCCCAGGGTCCGGCGACGGAAGCGCGAACGGATTCACGAACTCGGGTGGGTCGAGCGGCGGCTGCAGCTGCGGGACGGTGGACGGACGCACCGACAGGTGGGCATCGCTCCCGCTCGTGTCGATATTCGCGCTCGCGCTGCGCCGCCGACGGCGCTCCTAGAGGGCATCACTCCGCAAGCACGCGGTGCACCAGCTGCACGCACACCGAGCCCTCTCCCACGGCGGAGGCGAACCGCTTGATGCTGTTCGCCCGCACGTCGCCGACGGCAAAGATGCGCGGCCGACTCGTCTCGAAGATGTAAGGCGGCCTCGGGAGCGGCCAGCTCGCCGCCTTGAGAGCGTCGACGCCGAGATCCACTCCGGTGACGACGAACCCGTCCTTGTCCGTGGCGACACATCCTCCTAGCCAGCCGGTGTTCGGGCTCGCGCCGGCCATGGAGAACACGTTGCGCATCGCACGCGTCGTCACCTCGCCCGTGGCGTCGCTTCTCCACCTGACGCGCTCGAGATGATCGCCGCCCTCGAGCGCGGTGATCTGCGTGCGCCGGTGCAGCGTGATGTTCGCGGCCTCTTCGATTCGACGGATGAGGTACCGCGACATGCTCGAGCCGAGGTCCGCGCCGCGGATGAGAACGTGAACGTGCTTCGCGCTGCGCGACAGGAACATCGCGGCCTGCCCGGCCGAGTTGCCGCCGCCCACGATCGCGACCTCGTCGTCTCCGCATCGCTGGGCCTCGACGTTCGTGGCCGCGTAATAAACACCCACGCCCTCGAAGCGCGCCAGGTCCGCCACTTCGAGTTTCCGGTACTGGGCACCGGTCGCGACGATGACGGCCCGTGCGCGTACTGGACTCGCCGTCGGACAGCTCGATACCAATCGGATGCTCGTCGCACGCGAGTCGCACGGCGCCCCGCGCCACCATGAGCCTCGCGCCGAACTTCTCCGCCTGCGTCAAGGCGCGCGCAGTCAGCGCCTGGCCGGAGATGCCCGTGGGGAAGCCGAGGTAGTTCTCGATTTTCGAGCTCGAGGCCGCCTGGCCGCCTGGCGCCCCCGCCTCGATGAGGAGCACGTCGAGGCCCTCGGAGGCGGCGTAGACCGCCGCTGCCAAGCCCCCCGGCCCGGCGCCACAGATGACCAGGTCGCAAACCGCATTGGGCTCGAGCTTCGCGTTGAAGCCGAGGCAATCGGCGACCTCGGCGTTGGTGGGGTTTCGCAGGACGCGCTCACCCCGGCAAATGAGGATGGGGATGTCTTCCACGCGAACGTGAAACTGATCGAGGAGCGCCTGCACGTCCGTGTCGCGCTCGACGTCCACATACCGGTACGGCTGCCCGTTTCGCACGAGGAACGCCTGGACTCGCAGTGTGCCGGCCGAATGCGAGCGACCCGAGCAACACGACGCCGCCGGTGCCCGAGGCGAGGAGGCCGACGCGCCTGAGGATGAAGGCGCGAAGAATCAGCTCACTGAGCTCCGAGTCCGACTGGATGATTTCCTTGAAGCGCGCGACCTCGACGCGTAGCGCACGCAGAGCACCCTTGGCGCGGCCGCGGACGAGCGCGCGCCGGTCCATGAACATGGAAAGCTCGCCCGAGAATGCGCGCGCGCGGTGGACGACGATGGGCTCCTCGAGCGCGCCGGAGGGGATCGACGATCTCGAGCTCGCCCTCGAGCACGACGAACATCGGCACGCCCGCGTCCCCCTGCTCCCAGATGACCGCCCCATCGCCGTAACGCACCTCGGTGCCAAACGACGCGATACGCGCGAGCTGTACCTCCGAGAGCTCCGGGAACATCTGCGCCTGGCGCGAGGCGAGATCGGGAGTGGCCGCCAGGCTGTGCGGCGTCATGGCTCCTCGGAGAGGAACTGGTCGTCGGGGTAGCAATAGGCCCACGTCTCGCCGACCTCGCCCGAGGTGACGAGAGGGTGCGACGTCCCGCGAAAGTGCTTGGTGGCATGGCGGTTGGGCGAGGAGTCGCAGCAGCCCACGTGACCGCACGACAAGCAGATGCGCAGGTGGACCCACTCGGAGCCCATGGCCAGGCATTCGGGGCAGCCCTTGGGCGGGCGGTGGACGTGTCGCGGCGTTTCGGACGTGACGTGGGGACAGGGATTCGAGAGAATCGACGCGGTCGCTGGCGGCCATGGCCGCACCTCACTCGGTGGTGCCGCCTTCTTGGCGGGGGCGGGATTCTACGCCATGGCTCGTGTGCGCCCGCAAGTCCTGGTCCCCCCTGTCGAGACCCGTTGCCGATTTACAGGACTGGGTCGCGGACCCATGTTGGGGAGAACGAACGGCAACGGAGCGCAAGGAGCGAGGCGAACATGATGGTCATCCGACGTGCAGAAGAGCGCGGCCATGCCAGGCACGGCTGGCTCGACTCGCGCCACAGTTTTCTTTCGGGGATTACCACGACGCGAACCACATGGGTTTCCGCTCGCTCCGCGTCATCAACGAGGACCGCGTCGAGGCGGGGCAGGGCTTCGGAACCCACCCTCATCGCGAAATGGAGATCGTCAGTTACGTGCTCGAGGGCGCCTTGCAGCACCGCGACTCGATGGGCACCGGCTCCATCATCCGGCCGGGCGATGTGCAGAGAATGAGCGCCGGCACGGGCGTGGCTCACAGCGAGTACAACGCATCGAAGACCGACCTCGTGCACTTTCTCCAGATCTGGCTGTTGCCCGGAGAGCGGGGAATAGCGCCGAGCTACGAACAGAAGAGCTATCCCGACGAAGAGAAGCGCGGACGACTCCGTCTCGTCGCATCGCCGAATGGCCGCGACGGGAGCGTGACCATTCACACGGACGCGGCCATCTACGCCGGGGTCTTCGACGAGGGGCAGGCCTCGAGCCTCGCGCTCGCCCCGAGCCGTCATGCTTGGGTTCACGTCGCACGCGGCCAGGTTCGCGTGAACGGGCGAGACCTCCAGGCCGGCGACGGCGCCGCTCTATCCGAGGAAGAACGGGTGCAGATCGAGGGAGCCAAGGGAGGAGGCGAGCTCCTCGTCTTCAATCTCGCGTGAAGCGAGCGCCCTCGGGCGTGCGGGACGGGTCGTATGCAGTCCGTTCCCTCGGCGCTGCGCGCCTCGGGCTGCGGACTAGGTCAGGCCGCTGACGCGCGCCGCGGCCGGGAGGGGACGCGAATGCGGCTCGAGGTTCAACGTGAGCCGCTCGTGCAGGTCGCGCAGGTCGCGCAGACGGGCCCCGAGTGCTCGATTGAGAGCAGGTCCATCGGCATGTGCGAGCTCTTCTTCGAGCTCCACCATGTGACGGACCACGAGCGATCGAACAAGACGAACGTCGCCCTCATTCAGGTCCATCTCAAAATCCCTCCTTGTGCCGATAAGAGCACTCAGCTCGGAAATCGGCAAGTCACGGTACACAAATAATATAAAATGCAATTTGTTGCAGAACGGTTTCGCGAGAAGCGAAAACGTCACCCACCCGCATACACGCCCGGGGTCGCCAAGGGCCTCCGAGGAACGCGAACACACCTAGCGGACGGGTCGGGCCGGGTAGGTCTAGTCAACCAGCGGAGTCGAGTGGCCGGGATGGGGCTCGGGCCGGAGGACGAGGGGAATCTGCCTTTGCGTACCGGCCTTTGGCCGAGTCCCCCCGAGCTCGCCGCACGCCGCTGGGGAACCCAGGGCTCTACCTCGGGAGTGGTAGCCTCGCACTCCCACCCATGAAGGCGTCTTTGTCCCTTGCCGACGTCGAGCCCGTGGCCACGCGGCTTCAGGCCGCGCAGGTGGCCGTGGCAGCGCAGCATCCTCACGGGGAAAATCGTGGGGAGCGTCAGCCCGTGCACACGGTGTATGGGGGGGCACACCTCTTCGGTGCCGACACGGTCCCGAAGCTGGGCAGGCTCGCGCGAAAGGCCCTGGAGAATCACGCGCCGGACCCCGGCACCCTCGCGCGCGTCTTCGAAATGGACGTGGCGCTGGCCGAGCGCGTCCACGAACGCGTATCGCAAAAACTGACGGCCGAGCCCGTCGAGGACTTTCGAATCGACTTCGAAGACGGTTACGGCGTCCGGAGCCCGGACGAAGAAGACCGACACGCTGCCGCAGCCGGGCTCGAGTTGTCGCGCGCGGCCGCGAACGGCACGCTTTCGCCGTTCTCCGGTGTTCGCATCAAATCGATGAACGCGGAGCTCTGCAGGCGCGCGGCGCGGACTCTGGATCTATTCCTGACGGCCATGCTCGAGTCGAGCGGCGGCGAGCTGCCACCCGGGTTCGTGGTGACGCTTCCGAAGGTTCAGGTGGCCGCACAGGTCGAGGCCCTCGTGGACCTGCTCGAGACCCTCGAGCATCGGTGCAAGCTCGCGCCGAAGACGCTGGCGCTCGAGATCATGGTGGAGCACCCCCAGGCGATCCTCGACCAGGAGGGGCGCGTGGCATTGCCGGCGCTCGTGCGCGCCGCGCGCGGGAGATGCCGCGGAGCGCATTTTGGAACATACGATTACCTGGCCAGCTGCGGGATCGCGGCGGCACCCTCGCAGCCGACGATGGACCACCCCGCGTGCGACTTTGCCAGACATTGCATGCAAGCGGTGCTCGCCGGCACCGGAATATGGCTCAGCGACGGCGCGACGAACGTGCTTCCGGTGGGCGATCGCGAGACGGTGCACGCTGCGTGGCGGCTTCAGTCCAGGCATGTGCGCCGCTCGCTGGCCGGCGGCTACTTCCAGGGATGGGACCTCCACCCTGCGCAGCTCGTGGCGCGCTTCACCGCGGTATATGCGTTCTACCTCGAGGCTCTGGAGACTGCGACGGCGCGGTTGTCGAGCTTCATCGCGAGGGCCGCGCAGGCCACGCGCCTGGGAGACGTCTTCGACGACGCCGCGACCGGGCAGGGCCTGCTCAACTTCTTTCTGCGCGGGCTGGCGACCGGCGCCCTCGGCGAGGGCGACGCTCTGGCGGCGGGGCTCACGGTGGAGGAGCTTCGATCGCGCTCGTTCGCGACAATCGTCGCGTCGCGCGCCGGAGCCGCGTCGCCAAGTCGCCCGGACGTTTCTGGAGCTGCGGGTCGACACGGCCGCTAGGATCGTCGATAGACGATGCTCCTCCGCCTCCCGACTGTCCGAGCCAAGCTGGCAGCGCTCGTGTCGCTGTCGGCAGTCGTCATGATCGCAGCATTGCCGGTCCTCTCGTGGATCCTGCACCGCCAGCTCGTCGACGAGGTCGACAATCGCGTGACGGAAGCCGAGCGCGCGTTCCAGACGGAGCTCGACGACGACATCGCCGACCTGACGCTCGCTTCCCGCGTCATCGGCGCGGACGCAGCCACGTCGCGGGCCATTCGGCGTCGTGACGCGGAGCGGGCCCGCCAGGTTGCTCAACTGGTCTTCGACGCCTACCCGAACGACGACATCTTGATCGTGGAAGGCGACGGGCACGTTCTCGCCCAGGTCGGCTGCCAGCACCCGCCGGACTGGGTGAACGTGATACCCGAGCTGGCGGACGTGCCGAGAGGCAAGGAGTTCAAGGGGGTCGTCAATCACGGGTGCGAGTCGCCCTCGTCGGACGCCGCACCCGGGTACGTCATCGCCGAGCCCATACAGCCGGTGGGCGCGGTCGTCGTCTGTCTGCCCGTGGACGCCGAGTACCTGAAGAACTCGAGCGCCAAGCTGGGGCTCGAGCTGGCGCTGGCGTTGCTCGACCCGAGCGATCTTCGTCGTGTCGTCGGCGCGACCCACGAGTTTCCCAATTCGGCCATCGACGCCGCCAGGCAGAGCGGCACGACAATCGTGGAGGCCGCCCATCGATCGTGGGCCGCGCAGCGCTTCGAGCCGAGGCAACTCGAGGGTCGACTCGGCAAGATTGGGATGGTCGCGGCGCTCGACGTCACCGACATTCAGACCATCGTCCGGCGCAACTTGCTCTACGCGCTCGTCATTCTCGCGGTGGCCGCTGCCGTGTCGGCGTGGATGGGGTGGCGCCTGGCCTCGGTCATGTCCGACGCCCTCCGGCGCGTTTGCACGGCGCTCAAACGCGTCGAGCAGCTCGACTACGTGCACGTCGACCCGGTCGAGACCGGCGACGAGCTCGAGGACCTTGCGAACGGGTTCAACACCATGGTCGACGGACTGAAGGAGCGCGACAACCTGCGCACCACCTTCGGCAAGTACATGACGGCGACCGTGCTGGAGCACCTGCTGGCCGGCAAGGTCGCTCTCGGGGGCGAATCCCTCGAGGTGACCATCCTCTTCACGGACATTCGAAGCTTCACGACCATCAGCGAGAAGATGGACCCGCAGCAGCTCGTGGCGCTGCTCAACGAATATTTCACGGAGATGGTGGGGATCGTCATGCAGGAGGGCGGCGTGGTCGACAAGTACATCGGCGATTGCATCATGGCCGTGTTCGGCGCCCCCGTTCCGAAGAAGGGGGACGCCGCAAATGCCGTCCGCGCTGCCGTCAAGATGCGGCGCGCTCTCGCCCATCTGAACGCGCGGCTCACCGCGCGTGGACTGCCCGCGCTGCGCACCGGAATCGGTATTCACACGGGCGAGGTCGTGGCCGGCAACATTGGCTGCGAGAAGCGCATGGAGTACACGGTGATCGGCGACGCCGTGAACCTCGCGTCACGACTCGAGACGAGCACCAAGGAGCTCGGAGTGGACGTGCTCATCAGCGAGGACACGTACGGGCGTACCCGGGACGTCATCGAGGTGCGGCCGGTTCGAGAGATTACGGTGAAGGGGCGAGGGGCGCCGGTCATGACGTACGAAGTGCTGGGGCTCAAGGACGAGGCGGCGCTCGAGAAGACGACCGGCCAGGTCGTGGAGCGCGTCTCGGACCTCTAGTCACGGAGAGTCCGTTCCCTCGGGGCGTCGCGTCTTCCGTCACCTCGCGCAGCGCGACGCGAGCCTCTTCATGCGGTCCACCGAGGGAGGCTTCTCGTCGGCCAGCTGCCGCCCGTCGACGAGCCGTTCCGCCAAGCGACGCGCCGTCTGGCAGTCACCACGCTTGGCCGCCCGAACCGCGGCACGCTCCAGCGCCAGGCTAGGCAAGGCGCTATCCTGGAGGGCCGATGCGTCGACGAAATCGAGCACGACCGCCCTGCCGTCGTCGCGGATCATCACGTTGTCCGGCTTGATGTCGCGGTGGAAAAATCCTCGTTCGTGGGCAAACGCAAGCGCTCGCCCCACTTCGATGAGCGCGCCCATTCGCGTTCGCAGCCCGAGCCCGCGCTCGTCGAGGTGGGCGCGCAGAGTCTTGCCCTTGACCAGCTCCATCACGAGGAATGCGTCCCCCTGACCCGTCTCGCCCACGTCGTACACGTGGACGATGCCGGGATGCTCCAGGCCCGCGGCGGCCTGCGCCTCGCGCATCAACCGCCTTCTCGCCTGCTCGTCGCCTAGCGCCGCGGCGGGCAGGAGCTTGACGGCCACGTCGCGGCCCAGCTTCTCGTCCCGTGCGGCGAAGACGACGCCCATCCCACCCGCACCGAGCTGACGCCCGAGGACATAGCGGTCACCGATGCGGGTCCCGGCGGCAGGAGCAGGAGAGTGCGAATCGGGCATCGGCGGACGCCTCGAGGGGAGACTCGTCACCAGTCTAGCGGCAGACCCCGACGCTTGACCCCGCGAATTGCATTACCGCGCGCCGCGCTTTCGGGCTTCGAGCTCGTCGAGCGTCTTGGGCCAGTCTCCGCGCATCAGACGCGACAGCGATCGGTCGGCGAGGAGCTTGCCGCCCGTCTGGCAGCGAGCGCAGTAGTTCGCCTCGTTGTCGGCGTACGCAATCCGCTGCACCGGGGCTCCGCAGTCCGGGCAGGGCTGGCGGAATCTGCCGTGCACCGCCATACCCTCCCGAAACGCCGTGACCTCCTCGGGAAAGGCGTCTCCCGTCGCGGTCGCGAGCCGCTCGGTCCACTCCCGCAACGTCGCCTGCGTGGCGGCGTGCAAGCGGGCGATCTCCTCGTCGGTGAGCGCGTTCGTCAGTCGAACGGGAGACATGCGGGCGCGCCAGAGGATCTCGTCCGAGTACGCATTGCCGATGCCGCTGAAGAGGTGCGGATCGGTCAAGGACCGCTTCACGGTGTGGTTCTCGCGCCTCAGGGCTCTCGCGAATGCGGCGACGTCGGACTCGAGCGGCTCGATGCCGCCGGGGTCGAGCTCGTCGAGCGCCTCGGCCCCCCCCACCAGGTGCAACGAGGCGCGCTTCTTCGGCGAAGCCTCGGTCAGAACGAGGGAACCGCCCGGGAAGTCGAACGCGGCGAGCCCGATCTTGCCGGGGATCTTGGCGCCGCGATCGCGCCAGCGCAGGCGCCCCGCGACCATCAGGTGCAGCACGAGATGCAGCTCGCCCTCGAGATCGAAGACGATGCGCTTGCCCATGCGCCGTAGCCCGAGCACCTTTCGGCCCTGCGCTCGCGCGAGAGGCGGATCGAACGAGCGCACGAGAAAGGGGCTCGCCACGCGCACGCTCTCGAGCGGTACACCGACTAGGCGCCGGCGCAGGTGGTCGACGTAGACCTCGATATCCGGCAGCTCGGGCACCTCGACCCCCGCTTCACTTGCAGGCCTGCACCTGCGTCGAGCTCGGGCCCATGCCGCAGAGCCCCCAGTTCGTGGCGACACATTGCACGAACGTGCCCGCCGTCCCGCAGTCGGGGTCCCCCGTGAAGCCGCTCATGCTGCTGCACCCGATGGCCAGCGCGTTGCAGGTGACGTTGATCGGAAACTGCTTCTCGACGACATGGTTGCAGTTCCAGTCTCCGAACATCGTCGTCGCGCGCGGGAGGGCCGTCAGGTAATTGGGCTCGCCGGGATACGCGCGCGGATCCATGTCGTCGCAGTCGCCGCCACCACACATGCCGGCGATCGCGGCGTATCCGTCTTGGTCCTGGTCGCAGGCGGGGGCGTCGGCCGAAGCCTCGAAGACGAACTCGTCGTGGGCGTCGGCAGGGGGCGGGGGCGCGTCGCCAGCTCCGGACGCCTCACGGGTGGTCACGTCGACCGTGGCATCGGTCCGGCTGTCCTCGTCGCCGCCCTCCGACCCCATGGGCGCCTCGACGCCGCCCGAGCTGCCGTCGCTCGAGGATGCGTCGACGGGCGGGGCGAGGCTCGAGTACGTCACCTCGGGAAACGTGCAGGCCGCGACGACGAGGACGGCGGCCGCGGCGGGGAGCCTCGGGTGCATGGTCAGAAGCTCCCCGCGACGGAGACAGCGCCGGGCCCAGGCATCACGACGAGGCCAGCCGAAGAAGCCGCGTGCGTTCCGCTCGTGGCGAGCAGCACGAGTCCTCCCAGCAGCCCCGCTGCACCCGCGGCCCCGAATGCCATCATGAGCGTGCTTGCAGTTTGGCCGCGGCTCACAGTCGGCGCCAACGACGGGTCGCATCGCTGATGGGACGCGCACGCGCGGTTGAGGTCGTCGAGCGCGGCCTGGCGGACCAAGAAGCTCGCGACGGCGCCGCCGGTCGCGGCGACCCCGACGCCCATCACGACCCAGCCCCACGTGCGCTTGGCGTCCGACCCGCCCTGAACGGCGGCGGCGCCCGTCGCGACCGCGCCATCATCGGGTGCCGGGAAAGCCGTGGTCGGCCGAGGCGGACGTACCGGGGGGGCGTCGACGTCCCCATCTCGTCTCGGACGACGACGCGAAAGACGAGGCGCTGCGTATCTCCCGGGGCCAAGTCGACCGAGCGTTCTTGCCCCTGCGCGACCCGACTGCCGCCCACGCGCACCAGATGACGTCCCGGGTCGCGCTCGAGCGACGTACCGATCTGCGCGGGAGCGAGCTTCTCGCCGTCGAGGGTCACGTCGACGGCGTCGAGTGGGGCGGTCTCCCCGCCGGGTGCGACCGTGTTCACGTCGATCGTGAGCGTCGCCAGCATCGGCGTGAGCCGCGCGGCGGCTTGCTCGGCATCCTGAGCCCAACCGTCATACTTGCGGTCGTCGTTGGTCAGGAGGGCTCGCTTCAGGTCCACCCAGGCCCGGCGGGCGGACGCATAGCGGCCCAGGGTCTCGGCGCATTCGGCGAGATTTCGCAGGCTGCCGAGCGCCGCGGGGTAGAGATCGTATGCCTTGCGGAACATCGTGACCGCGTTGGCGCAGTCCCCGTGGGTCCGAAGCTCGCGTCCGCGGGTGAACAGATCCTTCGCATCGGCCGCCGGGTCGGCGTGGGCGCTCGACGCCGTGAGGGTCGATGCCACGGCAGCCGCAAGGACCGCCGCCACTAAGGGCGACCACGACTTCACGGCTCCGCCCGCATCCTACGCCATGCCCCGGGACAGGGTCGATGGGACCCCGCACGGGGGTCAGAAGACCTCGCTCTTGTCGATCTTTTTCGCGGCGGGCGGCTGCGGAGCGACCGGAGTCGCCGCGGCGCCGGAGCCCCACGCCTGCCCCGAAGCTTGCCCGGGGCGAACGCTCGGGCTCGGCCGCGCCGGCGCACGCTGGGGATGGGGGCGCGGAAGCGCGGTGACCGGAACCGGGGGAGGAGGCGGGACGAGCCTGTCGCTCGCGGCGGCGGCAGGAGGGATGCCCACGCCTGCCGGCGGTGCGCTCTCGGTGGGCGAGCGGATGTTCCGACCGGTTCGGCCGGCGATGGGGGAATCGCAGGATGGGCCAGCAGCACGCGGCGTGCGATGCCGCCGGCCGCGAGCATCAGCAGCAGCCCCCCACCGGCGCCGATCGCCACGCGCGTGCGCGTTCGGCGCCGAGCTCGCGCGCTCCCCGGCTGCCGGTCGAGCACCGAGCCGGGGGCCGATTCGACCAGAGGGAGCTCATCGCCCGCGGTTTCCCCCGAGCTCGACACGCCTCCGCCCGCGGCCTGTTCGAAGGCGTGTCCGAGCTCGGCTGCGGTCTGAAAGCGGTCGCCAGGAGCCTCGGCGAAGGCCCGGGCGAAGAACGGGTCGAGGGCATCGGGCATCTCCCGGGCCCGTGCTCGAAAGCCGAGAATGCGGCCCGCGCACAGGTTCTGGAGCAGCTGGTCGGTGTCGGTGCCTTCGACGGGAAGGTCGCCGCTCAGGGCCTGGTACAGCATCGTGGCGAGGGCCCACAGGTCGCAGCGATGGTCGAGCCGCGACGAGGCCCTCGCTTGTTCCGGACTCATGTAGCTCGGCGTGCCGAACACGACCCCTTCGGCGGTGGCAAAGGCCGAGGACATCGCCTTGTGCGCGTGGAGCGCCCGCGCGATGCCGAAGTCGAGGAGCTTGGCGAGGATCTTCCCCTCCTCGTCGCGCGCGAGAAAGACGTTCGCCGGCTTCAAATCGCGGTGGAAGACGCCCTCGGCGTGCGCCGTCGTGAGGGCCCGGCCAACCTGACCCGCGAGCGTCGTGACAAGCTCGAGGGGCAGGCGCCGGTCCCGAAGGAGGAGGGACTCGAGCGTCTCGCCCTCGAGGAGCTCCATCGCGAGATAGGGCAGGCCCTCTTCCTCGCCGTGGTCGGTCACACTCACGATATGACGGGTCTTGCGCGACAGGCGCGCGGCCACCTGCGCCTCGAAGCGGAAGCGGGCGGCGGCCGTACCCTGATCCTCGAGGCGATCTCCGTGCGCCGGCCGCGTCAGGAGCTTGAGCGCAACGTGCTCCCCGAGCGTCTTGTGGTGGGCGACCCACACCTCGCCCATCGAGCCCTTTCCGAGCAAGCGCACGAGCTCGTATTTCCCGCCGATTGTCCGGCCGACGTCGATTTCCACGGTGCCGCGCATATGGTAGCGCCAAGGCTGCGCTTTCGCGCTAGAGTGGCGTCATGGTCGCTGGTTCGGGCCCGCGACGAAGGTCGGCTGTGCGCATGGAAGATCCGAAAGTCTTCGCCGGCGTCGTGGGCGAGTCGGTGCGCCGCGCGCGCCAGTCGCTTGGCTGGACCCAGGCGCAATTGGCAGAATTCTCCGGATTCTCGCCGAACTACATCGCGCGGCTCGAACGCGGTGAGCTCGGCCCGTCGCTCTTTGTCGCAAACCAGCTCTGCAGCACGCTTGGCATCGAGGTGGAAGCCCTCCTCCAGGGCGTGACTCCGGCACACCGCAGCGGCCGCCGTCGCGTAGGCTGACCCGCCGGGGGCAGCTGGCGCACTTCTCTTTTGGCCTCGGCCTTAACGGGCCGCGCCCGATGTCCCGTACGTTCGTTGGCGATGCCCAACGAGCTTGCCCACGCCATCGACCGCTTCCTGGGAAGCGCGCCCGGATCGCTTCGCACAATCGCGGTGCGTAGCCTGGCCCATACGGCCATCGAGGCATGGCGAAATGGGCGCGTACCTACGGCCCTGGCGCTGCGCGCCCTCCACGAAAGCCACGAGGCCATGCGGGCGCTCGCCCAGCGGCACGTAGCGATGGCTTGAGGCGCCTCTCAGCGGTGTCCGCCGCCGTGGAAGCCGCCGCCGCCGTGAAAGCCTCCGCCGCCGTGGAAGCCCGCGCCTCCGCGGAAGCCACCGCCTCCACGAAAGCCGCCGCCACCGGGAACGCCACCGCGGAACCCGCCGGGCGAGGGACCGCGGAGCCCGCCGCCGGGCGAGACGTGATAGCCGTGAAACCCGGCGTGCCATCCGCGCCACCCGTTCGGCGCATACCAGCCGCGCGCTCCTCCCCATATGCGCGGGCCGTAGCGCCAGGGTCCGTGAAGCCACGGTCCGACGTAGTACGAGCCCCATCCCCAGGGGCACACGTACCAGGTCCACCCGTAGAGCGGCGTATACAGATAGACGTAAGGCTCGTCGCCGACGGCCGTCGCGACGGATCCCGCGGGCACCCAGATCCAGCCGTATGCCTCGGTATATTGCCACTGGCCGGCGGCGGGAGGCGGGAGGCGCGGGCTGCTGCGTAGGCGGAGGAGGCGGCGCAGCTTGCGGGGGCTCCGACGGCTGCGGAGACTGCGGCGTCGCCGCCTGGTCGGCCGTAGCCGGTTGCGGCGCCGTCACGGCCGCCGCGGGAACAGCGGCGACCGGGGTCTCGGTGAGGGACTTGGTCGCGGCAGATGTCGCGGCGGTCGGCGCGGGCAGGGGCTGCAGCTGCGAGGTGCCGGACGGCGCGTCCTTCGACGACGCCGCGTCGTGAGGCGCGCGTTGATTCGCGGCCGGAGCTCCGGGCCACGGATCCCACACGCTGTCGTTCGATTGCGCGCTCGCCGGGCCGGCGGTCAGTGCCAGCGCGGCGGCGCCGATCCACGCCATCGCGTTTCGCATAACGAGTGAACTGTAGCACCGCGCGGGCGACGCGTTTCTCGGCTCGCTCTCGCCTGGGGCTTCGTGTCCCTCTGGGACCTCTTGCCCCGCCGCCGTCTCACTCGAATACGACGGTCTTGTTGCCGTAAACCAGAATGCGGTCCTCGATGTGCAGGCGCACCGCGCGGGCGAGGACCACTTTCTCGAGATCGCGCCCCTTCCGGATGAGGTCGTCCACTTCGTCGCGGTGCGAGATGCGGGCGACGTCCTGCTCGATGATGGGGCCCTCGTCCAGATCCGCCGTGGCGTAGTGCGCCGTCGCGCCGATGAGCTTCACGCCGCGCTCGTGGGCCTGGTGATACGGCTTCTGCCCGACGAACGCCGGAAGGAACGAGTGGTGAATGTTGATGATGCGGGCCGGGTAACGCCGCACGAAATCGGCCGATACGATCTGCATGTATCGGGCGAACACGATGAGATCGATGCCGTGCGACTCGATGAGGGCGACCTGCTCGGCTTCGGCTCTCTCCTTCTCGCCCGGAGGGACGGGGACGACGAAGAAGGGAACGCCGAATTGCCGGGCGACGTCCTCGAGGTCCGGGTGGTTCGAGACGACGAGGCGAATGGCGCACGCGAGCTCGCCGAGGCGGTGTCTCCAGAGCAGGTCGTGCAGGCAATGGCCGTGGCGGGAGACGAAGAGCGCGACGTTCTTCTGCTTTGTGCGCGTATTGCAGCCGGTACGTGAGCTCGAGGCGCGCGGCGACCTCGGCCAGCGCCCGCTCGACGGCCATGCGATCGCTGTGCGATCTCGCCCATGTCGAAGCGAATGCGCTGGAAGAACTGGCCTGCCTGGGTGTCGGTGTACTGGTCGGCACCGAGGATGTTCGCGCCGTGGCCGTAGAGCACCTGCGCCAGCGCCGCGACGATGCCCTTGCGGTCGGCGCAGGAGACGAGGAGCGTCGCGACGTGCGGGGACCGGTCGGGCATCGGAAGGCTCGGGGAGGCCACTCTACCATCGGGCGCCCTGTCGAGCCCTTGCCGGGGGGATGGCTCTTGAGGTTCGAGCGCCCGGGCACGCGCGCTGCCTTCCCGTCCGTGCGGATCGGAGGCCCGACGATGCACAACGGACGCAAGCACAAGATTGCCATCTCGGTGGGAAGCGTGGTGGGTGGACTGGTCGGCACAGCGGCGCTGGAGAAGGCGATGGGCCTGAGCCAGAAATTGCCCGAGCCTCTGCAGATGCCGGAGACGCACCGAGACCCGGGTGACTACGTCGTCACGCGCGTCGAAGAGCTGGCCGGGAGCTCCCTCACGCCGCGGGCGCACGCGCGCGCGGTGGCGGCGGTTCACTGGCTCTACGGGCTGGCGTGGACCGGGGCGCTGGCGGCGGTGGCTCGTCCGCTCAAGATGCATCGCCTGGTGAATGCGGCGCTCGCGGGCGCCGCCATGGGCGCCATCTGCTGGGCGGGCGGGTACCTCGGGTGGCTGCCGCGCTTGGGCCTGAGCAAGCCGGTCGCGCGCGAGCGGCCGACGAAGACGGCCGCGGCGATTGTCGGCCACATCCTCTACGGCCTGGTCGCGGCGGCGCCTATCTGCGCGGCCGAGCTCGCGTACCGGCGCCGCAGGCGGATCTTCGCGAGGCGCGCCCTCTTCTTCGCGAAGGCGGCGGTTCGAGGGGGCTAGGCTAAGTCCGTAGGTACGAGCCGACGCATGGCGCCGCGCGGAGCCATCGAGCGCGCCGCGCCGAACGAGAGCCGCCTTCGCGACCTCGACGACGGCCAGGTAGGCGAGCGTCGCGACGGCGACGAACGCGAAGTACGAGGCGGGCAGCGGAACGAAGCCCATGATGCGGCCGAACGGCGTCGCGGGAAGGGCCGCCCCGACGGCCACTACGGCGAGAAGCGTCGCCGTGAGCGCGAGGCTCGGACGGCTGCGCCACGGCCGGGAGTACGTGCGGATGACGAAGAGAACGAGTGTCTGCGTGCCCAGCGACTCGACGAACCAGCCGGTACGAAAGAGCGCCTCTTGCGCGTGAAAGACGCGGAGCAGCACGAAGAACGTGAGGAAGTCGAACACCGAGCTTATGGGCCCGATGAGCAGCATGAACCGCCTGACGAGACCGATGTCCGAGCGGTGGGGCGCGCTCAGCCAATCGGCGTCGACCTCGTCGGTCGGAATCGTGATCTGCGAGATGTCGTAGAGCATGTTGTTGAGCAGGATCTGCGTCGGGAGCATCGGCAGGAACGGCAGCGCCAGCGACGCCACGGCCATGCTCAGCATGTTTCCGAAGTTCGAGCTCGTACCCATGAGCAGGTACTTCATGACGTTCGCGAAGGCGCGCCGCCCCTCGAGGATGCCGCCGTGGAGCACCTCCAGACCTCGTTCGGTCAAGAGGATGTCCGCGGCCTCGCGCGCGACGTCGACGGCGCCCGCGACCGAGATGCCCACGTCGGCGGCGTGCAACGACGGCGCGTCGTTGATTCCATCGCCGAGAAACCCCACGACGTGACCCGCCCTCTTCAGCGCGAGCAGGACGCGCGTCTTCTGGCCGGGGCTGGTGCGCGCGAAGACGTTCACGCGCTCGACGACTCGCGCGAGGGCGCTGTCGGTCAACCGGTCGACGTCCGCGCCGAGGAGGACCGTCTCGGCGTGGATTCCCACGGCCGAGCAGACGTGACGGGCGACGGCCCCTTCGTCGCCCGTCAGCACCTTCACCGTCACCCCGTCGCGACGCAGCGCCTCGACGGCTCGAGAGGCCTCCGGCAGCGGCGGGTCGGAGAACGCCACGAACCCCTGCAACTCGAGATCGCGCTCGTCGGCGACTGCCCAGGCGCTCTTGGCTCCAGCGGCCTTGGTGGCGACCGCGAGGACACGCATTCCGTTCGGCTCCGGCCTGGTCGACCCACGCGTGCCAGCGCCGCCGGTCGTCGTCGGTCCCCGCACAGAGGGCGCAGACGGCGTCGGGCGCCCCTTTGGTGATCATGAGCCGCTCGCCCGACCGCTGGGCGACGACGGTCAGCCTGCGCCGCTCGAAATCGAACGGGACCTCGTCGAGCTTGGTCCAGCCCGGCTGGTCCTCGTGGGCAACCGCCAGGAGCGCCGCGTCGAGCGGGCTGCGGATACCCGTCTCGCAGACGACTGTTCACCCGCGCGAGCGTCCAGCACGCGATCGCTCGGCTGCCCGTCGGGTCCGTAGCACCCTCGACGCCCATCTCGCCTGCGGTGAGCGTGCCGGTCTTGTCGCTGCAGAGGACATCGATGCTGCCGAGGTTCTGGATGGCCGCCAGGTGCTTGACGATGACGTGCTGCGCCGCCATGCGAGCCGCGCCCTGAGCCAGCGTCACCGTCGTGATCATCGGCAGAAACTCCGGCGTGAGCCCGACGGCCAGGGCCACGGCGAAGAGGAGGGACTCGAACGCGGGGCGGTGCATCGCCAGGCTTGCCGCGAGCAGAACGAGCACCAGAACGAGGACCGTGCGCGTGATGAGCAGCCCGAACTGGCGAAGCCCACGTTCGAACTCGGTCTCCGGCGGACGCGCGGCCAGGCGCGCGACCACGTCGCCGAACTCGGTGCGCGCGCCGGTGGCGGTCACGCGCGCGACCGCGGTCCCGCTGACGACGGAGGTACCCAGCCAGGCGATCCCGCGGCGATCGCCATCCGGTGCGCCCGCGTCTTTCTCGGCGGGCAGCGACTCGCCCGTCAGCGCCGCCTCTTGCAGGTGCAGGTCGCGCGACTCGAGCAGCCGGGCGTCGGCGGGCACGAGATCGCCGGCCGACAGGCGGACGATGTCGCCCGGGACGACGACGGCACGCGGCAGCTCCTTCCACACGCCATCTCGCATGACGGTCGCCGTGGGCGCCACGGCGCGGCGCAGCTTCTCCGCTGCCCTCTGAGAGTGCCAGGTCTGCACGAGGTCGATCGCGACGCTGAAAGCGACCATCCCGGCGATGAGGGCCGCGTCGACGGTCTGCCCGAGCAGCGCCGACAGGCCGCTCGCGACGAGAAGCACCAGGGCCAGCGGGTTGCCGAGCATCGGCAAGAGCTGCAGAAACGGCGACCGGCGCCCGGCGCCCGGTTCGTTGGGCCCGAACTGGTCGCGAAGCTCCTCCGCTTCGGAGGAGGAGAGTCCGGTCCAGGCGCCTGAGTCCATGACCGCTCGCGCTCGAGCACGACCTGTGCCCATCCCCGGTGCGCGCCTTCTACGCGTCTCTATACGCGTGCTTTGCGCGCGGACGCAAACGGTGCGCTTCCCGCCCGATTCTCCGGCGACCAATCGCCGGCGGTTCATGCGGCATGTCCGATGCAAAGCTCGCGGTGCCTGCGACCCGGCCTGGGTGGGACGCACAGGAGGCCACTCATGAAACGCATCCTCGTCGGACTCGATGGCTCCGCACGCGCCCCCGCCGTTCTCGACGCGGCCAAGAAGATCGCCGCCGCGCAGGACGGCGCGCTCACCCTGGTGCGCGCGGTCGGCCTTCCACCCGACGTGCCTCAGGATTTCTGGAAGACGACCGACGAGCCGCTGCTGGAAGTCCTGAAGCGTCGCGCGAAGGCGTATCTGGACGAGATGGCGGCGCGGGTGCAGAAGAAATCGCTCGCCGGGTGCGAGGTCGTCATCGGCACGCCGTGGCAGGCCGTATGCGATGCGGCCAAGCGGCTGGACGCCGACGTCATCGTCGTCGGCTCGCACGGCTACTCGGGTTTCGATCGGCTGCTCGGCACCACGGCGGCGAAGATCGCCAACCACGCGACCTGCACCGTGGTCGTCGTCCGCGAGCGTGCGGTCAGCGCGGACTCTCGGGAGCATGAACGGTGAGCACGGGGCAGTGCGCCGTTCGCACGATCTTCTCCGCCACGCTGCCGAGGAGCGCGCGGGCGAGACCCCGGCGGCCGTGCGTGCCGATGACGATGAGATCGGCGCCCGACTCCTTCGCCGCTGCGTCGATTTCCCTCCACGGCGCCCCCTGCCGGAGCAGGGTGCTCACCTCCACGGCTTGCTGGCGGCGGGCCCGCGCAGCCGCGCCGTCCAGAGCGATGGCCGCGGCGCGCTCGATCTCCGAGGTCATTTCGACGGTGAGCGTCGGCGCCTCGGGAAAGGCGTAGGCCGGGAGCTCATACACGTGAAGGATCGTGACTCGAGAACCGAGCTTCTCGGCGAGGTCGACCGCGTAGCCCAGCGCCTTCTCTGCCGTATCGCTGAAGTCGTGCGGGACCAGGATGTGCCGGATGGCCGAAGCGGGGCTCATGAGGCCATCGTAATGCAACGCTGCGGCCACGACGGCGCCGCGACGGAATCTCGGCGGAACCGCGTCAGTCCTCCGGGGCGCCTACGGCCACCCACGCGGTGAGGTCC
Organism: uncultured delta proteobacterium; assembly: GCA_963720145.1. Classification (GTDB taxonomy): domain Bacteria; phylum Myxococcota_A; class Polyangia; order Polyangiales; family Polyangiaceae; genus Palsa-1150. Next base: position 244,541 of record CAVREO010000015.1, read on the forward strand.
GCCGCCGCCTTCGGGTTCGGTTGGCCCCCCGGGGGCATGTTGCCGCCGAACCAGCGCAGGCACGAGTTGGCATTGCTCGCGAGCGCCGACCGGGCGCCCTCGATGTAACCGCGCTGCCTCAGCCAGTCGTACGCGGAGGCCGCGTCGCTCATCTGCGCGGCGTGACACCGGCCAGCCCGCCCGCACCCACCCTCGGTTCCGGGAGCCATGTACGCGGCGAAGAGCTCGGACCACGTGGGCCGAGCCGGAGCGGGGCTCGGCAGCTCCCGAGGTGCGCTCGGCGGCGGGGGCTCGCTCGCGGCGGCGACGACGACGACCATCGCCGCGGGCGCAGCCGGCATGTGAGCGGTGAGGCCCTCGCGCGTTACGCCTGCGCAACTCGTCGCCAACGCGAGAACGAGAGCCGAGCCGCCGAACGGCACGTGCTTCATCTTCTGCCCTCCAGCGTGCAGAGAGGATCCTCTCCCAGAGGATCACCGCTGGCCGCCCAGGCGCGCGCTCGTGAGCCGCCGCAGATGGCGTGATAGCGGCAAGCGCCGCATCGCCCACCGAAGCTCTCGACCTGGCGCAACGTGCGAAAGAGCGGCGCGGAGCGATAGATTTCCAGCGCGCTCGAAGTACGGACGTTGCCGGCGGCGATCGGGAGAAAGCCGGACGGGGACACGTCGCCGGTGTGCGATACGAACATAACGCCGTTCCCGTCGCGCATCCCGAAGCCCCGCCGTGCGGCGTGCGCGAGCGGAAGACGCCGTCGCTCGAGCAGAATGCGACGAAAGTGTGGCGCCTCCGTGGTCGTGACGACCGGTCCGCTGCCCGTGGGCAGATCCGCGACCCACTCCAGGACGCGCTGTGCAGCCGCCGCGTCGATGGGCTCGAGGACCGAGCCGCGTCCAACCTGCACGAGGAAGAAGAGGCTCCAGCGCGCCGCGCCACCATCGGTCGCGAGCGCGTGAATCGCGGGCAGGTCGCCGAGCGTCTCGGCGCAGACGAGGGTGTTCACCTGCACGGGGAGGGCCACGTCGCGAGCGGCCCGCAGCGCGTCGATGGTGCGGGCAAAGCAGCCGCGCACGCCGCGCAACGCGTCGTGGCGGAGCGCGGTCAATCCGTCCACGCTGAGCGAGATGGCGTCGACGCCTGCCTCGCGCAGGCGTCGCACGACGTCGGAGGTCAACCGCGGCGTGGCGCTCGGCGAGACCGAGACGCGCAAGCCGCGCATGCGCGCGTGCGCGATGAGCTGAAAGAGGTCGGCCCGCTCGAGCGGGTCGCCTCCGGTCAGCACGACGTGCGGCTTGGGATTGCCGAAGTCGGCGAGCTGCGCGAGAAACGCGAAGCCCTCGGCCGTCGAGAGCTCGTGCGGATCCGGCGCCGGCGCCGCCTCGGCGCGGCAGTGCCGGCAGGCGAGGCTGCACGCTCGCGTGATCTCCCAGTACACGCGCTGGGGAAGACGGTCGAAGGAGAGGTGTACGGGTGACGCGGAGCCCACGCGCGTTTCCTCTTCACGAGCCGTGCCGGCCGCGTCCTTTGCGTGAAGGCGCGAAATGCCGAAGACCGCGGGCCGCCGGTCGCCGATTGCCAAAGGCCTTTTGCGCGTCGACGCATTCCTTGCACCTCGCGATCTCGTCGTTTGCGCCCCTCCGCAGAAAAGGCGCGGAGGAACTGCGCGGCCTCGGCCGTGGCTCGTCCCGTGCAGAAGGGCGCCGCCATGCGCTTCGCTCGCGGAATCCAAACCCTCGTCGCCGTGTTGGTGGCCACAATCTTGTATTTTGCAACCGCGCGCGACGCGCGGGCGGTGCCCAGCTTCGCGCGCAAATACCAGACGAGCTGCCAGACGTGCCACACCGTCTTCCCGGTGCTCAATCCGTTCGGCGAGGCGTTCCGGCGCAACGGATATCGGTTCCCGAGCCAGAACGACAGCGTCGACAGCGACGCGGCGAAGGCACCGACCATCCCCCTCGGACAGGAGGAATACACGAAGACGTTCCCCGACTCGGTGTGGCCCGACAAGATCGCCGAGGCCGTGCCCCTCTCGGTCATGTTGAACGGCGGTGTTCCGATCAACTTCCCCGACTCTGCCGCGAAGCAAGCGGGCGGCAATACGTTCACGTGGTCCGGCATCGAGGCCGAGATGCACCTCTTCGTTGCGGGAGCGTTCAACGACTCGCTCACGTACATGACGCAGCTGACGCTCGAGTCGGACTTCGGGGACCCGGCCGGAACGTTCGACATCGAGACCGCGTACCTGCTCTGGAACGACATCGTCGGACCGAGGCACTGGGTCAACCTCTGGGTGGGCCGTCTCTGGGCCCCGCAGCTGACGAGCTTCGGCCTTCATAGCGACTACCTGTTCGACGCCGTGATGCCGGCGGCCTCCGTCGCGGGGCTGTACAACCCGAGCGCCGGCTTCACCCTCGGAATGGGGCACACCGACGGCGTCGAGCTCAACGGCATCGTCGGTCACAGAGTGAACTACGCGCTCGGCTGGGTCGCATCGTCGGCCGCCTCGGGCCTCTCGCTGCCGAACGCGGAAGACGTCTACGCGCACGTCGGCATCAAGTCCGGCGGTGTCGCGCTCGACGGCGAGGGCAAGTACGGTCCCAACGTTCCCGATCCGCGCAAGCCCTGGGCGGAGAAGTCGATCACGCTCGACTTCTTCGGCTACCACGGCCTTCAGCGGCTCGACAACGGGACGGGGTCGGTGTCCGGCGGTACGGCCACGCCGGTGCAGCAAGACGACCGATTCAACGCGGCGGGCGCGGTCGTCCACGCCCAGTGGGACTCGCTCATCATCACGGCAGGCGCGCAGCTCGAGCGGCACGACCGGCCTTACCAAGGTACGGCAGGGATGGCGCTCGGAGCCGGAACCGCCCCCGGTGTCCCCGACCTCACGAACGCGACGGCCGTCCTCGAATACGACGAGATCAACTATGTCGTGTGGCCCTGGTTCGTCCCCGGGGTTCGCACCGAGTTCACGCATGCGGCGGTCGAGGGGGCGAGTGACGCGGAGCTTTTGCGCGTCATACCCGGGGTCGCGATGCTCCTGCGCCCGAACCTGAAGTTCGTGCTGAACGCCGACTTCGAATGGGGAAAGAACCTGCCGAAGGTCGGCTCGTGGGGCCCCGCTGGTGGCCTCGTCGCGCCGACCACTCCGGACGTCGGCAGGTTCGAGGCCGAGCAGATCAACGCCAACGTCGCTGTCGCCTTCTGAGCGGAGAGCATCATGAACGCAAGCCACGTCACGAAGTACCTGTCGGTCATCGGCGCCCTGGCGTCGTTCGGCCCCGTTCTTTCTCTCGCTCGCTGCTTGCGAAGGCGAGCCGCCGGTCAACGGTCCGGAGAACACTCTGACGGCGGCGTCCGCGGTTGCGTCGGCCGCGCCCGCGGCCTCCGCGGTGGAGAGCGCCGCGCCTCCCGCGGTGAGCGTGTGTCCACCCCCTCCTTGCACGCCGTCGCCGGCATCCGCGGTCGCGTCGGCGTCTGCGGCGCCTACTGGCAGTGCCGCGCCGGCCGAGAGCTCTTCCGCCGCGCTGCCCGTACCTCCCGCGTCCGTCCCGCGCGGCACCATCGTCGGCAGCATCACGACCAAACCCGCGGCGCTGCAATCCCAGGCGGTGGTGTACCTGGAAGACGGCCCTCTGGAGGACCAGCCTGCGCACCTGCAGACGGTCACCATCACCAACCGGCAGATGAACTTCATCCCCTACGTGGCCATCGCCGCGGTCGGAGCGAAGGTGGTCTTCGCCAACGAGGATCCGTTCCCCCACAACGTGTTCTCGCCGGATAACGAGAAGTTCAACATGGGAAACATCCCCCAGAACGGCGCGCACGTCCGCGTCTTCAAGAACCCCGGGGCGTACTCGCTGCTCTGCAACCTGCACCCGGGCATGCTCGGCTACGTGGTCGTCACGCCCTCGGCGTGGTCTACCCGCGCCGACGGCAAGGGGCACTTCTCGATGAAGCACGTGCCGAACGGCACCTACCGCGCGACGGCCTGGGCGCCGCGCCAGGCACCGGTCACGCAAGCCGTCGTCGTCGCCGACGGCGACGTGACCGTGAGCTTCGATTTGCACCGCTGAAGGACAAAGGAGAGAACGAAAATGCGCACGCTGCCCGTGACCCTGGTGACCGTCGCCCTCGCGTTGATTGTCGGCTGCAGCAAGGACGACCCGCAGAAAGGCACGACGAACGTCATCCCCACCGCTCAGGCGCAGACGGCGCAGACGGCGCCCGAGCCCGCTCCCGCGCCGCCGCCGAAGGCGGTGAAGCACGTCGACCTGGAGATCGCGAGCCAGGCCAACACGATGACCTACGACAAGAAGACGCTCACCGTGCCGGCGGGAGCCGAAGTGCACATTTCGTTCAAGAACAACGCGACGATGAGCACGCTCCCGCACAACTGGGTGCTCGTGAAGCCCGGGACCGAGGCGAGCGTCGCCGCGGCGGGCCTCAAGTTCGGCGAACAGGCCGGCTATCTCGACATGCGCGACCACGACATCCTAGCGAACGTGCCGATGGCCAAGCCGGGGGCGTCGTCGGAAGCGACGTTCACCGCGCCCGACGAGCCGGGGAGCTACCCGTACATATGCTCGATTCCGGGCCACTACCTGATGATGAAGGGAGTGCTCACGGTCACCCCGTGAGCCGGAGAACCGCCGATGAAGGGCTTTAGCACCATCCTCGCGTGCCTGGCATTCGCCTCCGCGCTGCTCGCGGCCTGCAACGACGTGGGCGACTGCCCGGGCGCCTCGGCGATCACGCCGGGGGGGTCGTGCAGCGGGGACAACCTCGAGTGCCCGTACACCCTACAGACGCCGAGTGCCGCTTGCGACGGCACGTCGGTGCAGGGCGGCGTCCCGACGAGCTGCACGTGCGCGGGGGGAAGCTGGTCGTGCCCGTCTCCGATCGCGTGCGACGCGGCCGCGGGCGACGACGGCTCCACCCCTGGTGACGAAGCGGCCACGCCAGACGGCGGCGCCGGCTAAGGCGGCGAGCCCTCTGCCCTGCACGACCCGAGCGCGGCGAAGACGTCTGCGCCCGCGGTCGCGTTCGTCCACGGTGCGAGGACCGAGCGGGCCTTCTTGCAGTCGTGCCGTTCGCTGGCGGCGCGCGCGACATAGATGGCGGCCTCTCGCCCGTGAAACGATGCGGGGTAGCGCGCCAGGTGGTGCTCTGCGGCGAGCGCCGCGGCGTCGGCGCGACCTGCGCGGGCGAGCGCGACGGCCTCGAGGAACGAGGCGTCCTCGGTCTCTGCGAGAGCGGGGTTCGCGAGGATGAATGCGTGGAGCTGGGACGCGGCTTCTTCGTAACGTCCGGTGCGCAGCAGCTGGACGGCGCCGGCGTAGGCACGGGCGGCATCGTCCCCGCTCGCGGGCGACGCGAGGGCGATCGGCTGGACCGGCCGCGGCACGGCCTGCGTCGGGGTGGGCGGGACCGCCGTCGTGGCGTTCGGAACGTCCTCCGAGGGAGGCCAAGATTCCATCGGGCCGAGGCGAACGGCGTCGCGCCCGTTCAACCTGAGCTCGACCACGCCGCTCGCCACGTAGACGAGCCGCGTCGCCCCACGTTCGACGTCCACGTCGAACGAAGTCCCGCGCACCTCGATCTCCCCGTCCGGAAGCTCGACGAGGAAACGCTCGCCGGCGAGCTGCGGTCGAACCTCGACGCGGATGCTCCCCTCGGCCAACTCGACGCGCTCGATTCGCGCGCTTCTTGTTTGCGACCAGCGTGCGCCCGACGCGGACACGACGGTTCCGGCGAGCCGCTCGTCCACCGGCGCCGCCGCCGGTGCGCTTCGCGCTTCCGCGTTCGAAGGCGTCCCGGGACGGGGACCTGGACGCGAAACGAGCAGAAGAGCCCCCACGCTCACCGACGCGGCACACGCGACCAACGCACCGAGCGCGAGCCACCGCCGCGCGGCGCGCTTTTCGAGAGCGTCGCCCCCGTGGGCGTCGTGCAGGATCCGCGTGCGGAGCCGGCGCAGCGCGAGCGGCCCCGGCTCGCCGTAGGGGAGCTCCCGCGCGAGCTCACGCAGCCGCTCGTCGCTCTCCAGGCGCCCCCTGCACGTTGCGCACGCTCGCGTGTGGCGCTCGAACGACTCGGCGTCTCTCGCCCCGAGCAGCCCCGCCCTGTAGGCGTCGACCTGCCAGAGCCGATGGCACCCGCCGTCGGTCATGCGAGACCCCTTTCGGCGAGCGCGCGGCGGAGCTCACTCCTCGCGTGGAAGAGGCGCGTCCGCACCGTGGCGATCGGAATCTCGAGCGCCCTGGCTGCCTCTTCGGGGCGGAGACCTTCGAGCTCGACGAGGACGAACGCCGCGCGCTTCTTGGCGCTCATCCCGGCGAGCGCGCGCTCGAGCGCCTCGAGCGCCTGGTTGCCGCTCGCGCGTCGCTCGGGATCCGCAGGCGGGCGCGCGAGCGGTGCCTGAGCGAAGCTCGCGATCATGCGCCGGAACCGCCGCAGGCCACGCGCGTGACGCAGCGCGACCCGCACGCCGATGCCGCATAGCCAGCCACGGCAGCTTTCGCGGCCGTCGTACGACCGCGCGATCGTAGGCAGCTTCAAGAACACCGCGTGCACCACGTCGTCGACGTCCGCGCCGTTGCCGAGGGTGCGATGCACCGACCGCCAGACGTCCCGCGCGTAGCGGTCGTAGAGCTCGCCGAGAGCGCCGAGATTGCCATCGGCGATGTCTCGGAGGACCTCGGGATCGGTGCGCGCATTCGCCGCGCGAACCGTGCCTTGCGGCCTCACAGGAGGGCTCCGGTCGCTCCGATGCGAAGCCCGCTCGTCACCGCGGGAAACGGAGGAGGCATGCTCGTGCCGATCATGGCGCCTGCGGGGATGTCCAGGCGGTCCGGGGTCGCGATGTTGCTGGGAATGAATTCGGCGTCGATGGTCAGCGTGAGCTTCCAGCTTGGGCTGAGAGGAAGCGCGAGCCTGGCGAACGCGTCGAGGCTGAAGTCGACGTCGGTCCCGTGCACGCTGCTCGGCAGCGACCGCGGGGGAAAGTCGTACTCCATTTGCATCGCCACGAGCGCCAGCTGCAGACCGAGATTGATGGCCGAGGCTCCGGCGACGATGCGCCTCCCGAAGCCCAGACCTGCGCTGACCTGCCGGAACGCGTCTTCGTCGACACCCTGCGACGCCACGAGGCCGGTCGGAGCGTCGCGGAACGAGGCGATGAGAAACCAGGGGCCGAGGAGAACGTTCGCGTAGGCCTCGAACTCGAGCGTCAGAATGGAAGTCGGCGCGGCGATTCGTCCGCCGACGGCGAAGCCGAGCCAGACGGCAATCGTGCGGCCGCCCACGGTGAGCTGCGTGGCGTCTTGCGCCGAGACCGCCGGGCTGTTGTCCCCGCCGGGGCTCGCGCTGGCAGCGCGGCCACCCACCGGCGGAGCCGGTGCCGCGACGCTCGCCTGCGCCGGCGTGGGGTTCTGCGCCGGAGGCGGGCCGCCTTCGGTCGCGTTCTCCGGTATCGCCATCACGAGCCCTAGCGCCGTCGCCGTGAGGGCCCGCGGGTCGTGCACGGTTCGTACGGCGTGCCGCCCGTCGGCGGTGAGCGCCCGAACCACGACGGCGCCGGCCGAGCGCTCGATGACGAGCGTCATCGACTGACACTCGGCGGTCGGGAGCTGCGAAAGCTGCAACCGGAGCTCGTCGACGGCGCGAGCCCACGCCGGCTCGAGCGGGCGCGGCACCTCGACGTGCGCGACGATTCTTCCGCTCCGGCCGCTCCCTGCGCGCGTCCGGCCGCGCCATCGGCTCGGGCCTCGGCCGACGGCCCCACGCCCAGGACCAAGCTCACGACGCTGCTGGCCATCTTACGAGCCAAGGAGGCACTCCTCACTCCCGCGGTTTCCTCCCGTTTCGCGTCCCGGCAACCACTTCTTACGCACCCGCTGCCGGTGCGCCAGGAATTTTGCGAGGTGGTCGCGGGGGAGCGCGCGGCAAGAGGTGAGCGCGCGCCGGCTGGCGCTGATGCATTTTGCGGGACGCACTTACGCTTCCGACGCGCGCTCGTCCCTTCTTCCCCGCTCGCAGGGCAAACGTTCATCCGCTGGGCGACGAGCTCGCGCCGGCGACACACTGCCGGCCGTGACGCGTTCGTATCCGGACGTCTTCGGTTCACACGTCCGTAGCTTCGTCGCAGCGCGTGCAGCATACGTTGGTAGCGCCGTCGTAACTCGATGGGACGCCAAGCGATCGTTTGCGCCGATGGAACCGGAGCGCCACGTGCACAGGGTACGAGGGCGCTCGCCGCGAATCGTTTCGCGAGAGTCTCCATCGAAAGGACGCGCCCCATGAAGAGAAGGACTGGCCTCTGGCTGCTCGCAGGAACATGCGCGCTCGCCGGCTGCAGCTCGGCGAGCAACTTGCCCCCCGCCGGGGACCCGAACACGGGCTCCGCCGAGACCCCGCTGCGCGCGGGCACGACGTATGGCGGGAGCGGCGACGGCAAGACGACGTCGCCCATCAAGCACGTCATCGTGATCATCGGCGAGAACCGAACGTTCGATCACATCTACGCGACGTACGTCCCGAGGAAGGGACAGACCATAGACAACCTGCTCTCCAAGGGCATCGTCCACGCCGACGGCTCGCCCGGCCCGAACTTCAACCTCGCGGCGCAGTACACCGCGATCGACGCGAACCCGGCCCCAGCGACGCCCGAGCTGTCGTCACCGCTGCCGACGACCTACCAGGTGGCGCCGGGCGGCAAGACCCCCTACGGCGTATTGCCGCCGGCGGGGCTCGGCGGACCGAAGACCGCGTACGTGCCGGATGTCGCGACGGCAGAAGCCGGCGAGAACGGTCTGCCCGACCTCACGCCGGGCGGCGCACCGGACCCGGCTTGGTACACGCTGCTCACGACGGGCGGTACCGGTATCACCGGGAGCCACATCCCCGACCCGCGCATCCCGAACGTGACGGATCTGCCGAACGGGCCGTTCCAGCTCACGCCGGGCATCGGGTACGACGACTACGCGGCGAGCCCGGTCCATCGCTTCTACGAAATGTGGCAAGAGCTCGATTGCAGCGGCGCCTTCGCGACGTCGCTCAACCCGTCCGGGTGCTTGAACGATCTTTTCCCCTGGGTCGAGACGACCAACGGAGCCGGCAGCAACACCAAGCCGCAGCCCGCTGGCTATAACGACCTGTCGACGGGTGAGGGCTCGACCTCGATGGGCTTCTACAACGTGCAAGAGGGCGACGCGCCCTGGATGAAGGCGTGGGCCGACACGTACGCGATGAGCGACAACTACCACCAGGCCGCCCAGGGCGGCACCGGCGCGAATCACATCATGCTCGGCACCGGCGACGCGATGTACTTCAGCGACGGCCACGGCAACGCGGTGCCGCCGCCGGCCGCGGAGATCGAGAATCCGGACCCACAAGAGGGCACGAACAACTACTACACGGACGACGGCTACGGCACCTTCACGGCGACGGGAGCCCCGCTCGGCGGCGGCACGTACAGCAACTGCTCGGACTCCGACCAGCCAGGTGTCCACTCCGTGCTCGGCTACCTCGAGTCGCTCCCGTACGAGGTCGACCCGAAGTGCGCGCCCGACCACTACTACCTGCTCAACAACTACAACCCGGGTTACCTCGGCGACGGCACGCCCGTCGACATGACGAACCCGGCGAACACGTTCACCATCCCGCCGTCGTCGGTGCCCACCATCGGCGACCAGCTCCGCTCGCAGGACGTCTCCTTTGCGTACTTCGGCGACGGATGGAACGCCTACGTCGCCGACCCCTCGGGCCTCTACGGTTCGCTGTCGAACCAGTACTGCAATATCTGCAACTTCTTCCAATACACGACGGCGTTCATGACCGTCCCCGCGGTGCGCACCGCCCACCTCAAGGACACGGCCGACCTCTACGCCGGCATCCTCGGCGGGAAGCTCCCCGCGGTGTCGTTCGTCAAACCGAGCGGCCTGCTCGACGGGCACCCGGCCTCGTCGAAGATTGACCTCCTCGAGGGCTTCACGAAAAAGGTCGTCGACCTGGTGCAAAGCCAGCCGGGCCTCTGGAAGGACACGGCAATCATGCTGACCATGGACGAGGGCGGCGGCTACTGGGACTCCGGCTACGTGCAGGCGGTCGACTTCTTCGGCGACGGCACGCGCATCCCCCTCCTCGTCATCTCCCCGCTCGCCACGGGCGGTCGTATCTCGCACGAGTACACCGACCACGTGTCGATCCTGAAGTTCATCGAGCGCAACTGGGGCCTGAAGCCGGTCTCCAAGCGCAGCCGCGACAACCTACCGAACCCGGTGCAGGACGGACCCAACAAGTACGCGCCGACGAACTCGCCGGCCATCGGAGACCTCTTCGACCTGTTCGACTTCGCGCACAAGCCGTAGGCGCGCGCTCTGACGTACGCGAGCTCGTCACGAAGGACGCCGGTCGGGCTCGTCGCTCGACCGGCGTTCGTTTGCCCGGCGCTCGGCCCGGTCGCTCCATGGGACGTCACGGGGCTTACGTCCGCCGTCACGACGCCGACGTCCGACGTTACGTCCCGCGTCACGGCCGCGACGTCCGACGTTCTCGAGGTTACGTCCGACGTCATGGCCACGACGTCCGAGATCCCGGGGCCGCCGAGCGCATTACGGAGGCGATGGGTAGTTTCGCTTCACGTAGCAGAGCCCGTCGCTGTTGAGGTGGCCCTGCGTGCTCTGGTTGTAGGTCGTGTAGTCCTGGTAATCGCAGAGCCCCGTCGCCGAGTTACCCCCCGTGCAATGCGGGACGCTCTGCGGGTCGAACGCCATCGGCCCGGTGAACTTGGGATGCACGTCGGTGGGCGGCGCGATGCAGTATCGCCAGTTGAGCGCGTGTCCGAGCGCGTCGGTGTAGGCCGTGTAGTCCACGCCCTTGGTCAGATCCACCGTCACGGTCGGCGTCCCGCCGTCGTTCTGACCTGCGACACGCGACGCGAACTGATCGAAGTGGGCCGGCGAGTCGTGGAGCACGCTGTCCCAGAAGGGGTGGTCCGTGTGAATCGTGACCTGCCCGATGACCGACCGGCTGCTGTCGAAGGCGATGCCGCGCTGATGCTCTTCGTTCGGGAATGCCATCCCCATGTTGTCGGGGTTCTGGCAGTTGACGTACGTGGTCGGCGACTTGAAGCAGAGTCGGAAATTCACGGTCGTCGGCCATGTCTGGTAGACGCCGGCGTCGTCGCTGTTGCAATTCTCGTATCCAGTCACGGTCCCGCCCTTGAACGTCGCCGTCCCCACGTAGAAGACGCCGCACCCGTTCTGGACCATGTCCGCGTAGTCCGCCAGACCCGCTGCGTCGAGGTTCACGTTCGTCGTCTGGCGACCGTCGGCGGTGCACGACGTCGCCTTGATGACGTCGAAGCCGAAGGCGTAACGCGTGCCGTCCGTCGCGAAGGCCGGGCTTCCGCTCACGAGGTTCTGCGACTTCAACGCCGCGATGGGAGCGGCTTCCTCGCCGGGTCCGCCCTTGCCGGGCAAGTAGCTCGGATCGCTGTGAGCCAGATCGACCGCCCAGGGGCCCTTCACCTGCGCGACCGCCGCCCCCGTCTGCGACTGGTCGCCCGGCGACGTGTCCGGATTGCTCGACAGCGTGATGTCGTCGATCGTCACGAGCAGTCGCGTGAAGTGGACGTCCCACCCGTCGACGAACGCCGGATCGCCCGCGTTCACCGGCGGGAAGGGATATCCCGTCAGCGCGAGCACCTCGCCCGAGGCCGCGAAGAGGACGCCGCCCGCGCCCGGATCCGCGGGGGGCGTGAACGCGGCGAGCCCGGCGCCTGCGCCGCAAGAGGGGCTCGCCTCGGGCTGGTTGCCCGAGTCGATCGTGCCCGAGTCGACGGGGGTCGACGTGTCGGCTCCGCTGTCCGCATGCGGATTCGAATTGCTGCTGCTCGAGCACGCGGCGAGCGACGCACACGCCGACGCGACGAGAGTGCCCGCGACTGTTCTCTTGATGCCCATGAAAATTCTCCTGGCGAGCGGTCAAAGATTGGGAGACCACGAAAACGTGTAGGCCGCAGAATGCAGGTTGTTCCAGAGATTCAGGCTCGGCTGCGTGTAGCTCGGTGACGTGGGGTCGTCGCTGAAGCCGTAGGTGCTGGAGAACTTGGCGAGCCGGCTGAAGTCCACGTTGGTGAACAAGGAACGCGGATCAATCCGCAGGAGCAGCCCGCCGGTGGTGCCGACGACGACGGAAGTCGGGATCGGCGAGACGATGCGCTGCTTGCAGATGGGGGACGCGCCGGCGGCCTGGGTCCCCGAAGACTGGCGGTTCGAACCGATCCGGATCGTTCCCGTGAAAGGAATCGTCTTCCCGTTCCGATCGGCGGTCCCTGCCAGGACGAGAATGGGCGTGACGTCGGAGGTGGCGTTGACGTCGCCCCCGGTGAGCCACACCTGCCCTACCAGCGCGGGCGGAACGGTCGTCCCTTCCCCCGCGGAGGGGAACGGTTGGAGCTCGGGCGAGAGGAGATTCACGTCGAGCCCCGAGGTGACCTGCGCGACGTAGGTCCCCGGCAAGATGCAGTTGGTCCCCTGCGAGCCCGAGACGGGCATGCTCTGGTCCAGGTAAATCGCGCCGACGTGCAGCGTCGCTTGCGTGAGCACGACGTGCCATTTGAGGTCGGTCGTGAACTCGAGGGGCTGCCCTGCCCGAGCGTCCTCGGGCCCCGCGGCCGCCGCGTGGAACGACACGAGCTCACCTCCCGTGGTCCCGATGCACGAGGCCGAGACGCAGGCTGCCAGCGCGGCGACGACCAGGCGCATCACGATCCTCCGAAGTTGACGGCGAACGTCGCGAAGACGCCGCGCGGAGCCCCGGCGCTGAACATGCGCTGCGGAACGAGCGTGGGCGGTACCTGCGCGGGATTGAAATTCGAGGCGTAGTTGTATTCGCCGAGCCGGTACTTGGTATCGAGCAGGTTGGTCGACATCAGCCCCACCTCGTAGTGAGTCCACGAGACGCTCGCCGAGGCGTCGATTGTGAAGAGGTCGTCGCTTCGCTGGCCGTAGGGCAAGGGCCGCGGTCCGACGTAGGTGACCCCCGCGCTCAGCGTGCCCTTGAGCGGTTGACCTCCGACGCGGAGCGGAAGCTCGGCGAAGACGGCGCTGTCCGACCGGAAGACGATCCCCGGGATGTACGCGACGAGGAGGTGCGTGTCGTCGAACGTCGCCCGGACGAGAGTCAGGTTCGCCGACTCGTCGAAGAACGACCCGTTGAGGCGCAGGGCGCCCACCCATCCCGTGCGGTGGGTACCCTGCCCGAGGACGTTGCGCCCCGCGGTTTCGTTGAAGATGAGATCTTTGTCGACGGCCGTTTCGAAGAACACCGAGCGCGCGATCACCCCGACGTTCCGGATGTCTCCCGCGTACGCCAGCCCGGCCTCGTAGCCGGTGATGCTGGCGAAAGGGGTCTTGATGTCCTGCGTGATGTAATTCGGGTCGATCGACCGAACGCCCTGCCCGTAGCTCACCGAGAGCGTGAAATGCTCGAGGGGGCCGAGGAGCAACGACGCGCGCGGTAAAACCGCGATGCTCGACGTCGACGTCTGCTGGTTCGGCTCCCGGGGACGGCCGAAGTCCTGCTGCGTGAGACAGCTCTGATCGATGGGCGGATTGGTCGACGAGGGGTGCGCGACGGTCTGCGCAGCGCAGTTGTTGAGAACATCGAAGGTGAAGGCGTCTGCCCGGAGGCCCCCGCGCAGGTTGATCCACGGGGTGGCGCGCAGATTGGCGTCGCCGTAGAGGCCGATGTCCCCGAGCTGCGAGTCGAGGTTGGTCTCGGTCCTGTACGGCACGCCGGTATTCGCCTCGAGGCGCTGCTGCGTTCCGGAAACGCTGTCGGCCCGGGCGAAGTACCCGAACTCGAGCTCCTGTTTCTGACCGAGCGCGCTGCCCTCGATACGCGCCGCGCCGCGGGCGCCGAGGGTCGTCTCGTGGACATTGAGGTCGAGCATGTCGCCGCGCTGCTCGTGCAGGCTCTGCAAGGGCTCCTGCACGTCGAGGAGGAACCCCGTGAAGTTCTCGAGCAGGCGCATGTCGCGTTTGATGAGAAAGACTTGCTGGGTCAGGGTGGCGTCCCCGACGCGCGACTCGAATCCGCGGCGATCGAATAACGCGACGAATCTCCCCCCTCGGGGACCTGCTCGCGCGCGAAGGAGCTGAGGTCGTAGCTGTCGTAGAAGCCCATGCGCCCGGAGCGGTAGTCGTCTTCCCGAACGAGGCCCGCCGAGTGAAAATGCGTCGAGTATCCCTGCGCGGTCACTCGATACGACCCGCGCTCCCCGAGTCGACCCTCGTACTGCCCCATCGCCGTGGCGCGCTGGGCGTCGCGGTTCTGGCCGTAGCCGTCCGTCGAGTAAACCTCCGCACCCGCGAACGTGCCCCGGCTCTCGCCGTTCGGCCCCCACATGAGGAGCCCTCGCTGCGTGTTGAAGCTCCCGCCGGTGTACTTCGCGGTGAGCCCGCGCTTCTCGAGGCCCAGCTCGTAGTTCGCGCTCCCCGCGACGGCGTAGTTGCCCTGGCGCGGATCGAACGGCCCCTCGACGACCCGGAGCCGCTGCACGAGCTCAGGAATGATGAAGTGCGTGTCGGCGTAGCCGTTGCCGTGAAGGTTGCCGCTCTCGTTGATGGGCACGCCGCCGACGGTGAATTCGATGTCCTGCCCTTCTCGCGCGTCGAAGCCGCGCAGGAACACCTGCTCGGCGTGCCCCTCGCCCCCTTCGTTCGTGAGCAGGATGCCCGGCGCGAGCTTCAAGAGCTCGCTCGCGTTCTGCCGGGGGACGCTGGCGAGCTCGCCGACGCGCAGGTTGAAGTCCGACGCTCCGCGGCTGGGTGCCTCCCTCCTGCCGACGATCTCGACCTCTTCTGCCGCTGGCGTCGCTGGCTCGGTGGCGACGGGCGGCGCCGGACGGGGAGCGGCCCGAGCCGGCACCGGTGCGGGCTGCAAAGCTTGCTGCGGGGCCAGCTCGTTCGGCTTGCGTGTCTCGACTTCCTCGGGCGGCGGCGCCGGAGGCGCGAAGTGAAAGGGAATCTTGATGCGGCTCGCGATGGGCTTGCCCGCGCGCATAGCCGGCGTGAACGTCCATTGCCGCGCCGCGATGATGGCGGCCTCGTCGAGGTCGGGTCCTCCGGACTGGAGGACGTCTACCTTCGACACGTGACCATCGGCGTCCACGGTGACGGCGAGGACGACGTCGGCGTGCTTGCGCTCCCCCAGCGCAGACGGGGGATAGACGGCGTCCACGTGCGTGATGGGTTCGGGGGGCGTCACATCCTGCGAAGCGGCCTGGGCGTGGGCAGCTCCGGGCGCGCCCACGACGGCCACCGCGGCCAGCGGCGCGACGAGGCGCATGCGCGCGGGAGCGAAACGAAGCGTGGCGTGGAGTAGGGCTCGATGGCACATGGCAGATGGTAAAACCATGTAGAACGTACGCGGCCCCTTTCCATACCGCAACGCAGTGGCAACACAAGCCCAAAATGCGATGCTTTGTGCGGCCATCGTGGCATCGCGGACCGGGCGGAGAGGGTTGGGCGATGAGCCCGACTGCGGGCTATTGGTATTTCGCTGTATGTACGATTTGGGGACCTTGGAGCCTTGCCGCGACGTTGCCCGTGCGGTATCGAGGCGCGCCATGAGCAAGATCCCGGTCACCGTGCTCACGGGCTTCCTCGGGTCCGGCAAGACCACGCTCCTCAACCGCATCCTCACCGAGCGGCACGGCAAGCGCATCGCGGTCATCGAGAACGAGTTCGGCGAGATCGGCATCGACCAGGCGCTCGTCATCAACGCCGACGAAGAAGTCTTCGAGATGAACAACGGGTGCATCTGCTGCACCGTGCGCGGCGACCTCATTCGCATCCTCGGTGGGCTCATGAAGCGGCGCGACAAGTTCGACCACGTGCTCGTCGAGACGACGGGCCTGGCCGACCCGAGCCCGGTCGCGCAGACGTTCTTCGTCGACGACGAGATTGCGGGAAACTTCGCGCTCGACGGGATCGTCACGATGGTCGACGCCAAGCACGTGAGCCTGCACATCGAGGACTCGAGCGAGTGCAAGGAGCAGATCGCGTTCGCGGACGTCCTCGTCCTGAACAAGACCGATCTCGTCACGCCGCCGGAGCTCGACACGCTCGAGGCGCGGATCCGCCGCATGAACGCGATGGCGAAGATCCAGCGCGCCGCGCACGCGGCCGTTCCAATTGCCGACGTGCTCGACGTCGGCGGCTTCGATCTCGGTCGGGCGCTCGTCACCAGGCCGGCGTTTCTCGAGCCGGAAGTCCCGTTCGAGTGGGTCGGCACGTTCGACTTGCTCGAGGGGACGTACACGCTCGTCGTGCAGGACGGCCCGGACGCGACGATGGACGTGCTCCTCACGTCGCTCGCAGCGGGCGAACAAACGGCGGGCCCCGAGGCGAACGATCGCGCCGTCCGCGCCTGGTCCACGCCGAAGGCGGTCGTCCCCGCGGGAGAGACCCTCGTGGCCGACGGGCCGGTCGTCACGCTCGCCTTGCACGAGAAGGGCGAGAAGCGGTTCGCCGTCCGCGTGCGGCGGAGCGGCCGCCACGCGCTGTACACGCAGCACCTGCCCTCCGAGTTCTCGGTGCACGTCGAAGGACCGCGCGGCGCGATCGCGCCGGCCGGCGCGCGCGAGTTCGCCGCGGGGCACACGCACGACGACCAGGTGACGTCGGTCGGCATCCACCTGGAGAGCCCCATCGACGGCGACAGGTTGAACGAGTGGCTCTCGACCCTCCTTCGCGACAAGGGCACCGACATCTTCCGGATGAAGGGCATCCTGGACATTCGCGGCAGCGAGAATCGCTACGTGTTCCAGGGCGTGCACATGCTGTTCGACGGACGCGAGGACAAGCCCTGGGGCTCGGCTACGCGCGCCAGCGATCTCGTGTTCATCGGCAAGAACCTGGACCGAGCCGAGCTCACGGAGGGCTTCCGGCGATGCCTGGCGTGAGCGCCGAACCCGCGCGCGGCAAGACCGAGCTGACCCCACACTGGCGGATCGACGTCGGCGACTACGTGACCGACGCTGCGATCTCGCGCGATGGCGTGCTCGCTGCCGTGGGGACCGGCGCGGGCGAGGTTGTCGCCATCGAGACCGCGACCGGCAAGCTGCGCTGGCGCCGCCCGGCGCATGAGGGCGGCGTTTTGACCCTCGCCTTCTCGCCGCGCGATCCGGTGCTTGCGACGGGCGGGCAAGACGGACGCGCGCGCCTCTTCGGCATCGACGGGCGTTCGATTGCGGAGCTGCCCGGAGCGGGAGGGTGGGTCGATCATGTCGCGTGGGCGCCCGACGGAACGCGCCTCGCGACCTCGTCGGGACGCGTGCTCCGGCTATGGACGAGCGCAGGCGATCCGCGCCTGGAGACGGAGCGTCACCCGAGCACGGTCGCGGGCATTGCCTGGAGCCAGGACGGCGGCGAAGTCGCGACGTGCTGCTACGGGGGCGTGCACCTCTGGAAGGCCCAAAGCGGGGCGCAGGCGCGCCACCTGGCCTGGAAGGGCTCGCTCGTCTCGATCGCCTGGAGCCCCGACGGCAAGGTCATCGCGTGCGGCAGCCAGGATTCGTCGGTCCATTTCTGGCGACTTCCTTCGGGGAGCGACTCCGAGATGCGCGGCTACCCTTTCAAGCCGAAGACCCTGGCGTGGGACGCGAGCTCGACGATGCTAGCGACCGGCGGCGACGCGGCCATCACCATCTGGAAGTTCGCCGGCAAGGGGCCGGAGGGCAAGGCCCCGCAGCAGCTCGAGGGCCACAAGGCCCTCTGCACGGCGCTCGCCTTCGCGCCGCGGAGCGGGCGCCTGGCCAGCGGTTCCCAGGATACGGGCATCCTCGTCTGGGAGCCCCATCGCGGTTCGAAGCCGAGGCGCTACGCATTCCTGGAGGATGAGATCACGCAGCTCGCGTGGCATCCGGACGGGACGTCGCTCCTCGTCTCCGACGCGAGCGGCCGAGTCGACTTCTTCGCCGTTGCGACCGCTTGACCGGTAGCAACTTGCGGTCAGAAGAAGCTACGAACATGGCCGACCACACGATGCACTCCGACCACGCTCACACCCACGGGCCCGGCTGCGGTCATGCCGCGATCGCGCACGGCGGGCACGTCGACTACGCGCACGACGGGCACCTGCACCGGCCGCACGGCGATCACGTCGACGAATGCCGCTTAGCCGTCGACGCGACGAACCCCGAGTCGTGCACGCCGGCGCATGCGTGCGGCGGACACGCGCAGGGCCACGCGCACGGCCCGCGCTGCGGCCACGAGGCGATCCCGCACGGCGAGCATGTCGACTACCTCGTCGGAGGGCACCTGCACCACCCGCACGGCGGGCACTGCGACGATCACGGCGCCGTCCGCACGGCCTGATCCCCAAGTCGCGCCTCGGCCTCGCGCGGCTTCGGCGCGAGAGACTCTCTCCAGTGATTCGAATGCACCTGGGCCGGGGCCGTGTCGTGGACGAAGTCGCGAAGCACACGGACGAAGCGAGCGGGGTCTCCGCAGTGCGGATAATGGCCGACGCCCGGGAACACCTCGAGCCGGCTGCCGGGCATCGCGGCGTGCGCGTCGAGGCCGTGCTTGATCGGGATGATGGGGTCCTTGTCTCCCCACACGATGAGCGTGGGCATCTCCGAGGTGAGGTAGAGACGGTCGCGGGCGCTCACACGCTGGCCCAGGTGGTCGACCACCGACCGCAGCGTCAGGAGAAACGCCCGGCGCGTATCCGGATCGGCGAGCGCGGCGTACGAGCGCCAGATCTCCATCCCCTCGGCGCCGGGCTGCTTGCCGAGACGGGCGAGCAGGCCGCCAATCTTCTCGCCCGCGTCGCGAAGGGCCGGGCCACAGCCGAGGGGGAGCGCGAAGTCGGCGCCGGGAAGGCTGAGCGCGCGCAGAATGGGCGTGACCTCGGTGCCGAGGCCGCCGCTGCTGACGAGGACGATGCGCTCGCTGCGCTCGGGGAACTGATAGGCGAACTGCATCGCGACGCCCCCGCCCCACGACTGGCCGACGATGGTGGCCCGCTCGTGGCCCAGCACGATCATCAGGTCGCGGACGCAGGCCGCGTGCGCGCCGAGCGAGTAGTCGCCGCGCGGCTTGGCCGACTCGCCGTGACCGAGCATGTCGGGCGCGAGGACGGTGAAGTCGCGCGCGAGCATCGGCATGACGTGCCGCCATGTCGCCGAGCTGCCGAGCAGCCCGTGCAGCAGCACGAGGACCGGGCCGCGACCCGCGGTGCGGAACGCGACGTCGTGCCCGTGAATGGCGATGTGCTGCGGCGGCATACGGGAAAGCTAAGCATCATTCTGCGGTGCGGCATCCCCAATCGCGCGCGCGGACCGTGCGCGGTGCGAACGACGCTACGCCGAGCGCCTGGCCAGGCGGGTCCAGTCGTCCGCGATCCCGGTCGCGATCTTGTGAGCGACCGTCATGATGCCGAGCTGCGAGTTCACGCCGATGCTCGTAGGCAGGACGCTTCCGTCGCACACGAAGAGGTTGTCCGCCTGCCAGGTCTCGCCCGTCTCGCGCACGACCCCGCCGCGGCGGTCGGCGCTCATCTTGGCCGTGCCCAGCGGGTGGTACGCCGTGCACTCGATGCGCTGCATGCGCGGCGGACGGGCGACCAGGTCGCCCAACTCGCGCTCGCTGGTGAGCATGTCCAGCCCGAAGATCGGCATCGCCACCTCGCGTGCCCCGGCCGCGAAGGCCATGCGCGCGACGATCTCGATCCCGCGGAGGAGCCGCGGGCGGTCGCGCGTGGCGAGCCGGTACGTGACGAGCGGCTCGCGTCCGAGCCAGCGGCGAACGCGCCCGCCGCCCTCGTCGTGGATCATCCCGCCGAAGACGGCCAGGCGGCTCATCTTGTGGACGTTCTCGCGATGCCGCGCGCCCACGCCGGGGAACGCCGCCGAGATCACGCTGGGCGGCGGATACACGCTGACCAGCGTGATGCCGTCGCTCGCGAAGTGATCGCTGTAGACGCTCTGCATCGCGCCGTCCCACCCCCGTACGTCCTCGTCGAAGATCGCTCCCACGCGGAAGCCGGGATGCAGCGTCATGTGCCGGCCGACGTGGGGCGAGTCGACGCCGCTGGCGCGGAGGAGCAGCGGCGTGTGCAGCGACCCGCACGCGACGACGACGACCTTCGCGCGTACCTCGAAGGGGACGGAGGCCTCGCCGCTCTCGTCGAGGAATCGCCCGCGCACGCCGCGCGCGGCGCCGCCGCAGACGTCCACTCGATCGACGAGCGCGTCGGTCACGAGCGCCGCCCCGTGGGCGTGGGCTTGCGGCAAGAACGACACGTCTACGCTGAGCTTGGCGCCGTGCGGGCAGCCGAAGTTGCATCGCGCGACGCCGCGGCACCCGCTGGTGTTGCGGCGCAGCGATTTCATCTCGATCCCGAGCTTCTCCGCGCCCATCGTGAAGAGCTCCGTGCTGCGCGAGCGCATCGCGACGGGCACGGTCTCGACGTGCACCGCCTCCTCGACGACGCGAAAATGAGGGTCGAGCGCCGCGGCGGACATCGTGTGGAGCCCGAGCTCCCCGTCCCATTCGTGCAGGACCTCTTCGGGGATGCGAAAGCACACGCCGCCGGTCAAGACGCTCGAGCCGCCGAGGCACCGGCCCTGGAGCACGCTGATGAACGGCGTCTCGCCGAGGCCGACGGCGGCGGAGAGCCCCGCCTCCCGCCAGCACCGCCGCATCATCTCGCTCGGCTTGAGGCGTGAGTACTCGGCGGGGGGAACCCAGTCGCCCTCCTCGAGGACGACGACGCTGCGCCCGGCCCGCGCCAGCTCTCGCGCCGCGACCGCCCCGCCGGCCCCCGAGCCGACGATGACCACGTCGGCCTTGGCGTCGAACCGCGCCCGCTGCTCGCGTCCGCGGACGACCTTCAGGCCACCCGCTTCCACCGGGTCCTTTCCGACACGGAATATCCGAGCGCGCGGAGCTCGCGCGCCCCTTCGAAGTGCATCATCGAAAGAAGGGTCTTATACGCGACGAGGGGAAGAAAGAGCAGCGGCGAGCGTGAGCGATCCATCCGCTCGAGGAGAGCGCAACGCTGCTCGACGGCGAGCTCGTCGAACGGCCGCCAGGCCACCAGGAGGACGAGCGGTAGCCACCGGATCCAGTCGAGGGCGAGGAGAAGCAGCGGACGCAGCGCCCGGCTGACGGCGCCAAGGTGCGCCTCGAAGCGATCGACGAGCTCGTCGAGCACGGTGTCTTCTTCCGGGATGGCGAGCAGCGCCTGCGCGAAGGCACGGACGAGGTGACGGTGACGGGGCCGGAGAACGCGAGCGGGCATCGGTTCGGCCGGCAGCATAGGGCAAGTCTCGCGGCCGGGCCGAGGCGCCATTGCGACCTGGCCGCGCGCTCCTACATTTCCCCGTGTACCAGCGCATCGAAGACTACGGAATCATCGGTAACCTTCGCACGGTCGCGCTGGTCAGCACGCGCGGCTCCATCGACTGGCTCTGTCTCCCCCATTTCGACTCGCCCAGCGTCTTCGGCGCGCTGCTGGACGACACGCGCGGCGGGCGCTTCGCGATCAGCCCCGTGAACGAGCGCGTCACGCATAAGCAGCTCTACTGGCCGGACACCAACGTCCTCATCACGCGCTTTCTGTCGCTCGAGGGTGTCGGCGAGATCGAAGACTTCATGCCGTGCCGCGGCTCGGGTCCCGTCGCCTCGGACGAGATCGTCCGGCGCGTCCGGGTCGTCCGCGGCGCCCTCACGTTCGACCTCGTCTGCGAGCCCGCGTTCGATTACGCGCGAGCCGCGCCCACGACGACCGTGTGCCCCCAGGGCGCCATCCTCGAGGGACCCGGTTCGGTGCTCGCGCTCTCGGCGCCGGTGCCGCTGTCGGCCACGTCCCAGGGCGTGCGCGGCCGCTTCACGCTGCGCGAAGGCGAACGGTCGACGTTCGTCCTCAGCCGGGTCGACGGGCCGTCCTGTCGGCGTGCCCCTTCGGAGGAAGAGGCGGAGAGCGCGTTCCACGACACCATCTGCTTCTGGCGGACCTGGCTCTCGAGGAGCACCTACCGCGGCCGCTGGCGCGAGATGGTCAATCGATCCGCGCTCCTTCTCAAGCTTCTGACCTTCGAGCCGACCGGCGCCATCGTCGCCGCGCCGACGTGCAGTCTGCCCGAGCAGCTCGGCGGCGTGCGCAACTGGGACTACCGGTACACGTGGATCCGCGACGCGGCGTTCACCCTCTACGCCTTCCTGCGCATCGGCTTCACCGAAGAGGCCGCGCGTTTCATGGAATGGCTCGAGGGACGCTGCCGCGAAGGCGGCGGCGACAGGCCTCTTCAGATCGTCTATCGAATCGACGGCGGAGCCGATCTCACCGAATCGACGCTCGACCATCTGGAGGGGTATCGCGGCTCGCGCCCGGTGCGCATCGGCAACGGGGCGTATGGCCAGCTCCAGCTCGACATCTACGGCGAGCTCATGGACTCCGTCTATCTCTACAACAAGTACGGGATGCCCATCTCGTTCGACCTCTGGACGCACCTCAGGCATCTCATCAACTGGCTGTGCGACAACTGGCGGCGCGACGACGAGGGTATCTGGGAGACACGCGGCGGAAGGAGGCAGTTCGTCTACTCGAAGCTCATGGCGTGGGTCGCCGTCGACCGCGCGCTGCGCCTCGCCGACAAGCGCTCGTTCCCCGCCGACCGCGCGCGCTGGCTGAGCGAGCGCGACGCGATCTACGCCGACATCATGGTGCGGGGCTGGAACGAGCAGCGTGGCTCGTTCGAGCAATGGTACGGGAGCAGCACGCTCGACGCGTCGAACCTGCTGATGCCGCTCGTCTTCTTCCTCTCGCCGGTCGACCCGAAGATGAAGGGAACGCTCTCGGCGGTGACGCGCGCGCCGCGCGAAGGCGGGCTGCTGTCCGACAGCCTCGTCTACCGCTACGACGTCGCACGAAGCGCCGACGGCCTGGCCGGAGAGGAGGGCACCTTCAACGTGTGCACGTTCTGGCTCGTGGAGGCGCTGACGCGCGCCGGTCGCGCCGATCGCGCTGCGCTCGAGGACGCGCGCCTGCTCTTCGAACGGATGCTCGGATACGCCAATCACCTCGGGCTCTACGCCGAGGAGACCGGCAGCACGGGTGAGGCGCTCGGGAACTATCCCCAGGCCCTGACGCACCTCGCGCTCATCAGCGCCGCGTACAACCTCAATCGGACGCTGGACGGGGCGCGCTGAAGGGCTGCTGCGTGCCCGCCTCTGGTCGTCGAGGGCATCAAGCAGGTGCTGAACGCCGCCTCCGAGCGCGCCGCCGCCGAGAGTCTTCGCACGGCGGCGCTCTGGAACGCGGCGTTCTTGCCGTCGTACGACCTGCGCGAAGCCATGGCAGCATTCCTCGAGAAGCGGACGCCCCGCTTCGAGGGGCGCTGACGGCTCGCGATCGTCGCGCGACGGCGCGCACGCCTCGCGCCACGGCCAGCTGGTACCGTGGGCCCCATGGGACCCGGCTCCGCCAAGGTATCTCGTCACTCGGCCGACCTCAGCGCGTATCCCGACCTGGTCGTCATTTACCTAGGCATTCGCGCAAGGTCGCTCCGCGGCGTTTTCTCCATCATCAAGCTCGGCCCGCAGATCCAGGCGTCCGTGAAGGAGAAGCCCGAGGGTCTCTTGCGCCACGACGACTTCTTCTTCGGCCTCTTTCCCCTGCACGTCGGTATGCGCCAGTACTGGCGTGACGTCGGCTCGATGCTCGCGTGGACGGGGACTCTGCCGCACAACAAGTGGTGGAAGGACTTCCTCGCGGACTCGGGCGGCACGACGTTCTGGCATGAGACGTACTTCGCGAGCGGCGGTTTCGAGTCGGTCTACGTCGATCTTCCCGACGCCGCGCGCAACTTCGGTCTCGCGAGCTTCGCACCGATGCTCGACGCGGCACCGAGCACCTTCGCACGTTTTCGCAAGGCGGCGCGCGCCGCGCGATCCGAGGACGCTGCGGCGCGCGAATAGTCGAACGCCGCTGCCATTGGCCCCCCTACGGAGCCCACCAGTTGCCCGACATGATGATGAGGTCGAGCACCTTGATGGTGTTGCCGTAGTAGTCGTCGTCCTGGAAGACGTCGGCGTGCTGCACGGCGACGAAATTCCACAGCGCGTCGAGCCACGCCTGGTTGCCCGGGTCGGTCATGGCGCCGACCGCGAACGGCGCGTCGAACGCGAGGCTCACGCTATGCGAGGGAGTGGTCCCCGCGGGAAAGCCGGACGGGTCGAGCAATCCGGGGGAGCCGTCGAGCTTGTAGCCGTCGATGATCTTGCTCGGGTCGCCGCCGGTGTTCGTCTTGATCCACTGCGTGATCTTGTCGGCGGCCTTCTTGGCGCGCGCGTCGCCGCTCACGAGAAAGTCGGTGCCGATGTGCCAGGGCACGCGGCACGAGTTGTAGGCGACCTCGCTGTCCGTGTAGTTGCTCTCCTGCACCTGCATGCCCGCCGCCGTCGGCGACGGATCGCTCGAGGCCACGTTGATGACGTAGTCGGGGATGAGCCCCGTCATGGGCGAATACTTCGTCTGGATGTGATCGGCGATCGCGTAGGTGTTGTCGATCGTCTGCGTCCAGACCGGGTCGATTTTCGCGAACGCTCGGAAGTGGTCGAACATCCAGTCCGAGGGGCGCGTGTTCCCGCTGCCCACGTCGGCGTCCCCGAGGTTGGTCACGTGCACGCCGGAGTCGACGTCGAACGCCTTGATGGCAGCGAGGATCTTCTGCGCCTCGGCGAGGTAGTTGACGGCGCCGCCGCTGCCCCATTGCTTGTCGGCCAGGATGTACGAGAAGGCGACGTCGAGGTCGCCGTCGGTCGCCGAGTCCGTGGCGTCGTTCGGACACGTCGTGCCCGACGCCACCTGTTTCCAGGCGAGAAGGCCGTTGGCGTTCGTATGCGCCGCGACGAACGCGTGCATCGAGTCGTAGATGGCGTGCGCCTGCGAGTCGCAGCCGGCCATCATGACGGCGATGACCATTCCGTAGCCCATCGCCTCGGAGACGGTGGTCTCGCGCCCGTGAATGAAGTGGTGGAAGACGATGTGCGTGCCCTCCGAGCACGTCTTCTGGTCGATGTAGATGGCTTTCCACTTCTGGTAGAAGCTCGACGTCGTGTCGTCGAGCGTCGCGCGGCTTCCGGTCGGCAGGATCGACCCCGACGCGTAGGCGAACGAATGCCCGCCGAACGGGTGCGCGATCCCGGTCATGTCCGTCGCGTCGCATCCGGACGTCACCGGACCGCCGCCGGAGCTGCTGCCCGAGCTTCCCCCGGAAGACCCGCTGGAGCTTCCCGTGCCGGAGGACCCTGACGACCCGGAGGTGCCCGAGGACCCGGAGGTGCCCGAGGACCCGGAGGTACCGGAAGAGCCCGAGGTGCCCGATGAGCCGGAGGAACCCGATGTGCCCGAGGACCCCGACCCCGACGAGCTCGGACCGGCGGGCGATGTCGAGCCGGACCCGCAGGCGAAGACGACGGCGCCGCAGACGAGAAAACACGAAGAGACGAGCGCTCGAGCCAGACGGTTGTGCATGGGACCCCAGCAGCAAGTACCCAGAGGGGGGCGTCGCCAGGCAGGGGCTGCGGCCCTCAGCGGAGCACCAGCGTCGAGGCGCTCGTGGGCGGCATCGAGAACACCACGCTGCACACGTTGCAGGAGCAGGTGACCGCGGGCGCCGGCCCCGCCGCCGCGTGGACGGCCGGAGTGCCCGCGACGAGCTGGTAGACACTCACGGTCTTGAAGGACGGCGCCGACCCGATCTCGACGGTCACCGCTTGCGCGGTCGACTGCTTGTTGATCGCGACCAGCTCGGCGGCGGCGGGCGCATCCGAGTGGGTGAACGCGTACACCGACGTATTCACGCGATCGGACGTGGTCGCGCTCACCGCGGTGTCGCCCACGACCGAGCCCTGGCCGTCGTAGTTCCGGTAGAGCGCAAACGCGGCTTCGAGGTAGTTCCCGGCAGCGCCCTGCAGCGGCCAGGCGGAGGCGGCGAACACGCCCTCGCGCCCGAAGATGCCGAGCAGGTCGGCCTGCGCCACGCCTCCGCCGATGTCCGTCTCGCACCCGGCGTTGTACTCGCTGAACGACAGGCCGGGCGCGGCGGTCGCGTTGCCCGCGTAGGCCGCCGCGATCTTCTTGAGAAGCCGCGGGATCACCTGCCGGGGATACCAGTACGTGTCCCAGTAGGTGTGGTCGCCGTAGTTGAAGTCGAGGCCGTTCGCCTGGGTCGCCGAGATGTCCGGGGTGCTCGGGTCCCAGAAGAGGCGCGGCGCCGCCATGCACAGCGAGTCCGAGCTTCCGGCCGTGTAGTAGTGGACGTCGAACACGTCGAGCAGCGGCGCTCCCTGGGTGGCCGAGGCGGCTGCCAGGTGCTGCAGGTAGTAATCGGAGAACTCCTCGGTCCCGGCGACGAGGGCGGAGCTCTTGTAGTCGCCGCCGTACACCATCCCGTCGCCGGACACGACGGGCCCGAACACCTTCGCCG
The DNA here is from genome assembly GCA_963720145.1 of uncultured delta proteobacterium. GTDB lineage: Bacteria > Myxococcota_A > Polyangia > Polyangiales > Polyangiaceae > Palsa-1150. The sequence continues at coordinate 271,050 of CAVREO010000015.1, forward strand.
CGGCCCACGCCTTCTTGACGGCCTTCGCGGCATTGACGTTGCGGTTCACGACGTCGTCCCAGGGGACCGAGCCCTGGCTGCAATTGTTCGGGATAGATCTCCGGATGCGTGCCGACCCAGTAGTTCGGCTCGTTGTCGAGGTCGAAGAACACGGGGGCGCCGGCCGAACCGTAGTTGACCTGCAGGAAGTTCACGAACTCGTCCTGCGCGACGGGGCTGGTTGCGACGCTGCACGCGGCGCAGGTCTTCGTGCCCGTGGCGCAGCTGCAGTACGCGCTGCCCTTCGTCATGACGTTCGCCACGAACGCGGGGCTGCCCGTCGTCGTGCGGGTGCCGTCGTTCGCGTACGCGAACGCGAGCGTCTTGCCGAAGCCCGGATCGCCCTGGGACTTGTCGACCACGTTGGCCTGGATCGAGCCGCTCCTGCCGGGGCACGACGGGTCGGCGCCCGGGCACACGTCGCCGGCGTTCGTCGCCGTGTCCCACCCGGTGTTGCGGCCGTAGCTGGCGGACACGAAGTCGAGGATGGGCACCGTGGCCAGGAAGGCCTCGCCCTTCGCGAGCGCCGCGGGAATGGTGTCGCCGTTCGGGTCCGTGTACCGGCCGGCGAGGTTGCCGTTCGCGGTGGCCTGGCCCTCGAAGTAGCAGTAGTCGGCCCCCGCGTTCGTGTAGTCGTCGGTCCAGTTGTACGCGGTGTCGTCGTCGCCGCCCTGCCGGATCATTCCCCATTTCGTGGCCGTGGCGACGAAGGCGCCGGCGTTGATCCCGTAGACGTACGGAGATACGGGCACCGGCGCGGCGGGGGGATCGACCTGGCGGGCGGGCCCCTTGCAAAGATCGATTGCGAACACGAGCCCACCGGCCCCGCCGCCGTCCGGCGGCACGCACGATCCCGGGCTGGGCAGCTGACGGCACCAGGCGTTGCCGCCCGAGGAGCTTCCCCCGTCCGAAGGAGGGGAAGCGTCGGCGGCGCCGCCGCTGGAACTGCCGCTGGAACCGCCGCCCGAACCGCTGCTCGAGCTGCCCCCGCTGTCGCCTGACGCCCCCCCGTCGAGGCCTGCTCCCGGGCCGCCGTTCGTGGAGTCGTTGCCGCCGCAGGCGCCGAATAGGGCCCCCGCGACGCTCACGAGAACCGGTAGGAGAAGGCGCATTCTTCTTGTGTACGGAGGTTCGAATGGCCGGGCAAGCGACACGCCGGCGAGCAGGGAGCATGACGGCCGCCGCTCGGAGTGTTGTACGTTGAAGGCAGGGGCAATTTCCGCACGCAGCCGCCCGACACGGGCAGGAGGTTGGGAAATGGAATTGGGCTTTCGAAGCACCGCTCTACTCGCGTGTGCGCTGCTGGCTGCGGGGATCGCGCTTCCACGCCTGGCGTACGCGGCCGACGCCGGCCATCCGTGCGGAAACTTCGATTTCTCGCAAGCAGTCGACTGCTCAATCGAAGTGAGCGGCGGCTGCAAGGCAAGACTGCACCCCGCTCAAGCTGGAGGCGGGTTGCACGGGCGGCTGCACGACGCCGCCCGACCCAGCTTGCTCGAACCCCTGCGAAACGACCTGCACGAGCAGCTGCAGCCCGACCGCCCTCGACTGCATGGCCGGGTGCCACTCCGAGTGCGACCAGCAAGTGACGACCTCCTGCCACCAGCAGGACCCGACGGCCGACTGCGTGAACCAGGCCAAGGCGCAGTGCGACGTGCACTGCAAGCAGTCTTGCTCCACGCCCGCCCAGAACTGCACCCAGGTGTGCCACACCTGCTGCGACGGCTCGTGTTCGGCGCAGATCAACTTCAGCTGCGACTTTCAGTGCTTCGCGAAGCTTCAGGGCGGCTGTAGCGTGCAGTGCCAGCAGCCCGCGGGCGCTCTCTTCTGCAACGGGCAATACGTGAATGCGTCCGACGTCCAGGCGTGCGTCACGTACCTGGCGACGCAGGGGGTGACGGTCGACGTCTCCGCGCGCGGCTCGGTCCAGTGCGATCCGGCCGGTTGCCATGGGGCGGGTAGCGCAGCCGTCGCGGGATGCGCCATCGGCGACGCCATCGCCGACGCGGGCAACGGCGGCCTGGGGCTCGTGGGCGTCATCGCGGGTTCGGCGGTCGCGCGTTCGATTCGCCGCCGCGTGCGGAAGCCTGCGTGACCCCGCCGCTGCTCGACTGAAAACATCCTGCGAAACCACGCGGAAGGCACGGCGTACTAGCGAGGCAAGCTCGCCGAGCCTGCACCACGCACGGTCGTGCGGAGGTCTGAAACGGACGCGCGAAAGGTCGCGCGGGATCCACATGGAGCCGCGACCGGGCTCGACTACGAAGGAGACCCTCTGATGATTCGCAGGATATTGCGTGGGGCCGCGGTGTGTGCGTTGCTCAATGCCGGGTGCAGCGGCCAGACGGGCGCGCAGGGCGACACCGGGCCCGAGGGCGATGCCGGGCCGCAGGGCCCCGCAGGACAGCAAGGTCAAGCCGGCCAGCAAGGTCCCGCGGGGCCCCCGGGCCAAGCCGGCTCGCAAGGTCCTGCAGGACCGCAAGGTCCCGCGGCACCCGTACCCGAAGCCAGCACCTCCGCTCCGCCCGCGGTCTACGTACTCTCGAACGGCGCGACGTCGAATGCGGTCATCGAGTACGCGCGCTCGGCGACCACCGGTGTCCTCGAGCCGTTCGGCGAGTTCCCGACCGGCGGCGCCGGCACGGGCGCCGGCATCGGCGGCCAGTCGGCGCTCGTCTTCGACGCGACGACCAATCACTTCTTCGCCGTCAACGCGGGGGATGGCTCGATCTCCGAGCTCGCTCTCAACCTGGACGGGAGCCTGTCTCTCCTCTCGAACGTACCCTCGGGAGGCAAGACCCCGATCAGCCTCGCGCTCTCGGGAACGACGCTCTACGTGCTCAACGCGGGGAGCGCGACGGTAGCCGCCAACATCACCGGCTTCACGGTCGACCCCGGGGGGCTCGTCCCGATCGCCAGCTCGACGCAGCCCCTGAGCGCGGCGCAGCCCGGCGCCGAGCAAATCGCCTTCGTGCAGCACGGGTCGGTCCTCGTCGTCACGGAGAAGGCGGCGAACAACATCGACACCTTCGTCGTGACCAACGGGGTGGCGGCCGCCGGGACCTTCACGACGGCAGGTGCTTCCATGGCGCCGTTCGGCTTCGGCGTCTTCGGCGACGACCTGCTCGTGGTCAGCCAGGCCACCGCGAACACCGGAGCGAGCTCCTACTCCGTCTCGGCGACCGGCGTGGTGACCACCGACACGGCGTTCGTGGCCGACGGCCAGCTGGCAGCCTGCTGGGTCGCGATCGTCAGAACGACCGCCTACGCATTGAACGCCCACAACGCGACCATCTCGGCCTACACAATCACGCCCGCCACCGGCGCCATCGCGCTCGTGGGAGACGGCGGCACGCCGGCGGCGACGACCGGCATGGGCCCGACCGACATCGCCGCCAGCCCGGACAACGCGTTCCTCTACAGCCGCGACGGCGCCGGCCAGTCAATCAGCGGGTGGGCCGTGGCCGCCGACGGCACGCTGGGCGCGACCTTCACGCTTGCAGGCACGCCCGCGAGCTCCGCGGGCATCGTGGTGAGATAGTCGCCGGCGGTGGCTGGCCGGTTCAATGGATGGTCGGCGCCTGCGGTTGCTGAAGAGAGGCAGCCGCTGGCGCAACCGGCCAGCGAGTGCAAAACGTCGTGCCGCTCTCGTCGGACCGCACATCGATGGAGCCGCCGTGTGTTTGCACGATCTGGCAAGCAATGAAGAGCCCCAGGCCCAGCCCTTTGTCGGGCACGTCTGTGCCGCGCGATCCGCGCGCGAACGGGTCGAAGATTCGGCCTAGGACGTCGGGCGGGATGGGGTTCCCCGCATTCCACACCTCGACGACGACGTGCTCCCCGACTCGCTTGGCCGTCACGCGGATCGGGTCTTGACCATACTTGATGGCATTGCCCACGATATTTTCGAGCGCCTGCATGACGCGATCTCGGTCCCATCGACCCCCGAGATCCCCGCTCGTTTCGAGTGCGATATTGCGATCGGGATGGGCGCTGGCAATCTCCTCGATGATCTGCGTACAGATCGCCCGCATGTCGTCGTGCTGGGGCTTGATCGCCACGCCTCGGCCAAGCTGCGCAGTCGCAAAATCCACGACGTCGTCGATCATCCGAGCCATTCGCTCGCCGGCGCGGGTGATGCGCTCCGCGGCGTGCCGGTTCGGTTGATCGAGTGTTGGTGAAAGAAGGAGCGTTCTTGCGCTGAAGGCGACCGTGTTCAGAGGATTGCGCAGGTCGTGCCCGACGATCGCCAAGAATGTCTCGCGCGCCTTCTGTCCGTGCTTGCGTCGCGTGATGTCTCGGTTGACGCCGGTAACGCGCATCGGGCGGCCGGACTCGTCACGGGCAATGACGCGACCCCTACCTTCAATCCAGCGCTCGGGGCCGTCGCGAAGTCCGATCGCGCGGAACTCGACTTCGCATTCGGTGCGTCCCGAAGCGAGCTCCTGAACGACACGCTCGACACGGTCCCGATCCTCCGGGTGTATCACCGCTCGGAGGCTTTCCAGATCTCGGGGGGCGTCGTCCGGAAGGCCCAAAAGCGTGCGCGAGAGCGCGTCCCATTGGAATGCGCCGGTCTGGGGATTGAATTCCCAGGTGCCCAGCTGACTCGCCTCGAGCGCGAGCCGAGTCCGCTCCGATTGTTCGCGTATCGTTTGCCCACTCAGCTCGGCATATCGTTCCACCGCCGCGGCTATGGCAGCGTCGATCGCGCGGTTGAGACCCATGATCTCCTGCGGATCGAAGCAGCGTGCTTCCTCGATGTGCCGCAGGAGGATCCCGCGAAGCGTGCTGTATTCGTGGACCAGTTCGGTGATGTTGAAGTCGTGTCCGAGGCGGTCCACCGCATGCTTCGCCGCCTGCCGATGGAACGACGGCTCGACGGCGGACTCTTCGCCGGCCAGCCAGGTCGCGACGTCCGCAAGCATGTTCGGCATGTGATCGAGGAGCGCGAGCGTGGTCAGGCCAGCAGCTGGGGCTAGCCGGCGCACCTCGTGGGCCCACTCGTCCATGATCTCGCTCTTCTGCTCCCGGAGAAGCTCGCAAGCGCGCACCAGGCGAAGGCGTGCATTACCCGGACCGGACGCCACGGCCCTTCTCCACGTCAGCCTCCGCGGGCGCGCCCGCTCCCGGCACGGGGTCCCGGGGTCAGGCTTGCCCGCGACAGAATGCCCCACGAAAGACCCTGACCCTGCGACCGCGCGGAGCGCGCTTGGGTCCATCGAGCCGTGCCTCCCGCGCTTCGCTCCCGCTTTGCCGACGCGATCCGCACGTCGCGCCTCTGCGGCATCTGCCTTGCTCTTCTTCTCGCGCGACATGAGACCCCTCGTGGCTTCGTCCCTCGTTTCGAGCTTCGCCGTCACCGCCTGCGCGTTTCCGGTTTTCTCCCACGCCCTCCCTCTCGGTCCGCCCGCACCGCCGCGCCCAGCCGATTGTGCGGTGCAGTTCACACGGGTCGCGCCCGCAGAGGCGACGGCGCAATGGCCACAAGTCGGCGTCGTCTGCATTGCCGGCATGGAGACGCGAGACCCCGACACCGTCTACGCGTCGGAAGCCACGCGGCGCCGACTCGGCGCCGACGCGTGCTGGCTCGGGGGTGACCTCGTCACACCCGTTGGTTTCTGCTCGGCGGAGAATGCCACGCCCGGATTGCGCAACGTGTCGGCGATCCAGTTCGCCGTCTTCCAAACCGGCTCGGCGTACACGTCGAAGGATTCGCCTCCGAAGCCCGTCGCGCTCCAGGCGCAGCCGCCGCCCCCGCCGTCACCGGAGGCGGCATGCGCCGAGGCCGCCGATTACCAGCGCAGGGCCTCGAACGCCGAGGGCGCCGTGAAGGACGCGCTGCGACGAATCGCGAATACGAAGTCCGCGGAATGCGCCGACGGGAAGAAGGTCCCGGAGCGCGGCGCCACGGCGACGTGAGCCCGTGGCACTTCAGCACGCCCCGCAGGACTCGTCGCCCGGCAGGACTCGTCGCCGAAGGCTCGCCCCCGGGCGAGCCTGAGCCGCTCGATCCTGCCGGGTGCGCGGGCCTCAGGGGCGTCGCCGCTCAGGCTGCGATAGGCTCGGCGGCGATGACCATCGTCCTCTCCGTCAACGGCCCGGAGATGCTGTGGATGATGGCTGACAGACGCCTATCCTGTTCAAAGCAGGGGAACGGCTATCAGCCGCCGCCCAAGGACGACGCGCGAAAGATCATGAGCCTACGAGCGACCGACGGCGTCGCGCTCATTGGGTACGCGGGGCTCGGTGCGACCGCTTTGGGAACGGAACCGGCGGACTGGATGGGTGAAGTGCTCCAAGGGCTCGGTAGACTATCCATAGAACAATCGTTTAGTGCGCTGGCCGACGCAGTAAGGGAGCATATTCCTCCTCACCTCGTTCATCTTCCTCCGGGGGCCGACCCGTCTCACACGGTGATCGCCACGGCGTTCGTAAGCGGAGAGCCTAGACTCTATTTGATAGAGTTACTGATTTCGCCCGATCGCAAGGCTTATGCCTTTCGTAAGTCGCGCCAAGTCTGGCCGGCACCGAACGGCAAGAACATTACGCCTCGCACGTGGACGGCCGGGAGCGGGATGGGACATCTGCAACGAGACAAAAAATTGCACATGGTCAACGCTTGCGACCGCGGGCTGATTCCACCAGAGACAGTCGCGGAGCACCTTGCGAAACTGAACAACGAGATTCGTGACGGGACGGCCGATGGCTCCGTGGGACCCCGCTGTATTGTGGCATGGGTGCCACGGGTCGGCGGCGTTCACGACGTCAACAAAATAGGCATGCAGACCTTCACGGATGGCGAACGTGACATGAACACCTCTCTCGACCCGAGCGCGTGGACTTGGATCTCCATGGTCGACGACGGTTCGCACATGGAACCCGTTGCTCAAAATCCTGGGAAAGTACGCGGTCCAGTCTATGCGGGGAGGAGGCATATTCAATATGGCGCAGGTGAACAAGGAATTGGCCCAACTCCCGCACGGCAAAGACAAGAAACTCCGGTAGTCGCGAGCACCCAAGCGGTGTGCAGCCGCCCGGGGCGCCTATCTCTCACGCCGAAACGCGTTCCTCGCAGAGATCCGCGACCCTGGGGGAGCGCCGCGTTCGCTCCGGCATCGTACGCGCACTTCCACTGGCTCTACGAAGATCTAGGTGCGCCCGATTACTGGGCCCGGCAGGGCTGGGACACCGCTGGCGCCCTCCCCGCCTTCGGGTTACCCGGGCGCACGCCAAACAACTACGTGGCCTACGTCGCCGATGCGCGCGAGTGGCAGCATGCCGCATTCTGGAACATGCCAGATCTTCGAATCCTCGTAGCGCGCTACGGGACGCTGCGCTTCAGCCTGCACCTGTTCTTGAACGTCCTCTTGAACGACAGCGTCACCAACGTCTTCGATCAATGACTAGCAGGCTGCGGATAAAGCCCAGTCTGCGAGCGTGAGGGCCCGCCTGGCTCCCAACGACACCCTCGCGGTGCCCGACCTGCGCGACCTCGACCTCGACCCCGACCCCGACCCTCGACCTCGACGCCAACCGGGCTCGTGGCCTCTCACGCGGGCGCAGCGAGCAGGCGCGCCACGCGGAGCAAGTTGTACGCAGCGCCGACCATGTACGCGGCGATCTGGTTGGCGCCGAAGCCGCGTAGGCGCGTCTTTCGGAAGTTGCCGACGGTCTTCATCCAGCCGAAGACCTCCTCAATGCGCTTGCGGAAGCGTTGGCTGATTGCATAGCCCGGCTGGCGGGTCGTGCGTCCGTCGATCGCCGAGCGGCGGCGCTTGTGGGCGTTCTGCGCGACGTGCGGCGTGACGTTTCGCTCGCGACACGCCGCGACGAAGTCCCTCGTGTCGTAGCCCTTATCGGCGCCGACCGTGACCGGCCACTTGCCAGGCAGATTCTCGTCGAGCATCTCCAAAGCATTGCGCCACTCGGCCCGCCCATCCGCTTGGTCCATCTGGAAAGCGACGAGCAGACCGTTGCGGTTCTCGATGAGGGCGTGCGCCGAGTACGACAGCTTCGCCTCCTTGCCCAGGCCTTTGCGCGCGAGCTTCGCATCGGGATCGGTCGTCGACTCGTGTGTCTCGTTGCTGCGCTTTTCGCCGTGGAAGTCGACGTTCGGATTGCCCGGGTCGTCCGGCGGCGGCTCGTCCTTCTTCGACGCATCCTTCTTCTGGAAGCTCTTGAGGCTCGCCCATGCCTCGATCAGTGTGCCGTCCACGCTGAAGTGCTCGCGACTCACCAGCCCCGCCGCTTTGGCCTGCGTGACCACCGCCCGAAAGAACTCTCCTGCCGCGTCGCTCACCACCAGCCGGTCCCGGTTCTTGGTGAACACCGTCGGGTCGAAGCTCGGCTCCGCCATGTCCATGTCGAGAAACCAGCGAAACAGCAGGTTGTAGTCGAGCTGCTCGCAAAACTGCCGCTCGCTCCGCACCGTGTACAGCGCGATCAGCAGCATCGACTTGAGCAGTCTCTCCGGCGGGATCGACGGTCGCCCGTTCGACGAATACATCTCGTCGAACACCGGCGACAGCTTCACGAGCGCAGCGTCGGCCAGCCTCTTGATCGACCGTAGCGGGTGGGTCGCCGGCACCCTCGTCTCCGGCGACATCAGCATCAGCATCGAGGACTGCTTGGTGTTCTCTCCACGCATCGTGCCCGGAACGTAAGTTCCATCACGCCCCTGTCGATCCCACCAGAGGCGTTTTTCCGCAGCCTGCTAGGCGCGCGTCATGGCGTAGCCTCGTCTTGGCACGCGCGTCATCAATCGTCAGCCCTGGAGCCCCGGCGGCTTCGCCCTTCCGCCCTTCTTCCGTTTCCTCGGAAGATGCTTCCGCACGGTCGCGTCGTCGACGTAAAAGAGTTGCTTCAGGAGCTGTTCGACGACGTCCATCGCGACCCCGAGTCTGGTCGAGTCCAGGGGCTTCACCTTGTGCGCTGCCTCGTTGCCGAGGTCGCGGAGTCTGTGAAGCACCTTGGCGTCGTTCTTGGAGAGCACGCCCAGCTCCGCGAGGTTGTCGATCCGCTTTTCAAGGTCTCTTCCGCGGGCCTTCTTCTTCGCGCACACGGCCTCGACAATCGCGCGCATGCCGATGGCCGCCAGGATCTCCGAACCGCTGCAGAGAGCCCAGTGGGTCTCTCGATCAATCGAGTCGATGTTCTCCGGCAGCTTCACGCGTATCAGCGGCGGCCGACCTTCCAAGCGTGGCGGGAACACGCGCGTGCGTTCCGGCGGTAGCTCGATGTAGTCGGGGTCCTCGTTCGACGTCCACCAGCACTCCCGGAACGAAAAGTTCTGACAGCCGTTGCACTGCACGATCTCGTAGTCGTTGTCGACCGTGCCCACCCTGCCGCCCTCCACGTACTCGGTGTCTGTTACGGAGGCCCTCACCGTGTGAAGCGTGATGTTGCCGCCGCAGAAGGTGCACACCACTCGTCGCGACTGCCCGTCTCGAGTACCCACCTGGTAGGTGTTCGGCTTTTCCACGCAGTCAGGGTACGGAAGAATATCGCCCACTGTCGCACGTGGCGCGTCACCGCTGAAGGCGCGCTTGTACTGACAGGACAAACGAACGCGCCTCCCCCTCCCGCACGGCCGTCGCGTCAATCCAACAGAGCGCGGCACGGATGTGCGCGGGCTGGAACCGCACAACCTTACGACGACGCGATTGGAGGTAGTCCGAAAGAGCGTGCAGCTCAACCTGCGGCCACTGCAGAGAATAATGCCGCGCGTTCACCGTCTCAACGTCGGTGTCCGCATAATCGGGCGTCCGGTCTACGGCGCCGAAGCGCTGCAGCTCGGGCTCCTCGATAGGCAGCAGAATCATCGGCTTGCTCTCATTGAGACGTTCGCAGGCTACCGCCACAAGCAATAATCCGAGTTCTTCAAAGGAGGTTGCCGCCGTAAGGGAGAGTCCATCCGTGTCGACGTCACGCAACTGGAAGTCGGCGCGGGCGGCGTCGCGCTGGGCGTCCGTCACTGGCCACGAGCCCAGCCAAGAGGCCTGCTTAGCCCGTCGCCAGAGCAACATGCCCCATGCCAGCCTAACGCACGTCCTCCAAAGCGACGTCTATCTGCGCTCGGATAAAGTCCTCGGTCTCCTTCGCGCGGTGACGTTGGAGGATGACGCGGGCCCGACGATCGCCCACCGCAGCCCATGCCTGCACAGCCGCATCGCGTACGAGCGGAGAGGCGTCATCGAGCGCGGAGGACAGCGCCGCCAAACGCAGTGTTGGGGCCGCATGGGACTGCAGCTCGCCGAGCAGACGTACCAGCACGGCACGAAGCGGTGCGCTTTCCGCGACGATTGGCGACGGTCTACCGTCCACGTTTGCGAGACCCGGCATCAGAGTGAAGACGGCCAAGCGTCCTACTTCAGCGTCCTTCTCCGCAATCATCCGGAGAACGCGCACGGTCTCGTCGAGCACCTCTTCGCGGGGGGATGCGGCGGCTGCCTCAAGCAGTGGGCCAACCGCAATCCGGCCCGCGCCCGCGAGGATCACGCGCAGTTTTGCCCGTCGATCGGCGTTCCAAGCTCGGCTCGATGCACCCGGAAATCGGGCGAGATCGAGACAGTCGGACGCCGTGATTGCACTTTGTCGAAGGCGCGCGGTCGCCGCCTCCAGGAGGAGGTCGCACTGCTGCTCGTTTTGAGGGACCGTGGCCAGCGGGCCACGCTGAGTCTCCTGGGCGCGGCGGCTCTGTCCGTAGGTCGAAACACGTGTCGCCGGCCAGGAAGGGCGCATCCCTTCGGTTGTGGGAGACGGATCATTCATGGCTACTTACCCCCAAATCGGTGCAACTCGCCCTCGTTCAGTAAGCCGAAGAACACGTCGTTCAACTCTTTGTTCAGCAGTGCGAATACATCCGGGACGCGCTCCGGCGCGGAGTCCTTGGTCATACGGGTCTCAATCTTCAGCGCTAGAGCCGGCAGCTCATTGAATACCGGCTCGATGCCCAGGTGAAGCGCCGCAAAGAGATCCGCCCCCGACCGTATCTCCGACCAGCGGATGCTCAGGTCGGGTTCCTTCGTCGTCCGGCGAACGAACGGCTGCAGTAGTGGAACGAGGACCGCCAGATCGGCGAGGTCTTGCCACTCTCCACCGAGCGGCAGCAGATCCACCTTAGACAAGTCGACTCGCTGAGGTTGCGGACGGGCACCGAAAGTCTCCTCGCAGTAGCCCGCGAAGCGTGCGAACTCCTTGAGGCCAAGATCGAGAACGCCGCCTGCACCAGTGAAGCGTGGGTACGTACCCGCACGCTTCCGCCAGTTGAAGTAGAAACGATCGGCTTGGATCTGGATGACCTGCTCATCGTCACGCGAGGTGAGCAGGGCGCGCTGGGGCAGCGAATGAGCCACCTGGAAGCCAACAACGTCAGTGACGGCGGGGAGGATCTGGTGCGCGGGAAATTGCGCGCTTATTGTCTTCCAGTAGGCCCCAGCTGAGATCGGATCGAGACCCTCGATCGGCGGGAACCCGAAACCGCAGACCACCTCGATGATGGGGGCGCGCTCGAGCTTCCTCGGTGCCATCAGACCCTCATCGCGACCGTGTGTACCACACGTGCAACACAAGCTACCTGTAATCATTCTCGGATACCACGGCCAAGTTCAGCCGTTGCGGTTGCCCGTGCGTAGACCGCTGCCAGCTCCGAAGCCGACACAGCAGCGCTTAGCGCTGGGGGGAGCGGTGCCTCCCCTCGGTCGAGGACGATGCAGGCTTGCTGCAACCGACTGTAGACACCAGCAGGACGGATACGAGCCTTGCAGTTTTCACCTAGCCCTCGTGGTGCGGCAGTACACCACGAGGTTGGCACGGTGCCAACGTGCGTCCGGAGGGGATCAGTAGCGTCCTCGCGTGCCGCGCCGCCCGGGAGCCCGTTCGTTTGCTCGACGGCTTGGGGCGCGGATTCGAACGCTCCGGACCGAGGCGCAGATCACACAAGAGCGACTGGCGTGGGACAGCGACCTCGATAAGGGCTACGTGTCTCAGGTCGAAGCCGGGAAGCGGCTGCCATCACTGCCGGTTCTCTGCACGCTTGCGCGCACACTCGGAGTCGACCCCGCGGATCTTCTCGGGTTCGAGCTGCGGGTACCGCGTCTGCACATGCTGGACGCGATGCGGCGCGGGGACGCGAAAACCGTCGAGGGGCTCATCGCCACATGGCTACGAGCGGCGAAGCGCGAGTGACTAGCCAACGCGCGCCGCGAGGCCGCGCCCTCGCAGCACCCGGCGGTCATACGGTACCATCGCCACGGTGTGTTCAAGCCGAAGCCTAAGAAGGTCCAGCGCCGCCGCAGCGGTCTAGAGCTGGACGAGGAGCCCCGAGCCCAAATCGCCGGCGGACCCGACTTGCCTCGACCGCCCCGAGCTCGCGAGGCGGGCATGCGTTCGGTGCCCGCGGTGGAGGACGATCCGATGGCTCAGGCCCGAGTCGCGGTCTCGCGCGCCTTCAACCGGCGGAGCACGGGAACTGACACGATCCGGTTCGTCATTCCCGCACGCGAAGACGCGCTATTCCTGGCGCTCTTGGCGATCGACGTGATCGACGCACCCGAACGAGACCCGCGCGTGACGCGGATAGTTCGCATGGCGGCCGCCCGTCTTCGCGGAGCGAAGTACGTGCAGGCCACGGCAATGACGCGCCGGGTCGCGATTGAGGTACAAAGACACCTAGGCTCGAAGAACGCCGTGGGCGCCCGTCGAGAGGCCGAGTCATTGCTCGATGAACTCGTCCAACTCGTGCTCATCGATTCGAGCCGGGCCGAGGAGCTGCGAGAGAGCGTGGTGGAGCTGCTCGCGACGTTCACGCCCGGGCGCGCGAAGCGGGGCAGCAGGCGGACGGCTCATGGCATCGTCGCCAAGCTCTTGAACGTGAAGGTCAACGCGATTCAGAAGGCGATCGATAAGGCGAGACCCGATTAGTTCCCCACGCGAGGGGTAGCTTTCGACTGCTCCCCGCGACGCGCGCATCGTGACGCCACGATGTCAGCACGTCCGAGCACACCCCTCTCGCCTACGCCCCCCGACGCCGCGACCTTGCGGCGGTTGGCTGTCGCCCACGACGTGGACCCGCGATCGATCCTCCGCGAGCTACGCGAACCCGGCCGCGTGCGCGGCATGGCGGGCGCCCGCGCTCGAGCCGCAGTGCGCGAGCTGCGCCAGGAGACGCGGTGACCGGGGCCGCCGTAATCGTCGTAACGCTCTCCCCCGACGAGCTTCGCGCCGTCGTGCGCGAGGAGCTGCGCGCTGCCCTCGCAGAGCACGTTCCTGCGCCCGCCGCCGCAGCCCTTGTCGACCGGCACGAGCTGGCGCGCATGCTCGACGTGAGCGCGGCGACGGTGACCCGCATGACGGCCGAGGGAATGCCGCACGTATTCGCGGGTGCGTCGCCGCGCTACTCGCTCGACGAGGTACGCGCATGGCTCGACGCTCGCGGACGGCGCGGGACGAAGGCCGCGCCGCCGAAGCGCGAGACAATCGCCGGCGTGCGCCTGCTGTCGCGAGGTGCGCGACAGTGACTGCCGCGGATGTGGCCGGAATGTTTATCCGCCGCGGCTGGTCGCCGGTGCCCGTACCGCATCGGAAGAAGCGGCCTGCGCTCGATGGCTGGCCCGAGCTGCGAATCACGGCATCTAACATCGGCCAATACTTCAACGGCGCCCCGCAGAACGTGGGTGTTGTGCTGGGAGAGCACAGCAGCGGCCTCGTGGATGTGGATCTCGACTGCGAAGAGGCGATCGCCGTGGCAGCCGATCTCTTGTCGACGACCCTCAAGTTTGGCCGCGCATCCCGTCGCGCTTCGCACTGGGTCTACCAGCTCAATGGCGATGCTGGTCGACGTGCAACGTGGAAGGACCCGCTGCGCGACGACGAGGCAAAGGCGATGCTTGTCGAGCTGCGCGCCAACGGTTGCCAGACGGTGTTCCCCGGCAGCGTCCACGAAACCGGCGAGTACGTCGAATGGGACAACCCCGGAGCCGCCGTCGCCGAGACGACGCGGGCCGAGGTTCAATCAGTGGTTGCGCGCGTCGCCGCAGCCGCTCTGCTCGTGCGTTACTGGCCAAAGGGCGCGCGCCATGATGCGGTGCTCGCGCTTGCCGGGTCGCTGGCAAATGCCGGCTGGACCGAGGCGGACGCGCACCAACTCGTTGGCGCGGTCGTCCGCGCTGCCTGTGACGACGAACCCGATGATCGCACACGGGCTGTCCACGACACGTTCGCCAAGCGCGCCGACGGACAGCGTGTGCTCGGTATTCGCGGCCTCGCGGATCACTTCGACCAGAGGATTGTCAACAAGCTCGCGGAGTGGCTGAACCTGCGGCGCCTCGAACCCGTCGACAACTACGACCGGGCCGAGCGCGCCGCCATCTCGGACGAGCCCCCCCCCGACGACCGTCCGTGGCCTGGAGCGCGAAGAGAGACGGCGGACCCGCAAATCGTCATCCTCGACGGTCCTGCAATCGCCGCGCCCCTCCCCGACTTCGAGTACCTCGTCGCGGAGATCGGTCTCGTAGCGGGCGGCGGCGCGCCGCACATCGTCGCGGGTTACGGCTACGCCGGCAAGACAGTCTCGCTGCAGGCGATGCTTGTGTCGCTCGCGTCGGGCACCCCGGTTTGGGGCGCGTACGCCGTGCGCCCGCGCCGCGTCCGGCACGTCGACAAGGAACAGGGCGACTCGCTGACGCGTCGCCGGTACCAGCGGCTCGCGAAGGCGGCAGGCGTCGACCTCGCAGGGCTCGGCGACGCAATCGGCGCTGCCATCATGCCGCCGCTCACCCTCACGTCAGGGTGCGCCGACCTGTGGCGCCGCATCATGGACGGGACCGACCTCGTTCTCGTCGACTCGATGCGCGCGGCTTCGCCGGGCCAGGATGAGAACTCGAGCGACATCCGTGCCGGGCTGGACATGCTGGGAGAGATCAGCAACGAGACCGGCTGCCGGGCGCTGGTCATCCACCACGCGCGCAAGCCGAGCGAGGACGCTCCGGGCGGCCGATTCTCAATCCGCGGCTCCAGCGCCATCTTCGACGCGCTCGACTGCGCGTACGTGTTTGCCGCCGACAAGGGCGAGCCGATCAAGGTCACGCATGAAAAGGCGCGGAGCAACGGCGACACCGTGGACGACTTCGCCCTGCTCGTATCGGACGTCCCGCGCGACGACGATCCCCGCTGGGGTCTCAAGGTCGAGGTTCGCGGCGCAGAGCTCATCGCCCAGCGGCGGGACGAGCGCGCTGCGGCGTCCCTGAAGGAGCGCACCCGCCGGGATGCGGAGACGGTGCGCAAGGCGCTACGTGAGCGCCCCGGACTCGGTACCAGGGAGCTGCGCACGGCGACCACGCTCTCGGGCGACCGGCTGGCGTTCGCCATTGCGCACCTCGGTGAAGCGGTGGAGGTGCGCCAGGAGAAGCGTGGCCGCGGGGTCGTCAACCGTCACTACCTGCGGGGTGCAGCATGAACCGGTGGACTGGTGGGCAGAGTGGTGGATTCCACGTGTCAATCCACAGGTCGCCACCGGTGGACAGGACTCTAAGAGTCCACCGGTGTCCACGTGGCGCGGATGCGGGAACCGGTGGACAGCCCGCCGTCGCGTGTCTTGGCCGCGCTGGGCTACGGGACTTCACGGCCGTGCGCTTTGAACAGGCGCACAAGATCCGCGGCATCCTGTTCCGTGAGCACGTTTCCGACCGGGAAGGTCCGCCCGATGCCGGCAGTGTCGGGAGCGCGGCTGACCGTCAGGTATTCGTCGGGCTGCGAGGGGCCGTGACCGGAGCGGTGCTCGGAGGGGTGCGCCGTCCAGAAGTACGTCTCGCCGTCGACGGTGAAGCGGTGCCAGACCATCTGGTCCGCACCGTAGCTAGGGCCCCGGGCAACCGCACGCGCTGGAAGCTAGCTGGCGCCCTCCAAAAGCGCGCGCGCGTGCGTCATGGGGTAGCTAGGAGGACGAGCATGCGACAGTCCTGGCTGGCCGCCGCGTCAAAGAAGTGGCTTGCCGCTCTGCTTCACGAGCCGTACCAGCTCGCGCGCTTGGTCCAGGCCAACAGCAGCACCCATGGGGTAGCTCGTGCCCACGCCGAGCATGTTCGGCTCCCGCGCGACCTCGAGATGATGGCTGCGCCTCAACTCACCCTCGTTCGTGCGCTCCCAGAAGGGATAGACCCTCCAGTGAAACGCCTCTCCGTCCGCATCGAAGGGGTGCCACTCCGGCTGCCGGAGGTGCTGGACACTAGGGAAGCCGAGGTCCGCGGCGTCCCACAGGCTGATGCGCCCGGCCTTACCCTCCGTGGAGGTTGCGAGGTCGACGCCTACTTAACAAGGGCGAGCCACAGTGCTTGGACCTCGTCCTCGCCCGAGGCATGGGAGCGCCGCGTCTTCGACAGTCCGTCGATCTCGTATTCGCACCGACACTCCCGGTCGTCGATGACGCGAGGTCGTCCGATCCAAACGATGACTGGGCTCGTACTCCCGTCGTCGCGACGGAGTTCGAGCTTGCGAGTGGCGACAACGTCGAGGTTCCGCACACACGCAGGCTACCCTCTGGCGACCTAGGCCGGGGGACGGCGCAGCCTCGAGAACTCATGGGCGGCCCGCGTACGGACCGCTCGCGGATGTGGCCCCTTCAGGTGCGCGCACGTGCGTCATGGGGTGGCTAGGACGGCGCGCATGCGAGACTGCTGGGAGCGGCTCTTACGACGAATTGAGAGGCTGACGCCCCGGCCTGGCGCTCGTGTCCTCCGCAAGAACGAGCGACCGCGGTGCGGGGCTCGCTGCCGTTCGAAGGGCGGCGCCCCATGCCAGGCCCGGGTCTGCGTACGTCCCGACGGTCGCGGGCTCGCACGGCGATGCAGGTTGCACGGGGGACTGTCCACGGGAGCGCAAACTGCGGAGGGGCGCACCCGTCTTCGGGAAGCCGGCCGGAGGGGTGCCGCGGAGCGCTGGCGCCGGTGGAGAGCACGAGTTCCGCCTATTGATTTCGGTGCCCCCGATGGCGCGTAGCCTGGTCGAGCACTTCCATTCCGTCGACGTCCGACGCTTGGTCCGGGCTCGCTGGCATTCTGGGACCTGGCGCTGGCTCGTAGGCGAGCGCGAGACGGGGAGCATCGGCTACGAGCTGCACCCTGCGCACCGCCTCGTGCTGACCTGGACGTCGGGCGGCGCGGCGTACCGCTTGCCGGTGGCCCTTGTGTCGACCCCCCCGCACTTGGGTGGCTTGCGCTGGTGGGCCCTTTGCCCGAGTTGCGGGCGCCGACGCGCGATCCTCTACTGCTGCGGGATCGGCTTTGCGTGCCGCGGGTGCCTCGGCCTGGCTTACGAATCCACCCGCGAGGCGGCGTTTGCCCGGGCGTGCCGGCGTGCAGACAAGGTGCGGGAGCGCTACGGCGCGCCCCGCGGCATCGCGAATCCATGGGTGGTCAAGCCGCACCGGATGCGGTGGTCCACGTTCGCCCGCTTACGGGCGAGAGAGCGCGAGGCGCTGCCGGCAATCGTGGAGCAGGGCGGACGGTTGCGGCGATCGCTCGAACGGCTCGAAAAGCGCGTGGCAAAGGTGCAACGGTGAAGTGGACACCGGCCAAGCCGAAGAGCGCGGGAGCTTCGAGCACGCGTCCCCGGCGACCCGCCGCGCGTGATGCGCCACGGGGGCCAGTCTCACGCCGCTGCGCACCGGCCCTCCGGGCTTGCAAGCATGCGGGCGACTTGCGCCGCCGCGAACGGATGGCCGGTGCGACTCGCATACCCCTCCTCTGCGAGCAGAGCCGCTACAGCGCGGAGACTGCGCCCCTCGGTCGCGAGTTCACGGGCGCGGGCGATGACTGCCTGCTCGTTGGTGTCGGCGATGAGCGTCCGACCGTCGACGTCCACGTGATAGCCGTACGGGACACCGCCGCCCGTCTTCTGCCCGCGGGCGCGGATGACCGCGAGTGCCGCCGTGGTCCGGGCGCGGATGAGGGCGCGCTCGTAGGCCGCCGCGCCGTCAATCACGGTCCGCATGAAGGCGTCCGCGGGGGCCGTCCCGTTCCCCTCGCCCGCGGCGCTCACCACCACGGCCCCGGTCTGCGCTGCCGCACGCTCGACGCCCGCGGTCAGCACGACGTCCCGGGCGATGCGGTCGCGCTTGGCGACGACGAGGACGCCCGCCCCGTGCTCGCGGAGACTCGCCAGGGCCGCCACGAGGGCCGGGCGCTGGTCGATGGCC
This sequence comes from uncultured delta proteobacterium, assembly GCA_963720145.1. Taxonomy (GTDB): domain Bacteria; phylum Myxococcota_A; class Polyangia; order Polyangiales; family Polyangiaceae; genus Palsa-1150. The sequence goes on from CAVREO010000015.1 coordinate 289,282, forward strand.
GTCACGCTGCATACCCCCTGGTCGACGTGCCAGGCTGCCACGGTGACACCCTCGCGAACTGCCCACGCCTCGATGCTCGCTCGCTGCGCGTCGGGGCCGAGCTTTTGATCGTCCTTCGACACGCGAACGTAGGCGACCGCGACGAGGGGCGAACCGGGCCGAACGCGCTTGCTCATGGACCTATCTGTAACGCTTCGTCCGAAGTGTTACAAGAACACAAGCGACACAACGTGCACGCGTGACATACCGTTCAGGTGCGACACTGGACACACACAAGGGAGCCCGCAATGCTGGACGCCATGATCCCCAAGAACGCGGAGGCCGAAGCCATGCCCCCGGTGGTGCGCATTCCCCAGGCGATGCGCGACCGGTTGGCCAAGGTGCGCGAGGCCATGAGCAAGCGCGCCTCGCTGACAACGCTAGACGTGCCGACCGTGGTGCGGGAGGCGCTCGATCGCGGTCTGACGGAACTAGAGGGCGAGCTGGGCATCACCAAGGGGAAGCGATGAAAGCGGAACGCCGATGAAGATCGAGATCCACGCGGCGCAGCACGAGAAGCCTGGCCAGGTACTGAACCGCATCCGCGATCTGTTCGCCGCTGACGGGTGGGAGATCTTCGTCGCCGACCCACCGAGCCCGGACGCGATACGCGAAGCGGCCCGGCGGCTCGCGGGCCAGGCGCGACCGCTCTTGATCAAGGTCTATCGAACAAGCCCGATCCAGAAGTCGCGAGCCAAGTAGTTCATGCCGGGCCATCGTTCACTCGAATCTCTCGGCGCCGCGTTCGTCCGGGGCATGTTGCAGACGGAAGACCGCTATGCCGCGCGCTAGATCAGGAACCCTCGTCCCCCCCGGCGCGGACGGCATGTGGCGCGCCCGCGTGACGAAGGACAGGCCCGACGGCACGACGTGGCGCCCCCTCTACTCGCTCGGCACGACGGACAAAGCCCTCGCGCGTCGAAAGCTCGCACGCGTCAACGCTGCGCTCGCGGCGGGACGCGATCCGTTCGACGCTGCCGAGCTGGCGAACGCGCCCGAGCTCGTGAAGGACTACGCGGACGCGTGGCTAGGCAAGCGCGAGACGCACGGGATCGTCATGGCGCCCGACGAGCGCCGGAACATCGAGCGCCACGTCGTCCCCGAGATCGGGCACTTGCCCGTGTGCGACGTTCGACCCTCCCACATCCGTTCGATCCTCGAAGGCGTGGCGGAGAAGACGTACCGCAGGGGCGGTGCAGCGAGCGAGCGGCGCTACCGACGAGAAACGGTGGTCAAGGTCCGCGGAGCCATGCACCGCATGTTCCGCGCTGCTCAGGAAGAAGACCTCCTCGAATACAACCCCGTGACCCCGGTTCGCACCCCCAAGCTGCGCGAAATGCGAAAGGAGCGCGCGATCCTGACGGATGCTGAGTTCGCGACATTCATCGCATGCGAACGCGCGGATCTGGAGCTTCGAATGCTGGCGCTGGTCGCGCGATGCGAAGGCGGCATGCGCACAGGCGACCTTCACAGGTGGGACTGGGCGCAGATCGATCGGGTGCACTTCGCCGAGTGCATCATCCCGCGGGCGAAGACCGAAACGCCCCAGGTGCTCGCGGTCCCGCCGGTGCTCGCGCCCTTTATCCGTGCGTGGTGGGAGCGCGCCGGGAAGCCGGAGGCGGGGCCGGTGTTCCCCGTCCGCGTGGGCAAACGAGCAGGCGAAGCGAAGCGCCCCGAGAACAGCTACGCGAAGCGGCTACGTCGCGATCTCTTCCGCGCGGGCGTGTACCGCATGCCCCCGGTCGAGGTGCCCGCAACAAAGCCCGGCCAACGCACAGACCTCAAGAAAGCGCCGGAGGGGACCAAGCTCGCGCCGCACCCGCGCGACCCCCTCTACCACGAGACCGCGACAACGCTGCCGGTCGACTTCCACTCGTTCCGGCGTGCGTTCAACACGGCGCTCGCGGAGGCCGGCGTGAACGTCCAGCACGCGATGCACCTGGCGGGTCACTCCGACGCCAAGACGCACATGCGGTACGTCATGCAAGCGCCAGCGCTCCGCACGATCCCGGCAGCCGCTTTGCCCCGAAGGCTCCCCAAAGCCGCTTCAATCGTCACAGCCCGTGACGATTCGAATCCGGGCCGCTGGCGAACCCCAACGATTTCAGCACGCCCGGCAGGACTCGAACCTGCGACCCGCGGCTTAGAAGGCCATGAGGAATGGGTGCAGGAGGGTGCACTGGAGCGCAGGGAGGTCGATTCTTCAGTAAATCTGGATGACCGGGGTGCACCGGAGTGCACCAGCGGTGCACCGGGCGGCGTTCGCGGTAAGGGCGCGGTACGCGGCCGCGGTATGCTCCGGCAGGTTGTCGCTAGGCTCGACGCTAGCGATGTTGCCGGGGCACGCCGCCTTCTGGTTGCACTCGAAGGCTTGCTCGCTGACCTACGGGAGTAGAGATCACTGCCCGCGCGGACTGCGTAGCTACCGCGCCCGGGACTGGGTGTGACCGGCGCCAAGCCCGGGCATGGTCATGGCGCGTCGGCGGCCACGGAGCCGGATCGGACGGTGGCGGGGAGGCGCAGGTCACAAGGTCGTCGTCCGCAACATCTCAGGCCACCTCCGGTAGCAGATTTCAGCAGGCGTTAGTCGACCGCCCGGGGCCACGAGCATGAGTCGGCCCTCGCGCGTGGAGGAACGAGGTCGCAGATGGAGAGCGAAGTGGACAGCAGGGATGGAGCGCCGTGATCAACTCTTACGAACCAGCCGGCGTTGCTTCGTAGGCCCTAGAGGTTTCGAACCCCCGACCCCTACCGTGTCAATGTAAACTGAATAGTTTCGCTGCGTTGCGATTAGTTTTGAAGTCGGTTTTTTCCGTCGGAGTGCGTTACCTGAACGTTCCAGCCGTCACTGCGGGTGCGGCTGGCGAGGGGACGCACCTTCTCGCGCATGCCGTCCCGTTCCTGCCGGAAAACGAGCGCCGGAAGCTCGATGCGGCGTCGCGAGTCATCATGCGCGCGAAGCTCGGTGACCTGACCGCGAAACAGTTCATCAGCGGGATCGCAGACGCGGCCAAGGCGGGCGAGCACGCTGCAACGCACATCGGAGACGGACACCGCCTGGTTCTCGAACATGAAGATCAGGCGGCCTTCGGCCACGCAGTCGGGCGCCGTCGGCCAGCGCCACTCGAACCGATCGCCGAGCCGTTCAATCGGGAGCGGATCGTCGCAGTTGCTGTTGCGCTTCAGCAACTCGATGCCGCCGCGCATGCCGTACCGCTCGACGAACGACGTGGGCAGCGTCACGCCGAGGCTGCTCGCCCTCGCGGCGAGAGCACGCGTCGCGGCTGGATCCGGAGCGTACTCAACTCCCAACCGGCGCAGCGCTTCGTGATGGACGCCCGGACGACCGCGGAGCAGTGGAACAGTCAGCAAGCGCAGTCGGGGCGGTCATGGCCGGAGCCGAACCGGCCCGGCGAGCCAATCTACCCAGAGGCCCTGCTTGCTTCGTACTGGTTCCCGAGGGTCCGGTGGAAACGTTGAGCCGGATGAAGCGGACGGCGCAAGGGCCCTGAACAGACGGCGAGGCGTCCTGCCAGCAATGGCTCAGGTGCCCTCCAGTAAGGGCTGAAAATCATGACGCAGTAGAAGCCGTCGGGGCTGAGCGCGGTCAGCCGCCGCGCGGGCGATCGTTGAACGACACCACCTCGACGACCGGCGCCGCTGTGCCGAGATCCGTGGCGAGGTAGCGGGCGCGCACGGTGCGCGTCTCGTTCGGCAGCAGAAGGAAGAAATTGTCCTCCCGGCTCTGCGCCTGCGCCTTCCAGGCGTAGTCCTCGAGCCCCGTCGGTTTGCCGAAGTGCGATTCGAGCGCCCGCTCGTACAGGCCGACGCCGTCCTCCACGGAGCCCTGCGCCTGCACCATGAGCACCTTGGCCCCATCGGTGTAGTGGTAGAGCCACACGTCGTCGATGGGCCACTGGTGCTCGGCGGGCAGAAACGACCGCAGCGTCTCTACCACGGGCGGCACCGGAGAGGGACCGACCTCGGTGTTGAAGCCGTACGCGCCGCCGTAGTGCGTGTCGCTGTACCAGAGGACGGGAGGGACGTACGTCCACGGACCGGGCATCTTGAACCCGGACGGCCCCGAGACGGGGCCCGGCGAATACCCCGCGCTCGACACGACGGGATTCGGCCATTCGAGCTGCGCCTCGATTTCGAGGATTGCTCGCTCGGCCAGCGCGGAGTCGGGCGGGTTGTCGCTCCCGTTGAGCCACGCGAGCATGCTTGGGTGGCTGCGCGCTCGGCGGAGCTGCGTGCGCAGGGACTCGTTGTAGATGGTCCACCGGTCGGCGTCCCACGTCTCCCACTCCTCCCATTCGCTGCAGCACATCCAGCCGGCCATCACCAGCATGCCGTAGCGGTCGCACAGGTCGTAGAAGGCGTCGTCCTCGAGCTTGCCCTCGAGCCTGATCGTGTTGAGGTTCAGATCTCGCGCGAGGCGGGGACCTGCTCCTCCTGCCAGTCGGGCCGTCCGGGCAACGTGCGGCGTTGAGGAGATCCGGCGAATATCCGGCGCCGACGAGGAGCACGTCGACGCCGTTCACCGAGAAGAGGCGATGACCGTGATCGAGGCGCGAGGACGCCTTGGATCGCCCCGCGACTTCCTCGATCCGCGTGGGTCTCGTTCTGCTGTCTACGTTGCCGGCAAGGCACTCATGGCATCGTTTGATACGTGAGCGTGACGTCGAATGTGCCCGACATCGAACCGGTCAAGACCGTTACTCCTCCGTCGCCGTCGCTTTGCGACCCTGACAGTGTGCACGAGAGACTTCCTGCGAGCTCGTCGCCGAGAGCCTGGCCCCACGTGGTGATCGAAAGCGACCCACCGGTGTCGCAAACGAACGTTACCGGCGAACCGTCGGCGTTGGAGTACGCGGGGCTAGTCAAGAACGCGACCGCGTCTCCGGCGACGGCGCCACCGGTGCTCGTCGCCTGGTTGTCGAAGCTGTAGAGACCCGGCCCCTGGATGATCGATGGGTTTGCGATGAGGGCGAACATCGAGTCGGCGAGCGGGTTCGGCATGAGGGTGCTCGCCGTGGTCGCGAAGACCGATGGATCCTGGGTCTGTGCGCCGGCGATGGCCCAGCCGCCGGCTACGGCGCCCACTGCGTACGGCACGCTGGTGCCCTCGACGGTGATGGTGGCGGCAAACGTGTCATTGGCGCCCGTCCCCGTCGACGCGTCGGCACCGGTCGCCCCTCCGTCGTCGCCCTGGGTGGCGCCGCCTGCGTCTGCGTCGGAGGGCAGCGTGAAGGGATCGCATTCGGCCGGGTTTGGCCCCCGCGCACAATCGCACGTCGCCGCCGCGCCGGCGGGCGGAGGCATGGGGGGCAGCGCAGCGCGATCGAGCTTCACGGGCTTGAGCGCGTCGAGCAGGTCCCACGAGTGGGTCGACCCAAAGGTGGCATCGAAGACGGCCGTCGTGCCCGCGGTGGGGTCCGATGTCGGGCCGAGCCACGGGTCGATCACGAAGCAACGCCCCGCCGACGTGATCGCGGGGGGTGTCACATTCCCCGCTTGCACGCTCAGGTCCGTGAGCTTGTACATGTCCGGTCCGTCCAGGCACGCCACCGCCACCGCGTGAGCGCTGCCGTCCTGCCGAATGAGTCCGAGCACGGCGACCTGCTGAACCTCGGGCATCAAGCCTGCCGCGAAGGCAGCCATATACGCCTTCTCCCGGCAGTTGCCCCAGCCGGCGCCGCCGATGACTCCCGCGAGGTACGCGAGGTCGTTCTCGGTGACCGGGTTGTCCGTGATGCTGTTGATCGTCTCGTTGGTGAGCGCGCCGATCGTGACGCGCGCGAGCGCGAGCGGAATGAGGCCGCGCGCGGCATCGAACACACCGTAGTTCACCGAGTTGACGTTCTGGGAGATGAGCTGCTTCATGGCCGCCATGCGGCTGGCTGGATCGCCGCTGCTCTTGGCGGTCTGCACGATTTGGGAGATGAAATCCGGCACCCCCGGGTCACCCGCCGACTGCTCCTGCTGCTCGATCGAACGGATCGCGTCCGAAACGGACATCGTCCCGCCGGAAGCGGTCGTCGCCGAGGCGCTGCACAGCTTCACGTCGCCTGCGGCGACCTCGGTGCTGATCGCGGCAATCTGTGGGGAGTAGCTCGTTTGAAGCTGAGACAGCGCAATGCCCATGTTGCCTGTCGCAGCGAGCGCGACGGCCGTCGCGCTGGAATCGGCGTCGAGCGTCACGAACGGCGGCGTCGGCAGGTCCTGGGTTTTGATTCCGGCCGCCCCGCTCGTCCCGAGGTCGACGACGCCGTACGCGCGGTCGTTCGGATCCGATGGAAGCACCGCCATCAGCAGCAGGCGCTGCGTCGCGACGGGCACCTGGACGTTCACCACGAACGCGCCCGAGGCGGCCGAGTTCGCCGCACCGACCAGCTGGCCGGCTTGGGTCTGAGCGACCACGCGCACGGGCGTCTGCACCGGTTGGGGCAGAGTAACGGCGCCTTGCAATGCAAAGGACTGCGTTCCGGACGTCGAGCCGGAGCCCGAACCGCCGATGTTGATGGGAATGCAGGCCGCAGCGAGCGCCGCCGTGCAAATCAGCGTTCCGAGACCCGGTCGCATGTGTGTACGAACCCCTCGAACTCCAATACGGCACGCCGCCGTGAAGGATTCATGGGCGGCGCCCGGGTGCCTTTAGGCGTATGCCCTGCACGGCCCCCGTTCTCGACGCAACCCGGCGAGAGCCGCAGAGTGGCGAGTGTGGACGGTCGGTCAGCTCGCAAAAGCCTGCTGTTGCGGGGCAGGCGCCGGCGGCACGGTGACGTGCCCGAGGGCAGTGCGAGCTCGGCTTCGACGAGCCGAGCGCGGGTGGCGGTCCAGTGCTTCGGGGCGAGGTCGAGATGCCGGTCGCGCGGTGGTCGTCGGAGCGAGCAGCCCGCGCATCTCACGCATTCGTGCGAACTGCGCTTCAGCCCAGACGAAGAACTTCGTCGACGAGCGGTCGCGCTGCAAGAACTGCTGCATGATGCCGGCACCGGGGGCAGGAGCGGGCGGAGGGGCGTCTAGACCGGCGGGGTAGGCTCACGCCACAGGTCCGCGTTCACGGGCGCGAGCTTCTCAAATCCGGAACTCCTGCTCCCCGTCGCCCCGGGAGCTACCCCGACCGCACCGCGGCTTCTTCTCCCTCTTCCGCGCCACCGTCGACCGACGCCTCCAGATCGAGCATACGTGTCGTGGCCAGATAGTGCGTGCTGACCGGACGAACGATCCCGCGCAGCCGCTCGGTGACCTGCTTGATCTCGCCGGCTGCTTCGAGCGCAGCGTCGACGTCATCCCTGGTCTCCGCGTCGCGAAGCCGACAGCGCCTCTTGATCCGGGCCAGCCGCAACTGCACCACGGTGAGAGGATTGTTAACCTCGTGACTCACCGTTACAGCCGCCTCGAGCACCGTTTGCAAGCGCACGGCGCGCAGCTCCCGCCGTTGGAGTTCCTCCGTCATGGCGAGGCGCTCCGACAGCGCGCCAGCGTGTGCTGCCAATGCTTGTCGTAGCTCTTCGTGCTCGAACTGAAACATGGCCAGTCGTGCCAGAATGGTCAGCGTCTGCAGGTCAGCGTCGGTCGTGTGGCGCGTCTCGGTGTCGGTGGCCGCGAGCGTTCCCCAGACCGTCCCGTCGCTGCGCCTGAGTGGCACGCCGATGTACGAACGAAGGCCGAGCTTGGTGCGCGCGGGCAAGAGCCGAAACGCAGGATGAGCATCTCAGATCGAACTCTCTCAACGCGGCCGCCGACCGCGCGACGCACTCGCATGGCATCTGGTCTGCCGGCAGGGTCATCCCGCTGGTGACGCCGAGGCCCGCCCGGTCAGAGACCTCCAGCACGGTTAGCGTGTTGCTCGCCAGGTCGATTCGTGTGAGCACACAGATGCGCATACTGACAAGATCGTGGATGAGCGCGAAAATCGCGTGCGCCGCCTCGCGAGCGCTGGTGTAACCGCGGGTTGCGACGATCGCCATCGCACGCACCGCATCGACGGGTCTCCCTGTATCGATCGAAGTGCCAGTCATCGGGCGTTCCCCCCTGCGGTTCGTGGCCTGGGTCGGTGGAGCGGGAGGAGAGATTGCCACACATGGCTGTGCCTGCAATAGGCCCGCGCCTGCGCCACAGGTGGCAAGCGGACCCAGGTGCAAGTTTCGGTCGCGGTTCTGCGCGGATCAGCCGGTCCGAGATCGAAGGCTGTGCGCGTCAGGCGCCGATGACTGGCTCCGCGGTAGCCTTTCGATCGCGCTCGCTCGAATTCGCGCCGTACTCGCAGTCATCGCAGCGACCCACTCGTCGAACAACTCGCTACGATGATCGAGATCCCGCTTGATCCCCGCCTCGATGGCTGCGAAGTGCGAGCTTTCCGCGCTCAGGGCGAAGATCATCGCCGCATCGTTTGAGTGACCCTCGTCGCGAACTCCGTGCCGATCGAAGAACGTGGTGTCCACGTCCGAAAACGTGTTCTGCGCCATGGCCGCGAGCACGGGGAAGCTCGGCGGAATGGTCGCTTCCGCAGAAGCAAGCACTGCGCACGCAATCGAAAACGGCGCCAGCGAGACCAACTCGGCCAGATGCTGGTTGATGCGCTGAATCGCCAGCAGCGTGGGCGCGCGCTCCGCTGCCTCCGCGCCGACGCCGATGGACGCGAGCATCCGCAAATACAGGCTCGGGTGCGCCAGCTCGAGATCACCGCAGCCCATTTCTTCGTAGATGTTATCCATGAGCGCGAAACGACACTTGAGGTTTGGGGACCGACCACCGAGCGAGCAGAGTAGACCCGTGAATGGCGATACGATCTTGTAGAAGCTCGTCAAAATGAACGACACGACATCTCGCGAGAGGGCGGCCCCGTCGCCTGACAGCAAGAAGGGATGCGAAAAGAAGGCGTGCCTGCCAGCTCGGACGAGCACGTCGTCCAAAAACGCCCGGTTCTCGATCACCCGCGCGGTGGTAAGGTCGCTCGCGCAGAACGGGCTTCGAAAATGCTCCATGATGTCCCCTCCGTTTGTCGTGGGTGGGGAGGTTCGCAGGCCTGACACAAGGACGAACCGCGCGCCAGCCTCCCCCCTTCCAGGGTGACTCGCTTCCGCAGAGCACGGAATCAAATATCAGCGCAGATACTGAAAATATGTAATCACGGGTAATGCGCCCGCATACGGCGTGACCAAGGCAATCGGGAATAGCTAGTGCACATGCGCCGACGGGCGCGATGGTCGGACGGAGTGGGTGGCGCCCGCTGTTCGCGACGTGGAGGGGAGCGAAAATGGCGCGGCCTGTTCGCAACCGTCGAGTTCGCCAATGAATCGCGGCAAGCCCCCACGCGACCTGCACTCCGGATGTAATTGCCCGAGGCTCAAATGATCGACGGCGGCACCGGCCTCCGAGACGACCGGCAGCGCAGAGCAAGCTTCTCCCAGCGTGATGCGCGACGATCTGGTCCGCGCCGGGACCTTCGCCTCCTCGATGCGTTGCGCAAGAGCGCCGATCCGAAGCGATTCGAGTCGTACGCCCATATCCGCGTTCGCGGGCTGTCCTCGACGCCCGGTTCGCAGGACTGGATCACCAAGCGCCAGGTCACAGTGGTGAGGTTCGGCGACCTGCCAAGGTCCCCGGAGGTGGCCACTCGTCGACGAGTCGACCGCAAGCCCCGGGCGCGAGACGCGGCGACGCCGAGACGGTGCGCCCCTCGAGCATGCCATCGCGCGGCTACGAGGCGCTCATCCGGCAGCAGGGAGTCGTGGCTGGCTGCGTCACCCCGGCACATCACGGACGCTGCCGAGGTTTTGACCGACTACATGACCTCGGCGCCTGCGAGTTCGCCGCGCTTGATACGACGTGCGCGCCTGCACCAGGACGACCGATCGTCCCAGACCCGCGGGGTACGACGGGGGCCCGATGCCCGGGGTAGCGGCGTTGCCTGACTCGGGGAGGGTTGGTAGCGTCCGGTCCGATGTCAGACCGTAGTCTCGAAGCCACGTTGGCAGGACCGGACGCCACGCCGGTCTTCGCGGTGAAGCATCGCAAGGCCTTGCTGGACTTCTGGGCGGTCTACGACGAGCGGTACGAGGCCGTGCAGGAAGCGGCGATGGCCGTCGCGGTTGAGCACCCGGAGTTTGGGCCGCTCATCCGAGCCATGCCCGCTGAGCAGATGGCCGAGGAGAACCGCAAGTCCCGCGATCTGCTGCGAGCCGCGATCGTTGACGGGCAGTGGGAAGCATACGTGGCCAACACACGCGCGCAGGGGTCGCAGTACGCGAAGCTGGGCGTGACGTTCAGCGGTTGGTACGAGGTGGTGCGGATCTTCCAACAGGTGCTGGTCCCGGCCCTTCTGGAAGTCTACGCCGACGATCGGGCGCGCGCCGCGGGGGCCATCACCGCGATGATGTCGTTCCTGGACCACGCGATGACCCTCATCGCGGAGCAGTACCTTCGCGCGAAAGAGGAGGATCGGTTTCGCATGCTCGTCGAAGCGGTCCGCGACTACGGGATTTTCATGCTCGATGCCGAGGGCAATGTAGCGAGCTGGAATGCGGGCGCACGCGCCCTCAAGGGCTACGAGGCCCACGAGATCGTCGGCAAGCACTTCTCGGCGTTCTATCCCCACGAGGATCGCGAGCGTGGCAAGCCCCAGGAGGAGTTGCGCATTGCCGCGACGGAGGGGAGGTATGAGGAGGAGGGGTGGCGTGTTCGCAAGGACGGTTCGGTCTTCTGGGCCAACGTGATCATCACGGCCGTCCGAGATGGGCAGGGCAAGCTGATCGGCTTTGCCAAGGTGACGCGGGATCTAACCGAGCGCCGACGAACCGAAGAGGAGCTTCGCGCGCTCGTTGAGCGTCTGGAGGAGCGGGGCCGTCAGCTCCACCAGGCCAACGCCGAGCTGGATGGCTTCACGTACTCCGTCTCGCACGACCTGCGCGCACCCCTTCGGGCGATCGACGGCTTCGCGCGCGTCCTACTGGAAGACCACGCACCCCAGCTCGACACCGACGGCAAGAGAGTCACGCAGATCATCTGCAAGAACACGCAGAAGATGGGCCAGCTCATCGACGACTTGCTGAACTTCGCTCGCCTTGGACGCCAGGAAATGCGCGCCACCTCGCTGAACATGACCGCGATGGTCCGCAGGGCCGCCGCCGAGGTTCTGGAGTCCCAGCGCTCAATCGATCTCCGGGTCGCCGAGTTGCCGCAGGTAGAGGGCGACGCTGCGCTCATCCAGCAGGTGTGGCTCAACCTCCTTGGCAATGCAGTCAAGTACACGCGGTCGCGATCCCCGGCGGTCATCGAGATCACCGCGGAGGCCCTCGACAACGAGGTCGCCTACAGGGTCAAGGACAACGGCGTCGGCTTCGACCCGCAGTACCGAAGCAAGCTCTTCGGAGTGTTTCAGCGGCTCCACGCGGCGTCGGAGTTCGAGGGAACAGGGGTAGGGCTTGCGCTCGTGCAACGCATCGTGCGACGCCATGGCGGGTGGGTGAGCGCCGAGGGCAAGCTCGGGGAGGGTGCGACGTTCTCCTTCGCGCTCCCCAGGAAGGACGGACCGGATGGAACTTGACGCCGTAGAGATTCTCCTCGTCGAAGACAGCGACGAGGACGCAGAACTGACGACGAGGGCGCTCAAGAAGCGCAAGCTAACCAACCACCTGCACCGCGTTGCCGACGGCGCCGAAGCCGTCGAGTTTCTGTTCGGGACGGGAGCGTACGCGGCGAGAAACGGCGCCATCGCCCCCCGTGTCATTCTGCTCGACCTGAAGCTGCCCAAGGTCGATGGGATGGAGGTGCTGCGTCGCCTCAAGGGCGACTCGGCCCTCAAGGCGATACCCGTCGTCGTCTTGACGTCGTCGAAAGAGGACCGCGACCTTCAAGAAGCCTACCAACTGGGTGCGAACAGCTACATCGTCAAGCCCGTGGAGTTCGACAAGTTCGTTCAAGCTGTCGAGCAACTCGGACTGTATTGGGCGCTGCTCAACGAGCGCCCGCGCACGCAGTGAGGAACGGAGCGCGGGGAGAGTCGATTCGTGCGCGCGCTTCATGTCCTACTGATTGAGGACTCCGAGGAGGATGCGGAGCTTGTCGTCCGTGAGCTGCGGCGAGGTGGCTTCGCCCCAACCTTCCGGCGGGTCGAGACGCGCGAGACAATGGCAGCCGCATTGGAAGGCGAGCAGTGGGACATCGTGATCTCGGACTACTCGATGCCGGCCTTCGACGCGCCGGGGGCGCTCTCCGTGGTCCGGGAACGCGGGGTGGATGTGCCGGTCATTATCGTGTCCGGCACGATCGGTGAAGACACAGCGGTCGAGGCACTGCAAGCGGGTGCCAGTGACTTCATCGTGAAGGGCCGGTTGTCGCGACTGGTGCCTGCGATCGAACGGGAGCTACGCGAAAAGGCCGGCCGCGAGGCCAAGCGGCGCGCCGAGGATCGCGCCCGAGAGGCGGAGGATCGATACCGCCTGCTTTTCGCGACGTGTCCCCTGCCGATGTGGGTCTACGACACCAGCACGCTCGCGATCCTGGAGGTAAACGAGGCGGCGGTGACGCACTACGGCTACAGCCGGGAGGAGTTCGCGCGGCTGACGCTCGCCGACATCCGGCCGCCGGAGGACGTCGCTGCGCTTCGCGAGGCAACCGCGAACGTCGAGCATTCCCACGATGGACGCGCGTGGCGTCATCGCAAGAAGGACGGCTCGATCATCACGGTGGAGATCAAGGCCCGGAGCTTCAACTTCGCGGGCCGACCGGCACGGCTCGTCGTGGCGAACGACGTGACCGACAAGCTACGATTGGAGGAGCAGTCTCGCCGAGCGCAGAAGATGGAGGCCATCGGCAAGCTCGCCGGCGGCGTCGCACACGACTTCAACAACCTGTTGTCGGTCATCCTCAGCTACACGGGGCTGCTCCTGGCCGGGCTGACGCCAGGTGATCCGGCCAAAGCGGATCTCGACGAGGTTCGCAAGGCGGGCGAACGGGCCGCTGATCTCACACGGCAACTCCTGGCGTTCAGCCGCCAGCAGATGCTCCAGCCGCGCGTCCTCGACCTGAACCAGGTCATCAGAGGGATGGAGCGGATGCTCCGGCGGCTACTCGGCGAGGACATCGAGTTCTCGATGCTCACGGCGCAGAGCGTGGGCAAGATGCTCGCCGATCCGGGCCAAGTGGAGCAGGTCATCATGAACCTCGTCGTCAACGCACGCGACGCCATGCCGACCGGGGGCAAGCTGATCGTCGAGACCGAGAACGTGGAGCTCGACGCCGAGTACGCCGCACTGCATCTCGATGTGGTGCCTGGACACTACGTGATGCTCGCGGATCACCGACACGGGAACGGGCATGGACAGCGCGACGGTGGCGCGCATCTTCGAGCCGTTCTTCACGACCAAGGAAAAGGGAAAAGGGACGGGCCTGGGCCTGTCCACGGTCTTCGGCATCGTGAAGCAGAGCGGTGGGCACATCTGGGTCTACAGCGAACCGGGCAAGGGCACGACGTTCAAGGTGTACTTCCCGCGTACCGAGGGGCGCGCGGAAGCACGTCGACCCGCTCATCGTCATCGCCGCCCACACTGCGCGGCACCGAGACGGTCCTACTCGTGGAGGACGAGGACCAGGTGCGTGCGATCATGCGCGCGGTCCTGCGTCGTTACGGCTACAACGTCCTGGAGGCGCAGAACGGCGGCGAAGCGTTCCTCATCTGCGAGAAGTTCACCGCCAAGATTCACCTGCTCATCGCCGACGTCGTGATGCCGCGCATGAGCGGTCGCGAGGTGGCCGAGCGACTGATGCCGATGCGGCCGGACATGAAGGTGCTCTACGTGTCCGGCTACACCGAGAACACGGTCGTGCACCACGGCGTGCTCGACTCCGGCATCGCCTTCCTCCAGAAACCGATCACTCCCGAGGCGCTGGCCCGCAGGGTCCGTGAGGTACTCGACGAGCCAGGTCCAAAAACATAGCGAAACAGGGTCGCACGGCGCACCTGGCAGCCGGTCGCATGCCGGATGGCACGGCCACTCATCGGGGAGGTTCTCCCGCCGCAAGCCGACTGGCCGCGACATGGAGGGCCAGAACGCGCTTCATCAGCGCCTCGCGCTGTTCGGCGCTCGGAGCCTTGTTCCGCCACCCCTCCGCTACCTTGGCGCACGCCAGCGTGGCTTGATGTAGCTCGCGCGCCTCCGGGCCGTCCGGCACGAGGGCCAAGCGTTCGAGCGTCAGATCAATCGCCTCGAGTACGACGACGATGCCTTTGGACAGTGTGTCGCCGGGCTCCCGTTTCACGTGCGTCCTCGTGGACTCTCTCCTTGTAGCATCCCAGCGAGTTCGTTTCTTCTGTTCATCGGTTGCCGCTGGAAGGCAACGGTTCGAAGTCCGGACGAGGAGTCCGCTTGCCGGACTCAGGCGTTCGTCGATGAGGGTTCGGGAGGTTTCGCTCCCCCCGACGACTGCCCTCGCCGGAAATAGCTTTCCACCGTTCGTCGATCGCATAGGATGCCCGTCGGGGGGACACGACAGGGGGACGCGTCCATGTCGGAATCCTCGGCCAATCGGCCGACGCATGTCGGCTCGAATTGCGCGATACGAGAGATCAGCCTGCCGGTCGAGCGGATCTTCGACGAAGCCAAGCGATGGGGCGTCTTGGATGAAGTCGCTGTGCACGTCGTGTCGAACGGGCTGGTCCGAGTCTCTGCTGAGACCCATCGAGCGCGGCTCTTTGTCGAGCACATCGCGTCGGTGGGGGTGGCGGTTGCTCCGAGCCGCCACTCCGAGATTGCTTCGCTCGAGACGGATCCCGAATCGGCGTCCGAGTCGTGCCAGGCGGAGAGCCACGAATGGGAACGCATCCTCCATCTGGCCAGTGCGGTTGTTGGCGACGACGCGTCCGGACGCCTGCCGGATGCCACCGTCGCCCTGAACCTCGCGCAAGCGGTGCTGGGTTTCAGTCGTCCGACACAGTAGGTGGGAACCCATGCCGCGGCACGAGCGTGTTGGCCCCCGGCATGGGAGCCCAAGCTTTCGCATCCAGCGGCAGGGCGGTGCAGCAGCATGGCGCCCGCTCCATGTCCGGCGCCGCTGACCGAGGGGAAGCCCATTCTTTGGCGGCCATGACGCGCGCGCTCCGAAGGTAACAATAACGCCACGAACGTGGCAGATTTCCATGGGTAGGATCGGCACCAGCGAGGGAGAGTGCGCGAAACGGTTGTGCTTTTTCCAAGCGCCTTGGGCGGTACGGTTGCTGCTGAGCCGGTACTCCGTCAATTGAAGTCGCTTGTCCCGTTTCCCGCTGCGAACGCGCCGAGAGTGTTCGCGAGGCGAAAGGCACACGCGACCTCTTTCTAGACGAAAGGACTTCACGCGCGCAATCAGCCGATGTCGCGGGTCGCGCACCGCATTGGAGGGACGATGAGAGAGGATTCCGTCACGTGGGACGAAATCTTGAAGTTGGCCAATGTACTCGAGAGCAAGCTGCTTCGCGGGCACTTTGACGGCGCGTGCGCGCTGCACCTTGCGCGTGCGGTGTTGGTGTTCAACCGGCAGATCCGCGTCGGCTTTCGGGTGACACACCTTCCCACGCTCCATGAGTCCAACGCGACTCGCATCGATGAGCAGCGCGGACGCCGACGCGACGCGGGCGTCCCAGTCGATGCCGCACCGTCTGCGCACGTCCCTCCTATCGCCCACACGTAACCCCGAGCGACGCTCACGCTTTCGTCCATACGGCGGTGGCTCAAGATCAGCGCGCGGAACCCGGTTTGCTCCCAGGTCCCTCGATTGAAGCGTCGCTCGCGGGGTGCGTGAAGGGGACGTCATCGCAGGCAAGTACGCTGTCGAGGAGGTCCTCGACATGGGCGGCATGGACGC
Source organism: uncultured delta proteobacterium (assembly GCA_963720145.1). Lineage (GTDB taxonomy): Bacteria > Myxococcota_A > Polyangia > Polyangiales > Polyangiaceae > Palsa-1150. Next base: position 305,170 of record CAVREO010000015.1, read on the forward strand.
AGTCGTCGCAGCGCATGGCGCGTGGCTACCAAGTTCCTGCTTCCGGACCCTGCGTTGCCTCGAGAAGAACCGCGGCGCGCGCTTTCGCAAGGCGGGCGAGCTCGCAGCGGCGTTCGTCGAGTTTGGGCCGGCGCGCGCGTGGGCCGACTGGTCGGCGGGATTGTCGACGCCTCTGGGCTGTCCGCACGCATGCCCTCCATCCCGACGAGTGCGCGGACATAAGCGCCGACGCTGGGCTTTCACGACCGTTCCCTCCTTGGGCGCACGAATTGCTGGCGAGCGCACCGAATGCTATTAGGCCATGTTGCCTTCCACCATGGAGGCTCGGCTCTTGGCGATTTATCGTGGCGACGGTCCCCGGTTTCGTTGTTGCTTCCAGAGCAAGACGGAGGCCGCTGACCATGAGCCGCACCCTGATCATCCTGAACGACCCACCTACGGCACCGAGCGGACGTACAATGGATTGCGCTTGGCAACGACCTCTCGAAACGGGAGGGCGCGCAGGTTCGCCTCTTCCCGATCGGGGACGCCTCCCTGCGAGCCACGGGGTGCGGCCGGGGCGGGTCATGGGTCCGTCCCTCCAACCAACCTAATTGCGGGCGAGGGTCTTCAGCGGGCCCCCGTTCCGGTGATGAGGCCGTCTTGTCAGACGTTTGTGACCGGCGAGCACGAGGCGGATACTGAGGCGGGATGTTGGCAGCGGCTGCTCATACGGGACGACTCTCGGGTGCGCGCATCCTCGTCGTCGAGGACGACCCGGATCTGCTCCAGTGCGTCGTGGACGTCTTAACGTTCGAGGGTGCAGCGGTTCAGGACGCAAGGACGGGAAGCAGCGGATTCGACGCCTTCGTCCGACAGCGTCCCGACGTCATCGTCAGCGATCTCTGGATGCCTAATGGAAACGGATACGACCTGATCCGCGGGGTCCGAGAGCTGCCTGCGGAAGCCGGCGGGCTAACGCCGGCAATCGCGCTGTCTGCCGCGGAGAATATGGAACGGGCGCTCATGGCCGGTTTCCATGTGTTCCTATCCAAGCCATTCGACCTGGACGCCCTGGTCGACACCATGGCCGACTTTGTTCGCACCAATGGCGGCCACGCGGAAGCGCCCTGGACGATCAGGCGCGACCGTGAGCGACTGATCATCACATTCGTGGGACGAGTCGATGCGGGCGACATTCGTGCAATGACCAAGGGGCTCATCGTCCACCTCGACGAGACGACTGTGGACCTCGTGGCGGACCTCCGGCGGCTGACCAGCTTCGCTCCGTCGGTCGCTAGCGTTGGAGAGCGGGCCGTCTGGTCCCGACGAGACAGGATCAGGAGCCTGCGGGTCGTGGGCGGCTCGTTCATGGCTCGTCTGGTCTCGGCCGCTGCATGCAGGGGGCTAGGGGTCCGGTGCTCGTTCTCGGATTCGCTCAACGGTAGCGAACGCCCCTGGGTGTAGGCCGTGTGCGCGGCAGACGCTTCGATGTCCGGGAGAAGGCATCGCGACCGACCGTCGCCTCCATGACGGCCTCACCCCGTGTACCGACCGCACGGTCAGTAGCCCGAAATAACGCTCAGCATCAAAGGGCGCTGCTTGCCGGTCGCGATATCGGTGGAACACCGCAATCGCAATGGAGTTAGCCTGTGACGTTCTTGTGAAGCCATCTACCAGTGAGCAGACGTCGAATCCGCTTCATGCGGACGGCGCGTTCTCAACCGGGGAACCACACAGCGAGGTTCGCCGACTCACCCCGGCGGCGAAAGTTCGGCACGTGCGCGCGGCCCGATCGCTCTTTGCCCGCGTTCCGGTCGTCGTGATCGGCGCCGAAAGGCTTCGCGAGATTCCGCTCGATCATCGGTCTGGATTCCTTCTTTCGCTGCTCGACGGCTCCACGTCCGTCGAGGAGTTGCTCGACGTGAGCGGCATGACAACCGAGGCGACGCTCGCGATACTCGACGCCTTGCGCCTGCAAGGCGTCATCGAGCTGTAGGCATTCTTGGAATGCACCCTTCGTCCAAGCGCTTGGCCCTGGCGCTCGAAGCCATCCATGCGGTACTCGAGACCCTCGCTCGTGCGCCCCATTCCGATGAGCGCCAAAGGCTTTCCGGTGAGGCGAGAGCCTGCGAGCGCCTGGTACGAAGCTGGCGCCTCCAGGGCCCGACTGCCGTAGAGCGCGAGACTGTGATGAAGCGCGTGCTCAAGCTACACATCACCGCTGCGCGGATTCGGGCGACGAAAGTTCCCGAGTAATCCCGCCGCAAGACGGCGCCCGCACGGCAAGCGTGATGCCGTCGAATCCGGCCCAGTGCAAGCGCGACTGGCGGGCTAACGCTCGGCTCGGAGGGCATCACGCAGGGCGCCATCGTTCCAGGGCTTCACGGAGAGCATGAACCGTTCCTGCCTGGACGAGGGGAGTAGATGCCAGCGTCCTTTCAGACGAGCACACGGCGCACCTTGGGGTAATCGAAGCTGGCGCTTAGGGTTCCTGCGGCCTCCGTAATCCGGGAAACAAAAATCCTGGGGCCCCGCATCGAGTGCCCCACGGGACTGCCCCAGCAATTTCGCGCCTGCACCGCGCCGCCCCATGTGCCGCCAGAGCACCATGGGCCTCGCTTGGGGCCGAGGTGTGCAGCCGTATGCTGCGCGCTCGCCGACGCTACTCAGTAAGTGCGCCCGAGGGCGGCTGGGCTTTGCAGTGCGGAGCGCGGGCCCGCCCGCCGCGTACACTGGCCCGCTAGCCTGCCCGCTCGACCCAATCACGGCCCACCCTTGATCCTCCCCCGCTTCCGTGGACACCAAAAATCGCACGCAAGTGCGGTAGGAGTGTTCCACAGATGGCACGGAAGCGAAGGTCGTTCAGCGCGGAGTTTAAGGCAGAGGCGGTGCGTCTCTGCAAGGTCGGGGATCGCAGCATCGGGCAAGTGTCGCGAGATTTTGATCTGACCGAGGGCGCGTTGCGCGAGTGGGTGAAGCGCGCGGACGTGGACGCCGGCCAGGGCCCGCCGGGGGCGCTCACGACGGTAGAGCGCGAGGAGCTCGGGAAGCTGGCTGAACGCCGTCGGAAGACAGGGTCAAGTCGTCCAAGGTCTCGCATCACGGCGGTGTTGCTCCGACGATTGAAACTGCCGCGGCCTTCTTCGCGAAGGAGAACACGTGAGGTTCGTGTTCATCGCGGCGGAGAAGGCGCTGTACCCGGTGCGGTTGCTCTGCGAGGTGCTCGGCGTGAAGGCCAGCGGCTACTACGCGTGGCTCGGCCGCCCCGCCTCGCCCAAGAAGATCGCGGATGCCCAGCTCCTGGTCGAGATCAAGGCGGCCATGGTGCGTGGCCGTGGCGCGTACGGCAGCCCGCGCGTGCCTGCGCGAGCTACGTGCTCACGGCATTCGCGTGGGCAAGAAGCGCATCGAGCGGTTGATGCGTGAAAACGGCCTGGAGGCGCGGCAAAAGCGCCGCTTCGTGCACACGACCAACTCGCGCCACGCCCATCCCATCGCGCCCAACCTGCTCGACCGCGACTTCGACCCGAAGGCCGCCAACACGGCATGGGCGGGCGACGTGACGTACATCGCGACGGGCGAGGGCTGGCTGTACCTTGCCGTGCTGCTCGACCTGTTCTCGCGGCGGGTCGTGGGCTGGGCCACCAGCGCCGTTAACGACCGACAGCTCGCCCTCGAGGCGCTCAGCCTCTCGCGATCGCGAAGATACGCCCTGAGCGCGACGATCTGTGCCCCGGGACGAAAGCTCGGACGGAGCAGCCCGTACGAGTGGAGTTGCTGGGTCCACTGCGCGTCGTTGACGTCCGTCTTGCGACCGGGGACGTTCTTCGCGTCGCGGGCGTTGACGAGCACAACCTCGAGGCCCCGCGCCTCGAGGATCTCAAACAGCGGGATCCAGTAGATGCCGGTCGACTCTATCGCGACCGTCGCCACGCCGAGGCTGACGAGCCAGTCGGCCAGCGCGGTCGGATCCGCGGTGAAGCTCCCGAACGATCTACGGGATCAGCGTCGAGCTCCGGTGGACGGCGACGACGTGAAACGTCGACCCTATGTCGACGCCGGCCGCGCGACGGTTGAGCGGCGCCAGCGGCGTCGTCTTCTTCGTGCCCTTCTTCCTGCTGCTCGCCATAATCGCCTCCGAGGGTGAAAGGCTCGGAAGCAGGAGCGCGCATCGAATCACTTTCCTAAACGGGATCGCCCGAGGGCGTCACCAATCTCAAGTCCGCTGCGCTCCCTGGACCATGGTTGAAGGGACGAGCTGCAAAAGTCAGACGGCCGCTCCTTCCGAGCCACCGTCCTCGTAGCGCAGCCCGAGCTTGCGCCCAACAGGTCGGGCGACGCCCACGACGGTTTTCTAGGATGTCGCGCTCCATGCGCAGCTCGCGCACTTCCTTGCGGAGCTTCGCGAGCTCGCCCCGCTCCTCGGTCGTCAGCCCGGTCTTGCCGTTGGTCCGGTCCGCCCGCGCCCTCTTGACCCACTCCGCGAGGGCCGTCGCCGTCAGGTCGAGATCTCGAGCGACATGCCCCACCGTCTTGCCCTCGTCGAGCACGAGCCGCACTGCGCCTGCCTTGAACTCGTCGCTGAAGTGTTACCGCGCACACGGGATGACGGCGTGAGGGACGTTTTGGAATCCGACTCTTTGAGGGTCGCTCCGGCGGTCTTCGTCCTGCCGCCCATCACGGACGTGGATTGGGCCGTGGGCCCCCGATTATCGTAGGGCCGGGTTCGGAGGCGGAGCATCGGCACGACGTCGGCCGGAAAAAGGTGACGAGAGGGCTCGCCCTGGAAAGCCGCCCTCTCGTCGTGCTCCAGAGGCATTGGAAGCACGGAGCTCTTCTCACGTCGTTCATTCCATCTTCGATGTCAACGTTCGGGCGGAGCGTGTGCCGGGGGTGCACGAGGTCCGGCCGGCCCGCTGCCCATGCTGCGAGGGCAGCCGGCCGGTAGGCCGGCCGCTCGGGATCGTCGGCCATGGCCTGCGGCTGCGGCAGGTGCGCGGTCCGACCTCGGTCGGGACGCCGGCGGTGATGCGGGTGATGGCCGTTCGCCGGTACCGGTGCCGTCGCTGCGACGCGGTGGTCGTCGTGGTGCCTCGCGGCGTGGTGCGCCGCCGGCACTTCGGCGGGGCGGCGATCGCCCTAGCGCTGTTTCGCTTCGGAGCCGGCGACCGGGTCGTGGACATCCGGCGGGAGGCGGGCGGACATGGGGAGACCGCCGCGTGGCCGACCTTGCGCCGATGGGTGCGCGCCGGCGGACAGTCGCGGCTATGGAGCTGCGTCCGGGGCAACCCGCCCGACTGGGGCCTCCGTCAGGTCGCGGAGCGCATCGCCATGACGCTCGTCGCGTACGCCCCGGCGGCAGCCGACGCGTCGCTCGACCTGCGCGTGTTCGCCGGCGCTGCGCACGCTCCGTGAGGGGCGCGCCGCCCGCGCGCC
>CAVREO010000016.1:0-93379 GCA_963720145.1 uncultured delta proteobacterium
CACGACATTTGCGACGAGCTTGGAATCCTCGTGTGGCAGGACTTCATGTTTGCGAACATGGATTATCCATTCGCCGACGAGTCCTTCGCGCAGACCGCCCATGCGGAGGCTGAGCAGCTAATCCGTCGGCTCCAGCTATCGCCCAGTCTCGCGGTATGTTGCGGCAACAGCGAAATCGCTCAGCAAGCGGCCATGTTTGGGCTGACCCGGGCCGAAGCGAGTACCCCGTTTTTCGACGAAGTGCTGGCCTCGCTCGTGCAGAGGGATAGGCCCGACGCCGCCTACGTTCCGTCGACACCGATCGGCGGCGCGCTGCCGTTTCGGGTTAGCGTGGGCATCTCGCACTACTTCGGCGTCGGCGCGTTCCGCCGGCCGATCGAGGACGCGCGCCGAGCGCGCGTTCGCTTTGCGACGGAGTGCCTCGGTTTTAGCAACATTCCGTGCGACGAGATGATTGACGAGTTCATGAAGGGAGAGCAGCCGACCAATCACGCGCGGTGGAAGGGGCGAGTCCCGCGCGACAAGGGTGCTTCGTGGGATTTCGACGACGTGCGCGACTTTTACGCCCAGATGCTCTATGGCGTCGATCCTGTAGCCTTGCGGATGACCGACATTGCGCGCTACATCGAGGTCGGTCGCGTCGCAACCGGCGAAGTCATGGCCGCGGCGCTTGCGGAGTGGCGCCGCACCGGTTCCGAATGCCGGGGCGCGCTCGTGTGGCTGCTGCGGGACTTCTGGCCGGGGGCCGGCTGGGGTCTTGTCGACGCAAAGGGCCTGCCCAAGGCTGCGTACTACTTTTGGAAGCGGGCGTGCCAACCGATCGCCCTTTTGCCGATCGACGAGGGGCTTAACGGGCTGTCACTCCACGTCATCAACGACAGTCCGCGAGCCATCGACGGCGAAGTGCACCTGGCTCTCTACCGACTCGGCGATGTGCTCGTCACCAAGGGGAACGCCCAGCTGACGATTCCGGCGCATGGTGCGCGAGAGGTCCTCGCGGACGCGCTGCTCGCGCGCTTCGCAGACACCACCTACGCATATCGCTTCGGAGCAGCGGGCCACGATTTGGCCGTCGGCACGCTCGTGGACCGGACACGCGGTGAGCGCCTGGCGACTGCATTCTTCTTTCCGACTGGTCGCTCCGTCGAGCGCTCTTCGGAGCTCGGGCTCGAAGCAACGGCGGAGCCTTTGGGGCCAGGCGAGTGGCTCGCTACGGTACGCACCAAGAAGTTCGCGCAGGCCGTTAGCTTCGACGTGCGGGGTTTTCAGGCCGACGACGACTTTTTCCACCTGGAGCCCGGAGGCGAACGCGCCATTGTCTTGCGCGGGCCGAAGGCGGCCCTTTCCGGGCGTATCACAGCCCTCAACGCGCCGGGACCAGCCAGAATCGCGGTGCGCGGCCCGATAGCTCCGAGGGAATAGCGCACCCAATCGCGGTGTACGCCGGACTGACGCCGTCGCGACCCGCGCCTGGCGCGGGGGCGGGACGTTCACGGGGTCGATGCTCTCGAGCGGAACTGCCCGTCGTCAGCTGAAGCGCTCGATCAGTTCCTTCGTCTGTCGGATGTTCGCGCGCGAAGAGGCCCCGAAGACGATCGAAACGATCTGCTTTTGGTCGCAGATGTACTTAACCGCCTCTTCCGCCGGTATGGCGCCGGAGGCAAAAATCGACATCGCAATGGGGCGAAACTTGCGCTGCAGGATCGTACGCTCGTACTGCTCGACCCCTCCAGACATTCGGAAGCCTATCTTGTTGACGTTCGCGCACACGATCGGGTTTTCGACTCCGACCTGCTCCAGCGCGTCGAGCAAGACCGGCAAATTCATCGTGATAAAGCCCGCCTCCGCATTGTATCGGTCGCGTATGTAGTCGTGGAACGCCTTCAACATGTCGTGCATCTTGAGGCCGAGGAGCAGATCCGTGACGACATTCTCGACAAAGACCACCTTGGTCGTGAGTCCCTGAAAGCGCTTCATCTCCGCATCAACGAGCAGCTGCATCAGGCTGCGCGTGTCCTGGGTAATCGCAGAGACCACGCCGCGAAAAAGGGACTCCACGATCCCGCCCGGAGCAAAGCGCTTTATGGTCTCGAGAATCCCGACCTCGCCGACCGAATTGGCATATTTGTGCGCATACGGCATACAGGGATAGAACTCGAAATCCTTGTAACGGGACTGGTTATTGCGAACGATGTCGCAGACCTCGCCGATACGATCATGGGTCGTACACATGAACGTCTTGATGCCGAGGTCGTAAGCGCTGTCTAGTACTTGCATGATCGCGGCCGTGTCCTTGAACCTCATCGCCTGCGCGCGAGCCTTCTCTTCGGACATGTGGTTGACGCCAAAGAACTGATTGTCGCCGAACAATATGCGGTCCATCGCTAGGCCCTCGCCGCGTGCGCTTTGGATATTAGATTGATTACACGGTCTGTTTCGTACGCACTCGCGAACGAATTCTCGTGCTGAGGCGTCTTGTTCTTGACGGCACCGATGAAGGCATCGATCTGCGCGGTGTACTCTTCGCCGCGCAGATAGTAGGCCACGGGCTTCTGGAGATCCGTAATATAGCGAATGTTCCAGCCCGGCACGTAACCCGGCACCTCGGAGTCTTGCCGCAGATACACGCGACACTCTTGGCGATCGGCGATGATCTTGCCTTTCGTACCGTAGACGGTAATCGTGGTGCTCATCTTCCGGTGGCTATCGTCGCTCCAGTTGGTCTCGAGCTGCCCGCTCATGCCGTTCGCATATGCAAAGGTCGCGTAGACGGCATCCTCCACGTCTTTGGAGAAGATGCTTCGGAGACGGGCGCCGAGGACCTCTTTTGGTGGCCCGACGACAAAGTTCATCAGGTCGACGACGTGCGAACTGTAGTCGTGCAGGCAGCCGCCGCCCTCCGACTTTTTTGAGCGCCACGTGCTGCCACTCTTGGGTCGAATTACGACCTGGCCGAAGGCAGTGCCGCCGATGTGGTAGATGTCTCCGATGGCGCCCGCGCGGACGAGGCGTTGCGTCTCGATAAATGCTCCGATGAAGCGATTGTGGTAGCCCACTTGGTTGGCTAGCCGCTTCGCGTGGGCGAGGTCCGCCAGCCGCTTCGAGTCTTCGGGGTTCAGGCAAAGCGGCTTCTCTACGAAGACGTGCACCCCCTTCGACAGGGCGTAACGTGCCGCGTCGAAATGTGTCACGGTTGGGGTGGCGATCAGGAGCGCGTCGAGCTGCGCCTCGTCGACCATGGCCTCCAGATCTTTGTATGTCTCCACGCCGGTGTGCTTCTTGAGCGTCGACGTGATGTACGTCGCGGTGTCGCAAATGGCGACCACGCGGACGTCTGGGTGGGCACTGAGCACCGCGTAGTGGGAAATGCCCATTTTCCCCGCACCGAGCAGGCCAACTCTGATCATCAGGATGTGCGGTCTAAACCGAAGCGGGGCGGAAGTCGAGAGCCAGGGTTGGAGATACGCGCATTTTACGGTCCCCGGGGGGCAAGCGGGGACAAAGGGGTGGCTTCACTTCTTGCCGCCCCGATTATGCGCGGCTTGCCCACGCAGGACGATGGCCCCCAGAACGCGATCGCGCCCGATTTCTGCCAATGTTTGCTCGGCGGCCTTGATGCCGGCCGTCCCCAGGTCGATGCACAGCACGACCGCATCTACGGATCGGGCGATCGGAATCGCGGTCGGGTTGTCCATCGTGGAGCTCAAGGCGACGATGGCGCACGCGCCAGCGGCGACCTGTGCGCGAATCTCGTGTTGATGGTGCTCGACGAGCCGGAAGCTCAGGTCGCGGAGGTCCAGGACGCAGGCCGGGTTTCCTGAGTACCACCAGGCAAGGTTCGCCAGCAACTCGGCGATCTTCATGGTGTCGAGCCTTCGGTGCGTGCCGAGCACGGCTAGCGAGCGCCATTCGCGCCGCTGAAGGGCGAGCCATAGCTTTTGGAGCCGCACATCGTCGGCCAGGTTCAACGCCTCGCGGTCGCGGAGTACGAGCGCGCCGTGTGAGCCGCTCACGGTCATCCCGACACTGCCCGGCCCTTCCTGCGCCAGGTGCCCAGTACCCGTCCTCTCGTCGCCGTGCATGCGCATCGCCCTCGTGGCCGTTATGAGGGAGGCTGCTCGAGCTCACCGAGCACCTCAATCTTCAGTCGCCTGCGAACTTGCCACGTCTCGAGCAGTCGGCCCGCGCGCCAGTCCGCCGACGCCGCACCGAGCAATCCGAGAAGACCGCCGGCGAGGACCGAGGCGACACCAACGAGGGTAGGGATCGGCTTCTTCGGTCGCTTGGGAACCTCGGCCGGTGCAATCACACTGAAGGCGGACTGGAAGGCCGTTCGAGTGATGTCGAGTTCGAGTCTCGCGGTGTCGAGGCGCGTGGTCACCTCCTGATAGCGGTGAATCGCGGATTCGAGTTTCGATCGCGACGGAGCCAGCGCGGGATTCTCACGCGGCGCCAGGTCGATGCGCAGACCCCCGCCAGCGGCCTTCGCCGCGGTTCCGTTCCCGCCAGTTGGCGTTGCGGTTCTGGGCACCGTGAGCGGAGCCGTGCCCGAGCCTGTCGCCGAGGCAGTCGGGGCGATCTGGGCCATCAGCGCGCGCTCCTCCGCCGTGAGCTCTGCCAGTTCGGGGGCCGGTTTGCCGAGCGCGGCGACGGCCTGCTGCAACCCGATTACCTTCGGGTGCAACGGGGTGAGCGTGAGCTGGGCCTCGGCGAGCGCCTGCTTGAGCTTTTCGAGCTCGTGCTGCCGATCATCTTCCTTCTGCCGGATCTCTCGCCGCTTGTCCTCAAGAGCTTTCAGCACGTCGGGATCGGGCGCGGCTGGCGGAGCACCCTGCGCAGGCGCGACCGGACTGGCCGAAGCCCTCGCCGGACCCGGACCCGGACCCGGAGCTGGGGCAGCGGCAGCGGCAGCGGCAGCGGGAGCAGGGGCTTCTCGCGGGTTCGCCTCAGCCGCTGCTTCCGCCGCGAGGTAGCCCTCGAGCGCAGCGTCGACCTGTTCGGCTTCTGAGTTTGCGTGGTCCTCGAGAAGCTTTATTGCGTCCTGGATCCGCGCGATGTTCGTGTCGTAGCGCGCCTCGACGAAGTTCTTCTGGACGAGCGTTGTCAGCTGGTAGGCCATCTTCGGGTCGTCCCAGTCGACTGCGATCGTGACGGAACTGTCGTCCTCGTTCCAAACCGTCAGTCTCTTGTCCAGGGTCTCCGCGAGCGCTACCTCCTCGTCCTCGACCTTTCGCGGCCCCGAACCGAACGACAAGAGCCAGTCCTTGAGCTTGAGCGGCGGTGATCGCGTAGCGTGCCAGTGTTCGACCAGGTTCGCTTGGCGCACGAGGGCAACGAGGTTGTCGCGCCGGCGGACCACGTTGCCGACGTTGCGCGTGGGGTTGTCTGCCTCGCGCTCGCGCTGCATCTGCGCGTTGGGATTGCTGAGCTCGTGGGTCAGGTAGTCCCGCTCTGCGCCGAGCCTCACCTCTGCGCGGTAGGAGCGGGGCATGATCACGGCAATCGTCAGCCCAAGCGCAGCAACCACCGCGAAGACACCAGCGGCGAGCCTGGGCCGGCGCTGGCATGCTCGTCCAAGGAAGCCGAGGTGGTCCTTCAGTGCTTCGAGATCGAGGCCCTCCTCGCCCTCGGCGGCCCCAGCCTGGTCGCGTTCTGTGCTCGCGCTTTCGTGGTCGGGGTCGATGGCGGACATTGGTAGGGTCGACCGCCTAGAAGCGTAGCTCGGGCGCACGAACAGTCACGTCGAAGTATGTGTACGTGGAAAAAAAGGTCCCGAAGGTATCCTGCCTCTGCCACACGGCCCTCTCACCGAGAGCAAACTCTAGGGAGGGATCGAGTCGGAGGGCGAAAGCGATGGTCCCCCCGAGAAGGGTGGCGGCCAACGGAGCGCTCGTCGGAAGGGTCTGCGTTCCGCTTGCGGTGAATGTCGCTGTGAACGCGTGGCTCACCTGGTCCGTGACGGATGCCTGGCCTTGCAGGCGATCGCTCGCCAGGCCGGTGAGCGCGTCGACCACCGGGCCAATCGAAGCGGTGGCGTTGACCGAGCTCGTGCCCCGCTCCCCGCCGAAGCGATGAATGATGTCCGCCACGCCGGCGGGATATAGGACGGCTCGGAACGGTGAGGCGGGGTCGGAGCGACTTTGCGCAACGGCTGCACCGGCGCTCAACGTAACCGACGTCGCGCTGTTGATAGCGTGCCTGATCCCCTCGGTTGCTTGAGCCAGGCGATTCTCCGGCGCGCAGCTGCTGCCGGCCGTGATCATGCCTGTCGGCCCCACACAGGCCTCCGCCGAGAACTCAACGACCTGCCCATAGGCGGCCGTCACTGCCTGATCGGAACGGCTAAGGGCGTACGCGAACCGTGCATCGACGCGGGGGCCATGCAGCTCCGGCAGCACCGCGCGTGAAGGTTCGTCGGCTCCTCCTCGTGCCGTGTACGCCGTGCTGAGCATGAACGTGCTGCGGCGGTCGGTCTGGGCCACGACTGTCATGGTCGTTGTTGTTGCAAGATAGGTGATGGTTCTCGGCGAGGGAGAGAGCTGCACCTGCGGCGGCATCGCAGCGCCGGTGGGGGTGGGCGTCCCGGCGGAGGCGGACGGGCCCGAGGGCGGCAGGATGTTAGCGGAGTTGTACGACCCGTAGGAGGCATCCTCGCCGAGCGAGAGCCGTACCCTGCGCTCACGCCAAGCGACCGTTGCGTTGCCCGTGTGGATCGCCAGAAGCTGCGAGCTACTCTGCAGATCTTGGAACGTAAACGATGGACGATAGGTGATATCGTAAGCCCATATCCGGTCGGTCAGATGTGCCGTCAACGTCGGCTGTGTATAGACATCCAGCCCGGCGCCGGTCGTGGCGCCGCCTCCCGCGCCGCTTGTAGACTGCTGCGTCGTCCGCGCTCTTACCTCCGTGGCGTCGCCGACGTCGAGCGTGCCCGCGCAGTCGGCGAACAGGACGATGGGGGCGAGCATGGGCGACGTGCGCGGGTTGCGGCGCGCTACTCGACCTCGATGACGTCGCCCGGATGCAAACGGAATGCACCCGCGAGGCCCTCATTTCGGATGACCGAATCGTACGTGAAGCGAATGCGCTGAGGCTGCGGGATCGTCCTCACCAAGAAAATGTGGTCGCGCGAAGCAAACTCGGTGATGCCCCCCACGAGAGCCAAAGCTTGCGCCAGCCGTAGGTTCGGCTCCAAGGGGAAGACACCCGGACGCGTGACTTCGCCGACCACGGCGATGGTCGCAGGCGCCGTTTCTTCGACATTGAGGGTTACCTGCGTCGCGCCGCCCGGCATGACGAGGTATTGCTTGAGCCGCGCTTCGATCTCGGCTCGTAGGGTGCTGGGGGACCTTCCTCGAGCGTCGATCTCGCCAATGATCGGCAGCGCGATGCGCCCGTCCGGCCGAACCTTTGCGCGGGTCATCATCTCCTCGTGACCCAGCACGCGGACGCTGAGTACATCGCCCGAGTTTACGGTGTAGTCACCGGTGTTCTCTTCTGGAGACAAGGCGCTGAACCATACGTAGCTCCCGGTGCTCCCACACGACGAGCACACCAACGACACGACGCAAGCCGCCCAACAAGCCCAGGAGCCCATCGGGCGACGTTTTACTCCGCCGCGTGAGGGAGCGCAACGGGAACACGGGCTCGTGGAGGCGCCACCGCGACTGGGCGTACGAATCACAGGTTTAGCGCAATCGATCGAATGAATCCTCGAGGGTGGCGCAAGAACCCATAAAGCTGACCGGCAGCGTCGGCGTAGACCGGGCCCGGATCGTCAGCGGACACCGTCGCGTCGGCGACGACATCCTCGCGTTCGCTTGCCCAAGTGCGCCAATGGAGCGCCTCGGCTTGCGACATCTTTCCGAACAGGCGCTGCGCACCTACGAGAACGCGGAGGCCCAAACGATTGCAGAACGCGCGAGCGCCTGCAGCGGCTGGCACACCCGCGACGAGTCGCGCAACCTCTGCATGGTCGCCAAGAGCTGCCGCATAGGCCAGCCGCGGTAGGTCCAGGCCACGCGCCATGTCGAACGCGAGCTGGTTGAAGAAACGCGGGTTCATGTCGATGAGGTAGAACTTGTCACCAACGTGAAGAAACTCCACCTCGAAGACACCGTAGTAGCCGATTCGCTCAAGGAGCAGGCGCAGACGGTCAGCCAGCTCAGGACGCACTGCGGAGCTCTCGAAACATAGTCCGATGCCCAGCGTCCTCGGGCGCTGCAATACCTTAGTCGCCCCAAGGAAAGCGACATTCCGACCCTCTTGGTCACGAAAGCCCGAGATGGAATAGATGCCAGTCGCGGCCTCAGGGTGATACCGCTGCAGCATAGGAAGAGTGACCTCTGGCAACCTGCTGGCGATCGGCTCGCTGTAGGTCTGCTCACGCACGAACTTTTCGTACGCCTTGCGCACTAGCGCTGGACCGCGCGGTACGACAGAGCCCTTGAGATGCGTCGTGAGAAAAGCCTGAGTGCGGGGTTTGATGAGGACCGGAGCGTCTGCTTCACTTGCGGCCCGTTCGACTTCCGACGAGCTAGTCGGGAACCAGGTCTGCGGCACATCCAAGCCTACCTCGCGCGCCGCTTCGAGAAGCCTTTTCTTGTCGAGAACACGCACCGCGGTGTCCAAGTCGGGTTGATATAGAACGAAGTTTTTGGCCAGTTCGTCACGATGCGCCGACAGGAGGTACACGAGCTCGTCGCTCGTCGGATAGAGCAAATGACCACCCTCACGTCGGCCGAACTGAATCGACCACTCGACGAACCGCTGGGCGTCCGACACGGGCGGGCAGCGGATACATCGCGTCGCATACCTTGACCAGAAGGCCAGAGCGATCGGCTTGGAGTCGACAGCGACGACCGGGATGCCCGCACGACCGAGAGAGCGAACGGCGGCCAAGGTTCCGTAGAACGCCGCGTCGAACAGCATCACGGCGGGCCGAGACGAGGCCATTCGCGGTGCTGGTGCCCGCCCATCGACTCGCGCGGTTCTCGCTAGGTCTCGCAGGGTGGCCGAATGTTACACTGCTGGGTCCCTGCAAGCACCACGATTCTCCGCGCCGAAGCCTCCACCGTTCTCGACGGTCGGACGGCTCGGTAGCCGCAACCCAATCATCTGACCCGGCGACGTCAGAGGCTGCTATTTCCCCAGATTGACCGGGGCCATTTCAGCGCAGGCGGTCGTCGGACCGGAGGAGCCACCCGCTTCCCGCCGAGAAGCCGACGTGCCCGTAGTACTCGATCGCCTTCGGTGCAGCGAACAGAAAGATCGTGGCCCGGCCACCCGATTGCTGGGTGCGGCTCAAGAGCTCCCGACCGACACCCTTGCCCTGGTAGTCCACATCGACGGCCAGATCCGAGAGGTACGTCGCGTAGCAGAAGTCGCTCAAACTTCGGGCAATTCCGACGAGCCGGCCGCTGTGCCAAGCGGTCACGACGAGATTTGCGTATTCGAGCATTTGGCGCATGCGGTCCCTGTCGTCGATCGGCCGCCGCTCGCCCAAAGTCGAGCGCCGGTACACATCGATGACCTCGTCGAGATCGAGGTTGTTGCCAGTGCGGTATTCGATGGTCACGAGAATCGCTCGGTTACGTGCTGGACCAGGAGGTCGTGGAGCACCGACTGCGACGCGATCGGGGTGAACGTGTGATCCGCCTCCTCGAGGATCGCGAACCGGAAGTTCCCGTGGTGACGCATCTTTTTGACGTCGCGACCCAGATGTTTCTCGGTATGGTCGATGCCTCCGTCGCTGAAACTGAATACGAGTAGGGTCTCGACGCCGCGGCCACATAGCACGTGAAACGCGCGCTCGATTTCGGTCTGGGGCTCCTGCTGACCACTCAGCTTGGCGCCCAGTGTCGTGGCGTCCGCTTTGACGCGGGCCACCAACCGTTCGCCCAGTACCCCCAAAACGCCGCGCACGTTGACCTCACCACGAAGCGCACGCTGCCAAACCGTGGCACTGAAGAGAGCGCGCCCGTAATACCGCGTCGACAGGAATCCCTTGCGCATCGACAGCTCCAGCGAGTCGCCCTCCTTCCAGTCGAGTTTCTGCGGGTTGAGCAAGACCTGACCGACGACCCGCGGGTCCTCGACGCACGTGTGGAAGGCCAAGTAAGCCCCGGAGCAGAGCCCGACGAGAACGAATCGACGGACGCCGAAGCGCTCTTCGAGGAACGCCATCGCCGTCTTGACG
The DNA here is from genome assembly GCA_963720145.1 of uncultured delta proteobacterium. Classification (GTDB taxonomy): domain Bacteria; phylum Myxococcota_A; class Polyangia; order Polyangiales; family Polyangiaceae; genus Palsa-1150. The sequence continues at coordinate 10,199 of CAVREO010000016.1, forward strand.
TCCACGACGGAGTCTTTCGAGTAAAGGCGGTTCTCGCCCCCACCAGGTGCCGTCTGGCTATCGCCCAGACCGGCCACGTCGAAACGAAAGCCGAGGTACCCACGAGCAGCGAGATCGCGCCCGAGCGATACGTACATGCGGTGCGGACCGACATGATGATTCGCGCCGACGTTCAGGAAAAGGATTGCCGGGCAATCGCGTCGCGATAGTCCTTCGCCGGGCTCGCTGGCAATCCCGAACAGACGGAGCTCCTCTCCGAACCGAAGGACCTGCTCTCGCACGGCCATCCCCGATCCTCGGCTCGTGACCGTCAGCATGCTAGGCGCCGCCTTCGGCGGCGAAGCCAAGCGCGCCTCTTGGTGCTTCCCCTCCTCGAGCCAATCGATCATTCGGTCCAAAGCCTGAAAAGGAACGACGGTCTCCTGCGCATCGCGCATCATTTGCGCATAGCCTTGGTCCGCAGTGAGCCGAACCTCGATACCCGCGGCCTTGAAGTGCCTCTCGAGCTTGGCTTCGTCTCCCGGAATGTCATCACGAGGCACGAGCAGAGCGCGCGCAACCGGACGGTCCTTGATAGATAGCAAGTCGATATCCGCTAGCGCCGCAATCGTGGGCTTGTCGAAGCGATAACCGGCCGCCTCTTCGGCTCCGTCGAGTACGGGGGCCGGCATATCGGCGGACGCTTTTATCATTCGAAACGCCCGCAGTTCGCGCACGTACGCTCGACCCGATGCGCTCGGTGCCCATAGGATAAGGCTATCGATATCGCCCCGCTTCGCGGCCGAAACGGCGGCGAGGGTTGCTCCGAACCGGACGCCAAAGAGCGACACGGCCCGTACGCCAGTCCGCTCGCGAAGCTCTTCGACGGCGGCACCGATACTCTCTAGCCAAGCATTCACCCGCCCGGGCTCGTCGGAGTAGCCGCACGAGTCACCGGTCCCCTGGTAGTCGAAGCGCAGGGCGGGAAAGCCGCGGGCGGCGAGCCGCTCCGCCAAATGCCTGTACGCTCGGTGCGCGCACATCGCTTCGTAACCGAGCGGATTGCACAGGACAATCCCGACTCCGCGGACCGTACCCCCGCGAGGATGGTGGCAAAAGCCGACCAATGGCCCGACCGCAGAAGGGATGACTAATGGTTCCGGCCCAAGTACGGGCGGCGCGTCGTGTGCGAGTAGACTTTGGGCCATGAGGAAATTCCTGGAGTACGCGATGATAGCTCACGCCGGCGCGCCCGCGAGCCTACGGGCCGGCGGCGAAGAAGACCCGATTGAGGAAGCCCACGACGACCTGCTCGTACTTCGCGGGCGCCGCCGCTCGGCACCCACCGTGATCGGCTCCTTCGACGAGCCACAGTTGCTTCGGCTCCGCCGCCGCGTCGTATACGCGGCGGACCACCGCCAGCGATGTGTCGCTGTCCGCCGTGCCGGTGATGAACAAGATCGGGCGGGGGCCGATCTGGGCAACATGATCGATAGGGCGGACGCGGCCGAAGTCGACGCCGGCGTAGCGCGCAGCGAGCTGGGTCGGCCAAAGAGAGAGCATCCGACGCTTCCCCATCTTGTCCCGCATCTCGTCGTCCATGGACGTGTAGACGGTCTCGAGAATGACGGCTCGCACTCGCGGATCCGCCGCCGCCTCCAGTGCCACCGTCGATGCGCCGATCGAGAATCCAAGCCCGGCAATTCGGCCCGGGGCGACCTCGGCACGATGCCCGGCGAAGTCGACAGCGGCAGCGAAGTCTCGCTGTTCGCTGTCTCCCCAGGAGCTCGCATTCCCGTCGCTATCGCCGTGGGCACGCCAGTCGAAGAACAAGGAACCGTAGCCGTGCCGCGCCAGAATCTCGGCGACCGGAAGGAAACGCATTCGATTTTCGCCGAGGCCGTGCCCCATGACGACGATCGCACCGTTGCGCGACGGTGCATAGAAGCCGCGCAGAACGAGGCCGTCCTCCGTCCGGAACGAGATGTCCTCGACGCCGGGCAGAGCATCGCGGGCGGCCAGGCGATCGGCGTCCGTGATAGGGACGCGGTGCGGCCGAAAGAATCCCAGCGCGTGGTAGAAAACGCGGATCTGGTAGGCCGCCAGCAGGATGCCTGGAATCGCAGCAGCGCAGACCAACCATCGCCAACCTGTCAGCACGCCCGTCATACGAGCCGCGGAAGCTTACCAGCTATACGTGAGGCCTACAAGACATGCTTCCTATCCGTGCGCGCCCCTCGGCGCACTCCGCCCAGCGGCCACAAGGTGCTCGCGCGGCGAGACCAGAACGGTCAGCGAGCGAGGAGCTTCCTGAAATACCCGATGGTCTCCCTGAGCCCGTCTTCGAGCGCGATCTTCGGCGTCCATTTCAGCTTGTTGGCGGCGTGTGTGATGTCGGGTTTGCGCTGCTTTGGATCGTCGGCAGGAAGCGGCCGGTAGACGAGGCGAGATCGGGAGTCCGTCAATCGAATCACCATCTCGGCGAGCTCACGCATCGTAAACTCGCCCGGATTCCCCAGATTGATGGGACCGTAGTAGCCTTTCTCGGAGTCCATCATCGCGAGCATGCCGTCGATGAGGTCGTCCACGTAGCAGAATGATCGCGTCTGGGACCCGTCGCCGTATACGGTGAGGTCCTTGCCCGTCAGCGCCTGCACGATGAAGTTGCTGACGACCCGACCGTCATCGGGGTGCATGCGCGGTCCGTACGTGTTGAAGATGCGGATGACCTTGATATCGACGCCGTGCTGACGCTGATAGTCGAAAAAGAGCGTCTCGGCGCAGCGCTTGCCCTCGTCGTAGCAGCTCCGCGGACCGACACAATTTACCCGACCCCAGTACGACTCGGGTTGGGGATGAATCTCGGGATCTCCGTACACTTCCGACGTAGATGCCTGGAGAATGCGAGCCTTCACACGCTTGGCGAGACCCAGCATGTTGATGGCGCCGTGCACGCTCGTCTTGGTCGTTTGGACCGGGTCGAACTGATAGTGGACGGGCGATGCCGGACACGCGAGATTGAAGATCCGATCCACCTCGACGTATAGCGGGAACGTCACGTCGTGCCGCATCAGCTCGAAGCTGCGTTCGGGGATCAGGTGCTCGACGTTGCGCTTCGTTCCCGTGAAGAAGTTGTCGACGCAGAGCACGTCCTCGCCACGTGAAATCAACCGATCGCAGAGATGCGACCCCAAGAATCCGGCTCCGCCCGTGACGAGGACTCTTCGTTCCATGCGCGTAGCTTGCGAGTCTACCTCACAACTGGACGAACGTGCGTTGGTGAAGGAGTGCCTTTCGCATCGAGGCACGTCCACGCCGTCAGGTCGCCTCTAGGCGCGCGGCGATTGCGCGAGAATCTCCCGAAAAAACTGCTCGAGGTGCTCGGCGGCCGTGTACCACGAGTATCGCTTTTCGACAAGCGTGCGCGCTTCTTGGCCCATCCTCTCACGCAGCGAACGGTCCTCCAGGACGCGTTTCAGGGCGGCGGCGAAATCGGCTGGCTCGTCCGCAAGCGCGATTCTCGCGGCCCGGTTCCGCTGCGATTCCCTCGGCGCCGAGGGTAGTCGAGACGACGGGCTTCGCCATGGCCATCGCCTCCACGATCTTGAGGCGCGTTCCGCCACCGATGAGAAGCGGCGCGATCGCGACGGCCGCCTCCGCCAGGTGAGGCCGCAAGTCGTCCACCATTCCGACGACCTCCACGCGTGGCCCCGCGTGGGCGAGCACCTCTTTGGGCGGAGCGGCCCCGATGAGCTTGAGCCGGGCCTCCGGATGGATCTCCGTGAGCCGAGGCCAGACCTCGCGCAGGAAGAAGAGGACCGCGTCCCGGTTGGGGAAGTAGTTGAACGTGCCGAAGAAAAGCACGGTGCGGCCGTCGCAGGGCGGGTCGTCGGGCCGCGGGCGGAAGTAGTCGACGTCAACCGCGTTGGAGACGACGCGGGACTTGAGTACGGGCACGTGCGTGCGCGCCCGCTCCTCGTCAGGGATCGACGTGAAGACCACTCCGTCGAACGCTCTCCAAGCCGCTACTTCCTCGCGACGGATCTTGCGCCAGTTTATCGAGTTGTGAACATGCCGACCGAGGCCGAGGCGCAGGCCGGTCGTTTGGCGTGCCAAGTCGTATTCGATGTTGTGCTCGTCGAGGACGAGGCGCGGCGGCCGTTCCCGAGAGGGCGCCTGCCGGAATGCGCAGTGCGCGAGGAAGAAAAACTCGACGTTCACGATGTCGTAGCGCTCCTTGCGCAGGAGCCCGTCGAGCGCTGCCTGGAGCGCGGGCACGGCGAACGAATGGCGTTCGAAGCTTCGTCTCGAGACGAGTGACCGAACCTGCAACAGGCGCTTGCTCAACCCGGGCGTCGGCCCCGCGGGGATGGCGACGACCCTGCGGCAGTACTCGCGCATTGCCTGCTCCGCCTTGGCAGCGTCGAGCTGCGGGGGCACGATTGCGACCGCGTCGACGTCGTGCTTGCGCGCGAGCGACTCCAGGAGGCCGTGAATCCGCCGCTGCGCGCCGAAGGTCGGCGGACTCGGAGGGAACGGCGAGACCGAGAGGATGCGCAATCGTTCGCTCATGAGTCTCGCCGCTCATAGCACGCCGATACACATCCTCACGACACCTCCCAGACGCCCCTTTCGGGCTCGTCTCGGCCGAACCGGTCGCCGCAGCGATGTTGCTCGTCGGCCGGCGCGTGTCCACCGGACAAAGCCGCTGTGTCAGGGGCGACGGCCACCCCAGTCCTCCACTATCTGCTGGTAACCCCGATGCTCGCAAGACGCTGATTGCGGCCACGGCTGCACGCTGCCAGGCAACGCTTGGTGGTCGGCTTGAGTCGTCCTTCCAAGCATGCTACTCGGAAGGCTTCCTGGCAGGGACATGACCATCAAGACTGGCCTCGAGAACGGCAATCGTTTGGCACCGGACGCGAAGGGCACTTCACCCCGTCGGAGCCATGAATCTCACGCAGAAGGAACCGCTCCGGTGAGGAGGGTCCAGCTACTGAACGTTTGGGTGGACGATGTCACCATGGACGAGCTGCTCGCATCGTTTCGCGAGGGAATGCTCCTGACGCTTCACGTCGACATGATCATGAAGCTGCAGAGGGACCGTGAGTTTTTCGACATTCTCGGCGAGTTCGATGTTGTCACGTGTGACAGCCAAATTCTCTTCGCAGCATCGAACCTTCTTGGCACTCCGCTGCGCGAGCGGGTATCGGGCTCCGACTTTTTTCCACGATTCTACGAGCGATACGCAGCCGACCCGTCGGTGACCGTGTTCATCTGCGGCGCTGGTCCGGGCATCGCGGAGCGAGCCGCGAAGAGCGTCAACGCGAAGGTGGGGCGGGAAATGGTCGTCGGGGCCGACTCGCCCCCGTTCGATTACGACTCCAAGCCCGGCGAGATCGACCGGATGATCGCGCGCATCAACGAATCGAGGGCGAGCGTGCTCCTGGTCGGCCTGGGTGCCGGTCGCCAGGAGAAGTTCATGGTCAAATACCGCGATCGATTCCCTCACGTGCGGACGTTCTTGCCCCTCGGCGGCACGATCGACTACGAGGCGCGCACGCTGCGGCGGCCCGCACCCTGGGTGACGAGCTCGGGGCTCGAGTGGCTCTACCGATTGCTGAGCGAACCTCGGCAGAGGTGGCATCGCTATCTCGTTCACCAGCCACCGGTGCTTCGACTGCTCGCTATGCAGCGGCTTGGCCTCTATCGCAATCCGTTCGGCGACGGGTGAGCGCGCTGGGCGCGGAACGCAAGCTGGCCGAGTAAATACGATGACGCCCAAACGGCTGAGGACCCTGATCCTCGCAGAATCTTGCAATCCCGATTCCTCGAGCGTGTCGCTCGAGGGTTGGAGCCTGAGCCGCGCCCTCTTCGATCATGCGGACACGCACGTGGTCACGCACGTGCGCAACCGGGACGCCATCTTGAAGGCGGGTTGGCGCGAAGGAGAAGAGTTTACGGTGCTCGATCCGGCCGCGGTCGAGCGCCCGGTAATGCAGGTCGGCGAAGCAGTTCGGCGCGTGGCCAAGCTTGGCTGGACCTGGACGACCGTCCTCACGACCTTTTGGTATTATTATTTCGAGCACTTGGTGTGGCAGGAGTTCGGCGAGGCGCTGCGCGCCGGGAAGTTCGACGTAGTCCATCGCCTCAACCCCGTTACGCCACCCACCCCCAGCTTGATCGCGCAGCACTGCCGCGATGCGGGAGTTCCGTTCCTGTGGGGGCCCATCAACGGCGGCGTCCCGTGGCCCAAAGAGTTCCGCGACGCGATGTACCGCGAGGGCGAGTGGCTGTCGTACGTCCGCGAGGCGTACAAGCTCTTTCCCGGTTACCGCAGCACGCGACGCGCCGCCACGGGCTTGATCGTGGGCTCCATATCGGTCTGGGAGCAGATGGCGAAGTATCAGGAGCGCTGCGTCTACGTTCCTGAGAACGCGATTGACCCGTCGCGGTTTACCGTGAGCGAGAGGGCGGAACACGATCGCCCGCTTCGAATCGCGTTCGTGGGCCGCCTCGTCCCATTCAAGGGCGCCGACATGCTCATCGATGCCGTCGCCCCGCTCGTGCGCGCGGGCAAGGTGGTGGTCGACGTCATCGGAGACGGGCCAGATATGGGATCGATCAGGCAAATGGTTGCCGACGCCAAAATCGCAGACGGCGTGACACTCCACGGCTGGATCGACCACCGTGAGGTGCCGCGCCGGCTTGCTCGCTGCCATGTGTTCGCGTTCCCGAGCATCCGCGAGTTCGGGGGCGCCGTCGTCCTGGAGGCCATGGCACTGGGGCTAGTTCCGGTCGTCGCGAACTACGGCGGGCCCGGTGAGCACGTCACCGACGAAACGGGGTTCCGCGTCCCGATCGGTCCGCGCGCGTCCATGGTCGCCGCCTTTCGCAAAATTATCGCGGATCTCGCCGATTCTCCGGACCACGTCCGCCGCACCGGCGGCAAGGCCAGAGAGCGGGCGTACTCGCTCTTTACTTGGGACGTAAAGGCTCTTCAGGTCCTCGAGGTCTACGGCTGGGCACTCGGGCGGCGCGACAAGCCCAACTTCGGTATGCCGCTCTCGTAGGCACTCACGTCTCGGTGTGCCGCGCGCTCCACGCTAGAGGCCCTGGGTCCGAGGGGTGCGGATCCCGCCCGCTGCGGATTGACCGCACGCCGCCTACCGTGCGATGGAATCTGGTCATGACTGAGTTACCTCGCGCTAGGAGCGCCGCGCGGCACTTCTGGCGGCACGCTGCTGGTCCCATTGCGCTTGCAGCCGGAGGCGCCTGCGTGGAGAGACCCCCTCCGTCCCGCACTTCCGCGTCGTTCTTGCCGCGGGTTGCGGCTCCGCTCGCCCTTGCCGCCAGCGCCGGCGCGGCGTGCCACAGTTCGTCGGGCGCGGCACTAACTCCTCCGGCGATTCCAGTGCCCGCAGACCGCGTGACGGTATGGAACCCGGGTCTCAACTCGGTGGGCGGCATTCCGAATCGGACGACGATCTGCGCCACGGTACGCCCGAGCGGCGGCGACGACACAGCGGCGATCCAGACTGCAATAAACGGTTGCCCCGACGATCAGGTCGTGCAGCTGGCCGCGGGCGATTTTCACATCAACTCCGGTCCAGTAACTATCTCCTCCGACCCCAACTCGGCCAACCCTCGAGTCAAGAACGGGCAAAGCAACATCGTAGTTCGGGGATCCGGGTCGGGCGCCGCCGGCGGCCCGAATAGCACGCGCATCTTCCTGCCGACGACGGGAAACCCCGGTGCGGCGTTCGTGATCGGTTCGACCGGCGCGGGCGCAACGTATTATACGCAGCCGGTGAACCTGAGCACGGATGCGCCCCGCGGCAGCTACAGCGTCACCGTTTCTAACAACCCGGGCTACGCGATCGGCGAGCTGATAGTCATCGACGAGACTTCGGACCCGAATCTAAGCTGGTTTGCGCCCAATCATGGAAACGGCGGGCTCTTCAGCAAAGTGAACAGGCCCGTCGGCCAGGTGCTCGAGATCAAGACGATCGAGGGAAACACCATTACATTCTCCACTCCGCTGCATCTAGACTATAAGACTGGGCAGGCGGCAGAGTTGAGCCGGTATTGGCAGGGCTACGGTTTGCCCCTGAGTTCTCCCGTCCACGACTCGGGGGTAGAGAACATGTACATCACGGGCGGCGCCGGCGGCAGTGGCCACGTCGCGCTGCTGCGCTGCAAGCACTGCTGGGTGAAGAACATCGAGAGCGACAGCTTCATCGGCTCGGCCATCGACATGCAGGGTACGTTTCAGGCGGAACTACGAGACTCCTATGTCCATAGCACGCGCGATCCGAACCCCGGGGGCGGCGGCTACGCGATGTCCATCTCGTGGTACGGGGCCGACAACCTGATCGAGAATAACATCAGTTGGAACGTGAACAAGGTTGAGGTTGCCCGGTCGAGCGGCGGCGGGAACGTCTGGGGCTACAACCTCTTCCAGGACGGGTGGGGAGCCGCTTATCCGACCATCCCCGAGGTCGGCATGAATGCAAGCCACTACCCCACTCCACACATGGAGCTTTTCGAGGGGAACGAGTCTTGGGACGCCGAGTCGGACGTTGTCTGGGGGAACTCGCTCTACATCTCGTTCTTTCGCAACCACATGACCGGCCGGAGAGCGTCGGCGGCGCCGTTGATGCTGTCCGATGCCGCCATTCGTCATGCGGCGGGTGCGGGCATTTATTGCAAGTGGTTCAACTTCGTCGGCAACGTGCTGGGGACGCCCGGTGATCCGCTGGCCCCGCAGACCTCAGCCGTCTACGAAAAGGACGCTGGCAACATGTGCGACTCGACTGTCTTCTCGGTGTGGATGCTCGGTTGGGGAGACACCAACGGCAACTGCGGGATCGTCCAGCCCGGGCAATCCGATACAGCCGCGAGCATAATTCGGCATGGTAACTTCGACTACGTCACAAACAGCATCGTGTGGGACCCCGCCCTCGGCAACCATACGCTACCGCCCTCGGCTTACCTGTCCACGAAGCCCGCGTTTTTCGGAAATAACCCCTGGCCTTGGGTGACGCCCGAGAACGCCCCCAGCACCCTCGCCACTTTACCGGCGCGCGTGCGCTTCGACGGCCTGCACCCGAAATGAGCGCCCAACTGGCGCGGCCCGCGAGGGTAGTGCGGATACCTGCCGAGCCCGCGGCAGATTCGATAGCACCCGGGAACGCGGCGGCTCCGGGTGCACGCGTGCACCTCCCCGCTCTGGATGGGGTTCGCGGCCTGGCGATCCTGATGGTGCTTACGCTGCATTTCGTCTCGGGCATGCAGCCGACGAATCGCTTCGAGAAGGCGCTCAGCTGGGTGACGGAGTTCGGCGCCTTCGGAGTCGAGCTCTTTTTCGTACTCTCGGGGTTTTTGATCACGGGCATTCTTTACGATTCCCGTCAGAAGCCACACTATTTTCGCAATTTTTACATGCGGCGGGTGCTCCGCATTTTTCCGCTCTACTACGGCGTTCTGGCCGTGATGTTCTGGATCGCTCCGTCGGTCCCGTTCTTCCGTGGTCCGGATCTCGACTTCATGCGGGCCCATCAAGCCTGGGCTTGGCTATACGGCGTGAACGTCTATATCGCGGTGCAGGGGGACTGGGCACTCAAGTATCTCGATCACTTCTGGTCGCTGTGCGTCGAGGAGCATTTCTACTTCGTGTGGCCCGCCGTCGTGTGGTTCCTTGCACCCAATCCGCGAAGGCTCATGTGGGTCAGCTTGGCAACGGCATTGAGCGCGATGGTCGCGCGAACGCTCGGCAACGCCGCCGGGCTGAGCTGGTGGACGACGTACGTGCTCACTCCGTTCCGCCTCGACGGGCTGGCGCTGGGCGCCTTTCTCGCCATGGTCGTGCGGCAGCCGGACGGAATGAAGACGGTCGCTCGCCTATTGCCACGCATTTCCGCGATGGCTGCGTCCGTCGTGCTGGGTTCCTACGCGTGGGTCCTCGTGAGCAAGAGGGCGCTCCCATACGTCTATACCGCGCGCGTTTCGTTCATTCAGGTGCTCTTGGCTGCTCTCCTCATGGTAGCTCTGGTGGCCTCCAAGAGATCTCTCATTTCCCGTTTTTTTTGCAGCAAGCCCATGACGTTCTTGGGGACATACAGCTATGGGCTGTACGTCTATCATCACTTTATTTCGTATTACGTCATGGCGCACCGTACAGAGTTTATCGTGGGACGCTGGGTTGGCTTCCACCTCGGCGGGGTGCTCGTCCAAGGGGCGGTGGCGTCGCTGGCCTCGGTCGGGATCGCGTACGCGAGTTACGAGCTGGTCGAGAGCCGGTTTCTCGCACTCAAGAGGCGCTTCGAAGCACCTCGGTAACGGCTCGGCCGCCGCGGCGCTACTCGATGTGTACCAGGGCCGGGTACCACAAAATGCAAAGACACGCCCAGATGAATATGAAGGCGACCATTATCCACTGGGCACTGCGCAGCGCGCGCCTCGGCACCGGCCGGCTCGACAGCCGAATCGGGACGGCGGCGCTCATCAAGATTATCGACAGCAGGATGAGCTTTGCCATGACAACTACGCAGCCCGGGCGTTGCCGCCTCCGCGATCAGCCGCCTTTGGTTTCGGCGCGTCCCATACGCCAGTGATCGTGGGTAGCCGCAGCGCGACTCCATACGTCACCGCCAGCAGATACATGTTACGGAACGAGAACACTCCCATGTCTCCGTACATCTGATTCGCGCAGACGATCATTGCGGCGCAGGTGATAATTCCCACGTTACGCGCGGCCGGGGAGTTGCCCCTCTTTGCCATACGGGCGTTGAGGAACATCGCCGTGGGAAAGGCCAGCCAGTAACCCATGAAGCCGAGGATCCCGGAGTACGCGAGTAGACCCAGGATGCTGTTGTGCGGCACGTAGGGCCACAGCTCGGTGAACGAGGCTATGGAGTACTTGTTCGTCAGCTCGATGTACCCGTGCCCCCAACCGGTGCCCATGAGCCAACCGGATGACTTGACGGTGGCAATCAACCCGAGATTCTCGGCGTTTCGAGCCTTTGTCGACGTGTCCTCTGACGTCGAGACGGTGGCAAACGCGTGGAGCGGCTGGAAGATCCCCTCGGGTCGGCCCCAGCCGATGATCGCGTAAAGAGCGATGATGGGCATAGCGATTTGGAGCGTCCGGACGACGCGGCGGCGCGCGGGGCCGTTAGGGAGCAGGAAGAAGCCGACGGTGAGGGCCATCACCAAGCTGACCCAGGCGAGCCGTCGGTGGTTCCACTGGATCGCGCCCATGATGAAGAGGACGGCGCCCGTTGCGCGTGCGGTCATGCCGCGGCTGCGCATCGTGAGTGCCTGAACCATCAGTATGACGATGCATATTACCCACACGACGGAATCGTCGTGAGCGGTTACGTAGTCGGGGGCCGGTGTGATGCTCCCCGCATACGCGAAATGGAAGTACACGCACAGCGCCGCCCGATAGAGACCCGCTGCCAGCACGGCCCTTGCCAGCAGGGAATAGTGTTCGACCGTGTGAAACGTGGCGGCGATCACGAAGGCGACCAGAACGGTGCTCAGCATCAGATAGGTCTGCCAGCTCGCGAAGCGGACGATGCCGCCCGTAGCAATGCCGTAGATGAACCAGAGAACAACCGTGGTGACGGCGAGCAGTAGCGCGTTGCGCATCGGGCCGACCGTGCGCCCGCCGCGCTTCGGTGCGGCGAAGAGGATGCCCAACATGATCAGATCGAACACCCGCAGCTTGATCGGCAACGGCGCAAGGAGGAGACCGTTCACCCAGCGGAACGGCAGGAACGGCATGTGCCATGGGTAATACGTGGTCGCGTCGCCCTCGTCCACGATCACGAGAAACAGGAGAAGCGCAATGAGTCGACGCACGCGAAAACTTTAGACAGCAGCACGTTGCGACGCAACCGGCTGGTCGTGCCTCGCGGCTACGGCCGGCAGAAGTCCAGAACCACCGTTCCGGGCGTTAAAGGTCCGACCCCGGACGTTCCCGGTCCCCTTCTTCCGCCAGCACACCCAAACGCTCAGGTCGATGAAGCCGAATCCCCGTTCGTCGAACCGCAGTGGCATTTTTCGCACGGCGCCGCGTCGCCGGCATTCCGCGGGCTGCGCCGGTGGAGCAGGCCCCGGCGACCCGCGGACCAATCACGTTGAGGACAACCACGAGTGGCAGCACGAGGGTGCGCAGCCCGAGCGCACCCGCGTTCATGTCCCCTGCGTGCGCCCTGCCCGCAACTCGTTCGGCAATAGGTCAAAATAAATACGGTCAACGGTGCCCTCGTCGAGACGCCCCGCGTGTCGGAGCCCACCTGCTTCGCGAAAGCCGTTCTTCAGGAGAACCCGCCTGGAGGCCTCATTTGGGCGCAAATCCATGCGTAGATGCACGCGAATTGCAGTTCGCCAAAACCGAGACGGCACACCTGGTTCACAGCCTCGGAGGCGATGCCCCTCCCGCTGAGCTCGCGTTCCCCCAGCGCGTACCAGACCATCGCGCAACGATCCTGCGCGTCCATGTCGGCCAGCGCCACCAATCCGCAGGGTCTCCCGTCGCAGCGCACGAGGTACAACGCATTCCTACGATTGCGGCACGCGATCGCGATTGTCGCCGAATCGATTTTCCGTCCGCGCCATTCCGAAGTCAGCCAGCGATTGATGCTGCCGTCCGAAAGCCATCCTGCCACCACACCAAAATGGTCGGCTTCGAGGCGCTCGATGAGGATCACGCGTCACGCCCCCGCGTCGATGGAGCGTAGCGATCCATGTCGGCGACGATTGCCGACGGCCAGCCCTGCGGATCGAGTCCGAACTGCGAAAATATCGCATATACCCATCGCTCGCATCCCCAGCCCATGCAAGCGCTGGCCGCAGGTCTACCGTCGACCTGAATATCGAACGCTCGGCCGAACGTAACGGCGTGAAAATTCGACGAAGACACCGAGATCGCCCGCTTCTCGAACGGAATGCGCATCCGCAGCTCTCTCTTGGCCTCCTGCTGCCGCTGAAAGGAGGCCTTCACCGCGTAGTCGTCCGTGAAAAACATGTCGTTGGCGTTCTCGAAGGTGCAGTCGAGCTCCCAGGCCTTCGCCCACTCCAGGAGCAGAGCGTCCGCTTCAGCGCGCGAGCTCTTGACGAACTCGGGGTGGCCCACCCATACGACTTCACGCATGTGAAATGCCCGGAGACGCGACATGGTCGTAAGGTTCCCCGCCTCGTAGCGGTGGCAATCGATGACCATCGTCGTTGCACGGCCGGGCTTCTCCAGGCGCCAACCCTGCATGCCCTCGTAGCAGTGGTAACAGGCCGAGGGGCAAATCGCGAAATCGATCGGACTCATCGCCCCGTCATGGTGTGCGGGCTTCCAGCCCTTCTCGCGCGAATTCGCGGCAAACTTCGAGAGAACGTCGACGTCTTCCCGCAGGTGCGACACGAAATCGACGTGTTCCGGAAAGGACACGAAATGATGAATCGCGTCCAGCGTCTCGCATTTGATGGTCGAGGGATAGACCTCCTCCTCGGCGTGGAAGCGGCTCGCAAACTCGGCGAGCACCTTGCTGTTTATGCAGCGAAACAACCGCGCAGCAACCCCTCGCAGGACCACGTGACCCACGCCGACCTCGGTCACCCAACGCCGGTCGAGCAGCTGCTTGTAGGCGTCGATGACGGGCAAGTCCCTCTCGTGCTTGAAGTGGACGACCTCCTTGAGGCCGAACCGGCGGTCCGCGTATCGGGCGAGCAGCTTATCTATCTTCTCGCGGACGACCTCTTCATCCACGCCGTCTTTGAGTGAGACCACGAGCTCGCCTTGAACGTCGATCTCGTAGGCGGCAATATCCTCCGAGGCGAAGGACATTGCGTATGCTACCTGCGTCCGGTAGTCCGCATCTGCTGCCCCTAGCGTCAGCCGAAACGTGCTCATCGCGCGCCTCCCAGGCGTTGGTGTACGAGCGTCGAGATCTCGCGAATCGTGTTCAAGGGGTGCACGACGAGGTCCTGATCGCTAATCGTGACGCCGAACTTACTTTCGATGAAATTGATGATCTCTACCGCGCCGAACGAATCGACGTACCCGTAGTCGAACATGTGTACATCGTCGTCGAACGAGTTGTCGTCGGCGCCGATCTTGAATTTCTCTTTGATGAAGCCGCGGAGAGTTGCCATTAGGTCGTCGAGCGTCATGGGTTCGAGCCTGTGTTGGTGAGGAGGGTCCAGTCGAGCGCGGTGTAGATGCGATCGCCGCACGCTTTGCTCAGGGATTGGGAGTAGTGATCGTCTCCCCGCAGGCTCAGCGGCGCGTTTTGCATGCGGGCCTGCTGGATGGCCGGCGTCAGGTCCACCAGCGGAGCGTGCAGGCTCTCGGCCAGTTCTTCCGCGAGCGCACGTGGCTCACGCGCGGAGAGATGCTGGCCCGGCTTCGCCATCCTGGCCAGCTGATCGTCTAGTGCGGATTCCACGACGAGGGGCATGTAGACGAATGCGAGCCGAGCATGGATGGGCGCGAGATCGTTCTGCAGCCTGGCCATGATGCCCGAGAGCTCCTGCAACCGCTCGCCGTGATGGCTGGTCTCGTAGATCTGCAGGAACTCCGGGGTCGATTCTGTGGCCATGAGGCCCCGGAGCGTGTTGCGAACCATCAGGTATGCGGCGGAATGAGTGGAGATCCACGAGCGCACGAGCTGAAACGGGCTTGGGGGCGCGTTGTAGAGGCTGCCGTCGTGTACGAATGCCCTCATGTAGAAGGCGGGGGCCGCGACGTTTCTCGATGTCAGCGAGACAAGGACCACTCGCGGCTTGAGCGCGCGCTCGTTCAACAGCCACTCCGCGAGCTCCACTTGATTGCGCAGCGAGTGCGAATTGACCGCCGCGTCGGCCACCGAGATCCCCGCACTCGTCGCGCGTGCCTGAAACACACCAACGACGCTGTCTTCGTACTCGACTCCTTGGCCGAAGGCTTGGGAATCGCCTAGCACTAGGACCTCCGGCCAGCCCGCACCGTGCACGTCAGCCTCGTGCGCACCCACCCGGAAGCCAAGGGAGTCGGTGTACACGGAGTACGCTCCGGAGTACCAGTTCAGGAACTCGTGGGCGCCTCCGCGATTCCTGAAACTACCGTCACCAAAGGGCTCGTAGATTCCGCCGATCGTCTGCGCGACGCGCACGCCGAGCTTGCGAAATGACAGCTCGGCAACGGGGACGGAGAGCAGCCACGCGACCGGCGGGATCCACGCGTATCGGAGGGCGCTCCTAAAAGTTGACATAAACGAACTCCGGCACCTTGGGGTCGCTCTTGCCTGCCTTGTAGACTAGAGTCCACATAATCGCCGAGGCCATGAGCGACCAAACGATCAGCTTGACCATGGGGCTTGGGCGCTGGCGACCGGCTTTGGCGGGACTTACCATCGGGTGAGTCCCCGGAGCAACGGCTTCAAGCTTTCCACGGTGGGCAGAAAGAATAGGGCGCCAGCGGCACAGCGCACGTTCGTCCAGAGTACGCGCGCCCAGTAGGCGGGGCCGCGCCGCTCGGAGGGGGGCATCGGCCGCAGCCCGAGGACGCCGTCGAGAAACAACATCGAGCCATGCCATAGCCCCCACGCGAGAAACATCACGCTGAAGCCGTGCCAGAGGCCGCAGACCACCATGATAGCCCCCGCGAGCAGCGCGGCCCGGAGACCGCCCTGACGCATTCCGCCGAGCGGTACGAAGACCTGATCGCGAAACCAGTCGCCGATCGTGATGTGCCAATGACGCCAGAACTCCGTCATCGATGTGGCGAGGAAGGGCTGCCGAAAATTCTCCGGGACCCGGATGCCCATGAGCGACCCGAAGCCGATGGCGATGTGCGAGTAACCGGCAAAATCGAAATAGAAGAACAGGTACAGCGAGGCGATCAGCCCTAGAACCTGGTAGGCGCGCGGCTGTGCGACGGCCATAAGGGAATCGGACGCGTACTGCAGCGCTCCAGCGACGCATATTTTGTAGAAGTAGCCCTGCGTGATACGGTAGATCGCAGTCGCGGTCGCAGTCAGGTCCAGGCGCCGGCGCGCGCTCACCTCGTTGCAGAAATCCGCGTACTTCTGGATCGGCCCACTGGTCACGGTCGACGGAAAGAGCGCGAAGTAGACCGCGTGAATGGGACTCGACTCGCGGACGTCGGTCAAATAGTGAATATATAGAAGGTTGATGCCCTTGAATATGAAGTAGGAGAAGCCGAACACCGCGGCCAGATGCCGCGGGAGCGTGGTCCCCCCCCAAACGCGAGGGCGAACTGGCGGTTGGTCTTGAGGAGCGCCCAAAGCGCGATGAGCAGCACGGCGCCCGCAGCAAGGACCGCGCGTGCGCGAGCATCGTCCTGGCGCGCCTTCAAGCGACGAATGAGCAGTGCAAGGGGGTAAAGGAAGAAAAGCGTCGTTCCGCCCAAGACGAGCAGTGTCTCGATTGACGCGAAGCCGATTATGGTCGTTGTGGTAAATGCTCCGTAGAGCGGCAGCCAGCGTGGAGCGACGAAGGGTCGAATTGCGACCGCGAGCACCAGTAGCGCGATGAGACGAATATCCAGAAGACTCGGGGTCATGGGAGGGAACCCGAGCAGTGCGCCGGCGGATGGGTTCGCGCGGCCAGGAAGATACGCATGGTAGCGCATGAATATCACGGCGCCGCGGCCGGGAAAGGAAAATTCTGGGCGGCGCCCTAGCGATCAGGGGCGGTCGAGTCGGGAACAATGTGCCGAAGACGACGCGTTGGCGACGGGTGCGAGCGCTTTCGGACGTCGGGCCCGCGGCACGACGGGATCCGAAGACGGCCACATCGCGTATCTCCGCTGGGTGCGTGGTGGCGAGGATTCGGGGGCGGCGTCGAACTGGCAAGAATACGGCACGCGCGCGACGCGGAATTGCGCCAGCGGGCGGCGCCGAGCTTCACCGAACGAATTTCGAGAGCAGTCGCACGTAGTGGGCCTGGTAGCCGTCGTCGGGCTCGGTGATAGACCAGGAGTTGAGTGGCCAGCCCTCGTTGAAGTCTCGGTACGATTTTTGTGGCGGTTGACCGGCGGGCGGAGATGGCGGCGAGATTCCGCACGACGCGCTACCGGTTGCGCCGCAACGCCACGGGCAACACTGGTCCCATGCATAGGTGGGATTCGGCCCCCCCACGAGAAAGCCCGGTGGTGGACCATATTTGGAAGTGCCTGTCGCGTCCCACGACGAGCCGTGGGAGAACCATGTGTGGAAGAACCGAGTGACCGAGGTCTCCGCGCCGTACTCTCTCATGTTTGACAGGTAGACGAGCTGCAGCGGATTGACCCCGTGCAAATAGTGGATGTAGCGCTCGGCATAACGCGCCGCAGTCGCGCTCGCGAGCGGTTTGGTCCCGAAGACGGCCACGTCTTCGAACATGTTTCCCTGGCCTGCCTTGATCTGATTGCTACCCCAGGTGTAATGCTCCAGGTAGGCGAGGTACGGATCCGGATTGGAGGCAGCCGCACCGAAGTAGGCCGGACCCTCAACGTTCGACTGGAAGTAGTGAGTGATCTGCTCCACCACGCCCTGTGTCGCCGCCGATATTTTGGAATACTCGAGAAGCGCGTCGATCTGTTCCATGTGAAACGGATCGAACGCCATCTCGAGGCGGCGATAGTTCTGGTCGAAGTAGAGCCGATACTTGACGTCGCCCGTGAGCTCGAACAGGAAGACCGCGGCCTGCGCCGCCTTCTGGGCGCGACCGCTATCGTCGACCTCCTGCTCCCCACCGCCCAAGGCGTGTTGCGTGTTCTTGAAGGTGACGTCGGGATTCGCGGAAGCCCATTCCCAGGCGCGCCTGGCCCGGGTGGCGAGGGTGCTCGCATAGTCCGCGTACACGCCGCCCGCCGCTGCCGCTGAGGCGAAGACGTGCGATGCGTAGGCGAATGCGGCCGCAGCGGTGAGCGTCGCCGACGTGCTCGCAGGCCCGTACTTGCAAGGCGACTTGTCCGCTGAGGGAGGACTCGCTCCAGCGTGGCTCGCGATGGTCAGTACCGAGCCGTCGTCGCTCTGCATCCGAGTAAGCCAGTCGAGGTCCCACTTCACTTCGTCGAGGATGTCTGGGAGGCCGTTCCCCGATTCTGGAATACCGTAGTCATCGGTGAAAGCGCTCGGGGTTTCGACATACGAGCGAAGGAGCTCGATCGCATAATTCGCGGCGAGGCTGGTATACCTGTTTTGGTCGCCCGCATCGAACCAGCCACCGTGCAGATCCTTCGGTGACGACCCGTCGTCGTAGCGCACGCATTGCGCGTCTTGTGAATGAGCCACCCGATCCGCCCAATCGTCGCCGGCGAATGCGGCCGGTTTTGCGGTGCCGTCCCGCTGGTAGTAAAACATGCGCATCGCTTGCCGAAGGACGCCGTCGTACACTCGCTCCGCGATGCGGAAGACGGGCGAGCGCACGTTGCGCTGGTCGTCTTGGACGAAGTAGTCTCCCGCCGTCGTGATACTCGAGAAGTCGAACCACCACGCGGCATCCCCCGACGAGGTGTCGGTCGCGCCGTGATTCCAAGCGACCGGAGCAGCGGACAACTGTGTCTTTCCCGAGTGCGCGTCGACCAGTGTGTAGATCGACCCGGGCGCAAACGACTCGCCCGCGTCGAAACCGATTTTCGGGCAACGTATCACGGCGACCTTTTCGGACGATGGGCGATAGCCAAACTGGTCGATCACGATGAACCGACTGACCGGGCGCGACTCCACCGTCGCGCCATGGCCGTCCTGGAATTTGGCTCCCGCTCGAGCGTCGCTCCGTGAGGCGTCGCTCGCGGCGCTGACGGCTCCGCTTCTGCACCCCCAAGACAAGACGGACACCGCGGTAAGCAGGAAGGCGTTGTTGAGGGCGTTGGCCGCCTGCCTCATGCCGGTCGCTCCGGTCGGCGTTTCCCGCGCCGCAACAAGAGTTTGCGAAACCCCTCGAGCTCGGCGCGACGAATCAGGCCTACCGCCGCGGCCAGGCCCAGAAACGCAATCACACAAACGGGAATTCCCAAGACGGGCGTGAACCGCGGCAGCACGCGGAACAGGAGGAGCGTGCCGGCACTCGCAGCCAGCGCCCGCCCTGCGTCGACCAAGAGCGAGCCGGCCAGTGCTCCACGCGGAAAAATTCCGACGATTGCAGCGAGCATCGCGGTCTCGGCGACGCCGTTCGCGATGACGACACCGATCCCGCCATTGCCGTAGCGATGCTGAAACAGCGGGATGAGCGTCACGTACAGGCCGACCGCCAGCAGAATGTTGAGCGCCTTCACGAGCGCCAGCCACTTGGCTCTTCCGAGCGCGACGGTTGCCGCACCGAGGAGGAAATCTATGAAGAGCAAGAACTGACCCGGAGCGTTCGCCTTTATGATCAGTGCCGCTTGCGCGAACTTGGCGCGGCCAAAGACGATGCCCACGCCCACGTCCGCGAAGAGATAGCTTCCGACGGTTGCAAGCGCGGCGATCCCGAGCAAGGGACGCATCGCCGCCGCCAGCTCCCGACGAAACTCTTTGGTGTCTCCTGCCGCGCGCGAGAGCCCCGGGAAGGCCGCGGTGCCGAGAATGGCAGCGATCGAAACGATGGTCCCGAAGATGTTGCGCGCCGCTCCGTACCAGCCCACGGTTTCGACCAGCGCAAATTTCGAGAGGCTCACGACCTCTAGGTATTGTGACGCTGCGTTCGACAGGCTCGTCGCCACGATGGGCGTACCACCTGCAAGTATGGCTTTCGCATTCTCGAGTTGCGCTCCTAAATGACGGACCTGCAACCGTTTGAACAACCAGGCGGCCAGTACGAGGGAGCCCACCCCCGCGATTCCCTGCGCTATCAGCGCCCCCGCCAAGCCGCCGTGCACCGCGAAAGCGGCCGCGGTCAACCCCAGTACGAGAACCTTGTTGACGACGGTGGCAGAGGCCTCGAGGTCCATCCGCTCGAACCCGCGGAAGATCATCGCGTAGCCTTGGACCAGGAAGAACGGCAAGAACGTTGCGATGAAGAGCGCTGCCAGCCAGCACGTGCGACGCTCGTAGCCGAGGAGGGCCAGCGCGACGCACGCGACCGCCGTGATGACGAGCGCCCCGATGACGCGGAGGACCAAGGAT
This sequence comes from uncultured delta proteobacterium, assembly GCA_963720145.1. Lineage (GTDB taxonomy): Bacteria > Myxococcota_A > Polyangia > Polyangiales > Polyangiaceae > Palsa-1150. Next base: position 30,268 of record CAVREO010000016.1, read on the forward strand.
GTCCCCAGCAGCGGGCCGGCGCGTTCGCGATTGCGCGCGACCTCGGCGATGACGTACGGGGACTGACCCCACTCGACGAGCACGTATGCAAAGCTCGATGTCGAGGTGAGAAGGTAATAGAGACCGAAATCTGCCGCGCCGAGGAAGCGGCCGAGACAGGCAGCGAGCAGGATTGCCAGCACCGTCGTGCCGACCTGGCCAAGCAGCAGGTGAAACGCGTTGCGCGCGACGGCCCGCGTCGTGCCGCCAACGGTGGCCTCCCCCTCCCTCGCTGGTGCGGAAGTCTGACTGGCGGGAGGCACGGGGTCCGGACAGGCGCTCATGATCGAGCGGGGGATGAGTAACACGAACCCGGACCTCTTGCCGCGCTCCGTCCATGCGAGCGCCAGCCGCGCAAGTCAGTGCCGCTCGCACGACTGCCTACGACCGCGCGCTGGAGCAACAAAGAGCGACAGTAGCGACTTGCTTTCGACGCGCAGAGCCCGCTACCGTACGGTCGACGACGAGGCGATCCCCGCGTGAAAGCCTCAGGGAGGAAGCAGGGCGCCCATGAAGTCTATCATCCGGCTTGTCGCCGTTTGCGCCGGCTCTGGTTCCGTCGCCATCGCCGCTACCTTTGCGGGCTGCGGCGACGGCTCCTCGAACGAATGGGGACTGAATGCCGCGCTCCTCGACGCACGGGCCGCGGTGCACGTCGATGGTTCCAGCAGCGACTCGCAAGCGTCGGGCGCCGATTCACCTGTCCTGCCATTCGACGCGGGTCCGCCGACCAGCAATGATCCGACGGGGCTGATTCCGCCGGACCGCCGAACGACGTGGAATCCAGGGCTCCATTCCGTCGGCGGCATCCCGCAACGATCGACGACGTGCGCGACGATTCAGCCCTCTGGCGGCGACGACACGCAACCCGTCCAGACGGCCGTCAATGCATGTCCGGCGAATCAAGTCGTGCTGCTGGCCGCTGGCGATTTCCATTTTTCGAGCAGCGTCAACATTGCATATGACCCCAACACCGGAATGAACCAGAGCAACATCACGGTGCGCGGTGCCGGACCGGGCACGCCCGGCTCGGGAACGGGTGGAACTCGCGTCCTGGTTGGTGGTGGCAACGCCGCGTTTACGATCGGCACCAATGGAACGGGGGCCATGTATTATACGCAGCCGGTGAACCTGACTGCGGACGCCCCCCGCGGCACCGCAACCATTACCCTTGCGAGCAATCCCGGGTACGCTGTCGGCGAGCTGGTGACGATTTCGGAGTCACTGGACCCCACGATCAGCTGGTTCGCGCCCGGCCACGGGAACGGCGGTGTGTTCAACCTGCCCAACAGTCCGATTGGGCAAGTCCTCGAGATCCAGTCGGTCAACGGGAATCAGGTCACGTTCTCGACACCGCTTCACATGGACTACAAGACGGCGCAGTCTGCCCTGGTGAGCCGACACTGGAAGGGTTTCGGAGCCGCCAATACGACTCCCCTGGAATACTCCGGCGTGGAAGACATGTACATCGAAGGTCAGACGGGAGGCGGTGGGTCGATAGCAGTCCTTGCGTGCAAGTACTGCTGGGTGAAGAACGTCGAGATCAACAAATTCTCCGGAGCGGCGATCGATCTGCAGCGGACGTTCAGAGCCGAGGTGCGCGACTCCTACGTGCACACGACCCGCGACCCGAACCCGGGGGGCGGCGGATACGCGTTGTCGTTCTCGTGGTACGCGGCCGACAACCTTGCCGAGAACAACGTCACCTGGGCAGTCAACAAGGTTGAAGTCGCTCGGTCGACGGGCGGCGGGAACGTTTGGGGCTACAACTACTTCGAAGACGGATTCGGAGCGGGATACCCGACGATTCCCGAGGTCGGCATGAACGCGAGTCACTATCCGACACCCCACATGGAACTGTTCGAGGGAAACGAGGCATGGGACGCGGAGTCGGACATCGTTTGGGGGAACAGCGTGTATCTGACCTTTTTCCGGAATCACATGACCGGCAGGCGACGCGGTCTGGCTACGCAATACGTCGACTCCAACGGCACGGAGCAAACCATTACCCCTCCCATCAGCGACGTGGGCATACGGCACGCCGCGGGCATGGGCGCGTACGACGATTGGTTCAATTTCGTCGGCAATGTTCTCGGCACGGCGGGAGACGTCCTGGCGCCTCAGACCACGGCGGTCTACGAGAAGGACGCCGGCAACATGTGCGACCAATCGGTCTTCGCCATATGGATGCTTGGCTGGGGAGATACGCAGGGAAACTGCGGTATCGTCGAGCCGGCGCACACGGCAACCCTCGCCACGGTCTTGCGACACGGCAACTACGACTACGTAACCCAAAGTACTGTGTGGGATCCGACGATCAGCCGACACGACATGCCGCCGTCCTTGTATCTAACCGCCAAGCCGGCCTTCTTCGGGTCGAATGCCTGGCCGTGGGTAACGCCTGAAAACCCCGCGAATCCCGTCGCCACACTCCCGGCGCGGGCCCGGTTCGACGCGATGCACTAGCGGAACTGTACTCGATGGGCCAGAGCGAGGTATGCCGCCGTGCCCCGCCGGGCTGGACCAACGAAGCAACGTCTCGGTTGCGAGGCTTGCACCGCGCGACCAGGTGTGGAAACGTCATGAACCTCATGGATGCATTCGCGCAAAACGCGCCGAATCGGACGGCTCGGGCCAGGGCGTCTGCTCTTGGCGTCTTCGAGAGTGGCCCGGGCCGACACGCCTCGATTGACCGGCTTCCCATCGTCGCGCGGCCGTCGAAGGACCCGGACTGAGCCGGGCGGGCGCCGGAAAGCCATGTGCGGAATCGCGGGAATCATCGGACGAGTAGACGACACGAACCGAGCCGCCCTTCAGCGGATGAACACGGCGATGACGCACCGGGGGCCCGATGCCCAGGGTGTATGGCAATCGCCCGCGGATGACCGAGGATTCGGCGTCCTGCTGGGGCATCGCCGGCTGGCCATTCTCGATTCTATCGGACGCCGGGACGCAGCCCATGGTGGACCCGACGACGGGCCACGTCATCGTCTTCAACGGAGAGGTCTACAACTACGTCGAGCTGCGCGAACGCCTCGGGGCGGCGGGGCATCGCTTCGGGTCGACCGGCGACACGGCCGTGATGCTGCGCGCACTCAGCGTGTACGGGCGCGAGGCCGTGAGCAGCCTTCGTGGCATGTTCGCGTTCGCGCTTTGGGACCCCCGACGGCGCGAGGTGCTCCTGGCGCGCGACCCTCTCGGCATCAAGCCGCTCTATTTCGCGAGAAACCCCGACGCCAACGGCGACTGGTCGCTCGCCTTTGCCTCGGAGGTGCGTGCACTTCTCGCGTCGGGGCTGCTGGGACGGCCGCGCCTGCAACCACAGGCGGCGGCCTCGATGGTGTGGAGCGGTTTCGTCGTCGGCCCTCACACCGCGGTCGACGGAGTAGAGTCGATGTCGCCCGGGCAGCTGCGGGTGTTCGACGCGGCTGGCCAGGAGTCTCTGGCGCAGCACTACTGGACGATGGCGCGACGTGACGCCGCCGGCAGGCGCGGAGCGGAAGGCGTTGCGCGCGTGCTCGAGGAAGGGTTGCGCTTGCATTTGGCGAGTGACGTCCCTCTGGCCGTCTTTCTGTCCGCGGGCATCGATTCCTCAGCCGTGGCCAACCTCGCGCAAAAGGCAGCCGCGACCCCGATCCACACGTTCACGCTCGCCTTCGAGGACGCGACGCTCAACGAGGGGCCGGACGCTCGCCGGATCGCCGCGGCCATCGGCACCCAGCACCGCGAGATTGTACTGACGGAGTCGGATTTCGTGAGCGGCCTCGACGCAGCGCTCGACAGCCTCGACCAGCCGACATTCGACGGCCTTAATTCGTACTATTTGTCCCGCGCCATTCGCCAGGCGGGCTTCACCGTTGCGCTGGTCGGAACGGGCGGGGACGAGCTCTTCGGCGGATACACGTCGTTTCGCGATCTTCCCGTTTTTCAGCGATGGAGCAAGCGGCTCGCATGGTTCCCGCGGAGCGGGCTCACCGCAGCGGCGAGCGCCTTTGCGAGCGCCATGCAGCCCTCTCGCGGCGCCGTCCCGCCCCAGACACGATGGGCCAAGCTGCCGGACATGGTGAAGCACGGAGACGACCTGCTCGCGCTTTACCAGCTGGCTTACGCCCTCTTCCTTCCGGATTTCCAGCAGGAGCTCCTGTCGAGCGGCGCCGACGCCATGCGAGACGGGCTGCCGGCAGCCCTGCGGACGCGTCTCGAACTGGAAACCCGGGGCCGCACTACGTTATCGGCCATCAGCGTGATGGAGCAGCGACTCTTTCTGGGCGAGCGCTTGTTGCGAGACAACGACGCGGCGAGCATGGCGGCCTCCATCGAGCAGCGCTTGCCTCTCGTCGACCAGGTCCTCTTCGAGAACGTCGACCTCCTCGACGATGAAACTCGCTATCACCCCATCCGCCGCAAGTCGCTGCTCCGTCAGATTGGCTTGCGCGGGCTCGATAGCTCTCTATTCGAAAGGCCCAAGAGGGGGTTCGTCCTTCCCTTCGACAGATGGATCCGCTCGGGGCTCGGCCGGGTCATGGATCAGACCATGCGCGACCCGGAGGCGGTGCGCTCGGCCGGGCTGAATCCGGATGCCGTGCGTCGCCTCTGGGTCGCCTTCTCCGAGGGCGCTCGCGGCATGTACTGGTCGCGGGCATGGGCCGTGTACGTTCTCATTCGCTGGTGCCAGCGACAAGGAGTGGCGAGGTGAGCTCACGGAAGTATTGCTTGGTGACGCCGTGCCGAGACGAAAGCGCGTTTGCCCGTCGCACACTCGACGCCATTGCGCGTCAGTCCGAGCCGCCTGCCCTCTGGGTGATCGTCGATGACGGCTCCAAGGACGAGACCCCGTCCATCCTCGCCGAATACGCCGCCCGCCTCCCCTATGTCCGGGTGGTCCGCCGCGAGGACCGAGGTGACAGAAAGCTTGGGGGCGGAGTCATCGACGCCTTTTACGCCGGTTACGAGACAATCGACACAACGGCTTTCGAATACGTATGCAAGCTCGACCTGGATCTAGACATTCCGCCCCGGTATTTCGAGCTTCTCATGAATCGCATGGAAGCCGAGCCACGGATAGGCACATGCTCGGGGAAAGCCTATTTCGTTGCGCCCGGCCACGTGAACGACGCACCGAATTTTCCGCTCTTCGATACGTCCGGCCTCGTGTCCGAGGCGATCGGAGACGACAACTCGCTCGGCATGATCAAGTTCTATCGCATCCGATGCTTTCAGCAGATAGGCGGGTTCGTTCGCGAGCTCATGTGGGATGGAATCGACGGTCACCGGTGTCGTCAGCTCGGATGGATGGCCGTATCGTGGGACGATCCCGAGCTTCGCTTCGTACATCTCCGGCCGATGGGCACCAGTCACAAGAACTGGTGGACCGGCCGCATGCGACACGGGTTCGGGCAGTACTTCATGGGTACCGCACCGGTGTACATGCTCGCGGCGGCCGCCTTTCGCATGACGCGGCCGCCTCGCGTCCTCGGCGGGCTCGGCATGCTTCAGGGCTATTTCAAGAGCATGATTCAGCGCAGCCCTCGGTACGGAGACGAGGAATTTCGGCGCTTCCTGCGGCGGTATCAGTGGTCCGTCCTCGTCAAAGGAAAGGCCAAGGCGGTCGCTGACTTGAATCGGCGCCAGGCTGAGCTCTGGAACCCCGGAGCGACCGAGATGGCCGACCACCCCGAATCGGCTCGATAGGCCCCGACGCCGCCTGAGCCAGCCGCTCCGACCGCTACGGAACCGCCGATTTGGGTGCCCGTTTGGATCACGTGCCGTCGCACCTGGGCAAAACGGCGTCGAACCAGCTAGAACCACAACATCTTGGAGGAGTGGCCGAGTGGTCGAAGGCAGCGGTTTTGAAAACCGCCGTACCGCAAGGTACCAGGGGTTCGAATCCCTTCTCCTCCGCCGCTCCTCGGCACCATCGCGAGCCGGCGTCATTGACGCCGGGCCGTTCAGGATTACCTATCTACGGTGGGTCTCGCCTGGATGGAGTCGACCGCTCACAGCAGTGCGCCGCAAGCTCTCCGCGGGGCCGAGCTTCGCAGGGCGCTCCGCCACGCACGAGCGGAAGGGCCCGACTCGACACCCGGTGAGCAACTGCTTTCGGACGGCGGTATCCTGGCCTGCGTAGCGCGGGTCTCGTCTTGCCGCGTCGCGTTCCCCGAGCCGACCGAGGCGCCCGACAGCACAGGCCCCTGTGCGCTACGCCCCGGCGAGCTCGCGCGCTGGCTCGAGGCGCACCGCTGACCGGTCCTCGCCGCCCCCGGGCGACGAGGCCTCGGCCGCCGGCGCGCTCAGGAACGCGACGACCGCCCGCGCCGTATCACGGTGAAACAGAATCGCGAGGTGCCCCACGTGTGGGATGCTCCGGTCGGTGCCACCGCGGCCCTCCAGCACGGAAGTCTGCGGCGGATGGACGACGTTGTCGTGTGTCGAATACACGCTCAGGCACGGCACGGGCAGCGCGCGCGCGGCGCGCTCGACGAGGAAATCGCAGCCCACGCGCATCTCGGGACCGCATGCGCCGACGATGGGGCCTCGCCATGCTACGCCGCGGTGCGGGCTCGCGATCGTCACGGCGCGCCGGACGCGCGCCATGCGATCGTGGTGAACGAACTCCATCGCGACCAGGCCGCCCAGCGAGTGCGCGACGATATCGACCTGAGGCGCGCCGGCCTCGCGGCAAACGGTGTCGACGAAACGAGCGAGGCGCTCGGCGTTCGCCCGGATCGAGCCGAACCAGGGATAGTTGAACCCGTATACGGGGCCGAGCCCGGAACGTGCGCACGCCCACGCGATGCGGAGGAAGTCGACGCGGTTTTGCATGTAACCGTGAACCGCGACGATGGGTACGGTCCCGCGGCCGCGGGACAGCCGGCGACCCACCAGGTAAAAGAGGGGCAGTATGGGCTGCGTGAGCAGGGCCCACCCGAGCTCTCGCAGCGCTTCGCGCACGACGAACGCAAGGGGGCGGCGCTCGACGTGCGCGCGCATTAGCCCATACGACGCTGCCACATAGATGAGGATGCCCACCACGACCGCAAGCGCGGACGCCGAGGCCGCGAGGGCCAACAGGGGGGGTTGCCGCATCAAGCGCAACTCTAGGGCGGGGACGCTTCTCCGGCCACCGGTCATGGGGAAGGGCCCGCCGAACGGCCGCGCGGGCGCCCTGAGCCGATTGGGCACCGGTGTGATAAACGACACGGCGTGCACGTCGAAACGCTCGCGGTCGGACCGCTCGGATGCAACTGCTCGATCCTCGCGGATCTGCAGGCCAAGCGCGCCATCGTGATCGACCCCGGCGGCGACTTCGAGGAGATCGATCGCCGCCTACGCGCGCTCGGCGTCGGGGTCGATGCGATCGTGCACACGCACACGCACGTGGACCACGTGGGTTCCACGGCAGAGCTTCAGCGCAAGACGGGCGCGGCTGCCAGCATCCACGAGGGCGACCGGTTCCTCTACGAGCTCTTGCCGATCCAGGCGGCGCTCATCGGCACCGACGTCCCGGTAGTCGCCGACGTCGACAGCGCGCTCGTCGACGGGCGCACGCTGCGCGCGGGTTCCATCGAGCTCGCGATCCTGCACACGCCCGGTCATACACCAGGGAGCTGCTGCTTCGTCGCGGCGGACGGAGACGCGACGCGTGTCTTCGCCGGCGACACGCTCTTTCGCGGCAGCATCGGGCGCACGGACCTGTGGGGCGGCGATGCCGAGGCGATCCTGCGATCCATCCACGACAAGCTGCTCGCCCTGCCCGACGAGGCCCTCGTCGTCACGGGACATGGCCCGAGCACGACCATCGGCAGCGAGCGCGCGCGCAACCCGTTTCTCCGCGAACGATGACGGTCGCCCTCACCGAGGCGACGCTGCGCACCGCGCTCCGCCAACACCTCTCCACGCGCCCGCCGCGGCGCCTCCCCCTCACGTCGACCACCGCAGCGGCCGTGCTGGTTCCGCTGTTCGAGCGAGACGGCGAGGCGTATGTGTGGCTCGTCCGGCGGCCGACGTCGATGCGAAGCCACGCCGGGCAAGTGGCGTTCCCCGGGGGCAAGAGCGACGCGAGCGACGAGTCGCTGCGCGCCACCGCGCTGCGCGAGGCGCACGAGGAGCTCGGGATCGAGCCCGCCCGCGTGGACGTGCTCGGCGCGCTCGACGAGGTGCACACCCACGTCTCGGGCTTCACGATCTCGCCATGGGTGGGCTGGCTCGATCCCGACACCGAGCTCCGCCCGAGCGCGAGCGAAGTGGCCCGCGCGTTCGCGGCCCCGCTGCGGGCGTTCTTCCAGCCGCCGGGCGGCGTGCCGCCCTTCGTGGGCTGGACGATAGAAGGGGAGCTCGTCTGGGGCGCTACGGCCGCGATCGTTCGCGGGTTCGTCGCCATAGTCGGCGAGCTGAAGAATCAGTAAGGGTTGTCGTCGACCGCCTTCGCCGCGGGCTTGGCCTTGGGCGGCGGCTTGGGCGCGGGGACCGGGGAGGCGGCGGGAGTCGCCGGCGCTGCCGCCGCGGGCTCGCTCGATTCCGCCCGAACCATTGGAAGCGGCGCCGGGGGAGCCGGCGCCGGGGCTCTCCCCGGCAGGAGGCGAAGGGGCCGGAGCCGGCTTGGGCGCGGCCGCAGCCGGACGCGGGGCCGCCGGCGCGATGGCCGCGGGCGGTTTCGGCGGAGCCGCGAGGTTCTTCTCGCTCGCCGTGGCAGCGGCGCTGGGGGCTGCACTGGGCTCGGCGCCGGGGGCGGCGCTCGCGGACACCGCAGCGGCGGCTGCCGTCTCGGACGCGGCGGGGGCCGGAGGCGGCGCGAGGACCGCCGCGGGCGGCGTGGTCGTTGCGGCGGTCTGCGCAGCGGGAGGCGAAGACTGCGAATCGCTCGACGCCCCGCTACCCAACAGACGGTCTCGGTAAAGCCAGCCGCCCGCCCCGACGACGGCGACCAGAACGAGCGTCGCGACGAGCGGCCCCGGGCCGCCGCCCTTCTTGGCGGGCGCCGGCTCGGCCTGCGCCATCGCACGCGCTACCGCTTGCGACCCGGCCAACGACCGCCGCAGCGCGGAGGGCTGGGTCGCGTCTTGCTCGACCACGACCTTTGCCGTCGGCGACTCGCGCGTCGTGCGCGGCGGCTCGGACACCGCCACCTTCGGCGGCGCCGATGGCAGCTCGGGCCTCGGGCGCGCCACCGTAGGCTCGTCGTCTTCCGGCGGCGACGACTTGTGCGCCGTCGCCGGAGCCGGCTCCGGCGACGCAGAAGTAGCGGAAGACTTCGCGCCGCCCCCGGCGAAAAGCGGGTTGGTCCCGATCTCCTCCATCGAGCCGCCTGCCTCTCGCAGCGCCTCTTCGAGAAGCTCGGCCGCCTGCTTCATGACGGTCTGCTCTTGCCGCGAACCCGTATCCTTCGGGACGTCCGTCTTGGGAAACATCGGCGCCGGCGACGCGGGGCCCGGACGCGGCGGCTGCGCGGGCGCGACCGACGTAGTCGCCGGCGTGGGCGGAGTGCTGGTCGGCGCCTCGGCGCCGTGGCGGCCAGCGGTCGGCTGCGCCGCGGGAGCCGGGGGCCGCGACGACGGCCCCGCCACTCCCAGACCCATCATGGTCGCCTTGCGCGCGAGCGGCGCGGCCCCCATGCCCGGCGTGGTCGAGGTGCGCATTTCGCTCGCGGCGTTCATGCCGCCGAGCATCGTCTCTTTTCCGGGTGCGACCGACACCGCCCTCGGCGGCGCCACCGGCGGCACCGAGCTCCCGGTTCCCTCCGGCTCGGCCTCGAACGCTCTACCCGCGTCGGCCCGTGTGTTGACAAGCTTGTCGATGACCGACTTGGACGGGTCGTCGATTTCGATGAACTTCACCCCCATGCCCGCGGGCCGCTCGCCATTGGACTGACCACTGTCGCGCTTCCACACGACTCGACCGACGCCCGCGATGACGGCCTGATTGCTGGCCAGGCGAATCTCGAACTTGAGCAGCGTACCGGCCGGAAAAGGGCTCGCGGTCTTGATGTAGATTCCGCCACGGCTCACGTCGTGGGCGTGGTCCTCGATAAACTCGTCCACCGTCGCGCTTTTGTATCGCACGTTGAGACTGACGATTTTCACGCGGCGGTCCTTGCGGGTGTCCTGGGTCATCGCGCTCGCCCTCGCTCCCTCGATCGCCCCGCTCGGGTCCGCGGAGGGCCCACTCCCGGATGCATGGTAACCCGGGCGCAGCGAAAAAAGCCAACGCCCTCTATAGGCATGGTCGGGCATTCGTCACGGGCGGCCCGCCGTTTTTTCGCGTGCGCCGTCCGCCGTCCGCCATCGGGCGTCCGCTGGAGCGACGAGCGCCGTCGTCCCGTGGTCTCGTGGTAGAGTCCATACTCGCGTATGTCCTCGGCGTCGTCGGCGTCGTCCGCTCCCCCCTCCGGCTCGAACCGCTCGGGGTGGCGGCCTCAGGCCTCGCGCCCGGGTCCGTTTCGGGCTCACGCGCGGCGCGCCGTTCGGCTTCGCGCGCTCGTCACGCACGTGCAGGCCGGCTGGCAGCACCAGGCACCCGTCGAGAACATCGGCCTCGGTGGCGCGCGCATCGTCTGCGACGACAAGCTCGCGCCGGGCGACGCGGTTACGCTGTCGTTCACCGCACCGACACTTTGGGACCCGCTCGTCTTGCGCGCGCGCATCGCCTGGATCGCGCCGCCCGCGCCTGCCGCAGCGGGGATGCCGCGCCGCGTGGGGGTCGCCTTCGAGCACAAGAACGCGAGCGCGGTCTTCGCGCTCTACGAACTCATCGCGACGCTCGGGTACGAGTGAGCTCCCAGTCGATGGTCTTCGCGAGCTGGCGGGAGCGCTTGTTGACCTCGCGCTGCAGCGTCGACAGCGCTTGCGCGCGGTCGTCGTAGAGGCGAAGTCCCTTGCGCTTCATCTTCGGGTCGCTGAGGAGCGCGTAGGTCAGCCAGGGGAACACCGCGGTCACGTCCGCGTGAACGTACACACTGCCCGTCTCGACGCTCTCGGCCGACACCTTGCCCCAGGTGTGGCCCTCGCCCGCAGGGCACGAGCTGAGCGCGCCGTTGTCGACCGGGTCGACGCAGATCTGCACGTCGATGTCGAAGCCGCTCGTCGGCACCCCGAGGATTTGGTCGAGCAGCGGCTCGCCCTGGAGCGTGTAGTTCTTCGGCACGCCGCCGCCGAGGATCCAGACGGCCATTGGTTTCCCCAGAGTCCCGAAGCAGTGGTGCTGCACGGCGCCCATCTCGAAGACGTCCTCGGCCACGTCGATCTCGAGCTTGAACGAGTCGCCGAGGAGGCGCCGCAGTTTCACGATGTTGAGAAAGATCGAGCCGTCTTGCACGGCGCCGACGAAGATCGGCACCGCGTGCTTGTACGCCGTCGCGAGGAGCGAGGGCTCTTTCACGCCGAGCGCCTTCTCCACCTGAGCGATGCGTGCGCCGAGCAAGTAATGGAGCTCAGGCGTCGTCATCTTGCGCTGGAACTCGGGGCCACGCAGGAGCGCCGAGAAGAGCCTGTCGGTCTCGAGCAGCGTCTCTTCCCAGAAGCCGAGGTCGTAAATGCGAATGATGCGCGCCAGCCGGTACTGCAGGTCGCCGGCGCTCGGGTCGATCTCACGGATGCGGTGACCGATGATGCGATGGGCATCGTGGTAGAGGTTTGCGCCCGTCGTCGTGATGCAATCAATCAGGCCCCGCTCGACGAGCGGGATGAGGCAGGACTGGTGGAGCCCCGCCGGCGTCATCGCCCCGCTGAACGCGAGAAAGATCGCGTGTCCCTGTTCGACGCTGCGCCGCATTAGGTCGTGGGCCGTACGCTCCTGCCGCCCGACATAAGCGGGGAACCGCTCGGCCAGGATCTCCCGCGGGCTCTCGCGTCCCGTGATGGCGCGGGGCTTTACGTCGCGAGCCCCCTCGAATTGTCGCCGCACGGACGCGCCAGCCGACGCCCGCTTCGCCGCCGCCTTACCCGGACGCTTACCTGGACGATTCCCTGCACGCTTCACCACACGTTCACCTGAACCCTTGGCTGACGTTCACTTCGCCTACCCCCCAATTCCTGCAACCCTTTCCTGCGCCGCCCCCTCATGTCGGGGCCGGCCCCCTTTGGGCCTGCCCGCACCCCTCTCGCCTCCGCTCGCGCCGGAGTCAAGCGGTGCTTGCTCCGCGGGACGAAACGGTGCATTCCATGGCTTGCCCCTAATGGCTTCGACAGGCACGCCGGCGTCGCCTCCGGCATCCGGGCGCACATCGACCTCCGCGCCGCCTCCGCCCCTCCCGCTGGCGGAGGCGTTCGTCGGGCCCCCGTCCGCCGACACGCGGCCGGCCACCTTCGAGCGGCTTGCCATCCTGCCGGACGACCGCATCGACGTCGCGCTCGGCGCGGCGCTCATGGCGCGCGATGCCTACGCGGGGCTCGACGTCGACCGCCTGCTCGCGCGCTTCGACGAACTCGCCGAGCCCCTCGCCGACGGGCACATCGACGCCCTGCCGGCGGCCGCGCAAGCCGACGTCCTCTCCGAGTACCTCTACGCGCAGGGCGGCTTCCGCGGCAACGAGCACGACTACTACGACCCGAAGAACAGCCTCTTGCCCGACGTCCTCGAGCGGAAGCTCGGGATTCCCATCACGCTGGCGCTCGTCTACTGCGAGGTCGCCCGGCGCGTGGGCGTACGCGCGCGCGGCGTGAGCTTCCCGGGCCACTTCCTCGTCCGCGTGGATCCGCCCGAGCGCGACGACATGCCGGTCGCCGTCGACCCGTTCTTCGCCGGCCGGCGCCTCGATGACGGCGCCCTCCAGCGGTTGCTTGAGCGAGCGTCGCCAACGCAGAAGTTCTCCGCCGCCGAGCACCTCACGCCGGCGAGCCCGCGCACGATGCTCGTTCGCATGCTCATCAACCTGAAGTGGATCCACGCCACGCGCGGGGACTTCGCGCGCGCCCTGCTCGCGCTCGATCGCATCATCTGCCTCACGCCCGACTCGGTGCCCGCCCTGCGCGAGCGCGGGATGCTCGCGGCCCGGCTCGGCGCCGTCGAGGCGGCACGCGCCGACCTATCCCGGCTCCTCGAACTCGTGCCGCAGGCTCCCGACGCCGCGAGTATCCGCCAGCGACTCGAAGAGCTGCGCGCCAAGGAGAGCATCCTCAACTGACCGTTGAGGCGGTCGCTGCTCCGGTCGAATCTGCGCGTACTCCGTCGGAGCAAGCCGCGCCTGCACCATGCGAGTCCCCGGGCCTCCGCAGCTCCTCGCGCGAGTCGTCCTATCCCTTGCGCTGCTCGCGACGACGAACGCCAGCGGGCAGGTGCGCTGGGACGTCGGCGGCCAGGTCGGCGCCATCAAGCGCTTCGCGACCGGCGGCGACCCGGCGGCTCCCAGCCCCGACGTCGGCCCCCTTTTCGAGCTTCAGGGCCACCTCGCGCTCGTTCCGATGGTGCGCATCGGCGCGTACCTCGCGCAGGACATCTCGCCGGCGTCGGGCCTCGGCCTGCGTACGTTCTGGGCAGGCGGGCTGCACCTCAAGCTGGCGCCGCCGCTGCTCTCGGCGCCGTGGCGCACGTGGGTCTTTGCCGGCTTCGGCTACGCGTACACGGCGGCGGCGAGCTACCAGAAGACGGTGACGACGGGGACGCAGACCGTCAACGTGCTCTTCGAGAGCCAGACCGGCGGCATGCTCGAAGTCCCGGTGGGCCTCGGTCTGGGGTACCGGCTTCGCGGGCGTGCCACCCCGTGGCTGCTCGTTGTCGAGCTGGGAGGACGCATCGGGGCCGGATTTTTCGGCCCCATGTACGGCCGGGGGGCCGGAGGGGGTGGCGGGGCGGGTGCGGGGGCCGGGGCGGGCTCGGGGGCGAGCGCGCTGGGCCCGTTCGTCGGAAAAGACTCGTTCGCCATGACGCTTTGCGTAGGGCTAAGCTTTGACCAGTAGCGCCGCGGCCCTGCGCGCCGCATGCTCCGGCTTCGCGCGATGAGTTCCGACCCCGACCGCTCCGCCACCACCAGCGCCGAAAGCCCGCGCGCCGCGGCGGTCCGGCAGGACGCGCGGAAGGGGGAACGGCCGAGCACGCGCCCCGGCGGCCCCCAGTCGCTCGTCGGCACCGTCATCGGCGGCCGCTATCGCATCGAGCGCGTCATCGGCGAGGGGGGTATGGGCGCCGTCTACCAGGCGGAGCATACGCACATGCGCAAGCGCCTGGCCGTCAAGGTGCTGCACCCGGAGATGAGTCGCCTCCCGGAGGTGGTGGCGCGCTTCGAGCGCGAGGCGATGGCTGCCGCGCACATCGATCACCCGAACGTGGCCGGTGCGACCGATTTCGGCAAGCTGGACGACGGCTCGTTCTTCCTCGTGCTCGAGTTCGTGGAGGGAACGAGCCTGCGCGACGCCATCGCGGGGTCGTCGATGGACCTCGGCCGGGCGCTCCACGTGATGCGGCAGATCGCCGGCGCTCTTCATCGCGCGCACGCCCTCGGCATCGTGCACCGCGATCTCAAGCCCGAGAACGTGATGCTCGTCGAGCGCGACGGGGACCACGACTTCGTCAAAGTGCTCGATTTCGGCATCGCGAAAGTCCCCGTGGGCGCTCTGGTCGGCGAGCGTCACGCATCCGGGCAGGTGCTCACGCAGCTCGGTATGGTCTACGGCACGCCCGAGTACATGGCGCCCGAGCAGGCGCTCGGGCAAGCCGTCGATGCGCGGGCTGACCTTTACGCGCTCGGAGTCATCGCGTTCGAGATGATGACCGGCGCCCGGCCATTCGAGCACGAGAGCAAGGTGTCGCTCCTCGGGATGCACGTGACGGCGCCGATTCCGAAGATGAGCGAACGCGCGCCGCAGGCGAACGTGCCGCCCGAGGTCGAGGCGATCGTCGAACGACTGCTCGCCAAGGAAGCGAGCGCGCGCTTCGAAGACGCCAGGGAGCTGACCGCCGCGATCGACGCGACGAGCGTGGTGCTCGCCGAGCGCGGGCTCATCACGGAGGTACCGGTACCGGCGTCGGCGCTGGGGGCACGCGCATCGCGGGCGAGCATCTCGGACGGGGCGGGTTCCCGCTCGGAGCTGGGGGTGGCACCGACGGGCCTGGCGCAGCATCCGCCGGTCCCGCTGCGGCCGAGCGTGGCGTCGCTGGTCGGGGCGTCGTTCGGGGGAGTGCTGAAAGCCAGGCCCCCGTGGCTGACGCCGCGGCTGGCGGTGCTCATCGCGGCGGCTCTCGGAAGCGTCGTCCTCACGGCGGTCATCGTGGTGACGGCGACGGACCATGGCGCCGCGTCGGCCGTCGGGCCTACGGGCAGCGCCGCGAACTTGCTGGAGCCGCCCCCGCCGCCGCGCCCGCCGGATCCGAAGGTGGACGACATCGTCGCTGCGGCGCAGGCGAAGATCGACAAGGGCGACTTCGCGAGCGCGATCGAAGAGCTGACGCCGGTCGAGAAGAAGGAGCCGCACCGGGCCGACGTCCACGCGCTGCTCGAACGAGCGTACAGCGGCGTGCGAAACGCGCGCGAGGCGATGCGCGAGGCCGCGGCGTGGCTGGCCGCGGACCCGAGCGCCGCGGCCGACGTGAAGCTCGAGGAGGACGTGCGCAACGCGGCGCTGCTGCACGAGGCGCAGGACGAAGCGTTCGAGGCTCTCGAGTCGAAGATGGGCATGCGGGGCATCGACCTGCTCTACGACATCGCCTATGGCGCCTCGGGCCGTCTGTACCCGCAAGCCGCCGTGCGCGCGAAGCGCTCGCTCGAAGTGGACGACGTACGCAAACGCGCGAGCCCTGCGCTCGCAGTCGCGCTCGCGTTCCGCGACGCGAAGACCTGCGAGCAGCGACACGCGCTCCTCGGCGAGGCCCGCGAAAGGGGCGACGTACGCATGTTCGCGCTGCTGCAGCCGTACGAGGCGACGCGCGGCTGCGGCTTCCTCGGCCGCTCGGACTGCTCTCCGTGCATGCGCAAAGACCACGACCTCGCCGACACGATGCAAGCCCTGCAAGATCGCGCCACGAAACCGCAATGAGAGAGAGAGTTTGAAGAGAAGACGGGAAGACGGGAGAGATTTTGGTGACCGGCTTCCCGGAGTCCTGTCCTCTCCTATAGTCCGAAGCGCTCGCGGTTGACCCTCACGAACTCGACGTACGCTTCTGCGGGCTGGTGCGGCGCGATCTCGCCGGATTCGACGGCCAGCTCGAGGGCCTTCTTCAGGTCGCCGATCTTGCGAGACGGAGGCAGCCCGAACGCGCGCATGATCTCGTCGCCGATGCCGCTCGGGAGCGGCGGAACGCGTGCGTCTTCCTCGGCGAGGGACGCGATGCGGTGCTGCAGCTCTTCGATCTGCTGCAGGCCGCGACGCTTCTTCTCCGGGCGCTTGGTCGTGATGTCGGCGCGCGCCAGGCAGAGCAGGTCTTCGAGGTGGGCGCCGAGCTCGCGGGCGAATCGCCGGACGGCGCTGTCGGTCCAGTCGGCCGCGTACTGGTTGGCGCGCAGGTGGTGCAGCACCAGAAAGCGCACGGTCTCCTTGAGCGACGGCTCGTAGGCGAAGAGCCCGAGCCGGCGGTCGAGCTTCTCGAACATGCGCGTGCCCACCTCGGCGTGCCCGAGGAAGTGCACCTTGCCGTCGGCGGTGATCGACCGCGTCTTCACCTTGCCGATATCGTGGAAGAGCGCCGCCCAGCGGACCTCGAGCCGCGGCACCGACTGCCACACCACCTGCTTGGTGTGCTTCCAGACGTCCTTGTGGCGCCACTCGCCGTCGCCGAAGCCGACCATGGCGTGCACCTCGGGGAAGAGCGCCGCGAGCGCACCCGCCTCGAGCAGCGCGTCCAGACCGCGCTCGGGGTCCTCGCCCATGACGACCCGGTCGAGCCGGGCGCGCAGCGCTCTCGGATCGAGCTTGGCCGCGGCGCGAAACTCGTCGGTTCCCACCGGGAGCGGCATGCGGGGCGCAGGTCGACCCTCGGCCGCAGACGCGGCGATTTCGAGCGCGTCGAAGACGCGGTCCACCTGAAGGGACGTCGGCTCCGGCATCGGCAAGGGGGGCGCTTTTAGCACGCGCTGCCGCTCAAGACGACAGCTGCAGCTTCGACGAGGTCGGCACGTGCAAGGCGGCCGCGTCGTCGTCGGGGAACGCCGCGAGCTCTTCGCTCACCTTGCGCAAGTACTGCTGCTTCACGTGGAACGGCAAGAAGGCGCTCTTGATAGCCGCTCAGGATGATCTGCTTCAGGTCTCGGAGGGTCAGCCCCATCTGCGTGTGACAGAGCCAGAGCTCCTTGCTCACGGTCGTATCGGTGACCAGGCGATTGTCCGTGTTCACGGTGACGCGCAGTCCCAGGTTTTTGTAGAGCTTCAGCGGGTGGCTGCTCATGTCGCGGATGGCGCCCGTCTGCACGTTCGACGAGGGGCAGCACTCGAGCGGGATGCGATGATCGTTGACGTAGTGGAGCAGGTCGCCGTTCTCGCGCAGGCGGCACCCGTGGCCGATGCGATGCGCGCCGCAGACGTGGATGGCCTGCGCGATCGACTCGGTCCCGTAGGCCTCGCCAGCGTGGATGGTGACGTTGATGTTGTTGTCGCGAACGAGCTGGAAGGCCGCCTTGTGGTGCTTGGCCGGGTGGTCGTACTCGGCGCCCGCGAGGTCGAAGCCGACGACGCCCCGGCCCTTGTAGGCGACCGCCAGCTCGGCCATCTCGAGCGAGTGCTCCGGCGAGACGTTGCGGATCCCGCAGATGATCACGTTCGACTCGATGCCGAGCTTCTCCTGCGCCTCGCGCAGGCCCTCGAGCACGCTCTCGACGACGGTCGTCAGCTTGAGGCCGCGCCGCGTGTGCAGCATCGGCGCGTAGCGGACCTCCATGTAACGGACGGTCTCGCGGGCGGCGTCCTCGGCGAGCTCGAAGGCGATGCGCCGGAGGGCCTCCTCGGTCTGCATCACGCGCAGCGTGACGTCGAAGGCCTTCAGGTACTCGACGAGCGATCCGCAGTTCTCGCCGAGGTGCATCGCCGCCCGGAGCCCCTCCGGGTCGCGGGCAGGGAGCTCGATCTTCTGCTTCTCGGCGAGCTCGAGGATCGTCGAGAGACGGAGCGAACCGTCGAGGTGTACGTGCAGGTCAGTCTTCGGGAGCTTTTCGATGAGCTCGAGAGGAATTGTCTTGCCGCTCTGCGGTACAGGCATAAGCAAGCGTACCATGCCCAGCGAGACTCGCTTTGCCACCTGCATGCTTTGCGAGGCGATGTGCGGCATCGCCGTGCACGTCGAAGGCGATCGCGCCACCCGAATCGAGGGCGACCGCGAGGACCCGCTGTCGCGCGGGCATATCTGCCCGAAGGCTCTCGCGCTCGAGGACGTGCGCCTCGACCCGGACCGGGTGCTCGAGCCGTGCCTGCGCGAGGCCGGAGACTGGCGCAGCGTGGGCTGGGATGCCGCCATCGAGATCGCGGCGGAGAAGCTGGCGAACGTCGCCCGCGTGCACGGCAAGGACGCCGTGGCCGTCTACTCGGGCAACCCTATGGCGCACAACGGGCATTCCTTCCTCGGCTCGCTGCTCCTGCACCAGGTCCTTCGCACGCGGTCGAACTTTTCGGCGACGAGCGTCGATCAGCTGCCGCACATGCTGGCGGCGCTCGAGATGTTCGGACACCAGGTGCTCTTGCCCGTGCCCGACGTCGACCGCACCCAGTTCTTCCTCTGCATCGGCGCCAACCCGGTCGTCTCGGGCGGCAGCCTCATGTCGGCGCCGGGCATCGAGCGGCGACTGCGCGCGATGCGCGCGCGGTGCGGCAAGCTCGTCGTCGTCGACCCGCGGCGGACCGAGACAGCCCGCATCGCCGACGAGCATCACTTCGTGCGCCCGGGCACCGACGCGCTGCTGCTCATGGCCATGGTGCGAACTCTTTTCGAGGAGGGCCGCGTTCGCCCCGGGCGCCTCTTGGCGTTCGTCGACGGGCTGCCCGAACTCGAGAGAGCGGCCGCGCCGTTCGCGCCGGAGCGCGTCGCATCGGTCGTGAGGATTCCGGCGGCGGAAATCCGGCGCCTCGCGCGCGAGCTGGCGGGGGCTCCGTGCGGAGTCGTCTACGGGCGCATCGGCGTGTGCCAGCAAGAGTTCGGCGGCCTGGCGGCGTGGCTCGTCGTGGCGCTGAACGTGCTCACGGGCAACCTCGATCGCGCGGGCGGCGTGATGTTCACGACGCCCGCCGTCGACCTGGTGCCCCTCGCCGCGCTCGCCGGATATCGCGGCGCGTTCGGGCGGTACCGCAGCACGGTGCGCAGCTTGCCGGAGTTCGGCGGCGAGCTGCCCGCGGCGTGCCTCGCCGAGGAGATCGAGGCGGGACACATCCGCGCGCTGGTCACGCTCGCGGGCAACCCGGTCGCATCGCTCCCCAACGGCGCGCGCTTGTCGCGCGCGCTGGCCGGGCTGGAGGCGATGGTCTCGCTCGATCTCTACAAGAACCAGACGACACGCCACGCGAACGTGCTCTTGCCGACGACCTTCGGCCTCGAGCGCGAACACTTCAATCTGCTCCTGAGCGCGCTCGCCGTTCGCAACGTCGCGCGGTGGTCGCCGCCGGTGTTCGCGCCGCCGGCGGGGGTGCGCGACGATTGGGCCATCCTCGCCGAATCTCGCGTGCGCGTTCGCCCGCGCACACGCCGGAGCTCGGCGCCGGGCGTCGACTGATGGCGCGCGCGGCGCGCGCCATCGGTCCCCGCAGGGTGTTCGACATGGCGCTTCGCGCCGGGCCGCATCGCCTCTCGCTGCGAGCGCTGGAGAAGCACACCCACGGGGCTGATCTCGGTCCGCTGCGCCCTCGCCTCCCGGAGAGCCTTCACACGCCAGATCGCACGATCCGACCTGGCTCCGCGCCGGTTTCTCGAGGACGTACCGAGGCTCGTCGGGTCGCTGGACGAGGGGCCGCCCGAGGCGGCACAGCTCGTGCTCGTCGGGCGCCGCACCCTGCGGAGCAACAACTCGTGGATGCACAACAGCTACCGGCTGGTGAAAGGACGCGACCGGTGCACGCTGCTGATGCACCCGCAGGATGCCTCCGTCCGCGGCCTGACGAACGGAGCGCGCGTGCGCCTTCGTTCGCGCGTGGGCGAGGTCCAGATCGCGCTGGAAGTGAGCGATGAGATCGCGCCGGGCGTCGTGAGCCTCCCACACGGCTGGGGGCACGCCGAACCGGGCGTCGAGCTTCGCGTCGCGCGCGAGCACGCCGGCGCGAGCATCAACGACGTGACCGACGACGCGCGCGTTGACCCGCTGAGCGGCAACGCCGCTTTCAGCGGCACGCCGGTGACCGTCGAGGGGGTCTGACGCGGCGGAGCGTGCCGGGAGGATGCACCAATCGTTGCCTTGCCAACGATCTCGTTCGCAACTCGGCGAAATCACGAAGCCGCGGTACAACCGGCAGATGAACCCGAGGCCGCTCGCCCTCGCCGCTCTCGCCGCGCTTATGGCGTGCGTCGACCATGCCCGCCCAAACGCCGGCAAGACCCCCGCAGCGGTAGCGGAGGCGCCGGTCGCCGCCGCGGCGCCGCCGGTGCGGTTTCCAGCGGACTGGCCCTTCCCGCAGGGTGCGGCGGCGCCCAAGGGCGCCCATGGCATGGTCGTGAGCGCGAACGGGCTGGCGACGAAGGTAGGCGTCGACGTCCTCGCGAGCGGCGGGAACGCCGTGGACGCCGCCGTCGCGACGGCGTTCGCGCTCGCGGTCGCCTTCCCCACGGCCGGCAACATCGGCGGCGGTGGCTTCCTCGTGGCGCGGGTCGGCGGACGGCCGTACGCGCTCGACTTTCGCGAAGTGGCCCCCGCAGCGGCGACTCGCGACATGTACCTGGGACCCGACGGCAAACCGACGCGAGACTCCCGCGAGGGGTGGCGCTCGGTGGGTGTGCCCGGCTCGGTGGCGGGGCTCTGGGAGGCGTGGCACTCGCTCGGGTCGAAGCACAAAACGTGGCCCGAGCTGCTGGCACCGGCGATCGAGCTCGCCGAGCGCGGCTTCGTCGTCGACGCGGCGTTCGCAGGTACCCTCGACTGGGTCAAGGAGCGGCTGGCGAAGTTCCCGGCATCGGCCGCGCTCTTCCTGCCGAACGGTGCCCCCCCCGCGCTGGGCGCGACGTGGCGCGACCCTGAGCTCGCGGCGGTGCTGCGGCGCATCTCCGAGCTCGGGCCACCCGGCTTCTACGAGGGTCCCGTCGCCGAGACGCTGGCGCGCGCCATGAAAGAGGCGGGCGGGCTCATCACGCAGTCCGACCTGCAGTCCTACCGGGCGAAGTGGCGCCAGCCCATCGAGTTCCGGTACCGAGATCGGCTCGCCATCGGCATGCCGCCGCCGTCGTCGGGTGGCGTGACGATGGCGATGATCGCCCACCTGCTGGCGGGCTTCGACGTGCGCGCGCTCGGCTGGCATTCGGCGGAGCAGGTGCACCTCGCGGCCGAGGCGATGCGCCGCGCCTTTGCGGCGCGCAACGCGAAGCTGGGCGACCCCGATTTCGTCAAGATGCCGCTGGACCAGCTCCTGTCGAACGAGTGGGCTCAGGGCCAGCGCGCGACCATCCGGATGGATTGCGCGACGCCGACGAAAGAACTCTTTCCGAGCATACCCGGCCCGAGCGGCGATGGACCGCACACGACCCACCTCTCGGTCGTCGACGGGCAGGATGCCGTCGCGATCACGACGACGCTCAACGCGTGGTACGGCAGCGACGTCACCGTGCCCGGGCTCGGCTTCCTGCTGAACGACGAGATGGACGACTTCGCGGCGGTACCCGGGACCGCGAACATGTTCGGCCTGGTGCAGGGCGAGCCGAACGCCATCGCGCCGGGCAAGCGCATGCTCTCATCGATGTCGCCCACGATCGTGGTCGGCCCCAGCGGCAACGTCGAGCTCGTGCTGGGCGCCGCCGGCGGGTCGCGCATCATCACCGCGGTCTTCGAGGAGCTGTCGAACGCGCTCGACTTCGGCATGGACGCCGCCGATTCCGTACGGGCGCCCCGCTTTCACCAGCAAGACTCTCCTGACGTGCTTTTTCTGGAGCCGCACGGGCTGCCGGCCGACGTCGTGCTGACCCTCCACCAGATGGGGCACGAGACGAAAGAGGTGGAGCACCTCGCCGATGCGCCCGCGATCGGCTTGGCAGGAGCGCAGCTCTGGCAGGGCGCCGCCGAGCCCCGCCGCGAGGGGTCGCTCGCGCTGGGTCTGTAGTTGCCGCGCTAGAGCTTGAGCGACCGCGCTTCGGCGTTCTGCGGATCGAGCTTCAGGGCCTCGTCACGGTGCGCACGCGCTGCGCTGGGGTCGCCGAGCGCCTGCCGCTCGCGGGCGAGCAGCGCGTGCTGCGTCGCTCTCTCGGCGGGCTTTGCGTCGCACAGGAGCGCGCTCTCGAGCTCGAATGCGGCCGTCTGGTGATCGCCCGTCGCCGCCAGGGCACGCGCGTAATCGGTGTGAATGGCCGAGCTCTCGACGTCGACGTAGAGCGCGGCGTCGCCGACTCGCTTGGCTTCGTCCCACTTCTTTTCGACGATCAGCATCGCCAAGAGCTCGCGATAGTGCGCGCGATCGTGCTGGTCCAGGCGAGCGATCTCACGGAGAGCCCAGAGCGCAGCGGCGTCGCTCTTCTCCTTCTTCGCGAGCTTCAGGAGCTCCTTCGGCGGCTCGACCTGCGTCGGGTCGAACCGATACGCCGCCTCGAGCGCCGCACGCCGGGCGCCCGCATTTCCGCGGGCTTCCTCCAATTCGGCGAGCCCCATCTCGACCGTGTACCCGTCCCCGCCGGCTGCCTTGATCGCGCGCAGGTGCTTCTCCTCTCCGGCGAGATCGCTGCTCGTCGCCGCGAGCTTGGCGGCGGCGTAGTGGGCGTCCTTGTCGTTCGGATCGATCCCCAGCGCTTCATCCACCTCGTGGGCGGCGTCGTCCGCGCGATGGGCCCGGAGCAGCGCGAGAGCGAGGACGACGTGGGCGCGAGCGCTTCGCGGCGCTGCGCTCGCAGCCGCGCGAGCATCGTCGACGGGGAGCGGCTTCACGTCGAAGAGGTACTGCCCGTCGTAGCGAGCGAGGCGGGCCATCGCCCACGCGCGAAAACCCGCGTCGTACTCAGCCGGCGTGACCCCGAACGCTTCGCGGATGACCTCGGGCGTGCGTTTCGCGTGCCCCCACAAATCGAGCGCGCGGGCGATACCGGAGAAGCCGAACCGCTCGGCCGTGAACGCGAGCATCTGGCTCGCCGCATAGTAGGCAATCGTCACATCGAGCGCGCCGTCCGCGTGCGTGAACGCGCGGTTCATCTCGAGCGCGCCGGGGAGCGCGTTCTTCTTGAGGGCGAGGTAGAGTTCTGGGTCGAGTTCGCGCTGCCACTCCGGCCTCCGGATCATCGTCTCGTACTCGCTGAGACCCTCGGTGAACCAGCGAGGTACGTGGTTCTTCGAGAGCTGGATCGCGAACACGTGCCCGAGCTCGTGCCACACGACGTTCCCCCAGTTGAACGGCTCGCTGACCGGGCTCATCGCCGCGACGACGTGCCCGAAGCACACACCCTGAATCCCGATGTTCGGTAGCCCGCTCGTGCGCACGCTGAAGTGCTCGCGGCTCTCGTAGGTCTCGACGTGCACCGGCACGGTGGGCACGAACATGTAGTGCGTCTTCATCTGCCCCCATGCGTCCGCGAGCATCCGCGGCAGATAGCGCTCGAGGACGGCGCGCTCGGCTTTCGGGTAGCGTATGTCGAAGACGCCCGCGGGCGCGCTCTCGTATTCCTTCGGGATCCAGTCGCGGTAGAGGCGCTGCAGCGTGTTGTACGCCTGCACGTTGAAGCGATCGAGCGTCCACGATTGCTCGAGAGACTTGATGCCCTCCTGCTCGTCGCCGTTTCGTGTCTGCCACAGGCCGAGCTGCGCCCAAGCTTTCCCATCTTTCGGGTCCAGGGCGACCGCGTCTTTCATCATGGCGACGACGTCGTCGTAGCGGTGCTCCCACTCGGCATACTCGCCGATGATGCCGTAAGCCTGGCTGAACTCCTTGTTCCGGGCGAGGACTTCGCGCTTGGAAGCCTCGAACGCCGGACGATCGTCGGCCAAGAGACGCGCTGCCGCGCGCTGGCTGAGCAGCTCCAGGTCGTTCGGGTCGACGGCGAGGCCCGCGTCGATGGCTACGTTGGCCGCCTGGAGGTTCATGTCGCGAAGGGCAATTCCCGCCCGGATCGCGAACGCTCCGTGTGCTTGGGGTCGACGGCGAGCGCGTCGTTCGCGAGCTTCTCGGCGGCTTCGAAATCGAACGCCTCCTCGAGCTTGACGCGCGCGAGGAGAACCATCGCGTCGGCGCGGTGCGGCGCGACCTTCAGCGCCTCGGTGAGCACCTCCTCGGCGTGGCCCGGGTCGTACTTGTCCAGATAGAGATCCGCTCGCCAGAGCAGCGTCTCGACCCGCCCGCGCTCGGCGTGCTCGCTCTCGTTATACGCGCGATTGGCGTCCTTGGCGTGGCGGAGCAGATGCATGGCGCGGCCGACCATCGCGAGCCCCTCGGCGTCCGTGGCCGAGATGGAATCGTTGCCGTACTCGTTGGCGAACTCCATGAGCACGGGCTCCGCGTCCGCGCGCCGGCCGGCGCGGACGAGCAGGGTCCCCAAGACCAGCCGCACGCGGCGACCGTCCACCCCGGGTGCGCCCTTCTGCGGATCGAGCAGCTTGATGGCGTCGTCGATCTTGCCCTGTGCGGCGAGAATCTCTCCTTGAAGGGCCCAAGCGGCCAGACGCTGCGGCCCGCCGAGCGCCATCGACTGCGATGCGTACTTGCTGGCGTCCGCAAAGCGCCCCTGCTCGAGCATCGCGCGAGCGAGCGCGGCGAGAGCCGCCGGCCGATCGGCACCCTGAACTGCGGCCAGTGCCTTCTCGGCTGCCGCGTAGTCGGTCGAGCGGAGCGACTCCGTCGCAGCCGCCAGGGGGCCGGGCGCGACGGCGCGCGGCGACGAAGGCTGCGCGCGAGCCGTGCCAGCGAGGGCGAGGACGGCCGCCAAACTCAGGGGCCACGGGGAGCGCGTCATCGGCAACTTCATCATCATGTGTAACACCGGCGGGCCGGCCCCGCCTGATCAGGGATCCAGGCGCACCTCGTCGGCATGCGCGACTATGGATCCGGTCTGAGGATCCAGCAGGAGGACCATCTCGACGCCGTCTTCGTTGTCCGGATAGTAGCGGGCCCGCACCCCCATCGCGAAGAAGCCCGCGCCACGGTAGAGGGCGATCGCCGCGCGATTCGAACGACGCACTTCGAGAAGCAGGTGCCTGACTCCTCCGGTTCGCGCATAGGCGACGGCGCAATCGATGAGGGCGCGAGCCATTCCTCGACGCCGCCTGTCGACGCGCGTCGCGACGTTGAGGACGTGAAGCTCGTCCGCGACGTGCCAGGCCACGAGGAACGCGACCGGCAGCTCGTCTTCTTCGCGAACGACCCACACATGGGACCACGGTCGCGCGAGCTCCTCGCGCAACTGCACCTCATCCATCGGCGCGGCTGCGTCGAGGGCAGACAGGACCGCGACATCGCTCGACCTCATCACATCGATTCGGAACGGCGCCGGCATCGCGACCCAACGAATCCTAGGACGACCACCGGAAGCGGAGAATCGACTCAGCGCCGCGACGAGGCGGCTTGACTGCTCGGAGACGGATTCGCGGCCGCAGCCACGGCGCGCGCCCGCGGTGCGATCGCCCATGCGTCGATGGCGAGACGCAGGGACCCATCCCCCCTGACGATCGCACCGGCGAACGGGCCCAGCCCTGCGAGCAGCGGCCCCAGCGGGCGGACGAGGAGCTCCTCCGTTCGCCCGACGGCGTCGACCCCGAGGGTGAGCGGCTGTTCGGTTGCGCCGTCGCCCTGGAGCTCCATGTCGACCGCGTAGGCCGGCCCGGCGCGCGGCTTCGCGTCGAGGCACGAGAGGAGATGGGGAACGCGCGGCGCATCTGGGCCGTCGTTTCGGCGCACCCGACGCGCGTTCGAGGCGAGGAGCGCGAACTCCTCGCTTCCGGCGGTCACCCAGAGGAGGGTGACCATCCCGCTCTCGATGGGCACGTCGACGTGGGCGGTGAAGCCGACGCCGGCGCGACTGGAGAGCCGGATCGCGCCCCCCATTCGTTGAACGACGCTGCGCGCGATGTCGAGTCCTATGCCGCGGCCTGCCAGCAGGTCACTCGACTCTCGCGTCGAGAAGCCGGGCACGAAGAGGAGGGTCAGCAGTGTGTCGTCGTCGGCCGCTTCGGCAAGCGACTGAGTCACCAGACCGGCCTCGGCCGCGCGCCGCCGGACCTCGAGGACGTCGACTCCGGCACCGTCGTCCTCGATGGCGAGGCTGAGCCGATTGCCGAGCTTGCGCGCGCCCAGGGCGACCGTGCCCGCGTGCGGCTTGCCAAGAGCCGCGCGGACATCGGGTGGCTCGATGCCGTGAGCCACTGCATTGCGGACGAGCTGCAGGCAGGGCTCGACCAGCTGTTCCGCGATACGCCGATCGATCGTCTCGTCGGTACCGCGCGTGCGCACGATCACGGCGCGGCCGCTTCGGCGCGCCTCGGACTCGATGGCCGTCGTGAGCCTCGCGAAGATGCGGCCCACCGTCGTCTGGCGCATCGTCGAGAGTTGTTTCTTCGCGTCAGCCACGTCATCGCGCAGGGCGTGGTCGGTGGCGTGAAGGTATGCGGACGAGGCATCGAGATCGTCACCGAAGCTTCCGAGGCGTTTCGTCGCCAGCTCGACCCGTTGCAGCGCGGCCGCAGGCGCGCCCCAAGGCCGAGGGGGCCCGATGAGACGCAGGGCCTCGACGAGCGAAGCACGTAACTCGCGCAGACCCACGGCCGCCTCGCGAGCTCGCTCTGCGCGAGCGGCAATACCCTCGCGAACGAGGTCGATCGCGTCGAACCGTTGAAGCAGGCGATCCACGTCGACCGCGGCGACGCGGATCGTCGCCGTGACCTCGTCGAAGGCGGACGTGCGCGGCGGCTCCGACTCCGAACCGCGAGGGGCCGGCGCGCTCGAACGAGCGACGCGTGGCGGGGGGGTTACCCCGTTGCGGGCGCGAAGCGTGGCGAGCGCCGTCTCGGGCTCGTCGAGCAGTCCGCCCAGGACCACGCGCCAGCGCGCGACTTCCTGCAGCGCGATGCGCGAGGACTCGCGCGAGTCGGCCGACTGGAGCTTCTCCTCCAGACCGTGGCAAAACCAGCTCATGGGCTCGTCGCCCACGGCGCTCGCGGCACCTTTCATCGTATGGATGTGCCGGTAGGCGGCCCGGGCTGCTTCGTGTGGGTCGTCCACTGTGGCGAGGGCATCGTCGATACGCGCGAGTCGATCGGTGACCTCGGCGGCGTATTGCGCGCGCACGAGCGGGTCGAGCGGGCGCGCGACGAGGCCGTCGGGGGGAACCGGCCATCGAGCGAAGACGGCGGACTCGCCCGACGAGAGCCGTTCCACGGCCGTGCGTACGACCGCCACGGCCTCGTGGTGAGCCGTTTCGTCGCCCTCTCGCCAGCGCCGTTGGAGCCGCTCGAGTGCGGCGGAGAGCTCGCGCTCGCCGGCGAGCCCGGCGCTTCCTTTCATCGCATGCATCGCGCGCTGGACGGCCACGTCGTCTCGCGACGGAGCCTCGAGGACTTCGAGGTGGCGCTTCAGCTCGAGGAGGAGCAGTCGCAGTAGCTCCGGGTCGCGCGACGCCACGTCAGTCGCTCCCGTCCCCTTCGTGCTCCGAATCCTCGTCTTCGGCCAGGAGCCTCGACAGAGGGGCCAGCGCCGGACCCAGCGCGCCCACGAGAAGAGCGCGCGGCACCTTGCCGTTCAGCGCCGCCAGAGACACCACGAGCGCACGCGCGCGGTCGCTCGCCTCCGCGATCGCGCGAAGGGCCTCGGGATCGCTGCCGGTCGCCTTCTTCACGCGCTCGCCCATGTCGACTAGCGCCGATTCCGCGTCGCTGGCCGCACCGGCGGCGCGCGCCGAGTCCTGGGTCACTTCGGCGACGACCGCCTGGGCCTGCGCGACCTGCGACTCGAGCTGCACGAGCTCGGTCGTCATGTGCGTGAGCGATCCCGCGAGCTCGCGCGCATGATCGCCGCCGCGCGACGAGTGCGCACGGACTTCGTCGCTCACGAGCGCTAGCTGCCGGCCCTCGGCCTCGCCGAGGCGCGCCCCTTCGAGCCCTGCGTTCAGCGCCACCAGGGCCAGGCGCTCGAAGGTGTCCACCACGCGCGAAAAGCTCGCCTGGACCTCCGCCGCTCGGGAGGAGAGAGCGCGCGCCCGATCCGCCACGCCGTCGATCGAGCCTCGTTGACGCGCGGCGCTCGAGGCGATCCGCTGCGCGGCCGCTCCCGCGTCACGGGCCCGCACGAGCGCACGCTCGTGCGCGCTCCAGAGCGAGCTTTCGTCGGCGGTCGTACGCTCACCGGCGGCGCTGGCGCCCTTGGCCGCGCGCCGCAAAAGGCGAAACAATCGTCGCTTCGGGGGCTCGGCGGCCATAGGCGCACTATATACAGCGCTTTCGCGCTTCTAGCGCGGCGGTCGCATGCGATGCTCGTCGACAGGCTCGTTCGTCGCGAGGGCGCCGAACTCAATCGTCGTCCGGTCGTGCGGCCCCTCGACGAAGATCGCTCGGGTCGGCCTCACGAGATCGGACGCCAGGCTCACGCGCAGGCCTCGCACGGTGGCCCCGGCGTCGGCTCGAGGGGTCGCTTCGATCTCGGCTCCGCTCGCGTCGTCCCGCCATACGCGTACATCCCAGCGCTCGCGCAACCGCCCGAGGTCGCCGCCGAAGAGGGTGCGAAGGTCGTCGAGAGCGCCGCTCAGGCGAGCGCTGGCCGGGGGCAGCCGCCCGCCCCCGTTGGGGCTCCGGTACGCGAAGCCCTCCGGGGTTATCCAGAACGTCACGTCGTCGGGAGGGCCGAGATCCCACCGAAGGCGGTCCGGGCGCAGCATCGTCATGGTGCCGGTCGAGCGGACCTCGGTGGACAGGAGACCGATGGTGCGCGTTTGCGTGAAGGGCCCTTGTATCGTGCGGACCGGCGCTCGAGCCCGCGCGATCGCCCCCAGGAGCTCGTCGAGCGGACGCTCGGCACGTGCCTCGCGCACCCGCAAGACGAGCAGAGCGGATGCCCCGAGCAGCGCGCGCCTCGAGAGCGTCATCGGGAATCCGCCCTCCGGGGGGGGACCGTCGGGTCTGCGGGCATGGTCTCCGGCTCGGGATCGCCGGCGGGATCATGGGAAGACGAGAGCAATGTGCGCAGGTCGAGACGGACGAAGCGCCCGGACAAATGCGGACCGGCGCTGACCCAGAGGATGCCCCCGGTGGGGTCGGCCACCACGCCGTGTGTGGCGATGAACGCGTCGATCGAGCGCCTGTCGCCGAGCGGGCATGCCTCCTGCCCGGCGCAACGGTGATCCCGGAGGATCGCGAGGACGTCTTCGGGGCGGGCCGAATGGAGGGGTACGTTCGCGAGCAGCTCGGCAGCCCGGCGGAGCCGTGCGACGGTGCTCGTGACCTGGCGAACGCGAACGTTCTTCGGGTCCGCCGCGAGTGGGCCTTCGAAGTGGTTGGTGACCGCGGTGCTTTCGTTCGATTCGCGGACATACGCGGGAACTCCGGGTGCTCGCTCGACCACGGCGAAGTGACCGGATCCGTCGGCCACGAAAACGAGGTGCGAGACCATCACCGGCTGCGCACGGAGAATGGCGACGGCTTCGCCGGTATCGTGCGCGTGAGCGAGAGCCTCGCGCGTCGACAGGACGACGGGAATCCCCTCGGGCCGGGGCTCGCCAGCCCGCGCTCCCTGTATGTCGAGGAAGACGCCCTCTGCGTTCATGCCGGTCACGACGCCGACGAGCCCCGCCCACGCGACACTCGCAAAAGGAATCGCGCCGTCCTCGCGCACGAGAAAGACGACCTTGTCGCGATCGAACACGTCGCCGGCTTCGAAGTCGAACGCCCGCGCGAGGAGCACGTGCCCGTCCGCGGTGTGCGCCGCGTCCAGGGCGATGCTCGTGCACCCGATGAGAGGAGAATGCTCGACGGAGAGGGCGATGTCGTAAAGCGCATGGAGGAACACCATACGGTGGTACGTCGGCAGTCGCGATTCGAAGGGATCGGGCTGAAATGCCTGGGCTTGGGCGGCAATTTCGCGCCGTCGCGGCTCCGGCATGCCCCGATCGACATGCCGGTATCGAACCCTGCTGAGGTCCTCGATTCCCACGCGGGCGAGCCACACGGGTACGTAACGCTCGAAGTCGCCGTAGAGCTGACGCTCGACGTCTACCATCTGGCTGTAGAGCAGCCGGCCTTGCGCCGCGCCAATCTGCTCGGGCGACCCTTCGACGTACATCTCCAGCAGCCCGGCCTGCGAGCGCGTCCATGCACGGACGGGTGCCGGCGGTGGAAGCGACGAGGGCGGCGAATCGAGGCGGGTACCCCAAAGAACGAGCCCGTGAAGCGCTGCCGGGATGGCGCACAAGGCGAGCATCCCAACGAGGAGGCGTCGAAGGATCCCGGAACGCATGCGTCACCGCTCCGCCCGGCGGAGCTCGATGACCGTCCGCACGACGGTTGCCACGATGCGCGCAGGGTCGCGCACGGTGTCAAAATGGGAGAGGCGCTCGCCGGGGGCCGGATAGATCACGGGCACGGGAATTTCGACGATGGGCAAGCGTACCGCAATCGCGCGTAGGAGAACCTCGGCCTCGAAGGCGAAGCCGAGCGAGCGCGTCGGGAGCGCCAGCGTCTCGGCAACCGGATAGCGCCGCAGTCCACATTGCGTGTCGCGGAGGCGCGCGCGGGCGAAGGCCGAGAGAAAGAAATTGGAGACACCGTTGCCGAACTGGTTGCTTCTTGGTGCGCCATCGCGAACGAGATCGCGGACGCCGAGCACGATCGCTCGGGGGTCCGGGCTGCCCTCCAGCACGGCTCGAGCCGATGAGCCCGGGTGCTGCCCGTCGGCGTCCACCGTGACGGCCGCGGCGAAGCCACGCTGCCTCGCCTCGCGGAGGCCGCTGAGAATGGCCGCTCCTTTGCCGAGATTTCGGTCGTGGCGCAAGACGATTGCGCCGTGCGCCCCGGCGACGTAACCGGTCGCGTCGCGCGAACCGTCGTCGACGACGAGGACCGGAATGGCGAGCGACTCGCGAAGCGCGTCGACGACGTCGCCGACGCTCCGGGCGGCGTCGAGCGCGGGCACGATGGCGCAGGTTCGTTCCACGCCCCCTATCCTTACACCGCTGGCGCTCCGGGGCGTACGCCTCCACAATCCCGGGCCGATGTCGGTCCACATCGTTGCGCAGGGCGGACGCTACCGGGACGTCTCTCGGACGGATGTATCCGCGTGGGCCCGTGCGATGTTACGCGCGGTTCAAATGGCGGATGCAGAGCTCTCGATTGTTCTGACGGACGACGATCAAATGCAGAAACTAAACCGGTTCTATCGAGGGAAGAATCGCCCTACCGATGTTCTCGCCTTCCCGCAGCGAGAGGGCGCGTACGCCGAGCACGCCGGCCGGCTACTGGGGGACGTGGTCCTCAGCGTCCCCACGGCTCGCAGGCAGGCACGCTCGCGCAATGTGGAGCTGCGCACCGAGCTCGCCATGCTGCTGGCGCACGGTCTCCTGCATCTGCTCGGGTGGGACCACCGGACCGATGCCGAAGACCGCCGGATGCGCAAAGAGACGGCGCGCCTGTGCGAGGCAGCCGGCGCCGCGGGCAGCCGCCGGCCCCCGCTCAAAGGCAGGACCGCCCGAGGCACCAATCTGAGTAAGGCCGTGCGATCGGGTCGTCGTTCGGCTCGGTAACGCCAGGTTCTCTCGGGTGTCAAGCACCGCATGTTGCGCGGACGGCAGCGGTGCTCGACGGGACGAAATCGCGAAACCGGCTGTTTTCCCCTTGCGGAATGCGAAATCGGGGTGCTAGTCGTTTTTGCGTCGAAGCCGCCACGGGGGGCATCGAGCGCCGCCCCGAGCGTTTCGGCACACCGCCGGCGTCACGAGTGCGGTTGAAATGCCGAGAGATTTTCGTCGATTCGTGTCGACAGAGAGGAAGCTCAAATGTCTGCCAAGCGTTTGACGAAGGCGCAGGTCATTGCCGAGATCGCGGAGTACTCCGAGCTCGATAAGAAGAGCGTCGGTCGCGTGTTTGATGGCCTGACGGAACTTATCAAGAAAGAGCTTCGAAAGCCGAATGGCGAGTTCGTGATTCCCGGTCTGCTCAAGCTGCGCGCCATCAAGAAGCCCGCGACGAAGGATCGCCCGGGCATCAACCCGTTTACCAAGCAGCCGATCACGATCAAGGGCAAGCCGGCGCAGAAGAAGGTTCGCGCGACCGCGCTCAAGGCGTTGAAGGATCTCATCCAGTAGGCAGACACGACGTCGTTGCGCCCGGGGCGCCTGCCGCAGGAGCGGCTTGGCGCCTTTCGCGCGCCTAGGGCCTGCGGTACGCGGCGCGCCACACGGCCGCGTTGGCCAGCACGAGCAGAGCCAGCGCCCAGGGTGCGTCACCAAGCCTTGCGTACACCGTCGGGGGGCCCTGAATGAGCGCAGGCTCCGCCAGGATCACCCCAGGGAACTCAGCCGAGCTGCGCGCGCGGACTCGGCCCGCCGCGTCGATCCAGGAGGACGGGCCGCCATTGACGGCGCGCACCAGGTCGCGCCGAAGCTCGATGGCGCGGAGCGCGGCGAGCCGCAAGTGCAGCTCGCTTTCGGCGCTGCCGGTGAACCAGGCGTCGTTGGTGATGTTGACGAGCAGGTTGGGCTCGAGGGCGATCGCCTCTCGGCCAGCCTCTGGGAGGATATCCTCGTAACAGATCAGCGCGGCGGCGCGAATCGGCCCGGCAAGCAGCAGATTGGCCGAGTTTCCTCGGGTGAGGCCGAGGCCGCGAGCAAAGACCCGACGCAGCCACGGCACCCGATCCGCGAGCGGCACGGTCTCACCGAACCAGAGTAGATGACGCTTGTCGTACGAGCCCGAGAGGACTCCGCCGGGATAGGCCACCAGCGCGGAGTTGTAAGCGGCTTCGTCCTGCAGGCCCGTCAAGAGCAGGCCCGCCAGAACAGGAACGGTCACACCGGGGGGAACGATGCCGCGGGGCGAGTCGGGAGCACGCCGAGCGCCGTGCGACAATCGGTAGGGGTACGCCGCTTCGGGCCAGACGATCAGGTCGGCTCCCTGCTGCGCTGCCCGTTCGGTGAGCGCGGCGAGGCCGGCCAGAAG
Source organism: uncultured delta proteobacterium (assembly GCA_963720145.1). Classification (GTDB taxonomy): domain Bacteria; phylum Myxococcota_A; class Polyangia; order Polyangiales; family Polyangiaceae; genus Palsa-1150. The sequence continues at coordinate 63,452 of CAVREO010000016.1, forward strand.
CTGCGGCGCGCGGTCGTCTTCCCAGCGCGTACTCGCCGCGATGCCGGGTTGCAGGAGCGCCACGCGCGCGCGCGCGCCAGGGCGAACGCCGTCAATCGCCCGAATGCGGGCGGCGCCGAAGGCGACCTGCGTCGCGACGACGGCCGCCGCCGCCCCGAGGCGGAGCCATCCCCGTCGACGAGATTCGCGGCGAAGGACGGCCCTGAGCCCCCCGTGGCCAGCGCGGCAGCCAAGGCGATGATCGCGCCGACGCCGCGTTCGCCGACGACATCGGCAAGTTGCACCAGAACCGGCCATGCAGACGCCCCTCCTGCCGGCGTCCAGGGCAACATCGTGGGAACGAAGGTCCCGGCGTATACGCCGGCGGCGAACGCGAACGGGCGGGGCGCCTGCGCTCGGACGAGCGTCTCGCAGGCCACGCCGGCGACCATCCAGCGGCTTGCTTCGAAGAACGCCAGGAGACCGAGGGCAAGCCAGCCGGCCGCCGAGGGCAGCGGCGTGAAGCGCGGAATGACGGCCGGGATGAAACGGAGCAGAACCAGGTTTGCCCCGACGCCGAATGCCAGCCCGCGGCGTGCTCCGGTAAGGGCAACGCGCTCTCGCGACGGGAATACCGGCCACGCAGGGTCCGCGCTAAGCAGCCATTCGAACGCCCCCAGGGCAACCCACAGGCCCGGGAGAAGGTCGAGCGGCGGCGACGCCAGGGCGAGAGCCCCGCCGGAGGCAGCAGCAAGGAGCAGGCGGACGACGACCGGGTGGGGCGAGCGAGTTAGCCCGGCGAGAGACACGGGGATGGTCGTGCTAGTCGGCCGGCGGGGCGTCGCCACCGCCGCCGTACATCTTCTCTGCGATGGCAAAAGTCATCGTCTCGAGCTTTTGGTACGCGTCGCGAATCTGCATCAGGTCTGCCTGACCCTCGAGTAGGCCTCGCAGCTCGCGCGCCAGGGCGCGCGTATCGTCGAGCATCTTCTCGTCGACGAGGTTCGCGTAGCCTTCCAGCGCGGCTTCCGTCGTGTAAAGGAGCGTCTCGGCCTGGTTGCGCACTTCCGCGAGCTCGCGACGAAGCTCATCGGCGTACTTGAAGCGCTCTGCGTCGGTCACGAGCTTGTCGACTTCGTCCTGAGAGAGTCCGCTCGTCGGCTTCACCGTGACCGTCTGCACTTTCCCGGTCCCGAGGTCCCTCGCTTCGACGCTGACGATTCCGTCGGCGTCGAGGCGAAACGCGACCTGGATCTTGGGGATGCCGCGCGGCGCCGACGGAATGCCCGTGAGCTCGAACCGGGCGAGGCTCCGGTTGTCGCCCGCCATTTTTCGCTCGCCTTGCAGCACGTGCACCGGCACGAACGTCTGGTTGTCGACGCTGGTCGTGAAAATCTCGCTCTTTTCGGTCGGTATGGTGGTGTTACGGGGGATGAGCGCGGTGAAGACGCCCCCCCCGGTCTCGACCCCGAGGGAAAGGGGCGTCACGTCCAGAAGAAGAACCTCGACCTTGTCGTCCCCGAGCGCAGCTCCCTGCAACGCGGCACCCGCCGCCACGACTTCGTCCGGGTTCACCCCCTTGTGCGGGTCGCGCCCGAAGAACTGCTTGACCGCCTTCTGCACGGCCGGCATCCGCGTCATTCCGCCGACGAGAATGACGTTGTGAATGTCGGCGCGCTCGAGCTTGGCGTCCGTCAGCGCCTTTTGGCAGGGCTCCAGCGTTTTCTCGATCAGATCGCCGGTCAAGAGCTCGAGCTCCGTCCTCGTCATCGTCTTGACGATGTGCAACGGCTCGCCGCTGGCGCTCTGGCCGATGAAGGGCAAGTTGATCTCGGTCTCGATTGACGACGAGAGCTCGTGCTTCGCTTTCTCGGCGGCTTCCTTCAATCGCTGGAGAGCGAGCTTGTCCTCGCGGAGGTCGATGTCGTGCTCCCGCTTGAACGTCTCCGCCAGGCTATCGAGGATGCGGCGGTCGAAGTCTTCCCCACCGAGACGCGTATCGCCGTTCGTGGACTTGACGCTGAAAACGCCGTTTCGAATCTCGAGGATCGAGATGTCGAAGGTACCGCCGCCGAGATCGTAGATCGCGACGCGCTCCGCATCCTTTCTCTCGAGGCCGTACGCCAGTGCGGCAGCGGTCGGCTCGTTGATGATTCGCTTGATGTCGAGCCCTGCGATTCTCCCGGCGTCCTTGGTCGCCTGCCGCTGGGCGTCGTCGAAGTACGCCGGCACCGTCACCACTGCCTCGGTGACCTTCTCGCCGAGAAACGATTCGGCAATTTCCCGCATCTTCGTGAGAACGATGGCGCTGACTTCCGGCGGCGACATCTCGCGATTGCCAATGAGGACCCAGGCATCGCCGTTGGGGGCCTCGAAGATCTTGTACGGCACGCTCGCAGCTTGCTGCTTGATGTCGGGCTGCTGGAACTTCTGCCCCATCAGGCGCTTCGTCGCGTAGACGGTGTTCGCTGCGTTCGTGACGGCCTGCCGCTTCGCGGCTTGACCTACCAATCGATCGCCGGCGCCGGTCAACGCAACGACGGACGGCGTCGTACGGGCGCCCTCCGCATTGGGAATGATACGAACGTCGAGCTTGCCCGTCGCGCTCGTCTCCGCGACCGCCACGCAGGAGTTCGTCGTCCCGAGGTCGATACCGATGATCTTTCCCATCCGTCCCCCGCGGCGTCAGCTCGCCGCTTCGCCACCGTCGGCCTTGGGTTTGGCCACGACGACCATCGCGGCGCGCAGCAGACGGTCTCCCTGCGTGTATCCGGGCTGTACCTCGGCCAGCACGGTACCCGGCTCGTGGTCCCCAGTCTCTACCTGCTGGATGGCCTCGTGGAGGCTCGGGTCGAACGGATGGCCCACCGTCGGGACCCGGGCTATGCCCTCGCGCCCAAGCGCATCGACGAACTGCCGCTCGACCATTTTCAGGCCTTCGGCCATGGCCTTGACGTCGCTCGATCGCTGCGCGCTCTGCATGGCGCGTTCGAGATTGTCGAACACCGGGAGCAGAACCCGCAAGAGATCCTCCCGGCCGGTACGGCGGGCATCCTCGACCTCTCGACGAGTCCTCTTGCGGAAGTTGTCGAAATCCGCGGCCGTGCGGAGCCAGGCGTCCTTGAGGCGTGCGGCTTCGGCCTGCGCCTGAGCGAGCGGATCGCCCTCGTTGGCCGCGGCGGCCTGCTCCGCGGCAGCGGAGGCCTCGGTCGAGCCGCGCGACGACTCGCTCGCGCCTCGGTCGACGCTCGCCTCTTCTTCCAGAGGCCCGTTGGTGCTCTTCGACTCTTCGTGCATTGGCTCGCCAATATAAATCGTCCGTTCGAGAAAACTAGCGCGGCTCGGCCTAGCCGCGCGGCGCCTTGGGAGCGCGCCAGGACATGAGCTGCGTCGGCTCGCCTCCGTCGCCCTCGTCAGGCAGAGTATCGTCCGGACTCGTGGAGCGAGCGCGCAGGGCTCGGCGCCGCGGAAACGGGAGGCCGCCCCCGCCCCCGGCCTGTAGCGTCGGCGTCGCGAACTGCGTCTCTTCCCGTCGGGTCCGTGTCGCGCAGCGGGTGCTCCTCGAGCGGGAGCTCGTCGACAGGGATGTTCTCGCCCGACTGGGGGGTCTCGTTCGAGAACACGATGGGGATCTCCACGGAGCTGGGAGTAGGTGCCGGCGGCTGTCGTGCCGCGGCCGGGTCGCCCAGAAGGGGGGCCACGGCCGACGGAAGACTCCCCAGCCGGGATCGCCCCGCGGGAGGGCCGGAGGTCGTCGGCGAAACCGGCAGGCGGGCCTTTGTGTCGATTGTGAAGGGCCTGCAGTTCTCGCTGAAAGTCGCCCGCGGTGTGGTAACGGTCGTCTCGACTGCGCGCCATGGCCTTGTCGAGCACCGCGTCGAACCCGCTGGGCAAGGCTGGACGCAGCTCGCGAGCGGGACGCGGACTCGTGCCCAATATCTGGAGTAGCAGCGCGTTGTAGTTCGCCGCCGAGAACGGCCGGCGGCCCGTCAGACCCTCGTAGAGAATGACTCCGCACGCGTAGAGATCGACGCGCGCGTCGATGTCGCGATCCCCCCTCGCCTGCTCCGGCGCCATGTAAAACGGCGTGCCCATCACCATGCCGGTGCGCGTCAAGTCGAGATCGTCGTCTTTGCCCTCGAGCGGTGGGACGATCATCTTCGACACGCCGAAGTCGAGCAACTTGACGAGCGCCGGGCACCCGACTCGTCGCGTGAGAAAGACGTTCTCCGGCTTGATGTCGCGATGCACGATGCCCTTCTCGTGTGCGGCGATCAATCCCGAGAGCACTTGCACCACGATGTCGATGATGTCGTCGAAGGGGAGTCCGCCCTCGGCCGCGATGCGGTCGGCCAGGGTCTCGCCGACGAGCCTCTCCATCACCAGGTACGGACTCCCGTCGTCGAGCGTGCCGAGATCGTAGACCTCGCAAATGTTCGGGTGGCCTATGCCTCCTGCCGCGCGCGCCTCTTGGTGGAAGCGCCGCACAGCGTTCTTTTTTCGCGCTTGGTTCGGGTGGAGCACCTTGACCGCGACCGAGCGTCCGATCGTCAAGTGCTCCGCTTCGAAGACCGTTCCCATTCCACCCTCCCCGAGGGCGCTCCGCACGAAGTACTTGCCGCTTATCGTCTTCCCCACGAGATCGCGCCGTGCGCCCCCGCCTGGGCCGCGCGCAGCGGCGTTGGGTCGCCCGGCGGGCGCCTCATGGGCGGGGCGGTCCGTGCTGCGCGGGCGAACGGCCATTCCCGTGGTCGGACACACGGCCTGACGCGCGTCGTGCGGCAGGCCGCACCGGGCACACCGGACGAACCGCTGGCTCATGGATTGGTCGCCCTCGGCCAAAACAGCGATCGCGGCACTTGGCATCTAGAGTAGGCGCTGGCCATGCTCGCGGCAACGCGCGCCCGCGGACAGCCCGGGCAGGTGTCCGGGACAGATTGAGCGTGAGCGAGGCGCCGGAAAAACCCGCGAATCGCGCCGGCATGCGCCGTGCTCCCGAGCTTGCGCCGAGACATGCTGCGGCGCGAGATCGATCCGGTGCTCGTAGGCTGCGGGGCCCTCGCCTCGGGCGGGGTCTTCGTCGTGGCGCCGTGGGAAGTCGCGCTCGTTTGCTCGTGCGTGCTCTGCGTGCTCGCGTCGGCACGTGGCGGAGGGACTGGCCGATGGCTGCTTCTGGCCTTGGCCGCTTCCGGCGTGGGCCTCGGGGCCACGCGGGCGCGTCACGCGGTGTCGTTCCACGAAACCGCGCGCGCGATGGCCGACTCCGCGCTGGGTGCGCCACAACGTTGCTCGGCGCTCGCGCAAATCGACTCGTCGCCCGTGCGCGTGCGAGACGTGATTCGCTGGGACGCCCGGCTGCGCAAGGTCGCCTGCGACGGCACCCGCGTGGAGTGGGAGGGCGAGGCGACGCTGTACGGCGGGCCGGAAGACCTGGCGCGAGGAGACGAGGTGGAAGTCGTGGCGACGCTCGGAGCGCCGCAGCGTTTGTGGAATGCGTCCGGTGGTGACCCGCGGCCCGCCGAGGCCCACAGGGGAATCACGCGGTCCGGCGGGGCGCTGGAGGTTCGTGTGCTCCGTCGAGCTAGCGGGCTCCTCGCGCGAATCGACCGCGCACGCGCGCGCGTCCGAACGCGCATCGACGCGACGTTCTCGCCCGAGCTCGCCCCGATGGCACGGGCGCTCGTGCTGGGAGAGAGCGACCTTTCTCCCGAAGACGATCGCTCGTTTCGGGCCAGCGGACTGTCGCACCTGCTCGCCGTGTCGGGAATGCACCTCGTGCTCGTGCTGGCGCTCGCGACCCGAACCCTCGAAGCCGTTCTTGCGCGATGGGAGGCTCTGGCGGCCAGGTTCGACGTCGGCCGCCTTGCCGCGACGGTGGGGGTGCCTGTGGCGTGGATGTACGCGGAGCTGGCGGGTTCCGGTGGTTCCACGCTCCGCGCCGCGTGGATGGCGACTGTGGCGCTCGCAGCGCGGGCTCTGGGACGGCGTACGGACGCCGCGCGCGCGTTTGGCCTTTCGATGGGCGCGATGGCCCTCGCGGATCCCCTCGTGGCATTCGACCTGTCCTTTCTGCTCTCCGCGGGCGCGACAGGAGGGTTGCTCGCCTTCGCGGGACCCCTCACCCGGCGCGTCACGGCCGGCGTTCCCACGCGCTTGGCAGGTGCTGCGAGGGCGACCGCGACGACCCTCGCGGCTTCCATTCCATGCGTCCCCATCCTCGCGCGTTTCGCGCCTACGGTGCCGCTCGGTGGCGTCATCGCCAATCTGGTCGCCGTCCCCGTCGGAGAGTCCGCCGCGCTGCCCCTTTGCCTGGCCCACGCACTCCTGGCGTGGTGGCCGTCGGCCGAGCGCGGCTGTGCAATCGTCGCATCCGGGGCGCTCGTCCTGGTGCGAAAGATCGCGCACGTGTTTGCAGCTCCCGCGCTGACCGCCGAGATCCCCCAGCCCACGTCGTGGCAGCTTGCGGTGCTCTCGGTCGCGACCCTGGGCATGCTGCTACTGACACGCCGGCGCTTCGTCGTGGTGGCCCTTTGCGCTGCCGCGGTGCTGCTGCTCGAGGTAGGCGCGCGGCGCGAGGGTGGGCCCCACGGGGTTCTTCGCGCCACCTTCTTGGACGTCGGGCAGGGCGACGCCGCGATCGTGGACCTGCCGGATGGGGAGGCTCTGGTCATCGACGGCGGCGGCCTCGTCGGGAGCCCGATCGACGTCGGCGCTCGCGTCCTCGCGCCGGAGCTGCGCGCGCGCCGACGGTCAGCCGTTGCGCTGACGGTCCTCACTCATCCTCACCCCGACCACTACGGCGGCTTGGCCACGGGCCTGCAAGCCGTTCGCGTGGGAGCCTTCTGGGATTCAGGTCAGGGCGAGGCCGAGCGCGTTGGTGGTGCGTACGATGCGATGCTGCTGGCCATGCGCACCCGCGGCGTCCCGGTCTTGCGCCCCGAGGCGCTCTGCGGAGCCCACGAGCTGGGCGGCGCATCCGTCGAGGTGCTCGCACCCTGCCCCGGCTACTCGTCCGATCGCGGCCCGAACGACAATTCGTTCGTGCTGCGCATCGCTCTTGGTCAGCGCGCGCTGCTCTTCGTCGGAGACGCCGAGCAGGAGGAGGAGAGGATTCTCTTGAACGCGGACCCTGCTCGCTTGCGCGCCGACGTGCTCAAGGTGGGGCACCACGGCAGCCGAACGTCCTCGTCGCCTGCGTTCATCGCGGCCGTGGCGCCGCGAGAGGCGGTCGTCTCGGTCGGGTGCCGCAATCGCTTCGGACACCCGCATCCCACCACACTGGCCACCCTCGCCGCCTCAGGAGCGCGCGTCTGGCGCACCGATCGAGACGGCGCCGTGGTCGTGACGACCGACGGCCGCACCCTCGAGGTGGGAGCCCTCGCCGAACGCGCCCGTTGACGCGAGTACGAAGCGTCACCTAAGTCCTGGGGAAAGATGCCCGAGCGCCTGATTCCCATGTTCTCCGCCGAGCAGATCGCCGCGCGCGTGCGCGAGCTCGGTGCTCAGATCGCCCGCGAGTACGCCGGGCGCAATCTGGTCCTCGTCTGCGTTCTCAAGGGGAGCTTCGTCTTCGCTTCGGACCTCGCGCGCAACATCGACATTCCGCTGCGGATCGACTTTCTCGGGGTGCGCTCGTACGGCGAGGGCACCGAATCGAGCGGCGTCGTGCAGATCACTCAGGATCTGTCCCGCCCCATCGAGCACGAGGACGTCCTGCTCGTCGAGGACATCGTCGATACGGGGCTGACGGTGGCGCACCTGGTGGACCTCCTACGGACACGGTCGCCTGCGAGCATCAAGGTCTGTTCCCTGCTGCACAAGCCCGCGCGCGCGCGGGTGGCCGTCGCCATCGACTACCTGGGGTTTACCATCGAGGATCGGTTCGTCGTCGGCTACGGCCTCGACTACGGGGAGCGCTACCGCAACTTGCCGTTCATCGCGAGGGTCGAGCGGTGAGATAATCTCGTGAGTCCATGGCGAGTTGTCCGAAGTGCGAGGCGGCGCTCACCGCGGGGATGCCTTTCTGCGGCAACTGCGGAAATCGTGCTCCCGAGTCGGCCGCCCCGGCGGCGAGCGCCAGCGCAGCCTCTCTCGCGCAGCCCCAGAGCGCCCCGCGGCGGGCCAGCTCCGCGACCCCTCGCGCAGGCGCGCCCTTTGCGGATGAGCAATTCTTTCTGGCCTTGCTGTCGAAGGCGGTCGCGGGCGGCGCGAGCGACGTGCACATCAAAGTCGGGCAACCGCCCGGCGCGCGCATCCGCGGGGAAATGATTTACTTCCGGACGGAGAAGATCACGCCGAGGATACCGCCGCCGTCGCGCGTTTCATCATCGCGAGCCCGGAGATTCGCGCGCGACTCGACGAGCTCAAGGAGTTCGACACTTCGTTCACGGCGCCGAACATCGGCCGGTTCCGCGTCAACGTCTATCGTCAGCGCGGCAGCATCGCGGTCGTGATGCGCTTCATTCCGACCGAGATCCCCCAGATGGACGCGCTGGGTTTGCCCCTCCCCGTCGCCCGCGAGCTCGCCGAGCGGCAGAACGGCATGGTGCTCGTCGTCGGCGCAGCAGGAAACGGCAAGAGCACCTCGATCGCGAGCATGATCGCCCATCTGAACGCGACGAAGTCGCTGCACATCGTGACCGTCGAAGACCCGATAGAGTTTTTGCACACCGATAGGGTGTCCAGCATCAGCCAGCGGGAGATCGGCTTCGACACCGCGAGCTTTTCTGCGGCCCTGCGTGCGGCATTGCGCCAGGATCCGGACGTCATCTTCGTAGGCGAAATCCGCGACGAAGAGACGATGGAGATCGCGCTCAAGGCCGCGGAGACCGGACATCTCGTGCTTGCCACTTTGCACACCACCGACGCGGTGCGCACGGTAAATAGGATGCTCGCCCTCATGCGCGGCGACCCGGCGGAGAACCGCGTCCGGATCGCGAGCTGCTTGCAGGGGATCATCGCCCAGCGATTGCTGCCCCGCGCCGACGGCAGCGGTGTAGCGCTCGCCGCCGAGGTCCTGGTCGCCGCGCAATCGGTAAAGGAGAGCATTCGCCGGCCGGACAACAATCCGCCGCTCAAGATGCTCATGGAGAAGGGCGTGCATCCCTACGGCATGCAGACTTTTCAGATGGCGATCGGCCACCTGCTGGGGGAGAAGATCATCGACGACGCGACGGCTACGGAAGCACTGGGCAACTGAGGGAGGACCGCCGCGTCGGCGATCACCGCCCGGGCGCCGCATGCAGCGCGGGAAGGGGCGGGGGCTCGACCACGCGCGTCGCACGCCAGACGACCGGGCCGACGAGCAGGGCGACCAACAAGGCAGCGGCGGCGCCGAGCAGCACGATTCCACGGCGCATGGCGCGTGCATCGTGCGCCACCAGCGCCGCCTCGTGCACGGTCACGTCCCGCGCTGCCGACTCCGCCGCTCGCTCGAGCTTCGCGATCTGCTCGCGCGCCGCATCGAGCTCTTGCCCGAACGCGCGATCGGACACCGCGCGCTTCGCGATGGTCACCATCTGTCGGCGCATCAGCCCACGCGCCTCCTCGACCGCTGCGGTGCGAGTACCGACCTGGCGCTTGAACCATTGCTCGAGCTGCGAGCGCTCGACGCGTGCGGCCTCGAGTCGCCCCTGCGCGGCCGACGTGCGCCGCTTGGCTGCGGCGTAGCCCTGCAGCAGCTCGCTTATGGCCGAGCGCATCCGCACCGTCTCGAAAGCACGCAGCTCCCGCTCCTTGGTCCAGGCTGACACGGCGGACGCCTTGCCCGTCGTATCGATCATCGTCGCCGCGCTCGTCTGCACGCGGGTCACGGCGCGTGACGGCGTGCCGCTGACGACTGTCCCCGTACCGACGGGGCGATGCCCGGAGGGCAGGACCGGCTCACCCAGTCCGAGCGCGTCGATCGCCAGGCGGACCGCCTCCTGCATCGTGGCTGCGTCCGGCCACCGCCGGTCCCGCTCGAAGGCCAGCGCGCGGTCGACGATGGCGGTCACCGGTCCAGGGACGTCGCCCGCCACGCTCGCGAGCGAGGGCGCGTGTGTCGTCGCGCTCAAGATGAGCTGCTCGTTGCCGCTCGTGCCCTCGTGGACGTAACGCCCGCTGATCAGCGTAAACATCGTCGCGCCGACGGCCCACAAGTCCGTCCTGCCGTCCACCTCGTCCCAGAGGGCGCGCGCCTGCTCGGGCGCCATGAACGCGGGCGTTCCCATGACCACACCGACACGGGTCGAGGACGCGCGCGCTTGCTGCGCCTCGTGTACGCGGGCGATGCCGAAATCCAGCACCTTGACCGCGCCGGCCTTCGTGAGAAAGAGATTCTCCGGCTTGATGTCGCGATGCACGACGTTCTTCGCGTGCGCCGCGCCCAAGACGTCGAGGAGCTGGTCGACGATCGCCAGCACGTCCTTCATCGGCAGCTTGCGCCCGTGCCTTTCCCACCGCTGCTCGATGGTCTCTCCCTCGAGCAGCTCCATCACGATGAACGCCGACCCATCGGGCGCCGTGTCGTCGTCGAGCACGCTGACGGCACCCTCGTGCTGGATCGTGTTGGCCGCGTAGCCCTCTTGGAGGAACCGCTTTTTGAGCTCGTCGTCGTGGCCGAGCTCGGCGTGCAGCATCTTGACCGCGACGCGCTTTCCGTTGCGGTGAGTCGCCGCGTAGACGGCCGCCATCCCGCCCACGCCGAGCACCGACTCGAGCTTCCACTTTTCCTGGAGCACCATCCCGAGGCGCGTGCGAGCCCGGGTGAGCTGCGGATCCTCGGAGACTCGCGTCTGCGTCGTCATCCCCCCACCTCGCCCGAGCTCTCGCGATGCTGGGCCGCGCGCAGCTCCACCTCGGCGCGCTTCAACTTGGCCTCCTCCCGCGCAAGCGCGGCCTGAGCCGCGGCAAGCTCGCCGGCGGCCGCCCGCTCGTCGGCCTGGGCCTGCGCGAATTCCTCTTCGAGCTTGGCCAGACGCGCATCCACCTGCGCGATGCGCGCATTCTGCGCGTCCTGCTCGGTCGCCAGAACTCGGTCACGGGACCGAAGCAGATCCTCGGCGCGCCTCAGCTCCTCGACCACGGCTCCATAGGAAGGTTGCCTCTCGGCCGCGGGTCGAGCGCGCTCGGCGAACGCGACCAGCGCGTCCTCGACCTCGATCGCAGTCCGTGCCGCCTCCTCCCGTCGCTCGCCATGCGCGCGCTTGAGCTCGCGCTGCCGCCGGAGGACGCGCCAGGCGTAGAACGGCGCGCGCAGCCACCCTTGCGGCGGACTGCCGTAATCGGCCAGCAAGCGTGCGTCGAACGCCAGGTCGCCGATGGCCAACATCGAATTGGGGTGGCGCGAAGGCCGCCCCGAGCGCGAGGGCTCGCGAGCGATCACGCCCGGCGACGCGGCTTGGCTCCGCACCAGCGCGCCGGGGGACGGCGACAGACCCGTGTTCCCTCCGTGCTCGGCGCCCACCGGCGACCCGTCTGCACGCCCGTGCGAGCGCTCGTGCACGAGGGCGCTCGGGTCCACCGCGAGCTCCAGCTCGATCTGCGCCTCCGGCTCGCTCGCCGGCTGCGGGTCCTTCGGCGAACCGGGCGCACGCGCGACGAGCTCGAGGTCCGGCACCGCAATCGCGCCACACTGCGGGCACGACGCCCCGGGCGCCACGCCTTTCGCGCCGCAGGAAGCGCACGCAGTCATGGTTTGGATCATAGCGCGAACGTGGCCCATCTAGCGCGCGTGCTAAGAGGAGAACGGCATGAGCGCCACCAGCAAGCGGCTGGAGTTTCTCCTGAAACAGACCTCGTCAGGGGGGCCTGCAAGCGGCGACCCGTTTGCATGGTATGGGCTCGCCATGGAGTACCGGGCGCTCTCTCGGCACGAGGAGGCGCTGGCGACATTCGAAAAGCTCCGCGAGCGCGCCCCTGATTACGTGCCGATGTACTTGATGTGTGGGCAGATGCTCGAATCGATGGGGCGGGCCGCCGACGCGCGCACGTGGCTCGCAAAGGGCGTCGACGAAGCCCGAAGCAAGGGCGACGCGCACGCCGCGGGCGAGCTCGAGAGCGCCCTCGCGGCGCTCGGGTGACGTCCGCTACTTGCGGGTGGCCCGGATGGCCGCGAGCCGGGCTGAAATACGCGCTTCTTCGCCGCGGTCCGTGGGCTCGTACAGAAGCGATCCCTCGAGCTCGTCCGGCAAATAGGTCTCGCCCGGAACGACGCCACCCTCGAAGCTGTGGGCGTACTTGTATCCCTGGCCGTACCCCTCTCCCTTCATGAGCGGCGTCACGGCATTGCGTAGCTTCATCGGCACGGCGAGCGCCCCGCGCTGCTCGATGAGCGCCTTGGCCCGCTGCCATGCCACGGTGCACGCGTTCGATTTCGGTGCGCTGGCGAGATAGACGCACGCCTGCGCGAGCGCATACGTGCCTTCGGGCATGCCCACTCGCCGCAGCGCGGCGTCGGCCGCGGTCGCCACGGCCAGACCGCGCGGATCGGCGTTGCCGACGTCTTCGCTCGCGAAGATGACCATCCTACGTGCCACGAAGAGCGGATCGTCTCCAGCCTCCAGCATGCGCATCATCCAATAGACCGCCGCGTCCGGGTCGCTCCCGCGCATCGACTTGATGAACGCGCTGACCACGTTGTAATGCTCTTCCCCGGCCTTGTCGTAGAGGAGAGGGCGGTGGCTCTCGGCCGCCTGAACGGCCTCGCGCGACAGCTGCGTCGAGCCCGTGCTCTCGAGGTAATCCGCGACGATCTCGAGCGTGGACAGAGCCCGGCGCGCGTCGCCCCCCGCAGCCTCGGCGATGGCCCGCAGCGCTTCGTCGTCTGCCGACAGATTCCTCTTGCCGAGGCCATGTTCCGGATCGTGAAGCGCGCGACGAAGCAGCGTGAGCACGTCCTCGGGGGCCAGGGGCTCCAGCCGGAAGACCTTGCAGCGCGACAGCAGCGCCGCGATCACGGCAAAGCTGGGGTTCTCGGTCGTCGCACCGACGAGGACGATCGTGCCGTCCTCCACGTGCGGCAGGAAGGCGTCCTGCTGCGCCTTGTTGAAGCGGTGAATCTCGTCGACGAAAACAATCGTGCGCTGCCCCTGGAATGCGAGCCGGTCGCGAGCGGCGGCCACGATCTCGCGCAATTCGCCGACGCTGCCGAGCACCGCACTGAACGGCACGAAATGCGACCGCGTGGCGGCTGCGATGACGCGTGCCAGCGTCGTCTTGCCGCTGCCGGGAGGGCCCCAGAGGATCATCGAGCGCACGCGGTCGCCGGCGATGGCCTGCGTCAGCAGCGAGCCGGGCGCCAGGAGGTGCTGCTGCCCGACGACCTCGGCGAGCGTGTGCGGTCTGACGCGATCAGCCAGGGGCGCCCCCCCCGCAGAAGCCTTCTTCGCCGAGGCGCCAAAGAGCGTCTCCGCGGGATCGGGCGTGTGAGGACGGCGTGCGCGCGTGGCCATCGGCGTGAACGTAGCGCGAATCCAGGCAACAATTATGGTTGGGTCATGCCTAGGTCCCCTGCCTTGTTGCCCCTCGGGGGGCTCGCGCTCGTGCTCGCGTCCTGCGCTAGCGCCCCTCGGCCGGCGGCTCCCCCGGACGCGCGGGGGCGCGTCACCGGCGTGCAGCTCGCTACGCTCGAGATTCGCAACGACCAGATCGACCGATTTGCGTACTGTCCGCCCGCCGGCGAGATCGGGCAAGCCTGGATTCCGCCCGTGCCCGAGTGGCATCCCCCCGCAGCCTCTGCGTCTGCCGCGGTGCCGGAGAGCGCGGTCGAGAGTTCGGGCGTCACCGACGCGCAGAGCCCCATCGTGGAGCCCGAGTCAGCCCCCACGACGAGCCTCGCCCTGTTGATCGATCAGGCCGCCACCGCCACGCGCTCGACGTTTCGTCGCTGCTACCACCGCGGCCTGTTCGTCGATCCGACCCAGGACGGCCATGTCGCAGTCGTCCTGCGCGTGGACCGCTCCGGAAACGTGGCCCAGGTAGAGACATGGGGGGCGTGCGACCTGGCTCCCGAGACGCTCTCGTGCCTGCGCGAAGAAGCGGCGCACCTCAAGCTTTCCCCGCCCGATGGCGGTTCGGCGACCGTCACCGTCCCCGTCGTCTTCACGAGCGGCAGCGAGCGTCGGCGGGGCACCAACGACGGCTATGCCGCCGCGGCGTACGTCGCCGTCGAGGCCATGCGCCCGCGGCTGCATGGCTGCGCAGACGAGGCGCGCCGCGCCGGGGATTCGGTGTTCGCGAAGGCCACGATGAAGGTCGAGATCGACGCGAAGGGACGCGCCGTCACGGTCAGGTTGGACTCGTGGGCCGGCGGGCGCGAGATCGTGACGTGCGCGGCGGAGGCTCTGCGTACGGCGACTTTTCCCCCACCGCCCGCGGGTCGCGGGGTCGTCATCGTGCCGATCGCGTTCAACCCGCGACCGGGCAGCGGCTAGTCCACCGCCTGCCGAGCTCGGGCCCGCTCACTTCACGACGAACTTCATGAGCCCCACCGCGAGCCCCACTCCCAGCAGCAGGAATGCCAGGGCCACGCCGATGAGCAGCCCGACGCTCGCTCTCTGAGGCCGGCGCACCGATGCCGAGGCAGCTTGCTCGGGACGCGTCGGGGACGACGACTTGGAGCCGCTCGCTGCACCCGATGACGCCGCGGGCGACTGCGGACCTGCGCGGAGCGCCTCTGCGGCCTGAGCCTGGGAGAACTGCCCGGTCGGCAGCTGGCTCAGGTCCGTGGTCGTGAGGTGAGCGGGAAGCTGTCCGGCGCCCTGCAGGACGTGCTGCATCGCGCTCGCGAAGTCGGCCGCGCTCGTGAATCGATCCTCCGGGCGCTTGGCGAGCGCGCGATGAATCACCTGCTCGAGCAAGGGGGGGAAGGTCTTGCCGGGCACGCGCTGATTGAGCGGCACCGGCTTTCCGGTCACGTGAAGCTGGATGTAGTCCATCGCGTTCTTCGCATCGAACGGAAGCTTGCCGGTCAGTACCTCGTAGAGAATGACCGCCAGCGAGTACACATCGCTGCCGGGCGTGAGCGTTCGGCCTTGCGCTTGCTCGGGGCTCATGAACTCCGGCGTGCCGAAGACCATGCCCTCCTGCGTGAGGATCACCGACCCCGGGCGCATCTGCCTCTCGCCCACTTTCGCGAGGCCGTAGTCGAGCACCTTCGGGAAATCGCGCAGCCCGCCCGACTGCACGAGAAAGATGTTCTCCGGCTTGAGATCCCGGTGGATGATCCCCGCCTTGTGCGCCTCGTCGAGCGCGCTGCTCGCCTGAATCAAGATGGGCAGCGCGCGCTCCATCGGGAACGGCCCCTCGGCGCGGACGGTCTGGTTCAGGTTCTTGCCCTCGAGAAACTCCATGATGATGTAGAGCGAGCCGTCGTCGAGCTCGCCGAAGAGGAACACCTTCACCGTGTTCGGGTGCGTGAGCTGACTCATCGCACGGGCTTCGCGGCGGAAGCGGCTCACCAGGTCCTTGCGGTTGGCGAGCTTCGGGTGAAGGATTTTCACGCCGACCATGCGATTCATCTCGGGCTGCAGCGCCTTGTAAACGGCGCCCATGCCGCCCGAGCCGATCTTCTGCAGGATCTGAAATTGGCCGTTCAGGATGTCGCGTCCGATGAACGGGTCCTGAGGGCGCATGGTCGAGGCAAATTGGTACCACGACTGGGGACGGGGCATCATCCGAGACCATGCCGCTTTTGCGCTCGCCCCTGCTCCAAGGCAGGAGCTTCTCGCACGCATTTCCCACGCGGGACACGGCCGACGCGGAGCTCCTCGAGGCTCTCGGGCTTGTCGGGCGACCCGGCGCCGACATCACCACCGTCGTGCAGCTACGCCAGGTTCACGGCTCGCGGGTCGTCGAGGTCGGGAATACGAACCCGGGCTCGCCGTTCGGAGCTCCCACGGGCGGGTTGCCCGAGGGCGATGCGCTCGTCGCGCGCGCGGGCGCGCCGCGAGTGGCCGTGGGCGTGCGCGTCGCCGACTGCGTGCCGGTCCTCGTCGCCGACGAGAGGAGCGGCGACGTCGCAGCGATTCATGCGGGGTGGCGCGGCGTTGTCGCTGGCGTGGTGCCTGCTGCGATCTCGGCTCTTCTGTCACGACGCACCGCCGAGCAGTCCGCGGCCGGAGATGCGGGCGGCGCCGAACGCCTGGTAGCGGCGATCGGGCCGTGTATCGGTCCTTGCTGCTTCGAGGTGGGCCGCGACGTGGCCGCGCGCACGGGGTTCGTCGCGCGCGAGGCGGGCGAGAAGGCGTACGTCGACCTGCGCGCGGCCGTGCGGGCGCAGCTGACGAGCGGCCGGGCTGAGGAGCGAGCACATCGACGACGTACCCGGCTGCACGAAACACGAGCCCGAGCGGTTTCACTCCTTCCGCCGCGACGGCGCCGACAGCCGGTCGCATGCTTGCGGTGATCGCGCCGATCCGTATGGACTAGCCGCATGATGCATGGAGCGCTCGAGGACATCAGCAAGGCCGTCGGCAACACGCCCATCGTGCGGCTGAACCGGGTGACCGCGGGCTTGCCTGTCGAGATCTACGTCAAATGCGAGTTCCTCAACCCGGGCGGCAGCCACAAGGACCGCCTGGCGTCCAACATGTTGCGCCGCGCCGAGGAGGACGGCCTCAAGCCCGGCGGGACGATCGTCGAAGCGACGAGCGGCAACACCGGCGCGTCGCTCGCGCTCCTCGCGGCGCTGCGCGGCTACCGCTGCGTCTTCGTGATGCCCGACAAGATGAGCCAGGAGAAGATCAGCCACCTGCGCGCGTTCGGCGCGCGCGTCGTCGTTTGCCCCACCGCCGTCGAGCCGGACGACCCGCGCAGCTACTACCAGGTCGCGCTGCGCATCGCCGCGCGAGACGCCCAACTGCTTCTACGCGAACCAGTACCACAACCCCGCCAACCCCGAGGCGCACTACCTCTCGAGCGGGCCGGAGGTGTGGCGGCAGACGCGGCGGCGAGTTCGAGGTGTTCTGCGCGGGCATGGGCACCGGCGGGACGTTGAGCGGCGCGGGCAAGTTCCTGCGCGAGAAGAACCCGGACATCAAGATCGTCGGCGTCGATCCGGTGGGGTCGCTCTACTACGATTTCGTCAAGCAGGGCCGCGTCACCAAGTCGTTCTCGTACAAGGTCGAGGGCATCGGCGAGGACTTCTTCCCGACCACGATGGACCTCAAGATCCTCGACGACATCGTTCGCGTCGACGACAAGGAGTGCTTCCTCATGACGCGCGATCTCACGCGCTGCGAGGGACTGTTCGTCGGTGGCTCGGGAGGCGCGGCGGTCGCGGGCGCAATCAAGATTGCGCGCACGATGGTCGAGCACGGGCACGCCAGCGTGCCGGACAAGGAGGGCGGGCTCCGCCCGGCGCGCATCCTGGTCTTTCTGGCCGACGCCGGGCACAAGTACCTGTCGAAGATCTTCAACGACGACTGGATGCGCGAGAACGGGTTCCTCGAGGACTCGCCGGGCATCGGAACGGTGCGAGACATGCTGCAGGGCAAGCGCTCCCCCGTGACGGCGCACCCGCAGGCGAAGCTGCGCGAGGTCATCGACCAGATGAAGAAGCTGTCGATCAGCCAGCTGCCGGTCGTCGACGGTGGAAAGATGTGCGGCATCATCGCCGAGGTGGACCTTTTGCGAGCGCTCGTGTCGGGCGGCAAAACTCTGGACTCACCCATCGCGGAGGTCGTGGAGGACGACTACGCGACGGTGACGCCCAACACGAAGATCGAGCTTCTCCAGGGCGTGCTCGCCGACGCCAAGGTGGCCATCGTCGAGGACAGCGACGAGATCGTGGGAATCGTGACGAAGATCGACCTCATCGATTTCCTGGCGAAACACACTCCGCAGGTGACCGCCCAGACGAGGACCGGGTCGACGATACCGCCTGCCGCAGCCCCGGGCTGACGCATCGCGCGTATCGAGCGGCAGCTCCAGGCGCCCGCGCGCGCGGCGTCACCGAAGCCAGCGCTGCATCTCGGCCTTGAAACCTCCCATGTCGACGGTGCGGGACCACTCGAGCGCGAGGCCCGCGCGCTCGCCGGCCGCCCGCGCCCGTTTCGGCCATGGCGCCAGCCAGACGAGGCGGCCGCCGGGTGCGAGGACCGACGCAGCGTGGGCGACGAAATCGTCGAGCGACTCGGCGAGGCCGGCGACGCGCGACGCACGGCGTCCCATCGGTGGATTGGTGATGATCAGCGTCACGCCCGGGGGCGCATGCTCGAGGGCGTCGGCTCGTTCGAGTCGCGCCGTCAGCCCGGCCGCGGAGAGGTTGTCGCGCGCGACCGCCAGGGCTCGCGCGTCGAGGTCGGTGCCGAGCAGCGCGCGACAAGGACCGAGCAGCGCGCGCTCGATGAGCTCCGCGCCCGATCCGACGAAGGGATCCCAGACGACGTCGTCTTCGCGCGCGCCGGCAACCCGCGCGAGCGCGGCCGCGATCGTCGGGTGCGACGCCGCGGGAACGGAGCCTCGCCTCCAGGCAAAGCGCGGATCGTCGAGCGCGCGTGGCGCGAGGGCGACATCGACGGTGCGTGGGCCAACGTCGACGACGACCTCCCAAAGCGAAGACGTGGGGTCGTTCACGAGCTCGGGCGCACGTCGCGCGATGGCTCGCGCGAGCGCCCACGTCCGCGCGCGCTGGTGCCCTCCCTGCGACCAGGAGATTCGGTAGCGAACGGCGCCCGCCGTCCACGTCGCGAACACGGCCCGCGCGGCGTCGCCGGTGGCCGCGCGCGCGATCGCGTCCTCGACGGTGCCGCCGTCGGGCACCCACTCGGCCGCCAGCGGGAACCGAAACGACAGCATGGTACGCGCCGCGAACATCGCGTGCATGGGACCGACCAGCGACGCGCGCACGACACCCTCTCCTTCGACGCGCACTGCCTCGACACCCGCGGCGCCCGCGAGCTCCTCGGCCAGGAGCCCCTCGAGCCCGCGTCGAGCCAGAGCGACGACCGGAACGGGATTGGCCGGCACGGCGCGCGCGTCGAGGTGACCGCGCTCCGCCCGAGACGCCGTTCGCTCGAGGATGAGCACCGAGCGGGCGGCGATGCGCGCCATCTCGGCGTCGCCCGAGCCTTGCGCCTCGCTGCGCAGCAAGGGCACCGATCTGGCGCTCCCCACCTTTCCGAGAGACGCGGCTATCGACCGTCGCATCTCCGGTCGGTCGTCCGTTTGCCATGCCTCGAGCAGGGCCTGCTCCACTCCCTCGCCGGGCGCGTGCCCGAGCGCGATGGCCGCATTGCGCCGCGTCTTCGAATCGCCGTCGGCCAGCGCCGCCACGAGCAGGGCTCGCGCGCGCGTGTCCTGGGCCAGCCGGCCTATCGTCCGCACGATGCGTCCGCGCAGCGGAGGACTCGCCGCGCGCAAACGAGCCTCGAGCACCTCGAGCGCAGCCGCTCCGACGCGGGCGATGGCCCGCTCGGCGTGCTTCGCATGGGTGTCGTCGGCCAGCAGATCCACGAGCGCTCCCACGTCGCGCACGCGCGGCGTGAAACCCGCATCGGAGATGCAGCGGGCGAGCGAGCTATCGGCGGACGGCAAAGCGAAGAACCTATAGCTTGAATCGCTCGGCAGGCGACGCTAGCCCTCGGGCTGAGGCTCGCCGTGCAATCCCTGGACTCGCGCGCACTCTGGGTCGTCTACGGAGGCATGCATGGGCGTTGGGCGCCGGTGATGATCGCGCTGACGATCCTGGGCGCAGGCTGGACCGCCCTCGGTCTCGTGCCGCTCGTCTGGCACGTGCGCACGCGCGCTCTCGGCGCGCGCCTGGCGCTGGCGATTGTCGTGCAGGCGACGATCGTCTGGGCAGTCAAGGCGGCGGTCGGCCGGGTGCGACCGTGGATAGCGCTCGGACTTCCCGCTCCGATTGGGCATCCGAACGACGGCTCGTTCCCGAGCGGGCACGCGGCGGGAAGCTTCTGCGTGGCCGCATTCCTCGCGGTCGTTCTCCCAGTCGCCTGGCGCGACTCGCGGCGGTCTGCGCGCCTGCTCGGGCTGCTCGGCCTCCTGCTCGCGGCTGCCATTGCGCTGTCGCGCGTGTACCTAGGCGCGCATTTTCCGAGCGACGTCCTGGGCGGCGCGCTCGTGGGCGGGCTCGTGGGCGCCGCGGGTGGGAGGATCCACGTCGCGCGCGGCTGACGGTTCGGCCATCGCCTCCTTAGGTTTCGCGATGCCATGCCTCGGAGCTTCTGGCCTACCCTTCTCGTCTTGTGTTCCTCGCTCTCGCCGTCCTGGCTGCCGGGATGCGGCGACCTGGTCATCCCCAACAACTCCCCCGACTCGGGCGGCGGCGGCACGGGGGACGACGACTCCGGTGCGACGGGCGACGACGCCTCTCGACCCGACCCGAACTGCGAGGCAGGCGTCGAGCCCGTCGCGCTCGCGTGTACCGGGCTTTACCAGAACTGGGCGCAGCTGAAGCTGGCGCCCGACGTCCAGCCGTATCTGCCTGGCGCGACGATGTGGGTCGACGGGGCCGACGCGTCGCGATGGATCTGGCTGCCCGCCGGCGCGACGATTGACACGACCGACCCGAACGGCTGGCAGTTCCCCGTCGGAACCAAGCTCTGGCAGGAGCTGCGGCTCCTCGGCAGGCGCATCGAGACGCGCTTTCTGTGGAAGCAGGCGCCCAGCCTCTGGTTTCGCGCGACCTTCGCCTGGGCCGACGACCTGAGCGCCGCACCCTCGGTCACGCTCGGGGTGCAGAACGCGCGCGGCCTTCCGTACGAGGTTCCGGCGGTCAGCGCGTGCGAGAAGTGCCACGACGGCGCCGCCGACTTCGTGCTCGGCTTCGAGGCCGTCGGGCTCGCCATGCCGCAATCGAGCGGGCTGAATCTGCAGTCGCTCGAGCGGAGTCACCTGCTGTCGAAACCACCGTCCTCGTTTCCGAAGATCCCCGGCGACCAGACGACCGTTGCCGCGCTCGCGTACTTGCACGCCAACTGCGGCACCTCGTGCCACAACCGCGGACCGAGCTCCGGCGCCGGCGCGACGGGGCTCTTCCTGAAGCTCACGGTGAATGCTGCGGGCGCGCTGCCCGCCACCGCGCAGCAGACGGATTCGTGGACGACGTCGTACCGCGTCCCGAGCTCCCTGACGCCGTACGGACTGGACGCCGGCGGCTTCTGGCGCATCGCGCCGGGAGACGTCGTCCACAGCGCGATCCCCTGGACCGCATCGCGACGTGACAGCGTAGTGCAGATGCCCCCGATCGCGACGCACCTGGTCGACGAGAACGACGTGCAGACGCTGGATCGCTGGATCGGCGCCATGTCTCCGTAGCGGCTGGAAGGGCGAGCCAAAAGACGCTAAACGTCGAGCGCCTTGCCGACCCTCTCTCAGCTGGCCAGCCTCGTCGCGCTCGCGCTCGCAGCAGGCGCGTGGTCGAGTTGCCGCGACTCCAGCGCCAGCAGCGCGGAGAGCCAGGCTGGCACCGGCGAGGCAGCCGCGCCGCTCAAGGACGTCGTGTTGCCGGGCATCGACACGAGCGCCATGACCGCGCGCGAACGCCACGAGTGGAGCGCCCTCGTCTCGGAGCTCCTCGCACCCTGTCCGAACGTGCCGGTTTCGGTCGCGACGTGCCTGCAAGAGAAGAGGCCGTGCGGGTCATGTGCGAAGGCCGCGAAGTGGATCGCCCTGGCGGTCCGCGACGGCGCCGGCGAGGACCAGGTCCACCGGGCCTACCGAGAGCGCTTCGACCCCTCGTCGGCCAAGACGCTGCCCCTCGACGGTTCGCCCAGCAAGGGACCGGCAGACGCGCCGGTCACCATCGTCGAATTCGCCGACTTCGAATGTCCCCACTGTCGGATGGCCGTCCCGCTCATCGACGCCGTGCTCGAGGCGCACCCGGGCAAGGTCCGGCTCGTGTACAAGTTCGTCTCGCTCCCCATGCACGTTCACGCCGAGGTCGCCGCCCGCGCAGCGTTCGCTGCCTCCAAGCAGGGTAAGTTCTGGGAGATGGAACACCTGCTCTTCGAGCGCCAGGAGCACCTCGAGGACGCCGATCTCGACCGGTACGCCAAGATCCTCAAGCTCGACCTGCCGCAATGGAAGCTCGACATGAGCTCGCCCGCCGCCAAAGATCGCCTCGCCGAAGACAAGAAGCTCGAGGAGGACCTGAAGCTGAAGGGCACCCCCACGAATCTACGTAAACGGCCGCGAGCTCGACGTCGAAGAGGACGAGTCCCTCGAAGACCGAGTCTCTTCCGAGCTCGGCGTCCCGGCAGCCGCCTCTGCGACCGGCACGGCCGCCAGCAAGCCTCGTTGAGGTCGCCCGCATGCGTTGCCGAATCGCGTTGGCGGCGTGCTTGTCCTTCGCGCTCGCATGCGGCGGCACGTCGACGGGGCCGGTCAGCCCCTCGGCGGGCGACGTGGACGTTCCCGGCATCGACTCGAGTGGCTTCACGCCGCGCGAGAAGCACGAGCTTTCGGAGTACCTGAGGGCGTTGCCCGCGCCGTGCCCGACCGTCGCGGTCTCGCTGGCTCAATGCGTGCTCGAGAAACGAGCGTGCGCGGCGTGTTTGCCCGCCGGCAAGGCGGTCGCGCAGGCCGTGCGCGACGGGATGGCGCGCGAGCAAGTCGAGGACCTCTACAAGCAGCGGTTCGACGCGTCGGGGGCGAAGCGCATTCCGCTCGAGGGCTCGCCCGCGCGCGGCCCCGACGCAGGGCCGGTCGTCATCGTCGAATTCGCCGACTTCGAGTGCCCTTTCTGCCAGAAGCTCGCGCCCGAGCTCGACGCGCTCTGGGAGAAGCACCGTGACCGGGTACGCTTCGTCTACAAGTTCATGCCGCTCTCGATGCACCCGCACGGGGAGCTCGCTGCGCGAGCAGCGATCGCGGCGCAGATGCAGGGCAAGTTCTGGCCGATGCACCACCAGCTCTTCGCGAACGGACAACGCCTCGAGCAACGCCGATCTCGAGGCCTACGCGAAGAGCATCGGCCTCGACGTCGACAAGTTCCGCGCCGACATGCAATCGGCCGCAGCCACCCAGCGCATCGAAGCCGATCGCAAGCTCGGCGACGAGCTTGGCGTCAAAGGCACGCCCACGATCTACATCGACGGTCGCGTCTACGACATGAAGGTCGACATCGAGCAGTGGGTGGAGGGCGACATCGCCGCGAGCGATAGCCGAGCACCGCCCCGATGAAGGCATCCTCGCTGCTCGACGCGTGCGGGTGCTTCCCACAGGGCGGCATTACCAGGCATCGCGCATCTCTTGCGCGCGGTCACGCGCGGTTTGCTCGAAGCGCTCGCGCCGGAGGCGCCGTGGGCCGAAATGCCCATCGCTGCTCATCGACGTCGAGACGACGGGCAAGGACGCATCGGTCGACCGGGTCGTGGAGGTGGGCATCGCGATCGCCCGCGGCGGGGCCGTGGTCGACCGGCGAAACTGGCTGGTGAATCCGGGTCGTCCCATCCCGAAGGAGGCCAGCGACGTCCACAAGATCACCGACGATGACGTGCGCGAAGCGCCCCCTTCGAGGCGGTGGCCCGCGATGTGGCGCAGGCGCTGGAGGGCTGCATCCCTGCCGCCTACAACGCGGCGTTCGACCGGGCTTTTCTCGGCGCCGAGCTGGCCCGAGCGGGCCTGGCATCCTCGGCCCTCTCGGCGCTTCGACGAGACATCGAGTGGCTGGACCCGCTCGTCTGGGCGCGGGAGCTCCAGCAAGGAGAGAAATCGCGAGCCCTCGGCGAGGTGGCAGCCCGCCTGGGAATCGCGCTCGACAACGCCCACCGGGCGAGCGACGACGCCGACGCGGCGCTTCGCGTGCTCTTGGCGCTCGGTCAGCGACGTCCGCGTACCCCGATCCTACGGCGCCCTGGTTCAGGAACAGCGGCGGCTTGCGATGGCCCAAGCCGACGAGCGCCGAATGAAGTGGCGTTGACGCTGCCTGGACGGGGCACCGCCTCAGGTTCCGCCCCTCGTTTTGCGCACTGCGCCACCCTCGGTTTTGGCCTATAGTGCCGGGACTCTCCGGAGCGGAGGCTCTCGTGACCGACAAGGCGATCATCCAACTGGGGAACACGACGCTCGAGGCGCCGATCGTCGCCGGCACCGAGGACGAGCACGGTATCGACATCGGGCAGCTCCGGGCCAAGACCGGTTACGTGACCCTCGATCCCGGCGTTCATGAACACGGCGTCGACGAAGAGCGCGATCACGTTCATCGACGGCGACAAGGGCATCCTGCGCTACCGCGGCATCCCCATCGAGCAGCTCGCCGAGAAGTCGACGTTCGTCGAGACGGCGTACCTGCTCATCTACGGCAACCTGCCGAACGAGAGCGCAGCTCAAGGACTGGAGCCACAAGCTCACGCGCCACTCGCTGCTGCACGAGGACATGAAGCACTTCTTCGAGGGCTTCTCCGCCACCGCGCACCCGATGGCCATCCTGCAGCGCGATGGTCGCGGCGCTGTCGAGCTACTACCCGGACTCGCTCGACGTCGACAACGTCGACCAGCGCGACATCACGATCGCGCGGCTGGTGTCGAAGGTCCGCACCATCGCGGCCTTCGCGTACAAGAAGTCGATCGGCCAGCCGTTCGTCTACCCGAAGAACTCGCTCTCGTACTGCGCGAACTTCCTCAACATGATGTTCTAGCGTGCCGGCCGAGGAGTACGAGATCGATCCCGAGCTCGTGAAGGTGATGAACCTGCTCCTCATCCTGCACGCCGATCACGAGCAGAACTGCTCGACGAGCACGGTGCGCATCGTCGGGTCGAGCAAGGCCAACCTGTTCGCGTCCGTCAGCGCGGGCATCTGCGCGCTCTGGGGGCCGCTGCACGGCGGCGCGAACCAGGAAGTGCTCGAGATGCTCATGGACATCCGCAAGAACGGCGGAGACGTGAAGAAGTACGTCGCGCATGGCCAAGGACAAGAACAGCGGCTTCAAGCTCATGGGCTTCGGCCACCGCGTGTACAAGAACTTCGACCCGCGCGCGCGGATCATCAAGGCCGCCGCCGACAAGGTGCTCTCGAAGCTCGGCAAGCAGGACCCGCTGCTCGACATCGCGAAGGACCTCGAGGAAGCGCGCTCAAGGACAGCTACTTCGTCGAGCGAAAGCTCTACCCGAACGTCGACTTCTATTCGGGCATCATCTACCGGGCGATGGGTTTCCCGACCAACATGTTCACCGTCCTCTTCGCGCTCGGCCGCCTGCCCGGCTGGATCGCGCACTGGAAGGAGATGGTCGAGGACCCGACGACCAAGATCGCGCGGCCGCGGCAGATCTACACGGGACCGCGCGCGCGCAGCTACGTGGCCATCGACAAGCGCGGCTGACGCGAACCCGCGGGGGAAAGCCGCCGCGCCTCAGAAGCCAGCGGGCCACGAGCGCCGGCCCCGCGAGCATCCATTCGAGGATCGCGAGGCAAAGGAACGGACCGAACGGGAGCCGCGCGGCCATCACGCCCTCGCCGGGTGCCGCCGCCAGCGGATCCTCCTCGACGGCGCGTTGGGCGTCCTCGTCGCCTGCGGCGGCTGCGGCCAGTAGCTCCTCGCGGTCCTTGCGAACGGCCTCGGGCTCTTCGAGCTTGCCACGCAAGAGCAGGATTATGCCCGCGCCGATCGTCGCCTGCACCGCGCCGGCGAAGAGCGCGAATACGGCGCCGCGCCAGCCGAACCAGGCCCCCGCCAGCATCACCAGCTTCGCGTCCCCGAGTCCCATCCCGGCGCGCCCGCGCAGGGCCTTGTACCCCACGACCAGGGGCAGCCACACGCCCGCGAAGCCGGCCGCAGCTCCGACGAAGACGTCGACCCAGCCGAGATCGCGCAGCCCCGGTGTCGCCAGGCCGAACGCTGCGCCGCCGAGCGTGATCGCGTCGGGCAGGAACATGTGCTCGGCGTCGATGAACGCGGCGGCGACGAGGGCGAAGCCGAGCGCGCAGTCCGCGAGGAAGATCGAGGCGGCGAGCCCGACGGACGCGTCGCCCGGAAGCGCGCGCACGACGACCTCGTACACCGCGAGCGCGAGAAGCCCGCACAGCGCCTCGACGACGACGTACCGGGGCGAGATCCGCGCCCCGCAGCAGCGCGCGCGCCCCCGCAGAAGGAGAAACGAGACCACCGGGACGTTGTCGAGGGGGCGCACGGGGGCCCCGCACGCCGGGCAGTGCGAGCCGGGGCGGGCGACGCTCATGTCGCGCGGAACGCGGTAGACGACCACGTTGACGAAGCTTCCCCAGATGGCCCCCCAGGCGAACGCCATCGCGCGGAGTGACCACGGGGAGAGGCCCAGCTCGGCGACGGTTCCCAAGGAGAGTTCCGGTTGAGGTCGGGCGCCGGATCGCGTACCGACACTCGACTCTTACCTAACCCCGACCCTCACCGCGATGCTCCTCTCCATTCACGCCAATCATCCGGAGCCGCGCAAGATCGCGCGCGCCGTCGAGGCGCTCAACGCGGGGGGAGTCATCGCGTACCCGACCGACACCGTGTACGGGCTGGGCTGCGACATCATGAACCGGCACGCCCTCGACCGCCTGTACGCCATCAAGGGGATGGATCGCTCGCACCCGCTGGCCTTCGTGTGCCCCGACCTGTCCAACATCGCGCGATACGCCGTCGTGGACAACCAGGTGTACCGCGTCCTGCGCCGCTTCCTCCCTGGACCCTACACGTTCATCCTTCCCGCGACGCGTGAGGTGCCCAAGCTCGTCCAGATGCGCCGCAAGACCGTGGGAATCCGGGTGCCGGCATGCGAGGCCACGCGCGCCCTGGCGCGAGAGCTGGGCCGCCCGGTCGCCTCCTCGACCGCCGCGCGCCCCGGGGGCGACCCCTTCGTCGATCCGCACGAAATCGACGCGACCTTCCGGGGTCTGGCGCTCGTTCTCGACGGCGGGGCTGGCGGGCTCGTCCCGACGACGGTCATCGACCTGACCACGGCGCCGCCCGAGATCGTCCGGGAGGGCGCGGGTCCGGTCGACGAGTTTCGCTGACGACTTCAGCTCCGGGCGCGGTTGGCCGTTCCCTCGGTAGTCACCATGCCCGCCGTCCCCGACGCCCCGACCGCCGCCGTGGCGACGCCTACGCCCAAGGCGCGTGTGCTGCTCGTCGACGACGACGAGGTCCTCTTGCGCTCCTATGCGCGTTCGCTCGCGGCCGACGGCTACGAGTGCGACATGCGATTCGACGGCGAAGCAGCGGTCGAGGCGATCCGCGCGGGCAGCTACGACCTCGTCCTCAGCGACATCGACATGCCGCGCCTGAGCGGTCTTGCGCTGCTCGAGCGCATCCGCGCCCACGATCTGGACGTTCCGGTCGTCCTCATCACGGGCAGCCCCTCGCTCGAGACGGCCATGGCGGCCGTCGAGCACGGAGCCCTGCGCTACGTGCCCAAGCCCGTCGACGCGCCGCGCCTCCGCGCCCTCGCCGCCGACGCCGTACGCCTGCACCGCCTGGCGCGCGCCAAGCGCCTCGCGCTCGAAGTCAGCGGCGAGGCGGACCGCCTCGTCGGCGACCGCGCCGGGCTCGTCGCCAGCTTTGGCAGCGCCCTCGACACGATGTGGATGGCCTACCAGCCAATCGTCTCGTGGTCGCGCCGTGAGGTGTTCGGCTACGAAGCGCTGCTGCGCTCGCGTGAGCCGTCGTTGCCGCACCCGGGAGCCATCCTGGATGCCGCGGAGCGGCTGGATCGGCTGCACGACCTGGGTCGCGCGATTCGCACGTGTGCCGCCGAGCCCGCGGCGCGCATGCCGGAAGGGGCGATGCTCTTCGTGAACCTGCACACGCAGGACCTGCTCGACGCGGATCTGTTCGACCGCGACCGCCCGCTGGCCCGCATCGCCGAGCACGTGGTGCTGGAGATCACCGAGCGCGCGAGCCTGCTGCACGTACGCGACGTCCAGACGCGCATCGCGCGCCTGCGGGAGATGGGCTTTCGGATCGCGGTCGACGATCTCGGCGCGGGGTATGCCGGGTTGACGAGCTTTGCGCAGCTCGAGCCGGAGGTCGTGAAGCTCGACATGTCGCTCGTGCGCGGCGTACACGCGCAGCCGACGAAGCTCACGCTCGTTCGCACCATGGTCGCGATGTGCCGGGAGCTCGGGATGCAGGTCGTCGCCGAGGGGATCGAGACCGCCGAGGAGCGGGACGCGATGGTGCAGACGGGGTGCGACCTGATGCAGGGGTATTTGTTCGCGAGGCCGGGGGTGGCGTTTCCCGGCGCGGCGTTCTGAGGGCGGGCGCGGGCGCGGGCGCGGGCGCGGGCGCGGGCGCGGGCGCGGGCGCGAAGGCGAGACGCCGGGGCGGCGTCTGCCTTCGCTTTGGACAAGCGCTCTAGAGGACGTTCTTCACGAGCGTTGCGCGGACCTTGTCGAGTGCATCGAGCAACGGCGCGTCGACGTGCTCGACGTAGCCGAGAGCCATTGCGACATCCAGGCACGCGCCCGTCTCGCGCGCCGAGCCGAGCGCGTTGCGATAGCGCTCTCGGCGTGTGCCACCGTGAGAGCCGCTGCCTCCTGCACGTTGAGCGCGATGCTCGAAGCCGCTCTCCTCAGCTGACGTGCCAAGTCGCGGTCGTGCGCCTCGATGGCGCCAATCACCGGCCGAAGAGCCACGAGAACCTCGAGAATGGTCGAATATATTCGGAGCATGGTGAGTTCCTCTCGCCCTCGCGCTGCGTGCGAAGGCGCTCGCCCCACGGCGCGGGCCTGTCAGAAAGTCTGTGCTTTTCGCGTCGCTTCAATGGAGCGAAACGGAGAGCATCGATGGCGAGGAAGAAGAGGAAGTATCGAGCCGAGCTTCTCGACGAGCTGCTCGGAGGTGCGAAGACCCAGGAGGAGATCTTCGGGCCTGACGGCGTTTTGAAGCAGATGACGGCGGCGATCGTGGAGCGCGCGCTGGGCGCGGAGCTGGGGCATCACCTGGACACGGAGCGGCCGAAGCAGGGCGAGACGGAGCGCAATCGTCGCAACGGCGCGAGCGGCAAGACGTTGCTTACCGAGCAGGGGCCCGTGCCGATAGACGTACCGCGCGATCGGCTGGGCACGTTCGAGCCGCAGATCCTGCCCAAGCACGCGCGACGCGTCGAGCCGCTCGATGACCGCATCCTGGCGCTCTACGCGCGAGGCATGAGCGTGCGCGACATCCGCGCCCACCTCGAAGAGCTGTACGGCACCGAGGTCTCGCCGGAGCTGATCTCGCGCGTCACCGACGCGGTTTGGGACGAGATTCGCGAGTGGCAATCACGCCCGCTGGACGCGACCTACGCTGTCGTCTGGCTCGACGCGCTCTTCGTGAAGATGCGCGACCAGGGCGTCGTGCAAAATAAGGCGGTCTACGTCGCGATCGGCCTTCGCCTCGACGGCCGACGCGAGGTCCTCGGCCTATGGATCGATGCCGCCGAGGGCGCGAAGTTCTGGATGCGCGTGCTTGCCGAGCTTCGCTCGCGAGGCGTTCAGGACGTGCTGATCTGCTGCTGCGACGGCCTCAAAGGCTTTCCACAAGCCATCGCAGCGATCTTTCCCAAGACGGTCGTGCAGACCTGCATCGTGCATCAGGTCCGCTACTCGCTGTCGTTTGTGGGCTGGCAGCATCGCAGGGCCGCCGCCGCGGCTCTCCGCTCGATCTACACAGCCGACAGCGAAGCCACCGCGTCCCATGCGCTCGCCGAATTCGAACAGCAGTGGGGCTCGCGCTATCCGACGATCGGCCCAGCTGGCGTTCGTCGTGGTCGCACCTCACCGCCTTCCTCGAGTTCCCCCGAGCTGCGGCGCATGGTCTACACGACCAACGCGATCGAATCGCTCAACTTCCAGCTACGAAAATCATCAAGACCAAGGGCCACTTTCCCGACGCGGACGCCGCAACCAAACTCCTCTTCCTTGCGCTGCGCAACGTTGAGAAATCCTGGAACCGCGGCATCAAGGGCTGGAGCGCGATCTACAATCAACTCGTCGTCTACTTCGGAGCAGAACGACTGAACCTCGAGACCCGCGGCGCGAACCGAGCACAGAATTCCTGACAGGC
>CAVREO010000017.1:0-76960 GCA_963720145.1 uncultured delta proteobacterium
GGCGCGCAGCAGCTCTCGGGATACATCACGCCGGATCTCGTCGCGGCTCCGATTGTCGGCCCCGTTCCCGGCACCACGGTCGTTCACCTTGCGATCGGGCTGCCTCCTTCGAATCCGCAGGGCCTCGTCAGCGCCGCGCAACAGGTCGCCGACCCGTCGAGCCCCCAGTACCGCCAGTTCCTCTCGCCGGACCAGGTCACCGCGCAGTTCGGGCCGACGCAGGCCAGCTATTCCCAGCTCACATCGTGGGCCCAGGCGAATAGCCTCACCGTGGAGCAATCCTGGGCGAACCGCCTCGTCCTCGACGTCTACGGCGCCGCCGCCGCCGTCGCGCGCACGTTTTACGTCAACCTGAATTACCAGCTGCGCTCCGACGGATTGCAGTTCTATGCCCTCGACCGCGACCCCTCGCTGACCGCGCCGGTCGCCGTGCAGGACGTCTCCGGACTGAAGACTTTCGACCGGATCCGCCAGCTCGGCGCCTCGACGTCTACCGGCGCCTACCCGCCCATCGACCTGCGCAAGGCTTATGTCCCGTGTACGGGCCTGACCGGCGCCGGCCAGGCGGTCGGCATCTACGCCGCGGACGGATACAACCAGTCGGACGTCGACACGTTCGAGGCGCAAACGGGGCTGAAGATCCCGGTCGTGCCCGTGCTGCTTCCCGGCGCGACGGCGACCCAGAGCGCGGGCAGCGGCGGCGAGACGATTGCCGACATCGAGATCGCCATGGCGCTCGCCCCAGGGCTGCGCGAAGTCGACGTGTTCATCGGCGCGAATCCGACGACGGCCGACTGCTTCTCGTTTGCGACGTCGATTTTGAGCCAGATGGCGAGCACGACTGCGCCCAGCCCACCGCAGCTCGCGCTGCAGCTGTCGTCTTCGTTCGGTACCTGCATCAGCACCACGGGCCAAGCCATTCTCAACTCGATGACCATGGCCGGTCAGTCGTTCATGACCTCTTCGGGGGACTGCGCGGGGTCGAATTCTCAGCTGAGCGGGACCGCACCGGTGACCCACGTCGGCGGCACAGTGTTGTCGACCGACGGCTCTCCGGGAAACCCCGGCAACCGCACGTCCGAGGCTATTCTTTCCTACAGCGGCGGAGGGGTCGAAGTCGGAATTGCCATGCCGAGCTGGCAGAAGGTCCTGATTCCGCTCGCGAACGCCCAGAACCAGGTCTCCACGCAATATTGGAATGCTCCCGACGTGGCGATGCTCGGTGACGGTATTGCCATTTACGCCACCAACGTGGGCGGGCGCCCCCTTGCCACGTCGTACGGCGGCACCAGTGTTTCGTCTCCGCTCTTTGCGAGCTTTCTGGCCCTGGCCAACCAGCAGAAGGCCGCCAACGGTCCCGCGGGCCTGGGGTTCGTCAGCCCGACGCTGTATTCGCTGGGAGCGAAGGCGGACGCAGCCAGCTTCCACACCATCGCGGGTGGTGCGTCCACTCCCCAGTCGTTCTGCGGCAGCGGCTACACGAGCTTTCAGGCGACCGGCCCGTACAACTTGGTGACCGGGTGGGGCACGCCCAAGTGCGGCTTGATTGACGAGCTGGCATGCGTCCAATGCGGCGGGACCGCGTGCGTCTCCCTCGAATCGGACCCGAGCAACTGCGGGTCGTGCGGGCATAGTTGCGGCGCCGGCGGCGTGTGCACCCGTGGTGCGTGTGGGCCGGTCACGCTTGCGTCCGGACAGGTGCAGCCGCTCTCGGTGGCTTCCGACGGCTCGAACGTCTACTGGTCGAACGGCGGCGTGAGCTTGACCGCAGGGGCCATCACGGGCTCGGGCGTGTTCAAGGTGTCGCTGGCGGGAGGGGCGCCGACGCTCCTCGCCGCCGACGGTGGCCGCGACAGCGCGGTCGCCATCCGCGGTGCGAATCTCCTCTGGACGACCGACGAGCCACCCGCTGGCGGCTTCTCAGGGCCGGAGGGTCTGGTGAGCTCCGTGCCTCTCACCGGCGGGTCCGCGAAGACGCTCTATGTTTCCGGCACCCAGGTCTCCGCGCCTCAGCAGATTGCGACCGACGCCGCCAACGTGTACTTTACCGACAACCTGCTGGGAACGGTGATGAAGCAACCGCTCGGCGGTGGACAGGCCGTGCCGCTCGCTTCGACGCAGAACGGGCCGGCCGGCATCGCCGTCGACGCCACGAACGTCTACTGGGCGAACACCGGCGACGGGACCGTGATGAAGGTCCCCATCGCCGGCGGTACGCCCGTCGCCCTCGCGTCCGGCCAGCAGGGACCCACCGGCGTCGCCCTCGACGGGTCGAAGGTCTATTTCACGAATACGGCGAACGGCGTGGCGGGCCACGGGAGCCTCGTGTCCGTATCCTTGTCCGGCGGTCCGGTGACGACGCTCGCGGGCGGGCTGACATCCCCGACGGGCGTCGCCAAGGACGGAACGGGCGTGTACTGGGCGAACGCAGTCGCCTCGTCGGGCACTATCCAGCGGGTCGGCTTGCCCGGCGGAACACCCGTCACGCTCGCGACAGGGCAGGACGCTCCGTACGCTGTTGCGCTCGACGGCGTGAACGTCTACTGGACGACGCTAGGCACCCTGAACTCCCAGACCGGCACGGGGACCGGGACCATCATGAGGACGCTCAAGTGGCAGTGACCTCTCCGACCGAGGCTCCCAGCATCACGACGGAGGCGCGCGGGCACGTTCTGCTCATCGGGTTGAACCGTCCAGCGAAGCTCAACTCGTTCACGGCGCGGATGCTCGAGGCGTTCGGCGAGGCGTACACGCGCTACGAGGAGGACGAGGCGCTTCGCTGCGCGGTCGTCTTCGCCCATGGCAAGGACTTCACCGCGGGGCTGGACCTGGCGGATGTCGGGCCGCTCGTGGCGAAGGGACAGTCGCTAGCGCCTTCGTCGGGTGTGGACCCCTGGGGCATCGAACGCGGACGCGAGCGTACCAAGCCCGTCGTCGTCGCCATGCAGGGGCGCGTGTTCACCCTGGGCATCGAGCTGGCGCTCGCCAGCGACGTGCGGCTATGCGCGGACGACGCGACGTTCGCGCAGCTCGAGATCGCGCGCGGCATCTTCCCGTTCGGCGGCGCCACGTTCCGCGCGCCGGCACAGCTCGGGTGGGGCAACGCGATGCGCTTCCTGCTGACGGCCGAGCCGTTCGACGCGCGCGAAGCGCTGCGCATCGGTCTCGTACAGGAGGTCGTGCCGCGCGGGGAGCTGCTCGATCGAGCGATCGCGCTCGGGGAGAGGATCGCCGCGCAGGCGCCGCTCGGGGTACGGGCGACCCTCGCGTCGGCCCGCCTCGCGCAACGCGAGGGCGAGGCGGCGGCGAAAAAGGCGCTGCGGGCGGAGATCGTCGAGCTCATGAAGACGGACGACGCCCGCGAGGGCCTACAGTCGTTCCTCGACCGCCGCGCGGGGCGCTTCACCGGGGTCTGAGCGTAAGCAGGCGCCGCCGGGTCGCGTTCAGTATCCCTTTCTGGATAGCGACTCGAATGAGACTCACGCGGTGGAGGGAGAAGCGTCGGATGGCCCCATGGCACGTGCATTGCTCGCGGTCTTCGCCCTCTATGCGGTGAGCGTGGTCTTCGGCCTCGCGAATACCGTCGGCTATCACCGCTTGCTCACGCATCGCGCCTTCAAGACGAGGGCCTGGCTGCGGGGCACGATGACCTTCCTCAGTGCTCAGTACAGCGGCTCGCCCATGACTTGGGTCGGATTGCATCGCGTGCACCACACGGTCTCCGACACCGCGGGCGATCCGCACACGCCCACGAAAGGTTTTTGGCACGCCCACGCGGGCTGGCTCATCGGCACGCGAAGCCCCACGTTGTGCTTCTTGTTCGCGCTTTCTGGCTTCGGGCTGCAGGTGCGCTTCTTCGTCGTGGACGTGCTTCGCTTGCTCGGCATCTACGAGCCCGTCTGGCGCAAGATGACGCGTGACCTCGAGAAGGAGCGGCTCATGCGCTGGCTCGACATGCCGCTCCTCCTATCGGGATGCTTCGCACTGCAGATCGCGGCGGCATGGCTCGTCGGCGCGTGGTGGGGCATCGCGTGGCTCTGGTTCGCGCATTGTTTCTTGAACAACTGCACGTGGTTCGTGAACTCCGCGTGTCACTGGCCGACCTTCGGCGAGACGCCGTATGAAACCCGCGATCAATCGCGCAACGTCGGCTGGCTCGCGTTCGTGACCCACGGCGAGGCGAATCACAACGCGCACCACAAGTACCCGCGCAGCGCGCGCCACGGCCTCGATGGGGAGCTAGACACGTCGTGGGCCGTCATTCAGGGGCTTGCCCGGCTGGGTCTTGCCTGGGACCTCCAGCTGCCCGAACGAGCGCTTGCGGCGCGCGGTACGTCCCTGACCGCGAAGCCCGCGGCGACAGGGGAGACCTCGGTTCCGGTCATGGAGGAGAGCGCATGAGCACGCCCGAGAGAGCTGCCGAAGTCGTCGCGACGCTCATCACGATGATCATGGAGGTCCTCGGCGAGGAGGACTTCGGAATCGCCGCGGCCACGTCGTTCCGGGACGAAATCGGTTTTCAGAGCATTCAGTTCGTCGCGCTCGCCGAGCTCATTCAGGAGCACTGGCCGGACATCGACTTCGTCAGCTGGCTGACCGGTAAACAGGTCCCGGAGCTCATGGCGCTACGCGTCGGCGACGTCGCCTCCTTCATCGTGAACGCCTCCGCCCCGTCCCCGTGAAGCGCCGGGAATAATACCGGCGCCAGATCGTCAGCCCGACGGCGAGGACGGCAATCGGGCCGGCCCAGACGGCGAGATCGAACGTACGCATGCCGAAGCGCCGCGCGTTCACGACGACGAACGCGGTGACGGTCGTGATGCAGGACGTCCCCATCCCACTCATGTGCGCGAGAAACCACGCGCGCTCGTGCGCGGGAGGAGTGAGCCAGAAGCGAAGGTGCGACAAGCCGAGTACGACGCCGAGCCCTGCGAAGAGGACGTAGAGGACCGTCGACCGACAGATGCCGAACGCCGCTAGCGCGACCCCGCCGGCGACGAGGAGAAGCGGCGGGACGAGGTCGATCGCGCCTCGCGACGCCCCGGCGCGTCCCTTCGTCCGGAGCGCGCGCACGCCGAGCTGAGCGCTCGCGCCCGCGAGGACGCTGACGTACGCGAGGAAGATGCCGGCGCGCCATCGCAATGGGCTGCCGCTGCTCACGAGCTGGATGCACAGCAAGAGGCCCGTAACGGCAAGCGTCCCCGCGGCGGCGACGTAGACCCATCCGGCGCGGCGGTGCGTTCGCCCGCCCTTCTTCGTGACCAGCGGGATCCAGAAGACCAAGAGCGCGACCGCTCCCGCGGCGACGTGAACGGCGAGCACACTCTGGAACAGGAGCGCCATGGCCCCATCGTGCGCTCTCGCCGACGAACGCACATGAGCCGTTGGTCTTACCGGGCTGTCGATTCTGCTTGTGACTTCCGGCCCATGGCGGGCGCGCGGCAAGGCTCGTACGCTGCCCGAGGCGATGATTCGAGCCCATTCGGAGCGTCCGCTCGTCGGGGCCGGGTTCGTCGTCTGGATGGCGGCGGCCGTGCCCCAGATGGCGGCGTGGGCGTCAGGGCGAGCTTGCTTCGAGCAAAGCTCTGTCGTTTGGTGCGTGGCCTATGGATCGTTCGCGATCGCCTTCCACCTCGCGGCGCGGACGCTGCGGCGCGGCGCATGGCGCGCGGCGGCGCTCGCTGCGCAGAGCGTGGCGGCGCTCGTCGCGCTCGCGATCGGCAACACCGGGTTCGAGGGGGCGCTCCTCTGCGTCGTCGCGGGCGAGAGCCCGCTCGTCGTCGGCGAGAAAACCGGGTTCGTCTGGGTGATCGCGCAGACCGCGGCGATGGTGGCGGTCGACCTGGTGAGCCCTTACCGCAGTCGAGCGACCCACCTTTCGGCGTTTGCGTATGCCGGCTTTCAACTGTTCGCTTTTGGCGCTTCGCGGCTCGTCGTACGCGAAGCGCAAGCACGTGCCGAGCTCGGGCGCGTGCACGCCGAGCTCCTTGCGACGCGCGAGCTCTTCGCCGACAGCACCCGCACCGCCGAGCGGCTGCGCATTGCACGTGAGCTTCACGACGCGCTCGGCCACCACCTGACCGCCCTGAACCTTCAGCTCGAGCTCGCCCGAAACATCGCCGACCGGCAAACGAAGGAACCGGTGGACCACGCGCACGCCCTCACCAAGGAGCTCCTCGTCGAGCTCCGGAGCGTCGTGAGCGCGATGCGCGAAGAGGCGCCGCTCAATCTCTCGGGCGCCCTGCAGACGCTGGTCGCCGGCATTCCGCACCCGCGTGTGCATCTCGATTTCGAGAACGGTCTCCGGGTCGAGGCGGCCCTTGCCCATACCATCTTTCGCTGCGTCCAGGAGGCGCTCACCAATGCGGTGCGCCACGCCGGGGCCGAGAACGTCTTTCTGTCCGTCGAGACGAAGGACGATGCCGTCGCGGTGACAGTGAGGGACGACGGGCGCGGCGCGGCGGAGTTGAGGGTGGGGCACGGGCTGTCGGGACTGAGGGAGAGGATCGAGGGGATGGGCGGCAAGATTGAGGTCGAGGCGCAGGCGGGCGTGGGTCTCACTCTGCGCGCGCTCCTCCCCGCGCGGGCAGGCGCTCCGTGATCCGCGTCGCGCTCGCGGATGACCAGACGCTCGTCCGGCAGGGCATCAAGGGCCTCCTCGAGCTCACCTCGGACATCCGCGTCGTCGCCGAGGCGTCCGACGGAGACGAGGGGCTCCGGATCCTGACGACGATTGCGGTCGATGTCGCGCTCCTCGACGTCCGTATGCCACACAAGACCGGTCTCGAGCTTCTCGCTGCGCTCGCACGAATGGTGTCACCCCCGCCCTGCATCCTCCTCACGACGTTCGACGACGACGCGGTCGCGATCGAAGCGATAAAGCTCGGCGCTCGCGGCTTCCTTCTCAAAGACATCTCGCTCGAACAACTCGCCGAGGCCGTGCGCACCGTCGCGGCGGGAGGGACGCTCATCAACCCTGCCGTCACCGAGCGCGTCGTTCGCGGCCTCGCCCGCCTCGCGAGCAGCGTTCCCGCCTCGCCCATCCCTGTCGCGCTCACCAAGCGCGAGCTCGACGTCCTGCGACTCATCGCCGCAGGACAGAGCAACAGAGAGATCTCCGTCGCGCTCGGCACCGCCGAAGCAACGGTGAAGAATCAAGCGTCGAGCATCTTTGGCAAGCTCGGGGTACGTGACCGGACCCGCGCGGTGCTGCGGGCCATCGAGCTGGGGGTCCTTTAGAATCAGCCGCTCCCAGTCGAGCGTCGACAGCGGAGTGAAAGAGCGGCAAGACGAGGATCATGAGCAAGACGCGCTACCAGGGAGATCGTCGAGAGCTACCTCGCAACGCAGAGGACGCGCGGGAACGAACGCAGCCGGAGCGCCGAGCAGCGGGGCCGCCTCTGCTCTCGAATCCAGACCGAGCTCGTCGCGTACCTCGTCGTCCCCGGGACGAGCCTCGTCCACGTCTCTCCGGAGGAGGCCCGCCTCGTCATCTCTCAAAAGCCCTCGTTCGTCGTCGCCGCCCGTCTCCGGATGCGAGAGGGCGACGGCGAAGCCCTGCGCGTCGACGTAGACGGTACAGCGGAAGACCTGCCCGCGGAGACGCACGCGGACATCCACGCGATCTGCGTGGCCATCGGCGCGGCGCTCCTGGCGAACACGAAGTAGGGGGGCGGCAGTCGGCTATTCGCTTGCGGACCCGGGCAGATTCTTCGCGGCCATGCTCGAGGCGGCGCCGCACCCGGGTGACGGCGAGGTCGAACCGTAGCAGGCGGGGGAGGCAATCGGGTTCGGCTCCACGGCCGCGCACGAGACTCCGCCGTTGGTGATCTTGTCGAGGTTCAGATCGTAGATGGGCTGCACCCACCAGCGGTTCGACTTCCCATCAATCTGGACCGGGGCGTAGCTCCACTTGCAGAAGTCGGCAATCTCCTGATCCTTGGTCCCGTTGACGCCCGGAAAGACCCAGGCTTGCAATCCGGTCTGACCGAAAAATGGGTCGGTAATCGCCTCGGCGATCTCGTGGCTCGCTGCAATCGTCTGCCGATCGACCTGGTGCAGCGCGGGATCGACCCAACCCGCCGGGACGCCCACCTGGAGCGAATTCATGCAGGAGTCCGAGAGGCTCCCGACGACGGCGTACGTATAGGCCAAGGGAGGGTTCAGGATCGTGCTGGGACCGTACTTGGTCGAACCCGTGCCGTGGTACCCGGTGATGTTCGTGCAAAGGCTGCCGACGGTCGGATCGTCGAATCCGACGGCGTCGTCTACGAAGTACACGAGGAGCAAGTCCGAGCCCTGAGGCGGAAGTTTGAGGGGGTTCACCGGATCCGAAACGAGCAACGACGAGATGTCTCGGATGTAGCCGTCGTTGAGGGGACCGTCCGTGTTGAAGGTCCTCGCGCCCTGGAACGCCATCGTCGGGAACATCCCGTACTGGCTCAGGACGTCCGAGAAAGGCGTGTTGCCCAGTTCCGCCGTAAACTGCCCGAGCTGATCCGTCGGCTGCGTCGCGGGACCCGAACCGCTCTCGAGAAAGATCGCGTAGACATACGGATACTGCAGCACGTGGCCGCCTTCGTACTGGAGCGGCGACGTGCCGACCGCGGCGCTCGGACCGCCGCACGGCCCGGTGGCTCGCACGTCGATGGCTGGTAGCAAGACCAGACCCAGAGGAACGACCATCGTCGCCGCGAGGCGCAGGGCGCGGGCCGAGAGCCGGGTCCAGCGTGCGCCCGGCGTCGTCCTTCGTTGAATCGTCCTCGAATCGCGAGCAAACCATCGACGGAACATCGGTGACCTCCTCCCCGAGAAGGCGTAACTCCGGCAGCCACTCTCGAACGCGAGCGCGTGGCCCCGGACGTAGGGCACCAAGCTGCCGACGATCGAATGGATCCCGAGTCAACCTCTGGGGTTTTCAGGCGCCCACGCTACTCGCCGGAACCGTCGATTGCATGTCACCCGCTTGGACGACAGGCGTGGCGGGCGGTGGCAGGACAAGCCCCCCTGCCGCAGCGCTACCGGACCGACCACGTACAGACGCTCTCATGGATGCACCCGCCCGGCGAGCCGGAGCCGACGAGGGTCGTGCAACCGGCGAGGGGGCGCGAACGCAGCCCCGGCGCGATGGGGGGCGGATTGGGCGCGAGGGGATTCGTGAATGGATCCGTCAGGGTCGCGCGGCTCAGCATTCCCGTCTGATTGTCGTTCGCCGACGTGAGGAAGATCGCCAGACGATCCATCGAGAGCCCGTTCACGTACTGCGCAAAGCTCTGCACGATCGGAGGCATTGGCGTCCCCGCCGGGAACGGCACATGGGTCGTTGCGCGCACCGATTCGTAGATGACATTTCGGTTCGCGCTCGGGTCGTTCGCGATGACGTAGTAAAAGGCGAGGCCGTCGCCGGAGATGACGGGCGCCCACGCGAACGCCGGAGCCGCCGTCGTGATCTGGGCGAAGTCGGCCGCGGCCGCGGCACCGAAGTCGACCAGACCCACAGCCGAGCGGGTCGACGAGACGAAGCCGGTGTGGGCTGCGTTCATCGCGATCAGCGTGAGGCCGTCTGGCGTGATCGTCACCCCCTCTTCGAAGGTGGTATCGGCCCCCGCGAGAGTCGGGACTGCGAGTGGCTGGTAGACGCCGCTCCCCGGAGGAATCTCGTCATTGACGAACAGCGACAACCCTTGGCTACACACGCCACCGAGGCCGCGCTGAACGAGGATCGTCGAACCGTTCGGGGTCATGCCCGCGGGGACATTCTGGACTCCGCTCTGGCACACGCTCGAGAGCACCACGGTCGGTCCCGCTTCGAAGTCGAGGCGCCAGCACTCCGGTCGCGAATCGGGCCCGGCGTCTGGCCCCCCGCCTGGCCCGGCGTCTGGCCTGGCGTCTGACCCCCCGTTCGCATCGTTGGTCGTGGCGTCCCGTCCACTATTTGGTTCCCCGTCGGATGCAGTCTCCGGTCCGCTGTCCGAAACCGCGCCCGAGGTGACGTCTGCATGACCGTCCGAAGTGGCCTCCGGTATCGCGTCGGCAAACGTCGCATCGGGAGGACTCCCATCCGGGCCTGCCTTCGTGGGGTCGTCCGGGGCGAGACCGCCGCAACCCGCGAAGGCCCCGAGCGCGGACGCGACGGATGCAAGCAAAACGATTCGACAATGCCACATAGGACTGGCTTCTCCTCGGCCCGCACGTGAGCAAATGGCGCGCCACCTCCCCTACCGTTTCGGACTTTTCTAGAACTCACCCTCCGCGCCGACCATCCAGCCTGCCGTGCCGCGCGGGGCGGCCTCGATTCGAACTTGACCGGGAAACGCGAAGGCCAGGACACCGCCCATGAGGGCGGCGGCGCCCGCGGTGACGTACCCGGAGGTCATGACCGTCGTGAATCGCGCGAACTCGTCCGCGACCCCGGCGCACTGCACGCTTCGGGGCACGCCTCCCTGGTCGCAGCGGCGATTGTCGTTGTACTCGTTCCTGCGCACGGTCCGCTCGACCGCTCCGACGGTGCCGATGGCGACCGCAGCTCCCGCGAGGGCGAACGACGTGAACGCGAGAATGCGCGGTACGCTCATCTGCGTATGCATATCGGGCGCCGCGGCCGGCATCGGCCTCGAGGCGCCGGCCGGCGAGGGCACGACGATCGCGCTCGGCGACCGAGCCGGCGGCGCCTCCGCGAGAGCGATGGTCTCGCGTGAACGCGCTCCCGGCGGCAGTTCGAGCACGCGTCGCGCCGTCTCGAACCCGGGGGCCTTCACTTCGATGAGGACCCGGCCGGAGACGACGC
The DNA here is from genome assembly GCA_963720145.1 of uncultured delta proteobacterium. Classification (GTDB taxonomy): domain Bacteria; phylum Myxococcota_A; class Polyangia; order Polyangiales; family Polyangiaceae; genus Palsa-1150. Next base: position 10,787 of record CAVREO010000017.1, read on the forward strand.
GGAACGCCCCCGTGTCCGGGCGCCGTCGCGCCTCGGCGCCGTTGAGCCACACCTCCGCGCCGGCAGGGACGACCTCGAGAGCCAGATCCGCGAGGTGCATGCGAACGACACGAAGCTCCTCCACCAGCGCGCCGCGCCGCTTCTCAACCCACGCGTTGCCTCGCTCGGAGAGGACCTCTTCGAGGTCTCTCTCCGCCTCGACCCAGAGGCCGACCGCGTCCTCTGCGAGGGCGATCTGGGCGAGCACGCGACCGCTCCTCTGGAGCGCGTACCCCGCACGAAATTCGACGAGCGCCTCTTCGTCGCGCCGCTGGCGCCGGAGCTCGAGGCCGTGCGCGACATGCGCCTCGGCTTCGGCGGACGGCTCCGGGACCTTCTCCGGCTCTGCGTCGGCGCGAGCCAGCCCCGACGCGGACATCGCAAACGCCAGCAGGACGGAGACACGGCGGAAAGGCAGTCTTCGCATCAATCGAAGATTGGAACCCCGTTCGAACCCCGTTCGGCGGTGGGCGGAGCGCCGACTTCGCGCGTGGTGGGGCGGCGGCTCGCGTGGGAAGGCGCAGGCGTGGGCGCGCTCACGGGTGCAGCCGCAGGGGTCGCGGTCGCCGCGGCAGGGCCATTGCCGTTCCGGGCTTCGACGGAAGCCGTCGCGAAGGGAGCCGGCGACTCGGTCGCACGCGGGGCGGATGGTCCTTGCTGCGCATGCACTTCGGCCTGTGCAGGCGACGCGCGACGCGCGTGCACAAAGAGAACTATCGCCGCGGCCACCACCGCGATGGCGACCGCGGGAGCGAGTAGCTGCACAGGACGGACCGCGCGCCTTTGCGGAGTCCGGGGAAACGAGGCGCCGGGCGCAGACGCGCTCTCTTCTTCGACCGTGTGCTCGAGCGATTCGCGCCCGGGCTCTACCGCCGTGAATTCGTGCGACCAGAGGTGCCATGTGCGCTGGCTCGCGAGCCCGAGCAGCGCCGAGCCGAACGCGCGCATCGTCGGATAGCGGCGGAGCGGGTCCCGATCCATCGCGCGTGCGATGACCTCGTCGAGCTCGCGCGGCAGCGACGCACGGACGCGGCTCGGTGGCCTCACGTCCTTCGTCGCGATGGCGTGCATAAGCTCATAAGCGGTCTCCCCTTCGAATGGAGGAGTGCCCGCAACGCACTCGAAGAGCACGGCCGCCAGCGAGTAAAGATCGCTCAGGGCGGTCACCTGCTTGGCACCGCGCGTGTGCTCAGGCGAAAAGTATGGGTAGCTACCGACGATTGTCCCGCTCTGCGTCAGCTCATCGAGCGCGGCGTGCTTGGAGACGCCGAAATCGACGAGGCAGGGGTCCGCGAGGCGATCACCCCGCAGGAAGATGTTTGCCGGTTTCACGTCCCGATGCACGATCCCCGCCGCGTGGGCCGCCGCGAGCGCAGAGGCGAGCGGGAGGATCACGTCGATGGCGTCGGTCAGCGAGAGGGGGGAGCGGCGCCCGAGGCACTCGGCCAGAGTACAGCCCTCGAGGAGCTCCATCACGAGGTAGGGGACGCCCTCCTCGCTCTCATCGAGGTCGAAGACCTCGATGATGTGCGGATGCCGCAGTCGCGCGACGGCGCGCCCTTCGCCGACGAATCGCGCCAGGCTGTCCGATTTCGTGACGAGGTGCGGGTGGAACCGCTTGATCGCGACGCGCTTGCCGAGAGCCCTGTGCGTCGCTTCGAAGACGGAGCCCATCCCACCGCTCCCGAGCTCGCGACCAAGCTCGTATCTCCCGAGGCGAGCGTGGTCCTTGGGGCGGGCTGCGCTCGTGAGGCTGCTCACGCTACTCACAGGTCGGTCTATTACCGCAAGCGGGCGCCCTAGCAACGTCGCGGGCCCTGAAACCGTGGCATAACGACACGGCAAGACACATGCCGCAGGGTGAAACGGTAGACGATGTCGAGTCTGCGCGCGGCGAGCGCCTCTCTCCGCTTTTGCCGCATTTGTTCCTCGTCGTCTCCTGCGACAGGCCTCTCGACGGCGGGTCGCGACACGCGCTCGACGGCGTGGACGAGGTGACGATCGGTCGAGGAGAGGCCCGGATCGCGAAGCGGCGAACGACCGCGGGGCTCGCCCACCTGGCGCTCGAAGTTCCCGGAAAACAGCTCTCGGCGACGCACGCGCGGATCGTCCGCGTCGGAGCGCGCTGGACGATCGAAGACTGCCACTCGACCAACGGCGTGTATGTCAAAGGCGCGCGCGTGGAGCGCGCGGTCCTCGCCGACGGGGACGTGATGGATCTCGGGCGGACGGTCTTCCTCTACCGCGAAGCCGTGGCAACCCCTCGGGCCGCGCCGAGAGATCTCGATACGCGCGACCTGGCGGGCTCGCACGCGGGCCTCGACACGCTTCTTCCCGCGCTGGCGCTCGACCTCGGCGCCCTCGCGAACGTCGCGCGCTCGGCGCTGCCGCTGCTCCTCCTCGGCGAGACCGGCACCGGAAAGGAGGTGCTCGCGCAAGCCGTGCATGCGCTCTCGGGCCTCGCCGGTCCGCTCGTCCCGGTGAACTGCGGCGCGATCCCGGAGACGCTGCTCGAGGGACAGCTCTTCGGTCACGTGCGCGGCGCCTTCTCGGGCGCCGTTCGCGACGAGATGGGTCTGGTCCGCTCGGCGGACCACGGGACGCTCTTTCTCGACGAGATAGGGGACCTCCCCGCGAGCGCGCAGGCCGCCCTCCTGCGGGTGCTCCAGGAGGGCGAGGTTCAACCGGTCGGGGCGACGCGTCCAGTCAAGGTCCGGATCCGCGCGCTGGCGGCGACGCACCGCCCGCTGGGTCAGCTCGCCGCGGCTGGGCAATTCCGGAGTGACCTGTACGCGCGCTTGAATGGCTATACGCACGAGGCTCCGCCTCTTCGAGCCCGGATCGAGGATCTCCCGCTCTTCTTCCAGGGGATCTTGCCGCGAATCGCGCCGAACGGCGGGGAGGGCGCGACCATCGCTCCCGCCGCCGTCCGCGCGCTCATCCAGTACCGCTGGCCGCTGAACGTCCGCGAGCTGCAGCAGACGCTTGCGCGCGCCGTGGTGCTGGCCCAAGGCGCGCGGATCGACGTGTCGCATCTGCCGCGAGAGGTCGCGGCGGCGGGGGAGGCGCGGAGGACGGCGCTGGAGATCAGCGAGGAGGAGCGCCGGGACGAAGCGCTCCGCCGTGAGCTCATCGGGCTCCTGGAGGCGCACGGAGGAAATGTCTCCGAGGTTGCGCGCGCAATGGGCAAGGCACGCACGCAGATTCAGCGGTGGATGAAGCGGTTCCACCTCGAGCGGCGAAGGGACGGCTGACCGGCGTCGGGTGCCACAGTGCAACCCTCGCGACGGCCGGTGCCCTTCCCCTGCCACCTGGCGCGTGTTGCAGGGCCCGGCGCGGCGACTCGTGTTCGCACGACAAGCCGCAGGTCCTCGCCGTGACGGCGTGCACGGCTCGGCTGGCACGGTCGTCGCACTGGCGAGACGCGAATTCGACGCCACGGCGGTGAAGCTGCCCGTGCGCGACGAACGCTTCCCCGATTCGCCGAGCGGCGCGTGGGCAGCTCCCTCCACGCGACTGCGAAGCCCCCTCTCACGAAAGGCATTCTCCGATGTTTTCACCCAGTGCGATCCCCTCACGAGCTCCGGTTGTCGCTCGCTTTCTGCTGATGTGCGCCGCTTTCCTGTCCACGATCGGCGTAGCCGGTGCGGCATCGGCACAGGTCACCACCGAGATCTGGGTAATCAACAATACACCGGCCAAGCTCACGTTGGCCGGGGTGTCCGACTGGTCCAACCAGCAATGGCAGGGCAACGGACCGCCGGCAGAGATCGACGGCTGGGGGTCCGCGACGTTCACCTCGGTGGCCACCGGGTTCCCGACGAACGGCACGGGGGGAACCGTCAATTACACGGTGACCCCCCTCTCGTCGGCGGCGGCCGACCCGACGTACTCTGTCGCGCTGACGTGGAGCACACCGTGGGTCTCCAGCTCGCCCGTCGGTGCATGCGCGGAGGGCCTCTGTCCGACGTGCAGCGGGGCCGTCCAGATGTGCACCTACCCCGTGGGCCAGAAGACCTGCACGGCGGGGGGGGCAGAGGGGTCGTTCTCGCTGCTCAACGCCGGTTACACGTGCGGTGGCGGCAACGGGACAGAATTCGAATTCGAGCTCAACGAACTGCCTCCGACCGTCCCGAGCACCCAGAACATGTCGGGATACAGCGGGACAGCGGTAGTCATCAACGGAGCGAACTTCGATACGAATGGCAACACGCAGGTCTTCTTCAACGGACTCTCCGCCCAGAGCGTGAGCTGCCCCACCTCGACGCAGTGCACCGCGGTGGCCCCACTTTCGCTCATCCCCGAGACGGTTCCGGTCACAATCAGCGTGTTCGGCGAGACGACTACGGTGGGTCAATTCACCTACCTATGCAACCCGACCAACACGTGTCGTCCTGATGAATGCGGACAGAGCATTTCCGACGGTTGCGGTGGCACGGTCACGTGCCCGGCGTGCTGCAAGCCGTTGACGTGCGCTGGGGCTTGCGGCGCCATGTCCGATGGATGCGGCGGTAATCTTCAATGTGGAGGCTGCCCCTCCGGGCTCGTATGCAATAACTACAACTCATGCCAGAAGTGCGCCACCACCCTAAAGTGTGGACCTGGCCACTATTTTGATGAGGACACATGCCAGTGCCACGCAGATTTTTGCGAGTGCGGCGGCGTGTATCCGAAATGCAAGATCTGCGAGTAGCCGTTCCCTAGGGGCCCGTGCGGCGCACCCGGGGATTCGACTCGTTACGCTGAAACCACTGCTTGGCGCGGATGGCCTCGAGCTCTGGGCAGAAGGTGCCGACCACCCGCAACCGCTCGACGGCGATGTCGACCGCAGCGCTCGTCGTGGGCGCTGCGGCGAGGGGCGCCATCCTGGTGTTCATCCAGCTCAACGCTGTCATCGCAGCACGGACGATCCCGTTGGGAATCACCAAGACCGATGCCGCGCAGTACTCGATGTCGCTCGGGGAGAACTTCTTCGACTCTTCGGCGATGATCTTGCGCTCGAGGGCATTGGGCACGTCTTCGGTGACGGCGACCAGCGTCCAGCGCACCTTCTCGGCCATGGCGCGTCGTTTGGCCTCGTGGAAGACGGCGAACATGCCGCGGACTTCTTCGGGCTTTCGCCCGGCCCCTCCCATGTCGAGGAGCACGAGTGGGAAGTGTCCAGCCTCGAGCGCAATCACGTGGGCCCCTAACCACAAGTACGGTCGCGTTGGGGGAGCCGTCAAGCCGCGGAGCCTTGCGGCCTTGCTGCGCTGAGCATGCCGGTTACGTGGTCGCGATCAGGAAGTCCTCGCCGCTCGCCGGTCGAAGGCCATCGGCCCTGCCCGTGAAGTAGCGCTCGGCGAGGCTGGCTCCCGACACGTGACGGGCTTCCGCGAAGCCAGCGTCGCGCGCGAGCGCGAGCATCTCCGCCGGCGCGAAGAGGGTGGCGAAGGGCGTTCCGGACGCGGCTGCGCCTTTCTGCGCCCACTCGAACATCCGACGATCTTCGGGTTCGAGGAGGTCCATCGGCAGCAGGAACGTCATCGCGAGCGTGGAGCCCGGGGCGAGCGCGGCGATCGGGCGCATCGACGCCACGGTCGCATCCTTGGTGAGGTACATGCTGACGCCGGTCGAGACGACGACCGCCGGCTGCCTCGCGTCGAAGCCAGCGCTCACGAGCTTTTCCCACCACGAGGCGCCCGACTCGAAATCGACCGGCACCAGCCGAAGGAAGGAGGGAATGCCGTATCCGAGCTCGACCAGGCGCTGGCGTTTCCATTCTTGGGGACCTTGTCGGTCGACCTCGAACACGCGCAGGCGGGAGGCAAGCTCCGACCGCCGCTGGGCAAAGGTGTCGAGGCCGGCTCCGAGGATGACGTACTGGCCCACTCCTCGGTCCGCCTGTTCGGCCACGAGATCCTCGATGAACCGCGCTCGGGCCACGATGGCGGCCCGGAGGCGGCGCGTCCCCTGCGGGTGCATGTCCTGGCGGTTGCGCCAGTCCTCGTCCGGAGCTGCGAGCTTCAGGCCGATCTCGTCTTCGACGATGTGCGGCGGCGGGTCGATCTGCGCGTGCATGGCGCGCCACAGGGCGGTCCGCACGGCCGTGCTGTCGGGCGTCGCCATCAGCGCTTCCTCATGACGTCGTCGTAGCGGCGCTGCATCTCCTCGGGCTCGACCTTCTCGATCTCGTGCCCGATGAGCCACTCGTGGCCGAACGGATCGCGCAGGGTGCCCGAACGCTCACCGTAGAATTGGTCCTGAGGCTCGCGGATCACGTTCGCCCCGGCCTTGCGCGCTTGCGCCATCATCGCGTCGGCGTCGTCGACGTGCAGGTGGATGGCGACCGTCGTGCCCTTGAGCGACTCCGGGCCGCTGATTCCGTGCTCGGGGTACTCGTCGGACACCATGATCGTCGTGCCACCGAAGTGGAGCTCGGCGTGGCCGACGCGGCCACTCGGCTCCGATAGGCGAAACTTCTCCGTCGCGCCGAAGGCGGCCTTGTAGAACTCAATGGCCTTGGGCGCGTCCTTGACGCGCAGATACGCGTAGACCTCGTGAATGCGCATGGGCAGTCTCCTGTCTCGAGAGTGGTAACCGATGCCGAGGAGGATGCCCACGGCGCCCCCTCCAGTCTTGAAAGGATTTGACCTGGAGCGACGCGCGGACGGCGCTAGCGCAGGGGTACGTGGTTCGGCGACGCGGGCGCAACGGCTCGGTAGAGGCCCGGCGTTACGCCGGCAAACTCGACGAACTCGCGGTGGAAATGCGCTTGGTCGCTGTACCCGGCGGAGAGGGCGACTTCGATTGCGGCCACGCGCCCCGCTGCGAAAGCGGCGAGCGCGCTCTGGAAGCGCAGGACACGGGCGAACCGCTTCGGCGTGAGGCCGACCGTGTCGCGGAAAAGAGCGATGAAACGGCGATGGCTGAAGCCGCTGTGGGCCACGAGCGCGCCGACCTCCTCGCCCGGCTCGTCGACGAGGCGCGCGAGCGCGCCGGCCACCGCGGGGTGCATGCGGCGCACCCGAGGGAGTCGCTCAGCCAGGATCGACTCGAAGACGTCGAGCTGCGCCTCGAGCGAGCCGGCTTCGGCGATGCGCGCACGCGACTCCTCGGCCGCGCCGCCCCAGAGATCGGCGAGAGCCACGTGGCGCTCGGCCAGCTCCTCGCCGGGAACGCCGAGGAGAAGCGACCCCGCGCCCGGATGGAGCTGCGCGCCGACCGACGACGCCGGCCTCGACGCGTCGCGGACGTAAAAGCGCGACCGGGCGCCGCCGACCACGGCGCACCCGACGAGCCGCCCTTCGTCCTTGGCTCCGTCGTAGAGACGAAGGGGGACGTCGTCGACGCGGAAGACGACATGCGAGGCGCCCGTGGGAAGCACGTGCTCGCGCGCCGGCCTCGAGGGCGCACCGCGGCCGTCGATGGCCCAAAGCGTCTTTACGAACGGGCGGAGCGCAGAACACGGCCGTCGGGTAAGGCTCCGCACGACAGCGTTGGTCGTAGCACACCGCGCACGACCGGAGGTCGCGCGACATGGCTCGGAGCTACCGCGATCCAGAAGGCCGCGCTGCGCTCATTGGGTGCGCAGAGGCGCTCGGCGCAGCGGAGAAGACCCGCGAAACAGGGCTCGGTGTTTCAGCCGTCCATTCGCGTGTTTGTCTGTTGATGGTGCCTAGTCGTTCGGCCGGGAGTCCCTGGGCCTCACCGCTCGGTTGCGTCGGCATCGACCGTGCGTAGTGACGAAGCGCCCGCCTCGTGAGGTGACTCGAGGCCGTGCGCGGCGTGGTCGGCCTGCACGAGCGCCCGCGATCTCGGAGATGCCGAAAGACCACCCCGTCGTCCCCACGACCTTACCGCTCGAAGGAGCAGCGGGCGGATTGAACGACGACCGGGCGATCCCGCATCTGTTTCTGGTGATGCAGGGCACGAGTCCCCTCGCCGGGGGGGCGCGGTGGTCGCTGGACCACGTGGACGAGGTCGAAATCGGCCGTGGCGCCGAACGCTCGAGTGAGCGGCGCGGTCCACGGCTGATCGTTCGGGTGGACGACCTGAGCGTTTCGTCGCCTCATGCGCGCCTGCTTCGCGCGGGCGTGACATGGTCGATCGTCGACCTCGGCTCGACCAAGGGTACCGTACTCGAAGGACGCAGGGTCGGCCGCATGGCGTTGGCCGAGGGCGCTCTCTTCGAGCTGGGGGCGAGCCTTTTCTGCGTTCGAACCGTGCCTACGCCGCCGGAGTCTCCGGTCGACGTCCTGGCGACGGACCCCGCGGACGCGGCGCTCGGCATGGCCACGTTGCTCCCCTCCTATGCGCTGGCGCTCGGGTCGTTGCCGCTTTTGCCGCTCCGGGAGCGCAGGGAGGAATCTCGGCGTTCTGGTCGCCGAGATCTTGCGCAGTCTGGCCCCCCACCGGGTCGAGCGACTCCGCTTGCGGTCCGACTTCTGTCGCACACTGTACCGACACGACTGGCCCCTCGATGTGCGAGAGCTCCGGCATACGCTCGAGACGGCTCTCCTCGTCGCGCCAGACGACGTCCTCGAGCTGGCTCACGCCCCGGAGGCCGTCCGCGCAACCAACGCTGCACGGGATCCCCTCCGGGCTGCACTCGTTAGCGCCCTGCTCAGGCAACGGGGCAACGTCAGCGGGGTCGCGCGGGAGATGGGTCGAACGCGCATGCAGATCCATCGCTGGATGCGACGCTTCGGCATCGACCCGGCAGGATACCGATGAACCATGTGACCGGCGTCCGCTAGGCCTGTATCACCCCCTAAAACTTCCTCCGTGCATGCCGTTGCCGCGTTAGGTGGGACTTCCAAGGAGAGGGGGGACATGATGGGCATGATGGGCGCACCGGCGCCGTTGGCACGCGGTGTCATACGGTCCGTGCTCCTCCTGCTCGCGCTCATCGCGGTCGCCTGCTTCGCGGACTCCGCTCGCACGGAGACGGTCAAGGCTGCAGCCGAGGTGACGGATTGATCGACCGCGGCGCTCTCCCTGGGCGCGATTCAGTGGCTCGACGGCACGTACGGAGCGGGCTGTACGTCGCGCTCGGGCGGTTGGAGCGTCCGCGTCTCCGGCTCCGCGACCATGGACTACCCCGACCTCTCTGTCGTCATGAACAACACGGCGTGCGTATTGACGCTGACCGCGATCTACGCAGACCAGAAGTACACGGCCACTCCGTCGCTGGCCTTGACGACCTCTTACCAAGGCTCGGCGGCCTCGTTTGCGCCGAGCGGCGGGGGCAGCGTCAGCTTCTACGCCAACGCGTATCTCGGATCGGCGAGCTTCGGGTCGACCTTTACCGTGACCGTACTCTATTCCGACGACCCAAACGCGGCCACGGGCGCGCTCGCGGCGGGGTATGCCGCGGTCAGCGCCACGTCGGCCACGACGAGCGGCTCGTCACCGAACTACACCCTCGACCTCACGAGCGGTGCGTTCACCGCGACGGTCAGCGACACCACCTCGTCCGTTCAGTCGGTCGCGGGCACGGCCAACCTCGTCCAGGGGACGATCGCCGGCGGCGGCTACTACGTCGATCAAGCCACGCTCCCGTCGAATCCTTCCTTCGCCCAGCTCGACACGGCCTACGGCATCGCCACCACGACAACTATCTCCGGCACCCCCGTGCAGATCCCCGCCTCGGCGTTCGGGCTCCCCGGCGCGAACCTGACGACGTCGGTCGTGCGTACGGTCGTCATCCAGCGCAACGTTTCGGGCGTCCACTCGTACCAGACGTTCGCCATCACCTTCAGCTGCGGTGGAGCGTGCGGCGTCTGCCCCAGTGGTCAGACCTCCAAAGCGGATATGAGCGGGCTGGGAGCCGCGAACGTGTGCTGCGCGTCGGCGGCTACGACGCTCAACTGCGACGGTACGTGTTCCAACACCCAGGCCGACGCAAACAACTGCGGCGCCTGCGGAACCGTCTGCTCCGGCACGAAGCCTTATTGCATCAGCGGCAGCTGCTCGGCCGGCTCCACGTGCGCAGGAGGCTCCACCCTTTGCTCGGGCATCTGCGTCAGTACCAGCACCGACAACGCCAACTGCGGCTCGTGCGGGAACGCGTGCTCGGGAAGCTCGGCTCAATTCTGCAGCGGGGGCCAGTGCGGCAGCGACTGCACTGGTTCGTTCTCCTCGACGCACGGGATCTGCAGCAACGTGTGTACGGACCTCAGCAGCACGGCAGGATCGTGCGGATCGTGCTCGAACAACTGTACCTCCGCGACCCCGGGTTCCATCTGCTCGAGCAGCGCGTGCGCGTGCCCCGCCGGATCGTCGCTCTCCACGGCGGGCAATTGTCTGATTGGCGGGCTGGTGGCGCTGTCGCGTACCGGCTGGACGGTGAGCGCGTCGAACAACAGCGGCTCGGCGAACGTGGCGATCGACGGCGACCTGACGACGCGCTGGGACACGGGAACGAACCAGACGAATGGGCTCTGGTACGAGATCAACCTGGGTGGTACGCGGAAATTCAGTCAAATCACCTTCGATGTGACCAATAACTCTTCCGACTATCCAGGCGCCTATGCGGTTTATGTCTCCAGCGATGGCGTGAGCTGGGGGTCGGCCGTCACGACCGGCACGGGCTCGTCGGCGGTCGTGACGATGAGCTTCACGCAGCAGACGGCGCAGTACATCAAAGTCCAGCTGACCGCGAGCGACACCAACACCAGTCACTGGTGGTCGGTCGACGAGGTCAACGTCTATTCCGCGAATCCCCCGACGGGCACGCCCATTCCCCAGGCGCGCAACGGGTGGGTCGCCACGGCGTCCGTCTCGGGCGGCGCCACCCCCGCCTCGAACGCCATCGACGGCAACACGAGCACGTACTGGAACACGGCCACGAACCAAACGAGCGGCATGTGGTTCGAAGTCGCCATGAACGGTTCCGTGACCTTCGACCAAATCACGATGCTTTCGTACATGGCGGGCGGAGCGGACACCAACTACCCGGGCACCTACGCGGTCTATGTATCGAACGATGGAGTCAACTGGGGCTCATCGATTGCGACAGGAACCGGGGGGCCGACCACCACGATCACGTTCACTCCGGTAACGGCGAGCTACGTTCAAGTGAGCCTCACCGCCGGCGACGGGTACTGGTGGACCATCGCGGAGTTCAACGTGTTTGAGCCCGCGAAATGACACCGCGCTAGGAGCGCGGCAGACGCAGGTACTTGTCTGCCCAACTTACCAGCCCGTCCCACGAGCCGCCCAGCACACGGGAGCAGTCGCCACCCCAGCGCGTCGAGCGTGGCTTCGCAACGTACGAGGGAATTCGCATCTTGCCTGCGCCGGAACGGGGCGGAAGCCGGCGCGAAGGACGCGCTGGTGGCGGAGCAGGCGGCGCAGGCGCAGGTGGGCCCGATTCTTCTGGCCTTCAAGCGTCTCGTTCTGGCTGCGTTCGCCAACGCGACCCAGACGCTCGCGGACTTCGGTCTCACGCCTCCCAAGGCGCGAGCGCCGCTGACCGCCGAGCAGCTGGCCGCCCGGGCGGCGAAAGCCAAGGCCACGCGCGCTGCGCGTGGGACGACGAGCAAGAAGCAGAAGCTCGCCGTCAAAGGCAACGTGACGGGCGCTTGATCTTCACGCGCGCTGTCAGGAGCTTGCGAACCGCGATTCGTGGCGAGTAGCGGGCCATCGAGAGGCTCTGGATCGGGGTCGAGAGCGAGTAGGACGTGGGTATTGGATGCAACGCCACGGTTTGTTGGCGACGGACCGCCGTCCGGAGCGTGCGAAGCACGATCGAAAGCGGACAGCAGATGGTCCTGAGCTTGCGGTTCGCGATCCGTAGCGTACGGGTCGCACCCCGGAGCGTGCGAAGAACGACAGAGTGAGGAGGAGACGCGGTCCGTAGCTTCCGAGTCGCGGCCGAGAGAGCACGGGACGCGGTCGCAAGCTTGCGGAGCGCGACTCGTCGCGGACGAGATTCGGGTAGGAGCTTTCGACTGGCGGTTCGGAGCCGACAAGTCGCCGTCCTGAGCTTGCGAACGCGGACCTGGAACGGACAAGGCGCGGTCAGGAGCTTGCTGACGCGGATTCGTCGCGGACGAGACGCGGGCCGTAGCTTTCGAACGGCGGTTCGTCGCGTACAGGGCGAACCCGGGAGATTACGAACCGAGATTCGTAGCGGACAACTCGCGGGCAGGAGCTTACGAACCGTGACTCATTGCGCTCGAGTCGCGCTCGCTAGCTTCCTGACCGCGAGCGGTAGCGCCAAGGGCGCGGTCCCGAGCTTTCGGATCGAGCTCCGTAGCGAAGCGGCTTCGGTTCGTCGCGTACGTACCGGGATTCGTAGCGTACGGGACGGGACAAGGAGCGTTCGAACCAGGACTCGTCGCGGACGAGACGCGACGAGCAGTCTCCAAGCCGCGATTCGTAGCGTAACGGTCGAGAACGGCAGCTTACGAATCGAGTTCCGTGGCGACGAATCGTGGGTAGTAGCGTTCAAACCGCAATCCGTAGCGCTCGAGGCGCGCCTGCTAGCTTGCTGACCGTGGTCGCTGGCGCCAAGGAGGCGCCCGCGAGCTTTTGGATCGCGATTCGTAGCGACAGGGGCTTGGTTCGTAGCGCACGTACCGGGATTCGTAGCGTACGAGATGCAAGAATGAGCCTTGGAATCGCGACTCTTCGCGGACGAGACGCGACGAGGAGTCTCCAAGCCGCGATTGGTCGCAGACGGCGGCACGAATCGTCGTCGGAGTCGACGTGTGGACGAAGGTGGCGATTCGTCGGTATCGGCTGCGACGGCCTTTCACAATCAGCACGTGATATTCATCGATACTGGATCCCGTAGCCAAACGAAGATCGACCGGTAACGAGTCCCACCCCGTCGCTTCCCCACTCCTCAAAGCGTCCAGGATACGCGCGGAGACAAGCAAAATCGCCGCGCGAGTTGTGCCAATGAGGTCGAAGGCACCCCCGCCAGAGCCAACTGCATGGCAGTACACTTTGGCCAAGTCACGCGCTACGCAATTAAGGGCACAACGCCGGTTGTACCCGCGGGCCACGCCTGCGCCCCGGCCCGCTGCGCGGGGGACCCTCCGGGAGGAGGCTTTCTCGACGAACTCGCTGGGCGATGGGAGATTGCTCCGGCGAAGTGGCCCGGGCCTTACCGCCCCCCGCGCCCGACTCGCTTCGTCCGTCGCGCGCTGCCCTTGGCTTTCCAATCCGCAGGCAACCCGCACGCCTTGAGGACCGCGGCGACGTAGCGTTCCCCGACACGCACGCTGCCCTTCTCGGCGCCGCTGACCATCGGCTGCACCTTGTCGAGCTTTTCGGCGAGCTCGGCTTGCGTCAACCCAGCCGCCTCGCGGGCGGCGCGCAACGTTCTGCCGAGTGAACGGCGGGCATACGAAACCGCGTCCACCGCGCCTCGCGCGTCCCTGTCGCCCGCCAAGCGCAAGTAGTCCGCCCGCGGCAGGGCCACGTACTCTTGGCCGTCGATCGTCACGGTTACGGTATGTCCCATATTCAGTCTCCTTCGTCTTCCTCGGTTCAGTCCTCGTACACCTCGCGTCGATGCTTGATGCGTACGACGAGAAGGTCTGGCGCTACGACGCGAAAGATGACGCGCCAGTCACCCGTGCGGATGCGGTAGTGCCCCGCCCATTCACCGCGCAGCGGCTTCGCTCCAGAGACCTTCGGCCATCGCTTCAACCTTTTCGAAGACGCCGGCCACGCGCGCTTGCATCGTCGCAGGCAAGTCGTCGTAGTCGGCCTGCGCGTCCCCGGCGAGAAGCACGACGACCGACATGTGCATGGTTTATATAACCCTGATGCGATGTCCCGCAAGGGACTCCTCTCGGTCGAGCCCGTCCGCTTCGAAGAGAAATTCTGGGAACGCGAGCGTGAGGCGCGGCGCGCGGCTACTTCTACGTCGATCGGACGAAGGGGAACCCGACGCAGACCGCGGGCTCGTTCGAGGCCGCGATGAACTCGAAACCAGAGTTCTCAGTCGGACCCGTGCCGAGGCGTATGTCCTGAGAGCGACACGTGCACGGCGCCGAGCTACGGCGTCTCGGGGACCGGACCCTCGTCTTCCGTTCCACCTTCTCCCGAGCAGCGCGCTCCATCGCGCCCCCAGTCCTTCCGCCCACTTCCGCAAAATCGCCACCCCCTCCGTCGATTTTTCTCCCGCCCGCGCGGAATCCGCGACCGGCGCCAGACTGCCTTTATGAGGGGCGCGAAAACGGCGCGCTGACTCGCGGGGCACTCCGGCTCCCGCGGGTGATCTTCACGACGGTGTTCGTCAGCCCCTCGCGAAGGAGAGTTACGAAAATGCCGGTACCTCGTCGACCAAGACCAAGGCGTCTGCCTTGGCGCGCGTGCAGGCGCTCATCGCGGGCACGTTGAAGCACCTCCCGAACGGGTCGTTCACGATCGGGAGCACCACGTACACGGCGGCATCGCTCGTCCAGGTTCTTCAGAACCTGGTCAATGCGATGCTGTCGCGGAACGCGGCGGAAACCGGCGCCAAAGACGCGCTGGTGGCGGAGGCGGCGGCGCAGGCGCAGATAGGCCCCATCGCTAAGGCCTACGAGCGCCTCGTCATCGCTGCGTTCGCCAACGCCACCCAGACGCTCTCGGACTTCGGCCTCACGCCTCCCAAGGCGCGAGCACCGCTGACCGCCGAGCAGCTGGCCGCCCGGGGGGCGAAAGCCAAGGCCACGCGTCTCGCGCGTGGGACGACGAGCAAGAAGCAGAAGCTCGCCGTAAAAGGCAACGTGACGGGCGTCACCGTGACGCCTATCACCGCGCCGACTGCGGCGGCTCCGTCGCCGGCCACGCAGGCCCCGGTTTCCCCGGTGTCGCCCGCTACGCCGGTCACGCCGCCCGCACAGCCGGTGTCGACCGCTTCGAGCGCGCCCGCAGGATCCCCTGCGGCGCTCGCGACGAAGTAGTCGTTACCACGTAGGCGCGAGAGCGCCTGACCAGGGACAGGGAGGCGCCGCCTGCACGGAAGGGGGCGGCGCTTCCCTGCGCCTGCCTTTCTGTTCTCATGCAGTACCCAGGCACCAGGGCACGCGCACTCCGTCAGGGAGGGAGGGACGATTGGAACCAATCAAGCCGACCACCGCATTCGTTGGAACGGCGTACGTCGGGACCGAGAAGCTCGAGCGACCGCTGACCCACGCGGAGAGCAAGCAGCTCTCGTCGCTTCTCCGCAAACACGATTTCGTGGGCGCGAGCATGGTGGCCCTGCGGTTCGCGTTCAAGCTGCGCAAGGACAAGGCCGCCGCGCGAGACTTGCAAGGTCGCGCGCAACTGCGCCTGGTGCGCCACGGGTGGGACCCGAGCGAGGTCTCGCTCGTCAAGCGCCTGTGCCGCCTGGTGTGGAGCGAGCACACGAACGAGGCAAGGGAGGATGCCACGAGGCGCAAAGCCGAAGAGGGCTTCCTTCGCGAGCAGGGCCTCGATCACAGCGCGGCGCCGTCCGTCGAGGACGAGATCACCCGCCTCGCGACCGAGAACGCGGAGATCGCGCGCGACGCGCGGCGCCTGGCTTCGCTGCGCGCGGCCTTCGTGGCGGCCGACGACGAGGTCAACCTGCTGTATCTGAAATACGGATACGAGGGCATCGAGGAGCCGAGCGCGATGGCGCAGCGGAGCGGCCGCGACGTTCGCGAGTTCTATCTCGCGGCCGACAGGCGCAAGCGGCACGCCGAACGAATTCTCGCCGCGGAGCGCGGCGCAACGTACGAGGAGGACGAGTGATGTCCCAGCGCAAGCAAGCAGACCTCTGGAAGAAGCTCGTCGCCGAAGCCGGCGAGGCGGAGATCGATCGCGCCGCGAGCGTGAGCGTGGCCCAGGCCGAAGCGGAGCTGGCGGCTGCGGGCTTCGATGTCCCGGCCGAGCGGGCGAAGGCGAACGCGTTTCTCGAAGCCCTCGAGAGGGGAGAGACGACCTCGACCGCGACCTCGACCTCGACCGCGACCTCGACCGCGACCTCGACCGCGACCTCGACCCCGACCTCGACCCCCCGCAAACCCTCGCGCCGCACCCTCCTCTGGCTCGCCGCGGCCGCGAACGTCGCCCTCTCCGGCGGCGCCGTCTACACAGCGCTTTCGTCGCCCAGCATTGCCGCTCATCCCCGCCCGGCGGTTCCCTCCGGCGACGACCTGCTCCTCGCGGCCGACCTTCGCCGCAAAGCCGCCGCCGCGTGCAGCGCGAAGCAGTGGGCCCTCTGCCTCGCGAACCTCGACGAGGCGCGCGCCGTGGACCCGGGCGGCGACGACGATCCAACCGCGAAGACTCTCCGCGACACGGCCATCGCGGCGATCGTCGGCACCGCGGATACCCCGCGCGCGCCCTGACCGCCAGGCGAGCGGCGCCCTCCCCCCCGCGGTGCGCCGGGCCGCACCCTGCTTCGGGGTGCGGGCGGGCACCACCGGACGCCTCTTTTTCGCTGCGGCGCGGGCGCCGCTCTCGTCCAGCGCGCGTCTTCCCCGCGAGGTGGGGCACACTCCTTGCGCCGGGGGCGTGCCGCGGTGCGAGCCGCCGCGGCGACCGAGGGATGCATGATTCTCACGTTACGAAGACGGCCGCGGTTTCTTTGGCGCTTGGGCGTCGTCGCCCTGTCGCTCGCGGCGGGCGCGGCGGGGACGGTCTTCGGAGGCTGCTCCGCCCCGTCGGCGCCGAGCGGCCAGAGCTCCGGCTCGCCCGAGGGCTCGAGCCCTGACGACTCGGCTGCCGAGAGAGCCGCGACGCCCGAGACCTCGACGCCGGAGACCGCGACGGACGGCCTAGACGCGGACCTCGACGCGTGCCCTCCGGACGGCGCGAGTGTGCGCGACGACGCCGCCGACGCTGCCGAGGAGGGCTGGACGCTCACGTGGAGCGACGAGTTCGACGAGCCCGACGATTCCGCGGTGGACCCCACCAAGTGGACGCAGGTCGTCGGCGCCGCGACCAGCAACGCCGAGCTCGAGTACTACACGGGCGGGACGGCCAACGCCGTCGTGCAGAGCGGCATGCTCGTCATCACGGCGACGACGCAGGGCGCCGGCCAGTTCACCTGCAAGTACGGCCCCTGCCAGTACACGTCGGCGCGCATGAACACGCTCGGCAAGTTCGCGCAGCGGTACGGGCGCTTCGAGGCGCGCATCCAGATTCCGCGTGGCCAGGGCCTCTGGCCGGCGTGGTGGATGGAGGGCGACGACAAGGCGGCGGTGGGCTGGCCGGACTGCGGCGAGATCGACATCATGGAGAATATCGGGAGGACGCCCTCGACGGACTACGGCAGCATGCATGGTCCGGGCTATTCGGGCGGGAACGACCTGACCGGGAGCACCTCGTTGCCGGACGGCGCGGCCCTCGCCGACGACTTCCACGTGTACGCGGTCGAATGGGACCAGGCCGGCGTTCGCTTCTACCTGGACCAGGTGAAGTTCGAGACGCGCACGCCCGCCGACGTCCCCGACGGAGCCGCCTGGGTCTTCGACCGGCCATTCTTCCTCATCCTGAACGTCGCGGTCGGAGGGAGCTGGCCCGGTAACCCCACGTGTCGACGCAGTTCCCGCAGACGATGTTCGTCGACTACGTGCGGGTGTACTCGAAGGCGCCGTAGCGTTCGTCCGCCGCTCCGCCGCTACGGGCAAGCGGTATGCGGCGCGAATCCGATTTGCCGGTGGGCGCGATCGAAGATGGTGATGTACGCGCGCAAGAAGGGGCTCCCCATGATGGCCGCGAGCGGAAACTGCTGTCCCGCGGGCGGGGCGACCATGAGAGAGCACCAGCCGTAGCCGCCGACGGGAACGAGGTACGAATCGGAGGCGGCCATCTGCAGGGTCATGCCGGGGCCCTTGCCGAACGTGAACGTGAGGGCCGGGAGCGCTGCGTCAATCTGCGCCTTGGTCGCGCCCGCCGCCCCGCACGGGGCTTGCTGCGAGAAGAAGCTCGTCCCCGACGTGCCGAAGAGCTGCGAAAATCCGGGCGCGGCCGCGATGGCCGTGGTCAGGGCGTTGAACGCGGCGCTCGGGACGACCAGGGCGGTCGTTCCGGTGTCGACCACCGTGTCGGGGAGCATCGAGCCGGCCGCCGCGATCGCCACGGGCGCGCTCGAACCGGCCACCGCGATCGTCTCGAGATCGACCGTGTAGTAGTACGACGAGGCGGGGTCGGTCGTCGACCGGCGTGTACTGCGGAGCCGCCGTGGCGACGCTCGTGTCGTAGCCACCGAACCAGAGCGTCCCCGACGTGTCGCACAGCTCGGTCGCGAACACGTTCGCGATGCCCTTCGCCGCCACGTACTGATCGAAGAAGGCGTTGGTTCCGGGCAGCTCGGCGCTGGCGCGATCGAGCCCGAGGATGCCCTGGTAGCTGCCGCCCGAGTGGCACATGACGGGCCCGAAGAAGTTCGTCTGCGTCGTGATGGCGGCGAAGTTCAGCGGGATCATCGGATCGGACATGAACCCGACGGAGTCCTTGTACACCTCGCCGGTCCAGCTGCCGCTCCCGTACTGGGAGCTCGCCGGCTGCATCTGGTCGACCGCCGTGGCGCCGGGTGTGTAGAGGGGGTTCACGTTGCAATTGGTGCACTTGCTCGACGCGACGCCGAGCGTGGTCGAGCCGGTGTCGACCGTGAGCTGAAAGGTCTGCGAGCCGATGACGACGGGCGCCGTGTAGACGAGGGGAGTGCACTCCTCCAAGGGCACGGCGACGAGCGAGCTCGCGGGCGCCGGCGCGTCGTAGCCCGGCTGCGCGTCTTGCTGGGGACCCGGGCCGCCGTCGCCCGTGCCCGACGCGCCGTCAGCGGGCGCTGCGTCGCCCATCGCGCCGAGCGGCGCCGAGGAGGTGGTCGTGCCTCCGCACGCGGACGCGGCGAGGGCGAGCGCAAGGGGGGCGAGAAGGGCTGCGTGAGCTTCGTGGGCAAACGCGACGAGCCGGCGGGAGGGATTCACGGTTGCACTCCGTGTGGGCGTTTCGGGATAGAGGCGGAACGGAAGCCGGCCGGGAGGCTACCGGGTGGAGGCCCGCGAGCCACCCCGAAGCACGGCCCCCATGACCTAGGTCACGCGTGAAGATTTTTGATGACGGTGTCGGCCGGGGCCTCGCACGCCGCGAGCCGCTGCCGGAAAACCTCCGCCTCTGCGGGGTTGCGCGCCTGGGCGCCTCCTTGCCGCGGGCGATGCGCCGTTCGATGGCCGCGTTCTCGGCGAGGAACGCGCGGGCAATCTCGCGGGTGCCGAAGCCGCAGAGGATCTTCAGCATGAGGGCCATTTGCACCTCCGGCGCCAGGCGCGGATGGCAGCAGGAGAACATCATGCGAAGCTGATCGTCGCGGATCTCCGAGTCGATCAGCAGCTCGTCGACCGTGGGGACGAGCGTCCACTCGCTGTCGAGCTGGTAGCTGAGGTCGGGCGCGAACCGGCGCGCCGACCGCTCGCGCCGGACCACGTCGAGCGCGCCGTTGCGAGCGGTCAGCATCAGCCACGCGGCGGGGTTCTGCGGCACGCGGCCGAACCGCCACGTCTCGAGAGCGCGCACGAGGGCCTCCTGCACGATTTCCTCGGCGAGGTCGAAGTTGTGCAAACCGAGAATGCGCACCAGCCCCGCCAGCATCCGGCCCGACTCGTGCCGGAACAGGTGCTCGACGACCGCGGTGGCCGGTGCGTCGCACTCGGGGCCCATGCGCGTCTCGGGGCCGAGGAGGCGACCGCCGCGTCGCGCGCGGCGTCGCCTCCCTGCGGCGCCCCTATCCCGGCATGGGCGCGAGAGGGCGCACTTCGACCGAGCCGCCCTCGTCCGGCCCCGGGCAGCCCTTCGCAATCTCGTGCGCCTCGGCGAGGTCCTTCGCCGTGACGATGAGATAGCCGCCGACGATGTCCTTGGCCTCGGCGTAGGGGCCGTCGGTCACGACGTGCTTCTTGCCGGCGATGACCTTGCCGCCGTTCTCGAGCGGCTGACCGCCCTTGAGCTGCCCCTTCTTGCCGATGCCGCCGATCCAGCCCAGCCACTTCTGCATGCTCGCCTGAAGCTCCGCGGGCGAGTGCCCCGGCTCGTGCTGCATGCCGCCGCGAAAGAGGAAAAGATAGTCTGCCATTGGATTCGCTCCGGTGATTGGCCGACTTCAGCGTCGGCTGTCCATACAACGGATGACCGCGGGCGCTCCAGACAACGATTTTCTGGTGGGCTATTTCGCGAAGACCGTCACGTCGGCCGAGAGGCCGGCCTCCACGCGGACGTCTTCCGGAAGATCGGTCCAGACGAGCTTCACGGGCACGCGCTGGACGACTTTCACGAAGTTGCCCGACGCGTTGTCCGGCGGGAGCAGCGAGAACTGCGCTCCGGTGCCGTACGCGATGCTGTCCACCTTCGCGTGGAACGTCCGCCCCGGGTAGGCGTCGACCGACACCTCCGCGCTCTGGCCGGGGTGCATCTCGCCGACCTGCGTCTCCTTGAAATTCGCGACGACGTACGTCGCGTGCGGCAGAACGTTCGTGATGGTCTGCGAGGCCGAGACGAGCTGACCCGGGTGCACGGCGAGCCTCGAGATGTGCCCGTCGGCCGGCGCGAAGATCTTGGTGTGGGAGAGATCGAGCTCGGCCTGCGCGAGGTTCGTCTCCGCGCTCGTCACGCGCGCGTGCGAGAGCTTCGCGTTGGCTTGCGCCGCACCCAGCTGCGCCTCGACGGGCGTGCTCTGCTCGAGCCTCCCCTGCGCCTCGGCGATGCGGGCTTGCGCCGTGTTGCGTGTCTCGGTCGCCGCCGAAAGCTGCGCCGCCGCCTGGGCGACCGCCGCGTGCTGGGCGGTAGCCGCCGCGGTCAGCGAGTCCACCTGGGCCTGGGGGATCGCGTCGTCCTTCCGGAGGGCCTGCGCGCGACGCAGATCGGTGTCCGCCTTTTCGGCGTCGGCCTGCGCTCTCGCGAGCGCGGCTTTCGCGGCCTCGATCTGCGCGCCGGCGCCGGCGACCGACGAGGTCGTGCCGGTGAGCGCCGCGCGGGCCGTCGACAGGCCGCCCTTCGAGCTGGCCGCGACAATCTGCACCTGGGCGTCGGCCGCCGAGGCTTGCGCGCTCGCGGCCTCGAGCTCGGCCCGCGCGAGCTTGACCCGGTTGTCGTAGTCGGTCGGGTCAATCTGGGCGAGCAGATCGCCCTTCTTGACCGCCTGATGGTCGACGACCGGGACGGCGACGACGACGCCGCCCACCCTCGTCGAGATCGGGACCATGTCGGTGCCCACTTGCGCGTCGTCGGTGCTCTGGCGCCCGGCGGTCACCGCGCGAAACCCGAAGTAGAGGACGAGCACGACGGCGACCAGCGCCGCGAAGATGACGTACGGCCGCGCGCGGCTGTCGATGCGCCTCGTCACCTCGCTCTTGGTCGTTGCCGTTCTGGTTGCCTCTACGGAACTCTCTGCGCTGGCCATGGTCACTCCACACTCATGTCAATGGGCTCCGATTTGGCGCCGCCGCCGACGCGGAGGAAAAAGAGAAGGGGAAGCACCGCGAGGAACGCGACGCCTTGCACGAGGAACGTCTTCTCGAAGCCGAGCACCGTACCCTGGCGAGCGACGCTGCCCGCGATGGCCCGGAGCGCACCCTGCTTGGCCTCGAGCGCGCTCATGCCGTGCGCCTGCAGCGCGGCCGCGGTTTGATGAAGCCGCGCCGTCACGTCGGGGCGAAGATCGGTCACGTTCCAGCTCACCGCCGCCGTCGCGCGCTTGGAGTAGTTCGTGAGGAGCGAGGCGAAGATGGTGAGCCCGAACGAGCCGCCAATCTGCCGGATGAACGAGTTGAGCCCCGCAGCGTCCGCGAGCTCGGCACGGGGGACGAACGTGAGCGCCGCCGTCGTGAGCGGGATGAAGAGGCACGCGAAGCCGAAGCCGGTGATGACCAGGGGAACGATGATCTGCGTCGACCCGCTGTCGAGCGTGATGTGCGAGAGCTCGTACGAGCCGAGGACGAAGAGCACCGCGCCCAGACCGACGGTCACCGCCGGCGGGATGTGGTTGTAGAGCTTTCCGATGAACGGCGTGACGAGCATCATCGCGATGGTGCGCGGCATCAGCGTGATGCCCGATTGCGTCGCGTCGAAGCCGAGAACCTCCTGCATGAAGACCGGCAAGAGGAACATGCTGCCCATGAGCATGGCGTACATGACCCCGCCGATGACCGTGGCGGACGCGAACGTCTTGTCGCGGAAGATGCGCAGGTTGACGACGGGCGCGGTGGCGGTCAGCTCGCGGATGACGAACGCGACGATCGAGATGCCGGCGACGAAGGAAAGGGTCGTGATGAGCGGCGAGTCGAACCAGTCGTTCTTCTGCCCCTCTTCGAGGACGTACTGGAGCGTCGAGACGCCCACGCACATGAAGACGATCCCCGCGATGTCGATGTTCTTGCGCTGCGTCTCGGCGCGCGCGCGGTTGGCGACCAGCACGTCTTCGGGCTCGTGGACGAAGCGCAGCGTCATGATCGTGCCCACGACGCCGATGGGGAGGTTGATGTAGAAGATCCACGGCCACGAGTAGTTGTCCACGATGTAGCCCCCCAGCGTGGGGCCGACGGCTGGGCCCACCATGATGACCATCGCGAACATCGCCATGGCCATGCCTTGCTCCTTGGGCGGGAAAGTCTGGCGGAGGATCGCCTGCTGCGTCGGCTGCAGCGCGCCGGCGCCGAAGCCCTGGAGCGCCCGGTAGAGGACGAGCATGGGCAACGTGCGCGCGACGCCGCAGAGCGCGGACCCGATGACGAAGAGCACGAGGCTGGCGACGTAGACGCGCTTCTGCCCGAAGAAGGAGCCGAGAAAGCCCGTGAGCGGCATCACCAGCACGGTGGCGATGATGTACGACGTCGAGACCCAGGTGATCTCTTCGATGGTGGCGCCGACGGTGCCGCGGATCTCGGGGAGGGCGACATTGACGATCGACGAGTCGATGGCCGCCATGAGCGAGCCGAAGGCGATGGAGACCGTGACCAGCCATTTGTTCACCGGCGCGGGGCGCGCGGGGGCGAACGGCGCGAGGGCGGCGGCCGCCGCGGTCACTTGGCCGCCCCGCGAAGGAAGAGCGACACCACCCGCTGCGTCTCCGAGGCGAAGTGCTCCTCGCCGTGCGCGCGCAGGACGAGGACCCCCTTGACGATGGAGACGAGGACGGACGCGAGCAGCGGCACGTCGCTCTCGCGCAGCGCCTTCTCCCGGAGCCCGATTCGCACGATGCGCTCGGCGCATTCCTGCAGCTGCTGAAGCGCCGGGTGCTTGCGGCCGTCCTTTCCTTTGACCACGGCGGGGCGCACCTTCTCGCTCTCGACCGCGAGGCGCAGGAAGGTGCGGCGCGAGTCGAAGTGCGCGAAGACCGCCGCGACGAAGGCCTCGAGCTGCTGCACGAACGGCTCGCGGTCGTGCGCCTTGTCGACGCGGTCGATCTCCGCGTAGAGCTCCTCCCGGCGGCGCGCGAAGATGGCCTCGAGCAGCCCGTCCTTGTCGCGGAAGTAGTTGTAGATGGTACCCACGGCGACGCCGGAGCGCTCGGCGATGGCCTGCACGCTCGCCTTGGACGCACCCTCGGCGGCGACCACGGCTTCGGCCGCGTCGAGAATGGCGCGCCACGTGGCCTCGCGGAGCTGGACGCGCAGGGGTTGAACCTTCATTGCGTAAAATGAATATTGATTCAAACTTTGGAACCGTGCTAGCAAAATCGTCGCTTCCCGAGCCGCACTACCCCCCCGAACCGATGCGCACCCTGCACCGTCTCCGATGCGCCGCCGTCGCGCTGATCGCGATGAGCGCCCCCCGACTCGCCCTCGCCCAGGACGCGAACGCCCCTGCTGCGCTGCCGAGCCCGGCGATGACTCTGCCCCAGTGCGTCGCGACCGCGCTGAGCCGCAACGCCGACATTCTCACCGCCGGCGCCGAGGTGGACGTGGCCGAGGCGCAAAAGAGCGGCATGCGCGGGCAGTTCTTGCCCAAGCTTCACGTGGACGGCTCGTACACGCGATGGAACGAGGCGTACGTCTTCGGCGGCTTCCCGGTGCACGACGCTACCGTGTGGAACATGACGGCTACCTTGACCCAGCCGGTCACGCCGCTGTTCGCGATCTACGACGCCTTCAAGGTGCGCGAGCTCGGCGTCGACGTCGCCATGGTCCACGGAGAAGCGCTGCGTCGCGAGACGGCGATGCGCGTCGTCGAGAGCTACTATCGCCTGCTCCAGGCCGAGCGTCTGTCCGAGGTCGCGCTCGCCTCGGTCGATCAGCTGAACGCGCAGCTGCGTCAGGCGAACTCGTTCCACACGAACGGCCTGGTGAGCCAGGACGACGTGCTGCGGGCGCAGCTCGCGGTGGCCGGCGCGCAGCAGCGGCTCATTCAGTCGCGTGCGCGGGTCACGCTCGAGCGCGCCAGCCTGGCGGTTCTCATGGGAATGTCCGCCGACACGTTGGTCGAGCCCGAGCCCGTGCCCACCGAGGGCGCGCTCGCGCGCGAGCCCATGTCGCTCGAGCAGTCCGAGCGCTCCGCCGTCGCGCAGCGGGTAGAGCTGCGCGAGCTCGACCGGAAGATCGAGCAAGCCGACCGCGACACGCGCCTGGCGTACTGGAAGCTCGCGCCCCAGGTGAGCGTCGTGGGCGCGTACATCCACAACGAGGGGTCGCTCTTCTCGCAGACCAACTCGGGCTACGTGGGTGGCGTCGCCAGCTGGGACGTATGGGACTGGGGCACGACGACGAGCGGCATCTCCGAGGCGAAGGCTCGCGCCAGGCAGGCGCTCCTCGCGCGGACGAAGCTCGACGCGCAGATCCGCCTCGAGGTGCGTCAGGCCGTCGTCGGGGTCGGCACCGCGAGCGAAGCGAGAGAGGTTGCGCGCGCGGCGGTCGCGTCGGCCGAAGAGAACTTTCGTCTCGTGAAGAAGCGCTACGAGGCGAACGCCGCGACGTCGTTCGACGTCGTGGACGCCGAGGCGCTGCTCACGCAGTCACGCGGACAGATGCAAACGGCGCTCTACGATTCGCTGATCGCGCGCGCGGCGCTGCGCGCTGCGACCGGCGCAGCGCCCGAGGCGATCGCGGCGCCCTGACGCGTGTGGGCCCGGCGAATGCAATGAACGCAACGGTCGCCGGGCTGGCGATCGACGCATGTGGCGGCAAGCAAGAGGTCACACCTCGGCCGATCGCGCTTCGCCTTCCGGCCCGCGGGCGGTCGCACGGAGGCACCCGGCCGGGCGATGGGCCACGACGGTCGTCCTGTTCGCGGCGGCCGTGGTCGTCTTCTGCGGCGCGCTCCTCGCCATGCGCTCGTGCCGGGGCCACGATCTCGAGCGTCCCCGGATGATCCCTCCCGCGCTCGGCCGTGCACCGGGAGAATGACGGAGAAAAAGGGCCCGCCGGGGGGAGACCGGCGGGCCCCCGCGCGATGTCCGCGCCTCGAACTTCTCACGCGGCCTTCTCTTGCACGCGGAATCAACCCCGGCGCTGCACGATCGGTGCCCAGCTCGCCATTGGCGGCTGCCGGACGGTCGCCGCGGAACCGGGAACCGACACCCGCGGCCGATGCTTCCCGTGGATTCGCGATGACTGCCGCACCGCATCGATTCGGAAGAAAGGGGCCGGAGCTTCCCAGTATCAAGCCGGATCCCCGCAAACCCGCCACAAGCGCGCTGCGGCACGAAGCCATATCGCCACAGTGGTGGGTAAGGGATAGGAGCAATTTGCAAACTCATTGTGGCTTGTTCCGGGTCAAGTCGACGAGGTGGGCCACCTGCACGATCTCCTGGAGTTTCTCGAGTTGCATGGTCGGGAGGGCAGCCGCTCTCGTTACCGCCTCGATGGTCTCCGCGTGGGCGCCGGCTCGCCTTGCGTTGTCTTTCAGCCCCTGCGAAGACTCTCGTACGGCCGAAAGAGTCGACAGAAGCTCCGCGATGACGGCTTGCATCCGGTCGCGCAGGGGTGCCGACGCGACGCTCGGCGCCGGCACGATGGTCCAGCCCAAGGCGCTGCCGCCATCCGTTGGCCCAGGCAGCCGACGCGCCGCCAACGCCGCGAGCAAGGGCGTACCGCCACGCGGCCGCAGGCGCACGTGCAGCGTCTGCGGCTCGGCAGAGGGCTCGAGTGCCCTGAGCCAATCCCGAAAAGCGCCCGTGTCTTGCCGAGCCACGAAGGCGATGAGGAGCTTGCCCCGAAGGGCGCCCTCTTGGACCGAAAAGAGCCTGGCGGCGGCGGCGTTGGCGTCCTCGATGTAGCCGGCCTGGCTGGTCAGGACGTACGCGTCTGCCGCCTGGTCGAACAGGTCGTCGTTGCGCGCGCGCTCGTAGCCGAGGCGTCTCAACGCGCGTGCGTGCATTTCGCTCAGCTCATGGAGCGAGGCGTCCGCGAAGGCGAGCTCGGCGCTCCGAAGATCGAGCTCCTCGAGAATCGCCCCGGGGACTCCGAGGGAAGCCAGGGTTTCGCGCAGAATCCCCGAGCGGACGAGGAGCTCTTGAACCCTGACCGTGAAGTTCTCGACGAGGGCATCGACGCGGGCCGTCTCGTGCCGGAAAGCAGCGAGGTAGTGCCCCACGTCATTCCGACGCATGGCCATGCGCGGCAGTCGGTGCACGCGCCAGGCCAATCCAAGTTGCGTCGGGAGCTCGCCGGACGTCGTGGCCAAAGTTGGATGTCGGCCAGCAGCCTCTGCCCTTACTCGGCGCGCTCGCGCAAGACGACGACGGGAATCTCGCGGCGCGTACGGCGCTGGTAGTCGCCGTACATCGGAGCACGGGTGACGATCTCCGACCAGATGGCCGGCCGCTCGGAGGGGTCGACGACCTGGGCGACCGCGGCGAAGCGCTTCCGCATGATCTGCACCCGCACCCCGCCGTTCGCGGTGAGGTTCTGATACCAAGCAGGGTGTTTGTCGCCGCCCGCGAAAGATGCGACGACCGCCCAGCCATGGCGATGCGAAAAGTAGGGCAGGGGGACCGTGCGTGGCTGCCCGGACTTGCGTCCGATGGTCGTGAGAAGGAGAGTGGGCATTCCGCCGGAGTGACCGCCCACGAGGCCCCCCGTCAGCACGTAGAGCCTCCGGTGCAGGGCGGTGATGAGAGCGAGCCATCGCCCGCGCGGCGCGGCAACGGCCGGGTCGAGGGAGCCGAAGCGGCCCTTGGTCGCGCGATACGCGGCGCGGTGGGCGGCGGCGAGCAAGCGAAGCTGGAAAGGCCGATGAGGCGCGAGGCGCATCGACGGCGCACCCTAGCGCGGACCCTCCAGCCGTGCCCGCGGCGTAGGCCTTTGGCGCCCTTGACTTACACTGGGCGCGAAGTAGAGCTTCCCATCAAAGGGGTTTCCCATGGTTAGTGCTGGCGAGATCAACTTCGGTGCCCTGGCGCGGTGGGGCCGCAACGTTCCCCAAAGCGTCGCCCTCGAGCCGCGGCAACCCCCCGCCGACTCCGCGTCCGTCCGCGCGGTCTCGGAGCTACGCCAGGCACCGAAGGCACCATCGCCGGCGAGAGCCGGGAACCCGGCGCCAAGCGCCAAGCGAGAGGGGAGCAGCTGAGCCGTCTCCCGGACCGTTCGCCCCTTCCCACGGGCGCACGCTGCTCGTAGCATCCTCGGCTATGCGCATTCTCTCTCTCTGCGGCCTCGTCGCCGCCGTCGTCGTGGGTGCAAGCGGCTGCGGGTACTCGGAAGACCAGTGGCAGGCGCAGCTCGCGAAATACGAGAAGCTGAAGTCCGACGACGACGCGAAGCTCACGGACGCCCAGGCGAAGATCGACGACCTCACCCGCCAGCTCAAAGACATGGGCGTGGAGGTCAACTCGACGAAGGCGAGCCTCGCCGACCAGCAGAAGGCCCTCGCGGAATACCAGGCGCGCGCCAAGCAGCTCGAGCTCATCAAGGAGCGATTCGAGAAGCTGAAGGCCAAGCTCGACGAGCTCACGAAGCTCGGCCTCGCCGTGAACGTTCGCCACAACCGAATGGTGATCTCCCTCCCGGGAGACGTTCTCTTCGACTCGGGGCGCGAGACGTTGAAGAAGGACGGTCAGGCCATCCTTTTGAAGGTGGCGGGGGTCGTCAAGGCCGATCCCCAGCTGCTCTCGCGCGATTACCAGGTGGCCGGTCACACCGACAACAAGCCCCTGCAGCACGGTCCGTTCAAGGACAACTGGGGCCTGTCGCTGATGCGCGCGCGCGAGGTCCTCGTCTTCCTGGTCGACCCGAACAAGGGCGGCGCGCTTCCCGTGGCTCACTGGAGCGCCACGGGCTTCGCCGATACGGATCCCATCGCGAGTAACGACGCCGACGACGGCCGTCAAAAGAACCGCCGGTGCGAGCTCATCGTGTCGCCCAGCGTCGAGGAGATGCTCGACCTGAAGGCGATCACCGCGGCGCAGTAGGGCTGTAAGCCCAGTAGTCGCGAACTAGGCGAGCTAGGCGAACTGGCGTACGGCGTTCAAGCGGGCGGGACTGTCTCGCCATTGCGGTCGAACGGATTCCTTGCGCCGGGCGGCCGCTGCCGTAAAAGAGTGAGATGGGGCATGCTCCGCGATGCGAGGTCTGTGGGTGGCACGGCTTCGTCGTGGCGGTGTACGAGTCCGCGAAGGGCAAGGCGCCCGCGCTCGAATGCACCCGATGCCGCGCGCTGAACCTCCACGAGGACGCCGCGCGAAACGAGCAAGAGCGCACCTCGGTCAAGACCGCGATGAACGTGCGGGCGGCCATCGCCGCAGAGGCCGAGCACGACCCGTCGGGCCGGAAGTACCCCTGGTGAGGGGGTCGAACGCCGGTTTCGGGAGCGCGATTGTTCGGGAGTGGTTGAGCCGTTCGCCGCCCGCCCGACGACTGGAGAGGCGGGGGCAGCGCGCGATGGCCACTCCCTCCCCAACGGTGTCCGCAGCCCACTCCCTCCTCGGCCGCGTCGGTCTCGTCGCATCCCTCGAGGCTGCGTGTGCCCTCGCGCTGGCTGGCGGCAGCGGTTGCTCGACCGCGGCACGACTCGAACCTTTCCCACCGGGGGGGTCGAGCTCGGGTGGGGGACAGACCTTTCCGGGGGGTGCGTGCGGGACCTCGACGGCGCCGTCGGGGGCCGGGTGCGCCTGCCACTTCACCACGTGTCTCGGGTGCGCACTCGAGTGTGACTGCGCCGCCGACTGCTACGAGTCGACCGCGAGCTGTCTCGTCACGGTAGACATGGCGGGTGCGCCTCACACGAGCGACCCGCTCCTGTCGAGCGGCACCCTGAGCTGCGCGCTGCATCCCGCTGTGGGCGGGGAGTTCCCCACGCCTGCCCAGATGGTCTGCACCGAGACCAACTGCAACATGGGACAGCCTCCCGTGGCTTCCGATGCAGGCGGGGGCGCGGGCTCGGGCCGGCCGAGCGCGTGCCCGGTGCCCGTCCCCGGCCCAGTCGTGCTCCCGGGCCCCGTGTGGGGCGAGTACCAGGTGCACTTCGACGTTCCGTTTCCCTCGTATGCGTTCGCCGCCGCGCACGCGTCGATGGCGATGCAGGCGCTCGGCCCCTACGGTCTTCGCGAGTCTCCCTCCGTCTACTTCGCGACCGCGTTGAAGGAGTCGTACCTCGGCTGCAGCGACAAGCTCCCCGCGTACGACCCCTATAACCCGGGACATCTCTATACGCGCACGGCCTCGTACGCGGCGGGGTGCCTGCAAATCGACTCGACCTCCGCGTGGGTACAAATGTGCCAGATGTACCCGGAGACCATCGACTGCCAGGCGGTGAGCTACGCCGACGTGATTCCGTCGACGGACCAAGACACGACCGGGCGCGACAACTTCGTGAGCTCGGTCTTCGTCAAGGCGTACTACGACGTCTTCTCGTACGCGATGCTGACCACGCACCAGATGCCCTCGCCCGGGGCGTGGTTCGCGAGCGCCAGCAATCCGCAGGCCATGGTCAAGGTGATGGCCCTCCTCTACAACGAGGGCGCCTGGACGGGAGACGCCACGGCGGTCGCGCAGGGCTGCCAGCACGACCTCATCGAGAGCTGCCTGGGCAACAAGGACTACGTCTTCTCGGTGGGCTCGTACACCGCGCAGCTCGAAGCGGCGGTCGCAGCCGGGAATTGCTACGACGAGGTGATCACGGTGAACGACGTCGACGACTACGTGTCGCGCATCGTGCCTCTCTTCCTCCACGAGAACGCGGCTGCGCTCACTGCCGCGGGTCGCCAAGCGTTCCTCACGGCGTCGGGCGGCGCGACCAGTGCGCCGTTCCAGAAGGTCGCCGGTGCGGTGCTCCAGGCCATCGACGCGAAGATGCAGGCGAAGATGCACTGCCCCGACGCGCAGCTCGGCCAATATTACATGTTGCACTGTCCGCCGATGTGACGACAATCCCCCTCATCCATGCGAAGTTTCGTCGTCATCGGCCAGCGAGCCACGGCGTCGGGCGACTTCTTGCTCGGCGACGTCGCCGGTACGAGCGGCCGGCTCGACATCGGCCTCCGCTGCGTGCGAGCGGCGTTGCTCACTTCGCATGGGTTGCGGCGCGATGTGGGTGTCTACCTCGTCCTGGGCGGCGGTCCGCGAGCCCCCCGGGTGCTTCGCATACGCGGTGACGCGGTCCGGTTCCTCCGGCCCGACGAGCGCAGCCTGGCCGTGCTGGCTCAGAAGGTTCTGGCCGGCGACGCCGCCGACGCCGGACGGGAGGGCTCCGCATTCGTCGAGGTGAAGCCGGGTATCGCCGTCGCCGCAGGAGGAACCGCCGTGGTGTTCGCCGATCTCGCGGGGGCGACGCCTTATCTTCTCGAAGAAGACGGTCCGGACATCCGCGCCGTCCCCGCGGTGGGGCTGCGCGACGCCGCCTTCTTCCTGGGCGACCACGGCGGCTTCTCTCCGGAAACGCGCGCCCAGCTCGTCGCGATCGGCGCGCGGCCGCTCGGCGTCGGCCCGGTCAGCGTTCACGCGGAGGACGCGATCGCGATCGTGAACAACGAGCTCGACCGACGCGATCCAGGCGTCGGGCGCTGAGCGCTCACCTGCCGTGCGTTCGGAGCGTGATGCCCCTGGGCACGATCGCGCGCTCGAGGACGGCGAAGAGTCCCTGCACGGCCAGCGCCAGGAGCGCCGCGGGGAGCGCCCCCGAGAGGATGAGCGGCACACTGCGAAGCGTGATGCCGCTGAGTATCGGATCCCCGAGCCCGCCGGCTCCCACCAGGGCCGCGATCGTCGCCGTCCCTACGGCGATGACCGCGCTCGTGCGAATGCCTGCGAGGATCGACGGGGCCGCGAGGGGGAGCTCGATGCGCGCGAGCTTCGTCGCGGGCGGGAGCCCCAGGGCCTCGGCGGCCTCGAGGAGCGGACCAGGGATGGTCGTCAGTCCCGTGTAGGTGCCCTGGACGATGGGCAGAAGTCCGTAAAGAAAGAGCGCGATGATCGCCGGCTGCACGCCGATGCCGAACACCGGAATGAGCAGCGCGAGAAGCGCGAGCGAGGGGATCGTCTGCACCACCCCGGCGCCGGCCAGCGACGCTATCGCCACCAGGCGGCGGCGGGCCGCGAAGATGCCGAGAGGGATCCCGACCAGCAACGCGCCGAAGACGGACGTCGCGACCAGCTCGATGTGACGCGTGAGCTCGCGCCCCACGTTCCCGGCGGCGCTCGCGGCCGCCGACGGGCCAGGCGCACCGGGCCCCAGCGCGTCTCGAAGCAGCGTGCTCGCGGCGACCTCGACGCGACCGTCGGTCGCGACGGCGGCGTTCGCGCGGGCCATCGACGCGCGGCTCACGTGTCCTGCGAGTCGCAACATCGCCTCGAGGGCCCGAGGCGCGCGCGTGGAGAGGTCGAGACGATAGACGATGACGGCGTCGTATCGCGGGAAGAAGCCGCGATCGTCGTCCAGGACGCGGAGGCCCAGCCGCTCGATGTGCGGGTCGGTCGTGTACACGTCGACGATGTCCGCCTGACCGGTGGCGAGCGCCTCGAAGGCCAGCTCGTGGCTGACGCCCCGCACCTCCTCGAACGCGATGCCGTAGCGTGCTCGCAGGCCCGACCAGCCGTCGGAGCGGCCGAGGAACTCGTGCGTGAAGGCGGCGCGGAGCTCGGGATGGCGTGCCGCGTCCGAGATTCGAAAAAAGACAATCGCGCTCGGCGACGGCGGGGGCCGCCGCGAGCGCGTACGAGTCGTCGAAGCCCAGCGGCTCGCTGACGCCGAGCCCGATGCCGGCCAGCCGGCTGCGCATCTCCTCGAGGGAGGCGCGGGGCGCATGCAAGACGACCTCGCTGAGGGTCCCGGTGTACTCGGGGTAGGCGTCGACGGCGCCGGATTGCAGGGCCCCGGCCACGATTTCGGTCCCGCCGAGGTTCGCGCGATGGACGGCCTCGGCGCCGGCGGCCCGTGCGAGCGACACGAGGGCCTCGCCGAGAATCCACGACTCGGGAAACGCCTTGGAGCCGACGACGACTCGCTCGCCGGCATGCCCGGGGGCAGCCGCGAGCAGGATGACCAGCGCGACGGCCACCCGGATGCCCATCACGATCGCCTCGACGCCATGAGCTCGCGGACGAACGAGTCCGCCGGCGCTCGCGCGAGCGTGTCGATTTCTCCCCGCTGCACGATGCGACCGTCGCGCATCACCGCGGTCTCGTCGGCGAGCAGCGCCGCCTCGGAGACGTCGTGGGTGACGAGGATGACGGTCTTGCCGAGCGAACGAAACAGG
This sequence comes from uncultured delta proteobacterium, assembly GCA_963720145.1. Taxonomy (GTDB): domain Bacteria; phylum Myxococcota_A; class Polyangia; order Polyangiales; family Polyangiaceae; genus Palsa-1150. The sequence continues at coordinate 43,404 of CAVREO010000017.1, forward strand.
GCCCCGAGCTCACGCTGCAGGCGGCCACGTGTGAGCGGATCGAGGGCCCCCAGGGGTTCGTCCAGGAGCAAGACGTCGGGATCGAGCATCAACGCGCGCATGACGCCCACTCGCTGCCGCTGGCCGCCGCTCAGCTCCGCGGGCCAGCGCCGCAGCGCTTCGCGATCGAGGCCGGCGAGCTCGGCGAGGCGATCGACACGGCTACGGATGCGGTCGTCGTCCCACCCGAGATGCCTCGCGACGAGGGTCACGTTGTGCTCCGCGGAAAGGTGCGGGAAGAGACCGCCGTCCTGGACCACGTAGCCGATGCGCCTGCGAAGGGAGAGCTTCGTTCGTTCGCCGAGCGTCTCGCCTGCTACGGCCACGCGACCGCGGTCCGCGCGAATCAGCCCGAGAATCACGCGAAGGAGCGTCGACTTGCCGCACCCGCTGGGGCCGACGATCGCCAGGCGCTTGCCCGCGGCCACCTCGAGCGAGACCGGCCCGAGCACGCTGCGAGCGCCGTACGACTTCTCTATGTCCTCGAGGGCGATCACGGTCCGCGGAGCCGACGCAAGACGTAGCACGATGCCGCTTCCCGCGAGCTCTCGCATCCCCGCAGCGCTGCGACTGCCAGAAAGCGGCTAGGCTTGCGCAGATGAACTCCCTCCGCGGAGCCCCTCGCCACGCGCGCGCAGCCCTCGTGGCAGGCCTCCTGTCCGCGGCGTGCGGGGGCTCCCAGCAGACCGCGCGCATCGCCGGCGGCGACGCGTCCGCTCCTCCTCGGCTCGTCGCCTACGCGAGCGGGTACGCGCCCGGTCTCCATGTCTTCTCCGTGGACGCAAGGAGCGGCTCGCTCGCGCCGGCAGGGAGCACCTCGGCCCTCGGCGCGGCGCCATCGTTTCTCGCCGTCAATCCCGCTGCGACGAATCTATTCGCCGTCGACGAGGTAGACGCGGGCCGCGTCGGCGCGTACGCGATCGATCCGGCGACCGGGGCGCTCGCCTTCTTGAACGCGGTCTCCTCCGGCGGAGCGGCCCCTGCGTTCGTGTCCGTCAACGCCACCGGCAAGTTCGTGCTCGTGGCCAACTACGACGGCGGCACGGTCGCTGTTCTTCCCGTGCAATCGGGCGGCCGCCTCGGCGAGGCGGTCGACGCGCGCCCGGTGGGCGCAGGCGCCCACATGACCGCGATGGACCCGTCGAACCGCTTTCTCTTCGTCCCCTGCAAGAACTCGAACTACATCGCGCAGTTCCTGTTCGACGACAAAACGGGCCGGCTCACGCCCAACGCGACGCCACGTGTCGCAGCCGCCGCCGGCGCAGGCCCGCGACACCTGGCGTTCCACCCGAATGGGCGCTTCGCCTACGTCATCAACGAAGACAACAACACGATGACGGCGTACGCGTTCGATGCGGCCTCGGGCACCCTCGCCGAGATCGAGGCGAAATCGAACTTGCCCGCGGACTTTCGAGGCATTAGCACGGGAGCCGAGGTGTGGGTCCACCCGGATGGTAAGTGGCTCTTCGGCTCGAACCGCGGGGACGACAGCATCGTCATCTTCGCCATCGACACGGCGACCGGCCGGATGACCCTCTCCGGTTTCGCGAAGACCGGCGGCGTCGAGCCGCGGGACTTCACGTTCGACCCCACCGGGACGTTCCTCTACGCCGCGAACCAGACCTCGGGCACCGTGGTCCCCTTTCGCTTCGACGCCGCCCGCGGCACGTTCACACCCGTCGCGGCTCCGGTCTCCGTTCCCGCGGTTTCCTTCGTGGGCCTCGTCACGCTCCACTAGAACGCGTCCGGCAAAACGCGAGTCGGATGCGTTCGAGGCGAGGGCGGGGGCGGGAGTTCGGGTTTTGTTCGGGCATGCCTGCCCTTTCTGGGGACGGGTCCGCGCCGCTGGCGGCCGCACGGGGCCCGGGTCCGCGCGGCCCCTGTACGAGTCGGGGGCATGCCCGAACAAAACCCGAACTCCCGCCCCCCGTCAGCACACGTACGTGATCGTCCACTCCTTCACGTCCCCCGGGACGTCGACCTGGACCGTCTCGCCCACGCTGCGGCCCATCACGGCCCGGCCTATGGGCGACGCCGGCGTGACCACCGAGAGGAATCCGTCCCCATCTGGCCCGGTCAGCTCGATGCCTGCACCCACGGGCGCGAGGAAGAACGTGCGCCCGGCCGCGCCGTCCTCGACCTCGACGATGGCCCCGAGCGCGATGCGCGCGCCCGACCCGAGGGGGCGCGGATGGAACGTCTCGAGCGCGGACAGAGCGGCGCTGGCTCGCTCGACGCGCCGCGACTGACCCTTCGCGAGGCTCTGCGCCTCGAGCGCGACGCGCGCATCGTCTCGTTTCTCCGCCGGCGTAGCGCCCTCACGCGCTTCGGTGGTTGCGTCCTCGACTGCCCGCTTGGCGACGATGGCGGTCTCCTGGATCTTCGAGACGAGCTGTTCGACGAGAGCACGTTTGTCCACGTCGCGATCATGCAGCGAGCTGGCGATCGCGAACAAGAAAACGGCGCGCCACCGCACCCGGTTGACGACTCGATCCCCCTGGGTCATCCTCTTTCCGTCATGCAGGCGGCAACCCGGACCCACGACCACCCGCGCGCCGCGCGCGCGGGCATCGGCCTTTTCGAGCCGATGGTCCTCGTGGCGTTCACGGACTAGCCGCCGGCCGACGTTCTCCCCCAGGGGGAGCCCGAGTTGCCCGGCGAAATCGGGTGACGGGCTCCCAGTGAGGAGGATGCGGTCGTGAGAGAGAAGAGACACCGATGGAAACGGCGCGTCGCCCACGCGCTTCGCCGGATGACGCGAGGCGCGACAGGGCGACGAGAGACGGCGCGCGAGCTCTTCGCGCTCGCCTGGCCCATCGCCGCGGCGATGGCGGGCGAGACGCTGATGGGTCTCGTCGACACGAAGCTCGTGAGCGGCCTCGGTCCCGCGTCGCTCGGGGGCGTGGGCGTCGCCATGATGGTCGTGTTTCTGGGGTACATGATCGTCTTCGGGCTGATGCGCGGCGTGAAGGTGTGCGTCGCGCACGCCGTGGGACGGGGCGACGGGCACCTGGGCGTCCGGTACGCGCAGGCGGGAATCTTGCTCGGCCTGATCGCGGGAGTGCTGTTCGCTGCGGTCATGCGCGACACGGCCGCTCTCTTCCGCTTCGCCGGCATCGACGCCGCCCTGATCCCGCAGGCGCGCGCGTTCCTGTCGGCGTTCACGTTCGGGGCGCCCGGCAGCTGCGTGCTCTCGGCCATGACCCAGCACCGGCAGGGGGTGGGCGATTCGCGCACGCCCATGGCGGTGGGCCTCGCCGGCAATGCGTTGAATGCGTTGCTCGGCTGGTCGCTCATCTACGGTCACCTCGGTCTTCCCGCACTGGGCGTGCAGGGCAGCGGCTACGCGACGGCGACGGCCGAGTGGCTCGAGGCCGTCGTCATGCTGGCGCTGCTCGTGCGCGATACACGGCGCGCCGGTGACTACGCGCGCGCACGCGCCGCGCTACCCCTGCGGCGGGCGGTAGCGGAGGTGTCCGCCCTCGGCGTACCCACCGGTATCCAGTTCGGAAGCGAGACGCTCGCCTTCGCGACGTTCACGGCGCTGCTCGGCTCGATGGGCGCCGCGCAGATCGCCGCCCACCAGATTGCGCTGGCCGTCATCCGCACCTCGTTCCTTCCCGGGGCGGCGGTGGCCGAAGCCGCGAGCGTGCTCGTGGGCAACGCGCTCGGGCGACGCTCCTTGCGCGACGCCGACAGCGCGACGCGCGCCGCGATCGGCATGGCCGTCGCGTTCATGGCCGCCTGCGGTGTCGTGTTTGCGCTCGCCGGGGGCCTCATCGCGAGCGCCTTCACCACCGACCCCGCCGTCGCGCGGGTCGCGCGCGCGCTCTTGTGGATCGCCGCGGCCTTCCAGGTGCTCGACGCCGTGAATCTCGTCTTGCGGGGCGCGCTGCGCGGGGCCAAGGACGTGCGCGTCCCGATGATCCTCGGCATAGGCATCGTGTGGGCGTGCGTTCCCACGGCCGCGCTCGTCCTCGGGCGCATGGCCGGGTGGGGGAGCGTCGGCGGGTGGTGCGGGTTCCTCGTCGAGACGACCCTCGGGGCCGTGCTTTTCGCCCGGCGCTGGAGGAGCGGCGCGTGGCGCAGGGCCTATGCGTAGCGGCACGCGCCATTCGCCGGCCCCCGCGGTGCCCATGGTATGTTTTTGCGAAGGAATGCTTCTTCTTTCGCCCAGCAACGTCTCGGCCGTCTTCTTTGCAGCCCTCCTCGCGGGTTGTGCCCCGTTGCTCGGCGACTTCTCCGCCGGCGGCCAGGTCGCCGACGACGGTGGCCAGGTCGCAGGCGAGGGCGGCGCCGAATCCGCGGCCCCGGAGAGCGGGGCGGGCGGCGACGCCTCTGCGCCGCCGGAAGCGGGTGCCGACGCCGCGGAGGCTGGACGCGAAGCCGGAAAAGCCGACGCGGGGCAACCCGACACGGACGCAGGAGCCCGAGACGGCGCACCCGAGGCCGGCCACGCCGACCAGTCGGCGCCGTGGACGCCGGGTGTCCTCAATCAGGCCGGCGACCTCGCGCTCTGGCTCGAGGCCTCGCCGGTCAATCTGGTCGTGAGCTCGGGCGCTGTCGGGACGTGGACGAATTCAGCAAGAACAAGAACGACGCCGTCAACCCGAACGGCGGCCCGACGAGCGACCCGCAAGCGATCAACGGTCACGGCGCGCTGCGGTTCGCTTACGGCGTCGCCCTCACGATGGCCGACGCCGCGAGCCTGCAATTCGGGACCGATCAGCTCACCATCACCGCTGTGGCGAAGGTTGCCTCCGGCACACCGTACTTCTTCGCGAAGGTGACCACGACTTTCAGCGGCGGCGGCGGCGCGGTGTACCAGTCGGGCCTCCAGTTCTACGCGACCGCGCAGGTGACGGACGCGGGCGCACCGGTGATTGGCCCCGTCGCCGACGTCGACTCGCAGCTGGGCGACGAGATCTCGTGGGACCAGCCGTGCTTCGAGGACGGCAAGTTCCACATCGTCTCGTTGCGGCGCACGAACGGGTCCGAGCTCGCGCTCACCGTGGACGACGGGGCGCCGCTGACGGCGTCGATCGGCCAAATGGACGTAAGCCAGCCTGGCATCGCAGCAGCCGTCGGCAGCTTGGTGTACGGCAACTTCCGTCCGACGACGGATTTCGAGCTGGCCGAGATCCTCGTCGAGCATGCGACCGTCATCGCGGACGCCGACGTGGCGAACGTACACGCCTATCTGAAGCAAAAGTACGGTCTCTAGTTCGCACGCCCGAGCGAAGGGGCGAGGGCGCGGACTGCACGGGACTGGACCCGCGCTTACGCGCCCGTGCCTCGTCCGATGGCCAACCGATGGGATCGAGCCGGCGCCGCGGCACCGGCGCTGCAAGGGACTCCGGTCGCCATGAAGGTGTTCACTCGCCGCGTGACGGCTCGGATGCTTGGTGTCGCGGCTCTCGGCTGGAGCGCGCTCGCCGGCGCGCAGACGGTCGTGGTGCCGTCAGGTGAGCAGCCCGCGCCGGCGCTGCCGGCCGCGCCGCCCGCGGTCGTGTCAGAGCCCGCGGGCCCGGTTCACCTCATCTCGCGTCCGAACCGCTCATGGCTCACGACCGGTCTCCTCACCTTCGGTCAGTCGTACGTCGCGTCCATGGGCATCGCGGCGACCAGCCGCCACCGGGGCGATTCGAACCTCTGGATCCCGGCGCTCGGGCCGTGGCTCGACCTCGGCGCGCGCCCCAGCTGCCGGAGCCCCGCCGATTGCGGGCCGGAGACCGGCATCCAAGTCTTGCTCGTCGCGGACGGCGTGCTGCAGACCTTCGGCGCGTTCCACATCTTCGGGGCCTTCATGTGGCCCGAAACCGTCGGCGTTCCGATTGTCACCACGGCGTCCGGCGCCTCGCTCTCGGTATCGCCGAGCAAGATGGGTCGCGAAGGCTACGGGCTCGCTGGCACCGGCCACTTCTGAGGCGACCGCCATGAAGACAGTCCCCGCGTACGCCGCTCGCGCCGCCGACCAGCCGCTGGCGCCTTTCGAGATCGAGCGACGCGACCCGCGCGCGGACGACGTCGTGATCGACATCCTCTATTGCGGCATCTGCCACAGCGACGTCCACCAGGTCCGTGACGAATGGGGAAGCTCGACGTTCCCGATGGTGCCCGGGCACGAGATCGTCGGTCGAGTCGTCGAGGTCGGCCGAGACGTGCGGCGGCTCGGGCCGGGAGAGCTCGTCGGCGTCGGCTGCTTGGTCGATTCCTGCCTCGCGTGTCCGCCATGCCGCAAGCACCTCGAGCAGTTCTGCGAAAAGGGGCCCGCCTTCACGTACAACGGCACGGAGATGGACCGGAAGACGCCGACGTACGGCGGCTACTCCACCCGTGTCGTGGTGCGCGATCCGTTCGTGCTGAAGGTCCCGGCCGGCCTCGACCCTGCGCGCGCGGCGCCGCTCCTTTGCGCCGGCATCACGACGTACTCGCCGCTTCGCCAGTGGAACGTCAAAAGGGGCGATCGCGTCGCGGTCATGGGGCTCGGCGGCCTCGGTCACATGGCGGTGAAGCTCGCGAGCTCCTTGGGGGCGGACGTCACGGTCCTCAGTACGTCGCGCGCCAAAGAGGGCGATGCCCGGCGGTTCGGGGCGGCCGGGTTCGAGGTCGCGAGAGACAGAGCGTCGTTCGAGAAGCTGCGAGACCGCTTCGATTTCATGTTCGACACGGTGTCTGCCCCCCACGACTATAGCGATTGCCTTCGCATGCTGCGCCCGATGGGGACGATGGTCGTCCTCGGCGTTCCACCGCAGCCTGCGCCCGTCGAAGCGGCGGCGCTGATCAGCGGCAGCCGGCGCCTCGCGGGCTCTATCATCGGCGGCATCGCCGAGACGCAGGAGATGCTCGAGTACTGCGGCGAGCACGGCATCTCGTCCGACGTCGAGGTGATCCCAATCCGGGAGGTCAACAGTGCGTACGAACGCATGCTGCGAGGGGACGTGCGCTACCGCTTCGTCATCGACGTGGCGACACTGGCGAGCGGCTGATCCGGGGAAGCGTAGCCGCAAGAAGGAGCTCGACGATGGCCATCTTCCTCGACCACACGATTGTTCCCGCGCATGACAAGGTCGCGGCGGCGAAGTTCTTCGCCGATCTCTTCGGCCTCGAGGTCAGCGCGCCCATGGGGCCCTTCGCGCCGGTGCACGTCAACGAGCGCTTGACCCTGGACTTCCAGGATCGGCAAGAGTTCGAGTGGCACCACTACGCCTTCCACGTCGACGACGAAGAGTTCGACGCCATCCTCGGGCGCCTGAAGTCGGCCGGCATCCCGTATGGCAGCGGTCCGCACTCGCTCGCCGACGGAGCAATCAATCATCGCCATGGGGGCCGGGGCCTCTACTTCACGGACCCGAACGGACACGTGCTGGAGATCTTGACGCGCAGCTGAGGAAGCCCCGGCACGAGGAAGGACGTGCTGCAGGGCGCCGCGATTGCAAGGCCGGCGAGGATGCGCGGAGGTTCTGCCATGGCTCTGCATTTTCCCTATGTCGCCGCGACCACGATTACGGCTGCGGTCGGAGTGATCACGACCGCCGTCTGGGCCGCTCAGGCGCCGGCGCACGTCAGCGCGCCCGGTTGGGTCGCCGCCCAGGGGATCTCTCTCGTCCGGTCGCGCCTCCGCCGGTTCCGCAACCAAACCTCGCCAATACGCCGGGATCCGCGCCCTCTCTCCCGCTGCAGCCGCCCGCCGGGTACTTCGCTCCCGGCAACGTCGCGCAGATAACGGGCATGCCCGGCAATCCCGCGGGAGCCCAAGTGCCGGGTTTGACGCAGGCGTCTCAGTTTTCGCAGCCGGCGATGAACCAGGCGGGGCAGCCGCCGTTCGGCGAGATGTTCTACAGCATGCAGACGTACATGAATCAGCCCGGCGTGCAGGACTTCTACACGATGAACAATCCCGCCGTGGTGCAGGCCAACGAGGGCATCACGCCGAGCGCCGCATATCCCAACCCGACGACGCCGCAGACGGGAGTTCCCTCGGCGGCAGCCGCGAACGTGGGAAAGGTCATCGCCCAGGGCGCCGACGCGACGTCGGTGGGCTTCTACAACGGCTTCGGGCCGGGGCAAGAGCCCAACTTCGGATTCTACGCTGGGTTCACGGCGGAGCCTTCGGTCGTCGTACACGGAGCTCCCGCTCGTCCCATTCCGCCTCCGGCGGCGCAGACGGCCCTCGGCGGAAGGTAGCTCCGAGCGCGCGCAGTTCGTCCCCGTCGGGTCTCCGTTCCATGGCGACCCCATCCTCGATGCTGGCTGTTCGTTCGGCGTTCGCTGCCGCCTCGGAGCGCCCTCGTAACGCGTCACGGCGATTTCACCGCGCACCACGCTGGCAACGATATACCGTGCGCGACGCATGCGTTCGGTCGCCTTTGGTAGGGAGCTCCTGTCCGGCCTGGAGGAACAGGCCGCGACGAGCGAGGGGGCGCGTATCTACACGCTCGGCCGGTACCACGTGATCGCCGAGCTCGCGCGCGGCGGGATGGGCGTCGTCTACCTCGCGCTCGCGCGTGGGCCCGGAGCGTTCCACAAGCTGCTGGTGCTCAAAGAGCTCAAGCGCGAGATGCGCGCCGATCCGCACCTCGTCGGCATGTTCATGGAGGAGGCGCGCCTCGCCGCGTGCCTGAGCCACCCGAACGTCGTGCACACGATCGAGGCGGGGAGCGACGGCGATCGTCACTACATCGCCATGGAGTACCTCGACGGGCAGTCGATGCATCGGGTCGTCGCGCGCGGGCGACGGGCGGGGAGCCCCGCCTCGTTCGCGTGGCAGACGTCGGTGCTCTGCTGCGCGATCGAAGGGCTGGCCTACGCGCACTCGGCGCTCGACTACGACGGCGGGCCGCTGGGCATCGTGCACCGCGACATGAGCCCGCACAACGTGATGGTGGGCTACGACGGACACGTGAAGGTGCTCGACTTCGGCATCGCCAAGGCCACGACGTCCTCCGCGGACACGCAGTCCGGGTTCCTCAAGGGCAAGGTGGCGTACATGTCACCGGAGCAAGCGGCGGGCTTGCCGCTCGACAAGCGCGCCGACGTCTTCGCCGTGGGTGTCATGCTTTGGGAAGCGACCACGGGCCGGCGGTTCTGGGCCGGATTCGAAAACGACATGCAGATCCTGCGCGCCCTGATGAGCGGCCAGGTCGGCACGTCGCGCGAGGCTTCGATGGCGCAGATCCCCGGTCAGCTTCAGCACGTGATTGCGCGCGCCACGGCGCGTCGTCCCGAAGAGCGATACGAGAGCGCCAAGGCCCTGCTGGCGGACCTGCGCAGCGCGCTCGTGAGCTGCGGGGTGTCCCCCCTTGCCCCCGCGGACATCGGCAAGTTCACGCTGGAGCTCTTCCACGAAGATCGCGCCAAGCTCCAGGCGTCCATCGATCAGGCTCTGACGCTCGCCCGGCGTCCGGCGTCGGGCGTGTATGGGATGGGCAGCGGCGAACACGCGGCGGGGGAGGCGCCGGGGGTGGCACCGGTCCCTCTGCCCACGCTGAGCACGGTGGACATGAACACGGAGGCGACTCCGTCCGACGTCCCGCTTCCCACCGCATCGAGCCCGAGCTCGCCCCTCTCGACAATCCCGCCCCCCTTCACCCACTCGACCGTGCTGCCCCGCCGCCCCGTCGGCGCGCCGCTCGGGGGGGTCGTCTCGGGCATTGCCATCGGCGTGGGCGCCGCGCTCACGGCGTTCCTGGCGTTCCAGCGCTTCGCCGGTCCCGCTCGGACGCTCGCCGCGACGTCGCCGCCGAGCGCGCGCCTCCGGTCGCAAGCACACCGCCGGTCGCCCCGCAGGCCGAGAAGGCTCACCTCTTCGTTCGAGCGTCTCCGGCCTCTGCGCGAATCGTCGTCGACGGCCAGACCATGCCCAGCAACCCGTGGGGCATGGCGCTCCCGAACGACGGTGCCAGCCACACCGTCCGTGTGGAGGCCGACGGCTTCGTCCCTCGGGAGGACCGTTTCGATGCGACGGGTGACATGACGCTCCTGATCGCCCTCGAGCGAAGCGAGCTCCCGCATCCGTAGCGGCCGAGCAGGCTAGGCGTGTGACGCCCGGCGAAGTCGCCAGCACGCGTCAACGTCGGGCGGCGAGGCCGAGGAAACGCGCGTAGCGGTCGAGCGCAACGTCTATCGCCCTGGCTTCGGACTCGCGGAGCGCCACGAATGGCGCAGGAGAAAAGACGATCTCGCGTCGGTCGAGCCGGCGGCTCCAGGTCCCGACCACGCGGCCGCCGGCGACCATGGTCGGCTTGAGAATCCCCCCGCCGTTGTTCACGTCGAGCCTGCGCGGGGGATCCAGAGCCGCGCTTCGAATCGGCGTACCCAACGAGGAACTCGTCGAATGCCGGGAGGAGGTACGCGCTCGAGCGCGACGGCAGCTGCGAAGGCGTGGACCGGGCGACCCAGGCGTGCTTGCCGCCGACCGTTTGCTCTTCCAGCCGCTTGCCCGCGAGGGCAATGGCAAGGCGAGCGTCCTTGAGCCTCAGTCCAGACCACCAGGCGAAGTCGGAGAGCGTCGCGGGGCCATGTCCGGTGAAGTACCGAGCGGCGAGCTCGGCCAGCGCCTCCTCGCGGGGCAATCGCTTGGCCTCGGGCAGCCACTCGTCGAACAGGACGAACGTGTGCTGCTTGCCTTCGCGCGGGCCGAAGCACAAAAGGCAATCGTGGGCGAGCCGCCACAGCACGTGCAGGCCGCGCTGCTCTCCCGTCGCAATCTTCGCTCGCTCGAGCACGCGATACGCGTCAGGCCGGGTCAACCTTCGCCCGCCCTCCAGGCCCTTCACGAGGGCTAGTCGCGCGCGCGCCAGAACGGCTTCGTCGATGCCGAGCGAGCGAAAGCGACTCGCGGCGGCTGCCACCCGCCTCGGCCCGAGCAGCTCGGTCATCCATCGTGCGTCGGCGGCGCCGACGAAGTGAAGCGTCCCGCGCATCGGCCACGTGCGGACAATCTGCGTTCTGCGAGTGCGAGCTCGACGTCTTGCTCGCGCGTGTCGCGAGCGCGCAACCCGACGGCCCACCAGCGCGCCCAGGTAGTCCTGGGCCTGCACCGCGCCGAGCCAGGTCACGACCTCCTCGGGTCGGGTGAACGTCGTCGCCGAGATACCCTGGGCGCGTAGCCGCAGCCGGACGATCTCCGCGGGCGTCACGCTCCGAAAGTTACCATCACCGAAACGCGGCGAGCTGAATCACCCACGCGCTCGACGACTCGAGCTGCGCTGCGGCCGTAAAGGGTCCCGCTGTCGCGACGACCTGATCTTCCGCCAGATCCCCGTCCGCCGAAATCGCGCGCAGGTTGAAACCCTTTCCCGAGCTGGAGAACGAATTCAGGCTCATCGCGGCGGCAAAGAGCAGCTCGTGCGGGCTCGTGGTCGCCACCGGGCCGCAGCTCGCGCTGGCCGAATCGCCTGCGGCCTCCGCGGTGCCGTCCAGAGGGGCCAGGGTGTTCAGCCCGGAGTATTCGGCAGAACGCATGTCGACGACGTCGCCTGAAGTGCTGATCGCGTTGTACGTCACGGTCACTTTGTAGGCGCCCGCGCCGACGCCCGCCGAGGCGATGTTGCGCGCATAAAATAGATACTGAGCCAAGTTGGTCGTTTGAATGGTGGGGCCTACGGCCAGCGCATAGGAATTGCCACCGGTGTCGCTCACCGAGGTGACCATGGCTCCGGTATCGGTCGTGCCCACGGCAACGACGATGAGATCGCCCGCGTGCGGCGCTTCCAAGAAGGTGGTGGTCACGTGAGGGTTGCCATGGACGGTGGCCGTCGCGACCTGGACGAATGCGATGGGGGTCGCGGACGCGTCCGGGACGGAGTCAATCCCGGCTTCTCCCGAGGTCGCGACGTCGCTCGCGACTGACGCGTCGCTTGCACCGGTGTCGGGAAGGGAGGCGGCGTCGCCGGCGTCATGCCACTCGCCGCCGTCTCCGGATGCCATGGCGTCGTGCCTGGGGGAGGCGTCGGGTATCCGCGCTCCCGACCTATGGTCTTGCCCCGCGTCCTCCGAGGGGAGCGCGTCGCCCAGCGCCGCGTCCCCGAGCGGGGTACCACCGGACGAATCGCCCAGCGAGCCCGTCGATCCGGAGCAGGCGCCGAGCGTGACCGTCCCGCCGAGCGTCAAGAGCGCGCCAGCGACGCAGACGACCGTGCCAGCACGCGACGCCGTTCGTGGGACTCGATTCATGGATGTGTGCTCCTTCGCACTCGTTGAAGCCGAATGCACGCGGTCTGCTGCAAACTGCAGCACCTCATGAGCCATGAAAACCGCGTCGGCCCCACGTATACGCGCGGAGCGCTGTTCGGTTTCTGGCAAGTTCGATCGCGCGCGCTCAGGCGCTAGCGCGCTAGCGCGAGATCATAGGCAAAGACCGTTGATGCACGACCGTCCCTTGTTGCAGTCGTTGTTGCTCGTGCACTGGTAGTTGCTGGTGTCCGGCACGCATTGGCGAATGGTGGAGCCGACCGGAATGCGGCATACGTAGGAGCTGGTGCATTGGCCATCCGACGTGCAGAGATACTCGCTCATCGGGGGGACGCACTGGTACGTCGTCGACCCGACCGGAATGCGACATACGTAGTCGCCGCCGCACTGTCCGTCAGTCTTGCACGGGGGTCCTCCACCTCCGCTCGACGAGCCGCTACCCGAGCTGCTGCCGGACGACGAGTCTCCCCAGCCGTCCGCGCCGGTGTCCCACGAGGACTCTCCCGAGTCGCTCGCGCCGCTCTCCGACGACGCTGCCTCGGCGCTTTCGATTCCCGAGTCCGCGTGCGCGTCCGCGCCCCCCGAGTCGGTGTGCGCGCCCGTGTCGCTCGGGGGCCCGTCGGTGCCGCGAGCGTCCGCGTGCGGCCCGCCCGCCTCGGTCGCCGGGCGACCCGGTGCGCTCGCGTCGACGACGGGGGAGTCGCCTTTCCCCGCGAACGCGTCGTCGCGAGACGCGCCCGAACACGAGGCGACCGTCAGGAGTATCGCGGGCCTGGCGAAGCGGAGCCAGCCGCACGAATCCCATCGCAGGCGTCGGACCGGAAACTCACGCGAATTCGAGATACTCCTCACGGGGCTCAAATCGGAGCGCGCGTGCGTACATCGTGCCAGATTGGGTTTCCGCTGGTACCGCAGCACGCACAGCCCCGCACCTCGAAGCGATTTCCGCCGCTCTCGCCCGTGACCGGGCGTTCGTCCTGAGATTCGGCCTCCGTTTTCGGCGCTGCGCTTCGCATCAGCTGATGGCGAGTCGCCGCACCCCTCGACATCGGTGCCCCTGGTAAGCCGATTGACCGGATCCCACGATTCGGAAGGGTATCGTCACGCTGTTCCGATAGCTCGGGACGAACGGCCGAAGAGGTGCGCGAGGTGGCCCGTGCCGTGGGACGCTCGCTACGCGAGCGCCCGAACTTCGCGAAGGGCGACCTCGACGTCTGCGACCGAGTCGAGCAGGCTCGGTGCCAGGCGCGCGTAGCTCGTGGCGTACGGCGTGACCGTGGCGATCACGCGCCGGTCCCTGAGCCGCTTCACGACCGCCTTCGGCTCGAGCCCGGCCACCTCGAACGTGACGATCCCCGCCGACTCGTCGTCGCCGCGCGGCGTGTGCAAGGTCACGTGCTTCATCGCAGCCAGGCCCTGTTTGCACTGCCGGTTGAGCTCGTGGATCCGTGCCGCGATCTTGGCCTTTCCGATGAACTGGTGGAAGGCGAACGCCTCACCCAGCGCCCAGCGGTGCTCGAACGAGTGGAAACCTCCGGGCGTCATCATGTCGGCCGTGGTGGGCGGCGGCGGCGTGCCCTTCATCCACGCCTCGAACGCCGCGCGGCCGAAGTGCGGGATGGTCGGCCGGAGCAGGTGCCAGAGCTCGCTCTTGCCCCAGACGACGCCGGTTCCGCGCGGTCCGAAGATCCATTTGTGGCAACCGGCCGCGAAGAAGTCGCACCCGAGGTCGGCCATCGTCGCGTTCTCGACTCCGAAGCCATGCACGCCGTCGACGCAGCAGAGGATGCGATCCTTGTCGCCGCGCCGTGCGTTCGCCCTGGCGACCACGTCGGCGATGGCTCGCACCGGCGTTTTCACGCCCGTGCTCGAGTGAACCCAGGTCACCGCGACCAGGCGCGTCTCGGGCCGGATGGCCTTCGCGATCGCGCTGGTCATCGTCTCGGCGGTCGCCTCCGAGGGGCGGTCGTACATCGGGACGCGTCGTATGGTCGCGCCCGAGCGCTCGGCCGCGAGGCGCAGCGACTCGTGCGTCGAATAGTGATCGTGTGTCGTCGTGACGACGTCGTCGCCGGCGCGCAGCGGTAGGCCGCCGTAGAGGACCGCGAGCCCCATCGTGGTGCTGTCGGTGAGGGCAATCTCTTCGGGCCGTGCGCTCAAGTACGACGCTGCGGCCGCGAGCACACCCGACGTGTCCTCGTGGTCCTCCAGGTAATGGACCGGGTTGTCGTCCAGCGCGCGACGGTGCCGCTCGATGGCCTCACGGACCCGTCGCGGATGCGAAGCGAGCAGAAAGCCCCCCATGTGTACCCAGTCCGGCGAGAGGTCGAACTCGGCGCGGACCCGTGCCCATTCGTCCGCAGGGACGGGCGGGGGCGCCGGCAGCGCAGGCGCGGCGGTTGCCATGTTGCGAGCGCCGCAGCCGAGCATCCCGGTCGTCGCGACGAGCCCTGAGAGAAGCTGTCTCCGTGGGATCATGGCGGCATGGTAGCGCGGCCACCCGCTCGAGGCGGTCTGCTTGGTCCTAGCTCGACGGCGGTCCGCTAGACAGCCTCGCCCACGATGACGCTCTGCGGTCCGGCGAGCGGTCGCGTCTCGACGAGCTTCCACCCGGTCTCCTCGAACCACGTCTTGCACTCGTCGAACGAGTACACGTCACCTTCCGGCTGGTGCACGGCGAACTCGCCCGCCATGAGCGCGGCCATCGGGGGCTGCGTGTGGGTCGCGTCGGTCCAGAAATCGACGAGCGCGATGCGCCCGCGCGGCGCGACGGCACCACGGATGTTGCGCAGCAGCGCGCGGTTCTTGTCCGGCCCGAAGTAATGGATCAAGTTCGCGACGAGCACGAGGTCGTGCCCCTGCGGGAGCGCATCTTTCAGGGCGTCGCCCTCGACGATCGCGATGGCGGAGTTGCCCGCGAGCACCTTGCGCGCGACGGCTGCCGTCGACGGGAGCTCGAAGAGCGTCGCGGTGAGGCGCGGGTGCTTCGCGAGGACGAATTGCAGAAACGATCCGGTGCCTCCGCCCACGTCCAGAACCTTGCGGTGGCGCGCGAGGTCGTAGCCATCGGCGAAGGAGCTGGCCGGGGCGCGGGTGAAGCCCTCGACGCCCTTCGAGAAGATCTCGGCCTGCTCCGGTGTCATCGCCTGGTGCACGCCCGCGCCGCGGTCGCGGCCTCGAAGGGCGTCCTCGAGCTGCATCCACGCGGGATAGCTGATGCGATTCCAGAAGCGCGCCCAGGGGCGCAGGTCCATCGGCCCGCGGCCCGTGCGTCGCCGGGACCGTGCGCCTCGCGACGAGCGACACGTTCGTGCAGGGCTACCTGGCGGCGCGTTTGCCGTGGCTTCGCGATCGGTACCCGGAGCTCGTGCTCGAGATCACGACCACGCAGTCGTTCGTGGCGCTCTCTCGGCGCGAGGCCGACGTCGCCATTCGCCATCGCCCCCGGGGTTCGACGCCGGCGGACGAGAACGTCGTGTGTCGCAAGCTCTTCGAGGTGCCATGGGCGCTCTACGCATCACGCGAGTACGCCGCAGCCCACGGGCCCCTGACCGATGCCGAGGATCTCTGCGGACACGAGGTCGTCGGCTACGACGAGGAGGCGTCCCAGTATCCGGGGCGCGACTGGCTCCAGGGCGCGAGCAAGCGCGCCCGTGTGACGCTTCGCGCGACCAACCCGCTGACCGCGCTGGCCGCCGTCCGCGCGGGGCTCGGACTAGGCTTGCTTCCGGCGGCTGGATGCGCGGCGAGGCGCCGCTCGCGTAGCCGAGTTACTTGCCGAAGGCGGCCATCACGAAGGCGGTGTTGTACTGGCAGGACTTGGTCGCCGCGTTCGCCGCGAACGCAGCCATGACGGTGCTCGCGTTGGAGGGCGCTGTCTTGCTGCACGCCGTGGGAACGCCCCCGCAGCTCTGGAGAAAGGTCTTCATCTGGCTGTAGCCCGAGGGCTCGTTGATGCTGTACGGCTGCGTCGGCTGGTTGCCCGTCGGCGCGAAGTCCAGCGAGTCGTTGTTCTTCTTGTACGTCCAGAGGTTCCAGCCGATGTCGTTCTTCTCGTCGAGCGCGATGGTGTTCATGACCCACGCGTCGTCGTGCTCGCCCGTCTCCCCGTGCCAGATCGGCCGGTTGGTGGCCGTCCTCACGGCGATGTACTTGTTCAGAAGCGTCTGCGTGAGGTTGGCGTCCGTGCTGAGGTCGACGTATTCGTGGAACGAATAGGCCATCTGGTCGTCCCAGGGCGTGGTCAACCCATCGAAGCCGTTCGGGCTGCCGCTCGAGTCGATCGTCGAGAAGTACGATCCCTCGATGAACAGAATGTGATTCGGATCGACGGCGCGGACGGCGGTCGTCAGGTCCTTGTACATGGGGAGGAGCACGTTGGCGGTGCCGCCGGAGAACGAGCCGTCGCTCTCGGTGTCGTACGGCTCGTCGAAGAAGTCGTACCCCATGACGGTCGTCTCGGTCGCGTACCGTTTCGCGATCGTCTGCCAGAGGTCGATCGTCCACTGCCGGTAGGTGGCGGGCTCTTTCCAGAGATGCGCCATCCCGTCCGGGCTGTCGCCGTCTTCCTCGCAGTTCTGCGCGCCGGGCGCCGAGTGGAGATCGACAATCACGTAGATGTGATTCGTCTTGCACCAGCCTATGAAGGTGTCGATCACCTGGAATCCGGCCTCGATGTACGTTCCGTCGGCCGACGACAGGTCGTGATAATTGATCGGGAGCCTGACCGAGTTGACGCCCCAGGTCGCCCACTCGGCCACGTCGTCGGCGTTTACGACGTTGGCGTCCCAGGTCGCGAAGAACTGATCGGTGGCCGCCTGGCCCATCCCGATGACGAGGCTGCTCCGCAGCTCGGTCTGGCCCAGGCCGGGCGAGTCGCCGCTCGGTAGATTCAGGCCGATCATATAGGACTCGATGTTGTGCCATTCGCCGGGTGCGAGGCCCCTGGGGAGAAACTCCGCGCCGGTCGCGTCGACGAACTTCGTTCCCGATACCTTGATGCCCATCCACGGCCCGCTGGCCGGTGTCCCGGAGCTGCTCCCCGAGGTCGACCCCCCGGACGAGCTGCCGCTGGACCCGCTCAATCCGCTGGACCCGCTCGATCCACCGGACCCGCTCGATCCACCGGACCCGCTCGACCCGCTCGATCCCGTGGACCCGCTCGACCCCGTGGACCCGCTCGATCCCGTGGACCCACTCGATCCCGTGGACCCACTCGACCCCGTCGATCCGCTCGACCCGCTGCTGCTCGAGGCATCCACGTGGTTGCCCGAGCCACATGCGAATCCGCCCGCCCCGACGAGGATGGCGAGGAAGGCAAGGAGTGCACATCGGTTCGTGCGATGGTTCATGAGCGGCTCTCTTGCACCGCTCGCGCCGTGCATCGTTTGCGGCAAGCAGCGCGCGGCGATCGGCCTGCCCTTCTCGAACGATTCACCGCCCGATCGTCGAGAGGGAGCGGCGGAGCGGCCGTCTACGTCCGATGCACTTCGCATCGCGTGCTGCGTCGCGTGCGCGGTATGGCATCAACCGGAGTGTCCAATCCAAAAATATCGCGCTCTCGATTTCGGCGAAACCAACTACGTTTGCGATCGTATTCGCCTGAGCGGTGCACTCCCTCAGGTGCGATCGAGGCGCTTCCGAAAGCGCGCGATCGTCTCCGGCTCCGCGCGGAAGCGAACTGTGACGCCAGACTCGTCGTAGCGCTCGTCGGCGACGCGGCCGGTCTCGTGCATCTCGCCGAGGATGGCCTGCCGATCGTAGGGAATGACCAGCTCCGCCTCGGCGTACGTCGCCTCGAAGATCGCTACGATACGCTCGCGCACCGAGGCCACGTCCGCCGGATTGTGCGCCGAGACGAACCAGGCTTCGGGCAGACGTACGCGAAGCCTGGCGAGCGCCTCCGGTTCGAGCTTGTCGGTCTTGTTCATCACGAGCGTCGACGGCACGTCGCCGGCGCCGATCTCGCGGAGGACGTCCCGCGTCACCTCGAGCTGCGAATGCCACGACGGATCGGCCGCGTCCACGACGTGGAGCAGGTGCGAGGCCTCGAGCGCCTCGTCGAGCGTCGACTTGAAGCTGGCGACGAGATCGTGCGGGAGCCTCTTGATGAAGCCCACGGTGTCGCTCACGAGGATGCGCGGCTTCGTCTCGGGGTGAAGGACGCGGACCGTCGTGTCGAGCGTCGCGAAAAGCTTGTTTTCGACGTACACGTCGCTGCCGGTGAGCACGCGCATGAGCGATGACTTGCCGGCGTTGGTGTACCCGACGAGCGCGATGCGCCGCGCCTGCCGGCGGTGCGCCCGCCGCACGTCCTGATCGCGCTGCACCGCCGCGAGCTCCTCCCGGAGCTCGGCGATGCGATCGCGAACCTTGCGGCGATCGAGCTCCAGCGCGGCTTCTCCCGCGCCGCGGCCGCGCTGCCTCTCCTTGCCGCCGGGCGACTCGCGAAGCCGGGGCGCGGTGTAGCCGAGCCTCGCGATCTCGACCTGCAGCCGCGCCTCGCGACTCTTCGCGTGCCGGTGGAAGATCTCGATGATGACGCCGGTGCGATCGAGGACGTTCGCGCCCGTCGCTCGTTCGAGGTTCCGCGCCTGGCTCGGGGAGAGATCGCAATCGACGGCGACGAGCGCGGTCTTCGGCTCGCTGCCGTCGCTCCCGGCGTCGCGTCCGGCGCTTCGCTCGCCGTCCCACTCGCCGGCGTCAGAACCGTCTTCGTCTTCGTCTTCCCCGTCGTTCGCGGCGCCGTCGTCCTCGGCTCCGGAGTCGTCTCCCGTCTCCTCGGCGCGCTTGAGCCGGGCCTTGTCCTTCTTCTTCGGCGCGGCCGAGCCGACGACCCCCGGGCCGCCGGTGAGCTGACCAAGCTCCTTCAGCTTTCCCTCGCCGAGCACCGCCGCGGCCTCGAGATGGCTGCGGGCCTGAGTCACCCGAGCGACCGTGCGGTACCCGAGCGTCGAGACGAGCCGCTCGAGCTCCTCCATGCTGGAGGCGAATTCGAGGTCGGTGATGCCTGGCAGGAGCACGCCGACGAGCACGGCGTCTTGTTTGTGCGGAGGTCGGGTCATGCGAGCCCTGCCCGTAGCACGGCGCGAGCGCTCGAGCCGAATCAGCGCGCCAGCGCCGCCAGGGCCGATGCAATCCCTTCCGCGTGCTCGGCATCGAGCCCCGTCTCTCCGAGGATGTCCCGCGCCAGGGGGGCCACCGCTTGGTATGTCGTGTCCCGTGGAATCCGCACGACCAGCCACGCCAAGCGCGACGTGATGCGTGCGATGGCCGGGCGGAGGTCTTGCTCGAGGGACCAGGCCCGCGCGCGCGGCAGGTCGTTCCGGCGTTCTAGCACCTTCGCAGCCTCGATCTGAGCGCGGAAGAAGGCGCTCACGGCCGCCGCGGGAGGCGCCGGCACGCGGCGTTTCTCGGCAGCTCGCGCGACGGCGGAGGCCGATGCGGCGAGGACGCGCTCCTCCTGGTCTACGTCTTCGATCGGCGCGCCCGCGCGTTGTTTGGCCGCTGCGACGAACGGCATGAGCGCGAGGCGCTCGGCGGTCGCGGCGAGAATGGCGACCGCCGGCGTCGCGGTAGCCGGGCCCGCAGCGGCACCGAGCCAGCGCCGGCGCAGAGCGTCGAGGCGGCCGCTGTCCTCTTCCGCCAGCAGCCAGTCATCCAGACGCCCGGCGAGATCCTCGTCCGTCGGGCGCACCCAGAGCGCAGTCATGTCGCTCGTGAGGGGTCCCATCGCGTCGACGTCCGCGAGACCGGCTGCCCAGCGAGGCGCCTCGAACGTGTTGGTCATCGCCGCATCGACCTCGCCGCGTGCGAGCGCATCGCGGACCGCGGAGTTCTCGGCGAGCGCGCGCAGCTGGACGGCCGGAAGCAGCGTGCGAGCGACGTGCTCGAGGTGCCCGCCGCGATTGACGGCCACGCTCAGCTCGGGTCGATTCAGAGCCGCGACGCCTTGCGCGTCGCGCGCCCACGGCGGCCGCCGCACGAGCAGCACCGCGCCGCCACGGGCGATGGGCACGGTGAACCGCCCGGCGATCGACCGCTCGGGCGTGACCGTGATCCCGTCGGCCGCGATCGCGAAGCGACCCGCCTGCAGATCCGACGAGAGCTCGGGCCATCGGAACGGCCTCCACTCCAGCGCGAACGACTGGTCTGCAGCGAAAGCCGTGAGAACGGCCGGCGCAAAGCCCTCGATTCGCTGGTCGTGCCACGCGCTGAGGGGCGGGTAGTCGCCGCTCGTGCCGGCGACCAGCGCTGCGACCGGACGCGGCGCCGGCGGCGGGCCCGCGTGTCCCGGCGTCCTCGACTGCGACGCCGGCGATGCGCACGCGGTCCCTTGGGCAAGCGCCGCGACGACGAGCGCAACGAGCAGCGGCTGCGAACGAGGATCGCCCATGTGCTTCCTCGTTTGCCCACACTCTTGGGTGTGAAGCAAGCCGGTGGCTTCGACAGAGTGCTTCGACGGACACGAAGAGGGCCGCCTGGTTTCGTGAAAGGTCCTTTGTCTTCGGGCAAAGGGCCTTGTCCTCTTGGCCGAGGCCCGCTGCCCGTTGGTGGAAGACCTTGTCGTCTTGGCACCGGGCCGTTGCCATTCGGCGTAGGACCCTTTCGTTTTGGAGGAGGGCCCTGGCTCGTTGGTGGAGGGCCTTGTCCTTTTGGCCGAGGTCCTTTGCCAATCGGTGACGGACCTCGGCGTGTTCGGCGAGGACCTTGGCCATCTGGCAGACGGCCGTTGTCTCTTGTCGGAGGGCCGTTGTCCGTCGGCAATGGACCTCTGCTCGTTGGCGGAGAGCCTCTGCCAGCTGGCGAAGGACCTCGTCCTGCTGGCGATGGGCCTCCGTCCGTTGGCCGAGGACCGGTGCGGGTTGGTAAAGGGCCTCTACCTGGTGGCGATGCCCGTCCGCCTGTTGACGAAGGGTCTCTGCCATTTGGCGAAGGACCTCTTGTTGTCGGCAAAGGACCTTTTCCTGTTGGCAAAGGGCCTCTCCCTCTTGGAAGAGCGGGTCTGGCACTCCGCCGTGAACCTTTCGTACAAGGCAGCTTCGCTCTCGCTCGAAGCAACGCCGCTCCGCCTCGAGCCCGAGAGACTCTTCGTCGAGGAGGAGCGACGGGACGTGAATGTAGGCGCGCCAAGTCTCAACGAAGCCGTCCCGTGTCGAGCGACCTTTTGCCGACTTGCCACGTAGCACCGTGCCGGTCCAGCCCTTCGCCGTTCTTGGACGCCCCCTGGGGTGTAAGATCCGGCGCGGGAGGACGCGATGGCCCTCGACTTCATCATCTGCAATAACGACATGCTTCAGATCACCCCCACCCCGCCGATGGTCTGCCCTTCCCTGAGCGCGCCGATCCCGCTCGTCGCATCCGGGCTCTCGACCGTGAACAGCATGGCCGTTTGCCTGGAGGGAGACGAGCTCCCTCCGGCGCTGAAATCGCCGGTCCCGTACATGTCCCCTCCGTTCGTCACTCCCGGCACGGTCAGCGTATCGATCACCCTCCAGCCGTCGAACAAGACCCAGGTTGCACAGGACAGCGCGAAGGCCATGCTGCTCAAGGGGCAGACGTTCCAGGTCAAGTTCTCGGTCCAGTCGCCCGCGATGCAACCTACGCCTACCGGCCCCGTACCCGATCCCGTGTCCGAGAAGATGGGGACGGCCCAGTTCATCACGACGAACACCGTCGCTCAGGCCGAATAGCCACCGCGCCGGGCAAGGTTCAGAAGAAGGCCGTCAAGGCGTCGGTGGAAGTCACGACGTCACCGCTCACCGCGGCGGGATACTCGTCGATCGTGGTCGTCTTGGCCTGCATCTCGGTCCCGGAGGACGTTCTTGGCCGCCAGCCGAGAGGAAGACTGGCACCATGGCTGGGCGCCTGCGACGGTCGCAACGGCCCCAGTCGCTCGCGGGAACGAGAATCGCCAGGTAGTGCCCTGGCCACTGCGACTGATCAGGGTCAGATCCCCCCCGAGCGCGTCGACGCACTCGGCGACCGCGGGCATCCCAATCCCTCGTCCCGAGACGATGGTCGGTCGCTCTCGGGAGCTCGCGCAACGGCGACGAGATGCGCAGCGACGAGAGGCTCGACTATCCAGCCCGTGGCCCCAGCCTGCCTCGCCCGGGCGATGACCGAAAGCTGTCCCTCGGTAGTGAGCATGACTACCGGGAGCGTTGCCAGGCGCCCGTCGGCCCGGAGGGAGTCGAGCACCTCCATGCCGGTCTTGAACGGCATGGTGACGTCGCAGACGACCATCGCCAGGTGCGGGTTGCCGGCGATGGCCCGGAGCGCCTCCTCGCCGTCACGGGCCTCCCCCATCCGTAGCTCGTTCGCGTGGACGCGGGGCGAATTCACCCCACGCGAACGAGCGCAAGCTGTCGGGTCTTGCCGCCGAGGGCCACCTCGCACTCGTCGCCCCTGCGCTTCCCGAGAAGCGCGCGCCCGAGCGGGGAGTGCGGAGTCACGACCTGGACGGTACCGCCCGCCAGCTTGCTGCCGCCCCCGCACGGCGCGACGAATACGGTCATGGTGTCGCCGCTTTCCGACGAGAGCTCGACCAATGCCCCCAGCGCCGCGACGGCGCCCTCCCCCGGGTCGACGAGGCGCATCCCTTCCAGGGCTGCGACGCCCGCGCGGAGCTCCTCGATGCGTTTGGCCTGGCCGCGCGCGAGATAGGACTGCTCGAGAGCGCGCGTGTCTTTGTCGTTCTCCGGCTTCGCTTCCTCGTGCGTCGCCGCTTCGCGCGTCGCGCGGTGGGCTCGTTCCACGACGGCGAGGTCCGCGGCGACGATAGACACGAGCTCGGCATGGAGCTCCCGCTTCCGCTCGAGCGTCATGGTGTGGCGCGTCTATAGTGCAGGCGAGCGCACCTGCCATGAAGCCCCCTGCCATGAAGCCCCCCGTCGACGCCTTTCTCGACGAGTGCCGCGGTCGCATCGACGCCGCGAAGGCCCTTCTCGCGCAGATTCTCGCCGTCGGCGGGACGCGCACCGTGGACGACACCCTCGAGCCGTACAACGAGCTCGCGATTCACCTCGGCAATGCCGGCATGAAGGCCGCGCTGCTCGCGGAGGTCCACCCCGACGCGGCCTTTCGCGCCGCGGCCGAGGAGTGCGTGAAGGACGTGTCGTCGGTCCAGACCGAGATCAGCCAGAACCCGGCGCTCTACGCGGCGCTCTCGGGGGTGGACGTTTCGGGCGCAGACGAGGTCACCCGGCGCATGGTCGCGCATACGCTTCGCGACTTCCGCCGGACGGGCGTCGACAAGGACGAGGTCACGCGCAGGCGCGTGAAAGACCTCTCGGATGCGATGACGGCGACAGGCCTCGCGTTCGACAGGAACATCCGCGAAGACGTGCACTCGGTGAAGCTCGACCCGGCGCAGCTCGAGGGTCTGCCCGACGACTACGTCCGCGCGCACGCGCCCGGTCCGGACGGCAAGGTCACGATCACGAGCGACTACCCTGACTTCAAGCCCTTCATCGCGTACGCCGAGGACGCGGCCGCGCGCAAAGCGCTCTACCTGGCCTTCCTCAATCGGGGGTACCCCAAGAACGACGAAGTGCTGAGGCGTCTCCTCGCCAACCGCCGCGAATTCGCGACGACGCTCGGCTACGAGGACTGGGCCGCGTACGACACGGAGCCGCGCATGGTCCGCACCGGCAAGGCAGCGCGCGACTTCATCGAGAAGATTGCGAGGGCCGCCGACGCACGCGCGCGCCGAGACTACGCCGAGCTCCTCGCGCGCAAACGCAAGGACCATCCCGAAGCCCAAAGCGTCGAGGACTGGGAGAGGTGGTTTTACGCCGAGAGGGTCAAGCGCGAAGAGTACGCGTTCGACTCGCAGGCGGTCCGGCCGTACTTCGGGTTCACGCAGACGCTCGAGGGTCTCCTCGCGATCACGGCGAAGATGTACGGCATCGAGTACCGCCCGGCGCCCGACGCGCCGCGCTGGGATGCGTCGGTGGCCGTCTACGACGTGACCCAGGGCCGCGAGAAGCTCGGACGCATCGCCCTCGATCTTCACCCGCGCGACGGCAAGTACAAGCACGCCGCGATGTTCCCGCTCACCATGGGCATCGGTGACGCGCATCGCGCCGAGCACGTGCAGCTGCCCGAGGGCGCGCTGGTCTGCAACTTCCCCGATCCGAAAAACGGGGAGGCGCTCATGAGCCACGAAGACGTCGTGACGATGTTCCACGAGTTCGGGCACCTGATGCACCACATCTTCGCGGGCAAGCAGCACTGGGCGGCGTTCTCGGGCGTGGCCACGGAGTGGGATTTCGTGGAGGCGCCCTCGCAGGTGTTCGAGGAGTGGGCATGGGATCCGGCGGTGCTGGCGACGTTCGCCAGGCACAAGGTCACCCGGGAGCCGATCCCCGCGGAGCTCGTGAAGAAGATGCGCCGCGCCCACGAGTTCGGGAAGGGCTCGGACGCCCGCCAGCAGATGTTCTATGCGGCGCTGTCGCTCGGCCTGCACGAGGAGCGCGAACCGGAGGCGATCGACTTTCCCTCGTACACGAAGCACACGCAGGAGAAGTATCGGCCTCTTCCCGTTCGTGGAGGGCACGCATTTCTACGCCAACTTCGGGCACCTCAACGGCTACGCGGCCTCGTACTACACGTACATGTGGTCGCTCGTCATCGCCAAGGACCTGATGACCGCCTTCCGGGCGAACGGTCTCATGGCCTCGGAGACGAGTCACCGATACCGCGATGTCGTGCTCGTCCCCGGCGGAAGCAAGGACGCGGCGCGCCTCGTGAAGGACTTTCTCGGGCGCGACTACGACTTCGACGCGTACGAGTCGTGGTCGAACGAGGCGTGAAGGCACCGCTCGAGAAGCAGGCGTTCACTCCGGCGGCGGAGCCACGGCGATCACGCGCCGGCCGCGGCGCGGGAAGCCAGCGAGCGCTCGCAGAACATCCATCGAGGTGACGATTCCGACGAGGCGGTCGCCGTCGAACACGAGCACCCGGTGCACCCCCTCGAATGCCATGAGCTGCGTGGCCCGCTCGATGGGAGCGTCGGGGCTCACGGCGAGAATCTCAGGCGTCATCACGTCGCGGACGAGGCGCGACTCGTTCGCAAAGCCGTAATACTCGGTGAGGTCCGTCTTGCTGAGCATCCCCACGATCTTCCCGTCCCGGGCGCAGACGGGAGCGCCGCCGATCTGCCATTCCGCGAGCGCATCGGCCGCCTTCTTGAGCGGCGTGTCCTCGGCAAGCCAGAGGACGCTCGTCTCCATGATCTCGCGGACGGTCTTCATCCAAGGTCGCACAGGCACGACGCGTGCCCGGAGAGGCCTTTGCGCGCTCAGGCGTGCCCGCTCATGCAGCCCGTCCTCTACGTCACCTCGTCACCTCCGCCGTGCGCGTGATCTCGCCCATCTTGCCGCTACGGAAGTCCGCGATGGCCTGCCGCACCTCCTCTTCGGTGTTCATCACGAAAGGGCCGTAGCGCGCGACCGGCTCGCGCAGCGGAACCCCCGCGAGAAGGAGCAGCCTTCCGCCCCCCGCCGCGCCCCGCAGGCGCACCGCGTCTCCTTCGCCGAGGATCGCGAGCTGGCCGTCGCTCACGTCGCGCCCGTTTTTTGCGCCCTCGCTTGCGCCCTCGCCGACTCGAACCGCGCCCCCGAAGACGTAGACCATCGCCTGCTGCTCGCGGGACACGGGAACGACGACGTCGGCGCCCTCCTCGAGCTGCCAGTCCTGGTACACGATCGGGATTCGCGTATCGATCACCGCGCGGACCCCGAGCGCCTCTCCCGCGACGACGCGTACGCGCGCTTTTCCGTCGGCCGTGGCAGCCGTCGGGATCCGGTCGGAAGGCACCTCCTGGTAACGCGGGCGCATCATCTTGTCGCGCGCCGGGAGGTTCACCCAGATCTGGAAGCCGTGTACGCGTCCGCCTCGTTCGCGGATCTTCGCCGACGGCTCCTCGGAGTGCACGATGCCCGCGCCCGCCGTCATCCACTGCACGTCGCCGGCGCGCAGGGCGCCGCGATGTCCGGCGGAGTCCTCGTGCTCGAACTCGCCCTCGAGGGCGTACGTGACCGTCTCGAAGCCGCGGTGCGGATGGTCCGGCGCGCCGACGGCCTCGCCGGGCCCGTAGTCGACGGGGCCCATCTCGTCGAGCAGCAGGAAGGGATCGACGAGCGGCAGCCGCCCGCTCGGGAAGGGGCGGCGCACGACGAATCCGGCGCCCTCGGTCTGTCTGTGCGCGGTGACGAGGTTCTCCACCTCGCGCGACGTTGTCTTCACGGACCCCATTTTCGATTCTCCCTTCTTGCTCCCGTGCTGGATGGATACCCCGTCGTCGTCATCACGCGGCGCGCTGTTCGGCGACACGCACCGCCTCGAGGTCGATCTCGATGTCGACGCGGTCGCCCACGACGACGCCCCCCGTCTCGATCGCCTTGTTCCACACCAGGCCGAAGTCCCTGCGGTCAACCTGCGTGCGGGCGCTGAAGCCGACCCGCTCGTTGCCCCAGGGGTCCTTCCCGGTGCCGCCAGCCTCGACCTCGAGCGGGACCTCGCGCGTGGTGCCGCGGATGGTCAGGTCGCCGAGGACGCGGTAGCGGTCGCCCTCGATCCGCTCGACGCGCTTGCTCGTGAACGTCACCTCGGGGAACCTCTCGGCGTCGAAGAAGTCCGGCGAGCGCAGGTGGTTGTCGCGATCGGTGACCCCGGTCTCGATGCTCGACGCGTCGATGCGGATCTCCACGGTCGACCGGGTCAGGTCTTTCTCGTCGAGCTCCAGCCGCCCGCTGAACTTCGCGAAGCGGCCGCGGACCTTCGAGATGACCATGTGGCGTACCGAGAAGTTCACGCCCGAGTGGGCGACGTCGACGTTCCAGGTCTTGGCGGTGTCTGCGTGGCTCATGTTCGTTGCCTCCATGGCCTTGAAACTAGGGCTGTTCCGCCAGCGCGATTAGTCGCCGCCGGTTGGCTACACTGTCCAACCACCGGAACAATCGTGGCCAAGACCCCCGACCTCAACGAGATCCTCGTCTTCGCCCGCGTGGTGCAGAGCGGGAGCTTCACCGCGGCAGGGCGCGATCTGCAGATGCCGAAGTCGACGGTGAGCCGCAAGGTCACCGACCTGGAGGACCGCCTCGGCGTGCGGCTCCTGCAGCGGACGACGCGCACGCTGGGGCTCACCGACGAGGGGCGGACGTACTACGACTTCTGCGCGCGGATCATCGGCGAGGTGGACGAAGCCGAGGTCGCGGTCGGCCGTCTGCGGGGCGTGCCCCGAGGCCTGCTTCGCGTCACGACGCCGCTCAACTTCAGCTTTCTGGCGGCGATCGTCGCCGACTTCGTCAGGAAGCACCCGGAGGTCACGCTCGAGGTCGTGGCGACCGATCGACGCGTCGGCCTCGTCGAGGAGGGGTTCGACGTCGCGATCCGTGCCGGGACACTCGCCGATTCGACGTTGATCGCCCGGCCGCTGGCGACCCTCCGGAGGATCATCGTCGCGAGCCCCGGCTATCTGAAGAAGCGCGGCCGCCCTCGCCAACCGGCGGACCTGGCGGAGCATGACAGCCTGGTGTTCGGGTCCGGCGAGTCGCCGACGACGTGGCGCCTCCAGAAGGGCACCGCCTCGGTCGACGTCACGGTGAAGCCGCGGCTCGTCATCAACGACTTCGACGTGCTGCTGGACACGGCGCTCGCGGGCGTGGGCGTGGCCATGCTGCCCGTCTTTCGCAGCCTCCCCGCCGTGCGCGAGCGCCGGCTCGAGCACGTCTTGAAGGAGTGGTGCTCGCCGTCGGCCGCCATCCACGTGGTGTACCCGACGACGCGCCTGCTCTCGCCGAAGGTGAAGGCGTTCGTCAATCACCTGCAGGAGAGGTTCACGCCTCCGCCATGGGAGATCGGGCCGGCGCTTTAGTGTCCTTCGCGGAGAGTCTCCGGGCCCTATGGGTGAGAGGGAAGATTCTGCCCACGGGGCCGTAGGACATCGATGGAGGAGAGGAGGGGTCCGTGACGCCGCTGCCGAGAGCCCCGCGGATAGGACTGCTTCTGCTGAGCATCTTGGGTGCTGCCGCTGACTGTGGCGGCAAGCAAGCCGCGTCCGGCGGAGCGGTCCAAGACGGCGCGCCCATGCAAGCCGGGACGACGTCGGATGCCGGCGACGACGCGCGGCGGGACGACGCTCCCGATGCAGCGGTGGACGACGCTCGGCCCGACACGCGTTTCGAAGCACCGGGCCCAGACGCTCCGGCGGACGGCGCCGCCGACACTTCGATAGCCCGCGATGGTTCGAGCTCTTCGCCGGGCGTCCTCGTGTCGAACATCTACGATCCGCGCGAAATTGCGGTGGACGACTCGAACGTGTACTTCACGGCGCTCGATTCGAACGCTACGAACGACAGCATCTACCAGATCCCGAAGAAGGCGCCGGGGACGACGCCGATCGAGCTCTCGGGCAACGACCGGCAGCCCTACTCGTTGGCGAGCGACGGGACGTACGTCTATTGGAACGACACGCTCAGCCCAGGCGCCGTCCGACGCATCGTCATCGGCGGGAACGGCGCGACCACGCTGGCGAGCGTCGACGCGCTCGGCATGTCGTCGAGCGCGACGACCCTCTTCTGGGTTTCGGGCGGTGCCGTGCAGTCGATGCCGAAAACAGGCGGCACCGTGGCGACGCTAGGCCTGGCCCCGATGGGCGAGACCTGGGGCGTCGCCATCGACGCGACCTACTTCTACTTCGCGGCCTCTCCCTCGACCTTGAGCGCGACCATCTCCCGGGTCCGCCAATCGGGAGGCCCGATCACGACCCTCGCCACCCTGGCGACGAACGTCAACGTCCTCGCGACGGATGCGGTCAACGTCTACTTCGTCTCGGGCGACAACCTGAGCGCGGTGCCGACGGCGGGTGGGGCCGTGTCCGTCCTCGCGAGCGGCTTCAGCGGCACGACGAGCCTGAAGGCAGATTCCGGAAACCTCTACGCCTCTGTCGCCGGCGGTAACGGACCCTATGGATCGATCCTTCGTGTCCCCGTGACGGGCGGCATGGCGACCGTCCTCGCCTCGGCGCAATGGGGCGCTTACGACATCGCCCTCGACGCGACCTCAGTCTATTGGACGAACTTCGGCGGGCCGACGGGTACGGGGACGGTCATGGTGGCACCGAAATGAATCGCACGGGTTTCGCGCAGCTGCAGCACATGTCCGCGCTGGCAGCCGCCCTGACACTCGATCGCGAAGGTGGCACGCTGATGACCGTCGCCGTGATGTGCATGCTCATGCGCGTGCGAGGGCTGTGCCTGCCAGGTACATGCGATCTCGTCGGACGACGTCCCGTCCGGACGATACACGCTCTCGCGATCGATGCTCGTGCTCGACGAGAGCACGGCGTACTACTGCGTGCAGGGAAGCACGCTTCTCATCCAGGTCCCCACGGGCTTCGGCTCCTACACGCTGGCGGCCGTGAAGGAGTAGCCGTCTGGGTAGCGTGTGCGAGCCGCGCGATCCTCGCCTATCAGTTCGCGATCGTCGCGCAGCCGAGGAGGACGTCCACCTCGCCGGTCAACGTCGTGAGGACCGACTTGCACGTCGAGTCGCAGAGGATGATCTTCGTGGGCGCCGAGTTGTTGTCGTAGTACCAGCCCTCGCCGCTGGACGGGCACTGCGACTGGTCGTTCACCTTCGGGAAGGTGACGGGCATCGCGCCAGGGGCCGAGGTGTACTGGACGTTGACCTGGCCGTAGTCGGGCGTGCCGCTCTGGGGCACCGGAATCGTGTACGAGCATCCCAGCGCGGTCCCGCGAATCTTGTTCAGGGCGTCGAGGAACTGCTGGTTCACGTTCATCGTCGTGTCGACGATGAACGCTTGCCCCGTTCCGCCGCCCATCGCAATCGCGTTGAGGTTGGCGCTCGACGGACCGACGCCGATGACGAACGTGAGATCTTCGGCGTAGCGCTCGCCGCGGTCGACGCAATCATCTGGATATCGGCAATGTTGGTGTCGCACTCCGAGGGATCGCCGTCGGTGGCGAGCAGCGCGATGACGACGTCGCCCGGGTGGGCCTTGGCCCAGTCCGAGGCGTGCTGCGTCGCGCCCTGGAGCGCCGCCGACGTGGGCGTGGCCGTGCTGGGCATGTGCTTGCCGATCGACGTGGAGATGGCACTTCCGACGCCCGGCAGCGGCGCGATCTCGACGTCGGGTTTGGCGTAGTCCGGACCGTTGCACGAGTCGGCTCCGAGCCCCCCGCACAGGCACAGGTTGGCGACGGGAATGCATGTTCCCCCGCCGCAATCGGCGCTCGTCTTGCACATGGCTCCGTTGGTGCACGAGCCCCCGCTCGTGCTGCTGCCGGGCGGAAGGCCGAAGTATTGGAGCCCGACGGAGACGCCCTGCTGCGGGGTCATGACGAACGAGTTGAGCGCCGCGGTGACGGCCGCCCATTTGGTCATCCCGCCCGCGACCATCTCGCTCATCGACTGGGATTGATCGAGCATCATGTAGATGTCGAGCGGCGCCTGCTGGCCCTTCGACGATGTCGCCGCGCACGCGCCGTCGAGCGACGTCGGCCCGGCCGAGGCGTCGCCGCCCCCGAGCTGGTTGCCCGAACCCGACCCGGACGACGACACGCCACCCGACCCGCTGCCGCTGGTACCGCCGCTGCCGCTACTGCCGCCGCCGCTGCTGGAGCTCCCGAAGCCGCTCTGGCCCGACGAGCCACCGCACGAAACGGCGAGCGCAAACGCGGCGAACGGCGCGAGGAAGACACTGGCGAAGCGAAAGCCATTGGAACGCATGATGGTACGGTCTCCGCGGGTCTGTGTAGCACGATACGGATAGTACGTTATGGCCGGCGCGCGCCCTCCTTTGGCAGGGGGCGCCGCCACCTTCGCGTCTCCGGTGACGGTGACGCATTTGTACCGCGAGACCATAAGAGGCTTGCCGCCCAGCCGGCTTCCTGCTCTACGGGACAGTAGGAGGCTTCCGATGAACTTTTGGCGAATGGCGTCGGCGATGGGGGCGGGGATCGGGATTGCAGTGGCCGCATGCAGCTCGGGTGGCTCGAGCAGCCAAATCGGCGCCGGGTGTGTCTCGAGCTGCGGGACCACGAGCAGCAACCCGATGCAGACGAACGGGGGCTGCGCTCAGTGCGCCGAGGCTCACTGCGCCTCGCAGGCCACGGCGGCGCTCGGGTCGGGGAGCACGTGCGGAGGCGCGTGCGGCACCTATTTGTCGTGCATAGACGCCTGTCCTTGCGACGGCGGCGGCGCCACGTGTTTCCAGAACTGCGGAGCCCCGCCAGCGGCGTGCACGATGGCCCTCCAGACCCTCCAGACCTGCGAGAACACGAACTGCAGCACTTCCTGCACCTCGTCGAGCAGCAGCAGCTCCGGGTCGAGCTCCGGAAGCGGGAGCTCCGGATCGAGCTCCGGCGGCGTGGTCAGCGGGACGTGTACGGTCTACGGCGGCAACACGTGCCCGACGGCCAATCTGGTCGGCTGCTGCAAGGTTAGCGGGGTCGAGGTCTGCTACTACTCGCCCACGTTTACCGCGTCCGAGGGGCAGTCGGGCTGCACGAGCATCTCGGGTACCTGGTCGACGTCGATGTAGACCGGCTCGCCAGGGCCGCGTTCAGCGGCCCTTACCGCGCCGGAGGTACTCGCCGAGCTTCGCGAAATCCGCGAGGCCTCCGCCTGCCCGAGCCGGTGCGGCGGGGCCGGACGCAGACGCTTCGGCCGTCAAATCCACGCTCGACGTGCGACGGGCACGGACGGCGCTGTCGGACAGCGGGTCACGAGACTCGCGTGGCTCGCGTGCCTCGTCGCGAATGATGCTGCGCAAACGGCCTTGTGAGTGAAGACGAACCACGTGCGTGAAGCCGCCGATGTACTCGTCGTTGACGAGCACGAGGGGAAACGCCCGCGCGTCGTACCGTGCGACGAGCTCGTCCTGCGCGGCCCGCTCGGGTACGTCGAGGGTGTGAAACTGGATCCCAGACTCCCTCAGCAGCGCGGCCACCTGCGCGCAGAACATGCAACCGGGCCGGGAATAGAGGAGGACGTCCGCCACGGCGGCCTCACGCCCCCTCGAGGGGAACCCCGCTGGTGTCCGTGAGGCGCGTCATCAGGTTGTAGAACGCGATCGTCATCATCAGCTCGACGGTCCCGTCCTCCTGGAACTTCTCCCGAACACGAGCGACCGTCTCCGGCCTTGCACCGACGTTCTCCGTCATCTCGTCGGTGAGCTGGAGAACCATTTCTTCCGTCTCGGTGAAGACTCCGCGCGTACGTCCCTTCTCGGCGAGGCCGGCGATCTTTTCTTCGGAGATCCCCAGCTGGCGCATCATGGGCCTGTGCATGCCGGCGCAGTACCGGCAGCCGTTGAGCTCGGAGACCCTCAGGACCGCGAGCTCTTTGAGGTCCATCGGCACTTTGTGCGACATCGCGACCGTGCCCGCGAGCTGCATGAAGGCGTCGAGGATGGGCGGCGAGTGGGCGACGACGCGCGCCAGGTTCGGCACGCGCCCCATCGCCGCCTGGACGTGTTTGA
Source organism: uncultured delta proteobacterium (assembly GCA_963720145.1). Taxonomy (GTDB): domain Bacteria; phylum Myxococcota_A; class Polyangia; order Polyangiales; family Polyangiaceae; genus Palsa-1150. The sequence goes on from CAVREO010000017.1 coordinate 76,147, forward strand.
AGATCTCTCTCAGCTCCGGACCGGCGCTTGCGTCGTCGACCATCGAGATCGTCGGAACCCGCTCGCTCGTCATGCGATCCACCCCCCTGGTGTACCGACTAGCTTACGACATTTGGGTCAGAGCGTGAGGAGGTACGCGATCAGCTCGGCCTGCTGTGTTTGCCGCAGAGCGCGATACCGGTCCGTCACAATCTGCGCCTCGCCGCCGTGGGCGTCGATCGCCGCGTCGAGGCTCGTCGTCCGGCCGTCGTGCAGGTAGGTGGCCTTCAGACGGACGCCCCACAGTGGCGTCGTCCTCCACTGGTTGCCGCGCGCGCGGCCCTGAATGCGGCCCACCGTCGCCCCGCCGTTGTCGGCCAGACCGGCCCCCATGTCGTGCATCAAGAAGTCCGAGTAGGGGTGGAAGACCTGGTTCTCGAGCTCCGGGACGCGAAGGGTGGAGCCGTCCGCGAGAAGGAGGAAGTATCCGGCGCCGTTTTCGCGTCGGGGATATGGCAGTTCTGGACCCGATGCGGGAGAACGTCTTCTCACCTTGGCGCGCATCGTCGCCCATGGGCACACGTGGAGGAGGCGCGAGGAGCGCCTGGAAGTGGTAGATGGCGATCCCCTCGGAGGAGTCGGGGCTGTCGGGATGGCTCGCCGCCACGTTGCACGCCGAGGGCAGCTGACTGGCGAACTTCAAGCCGTGATCGGTGTGCTCCTGCGGGAAAAACTGGCTGGAGACGCCGAGCTCGGTGTTCAGCGGTTCGGACGAGAACTGCTGCAACGTCGCCGTCTGCGACTTCCACCCGAAGCGCCCGACGCGCGGCATGCC
>CAVREO010000018.1:0-21897 GCA_963720145.1 uncultured delta proteobacterium
TCTGGGCCGTCCCTCCCCGCGGTCGGCGAGCGAGAGGTGGTAAGTCTTCGCCATGGCAATCGTCGACGAGCTCAAGGCGCGGATGACCGAAGCGATGCGCGGCAAGGACGACGTCGCAAAGAACATCTACCGCCTGGCGTACAGCGAGATGCAGCTCGCCTCGGCGCGGTCGGGCAAAGACGTGAACGACGACGAGACGATCGCGATCCTGAAGAAGCTCGTCAAGTCGAACGAGGAGACGCTCGCTGTCGCGACGGACGGGGCCCAGAGGGAGGCTCTCGCGCGCGAGATCGCGCTCCTCACCGGGATGCTTCCGAAGACGCTCGGCGTCCCGGAGATCGTGGCGGCGCTGGCGCCGGTGGCCGAGGCGGTCAGGGCCGCGGGCAACGATGGACAGGCGACGGGCGTCGCGATGAAGCATCTGAAGGCGACGGGAGCGTCGGTCGACGGGAAGACCGTCGCTTCGGCCGTCAAGCAGATCCGAAGCTAGCGGGGCGCCGCGAAGGCGTAGCATTCGAAGCCACGGACTCCTCAGTTGCACGTGCCCCCCATCTGCTGCAGGAGCGCCTGGAAGGTGTCGCTCACGCAGCCGCCGACGGCGTAGCCGGCGCTCGCGCAGCAGTTCGCGTAGGGCACGCCGAACGAGTTCATCACGTTGACGCAGTCGGCGCTCGAATGGCAGGCGACGCTCGCCACGCCTTGCGTCATGTTGCCCGAGCTGTTCGAGATCGCGCAGGCGCTCCTGCACGACGCCGAGCCCGAGTCCGTCGCCCCCTGCGCGGCGACGTAGTCCACGCAGCACTGGGCGCCGGGGCAGTCCTCCGGTCCGTCGCAGGTCGTGTCGAACGTCTCGCCCGCGCACGTGGCCGCGGCCCCGCACGCCTGCGTCGACTCCGTCGTGCCGCAGCACGCCTCGGGCGCGGCGCACCGCAGCGACCCTCCGCACCCGACGCACCCGGCGCTCGTCGCCTGGCACGACGAGCCGGGAGACCCTTCGCGCGGGCCGTCGCCTGCGGCGCCGTCGCTCGGGCCGGCCTCGCTTCCGGCCACGCGGCAGCCGGGCACGCTCGCGCACTGCTCCGGCGAGAGCGCCTCGCATGGCGTGATCGTTCCGGTGCACGCCGTCGCCGACGCCCAGGTGCAGCCCTCCTGTCCGGCGCATTGCCCCACGCCCAGCGCCGAGCAGGGAGTCACCGTGCCCGTACAGCTCGTGACCTGCGTCGTGCACCCCGGTTGCGTGTGGCACGTCGAGCCGGGAAGCTGCGAGCACGGCGTGATCGTTCCTACGCAGGGCGCCTGCCACTGGCATCCGAACGAGGTGCACGTGGCGAAGGTCGTGAACGAGGGGCACATGACGGTCGTCGTGTTGCCGCACTCCGAGAGCGACTCGTCCCACAGGCACCCAGGCAGCGCCATGCAGTTGGCCTGGTTCTGGAGCTCGCACGCCACGTTGCCGGGCGAGCACGAGCCCGGTCCCATGGTGCACCCGGCGCACATCGGGTCGGCGCAGCTCACGTCGCTGAAGCAATCGGCGCACGACGCGTACATGGGCTGCCCCGTGCAGGCGAGCTGCGGCGTGCAGCCGGCGCAGTCGCACCCGGTGCAGGCGGCGCACGTCGCGGTGCTCGCTGTGCCGAAGCACCCGCCTGTCCCGGACCCGGAGTCCGCGGCACCCGAGTCGACCGGGACGAGCGAGCACCCAGGACACGTGCCGCAGGAGGCCCCGCAGGCGGCGCATGTCTGCGTGGGCGTGCCGGTGCAGCGAGGCGAGGCCTGCCCCGTGTCCGCGCCGCCCCCGTCGTAGCCCACGCCGCCTTCGACGCCGCCGTCGGGGCCGCCGGCCGTGTCCCCGCTGGACGCGCCGCAACCCCCGACCCACCCGGCCGCGCCCAACAGCGCCACGACCATGAATCGCCCCGATCTTCTGCCTGCTGACATGGATGCCCCCCGCTGCTGGTCGGCTCGAGCCGCACCGGGCAGACGCGGCGAGGGATGAAATATTCAATCGCCGGCGATTGCTGCGCGCCTCAGCGCGGCGGCGCCTCGGGCTGCTGCAAGATGGCCGCGAGGGCCCTGTCGCGGAGGCTCTTCACCGGCGGCGCGTCGTCTCCGCCCGGGTCGACTTCGCGCGCCTCGTCGAGGTGGGCGAGGCACACGCTCCATTGGGCCGCGTCGCACGCTGCGGCGGCCCTGCGGCGAAGGTCGGCCGCGCGCATGCGGTCGTCTGCCGAGGGGCCGACATAGGGATGGGTAACCAGCGAATCCTGGAATTGCGCGTAGAGAGAGACGCCGGCCGCGGCGGACGTTACGGCCGCGACCACCCAGGGGAGGACGACGCGCGAGCGCGGGCGGGGCTTGGGTTTGGGCGAGCGGACGCTCGGGGTCGAGGTCAGGGTCGCGGTCGAGGAGGGGATCGAGGAGATGGGCGCGGGCGCGGACTCGGGCGCGGGCGCGGACGCGGACTCGGGTGCGGGCGCGGGCGCGGGTGCGGGCGCGGGCGCGGGCGCGGGCGCGGGTGCGGGCGCGATGGGGAGCCGCTGCGTGGGCGCGAGCGCGGGCGAGAGCCGCTGCGTGGGGGCGGGCGTGGGCGCGTTCGCGGGCGACTCGCCGCGCTCGAGGGTCTCGAGGAACGCGTTGGCCTTCGCGCGCTCGGCGGCGACGTCGAAGCCGGCGGCACGGAGCTCGGCCTCCGCTTGCTCCACGGTCACGCTCGCGGCGCGGTCAATCTCGGCCTCGGCGGCTTCGGCGGCGATCTTCTTCCAGAGCTCTGCGTGCTTGCGGTCGGACATCACTCGTTCTCCTCATTTTTGGCACCGCGCTCGGCGGCGAGCAATCGTTCGGCGTGCCGCTTGCGCCGGTCGGCGGCGAGATAGAAGTCGCGCACGTCGCGGCCACTCAGGCGAGCCATGTCTTTCGGCTCGTCGATGCCCTCGCTCCCGTATTTCAAGTAGAGCAGGTTGACCGTATCGTCGGCGGCCTCGAAGGCCGCCCGCAGCGAAGCGAGACGCCGCGCGTCGCGCGCAATCTCCTCGTTCTCGGTGGCCAGGCGCGTGATCTCGTCCTCGACCGAGGGCGCCGCGCTGTGGTCGAGGCCCTGCTCGCGGAGGAAGCCCTCTTCGGCCTTGCGGCGGGTGGCGTCTTCGCGTCTCTCGTGCGTGTGCTCGCTCCACACGAAGCGACACAGGCACTTCGCCAGCGTGACCACGCTCGGGTCCCACCCGTCGCGGATCAGCCGCTCCTGCGCGCGCCCCTGCAGGTCCTGCGCGCGCGCCTTGTTGCGTCTCAGCTTGAAGGCAAAGGCCAGCGCCACCATGCTCGCCCCCACGAAGTCGTGCTGGCGCAGGAGCGACGCGAGCTCCTTCCTCTCGGCGTTGGTCAGCGGTCGCCCGAGCCTCCGGGTCCCGACGAACGCCGTACCGATGAACGCGGTGCTCGGCTTGACTTGGTCCAATCGTCCCTCCCTCCCTGACTGGGTGCGCGTGGCTGGTGGTGCTTGGATGATGCTCCGGTGCTGCATTTGAGGATAGAAAGGCGGGCGCAGGGAAGCGCCGCCCCCCTTCCATGCAGGCGGCGCCTCCCTGTCCCTGATCAGGCGCTCTCGCGCCTACGGGGTGACGACTACTTCGTGGCGGGCGACGCAGGGGTTCCTGCGGGCGCGCTCGAAGCGGTCGACACCGGCTGTGCGGGCGGCGTGGCCGCGGTCGGCGCGGTAACGGGGGTCACGGTGACACCCGTCACGTTGCCTTTGATGGCGAGCTTTTGCTTCTTGCTCGTCGTCCCACGCGCAAGACGCGTGGCCGCGGCCTTCGCCTTCCGGGCGGCCAGCTGCTCGGTGGTCAACGGCGTTCGCGCCTTGGGAGGCGTGAGGCCGAAGTCCGCGAGCGTCGCTGTCGCGTTGGTGAACGTGAGAAGGACGAGACGCTTGTAGGCCAGAATGATCGGGGCCACTTGCGTCTGCGTCGCATGCTCCGCCGCCACCGCGTCCTTGGCGCTAGCTTCCGCCGCGTTCCGCGCCGTCATCGCGTTGATCAGGCCTTGAAGGACCTGGATCAGCGATGCCGCCGGGTACGTGGTGCTCCCGAGCGTAAACGACCCGTTCGGGAAGTGCTTTTCGGTGCCGGCGATGAGCGCCTGCACCAGCGCCAAGGTTTCCGCCTTGGTCAGCTTCGACGTCGTACTAGACATGTACGTATCTCTCCTTTCCGAGAGGCGGACGAACACCGTCGCGAAGAGCACCCGCGGAGCCGAAGTGCCCCGTGGGGTCAGCGCGCCGTTTTCGCGCCCCTCATGGAGACACTCCCGCCCCGAGGGCCGATTCCGCGCGCGAGAGGGAAAAATCGACAGCGGGGGGTGTCGATTTTGGGTAAGTGGGCGGAAGGATTGGGGGTGGGTTTGGTGCGCGGTGCTTGGCGGGGGCGGAGGGTCAAAGGGAGGGCGCGGGTTTGAGTCCCGTTCACCCCGCCAACGCGTCCCGTCCACCTCAGGACGGAACCCGTCTACCTCGTCGACCGAACCCGCGGCCACTGCGGTGGACGGGGCCGAGGACAGCAAATCGAGCGGCAGCGGAGGGAAGGGCGCTCCGAACGCGTCGCCCGCGAAGGAAGGCACGTGCTTTCGCGGCTGCGCTCGGGAACTCGTGCGCGTCCAGTACCCGGCGAAACGCACCGCGATGCTCCCGAGGCGATCTTCGCGTGCGAACTCGGTCAGGTCGGTTTCGATAGCCGCGTCCGTAAGGCCGGGCGACTGACTGCGAGGTGTGGGGCCGTGCGTTCACGCTGTGAGCGCGACGGGCCTGTCCGAGGCGACTAGGTGGGCGAGCTCCGCACGGAGCACGGCGCGCTCGCTCACAAGGAGCACGACACGGCTTGGCCGGTCGTGATGGCTACCTTCTTCGCCCTGGCGCTCAAGGACACGCTGCCGTACTTTCTCGGTGCGGTCGATGACGACTATGTCCGTCGGCGCGAGGAGCTTCGACGCTTGACCGCGGCGGCGCGACAGCTCAATCTCGAGCACTCGAAGTTCCCACTCCGCCTGGATCTGAAGAAACTCACGATCGTGGCCGACACGAATGAGGGACCAGTGCCGATGAACCGGATGGGCAGCGGCGAGAACTGGGTGGGCTACCACCTCATCGCTCACCTCGCGCTACATCGATGGTTCGTGCAACGCGGTCGACCGGTGCCGCGGTTTCTGTTCCTCGACCAGCCCTCGCAGGTCTACTTTCCGCCGGAGAGGGACGTCGATGGATCCATGTCGGTCGTTTCGGAAGACGACCGCGCCGCGGTGTCCCGGATGTTTCGACTCGTCTTCGAGGAGGTGGCGGAAATCGCCCCCGAGCTGCAGGTCGTCATCACCGAGCACGCCGACATCAACGAGGAATGGTACCGAGGAGCGATCGCTGAAAGGTGGCGCGGCGGTTTGAAACTCGTACCGGACGACTGGCCTCGTGCTGGCGATGGGTCCTGAGCGACTCAGCGGATCGAGCTTCTGCAAGGTAACGTCTCGCCCGATCCCGTCCTGACAGGAACGGCTTTGGTTCGACCCGCGTTGGGGTGCGGCGAGGCTCTGTTCATTTCACCGTCCACCGCAGCGATGGGTCGCCTTCGCCCTCCCGTGCATAGTGGCGCACGGCGCGTAGAGCCGCGTCCAGATCGACTACGAGGCGCTTTGGGTACTCTCCCTCTTGACCGCCAGCACAGAGCAAGACCCGAGCGTCGCCATCGGAGTCATCCGTCAGTTGCTGGAATCGAACGTTATCGTCGGTCATGTACACGACGTACTGTCCCCGGCCTCCGCCTACGGCCATATGTGCTGCGCCTGTTCCGAGCTCGAGGATGACCAGGGTTCGTACGGATGCATCGAGTCCAGTCACCGCTTGCTCGATAGCTTGGATTGTCGGGGTCGCGAACTCCTGCTCGAAGTTGCGGACGCCCTGCCACTCGTCGGTGACCATGAGTGCGATGCGCATGGATGGGACTCCGAAGTGGACGGTCAATAACTCGGGTGGGCGGGAGGAACACCTCACCCCGACGACCAGCCAGGGTGTCTTTCTTCATGGGCGTCCTTTCCTGTGACAGGAACAGCCGCCCGATGCGACCCTCATTGGCCCGTTACACGGAAATTCTGACACGCCCGGACGGCGTCTCCTGCGACCTGAACGGTGTTACCCAAGCTCCTGGTTCAAGGTGTTACCGGAGCTGCTGGTCGCTCAGGCCCTCCCACTCGCTCTCCTCGGCCGTCCACTCGCTCTCCTCGGCCGTCCACTCGCTCTCCTCGGCCATCCACTCGCTCTCCTTGCCCTCCTGCTCGCTCTCCTCGGCCATCCACTGGCTCTCCTCGCCCTCTTACTCGCTCGCCACGCTCCCTTACTCGCTCTCCTTGCCCTCCCACTCGCTCTCCTTGCCCTCCCACTCGCTCTCCTCGGCCGTCCACTCGCTCTCCTCGGCCATCCACTCGCTCTCCTCGGCCATCCACTCGCTGGTACGGACCGGGTACATCGTTGACAAACCAGACCGGCGACATCGCTGACAGGCGGTGGTCTTCGGACACGGTCCGGCGACATGCCGGACGGGAGCCGGCGTCACTCGGTTGAGACCGGAGACATCAGGTCACCGTGCGGCGGCATCGATCGCCCCCGCGCGCCCGTCCATCGGCCGCCGACGACGCCCGAGGAGGTCGTCGACGCGATCGTCGCGCTACGCAAGCGGTTCCCCCACTACGGACCGCGGAAGATCCGCGCCACACTCCAAGGTACGCAGCCGGGTGTGCACTGGCCGTGGACCGAACGTCAGCGCAGCGGCTAGACCCGCGCTCACTGGCACGTCATGCGCACGATCGTGACCCGGTTGGCGGCGACGGGCGCGCTCGTCGTGGCGCCGGCTGCCGTCGCCGGCCAGCCTCCAGGCTGCTGTGCGTGCACGCGGTGCCCGGGAAGCTGACCGTGATGTCCGAGATCCCGGCTTGCAACTGGAGCACGAAGCCGGCTCCTCTCGACGTCGACGCCGTGAGCGCCGAGTCGAGTGTGCCCGCGGTGTTGAAAGTAAGGTCTCGCCCTCCCCCGTCTTTACAGCTCCAGCAGGTTGACCCTTGCCGGGGGGCTGCTGCACGCCGGCATTGCGCCGACCACGCCAGAGGACCACGACGCTGCCCACGCGCTATCTCTCTCAACTGTGAACCTGCGGGGTCTACCTGACCGTCGTGGCCTGGGTCGATTGCGCGACGCTGCTCGAACGCTGCGGCCCCTCCTCGTCGCGGCGTGGCTCGGTACGTTCTTGGGCTGTTACCCCGACTGCAATCAGCGGGAGGCCGACCCGGTGCCGCCGGTGCCGCCGGTCGCAGGCCGGGTCTGGAGCATCCAGTACGGTCGTCACGGAGGGATTGGCGGGGTGAGCTTGGACATGAGCATGGCCGACGACGGCCGCACCCGCGTTCGAGTTCCGTTTCCGTCACCAACCATTCGCGAGGGCACCGCGGCCCCAGAACGGGTCGCGGAGATCTCGAGTCTCTTGGCGAAGATGGTAAGGGCCGGGGAGCTTGCTCCAAAGCCCCGGTCTGGCTCGTCCGGCAACCGTTGCAGCGGGGCCGACTGTCAAACCGTCGATCTGACTGTCTCCTACGAGGGAAAGACGTACACGCTGGGTCCCCCGGGCGGACTCCTGTACATCCATTTCCTCGGATCGCTTGAGCTCGCGGCCGACCAGATCGGCTACCCGGACTCCGAGGCACAACCGGAGGCAGGGTCCCGGGCAGGGAAGCCGACGGACGATTGAATGGCAAGCTGCGCCCAGCGCCACCCGTCGGCAATCGGGCCGTTCGATTCGCGACATTCGACACGAAAGAAGAAGGGCCGGGAGTCAGCAGCTCCGAGCCCCTGCCGTCGTGTCCCACGGCCGTGCAACGTCGAACCGCGGCCGCCAACGCGCCAGGTAGCGCGCCGCGACCTGGCGGCCACGGAATTCAATCCGTCGAAATAAGTCCCGACACGAACCCCGTGTGCGAGGTCAGCGCCGAAGTCGCATTCTTCAGATGGCAAATGGGGCTCGCGCCCTGACCCGAGTTCGGCGGAACATACGTATATCCCTTGCACTGAGAGTCCTGGGAGCAAAAATATCCACACCAGCTGGCTCGCGCTTGATTTGGAATCAACGTCCTGTAGTCGTTGCCGGGCATGTCGTGGTCGCTGACGACGTGCGTCTGCTTCTCGTGCGCTGGATTGCAGGTGCCGAACTGCTTGCTGGTCTGTACGTTGGACGCCCAAATGGCCTGGGTGTACCAGACGTTGTTGCTCTGGAACTGCCTGTACAACACGAGATTTCCGTCGTCCTGCTGAGCAAGGTATCCGGTGGTGGCTTGGCCGTATGTGTCCGTCGACCAGACGGCCGCATCGGCCCAATTGTAGATGACGAAATTGCCATCAGCCTGCATCACGGCATAACCGCCGGTGTTTTGCGTATTGCTCGACCATTCCGCCGCGAAGCCTTTGTAGCCTCCGCCGTAGGTCACCAGGTTTCCATCTGACTGCATATCGAGGTGGTAGTAGCAGCTGCCCGCTTCCAGACCCTGCCCGGGGAACAACATCCCGACGGAGTGGACAGAGCCCGCCTCGAGCCGGTCGGCCGGGGAGAAGCCCAGAAACCACGTGTTCGAATCGGCGCGGGCTTCGTCCGTCGCCGCTGCCGCGGAAAGTACGAGCCCTAGCAGGCTGCGGAAAAACGCCTCTGGTGGGATCGACAGGGGCGTGATGGAACTTACGTTCCGGGCACGATGCGTGGAGAGAACACCAAGCAGTCCTCGATGCTGATGCTGATGTCGCCGGAGACGAGGGTGCCGGCGACCCACCCGCTACGGTCGATCAAGAGGCTGGCCGACGCTGCGCTCGTGAAGCTGTCGCCGGTGTTCGACGAGATGTATTCGTCGAACGGGCGACCGTCGATCCCGCCGGAGAGACTGCTCAAGTCGATGCTGCTGATCGCGCTGTACACGGTGCGGAGCGAGCGGCAGTTTTGCGAGCAGCTCGACTACAACCTGCTGTTTCGCTGGTTTCTCGACATGGACATGGCGGAGCCGAGCTTCGACCCGACGGTGTTCACCAAGAACCGGGACCGGCTGGTGGTGAGCGACGCGGCAGGAGAGTTCTTTCGGGCGGTGGTCACGCAGGCCAAAGCGGCGGGGCTGGTGAGTCGCGAGCACTTCAGCGTGGACGGCACACTGATCGAGGCATGGGCGAGCCTCAAGAGCTTCCAGAAGAAGGATGCGTCGAAGAAGGACGAGCCGCCGCCGGACGACCCGGGCAATCCGAACGTCGACTTCCACGGCGAAAAGCGCAGCAACGAGACACACGAGTCGACGACCGATCCCGATGCGAAGCTCGCGCGCAAAGGCCTGGGCAAGGAGGCGAAGCTGTCGTACTCGGCGCACGCCCTCATCGAGAACCGCAACGGTCTGCTCGTCGCTTTCCAGATGGACCAAGCGGATGGGCGGGCCGAGTGGCGCAATGCTTTGGAGATGCTCGACGAGAATCTGCCTGGCAAGTGGCCGGTCACGGTCGGCGCCGATAAGGGCTACGACACGAGGGACTTCGTCGCGGCGTGTCGCGAGCGAAACGTCACGCCGCACGTCGCGCAGAACGCCCACAAGCGCCGCCGCTCGGCGATCGACGGACGCACGACCCGCCAGCCGGGCTATGCAATCAGCCAACGCTTCCGCAAGCGCATTGAGGAGGTCTTCGGCTGGATGAAGACCGTCGGCAACTTCCGAAAGACGCGCCTACGCGGCTTCGGCGCCAACCAGATCGCCGCGTACATGGTCGGCGCTGCGTACAACTTGCTCCGCGTGGCGCGCCTGCTCGCTGCGCCCGCGTGAGAGGCCACGAGCCCGGTTGGCGTCGAGGTCGAGGGTCGGGGTCGGGGTCGAGGTCGAGGTCGCGCAGGTCGGGCACCGCGAGGGTGTCGTTGGGAGCCAGGCGGGCCCTCACGCTCGCAGACTGGGCTTTATCCGCAGCCTGCTAGTGTGCACAAAGCAATTTTCCGCATCGATGTGTTCTCCCTTGATTGGCAAGTGACCACGAATGAGCGTCGTGCGCGCCGCTCACCGCCAGCGCGATGCAACCGCTGTGCCTCGATCGAGGACGGATCCGCTGCGGCTCTCCGCGCGTGTCCGTGCGGTCGGGGAGAGCCGTGGCAGACGATTCACCCGACCGCGTCGGTCAATCCGTCGCGCTGTATCGGTCAATCCGTCGCGCTGTATCGGTCAATCCGTCCGGCGTGGCCGTCGCAGAGACGGCCTTTCGTCCCGTCGCGTCGAGGAATGCGCCAGACCGTCGACCTCGAGCTCATTGCGCCCGAGGCGCAGGACGCCGGGACCGTGCAGCATCGGCGCGTTCAGGGCACGCACGTCTGCGGGGTCAACGTCCCATTGGTACAGGACGTCGCGGCGCCCATGAGGGTGTAGCCAGGGTTGCACACAAACTGGCAAGCTGCCGATCCTGACGCTCGTACCCCCCTACCGCCCAGCTAGGGGGTGCATTGACAGCAGTAGTTTCTCTCGTTCGATGGCGTTGGCCCACCGGGGCCATTCGTGCAACCTAGCGACGAGTCCGGTGAAGGGGCGCTGTTCTGAGTCGCCGGTGGCCCGTCACACACGAGTTCGTACGTATGCAGAGGGCACGCGGTCGTGCAAGTTGCTGCGTCGCTCAAAACGGCGCCGTCAGGAAGAATGTCTACGCTGCTCGCAGAGCAAACTTGCGCCGACGGCAACGGTCGGCAACCCGAGTTCGAAGCGTCATTGTACGTGGTGGCACCGGCCGGAATGGAGCATGCGATAACCTCCATAGCGTCGGCCATAGCGTCAACCATAGCGTCGGACGTTACCCAAGACGAAGGCGGCTTGGCGCCCGACGCCGAGCACCCGGCACCCAGAATCGTAAGGACCATCACGACCCTACTTGTCGCGTTCATGACTATCCCTCCAGGTGGACGCCTGATAGGCGGGGTACCGTGGGCCGACAACGCAGAAGTCGCCGCCCCGTCGACGTAGCCACGCAAGGAGGCACAGAGACTTTGCCCATTCTATTCACTGATAAAGTATTGAGGACTCGCCCTGAGTGTCGTTGTTGTAAATGTCCCACGAGCAGCTCGGCGGGTTGTTTCCGATCGGGTATTCATTGGTGGGATTATACGCCAGAGGTGTATAAGTGGACTGTGGGTTACTCGTCGGTCCGGTGTAGAGATTGATTTGCTGAAACGCAGTATACGATGCGGGCGAGCTCGTCGCGCAGCACGCGCGCTCCCCGTTCCCCCAGGCTCCGCGTCGCTCGCGTCGCGCCTGACGAGAACGCGCGGCCACACCCTTCGCGCGCCGCGCCGATTCCGCGGCTTCTCGTGGGTGGTCAGACCCTCTTGCCGATGGTACGGAAGCTGCTCGAGGCGGACGTGCTCCGGAGCCGACTCCCCCGTTTCGTGGTCGTCGTCCTGCTCGGCCTCTGCACCGCCTGCGGCTCGCGCAGCGGGCTCGATTGGGGCGGCACGTCGCCCGCCCCGCAGGACGACGCGGGGCCAAGCCAACCCTATTCGTGCATCCCGGACGCGGCGCCTCACGCGCCGTGCTCGTCGTGGAAGGTCGCGGGGCCCGAGCACATCTTCGCCGCCGTCGCCGACGCCGGGACCTCCTCGGACTCGCTGCGCGCCGCCGTCCGGACGGGCTGCGCAGCCCTCGTCGGCTGGACGCGGACGACGTACGCGTCCGCCGCGTCGTGGGACCTCGCTCGATACACGCTGGCCGCCTCCTTCGACGGCACGGCCGAAGACCCGGTGGTCCATGCGTCCCTCGCGCTCCCAGGCGCGGCCGGAGGGGGAGAGCTTTTCCTCGCGGCGGGCGGGGGAGCCGTGGGCGCGCTCGCCTTCGACGTCGCACCGGCGTCCTGCAGGTTCGTGCTCCTGGAGGCGAGCGGGGCGGAACGCGCCCCCGCTCGAACGCTCCCCGATCCGGCGGGCATGTGGGGATGCGAGGCGTTCGCCGGCGGGCCGCAGGGGTTCTCGTATCTCTACGTGCAAGGCGCGAACGCGACCCCGACGACGCTCGTCACGCTCGACGCGAGCGGCGCGGTCCTCTCGTCGCAGTCGCTGGGCGACCCGTCCGGACGCATGCTCCTCGATTCGGGTCACCCGCGCCGACGGCACGTTCCTGCTCGCGACGGCCTCCAACCTACCGACGCCCGTCGCCAGCTACACGTCGTGGCTGCAGGAGTTCGACGTCCAGGGACAGGCGCTCGCCTCGCCGGTCACGACGAACGCGACGAATGTCGTGTCGGCCGGCGGCACGCAGCAAGGGACGCTCGTGTCGTGGCCGGGACCGTGGCCGGGCGTGGGCGGCGCCTTCTTCGAGCCGGTCGACCCGACCGGCGCACCCGCGGGCCCGGTGCAATCCCAGCCGCTGAACGCGCCCGTTTTCGTGCGGGAGCTCGACCCGCTGCCGAACGGCGACGTCCTCGCCGTGATGCTCGCGCCGGACCTTGCCTCGACGGGCCCCGGGTACGTGGGCTCGACGGTCTACCTCCAGGAGCGCGCCCCCGACGGGAGCGCGCGCGGCCCGGCCTCGCCCTTCTCGATCCGGCAGGCGAACGCGGAGCAGGCCGCCATCGTGGCCGTGCCTTCGCCCGACGGCTCCCGCGTGCTGCTCGTCTACGCCGACGACGGGATCCACACGCTGCCGATTGCGTGCGCGGACTAGGTGCGGTGGGGACCTTCTTCGCGCTTGCCGTTTCGTCGTCTTACGAGCGCGGAATCCCTTGCCGGCGCAGCGAAGCGTGACGACGACGTCGATCAAGGGCGCCGGGCGCCGCGGTTCGGCGGGCGGCGCGCCCTAGCGGCCCCCCGGCGTGCGGCGCGCGTCGCGCAGCAAGGCCGAAGCCTCGTCGACGTGCTGGCGATCGTGGACCTTGGCGAAGCCATCGCGGGCCTGCTCGGCGAGGTGCTCGGCGCGTCCTGCGTCGTGCCCGGTCAGCACGAGAGCGCGGGCCACGAGCAGCTGCATGTCTGCAGCCTCGTACACGAAAGGAGTGCCTTGCGCCTGGATGGACATCGCCTTCTCGGCGAGCCCGAGCGCGTCGGCCGCTTGGTGCCGCTCGATCGAGAGCTTCGCCCGAACGGCGAGAGTCGCGGCCAACGTCGTGGGAGCGAGCCCCTTGACCGTCAACGAGATTTCCTTTGCTTCGTCGAGCGCCGCGTTCGCCTCGGCGGGGTGGTGAAGCTCGTACTCGGCCTCGGCGAGCTCGTTGTCGACCATCGCGACGTTGTCCCGTTGCTCGTCCGCCGCACGATACCCCTCACGTGCTCGCCTGAGCTGCACGGCGGCCTCACGCGCCAATCCCGCCCGAAGCAAGACCTCCCCGAGCGTCTGCGCGCCCAGCGCGAGCGACGGCGCCGTCGTCGATATCTCCCCGCGATCGGCTACCTGCTGGAAGAGTGTCATCGCCCGCGAGGCCGCGGCCAGCGCATCGTCGGTGCGACCTGTCTCGAGGTCGATCGACGCCAGGTTGTTGAGCTCGAGCGCCATCAGCGGGTGCAGCTCGCCATAGGCCTCCGCGATCGTGCGCATGGCGATGTCCGCGTGCTCGAGCGCTTTGTCGAAGCTCCCCTGGAAGAGGAAAGCCGTCGAGAGACCCCCTTCGGCTCTCGCAATCGTCTGGGGGTCCCGAACCTGACCTTCGCGTGCGCGGGAGAGACCCCGCTCGAGCATCGGAAGTGCCTGCGCGACCTTCTCCTCGTCGAGGTAGACCCACCCCTCCGTCGCGTCGCGCCGTAGCTCCAGGGCCGGGTCGCCGCCCAGTCGGGCGATCACGGCGCTAGCCGCCTGCAGCCGCTCGTGGCTCTCGTCGTAGCGCGCGCGGAGATCCTCGAGGCCTCCCAGCTCGAGCAACGCGGCTGCCCGCTCGGCGTCCAGCTTCTGCGCGTCCGCGAGGCGGATGACCTGCCCGTAGTCCGTGGCTGCGGTCTTGGTGTCACCGGCGACTTTCTCGGCGTCCGCCAGCCGCAGCCTCCATGCCACCGCGAGCGGCTCGTATCGGGTCGCGAGCACACGCTCGCCCACGGCGTGCAGCTGCTCCTGGCTTTCCTTCGCCTTGCCGGCGTCGTTCAGCACCTTCGCCCGGGCGACCGCGCTCCGTAGCGCGCGGATCTCGGAGCGAATGGCACCATCTTCCGGAAGGCGCGTCGCGGCGCTCAGCTGATCGAAGTTCGAGCATCGTTCGAGCGGCGACAGGCTGCGCGCGGCGTCCGCCGCGTTCTCCACGGTCTTGGCGTCGGCGTGCTCCAGCACACCGTAGAGAGACTGCATTTCGTCGAGCGACGCGCCGAGGCACGCCGTTCGCAGCTCCAGCATGGTCTCCGATTGCGCCCCTCGAATTCGCGTGGCCACGCAAGCCTCCTCGCTCGAACGGGACCAGGCCATCGCGTACGAGTCCAGAGAGCGCTCGACCTTCGACCAGGTGTCGTCGGCGTAGGCCAGCCCCGTGGACAGGAAGGCCGTGCGGATAGCCGCCTTGTGCGGCGAGCTCCAGACCGCGTAGACGGGAGCACCGGCCGCGCGGCACACGCGTTCTCTCCGCTCGCTCGCGGCGTGCACCGTGAGCCACCCGAGGCAAGCGACTGCTCCTGCCACGCATGCGGCTAGCCAGCGAGTCCGGCGATGGGCCGGGTCGGCGCGCAACGCGGCGAGCATCTCCTCCATGGAACCGGGCCGCGCCGCCCGATCGACGGAGAGGCCGCGCAGCAGGATGCGACGCACCCACATCGGGACATCGCTTGCCCGCGGGGCGGGCCGGACCACTCCGTTGAGCGTCGACTCCGCGATCTCCTCGACTCCTTCGCCCGGAAACGCCCGCTCTCCATAGAGTGCCTTGTAGAGCGAGGCGCAAAAGGCAAAGACGTCGACGCGCGCGTCGATGTCGTTGTCACCGCCGTACTGCTCGGGAGCCATGTAGCCCGGCGTCCCGAGGACCAAGCCGGTCATCGTGAGCGCGTTCGACAGGGACGCGGCGGACGCGAACGAGGACGGCGCTACGGCGACGAGCTTCATCGGCGCCTGGCTCGGGTCGTTCTCGACCGAGCGCGCAAGCCCGAAGTCCGTCACGCGCGGGCGACCGTCTTCCCCCATCAAGACGTTTTCCAGCTTGAAGTCGCGATGGATGAGTCCCGCGCGGTGCGCGGCGGCCAGCCCCTGCCCAGCTTGGCAGAACACGTCGACAATCTCGCGCCAGCTCCGCTTGCGATTCTCGAGCCATTCCCTGAGCGTGCCTCCCTCGACGAACTCCATCGCGAGGAAGACGCGGCCGTCCTCGGAGACGCCCGTATCGTAGAGCGTCACCACGTTCGGATGCGATAGCCGAGCCATGGCCTGCGCTTCGCGTTGCAAACGTAACCGCCACTCGTGCTGGTCTTCGCTCGCCTGCGCGTTGTCGATGTGAGCGGGCGCGCGCAGAAACTTGAGCGCGACGCGTCGGTCGAGCTGCGGATCGTACGCCGAAAAGACGGCTCCCATCGCCCCCTTGCCCAGCGTGTCCAGGATGACGTACCGGTTGACGATGCTGCCGCGAGGGTGGTCGGAGACCGAGCGCCTCGGGTCCGGGGCGCCCGCCGGGGTCGTCATAGGGCTGGTGGGTTCGTTCACCTCTCTGGCCCCTGTACTCGCATACGGCTCCACCTCGGCGACGCCTAAGGCCGTCCCCGATCGAGCTTCGCCTCGGCGAAATTGACCGCGTCGGCGCGGAGCTACGGGTGCTTCACAGCGGACAGACCTCGCAGCTCGTGGACGGTACACCCGTGACGTGCTCGGGAGGCGCCGCGAACCCCCAGCACGTGACGATCTTCGCGACGACTGCGACCGCCGGCCAGAACGGCGCTCGATCGCTCTTGCCCCCGACCAGCGCGAGCGACACGGGCTCGGGGCTCGCGCTCACCGCCCCGCTCGTCGTGAGCGCGAGCACGCCGGTGACCCTGAGCGTGGACGCGCGCCAGTTTCTCGACGGTACGAGCCCCGTGTGCACGACGTCGGCGCCGAGCTTCGACGTCTACTGAAGAGCGCGAAGAGACGCCGCTTCCGGCGCCGGTCTCGAGAACGATCGCGGGATCGTTGCCGCGTGCCCCCGAGCGTCGCGCGTGCCGGCTGCTTCGAGGCCTACGGCGGTCGCATCGTGTCGCGGGCAGAGAAGAAGCGATGAAAGCATGCGATGCACCGGAACGGGAAAACGCCGAGCAACGACAAGCAGCGCTCGACGGTGCGCCGCCTCGACCGCCGCACGTGCGCGCTGCCGCATCGCGGACATGGCTTCGGGCCGTTCTTGGCGATTGTGTGCTCGGCATGTTCCATGGGGCTCAACCCTGAGGCTCGCCCGGCGAGCCGTCAGGCCGGCGCTCGGAGCCCTCGTGGTGGAGTCGAGAGTCACGATGCCGTATGGGTACCAATGTAGTGGCCGGTCGCGCCGTGGTTTGGTGCGAATTTTCGCGGTCTACGCCGCACGCCTCTACCTCCAGGAGCGCGCCCCCGACGGGAGCGCGCGCGGCCCGGTCTCGCCCTTCTCGATCCGGCAGGCGAACGGGGAGCAGGCCGCCGTTGCGGCCGTGCCGTCGCCCGACGGCTCCCGCGTGCTGCTCGTCTACGCCGACGACGGGATCCACACGCTGCCGATCGCGTGCGCCGACTAGGATCGTGAGTCACAGCAGTTTCCGTCGAGCCCTGGTGACCCTCTCTGCCCTATCGATTGGCCAATTCGGCCCATCCGTGACGCCGCGGCCGCCTGAAAAGCTCGAGCAAACGAGCGTTCTCTTGGAGGCACGAGGCTTGCGCCCTTCCCGGTTCGCCCGACGAGGACGCCACATGACGCAGCCGGCCCACACGCCCATCCAGCCGCAACCGCCGAACCCGGAGGTGAAACCGCAGCCGCCGCACCCCGAGGTCAAGCCCGAGCCGCCGCACCGCGAGGTCCCGAGGCAGCCTCCTCACCCCGAGATCGACCTGCCGCCGACCGAGCCGTCCCCGCGCGTGATGCCGGAGGACTCGCGGCTCTGAATCGGAGCGCTACGTCCGCGGCACGTCCCCGACGCCCTTGCGCGCGATGAGCCACGACCACAGCGCCGGCGCCGCCGCCGAGACCAGCACGGCCGCGATCGCGACCGCGGGAGCCCCGAGCAGCCCCGATACGAGAGCGACGAAGCCGCCGAGGGTCATCGAGTAGCCGCCCACCCGCTGGGTGCGAGCCCAGTTCTCGTCCGACGCGAGCGCGAAGGGCGTGCGAATGCCGAAAAAGGGGTTACGCCGCGTGCGCGGGAGCAGCAAGCCCAGGACGACGAACAGGCCTCCCAGGAGAACCCACACGGCGCTCCCGAGGCGCGGAGTGCTGGAGAGCGAAGCGCGCAGGACGATGACGTGGATTCCCGTCATCAGCGCCGCGATCGCGAGCGCCATCGCCTGGACGGGAGAGGCCTCGAGCCGATCGCGCCAGCCGGGCGCCAGCAGCCGGCCGCCGAATCGAACGAGGGCGACGACGGCGAGCGAGAGCACGGGCACCAGCCAGGCGCCCACCGCGCGGGGCATCCAGCCGTTCGGTTGCCCCCGCATGTCGAAGTGCGTGGGCATGGGATCGGGCAGGCGGCCGTACACGGCGAGCGTCGCGGCGAACGAAGCCGCGAACAGGCCGAGGGTGAGGACATCGAGGGCGATGGGGCGACGAACGGGACGGGTGCTCATGAGGGGGTCCTTGCCGCGCGGCGGCGTGGCGAGCGCAAAGCCGACGTGGAATCGAGGAGCTCGGCGGCCAGGTCCTCGAGGACGTTGCTCTGAAGCGTGTAGACGACCGTCGTGCCGCGCCGCTCGGACCGCACGAGGCCGGCCGACTCGAGCACCTTGAAGTGATGCGAGAGCGTGGGCTTGCTGAGCTCGAACTGCGCGGCGATATCGCCCGCGGTGCGCGAGCCCGAGCGAAGGAGCTTGAGAATGGCGCGCCGGGTCGGGTCGGCGAGGGCTTGGAATGCGTGGGGTTCGTCGGCCATGGTTCGATGATCGTCTATTTAGACATTCGTCTAACTATGTCAAGGGACCGGCGGCGAGCGTACCGAGGTCTTCCGGTCGCTCGTTCGTCGAGTCGGTGATGACTCGACACGTGCCCGTGACCCATCGAGCGGTTCTCGCGAGGAGGCAGCGAGGAGTTCACACAATCGCTGCTCGCCGCCGAGCGGAATTCGAAGAGTCTCTCCCTTGGTCGAGCAGGAGCTCGACTCGGAGGAGGCCAGTCATGCGGAGTCTGGTGTTGCGCGCAGTGCGAATGCTGTCCGTCATCGGTGTCGCAGGGCTATGCGGGGCGGCATGCAGCTCCGCCGAACAGGAGAGGGAGACGGGGAAAGAGAGCGTCTCGCGGACACTCGAGGCGCTGGGCTCCTCGGGCCTCGTCGTCAGCCAGGTATACGGCGGCGGGGGCAACTCGGGCGCGACCTACAAGAACGACTTCATCGAGCTGTTCAATCGTGGGACGACGTCGGTCAGCGTCTCGGGGTGGTCGGTGCAGTATGCCTCCGCGACTGGCTCGTCATGGTCGCTCACGAACCTGAGCGGCACCATCCAGCCCGGGCACTACTATCTGATTCAGGAGTCGCAGGGCGCCGGGGGCACGACCAACTTGCCCACACCCGACGCGACGGGCTCGATCAGCATGAGCGCGACCAGCGCCAAGGTGGCGCTCGTCAACGACCAGACAGCGCTCACGTGCAGCACGTCCTGCCTGCCGAACTCGCACATCGTCGACCTCGTCGGCTACGGTTCGTCGGCCTCCAGCTACGAGGGGAGCGGTCCGACGGCGACGCTGTCGAACACGACGTCCGCCTCGCGTGCAGGCGCCGGCTGTACGGACAACGACAACAACGCAGCGGACTTCACCGCCGGCACGGTGAACCCGCGCAACTCGTCGTCGGCGACGACCTCGTGCGGGCAGCAGGCGGACGCCGGAGCAGACACCGGAACCGATAGCGGGACGGACGCGGGCGGCGGCGTCACGCTGCCGGCTCCGACGCTGGCGCCGGTGACGCTGTCGAGCCTTTCGTTCGGAATGACAGGAGACACGCGGCCTCCCCAGAGCCAGACGACGCACTATTCGACGACGCTGAAGAACATCATCGGCAGCGTGTTCTCCGGCTTCCAGTCGCAAGGAGTCGCCTTCGCGGTCGGCAGCGGGGACTACGCGTTCTCGGGCACGGCATCGGGAGACGCCGTACCCCAGTACGACGACTACATGACCGCGCGCGCAAACTTCAGCGGCAAGTACCTGCCGACGATGGGTAACCACGAGTGCAACGGCTACACGGACAGCAACTGCCCCATCGGGTCGTTTACCGGGATGACGCAGGACTACGTCAACGTCATTGTTCAGCCGACGAGCGGTCAGACGAGCCCGTATTACTCGGCGCTCTACAAGGCCAGCGACGGCTCGTGGACGGCGAAGTTCATCTTCACGGCTGCCAACGCCTGGGACAGCACGCAGAACACGTGGCTCAATAACACGCTCAACGTCGCCACGACGTACACGTTCATCGTCCGGCACGAGCCGGCCAACGACGCGCGCGCTCCCGGCGTCACGCCGTCGGAGAACCTCATGTCGCCGGCCTACAGCGCCGGACACCTCACGCTCTCGATCACCGGGCACACGCACCTCGTCCAGCTGCCCGGCGGCACCCAGCCTTACGGCGACCCCTACGGTTCGACGCTGGCCTACGAGATGATCGTCGGCAACGGCGGCGCCCGCTCGATGCCGGGAGCTACTACGGATACGCGACCGCCACACGCCGCACGAGCGACGGCGCGATGGTCGTCCAGATGTACAAGTCCGCCGACAGCTCCGGCAATCCCATCGTCCCGAACCAGGCGGACACGAACTTCCGCTTTGCGGTCAACCCGAACGGGTCGTCGAACGCGAACACGCAGCTTCCGTGATGACATCGACTGCGCACGGGTCAACGCGAGCGTCGATGCGAGCGCCGCTGGCCTGGACGGCAGCGGCGCTCGCGGTCGTCCTCGGCGGCGTCGCCGCATGGGCGAGCTCGGGTCGCTTGCACGCGACGACGCCGGCCGCGCGTCTTCCGCCGGAGACTGCCTCGCCGACTCTGCACGTGCCCAGAGCGCCGAGCCCCATCCCAATCAACGCCGAGACCGAGGGCAAGACCGTGTGGGACGGCGAGGGGGGAATACCGGGAATCTCAAGGACTCGGCCGGGCAGGGCATGGTCCCGTATACCCAGGCGAGGGTGCGCTGGGGAGACGGGAATCTCTACTTCATGCTCTACGCGGGGGATCTCGATCTCGAAGGCAAGGTCACGCAGCCCGACACTTCGCTGGAGGGCGACGACTCGTTCCGCCTCGAGTTCGAAGCCGGCAAGCAAGTGCGCGTGGTCACGGTGTCGGTGCGCGGCGCGGTGTACGACGCGCTCTGCGACCGCTCCGCCGGCGCGCCGGCGTGCGACACGGCGTGGCAAAGCGGCGCGAAGGTCGCGGTCGACGCGGACGGTACGCTCGACCACATCGGCGACAACGACGAGGAGTGGGTGGTCGAGATGTCCCTTCCTCTCTCCTCGCTCGGCATCGGCCGCGCGGCACCCGGCGTCAGGATTCCGTTCTCGGTCCGGCGCTGCGAGGTCGGATACGACGGGGTCCACGCGTGCGGGAGCTGGGGAGCGGGGGAGCGAAGAGGCGAGCTTGTCCTCGACCCTTGACCCCCGTTCTCGGATCGACGGCAACGGGAGAGGCACGATGCGGTGGGCTGCACTCTTGCGTTTGGTGACCTTGGCGCTTGCGTTCGTCCACACCCTTCCGGCCCGAAAGCACCTCTCGGCGTTCTTCGAGCAACCTTCCCTGACCGAGGCCTGGGAGGGCTTCGGTGCGCTGCTCGCCATCGGGCTGTACTTGCTGCCCGTCCGCGTTCAGGCGAGAGCGCTCTCGGCGCTGTGGTGCCAACATCGCATCCTCCTGCGCGCGTTCGGGGTGCTCCTGGCGGTCGTGCACGCCGTCCCGGCCGCCGATCACGTGCCTCGCTTCTTCGAGTCCGCGACCTGGGGCGACGCGTGGCGTGGTCTCGGGTCCACGATTGCGGTCGCCTGGTTTCTCGCGCCGCTGCCGCTGCAGGGCAAGGCCCTTGCGGCCCTGGCGCGACTGGCTCGCATGCGCTCACGGCGCGGGCCAACGGCGCTCAACGCCGCTTGAAGAACTGGACCGCGCGCTCGTGCTTTTCCGCCTCGGCGCGCGTGGCGAACGTGCCGAGGTTGCGCCGCTTGCCCGTCTTCGGGTCGAGCTTGCGCGAGTAGAGGCGGTACTGGCCGGAGGGCAGCTTCCGGGATCATGTCTTCGCCCGGTGCGCGGGCCGGCGCGGCGGCCGGCGGTCCGGCTGCTCGACGGCGGTGCGGCCGCCCTGCTCGGCGGGCACCGGCGCCTGCTCCTGCTCCCACGCCCGCGCGCTCTGATTCTCCCGCGGCGCTGGCGAGCGGTTGGGCCGACGGGATGCCCGAGCGCGTGTACTGGGCGGCATGGCACGACGCGAAGCAAGAGGCGGACCCCCTGCGACGCTGTCGAGCGATTCCTCGGGCCGGCCGTGCTCTACGACCGCTCGAGCGCGCGCACGTCCGCGAGGTCCTGAGGCCGTGCGGCTGCCCGCTTGTTGCGGAGCAGGTCGTCTCGCCCGATGACGAGACACGGCACGCCCTCGATATTCCGCTTCTCTCGACGATCCCAGGCATCGGCGAACACGATGCCCGTTATCGCCGTCAGGATCTCGATGCGGAACGGGGGGCTGCCCATGCGAAAACCGCTGCCAGGCGTGGCGAAGTCCCCTTCGACGAGGTCGCCGAGCGGTGCGCCGAAAGCGTGGAGC
>CAVREO010000019.1:0-715630 GCA_963720145.1 uncultured delta proteobacterium
TCAAGATTCGCGACTTGCAGGACGAAACGGGCGGCTTCACGGCCTTCTTCTGCTGGGATTTCCAGCACGAGAAGGGGACGCACATCGAGCCCGGCGACAACGGGACGGTGCTCTACCTGCGCCAGCAGGCGCTCGCCCGCATCCTCCTCGACAACGTCGACCACGTCGGCGCCTCCTGGGTCACGCAAGGCCCCGAGATAGGTCAGGTGGCCCTCCGGTTCGGGGCCGACGACTTCGGCAGCGTGATGTTCGAAGAGAACGTGGTCTCGAGCGCCGGGACGACCTTCTGCATGAACGCCGAATCCATCGAGCGGCGCATCCGCGCGGCCGGTTTTCGCGCGGCGCGGCGGAACGTGCACTACCAGTGGCTCACGCCGCCGGCCTGACGGCTTCATGCGGGTAGTGCACGCCGACGCCATCGTGACGGGTGACGGCCCCGTCGTGCGCGACGGAGCGGTGGTCGTGGGAGCGCGCGGCGAGATCGCGGACTGCGGACCGGCCGCGGAGGTCCTGCCGAAGCACGCCGGCCTGCCCGTCGCGCGCCTTCGCGGCGTCGTCTTCCCCGGGTTGGTCAACGCGCACACTCACCTCGAGCTGAGCGCGCTGCGCGGCCACGTCCCCGGCGGCGCGGGGTTCGTTCCGTGGGTCGAACGGCTCATCGGGCTGCGCGCCGAGACGCGACCCGAGGAAGAAATGGACGCGATCGAGGGGGCCGTACGGGAGCTCGATGCGTTCGGAACGGTCGCCGTCGGCGAGGTGACCAATTCGCTGGCCGGAGTTTCCGCGCTCGCTCGCTTCGGGCTCGTAGGCTGCATCTTCCACGAGGTCTTCGGCGTCGAGCGCGAGCCGCTCGAGCGCCGTCTGGCTGCCTTGCCCGAGATGGTCGTCGAGCGACTCGGCGCCTGGCCGTCCGGCGAGCTCGCGTACTCTCCCACCCCACACACGCTCTACACGACGAACGCCGAGCTCGTTCGCCGTATCGTGCGCGAGGCGCGTGATCGCGGCGGTCGCGCAAGCGTTCACCTGGCCGAACACGCCGCTGAGCGCCGCTACCTCGAGGCCGGCGTCGGCCCGATCGTCGACTGGTTCGAGACGCGCCTGAAGCTCCGGCGTGACCTGCTCGCGCCGGCTGGAAAGGCCCCCATCGCGCTGGCGGACGAGCTGGGCGTCCTGGCGCCGCACGTGCTCGCGGTGCACTTGACCGACGCGCGCCCGGAGGAGCTGGAGCTCGTCGCCCTGCGCGGGTGCCCCGTCGTCTTTTGCCCCCGGTCCAATCTGCACATCGAGGCGAGACTGCCCCCGCTCCTGGCGGCCCGCGCCGCCGGGTTGTCGCCGGCGCTGGGCACGGACTCGCTCGCGTCGAACGCGTCGCTCGACGTCCTCGCCGAGGCCCGGGCGCTCTGGGACCGATTTCCCGGCGTGCCGGCGGCGGATCTCGTGCGAATGGCGACGTGGGACGGGGCGCGCGCTCTCGGCCGCGGCGACGTCGGTCGGATGGCCAAGGGGGCGCGGCCGGGGCTCGTCGCGGTCGAGGGGGAGATCGGCGACGACCCGTGCGCCTTCCTCCTGCGAAACACACGTGCGCCCCGACGTTGGATCTCCCGCAGAGGGGACGCGCCCAACGCCCGCGAGACGGGGGGTGCGTGATCCATGGCCATTCTGGCCCGAATCCGAACGTACGGGTCGCTCGTGGCGTTCGCGCACACGGTCTTCGCGCTGCCGTTTGCCGCCAGCGCCGTCGTCCTTTCGCTTGCAGTCCCCCACGTGCCCTTGAGCGCGCCGCGAGCGCTCGCGATGCTCGTGTGCATGGTGTGCGCCCGCACGAGCGCGATGGCCTTCAACCGCTGGGCCGATCGCGACGTCGACGCGAAAAACCCCCGGACGCGTGCGCGCCACCTGCCCTCGGGGCAGCTTCGCTCCGGGGAGGCGCTCGCCATCGTCGCGGTGACGAGCGCCGGCTTCCTCGCGGCGGCGGCCACCCTGGGCTTCTGGCCGGCCGTGCTCGCTCCGGGAGTGCTCGCCGTGCTCCTCGGGTATTCCTACGCCAAGCGGTTCACCTGGGCGGCACACGCCTGGCTCGGTGTGGCGCTGGCGCTCGCGCCGGGCGGAGCGTGGTTGGCGATGGGCGCCCGGCCCGGGCTGGGGATCGTCCTGCTCATGGTGGGCGTCGTCACCTGGCTGCTCGGCTTCGACACGCTCTATTCCCTTCAAGACGAGCACTTCGATCGGGGGGCCGGTCTGCACTCGATTCCGGCGCGCTTTGGCACCACGAACGCCATGATCATCAGCGAGGCGGCGCACGTCGGCACCGTCGCCGCGTTCGCGGGATGCGGGCTCGCCCTGCAACGTGGGCTTCCGTTCGCCATGGCCGTGGTCGTCTCCGCCGCGCTGCTCGTGTACGAGCACGCGCTCGTGCGGCGGCGAGGTCTCGCCGCCATCGACAAGGCCTTCTTCGAGGTCAACGCCTGGGTCAGTTGCGCGTTCTTCGGTCTCGTCCTCTGCGACGAGCTTCTCCGGCACTGACCCGCCGGCCCCAGCATCCGCGCGGTCGAGTGATCCTTCAGCAAGGCCCCGACACACAAACCTGGGGTGGCTCCAGGCTCCCCAGGTTGCCGTAATGCCGCGGGTTTCCGGGTCGGGCCCGGGAACACAAACCTGGCGCCGCCGAGAGCGCGCAAACGTGATTGAGACGTCGCTGGGCCCTAGCGCGGGAGTGGCTCCCTAAGGTAGCATCACCTCCCACTCAGCGCCGCATCACACCGCCGAGACGGGGGTACCAAAGGCGTGGACTCCGTAGTAGCCGACTCCGACGCCGCACACGATCTTCTCGACCCGCTGGTGACGCGGGCACGGGAGCGTCTTGGTCGCGTTTTGCGCGACAAGTGGCACCTCGACGTGCTCCTCGGCGTCGGGGGAATGGCGTCGGTCTACGCAGCGACGCACCGCAACGGAAGCCGGGCGGCCGTCAAGCTGCTCCACGCCGAGCTCTCCGTGAATCCGGACATTCGCGACCGCTTTCTTCGCGAGGGATACCTCGCGAACGCAGTGGGGCACGAGGGCGCCGTCCGGGTCATCGACGACGATACGGCCGACGATGGCTCGCTTTTCCTCGTCACCGAGCTGCTCGACGGCGAGACGCTCGAGGCTCGACGGATGCGCTTCGACGGGCGCCTCGACGAGGACGAAGTGCTCTCCGTCGTCGACCAGCTGCTCGACGTGCTCGCGGCAGCCCACGACAAGGGCGTGGTTCATCGCGATCTCAAGCCGGAGAACGTCTTTTTGACGCGAGCCGGGCAGGTCAAGGTGCTCGACTTCGGCATCGCGAGGCTGCGCGAGCTGTCGAAACGCGACACCTCGACGCGCGCGGGGGAGAGCATGGGGACGCCCGCGTACATGGCGCCCGAGCAGGCGCGCGGACTCTGGGACGAGGTCGACGGACGCAGCGACCTCTGGGCCATCGGTGCGACGATGTTCTGTCTGCTCACCGGTCGGCTCGTTCACCAGGGCCGCACGGTCAACGAGCAGCTTCTCAGCGCGATGACTCGTCCGGCGCCGCCGGTGCGCTCGATCGCCGCCGACGTCTCGGTCCTCGTGGCGAACGTCGTCGACCGCGCGCTCTCCTTCAACAAGGCGATGCGCTGGGCCGACGCGCGCCGAATGCAGGAGTCCGTACGTCACGCGTACCACGACAGGACAGGCGCCTCGATCGCGACGGCCCCCCGCCTGACCGTTCCCGAGTCGGTCGAGAATCGAACGTTGCCGGGGCACGACCCTCTGGGGCGCGGCCTTCCCACGACGGTTCGACCCGTCGCACGCGCCAGCAGCCGATTCCTCGGTGACAAGCCCCGCTCGGTACGAGCTCTCGCCGCGGTGGGACTGCTCGGCGCCGTCGTCGCCGTAACCGTCGCGCTCGGCCTTGCTGGACGAACGCGCACGGGTACCGACGCCACCGCGAGAGTAGCGCGCGAGAACGCGTCTCAGGCGCCCTCGGCCAGTCCGTCGTCCATCCTGTCCCCCACGCCAGCCGCCAGCGGATCGAGCCCGACGCCCCTGGCGGCTTCGAGCAGCGGAGAGCCGGCAGTGGCCGAGCCGGGCGTCGACTCGCTGCCTCCCTTGCCCGAGGTCGCCGCGACGGATCTGCCGAGCGCCGTGCCCGCCCCGGCCCAGTCGGCGCCGCCCGCGGGAACGAAAACGGGGAAGGTGAACTGCAACCCTCCTTACGTCATCAACCCCACGACGGGTAAGAAGAACTGGAAAGTGGATTGTCTATGATCTGCCGGACCGCTCCGGCATGGGTCTTCGCCCTGGGGCAGCTCGCGTCCCTCGGCACGCTCGCTCTCGCAGCGCGCACGGCCAATGCGGCAGACCCGACCAAGCAGGAGTGCGTCAGCGCCAACGAGAGCGCGCAGGACCTCCGCCGCGCGGCCCAGCTACGGGAAGCCCGAAAGCAGCTCGCCATCTGCGTCTCGGAGAGCTGCCCGGCGCCCGTGCGTGAGGATTGCGCGGCGCGCCTGAGCGAGGTGGACGCGGCGATGCCCTCGCTCGTCTTCGTAGCCAAGGATCGCTCCGGCAACGACTTGAGCGCCGTGGTCGTTACGATGGACGGTCTGCCACTCACCGAGAATCTCGATGGGACCGCCGTGCAGGTGGACCCCGGTGAGCATCGATTCAACTTCGAGGGCGAGGGTCTGCCTGCCACGGAGAAAGTGGTCGTCGTCCACGAGGGCGACAAGAGCCGCCACGTGAGCATCGTGCTCGGGGGAACCATCGAAGGCGAGAGCCAGGCGAAAAAGGAGCCTCTCTTCACTCCGGCCCGGCGACGTACATTCGGGCTCGCGCTCGGCGGGGTCGGCGCCGCAGGACTTCTCCTCGGGATGGTCTTCGGAGTCGTCGCCAAGACGACCTACGATCACGCCTGGAGCGAATGCGGTTTCGATCCGCGTGGGTGCAATTCGCAGGGTGTCCACGACGGACAGGCAGCCCACGATCAGGCTACGGTGTCGACCGTGTCGTTCGTGGCGGGCACGTTGCTTCTCGGCGCGGGGGCCGCGTTCTACTTTACGGCGCCCAAGGCGCCCGCGGTCGCCCTCGGTCCCCGCGTGAGCGCGGAGGGGGCGAGTCTCTGCGTCAAGACGGTGTGGTAATGCGTCGGGTCTGCCGCGCCCTCGCGTTCCTGCTCCTCCTCGGTCCGGCGGCGTGTGCCAACGTCTGGGGCTTCGCCGATCTCACCTCGGAGGACCGCGACGCCGGGCCTACTCCGGAGGCCTCGTCCCAAGACTCGACCGCCGGCTCGCGCGATGGCGCGTCATCGTTCGACACGGGCTCCTCGGCCGCCGATGCCGCGCCCGACGCATCGAGCGGCAGCGGGTGCAATCTGGCCAACGGCAGCGTCTGCAGGGGCGTGTGCCCGGGGAACGCCGCGCCTTGCGGCTGTCTACCCGACCCGAGCTCGCAAACGTCGTATTGCGATGTCGTGGGGAGCGGAATGCAAAATGCGACGTGCACGACCGATGCGGATTGCGCACCGGGCTACGGCTGTCGCACGACCATGGGCATGGGGCTATGCAGCCACTGGTGCAAGCCATCGACCACGTGTCCAGGGGGCACGTCGTGCCGGAGCTTTCCCACGTTCACCCTCGGCAGCGCACACTACAATTACTGCTACTGATCCGCCGGCGCCCTCGCGTCGTCGACTTTCGGGGTCGGCTCCCCCGCGTCGCGCTCGTCGAGGCTTTTGCAGCACCGGAACCCGAGGTGATAGTTCGAGTGCCCGGCGGTCGTGAGACTCTCCACGTGCCAGCGCGGGTCGAAGTTGCAGTGGTCGGGATACTTCGTCTTGTACCCGCCCGGGTCCGTCGGTCTCTTCGCCACCTCGACGTAAAAGAAGGCGCTGCCCTTCAGCTGCGACTTCACCTCGCCGTCCGCAGGCTCGAAGCGAGTCATGATCTCCGCGACGTTTCCGTGCTGGTCGAAAACGCCGAAGCGCGACTTGCACCGAGGAAAGGCTCCAGACGGCTCGGTGTTGGTCCCGCAGCTGTTCCAGAGCTTCTCGCTCGTCGAGACGTCGCACGGCGGACCGTTCGCGCGCGACTTGTTCGTATTGCAAATGGTCAGGTCGAGATCGTCGCCGTACGCATAGAGGCGATCGGGGCCACCATCCGGGTCCCCGCGGCACGCGAGGTTCCACTCGTCCTGGCTACAGAGTCGCTTGCCCTGCGCCCGGCAGACCGCGAGCGCTTGCGAAGGCGTGACGAATACGAACGGAAGCTCGCACGGCCGATTCGGGAACTCGAAGACGTCGATGCAGAACCGAGCCGCCGCGGGGTCTGCCCCCTTGCTCCACACCGGCACCATGTTGTCCGCCGCGCACCTCTCGCGCTGCTCCGGCGTCTGCACGACGGTTTCGCGAAGTCCCTGGAGGCATGCGCGAGGGCCTATCGCGTGCCGGGAAACGGCCCGATTGCCGGGGCCGAGCCGCCAGAACCCGCCGACCGGGATCGGGACCGACGCCGCGGCGCCCATCAGGGCGCGCAGGGTGTCCGCGTCCACGTAGTGCAGCGCCATCGGATCGTCGCTCACTGGCGACGCGTCGCCCGAGTCCGTAGCCGACGCATCTTCGTCTTCGTGCCGCGCCTCGGGCGCGACTGACGAGTCCACGGCTACGCTCTGCGCGATCGGTCGGCTCGCCGGCATCACGCGCGTGCAGCAACAGAGCACGACGACAGCCACCCCGACGCCCCCCCGATGCCTCATGCCCCAGGCTCGACCAAAGCCGCACCGGCCCCACCCGTCAAGCGCGGCCGCTCCATCTGGAAAGGCCGGCGCCTGCGCACGATGCCTTTCCGGATGCGGAGCTCGAGGGGAGCGCTCGCGCTCCCCCCGAACACAATCAATGCGTCGAGCACTTCATCAAGCACATCAGGTCGCCGTTGCAGCCGCAGTCGCCGCCGCCGCTCTTCTTCGGAGCGGGCGACGGGGGGAGCGCGGCCGCGGCAGGCGTGGGCGTGCCCACGCCCGTGGAGGCGGGTTGCTTCGCGGCCGCGGGCGTGTGCCCGCCACCACCGCCACCGAATCCTCCCGCTTTCGGCTTCGGAGCCGACGTGGCCGCGGCCGAAGACGCCGAGGGATTCGCGCTAGGCTCGGGCTGCGCGCTGGCCGTCGGGGCCTCCGCCGACGATGCGGCCGGAGCGGCGGAGACCGACGCCGCGGCGTTCGCCATCGGCGAAGCGGCCGGCGCCCCCGGCGCAAGCTTGACGCCGATGAACACGCCCATGGCCAAGAGCACCGCGATTCCCGCGCCCGCCCCGATGAGGAGAGGCAGCTTGCTCTTTCCCGATGCCTCGGGCCCGGCCCCGCCGAGAGGGCTACCCAGCGGCGAAGCCGCGATCCCGAGCGGCGGCGCAAACACGTCGGCGTGAGCCGGCGCTGCAGGACGTGCGGACTCGGCCCTCGCGACGAGTGCTCTGAGGTCGATCATCCCCGAGTCGTCTTTGGAGGGCACCTGGGCGCTGCTCCCCGGGGCTCGCTCGTCCGCATTCTTGGTGAGCACCGCGAGGGAGAAGAGAACCGAGTTTTCGTTTCGCTGTCCGGTGAGCTTGCCGTCGTCGGCCGGTGGGCCCATCAGGCTGGACGCGGCAGCCGCGCTCGTCTGCATGTCTTCGCCGACTTGCGTGCTGAACAAATCACGCCCGCGCGGCTCCCGCTTGACGGCTGCGCGCCGGGCCTCGGGCCCTGGCGCGGAAGGCGCAGCCGCCGGCGCGGCGTACGCGGCGGGGGCAGCAGCCGGCGGCTCGTAGGCCACGGCCTCCGAAGAAACGGCCTGGTAAGCCGCCGGCCCGGGGGGCTCGTACGCGCCACGCGTCGCGGCCGCGCCGTACTCGGCCGGAGCGGGCGCCTGCGGTTGCGCGGCCGCCGCATGAAGCTCGGCGACGACGGGCTCCACCTCTCCGAGGGGTCGCCAATCATCCATGCCGTCGGTCCAGATGAACGTCTCCGGGGTGACCGTCCCGGAGTTGTATGCGGCCACGAGGTCCGTAAGGCTCATCTGCCGCTGGTCGTTGTCCCCGAGATTCACGTGCCATTCACCGGCGCGCCCCGCGGATGCCGCCACGGGCTGCGGGACCGGCGCGACCGACACGGCGTGCCCGATGTCCTCGAGGCTGCGTGACCCATTCGAGGTGCCCGCCGATGCCCCACCCGTCGCGTTCACCACGATGGTCCCTCCGCACTTCCGACAACGGATCTCTGACGATCTTTCCTTGGACCTTCTCATCCGCGACGTTGTACTTCGACTGGCACGATTGACACGTGATCTTCATGTGAGCCCGCTTCTCGGCGGTAGTGTACCTCGTAGCGGCTTTCCCCGCCTGTTTTCATAGGGCTGGGGGGCACGCCGGCGGACCTCCGGCGACGGGTCCGCCCGAATCCTCGCCGGTCGGCGGTGCCGGCAGCAACCTCACGGTTGCCGCGACGCGGCCCTCAGGTCCTCTCCGCGACGGAACGTGGCCTGGCTCTGAATCTGGGCGGGAAGAAGGTTGCCCTGCGGTTGCCCCGGCTGACCCGCTTGCGCAGCGGGCGGAGCGCCGGGTTGCGAGAATACCATCACGATGCGCTCCTGAAGGTCTGCCTTGCGGGCCAGCGTTTCGCCGCGAACGAGATCGAGCTCGCCCTTGGCCTGCGCGTCGAACTGTTCGAGCGTCGACCCTTTGGGCACCTCGGCGAGCTGCGTCTCGCGACTGGCCGCGTAGGCTTTCACGTCCACCGACAGATGCACCCGGTTGCCTTCGATGCGCATGGCCCGGTACGCCCGGTAAGCGACCACGTCGAGCCCGAAGAGCAGCATGCGCGTCTCTGCGATCCACTGCGCCCCCACGCCGATCGGCTTCGTCGGCAGCGGCACCGTCGAGAGCACGAGCGCCTCGGCTGCGCTCTCGGCGAGTCGATCGAGCTCCGCCTTCGCAGCCTTGCCCAGCCTCGTTTGCATGTCGCTCTCGCGCCCGTCCGGCGTCAGCTGGACGCGGATCTGCGTGCCGGCGAGCGACGCGATGTCCTTGTCTGCGCCCGGGACGGCCTCACCCATGTCCTTCATCGGGGCGGCTCGCTTCACGTCTGCGACCAGCCAGTCCGGCCCTCCGTCGTCCTTCTTGGCGGGTCCGAGCACCACGCTGTAGCTCACCGCGGAGACCGATCGAGGCCCGAGCTGCAGTACCATTCCGAGCTCGGCCGGGCCGTAAGACGTGCTGCGCGCGGCGTCGGCCGCCGCGCCGCCTGGGGGCGTGAGGAGCACCCGAGGCTCCGCGCCGTCGGCGACCAACTCGACCTTGCTCGGAACGCCCCGAGCGTGACGCTGATCGGCCCCTCCCGCGGCAAAGACACCGCTGGGCGGAGGGCCGTTGTCCATGGCGGTCGAGGAGGAGGCGACCGCCTGAAGCGCCTTCTCGAGCTTGGGGTCCGCCGTCGCGTACTTGTCGGCGCCCGCCTCGAGCCGGGGGGTGTCTGTGGTGGACTTCTTCTCCTCGCACGCGGAGGCCGCGAGAGCCGCGCCGAGTGCGAGCACGAGCACGACCAGACGTCTCATGGCGACTGCTTATCACAGCCCGCCGGCGGGAGCGTTCTAGTCCGGGTGCACCCGTGCGCGCCGGCCGGTCAGGGAAACGGTCGCGCCGCGAACTCCTTCTGGTATTTTTCCTTGTACGCGTCGTGGCATTGTTTGCAGGAGGCCTTCACGCCTGCGAGCTCTTGCTTCGCCGCCGCAGCCGAGCCCGCCTTGGAGATCGTCGACCACTGCGGGTAGTCGTTGCCAGGCGGCGGCTTGGAGGCGACCAGATCGAGGCTCTTCGCGAGAGCAGGAAAATCCTGCCCCGCCAGGGGCGCGCCCATGTTGGGCTTCATCCACTTGCCGAGGGGGGTCTTGGCCTCACCCGCGGCTGCCAGGCCAGCGGCCACGACGAGGGCCGCTGGTGAGCGGCAAGAACAGTCGCATGGTCGAGCGCGTCATGGTTTCTCTCGGGTTAGACGTAGCAGGGTAGCAAGCATTGCACGCGGATCGGCCCCGTCCGCCTTTCCGTGTAGGAAAACCCGCTCCTCGGACCGGTTGCGTGCAGTCCGATCCCTCGGCGTTTCGCGCTTCGGACTAGGTAGTCTGTCTCACTACGCCGGTGGGGCACGCCACACCCGTGCCGCCTAGCCCGCAATACCCTTCCGGGTTCTTGGCCAGGTACTGCTGGTGGTAGTCCTCGGCGTAATAGAAGTCGCCCGCCGGTTCGACCTCGGTGGTGATACGCCCGTAGCCCTCGCGCGTGAGCACCTCTTGGTAGGCGCTCCGTGAGGCCTGCGCCGCGCGGGCCTGCTCCTCGCCGTGCGTGTAGATGCCCGAACGGTACTGCGTGCCGACGTCGCCCCCTTGCCGCATGCCCTGGGTGGGATCGTGGTTCTCCCAGAAGATGCGGAGGAGCTCTTCGTACGCGACCTTCGCGGGATCGAACACCACCCGGACGACCTCGGTGTGGCCCGTTTGCCCCGAGCAGACCTCGCGGTACGTGGGGTTGGGAGTGAAGCCGGCGGCGTACCCCACTTGCGTCGAGAACACGCCGGGCGTCTGCCAGAACTTCTTCTCGGCGCCCCAGAAGCACCCCAGCCCGAAGGTCGCGACCTGCATGCCGGGCGGAAACGGGGGCTCGGTCGGCGTCCCGAGGACCACGTGACGCGGAGCGACGGTCAGCTTCGCCGCACGGCCGGGCAGAGCCTCGGACCGCGCGGGCATGTTCAGCTTGGAAGATTCGGTGGACGGCATCGGCTTGCCTCAGCGAGGCGCATAGCGCGCCAAAACGAGCCTCACAAGGCGACGCCGGCAGGTCAGGCTCCCCTCGGGCTGCCTTCGGGCTGCGGCCATGATCGCATGACGGCCGCTCCCTTCGGGCTGCGGCCATGATCGCATGACGGCCGCTCCCTTCGGGCTGCGGCCATGATCGCATGACGGCCGCTCCCTTCGGGCTGCGGCCGACTCATGGGCAGTGCACGTCGTCGTTCGGAGCGTTTGGTGTGCCGGAGAAGCCCGGGAACCACGATGCGTTCGAGGTCTGCCATGCGGTCCAATCGGAGCGACGCGAGAACGGGCAGTCGCTCGGGAAGCTGGTCGCTGCTCCGACGACGAGCTTCAACGCAGGGTAGGTCACCGAGTCGACGAGGAAGCCGTCGACGAACAGCGACACGGTACCCCCCTTGTTGCGGAGCACGTCGCCCGGCACGCCGGACCACGCGATGACGGTGCCCGGCAGATCGTGATCGATGGCGGGATCGTCGGAGTCGGCGACGACGAAGGTGCTTCCCGCCGCCAACCACTGGTCTCCCGTCACGTCGAAGGTGCGAAGCTTCGCCCCGCTCGGGCACTCGCCGTGAAGACCGCGCAGGTTGATCGCGCAAGGCAGCGTGCTCGTCACCTCGAGCCACTCGCCGTAGTCGCCCGCGCCTGCAACCGATTCGATCATGAGCTCGTCGATGACGAGGTCACCCGCCGCGAGCGGGGCTGCGCACGCGTCGTCGGGCGCTTGCACGTCGGGCACACCGGTTTCGAGCACGGGCCCGTCGTTGCTCGCGTCCTCGCCGGGGGGCAAGCTCATGGCGTCCGCCGCCGGGCCGGGGATCGGCACGCCGACGTCGGTACCGCCGGCTTCGTCGTCCGTGGACCAAGCCCCAACGGAGTCCGCGTCGTCGCCGGGCGGGCTTGGGCCGGATCCCGCGGGCGAGGTCGGAGTGAGGCCGCAAGCCAGCTCGCACACTGCGAGCATCGCGAAGAGAAACAGAAGGAGAAGCCATGGCGGTCGGCAGGGCGGGCGCATGGGCGGCCCTCATGGCAATTCGTGATCCGCCCCTCGGCCTCAATCGTCTCGTGCCCTTGCCGGAGCGACGCCCTGTCCGTGTCGCGCGGACGGGTGTCCGGGGACAGTCTTCCGTACTTGGATTGCTTGTTCGGCCGTGAGGCCCGAAGCTCGACGGCATCGCGGTTCTGCGCCGCGTCCGCGCCGACGAACGCACGAAGCTCTTGCCCGTCGTCATTGTGACGTCCTCTGTTGTTGGCTCATCCTGAACGAGCCTCCGCCTCCGCCCAGGGGGCCGCGATCGGGCGAGGGTAGCGGGAGGGGAGAAGGTCCGGAACAGCATGTGCTTGTCCGGCCGGGTCGCGAGGATGTCAGGCAACAGCCAGCCTAATCTCAGGGCGGGGGCAAGGGGCGATGTGGCGAAAGACCACGAGGAGCGCATTTCTGTCCCCGTTGGTTCTCGCACCGCAGGGTACGAGGGATGACGGAGGCCAACCCCCTTCGAGTTCTCATTCTGGACGAGTCGGTACCCGATGCTGAGCTGATACTCGTGCAGCTTCACCGGGCGGGCTTGCAGACGGAGTCGAAGCGGGTCGATTCTCCGCGCGATCTTCGGGCGGCGCTCGAGCGCGAGCTGTGGGATGTCGTGCTGTCCGACTACTCCATGCCGCAGTTCGACGCTCTCGATGCGCTGCGGATCCTCAAGGAGGTTCAGCCCGACGTTCCGTTCATCGTGGTCGCGGGCAGCGTGGGCGAGCCGGCAGCCGTGGCGGCCATGAAGGCGGGAGCCCATGACTTCTTTCTGAAAGACAACCTGGCTCGCCTCCCGTCCGCGGTGGCTCGCGAACGACGGGAGGCAACGGTTCGCCGCGAGCGGAAGCGGGCGATCGAGGAGCTACGAGAGAGCCAGAAGGAGCTCCGGCAGGCGGTCAACGCACGCGATGAATTTCTCTCGATCGCGTCGCACGAGCTGAAAACCCCGCTCACCTCCCTGACGTTGAACGTGCAGAGTGCCAGAAACCTCGTTGACCGCGCGAACCCGTCCGCCGTCCCCCTCGGCAAGCTGGGCGCAAGGCTCGATGGCGCGGCACGTCAGGCCGCGCGCCTGGCGGCCCTCATCAACAACCTGCTCGAGGTGACGCGCATCACGTCGGGGAAGCTCGTTCCCTTGCGAGAGAGCCTCGATCTGCGAGACGTGGTCCGATTCGTGGTGGCGGGCCTTCGAGAGGCTCTTCGAGCCTCGAGCTCGGAGCTGCGAGTCGTGGCTCCCGCGCCCGTGGTGGGACAATGGGACCGCATCGGAATCGAGTCGGTCACCTTCAACGTGATCTCCAACGCGATCAAGTACGGCAGGGGTCAACCCATCGACGTGGAGCTGCACGAACAGAAGGGCCTGGCGCATCTCGTGGTCACCGACCGTGGGATCGGGATCCCACGAAGTGATCAGGAGCGCATCTTCCAGCGCTTCGAGAGAGCCGTTCCCCACCAGCACTACGGCGGCTTCGGGCTCGGGCTTTGGATTTCCCGGCAGATCGTCGAGGCGCACGGCGGGACCATCGCCGTCGCCAGCCAGCAGGAGCGCGGCTCCGTGTTCACCATCGTCCTGCCCCTCCTGGTTCCAGGGGAGATCCTACCTCCAGGGGAGACCGCCCCGTGACGCAGCCTCCGCCCGGAGCAACGCCCCCGCCCCAGGCAGAAGGGCCCGCGAACGTCTCCGTGCTCATCGTGGACGACGACCCGGACATTCGGAGGACGCTCCACGAGATCCTGGCGGACGAGGGTTACTCGGTGGCAGAAGCGCGCCATGGTGCCGAAGCCATGCAACTGCTGAAGGTCACCACGCCGGCCCTCATCCTGCTCGACCTCAACATGCCGGTGATGGATGGGGACGAGTTCCGCCAGCTCCAGCGGCGGATCCCGGAGATCGCCTCGATCCCGGTCGTCATCTTGAGTGCCATCGACCGCATGAGAGCGCGCGTCGCGGACCTCGAACCAGACGACGCGATTCCGAAGCCGGCGGACCTGCATCAGCTTTTGGCGACGGTGGAGCGGTTCTGCAAGTCGGCTTGATGGGTATTGGTACTTCGTGAGTCACTTGGCGCCCGAATCTGGGTGACGTCGTCAGGGGACAGGCGACGCCGTCAAACTGCCGCGAAGTGTGGCGCAAATGCGCCCCGATTTTCGACGGCACGCGAAGGATACGACATCGCGGCTCCCGACCGCCTACACCGGGTATCCGGCGAAGTAGGTGCGCAGATGATCAATCTCCTGCTCGAAGTCGCGGATCTGCCATCGAACGAGATCGCCGATGGACACGAGACCGAGGACGCGCCTGCCCTCCATGACGGGCAGGTGCCGCACGCGGCGCCTCGTCACGAGCCCCATCGCCTCGGAGATGGAGAGGCCAGAGTTCACGCAAACGACGTCGGGCGTCATGACTTCCCCGACGAGCGTCGCGGCTGGATCGCGCCCTGCGAGAACGACGCGGGTCATCAGATCGCGCTCCGAGAAGACCCCCAGCAACGCGGTCTCCTGCATGACCAGCAAGCCTCCAATGTGCGCACGGCACATCTGTTCGACCGCGCTTCGGACGATGACCTCGGGGGTCGTGACGTGAGTGGTGTTTCCCTTTTCGAGCAGGATGGAGCGAATCGTATCCATGTGAGCCCTCCGCTTCGCGAAAGGGAGCAAAGGCCGATCCCGGGTTTCGCGGATACCCGCGCTAGCGCGGGCACGGTCGATGCGTTCGTCGTCCACGTAGACCGATCCCAATCGGCTGGGCTGCGCCGGGTCATTCCGGTGCCCGGCGTCATAGAAGGGGAGGGCAACATGAGCGAAGAAGCAAAGCGGAATTCGAGTCGCGCCGTCGTCGTCGTCGGCGTGGACCTGAGCGATGTGAGCGCGCATCTCGTCACGACGGCGCGCGACCTCGTTCGAACGGTCGACGACCCCGAGCTCCACGTGGTCCATGTCGTACGCCCGGAGTCGCTTCGGGAGCGGCTGGCGGAACCCGTGCACTCGGTGCACTCGAGCGAGCGCGCTCAGATGCAATCCGCGCAGTGGCAGCTCGACCACTTGTGCGAATCCATCGTGCAGGGCTCCGGAGCCCGCTGGTTCGTGCACACTCCCGTGGGCGACGCGGCAGATCAGCTGACCGCTCTGGCGCGCAAGCTCGAAGCCGATGTTATCTTGGTGGAAGCCCCCGACCACCCGTCGCGGTCTCGGTTGTTCCACCGCTCCGCCGTGGCGCGCATCCTCCAAAGTGCGCCGTGCACCGTGATGGCGATCCGCCAGCGAGTCGCGAGCGCCGCCGCCTCCTCGGCCGGCGTCGCGGCGACAACGGGGAACTGACGGCGCCTGCGACCCGGGAGGTCCGCTGGGCGGCTCAGGGAATGTCCTTGCGCTGTACCGTCCACTGCGAGTTCGTGCAAAGCCCGCAGCTCGGGCCGTAGAACATCGCCCGCGCGCTGTCGTCGCACATGAGCAGCATCCGCAGCCACGCCGTCGACGGCGCCAGGTACCCCTTCTCGCCGCCGACGGCGAACGTGACGTGATCCGCGCCCGCGAGCGTTCCCCAGAACGTGGGGACGTTCGTGTTCTGGAACACGGGCATCTGGTTGGCCGCGGGCGGCGCGATGGTATCGGCGCTGCCGGACATGAGAAGCATCGGGCCGTGCTGGAGCGTGGCGGCCGTCGGATCGTATCCCAGCCCCTGCGTGTAGGCCATGAACGGTACGGTGACGACGATGCGCGGGTCGCGGCCGGCCATGATGGAGCCGCCGCCACCCTGCGAGTGACCCGAGGCGCCGGCGAAGCCCGTCGCGACGTGACCCTCGTACGGAGAGCCGGCGGTCGTGTCCTGGGCCTCGACCCAGTCCAGGCACGTGAGCATCTCTTTCCCTGTCCCGGCGTTCGGCGTGTTCGCGATGGCGACGATGAACCCGTGGCTCGCCCACTGATTCCAGAGCCATGCGTAGGCCGCATACACGGACGGTTGGGGAGCGTCGGTCCCCTCGCCCCAGACGACGACGGGGTTCTTCACGCCGCCCATACCGAGCGCCGACGGCCGGTAGATGGTGCAGTCGGCCGTACCGAGGCTCGCCATTTTCGTCGAGTTGTCGATGGCGACCATGAACGGGCCCGGCTGTCCGAAGTCGGTGACGGACGGAAAGCCCGTGGCGCATGGGCCGGACGCATCCGCGCCGAGCGACGCCTCCGAGCCCAGCGAGGCCTCCGTACCTTGCGCGGCGTCCTCGAGGCTCACGGGCACCGAACCGTCGGGCGAGCCGGCCGACGCGTCGGTCGCCGGTCCGATCGCCTGGCCGTCGATGGTCGTGGAGGCGTCGACCGGGGCGGAGCCGTCGAGAGGGACAAGCGCCGTGTCACCCGCGCCTCCTCCACATGCTGCCGTCGGGACGAAGACGCCCACGGCGAACGTTCGTAGAAGTCTCATCGGGATCCCTCCGTGAAGAGAGAAAAGAAACGACTCGTGTGCGGCCAGTAGGGCGTAGAACGTGTTTCACTCTCGCGTCAACGCGCGAAAGGTCCGGGCGCACGCAAATGGCGCCGCGGGCAGAAAAGTGCATACGGGAGCGGGTCGAGGACGTCTGGCCGAGAACGAGCACGGCGGGCCGAGCACGTGCTCGGGCACGAGTACGAAAGACGAGCACGGCTTATCGGGCACGGGCACGAGGGCGAGGAGGAGCACGAGAAGAATGGGAGCAGATCAACACATCGTTTACACTTTGCCCCCGACTCCGTTTACAGGCCTGGCCCTCCGGCGATGCGTTCATGCAGCGGTTTCGGTGCTCTCGTTCAGTTTCTTTTCGTTGATCACAGCGGTGGTCGTGGGGTCTTCGAGGGCGGCCCGGTCGAACCATTCGGGCAGCAGCTCGATGTACCCAAGGTCAAGGTCATGGAACCAGAGCCGCCAGCGCAAGCCTTCGAGTCGCTCGAAGCCGACGCGTTGGCCCCGAAGCGCCAGGCCGGCGTAGGGCTTGTCGCCGTGGCAGCTGACGTGGCCGGTGCGGTCGACGCGACGCACGAGGAAGGCGCGGGGGTAGGCAAAGGGCCGCGGCTCCCGGAGCTTGCGGTCTGAGGGCTTGTAGAGGTCGGCGGGCGTCTTACCGTCGAGCGCGTCGTGAGGGCGCACGTGATTGAACTCCTGCCTCCAGCGGTCGAGCTCACGCTGCTGGGCGCGCAGGTCATCGCTCGGCCATGGTTGCACCTCCTGGGCAACGTCGCGGTGCATGCGCTCATGCCCTCCGTTGTCCTGCGGGCAACCGGGGCGGCTGCGCACGATGCGAATGCCCAGCGACACCAGCCAGACGCTCAGCGCGGTAAGCCCCCCGCGGGCGCGTGTCGAGATGAAGGGGCTGCCGTTGTCGAACTGAAAAGCCCTGGGAAGCCCGTGCTTCTTGAACAGCCGCTCAAGCTCCTTACGCACGGCCTCGCCCTTGGTCGAGCCCAGCACCGCGATGGTCAGCACGTAGCGGCTGCAGGCGTCACGCACCGTCAGCGGCTCGCAGCGCTCTCCATCCTGGGTCCGCCACCAGCCCTTGAAGTCCATCGTCCAGACGTCGTTGGGCGCGTCAGCCGTCACGCTCGGGGCCCGGTCCACCACCGATAAGGGCTTGCGCCGGCGTCGCTCCCGGACGACTCCTGCGCGCTTGAGGATGCGCGCGATGGTAGCCATGCTCGGCGCCGCATCGTCGTAGCGCTTCGCCAGCAAGTCGCGCAGCTTCTTGGCCCCCCAGCTCGGATGTCGCTCACGCTGCGCCAGCACGAACATCACGATCTCCTCCGCCAGCGACAGCGGACTGCTTGCGGGCCGCCGCGAGCGCTCCTCGAGACCCGCGTAGCCCTCTTCCCTGAAGCGCTTGACCCACTTGGTGCCCGTCGGTCGGCTCACCCCGAACTCCCGGCACAGCGGCGCCAGCTTCGCCCCGGGCGCCGTCGCCCGCTCCACAAATTCCAGCTTCAAACTCATCGTCCGGCACTCCTTCCAGGGCATGCCGGAGGGTCAATGTGTAAACGATGTCCTGACACTTAAAGTGTCAACGATGTCCTGATACTGCACCATGCGTCCTCCTCCTCCTCGTACTCCTGCACGTGCTCGGCCCTACCGTGCTCGTACTCCTGCTCGTGCCCGAGCACGTGCTCGGCCCACCCGTGCTCGTCCCTCGATACTCGTCATCGCCCCCCCCGCCGTGCGGCTCACCACGGGCGTGCGGACTAGACGAAGCCCTCGCCAATCGTGACCGACACGAAGTCTTCGCGCGCGAGCGGGCCCTCCCGCGAGAGCAGCGCCGCGACCGCTTCGTCGCCCGCGAGGACGCACTCGTGCGGCGTCGGCGGTACCGACTCGACCTCGACGATTCGCGCGAGGGCGCGAAGCGCTCTCGTGGGCCCGGAGGCGAGCGACTCGTAATCGCGTGTCCGAAGATCATCGCGCTCGCCAATCGTTCCCGCACCAGCGCCTCGAGCTCGCCCGCCCCCTCGCGCTCAATCGCCCCCTCTAGCTCGCGCCTTCGCGCGCGCTCGGCCAGAGCGCGACGCCGCCCTCGTCGAACATCGCGAGCGTGTCCTGCTCGGGAGTGCGCGCGCCCGGCAGCCGGAGGTCGCGGCCCAGGCGGGCGGCGATGAGCGCGTGCTGGCGCGCGTGGAGGGCGAGCTTCGCTTTCGGGAACGTCGCCCACACGAGCGCGTTGTGCACGTCGTGCCACGAGCGCGCGCGTGTCGGTACGCGGCGGGCGAGCGCGATGCGCGCGTCGTACCGGGCTTCGGCGGGAGGATGACCGCGGCGTTTGCGCGGCGGCGCGCGCTCGAAGCAGACGGGGGGATCGCCCTCGAAGAGGCGCGTGAGGTCGTCGGGCTCGGGCCAGCCGCGGTGCTCGCCGAGAGCACGCGCGGCGCGCGCGACGGGCCAGAAGAGGCGGCTCCTCAGGAAGAATGCGGGATCCCACGCTTGGCTCGGCGAGGTCACGGCACTCGGGGTCATTCGTTCGGCTCCCATAGGAAGGGAAGGTGCGACGTTCGATCTCATTCGGTCGGCAGCGGATTCCATAGCAGGGGGCGATGGGCCACGCCGTGAGGATCCACCCTGTAGCGACTGGCCCTCAACGACGCTCTCTCTCTCGCGCGTCCGCGGGAGTGCTGGCGAGACGCGGCGTGCCCCACGAGCGTCCGCTCCACGGATCTCGCGACGTTGCGGTCCCCCTCGTGCGCTGGCCTGAATCGTGCGGAGCGCACATTCGCGCCGAGCACCCCGAACCGAGGGTTCATGAAAGCACCGATTCGCGAGATCAAGGTCGTGCCCGAGATCGGCAAGTACACGCTGATCGCGGAGCTCGCACGCGGGGGGATGGGAATCGTCCACCTCGCGGTCGCGCACGGGCCCGGAGGATTCAACAAGCTGCTGGCCGTCAAGGAGCTGAAACCGGAGCTCGTGGAAGACCCCAACTACGTCGTGATGTTCCTCGAGGAGGCGCGCCTCGCGGCGCGGCTCACGCACCCCAACATCGTTCAGACGAACGAGGTGGGTTCCGAGGGCCATCGTCATTACATGGTCATGGAGTACCTCGACGGGCGATCGCTCCATCGAATCGTCCGGCGTCTCTCCGATCGCGGCGGCCTTCCGCTGGGGGCGCACCTGCGGATCATCGCAGAGTCGCTCCTCGGTCTTCACTACGCGCACGAGCTTCGCGACTTCGACGGGCAGCAGCTCGGGATCGTGCACCGGGACGTCAGCCCGCTGAACGTGTTCGTGACATTCGACGGCCAGACGAAGGTCCTCGATTTCGGGATCGCCAAGGCGGCCGATTCCTCGCTCGAGACGCAGACCGGAGTGCTCAAGGGCCGGGTGGCGTACATGGCTCCGGAGCAAGCCTGGGGCGCGAAGGTCGATCGCCGGGCCGACGTTTATTCCGCGGGGGTCATGATCTGGGAAGCCATGGCGGGCCGGCGGCTCTGGCCGGGGCTGTCGGACGTCGAGATCCTCACGCGCCTGATGCGCGAGGGCGCGCCGCGGCTGAGCACCGCTTGTCCGGACGTACCCGAGGACATCGAGGCCATCTGCGAGCGCGCGATGGCGAGGCTGTGCGACGACCGTTACCCGAGCGCGACCGATCTGCTGGACGATCTCGACGCGTACCTGGCGTCCCGCGACGACCAGATGACGATGCGCGAGATAGGCGCTCTGGTGAGCGAAGCGTTCGGAGAGGAGCGCCGGAGGATGAACGCCGTCATCGAGGAGACCCTCGCGCGCGCGCGCAGCGGGCCCCGGTCCGGCGTGATGCCGACGTTCGACGCGCACGCGGACACGCCGAGCAAGCTGCGCGTGCCGCCGGAGGACGCGAGCTACGCTTCGACGCAGTTCTTCTCGCGTACGAGCTCGCGAGCACCGACGCCCAGCCCGGTGGCGAGGACACCAATCCCGTCACCCCTGGAGCCGACGTCGCCCCTGTCGGAAGCGGTGGCGAAGCTCGCCGAGCTGAAGCGCTTCGGGCCAGTGGCGGCCGGGGCCGTCGGCGCGTTGCTGTTGCTCATCGTGATCCTCGCGAACGTGCTCCGTGATCAAGCGACCCCTGTACCCTCACCGCCTGCCCTTGCCTCGCTGCCTGCGCCCGCTCCGCCGACGGCTCGCGAGACGTCCTCGCCGGGAGCGCTGCCTCCGCGGGAATTCGTCGACGTCACGGTGCGCGTCTCTCCGTCCTCGGCGCAGATCTCGCTGGATGGCATCGTCGTCGCCGGCAACCAGTTCTTCGCGCGGTACCCGCGGGACGGCCAGGTACACCACCTCATCGCCTACGCCGACGGCTTCGAGCCGAAGCTGAAGGACATCGCGTTCGTGAACGACGTAGCGCTGGACCTCGGGCTCGAGCGGCACGTGAGCCCGACGCCGGCGCAACCGGTGCGGCGACAGCCCGCCGTAGCCGTGCCCGTCGCTGCCCGTCCCGCCAGGACCGCGGCGAACGCGCCGGTCGGTGCGTTTCCCGAGCCGACCACCCCCGCCCCGGTGGCCGCGCCGCGTGTCGACGTCGCCCCCTCCGGCGGGCACTCCCCGCTGCGCCCCATCCAGACGAGCAACCCCTACGGAGCCCCATGAGCGCGCCCCATTCGATTCCCACCGTGCCCCGCCTCGCCGCGTTCGTCGCGCCCATGGCGCTGCTGTGTGCGTGCCTCGCGTCCGGCCAGGCGCGCGCCCAGGACAGCGGCGCCACGCACGACGCCGTGAAACACTTCCAGCGCGGCGTCGCACTCTATGGCGAGGCCGACTATCGCGCGGCGCTCGTCGAGTTCAAGAAAGCGTACTCGCTCGCGCCCAACACGACGGTGCTCTACAACGTCGGCGAGGCCGAGTTCCAGCTGCAAGACTACGCCGGGGCGCTCACGACGTTCGAGCATTTCCTGGCGGAGTCGAGCTCCACGGACACCCACCGCGCCGAGGTCGAGACGAACGTCGACGTGCTGCGGGCCCGCGTGGGTCACCTGACGATCACGACGAGCCCCTCGGGCGCCGAGGTCGCGGTCGACGACCAGCTCGTCGGCAAGACCCCCTTCGAGAAGCCGGTGCTCGTGAGCATCGGACACCGCAAGGTGGTCGCGACGATGGCCGGCCGGCCCCCCCTCACGCGCTACGTCGACGTCGCCGCCGACGACACCGTCACCGTCGCGATGCAGCTGGCGCTGCCCGCGGACACGGCGGCCGCACCCGCGCTGCGCACCGGTCCGCTCACGCGTGACCCGGAGACCGAATCGGGCGGCGGCTCGACGTTGCGTGTGCTCGGCTGGGTCGGGACGGGCATTCTCGGCGCCGGCGCCGTCACGTTCGCGGTGCTCGCGAACCGCGAGTCGACGACGCTCGACCAGACACGGGCGGCGTATCCCGTGGCCGCGGCGACCCTCTCGCACGAAGCCACGCTGACGTCGACGTACTCGGCGGTCGCCGACTCGCTGGCCGCGGCGGCCGTCGTCGTGGGCGGCATCACGCTGGTCTCTACGTTCGTATCGCACGCCGCGGGCTCCCGGGTCCGGGGCGGCGCCGGAGAAGTGCGGGTGGGAGTGGGTCCCGCCTCGGCGCGATTCGAGATGACCTTCTGAAAGCGGAAGAGGAGAGGCTCATGGCATCGAGGGGAGTGAGCGGAAAAACGTGGATGGGCGCCGTGGCGACGGCGCTGCTCATGGCGTGTGCGGCGTGCAGCCTGCTGCTCGATCACACCGCGGTTCAGTGCGAGAGCGACAGCGACTGCGCGAAGTTCGGCAGCCATC
The DNA here is from genome assembly GCA_963720145.1 of uncultured delta proteobacterium. Classification (GTDB taxonomy): domain Bacteria; phylum Myxococcota_A; class Polyangia; order Polyangiales; family Polyangiaceae; genus Palsa-1150. Next base: position 22,086 of record CAVREO010000019.1, read on the forward strand.
CGTATTGCCAGGGCGGGGTGTGCGTGGCCTCCGGTCTGGAACCGGTCGACTGCTTTTACGGCACACCGCAGCGGCCGCAGGACTTCATGAATCAGTGCAGCACCGCCGCGTGCATGTCGTTCGACAACTGCAGCCGCATGCACCTGTGCGGCGACGCGAGCAACCTGAGCTCGCCGCTGATGTCACCCCCGCTGCCCGAAGCAGCCGCGCCTCCGGCCGATGCGGGCGCACCCGAGGGGGGTGCGCCGGCGTTGCCTCCGTGCGTCGACGCCACCAACGGTCGGGCGCAGGTCGTCTACGTCACCGGGTCGAGCAACTTCCCCCCGCTGCTCGCCAAGCTCGCGCCCCTCATCCAGGCCACCGGATTCGCGCCCGTGTTCCAGGTGAGCAGCTCGTGCACCGGCGTGAAGTCGGTCTTCAGCGACAAGCCGAGCGACCACCTGATGGTCAATCCGTCGCCGACGCCGGCCGCGAAGTACGCCTCCTACTTCAATGCGGACGGGACCTCGGGCCACTGCTCGCTGGGCCCGAGCGGAGCGCAGGTCGACGTCGGCGAATCGGACATCTTCTCTTCCACGTGCGCGGGCTTCGGCGCGCCGGGCGGAGACGTCGGGGAGTACCTCGGTCCGGTGCAGGCCATGACGTTCGTCGTACCGGGCAAGTCGCACGAGACTGCCATCACCGAGGAGGCGGCGCGCGACGTCTTCGGAAACGGCGGCGTCGCGCCGTGGACGGATCCGTCGCTCTTCTTCATTCGCAACTCGGGGACCGGCACGCAGCAGATGATCGGCCATGCGATCCAGGTCCCCGCGGGAGCGTTCTGGGGCGTCGACCGCGGCACGGCGGCCTCGGTGGACTCGCTCATGCGCGTGATCTCCGACGACACGCTGGCCGAGCAGGCCATCGGCATCATCTCGGCGGATTACTACGACAGTGACCGGGCGAACCTGAAGGCGCTCGCGTTCAAGTCGAGCGGGCAGGAGTGCGCATACTTGCCGGACTCGACCGAGTTCAAGAAGGACAAGCGCAACATCCGGGACGGCCATTACCCGATCTGGGGTCCGGTTCACTTCTTCACGGCGGTGAACAACGGAGTTCCCGTGTCGCCGGCTGCGCAGGCGTTCGTCTCGGTCGTTTCGGTGCCGAACGTCCAGCGGGCCCTCCTCGACGCGTTCATCGCATCGAGCCTGGTGCCCACGTGCGCGATGAGCGTGCAGCGGAGCAGCGAGCTCGGTCCGCTGTCGGCCTACTCGGCCCCGTTCCAGTGCAGCTGCTACTTCGAGGCGAGCCCCAGCGTCAGCGGCGCGGCTCCGCCCGGGTGCACGCGCTGCGCGACGGCCAACGACTGCACCAATCCGGCTCGACCCGCGTGCAACCTCGGCTACTGCGAGGTTCAGTAATTCTTTGGATATCCCCACAAATCACAAGCGAGGAGACGACATGCAATCAATCAACGCGATGGCAGAGAGCTTGCGCAAGATGCTCGACGGTCCGCAGGGAATCGAGCTGCCCGGCTGCTACGACGTGCTGAGCGCGCTCATCCTCGAGCGAAGCGGGTTCCAGTCCATCTTCATGAGCGGCTACGGCGTCGCGGCGAGCTTTCTCGGGAATCCCGACATCGGCCTCACGAGCCTCGTCGAGACGTCGCTCCTGACGAAGAACATCACCAACGCGGTCAACGTCCCCCTCGTTGTGGACGCCGACAACGGCTACGGCAACGAAGACAACGTGGTGCGCACGGTTCACGAGCTGGAGCACGCGGGCGCGGCCGCGATGATCCTGGAGGACCAGGTCTTTCCCAAGCGCTGCGGTCACGTCGCGACGAAGGCCGTTCTGCCGTTGCCGACGTACATGCGCAAGCTCGAGTGCGCGCTGAAAGCGCGCCAGACGCCGATGTGTATCGTCGCCCGCACCGACGCGCTGTCCATGGACGAAGGAATCGCGCGCGCCAAGACGTTCCACGCGGCGGGAGCGGACGTCACGCTCGTCGATGGCCTGCCGTCGGTCGACGCGCTGAAGCGCGTGGGCGACGAAGTGCCGGGTCACAAGGTCATCAACTTGATCCACGGCGGCAAGACGCCCCTCCTGTCGTCGAAGCGGTTGCACGATCTCGGGTTCAAGATCGTCCTTTATTCGACACCGGCCCTCTACGCCGCCGCGGGGGCCATGTTTCGAGCCATGTCGACGCTGCGCGAGACGCGGGAGCTCGACTCGATATCCGCCGAGAGCACGACGTTTCGGGACTTTCAGCGCTTCATCGAGGAGGGGTATTTCCGCAGGCCTGGGAGCGAGGGGCTCGCGGCGCACGACACCGCGCCGGCGCCCACGATCTCCGGCGAATACCCGCAAGCCGCCGTCGCGCGCGCCGTCAACGACCGCTGACCCGGGGGCGCTTTCGGGGGAGGGGGCCCGAGACACAAACTAGAGAAACGACAAGCGGGCGGCCGTGGCGGGACGTATTCTCGCTGCGTCTCCCTCGTGCCCCACGCGCATCATTTCCTGGGACGGCTCGACCGCGTCACGCGCGAGCAGACCGAGTTTGCCCTGGGGCTGTACCGGGACCCGGAGGCTGTCCGGTTCGTGCTCGATCGCGTCCGCCTGCCCCCGGACGCGGATCGGGTAGCCCTCGCGCTGGAGGACCCGCGCGAGGGCCCGTTCGTCCTCGTCACGCGCGAGGGCCGCTTCGTCACGTGCCTCGCCAAGGGCATGCGGCAAGAGCACCCTACGGTCCCGCGCGACCAGCTCGACGCCCTCCTGGGCAAGGTGGTCGAAAAGCGCGCGCTGCGCGAGCTCGCGCAGCGGGAGCTCCGCAGCGACGAGGAGGAAGAGGAGCTCTTCCAGCGCGTCCTCTCGCGGGGGAGCCGCCTCGCTCGGGAGGATTTTCTGGCCATCTCGGCGTTCGAGGCGATGTTCGGGACGACTCCCTACCTGCTCATGCTGGAGGTGGCCGTCGACGTCGCGAGGACGCGCGAAGCCATGGTGCACGGGGCTCACCGAGTCACGCGCATCACGAGCCCGACGGCGAAGGCGCTCGAGCGCGAGGATCGTCTGAGCTGGGCCGTGGCGCACCTGATGACCCTGTCCGGCGCGGGAGAACGGCACGACCGCGACGACATCCTGAGCCTCGCGTCGCGCCAGAGCTCTCCCACACTGTCGTGCGCGCTGCAAGGAGGCCTCACGTACTTCCTCCGCGGCGCCTGGGCCGCCGCGCGCTTCGGCAAGGTGGTCATCCCCCAGTACCGGCAAGCGCTCGCCAATGCCGGCGACTGGATCATGTACCTGGACGCGGCGTTCGGGCTGGCGGCGATCGGCTTGCGGCACAGCGGCTCGATGGGCGAGGCCAAGCGCATACTGCAAGCGCAGGTCGACCGTGACGGCGCGGAGCCGCCGGAGTCGCCCCGTTGGGCGCAAAGCCAGATCGCGGCGGCGGCCGTGAAGTCGCTCGACGCCGCCGAGGAGCGGGAGGAGCTCACGCGCAAGGTCGGGGCCGACCTCTGCGTCATGTACGGTCAGAGCCTGCCCGAAGGGCACCCGCTGCGCTTTCCCGACGCCGAGAGCGTCCCCGCCGAGCTGGCCCGAACGGCGGTCCTGTCGTTCGACACGAATCTGCTCGACGAGACCGCCTTGAACGTCATGGTGGGCGCGCTGCCGACGGCCGCCCGCGCCTCGGCGGAAGACTTCTACTTCCCTCGCGACGTCGTCCGCGCGTGGCTCGGCGAGTGGACGCCCGAGGAGACGCTCGAGCGCCTCAAGCGGCGCGCAGACGCCGTTCCCAAGAGGGAGCCTCTGCGCGCGGAGAAGACGCCCGGACGCAACGAGCCGTGTTCGTGCGGCAGCGGCAAGAAGTGGAAGAGGTGCCACGGCGCGTGAATTGCGTCCTCGACTGCGCGAGGGCCGAAACGATGATCGACGTCGTAGTGCGGTATCTGCGTGAGGCTGGCGTGCCGTTCCGGGTCACCTCCTATCCGGCGCCCGAGCCGCAGCCTGCGGTGGCTCACCCGCTCCCGAGGGGCACTCAGCTCGTCGATGTCCACGTGCTCCTCGTCGACGGCTCTCCCGCCCTCGCCTGCATTCCCCACGGCTTGCCCATGGACATGGCCGCATTCGCGGCGCAGACGGGGACGACCGCCATCGAGGCGGGCCCGGCGGAGCTGCCCCAGAGATACCGCGGCGTCGGCGAACCATTGCCGGCGCTGGGCGGAGTCTTCGGTGTGCCCCTGTTCGTCGATGAGCAGATTCTCGACGCAGACCGCGTCGCGTTTCGCGCGTTCGCCGCCAACGATTACGTCGAGCTCGCCTACGAAGACTTCGCGCTGGTCGAGTGCCCGCGCGTCGTGGCCTTCGCGCACGAAGAGCTCCCGCCGCACCAAGCCGAGCAAGGCTAGCGCGCAGCCGTCGGGCCCAGGGAGGACTTCGCACAGCGGAGACCCTCATCCCCAATCGGATATAGAAGGGGCCAGTTGAGACGGATAATACGCGCGCGTTTCGCGAGCGTTTCGCGTAGCGCGTGCAAGCAGCCTCCCGAGCGGAAGACGAGCAGAGGAGCCGGGAACGAGAGCGGAATCCAGACGGAGAGAAAACGTCTGACGCTTGCATTCGGCCGGGTTGGTCCATATCGTACGCTCGCCTTACCAATGAAAGAGCAATTGGCGACGACCTTCGTGGCCATCGCCGTGCGTAACGTTGGAGCGAAGACCTCGCTTCATAGGGAGAATGCGTCATGAACAGCCTTTCGAAATTATCTCTTGGTGCCGTCGCCGTTCTTGCCACCGGTTGGGGCTCGATCGTGACCATCACGGCGTGCTCGTCGGACAACGGCGGGTCGTCGTCATCCAGCTCAGGCAGCAGCTCCGGAAGCAGCAGCGGCAGCAGCTCGGGCAGCAGCTCCGGGAGCAGCAGCGGGAGCAGCTCGGGCAGCAGCAGCGGGAGCGAGGGCGGCGCGTGCACGCTCGACCCGTCGTTCGGCGACCCGAATCAGGGGACCTGCGCCGCGTGCGCGACGTGCGTTGCGCCGACGTGCTGCGGTGACATCAGCGCCTGTTACGCCGATCCCGGCTGCAAGAGCATCCTCTTGTGCGAGTTCAACTGTTACTCGAACAGCGTCGGGCCCGGCGACGCCGCCCTACCCGATGGCGGTGATTGCGCGACCGTCTGCCAGGCGGGCATCGACGCAGGCTCCGCGTCCGCGGCGCTCTTCATGACCGAGTTCAACTGCTGGGAAGGCACGGGCGCGACCGCCACGACGTGCATGACCCAGTGCGGCTGCGGGCCCGCCCCCGTTGAAGGCGGCACCGGCGACGACGGCGGCGGCAACGACGCCGGCGCCCCCGACGCGACCGGCGGCTGAGGCTCGTTTCCCGGGGGAGCGCGGTCGAGTCGGCTGCGCTCCCTCGCTCGCTCGCCGTCAATCCGTGCGACGCGGAGCGGCCGTCACGGCTCGCAGTGCACGTGCGCGGGAGCGGGGATCTGCGGCACGAACGTCGCGCTCGTGTTGGTGACGCACGTGTAGGGGAGGTGCAGCACCGGGTCCATGTACCCGCCGGTGGCGGCCGCGGGCGTCCACTCCACGATCGGCGTGTTCCCGATGACGTACGTCGGAATCTGCCCTCGCACGGAGGGGTCCGTCAGATCGCCGGAGGCCATCAGGTCGTCGATGACGTCCAGGCCAATCGCCTGCAGGCGGACGCGCATGGTCACGCGATCGGGCGCGGCGGTCAGGGCCTTCTGCCTCGGGAAGGTCTGGTAGATGTGCGTCGCGTAAAAGAGCGGATCGGTCGCGACGAACGTGATCTGACCGGGCAAGAGGTAGCTCTCCGAGGGGTTCTGGGCCTGCCAGAACATCGAAACGGGGGCGTTCTTGCCGTCGAGCATGCACTCCCGCAGAAGCCATAGATCGGGGTCGCTCACCGAGGTGACCGCCATGCCGTCGGGTACGACGCCGCTCTGGTAGATGATCTTTGGGCCCGAGTACGCGATGACCTCGACCCACGCGCGCCGGTCCTGCGCCGCGCCGCTCGGCCAGTCGTGGCCGGCAGCTACGTTGTCTAGGATCACGCTGATGCCTGCGGTGCCTTGGCCCACGCAGAGGCTCGACTGGATCGTCGTGTCGAGGAGCGTCTGCACGGCCTGCTTCTGCTCGCTGGCCTGCGCGAAGGGGGTGACGGCGACGTCGACGCCCGGGAAATCGTGCGAATGGTAGTAGCGACCAGAGACGCCCGGGGCCTGCGCGACCGGCACGAGCGTGGGGCTCTGGCGCATGTGGCACTGGGCGCAGGTCTCGCCGCCCGGCGACTGGCTGAAAACCGTATGGTTCTTCCATTCGTCGTACGTTCGCTCGATGGCCACGCCGTTGCCGTTCACGACGTCGTGGCACGAGCCGCAAAGCCGAGCCGAGTCGAGATAGTTGCGGTCGAGCAGCGAGGAATAGCCGGCCGTGTGCGCCGTGTTGGTGACGGGATTGTCGAAAGGCCCGCGCATGACGACGTCGCCCGCGAGATGAAGCTGGTCGTCGTGGTCACCCAGAACGCTGTCGACCGTATGGCAGAAGAAACACGTCACGCCTTTGTACTTCGCGTCCAAGCTCGCGAGGTTCAGCCCGTCGGTAGTTTTGCCGTCGCGCACGGCCATGGGCGCATGGCAATTGACGCAGAACGCTCCCAGCGCCCCGCCGGTTTCGCGCTGCCCCCGCGCGTTCATGGCGAGAAATACCGGGTCGTCGGACGCGTAGGCGTGCATGCTCCCCGACCAGTCCCGAAAATGGTCGGCGTGGCACTTGTTGCAGGTGCTCGGATCGAGAAGCTCGTCCCGGCTCAGAAGCGTCACCTCGGGCTTCGAGCTGCCGCACCCGGCCGTACCCGTACCGATCCATCCGAGCACGACCGCAGCGAGGAAGACATTTCTCATCGCAGCGTTCCCCGTGAAAAGCGTTTGCGTCCGGCCAAGCGCACGCGCACGCGCACCAGACGCAGGCGAGGAGCGGACTGCAGCAGTTGGCTCACGTGAGCTCACGTGAATAGGTGTCGCCGGTTCCAAGTGACGGCTCAGAAAGTGCTCTCAAGCCACGCGCAAGCCTCGGTCCACGCGCTGCGTTATGACACAATATTCGACGAAGGGAGGTCTCACCTGAACAAGGAGACGCGACGAGCGACGAGCCGCCGTGGTAGGGAGGCCGCCGCTGAAATGAAGAAACTGGACGCCCTCATCGCCGGCTTTGCGGACGAGGTCTTTCGCGCCATTCGCGGCGCGACCCTCGGAGAGCTCGCCGAGCTGCTCGGGACCGCCGTAAAGCCCGACACGCGCGAGCCCAGCGTGGCGAAATTGGCGGCTCCTGGCAGAGGCTCGAAGACCTGGACGAGCGGGGGAGGCCTGCCATCGAGGCGAACGAGGCACGTCGAGCACGTCGAGCACGTGGAGCCCGACGAGCTCTACGAGCCCCCGAACGCGCAGGCCATGGTCGCCGAGATCACCGATCCGGAGAGCCTTCTCCGCCTCGAATCGGACGTCCCGTCGCCCCGTTCCCACCCGGAGCCCTCGCCCGAGCCCCCTCCGGCGAGCACCGAGAAGCCCATCCCTTCGTCGCCGGTGCTGCTCCGCGCGAACGAAGCCCTGGTTCGTGCGTCGAGTGCCGGCATCGTCATCCGGCGGCGAAAAGGCGCGTAGCTCCGCTCGGCCGAGGGCCTGCCAGGAATGCGGCACCGGCTGCCTCACGGAACGCGGTTCCAGCTCGGCCGAAAGCCGCTCGCCTTGAAAACGGGCTCCTCTACGGACAGGAGGTAGTCGACGCGCCGGTTGCGCGGCTCGTCGACTTCGTCGGCCGTCTTCACGAGGAGCGCGGATTCGCCGAATCCCTCGTACGCGACGGGGATCTTCAGGCCCCGCTGCCTGAACCAGTGAGCAATGGCCTGCGCGCGAAGCCGCGACAGGCGCAGGTTGTAGCCGGCCTCGCCGAGGGTATCCGTGTGGCCAGCGATGAACAGCGTGACGCGTAGCTGCGGATGGCTCGCGAGGGCCTCCGTGACTTTCACGAAGCTCGCCTCGAGCTTCGGGCGTTCGGATTCTTCGACTCGAGACGAGTCGAATGGGAAGTTGACCTCTTCGTGCGGGATGGCGACGGTCCAGGGCGTGAGGGCGACGCCCTTGTAGTAGCCCTCGACGTCGTAAACGAAGACCTCGATGCGGGCGGCGGTCTCGTCGCTGGATGGTGACCAGCCGACGACGAGCGGCTTGCCGGCAGGCTGCGGGGGGAGGTCCCGGGAATCGTCGGCGAGGACCGCCCCCGAGTCGCCCGTGACCTTGATGGTGACTCGCGCCAGGTCGCGCGAGGCGCGGAGCTCCAGGTGGTGTTCGACGAGGTCGACCTTCGATTTGTCGATGACGAGGTCGAGCGGAAAGCGGGTGCGCGGGCCCGGAGACGGGGCCGGGGCGGTCGGCGGGGCGGCGCCACCGGCGGAGGGGGCAGGGGGCGGCGTCTCATCCGCGAGCGCGAGAGCCGCTGGGACGGCGAGAAGAATCGCGGACGAGATCACCGAGGCAATTTTCCACACCGTTACACCTCGCTTTCCCATGGAGCTGGCCCGTGCGCCAAGCGTAGCCCTCCCGCCTTCGGCCGCCACAGCCCTCTCCGCCAAGATGCGTGACTTCGGCCGGTCTCCGTCCGCTTATCACTTGACGCGAGCGTGATGCGAAGCGATGGGAAGGTAGCGCAATGCAGATCGAGAACGAGACGCAGGCCCGCGAGCTGGAGGACGCTCTGCTCGACGAGTTCGTCGAGATGCTCTCGAGGCTCAGCGAGACGCAGATTCGGGCGCTGGTTCACGCCCGTGTTCCCACGGTCTCCGAGCGGCGCCTGTTCGAGTCTTCGGCCGAGGGCGTCTCGCGGGAGACCCTCACGCTCCTGGCGGGCCGATGCCTGGTCCGGCAGAAACTGAAGACGCTGCCGCCGCCGCCACCGCAGGCCTGACGGCGAATGCCCGCGTGCGGTTCCTTTCCGAGCGACCGCGGTCCTCGGGTACGGTACTCTTGACTTGTGCAGTACGGACAGTAGAAGGTCGGCCTTTCCGTTTTCCGGCTTAGCTCAGTTGGTAGAGCAGGCGGCTGTTAACCGCCGGGTCGCAGGTTCGAGTCCTGCAGCCGGAGCCCTGGTCGCGAGCGAGCGCGGCTCTCAGTTTCTGCAGTCCTCTGTCATTTGTGCACTCGTGCGCTTCGCTCGGCCTCGGGGACTCGGCCGGCTTTGCGCACTCGTGCACAAAAGATTGAGTCCTCTAGCCGGAGCCCTGGTCGCGCGCGAGCGCGGCTCTCCGTTTCTGCAGTCCGGGGCCGCTCCCGCTCAGCCGGCTGACTTCTTCGCGCGAACCGACAGCTTGACGAGGACCTGATCCTTCACGAGATCGTCCGGCATGCCGGGGTAGACTATGCCGAAGTCTTTGCGATCGATCGCAAACTCGGCGTCCGCGTCGACCTCGTCGGGTGTGAGGTGGAGGGTCGCGGGAAAGGCAATCGCCTTGGTGACCCCGTGGAGCTCGAGGTTGCCCGTCACCGTGTGCGTGGCGCCGTTCTCTCCTCCGGGCCGGATGGCCGTCGACGTGAATCGCGCTCTCGGGAACCTTTCGACGTCGAAGAAATCAGCGGTCTTCAAGTGGGCGGTCAGCTTCGGCACGTCGACGGAGACGGACGACATGTCGATGTCCACGACGACGATGCTCTTGGCCGGATCGCCGCCCTGGACCTGTACGTTGCCGGTGAAGGCCCCGAACGAGCCGTCGTGCTTGCGCGTGATCTTCGCGCCTACGAAGGAAAGCTTCGAGTCTGCGGCGGAGAACCGGTAGACGACAGCGCCGCTGAGCGCCGCGGGCACCGCGGCCGCGGGCTCGCCGACCTGAGCTTTGGCCTTGTCCTTGGCCGGATCGTTGTTGCAAGCGAAGGCCAGGCCGATGAGGGCCATCGCGCCGAGCCAGCGAGAGGGGGTCATGCGCGGCATCGTGCCCCGTCGCCTCCCGGCGTACAAGCGCCGCGGCGCCGATGGCGCTCGGGTCAGAGCCCGAACGGGTACGTATCCGGCAGCTCGCCGGCCGAGGCGCGGCGCTGGACGTGCGCGAGCGGTCGCACCGCGCGTGTCTCGTCGAACCACACGTATTCGTCGAACTGGCGCGGCAAACTCGCGTGGAAGTAGTGGCTCTCTCGCTCGGTCTCCGGCCGGTACACGACTCCGATGGCCCGCTCGAGGCGCGCATGCAGGAGCTCGTCGCGCACCGCTCGCCGCGCGGGGTCCCTGACGTGCAGGAGGAACGCTGCCATGCCCGTATCGTGGAACAGCCGCTCGTAGCTGTCGTCGTGCGCCGGCCGGACCGGCATCAGCTCCACCGCCTCCTCCCAGCCGGAGGCTGCGGCCACGGTCCCGTGGTCGGTGCCGAAGCCGACGATGTACACGCGGTCGCCGTACGCTTGCCGGCACAGCTGACCGACGTTGTGCTCGCCGCGGGCGCTCATCTCGGTCGCCGACGCGTCGCCCACATGAGAGTTGTGCGCCCAGACGACGGCCTTCGAGCCCTTGCCGTAAAACGAGCGGAGCGTTCTCAAGGTCTCGAACATGTGGGTATCGCGCAGGTTCCACGAGGCGGCGGAACCGTAGTACATGGCCCGGTAGTAGCGCTCGGCTTCGGCGACGACGCGCGCGTTCTGCGCCGCGTCGAAGAAGCGCTCTCCGTCGGAGCGAACGTAGTCCGCGCGCTTCGACAACAGGTCGCGAAGCATGGCGACGACAGCGTGCGCGGAGCTCTCGTACCGGCCCGCGAGGACGGCGGCTCCGTATGCGCCGGGGTCCTTTTGCCAGGGGGTGAGCGTACCGTAGCGCAGGCGAGCGGCGCGCGCGGCCGCCGGGTCGACCTGGTCGAGATACGCGAGGACGGCCGCCGTGGACGTGAACATGCTGTAGAGGTCGAGCCCGTGAAAACCCACGGGCCGCTCCGAATGGTCTGCGTTGAAGGCGCGCAGCCAGTCGATGAAGTGGTGCACCTCCTCGTTGCGCCACATCCAGGTGGGGAAGCGCGCGAACGGCGTGAACTCGACCGAGGAGCGGCGCTTTCCGCCGAGCACGTACTCGTCGATGCGCGCCGCGTCGGGCCAATCGGCTTCGACGGCCACGAACTGGAACCCGCGTCGCGCGATGAGCTCCGCGCTGATACGGCTGCGCATCCGGTAAAATTCGCTGGTCCCATGGGTCGCCTCGCCGAGTAGGACGACCTGCGCGTCGGCGATTCGTGCCAGGAGCGACTCCATCGGCGCCGTCTCGATGTCGTCGAAGCGCTCCGCCGCATCGTGAATCAACGAGGTCAGGCCGCGCGTCTCCCGCGCGGGACGCGGAGCGCCGACGACGCGCGCGCCCTCCCACCCTTGTTCCCCGATGAGCGGCACGAACTGCACGTCGGCGATCGTCTGCTCGCGGTATTCGCCCTCACCGACGCGCGTGACGACCACCAGCGTCTGCGCCGACTCTTCTCCGACCGGCATGACGAGCCGGCCGCCGATCACCAGCTGCTCGAGCAGCGCGGGCGGCACGTTCGGGCCTGCCGCTGCGACGGAGATCGCATCGTAGGGGGCGTGCTCCGGCCAGCCGAGTGAGCCGTCGCCGACCCGCAGATGGATGTTCTCGTAGCCCAGGCGAGTGAAGCGTTGGCGCGCAGCGTGGGCCAGCGATTCGATTCGCTCGATGGTGTAGACCTCGCCTGCGAGGCGGCTCATCACCGCCGCCGCGTAACCGAAGCCGGTGCCGACCTCCAGCACGCGCTCGCCGCCGCGCAGCCCGAGCGCCCGGAGCATCAGCGCTACGATGTAGGGCTGCGAGATGGTTTGCCCTTCTCCGATGGGAAGCGGCGTGTCCACGTAGGCGAATTCCACGAGCGCCGCAGGCAGGAACGCCTCCCGCGGGACGCGCAGAAACGCGGCGAGCACCTCCGGCTGGGTGATGCCCCGCCGGGCGAGCTGCCTCTGGACCATGCGAGCTCGCTGTCGCTCCGAGTCCAGCATGGACCAGGCGGCTGCGAGAACCGCGCCACGACGGGCTGCAATTCAGCGTAGAGATTGCGCGTTCACGCGACCCCGCCGGAGAACCCGGCATCGGGAATCTCGAGCGGAGTCTTGTCTTCCTCGCCCATCAGCTTGCCCTTGAGCTCGACGCCCGGCAGCACGTTGCGCGCGAAGTACAGCGCCGCGGCCACTTTGCCGTCGTAGAACGCCGCGTCCGCGTGCTGCGCGGGCAGGGCCTTCTTCTTCTCGAGCGCGAGAGCTGCGCCCTCGAGCAGCATCCACGCGACCGTCGTCTCGGCCATCATTTCGAGATACCGGTTCGCCTGCAAGGGGACGAGACCGATGTTGCCCGTCTGAAACCACATGAGGAGACGCATCGCGTTGCCGCCGAGCGCCTCCTGCGCGAGACCGAGCGTCTTGGCTGCCGGCCCGAGCACGGGGTCGCCCGCGCGGCTCTGCACGAACCGCGCGATGTCCGCGAGGTATGCCTGGAGGTTGGCGCCGCCGTTCTGCCCCAGCTTTCGGCCGACGAGATCCATGGCCTGGATATGGTTCGTGCCCTCGTAGATGCTGAAGATCTTCGCGTCGCGGCAGTACTGCTCGACCGGGAAGTCTTTCGTGTAGCCCACGCCGCCGAAGGTCTGGATCGCAGTCTCGCAGACGCGGAAGCCCTGATCGCTGCCGTAGGCCTTCACGAGCGGCACGAGCAGATCCACCTGCCCCTGGTGGTACGCGACTGACGTCTCGTCCTTGCCGTGCGAGGCGCGCACGTGGTCCTGGTGATTGGCGAGCTTCACCGCGAGGGCACGGATGCCCTCGACGCGCGCCTTCATGTCGAGCAGCATTCGGCGAACGTCGGCGTGCTCGAGGATGGGCACCCGCGGCGCGGTCGGGTCTTTCCAGTGCGTGATGCTGGCGCCCTGCTTGCGGTCGCGGGCGTATTCGAGCGCGTTCAGATAGGCGCTGGACGCCACGCTGATGCCCTGCACGCCCACGGCGATGCGCGCGCTGTTCATCAGCTTGAACATCTGCGGCATGCCCTGGTTCAGCTTGCTCTCGCCGCCGACCGGCCAGCCGATGCACTTGCCGGCGTCCCCGAAGTTGAGGATGCACGTCGCCGAGCCGTTGATGCCCATCTTGTGCTCGATGTTCGCGACGGTCACGTCGTTCGCCTCTCCGGACGCGCCGTCCTCCCGCACGCGCAGCTTGGGGACGATGAAGAGCGTCAGCCCCTTGGTGCCAGGCGGGGCGCCGTCCACGCGGGCGAGCACCAGGTGAATGATGTTCTCCGCCAGGTCGTGATCGCCGCCGGAGATGAAGATCTTGGTCCCGCGGATCGAGTAGGTCCCGTCCGGGTTTCGCGACGCGGCCGTCTTGGCGCTGCCGACGTCGCTACCCGCCTGCGGCTCGGTCAGGCACATGGTGCCCCCCCACGCGCCACCGAACATGCGCGGGCAGAAAAGCTTGCGCTGGTCCGCGGTGCCGAACGACTCGATGACTTCGGCTGCGCCGAACGCGAGGCCCGAGTACATGGCGAACGCCGTGTTGGCGCCGCTGATCATCTCCTCGACGATCACCTGCAGCGAGTGGGGCGCGCCGGCCCCGCCGTGCTCCGGGTCCACCGCGATCTGCTTCCAGCCTGCCTCGTAAAGGCTCTTCCAGGCCTCTTTGTATCCCCGCGGCGTCACGACGGCGCCTGCCTCGACCCGACAGCCCTCGTGGTCGCCTCCCGCGTTGATGGGGCCGATGACCTTCTGCACCCAGCGGTAGCACTCGGTCAGCGACGAGCGGCACTCGTCGGAACCCCAGGCCTCGAATGGCGCCTTGCCCAGGAGCTCGGCGAGCTGGAACTGCTCGAAAAGTAAGAAGTTTATCTCGCGCAGATCCGCCTTGTACCGATTGATGGCTTGGATGGGCTTCGACATGACCGTCCTCCTCGCGCCCGCCACGCGAATGAATGCTCATTCAGTCTAGTGTCGATGAGCTTTGCGGGCAAGACGACCGGACGTGCGCGACGCGTGGCGCCGCTACAGCTCGGCTCGTACCAGGACGAACTTGTTGCAGAGGGTCTTGTCGGTGACTTCGCGGTACGACTTGCCGGCGACCTCGCTCTTCAGACCGCCGACTCGGCCGTGCTCGGTGATGAAGTACATCACCTTGGCGCCGTCCTCGCGCTTCTTCTTCATCCAGTTGGTGAAGGTCTGACCGGTCGACACGAACGCCGGGATGTGGTTTCCCGTGTAGAAGTTCTCGCCTTTCCAGTTCATCTGGTAGGCGACGAGCTCTTCGTCGGGCGATGCGCGATTCGCGTAGTAGGCCGCGATGACCTCGTGCTGGCCCCAGTGCGGGGCGGTCTTCGTCATGTAGACGTCGAGCCCCCAGAGGGCCCAGATGAACGCGAACGAGCATGTCGCCACCACGGCGTGGCGGCGCACCGCGCGGACGCTCAGCGCGAGCGACAACACGACGGCCACCGCGCCGAAGCTGAGGAGCGCCGCCGAGAAGTCGAGCGAGTCGGGCCAGGGGCGTCTGTAGTTGTACGTGAAGAGCTGCAAGAGCCGGATGGCTCCCGGCTGGTCCGCGCCCTCGGGCTTTATGGACAGGTCGCGTGTCACCAGGATGAGCACGAGCCCGCCCGCCATGGCCGCAGCCGCCAACATCCTCGACGCGTGCGCCGCGCTGCCGTCTGTGCCTACGGCCGATACCGGCCGCTCTTGGAGGTCGGGCTTCTCGGCCACACGCGCGTCTGCGGGTTGCTCGCCGCGGTACGGCGACAGCGCGGGGGCGCCCTCCTTCTGCCGCGATCGGAACCGGGCGACAGCCGCGACGAGGACCGCGATGCCGGCAAGCGCGATCGCTACCCCGCCGAGCGTGGCCCCGTCGGCCAGACGACCTTCGGGTTTGCTTCCGAAGAATGACCCCGGCTGCGTGCGCGCCACGCCGAAGACGAGGAGCGCCGTCCCGATCGCGATGCCGCCCACATACGCCGCGAGCTTGCCTGCGGGCGCGACCTCGCCGTCGCCCATCATCTCGTCGAGCACGACGCCGATGAGCATCGCGATCGGCGGAATCGCCGGGAAAATGTAGTGGTGGAACTTCGTCCCCATGAACGAGAAGAGCACGAACGCGAAGACGAACCAGAAGCACAGGAGCACTGATGTGTCGGCGCGATCGTTGTCGACGCTCGACCCGGCGACCCCCTCGCCGCGCGAGCCGCGGCGAAGCCACCAGAGAAGGCCCAGCGGCGCGAGTCCCGTCCAGGGAAAGAGCGCGTAGCCGAGCTGCCACAGGTAAAAACGGAAGCTCGTGTCGTCGCCCTCGTTGGTGTCGTGCACGTGATGAAACGCGCGGTTGAACATGTCGTGGAAAATGAGCCGATCCGTGAACGGCGGCCCATGCCGGACGTACATCGCGACGTACCAGGGCAGCGCGACGATGGGGACGATGAGAAGGAGTCCGCCGACGATCTCGAAATGCGTGAGCTCGCGCACGATGCGCTGCAGGCGCGTGAACGAGATCCTCGCCCGGACGGGACGCGGCCAGGTACGAGAGCGTCACCAGCACCGGCAGTCCGAAGCCAGCGGGTCCCTTCCCGAGCGTCGAGATCGCGGCGAAAAACCACGCCGCGAGGTAAAGGAGACGCCTCGCGCGCCGCTCGCCCCAGTTCATGTAGAGCAGAACGCCGAGCAGCACGCTCCACAGCACGGCCTGCAGCGCCGGCTCGAACGCGCCGACGGTACGCCACGCCATGCCCCCGAGCGAATCGGGCGTCGCCCCGGTCCCATGCGGAATGCTCGCCGGCAGCGTCGTGCGGCACTCCTCGTTGCCCGGCAGCCCGCAATTGCCGCCACCCGAGCCGCTGCGAAACTCGTCCCAATGGGGGCGGAACCCGTGCGCGCCCGGCCGCCAGAGGAACTCGAAGTTGCGCGAAAGGAGATACAGAATCTGCGGGATCGTGCAGACGAGCACCGCGCCGAAGACCAGGTGCCAGCCGCTGAGGCGGAACTTCCTCGGGCCGATGGCGACCTCGTAGTCACGAACCTTGACGTCTTCGGGCGTCCGGAGCCCGATGAGCACCAGGCCCATGCACGCGGTCATGGCGCCGACGAACGGCATGTCCGTCATGGTCTGGTGGGCGAGGAAAAACCAGTCGGGCATCGTCGCCAGCACGAGCGCCCCGAGCAGCGCTGCGCGACGGCCGAACGTCTTCGCGACGCCCTTGTAGAGGAGATACATCGCCAGGATCGTGAGCAGGACCACAGGCGCGCGCACCGCCCATTCCGGGTGCATCACCGGCTGCGTCCCGTCGCCGATCAGCATCTTGTCGGGCTGGTAGTGCACGCCGAGCGTCGCCATGGAGATCGCCTGCATCCACATGTCGAGGACGGGCTTGCTCCAGAACCAGCCGTCTTGCGCCCACCAGAGGCTGATCCAGTCGTCACGCGAGAGCATCTCGCGCGTGACCTCGCCGTAGTGGGTCTCCCAGGGATCCCAGAGCGCGTAGGTCCCCATGAACGGGAAGTAGAGGGCGGCGGCGGTGACCACGACCCAGAAGCCGTGCCGTTTCCAGAGCGGGCGCTCGACACCCTCCTCGTCGGTTTGCCAGGCGCCGAGCTTGCGGCCCAGTTCGAAGAGGGCCGCCACGTTCGCGATGAACGTGACGGTGACGAGCACTCCCCACGCGGGCTGGGGTAGCGCCCAACCTGCCTGGGCCCCTCCGAGCGCCAGACAAAAGAGGACCCCCGTGCCGACGAACGTGACGAGCGCCGGCGCGAGCGCGCGCAGCGACATCGACCGGGCGACGCGATCGTCGGGGTCGTCGAAGGTGCCCAGGAGGTCCATCAGCCCCCAGGCGGCAATCCCCACGAGCAGCGCGCCGAGCGGTACGCCCCAGCGAAGCTGGCCAGGGTGAGCCATCAACAGCAGCGTGAAGAAGCAGCCGACGAACGCGGTTACCCCGCCGCGCGCGATGCGCAGCGGATTCCCGCGAGGGATGAGCGGGGACGCGGGCTTCGACGTGTCCGCCCGAGAGCCGCTCTCCGGGGGGCCCGGAGGGGAGCTCGACGGAGGCGTGCTGCCGGTGTCGGGCGATGGCTTCGTCGGCGGCAGGGAGGAAAGGTCTTTCGCGGTAGTCACGGCGCCGGTGGGCTCCTGTCTTGGTGCAGCCGGGTTGCCGGCGGAAGGCGTGCCCGCGAGGGAAGGCTGCGCCTGGAGCGAAGCAGGCGCGCCGCCGCGCTGCGAAACGGCAGCATTGGCGCGGCCTTGGCCGCTGCTCTTGGTGTCACTCATGGGCCGGGCGGAGGCATTAGCAACTTTGGGCGCCGGGGACTAGGCGCTTGGCTGGGCCCACCCCCGGAGGGCTCACACGGTTGGGGTCATGCCGGAAAACGCTCATCCGGGCGAGGATCGGGCCCAGCGTCCGGAACATATCGTTCCTGGCTCTTCCCGTTGAACCGGAAGGCCCGGATGCGGATGGCCGGCGCGACGAACGCGCCGGCGTCGCTCCACCACGTCGGCACCGCCCTGCGCACGCGGGTCATCGCGTCGCAGCGGGCGAGCCCCTCGAGAAAGCTGTCGGTGAAGCGCAGGTTGCCCACCGGGCGGGTGATCTTGCCGCGCTCGACGAGAAAACACCCGTCGCGCGTCAGCCCGGTCATCACGGCGCGACGCGGCTCGAGCAGGCCGTTGACGTAGTGGAGCCGGCACACGTAGAGGCCCCGGTCGACGCCCGAGATGAGGTCCTCGACGCTCGCGGCGGAGCCCGCGCCCAGCGCGACCGAAGTGGCGCCCACCCCGCCGGGCGACCCGAGCCCCGGCAGCAGGGCGCTGCCCGTCGACGCCGTTCCCGCGCGCGCCGCATAGGTTCGGTCGTAGAGGATAGCCCGGGCGACGCCGCCCTCGACGAGCGGGACGCTCCGCCGGGGTGTGCCCTCGCGGTCGAACGGCGCGCCGAACCCGAGGTCGGACGCGTCGAGCGGATTCTCGACGATGCTGATGCCCTCGCCCGTGATTCGCTCTCCGAGGCGCCCCGCCAGCGGGCTCGAGCCTTGCTCGACCTCGGGCGCCGCGAACGCGATCATCGACAGCCACTCGAGAAGCTCGGTCACGGCCTCGGGCTCCATGACGACGTCGTAGGTGCCCGCGTCGAGAGAGACCGGATCGCGCGACATCGTGCAGATGCGGATGGCTCGCTCGGTCTCTTCGGCCAGACGCAACGCGCGCACGTCGCGGTGCACCTGGCCACCGTAGCCGGCCGCTCCGCCTGCGCCTGCGGTCTCGAGCGCCCACACGCGGAAGGCCGCGACGCTCGCGTCGTGCGATCGCGCGCACCCGCGCGTCGTCGCCACGGCGTGCGCGGCGCGCGAAGTCTCGAGCATCCCCGCGCTCACGAATCCCGCGCGGCGAATCGACTCGAGCTCCGGCGCGAGTCGCTCGACGCGCTCCTCGGGGGTCGCCCGGGCGGTCGTCTCCGCGAATCGTGGTGGCTTCTCGAGCTCCGCCTCGTCCGTGGTGGCGAAACCGGGGAAACCCTCCTGCTCGGGAACGTGTCTCGCCGCGCGCGCGGCGTCGCGTAGCGCCGCGACGAGGGCTCCTCGATCGAGTCGACTGGTCGCCGCCTCGGCCACGCGCTTCCCGTGCGCCACGCGGACGACCGCGTGCGGCTCCGTGAGCTGCATGTGCTGCCCGAGCGCGCCCATCGCGAAGCGCGCACACCCTCTCTCGGCGATGTGCGCGTAGACCTCGGCCTCGGGCTCGCCGGCGGCGGAGAGCGCGTCCCGGCACAGCGTGAGTAGCTGCTCACCTTTCACGAGCGGCTCCCTTCACGACGCGCTGCCCATGGTGACGTCGCGGAAGCGCGCCGGGGCTGCGCCGTGGCCGACGTGCATCAGTTGCATGGGGTCCCCTTTGCCGCACGACGTGATCCCCCAGAGGCGCCACTCGCTGGGACCGCACACGGCGTCGCACGAACCCCAGAAGCGCGGGGTGATGCCCGTGTAAAAGGGGTCACGCAGCAGGCGTGTCCGCTTTCCGCGGTGGATCTCCCAGGCGATCTCGCACGAGAACTGGAAGTTCAGGCGAACGTCGTCGATGCTCCAGCTCCGGTCGGTCGCGACGAGGACGCCGTCGGCGGTGTCCGCGACCAGGTCTTCGAGCGTTCCGGCGCTGCCCGGCTCGAGCGAGACGTTGACCATGCGGATGATGGGCGCGCGGTTCCACGCCTCGGCGCGCATCGTTCCCGTGGACGGGCGGCCGAGCGCTGCCGCCGTTTCACGGCTCGACAGGTAGTCGACGAAGATGCCTCCATCCACCAGCGCGCGCTTGCCGGCGGGCACGCCCTCGTCGTCCCAGCCGAAGGTCCCGTTGCCGCCCTCGCTGGTCGCGTCGGCTACCAGCGTGACGAGCGGCGAGCCATAACGGAGCTTGCCGAGCAGCGGCGGCTGCAGGAACGACCCGCCGGCCAGGGAGATCTCGCTGCCGAGCGCGCGATCGAGCTCCGTGGGATGCCCGCACGACTCGTGTATCTGCAGGCCTACCTGGCTCGACTCGAGGAGCAGCGTGCGCGTACCGGCGGGGCAGGGGGAGCGCTCAGCAGGGCGAGCGCCTCGTCCTTCACGCGGTCGACGTGCGCCATCAAGTCGAGCGCCCCGATGCGCTCCCACCCCGCCTGGAAGCCGTCGCCGCCCTGCCAGCACGGGTAGCTGCGGCGCTGCGAGACGCCCCCCTCGCCGAGCGCGAAGACGTGCATGCCGCACGCGCCGAAGGTGAACCGCTGCGTGACGTCGGTGCCCTCGGTCGTCATCAGGCGCTTCGTCTGGCGCGTCCAGTCCATCCACGCCTCCGCGGATACGAGGCGCGCGTCCCCGGCGCGAAGGGCGCGCACCGGCGAGTCGAGCGTCGCGAGCTTCGTCTCGAGCGGTATGGCGAACGGGTCGACCGCCGGACGCGTTTCGTAGGTACCGCGCGACGCCGGCTGCTCGGGGAACACGACGGGGGTTCTTGCGACGACCGCCGACGCGCGGGCGATGGAGAGAGCGCGCTCCGCGGCCGCCAAGACCTCACCCTCGCTGGTGTCGGCGCTGCACGCGAAGCCCCATGCCTTCGCGCCCAGCACGCGGATGCCCACGCCGCGCGATGCGTCGGTCGCGACCTGCTCGGGGCGCCCGTCGCGCACGCGCAGGTGCTCACCGGCGGCCTCGACGAAGCGCACCTCCGCGTAGCGTACGTCGTGCTGCTTGCGCAGCCAGATGAGGGCCGCCTGAAGCGAAGGCTCGGCGGCTGCTGGGGAGGAATCCGTCATCGCCAGGGGCGAAGCTTACCGGGGCCCGGTGCGCACCCGCGGGGGAAAAGGGCTCCCACGCGAGATGAGACGCAGTTCGGTCGGTCGGCCTCGCCTCACATGCCGTTCAGCGACCAGGAGCACAGCCCATCGAGGGCGGCCACGACGATGCGATTGTTGACCGCGATGGGAAAGCTCATGCTCGGCACGTTGTTGCACGCCGTGCCTGTCGTCGTGAACACCTTCACGCCCGTGTCGCCGTCGACGACCTCGAGCTGATTGCCGTTCATGAACCAGACGAGGGCGTTGGCGCTGACGCCGTCGGTGGTGGTCGAGATCGGCGGATAGTTCGTGTGGCCCCCGCCCGATGAGTTCGAGGCGCACCAGGCGAGCGTGGCGGCTGGGGCCTGGCCCGGCTGGAGGAGCACCGAGATGAGCTGCTCCTGCGTCTTGGCCACGCCGGCGGCGCAGCCACCCCCGGGCGGCTGCCCTCCGCCGACGTTGATGGTCGCGTGCAGGCCCGACGCTGACCTGTAGATGGTCGGCGCGGTGTACACGCTCTCGCCCCCACCCGAGACCTCGATGTCTGCGAGCGCGCCGCCTGCGCTGGGGTACTTTCCGCCGCTCAGGTCGGAGCCATCGAGCAGGAAGAGGCGACCCGCCTTCGCGGGCGAGACGAGGAGCGACGGCGGATTCGAGCCCGCCGGCAACGGGACGAACGCGGGCGTGGACGCGCCGTAGTCCAGGTCGTGACCGCCCGGACCGTTGTCCCACTGGTTCCACTCCGTCGGCACGAAGATGCTGGCCGCGTCGCGCGTGAACTGCGCGAGACCGGTGACGCGCACGAGCTCTTGCGAGTCCCCGGTGTGCGTGGCCGGAATCCCCGACGACCACGTCGTGTCGCCCGTCGCGGCGAAGACGTACGTGCCGTCGGACGCCAGGCCGCCGGAGCCCCAGATGCCCGACCGACTGTTGGCGCTCCCGCCCGGCGAGGCCACCGTCGCCCAGCCCGCGACCCGCGTCGGGTTCGTGATGTCGACGGCGACGACCCAGCCGTTGTAGTTGCCGCCATCGCCGTACTGCCCGCCGAAGGGGATGTAGAGGACGTCATTCACCAGCAGCGAGGCTCCACGCTGGTTCTGCGACCCCGAGTTGAAGGCAATCTTCGCGTTCGACCCCGGGTCCGTGTACGAGAGCGTGGCGCTCGACAGCGTCACCGGCCAGCCGTTGCCGCTGACCTCGGTGCCGTCGTCGACCGAGAGCGCGTGCACCACGTGCGGGCTGTTCCCCGTGACGACGAAGAGGCGGCGCGACGCTCCGTCGATGACCGGTGTCCCGCGGATGCCGTCGCCGCCGCTCGCGACGTTGGCCGTCCACACGCGCTGCCCGGTCGCCTCGTCGAACGCGATGACGTTGGTCGTCGCACGGGCGGGGAACCCGAAGAAGAGGCCCGCGTTGGCGGCGCGCCCCGTCGCGGCGCATCCGGTCGCCCCGGCCGGGCAGCCGGGGCCCGAAGGACCCTGCTGGAGGTAAAGCACCGATGCCGTGCCCTGGTTGCTGGTCTGCCCGCTCTGCGTCCAGGTCGCGTTCGTGTTGAACATCGCGTCGGGCGCCATCGCGGTGACCGCGCTCGCCGTCAAGCTCGGCTCGGTGAACGTCGCGCTCCGGTACACGTCGTTGCCGCGCTGGAGCACCGATTGCGCACCGGCACCGGAGCTGGACGTGCCGCCGCTGCTCGATCCACTGGTGGAGCCGCTGCCGGAGCCGGAGCCGCTGCTGCTCGTCGCGCCGCTGCTCGATCCGCTCGTCGAGCCGCTGGTGCTCGTGCCGCTGCCGGAGCCACTCGCCGAGCCGCTGCTCGCCCCGCTACCGGAGCTGGACGACCCGCTGCCGCTCGTGCCGCTGCTCGAGTTGGACGAGCCGCTGGTGCTCGTGCCGCTGCTCGTTTCGCCGGAGCTGGAGCCGCCGCTGCTCGACCCGCCGTCACCCGAGCCCTGGTCGCCCCCCGACGACCCACACCGGACGAGCACGACGGCCAGACCCACGAACGAAGCCGCGCGAAGCACCGAGTGCATCTTCATGTACGACCCGCCTTTCCGATGGGGCATCCTTGCGGAATAGGAACGAGCTAGCAGCGACCGTGCCGCACGGCGCAGCCTGCCCACACATAGCCAATCATAACGGCGAATCGCCCGGCGTCGTGGTCGAGCGACGCGGCTCCGGGGCCCGCAGCGATCACGCCGTGCGGCGCGAACAACCGCGGTGCGCTCGGAGCGACCGCACCCGATCGGATGGGGAACGCGCCGGCGCCGTGCGCGCGCACCGGCTCCTCGGGCGCGGACGGTGTGCGCCACGGTCGGAAGGGTGCGCGCCTTCGCGCGTCCGGCGCCTCAGAAGACCATCTCGGTATTGAGGTCGAACACCCCGACCCACTGGGTGTAGCGCCCCCCGCCGTCTTGCTGCTGCGTGGGCACGGGCGCGTTGGCCAGCGTGCTCCGGCCGGTGTTGTCGCGATCGAAATACTGCAGATGGGTGTACGACGCCGCGAGATAGAGCCAGTGGGCGAGGCGCACGCGCGCGCCGAGGGCGAGCTCGATGTTGTCCGCGTCGGCGAGGCTGGGCTCCAGCGTGGAGTCCGGCACGGCCGCGGTCTCGAACCCCGTTCCGGCGAACGCCTCGATGTCCGGGCGAACCCAGTAGCTTACGCCCGCGCGCACGCCGTAGGTGTCGTTCCAGTCGCGCCGGTAATTGGCCACCGTGGCCCCGCTCGCGTCCGATCCATCGGGGTACACGGCACACGGGTGCCCTTTGAGGGCGACGCACTGGGTGCGGTTCACGCTCCAGCGCGTGTACTCGCCGAACAGCCGGAGCTCGAGGACCCCGATGGGGCTCCACCGCACGCCGGCACGGACGACGTCGGGCAGGCCCTGGGTGAAGGTCACGTCGTACTTGGTGTTCACCGAGGGCGACGTGATGGCGAGCGTACCGCCCAGCGGCTGCGGCCCGAGCCCGGGCTGCGACTGGTACGAGGCGGCGAGCCAGAGATGGTCGGGGACCGCCTCGAGCATCGCACCTGCACCGAAGCTGCCGGTCGTGCCGCTGACGTCGAGATTGACTCTTCCCTCGCGCGCGGTGTCCGGCATCCCCATCCCGGTCGGGTTCTTGGCTTGCGAGAACGACACCGACGAAAGAACGACGTTGCCGGCGACGCCGAGACTGAGCGGGCCGATCCGGTAGGCGGCGCCGACGGAGCCGTAGATGTACGTGAGCGCGCCGTCGATGACGTGCCATCGCTGTACGCCGGCCGCCGCGAGGGGGAACGCCGAATTGGCGAATCGGGTGTTCGCGTCCCAGCTCTCGCGGCCGCCGAAGGGCACGAACAGGCCGGCGCCGACGGCGAAGGAGCCGAGGCGGGTCGTCACGCCCAGCGCCGGGCCTCCGAAGACGTTGAACAGGTGCGCGGTGCCGGTGTTGGCGCCCTCGCCGCCCGGCGGGTCCGGGGGGTCGGTCGGAGCCAGCGCGTGGCTCCAGGTCATGTTGCGCAACGCGAGGTTGCCGTCGAGGAAGATGTGCGTTCCCTCGCTGAACCCGATGCCCGCCGGATTGTAATAGAGCGCCGTCGGATTGGTCGTGACGACGCTCCCTTGCTCGCCGCCGAAGCGCGCGGTGGCAAAGCCGGACGCGTGGGCGCGAGGACCTTGGGCGACGGCCGCGAGCGCGGCGGCCGTGGCCAGCGCGAGGCGAGCGCGCCTCACGGCAGCGCGGAGAGGACGTCGGCACACGACGCGCCGTCCGAGAGCGTCTTGGCCACGAAGGTGGCCATGCCCGGGGCGTACACGGTGCGGTTCTGGTCGATGAAATCGGCCTGCGTGTTGGCGGCGTTGGTCGTGCAAGCCGCCGCGCCCTTGACGTGGCAACCGACGACGTGGTTGTCGAACTCCGTCACCATGGCCGTGCCGGACAGGTCGGTGCACGAGGTCCAGTTGCCGCTCAGGGCCATCTGCGTGCGCGTCGCGAGGTAGACCTGATCGGCGGTCGGGGCCGAGCCGCCGAGGCCGACGGCCGTCGGCGGTAGAACGTAACCGGTGCTGCTGAGCGGCGAGGCGGTGATGCCGAGGTTCATGTCGGTGTCGTCGTCGGGGAACGTCGTTCCTGACGGAAAGCTCCAGGCCGACGTGGGCCACTTGAACGCCGCGGGGTCCGTGCCCGACGGAAGCTTCAAGCCGATGAGCGCCAGCGTCGAGTCGATCTTGAACGTGTTCGGCGCGCCCCAGCCGGTCTGCGAGCCGGTGGACGCATACGTGGGCATCGAGGACTTCGCCCAGACCACCGGGGGGATCTCGGATCTGGACCTTGGAGCCGCCGGCCGCGACCTGGCCGAGGAAGTTGAGCTGCAGATCGGGCAAGGCAAGACCGCACGTCTGGCTGACGCCGCTGAAGTTGTTGCTGTTGGCGGTGAACTTCGACAGAAGCCAGATGTGGACCTGGCCCGTGCCGCTGTTGCCTGCCGTCGTCCCCGGCCAGGTAACCGCGATCGACACGTTGGCCGCGACGGTGAGGTTTGCGGCCGGCTGGCACGTTCCGCCGCCGCTGCTCGATCCGCTCGACCCGCCCGAGGAGCCCGACCCGCTGCTCGATCCGCTCGACCCGCCGGAGCTCGAGGAGCCGCTCGAGCCGCCCGAGCTACTCGACCCGCTTCCGCTTCCGGAGCTCGTGGAGCCCGAGCCGCTGCCGCTCGACGATCCCCCATCCTCGACCGGGATCTGGGCGTCGCTCGCTCCGCACGCGATCGCCAACGCTCCTGAGATGGGGAGCGCGGACCACACGCAGACGATACCCATACGTTGCAAACCACGATGGTTCATGGCGACCTCCTCCTGGTCGGGGAACGACCAAAGATCCAACCCGGCCGGACGGACCCTGCTTACCATCCGGTTAGGACTCAGTACCATCCGATTGTGGATAGTTCAAGGAACAACCTGCGCGTTTCCCGGCATTGAGACGGCGAGGTTCCGGGTGACGCTTGGCGCACCGTGTTACCGGGTGGTAAGCGTCGTTGCTGACGATAGTATGCGGGCGATGCGCTCTCCCGAGACCGACGTACGCTCCGCGACGCTGGCGGCGGCCACCCGCCTCTTTGCGGCGCGCGGCTTCGACGGCACGACGCTGCAGGACATCGCCGACGCCGTCGGCGTGACCAAACCGGCGGTGCTCCACCACTACCCGTCCAAGGAGCAGATGCGCCGCGCGGTGCTCGACGCGATCCTCGAGCACTGGAACCGGACGCTTCCGCGGCTTCTGCGCGCGGCGACGGCGAGCCGAGATCGGTTCGACGCGGTCTTTGGAGAGCTCGTTCGCTTCTTCGCGTCCGACCCGGACCGCGCACGTCTTCTGCTGCGCGAGGCGCTCGATCGGCCGACCGAGCTCCGCAAGCTGCTGCGCGGCTCGATGCGCCCCTGGCTGGCCGCAGTGGCCGAGTACGTCCGCGGGGGCCGGCTGTCGGGGCGCCACCACGCCGACGTCGACGACGACGCGTACGTGCTGCACATCATCCAGCTCGTGGTCACCGCCACCGCGTGCGCCTCGGTGACCTCGACGGTTCTTCTCGGCGATGCCGCCCAGCGCTACGATCGAGAGCTCGCGCGCATTGCGCGCACCAGCCTGTTTTCGCCCGCGTCGCGGGCGTCGCGGACCGAGGTGCCCAGGCCCAAGCGAGCGCCGGGAAGAGCCGGCTGACGGCGTCGCCGGCGAGCTCGCCGCAGGGCGGCGCCTCTCAGAGCTCCTCGGCGATCGCGCGCGCCGCAACGAGGCGCTCGCGTGACTCGAGGAGCACGGCGCGCTGCTGTTTCGCCTCTTCCACGACCTCTCGCGGCGCACGATCGACGAAGCCCGGCGACGAGAGCTTCTTGTCGATTGCCGCGAGGTCCTTCTCGCCCTTCTTCAACTCGCGGTCGATGCGGACGAGCTCTTCGTCCTTCGTGACGAGGCCTTTCAGCCCGACGAGCACCTCGATGGGCCCTCGCGCGCTCGGTACGACGCTCACGCTCGTGCCCTTCTCGCGTTCCCCGCCGGGCGCCTCGAAGACGGGGTCGCCGGCGGTCCTCACGAGGAGACGGATCGCTCCGCCGTGGCCGCCCAGGAAGGCGAGCGTCTCCGCGCTGGTCGAGCGAACGCGCAGCGGCACGTCGGCCTTCTTGTCGATGTCGTGCTCGCTCCTCACCGTGCGCGCAGCCGAGATCACGGCTTGCAGCGTCTCCATCTGCGCCTCGACCCCGGTGTCGCGCGCCTCGCGCTCGCTGTCCGGCGTGGGGTACGGCCCGAACGCGATGCTCGCCCTGCGCGAAGGCGGCTTCGGCAGCCGCTGCCAGAGCTCCTCGGTGAGAAAGGGCATCAGGGGATGCATCAGGCGCAGGCTCCCCTCGAGCACGTACGCGAGCGTCGCCTGCGTCTCGGAGACCTCGGCGGGCCGGGCGAAGGTGCCGTCGGCCTGCCTGCGCAGGATGGGCTTCACGAGCTCCAGGTACCAGTCGCAGAAGTCGTTCCAGAAGAAGCGGTACGCTGCCTGCGTCGCCTCGTCGACGCGAAACGTGCCGAGACCCTCGTGCACGGTCGCGCACGCCGCCGCGAAGCGCGAGCGGATCCACCGGTTGTGGAATCCCGCGGGCGGAGGGGCGTCCTTCCACGCGCAACCGCCGAGCAGTTCGATCGCGAGACGGGTCGCGTTCCAGATCTTGTTCAGGAAGTGGCGGTTGCCCTCGATGCGCTTGGGGGCGAGCGCGATTCGCTTGTTGCTCGGCGGATAGCTCGCGAGCGTCAAGCGTACGGCGTCGGCGCCGAACGCCGGGAAGCCGCCGCCCATCGCCGCGGCCGAGGGATACGCCTTCTTGAACTTCGAGAGCGCCTCGCTCTCGGGGGCGCCCGGCAGCGTCTTCGTCACGAGCTCGGCGAAGCTCGCGCCCTGGACCAGGTCCAGCGGATCGATGACGTTGCCCTTCACCTTGCTCATCTTGTCGCCCGTCTCGTCGACGATGAGCCCACTCAGAAGCACGCGCCGGAAGGGGACCTCGCCCGTGAAGTGCAGGCCCATCATCATCATGCGCGCGACCCAGAAGAAGAGAATGTCGTAGCCCGTCTCGAGGTCGCTGGCGGGATAGAACTTCGCGAGCGCGGGCGTGTCGTCCGGCCAGCCCTGCGTCGCGAACGGCCAGAGGGCGCTCGAGAACCACGTATCGAGCACGTCCGGGTCCTGCGTCCAGACGGTCCCGTCGGCCCCCAGGTCCTTCGGGCGCTGGCGCGCGACGACGACCTGCCCATCGGGCCCGTGCCACGCCGGGATTTGATGGCCCCACCAGAGCTGGCGGGAGACACACCAGTCCTGGATCGACTCGAGGAAGTGGTCGTAGGTCTTCTTCCACTCCTCCGGGATGATGCGGGTCTTTCCCGAGCGAACGGCCTCGAGCGCGCGCTCGGCCATGGAACCCATCTTGAGAAACCACTGCGTCGAGATCATCGGCTCGACGACTCCGCCGGATTCGCTGGCACCGCGGAAGCGTCAGCGTGTGCGGCTTGCTGCCGCGCGCGAGGCCCTTCTCCTCGAGCGCGCGCTTCACCGCGCGGCGCGCCTCTTTGCGGTCCAATCCCGCGAAGCGGCCCGCGTTCGCG
Source organism: uncultured delta proteobacterium (assembly GCA_963720145.1). Lineage (GTDB taxonomy): Bacteria > Myxococcota_A > Polyangia > Polyangiales > Polyangiaceae > Palsa-1150. The sequence goes on from CAVREO010000019.1 coordinate 50,047, forward strand.
TTGAGCGTGCCGTCGAGGTCGAGGATGTTGATCTCCTCGAGCCCGTGGCGCTTCCCGGTCGCGAAGTCGTTGAAGTCGTGCGCGGGGGTCACCTTGACGGCGCCGGTTCCGAACTTCGGGTCGACCAGCACCGCGTCGGTGACGATGGGGAAGGTGCGGTCGACGAAGGGGTGCCTGACGCGCTTGCCGTGAAGCGCGGTGTAGCGCGGGTCGTCCGGGTGAACGGCGACCGCGGTGTCGCCGAGCATCGTCTCGGGGCGCGTCGTGGCGACGACGATCTCGCCTCCGCCCTCCACTTCGTAAGCGAACTCGAAGAGCTCGCCGTTGGCGCCCTCCTCGTTGTCCACCTCGAGGTCGCTGAGCGACGTGCGGCACTCGGGGCACCAGTTGATGAGACGCGTGGCCCGGTACATCAGGCCCTGCTCGTACAGGCGCACGAACGCCTCGATCACGGCGCGGCTCATGTCCGGGTCCATCGTGAACTTCGCCCGCGACCAGTCGGGGCTCGCGCCCAGGATGCGCTGCTGCAAGAGGATGCGGTCGCCGGTCTCGCGCCGCCACTGCCACACCCGAGCGACGAAGGCTTCGCGTCCGAGCGCGAGGCGGCTCGTCCCCTCGCGGGCCAGGAGGCGCTCGACGACGAGCTGCGTCGCGATGCCCGCATGGTCGGTGCCCGGCTGCCAGAGCACGTTGAACCCGCGCATGCGATGCCACCGGACGAGGGCGTCTTCCAGCGTGCAGCGCTGGGCGTGCCCCATGTGCAAGCTGCCGGTCACGTTGGGCGGCGGCATCGGCACGACGTACACGGGCCGTTCGTCGCTCGCGGCGTCGGTCGCGGCGAAGACGCCGTGCTCCTCCCAGAACGCGTACCAGCGAGGCTCGACTCGCGCCGGATCGTACGGCTGATCGAGGGCGGGCGTCGTCTCGGTCATCGCGAGCCGATTAGCACACTCGATGGGATCAATCCTTGCGACGAAAGATTCGCCGGGCGTCGTCGAGGGAGACGCCGCGGATGAAATACGCCCGCGCGGCGCCGCCGATGGCCATCGTACCGCTGAACGCGATGGTCGCGGACACGACCGGACCGCCGCCTGGTGCGACGATCTTCATGAGCGCGCGGAAGGCCTCGCGCAGCGCGAAGGCGGCGCCGACGTTGGCACCGAGGCTCGTCAGGAATTCCGCCGTGCCGCGCTTGTCGACCGATCGTCCGCCGATCCACGCGATGCCCGCGACGAGACCGGCCTGCAGCGCGGTCAGGGGCACGAGATCGGCGAGCGGCAGCGGGGCCGCGGCGATGCCGGCGCAGACGGCGGCTGTCGCCTTGGTGAGCGTCGTCGCGAGCTCCTCTTGCACGGCGCGCGTCTGGGTGGCCCGCGCCAGCTCGGCGCGGCCGGCGTCGGGCAGGTGGCGGAAGAGCGTCATCGCGAGCTCCTCCGTGCGCCAGCGCTCGTCGGCGCGCAGCGAGCCGTCCGGGCGCCACGACATGTACGTGGACACCCCGAGCGTTGCGACACGGCGATCGCGCAGGCGCGGGCGGCCGTCGACCTTGTGGGCCGCGGTGCGCTCGGCGGAGGCCACGTGGCGCATCTTCTCGCGGGCGTCCTCGTCGTCCTCGCCGCCGGCATCGCGAGGCAGGCGTGTCGTCTTCGGCTCGAGCAGGTCGCAGTGCGTGACGACGGCGACGAGCGGCGGCTCCGTGCGGTGGGCCCGCCGGACCTCCTCGTAGACGCTCTCGAGCGCGTCCAGGTCGACTTCGATTCCGGAGTCGACGTCGCTCGCCTTGACGACGAAGACGACGGCGTCGGGCGCCTTGGCGCGAATCTCGAGCCCGATCGACTCGAGCGCGCTCGGCGCGCTGTCGCCCTCGGCCGGAGCCGAACCTTCTTGCAGGCCGCGCGTGTCGAGGATCGACATCGCGCCCCCCTCTCTTGCGTACTCGTACCAGCGGCCTCGGCCCGTTTGCGCGGTGACATGCCCGAGCTCGGCGAGCTTCGCGCCAAAGAGCGCGTTGACGAGCGACGACTTTCCGGCGCCGCGCCGCCCGACGAGGACGAGAGCCGGCGGCCTCTTCTCGAGGAGCACCGTGCGGAGCGTCGCGATGCGCGCGCGGAGATCTTTGGCCACCTCGAGCGGAAGCCTCTCGAGCAAATCCTCGATCCGCGCGATCGCACGGGCGAGCGCCTTCAGTGCGTCTTCCGATTGGGCCATGCCGCCTTCAATCGTTAGCAGGCCAACGATCTTCTGCAGCGTCTACCGGCCACCGGCTGGGCCGCGGCGAACCCCGGTGGCTCAGCCGTCCTTGGTCAGCCTGGCGATCTCTTCCTTTATAATCGTCTCGGCGAGCTGCGGCACCACTTCCCACACGACTCGCTCGACAACCTCGCGCGACAGCGCCAGAACGGCGTCTACCTGGGCCGCGGTGAGCCCGAGATCGCTCAACTTGCCTGCGAGGTTGTGGCCATTGGTCGCGGCCATCGCGGGAGCCACCGCGGTCTCTGCCGCTCGCGGTGGCGCTGCCGTGGGTACCGTGTGCGCCGAAGCTTGCGCAGGCGGCGAGGCCGTGGGCGGCTGCACGATGGACATGCCCGACGGAGCGGTGCGCGTGAGAGACAGGGGAGGCGCAGGCGGGGCCGGGGGCGCCGCCGCCGGAGTGCCCTCGAACGACAAAGTATGCGTGCGCTGCGTGGGGAACGAACCCTTGACGGCGGGGATGACGGGCGACGACGGCACGCGCTGGGGGAGGCCGAACGGGCTCGCGACCATCGGCGCCGTGGTGCTCGGGTTGAACGCCGGCGCTGCGGCGGCCGCAATGGGCGCTGCGGTCGGAGCCGCAGCGGCAGCAGGGAGGCCCCGCGTCGTCTCGCGCACGAGCACGGCCTTCTTGACCTTCTCGATGAGCGCCTGGGTGTCGAATGGCTTGTCGATGTAGTCGTCGGCGCCCGCCTCGCGCCCGCGATTCGGGTCGTAGGGAGCGTAGCGGCTCGCGAGGAGCACGATGGCCGTGCGAGCGTTGCGGGCCCGCACGTCCTTGGCGAGCGCGTACCCGTCGGCTGCGCCGAGGGTGGCGTCGATGACGACGGCCACTGGGTCTTCGCCCAAGCGAGCAAGCGCGCTCGCGGGCCCATCGGCTGTGACGACTCGATAGTCTTCGCCAGCGAAGGTAATCTCGAGAACTTTGCGCATCGTGGCGCTGTCGTCGACGGCGAGCAGGGTCTTGGGCACGTGAACTCTCCGGCCTAAATGACAGTAGGCGCGAGACTCAGGCTTGATTGTGCGGACCGTCGCCTCAGGGTGTCAAGCAATGCGAGCGGTATTCCTTAGGTTCGGTCATGTCTCGCAGGTTTTTGTTTTGGGGCCCCGGCCCCAAAACGGCGGCCTCCAGCTAGGGTAGGGCGCGTGCATGGCGGTGCGTAAGGAGAAGGTGAGCCCCGAGCTCGCGGGACCGCTCGACCGGGCCGTTCGGGGGGCCTTCGGGGTCAGCTGGGGGAGAGCGCGCGCCTGGATTGCGGCGGGCAAGGTGCGCCTGGGCGGCGAAGTGGTGACGGAAGAGACGACGCGCGCCGCGGCTGGGGTCGAGCTCGTGCTGGATGAGCGAGCGCCGCAGGCCAAGCGGCTGGGGCCGGGCCTTTCCCCGCGGGACCCGGCGGAAGAGCTCCATGTCCTCCACGCCGATGCGCACGTCGTCGTCGTGGCGAAGCCCGCGGGACTCGCCACGATTCCCTACGAGGGACCGGCGCTAGGGGCCGGCGCGGGCGGCGGGACGGGGGAAGACACCCTGGATGCCCGGGTGCGGGCATGGATTGAAAAACGCGGCGGCCGGTCCCGCGCGGGCCGGCCGAACCTGGGCGTGGTCCATCGCCTCGACCGGGAGACGACCGGGCTGATCGTCTTCACGCGTACATGGCTCGCCAAGCAAGGCCTGTCGTCGCAGTTCCGGAGTCACACCGTGCACCGGCGCTACCTCGGCATCGCGCACGGCCAGGTGCCCTCCCGCACCATTCGCACCGTTCTCCTGGCCAACCGCGGCGACGGACTCCGCGGATCCACCCGGCACCCGCGCTCGCGCCCCGTGCCCGGCGGCCGCGAGGCCATCACGCACGTCGAGCTGCTGCAGCCCCTGCGCGGCGCCACCCTCGTCGCGTGCCGCCTGGAGACCGGCCGCACGCACCAGATACGCATTCACCTGAGCGAGACCGGTCACCCCCTCGTCGGCGAGCGCGTCTATGTGCGCGGCTACGGCGGCTCCCTGATCGAAGCGCCGCGGCTGATGCTCCACGCCGCCGAACTCGGTTTCGTGCACCCCGCGACGGGGCAGACGATGCAATGGGAGCTTCCCCTGCCCGACGACATGCGAGCCTTGCTCGAGCGCCTGAGCCTTGCGTGATCCATGCGGCGCGGGTGATTCCGCGTTAAAATGACAGGACGGTCCCATGCTGGAGCTCAGCCCGCGCGCTCGCCAGGTGCTTTACCACTGCGTCACGGAGTACGTGGCCTCGGGCGAGCCGGTCGGTTCGCGCACGCTCGCCAAGAAGTCGGGCCTCGACCTCTCTCCCGCGAGCATTCGAAACGTCCTGGCCGATCTCGAAGAGCTCGGGTACCTGCGCCAGCCCCACACGAGCGCCGGCCGCGTCCCGACCGACCGCGCCTTTCGCCTGTTCATCGACGCGCTCATGCACGTGCACGAGCTGGAAGACGCCGACGAGGCCTCGATTCGAGAACGGTTCGCCTCCATGGAGCCGGGCAGGAGCGCGATGCGCGCGACTGGCAAGCTGCTCGTCGAGCTCACCGGAACGGCGGCCGTCGTGGTGGCGCCGCGGGCCGAGACCCTCGTCCTCAAGCAGCTGCGCTTCATTCGCACCGGCGAGGGCGAGGTGCTCGCCGTTCTCGTCATGAAGAACGGCACCGTACACAACCGCTTCCTGCGTGTGACGGTGACCGAGGCGGAGCTGCAGCGGCTGCATAACCTCCTCGACGACGTCGTCGAGGGGCGAAGCCTGGGCGATCTGCGCGAGCTCTTCGACCGCAAGTTGCAAAGCGAGCGGGTCCAGCACGACGAGCTGAGGCGCAAGGCATTCGAGCTGGGAGGCGCCGCTGTCGGGGAGGCGGTCGGCGGCGAGACCGACGTCGTCATCGAGGGACAGGACAAGCTCCTCGAGAAGCCGGAGTTTCACGACGCCGGCCACGTGCGCCAGCTCGTGACGGCGCTCGACGAGCGGGAGAAGCTCGTCAAGCTCCTGGACATGTCGATGGAGGCCAAGGGCGGCCACGTCGTCGTGGGCGAAGAAGTGGGCGATCTCGGCGGTGGACAGCTGGCCATCGTGGGCGCCGCCTACACCGCCCACGGGCAGGCCGCGGGAACGGTGGGCGTAATCGGCCCGACGCGCATGGATTACCCCCGTGTCGTGCCCCTCGTGGCGGCGACGGCCAGCGCCATGAGCAAATTCCTCGAGCGGGCGGAGAGCGGGCGCAAGGACGACGAAGAGGAGTGATAAGCTGACCGGCGACCCGTGATGCGCAACGCTCCGCCGGATCTGCCCGGCGTTCAGACCCACGATTCGCCGATCGATCGCGCCCTCACCCTGCTGCTCGCGGACGAGGCCGAGGCCGCCCTTCGGTGGGGCGCCGCCGTCGTCGAGAGCGACCCCAGGAACCCGAGTGCGCTCGTCATCACCTGCCGTTTGCTCCAGCAGATGGGCCGCACCGAGGCCGCCATCGAGGGCTTCGGGCTCGCGGTGGGCTGCGCCATCGACGCGGGGAACCTTCCTCTGGCCATCGCCGCCGTCGGCGACCTCCGCGCGCTCGGCGTGGACGTGGGCGCGCACCTCGACCAGGTGGCCCAAGCCTTTTGCCTGGGCTCGCCGCGGCTGCGCGCGGACGAGGCACCGCCGCCGCCCCTGCCCCCTCTGGCCGGAGTTCAGCCCCTCAGCTCGTTTCTCACCGGGCCCGCGCTCACGTCCAAGGCGACGCAGATCGTGCACTCGGCGCGCGAAGCGTACGAGGACCAAAGCACGACCGACTTGCCGTTCGTATCGCCGCTGCCGCTGTTCAGCGCTCTTCGGCGCGACGCTCTGCGCGCCCTGCTCGGCGCGTTCGAGATGACGACCGTGCCGGCGGGGCAGGCGGTCATCGAAGAGGGGACCGAGGGCGCCGAGGCGTACATCGTGGCGCGAGGCGAGCTCGAGGTCACCCGGCGCGGAACGGACGAACCAGACGACGGCAAGCCCGCCATGGTGCTCGCGCGACTGACGAGCGGCGCTCTCTTCGGCGAAATGGCGCTCCTTTCGCGCGCGCCGCGCGCCGGGAGCGTGACCGCCACACGCCCGTCGATTCTGCTGGTGGCCACGCGAGAGGCGCTCGAGGCCGTGGCCGAGAAGCGACCCGAGGTGGGCGTCGAGCTGGCGACGCACTGCCGGCGCCGCATGGTCACGAACCTGGCGCGGACGTCTCCGGTGCTCGTCTCGGTCCCTGCGGGCGAGCGCGCCCCGCTCGTGGAGCGGTTCGAGACGCGCATCTTCGAGCGCGGCGCCAAGCTGGTGAACGAAGGCGAGGACGCCCAGGGGCTGCACATGCTCGCCTCGGGTGAAGTCGCCGTGGTTGCGCACGAGGGAGGAGAGCCGGTCGTGCTGGCGACGCTGGCGGCCGGCGAGACCGTGGGCGAGGTCGCGCTCGTCCTGCGGCGCAAGGCCAACGCGGACGTCATCGCCGTGCATCCGACGGTGACGCTCTTTCTGCCACGCGAGGAGTTTCTCACCCTCGTGCAAGACCACCCGGCCATCTTGCATGGCCTCTATCTCACGGCCGTTCGCCGTGACGACGAGACCACGCGCGCGCTAGATTCCGCGCCGGCCGCAGTCGCCGACGACTACGTGCTCCTCTAGCCGAGCGTGCGCGAGGCTGTGTGCCCGTGTTATGCAACACGGGCACCTAGTCCGAAGTGCGGAGCACGACGAAGCTGCGGTCGAGAACCTGACCCATGGCCGATCCCGCGCACGCCCGCGAGCTCCAACGTGACCCCGACCCTGCGCATCACCATGCGCATCACCACACCCCGGCCCGGGCGCCGCGCGTCGTCCACGGCTCGTTCACTCCGGGAGAGGCGCGTCAGGCGCGGCGCCTCGGCATCGTGCTCGCGCTCGTCAGCAGCTTCTTCGTGCTCGAGCTGGCCGGGGCCATCGTGGCCAACAGCGTCGTCCTACAGGCCGACGCGCTGCACCTGCTGATGGACGTGCTGGCGATCGGCGTGAGCTTGGTCGCGATGCGTCTGGCCGTGCGCCGCCCCACGCCGCGGTTCACCTTCGGCCTCCGCCGCGCCGAGCCGGTGGCCGCCATCTTCAGCGCCGTGCTGGTGCTCGTGACCACCGCGGGTATCGTCTTCGAGGGCGTCGGGGCTCTGCACGACCGCACTCCGCCGCGCGCGGGGATCATGGTCGCGGTTGCCCTGATGGCGCTCGTCGTCAACGGCTTGAGCGCGTGGCTGCTTCACGACGTGATCGGCCACCCCCACGCTCATACGCACGATCCCGACAACCCCGACGACCACGACGACGACCACGAGGACCAAGCCCACCAAGCCCACGCCGGGGGGGGCCATGCCCTGAACCTGCGCGGCGCCTGGCTGCACTTGCTCGGCGATACCCTGGGCGCGCTGGCCGCGCTGGGCGCCGCGCTGGTCATTCGCTTCGGCGGCCACCCGGCCGCGGACCCCATCGCGAGCTTCGTGGTCGCGGCCATCCTGCTCTACGGCTCGCTGCGCCTCCTGCGGGACGCGACGCGCGTGCTCTTCGAGGCGGCGCCCCCGCATCTGCCGCTGGAGGCCATTCACGAGGTCATCGCGCGTTTCCCGGGCGTCGCCTCGCTGCACGATCTGCACGTGTGGACCCTCGGCGCGGGACACGACGCGGTGACCGTGCACGTGGTGACGAGGACGAGCGACGCGTCGCTCGCCCAGCGGCTCTCGGAGCGGATTCGCTCCCTGCTCCACGTCGAATACGTGACGGTGCAGGTGGAGGTCGAGGGCGACCATTGCGATCCACTGTAGTGCAGCGCGGCCCCTCGACCCATTGTTCGAGAGGGGAGAGCCGCCAGGCCGCAAAGCCGCCAAGGGATTGGGTTTTGGCAAGAAAGCACCGCGGAAACGGTTCTCGGGAAACGCCGTATACCCGGCATGGCTGAGTTCCCCGGAGGTGTGCGATGGCGAGCAATGCAGGACTCGTTGCGCGTAGGCACGACAATGGCGCTGTTTCTGGCGGGCCTCGCGGTGAGCGCTTCGGCTCTGACGGCAGCGCCGCCCAGGACGACACGGGTACGACCGACGATTCGCTTGCCCCGCGTGAGCACGATCACGAGCACCACAAGGGTGGGCGAGGCGGTCACGGCCGGCGCGGGACCAGCGGCAGCAACGGCCAGCGCGGGACAAGCGGCAGCAACGGCGAGCCCGGGACCAGCGGCAGCAACAACGGCGGCCAGCCCGGGACCAGCGGCCATATCTGAGGCTGCGGCCCGCCGAGATCGACAAGCGCCCGCACGATCTCCCGGCCACGGCGCGGCACACTCCGGCGCGTCGTCGCGGAGGGTTCGGGCAGTCGCTGGCTCGGCGCCGCGGGTACGCACTTTGCTCCCAGGTTCCCCATGCTCCGAATGGGGTTTCCGCGGACGGCCATGCCTCCTGTTCGCGATCCTGACCACCGCAGCGTGCGGCACGAAGAGCGGAAGCATGGGCGTCGACGACAGCGGTTCCGATGTCCTCGACGGCGGAATGCCTCCGAGACGGCAACGACGGTCCGCCCGACGTCACACGCTGCACCGGCACCTACATCAACAGCGGGGACCCGTGCACGACGGAGGGTCGCTCCTGCACCGAGTGCGAGCAGGGCGTCGGCATCGCCTGCGGCTGTTTGCGCTGGCCAGACGACGGCGGCAGCAGCGCGCGGTGGCAGTGCGTCGGAACCGAGTATCCCTGCCCCTGGATGTAGCTACGCGACCGGCTCCGCGGACCGTGACCGATCGTCGTTGGGCGTCGACCGGGCTCTCCCCGGCGCGGATGCGGCTCTTCACGGCGTGGACCGGGCTCTCCCCGGCGTGGGCCGGGCTCTCCCGGCGCGGACGAGGCTCTTGCCGAGCCGCGCGGAGCTCGTCGAGCCGCCCATAGAGCTCCCGAAGGGCGGACGGCAGGCCACGGGCTACATGAGGCTCGCGGAGGCGTGCATAAAGCTCTTCTCCCCGCGGAGCAGAGCTCTGATCGCCGCGGATGAAGCTCTTCGGGGCGCGGACGAAATCGCTTTTGGCGCGTCCCGAGCGACTCCGGACGATGCACGCGCGTCTTGGGACGGCGACCAGCGAGCATGGGACGCGACGAAACGAACGTTGTCCGCGACATGGTGAACCCCATGCGCGCACGGAGCGACGCTGTCGGCGACATTCGAAGCTCCGGGCGCGACATGAAGACCTCCATGCGCGTCGAAACGGTCGCTGTCGGCGTACGAGAGCCGAATCAGCCCGCGGGCAACGAAGTCTCCCGGGATGCCGAGCTTCATGTACGGGTAACGAGCTTCATGCGCGCCCGAAAACCGTTTGTCGCGCGCACGGCGTGCTCCGGACGGGCGCGAGGCGTTGTACGCGTCGGGGCGTGCTCCGTGCGCGACGGGAGAAGGTGCGTCGCGTCCATATCGATCATGCGGGCCGGAAGGTCGTCCTTTGGCCGGAAGTTGTTCAAGCAGAGGCACGAAAGGTTGACGTGCACGCCGAGTCGCTCGTGCGCGGCGGACTCGCTCGTGCGCGTCCGGGAGCCGTTCGGGCGCGCCGGAACCTCGATGTCGACGCGCGGTTCGGGCGCGCCGGAAGGTCGATCGTGCACGCCGGAGACTCGTTCGTGCGCGGCGCGCGCGGGCGCCCATAACGGTCCGCCGCGAGCTGGTCGAATCGAGCACCGGCTGGAAGAGCTGCCGCGCGCCCTTGCAGCCGACGACGGGCAGCTAGTCGAAAAACGGGAATCACGGGCCCGGGACAATACCCGCAGCTTGACCAGGCGGCGGCCTTTGGGTACGCCCGTGGCCCACCATGCGCATTTTCGCTCGTCTCGTGCTCTCGGCCGCACTGGCGCTCGCCGTTTCGCTCGTCGGCAAGACCGCCGCCGCGCAGCAAGTCATGAAGGTAGCCGTCGTCGACGTGCAGCGCGCCGTCGTGCAGACCGAAGACGGCCTTCGCGCCCAGGCGACGCTCCGAAAGCTCTTCGACAGCCGCCAGCAGGAGCTCAACAAGAAGCAGGTAGACCTGCAGAAGCAGAAAGAGGAAATCGACAAGCAGTCGAAGGTCCTCTCCCAGGCGTCGCTCCAGAAGAAGGTCGACGACTGGCAGAAGCAGATGGTGGACCTGCAGTCGACCTTCGTCGAATACAATAAGGAGCTCGAGAAGAAGCAGCGGGAGCTTCAGGACCCGATCCTCGAGCGCATCATGACGACCATCAAGCGCATCGCCGGGACCGACGGGTACGATCTCATCGTCGACCGCGCGACGGTGGCCTTCTCGCGCAGCGATCTCGATTTGACCGACCGCGTGATCCAGCTCGCCAACGGCGGCGCGGTCTCGGCCCCCGCGGGCGCAGCTCCGGCGCCGAAGGCGGCTCCGCCGGCCGGCTCGTCGAAGCCGTGAGGCTCTAGGGCGTATCGCGCAGGGCCTCCCGCGGTGACGCTCTCTGCGACGGCCTGGGACGGCGTCGTTCGACTGCACGGTGAGGCCCTCTCGGCGCTCGCGGCGCGCCATGGCGGGACGGTCCTCCGGGGCTCCGCGGTGGCGCCGTCGCGCATCGCCCGGCCCGCCGTCGCGCGCGAGGGGGATCTGGCGCCGCTGCTGTCGGCGCGAAATGCGGCTGCGGCACGCGAAGCGGCCGCACGAGGGGCGGCGTTGCTCGTCGACGCCAGCCTCGCAGCGCGCGTGGAGGGAGCGCCGTCGCCCGCGGTGTGGGTGCATCCGCATGCGACATGGGCCATGGCCGCGTTGCTCGAGCATGCGCTCGTGCCGGATCCCGCCGCGATCGTCGGCGACGGCTGCGTCGTCGCGGCGAGCGCCGTTCTGGGCCCGCGCGTCGTCCTCGGGGAGCGCGTCGTCGTGGGGCCCGGGAGCGTCCTCGGGCACCCCGGTTTCGGCTGGGCCACAGGCGAGGGGGGCGTGGTCCGAGCGGTGCCGCAGCTCGGGGGTGTGGTCATCGAGGACGACGTGGTCATCGGGCCGCTGTGCACCGTCGACGCCGGGACCCTCGGGCCGACGCGCGTGCGCCGCGGCGCGAAGCTCGACGCGCACGTGCACGTCGGCCACAACGTGGACATCGGCGAGGGGACGATCGTCGCCGCGCAGTGCGGCTTCGCGGGCTCGGTGACGATTGGCCGAGGGGTACTCGTCGGTGGCCAGGTAGGCATCGCCGATCACGTCACCGTCGGCGACGGCGCCCGCATCGCGGCCAAGAGCGGCGTCATCGGCGATGTACCGGCCGGTGCGGTCGTGGCAGGATACCCGGCGGTGCCCCGCGCGCGATGGCTGCGCGCCCTCGCCGCGCTCTATCGCACAAACCCGGGGCGGCAATCTTGAAAGCAAAGACCTCGATCGAGATTGACCGCATCCTGCAGATCCTGCCGCACCGGTGGCCGTTCGTGCTGGTGGACCGGGTCACGTCGGTCATCCCCGGCGAGCGCATCGTCGGACACAAGTGCGTGACGATGGGCGAGCCCTGGTTTCAGGGTCACTTTCCCGCGCGCCCCATCATGCCCGGCGTCCTCATCGTCGAGGCCCTCGCGCAGATCGGCGGAATCCTCGCGTACGCGAGCGAGCCGTTCGACGCATCGAGCTCGCTCATGTACTTCCTCGGCATCGACAAGGCGAAGTTCCGCCGCCCGGTGACGCCCGGCGATCGACTCGACCTCGAAGTCTCGATCGTGCATCACCGCACCAACGTGTGGAAGTTCCGCGGCGAGGCGTCCGTCGACGGGACGCTCTGCGCCGGGGCGGAGCTCCTCGCGAGCGTCATCGATCGCACGGGGTAGCGCATGGCCCGGGTTCACGCTTCCGCGGTGGTCGATCCGCGCGCCGAGCTCGCGTCCGACGTCGTCGTGGGCCCCTACGCCGTCGTCGAGGCGGGGGTGGTTCTCGCCGCGGGCTGCGTCCTGCACGCGCACGCGATGGTCCGCGGACCGGCCTCGCTCGGGGCGCGCAACGTCGTGCACCCGTTTGCGGTCGTAGGCGGCGAGCCGCAAGCGAAGAAGCACACGGGCGGCAGCGGTCGTGTGGAGACGGGCGAGGGCAACGTCTTTCGCGAGCACGCAACGGTCCACGGCGGCACCGAGGAGCGTTCGACGCGCATCGGCAGCGGGAACCTTTTCATGGTCGGCTCGCACGTCGCCCACGATTGCGTCATCGGTTCGTCGTGCGTTCTGGCGAACGCCGTGCAGCTCGCCGGTCACGTCGTCGTCGAGGACTGGGCGACCTTCGGGGGCCTGAGCGGCGTCGCGCAGTTCGTCCGCGTCGGCGAGAGCGCGTTCGTCGCCGCGGCCGCGGCGTGCGAGCGAGACGTGCCGCCGTTCGTCGTGGTGCAGGGCGATCGCGCGCGCGTACGCGGGGTGAACGTGGTGGGCCTGCGGCGGCGCGGCGTGCCGGAAGCGAGCGTCGCGGCGCTCGAGCGCGCGGTGCGCAAGCTGTGGCAGTCGGGGACGACGCGGGCCCTCGCGCTCGCGGAGCTCGCGGGCGTGGGCGACCCTTGGGTGCAGCGGCTGGTGGGAGCGCTGGGGGGATAACGCAGGCTCGTCGACGATTTTCTGCAAGCTGTCCCGGTCAACGGCCACAAACCGGTTACGCGCTCATGAGAGCGCGCCGCGGAACGCCGCGCGTGCCGGTGAACCTTGGAGGACGGGATGCTCGTCGCAAGAGCGACTTATGGGTACGCATTGGGCGTGATGGGTGCCGTCGCCGTGGCCGCGTGCGGAGGATCAACGGGCGCCGGCCTCGACGACGGCGGCACGACGTCGTCCAGCGGGGGTTCCTCGTCCGGCAGTAGCGGCGGGTCGTCCGGCAGCGGAAGTGGCTCGGGCAGCAGCAGTGGCGGCTCGAGCGGCAGCAGCAGCGGGGGGACGCCGGGGTGCAACGTTGGCGCCCCGATCACCTCGGGCGCCAATATGTCCGATGACAAGCAGGCTAACTTCGCGATCATGGGCCCCGCCTGCCCGGTCGCCGACCCCAGCGGCAACGAAGTCTATCCGCCCGCTTCGCAATGCGCGGTGCTGTGCCCGGGGACCTGGTACGGCGGTCACCTGACTATGTGCGGCGTCTGGCTCGACACCGGCGTCACCTATCTCGGGTGCAGTTACTAGACGAGAACGCCGCGCTCGGCCCGGCCGCGCCGCGCCGCGCCGCGCCAGCGAGCTTCTCGAGAAGGTACTGCTGGAGCGCAATCGCGTTGTTGTGCTCTTCGTCCTTCGCGCCGAAGAGCAGGATCACCGAGCCGCGCTTGGCCGCATCGCGAAGCGGCTTCCAGGCTTCGGGATGATGGTCGAGCTCGTCGCGATAGCGCCGCACGAACTCGCTCCAGCGGGTCGGGTCGTGCCCGAACCAGCGACGCAACTCGTCGCTTGGGGCGACGTCCCTCAGCCAGCCGTCGAGCGGGAGGTCGGCTTTGCGGATCCCCCGCGGCCACAGCCGGTCGACCAGGAACCGCCGCCCGCGATGCCTCGGGCGCTCGTCATACACGCGCTGCACGTCGATGGACATGCGCAGGCGTGGCATGCATCGTCGATGCCCGGCGCACCTCGGCCGCGCCGGATTCCCGCTGGCCGGCGCAGCCCGTCGGGGCCGCGCCCGCCCCTACGGCTTGCCCTCGCCCATGATGTCGTCGAACGCGCGATCGAACTCGTCGTCGGCGCCGACGGCCGCGCGCATCGGCTGCGGCGGCGCCGGCTGCAGCCGCCGAATCCGCTCCTGCACGTCGCGGAAGCCGGGCATGAGGCGCGCCGTGCGCTGGAAGTACTCGAGCGCCTGCTTGTTCAGCCGCTTCGACTCGTACGCGGACCCAATCTCGTACGAGAGGGCTGCCTCCTGGTCCTTCGTGCAGTCGGGCGCCTGCAACGCCCGTGTGAAGGAGTCGATGGCCTCGTTGATGTTGCCTCGCTCGATCTGGATCATTCCGATCATCGAGCGGCATATGCACGCGCGCCGCGGGTCGCGCGCGGCCGTGTCAAACTCGCGGATGGCGTCGTCGAGGAGCGCCATCTCCTTGTAGGCGACGCCCAGGTCGTAGTGGCTCTGGGCGTCGTCGACGCCGATCTGCTTGGCGACGCCTTCCTTGAACTTCGCGAACACTTCCTCGACGTCCACCTGCTCGATGGGCGCGCCGAAGCCCGCCTCGGGCACGAGGTCGGCGGGGTCCAGCACCCCGAGCGACTCGGCGATGTCGAACGCGCGGTCCTCGCCGATGACAGCCTCTTCGCCTTCGGCCGACGGCGACGGACGCGTGCCGGAGCCTCCCTGGATGCCGTGCTCCTGGGCTTCCAGCTCGGCGAGCCGCTCGAGGAGCAGCGGGTGGCTCGGGAGGCGCGTCAGCTGCTCCTGGAGGATCGTGCGCGCGTCCTCGAACAGACCGCGCGAAGCGAAGAACTCCGCCTCCTCGAGCGCCGACTCCAGCTCCAGCACCCCTCCGGCCCGATTCGACGGCAGGCGCGTCGACGAATACGCCTGGCTCGCGTCGGCGCGGTCGGGCGCGAGGACGGCCTCGCTCTCGGTGGGGGGGTCGAGCGGGAAGCTCGGCAGGGGTCCCTCGCCGAACGGATCGTCGATCGAGTCGAACCCCGCGTGCCCGTTCGTGCGGTTCGCGGTCCGGATGCTCGGCTCGGAGTACGAGCGCATCGAGACCTCGTCGGGCCCGATCTCCTCGAGGTCGTAGGACGGCAGCGGCCTGGCCGGGTCGTATGCCTCCGGCTCCTCGGCCACGCGGCTCGCGGGTTCCGCCTCGACGAATTCATCGGGCGCGATCTCGGGCAGCGACGCCGCCGGCTCCTCGACCAGCTCGTAGCCGAGCTCGTGGAGCATCTCGGTCGCGCGAACGTTTTGCGGATCGAGCGCGAGCACGTCCTGCAGCGTGCGCGCCGCGCCCTCGCCGTCGAGCGAGTCGATCTCGAGGCTCGCGAGCGCGAGCATCACCGCGGTCGCCTCCTGGGCTCTCCCGGCTTCGAGCAGAACGTCGCGGAGCATCTCGTGCAGCTCGCGAGATTGCGGAGCCAGCTCGAGCCCGTCACGCAGCGTCTCGATGGCCTTCGCCGGCAGGCGCGTGCGCCGGAAGGAGGCTGCCTCCGCCAGGATGTGAAGCACCTGCTCGTGCCGGTCGGCCGCCGGCGGCTCGGCGGCTTCTTCGGCAGGGCTGTAGGCGCGGTCGAGGGCAGGGTCGTCCCCCTGGGCGGTGCGGTCGAGCGCGTACTCGCCGAGCTCCTCGTCCTCCTCGGGCTCGATGTCGCCGTCGCCGACGTCTTCGTACGATTCCTCGGCGCCGTCGAGCGTCGCGTCGGGCGACTCCTCGGTCTGCTCCGCCGCCGCGGTGGCCGTCGATTCGGAAACGACCCCGCGCGCAGACGGTTGCGACACCGTCCCCGGCGCCGGAATCGAGGAGATCATCGTCAGCTGGCGCACGCCCTCGTCGTTGGGGGCCAGCTTGAGCAGCCGCGTGAGGAGCTCTCGGAAAAGCTCGTTTTTGCCGGAGTCGCGCGCGATGCGCGCCATCTCCTTTTGCACTTCGATGGCCTTCGCGGCCTGCCCGATCTGGTTGAAGGCTCGGGCGAGCAGCGAGAGCGTGTCGAGATCGCGCGGGTTGGCCTGAAAGCAAATCTGCAGCTTGGCCAGGGCCTGCAGGCCGTCGTTCGGCAGGCTGCGGGCCAGGTACTGCTCGGCGGCGATGCGCGCGTGAGCGGGGTCGGCCTTGTGGTGCAGCAGCCGCTCGATGACCTTGAGCCCGTCGTCGCGCCGGCCCAGCTTGATGAGCTGAGCCGCGGCCGTCGCGAACTCCTGTACGGCGCCGTCGTTGTCCTTCGTGCGCGAGAGCGCTTCAGCCAGCCGCAGGTGGGGGAGCGGGTTGGTCGGATCGAGATCGACGATCCGCCGGAAGACCTCGATGGCCTCCGGATCGCGGTTCTGGCGCTGCAGGCGCGTGGCCACCTCGTCGAGCGCGGCGAGGGCGTCGCTCGTCAGCCCGAGCTGCTGGTAGAGCTCTGCGAGCTTCGGCGTGATGTGCGCGTACTTGTCCTCGAGCTGAGGCAAGTGCTTGGCGATGATTTCGCGGATCTGCTTGTAGACCGCGATCGCTTTCAGCGCGAAGCCCTGGCTCGAGTAGAACTTGCCGACGCGCTCGTAGGTCCCGACAGCCTCGGCGTAGGCGTCCATCTTCGATTGGAGGTCGCCGATCTTCAGCAGGGTCCGAGCGTCGTTCGGATCCTCCTGGATGACCCTCTGGTACTCGATGACCGCCTTGTCGTACCTCTTCTTCTCGACGTACTTCTGGGCGGCGGCGAGCACCTTTTCTCGGTCAATCGCCACGGCTAGCGGTGCTCCTCGGGATGGGGGTGCTTCGTGCGCGCGGTTGGATGCCACCACCCCGCACGCACCGTCGAACGCGCCGCTGGGCGGCGCCGTTTCGAGTGGTGAAGATAACGAAGAACGCGGAGGCGAGGGATGGGGTGACCAGTGCCGAGGTAAAGAATACCTCGGTTTTCCTGCTGCTGCATACTTCACACGGCTGCGTTTGGCGAGGTCGCCTCAGCAATCTCGGGGCGTTGCGCATGAGGTGCCGGCAGTCTCCAATGTGGGTGTCGTCGGAAACGGCGAGCAAGACCGTGGCGCCGATAGCGGCGCCGGCCGCGCGGCCGACGCGAGCGGCCGGGGGCTTGCCCCCCTCGACGCGATGCTCCGCAGCACGTAGGTTGGCCGGAGGAACGCCCACGACCCATGTCCATGCCCACGCCGTCGGTGACGCAGTCGGTCCTCTATCGCGCGCCCTTTGGCCCCGCCGGCCCGTCGGCCATCGACGCGGCCCTCGCGGAGAAGCTCCTCGGCATCGCCCTGGCGCGGGGGGGCGACTACGCGGACCTGTTCTTCGAATACCGGGCGGCCGGCGGGTTGGTGTACGACGAGGGCATTCTCAAGAGCGCCTCGCGGGGCGTCTCGATGGGCCTCGGCGTGCGCGTGCAGAAGGGCGATGCCACCGGCTACGCCTACGTCGAGAGGCTCGACTGGGACGCCATGAAGCGCGCCGCCGAGACGGCCGCGCAGATCGCCAGCGGCGGCGGGGCGACGCGCCCGGCGAGCGTGGCGTCGCACACCAACGAGGTGGCACGCCGGTACGAGATCCAGCAGGTTACTCTCGACGCGCCGGGCCTCGACAAGCGCCGGCTGCTCGAGCGCGCGGCGGCCGAGGCGCACGCCTTCGACAGCCACGTGGTCAAGGTCGAAGCCAGCCTCTCCGAGGAGATCCGCGAGATCCTCGTCGTGACGAGCGACGGCACCATGGCGCGCGACACGCAGCCGCTCGTGCGCTTCGGCGTGCGCGTCATCGCCGAGAAGGACGGCAAGCGGCAAGAGGGGTCGAGCGGCGGCGGCGGCCGAACGAGTCTCGGTTACTTCGAGGGCAAGAGCCCCGAGCACCACGCCCGGGAGGCGGCCCGGCAGGCCATCGCGATGCTCGACGCCCAAGAGGCGCCCGCCGGCCAGATGGAAGTCGTGCTGGCCCCCGGCGACAGCGGGATCCTGCTCCACGAGGCCGTGGGACACGGTCTGGAAGCGGACTTCAACCGCAAGGGAACGAGCAACTACGCCGGCAAGATCGGCGAGCCGGTCGCCAGCGACCTTTGCACGGTGGTCGACGACGCGACGCTGCTTCAGAGCCGCGGGACGATCAACGTCGACGACGAAGGCAACGAGCCGCGGAGCACGACCCTCATCGAAAAGGGAAAGCTCGTCGCGTACATGCACGACAGGCTGAGCGCGCGCCACTACGGGCTGCGCCCGAGCGGCAACGGGCGTCGTGAGAGCTTCGCCTGCGCTCCCATGCCGCGGATGACGAACACGATCCTGCTGGCAGGCCCCCACGACCCCGAGGAGATTCTGCGGAGCGTCAAGCGGGGGGTCTACGCGAAGAAGTTCGGGGGCGGTCAGGTCGACATCGCGAACGGCGATTTCGTCTTCTCGCTGACCGAGAGCTACCTCGTCGAAGACGGCAAGATCACCGCACCTCTCAAGGGCGTAAACCTCATCGGAAATGGGCCCGAAGTCCTCCGGCGGGTGTCGATGCTGGGAAACGACGTGGGCGTGAGCGACGGCATCTGGACGTGCGGCAAGGACGGCCAGAGCGTCCCGGTGGGCGTCGGGTGTCCCACGGTGAAAATCGCCGCGATCACCGTCGGCGGGACGCGGGTGGGCTGAGCGCCCCGCGTCGAATACCCGCTCGACGCGGGGCGGCATGCGCGTTACAAGTGGGCTTTCGTGGCTCCACACGCGGCCAAGTCCCCGGCGTACATCCTGGTCGTCGGCCACGCGCCCCAGCTCGAGAACTCCGAGGGCGCAGCCGCGATGCTCCGGCAGCTCGGCTCCGAGGTCATCGCGCTCGACCTCTGGGACGACTTCGCGGCCGCCGTCGAGCGCGCGCGCGGCGGAGGAGGAGTCCGCGCGATGGTGTTCGAAGCCGCCGAGCGGCCGGACCTCGCCGCCGCGGCCCTCCGGGCGGCGCGCAAAGTTCACGATCTCGGCGAGACGGCGGCCATCGTCACCCTCCCCCCGCGCCAGATCACGATGTACGACCCCGTCTGGGGGTTCGACGATTTCCTCGTTATGCCGTGCGTGCCGGCGGAGCTTTATTCGCGCATCCGCGCGCTCGAATGGAAGCGAAGCGAGTTTTCCACCGAGGAGCGGCTGAAGATCGGCGCGGTGATCGTCGACAGGGCGGCGCACGAGGTGAGCGTCGAGGGCCGACGCGTGACGCTCACGGCCAAGGAGTTCTCGCTGCTCGCCTTCCTCTCGATGAATCGCGGGCGTGTCTTTTCGCGCGAGACACTCCTCGCGCGCGTGTGGGGCAGCCGCTACGAGGGCGGCGCGCGGACCGTCGACATCCACGTCCGACGACTGCGTGCCAAGCTCGGCGACTCGCTGCCGCTCGAGACGCTGCGCGGCGCGGGATACAAGCTGCGAGCGCCCAGCGAGCCCTCGAAGCGATGACGCGCCCGCGCATCGCCGTGAGCGTCGGCTGCCCGTGCGGCGTCGGTGCCGAGGTGAGCGTCGTCGCGGCTGTCGAGCAGCGGGCGGCGCGCGTGCTCCTCGTCGGCGACCATCGCGCCATCCGCGAGGCCGCCCAGGGCAGGGGAATCGACGCGAGCCGGCAGCTGGCCGTCGTGCGCGAGCCGAGCGAAGCATGGTCGCTTTCGGGACGTGTCGCCGTCTGGCAGCCTACCGCGGACCTCGCGCCGCGCGACCGCAGGCCCGGCAAGCCGACCGCAGCCTCGGGCGCGGCGCAGCTCGCGTGGATCGACGCGGCGTGCGACGTCGTCGCGCGCGGAGACGCCGACGCGCTGGTCACGGGACCGGTCAGCAAGGAGATGATCGTGCGCTCGGGCGTCCCGGGTTCCGCGCGGTTCCTCGGGCATACCGAGCATTTGCAGCGGCGCCTGGGTGCGCGGGAGGTCGTCATGGCCTTCTGGTCGCCGGAGCTCGTGACCTCGCTCGCGACGACGCACCTGCCCCTCGCGCGGGTTCCGCGCGCGGTGACGGCCGATGCCGTGGCTCGTGCGACCTACTGGCTCGCGTGGCTCTTGTCGCGCCTGTCGCGCCGCGCTCCGCGCGTGGTCGTGGCGTCGCTCAATCCCCACGCGGGGGAGGGCGGTCTCCTGGGCCGGGAAGAAGTCGCGAGCATCGCGCCCGGCATCGCGCGCGCCGAGGCTCGTCTTCGCTCGGCGCGGATCCGCGCCAAGGTGGAGGGTCCCACCCCCGCGGAGAGCGCGTTTCGTCTGGCGCTCGCGAAGCGCTGGGACGGCGTGGTCGCGATGTACCACGATCAGGCGACCATCCCGATGAAGCTGGCCAGCTTCGGCGAGGCCGTGAACGTCTCGCTCGGATTGCCCATCGTGCGGACGAGCGTCGACCACGGCACAGCGTACGACCGCGCCGGCACGTTCACGGCCGATGCTCGCGGAATGCTCGCGGCGCTCGCCCTTGCCGCACGCCTGGGGGTCAGTGCCTCCCCCAGAGCGCGTAGGCGAGCCAGGCCAGCAGCAGCAGGGCCACGGCGAAGGCGCTCAGCGTGATGGGAAGCGGCGTCTTGCCGGGCTTGGGCGTCTTGGTCGAGAGGAGCATCTGCGTCGCAGCGACGACGATGGCTCCGAGCCTTTGCTTGGCGCGCGCTCCTCGGGCCGGATCGTCGGTCAGCCGGCGATAGCGCGCGGCGACCTCCGGCAGCGCCTGCGTGCGAACCGCATGCTCGAGCAACGCTCCGTGCGGTCTCTCGTCGTCCCAGGCTTCGAGCACGCGTTCCCAGAGTGCGTCCAGCGTGGGATCTTTGCCTTCTTCTTCCGCCACCTTCGAAGCATTGTTGCCGCTCGCTCGACGGCGCGGTCAAGATTTCCCGGGTCGACCTCGCAGCGAGGAGTCCAGCCAGAGGGTCACGGGGCCCTCGTTGCACGAGGAAACGCGCATCTCCGCGCGAAAGCGGCCGGTCTCGACGCGCAACCCGAGCGCGCGAGCCTCCCGCACGGCGGCGTCGTACGCCAGCTGCGCCTCGTCCGGAGGCATCGCTTCGTCGAAGCTCGGCCGCCGGCCGCGACGAACGTCTCCATAAAGCGTGAACTGGCTGACGAGGAGAACGGCGCCGCCGATGTCCTGGACGCTGAGCGACATCTTGCCCGCGTCGTCCGGGAATACGCGCAGAGCCGCGATTCTCGAGAGGACCCACGCGCAATCCTCGTCGGTGTCCCCGCGCCCGAATCCCACGTACGCCAGCAGCCCGCGGTCGATGGCGCCGACGGTCTCGCCGTCGATGTCGACGCGGGCGCTCGCGACGCGCTGCACGACGGCCCTCATGGGGTCGAGATGCGAAGGTCGCGCGAGAGCCGGGACACCACATCGAAGTACGTCGCTCGGTCGTACTGCTCGTTGAGGATGCAGAAGTCCCGCCGGGAAAGGCCGACGCATCCGAAGCAGTAGCTGCAGGAGCTACACCCGACCGACCGCACGAGGTACGCGCTGCCCGCGCATCGCTCGGTGTCCACGCAATGCTGGCACGCGAGGCAGGCGACCAATCGTACGCAATGCGTGCAGTCGATGCAGTCGGCGCACCCCTCGCAATAATGGCAGCGCGCGAGGCCGCGGCCGCCGACGCAGAACGTGCAGTCGTTGCACCGCTCGCATTGGTCGCACTCCAGGCACCCCAGGTTGGGGCTCCAATCGGCTCCGGCCAGAAGCTTGCGCAGCGAGGCTTCGAACTCGGCACCGGTCATGCGGCAGGCGAGACTCCCGAACCCGAGGCCATCCGGTCAAGCCCCCTTCCCGCTTTGTTGGCCCATTCCCCTCATTGTGGGACCGTGTGCGACACACGGAGGCTCTCCCATGTACGTCGTCCCCTGCTTCGTAGCCGCAGCCGCTCTCCTCGTGCCCACCCTCGCGAACGCCCAGCCGCGAACGACGATGAGCAAGCTCCACCGCATCGCACGCGTACACAAAGCCGATTCGCCGCCGGAAGGGAGCGGCCGCCGCGAGGCGGACCGCGCGTGCTTGAAGGCGCCGGTCGAAGTGACCGCGGGCGGGGAGACCTCGACCCTGGCGCTGGCCCAATGCGACGGCTCCCCCGCACCGCAGGCGGTCGACCAGCTGTCGATTCTCGCAAGACCGGCAGGCACGGCCAAGCCGAAGCAGTCGCTCCAGGGGCTGGGCCGACCGTCGAGGCCGATGTCGCCCGCGGCGCGCGGCTCTGAGCTCGCTCCAGGGATTCGCCGCCTCGACGGGCGCCTCGTCGAGCGAATGGAGCTCGTGATCGACCACTTCCGCCATGCCGGGCAGACGCCGCATATCTCGCTCGTCTCGGGATACCGGCCGAAAAGCGCGCGCAGCTACCACTCGGCGGCGCGCGCGCTCGACTTCCGGATCGAGGGCGTCGAAAACGAAGCGCTCGTGGCATTTTGCAAGACGCTGCCGGACACCGGCTGCGGCTACTATCCGAACAGCGTCTTCGTGCACATGGACGTGCGGGAGCCGGGCGCGGGGCACGTGGCGTGGATCGACGCCAGCCGGCCAGGCGAAGCCCCGCGGTACGTGACGGCGTGGCCGGCCCCTGCCCAGTCGCTCCCAGGCCTGCCGGCCGACAGCGAAGCGCTGGACGCCGATTCGGTCGGGAGCAAGCCGGCTCGCAAGGACCTGCACACGTACTTCTTCTGAGCTGCCCTGCTCGGGCTTCGATCTCGCTTGGACCCGCTACTTGGGCTCTTCCTCTTTGCCCTCGGCCTGCTTCGACTCCGACTGTTTCGTCTCGGTCTGCTTCGGTCCCTCGACGGCCCTCGGCGTCTCGGCCTGGCCCTTCAGCTGGATGCGCCTGGGCGCAACCTCCGGCTTCTTGGGGATGCGGACCCTGAGGATGCCCTCCTTCATGTCCGCCTCCACCTCTTCGGGCTTGACCGACTCCGGCAGAACGAACGAGCGCGTGAACATCCCGTAGGAGCTCTCGATTCGATGGTAGCCCTCGCAATCCTCGGAACGCTCTAGCTTCCGCTCGCCGCTCAACGTGAGCACGTTGTTCTCGACGCTGATGCTCACGTCCTCCGGCTTGACGCCCGCCAGCTCGGCCCTGACGACGATTGCGTCGTTGTCCTCGTAGATGTCGACAGCGGGAGCAAACGTGCGCCGCTGCTCTTCACCTCCGAACGCGCGAAACATCTGATCCGTGAGGCGTTGCATCTCGCCGAACGGATCCCAACGCGACAGAGTGGCCATGTTCATCACCTCACTTCCGCGGAGATCTTTAAGCATCGTTTCGGCCAGTTGCACCTCGGCCCTGGCGCCCTCCCGGCGCACGTGGCAGAGGCGCTAGCGTGCCGCGACGCGGTGGGCCTGACGACGAGCTCGACGACCCGAGCGTGGTCCTCGGCGAGACCGTTCGTGCGCGGTTGCGCGTCGGCGAAGAGAAGCCCCCGTGCGAATCGCCCTGTCCCGGCTGCAGCGCCTACTACTTCGCTCTGCACGCGAGCGGCTGCGAGTACGAGCAATGCCCGGCATGCGGCGGACAGCTCGCGTCGTGCAGCTGCCGTTGACCTTCGCCGCCCACTCGATGCTCACCAGACACGCCCGACTGCGGCTCCGAGGAGGCCCTGCCCGACGAGCGGCAGGAGCTGAACGCTGCCGAAAGGGTCGCCGCTTGCGGCTCGTGCCCGGCGGTGAAACGCGCTCCCCACCGAGTAGCCGATCGCGTGGCCGATCAGCGCGCCCGCCACGACATCCGAGGTCCAGTGTCGATCTCCGCTGATCAGCCCCAAGCCGATGGCGAGGGCCACCGAATAGCTGACGAGCGCGATCCAGGGTCGGCGCGGATAGGACGCCGTGAGCGCGGCCGCGACCGCGGTCGCCGCCGAGGTGTGACCCGACGGCCATGCAGGCAGCGGCCAGAGCGATGAGAACGGACGAAACTCGCGCGCGTACTCGGGGTGGTCGAGGCAATCGGGGGCCCTGGGGTCGCCCCCGTTCAGAGGGTAGGGGCGCCCGACGCCGACCTTGAGCATGCTCGTTGCGAGGAGCTCGATTGCGAGCGCCTGGATGGCGGCGCTTCCCGCGGCGGCCAACTCGGGGTCGCGGATGGCGAGGCTCACGAGATACACCGCCGGCGCGACGACAGCCGGCAGAAGGTAGCCCGCGTAGAACGCGGTATCGCCGAACCCGGGCACGACGAGGTTTCGCTGCACGGCGACCCGGATCGCATGGTCGGCGCCGCCGAACGCCATGGCGCCCGTGACGCCGACCGCTCCGCCATAAAAGAGGAGATTGGTCCCGGTGAACGCGTCGACGAGGTCGTCGCCGAGGCTGTCCCAGGGCGCGGGCAAGCGTCCGGCAACCAGCGCGGGCGGGAGGGGCGCCGTCGTCGTGGGCGGGGCCGGCGCGCCCGCCGGTTGCGCGCCGACCGGCCGCTCGAACGCGACGAGTGCAAGGGCCAGCGCGACGAGAGAAAGCACCGACGTGCGTCGGGGTAGAACATGTTCTACATTCGACCGTCCGATGGGGAGGTCCATGCGCGCCTGGTCAATCATCGCAGCCAGATTCCTTGCTGCAAGCGTTCTCGCAGCAGGATGGGCAGGATGCGGGTCCGCGCGTTCCGCTCCAGGCGTCGTCGCGCGCGATGGCGGCAACGAGGAACGCATCGGCGGCCCGAGCCCGGACCCGCCCGGTCCGGCGATCTACGTTTCGACCTCGGGATCCGACGCGCAAACGGGCGACACGCCCAGCCGTGCCATGTTGACCATCGGCGCGGCCATCGTGCGCGCTGCGGCGTGCCCCGGGGTCCCCTGCCTGGTGAAAGTCGCGGCCGGCCAGTACGTCGAGCAGGTGACGCTCGGCGACGGAGTGAGCCTTTACGGCGGCTACTCGGTCGATTTTGCCGTTCGAGACATCATGGCGAACGTGGTCGTCCTCTCCTCGCCGGCGGCACCGGCTGTGCTCGCGAGCAGCCTGAGCGCCGCGACCACGCTGGACGGCGTGACGGTCGAGGGCGCGGATCTCTCGGCGAAGACCGACGGCAGCTCGAGCGTTGCCCTCTCGGTGCAGGACTCGGGCACCGCGCTGCTCGTTTCCAACGCCGTCATCGTCGGCGGGGCGGGCGCACGTGGCGCAGACGGAAGCGACGGCGGAACGAACGTCTGCAACGCAGCGGGAGGCTCCGGCGGGGTCGCGACGGACTGCAACTCGGCATCGGGTGGCAACGGCAACGCGAGCGGGGATCCCGAGAGCGGCGGGACGGGTGGGGTCGGAGGCAGCAGCAACTGCCCGAGCGCGTGCCCGCTCGTCGGAGGGCAGGGTGTCAGCGACGGCGGCCAAGGGGCTCCCGGCGGCGACGGCGCACCTGGCGCCGGCGGCCAGGCCTCGCTCGACACGATGGGGACGATGACGGCAGGCGTCTGGATGGGCGCCACGGGCGGACCCGGTGGCTCCGGAACGAACGGCACCGGGGGAGGGGGAGGCGGCTCGGGAGGCACCAAGAAGATCCGAGCCTGCTTCGGCTGCGGCACGCTGCTCGGCGGGCAGGGGGCAGACGGTGCGCCCGGCGGTTGTTCGGGGTCGGGTGGGAGCGGCGGCGGTTCGGGCGGCGCGTCGATCGCTGTGCTCCTCGTCGCATCGCAGCCGTCGTTCCAGGCGGTCACGATCGCGGGAGGGCGGGGGGGTACGGGGGGCACGGGTGGTCGTGGCGGCACCGGCGCGCCCGGGGGCACGACCCTCGACGTGGGGCTCGAAATGGCCCAGAGCCAGACCTGCGGTCTGATTGGATACAGCTCCGGGGCGGGTGGTGCCGGCGGTGCCGGCGGCAAGGGCGGCGACGGTGGCGCAGGGGCCGGCGGCAACGGCGGGCCGTCGATTGCCATCGTGACCCTCGGGACGACCGGGGCCGTAGGCGAGCCCGCCATTCAGGTGGGTACGGGCGGCACCGGAGGACCGGGCGGCGCCGGAGGCGGAGGCGCGGGCGCCGCGGGACTCACGGGAGCTACCCTCGCTAAGCAGGCATTCTGAAATGGAAGCGGAGTTCACCGAGCAGCAGCGGCGCGAGCTCCTGCGGGTCATCGACGGCTTGCGGCGGTCAATCGAAGCCGCCGTATCGTTGCAGGCACCGCTCGCCGAGCTCTCCTCGCTCGCCGACCGGACCGAGGCGCTCGCCGGCGCCCTTCACGCTTGCTCGGGGCGCAAACCCATTCCGCGTTATGGCTCGGGGCTCGACCCGACCGATCCGAACGCGATGATCGCGTTCAGCCCGGTAACGGGGCGTTACAGCCCGCTGTCACCTCCTGTCGAGCTCACGCTGGAGCCGGGCCCGTCGCCGCGCATCGTCGGTGAGGTCACGTTCGGCGAGGCGTACGAGGGCCCGCCCGCGTGCGTTCACGGCGGGGTCATCGCGTCGGTCTACGACCAGATCCTCGCGCTCGCGGCGATAGCGTGCGCCGCTGGAGGGCCGACCGCGACGCTCAGCGTGCAGTTTCGCAAGCCGACTCCGCTGCATACGCCTCTACGGTTCGAGGCCTGGGTCGAGCGCATCGACGGCCGCAAGGCCTTTGCGCGCGCTACCTGCCACGCGCGGGGCGCGGGCCTGGTACGCGTGGGGGCTACGGCCGACCCGGAGCTGGTGAGTGAGGCGGAGGGAATGTTCGTGCGGTTCCGGCGATGACGTGACCGTGCTGTAAGCGCTAGCGTCCGGTGCCATGGCTGACGACGATATGAAGGCCGAGCTCGACCGCCTGCGCAACGAGAACGAACGCCTGAAGCAGCGGGGCTCGCGGGCCACGTCGCTGAAGGTGTCCGAGAAGGGCGGGGTATCGGTGTACGGGCTGGGTCGATTCCCGGTCACGCTCTACAAGGAGCAGTGGACCAAGCTGCTCGACATGGCCGACGAGAATCCGCGCCTTCATCAAGGACAACGAGTCGAAGCTCAAGACGAAGGGCGACGAGTAGCGGGAATCCGTCGAGCCGCCGCGGCGGTCATCCGACTGCGCAGAAGCCTTCGTAATCCACGTAGCTCGTGATGGTCGGCTTGGGGCCGCAGACGGGGCAGTCGGGGGCCCGTCGAAGCCGCAGCTCGCGGAACTTCATCTTGAGGCTGTCGTACGTGAGCAGCCGGCCCGCGAGGCTCGTTCCCTTGCCGAGCAGGAGCTTGATGGCCTCCGTGGCCTGGATGGTCCCGATGATTCCGCAGAGGATTCCGAGCACGCCTGCTTCCTGGCAGCTCGGCGCGAGGTGGGGCGGCGGCGGCTCGGGGTAGAGGCACCGATAGCAAGGGCTCGGCTCCGAGAGGCCGAGCCTCTTGGCTGCGGCGCTGGGCACGAAGGTCGTCACCTGTCCGTCGAAGCGAAAGATGCTTCCGTGTACGACCGGTTTGCCCAACCACACGCTCGCGTCGTTCACGAGATAGCGCGTGGGGAAATTGTCCGTGCCGTCCACGACCACGTCGTAGGCCTCGAAGAGCCGCTCGACGTTGGCACTCGTCACTCGCTCCTTGTGGGCGACGACTTTCACGTCGGGATTGAGCTCGGCGATCGTCTTGGCCGCGCTCTCGACCTTCGGAGTGCCGATGCGGCTCGTGGCGTGGATGATCTGCCGCTGGAGGTTCGACGCGTCGACCACGTCGGCATCGACGATGCCCAGCGTGCCCACCCCGGCTGCGGCGAGGTAAAGCGCGGCTGGCGAGCCGAGGCCGCCCGCCCCGAGCAGGAGCACCTTGCTCTGAAGGAGCTTCGCCTGTCCGGCCTCGCCCACCTCGGGGAGAAGGATGTGCCTCGAGTAGCGGTCACGTTGGCTGTCGCTCAGCTGCGGAGGAGTCTCGACGGGAAAGCCGAGGTCCTTCCAGCGGACGAACCCCGGGTTCGCGGTCTCGACGTTCGAGTAGCCGAGCTCCTGCAGCGTGGCAGCCGCCAGAGCGGACCGTGTCCCGCCGGCGCAGTAGAGGGCGATTCGCGCGCTCTTGTCCGGCAGCTTCTGCTCGGCCTGGATCTCGAGGAAGCCACGGGGCAGCGAGACGGCGCCCGGGATGTACCCGGCGCGCCACTCGTCTTTTTCCCGCACGTCGACGAGGGTCATTTTTTCACCCGCGTCGATGCGCCGCTTGAGCTCTTCGAGCGAGAGTTGCCTCGTGCGCTTGCGAATGTCGGAGATGAGATCCGTGTACGTAGTGGGCATGATCGGGTGTGGGAATGTAGCTCCGCTCGGACGCTTGTCGACGCTCGCCCGGGTTAGAGGCTCGCCCTTTCGGGCGCCTCTTCGAGGAACGCCGCGAACGCCGCGGCGCGAGCCGCGTCGGGCCCCGTGCAGGCGGCGGCGAGGGCCGTCCAGGTGGGCGGCCTTGCGCCTTGGGGAGTGGTGTTTTCGGCTGCAAGGGGTCCGATGCCGAGGGCGTCCTCGAGGATGCGGCCGAAGCCGTAGATGTCGTCGAGAGGACTGCTGGCACGGCCCGCGAGGCGTTCCGGCGAGACGTACCCGAGGCTCCCTGGCGGGCTCGGGTCGCCGGCACGGCGTGCCGTTCCGAAGTCGCTGAGCAGGGGGTCGTGCGGCTCGCGCAGGAGAACGTTCGCCGGTTTCACGTCGTGATGCACCCAGCCCGCGGCGTGTACGCGCGCCAGGGCACGCGCGAGCGGCACCGCCCAGCGTGCGATGGGCAAGAACGCGGGATCCGCGTTGTCGAGGAGCGCGCGCAGGGGGCCGAGCCGGGCCCATTCCATCATCAGCCAGCCCTGCGCCGGGTCGACATCGAAGACGCGAACGATGCCGGGCCCCGCGAGAGCGACCGCGACGCGAGCCTCGTGCATGAGCTGGGCCCGATCCCGATCGGGTCGATGGTAGACCTTCACCGCAACGCCGTCGCATGAGGTCGCGATCCTCGGCCTCGTACACGACGCCGGCGCCCCCTCGGCCGACTTCGGCGAGGAGGCGAAACGGGGCGTCCGGGGCGCTGCTCACCAGAGTGCTGCTCGCGGTGGGCCGAGGACGCCGGTCGGCGTTCGCCGAGCGGCCCAGGGCTTCGCGCCATCGGAGGTGGCGCTCGCGTGCCCCGGGCCAGTCGTAATTGCGCAAGAGGACGCGCTCGACGAGCACGACGGCTCCCGCCAGGTCGCCGCTGCGAGCGAGCAAATCGGCGCGAAGCACGAGCCCCTCGGTCGCCGTCGCGCGCGTGAGGACGCGGGCCGCGGTTGCTTCTTCTCCGCGGTCGACGAGCGTGCCGGCGAGCGCGAAGAGCAGCTGCTCCGGCAGGGGTCCTCGCGCCTCGAGGGCCAGGAGCGCCCGGACGGCGCGCGCCTCCTCGGGTCCGCCTCGCAGGCGGGTGAAGGCGGCCAGCGCTTCGTCGAGGGAAGGTTGACTCGTGCCTTCGGGGCCCTCGATGGCGTCGAGGATCTCCAGGTCGGCGTCGGTTCCGCGATCAGCCGCCAAGGTCCCGCACCTCGAGAACCGGCGCGCCGCCGCGTTCAGCCGCAATCGTGTCGCCGACGACGAGCGTAACGTTCGGCGCAAGCTGCAGCGGACCGGCAAAAGCCGGCGGCGCGTCTTCCGTGATCAGCTCAATCCAATCGTCGTCGCCGGTCTCCAGGCGCCAGCGTCCGATTCCCAGAGGCGCCGCGCCGAGGGGCACGACGTAGCGGGTGCCGCACACCTCGACGGCGAGCGAGCCCGCCAGCTCGGTCGCGGGGTGAAGCGAGAGCGGCACTTCGCGTCCGAGTCGCAGCTCGAGCCCGTCGCCGACGCGCGTGTCGCCCGCAAGTGTCAGCCCCCGAAGGGTCGTGCCGTTTCGGCTCCCCAGGTCACGCACGGCGAACTCGTCTCCGCTGCGCGAGACGACGACGTGGCGCCGGCTCAGGGCCGCCGACGCGACCGCGATGCGCCCTTGGCGAGGGTCGTCGCGCGGCGGGTCCCGGCCGATCACGACATCGTGGCCGAGCACGAGGAGGATTTCATGTCCCCGCACGGCCGCCCGCACGATGCATCCGGCTGCGCGCCTGCTCGCCACGGCGGCGCCGCGAGCGCGCACGCCCTCATCCGGAGAAGCCCGCGCGAGCGCTGCGGCTTCGCGGCGACGCCCGCTAGCGACGAGCATTTCGACCTCTTCGCTCGCCATGCGGCGACTCCGAGCGTCCCGATCACGGCCCTGCTGCGCCAGGAGCAGGGCGTCGACCTTCTCGACCTCTCCCGCACGCGCCAGTGCGCGCACCTCTCCTTCCAGGTCGCCTGCCCTCGCATAGGCCAACGTCGCGCGCCCCGTGTCGCCGATCGCCTCGAGCTCACGGGCTGCAGCGGCGAGCTCATGCCGCAGGCTCGCGGTCATGGGCAGGTCGGCGGCGAGGTCCACCACCGCCGCGGCGCGCTTGCGGGCGGCGTGGGCGGCTGCGGGGCTGCCTTCGGGCGCCGTCGCGACGGCTTGCGTGTAATGACGCAAGCGCGCGGCCGGATCGATGTCCGCGTCGCCTCGCAGAACCATGACTCGGGCCGCCTCGTCCGCGCGTCCCGCCTCGGCAAAGAGGACCGCAGCCTGCGCAAGCTCGCCGCGGAGCTCCGCCGATCGCGCCTGCGCCAGGGCCCCGCGCCGTCCGGCCCCAAAGGCGCGCGCCAGAAACCCGAGCGGCCGCCTACCAGACCCCATCACCGCTTAGATTAGCCGTCTGCGGCCGACCCTCCGAGAGCCGCGCCTGCTCGGGCGCTTTCCTGTTAAGCTGGGGCAACATGGCGAATAATAACCGCCTGGGCGAGCTCCTCGTCCGCGAGAAGCTCATCTCGCTGTCGCAGCTCCGGCACGCACAGGAAGAGCAGCAGAAGTCCGGGCAGAACCTCGGATACACGCTCTCCAAGCTCGGCTACGTCAGCGACGAAGAGATCACGAGCTTCCTCAGCCAGCAATACCGCGTCCCCACGGTCAACCTCGAGGAGTACGAGATTGACGCGGACATCTTGAAGCTCGTTCCGAAGGAGCCGTGCGAGCGGCACAAGGTCGTTCCCGTCTCGCGTACGGGCAATTCGCTCATCGTCGCGATGGCCGATCCGACGAACCTGAACGCGATAGACGACCTCAAGTTCCTCACCGGCTACAACATCGAGCCGGTCATCGCGAGCGAGACCGCGATCCACAGCGCCATCGAGAAGTATTACAACGCCGGCCCCTCGTACGACGAGGTGATGGCCGGCTTCGACGAGACGGAGATCGAAGTCACAGGCGACGGCGACGAGGTCAACCTCCTCGAGCTCGAGAAGGCCAGCGAGGACGCGCCCGTCGTGCGCCTCGTGAACATGATCCTGCTCAACGCGATCAAGAAGGGCGCGAGCGACATTCACATCGAGCCGTACGAGAAGAAGCTCCGGGTGCGCTACCGCATCGACGGCGTGCTCGCCGAGGAGATGACTCCTCCGCTCAAGCTGAAGAACGCCATCACGAGCCGCATCAAGATCATGGCGTCCCTCGACATCGCGGAGCGTCGCCTCCCGCAGGACGGGCGCATCAAGCTCAAGCTCGGCAAGGGACGCGAGATGGACTTTCGCGTCTCGGTTCTCCCGACCATCTGGGGGGAGAAGGTCGTCATGCGCTTGCTCGACAAGAGCAACTTGCAGCTCGACATGACCAAGCTCGGGTTCGACGGCAAGCCGCTCGACGACTTCAAGTGGGCGATCAACCAGCCGTGGGGCATGGTGCTCGTCACCGGACCCACCGGGTCTGGCAAGACGACGACGCTCTACTCGGGGCTGACGGAGCTGAACAAGGTCGCGCACAACATCAGCACTGCCGAAGATCCGGTCGAGTACAACCTGCACGGCATCAACCAGGTGCAGATGCACGACGAGATCGGCCTCAACTTCGCGATGGCCCTTCGCGCGTTTCTCCGCCAGGACCCGGACATCATCATGGTCGGCGAGGTCCGCGACTTCGAGACCGCGGAGATCGCGGTGAAAGCCGCGCTCACCGGCCACCTCGTCCTCTCCACGCTGCACACCAACGACGCGCCCGCCACGATCTCGCGCTTGCTCAACATGGGCGTCGAGCCGTTCCTCATCACGGCGAGCGTGAACCTGGTCCTCGCGCAGCGCCTCGCGCGGAAGATCTGCACCGATTGCAAGCAGCAGGTCCGCTACGATCGCAAGATCCTCGAGGACTGCGGCTTCGCGCCGGAGCAGATCGCGAACGCGAAGCTCCAGAAGGGTGCAGGCTGCCGCACCTGCAACGGCAGCGGCTACAAGGGGCGCGTCGCGCTCTACGAGGTCATGCGCTTCAGCGACAACTTGAAGGAAATGGTGCTGCAGGGCGCTTCGACGGCGGAGCTGAAGCTCGGGGCAGTCAAGAACGGGATGAACACGCTGCGCGTGAGCGGAATCAAGAAAATCATCGACGGCGTCACCACGCCGGAAGAAATCATGCGCGTGACGATGGCGGATTAGGCGGTGGCGATCGACGGGATGCGGGCGGAGCCGGCGAGGAGAACGAGCACGTGCTCGGGCTCGAGGACGAGTACGAACACGGAAGCGAGTACGAGGGCGAGGCGATGGTGCAGATCGAAGACACCCAGGTTGCCGGCAGTCCGTTCTCGCGCTCGTTCTCGCTGCCGCCCTCGTCCTCGTCCTCGTCCTCGCTTTCGGGCCTTCTGCCGTTCCATCTCGCAACAAGGGTTTTAGGAGTGTCCACATGACTCAGCCCAGCGAGCTAAAGGTCAATCTTCATCAGCTCCTCAAGACGATGATCGAGAAGGGCGCGAGCGACATGCACGTCACGACGGGCACGCCGCCGCTCCTGCGAATCGACGGCAGCATCGTGCCCCTCAAGCTCTCGCCCCTCGGTCCGGTCGAGACCAAACAGCTCTGCTTCTCCGTGCTCACCGAGGAGCAGCGCGCTCATTTCGAGAAGCACAACGAGCTAGACCTCTCGTTCGGCGTGAAGGGCCTGTCGCGTTTTCGCGCGAACATCTACATGCAGCGCGGCGCCGTCGCGGGCGCCTTCCGGACGATCCCCTTCCGGATTCTCACGTTCGAGGAGCTCGGGCTGCCGCCGATCATTTCCGAGCTGGCGAACAAACCGAGCGGCTTGGTTCTCGTGACGGGCCCGACCGGGTCGGGAAAGTCGACGACTCTGGCCGCGATGATCGACAAGATCAACGCGGAGCAGCGCCTCCACATCATGACCGTCGAGGATCCGATCGAGTACCTGCACCCGCACAAGCTCTCGATCGTGAACCAGCGAGAAGTGGGCACCGACACCGAGGGCTTCAAGACAGCGCTGAAATACGCGCTTCGCCAGGATCCCGACGTGGTGCTCATCGGCGAGATGCGCGATCTCGAAACGATAGAGGCGGCGCTGACCATCAGCGAGACCGGCCACCTGGTCTTCGCGACGCTTCACACGAACAGCGCGGTTTCGACGATCAACCGCATCATCGACGTCTTCTCGCCGCACCAGCAGGCCCAGGTGCGGTCGAAGCTCTCGTTCGTGCTCCAGGGGATCATCTCGCAGCAGCTCTTGCCGCGCATGGGGGCACCCGGTCGCGTGATGGCGCTCGAGGTCCTCGTTCCGAACGCCGCGATTCGAAACCTGATCCGCGAAGACAAGGTGCACCAGATCTATTCGCAGATGCAGGTCGGCCAGGAGAAGTTCGCGATGCAGACGCTGAACCAGAGCTTGTTCTCGCTATTTCAGCGGCGGTTCATCTCGTTCGAGGAGGCGATGGGTCGTGCGACCGAGCCCGAGGAGCTTCGCATGATGATGGAAGGGCGCACCGCGATGCAGCAGCCCGCGGCGGCCGGGGGCGTGCCGCAGCCTGCCCCGTCGCAGTCGCAGGTGCGAAGGTAGGCCTCGTCACGGCGAGCTGCGTCGGCGGCCGGCGCGCTCTACCTTCCGCAGGCCGAGCGCCGCGCCAGCGGCGACGAGGTCGGGGTGTCCGCTGCCCGACGCGAGGAGATCGCGCACGTACTCGCTGCCACGGCGCTTGTCCTTCATCGCGCCGAACGCCCCCGCTGCGACGACGCGGGCGCCGAGAGGGGCAGCCGCGGGCGGCGGATCGAGCGACGACGTCTTGCCCTTGGCGGCTTCGACGTTCCCCGCGGACGCCGCCGCGTAGGCGCTCAACCAGGTGGCCAGCGGCCCGAGGACCAGCGGGTAATGCGCGAGCAGCGGCGGCACGTCGGCCGCCCGCCCTCGCGCGACGAGCAGATAGGCCCGCTCCCAGAGCACGCGCGGCGTGACGGTGCCGTGCTCCAGCGAAGCCTGGGAGAAGGACTCCGCGGCCTCCAGGCGTCCTTCGTAGCGCGCGAGCCGTGCGAGCCGCAGGGCGCGCAGCGAGCTCGCATCCCCCGCGGCTCCCCAGGCCGTAGCGATCTTGTCCGCGGTTGCCAGGTCACCCTGGTCGAGCGCCAGGTCCATCGCCAGCAGGTCGCTCCAGGGGGCGTCGTCCGCCGACACGGACATCAGCTTCGCCGCGTCGAGCTGCAGCCGACCCGACAGGGCGCCTTGCGCCAGCGACAGCGCGTCGAGGAACGGCAGCTTGCGAGCCTCGGGCGGTAGCGCTTCGAGCGCGCGCTCGACGCCATCGGCGTCCACCCGTTCGTAGGCCGACGCGGCCCGCACGACGGCGACGTCGGGTGACGACGGGTCGAGGTCCTCGGTCGCCTTGAGCGCCTCGTCCAGGCGGCCGCCGAGCAGCGCCACCCGCGCCGCGAGCGCGCGGGCGGGCTCGTACACCGCCGAGAACTGCAGCGCGGAAACGGCGGCCTTGCGCCCGAGCCCCTCGTCTCCGAGCGGCAGCGCCATCGTGCCCAGCCAGACCGCCGCCCCCGGTGACTCCGCGAGCGCCAGACCCCTCTGGATCTCGGCGCGAGCTGCCGCCGGTAGTCGCTTGTCAATGGCCCGCAGCGCCGCGATCGCGGGCGACGCGAACCGCAGGCCCGAGGGCAAGTCGCCCTCGCGCCGCGGTAGCTCGTCCACCTCGGGCGGTATAGGCGCGTCTTCGCGCAGCGGGTCCCGCCCCCACGCGATGGCGACCAGGGCGACCGGCTCGGCGCGATCGGGTAGCTCGGTGCGCAGGCTGCGGGCCAGGCGCATGGCCTCCTGGACGTCGCCGTCGATGGCCGTCGCGCGCGCCTGCGATACCCGCGCGATCACGAGCTCGGGGTCGAGCGCTGCCGCGGCCTGGTAGCGCGCCTTGGCTCGAGCGTCGCCCGCGCGTTCGAGCGTCGCGCCCGCGACGAGCTGGTACCAGGCGTCCGAAGCGGCGGGCCCGTCCCAACGCGGGAGCACTGCAGCTGCCCCCGCCGTATCGCCCTGGAAGAGAAAGGACGCGACTCGCGCGAAAGCGTACTTCTCCTCGGGCACACCCAGCTCCTTGGCGCGCGCCATGGCGTCCTCGAACGCCACGTCGGCGCCGCTCTTCACGAGTCCGACGAGCGCCCGCTCGCGGATCCAGTCCAGCGCGGCGCGCTGGTTGCGCGATTCGAGCGTGAAGGCCTGCGCCAGCTTGCTCTCCGAGTCGGCCAGCTCGCCCGGCTTTGCGGCGCGCAGCTGGGCGTCGACCGTGCCGAGCAGAGCTTCGGCTTGGCGGTGCTCTCCCGCCCGCTTGTCCTTGTAGAAGTAGTACGTGCCGACGCTCGCTCCGAGAAACGTCGCCATCGCGACTACGAGGGTAATGGTCCCCTTGCGCTTCGGACCGCGATCCGGGCGATCCCAGGCGGCGCCCGTCAACGGCCGATGCGCCGGCGGCTCGAAGATCCCCGAGAGCGCGAGGGCGTCGAGGACGTCGCGCGGGTGCGGGACGAGCGGCCGCTCCTCGACCTGCCGCGGGGCGACTCTCGGCGCGAGCTCTCCGGCGTCGGCGAGGCGCTGCTCGACGCGCGGGGGAACGGCGGGCCCGGTGGGCAGCGGATTCGAGCAACTCGACGTCGAGGTCGTCGAGGACCATGGTTGCGCCGTCGACCCTGGGCGACAAAAACCCCATCTCGAAGGGATCGGGGCCGCTGTCGAGCAGCTCGGACGAGCGCACTTGCATCGCTGTCGCGGTGTCCTCCGAGTCGTCCGGGCCGCCCGGGCCCGTCTCAAGCGCATGAGCGACCTCGGCGGCGACCGCGCGTGCCCCGGCCTTTACCTGCATCGGGCGCAGCGCGCGTGCGCGATCCAGCCAGCTCCGCGCCTCGGCTTCGTTCGAATCCAGCCCGATGGCGCGTTCGAGCACCTTCTCGGCGCGCTCGGCGTCACCCCGCCGAAGCAGTGTCTCTCCCAGCCACCGATAGACGCTCCCATCATTCGGAGCCTGCTTGCCCGCCGCCACGAGCACGGCTTGCGCGTCGGCCAGCCGCTGCGCCTTCAAGTACATGCGCGCCACCGACACGAGCACCGATACGTCGCTCGCGTGGCGCTGCGTGGCAAACTCGCCCACCTGCTGCACCAGGGGGCCGCGGGGGCTCACGCGAAGCGCCTCGCACAGGGCAATGGTCTGCCCCGGGCTCGGGTTCTGCTTCCAGCGCCGGACCAGGTCTTCGATCGGATTGGCCATTCCCAAGGAGGACCGAGCAGCCGCCATCGCGGCTCTCTTTCTCCTCTGCGATTGTCAACCGAAGGGTGGCCGCAAGGCGAGCGAAAGTCGCGCGACTTGGCTCGGCTCTCAGCTCCTCGTCTTGCGAGCCGGCAGACCGAGCTCCTTCATCACGAGCTGAAGGTCCTCCCAGGCCTGCCGTTTGGCCTCCGTCTGCTGCGGGCTGGGGCGCAGGAGGTAGGACGGGTGATATGTCGGCATGACCAGTGTGCGTCCACGATAGAGCTTCCACTGACCGCGGACCTTCGTGATTCCGAGCTTGGTGTCGAGCAAGGCGGCGACCGCGGTGTTGCCGAGCGCGACGATGACGCGCGGGTCCATGAGCT
The DNA here is from genome assembly GCA_963720145.1 of uncultured delta proteobacterium. Classification (GTDB taxonomy): domain Bacteria; phylum Myxococcota_A; class Polyangia; order Polyangiales; family Polyangiaceae; genus Palsa-1150. The sequence continues at coordinate 86,648 of CAVREO010000019.1, forward strand.
CGAGCTGCTCGTGCAGATACGGAATGCACGTCGCGATCTCTTCGGGCTCGGGCCTGCGGTTACCCGGCGGCCTGCATTTGAGAATGTTGCAGACGTACGCGTCGGCTTCGGGCGACAGACCCATGGCGGCGATCATGCGGTCGAGCAGCTGGCCCGCGCGGCCGACGAAGGGGAGCCCCTGTGCGTCTTCGTCGGCTCCCGGCGCTTCGCCCACGAAGCAGAGTCGCGCCTGCGGATTGCCGCGGGAGAAGACGGTCTGAGTGCGAGTCTGTGCCAGCCCGCACTTGGTGCAGGAGGCGACCGCCTGCGCGAGCTGCGGAAGGCGAAGGCGAGCGTCCGGTGGGGTCGGGGGCGCGGACGGAAGTGCGGGCGCGGGGGCCGTCGGGGTCGTGGTCGGGGTCGCGGTCGGGGTCGTGGTCGGGGTCGCGGTCGGGGTCGCGGTCGTGGTCGTGGTCGTGGTCGCGGTCGTGGTCCCAGCTCGACGGGGGAAGCCGAAGGTGCCCGCGTCCTGCTGCCATTCGAGGTACGCCCCAAGGCTCGCCGCGAGGCTCGCCAGCTCGACACGCGGGTCGTCGCTCATGACCGACTTTCTACGAGGTTCAGCGCGAGAAGTGAACCTTGATGGGCCCGATGGTCCCCGGGATCGGGTTGCCGTCGTGGTCGAGCGCTGGCTCCCACCGGTGGCTCATCGCGTAGCGGCGGGCTTCGCGACCAAAGCCGTAGCCGGGATCCTTGAGGATGCGGACGGCCGCCGTCGCTCCATCGGCGCGTACGTCAATTTCGAGCGTGACGTACGCTTCGTCCATCTGGATGGCGTCGGCCTCCTGCGGGAACGGCGCATTCCAGTCGCGGCTACCGAGAGAGGCTCGGCGCGACCTGTCAGGCCCGGCCGGCGGCTGCACGGGCCCCGTGCCACCGACCACGCCAGTCGGGGCGGGCATCGCGTTCACCGCGTGCGTGTTCGAGCCGTTGCCCGCCGTGAAGCCTCCGGCGTAGGCGTCCGCGTTGCCCTGGACGATTGTGTTGCCCGTCAGGTCCACGGGCTCGTTCGGATCCGGCTCCTGCGCCAAGACCTTCGCCGCCTGCGCAGGGGTCGGGGGCGGCGGAGGCGGCTCGTGCGGCATCGCGCGGGGTGGGGCCGCTGCCGGCTCCGGCTTCGCCTCGGGCTGCTGCGGCGGTGGAGGCGGCGGGTCCTCCTTCACCACGTCGATCTCCTCGGCGACCGCTGCGGCCGAGCGCGCGTCGGCCGTATGCATCCACGCGACGACGCTGGCGAGCGCCATCAGCCCGACCAGCAGCGCGGTCGATCCCGAGGTGAATCCAAACCACGCCCCGAGGCCCGACGTCTTGGCGTCGAGGCCGAGCACCTTGCTCATGGGATCGTCGTACGCGGCCTTGTCGGGGACGGCGGACGCGACCCTCTTTTCACGGGCGCCGTTCAACGATTGCATCTCCGTCCCGGTCTGCATCGGGTCGCCCCCATGGCCTCAATGCGGTGCGTTCACCACAGGCGTGACGCCGAAGGCGATCTTGTTGACGTGCGCCTGCTTGAGCAAGTCTAGGACGTGAATGACGCGCCCGTGCGTGACCGCGGCGTCGGCCTTGATGACCGCGCGAAGGTCGGAGTGCTGGGCCTGCGCCTCGCGTGCGAGCTGCAGGATGGCGTCGTCGTTCGGGAGGGGTTTGCTGTCGACCAGGGTGCGGCCGTCGGCAGCGAGGATGATGCTGAACACGACCTGCACGTCGCTCGTGCCCGTCGCCGCTTTCGGGAGATCGAGCGGCACGGTCTGGTTGAGCACGATCCTCGTCGTGACCATGAAGATGATGAGCAAGACGAGGGTGATGTCGACGAGCGGAGTGACGTTGATCCCCGTGATGGCCTCGTCGCCCTCTTGCATCGCGCCGCCGCCCATCGGTCAGTTCCTCTCCGACTCTTCCGCGCGCGCCGCCCCGCTTGCTCGTTCGCCGCGTGTGGAGCCGCCGGCACCGCTCGCCCGCTCCCCGCGTGACGGCTCGTGCGACCCGCCTTCGAGCGGTAGCGGGATTGCCTTCAGGTGCGCGAGCAGCAGATGCCCGAGCGCTTCGGTGTTGGCGAGCGTGCCGCGAACCACCCGCTGGAACGCATTGAACGCTGCGACAGCCGGGATGGCGATGAGGATCCCGACGGCGGTGGCGACCAGCGCCTCCGAGATGCGCGCCATGACGGCCTCCGGTGCGAGGCCCGACGTCCCGGCCGCCGCGGCGAGCTTGACCTTGCTCAGCTCGTCGAATGCCGCGACGATACCGATGACGGTCCCGAGCAGGCCGATGAACGGCGCGTTATTGCCCAGCGTGCCGAGGAAGGCGAGGCGCTTCTCGAGCTTGATGCGCTGAAGGGCGCTAGCCCCTTCCATCGCCTCTTGCGCAGCGTCCACGCCGCGATCGCACTCGACGAGTCCAGCCACCACCACGGCGGCCTCCGCGCTGCGCGACCCCTCCAGACGCCGGCGCGCCCCTTCGAGATCACCGCCGCGAAGCAGGCGGCCAAGGTCGCGCATGAGCTCGTCGATGTCGTCGCGGAGCGACCAATACAGCCACGCACGCTCGAGCATGATGGCAAGCGACACGATGCTCAGGAACAGCATCAGCACGAGTACCCAGCCGGTCCCCAGACCGACCATCGCGCTCTTGACTCGATCAATGACGGAATTCACTACGCGTCCTCCGATTGTTCCTCTTCAGGTCCTTGTTTCGGGGCCCCGCCCCCGAGACGGTCTGTGTCTCGGAGCCCTACCCCGAAACCACCCTCGCCGGCCTCACCGTCCTCGCCGGGCGGCCGGCCCGCCTCCGTGTAGTCGTCGTGTGTGGCGGGCTCCTCCTCGAGGTCGACGGCAGCCCGGAGGACCGTCGTCGCGTACGTTCCTTTCGGTAGCACGAAGTAAACCCGTATGCAGGACGCTCCATGCCCGCTCGGGTCGTCTTCGATTTCGTAACGCAAGCCTTCGACCCATACGCGCAGCACGCGACGGCTCCCCTCGCCCAGCTTTCGTACGCGGGCTAGATCGAAGTCCTCACCCAGAATTGCCAGCGATATCCGCTGCTCCAGCCGCCCCGGCGCACCCTCCGGTGAGCGCATGCGCGCCCCCACGATGGGCCCCGTGGGGGACACTTCGCCTCGGGTCGCGCGCTCCAGGTCCGTCTGAACGTCCGCACAGAGGAACAATCCCCCGGACGAACGAGCTTTAACAAGTCGCCCTCGAGAGGGGTGGCCCAGGTGCCGTCGTCGATTCGTGCCCTGAGGACGGCGTCGAAGACGGAGGATTGAAGCGAGGACCAGAGCAATCGCCGAATCCGCGGGTCCCGGGGGCGCCGAGACGACTCCGGGCTCGCCGGCGCCCCCATCGGGCTGGCAAGCCCCTGCTCGCCCCGCAGCCAGGCGAGCGCCCGCGACGCGTTGTCTTTGCCTCGGCCGTACCGCTGCTCGCCGAACGCGTTGGGTACGCCCTCTGCGGCGAGGCGGTCGAGCGCGCTCGTGACCTCCCGTGTGCGCTCCGCAGGCACCCCGCGGACCGCGATGGCGAAGCGGTTACCGGCGAGATGCCCCGGCCTCATCTTGTGACCGTGCGGCTTTGCGTCGAGCACCGAGATGCCCGCGATTGCAAGAGCACGTGCACGCTCCGAGACCTCCAGCGGGTCGGCCCCTCGCGGCGCCTCGAAGGAAGCGGTCTGCGTCGTCACGGCGCGCTTGTCTTTCATGCCGGCGAAGCCTGCGCCGCGCGGGTCGCACCCGAGCGCGCGGGCGATCGCGCTCACCGCGTCCATCGTCGTCCGATCGGTCTTCACGAAGCGCACGAACACGTGACTGCCCTGGCCGACGGGCTCGTACGCCGGGATCTCCTCGACGACGAAATCCTCGGGGCGCTGCTTGATGCGTCCGGGCGGTCTGTCGCTCATGGGAGGCGTTCACCCGAGCTCGTGGGCCATCTCGTCGCGCGGGCTGCGGAAGTATTGCTGCGGTGAGTAAAGGAGGAAGTTACTCACGCGCGAAGTATAGAGGCACGCGTATTCCTCCACCTGCGCCCCGAAGCTCGACTCTTCGTTCTCCTCCTTGAGCAACGACCCCCAGAACGGGTGGAAACGCTGGTCGATACGCCGCTCTATCGCCTGCAGCTCGGCGTCGGCGCCGCGCAGACGGCCGCGCACGCGGTCAATCGCTCGCTTGATGCGGGCGCGCTGGGCCTCGGAGTCGACCACGCTGGCCCCGTTCGTTTGCCCGTTGGTGCCGGCGTGCTCGATCCGGCGCGACAGCTCCTTGTATCGCGCCTGATAGAAGCGAAGCTCGTCCTCGAGGCGGTCGTGCGTGTCTTCGAGCTGTTCGCTGCGCGCGAAATCGTCGCGGCAAGAGTCGTGGGCGAGGACCTCGCCCTCCAGCTCCTGGATGATCATCGCCGTGCGCCAGGCGCTCTCCTTTTTGCTGCGAAGAATGTCGCCGTAGATGTGATCCCCGACGTAGAGCACCTCGTCGCCCGAGACGCCGAGCGCGCGCTCGAGGTCGTGCAGGTTGCCGCCTTCGTAAATCTTGCCGCGTTCGAGCGGGAAGACGGCTGGGCGCAGCCGCCCCGGTGGGCCCTCGCTGTCGTGTTCCATGAGAGGGCGTTGCTCTTGGAAGAACGCGGGCTTGGTCGCGGCGACGATCGCGATGTCGAAGTAGTTGCGCCAGTGCGGGTACTCGCTCATCTCGCCGTCGAGGAGATAGCTCATCATCTTCTCGGTGTACGACCAGCGCGAATTCGTGAGCACGAAGAGCTTCTTCCCCGAGCTCCGGAGCTTGTGGAGCGTGGGCGCGAGCGCGTGGTCCTTGTCGACGAACCGCGGGAAATTGGCCGAAACGGTCTCGAGGATGGTGCCGTCGCGGTGCGCCTCGTCGATGCTCTCGCGGATGTCGGTGAACGCCTTCGCGTAGTCGATGTGGAGGCCCCGCCGCTCCATGGCCTCGACGAGGGCGGCGTAGACGGCGGCCTCGGACAGCGCGTAGAGCGTGTCAATCCAGTGGTACCGCGGCGTTGCCGGGCGAATCTTCTTCGAGTGGTAGAGCTGCCGCAGCTCGTCTTTCGCGAGCTCGCGCAAGCCGTGGTAGCCCTTGGTCACGAACTTGTAACGGTTCATCTTCAAGATGTGGCCGAACCGCTTGTCGATGAGCAGGCCCCGGACCGGGAACGCGGTGCTGTAAGGCATCGAGCGGACGAGATCGGGGTAGCCGCGGGCGAGCAGCTTCTCGATCGTGGCCTGAATCGAGAGCTCGTCCATCTCCTTCTGGTTGTAGACGGCGAGCGTGTAGTCCATGTCGAAGCCGACCCACGCGATTCCGCTCATCCGCAGGTTGCGGTTGCAGAAGATGCGGCGCGGCCGGGGAATGCCGGGAGCCAGCGGGCGCGCGAGGAACTCGTCTATCGGGAGCGAAAGCTGAAGGGGGTTCATCCGCGCGCGCGGCGCGCGAGACCCGCTCGCACGCCTACGAGCATCACTCTCCCACGCGCTGCGGTCCCTTGCAAAGTCGGCGGTTGACCGGTCCGGACTAGACTCCACCGATGCCACCGACGCCACCGATGCCACCCGTGCGCATGCTCATCCTCGTCACCGGGCAGCCGCCCGCGGATGTCGCGTCGCGTCGCGGTGACTATCCCCGCTGGATTCGCGCCCAGACGGGCAGCGCCTGGCCCGGTACCTGGGAGGCGAGCGACGTGCGCATGGGCCGGGTGCCCGGCCCTCGCGACGCGGACGCGTTCGTCATCACCGGATTCGAGCGCGAGCGTCACGGAGCGCGCCCCGTGGATGCTGCGCGTCGAGGAGCTCGTGCGCTGCATCGTCCGAGCACGACGGCCGCTCCTCGGTATCTGCTTCGGCCATCAGATCATCGCGCAGGCGCTCGGCGGCGAGGTGACGCGCAACCCGCGGGGTCGCGAAATCGGGACGATGCGTCTGGATCGCGTCGCCGACGACATGATCTTCGCCGGCCTCTCGCGCTCCGTCGACGTGCACGGGACGCACTCGGACATCGTGACGCGGCTGCCCCCGGGGGCCGCAATCCTCGCCACGACGCCGCTCGATTCCGTGGCGGCGTTTCGTTTCGGCGACCGGGTGCGTGGGGTTCAGTTTCACCCCGAGTTCGACGCCGACGTCATGCGCGGATATCTGCGCGCGCGCGCGGCCGTCGTTCGCGCCGAGGGCGGCGACCCCGAGGCGCTGCTGGCGCGCGTGCACGACGGGACGCGTGGGCGCGACGTTCTCAGGAACTTCGCCCGGGCGACAGTGGCTGCTTTTACTCGTCGCGGCGGCGCACGTACGTGAACTTCGTCTTCGTCGGGCCAGGCGGGCTGAGCGCGACGACCGGATCCGGCGCGAAGTCGTGGGCCTCGATTCGGGGCGGAGGGACGGCCGACGGCGACGGTGTCCACGAGGGTTGTCCGGCGGCATCGCGGCAGCAGCGGAACCCGACGAAGTAATAGGAGAACTCGGGCTCGTGGCTGAACGTCATCGGCCTGCACTGGCTGCGCACGTGTCCCCAGCCGCCTCCTTTCAACCCCGCCCACTTCGACCTCTCCTGCGGCGGCTGATCGCTGACGACCCACTCGTCGAAGTTGCCGGGCATGTCGTAGACGCCGAAGCCGCTCCGGCACTCTTCCATCGAACCGCTCGGTACGCTCTCATCGAGCCGCGAAAGCTCCTTGAGTGCGACCTCGGGGTTCTTCGAATAGAAGAGAAACTGCGCGTTCGGACCGGGCCTGGCCGGCTCTATGTAGAAGTTGTCCATGTTGCACTTGTCGTGATCACGCTCCCAGCCGTACGGCAGCGGCGTGTGCTCGGGTCCCTCGCACGCCGCCGTCCATTCGCTGGCCCAGCACAGACGCTTGCTCTTGGACTCGCACGTCGCTTGCGCCTGGCTCCAGTCCAGCATCCAGACCGGGTGGGCCCCTTTGGCGTTCGGATACTCGTAGCGATCGATGCAGAACGCGATTGGCCGCTCCGCCGTGCGGCATCGCTGGTCGTGCGCGAACGCATGGCAAATGTCCAAGTGATTGATCTCCTCGTGCTCCACGTCGAGACACCGGCGCTCGACGTCCGGGCAGAAGCTCGTGTCGACGTACGCCATGTCGTCGGGGCAGGGGCCCGGCAACGCTGGCGCCGGCGCGGCCTCCTCGATGCGCTCGGCGTCCGCGACCTCGACGAGACCCCCCGCCGCGGCGCCGACCGCTCCCGACTCGGACGCCTCGGGAGTGGGTGACTTCCTCCGGCACGCGCCGCCCGCGATCAAAAGTGCACCGGCGCCCGCCCACGCCCACGAGACAACGACGCGGGCCAGCACCCAGGCTCGCATGGCACGATGGATCCCACGGTGTCACACGCGGATGGGCTCCGGCAAGCTATGCTCGCCAGGGTCCATGGCCGACGATCCGAATGCCCCTCCGGTCTACGTCATCGAATCCATTCCCGTCGCGGGCGATAACGAGGTCACGCGCGCCGAGATCCAGCGGGAATCGATACCGACCCCCGCTCATTTGCGGATTTTCGGCGAGCTGGGACGCGGCGGGATGGGCCGCATCCACCCCGCAACCGATCGCAACCTGCTTCGCCACGTCGCGCTCAAGCGGCTCGACAAGAAGTTCGCGCGGGAGCCCTTCTACCGCGACGGCTTCATTGCCGAAGCGCAGATGGCCGGCCAGCTGGAGCACCCGAACATCGTCCCGGTGCACGAGCTCGCGATCACGGCCGAGGGTGTCCCCTATTTCACGATGAAGCTCGTCCAGGGCGTGTCGCTGGACCGCTGGCTCATCGATCCCGCGCTGCCGCTCGGGTCGACGGATCGCCTGGAGAGGGGTCTCGATATCTTCGTGAAGGTTTGCGATGCCATCGCCTATGCGCACCATCGCGGCGTCATCCATCGCGACCTCAAGCCGGCGAACATCATGGTGGCGGGCTTCGGCCAAGTGTACGTGATGGACTGGGGGCTGGCGCGCCTCACGAAGACGAGACCCGCGTCCGGCGCCGCCGCGCAGATGGAAGCGCCAGGGCCGGTCGGCACGCCCGACTACATGCCTCCCGAGCAGGCGCGCGGAAACCCCGCCGAGATGGACGAGCGCTCCGACGTATTCGGGCTCGGAGCGCTTCTCTACGAGCTCGTCAGCGGCAAGACGCCCTACGGCGAGCACCCAGACTCCCAGGAGGTTCTTCGTCGGGCGCGCAAGGGCGCCGTCGTACCCATCGACACCGCGGCCGCGTCGGTCGGCGTATCGAAGCGTCTGCGATCGATCGTCGCGCGTGCCACGGCGCCCGTACCCGCCGATCGCTACCCCACGGTCATGGAGCTGCAGCGCGACGTCAGCTCGTTTCTGCGCGGCGGGCTGCATCTTCCTCGAAAAGTATTCCCTCCCGGGGCTGTCATCATTCGCGAGGGAGACGTCGGAGACGCCGCGTACATGATCGTCAGCGGCCAGTGCCGAGCGTATCGGACCGTCGGCGCGGGCCAGGAAACACTCGCCGTCATGGGCGCTGGCGACGTCTTCGGCGAAATGGCCCTTCTCTTGGACGAGCCGCGCGCGGCATCGGTCGAAGCGGTGGACGCCGTGACCGTCCTCGTCCTGGGCAAGCACACCATGACCGAGGGCCTGGGTATCGGCGGCTGGACCGGCGAGCTCGTTCGCGCTCTGGCCCAGCGCTTCCACGATCTGGAGCATCAGGTGCGGGTCTCCGGAATGCGCCGGGGTTGAGGCCTTCGCTCGTCCCGCGCCCGCCGCCCTCGCCCACTACGCCATCACGGCGCGCACCAGCTCCTCGTCGCATGCCCGGACGATTGCGTCGGCGCCGGCGGCCTCGAGCTCCTCTCGGGCCTCGTCGCTGGCAGCCACGCCCACGACGCGCGCGCCCGCAGCGCGCCCGGCCTCGACGTCGTAGCGGGTGTCGCCGACCACGACGAGCCGTGTAGCAGCCGTCGCGCCGCAGCGCTTTGCCGCGAGCTTCACGATTTCGGCGCGGGGTTCCGCGTCATCGGCGTAGGCACCGAGCGAGAGGTCGAATGCGTGCGCCAGGCCGGCCGATCCGAGCTTGAGGCGTGCCCCCTCCAGCAAGTTGCCCGTGGCCGCCCCGACGGTCGCGCCTCTTGCCCGAAGGGCCCCGACGGCCCACGCGACGTCTCCGATGGGTCGATAGCGACGGGTCCGAAGCACGGCCTCGAGGTGACCGACGTACGAGCTCAGCACGCGTGAAATGGTCGAATCGTCGTCGGAGAGTCCCGCACGCAGCAGCATGGCTCGCGCGAGCGCGCGGTCGGTGCCGCCGGCGACGCGGATACCCGCCGTGGCGCCCTCTCGCGCGTAAAGCTCCAGCATCGCGCGTTCGAGCGCCGTGCGTCCTGGTCCCGGAGGGGAACCTTCGAAGGTCAATACGGTGCCGTCGAGATCGAACAGAACGACGTGCGTCAATCGTCCTCGTCGTGCTCACGCCGGGGATCTTGCGACATGTCCGCGACGACCTCGTCCACCGTGGCCGCCGTGCTCCCCTTGCCGCTGCGGCGTGCGCGCAACACCGACAACCGTGCCTCGTCGGGCGTGCGTTCCGCCGGGGCGGGGCGAGCCTCCTTTTTCAAGGACGGTTTTCTCGCAGGCGGGGGCTCGGTCGGCAGTTCGGCTCGCCCGTCGGGTTTCTTGGGCACCCTCCCGCTCTGTCGCGCTGCGAGGATCTTGGCGTGCAGCACGTCGGGTTGGGTATCCGCCTCGGGAGGGAAGTGCTCTTTTCGTTGCATGAGGGATTGCCTGCCGTGCTCGCGTTGCACGTCTCCGAAGATCCCAAAGGATACCCTACTGCCGGGCCCAGGGGCGAGGAAACGGCGCCGCTACCGGCCTCGTCACCATCTTTCCTCGGAGTTTCAGGGCCGCGGTGGGTGGAGGAGCGGGCCCATGGGTGCGCTCGAGAGCGTGTGCCAGTAGAGGACGGCCCGCGTTTCCTCGGAGGCGCGCGTTTTCGCACGCACGAGCGAGAGCGCGCAGGCGAACGCCTTCTCGGTGTAGGTCGGGTCCAGCGCCAGGCCGACGGCGCTAGCCTCGCGCGCGGCTTGCCGTCCGGCCGCGGTCTCGTAGCCGTATCCGCGCCCGAGGAACCGCGTGTCCATGACGAGGCGGACGCGCATTCGGGCCCAGGCGCCGCGAATTCGCAGCTTGCGGGCGCACGCGCGCGCAAGGTGGAGCGACAGCAGGCGCACGGCCCATGGCGGCTGCGAGACGCAGACCCCGATGACGCGTGTCTTCAGACCCTCGGCCTCGAAGCCCGCGGCGAGCCCGGCCGCCGTGCCGCCGGAGCCGAGGGCGACGACGCAGACGTCGGGCTCGGGAAGCTCGCCGGCACGAACCTGGGAAGCGAGCTCGCGAGCAGCGGTCACGTAGCCCATGCGTTCCCGCGACGTTCGATCCGCCGACGGTGACGAAGTGGGCGCCCGTCGCGATCCGCCATGCGGCCACCAGCGCTGCCGCGCCCCACGAGCCGACGCGGAATGCGCGGAGCCCCTGGGCGAGGCTCGCGCGCAGCATCTCGTGCCCATGGCCGCTCCGGGTGCCGAGGCCCTCTCGCGCGAGCGCCTCCGCCGCGGCGACCTCCGGCTGCGGGACCAGAACGGCCTCGATCTCGAGGCCCGCCTGCCGGCCGAAGTACGTCGTCGCCAGCACGTGGTGGCTTCCGGTTGCCCCGACTGTGACGAGGCGCCGGCGGCCGCGAGCCAGCGCGTCGCCGAGCACCCATTCGAGCTTGCGGACCTTGTTGCCGCCGTACGTGGGGTTCGTCAGGTCATCGCGCTTGACCCAGAGCTCGCTTTTCCCGGAAGACAGCGTGGGTAGAAGCTGTACGGGTGTGGGGTATCGGCCGAGCGTGAGCCGCGGAGGTTCGGCAAGGATGCGCTGCGTCGTGCCGCCTGCGGCGCTTCTACCGTCGCTTTCACCGCGGACACCTCTGCCGCTCTCCCTCATGGCGCGGAACTCGACATGGCTGACGCCCTATACAGCCAGCCTGAAACGTACGCGAAATGTTCGGGTGCTACCCAAGCAGCCGGCCCTTGCATATCGGCCCAGGCCGCGGTCTCATCCCGCGCGCTCCGCGATGAAGAAAATCGAAGCCATCATCAAGCCTTTCAAGCTCGACGAAGTCAAAGACGCTTTGGCTGAAGTGGGTGTGCAAGGAATGACCGTCACCGAGGTAAAAGGCTTCGGCCGGACGGGAGGTAAGAAGGAGGTCTATCGCGGTTCGGCGTACGTCGTCGACTTCGTACCCAAGGTGAAGATCGAGGTCGTCGTGCCAGACGAACTCGTGCACGACGTGCTCGACGCGATTGAGAAGAGCGCGAAAACGGGACGTATCGGCGACGGAAAGATCTTCGTCATCCCCGTAGAAGAGGCCGTGCGCATTCGCACCGGAGAGCGCGGGAAAGAGGCGATTTAGTGACCAGCTCCCCGGGAACCGGTTCGAGCGCGGACGCGCAGAACGAGCCCCGGCAAGAGAGCATGCGACGATTGGGCGGTTGACCGGAGCGCGAAAGCGCCCCCTCAGGGAGATTGAAGCAATGACACCGAAGGAAGTACTGGAGCTGGCGAAGAAGCACGACGTCAAGTTCGTCGATTTCAAGTTCATCGACTTTCCGGGCGTATGGCAGCACACGACGATTCCGGCGACGCGTCTGGACCAGGGGCTCTTCGAGGACGGCCTGGCCTTCGACGGCTCGTCGATCCGCGGCTGGCAGCCGATCAACGCCTCCGACATGGTGATGATCCCCGACCCCACCACGGCCAAGATCGACCCCTTCTACGCGACGCCGACCATCAGCCTGGTCTGCTCGATTCACGATCCGATCACCAAGCAGCCGTACTCGCGCGACCCGCGGCACATCGCGAAGAAGGCGGAGGCCTACCTCAGCCAGACCGGCATCGGCGACACCTCGTTCATGGGCCCCGAGGCGGAGTTCTTCCTCTTCGACGACGTCCGGTTCGACCAGACCGCAGCCGAACTGCGGCTACTACTACCTCGATAGCGTCGAGGGCGCCTGGAACAGCGGCCGCGAGGAGTTCCCGAACCTCGGTTACAAGACGCGGCACAAGGAGGGCTACTTCCCGGTGCCGCCGACGGACACGCTCGCGGATCTCCGCGCAGGCGATCATGACGACGCTCATGGAGACGGGCATCGAGGTCGAGGTCGGCCACCACGAGGTCGCGAGCGGCGGGCAGTGCGAGATTGGGATGAAGTTCAACCGCCTGACCGCGTGCGCCGATCAGCTCATGTGGTTCAAGTACGTCGTGAAGAACGTCGCCCGCAAGCACGGCAAGGCGGCGACCTTCATGCCCAAGCCGCTCTTCGGCGACAACGGCAGCGGCATGCACACGCACCAGTCGATCTGGAAGGAGGGCAAGCCCCTCTTCGCAGGCGACGGGTACGCGGGCCTCAGCGACACGGCGCTCCACTACATCGGCGGCATCATCAAGCACGCCAAGTCGATCGCGGCGCTCACGAACCCGACGACCAACTCGCTACCGGCGTCTCGTGCCCGGCTTACGAGGCTCCGGTCAACCTCGCGTACTCGAGCCGCAACCGCTCGGCGAGCGTGCGCATCCCCATCACGGGGCCGAACCCGAAGACGCGCCGTATCGAGGTGCGCTTCCCCGATCCGAGCTGCAACCCCTACCTCGCGTTCAGCGCCATGCTCATGGCGGGGCTCGACGGCATCCAGAACAAGATCAACCCCGGCGATCCGCTGGACAAGGACATCTACGCGCTGTCGCCCGAGGAGCTGAAGGACGTGCCGCAGATGCCCGGCAGCCTCGAGGACTCGCTCGACACCCTCGAGCGCGATCACGAGTTCTTGCTGCGTGGGGACGTCTTCACGAAGGACGCCATCCACGAGTGGCTGGACTTCAAGCGGAACAAGGAGCTCAACCCGATCCGCATGCGTCCGACTCCCTACGAGTTCTATCTCTACTTCGACATTTGATTCCGTTCGGGGGGAGCGCGGACGCTCCCGCCCCAGGTCTGTCGTTCGGGGCCCCGGCCCCAAACGGGCGTCGTGTTCGGCTGGGCTTTTCCGGCCGAACGCGATGCGGGCGGAACGGGGGACGCCGGGTGTCATCATAAGGAGCGCGTGAGCGCTCAACGGATCGTCGTCGCCGGGTTGGTTCTCGCTGCGGTGTCTTGGCTGCTCCACCGGTACCTGTGGGTCCGTCTGGTGCGCGACGTGGCGTGGCCAGCGCCGTGGGGCCGGGTGCTCACGGCGCTCGCGGTGGGCCTCGCGGTCGTCGTGCCGCTCGCATTCTTGGCGATGCGCGGGCTCCCGCGTGCGGTGAATGCGCCGCTGGCGTGGATCGCCTACACGTGGCTGGGGTTCGCGCTCTACCTGTTCCTTCTCACGCTCCTCGGGGACGCCGCTCGGGGTCTCGCGTGGGCGTTGCGCACCCTTCCGGCCGATCCCGAGCGGCGGCTCTTTCTGGCTCGCGCGATGGCCGCCACCGTCGGAGCGTTGGCGGGAGTCGTCGGCCTGGGCGGGGTCATGAACGTCGTCCGCGGATTCGACGTGCGCCGTGTGCGCGTGCCGCTAGCTCGGCTGCCCGCGAGCGCGTCCGGCTACGCCATCGTTCAGCTGACGGACATGCACGTCGGCCCGACGATCGGGCGCGATTTCGTCGAGAGGGTCGTGCGGGAGGCGAACGCGCTCGCCCCGGACATGATCGTCATCACCGGCGACCTGGTCGACGGCTCGGTCGAGCAGCTGGGTGAGCTGGTCGAGCCGCTGCGTGAGCTGCGAGCCCCCGACGGCGTCTTCTTCGTCACGGGCAACCACGAGTACTACTCCGGGGCCGACGCCTGGATCGCTCACCTTCGCACGCTGGGCATTCGCGTCCTCCGAAACGAGCGCGTCGCCGTACGCGACGCATTCGACCTCGCCGGCGTCGACGACGCACGCGCCCGCGGAATGCTTCCCGGTCACGGACAAGACGTGGCGCGGGCCCTTCTGGGGCGAGACCCCGCGCGAGCCGTGGTGCTGCTGGCTCATCAGCCGAAGGCCGTCAAAGACGCCGTCGCGTACGGCGTCGACCTTCAGCTGTCCGGGCACGTGCACGGCGGGCAAATGGTGCCGTTCAACTGGCTGGCGCGGCTCGATCAGCCGCTCATCGCCGGGCTGCACCTGGTCGAAAAGACGTGGGTCTACGTCAGCACGGGCACAGGCTATTGGGGGCCACCGATGCGCGTCGGCTCCGGCGCCGAGCTCACGCGAATCGAGCTCGTCGCCGAGGGCTAGGCGGGCGAGCACCACGCGCCCGACGCCCGTCTTCAGGTTGCGCTCGCCGAATCGAGCAGCAAGCCGAGCGATGGCTCCGGTCGCTCTACGACACGAGCCCGGCGGGGTCACCCGCTCCCCACAACCCCCTTGGCGTCTCGGCGTCTCTCGCCTGAAAAACGGGATCCGTGCTCGGTTGGGTACGACGGCGAACGACGAGCACGGCGCATCGAGCACGCGCGAGGGCGAGGCCCCGTTTGCCACGCAGCTCCTTCGCCGGTCCGTCCTTTGCACCGTCTTCGCGCGGTATGAGCCCCGACCCGTTCGGACTGGTGGGTACCACGATCGGCGGCCGCTACGCGGTCGAAGCAGTCGTGGGGGAGGGGGGCTTCTCGATCGTGTATCGAGCGCGGCACACCCTCTGGGACCGACGCGTCGCCATCAAGGCCATCCGCGGCGTCGAGTCCCTGGACATCGAGGCGCGCGAGAAGCTCCTGCGCGCGTTCGTGCAGGAGGGCGCCATGCTCGCCGAGCTCTCGGAGCGAACGACGGCGATCGTCCAGGCGCGCGACGCGGCGACGCTCTTCACGCAGACCGGCGACTGGGTCCCGTACCTGGTCCTCGAGTGGCTCGAGGGCGAGACCCTGGAGGTGGCGCTCTGGGAGGAGCGCCGCGCCGGGCTTCCCGCGCGCACAGTGGAGCAGGCGTTTCGTCTGCTCGATCCCATCGCCCGTGCGCTCGCGCTCGCTCACGCGAAGGGCATCTGCCACCGCGACCTCAAACCGGGCAACGTGGTCCTCCTCGGCCATCCACGCAGCGCCGCGTGCCCGGTCAAGCTGCTCGACTTCGGCGTTGCCGGATTCTTCGGTGACGCGCGCTGGGGTCTCTCCGTTCCGGCGGGGTCCACCGCGGCATGCGGGTTCACTCCTTCGTACGCCGCTCCGGAGCAGTTCTCCGACGCCTACGGGATCACCGGCCCGTGGACCGACGTGTTCGCGCTCGCGCTCCTCGTCGTGGAGCTCGCGACCGGCCGGGAGCCCCTCGGCGAGGGAAGGACCGAGGAGCTGGCCAGCGTGGCTGTCGATGCGAAGCGAAGACCCACGCCGCGCACGCTGGGCGTGGACGTTCCGGCTCCCGTCGAGGAGGTGCTCGCCCGAGCCCTCGCGGTGTACCCGGCCGAGCGCTGGCAAACCGCAGGCAGCTTCTGGGCTGCGCTAGGCGAGGCGGTGGCGACTCCTCCCGCGCTCGAGCTGAGTTCGCGAGCGAGGAGCACGCCGGCCGCAGGCGCGGGTCCGGTCGCGGCCGCGGCGGCCGCGGTCGTGCTCGCCGGGGCGCTCGCCATCTCTGCCGTGTCCGACCATCCCGTTCGGACCGTGCACCGGGGACCGCTCGCGCGAGCCTCGACCGACGCACGCTGAGCTCAGGCGAACCTCGAGCGGACCTGGCACATCGATCGCACCCGGCATGGGGGAGAGGCCCCGCGATGAGCGCCTGCCCGAGCGCGTTCGAGCTTGGCCCCGCCATCGACGGGGAGCGGAGGCGCTGGCGTCCGCACGGGGGTGGATTCGGAGACGTATCTCTCTACGTGGCCGAACGCCGCAAGGGAAGGCCGCTCGTGCTGGTCCACGATCTCGGCTTGGCCTCGAGCGCATACGAGGTGCGCCCGCTCTTCGAGGCCTTCCGCTGGCGACGGCCGACCTACGCGCTCGACCTCCCCGGATACGGGCTTTCGGACCGCGGGCAGCTCCCCTACACACCCGCGCTCTTCTCCTTCGTGCTCTCGGATTTGCTCCGCAAGTTGCGCAGGGTCGACCTCGCCGTCGACGTCGTCGCGCTCGGACGGGGCGCGGAGGCCGCCGCGAGGGCCGCCCGCGACGATCCGGGGCTCGTCCGCTCGCTCGTCATGATCGAGCCGGCAGGGCTGCTGCCCGCTGCGCCCGGCCTCGTCGAGGCGGCGGGGCGCATCGTCCGCTTCTTCGGCGACACCGCAGCGCGCGGGCTCTACGCGGTGCTGGCGACGCGTCCGATGGTAGGACGCTCGCTGAAGGCGCGGTTCCGCGGCGCTCCGGACGCCGGTCTCGTTGCGTACAGCGCCGCGAGCGCTCGCGTGGCAGGTGCGTACCGGGCGCCGCTCGCGTCGCGCGCGCATGCCCCACGTCCCGCCGACGCGGCTGCGCTCTTCCGCGCCGTCTCCGTTCCGGTGCTCGTGGTCCACGACGTCAGCGGCTCCGCCGCAGTGGTGCTCGAGGCGTTCTTGCGCGGCCGTGCCAACCGCTTCGCCATACGCATCTCGCCCACCCGCGGCATGCCTCAGTTCGAGAGGCGCGCCGACACAGTCGCGGCGTTGGACCGGTTCTGGCAATCGCTCCCGCGCGCGGCGTGCGAGCAGGCGATACGCTGATCGACGACTTCAGCGGGGCGCTGTCGCGGCTTCCGAGTCGGGTGTCTTGCTGGATTCCTTCGGAGGGGTCGGCGCGCCCGGGACCATCGCGCCCGCGATGCTCGCCCCCTGCGCCGCGGCCGCGGCGGACGCCGAGCCTTCGGACTGCGGCGCCCGGCGCAGCGTGAGCGCCGCGAGCACGATTCGAGGCTCCGAGCAGCGCATACGCCGCGAAGACGAACAGCGGACGCACTCGACGCCGCGGACGGGAACCGGAGCGAGCGGCCCCCAGCGCGCGCGCGGGTGGGATGCTGACCGCGTGCGGCGACGGCATCGAGCTTCGCGAGGCTCCGAGGACACGCGTCGGCGCCGAGTCCTCGTCGAGGCCTTCGCCGTCTTCGGCGTCCACGTCGATCAGGTGATCGATCGACGGCTCGAGCAAGGCCGGGCTGGGCAAGTCCCGGAGCCGGTCGACGCGGAAGGTCGACGACGTCATTTCCAGCTCTTTGAGCCGGTCCTTTCGCGTCGCCAGCGGCTCGGCCGCGAGGCGCTCGACCCATTCTCCAACCTCCGATGGGCGCGCGAGGTCGCCGAACTTCTCGAGGGCCATCGCCATTTCCCTTGCCGTGGCGAAGCGCTGCTCCGAGTTGCGCGTCAACCCATGCAGCGTGATCGCGTCGAGCAATCTCGGCACCGACGAGGCATGCGTGCTCGGCGCCTCGATCGTGCCGTGCAGCAGCTTGTCGAGCAGCACGGTGGCCCCGTCGTCACGGACGAAGAGCCTGCGTCCGGCGAGCATCTCCCAGAGGATGACCGACGCGGCGTAGATGTCCGCGCGCCGGTCCACGGGCGCCCCGCCCAGCTGCTCGGGTGCCATGTACGCGAGCTTGCCCTTGACGATCCCCTCGCCCGTGCTCTCCGTGTGTCGCACGGCCGCCCGAGCGACTCCGAAGTCGAGGACCCGCGGAACCCCGTCCACGCCGCAGAGCACGTTCTGGGGACTGACGTCGCGGTGCACGATACGGAGCGGCTCGCCCGTCTCGGTCGTCGCCTCGTGGGCCGCGTGCAGCCCGTGCAGAATCCCGGTCATGATCGCGAGAACGATTCGCAACGGTACGCGCTCGCCTCGCGCTCGCATCGCCCGCAGAAGCTCCTGGAGAGACTCCCCATGCACGTACTCCATGACGAGCAAGAGCTCGTCGCGCTCGTCCACGACGTCGAGCGTCGGCACGACGTTGGGGTGCCGTATGCGGGACGCAAGCCGGGCCTCGTCGATGAAACCGTGGCGAAGGCCCGGATCGCGCGCGAACGACCGCTGCAGGCGCTTGATGGCGACCGGCCGGCTGAAGCCGACGGGTCCCAGCAGCTTGCCGAAGTAAACGACCGCCATCCCGCCGGACGCGATCTCGCCATGCAACGCATAGCGGCCGACAATCTCGGTTCCCTCGCTGCTCACCGGCTCCGACATTCCGTCCCTCCCCCCACGGGCTGAGCTTCCTCGCCTGCTGGCTGAGGACCCCGACTACGGAGCGACGGTCGATTGGCCGAGGCAGTCCGCGGGGCCCTCGTCTGGTGAGGGACGGCACTGCAGAGTTCGGACCAGAGCGGGTGCGGGTCAGGCAGGCTTCGCGACGAACGATTTGCAGTAGCCCGACTGGTTGATGGGTCCCTTGAGCACCTTGCACGCGCCGCACGTACCCGGGGCGGCCGGCGCGACGAACTGCTGGCAGTTGGAGCAGGTTTTCCCGGGCTCCACGGAGACGTCGACGTACGCCAGCGTGGTACGGACCTGCAAATCCGTCGGCGACATGCCGCTCGTGTCGGTGCACGTCAGGGCGGGCGCCTTGTTCTTGCTGCATGCGGCGGCGCCGAAGGCAGCTGCGGCGCCGAGGACAACGGTGCGCGCTAGCAATTCGCGGCGGGAGAGCTCGTCGGGCATCGGAGGGGTTCCTTTCGTGGGGGCCAGTGGCCCCGCTTTGGATAGGGAGCACCTCTATCGAAAGTCCAGGGGCAACGCCAACAATCGACGCGAGCTCCGCTCCGGCTCGGTCTCGGTTCAGCGTGCAAGCACCCAAAGGACGATCGCGGCGAGGATCACCCGGTACCACCCGAACGGCTCGAGACCGTGTTTCTTCAGGTACCGCAGGAACGTCGCGATGACCGCCCACGCCACGACGAACGACACCACGAGCCCCACGGCCATGCTCGCGCCGCCGACGTGCGCGGCGAGAACGTGCCGCGCCTTGTACGCCTCGTAGAGCGTGGCCGCGCCGAGCGTAGGCAGCGCGAGAAGGAACGAGAACTCGGCGGCGGTACCCGTCGACAGGCCCGCGAGCTGCCCCGCGACGATCGTGCACATCGATCGCGACGACCCCGGCCAGAGCGACACACACTGCCCGAGGCCGATCGCGAGCGCGCGCGACGGCGTCACGTGCTCCAGGCCGTCCGCGCCGACGGCACCGCGCCGGGCGCGGAGGCGCTCGACGACGATCATCGCGACGCCCCCAACACACAGCGCGATCGCCACCGGCAGCGGGCCGAAGAGATGGGCCTTGATGGTCTTGCGGAAGAGCAGACCCACGACGGCCGCGGGGAAGAACGCGATCGCCAGCGCGGCGAAGAGGCGCAGGCTCATCGGCTCGCGAGCGACGAGGCCGCGGACTCGATCGACGAGCAGCGTGCGGTAGTGCGCGACGACGGCGAGGATGGCTCCGAGCTGGATGACGATCTCGAAGGAGGACGTGGCGGGGTCGTCGTCGTTCAGTCCGGCGAGATGACCGGCGAGCACCAGGTGGCCCGTGGACGAAACGGGGAGGTACTCCGTCACGCCTTCCACGATTCCCAGCAAGAGGGCGACGAGCAGCGGCATCGTCGCCCCTAGTACTCCGACCGGCGCTCGCGTTCCAGCGGCAGATACATTACGCGGCGGCGAGGCGGAGCATCGCCCGCGCCTGATGCAAGTCGCCGACGACCGCGTCGGCAAGGCCTACGAAGCGCGCCGGGTCGTGCTCGGGGACGGCAATCGCACGCATGCCCGCGGCGCGCGCGGCCGTGACACCGGCGACCGAGTCTTCGAGGACGACGCACTGCGAGGGCGCCGCCCCCAGCCGGCGGGCGGCCTCGAGGAAGATGTCAGGCGCCGGCTTGGGCCGGGCGACGCAGCTCCCCGTGACGACCGCGCCGAAGCGCTCCGCGAGCCCGAAGCGGGCGAGCGTCGCTTCGACGAGCGGCTTCGCGGACGAAGAAGCCACCGCGCAGGGCACCGCGAGGGCGCTCGCCTCGTCGAGGAGCTCTTCGAAGCCGCTCTTGAGCGACAGCTCCGCCACGCGGTCGATGAATGCGCCGATGATCGTGTCCGCGTCTCGCTCGAGATCGACCCGGAAGCCGAACGCGCCGTTCATGGCTCGCAGCGTGTGCGCAATCCCGGTCCCGATGCAGGCGTGCGCGAGCTCCTCCGTCCAGTCGCCGCCGCGCAATCGCGCGAAGTCGCGCTCCACGACGAACCATAGCGGCTCGGAGTCGACCATCAGGCCATCCATGTCGAAAACCAGCACGGAGCAGGGGATCACGGCCGCCCGGACATAGCACGCCCGCGCCCGCGCCCGCGCCCGCGCCCGCGCCCGCGCCCGCGCCCGCGCCCGCGCCCGCGCCCGCGCCCGCGCCCGCGCCCGCGCCCGCGCCCGCGCCCGCGCCCGCGCCCGCGCCCGCGCCCGCGCCCGCGCCCGCGCCCGCGCTGTGTTCCATCGCGCGAGAGCGGGCGGCGGGCAAGCCCTTGTCTACGCGGCAACCCGCACGAGCGTCCCGATGACCCGGTTCATCTGGGCGACGAGAGTGCTGGGTATCGCCCCGATGTACCCGAACGCCTCCGCGGTCCGCAGGCACGCGAACGACTCCCTGGCCGACCCGAGCGCCGTCCGATACCGCACCGTCCGCACTCGCCCGAAAGACCCGCTGCCCTCGGCGAGATTGAGCACCACGCTGCTCGCCGCGCGCCGCAGCTGCCTGGCGAGATCGGGATCGTGCCGCCCGATGCAAGCGAGCATGGGCCGCATGGCGACGATGGCCTCGAGCATGTCGTCGTGAATCCGAAGCATGAGCGTGTCTCCTTGTGTGCGCCGGCACCTGCTTGCTCGGCGTGCCCCGCGCGACGCCGTGGCGCGGACGACGCGTCAAGGCTGCGAGCGTGCGCGAAGGCGCACGCGAAGCACCGCCGCGCAGCGGCGGCTCGGCCTTGAGGCGGAGGAGCACCACGGCACGCTTGTTCAGCCGAGCAAGCAGGGAGGGGGGAGCGACGTGGCGGGCGCGGGCGTGGGCGCGGGCGTGGGCGCGGGCGCGGGCGTCGGCGTGGGCGTGGGCGTGGGCGTGGGCGTGGGCGCGTAGGCGCGGCGAACGCGGTTGCAAGGCTACCAACCGGGTTCGAACGCGATTCAGCCGCGGTTGTAAGCCCACCAACCGGGTTCGCAAGCGATACAACCGCGGTTGTAAGCCGATCACCCGTGTGTGAAGGCGATACAACCGCGGTTGTAAGCCGATCACCCGTGTGCGAAGGCGATACAACCGCGGTTGTAAGCCGATCACCCGTGTGCGAAGGCGATACAACCGCGGTTGTAAGCCGATCACCCGTGTGCGAAGGCGAACCGATCGCGGTTGCAAGCCCACCAACAGGGTTTGCAAGCGAACCAACCGCGGTTGCAAGCTCACCAACCGGGCTTGCAAGCGATACAACCCCAGTACGTAAGCCTGCCAATCGGGTCCGAGAGCGAGACGAGCGCGCTCGTAAAGTTGCCCAGCCGAGTCGCGAGCGAAACGACCCCGCGCGGAGGGCAATCAACCACCATCTCTAGCGGACGAATCGCGCCCGCTGAGCTTGCGACCGACGATTCGTGGCAACCGGGGCACGGCCCTGAGCCTCCGACCGCGGTTGGTAACGTTCAAGCCCACCGCAGAAGCGAAGCCGCCGCGATCGGTAGCGAGTGAGCCTCGACCGCAAGCCTTCGAACCGGAATTCGTAGCCGACGAGCGGCGCCGGCGAGCTTCCTAGGCGCGATCGCGGGCCTGTCAGAAAGTCTGTGCTTTTCGCGTCGCTTCAATGGAGCGAAACGGAGAGCAGGCGCAGTGCTCGGCCACGTCAAGGCCGCAGCCGCGGCTTCGCCGCGGTGCTTCGACGTGGCCTGCGCTCTGCGCCGTGCGGCCGAACGCCTTCGCACGCAGCGCGAGGGCGGAGGAACTCACCATGCTCCGAATCTATTCCACCATTCTCGAGGTTCTCGTGGCTCTTCGGCCCGTGATCGGCGCGATCGAAGGGCACGACCGCGATCTGGCGCGCCAGCTGCGGAGAGCCGCGTCGAGCATCGCGCTCAGCGTGCAGGAGGGCAGCGGCTCTCACGGCGGCACGCGTCGAGAGCGCTATCGCAACGCGCTCGGCTCGGCCCGAGAGACAGGCGCGTGCCTGGATGTCGCGGTGGCTCTCGGCTACGTCGAGCACATCGACGCGCTCTTGCTCGATGCGCTCGACAAGGTGCGCGCCACGCTCGTCAAGAACGTGCTCTAGAGCGCAGTCGAAAGCGCCCGCGCCCGCGCCCGCGCCCGTCACCGCCGCAGCTCGAACACCACCATCTCCCCCAACGTCTCGTGTTCGCGCGACCCGATTGGCAGCATGCCCGTCTTGGCCAGCACGCGAAGCGACGGCTGGTGCCACTCGAACGTCGCCGCCTGCACCGCGCGCACGCGCTCTTGCGCGAGCGCCCACTTCACGCACGCGCCGACGGCCTCGCTCGCGTAGCCCCGCCCCTGCGAGCCCTCCTCCACGCCATACGCGATCTCCGCGATGCCGTCGCTCGTCGGCTCGCCATGGAAGACGACGCTCCCGACCACGCGCCTCTCACCCGATGCGGGCTCCCTCAGCCCTGCGCCCGGCGCGATCATCACGCGGTTGCCCCACAGGCACGCGCGCGGCTCGGCGCGAATGGCCTCGAGCGAGGCCGTGAACGCGCGCTCGACGAGCTCCGGGTTGGGCCAGCGCTGCGGCATGCGGGCGCTCACCAGCGACTCTGCGTCGGCGCGTCTGCCGGACATCACGGCCTCGACCATCTCGAGGGTCATCGCCACGAGCTCGAGGCGTGGCGTCCGGAGAATGTCTGGAGAGGTACTCATTTCGTGCAGAGCCTCTGAACGTTTCGGCTGGGCCTGCGCGCCCGCAATCGCCCATCTTCTGAAAACTCCGGCGCGATCGCATCTACGCGTCTCTGCGCCGATTTCTCCTCCCGCGTACGCGATCCATGTGTTACCCCATTCGCCGCGGGACGGAAGAGAGGACTGCAATGCGTCTCGGATGTCTGGCGTGTTCTTCCCTCTCCTGGAAGGAGAGAAGGGGGGCCGATGTGCGCTTCGCGCTCGGTTTCGCTCGGGTCGCGATTGGCGTGCTGCTCGCCTCGGCGGGCTCCGTCGCCTGCTCGCACGTCGCTCCCTACGAGCGCGGTAAGCTCGCCCATCCGATGATGACAGCAGAAGATCTCGAAGGCCCCGCGGCTTCGCACGTCCTCGCCGTTCACGAGGGCGCGACGGGAGGCGGCTCTCTGTCCGAGAGCGGCTGCGGATGCAACTGATTCCGGACGAACTTCGATCTTCCCCAATTCGCCGCCCGCTCGTCCTTGCCGCTCTGGCGTTTCTAGTCGCCACGGCGAATGCAGGGCCGGCGAGCGGTGCAGGCTCCGATCCGGATCAGACCGATACGGATTCGAGCCGAACGGCCGGACAAGGAAAAAGAGAAGCGAGCCAAGGACAAGGAGCTCGAGGACACGAGCACCAAGCGCGTCGGGGTCGAGCTCGCGGGGTATAACGACAGCGACCATATCAGCGTCGTCACCCCGTCGGTCCACGGGTCCATCGAGAACGTGAGCGGGGCGTCGCTCGGCGCGAGCTACCTCGTCGACGTCGTCTCGGCCGCGTCGGCGGACATCGTGTCGACGGCGTCGCGCCGGTGGCAGGAGGTTCGTCAGGGCGGGACGCTGTCGGGACAGTACAAGCCGCACGATTTCGGCGTCGGCGTCGGCGGATCCCTTTCGAGCGAGCCCGATTACGTTTCTTACGGCGTTTACGCGATGGTCATCAAAGACTTCGCCGAGAAGAACTGGACCGCGAATTTCGGCTACGGCTTCAGCCACGATACCGCCGGCCGCTGCGGAGCCGACGGCAAGTGCACGCCTTTCAGCGTCTTCTCCCGGGAGCTCGACCGCGGGTCCTTCAACCTCGGCGTCTCCTGGGTCGTCGATCGCGCCACGCTCGCGTCGATGAGCCTCGACCTCATCCTCGAGAACGGCGACCAGTCCAAGCCCTACCGCTACATCCCGATGTTCTCCCCGCAAATCGCGCAGGAGGTGCCCAAGGGCGCGTCGATCGACTCGGTCAACGCGAATCGGCTGCCGGAGAGACCGCTGGAGCAGCTCCCGCTGGAGCGACACCGCTTCGCGCTCACCTGGCGGTACGCGCACCGGTTCGACGCGTCCACCCTTCGCCTGGAAGAGCGCTTCTACGACGACGACTGGGGCCTCGTCGCGTCCACCACAGACTCACGGTGGATCTTCGATCTCGGCAAGCGCTTCGACGTCTGGCCCCACGCGCGGTTCCACGCGCAGACGGCCGTCAGCTTCTGGCAGCTCGCGTACGTGTCCAACGCCGGCAACGGCACGGGCTGGAGCCTGCCGCTGTACCGGACGGGCGATCGGGAGCTCGGGCCGCTCTGGACGACGGAGGGGGGCCTCGGCGGCCGGTGGTACCTCGGCAGCGAGAAGGACCCGCGCAGCTTGCAGCTCGGCGCCTCGTTCGACGGCATGTACACGGCATTCACGAACGACCTCTACTTGACGTCCAGGACCGGAATCATCGCAGCGCTCACGGCGGAGGCCGAATGGTGATGCGTCTCCCGCGGCAAGCGGCCGTACTCGGCGCGGCGGCGGCGATCTGCGCCGCGCCGCTCTCGTGCAACGACGCCGAGCACGACCTCCAGGTGAGCGCGCTCGGTCCGGAGGATCCTGCCGTTCCGACCGGCCCGAATCATCGCCCGGGGCAACCATGCCTGGTTTGTCACGGCGGCGCAGGCCCGGCGCATACCCAGTTCAGCGTCGCCGGCACGGTGTACGCGTTCGAGGGCAGCGTCGCGCGTGCGGTCGGAGCCATCGCGCAGATCGAAGACGTGGATGGCGTGGTCTACAACGCGAAGACCAATACGGCGGGCAACTTCTTCGTTTCGCCGTCGGACTTCACGCCTCACTACCCGACCTACAACCAGGTCATGTCCGCCGACGGCTCGAAGTCGCAGGGGATGGTGACGCTGGTGAACCGCGAGGGCTCGTGCGGCACCTGCCACGTGAACCCGAGGGGTCCCGACTCGCAGGGGCCCGTCTACCTCGCGCTGCCGCCGTCCGGAGGCATGCCGTGAGAGTCGTGGCGCTCGCGTTCGCGGGAGCCTTTGCGAGCGCGCTCGCCTCGGGCACGCACGGCTGCTCCCCGGTGCAGCAGCAGACCATCGGCATCGACGTGCCGCCGAGCGCCGACCCCGCCTTCGGGCCGGTCAGCGACATGCTGGTGCACCGCTGCGGCACGCTCGACTGCCATGGTCAGTCGGGCCGCAACCTGCGCATGTGGGGGTGCGGGGGAATGCGCCTCGACCCGAACACGGGTCCCTCGTGCCGGACGGCGCAAGGCGGCAGCGCGACCACGCCCGCGGAGCACTACGAGACCTATCGCTCTCTCGTCGGGCTCGAGCCGAACGTCATGTCGACCGTCTACGACGGATGCCGCAGCTCGCCGGGCGTGTACCCGCCGCCCTCGAGCTGCCATCCGGAGCTTCTGACGTTCGTCCGCAAGGCGCGCGGCACCGAGGCGCACAAGGGCGGCCAGCTCATCTCGGAGGAGGACGTCAACGGCGGTCCCGATCCGCAAGACGTGTGCATCGTCACCTGGCTCGAAGGGCAGACCGACACCCAGGCTTGCTCGGACGCGCTGGCGGTCCCGTCGTTCCCGCTTCCGGATGCTTCGGCCGAATGAGCCCGCGCCGCACCCTCACCCTGGTCCTCGCGGCCGCCGCAGTGTTGCTCGCGGCGACGCCCTCTGCCGCGGTCGATCGTCGCGCGGAGGCAACGGCCAAAGACGCCCTCAAGAAGGCCGCGAACGACTTTCTCTCGACCGACTACGACGGGGCTGCCCGCCGGCTGGAGCACGCGCTTCGCATGTGCGGGCCGAGCCGCTGCACGCCGCAGACGCGGGCTGCGCTCCACCGCGACATCGGGACGATGCAGTTTTTCAACGGGGACTTCGGCACCGCGCGAAAGTCGTTCGCCGAGGCGCAGCGGCTCCAGCCGGACATCAAGCTCAACCCCGATTACGACTCGGCGGAGCTGCAAGCCGCCTGGCGCGACGCAGGCGCGGCCGGCGCAGCGACTGCCGGAGCCGGGGCGCAGCCCACGGGCGATTTCACCCACACGCCGGCCCCCGCGCAGAAGGCGAACACACCGCTCCCCATCTACGTCGAGCTCCCCTCGAGCGAAATCGAGGTCTCGCGCGTCGTCGTGAAGTACCGGACGGGGTCGATGAGCGACTGGGGACGCCTCGACCTGAAGAAGATGGGAAACGGGTGGGGTGGTCAGATCCCGTGCGGGGACGTGACCGTCGGCACGATGCGCTACTGGGTGCAGGGGTTCGGCGCCGGAGGCGACCCGGTGGTCAACTCGGGGGATCCCAAGCACCCGTTCCTCGTGGGCATCAAGAACGAGATCACGACCGACGCGCCGCATCTTCCCGGCAAGGCGCCGCCGCGCTCGTGCGAGGAGTCCGACTGCCCGCCCGGGCTCCCCGGATGCGGGACCAAGGAAGAGGAGCCCTCCGAAGGAGGGGAGCCCGAGGCGGAGAAGCTACCGGAGGACACGGACCGCTACGCGCGCATCTGGGTGGGAGCCTCTCTCGCGATCGACTTCATCCCGACCCCGAAGGGTGACGGCCTGTGCATTCTGACCGCCCAAGCCGCCCCGGCCAACTCGAGCCACTACTACTGCACGAACCCCGACGGGACGAACTTTCCCTCGCGCAACCCCGCCGGGCAGTCGCAGAACGCGACGCTGATGGCGCACCCCGGCGAGGCCGGGCATTCCGACGGTGGACTCGGCATCGGCAACGTGCGCGTCGTGTTCGCCGCCGACTACGCGTTCACGCCGAACGTGCTGGCGGGCATCCGCTTCGGCTACGTGTTCAACGCGTACACGGGCACGGCGGCCGTGCAGGACGGTCGCGCGTTCGGGCCGGATCTGCACATCGAGGCGCGCGCGACGTACGTCCTCGGGCGGCAGCCGCTGCGGCGCACCGGCTTCGCGCCCATGGCCTTCGCCGGGCTCGGCCTGTCCGAGTTCGACTGGCACACGACGAGCGTCGTCGCTTACGGGAACGGCCAGGCGCCCGTCAATGTCTGGTACACCGACGCGCCGTTCTTCCTGGTCGTGGGCGGTGGGGTTCGCTACCAGTTCTCGGCGCGGGCGGCGTTCACCAGCGCGCTGCGCCTGGACCTCACCATCGGCGGTAACGGCGTGCTCCCGACCCTCGCGCCGGAAATGGGCGTCCTCTACGGGTTTTGATCGAGGAGCGCGCGAAGGGCAGCGGCGTCGACGCGAAACTTGAACGCCTTGCGCCCGCCGACCAGGACGACCGGGACCTCGCCGCCGTAGAGCTCCTTTAGCTCCGCGGCGGTGTCGACGTCAATCGTGGTCAGGTCGAAGGGATGCGTACGCCGCACCTCTTCCAGGACGGACTTGGCCACGTCGCATAGGTGGCAGTTGACGCGCGTGTACAGCGTGACGGCGGGCGCGCCCATGTCTTACGTCGAGGGCGCTGCGCTCACCACGAAACGGTCACGCCGTTCGCGTCTGCGCAGGCCGTCAGCACGTCGAGCGGCGTGTTCGTGCGGATGCCGGCCGACACCCCCTGCAGGTTGAACTCGGCTCCATGGCAAGGGCAGCGGAACTTGCCGCTGCTGTACGAGACGTCGCAGCACTGATGCGGGCAGGCCGCCGACAGCGCGACGAAATGCCCAGCGGAGTCCTGAACGACGATGATGTCGCCCGCCTGGCAGGCCGAGTCGGAGTAACCGCTCACGTTGGTGAGGACGACGCTGCCGCCAACGTTCATGAGCTTCGGATACTGCGAAAAGCTCAGCGTGACCGAGTTGCCGCTCGGCGTGCAGTTGCTGGTCGCCCCGCTGCTGCTCCCGCTCGAGCTGCCGCTGCCGCTCGAGCTGCCGCTGCCGCTCGTGCTCCCGCTGGTGCTTCCACTACCGCTCGAGCTGCCGCTGCTGCTCCCGCTGCTGCTGCCGCTCCCGCTGCTGCTGCCGCTCCCGCTCCCGCTGCTGCTGCTCGTGCTGCCGCTGCTCCCACTGGTGCTCCCGCTCCCGGAGCTCCCGCTGCTGGTGCTGCTGCCGTTGACGGCGCCTCCGCTGCTTCCGCTGCTGCTGCCGGTACCCGTCCCGGTGCCCTGGGTGGGCGGGGGCTCGCTGCCGGCGGTGCCGCCGTAGGGGCCGCCGAGCGGCGTCGCGCTGCCGCTGCACGCGGGCGTGACGGTGACCGCGGCGCCAAGCACCAGCAACTTTCTTCTTCCAAGCACCCTCTGCTCAACGGACATTCTGACCTCCGCACTCGCGATTGAGCGTCGATGCGCTGCACGTCCGGAAAACCGCACGGGTAGCGCGCTCGCTTCATCGGACGACTGTCCCGCCGGTCAGGCGGCCCGGGTGTTGCCCGAGACCGCCCGATTGTCGACGCCCAACGAGCGAGGCCAAAGCCTCACCCCATTCACGCTAGCGCTTGGAATTCCCGAGGAAAAGGAGGGCATGTGAATCGAGGCTCGACTGAGACTCGCAGTTCACACCCGCGCTGCAAACGGGTGCTCCAAGCGAACCCTCGTCGCCCGCCCCGGCGAGCACCTTCCGGCTGAATCGGATTTCCTCGACTGGCCTGGAAGGGCTCGCGTGCTATGTCGCCAGTCTCCCGTGCCCAGGCGCGTATCTTCTCTCGGCGTCCCTGCCAACGGGCTCACCCACCACGTGCTCGAATGGCGCGCGGACGAACCACGCGCGACCGCGCTGCTGCTGCACGGCGTGATGGACGCGGCGGCCACCTGGGACCTCGTGGCGGCCCACTTGGCCGAGGGCGGCCTCCGCGTTCTCGCGCCCGACTTGCGCGGCTTCGGCGGGGGCCCGCGCGTGGCGCCGGGAGGCTACTACCACTTCCCGGACTACGTGTTCGACGTCGCCGACATCGTCGACGCGCTCGTCCCTCCGCAGTCGCCGCTGCTCCTCGTCGGCCACTCGATGGGCGGCACCATCGCGACGCTGTACGCGGGCGCCTTCCCGGAGCGGGTGACGGGCGTTGCGCTCCTCGAGGGCGTGGGGCCACCCGACCAGTCTCCCGAAGACGCGCCCGCGCGCATGCGCGCGTGGATCGAAGGCGTGAGGTCGGTTCGCGCTCGCGACGAGCGCATCTTGCCGTCGCGAGAAGAGGCCCTGCGCCGCCT
This sequence comes from uncultured delta proteobacterium, assembly GCA_963720145.1. GTDB lineage: Bacteria > Myxococcota_A > Polyangia > Polyangiales > Polyangiaceae > Palsa-1150. Next base: position 115,859 of record CAVREO010000019.1, read on the forward strand.
GGCGGCCAACCACCCGCGTGTCTCGCCCGACGTGCTCTCCACTCGCCTCGACGCGCTCGCACGGCCGCGCACCCACGCCCGCCTCGGATGGCGTGCCGACCCGCTGCACGGGACGCGGGCGCCGGTTCCTTTCTACGCGGCGACCTATCGGGCCTTCGCGCGGCGCGTGACCTGTCCGGTGCTCTTCGTGTCGGGCGGGAAAGACGGGTGGCATCCGCTCGATGAAGAAGAGCGCCTGGCGTGCTTCTCCCAGTTCCCGCAGCAGCTGAGGCGCGCCGAGCTCGCGGATGCCGGCCACATGATGCACTGGACGCAGCCGGTGGGCCTGGCGCGAGCCCTGGTGCAGTTTGCGAGCGCCGCCCTCTCGTCCTTGACCCGGGGCGCGAGCGCCACTTCAATGGCGCCGCCATGAGGATTGCCGTACGCAAGGAGAGAGCGCCCGGAGAAAAGCGGGTCGCCATCGTTCCCGAGTCGATCAAGCGCCTGCTCGCCAAAAAGATCGACGTCTCGGTCGAGTCCGCCGCGGGCGCCGCGGCTTTTGCGAGCGACGACGAATACCGGACGGCGGGCGCGCGTATCGACTCCTCGGTCTCGGCGCTTCTCGCCGACGCGGACGCGGTGCTCCAGATTCGGCCGCCGAGCCTCGGAGACATCGGCGAGCTCAAGGAGGGGTCGACGCTGGTTTCGCTGCTTTATCCGCTGGTGAGCCCGGAGCTCGTGCGGGCGCTCGCCGCCCGAAAGGTGACGGCCATTGCGGCCGACATGATCCCTCGCACCACGCTCGCCCAGATGATGGACGTGCTCTCGTCGCAGGCCACGGCGGCCGGTTACGAGGCGGTGCTGATGGCGGCCGCCGCGCTGCCGCGCTTCTTCCCGATGCTCATGACGGCCGCGGGGACAATCGCCCCGGCGAAGGTGCTGGTCCTCGGCGCGGGCGTGGCCGGCCTCACGGCGATTGGTACGGCGCGGCGGTTGGGCGCGGTGGTCGAGGCGTTCGACGTGCGGAAAGTGGCGAAGGAGCAGGTCGAGAGCCTGGGCGCGAAGTTCGTCGAGGTCGACACGGAGGACGCGCAGGCCGCGGGCGGATACGCCAAGGAGCTGAGCGAGGTCTCCAAGCAGAGGCAGGCCGAGGCGATTGCGGCGCACGCGGCGAAAGCGGACGTCGTCATCTGCACGGCGCTCATCCCGGGACGGCGCGCCCCCGTGCTCCTGACGGCCGACATGGTCAAGGCGATGCGCTCCGGCAGCGTCGTCATCGACCTGGCCGCCGAGCAACAGGGCAACTGCGAGCTGACCAAACCCGGCGAGACCACCGTCCAGCACGGGGTGACCATCATCGGGCAGACGGACCTGACGAGCCGCATGTGCGCGCACGCCAGCCAGATGTACTCGCGCAACATGGAGAAGTTGCTGCTGCACTTGACGAAGGACGGGGCCTGGAAGCTCGACTTCAAGGAAGAGATCGTCGCTGGCAGCGTCATCACGCACGATGGGGCCATCGTGCATCCGAAGGTGAAGGAGCTCGTCGAGCCGGCGGTCCCGGCGAGGGCGAGCGCAGGGGCAGCCGAATGACCGCAGAATGGGTGTTCAATCTCTACGTGTTCGTGCTGGCGACGTTCGTCGGCTACCAGGTGATCTCGCGGGTGCCCCCGCTCCTTCACACGCCGCTGATGAGCGGGACGAATGCGATCAGCGGCATCTCGCTCGTTGCGTCGCTTCTGGCCGCGGGGTCGCACCACCGCCTGAGCCAGATCCTCGGCTTCGTCGCCGTCACGTGCGCGAGCATCAACGTCGTGGGCGGGTTCCTCATCACCGATCGCATGCTGCGCATGTTCCGCAAGCGCCCTGAGCCCGGCTCCCGCGCGCCGGCGCCCAAGGCGATCGGGGAGGGCAAAGCGTCGTGACGCCCGCCGCCATTCTGCTGAGCCTTTGCTACGTCACCTCGGCGGTCCTCTTCATCCTGTGTCTGCGCGGCCTCTCGGGGCCGCAGTCCGCGCGGCGGGGCCTCTTCCTCGGTGAGCTCGGCATGTTCATCGCGGTGGTGGGCACCCTGCTGCACCGCGAGATCGTCACCTACGAGTGGATCGCCGCCGGCATCGTGACGGGCAGCACGATCGGCATCGCCATCAGCGCGTGGATCCCGATGACGAAGATGCCCGAACGAATCGCGTTTTCGCACGCGTTCGGCGGGCTCGCGACGGCACTCGTCGGCGTCGCCGAGTACATGCGCGAGGCCGACGGCCTGGCGCTCTTCAAGATGGGCGCGCTCGGGCTCGAGACGTTCCTCGGCTTCCTGACGTTCACGGGCAGCCTGATGGCGTACGGGAAGCTCCAGGGGGTCATCACCGGGGCGCCCGTCACGTGGAAATTCCAGAACTACATCAACGTCGGCCTCTTCTTGGCGGCGATCTGCGGCATCGGGTACATGGTGCTCTTGCAGGGGACGGGCGGCGATCGGCTGCTCATGACCGAGATCTTCTTCGGAATCGCGGGTACGGGCCTCTTGCTCGGCGTCATGGCCGTGCTGCCGATCGGCGGGGCGGACATGCCCGTCGTCATCTCGCTGCTCAACTCGTATGCGGGGCTTGCCGCTTGCGCCACGGGCTTCGCCCTCGGGAGCCAGATCCTCATCATCTCCGGCGCGCTCGACGGCTCCTCGGGCCTCTTGCTGTCGCTGCTGATGAGCAAGGCGATGAACCGCAGCTTCGCGAACGTACTCTTCGGCGCCTTCGGGACAGCACTCGAGCCGGGGAAGGCGGCTCCTCAGCTCGCCAAGTCCTACAACGAGGCGACGGTCGAGGACGCTGGCGCGGTGCTCAAGGCGTCGCAGTCGGTCATCTTCGTGCCGGGCTACGGGATGGCGGTGAGCCAGGCGCAGCACGCGGTGCGCGACCTGGCGGCGTCCCTCGAGCGTCGCGGGGTCGAGGTGAAATACGCCATCCACCCGGTCGCAGGCCGCATGCCGGGGCACATGAACGTGCTCCTGGCCGAGGCGAACGTGGCGTACGACAAGCTCTTCGACCTGGACGACATCAACGACGATTTCGCGCGAACCGACGCGGTCATCGTGGTCGGCGCCAACGACGTCGTGAACCCCGCAGCGAAGAAGGATCCGATCGAGTCCCATCTACGGAATGCCGGTCTTCAACGTCGAGCAATCACGCAGCGTCATCGTCCTCAAGCGAAGCATGAACCCTGGCTTCAGCGGCGTGGAGAACGAGCTCTTCTTTCAGACGAACACGATGATGGTCCTCGGCGACGCGAAGAAAACGCTTCTATCGATGATCGGCGAGCTGAAGGAAGGGCATTAGGAGTCCGCACGCTGGAGGCGCGAACTGCACGCGGCTAGTCGTCCGGATGCCAGGGATACGCTAGGTGAGCGGTATCTCCGTAATGGCGCCGCATGCTGTCGAGGTACGACTCGAGCTGGCACATACGGAGAAAGCGCTCCGCTGGGTCGCGGTGCTGTCCGAAGCAGATGGCCTCGCATAGAAGGCGCGTGGAGGAGCGCCGGAGCGCCTGACGCGCCGTCTGGATGCATTGCATGCCCTTTTCGGTCACCGTGATGTAGCGCTGGCGGCGATCCCCGTCGTGCGTCGCCCGGCGCCGCGTCACCAAGCCAAGAGCCTCGAGCGACCGCAGCATGCGGCTGACGACGGGAGCCGTGACCCCCAGCACACGCCGCAAATCGCTTTGCTTGCCGACGGCGCCGCGCGAGGTCCGGCACCCGACGCTGTAGACCAGCGCGTACATCATGTCGAAGCGCGCCGCGGTAAGCCCCAGCGACCCGAGCGGCTTGCGCGTGACCCGCAAGATCCCGTGAAACGCACGCTTGCTGCCAAAGAACAGGGCGTTCATCGCGACGGCACTCGAGAGCACCCCGCATGCCAACCCGCGCGTCGCCTCCTGGGGGCTCCTCGCCGGCGAGCGGGGACCCCTCGAAACGCCGGGATCGTGATCAGCTAATGATCCGGGCGTTTCGAGGGGGTCCCGCGGCGACCGGGGAAAGGTCCTCCGCGCAACTGTCCAGGACAGCCGATGGGGTGTCCAGGGACGTGCCGAACGCGCCGACTGGGGCGATCGGACCGCAGGCGACTGGTCAGCGGGCCTCGGGAAACACGATCACGTAGCTTCGCCTTCCTGTGCGAAACAGCGTCGTCCTCCCGCCGAGCCGGCTCCGGTCGTAATGCGGCCACCAGGGGAGCGATCGCCACGTGTCGTCGTCGCCGATGAACTCGGGCACCACCAGATTCACGGCGACGAACCGCCCGCCGACGCGGGCCGCGAGGTCGGGCGCGTAGCTCCAGCGCGCACGCTCGCGTGGTGGCTCGAGGTCGTTGTGCAACATGCCGCCGTAAAGGACCACCATCTTGCCGCGATCGGCGTCGGAGCGCGCATCGCGAGCGACCATACGCTCGCCCTGTGCGAGGCTCAGGCGCGCGATGAGCTCGAGCGAGGCGGCAATCGCGTCGTCGCCGGCTCGGCGCACGCCGTCCAGGTCGGCGCACGACGGGCGAAGCATGTCCGGAACAATCCCGAGCCTGCGCGCTCGCTCGCCCATGGCTACGTACTCGTTCTGGTTCGTCTCGGCCTGGCGCGATGTCGCAGGCGCTTGCTTCTCGCGCACCTCCGTCGCTGCATCCGTACAGCCGCCAGGCGGCGTCATCAGCTCGACGAGAAGGTCGGACGCGCGTCCTTCGAGGAGAGGAAGCAGCTCCTGCGTGAAACGCTTGGCCGCCGAGCTGACCGTCGCGCCCTTCGGTGCGTGCGCCTCGCCGATGCCGACGACGAGTGAGTCGCCCGTGATGACATCGCCAAAAGCATCGGACGGCGAATCGTACTGCGTGCATCCGAGCGCCCCACACGGTTCGGCGCGCGGCGCGATAGGGCTAGCCGCTGCAACGGACGCAGTCGCTGGGCCGACGGCAACCTGCGGTGCGGGAGCGCGGCTCGGATGCCGGCTGCAGGCCGCAGCGACGAGGAACACGCCGCTCACACTCCCGGCGCCCCTCATTGCAGGACGGGCACCCCGGCGTCCGACGGCGCGATCGTGTCGGGAAGGACGCATGACGACAGGTCGAACAGCATGAACTCGAGCGCCTTCTCCTGCGGCGACAGGTCCGTGATCTGGCAGCCGGCCGGCGGGGGAGGCGTGTCGTTCGTGGACGGCGCGCCTCCTACGTGCAGGTCGCTGAACACGGCGCGGCCGCAGTACTGCGGCATACCGTCGTGTCCCATCGGCGCGTTCACCGGCGTGTCGAACGAGAAGTACAGCGTGCTTCCGGCCATCGGCGAAAGGACGTCGGCGGAGATCCAGGGCTGCGACGGCTTGTTCGCGGCGCCGACCGTCGCGTTGAAGCGCGGCTCGTAGATCGAGATCTCCTTCTGCGGCACGCCGTTCTGCCCGAGCGCGCCGACGATCTGCAGCCACTGCTCGAGGGCGCCACCCTTGGCAAACGGCATCGAAGACCCGTTCAGCGTGGTGTCGATGACACCACCGAGGGGTCCTTTGCCCTCGTTGCCCATGTCCGTCGTCCAGGTTGCCAGGTTGCTCCCCCAATCCGCGGGTGCCGAGTAGGCCTGCCCGGTCGACAGAGGGCCGGCGAACCAGGCGTAGTGAAAGTGCGAGGCGAACACTCTGCCTCCGGCATTCAAATAGGCCTCCAGGGCAGGCGGGTTCGCGGCGTACGTCTCTTGCGCCTCGCAAGACAACAGCGTGATGTCGTACGGCATGAGCTGCTCCTGGTTCGCCCAGAGGTGCGTCGGGCTCGGGGGGGCATCCGGCATGGAAGGGTTCTCCGCCAGGCCCCCGGGGCCGGGTACCATCGGAGGCGACGCGATATTGCTCTGACCGCCCGAGAACACGTGAACGTGCCCAGCCGAGCCAGTCCCCGCGACGTATTCGGTGGTGGGCAGACCGATGCGTCGCATCAGGCATTCGAGCGTGTCTGCCGAGCCCGTCGACACGGCGATGTCGGGGATGTTGTCGTCGGTGTCGCCAGCGACGACGGTGGACGGCAGCCTGAGCGACCTCTCGGGCTGCGCGTTCGGCTGGCATGCGGTGACGTCGAGGTGCAGCGAGGCGCGCCACTTGCCGACCTGCAGGACGAGCGGGACGCGCTTGCCGACGGGAACGTCGTTCAGCGTGAAGCTGCCGTCGACGGCGGTCGCCGTGCTCACGACGGCTCCACTCTTGAAGAGCGCGGCGCAGCTGCACGCGTCCGGGCCGGTGAGTACGCCCTTCGGAAGCGGCACCAGCGGGACCGGCGGCACGTACACCGCGACGTTGTAGAGCGGGTTCTTGCCCGCCGGGTCGTAGACCCTTCCGGTGACCTGCGTGGTTCCGCCTCCGGGGCACGCGACGTCGCACATCAGGCCCGAGGGGCACCCAACGGAGCCGCCGTCCCTCCCTCGCGATCCGCCGTCGCCGAACGACCCGAAGCCCCCGCTGCCGCCCGTGCTCCCGCTTGCGCCACCGCTCGAGGCGCCGCTGCCCGATCCGGAGCTGCCGTTGCCGAACCCCGAGCCCGACTTTCCGCCGCCGCACGCGTAAGCGGCGGCTCCTGCGAGGAGTACCGCTAGGGCAAACCGTGCCGCGGCTGAGCGCATCGAGCCCCCCTTTCCCCTCCCGCTTCTATCGTACGTGTTCCGCGGCGCCTGCCCACTCCTCGACCACCCGGGCCAGACGTTCGTCCTCTCCGTCCTCGAGCAGCCCCACCGCGACGACGTTCAGACGATCGGGCGACGCGAGGGTGCGGGCCGCTTCGCGCACGTCTTCAGCCGCGACGCGCGACAGCTCGGCCACGTGCTGTTGCGGCGTCTGAAAGCGGTCGAAGAGCAGGCAGGCGGCGTAAAAGGAGCCGGTCTCCTCGGCTGAATCGGCCATCGATCGTGCGTCCCAGGCGATGCGCCGGCGCGCTTTCTCGAGCTCTTCGGCGCTGGGGCCCTCGGCCGCCAGCTCCTCGAACATCGTGAGGATCTCGCTCGTCACGCGGGCGGCGCGTTTGTGCTGCACGCCTGCGGCGACGTCGACGATCCCGTCGTCCTCGTATCCGTCGTAGGAGGCGGAAACGTCGTAGCAGAGGCCGCGCGCGTCGCAGAGTCGGTGGTAGAGGCGCGTCGACATTCCGTCGTCCACCAGGCGCATGAGCACGTCCAGGGCAGGTCGCAGCCGATGATTTTCGGAGAACGCCCGGAAGCAGACGCGCAATTCGGTCTGACTCGAGACGTTGTCGACGATCTGCAGGCGAGGCTTCGTCTGGGCGTGCCGGGGCTCCTCGGACGTCACGCGCACTCCGCGAGCCAGTCCACCGAAGTCTCGCTCGGCAAGGCTCAGTGCGTCGTCGGCGTCGAGCGCGCCCGCGAACACGAGCACGGCGTTCTCCGCCGTGTAGTGCCGCTCGTGCCAGCGGCGCAGGGTCCGCTCGTCGAACGAAAGAACGTGGGACTCGCCGCCGGTGATGGTGAACCCCAGCGGGTGCTCCTCGTAGATGAGCGCCCGCGAGAGGTTGTCGGCGTCGACCTGCCGGCCCTCGTCGTCGAGGTCCTCGAGGATTTCTTCGAGCACGATCCCGCGCTCGATGTCGATGTCGAGGAAGGCCGGCTGCGACAGCACCTCCCCAAACGAGGCGCACGCCTCGTCGAGCGACTCCGGCGGCAGCGTGAGCGAGAAGATACCGTGATCGACCTGGGTCGAGGCGAACAGCGAGCCGCCCAGCTGCTCGAAGGCGAGGTTGACCGCGTGCGCGTTCGGGACGCGGCGTGTACCGCGGTAGATCATGTGCTCGAGGAAATGGCTGACGCCGTTCTCCTCCAGGCGCTCGAAACGCGAACCGACACGCGACCAGAGCGCCACGTGAGCCCGATGCAGTTGCGGAAGCGGTGCGACGACGACGCGCAGCCCGTTGGCCAGCGTCTTCGTTCGAAGCTGCTGCATGGGTTCAGTATTCGTCCTCGTCCTCGTTCGCGCCGCTACCCCCATCGACTTTCGGCTCTTGCACGAAGGATTCCTCGACTTTGACGTCGCTTTTTGCCTGATCGCGCAAGCGTTTGACGTACAGCGATAGCGCTTCGTCACGCTTGCCGCGCAGGAGCTCTTCCTCGAACGTCTCCCGGTCCTTGGCGAACTCGTCGCGCGTCGCGGCCTTGTGTTGCTTCAGCTGGACCACGGCGAACCCGTCTGCCATCCGGAGCGGGGCGGCCATCACGTCGCCGTCGTTGCCACCGCCGAAGGCGAAGGCAACGACCGCGGCTGTCCCGTCCGGCGTGAGCCCCGGGAACGGGTCGCCTCCGCGGTTGAACGCGGTCGAAGTCTGCGGCTGAGGGCGATCGCCGTCCGTGCTCGCGTCGAAGCGCTTGTCCGGGAGCGCAGGGGCCGTGACCTTTTGCCCGGCATCCGCGGCGGCCGCGCCGCCGTCCGGGCTCGCCGAGGCCGGCCCAGGGAGCACCTTGAGCAGGTCGGTCTTCGTCTTCGCCTCGCGCACGTAGGGCTGTATCGCGTTCCGGATGGCGTCGTCGGCGCTCGCGCCGGCGTGCATGGCGTCGTTGATGCCCTTGGCGACGAGCTGGGCCACCTCGGTTGCCTTTCCCGTGGCGACCAGCGACCGCGCGACGCTTCGCTTGACCTGCGCTTCGACGTCGGCCGCCTTCGCGGGGTCGTCCTTCTCCAGGAAGTGGTAGCCGAACTGGGTCTCGACGGCGCCGGCGGTCATCTCGCCCGGCTTGAGAGCGTCGGCCGCGGCCTTGAAGGGCGCTACGAACCCGTCGGTCTTGTCGCCGACGTCGCCACCCTTCGCGGCGCTGCCCGTGTCGTCGGACGTATCGCGCGCCACCTCGGCGAAAGATTCGCCTGCCTTGATGCGAGCGACCGCCCACGAAAGCTTCGCGAGCGCGACGGCTTTTTCCTCGTCGCTCGCGCCGTACTGCAGCTTCACGAGAATGTGTCGGATGTGCCCAGCCTTCGGCGTGTCGTCTGCCTTGCGCTCCTCGAACGTCTTGGCAAAAACCGGCTGATGGTCCTTGATCCAGGCGTCGACGGCCCCCGGCTTCACGTCGACGGCCCAGCGCGCCGCCCACGACTCCTTCACCGGGATCCAAGTGACGATTCCCGTGCTGTAGCGGCGATCGTACTCCTGCCACGCCTCGCTCTCGCTGACGCGAACCGGACCGCGCACGACGTCGCGCATCTTGGCGGCCAAGAGCTCGCGCGACTGCTCCTCGCGGAACTCGACGCTCGAGCGGTTGCTGAGGTTTCGCACCTGCCGCTCGTACACCTTCATGTCGAACATCTTCGAGTCTTCGGGTCGCGGAAGTCGACGGGGATGGCCGTGTCCCGGTCGTTGAAGTGGGCTTGCGCCACGTCCTGCGGAACGAGACCGGCGCGCCCGTACGACTGGTACATCTCGTAGCAGGATCGACTGCGCCACCTGCGGGTCCGCCGCCGGGACGCTCACGCGCACGTAGCCGGCGTACAGCTGGTCGGTGACCTCCGCGTCGGTGACTCCGATCCCGAGGCGCTTGGCCTCGTCGTCGAGCAGCTCGCGCTCGACCAGGCCGTCGACCGCCACCTTCTTCAGGTTCATCTTCCGCGAGAGCGCCTGGCTGCGCGACGGCATGAGGATGCGATAGGCGGCCTGAAAGTCTTTCGGGGCGATGCAGCGCCCTCGAACCTTCGCTACGCACGTTTCCGTGAGCGAGGCGGTCCGGGAGGTGGCGTTCGGGCGAAAGGTGATGACGAACGCAAGGATGGTCGCGACGATGACCGCGCCGTAGATGATGTTCGACAGCCCGCGCTGTCGGAAGAGAGAGAGCATGGGGGCGAACGCCCGTCTATCACGGGCCCTTCTCTCAGTCGACCAGCACCGTTCGAAGGCAGGGGTCGAGCCTCACGCCCGCTTCTCCAGCCCAAGGGCAAACTTGAGCTCGACCAAGGCGTCATCGAGGGCGCCGGCGCTCTTCGCGTACGTAATCTCGTAAAAGGTGTCGAGCGTGCGCTCCGCATCACCCGGATCGGCGACGCGAGTGACGGCCGTGGAAATCTCGGCAAAGCCATCGGTCACCGCCGGCTCGGCGAGCTTTCGCACCCGCTCGAAGAGGTGCGCCTCGTCGTCGTTCGGGAAATCCGCCTTTTGGGCCCGCAGAACGATACGTACCTCGAAGGCCTCGCCGGTGCGCAGCCGCACGCCCGAATCCATGATGAGGTTCTCGCGCGGCCGCTCGGCGAGCACGATTTCCTCGCCCCGCGTTCGGAACACCTCGAAACCTGCTTCGACGAGCGCCTTCTTGACGTGCGTCGTGTTGGAGGGCGGGTCGGGCATCGATAGGAGGTGTTCGCCTTGGGGCTGCCGCAAGAGCTCGAAAACCCAAGGCAAAGCTTCTTCGCCTGGACGCTGTTCGTCAAGAGTCCGATGAAGGCTTCGACCGATGCCGACTTCGGAACCCCCAGATAGGGGGCCAGCCGGCGAGGGGCGCTCGCCTTCCGGGCTGCTAGTATGGTCGCGATTTCCCTATGAAGAAGCGGCGCAGCCTCACCCCACCCGCTCTCGCGGGTGCGCCCGCGGGCGATCTCCACGCCACGCGTCGCGGGGGTGCCCGGCGCGAGGTCAGCGCGCGGGTCACCCTCAAGGGAAAATCGGGCGAAGTCCTCGAAGGGTGGGCCCTGAACGTGAGCCGGGGCGGGGTGCGAATCATTCTCGAGGAAAACGTGGAGCTGGGGGCGGACTTCGAAGTGACCATCACCCCCGGTGCTGCGGACGGCGTCGACAAAGCAGCGGACCAAGCAGAGGGGCGCAGCGCGATGCCCACGCACAATGTCGGTCGCATCGTGTGGGTGCAGGAGGAGCCGGACGGAGTCATCGCGGGCGTCGAGTTTCGCACCGACCTCTGAGTGCGGCGCGCTTTCGTGCTACCTGGTTAGGGCGCATGCCTACGCCGAAGAGCCTGCTGCCCGAGTGCGGCTTGTACCGGACCACCAAGCCGTTGCCCGAGCACTCTGCGGAAATTCCCGCAGGGGTGCTCGTCTATTTCCACAACCATTCCGACTCCGGCCTGCCGGTCGTCGTCGCGCCGGAGCACAACATCCACAACAGGTGGCACTTCCACGGCGCCGGCATTCCGTTTCGTGGGCTTTCGTGGGCCGACAGCCTGGTCAAGGTCCCGAACGAGGGCTTCTACATGCTCCGCAAGGCGCTCACCTTCGAGGGCGGCGAATGGCCCAAGTCCGCTCTCGTGCAGCTCGGATATACGCGTTCGGCCGATCCGATTCTCTTCATCGGGCAGGTGCGCGCGCAGCTCGAGGAGAACGATCTCTATTTCAGCGATCGCGGAGTCGGGATCACGCGCGACCAGCTCGGCTTGCTCGAGGCGCTGAACGTTTTCGCCGAGCCGGTCCCCGCAGGCGGGCACGCGACGGGCGTGCACTGAGGCCGCGCGCGTGAGCGAGACTCGCACGCGCGTAATGCATTGGCTCGTCTCCGGCGGCGTCGCCAAGACGGCCGAAGGGGGACAGTTCACCATCGACGTCGACGCGCTCGTCGTCGGCCGGGATCCGGGGGCGGCCATCGTCGTCGCCGATCCGGAAGTGAGCGCGTTCCACTGCGAGCTGCGTGCCGTGAGCGAAGGGATCCTCGTCAAGGATCTCGGCAGCACCAACGGTACGTACCTCGGCCCCGTGCGCGTGCGCGAGGCCGTCGTCGCCACCCCGAGCGAGCTCACGATCGGGCGCTCGAGGCTGCTCATCGAGCCGCAGGCGAAGCGCCGCGTCGAAGTCGCGTTCGCCGAGCGCTTCGGTCCTCTCGTCGGCGAGTCGCCGAGGATGCGCCGAGTGTTCGGCGTCCTCGAGAAGGTCTCGAGCACGGCGCTCAGTGTCCTCATCGTCGGCGAGACGGGCACGGGCAAGGAGCTCGTCGCGAAGGCCATCCACGACGCCAGCGACCGCGCCGCAGGGGCCTTCGTCGTCGTCGACTGCGGAAGCATTCCGCCGACGCTCGCGGAGAGCATCCTCTTCGGGCACGAGAAGGGCGCGTTCACCGGCGCCACCGAGAGGCGCAAGGGGGCGCTCGCGGAGGCCGACAAGGGCACGCTGTTTCTCGACGAGCTGGGCGAGCTCCCGCTCGAGCTGCAGCCGAAGCTATTGCGTGCTCTCTCGGAGAAACAGGTCAAGCGTGTCGGCGGGTCCGCGTTCGATCCGATCGATGTCCGTGTGCTCGCGGCGACACGCCGCGATCTCGGCGCCGAGATGAACGCAGGCCGCTTCCGGAGCGATCTCTTCTTCCGCATCGCGCAGATCCGCGTCGAGCTGCCGGCCTTGCGCGAGCGCCTCAGCGACCTGCCTCTGCTGGTTCAGGACGTGTGCACCAGGGTCGGCAAGCCGCAGCACGTTCAGAGCGTGCTCGCGTGGATCGAGCAGCGCATGGCCTCGCACGACTGGCCCGGCAACGTGCGCGAGCTCGTGAACGTCGCGAGCGTGGCCGCCACGCTCGCCGACGAGCCGGGAGCGATCGACGACGTGCTGACGCTGGCTCGCGACGAAGGGGCCGTCGAAGGCCCGCGCGTTCCGGGGGCGAGCGGAGGCTTCGGCGAGGCCAAGCGCGGCGCCGTCGCGGCGTTCGAGCGGGAGTATTTCACCGGCCTCGCCAAGCGCTGCAAAGGGAACATCAGCGAGATGGCGCGACAGAGCGGGATGGAGCGTCATCACGTGCGCGCCTATCTGCGCAAGTACGGAATCGACAAGGCGACCATCTGAGCCGCTGCACATTTGCCTCAACATTTGCCACGGGCAGCCGTTCCGTGCGGTGAGGCGTAGTGTGCGCACGCAGCGACTCTCCCTTTCCCCCTCCGTTGCTCCCCCGATGGTCCGGTCAGCCTGCCCCCTCCGGGTGCAGAGCAGGTCGAGCATCCGGCGCGCGTTTTCGTGGTCGACGGTCCCTCGCGCTTGATGCGCGCGCTCGACCCGATGTTCCAGGCGGCCGGGTTTTCGGTATCCGTACACACATTGGCCGCCGATATAAGGCGATGCGTCGAGAACGGCGAAGTCGACCTTCTGCTCATCGACATGAATCTGCCGGATATGGCCGCCTTCGAGCTTTGCGGCGAGCTCCGCTCCACGGACGCCGACCGCCAGACGCCCATCATGCTTCTCTCGGCAGAAGCGGCCCAGGAGACGCTCGTCGTACGCGCTCTTCTCTGCGGCGCAGACGACTGCTTCGCGGGTATCTTGGCCGAGCAGCGCAGTGCCGAGCTTCAGGCTCGAATTCGCGTTCAGCTCCGGAACCGGCGCGAGCGCAACCGGCTGTCGCGCGTTCGCAAGGAGCGCGACGACTACCGGCGCGAGGCGGTCGTCGACACCCTGACCGGTCTCCCGAACCGACGGTCGCTCGGTGGCGCGCTCGAGCGAATGGTCGCGCGCGGTCGCCCCTTCGGCGTCCTTTTCGTGGACGTCGATCACTTCAAGAGCATAAACGACGGCTTTGGGCACGCCATCGGGGACGAGGTGCTCCGTGTGCTCGCTCAATGCATTCGCCGAACGATGCGGCCCGGCGACACGTGCGGAAGGTACGGCGGCGAGGAGTTCGTGGTCGTCGCTGCCGGGGCAGACGTCGCCCGCGCCGGTGCGCTCGCCGAGACGCTGCGAGCCTCCGTTCAAGAGCTCGCGGTACCCGGGCTCTCGCGGAAGATCAGCGTGAGCATCGGCGTCGCCGTGTTCGATCCGCAAGGGGCCGACGCGAGCGTCGAGACCGTTTGCAAGCGCGCGGACTTGGCCCTCTACGAGGCCAAGCGGCTCGGCCGCAATCGCGTACAGCTCGCCGCCGACACCGGCGGAGCGCCCGTGGCTCGATCCGTCAGCGGCATCTCGCCGACGACTGTCGTTCGACCGCCCGAAGCGGAAATCGTGGAGGCGCAGCTCGTCAGTGCGCTCGCCACGGGCCGCGCGGGGCTCCCGCTGTTGCCCGCGGCCGCGGCCGAGGCGCTGCGACTCGCGGAGGATCCGCGGACGAACATGTCGAACATCGCGCACCTCGTCGATCGCGACCCGCCGCTGGCGGCGCGCTTCGTCGCTCTCGCGAGCTCCGCGGCGTACTCGCGGGGAGCGCGCATCGTCACGACGCAAGCGGCGCTGGTGCGCATCGGCCTCGCGTCGTCTCGGGACCTGCTCCTTCAGGTCGTCTACGAGCGCTCCAACGCCGAGCTTCCGTACTACCAGTCCGAGGTGGCGCGCTCGTTCAGCCATAGCCTCGAGACCGCGATCGCCGCCAAGATCGTCGACCGCGAGTACGGCCGTCCCCACGGGTACGCGTATCTCTGCGGGTTGCTCCACGACATCGGCGAGGCTCGCATCTATCGGATCCTCGCTCACATGCCGGAGCCGCCCTCGCCCGAGATCGCCGCGCGGATCGCCGAACGTCACCATCAGAGCGCGGGCGCAGACATCGCCCGAGCGTGGCGCCTGCCCCCGGACATCGCCAGCGCGTGCGCGCTCCACCACGCGCTCACGGACAACCTCCCCACGGGCGCACGGATCGTCCGGGCCGCAGAGTCGCTGCTGCGCCTCCGCGAAGGGGCCTCGAAGGTAGAGAGGGAAATGCCCATCCTCGCCGCGACCGGAGTTCGCCCCGAACGGATCGCGATGCTGCTGAGCGATCTCGAAGCTCAGCTCGCGCCGCCGGCAGAGGGAGGGCCTGGGGCGGAGGCAGAGCCTGGTGAGGAGAAAAGCGACGCTGCCGGGTCGGCGACGACCGCCAGCCGGACCGCGCAGGCCCCCGGGAGAACCTGACGACCGCGCTCCCGCTCGGGAATCCCTCGCCTGGCACGCCGATGGCTTTCCACGGCGCATGGCAACTCAATCCCAGCCTCGGGCGGACGCGCTTTACGACGTCGAGTCGGTGCGCCGCGACGCGAAGCAGTCGATCCTCAAGGGCCCCGTCACAGCCGACTACCCGCTCGACCTGCCGCGGACCTACGAGCTGATGAATCAGGCGCTGGCTGCCGAGATTCTCTGCGTGCTGCGCTACCGGCATCACCAGATCATCGCCAAGGGAATCGACTTTCCCCAGGTGGCTGCGGAGTTCGCGGAGCACGCCGACGACGAGCAGAGGCACATGATGGCCATCGCCGAGCGCATCGACCAACTCGGTGGCAATCCCGACTTCAATCCCGCCACGATCACGGTGAGGGCGTCGACCGAGTACGGGCAGAGCGACGTTCTCGCCCGGATGATCGAAGACGACCTCGTCGCCGAGCGCGTGGTCATCGAGATCTACCGCCAGCTCGTGAAATGGTTCGGAAACGACGACCCCACGAGCCGGAGGATGTTCGAGAAGATTCTCGCGGACGAAGAGGAACACGCCAACGACTTGTCCGACCTGCTTGCCGCCATCGATCCCCGGTCGGAGCCGCGCAGCACCGGCAACCCGTGAGGGGCGAACTCGATCACAGCGGGAGGTCGGCCTCGGGCGCCCACGAGGCATCGCGCTGGGCGGCGTGCGGATCGCGCAGCTGCCGCTCACGCCACTTCACACCCGGGGGCGAGGCGTCCACCCAGTGGAAGCTCTGATCGCGGACGTCGAGGTGCACGAACTGCGTTTTCGGGTTGGTGTAGATGCCCACCCCCACGCGCGAGAGGCCCCGCAGGTAGGACGCCAAGGCCTGGGGGTAAACGCCCTGGAGCTTGAAGTCCAGCGCATCGCCGCTCGTGTGCCGTCCGGCCTGCTCGCGCCACGCGGACACGATGTCGACGCGCGCTCCCCCGAAGTGGTAGGCAGCCTTGAAGACGAGCTGTTCGAGCCGCTCCGACAGAGCATGATGCTCGTCGGTTTGCGTCGCGATGCCCTCGAACGCCAGGCGGACGGCATCGTTGACGGCGCCCGTCGCGGAGTAGAGCCGCAGGCGCGCGGTCTGTTGCGTAGCGGTGTTCTTCACGGCAATGGCCGGAAGGGTGACTGCCCACGAGTCGAGCCGGGCCCCGCGCGCAGCCGCTCCCAACGGCGTGGTGACGCACGAGCTGCTCGCGGCGCGGTCGTGTGCCGCCGTATCCCGGGCGACAAGGAGAGCGACGGCGACCGGAAGGAGAGCGGAAAAGCGGTGCACTAGAACCTCTCGCCGATCCCCGCAGGGGTGACGACGACCTCCCGCTGCGACGACCCGAAAAAGTACCAGGCGGCGAGACCTGCGGCGAGGGCGCTCAGCCCGACCGCCGTCCCCACCGCGGCATAGGCCCACCCGCGCGCGTTGCTGAAATTCTGCCGATCGCTGTCGGTGAGCATCCCCAGTTGCTGCTCGGAGGCAAATCGATTGCGCAGGTCCCACGCGTGCCCCTCGAGCGGCACGGCAACGAGCGCCGCGGCCAGGGACAGACCGCCGCTGATGACGACGAGAGCCGGCGAGAACGGATGTTCCCTCTCGCGCCGTATCAGGAGAGGGACAGGCAGCAAAGCCCCGGACGAGGGGCTCGTGCGATACGAGACAGACGCGGGGGACCCCGGCGCGAGCACGGGTGCCTGCACGGTGGGCGCGACATCGACAGTCTCGCCGACGCGGACGACCACGCGCTTCGCCTGCGTGTCCGGCGTGCCCGGTGCGAAGACGACCGTATGCTCCCCGGGCGCCAACCACGCGACGAAGCCCGAGACTCGGGCCTCGCCTGCGTCGATTTGAACGGCGCGCGGCGGGTCCGCTTCGACGCGGATTCGCCCGGTCGTGGCGGCCAGCCCGGCGATGCGGGCTCGCGCGTCGTTGTCCTCCTTCTGGACGATGACGGCGAGCGCGTCCCCGCGCGATCGTCTCGCATCGACCTGCGCGACGAATGCCTGGAGCCTCTCGAAGGCGCGGGTCGCGTCGCCGAGCTCCGCGTACGCGACGCCCAGGTTGTACGCGAGGCGGTACCCTTTCTGATCGCCGAGCTCCCGGAAGATCGCCTCCCAATAGCCGATGGCCTCGGCCAGGGCACCTGCCTTGTAGCGGTCCATTCCCGCCTTGAAGCGCTCGCGGTACTTCTCGAGCGGCTCCTCCTGCGCGGCGGGCGGCGGCGGCGCAGCCGGAGGCGCTGCCTGCGCGACGCCGGCTGCCAGCAGGAGCGCCGCCACGGGAAGGCTAGAACGGCGTCGGATCGACATCGGGCAGCTTCTGGCTCGGGAGCCTGCCTTCTCCTCGAGAATCGCGTGCGTGCAGCTGGCGCCGGCCTCGCAGGGATTGCCGGGTGACCTCCCGGAGCGTTGGTCTTGGTCGCGGCCGGTCTGGACGTCGCGCTGGGCATGGCAGGTGCCCGCGTGCCCTCCGCTGTCGACCGGGGTTGCGCCGCGGCCGAAGCAGCCGGCGTGCTGCCCGTAGCCGGGAGGACAGGGGCAGGCTCGGACACATTTCCCGCTGCGGCAGGGGTGGCGCTCGGGACGCTGCGGCGCATCGTTCCTGCGGTCACGCCGGCGCCGACGACGACGGCTCCGGCGAGCGCCACGGCGAGCCCGAGCCGCGATCTCGCCGCCCCGACGCCGCCGGGCCGCCGCGAACGCCGGCCTGACTGGGGCCCGACGACTACGGCCTCGGTGGACGTGCTCTCGTCGACTTCCGCACTCGAGTCGAGTCGCTGCCGAAGGAGCTTTCCATTTTCAGGCGCCACGCGCGTCAGCGCCTCGGTGAGCTGAGTGCGGCGTCCCTTTTCCTCGGCAGCGAAGAGGCGGCGCATCAGGCCGCGCACCGCGACGGCGTCCGGGGGGACGCCACGCGCGTTCGCGAACGCGCGCAGCTCGAGGGCCACGTCTCGTGCGGTCGCCGGACGCCCTGCCGGATCCCGAGCCACCAGGCTCGCGTGCAGCTTGACGAGCGCGGGCGGAGCTCCGGGCAAAGCCGCGTCGAGCGCGGGCGGCCGTTCGAGCGCGAGCTTGCGCATGACCTCGAGGTCCGTTCCGGAGCCCCACATGCGCTCCCCCGTCATGCACTCGAAGAGCACCGCGCCCACGCTGAACAGGTCGCTGCGCCGATCGAGCTTCTCGCCGAGCGCCTGCTCCGGCGACATGTACGCCATCTTGCCCTTGATCTCGCCGGTGCGCGTCTCGTGTCCGCCCGTGTCGAATTTGGCGACGCCGAAATCGAGGATCTTCACCTGGCCGCCGTACGCGACCATGACGTTGTGCGGACTGACGTCACGGTGCACGACGTGAAGAGGCAGTCCTCCCACGTCGCGCAGCTCGTGGGCGGCGTGCAACCCGTCGCAGGCTTCGGCCAGCACGAAGGCCACGATCGCCGGATCGAGCCCCTTCGACGGATTGCTCGCGCGCGCCGCGGCGAGCACCCGCGACAGCGGTTCGCCCGCGACGTATTCCATCGCGAGAAAGAGCTCTCCGTGCAGATCGCCATAGGCGAATGCGTGTACGACGTTCCGGTGTCGCAGGAGCGCGGCGAGGCGCGCCTCGCGCAGGAACATTTCTTTGTGGCGCGGATCGCGCGCGCCGCCGGGGAGCAGCGTCTTCAGCGCAACGATCCGGTCGAAGCCGTCAGGGCCCTCGGCGCATTCGAGCGCGACCTCGACGTTGCCCATGCCCCCCCGACCGATGACGAAGAGCGAGCGATAGCGCGAGTCCACGCCGCTCCTCAGCCGGACGGTGCTCGGCGCCTCGGGGGAAAACGCCGGGACGGGTAACCCCATGGCGAGGGAAAGTCTAGCGCAACTGGCCTGAATTCGAGTGGCTCAGCCGCTCCAAAACGCCACGTTCACGCGCTCATTCTACGCCTCATTGCGTCATGTGCGGAACTTTGCGGTCCACCTGTCGGATGGGTGCCCATGTCGGCGGGCGGTCACGGCCCCTCCGTCGCTTCCGCCGGCCTCGCGTGCAACGTCGGGCCGGTCACCTCGACGGTCCCGCCCGCGTTGATCACGGGCCCGGATTGCACCGAAGCGTAAGCGAGCGCCCGGGGCGCACCGACCAGCGCACCGCTGCCGCTCCGCCATGTCCCCGGCGCGTACCAGAGTCGCCCGTCGGGTCCGCGCTCGAACACCCACGCCGAGAAGGACGCACCGTCGGGGGGCTCGCACCAGCGCCCCGAGAGCCACGCCCAGCGCCGGCGACGCCAAATCCATTCGCCGTCGACCCAGACCGCGGCGCGGCTCGGCCGTGCGGGCAGAACCTCGACGCGTGCGGGCGGCGGCGGTTCTCCGACCTCCACCAGCGAGGCTGTCGGCTGAGGCGCGAACGTCGGGCGCGGGATTCGCGCGCCGCACCCGGCGGTCATCGCGCACGCCAGGATCCACGCAGGCGTCGCCAATCGCATCACGCGAGGGATTGAAGCACTAGAATCCCGCGCCGACGAGCACGACAAGCATGGCACGTTCCTCCAAATCGACGCGCGCCCTCGGGGCCGGGGCGCTACTCGCCGCCCTGGCTGGGTGCGC
The DNA here is from genome assembly GCA_963720145.1 of uncultured delta proteobacterium. Classification (GTDB taxonomy): domain Bacteria; phylum Myxococcota_A; class Polyangia; order Polyangiales; family Polyangiaceae; genus Palsa-1150. The sequence goes on from CAVREO010000019.1 coordinate 135,237, forward strand.
TGCGCTTCCGGCGGGAAGGTCCGCTGTCGACTCCGTGCGAATCGTCGGTGCGCGTGGGGTCGACGAGGGCGACCTGGAAGGCAAGCTCGCGACGGCCGAGTCCCCGCGGTTTCTCGGCCTGTTTCGGGGCGTCCTCGTCGACTACGAGATCTTCGACGCGTCTGTGTTGCAGCGGGATCTCGCGCGGGTCGAGCACTACTACCGGGCCCACGGCTTCCTCGAGGCGCACGCGCGAGCCGGGCGTGTCGTCCACACGAGCCCCGACCACGTGCGCGTCGAGATTGTCGTCGACGAGGGCCCGCCGACAATCAACCGGCGAGTCATCCTTCAGGGCCTCGAGGGGCTTCCGCCGCCTCTCGCGGAGGCGGTTCGGAAGGCAGCTGCTAGCCGACGTTCCGGCCCGTGGCCGCTTCGACGCCGCCGCCTACGGAAAGGCGCAGACCGACGTCGCGCGGGCGCTCACCGATCGGGGGTACGCGTACGCGACCGAGAAAGCCGACGCGCAGGTCGACCTCGCGACCCACACGATCGACTACGTCTTCACAATCGCTCCCGGACCGCTCGCGGTGTTCGGCCCCATCACGATCGTCGGGCTCGATCCGGACGGCAGCGGTCCCGCGGCGCAAGAGCTCGGGGAGGCGCCGCTTCGGCGCGCCATGGACATCCAGCCGGGTACGCCGTACTCGACCGCGGCCATCGATGCCGCCACGCAGGCGCTTCTCGACCTGGAGGTCATGAGCGCGGTGCAGATCGTCCCGCAGCTGCCCAATCCGCCGGTGGGGGTCGTCCCGCTGCTGGTCAAGGTCGAGCCGGCGAAGCTTCGCGAGACGAGACTCGGCGGCGGCCTCGAGCTCGACCAAATCAAGGCCGAGGTCCACGGCCTCGTGGGCTGGGAGGACCACAACCTCCTCGGCGAGCTCCGCGACTTCAGCATCGACTTCAAGCCGGGCGTCGTCCTTTACCCGACGCGCATCGACAAGTTCGTCTCGCCCGAGCACCCGTTCTTGGAGGAGCGCCTCCGCATGCAGCTGCGCCTCCCGGGTTTCCTCGAGCCGCGCACGACGTTCTTCGTACGACCCGAGATGAACGTCTACCCGCTGCTGGTCGCCCCGCCCGATCCGGGATCGACGGATCCGGTCTTTGGCTATGTCGAGCCGAAGGGGACGATCGCGTTGGAACGCCGGTTCGGCGACCACCTCCTCGTCACGGTCGCCCACAACGTACAGGGCGAGATCCCGATCCCCTATTACGAGCAGTCGCCAGGGCTGCCGAGCATCGTCCTGTCGTTCCCTCAGCTCGTCACGACGCTCGACTACCGAGACGACCCCGTCCACACGCACTCGGGCTTCTGGATCTCGAACGACCTGCAGGTGGCCGGCGGGTTGTTCGGTGGGTCGGCCAGCGACGTGCGCGTGGCGCCGGAAGTGCGAGGATACGTGCCGATTGCACGAGGTGTGACGTTGGCCGCCCGCACCCAGCTCGGTTTCCTCTTCTCGCAAAATTCCGGCGATTACGTGAAGCACAGGCTCACCGCCAGTAGCAAGCCGACAGCCAGCAGCAACGCGACCGGCTCGTCCGATTACGACGACATCCAGACTCTCTACTTTCGCGGGTTCTTCTCCGGGGGCCCGAGCTCGAACCGCGGCTTTCCGCTGCGCGGGATCGCCCCGCACGGCTTCGTACCATTCCTGAGCACGACGAACGCGCAGCAATACCTCGCATGCAAGGCAAACCCGAGCAACTTGTCCTGCCTCTCGCCGATTGGCGGCTTTACCCAGTGGGAGGCCTCCGTGGAAGTTCGCTTCGCCGTCTCGGGGCCCTTGGGCGCGGCCGTCTTCTGCGACGCCGGTGACGTATCTGCACAGGAGCTCGACGTGCGTCTGTCCCACCTGCACCTCTCGTGCGGCGCCGGCGTTCGCTACGACACGCCGGTCGGCCCCATTCGACTGGACATCGGCTATCGCATCCAGCCGCTCCAGGTGCTCGGCTATCGGAGCGAGACCGAATATTTCAATCACCTGGCCAACGCGCAGCCAACAGCCGGCGGCATGAGCCAGCCGCCCGACGGCGTTCAGCAGCCGATATTCTGGCTGCCGTTGGCCATCTCGTTCGGGGTCCTGGAGTCGTTCTGAATGAAGGCGCTGCGCGCGATTGGCACCCGCTTCGGCGGGCTCTTGGTCTTCCTGCTGTCGCTCAGCGTCGGCGCGCTGGCCCACCTGAACGTGCCCGCCGTGCGCCGCACCGCCCTTTCGCGCGTGAACGCGGCCCTCGCTTCGGCGCTGCCGGGGAGGGTGATCATCGAGCGGATCGGGACGCTCTCGCTGTCCCGTGTCGAAGGCGTGGATGCCCGCGCCGAGGACCCCGAGGGCGTTCCGGTGCTTCGCGTGCAAGGGGTGCGCGGCCGGCTCGCGCTGATCCCCCTCTTGCGTTCGCTCGTCGCCGGCGGGGACGTGCACGTCGAGCTACCGGAGGTCGCCGTCGACCGCGCGGACGTGAACCTCGACGCGGACCCGTCGGGGATGCTGCGGCTACAGCGCGCTTTCGTCTCGAGCAAACCCGACGCGAGCTCCTCCTCCGGCGTCGTCTTGACGCTCCGGCGCGCGCGCATCGATCATGCGACCGTCCACGGTCGCCCCGCCGCGGGGCCTCCGGTCGACGCGCTCGTCGACGCGCTCGACGGCTCGCTCGCCGTCGGGCCCGGCACGCTCGCGCTCGACGTCGGTCACGCCAAGCTCGACGCTCGTCGCGTCCTGGGCGAGGTCGGAGCCTCGGGCGCCGTCGAAATCCACATGGCGCGCCCCTCTTCTCGGGGACACGAGCTCGGGGCACGCGCGTCGTTTTCCGGCTCAATCGGCTCGGTCGCGGGCTCGGTCTCCGCGGACTACGAGGGCGGAGCCATCGACGCCGTGGTGGATGTCCCTCGTGCGACGCCCGAAGCCCTGCGCAGCGTCTGGCCGTCATGCCCATTCACGGCCGATGCGACCGCCCACCTCGAAGCGCACGGCCCGCTCGCGTCTCTCCTGCTTCGCTCGCGAGCGACCCTCGGGACGGGGGAGCTCACGCTGGTCGGGCCGGTCGCCGTCGGAGACCCGGTGCATGCGACGCTGCACGTCGACGCCAGCCACCTCGACGCGCACGCGCTCGCCCCGAGAGCATCCTCCTCCAATCTCGGCGCGAGTGGGGACGTCGTCGTCGACGTGCGCTCGGGAGGAGCCACCAACGGCGCGCTCGAGCTGCAGTTCGAAGGTGGCCGCCTCGGCAATGCGCGTCTACCGCCGGCAACGATCTCGGCCGACGCCTCGCGCGCCGCCGACGTCGCCTTGAGCGGTCACGTCGTAGCGACCGTCCGTGAACCAGGCGCCCGCCCACGTGGACCTCCGCTTCGCGCCGAAGGGCGGGGCGCTCGCGATCGCGTTCGACGCTTCGGTACCGGCCGCGCAGCTGGGAGACATGCCTCGCCTGGGCGGCGCCGCAAGCGGGCGCGTGGCCGCGACCGCGCACGGGACGCTCGACCTCGACCTGGGGCGCATCGACGCGCAGATCGAGGCGAGCGCGAAGGGCGTCTCGAGCGGTTCGTTGCAGACCGACAGCGGGGCTCTGAGCGCGCGCCTCTCCGGTCCGCTCGCGGCACCGCGAATCGACGCGCAGCTCGACGGCGGTGGGCTGCGGGCCCCCGGTGTCGAGTTCGCGACGATGCACGCCGAGGCACACGGGACTACGGCCAGCGCGGCGGTGCAAGTCGAGCTGGCCGGGCAGGGCACGGAGGTATCCGCGCGCGCGGAGTTGGGCATCATGAACGGCACGTCGCTGCGCGACGTGAGCGTGGCGGTACGGCGGGGCGGCCTGCGTGCCCGGGCCCAGGCCGCCCTGGTGCAGGTCGAGGGGCCGGAGCTTCGGGTCGACGATGCCGTCGTCGAGGGATTTGGCGCGCCGGTGCGGGCGAGCGTGCGCGCCTCTCCGTTCGAGCTCGAGGTTCACGCGAAGGGACGCCGCGTGAACCTCGGGCACGTAGCGCGGTTCGCGCACCTGGCGACCCCGGCGGACGGCCGGCTGTCGATCGCCCTGGACGCGAGCGTCCGCCCCTCGGGAGCGAGTGGGCACCTCGTCCTCGACGTGGCCGAAGGCGCGCTCGCCGAGTGGAAGGGCGGAGAGGCGCATCTCGACGCGACGCTGGATCACCGGCGGGCGTTCGGAACGCTCGAGGCGCACCTCGGCGACATCGCGAGCCTCGAGGCGAAGTCTTCGTCCATCGAGGTCGCGGGGACGGGCCCCCTCACGCTGGCGTCGTGGCGCAAGGCGTGGGGGGCGCTCGACGTGCAGGCGCACGTCGACCTCGCCAAGCTCGCGCCGTATCTCCCGCTCGACCGCATGCGCGTGCACGGGCTCTCGGGGGCGATGGATGTCTCCGGGCGAGTCGCCCGCGATTCGGCGCAAGACACCACGCCGGACATCGACGTCGTCGCGCGGACCCTCGGTTTGACTGCGTACGGCCCCCCGGATGCGGCCTGGCACCTCGATGGCACCGAAGTCGGCGCCCACGTGCACGTCGACGGACGTACGGGGTCCACCGCCATCGAGGGGCAGCTCGGCGATCCACGCGGCGTTCTGCTGACCGTCGCAGCGACCTCCGACTCGATCCCGTACGCGCCGCTGTTCCTGACGGATCGGCCGATCGTCGAGCTGTTGCGCGCCATGCCGTTCACCGCGAGTCTCAGCGTCCCGGCGCGCGACCTCGCCGACTTCCCCGCGCTGCTCGGCACGCGCGGCATGCACGGCGAGCTGGCGCTGAGCGCGGAGCTCCGCGGGTCGCTCGCGAGCCCCACCTTCGATGCCCACGGGTCGCTGCGGCGCGGCCGCACCGACGTGGCGGTGCTCGCCCTGCCCCTCGATCTCGACCTCACGACTCACTACGACGGTGCGCGCGCCGAGGCGGAGCTCGACGCCGAAGCAAGCGGCAAACCCGTGCTCGAAGCGCAGCTGGCCGTCGACGTGCGTGCGGCCGACGTTCTCGACAGTCTGCGCAGCGGAACCATTCCGTGGACTGCGTCGGGGCACGCGAGCTTGTCGCGGTTCCCTCTGCAGAGCATCGCGTACCTGGACGACCGACAAGTGCGCGGTCACGCCAGCGGCGAGCTCTCGATCGAGGGGTTGCACGAGGACGCTCGCGCGAACGTGGGGCTGGTGGTGGACGACCTGCGCGTCGGCGACGTGGCGTGCGCGGCGCGCGTGCAGGCGTCCATCGGCGGGGGTGAGCTCGCTGCGACGGCAGGACTCGTGCAGAGTACCGGCCTCGCAGAGGCCGACGCGCGCGTCGGGGCGGAATGGGGCGCAGCCATGGTTCCGGCGATCGACACGTCGCATCCCATCGATGTCGGCATCTCGGCCAAGCAGTTTCGCGCCTCGCTGCTCTTTCCGCTCGTGTCGCGAGTCTTCTCCGAGCTCGACGGCAGCCTGGACGCGAACGCGCGCTTGCACGTGGATCCGAGCGCGAAGACAATCCGCCCCGAGGGCACCATCGAGCTTCACGACGGCCTGTTCGAGCTGAGCTCGGTGGGCGGCGAGTTCCACGACGCCACCGCGCGAATCGAGCTCACGCCCGACGGCGTCGTCCGGCTCGAGGACGCGTCCGCCAAGGGACTGAACGGCAAGGTCCAGCTCGCGGCGACCGCGCGGTTTGCGGCCGGTGCCTTCGTCGGGGCGCGCGGTGTCATCCAGGTCCCGCGGCAAGAACCGTTGCCGCTCGTCCTCGACGGCGTGCAGATGGGTCAGTTCGATGGGCAGATCCTGGTCTCGGCGGATCCGAGCTCGACGGACTCGGGCTTCGAGGTCACCGTCGACGCGCCGACCGCACACGTCGAATTGCCCCAGGCTGCGACGCACGAGGTCGAGGCGCTCGGGGAGATGCCTGCGGTTCGCGTGGGCATCCAGCACGCTCGCGGCGCCTTCGTTCCTGCTCCGCTCGATTCCAGCGAGGCCGCGTCCGACGCGAGCGCGGGCGCCGGACCCAAGCTGCGCGTGACCGTTCACCTGGGCGAGGACGTTCAGGTCCGGCGGGGAACCGATCTCGACGCGCGCCTGGCCGGAACGATGGCCGTGACCGCTCGCCCCGATTTCCGTGCGACCGGTCAGATTCGCCTGACGCGCGGGAACATCGAGGTGCAGGGCAAGCCGTTCGCGATCGAGAACGGATTGGTGACGTTCGTCGACGATCCGACGAATCCTCAGGTCAAGCTGCGCGCCGCCTGGACGGCCGCGGACGGCACGACGGTGTACGCCGACTTCGTCGGCCCTCTCAAGACGGGAAAGATCACGCTCACCTCCGATCCGCTCCTCAGCAAGACCGAGATCCTGTCGTTGATTCTCTTCGGGACGGCCGATCAGTCGGCGGGCACCGACGGGTCGTCGCAGAGCAACCCCGAGCTCGCGGGGGCGGCCGGTGCTGCCGGCGGCGCGGCGACGGCTCCCGTCAATCGCGCGCTCGGCGGCCTCAACCAGGCGCTCGACAACTTCGGCCTCGCGGGCGGGATCTCGACCAAGGTCGACACGTCGCAGGCGACACCTCGTCCCGAAGTCGAGGTGCAGATCGCGCGCGACATCTCGCTGCAGATCGCGTGGGTCCTGGGGGCACTGCCGCCGGGCAGCAACCCGGACACGACGCTGTTCTCGATCAACTGGCGCTTCCTTCGGCAATGGTCGATGGAGACGACAGTCGGCGACGCGGGCACGTCGATCCTCGACCTAATCTGGCAGCACCGGTACTGAGCCGCCATGACCCGCGACGAACTGGCCGCGGCTGCGCTCGTCGTCGCCTTCGCTGCTCTCGTGACGGTGCACGTGACGCTCGTGGTCGGACTCGCTCGCCGCGCCCCCTGGTGGCGGGCGCTCGTCGCGCTCGTCGTCGCGCCGCTCGCGCCGTACTGGGGTTGGCAGCAGCGCCTACGAATCCGCTCGGTCGTGTGGATCGTGAGCGCCGTAGCCTACGCCGCGGCCCTAATCGCCGCGAGCCGATGAGCCCTACTCTCGCTTCGCCAGTTTCTCGCGGAGCTTCTGGACGATGTTGGGGTAGCCCTCCGCGGGGTTCTCCATCTTCTTCCGGAACTGCTCGTAGTAGTTCTTCGTCAGGCTGGAGCCCTCGGTCACGATGTCGACCACGCGATAGCCGTGGTCCGTCTGCTTGACGACGTAGTCGACACGAACCGCGGGCTCGCGAGGCTTGAGCTTGCTCTTGGCCTCGGTGAGAACGCGCGTGTCTCCCGCTGCTTCCCGCGAGCCGCGGTAGCTGACGTCGTAATCGAGCGTCTTGACGAGGTTCTTGCGGTAGCTCTTGCGCACGAGCTGCGACAGGAGGTCCTTGAGCTCGGCCTTCTGGCCTTCGTCGTACTTGGCCCAGAGGTCGTCACAGCTCGGAACGGACGGCGGGCACGGTTCGCCGAAGGCACGGCGCGTAAGCTCGTCGTAATCGACGAAACCGTCGAGCGCCCGGTCGACTTCCTGCTCGCGGGCAGACGAAGGCGGCTGGTGCAGCAGCTGGTCGAGCTTCGTGTGCTCGTGCTCGATGAAGCCCTGAGGATCTTCGGCGCGGGCATGGCCGGCGAGGGCGAGCGCGAAGAGCGCGGTGGATAAGGCCAGGAAATGTCGCAGGCGCATTCGGGGGGGAACCTTCCTAGCGTTACTGCCTCCAAAAGGATCCGCGTGCAAGCCCTCGGCTGAGGTGTTCGGGGGGTGACGCATCGGCGTGCTTGGATGCAAAGGGCGGGCGCTGGCTCGGGTCCGCCGGCTTGAGGGCCCTTGCCCGTTGGACGGGCCCCGGGGCGCTGGCATTCAAGCCTGGGATTCAGAGTCGGCTTGGGGGGCGGGTGCCGCGGCGCAGTCCGGAGACGTCGCCGCTCAGGACGACGCGGAAGCTCGCGCCCCCTCCCGAGGCGCGCTCGAGCTCGAGGCGCGCGCCCATCACCGCATGGTCCTGCACGATTCGACGAACGACCGCCAGCCCGATCCCCGCGCCCTGGGTGCGCGTCGTGAAGAAGTCGTCGAAGATGCGCGTCGTGGCCTGCGTGGGGATGCCGGGGCCCTGGTCGTCGACGGACAAGACGACATCTCGTTCGCGCGCCTCGACGCGTACGGTTACCGTGGACTGCGCGGAGCTCGCCTGGATGGCGTTGCGCACCAGGTTCCAGAGAACCTGGCGCATTTGCGCCCCGTCGCAGCGCGCGATCGTGACCCCGTCGGGCCCGACGTACTGCACGCGCACGTCGGAGCCTCGCGCGGCGTTCGAGGCCAGAGCCACGACGTCACGCGCGAGCGCCGCGACGTCCGTTGCTTGGGGGCTCGGGGCTCTCGGCCGGGAGAGGTCGACCATGTCGCCCACCAGGTCATTCAACCTTCGCGCCTCACGGTGGATGATGTCGCAGAGCCGCCGGTCTTCTTCCGACAGGGCCGGCGACTCGCGAAGCATCTCGATAGAGCCGGTGATCGAGCCGAGGGGATTGCGGATCTCGTGCGCCAACCCGGCCGCGATGCGACCGAGCACGGCGAGGCGCTCGGCTTCGTGCGCACGTCGCGTCGCGGCTTGAAGCTCCCCCCCGGTGAGCCGAAGGCGCTCGGCGAGGTAGCCCGCCAGGAGAGCCACCACGGTCACGCCGAGCGCGTTCAGGAGCAGGGGATAGATGAGCTCCCGCGTTCCGACCGCGTACCCGGAGGCCGCCTGATCGGGCGGCGCGTCGATCCAGGCGAAGTGGAAACCCACGCAGAGCGCCGCGTAAATGCCGATCCCGACGGCCGCGGCGAGGAACGCTCCCCGCCGGCCGACGAGGATGGCACCGATGAGGCACGTGAGGGCGTAAAACGAGGTAGCGCCGCTCGAGGCCCCACCGGACACGTAGACGATGGCCGTCCAGGTTATCTGGTCGAGTACGATCTGCGACCAGGCGAGCTCCGAAAGGCGCCTCCCCCTCCGGAGGACGGCGCCGTAGACGGCGGCGAGAGCAAAGCCGAACCCGATCGTGAAGAAGACGACCCGCAGGCTGTAGGGGTAGCGTTCGAGCTCACCGCGTAGATAGAGCGTCGAGGTCGCCGCCAGCAGCAAGAGAAGGAACGCGAGCCTCAGGCCCGTGATCCAGGCGAGGCGAGCTGCAAGAGGGTGGTCGGCCGCCCTTGGCGCGGCGGGCGTGGCGGCGGGCGGCCCGGCGTTACCGATTCCGAGCTCCATGACGCGGAGCTACTCCGCCTTGATCTTGCTCGCGAGGCTGAAGATCGGCAGGTACATGGCGATGAGCACGACGCCGACGGTCCCGCCGATGCCCACCATCAGGGCCGGCTCGATGAGGCTCGTCAGGGCGGCCACGGCGATGTCGACCTCCTCTTCGTAAAAATCGGCGATCTTGTTCAGCATCGTGTCGAGTGCGCCCGTCTGCTCGCCCACGCCGACCATCTGCACCACCATCGACGGAAAGACGTTCGTCTCCATCAGCGGCTGAGCCATGTTCTTGCCCTCGCTGATGCGCGCCCGCGCATACATGATCGCTTCCTCGACGATCACGTTGCCGGCGGTCTTCGCGACGATCTCCAGGGCGTCGAGGATGGGCACTCCCGAGGAGAGCAGGGTTCCCAGCGTGCGCGTGAACCGCGCCACGGCGATCTTGCGCAAGACCGCACCGATGACCGGCGTGTTCAGAAGCAGCCGGTGAAACGCCTTTCTTCCGCGCGGCGTGCGGATGGCATAGCCGACGCCGACGACGAGGGCGGTCGTGCCGAGGAACATCCACAGGAGGTTGCCGACGAAGAAGGCCGAGACGGCCATGACGCCGCGGGTCAACGCGGGCAGCTCGTCCTTGGAACCGAAGTCCTTGAACATCGTCTGGAAGCCCGGAATGACGAATCCGAGCAGAATCGCGAGCACGCCGACGAAGACGAAGAGGACGATGCTCGGGTACACCATGGCGCCGCGGACTTGGCGCCTGAGCTTCATGGCCTTTTCGATGTAGACGGCCAGGCGATTGAGGATCGTGTCGAGGATGCCGCCGACCTCGCCTGCCTGAACCAGGTTCACGTACAGGTGGTCGAAGACCTTGGGATGGCGCCGCAGCGAATCGCTGAACGTGGAGCCCTGCTCGACGCTGCTCTTCACGTCGCGCAGGATGTTCCCGAAGTGCTTGTTGTCGGTCTGGCCCTGCAAGATGTCCAGGCACTGCACGATGGGCAGGCCGGCGTCGATCATCGTCGCGAAGAGGCGCGTGAACGTGACGAGGTCCTTGTGGCCGACTCCCGTACCGATCTGGAAGGCGATGGCCTTGGCCTTCTTCTTCACCTTGGTCGGCTGAAGTTGCTGGGCGCGCAGCCGCTGGTTGACCGCGTCTTCCGACTCGGCCTCCATTGACCCCTTGCGGAGCTCGCCCGTACGAGCTCGTGCCTCCCAGACGAATTCAGCCATCCTGGAACGCTAGTCCCCTTAGGTACCAAAGTGTACAAGTCGTAGAGGACGAGGGTCAAAGTCTTATGACCGCCGACGACGTAGCGCGCACCGTCGTCCAGGAAGGTGCGGCACCGTCCTGCGCCGCGGGCGCAGGACGGTGCGTTGTCCCCAGTTTGTGTTTTGGGGCCCCGGCCCCAAAACGGGGGGCGACTGGGAGGGGGGCGACCGCGGGCGCGGCTCTCGAGGGTGCGGGGGGGGCGAGGGCGGCGGGGTTTGGGTTCGAGGCTGGGGGGGCGAGGGAGGTGCTCTTCGATTTGGCGAGCGTCACCAAGCCGATGACGGCGTTTGCGGTTGCGCGGGCCGGGATCGATTGGCGGACGACCCTCGGGGATTTGTTGCCGGAGGCGCGTGGAAGCGCGAGCGAAAGGGTGACCCTCGAGCTTCTGCTCGCGCATCGCGCAGGGCTCGACGCGCACCGGACGCTCTATGCGCCGCTGGTCACGGATTCCGCCGCGGCAGGTCGATCGCGCCTTGGCTCTGCGTGAGGCAGCGGACGCCCGGCGCGCGGACGCGCACGGAGAACCGCCGCCGGAGGGCTTTCTCCCGCTGTACAGCGATCTCGGCTACGTGCTCGCCGGCGAGGCCCTCGCGCGCGCCGTCGGGGCGCGCGACGCAGGAGAAGCCATCGGGCGCCTGGTCCTCGCTCCGCTTGGCCTCGCGACGCGCGCCGGCACCATCCGCGACCTCGCCGCAGCCGGCGTGACAGGCCCTTTTGCTACGACGGAGACCGTCCCTTGGCGGGGGGGGCCGATTGTCGGCGCCGTTCACGACGAGAACGCGTGGGCTCTCACGGGCAGGGGCGGTTCGGGGCACGCCGGGATCTTTGCCACCGTGGAGGCCGTGCTCCTCTTCGGCGCGGCGGTTCTCGAGGGCGTCGCCAGGCCGGAGTTTGCCTGGCTTTTCGCCGAGCGGCCCGGCGGCACTCTTCGCGCTGGATTCGACGGCAAGAGTGCGACGGGCTCGAGCGCCGGCGCGCGGATGGGCCCGCGCAGCTTCGGGCACCTCGGGTTCACAGGGACGAGCCTCTGGATCGACCCCGACGCGCGCGTCGTCGTCGCGCTCTTGACCAACCGCGTGTGCCCCAGCCGCGAGCACGTTGGGATCCGGGCCGTGCGCCCCTGGGCGCATGACGCTCTCTACGAGCGGGCGCTCCTTCTCGACGGCCGCCCGCCGTCGCCGACCGAGGGGCCCGCCTGATTTCACGCCGCGCCTTCGTGACCGCTTCGACCGCGGCGCTCTTCACACGGCGGATTGGGCCCGCTTGCGCCGACGTCGACGTTGCGTGGCGGCCGCGCGATTCTCGACGTCCGCGAAGTCATGGTCGAAGGGGAGCTCAGCCGGCGCTTCGTGCTCGGCGTGCCGCGCCACCTGTCCCCGAGCGAGCGTGTGCCGCTCCTCGTTCTTCTGCACGGGCTTGGCGAGACCGGTGACGAACGAGCCGGAGCCTGGGCGTGGTTCGAGCGCTACGGCCTCGGGTCGTCGTACGACCGGCTGCGCGCGTCACCGGCGTTTCGCGGGCTCGCCTTCGCGTGTCCGTACATGCCCAACCTCGCGCTTGGAGTTCCGCGCGAGCCTCGCGCGCTCGACGCGTACGCCTCGTGGATCGCGCTCACCGTGCTGCCGCGGGCGCGCGCGGAGGCGCCCGTGCTCGAAGCGCGCGACGCGACGTATCTCGGCGGCTGCTCGCTCGGGGGCCACGTCTCGCTCGAGGTCCTCTTGAGGCGCTTCGACACGTTCGGCGCGTGGGGGGGCGTTCAGACCGCCATCGCCGACGGGGCGGTCCGTCGCTACGCCGAGCGCATCGAAGAGGCCATCGCGCGCGGCGGCCCGCGCGATCTGTTCCTCGAGACGAGCAGCGCCGACCCGTTCCGATCGGCCAGCGAGGGGCTCGCGCGCGCATTGACGCGTAGCGGCGTTCCCAACACGCTGGTGGAGCTTCCCGGGGCCCACGACCAGCGCTGGCTGCGCCAGTCCGGCACAGCTCGAATGCTGCAGTGGTTCGATTCGCTTGCCCCCGGCGCGCGCTAGCCGTAACAATCACGCCATGGACAGGACGTTACGCTGCACCGTCTGCACATGGCGTGGCGCGTGGCAGGAGGCGGCCGCCGTTCGCGTGCAGCCCGCCGCGCTGCCCCCCGCGCTCGAGGAGCTACAGCACGCCTACGAAGAAAAGCAGGCGGAAGAAGAGCAGCTCACCGGGCATCGTGTTCCCGCCTGTCCGGTCTGCGGGAATCACACGGTATCGGTCAAGCTCCACCGCCATACCGCCGCGGTGTGACGAGCCGCGGTTCGCCCGCGCCGCTCAGCGCAGGACGAGCAGCGGAATCGAATCGCCGCCGCTCGCAGGGCGCGGGTTGTGCGCCCTTCCCTCCGTCTCGAAGTATCCGACGAAACGCTCGGTGCCGGGGCGCTGTCGGATTCTCGCTCCTGACCGCGTAGATGAACCCTGGTTTCCACCCCCGCGGCGGCAGCCAGAAGGGCTCCCCCACCTGCCTTACCGCCGGGTCCGCGGGCACGATGGAGAAGGTGGCCATGGCCTGGACGATGGAGTCGATGCGAAACTGAAGGTCCTTTCGCGCCGGACCGATCGAGCGGAAATAGAGCGCCAGCGTCGGCGCGACCCCCTGTCTGAACTGCTCTCCGAGCAGCGACGTGCCGTCGTCGAAGGGCATCGAGACGCTCACGCGCAGTTGCGAGAGCAGCGCGCGCTCGTACTCGTCGGCGCGGGCCGCGTCACCGTTGGCGACGGCGACGTTGTGCGCAACGCGGAGCTCCTCGGGGGTGCTTGGCTCGCCGGTCGGCGGCTCGTTCGGCGTCTGACCGTACTGGTCCCGAAGTTCCCACGTGTACCAGCGATCCGGACGCACCGTGCGAATCGGGTCGGTGCCCGAGAGGAAATACCACTCGATGGGGTTCGGCTCGCGCTCGGAGAACGAGTAGCCATCGACGGGCGCAGGCGGTTCTCTTCGATCGACCAGAAGATACGGGCCCACGGCCACGACGTGATACTCGGCCGCCAGGTGCTTCTGGTCGTCGGCGCTGAGAAAGCGCATGTCCGCGAGGAAATAGCGCTCGGAGACCTCGATCGACCGGTTGGGAATCCCGAACACTCTCTTGAGTGGGGTATGAAGCGCCCAGTCCTGCGCCCAGGTCGGGTGCATGCTTTCGTGCGCGAGGACGACGGTTCCGGGTTGCATGCGCTGCCGCATCCACTCGAGCGCCGCTATCTTGTCGAGGTCCCGGAAGATGATTCTTCCCTTCTCGTTGAAGCGCCCTCCGCTCACGTGCGCGTATCGAAGCGCGCGGACACCATCGGGAAGAATGGCCAGGGGGATGAGCCCGAAGGTCAGGGCCACGATCGCTCGCGCGGACGAACGCATGCGCTCGCCGCGCGACCGTTCCCAGAGCCAGCGCGCGGCCTCGAAGCCGGTCTCGGCGAGAACGCCGACCGAGAGCGCGCAGTACGGAGCGAAGGGCATGGGCCAGTAGATGTGAACGTCGGCGCCGTTCTTGAAGGCCAGGTACTGGAACGCCGCCATGGCCCAGAGCGCGATCGGGAAAATCTCGAGCACCTGCCGGAGCAGGAGAAGGCGAACGAGCAAGAGGGGCAGCGCCATCTTGCCGACCAGGACGGCCAGCGGCGTGAACGTGACGTTGATCCAGTAGCCGCGAGACTCGAGCACGTACTTGATGGGCGTGTCGTTGCCCCGCGAGCGCTTGCCTGCCTCGCTGAGAAGATTGTTGATGGCCCCGCTCCGCGCGAGGAACACGGCGTAGGCGAGGAGCGTCGCGGCTGCGATGGCCACGCAGAGGCCCCACCATCGCATGAAGTCTCGTTCCCGAACGCGGCCGAACACCCGGTGAGGGACGAAGAGCGCCGCCGCGCCGAGCCCCCCGAGGACCACTCCGAAGAACACGTTGGTTTCCCAGTCGGCGTTTGCCGCGAAGGCCACGCCGAGGAGGCTCACGACCATCCACCGCGGCTCCCAGTGCTGGACGAACCGAAGATAGCCCCAGGTCATCAGCAGGCAGCCGAACGTGACCGGGACCTCGAAGCCTGGGAAGTTGCCGAAAGCGAGCGTGATCGGCAGCACGGTGTACGTGAGCGCCGCGAGGGCGCCGGGGATGGGGGCCCAGAGCGCCCGCCCGATCCCATAGAGGAGAGGCACCGTCGCGGTGCTGAGCAGGATGGGCACGAGCCGAGGTACGAACGCGTGCCGCCCGAGGAGCTTGGCCAAGCCCGCGATGAGCCAGAAGCTGCCGAAGGGGTGATGGGCGTAGATTAGGTCGACGCCGGGAGGCTCCAGCGTGTACTGGCGAACCGGCCCCCACATGTGCCACGCGAGTATGTTGTCGGCGACGATCCCGCGAGAAGCCACGATGGCCTCGTGGCCCGCCCCGACGGGGCCGAAGAGGCCCCACGAGAGCGCGACCGCGAACCAGACGGTTGCGACGGCAACGACCGTTCGCGCGAGGCGCTCCGTCTGCGCCCCGGTGAGCGAGACGGGCCCTGACGCGTCTAGCCCGGCAGACTGTCCCCTGGCGACCGCCCTTGTTCGAAAGGGGGCGTACATCATCCGGCTGAGTCGCTACCGAGCATCCATAGCCTCAAGTGGCGCAGGCTACCCCGATCGGATTAAGAACGCGTAACCCTTCGTCGGGAAACCGTGACGTTTCGTCGGCAAGACCCGGCGCGCGGGATAGGCCCCGGCCACTCTCGTGACCACTCGAGCGTCAAGGGGGGCACGGGCGAGATCAGGAACGTGAAAAAACGCGGCCGTTGGTCTCGACCCGCTCTCGACCCGGGCCTACGGCCGGGAGGTCACCGGCTCGACCTTCATCCGGGTACGCCCGATGAGGATCTCGTCGCCCGAGACGAGCTCCTGTTCGCCCTTGATGCGCACGAAGACCCCCGTGTGCGAGCTTCCCGTGTTCGAGCCCAGGTCGGTCAGGAGGATCGACCCGGCCTGCTCTTCGATGAGGCAGTGCTGCTCGCTGACGAGCGGGTCGCTCGGGAAGACGAAGTCGCCGTACGCCGACCCGATCTGCAGCGTCGTGCCGTGAGCCAGGACGCATGCGCCCAGCCCGCCGCCCTCGAAGACTTGAACGACTCGAAACGACGAAATCCACTTGGGCGACGAGTAGAAATACGTCGGCCCGGGGTCGGGCCCGTCCTGCGGCACCGCGTTGCGCTCGATCCGCAGGAGCTGGTCGCCGACGACGAACTCGTCGCCGACCTCGAGCTCCACGGGCGCCTTGATGCGCAGAAACACGCCGTTGCCCGCCTCGAAATCGTGCAGCCACAGACGCTCGTCGCGGAACCGAATCGCCGCCTCTCGCGGATGTGCGAACGGCTCGTTCGGCAGCGCGATCCCACCAGCCGATCCGAGGATCGCTTCGGTTCCGTGCGGCTCGTAGACCATGGGCCCCCCGCGTGGACCCCGCAGCACCGTCAGCCGAAAATAGGCGCGGCCGCTCTCGGCTGGTCGTACCGCGCCAGCCTTCTCGGCGGCGTCGGGAGCGGACGGACGAACGCTCGCGCCGTCGGCGTGGACACGCGTCTTCTTCTGCGTGGCGAGCTTCTGCAGGTCGACCTTGGGCGGATAGTCGAGCACCTCCATGCCGCCGATCGCGCGCCCCTCGATGACGGGGTCGAACCGGCCGTCGCGCAGAGCGAGCGCCATCTCGAGCTGCTGGCTCTTCATCAGCTCGCGGACGAACGGCGCCACGTCGTCGCGCGTGACGTGGCTCGCGTAGGAGCGCTTGTGGCTCTTGATGACGCGCCCGCCGTCCGCGAAGAGGTGCGTGATGACATGCGGCTTGTCCAAGCCGCTGTCCTCGGTCTGGATGTGAAACGTCTGGCTCTTGTACTTGACGTTGTTGTTGAAGCCGACCTGCGCGCGCAAGAAGGCGGGTCGCGCCATCTCGCGCTCGAGCTTTCGGAGCTCGTCTGCGTTCCACCGGGCGATGGCCTCGTCGAGCGGGGCGTGCTCGCCCGCGACGCCCTCCATGCGCTCGAACGCGAGCTTCGCGAGGCGAGAGGAGGGGTCGATACGCAAGGCCTCCGCCAGGAGCGTTTGACCCTCGGCATCGTTGGGGCCACTCGCGGCCCAGACGGCCAGGAGCGCGACCGCGTCGTCGGAACGCCCCTTGCCAATCAACCACTTGGCGACCCGACCGGCCGTACTCCTGGACTCGGGACCACGGCCGGGAGCCATCCGCGCCATCATCATCGGGGCCCCCCTTGCCGTGCAAGTATCCTCTCGCCTGAGGCGAGGTGGCGGGGCCCGTCGGGACCCTGTTCCGGGGGGCCTCGGCGGCTCGCCGGGCGGCGCCCGGAGCTCGGCCGACTCCGTTCGACCGCAGGCCAAGTTACCCTGCAATTTCGCGCTCCTGGGTGGAAGCGTTCGGTTGTCGCAGAATGTTCGCAAACAGCGCCGAGCGGACGATGTAAGAGCGCGATCCGGTGAGCGAGTGCGTTGCGGGGCTCACGCGGATCCTTTCTTGGGGCGGAGCGGCTTTTGACACGGTGTTTGCGAAGCTAGCGCTCACATGTTTCGGAGAAGTCGCTTCCTCGGTGCATCGAGGGAGTACGACTCCAGGCCTCGGGGGTCGGAGTTCATCGTCGCAAGCCGCACGACGGCTAGTGGAGGATCATGCAAGTCGCCGCCAATACCGATCTGCTCGTGCAGTCGGCACGCCGACGTCACCTCGGGCCCGTCCGCGCCTTCGGCTCGGTGGTGGCCCGCTCTTGCGCCATGCAAGACGTATTCGACGTCCTCGATCGCGTCGCCCGGACGGACGTGACGGTCTCGCTCGTCGGCGAGACGGGCTCGGGAAAGGACGTGCTCGCGCGCGCCCTGCACGAAAGCAGCGCTCGCGCGGACGGCCCCATCGTCATTTTCGACTGCGGCGCGGTAGCCGCCAACCTCGCCGAGAGCGAGCTTCTCGGCCACGAACGGGGCGCCTTCACCGGCGCCGTCTCGGCCCACTCGGGCGCGTTCGAGCGGGCCCACGGCGGTACGCTCTTTCTCGACGAAATCGCGGAGCTGCCGCTCGACCTTCAACCGCGCCTACTCCGCGCCCTCGAGAGCCGGCGCGTGCGCCGTGTCGGTGGCCGGCAAGACCGCCGCGTGGACGTGCGTGTCGTCGCCGCGACCAACCGCGACCTGCGGGCCGAAGTCACGGCCGGCCGGTTCCGCGAAGACCTCTACTTTCGACTCGCCGTCGCCGTCGTGCGCGTCCCCCCGCTGCGCGACCGCCTCGATGACCTGCCGCAGATGGTCCTCGCTCTGCTCGCCGACCTCGGTCGCCCCGACCTGCGCGTCGCCGACGCGACGTTCTCGATGCTCCGCGCGCACCCGTGGCCGGGCAACGTGCGCGAGCTGAAGAACGCTCTCTCGTGCGCCATCACCTTCGTGGACGTGGGCACCACCATCCTCGAGCCGCGCCACGTGCGGCTGCTCGCACCCAGCAGCGCCCACTCCGGCCTCGACCGTCTGCCTCTCGGCGGCCAGTTGCTCGAGCACATCGAGCGCGTTGCGATTCGCCAGACGCTTGCGCAGGCCGAGGGCAACAAGACGTACGCCGCGCGCGCGCTGGGGATTGCCGTTTCGACCTTGTACGAAAAGCTGAAGAAGTACGGACTCTGATCCGACGGGTGCCGCAAGCTGTCACCAACTTGTCGCGCACCGTGGGCCCGCCCCCGTGATACATCGCGCGACAATGCGGCCTGCGTCGAGAGGAGTGCTCATCGCCATTGCCGGCGGCGCAGTGGGCGTCGTCGCGCCGATAGTCGTCGCCGGCTGCATGGGGGAGGGGACTACGTGTCCCGCGCCGGATGCGTCCGCGGGGCCGGATGCGAAAGTGGACGCACCCTTGGACGTGGGCTCTGACGGCAAGCAGGCGGCGCCCGCCGGGCTGCGTCTGGCCAATTTGTCCCCTTCGGCACCGCCCGTCGACTTCTGCATCGCCAAGTGCCCGCCGGCGGGCTGCGTCGGCCAGCTTCCAGCGAGCGCATTCCAGGGGCCCCTGCTGGCCGATTTCGGGGCTGCCCTGTTCGACGCCGGCTTTCCGGTCGACGCAGGCGCCGAAGGCCTCGTGTATCCGCAAGTCAGCGCGTACGTGCCGGTGGCGTCCTTTCGGTCGTTCGCCGTGCGCATCGTCGTTGGCGGGTCCCCGGATTGTGCCGCGGGTATCGTTCGCGACCTGACGGACTTGCCGGTTCTCGGTAGTGGCGCGGTGTCCACGATAGCTCTCATCGGGGAGGCGCAGCCCGAAGCGCAGCCTACGGCGACGCTCCAGGCGATTTCGTTGCCGGACGACGCGACCCAGCGAGTACCCGACGGCGGAGCGCCCAAGATATACCTGCGGTTCTTGCACGCCGCGCCCGGCCTGAGCACGAGCCCGCTCAGCATGCTTCTGGACACGGTCGGCAAGGCCCCCAAGGTCGTTTTTTCCGACGTTGCTTTTGGCAAGACCGGAGCCGCGTCTAGCGGACCCGATGCAGGTCCCAAGGTGGGGGTCAACGGCTACCTGGCGACGGATCCCTGTGCTCCGAACGTTTCGAGCTGTCCGTCGGTGAGCGTCGAGCGCTCCGGGGCAGACGCGGCGACGCCGCTCGCCGCTGGGACGTTTCCCGCGGCGGCGGGCTCCGTCATCACGCTGGTTCTCGTCGGCGACACGCCGGCGACCGACGCGGGCGCCGCCGCCGGCGAGCCCTTCCAGCTACTCGAGTGCGTGGACAACGCGGCCACAGCGAACATTCTCGGGAGCTGCTCGCTGCTGTCGTCGTCGACCTCCTCACCTTGAGGCCGAGGCCCCCGCGCCCATCATGGGCCGGTGAATGTCCCGAAGCACGCACCGACGACGACGCTGGCCAGGGGGAACGGCTGGCAGACCGGGCCCGAGTAGAAGAACGTCGCCGTGGACTCCGTCAGCGCGGGCGCGCCGCCGTCGGACCCGGAGCATGCCGAGTCCGAAGACGTGCTGCTGAGCTGCGGCGCCGCGCCGAGGCCGGGAATGACGTCGACGGATCCCATCGGAGCGTACGTGAAGGACCCCGGGGAGACCGGGGATAGCGTGACGCTCGCGGTTGCGGTGCCGCTGTTGCTCATCGGCAGCGAGAGGCCGCCCGTGCTGTCGGCGGGGTAGTAAGCATGGTCCATTCCGTCGATGTTCGGGCCGGCTCCCTGCGGGAGCGTCAGGATCGCGCCGTTGAGCGTCCACGAGATGGGCACCGTGAACTGCAGGACCGGCGTGATGCCCCCGTCTCCGGTCGGCTTCACGATCGTGATCACCAGGTTGTCCGCATAGGGAGCCGAACCAGGGGTGACACCGACGGCGGGGACGATCGTGTTGGGCTGCACGAGAATGCTGGCGCTCCCGTTCGCGGCCAGGGTGCCCGTCCCCATGCCTGCGTCTGCGCTCCCCGCGTCGACGGTCGGGTTCGACGTGTAGTACTTCCCCGAGGAGAACTCGAACGTATAGCCGTATGCCACGTTCGTGTTGTTGGTCAGCGTGATTCCCTGCGCCGGCGGCGCAGCCGTTCCGCAGTTGGTGCTCGGGAAAGCGAGCGAACCGGCGATCGTCACCGAGGGCGCGCTGTTCGAAGCGCCCGACACGTTGATCGTGGGGCTACTCCACTGCATCGGCAGCGGCTCGCAGAGTGCGTGCGCCGGGGTGACGACGAGCGTCCCTCGATCGCTCCAGGAACCGTTCGAAGCTGCGGGAACGAACTCGCCCACAATCGTCGTGATCGCGTTGCCGCCCGGAGCGTTCGTCGGCTGCGTCGCCAGCGTGAAGACCGACGGCTCCGCTAGATTGGTCAGCGAAATCGCGAGGGGGTCGTTGCCGGTGTCCTGGATCGTGCTCGTGAAGTTTCCGATCGATCCGAACGAGATGGTGCCAAAGCTCCAGGTCGTTGCGAGAGGCGTGTCGGCGACAACGGCCCCCCGCGCTTGCATGACGAGCTTGATGGGGTGCGGGTTGTCCAGCACCGCGTCCGTCTTGAGTGTGAGCGTATCCGTGAACGGCGCGGGGTCGCTCGGCTTGGCCACGTTCGCGGGGATCGCTTTCGGGGTGACGGTGATGGTCACCGACGGACTGCCTATCGGCATGGCCAGGGGGAGCGTCGCGCCCGTGGGGAGCGAATACGAATAGGGGGAGCTCGCGCCGAGCCCAAGGGACAGTTCCGTGATGTGCACCAGCTGGTTGCCCAAGTTCTTCACGGTGAACGTCTGCGGCATTCCCGTAGCCCCGCAGTTCACGAGTCCGGCCGGGTCCTTCGGATCCGTACCAAACGCGAGCGTGCTCGCCGACACGGACACCTGCCCGTCCGTCCCCGTTCCGCTCAAGACGATGGGCGCAGGCAGCGCCGTGCAGAGCGCGTCGCTCGTCTGGATGACGAGCGTGGCCGGATAGGACATGGCTGCCGTCGGAGCGAACGTCACCGTCTCGGTGGCTGACGTCGTGCCCGGGGCAAGACTCGCAACCGGTGACTGCGCCACCGAGTAGCCCGCGGCCCCAGGGCCCGCGGCGACCAGCTTCACACTGGCCGGGGGCGATCCGGGGTTGGCGTGGTCGGTGATCGTCAATCCCTGCCCGATGCTCGTCTTGACGGGGATCTGGCCGTAGCGGAGCGGACCCGCGATCGAGAACGACAGCTGGTCACCGACCGGAGTCTCGCTCAGCGTGACGACGTGCGGCGGGTCCAGCGGCACGTCGGTGGTAATCGTGACGTTCGCCTGGTAGGCCGCCGCATCCAGGTTCGATGCGGGCGAGGAAATGTCCGTCCCGGTCACGGTGACCGTCGAGCTCGCGCCGGGGATGAGGAGGCCGGGCGGCGGATTCGCCGTGACGGCGAACGTGGGCGGTGTGGTGGCGGCGTCGGGGGCTCCGGCCTCGCCGGTCTCGCCGCCCTCGCCTGCGTCGTCGGCGTCAGTCGTCAGCTGGACGCCGGCGCTCGCGCTCAGGCTCCACGTGAGGTCTGCGGTTCCGTTGTTCGCGACGAGGAATGTCTGCGCCTTGGGCGCGGCCCCGCCGCAGGTAGCCGGAAAGGAGAGGACCGTTGGGCCCACGGTCGGGCCGCCGCCGAGGCCGCTGCCCGTCACGGGAATGGGCGTGGGGAGCTGACCGCAGACGGGGCTCGTCGTGCTGAGAGCGATGCGGCCCGTGACCGGGGCCGCCCTCTGGGGAGTGAACGTCAAGGTTTCGGCCTGCGTACTCTGCGCCGTGCCCTGGGCCGTGACGGTGAATGCGGCTGTCGAAAGCGAGAAGGAGGCCGCGGTCAAGCCCGCATCCTCCACTCCGCCATCGCCGGTGCTGACGGGCAACACCGTCAGCGTGACGCTCGCCGACCCCGTTCCGGAGTTGGTCACGTTGAAAAATTGAGTCGCGGACTTGAGCAGCGCGACGGAACTGAAGTTTCCGAAATTCGGCGTGGGCTTCGTGTCGAACGCGAGCACCGCTCCGGTGGGTTGCTCGGTCAAGGCAATCGAATGCGGTGTGGTGTCCGCGTCCGTTTGGATGGTCAGCGTGCCTGTGACGGGCGTCAGCGGGGAATTGTTCGGAACCGCTGGCGCGGTCACCTGGACGCTCAAGCTGCCGCCGTTTGCCGCGACGGTCTGGCCGACTGTCGCGCCGGTCGTGAAGCCTCCCGTGACGTTCACCATCGCAACGTGTGCGGCCGCGAGCCCGGTGTTGATGAGCGTGAAGGACTGGCTAGCCGGTGCCAGCCCCCCGCAGTCGGCCGGGCCGAAGTCGAGCGTCGTCGGCCAGCCCACCAGGTTGCCGGTGGCGCCATCTCCGGACATGGGGATCGACGTGAGGCTCGCGCCGCAGACCGGACTCGTGGTCGTAATGCCGAGCGTCCCCATGATCAGGGTCGTGTCCGGCGGCGTGAACTCGGCCGAAAGAGTCCAGGTCGTGCCTGCGCTCACCCCGTTCGTCAGATTGGCCTCATCGACCGAGAACGCGCCGTTCGGGCTTCCGCCTACCGTGAAGATTCCCGGCCCGTTGCCGGCGTTCAGCAGGGTGACCGTGATCGGGCCGACGGGGCTCCCGACCACGCCCGCAGGGAACGCAAACGAGGTCGGGCTGTTGGGGGCGAAGGTCAAATAGGCGCCGCTCGGGACGGCAGAAAGGGCGACCGACGCGCTGGTATTGACAGGGTCATTGGTGAATAGCCCGAGCGAGCCCTGGACCTTGGTGCCTGCGACGGCCGACACCGGAATGCTGACCGTCACGGTCAGATCTCCACTCTTGCCGGGCGCCACGTCGAGCGTCGTCGGGCTGACTTCGAACTCGGTTCCCGTGGTCTTGGCCGCAACGGCGAGGGGCGCCGTGCCGTTGTTCGTGACGGTCAACACCTGGGTCCCGCTCGGATTCCCTCCGCAAGCGGCAAGCGAGAAGTCAATCGACGTCTGCGAGAGCTCCATCACCGCCTTGCCGACCGACTGGTGGACGTCCGAAGTGCTCGTCTCGCGCGGCGAGTCGACGACCGAAGCGTCTTGCGCGCCGACGTCGGCGCCGGCGTCTGCGGGCGGCGCCGGGGCCGCGGCATCGTCGGCGCCGCAGCTCACGGTGCCGGCGCCCAGCACGGCCATCACCAGCGACCCGATCGCCGCGCGAGTGATCCGCTCCATCCCTCCGAGTCGACGTACCATGATGGCTGCTCCGTCCTCGCCGGCAGTGACCTTGATCCGAGGCACACGCGTGCACGGATGTGGCCCAAACAGGCGGTTTACGCAACGAGTCGCCGCTCGTCCCGTCCAGAAGTTCACTCGTCGGGCACACGAGTGACGCGATTCGTTCAGTGCCACCATTCGATCACCTGCTAGGGACGCGCGAAATGCCGAACCCCGCCAACCCCGGGCGCACGGTAATCGGCTTTCGATCCCTGACTCCAGTTTTCGCGGCGGCTTTGCAAGAGATTCACACTCGTCAGTCGCCGTGCGCCAAAGTCACGCTCTACTCAGGGCGCGCGGCGCAGCAGGTCTTCGCACGCCCGCTCGATCTGGCGGAAGTCGAAGGCGAATCCGGCGTCGAGCAACTTGCGCGGCACGGCGCGCTGACCGGTGAGCAGCATCTGCGCGAGCCCCTCTCCGAGGACGGCGCGCAACGCGGCCGCCGGAACGCGCGCGACTGCGGGCCGCCGCAGCGCGCGCGCAATCGCGCGTGCAAGGTCTTCCATCCGTACCGGAGTCGGCGCGACGAAATTCACGGGGCCTGACATGGATTCGCGATCCAGCGCGAAGAGGAGCGCGCGCACGGCGTCACGCAGATGAATCCAGCTCACCCACTGCCGTCCGCTCCCGATGGGCCCACCGACGAACCAGCGAAACGACGTGACCATGCGAGCGAGCGCCCCGCCACCCGTGCCGAGCACCACGCCCATGCGCGGGTGAACGACCCGTATGCCTGCACTGCGCGCCGGATCGGCGGCGCTCTCCCAGTCGACCACGATGCGCGCCAGCACGTCGTCGCCCGCGGCGGCGGTCTCGTCGAGCTCGAGGTCGTCCTCCCGCATGCCGTAGAATCCGACCGCCAATCCACTGACGAGCACTCGGGGTCGCCTCGAAGCTCGCTCAATCCCTCTCGCGATCCGCTCCGTCGTCTGGACGCGGCTGTCCCGTATGCGCGCCAGGCGCGCCGGGGTCCACCGGCCGCCCGCGACCGGCTCCCCGGCGAGGTGCACGACGGCCTCGGCGCGACCAATCTCCCCTCCATTGCCTCCCACCCCACGGCATCGCCGCGCTCGCCGCGAGCGTCGCGTGAAACGACGACCGGCTCGTCTCCCCGTCTACGAAGGGCCGCTACGAGGGGCTGGCCGATGAACCCGGTCCCGCCCGTGACGAGAACACGCATGACCCTCCGATGAGTGAGTCGCTCGCCGGGTTGTACCCTTCTCGGATGAGCGGGGCTTGGCTTGCACAAAGGTCACATTCGGGGCGGCCCGTGGTATGGGCACCTTGCGGTCCCGTGCGGCGGTCGCGGAGGGCGAAGGAAATGGGTCGCTGGCGCGTCGGGATGAAGCTCGCTTCGGTTGCACTCGCGGCCTGCGGTGCATGCCGCTTGCTAGGCGGCTGCGGAGGCGGCCACTCGACGACGTGCAGCGTCGACGCGGGGCCGGGCGGCAGCAGCTCGGGCAGCCAGAACGGCATGGGCATGCTGATCATCGGCGGCATGGTCACCAACTGCCCGCTTGCCGACTCGCTCAGCATCGCGCCCAACGAGCTCGATCTCGGGCAGGGCGGAATGGCGACTCTCGCGGTGACGGCGAGCGTCCCCGACGAGGGAATGCCCACGTTCCAGTGGAGCGCACCCAGCGGAATCTTCGGGCAGCCCGACGCCCCCACGACGACGTTCGAGTGCACCGAGGCGGGAGACATAAGGGTCACCGCGACGGTCTCGTACGACAACTGCCAGAATCAGCTGAGCGGAACGGTCACGTGCCTGGCCCCGGATGGCGGGTAACTGTCAGTTGCCGTAGACGGGAAGGTTGGGCGGGAAGGTGAAGTACGCAGTCCCCACCGCGGTCTGGCCGTCGGCGCTCGTCATCTGCATCCCGCGCTGCGTGCAGCAGGAACGGGAAATGGGGACGGTGTCGCACGGGCAGTTGTCGTTCTTGTACGACGCGCAGTCGCCCGCGATGTGCGGTACGCATGTTTCCATCACGCGGTAGTTGTTCGCAAAGTCCTCGCGCGTCACCTTGCCCCCCGCTGCGCCCAGGTGCCACTCGGGCTGGAGAACGCTCACTGCGGGGGCCGTGCACTGCACCGAGGGCTCCGGCGTACCGGGCTTGAGCGTGTCGAGCGAGCTGTAGGTCCCGTTCGTGGGCGAGAGGCACACGCTGGGGAGCAGAGGGCTGCCGTAGCGGCGATTCATCAAGCATGCGCCGGTGAACCCCTCGGCCGGCTCGCTCGTCTGCGCCGTGAGCCCCGACCCCACGGGCACGCCGCCGCAGACGATCCCGGCCGGCACGCCAGCGGCGCCGGTCACGTCCTCGTTGGCCTCTCCGTAGAAGTCGCGCACGAGCTGGACGCCCTGCGCGTGGGCGGACCGGGTGGGGGCCGAGCGCGCGAAGACGACCACGCCGGCAATGGCGATGGCGGCCAGCGCCATCGTCACGGATCGCGAACGGTTCATCGGGCTCGACTCCATCTCTTGCGCTTTCCGCGTGCGGGCCGCGAGCAAGATACCCGGCGAAGCCGAGGCGTGCACTCCCTACGATGAGGAAACCCACTCGACGGAAACCCGAATGGTTGCGGTCGAAGGCCCGGCGCGTGGCTGAAGTTTGCATACTTGTCGCAATCGGGAGCCGTTCCGGTGGTACACGCTACTCGCCATGAACCACGGCTGGCCGGGGCCGCGCATTGCCTCGCCACGCGCGCGGTGGTTCCTCGTCGTCGCCGCCACGTGCTTCGGCGCCGCGGTCGGGGCGGTCGGCGCCTGCGGCGGCACGACCGGGCGGGAGGGGCTGTCCACGCCGGGGAGCGAGGCAGGCGGCGCAGACGCATCCGGGAACATCGAGCCGGACGCCACGCTCTACGACGTGCCCATCCTCTATGCCGACCGCGTCCTCCCTGAGATTGTAGCCGCGCCCGTGCCATCTGCAGAAGCCGGCGGTGAGGCCGGGTCGCAGTACCCATGGCCCGATTGCCCGCCGTGGGTCTTGGTGACGAGTGGGAAGAAGCCGGTGCTGCCCTCGTGCTGCAACGAGACCGACAAGAGCTGCTGCGGGGGCGGGGTCCTCAATCAGCTTCCTGGGCAATACGACGACGCCGGCCATCCGCTGGTCAACGACTCGGGCGCGCTCATTCCCCTTCCGGATGGCAGCGCCTGCGCCACATACCCTTGGTACGGGAGCACCGTCGCCGACGCGTGCCTCGCCAAGAGGTTTGGTCAAAACTCGTTTTTGATATCCGTGGCGCCGCCTTGCAACTGGTGTCTGGGCGCCGGCACCGCCAAAGCAGGGCCAGCCTCGGGGCACCCGAAATACGAAAACTGTCTGAACCTTTATCAGTGCATCGAACGCACCGGCTGCGGACAGATCCCGGCAACCCGGTGGAATGCATGTGTGGGGACAATTCGGTCAACTGCGACGCAGGCGGGCCGTGCGGGCTCGAAGAGCGGGCGGCGCTCGAGATCACGGATGATCCCGCAGCCATCAACACGAGCCTCGTCAACTACGGGGCCGTCGATCCGAGCCAGGCTGGATTCTGCGGCCAGGTCCTGAATTCCGTATTGGCGCAGGCCGCGGAACAACATTGCTTCCCCGTGGGGGACCCCTAGAGGAGTCATGAAGCAGAACCTCGCTCTTCGGATCGCCTTCGCTCTTGCTCTGCTCGGACCGGCCGCCGCGTGCGGCCCCGACGTCGGGGATAGCTCCGCGACGCCGGAGAGCGGCGCCGATGGTTCCGTCCCGGGGGACGACAGCGGAGGCGGCGCCGACGCCAGCGGGGGAGACGACAGCACCGGGGGAGACGACAGCACCGGGGGAGACGACAGCAGCGGCAGCAGCAGCGGCTCGAGCTCGGGGAGCAGCAGCGGGAGCTCCAGCGGTGGGAGCGACGACGCCAGCTCCAGTGGCGGTGAGGATGCGGGGATGGACTCGACCATGCCCCAGGACTCCGGCATGGACTCCACGGTCATGCAGGACTCGGGCACGGATTCGACCGTGCCCCAGGATTCGGGGGGCATGGATACGGGAATGGACACGGGCATCGATTCCGGCATGGACTCGAGCGTGCTCCAGGACACCGGCGTGGACGTCGCGGACGAAGCGATGCCCGAAGACGCCCCTGCCGACGTGACCGACGCCAGCCCGGCGCTTCACCCCTGCATCACCCCGGGCGACACGAACTGCGTCCAGTGCGCCAACAACACGAAGGCCGGCGCGAACGGCATCACCGTGACCGGTCAGTGCACGACGACCGAGGCGAGGTTCGTGCAGCACGATATCAACACGGGCAAGGCCACGGCCGCGGGCAAAGACCCGCCGGGCAGCTGCTACGCGTGTCTGGCCGCCAAGGGGTGCCTAGACCAGACAAAGCTGTCGACCACGGGCCACGAGTGCGACGACACCAGCACCATCACGACGGGTACCGAGGCGCAGTGCCTCGCGGTCGTCGATTGCATCCTGGGCTCGTCGTGCTCCCTCCTTCAGACGAGCGACTGCTACTGCGGCACGGCGCCCGCGCTCACCACGTGCAGCGCCACGCCCAGCGCGGCGAACGGCGTGTGCGACACCCAGATCGCCGCGGGCATCGGCGTGCCCGTCACCGACGGTGTCACGATCAGCGGCGACTTCACCATCACCTCGTCCGCCGGCGGTATGGCGGATCAGATCTTCAACTGCGGAGTCAACGGCAACTGCACGGCGTGCCTGCAGTGACGTGATCATGCGAACGGTCGTCGGGCTCTCTCTCACGCTGGCGCTCGTCAGTATGGCCGTCGACGCGGCGGCCACGCTGCCTCGCGATACCTTCGACGAGCGCGACCTCGTCGAGATGCAGAAGAAGAGCCCGCGCGCGTACGAGCTGTTCGAGCAAGGCGACACGAAGGCAGCCGCGGGCTCCCTCGACGAAGCTGAGGCCCTGTTCCGGCAGGCTCGCGCGGAATTTCCGGACGGGGCGCTCGCCGCGCGCCGCCACTGCGAGGTGCTCGTCGCTTTGGGCCGGCGCAGCGAGGCGATCCTCGCGTGCTCGATGGCTCTCGGCGCGCTTCACACGGGCAACAACACGAGGGCCCTCGTGAGCTCGTTCATCGACGGCCCCCAGCCGCCGACGATGCTCGAGCTCTCCCAGGCCGTCACGACGACCGCGGAGCTGCGGCACAAGGGCCTGACCATGGCGGTTCCCGCGGCTGCATGCGATATCGCAGAGAGAATTGGAGACGAAGTCATGTTGCAACGATGTACCGAGGAGCTGGTGCAGTTGGCGCCGAACGATCCCGCGACGATTCGTGCGCAGGCTCTGCTGACCGCGCGGTGCCCTTCGTGGCGGTTCTGGCCCGGCTGGGGGGCGATCGGAACGGCAATCGTGGCGACCCTCGCTCACGCGCTCTCGCGCTTGTTGCGGCGCAGGTGGACACGGGCGGGCGTAGCCGGCGTCGCCGCGTTGGTACTCGCGCTCGGCTCCCTGCCGCGCATCGCGCAAGCCGCCGACCCGAAAATGGAAGGGTTCCACGCGCTGAGCAAGTGGCCGGTCGACGACGAGAACCCGAGCTCGAAGATCCCGACCGTCAAGGAGAGGAACGCGGAGCCGCTGGAGTTCGGCAACTGGCTGCAGGACTGCGCGGCGAAGGCCGGTCACGCCGCGGCTCTCGGCGACCACGTCGCCGCGGCGCGTTATTACGAGGCGCTCAGCGTCGCGGTGCCGGATCGCGCCGCGGGCTTCTCCAAGGCTTGCCAGGAGTACGAAGCGGCGGGCGACATGCAGAAGGCGATTGACCTCTGCGCCCAGTCGCTCCTCCGGGAAGGCCTGAAGGTCTCCGACTACACGCATTTCGTCCACCTCGTCGTCAACAAGCCCGGTCTCCTGAGCGACAAGGAGAAGGCCGCTGTCGCCAACGTGATCGCGCACATGCGCGAAGACCCCTTCGGCAAGGTGTACGCGGACGACCTCCAGTGCCAGATGGCGACGCGGACTTCCGATCTCCCGCAGCTGAGGACGTGCGTCGTCGGCATGGTGCAACAGGCGCCTGACGATGCGAAGACCATCACGTACGAATGGGCGCTCGCCGTCGCCGACCATCATCCCGAGGCGGCCGGCAAGCTGCTCGAGCGGGCCGAAGCGGCGGGTGTCGCGCCGGAGACGATCGCGCAGATGAAGAAGGCGGCCAGCCAGCACGCCACGTGGCTGATCATACGGGTGCTGTTCCTCGTGGCGGGGGTTGGCATCATCGCCTTCGCGGTCGCCTTCGGGGTGCGGACCTTCCTGGAGCGCAAGCGCGTCGGGGCGCGGCGAGCGGGTGAGCCCGAACCGAAGGCCATGCCGCCGGCCGATGTTCTCCCTGCGGCCGACGTCGAGGCCTAGTGTCCTCCCTTCGCGAGAAGGGATGCCCCCGCACGCCGCACGTGCGTCAGGCCTCCGTCTCCGGCGTCTCGCACCAGCGCCGCCACATCCAGCGGTAGGCCGACTCGAGGTGGTGCGCGAACCGCGGCGCATCCATCAGGGGGGATTGCTCCATGCGCCCTCGCAAGCTGGCGCGCAGCTCCGCGAGGTGCGACCGGTTTCGCGCGAGCTCGAGCGCGACGCGGACGAACTCCTCCGGCGTCGTCGTCGCCAGCTCCGGCAGGCCGAGGTTGTGCGCATAACAGAGGCCCGCGCGAGCCACGGTGGTGGTGCCGACGAGCGTCACGACGGGCACTCCCATCCAGTGGGCGTCGAGGCTCGTCGTGTGCCCGTTCGACGGGAACGTGTCGAGGCAGACGTCGATGCGACCGTAGGTCGCCAGATACTCCGCGCGCGGACGGTGCTCCACGAACTCGATTCGCTCCGGGTCCACCCCGGCCTCCGCGAATGCCCTGCGTGCGCGCGCGCGGGAATCACCCGGTGGCGCCAGAAGGACGAAGCGCGAGCCCTCGACCGCCCGCAGCACCTCCGCCCACAGAGAGAAAGTGCGCGCGTTCGTCTTCTTGTAGCTGTTCAAGCATCCGAAGGTGATCGCGCCGGCTGACGACGCGGGCAGCGGATTCACCTCGGGTACGCGCGTCAACGGGTCGTAGCACCAGAACGAGTCGGGGAGACGAACCGAGTGCTCGGAGTAGTCGCCGAGGTCGGCCCCGGGGGGATCGAGGAACCAATCGGTGATGCGGTAGTCCATGCCCGGCAGCCCGGTCGTGCCTGGGTAGGCGAGCCATGCCACTTGAACGGGCGCCGGCCGAGCCGCAAAGAGCCAGAGGCGGTTATGGGCCATGTGCATCGTCAGGTCGACGAGGACGTCGATGCGGTCGCGGCGAATCGTCTCGAGGAGGGCGCGGTCGTCGAGCTTGGCGACGTCGGTGAACGTCGAATGGCTCCGGATACGTTCGGTGATGTCATCGGGGCTCCCGACGAGCGAATAACAGTGGACGTCGACCGCGCGCCGGTCGTGGTGCTCGACGAGCGGCACGAAGAAGAGCGCCTGGCAGTGTCGGCGAAAATCGGGGGAGACGTACCCTACGCGCAGCGGCCGCTCGGGGTCCCGGTCGTGGTCGTGGGGACGACGAAGCGCCGTGTGGGCCGCGGCGTGCCGCTCCGCCCATTGCCTCGCCTCGCGCGCAATCGCCGGGGCGGTCGTATCCGGGTGGAAGGGCAGCGCGAAGACGAGGTTGCTGTGCGCGGTCGTGTAGTTGGGGTCGCATGCGAGTGCGCGCCGGTAGGAAGCGAATGCCTCGTCGAGGCGCCCGAGCTCCGTCAGGACGACGCCCAGCTTGGCGTACGCGTCAGCGCTCTCGGGGTGGACCTCGATGGCGCGCTCGCACGCCGCGCGCGACTCGTCGAACCTCCCGAGGTCGTAGAGCGCACCGGCGAGACCGAGATGCGCCGGCGTCAAATCCGGCTTGAGGGACAGGGCTCGCCCGAAGCTCGCCGCAGCCTCCTCGGCCCGTTCCTCCGCATGCAGCACCAGCCCGAGGGTGTGGTGGGCTTCGGCCAGGTCCGGCTTGAGCGCGATCGCCCGCTTTAGGCTCGCCCCCGCCTCCGCGTAGCGCTCGAGCCTCCTCTGCGCCTCCCCGAGGTTGGCGAAGAAGACGGCGTGCCGTGGCAACCGCGCCGTCGCGCCGGCAAGCAGCGCCACGGCGTCCTCGTTGCGACCCGTCTCGAGGAGCACGGCGCTGAGCAGATGCGTCGCGACGAGGTGCGTCCCATCGACCGCGAGCACCTGCCGGTACAGGTCCTCGGCGCGCGCGAAATCCTTCGCGCGATGGTGGTGCATCGCGCGCTCGACAGTCTTCGTCAACGCCTCCTTCCGCAGTGCGCCGGACATTGCCCTTTCCCGTTAGCTGCGGGAGACCCAAAAGGGAAAGGCGCACCCCTTTGCGGAGGTGCGCCTCTCACCGGTTACGACTTAGCTACGTGACTGGCTCAGTTGCAGCCTCCAGCCGTCACGTTGAAGTCGAGCTTGCAGCGGCAGGTCGCGCTGCAGCCGCTGCCGACACCGACGCCCGCGACAGTCCCGGCGCCCGGGTCGCACTCCTCGTAGGCCTCGAGCTTGCCGTTGCCGCAAACCGTCGACGTCGTGGAGTTCGCCGCGACGGCCGTCGGATCCGACGGGATCGGGGACACCGTGCTGTTGTTGGCGCAACCGTTCACGTTCGAAGCCGCACCGCAGTTGGTCTGCTCGTTGAAGTCCTCGCAGAACGGGGTGCCGGCGGCGCCGTTCGGGCTCGAGCCGATCGTGAAGTAGTGGTACTGCGTCATGATCGGACCGATGAAGGCCGCGGTAGCCTCCTTCTTGCCGAGAGTGATCTCGTCGGCCGCGCTCGGGTCGCCGGTCGTCGCCGCGACGTTGCCGAAGCCGACGATCGAGTTGAAGTACAGCTTGCGCGCGACCTGGTACTCGCCGACCGCGCCGAGCTTCTGCACGGTCGTCGTTCCGGGGGCGACGCCGGCGACCTTGAGCGCGCCGGTCAGCCAGAAAGCGGCGCCGTCCGCGGCGGCCTGGTTGTAGCCGTTTGCCTGCGCCTGCCAGTTGGTGCCCTCGTCGGCCGCGAATCCGATGCTGCACGGGTCGGCGGCCACCAGGCAGCCGATCTGGTCGGTCATGTCGACCTGCTGGCAGGCGACCGCGCCGCTGCTGCCGATCTGCGTCTGCATCTGGTGGATGCGGTTGTACGCGCCCGAATAGTCGACGGTCGGTACGCCGGGGTTTCCGAACAGGTTGGTCAGGGCGGGGATCGGGTACTGCGCGTACGAGACCTTTCCGTGGTCGCCGGTCGTACCGTCCGTGAGCCAGAGGTTGTAGGCGCGGCCGTGACCCGCGACGGTCGGGCGCACGTGCTTGAAGGGCGTCTGGCCGGGGGCGTTCACGCAGGCCGAGGTCTTCGAGATGCTGTCGAACGGAACCTGGCAGCCGCCGAGGATTTCCGAGTCACCGCTCGGGCACTGGCCGTCGTGGAACGTGATGCTCTGGATGTCGTTGCGCGATCCCCACACCGGGCAGTCGTAGACCTGGGGCGCCTTGGACGGCGCGAACGCGCCGTTGCAAGCGACCGTCGGGTACTGTCCGAGGGCCGGGCCGCTGTTGAAGGACTTGCCGATGACCCAGTCGGAGTCGACCATCGGCAGAACGAGGCCGAGGTTGCCGTCGAGGTTGCAGACCTCTTCGCCGGCTGCCGCGGGCGTGTTGACGAGGCTGCCCGCGCAGGGGCGGCGGATCGGGTCGTTGTCCTGCATCTGCGTCGGCACGACGTCGTAGAGGGACGCCTGGGTCGTGGTCAGCGCATGGGCGCCCCACGTGCCGGGCGGGGGCATGCGGTGGGTCGGGTCGGTCGTCTCAGGAACGCCGCCAGGTCCGAGAAGCTGGGAATGCTGCTTCGTGGTGTCGATGCACGTGGCCTGACTGGCCGTGGCCGGGTCCCAGTTCATCGCGTTGCAGTACGGCGAGGCACCGAAGCCCGACCACGTCGCGCTTCCGAAGCCGGCGCCGCCGGGGACCACGAGGCCGAGAAGCGACTGGAAGGTATCTGCCGTTCCCGAGGTGTCGTCGCGGCGGAACGCGTGCCACAGAACGCCACCCACCGGCGTGCCGGAGGGCGTCGTGTTCGCATCGCCGTTGCACACCATGTCGGCTGAAACGCCGCTGCCCGCGCCGACCGCGGTGCTGGCCGAGCAGGCGCCGCCCTGGAACAGAAGCTTCCAGTTCTTCACGAGGTTGACTCGGGCGGTGCTGTTGCAGTCCGGGGCCGCACAGCCGGCGCCGGCACTCGTACACGTCGAGAGGTCGAGGCCGCCGTAGACCAGGGCGAGGGCCCACTTCCACGTCTCCGGATCGCCCGGAGAGTGCTTGTCGGTCGTGCCGTTCGAGTACACGCCGGTGACGCCGGTGGCCGCCTCCGAACCGCAGCCCGCGACAGCCTGCGTGCCGGACTGCGAGGACGACAGGACGTCGACCGCGTCGAGACCGATGACGATGCCGGACGACGAAGTGTTGTTGGAGCCACTGGCGCCGCCGTTGAACTGGCAGGTGTTGGCCTCCGACTTCATCATGCGGGACATCGGCGCCGTTTGCTGGGTCGCCGAGTCGTTTGGATTGCCCTGGTTGGCCATGGCGCCGGCGCCCGTTCCCGAGCCGCCGCCCAGGTACGCAGTCGACGGCCCGATGGTGCCGATGTTCGCGATTGCCGTTCGCGTGACGTTGAACAGCGTGTCGGACCCGAAGTAGGGGTTCGGCAACGCTGCAACGCCTGCGACGCTGGAGCCGACCGCCAGCAATGCGGCGATCGTTATAGACTTTTTCATTTCCGAGTCCTCCGGTTGCGGTGCCTACCGCGCTGCTTCGCTCGGCCCACCGGAGACGACCGGGGAGCGAGCGGGCGCCGAGGCCTAGTACAAGGACCGGGCCGGCCTTCGCGCAGGGCTCATCGCCATTGGCAAAGACTTGACATAACGCGGTATTAGACCGCGTTTATCGAACCAGCCTGCACCGAACGGGGCCCCGCTGTGCATGCGATTCCCAGAGACCCCCGTCCGATTTCCGGAATCGGTGCGTTCAGGGGAGGGGGGGCATGGTCCGGGTCGGACGATCGCGCAGGCACTGGGCCACGCCGTCCTCCAGGGGGCCGCGCTGGACTCCTTCGAATCGAATGGCCAACTGCAGGCCGTCGATCGGCTTCAAGAAGCGCCCCATGTCGACATCCCCGTTGCGATGCGTCCCCGCCAGAAACCAGTCGACGCGTGCCTCGATTCCCTCGAGAGGAACACCTCCGCCGCGGCCGTCGTGAAAGGCCCGGGAGTCGCTGCTATTGCCGCGATTGTCGCCGAGGACGAAGACCTCGCCCGGCTGCACGACGTACTTCCCGAAATCGGGCGACCCGATCGCGTACACCGCCAGGTATGCGCGATTCTCGAGGAACTCGACGCGCAACCGGCCGTGGAGTCCGGGGTCGCCTGGCTCGGGATTGACGTAGATGTATTCGGCCACGTCGCACACCGGAATGGGCCACCCGTTGATCACGGGCGTGGGACCGCGCATGGTGATCACGTCCCCCGGTAGCCCGATGACTCGCTTGACGAGCACGTCCGGTGCGGTCCGTCCGCTCGGACCTCCCGGTACCGCTGCGGATCGAAACACGACGACATCCCCCCGCCGCGGCAGCGCATCCGGGCCATAGGTTCGCATGCGTCCCGCGACCAGGTCCTCGGGCTCCAGCGTGGGCAACATGGACGCGCTGAGCACGCGATAGGGCCGCGCAATCCAGGCCCGAGCCGCCAGCGAGCAGACGACCGCAGCGCCCACCATCGTGCTGAGAGCCAGGGCCTCTCGGGCCCAGCGCGCGGCGCCGCGCCCGGTGTCGCGGGGCTCCAGCGCTTCCGGCCAGGCAAGCCGCGCGCCCGGGAGGCTTCGTCGCCAATGATGAGCGAGCGCAGAGAAGGCGAGATACAGGCTCAGCCCGAAGAGCAGTCCGTGATGGTGGGCGACGTCCGCGACAACCCCCGCAAACCCGGAGCCCACGGTCGGCACCAGGTAGTGCGCCGCCAGGATAGCCAGCACGCCCGGTACGGCGACCAGCCACAAGGCCTGCCATGCGCGGGAGAGGACCCGCAGCACCCACTCGCCTGTCTTCGAGGGACGCTCGCGCGCGCCCCCGGCCGTCACTTCAATTGCTCGCACTGGTTGAAGTCGGGTGGCGGTGTCGAGTTCTCGATGGACTCCACGTACACGAAGACGGAGAGCCCAGCGTTGATGGCGCCGCCCACGGCCCAACGGTTGGCGTCCTCGTTGCCAAAGCACGTGCCCGGCATCGGGCTCGTAGCAAATAGACACGCATGGATGGCGTCCATCACGGGCTTGGGGCACGCTGGCAAACCTTGCGACGTGATCCATGCCGCCTGGTCTTGTGTGGCGGTGGTGGGGTCGATGCACCACGGCCAAGTATTGGTCGCCATGAGACCGGCCTTGTCCACGCCCCCCGAGGCATTCCCGATGGGGGCCCCTGCGGGGTACAGAGATGCGGGAATCAAACTTCCTTTCGCCACCCCATTGTCTCCGTCGATGGCGAGCTTTCCGTCCGGGCTCTCCACCAAGGGTACCGTCAGACTCAGGGCTCCCCTCTTGTCCGGTATCAAGACATGAATGGGCCGAACGGGCGAGGAGTTGCCCAACGAGCAGAGGCGCATCCAGAGCTCGGCGTCCCCATTCTTCAAAATGAGGCGTGAGTTGACCGGAGCGTGGTTCGGATCGGGATCGAGATACCCGTGGCCTTCCGCGGGCACGAACACATTGCCCCCGTGGAAGTTGTCCACGAAGCTCGTGCCGACGAGCCCCAGGCACAGCGACTTGGCCTGCGACAGCATGTTCGCGGAGAGGCTTCCCGCGGCGAGGCGTTGCTGATCGAGCACCCGAGTCACGGCGACAATGCCCAAAAGCTCGGCCGGAATGTTCACGCTCGTTCCGCCAAGGCCCATCCAGGCCATGTAGCGGGCAGCGCGATCGTCGTTCGTGGTGCCGTCCCAGCTCGGCCAGCCGCTCCCCGCGGGGGCCGCGGGCAGGTGGCTGTAGACCATGTCGAGATTGCGGTTGGGTGCCGTCGCGCCCACCGGGCCGAAGAGGCCGTCGCGGAAATCGGCCACGGCCGCGTTGCCGCCGGTCATCGTCGCGAGGTTCTGCGCGAATCGCCCGTGCGAGTCGGCCGCCGGGCCGTGGCAATTGATGCAGATCATCTTGAAGACCGCCGCCCCCGGGGATTGCTCGAAGACCGGTGCGTCGGTCGGGGGATCCGTCACGTTCATCCAGTTCGGCCGCTCGGCCCCTTTGTAGTAGCTCACCGGGTGGACGGACTTGATCGCAGAGAAGTCGCATGTGCTCTTCTTCTGCCAGAGGCCGAAAGGGACCGGAGTGCCAAGCATGTCGCGGAGGGTAATGGCCTTCGCGCTCGTATCGCTGGGGTCGATCTTCCTGATCGAACGTTACGTTCTGGAGCAATCCGACGGCGAAGACTTGGTCGTTGTATGCCGCAACGGCGCTTTCGGGTGCGTCGCACCCCTGGGTCATCGAGGGAATGTTCTGCTTGACGAGAACCTCGCCCCAGTTGCTCTGCCTCGGGCTCCAGGCGCCGGGAGGGTCGCTGAGATCCGTGTTGACCCAGTGCGGATGGATGGGCCACGGATACACGCGCGAGCTGTCGCCTGCCGGAACGGGATGGCAAACCGGGTCGAGCAGCACGGCAGGGTCGAGCACGTCTTCCGTGGCGCCGGGATCGTTGTATCGGGAGTAGACCTGCCACGCGGACGGATTGAACGGAAACGCTGGGTTCACGCCGACGTGGAAGATGTTCAGGCGATTCTGCGCGGCCGCGACGGCAGCGGCGTACTCGGGCGCATCGGGTTTGACCTCGGCGTAGGGCTGCGGCGTCGAGTCGACGAGCGAGCCCCCGAGATTGTGGCTTGGCGTTGCGTCGACCTGAACGGCATACTCCGGGATCTCCGGGTGCCTTCGAAGCGACGGGATGCTGACCATCCAGTCGCCGAGGATGCGCTTCAGGCGCGGATCGTAGCCCGGCGTGTTGAAGGGCATGTGCGGGAAGATCGCGAGGTCGTCGACGTAGGTGAACGCGGCGTCGACGTTGCGATAGATGAGGCTTCGCCAGGGGGCGTAGTCCGCGGAGTGGACGAGCGTGGTGCCGGAGGCATTGACGAACGGATCCGTCGTCGGCAGCCGGTTCGCAGCGTCCTGCCGCGGCAGATCGAGCAGCGACGGGGTGATGTACGGAATCGGCGTCGTGGCAGAAAGCCCGCGGCCGATCCGCGGGCTGTACTTCTCCAGCGGAAACTGGAAAATCCCGCCGGCCGCGCTCGGAAGAAAATCGAGCACGCCCTTCAGGACCGGGTTCTGCACCGTGGGGAAGCCGCGCGGATTGTGGCAATGCGCGCAGTTACCGAGCAGGTAGCCCTGCGCGATGAGCTCGTAGTCGTTGCGCGGCGGCCGGCTGCCCTGCGAACCCTCCAGCGGCAGCACATCGCTCGGTGCGCCGATTCCTGTGATGACACCCAGGTCGATGAACCGCTGGAGCTGCAGGAGCTCGTCGGCGCCGGACGCTTCGATGACGCCACCGACGCCCTGGGGACGGCGATTGATCTGGAGAGGAGTGAACCCCAGGACGAAGTCTTGACTCGGGCTGCCCATGTGGCACTCGACGCATCGCTCGCTCGAGGGGATCGCGTAGTGCCGGACGGCGCCTTGCTCGATGAGCGCTTCCTCCGGGTCGAGCGGCTGACCGCTCAGCACGTCGGCGGCGAGCTGCTCGTCGGTGTTGTAGAGGAAGAGCGTGTCGGAGAAGGGCTTGCCGTCTTTGAGCGGTGTCTCCACGAGCACCGCGTCTGACTCGTCATCCGTCCATTTGTACGAGCCGAAGAGCGCCGTCTGGGCGGCGGCCGTGCCGTCGGGGTTGTTCTTGTCGGGCCGAGCGACGATGAGCCGCGTCTCGATCTTGCGATACCGGTAACTACCGTCGGTATCGATGATCTGCTTCATGAATGTCTTGTAGAAACGCGTGTTCGCGGGGATGTCGAACTCCTGCCGCGCCTTGTCGAAGCGGATCGACTGCCCCAGGGGTACTCGGACGTGCCGTAGCTTGCCGGCATTGTCCGACCAGAGGGGGTACCCCGGCGCATACGCAATGACGCGAAACTTCGCGAGGGTTGCGCTGTCGAGCGTGACCAGGTCCGTCTCGCTCAGGTGCTCGGGAAGACCGATCACGCCGGCTGCCGATCCGCTCGCCCTGGCGTTCAGCGCGGCGAACTTGGCGTCGAGAGCCGCCATCGTCGCCTCGTCGGCGGCGAGACGATCCGGCACGCAGTTGCCGATGTTCGTCATGCCGTTGCCGTCTTTGGGCAAGAGCGCGTACGGATTGGCTTTGGCCTGGCCACCGTCGGGCGTGGAGCCGCCGCCTGGCATGAAGCTCAGCGGGCTGCCTGCCTTCAGCCATTCTTGCGCGAGCTCACCGAACTGCTTGACCGGGTCCGTCTCCGACCGCTGCGAGTACGTGCCCCCGTTCGGGCTCAGGCAGGGAGGCATCGGGTCGTACTGGTTGGTGGCGTCGGGCTCCGCAGGGCACGTGGAGTGGGTCACGTGCGCCAGCTCCTTCGTTGTGAAAAGGGTGCGGAAGTCCGACGCCGTCGTGATCTGAAAGCTGCCTTGCCCTGGCGGATCGATGGTGGGGCCATGGCAGCTGCCGCAAACCTGGACGAAGCGATCGAAGAGATCCGAGACGAGGACGACGCTGCCCCCGAAGGTGGCCTTCGACGACATGGCGATGAGGCGCGCCGGAAGTGGCTGCCCAAAGGACGGCTGGCAGATGATGTCGGCGGCCGCGACGGTCCCCGCCGGCGGCTGGTGCTGGGCTTCCCAGAGACCGGGGGGATAGCTCTCTTGCGCGCAGCTTGCCGCGGTCACGGCGATTGCCGCGACCACCGCGAGCGCGCCCGTCCTCCAGGGCTGCATCGCTTTGCTCGGCTTCTAGCACCCGGAACCGCAGCGCGTGGCAACAAGATTGTGAAATGCGGGTGGGCCCTTTAGGCGCTTCCCGGACCGATTCCGGAAATCGAATGGTATCTCCGGGAATCGAACAGGCGAGCCTGGCCCGCGCGGCCGCTGCCCCGCGGAGCGGGCGTGCGCAACCAGCTCTCATGACGTGAGAATTCGACGAACGGGCGGAGCCTAGATCAGTTGGCGCGGCTCTTGAGTAAGAGCGCGCCGGAACGTGCCCCGGCTTCTTCCGGGGGACGAGAACTCGCCAGTCACGAATCCTGCGCTCGGAAGCTCGCGCGCAGACCGCTATCTGAGCGGCCGTGCGGTGCCCGAAAAAGGCACGGCGAGTTCGCTCATCCGTAGCAGCGAACTGTGTACAAGGAGCAACCCTCCTGGAGGTCATCACGATGAAACTCATTGGTAAGGCACTCGCGTTCGGGTTTGCCGTGGCGACCGCTTCGGTCGTCGCGTGCTCGACCGGACCGCACTCGACTCCCGCTGGCTCGCAAGAGACCAGCCCAGGCGTCGAAAACGGCACGGGCGAAGTCGGCTTTCAGTACACGCTGCCGGGCGGAGAGCACATCTCCACCGTCAAGTACACGCTGACGGACGGCACCGCCGCGCACACGTACTCGAACACGGTCACTGTCGGCGCGTCGAGCATCATCAGCTTCGTCATCGGCGGCGTCGCCGCCGGCGGCGGTTACTCGATCAGCCTCACGGCGACGTCGGACGACGGCCTCGTGAGCTGCTCGGGCTCGAACGGCACCGGCCTGTCCGACGCTGGCCAGAACAACGGCGCACCGTTCATCGTGGCAAACCGCACGACGACCGTCGTGAACGTCCAGATGATCTGCATCGACGTTCCGAACCAGAGCCAGGGTAACGTTCTCGTGAACGGCATCCCGAGCTGCTGCGCGACGTGGGACACCATCGTCGCGAACCCGCAGGGCACGCTGCTCACCACGGCGCCGGGCAACTCGGCGGTGCTGACGGGCAACGCGTCCGGTCCCTGTGACGGCGACGCCGGCTTCGGCGTGAACCTCAACTGCACCTGGACGCGCACGGCGGGCACCGGCACGGTCGGCGCCACGACGACGGACGGCAAGGGCAACTTCAGCGCGACCTTCACCTGCGGCACCGCCATGGAGCAGGACACCATCGCGCTCGACTGCACCGACGGTCCGCTTCCGGACGGCGGCTTCTGCCCGTCGAGCCTCACGCACGGCGAGATCAACATCATCTGCGGCGCCAAGCCGGCCTGCAGCAACGCAGGCGAGAGCGGCGTAGAGGCCTCTCCGGACACCGCGCTCGGCACCTGCACCGGGAACGCTCCGGGCGGTAACCCCTTCGTCAACAGCGGCGTGGCGGATCAGGACGGCAACTTCTGCTGCGTCCCGGCCTGCAACGGCGGTCCGGTCGCCTCGCCGTTCACTGGAACCGGCACCTGCACCGGAGGCCTCGTCAACAACGGCCTCGGCTGCTGCGTGTCCCTCCTGCCCTGCACGCAGGCTGGCCAGGCCAACTGCGTCACCTGCGCGAACAACACCAAGGCGGGCGCGAACGGCATCACTGCCGTGGGCCAGTGCACGACGACCGAGGCGCGCCTCGTTCAGCACGACATCAACAAGCACCTCGCGACCGCTCCGGGCGCTGACCCCGCAGGCAGCTGCTACGCCTGCATGGCTCAGAAGGGCTGCATCGACCAGACGAAGCTCAGCACCGTCGGTCACGAGTGCGACGACACGAGCACGATCACGACCGGCACCGGGGCGCAGTGCCTCTCGGTCGTCGACTGCATCTTCTCGTCGGCGTGCTCCGGGACGCAGACCAGCGACTGCTACTGCGGGTCGGCTCCGGCCCTCACGACGTGCAGCGCGACCCCGAGCGCCGCCAACGGCCTCTGCGACACGCAGATCGCCGCGGGCTTCGGCGTGCCGGTCACCGACGGCGTCACGATCAGCAGCGACTTCACCATCACCTCGTTCGCGAGCGGCATGGCGGATGCGCTCTTCAACTGCGCGGTCAACGGTGGTTGCACCGCGTGCTTGAACTGATCGGACACGGCGCGGGGGCCTAGCTGCCGACGGCAGCCTGGCCAACGCGAGTGCAAAGAAGAGGGCGCCGGGGTAACCGGCGCCCTTTTCGTTTTGTCGTAATGGCCGCCTATATCCCGAACTCGTGTTAACGTGCTGGATTCATATGGACCGCGCGCGCGGCACATTCGGCCTGAGCCTGGTGGCGTTGTTTGCCGCGCCGCTTGGCGGCTGTGTGGAGGACGGCGGCGCCGTCGATCCGGCGCCCAACGTGACCGATGGGCCGGAGGACACCACCGGGAGCGTGACCTTTCGGCTTTCGCTGCCGGGAGGCGAGGCCTTCGGGAGCGTCTCCTATAGCCTCACGAACGGCGTCACGACGCTTTCGGGCACGGAGAACGCCAGGCCATCGAGCCAGGTCTACATCGCGATCGGCGGCGTTCCGGCCGGTGACGGGTACTCGATCAGCCTATGGGCTACTTCGAACGACGGAACGGTCACTTGCGCGGGATCCTATGGCACCGGAATTTCCGACGCCGGCCAGGACAACGGTCAGCCCTTCATGGTCGCGGTCCGGCAGTCGACCCCTGTCGTCCTTCAACTGATCTGCGCGAAAAAAAAGAGCTGAGTCGACGACCATGGGTCGGCCGGGATCCCGGTTCCGTTGCGACGTCGCCTCGGCTTCGCGGAGTCGTTTCACATTCTTGGCGAGCCGCTTTGCGCGAGGCGGCTACAAGAGACCCCCGCGGCGGCTGGTGGAGGGGCTGGCTTGTCGATCCGTGAGGAGATTCGCGATGCGCATGCTTTTCAAGGTCGTTCTCGCACTCGCGTTGCTCCCCGCCGTGACCGCGTGCTCCGGCAAGGCGGGATCCGACTCGAACACCGGGGACGACGGCTCCACTCTGCCGAGATGACCTGGTCGATGAGCACGCCAACGGGGCCCGGCGCGGCGCAGTACACCCTCTCCGCCTCGCCGGCACCCGGGTTGCTGATTCCTGGCGCGACCTCGACCGTCACCGTCAGCGCCGCGGCCATGCCGTCTCCGGCGCCGAATCCCTCTCCTTCGGCGTATGCCGCGCTCGTCACGATCACCACCGACGTACCGCTCGATCCGCCTCATGTAGTCTCGCTCGGGCAGACGCCCATCGGGGATCAGGTGTCGTGGTCGGCCGTGAGTCCGCTGCGATTCGGCCAGGTGCCGGTCCCCACGCCGCTCACGCAGGCGTTCACCATCACCAACAGCGCGAACTTTGGATCGCCGCTCGCCAAGTTCTCCCTTGGCATCGCAGGCCCTGGCGCGAGCGCGTACGCAATCGTTCCCCAGGCCATATCGGGTCTCGGGGGGGGCGGTCTGTCGATTCCCGCGACCCTTCGATTCAGTCCGACCGACGCGATCGCGTACCCCGCGACCCTCCGGATGGCGACGAGCGATCCCGTGTGCACGCCGTTGCCGAACGGGATCGAGCTGAGCGGGACCGGGACGGCAGGGAAGGTCATGCTCTCGGCGACGACTCTCGCCTTCGGCACCGACCCGGGCGATGCCGCGGGTCTCGTGAATTGCGGGGCGAAGGGCCCTCCGCAGAGCCTGGTCGTGACGAACGCCGGCAACCAGGCGTTCCACATCGCGGGCCTCTCCCTGGGCCTGGGCGCGAGCTCGCCGTACACGCTGTCGGGCGACGGGGCGACGTCCGGCGCGAACGTGCCCATCGGCGGGAGCGTCAGCCTCACCGTGACCCCCGGCGCCATCCCCCAGGCCGTCGCCAACCCGGGGGATCCCTCGCCGTTCACCGACACGCTCACGGTCACGACCGACGCGGCTGGCGATGCGCCTCACGTCGTGCATCTCGTCATGCAGGCGCGCGGTGCGGTCATCGCGGACACGCCGCTGGCGACGGCCTGGACCTTCGGAGCCGTCTCGCTCGGATCGATGGCCACGTTCACCAGCACGATCCGGAACACCGGCAACGCCGGCGTCACCGTCGGTCTCGCGGGCGTCGCCTCGCCGAGCATCTTCACGCTGGCGAACAATCCGACGAAGGCGCCCGGGGGTGGAGTCGTGACACCCCTCGTGGGCGAGTTCGTTCCCTCGGCATCGAACACCTCGTGGAGCGCCCGCGGCACGCTGGTCGTCACTCCGGACCAGGTTCTGTGCGAACCGCTGCCGGCGCAGTGGAACAGCCCGACGATCGACTTGTCGGGATCGTCCAACAGCCAGAGCGCGATCACCGTCTCAGGCTCCCTCGCCTTTCCGGACACGGATTGCGGGAGCGCGGCGCCCGCAGGTCGGAGCGTCACGCTGACCAACGATACCAACGACGCGTACGCGTACTCCTTGAGCTTTGGCTCCGGCCAGTACTACGCGTCGAGCCCCCCGCCCGGCCCGGGCACCACGGGGACGCTCCCGGCCGACCATGCCGCCACGATCGTCGTGACTCCGAACACCATCACACCGGGTCCAGGGGTAGCGGCGGGGTCGGCTCCGTACGCAGACGAGCTACTCATCACCGTGGCCACGTCGCCGCCGACTCAGTTGACCGTTCCCATCTCGTGGACGCTTCGGGGAGCCGTGCTCTCGTTGCCGCAGGGCGCAGGACCGCGCACCGATGCTCTCGGAGCCGCGTATTACCCCGTGGACAGCACCAGCGGGTTTGCGTTGCCGATGGCCAACGGCGGCACGGACACCGCCAGCGTGACGTTCGCGGTCGCACCGCCCGGGGCATTCACGCTGTCGCCACAGCCGCCCATCGCCGTGATCCCCGGTATCGGCGCCGGACCCCAGATGAGCAGCGCAGCCGGGGACGCCGCCTGCCCCAGCCTGACCACGGGCACCGTGACCTTCTTCTACGCCGGACCCGTGTGTCAGCCGTTCGCGCTGCCTCGCGTGACGGTCGAAGGGTGCGTCGGAACGATGTGATGGGCGCCAACGGCCACCGTGACGCTCCCGAACGAGCCGCCCGTCTCCGGCGCATCGCCCGCGGCTACTGCGCCGA
This sequence comes from uncultured delta proteobacterium, assembly GCA_963720145.1. Taxonomy (GTDB): domain Bacteria; phylum Myxococcota_A; class Polyangia; order Polyangiales; family Polyangiaceae; genus Palsa-1150. The sequence goes on from CAVREO010000019.1 coordinate 179,405, forward strand.
CAGCGCCAGCCCGCGATACACCGTGCCTCGCCGGCGCCGGCGACGGCGGCGATGCCCTGGTAGGCGAAGGGTTGCTGCGCGCCGTTCGCGGCGATGGGCATGGCGACTGTCGAAAGGAGCGTGTCGGCCATCGTCGTCAGGTTCAGCGAGTGGTTCTCGACGAAGACCGCCGTGGCGATGCCGTCGGTCTGCTGCGTGCCCCCGATGGCGCCGTGGCGCACGACCGAGTAGTTGACCGCCGGCGCCGCGCACGTGACCGTCGTCGTGCCGGTCGTGCCCGAGGCGGGGCAGAAGCCGCCGTCGGGCAGCGGCCCGTCGGAGCAGAGAAGCTGCAGCGTGTCGACCTCCGTCGTCGTGGACGGGCAGGTGAACGTCGCGTACGTGTTGCCGTTCGCGTCTGTCGGGGTGGCCCCCGAGACGACGCCCGAGCCCGAGAGCACCGACCACACGCACGTCAGGCCCGAGCACGGGCCCGAGGCATTCCCCGTGAGCTGCGTCGTGTTGTTCGGAGGCTGCGTGCTCAGCACGGAGGGGTTGGCGACGATCGTGTCCCACGTCGCGCAGCAGCTGGAGATGCCGTTGATGAGCAAGCCGCCGGCGTCCTGGTTCGGATTGTCGATGCACACGAACTGTACGCTGACGACCGTGGTCGCGCGGTTGGCCACCGAGAACGGCATGCCGTTGTCCTGCCCGGCGTCCGTGACCCCGGTCCCGTACGAGCCGTGGCAGGTGACTTGGCCGTCGTCCGAGACGCCCGACAGAGTCATGGTGTAGCCGCCGCCGGCGGTCGCGCCGCCGACGACGAAGCTGATGACGCTGCTCGTGCCGACGTTGACCGTGGCGGTCTTCGAGAAACCCGTCGCCGTGCTGGCCAGGGCGTAGGTCACGCTCGTGATGTGCTCTCCGCCGGGCAACGTGTACTGAAAGCCCACGCTTCCCGTCGCCTCCGCGCCGGTCCCCGGGGAGCCCTGGGATTCCGCGCTGGACGCGTGATTCGTTCCGCATCCTGCGGCCACGAGCGTCGCGAGCAAAACGCCGCTCGCGCACAAAATTCCCGCCCCGACTCGCCTGCGCATGAACCTCTGGTCCTTCCCCACCAGGTTGCTTCGCCCCCACCCAGCAAGGCGCGTTCCGCAGCTGCGAGCGAACAATTGCGCAGGCCTAGAGGCCAGACCACGTTCCGAAATCCGGAAGGTATGTCCGGAAATCAGAGGGTGCTCACTGCACTTCAATCGGATAATCCGCCCACCCGACGCCGCCGCGGCTGTCGCGCAGCACAACCCACAGGTGCACGATTCCCGCTTGCGCGGGCGCCTTCCACCGGTTGTCGCTCGTGTTCAAAAGGTCGGTCGCTTCGCGTCCCGTTCGGTCGTCGTCGAACGTTCCTCCGGTGGCGAACCATGCGACCGCCATGGCCTCGCGCTGATCGACCACGCTCTGGCTCGCGAGGTCGAACGCCGCGAAGCGCTCGGCTCCGGAGCAGCCGGCGGGGGTCATGCAGTCCATCGGGCACGTTTGAAGTGTCTCGTCCGCCCCGCAGATGTCGTCTCCGCACGTGTCGCTCTGCGGGCACGCCGCCCAGCCGACGCGAAGCGCGACACGCGCGCCCGCGGGAACCGCGTTCGCCGTCCCTCCGTCGCCGCCGCTGGCCGTGAGCGGCTTGCCCGCCGACGCGTCATCGCCGAGCGACACGAGCAGCGACTCGACCGCGGGGTTTGCGTTCGCGTGGTAGTGCTTCGCGAAGGCGACGACGACGCTGCCGAATCCCCCCGCCAGGCTGCACGTCAATCGCGTGCCGGCGATGCCGACGTAGTCCGCGCCACCGGTCGGAAACCGGTACTGCACCGGCTGGTAGTACCCGCCGGTGGAATCGGGATCGACCGGCCGTCCCGGCGGTTGTCCCGGCATCGGCTCGGGCACGTCGGGCCCGAATTGCCGGCAGCCGTCGTCGGGCAGCTTTCCGCTCGCCTCCAATCCGACGCCGATCGGCAAGAGCCACGAGCCCGACGCCTGCAGGCATTCCGGGCTCACCGGACCCAGGTTGGCGAGCGGGTTGCGCGCGGTGCAGAAGGACCAATCGATGGGTGCGTCGCCGATGGGGCCTTTGCCGTCGACGTAGAGAGCCGTGTACCGCACCGACGCGGCGGGCGGGCCCTCGGGCGGATCCGACCGAACGGCGAGCACCTCCGGAGAGCCGACGATCGAGACGGTCTGATCGAGATCGGGCTTGCACCCCGCCGCGAGCGCACCCGCGAGGAGCAGCCCCGAGACCCCGGCGACCCGAGCGGGAGCGCCTACCACGTGAGCCTCGCTCCGACGACGGGGAGAATCGGAAACCCCGTGATGTACCCGCGCTGCGTGTAGTTCGTATTGTACACGATCTCCTCGGGATTCAGGTGATTCGTGACGTTCTGCACGTCGAGGTAAATCTCGAGCTCGGAGCGGTTCCCCAGGTGCACCCGCTTCGCCACGCGCGCGTCGACGGAGGCGAAAGCAGGAATCCGGATCGAGTTGTGCGCACCGAAGATGGGCTCGTAGATATTCGTCGCATTGTTGCTGTAGGCGCCCTGGCCCGTGATCGGGCTCACCCCGTTCGCCGCCGCCCCGACGGCGCCGACGACGGGCGTACGCGGGTAGCCGGTCGCATACCGGAACCGGATGCCCGCCTCGAAGCCCGCGCCGAGGTCGTACGAGCCGAGCGCCGTGAAGACGTGCGTCTGGTCGTAGTCGAAGAGGCGCCAGTCCAGGCCGGGCGCGTCTTTCCGCTCGCTCCGCAGGATGCTGTAGCTGATCCAGCCGAAGAAGCGGCCTATCTGCTGCTGTCGGAGCAAGAACTGCGTGCCGTACGCGCGGCCGGTGCCGATCTGGTCGAGCGCATGCGCCAGCGTCGGGCTCTGGGACTGGCTGCGGACGGCGAGATCCTTCATGTCGGAGAGGAACGCTGTCATCTCGACGGAGAGCGTCGAGGTGAGCTGAAAATTCCCGCCGGCCAGATAGTGATGCGCCGTCGACACGCCCAGCGTCGGCGTCCCGAAGACCGCGGAGAGGTCTTCCGGCTGCGGCGTCTGGTGGTAGACGCCGTAGGCCGCCTTGACCGAGATCTCGGGCGTGACGGCGTACCGCACGGAGAGGCGCGGCTCGATCTCGGCGTTCGAGTTCGTCACGCCGACGTTCGGGCTCGTACCCACGGTCGGGGTCGTCTTGGTCACGGACGTGATGAGAGGATCGAAGCGCGCCCCGGGAATGACGTGCAACCGGTCCTCGAAGGCCGTGATGTCGGCCTCCGCATACGGCGCAAAGCTGCCGACGACGGTCTTCCAGTTGTCGACGTTCACCTGCGAGGGCGGCGGCTCGCCGAAGACGTAGATGTCGCCCTCGCGCGGGGGGGCGCCGATGGAGCCGTCGCGGTGCAGCGACGAGAACTGCATCTCGAAGTCGAGACCCACCGCGCCGCGGACGTGATCGACGAGAGGCCCGTGCCAGTCCGCGCGCATCCCGACGAGGGTCGAGTCGTTGGTCACGTCGGTCACAGTGGACCCGAACGAGTTGGCCAGCGTCGTCGAGTTATACCCGAACCAGGGAACGACCGTCACGACCGCGCTGTCCGCCAGGTGCTTCTCGTAGTGCAGATAGATGCGCTGGAAGTCGGTACCCGTCGTCTGGCGCTCGGTGAGCGACGGGTCGGGGTTGAGCAGCGTGTTCGCGATGCGGTCGCTCGACGCGAGCACGTCGACCTCAATCGTCTCGTGCGGCGCCATTTCCCACGCGATACGCCCCTGCGCGTCCCAGTATCGCGGGATCGGAACGATGTCGCCGACATCGGTCGACGAGACGGCCTGCACGGACGAGTCGAGATAGCTCTTGCGGAACCCGGCCGCGACGTGCACCCCGTCGCTGACCTTCGCGCGCACGTCGGCCGAGGCGTCGATGACGTCGGCGCCCACGCTCCCGTGGAAGCCGTCTTCGTCGAGCGGCCGCTCGACCACGCGCACCAGACCACCGAGCCCCCGCCCGAACGCCGAGTCGTAGCCGCCCGGCACGAGCTCGACGGACTTGACGAAGCCCGAGGGCAGGATCGAGCGATACCCGCCGCCGTGATAGAGGAGCGGCACGTGCACGCCGTCGACGTAGACGCGTGTGTCCTGCGGCGCCGACCCCCACACGACGAGCGACGACGACCCGGCGGCGGCGCGAGCCACGCCCGGGAGATTCTCGACGACCTTGAGGACGTCGCCCTGCGTGCCTGCGACCCGCTGCGCCTGGGTCGCGGCGACCTCGGTGGAGACGACCTGCTTCTTCAGCTTGGGCGCGGTGACGACGAACTCCTCCTCTTCGTCGTCGCCCTCGGTCTTCGGCTTCTTCTCGTCGACCCTGTAGGTCGCGTCGACGTTCTTGCTCGGCTCGAACGTCTCGGTCGTGCTCACCGTGGCGACGCTCTCGCCCGAGAGGGTGACCTCGTGCTCGCCCGGCTCGATGTCGAGGATCTTGAACTTTCCGTCCTGACCCGTGACCGTCTCCTGCCCCGTGTCGACGGCGACGCGCACGTTCGGGATGGGCTTCTGCGCCCTGCGATCGAGCACCGTACCGGAGAAGTCGGCGAGGCGTTTTTTGACGAGCGTCTCGGTGAACGTGAACTGGTAGCGGTACTGGATCTTGACCGGGATTGGCTTGCCGTTGACCGCGGCCGGCGTGAAGACGAACTTCTGGGCCGCGCCCACGGCTGCGGCGTCGAACGCCGGCCCCGCAGACTGGAGCACCGAGACGTTCGCGACGTTTCCGGTGACGTCGATCGCGATCTGAAGGACGACGGTCGCCCCTCGGCCGCCGGCCATCTCCGACGGCGGGAAGTCGGCCTGCACGAACGTGACGAGCTTCGGAGGCTCGATCGTCCGCGCCGCGCCGCCCGGCGCGGGCGATGGCGCCTGCGCAAGAGCCGCCGATCCCGAGGACACAGCGAGCAGCGCGCAGAGTGCTGCGGCGAACCGCGAGGAGCCGGATGCGCTCATGTCCCTTCGAATCGAATCGGGATGACAATCGTCGCGACGAGCGGCCTACCGCAGCGGCTTCCCGGCTGAAACGTCCACTGCTTCACGGCCGCCAGCGCCGACTCGTCGAGCCCGTAGCCGAGCCCATTGAGCACGCGTGCCTGGAGCACACGGCCGCTCTCGTCCACCGTGACCTCGACCTTCACGACGCCCTCGATCTCCGCCTGGCGCGCCTGCATCGTGTAGACGGGCTTCACCCGCGTCTTGTGCTTCGGCCTCACGAGGGGCTCGCTGCATTGCGTCGCGCCCGCCGTCGTCTCGAGCTCCTGCACCTTGTGGGTCACCGCTTTCGGCGCGCGCGCCGCGGCCGCGCCGGCGACCGGGCTTGCCGGCCCTCCGATGGGGACACCGTCTCCTCCTCCACCCCCACCGGCGCCGGCGTTGCCGAGCGCGACGCCCCCCAGGTCCGCAAAGCCGTCGGCACCCACCTCCGGCGGCGGGGCTTCTTCCTTCGCCGGCGTGGGAGCGACCTTCGCTTGCTCCTTGGGCGGCGGAGGGGGCGGCGGCGGCTTGGGCTTCTCCTTGGGCGGCGGCGGCGGAGGGGGCGGCGGCGGCTTGGGCTTCTCGTTCTTCTTGCGGATGTCGGCGAGCTCGATCGCGACAGACTCGGTCTTCTGCTCGGCCGGCAAAAGCCCCGCGCCTACGGCCAGCGCAGCGTGAAAGACGATGCTGCCGCCGTAGACCCACCGACTGATCGAGCGGCGCGCGTTACTGCTCACCGGCCTGCACGTTCATGGCAAACTTCACGATGCCCTGCTGCTTGGCCAGGTCAATCACGTGGACCACCCAGGCGTGCTGCGCTGCCCCGTCGGCGCTGACGACGATGCTCGGCTCGCCGGCCCCCGCCTTCGCCTTCTGGAACCGCGCGATGAGATCCGCGTCGCCGTTCAGGAGCTCCTGGTTGATGAAAAACTGGTGGTCCTTCGTGATCGTCACCGTGACCGGTCCCTGCGACGACTCGTCCGACGACGCGCTCTTCGGGAGCTCCACCTTGAGCGCCCGCGACACGATGTACGTCGCCGACACCATCATGATGACCAGGAGCACCAGCATGACGTCGACCATCGGCGTCACGTTGATGCCGACGATGCCGCCGCGCCGTCCGCGACTGCCTCCGACCGCCGCTCCCATGGCTTACTCCTCGGCCTCGGGTTCGGCGCTTGCAGCCATGGCTGCGGCTCGCATCCCACGGCTCGGTGCCGGATCGCGCGCGGCCTCGGCGCGCCGCACGTGGGTGCCGTGGTCCACGATCTCGCTGCGGATGGGCTCGGGCGAAGCATACGTGGGCAGGTCGGGCGCCCGGTCGAACGACCCGATCATTCCCAGCACGGCGCAGAGCCGCTTGCTGGTGGCCGACACGTTGTCCTCGATGTCGGTGATCCGCTTCTGGAAGACGTTGTACGCGACGACCGCCGGAATCGCGACGAAGAGGCCCACGCCCGTCGCGATGAGCGCCTCGGCGATCCCGCCCATGACCTTGTCCATCGCGACCTTGCTCGTCCCCTCGGCGAGGTCGGCGAACGCCACGATGACGCCGATGACCGTGCCGAAGAGGCCGATGAACGGGGAGTTATTGCCCAGGGTGCCGAGCAGCGTCATCCCGCGCTCGAGGTCCTTGCGACGCTTCGTCATCTCGCTGTCGATGGCCGCCGCCAGCGCGTCCGGGCCACCGCGCGAAAACCTCAGCGCCGCCAGGATCACCTGCCCCTCGACGGCCGGGTGGCGCCGCAGAAGCCCCTCGGCCGCCTCGAGATCGCCGTTCTCGATCAAGTCACAGACCGCCTCGCCCAGGTCCCCGCCGCCCCGCCCGTGCTTGCGGAAGAAGAGGAAGCGCTCGACCATCGCGCCGATCGACGCGACGCTCAGCGCGATGAGCACGTACATGACCCACGAGCTGCCGAGCAGCGCAACTTTGAGCAGGTACTTGACGATCACGGCGGCACTTCCCTTCCGGTCAGAAATTGATCGTGGCGATCTTCAGCGGCACGAGATTGCCCCCGGTCTCTTGACTCGCCAGGAGCTCGCCGCTGGTCGACGAGATGGCGGCCAGCGAGCAGTCGGGGCACGTGCCCGAACGTTGATAAAGAATGAATTGGAAACGCACCGACGGCTGGCCGCAGGAGACGTAAGGATCGACGAAGACGGTGTACGGGCCGGGGGAGGGGGATCAGGTGAAGACGAGATCCTCCTCGTTCAGGCCATCGGGTACGCAGTTCGCGAGGGAGTCACGGTCGAAGTGCGGGAGGCCCGGGGGGACGATCCCCTGCGGTCCGCCGTCGATGGGTACGCCGTACGGCTGCCGTGGATTGAAGTCGACCCCGGCGGGTGTCTTGACGTGCAGGTCCAAATCGAAGTTGGTGTCCCATTGCAGCGTGAACACCGTGTCGGGCAGGGCGTCCCTGGTCGGATTGCACGAGTGCCCGTTGTCCGGGATTCTCGGCTCGATGCAAAGGGGCGTGGGGTACTGGACGCCCCCGTGCCCCGACGCGCCGATGGCGACGAGGAGAAGGTCGTGCACGCCTCCTGGGACGTTGGGGTCGAAGTTCGCCGACATGCCGAACGTGGCAGCGCCGGGCTGGCTTGGATCGAGCGCCCCCGCAGGGACGACCCAGTATCCGGTCCCCAGGCCCGCGAGACGCGCCCCGACGGCAACGGCGTCGTCGGTCACGTCGCCGCCGAACGCTTTCCCTGCCTGGCCTGGCAAGATCAGCGTGCTGTTGAACGTGAGACCCAGAACACTCAGCGGGGGAGTGCCGGCGTCACCCTGTCCAGCGACGCCTGCGTCCAGGAGCGGCGCGCTTCCCGGCAGGTCGCCCTGGATGAATTGCCCGCCCGCGACGCGAAAAGGTTCTCCTATTCCCGTCGAAATCTCGGAGCCGGTGTCGCAGCCGCTTGCGAGTGCCGCCAGCGGAAGGGCCATCGCCAGTGTGGCCACGGGCCAGCGTAGTGCTCTCATAGCTGCACCTGGAGGCGCAGGGTGCACGCGTTCGAGGGGAAGTTCTTCGGGATGCCCAGCCCGTCGCGCGCCAGGTGATTTCGCACGATGTCGTACTGGATGACGAGCCTGGCCCGATCGGGGAGCGTGAGACCCCCGAGGATCGACGACGTCTGGATGGCCTGGCTATACGGCACCAGCTGCCCGTAGCGCTTGTCGAAGGCGTTCGAGTTGGGGTCGTACGAGTCGTACCGGAAGCCGACCATGCCATATTGCGTGATCTGCTGAAGCGCGCCGACGTAAAACCCGAGCTCGCGCTGATCGATGCTGGTGAGAATCGGATCCGCGAAGTACGCGCCGCGGTCCATGTTCGACCCGAGCATGAACTCGCCGTAGACCTTCAGAACGCCAGGCCACCATTTGTAGTGGGCGCGCAGGTCTGCCCCGGCCGCCCATCGGTCGAACGTTCGCGCCGGCGTGCCGGAGCCCGCCGAGATTGGCGAGAAGTCGGAAAGCGAGACCGTACCGTTGCCGAAAATGTCGGAATACCCGACACCGGACTTGTTCGGGAGGGTCCCCGGGTCGAATCCGCGGCCGCGCAGGGTCGAGACTCCGCCGGCGATCTGCAGATCCGGTCGCGGCGTCGTGTCGAAACCGAACCGGAAGACGACGCTCTTGGCCGATATCGGGCTCTGGAGCGCATAGGGTGAGCTCTCGCCGAGCGGCTCGCCGTTGAGTGCCGCGATCGTCCAGCGAAAGAAGCCGAGAGCCCCCGCGAGGCGGACGCCGAGATCCGGCTCGCCCGGCCAGAAGCCCTGCGACGCCGTCGAACGCTCCATGAACCAGCGCGTGCGCGGCGACTCGACGAGCTCGTAGCCGAACGGCGTGTCGAACTGTCCGAGGGTCGCCATCACGATCGGCGGCAGGGTGCGATCGGGGCGGTACTGAAGCGAAGCCTCGGCCTTGCGGAGGTCGACCTGCGGCCCGTTCGTCGTGTTCGCGTCGAGCTCGACGGCCATGGCAGCGAACTCCCATTCGCCGACCACGCTGGCGCGAGCCCGGCGAATGAGAAAACGATCTTTGTTGAGCAGCGCGCCGCTCGTGGTGAGCTGGTCTTGCGAGCTTTGTACCCAGTCGTATTGCGATTGGAGATAGGCCCCGGCGGTCAGTCCTTCGGGAGGGAGGATCCAGGGCCAGAAGGCTTCGTAGCCAAGGGGACGCGCTGTGGCCGGTGGGGGAGGTGGCGTCGGGGCGGCCGCCGCGGCCTCGTGCGCCTCGACGCGGGCGCGGAGGGTGCTCAGCTCCTCACGTAGCGCGTCGAGCTCCGCTCGCGAGACCGCGCTGGGCGCGGTCGTCGATGCCGAGGGGATCGTGGCGGCGCTCGAACTCGGCGCGGTCGTCGCGCCGGTTGGTGGGGCAGGGGTGGGCGTCGGCTCTTCCGGTGGCGCCTGCGCAGCGGCGACATTCCCCCAGAAGACGCAGGCAACGGCCGTCGCCGAGGAACGAAATAGAAACGAGCGAGACGACAAGAGGCGAGTACTCCCTTCCGTGACGGAAGCCGACGATGCGTCCGCGCGGGCCCGAGGAAGGCCCGCGCGGCGCGTCGCCGTCTACCACGATTAAGGCGTCGGAAGGGGGCTCGGCACGCCGGCTTCGGCGTTGTTGAACGGCAGGCACGTGACCGTTCCCGGGTAGGGGCACCCGTTGTACGTCGTGCCGTCGGGAGCGCAGCCGGCGTCGCTTCCGCTGCTTCCGCTGCCGCTGCCGCTGCTGCTACCGCTGCTGCCCCCGGAGGAGCTGCCGCTGGTGCTGCCGCTGCCGCTGCTGCTGCCGCTGGTGCTCCCGGAGGTGCCGCCGCTGCTGCTTCCCGAGCTGCTGCCGCTCGTGCTGCCGCTGCTGCTGCTGGCGGTGGAGTCCGTGCCGCCGGCATCGGTGACGGCGGTTCCGCTGTCGTCGCCGCATGCGGCGGCCGCGAACGACGCTGCGATCGCGAGGAACGCGACGCCGGTTACCTTGAGAAAAGCGCTATGGGCGTTCATTAGTTGGCCTCGCAGAAGCCGTATCGGCAGTGGGAATAGGAGGACGTGCCGGCATCGGCGCAATCGGCGTCAGCCGTGCACGCCGTGCAGGCATGCGAGTGCACCGTCGCGGCGACGGCCGTCTCGTATCGGCAGATGCACGGGTAGGGCGACTGATACGAGGACAGCGGTCCGTCCTCGGCGCTCCGTGAGACCTCCATCGCGCACGAGGGAATGGCGCCGCCGGTTGCTCCCGGGGTCGAGATGACGTCGATGATGTTCCCAATCTGGGCCTCGGTGAGCGGGGCCACGCCGGCGTCGGTGCTGGCCTGCTGCGGACCGAGGACGGTGGAGGTGAGGGCGGTGATGACCGCCTGCACGGCGGCTGGTGTTCCCGTTCTGGCCCACGGGATTCCCGCTTCCATCGACGTAGGCGACCATGTGCTCAGCGCCCCAGATGTCGTAACGGCCCTGGCGGACGTTGAGCTTGTCGGCCGCGGACGACGAGGAGTCCGGGTAGAAGGCGCACGACTGGCCAGTCGCCTGGAAGGCCAGCGGCTTGATGCCCGCCGCACCGTAGATGTTCGCAGCCCCGAGAACTCCGATGGTCCCGTTCGGGTCCATCGCCGCGGCGGCCGTGATCTTTTGGATCATGTTGCCGCTGCCCGTCGTTTGTTGCGCCGGGAGCGGCGTCGTGGTCGTCGTCGCGTTCTTCCATTTGCCCCCGGGGAGCCCGATCGCCGAGGCGATCATCTCCTGGGTGCCCGAGTCCCAGAACCGGACGTAGATGTCGAGGGGGTTGCTCCACGGAGCAATCGTGTGGGCGGGGTCGACCGCGTCGAAGCCGAAGACCATGTACGCCGCTTCGGCGCTGATGTTGTTGGCCGTCGACGCCGTGGGGGCGGCGAATGTCATCGCCTGAACGGGGCCGAGAAAGTCCTTCGCGGTCGTCCCGATCTTGCCGGTGTTCAACCCGGGGTCGTAGCTGTCGACGCAGGTGGACAGGTAGACGTCGGAGATGCCGATGTCGACCGTGGCCGCCGCCGGAACGCCCGGCAGAGTGCAGGTGACGCCGGCCGCTCCCGAGGCGGGGAACACGATGGCGGCATCGGTATCCGGCGTGGGCATCCCCCCGCTATCCCCTAGTAGGTGCTGGGGGCCTTCGCAGGAGCCGGGCGCCTGGTAGACGATGTTGACCGCGGTGCCGAGGGCCTTCGCCGTCGCCTGCAGGACGGGCTTGAACGCGCTCGACCCGGACATGAAGACGGTATTGGGCGTGGTGGGACACGCCTGCGCGGCAGCCTGGCCCGAGATCGCGACGACCGCGCCTCCGATCAGCCAGCCAGCGCCACGCGCTAAGCTTACGTTTTTTCTCATGATCGATTGCATCCTCCTGCGCGGGCAGCTTCTTTTGCTACGGACACACGCGCGGCGGACCGTAATCGCTCTGCTTGCTCGGCCGTGCGAAGGGTGGGTGACATTTGTGTTTCCATGCGGGTGTCGGGCGCTCCGCCGAGGGCGGGGGCCGCGACGACGGCAAAACGCTCCAGCGAGCGCTGACGCGCGCGGGGTTTCCCGTTTGGGACCGCGGCGATAGGCCCTGACCGTCCCATCACCGCCACCGCCCACCGGTGAGGCCGTCGAAAAAAATCGACGCGAACCATGTCCGGAAAAACTCCGATTGACGAGTATGGGGGTGAGAGACGCGAGCGGTGCCGGCTGAAGAGCCGGGCTCCCCCGCATTTCTTCCGGTGACGGCCAGCCGCCCATGGTGGGCGGCGGACGCGCCGGTGTGACTCCGACCCGAACCCGGTCGACGAAAGGACACGTGTGCCATGAGCTCGAACCAGAACCTCCCCAACGCCGCGACAAGCAACGCCCCCGGCACGCCGCCCCCCAGCAACGACAACGCCGCGCGCACCTCGATCCCGGACACGACCCCCCTCGTCGCGCACCCGGACCTCGTCCGGCACATCCGGGGAACGCTCCGGAGTTACCGCGTCGCGCGGCACGACATGGCCGACGCGATCGCCGACGTGCAGACCGAAGCGATCGAGGCCGCCCGCACCGGACGCATGCCGGCCAGCCTCCCCCAATGGAAGGTCCTCGCCGCCACGATCGCCGCCCGCTGGGCGCTCGACCGCCGGCGCTACGCCAGCGTGCGAAAGAAGTACGACGCCGGCCTATGCGAGGACCCGGACGCGTACGCGCGCCCGACGCTCTTCTGGGAGCACCGGGACCCGGTCGACACGAAGAGGTACCTCGCCGTTCTCAAGGACCTCTTCGACTCCGGGCAGATGCCCGAGCACGGCGCCGAGATCCTCTGGGGCGAGGCCGAAGGGGTACCTCACGAGGAGATCGCCGCCGAGATCGGCGTCACCAGGACGGTCGTCGACAACCGTCTCTGCCGAATGCGCGTCAGCTTCCGCGCGCGGCTGGCGGCGCTGGGGCTGCTCACGCTTCCCCTTCTGCTGCTGGCCATCTTGCAGGCGGCCTTCGTCGAGGGGGTGAGCCATCCGGCTCCGCAAACCATGCCCACGGAGGAGGGTGACGCGGCGGTGTCGGAAGACGGGGGCGTGTGGCCCGACGCACGGGCGAGTCTTGCGAGGTAGGGGGCACCTACAACCTCCTCCCAATCGGCTCCTTCCCGTCAGAGGAAATCGCGCCGTTCGCGCTCAATACTTGTGAGAGGGGACGACGCCACCCTCGAACGCTTCGCTCACTCCCGCGAAGGCGGCTGCGGCTCGACGAGACGCCGCGCCGCTTTCGCCGGGAGGCGCTTCGAGAAGAGCAAAAGTCGCTCGAGGGATGACGAATGTCGCTCGAGTCAAACCAAAGGTCGCTCGAGCCATATCAAAGGTCGCTCGAGTCAAACCAAAGGTCGCTCGAGCAAAACAAAATGTCGCTCGAGCAACGACGAGCGTCGCCCGAGTAAAACCTCGAGCCGCTCCATCAAAACCAAGGGTCGCTCGCGTTAAACAAGATGTCGCCCGAGCGACACCGAATGTCGCTCGAGTCAAGCCAGAGGTCGCTCGCGTCAAACTTCGAGCGGCTCCATCAAGACCAAAGGTCGCTCGCGTCAAACAAGATGCCGCTCGAGCAACACCCAATGTCGCTCGAGTCAAACCAACGGCAGCTCTTGGAATACCTTAAGCGTCTTTTTGAAAACCACGGTCGACATTCCGAACATGTCGAGCCGCCACCACCACCACGACAACGGAGAATCCTCATGACCACGACAACGAAGTCCACCCGCCGTTCCACCGTTTCGCTCAAGCTGCCGTTCTCGGCGCTGCCTCTCATCACGTACGTCCAGAACATGATGAAGGCGATGTCCGGAAACCCGGCGTTCCCGAATCCCACGCCCCCGCTGCCGCTGATTGCGGCGGCGGTCAACGAACTGCAGACCGCCGAGACCGCGGTCCTGGCGCGCACCCCGGGGGCGGTCACCACGCGCAACGACAAGCGCGCGGCGCTCGTCGTCCTGGTACAGGACCTCCGGTCCTACATCCAGAGGACGGCCGACGCCAACGCCACGAACGGCGCGGCCATCATCGAGAGCGCCGGAGTGGCCGTGCGCAAGGTGCCCACGCGCAGCGCGCGCACCTTCGTCGCGAAGCCGGGCGCAGTGTCCGGGTCCGCGAAGATCGTCGCCAAGACGATCGCCCGGCGCGCGTCGTACGAATGGCAGTACACCACCGACGGCGGCAAGACGTGGGTCACCGCGCCGGCCACGCTGCAGGCCAAGACGACCATCGCGGGCCTCGCGGTGGGAGCGACGGTGCTCTTCAAGTACCGCGCGGTGACCAAGGAGGGGGAGGGGGACTGGAGCCAGTCGGTTTCCCTCGTCGTGCAGTAACCGCTAGCTTCGCTGGCGGGTCCGCGGCTCGTCACGACCGTGACGGCGCGTGATGGCCACTCGTCTCGAGGGGAGCGACTGCGCCCCCCTCGAGGCGAGCGTGTCCTCCCCGGCAGACCCTTGACGACGGCTTGATTCGATAATATTAGAAGGATGGCAGCGCCGTGAAGCCGAAGCTAGACCACCACGCCGAGCAGCTCAGCGCGCTCGGTCATCCCGCTCGTCTCGGCATTCTCCGCTACGTCGTCCAGGCAGGCGAAGAAGGCGCTGCAGCAGGTGACATCCAGAGCCACCTGGACATCCCTCCCTCCACCCTCAGCCATCACCTCGATCGACTGGCCTCGACGGGGCTCTTGAACGGCCGCCGGTCGGGGACGTTCATCTACTACGCCGCCGACTTCGCGGCGCTGCGCGCGCTCACGGACTACCTCTGGGAAGACTGCTGCAAGCGCGGCAAGGGCTGCTGCTAGGTGCGCCGGCTCCAGACACCGCCGTAGCGTCCACGTTATTTCGATCCAATTGGAACCATCGTAGGAGATGCTCGATGGCCGCAAGCGGCGCATCGAGCTGTTCGTCACGGCCACGCGAAACGTCGACCGAAAGGAGCCATGAACATGAACGAAGAACGAGCGAAGGACTCTACCGCCGCAGGCTCGTGCTGCGGGCCCGCTTGCTGCGCCGATGAGCGCGCGGCGCCGAAGAACGAGCTGCGCGACGTCGTGAAGGCGAAGTACGGCGAGGCCGTGAAGGCCGTGATGAACGGCGCGAAAGGGTCGTGCTGCGGCTCCTCGTCGAAGCGATCGCCGCTGGGTGTGGACACGGACCCCATCACGCGCGACCTCTATGCCAGCGGCGAGACCGACGGCTTGCCGGCGGAGGCGCTGCTTGCGTCCTTCGGGTGCGGCAACCCGACCGCCCTCGCCGAGCTGCGCCCCGGCGAGGTCGTGCTCGATCTGGGGTCGGGCGGCGGCATCGACGTTCTGCTCTCGGCGCGCCGCGTCGGGCCGACGGGCAAGGCCTACGGGCTCGACATGACCGACGAGATGCTCGAGCTCGCGAACCAGAACAAGGCCAAGGCCGGCGCAACGAACGTCGAGTTTCTTCGCGGGACCATCGAAGACATCCCGCTGCCGGGGCGGACCGCCGACGTCATCATTTCGAACTGCGTCATCAACCTGTCCGTCGACAAGGACCGCGTCCTGCGCGAGGCGTTCCGCGTGCTCAAGCCGGGCGGCCGACTCGCCGTCTCCGACATCGTGATCCGTCGACCGCTGCCCGAGCCGGTACGCAAGTCGATGGAGCTGTGGACCGGCTGCGTCGCCGGGGCGTTGCTCGAGACCGAGTACGTCGACAAGCTGCGTGCCGCCGGCTTCACGGACATCGAGGTCGAGCCGACGCGCGTCTACACGAAGGAGGACGCATCCGAGATGGCCTCGTCCTTCTGCTGCGGCGACGACCTGACCGCCGCGATCGAGACGCTCGACGGAGCCGTGATGAGCGCCTTCGTCCGAGCGAGAAAACCCTGAACGGGGCGCTACACCGACGAATCTGGGATCCGAGAGGAAAGATCATGGCGGTACGCATCGGCATCAACGGCTTCGGTCGCATGGGCAGGCTCGCGCTGCGCGCCGCGTGGGGGTGGCCGGGCCTCGAGTTCGTCCACGTAAACGAGGTCAAAGGGGGCAGCGAGACGGCGGCGCACCTCTTGACGTTCGACTCGGTGCACGGGCGCTGGGGTCGCGACGTCTCGGCGCGCGCCGACGCGATCGTCATCGAAGGTACGCGGGTGGGCTTCAGCGAGCATGCCGCACCGGCAGACGTGCCGTGGAGAGCGCGCGGCCGTCGACATCGTGCTCGAGTGCTCCGGAAAGTTCCGGACGCGCGGCACAGCTCGAGGCGTACTTCGCAAACGGCGTGAAGAAGGTCATCGTGGCGGCGCCCGTGAAGGACGACGCCGCGCTCAACGTGGTCGTCGGCGTCAACGACGACCTCTACGATCCGGCGAAGCACCGGCTGCTCACCGCCGCGTCGTGCACGACGAACTGCCTGGCGCCCGTCGTGAAAGTCATCCACGAGAAGATCGGCATCCGGCACGGGGTCATCACGACGATCCACGACATCACCAACACGCAGAGCGTCGTGGACGCGCCCCACAAGGACCTGCGTCGAGCGCGCGCGAGCAGCCTGTCGCTCATCCCCACGACGACGGGCTCGGCGACGGCGATCGCGCTCATCTACCCGGAGCTGCGGGGGAAGCTGAGCGGGCTGGCGGTCCGCGTGCCGCTGCTCAACGCCTCGCTCACCGACTGCGTGTTCGAGGTCGCCCGCGAGACCACCGTCGAGGAGGTGAACGGCCTTCTGAAGGCCGCATCAGCCGTCGCGCCTCTGAAGGGAATTCTCGGCTACGAGGAGCGCCCGCTCGTCTCGGTCGACTTCAAGGGCGACCCGCGCTCGGCCATCGTCGACGCGCTGTCGACCATGGTCGTGGACGGGACCAGCGTGAAGATCCTCGCGTGGTACGACAACGAGATTGGCTACGTGAACCGCATGATGGAGCTCGCGCAGAAGGTCGCCGCGACTCTCTGAGGTGTGCGGCATGAGCGCGGTCCGGAGCTACATCTTCGTCACGATCGCGTACTGGGCGTTCACCCTCACGGACGGCGCGCTGCGCATGCTGGTGCTCCTGCACTTTCATGCGCTCGGCTACACGCCCGTCGAGCTCGCGTTCCTCTTTCTCTTCTACGAGTTCTTCGGCGTCGTCACGAACCTGCTCGGCGGCTGGCTGGCGGCCCGCTCGGGCCTCCGCGTGACGCTGCTCGGCGGCCTCGCGATGCAGGTGGTCGCGCTGGGCATGCTCGGTCTCGTCGCACCCGGGTGGTCGAAGGCGGCGTCCGTGGCGTACGTGATGGGAGCGCAGTCGCTCTCCGGGATCGCCAAGGACCTCACCAAGATGAGCGCCAAGAGCACCATCAAGCTCCTCGTGCCGGAGAACCAGGAGTCGTCGCTCTTCACGTGGGTGGCGGTCCTCACCGGCTCGAAGAATGCGCTCAAGGGGGCGGGCTTTTTCCTGGGCGGTCTTCTGCTGGCCGCCGTGGGGTACCGCGAGGCGCTCTTCGCGATGGCGGGGGCCCTCTTCGCCGTTCTGGTCGGAAGCACCGCTGTCGCTGCCCCGCGAGCTCGGCAAGTCGAAGGGCAAAGCCAAGTTCAAGGGCCTGCTCTCGAAGACACGCGACGTGAACGTCCTGTCGGCGGCGCGTTTCTTCCTCTTCGGGGCGCGCGACATCTGGTTCGTCGTGGGCGTGCCGGTCTTCCTCGCGAGCACCCTAGGCTGGGGGTTCACGCAGGTCGGCTCGTTCCTCGCGCTCTGGGTCGTCGGCTACGGCGTCATCCAGTCGGCGGCGCCCGCCGTCATCAGCCGCTGGACCGGGGGGCGTGCTCCGCAGGGGCGCGCCGCCCAGGCGCTGGCGTTCCTGCTCGCGGCGCTGACAGGGCTCATCGCCGCGGGGGTCGCGGCGGGTTCCTCACCCGCGGTGGTGATCCTCGGAGGGCTCGCCGCGTTCGGCGTCGTCTTCGCGATCAATTCGTCGGTGCACTCGTACCTCATCCTCGCGTACTCCGATGGCGACAAGGTCGCGATGAACGTGGGCTTCTACTACATGGCCAACGCAGGCGGGCGCCTCGTGGGCACGCTGCTCTCGGGCATCGTGTTCCAGCTCGCCGGGGTCGTTGGTCGTCTTTGGGCGTCGGCAACGTTCGCCGCGGCGGCGGGGGCGTGCTCGCTGCTCTTGCCCCACAAGGAGACGACGATGCGCATGGCGGAGATGGGGGCCGAGGGCGGCTCGGATTGAGAGGGCGCGGAGGTCGACTCGGCCCGGGCGCGATGGGCCCAGAACGCATCCGACGACTCTCTTGGAACCGGTCGGGGACGAGGCGGGGGCGGGAGTTCGGGTTTTGTTCGGGCATGCCTGCCCTTTCTGGGGACGGGGCCGCGCCGCTGGCGGCCGCGCGGGGGCCGGGTCCGCGCGGCCCCTGTACGAGTCGGGGGCATGCCCGAACAAAACCCGAACTCCCGCTATCGAGGGGGCTTGCTTCAGGGGGCGGTGTAGGGCGCGTCGCTAAGGCCCGTGAGCATGGTGCGGAGGCGCGTTTGGATGTCGCGGAAGGGCAGCCGAACGCTTCGCATGCGGCGGTGCATCCCGCGGAGGGGGATGCTCACGCGAGGGAAGCGGGCGCGAGTCCGGCGGATACGTTTGCGTACGCGAGGGAAGCGGTCACGCGTCGCGCGGATACGCGAGCGTACGCCAGCGAAACGGTCGCGCGTCGTGCGGGGGCGGCTTCGCCGAAGGCGCGACATCCGAACGCGGCCCCCCGCCATGCGTCGCGGGCCCTCCGAGACGCATGTACACCGCCTTCTGACGCGAGCGTCGTCGATAGCGGGAGTTCGGGTTTTGTTCGGGCATGCCCCCGCCTCGTACAGGGGCCGCGCGGACCCGGGCACCGTGCGGCCGCCAGCGGCGCGGCCCCGTCCCCAGAAAGGGCAGGCATGCCCGAACAAAACCCGAACTCCCGCCCCCGCCCTCGCCTCGAACGCATCCGACTCGCGTGGCAACGGGTCAGTCGCCGGACGCGTTCTAGTGCTCTCCCGAGCCCGCCGCGGTCCCGAGCTCCATGCAGCAGACGTCCTTACCCGCGCCGCACGAGAAAGATTGGACCTCCGCCCAGCCGGGCGTGCACGAGGCGAGGCAGAGGCCTCCCGCGTTGGTGCACGGGTTCATCTCGGGCGGCGCCCCGTCACCGGGCAAGCAGCAGAGGACGTCGACCGCGCCGCCGCAGGAGAGGCTGCTCACGGTTCCGTTCACGCAGAAACCTGCCATGTAGTACCCGCACGTGCCGCCGGCGGATGCGCACGTGCCGGGTCCTGCGGCGTCTCCCGGTTGCGCCGCCGAGTCGGCGGCCGGTGTGGCGTCGGGGGGCGTGGCGGAGTCGGCGGGCGGCTGCGAGGCGTCAGCGCTGGACCCATCGGTCCCGGGGGCGATGCTGCTGGAGTCGTCGGGTGCGTCGGAGCGCGAGCCGCCATCGAACGCGGGACTGCTCGCCGTGGCGCCGCCACAGCCAGAGAAGAGGGCGATGGAGGCGATGGCGACGACACCGGGGAGGGTAAGCGGGGACATGGGGGACGCGCACGAACGCACGCCCCGGGCCACAGGTTGAGTGCTCGTTTTCCCGCGGATCTGGCGAGGGCCGTGTGTCGCCGCGAGCCAGGTGCGGCATCGATGTCAGGGGCGCGCTGCGCTAGTTCGCGCGGGCCAGCCCGAATCGCTCGTGTACGCGCCGCTCGATGGGCGCGAACGCCAGCCGGTCCGCGAGCATCCCGACGCCGATCATGACGATCATCACGGCGACGACCTGCGCGACGTCCGCGAACTCGCGGCCCTGGTAGAGCAGGTACCCGACGCCCTTCGCCTGCACCATGAAGAGGAGCTCGGCGCCCATGAGCGAGCGCCACGCGAACGAGAACCCCTGCCGCAGCGTGCTGGCGAACGCCGGCATGCTCGCCGGGATGACGACCCGCCGATACAGCGTCCAGCCCCGCGCGCCCATCATCATGCCCGCCTTCTCGTAAATGGGCGGGATCATGCGCAGGCCGTCGCGGAACGCGATGGTCATCGCGAACGCGCTGCCCATGAGGAGCACGAAGAGGATGCCCGTCTCGTTCAGCCCGAAGGTGAGGACGGCGAGCGGGACCCAGCACACGCTCGGGAGTGTCTGCAGCCCGAGGAACGCGCCGCCGAACGCGCGGTCCACCGTGCGCCAGCGCCAGAGCGCCACCCCGAGCGCGAGGCCGAGGACGATGCTCAGCCCGAACCCGGCGATCAGGCGCCCGCCGCTGACCGCGAGCGCCGAGACGAGCTCGTGGTGCGGTTCCCCCAGCATGTGGAGGACGGCGACGAGGATGTGGCTCGGGGACGGGAAGATCCACGGCTTCCAGCCGACGATGCGGAACGCGAGCTCCCACGCGCCCGCGGCGGCGATCCAGAAGGCGAGGCCCCACGCCGAGCGCTTCGTGTCGGGCGTCACCTTCATGGCCGCTTCTCCGCGAGCATCTGGTCGAGGATTCGCGTGTCGACCAGGTTGTTCAGCGCGACCGGCTCGCGCTCGAACCCGAGATCGTGCGAGAACGTGGCGAACGCTTTGAGGGTCGAGGCGTTCGGGTCATTGGTGAACTTCACACGGCCGAGCGCCGGCGTGAGGATCGACTCGCCGATGCGTTTGCCCGTCAGGGCGTAGAGCGCGTCGCCCAGCAAGGGGGCGTACTTCGCGGGCTCGCTGGCGAGGCGCTGGGTCCAGACGCGATGCGCGCCGAGAATGCGCTCGACGACGTCGGGGTGCTTGGCGAGAAATTCCGGAGTCGTCACGACGAGGGTGAGCACGAACTCCTTGCTCGGCCACAGGTCCTTTTCCTCGGCGAGGAGCGTCGCGCCCGTCTGAGCGATGAGGTACTGGCCCCACGGCTCGGGCACCCACGCGGCGTCGAGGTCGTTTCGCGCGAAAAGCGCGGCCTGCTGCGCGTTGTCGACCGGGGTGACGTTGCGCAGATCGGCCTGGGAACCGCTCGGCGAAAGGACGCTCGAGAGGTAGTGCCTCGCCGAGATGTCCTGCGTGTTCCCGAGCTGCGGCGTCGCGAGGCGCTTGCCCGCGAGCTGCGCGAGGGACGTGATGCCGCTGTCCTTTCGAACGACGACGACGACGCCGTTGGCGGCGGCGCCGGCGACGACTCGGATGCCCTCGCCGTGGCTCCTCGCCTGCGCGCTGATGACCGGACCGGGCCCGACGTATCCGATGTCGACTTCGCCCGCGAAGAGCGCCTCGATGAGGGAGGGGCCGGCGTTGAAGATCTTGGTCTCGAGCTTGGCCGGCAGCGCCGCCCGTGCGAAGTCGCCCGAAGCGACGCCGAGCACCGCCTGCGCATGCGTGAGGTTCGCGAAATACCCCACGCGCACGGTCGGCTGCGCGTCGCCCGCCGACTTGTTGCACGCGGGAACGAACGCGAAAAGGAGCGCGAAAGCCGCGAGAACGAGAGCAAAAGGGGCCGCGCAGCGGCGCGCGCGTGTGCGGTTCATGAGCGAAGGAGAACTGTGGGCGGCGGCTCTTCCTCTGTCAAGGCGAACAGCTGTCCAACATAGCGAATGAGCCGGCAGCGCCGCGCTCTACTTCGTGTGCAGTCGCGTCCACGCGGCGGAAATCTCGCGCGCCGCATCGGCCAGGGGGCGCCCCGCGAGGACGTCCCGGGCAAAGCGACCCGCGACGGCGCCCGACGGCGGCAAGATTGCGCCGACGTTGCGCGCGGGCACGAGGTGGGGCGCCGTACCCTCGCCGCCGGCGATCGCAAACTGCCCCTGCGCGCGCGCCGTGACCTCGAAGCCGTGCACGCGACCGTGCAAGAAGACGAGCGACTGCTGGCCCACGACGAAGGAGGGCTCGCCGTCGACGATCTGCCCGATCGTGTCCACCACCCCTCCGAGCGTTCGGACCCACACGTCCTGCGGCAGCTCGCCGGCGACCAAGGAATCGACCCGGACGCGCGTGTACGTGACGATGCGCCCGTCTTCCCACTTCGTCTGCCGCTCGACCGGAGTGACTGCGGCGATCGCGTTCGACTGTCGAACGAGCTCGTCGAAGACCACCGCGACGGACACGCTCGCCTGGCTCTCGCGCGCCGTGAAGGCGACGGCACCGGCGGTGGCGAGCACGAGACAGCCGGCGGCGGTCAGGGCCCGAGCGTTGCGCGCGTGCTTGCGCGCGCGGCGGGCGAGAAAGCCGAGGGCCGCGAGCGCAGCCAGACCGAAGCGACCGGCTGCGCCTCCCCCTGCGCCGAGGTCGGCCCCCACGGAGCACGCGTGCTTCGCCGCCACGGTGCCGCCCCCATCGCCCGTCTGCGTTCCGCCATCGATCTCCGAGCCGCACTGACTGGAGAAGCCGTGCCGCGGCGTCGGGTCGCAAGTCGCGCCCGCGAGGGGGCCGGCCTTGGTGTCGCGCATCCCGCCCGGCGCGTAGATCGCGCAGATGCCGGCGACGTCGTCCGGCAGTCGGCATCGACGCGCCGGCGCGGTAGTGCGCGTACATGACGGCGGTGGTGTCGGCCGAGTGAGCCAACCCGAGGAAGTGCCCCGCCTCGTGCGTGACGACCGTCTGAAGATCGAAGTCGCCTGGAGGCACGGGAGAGGTCGTGACGAACGTGTACTGCTGCGAGTTTAGCTCCATGTCGGCGTCGTAGATCTCCCCGTCGGTCGTGTCGAACGTCACCGTGGTGAGGCCCAGCGTGTTGCTGGCGTCGCTGTACATCCAGTTGTCGTCGTCGAACATGATGACGTGCTGGTTGGGCGAGGTCTTGTTGTACTCGACCTTGTTGCAGACAACCGGCCCCTCGTCCTGGGGCGTGACGCTCGGGTTGCCGCCGCTGGGGCAGGCCAGCGAGGTCCACTGCGCGAAGGCCGCGGCGGCCACGCTGGTCGCCTGCTGGAGCGTGATGCCGCGAAGGCGACTGCCGCCGCTCTGCACGCTGTACCCGACGCACAGGTTGCTCCAGTAGACCGGAAAGACGCCGGCACCGCCCTGCGCGTCGAAGCACCCGTCCATGGCCGGGTCGTAGCCGGCGGGCGGCGTCGCCGTGACCGTGCGACAGAAGGCGCGAGCATTCGTGGATGCGAGAATGGCTACGGCGAGCGCGCAGGCAACGGCGGCCATGCGCGGGAAAGATCGGCGACACGTGTTCATGGAAGAAGCTCCCAGGCTTCAGGTTAGCACCGGAAGCGTGCGGCACGCGTCACGTCGCGGACTAGCCGGCAACCTTTCGCCCGATTGTCACCCAGAGCCCTCCCTCGTGGGCCAATGTCTTCATCCACCCTAGCTGCGATACCCAGTTCTCGAGGCTCCAGTCGTCTTCGGCCGGATCGAACAGCCCGTCCCCCTGGAGCGGCTCGCTCGCCAGGAGGGAGTCCGGATACGTGCGCAGGTACTCGATGCCGCTCTCGCGGAACCACCCCTGCACTTCGCGCGTCGTGTGGCGATGCTCCTCGGGGTGCATGTACTGGTCGCGCAGCCACGCCTCGCGGCGTGCGGGATCGGCGGAGCGATCGCGGAGGACCGGATCGAGCGGAATGAACCGCCTGCCGCTCAGCCTACCGACCGCGCGACGAACGCGGTGCGGGATGCGCGCCCACGTGTTGTAAAGGCCGAGGACCACGATGCCTCCCGGACGCGCGAGCCGGGCGAGCGAGCCGAACGACGCGCGCGGGTCGGGCGTGTGGTGCAGCACGCCCGAGGAGTAGACGACGTCGAACGCGCCCTCGCGAAGTCCGGGACGCCGGACGTCGGTCTCGACGAAGAGCGCCCGATCCACCCCGAAGCGCCGCGCCGCGTTCGCCGCGAGCTCGAGCGAGGCGCGCGTCAGGTCGGCGCCCACGACGACGCGATCGGCAGTCGCCAGGAACAGCGACATCTGTCCGGTTCCGCATCCGACCTCCACGACGCGCGCATCCCCGGGGATCGCCTGATCGAGAAGTCTGGCGAACTCGCTTCGGGCGGCGCGCGCGCGCAGGCTACCGAGGCTGTCTCGCTCGGCGTACGCCGGAAACGGCGCAGCGGTGTAGAAGTCCCGGACGACGGTCGTGCGGGCGTCGCCGGGTACTCGCAGGTCGGGAATGCCGCTCGGAGCCGGATACGCGGCGGGGCAACGCGGACACGAGAGGCGTTCGCCCTCGTCGCGCAGCTCTCCCCGGCACGTCGGGCAAGCCAGGAGGGCGAAGCCGAGCCGCACGCTCACCCTAGAAAATGGTGTAGATGAACGGCGCCAGCACCTCGACGGTGCTCGCGAGCACGAGCACGAGGCCCGTGATGCAGAGGAAGACGACGAGCGGCACGAGCCACCGGTTGCGCGTCTCGCTCTTCCACATGCCACGGGCGAGGTCGACGATCGAGGGGGCGGCGCTCGCGACGACCGTCAAGCCGCGCGCGATCTTGCCCTTTCGTTTGAGCGTCATTCGGCTGCCTCCTCGTCGACGTTGCGGCCCCGCCCGGTCTCGCTCGCTCGGTCGGCGTCCTTGGACACGATGCAGTTGCCGGCGACGAGCAGGTCGATGCCCGAATCGACGAAAGGTCGAATAGCCCTCCACGGCGCGATTCACGATGGGCTCGCCGGCCAGATTGAAAGACGTGTTGAGCAGGACGGGCACGCCCGAAATGCGGCCGTAGGCCTCGAGTAGCGCGTGGAACCGGGGCGCGACGTCGCGGTCCACGGTCTGCACGCGCGCCGTGCCGTCGACGTGCGTGATGGCCGCGAGGTTGGCCCGGTGCTCCGCCCGAACGGGGAACACTCCCGACATGAAGCGCCCCAATCGATGACCGCCCGGCGGAAGGTCGAAGTACACGCTCGCGTGCTCGGTGGGGACGGCGGGCGCGAAGGGGCGAAACTCCTCGCGGAACTTGATGCTCTTGTTGAGGCGATCGCGCTGCTCGGCGCTGTGCGGCGCCGACAGGATGCTGCGGTTGCCGAGCGCTCGGGGACCGAGCTCGGTCCTGCCGTCCATCCAGCCGACGATCTTCCCTTCGTGCAGCTCGCGCGCGACGCGCGCCAGGAGGGCCTCGTTGCTGGGAAGGACCTCGGTGGGCAGATCATCCTCGCGCGCGACGCGCCCGAGCTCGTCGGGGTCGAGCTTGGGGCCCCAGTACGGGTGATCGGGGAAGTCCCGATCGGGATTGCCGAAGAACACGCGATCGGCGAGGAGCGCGGCGCCGAGGGCGCAGCCGGCGTCGCCGGGGGCCGGCGGAACGAAGACCCGCTCGAAGCCGCTTTCGCGGAGGATGCGCGCGTTGCAGACGCCGTTGAGCGCGACGCCGCCGCCCAGGCAAAGGTCGGGTACGTCCAGCTCTCGCCTCAGGCGCTTGCACATGTCCACGAGGATCTCCTCGAGCACGTGTTGCACGCTGGAAGCGATATCGGCGTACCGGCCGCCCTCCTCGGACGTGGGGTCGAGCGGCTCCCACGGCACGCGCGGAGGGCCGAACACGCCGGTGAACCGGCTCGAGAACGAGCGCTTCGCCGTCGTGTGGTACTCGAAGAAGCGCATGTCGAGCCGGAACCCGCCGTCCTCGGTGCGTTCGACCATCGCGCGCACCTCGTCGGCGAAGCGCGGCTGCCCGTAGGACGCGAGCCCCATCACCTTGTACTCGCCCTCGTTGACCGGAAATCCGAGGAAGGCGGTGAACGTCGAGTAGAGCATTCCCAGCGAGTGCGGAAAGCGGATCTCGCGGAGCAGCTCGACCTCGACGCGCTTTCCCTTGCCGCTGCCGCTGCGCCTGCCGCGACCTACGCTCAGCGTGGCCCATTCGCCGACGCCGTCCGCGGTCAGGATCGCCGCGTCGCGGGTGGGGGCCGTGAGCATGGCCGCGGCAGCGTGCGAGCGGTGGTGCTCGGTGAAGAGGATCTTGTCGCTAGCCACCCCGAGCCAGCTCTTGATGAGGCCCTTCACCCACAGCTTCTCGCCGAGGGTGTTCTTCATCGCGTGGGGGAAGCTCGCGAAGGTGCGCGGCCACCCGCGCAGCGCCATCGTGAGAATGCGCTCGAACTTGAGCATCGGCTTCTCGTAGAACACGACCGCGTCGAGCTGCTCGGGCTCGATCCCCGCTTCGGCGAGGCAGTACTCGATCGCCAGCGCCGGGAACGCGGCATCGTTTTTCCGGCGCGACAGGCGCTCTTCCTGCACCGCCGCCACCGGCATTCCGTCGACGAGGAGCGCCGCGGCCGAGTCGTGATAGTGCGCGGAGATTCCGAGGATTCTCATTCGTATTGCGACCGGAACGAGGAGGCGCGGCCGGCGACTTTCGTCCAGCCGCTGGGGCGGCGCGCGCGCATCTCGGCGCGCTTGGCAGCCCATGCGAACACGGGCAGCACCACGAAGTACTGGACGGCCAGGACCAGCGCGCCCATCAAGCCGGCGAACGCCGCCGCGAATCGCAGGTAAAGGTTGCCGATTCGGCGCAGGCGCGCGACCCAGAGGCGGAGCCCGTGCTTGCGCGGCGACACCCGCTCGAGCTGCTTTCGCGTGTAGTTCATGTGAAACGCCTCGTCGCGCAGGATCGATTCGAAGACCGCGCGCGTGTCCGGGTCGGCTGCGAGCACCTCGCGGTACACCGCGAAGCGCATGGCGGCCGCGCGCTCGCTCAGGTGCAGGAAGGCCAGGAGCGTGTCGTCGGTCTCGCGGTCGACCCGGAGGTCGTCGAGGCCGCGCTCGCCGGGCGCCAACCAGTTCGCCTCCACGCCGGAGACGCGCTTGGGCAGAGCCGCCAGCATCGCGCGGCCGCGCGTGCGGAACATGTCCGCGTGGCGCAGCTCGTCCGACGCGTGGCGAAGATAGAGCCTTCGAAGCAGCGCGTCGCCGGTCTGCTCGGCTGCGCGAGCGAGATCGCGCCCGCCGTCGGCCTCGGTCTCGGCGAACCGCAGGAGCTTGTGGGCGCGCCTGTGGGGGTCTGCCCAGACCCAGCGATGAACCGGTTTGAGCAGGACATCCGCGCCGCGTGCGCGGACGGGCACGCTCCGCGCAGCACGCGCGTCGGTGAGCATGGGCCGCGTCGCGTTCTCGCCCATAGAGCCTGGGGCGCAAGGTACCCCGAAAGCGACCTGTGCGGCCACCGGCGTGAACGGCCTTTCCTCCGGGGAAAACGACCCATGCTAGAATCCGCGGCGCCCGCCAGTGCGACCGCTCCGCATCGATCCCTGCCCCCGCAAGACGTACTCCGACCTGGAGTGGGGTCGAGTCCTCGCGGCCCTCGCCGATCGATGCGCCGGGCCGCTCGGTCGCGAGCTTGCCTCGGCTTTGCCCTTCTCCACCAGCCGCGAAGAGGCGCGAGCGTTCCTCGCGCAGTCGGCGGAGGCGGTCCGCCTGCTCGAGGAGGGTCGCCCTCTTCCGGTGGGCCAGGTGGACGACGTGCGCGAGGCGATCGAACGCGCGCGCATCGGCAGCGTGCTTTCTCCCGGGGAGCTGAGGGCGCTCGGCCGCCTGCTCGGCAGCGCCCGCGCGTTGCGCCGTTTTCTGGCGCCGCGACGCGCGGATCTGCCGGCGCTCTTCGACGCATGCTCCACGGATCCGACGCTCGACACGGTCGCCGACGAGATCGGGGGCAGCTTCGACCCCGACGGCTCTCTCGCCGATCGCGCGAGCCCCCGCCTCCGCGAGCTGCGTGGGGAGTGGCACGCCGCGAGGCAGCGCATGCTGGCTCGCATGGAGGACCTGATGACGCGCTACGAGTCGGTCGTCCAGGACCGATTCGTCACCGAGCGCGAGGGCCGATGGGTGTTGCCCGTACGCAGCGATGCGCACGAGCGCTTCCCGGGCATCGTTCACGCCACGAGCTCGAGCGGAGCCACGCTCTTCGTCGAGCCGCGCGCCGTCATCCCGATGGGAAACCGCCTGAAGGTGCTCGAGGCGGAGGTGAAGCGCGAGGAGGAAGCCGTGTACGCCCGCCTGACGGCGATCGTCGCCGAGGCGCTTCCCAGCGTCGACGCCTCGGCGCGCGCGCTGGCGCTCGCGGACGTTCGCGCCGCCACGGCGAAGCTCGCGCACGACCTCGCCCTCGTCTTCCCTGCGGTGCTCGACGAGCCACGGATCGATCTCAAGGCCGCGCGCCATCCCCTGCTCGCGCTCGACATGCCCGACGTCGTGCCGAGCGACCTCTCGCTCGAGGCGGGGCGAGCCATGGTCGTGAGCGGGCCGAACGCGGGCGGCAAGACCGTGGCGCTCAAGACCATGGGGCTGGGGGTGCTGATGACCCGCGCGGGGCTGCCGGTCGCGTGTGCCGACGGAAGCGCGGTGGGTCTCTTCGACGTGGTGCTCACCGACGTCGGCGACGACCAGAGCCTGCAGAAGAACCTGTCGACCTTCAGCGCGCACGTGTCGAACCTCACGGCGATTCTGCAGGAGACGACCGACGGGGCGCTCGTGCTGCTCGACGAGCTCGCTGGAGGGACCGATCCGCGCGAGGGGGAGGCGCTCGCCGCGGGCGTACTCGACAGCTTGTGTGCGCGCGGCGGTGCCGTGGCGGCCACGACGCACTACGAGGGCCTGAAGGCTCTCGCGCTCGCCGACGCACGGTTCGTGAACGCCAGCGTCGGGTTCGATCTGTCGACGATGACGCCGACGTTCCGGCTCGCAATAGGCATCCCGGGCACCTCGAGCGCGCTCGCGGTCGCTCGCCGCTTCGGGATGCCGTCGACGGTCATCGAGAGAGCCGAGCGCTTCCTCACGCGCGAGGAGCACAATTTCGAGGTTCTGGTGAAGAAGCTCCACGACGAGCGGGCGGCGCTGGAGCTCGCGCGCTCGGCGGCCGAGGATCGCGAGCGCGAAGCGCGGCATGTCCAAACGCGTCTGGACGCGGAGCTCGAGGCGGCCAAGAACCGCGAGAGGCGAGCACTGGGGGAAGAAGCTCGAGAGCTCATGGAAAGGCTGCGGCGGGCACGCGAGGAATTGCGGGCCGCGCAGGCGCGCCTGCGCTCCAAGAAAGTGGAGCCCGATGCGCTTCGCGAGGCCGAGCGGACGATCGATCGCGTGTCGAGCGAGGTTGCCGTGGGAGGGGCGCTCGAGGCGCTCGTGACCCCGATCGACGAGGGGCCGTCCGGCCTGGTAAAGCTCGCCGAGCTGCGCCGTGGGACGCGGGTCTGGGTGCCACGGCTTCGCGCGGAGGCCGAGGTGATCGAGGTGCTCGGGGGCGAGCAGGTGCGCGTGGCTGCGGGGCCGTTGAAGCTGACCGTCGCGGCTGGCGAGCTGCGAGCGGCCCCGCCGCGCGATCCGCCGCCGAATCCGGCGGCGCGGCCCCTGTTGCGGGCGGCCGCGCCGAGCTCGGCGCCGGTCTTGGAGGAGCCGCCGCTGCAGACACGCGACAACACCTGCGACCTTCGCGGCCTTCGCGTGGACGACGCCCTGGCCATGGCGACGAGCTTTCTCAATCGAGCGCTGAACGAAGGCCAGCGCGCGGTCTTCCTCCTGCACGGGCACGGCACCGGGGCGCTTCGAGACGCCGTTCGCAAGGAGCTGGCGCGCTCAGCGTATGTCGCGCGGTATCGCCCCGGGGAGGCGGGGCAGGGCGGTGAAGGCGTCACGGTGGTGTGGCTTACGTGATCGGGGCTCCGGCGGCCCCGAGTAGAACCTCACCGCGCAGCGCGGGGTAGGAGCGGCGATCGGGGCGATATCGTCAGGGGGCGCACCTCTTGCGAGACAGCCCTCCGGTTCGACACGCTGCGCGTTCTCAGCCGCAGCCGTGCTCGTCGCAGGAGCAAACCCCCATGAAACGCACTTCCCGTGTGGCCCTCGTCCCGTTCGTAGTCGCGCTCAGCGCGTGTACTTCCTCTTCGTCCCCCACCAAGGCCCCTTCCAGCGCCAAGGACGCCTCGGCGGACAGCGGCGCCGGATCGGGCGACGACGCTGGAGTCGCCGCCGAATCCGGCAGCGGCGACGACGGCTCTTCCGATTCCAGCACCCCCGCCACGCCCTACGCGGCCAAGCTTTCCGGCGCGGAGGTCGTGCCCGCCGTGCGGACCGCGGCGACGGGCACCGCGACGTTCGCCCTGCAGGGCGACAACGTCACGCTCACCTACGACATCACCCAAAACGTGCCAGGCGCGACCTCGGTGGACGTTCGCATCGGTGCCCCCGGCGAGAACGGAATGACGACCCGTCAACTGACGCCGATCAGCGGTCACATGACCGGATCGATCGCGCTCTCGCCCGACGAGCAGAACGCTCTGTCCGCCGCTCAGCTCTACATCGACGTGGAGTCCCCGACTCACACGGGCGGCGAAATTCGCGGCCAGCTGGTGCCGCCGGATTCGACCATCTTCGTGGCGAACGCGGGCGGCATGCAGGAGGTCCCGACCGTGACCAGCGCCTATGCGGCGCACGGGTCCTTCATCATGAGCGCCGATCAGACCTCGCTCCTCTACCACGTCGTGACCACGGCCGTGCCCACCGACGTCCGCCTGCACAGGGCGATCGCCTCGCTCAACGGCCCGACCGCTTATGCGCTCTCGCCGGTCGCGCAGACAATCGACGGAAACCTGCAGCTCGCCGCCAGCGATCCGGCCGACCTCGCCGCCGGGCGCTTCTATCTGAACGTCGTGACCGCCGCCAACCCGGCAGGCGAGCTGCGCGGGCAGATCCTGTCCCCCGGGCAGACGCTCTTCACGGGTGTCCTCCTGGGCAGCAACGAGGTCCCGTCCATCGCGTCGCAAGCGACCGGCGGCGCCCAGTTCGTCCTCAGCCCGGACCAGACGCAGCTCGCGTACGAAGCCGACGTGAGCGGCGTGATTCCCACGGCGGCCGAGCTGGACAACGCCCCGGCGGGGCAGAACGGTCCGATGCTCTACATGCTGACCTTGGCCCAGCAAGGCGTGCTCGGGAGAATCTCGATGGCATCGGGAGACCTGTCGAGGCTCACGGCCGGCAGCATGTACATCAACGTGAAGACCGCGAGCTATGCGAACGGCGAGCTTCGTACTCAGCTTCTGTCGCGGTGAGTGAACGGGGGCTCGCGCTGCGCCCGCTCTCGCGCGTCTGACGTCCAGACGCGCGGAGCGGGCGCGGTGCCTACTTCCACACCAGCGTCTGCAACGACTCCCCAGGCAGCGTCCCCGATGCGCTCTGCGAACCGAGCACCACGGAGTACGGGATCGGGTTCGCGGTCTCGTTGAACAAGACGACCGCCACGCTCCCGTCGGTGTTCGCGGCAGCCGCCGCGAGCAGCGCGCTCCCATCCTGCGTGGGTTGGCCGTCGTATCCCGTGGGCGCGATGCCCGAGGCGAGGTTCACCGTCGCCGGTACGACCGTCGCCTGGGGCCGTATGAACTTGCTGAAGTGCTGCATCGCATAGAAAATCGGCGAGTAGTATGGCGTCTTCGTCGCCGTGTCGATCAGGATCGCCGCCGGAACGGGATTGACGATGTGGCCGGGGCCACCGTCCTTGTTGAGGACGGCGTTCCAGTCGATGAAGCCGGCGTACCAGTGGTTCAGCCCGACCATGATGTCGCGGACGTAGCGGTAGAGCGGCTCGTACACGGGATGGTCGACGCGCGACGCGTACCAGTACCCCCAGTCGTAGCCGTCGAAGGTCCAGTAGTAGTCGTCCTTCATCCACGAGTACTTGAAGCTCGGGCTCGACTGGCCGTACGACGTGTTGCCGAGCCCATCGGCCGTGCCCTCGGTGTAGAGGATGTTCTTGGTGGCGTCGACGGCGTGGACCGCGTCGAGCGCGTCCGGGTACGTCTGGAACGTGCTCCCGTACCAGTGCACCGCAGTGCCCGCAACGAGCGGGTTCGTCTTCGGGTCGTCGAGCATCGTGGTCGCCCACGTCACGACGTCGGAGTTCGCGGGCCCCTTGTTGTGGTCGAAGAAGTAAAGGAGCGTGTCGCTCACCCCGTCGGTCTTGAGCTGGGGCCCGAGATTGTCGCGGATGAACGTATTCATCTGCGCTGCGCTCCACTGCATTCCTTCGCGGCTACCGCCCACCCCGAGCGGCTCGTTCTGCGTGGTGATCGCCCAAACCTTCACGCCCGCGGCGGCGTAGGCCTGCAGGTACTTCGAAAGGTATTGGGCGTACGCCTGGTAGTATTGCGGCAGAAGAGAGCCGTCGCTGCCGTGGCCCTGCAGCGCGCCGTTGTCCTTCATCCACGCGGGCGCGGTCCATGGGCTGGAGAGGAGCTTCAGGTTCCCGCCCGCGGCGGCGATGGCTTGCTTGATGAACGGGATCAGCAGCGTCTGGTCGTGGGCGATGGAGAACTTCGAGAGGGTGGGGTCCGGCGTGGTCGAGTCGTCGTACGAATAGGCCGAGAGAGCGAAGTCACAGCTCCCAATGTGGGTACGGGCGAGGACATACCCCGAACCGTCGGGGCCGAAATAGTCGTTCAGGATCTTTTGCTGCGTCGCGGCCGGAAGTCCTGTCACGAGGCTGGCCACCGCTTCGGTGAGAGCGGCGCCGAAGCCGACGATGGTCTGTCTCGGCTTGCTCAGGTCGACTGTGATCGTCGTGGCTCCCGCCGCGGGTGACTTGCCGACGGTCAGCGTGCCCTCGTCGGCCAGGTGATCGGGCGCGCCCGCTGGACCCGCCGATCGCGAAGTCTGATAGACGTGCACGGTCGTCGCGCCCGAGTCGGCGAAAGGGCTTGCGCCGTCGAAGAGCTGAGGAGCGTAGCTGTCGACCTGCGGCGTCCAGTGGTCGGCCGGCGGCATCGACGCATCGGAGCTGGATCCACCGTCGTCGCCGGGCAAAGCTCCGCCCGGACCGGACGACGAGGAGCACGCGCCGGCCCACGCGGCCAGGAGAGTTGCCGGAACCAAGGCAGATGCCAGAAAGCGGGTACGCGGAGGTTGCATCGAGGGTCCCCGCGGAAAAGGCATCAGTCGTGCCCGCGCTCAGGCGAGGGCCTTCGCACGGCCAAACCGAGCGTTTCGCGGATTGCCGGGCCGCTCGGCGCGGCGTCGGAGGCCGCAGGTGCGGCTACATGAGCCGCGGCGCGTGCGTCAGACGCTGATTGCGCCTTTGCGGAAGTCGCTCCGAGCGATCTTCACGTTGACGCAGGCGGGGACTCCGCAGCGCCAGGCCTCGTCGAGGGCGGGCCCGAGCTCCTCCACGCGCTCGACCCAGAAGCCGCGACCACCGCACGCTTCGACGACGCGCTCGTAGCGGGTGTAGTCGAGGCTCGTAGCGACCGCGCGCGCCTCGCCGTAGATCTCGACCTGTCCGCGCCGGATCTGCGTCCAGCCCGCGTCGTTGCCGATGACGGCGACGACGGGAATCTTCTGCCTCGCCATGGCCTCGAACTCCAGGCCGTGCAGGCCGAAGCTCCCGTCGCCGTAAACCAGGACCACGCGGGCGTCGGGGCGTGCGAGCTGAGCGGCCATGGCATATCCCGGGCCGACGCCCAGCGTGCCCAGCGGACCCGGGTCCATCCAGAGCTGGGGCCATTCGAGCTTGAGCACGTAAGCCGCGGTCGCGACGAAATCGCCGCCGTCGCCGACGACGATGTCGTTCGGGCGCAGGCGCTTGCCAATTTCGGCGCAGACGCGCAGCGGATTCGGCGGCGAATCGCTCGATTCAATCTCGGCGAGCATCTTCGCGCGCCGCTTGGTCTCGTCGGCGCGAACGGACTCGAGCCAGGTGCCCGCCTTCCTGGAGCCCGCGGCCTCGACGAGCTGTTCGAGCACGAGCCCGGAGTCGCCATCGATGGCGACGTCGACCCCGCGATTGCGTCCGAGCTCGGCGGCGTCCAGGTCCACCTGGACGATCTTGCAGTCGGGCGCCCACGTCGGAGGCCTTCCGTAGTCGACGCGGAAGTCGAACGGCGTACCGAAGACGAACACGCAGTCGGCCTGGGCGAGGGCAAACTTGCGTGACCGCGACAAAAGGCAGCGGTGCTCGAAAGGAAGCGCGCCACGCGCCATCCCGTTCAGGTAGAAGGGAGCCTCGAAGGCGTCGGCGGCGCGCCGGACCGCCTCGCGCCGAGGAGACCAGCGGATCTGCGAGCCCACGAGGAACGCCGGGCGCTGAGCGGCTTTCAAGAGCTCGGCGGCGCGCTGGATGGCACGCGGGTCCCCCGCCGGACGAGGAGTCTCCGCGAGCGGCCGCGTCGCGGGCGAGTCCGCGTCGTCGCCGAAATTCATGAGGAGGTCGAGCGGCATTTCCAGAAAGACCGGACCGGGGACATTCGCCTGCGCGACGCGGAAGGCGGCGTCGATGTACTCGACGATTCGCCGCGTCTCGGGCACCTGCACCGCCCACTTCGTGATCGGCCGCATCAAGGACAGGTGGTCCATGTCCTGCAGCGAGCCCATGTCGCAAAGCGCCTTCGGCCCCGCTCCCCCTATCACCACGATGGGAATCCCCGCCCGCTGCGCGTTGGCGACCGCGGTGACCACGTCGGTGACCCCGGGCCCGGCGGTTACGGCACAAACACCGGGTTTTCCCGTGACCCGCGCCCAGCCGTCGGCGGCGTGGCCCGCTGTTTGCTCGTGCCGGACGTCCACGACGCGGATGCCCTCGTCCAAGCACCCGTCGTAGATGGCCTGAATATGGCCGCCGCAGAGGGTGAACAGGTGGGAAGTGCCGTGACGCTTGAGCGCCTGGGCGACCAGACGCCCTCCGTGAACCATCGTCATGTTGCCTCCGATGTTTTCGCAGGGGCAAGCTACAGCAGTTTGCATCGATCGCGCGAAACAGGGTGAGGGCAGGTGGCCTGCCGCCCGAATGCCGGCCACAATAGCGCAGCCCGTGCCCAACGCCCCCGTACGCCTCGATCCCGGTACCAGCGTGGGGCCTTACGTCGTGGAGCGCCGCCTCGCGCAGGGAGGGATGAGTGTCCTTTACCTCGCGCGCGACACCGACGGCGAGCGCGTGGTGCTCAAGATGGTCCCTGCCGAGATCGCGACGAGCGCGACCCGCGCCCGCCTCCTCCGCGAGGCCCGCGCTCTGGCGGCGGTGGACCACCCGGGGGTCGTGCGCGTGCATGGCACCGGCGAGCATGAAGGAACGCCGTGGATCGTGATGGACTACGTCCGGGGAACGGACCTCAAGCGCGTGCTCGAGCGAGGGCCTCTTCCCGTGGGAGCCGCGCTCCGCTACGCGATTCAAGCAGCCGAGGCCCTGGTGGCGGCGCACGATGCGGGGGTCATCCACCGGGACCTCAAGCCGTCCAACCTGCTCCTGACGCCCGACGGTCGCGTCGTTCTCGTGGACTTCGGCATCGCGAAGCGGCGCGCCGACGCACGGGACGACGATCTTCTGACGACCAACCGCGAGGTGCTCGGCACGCCCGCCTACCTGTCGCCGGAGCAGCTCGAGCACGGACTGGCCGACGAACGTAGCGACGTCTGGTCGCTCGGCTGCGTGCTCTACGAGATGGTGGCGGGCGTCCCGCCCTTCGGAAAAGGGGGTTCGGCCACGACCGCCGCGATTTTGCGCGACGAGCCTCACTTCCCGTCGCATCTGTCCGGAGCCATCGTCCACGTCGTGACCGCCTGTCTTCGCAAGAGCTCCTTCGCGCGGGTCGCCTCCCCGAGGGAGCTCTTGCTGCTCTTGCGCGACGCGCTCGAGGATCCGTCCTCCGAGCTGGGCGCCTCGGTCGAGCGCCCGTCGTCGTCGAATTTCCCGCGCGCCTCCATGCGGCCGTCGGCCCGGCCGAGCCCCGTCCCGAGCGGCGCGCCCAGCGGAAGCACGCCCCCGCCTCGCGCATCGTCGTCGATGCGAATCTCGGCGGCTCCGGCGTCGGGCCGACCCACGTCTTCGTGGCCGCCTGCGGCCCGGACGTCCTCTTCGGCGCCTCGCGGTCCCTCGAGCTCGATGCGCATCGCCGTCGCGCAGGGACGCGTGAAGGGTACCGCGGTTCGCGCCGGGCTCTCGTGGTTCTCGGCGACTTACGGCGAACCGGGGCTCACGCGATTGATCGCGCTGGCCTCCCCCGAGCTGCAAGCGATGTTGCGGCCGAACGATCCGGCCCTGGGCCTCATCGCCTCGGGGTGGTACGACACGCAGCTCATCGGCGAGATTCTCGGCCTGGTGGAACACATCGCCCAGCCGGCCGATCCCGAGGATCTCGTCGTGCGAATCGCCGAAGCGGTGGCACGCGACAACGTGGCCGGCGTGTACCGAGCCCTGTTCCGCCTCGTCGCGTCTGCCCCGTTGCTCGAGGCCAACGCACAGCGCGTCTGGCAGACGTACGTCGACGAGGGCACTCTCTCGGTCCATCTGAAGGGCGAGGCCTTCTTTCGCGCGCACGTACGGGGCTGGTCTCACCACAACACGAACGTTTGCCGCATGCTGCGGCCGCTGCTCCAGAGCTTGCTGCGCGAGGTGGGCTATCGCGCGCTCAGCGTCGAGCGCGTCCAGTGCGTCGCCGAAGGCAACACGCAGTGCACGTTCGACGGACGGTGGGTGATCTAGGAGCGTGCCCGGCCTCACTCGACAGGGACACGCACCCGCCCCGCCACGATGTCGTCCCTGAGCTCCTCGACCCGCTCCACGACCTCTCTCGGGAGCATGCGCGCGTGCGGTCCCTCGTGGACGTAGTCGAGGGCGCCGTCACGTACCCCGAAGACGTGCATTCCAGCTTCGAAATGGCCCAGGGCGACCGACCGGATCGTGTCGAACACGGAGACGTCTCCGCGCTTGATCATGCTGGTCACGATTGCATCGGGCATCTCGTCGTACTGGTCGGAGTCGACGCCGATGGCGAACCTGCGCGCGTCGTGCGCGGCCTCGAACACGCCGTGACCCGTCGCGCCTGCCGCGTGAAAGAGGACGTCTGCCCCCGCCGCGATCTCGGCGATGGCCAGCGCCTTGCCCTTGGCGGGGTCCTTGAAGGCGTCCGGCGTCGTACCCGCGTACGCCACGTGCACGGTGCACGACGGACACACCGTTTGCACGCCCGCGCCGTACCCGGCCACGAACTTGTGCAGGAGCGGCATCTCCATGCCTCCGACGAAGCCAACGTGCCCGGTCCGGCTGAGCAGCCCCGCGACGGCCCCCACCAGATACGAGCCCTCCTCCTCCCGGAAGACCAGACCAGCGACGTTCGGTGGCACCCCCTGCGCGGAGGGCCCGTAGTCGACGCAGGCGAAGCGAACGCGCGGGAAGTCGGCCGCGACACGATCGACGTCGCTCGAGAAGATGAACCCGACGCCGATGACGAGGTCGAATCCCCGCGCGGCGAACAGACGCAACGCGGCTTCGCGGTCTTCGCTGGTGGTCGGCTCGAGATGCTCCGTGGAGACACCGAGCTCGCGCCGCGCGCGCATGAGCCCCGCGTAGGCTGCGTCGTTGAAGCTTTTGTCGCCGCGCCCGCCGACGTCGAAGACCAATCCGATGCGAGCGCGGGCGCTGGCGTCGGGGTCTCTGTCTCTGCGCTCGCGCGTCCGCCGTGGCGGCGCAACGGTGGCCAGGACCGCCGCCACGACCAGGGCGACGGTCCACCGAACGCCGGTCATTCGCCGCTGCCGACGCCGCGCATGTCCCCGTGCGAGTCGGCCTCGATGAAGATCTTGCGCATGTGCGGCATGGCGGCGCGGATCCGATCCTCGATGCGGTTGGTCACGCCCTCGACCTGCTCGACCGTGAGCGTCGCGCGAAAGGCTATCTTCATCGCGAGCAAGACGACGTCGGGGCCCAAGTGCAGCGTGAGGAGTTGCGTGACCCCCCCCACCCCGTCCACGCCGCGTACGATGTCCAGGACACGCGAGCGGTCCTCCGGCGGGGCGCCCTCTCCGATGAGGAGTCCGTGCGTGATCCAGGCGAGCCCGACCGAGACCGCGCAGAGCAGGACGCCGATGAAGACGCTCCCCAGCGGGTCCCAGAATTCGAGCCCCGTCGCTCCACTGAGCCCCACCGCCGCCAGCGCGAGGACCAGTCCGACGATCGCGGTGGCATCCTCGGCGAGGACCAGCGGAATCGTCGGGTCTCGCACGCCGGCGAGGACGCGCGCCAGCGGTCGCCCGTTTGCGAGCTTGCGAAACTCGCCGTAGGCGACGCGAAGGCTGACGCCCTCCATCACGAGCGAGACTCCGAGCACGGCGTAGCTCCACACGCGTGCGTGGGGCT
This sequence comes from uncultured delta proteobacterium, assembly GCA_963720145.1. GTDB lineage: Bacteria > Myxococcota_A > Polyangia > Polyangiales > Polyangiaceae > Palsa-1150. Next base: position 216,893 of record CAVREO010000019.1, read on the forward strand.
GGGGGTGCGGATGCAGCAGGTGGTCGAGTCCGTCGAACAAGGCGAAGGCGCCGCCGACGCTGAAAAGCAGCAGCGCGACGACGAACGGCCAGAAATAGCGCTCGCTGGCTCGCCCGAAGGGGAATCTCTCGGTGGCCGGCTTGGCGGCCAGGTGCATCCCCACGAGGAGGAGCGCCTGGTTGCCGGTGTCGGCCAGCGAATGCACCGCCTCCGCGAGCGTGGCCGTCGAGTGTGCGAGGAAAGATGCGGCAAACTTGCAGGCGGCGATGGCGACGTTGCCCGCCAAGGCTGCCAGGACCACCTTGCGGCTGTCGGCGCTCATGGGTTATGCGCTAGCCAACGTGGCTGCGCGGTTCTCCTTCGGCGTGGGCGATGCGAGCACGACGGCGCTCTCGTACCCCGCCGCGAACGCGCGCGCGACGCTCGTCCTCGCGCATGGCGCCGGCGCGCCGCAGACGCACCCCTTCCTGGTGAAGATGGCCACCGCGCTGTGCAGCCGGGGTATCGAGGTCACGACTTTCAATTTTCTCTACGCCGAGGCCAAGCGGCGCGCGCCGGACAAGAACGACCTGCTCGAGGAAACGTGGCGCGCCGCTGTCGCCGCGGCGCGTGCGCGCGCCTCCACGGTTCGCCTTTTCATCGGCGGAAAGTCCATGGGGGCTCGTATCGCCACGCAGGTCCTGGCGCAAGGGGGTGTCGATGCGGAGGGCCTGGTTCTCCTCGGCTACCCGCTGCACCCTCCGGGCAAGCCGACGAAGCTTCGCACCGCCCACTTGCCGCGAGTGCCGGCGCCCATGCTGTTCGTCCAGGGGTCGCGCGACTCGTTCGGCACGCCCGAGGAGCTGCGCCCGGTTCTCGAAGGGCTCGCACGAGGGACGCGCCTCTACGTCGTCGAAGGCGGCGATCACTCGCTGTCGCTCCCGAAGAGCAGCGGCCAGACGCTGGACGCCACGCTCTCCCGGGTCGCAGACGAAGTGGCGGGGTTCATCGCGTCGCGATGATCTTCACGCGCGATCGCGCGGCCTGCAGGAAGGCGTTCTCCGCGACGAGCGCCCGCTCCACGCCGAACCAACGCTCGAGCTGCGGGCGTACCTCGTCGAGGGGTCGGCCGCGATACGGGTGAGCCGACGTGCGATACACGTCCCGAAGCTGCTCTTCGCTCGGGTGGAGCACCGGCGCGATCGCCCGGTCGATGTACCACGCGGCGAGCGCGCCTCGCCGCAGGACCGCCGTCACCTCCGGGGGCTCCAGCTGCTCGGCTCTGGCCGCGTCGTCGACGCGCTCCCGTCCGCCGAGCCGTTCCAGTATCGCCTCGCCGACCGCCTGCTCCACGTGCGCGAGCTCCTCGAACGTCGGGCGGCGGGCGGGGGAGAGTCGGCGATTAGCCGGTCGGCGAGGGTAGCGAGCATTTCTTCGGCGACGTGGTGCTCCATGGCCGCGCGCACGTCGTGTTCCTTGTATCCGTCGCCGATTCCCTGGGGCGTCGCCGCCATTGCCTCGAGCCGCGCTTCGAACGCGAGCGTCCGTTCGGAAATGAAGCGCGGATAGGCTGTGCCGCCGGTTTCGGGCGCGTAGAAGCGTACGACGGCGCGATCGATGATTTCGTGTTGCGCGAGCGGAGCGCTCTGCGCGGACGCCCCACGCGCGGCCGACCCCAGAGCGAGGAAGAGGAGGACACCCTGCGAGCGCCTCAAGGCTGGTCCTCGTCGTCCTCCTTCTTCAGCGACGGGCTCGAGCCAGACGCGGCTGCGGCCGCGCGCTCGGCCATCATGTGCTCGTGGTGATGAGCAAATCCCCGCGCCGCACGACGGGCCTTGAGAAACTCCGCGAAGTTGACCGCCATATCCAGGTCGCGAGGACCCAGCGCATCCGCGAGCTCCTTGAGGTGCTGCCGGAGCGTCTCGGCATTGCGAGCCCGGCGGCCGCTCTGGGACCGCGGGGCCGAGTCGTCCGTGGAGTCGGGCCCGAAGTCGACGTCAGGCGCTCCAGGGTTCGAGGCGGCCGCAGAAGCCGGCGCCGGCGGGGGAGGGGCATCGCTGTAGGCCGGTCTCGCTGCTCCCTTGATGGCGTGGGCGCTCAGCCATGCCTCCATGAACGTTCGCAGGCGCTCGCTCCGGAACGCAAACCAGCGCTCGCGCTCGCCAGCGTACGACATCAGCACGTCCTTGAATCGCCGGAACGCTCCTTTGCCGTCGATCGCCTGCGTCAGCTTTCCTCGGAGCGTAGGCTCCTCGACCATCGGGATGAACCGCTCCATCCACCGGTATTGCTCGCGCGAGCTGACGGGGTCGATGCGCAGATAATTGCCGTCGGATGCGATTCGCACGTGCATCTGCGGGTCGGCTACTCCGTCGACGACGCGGAGCACCTCTCCGGTGGCGAGGTGCAAATAGCTGTGCACCTCCGGAGCGTTGTTCTCGAAGGCGTCCTCCAGCGCCTCCCAGTCGACAGGGACCTCGCGCAAAGGTCCCGAGCCGCCGATCGGAACCGGGCGTTCCCCCACACTGCTTGTTGTCATGGCTCCCTTCCTCCAAGCTCGCCAAAGTGCCAGCCTGATTCCGGCTGACCTCGTGCGACAACGACCCAACACAAGTCACCGAACGCCTGGGCTGTAGGCGCTCGGGACCCTTACTTCCAACGTAAGACGTACTCTCTAGAATCGCACGCCCCTGCCGAGCTTGGAAGCGGGAGATGGTCGTTCAAGCCGGCGGCGGCTCTGGCGTCAGGCGCGGAGCGCGAGCGGCGCAGGGCGACGTCCCAGCGGCGCAGCTCTTTTTCGCGCTCCTCGGGGCGCATTTTCGGCTCGAAGCGGGCGCCGATGGTGAGCAGCTTCTCCAGCTCGGCCGCATCCTGGCAGATGCCGGCGCCCAGCGCCGGCGAGCATCGCGCGCCCGCGTCCCGTCGATTCGACGTCGACCGGGCGCTCGACCACGACGTCGGCCAGGTCTGCCTGCAGCTGCATGAGAAGGTCGTTGCTCGAAGCGCCGCCGTCGACGCGGAGGCGACGCATCTCGCTCGCGCTCGCGACGGGCTGCGCGGTGGTCTGGCGCCGCGCGTCCTGGCTCATCGCCTCGAGGAGGTCACGGACCTCGAACGCGATGCCCTCGAGCGTCGCTCGCGCGATGTGCGCGGCGGTCGTCCCGCGCGTGATCCCGGTGATGATGCCGCGCGCACCCGGATCCCAGTGGGGCGCGCCGAGGCCTGCGAGCGCCGGGACGAACACCACGCCGTCGCTCGAGGCGACGCGACGCGCCAGGGCTTCGACATCCTTGGCCGCTGCGATGATCCCCAGCCCGTCGCGCAGCCACTGGACGGCGGCACCCGCGATGAACGCGCTCCCCTCGAGCGCGTAGGTCGTCTTGTCCTTGATGCGCCACGCCGCCGTGGTGACGAGGCCATGCTCGCTCAGGATCGGCCGCTCTCCGATGTTCATCAGCGCGAACGCTCCCGTGCCGTACGTACACTTCGCGTCGCCCTCGTGAAAGCAAGCCTGCCCGAAGAGCGCTGCTTGCTGGTCGCCGGCGATGCCCGCGATGGGCAGACCGTCGGGCAAGAAGGAGACGCCCTTCGTGCGCCCGACGATCTCCGCGCTGCCGACGATGCGTGGAAGAACGCTCGGGGGTACGCGAAACAGCGGCAAGAGCTCCGGATCCCACTCCGCACGCGACAGATTCATGAGCAGGGTGCGCGACGCGTTGGTCACGTCCGTCGCGTGGACCGCGCCTCCCGTGAGCTCGCTCACGAGATAACAGTCGATGGTCCCGAACGCGAGCTCGCCGCGGTCGGCGCGCTCGCGCGCTCCTGCGACGTTGTCGAGAAGCCACGCGATCTTGGTCGCGCTGAAGTACGCGTCGATGACGAGGCCGGTCTTCTCGCGCACCCTCGCGACGGTGCGCGGGTCCGCCTTCAGCTTCTCGCATACGTCCGCGGTCCGGCGGCATTGCCATACGATCGCGAGGTCGATGGGCCGCCTCGTCGCGCGTTCCCAGACCAGCGTCGTCTCGCGCTGGTTGGTGATTCCGATCGCCGCGATTTCGCCCGCCGGCACGCCCGCCGACGCCAAAGCTCCCCTGACGCTCACCTCGACGCTGTGCCAGATCTCGCGGGCGTCGTGCGAGACCCAACCCGGCTTCGGGAAATGCTGCGGGAACTCGGTCGTGGTGCGTCCGAGCGTTCGTCCTCGGTCGTCGAACGACACGACGAGCGCAGTCGTCCCGGTGGTCCCCTGGTCAATCGCGAGCAGCAGCTTGGCCATGCCGCCAAGGACACCCAAGTCGCCCTCTCGCCGTCAAGAGGGATGCCTCAGAGCCCGTTCACCCCGCTAGAACGCACGACAACTGTTTGGACCCGTTACAACCGCGAGTCGGATGCGTTCTAGCTCCGACGCCAGCAAGGACGAGGCGGGGGGGGGCGGGAGTTCGGGTTTTGTTCGCGCATGCCTGCCCTTTGCAGGGAACGGGTCCGCGCCGCTGGCGGCCGCACGGGGCCCGGGTCCGCGCGGCCCCTGTACGAGTCGGGGGCATGCGCGAACAAAACCCGAACTCCCGCTATCGACGGGGCTCGCGTCAGCAGGGCGGGGTACCCGCGTCTCGGGAGGCCCGCGACGCATGGCGAGGAGCCGCGTTCGGATGTAGCGCCTTCGGCGAACGTCGTGCTGCTGCACGACGCGAAGACAACCGCGGCTCTCCTTTCGACTTCATGCAGCGAAGTCGTTCGCCGACCCTCGCGTGCCCATCCCATTGCGCGGATGCGCCGCCGCACGCGCGGCGCTCGGCTGCGCTTCCGCGCCATCCGAACGCGCCTCCCCCCCGCCATGCGTCGCGGGCCTTCGAGACGCACGTCCACCGCCCCTGACGCGAGCCCCGTCGATAGCGGTAGTTCGGGTTTTGTTCGGGCATGCCCCCGACTCGTACAGGGGCCGCGCGGACCCGGGCCCCGCGCGGCCGCCAGCGGCGCGGACCCGTTCCCTGCAAAGGGCAGGCATGCCCGAACAAAACCCGAACTACCGCCCCCGCCCCCGCCTCGTCCTTGCGCTAGCGCTTGGGCGGTCTCGAGAACAAGCTCGAGAAGGCGAGGAGCATGCCGCAGACGGCTGCCGCGATGGCGAGCCCGTGAGCCAGCGCGAGCTCCTGACGTCGCCACGACTCGAGCGCCTCGACTCCCGCGAACAGGCCCACGGCCGTGTAGATGATCTGGCGGCCCGCCGTGTAGATCGTCCGTGCGCCTTCTTGCACTCCTCGGACGCGGATCTCCAGCTCGCCCCGGTTGGCGCGCGTCAAATACCGCCGCATGTCCTCCGGCAGCGTCATCGCGCTCATCGCCATGTCGCGCACGGCCTCCATCGCGATCTGCGCGAAGTCGCGGTTGCCGAGGACGAAGTCGCGCAAATACGGCTGGATGATCGCCACCGGATTCAGCTCCGGGTCGAGCACCGAACAGCAGCCGTAGAGGAGGAGAATCGTGCGCTCGAGCAGCACCCAGTCCTTGGGGATGTGGAACGCTCCGGAAAGCTCTCGCAGACCGATGTTCATTCGTCGGAGGTCGAGCAGATTCTCGAACCCCTTCTGCGGATCGATGCGGATGTCTTTCAGGTTGAAGCTGTCGAGGCGGACCTCCTCCTGAAATCGCCGGTGGAAGTACTCGATGATCTTCTCGGTCACGGCCTCGTCGCTCGTGCGCGAGATGAACCCCATCTTGCGCATCGACTTGACGAGGCGGTCGGTGTCGCGGCGAAGCACGCCCTCGAGGAACTCGGGGATGCCTTCTCGCATGTGGGGGCTGAGCTCGGCGACGGCCCCGAAGTCGAGGAGAACGATCGCTCCGTCCTTGCGAACGAGCACGTTCCCCGGGTGCGGATCGGCGTGATACACGCCGTCGACGAAGATCATCTGGCAGTAGAGGCGCACCAGGCGCTCAGCCACCTCCCGCTTGTCGACGCCGAGCGCGTCGAGCGCCGCGCAATCGTTGACCTTGACTCCCTCGACGAAGGTGCTGGTGAGCACGCGTTTCGTGCAGAGCTCGCGAACCGGTTCGGGGAAGACGACGCGCTCCTGAACGACGAAGTTCTTCGCGATCCGCTCGATGTTGTCGGCTTCGAGGGCGAAATCGAGCTCCTGCGCGAGAAGCTCTTTGATCTGGTGGTAGTAGGCGTCCAGTCCCTCGAGCGGCACGAACCATTGAACGATCGCCAGAATGCGCCGGATCGTCCGCAAGTCGAGGCGAACGATCCGATCGATGTCGCGATGCTGCACCTTGACGGCCACGCGCCGCCCGTCGACGAGCCGCGCCGCGTGCACTTGACCGAGCGATGCGCTCGCCATCGGCTCGCGCTCGAGCGAGGCGATGCGAGACATCCGGTCGCCGAGCTCTTGCTGCAGGCGCTCGGCGATCTCCGAGTATGGTCGCGGCGGAACCTGATCCTGAAGAGCCTCGAGCTCGACGCGGAACTCGGCCGGAAGGAAGTTCGCCATGATGGACAGAAGCTGCCCCACCTTGATGAAGAGCCCCTGCAGTCGCAGAATCGTCGCGTACACGCGTCGGGCGTTTCGCGTGTGAACGTCCGCGATGCGCGTGTCCCTCCAGGCACGGCCGAAGACACGCGAGCGGATGGCCAGCCAGAGGTAGCTCGCGATGACGAAGAACGTCGTCGTGTACGCGCGGACGAAGCGCCACCGACTGACGGAGACCCGGCGTACGTTTTTGCCAGGTTTGTCTCCAGGTTTGGCTTTTGGGGCCCCGGCCCCAAAAGAAGCTGTCCCCGGCGCGGCTGTCCCCGGCGCGGCGAGGGCTTCGCGCGGTTTGTCGGGGGTGCCGGCGGTCGACATTTGGGGATCGCGGGTACCGTAGCGCCGGCGCCCCGGTTTGTCCGTTCGGGCGACTCTAGTGCACCGCCGTTGATGTACCATCAACGGTCGCAAGCGACCGCTCGCTACGCGAGCGGCGGTGCCCTAGACGATTTCCGTGGGCTGCGCCCACACCCCGAATTCGCTCCCGCGAATTCGCTAGCGCACCGCCTACCTACTCTGCTAAGGGTACCTCGACGGCGGTGCACTACTCGTCGAATGTCGCGCGTACTTTGCGGAGCAGGGCGTCGGGAGTGATGGGCTTCTGCAGGTACGCAATGCCCGAGTCGAGCACGCCGTGGTGCACGATGCTGTCCTCCGCGTACCCGGAGATGTAGAGCACTTTGATCCCGGGTCTCATGACGACGAGACGGTCGGCGACTTGCCTTCCGTTCATGCGGGGCATGATGACGTCCGTCAGCAGCATGTGGATTTTCGCGCCGTACTGCTCGCAGATGAGGAATGCCTCGCCGCCGTTCTGCGCCTCGAGGACGTTGTACCCGTTGCGGCGCAGCACCGTGCGCACGAGCTGGCGCACCTGGTCCTCGTCCTCGACGAGGAGAATCGTCTCGGTGCCGCGGACCTGCATGGGCCCCGGCGGATCGGAGGGCATGTCTTCGGGACCGTCGGTACGGGGCAGATAGAGCTTGAACGTCGTGCCCTGGCCGACCTCGCTGTACACCCAGATGTGTCCACCACTCTGTTTGACGATCCCGAACGCCGTCGACAAGCCGAGCCCAGTGCCCTTTCCCTGGGCCTTGGTCGTGAAGAACGGCTCGAAGATGCGCCGTTGCGTCTCCCGGTCCATGCCGATCCCGCTGTCGGTGACGGCGACGACCACGTAGGGGCCCGGTGCCACTCCGACGTGCGCGCTGGCGTAGGCCTCCTCGAGCTCGACGTTGGCGGTCTCGATGGTGAGCTTGCCGCCGCGGGGCATCGCGTCGCGCGCGTTGAGCGCCAGGTTCATGAGGACCTGCTCGATCTGACCCGGATCGGCGAGCACCTTGCCGAGGCGGTGCGTGGTGAGGAGCGACAGCTCGATGTCCTCGCCGAGCAGGCGCTGGAGCATCTTCTCCATCCCGCGGACCACGCGATTGAGGTCCACGATGCGCGGCTGCAGGACCTGCTGCCGGCTGAACGCGAGGAGCTGTCGAGTCAGCTCGCTGGCCCGCTCGCCAGCCCGCTTCACTTCTTCGATGTCGCCCCGCATCGGGTCGCTGGGATTCAGCTCGCCCAGCAGGAGACTCGTGTAGCTCAGGATGACCGACAGCATGTTGTTGAAGTCGTGGGCGACGCCGCCCGCCAGGCTCCCGATGGCCTCGAGCTTTTGCGCCTGCCGGAGCTGTTCTTCGCTCCGGTGGAGGGCCTCCTCCGTCTGCAGCCTCGCCGTCACGTCGTTGGCGACGACGAGGCGCGCGGGGCGACCCTGGAAGTCCACGTCGTCCGTCTTGAGCTCGACGTACATCGTCGAGCCGTCTTTCTTGACGTGGCGCCCGATCACGCGCGAATCGCCGTTGGATCGCCCCTCGACCCCTGCGCCCTCGGGTCCCGCGTCGGCAGGGCGGATGTCCGCGAGCGTCATGGCCGCGAACTCCTCGCGGCTGTAGCCGTACGCGCGCACCGCCGCCTCGTTCACCGCCAGGAACGCGAGGCTGCCGAGATCGTTGACCCACGTGGGCAGGGGGCTGTTCTCGAAGAGCTCGCGGTACCGAGCTTCGGAGGCGCGCAGCTCCTCCTCGGCCCGGCGGCGCGCAGCCCGCACCTTGGCCTCGCGTGTCTCTCGATCGATGGCGTGAAGGAGGCGAGCAGGTCTGTCTTTGAGGACGAAGTCGTGCGCGCCCGCATGCAAGGCAGCGACGGCCGTCTCCTCGCCGATCGTGCCGGATGCGATGATGAACGGGATGTCGCATTCGAGCTGATGGAGGAGCTCGAGAGCCGCGGTCGCGCTGAAACGTGGGAGCGACCAGTCGGAGATCACGAGAATCCCACGGGCCGCTCCCCAACGCGGCGCGCATGGGCTCTGCCTCCTCGACGCGGCGCCATTCGACCTTCCGCCCGGTGCGGCGAATCTCGGCCACGAGGAGCTTTGCGTCCGCCTCCGAGTCTTCGACCAGGAGCACGCGCAGCGTGTCGCCGTTCATGGTTTCCGACCCGTCGGAGCCGGCTCGTTCATCAGCAGCCAGAAGAGACCCAGCGTGCTCGCCGCCTGGGCAAACTCGTCGAAATCGACCGGCTTCCGGACGTAGGCGTTCGCGCCGAGGGTGTACCCGCGAACCACGTCAGCCTCTTCCTTCGAGGAGGTCAGGATGACGACCGGCAGGAGTCTCGTCCTCTCGTCGGCGCGGAGGCGTCGCAACACCTCGAGGCCGTCGATGCGCGGCAGGCTCAAGTCCAGGAGGACGACCTGCGGCAGGTTGGTGACGTCGCGGCCCGCATGGGAGCCCGTACCGAACAAGTAGTCGAGCGCCTCGGCGCCGTCGCGCACGACGACGATCTCGTTGGCGAGGTTGCTCTTGCGGAACGCGCGAAGCGTCAGCTTCTCGTCCGAGGGATTGTCTTCCACGAGGAGGATGACTTTGTTCATGCGGCGCCTCGTTGCGATTGCGGCGAAAGCGTGAAAAAGAACGTGGCTCCGGCGCCGACTCCCCCCTCGGCCCAGACGTGTCCCCCGTGGCGGTGAACGATGCGCTGCACGGTCGCCAGGCCGATGCCGGTGCCTGGAAATTCCGCCGTCGTGTGCAGCCGCTGGAACGGCCCGAACAGCTTCGAGGCGAACCTCATGTCGAACCCTGCCCCGTTGTCGCGCACGAAGAACGCCGGCTGCCCCTGCTTCGCGGCCGGGAGGGCGCCCACGTCCACGCGTGGCGAAGGCGTCTTGCTCGTGAACTTCCATGCGTTCTCGAGCAGGTTCTGCAAGAGCGTGCGCGCCAGCGACGGATCCACCTCTGCCATGAGGTTCGGCTCGATCGCGACCTCGACCGCCCGTTGCGATTCCCCGCCGCGTAGTTGGTCGGCGACGGAACGGGCCAGCGCCGTCAGGTTGGTGGGTGCGATGGCGAGCTCGCTCCGTGCCACACGCGCGAGCGAGAGCAGCGCGTCGATGAGCCGGCCCATTCGTACGGCGTTTTGCTGAATTTCCTCGAGCGCGTCGCGACCTTCGTCGTCGAGCTTGTCGCGGTAATCTTCTACGAGGATGTTGGCGAAGCCGTTCATCGCGCGCAGCGGCGCGCGGAGATCGTGAGCGACCGAATAGCTGAACGCCTCGAGCTCTCGATTGGCCGTCTCGGCGGCCTCCTTCGCGATGCGCAGCTGCTCCTCCGCGCGCCGACGTTCGGTCAGGTCGCGAGTGACCTTGGCGAACCCGAGCGCCTTACCGTGCGAGTCGTTCATCGGGGTGACGACGACGTTGGCCCAAAACGGCGAGCCGTCCTTGCGTAGGCGCCACCCCTCGTCCTCGAAGCGTCCCTCGCGCAAGGCGATCTCGAGCTCATGTTCCGGCTTTCCGGCCCGTCGCTCTTCGGACGGGTAGAAGGTGGACACGTGCGCCCCGACAATCTCCTCGGGCTCGTAGCCCAGCAGGGTTTTCGCCCCACCGTTCCACGAAGCCACCCGGCCGCTCGGATCGAGCATGATGAGCGCGTAGTCCTTCACCGACGAGACGATCAGCCGGGCGCGGTCGTTCTCCTTCGCATCGAGATACTGCTCGGCGATGACCGACATCACGCCGTCGAAGAAGCCCGTCGCCGCGACGAGAGCTCTCCCCAGACGCGAGGGGTCTTGCGTGTATGCCGCGACGAGGGCCGGCACCAGCACGTCCGACGCGATCCGCACCACGCCGTACCAGCTCGTGAAGCTCAGGCCGCGCGTCGCGTAGTAGGTACCCTGCTGGCGGACGTCGGCCAGGTAGGCCGACCAGTCGTGGGAGGTCATCGCGTTTCGCAAGAGGCTCCGGGAGCGTTCGCTCTCGGCGGCGAGCTGCTCTTGCGACATCGAGCGAACGATGGGACCGAGCTCGGCATGCTCGGCCGCAAAGGCCAGCGCGCTCTGCTGTACCTCTCCGAAGTGAGCGTCGTAGATTGCCCAGAAGTCCCGCAGGCCCTCGCGATCGAAAGCGAACGGGAGCTCGGCGGCGGCGCGCGGGTCCAACGAGCTACCCCCCTGCAACTGCAGAGTATCGGCAAGACCGAACGCGACTACAAGGGATTCCCGCTAGAAGCGGACCCATGGGAAACCGTTGAGCGCGTCAAGGGCGTGTCAATCTGCCACAGTGAACTCGGTTCTCCCGACGAGTTGGCTGTCTTCCGTCTCGACGTCGACGCTCCAGGAGCCGACGAGGTCCGGGGGTAAGTCCTTGCCCGAAAGAGACGAGCGCAGGCGGATGACGCCTTTGGGTCCCTCGATGCGAGAGGTCTCTTCGGTCGAGCGATGCACCTCGACTCCGCCGTGACGCCACAGGTGGCGAAGGCGATCGCCCTTGCCGCCCGGAACGACGACGTCCGTCACGGCGATGAGCTCCTGGATGACCGAGGGGTGGAGTGTTCTCACCTCCATCGCCAGGCGGCCGTCTGGTAGCTGCTTCGGGCCGACGGCCGCCGACGAGACGTACATGGGCACGGGCGGAATGCTCGCCCGCGCGACGTACGCCAGCCCGACGCCGGCGCCCAGGCTGAGGACGAAGAGGCCAATGTAGACTCGCTTCCTGATCACGCGCGCGGTCACGTGCAGCGTCCAGAAGCCGACGACCGTGACGGCGGTGGCCGCGAGGAGCGACCAGAGAGTGCGCGTATCCGGAAAGAGAGCCGGAATGATGACGTCGAGGCACCCGAAAAGGGCGATTCCGTGGAAGATCGACGCGAGCGCGCGCCATCGCATGAGGACGCGGTCGAAGACGAGATCGATCGTCGAGAGGACCGCGCACGTGGCCAGGAGGAGCACGAACCACGCGTTCGGCGCGTCGAACGTGGTCGACTTCCAGTAGAAGGGGAGAAGGAAAAAGAGCATCCCCTGGTAGAGGTTCTTGAGCGCGTACGTCATCACGTAGAAACGCATGCGCGTCTTCGGGTCGGCTTCGTCGAGGGGACGCTGCTCGACGCCCGACCCGAACAGACGGAAGAAGACGATGACGAGCAGCCAGGCGAGCCCGAGGCTCACGGCCAGCCAGCGCGCGTGGTCGAAGCCCTTGCGCGCGAAGGCGACGACGCCCGCGCCGAGCGCGAGCGCGTAGCCCGAGTGCAGCCACCAGAGCTTTCTGCCGTGCTCGCGCAGGAAACGCCGCACGCGTGTCGTCAATCGCATCGGCGGCGGGGGAGCCGCCTCGACGCTTGGCAAGCCGGCCGACCTCTCACGGCCGACCTTGACGTTCGACGAGCTCTGCAACGCGGTGTGTCCTCCGACGGATGCGCGCAGTCTATCGCGCGAGTATCGTCCCCACCCGTGAAAGCAACCTGGCCCGCCGTTTCGTTCCTGCTCGGCTTCCCGCTCGCCGCCTGCGCCGGCGAAACGCCCCGCTCCGCTGCGCCCGCGCCGCTACCCACCCCGCTTCCGGCACCGAGCGCCTCCGCCTCGGCACCGGCGCGTTCTGCGATCGCGTATCCCCCCACGCGGAGGCTCGATCAGGTCGACGACATGCAGGGCGTTCGCATCGCGGATCCGTACCGCTGGCTGGAAGACGGCAAGAGCGACGAAGTACACGCGTGGGTGGACGCGGAAGACGCCTTCGCGCGCGCGTACCTGTCCAAGCTGCCCGGTCGCGACGCCATGGCCGCGCGCTTCAAGGAGCTCTTCTACGTCGAGCGAGTCGGCACGCCGCAGCACTACGGCGACCGGTGGTTCTTCGCGCGCCGCGACGCCGGCCGCGAGAAGTTCACCGTGTACTGGCGCGAAGGCAAGAACGGGAAGGACCAGGTGCTCCTGGACCCGAACGAGTGGTCGTCGGACGGCAGCGTCGCGCTCGGCGGCTGGAGCGTCTCCTGGGACGGGCGGAAGGTCGCGTACGGCGTGAAGCGCAACAACTCCGACGAGTCGACGATCTACGTGATCGACGTCGCGAGCGGCAAAAAGAGCGAAGCGGACGTGATCGAGGGCGGCAAGTACGCCCACCCGTCGTGGACGCCGGCGGCAGACGGCTTCTACTACGTATGGTTGCCGCCTCCCGATGCGGTGCCCACGACCGATCGCCCCGGGTACGCGGAGGTGCGGTTCCACAAGCTAGGCACGGATCCGAAGAAGGACCGGGTGGTGCGCGAGCGCACGGGAGACCCCAAGACGTTTCTCGACGCGGAGCTGTCCAAGGACGGCCGCTGGCTGATGCTCACGACGCAGCACGGCTGGTCGCGCACGGACCTCGAGGTGATGGACCTCCACGCGTCCGGGGCGAAGCCCGAGTGGAAGCCGCTCGTCACCGGGCGTGACGCGATCTACGGCGCCGCATTCGACAAGAACCGGTTCTTCGTCCGCACCAACGAGGGCGCGCCGAGGTATCGCGTGTTTCGTGTCGACGCGTCGCATCCGGAGCGCGACCGCTGGACCGAAATCGTGCCGGAGAGAAGCGACGCCACGCTCGAGCAGTTTTCGGTCGTCGGGCATCGCCTGGCGCTCACCTATCTGAAGGACGTGGTGAGCCAGCCCGAATTGCGCGACGAGGACGGGAAGCTTCTGAGCAAGGTGACGCTGCCTACGCTCGGCTCGGTGAGCGGAATGAGCGGAAACCCGGACGACGACGTCGTCTACTACTCGTTCCAGTCGTTCACGTATCCGGACGAGATCTTCGAGGCGAACGTCAAGACCGGCAGTCCCCCGAAGAGCTTTTACAAGCTGAAGGTACCGGTCGATCCCTCGAAGTACGCCGTCGACCAGCTCTTCGCCACGAGCCGCGACGGAACACGCGTCCCCTTCTTCGTCGTGCACGCGAAGGACCTCGTGAAGAACGGCGCGACGCCGACGATCCTCTACGGTTACGGCGGATTCCAGATCGCGCAGTCGCCGTTCTTCGCGTCCTCCATCTATCCCTGGCTCGAGCAGGGAGGGATGTGGGTCGTCGCGAACTTGCGTGGCGGCAGCGAGTACGGCGAGGAGTGGCACCGGCACGGGATGCGCCACGAGAAGCAGAATGTCTTCGACGACTACTTCGCCGTCGCCGAGGAGCTGATCCACCAGGGCCTCACGCGCCCGGAGAAGCTCGTCGCGATGGGCGGCTCCAACGGCGGACTCCTCGTGGGCGCGGCCATCACGCAGCGGCCAGAGCTGTTCCGCGCGGCGCTCTGCGAGGTGCCGCTCCTCGACATGACGCGCTTCCACCTCTTCGGCTCCGGCAAGACGTGGATCGACGAATACGGCTCGCCCGACGACGCCGACGACCTCAAGGCGCTCTTCGCGTATTCGCCCTATCACCACGTGAAACAGGGCACGAAGTACCCGGCGACGCTGCTCTTGAGCGCCGACAGCGACGACCGGGTCGACCCCATGCACGCGCGAAAGTTCGCCGCCGAGCTCCAATGGGCCTCGAGCGGCGGTGCGGTGCTGCTACGGGTCGAGAAGCATTCGGGTCACGGCGGGGCGGACCTGGTGAAAGCCAACGTGGAGAAGATTGCCGACGAGTACGCCTTCGCGCTGGAGCAGCTGGCGCAGTAGCTTGGGGCGTCAGCGCCCCCGGGAGCTGCGGCAGGGTATCGGGCCTCGTGAGACGAGAAGGTCGAATGAGCGCGCCAAGCTGGCGCCGAGCGGCGTGAGCGAGAGCAAGGGGAGAAGGCGAACGCGGCTCACGCGTGTACGGGTGAGCGTGAGATGGGCACCCGCGGGGCGCATCGGGGCGCGAACGAGCTTCATGGCGGCACGCGTGAGTCTCCCGGATGCACGCGCGAGCGTCATGCGTGCACCCTTGAAGCTCCTGGATCTCGGCGCGAGCCTCCGCGGGGCTTTGCCCGAGTAAGGGCCGCTGCCCGAGAAGTCCGCTCGCTGCCCGAATAATCGCCATTGGTCACGCAGCCTCCGATGCTTGCTGGCGCATTGCGCCTTTATGCTTGCTGTGTACTGCAGCCGTGATACGCATGCTTGCAGGAAGGACACCGCAAGCATGCCGGGTAGACGCAAAGACACTACGACTGGGACCTCGACGGCGCTCGCCTCTATGGGTGGGGCCGCTCGCGCCGCGAAGCTCTCCGCAGGGGAGCGCAGCGCCATCGCCAAGAAGGCGGCGGACGATCGCTGGGCCCTCGCCAGAAATCTCCCGAAGGAGACGCACGCTGGTGTCCTGAAGCTCGGCGCCGGCATCCCGTGCTCGGTGTTGAGCAACGGGCAGCGCGTGTTCTCCGTCAACGGGCTCCTGCGAGCCTTCGGCACTGGAGCAAAGAGCCGCGCGACACTCGACGGCGGAACGCCGGTTCCCGAGTTTCTCGCGGCGATCAATGTGCAGCCGTTCATCTCCCTGGAGTTGAGGTCTCGACTTGAGAACACAACCCAGTTTCGGCCACTTCGAGCCGGCGGTTTGGCGCTCGGGTACGACGCCGACATCCTCAATCTGATCTGCGACGCCCTGCTCGACGCGCGCGCCGCTGGCGTGCTCCGACCGAATCAGCTCCGTATCGCCGGAGCGGCAGAGCTTCTCACGCGCGCCTTCTCCAAGGTCGGTCTGATCGCGCTCATCGACGAGGCGACCGGGTATCAGTTCGATCGCGCGCACGACGAGCTGCAGCGCCTCGTGGCGCTGTACGTCGTGGAAGACATGCGACCCTGGGTCAGAATGTTCCCGGACGCGTTCTTTCGCCGCGTCTACAAGCTGTACGGGTGGCCGTACAAGCCCGGCGTGACGCAAGGTCCGAGGTACGTAGGAAAATTCATCAACAACTACATCTACGACGGGTTGCCGGAGGCCGTGCTCGAACGGCTTCGCGAGCGCAATCCCGTCGTCAACGACAAGGGCCAGCGACGACACAAGCACTTCCAGTTTCTCACCGAGGACGTAGGCGATCCCGCGGTCGATCGTAGACTCGCGTCGGTGATGACGCTGATCGACGTCTCGCAGAACAAGGACCACTTCAAGCAGATGTACCGGGTGGCTTTCCCGAAGATGGGCGAACAGCTCCTCATCGGTTCGACCGTGCAGCCGCCGTTGCTGGGAGCCGCCGTCTACGAGGACGACGACTCGTCGGCCGATATCGCAACGGCCGAAGCCGAGGTCGAGCCCGTTGGCGGTGTGGAAGTTGTGACCATCGCCACGCGCACGAGCGAGAGGATCCTTCAGGCTCTTCGCGAGCGCGGTGGAACGGAGACGTTTCAGGCGTTGGGCATCGCGGCATACGGAACCGATCCCGTCGGGAAGACGGCGGATGCGAAGAACGCTGCCAACAAGCTGCGCCGTATCTTGGAGCGCATGAGCGAAGAAGGGCTCGTCCGCTCGCCAGAGAAGGGCGTGTGGAGCCTGACATAGCTGCTCGGGCGACGTGTATCCGAGCGAGACGCTAAGACTTTCTCGGCCTGTTCCAGTACGGCGACTTGCACTTCGGACAGACGCGCGGCTCCTCAGTCGGCTCGGGTGGCTTCTTCCCGCCCGGTTCCACGTCGAGTCCCCTAGGCACCCATTCATGTCCGCACCGGAGGCAGCGGAACCCCCACATCGTGACCTTGACGAGACCCATCGCGAGCAACGTACGTTCCCCGTAGTACCTTGACAAGTATGTACCTGGTAAGTAATATACCGGGCATGAACATGCGCGAGGAACGCGGGCGCCTTCTGGCTCAGGACAAGCGCATCCGCAAGGTCGCAGGGACGGCCTGGCTCGTCCCGTCGCAGACACAGAGCACCGGCGGCTATGTCGTCGACACCACCGCGAACAAGTGCTCGTGTCCCGATCACGAGACGCGCGGACTGAAGTGTAAGCACCTCTTCGCGGTCGAGTTCTTCCAGCGCGAGACGGTGCGCGAAACCGTAACCGAGAAGGACGGCAAGACCACCGTCCGAGAGTCGACCCGCGAGGTTCGCCTGACGTACGCGCAGAACTGGCCGGCCTACAACGCCGCGCAGACGAGCGAGCGGGAGCATGCTGGCGTGCTCCTTCGCGCCCTGCTGGAAGGCGTCCAGAACCCGCCCCAGGGCCGGGGCCGCCCCCGTCTGCCGCTCGCCGACGTCATCTACTCGGCAACCCTCAAGGTGTATGTCGGGATGAGCGGTCGCCGCGCATGCTCCGATGTTCGCGACTGCGCCGCCAAGGGTCAGATCACTCGCGCGCCGAGCTACAACTCCGTCTTTGACTACTTGGAGCGCCCGGACCTGACGCCGCTCCTCAAGGCCCTTGTCGAGGAGAGCGCCGCGCCACTGAAGGCGGTAGAGCGAGACTTCGCGGTCGACGCGACGGGCTTTTCGACGAGCACGTACGCGAGGTGGTTCGACCACAAATACGGCCGCGAAATGCGCGAGCAGCGGTGGGTGAAGTGCCACGCCATGGTGGGCACCGTCACGAATGCGATTGTCTCCGTCGAGGTTACCGAGGGAAGCGCGAACGATTCGCCCCAGCTTCCCGGGCTCGTCAAAGGTGCGGCCCGGCGCGGATTCACGCTGGAAGAGGTGAGCGCCGACAAGGGCTATGTCGGGCTGCGAAACCTGGAGGCCATCGAGAGCGTGGGCGCGACGCCGTATATCCCGTTCAAGTCGAACAACAAGGGCGGCGGCGCCGCCGCGTGGCAGCGCATGTGGCACCTGTTCTCGTATCGGCGCGAGGAGTTCCTGGCCCGCTACCACCAGCGAAGCAATGTCGAGTCGACGTTCTCGGCGGTGAAACGGAAGTTCGGCGGCGCGGTCCGGGCGAAACTGCCCACCGCGCAGAAAAACGAGGTCCTGACCAAGTGCCTCGCGTTCAATCTCTCCTGCCTCGTGCACGCGTTCCACGAACTGGGCGTTGAATCCGAGTTCTGGAAGGAGGCCGCGAATGGCTGACCTGACCGCGAAGGAGGTCGCCAGCGTGCGCGCTGCCGTGCAGTTCCTCCGAGCGCGATGCGGCGGCTGGGCGCAGGTAGCTAAGGCACTGCGCATGTCCAAGAGCACGGCGCGGCGGGCCGCCTCGCCGATGGTCGCGTTTCGGGTCGCCCGGTTCGCCGGGGTGGGAGTGGACGATGTGCTCACCGGGGCTTTCCCTCCCCCGGGGACGTGCCCTCACTGCGGGCGCCACGCCTGATCCTGCGCTCCGTGTGCCGGATGATGGCGGCTGCCGTCAAAAGGCCCAGCCCGATACCCGCCGAGAGCCCGTATAGTAGGCGCCCGTAGTCTTCCGGTTCGGTTGGTGAGGGATCGCTATTGGACAAGGACGCACTGGTCAGTGCCATCGCCTCGTACGACAAGTGGCGGCTTGGATTCGGAGTCGTCACGGCCTTCAGCGCCGTGATCGTGATCGCGATCCAGATCCGCGTGTTGAAACTGAACGGAGACCTGTCGCTGATAAAGGACACGGAGGCTGCAGAGAACAAGCGCCGACTGGCGCTAATAACAGCCCGCGCTGAGGAAGCGGTCGCGAGCGCCGCCAACGCTACGCGCGACATCGAGATCGCGCGCGCGGAATCGGCCGAGGCCACGCTACGGGCGGCGGATTCCAATCGGCAGGCGGCAGAGGCGCAAGAGCGCGCTGCAGAGGCAAACGAACGTGGCGCCCAAGCCGAGAGGGCTGCTGCCGAAGCGCAGCTACAGCTCGAACAGTTCAAGGCGCCACGTCGGCTCACCGACGAGCAGCGATCGTCCTTGTTCGATGCGATGCGCGGATACCCGGGAACGAAGTTCGACATGGCCGTTCAGGGATCAGATCCGGAAGCGGGCGCGTTTATCGGCGTGCTTGAACCGATCCTTCTCGCAGCGGGATGGGTGGAGATCGGTTATGCGGGGCCGGGCGACATCGCGTTCACTAGGCCCGGCAAGCCGACCATCGGAATGATCAACCTTGAGGGCGTTTACGTTCAGGTCCGTCAAAGGACGGGCGATCCGGCCAACGCTGCCACACAACTTGCTGGGCTCCTCACCAGGTTCGGAATAAAGACCGTGCTGGCTGAGGGCTCCTCGACAAACCTTGATGGGGTACACGTCTACGTCGGCAAGAAGGCCCTCTGAGGAGGCGGGCGTCACCATCCCCATCTCACTCCTCGACTTTCCGGGCAGGATCGCCCGCTGCCCGGAAAAGAGGCCGCTCCGGGCGCTTTTCGGGCAAAGCCCCTCCGCGGCGCACCCGAGAGCCTCGTGGGTACATCCATGAGCGTCCTGGGTACATCCGTGAGCGTCATGGGTAGATCCATGAGCGCGATGGGTACATCCATGAGCGTCCTGGGTACATCCATGAGCGTCATGGGTGCGCCAGCACGCTCGATGGGTGCCTCCGCGAGCCTCATGGGTGCACCCGCAGCCCTCATGGGTAAACCCGTGAGCTTCGTGGGTGCGCCCGCGAGCTTGATGGGAGCGCGACGAGCTCTCATGCGCAGCCGATTGAGCCACATGCGTGCATCCAGGAGCGGGGTACGCCCACGATGGAAGCGTAGACGGGCGCGAACGAAGCCGAGACGGGCGTGGAACCGGTGGGGAGAGGCGCGATGGAGTCGGGGAAGCGGGCCGACGTGGCGGGGAGGAAAGCGAACGAGCTTCCTTCGTGCGCCCAAGCAGCGGGCACGGACGCGAACGAGGCGGGGACGCTCGCGCAACCGCTGGGGACGGGCGCGGAACCGCGAGGGACGGGCGCGGAACGGCGGGGTACGGGCGCCGCTACCCGCGCTCCTGCAGGTAGCGCGTCAGCCCCTTCGCCGTCTCCGCGAGGTTCGGCTCGATCTTGCCGCCGAGGAACTCTTCGACGGCCTTCCCGATCTTGTTCGCGAGGAAGCCGGGCACCCCTCGAATCTTCTTCGGGTCGATGTCGAATGTGCCGCGCATCTGCAGCACGGTCTTGCCCGGCCCGTCTTCGACGAAGAGGTTGGCGCCGCGGCTCTTCACGGCGTCGGTGAGCGCGTGCGTCTCGGTGCGCCACTCGCAGCGGAGCGCCTCGCTGTCCCACGTCGCGTAGTCCGTCCACGAGAGCATCGCTTCCGAGAGGAACGCACGAAACGCCGCCGGGATGTCGCCGCCGCCATGCCACATCATCACGATCTCCGACCGCGGGCCGTCGTCCTGGCGGGACTTGACCTCGATGCTTCGCACGTTGGGCAAGTAAGGCAGAAGCTTCACGATGTCGTCCCGGTACGCACGGAAGACGATGTCGCGCGGGAAGGGGATGTGGGCGTCGACGTGGAGCTCCATGGGTTCGCGCGGCGACTAGTAGCACGCGGCCCGGGCCGCGCGCCTCAGGATCCGGCCCGATGGTTTCAGCGTCCGCGCGAGGATGCTATGACCTGCCCCATGTCGATCTACGCGAGCGTACTCGAGCACAAGAAGCTGCTGCAAAACCTGGACGGCTGGCTGCAGAAGGCCGTGGCCTTCGCCGAGACGAAGAAGTTCGACCCCAACGTGCTGCTGCAGAGCCGCCTGGCGCCTGACATGCTTCCCCTCCTTTTCCAGATCCAGGCGGCCTGCGACAGCGCCAAGTACGGCGCGTCGCGCACGGCGGGCAAGGAGCCTCCCTCGCACCCCGACACCGAGAAGACCATCGACGAGGCGCGAAAGCGCGTCGCCGCCGTCGTGTCGTACCTCGGAACGTTCTCGAAGACCGACTTCGACGCCGCCGCCACGCGGACGATCAGCCTGCCGCGGTGGGAAGGCAAGTCCATGCCCGGCACCGACTACTTCGCCGAGCACGCGCAGCCGAACTTCTTCTTTCACCTGACGACCGCGTACGCCCTGCTCCGGCACGCCGGCGTGGACATCGGCAAGCGCGACTACCTCGGCGCGCTCAGCTTGCGCTAGCTCCGCCCCGGAAGCGGTCGTCACGGACCGAAGGCGGCCGCGACGAGGTCCGCCCAGTGACCCGCAGGGTCGTCCGAGGTCTCGACCAGGAAGTAGCCGAACCACAGCAACATGGCGGGTTGCGAGTCCTTTAGCGCCTGCACCCGCATGCCGCGCATCTCGTCGCGTGTCGGCCACCGCGCCCCGTACGGCGGCGTGTAGGCTCCGGGATACTGCGTCCAGCTGAAGGCTTGCAGGACCATCGACCACGGGCGCCCGCTCTGCGTCGCGACGGGCTGGCCCATCTGGGCCAGCTGCCCGACCTCATCGACGCTCTGCTGCGACGTGGGCTGGTCCTGGATGGGGTAGATGTCGAGCCCGATCACCTCCGCGTCGTTGACGAAGGGCGTGATGAGCGTCACGTCTGCGTTGCCGACGATCCAGCGCGGATGGTTGGGGTCGGCGGCACGCACCTGGTTCGAGAACGCCTTGACCGCCGCTTCGTCGGCGACGGCGGGTTCGTCGGCGACGTAATAGCCCCAGAGGGCCGGATGCCCTTTCACCAGGTTGACGACGTAGCTCACGAACCCGGCGTTGTCCGTGCAGCTGCACCCTGCAGCGAGCGCGGGGTACTGGCTGCGAAGATCAGTGCCGTCAATAAAGTACGGATCGGAGAAGCTCCATATGACCTTCATGCCCAGAGAATGCGCGTGATCGAAGTAGGCAATCTGCTGGGCCCCATTGCCACCCTCCTGCTCGTAGTTCACGACGAGCTTGAAGCCGGCGCCCGCCATCGCGTCGAGGCGAGATAGGCACGTCGAATCGCTCGGCGGGCAGCTCTCGTACAGTCCCTGGGGCACCCCGGAGCCCGAGTCGACCGCGGGAGAGGAGCCGTCCGCCCCGTCGACACGAGCCGCACTGTCCGCGCCGCCCTCCGTGCCGGATGGCGCGACGTCAGCCTCGGCGTTCGTATCGCTCGAGGTGGAGTCCCCCGGCGCGTCTGTCCCGCCGTCCGACGTCGCGTCGCTCCCGGTCTCCGATTGACCGCAACCGGCAAGAGCCGCCCAGCATGCAGCGCAGCCGAAAAGGCGCATCGACGCTCTCACGTCAACGCCTCCCGCACCTTCGCCGCGACCTCCGCGGCTTCCTCGTCGCTGGCGTACTTGTGCCGCGGCCAGAAGAACCCGCGCAGGCCATCCCCCTTGCGCCGCGGCACTACGTGCACGTGTGCGTGCGGGACGCTCTGGCTGATTCGGTTGTTCATGCCGAGGAACGTCCCTTGCGCGCCGAGCGCGACCTCGAGGGCCGTCGCCACGCGCTGCGCTGCCGAAAATACGGCCGCGATCTCGTCGCGTGTCAGGTTCGCGATCGTCGCGCGGTGCGCGCGGGGAACGACGAGGACGTGCCCCGGGAAGAGTGGGCGCGCGTCGAGGAACGCGACGCATGCCTCCTCTCCCAGCACATGGTGGGCGCGGGCTCCCCCGGAGACGATCGCGCAGAAGACGCATCCGGGTTCGCTCACGACGTCCATCATGCCCCAGGAGCATCTCCCTGGCGCGTCGCCGGCTCAAGGCGCTATGCGTTGCGCTCGAGCGATGGCGCGAACCACGTCTGCCTGCCGCACCCTCGTGGCCGTCCTGGTCCTGCCGATGCTCGCGTTCTCGCGCCGCGCGGCCGCGGTCGATCCGTTCGAGATCCAGGTCTACGACGGCACCGCGAACCCGGCCGGCGTTCCCGGCATCGAGCTTCACCTCAACGACTGGGCGACAGGGCACCGGGACGCCTCTCCGCCCGAGCTGCCGCTTCACGGCCAATTTCACGCGACGCTGGAGCCGTCGTTCGGGCTGCTCCCCTTCTGGGAGCTGGGTGGCTACCTGCAGACTGCGCTTCGCGACGACGGCACCTTCGACTACGCCGGCGTGAAGTTGCGCTCGAAATTCGTGACCCCGCCCGGGTGGAATGCTCGCTGGCGCCTGGGCGTGAACTTCGAGCTGTCTCTCCTGCCGAGCGCGTACGATCACGACCGCTGGGGCACGGAGGTTCGGCCCATCGTCGCGTGGCAATCGGAGACCTGGCTCTTCGCGCTCAATCCAATCCTCGACCAGCCGCTGGCCGGGGCCGACGCTTCCCTCGGGCCGCAGTTCGAGCCCGCGCTGAAGGTGGCACGAACGGTCGGGCCCGTGGCCCTCGGCTTCGAGTACTACGCTTCCCTCGGGCCGTTGACCGCGCCCTTGCCGTGGCGAAGGCAGGAGCACTACCTCTACGAAGCGGTCGACCTTCTCTCGGTGGAGCGATTCGAGCTCAACGCAGGCGTGGGCGAGGGCCTTACTGCAGAAAGCGCGGGCATCGTGCTGAAGGTGGTCCTCGGTTACACGTTTGAGACGAGCGCGACGCACCCGCCGGTCGCGGCATCGAAGAGGCCAGGACAATGACCCTCTCCGTCGGCGATCGCGCCCCCGATTTCACCCTCCCTTCGTCCACGGGGGAGCCCGTGAGTGTCTCGGCTCTCCTCGCCAAGGGCCCGGTCGTCGTCTTTTTCTATCCCAAGGACGACACCCCGGGCTGCACCGCCGAGGCGTGCAGCTTCCGCGACAGCTTCGAAGAGTTCACCCAGGCAGGCGCGTCGGTCGTCGGCATCAGCTCGGATTCGGTCGATTCGCACGGCGAATTCGCGCGCAAATACAAGCTTCCCATGACGCTCCTCAGCGACCGCGGCGGCAAAGTGCGCGCACTCTTCGGCGTCAAGAACAGGCTCGGCTTCATTCCGGGGCGCACGACGTTCGTCATCGGTCGCGACGGCATCATCCGGTACGTTCTCGACTCGCAGGTTCGCTTCGAGGCTCATTCGCGAGAGGCGCTTTCCATCGTCAAAGGGCTGCACCGCGAGGCCGCACCCGCGTGAGACATGCCGGCCGCGCACTCCTTTCACGGAGTCGCGGCGGGCTCGGTGCGAGGTTGCTCGCGAGGCCCGAGCGGAAGCCAGAGGGCGAACCATTGCGCGGCGCGCCGAGCGACCTGCTCGAGTGCCCCCGGCTCCTCGAACAGGTGCGACGCGCCCGGGATTACGTCCAGGCGAGTGTCCACGCGGACCATCTTGTGCGCCTCGCGGTTCAGATCGATGACGAGGTGGTCGTCGCCTCCGACGATGAACAGCGTTGGCGCACGCACGAGCGCGAGCGCTCGCGATCCGGCCAGATCGGGGCGCCCTCCGCGGGACACGATGGCGGCGACGTCGTCGGGTCGACTCGCTGCTGCGGTGAGAGCCGCCGCGGCTCCGGTGCTCGCCCCGAAATAACCCACGGGCACGTCACGTGTCAGCGGCTCGCTCCGCAGCCACGCGGTGGCGGCCAGAAGTCGACGGGCGAGGAACTGGACGTCGAATCGTAGCCGGCCGGTGCGTAAGTCTTCCTTCTCTTCGGCGTCCGAGAGCAGATCGACGAGCAACGTGGCGACACGGGCGCGGGACCTCAGCGACTGCGCGACGTACCGGTTGCGAGGGCTGTGACGGCTGCTGCCACTGCCGTGCGCAAAGAGGACGACGCCCACGAGTCCCTCGGGCACCGCGAGCTCCCCCTCCAGCCGAGCGTCCTCCGTCGGGACCGATACCAATCGGAGCTCGTCGTGCTCAGGCATGGCGCTCCCCCTTCAACCGATGGCTCGCAGGCTGGGCCCGTTGTCGTTCACCCGCCGCGCGCGCGAGCAGCTCGCGGACCTCGTCGTCGGTCGTCGGAGCGAAATCCTCGTACCATAGGCTCACGGCGAAGAACGGCCGGGGCGTCGTGAGGCAGAGCAGGTCGTCGGCCTCCGCGCGTAGCGCTTGGCACGTCTCGGCCGAACCGGTGGGGACGGCGATCACGACCCGCGCCGCGCCGGCGCGCCGGAGAGACGCCAGCGCGGCCCGCATGCTCGCGCCGGTGGCGAGGCCGTCGTCGACGACAATCACGGTGCGTCCGCACGCGCGGCTCACGCCGGTCGCACCGTTGGGGAACGGCAGTTTCAGTCCTCGACGGTAGTCGCGCTCGCGGCGGTCAATCTCGGCGGCCTCGCGGTGCGCGAGCTCATCGATTCTCCTCGGCGGAATGCGCAATACGCGCACCACGTCCGGGTTTACGACGAAGGTTCCCCCCGGACCGACGGCGCCCATCGCCAGCTCGGGACGTCCGGGCACGCCGAGCTTCCGCACGACGAGCACGTCTAGCGGTGCACCGAGGGCACGGGCCACCTCATAGGCTACGGGTACGCCGCCGCGCGCCAGTCCGAGTACGAGCGGGTCGCTCCCGGCCCACCCGCGAAGCTGGGCCGCGAGACATCGACCTGCGTCGCTGCGATCGAGAAAACGATTCATCGCCCGAGTCCTTCGTCCGAGCTTCCGAGCCGCTTAGGGCACCACCGGGTCCTCGGTGCATTGCCGATGCCTGGCCGCAGAGTCCTCTACGGCAACCCGGCGTCCGACTCGGTGACGCACACGCCGGGGAGATCCGGAGCGCTGCCGTGACGATCGCATAGATACCCGTCCGGACAATGGTGCTCGTTACGGACGAAACCGCCGCACCCGATGCGACTGGCTGCGACGAGCGTGCAGTGGCGTGTCGCGTTGTCGCATTCGGGCACACGATCGCCGAGCACGACGATCTTCGGACACGTCGGCGTGCGCTGTGTGCATGCGGAAGAGTCTTCGTACGCGCCGACACGGTCGCGGTTCACGGCAACCCAAACGCCAGGGCTGCAGCAACCGACTTCGGGGACCGCGGTGCACTGGGAGTCCAGGGTGCACGAGCCGAAGTCCGAGAAGCTGGCGTCGCGTTCTGCTTGGGCTGTGATGGCGAGGCCCGGGTCGAGATCGGCGGAGACCTCCGGGCCGTTCGACGCCGGGGAGCACCCCGCCGCGGCCGTAGGGGCCATGACGCACATGACGGCGACGGCTGCGGTGGGGCGACGCACGGCTGGGGTCATCGCCGCTCACCCTGCACGGACGGTTCCGCTGCTCCTCAACCGTGAGGGAAGCTACTGATTTTTCTCGCGCCCACGGACGAGAGCGACGCCTGACGACGCGAGCGCAGCAAGGGCGCACGCGACGAATGCGGCGTGCATCCCGCGCAAGAACGCGCCCTCCAGCGGCTTGACATCGCCGCCGTGCCGCAGCGCGCGCGTCGCCTCGCTGCCTCCGCAGGCACCGAAGAGCGCGCCGGCGAGCGCGACGCTCAAGCTCTGCCCGAGCACGCGCCCCGTCGCGAGCACGCCCGCGGCCACTCCCTGCCGCTGGCGTGGCGCGGCTCCCATGAGCGCGCTGTTGTTCGGGGGTTGAAACGTCGCTTGCCCGGCGCCCACGATCAGCAGATTCGCGATCAGGCGCGGAATCGTCGCCGACGCCTCGAGCGCCGACAGCCAGGCGAGCCCGATCGCGGCGACGAACATCCCGCCGGCCGCGAGCCTCCGCGTGCCGATGCGATCGGCGAAGGCGCCCGTCATCGGCGACACGAGCGCGATCGTCAGGGGCAGGGGCGTCAGCAGAAGGCCGGCGCGCTGCGCCGGGAACCCGCGAAGCTGCTCCAGATAGAAGGGCAGGAAGACTGCGACGGCGAAGGTCGAGACGAAGGCGAGGAGCAGGCTACAGGACGCCGAGGCGAAGACGCGGTTGGTCCAGAGCGCCGGGTCGACCAGCGGGTGCTCGGCGCGTACGAGATGCGTCACGAGAGCGCCCAGCGCGGCGACCGCGAGCGCCGCGCATGCGACGACCGGTGCGGACGTCCACCCGAGCTCCGGCGCGAACGACATTCCGCCCGTCAGCGCGCCGAGTCCCATCGCCAGGAGCAGCGCGCCGACCCAGTCGATGGGCTCACGCGTCTCTTGCCTTTCGTGGGGCAAGAAGCGCAACGACGCAAGCACGCCGGCGACTCCGAGCGGCACGTTGACGTAGAAGATCGACCTCCACCCGAGGTGCTGGGTCATCACGCCGCCGAGGGTCGGGCCCAAGCTGATGCCGAGGCCCACGACCACGGCGTTCAGGCCCAGCGCGCGTCCTCGTTGGTTACCGGGGAACGCCGCGACGAGCATCGCGGGGCTCACGGCCATGGTGCACGCGCTGCCGATGCCCTGCAGCGCACGGAAGCCGATGAGAGCCGGGAGCGACGGCGCCGCCCCGCATAACGCCGAGCTCACCGTGAATATCGTCAGCCCGGTCGCCCAGGTGCCTTTGCGGCCAACCACGTCGGCAATGCGGCCGAACGTTAGCAGAAGCGACGCGATGACCACGAGGTACGCGATGACGACCCACTCGACCGCGCCGCCCAGCGCCACGCCGAACCCACGTGCGATGACCGGAAGGGATACGTTGACGATGGACGAGTCGATCGTCGCCATCAACACGCCGACCGCGACGATGGCGAATATCGTCCACTTGCTGGGGGATTGGCTCACCTGGCTCGTTTAGCCTGGTTTAGCCTAGTTTAGCCTGGTTTCGCGTCACGGCGCCCGCGGTGCCGGCGGTGCCGCGTTGACCAGGCTCGGTTCGTCGCCCCCGGGCGCACCGAGGATCGGCGCACCGAGGAACGTCTCTTCGGACCAGAGCGGGTCATAGTAGCTCGGGCCCCACCAGCCGATGTCCCATACGAAAACGTCGGGCGCCGCCGGCGGTTCGGCGCGCAGCCCCTCGAACGGCGTGCGAACGGTGACCGGGCCATCGGGCGTCGTCAGCTGCCAGAGCACGTCGAGCTTTGGCACGTAGGTGACCCTCTCCATGACCCGGGGCAAGGGATAGTAGAGGTCCAGGAACGCGCTGGCGCCGGGATCGATGTCGACGACCGGCGGGTGACCTATGCTCGAAGTCGCGAACGCCGGCCTGCTCTGCCCGCGACCGGTCATGATTGCGATCTGCTGGCGCGTGTCGATCTGCCAGGGGGCGGCGTCGTCGTGATTGTCGACGATGATCCGCACATGCATCGCGCGGGTTGGTTCGTCGTCGCGTGCTCGCGGTGCGAGGGTCGCGATGCCGAGCGTGGCGACGCGCACCTCCCCGTGGGGCGATCGAGACGGCACCTCGAAGAGCGCGCTCGGCTTGCTCGCGACGAGCGCCGTCGCGTTCTCTTCGGGTCGGTTGAAGTAGTGACTGGCTGCGCACCCGGCGCTCAACGGCAGTGCCAGGAGCAGGAGCTCGAGCCATGAAGAACGGCGCGTCCGCATGGGCCCGCGCTCGGTGCACCGGGCGTACCGCACACGCTGCCCGTGCTCGCGCTCCACGCCGCGTCAAGGGCCAAGCTTCGATTTGTTCGCTCGTCTGCGTGCTCGGTTACCATGGATGGGATGTCACGGACGTTTGCCGTAGGCGACATTCACGGGGACCTCGAGGGGCTGAAGCGTGTGTTCGAGCGCATGCCGTCGCTCGGCAAGGATGACACGGTCGTGTTCGTGGGCGACTACGTCGACCGCGGGCCGTGCTCTGCGGAGGTCGTCGAGTTCGTCCGCAAGCTGTCGAGCTCCGGGCCTGCGCGCGTCGTTGCGCTGCGAGGCAACCACGAAGACGCGTGGCTCCGCGTCATCGAGGGTGGTCGGCCCGAGTTCGTTCTGCCCCCGGGCAATGGGTGCCTGGCCGCGATGCGTTCGTTCGTCGGCGGCCCGGCCCCATCGCCGGGAGAGGAGCCGAGCCCGGAGGAGCTCAAGACGCTGATCCGTGGATCGTTCTTTCCCGAAGACGTGGTCGAATGGTTGCGATCGCTACCCTACTGGTACGAGGACGAGCACGCCATCTACGTGCATGCCGGGTTGCCGCGCCGAGCAGGCGCGTTCCTCCATCCCTCCAAGGTGAGCGTGCCGACGGCCTTGATGTGGCTGAGGGACGAGGACTTCTTCCGCAACTACCGCGGAAAGCTCGTCGTCTTCGGCCACACCGCGACCGCGTACCTGCCGCCGGAGCTCAGCAGCTATACGCCCGAGGATCCGCTCGACGTATGGGCCGGTCCATGTTGCGTGGGGCTCGACACCGGGGCAGGCAAGGGCGGCTTTCTCACCGCCCTAGAGCTTCCCGATCGGCACGTGTACGAGTCGCGCTGAGCACGCGGACCGGAGTTCTCACGCGCGCTTGGGCTCTGTCGCGAAGCGGCGCGGTCCGTCGGCGCCCCATGCCATGAAATGCGCGGTGGGTCGCTGCGCCCCCGAAGGATCCGGGTGAATCACCAGATGGGTCCTCGCAGCGCGGAACGTCGGCTGGTCCAGGCCCTCGGGTTCGGCCTCGTGCCAGGAGCCCACGTTCACGTAGGTTGCGCCCTCGGCGACCGGCACGATCGCAGGCGTGTGCGTATGACCCATCACGACGAACGCCGCTGGGAAGAGGCGAGCGAGGTGCCCGGCGCGCTCGACGAGCGTCTCGTCGTTGTCGAGTTTCTCGCCGAACCAAGCGCGTCGCCGCTGGCTGAGCTCTCGGTGCGCCAGCAGCCAAGCCATCGCGATCGCCGCCACGGCGGCCCAGGACCAGGGCCGGCCGCCCCAGAAGACCGCGAGCGTAGCCATCGAGAGCGCGGCGAGGAGGCCCACCCCCAAGCGGTCGAGCAGCACGCTCGCGAGGATCTTCGGGATCGAGCGAGTGACCGGCGGCACCTGCAGCGCGGCAAGCGCGCGAAGCCGCTCGATACCGACGCGTGTCTTCTCGGCCAGCGCGGCGATGCGCCGGTCATGCTCCTCCCGCAAGCCGTGCGCGGCCTCTGTGAGGTAGGCGCGGCGCAAGCGAAAGAGCTCGAACACGGCGCCGAGGAAGCGGGCGAAGAGGCGGACGAGCCCGCCCATGCCCATGCGCACGCCGAGCATCACGTAGTCGGCAAGGCCCATGTGGTGGTGGCCGTACTCGGGGACACCGCGGGTCGGTCGCACCACCCAGCGAAGCAGGACGTCCGAGAACGTACGCGCAATGCGGCGCGGGTCGGCGGGCGAGAGCGGGACCATCACGTGCTCGCTCGCGCAGAGAGTGTCGTACTGGTGGCCGTGCTCGACGTATGCGACGCCCCCGACGTAGTAAAACCAGGGCGCGAACTCGATGCGCGCCGCGAACTCGCTCGCGAACGTCGCGTCGCCCGGGCGCGTCCGCTGCGCGCTCTCGACGAGCAGCGTTCGAAACTCCTCCTTCACGCCGTCCCAGTGAAACTCGACGTCGTGATTGCCGTGCACGAGCGTGAGCGCGTGCCCGTCGGCGACGAAACCCGCGAGCGCGTCGAAGACGACACGGTGCCGCGCGGCAACGGCTCGAAGCTTGATGCGTCCGTGATCGACGCTGTTGCCGAGCCCGTGCTCCCGCTCTTCCTCGCTCGTATCGGTGGCGAGCTCCCCTTGCGGGGCCCGGATGGTCATCCCGATGAAGTCGATGAAGTCGCCCGCGATGACGAGCCGCCACCGGCGCCCCGCCGGTAGCGTCTGGCGGTAATGCGCGAGCATGTTGGCGAGATCGGTGTCGACGCGTTCCGATCGCCTGACCCCGTCGGGCGCGAGGTCGTTGAGGTCGTTGCCAAGGTGAACGTCCGAGAGGATGAGCAAACTCTCGTCGAAATTTGTCGTCTGCACGTGCTGAATAACTCTGCGCTGGGGCGCACGCTTCAGCAAGGCGGCCGTCCGCTTGAGCGCGTCATTTTCCGCGTCAGCGTCACAGCCGAGCTCTCATGGACGAGCTTTTCTCATGACACAGCCGGTCAAACCGCAGCCGCACGTTAAGAGAGTGGCGCGAAGTGTCGTTCCACAGCCATTCACGCGCCGCTGGCTGACAGCTCGTCAATCCACCAGGCGCAGGCCGAGCGGGAGCGCGTCGCCGAAGAACGCCGCGCGATCGCGCTCTTGTACGGCGACGACCTCGCGAAGCGGGCGCGCCTCCTCCTCGACGGCGCTCACGGACCTCAGCTTCTGCTCGACTTCCCGGCGCACGCGTTCTCCGACGTCGCGAGCGCGATCGCCGGTGAGGCGTGCGAGCTGTACGGCGGCGCGCACCGCCACGTCCGCGGGGAGGGCCCCAGCGGCGCCCCGGCGTTTGGGGGAGGCGCTCGAAGGCGGCTCCCACTTCTCGCGGAGCAAGTGATCGAGCCAGCGCTCGGCCACTTCGGGCGCGACCACGTGGTGCACGCTCGCGTACGCAGGCACGCGAGCGCCGAGGCGACCGATGGCTGCCCAGAGGCGCGGGTCACGATCGGTCCACGTTCGCTCGAGTACCCATCCGCCGAGCGCCGAGCGCCGCTTCGGCTCGACGCGCTCGAGGGTGGACGCCATCTCCAGCGCCTCTTCGAGCGCGAGCGCCGGTCTCTTCTCACGGGCGCGTCGCTTGGGCCCCGAGTCGGGCGGCGCCAGATAGCTGTCGACGAGATCGCGGATGTGCGTCTGCGCCGCCTCATCCAGGCCGGCGGCTGCGCGTCGCCACGCGATCCAGAACTGCTGCCAGCCGCGGACCTCGGCGGGGAAGGCGAGCCGCTCGTCGAACAAGCGCATGAGCGAGCCGGCGCGTGACGCATCGAGGGCGTCACCGAACCCCGGACGAATGGACCAGCCCGCGAGCAGCCAGAACATGCGTTCGTGGTCCGCGGAGCGACGGCGCCCCCGCGCGGCGGGCGCGAGCGCGTCGAAGAGAGCTCGATTCGTCTGGGTGTTCCATCGGGAGCGCTCGCCGAGGATGCGCTCGAGCTCGCGCAGCAGGTCCTTGGCGTCGCGGCCGCCGGAGTCGGGGCGGGGTCGCCCGAAGGTGCGGTCGAGCATGTCGATGGCCGACCCAAGGCGAGAATCGGATCCCGGATTTCGGGGCCCCTCCCCCGAAGGCGGACGCGCCCCGGGCTCGGGCTCGCCAGGGCTCTCTTGGAGGTGAAACGCGAGACGGAAGCGCCGCCCGGGCGCGGCGGTCTCGACGCACGCGAGATCGAGCGTGCCGATGGCGGTCAACTCTCCTTCGAGGGCGACGCGGACTTGCGGGCGCTCCGCAGCTTGGAGGTACGTTGCCAGGGGCGGCATCCGCACGAAGCGCTCGTCGTCGACGTCGACCACGTCGCCAGCGCGCGCGTCGACCTCGTCGCTGGCGAGCAAGTCGAAGCGCACCGGGCGCCCCACGGATAGTTCGAATGTGCGTCCGTGAGTGGCATGGGGCACGCCTTCGTCGGCTCCGCGAGGGACGACGCAGACGGCCCGGCCGCCTCCTTCCGATCTCTCCACGACCACGAAGTAGCTGCGCGCGCTGCCGCCCCCGATCCGCACGCCCCGACCCAGGCGCGCGAGCGCGTAGGCGACCGCGCCGCGCGCGACGGCCAGGTCGGGGTCGGCATCGGGCAAACGGACCGGCGTGGCGACCTGCTTGCCCGAAGCGGCCGGCGCGGTCTCGCCGCGCCACGCCGCGAGTTGCTCCACGATGCGCTCGGCGATGCGCGCGGCGCGAAAGACCCCTCCGTTCAGCAGCACGGCGTTCGGCAGCTCGCCAGCGGGGAGATGGCGCACGAGAAACGACGCGATGTGGCGCGTTACGGCGACGTCGCGTTCGTAAGGGAGCCCGAATGCGACGAGCGCACCGCGTGCGCGCTGGGGACGCTCGCCCGAGGGCACCATCGGAAAGAAACCGTCCAGGACGATGCGCTCGACCTCGTCTCGCGTGAGCGAAGCGGTCCTTGCGTTGCCCACGAGGCGCGCGCCGGCGCCGACCACGGTGACTGCGGCGTCTTCCGGCGGTCGCTCGCCGAGGAGACACTCCTTGGCCGTACGGCATGCCGAGACGAGCTGGGAGTACCGCGATGGATCGAGCTTCGCCCCCGTCTCGACGAGGCGAGGCTCCACGGCATGCGCCAGCGCGAGATCCATGTTGTCTCCGCCGAGAAGCAAATGGGGCCCGACCGCCACGCGAGAGACGGTTTGCTCGGCCGAGACACGCACGAGCGACAGGTCGGTCGTGCCCCCGCCCACATCCACGACGAGCACCAGGGCTTGCCCTCCGGTTTCGGCGAGCAAGCGCGACAGCCCTGCGCTGCCGGCCCGCGCCATCCAGTCGTAGAACGCCGCCTGGGGTTCCTCGAGCAGCTTCGGCGCGAGCCCCGCTCGCCGCGCCGCCTGCACGGTGAGCTCGCGCGCGACCTCGTCGAAGGACGCAGGAACGGTGAGAACCACCTCCTGGTCGGCGAGCGGTGCATCCGCATGGGCAGCATCCCAAGCCTGGCGTACATGCGCGAGCAAGCGCGCGGCCGACTCGACCGGGGACAGCCGCGGCGCGTCGCCCGAAGCGCCCCATGGCAGGATCGGCTCCGCGCGGTCGACGCCCGCATGCACCAGCCAGCTCTTGCTCGACGCGACGAACCTCCCCGGTACGTCGGCGCCGCGTCGGCGTGCAAGCTCGCCGAGCACCCACGGCGCGTCGCCGAAGGGGTCCTCCACGCGCTCGCCCTCCAGCGGTGCATACAGCATCGAAGGGAAGAGGGGGCGCGGCTCCACCTCTCGAGGCGTCACGAGCTGCGGTACCTCGAAGACGTCGACCGCGGGTGGTGCAGTCGTGGCTGGTTCCAGGGAAGCGTAGGCCACCACTGTGTGGGTCGTGCCCAGGTCGATGCCGACGGCGACGCGGGCCACGGGCTACCCCTCGCCGCGCACGCTCAGTTCGACGCGCCAGCGTTCGCCGACCTTCAACGGGCGCAGGGGCTCCGCTTCGAGGAGCAGCGTTCCCACTTCGGTGACCCGCGAACGGAGCCGCACGGGCACGACGTCCCCGTCGCGTCGGCCTTCGCCGGGCAGTGTGACCTCGATGGGAGCGAGCGCGTCGAGCTCGTCGTCGGTCCACCGCTCGAGGACGGCGCCGGCGGGGTCCTCGCGGCGCACGCTCGAGCCGAAAAAGCGGAACCGGACCGGCTCACCCACGACCACGCCCAGCTCGTGGGGCGGAAGCTCCGCCTCCGTTCCCTCTTCCATGCCGAACGGCGCCACGCACATCGCGCTCACCGGCGGCTCGAGACCGGGGACGGCGGGGACGGCGCTCTCGATTCCGACGTAGTACGCCCGCGCCGTGCCGCCGCGGATTCGCAGCCCGCGGCCACGCCGCACCAGGGCATAGGCGCACGCGCCGCGAGCGACTGCGAAGTCGAGGTCCGCTCCCTGCAAGACGTGGACGGGCGGCGCGCCGTCCGCGGCTAGCCACCTGTCGAGCGTCTCGATGACCCGTGCGCAGAGAGCCTCGGACTTCATGACGCCGCCGTTGAATAGGACGGCCGTCGGGTGCAGGAGCGCGGGGCGCCTACCCGGAGGTGCGCCGAGCGCGCCGGCTTGCCGTGCGAGAAACGAGGCGAGGTGTCGGGTGACGGCGGGGTCGGACGCGTAGGGAAGGCCCAGCTGCGTCAGCCCGGCGCGCGCGCGGCTGGTGGGGCGGGCGTCCGCGTCCACGGCGGGGAAGAATCCGTCGACGAGAATTCGCACCGCCTCGTCGCGCGTCAGATCGGTGCGGACCGTCGCACCGAGGAGCGCGGACCCGCGAGAGGCGATCGCGATCGGAACGGACTCGAGGGAGGCGTCGCCGAGCAGCTGCTCTTTGGCGGCGCGACACGCATGCACGAGGCTGGCCTGCTGCAGCCGATCGAGCGCCTTTCCCTGCGCCTCGAGCTTGCGGCCGACCAGGTGAGCGAGCGCGAGGTCCATGTTGTCCCCGCCGAGCAGGATGTGGTCGCCGACCGCGACGCGCACGAGCTCGAGCGAGCCGTCCTTCTCCACGGCGTGGATGGCGCTGAAGTCGGTCGTCCCTCCGCCGACGTCGACCACGAGCACGACGTCGCCGGGTTTCACCTGCTTGCGCCAGTCGTCTCCCATGGCGAGGACCCACGCGTACAAGGCGGCCTGAGGTTCCTCCAGAAGCGTGAGCGTCTCGATTCCGGCGGCGGCCGCTGCTTCGACGGTCAGCTCGCGCGCGGAGGCGTCGAAGGACGCGGGGACGGTCACGACGACGTCTTGTTCGGCGAGCGCCGCACCGCCCCCGTGGAGAGCGGCGAAGGCTTCCGCCAGGTGCTCGAGATAGCGTCGCGACGCCTCGACCGGCGAGACCTTCTCGATGTCGTCCGGCGCCCCGAGCGGCAGGATCCCGCCGCGGCGATCGACCGACGGATGCGACAGCCAGCTCTTGGCGCTCGAGACCACGCGCGCAGGCGCATCGATCCCGCGCGCGCGCGCCTGAACTCCGACGGAGAAGCGTCGCTCCGCGTCCCACGGTAGCGGCTGGGGCCCTTCGCTGGCGTGAGCGAAATACAAGAACGAGGGGAGGAGAGGGCGCGCCTCGAGCTGCCCCCGGGCGACGAGCTGGGGGACACCGAGGACCTGGGGCGCGCCGTCGCCCTCGAGCGGCGCGGCGGCGAAGGCACAGTGGGTCGTACCGAGATCGATGCCGACCGCGAACCGGCTCATCCGAGCTCCACCTCCGCCGGCGCGAGGATATGCGCGTCGAAGTCGCCGACCACGCTCGGGAGCTCCAGCTTGATGGCCCTCCAGCCACGATGCCTCAGCACCCCCTCGTACGGCGGCTCACCCCGAACCTCGCCGACGAGCTTGACCGCATCCGGGTCGAAGCCCGCGGTGAGCGCGACGCGTGCGCCCTCGCCCTCGGCACGCACGGGCGCGATCTCGGCGTGCGCGCGCAGCGCCCGCCGGCAGCCCTCGTGGACGACGCGCGCGGCCACCCCCACATCGGCGTCGGCGAATGCGGCGATGTCTTGCTGCAGAAAGTCGACGAGCCTCCCCTCGCGCTGCAACAGCGAGAGCAGCTGAAGGGCGCTCGTCGCCCCGTCGGTCCCAGGCGCGGGCAACGGCGGCGTCGGCCTGAGCGGCGGAGAAAGCCGAGGCGCGGCGCTCTGCCGCACGGCAAAGACGCGGGCGGCGAAGGCGGGGTCGAAGAGCACTTGGAAGAAGCAGATCCAGGCAAGCCAGAATCCGCGTGAGTATGGGCAGGGAAGGGTTGTCTTGGGTGGTCACGGCGGCCCGAGAGACTAGCGCGCGCCGCGCCCGCCCGCGTGGGCCAGCCGTCGAACGCACCGCCGCGCCTGGTTCGCCATTACACTCGAGGAAGACGCGCTTCCGCCAGAGAAGCCAGAGCAGCGCCCACCGAACGCGCGCCGCACGGCGCGTCAACGCGCATCTCCGAACATTCGGTCGTCGTCGACGAGGCTTCGCGTATCATCCGCGCGCCACGTCCGCGAAAGGCCCGCGCATGAACAAGTTCGCATCTGCTCTATGGCTCCTCGTCGTCCCGCTGATCGCACTCGCGGCTTGCAAGGGGAACGCAGTCGCTGCGCATCGGGACAAGGGGTACGAGTACGCCGACAAGGGCGACTGGAAGCAGTCTGCCCAGGAATTCGGGGAGTCCGCTCCGCCTGGACCCCAATCAGGAAGCGGTGTGGGAGCAGAAAGCGTACGCCCACATGCAACTCAAGGAGTACGACCAGGTCGAAGCGGCGATGGACAAGCTCGCCGAGTTCAAGAAGGAACCCGCCAAGAAAGCCCAAGTGCTGCGCAACGTCGGCGGGATGTACATGCAGGCGGGGGACTCCGAGAAAGCCGAAAAGGCCTTCTTGAAAGCCGTCGCGGTGGACCCGACCGACGATCAGTCCCTGACGTGGCTCGGGGAGATCTACAGCCAACGGGGCGGCGCTCGGTCAACGGCACCGGCCGACCCGAGTGCCCTGAAGAAGGCGCTCGAGTACTACGACAAGATCATCGCGATCAAACCGGATCTGCCGTCCTCGTACATCAACGAGCGCATCGTCTGCGTGAAGCTCGCCGACTACGAGCAGAAGCAGAAGGACGCCGCCCTGAAGGACGCCGCCGACGCGAAGAAGGACCCCGCGAAGCTCCAGGAGCTCCAGGCGGCTGCGGCCGACCACCAGGCGCGTCTCGATCAGCTGAAGAAGCAGATCGACGAGGTGACGCGTAAGTTTGCCGACGCACAGAAGATCGCCCAGGCGCAGCCGGACCACTGAGGTCGCCCAGATGCCGGCTCGACGCTACGGTCCTTTGGACACGCGATCGAGCGCGCGGCGCGCCTCGATGGCGAACGCGTAGCATTCGAGCGCCTCGCGCAGCGTCGGCTCTCGCTTGGCGCGAACGCCGCGCGCCACCGCACGGAAGGCGAGATAGCGCGCTCCGTTCAGACCGAGCAGCGAAACGACGAGCGCCGGATCCCGAGCATGCGGCTGCCCGCCGAGGAGCACCGATCCGGTTGCGAGCACCCGCGACAGCAGGTCCTCGCACGCCGCGATCGCACCGGAGGCGTCGCGCATGGCGAGCAAGTGCTCTGCGCGGTGAACCGACTCGCGATCGCCGGGAGGCCAGAGGTCACCGAGCGAGAAGGACGACGCGCTCGGAGGAGCCGGGGTGGTCGGGTGACTCTGCCGTTCCGGTTCGGCCTGAGGGAGCGCCTGGGGACTGGGCGAGGGCCCAGGCGAAGGCCGCGGCGAGGGTCGCATCGGCACCGGTGAGACGCCGGCGGCAGAGGACGAAGACGACGACGGAGCGCTCGGCGACGTCGACGAAGAGGGAGCGGGCGTTGCGCCGCGGCGGTGGCTCGAGGCGGGGCGCGCCGGCTGCGAATCGGCGAGGTCGCGAATCGCGCCCGCGAGCCCAACCTCCTCGGCGTCGAGAAAGATCGGAATGCCGGCCGGCTTCGACGCCTGGGTCGGCAGCTCCGCGCGGTATGCCTCGATCACGGAGCGCGTCACGCGCTCGAGCACGTCGAAGATGCCGTCGCCTCGCGTGGCGACGGTGGCCATGGAGGGAGCGCCGAAGAGGTTGAACCTTCGATCGAGCTCGTCGAGGGGAACGACGTTGGGCAAGTCCCGCTTGTTCCACTGGAAGACGTGCGGAACGGCGCTGAGCTTGCGGCCTTGCTCGGCGAGGTTCGCGTTGAGGTCGTCGAGCGATTCGAGGTTCGAGTCCATGCGCTCGGCCTGCGTGTCGGCGACGAACACGATTCCGTCCGCGCCGCTGAGCACGAGCTTGCGGGTGGCCGCGTAGTAGACCTGACCGGGAACGGTATAGAGCTGCAGCTTCACGGTCACGTCGCCGAGCTGCAGCAGCTTGATCGGCAGGTAGTCGAAATACAGAGTGCGGTCGGTGTCGGTGGCGAGCGACACCATGTTCCCGCGATTCTCCGGCTTGGTCGCCGAGTGGACGTGCTGCAGCGTCGTCGTCTTCCCCCCAGGCCGGGTCCGTAAAAGACGATCTTGAAGAGGAGCTCGCGCTTGAGCCGATTGATCGACGCCATGACCTTGAAGGCTTGCTAGGAAGCTCGGACTTCCTGGCCGCCCATGTCCGAAAGCATAACGCGGTGGTATCGTCCGATGCGATTATCGCCATGGCCTCGGGCTCGGATGACGATTTTCCCGGTGGGGCGCGAGCGGGCCGATTTCACGTTCCGCACCGTGGCGGAGCCCGCGTAGAAGTCGGCGAGCCGGTTTGCGTGGGGGGCGAGCGACCCTGGATGTGCGCGGTGAAGCTCCTCGGACGCGCGCGCAACGAGCCGATCGAGAGGGAGGCGACCCAGACCTTGCTCGTGCGAACGGGTCGCGGGCAGTCGCCGGACGACGCCCGCCGCGAGGCGCTGGCCCAACTGTCGGTCGTGTATGGAAGTCCGGTCGAACCACCGCCCACGGCGGTCATTCTGCAGAAGGCCAGCAACCCTCCGCCGCCCGATCTCGAGCCGGTCGAGATTCCGCGGGGATGGGTGGCGCGTTTCCGTCGGATGGTGGCACGCCTCCTCGGCGCCTGAAGGCCTTCGCACGAGCGAAGTCATCGTCGTCGATGGCCTCACGCGGAACCTTCAGGAGCTGAAGATTCGCTTGATCTCCTCGGCCATCTCGGATTCGGTCTTGTTCTTCGCGAAGGCCAGCTCCTTCAAGAGCAGGCTCTTCGCCTGGTCGAGCAACCGCCTCTCGCCGAAGGACAGATCCTTGTCGAACTTCAAGCGATTCATGTCCCGAAGGACCTTGGCAATTTCGATGGCCGAGCCGCTCTTGATCATCTCGGTGTAGACGCGGAAACGGCGGCTCCAGGGCTGTACGTCGACCGCTACCTCGCGGGCGCGCATCGTCGACAGGATGTTGTTCGCTTCCTTGTCGCTCATGATGCCGCGAAGCCCGACCTGGGTGGCCGCGCTCGTCGGGACCATGACCTTCATCCCGTTGTCGAGGATGCGCAGAATGTAGAAGGTCGCGCGGGTGCCGCCGATCTCGCGTTGCTCGATCGCCGTGACCTCCCCCACGCCGTGGGCCGGGTGCACGGCCTTGTCGCCGACCTTGAAGTCCGGCGCCGGTACGAGCGGAAGGGGGGGAATGGCCCCCGGAGGGCCGCTCGGGCCGCGGGGCGGAAACGGTCGAGACAGCGGCGGCCGAGTCGGCGCGACCGAGGCGCCGGCCGGCGCCGGAGGAGGGGCGCTGGCGGCACGGGGCGCAGGCGGGGGCGCGCTGGTGGGACGGGCCGCCGGCGGCGGAGGGGCGGCGGCGGCAGGCGGCTCGGGCGGCGGTGCGGCCGTGGTGCGGGCCGGAGGCCGCGTGGAACGCTTACCGTCCGACTTTGCAGAGGAATGCGACGCGACGCCAGCGCGCGACGACGCGGGTCCGGCCGGGGCAACGGAGTCAGTGCGAACGGTACGAGCCATGTTGGGTGCTGCGCGACGAGCGAGCGGGGTCCGCTACCATTAGGAAGCGTCCGACGTCAATGAGGCCGGTCAATACGCCAGGATTTCCCTCATCGTGGCGCTGGTCGCGGCGCGCAAGCCGCGGCCGATGGCCAGGGGGTCGAGGGTGACGTCGAGGCGCACGGCGTCTGCCTCGCCGGAAACCCGAGGGCCATCGAGTGGATGGTCGAGACCGAGCAGGCGGCCGAGGGGGTCTTCCGCGAGTACCCGGAATGCGGCGCCCAGCCGATCTGCGGCGGCGCCGGCCTGATCGCCCCAGGCGCCCGTGAGCAGGAGTGTCACCCACAGCGCAGCGCTGGGCTTCTGCTCTCCAGGCGTCGCCAGCGGCCTGGGCCGAGCCGCTCCCGCGATTGCGGTCGTCGCGCGGAGCAGCCCGCCGAGGCCGGCGGCCCAGTCGCCTTCGAACGGGCCCGGTGCAAACCCACGGATCGGAGCTGGCCCGTCGCCGTCGAGGAGCACTGCCGCCCGCGCCAGCGGTTCCGCGCGCAGCGCCGGCACCGCTCGCCTAAGCTTTCCAGCCGCAAACTGCAGCGAGGCGCGCATCGGCCCGAGGTGCCCGCGCTCGAGGCCGACCGCATCTCCGCCGAAGACGGCCACTTGCTCGCGTTCGAGCCCCACGGTTCCCCAGAAACGCGTGACGCTCCCCTCGATAGCGCGACCGTCCACGGCCGACGCTCGGGCTGCAAAAGCCGACTCGATGAGAGCCTCGGAAACGGGTAGGCGCGCGAGCGTGAGGGTCGTCTCCGGGAAGCCGGCCACGACGAGCTCCCGGGCTTGGCGCAGGTCGACGCCCCCATGCCGCAGGGCAAACGCGGCGAATCGCTCCTCGGGCACCACGGCGCCGATCGCCGGGGCGAGCAGGGCGTCGGAGGCGAGCTCGCCAGGACGCGCTTGCACCAGCCACGCGAGGGCCGCCGTAGGGATAAGGTCCACGAGCGGCTCCAGCTTGAGCGGCGCCGGACGCGCCGGTTCACGCGGTGGCTCCGGGTGCTTCGCCCCACACGCCGCGGCGACGGCGCCGAAGATGGCCAGCGCCTCCCGACGCCCCATCCTTGGGCGCATCCGTGCCGCGATCATTCGACGACGCGGATCCGAGCGAAGCGCCGGTTCTTCGACCCCACTCGCACAAGGTACTCGCCGCCCCGCGCCAGGGGCGCTTTCGGGTCGCTGACGCGCGATCCGTCGACCTCGACTCCCCCTTGGGAGACCAGCCGCCGCGCTTCGCTCGTGGTCGTGACCAGGTTGGCCTGCTTCAGCGCCCACGCGAGCTCAGCGACCCCTTCCGGCGGCCTCAGCTCGATCCTCGGCACGTCGTCGGGCACCGCGTCTTTCCCGTAGACACGCTCGAACTGGCGCTCGGCGTGTTCGGCGGCCTCGGCTCCGTGAAAGCGCTCGACCATTTCTCGGGCGAAGAGGGCCTTGATCTCGAGCGGGCTCCGCCCTTCCGCTTTTTCTCGTTCGAGCGTCGCGATCTCGGCATTGGTCCGTCGCGACAGCAGCTTGAAAAAGCGGAAGACCACCTCGTCGCCGATCTGCATCGCCTTGCGGAAAATCTCGCCGGGCGGCTCCTGGATCCCGATGTAGTTGTCCGCGCTCTTGCTCATCTTCTTTCCGACGACCACCCCGCCTTCCATCCGAGCGTCGATTCCCTCGAGCAGGGGGACGGTCATTACGATCTGGGAAGTTTTCGCGTACTTGCCCATGAGGTCGCGCCCGACGAGCAGATTGAAGAGCTGGTCCGTGCCGCCGAGCTCCACGTCGCACTCGAGCGCGACCGAGTCGTACCCCTGGAGCAGCGGATACAGGAACTCGTGCTGGTGGATCGCGCGACCTTGCTCGAACCGTTCGGAGAAATCCTTGCGCTCGAGCATCCGCGAAACCGTGTACTTGGCCATGAGCTCGACGGCGTTGTCCATCGTGAGCCGTTCGATCCACTCCCGGTTGCGGCGGACCTCGACGCGGTCGCGGTCGAGCACCTTGAACGCTTGATCCAGGTACGACTGGGCCGACCGCTCGACGTCTTCGCGCGAAAGCCGGGGGCGGCTCTCGTTTTGCCCGGTCGGGTCGCCCACCATCGCGGTGAAGTCGCCGATCAGAAAGATGGCGGTGTGCCCGAGGTCCTGGAAGTGGCGCATCTTCTGGAGCACGACCGTGTGGCCCAGGTGCAGGTCGGGCCGCGTGGGGTCGAAGCCGGCCTTGACGCGCAGCGGCCGCCCGGTCGCCCGGGATTGCCGGAGCCTCTCCTCGAGCTCGGCGCGGGTGTGAAAGTCGACGACACCACGCTCGAGCAGAGCAAGTTGCTCTTCGACCGGAGGAAACGCCTGCATGGCGCCGCTTTCTAGCACCATGCCCCTGCCGAGGGCGGGTCCGGAGCGGAGCGGACGCGGCTACGGGTCGTCGTCCTTGCCGCCGGTGATTGGAAGATGCCGGCTGCCATTGACGATCTCCTTGAGCTCTTTGCCGACCTTGAAGAACGGCAGGCGCTTGGCAGGGACGTCGACGGGCTCGCCCGTGCGGGGGTTTCGGCCCGAGTAGGGCTTGTAGGGCCGGACCGTGAAGCTTCCGAAGCCGCGGATCTCGATTCCCTCACCCCGCTGGAGAGCCTCGGTCATGGCATCGAACACGCAATTCACGACAAGCTCGGCACGTGCCTTCGTGAGGTCGGTCCGCCTTTCGGCCAGCGCGTCGATGAGCTCACTCTTGGTCATTCGCTCGGCTCCGGGGCAGGCGCGCGATAGACGCGCGTAAGCTATCGATACGCCTGGATTTGCCGGATCGTCAACCGTCGCCGCTAGGCGGCTCCCAGTTACGGCGCGCGCCCCGGGCGGAGGGTGGTCTTGTCCAGGGCGACGGGGCCGCCGGTTGCCCGAAGGACCAGCCACGCTCGGGAGCGGTCACCGCCGAGCTCGACGTGCCGAGTCGGAAGCTCCGAGCAGGCGGGTCCTGGACCTGCGTCCGACCATGTCCATTCGGCAAGGGGGGGGCCCATCGGGTCGACCACGAGCGAGAGCTTCGCGGTCCCCGCCCCACCGCGCTGAAGGACGCGAGGCGCGACGTTCCAGACGCGCCGCTCGCCGGGGGCTATTCCGCGGGGGACCGGCAACCCGACGGTCACGGTCGCTTCGGAGTTGCTCGCCGGCGAAAGGACGAGGACTCGCCCGTCCGATGCGCAGGGGTTGGACGATTCCACGCGCTCGGCACCGCCACCCGCCAGGCGGAAGGGGGGCCAGTCGGCCTCGGCCTCGAACCGCCACACGTCGCCGGTGCCCGTCGGTGACCACGATACGACCGCGGCTCCCGCAGCCGCGATGCTGTAGCGGTGGGCAGGCGGATGCCCGAGCGAGTCGTAAAGGAGCCGGTCGTGGTCGTCTCCCCGGAGTCGTGCCGCCAGCGACCCGTGGCTCGCCGCGACTACCGGATTGCTGGCCAGCTCGTAGCCCTCGTCGTCATCAAAAAAAAGCAGCCCGTGCGAAACGTTCGCCTCGCGCAGGACGTCTGGCTCGAACCGGGGTCTGCCGAACCCGCTGATCGCGAATCTCATGTGCTCGTACGACGCATGGACCGCGAAACCCGCGAGCGCGAACGCGAGCGCAACCATGACCGCCGGCGCGAGCCGGCGCGCAAAGAGGCAAGAGAGACCGAGCGCCATCAGCGCGTGCTCGACCGGCAGCGCTCCGACGAGGAGTGGGGCCCCGATCTCCGGTGCCGCGCCCGCGGTTCCGAGCGGTGCGCAAACGACGAGATACACGGCTGCGAATAGCGCCACCAGCCATGCCGCGCGGCGGCGTCTCTTGTGCAGCACGGGAACGAACGCGAGCAGCGCGAGCGGCTCGAAATTCGCCACGTCCAGCACGTGTTCGCGCAAGCGGTGCAGGGCGAGGCCCAGCGTGTCGGCGATGTTCGAGGTCGCGTGGGGCTCGACCGCCGCGAAATACGAGCTCGCAGCCGACGTGAAGGCCCGACCCGTGGCGGCATGATTGGCGGCCAGAAGGAGCAACGTGCCCGGCAGCGCGCACACGAACGTCCACGCCAGCGCCTTGCGCCTGCCGGAAGGAGAGCCGGGCCTCACGGTCAG
Organism: uncultured delta proteobacterium; assembly: GCA_963720145.1. Lineage (GTDB taxonomy): Bacteria > Myxococcota_A > Polyangia > Polyangiales > Polyangiaceae > Palsa-1150. The sequence goes on from CAVREO010000019.1 coordinate 260,299, forward strand.
GGCGAGCGCGAGAACGAAGGAGCCCGCGGTCAGCGCCGCTGGCGGTAACGTGGCCAGAGCGAAGCCGACGAGCGCTCCGGCGAGCCCGAATCCGCGCGGCTGCCCGGTTCGCCGAGCCCGAAGCGCGAACGCCAGGCTCGCGGCAATTTCGGCCGCGACGGCTCCGTACGGCAGCACGTCGGCGGTGTGATACCGCAGCGCGGCCGAGGCGATGGACAGCCCCGCGGCAATGCGGCCGATGCCCTCGGCTCGGTCGGCGGTCTCGCCCGCTTCGAGAGCGATCTCGCGCGCCAGAAACCAGCTCGCCAGGACGAGCGCCGCCGCGAGCAGCGGACCTGTCAGCATGGGAGCCCCCACCAGAAACGCGGGCGCAAGCAGCAGCGCGAATCCCGGCGGAAAGATTCCGGCGATCCGATCCGGAGAAGCAAACCACAGGAAGCGAGCTCGGAAGCTCGCCGCCGGATCTTGGGCGGCCCACGAGAGCGCGCCGTGGGCGAGCGCGCGCCCCTGGAGCCAGTACGAGCCGGCCTCCGGAGCGCGCGGCCCTCCGCGCAGGTAGAGCGCCACGTATCCGAGGGAAAGAAAGGCAGCGACGAAGGACGCGACGGTCAGAAAGCGTCGGCGCCGGCCGAAATCGGCCAGACTCGCGAACTCCAGGGTCGAGGCCAGCCAGCCGGGACCGCCCGGCACCAAGGCGAGCGCCAAAAGGACGGCGGCCGCGCCGAGCGCCACCTGCGAAGGCCGGTCCGGGGGACGCGACCAGGTACCGAGCCAGAGGGAGGCAGGATGGATGGGGGGAGACGGGGGCATCGAGGCGCGGGAGCTCCCGCGCGCCTATATCACGCGCGGCGGGGGGCGCTTCGGTTGAGTACGCGGCGTACGTCGGCTACCTGCCATGGGCCCGATGCATTCGGCGAGCCGATTCCCAGTCGCGATTCTCGCCTTCGCGTCCACGCTGCTCGCGCGAGGCCCCGCGCTCGCGCAGCCGGCTCCCCCTGCACCGATGGGAGCCGAGCGCTCCGAGCCGGAGCCGAAGGGGGCGCCCGTCGTCACCGCGCCCATCGTGACGCGAAACGAGGGAGCAGCCTACCCGGCGCAGGCGCTATCGGCCGGAATCCACGAGGAGACGGACGTCCCGCTCGTGCTGACGGTCGATGCGCACGGCGCGGTGGCTCGCGTCGAGGTCGAGAAGCCTACGGGGCACGGATTCGACGAAGCCGCTGTGGCTGCCGCCCAGAAGCTGCAGTTTCAGCCGGCTACACGAGACGGTGCCCCGATCGCCGCGCGCGTGCGGTTCGTCTACCGCTTCACGCCGCCGCCGGGCAAGCTGGCTGGTCGCGTGCTCACGGCGGCAGGCGATCGTCCGGTCGCGGGAGCGACCGTGGTCGCGCGCGACTCAGCCGGTGGCGAGACGACCGTAACGACGGCACCGGACGGAAGCTGGCAATTGGAGCGTCTGCCCGCAGGCACCTACCACGTGACCGTCGTCGCGCCGGGCATGGTGCCGCACGAGGCGGATGAGACTGTGGCCTACGGAGAGGAGACGAGCTCGATCGATCGCCTTTCGCCCGCTCCTCCGGCCGCGACACGGGCCACCGGTGCCAACCCGGAGACCGAAGAGGAGGTGGTCGAGGTTCGTGGCGCGAAGCCCCCGCGGGAGGTGACCAAGCGCACGCTCGAAGAGCGCGAGATCGAATCGAATCCCCGGCACGAACGGCGACGCCTTGCGCTCGCTCCAGAATCTACCGGGCGTCGCGCGACCCCCTGCGCTCTCGGGGCTCCTCATCGTGCGCGGATCGGCGCCGCAAGACACGCAGTACTTCGTCGACGGCACTCCGGTGCCCATCGTGTACCACTTCGGCGGGTTCTCCTCGGTCGTGCCCACGCAGATGCTCGACCGCATCGACTTTTACCCTGGCAACTTCAGCACGCAGTACGGCCGCGCCATGGGCGGCATCGTCGACGTCGGCCTGACGGACCCGAAGAGCGACAAGGCGCACGTGCTGGCCTCTCTCGATCTCGATCGAGGCCGGCTTGCAGGCGCAGGGCCCCCTCGGCGACACGGGGTGGAAGTTCGCCGTCGGCGCGCGGCGCTCCACGCTCGACGCGTGGATTCCTTCGGTGCTCTCGGCCACGCGATCCGGGATCAGCTTCACTCCCGTGTACTACGACTACCAGGCCATCGCGCAGCGCGACCTCGGCGCGCGGATCGAGCGTGCGCTTCGCCTTCTTCGGATCGGACGACAAAATCGACGTGTTCTTGCCGTCGCCTTCCGCCAGCGAGCCGGCCTTCGGCGGCACGATCGGGTCGCACACGGGGTTCTGGCGCGCCCAGGCCCTCTACCGGAACAAGCTGAGCGACCGGAGCGAGCTGCGGGTCGTAGGCGCCGTCGGGGAGGACTACGTGAGCTTCAACGCCGGGACCCTCTTCTTCGACTTCACGATGTGGCCCGTCACGTCGCGCGTCGAGCTCGCGGAGAAGCTCGACAAGCGCCTCACGATGAACGTCGGCCTCGACCTCGTCTACACCCCCTTCACCGGCGCCGCGCAGCTTCCGCCGCTTCCCAAGCCCGGGCAACCTCCCGCCGGTCCCTTCTCGGCGGAGCCGCTCCTCAAGACGAGCGCGACCGACGCCTTCTTCCATCCGGCGTTCTATACGGAATGGGAGGCGACGCCCTGGAGCGGGACGCGCATCGTGCCAGGCATACGCCTCGACTACGCAAACGATACCAGGTCGTGGGATCTGTCGCCGCGGGTCGTCGCTCGCCAGGACGTCACGCGCGATCCACGAACGACGCTCAAGGCCGGCATCGGGCTCTTCGCGCAGCCGCCGCAGCCGCAGCAGACGAACAACGTCTTCGGAATGCCCGGACTGACGAGCAACCGCGCCTTTCACTACGACGTCGGCGTCGAGCGGGTGTTCACGCAGAACATCGAGGGTTCGCTCGAGGGCTTCTACAAGCAGCTCGACCACCTCGTCGTGCAGCCCTATGGGAATACCGGCAGCGGCGTCGTCTACGGTGCCGAGACGCTGCTCCGGTACAAACCCGACGAGCGCTTCTTCGGCTGGCTCGCGTACACGCTGTCGCGCAGCCTGCGTCGCGACATGCCCGGCGCTCCGCTCCGCACGTTCCAGTACGACGAGACGCACATCCTCACGGTCGTCGGCAGCTACCGTCTCGGCAACGGCTGGGAGATCGGCGCGCGCTACCGGTTGACGAGCGGGTACATGTACACGCCGCAGCAGTACGGCTTTTACGACGAGAACATCGGCACGTACCTGCCGCTGTCCGCATACCCTCCGTACGGCACGCCGGCTGCCGCTCTTTCATTCGCTCGACATCCGCATCGACAAGACCTGGAAGACGCGTGGCGGCACGCTGGGCATCTACCTCGACGTGTGGAACGTCTATAACCAGGGCAACGTCGACGGCATCAGCTACGACTTCAACTCGACGCACAGCGCGAACGCGAACGATCTGCCCATCATCCCGAGCATCGGGCTGCGCCTGGAGAACTGAGGATGACCCTTCGCCGCATCCTCGGGTCTCTCGTGTCCGTCGCGTTCGCGTGGGTTTGTTCGTCGTGCGCGCCGAGCGGGTTCCGCGACGAGACGAAGATCAGCGGCGTGCGGATTCTGGCCTCCGCGTCCGATCCTGCTTACGCCAAGCCCGGTCAGAACTTCACCGTGAACGTGCTCGCGTACGACGGCCGGCCCACCAAGCCCGAGCCCATGCAGGTGTACTGGCTGCCAATCGTCTGCCCGAACCCCCCGGACGACGCGTACTACGGTTGCTTTCAGGAGTTCGCGTCCGCCCTCGCGAGCACGCGCGCCGGGGCCGACGGCGGCGCAGACGGCGGTTCGGAGGCCGGTGCGGCGGGCGGACTTCCGACGTTCCCTACCGGCGTCGCCGTGCCCCTTCCAACAGGTCCGTCGTACCAGTTCCAGATGCCCCTGAACGCGGTGACCGCGCATCCGGTCGCTGCGGGCACGCCGGTGCCGTACGGACTGGCGATCGTCTTCAACATCGCGTGCGCCGGGCACATCGAGCTCTTGCCGCGCGACCCAACCAGCGACAACCCCGTTCAGGTGCCGCTCGGGTGCTTCGACACGAACGAGAACCTGCTCACGCCGGACGACTACGTCATCGGCTTCACGCGCGTCTACGCGTTCGACGCGCTGACCAACGCGAACCCAATCATCGACCACGTGGACGTCGAAGGGCACGCCGTGGACCTGGCCCAGGGGTTCACGACGGGCCGCTGCCAGGGCGGCGCTTGCCCGAAGGTTCACATCGGGCCCGTGGTGCCGGAGGCGAGCTGGGAAGAGAATCCCGAGGTGCTCGACGCGAACGGCAAGCCACTGAAAGAGGAGATCTGGGCCGACTTCTACACGACCTTCGGCAGCCTCACGGACTCGGCGCGCCTGCTTTACGACTCGCGGAGCGGTTCAATCGGGACGCCGGATACGACCGACGACCAGTGGTCCGCACCGACCGATCCGGGCGATGGCTTCATCTTCATCGTCGTGCACGACAGCCGCGGAGGCGCCGCCTGGGCGCAGGTGCCGGTGCACGTCGATTGAAGCGAGCAGTCTGCGCGCCGGCCGATTTGCGTCGCCCGACAATCGGTCTACGTTGGCCGTCCGAGGAGACATTCCCATGCTTCGATCCATCGCGTTCTTATTGCTTGCCGGAGCCATCGCGTGCGGGGCGATCGATCCGGCCATGAAGGCCAGCGTCGACCAGCAGGTCGCCGCTCTTCAGCCGCAAGCAACGACATTCCCCGCGCCGTCAGCCGAGCTGCCCCCGCCGCTCACTCCAGGCCAGTGGATTCGCATCAAGGCGATGGATTCTGGCGGTCGTCCGTCGTTCATCACCTACAAGATCGTGGGCCAGGAAGGGTCTGCCCAGTGGGTGGAGGTCGTCACCGAGTCGTATCGCGGCAAGAGCATCATCAAAATGCTGGTCGATTTCGGCACTCGCACGGATCCAGAGAAGATCGACATTCAGGGGCTCATCGTGAAAACCGGCGACCATGCGCCCATCGATTATACGAAGCAGGGCCCGGTGCTCGCTCTGGTCAAGGGAACGTACAAGTCCATCGCCAAGAATCTCGTCGTGCAGTGGCGCGGCCTGCCGAAGGAAACGAAAGCGACTTTCGCGGGCACGTTCACCGATTGCTACAGGGGAAAGACCGAGGCGTCGTTTGGCCCGATCACCCGCAGCGGGACGGCCTGGTACCATCCGGCGGTGCCCATCAATGGTGCGGTCGCGTTCACAAGGCGATCAGGGAGACTCGCAGGAGCTCGTCGCGTTCGGCGACACGGGCGCCGTCAGCGAGCTTTGAGCTCGGTCGCGCGCACGCGTTCCTGAGTGCGCAGTCACCGGGCGGCGGTATGCTCTCTTGGTCGTGGGTGGTCGCATCGCCGCGCTTGCCGCAATGGCCGGCATCGTCGCCGCAGCTTGCTCGAAGGGAAACGGCGAATCGTCCGTGCTCCAGACGTCCGACCTGACCTCGACTGGGGCCGAGTTCGACGCCGACGAGATCCTCGATTCGCCGTCCATGCAGGACCCGCAAGCGATGACTCTCGCGCAAGTTCAGGCGTTCCTCAGCCGCCCGCCGTATGGGGCTCCGAGCTTTCTGTCCGACTACACATCGAATGGTCTGAGCGCCGCCGAGGCCATCCTGACGGCCGCGCAGAGGTTCGCGCTCAACCCGCTCGTCTTTCTCGTTCGCGCGCAAATGGATCAGGGGCTCGTCGGGTTGACGACGTACCCGCTTCCGGCCGCACGCGTCGAGTACGCGTTCGGCTGCGGCTGCGCCGCCCCGGGCACATGCGACGCCGCGTACGCCGGCTTCGACGTGCAGGTGGCTTGTCTCGGGGCGGCGCTTCGCGACAGCCTGGACCAGATCGCCGCCGGCGGCTCTACCGCGGGAGGGTGGGGGCCCGGCATGGCGTCGACGACACGCGACGACGTCCAGATCACGCCGCGGGACGACTCGACCGCCGCGCTTTACGCATACACGCCCGTCGTCGCTGTCGAGCAGCCCGGGGGGAAACTGGCTCTTCTGGAATCTCTGGCAAAAGTACGCGAGCGACGTCGGCTACTCTGCGCCTGCAATTCCCGGCGGGCCCGTCGGGTCAATCGGTGACCCGTGCAGCACGAGCGCCCAATGCAACTACGGCGCGTCGAAGGGCACGTGCGCGGCGCAGTACCCGTCGGGGCTGTGTACGCTCGGCTGCACGCAGAGCTGCGCTTCGTCGCCAGGACAGCCGCCGGCGGTCTGCGCGAACCTGGGCTCGCAAGGCGGTCTTTGCCTCGCGGTGTGCAATCCGGCGGTCCCGCAGTGCCGCAGCGGGTACACGTGCAAGAGCGTCGCGCAGCCTGCGAGCACGGGCACGAGCGCCTTCGGGTGCGTGCCGAACTGATCTCGTCGAGGGGAGCGCGGCCGCTCCCCAAAGCTCCACGGCCGAAAACTGGGTCACGTGCGGAGGGGCGCAAACGCGCGCAGCGCTTCGCAAGCCTCGACGGCAACTTGCCCGCAGGCGAGGACCTCCTCGTCCTGCGGGCGATTGGCGAGGTGCCTCCGGACACGCACCAGCGACTCCAGATATACGCGTTCTCGGCCGAGCCCCGGTCGGATGCCGTCGCCGCCGCGAAACGCGCGTTCCGAGATGAGGACCGCGTCGGCCGGGTCCAGGTCGTGCCCGTCGACCAGCATCCGAGCCACGTCGTGGAACGTGGCACCGTCGAGCATCGCCTGGACGGCGCGATGACGCAGAGCGAGGTGGCGACGCCGGCCGTGGCCGAGCAGGCCGGCGCGATCCTCGAGGAGCAGCGCGCGTCCCTCCTGGTCATCGCAGCCGCGCGCCGTTCCTGCGCGAAACAGCGCGACACGCGCGCCGGCCGCGCGCGCGCGAGGGCAGGCGTGCCCCTCGACCTCGTGTAGCACCGTCCGGGCCGCGTCTTTCTCGCGGAGCGGCCGGCCGGCGGCAACCAGGATGACGCGCTCTCCCGTCGCCGCAAGAGGCGCCAGCGCCGTACGCGTGACCACCGAGAACGGCAGGCGCAGCGCCCCAACCGCCGCGCGCATCTGCGAAAGGAGCGACCGCGGATCTTCCGAGTCGGTCGCAATCAGAGCGGAGTCTTCGCCCGGCTGCGGCTCCGGCTCCTCGGCGAGCCATCGCGCGCAAAGCTCGGCGGCCTCGCGCCCCACGTCGCTGCTCGGCGGGAGCGAAGCGTTCGCGCGCCAGGATCGCGACCTCGGCGGTTCCTGCCGCTGCGCACAAGGCCGCTTCAATCGAGAGCTCGCGGATACGCCCCAGGACCAGCGCCCCGAGGGGCGCCTTCGCCGCTCGAGCCAGCTCGCGCTCGGCCGCCGCCAGCGCGCGCCTCAGTTCCTCGCACGCCCGCGGCTCGTAAGACCAGCGGGGCAAGGCCGGACGCCGCGCGCGCACCGCATGCGTGAGCCGCGCCCGCTCTTCGTGAGCTTTCAGGGGCGTCACCGCCGCGAGGAGCTGCGCCTCATGGGTTGCTCGCAGGAGCAGGCGCTCGATGGCTGGGGTGATCTGTGCCATGGGGAGGGGGTACGCTCCCTCCAAGGTAGCAACGAACGCGTTGCGTCTAAGGCCCCGCCCCGTAAAACGGCTACTCGCCCGGTTGTCAGCCCCCGATGAAAAAGAACTACGTTCTCGACACCAACGTCCTCCTGCATGACCCCCACGCGATTTTCCGATTCGAGGACAACAACGTCGTCATCCCGATCTACGTGATCGAGGAAGTCGATCAGTTCAAACGCGAGGGCTCCGAGAGGGGGCGCAACGCGAGATCGATCGCCCGGGTGCTCGACGAGCTCCGCGATCGCGGCGGATCGTTGGCCAAGGGCGTCGGCCTCGACTCGGGGGGTACGCTGCGCGTCGCCGTCCCCACCAGAAGGTTGCAGCTGCCGAGCGCCATCGATCACAGCGCGATGGATCAAGCCATCTTGCAGACGGCTTTCGAGGTGCGCGAGACCGACGGCGGCCGGCCGACCGTCTTCGTCACGATGGACACGAACTTGCGCATACGCGCCGACGCCCTCGGCATGGTCGCGGAGACCTACGAGAACCAGCGCGTCGACGTGGATTCGCTCGCCAGCGGCATGGTCGACGTCGAGCTCGACGGCGAGGAGATTGACTCGTTTTTCCGCGAAGGCCGCGTGACTCCGCGCGAGGCGCCCTGGGCGCCGAACACGTGCCTTCTCATGCGCGATCGCTCCAACCCGTCCCACACCGCGCTGGGCCGGTTCGACGCCGCCAAGCGCGCCATCGTGGGCCTGCGCGTCCCGCGCGAGGGGATCATGGGCGTGCGCCCGCGAAACAAGGAGCAGAGCTTCGCGTTCGACCTGCTGCTGGACGAGACGATCCGCCTCGTCACGCTCGTCGGAAAGGCGGGCACCGGGAAGACGCTCCTCGCTCTGGCCGCGGGTCTCAAGCGCACCGTCGAGGACGGGGTGTACAGCCGCATGCTCGTCTCGCGGCCCGTGATGCCCCTGGGCCGCGACCTCGGTTTCTTGCCGGGCGACGTGGACGAGAAGCTCAACCCCTGGATGCAGCCGATTTTCGACAACCTCGAGTTTCTCTTCTCCGCCGGCCCGAAAAAGGGCCCGCGCGCTTACGCCGAGCTGCTCGAGAACGGCCAGATCCAGGTCGAGCCGCTCACCTACATTCGCGGGCGCAGCCTGCCGCAGCAGTTCATCGTCGTCGACGAGGCGCAGAACCTCACGCCGCACGAGGTGAAGACGATCATCACGCGCTCGGGAGACGGCACGAAGATCGTGCTCACCGGCGACCCGGGCCAGATCGACAACCCGTACGTCGACAGCGCCTCGAACGGGCTCACCGTGGCGGCCGAGCGATTCCGCGGCGAGAAGCTCGCTGCGCACATCGTGCTCGCCAAGGGCGAGCGCAGCGAGCTCGCCGAGCTCGCGGCGAATGTGCTCTAGGGATTGGAACTGGAAGGGCGCTGCACTCCTCTGCGCGCTGACCGCGTGCGCCAGCGAGCCTCCACCCAACATGCCGGCGTCTCACGAGAGCTCCTCGCAATCGTCACCGAAGGCGACTTCGTTCGAAGACGACGTCGCGTTTCTGCGCGCGTACGGTCCGGTCGAGGTCCTCGAGTCGCCGGGCGGCGGCGTCGTCGCCGTGAGCGCGCGATGGCAGGGGCGTGTGATGACGAGCGCGGTCGATCTCCACGGCGCGAGCCTCGGGTTCGTGCACCGTGCCTTCCTCGAAGCCCGCAAGACCGGTACGCCGTTCGACAACTACGGCGGCGAAGATCGCTTCTGGCTCGGACCCGAGGGCGGCCAGTACGGTCTGTACTTCCCGCCGGGCGCGCCCTTCACGATCGGCGCATGGCAAACGCCCCACGAAATGCAGGAAGGCGAGTGGCAGGTTCGCGCCCTCGACCGATCGCGCGTCGTCTTCACCCGCTCGATGCACGTCGCAAACTGGTCGCGCGCCGAGTTCGACGTCGCCGTCGAGCGCACCGTGCGAACTCTCTCGGCCGACGAGGTGCGCGCGCGCTTCGGCGAGGTGGTCGACCGCGGGCGTCCAGTGGGTTGCTTTCGAGAGCATCAACCGAATCACCAACGCGGGCGCGCGCGCGTGGACGCGAGAGACGGGCCTCTTGAGCATCTGGATCCTCGGAATGTACAGCCCCGCCGCGGACGCGAAGATCCTCGTGCCCTTCGACCCGACGGCGACGGGCCCCGTCGTGAACGACGCGTACTTCGGCGCGATCCCTGCCGATCGCCTCGTGGTTCACGCGCCCGAGGGCTGGCTCTCCCTGGTCGCAGACGGCGCTCAGCGAGGCAAGATCGGGCTGAGCGCGCCGCGCGCGCGCGACCGCGTGGGGAGCTACAGCGCGAGCGGGCGGCTTCTGACCATCGTCCGGTTCGGGAACCCAGGCCGCGCCGGACGGTGGGCGACCCTTCACGGGGCTTCCGTGCCCTACGTGAACAGCATGTGGGCGCAGCAGGAGCAACCCTACGCTGGCGACGTCGTCAACGCGTACAACGACGGGCCCACCGAGCCCGGCAAGCCGTCTCTCGGCGGATTCTACGAGCTCGAGACGAGCTCTCCGGCAGCCGCGCTCGCGCCCGGTCAATCCATCGAGCACGTGCATTCGACCCTGCACGTAGTCGGCGATAAAACCACGCTGGCCGCGCTCGCGCAGCGTGTGCTCGGCGTGCCCATCGAGACGCTCGAGACGCCGAGGCCCTTCTGATTTCGCTGGGAGTTCACTAGATTTGCGTTCGTGAAAGGCGCAGCGGATTCCAGCGGTTCCGGCGCGCGTTCCTGGGGGAGTGACCTCGCCGGCGCCATCGCGCTCGTCGAGGGCACGATCGCCCAGCGCGTGATGGTCGCGATAGACGGGGTGGAGCTACCCGCCAGCAACGTCTTCGGCGAGCGCGTGACGATCGAGCGCGGGGCGGATGTCGCCGGCGCTGGCGCGCAAGTGCGGCGAGGTTGCGTCGCGCGGGGAGCGCGTGACGCTCGTGGCGCGTGCGGCTGATCTGGCCGCCGCCCGGGGCGAGCTAGCCCGCATCGCGGCCATGCGCCTCGCCGTCGTCGTCCACGCCGTTGCCGACCCCGCAGGTCAAGAAGCTCCTTTCGTCCGAGAGCGGCATCGCCCCCGCGCTCGCCCTCGACGATCTCCCGCTCGGCATGCTCCTGGCGGCCGGCGCCAGCGAGGCGATCGATCTCGCGCTCATCGCCCGGCGCGCCGCCGAAGACAGCGGCGTGCCCTTCCTCGTCGTTCACGACCGCGCGCACGCGGCGCACGTCGAATCCGTCGCGCCGCCCGTCGGCGGAGCTCTGCGAAGCGTTTCTCGGGCGTCCGAGCTCCGGTGAGCACCCGGTCGTCTCCGAGGAGAGCGAGCCGCCGCTCGCCAGCCGTGTGTCCTTTGCGCTGGGCAGTGCGATGCGCGAGCTCGAATCGCTCACGGCGCGCCGTCACGACGTGATCGAGCGCGCGCCCGCTTCGGACACGGCCGTCGCCCTCGTGGGGGCCGGCGCCCTGGGCGATTCGCTCCTCGCCGACGTCGAGCGTCTGCGTGCTCCGGTCATGACGTCGGAGCGGTGCGCGTGGTCGCCTGGCGCCCGTTCCCCGGGCCGCGGCTCGTGCGCGCCCTTTGCCGCGCGCTCGCGATCAGCGTGCTCGAGGGCGCAAATCGGCCGCTCGCGGGAAACGGCCCCCTTTCGGTCGAGCTCAAGGCCGCCTTCGCCGACGCGCTCACCTGGGTCCCCGAGTACCCTGGCATCGGTCGCATTCCTCGCATGGTCGCCGGCGCCGTCGCCCCCGGCCACGAGATTGACGCGACCGACCTCGACGCACTCCTGCACAATCTCCTCGCGGACGAGCGCGGCAAGCGCGTGTTCCTCCTCGGCGGCAACGGCACGGCCGCGGGAGGATGACGGGGTGCGTCTAGGCCGGCGCGATGCGCGCGCTACCGCCGAACGCTGAGTTTGCGCTCCGACCGGAACGCGGGAGCCGCGTCGAAAAACAGGCGGATGTGCCTGTCGGCGCTAAGCTAGAAGCGCCATGGCGGTGCGTTCGATCGCAATCGTCGTCGCGACAGCCGCCGCGACCGCAGTGGCATTGGCTAGTGTGGCCTCGGGCTCTCCTGACGGACCCACTCGTGCCGCTTCGCCCGCCGCGACGGCGGCGCCGAGCTCGGGTCCAGGCGTGGCCCCGCAAGCCAGTCCCGTTTTCTCGGTCGCGCGCGAAGACGTCGAGCCCGAGGAGCCGCACCTCGCTGGTACCGTCGAGAACCCCTACGAGGAGACGCCTCAGCCGCCGCGCCCCGCGACCGTGCGCCAGGCGGTTCCGGCGCGGGACGGCATGTTGCGGCTTCCCGGGGGTCGTTTCGTGATGGGCTCCGCCAACCAGCGCGCCCCGGTGAACGAGCGCCCGTCTCGAACGACGACCGTCGCGCCGTTCTGGATGGATCGCACCGAGGTGACCGTCGCCGCGTACCGTGCCTGCGTCGAAGCGCGGGGGTGCACGCGGCCTTCCCGGTCGAGCGCGAACTGCACCTTCGACGCGGGCGAGGACGAGGCGCCGGTCTCCTGCGTCCACTGGCAAGACGCAGAGGCGTACTGCCACTTCGCCGGCAAGCGCTTGCCCAGCGAACGAGAGTGGGAGTACGCGGCGCGCGGCCCCTACGCCGTGGCGTTTCCGTGGGGCGGCGGCGCGAGCTCCTGCGCGGCGGCCGTGACGCTCATCAACGACGTCACGGGCCGGAGCTGCGCGGCGCATCCCGCCAAGGTGGGAACGCACCTCGCGGGCGGCAGCGTCTTCGGAGTCCTCAATCTCAGCGGCAACGTCGAGGAATGGACATCCGACTGGTACGTCGAGTCGCTGGGTCCCGGTCCCGCGCCGCGTGCCGGGGCTGCGCATGTGCTGCGCGGCGGCGGCTGGCTCTCGCCGCCGTCGATGAGCCGCACGACGACGCGAAACTGGGGCTCAGCGGTCGAGGCGGGTCCCAACGTCGGGTTCCGCTGCGCGAAGGACGCCGAGTAGGCGCCGAGTAAGCCAGAGACCCGCCGGCCCCGTCCCTGCACGCGGTTGACGGCGAACCCCGCAGCGACTATCCCACCCCGACCGCGTCCGCTTGCCGGGCGCGTTTTTTTCGGAGATTGCCGTGTCCTCCATCCTCCTCTCCAACGAACTCCTCCTCGCGCAGAACGTTCAGCCGAAAGCAGGCACGGCGACGCCGGGCACCGCACCGGGTACGGCGAGCGATGGCACCTCCGCTCCTTCGGGAGGCGGAGCCCCAGCAGGGGCCTCGTCTCCGATCGCGGGCTTCATGCCCATCCTCATGATGCTCGTCATCTTCGTGCCCTTCTTCCTGCTGATGTCACGCCGGCAGAAGAAGGAGGCGACTGCGCGGGCCTCCCTCAAGAAGGGCGACCGTGTCATGACCAACGCAGGTCTCGTCGGTGAGCTCGTCGAGCTCGACGGGCGCGCTGGCCAAGGTCAAGATCGCCCCCGGCGTGACCGCCCAGTTCGTTGCGAACACCGTGTCGCCGTTCACGGAGCCCGACAAAGCGGCCTGCGAAGGAATTGAAGGAAGCGAAGGCTGTTAGCGACAAGAAATCGGCCCTCGCGCCCTTAGCTCCAGCGCCATGCGAAACACGAAGAGCACCATCACCGTTCTAACCGCCGTCATCGCGGTCGCGTCCTGGGCCGCAGCCATCTTTTGGCAGGGGCACCCCCTCGCCATCTTGGTGGGCACCGCCGCCACGATCGGCACGTTCCTCTACGGCGTGCCGCCCGGCGCCCGGCGCAACGCGCTGCTGGTCATGGCGACCTCCGTCGGGTGTGGCGCCCTCTTCTTTCACTTCGACAATTTCTGGGGTCTCCTCCTCAGCGGGCTGAGCTTCGTATGGGCGGCGTTCGGCCTGCTTCCGTTCGTCGACGGCGCGTGGCGGCTCAAGCTGGGGTTCATCGTCGCTGTGTTCACCGGCGCGCTGGTCACGCTGTGGCCCACGTTGAACACCATGAGCGGCGGCAAGATCCCGCTGCCCGAATACATCCACGAGCGCGTGCCGTTCGGGATCGCGCCCGGGCTCGATCTCAAGGGTGGCATTCGCCTCGTCTACACGGTGGAGGTCGACGAAGCGATCCGCGACAAGCGCGACCACATCGCCGACGAGATGCGCCAGGAGCTCGCCACCGAGTTCGGGCATGCATTCGGGTGAGGGGCGCGTCACGCGCGACGAGCTGAGCAAGCTCGACGAGAAGGTCCACGTCTCCCAGCCGGAGACGGCGCTCATCCGCCTGCGGTTCAAGGACAAGGCCGACGAGGGAAAGATCGACGACCGCTTCTCGAAGAAGTTCCTCGGGGAGATGTCGCAGTCCAAGGGGCCGGGCGACAACGAGCTCACGTTCAAGATTCGCTCGGACATCGAGTCGCAAATCCGCGACGGCGCCGTCGCTCAGGCGAAGGAGACGGTCTCGCGCCGGGTCGACGGGCTTGGTCTTCGCGAGGCCGCCGTCACCACCCGCGACGAGGACATCATCGTCGAGGTGCCCGGGCACCGACGAGCGCAGCTTCAACGACATCAAGGACACCATCCGCAAGACGGCGCGCCTCGAGTTCAAGATGCTCGACGACGCGAACTCCGCGAAGATCTTCGGTCCGCCCGCGCTCAAGGCGGAAGACCTCCCCGAGGGCGAGGGCATCGCGCAGTACACGGAGGTGGCCCCCAACGGCCTGAAGGCCGGGGGCGGCAAGGACAACATCACCGGCTACTACGCGCGCATGTCGTGTCAGCCGCCCAAGTACGCGAACGAGTCGCTGACCGAGTGTCTGGGTCGCTTCAAGGCGTGGGCCCGAACGCTCAACGTGCCGGACGATCACACGGTCGGATTCGAGCGCGTCACCGAGCCGGTCGCAGGGGACCGATCCGCTGCAGTTCAAGGAAGTGGGCTGGCGCACGGTCTACATGCACACCCGGGCCGAGCTGTCCGGCGACTACATCACCGACGTCGAGCTGGGGCAGGACCAGCAGAAGTTCGGACAGTACTACGTGAGCCTGACCTTCAGCCCGGCCGGGGCCGACCGCTTCGAGGAGGTCACGGGAGCCAACGTCAACCGGCGGTTCGCGATCATCCTCGACGACATCGTCGACTCCGCGCCCGTCATTCTCAACAAGATCGCCGGGGGCCGCGCCCAGATCACGATGGGCGCCGGCGATCCCGAGAAGCAGCTCCACGACGCCAACCAGCTGAGGACCGTGCTCAAGGCGGGCGCGTTGCCCGCGCCGATCACGCCGAGCAACGAGTCGCTCATCGGCCCCTCGCTCGGCCAGGACGCCATCCAGCAGGGCGTGAAGGGCGCGCTCTACGGGACGCTCGCCGTTCTGGCGTTCATGATTCTTTATTACCGAAAGTCGGGCGTCGTCGCCGACGTGGCCGTGCTCTTCAACCTCATGCTGCAGATGGCCATCCTCGCGATGGCCGGCGCTACGATGACGCTGCCGGGCATCGCGGGGCTCGCCCTGACCATCGGAATGAGCGTCGATGCGAACGTCCTCATCAACGAGCGTATTCGCGAGGAGCTGCGCGCAGGGAAGAGCGTGCGCGCGGCGGTCGATCAGGGCTATTCGCGCGCGCTCCCGGCGATCATCGACGGCCACGCCACTGTCCTCATCACCGCTCTGATTCTGATGCAGTACGGCAGCGGCCCAGTGAAGGGCTTTGCCGTGACGCTGTTCGTCGGGATCCTGTGCAGCTTCTTCACGGGTTACTTCTGCACGCGCATCGTCTTCGACTGGTGGGTCCGCGGGGCGAAGGTCAGGCGGCTGAGCGTCGGAGCGGAGTTCTGACATGGAGTTCTTCAAGCCCGGCCGCGTGTTCGACTTCATGGGCCAGCGGGTCTTCTGGATCCCGCTGAGCTTCATCCTGGTCATCGCGTCCGTCATCTTGTGCTTCTACCCAGGCCCGAACTACGGCACCGATTTCCGCGGCGGTACCGAGGTCGAAATCGCGTTCAAGAAGCCCATCGAAGCGTCCCACGTGCGCAGCGGCATCCAGGCCGTCGGGTTTCAAACGCCGGACGTCGTGCAGGTCGTCGACGCGAACAACCCTTGGCACTTCCTCGTCCGCGTCCAAGACGTGAGCGCCATCACCGACCAGGAGAAGGAAGACCTCAAGGCCGCGCTCTGCCTCATCGACGACCCTCGCGCGCCCGTCAGCGACCCGGCGAAGTGCCCGGAGAACGCGCGCGCGACCGAAGTGAAGTTCAGCGCCGGCGGCGACAAGGTCAGCACGCGATACGACGTGGAGCCGGACCTCGCTCGCGTGCGCGACCAGGTGCAGAGCGTGGCCGGTGTCGCGCTGCGCCCGAGCGCCACGAATCCGCAGGTGTTCAACCCCCGCGACCACCGCGTCGAGATTCAGCTCCTCAGCAAGGGCGATCAGCTCATCGATCGTCTACGCGACAAGCTCGGCGCCGACATGGTGCCCGAGCACGCATTGCGGGTGGAGTGGGTCGGGCCGAAGGCCGGCAAGGCGCTGCGCGACAGCGCGCGAAACGCGGTGGCCATCGCGATCCTCTTCATCATGCTCTATCTCGCGGTCCGGTTCGACCTCCGGTTCGCGCCCGGCGTCGTCGTAGCGTGCATCCACGACGCGATGGTGGTCATCGGGGTATTCGTCCTTTTCCACAAGGAAGTGACGCTCTCGACGATCGCCGCGGTGCTGACCGTGGTCGGCTACTCGATGAACGACACCGTCGTCGTCTATGACCGCATCCGCGAGAACCTCGGCAAGCACCGGGGCAAGACGTTCGCGCAGATCATCAACCTTAGCGTCAGCGAAACGCTTTCGCGCACCATCCTCACGAGCGGCGCGACGATGCTCAGCTTCCTCGCGTTCTTCGTTTACGGCACGGGTGTCATCAAAGACTTCATGCTCGCCCTGCTCGTCGGCATCGTGGCCGGCACGTACTCGAGCATCTACGTCGCCGCCCCGCTGACGGAGTGGATCGACACGCGCATGGCCAAGCGCTCGGACGTGAAAAAGCGCCTGAACGCGCCGGCACGCGCCAGCTAAATCAGCGAGCGCTGCGACTTGCGACGCTTTGCGCAATGTCGCGGTTGGCGTGCGGCGTCATTTGAACACTTTCGCGGGTGAAATCGGCACTTGCGGCTCGGCAAGCGTTGCTTGACAACGCACTGCGCCATGGGGACGATGGCGCCCATGAACGCCGCCTCCTCCTGGGGCGCGCGCAGCCGAGGAGAAGACCGATGAGCCAGAAGACAGAGTCGAAGCGCACCGGCGAGGATCAAGGCGTACTTGCGGTCGGGGTCGAGTCCTTCACCCAGGCGGCCGAAAAGACGCTCGTGGCATGCTTCGGCGTCGTGCGTGACGTCCGCAGTGAGCTGACGCAGCGAGCCGTCGGGGTGGTGGATTGGGTCGACGGCGTCCAGCAGGGCGCGATCCGTCTGGCGCGCTCCGTCATGACGCGGACCGACGACGTGGCGACGGCCTGGATCGACGCCAACGAGCACCTGGCGCTGGGCGTCGTGCGCGCGGTCCGTTCGACCGGGGAGGGGGCCACGCAGTTTGCCTCCCGTACGGCGGCATCGCTGACGAGCACCCGCCGGGATCGCGAAGTCGTCGCGCAGGCGTGAGCTGCGCGACAATCGGCGTGAGGTCGCGTGAGGCCCTCCCACCAATGGGCGCGCCTCACCGCGGGCTCGCGCTCCCGCGTTGACGTCGCGCTTCGCGCGGGGTCTAAGCAGAAGGGTGATGTTGCGGCTGCCGCCTACGGCGGGCCCCGAGGCCATCGCGCTGGCTCGGGCCCTGTCGCTCACGAACACGGCGGGCGGCGTCCTTTTCGCGCGCGGCTGGCACGGCGCTGACGAGAGCACGCGCTTTCTGGAGCCGCGCCTGGCGGACCTGACGCCGCCGGACACGATGAAGGACCGAGACGAGGCGGTCGACCGCATTGCCCGCGCCGTGCGCGCCAGGGAGCGCATATGCGTGTTTGGCGACTACGACGCCGACGGCGTCACGGCGGCGGCGCTCCTGACCGACGTCCTGCGCACGCTGGGAGGGGATGTCGTCACCGCGCTGGCCGACCGCTTCGCGGGAGGCTACGGCCTTTCCGATCCCGCTCTCGAGCGGGTGCTCGCGACGGGAGCGTCTCTCCTCATCACGTGCGATTGCGGCTCGAGTGACCACGAACGCCTCGCCAGCGTTCGCCGTGCAGGCGTGGACGCCGTCGTCATCGACCACCATCGCGTGCCCGACGAGGCGCTGCCCGCCGTCGCGTTCCTCAACCCGCACCGGCCCGAGTGCGGCTTCTCCTACAAGGGCCTCGCTTCCGTCGGATTGGCCCTTTCGATCGCGGCGGGCGTGCGTGCCCGCCTCGGCGTCGTCCTCGACATGCGCCGCTGGCTCGATCTCGTGGCCATCGGCACCATCGGCGACGTCGCGCCGCTCGACGGCGACAACCGCGCGCTCGTGCGCGCGGGGCTCGCGCTGCTCGCCCGTGGAGGTCGGCCTGGCACACGCGCGCTGACCGCCATCGCCGGCTGCGCGTCCGGCGTGATCACGGGGGAGGACGTCGCGTTTCGCCTGGCCCCTCGCATCAACGCGCCCGGACGCCTGGACAAGCCGGATCTCGCGCTGGCCCTGCTCCTCGCCGAGAGCGATGCCGACGCGGCGCGTCTCGCTGCCGAGGTGGAAGCGCATTGCACTCGCCGGAAAGAAGTGGAGCGCGCCGTGCTCGCCGATGCCCTCTCCGAGCTTGCCGATCCGGCCCTGGCGGCTCTGCCGGGGATCGTGCTCGCCAGGCAGGGATGGCACCCCGGTGTCGTCGGGATCGTCGCGGGGCGGCTGGCGTCGCGCTTCCGCAAGCCCACCGTCATCATAGCCCTGGACGGCGCGCGAGGTCGCGGGTCTGCGCGCGGGCCGGCGGGCTTCTCCGTTTACGAGGCGCTCCACCGTTCGCGCGGCGCGCTCGTCGGTTTCGGCGGCCATCACGCGGCAGCAGGCGTGGACGTCGAGAGCCACCGCGTGGAGGCGCTGCGAGAGCAGTTCGCTGCGGCTTGCGTCGAGCTCGGCGTGCCGGACACGCGCCCGGCGTTCGACGCGGACGCATGCCTGGAGCAGGGCGATCCGGCCGGGCGCGTGATGCACGAGCTCGCGCGATTCGAGCCGTGCGGGCAGGCCAACCCGGCGCCGCGCGTAGCCGTCGACCGCGCGCGCGTCCTGGGCGTGCGCGAGGTGAGGGGAGGGCACCTGCGGCTCTGGATCGACGTCGCGGGCACCGCGCTCTCGTGCTTCGGCGCAGACATGGGCGAGCTCGCCACGCGGCTGGCCCCTGGCACGGCAGCGCGCGTCATCGGCGCCCTTCGTCGCGACACGTGGACCGGTGGCGGCGCCGTCGAGATGCGCCTCGTCGCGGCCGAGCCCAGCTGACCCGAAAGAGCTGCGCTATCGTGTCGCTTCGTGAGCGCCAGCGACAGCACGAACCCGCCCGATAGCCTCCCCGCCGGCGAGCCGATCGTTCGCTTCGTTCACGTCCAGAAGCGCTTCGGGCCGAAGGCCATCTACTCGGATTTGAACCTCGAGCTACTCCGGGGCGAGACCATCACGGTGATGGGCGCGTCCGGCTCGGGGAAGAGCGTCATGCTCAAGATGCTCATCGGCCTTTTGCCCATCGACGGCGGGCAGATCCTCTTCGCCGGCCGCGACGTGGGCAAGATGGACGAGGAGGAGCTCACCGAGGTGCGCCGCCGCATCGCGTACCTCTTCCAGGGCGCTGCTCTGTTCGACTCGCTGTCGGTGGGCGACAACGTCGCCTATGGGCTGCGGGAGCAGTTCTGGGACACGATGTCGAACGAAGAGATCGAGGCCCGCGTGGAGCAATCGCTCGAACTGGTCGGCCTGCCCGGTATCCAGCCGATGCGCCCGAGCGATCTATCGGGTGGAATGAAGAAGCGCGTGGGCCTCGCGCGTACACTGGCCCTTCAGCCCGAGGTCATCTTGTACGACGAGCCGACGACCGGCCTCGACCCGATCAATACGGCGCGCATCGGTCACCTGATCAAGGGCATTCAACGAGCTCTCAAGCTGACGAGCGTCGTCGTCACCCACGACATGAGCACCGCATTCAGCGTCTCCGATCGCCTGGCGATGATCGGCAGGGGCCGTATCTTGCTCGTGGGGCCGAAGGAGGTCTTCAAGACGACCCGCGACCCGGCCGTCCGCGATTTCATCGAAGGGCGGGCTCCGGAGACCGAAGACGTGGCTTCGCTTCTGTCGTCGTCCTGAGGCGCCTCTGGGGCACGGCGCTATGCTGGGGAGTTGCCATGACTCGACAGCTCAAGGTCGGCATCTTCGTCACGTTCGGGCTCGTGCTCACGATGCTCGCCATCTTCCTCATCGGCGACACGCGCGGGCTCTGGCAAGCGAAGGTCGGCTACAAGACGGCCTTCGACGACGTCGCGGGGTTGAAGCCGGGGGCGCCCGTGCGCATGGGTGGCCTGGACATCGGCGCCGTCACCCGCGTCGGGCACAGCGCCAATTCGAACGACGCGCGCGGATTCGTGTCGATGTCGATCAACCGCAAGGAGACCGGGCGCATCAAGAAGGACACGGTCGCGCACGTCAACAACAAGGGTCTGCTCGGCGACAAGATGATCGAGCTGACCGTCGGATCGCCCGACGCGGAGCTCGCCGATCCGAGCGCCCTCATCCCCTCGGAGGAGCCGAGCGACGTCTTCGCATCGGCCAATCGCGTGGCCGCGGAGACGGCGAAAGCAATCGAGCATCTGACGCCGCTCGCGAAGCAGCTGGGTGATCCCCAGCTCAGCGCGGATATCAAGGGCTCCGTGGCCGACATCCACTCTATCCTCGACGGAGTCGTTCACGGCGACGGGCTCCTGCACCGTCTGGTCTACGACCGCCGCGCGGCCGACGAGCTCGATCGCGTCTTGACCCACCTCGACAGCACGACGGCGCGCCTCGACGCGACACTAGCGGACGTGCAAGACATCTCGACTCACTTGCGGGAGGGTCCGGGCATCGGGCACGCGCTCGTGTACGACGGAGAGCTCTCGAAGAACGCCGCGGGAACGCTCGCCGAGCTTCACGAAGACCTGATCGCGATACGCAAGGGCAACGGCATCGCGCACGCGCTGCTGTACGGCGACGACTCATCGCAGCACGTCATGGCGAACGTCAATGCGATGAGCGACGATCTGCGCGCCATCGTCGCGGGGATACGCCAGGGTAAGGGCACGATCGGAGCGCTGCTCGTCGATCCTACTGTGTACGAGGACCTCAAGAGCGCGATCGGAAACGTCGAGCGCAACCAGGTTCTTCGGGCGCTCGTCCGGTACTCGATCAAGGCCGACGAGCAAACCGCACCGCAGCCGCGCGTCGACCCGCATCCCTGAGAACGCGGGCGGCGCCGCTCACCACGCGAGGCCGGCGAGCCTCCCGCCGGCGGGGTTCGGGTTGGGCCACCACTGCTCGCCGGGGCCCTGGCGCATGATGGTCAGGCGGAGCAAGTCGAGCTCCAGCGCCACGAACAGGCCCTCCGCCGCGTTTCCGCCGTCGAGGCTCCAGAGCTGCCCGCCTACGGCGAGCTGGATGCCCCAGGGGGCGCCGGCCGTCACGACGCCTTGCAGCGGCCAATCTCCGTGGCTACCCCCGCCCCACGACCGCCAGAGGGCGCCCGCGTCGAGCGCCACGCCCCAGTTGCCGCGCGCGAAGCCGCCCGTCGATACGCGCAGCGCGGCGCCGAGGTCCGTGCCGAGCCCGAACATCGTCGTTCCACGAAAGCCCAGTCCGACCACGAGCGGCGAGAGCGGCGAGCTGCCGACACCCAGCGAAGCCGAGAAAACGGGCGCGGTGTCGCGCGACTTCGTGTTGTGATCACGCTGGGTCGCATACCCGCCCCCGAGAGCCAGCCACGAACTCGCGTCCGCGCGAGCGACGCCGGGACCGCCAACGAGCGTGGCGAAGGTGACCCCGATGAAGGACGGGGCGAGAGCGCGGAGGCTGCGCACGGCGCGGATGGCTAGCACGCGGCCCGCGACGCCGTCCAGGTGCCGTCAGCGGGGAGGCGGTCCGAGTGTCGTGCTCCGGGGCCCCTCCCCGAGAACGCGGTCGATGACGAGGCTGGCGACTTTCTCGCAGAAGAGGAGCCCGTTGTGCCCACGGCCCGGCAGGACCACGACGTCGCCGAACCCGAGGCACGCGGTCTGGATGCCGGCGACGACGGTGTCGTGCTCGGCAACGATGGACGTGTGCGGCACCCCGCACGCATGCGCATTCTCGCGGAGGCGCTTCAACAAGGCACTCTGCTCGTGGAGATCGGCCCCGACGAGGAATGGGGGGACGTCGATGCCGCGGAACGGGCTCCCGAGGGAGATGGTGCGCTCGACGCGCGCGTGCCCTCCCATTTCCTGCACGTACCAGCGCGCCACGACGCCTCCCAGCGAATGCCCGACGACGGTCACCCGCGTGTTTACCGGGAAGCGGTCGACGAGCGCCGACAGGCGCCGCGCGATGCGACGAATGCCGACGCCAGGCGCGTGGGTGAAGGTCGCGACTCGAGCTCCGGTCTCCCGCTCGAGCCTCGCGCGGAGCGGTCGAAACACCCCTGCGCTCGCAAGGAAGCCGTGCACGAGCACGACGACGTCGTCACCGCTGCATACGTCGGGGATGACGTCCGTGAGATCGCGCGGCATGAGCGCGACCTCACGCAATAGGGCGAGCCTCTCGACGCCGATGAGCTGTTCCAGCGCGACCGGGAGAGCCATGTCGGCGATCTCGACAAGCAGGATCCGTGCGCGAGAGCTGCGCCTGCCGGCGTTCCGCGTACGCACGAAAAGAATACACCGTATTGGCCGGAAAGGCCGACGTCTTTGGGCAAAGGGGGGCCTGCAAGACAGACCTGACCGGGCCCCGTACGCGTCGGCCGATACGCGGTCCGTGTCGCCGCACCGCGAACGCTGCTATCCAGCAGCTGCGATGGCGATCAAGGGCGAGGAAGAGCACCGTGACGCAGCCCATTGGGCGGATGTGGAAGAGGCCACGGAGCTCCTCCACGAGGAGCGCTACGCCGAGGCCCTGGTCGAGCTTCGCGCTGCTCTGCAGCGCGACGCCAAGAACCCGTACGCCTACTACTTTCTAGGCGTTGCCTTCTTCGAGTCCGGCGAGGCCGAGGCGGCGCGAGATGCCTACGCGGCGAGCGCGAAGATCGCGCCGAGGTACCTCGGGGCCCGCGTCGCCCTTTGCCATACGCTACGGATGACCGGCGACATTCGCGGCGCAATCCGCGAGGGAATGGCGGCCCTCAGCCTCTCGCCGGGAGACCCCGACAGTCTGCACGCCGTCGGCCTCGCATACCAAGCGCGCGGCGACAATCTCGCCGCACGCAAGTACCTCGAGGCGTTTCTCGCGACCGGTCCCGAGCTCGAAGTATCTCTGGAGGTCCAGGCCCTGCTGGCCACGCTCGAAGGCGCACCGAAGCCCCCCGAGGGAGACGACGACTGAGCGCCCCTAGGAGCCGCAGTTCTCGAAGATGACGTCTGCCTCGGCGTCGCACGACTCAGGCGTCGAACCGCCGTCCGCGCCGATGTTGCTCACCATGCTCTGCGCGTCGAGGCACGAGATGTGGCCCCAGACGCGTCCCCCCGCAATCGGAGTGGAGTCGGGCACAGCTCCGTTTTCGTACATGTACGTCAGGGTGCAGCTGTCGGAGGCGAAGCGAAGGCCATGCATGCCTTCGAACGTGCCGGAGATGCCCATGCCGCCCGTCGAAGTGACCGGCGTGTTGCTTTGGATCGAGATGCTCCCGCCGTTGATGCTCGCGAGCACCGCGCTCAGGCTGAGGTCGAAGCCTCCGCCGTTGGGATGGACCGTGCAGGTCACCGAGACCGTTCCACCGGCCTGGGCGTCGCCGTCGCCCACCAGCGTCGGCTGCGAACCCGTTTCGACGCCTACGTCAATCCACTCCTGGCGGCTGCCGAACGGGCATCCCCCCGTGGACGATTGCTGAAGGTACGACTTCACGAGAGCCTTGGCCGACGCCGGCGAGCCGGAGCAAGCGGGCGTCACGGCGGCTGCGAGCAGCGCCGGCAAGGCGCAGTGGCGAAGGATGCGGAAAATCATCGCGGTCGTCCCTCCAAAGGCGGCGGGCAGCATACCGCGGCAGGACGTGCCTGTGTGAGGATCTCTGCCTGGCTAAATTAGTTGAGCAGCAGCGAACCCGCGCTCCAAGTCGGCCAGCAAATCGCGCGGGTCTTCCAGGCCGATGGAGAGGCGCAGCAGGCCGTCGCCGATGCCGAGCGACCGTCGCACGTCCGCCGGCAAGCTCGCGTGCGTCATGATCGCCGGGTGCTCGGCGAGCGACTCCACCCCGCCGAGGCTCTCCGCGCAGGCGAAGATGCGCAGCGCCTTGAGGAACGCCGTCGCCTGCGCCAGCGATCCGCGCAGCTCGAAGCTAATCATTCCTCCCGGGCCGCTCATCTGCCGCTCGGCGAGCGCGTGCCCTTCGTGGGAGGGCAACCCGGGATAACGCACCCGGCCAACGTGCGAATGCGACGCGAGATACGCCGCGATCGTTCGCGCGCTCTCGACATGCCGCTTCATTCGGACGGCGAGCGTCTTCAGCCCGCGCAGCACGAGGTAGCAGTCGAACGGACTCGGGACGGCGCCGACGGCCTTCTGCAGGAAATGGAGCCGCTCGCCGAGTGTCTCGTCGTTCGTCAGCGCGGCGCCGCCGACGACGTCCGAGTGCCCGTTCAGATATTTGGTCGTGGAGTGCACGACGACCGTAGCTCCCAACTCGAGAGGGCGCTGAAGCATGGGGGTCGCGAACGTGTTGTCGACGACCAGCGGCACGCCCCGCGCGTGCGCGACCTCGGCGAGCGCCGCGATGTCGAAAATCTTGAGCATGGGGTTGCTGGGCGTTTCCATCCAGATGAGGCGGGTCTCCGGCCGCATGGCGGCTCGCACGCGTGCGGGGTCCGTCA
Source organism: uncultured delta proteobacterium (assembly GCA_963720145.1). Taxonomy (GTDB): domain Bacteria; phylum Myxococcota_A; class Polyangia; order Polyangiales; family Polyangiaceae; genus Palsa-1150. The sequence goes on from CAVREO010000019.1 coordinate 284,852, forward strand.
TGTCGAGGAAGGTCGCCTCGAGCCCGAATTGCTTGAGCACCTTGTCGAAGATCCGGAACGTGCCGCCGTAGACGTCGTCGCCCACGAGCACGTGGTCCCCGGCTTTGAGCGTGAGCAGGAGTGCGGTCGCCGCCGCGCAGCCGCTCCCGAACGCGATGCCGTGCTTTGCGCCCTCGAGCGCCGCCAGACATTGCTCGAGCGCCGTCCGCGTCGGATTGCCGGCGCGCGAGTAGTCATATCCCTTGTGCGCCCCCGGTCCGTCTTGCGCGAAAGTGGTCGCCAAAACGATGGGCGTCATGACCGCCCCGGACACGGGATCCGGTTCCTGCCCGGCGTGAATGCAGAGCGTGTCGAGTGCGGCGCTCGGGGGGATGCTCATGGCCGGGTCCTAGCACGCGGCGACGGCTCGTCGTCCTGCTCGTCCTCTGGCGTGGGATCCACGCCCACCCGCACGTGGTCCCGCGCTGCGGGCTCGTCCGGATCCACGCGTGTCGGCTGCGCTCAATCTTCCACTCGAAGTTCGCCGGACCCCTCCCCCGCATTCCCGCGAAGCCAGCGACGCGACTGATGGATGCCCTCGACGGCGGACCTGCCTGCTTCGCGTACCGTACTGGCGGCCTCGCGCATCGCGCGCCCGAACACGATCGAAAGCGCCAGCAGCACCAGCGGCACGACCAGCTGCGTCGCGATGGACACGAGCACGATCACCACGGTGAACACGATCGCGAGCACCATCGAGAACGGCCAAGGCACCCTGCGAAGCCCCCGCTCGCGGCGGCGCGCTTCGCGCTTCGCCTCGCGCCTGGCCCAGCGCGCCTCGCGTCGCGCCTGCCGACGAGCGTGCTTCCCCTGGTAGTGGCTGTTCCACTGCTGCATCTCGCGCTCGAATCGCTCTCGCCATTCGGGCTCCCAGGGTGCAGGCGGGCGCGCAGGTCTGCCGCGTGCGCCGGACGAGCGCGGTTGGTCCAGCTCCTTCAGCAAAGGCCCGATGCTTCTCGCACGCCGGTCCGGGTCGGGTTCGAGCATTTTCTCGAGCACGCGAATCATGCGATCGCTCGCGCGCCCCGCGAGCGCGGCGCGCACGTCGAGCGCCAGTCCCTTGTGGGGCAGCTCCTCCGGCTCACGTCCCGTGAGCATCGCGACGGCCGTCGCGCCGATCGCGTACACGTCGGACGCCGGGAGAGCGCGCCCCTGAAACTGCTCCGGTGCCATGAACCCGAACGTCCCCACGACGGTCGATCCCCCTTCCGGCCGCAACTTGTCGCGAACCGCGCCGAAGTCGACGAACGCGAACGAGCCATCGGGCCGGCGTATTACGTTGCCCGGCTTCAGGTCGCGATGAATGACGGGCGGCGAGCCGCCGTGCAGGTACGCGAGCACGTCCGCCGAGTCGCGCAGGAGACGCTCGATCTCGCGCTCACCCAGCACGCGGTCGCGCTTGCGCAACACGGCGAGGCTCTCGCCCTCGATCTTCTCCATCACGAGGTAGACGGCGCCGTCTTCTTCGAATCGATCGACGTATCGCGGCAGCCTCGGATGCGAGAGCGACTGAAGGACGCGTGCCTCTCGCTCGGCGAGCTCGACGTCTTTCCACGACGTCGCGCCGCGGACGTTGAAACATTTGATCGCGACCGGGCGCCCCTCGCGCGCATCCACCCCGTCGAACGTTCGTCCCTGAGCACCCTCGCCCAGCGAGCCGAGCACCCGAAACCTGCCGCCCCGCAGCGACGTGACGGTGGAAGGGGCCATTCCCACGGGAGGAGATAGCCGGTCGGTGTCTCGCCGCCAGAAGCGTCAGGTCCGGACCATGGCTCTCCGCCTCTTCTTCCAGATGGATACCAGTCGCGTCGTGAGCAGGTCCTCGTCCGCGTGTTCGGCGAGCTCGCCGCGAGCACGCAGCTCTGCCAGCGGCCCGCTCAAGTCCGGGCCGTGCCGCTCGGTTACGAGCTCGACGCCGGGCATCGTGTGGGTCAGGAGCAGGCGCCACTCTTTGAGAGGGAGCCGGTTCAGCTGCGGGTCCGGGCGCACGGTCTGGGCGAACTCCGCTCGAAGGTGTGGCCAATAAGGCGGATGCGGGTCCCCGTTGGCCAGGCATCCGGGTCCCTCGTACCCCGAGGGGCCCGTGTAAGGACGATCCGGAGGTACGCGACGCCGCCGAGGCGGAGCACGCGAGCGACCTCGCGAAGCGCGCCCCCGGGGTCGTCGACACGCTCGAAAGCCTCGAACGAGCACACGAAGCCGAACGTCTCGTCCGAGAACGACAGGTTGCTCGCGCACATTCGTACGAGGCGCGGCGGCGCCCAGGGAGTGACGCCGAGCTCGCGAGCAACCGCCGCCGCGCCGCCCGATGGGCTGCCCGCGCCGGCGCCGAGCATCTTGCGACGGAGCGACTTCACCGCCCGCATCGCCGGGCTCTGGCCGAGCGAGCGAAGGTAGTCGCCTAGGTGAAAGCTCTCGTCCGTGACGTCGGTGTCGATGCCGACGACCTCGTTGTGCAGAGCCAGCCGGCGCAACCGCCGCAGGTCCTGGCGGGTGCCGATCTCGAGCACGCGAAGGTTCTCGAGGCGCAGACCGGTGTGATGGCGCACCGCCGTCTCGGCCGTGTGCAGGGTCTCGAGGGCGTCACTGGACGCGGGCGAGCGAGGTGCGACGCTCGACGGGGGAGGGCAGTCGTCGTGCCCACCGTCGAGCGGGTGGGCCTTCCGGACAGGATTGTCGATCGAGGGCGGCGGGCGGGTCATCGTGGGTCCCCTCGGGACGCAGTGGGTCCACTCTGCGCACCTCACGACAAGCAGTCGATTACCAAGGATTGCACGCCCGGAGCGCCAGCCGGGCCGGCCAGCCCAGCGCTACGCGCGTTCAGCGCCGGCGCACTTCTGGAGTACGTTTGCGGCCAAGACTGACCCCGCCCGAACGAAGGCGTCGAACCGGATTGGGGCCTCTCGACGTCGCCCCTAGGCTGGCTGCAGCTTGTGAGGAATCCCTTTTGTTTCCAGAACGTGAAACGCGAGAGGGGTGACGCTCGCGCCCTTTTTTCTCTGTCAGCTAGCGCCATTCTGTGCGAAATCTACGGCCCATGAAAAGAGTCCTGGTGTTGGGTGGGGGCGTCGCAGGACTGAGCGCCGCACACGAGCTCGCAGAGCGCAAATTCGAAGTAACAATTCTGGAATCATCAGACGATATCGGTGGCCGCGCACGCAGCAAGAAGATTTCCGGATTGCCGACGGAACATGGCTTTCACTTTTTTCCCGCGTTCTATCGCCATCTCATCGACACGATGCGCCGAATTCCGTCGGCCGGGGGCGCGTTTCCGAGGCAAAGCGTCGTAGACGACCTCGTTGCCAGCTCCCGCGTCATCATGGCGCGCGACGGCCTGACGGAGCTCGACTTCAATCTGGACCTGGGGTCGCTGCCCGACATTGCCGGTCTCGCCAACTCGTTCGCGGCGCTCGGGCTGCGACCGAGCGAGGTGGCGCTCGCGGTTCAGAAATTGATCGAATTGATTGTCGCGGTGAGCACGCATTCGGACGACGCGCTGGAGAACGTCACGTGGTGGGACTTCGTGGAAGCCGATTCGCAGTCCCCCGAGTACCAGCGATACTTTGGTGACGTCGCCGTCCGCTGGACGGTTGCGATGGACCCCCGCCGGGCGAGCGCGCGAACCCTCGGCCGAGTCGCGCTTCAATTCTGGCGGACGACGGTCGCGCCGGTGAAGACCAATGGTCATACCGTGGCCTCGGTGGGGCGCGTTCTGGACGGACCCACGAGCGACGCGTGGCTCAAGCCGTGGAGAGAGCATCTCGCAGGCCCGCGCGACGGCGTTCGCGGCGGCGCGGGAACACTGGGCGTCACCTTGCTTTTGAACACGAAGGTCGTCGCCATCAATTGCAAGAACGGAAAGGTGCACGAGGTCGTAGTGACCGACACCGTACCTGCGGGCGCCGGCACCCGGACTCTCGCTTTCCACGGTGGAGGCGCCCAGTACGATTACTGCGTATGTGCTCTTCCGATTGGCGCGCTGGTCGACCTCATCAACCCCGAGAAGCACGTCGCGCCGGTTCTCGCAGCCCTGGAAGACCCGGTTGCTCTCGCCAGGAGGGAAAAGAGCGTCAAAGAGGCCGTCGACCGACTGCACAAAACCATTCACGAGTCGAAGCTGTCCGCCGAGTTCGAAGCCGGCAAGGGCGCCTTGATCAACCACCTCGAGGCCTTGCGGGTGTGGCGTCAGGAAGAGCGAAGGAGTGTTGCCGCTGACGTCACTTTCACCCAAGATCGGAGAGCCTTGCTGGTGCGAGCGGAAGACGTTTCGACCGGAGGGCTCCGCTTCAGGACGATGGACAGGCCTGCGCTGGGGTCCAACGGCAGCGTCGCTCATGAATCCTTCGCGGCTAAAGCGACGGTTCGCTGGGTGGACGGGGCATATGCCGGAGCGGAATTCACTCCGCACGTTCCTCGGGAGAAGATAGACGCGTTCATCAAAACTGTTGCGCGTCGCCGCCCTGAGCCGGGTGCGGCCGGGACAAAGCGAAAAGATCAACACGCCATCGAGGACATCCTGCGGCACCTCGTCGCTACACGGACGAGCCTCGAGATCGCGGTCCCCAGCCTGCGGCCGCTACGCGACTTGCGGCAGTCGATGGGGTGGATGGTCGGGCTCCAGTTCTTCCTCCGACGAGACGTCCCCGTAGCGCGTGGCGGGATCATGCTCCGTGATTCGCCTTGGGCAATCACCGCCGTGTCCCAAGTTCAGTTCTGGAAGGAGAAGCAGTTCGTAGTAGACAAGAAAGCGCCGGTGTCGCCCTCGATCCGCGCGGTCCCAGGCAACGCGAAGGTGGCACCGGATACGGAGATCAAAGGGGTTCTGTCGGTCATCATCTCCAACTGGGAAGCGCGCGGGCACTTTCAAGACATGACCGCGAAGGAATGCGACGAAGAGCAGCTGTTCTACGAGGTATGGTCCGAGTTGAAGGCTCACCTGAACAACCAGCCCAACGGGCCAGGCGAAGGTCGTGAGCCCGTGCTGGATGACAAGGACCTGCTGGGCTGGTTTTGCTCCATCGAACGAGTCGAAGAACGCCCGGGTCACTTTGTCTGGCAGAATCCGGATCCGCTCTTCATCAACACCGTCGGCTCGCTGGCGAAGCGCCCGGGCGCGACGACGAACGCTTCGAACTTTTTTCTGGCGGGAGATTACGCGAAGACGTCCACGGACTTTGCCAGCATGGAGGCCGCGAACGAATCGGCGAGGCTGGCGGTCAACGGACTGCTGGACGAAACCAATTCGTCGGCACCACGCTGCGAGACATGGCCCCTGGACCTGCAGCTCAGCGCAATGGGTCTGGCTGCGCTGAGCCGCGGCGTGAAGGCCATCCGGGCCGTGGGAAACACCGTGCTCAGCGAGACGTCGAACCTCTGGCAGAAGCTCCCGTTCCGTCCTTTCCGAGGTCCATGATGGACGCCACCCTCGTGCGGACCGCTGGCCCTAAAAGACCGAGTTTACGAAGTAGACAATCGCTTCAATCCGTCATGAGGGGAGTGCAGGGTCATGTCCCAGCCAAAAGATACCGAGCTGGGGTCTCGTCGGGGAACCCGGGGCATCGCCGGGGGCCTCATTTGGTCGGACGAGCGGTATGACCTGAGTGAGCTTCTCGGCGAGGGGGGAGCGGTCGGGTATTCCGGGCGTTCAATTGGGTCCTCGGGCACGAGGTCGCGCTGAAGACGCTCAAGAACGTCACGGCGGACGATGCCTATCGTCTCAAGAAGGAGTTCCGCACGCTGATTGACGTGTCGCACCCGCACGTCATTCGCCTCTACGACCTCGTGGCTTCGCCGGACCGCTGCTTCTTCACGATGGAACTGGTCAATGGCCCCGACTTCCTCACCTGGGTGTGGAAGGCGGGGCATCCGGACGAGAAGAGAGGGCTCGCGCCGGTGGTGCTCGAACGATTGCGGCTCGGAACGTTGCAGCTGGCTCTCGGTGTCAACGCGTTGCACGAGCTCGGCAAGTTGCATCGCGACATCAAGCCGAGCAACATCCTGGTAGCTGCCGACGACCGCGTGGTCCTGGTGGATGTTGGCCTGGTGAGCCAGCTGGAGTCGCACCAGTCGCTGGTGAGCCGGGCCGGAAGGCTGGTCGGCACGCTGCAGTACATGGCGCCGGAACAGTCGTGGGGCCGCGAGCTCTCCGCGGCGGCCGACTGGTACAGCGTAGGGGTCGTCCTTTACGAGGCACTCACCGGCGTCGTGCCCTTCGGGGCCGCAGGTTCGCTGGCGCGGAGGGCGGCGGAGCCCAAGGCCCCTCCGTTTCCGCAGAGCACGCCCCCCGAATGGGTGGAGCTCGTGACCGGTCTCCTGAACTCAGAGCCCTCGCAGCGGCCGGGCTTCGGCGACGTGATGGAACGCCTCGGTGGAACGCGCACTTCGCTCGTGGTTTCGCACCGGAGGGCCCGCTTTCAGGGTCGAGCATCCGAGCTCGATTGGCTGAGGCATCGTTATGCCGGCGCGCGAAGAGGCGAAGCCGCCTTTTTGCACGTCACCGCGCCACCCGGCTTCGGCAAGACGGCCCTCGTCGAGGCGTTCTTGTCCGAGCTGGAGAGCGCCCCGTCGACGGTCGTCCTCCGCGGAAGATGCCACTATCGCGAGTACGTCTCCTTCAGGGCGCTGGACAGCCTCGTCGACAATCTCAGCCGGTATCTCAGCCGACTCGACGTGAGCGAGCTGGCGGACATTCTCCCGGACGACGCAGTCGCCTTGCTGCAGGTCTTTCCCGTTCTCCGGCGTGTGGACGCGCTCGAGCAGGTCGACTCGACCACATTTGCGGCGCACGACTACAGGTTACGTCACCGCGCCTTCGTGGTCTCTGCGCGAGCTTCTGCTGCGCATTGCCGAGACTCGGGACCTCGTCGTGTGGGTAGACGACTTGCAATGGGCGGACAGGGATAGCGCAGTCTTCTTGCGATTGCTGCAGCGTGCCATGCCGTCTGGACACTTCGTGTGCATTTTGACGAGCCGCACTCAGGAGCGACCCGAGAGTCACGTTTCGCTGCTGTTCGCGCCCGGCTCCCACGGTGGTGCGCCCGTCGAGCGAAGGGACCTGGCCCCTCTCGATCAGGAGGACACGCGGGCTCTGGTCGAGGCGATCGCGCCGGATGCGTCTCGAGAGCAAGTCGAGGCCATGGTCACTGCGTCCGCCGGCATTCCGCTACTCGTGGAAACGCTTGCGTCGGAGCTCGCCGGGCCCGATCGGGCCTCCGCCTCGGCGGGGGTGCCTACCTTCGAACAACTGGTCGTGCGCAGGGTCGGGCTGCTCCCGCGACCTGCAAGCCAAATCCTCGAGGCGATATGCGTAGCGAGGTATGCGATTGAGCACAGATTGCTCTCGGCGCTGACCTCTCCTGCGGAGGCCGAAGACGGCGTCGCTCGGCTTCGCGAGGTCGGTTTGATTCGTCAGGTGGTCGAGGGGGGGCGAATTCGGCTGGAGCCGACGCACGATCGCGTCCGCGAAGCGGTGGTCGGCCGTCTGTCCGACACCGAACAGTCGGCTCTCCACGGTCGCCTCGCGCATGCTTTGCGGTCCATACCGGACGCGCATCCTCAAGATCACCTGGAGCATCTCTTTGCCGGCGGGCAGCCGGGGCAGGCCGTAAACGAGGCCCTCGCCGCGGCCGAGAGGGCCGATCATCGGGCCGCCTTCGAGGTGTCATCGGCGCTGTACCGGCGCGTGCTCGATATCGGCGTACCGCAAGAGCGGGAATGGCAAGTGCGCGCCGCGCTCGGCAAAGCCTTGATCAATGCGGGCCAGGCAGAGGACGGCGCTGCGCAGCTCGTCACGGCGGCTGAAGGCCTTTCGCGCATCGCTCCCGACGATGCTCGCGTCGTACGCCTCAAGAGCGATGCCGGACAGCGCTTGCTTCTCGGCGGATTCATGGGCGAGGGCTCGCGCCTGATGAGCGAAGCGCTGGCCGCCGTGAAAACGCATTTTCCCGGCAGCGTGGGGGTCGCGCTGCTCCGCGGGGCGATGCTCATGCCACTCTCGGCGCTCGCGAAGCGAAGCTGGCGGGCGCGGGGGAAGAAGGCGGAGGCCGCGTCCGTCGCGAGGTCGGAGACGGATGCCTTGCGGCTCGACGTCGTCTGGGCAGCGGGCTTCTCGATCGCATGGCTGGAGCCGATGCGCGCAATCGAACTCGGGATACGCCATTCCGTGCTCGCGTACGAGTCAGGCGATCCGGGCCACATTGCGCGCTCCTTGAGCGTCGAATCCGTCATCGCGGCGATGACGGGGGGCGAGTCGCGATGGGCAAAGGCCATCGAGGCGCAGCAGATGGCGCAGCGCCTCGCCGACGCGAGCGCCGATCCGGATGTTCAGGCGTTCGTCGCCGTATATGCCGGGATGATGCACTATTTCATGGGCCGCTGGCGAGACGCCCAGCGTTTCTGCGAACAGGCCATTCAGCTCTGTTACGGCAAGGAGATACGCGCGAGCCCCGCGCTCTTTTTCGCGGAGTGGACCTCTCTGACTTGTCTCATGTACATGGGGGAAGTATCCGAGCTACGTTCGCGGATGCCGGACTGCCTCATGGCAGTCGAGGCCAGAAACGAGCCACGGGAGATCGCGAGCTATCGCCTGGGGTGGATAAACTTCGCCCATTTGTGCGCCGATCAACCAGACGTTGCGACGGCCGAGGCGAGCGCTGCGATCGCTCCGTTCGAGAAGGCCGCATTTACCAGCATCCATTATCTGCACCTCACGGCGCGGGCGAACATCGGCTTGTACTCTGGCGACGTCGACGCCGCGTGGCAATGGGTCACGGGGGCCTGGCCGGGGCTGGTCGCGTCTCGACAACTGAGCATGACCACCGTGCACTGCGAGATGTACGACGTCCGCGGTCGCGTGGCCCTGGCCCGCGCCATGACGTCGAAGAACGCCGAGACGCGCCTGCAGATGCTGCGTGAGGTCGAGCGGTGCGCGCAGGCTCTGGCGAAGAATTCGATTCCGCCGGCCAGAGCGCTGGCGGCCGTGATGAGAGCGGGGCTGGCCGTCGCCGGGAACCGGCCGACCGAGGGCGTCGAGCACCTGGAGGGCGCAATCCTCGAGTTCGATCGACTTCAGATGTCCATGCACGTCGCGAGTTGTCGCCTTCGCCTGTCGTCGCTCCTTTCCGGAGCACGAGCCGCAGAGCTCGAGCGAATGGGTCGGACATGGTTCGTCCTTCATGACGTTCGCCGTCCGGAGCGCGTGATGGAGGTCGTAGTCCCGAACGGCTCGATTGGCGCGGAGGGCGCCGCGTAAGCTCCGCATGGTCGACGATGCAGGAGCGGAATACGAGCGCGTTCGGCTCGAACGAGACCTCTATTTGGGGCTCCTGAACCTCAGTGGCCGCGAGGAGCCGGGCGCGTTTCTCGAGGAGGCGCTTCGCCTCATCGTGAAGGTGCTCAATGCCGAGCAGGCCTATCTCGAGGTGTCCGACACCCACGAGGGGCCTAGCTGGTGGCGGACCGCCGGCTGCTCCGAGGAGCAGGTCGAAACAATCCGCGCGATTGTGTCGCGAGGAATCATCGCCGAGGCGCTGGCCCATGGCGAGGCGATCGTCTGTCCGTCCGCGCTCCTCGACCCTCGCTTCCGGGATCGAAAGAGCGTGCAGGCCTCGAGGATCGAAGCCGTCTTGTGCGTCCCGATCATCCAGAAGACCCCCGTCGGGGTCCTCTACCTACAAGGACGCAGTGCTGGCGGCGCGTTTTCGGACGACGAGGTCGAGCGCGCGAAGGTCCTCGCCCGTCATCTGGCTCCTCTCGTGGACAGCCTCTTCACTCGTTCGAGCCGGCCCCAGGCGGATCACGTCGCTAAGTTCCGGCAGCGACTGAAGCTCGAGGGCGTGATCGGCCGGAGCGAGCCTCTCGCGGCCGTCCTGCACGAGGTGGAGCTCGTGGCCGCGGTCGACGTCCCTGTTCTCATCACGGGTGAGACGGGCAGCGGAAAGACGCAGCTCGCGCAGGTGATCCACGAGAACGGACCGCGACGGGCCGGTCCCTTTCTCGAGATCAACTGCGCGGCCATTCCCGAGAACCTCGTCGAGAGCGCGCTCTTCGGCGCCGTGCGCGGCGCGTTCACCGACGCAGAGCCGAGCAAGGGCATCGTCGGCTCGGCGGCAAGAGGTACCCTTCTTCTTGACGAAATAGGGGAGCTTTCGGACAAGGCCCAGGCCAAGCTGCTCCAGTTTCTCCAGACGAAGACGTACTTCCCCGTCGGCTCGTCCAGCGCGCTGCGCGCGGACGTCAGGGTCCTCGCAGCGACCAATGCGGATCTGCAGGCCGCCGTTGACGAGCGTCGCTTTCGCAGCGATCTCTTCTTCCGGCTCAATGTGCTGACGATCCGGATGCCGAGCTTGGCTCAGCGCCGCGACGACATCGGGCTCCTGGCGCGTTCGCTGTGCCAACGTGCCCAGAGGGAGCACTGCCTGAGGCCGCTCGATTTGTCTCCAGGCGCGATTCGCGCCATCGAGGCGGCGCTCTGGCCGGGGAACGTTCGGGAGCTGAGCAACGCGATGCAGGCAGCGGCGATACGCGCGTCTGCCGAAGAAGCGACGGCCATCGACGCGGCGCACGTCTTTCGGGGGTCCTCCCCTCCCGCCGGCTCGAGTCGTCCTGCGCTCACGTTCCACGAGGAGACCCGCCGTTTCCAGGCCACCCTGGTGCAGCGGACGCTGGAGAGCTCGGACTGGAACGTCGCCGCCGCCGCGCGCGCCCTCGACCTGACGCGGTCGCACCTGCACAACTTGATCAAGGCGTACGGTCTCGCGCGCAGTCGAGGCGCTCCGTAGCGCGGTTCGCCGTGCCTCCACGGGGGAGAGGTGTCCACTGCAGCGGTCACCCGTCCGATTTTTTTGACGGATCGCCCCCCTGGGGTGCGCGGTTTCCGGGGTTTCCGTCGGTGGACTGGAGCGTGCAGAGGGGGGGCGCATGCGGACCCACCGCCACACAGAGCTCGCGTTCCAGCATCCGTCGAATCTCCTTGGCCCACCGCTCTTACCCACCGCCAGCGCGTCGTTCATCATCCGTCGCGCAGCGGTTCACGGAGAGGCGGCCTCGTGTATCCCGCTGAATCTCTCGGACGTCTGGGAGGACTTCGCTCTCGGTCGCCTGCGCGTTGCGGGTTCGCACGCCGTCGGCGATCGCGTCCACATGCTGGCGCGGGTCGCGGATCGAGCCGAGGAAAACGCCCTGAGCCTGACGGAAGCCGCGGTGCTCATCCGCGTTCTTTGCGGGGAGCAGCAAAAGGCCGTCGCCGCCGATCTCGCGATCGCCCCCTCGACGGCCTCCCACCGCCGCATGGACGCGCTGCGCAAGCTCGGGATAGAAGGCGAGCCCGTGCCCCTGGGCCTGGTGGTTACGGCTGCGCAAGCATCGGGCATCGACGTCGGTCCGGCGAACAGTTGCATCCGGTTCGCATACGAAGGAGCCCTCTGCACCATGCTCAGCGTCCCGCGTCCGGACGCGGGCTGCCTGCACATGCTCACCCGCGCCGAGCAGGCGGTCGCATGCCTTTTCATCGAGGGTCGCTCTCGTTCGGAGATCGCGATCCAAAGGGGGACCTCGATGCTCACCGTGGCCGGCCAGGTCCACTCGATCTTCTCGGCTCTGGGGTTGAGCGGGCGCTTCGCTTTGATCCGCCGGGCAGCCGAGCTGGGATGCTTCGGAATCAGCGGAACCCAGGAGAAGACGGCATGAACGCGCATCCTCAGATCTTCGAGATCGCCAGCGGCGTCTGGCGGATGTGCGAGATGGCGAGCAACCGTCCGCCGTTGCCCGTCGAGCTTCGCGCGGCGGCGCTCGAAGTCCGAAAGGCGCGGTTCGTGTTCGCAGTTTCGAGCGACGAGGAGCACGTCGAGCTCTGCGTCTCGCAGGATGGTCTCACGGTGGACATGGGGGCACGCGCTCACAACTACTTGCTTCTCACGCTTGCCCGGCAGCGCTTGAAGGACAAAGCCGACGGCTTCGCGGAAGCGTCTTGCGGATGGATCTGCGCCGACGATCTCGCTCACGATCCCATGATGATCCCCGAGCGCCTCAACATGGACGTCTTCCGGATCCGAAAGCAGTTCGCCGAGCGGGGTATCGTCGAAGCGGCCGCCGTCATCGAGCGTCGTCCACGCGCACGTCAGCTTCGCATCGGGACGGCGCGCCTCTCGATCGTGCGTCTCTGAGGCGCGAGATCAGCGCCAGCGCCCCTCGACGAAGACGCGCCCGCGCCCGCGCGCCTCCCAGTGGGCGGCCTCCCACCGCGCTTGGGCATGGGGGCGTCGCTCGTACCGCCCGCGCGTCCAGACGTAGCGGCGCCCGTCCCAGCGGTGGTACCCGCCGACCCAGACGTACTCCACGCCCGGGGAGGCCGGCACGACCTCGACCTCGGCGGGCGGAGGAGGCGGGGGCGGCTCCGACTCGACGTAGACCTCGCCCTCGACGGTTGGCGGCGGCGTGGTGCGAGCCGTCACGTAACAACCGCTGGCGGGGAACGCCGAGACCACGGTGCAGAGCGTCAGCAAACGAACGAAACGCATGGGGTTTCCCTCCGAGGGAACGCGAAGTGGACTGGTTTGAGTGGTCATCATCTTAGACGAATGCCCCGCGGAATCATTCGATGGGGCCCGGGCTCGGGCGCTCCCGGGGGGATTGCCCCGTGCCCGGCGTTTTCGGCTAGCGTCGTCGTCCTACCCATGCCCCTGCCCAGGCGCTTCGGCGCCAAGCTGCTCCCGGCCACCCTCTGGCTGCTCCTTTCCGGGTGCTCGCGGTCTGGCTCGCCGTCGACTGCGCCGCCCGACGCGCCCTCGGGGCGCGCGGTGCAGCCAGGCCCCGCTCGAGCGAGCCTGGGCAACGTGATGGCCGAGGTGGCGCGGCGGTTCGAGCTGGCGGGGCGCGCCGCCCACGCGAACCGGTTCGAGCTGGCGGAGTTCGAGGCCGGCGAGATCGAGGAGCTGTTCGAGTCCGACGTGCCGGGCGCCGAGATGCCGAAGGAGGGCCCGGTGGCGCACATTCCGGCGATGGCCAAGGCCTTCCTCGAAACGAACGCACCCGAGCTGAAGAAGGCGGCCGCGGGGAAAGACCGAGCCGCGTTCGCCGGTGCGTTTCAACGGGCGGCCGCTGCGTGCAACGGGTGCCATCTCGCGTCGGCGAAGGCCTTCATCCAGGTGCCGTCGGAGCCGGGGAGGGGCGTACCCGACCTCGACCCGTTGCCGGCACCTGCGACTCCGGCCCGGCCGTAGCGAGGCGCGCGAGGTGACCGCGCTCTCGGAGCTGGCGGTGCTGTTCTTGCGTCTCGGGCTCACGGCGTTCGGCGGCCCCGCAGCGCACATCGCCATCATGGAGAACGAGATCGTGCGCCGCCGCCAGTGGCTCTCGAGCGAGCGGTTCCTCGACCTTCTCGGCGCGGCCAACCTGATTCCCGGTCCGAGCTCGACGGAGCTGGCCATCTTCATAGGCTACGAGCGAGCGGGCTGGCTCGGTCTGCTCGTCGCCGGGACGTGCTTCATCCTGCCGGCCGCCGCCCTCGTCCTGGCGCTGGCGTCGGCGTACGTACGGTTCGGCGCGTTGCCGCAAATCGCCGGTGTGCTCTACGGCGTCAAGCCGGTCGTCATCGCGGTCGTCGTCCAGGCGCTCTGGAGTCTGGCGCCGCGAGCCGTGAAGAAGTCCTTCTGGCTGGGCGGGCTCGCGGCCGTCGGGTGCGCCGCCGCCGCGCTCGGCGTCGACTCCCTCGCCGTCCTCGTCGGCGCCGGCGTAGCGTCCGCCGTGGTCCATCGGCTCGCGCGGAAGGAGACGGCCGCCACGCTGGTTCCGGCGCTTCTCGCGAGCGCTCCGGCGACCGGTCCCGCCGTCGCCGCGAGCGCGAGCCTGGGCGCGCTCTTCTTGGCGTTTCTCAAGCTCGGAGCCGTGGTCTTCGGCAGCGGGTACGTGCTGCTCGCGTTTCTGCGCGCGGACCTCGTGGACCGCCTGCACTGGCTCACCGAGTCGCAGCTGCTCGATGCCGTCGCCGTCGGCCAGGTGACGCCCGGCCCGGTGTTCACGACGGCTACGTTCGTCGGGTACGTAGTCGGCGCGCGACAGGGAGCCTCGACGGCCGTGTGGGGCGCCGTCCTGGCGACGGTGGGCATCTTCCTTCCCGGGTTCGTGCTCGTCGCGCTCGTGCGTCCGCTGCTCGGGCGACTGCGAAGCTCGCCCGTCGCGGGGGCCTTCCTCGACGGCGTGAACGTCGCCGCGCTAGCCCTCATGGCCGTCGTGTCCGTGCAGCTCGCGCGGGCCGCGCTCGTCGACGCCGTCAGCGTGGTCGTCGCCCTCGCCAGCGGCGTCGCGCTCCTCCGGTTTCGCGTGAACACGACGTGGCTGGTCGTGGCCGGCGCGCTTGTGGGAGCGGTCGTGAGGGGGTGACAATCTCGCTCGGGCCGTGCGCCGCGCCGGTCACTCCTCGTCGTTCGAGCGCGCCGACCCCACGGTGTGGTGCTTGAGGAGCGGCACCTTCCGAGGGTCGAAGCTCTGTCGCACGGGAAACGGAACCGCCCAACCGAGGAGCAGCGCCTCGACGAGAAACGACAGCAGCGCGACGTCGTGCGCGTCGTCGGTCGCGCGGTACTGCTCCGGATCGCGGTTCACCCATGCCTCCTCCACCGCGCTCCCGTCGCCCTCGGCGCGCACGCGCACGGCGTAGACGCAGATTCCCGTCCAGCTCCGATGAAAGAAGAGCCAGCCGTCTTCGTGAAAGATCGACCACTTGTCTTCCGCCTGCTGCGGGACGAGGCCGCGCTTCACGCGCGCGGACTCGTCCCAATCGAAGGCGTGAGCATAGGCGAGGCGCGCGCGCGCCTCGGGAAGCGGCTGGTTCTTCCAGGAGTCTCGGCTCGCGGTGTCCGCGGGCATGGTCTCGAGTGTAGCCCAGAGGTCCGCGCGGCACGAAAGCGCGCGTCGCTGGACGCCGGCCCCTCCTTGGCGCGACACTTCGCCCTCGCCATGGCACCCCCCTTCGATCCCGAGTACGTCTTCAGTCATCACTCCGCGACGCCCGAGAAGCTCGCCCGTTACGAGGCGATTCACGAGGGCGCCAAGCGGTTCGCGCAAGTGGTCCTCGAGCACACCCCCGCCGGTGATGACCAGGCCACGGCTTTGCGGCTGCTGCGCGAGTCGACCATGATCGCGTGCGCCGCCGTGGCGCTCGACGGCCGACTGAGCAAGTAGCTTCGCGATTGCACTTACCTCCAGGAGAACGTCATGAGCACAAAGAGCTTCCCCTTGGCCATCGCGCTTGGCCTCGTGCTCACCCTTGGCGCGAGCCGCGCGTTCGCGCAGG
This sequence comes from uncultured delta proteobacterium, assembly GCA_963720145.1. Classification (GTDB taxonomy): domain Bacteria; phylum Myxococcota_A; class Polyangia; order Polyangiales; family Polyangiaceae; genus Palsa-1150. The sequence continues at coordinate 300,180 of CAVREO010000019.1, forward strand.
CGTGCACCGTGGACAAGGACTGTCCCGGAACGACGTGCGGCACGGACGTCTGCAGCTGGGCCGCGACACCGCACACGTGCGTGGCCGCGGGTACGAATCCGGGCTGGTGCTCGGCAGACACGGATTGCAAGTGCACGGGGAAGGGCGCCGTCTGCAACGCGCCTTACTGCAGCTTCACGCAGCCGCAGGCCTCGGACGCCGGCGCCGATGGCCCTGCGACCGTGGACTCCGGGAGCACGAGCAGCAGCGGCAGCACCTCCAGCAGCGGCAGCACGTCGTCCGGAGGAGGCGGAGGGGGAGGGTGCACCGCGAGCGCGAGCAGCAGCAGCTCGGCCTGGGGCCTCGCCGGCCTCGCCATCGGCGGCTTCCTGGCGCTGGCCCGACGTCGCCGCAGCTCGCGGTGAGGCGAGGGAGGTCAGCGCGCCAACGCCGAGAGGCATGACCTCTCGAGGTGTGCCCGTGCCGAGACCCTCGGGTCGAGGGGTACGAACCGGCTTACGCGGTCGGGCCTCGTCTCGTACTCGTAAATGTAAAAGCCGAACCGGTAGCGGTCCGAGACGTGGCGACGACCGGGAATGCCCGGCGCAGGGGAGTTGGGATCGGGGCCTTCCATCATCGTCCCTTCGTCCCACCGCTGGGGACGTCCTGGCACACCAGGCTGGAGATCGGTGAAAGCGACGAGCAGTACGCGATACCGACCCGGCTCGGGCAGGTAGGGTTCAGCCGAGCCGGCGAGCCATCGCAACGTCGCTGCGTCGGGGTAGGCGGGTGACCACCTCTCGGCGGCAGTCGTCGGGGTCCCGTCGTCATCGATACGCTCGACCCTCGTGGTCACCGCAAAGCCGTGACTGTAGTGCGCGCCGATTGGAAACCAGCGCTGGTCGGCGTATCCGGCGGAGCGGAGGGCGCTGTTTGCGAACTGCGCCGCCTCACCGAGGGTTGGCAACGTCGACGTTTCGGCGAGCCAGCTGGACGTTGCAGGGGGAGGCGGCCAAAACTGCATGCCGGTACTCCAGCCCTCCGCGTGGTGCATCGGTTCGAGGTGCTCCGCGCAACCCGCCGCGAGGCCCAACGCCATCGCGAGGACCGATGCGTTCTGCCACGCCACAGCCGAGAAGATAGGGGATGCCACTCCGCCCGCCATCGAATGACGCGTCGTCAGGAGCAAAGCGTGCTTCGTCTATGACGAACGGTGCTTTGTGAAGAGCAAGCCGTGCTTCGTCCCTGACGAATGAGGCTTCTTCAGAAGCAAGCCGTGCTTTGAGTACGAGGAACGGTGCTTTGTGAAGAGGAAGCCGTGCTTTGTCCCTGACGAATGAGGCTTCTTCAAGAGCAAGCTGTGCTTCGTCCCTGACGAATGACGCTTCCTCAGAAGCGAAGGATGCTCCGTCTATGACGAACGATGCTTTGCGAAGAGCAAACGGTGCTCCGTCGAGAACGAATGACGCTCCTTCGAGAGCGACCGAGGCTCCTTGGGCAGCAAGGGACGCTCACCCAGCGCAAGCCGCGTGCGCGCACACCCACTTCGCCGCGATCGGCTGCCACGCGCAGTAGCCGTAGCCTCCTTCCATGCATTCGGAGTCGTTCGTGCACTCGTCCTTGGTGCACTGGTCTGCGGGGCGATGGCAGAAGTTCCCGACGACGCCGTCGTAGGCGCCGCACATCGTGTCGAACGACGGCGAGCAGTAGCCCCCGGGCCCGCAATCGGCGTCGACCTGGCAGTTCCCCGGCAAGCAGGTGTTGGCGAATCTGCCGGCGTAGCTCGCGGCTCCGCATGCGCACGTCGCCGTCGGGCCGCACTGCGGGTCCGTCGAGCACGCGTCGGAGGTGCACCCCGGGGGGCCGTTGTACATGCTCGGCGTGCAGCGCGGATTGGTGCCCATCGTGCACTGCGAGTCGCTGTTGCAGGCGCTGGGGGGGGGCCCTGCGTCGAAGGCGGGCATAGGTTGGTTGAGGCCAGGGGGGCGCGTCGCCGAGCAAGCGACGCTCTCCGGACGGTGCTTGAGGGGGACCGGCGGGTTGCAAGAGGGCGCGTCGGGCGGTGAGCCGTCCCGGGCGGAACTGCCGTCGGGACCGCAGCCGGAGGTACAGGTCGCGCCGGGAGTGACGGACCCGCCGCAATGCACGGCCGCGAAGAGAACGGGCGGGCCGACGAGCACGAACGAGGGGACGAATCGCATCGGCGCCACAAGAGCATGCTCGGTGCCGCGGCGCTTTCGGGGCGACAAACGCGGGGTTCGGGGGAACGCAAGGGGGCGGCGCGATCCGGCTGTGTGCCAGCTGGCACATCGGGGAAAGCCGCGGCTCAGAGCCCGGTGCGGATTCTCGCGTCCCTCGACGACGGTACCCGCCGGCTTCGCGGGTGAGGCGACCGGGCTCGGGGCCGGCGTTGCAGCGGGCGGGACCTCGCTTGCCTTCGCGGCGGGGGAAGGCGCGGCGGCTGCGGCCCTGGACGCGGCTACGGAGCGCCCCGTCACCGTCGTGCGAACGGGCGCGGGCGCCGCCGCCGCGGCTTCGGCGGGAGCCGCCGGGGGTTCGAGGGACGCGGCCGGCGGTAGGCTGACTGGCGCGACGGAAGACAGCGCGGTTCCGACGACCGCGCTCGGCGTGACGATCGGCGCGGGCGGCTCGGTGACCGCGGCAGCCGACGGCGTAGGGTTGCGCCCATGCGCGTTGCGCCCGCTGCTCACGACGACGAGCGCCGCGGCGACGGCCGCGAGGGCGGTGAGCGCGGCGATGACGGCGACGACCGCGATGCGGCTCTTGCGCGACCCGGCGGGCGCCGGGGGCACGCGCACCCCGGTTGCCGACGAGACGAGCGGTGTCTCGAGGCTACTGGCGGGCATCGTGGCGTCCCAAGGCGGGACGGCGACGGGGTCGCGCTCGGTGGCCTTCTCCAGTGGGGTGACCGCGTGCCGCACCTCGGGGGTACGGTTCGTGGTCCGAGGGGTGCCGGCGCGCTTCCACTCGGGCGCGCGGACGGACGGTACTCCCTTCGCCGCGAGCCATTCGGACAGCGCGGAGGCCAGCTCGTCGGCGCTCTGGAAGCGCTGCTTCGGGTCGATCGCCATCGCCTTCGAGACGATCGCCGCCATGTCGCCGTCGAGGTCGGGGCGCAGCTCGCGCGGATCGGGGCGCGGCGCGAGCACGATCTTGAACATCAGATCGTTGAAGTTGTCGCCCTCGAAGGGTACCCGCCCCGTCAGGCTCTCGAACATGAGCGTGCCGACGGCGTAGAGATCCGTGCGCGCGTCGATCTGCTTGAGCCCGCGCGCTTGCTCGGGCGCCATGTAGCAGGGACTGCCGAGGACTGCTCCGGTCATCGTCGCGTTCCCCTGGGGCCCGTCGCTGAATTTCGAGATGCCGAAATCCAGGATCTTGAGGAAGTCGTCACCGCTGCGCGTCCGCACGAGAAACAAGTTGTCGGGCTTCAGAATCGCGATGCTGGATACCGGCGTCGTGCGCCGCCTTCAGCCCGTCGAGCAGCTGGAGGACGAGCCTGGCGACGATCACGGGATCGAGAGGGCCAGCGGTGCGGAGGCGGGCCGAGAGCTCCTCGCCACTGAGGAGCTCCATGACCATGTAGTGCGTGCCGTCGTCGAGCGACCCGAGGTCGTACACCTCGACGATGTGGTCGGAGCCGATGCGGCCGGCTGCTTGCGCCTCGCGCTCGAAACGGGTGAGGATGTCTTTGCTCAGGCCCGAGTGCGGGCGCAGGATCTTGATGGCGACGCGCTTGAACGTGCGCGTGTTCTCGCCTTCGAACACGACTCCCCAGCCGCCCTCACCAATCATCCTGATGATGCGGTACTTGCCGTCGACGAGATCACCGGCTGCGATGATCGCTCCCATTCAAAGCTTCAGCTTAGCGGGAACGTGACCACAAACGAAGTCACCCGTTTGGGTGACTTGTCAGTACACCCACAAAGCCCCTAGCCCCGCTCCCACCCCGCGGCCTCGCGCTTGCGCGTCCGCGCGCCCTTGTAGGCTCGCGCCCCCGCCCAGGCCGCTCGGGGGACCGCCCAGGCCGAGCGTCGTGGCCGTCAGGCGAGGCACGGGCCCGGTAGGGCCGCTGCCCGCGGGGTGGTCTACCGTGGGGCGCGCGAGCACGAAGTAACTCGTGAGAATCGCGCCGAGAACGGCTCCCCCGAGGCATCCGTCGGCGATTGCGTTCAGGGTCTGGCCGCGCGAGCGGTCGGACTCGGCCTGGCTCACGTGAAGGCCGTCGTTCGCCGTCTCGTAGTCGCTCCGGACCTGCAAGGCCGTCACGCCGACGACCGCGCCGGTGATGGCGAGCCCGATGGTCACGGCCCCGGTCACCCAGGCCGACATGGGGACCGGGCGCGTCGCCACGAGCTCCGGGGAAAGGACACCGGAAAGGGCCGGCTTGACCATGACGAACGTATGGGGGGGAAGCGTCGTCCCCGAGGCCTCGAACTCCCACGGTTGATCCTGGTAGCCGGCCAGGCGCGCGGTGATGACGTGGTGGCCGCGGCGCAGACCGAGCTCGATGGGCCCGCGCGCTTCTCCGTACGCGTTGCGGATGTCGTTCCCCTCGATGGGCGTTCGCAGGTCCGTGATCGACGCGCCCGGCGGATCGGAGGAGACCGTGACGCGCACGACCCCCGACTTCAGCGTGAGGAGGTCGCGCTCGGCCTGCTCGCGCTCGGGCGGCGTGAGCTCGGAGCGGGCCTCTTTCAGGTATTTCTCGTATGCGTCGATGGCCTCGGCGTCCCGCTCGATCTTCATCGCGCACAGGCCGAGGTTGCCGAGGATCTTGTAGGAGGGTGAGGCCGCATACGCGGTCTTGAACTCTCGGTACGCCTCCTCGTACCGCGGCGCCTTCGGGTCCTGCAGCAGCGCGACGCCCGCGGCGAAGTGGGTGCGTGCCTCCTCGCTGATGGGGACGTCGGCAGCACGCGCTTGGTCAAGCGGAAGCACGAACGTCACGACGACGGCGGCGCCGCCAACGACCTTCGCGAGAACTCCATTCCGCATGACCGAGCACCTCCCGAGTGTGGACTAGAGCTGCTCCGCGGTGAGCACGCAGAGATCGTTCGTCGCGGGCGCGGCGCACACTCCCGAACCGCCGTCGACGGCGGTACAGGTCTGGCACGTGTCGCAGTCCGTATCGGCCGCGCAGGCACGACCGACGCACTCGTTGGTCGTCGTGTTGCAGGTCTCGCCCGGGTTGCACATCGTCGCCGTCGTGCAGTAGCGCGCCGCGTCCCGATTGGGCACGTCCGCCGCGCCCGTGGTCGGCGCCTTCTGCGCGACCCAGCTCAGGTACGTGTAGATGGCCTCGAGATCGTCGAGACCCATGTGACGGAACTCGCTCCAGGGCATCGGCCAGGCGAGCGGCTTCGGGGCGCCGCCGTCGGGCACGGCGTCCTCGGCGTGGATGCCCTCGGTCACGATCGTCAGGAACTCCTGGAACGAGAAGCCCGGCTGGTTGAAGAGGCCGTGGTTTTGGCCGAGGAGGTTCGCGCTCGTCGAGCGGACCACGCCGACGAGCGGCGCGAGCGACGCCGCGGCGAACACCGTTCCGCCCGCGAAGAACCCCGAAGTGTTCACCGCCTGGGTCGGGCTCATGTAGTTGCGGTCCGGGTGCGAGTGGCAGGACGAACACCCGATCTCGGCGTTGATGAGGTACGAGCCGCGGCCGAAGAGCGCGGCCTGGGCCGGATCCGTCGGCGGCGTCACGTCGATGGGATTGACCGCCGTCCCGCGGAGGATGTGGCCGGGGTCCGGCACCGCCGCGTCCATGAAGTCGACCTCGGGAGGCAGCGGACGGACGACCTGACCCTCGTCGTAGACGCCCGGGAACGGCACGGCGGGCGCCATCGGCTTCATGTCCTGGGCGTACGTGTTGGAGATGGCCGGGATGACGCGCAGGTACGAGTAGATGGCTTCCAGATCTTCCGTCGCCATCCAGCGCTCGTACTGCCAGGGATGAACGATGAGGGCACTGTTGCCGTTGAGGGTGTCCGCGCCGTTGCGGGTGGCCTGGATGTACTGGGCGACGGTGTCCTTCAGGCCCGTCGCCGGATCGGGCGTCAGGTTTCGCGAGACGACGCTCAACATGGGTCCGATGGGGAGGACGACGCCGCCCGCGAGATAGTCGCTCGGGGCCGGCGTCTTCGAGTGACAGTCCCCGCAGAGCGACTGCGTCGCGACGATGTACGCGCCCTGGCCGATCTGCTCGAGCTCCGCCTGGGTCTTGCCTGTGAGCGCGAGCGGGACGGGCGCGTTGGCGAGACCAATCTGCGCGTGCGCGCTGAGCGTCACGATAATCGGGTTGACCGTACCTGCTTCCGGGGTGGTGACGATTCCGCCGTCCACTCCGTGCCCTGGCTGGCCCGGGGGCCCCGCTTCGCCTGCGGGGCCGGGCGGTCCCTGCACGCCGGCTTCTCCCGGCGGTCCGGGCGGCCCTTCCGCGCCGTTCGTGCCGTTGGTACCGCTGCACGCCGCGGCGAACGCGAAAGCCAAACCGATGAAGACAGCTCCGATCCCACTTCTACGCATCACTCTTCCTCCCAAGGCAGACAGCAATCGGCAAAACGGCAAAGACGCGCCGCGCGACAATTTGCGCGAGCGAGCCATTGTCGATCGAGACTCGGGCCAAACGCAACCTTGCAAGTGCGTCCGTGCGACGGTCCGCGTGGACACTCGTGGACCGGCGCCGTCTTGTCACGTACCCTCGGCCGGAATAATGCTTCGCGGTCACTGGGTCACGCTTGCGTTGTCCCTCTCCATATCTGCATCGGCGGCGTTCGCGTGGTCGGGTTGCGGCGGCGGATCGAGCCACGACGTCGTGTGCGGGCCGGGAACGGTCCTCACGGGCAGCACGTGCGTCGTCGCTGCATCGGAAGCCGGGGCCGCCGCAGACGCGGCGTCGCACGGCGACGCCGAGGGCGGGAGCGCGCAGGTCGCGCCGACGTTCGCCGGCGTCTCTGCGCTGGCGCCCGCGTCGTCGACCTCGATCTTCGTCGCGTGGAAGCCCGCTACCGAAGGCGACCTGCCCCCGTCCTCGATGCGGTACCGGGTCTTTCTCGGTGTCGGATCGGAATCGGCGATCGACTATACGAAGCCCCTGGCGACGACGGTCGCGGGCGCGACCTCGTTCTACGCGACTGCGCTCGACTCGACCAAGACCTACTGGGTCGCCGTCCGCGCCGTCGATCCCTCGGGGAACAGCGACTCGAACCTCGTGGCGAAGTCCGCGACGCCAGGCGGGGACACCACGGCGCCGACCTTCGCGGGCGTGAAGGCGGCGGCCTCCGCGGGCGCCGGCGCCGTCTCGCTGACCTGGCCCGCTGCGAGCGACAAGGAAACGCCGGCGGACGCCATCGTCTATTTCGTATACGTGAGCAATCAGCTCACGACGTTCGACTTCGCGACGCCCGCGCTGATCACCGATCCTGGCGCGACTTCGGCGACCGTCCCCTACCTCTACGACCCGACGCTCATCTACGGCTTCGTCGTCCGCGCTCGCGACGCGGCAGGCAACTTCGACGGGAACGACGCGACCGCGACGTCGCGCGCGGGAGTCGACACCGACCCGCCCCGGTTCGCAGGCTGCGCGAGCGCCATCGCCGACAGCGCCGGGTCCGCCGTGCTCACGTGGTCCCTCGCGAACGACGACGGCACGCCGCAGAACCTCGTCCAGTACGACGTCTTCGCCGCGAACACCGCGTCCGGCGGCTTCACATTCTCGAAGCCCACGCTCTCCCGGACCAGCGTCGCCTCCGCCGAGGTGACCGGTCTCGCGCAGAGCACGGCGTGGCACTTCATCGTCCGCGCGCGCGACTTTGCAGGCAACGAGGACCAAAACCTCGTCGATTGCGTGACGACGACGTCTGCGGATCCGAACCCCCCGGACTTCGCGGGGCTCACGGGCGTCGCCGTTCAGTCGGATGCCCGGACGGCGACCTTCTCGTGGTCGGCGGCGACCGATCCCGAGACCGCGTCCAGCGAGATCGTGTACGACCTCTTTCAGGGCCTCGCCCACGGCGCCGAGGACTTCACGAGGCCGATCGCAACCTCGGAGCCCGGCGCCACCAGCATGCTGGCGACGGATCTCACGCCGGATGCGACGCTCTACTGGGTCGTCCGGGCGCGCGACAAGGCAGGAAATCGAGACAGCAACACCATCGAGCTGAGCGGAATGACCGACGTGAGCTTGAGCGAGCAGGTGCAATCCACGCTTTCGTCGGACTGCGGGGTCGCTGGTTGCCACGTGCCGGGCAACCCTCCTCTCGGTCTCGTGCTCACGCCGGGGTTCTCCTACTCGTTTCTCGTCAACGTCAAGTCCAGGGAGTATCCCGTCGAGCTACGGGTGAATCCGGGCGATCCGACGGCGAGCTTCTTCTATCGGAAGGTCTCGGAGAACCCGCCCCCCGTCGGGTACCAGATGCCCGCGCCCGCCACGGGGAGCGTCTTGCCACCGGCGGAAATCGAACGGATACGCCGCTGGATCCTGCAGGGAGCGCCCAACAACTGAGGCCCTTATGTGGTTCATTCGAACGAGGACGATGTCTCTGTCGTGGTCGGGCGCGCTTCTCTTGGTCGCGGGCGCCGCCGGCGTGGGAGCGTGCTCGCTCCTCAACACCTTCGCCGACCTGAAGGCCGCGCCGGACGCGGGCCCCGACGCGATGGGGCCGGTCGACTCCGGGTCGCCCGACTCGGGCGGCGGTGACGCGGGGCCGACCGACTCCGCGGCGCCGGACGCCGATGCCGGCACCGACGCCTCGTTCCCCGACAGGGGGGCGGTCGTGATCAGCGGAAGGGTCGCGGACGACGCGGGCAACCTCGTCGGGGTGCTCACGGCCATCGACCCGGCGACGGGGACGGAGCTACCCAACGCGCGGCAGCTCTTGAACGTGCCGGTCGTCGTCTACGACGGTCTGCGCGATCTCTGGTTTGTCATCGAGACGAACGGGACGAGCCTCTTCCCGACGCCGACCGATCACGCCGTGCTTCACATCCGCACGCTCGACCCCGTGAGCGGCACCTGGAAGAATCTCCAGTCGCTGCAGGTTCCTCCGCCCGTCTTCGGACTCGCGGCCGCCATCACGAACCGCCTCGTCTACGTCGGATACGACAACCAGGTCGATGCGCAGAGCGGCACGAGCTTCGTCACGATCGATACGAGCGTCCCGACGGCCCCGAACATCTACAACGCGACGGGCCTCCCGGTGCAGCCCGTGGGGCTCATCGGGACGCGCAGCACCACGGGCAACGGCGGCCCGGTCAACATGCTGCTCTCGCTGCCGTGTCCCACCGAGGGTGGCGCGGGCGGCGGCAGCGGCGACGCCGGCGACGACGCAGGCGGGGGCATCGGCGGCGGTCAATGCCTCACGATCCAGCACGTGTCGGTGCCGACCATGCCCGATCCCGCGACGCTCCAGTTCACGACGCAGCTCGGCCCGTTCTTCGGGAGGGCCGCTTACGGCTCCTATCTTTCGGGCGGCCCGCAGGACGTCGTCGGGTGGAGCCTCCCTGGGGGCAACCCGGGCTCGCCCGGCGCGACGTCGATCAACTTCTACGCACCTCTGAACGAATCGATGGTCGGCAGCCCCATTCCGATCCAGACGAGCGACGGCTTCTTCCAGCCGTTCGCGTTCGCCGAGTGCCAGCAGCAGGCTCTGCTCACCGCGACCAACGAGGACCTCTCGGTCTACGCGATCCCTCTCGGCTCCGCGGGCGGCTCGGTCGCGCGCGCGGCGACGACGCACTCCGGGCAGGGCATCTACTTCGAGCCGTACACCAGCACCGTGCTCTCTCCCTTCACCCAGGGAGACGGCTTCGTTCTCACGGCGTTCACGCTCGGAGGGACGCCGGCCAACCCGACGCTGACGCCGCGGCAGGCCGGATGGACGCCTCCTCCGGATGTGCGCCCCGAGATCCTGGCGGTCCGGGCGCCGGTTCCGCCGCGATGTCACTGAAACCAGGCCGCCGCGGAGAGCGAGCCTAGTCGCACCGAGGCCCCTGGCCCCGGCCCTGGAAATCGTGAAAACTAGCTAGTCGTGGGCCATAGTGTCTTTCTCTTCCTGGCCTGCTCGCTTGCCGTGGTTGCGTGCGGAGTAGGCCAGGAAGGCCTCGGTCCCGAGCTTGGCGCGCCCGGCGACGAGCGTGGCGTACCGCCCGAGTCCGGCGCGCAGAATGGGCGCGACGGGTCGGCGAATCAGGCCGATGCCCGGGGAGGCCCTCTCGACGCTAACGGCGGGCTCGATGCGAGCGGACCGGCGGTCGACGCCAGCGACGCGACGAGCGCGCCGGACGACGGGACGAGCAACGACGGCAGCACCCCCATCGATGGTGGGATGGACGCGAGCGCGGAGGATGGGACCGCCGGCAGCTGCTCGCTTCCCAAGGGTGCCACGATGTGTTGCGGCTCGGTGCCGTGCACCGACGGCGACGGGACGTGTACCAGCGCCGGCACGTGCGCTTTGTGTCAGCTCACTTGCAAGGATCCTTCAATGCCGGTCTGCTGCGCCGCGGGCCCCGGCATGGTGACTTGCACGGACGACCCGAAGTCATGCTGAGGGGCTGCCGCAGGGGATGCCGCGAAGCGTCACATCTGGCCGCTCTCGCTCTGTGCCTCCCTAGAGCGTAAGCTCCCGCGCCGGGGGAGAGGGCCGGGAGCCGCAAGGTGCAGCCGACGAACGTCCGAAAACCGGATTTTTTCCACAAGGTCGTCGACTGCCAGTGGGCATGTCCGGCCCACACGAACGTCCCCGAGTACATCCGCCTCATCGCGCAGGGCAGGTACTCGGATGCGTATCTGCTCAACCGCGAATCGAACGTCTTTCCGGGCGTTCTTGGGCGAACCTGCGATCGGCCGTGCGAGCCGGCGTGCCGCCGCGGCCGCGTCGAAGAGAAGCCAGTGGCGATCTGTCGCCTCAAGCGCGTCGCCTCCGATCTGCGTGACGACGTCAGCGACCGGCTGCCGAAGGCCCCTGCGCAGAAGAATGGCAAGCGCATCGCGTGCATCGGCGCCGGGCCCGCATCGCTCGCCGTTGCGAACGATCTGGCTCCGCTCGGTTACGACGTCACCATCTACGAGAAGCTGCCCGTTCCCGGCGGCCTGATGCGGTCGAACATCCCCGCGTTTCGGCTGCCGGAGAAAGTACTGACGGAGGAGATCGACATGATCCTCCGGATGGGCGTTACCGTGCACTACGACTCGCCCATCACGAGCATGAAGGGGCTTCTCGCGCAGGGCTACGACGCCATCTTCGTGGGTAGCGGCGCGCCGCGCGGCAAGAACCTGGAGGTGCCGGGCCGCTACGAGAGCGACCGAATCCACATCGGCATCGACTGGCTCGAGTCGGTCGCCTTCGGGCACATCGACCGTATCGGCGAACGTGTCCTCATCATCGGCGTGGGAAACACGGCGATGGACTGCTGCCGCAGCTCGCGTCGCCTGGGCGGCAAGGACATCAAGGTGATGGCGCGCAAGCCGCGCGGGTACTTCAAGGCGTCTCCCTGGGAGCTCGACGACGCCGAGGAGGAGCAGGTCGAGATCCTCGTCAACCACGAGCCAAAGCGCTTCGTCATCCAGGAGGGCAAGCTCGTCGGCATGGAGTTTCAGCGTTACGAGTCGCGGGAAGAGAAGGGAAAGCTCGTCCAGACTCCGCTCGACGTCGTGTTCTTGCCGGCCGACGACGTCATTCTCGCCATCGGGCAGGAGGCCGCGTTCCCCTGGATCGAGCGCGACGTCGGCATCGAGCTCGACAAGTGGGAAATGCCCGTCGTCGACAAGGTGACCCACCAGTGCTCGCGGCCGGGCGTCTTCTTCGGCGGCGACGCCGCGTGGGGCCCGCTCAACATCATCTGGGCCGTCGAGCACGCGCACCAGGCCGCGATCAGCATCCACAACCACTGCTCGGGGCTCGGGCTAACCGACCGGCCGCCGCAAGGGATGAACCTCGTCTCGACGAAGATGGGCATCCACGAGTGGAGCTACAAGAACGACTACAACCCCGAGCAAGCGCCAGAAGATGAAGCACGTCGACCTGGTCGAGCGCTTCAAGCGGATGAACATCGAGGTCGAGACCGGCTTCACCGCCGAGCAGACCGCGACCGAAGTCGAGCGGTGCCTCAACTGCGACATCCAGACGGTCTTCACCGACTCGCTCTGCATCGAGTGCGACGCGTGCGTGGACGTGTGCCCGGTGCTGTGCCTGACGATTGCCCACGACCGCGACGAGCCGGACCTGCGCAAACAACTGAGCGCGCCGGCGACGAACGTGAAGCAGGACCTCTACGTATCCGGGCCGCTGCCGCAGACGAAGCGCGTCATGGTGAAGGACGAGGACATGTGCGTGCACTGCGGACTTTGCGCGGAGCGATGTCCGACCGCGGCGTGGGACATGCAGAAATTCGACCTGCTCATCCCGTACGCGAAGGACAGCCCGGCGGCGAAGCGGGCGAATGGCCAGGACCGGAGGGCGACGGAGTGAAGAGCGCAACGACCGAGCCGCGGGTCAACGACTTCGCGTTCAAGCTCGCCAACGTGAACGGTACGGGGTCGGCGAGCGCGAACGGCCTGCTCATGCAGGCCATCTTCCGCATGGGAATCCCGGTCTCCGGCAAGAATCTCTTTCCGTCGAACATCCAGGGCCTGCCGACCTGGTACGAGATCCGCGTCAACGCCAACGGCCACACGGCGCGCACCTCGGAGTACGACCTCATGGTCGCCATGAACGCCGAGACGTACGCGCGCGACGTGCGCGAGGTGCGCTCCGGCGGCTGGCTCCTCTACGACTCGAGCTGGCCGCTCAACCCGGCCCTGGCGCGGGAAGACGTGACCTTCCTCGGCGTCCCGTACGCCGCGCTTTGCAACGAGGCGTTCACGCAGTCGCGCGAGCGCACGCTGATGAAGAACATCGCGTACGCGGGCACGCTCGCCGCGCTGCTCGACATCGACATGGATGTCGTGCACGGCATGCTCAAGGAGAAGTTCGTCGCGCAAGCCCGCGCTGATGGACTCGAACTAGAAGGCCATCGCGCCTGGGCTACGACTACGCCAAGGAGCACTTCGCGTGCCCGCTCCCGATCCGCCTCGAGAAGATGAACGCCAACGATGCGTCGATCCTCATCGACGGCAACACGGCGACCGCGCTCGGCTGCCTCTACGCAGGGGCGACGGTCGCAGCGTGGTACCCCATCACGCCGTCGACGAGCGTGCTCGACTCGTTCACGAGCTTCTGCGCGAAGTACCGGACCGACAAGGACACCGGCAAGCGCCGCTACTGCATCCTGCAGGCGGAGGACGAGCTCGCCGCGGTCGGAATGACGATCGGCGCCGCGTGGAACGGGCGCGCGGGCGTTCACTTCGACGGCGGGGCCCGGAATCTCGCTGATGAACGAGCTCGTCGGACTCGCGTACTACGCGGAGATTCCGCTGGTCATCGTCGACGTGCAGCGCGTCGGGCCGTCGACCGGGATGCCCACGCGCACGCAGCAGGGAGACATCCTGCTCTGCGCGTATGCCTCGCACGGCGACACGAAGCACATCCTCCTTTTCCCGGCGAACCCGGCGGAGTGCTTCACGTTCGCCGTCAAGGCGTTCGATCTCGCCGAGCGCTTCCAGACGCCCGTCTTCATGCTCACCGATCTGGACATCGGCATGAACGACTGGGTCGTGCCCCGCCTGGAGTGGGACGACTCGTACCGGCCCGATCGGGGCCGCGTGCTGTCGCGCGGAAGACCTGGAGGCGATGCCGAAGTACTACCGCTACTCGCCCGGAGGACGAGTCGGCGTCGCCGCGCGTACGCTGCCGGGCGTGCACGAGAAGGGCGCCTTCTTCACGCGCGGCTCGGGCACAACAAGCTCGGCGGCTACACGGAGATCCCCGACGAGTACCAGGAGGTGATGGACCGGCTCTCGCGCAAGCACCGGGCGGCGCGCAGCCTCGTCCCGCCGCGGTCATCGAGAGAAGTAAGGAGGCCGGCGATCGGGGTGGTCACCATGGGAGGCTGCGACCTCGCGGTGCGCGAGGCGGTCGAAGAGCTCGCGCGCCGGGGCATGCGCGCGAACTACATTCGCGTACGCGGGTTTCCCTTCGGCGACGAGGTCGAGGCGTTCCTGCGCGAGCACGAGAGCGTGTTCGTCATCGAGCAGAACCGCGACGCGCAGCTTCAATCGCTCCTGGTGCTCGAGACTTCGGTTCCCAACGCGACCGAAAAGCTGCGTTCGGTCCGCGCTTACGGTGGGTTCCCCTTGCAAGCAGCGCAGGTCGTGCGCGGAGTCGTGGAGGGCGGAACGGTGAGCTACATCAAGAAGCCGCTGCAAGGCACCCGTCGCTCGCAGCCGAACAAGCTGGGGCTCACGGTCCGCGACTACGAAGGGTCGATGTCCACCCTGTGCGCCGGCTGCGGGCACGACTCGATCACGGCGGCGATCGTGCGTGCCTTCTACGAGCTCGACACCCCCCCGCACATGGTGGCCAAGCTCTCGGGCATCGGCTGCTCGTCGAAGACGCCGACCTACTTCGTCTCCGGCGCGCACGGATTCAACTCGGCCCACGGGCGCATGCCGGCGATCGCAACGGGCGCCGCTGCGGCGAACCGAGACCTCATCTACATCGGCGTGAGCGGAGACGGCGACTCGCTCTCGATTGGCCTCGGCCAGATGTGCCACGCGATCCGCCGCAACGTGAACATGCTGTACGTCATCGAGAACAACGGCGTGTACGGCCTCACCAAAGGCCAGTTCTCGGCGTCGGCCGACCTCGGATCGAAGTCGAAGCGCGGCGAGGCCAACACCCAGGCGCCGATCGATCCGGTGATGCTGGGGTTGAGCATCGGCGCCACGTTCGTCGCCCGCGGGTTCTCGGGCGACAAGGCGAACCTCGTGCCGATGCTCAAGGCAGGCATCCGGCACAGGGGCTTCGCGCTCATCGACGTGATCTCGCCGTGCGTCACGTTCAATGATCACGAGGGCTCGACCAAGAGCTACCTCTACACGCGGCAGCACCAGCTCCCCGTCGTGGACGCAGACTTCGTACCGGCGGCCGCGCGAGATCACGGCCACCCTTCCAGAGGCCGGCGTGACGCAGGTGACGATGCACGACGGCAGCGTTCTTCGTCTGCGGAAGGTCGCCCCCGACTACGACCCGACCAACCGCGAGCGGGTGTGGAGCTACCTCTACGAGCAGCAGCGCTCGGGCGAGATTCCGGTCGGCCTGCTCTTCGTCGACGAGCGCGGCACCGAGATGCACGAGGGAGCCAAGACCGTGCCGAAGCCGCTGTCCCAGGTCCCCTACGAGGAGCTTTGCCCGGGAAGCGCAGCGCTCGACGAGTTGCAGCGCGGCTTCCGGTGACGCGTGACAGGGTGACGCGCCCGAGACCCAGGGGTAATACTTAGGTCGGGGCGGGCAGTCCATGGACGAGGTCGCGGGCGTGCTCGCCTTTCGCGAGCGCTATCGGAAAGAGAACGTGGGCGCGCACTACAGCGGCTGGCTGCACTGCGCCTTCACGGCGTGCGGGTCGCTCGGGACCGTCGCGTTCGCGGTCACGCGGTTGCACGCCGTGCGTCCCGCCGAGTGGCTCGTCCTGCCGCTCGGATTCCTCTTCGCCAACGCCAGCGAGTATTTCGGTCACAAGGGAGCGATGCATCGGCCGGTGCGCGGGTTGAAGGTGCTCTTCCAGCGGCACGCGCGCGAGCACCACCGCTTCTTCACCGCGGAGGCGATGCACTACGAGTCGGCTCGCGACTTCAAGATGGTCCTCTTCCCGCCGGCGATGCTCCTCTTCTTCCTCGGCGGGATCGCGACGCCGCTGGGGGCCCTTCTCTTCTGGTGCGTTTCGGCGAACGCCGGGTGGCTCTTCGCCATCCTCGCCATGGGCTACTTCTTGACCTACGAAGCGCTGCATTTCGCCTATCACCTGAGCCCCGACTCGTGGGTCGGACGACTGGCCTTGGTCGAGACGCTCCGCCGTCATCACACGCGGCATCACGATCCGGCGCTGATGGGCCGATACAACTTCAACATCACGTTCCCAATCTGCGACTGGGCGTTCGGGACGACCTGGCGTTCATGACGCGCCGCTCCCGCGGACTCTCGCCCTCTTCGCGCGCGACCGGCGCGCGCGATTCTCCGGGGAGCCTTTTCGGGTCTCCTCGGTCACGTTGAGCGGCGCGTCCGACTTCACGCGGTTCGCGCTCCCGCGCGTCGATTCCCGCGAGGGGCGCCGCCCAGCCGCGGTCTCCTCCAGCGCATGCGTCGCCTTCGAACCGGCGTGCTTGCTCTCCCGGCTCCACTCGGCCTTCTTGGCCTTCTTCTTCGACACATGGGCCTTGGCCCGCGGCCCGCGCTTGCTCTGCTCGGCACGCACCTGTTCCGCCCTCGTCGCCATGACTCGTGCCTCCTCGACGCCAGGATGTCGTGGCAGCAAGGCATATGCCTTGCCTCGCCGGCGAGGCCCCCGGCTCTGCCGCTCCAGCGCGCTGCTGCTTGGCGAGACCTCGACGGCGACGCCCTAGCGCCGCCGCTCGTAGGGCGTTCCGTCCTCGTGCAGGTAGCCGCCCTGGCCCGCGTAGCGGCCGGCGGTGAACTTCAGGTCGATGTCCGGGTACTCCCCGTGGTCCTCGTCGTGTCGTGTTCCCACGACGAGCAGAACGGCGTCCTTGTCCGTTCGATTCTGAAGATGGTGTCCGTCGCGGACGCCCGCCTCGAACGCGGCACACTCGCCCGGGCGAAGGGTCTCGGCGCCCGCGTCGGTCACCAGGACGACCTCGCCCTCGAGGACGTACACGAACTCGTCTTCGTGGGAGTGCCAGTGCCGCTGGCTGGACCAGGCCCCGGGCGCGAGCCGCGTGAGGTTCACGCCGAGCTGCGTGAGTCCGGCAGCCTCGCCGAGTCGCGTATTATACCGCTGCCTGCACGGCTCGTCGAACGGAGCCGGATACCTGGACCCGGAGACTTCGGGGACGCTGGCGATGTCGATCTTGGGCATGCGGTTCGGGCTCCTCGAGCGTCTTCTTCAGCTAGCGATCCTACATCGCCCCAGCGGGCATTCATCGCCCTCCCGACCGGGAGCCTTCCGGGCGAGAAACGGTTGCTCAGGCGACGTCTCAACGACCGAGTGCTTGCGCCGCGCTCACCGCGGATCATCTGCCCGGTGTACCGTTCCTCTTGAGCCATGACGGACAAGCTCTCCCTCGACCCGAAGACCGCAGCGCTTCTCGTCATGGACTTCCAGACGGCGATCGTCGACGGGCAGGCGGTCCCCGGCTCGGCCGCCGACAAGGACGCCCTGCTCGCGCGCACGGCGAGCCTGCTCGAAGGGGCCCGCAAGGCCGGGCTGCGGATCGTCTACGTGGTCGTCGGCTTCCGCGCCGGGTACCCGGAGGTGAGCCCCCGCAACAAGGCGTTCGGAGCGCTTCGCGCGAGCGGCCGCTACATCGAGGGCTCGCCCGGGACCGAGGTGCATTCCGCCGTCGCGCCCCGCCCGGGCGAGGTCGTCGTCACGAAGCACCGGGTGAGCGCGTTCGCCGGCACCGAGCTCGAGATGATCCTGCGCGCCCACGGCATCGAGACGCTGGTTCTCGCCGGGATCGCGACATCCGGCGTCGTGTTGTCGACCGTTCGCCACGCGACAGACGCCGACTACCGCATCGTGGTCGTCCACGACTGCTGCTCGGACGCGGACCCGGAGGTGCACCGCGTGCTGACCGAGAAGGTGTTCGTCCGTGCGGCGACGGTCGTGTCGGGGGAGGCGTTGGTGAGCGCTCTGGTGAACTAGCGAAGCCCACTCGCGACGAGCCTCGGCGACCTGGTGCTCGATCTCACGGCGATGACGAGCGGCTCAGCTCAACTTCGAGCGAAGCTTGGAGAGCCGCTTCACGACGTCGGAGGCCGCGGTGCGCGTCGCTTCGGTCAGGTTGTTGGCAGCCCGCTCGATGTCGGCGAGCTCGGGTTCGAGCTGCCGCCACTCTTCTTTCACGTCCATGCCCGCGAGGTGCAGCTTCAGTCGGACCTCATCGCGTAGCGTGCGGATCAGGCCGACGCTCTTCTGGATCTCCTCTTTCAGCTCCGTCGTTCGGCTCATGGGTCGTCTCCTTCGCGAGCAGGCGATCGAACTGGAAGGGACCGAGAGCAACCGACGTGCCTCGTTCGCCGCGCGGGCGCGGCACGACGCGCGCATGCGACGGGCACCAGGCAGGACGCATGGCTCACGCCATCTGGACCGGATCCATCACCTTCGGCCTCGTCACCATCCCTGTGAAGCTCTACTCGGCCATTCGCGAGCACGAGCTTCATTTCAACTTCTTGCACGAGGCAGACCTCGGCCGCATCCACAACGAGCGTGTTTGCTCGGTGTGCGGCAAGAAGGTTGGCTGGGCAGACATCGTCCGCGGGTTCCCGTACAGCAAGGACGAGTACGTCGTCGTGAGCGACGAGGACCTGAAGAAGGCGAGCCCCGAGGCGTCTCAGTCGGTCGACATCGTCGAGTTCGTGAGCCTCAGCGAGGTCGATCCGATCCTCTTCGACGTTCCCTACTACCTCGCGCCGGAAAGGAGCGGCCGTCACGCCTACGCGCTCCTGCGCGAGGCCCTCACGCGCAGCGGCAAGGTCGGAATCGCGCGCGTCGTGATGCGAACGCGCGAGCACCTCGCCGCGCTCAAGCCGGACGGGCGAGCGCTCGTGATCGAGATGATGCACTGGGCTGACGAGGTGGTCCCGCCGGCCGACCTGGACTTTCCAGCCGACGCCAAGCCCGGCTCGGCCGAAATGAAGATGGCCGAGACACTCATCGACGCAATGAGCGGCAAGTTCGATGCTCGCGAGTTCCAGGACCGCTACCGCGACGACCTCATGGCGCTCATCGAGGCGAGGGCCGAGGGCCGCCGCGAGCCGCGACCCAGGGGGAAGCCGCGCGTCCCGACGAACGTGGTCGACCTGGCCCGAGTCCTCGAGGAGAGCCTCGCCCAGAGGAAGAAGGCCCAGAGCCAGAGAAAGAAGGCACAAGGCGCGCGTCGCTCGAAGGGACCCAAGCGGGCCGCGTAGAGCGTCGAATGGTCCACGGCGTGCATCCCCGCGTGGAGCATGCATCCTTCGCGGAGCCGTGATGGCATCCGAGCGAGGGCGCTGGAGCGGTGTCGCCGCCGACTGCAGCACGACCTCGACATGCAGCGCGCCGCGCCGTTACCGGAGGCGGCCAAACAGCTCCAGGCCGAGGGTCAGTCGAGCTTGCGGCGCCTCGTCCTGGCGTGCGAGCTCTACGCGAGCCGCCCGTGTCTCGGCGAGCGCGCGACCGTCGTCGAAGACGGCGAGACTCGCGCCTTGCCTGCGTTCCGTCACATCACGTACGCGGAGCTCTGGCGCCGCGTCGAATCGGTCGCCGCCGGTCTGAAGCATCTCGGTCTCGGCGAGCCCGGAGGGATGGTGGGCATCTCGGGGCTCCCGCGCATCGACGGCGTCGTCGCGAATCTCGCATGCCTCTACCTCGCTGCGGTGTCCGTCCCCCTTTCGACGTCCGCGCCTCCGGAAGAGCTACGGCGGATCGTCGCCGACGCCGGCATAACCAGCGTGCTCTGCGGCGCCGAAGAGGTCGGCGCCTTCGCTGCGGCACTGGAGCCGGTTCGGGGCCTCAGGGTCCTCGCCGTGACGGAGGTGGAGCGTCTCGGCTCCGAAAGCAGCCCCGTACCGCCGGTGGAGTCGGTCGCGGACGACGCTCTCCGGAGCATCGTGTACACGTCGGGGAGTACCGGGACGCCGAAGGGCGCGATGTTCCCGGAGCGCATCTGGAGTCTGCACTGGCAGCGCCCGTGGGACGTCTCCATCGCCGACATCCCGTGGATGACGCTCGATTACATGCCGCTCGACCACATGGCGGGGGTGCAGACAATCATTGCATCGCTGATGGCGGGCGGCTTGACGTCGTTCGTCAGCTCGTCCGACATGTCCACCCTCCTCGATGACATTCGGCTGGCCCGGCCCACGACGCTCATGCTCGTGCCGCGCGTGGCGAGCCTCGTCTACCAGCACTTCCAGACGGAGGTGATGCGTCGTGCGGCGCGAACCCGCGACGTCGAAGCCGAGGTCATGGACGAGATGCGGGACTCTTTCCTCGGCGATCGGCTGGTCTACCTTTCCACCGGAAGCGCGCCTACCGCGCCGGAGGTCAGCTCGTTCCTGGAGCGCTGCTTCGACGTTCCCGTCATCGACGCCTACGGGTCCACCGAGCTCGGTCTCATCACCTTCGACCATCGCCTGAGCCGGGAGAACGTCGTGGCTCACGAGCTCATCGACGTGCCGGAGCTCGGGTACACGACGAGGGACCAGCCGTACCCGCGCGGCGAGCTCCGCGTGAAGACGAGACGCATGGTACCCGGCTACTACCGCAGCCTGGAGGCCACGCGGGACTTCTTGGACGAGGAAGGCTTCGCTCGCACGGGCGACATCATGGAGCAGGTCGGCCCGGAGGAGCTGGCGTGGATCGATCGAAGGAGGAACGTTCTCAAGCTCGCGCAGGGCGAGTTCGTCAGCGTCTCGCGCCTCGAGGAGATCTACGCCGCCGGCAGCGCGTTCATCGGCCAGGTGTATCTGCACGGGAGCAGCCTCTGGTCCTACCTTCTGGCGGTCGTCGTCCCCGAGGGCACGACAGACAAGGCGCTCCTGCGCGAGGAGATTGACCGCGTCGCCGCGCGCGAGGGGCTACGCAGCTACGAGATCCCGCGCGAATTTCTCCTCGAGGCGGCGCCGTTCACCAGGGAAAATAGGCTCCTCACCGATAGCGGAAAGCCTTCTCGCCCCGGGCTTCGCGCTCGCTACGGCGAGCGCCTGGAGCAGCTCCAGGCGGAGATCGCGCGGCGGCGTCTCGAAGAGCTCCAGGCGCTCGAGTCCGAGCGCGGTGTCCCGGCGGCCGAGAAGGTCGAGCGCGCGTTCGCCGCCACGCT
Organism: uncultured delta proteobacterium; assembly: GCA_963720145.1. Lineage (GTDB taxonomy): Bacteria > Myxococcota_A > Polyangia > Polyangiales > Polyangiaceae > Palsa-1150. The sequence goes on from CAVREO010000019.1 coordinate 321,094, forward strand.
GGGCCTGCCCGAGCGCGAGGTGCGCAGCAGCGACCGGAGCTTCCAGAAGCTCGGCGGCGACTCGATCGGCGCCGTGGAGGTGGTCGAGCGCATTCGCAATCTGTGCGGCGTCGAGTTGCCCGTGGCCCTCGTGCTCGATCCGACGAGCAGCGTCCGCGCGCTGATTGCCGCGGTCGAAGAGCGTCTCTCGTCCGAACCGAGCTCACGCCGGGTGTCCTTCGCCGAGATTCACGGCCCGAAGGCGGAGACCGTCTTCGCGGAGGATCTGCGCGTCGAGCGCTTCATTCCGAGCAGCGAGCTCGCGGCGGCTGGCAGCACGCCGCTCTCGGGCCCACCGGTGATCGTGCTCACCGGCGCCAATGGGTTTCTCGGTCGGTTCCTGCTGCTCGAGTTCCTCAAGCGCGCGGCAGCTTCTCGGGGTCGGGTCGTCGCCATGGTGCGAGCCGGCGACGACGCCGCCGCTCGCGAACGCCTCACGAGCGCGTACACTCGAGTCGATCCGAAGCCGCCTGCCACCGGCGTCGATCCGAAGCTGGCGGCGCGCTTTGCGGCGCTCGCCGCCGACGGGCGGCTGGACGTCGTGGCCGCCGATCTCACAAAACCTCGCCTCGGCCTGCCGCTGGAGCGCTGGGAGCGCCTCGCCTCCGAGGTCACTGCGGTCGTTCACCCGGGCGCGCTCGTCAATCACGCCCTCTCGTACCGCCAGCTCTTCGAGCCCAACGTCCTCGGCACGGTCGAAGTCATGCGCCTCGCCTTGCGCCGGCGCGCGCCGATCGGCTTCGTGTCCACCGCCGGCTTGGCGGCCGGCCTCGACCGCGCCGACCCGATCCGCGAGGACGAGGACGCGGCTGCGCTCTGGCAGCGGCGGCCCGTCGACTCGGGCTATGCGGTTGGCTATTCGACCAGCAAGTGGGCGGGCGAGCTGCTGATGCGCGACCTGCAGGCCCGCACCGGCGTGCCGGTGTCCGCCTTCCGGCCCAGCATGATCATGCCGCCGCGGTCGTTCGCCGGGCAGGTCAACACGGAGGATTTTCTCACCCGCCTTCTCCAGAGCCTCATCGTCACGGGCATCGCTCCGTGCTCGTTTTACCTTCCGTCGGTGACGTGCCGCCACTTCGATGGCCTGCCGGTCGACGTCGTCGCCCGCGACATCGCGGCCGTCGCCCTCGCTACGACCGACGGGTACGCGACGTATCACGTCGTCGACGGGCACCTGAACGACGGCGTATCGCTCGACACGTTCGTCGAATGGGTGCAGCGAGCGGGGTACCCCGTGATCCGCATCGACGACCACGACGTGTGGCTGCACACGTTGCGCGAGCGGCTGGAGGCGCTCACGGCGTCCGAGCAGCAGCACTCGGCCCTCGCGGCGCTGAAGGCGTGGGAGCACCCAATCGGCCGCGAGCTCGCCCTCGACAACAGCCGATTGCGCGAGCGGCTGCAGGCGCTCGGTGAGCCCCCGGAGATGCCGCACATCGACGAGCGCACCCTGCGGCGGTACGTGGAAAACATGGTCGCCGCGGGGCTCATCCGGCCCCCGCAGCAAGAGGTCTCTGCTCGCCCGCTGACTCTGTAGGCACGGCTCCCGCATCGGCTGCGGGGGCGACGCCTGTTCGCACTGAGAAGGCGCGGCCGCTTGGCAACCGCCTGGCGCCATGGCAAGCAAGACACCATGCCCCTGAGCGATCGCCAACGTACCGACTTCGATCGGCTGGTCCACTCCCACGAGGTCGTCCTTTTCATGAAGGGCAACCGCCAGTTCCCGCAATGCGGCTTCTCGGCGACCGTGGTCGGAATCCTCGACAAGCTGGTCTCGGGCTACGAGACGGTGAACATCCTGTCGGATGCGTCGATCCGCGACGGGATGAAAGAATTCTCGAGCTGGCCGACGTTCCCGCAGCTCTATGTGCACGGTCAGTTCGTGGGAGGGTGCGACATCGTCAAGGAGATGTACGCGTCGGGCGAGCTGCAGAAGGTGCTCGGCGTCGAGGGGACGTCGGCGGCAGCGCCCGCAAAGACGAACGCCCAAGAGCCGAACGCGATCCGAACGCCGCGCGTGACCATCACGCCCGCCGCGGCGCAGGCGTTTGCGCAAGCCGCCCCCGGCGGGGGCGAGGTGTTACGCCTCGAGATTGGCCCGGACTTCGCCAGCGATCTGCATTTCGCTCCGAGGGCGGCCGGCGACGTCGAAGTGCAATCGGGCGAGGCCGTGCTCTACGTCGAGCGGGCGTCGGCCGCTCGCGCCGACGGCATCGTGATCGACTACGTCGAGGCGCCCGGCGGGATGGCGTTCAAGATCGACAATCCCAACGAGCCCCCGCGTGTGAAACGCCTGACGCCGAAAGCCCTCAAGGCGATGCTCGATGCGGGCAAGGTCGAGCTCTTCGACGTTCGCCCGGACGAAGAGCGAGCCAGGGCGAGCATCGTCCAGGCGAAGCGTCTCGACGCCGAGGGTCAGAAATACCTCTTCGGCTTGAGGAAGGACGCGCCCATCGCGATGCATTGCCACCACGGCATGCGGAGCCGAGCCGCCGCCGAGCAGCTCCTGCGCGAGGGCTTCACCAACGTGCACAACCTCGAAGGGGGTATCGAGGCGTGGTCGCGCGAGGTGGATCCATCGGTGCCGCGGTACTGAGCCATGACCCTGCATTCGCTGCTGGGCGTCGAGCTTCCCATCATCCAGGCCCCCATGGCGGGGGTCCAGGGCAGCGCGCTCACCGTGGCCGTGTCGAACGCCGGGGGCCTGGGCTCGCTCCCGGCTGCCATGCTCGGGCCCGACGCGTTGCGCGAGGAGCTGGCGGCGATCCGCGCTCAGACGGCCAAGCCGTTCAACGTGAACTTTTTCTGCCACGCGCCGCCGGCTGCCAGCGCCGAGCGGGAAGCCGCCTGGCGAGCCAGGCTCGCTCCTTTTTACGCCGAGGCCGGGCTCGACGTGAGCGCCATCAACGGGGGAGCGGGCCGGGCGCCCTTTGCCTCCGAGATGGCCGATGTGCTCGCGGAGTTCCGGCCCGCCGTGGTGAGTTTTCACTTCGGTTTGCCTTCGGCCGAGCTCGTGGCGCGCGTGCGAACCTGGGGCGCGAGAATCCTTTCGTCGGCCACCACCGTCGACGAGGCGCGCTGGCTGGAGGCGCGCGGGGTCGACGCGATTATCGCGCAGGGGTTCGAGGCAGGCGGCCATCGGGGCATGTTCCTGTCGGAGGATCTGAGCACGCAGGTCGGCACGTTCGCGCTCGTGCCCCAAATCGTGAATGCCGTGAGGACACCGGTCATCGCTGCCGGCGGGATCGCCGATGCGAAGGGAGTCGCGGCGGCCCTGGCGCTCGGTGCGGCCGCCGTGCAGGTGGGCACGGCCTACCTGCTCTGCCCCGAGGTCATGACCAGCGCGGTGCATCGCGCGGCCCTCAAGAGTGACCGCGCGCGCCGCACGGCCCTGACGAACGTGTTCACCGGCAGGCCGGCCCGCGGCATCGTCAACCGAATCGTCCGCGAAGTCGGACCGATGAGCGGGGCTGCGCCGGCTTTCCCGCTGGCCGCAGCGGCCATCGCCCCGTTGCGCGCTCACGCCGAGGGCCACGAGAGCGGGGACTTCTCCCCCCTCTGGGCCGGCCAAAACGTCACCGGGTGCAAGGAGATCCCGGCATCCCAGCTCACGCGCGAGCTGGCCGCGAATCTCGACCTCCCGCGCTCCATCCCGCAGGAGCCGGCGACCCGCGCACGATGGATGCCTGCTCCCCGGTGCGTCCGGGTACTCGGTCCAATGGGCAATCCTGCCCTGCGAGATCGCGACCGATCCCATGAAATTTCAGCCATCGACCCTCGCTCGCCTCGCGGCAAGCCTCGTCTGCGCAAGCGCGGCGGGCCTCTCGGCTCTGGGCATTCTCGTGGCGTGCAGCTCGGCGTCCAGCGGACGCAGCAGCAGCAGCCGTGAGCCGCCCGACAGCGGCGCCGTCTCGGACAGCAACGCCCCCCCGGTCGAGTCGGGGACCCCTGGCGACGACGGCGGCGGCCTTCCCGTGCCGGCCGGGGACGCGAGCTGGATACCCGCACCGGACGCGGGTGGATGTCTGGGCGACGACGCCGGGGTGTTCAGCCTGAAGAGCGACTCGAACGCCATTCAGTGGGTGAAGGCGAGCCCCAACAACGTGATCGGCGACTACCGCGGTCAGGGTAAGTACGTCGCCCAGGTCTTTTACGCGGTGAACGCGACGAGCGGGACGACCACGTACGGCGCGAACCTCCTGGCCGGATTCGACCAGCTCGACGTCACGGCGCCGGTCGCCGCGCTCCAGGGCACTCGGACCGGGTGCGACACGATGACGCTCTCCGGCGCCGGCTGGACGGCCTCGATTCAGGGCGGCCACCTCACGGGAAAGAATGTCACCGACTCGATCGATCTGCAGCGCGTCGTGCCCGTCATCCCCACGCTCGGGGCACCGCCGCCGGCAGGAGCGGTCGTCCTCTTCGACGGGACCGACCTGTCTCAGTGGGGCGCCATCGATTGCGTGGGGACCAAGGACTGGACCGTCGTCGCCGGACCGGCAAACTGGAATGTCGTCGACGGCGCCATCGAAATCGCGCCGAATACTTGCTCGATCATCTCGAAGCAGAACTTCGGCGACGCCACGATTCACGCCGAGTTCCGCACGATAGGAACGCCGACGCACACCGGCCTCTTTCCGCAGGCGCAGTATCAGACGACGATCTTGCAGGATTACGGGCTCTTCAGCGGGAGCATCACCGGCAACTACGGCAACTCGCCGGATCCGACCAACCCTGCCAAGGGCACCGCCGTAGACCCGCCCATTCGCGCCGAGCTTCCCCCCCTGGAGTGGCAGACCCTCGACATCGAGTACCGAGCGCCGGTCTTCGCGAACGGAGCGGAGACCGCGAAGGCCACCGAGACCGTGGTCCTCAACGGCATTCTCATCTTCGATGAGCTCCCGATGGCACCCCCCGGAGGCTCTGCGGCGCGTATCCTGCCGAAGGCCAGCACCGGAGCGAAGTTGCCTATCCTGCTCGAGTACCACGGCATGCCGGTGCAGTTCCGGAACATCTGGGTCGTCCCGCATTGAGGTCGGAACGCCGGCAACACTAGAGCCCCCCCTCCAGGCCGAAGCTCGGCAGAATGATGGGTGACTGCGTGCGCAGCGACAGCCCCATCGCCGGGCCGTAATTGCCGCCGATGGGCTCTGCCTTGTCGAGCGCGTTGAAGCACTCCAGCGTCGCGCCGAGCCACTGCCCGCCCGCGAACGTCCAGCGCTTTTCGATACGCACGTCGAGGCGGAAGAACGGCGGAAGCCTGTTCGTGACGGAGTAGGCGGGCGGCCCGGGAATCGGCACCTGCGTCGGGGCGCAGCCCGGCGTGGGACACGCCAACGTGTACTCTCGGCCCGACTCGAAGAAGAAGCGACCGCCCACGCGCCACCCGCCTCCGAGATCGTACCCGAGCACGACCGAGAGCAGGTGCGTCCGGTCCCACGGAGACTCGAACGTCGCGGTGCCGAGGGTGGTATCGGAGCGCGACAGCGTGTACGAGACGAAGCCGCCGAGGCGCTCGGTGAAGTCTCGCTGCAGAAACAGCTCGACGCCCTCGGCTCGCTGCTCGCCCGAGAGGCTTGGCGCCACCAGCCGCGAGGCGAACCCCGTGACGCGCGCCCGCACGCTCGACGGAAGGCGCACCTCCACGGCCTCCGACGCCTGGAACGAGTCGCGCGGCGCTTCGTCGATGGGATCGGGCAGCTTCGCCGGGACGAACACCTCTTCGGTGGGCTCCTGGTGCGCGACGCCGAGCGCCGAGATCCACGACACGTTCCGAGCAAGGCTGATTTTCGTGGCCAGGCGGGGTTGCGGCGCGAGCGCCGTCTGACCCCGAGCCTGGTAGGCGTCGAAGCGGAAACCGGGGACCAGCTCGAGCCCGTGCAGCGGACGCCAGACCGCGTCTGCATACACGCCGCCCTCGAGGTCCGTGTGCGCCGCGTGAACGACGCCGTCGAAGTCGTCCACGTCGAACCGCGTGACCCCGACGTCGCCTCCGGCCCGGACGCGGACCGCGCCGCTCACCCGCTCCTCGAGCTCGGCGCGAACGCGCCCGCTCGGACCCTGTAGCGACGCGTTCGCGCCGGCGCCGGTGCTCGTCTGCAGCGCCGTGAACGTGTCATCGCTGCCGAAGGTCGCCGCGACGCGCAGGTGTCCGCCGTCCGCACCGTGGCCGTCGTCGAGCGGGTGGTCGTATCTCAGGTCGGCGCGGTGGTATTGCACGTGAAAGGTGGGCTGACCGCGATACGTGAGCTGGTCGTACGCGCCGAACGCGAAGACCGACACGCTGTCGTTGCCCCATGTGCGATGCGACACCCTCGCCTGGTAGTCCCAGTAGTCCACGGTGTATTGGGGCGCGACCAGCGCGATGACCAGGCCCGTGTATCCGTACCGCGCCGCGGCCATCACGCTGCCGCGCCCGCCGTCGTACGGCGTCTCGCCGAACGCGTTCGCGTCGAATACGCGCGCGCCGAACTCGGCGTGGGTCCGGTCGGTCACCGGCGGCGTCGTCTCCCCCGCGATGATCGCCCCCGCGTATCTCCCATAGCGGGCCGGGTAGGCGCCCGGATACAGGTCGACCGAGTCGACGAGCGCCGGCGCGATCATGGAGGGCCCCGCCCCCACGTGGAAGAGGAGGGGAACGCGGATGCCGTCGATCGCGTATCCCACGTTCTCCGGCGGCGAGGCCCGCACGTAGTAATAGGGCAGGCCGCTCAGCCAGGGGGCCATACCCGGTAGCGCCTCGACGACGCGGAGGGGATCGCCGAACGCACCCGGCACGAAGCGCGTCTCCGTCCTGGGAACGTGGATGGTGTCGAGCTCCTCGCGCTCGCCGCGAACCGAGACGACTACGGGTGCGCCGCTCGGGGCCGGGGCGGGCGGGCTCGGGGGGATGGGGTCGGGCGGGGCGGGTCGGGCGGGTGCAGGGCCGTGAAAGTCGACGGTGGCGGTGATCCGCGCGGCGGTGGGGACATCGTCCCGCATTGCCGGCTCGAAGCGCCAGGCGCGCACCGCGGCGGCGGCGGCGGCCGCGAAAGGGGGATTTCCCCGCGTCACGTGCACGTCGGTGACCGCGCCCTGCGCGTCGACGACCAGCGTGAGCACGACCGAGGCATCGCCGTTGCCGCCGGCCGGGTAGGGGACGGGCGCCGAGTCGGTACGCCGCGGGGGGACGAGCACGGGCAAGGCCTGCGCGGGCGCCGTGCACAACGAGATTCCCGCGACGACAGCCGACGAGCAGAGAAGGAGCTTCACCGGGAGGGCAACCTAGGGCCGCGGGGGGCGTGCGCCCATGCTTTTCGGTTCCGATGCGCCAGCGTCAGCGCGCGCGATCTTGCCCCGGGGGACAGGAGCACGGACAATTGGGTGCAGTATGCGGTACCTCGGCTCGCGTCGTCCCCGCGCTCGCACGCTCGTCGCGGCCGGCGCGCTGCTGCTCTTCGCGACGTTCGCCTCGGCGGCGACGATGGCCCTCGCCAACGACATCGAATATTGCACGTTCGCGAGCGTGGCCGGCCTGCAGCTCAACGGAAACGCGGCTCAGGCCGGCGCCACGCTGCGCCTGACGCGCAACGTCGCGCAGCAGGACTCGAGCGCCTTCCGCACCTCGACTCTCGCGCTCACGGCGACGACCGATTTCCATACGCATTTTCAGTTCGTACTGACGCCTGGTGGCAACGGCCAGGCAGACGGCGTCACGTTCGTGGTGCAAGCCGACCCGCGCGGTGCCACGGCCCTCGGCGGCAACGGGGGTGGCATCGGCTACGGCACGTCCAACGGCGGTACCCGCATCCAGCCGGCCGTCGAGGTCGAGTTCGATACGTACGCCAACACGTGGGACCCGAACGCCAACCATGTGGGCGTGATGCGCAACGGCGACGAGACAACGCACCTCGCCGTCGGCACGCCGGCCTTCGCCCTCGCCGGCGCCGCCCCCGTCGACGCGTGGATCGACTACGCATCTGCGACCACGACCCTCTCCGTGTTCGTGTCGAGCACGACGACGAAGCCAGCCGCGCCGCTGGTCACCGCGACGGTCGACGTGTTCACGACGGTCGGCGCCGCCGCGACCTTCGGTTTCACCGGTTCGACCGGCGGGCAATCGGAGCTGCAGGTTCTAGGCATGTGGATCCTCAGCCTCGGCGGCTTTAGCGAGTGCACCTGCACGACCGACGCGCAGTGTGCCGTGCCCACGCTTCGCTGCGAGACCCCGCCCGGGGTGTGCGTGCAATGCTTGACGAACGCGGACTGCAGCGGCACGACGCCCGTCTGCGACCCCGCCGCGCACACGTGCGGCCCCTGCACGAGCGACAGCCAGTGCGGCGGCTCCACGCCTCACTGCGCTCCGGCGGGCGACCCGCTCGCAGGCGCTTGCGTTGCGTGCGTGACGGACGCCGAGTGCGACGGATCGCCGGATACGAAGACGCCTATCTGCGCGAAGGTGGGCATCAGCCCGATCACCGACACGTGCCAGGCGTGCGGGTCGAACGCCCAGTGCGCCCTCGCATCGGTGGCTCCTGTTTGCGTGTCTGGCGGCTCCCACGCCGGGCAGTGCGCCTCATGCGCGACCAACACCGACTGTTCCGGCGCCACGCCGCTCTGCCTCGACACGGGAGCGACCGACCAGTGCGTGCAATGCACGACGAACTTGAACTGCTCCGGTGCGACGCCCATCTGCGACGCGACGACCCATGCGTGCCGGCCATGCGGGAGCGACGGCGAGTGTGCGGGCCCGACGCCCGCTTGCGAGACGAGCGGCCCCTTGCAGGGCGAGTGCACGCAATGCTCGGCGAGCAACGCTTCCTCGTGCACAGGCCCCGATCCGGCGTGCAACACGGTCACCGGCACGTGTGTCGCTTGCGACGTCGACACCGACTGTGCGGCGAACACCCCGCTCTGCATCGCCCACGCGTGCGCCGGTTGCACGAGCGACTACACGCCGAGCAGCCCTCCGGCGGGAAGTTGCCCCACGCCGCAGCTTCCCGCCTGCCAGACCGCGGGCGCCCTTTCGGGGGAGTGCACGCAGTGCTCGGCCACGAACGCGTCGGTGTGCACGGGCCTGCCCAAGCAGCCCGTGTGCGTCGCGGGCAAGGAGCAATGCGGGTGCGCGCAGGACAGCGACTGCGGCGCGACGAGTGGCATCGTTTGCGACCCGGCGCAGCCCCCTGCCGGTCAGTGCGTGCCCGGGTTTACGGGAGCCGATGGCGGCGAGGCAGGCGCGAGCAGCAGCGGGGCGCGCGATGGCGGAGACGAAGGCGGGAGCAGCTCCAGCAGCGGCGGCGGTCTCGACTCGGGGAGCGGCGCGACGATCGACGCCGGCTCGAGCGGCGCTTCGATGGATGCTGGGGTCGTCGACCCGCCGGTCTCGCTCGAGGGAGGCGGCTGCGCGGCGGGCGGAGCTCCGGCCTCGTCGCTCGTGTCGTGGGGCGCGCTCGGGGCGTGGGCACTCGCGGCGGCTGCGAGACGCCGCTCGCGCGGGGCTCGCTAGTCGATGCGCATTCGGCTCACGGCGGTCCTCGCGGCCATCGCGTTCGTGGCGGTCTGCTCGAGCACTCGCAAGGCGAGCGGCCAGCAGGCGGGGTTCGCGGTCGACCGGTTCGATCCGTCCGAACGCGGGAGCGATGGTTCGCGCTCGACTCGCTCGACCTGCGCGGTGCGTTCCGACCCGCGATCGGCCTCGTGGGCGACTACGCCTACCGCCCGCTGGCCTTCTACGATGCCGCGGGCCACGTCGTCTCGAGCCTCGTCCAGGACCAGCTCTTCCTGGATGTCGGAATGAGCCTCGTCGTCGCCGACCGGGTGCGCTTCGGCATTCTGGGGCCGCTGGCCCTCTATCAGGACGGGTCGAGCAGCGCGCTCCACGGCGTCTCGTTTGCGCCGCCCAACTCGGCCAGCGCCGGCGACCTGCGCCTCGGCGCAGACGTGCGCCTGCTCGGCACGTACGGCGAGCCCATTTCGGTGGCGATGGGGGTCGAGGGATTCGTGCCGCTCGGCAGCCGTGATCAGTACACGGGGGACGGCGCCTTCCGCGTGCTACCTCACCTTCTGGCGGCGGGCGACGCCGGCCCATTCGCGTACGCGGCCCGAGTGGGCTTCGAGTACCGCGCCCTCGCCGACACGTTCGGTACCACGCACCTCGGTAGCGAGGTGCCGTTTGCTGTCTCCGCGGGCGTGCGCCTCGCGGATCGGAAGGTGCTCGTCGGGCCCGAGCTCTTCGGCAGCACCGTCGTGACCAGCCCCGAGGGCGCGTTCCAGAAGCAGAACACCCCGCTCGAAGGGATGCTTGGCGTGCACTACGCGATCGGCGGCGAGTGGCGCGTCGGCGCGGGCGCCGGCGCAGGGCTCACCCGCGGCTACGGGTCGCCAACGTATCGCGCGGTCGTCTCCCTCGAATGGATGCTGCGTTTCGGGCACGAGTCCCCGCCGCCCCCTCCTCCCGCACCGAAGCCGCCGGCGGAGCACCCCGATCGCGACAAGGACGGTATCTACGACGACGAGGACGCGTGCCCGGAGGCTCCGGGTGTCCACACCGACGACCCGAAGACCAACGGGTGTCCTCCGGACCGCGACAAGGACGGCGTCGTCGACTCGGACGACGCCTGCCCCGACGTAGCCGGGGTGAAGACCGGCGATCCCAGGACCAACGGCTGCCCGCCCGACCCCGATCGAGACAAGGACGGCATCCCCAACGACGTCGATGCGTGTCCCGACGAGCCGGGTCCCTCGGATCCGGATCCGAAGCGCAACGGCTGTCCCAAGGCGTTCGTGCGGGGCGGCCAGATCAGAATCCTCGACCAGGTGAAGTTCAAGACCGGCAGCGCGCAGATCCTGCCTGGAAAGGACAGCCAAGACGTGCTCGACGCGGTGCTCGCGGTGCTCCAGAAGCATCCGGAGATCGCGAAGGTGCGCGTCGAGGGGCACACCGACAACGTCGGCGCCGCCGCGTTCAACAAGAGGCTCAGCGAGGACCGCGCTGCGTCGGTCGTGAAATGGCTCGTCGCCCACGGAGTCGACGTGTCGCGCTTGGCGAGCGCCGGCTTCGGCCTCGAGCGACCCATCGTGGAGAACACGACACCCGAGGGACGCAAGGAGAACCGCCGGGTCGAGTTCCACATCGAGCCGTGAGGGACGAGCCGCTACCCCGAGGAGCCCCTAACGAGGAGCGAGCTCGCGCCACGACACCAGCGCAAACCCCTGCTCGGTGAGGAACCGGCGGAACTCTTCGCTCCGAACGACGTCCAGGTCGCGCTGGCGCCAGGCGGCGCCCCAGTCGGGGTGATCGCTCGTCGCGCCGCGCATCTCCTCGTCGTCGAAGCCGAGGTGCAGCGTGAGCTGGTAGGTGCCCGCCGGCAGCGCCGCGAGCATGGCCTCGTAGGTCGCGAGCCACTTCTCGGGCGGCGTCTCCGGGCGGATCTCGAGCACGCGGTCGAGGATGGTCTCGCGCGGCGATAGAGGCGGGTGGGCGAGCTCCGGGGGCACGCCGAGGCGGATGGGCATGCGGTAGCGATCGCTCAGGGCCAGGTATGCGCCGAAGAGCGGCGCGGAGCCGAGCAGGGCCCCCATGTGCGAGTCGAAGTGGCTGATGGGGATGCCCGCGGCCCGCGCCATCTCGATCTGCGCGACGAGCTCGGCCTCCGCCTCGGGCGCGATCGCCTTGGATGCGACGTCGGTCTCGAGCAGTGGCATGTACCCGTGGTCGTCGAGCAGGCTGCGCACGCGGTCGCGCGCGGAGATCGGCCCCCAACGCAACGAGGTCCACTCGCTGTTGAGCGCGAGGTGGATCCCGACGTCCCAGTCGGGGTGCTCGCGGGAGAGCTTCGCGACCTCGGCGAACCAGGGCGCAGGCACCAGGATGCTCGCCGAGGTGATCCACCGGTTCTCGAACGCCAGCGCGATGGCCCGATTCACCGAGTGGGTCATGCCGAAGTCGTCGGCGTGCAGGACGAGGCGCCGCGAGATCGCCGGCTGCTTTTCACGCGCTCCGACGGGTACCGCTCCCGGCCCCGCGACGCCCGCAGGACCGGGGCTGCAGCCGGATGCCGCGGTGATCGCGGCGACGGACGCGAGGGCGAGGCTGATCAAGGCGGCTTTCATCGCGGGCACCCCGAGCTCCGAACATAGCGGGTTTGACGTCGCGGTGTTGGGCGACGCTGTCTCGACACTCGCGGTCCCGAGGAGCCGAGCCGTTGTTTATTTTGCTCAGCCCTCGTTGGGTTTTGGGGCGTGCCCATTGCCTCGGTGCGGTTTCGTGTCGACATAGGGGGCACCGCGTTCGGTGCGACACTTGCGAACAAACATCGCGGAAGAGAACTCGGCCCCTTTGGGGTGGAAGGCCGACTGTGTCCAACGCGAGTGATTCGAGCGTGACGCCGGAGGTCAAGGAGGGGGAGCGAAAGTACCGCGCTCTCTTCGAGCAGTCTGCCGTCGGGGTGGCGCAGATCGACAGCCATTCGGGCCGTTTCCTACTCATAAACCAGTTCTACTGCGAGCTCGTCGGCTACACCCGCGAAGAGATGCTGGAGCGGGACTTCCAGTCGATCACGCACCCCGACGATCTCCAGGAGGATCTCGACAAGATGGATCGCGTCCGCGCGGGGATGCTCCGCACGTTCCAGATGGACAAGCGCTATCTGGGCAAGGGCGGCGCGCAGGTCTGGGTCCACCTGACGGTTGTCCCGCTGTGGGCTCCCGGCGAGAGACCCGATTGCCACCTCGCGATCGTCGAGAACATCACCGATCGCAAGCGCGCCGAAGACGCGCTCCGCTACAGCGAGGAACGGTGGCGCATCGCCGCCGGGCTGGTGGGCCTTGGGACATGGGACTTCTATCCTGCCACCGGCGAGATTCGTGTGGACCCTAAGCTTCGCGAGATGGTTTGGATGACCGCGGACGAGCCGATCACCATCGCGAGCCTCGAGCAGCGAGTGGTCCCCGAGGAACGCGAGCTCGCCGTGCAGGGGCTCGAGAGGTGTCCGGACGCCGGAAAACCGCTTCACACATTCGAGCTTCAGGTGCACGGACCCGCAGGGGAGAGCCGTCACCTCGTGTGCTGCTCGTGCGCGTTCTTCGAGGGCGGGCGGCCCGTCCGGGTTCTGGGTGCCACGTTCGACATCACCGAGCACAAGCGCGCCGAGGAGGCGCTGCGCGTCAGTGCGGAGCGCTTCCGCACGATGGCCAACGCCATTCCCCAGCACGCCTGGATCGCGGGGCCCACGGGGTACCTCTACTGGTATAACCAGCGCTGGTACGAGTACACGGGCACGACCCCCGCGGAGATCGAAGGCTGGGGGTGGCAGAGCGTCATCGACCCCGTCGCGCTGCCGAAGGTGCTCGAGAGATGGCAAAGGTCTCTCGCCACGGTCGAACCGTTCGACATGGTGGTTCCGCTCCGGGGCGCCGACGGTGTCTACCGGTCGTTCCTGATCCGGAGTCTGCCCTTCAAGAACGCCAAGGGGCGGGTGATCCAGTGGTTCGGGACCAACACCGACATCACGGAGCGCGTCGAGGCCGAGGACGAGCTCCGGAGCTCCCGCCAGCGGATGGAGGACGCCGATCGAGACAAGTGCGAGTTTCTGGCCATGCTCTCCCACGAGCTGCGCAACCCGCTCGAGCCGATTCGGAACAGCCTCTTCATCCTCGACCGCGCCGCCCCCGGCGGCGAGCAGGCCCGGCACGCTCAGCGCGTGATCGAGCGGCAGGTCGGGCAGCTCGCACGTCTCGTGGGCGATCTGCTCGACGTGACCCGCATTTCGTGTGGGAAGGTCCGGTTGCAGCTCGAGCCGCTGGATCTGGCCGATGTCGTTCGCCGCGCCGTCGACGATCACGGCGAAGAGCTCAGCAAGCACGATATCGATCTTCAGCTGTCGATTCCCGCCGAGCGGATCCCGGTCGTCGGCGACCGCGAGCGCATCACGCAGGTGATGGGCAATCTCCTCTCGAACGCTGCCAAGTTCACGCAACGGGGCGGACGAGTCCTCATCGCGGTCGAGGTGGACAGGCGGCGGCGCCAGGCCGTCGCTCGCGTGCGCGACACGGGCCTGGGCATCGAGCGCGAGATGCTGACTCGGATCTTCGAGATGTTCACGCAAGGTGAGTCGACGCTGGAGCGCACCAGGGGCGGTCTTGGCCTGGGACTGGCGCTGGTCAAGGCCATCGTGGAGATGCACGGGGGCAAGGTCACCGCGGAGAGCGAAGGGCCGGGCACGGGCGCCACGTTCACGGTGTGCTTCCCGCTGGTGGACTTCGAGACGAGAGCCGAGCCCGGTCGCGCCGCGCGCCCGAGCGCTCCCCCTCGCCGTGTGCTCGTCATCGAGGACAACGTCGACTCGGCGGAGACTCTGCGCGACGCGCTCGAGCTCGACGAGAACACGGTCGATGTCGCGTTCTCGGGGGCGGAGGGGATCGAGCACGCGCGCGCGTTCCATCCGGAGGTCGTCCTCTGCGACATCGGCCTCCCGGGGATGGACGGGTACCAGGTCGCCCGGGCCATGCGCGCCGAGCCCGCGCTGAAGTCGGTGGCCCTCGTGGCGCTGACCGGCTTCGCAGCGCCGGAGGACATCGAGCGATCGCGACTGGCGGGGTTCGACGCCGTCGTCGCGAAACCGGCCAGCGTGGAGACGCTCGAGCGGATTCTTCGCGAGCCGCCGTGGCCGATGCGGTCGGTGAACGGCTAGGAGCGTTCGTCAGGCGAGCTGCTCGAGCGACTTGCGCTCGGCGGACACTCCGAGCCACATGGCCGTGATCCCGCCGAGGATCAGCAGGCCGGCGCTCACGAGATATGCGTCGAAGACCCGGCTGCGATCTCCCGTCTCGACCAGCGCCCCGAACAGCGCCGGCGCGGCGAGCCCTCCCACGGCCGTTCCGACCGCGTAGAAGACCGCAATGGCCATGCCACGGAGCTCGACGGGAAAGAGCTCGCTGACCGTGAGGTACGCCGAGCTGGCCGCGGCAGATGCCACGAAGAAGGCGAGCGACCAGAGGAGCGTCTGGCTGGCCGCCGTCAGCCAGCCGCGGGCCATGCCGAGCCCCGCGAGCGCGACGAGCGCGCCGGCGAGCACGTACGTGAGCGCGATCATCGGCCGGCGCCCCACCGTGTCGAACAGACGCCCGAGCAGAAGTGGCCCGAGAAAGTTCCCGAAGGCGAACGGGATCAAGTAGAGACCAACGTGCCATGGCGTCACCCCGTAGAAGCGCACGAGCACGAGCGCGTACGTGAAGAAGACGCCGTTGTAGGCGAAGGCTTGCGCCACGATGAGCGACAGCCCCAAGACCGTCCGGCGCGGATATCGACGGCCGAACACGCGCGCGATGGCCGCGAACGAGACGCTACCCTTGGCTTCGAGCGTGCGAGCGTCCGCGGGCGCGGGGAGGGGCGCGTCGCGGGCCACCTGCCGCTCGATGCGTGCTGTCACCTCCTCGGCTTCCGCGACACGCCCATGCAGGAGAAGCCAGCGCGGGCTCTCCGGCAGCGAGCGCCGCAAGAAGAGCACCACGGTAGCGAGCACGGCCCCGAGCAAGAAAGCCACGCGCCAGGAGAGCGCGGGAGGCAACACGCGCGGATTGGAGAGGACCACCACCAGCCCGGCGCCGAGCGCCGTGCCTAGCCAGTAGGTGCCGTTGAGGGCCAGCGCGGCCTGACCGCGCACGCGTGCCGGCAGCAGCTCGTCGATGGCCGAGGTCACCGCGGACCCCTCGCCGCCGATGCCCGCGCCCGTCAGCGCGCGGAAGAGCGCGAACGAGGCGAAGCTCCAGGCCAGCCCCGACAGCGCCGTCGCGACGACGTAAATCGAAAGCGTGACGAAGAAGAGCCGGCGCCGGCCGAACATGTCGGCGAGTCGCCCGAACACGAGCGCTCCCACGATGGCGCCCGCCAGATAGATCGTGGCGGACGCACCGATCTGCGCCGCGCTGAGCCCCAGCGTGCCGGGCTCGGCGAGCAGCGGCGCGATGGCCCCGACAAGCGTGACCTCGAGGCCGTCGAGCATCCAGGTGATCCCCAGGGTCAGGACCACGCGCCAGTGCCAGCCCGACCACGGCAGCCGATCGAGCCGCGCGGGAACGTCGCTGCGGAAACGCGTACCGGGCGCGAGCCGACGCATGCGAAGGAGCGGAGCCTAGCGACGGCCGCGCCAACGCACGCCAGCGCGCGCTCGAGCTCGCCGAAGCTGGCGCGCTCACCCGGTGATTCGAAGCCCTCGCGGTCGCAAGAAGGCCTCGAGCGCCTCGGTCTCTGGTGGGGTGAGCACCGGCTGGAGCCAATCATACAGCGCGCGCGCCTCGCGGAACGTACGCCGCGCCGGGCTCTTGGCCTCGCGCACCATCCGTTCCAGCTGCAGCGCGAACGTCGCCGAGGACGGGTCGAGGAGCAGCGCGCTGCGTTCGACCTTCGGGTTGTCCGCCTTCATCAGCGCGATGAACTGCTGCGCGCTGGGCCCGGAGAGGGTCCGCGCTTCGGTCACGTCCGAGCAGATGACCACCGGCCCTGGGACCGCCGCGACCGCCCCCCGCACCGCTCGGGAGGCGGCTTCCGCGCGGTCCTCATCGACGGGCGGCACGACGCGATACGTGACGAGCCGCCCCGCGGGATTGCCCACCTCGTGCATCGAACCTCAAATGGTACGCGGCCCGGGCCCCGGCGAAAAGCCGGCCCACGAGGCCGGGCGCTCGGTCACGGGGCCGTCTTCTTCCAGCCGTCCAGATCGCTGACGCGCGAAAACCAGGCCTGCACGTTCGGGAACTCGGCGACGGGGACATCTGCCTGCTTCGCGTACATCAGCGAAGACGCGAGCGTCAGGTCGGCGATGGTGATGGTGTTACCGACGACGACCTGCTTGCCCTCGAGGCGCTTGTTCAGCACGGCGCCGAAGCGGCGGAAGCTGGAGAGTGCCTCCTCGATCTTGCGCGCGTCGGGATCGCCCAGGCCCATCATGCCCTTGAGGAGCTTCTCGAACGCCAGCGTGCCCAGATGCGGGGAGAAGTGCGACGCGTCCCAGAACTGCCAGCGGGTCACGTCGGCGCGCGCTGCCTCGTCGCGAGGGAGGAGCCCCGCCTCGGGCTTCTTCGAAGCGAGGTACTGCATGATGGCGCGCGACTCGGTGAGCACGTACTCGCCGTCTACCAGCGTGGGCACGGCGCCGTTCGCGTTGAGCGCCAGGTACTCGGGGTTCTTGTGCTCGCCCTTGGTGAAGTCGAGCCTCTTCTCTTCGAGCTGAATTCCGAGCACGGCGGCCGTGAGCCGTACGCGGCGGACGTTGGGGGACATGGGATTGTAGTAAAGTTTCATCGCGAGCCTCCGGTTTGGGTGTACGCCCCCGCTCAGGGGAGGCGCCCACGATAGGATGGCGGTACGGCGAAGCCGGTGGCGACGAAAATGCGGCTCAGAGCCCGGCGCCGAACGCGAACCGCTCGCGCACCAGCGCCTGGAACTTCGGCAGGCCCAGGCGATCCAGTAGCGGCAAGAACGCCCGCTCGACGCGGTCTTCTCGCTGAACATCCGCGAACGGCCGGACGCCGACGTCGTCGGCCGCGAGCACGTACGGCATGATCTCCGTCTGCCCCTCGTCGAATGCCGCGAAGAGGAGCGTCGCCTTCAGGTACGCGGCCGAGACGTCGAGGAACGCGGGACGCACCCCGCGGATGTACCGGCTGAACGGTTCGGCGATCACGCGCTTGCGCGGTCCGTCTTGCAGGCCCGACGCGGCGAGTTGCTGGCGCAAGAACTCGCTCGCCGAGAGGCGCGCGGCGCGGCGGCGCTCCTCTTCGTATCCTTCTGCCACGACGACGAGCGCGTACTCGGCGCGCTCGAGCGCCTGGGCCGTCTCGGCGAGGACCTCGTCGGTCAAGCGGAAGAACGGCAGAACGACAAGATGTGCGCGCGCCGCCACTCCGCAGTGAAGGGCGTGCCTGCCACTTCGATTGCCCATCATCTCGAGCAGGTAGACGCGCTTGTGGGTGTACGCGTCTTCCGCGAGGCCGCGCGCGACCACGGCTCCTGCCTCCACCCCCGAGAGAAACCCGATGGCGCGGTCGCCCGCGAGATCGTTGTCGATCGACACGTTGACGAATCCCGTCGGCGGTCGCGGGGAGAGCTCGTCGAGCAGCGCCTTCGTACCCTCGAAGGTGCCGTTGCCGCCGATGCAGACGAGGTGCGTGAATCCCTGCACGCGGAGCGTCTCCGCCGCCTCGGCGCGCCGCGCGCGCTCGTGAAACCCGAGGTAGCGCTCGCTGCGAAAGTCGCTGCCCGCGTCGAGCACGCGCCTCCCCATCGAACGCGCTGGGATGCCCTGCCCCAGAAGCGCATAGCGCTCCTGGCGTCCGACGATCAGCCGCTCGAACGCAGGCTCGGCTGCCGTGTCCCTGGTGAGCGAGCGAAACCCCTCGGTGGCCGCCCAGACCTCGTAGCCCCGGCGGGCTCCCTCTTCGGTCAGCGCGACCGCCACGGGCGCGTAGCCCGGCGCGTTGCCCCCGTCGAAAACGAGGAGCACGCGACGATCGGACGGGCCGACGCTGGCAGGTGGACGGAAGGTCAGGGCCATGGCTCCCAAGCGATAGCGCGCGATCGTTTCGGCCGGATTTCCTCCGGACGAGCTCGAGACAGACCGTCGCGGTACACGGCGTGCTGCGCGACGTTTCATGGCGTCCGACGTTCACCCCATGCAGGCTCCCGCCCAGCCCGACCGCGACGAGGAAGCCCGGCATCCGTGGCACCTCTCGCGCGAATGGGTGCGGCGGCTCGGCGGGCGCGCGTGGCGCAGCCTCAAGGAGCACCGCCTCGGCCTGATGTCCCAGGCTCTCGCGTACAGCGCGCTATTCGCGGTCTTTCCCGGGCTCGTCGCGCTCATCTCGGTCTACGGCCTGGTGGCTCGACCGGAAGAGATGACGAGCGCGGTGCAAGCGCTCGGCCCCACCCTGCCTGGCAGCGCGCGGCAGGTGCTGCTCGGCTTCGTGCAAGCCCTCGCCAACACCGAGACGGGGAACCTCACGGTCGGGGTCGTCATCGGGTTCGTCCTCGCGCTCTGGAGCGCCTCGAGCGGCACCGGGACCCTCATCCAGGCCATATCGATTGCGTACGACGAGCCCGAAGAGCGCAGCTTCTTCCGGGGCCGCGCGCTGGCGCTCGCGCTCACGCTCGGGGTCGTCCTCGTCGGCATCGTCGCGCTCTTCGGCATCGCGGGGCTCCCCGCGCTGCTGCCTCGGTTGGGCGTCGCGGCGGGGCCCACGCTCCTGGTGCTGCGCTGGTTTGCGCTCGGCGCGCTCGCACTCCTGGGCTTGGGCGTCCTCTATCGTGTCGTACCGCGACGCGTGAAGCCGACCTTCCAGGCCGCGTCTTTCGGCGCAGCGGTTGCGACCGTCCTCTGGATCGGCGCCTCGCTCCTGTTCGCGCTGTTCGTCTCCGAGGCGCCCCGCTTCGGTGCGACGTACGGCTCGCTCGCGGGCGTCATCGTCTTGATGCTCTGGTTTTACCTGTCGGGGCTCGCCATCCTCCTCGGGGCGGAGATGAGCGCCGAGAGCGCCGGTCGGGAATGCCGGTGAGGCGGCACGCCAAACCGCCCGGGCGAGCGCGCGTCAGAACCTCGCCTTCGGTGCCCGCTAGGTCAAAGGCAGCCGGTGCACGCGCACGACGCTCTCCTCGGACGGCACGCCGAGGCGAAGCGGAAAGCCGTAGTGGCCCGTGCCCCGGTGGACGTACAGGCGGTCGCGGCCGCGCGCCCAGAAGCCGTGGTCGGGGAGGCGAAGGCCGAAGAGGCGAAGGAACGTCCACGACAGACCGAGGCTGACGAGCCCCACCTGGCCGCCGTGCGTATGGCCGGACAGTACGAGGTCGCCTTGCCCCTCCGGCAGGTGCCGGAACGCTCCCGGATCGTGCAAGAGGACGATGCGCGTCAGCCCGGGCTTGCGCGGATGCTCGTCGCAGACGCGCTGCAGATGCTTTTGCCGCTCGCGCCACACGAAGTCCATCCCGACGATTTGCACCGGGCCCGCCTCGGTGGAGACCACGCGCGCTTCGTCCACGAGCAGATCGATTCCGTTGGCGGCGAGCGCACGCGCGACCGTCGCCGGCGCTTCGAGGTCGTGGTTGCCGCGGCAGGCGAACACCTTGCCCGGCATCGCGCGCAGCGGCTCGAGCGCGCGGCGCAGCAGCTCCGGGTCGGATTGCGACTCCATCGTGAGGAAGTCGCCCGTCAGGACGACGAGGTCCGGGCTCTTCGCGACGGCGCGCGCGGCGATGCGACGCAGGCGCTCGACGGACATGAACGGGCCGATGTGCGGATCGGTGATTTGCACGATGCGCAGCGGGCGATCGACGCGTGCGACGCCGCGTGGGTGCGGGGAGGGCGACGACGCGGGGTTGGGGTGGGGATCGCCAATGACCAGATCGATCTCCTCCTCGCGGGCCGTCAGCGATTGAAGGAGGCCCACCGCGCCCAGCGCGTACGGAAACCAGGGCGCGAACGGGTGGAAGCCGAGCGCGCGCGCGAGGACCCAGGGGAGCGCGAGGAGCGTGCCCGCGACGAAGAAAGACGCGGGCCAGCTCACGAGCCAGCGGAAGAGCAGGGGGCGCATCCGCGGGCGCGCGAGGAGCGCGAAGTTTGCATATACGGCCGCGTGCAGAAAGAGGAACGCGGGGAGCCCGCCGGGAACGGTGAGAAACAGGGGCGCCATGGAAAGCGCGAGGAGCGAGTAAAGGCCGACGAGAACGGCGGTGAAGATCGCGAACGGGCGCCCACGGCGGAAGTAGGCGACGAGGATGACGGCGAGCCAGCCGCAAAGGCTGAGGAGAGGGAGGAGGGGCATGGGGGAGGAGACGCCGGAGGATTCGATGCCGAGGAGGTTCGGGGGGAGTCGTAGCTCGAATGCCGCCGCGCGCCGGCTCATCCTTCCGGATGACTCACCACGCCGAGAGCGCCTCGCGTAATTTCGGGCACTTACAAAAAGATCGAGAACGTGGGTCGATCGTTCCGCCGCTCGTCCGTCGTTTGCGTGAAGGTGCCGGCAGGTTGGCTGCATCCCGCTCCTCCTCGTACCGGCCCGTCAGGATTCGACCATGCGCTTCATGATCATGCACAAGAACGATCCGAACACCGAGGCGGGCCATCCGCCTCCGATGGAGGTCGTCACCAAGATGGGCGCGTTCGTCGGCGGGCACGCGCAAGCGGGCCGCCTCCTCGACGGCGCGGGCCTGGGCGGCAGCAAGACGCGCACGCGCCTGAAGTTCGAGGACGGGCAAGCCAGGGTGACGCACGGCCCCTATCGCGGCGAGCACGAGCTGCCGGCCGCGACGCTGCTGCTCAAGGTACGCACGCGCGAGGAGGCGATCGGCTGGGCTCAGCGCTACGGCAAGATCCTCGGCGCGTGCGAGCTCGAGCTGGGGAAGATCCACGAGCCGTGGGACATCGGCCTCATGCCGGCGCCGGAGAACCCCCCGTTGCAGATGCTCCTCATCGAGAAAGCCGACCCGTCGACCGAGGCCGGCGGGCGTACCCCGAAGCAGAAGGCCGAGCTCACCCGCCTGAAGACGGAGATGACCAAAGCCGGTGTGCTCGTCCGCACGCACCGGCTCGAGCCGAGCGCCGCGGCCAAGCGGCTGATGTTCACCAACAACGACCTGCGCGTGATCGACGGGCCCTTCACGGAGTCGAAGGAGCTCCTTGGCGGCTTCGCGGTGATGGAGCTGTCGGGAATGGCCGAGGCCATCGAGCTGTGTCGGCCGTATGCGGCCATCCTCGGCGGAACGCTGGAGATCGACGTCCGCCTCGTCGACCCGACCGACGACGCCGGGTGAGCGGCGCACGCAGTGCGTCGCGGCGTTTGCCCCACGCCGGGCCCGCGCCGGTGCTACGAGTACGACGCATGGCAGTCTCCCGCAAGCCGCGGCATGCGCGCGCCGACGACACGCGCGCCCGCATCTTTGCGTCCGCCGTGCGGCTCTTCGCCGAGCGGGGCTACGCCGACACGACCGTCGACCGCATCGTCCGCGACGCGGGCGTCGCCAAGGGGACGTTCTTCGTGCACTTTGCCACGAAGGAGGCGGTCGTCACCGAGCTCGTTCGCAACCAGATCCGCGCCGCCCGCAACGCCCGCGACCGGGTGCTCGCCGCGGGCGGCTCGCCTGTCCAAGCCCTGCGGGCCACGGTGATGACCCTCGGCGCCCAGGCCGGGCAGAACCGCGCCCTCAGTCGCGCCGTGGTCACGGCCAACATCGTGAGCTCCGAGCTGGGCGGGTATGCGGAGTCCGTGTTCGACGGCGTAGCCGCCGAGATGAAGGACGACGTCCGCGCCGCGCAGCGGGGAGGCCTGCTGGCTACGACGGCGAGCGCCGATACGATCGCCGGGACGCTCGTGACGTCGTACTTCGGGGCGATGCTGCACTTTGCGACGGCGCCGCGACCCCCTCCGCTGCTCGACCTCCTGACGCCGGTGATGGAGGCCAACCTCGTCGGGTTCGGCGCGAGGGAAGAGGCGCCGTCCAGGCCCGCGCGCAAGGCGGTCGCGCCGGTGCGCAGCCGCGTTCGCCTGGCGTGACGAAGCTGACCAGCGGTCGTCGAGCAGACCGACACGTGTCCCGTGGATTCTCACGCTGCGGGTGTATCTCCGCTCCGTCTCAAGCGTAAATACGCGCCAACGCGCGCTGCCTCCCTCCCGTAGGTTCGCCTTCGCAAATGGGTGACCGCCGGTCATGTTCGACGCGCGACTTCCGGGGCTCGTGCGCGGCCGCGCTGGGCGCCGGGCTGCTGCTTTCCCCGTGTGTCGCTCACGCCGGCGGCTTCTACGTCCCCGAACAGGGAGCGCGCAGCGTCGGAATGGCTGACGCCGTGGCGGCGGCCCCCGGTGAAGTGAGCGGCATCTTTCACAACCCCGCCAGCCTCTCGACGGTGGGGAGCCTCAGCGCCGAGGTGGGAGGCCTGCTGGTCTTTCCGAATTTCTCGTTCTTTCGCCGCCCGGCTACCGACCCGTTTGCGCCGTCGCCGGCGCAGGGCACCGTCGACTTCCCCGTCTCGAAGAACACGAACAGCCTCGGCGCCGTGCCGTTTCTGGGCGTCGCCAGCAACCTCGGGGTCAAGAACCTCGGCGTCGGTCTCGGCGTGTACGTCCCCTTCGGGGCCCAGCTCTCGTTCCCGGCGGACGGCGCGCAACGCGAGGTCGTGACGTCCATCGCCCTTCAGGCGATCCACGTGACGCCCACGATCGCGTATCGCTTCTTCGATCGCCTGAGCGTCGGCCTCGGCGTCAGCTACATCAACTCGAGCTTCGTCCTCGAGCAAAGAAACGCGACCGCGTTCATCCTCGGCAGCCCGAACAACTTCCCGAACCCACCCGCCTCGAGCGAGGGTCCCACGCGCATCCAGGCGACGGACTCCTTCAAGCTGAGCGCGACCTTCGGCGCCCTCTACAGCGATCCCGACGATCGCTTCTCCGTCGGCGCGAGCGTGATGACGCCGACGAAGCTGGATCTGCACGGCACGGTCGACGTCTCCAACCCGAACATCACCGCGCTGAACGATGCCCAGGGCAATCCTCTGCCCGCGGGGCATCGAACCGACGCCGCGGCCCTCGGCATCCCGCTGCCCGCGATCGGCCGCCTCGGCGTCCTCGTCAAGCCGGCCCGCAGCGTCGTGATCGAGGCGGACGTCAATTACCAGGCGTGGTCGAGCACGCAGACCGAGACGATCTTCTTCCAGCACCACTATCCACTGTTCCCGCAGCCGGGCGCGCAGATGAACGACATCGTGCTCGAGCGAAACTACCACGACACCGTGAGCCTTCGCGTGGGCACCGAGATCGCGCCGCTCGAGTCGCCGAGCACCCCCCTGAAGCTTCGTGCTGGGGTGCTCTTCAATCAAAGCCCCATCGACGATCGGCACTTCGACCTCTTGACGCCAGATTCCGACAAGTGGGGTGTCTCGGGCGGCGCCGGATATGCGCTGAAATTCGGGGAGAAGGCCTGGCTCGGCCTGGACCTCTCGTACCTGCATGTTTTCTACGCCGAGCGTAACGTCGGCCCCGGCACCGTCGGGACCGACCCTTCGCAGAAGCAAGACGTGCCCGGATCGGCCGGCACGATCCTCAACAAGCCGGCTTCGAGCTTCTACTACGGGGTGACACGTGGGTCGGTCGATCTTCTTGCGGTGAGCGTGTCGCTAAAAATGTGAGACGTATTGGAAAGGGTCTTTGTCATGAATACAGAATTGGCCAGCGCAACTTCACAGTCGAGGCTATCGCCCGTCGGCAGGGTCGCCGTGCTCGTCGCGGTCGCGGCGTCGGCGGGATGCGGCAGCAGCGACGCCTCTCCTTTCGCGAGCAGCGACTCGGGAGCGCAGTCCTCGAGCGGTAGCGGCAGCACCAGCGGCGGCAGCTCCAGCGGTAGCAGCAGCGGGAGCACTGGGAGCAGTGGGAGCAGCGGTGGAAGCAGCAGCAGCAGCGGCGGCGGCGTGACGGGCGACGGCGGCGGCGCTGCGGACGGCTCGACCGGGTCCGGCGCTATCGCCTGCGGAACGACCCCGACGCGCTACATCGTGCTCGGCCACAGCGTGGCCCATTGCTACGCGGTGGGCGGCACGATGTCCGAGACCTGCTCGCTCAAGAGCACCGAGACGTATCTCGCCGGCAAGTTCCCCGGCCTCGCCTACGAAAACTACGCGGTCGACGGCGCGCTCATCGCCGACGTCGCCAATACGCAACTGCCGATGGTCGCGGGCAGCGCGGGGAACGTCTTCGTGAACATCTTCATCGGCGGCAACGATCTCGCCGCGCACCTGTACGAGCCGGACGCGATCGCGATGCAGTCGTGGACGAACCTGCAGCCCGCCGCGATTCAGAACATGAACACCATCCTCTCGTACTTCGAAGACAAGACGAAGTTCCCGGGCGGAGCCACGATCCTCGTCAACTCGCAGTACAACCCCTTCGACGAGTGCGTGACCGCCACGAATTCGTTCGCGACCGCGTACAAGCAGAGCATCATCAAGCAGTTCAACGCCCTGCTCGTCACCATCGCCGAGGGCCACAAGAGCGCCATGGTCGTCGACCAGTACGGCGACGTGCTCGGTCACGGCGACAACTACAACGACGCCACGTCGAACGCGTCGCCTCCCGCCGCGTGCCCTTACTACATGTCCGGAAACGCTTCCTGGATGGCGGATTCTGATCCACCCCAACGACCTCGGGCACGCGCCCCTCGCCAAGAACATGATCGCCGCCGTCGACGCCGTCTTCAAGTGCCAATAGGCTTGTGATTGCGCCCGACGCTCGGGCGCGGTACGGCGGGGACGTGATCCTCATCGGCCAATACGACTCACCGTTCGTGCGCCGGGTTGCCGTCGCGCTCGCGCACTACGGCTTGGCCTACGAGCACCGCCCGTGGTCGGTATGGGCAGACGCGGACGCCATCGCTAAGTTCAATCCACTGCGGCGCGTACCCGTCCTGGTCACGGACGCCGGCGAGGTCCTCGTCGAGAGCTCGGCGATCGTGGACGCTCTCGACGACATGATGCCTCCCCAGCGCGCGCTCATGCCGCGTTCGGGAGCGACGCGCCGGGCTGCGCTGCGCATCTGCGCGCTGGCCACCGGGGTGGCGGACAAGGCCGTCAGCCTGCTGTACGAAGGGGTCCTGAGGAGCGAGGCCACGCGCAACGCCGTGTGGATCGAGCGCTGCCGCGCCCAGATGCGGGACACGCTCGGCCTCCTCGAGTCGGAACGCGCCGCGAGAGGCGGTGAGTTCTGGCTGGGCGCCTTCTCGCACGCCGACATCGCCGTCGCGTGCGCACTGCGTTTCGTTGGCGAGGCTCACCCCTCGCTCTGGAGCGCGCAGGACTATCCTGCGCTCGCCGCAGGCGCTCAGCGTTGCGAGTCGATGGTTCTGTTTCAGCGCGCCGTGCAGCCGCTGCGCGTGCAGATGTCCACGGGCGCCGCAAGCGAAGCGCAGTAGCGCGCCCCAGAAATCCTCACGAGTCCGGCATTTCCCATTTGCGTGTCTCGAGACCGAACTGGAACACGCTGAACGGAGGAATGACGCTGAACATCAGCGGTCGGCGTGGTACGCGTCGAGCGCGCGGATGACCGGGCGGGCTCGTGCTTCGCCCACGAATCCCACGACGAACACGAGGGCGGGCAATCCCCAGAGCAATGCGTCGCAACCGAAGGCGACCGCCGCGACGAGCGCGTGCAGACGAGCCGTCGGGGTGTGGATGCTCATCGGAATCGGCCCTGCTCGCTTCGGCGCAATCGCCCGGTAGGCCCAGTCTACACGCGTCCTGTCGGCCTCGAGTCCACGGATCTTGCTTGAGCATGCGGGTCGATGGTCCACCCCTCGCGCGGTTCGGACGCGGGCCGAGCTCTCGTCCTGACGGGCGGAGGCGCCCGCGCGGCCTACCAGGCGGGTGCGCTCCGCGCCATCGCGGTGATTGGCTCCGAGAAGACCCTGCCCTTCCCGATCGTCTCCGGAGTGTCTGCGGGCGCGATCAACGCAGCTTTCTTGGCGAGTCGCGCCGACGACTTCTCGGGAGCAACCGAAGCGCTCTACGAGCTCTGGCACGACCTGCGCACCGCGGATGTGTTCGTGACACGCCCTGGCGCCCTGCTCCGCAACGCAGCTCGCGTGTTCGCGGAGCTCGCCTTGGGGTCGCTCGTGCGCGAGCACCGGAGCGACCACCTGCTCGACACCCGACCGCTCCGGGACCTCGTCGTCGCCAACCGGAGCGACGGCGCGATAGGACGGCACCTGGTCGAAGGACGCTTGCACGCGGTGGCCGTGACGGCGACCGATTACGGGTCTGGCAACGCCGTGACCTTCTTCGAGACCGAAGCTCCAATCCCGCCGTGGACGCGTACGTCGCGCATCGGCGTTCATGCGCGCATCCGTCCCGAGCACGTGCTGGCTTCCGCCGCCCTCCCCGTTTTCTTCTCGCCGGTCGTCGTGGACGGGCGCTACTTCGGCGACGGGGGCATACGGCTCCGAGCGCCCTTGAGCACCGTGACGCATCTCGGTGCAACGCGCATTCTGGCGATCGGAACCCGCTACCCGCGGACCGAGCAGGAGACGGTCGGCGCGGAAGCGGGATCCGTGGGGCGCCGCGTGCCGACCTTCGCGGAGATCGGCGGCGTCCTGCTGAACGCGCTGCTGCTCGATGGGCTCGAGGTAGACGTGGAGCGCTTCAGCCGAATCAACCGCACCCTCGGCTCAGTCCCCGACGATCGGCGCGCTGCAACGGACCTCCGCATCATTCCGCTTCTGGTCCTGCGCCCGTCCGAGGATCTCGGCGAAATGGCCACGGATCTGCTCCATCGCGTCCCTGTGCCCCTCCGTCATCTGCTGAGGGGCCTCGGCGCCACCGACTTCGTCGGATGGGATCTGCTCAGTTATCTGTTCTTCGATCGCGCCTATACCCGGAGGCTTCTCCGGCTCGGCTACGACGACACGATGGCCCAACGCGAGGTCGTCGAGAGCTTTCTCTCGGGCGGAAACACGGCCGAGGAAAGGCCGTCCGTTGATTCGTGTCCGCGGGACTCACCTTGAGCCGTCGAGTCCGCAAGGACCTGGTCTTGCATCAGCCCTCGATGTCGTGAGCGGTTCAGTGCGGCGAATCGCGGACGAGTTCCGAACGCGCTCCGTCGGCTCATCTGCTCCCGTTGGAGGAAACCATGTTGAAGCAACACGTTGCATTGCTCGCCCCGTTTGCGCTGATCGTCGCGTCGACTGCGTGCGGAGGCGCATCGTCGACCACCGGTGAGGACGGGCAAGGACAGACGCAGGCGAACAAGGCCGACAACACCGAACAAGTAGCGACCTCCCAGTCGGATCTCCGTCCGGGCGGCGAGCATGGCGAAGGCGCCCAAGGGGGTGGCGGCGAGCGCGGAGGCGTCGTCCCGGGGGGAGGCGAGAGGGGCGGCGAGCGCGGAGGCGTCGTCCCGGGGGGAGGCGAGAGGGGCGGCGAGCGCGGAGGCGTCGTCCCGGGGGGAGGCGAGAGGGGCGGCGAGCGCGGAGGCGTCGTCCCGGGGGGAGGCGAGAGGGGCGGCGAGCGCGGGGGCGTCGTCCCGGGGGAAGGCGAGAGGGGCGGCGAGCGCGGAGGAGTGTTCGGCGGGAGAGGCGAGAGGCGTGGCGAACGCGGAGAAGGTTTCCGGCACGGTTGGGTCAACGGGAGGTGGGCTCCGGGCTGGGGCTGGTCTCACGGTCAATGGATCGTGGGCGGCGGCGATCAGTACACGTGCGTGAGCGACCCCGACTGCGCTGGGCCGCTCGGGCCCGGGGTGGCCATCTGTTCCTACGATCCGACGGTCGCTCTCGGTTACTGCATCGCGCCCAACTGGTAGGGCCCGAGAAGCGCTGAAGCCAGGGGAGCTGCCCTTTCCGCGACGTACTCCGCTCGAGAGGAAGAGTCCTGGAAACGGCCGGCTCCCCTAGCTCGCGTACTTCACCCCGCACCCGTACGCCTTCGTCTCCGGCACCTTCACCGGTTGATGGGCCTTGATCGCCCGGAGCGCCTCCTCCACGTAGTTGACCAGCTTCCCATCGCTCGGAGACTCGCCCTCCCCGTCCGGCGAGTTGTCGATCGCGCCCCGGTAGACCAGCGTTCCTGCCGCATCGATCACGTACATGTGCGGCGTGTTCGTTGCGCCGTACGCGCGGCCCACGGTGCCGCCCTCGTCGAGAAGCACCGGATACGCCATCCCGTACTCCGCGGCGACCTTCCGATTCGCGTCCACGCCGTAGCCCTGCTTCCCGGGTGCCGCGGAGTCGACCGCGATCCACACGACACCGTCGGCGCGCGCTCGGCCCGGAGTTTCCTTCAGTGAGCCCACCGTATGCGCCTTGCGCACGAAGGGACAGCCAGGGTTAAACCACTCGAGGACCACGGTCTTGCCCTTGAAGCTCGAAAGAGTCACAGCGTGCCCGTCGAGATCCGCGAGCGTGAAGTCGGGGGCCGCTGCGCCGACGACGGCTCTCGCCATCGAGGCGTTGCTCGCCGATGGGGCCGAGCTCGGAGCGGCTACGGCGGGCTCCGGGGAGTTCGACCCGGGTCGTCCGCACGCGCAGGTGCAGGTTGCGAGGGCAAGTGTCGCGACGACGAGACGCTTCATGCGGCGAAGGTTAGCGCGTCAGCGATCCACCGCGTACACGTACGTCGTCTGCGGGAACCGCAGCTCGCGCTCGGCGATGACCTTCGCCGGCACGATAGTGCCCTCGACGTACTTCGCGACCAGCGCGTCGGCGGCGACCTTGTCGTTTTTCGCCTTCAGCGTCGCGACGACCTTCATCAGCTTGTCGAACGCGGGGGGCAGCTTGTCGAGGTGCATCGTGAAGGCGCCCCGGTCGGTCCCGTTCGCGGCGGGCGCGGTCGCGTCGAAGCCGAGCGCTCCCTCGTCCAGCAGAAAGCCGACCTGGATGGCCGCGAGCTGCGCGTACGGCTGGTCCTCGGTCCCCGAGTGCACGCCGACCGCGATGTGCCGCAAGCACCACGCGAGCCACGCCGCGTACGCCTGGTCCCGGAGCTCCGGCCCTACGACGCCCCTCTTGCCGAGCCAGTCGAGCCAGTACATCGCGCCGGTCTCGGCCTTCAGCTCCTCGAGCATCGACGCGAGTCCGGCGCCGAACGCCGCGTCTCCCTTCTTGCCCTTGTACGCGTACGTGTAGGTCGGTCCGAGGTTGTGCGTCGCTTCGTGGAGAATCGTCCCGAGCAGCGCCGGCTCGTCCTCGTCGGTCCACACCTTGGCCGAAGCCGCGTCGAAGAGGGACTCCACGCGCTTGCGGCTGACCGCGCGGCTGTCCGGATCGGTGCCGATGTTGGTCATCGCGACGGTGCGACCGCGTCCTTCGGTCTCGACCTTGCCCCAGTTGGGCAGGCTCTCGCCTGCAACGGCGCCCATGGGCTGGCGATCGTCGCCGGCGTTGAAGACGACCTGAATGAAGTCCGGCAAGTGAAAGGTCACCCTGCGCGCCGCGTACGGCGGGCCGACGACGGCCGCGAGCGTGCGCTCCATCTCGTCCTCGAGCGGCGTGAGCTTCGCCTGCCAGCGCACCGAGCCGGGGTCGATGCGCGCGAGATCGAGGTGGAACTGCGCCTTCAAGTTGCACGGGTCGCTCAGGACCTCGTCGGGCGCGATGCGCAGGTACCACTTCGAGTTCTGCGCGTTCATCTTCGACCACGCCTCGTCGGCGGGACCCCAGTCGTTGCTCGCGAAGCTCGCGGCGGCGGCCCGAAGGTACGCCTCGAGCGCCGCCTCGCCGGGGTCCGTCAGGTCGGCCGCGGCGGCCTTCAGCTCGGAGGCGATCGCGCGCATCGGTTCGGGGTAGGCCTCGGTGTAGGGCACGCTGACGAGTTTTCCGTCCTTGAACCGCGTGACGCCAAAATGATCCGCGACGACGGTCTTCGCGTCCTGCCGCTTCTGCAGCGCCGCGCAGAAGTTGGCGTCCGCCTGGAGGTCCGCCGGGTACGCGTCGAACAGCGGCTTCGAGGCACCCGGGACGGCCGAGCAGGCGGGGTCTTTCTGGGTCCTCGCGCCCGCGCAGGCGGGGCCCCAATCGCGACGGAAGAGGCTCTGGCTCGCGACGTCGTCGGCCGGCACGCGCGACGCGAGCGGCGTCGCTCCCTTCATGGTGGCGTAGATGGAGTCGATGGACCGCGCCGCCGCGAGCATGTGCTGCAGAAACGTCTTGTCGACGGCGGAGGCCGAGCGAAGGTCGGTGTAGAGCAGGGAAGGGGCGCCCTGATCGAGGTCTTCGGCGACGAGCTTGCGCCGCGTGGTCTCGTCCGCAGCAAGGTTGGAGGGCGCAGCGGAGGGGATCGAACGCGACGATGAGTCCGAGGGCGTGGGCCACGTCGACCGAGTCGCTCGTGGGATAGAAGAGGAGTGTCCGCAGCTCGCCGGGATCGGGCACGCTGTCGCCGTCCGGGTCCGCTGCCCAGAAGAGGGGCACGTTCATCCGCACCGCGAAGCGGTTGAAGTCGGCGCGAGAGGTCTTGGGGGTGGCGGGTGCGTTCCCCGACCCGCTCGGTGCGCTCGCGGCGGGGGCGGGGGCGGGCGCCGCGGGAGAGGGCAGGGTCGTGCCGCGGTTGCACGCACTGCACGAGAGAAGGGCGGCCATCGTGGCCAGGAGGCGGTTCATGGGCGCGCATCTTACGCGCCTTCGGCCAAGCGAAGGTTTACCATACCCGCCATGTTCGACGGGGGAACCGTTGCCTTCGACGAGTCCACGTGGCCGGTCGTCATCATGCGCTGTCCGGTCTCGCTCTCGAAGGATTCGCCCCGCGAGATCGTGCACGGACTGGAGCGCATCCTGTCTCGAAGGGATCGATTCGTTCTCCTCATCGACACGACCCTCGTCAAGGCGATTCCGGACGCTGCCTGGCGCAAGGCTCTCTCGGACTGGGCAAACGACCCGGACACGCAGCGCAAGACCGGTCGCTACAGCCTGGGTACGGCGCTCATCATGCCGTCGCCCATGGTGCGCGGCATCTTCACGGCCATCAGCTGGGTCGTGAAGCATCCGTCCCCGCAGTACGCGGCGCGCAACATGGCCGACGCCGTCTCGTGGTGCTGCGAACAGGTGGCGCGCGCGGGGGTGCCGCGCAGTCGCGCGCTCATCGAGCTGGAGCGGTCGCAGCGCGCGACGCTGTAGCTGCGCGCGGCGCCGCTAGTCGTCAGGGTGCCAGGGATAGTGCACGTGCGCCGTGTCGCCGTAGTGGCGACGCATCCCCTGGAGATACGACTCCAACTGGCACATATGGTGAAACTGCTCGTCCCGGTCTCGGTGCTTGCCGAAACAAATGGCCTCGCAGAGAAGCCGCTTGGAAGCTCGACCGAGCGCCTGGATGGCGGCGCGAATGCACTGCAGCCCCACCCCGGTGAGCGTGACGCGACGCTGGCGTTGATCGCCAGCGCAATCGGGGCGAGCCCGCGTGACGAAGCCGAGCTTCTCGAGGGACGCCAGCATGCGGCTGACGACCGACTTGGTGACGCCCAACGATTCTCGTAGCTCGCTCTGCCAGCACGAGTAGCGCATGTTCGGGTACCTACTCAGCTGGCGCATCAGGTCGTAGCGAGCCGACGTGAGCCCGAGCGATGCGAGCGGCTTTCGCGTGACCCGCAGGATCCCGTGAAACGCACGCTTGGTCGCGAAGAAGTGGGCATTCATGACCAGCTCGACAGCAGGGTCCATGCCATGGTCGTGCAGTTCGCCGACGCTCCCGGGTGACTCTCTGCCGGTGCCGGAAAGCAGGTCGAAACAAGCGAGATCGTTGCCAAGCCGACGATCAGCCCCGTTTTCGCGTGGTTGCGCGCCGGGCAAGAGAGAGACGGCCGGCCTGTCGTAGACGATTTGCGCGGTGTCCCGGGACAGCGGCTCGGTCCCCTCTCGTCGACCCGCCCTAGACTGGGGGCCGATGCTCGCTCGTCGCCGCGTGTCAGGCGGACGAGGTCATGGTGACGACGCACGTGCATTCGCACGCAGCGCGCAAGCGTTCGTACGAGCTCGTGGCGACGCGCTGCGCGGCGACGCCTTGTGAGCACGTAGCTCGTCCGCGTGTCTTCAATAGGACGCGCAGCCGCTGCCGTCGTCGAGGCGAACGAGCGCGGCAAACACCGAGCCTCCGTCGGCGCCCACGAGCTGCTCCTTGGTCAGCGTCGTGTTGGGCGACAGGCACTTGATGGCCGTGGCCGCCGATGGGTTCGTGGAAGAATAGATGCACACTTTGCAGGTTGCGTCCGACCCTTGCGTCGGCCAGATCTGGATCTCCTCGATCCGTTCCGGCGTGATGACGCAGTTGAACCCGAAGTTGGGGCAGCTCTGCGAGTAAAACCCGTTCTCGTAGTCGCACAGGTAGCCTTGGCCTGCGTCGTTGCACGCGGCGCCGCAGTTGCCGCCGCAGCCGCACGCGTTTTGCCAGGAGGGGCTCACGGGCAAACCCTGCATCGAGACCAGGTAATACGCGTTGGTTCTTCCGGCGAAGTCGGGGACGGTACACGCGTTGTTGTCGTTGCCGTAGAGCGGCGGGTACTGCACACCCCCGTCTGGGCCGGTGACGAAGTCGGCGACCAGGGCATTGCGGTTCCCGATGGCCGGGTCGGTCGCGCTCGTCGTGAGAAAGAGGGTCCCGTTCGGGCCGCCGTCGGGGGTCGCGTCGTCTACGGCGATCTCGACGGGCACGACGCCGCCGTCGGCAGCCGTGATCCAGCCCATGAACTTCACCTCCACGCCGGTGCACGTGGAGTGCGGGCAGGGGCCGCCGCCCTCGGCCGCATCCCCGCCGCCGCTGCCGTCGCCGCCCGTTGCGTCGGGGAGGACCGGCGCGTCGCCGCCGGCATCGTTGGCACCGGCGTCCGTCCCGAGCGGGGAGTCGGTGGTGGAGTCGAACCCGGCGGGCGCGTCGTTCTCTCCGCCGTCGAAACCACCGGCGTCCGGGGCCCTCCCGTCGTTCGAGGAGCTGAAGCAGCCGCACGCGAGCAGCGCGGCGGCTCCCATGATCGTGGCCGTTGAGCCCCGTCGATTCATCATGCTCTCCAAACCTCGTCGCTAGACGTTTCGCTCGAAGGCTATCGCGCCGCGGTCCATGAGCTCACACAGAATGCAGAGCACCGCGAGCGGCGGAAGCCCGCAGGACTTCATCAGAGCCTGGACGGTGCTCTTCCCGTCGATCGCCGAGAGGACGAACCCCGCTGCCGCTTCGCGAGGCTCGCGAAGGAGCTCTTCGATGGGCCGAACGAGAACGGGTATCTGGTGGCTATCGCCGATTCGCGCCCAGTAGATCTCCTGAGCCTCTTGGCTGTTCGGGGACTCGTTGATCTCGAGGGAGGGGGGAACGCTCCAGACCGCGGATTCCAGCGCGGCGCGGCGGGTGGTCGGCGGCTCGTCCTCGACGCGAATGTTCGCGTCGGACTCGCGCGCGTACCGCTCCATGTCGAACGACGGAACGGGAGTGGAACGGTCGTCAGCCGCTGCGTCGCCGGCTGGACCGACTCGAGATGCTTCTAGCTCGCGCTTCGTCACTGCCACGCTCGCATTCCTTGGGCATTCCCCGGAGGGCGATTCCTGGACGACTCGCCCAATCTCTCCCATTCTATGGAGTCTTCGTGCGACACTCCACTCGTTCGTTCGAGTCGTGATCGCGATGAGGGTGAACGATTTGTGACTGCGCGTGACGGTGCGACTCCGACCTGCACCTCCCCCGGCATCCATGCACCCGCTCCGCCGAATCGCCCTCTTTCTCAGAGGCAACGACGACTACCAGGAGTCGCTCCGCGACGAATGCATCGCGATGGCGCGTCGCCATCGATTCGAGGTCCGCGTCTACTCGACCAACGACGACGTCGCCGAGCAGCTTCGCCAAATCGACGAATGCCTCGCTGCGCCCGAGAACACGAGGCCTGCGGCCTTGCTCGTGCAACCCGTGCAGGAGCTCGCGCTCGCTTCGAGCGGGCACGCCGCGGCGCGATTGAACATCGGCTGGGTGCTGCTCAATCGCTGGAGCGACTCCCTGACGGACCTACGCCGGGAGTTCCCGACTTTGCCGATCTTCAGCGTCAGCCCCGATCAGCACGGGGTCGGCCGCATCCAGGGGCAACAATTCAAGGGCCTCATGCCGTATGGCGGCGAGGTCCTTTACATCTGCGGCCCGCGGGGAGCGTCGTCTGTGACCCGCCGCCTCGAGGGCGTCCAGGAAGCCCTGCAGGGCAGCCCCCTCCGCCTGTCTGCCGTGAACAGCGATTGGACGAGCGAGGGCGGCGAGCGGGCGCTGAAGGATTGGCTGAAACCGTTTTTGAGGCGCGACCTTCCGAGCTTCATGGTGGGAGCGCAGAACGACGCCATGGCCGTCGGAGCGCGAAGGGCGTTTGTCGTCGCGATGCAGGGACGGTCCGGGCCACGGCACGGCGTGCGATTCACGGGCTGCGACGGCTCCCCCTCGTTCGGCCGGCGGCTGGTCAACGAGGGAGTTCTGGCCGCGACCGTCGTCATCCCGCCTACCACCGGAAGAGCCGTCAGCGAGCTGGCGTCCATGCTCGGCGGGGGTGCCCGCCCGCTGCCTGACATCGCGCTGGCCGTTTCCTCCGTCCCCGAGCTGGCCGATCTCCACGCGCACGCCCAGAAAGCAGGCCCGTTCCGAGGTTAGTCGCCGTCGTCTTCGCACGCGGCGAAGGCAGCCTGGCTCGCGTCGCGCGCGCGGGCGATGGCTTCGTTCTTGGGGTTGTCCTTGACGTTCCTGACGGCCTCGCGAGCAGGCGCGCCGCCCGCGATGACGGCGTCGCGTGCCGCCTGCGTCGCCCGGATCTCCGCCATCGTGGCGCGGTAGCAGGCCTGCTTCTTGGCATCGCTCCAGGAAATCGGCGCACGCCGCCTCGGCGGGGGCCGCGATGACCTTCGCCTTCGCGAGGGCGTCTTGCCAAGCCTGGTAGCCCGCGACCTTGGCCAGCGCGCACGGGCCCGAGCGATCGTCGTCGGCAGACGCGGGGGCAGCGCCCGGCAGAGTCGCGGCGCTGCCCGTCGCCGCCGCCCCGGCGTCCGCGAGCCCGAGAATGCCCTCGATCCGAGCGACGCGCTGCTCGATGCTGCCGCCGGCCGCCTCGCTCCCGCGGCAGCCGCGCGCGATCAGAGTGGCGAGCAGCGCCCCGAAGAGGGCGCACGCCCCGCCGATCGTGAGCAGCCGAGGCGGCAGCCGCGCCCGTGTCGAGGGGCCGTGCAGCACGGGCAGGGGCGCCACCTCCGTGCGCACGCCGTCCTTGCGCTCTTCCCAGACACGGGTGCGCTCCTGATCGGCCTTCGCTTCGTCTGCCAGACGCTCCCACGCGGCCGCCGGCGCGTCGCCGATGAGGCTCGTCGAGAGAGCGCGCACGCTCGAGGGATCGACCCGCTGGCCGGTGCTCTCGACGTACGCGTCGAGCGCGTCTCGTAGCTGCGCGGCGGTCTGCCAGCGGTCGTCCGGCTCGCGCGCCAGCGCGCGCACGAGAGCTGCCGCCAGCTTGGGCGGATAACCCTCCGCGAGCTTCGCCGGGTCGGGCACCTGGGCCTCGCGCACGCGGCGGACTGTCTGGACGTCGCTGTCGTCGAGGAACAAGCGCCGGTCGAGCGTGAGCTCCCACAGCGTCACGCCGAGCGCGAAGACGTCGGAGCGGCGGTCGGCCGGCCGCCCTTGCGCCTGCTCGGGCGCGAGGTACGCGAGCTTGCCCTTGACGACACCGATGGCCGTCGACGCGATGCGATCGCTCGCCCGCGCGAGCCCGAAGTCGATGAGCTTGGGAATGCCTTCCTTTGTGACGAAGATGTTCGCGGGGTTGACGTCGCGGTGCACGACGCTCAGCGGCTTTCCCTTCTCGTCTGCGTGCTCGTGCGCGTAATGGAGCGCGTCGGCGACGCGAGCGCCAATCCACGCGACGACCTCGCGCGGCAGCCGCTTGCCCTGCGCGTGAGCGGCATTCCAGAATCTCGAGAAGCGTATGCCCGCGCAAGAGCTCCATCACGAGGAAGTGCTGCTTGCCCTCGTGCCCGAGAGCCCGGACCGACACGATGTTCGGATGGAAGAGGCGAGACGCGATGCCCGCCTCGTCGACGAGCATCGCGACGAAGTCCTTGTTACGCCCGTACTCGGCCCGGATCACCTTCAACGCTACGAGCTCCGTGGGCTGCGCGGTTCGCCGGCCCAGCCAGACGCTGGCCATGCCCCCCTCCGCGATCGGCGCGAGCACGTCGTATTCGCCAAGATGCTCGAATGGCAGATTGCGCTCGGCGGTCTCGGTCACGTGGCGCTCTCCTCTCTTTGGGGCCCATGGGAAGGATACGCCACCGCCGCGCCGAGCATGCAAGCTAGCCCGCGACGAGCATCACGAGACGGGCCGCGCCGCCGCCAGGGGCCCCGTTCGGGCGCGGGTGGCGCGCACGTAGTCGGCGGGAGCGAGGAGGATCTGCGTCCCGCGCACGCCCGCCGACACGCTGACCTCGTCGAACAGCTCGACCGTCTCGTCCACGAACGTCGGGTACTCCTTCTTCGCCCCGAGCGCCGTGACGCCGCCGCGGACGTATCCGGTGATCGGTTGCACTTCTTTGAGCGGGACCGTCTCGCATCTGCGATCGCCCGAGAGCTTCGCGAGCGCCTTGAGATCGAGCGTGGCGTCGCCCGGGACGACGGCGAGCATCACGCCGGTTCGATCGCCGCGAACGACGAGTGTCTTGAAGACCTGCTCGGGCGGAAGCCCCACGCGACGGGAGACCTCCTCCGCGGAGAGGTGCTCGTCGCCAGGGTCGTATTCGCGCAGCTCGTACCGGATGCCCAGCGTGTCGAGCAAGCGCGCCGCGTTGGTCTTCATCGAGGCTGGACTATACGACGCGTCGTCCTGGCGCCGGACAAACGCCCGACGCGTCGGCGTTGCTTGCCTCGAGCCCGAAGAGTGATTATCGCTACGCATGCGAGAGGCCCACCATGCATCGACAGAGCGAGTCGCTGAGCCGCGCCGAGCGCGAATCCCTTCGCGTCGCGCTCGAGTCGAAGCGGGCCGAGCTCCTGCGCGCGAGAGGCGAGAACCTCGCGGTCGCGACGCACGCAGAAGGGACATTCCCCGATCCGATGGACGCGGCCACACGCGCGACCGAAGAGGCGGAGCTCTTGAGCCTCGCGACTCAGGAGCGCGCGCTCATCGGGGCGATCGACCGCGCCCTCGGCAAGCTGGCCGACGGCACCTACGGCGTCAGCGAGCTCAGTGGTCGCCCCATCCCCATCGAGCGGCTGCGCGCCGTGCCGTGGGCGCGACTCACGGCCGACGAGGAAGAGCAGCGAGAGCGGCGTCGCTGAAGCCTCTCTAGTGGCGAGCACGGCGGCTGCCGCCGCGGGATGAACACACCCGCGCCGTCCGCAACGAACCGTTTGGCGGTCGCAATCCGGTGCCGGCGCTGCTGCCCGTGGCGAAGGCGACCTTTCCATCGAGCTTGGCCATCGAGCTTGCCTTCCTTTCTTCTCGTTCCTTTCGCTTCATCGCCCTTTCGCGTCCTCGCCCCGCAGCACCATGCAGGTGCTGTACACCCGCGCCACGAGGCTTCCGCCTTCGTCGGTCACGTCGCACTCGATCAAGCCGAGCGACCGCGTGCGCTTCACGACCTGCGCGGTCGCGCGCAAGCGCGCCGTCCAGATCGGCTTGAGAAACTTCACGGCGAGGTCGAGCGACGTGAACGATTCGCCGTCCTCGAGCGTCGAGCTCATCGCCGTGCCCAGCGCCACGTCGCACACGACGCCGCCGTGGAGCGTCCCCATCGGATTGGCGTGCTGCGGCCCGGCGTCCAGCTCGAACACCGAGTGGCCGAGGTCAATCGCGACGAGCCGGAACCCGATGAGCCTCGCGACCGGCGGTGGCTCGGCCTCGCCGCGGAGCATCGCGCGCAGCTTGTCGAGATTCCCGCTCGTCTTGGGGGCCTGGATGCGCGGCTTGGAGCTCATGGGGTGGTCCTCCCTTGCAGGCGTAGTACGCCGATAATATTATGACGGTAATACTATGCCTCGCGCGGCGGGTCGGTTGCGGGGCGGAGGCGCACGTCGATGAACGCGAAGCTCGAACGGAAGGAGAAGTCCCACGAGACGATCCTCGAATCGGCCGCTCGTCTCGTGCGCGAGCGGGGCATCTCCGGGGCGCGCGTCGCCGACGTGATGAAAGGCGCCGGTCTCACGGTCGGCGGTTTCTACGCGCACTTCGCCTCCAAGGAAGATCTCGTCGACGAGGTCCTCCGCCGCACGGGCGCCGAGCTGCGCGAGCGGCTCTTCGCGCGGATCGAGGAGAAGCCCGACGCCGATCGCGCTGAGGTGGTGCTGAAGCGCTACCTATCGGCGGCGCACCGCGACGCGCAGACCCTGGGGTGTCCGTTCCCGGCGGTGGTCGGCGAGGTGGGCACGACGGCCGCCGAGCACGGGCCGGTGCTCGCAGAGCTGGTCGAGAAGGTGGGCGCTTCGCTCGAGGAGCACCTGCCCGGCAGCCGCGGCACGCCGCGACGCGCGCTCGCCCTCGGCCTGGTCGCGCTGATGGTCGGCGGATTGAGCCTGGCGCGAGCGGTTCGCGGGACCGAGCTCTCGGACGAAATCATCCGCGCCTGCCGCGCGCTCGGAGTCGCCGCGGCGCGCGGCATGATCAAGAGGTGAGGGAGCCCGGGTGAACGCGGCGCCACCGCCGGCGCATCACGTGTACCATCCGAGCCTCATGGACGCCCATATCCGCCGCGTCCTTGCCGCGGCGTTCGCCCAGCTCGCGTGCTCCTGCGGATCGAGCGGGTCGGCCTCGCCTGCGCCCGACGGAGGGGCGCTCGACAGCGCGACGAAGTCGGACGGCTCGAGCGAGGCCTCGCAACACGACAGCGGCACCGTCGAGGACGGGACCTCTGCGCCGCCCGTCGATGGCGCGACGGTGGAAACCGGGGCCCCCGGCATCGACGCCGGGGCCATCACGGGCCTCGACGGCACTGCGTATTACGTGTCCGCTTCGATGGGCAGCGACAGCAACCCGGGGACGAAGGTCTCGCCATGGCAGACGATCCAGCGCGCGGGCGCCATCGTCATGCCTGGCGACACGGTCGTCGTCATGGCCGGGACCTACGACGGCCCCATCTTCGGTTGGGACGCGGCCCCGTGCCCCGCGGGCGACACGATGTGCGTCGTCGCCGGGACCGCCATGCACCCGATACTCTTCGAGGCCGACCCTGGAGCTACCGCCGGAGCGGTCGTCATCGCAGGACGCAATGCCCAGAATGCGAGCGGCTTCGATCTCGAGCCCGGCTGCGATTACGTCGACATCGTCGGCTTCACCGTGACCAACGCGGGGACCCCCAAGAACGCCGCGGGCAGCATCACCAAGGCGGGTATTGCTCTATCGGGGTGCCAGGGGAACGAGGTCCTGAACAACACGGTCGACGGCGTCTACGGCATCGGCGGGATTCTCGTCGACACGAGCACGAACGTCGTCGTCGCGAGCAACACACTCGTCCACGTCCAGGGGACAGGCACGACGGGCCACGGGATGTACGTCTCGGGCAGCAGTGTCGGCGTGCAGGTGATGGGCAACTGGATTCACGACAATGCGTACGTGGGAATCCACGTGAACGGCGACGCGAGCGAGGGCCTCCCCGGGATCGCGAAGAACCTCTTGGTCGCCGGGAACGTCATTTACAAGAACGGCCAGAACGGCATCAACTGCGACGGCATCGAGAGCTCGAGGTTCGAGAACAACGTCATATACGGCAACGCGCGCAATGGCATCGAACTTTACCAGATTGACGCCTACGGCGGCAGCACGGCCAACGTGATCGTGAACAATACGATCGACCAGTCCGCCAATCCGACGGGATACGCGATCGACGTCGCCGCGTGCCAGTACGACAACCAAGCCTCGCAGCCGACGCCCCCGGGGTGTGCGACGAGCCTCGCCGACACGAGCACCGGGAACATCGCCTTCGACAACGTGCTCCTCGGCGGCGCGGGACCGACTTCGGACGTATCGAACGCCAATCTGGCGCTCGGCGCGAACATCACGGCCCCGTCGGCCTCGCTCTTCGTCGACGCCTCGGCGGGCGACTACACCCTCGCGCCCGGGGGGCCGGGCATCGGGAGCGGCGTGGCTGCTTTCGGGGGCGCGTCGGCCCCGGCGGCACCGGGCGGCACCTACGACACCGGAGCGTTCTCGTTCGCGAAGTAGCTATCGCTCGTGCCGGATCGGTTCGCCGCGTCGCACGATCTCCCTCACGCGGTCGACATCGATGGGCTTTTCGATGGAGCGATTCGCGATGCTGTCGACGAAAGCGCGCGCGCGCGGCGTGAACGCACCGGCCGTCATGAAGACGAAGTGTCCCGCGGCGTCGGGCGCTCGCTTCATCGCCTCGCCGTATATCTCCATCCCGGAGAAGGCCGGCATCATCAGGTCGCACAGAATGACGTCCCAACGCTCGCCGGCAGCGAGCCGCTCGGCAGCGGCCCGGCCGTCGGTGAGCACGTCCACCTCGGCTTCGCTGTCCAGGGCGCGCGCGAGCGCTTCGCACACGAGAGCGTCGTCGTCGACCACGAGCACGCGGCGGCGAGCGACCGCGTGCGGTCCAGCAACCGACGGGCGACTGCCCGCACGCCAGCGCGGGGCCGCGGGCAGCCTCACGCGGAAGCACGAGCCGCGGCCAGCCTCGCTTTGCACGGTGATGTCGCCGTTCAAGCTCGTGATCGTTCCGTGCGAGATGGAAAGTCCCAGCCCCGTGCCATGGCCCGTCTTGTTCGCCGTGAAGAAGGGATCGAAAATGCGCGGCAAGAGCTCCTGCGGTATGCCGGCCCCCGTGTCGGCGACCTCGACCACGACGTCGCCGTCGTCGTCGGTGAAGATCGCCACGCTCACCTCGTTTCCGGCGACGTCGCCCTCGGGGATGGCCTGCGCTGCGTTGACGAGCAGGTTGAGAAACACCTGCCCCAGCGCCGCCTCGTTGGCTTCCACCGGCGGCACCTCGGAGAAGTGGCGGACGAGGCGCGCGCGATGCACGAGCTCGTGCATCGACATCTGGATGGACGACTCCGCGATCGCCCGGACGTCGACAAGCGTACGCGTGGCGAATCCGCCGTTGGAGAAGGTCAGCAGGTTGCGCACGATCGCGCGCACGCGCTGCATGCCGTCGCCCGCTTGCTCGAGCGAGCGGATGAGCTGCGGAAGCTCGTCGACGCCCTCTTCCGCGGTCATCTGGCCCCCCGCGGCGGAGAGCGCACGGAGCTGCCTCAGGACGTGCTCGACGTTGATGAGCGCGTAGGTGAGCGGGTTGTTGATCTCGTGCGCCGCCCCCGCCGCGAGCGTGCCAATCGCCGCGAGGCGATCGGCGAGGAGCAAGCGCTCGCGTGTCTCGTCGCCGGCGCTCCCACCGTTCACCACGGGAGCGATCCTCACGGAGCCTGCGGCGACGTGATCGGCGTCGCGGCGTGGTGCGTTCGTTCGCGGGCCCATTCCGGGAGCGGGACGAGGCTGGAGTTCGCCAGGCACGTCGCGGCGGTAGCGGCGAGGCCGGCGGTCGCCACGAGTGCGACGGTACGAAAGCGACGGCGTCGCGACAGCTGGGACCGGGCGAGGTCCGCCGCGGGGCCGGCGGTGGACTGAAGGACGTGGCGAATGCGCTCGGCGGCCGTGTCGGTGCCGGGCGGCGCGAAGGGCACCAGCGCCTTGGCGAGCGATGCGACGTCCGGAAAGCGCTCGCCGGGGTCGCGGGCGAGACAACGCAGAATGACCTGCTCCAGGCCGTCGGGTACGTCCCTCCGGAGCGAGCGCAGGGGCACGAGGTCGTGCTCGAGAATCGCTACGCAC
This sequence comes from uncultured delta proteobacterium, assembly GCA_963720145.1. Lineage (GTDB taxonomy): Bacteria > Myxococcota_A > Polyangia > Polyangiales > Polyangiaceae > Palsa-1150. The sequence continues at coordinate 363,406 of CAVREO010000019.1, forward strand.
ATGTCGGCGACGTTGGCGGCCCGGAAGGGCAGCTCGCCCGCGAGAAGCTCGTACAGAACGACCCCGATGGCCCAGACGTCGGCGCGTGCGTCCACGGTCCTCGCGTCGCGTAGCTGCTCGGGAGCCATGTACGCCGGCGACCCGAGAATCGACGCCGTGGCCGTGAGCGTCGGGCGGCCCGGCGCCTGCTGGTCCTTCGAAATGCCGAAGTCGAGCACCTTGACGATGCTCGTTCCGTCGCGTTTTTGCGCCAGAAAGAGGTTGGCGGGCTTGAGGTCGCGATGAACGATCCCGAGGGTGTGCGCCTCCGCGAGGGCCTCGAGCGCCTGGACGATCGCAGCCGACGAGATCCGGGACGGGCAGGGGCTGCCTCCGGGACTCGAGGACCTGAGCGAGGTCCGCGCCCTCGAGCAGCTCGAGGACGATGAAGGGCGAGCCACGGTCCGTCTGCCCGACGTCCAGAATGCGCGCGATGTGCTCGCTCTCGATGCGTGCCGCGGCGCGCGCCTCGTTCAAAAAGCGGCCGACGAGCAGCGGCGAATCGGTGAGCTCTTGGGACATCAGCTTGATGGCCACGCGTCGTCCGAGCTCGTCGTGGGTGGCCGCGAAGACCGCGCCCATGGCACCCCGGCCGATCAGGCGCTCGATGCGATACTTGCCGGCGACCAGGTCACCGACCTCCGGCAGCGACGACCCGCCGCGAGCGGCGATGACTGTCTCCCGCACCGAGTCCGTCTGCATGCGCGCAGCGTTGAGCTTTGGCATGGGAGTTTTGCACGAAGCAACGAGCATGCCCCAAGCTCTGCCTTGCAGTTGCATGCACTTGGAGTCGGGCGCGGGTGAATGGCCTCGTGGCAGCGTGGCGCTTTGGAACGTCGACGTCGTGGCGAAAGTGCAGCCTCGGAGTCTCACTGCGTCGGCAAAGCCGCACGCCACCTCGGCCCGGAGGCGCGCGCTCGGCGCCGTACGAGGTCGCGTAGCCCGTCGACGTCGATAGGCTTCTCGATCCACGCGTTGGGGACGCTCTCCAGGAGGGCCCGCACTTTCTCTTGGAGAATGCCACCGGTCACGAAGACCATTCGCGCCGCCTGATCTTGGTCGATGGCCTCGATGAACTGTCGCAGCACGATCCCGTTCATGTGCGGCATCATCACGTCGCACAGGATGACGTCGAACGTTTCGCCGGCGGCGATTCGATCGAGGGCCTCGTGCGGCTGTGTGCTGGTCACCACTTCAAACTCGCTCGACAGCACGAGCTGCAACGACTCGGCGACGAGCGGTTCGTCGTCGACGACGAGAACCCGTGCTGGTTCGGAGGTGGGGAGGGACACGGCGCGATGTGCGGGAGTACGAGGAGTGCGAGGCGGGTGCTCGCTTGCTGCTGCCATTCCGGCCGACGGTAAGCACTGCTCATGCCGGGGTCATCCTCAGCGGCCGCGTTACGACGAGAGCGGCATTTGCCTGGTGCTTGCCGGCCGGCGGTTCCTTTGCCCGATGTCTCCGGGCCGAGGGCCTTCACGCGTGCCACGGGGCGCATCGCCACAGACGAGGCGGCCTGGCGTGAAAGGCCTTACCGCGCCGACCAACGGTCGAGCCGCCGGTACAATGTGCGGCGATCGATTCCCAGGGCGTCTGCGACCCGCGTCTTGTTGCCCCCAAGCAGCGTCAGCGCCCGCTCGACGTAACGACGCTCGAGCTCCTCCAGCGTGACGAGCTCCGACGACTCCGTCGCCTCGAGCGGAATGCGTTCGGTCTTGTAGTTGCGGAGCTTCTCGGGCAGGTCTTCCACGGTAATCTCGTCGAAGCGCGCGAAGGCGACGGCGCGCTCGACGCAGTTCTGCAGCTCGCGCACGTTGCCGGGCCAGCGGTAGGCGACGAGCTTCTCGGCTGCTTGCACCGAGATGCCCAGCGGCGGCCGGCCCGACCGTGCCGCATGCTGCGTCAGGAGGTGCTGAGCGAGCTCCAGGATGTCGCCGGGCCGCTCGCGCAGGGCCGGCAGGTCGATGCGCACGACGTTGATGCGATAGAAGAGGTCCTCGCGGAAGCGCTTCTCGAAGACCTCTTCGTCGAGATCACGGTTCGTCGCCGCCACGATTCGCGCGTCGAACGGCGATTCGTCGTTCGAGCCGACCGGTCGCACGGTCTTCTCCTGCAGCGCCCGCAGGAGCTTGGCCTGCATGTCGAGCGGCATCTCCGAGATCTCGTCGAGGAAGAGCGTGCCATGGTCGGCCTCGACGAACAGGCCGTTGCGAGGCGATCGCGCGTCGGTGAACGCCCCCTTCACGTGCCCAAAGAGCTCGCTCTCGAGCAGCGTCTGGGGGACCGCGGCGCAGTTGATCGAGATGAACGGGCCCGCGCTGCGGCGGCTGGTCGCGTGGATGCGCCGCGCGACCAGCTCCTTGCCCGTGCCCGTTTCGCCGCAGACCACGACCGACGCGTCGCTGTCGACGAGGCGCGCGATGGTCTCGTGGACGCGGCGCATCGCGGCCCCGGCGCCCACGATGTCCGACTGCCCCGTCGTGCCGTCGACGACGGCGCGGAGGCGTGTCACCTCGGATCGCAGCCGCCGGTTCTGGAGCGCGCGCGCGACCGCGATCGACAGAAGGTCGAGGTCCACCGGCTTGACGAGGTAGTCGTAGGCGCCGGCGCGCATCGCCCCGATCGCCGTCTCCGCGTCGCTACGACCCGTGACGACGATGACGGGCACGCCCGGCTGCACCTGCGCGATGCGCTCGCAGAGCTCGAGGCCATCCATCACGGGCATGCCCACGTCGGTCAGCACGAGGTCGAACGCCGCCCCCGCGAGCACCTCCAGGGCCTCCACCGCCGAGCCCGCCGTCCGCGCCTCGACCGATTCGTCGGCGAGCGCTCCCGCGAGGAGCTCGCACATCTCCGGCTCGTCGTCGATCACGAGAGCGCGCGTTTCCATGGCTTATCTCGGTTGGTGCCAGAAACAACCTGCCCCGTCCAATCAAACGTGGTCGTCCGTGGCAAATGGCCGCTGTGGCGATATGTCTCGACGCCCCATTTCGGGGCGCCATTCATCAGGAGGCCGAGGTACTCTTGGCTGCAATCGTGGCCGACACCCCCGCGAACCGCGTCATGCCGGGTGGCGTGCAGAACCTACCGTCGATCTCCCTCGGGCTCAGGGGGGAGCGCCGCATCTCGGCCGCTGATGGCTGAGAGGAAAAGGGTGCGGGCGCTCGTCGTGGCGGGGGCGGTGGACCCCTCGCTGGATCTCGACATCGTGGTTGCGCCGGACATCGAGGCTGCGCTCGCGGGGCTCGGCGAGGGGAGCGCGTTCGACGTGGTCCTCTTGGGCGCCGAGGCGGCGGCTGGAAGAACGCTCGATGCGATTGCCGCGTTCAGCACCAGGGCACCCGAGGTCCCCTTCGTCATGATCCCGCGTCGCGAGAGCGAGTACCTGCGCATGGCCATCGAGATGGCTACGCGCAACCCGTCGAGGGCGGCGGCGAACGCGCGCCGGGTGTCGGCCCTCTTGCCGCGCTACCTCGAGCGGCGGGCGAAGGACGTGGCGGCATTGGAAGGCGCGCTCGTGCGAGAGGACTTCGAGGCGATCGCGCGCGTCGGGCACAACCTGCGCGGCAACGGGGTGTCCTTCGCGTTCCCCGAGCTCAGCGCCGTCGGCGAGGCGATCGAGGCGGCTGCAGGAGCCAGGAACGGAGACGGCGTGAGGGACGGCATCGCGCGCCTGGCGGCGTGCGTCCGCTGACGCTGTCGGGCGTACAGTACGGTCGAATCACAGGCCGCGTTCGCTCTCGCACGCCTCGGGCCAGCGGTTCATACTTCTGGCGGCGTGCGCCGCTTTCTTCTTCTCTTCGTTCTGGGGGCCGGGTTCGTCGCGGCCTCGTGCAGGGGAGCCGCGACCAGCGAGGGGGCGCCCCCGTTTCAGCCGACGCCGCCCTTCGTGTACGTCGCGAAGGTCAAGAACGTGCTCGTCGGCCTTCCACCGACGAGCGCCGAGGTGGATGCGGTGGCAGCCGATCCCGCCGCTCTCGGGTCGCTCGTGGACGGCTGGATGCAGCTGCCCCAATACGCGCCGAAGATGATGCGATTCTTCGAGCTCGCGTTTCAACAGACGCAAATCGCACCGCTCGACTTCGTTCACCAGGTGCAATCCCCGCTCGGGTTCAACGCGGTGATGACGGCGCTCCTCCTGCAGAATACAGAGGAGAGCTTTGCGCGCACGATGCTCGCGCTCACCGCGCAGGGGCGGCCGCTCACCGAGGCGATGACCACGCGCCGGTACATGATGACGACGGCACTGAAGGAGCTCTACGCCTTTCTCGATACGCAGCAGGTCGACGACGGCGGGAATATCGTCGACCGATTTCGGAAGGCCTACAAAGACACGCCGATTGTAGTCGAGGCAGCGGAGGGGCCCATCCCGATCGCCGAGAGCGTGGACCCGACGAGCCCGAACTTCATGCACTGGTACGATCCCGACGTCGGGACCCAAGCCCTCGGAACGCCCGGGTGCCGGCAAGATCCCGTGAGCGTCGCGCCGTTCGCGCGCGCGCTTCACTACTTGCTGCTCGGGTCCATCGATGGCCGAACGCTGGCGACCGGCGAGCTTTGCCCGCTGGTTTTCGGGACGGCGCACGCGGGCCAGTTCGCGAGCACCGATTTCGGCGACTGGACGATGGTGACGATACGCCCGCCGGCACCGGGCGAATCGCCGACGACCTTTTTCGACTTGCCGGCTCTGCGCACGGCGACAGAGCTCGTCTTGTCGACGCCGCGCCTCGGCTATTTCAGTACACCCGCGTTCTTCGCCAACTGGTCGACGAACGACAGCAACCAGATGCGTGTCACCCTGCACCAGGCGCTCATCGTGGCGACGGGTTCGGCCATCGACGGGACCGATAGGACCACGGCGCAAAGCACGCCCGGCCTGAACGCTGCGCATGCCGGCGCGGCCGCATGCTTTGTGTGTCACAAGATCCTCGACCCGACGCGTTCGATCTTCTCGGCGACGTGGTCTTGGAACTACGGCCCGCAGATCGACCCGACCTGGGCGAGCCAGCCGGGGCTCTTCGTGTTTCGCGACGTCGTCCGGCCGATGCAGACGCTGGCCGATTTCGGCGCCATCCTCGCGGCGCACCCGCTCGTCGTGCCCGGATGGGTGCAGAAATTCTGCACGTACGCGAACTCCGCGCCATGCGACGAGACCGACCCGGAGTTTTCCCGGATCGTGGCGGAGTTCTCCGCGTCGGGACTCTCGTGGACGACGCTCGTGAAGGGGGTCCTCACGTCGCGTCTGACGACGCATGCGGTCCGCGGGTCCACGCAGGCCAACGACGAGGTGGTCGCGGTCGCGCGGCGCGATCACCTATGCGCAGCGCTCGACGCGCGGCTCGGTTTCGAGGATGTCTGCGGCCTCGACGCGCTGTCTGCGCGGGCGTCGGCAACGACGATCCCGGAGATTGTATCGGGCTTGCCCTCGGACGCCTACGGGCGCGGGGCGGTGTCGCCCATTCTACCCGACGATCCGTCGCTCTTCTTCGTCACGGGCATCGAGAGCATTTGCGAGTCGATTGCGTCGCAGGTCGTCGACGCCCAAGGAACGCCGGGTGCGCGCGTTCGTCACTGGTCGAGCGGCGATCCCGAGGCCGCCATTGCCGACTTCGTCGCCGACGTCATGGCCCTCCCGTCGACAGACCCCCGTGCATCGGCGGCGACGGCCCTCTTACGAAAGCACTTCGCCACGGCCAGCGCGCAGCCAGGCGCTTCCGCGACGCAGGCGCTGCGCTCGACGTTCATGGTGGCGTGTCAGGCGCCGACCGCCGTTTCGGTCGGTCTTTGATTGCCATGTCCGCCGCCCATCTCATCACGCGCCGCAACCTGCTCGCTTCCGCGCTCTTCGGCGTCGGCGGCGTCGGCCTGCGCGCGCTCGCCACGGGCCTTCCGGTGTCCTTTCTCTTGAACCCGCGAAGGGCGCTGGCCGGCGGCGGGCCCTCGCCTTGTTCCACGTCGAGCAAGGCCCAGTACGTGCTCTTCAGCACATCGGGCGACGGCGATTCGATCAACGCATGCGTGCCCGGCACGTACGAAGATCCGCGGATCGTCCACAGCACCGACCCGGGCCTCGCGCCCAAGCCCCTCGTCCTGCGAGGGCGCACGTACACCGCCGCGGCCCCCTGGGCGGCGCTGCCGCAGAGTGTGCTCGACCGGACCGTCTTTTGGCACTTGATGACGACCACGCCCGTTCACGCCGACGAAGCGCAGGTCCTTCGCCTGATGGGCGCGACGCAGGCGCGTGAGATGCTGCCGTCGCTCCTCGCCAAGCACCTCGCGCCGTGCCTCGGCACGATTCAACCGCAGCCGATCAGCCTCGGCGCGGCCACCCCGTCCGAGGCTCTCAGCTACGGAGGGGCGGCACAACCCGTCATTCCCCCGCTGGCCCTTCAGGCCACGCTCACCAAACCAGCCGGCCCGCTCGCCGACCTCTCGAGTCTGCGCGATGAGACGCTGGCGGACCTATACGACCTCTACAAGAATAGCGCGAGCCCGCGCGGCCGCGCCTACCTCGATTCCCTCGTGACGTCCCGCGAGCAGGCACGGAGCATCCGGCAGGACCTCCTGAACACGCTCTCCTCCATCCAGGACAACGGGCCCGCGGCCCAGGTGTTGGCCGCCATCACACTCATTCAGATGAACGTGAGCCCGGTCATCGTCGTTCACATTCCCTTCGGCGGCGACAACCACGCCGACCCGGGACTGGTGGTCGAATCGGCACAAACGTCGTCGGCGCTGTCGACGATTTCGAACATGATGCGATCGCTGACCGCGGCAGGCTTGCAGGACAAGGTCACATTCATGACCCTGAACGTGTTTGGCCGCACGCTCGGCCCAGGCAACACCGACGGGCGCTCGCACAATCCGAATCATCAGGTGTCGGTGACGATTGGCAAACCGTTCCTCGGAGGCGTGGTGGGCGCCGTCGGCCCGGTCGGTTCGGACTACGGCGCGCTTGCCATCGATTCGAAGACAGGGGCGGGGACTGCCACCGGCGATGTGCGCCCCGTGGACACCCTGGCGGCTTTTGGCCAGACGATGCTCGCCTCCGTCGGCGGCGACCCCACGGTCATCGTATCTCCCGGCGGCACGAGCTCCGTTCTCGCCTCCGCGCTCGCGCCGCGCTAGCCTTTCGCAGGTCTCGAGGAGGACTCATCTCGATGACGGTGACCCGGCGCGACGCTCTCCTCTCGACGTTGTTCGGGGCCGGCTACGTGGGCCTGCGGGCGCTCGCGACGGGGCTTCCGGCGTCTCTCCTCATGAACCCTCGTCGGGCTCTCGCCGATCCGGCGCTCTCCGCGTGCGCGGCTCCCAGCCGGGCCCAGTACGTCATCTTCTGCACGTCCGGCAACGGCGATCCCATCAACGCGAGCGTGCCGGGGGCGTACGAGGACGCGAACATCGTGCACAGCCCCGACCCCGCGCTGGCCCCCAAGCCGCTGACCATCCGCGGACAGCAGCATATGGCGGCGGCGCCCTGGTCGACGCTGCCCCAGAACGTCCTCGATCGCACGGTGTTCTGGCACCTGATGACGAACACGCCCGTGCACCCGAAGGAACCGCAGGTCCTCGAGCTCATGGGCGCAACGCCCGCGAACGAGATGCTGCCGTCGCTGCTCGCAAAGCAGCTCGCGCCTTGCCTGGGTACCATCCAGGCGCAGCCCATCAGCATCGGCGCCGCCACTCCCTCGGAGGCGCTGAGCTACGGCGGTGCCGCGCTGCCCGTCGTGCCTGCGCTCGCGCTCAAGGCCACGCTCACGAATCCCGCGGGCCCGCTGACCGCGCTCCAGCCTCTTCGCGACAGCACGCTCAACCAGCTTTACGATCTCTACAAGAACAGCGCTTCGCCCGCGCAACGGCAGTACCTCGACTCGCTGGTGACCTCCCAGCAGCAAGTCCGCGGCATCAAGCAGAGCCTCTTGTCGGCGCTCTCGTCGATCCAGGACAACACGGCGGCCTCCCAGGTGCTCGCGGCCGTGACGCTCATCCAGATGAACGTCAGCCCGGTCATCGCGATCCACATCCCCTTCGGCGGCGACAACCACCGCGACATCGCGCTGGCCACGGAGACCGCGGAGACCGTCTCGGGCGTGGCGACCCTCGTCTCGCTGATGCAGCAGCTCTCGCGCACAGGCTTGCAAGACAAGGTCACGTTCGTTTCGCTCAACGTGTTCGGGCGAACGCTCGGCCCCGGCAACGCGGACGGCCGCCAGCACAACGGCAACCATCAGGTCTCCATCACGATTGGCAAGCCGTTCCGCGGCGGCGTCATCGGCTCGGTTGGGCCCGTCGCGCCCGACTACGGGGCCTCCAACGTCGACTCGAAGACCGGGACCGGCAGCGCCTCCGGCGACATCTGGGCGGTCGACACGCTGGCTGCGTTCGGCCAGACGATGCTCGCGGCCATCGGCGCGGACCCGGCGGTGATCACGTCGCCCAGCGGCACGGGGACGGTGGTCACCGCGGCGCTGGCGTGAGTCGCGGTTGGCCGTAAGTGCGGCAGGTCCGCGCCGTCTTCCGTCGCTGGAGAAATTTTCCGTCCCCAAGCCCCTTTGGCTGCATGGGGACCGAATCAATGTTTCGAATCACCTGTTTCGGTGGGCGTAAGTGCGTACCAGTCGGGAGGTACAGATACGTTCCCTGCGCTACGAGCCTGCTGAAATAAGGGCCTAAATTAGCCGTGCGTTAGCCCAGGTACGAATGTGGCACTGGCCGCCGGTCTGCAGTGGCGCGTTCGGCGAGCAGTCACTCGCTCACACGCTCGGCTGGGAGGATTCCAATGCGAGTTCAAGGCTTGGCCTTGGGTGTAACGGTGTGGGTAGGGATTGCCGGTGCTTCCGCGTGTGCGGGACCCGAGACGACAATCACGGGCGACGACGGAGGCAGCGGCTCGACGAGCGGATCGGGCTCCACCAGCGGGTCGAGCTCCGGATCGAGCTCGGGATTCACCAGCTCGGGCAGTGGCTCGGGTTCGACGAGCAGCTCGGGTTCGACGAGCAGCTCGGGTTCGACGAGCAGCTCGGGTTCGACGAGCAGCTCGGGTTCGACGAGCAGCTCGGGCTCGACGAGCAGCTCGGGCTCGTCCTCGGGTAGCAGCTCGGGCTCGACGAGCAGCTCGGGCTCGTCCTCGGGTAGCAGCTCGGGCTCGTCGAGTGGCTCCAGCTCCGGCGGCCTGGATTGCAACTCGCCCAATCTGACCTGGAAGACGTGCAACATGACCGTCTACCAGTCGTATCCCCCGCAGGGCAGCACCGAGTGCATCACCTACAGCGGGTGCATGTACGAAGGCCAGTTCGCCTACTGCGGCCCGACCGAGACCCAGTCGTGGGTGGCGCAGAACAACCTCGTTTCGTTCTTCACTATCGCCGACAAGGGCGCCGGCGCGATGGCCAATCACAAGATTTGCCTGAAGTCCGGGAGCAAGTCAATCGTCGGCGACGTGGTCGACACGTGCGGAGACAGCGATTGCAACGGGTGCTGCACCCAGAACGCCAAGGGCGCGGACGCCCTTTGCGATATCGAGCTCAGCACCGACGGGCGATTCCTGAACGTCGGCCTGAACGGCGGCCAGAACGACATCATGTGGGCCAATCTCGGGCCCGACCCGACCTTCTGCCAGTAGCAGGAGGAGTAGCGCGCGGTCGCTCCGAAGGGGGCGTGCGTCCAGCTCGGGCGCCGCCCCCGTTCACAAGCCGATCGAAACCGCGGACGGCGCCAGGCACGCCACGACGAACGTCGACTGAAGCGCTTCCGTCGGCGTGACGCCCGGCTGCTTCACGGCCGAGGAGAAGTGTGCCTTCAAGAGCGCCACCGCGGGCGCGAAGCGCGGGTCGGAAGGCACCAGCGCCATGACGCTGCTCACGAATTCTCCGATCGCGGCGTCCGGCTGCGCGCTCGACCACTGCTTGACGCCGGCCGGTTGGCTGCCCGGCGCCGCGTCGATGACCTGAGCGGCCACGTTCTCGCAAATGTTCTCGATGCCCGCGCGCGAGAAGATCGTCGGCGCGTTCGGGAGGATCGGGGCCACGGCGCCCCGCCCGTATGCGTCCGACGGCAACCCGGAGACGATGACCGGGATGGTGGCCGGCGAGGACATCTGCCCCAGCGTGCCGAGCCCGCAACCGTCGTGGAATCCAAGACGCGCGTCGAGCGCCGCGCAGAAGTGGTCGCGCCGGGACACGGCCACGACCTCGCCGTTCTTCTCCGCCGTCCGCGTGTCCGACGCGAGGGTGGTGATGGGCGATGTCATGAACGCCTTCACGAGCGCGCTCCACGAGTCGCTCGAGCCCTGAAACACGCCGACCAGCCGATGAAACTCCGGATCGCTCTCGTCGCACGGCGCCGAGTTCGCGTAGTAGCAGAGCTTCTGTACCCACCCGGGTGCGACCAGCGGATGCGACGCGAGGACGCTGCCGAAGTCTGCGAGGGTCTGCACGGGCTGGACGACGCCGCGGAAGGCGAAGAGCCCGGGCGAGGCGGCGAGCGCCGGGTCGAGCTGCCGGTGGTAGTACCACGACCAGGTCGCCGAGAAGACGGACCGCGAGGGATCCAAAATCTTGTGGCACCCGACGCACGCGGGTTGGTTCACGTGCGCAGCGTCGAGGCCCGGCGTCTCGGACAAGGACGTCGCGTCCGTCCCGTCGACCGACGACCCGGTGGCCACGATGAAGGCCTGGTTCGTCGTGACGCGCATCTGGTTGCTGACGTTGGTCGGCCAGTTCGCCTGGAACGCCGGCGTGCTGAAGAAGCCCAGTCGCGGCGTCGACAGTACGAGCTCGGTCGCGGCGCGCAGGGCCGGCAGGTCGTAGAAGACCGTCGCCGTCTCTCCTGGCATCGGCTGGCGCAGCCTCACCATCGTCCAGTCGTCGAAGTCTCCGGGGGTGAACTGCGCGCCCCTCGAGGTCCCCGGAAACCGCGGGCAGTCGGGCTCGATGACCTGTCCCATTCGCTTCGTTCGAGCGTCGAGCGTGCCGAGCAGCAGATAGTGCAGGGTGAGCGCCACGGGGCCGAGAACGACCGGATCCGCCTGGCACCCCGGGAGCTGTGGCCACGCGTTCGCGACGTCGGGATCGTACCAGTGGAGGAAATTCGGGCTGCTCGGATCGACCGACTGGGCGATCGGAATCGGGCCCTGCGCAGCCTCGGCGACGATTCCCCCCTGGAAGTGGGTGGCGCGGAAGTGATCGTAGGCGGCGCCGTCGTCGTTGATGTCCACGACGTCGAGAAAGCCGTAGAGCTCCTTCAGCGCCGTCGTCATCATGAGATTCTGCGTGGTCATGGCCTCCGTCAGCGGGTGCCCCTGCGACGTGAGCTCGACCATCGTCCGGGCGAAGCTCTCCTGCACGTTCTGGAGAAGCAAGGGCGTGGTCGTATCGTTCAAACCGACCTGCGCGAGCATTTGCCCGAGGAAGTCATTCGACGTGATCTGCGATTGCTGAAACGCGAGCTCGAAGAATCGCCGCATCTTGATCGAGTATTCGGGGAACTGCATCCACCCGTCGACGAGCGGGCCGAGCGCTGCGGCGTCGCTCTCGACCGCTTGCACCTCCGCGTCCGTCGGCGCGAGCCCCACGAGGAGGTTCTTCACCTTCGCGACGTACACGCGCGGCGGGGCGGCCTGAAACGCGGCCTTCGGCCCGCCGCAAGAACCGGCGAGCATCGCCGCTGCCACGATGCCCGCCAGCGGCGCGACCGTCGGAAGTCGGCGTTGGCTCACGGCCGCATCTCCTACAGGCCGATCGAGACCGCCGACGGTGCCATGCACGCGACGACGAACGTGGATTGAAGCGCCTGGGTCGCCGTGATCCCGGGCTGCTCGAGGGCCGAGGCGAAGTGCGCCTCCAAGAGCGCCTGCGCCTCGGCCGCGCGCTCGTCCGAGGGCGGCAAGGCCATCAAGCTCCCGACGAAGTCCGCGATCGCGGCGTGCGGCTGCTGGCTCGACCAGTGCTTCGCCCCGGGAGGCAAAGTGCCCGCAGGGGTGTCGATGACCTCGGCTGCCGTGTTCTCGCAGATGTTCTCGACGCCCGCCCGAAAGAAGAGCGACGGATCGTTCGGCAGGATCGGCACCACCGACCCGCGGCCGTATGCGTCCGAAGGCAGGCCCGCCGCGATGAGCGGGGTCGTCGTTCCGGCGTCCCGGTCGGGTGCGTCGAGATCGCATGCGTCCCCCCGGCCCAGGCGCGCGCCGAGCGCTGCGCAGAAGTGGCCCTGCCTCGACACGGACACGACCTCGCCGTTCTGCTGGCGGGTCCGGGTGTCGGCCGCGAGGGTCGTGATGGGGGAGGTCACGAGCGCTCGCACGAGCGTGCTCCAGGAGTACTTCGAGTCCTGGAACAGCCGGACCAGCCGCTGGAACTCCGCATCGCCCTCGTCACAAGGCGCGGAGTTCACGTAGTAGCAGAGCTTCTGCACCCATCCGGTCGCCACGAGCGGGTGGCGCGCGAGGACACCGCCGAACTCCGCGATCGTGCTCACCGGCTGGACGATTCCGCGGAAGGCGAAGACACTCGATTGCGACTGCGAAGCCGACGCCGGGTCGAGCTGCCGGTGGTAGTACCACGACCAGGTCGCATGGAAGATCGATCGCGTCGTGTCGAGTACCTTGTGGCAGTCGAAGCACGCCGCCTGGCCGGCATGGACGGGGTCGAGCCCGGGGGCGCCCGGCGCGTACGTCGTGTCGGTCCCGTCAATCGACGAGCCGGTCGCGACGATGAGCGCCTGGTGCACCGTGACGCGCATCTGGTTGCTCACGTTGGTCCGCCAGTTCGCGAGAAAAGCCGGCGTGCTGAAGAAGCCCGCGCGCGGCGTGGACAGCACGAGCTCGCCCGCGGCACGGAGCGCCGGCAAGTCGTAGAACGCGGTCGTCGCCTCTCCAGGTCCGGGAGGTCGTATCGTGACCATCGTCCAGTCGTCGAAGTCGTTCGCGGTGAGCTGGGAGCCCCTGGAGGTGCCGCCGAAGGGGGGCACATATCTCGTTATTGCTCAGGACTCGCAGATCGAGCGCGCCGAGAAGCAAGTAATGAAGCGTGATGGCTTGTGAGCGGAGGGTAACCGGATCTTGCTGGCACTCGGGGGGCGTGACGGGGACCGTCACGTCGGGGTCGTACCAGTGCATGTAGTTGGCGCTGGTCGGGTCGAGCGTCTCGGCGATCGGGATCGGCCCCTGCGACGCCTCGGCGACGATTCCGACGTTCCGGTGGGCGGCCCGGTAGTGATCGTAGACGAACCCGGTGTCGTCGATGTCGACGGTGTCGAGCAAGGCGTAGAGCTCCTTGAGCGCCGTGGTCATCATCACCGTCTGCGTGGTCATGGCCTCGGTCAGAGGATGGCCCCCGGCCGTGAGCTCCACCATCGTGCGCGCGAAGCTCTCCTGAACGTTCTGCAGAATCATCGGGGTCGTCGCGGGATTGAGCCCAATCGGCGCGAAGACTTCGTCGGTGAAGTCGTTGGCGCCTATCTGCGTCTGCTGAAATGCGAGCTCGAAGAAGTGCATCATCTTCTGCGAATACTGCGGGAGCGTCATCCACCCGTCGACGAGTCCGCCGAGCGCCGCCGGGTCTCTCTCGACGGCCTGGAGCTCGGTGTCCGTGGGCGCCAGGCCCACCAGAATGTTCTTCACCTTCGCTACGTAGGTGCGCGGCGAGGCAGGCTGGAACGCCGTCCCGGTCGCCCCGGCGCCGCCACTCGAGGCGCTGCGGCACGAGCACGCGAGCACCAGGGAGAGCAGCGCTCCGAGCCGAAGCCTCGTCACGTGCCGATTATGTTGGATTCAGGAGCGACGCGCAGCAAGGACGGCGCGTCTCGTGCCGCAGCGCGTCACCCGCGGTGACGAGCGAAGGCGAGCTTGGGGTCGACGAGGAGTCGCAGGGGAGGCTCGCGGCTCGCCGCGCCTCCGCCCGAAGCGCGGTGGCGTTCGATCGCCAGCCGAAGGTTGTTCGGCCTGTCGGCACACTGGATCGCCTCGGTCTCGGCGATGGCGCCGGACGCGTACAGCTCGAAAAGGGATTGGTCGAACGTCCGACACCCGTCCGGAGACGCTTGTTCGAGCGCGTCTTTGATCGCGTCGACGTCGCCCGCCTTGATGAGGTCTTTCACGCGAGGCGTATCGAGCAAGATCTCGAGCGCCGCGACACGTCCGCCGGAGGCCGCCGGGACGAGGCGCTGCGATACGATCGCGCGCAAGTTCAACGAAAGCTGCAGCCGGATTCCCTGCTGTCGACTCGGCGGCACGAAGTTCAGGATCCGCTCCAGCGCCTGGTTCGCGTTGTTCGCGTGCAACGTCGAGAGGCAGAGGTGCCCGGTCTCGGCGAACGCAATGGCCGCCTCCATCGTCTCCGCGTCGCGGATCTCTCCAATCAGCACGACGTCGGGGGCCTGCCGGAGCGCGTTCTTCAGCGCCACCGCGTACGAGTGGGTGTCGTTGCCGACCTGCCGCTGGGTCACGATCGATTGCTTGTGGGCGTGCATGAACTCGATGGGGTCCTCGACGGTGAGGATGTGCCCGGCTTCGCTGGCGTTGCGGTGATCGACGAGAGCCGCGAGGAGCGTCGACTTTCCGCTCCCGGTCGCGCCCACGACGAGCACGAGGCCGCGCCGGCTCATGGCGATCGCCCGCATGACCGGCGGCAGTCCCAGATCGTCCAGGGTCCTTATCTTCGCGCGCACCAGGCGCGCCACCATTCCGACCACTCCTCGCTGCCGGAAGACGTTGACGCGAAAGCGCCCGTCCCCCCGCACGAGCGCGAAATTGAGCTCGTGCTCGCGAACGAGCTCGGCTTGCTGCGCCGGGTCGAGCAGCGACCCTATCAGCAGCTCCACCTGCTCGGCGGTGAGCGCGATCTTGCCGGAGGCTCCGGCGCCGTTGACCCGGAACACCGGCGGCTTTCCGGCGGTCAGGTAGAGATCGGAAGCGTCCAGCTTGAGCATGTGGCCGAGGAGCGCGTCGATCGTCAGGAGCTGCGTCGACGGCATCGCAGCCGGAGCGGTCGCCGGCGTCCCGCCGGCCGCGGACCGAGACGAGGGGGGATCGTGAGGAGGGCTCATCGCGCGCCGCCTTGCGCCATCGAGGCAAGGAGCTCCGAGCCCGGTAGCTTGCTGCGCGCCTCTTCGAGGGACACGAGGCGCTTCGCGACCAGCTCGGCGAGCGCCGCCTCGAGTGTCTGCATCCCGGCCTTGGCGCCGACCTGCAGCAGCGACTGCACCTGGTGGGTCTTTCCCTCTCGGATGACGTTCTTCAGGCCCGGCGTGCCGACGAGGATCTCGAGCGCCGCGACGCGGCCTCCGCCTACCTTCTTCACGAGCGTTTGCGTGACGATGCCGACCAGAGACTCTGCGAACATCGCGCGGACCTGCGCCTGCTGCTCGGCGGAGAAGCTGTCGATGATGCGGTCGACCGTCTTCGCCGCGCTCTGGGTGTGAAGCGTGCCGAAGACCAGGTGCCCGGTCTCGGCCGCCGTCAGCGCGAGCTGAATCGTCTCGAGGTCGCGCAATTCGCCGACCAGGATGACGTCCGGATCTTCGCGGAGCGCGCTGCGTAGAGCGGTGCCGAACGAGCGCGTCTGGGCATGGATCTCGCGCTGATTGACGAGCGAGCGCTTGGAGGTGTGCACGAACTCGATGGGATCCTCCAGCGTGAGGATGTGGCCGGGCATCGTTTCGTTCAGGTAATCAATCATCGCCGCGAGCGTCGTCGACTTGCCGCTGCCGGTCGGTCCCGTGACGAGCACGAGGCCCTTCGGCTCGTCGCAGAACGTGCGGACGATCGGCGGCAGCCCGAGGTTCGCCATCTTCGGAATCTGCGTCGGGATGGCGCGAAACACCGCGCCCTCGCCGCGGCTTTGCACGAAGGCGTTGACGCGAAAGCGCATCGTGTCGTCGAGGCGGTAGGCAAAGTCGCACTCGAGGTGCTCCTGAAATGCCTTTCGCTGGGTGTCGTTCATCACGTCGAAGATGAGTCGGTGTGCGTCGTCGGGCGAAAGCGGGTCGAGGTCGATCCAGCACAGCTCTCCGTTCACGCGGATCGCGGGCCGTTCGCCCGCCGACAGGTGGAGATCGCTGGCCGTCTGATCGCACGCGAACCGCAGGAGGCGCGCGATCAGCGGGGTCACTGCTCCTCCACGGAGTCGATGTGCTCCTTCGCAATGTGGTGAACGCCGTGGGCGTCCCACAGACGCAACGTCGCCTCCGGCTCGTTCAGGAAATCGAGGACCCGCGGGCGCCCGGGGCGTGGGCCGTAGGCAAGCTCGCCGTGGACCTCCCCCCCTCCGATGAGCCGAACGGTCACGGTCACCCGTCGCGTCAAGGTCCCTTCCTCGTCGAACTCCTGCCCCGCGGGCGTCATCACGACCGCGAGCGTTCTGCGCGCGACGAGGCGAACCTTCCCCTCCTGCTCGATGGGCAGGAACGGTTCGGGAGCGGCGAGCAAACGAGCGACGTCGTCACCGGGCTGGAAGAACAGGGTCACGTCGCAGCGGACACCGCCGCGGAACGTGACGCTGGCGGCAACGCGCCGGACGGGCGTGCGAAAATCGGCACTGCGATCGCCCGGTGTCACCATCGAGGCTGTCGTTTGATACGATCAGGCGCGAAGGCGAGTTTAGGGTGGTGTCCCATTCATCGGGCCCGTGCTCTGAAGAAACCGCGGCTAGTGGCCGTTCTGACGGGAGGGCAAAGATGTTCGGACGGCCCAGCCTGGTCTCCGTCGGCCTGCTCAACGGCGAGGAGCTGTCGGGCCGAATGGTCGCCTTCTCCCCCGAGATGCTCCTCGTTCCGCTCGAGGTCGAGGGGAGCGGTGGGGGCGTCCAGTCGAGGCAAATTGCCGCAGACCGCATAGCGTACATCGCGTTCCACCGGGAGCCGCCGGGCGCAGCGGCCCCCACCGTCACCTCGACCACCTCGCACGTCAGCCCCGGGCCACCAATCTCGTCGCGGAGCACCCCCAACAAGCCCTCGCTCGTGCCCCCGAGCGGCGCCACGCAGTACAAGGTTCACGTCGGCTCGACGCGCATCTTTTCCGTTTATGCCGCGAACGTCTCAGACAACAGCGCCGTCGGCTTCACGGCGTACCCGATCGAACCCTCGAGCTCCTTTCGCGAGTTCTTCTTCTACAACCAGGGCGTTCGTCGCGAGGTCGACGCGCTCCTCGGCGAGATGCTCGTCCGCCAGGGCCTGCTCCTCCCGGAGGCGCTCGACCAGGCCATCGAGGCCCAGCGGACCGAGCGCATCTCGATCGGAGCCATGATCGAAGACACGCTCGGACAGCTGGCTCCGCAGGAGAGGAGGCCCAAACGACTGGGCGAGGTGCTCACCGAGCAAAAGATGGTGAGCGAACGCAATCTCACCGAGACGCTCGCCGTCAAGTTCGGCATGTCTTTCGTCGATCTCGACAACCTCGAGATCGATCCGAAGGCGGCCGCCGAGGTACCTCGGGAGCTCATCGGCCAGTACGGCGTGCTCCCCATCGCGACCAACGAGCGATCCCTGACGGTCGCCATCAGCGACCCGCTGTCGTTCGACGTCATCGACATCCTGCGCCTGCACGTTCATCGGCGCATCGAGGAGGTCTTGGTCACTCCGTCTCAGCTCCGGCGGAGCGTCCGAGAGTTCTTGACCCGCGACGACGCGCCGACGGTCAGCGCGACCCATCATCTCGACGAAATTCTGAGAAAGCTCGCAGCGGACGAGGAGGGAGAAGAGCGCGGGGACGACGAAGAGGAGGCCGAGCTCGGAACCGACAGCGGCGTCATAAGCCTGGTCAACCAGATCATCCTCGACGCCTACAAGGCCGGAGCCTCCGACATTCACATCGAGCCCAACGGGCCGTCCACGAAGATGGTCGTGCGCTTTCGAGTCGACGGCGAATGCACGTCGTACAAGGAGCTCCCGGGCAACGTTCGCAACGCGGTGGTGGCGCGCATCAAGATCATGAGCAAGCTCGACATCGCCGAGAGACGGAAGCCTCAAGACGGCAAGATTCGCTTCCGTCTGCCGGATCGACAAATCGAGCTGCGGGTTGCGACCATTCCGACCGCGGAGTCGAACGAGGACGTCGTCCTGCGCATTCTCGCGGGCTCGAAGCCCCTGGAGCTCGAGAAGCTGCGTCTCGCTCCGCGCAACCTCACCGAGCTACGCCGACTCATCGCACGACCGTATGGCTTGTTCTTGTGCGTCGGCCCCACGGGCTCCGGCAAGACGACGACTCTGCACTCCGTTCTCGGGACGCTCAACACGGTCGATACGAAAATATGGACTGCGGAGGATCCCATCGAGATTCGGCAGCCCGGGCTGCGCCAGGTCCAGGTCAACCCGCGCATCGACTTCACGTTCGCGCATGCGATGCGGTCTTTCTTGCGCGCCGATCCAGACGTCATCATGATCGGCGAAATGCGCGATCAGGAGACCGCGGGGGTCGCAATCGAGGCCTCCCTCACCGGTCACCTCGTCTTGTCGACGCTCCACACGAATACGGCGCCCGAAACGGTGACGCGTCTCCTCGACATGGGCCTCGAGCCCTTCAGCTTCGCCGATGCGCTCCTCGGAGTCCTGGCGCAAGGCTCGCGCGAGCCCTCTGCACCGCGTGCCGCGAACAGACGCCGGCGACGCGTGACGAGTACGAGCAGCTGAGCGCTCACGGCGGTGGGGGCGATGCGACGGGCCTCGTGCCGCCCTTCGGCCCCGGTTGCAAGGTCTGGCGACCCAAGGGATGCCGGGCCTGCAGGAACACGGGGTACAGGGGTCGGGTGGGCCTGCACGAGCTGCTCGTCGCCGACGACGCCCTCCGACAGGCGCTGGTCCGAAAAGCGTCCGTAGACGAGCTCCGGCGGCTCGCCGTTCAGCAGGGCATGCGAAGCCTTCTCCAGGACGGGGTGAGCAAGGCGCTCGCGGGACTGACGGACATGAAGCAGGTGCTGGCGGTGTGCAGCCAGTGACGCCACGGCGTCGTGGTGGGTCTTGACGTCTCGTTCTCGGAAACCGTTCTTTTGCCTCGGCAGCCCCTCTTTTCTTTTTGGCGAAGCGCATTGGCTCGGTCGCAAAGGAACTTTTCTCGCAAGTGACCGCTCTTTTCTTCCTGGCGATTGGTCTTTTCTCCTCGTCATCGCATCGTTTCTCGTCGGCAGCGCATCTTTTCGTCTTGCGAAAGGTTCGATGCTCGCGAGCCGAGAGGCTTTTCCTCTGGGAAACGTGTCGGTGCTGGTTGGCTCCGAACATTTTCTCGCTGGCAAAGCGCAGTTTCTCGCAGCGAAAGTACGTGTTCGTGCACGAAAAGAGTCGAGGCTGACTGGCCAACATACTTTTCTCTCGTTGGCAAAGAACGTTTCCACGCGGAAAAAGAGAGTCTTGCTCCTGGAAACGTGACTTTCGTCGCTTTCCGCGAGCCGTTCGTTGACGGCAAACGGCTGGGCTGCGATGGTGCCGCGCTGGAGGCGTTTTCATGTCCAAGTCGCTGAGCCGTTCCGTTTCCGCCGGGGTTGCCGTCACGCTCGTGGGCCTCTTCTCGTCGCCGCGGGCGGCTGTCGCCGAGGCATCGTCGGAGTTCGCGCAAGACGAGCAAGCTCTCGGGAGCACGCCCAACGGCCAGCCCTGCGGCGCGGGCACGAGCTGCGTTTCGGGCAACTGCGTGAGCGGGTTCTGCTGCAACGCGCCGTGCGCCTCCCAGTGTCAGGCGTGCAACTCGGCGCTGACCGGCCTGCCGAACGGCACGTG
Source organism: uncultured delta proteobacterium (assembly GCA_963720145.1). Taxonomy (GTDB): domain Bacteria; phylum Myxococcota_A; class Polyangia; order Polyangiales; family Polyangiaceae; genus Palsa-1150. The sequence goes on from CAVREO010000019.1 coordinate 383,146, forward strand.
CGCCGCGGCGAAGGCCGGCACGAGCTGCAACGACAACAACGACTGCACCGCGCCCGACACCTGCGCCGCCGGCGGAACCTGCGCCGGGACACCCGTGGCCGACGGCACGACGTGCTCCGCCGGTACATGCAGCGGCGGAACGTGTCAGGCCGGGCCGAAGCCCGCCCCCACCTCCAGGCCGAAGACCGTCGTCAGGTAGCGCACGCCCCGCCGCCGCCTCATGGCCAGCGACGTCACCGTCCGCGGCGCGTGCCCCCACGATTGCCCCGACCGCTGCGGCTGGGTAGTCACCGTCCGCGACGGCACCGCCACCGCGCTCGCCGGCGCGAAGGACCATCCGGACACGCGCGGCGTGCTCTGCGCGAAGGTCGATCACTTCCTCGACCGGGTCTATGCCGACGGTCGCCTCCTCCGCCCCTTGCGACGCACGGGCCCCAAAGGCTCCGCCTCGTTCGAGCCCGTCTCGTGGGACCGCGCGCTCGACGACATCGCGACCAGGCTCCGCGAGATCATCGACCGCCATGGTCCCACGGCGAATCCTTCCGTACAGCTTCGCGGGCACCCAGGGGCTGCTCCAGGCGAACGGCATGGGGCGCCGCTTCTTCAGCCGTCTCGGCGCCTCGCGGCTCGACCGCACCATCTGCGCGTCGACGGCCAGCGCCGGCCTGGAGGCGACGATTGGAGCCACGCCCGGGATGCTCGCCGCGGATCTGGCGTTCAGCCGCTTCATCATCCTCTGGGGCACCAACACGGTCGTCACCAACCTGCACCTGTGGCCCGTGATCCGCGACGCGCAAAAGAACGGCGCCAAGGTGGTCGTCGTCGATCCGCTCCTCACGCGCACCGCCGAAGCGGCCGACTGGCACGTGCGCCCGATGCCCGGGTCGGACGCGGCGCTCGCGCTCGGGATGATGCACGTGATCGTCGCCGAGGGTCTACACGATGCGGACTACGTCGCGAAGCACACGGTGGGCATCGAGGCCCTCCGCGCGCGCCTGGGCGAGTACACCCCCGAGCGCGTCGCCGGGTGGACCGGGGTCGACGCCGCCACCATCGTCTCGCTCGCTCGCTCCTACGCGACGACGCGTCCCGCCGCCATCCGGGTGCTGGTCGGCATCGGAGCACCACGCCGCCGGCGAGATGAGCTTCCGCGCGGTGGGCTGCCTGCCGGCGATCGTCGGCGCGTGGAGAGAGCGCGGGGGCGGGATCGTGCACCACCCGTACGGCCTCTTCGGGCGGGCGCTGAAGAATCCGCAGATGCCCGAGCTCGAGAACCCGGAGATTCGCTCCTTCAACATGGTGCAGCTCGGGCGCGCCCTGAACGACCGCGAGCTCGAGCCGCCCGTCGCGGCGCTCTTCGTCTACTCGAGCAACCCCGCCGTCACGACGCCCGACCAGGCGCTCGTCATGCGCGGGCTCGCGCGCGAAGACCTCTTCACGGTGGTGCACGACCAGTTCCTGACGGATACGGCACGTTTCGCCGACTACGTGCTCCCCGCGACGACGCAGGTCGAGCACTGGGACCTCCTGGCGTCCTGGGGCCACACCTTCCTCAGCTTGAACCGGCCCGCCATCCAGCCGCAAGGCGAGGCGCGGCCCACGACCGAGGTGTTCCGGCGACTCGCGGAGCGGCTCGGTCTCGACGAGCCGTACCTGCGCCAGTCCGACGAGGAGATGATCCGCGAGGCCCTCTCGAGCGGTCACCCTTACCTCGAGGGCATCACGTTCGAGCGCCTCCTGGCCGATCGATGGGCGCCGCTCTCGCTCCCGGAGCCGTGGATGCCCTTCGCCGAGGGCCGCTACGACACGCCCTCGGGCAAGTGCGAGCTCTACTCCGAGCGCCTGGCCAGCCGCGGAATCGATCCGCTGCCCGCGTACGTGCCCCCGGCGCCGGCCTCGTCTCGCTTCCCGCTCGTGCTGCTGACGCCGAAGACGGCGACGCACTTTCTGAACTCCAGCTACTCGCACTTGCCCCATCACCGGCGGGCGCAGGGCGAGCTGTGGCTGGATGTCCATCCCACCGACGCCGAGGCCAGGGGCATCGCCGATGGCTCGCTCGTCCGGCTCACGAGCGAGCACGGCATGCTGGAGGTGCGCGCGCGTGTGGGCGGCCGCGTACGCCCCGGCGTGGTCGCGGTTCCGTCGGGTGGATCGGGCGTCGCTCGGTCGCGACGGCGCGTCGGTCAACGTCCTCACCGGCGACGCGCTCACGATGTGGGCCGGCGGCGCCGCCCTCCACGGGACACGCGTGGAGGCGCAACCCGCGTGAGCCGCCGGGTTCCTGCTCCCCTGCTGCGCGACGCCGCCGAGCGTGCCATCCGGTTCCTCGAGGGCATCGACGCGCGTCCCGTCGCGCCGTGCGGGCTCGAGGCCCTCGAGCGCCTGCGTCACCCGTTGCCCGAGTACGAGAGCGATCCGGTGGAGGTGTGGGCCGCGCTCCGGACGCTCGGTCGCCAGGGGGTCGCCGAAATGATCGAGCGCACGTGCCGCCACGCGCGCTGTTTCGCCGAGGGGCTCGAGGCGGCCGGTTTCGAAGTCCTGAACGAGGTCGTGCTCAATCAGGTCCTCGTCGCGTTCGGCGACGCGGCGACGACCGACGCGGTCGTCTCGGCCCTGCAGGCCGAGGGCACGTGCTGGGCGGGGGGCACGGCTTGGCAAGGGCGCCCGGCGATGCGCATCAGCGTGTCGTCGTGGGCGACGACCGAATCGGACGTCGAGGAGAGCCTCGCGGCGATCCTTCGCGTGGCACGCACTGCGTCGTCCGCGCCGCAGAAGCCGGTGTAGCCTCGGACGGATGAAGCCCCTTGCACGTCTCGCGGTGATCGCTGCCGCATTCTTCGTCACGGGCGTCGCGCGTGGGCAGCACGCGCCGCTGCCCGCGACGCTCGTGGCGCTCGACTCGCCCGAGGGGCAGCGCCTGTTCGAGGAAGCCGACGCGCGAGCCGACTACTGGACGCTCATCGAGCAGTACGAGACCCAAAAGAGCGGCAACTTCTGCGGCGTCGCGAGCAGTGTGATGGTGCTCAACGCCCTCCAGGTGACCGCGCCGACGGACGACCAGACGGGCGCGCCGGTGTACACGCAGGCGGACTTCTTCAATGCGTGCGCGCGCGCGGTGCTGTCGCCGACGATGATGCCGGGCATGACGATCGATCAGCTCGCCGACCTGCTCCAGTGCCATCCGGCAACCGCCCACGCCGTTCACGCCGCGGACACGACGCTGGCCGAGTTTCGCAGCTCGGCCGCGAAGAACCTCGCGACCGCCGGCGATTACATCATCGTGAACTACGACCGCGCGGGCGTGGGTCAGGAGCACATGGGCCACATCTCGCCGCTCGGGGCGTACGACGCCAAGGCGGACGAGTTCTTGCTCCTCGACGTAGCCCGCTACAAGTACCCGCCTGTTTGGGTCGGCTCGACGGCGCTCTTCGCCGCGATGAGCACCGACGACTTCGTGTCAGGGAAGACCCGCGGCTACGTCGTGGCCGCGGCGGCGTCGGCGGCACCCGGTCCGCGCGGCGCCAGCACGGCGCACAGCCCCTTCCGTCTCGTCGCCGCCATGATCGCAGCGGCGTTCGTGCTCGGTGTCGCGCTCGGCGCGGGTGTGCAAGCGCGGCGGCTGAAACGGCGCTGAGCGCGGCAGTCCACTCGGTGCTCTGCCGAGGCCTAGGGGACCGCTGCCGTCCTGCGCAGCACGTCGAGGTTCAGCTGCGAAAGGGGCACCTTGACCGCCCGATACGACGGGTTTGTCCCGGCGAACGCAATATCGAGGACGTCGTGCCCGTCGGCGTCGACCTCCGTGAGGATGCGCGGGTCGGTCGGGACGTACCCCCAGCCAATCACCGTCTCGCCGTCGGCGTATCGCCGCACGCTGCCCTCGTACTGGCTGGCCGCGGTGCCGAGGAACTGCCACGCGACGGTGGCCGTGCCTCTCGTGTGGTCGATCGCGTACTCCACCGCGCGCGCGACGCCGGTGCCCGCGCCGTGGTCGTCGAACAGGCTCACGTTCCCGTTCGGTCGGAAGCGCGCATCGTGCTGCATCGTGAACTGGGTCTGCGGGTCGCCGTCGATCTCGACGTGGGCCGCGCCGTCCTTGTTGTACGAAGTGCCGTTGAGCTTCCAGAGGACCTTGCCCGTCGACCGCTCGACGTAAAGGACCGCGTTGGCGTGGCGCATCGAGACCAGGAGATTCCCGCTCGAGTCGGCGTCGATCGCGTTGCAATGAAAGACGTCGACCACCGGCTTTCCGCCCACCATTTGCGTCGCAGGCTCGACCGACTCCTTGACGGGGTCGACGTGGTCCGTGGCGAGCCATGACCAGACCATGGCCCCGGTCGGGTCGACCTCCTGGATCATGCAGTCCGCGATCGTCTCGCCGGGACCGAGCTTCTCCAGCCCGGTGAGATCGAAGCCGCTCTCGAGGGGGTACGTGAAGAGCAGGTGATTCCCGCTGGGCAGCGACTGGAGCTCGTGGCCGTCCGTCGGCCCGTTCACGGCCGTGATGTCCGTCTTGGACCCCGAGTCGAGCGCGTGCACGACGAACTGAGACTGCACGCTGAAGCCGAACGGCGCGGTGCTGCCGATCATGTACGAGAGCGTGTTCGCCGCGGGCGCGTCGAGGTTCAGGACGCCCGCGCCACGCTCGTACCAGACCGGCGTGCCGTTCGTGTCGAAGACGGCCACGAAGGCCGTCGAGTTGACGAGGTAAAGCCCGGGCGTGGGGGAGCCGGCGTCGGGATGGGTCGTCACGGTGATGGCAGGGAAGTCGTGCGCTAGACAGCGAATCCAGTACTGCCCTGCGACGACGACGGCGCCGTCCTCTTGCAGGTGGACGGGCGTCGAACGCGAGCCGCCCTCATCGGTGATCGTCAGCGTGACCTGCGTCCCGCCGGCCCCGCACGCGACGTAGTAGTCCGAAATCGACGGCGAGAACGTGGGCCTCAGCGTGAGCGGCGCGAGTTCGATGTTCACGACCGCGCCGCCGTCGGCGTCGATGGAAATGGCGCCTCGGCCGTCCGGCGCTCCGGAATCCGTGTTGCCGGGAGGTGTCGTCGGGTTTCCGGCTGATGTCGTGCACGCGCACTCGGCGAGAAGCACCGCAACACACACGGCATCGAGTACACTTTTCATGACTGCCTAGTAGCGGCAGGACACGCAAATCGATCACGATTCGCCTGCGCTCGTCGTACCGCCCGGGAAGTGCGAGCGAGCGGCGCCAATCGCGCTCATCCACGAAAAGGGTTCCCGCCTCGCGGTGAGGTACGGCTCGTCGCAGAAATCCGCCGGTTGAGGTGCGCGCGGTCGACGGCTCGTCGAGTAGCCAGACTCCTTCATTGAAGAAGACGTCTCGCCCATGCGTCAATCAAGCTGAAAGCCCCTTTGCTCGGGAGGAGACGATGCACCGATCACTCGTCGCATGGATTCTCGCAGGATGTGTCACCACCCTTTCGGCGCCGTTGGCGTTCGCCGACGACTCTCCCTCGCGCGGGGCGGGGGTTCAGGCTTCGCCTCTGTTGAGCGGAGAGCACGCCGGCAAGATCCGTGAGGAGATCCGATTGCATGAGCAGCGAGCACACGAGCTCGAGCCGATCATCGCCCGGGACAGGCAGGCACGCCGGGACGTCGAGACCGACTGGATCGTGCTCGAGCGCCACGCCCGCGACCTGCACGCCCGCGCCAACGAATTCCGTACCTACGCGAGCGAGGGCCTCGGGCCGCGCGCGCAGCAGGACCTCACCAACATGGCCAACGAGCTCGACTCGAGCGCGACGCACGACGAGGAGAACGCGCGTCTCCAGCACGAAGTGGGCGAACGCCTGGAGCGTGCCGTCCAGGCGATGAGCGCCAGTCGCGACTGGCATATGCAAATGGCCCAGCGCCTCCGCGACTGGCTTGCGCAGAACCGGTTCTGAGACGGCGCTCTCCGGGGCCGCGCTTACGTCGCCATCTTCTCGACCTGCGCGTCCGGCACACGCTTCGCCACACCTTCGGCTCGCACTTGGCCATGCGGCAGGGAGGCGTCGAGCCGCTGAAGGATCGGCGCCCCTCCATATCGTGGAGGAGGCGCTGCGATCCCCAAATCCCCGGGAAACTCGGGGGTGACCGACGGGGTTCGAACCCGCGACACCTGGAGCCACAATCCAGTGCTCTACCAGCTGAGCTACGGCCACCGCGAAACGGGCGTCAACATACCCTCAACGGGCGCCCTTTCAAGCGCGAACCGTTCCGGGTCACCCCACCGACGACCAGGCCCTTTCGGCCGCCTTCGCTGCGCGCCCGACGCTTTCGTCGTCGGGGGAGCGCGCCAGCTCCACGGCGCGGCCCAGCACCATGCCTTCGACGGCGCTCTTCACGCCCGCCTCGAGCGCGACCAGGTCGTAGCCGCCCTCGAGGACGAGAGCCATTCGCCCCTCGGCCGAGGTGTCCGCGATGCGAGCGAGCTCGCGCGCCATCCAGCCGAACGACTCGGGCGAGAGCTGCATTTGCGCGAGGGGATCCCGAGCGGAGGCGTCGAAGCCCGCGCTGACGAGGATGAGCTCCGGCGCGTAGCTCTCGACGATGGGGAGAACGACCCGTTCGAAGGCGCTGGCGTACACGGCGTCTCCGCCGCCGGCAGCGAGCGGCACGTTCACCGTGTAGCCGGTGCCTGCGCCCTCCCCGGTTTCGTCGACGTCGCCGGTGCCCGGGTAGAACGGAAACTGATGCGTCGAAACGTAGAGGACGTCGGGGTCGCGCCAGAACATCTCCTGCGTGCCGTTTCCGTGGTGCACGTCCCAGTCCACGACGGCGACGCGCTGCAGCCCGCGGGCGCGCGCGTGCGCCGCGGCGATGGCGACGTTGTTCAGGAGGCAGAAGCCCATCGCGCGAGCCGGCCGCGCGTGGTGTCCCGGTGGGCGCAGGAGGGCCACTCCGCGGCGCGCCGAGCCGGAGAGCATGGCGTCGACCATCGCGACGAGAGACCCGGCGGCGAGTCGCGCCACTTCGATGCTGTCGGCCGAGACGTACGTGTCCGGATCGAGGTAGCCCTCTTCTCCGCGAAGTCTCGAGAGCGCTTCGATGAAACGCGCCGAGTGTACGCGCGCGAGCTCGTCGTCGCTCGCGGCCCGAGCGGTGACCCGCTGCAGCGTCATCGCGCACTGGGCAATCGCGGCCCGTGCCGCGCTCAGCCGCGCGGGTCGTTCGGGGTGATGGCCCGGCGGCGCATGCCGATCGAAACGCGGGTCGTCGACGAGCAGGGCGTGCGGCCCCCCGGGCGGTGGCTCGGCGACGGCACCGCCAACGGATTGGCTCCCCGCTTTTGTGGTCATCCAGGGCTTCCTACGGGCATGTTGCCGCGCTCGTACGGCGAATGATAGCGTCTCCCACAGCGGCAAGAGGGCCGCCAGCGGCGCGGCGACGCGTTCGCGGGGAGGAACCGAAGGGCGAATGCGAATCAAGATCATCGCCGTCAACGCTCTCATCGTGGCGCTGGCCAGCTTGCTGTCGTTCCTCCTCGTACGCTCGTCCATCGGCTCGGCGACGAGCAACAAGGACCAGCTCACGGCCGAGGCGCAAAACGACGTGAACGGGGCTGCCGGGCGCCTCCAGCTCGACGGTCTGCGGGCGGAGCGCTGGCTGGCGGCCGCAGCGAACGAGCAGGCCACGCAAGATGCCCTGACGAAGGCGTCCCCGTCGGCACGCGGCGACGCGTCGACCAAGCGCTGCGACGACCTCGTCAGCAAGATGAAGAGCGCGCCCGTGTTCGAGCGCAACGTACCGACGCTCGTCGCGTTGGTCGACGCCAACGGTCGAATCGTCGGCAGGAACAGCTCCAACCTGAACCGCGGCGACGACATGGCCAGCACGTGTCCCGGGCTGAAGGCGACGCTCGCGACCGGCCAGTCCGGGTCGGACGTCTGGGCCGAGCGAGACCGGTACCTGGCGTCGTACGTCGTCGTGCGCGACGAGCAGGGGAGAGTCATCGGGGCGCTCGTCATCGGCAGGCCGCTCAACGACACGCTTTCGCGTGTGAGCGAGGCAACGACCGGTCGCGCGCTCATCGTCGTCGTCCCGAAGGGTGACGGGTTCGAGATCGTCGGCCACTCGCAGACGGTCGCGGCGATGCTCGACGAAAGCGTGAAGGGCGCGTCGAAAGAGATGCTGAAGAATGCGCTCGCGCACCAGCAGACCGACAACGTACGCGACGGCGATCTGCTCGTCGCCGGGTCGCCGCTTCCCGCGTTCGACGACGGAAGGCGCGCGCTTCTGGTGGCCGCCGCGCCGGCCGCGCTCATCCAGGATCCGACGGGCCTCGCGATGCTCCCCATCTTCGGTGCGATGGCGGTCGGGATCGTCCTCGTCATCGTCGCCGGGTGGCTGCTCGGCAACTACCTCACGCGGCCGATCAACATGCTCGAAGAAGGGCTGCTCGCCATCCTCAACGGCCAGACCGACAAGCGCTTCGAGCTCGATCATGCGGAGCTCGGCGGACTGGCGTTCCGCATCGACCAGCTCCTGAATCAGCTCATGGGCGTCGAGGAGGACACGACCGACGACGAGGGGCGCGTCTCGATGGCGCCGAACGCCGCCAATTTCACCGATGCCCTCGCGGTCGACGACAAGCGCATGATGCAGCCGCAGAGCGAGATCACGATGGACCCCGAGTCCATCCGCGTTCTCGCGGGCGAGCCGGCGAGCCAGTACTACGCGCGGATCTACCGCGAGTACATCGCGGCGAAGCGCGCGATCGGGGAGGCGACCGACCACATCACCGAGCAGGCGTTCGCCGCGCGCATCCAGGGAATGGAGCAGGAATCGGCCCAGAAGTACGGCCGCCCGGTGCGTTACCAGGTCCAGGCCCGGAACAAGGAAGTCGTTCTGCTCGCGGTGCCGTTGCCCTGATCTTCGAGGGGAGCGCGGACGCTCCCCTCGAGCTCCCCACCCGGACAGAGGACACCTTTTGGGGCCGGGGCCCCAAGGACAAACCAGAAAACGAGCGCGGACGCTCCCTTCGAGCTCCTCCGGGCTGCGGTCGAGCGACTGCGCTTGCGTTCTGCCCGCCGATCGGCAGACTTGGCTCCCGCCGGCCTCGGCGCCAAGGAAAGAGCATGGGTTTGTTTGATTCTGTTCAAGGGCGGCGCACGCGGTGAGAAGAAGAAGGAGCGGCCGAAGGGCAACCCAGCCGCGAAATGGGCGGACCGGCTCGAGAAGCGCGCCCAGAACTACGACCGGCAAGAAGCCATCCAGGCGCTCGCCGACCTGGGGACCGCCGAAGCGGTCGAGGTGCTCCTGAAGCGCTTCACCTTCCACATGGATCCGTCAATCACCGACCAGGAGGAGAAGGAAGCCGCCTTTCGGGGCATTCTCCGGGCGGGCAAGGCCGCAATTTCCCCCGTGCGGGCGTTCGCGGGCAAGGCCGAGAGCCTCGCCTGGCCGATGAAGATCCTCAAGGAGCTGGTCGACGAGCCGGAATACGTCGAGGAGCTGCTCCAGTGGCTGTCACGCTGGGACACCGAGTACGCGAAGTTCGTCGATCCGAAGGTGCAGCTTCTGGCCGAGCTCGAGGAGCATCGGCATCCGCACATACGTACGGAAGTGGAGCGATTCCTGGAAGACGTGAACGAGCCCGCCCGATTCCACGCCGTGTCGGCGCTTTTGGCTCAGCAGGACCCGGCCGCAGCGTCGGCTCTGGCGCGCCTGCTCGGCGACGAGGAGAGCGTCCGCGTACGCAACAAGATCGCCGAGGGCCTCGCCTCGCGCGGCTGGATCGTGCCGGAAGAGGACAGGGAAGCGACTCGAACCGGACTCCCGCCGGGGTTCGCGCTCGACGCAGCCGGCCGGCTCACCAAGCGCTGACCGCCGCCCGATTTACTCGCTGACCTTGGCCCTCGCCGGAAGCGAGAAGCCGATCATGATGGTGACCAGCTGGTTGAAGTGGAAGGTGTCGTCCGAGCCGTTGATCTTCTGGTCTGGGAAGTTGCCGTTCGGCCCCGAGCCTTGGGTGTCGAAGCCGGCGAGATTCCAGTTGAACGGGAGCGCCCGGTACTCCACGCCCAGGGACACGAGATCCGATGCGTAGAACGACAGCCCGACGGCGTAGCTGCCGTAGCTGAACTTCGTGGAAGACACGCGGGCGAACGACTTGGGATCGGAGCAATTCGGCTGCCCCGAGTCGCCGCAAGCCCCTCGCTCTTGGATGCCCACGATGCCGAGGCCGGCCGAGATGTAGAGGTCGGTATCGACGAAGATCTTGTTGAAAATGGCGAGCTTGCCGCGGAAGGGGATGAACGTGAGCTGCGGCACCAGCACCCAGTCCATTTGGGCGGTCTGGTCGTTGAACTGGGCGGGCCCGTAATTCGGGTACGATCCGGTGTGATTCACCTGGCTGGCGGTCAACGCGTCGCGGGGCGCCGTGACGTTGATCTTGTCGGCGAGGTCGGTCGTGAGGCTGGCCGCACCGAAACCGCCCCACGCCCCGATTGCGAGCCAGTCGGTGATGCTGTAGTTGAGCGCCGCGCCGACCAGAATGGTGCGCCGATACTGGTCGAGCAGCGAAAACGACACGGCGGGCGCGATCTCGAAACGCCCCTGCCGGTAGAGCCGCTGGTGTCGAACCGCGGGGGCGCCCTTGAGGGGGCCGGTGAGCTCGATTTCCTGCGCCCGTGCCGGCACCGCCGACGCACACAGCGCCGCCGCCGCCAAGCACGCCAGCACCGACCTGACGAGACGCCGCTTCATTGCCGTCCGCTCCGTTCTCACTTGGGCAACCGGTATTCGAAAGAGGTCGGCAGGAAGATCGAAAGCCCAACCTGCAGCTGGACGTCGTTGGTGAGGTTCTGGTTGGGGTCGTACCAGGTCTTCTGGTTCAGCGGATTGTTGGGACTGTTGAGGATCTGCGTCGAACCCATCGCGACGGTTTTGTTCTCGATCTTGTCGAAGAAGATGAGGTCGCGCACCTCGAGTACCGCCGCGAGCCAGCGGGTGAAGAAGACGCGAAGGCCGATGCCGACGTCGAAGTTGACGAGGTTGGTCCAGTCGAACTTGCGATTGTCCGGGTCGATGACCGGGATCGGACGCGTTCGAATCAGGCCGGGACCGCCTTCGATGAATGCGTCGTAGTTGAAGATGAAGTCGCCGAATCCGGCGAACTTTCCGTACATCGGAACGTAGGTGAAGTTCAGGTTGCCGGCGACCTGGTATTCGTTCAGCGGAACGGCAATACGCGCCGCACGGCGGTTTTCGAAATTGAAATCGGAGTCTACGTTGAATCCCTGGTAGAAATTGCCATTCAACCCGACCGCCAGGACCTGGGTGATGTAGTAGTTCAGCCCGAGCCCGGGACCGGGGTGGCTCACGAACTGGTCGTTCAGGCTGAATGCCCAGTACGGCTGGATCTCGAAGCGCTGCGCCTTGATGACGTACTGCTGCTCGACGGCGTAGACCTCGGCGTGGATCGTCTTCTTCGCCTCCTCGCCGAGCGTCTTCGAAGTGGCGCATTCCGGCGCGTCCGGCGTGATCTGGCAGATGTCCAAACCGCCGCTGGCCGGTGGCGTCTCACCGCCCGCCGCAGGGGGAGTCGCTTGATCGCCGGCCGGCGCGGGCGCCGCGGGTTGATCCGCATCGGCGTCCGCGGGCGGCGCTGCGGGCGTCGGTGCCGCCGTGGGGGCGGCACTCGTGCCTCCCTTCGGGGGCTTCTTCTTCTGCGCATACGCAGCGTGCGGCGCCAATACGAGGGCCGCCGAGAGTAGAAGCCACCTGCGAGCCTGCTTCATTGCTACCCCTTCCGCATCCTTCGTGACGTTGTCGACCGACCAAAACGGCCTGACATGAGGACGGCGCGTCGCGCGTAAACCGTCAAAACTGCTGGGGAATCAGGCTTACAGCAAAAGTGAGCGCGACTATATCAGCGCCATTTCCCCTGAGCAACGGGATTCTCGATGCTTTGCCACCGTACAACCGACGGCCTGGAGCCCGTCCGGCAGCGGAGTCGTTACAGCGAACTCCGTTCCCTCGCCCTTCGGGGCTGTGAGGGCTGCGGAGTTGTGAGAGCGAAGTCCGGGCTGCGGACTAGGCAGCCGCCTCCTCTTCTCCCGTCCCGAACAGTGCCTCGACGAAGTCGTCTGCCTCGAACTCGCGCAGGTCGTCCGCGCGCTCCCCGAGGCCGATGTACCGCACTGGAACTTTCAGCTCGTCGCAGATACCGAGGACGACACCGCCTTTGGCGGTGCCGTCGAGCTTCGTGAGAACAATCCCGGTCAAGTCGAGCGCTTCCTTGAACATGCCAGCTTGGGCGAGCGCATTCTGACCGGTGGTCGCGTCGAGGACGAGAAGAGTCTCGTGCGGCGCGCCGTCCATGGCCTTGGCAATCGTCTTCCGAATTTTCTTGATTTCGTCCATGAGCGGAAGCTTGGTGTGCAGCCGTCCCGCCGTATCCACTAGCAGCAAATCGGCACCGGTCTCACGCGCTTTCGTCGTCGCGTCGAATGCGACGGCACCTGGGTCGGCTCCCTCTTTGCCTTTGACGACATCGACGCCAACGCGCTTGCCCCAGACCTCGAGCTGCTGCACGGCTGCAGCGCGGAAGGTGTCTCCGGCGGCGAGGACGACGTTCTTGCCCGCCGCGCGGTAGCGTGTCGCGAGTTTTCCAATCGTGGTGGTCTTGCCCACGCCGTTCACGCCGACGAGAAGGACGACCGTGGGCTTTGCGGACGTGCGAATGGCGCCCCCGCCGATCCCGAGAATGCGCGTCGCCTCGGCGCGGAGCGCCGACCAGACGGCCGCGGAGTCCCGCAGCTCGTTGCGCGCGAGAGATTCGCGCAACCGAGCCAGGATGGCGGCGGTCGTCTTCGGGCCGACGTCGCTCGTGAGCATCACCTCTTCCACCTGCTCCAAGATGGCCGGGTCGATTTCTTTCTTGCCCTGAAAGACCGAGGTGAGACGCGCGATGAAGCCTCCTCGCGTCGCAGCGAGGCCCTTGCGCAAGCCGGCGACATCTTTGCGCGCGGCCGGGGCTACGGGGGCGGCCGGCGCAGGAGCGGCGCCTGGCGCTTCCGGCGCGGGCGGGACCGCTGGGACTCCCGGCGCGCCGGCCGGTGCCGTCTTGGACGGGGCTTCCGCGCGAGCGCGTTCGCCGGCCTCGACTCTTCCCGCGCCGACGGGCGGACGCTGGAGAGCGGAGGGCTTCTCGGCGGAAGGGCCCTGGAGCCGTGCGGCGCCCTTGCCGCGCATGACAGCCCCGAGCAGCAGCAGCGCGATGACGACGGCTGCGACGACGATGGCGACGGTGGTCGTGGTCATGGACGGAGGGGCGGTGGCCGGCGCGGCGCGACTATACGGACCCGGGTGGAGCGCCGTCAACGTCGGGGACGTTGGCGAGCGGCGGGGCTGCCCGCTGGCTTCGGTTCGGCGCGGACACCGATTCCCGCGTCGGCCCCGTCGTGGACATCTCCGGGTGCATCGGGGGGCGCGAGGTGGTCCACCTCGGCCTGCGCTTGCCGGTCGATTGCGGCACCCGCATAGGCGGCTCGCTCCACGGCGTCGGCCCAGCGCGCGATGGCAAACTCCGATGCCGCCGCACGACGCACCTGCCCCGGGGTGGGCTCCGGCCCGGTGTCGAAGGGCTTTCCGCGGCGACGTGCCCAGCGAACGAGGCGCTCGAGGAGGGCCCGCCGGCGCATGACGAGTGCCACCTTCAGCTCGCCCGACGGGGGTACGGGGCGACGCAGCTCGGCGTGAAAAGGACCCTCCACCACGAGCTCGTCGGCCACGCTCCCGGCTCGATCCGGAGCCGCGAGCTCGAAATACCCGTCATGGTTCGCCGTCGCCGACGCGAGCGTCTCGATGCGCTCGAAGCCGCGCTGCTGGAGCGAGACCAACGCGCCTGCCACGCGCGCGCCATCGTGCGCGTCGACGATCCGACCGATCCAGCCGCTGCGCGTCGAGTCCGCGCGCACCACGGCGAGGTTCGCCCGGACCTTGGGCTCCGGTACCCGGCGCGGCGGGTGGCTCGAGCGCGACGCCGACAGAGCCCGCGACTGCCACCGCGAAAGCATGAGCCAGACGAGGATCAACGCACCGGCGAGCAAGAGGGGCAGCCTCGTCCACGTGCTGGGCGCTCGGATTGGTTGCGTCAGACGAAGGTCGGCGCCAGGCAGAAACCACGGAGCGTCCGGGACGAAGCGAAAGCGCAAGACGGGCGGCAAGACAGGCGCGTCCGGTGAATTCAGCGCGGGCGAAAAGAATGTCGCGACAACGCGCGCCCGGCCGCCTTCGAGCGACGCTGCGCCGACGATCGAGCTGCCGCCGCCCTCACCAAGGCGCGCCTCGATGGCGCCGCTCGGCGTGGCACCCGTCCCTTGCGCGCAACGCGCGCATCGAGCGCGCGCGACGACCGGAATGGTGATGCCCTCCTCCGGCGTGCCCGCGGGCAAGCGCCCATCGACCGCATCGGGGGCGCTCAGGTCCACCCGCGTCCGCCTCTCGACCCGCATGCTGGACGAGCTGGAGGCTACTTGCGCGTTCCCGGCGAACGAGACGCGTAGCTCTCCTGGTCCGGGCGGACCGAGACCCTCGCCGGACACGACGAACCTCACGCGGCCTGCGGCATCGGTCGTCGCGCTCGCCAGGAGGGCGCCCGACTCGTTCGAGAGCGCGATCGGCAGGCCGGCCAGCCCCCACGCGCCTCTGGTTACGCCGTCGCCCTCCGCGGATGCGACCACCTGGAGAACCGTGGCGTCGTCGTCGAGCGAGAGGATCGGCCGCTGCGGATCGAAGCGAAGCGCTATCGAGTCGAGCGAAAGGTCGATCGGCATGTCGACCTTGACCTCGTCGAGCATGCCGTCGGCCACGCTCGCCGTGCGTGCCTCGAAATGCGCCGTGTAGCGGTCGGTGGCGAGGGCGAGTCGAACGCAGAAGTGCCCTCCGTCGTCGGCAGGCAAGAGGAGCATGTCCGCGCGCTCGAGGACGGGTCGGGCCGCAGGATCGCCGCAGGGCTCCGGCGACGTACCAGAAGAACTTGCGAAGACGACCGGCTCGCCGCCGTCGGCGCGCGTCAGGCTCAGGGCGACGCCGACTCCCTTGATGGAGCGGTCCGCGTCGTCCAAGACCGTACCCGAGAGAAGGAGCTTCCCCGAGCCGCGACCCGCATGTAGGTCAAGCCGCGCGCTCCCCCTCACGTGAACGCGGGCACCGGCGGCCGGGAGCGTCGGGAGAGGATTCGCGCCCGCGCGCGCGGCCGGTAGGGCGAGGCCGATGGGTAGAACGAGGCCGAGAAGCGTGGCGGCGAGCGCCCCACGTGGTGCTGCGGGTCGCGATCGTCGCACCTGTCGGTTCGCGCTACGTCCGGCGGGCATTCTGGGTCCTACTTCGAGGCGTCTGCGGGACCGGCATGGTACGCTGATTGGTTCGATGCCGGAGCGTTGGGGATCGATCGCGGGGCCCGCTCGGCGTCGGTCCTCCTTTCTGCCTTGGCTGCTCGCGGCCTCGCTCGCGCTCGCTCTTCTGGGGCCCTCGGCCGTGCTTGCCGAGGGGCGCGTCTCGTTCCTGACGGAGCGGCTCAGATACCCGCCGAACGCCGGGCAACCCGACGACTTTCGAGTGCGAACGAACGCCGCGCTCGCGCTGGGAGCGACCAACGACGAGGACGCCGTCGCGCCTCTGTGCGGAGGCTTGGAGGACCCCAGCGAGGTGGTTCGTCAGGCGGCGGCGGTTGCGCTGCGGCGTCTTGCTCGGGCCACGTCGCTCGATTGCCTTCGGCGGCGGCGCGCGGTCGAGACCAACGCCGTCGTCAAGCAGCAGATCCAGCGGGCGATCGACGCCGCCGAGGCCAGCGGGGGATCGTCGTCCGGGGGAGGCGCGGGGCCGTCCTACGTGGCCGCCGCGAAGTATTACGTCGCGGTCTCGCCGATCACCAATGCCACCGCGCGGGCGACCTCCGACGTCGAGCGGGCCGTGCGGGACGCGATTGCATCGAAGCTGACGGAGCTGGGCGACTACCAGCTCGCCCCCGGCGGCGAGACCCTGGACGGTGCGCGAGCCGTGCTGAACAAGCGAAAGTTGAAGGGCTACTACCTCGGGGTGAGCGTCGACAAGTTCGACTACTCGGGGGGGAATCTTCGCGTCAGGATTCGGCTTGCTGTGTTCTCCTATCCGGGGCGCGAGCTGCGCGGGGAAGTCCCGGCCGGGGCGACCTTGCCCGGCACGCTCCCAGGAGATCACGCGGCCGAGGATCAACTGCTGAGTGTCGTCGCTGCCCGGGCGGCGGAGCTCTTCGCTCAGAATTTCCGTTGACGAGGACCACATGCCGAACAGCTCCGAGCAGAACGGCTCCTACAAGCGCAAGCTGCGAAACTACCTGCTAGACTCGCGCTTTCAGCTCAAGTACGCGGGCTACCTCGTGCTCGTCGTGATCGCCATCAGCACGGTGATGGGCTCGGTTCTCTATTCGACGACGCGGGCGATGGTGGCCGAGAGCGGGAAGGTGGTCGAGGAGAGCCGCAAGGTCGCCGAGGAGAGCAAGAAGGTGTCCGAGGTGAGTCGGATGAACATCCGAGACCTCGCCGCCGACAGCCCCGAGCTCGTGTCCGAGTTCAACAAGGAGTCCGAGGCGCACGACCGGACCATCGCCGACCAGGAGAGAGCGGTCTCCGATCAGCAGACCGCGCTCCTACGCAAGCAGACGATGATGATCTGGTCGCTGGTTGGCGGGCTCGCCTTGCTGGTCGTGCTGACGGGGATGTCGGGGATCTATTTCACCCACAAGGTGGCGGGACCCGTCTTCAAGATGAAGAGGCTGCTCCGGGAAGTGGGCGAGGGAAACTTGCACGTCGAGGCCCGCCTGAGAAAGGGCGACGAGCTACAGGACTTCTTCGACGCGTTCACGCAGATGCTCGCGGGTCTACGCCGGTTCGAGAAGAAACAGCTCGACGAGCTCCAGGTGGCGATGACGGCCCTCTCGCGGGGAGAGAAAGACGACGCCGCGGCTTCTGTGGGCCGCGTCCAAGAAGCGGTGAAACACGCAATCGAAAGGTAGCTGGTCGCTACGCGGAGACGGCGCCCTCGACGTACTCGACGAGCGTCTTGCCGTTCTCGAAGGTGACCGCCGCGACGTCGATTCGAAGGCGCTCGACGTCGGGGGCGTTCGCGAGGTGGTCGCGCCAGAGGCGCTCGGCGGCGGCAGCCATGCGTCGCTGCTTCGCGCGCCCGATGCTCTCGAGCGGGCTCTCGAACGAGCGGGCGCCCCGTGTGCGCACTTCGACGGCCACGACGAGCCCTCCGCTCCTGGCCACCACGTCGATCTCGAACGGGCCGACGCGCAGGTTGCGCGAAAGAACGCGGAAGCCTCGAGCGACGAGGTAATCGGCCGCGGCCAGCTCGGCCTTCCGACCCAAAGCTGTCGGAGCTTCCCTTCGGGCTTGCGGCCGCCCCGTCACATTACTTGACGCCCTGCGCCGGGCCGCAGTCGCCCTTGGCGGCCGAGCACGTCCCATTGACGCAGAAGGCATTGGGGTCGAACTCGGTCTTGTCCTTGATGCAGTAGCCGCCCGTCAGGCCCTGGTTGCCACCGGCGCCCACGCTTCCGACCGAGGGCACGAGCTGCGTGCACGAGAAGCCGTCCGGGCACTTGCAGTAGTTGCGTCCGTCGTTCGTCTGCCCGTCGACGTTCGCGCAGCGGCAAGAGCAATACACCGTCTTGTCGGCGGGGCGGTCTTTGCACTGGGGTTGGACCGTTGCCAAGTTTTTCCCGTCGAGGGGCGCCCCCGTCGACGGGTCGATGCCGTCGACGCCGGCTGCGTTCCCGGGAATGCAGCACCCCGCGGCCTTACCCGCCTTGGTGTTGCAGAACGACTTCGCTCCCTGAACGGGGCTGCTGTCGGAGTTCTGGCCGTACGGGCAGCTCACCAGGCCCTGGAAGTGATTCACCAGGCAAAGGCGCGTGAGGCACTGAAAGCTCTCGGACTCGGTGTTCACTTCCTGGATGTCGAAGCCGGTAAACGAGGGGTTATACTCCGCCTCCGGGATGCACGGGTCGCCGACGCCGCTTGGCTGACAGCCCGTCCCCGAGAGCACTGCGACGACAGCAGCGACGGCCAGAACCGCCAGAATCGAGCGAGTCATCGTTTCGGCTCTCCTTCAATTTTTCGTCCACGCGAGTCTCGCGAAGGCGCGGCAGGGCGCGGCGACCGCACGCAAGGGTGCCGAGGACGCGCGAAAACTAGTCGAGTGGCCTCGGCGGGGTCAAGACGGAAGAACCTCATTCTGGCGCGCACGATGTCAATCCCACAGGTCTCAACAGGTCTGAATGGGCGCGCAAGAACGAATCCGTCGTTTTTGGGAGAGCAAGACCGACCCAAGGCCGTGCACGGGAGCGACGTCTTCTCATGACCGCGCGCGTTGTGTCGGCTCCCATCGATTCGCTCGGCTTTTGACCTTGACAAGCGCGAATCGCGCTCCGTACCATCACCGCCGCTCGACGACAGTATGTCACCAACATCGTTGAGTTTTTTTGCCCTCGCGGTCACGCGAGACTTGCCCCTCGAGAATTGTGCCCGCTTCGGTCGCTTGGAGCATGAAACACGATCGATTCGCGCTGGCCATAGAGAGAGTGTTGTCTCGAGCGCGCGCATTCTTCCTGGCGCTGGGTTCTGGCAGGTGGTTGGTTGCATGCGGCAATTGAGGAGCGACGACGATGCGTAACCTGTTGACGCGCGGAATCTGGGTGGCGGCACTGACAAGCGCGATTTGCCTGGGCGGCACGTCCGCGGAGGCGCAGCGCGCGAAGAAGAAGCCGCCTGCGCAAGCGGCGCCGACGGCGCAGCCGGGCCCGGTCGACTTGGACGCCGATTCGGGCGCCGCACCGGCCAAGGGCGCGAAGCCGGCCAAGCCGGTCGACAACTCGCCGCCGCCGCAGGCGGGGCAGCCGACCGAAGCGGCCGCGCAAGCCAAGCGCTTGTACGAGAGCGAGAAGTGGTGGGACGCCGCGAAGGCGCTCTTCCGCGTGGCGAACGGCGAGACGGGCGACGACGAGGGCAACAAGCAGATCGCCCAGTTCAACCTCGCGAAGGCGCTCTACAAGCTCAAGTTCTATCAGGCCGCGTACTCGATCTTCAGCGAGATCGCCGACAAGCCCAATCACGTCAAGTACGGCGAGACGCTCCTCTGGCTGGCCAAGCTCGCGACCGACTTGCCCGAGCCCGCCGACATCATCGAGCGGGTCGGCAAGTACGACGAGGACCACATCAAGCGGTTCAACAACCACGAGCAGCAGGACCTCTACTGGCAGCTCAACTACTTGCTGGGTCGGTACAAGTACCGCAACGGCCAGTACCCCGAGGCACTCGGCCTCTTCGAAAAGGTCAACCGCAAGAGCAAGTACTACGTCCAGTCCCAGTTCTTCGGGGGCATCAGCAACGTGCAGCTCCGGCAATCGAAGCCGGCGGTGCAGTCTTTCCAGCGCATTCTGGGAGCCATCGAAGAGGGCGACGTCGAGGTCGAGGACGAGGCGCGCATGCGCGACCTCGCGTACCTCTCGATGGCGGAGACCTTCTACTCCGCGAGCATCAAGCTCGACGATCAGACGAACGCGCCCACGGTCGACCAGACACGTCTGTCGGCCGCGGTGAAGTATTGGAACAAGGTCGACGTGGCCAGCGAGTACTGGCTGCGCGCGCTGTTCGAGGAGTCGTGGGCGTACTTCATGGCTGGCGACTACAGCCACGCGCTCGGCAACATCCACACGATCGAGGCGCCGTACTTCCCCCACGCGAACTACCCCGAAGCCGACGTCCTCAAGGCGATCATCTACTTCTCGAACTGCCAGTACGACGACGCGTTGACCATCGTGGCGCGCTTCCGGCAGAAGTACGAGCCGATCCGCGACGAGCTGACGAAGGTTCTCGAGAAGTTCAAGAAGGGCAGCAACCAGGAAGAGGCCTTCTACAAGTTCTTGAAGGACGTACGCGACGACAGGGCGCACCTCGACGCCAAGGTCGCGCCCATCGTGAAAAACTCGCTCTCGGACAGGCAGCTCCTGCGCAACCTCGAGTACGTTCGCCTCCTGGAGGGCGAAGACGCCCGCTTCAAGAAGGCGCCGAGCAGCTTCAAGGACGCCAAGGTCGCCGATCTGGTCAAGGACTCCGTCCACGACGCCCGCGAGCTGGCCATCCGCAACGCGGGCGACCTGGCCCGCGGCCGCTACGAGCGCGATCTGGCCGATCTCAACGAGCAACTCCGAAACGGTCAGAAGATTCTCATCGACATCACGGCCGCGCAGCGTAACCAGCTCGACCAGGCCATCGCCAACCAGCAGGTCACGGTCGAAGAGTCGAAAGCCAACATCGTGAAGCCCGACGACGAGCACGTCATCTGGCCGTTCAACGGCGAGTACTGGCGTGACGAGCTCGGGTTCTACCGCCAGACGATCACGTCGAAGTGCGGGAGGTAATGATGAACCGCGTCTTTTCGGTTTGGGTCGTCGTCATCGCGCTCGGGATCGCAGGCGGTGTTCCCGCCGCGTCTGCAGCGGACAAATCGCCGAAGGGGGCCGGCAACGCGAGCGCGACGAGCACGTCGAGCGCCGCGGGCGCGGGCTCGAGCGAAGGCGCAGCGACGGGGGCGAGCGCCGCTCCGTCGACAGCCAAAGTCTGCATCACGGATCAGGCCAAGCAGGCGCTCGAGGCCTGTCCGGGTGGGCCGCAACTCCATCCACGGACGCAGGGCAAGCAGCCCGAGATGTCGTTCCACTCGAAGGTGGAGGACATCAAGAAGGGCGACAAGAAGATCGGGGTCGGCACCGCCGACGTGTCGATGCTCGCCGGTATCCGCGACACCCGCCAATCGGCCTTGAAGCAGCGCGTTCTGGCACTGCTCATCACCGAGATCCAGCAGCTCACGTCCTTGTTCAAGACCACCGAGGCGCGATCGAAGGATCGGCCGATGCTCCTGCGCCGAATGGCCGAGGACTACGTCGAGCTCGAGGCCGCCGCGTTCCGGGAGAAGACCGAAGCCGAGATCAAGCGCGATCAGTTCAAGACTACGAATCCGCGCGAGGCCGGGAAGCAGCAGTCGGTCGCGAATTCGCGCAAGACCACCATGGACGGATCGCGCAGGGCGGCGATCCAGTATTACGGCATGCTGGTCGGTGACTACTCGGGCCAGCCGTCGCAGACGTTCGCCACGAATCCGCCGCCGGCGTATCCGCTGCTCGACGAGGTCTACTACTACCTCGCCTACGAGTACGAGCAGGCGGGCGACACCGCGAATGCGCGCCGCGTGTACCTCGATCTCATCACCAAGACTCCGAACTCGAAATACATCCCGAACGCGTACCTCGCCTTCGGGGAGCTCTTCTTCAACGAAGCGCTGGGCGATCCCACGAAGTGGGAAGCCGCCAAACAGGCTTACCAGAAGGTCATTGCGAAGCCGCCGCCCGAGAACAAAGTCTACGGGTACGCGTGGTACAAGCTCGCGTACGTCTTCTGGAACATGGGCGACCTGCCGCACGCCCTCGACGCGTTCAAGAAGACAATCGACTTCGGCACCGCGTTCGCGCAGCTGCCGAATGCCCCGAAGCTCGCGGAGAGCGCCCGCAAGGACGTGATTCCCGTGTATGCGCTCGCGGGGAGCCCGACCGACGCGTACAACTTCTTCCGGAACCTGAGCGGAGACCAGTCCGGGTCGAGCGAGAAGACGTT
Organism: uncultured delta proteobacterium; assembly: GCA_963720145.1. GTDB lineage: Bacteria > Myxococcota_A > Polyangia > Polyangiales > Polyangiaceae > Palsa-1150. The sequence goes on from CAVREO010000019.1 coordinate 404,814, forward strand.
CAAGATGATGGACGACCTGGGCCAGAACTATCTGGACACCGGCCATTATCCCGAGGCGATCGCCCTCTACAAGGACCTGATCGTCCGCGACGGCCAGAGCGAGAAGCTCTGCGAGTACCAGTCGCGCATCACCGAAGCCACGATGGCGATGAAGTCGGGCGACAAGACGGCGATCGTCAACGAGCTCAATAACCAGTTCAAGCGCTACAACCAGTACAAGCAAGAGAACCACAAGGAAGACGCGAAGCAGAAGTGCGCGAACCGGACGGGGGCGCTCGCGACCGAGACGGCCATGGCCTGGCACCTGGAGGCCGTCGGCTCGCAGGGTCAGCGCGGAACAGGGGACCCGCGAACGATGGATCTCGCCTCGCTCCTCTACAAGAAGGTCTCCGACACGTGGAACTCGGCGGAGTTCTCGAAGTTCGAGTTCCCGCGCCTCGTGAAGGAAGATTGGCCGACAATCTACAAGATCAAATACAACATGGCCGACCTCCTTTACTTCCGGGAGAGGTGGGCAGATTGCGGGCCGGCGTTCGACGCCGTCGTCGCGGAGGACCCGAAGGGGGCCGATGCCGCCAACGCCGCGTACGCGGCGGTGCTCTGCTACCAGAACATCTACCTGGCGACACACCAGAAGGGTGCTGACAAGAAGGGGAGCGGCAACCTGCCGGGCGTCGGCAAGGACATCAAGCAGGACGACGACGCGAAGTACCGGCCCAAGGAGATGACCGACGCGCAGAAGTCGATGACGCAGTCGTTCAACCGGTACGTCTGTTACATCCAGCCGGACAAGAACGACGCGGAAGGACAGAAGCAACTCATCGAGGTCAAGTACGCGCGCTGCCGCCTTTACTTCGAGGCCCAGCACTGGGAAGAGGCGGGCGCATGCTTCCGGGAGATCGCGTTCGACCACCCGGACAACGATTCCGCGGTCTACGCAGCGCAGCTCTACCTGGAGAGCATCAACGTCCTCACGTTCCACGGGGCGCCGAATCGCAACACGTGCATCGACGACATGATCGTCGACGTGCCCAAATTCCTCGACATGTTCTGCGCCGGCGACAAGGCGCAGAAGAACGAGGAGACCTGCACGATCCTGGCGAAGGTGCAGTGCGACATCCAGCGCCTCCGGGCGCAGCGAATCGTCGAAGACGCGGACAAGGGCGGTAACAGCTCCCTCGAGCTCTTCGAGAAGGGCGGGAAGGCGTACTTCGACCTTTGGGAGAAGTACGGGGCGACGCCGCTGCGCAACAACCAGCCGCCTCAGTGCGAGCGGCTGGAGGAGATCGTCGAGAACGCGGCGCGCGCGTTCCAGGCCGGTCACCTCGTCGCGAGCGCGATCCGCGCTCGCATGGTGCTGCTCAATCCGCAGTACCGCATGGACAAGACCGAGCTCGCCAAGGACGCCATGTACAAGATCGGCGGCAACTGGCAGGCGATCGCCGTCTACGACCCAGCCGCCGAATGGTACGAGCGGTACGCCAAGGAGAACCCGCACCGGACCAACGCGGACAAGGCGCTCTCCGACGCGATCGTCTTGCGTCTCGGCCTCGGAGAGGAAGACCAAGCCGTCGCGGACGTGAAGGAATACCAGAAGGACTACGGCAACTCGCACCCGACGGAGACGGCGCAAATCGCCTTCGCGATCGGCGCGCACTACATCGACAAGGAAGACTGGGAGAGCGCGCGAAAGGCGCTCTCGGGCGCGATGGGCATGCTCGACAAGGCGCCGCCGGACATCCAGGTGCAGGCCCACTCGTACTTGGCCCGCGCGCTGATGCACACGAAGGCGTTGCCCCAGGCGAAGGGCGAGTACGACCGGGTCCGCAAGATCTGGGGCGACGGCAGCACCGCGCAGGCCAAGATCGCCGACGCGTACAAGAGCGAAGGCGAAGACTCCCGCCTACACAAGCTCGGGAAGGCGCTCGATGCCGTCGGCGAGGCGATGTTCTACGCCGCCGAGGAGAAGAAGAAGGACAAGGTCGATGTCCTCGCGTACCCCATCTACAAGGGCTCCGGGAAGAAGGACGACATCCAGAAGTACATGGAGAAGACCGTCAAGCCCTGGGTGATGAAGAAGCAGGCGGCGATCGAAGACGTCGACAAGGAGTACCAGCGGATCACGGAGCTGCAGCCGGTGCCGCCTCCCCGCTGGGTCATCGCTGCGGCGTCCCGCGCCGGGTTGATGTGGGGCGGCTTCGTCGACGAGTTCCGCGCGGCGCCCACACCGAAGGAGTGGAACAAGAAGGGCTTCGTTCCCGGGACCGGCGATACCCTGTCGTGGTCCGAGATCAAGGCGACGTACCTGCAGCACCTGGACGAGGCCTCGGAGCCCATCAAGTCGCAGAAGGCGAAGCCGGCGCTCAAGCGCTGCCTCGACGACTCCGTGAAGTACCAGTACTTCGACGAGTTCTCGCGCGATTGCGAGAAGTGGCTCGCGAAGAACTACAAGACCGAATACCACGTCGTCGACGAGCTCCGCGGCGCGCCGACGCTGTCGAACAGCGGTCTCGACGACCGACCGCCGCCGCTCATCATGGGCGGCCAGCTCTGGCACCCGGTCGAGACGGGCCCGGCCACCGAGAAGGTCGAGATCCTCGACTCCGGGAGCTCGGGCGAAGACACCAAGAAGAAGCCCGCCGCCGGCGGCAAGAAGAAGAAGTGAGCCGAGCTGCGAGCGAGGGAATGATCATGAAGAGCACGGCAAGCATTTTCGCTCTGGGCACTCTGGCAGGGATGGTCGCCGTCGGATGCGGCGGAGGGGCCGAGGAGGTCAAGGGCCCCAAGCACGCCAAGAGTGAGTCGACGAACGCGCCGGTCGTGGAGAAGAAGGCGCTCGAGCGGTTCAACTCCGCCCTCGACGCCTTCAACGGCCACGACAAGGCCAACGACTGGAACGACGAGACCTGCTCCGAGGTCGCCAAGCAGTTCGAGGGTGCGGCCTCGACGAACGCGAGCGGTGCGTTCCCGGAAGCGAAATACGACGCCGGCCTCGCGTATCAGCGGTGCGGCAACGACAAGGAAGCCAAGGCGCATTTCCAGGCGGCGCTTTCGGACGAACCGAAGTTCCACTTCGCGCGCGCGCAGCTCGCGCTCTACCAGTACAAGGCTGACAGCAACCTCGACGCCGCGATCAGCGCCCTCGAGACTGCGGTCACGGACGCGAACTTTCAGAACGTGCCGGCGCTGGTCGACCTCGCGATGTTCCAGATGCAGCGTGACTCCGACCAGGTCGGGGCCAACTGCCGTGCGAGGTCGGGTGGCAAGGACGTGGATCTGCAGGATTTCGATTGCGCAAAGCTCAACCTGCAGCGCGCGCTGGCCATCGACGACGGCTACATGCCCGCCTTCAATCAGCTGGCCCTCTACTACTTCGGCAGCGCGAAGAAGAAGGCGTCTACCGGCGGCAAGAAGTTCGGGCGCACGATTGCGACGAACGCTGCGATGGCGAAGCGCGGCGACGTTCAACAGCTCGAGCTCGCGTCGCTCGTGTGTTCCCAGGCCGTCCGCAAGAGCACGACCTACGCGCCGATTCACAACACGTCCGGGCTCATCCTGAATGAGCTCGGTCAGGTCAATACGGCGGTCAAGGAGTTTCAGTCGGCGGCGCAGCTCGATCCGCACTTCTTCGAAGCCCAGATGAACCTGGCCGCGATCAACCTGAGCTTCCGCGGCTTCGACAAGGCAGAAGGAGCGTATCGGAAGGCGCTCGAGATGCACCCGAACGACTACGACGCGCACCTGGGGCTCGCTCTCGCGCTTCGCGGACAGATCGACGACTCCAACTACGACAAGCAAGTTGCGGCGATCCAGTCGGAGATCGAGGCGTGCAAGAAGATCGACGCCGCCCGGCCCGACGCCTACTTCAACGAGGGCATTCTCACCCAGGAGTACAAGGCGAAGGGAGCCGGTGGGACCGACAAGGCCGTCGCCGTGTACCAGCAGGCCAAGCAGATCTTCCAGGCGTTCATCGAGAAGGCCACGGGGAAGCCGGAGTACGCCGGGGCGGTCAAGAAGTCCCAGGAGCGTATGCAGGACATCGACGACACCGTCACGTTCCTCCAGGCAGGAGGCCCCCCGGCCAACGCCCCGGCCGCACCCGCGTCGGGTTCGGCGGCGCCGGGTGGCTCGGGCGCGCCCGAGCCGAGCGACAGCAGCGGTGCGGCGCCTCCCGCACCCTCCGGTGCGCAAGCGCCTGCGCCTGCAGGGAGTGCTGCCGCCACGCCCCCCCCCGCAAAGCCTGGGGCAAAACCTTGACGCGGACGCGGACGCGGACGCGGACGCGGACGCGATCGATACGACGAGGATTCCGGGAACTACGGGCTTGGGTCGTTGTCAGATGGTCGGAATCCATTGCGAGACGCCGCCGTGACCCACTATTCGCGTTGACCTAGTCGGCATTGGAACGTACACTTACACTGTAATTAGGGCACATATTTCTAGGGGCATCGGAACCCGCGGAACGAGCCGCCAGCGTGAGGTGAAACGTCATGAAACGCACGAACAAAGGGCTGCTGGGTGGGCTTGTGATGGTGGCGGTCGGACTGGTCTCGGCCCCCTCCTTTGCCCAAGACGCAGCCGCCGCGCCGGGCGCAGGCGGCGGCGCAGCTGGCGGTGCCGGAGCGGGCGGAGACTACGGCTACAAGTTCGAGGACGACCCTCTGGCCGCCGGGGGTTTCGGCCCTGCGGACGCAACGATCCGCGTGCGCCCTGGACCGGTGCGGACGACGCTGATTCGGCCGCGGACCTCGTTTGTGCCGGAGATGCTCAAGTCGGTCGAGAACATCTGAGACGTTGGCGCGTTGGCGGATTTTCGCGCAGTCGGCGCGAGTAGGGGTTATCGATGGACAGCCAGGGCAAGGCGAAGGTCGCTCTCACGTTCGCGCTTTATCAGGGCGATCAGCTCGTCCGTCGCGACACGATCGCGCAGGACATCGTCAAGGTAGGCAAGGACCCGCGCAGCCACCTGCGCGTAGACGATGACCTTGCGTCGCGTATGCACGCCGTCATCGAGGTCGCTTCGCCGGCCGACATCACGCTGATCGATCTGGGCAACGAGCCCGGGACTCTGGTCAACGGCCAGCGCGTGAATAAATGCAAGGTTCGCCCCGGCGATCAGATCCAGATCGGGTCGACGCTCATCGTCCTCGAGGGTGCAGAGCCGGCGACCACGCAGCCTCCCTTGGCCCAGCCCACGCCCGCGATTGCCTATCCGCCTCCCGCCGAGGCACTACCGCCGGCCTCTCCGAGCGCTCCGGCGAATCCGTTTGCGGGCGCAAACCCGTTCGCGGCGGCGTCGGCTGGCGCGGCGAATCCCTTCGCCGGCGCGAACCCCTTTGCTGCGGCGGCTGCCGGTCCGGCCCCGAGCCCGTACGCGGGCGTGCAAGCTATCTCGTCAGCCCCCGCGGCGGGGCTGGGCCTCGAGCCATCGCTGGACGGCGGCGCCGGCGGGTTCGGCTACTCGATGGTCAAGAGCGGACCCGACGTCAGCCCGGACGAAGTGGAAGTCGCGCACCTTTCCACCATCGAAGTCATGGTGTTGTGGGACTCGAACGTCCTTCATGTGTCGCACCTCACCCCGCCGCGTTCGTTCTACGTGGGCGAGGAGCTCGGCGACAAGATGACGTGCGACTACTTCATCCCGAGCGAGACGCTCGGCACGACCCGTGCGCCGGTCGTCGTCTCCAAGGGTATCGGCGCGTCGCTAGTCATCTTGCCGCGATCGCGCGGGTACGTGGACCTGCCCGGTCACGGCAAGGTGAGCCTGGCCGATCTCGTTTCGTCGGGTCGAGCGCATCCGTCCAGCGAGATGAGCGGCGGGTACGAATACGATCTGCCCGCCGGCGCCAAGGCTCGGATGGAGCTCGACGGCAGCGCGCTGGTCTTTCAGGTGAGCGCGGTCAACGCCGGGAAGAAGGTCCCGGTGGGCTTCCTCGCGACGTCCGAGCCGGCGGCTTTCCTCTACACGGGTCTCTCGTTTCTCCTCCACATGGGTCTCGTCGCGGTGTTCGCCTTCTTCATGCCCAGCATGCGCGGCGACGACAGCGAGGACCTCGATCGCGATCAGATCCTGATGATGCAGAAGCTGCTCAACGCAGCCGCCGATCGCGAGCAAGAGGAGCGGGAAAACCAGGAGGTGACCGAGACCAACCCGAACGAGAAGGAGGGCGGTACCGGGACCCGCGCCAAGGGCGAAGAAGGGTCCATGGGAAACCCGAACACGAAGGACTCCGGGCACAAGTACGGAGTCCAGGGTCCGAAGGACAACCCCGACCCCCACCTGGCGAAGCAGGCGGCTCTGCAGGAGGCCGCGCAGTTCGGAATGATCGGGCTCATCTCGACGATGGGCGGTGGCGATCCGAACGCGCCGACGGCGCCTTGGGGCCGTGAGGAGTCGTCCGGTCAGGACGAGAAGAGCGCACGCGGCAACATGTTCGGCGACACCATCGGCGATTCGTTCGGTGCAGGCGGTCTCGGCCTCTCCGGCGTCGGCGAGGGAGGCGGCGGGCGCGGCGAAGGCATCGGCCTCGGCAACTTCGGCGGTCTGGGTCACGGTGCGGGAACCGGCACCGGGCAGGGGATCGGAAGCGGGCGCGGGCGGCTCGGTGGCGGCCACCAGGTGAGGGCGCCTCGCATTCGCGAGGGAGCGACGAGCGTCAATGGGCGGCTTCCGCCGGAGGTCATTCAGCGCATCGTTCGCCAGAACTTCGGCCGCTTTCGCCTCTGCTACGAGAACGGCATGCGGAACAACCCCAACCTTCAGGGGCGCGTGACCGTCAAGTTCGTGATCGATCGAAGCGGGGCGGTCGGCATGACCGCCGACGGCGGGAGCGATCTCCCCGATCAGAGTGTGGTGCAGTGTGTCGTCCGCGGCTTCGGGAATCTTTCGTTCCCGCAACCCGAGGGCGGGATGGTCACGGTCGTTTACCCGATCATGTTCAACCCGGGCGACTGATCCGCACGGCCGAGCCCCGAGACGCGTGAGCGAACGACGCGCGGACTACCGCGTGTTGGTCAAAGCTGCTTCGGCGAGACGTTCGCGGGAGCGGATGCCTTGCGCATTCGTGTCCGGCTCGCCGAGGACCGTCGGAGCTCGAGGGGAGCGTCCGTGGTCCCGTCGAGAAAGACCGTCGGCGCTCGGAGGCGAACGTCCGCGCTCCTCTCGAAGAGACCGATTGAAGTGGTAGACGCCGCGCGCGTGCTTCTCGTAGACTCCGCGTCGCCATGAGCGTCAATAGTGCCAAGGCCCTGCTCGTTTGCGCCGCAACCGCGCTGGCTGTCCCCGCGTGCAGCCGCAACAACATCGAGGCGGTCAACCTGGCGAATGAGGGCGACCAATCGAAGGGCTCCAACATCGACGACGCGATCTCGAAATACGAGCAAGCGACCAGGCTCGATCCGGACAACGCGCGGATCTGGTGGAAGCTGGTGCTCGCGTACGAGAAGAAAGAGGACTGGCAGAAGATGGCGAGCGCGTGCTCCAAGGCGGAGGAGGCCGCGGAGCGCGCAGACAAGAAGAAGACGCACGCCGACTACTACTTCAAGCACGGCCGTGCGCTCGAGGAGCTTGCCGACAAGGGCCAGGGAAACTGGGCAGACGCCAAGGCGCCTTTCCAGACCGCTTTCCAGATCGACCCGAACTACGGTCAAGCCTACGGCGAGCTCGCCTGGGTGCTCCTGCACACCGACGACGAGACCGGCGCCATTCAGAACTGGACCAAGGCGCTCGAGACGAAGCCCGACGAGACGCAATACTACGTCCTCCTCGCAGACGAGTACCGGCGTCTGATGCTCTACGACCAGGAGGAGCAGGTTCTGAAGGAGGGGCTGTCGTTCGCGAAGGAAGACGACAAGCACCTCTTCAACTTGCACACCCTTTGCGGTGACCTCTACGAGGCGAAGGGCGACTTCGGTCGTGCCGTGGCGGAGTACGAGGCCGCCAAGAAGGCGTGCGACAGCAACAAGTGCAACGACCACAAGGAAGCCTTCTTCTACCTCGGGAAGCGCCTACTCGGAGCTCAACCCGCCTAAGAAGAACGAGGCCATCCAGCAGCTTCAGTCGTTCTGGAAGATCACCTGCAAAGGGGCGCTTGCCGCAAAGTACGGCGATCAGTGCGCGCAGTCGCAAGAGATCGTCCGCCGTATGGGCGGGGCGCTCCAGTAGCTAGCACTCCTCGGTGCCCGGGCGTTTCGACCTCATCCGGTGCGCAGTCGCGCGACCCGCGCGCGTTTGGCGAGCCAGCGACCGCGCACGCCTTGGGTAGCCAGCGGCCCGCGCACGTCTTGGAAAGCCCGCGGCCTGCGCACGGCGTGGAGGGGCCGCTCGCGCACACCTGCGGGCGAAGGCGGACCACGCACCCATGCAGGTGGCGGACTGCGCCGCACCCGCACGCGAGGTGGCGCGCGCACCGGCGCCAGCGGCCTGCGCTGCGCGTATTGGCCGTCGATCCGCGAAAATTGGCCAGCGGATTCGGGGCCCTTCGGCGGTATAGTGTCCGCCGGGCGGCGCTTCGCAGCCTGCCCACTTCGAGGCTGCTCTGGTACCGTTTGCTTTGCGCCGTCTCCGTCCGCCGACCTGGGCGGCTGACGAGCGCGCGTGGCGGATGCGCTCTGACATCCATCGCGCGGCAGCGCCCATTTCTTCCTTGAGCGTCGAATGAACCGAGGCGATCGATGGAGCTAGACGAGCGTCTTTCGTATCTGGAGAACGTCCGCGACTGGCAGAGCCTCGCCGAGGAGCTCGAGAAGGGGATCGCGTCGCAAGCCGCGAACGCCGTCAAAGCGCAGTTCCATCTCCGGCTCGGGCGCGTCCTGGAGACGAAGTTTCTCGCGGGCGTGAAAGCGCTGAAGCACTTTCAGGACGCCTACAAGCTCAATCCGGCGCTCATCGAGAGCCTCGGAGGCCGCCCGTAGCGTCTACTGGGGGCTCGGCAAGCTGAACATGGTCGCAGAAGCTCCTCGAGCTGGAGCTGAAGGCCGGCGCAGACAGCCCCCGGCGAGCGCGCTGCTCCTCGAGCTGGGTGACGTCCTCACGCGACCTCGGGGACTCCGAAAAGGCGGCGGCGACGTACGCCCGCAGCCCTGGCCACGAGCGGCGGCAAGAACGCCGAGGCGAGCGCTGCCTCGCGGACGTGCAGCTCGAAGCGGCGACATGGCAGGAGCACGTCGCGGAATTGCTCCGCGCCGCCACGAAGGCGGCCGCGACGCCGCGGCGCAAGGGCCGCCTGCTCGTTGCGCGCCGCGCGCGTCGCGCGGCGCTTCGCGCCCGACGAGGTCGAAGGCGATGCTCGCGCGCGCGTACGCGGCGGACGCCGCCAACCGGCAAGTCGCGGCGCTGTACGAGGGCTTGCTCGCCGAGCGGCGGTCGACTCGACGCTCTCGAGGAGGCCCAGCAGCAAGTGTTGCAGCAGGAGGGAGACCGCGCAAGGCTCGCGCCCGCTGGGCGCTCGCGTTCGGCACGCGGTGGGTCCTGCGGCACCAGAACCTCGAGATCGGAGCGCGTTTCCTCGAGGAGGCGCTCAAGCTCGATCCCGACAGCGAGGGCGCGTTTTTCTTTCTCCGCGAGGTGTACGGCAAGAAGGGCGGGGACTGGGACCGCGTGCTCACGCTCGCCGAGGAGGCCGCGACCCGCACCGAGGACGGTGGGAGCGCGTTCCTCTTGGCGCAGGCGGGCACCATCGCCTGGCGGAATCTCGGCAACTTGATCCGCGCTCGCCACTCGTTCGAACGATTGAGTGCTCTCGCGCCGGAGCATCCCTTGCTCCGCGCCTTCGAGGCGCAGATCGGTGAGACGTTGAAGCCGGCGCAACGCCGCGCGAACGACGGAATCCTCGCGCCCGCGGCTGTTTCGCCGCCCCCGCCGATCGTGACGACCGCGGCCCCGACGGCCTCCGCCGTCTCGCCGGCCATTCCGTCCAGCCATACCAACGACATCGCCGCAGTCGGGGCGGTTCCGGCGGCGCGCATGGTCGAACCTGCCGAGAGGCCGCGCGCCGATGTCGGCGGAGAGCACGGGCCGCTCGACGAGTCGAAGCTCGCGGAGCTGAGGCAGCTCGCCGAGAAGCAGGAATCGGCGAAGCGATACAACGAGTATGTCCGAACGCTTCTTCAGCTCGCCTCCGCGGTCCCGGATCCGTACGAGAAGGTCGCGCTCTACACGAAGGCCGCCGACCTCTACGTCTCGAAGTTCGCGAACCAGGCCGAGGCCGTGAAGGCCTACGAGTCGGTGCTCGTCGATCGATCCCGACCACGCGCAGTCGCTCGACTACCTGCGGCAGATGTACGAGAAGCGCCGCGACTGGGAGAAGCTCCTCGGTCTGCAGCGGCGCGAAGCGGAGCGCCTCGGTCCCGGTCCCGAGCGTGCTGCGAAGTTCCTCGAGATAGCGAAGCTCGCCACCGAGCGCGTGAAGAAGCCCGAGATCTGCATCGAGCTCTGGCAGGAGGTTCTCTCGAGCGACGAGTCGAACGCCGAAGCGCTCGGCGCGCTCGCTGGTCTCTACGAGCGCGCCAAGGACTTCGAGAAGCTCGCGAGCGTGCTCGAACGGCAGGCCGAGAGCACGTTCGACGCTCCGGCGAAGATCCAGGTCCTCACCAAGCTCGGCACCATTTACGGCGAGCGATTGAACAACGACGAGGGCGCGGTCAACGCCTGGCGTGCGCTCCTCACGCTCGATCCGAACGACCGCCGCGCGCAGGACGCGCTCAAGAAGAAGTACCTCGCGCTCGGCCGCTGGGACGACCTCGAGGTCTTCTACGCCGAGACCGGCAAGTGGGACGAGTTCATCCGCGTTCTCGAGCAGCAGGAAGCCAAGGAGACCAACACCGAGGCGAAGATCTCGCTCCTCTTCAAGATCGCGCAGCTGTGGGCGGACAAGAAGCAGAAGCTCGATCGCGCGGCCAAGGCGTACGAGAAGGTGCTCGAGCTCGAGCCGGAGAATCTGCAAGCGGCCGAGGCGCTCATCCCGATCTACTCCGCAGCGGGCAACGCGAAAGCGCTCGCCAACGCCATCGAGGTGAAGCTCGCTCACGAGGGCGACCTCACCTCCAAGCTCGAGCTCTTTCGCGACGTTGCTGCCCTGTACGAGGGAAAGGTCCGCGATCCCCAGAAGGCCTTCGAGCGGTACCTCGCGGCCTTCGAGCTGGCTCCCGCCGACCCGCGGACGAGCGAAGACGTCGAGCGAGCGGCGGCGGCCACGAGCCGCTGGGACGAGGTCGTCGCCGTCGTACAGACGGGCGATCGCGGCAGCCGACTCCAACCGAGAGGCGCGACGTCGCGGGTGATGCTCCGCCTCAGCTTCGGGCGCGTGCTCGTCGACAGCCTGCAGCGCATCGACGACGCGCTGGATGTCTACCGCGCCGTCTACGAGGCCGACGGCGAGAACGTCGAGGCCATCGGCGCGCTCGAGCGGCTCTATCGCCAAACCGGGCGTTTCGCGGATCTGCTCGGCATCTACGAGAAGAAGCGCGATCTCGTCGCCTCACGCCCGAAGAAAGAAAGGCGATCAACTACGAGATCGCGCGTCTCTACGAGAACGAGATCCGCGACGTCGACAAGGCCATCGAGACGTATGTCCGGCGTGCTCGAGGACGAGCCGCGCGATCGCGCACGCGCTCGCCGCGCTCGACGTGCTCTACGGCCGGCTCGCGCGATGGGAGCCGTACGTCGACGTCTCCGTCGGCGGATCGAGCTCGACGTCGAGCGAGAACGGAGCTCATCGATCTCAAGTATCGCCTCGGCGCAGACGCTCGAGAAGCACCTCGAGCGATCCGGCGCGGAGCGCTGGAGAACTACCGCGAGATCCTCTTCCTCGACCCGCAGCACGAGGGCGCGTCGACGGCGCTGGAGGCGATGCTCCAGGGGAGCTCCGTGCGGAGGCGGCGTCGATCCTCGAAGTCGATCTACGAGGAGCGCGGCGACTGGCCGAAGCTGATCAACGCGCTCGAGATCCTGAGCGCTCGGCGAGGAGGACATCGAGAAGCGCGTGGCGCTCAAGCGCAAGGCGGCGCGCATCAGCGCCGAGCGGGTGGGCGACTTCAAGCACGCCTTCGCGGTGCTCGCCTCGGCTTTGCGGGACGATCCGGCGCTCGGCCGAGACGCGCGACGAGATCGAGCGGATCGCGGAGCGCTCCGGGCGCGCAGCGCGAGCTCGTGACGCTCTACGGCGAGCTCGCCGACAGCCTCGACGACGCCACGCTCGCGCGCGACTACTGGCTGCGGATCGCCGGCAGTCGACGATCGGCTGGGCGACGTCGATCGAGGCGGCGCAGGCCTACTACAAGGTGCTCGCGCTCGATCCGAGCGACGCCGAGGCGCTCGCGGCCCTGGAGCAGCTCTTCACGCGCACGAGCGCTGGCAAGGATCTCATCGGCGTCGTCGAGCGCCGCGAGTCGAGCAGACCGGACGACGCGCAAGGAGCGCGAGACCCTCTACGGCACGATGGCGCAGATCTACGACGAGCGGCTCGGGGCGGCCCGAGGACGCGGTCGCGGCCTACCAGAAGGTGCTCGAGCTCGACCCCGGCGAGCGAGCGCGCGCTCCGGGCGCTCGACGATCTCTTCACGCGCCAGAAGATGTGGAGCGAGCTCGCCGAGAACCTCGAGGCGCAGCTCGCGCTCGCCTCGACCGATGAGGCGCAGCTCGCCGTCATGCTGCGACTCGCGTCGCTGCGCGAGACCGAGATGGGCCTCGTCGACGTGGCCATCGAGGGATACCGCCAGGTCCTCGAGCGTGATCCCACGAACGCGCAAGCGCTCGCGGCGCTCGAGCGCCTGGGCGGAGACGAAGTACGAGCTCGACGATCGCCGACCTTCTCGAGCCGCTTTACCGCCACATCGGCGACTGGCAGAAGCTCGTCGGCCGTTCACGAGGTGCAGGTCCGCCGCAGCGAGGACGCAACCCGCCGCGTCGAGCTCCTGCACCAGATCGCGCAGCTCTACGAGGACGCTGCCGGTGACCTCGGCTCGGCCTTCGCCACGCTCGCGCGCGCGCTTCGAAGGAAGATCCATCGAACGAGACGACGCAGCAGCAGCTCGATCGCGTTGCGCGCGCGACGGGCCGCTTCGCGGACCTGGCGCAGGTCTTCAAGCAGCTGGCGGCGCAGATCGGAAGACCCGACGCTCGCGAGCGCGCTCTACATGACGAGCGCGCGGGTCCACGAGAACGATCTCGGCAACGTCGACACGGCGATCGGGCTTTACCGCAAGGTGCTGGAGATCGATCCGCTGAGCCTCGCGGCGGCCGAGTCGCTCGAGCGCTTGTTCCGGGCGTCGGAGCGCTACCAGGAGCTGTCGATCATCCTGCAGCGCAAGTCGGAGATCCTCGAGGAGCCGCCGGACAAGAAGGACGCGCTCTTCCAGGCCGCGGCAATCGAGGAGGACGTCCTCAATCGCCCCGAGGCGGCGATCGCCGTCTACAGCAAGGTCCTCGACATCGACTCCGACGACCTGCGCGCCATCGACGCGCTGATCCGCCGGTACCTGGACCTCTCGCGCTGGCAGGACCTGCTCGCCGTCTACGCGAAGAAGGCCGATCTCGTCGCCGACGTCGACGAGAAGAAGGGCATCTACTACCAGGTCGGCGCCGTCTACGAGCGCGAGCTCGGCGACGTGCCGCGCGCGATCGACACGTACACCAAGATCCTCGAGCTCGATCCGGACGATCTGCAGGCGCTCTCGCGCCTCGACGTGCTCTACGAGCAGGCCGCAGAACTGGACCGAGCTCCTCGCGTGCTGACGCGCGAGAGCGAGATGACGGCCGATCCGAACGAGGCGATCAGCTTCCAGTACCGCATCGCGGAGCTCTACGAGAAGCACCTCGAAGACGTGCCGCGCGCGGTCGAGCTCTATCGCGAGATCCTGCAGCGGCAGCCCGATCACGAGCCCACGCTGCGCGCCCTCGAAGGCTTGAAGGACGGCGACGAGGATCCGCTCGGCGCCGCGGCGGTGCTCGAGCCGGTCTACGAGGCGGCGAGCGACTGGCCGAAGCTGATTCGCGTGCACGAGGTCCAGGTCCGGCGCGCGACCGATCCGTTCCAGAAGGTCGAGCTCTTGCATCGCATCGCGCGCCTCTACGAAGACGCGCTCGGCGATCACGCGCTCCGGGTTCGACACGTTCGCCCGCGCCCTGCCGCTCGACGACGGGAACGAGCAGACGCTCGGGAACCTCGAGCGGCTCGCGATGATCGTGAATCGCTGGCCTCAGGTGGCGAGGCTCTACGACGCAGCAGCTCGACAAGCTGGCGCGGGACGACAACAAGGCGCGCTTCGTCGAGCTCGGCCTTCGCAACGCGCAGATCTTCGAGGTTCAGCTCGAGGACGTGGACGCGGCCATCGCGCGGTACAGCCGCGTAGTCGACGTCGACGCCGAGAACCTCACGGCCATCCGCGCGCTCGACCGCCTGTACGTCGCAGACGGAGCGCTGGGCGGAGCTCGCCACCGTGCTCGCCCGCGAAGCCGAAATCGGCCAGTCGCCCGACGAGGTCCTCGAGCTTCGACTACCGCCTCGGCCAGGTGCTCCAGACCAGGCTCGGCGACCTCGACTCGGCGCCATCGCGGCGTACCGCGAGGTCATCAACGCCGCGCCCGAGCACCAGGCTACGCTCGAGGCGCTCGAAGGCGCTCTTCGCGAGCGGCGTCCAAGCAGGCCGAAGTCGGCGAGATCCTCGAGCCGCTCTATCGCTCGATGGGCGAGTGGGAGAAGCTCGCGCAAGTCTACGAGGCGCAGCTCGCGCACACGCAGCGGTCAGGAAGAGCGACTCGCGCGCGTACTACCGGCTCGCGGAGCTGTTCGAGGAGAAGCTGCTCGACCCGGCCAAGACGCTCGAGGTCTACATCCGGGCGCTCAAGGAGTTCCCGCTCGACGAGAAAGCGGGCGAGGAAGCGCCGCGGCTCGCCGGCGAGCGTCGACGGCGGCTGGGAGACGCTCGCGAACGCCTACGCGGACATCCTCGGCGCTGCACACCGAGCCCGGGGTCCAGCGTGCGATCGGGCGGCGCCTGGCGCGGACGTTCGAGGACGAGCTGGGCGACATCGGCAAGGCGGAGGAGACGTACAAGTACGTCCTCAGCGTCGATGCGGCAGGACGTCGAAGCCCTCGCGAACCTGGACCGGATCTACCTGTCGCTCGAGTCGTGGCCTGAGCTCGCGCACATCCTCGAGATGCGCGTGAAGGCGACGTCCGACACCGTCGAGCTCATCGACATGTACGCGCGCCTCGGCGAGCTGTACGAGGCCCGCCTCGCGGACGTGGCGAACGCGATTCGCGCGTACCGCCGCATCTTCGACGACCTGGACAAGGCGCACGAGGGAACGATCGCCGCGCTGGCGCGAATCTACGAGCAGCAGGGAGCCTGGAACGACCTCGACTCCGTCTATCTAGCGGCGAGCTCGAGAACGCCTCCGGCGACGCCGCCAAGCCGAGATCCGCGCCAAGATCGCGCGCCTCGCGTCCGAGAAGCTCGGCCAGCCCGAGCGGGCCATCGAGACGTGGAAGAGCGTGCTCGATCTTCGCGGCGAGGATTCGGAGGCGCTGCACGCGCTCGCCGACCTCTACGAGTCGCTCGGTCAGTGGGCCAAGCTCGTCGACATCCTCGAGCGCGAGTTCGACATCGCGACGAACGACGAGGAGCGGGTGAACATCCTCACCCGGCGCGCCCGCACGACGAGCGAGAAGCTCGGTCGCGACGACTCGGCGCTCGACGACTGGAACCGCGTCCTCGACATCGACTACGCGAACCTCGGCGGCGCTCCGCGCGATCGCCGAGATCCGTCGGCGTCAGGAGGAGCCAACGAGCTCGTCGCCGCGCTGCACCAGCTGGTCGACCGCGCGCGCGGCGCTCATCGACGCCGAGGAGCTGAAGGAGATCTTCCGCGAGCTCGGCAAGACCTACGGCGAGCAGCTGCAGCAGCCGTTCGACGCAGCCGACGCGTGGCGAAAGCTCCTCGAGGTCGGGTCCCGACTTCGAGGCGATGGACGCGCTCGAGGCCATCTACCGCACCGAGGAGAAGTGGACGGACGTCATCGACGTCAAGATGCGGCGCGCCGAGGCGCTCGGCGAGCCGGCCGAGCAGATCGAGGAGCTGCGCAGCGTGGCGCGCTCTATGGCGCGAGCAGGTCGGCGATCCCGACGGTGCGCGCGGCGCCGTACGAGAAGATCCTCGAGATCGATCCGACGACCGACGAGGCGTTCACGGAGCTCGAGAAGCTCCACACGGCCGCCGGCCGGTGGGAGCCGCTCGTGGAGCTCTAGCTCGCGCGCCTCGAGACGCGCGAGGAGACTTCGGACAAGACGCGAGCTCCTCCGCAAGATCGCCCGGGTCTTCGAGGAGAAGCTCGACGACAAGAACCAGGCGCTCGACGCCCTCGTCAACGCGCTCGCCATGGACTTCCACGACCGCGAGACGGCGCGATACCTGGAGCGCATGGCCCAGGCCACGGGCCGCTGGGCCGAGGTCATCCAGACGGTCAACGGCTGGCTCAAGCAGCAGACCGAGCCTCAGGACAAGATTCGTCTCTGCCTGCACCTGGCGAAGTGGTACGGCGACGACCTCGGTCACCCCGAGTACGCGCAGCCGTATTACGCGCAGATCATCCAGCTCGATCCGCTGAACGTCGGCGCGATGCGCCAGCTCGCGAGCCTCTACAAGAAGGCGGGCAACTGGCAGCAAATGGGCGCGACGCTCACGCGCGCGCTCGACGTCGCGACCAACGATCTCGATCGCAAAGAGATCCTCAACGACCTCGGCGAGCTTGCTCGAATCGCAGATGCAGCAAACCGAGCAGGCGATCTCCTATTTTCAGCGCGCCCTCGAGGTGGACCCGCACTTTCTGGCTCCGCTCGAGAACCTGGAGCGCATCTACGCGGCGCGCGGGCAGAACCGCGATCTCGTCGACGTGCTGCAGCGCAAGGTCCCCGCGCTGAAGGACCCGGCGGACATCGCCACGACGAAGCTACGGGTTGCGCAGCTCTTCGAGACCAGCCTGAACGACCCGAACAGAGCGGCTCAGGTTTACCGCGAGGTGATCGAGGTCGAGCCGACGAATCTGCAGGGGCTTCGCGGCTTGACGCGCGTGTACGGCGTGCTCGAGCAGTGGGCGGAGCTGGTCGCGGTGCTCGAGAGCCAGCTCGAGGTGGTGACGACCGAGCGCGAGAAGATCGACGTGCTCATGCAGCTCGCCACGCTGCACGAGGAGCACTTCCTCAAGGCTGACCTGGCGGCGCAACGTCTCGAGCAGGTGCTCGAAGTGGATCCAAACAACGAGGAGGCGTACTTCAAGCTCGAGCGCAACTACCGGAAGCTGCGCCAGTGGCTCGATCTCATCAACACGTACGACCGTCACATCGCGGCGACCCTCGATCGCAAGACGAAGGTCGAGCTCTTCGGTGCCATCGCCCAGGTGTACGCCGACGAGGTGGAGGACGCCGAGCGCGCCGATCGACGCGTACAAGAACATCGTCGATCTCGACGACCAGAACGTCCCAGCGCTCGAGGCGCTCGCGAAGCTCTACGACAAGCTGGGCGACGCTGCGCAGTCGATCGAGTTCATGACGCGCGTCGCGGAGCTCACGCAGGACTCGAAGCAGCGCGTCGACGCCTTCTACCGGATCGGCAAGGCGCTCGACGAGAAGCTCGGGCGATCGCGCCGGCCGCGCACGAGCGCTTCGAGATGGCGCTCGACCTCGACTCCGGCGCACGTGCCGACCCTCGCGGCGCTGCGCCAAATTGCGATCGAGGCGGCGGACTACGACAAGGCCGCGCGGTATCTGGATCAGGAGCAGAGCTACACGCAAGCGCCCCGGCAGCGCGCGCGGCTGCTCGTCGAGCTCGGAAAGCTGCGCGAGGAGATGCTCGGCGATCACCCGAGCGCGGTCCTCGCGTGGGAGGCTGCGTCTCGAGGCCGATCCGGAGAACGAGGACGCCGCCCTCCCGCTCGTCGACGAGTACATCGGCCACGAGGCCTGGGCAGAAGGCCGAGCCCCTGCTCGACATGCTCGTGCGCAAGAGCGGCGAAGCGCGAGCGCGGCGGAGCAGCACGCGCTGCAGAACAAGCTCGGACAGCGTCTGCGCCGCGCTCGGAAAGGACGACAAGGCGCTCAAGGCGTACACGGCCGCGCACCAGCTCGACCTCACCGACGAGACCACGATCCGCGGGCTCGCGGACGTGTGCTTCCGCCTCAAGGACTGGGGCGCGGCCCTCACGAATTACCAGAAGGTGCTGACCGCGCTCGGCGAGGACGAGAACGCCGCGCGCGCCGACGTCTACTACAAGCTCGGCTGCATCAAGCGCGAGCAGGGCCAGGCAAAGCAGGCGATCAACAACTTCGAGAAGGCTCTCGCGGTCGACTCCGCGCACCGGCCGACGCTCGAGGCGCTCGTCGCGCTCTACACCGAGCTCAAGGACTGGAAGCAAGTCGTCGCCTACCGCCGTCAGATCCTCGACAACGTCTTCGAAGCGGAAGAGCGCTTCCGGATGCTCAACGAGATCGCGGACGTCTGGAACGATCAAGACACGCAACCCGATGAAGGCGATCGAGGCCCTCGAGGAGGCGCGCGAGATCCAGCCCCTCAATCCGGGGCTGCTGCACAAGCTGATCGCGCTCTATCAGGCGACCGAAAACTGGTCGAAGATGATCGACACGCTGCAGGCCATCGCGGAAAACGAGAAGGACGCCGTTCGCAAGAGCAAGTTCCTCTACACGATGGCGCAGCTCTATCCGCGACAAGGAGGGTGACCAGGACAAGGCCGTCGAGCTGTTCAGCGAGGCGCTCGACCTCAATCCCGCGTACCTCGAGGCCTTCGAGCGCATCAACAAGCTCCTTACCGCCAAGAAGGACTGGAAGGCGCTCGAGCGGGCGTTTCGCAAGATGCTCCGGCGGATGTCGACCGCGAACATCTCGAACCCGGACCTGGAGTTCAACCTCTGGCACAACCTCGGGCTCATCTACCGCGACCGCCTGAAGGACATGACGAGCGCCATCGAGTCATTCAAGATGGCGACCCGCTTCAAGCCCGACGAGGCGGTCGAGCGTCAGAATCCTCGCCGAGCTCTACGAGGCTACCGACCAGACCGAAGCCGCGATCGGCGAGCACGCCCATCGTGCTGCAGAAGGATCCGCTGCGCGTCGACCCGTACCGCAGCCTCTACAAGCTTTACCTGCGCATGCACGAGTACGACCGTGCCTGGTGCATGTGCGCGGCGCTGGCGTTCCTGCGCAAGACCGACGAGGAAGAGCAGCGGTTCTTCGAGGACTACCGTCCGCGCGGCATGATCCAGGTCAAGAGCCGCCTCGACAACGAGGGGTGGGTGAAGAGCCTCTTCCACCAGGACGAGAACCTCTACATCGGCAAGATCTTCGAGATGCTCACGCCCGCGGCCATCGTCGCGAAGACCAACCAGCTTCGCTCGCAGAAGCAGCTGCCGGTGCTGGATCGGCGTTTCCGGCAGGATCCGGCGACGAGCACCGTCACCTTCGCCAAGACCTTCGGGTGGGCGGCCCAGGTACTCGGCGTGCACGATGCCGGAGCTCTACGTCCGCAACGACGTCCCTGGCGCGCTCATGGCAGTCCCGGCGACCCCGCCCGCGAGCGTGGCCGGACAGACCGTGCTGACCGGGTTCACGCCCCAGGAGCTCACGTTCATCGTGGGCAAGCACCTCTCCGGCTATCGGGGAGAGCACTACATCAAGAACCTCTTCCCGACGCTCAACGAGCTGAAGGTGATTCTCTTCGCCGGCGTGAAGATCGTCATGCCGGACTTCACCGTGCCCGGAGAGATGGCTCAAGCCGTCAACGCGACGGCCTCCGAGCTCGTCAAGCACATGGTGCCCGTACAGCGCGAGTCGCTGAAGGTCGTCGTTCAGCGCTGGATGGAGGACGGCGCCAAGGCGGACCTGAAGCGCTGGATGCAGGCCATCGAGATCACTGCGTGCCGGGCAGGGCTTCTTCTCTGCGCCGATCTCGAAATCGCGAAGAAGATCATCGCGGCCGAGCCGCAGCTCCCCGGCGATCTGCCCCCCGCCGAGAAGATGAAGGAGCTCCTCGTCTTCTCGGTGAGCGAGCAGTACTTCATCCTGCGCAAAGGACTCGGTATCGCGGTCGGCTGACGGCGCGCCTCCGGCGTCGCACGCAACCTCGGTCACGTAGTGGCCGACAGGGGGCGTACGAAACGGAGGTCGCGCGATGTCTTCCACCATCCAAGAGCCGGTCCCCTCCTCGACGACGCTCGAGAATCGCATCCCTCGCGCCCGGCTCGCCGGGCGGCGGCTGGGTGGTCGAGGTCCAGGACGAGACCGGGGCTCGGCGCGTCTCGCTCGGCCCGGAGCCGCGCGTGTTCGGTACCTCCGCCGGCGCGGACGTGACAATCTGCGACCCAACGGTGAGCGCGCGCCACTGCGCGCTCGGCTTGCTGGGAGAGGGCGTCGCCATCGAGGATCTCGGCTCGCGCAACGGGACGTTCGTCGGCAACGCCCGAGTGCGCGAGGCATGGGGACGCGCCGGCACCGCGGTGTCAATCGGGCGCTCCACGCTGGTCATCCTGGCGCACGAATCGAACGAGCCGACGCAGCCGGCCGGAGAGCCCCTTCCCGGCCTGGCCGGTGCCTCGCTGGTCATGCGCCGCCTGGCGGACCAGGTTCGCAGGCTCGCGAGCCATTCGCTCCCGGTGCTCATCGCCGGCGAAAGCGGAACGGGGAAGGAGCTCGTGGCCCGCGCGATTCACGACGAGGGCCCCCGCCAATCGCGCCCCTTCGTGGCCATGAACGTCACGGCGCTGCCGCGCGACCTCGTCGAGAGCGAGCTCTTTGGTCATGAACGCGGCGCATTCACCGGTGCGCTCACGCGCCGCGCGGGTGCATTCGCGGACGCCGAGGGGGGCACGCTCTTTCTCGACGAGGTGGGCGACCTCCCGCTCGAGGCGCAGCCGAAGCTGCTGCGTGCTCTGGACGGCTACGAAGTCCGCCGCGTGGGAGCCTCAGGCGGCGGCGCGCGTGCGGACGTCCGTGTCGTCGCTGCGACGCACGCGCCGCTCGAAGAGCGAGTCATGGGGGGACATTTTCGCCGCGACCTCTTCCACAGGCTCGAGTGCTTCGTCCTTCACGTTCCCCCGCTCCGTGAGAGGCGCGGCGACATCGCGCCCATCGCCCGGGAGCTGCTTGCCCAGGTCGTGCCGCACGTGGGTCCTCGAACGCTGACGCCGGCCGCGATTGCGCGCCTGGCGTCCTACGATTGGCCCGGGAACGTCCGCGAGCTGCGGAATGTCCTCTGCCGTGCCGCGGACGCGGCTTCGGAGAGCCGCGGCATCGACGTACGAGAAATCGATCGCGCCCTTCGTCGCGACGCGTTGCCCGCTGCACCGGCGGTGACCCCGGGCACCGCGCGCGCGCTGCTCGACGAGCATGCAGGCAACCTGAGCGCAGCCGCGCGCGCTGCGGGGATGCCCCGGACATCGTTCCGCAAGTTGCTCCAGGGTTGACGGGCCTCGTCTGGTACTGTCCCGCGACGATGAGCCGGCTCTTTGCGGCGCTCCCGCTGGCGGTCGCTTTGCTGCACGGGTGCACCTGCGGCGGCAGGTCTCCGGCAGTTCGCGCCGACGCCTCGCCGCTCGAGATGACCTCGGAGGCCGCGGCCGCGCCCCCGCTCCCTTCGGCCGATACCGCGGCCGTGTTCTCGGCGCCCATCGCGGCGGCGCGCGTCTCCGGGGGAAATGTCGTCGCGGGCCTGGTCGCGGCGGACGGGGTCGTGCGCGTGACGCGCGTGGCGGACGATGGGTCGACGGTTTGGACGACCGACGCGCTGCCGGGCGTCTCCTGGGGAATGGACGCGGAGCTGGGTGCGCTCGCGGCTGGAAACGACGCGGCAATCGTGTGGCGAGGTCCCCACGATGGCTCGAGCACTCGCGCGCTTCTCGTGCTCGGGCGCGACACGGGCGAGCTCCAGGGACCGCCTGTCGACATCGGCTCGTCCTTCTGCGGCACGAGCGACGGCTTTGCGTGGCTCGAGACCCAACCGGGCGGCCGCACGCGCGTGCGGGCGCGTCGCTGGTCGGAGGCCTCGGTCAGCGACGTGGGCGGCCTGGCGCCGGAGCGTGACGCGAGCCTCGTTTGTGGCGATCACGCGGTCCTCGTTCTGGGCGACGGAGAAGACGACCTGACCCTCACCTCGTTCTTGCCGGGCGACGCCAAGGTACAGCCCTCGGTCGTCGCCATTCGTGACTCGGATTTCGGCGACGACGACGAGCGTGAGCACGATGCCTATTCCGTCGGAGAGGACCTCGGCCTGGTGTGGGTGGGCGGGTCCGGAACGCTCATGCTCCGCGACGTTCCCCGCACCGGCTTGCCCACGCGCTGGCGCCGTCTCAAGCACGCCGTCGGCGAGGACGATGACGTCGTCGCCGTCGACGGCGACGCGGAGAGCACGTTCGTCGTCTACACGCACGGCGTCGACGATGCCTGTCCAGAGCTCAGCTCGACGGCGACGAGCGTCCGCGTCGTGGTCGCCAATCGTGCCGCGGGCACCGACGCTCGCTTCGAGCTGGCTGCTCCGAGCTGCGACCGTTCTCCGGGCCCGTTCTGGATCGCGCCCGCGCCCGGGGGGACGGTCGTCGCTTGGGTGGAGCGGGCGACCAGGCTGGCCTCCGACGCCGCGCCTATCGTCGGCGTCGCTCTCCGCCGGTTCTCGGAGGGAACGGTTCGCGCTTCGCAGATCGAGCTCGCAGCCGACGCCGTGGTCGACGCGGGGTGCGACGAGCGTGCCTGTTTCCTGGCGGCGCTCCTGCGCCCGCAAGACAACGACGGCATGGCCGCCGCGCCCGTCCGGCTGATTCCTTATCCGTGAGCGGCGCGCTCTCTCAGAACTGCCCGCCGACCGTCAGCCCGCCGAATCCACGACCGACGACCGGTGTGACGACCGGCTTCGGCTGCGGCGGTGTGTCGGCGGCGCTCGCCTCTCCGGTGCGCTCCTTGGGCGCGAGGAACCACCAAAGGAAGCCGCCCACAGTGAGGCCGACGGCGGCGCCGACGAGGACGTTGCCGAGGGTCGCGTCCACGTTCACGTCGTTGTTGTCGGTGGCGAACTCGGAGCACGCGGTCGCGAGGCGCGAGCCCGGCTGCGGCATGTCGCAAGCGCCCGCCGCCATCGCGGGACCTACCGAATTCACGATGTTGGTCGCGGTCTGATTCGCGTTGTCCTGTGCCGTGTTCTTGATGATGCCCGCGGCCACGGCGCCGCCGGCGGCGGCGACCCCGGCCGACCACATCAAGATGGACGGCCACGTGTGGTCCGGCGCCGAAAAAAGGCCCGGCCCGCTCCCGTGCTCCTCCCGCACCACGCGCTCTTTCTTCGCCGGCGGGGCCTCGGGCGAAGGGGGTTCCTCGCTGGACTTGCTGACCGGCGGAAGAGGGGGCGCCGACTCCGCGGACGGCGCCGCAGACGGCGGCGGCATCGCCGTCGCGACCGCGGCTCGCGCGAACCGCGCCACGACCTTCTCGCCGCCCATCACGCTGACGCTCTCCGTCTCGATCGAGCCGTCGGGCGCTTTGAACTTCACCGTGTGCGCGCCCGCCTCGACGGCGATGAGGTCGGAAATCGGCGTGGTCCCCGCGCGCTCCCCGTCAATCGTGACCTCGGTTCCGGTGGGCGCCGCGATCTCGATCCGCCCGAGCTTCGCGTGGGACTGGGTCAGCCCGTCGTTGGCGTCGGCCCGCTGCTTGTCGGTGATCTCCTTGCCTTCGGAGAGAAACTGCTTGAAGTAGCGCTCCGCCTCGAGCGCATGCCCGCTCTTCAGGCAGCTCCACGCCAGATTCAAGAGAATGGAGGGATGCTTCTTCAGCGCATAGGCCTGAAGGAAGTCGGCGCGCGCGGCCTCGTACTGTCCCTTGTCGTAGTATTCGACACCCTCCTTGAAGCGCGCGCGCGCCATGGCGGTCGTCGGGTCCTCGGCGCCGGACTGCGCCCGGGCGGGACTCTCGAACACCGCGGGCTGCGCAGCCAGCATGGCGACGAAAAGCGACCCGGACGCCAGGTGCGTCCGGAAAAGGCGGCGGGTACGCATGGTCACGGCCCGGATCCTGACCAGGGTATCGGGTCCGTGTAAAGCGCCTTCAGAACGGCACGTCCCGGACAATTGTCTGCCCCGCGCCCTTGGCCCGAGGGCCAGGCCGGGGCCCCGCGGTAGAGCCACCCTTGGGGGTGGCGGCGGCGTGGGCGGGCGAGGCGGCAGGAAGGCTGGGTGGCGGAGTCGCGGCTTGAGGCGTGGGCGGCGGTATGGGCTGCGGCGCAGCGGCCGCGGCGACGGTCACCGGGGGCGGCGGCGCTGGGGGCGGGGCCGCAGCCGTCGTCTCCGGCGGCGGGGGCGGGATGGCAGGGAGCCGGTCCTCGGCCGGCTTTTGCGCGACCGGGACGGGGGGGACGCGGTATCGGCCGTCCCGCTGGACGCCGACCAGATGGCGACACCGGCACCGCCCAAAACGACGACGGCCGCGGCGATCCAGATTCCCTTCTTGGACTTGCGGGGAAAGGGCTCCGCGTCCAGGTCGTACGAAGCCGCCCTCGCGTGGGCCATAGGCTGCGTGAGCGCGGGCATCGCCTGGCGGCGTGCCGCGGGCGGCACCATGGCCGGCGGTGTCGCCGGCCTGATGGGGCTCGCCTGCGGCGGAGCAAACGACGGTGGAGCGACGTGCCCCGACTGCGCGGGCGGCTGCTCCGCGGTGTCGATGATGACCGAATTCTCGGGCTCGCGTGCGACGGCGGTTGGCGGCGGCGGGGCGTGCGACCCGTTGGTGGCGTACGACGCGCTCGCAGCGGCCGCCCGCACGTCCGGGTGGACGCCCCCACCCTGCAAGTCACGAACATCGGCCGCGGACAACGAGCCGGGACCCGTGAAGGGGGCTTCATCGAGCTCCCAGCACGGTCGAAAGCCAGCTGCGAGGCGATCGGCTTCTTCCGGCGATAGCTGTACTTTGGCGAAGGGGCCCTTCGCGGCCGGATTGGCGGGGGGGGGCATAACCTGCCGGAAGGTTATCACCGCGCCGGCGCCGGAACAACGCGGCGCCGCGGCCGATCCGGCCGCGCCTGGTGGGCCGCGCCGCCGAAAACGGGTCGAAACATTCGACTACCGTCCGAATTCTTCACGCAGCGCGTCGTCCCACTCATCGGCCACCTTACCGACGGTCTCGAGGAGATCCTCGAACTCCTCGTAATCGAGGCCAGACAGCCGACGCAGAACGCGCACGACGACCTCGTTGCGGTGGCCGTCTATCGCGAACGCCGCGTCCGACGTCGTGAGGAACGAGAGCTCGAGAAGACGCCTGTACAATGTCTCCCGTCCGGTGTCCGGCACCGTCATCACCGGGGCGACGAAGAGCAGCACGCCGTGATCCTCGAGGACGTTGATGCCCACGCTCGCCGAGCCTTTCTTCACGAGCGTGTAACCGCCCGCGTCGAGAGGCTCGAGCTTGCTGCCGGCGCGGTCTCCGAACCGCGCGAGGTACGCGTTGATCATCGTGCGCGCGTCGGAGAAGGTTTGGCCGCTGGCGCGGTCCGCGTATATGGGTTGAATCGTCACTTGGGGCTCGGACACGTGGCGCTCCTCCCGCCGAAGCAGGATACCCCGGCTTCGCTGCGCTTGCTGGGTTTGCTCGCCTGTCTGGCCGGCGGCACGGCTCTCGTCTGTGGTTGCTCCTCCAGCGGCACGCGCGACGAGGGGACGGCTGCGGCCCGAGCGCTGGCCGAGTCACCCGAGGTCTCCCGTGCGCGGTCGCTCGCCCAGGGAGACGCGCCGCTGCCGGCTGCCGCCGAGGCGAGGGCGCTGGCGCGCTCGGTGGAGGGGCGCGCCGACCGCGCCGTGGGTTCGGGGGCGGCGGACCTTCGCGCCGTGGCGGCGGGACTTCTCGAGCGCGTCTGGCGCGCCGAAGGCGGCGAGGCGGACGGCCGCGAGGCCCTCGCTCAGTACCGCGCCGCCAGCCAAGCAACCCACGAGCGAGCAGCCTGCGACGCCGCGGTCCGGGCCGCCCGCCTGGCAGGGGACCTGGCCCACGACGCGGAGGCCACGTACGAGGAGCTGTATCGGGCCGAGCGGCGCTTCGGCGCGGCGGATGCGGCGTGCGGGCCGAGCCTCCAGGGAACGCTGGCGCTGCTGGTCGCGTTTCGTCCGCCGCCGCAGGTCCTCGAGGCCATCGACGAGGGCCTGGCGAGCGAGCGCGTCGTCGCGGGGAGCGCCGCTGCCGCCGCCGGCGCGAAGCTCGAGACGGCGGCGGAGGCGCCCACCACCCCGCAGGGTCCACCTCGCATCGCCCGCGTCGAGGCGTGGCCCAGCCCCGAGGCCGCGCGAATCGTGATCGTGCTCGACCGCGCGTCCGCGTATCGCGTGGGAGACGAGGCACTCGCCGGCGGGGGCGGCGTGCGCACGTTCATCGACTTCGACGGCGTGGAGCCGGGGAGTACGCCCCGGGAGGTGCCCGCGGCCGGCATCGTCGCGCGAATCCACGTCGACTCGACGACGACCGGCTCTCGCGTCGTGCTCGACCTGGACGGACGCGCATGGCGCCGCGTGTTCGTCCTGCCGGATCCGTATCGCGTCGTCGTGGACATCGCGCGCCACCCGCCAGGCGTTCGGGGTCGCGATACGCGGCGGGTCGCTCGCGTGGTGCTCGATCCAGGGCACGGCGGAAAGGACGTCGGCGCCATCGGCCCAGGCGGCATCCGCGAGAAGGACGTCACGCTCGACGTCGCCCACCGCGTCGCGCCCGTCCTGGCCGGGCAGGGAATCCAGGTCGTTCTCACGCGCGACGACGACCGCTTCGTCTCCCTCGAGGAGCGCACGGCTCGCGCGAATGCGTTCGCCGCGGATCTCTTCGTCTCGGTCCACTGCAACGCCAGCGAGAGCCGAGCGCCGCGAGGCATCGAGACATACGTGCTCGACACGACGCGCGACGAGATCGCCGCGCGCGTCGCGGCGCGGGAGAACGCGACGACCGAGGCGGCCACCGCGGAGCTCTCGTCGATCCTCGGCGGCATGCGGCTCGCGGACGAGGCCGCGCGGTCGCGGCGCTTCGCGCACCTGCTTCAACGCGCAACGGTGGCGGCCCTCGGGATGCGGTACGGAGACGTCGTCGACGGCGGCGTGCACACGGCTGGATTTTACGTCCTCGTCGGCGCGAGGATGCCGAGCGTGCTCTTCGAGACGAGCTACCTCTCGAACGCCACCGACGAGCAGCGGCTCGGCAGCGACGAGGGACGGCAGATCTTCGCGGACGCGATCGTCAACGCGGTTCGCGCCTACCGCGAAGGCCGATGACGACCTTCACCCGGTGAGCGCCTCGAGCGTTTCGCGCAGGCGGTGGGGATCGCCGAGCGGGACCACGCGCACGCGGCATATCGCGTCGGTATCGCGCAGTCGCGAGGCGAGGGTGGCAACGTCGAGAGGGGATACGTCGCCGGCGACGAGGACGTCCGAGAGCTGCGTCGCGACGGCCAAGAGAGCGTCGACCACGTGATCGCACAGGACCACCTCGAAGCGGCGCGCGAGCACGCGCCGGGCTGCCGCCAGGTTCTGCGCGTCCGGGTCCACGACCACCACGTGCAGGCGCGCGTTGCGCAGCGGCTCCGGGATCCCGAGCTCGTAGGTCCGAAGGAAGTCGACGACGTCCAGCGGACGGAAGCGCAAGTGCCTTCCGGCGGTGCGCCGGAAGGGGATCTTTCCCTTGTTCACCCAGTTGTGGATCGTCTTCAAGTCGACGCCGCAGTAGCGCGCCACCTGCGTCGCCGAGAGCAGGCGGCTGCGCGCCCTGCTGTCGCCGCGAGGGGTCATCGGCCTGGGGGCGGCTCCGGTGGCGCGGAGGCGCCGTCGCGACCCGGCGAGTCCTCGGGCACGAACCGGCCGTCCCGGAGCACGTAGCGCGACTTGCCGGGGGAGCGAAGCTCGCGCACCTCGTGCTCGGGATCGCCGGGCAGAACGAGGGCCGTGGTCTCGCCGCGCGCGTCCCGGTGCCGTACGAGGCGGGGGCATATGGCCTCGACGCACGATGCGCCGGCGATCCGTACGGCATCGCGCGAGTCTGCGGCGGCGGCGAACACCTCCAGAGTGCGATGCGTGGGCGGTGCGAGCTGCAGCTCGCCGGCATCGAACCGCCGAAGCACCTCCGCCGGCGTCGCCCAGAAGCTCGCGGTGGTCTCCCGGTCGTCGTGAGCGCCGGTCAAGCTCGCGCGCGCGGGGAAGAGGAAGAACCGCGTGTCGAACCGGCGCGACTCGGCGGTCGGCGTGATCCATCGCGCGAACGGATGTAGCGCGCCCAGGTCGAGCCGCGCAGCGCGCGCGTCGAGCAACGCGGCCAGCGTCGTGTCGCCCCGCGCCATGCGCGCGCGCCACTCGAGCAGCTCCGCATGCGGGACAGCACCCACGACCGGGAGGATCGCCGCTTCTTCCAGGGCCTCGCGACACGCGGCCACGGCGAGCCCGCGCAGCTCGGACTCGTCCCTCGCGAACGACTCGAAGGGAGAGAGTGCCGGCGTGCTACCTGCACGCCGGCCGAACGACGATGCTCGCGGGCGATTGGCTCGCTCCGCCCACGCCGCGTCGAGATCGCCCGTGTCGACCTTGCCCCCCGGGAACACGATCGCTCCGCCGAGAAACCCGACCCGCTGCCGCTGGACGAAGAACACCTCGATCCCCCCCCGCGCGTGGTCGCGCGCGACGACGAGCGTCGACGCGTCGAGCGGCACGACGCCCTGGCGGCTCGCATCGAGAATCGAGCATGGACCGCCCGTCGGCTACGGCTCCCGAACGGACGCGCTGCGGCGTCCCCGCGTCAGCGGCTCCATGCGCTTCTGCGCGCCCGCGTCCTCGACGAGCCACCATGCGTCGTGCTCCCCCGACGACTCCGCCGACTCGAGCGCCAGCGCCATGGCATGTTGCGCATCTATCGCGTCGGTGCCGCGTCCCGGCAGCTCGATCACCGCGCGGCGCACGCGCATTCCCTCCAGCGAGCGCGCGATGCGCGCGAGGGCCTCCCGAAACGTGCTGTCACCGAAGCCGCTGCGCGGGCCGAGGCCCACCACGAGCACCTTCTCGAACGGGACGTTCGGCTTGCCAGGCAAGAGGAGCGCCTCGCCCCGGTCCCCCCGTACGAAGCCCGACTTGAGCAGCGCGCTCAGTCTGCCGCCGAGCCGCCAGTCGAGCAGCCCTGCGAAGCCGCGGACGGGGCGTTCGTCGCTCCAGATGGCGCACGCGCATACCTCGGCGCTCGCCTCCTCGAGGCGGCGTGCGTCCGGAGGCAAGAAGTGCAGCTCCATCTCAGCCTGGCTCCTCGTCCTTGCGGCCGAGCGCCTCGGCGATGCGGTTGAGCACGCCGTTCACGAAGGCGCTCGAGTCGTCCGTGCCGAACGCCTTGGCCAGCTCGACTGCCTCGTCGAGGATGACGGCGCGCGGCACGTCGAGCCGGTTCGCCAGCTCCCATGCGCCCAGCCGCAGGACGTTGCGATCGACCCTGGCCATGCGCTCGACGCGCCAGTGGGTGGACGCCTCGGCGATGTGCTTGTCGAGCGCTTCCAGTCCGGCGAAGACGCCGCGTACGGCCTCGTCGGCGTACGCGCGACCCTCGGGATCGGCGTCGGCGCCGAAGCTACGCCAGTAGAGCTCGACGGCTTGGTCCGGGTTCGCGCCCGAGGCTTCCACCTGAAAGAGCATCTGCAGCGCGGCCTCGCGGCCGGAGTGACGAGCGCCCATGATTGCGTCAGAGAGTGACCTCAGAGACCGGCGTCGTCCAGCGCGCGCATGAGAGAGACCATCTCGATCGCGCTCATCGCGGCGTCCCATCCCTTGTTGCCGGCCTTGGCCCCGGCGCGCTCGACCGCCTGTTCGATGGTCTCGGTGGTGAGGACGCCGAACGCAATGGGTACGTCGCTGCCCTCCGCGGCGGCGGCGACGCCCTTGGCGGCCTCGCCGGCGACGTAGTCGAAGTGGGCGGTCGCGCCGCGAATGACGGCGCCGAGCGCGATGACGGCGTCCACCTTCTTGGACGCCGCCAGGCGGCGAACCGCGACGGGCAGCTCCCAGGCGCCGGGCACGCGCACGAGCGTGATCGCCTGCGGCGCGGCCCCGTGGCGCACGAGGGCGTCGACGGCTCCGTCGACGAGCCGGTCGACGACGAAGTGATTGAAGCGGCTCGCGACGATGGCGAAGCGCGCTCCCTTGGGAATGACGAGGTTTCCTTCGACGACGCGGGTGGTCATGTTGGCTCTCCGCCGCTGCCCGTCGTATCCATCGAATGAAGGGGCAGCCGCTCGACGACCTCGAGGCCGAAGCCGTGGATTCCGGCAATCTTACGCGGGTTGTTCGTCAGCAGCCGAATCTCGTGCAGGCCGAGATCGACGAGCACCTGGGCCCCCAGGCCGAACTCGCGCAGGGGGGGCTCGTTTGGCGCGCCCTGCGCAGGAGCCGCCGCGGCGCCCTTGGCGGGCTTCGCGGTGGCGGCGGTCGTCTCGTGGCTCGCGCGCCACGCCTCGAGCTCGCGCTGCACGTCGCCGCGCGGCGCGATGTACACCAGCGCCCCGCGGCCGGCGGCCTCGATCTGCAGGATGGCCTCGCGCAAGTGTCGCCCGCCGTCGCGCCGCGTCGCCGCGAACGTATCGGCGAGGGTCGACCCCGTGTGCACCCGGCAGAGCGGCGGCGGGCCGCCGGTGAGGTCGCCCTTGACCAGGGCGAGGAACTGGCGGTCGTCGATCGTGGTCCCGTAGACGACTGCGCGCCACTCCGTGCCCGTGTGGTCGAGCACCAGGGGCGCCTCGCCGAGGCGGCGCACGAGTCGCTCGGTGAAGAGGCGGTACCCGATCAGGTCTGCAATGCTCAAGATGCGCAGGCGGTGCCGCTCCGCGAAGCGCTCGAGGTCGGGCATCCGAGCCA
Organism: uncultured delta proteobacterium; assembly: GCA_963720145.1. Lineage (GTDB taxonomy): Bacteria > Myxococcota_A > Polyangia > Polyangiales > Polyangiaceae > Palsa-1150. The sequence continues at coordinate 435,708 of CAVREO010000019.1, forward strand.
TGGTGCCGTCGTCGTTCATGATCTCGCAGATCACGCCCGCGGGGGTCAGGTCGGCCAGGCGCGCGATGTCGACCGAGCCCTCGGTCTGTCCCGTGCGCACCAGCACGCCCCCCTTGCGCGCCCGCAGAGGGAAGACGTGACCCGGCGTGACCACGTCGTCGGGTCGCGTGCCCGGGTTGGCCGCGACACGTATCGTCTGCGCGCGGTCGGCCGCGCTGATTCCCGTGGTGACGCCGTGGCGTGCCTCGATGCTGACGGTGAACGCGGTCCCCAGGGCAGGCCCGGCCCGGCCGGGGGAGCTCATCATCGGCAGCTTCAGCCGGTCGACCTGCTCCTCGCTGAGCGTCAGGCAGATGAGCCCCCGCCCGAAGGTCGCCATGAAGTTGATGGCCTCCGGCGTCACGAACTGGGCGGCCATCGTCAGGTCGCCCTCGTTCTCCCGGTCTTCGTCGTCGACCAAGATGATCATCTTGCCGGCGCGGATGTCGGCGATCGCCCCTGCGATGCGTTCGGTCAGCTTCGGGTCGATGGTATGCACGAGGGTCTAGCCGCCCGCCCCGGCCACGATGCGCGCAACGTAGCGCGCGATGAGGTCGACCTCCAGGTTGACCCGATCGCCGACCGCAAGTGCGCCCAGCGTGGTCGCCTGCTGCGTCAGGGGAATGACCGCGACGTCGAAGGATTGCGGATGCACGGCGTTGACGGTCATGCTCACGCCGGCGATCGCGACCGACCCCTTTTCCGCGACCAGACGCGCCAGCGCGGCCGGCAGTCCGAAGGACATGTGCAGGGCCTCGCCGAGCGGGCGGCGGTCCAGGAGGGCGCTCACGCCGTCGACGTGCCCGGTCACCAGGTGGCCGCCCAGCCGGTCGCCTGCCCGCAATGCACGCTCGAGGTTCACCCTTGCGCCGGCTGGAAGGCTCCCGAGCGTCGTCCGCGCGAGGGTCTCCGCGGACGCGTCGACCTCGAATCCGTCAGGCAGAATGGCCGCGACCGACAGGCACGCGCCGTCGACGGCGATGGACTCGCCCAGCGCGAGGGGCTCGCCGGGCAGGACGGCGGCCACCGCGAGTCGCGCTCCCGGGCCGCGTGCGACGCGGCCGGCGAGGGTACCCGTTGCGACGACGAGGCCGGTGAACATGGCTCCGATGTAGTGACCTGCGCCGCGGCCGTCCAGCGCTCCGGCCCGGCCGTCTGACGAAGACGGCGGCCGAAGGGACGCCGAGTTTGCTTCTGGGCCCGCGCCGAATGACACTTGGCGCGTGCGGAGGTCGGGAGCGAGTGTCGGGATGGGCCTGCTGGCGGTCTGCGGTGGGCTCTCTTGCGGACCGAGCTTTCAGGCCGTCTACGAGTGCGACGTCCGCTTCGAGCACTGCTACGCGCTCGACCAGAAGGCCGCGCCCATCGAGGCCAAGAAGCAGTGCTGGCGCGAGTGGCTGCACGGCTACACGTACGGCCAGTCCGGCGATCGCATCGAGTACGCGGCGGCGCGCTTCAGCGCCTTGTCGCTCGACCCGACGCTACCCAGCGTCGAGGCCCAGAACGCGAAACCGCCGCGTGGCTCGGCCTCGCCGGTGCCGACGAGCGCGTTTGCGCCGCCGCCGACCCTGGCCGAGCGGCCGGCGAGCAACGCGCAGCCCCCCGATGGGGGTCGCGCGAGCAGCACGCGGGAGGCAGTCGCCGTCGTTCGCGCGCCTGGCTCGGATTGCGCCGAGGGGTGCGCCGCGAGCTGGAAGGCGTGCCACGAGGGCTGTGGCAGCGCCGGATGCGACGAATGCGACAGGACGTACCGCGCGTGCGTGCCGGCGTGCTTTCGCGAGGAGCACGCGCCGCCCCACGGGACGACGCCCGCCGCGACGCCGAAGGCGATGCGCTGAAAAAAAGAAGCGCGCACCGGCCTCGCGCTTGATAGAACCGCCCCCGACGGGGATGGCCCTTCGAGCGTTGTCCCGCGACCCGGCATCTCGCGCGCGACGGTGCATTCGCACCGCGCTGTCCTGGCTCTTGCACGCCGCCCTCGTAGCGCTTGGGCTCTGGGCGCTCGTCCGCGAGTCGCTCAAGATTTTCGGGGGCGGGAACAGGCTCTGGCTCTTCGAGGCCCGAGACGAGCACCGCTTCACGGCCATGGCCATGCTGACAGGCACGCTGCGCCTGCGGAGCGGGATTTCGCACATCCATTTCGACGAGCAGTTCCTGAACGGCGCCGGCTACACGAACTGGGGGTTCGGCGTGCCCCTCTTGCAGCTGCCCTTCCACGCGTATGCGCTGCGGTGGCGAGCGGAGAAGTTCTTCCCCGATCGCGCCATTTTCTTTGCCTATCTGACGGCTCTCATCGCCGTGCTCTGGGCCGCGTTCTACCAGCTCGCCGGAATGCGCCGTCTCCCCGGCAAGATCCGCCGCGGCGTGCTCGCCTGGGCCGCAACTGCGCTGACGCTCGCCTGCAGCCTCTATCCGCTGATGTCCTGTCGGTTCATCGTTTACGAAGAGACCCTCTGCTATTTCGTGGTGTTCGAGCTCCTGGCTCTCTGCGCGTACATCTTCGCCCTGCGCTGCTCGTGGACATTGCCGGCCGCGTGCGGGTTGGGTCTCGCGGCGGGGCTCGGTCTCCTCATCCGTCCGACGGGCCTGGTCCACCTCGGCGTCTGGACGGCGCTCGTCCTGCTCGAAAGCACCAGCCGCAGATCGAAGCTCGCATTTCTGGTGACGGTGGCACCGTCCGCCACATTCTGGGCATTTTCGAACTGGGTCAAGGGCGGCGCACCGCTGGCGCTCGGGTTCAGCAACGCCGTCATCGAGAATTCACCACAGGCCGCGATGGTGCGCTTCGGGAGTCTGTGTGCCGACACGACGGCCCACAAAGTGGACGTCGCCAAGAGCCTCTTTCATGCGTTCTTCTTCGGCATCTCGGAGCTGTCGACCCGGCTCAAGGGCTGCTCGTACCAATACGAAGAGCGACCTCCTGCGGTGCACGAGCCGTTCTTCGGCGGAGCGGTGCTCGCGCTTCTGATCTGGATGTTCCTGCACCAGGCAGTCCGGCGGGATCGCAAGCTCGCAGCCTTCGTTCCCTTCGGGGGGATGGTCGCCATCTTTCTCGCTTACGTGTACGCGGGAGCCGGCTTCGCCTGGCGCTACGTGGGTGACTTCTGGCCGCTCATCATCCTGGCTTGCGTCCAGTACGTGTACGCGTTGCCTCGCGCCGCGAAAGCGATCCTCGGGTTCCGATCGGCAGCGGCGTTCGTGGCCGTCTCGCTTGCCGGCTATTACCAGAGCATCGCGCCGTGGACGCCTCTCCGCTGGTACACGGACCAATGGGAGACCGCGCCGCCGACCGCCTCCGCTTCCATGTGGCAAGACTTCACCGCGTCGCGTTGGGGGGTCGACAAGCCGCTGTCGTCCCGGGCCCGCTGCGGCGAGCCACCGGACTGGCCGGTCGAGGGTTGGTACCCGACCTGCAAGATCGACGCTGTGACGAACGTGTTTCTCCACGTGAATCCGAAGAAAGACGATCGTCACGAGCTTCGTCTCGAGGTGGAGGGCGTCACCGCGAATGCTTTGTCCGTATACGTGAACGGGCACGTTTATACGGCCCACCGCGAAGGCAAGACGTACTCCGCCGCCGTTCGGATCCAGGGTTCGCGGCTCGTGACCCCGACGGTCATGGCGACGGTCGACTGGCGCTCCCCGGCTCTGCCGGACGGCTCGCCGGACACGAGGCTCGTTTCGATCGAGCTCGAATGATGCGTACGTCGGCCCCGACCGGGTTGCGTCCGATCGGCGAGGTCGCGTCGCCTGCCCGGACCCCGAACGCGCGGCGCGCAACTGTCTTGAATGTATCTGGATTGTCCATCCCGGGCGCGAGCGGGGCGCTCGGGTCTCGCTAGCACCATGGGTCAGCAGTGATACGATTTTGGCGTGGGCATATGGGATCGACGACGTGCTCACCCGCGCGTGACACCGGCGCCGGGTGAGCGCATCGAGGTCCACATCATGGGCGACGGATTCCTCGAGGTCGTCCGCGCGCGCGACATCAGCGTCGGCGGCCTCGCCATCTGCGTTCCCAACGAATTTCCGCGGATGCAACATCGACGAGCCCGTCCATCTCGTCGTCAAGCTCGGGGCCGAGAAGGCGTTCACGGCGCGCGGTGTCATTCGCCACCTGTCCAAGGAGGCGGGCGCTCACTTCTTCGGCGTCCAGTTCACGACGATCGGCCCCGATGTCGTGGAGCGGATCGGCCGCTACGTCGCGCGGAGGTTGGCGGAGGGCGCGTGAGGGGCACGCCTCAGTCAGCGCCGTCGCCGCCGGCGGCATCTCCGGATGACCCCACCTGCAGCGCCACGACGACGCGCAGGAAATACGCGGCGCAGGTGGCGTTGGTGACGTTCACCTGCTGATTGGTGGACGACATCTCCGCCAGCTGGCCGGCTGCCTCGACGTAGAAGCCGCCATTTTCGTAGATTGAAACGTAAGGGGACACCCACGAAACAGAAAGCGACCCAGGATTGACGTCCGGGACGTCTCGCTTCACGGCGGCGACCCAGTTGAGCCGGTAGGTGCGTTGCCCCGGGTAGTCGAGCCACTCCGTCGCCGGCTCGCTTTGCATGCCCATCGCGGGAGACGACTCCCAGAGGATCTCGTTTCCGTTGCGAGACGCGTGGCCGAAGGGTTGGTCGTCGCCTCCGGAGCAGGACGCGGTGGGCGCTGCACCGCGCACGACGCAATCGGCATCGCACTGGTGTGTCTGGCACCCGCCCGCCGCCGGGACGACGGCTGCCGCGCCGATCGCGACCAGGCCGATGGCGCACGGGAGCGCGAGGACCCGGAGAGCGCGTTTCGGCTCACCCACCGAGCGCCTCCGCGGCCTCCATCGCATGGTACGTCAGGATCGCGTCCGCCCCGGCGCGGCGAATCGAGACGAGCACTTCCATCATCGCGCGCGCGTAGTCGATCATGCCGGCCGCAGCGGCGGCCTTGAGCATCGCGTACTCGCCGGACACGTTGTACGCGAAGAGCGGCAGCGTCGTCTCGGCGCGCACCGCGCGGATGACGTCGAGGTACGCGAGCGCCGGCTTCACCATGAGCATGTCGGCACCCTCGTCCTCGTCGAGGCGCGCCTCGCGCAGGGCCTCGCGCACGTTGCCCGGGTCCATCTGGTAGCCGGCACGATCGCCGAACTTGGGCGAGCAGTCTGCGGCCTCGCGGAACGGCCCGTAGAAGCCGCTCGCGTACTTGACCGCGTAGCTCAGAATGCTCGTCGACTCGAGCGACGACTCGTCCAGCGCGCGCCGGATGCGCCCCACGCGCCCGTCCATCATGTCGCTCGGCGCGACGACGTCGGCCCCGGCCCGCGCGTGCACGAGCGCCATCTCCGCGAGCACTTCGAGCGTCGCGTCATTGTCCACCTCCATCTCGCCGCGCTTGCGCGCAGCGGGGGACGCGGCCGGGCGGAGGATGCCGCAGTGCCCGTGATCGGTGTACTCGTCGACGCACACGTCGGTCACGACGACGAGGTCGGGCGCGGCGTCCTTCATGGCGGCGATGGCGCGCGGCACGGGACCGTTGGGGTCGAGCGCGCTCGTGCCGCGCGCGTCCTTCTTCGCCGGCAGCCCGAAGAGGAGCACGCCGCCGAGGCCGCGGCGCACGGCGTCTCGGGCCGCCTGGGCGGCGGCCTTCACCGGGAGCTGCGACACGCCCGGCATCGTGCTCACGGGGCGAGCCTCGTCGATGACGGCATGGAAGAAGAGCGGCCATACGAAGTCTCGTGGAGACAGCTGCGTCTCACGCACGAGATCGCGCATCGCGGCGGTGGCGCGGAGCCGTCGGGGGCGCACGGCGGGAAAGGGCATGGGTATGCCGATGGGCATAGCACTCTTTCCTTGTCCGAGCGGAGCCGCCGCGTCATGGTGGAGGCCCATGCGATCGCGGTATCGCTTCCTTTGCGTCGCCTGTCTCGTCCCGGTCGGCGCCGCGGCGTGCGGCAGCAAGACCGGGCTCCTCGCGGGGTTGGAGCCAGACGCCGACGTACCCCCCGACGCTGGCCACGACGTCTTCGTTCCTTTCGAGGCCGCACCGCCGCCGCAAGACTCCGGCGCGGAAGACGCGGGCGAGGAAGACGCGCTTCCGCCCATCGACGTCACGCCGCCGCCGCCCTTCAACGACTGCCCCGACGCGGCGTCGACGCTCATCTACGTCATCACCGAAAAGTACACGCTGCTCAGCTTTTATCCGCCGACGGGCACCTTCACGACCATCAACACCATCACGTGCAACACGAGCACCCCCGGCGCGACGCCCTTCTCCATGGCCGTCGACCGCACCGGCATCGCGTACACCATCTTCAACGACGGGGAGCTCTTCCGCGTGAGCACGGCGACGGCCGCGTGCCAGCCGACTCCCTTCGTGTCCGGGCAGCAGGGCTTCGCCGCGGAGTTCGGCATGGCGTTCTCGCACGACGCGGTCGGCATGGGCGAGACGCTCTACGTCGCGAGCGGAAGCGACACACAAAGCATCCCCCAGCTTGCCACCATCGACACGAAGACCTTCCAGCTGCAGATCATCGGCAGGTTCAACCCGTCCATCGACAACGCCGAGCTCACCGGGACCGGCGCCGGCGATCTCTTCGGGTTCTACCAGGCGACGCCGGGCGCTCCTGACTCCTTCATCGCGCAAATCGACAAGGGGAGCGCGCAGGTGCTCGCCCAGTCGACGCTGAGCGGCGTCAATCAGGGCAACGGCTGGGCCTTCGCGTTCTGGGGCGGCGACTTCTACACCTTCACGGCGCCACCCTCGGCGGCCGGCACGCTCGTCACGCGCTTCCGGCCGAGCGACGGCTCCATCTTGCAGGTGGCGCAATTTCCCGAGCTCATCGTCGGCGCCGGCGTCTCGACGTGCGCGCCCCAGCGGTAGGGGGGCGTGGTCCTCGAATCACGGGCATGACCCGCCATTCGTGATGAAACCGACCGGGCCCCACCTCGCCTCGAGGTAGCTCTCGACGACCAGGCGGTCGCTCTCGGTCAGCTCGGAGGCGAAAGCGAGGACCTCGGCGATGTCGCCTTTGTACCGGTGGTCGTGTTCGTTCACGCGAAGCCCGCGCCCGATTGACCCGAGAGCCGTATTGGAGCTCGAAGAGCTGGTTGTAGACCGTGGTCGGACCGAGCAAAATCCCGTTCACGTAGGCGTCCATGCCGTCGAGCGGGCCGTTGCGAAATGCGTCGATGGAGACGGGCGCGGCGACGTTGTTCCCGTCGGCTGGGATGGCGCTGCTGATTCCCCCGAACGTGACGTCGAAGGTGAGCTGCGTGCACGGGCCTCCGTCCGAGTTGGACAGGTACTGCACGTATCCGAGCTGCAGGGCCTTGTGCGTCGGCGTGTTGGCTTCGTCCGGGGTCTCCGTCCCGAGGAAGAACTGGCCGCCAAAGTTTTCGGGGCGAAACACGCCCGACCATCTCCGTTCGACGACGAATATCGTGAACGGGCTTGCGTCGAGGAACGCCAGGTCCACGTCGAGGGTCCCGTTCACGTACGGCGGCCCGTCGTTCGGCGCCGGGAAGTAGGGGACCGCGATCCCGTTGATTGTGTGCCCGGCCGCGCCGCACGCGGGGCCCGTGTGGGGTCCTACGAGTCCTCCGTCCGGCAGCGCCGCGGCGCTGAAGGGAGTGGCGCCGTGGCTCCCGATGAGATTCCCCCACGAGGCCACGCTGCCTGCCTGGCAATCGAGCTCGAGGTCGGCTGCGAGCCACAGCATCAGCGCGGAAGCCGCCGTGCTGCTCAACGTGGGGATTGTGCATGCATCGCTGCCGCTGGTGCAGGCCGCACCGGCCGGACAGCAAGTGGAGCCGCACAAGGTTCCCGCGCAGTGCGGCGGGACCCCGACGTCGGCTTCGGTGGGTGCGTCGCGCGAAGCCTCCGCGACATCTCCGCCCGTATCCGGCGCGACCCGCGAGTCTGCCCCCGTGTCGATATCCGCGGCCGTTTCTGGCGCGCCCCGCGAGTCCACCGCTGCGTCCGGGCCGCCGTCGGGCGCTGTGGTCGCGTCGCTGCTGCCGTCTGCGGCGGTGCGGTCGCTCAGGCTGCCCGTCCCGAGAATCCCTTCGCACCCGCCGAGCGCGGCGCTCCACGCGAAGACCCCAGCGGCCAGCCACGCTCGCCCGTTCGTGCGAGCCGTGCGCATCACCAGCTCCCGGCGAGCATGGCGCCTGCGCCGTTGGCTGCGAGCGTCGGCGTCACGCCGAGCGACCCCCCCCGCTCGTGCCCTGCTCTCGGCGCGAGCAGCACCAGGATGACGCCCGTTGCGAGCAGAGCTCCCCCGCCGACGAGGCCCACGTCAGCGACGAGAGCGGCGCTCTGGACGGCGCTCGTCGTCCCCGGATTGCAACGATGGTCCGGCCCGCAATGAGCGTTCTCGTCGAGGATCGCCTTGCCGCCGAACGCCGCGCCGACCGCGACTCCGCCCAGGCCGACGATGCCGGCGCCCCAGCCGATCGCCCTCCATGGGCTCGACGCGCTCGCTGCGACGTCCTCGCCCCGGGCGTGCGGCGCTCGCAGGACCACCGCCACCGGCTGGCTCTTCTCGCCTTCCTTGACGAGCACTCGCTCGTCGAGCGTCGCCCCTCCCGCCGCCTCGAAGTGGAAGGTGTGCGCGCCGGGGTTCATCTCCACCGACCGGCCGTCGAGCCGCGAGACGAAAGGCTGCCCGTCCGCGTTCACCTTCACGTCGAAAAGGTCGGCACCGGCGCCGTCTCGGGCGGAGATGACCACGCTCGGGAGCGCCCTCTCCACCTCACCGAGCCAGGTCGCGCAGTCGTTCTGCACGACCGACGGACACGCGGCGGCTGCGCACGCACGGAACTGGTCGCGAGCCTCGAGGAGCCCGTGCTGGTCTCGCGCGTTCTGGCCGTTGGACGCCGCGGCGAGGCACGTAGCCTTGTCGTCCGCGCGCGCGGCGGCCGTCACCAGCAGGGCGGCCGAACCGAGCCCGATAAGCGTGTAAGTTCGCATGGACTGCCCCGAGATTTCAAAGACACGCTGGCTTGTACTGGCGATGGCCACTGGAATCAATGAAGTATGGCGGGCTGCAGTTCTCCGCCGGAACGGCCGCGGGCGGAGGCGAAGATTCGGGTGCCGCGGTCGAGAAATCGGATGCGGGCTGGGGGGATGGCCCGGCGCTCTTGTGCTGCCTCCGCGCGGGCGCGGCCGGCGCGGACTTCGTCTGGGGGGTTGCCGTCGGCGACGATGCCGATGCTGAATCCGGGGGCGCGATGGGCGGCGGGGTCGCCACCGGAGTAAGCATCGGGGCGATCGTCACGATGCTCGCAGGCGGGAGCGGCGCCGCGGGCAGCGGTGCGACCTGCCGGGCTCGGACCACAACCGCGGCTGCGACTGCGACGGTCGCGAGAATCCCCCCCGTCACCCACATCGGACGTCTCGATGGCCGAGGGAAGCGAGTCGACGTCTGCGTCTCGTTCCACGCTCCTTGCGCTGGCTGCGTTCCAGCCGGCGGCGAGATCGGCGCTGATGCCGCGGCCGAAGGCTGACTCGACGCGGAGACGGCTGCGGAGGCAATCCCCGCGGCGTTCCAGGTCTCGACAATCCGTTCGACCGATGCCCGGCCTTTTCGGGAGCCGAAGTCGCCGAGCGCCCTCGCGAGCGCACTGACGGACGGGAATCGCTGTTCGCGATCCTTGTGCAGACACCGCGCGACGGCCTGCTCGAGGCCCGCCGGCACGTCCGGTCGCAAGCTCCGAACCGGAGGAGCGGGGTCCATCGCGATCCGGACGATGAGCTCCGTGATGGTCTCGGCGAGGAAAGGCAGACTGCCCGTGAGAAGCTCGAAGAGGATGACCCCGATCGACCAGATGTCGGTGCGGGAGTCGACGCCCTTGGACGACTGAAATTGCTCCGGAGACATGTACGCCGGCGAACCGACGATCTCCGTCGTGCTCGTGACGCCGTGACCGTGGGCGCCGGGTCTCGTGATCTTCGAGATGCCGAAGTCGAGAACCTTGACCGACAGCCGCCCGTCCGGCCGGACGCAGCAGAAGAGGTTCGAGGGCTTGAGGTCCCGATGGACGATGCCGAGCGTATGAGCCAGGGCGATGGCCTCGCACGTCTGGAGGACGAAATCGACGGCTTGCTCGACGGGCGTCGGCCCGCGCTCCATCAGCCAGTGGGCGAGGTCGCTGCCCTCCAGGTACTCCATGACGATGTACGGCGCGCCGTTCTCGAGCTCTCCGATGTCCGTCACGCGAACCACGTGCTCGCTCTTGATCTTGACCGCGGCCTGGGCCTCGCGAACGAACCGCGCCACCGAATCGGGGTTCCCGAGGGCCACGGGAAGCAGGAACTTGAGCGCCACTCGTTCGTCGAGCTGCAGGTGGTGCGCGGCCACCACCACCCCCATGCCCCCGGACCCTAGGACGCGTTCGACCCGATACTTGCCTGCCAGCACGTCGCCGGGCTGAACGCCGGCTTGCGGTGGGTTGGGGTTCGTCGTCACGGGCGGGCTCTCCCGTTTCGAGCGCGGTGTACGCACTCGGGGGCGATCCAATTGCAGCCTGGACGTGAACGGCGGTCAATCCCGTGCGCCCGTGCGGCTCGCCGCGGCGAGGCTCGCGCAGGGTCTCCAACGGAAAGCCTCGGCCGCAAGCGGGCGGGATACCATGCCCCTGTGCCTCCCTCGCTCGTGTCGTTCGTGTCGCTCGGTCCGGGCGACCCGGCGCTGCGCACCGCGCGCGCCGTACGGCGTCTCGAGGAGGCGGACGTGATCGTCGGTGACGAAGAAGGAGCCGGCGCCGAACGCCTGATCGCGCTGGCCCAAAGGGGAAAACACGTCGTGCGGGCAATGGCGGGAGAGGCGCTCGAGTCGCCGGAGACCGTGGCGTTGGCGCGCGCCGTGGCGGGCGCCGGCGTGGCCATCGAGGTCGTGCCGGGAGTCGGCGCCCGCGGCGCGGCGGCGGCGTTCGCGGGGGTGCTCGGTCGGGCGGTCCGCGTCGGGGCGGCGGACGTGGCGAGCGCCGTTGCCGGCGAGGGGAAGGACGTGCCGGTCACGCTGGTGGCCGCCGCGGGTACGCCTGCGCAGCGCGTCATGGTCACGACGGCGGGCGAGGCCGCCGTGCAGGCACGCGCGCTGGGCCCGGGGGCCATCGTCGTAGCCTTCGGCCGACCGGACGACGCGCTGCGCTGGTTCGAAAAACGCCCGCTCTTTGGTAAACGCGTCCTGGTGACGCGGGCACGCGAGCAGGCAGGGGGTACGGCGGCGCTCTTGCGCGAGCGCGGCGCGGAGCCCCTCGTCGTTCCTACCATCGAGATTCACCCGCCGAGCGATCCGCAGCCGCTGGCGCGCGCGATCGCCGAGCTCCGCGCCGGCCGGTACGGATGGGTCGCGTTCACGAGCGCCAACGGCGTCGAGCGCACCTGGGAGGCTCTCGTGGCCGCCGGCGCCGACGCGCGGGCGTTCGGGGGTGCCCGGCTGGCGGCGATCGGTCCGGCGACGGCGCGCGCTCTCGAGCGACGTGGGCTCGTCCCGGACGTCGTGGCCAAGGAGTTCCGGGGGGAGGGCCTCGCGGCCGAGATGCTCGCTGCGCTGCACGGCGCGGGCGCGGCAGAACCCAAGCGCGTTCTCCTCGCCCGGGCGGCGCGCGCGCGCGACGCCCTTCCGCAGGCCCTGCGCGACGCGGGCTGCGAGGTGGACGTCGTCGCCGCGTACGAGACGCGTTCGCCGCCGCCCGAGGCTCTGGCCGCCCTCCAGCGCGAGCTCGAGGCCGAGCGGGTGGACGTCGTGACCTTCACCTCGAGCAGCACGGTCGACCACCTCTGCGACTGGCTCGGCGCCCGGGCGGCCGCGCTGCTCGCCGGCCCCCGCATCGCGTGCATCGGCCCCGTCACGGCGGAGACCGCGCGCGCCCGGGGCCTGCGCGTGGACGTCATGGCCGGCGAGTACACGGTCCCCGGCTTGGTTCGCGCGCTGGAGACCGAGGCCGGGAGCCTGTAGCCTGAGATGCGAGTTCCCGAAGCCGAGCCCGCGCAATCCATGTCCTTGAGCTCCCTCATCGTCCAGCGCGAGGTCGCGACCATGCGACAAGTCGAGGAGGCGCTCGCGCGGCAGGTCATTTACGGCGGCGACCTGGTGACCAACCTCCTCGAAGTCGCCCGCGTCGACGAGGCCGTCCTCGCGAAGCTCCTGGCCGAATCGATGAAGCTCCCCCTGGCGCCGCCGGGAGAGCTCCCGCTCGCGCCCGAGGGCGTTCGGGCGCTCGTGCCGCCGGAGATGGCGTCGAAGCGGTCGGTCGTGCCGTTCGCCGTCGAGAACGAGAAGAAGCTCGTCCTCGCGGTGGCCGAGCCGCTCCCGCCCGAGCTCGAGGACCAGCTGTCGTTCGCGCTCGGGATGCCCATCGAGCAGCGCTCGGCCACGGCCGTGCGCGTCCGGCAGGCCATCTCGCGGCTCTACGGCGTCCCGCTCGAACGGCGCATGCAGCGGCTCCTGTCGCGCCTGTCGGGCATCCCGGCCGCCGCCGGCTCCATGCCGCCCCCGCTCGGGTCGATGCCGCCCATTCCGAAGGCGCCGAGCCCGCCGGACACGCTGCTCATGGAGGCGGGGCCCCGGCGAACCGGGACGCCCTCCTACGGGACGGTTTCGCCCGCGCGCGACTCCTCCGAGCCCGCCGTTCCGGCGCGACGCCGCAAGACAATCACGGGGCTGCCGGCCATGCGGCTCATCTCGGCTCAGCCGCCGGCGCTGGAGGCGGCCGCTCCCGGCGCCGAGGGGACCCGGCCCGTGCCCGAGTCGGAGGAGTCTTCAATCTCGTCGCAGCTGCCCGGTCGCCGCGGCGGGCTGCTGCAGCGCGAGGTGTCCGCGACGGCACGCGCGCCGCGCCGGAGGCGAGGCCCCATCACGGCTAGCGACGCGCGCCACGAGGCCGAGCAGGCGGCCAATCGAGATGCCCTGCTCGAATCTCTTCTTCGACTTCTCGCGCCAGTTCTTCGACTATGCGGCGCTCTTCCTCGTCCACGGCGACATCGCCGAGGGGCGCGACGCCTTCGGCGCGGGAGCCCCCCGGGAGCGAGTCGCCGGCATCGGCGTGCCGCTCGACCTGCCCGGGATGATGGCGTCGGTGCGCGACACGCGCGCTCCGCTCGTCGCGAAGGCGCCCGACGACGGCCTCGAGATCGAGCTCCTGGCGGACCTCAATCGCCCCCGCGACGCGGAGCTCGCGATCGTGCCGCTGATCGTGCGCACGCGTGTCGTCGCGATGCTCGTGGGCGATTGCGGGGACTCGGGGGTCGACCGCGCGACCGCGCAAGAAGTGGTGGGCTGCGCCGGCGCCGTCGGCAAAGCGTTCGAGCGGCTCATCGTGCGTCGCAAGCTCGACGGCTTCATCGCGGGGTCCAAGTCGTCCGTCGGGATTGGCCGCGTCAATCCCGCGATGCTCGAGTCCGCGAAGCTGCCGTCCTCCAAGCCGCCGCGCGCTCGCGGGACGCACTCGGTCCCGCCGCCCTCGCAGGCGCCCCCGCCTCCGATGAACCTCGCGTCGGTGCGGCCCATCAGTGGTCCCCCCATCCCGCGCGAAGAGCCCGAGTCCGAATCGGGTACCCAAGCCCATCGGCCGGCGTGCAGCTACCACGCCGGCACTTTCTCCCTTCGAGTCGATCGTGCCGCGCCCCGAGGACGTGAGCGAGCCGCGAATCGCGGACATCGAGCCCGCCCCCGACTCGAAGGCCCTCTTCGACGAGCTCGGGTGGGAGACCGCGGACGACGAGCCCCTCATTCCGCAGCTCTCGACGGCGATCGCCATCCCGCCGCACCGCCCGCCGTCGAGCCACGTCATGGCCGCGCTGCCGCTGCCGTCGATCATCGTCGACATCGATCAGGACCTGGACACGATCCTCGACCGCCTGCTCGCCGGCGAAGCCGACGAGGGCGACGAGGGGGAGCTCGTCCGGCAGGGCGAGCGCGCGATGCGCGTCATCATGGCTCGCTTCCCGGGACCGGTGACCTTCGACCGGACGCGCATCGCGACGATGGCGTCTCCGCCGCTGGCGAGCGAGTGCGGCGTCATCATGCGCCTCGTGGCGCGCGAGCGCCGTGTCGCCCTGCCGTTCGTCCTGCAGCGGCTCTCGGACTCCAACGCCGAGGCACGTGGCTGGGCGACCCACCTGCTCTGCGAGCTGCCCTACCCCGAGGCCATCCCGTTTCTCATCGTGGCTCTTCGCGACCCGGACGACGGCACGCGCGCCTCCGCGTGCCATGCGCTCGCGGCGGTCGCGCGAAGCCACGGGCAGGCCGTGCGCGAGGCGCTCCTGGAGCTCGCCATGGGGGTTGCCTTCGTCGACCGGCTCGGCGCGATCCGCGCGATGTCCGAGATACGCGACCCGCTGATGGTACCGGGCCTGATCCAGGCGCTCGGCGACCACGAAGAGAATGTCGCCGCCGCGGCGCGCGACGCGCTCGTCACCGTGACCTGCCAGGACTTCGGGGCCGACGCCCGGGCGTGGCTTCGCTGGTGGGAGGCGAACGGCGCGAGACACCGCGTGGAGTGGCTCATCGACTCGCTGATGCACGAGGTCGCGAATGTCCGGCGCCTGGCGGGGGAGCAGCTTCGCGCGCTGAGCAAGGAGTACTTCGGCTACGGAAGCGAGCTGCCGTCGCGCGACCGCGAACGGGCGCAGCAGCGGTACCGCGACTGGTGGGTCACCGAGGGGCGCGGTCGGTTCCGGGCGTCGTGAGCGCTAGCGAGACTGCTGCCCCCGCAGCCGCGCGCGCCAGTCGGGCGGCAGGTCGAGGAAGCCGTCGTTGTAGAGGTAGTCGTAGATGGCGTCGCACACGAGCTCGCAGACGTCGGTGAAGATCTGCGGGTCGGCGACGAAGCGCAGCGTCTCGCTCCGAAACTCGCTCGCCTTGCCGCGCACCCGCTCGAGCATGCCGTCTTCGACGTAGGCCACCAGGCGGTGGAGGAACTTGCGCTCGAAGGTGGCCCGGAAGCGGGGGAACGCCTCGGCGCCGATCTTGTACCCGGTGCGCGCCCGCGTGTCGGCCAGGCGTGCCTCCTTCACGACCTCCCACGCGATCTCGCCGACCCCCGGAGGGAGCTCGACGACGAAGAACTTCCCGAGGAGCTCGTTCAACGTCTGCATCAGCGCGTTGAGCTCGGGCATCGTCGCGCTGAGAAAGGCGTTCCGCAGGTCCTTCGTGATGTCCTCGAGGCGCGTCTTGGCGTCGTCCAGCTCTTCGGCCGGCTGGTACTCGAAGGACTCGAGCTGCCGGAGGAGAAAATCGCTGTTGCGCGTCAGAACGAGGTAGAGCGCCTGCGTCCCGAAGCGCATCGTCTTCTGCTCGCCCGACGAGCCGCGGATCCGCTCGCACAGCTCGCTCTCGAAGAAGAGGCGCGCGAAGCGCTTGCTGCCCTCGGCCATCTTGCGCTCGACCAGGCTCGAGAGCTCCCCCGCGCGAAAGCACCGCGCCAGCATCTGCTTCAGGCTGCCGATGAGCTCAATCTCGTGCTGCGCCCGGTCCGCGGCCGGCGGCGGAGCGCTCGCCGTTTTCGCGCCCGCCGCGCGCTGCAGCGCCTGCAGCTCGGCCACGACACTCGCGGTCACCGCGTCCAGCTCGGGGCTCGTCTCGAGCTCGGCCTTGTAGTGGACGATGCGCGCCTGGAGCTGCTCGTCGCGAAGCTGGAGCGCGACGTCCGCGAGCGACATCTTGTCGCGCGTCGACATCGTGCCGTCGTCCCGGGGCTCGGGCGCGGCCGGACGCGCCTGCGCGCGGGCGCGCGCGGGAAGAGGCGGCGGGCGCGGCGGGGATGCGGGGGGCAGGGGAGGGGGTTTGTTCCCGGTGGGCGGCAGCGGTCGCGGAGGGGGCGGCGGGGGCGGGGTAGGCTTGTCCACGTCAAGAGCATCGTCGCGCCGCGGGTAGCCGGATTCAACGGGGGTGCGGCGATTCTGGCGGAGCGCGGGCGTTTTCGTCGGACAGAGAGAGATTCGGCGGAATCGGGCACAAACGCGCGAGCGCGAGGCGGTCGTGAAGCGTTTCTGCGAAACACGGGCTTGCCGTATCCGTTCGCATCGGCTACCAGAGGCTCGCGCGGTGGAGCAGCCTGGTAGCTCGTCGGGCTCATAACCCGAAGGTCGAAGGTTCAAATCCTTCCCGCGCAACTCAGTCCCAGGAAAGACGCTTCGTTCCGCGGTCTTCCGTTCGCCTTGAGCGCTTTGAACCTGCGACCCGTAGGACGCCGGCTCACGGCACTTCCGTGGTCGGGAGGCTGGGGCGAAGCCGCGCTGAGCAGTGCATCACCGCGGTGGGCTTCCCGGTGATGTGGTGCTTGATCGTCGTCGCGTGGATAGCCACCGCGCGCGCGATGGGTTCTCACGCGACACGGGAAGCAGCCCCGCTTGGCTGGATCGCGCTGTTCACCCAGGCGATGAGCGACGATCCCGCGCCCCCGCGCGCTACGGCGAACGGCTGCGCCCCAGGGGCGTGGAGGCCGAGCGGCTTGCATACCAGCGGGCCAGTCGAGCCACAGGTCCGCGGACGAGCAGGTACGGCACGAGCGCCAGGACCGCCACCGTGATCACCAGCTCGAACAGGAAGATGCCGCCGTGCTCCACGAGCTGGTACGCGGCGTCCAGGACGGCCGCGACGAGCAGCACGACGCGACGTCACGCAGCGCGCCCGTCACGCGCTCGCTCCGGCGCCCGGGGTAGCGAACGACCGCCGACAGGAACGGCGGCTCACCCGCCCGCGCGTCCCTGAGCCCCGCACGAGCGCCCAGGAACATCGCCACGAGCGGCTGGACGATGAACCGGAAGTGCATCGGCCCGTCCAGCCGAGCGAGGAGATGGGTCCATCCGCGCGCGAGGATGTCATGCATGACGCGACTCCGGGCCTTGTCAGGCACCCGTCGTGCAACCAGGTAATCCGAGAGGACGGTACGTGCCATGGAGCTTCGACCTCAGGCCGTCGCGATACCCAAGTCGACAGAGCACCTCGAGAAAGGGAAGTACGGGCCCATCTTCCCGAAGACGCCGGCGTGCTACGGATTCACGGTCATCGCCAAGGTCAAGCCTGGCCGGGCGGACGCGATGCGCGCCTACGGCCAGAGGCTGGTCGAGGCGCTGAAGGCCGACCCGTTCATGCTCGCGCCTCTCAAGCTCCATTACCTGCGCTGGGTCCTGTTCGACGACGACACCCGGTTCATGTACCAGGGCATCTTCGACACCGACTTCGACAAGTACACCGACGACGCGGTGGCGATTTTCCGCCAGGCGGGGATCGACACGGCCTTCGAGAACCTCGAGGGCTTCCCTGCGGACTGGAAGACGAACTCGGCCGCGTTCGTCGCGTTCGTCAGGGCGCACCAGTGCAACAGCTTCATCGAGTACGGCGAGTACCCCTACGTCTCGAGCGACGAGATCAAGAAGGCGCTCAAGATCAAGGCCGCGCTCACCGAGATGCTCGAGCAACTCCAGTAGGCCAGTCATGGGCGAAGCAAAAACGGCGCGGACGTACAACCAGAACCACCACCCGCGGAAGTACACGAAGGGGCGGCGGCGCCTCAGCGTCTACGTGTCCTGGACGTACCCGGGCGAGGCCGGGCGCCCGCCGACGGAGCTCGACAACCGCTTCTCGACAATGACCGAGGTGCGCCGGGTGCTTTGGCCCGCCTACGAGGAGCCCCAGTGGTCGGACCCGTTGAGGTTCATGCAGGGGATCGCAGGGTCGCTGGAGCTCTTCTTCTGGGGCTGGGTCAACTTCCAGAAATTCGCCGAGGAGGTCACCGGCCATGTCGTGCCGGTCTTCCAGCGCATCGACCAGGCAGGTTTCTCGCTACCGCTCGACGAGCGAGTCCTCGGCGACTGCGACACGCTCCTGATCTGGGGCCTGGATCACCGCATCACGCGGCAAGAGGCCGCCCCCGCGGAGATCGAGGCGGTGCGTGACTTCCTCCGGCGCGAGGGTACTTGTCTCGTCCTGGGCCCACATCACGATGTCGGGGCATCGCCGGACATGAAGGAGCGCGCAATCGAGCACGCGCACCATGGCGACGAACTCGTCCCCTCCCAACAGGGCTTCGCCGGCTACGCGCGCTCGCTCATGAAGGGGCTTGGTATCCCCGTCGAGAACCGGTGGGGCCTACGCCCCGCCGTGGTTTCAGGCACGACGCAAATTGCGCCGCTGACCGTCGCGACGGACCTCGACACGAGCGGCTGGCTGAACGGCGTCCGCCGCTTCAACTTCCACATGCACCTGCCGCACTACGCCGTGACGACGGACGACCCCCGAGCCGCCCGCGTCCTCGCGAAGCAGCCGATTGATTCTCGCGCGCCCGCATCCCTTCACGAGCGCTGGCAACACCGAGTTCAACGCGCTCGTGTGGATACCGCCGAGCGGTGACAGGGCCGGCCACGTGCTCGTCGCCGACTCCACGATTTTCAGCACGCTCTTCGGGGTCGACGAGAGCCTGAAGCGCTTCTGGGAAAACCTCACCAAGGCGGCGTGAGCCCGCGCCCGCGGCCTAATCCCAACGCTGCGACGTACCGGCGCCTGAACGGGCTCTCACGCTTTGTCGTCATGCGCGGCGACGAGTATGCGTTTATGCCCGGGCTGCGCGCGCTGCGCTGGCTTGGCGACCTTCGGACGTGAGCGCCGTGGCGAGCCTGGGGAGCGGCAGCGCGCGGGCGCTCGTCGAGCTGTCACGGTCAGCGGGCGACGATTGAGCTCGCCCGTGAGCGCTCCCCAGGCGTTGCGCGCGGTCGAGTGTCGGATCGTCTTCGCGTCGGGGAAGCCGCCGACGGTAAGTCGGGTGCGCTTCTGGGAAGCCGCTTTCACCAAACAACAAGACGCTTTCCTTCTTTTCAACCCTCCTCCGGCAGACGACCACCGTGCGCGTCCCTCTACCAGACGCGTCTCCGCATGCAGAAGGCGGCGAATCTCGAGCCGGCGGGCAGGTCAATCGGCTCCGTAGCGCGCCGCGCGGCGGGCAAGGAACGCCGCCTCCATGGGGCTTCGTGCGAGTTGGAGCGCGCGGGCGAAGTGCAGCTTGGCCGTCGTCCAATCGCCTGCGCGCGCCGACAGCTGCCCGAGCGCCGCGTGGTAGAAAACGTAGGTCTCCAGCGCACGCGCATCGAGGGCGGCAAGCTCCGCCAACCCGCGCTCCGGGCCTTCGGCCTCGGCCAAGGCAATGGCACGGTTCAAACCGACAATCGGTGACGGCGCCAGGCGGAGCAGCGTGTCATACAGGGCGACGATTTGCGGCCATGGCGTCGTCGCGGCCGATGCCGCGGTTCCATGGACCGCCGCGATCGCCGCTTCGATGTGAAATGGCGTGAGCGTGTCGCCGCAAGACGCCTCGCCGAGCAGGGCAAGGCCACGCGAGATGAGCGATTGGTCCCAACGATCCCGCGGCTGCTCGGAGAACGGCAGGGGCTCCCCATGCTCGTCGAGTCGGGCAGGGAGGCGCGCGGCGTGGAGGTGCAGGAGGGCCGCGAGCGCCAGCGTCTCCGGTGTGCCCGTTTTGGGGTGATTGGCGAGCAAGCCCCCGAGGCGGAGCGCTTCGGCGCACAGGTCGGCTCGAACGACGGCTTCCGAAGAGGCTCCGTGATAGCCCTCGTTGAAGAGCAGGTAGATGGCGCGCTGGACACTCGCGAGACGCTCGGGCAAATCTGCGTCCGTCAGCTCGTAGAGGGAGCGGGAGCCGCGCACCACCTCCTTCGCGCGTTGCAGCCGCTTGGTGACCGCGACAGTCGACGTCATGAGCGCAGCCGCGATCTCGGCATCGCTGAACCCGCACGACAGCTGCAAGATCAGGGCAAGCTGCGAAGCTTCGGGCAGCCGCGGCTGGGCGAGCGAAAACATGACGCGTAGCTCGTCGTCGTGCAGCCGCTGCTCCGTGAACAGCTCGTCGACCGTCCCGACGCGCGTCCACTCGCTTTCGAGGAAACGCGCGAGCTCGGGCGCGGCGATCGCGTGCCTGCGGGCGCGACGCAGCTCGTCGAGCACGCGACGCTTGGCGACCGTCGTGAGCCACGCGGACGGCTGATCGGGAACGCCCGCCTGCTTCCACAGGTGCATCGCGCGAAAGAGCGTCTCCTGCGCGACGTCCTCCGCGAGCTCGAGGTTGTGCACGCCGAACACACGAACGAGCGCGGCGACGAGCCGCGCCCATTCGTGCCGGAAGAGATGCGGATCGAGGGGCTTCACATCTTCATGAGCGGTCGCACCTCGACGCCGCCGCCCACGGCGAAGATCGGGCAACCCGCGGTGAGCTCTACAGCATGCTCGAGATTCTTCGCCTCGACAATCGAGTAGCCGCCGACCACGTCCTTCGCCTCGGCGAAGAGCCCGTCGGTGACCGTGCGCTTGGCTCCGCTGACGAGCGCGCCGGTCCGTTCGAGCGGGTGGCCGACGTTCTTGAGGACGCCCTTGCCCTCGAGCTCCTTCATCCAGGCCATCCAGCGGCCCATTTGTTGCTGCATCTGCTCGGGAGAGAGCTTTTCGCCGTTTCGATACAAGTAGAGAAACTCGCTCATCGTGACCCTTCCTTTCGGGGTTGTACCGGAAGACGAACGGGGTGGCGCGTCGAGGACACATTTCGTCGCTTGCGCTGCAAGATTTCGAGGGCGGCCAACGCGCGCCGTGATGACGCCAGGCCGCCGAACCCTCGCCCCTGGCGAATCCGCGCGATGAACATCGGGACACGCGCTCCGTACGATGGACGCGGGGCGGTGAGCGCGCCTCGCCATTCCTCACCGATGCCCGGTATAACGACGCCCGTGGAACCTCGGCTCAATTTCGTCACGCTCGTCGTCGCCGACCTCGATCGCGCGCGACGCTTCTACCTGAACGGCCTTGGCTGGACCGCGGCGCTCGACGTAGGCGGTGAGGTCGTGATGGTCCACGTCGGCGAGAAGCTGGTGCTGTCGCTGTGGGCGGAGTCGGCGGCGCGCGCGGAGATCGGCGACGTTGTTCGGGCGGGCAGCCTTCCGTTTACGCTCGCCCACAACGTTGCGTCGCCCGCGGAGGTCGACGCCGTGCTCGAGACGGCACGCGCTGCGGGCGCGACGGTCTACGACGCCCAGAAGCGCGATTGGGGGGGCTACAGCGGGTACTTCACGGACCCGGACGGGTTCCGGTGGGAAGTTGCCTTCAACCCTCACCCGATCGGCGGCGTGACGCTCCCGTAGCGGCAACGCGCGGGACGGTGACCGAAAGACCACAAGACATGCACCCCGATGACCCTTGCGCCGTGGAGCTGCTCGAGCGCGAGGCGGCCCGAAGCCTCGCCGAAGCAATCGCGCTCGTCGCGGCCGGTCACGAGCCGGATCGCCGCGAGCGCCACCGACGACTCCTCGAGCGCGTGATCGAGCAAGCCGAGCGTGCGAGCGCCGCGGCCGAGGACGAGCCCCGCAGGGCTGCGCTCACGATAGTGGCGAGGGCACACGCGGCGCGCGCACAGGACGCGCTCCACGGGGCCGGGCAGCTCTCGATGAGCGCGCAGCGCGCACCGACGCCCGAGGCTTGCGACGAGGGATGGCGGCGCGTGGAGACGATCGTGGCCGCCGCCGAGGACTCGGCGCGTGCAGCCGAGAGGGCCGCGCGAGCGCTGGAGGCGGAGGCGGGCTCCTCGGGACTCGCCCGCGCGGCGCGTGCCGCGAGCGGCAGGGCCGATGGAGCGGCCCGCGCGGGACGCGGGATCGTCGACGAGCGAAACCATGCGTACACGTTCCACACGGACCCCGGCTTTTCGTTCGGCGAGGGCTGGTATCTCGCTGCGGCCGCCGCGCTCGCCGGAGTCTCCATTCAGATCGAGCCCGGAACGCCAGCGACCGCGCAAGCCGAACGGTTCCTTTGTGATGCAGGGCTAGCCGATCGATTGAGGCCGTATCGTCCGCGCCCGCGGGCGAACAAGCAGACGACGGACATCGTGGCGCGCGCCTTCCGGGCCGATCCGCGGGACGCGCAGCAGAGGCTGCGCACCGCGTTCCTCGGCGACGCGCCGATCCACGAGGCGGTCCGCAATTGGATCGATCCGCGGCTGGCCCGACATTCCGATCGCCCGAAGGTGCTCGTCTGGGTCCGCGACGGCGCGCACCACCCGGGTCGAAACACGGCCGTCTCCGAGCTCGTCGAGCTCACGGGCCGCCTGCAGCGTGCGGGCGTGGTGCCGATTCTCGTCGGTGACGCCCTCCGTGAAGCTCCCGTACCCGCGGAGGCGGTCGACATGCTTCTCTTCTGGAAGGACCCCACGTTCCGCGGCATCGACGGCCGAAGGGCGCAGCTTCAGTTCTTCGAGCACCTCCGCGAGGCGCACGGCGTGGTCGGTCAGCTAGGCGTGACGACCGCAGGCATGGACGGTCCTGCGCTCCTGGGGATGCCCACGATGTATCTCACCGACGCGTCGAACGTGCGCATGCGCGCGTGGGTCGGCGCCGTGCCGGGGTATCGAGAGATTGTGCGGGAGAGCGGGTATCTGGACCGGGTGATCGCCGGGGTGGGGGAGTGGGGGACGTCGGACCGGTCTCTCACAACGTCCCCTTCGACCAGGTCTTCGGGACCGCCTCGTTGACGATCTCGAGATCGATCTGGTGCTGGAACGGGCGCGGTCCACGCGCGCGGATCCAGTCGATCATCGCGCGCAGGCCTTCTTCGAGCGAAACGCGCGGTCGGTACCCGAGAAGCGCGCGCGCCTTCGATGCGGAGCAGTTGGCCAAGAGAACCTCGCGAGGCCGTGGCGGCAGAAAATCGCATTGGAGCTCGACGGCCAGGAGACGCGCCACGAGCGTCGCGAGCTCCAGCACCGAGACGAACTCGTCGTCGGGGCCGACGTTGATCACCTCGCCGGCGCACGCGGGGTCCGTCGCCATCTGTCGCAAGGGCAGGGCGACGTCCGACACGAAGCTGAACGTACGCTTCTGCGACCCGTCGCCGTAGATGGGGAGCCGGCGCCCCTGAAGGAGCAGGTTGATGAAGATCGCGGCGACGTTGCGGTACGGATCGTCGTACTTCTGTCGCGGCCCGATGATGTTGTGCGGTACGGCGACGACCCACTCGACGCCATGCGTCTCCGCCAGGTTGCGCACGAGCATTTCGGCGGCGACCTTCCCGATGCCGTACGGGTCTACGGGGCGCGGCTCCAGGTCTTCGGTGAACGGCACCTCGCTCGCGCCGTAGCGTGCCATCGAGGAGCAGAAGACGAACCGGCGCACACGGTTCGCGATCGCGGCGGACATCATGCCGGTCGTCGCGGTGACGACGTTCTGGGTCACGAAGTGCGGGCTGAACACGCTGAGCCCTTCGTAGGCCGTCGCCGCGCAGTGGTAGACGACATGGGCCCCCTCCATCAGCGTGCGGATGCGCGCGAAGTCGTTGCAGTCGGCGCGATGGAACGAGACCCCGGCAGGGACGTTGTCGAGGGCTCCGCCAATCAGGTTGTCGACGCCCACGACCTCCCAATCGTCGGCGAGGAAAACGTCCGCCAGGTGGCTCCCGAGGAATCCCGCGACGCCGGAGATGAGAACACGTCGCTTGGGCACCGGTTCACCTCGGGAGCTCGGTCACGTACCGCGCGAGCAGTGTCTTCGGTCCGGTCTCGAACTGGATCGTCAGCTTCGCCTCGGGGCCGACGCCGTCTTGCGACTTCAGCTCGCCCTCGCCGAACTTCGGATGCGTGAACCGCCTGGCGTCCGGCGCGGCGGCGGGTTTCGGAGGGCTCTTGAACTGGGGCTTCGGCATGCGCGCGGGGATCTCGCGCGTGCCGAGGGGAGCGGCCGCGCGCTTCGCGGGAGGAGCGGCGGCGCCTCGTTTGCTTCGCGTGATCTCCGACTTCGCCGGTTCGAGCGGCCGGACCTCGAGCCCGAGGCTCACTTGAAGCTCTCGAGCCCGGGCGGGCCTCGCTTCGCTGAAGAGCTCGCGCAGCTTCGGGACGTCGATGCGACGCAGCTCGTGCTGCACGATCTCGCGGCCGACGAGCGCCATCACCGTCTGGTGCGAGGCTGCGTCGTCCGATGCCCACGAGCGGACCAGGGTCCAGAGCTCCTCCTCCGTCGACGGCGGCGTGTACGCCAGCGCGAAATCGACGATGTCCGCGGCCTCGGGAAAGAAGTCCCACTGACCGAAGCCGGCACCGAGGTTCTCGGCGATGAGCTTCGGGAGCTTCGATTGCGCCGCCAGCATCCGACCGGCGAGCGCGCTCTCGGAATAGGCAGAAGCGTGATGCGCGCGGGCGATGAGCGCGATGAGCTCCTCGCGCGATAGCGGGGCTGCGGCGGACTCGATCTCGTTCTGCGCGGACATCGGCTCAGAGTTGCCTCTCTGGCCGCGGGACGTCAACTGCGCAGGGTCGATGGTGGGTCGCCGAGGAGAAATCGGTTCTTGGCGGTGATGGCGCGCGGGATCGTTTGCGTCCTCACGGCGTATCCCGCGGCACGGAGGCGCGCCACGCGAGTCGCGTCGACCGCAAGGGCCAGATCCATCCAGCCCTTCAGTCCGCCCGCGTCGCACGTCTCCTCGTCCTGACAGCACGGAAGGAGGGCCAAGCGGGCGCGTGCCGCGAGAGCGCGGTCGATGACCTCGTCTGTCAAACGTCCGCAAGCGTGGGTGGCGACCACGACGTCGTCGGGGCCTAGCTCGACGTCGGCGATCGCGCGCGCCTCGGTCGTGACGCGCCCCGCGAGCCGCGGCCACGCCGCCGTCAGCGCCGCGGCGAGCGGCGCCGCGCTCGGCGTCGGGCGCGGATCGATGGCGAGCGCCGAGGGAGAGGTGTCGTCGAGAAGGAGCATGACGTGCGCGACGAGAGCGTGCCCGCACGCGAGATTGACCACGCGGCCCCCGCGGAAGTGACGGCGCACGCGCCGGGCGACCTCCCAGGACTCGTAGAGCTCGCGCCTGGGCAAGCACTCCGCCTCGCAGACCGCCCTTCCGAGCGCGTCGAGCAGCGTCGTGCCAGGGAAGCGACCGCGATCGCGCCGCGTGAGCTTGCTGCGGCTGGAAGGAAGGAAGGGCGGCACACCCACCTGGTCATCGCCGCGAGAGAACGAACGCGATTGCTCCGCCGACCAAGAGCACAAAGGCGGAGATGGTCAGCGCCGCGCGTCCATGGAGCCGGCGCTTCGGTGTCCTTCCTTGGACTCGCGTTGGCTCGTCCTGGACTTCCGGCTTCGCCCGGGTCTCCCGTTTCTTCGGCTCGCTCCTCTTTTGCTTCGAGGCCGCCGCCGCCGCCTTGGCCTTGCGGCGCCCCGTCTTTGCGGCGGTTTTCTCTCTGAGGTGCTGCTTTCTCGCTTCCGAGCGCGCGGCGCGCGCCTCTCGCTCCTGCGCGGTGAGGACCCCGGACTGCGGTAGCTCCTCGTCGCTCCGGCTCGAACCGGGAGTCGCCTGCGCCTCGACGTCCTCCCAGCCGGAGTCGAGATCCTCGTCCTCCTCCTCGCCTTCCCAGCCCGAGTCGACGTCCTCGAGCTCTTTGGGGTTTCGGTTCGACGCGCCCACGCGTCCAAATAGAGCACGCCCTGGACGGCGCGTTACACGAGACTGCAAAACGCACCCCTCAGCGGCCCCGTACGTGACCTCTGAGGGGGCGGCGGTGCCTGCCGGAGCCGCGCCGAGCAAGTGCGATGGGTCGACGAGCCATCGGGATGCCTCGCCGAGCGGGCGGCCCGCATCGACGAGAAAACGGGGTTCCTCGTCGAGCGTGCCCCCTTCATGAACCAGGAAGCCGGGTTCATGGTTCAGGAAGAGCCGCGCATCGGTGATGGCGCCGGATGGCTCGTCGAGGAAACGCTGTTCATCGAGTTGCCAGCGGGATGGCTGCTCGAGGAATCGCGGTGGCTCGACGACCCATCGGGCGCGGCGGACGAGGAAGCGTGTGGCACGAGCGAGCCATCCCGATGGCTCGACGAGGAAGGCGGGTTCCTCGAGCAGTCAGGCCCATTGCTCGACGAGGAAGGCGGGTTTATCGAGTATCGATTCCAATGGCACGCTGATGAAGCACGATGGGTCGAGATGCCATCGCGGTGGTTCGTCGACCCATCGGGGTTGCGGCGCGAGCGCATGGAATCGCTCGCGCAGCGCTCGAGGCGCGTGGTCGAGCATCTGCGCAGTGTGGAGCTGTTCGCCGGGGTCGTCGTCGTGCGCTCGCGACGGCTGCGCCTGCACGTGCGGAAGCTCGACGAGGACGCGGCGTTGCCCGGCGAGCGTGCGGGGTCGGTCGCGCAGCGCGCGGGGACGCTACGCGCACGCTTCTGGTCGCTCGATCGCCGCCTGGGGAGGCTCCGCGCGTACGTCTCGGGGCTCGCACCTCGAACGGGACGCCCCTGCGGATGAAGCGAAAGGGCCACGACCGCTACTCCCACGCTCCTCGACTCGGAGCAGGACAGACCGCAATCAGCCGGTCGATGGTTTGCCGGTGTTAATCGCCAATTGCGCGGCGAAAGCTCGCTCGTAAGCGGGGCGTGCTTCGCCGCGGGCGACATAGGCGGACAGGTTCGGAAATTCGTCCAGGATGCCCGACGATCTCAACCTGAGGAGCACCGACACCATCATCAAGTCGCCAGCGCTGAACGCACCATCGAGCCAGTCGGCATCGCCCAGGCGAGCGGAGAGTTTGCCGAGCCAATCGCGCACGCGCTCCTCGACGAGAGGCAGGCGCTCCGCATACCAGGGCTTGTCGCGCTCCAGGAGCCGGGCGGTCCCGAGTTCGACAATCGGCGGTTCTACCGTGCTGAGCGCGGCAAAAATCCATGTGATCGCGCGCGCCCGAGCATTGGCATCGTCCGACAGCAGGCCCGCATGGCGCTCGGCGATATGGAACACGATCGCCCCCGTCTCGAACAGGGCGAGATCGCCTTCCTCATAGGTCGGAATTTGCCCGAAGGGATGAAGCGCCAGATGCGCGGGTTCCTTCAGTGCTCGAAACGAAAGAAGGCGAACCTGGTAGGGCTGGCCTACTTCCTCGAGCGCCCAGCGAACGCGCGTATCGCGCGCCAGGCCCTTGCCGCCGTCGGGTGAGCGTTCAAAGGCGGTAATGGTGATGGTCACGGGCCAACGGTAACACTACATGCCTCATGGTCGATCGCACCGGGTACGCCCTTCCTCCCAACGGCGGGCGCGAATCCTCTTTCGCGGCACCAGAATGCACGTCAAGGTCGGGCACGGCGAGGGCGCCGCCTACTCGCTCATCGACATGGTCCATCCGCCCAACGTCGGACCGGCGTTGCATCGGCATCCCGGCGGAGACGAGGCGTTTTACGTCTTGGAAGGCCAGTACGAGGTCCGCTGCGGAGCGGACACGTTCGTCGGTGAACCGGGCTCGTTCGTCTTCGTGCCGCGCGGGGCGCCCCACGGGTACACGGTCGGACCTCGTGGCGGTCGCGTCCTTGTCGTCGCACCGGCTGGCCTGGAGCGGTATTTCGCGGAGGTGGCGGAATCGAGCTGCGAACGGACCCGTCGCGATGGACGACGAAGCCGAGATCGCGGCGCGCTACGGGCAGGAGTTCCTGGACCGCCTTCGCCATTGGGGCCCGTAACCAGGCAAGCGTTCGTCACTAACCTTTCCTGCGAACCCTGGGGACGGCCGCGCGATCGAAGCACCCGGCAGCGAGCGCTTCTGCGCACGCACGCACGCCCTCTCGGAACGCTGCCACGTCCATATCGAGAACGTTGGTGGGAGGCCCATCCAGCTTTGCCAATCCCTTGACGAGGAGGCGGGACGCGGAGGCAGCGGACCCAATTACGAAGAGCTTGTGAAATGCCGCAGCGATTTGAATGAGACCTTGAAGGATACGGCGCCGCGTCTCGTCCATCTCGACACGCCAGAGCTCTTCCCAAGCTTCGTGCGCCTCGTAGAACGCGCCCGAGTCGAAGAGCCGCGCTCCCCGTGCAAAGGATTCATTCTTACCTACGGTCACGAATCACGTGCTTTCTGTTCGGCCCGCGCGAACAAGCCACGGTCGTCGAGGGTCCGATGGTAACCGGGAGAGCAACAAGCGCCCGGTGTTCTGCGCCACCCTCCCTCCCTAAAGGTAGAGGCACCTGAGCACGACGGGCGGCGGCCTCGTCTCGCACGGGCTGTCCAATGTCACGGCATCCCGCCGCCCGCGCACGACCGAAAGCCGCTGCGAGTCCACCGGGCGCCGCATCGTGTCGACGAGGAGCGTCTTCGACTCGAGCGGGCGCAGCGTTTTGTCCACAGAGCCGCAGCGACCTTCGAGGATAGCCTCGCTCTTGCTTGCGAACCTTCGGCACCGACGGCTTCGAGGAGCGCACGGTTCAAAGCGGCAACGTGCGCCTGCGCTGCGTGACCGCCGGTCCTGCCGACGGTCCCCTTGCCCTCTTTCTTCACGGGTTTCCCGCGCGATGGTCCACGTGGCGCGGGATTCTGCCGGCCTTCGCGCGGGCGGGGTACCTCGCCGTCGCGCCTGACTTGAGGGGCTACGGGGCCTCGGATCGTCCCTCCGGCGTCGAGAGCTACTCGATTCTGCGCATCGTGGAGGACGTCGTCGCGATTCTCGATGCCTTCGGACGCCAGCGTAGCTTGGTCGTAGGGCACGACGTCGGCGGAGGCGTCGCCTGGGCGATGGCGATGGCGCACCCGGAGCGCGTCGAGCGGCTCGCGATCCTGAACTCGGTACACCCGGTCGGCTTCGAGCGACAGATTCGCAAATGGTCGCAAATCAAGAAGAGCTGGTACGTCTTCCTTTTCCTGCTCCCGTGGGTACCGGAGTGGTGGCTCTCTCGTCGTGACTTCCGTTTCGTTCATCGGTCGCTCGATGTCCCGACGACGATCGTGTGGGGAGACCGCGAAAAGCATCTCGACCCGGAGCTTGCGGCGCCGCCTGCCGACTGGGTCAGCGATGTGCGGGTTGAACACGTTCCGGAAGCCGGGCACTGGATCCACCATGACGCCCCCGAAAAGGTGAGCGCACTGCTGCTTTCGAACGCAGGCTCGCCGCCCAACGGCGAGCCTGGTTAGACGTCGGGGCAGGGCGCGGCTACCCTTCCGCAGCACAATGCGAAAGCTGATCTGCGCATTCGCGGTGTGCATGCTCGGCGGCTGCGGAGGCTCGGTCTCCAGCGGTAGCCGGGACGGAGGAAGCACGACGGCAGACGGCGGTTCGGCGGCGCGGTCCGACGGGGGCTCGGTCGATTCGGGGGAAGCGAACGTCGACGCGGGCCTCGTTGTCTCCGAGGCCGGCCATTGCGGTGGCGACGGGCAGCCGTGCTGCGACATCGGCGTGTGCGCGAGCCCGGACCTTCTGTGCCTCACGTTGCAGTCCGGCGGCACGTGCACCTCGCACTGCGGGGGAATCGGCCAGCCGTGCTGTCAGCAGAATTACGAAGACCAGGGCACGCTCTTGTGCAAAAACGGCGGCGTCTGCCTGGAGAACGCGCAAATCCTCTTGCCCCCGAACACGCTGTGCTTCGATCCGTCCACCTGCGGATTCACGGCCGGTCAGTGCACGACGTGCGGCCTTCCAGGGCAGCCATGTTGCGCGGGCGGCCTCTGCGTGCCGGGGGCTGCGCAGTGCCTCGGCGCTGGCGGCGGCCAGATCGGGACGTGCGACCAGGGGCCCGATCCTGGGCTGGCGCGCCGGCACTAGAGCGGCCAGCCTCTCTTCCAGGAGATCGAACGCAGGCCGCTCGAGCTGACGAAGGTGGAGCAGCACGGGTCGGGCACGGTGGCGCTCTACTATCGGCCGCAATGACGAGGGGGTCACCGATGCGCCGCACGCCCTTCCGCAGCGCGAGGTCACCTCGACGCTGACGCGTCGGCGATCACCGTGCGCATGTGCCGCACGCGGCGTGACTCCTTTCCAATCGCCGGCGCCACGCGCGCCGCGGACGTCGGCAGGCTCTCGTCCTGGCGCACCTCGAAGCCGTGCCGCGCGAGCAGCGCATGCATCTCCGATGCGCGGTATCGCGACCGGAAGGGCTCGCCCATGCGGCGAACCACGAAGCCCACGACCGGCACGATCCAGCCTCCGGGAGCGATGTACACGACGGCAAGTCGACTACCCGGCGCCGAGCGCGCCGCCACGACGCGCAACGTGGCCTCGACCTCCGGCGGCGTCAGGTACATCACGACGCCTTCCCATATCCACGTCGTACGCTGCGAGGGATCATGGCCGGCGGCTGCGAGGCGCTCGCCGAGATCGTCGCGCGTGAAGTCGACCGCGACGAACTTCAGCTCGCGCGCTTGCTGCGCGAGCGACCCTGCGCGCGTGCGTTTCTCGCGCTGCGTGTCCGGGTGATCGACCTCGTACACGGTCGCGCTCCGGAGCTCCGGCATCCGCCACGCGCGTCCGTCGAAGCCTGCGCCGAGGATCACGACCTGGGGGGCACCGGCATCGCGCACCGCCTCGTCGATGACCACCGTGCGCACCGCCATCATCGCCGCGCGAGCCACCATGAACTCGTAGCGAAAGCGCGCCCGGAGGCCCCTGGGCGGACCGGCTCGATGCGCCTCGACCATGGCGCGTGCCGGCTCCGGCAGGAGCTCGAGCGCCGTCGGATCCGAGAAGGCGCGCACGACACCCGCGTCATGAGCAATCGCGCGCGCAGCGCAGACGAGCACCGCCGTCTGGCTCGCTTGTCCGGGTTTCACGGCCGAAGAGTAGACGTGCTCGCGCGTGTCGCGCCAGCGCCGTTACCCGCGGCGGGCAGCCTCGATCGCGGCGACGTCGATCTTCTTCATCGGCATCATCGCCGCGAAGGCGCGCTTGGCCTCCGCCCCGCCGGCGGCCAGGGCGTCCGTGAGGGCCCGCGGCGTAATTTGCCAGGACAGGCCCCAGCGGTCCCTGCACCAGCCACATTGACTCTCCTTCCCGCCATTTCCGACGATCGCGTTCCAGTAGCGGTCGGTTTCTTCCTGATTGTCCGTGGCGATCTGGAAGGAGAAGGCCTCACTGTGCTTGAACTGAGGGCCGCCGTTGAGACCGAGACAGGGAATGCCCAGCACGGTGAACTCCACCGTGAGTACGTCTCCCTGCTTGCCGCCCGGGAAGTCGCCCGGCGCCTTGTGAACGGCGGTCACTTCGCTGTTCGGGAACGTAGCGGCGTAGAAGCGTGCCGCCTCCTGCGCATCCTTGTCGAACCAGAGGCAGATTCTGTTCTTCGGCTTCATGTTGGTGTGCTCCTCATGCCGCATTTGCCTACGAGCCGTCCCGCCACGCCGACGAACCGGGCTAGCCCCCGTGGATCAGGCGTGGCACGAGTACGAGTGCCGCGCGCTGGGGCTCGTTTGGGGACGCGGCCAGTCCCCCCCGACTGGTCGCACGCTTCGAGCCCCAACGCGACGGCGCTGCGGGAAGTAACAAGGCCGCGGTGCCAGCGCAATCCGTAAGAGGATGGTACGCGCACGTTGGCGCTCGGCCGGGAAACGGTCTCTCGGCGATTCCGAATGAGGCCCCCAGCTCGCGGGGCTTGACCCACGAGGACGGAGGCAGACAGACTCTTCCCATTCCGCGCCGGTCTCGCTGAGCCGTGTGCGTGAGCCCTCGCCACCAAGGAAATTCCGCGGCCTGGCCGGTCGCGTGAGCTGTCATGCCCCGGTGACGCCGTCACGGCGGCAAGCCTCGCTGCAGGATGGGAAGCATGGTCTGCAACGTGTGCGGTTGCGCGGACTTCGTTGCAACCGAGTACGTGTTGGACGAAGGACATCGGGCACCGGCTCTCGAATGTCTCGGATGCCGCGCCCTCGCGCTCGACGAGAACGCTGCGAGCACGGAGGCCGAGCGCGAGTCCGTAAAGCTCGCGAAAGCCCTCCGGGCGAGAATCGCCGGGGACGACTAGCTCCCACCCGATGGAGCGTCTCAGAGAAACACGTGGAGCTGCGCCAGCCCAATCCACACGTTCGTGTAGCCCGCGGCGCTTCCGAGCGTCTGGTAGCCGCCGTCGAAGCGAGCGTCGAGGTGGGGTGCGAAGAACCACACGGACGACAGCCAGCCGCCGAACGACGACGGCTCTTCCGCGCTGCCGCCGTTCATGGCCTCGCCCGTCGCCATGAAATGCAGGCCTTGCGTGGGCTCGACGTCGGCCTGGACGAACCCGGCGTAGCCGCCGCGATGGCCGTTCCAGGTGAGCGATTGGTACACCCAATCGAATTCGGTCATCAGCACGAGCTGCCGGTACGGCGAGGCGCGCGCGAAGACCCCGTGTGCCTGATAGTAGTCGGTCACATTGTAGATGATGTCGCGCGTCGCGCGCGTGAACTGGCTGCTCGCGCCCAGCGCCACCGTGTTGGCCGGTGCGTACTCGACGTACGCGCTGTAGCCGCGCTCGCGGTAGGCGTCGGGGCGAATCTCGAAATTGCCGGCGATCCCCATGACCTCGCCGCGGAGCTGATCGACGCTGAACGCGAGCGCCACCCCGTACTGCTGCGTGTCGTTGTAGTCGCTGCGCGTCAGCGACCGCACCCAGAAATTGTGCTCGATGTTGCGGATCCCGAACGGGATGGCCATTCGCCCGGCGCGCACGAGCCACGAACCGTCTTCCCCGAACTCGTAGCCCACCCAGTGCTCGCGCGAGACGATGTTGTCCGAGGCACGGCCCGTCAGCGACGCGGCCAGCGTCCCCTGGGGCGCGTAACCGAGGCTGCCGGCCGCCCTCAGGTGGTCGATCTCGAGGTCCGCCATCAGGTCGGCGCGCATCGTGATGAACGTCTGCGTCGCCGGGCTCCCTTCCGGCTTCAGGCTGAAGTAACCCTCGCGGAAGTCGCCGCCCACGCGCAGCCACTCGGGGGGTTGCACGAGACCCCACAGCGGGCCCGCCGTCGGCGCGGCCTCGTCGGAGTTGTTGCCGTAGCGCGAGCGGAGGAGTAAGTCGCTCTGCGCCCGACCGTAGGCTGTCAACACGCCCGCGCCCCCCGAAGGATCGGCGTGGCACGGCGTGCAGCCGGTGTACCCGTGCCGAATCATCGATGGATATGCGTGCGCGCTCGACGTGAAGAAGAGCAGCAGCAGACCGACTGCTACCGATAGGAATCCGGACGCGCGCGCGGCTGCCATCGGACGAAGAGGGGCCTCGCGAGCGACGCGAGCCTAGCTTCCGGTCAGGTGGAAGCTGGCTGTCACGTCCACTTCGGGCTTCACGGTGATGCCGAGGTAGGTCGGGACTTGGATTCCGTAGTCGTTCATGTTGATGTGGAACTTGCCGTGCGCCGCAAGACCGGCGCCCTCCGGTTTCGCGTCGTAGTGAACGGTGACCGGCTTGGTCGTGCCGTGGAGCAGCAGCGTGCCCGGCACGTCGAGCTCGACCGGCGCGCCGCCGGCGGGGAGCTTCAGCGCGGCCCGGGATACCGTGAGGATGGCGCTCGGGAACTTCGCGATCTCGAGATATTTCTCCTTCATATGTTTGTCGCGAAGGTCGATTCCGGTCGTCAGTTTCGCCAAGGGAACCGTGAGCTCTACGCTGCCGCCCGCGTCGGCGACGACGAGGTCGGGCGTCGTCCCTTCGATCTCGAGCCCCGCCGGGCCCGAAGCGAGAAAGCTCACTTTGGTATCGGATGGCGAGGACAGGGCGGCGTGCCCCACCGCGCTGAT
Organism: uncultured delta proteobacterium; assembly: GCA_963720145.1. GTDB lineage: Bacteria > Myxococcota_A > Polyangia > Polyangiales > Polyangiaceae > Palsa-1150. The sequence goes on from CAVREO010000019.1 coordinate 469,225, forward strand.
CGCGAGCAGGCCGGGACAGATCACGAGTACCCAGAGGTGCTTGTTCATTGCGACCCTCCTTTACGGTGAAAACGCCTGTCGATTACACGCGCACGGACAACTGTGGCAAGCATCGTTTTGGCAACAAGCGCGCTGCGAACACGTCGCGGCGCTGCCTAAAAGCGTGCGCGCAAGAAAGCGCCCGCCCCGCCGGCGACGGGCGCGGGCGTCGCGAACAGCACCGCCTCCTTCGACGGCTCCTTCGCGTGCGGGCCGGTGAAGTACACCACGAACGCCGAGAGGAGCGCCGCGCCGCCAGCCGCAAACGCGACAATCGCGCCCGTCGTCGGTCCCGAATCCGGAGGCGGCGTCCCGCAGCCCGAACCGTCGGACGGCGACTGGCTGTTCGCGGCAAGCAGCGCGGCGCCAACGCCGATACCGGCTAGACCTGCACCGACCAAACCGTAGGTCACCCAGCGACGTGCTGCTGCGCCGTAGGCTGGAGCGACCTCCGCCGCGGGAGAGATGGGCGGCACGACGGCGGGCGCCGGCTCCGCTGGCGCGCCCGCGCTCGGGGCCGGGTCGACGAAGCCGATCGCGGCCACGGGGACCGCGGCGTCGATGTGCGCGTTGAGCGTCCGAACCGCTTGTCCCGCCATGGCGAAAGCGACCACGTGATCCCCGGGATCGATCGCCAGCGGGACGTTCCACGCTTCTCGTGGAATCGGCGCCCCATCCACCTGCACCTCCGCCTCGCCGGCGGCAGCCGCTGCCGGCACGCCTATGGTCAGCCGGTTCAACTTCGGCTCGAGTGCCTGGGCACGGTCGTTGGCGACTTCCGCGCGCTTGGTGTCGTTCTGATCGCGGGCGAGCTTCTCGGCTACACGAAATTCCTGCCATGCGCTCGCCGTGCGACCGATCCGCTGGTAGCAGTCTCCCAGGTGCAGGGCGACCCCTACGCCCGGCGAGAGCTGCTGGCTCTGCGCAAACTTCGAGCATGCCTCGGGCAGCTGCCCTGTGTCGCGCAGGCGCTTGGCCTCGTCGAAGAGGGCCTCGGCTTGCGCCTCGGATGACGACGCGGCCTGGGCCCGGGCGGAGAGACCGAAGAGGAGCGTGAGCGTGGCGGTGCCCAGGGTGACGGCGCGTGCGATCACTTCCGCCCCCCAAACTCGTCGTTGCCGGCCGCGCTGGGGGCGGCCGCTGCTTTCGTCTCGTCCGGCGCGCTCGCGGCCACTGTAGCGGCAGCGGCAGGCATACGAGCCGAAGCCGTCGACATAGCCGGAGCCCGCGGCGCGCTGGCTGCCGGCGCCTGAACGCGCGCGGTAGCTTCGGAGGGCGCCTGCGGTGCGCCCACCGGGGTCGATCCCCCGGCCGTCGGGTGCTTGGGCGCGGAAGGCACGGGAGCCCTGCGCGACAGTTGGGACGCATCGGTCCCATGGGAGCTTGGCGACGACGGCGACGCGGCTGTCTGCGCGAGGCTCGGCTCGAGGGATGCTGCGGTCGTCGTGATCGAGGGCTCCCCGCCGCCGGCAGCGGCAGCGGCGACCGTTCCGAGCTGGGAGGTGCGCGCCGCCACCACTGCGGCGGCGACGACACCGGCGGCCACGGCCGCAATCCCGATCGCGCGCTGCGACCGGCGCGCCGGAGATGTCGGACGAGCCGACGTGCGGCGCACCGGCGGTACCGAGGTGCTCGTGGGCGGAATGCTCGTAGCCGACGGTGGCGCACTCGACGCCGGGAGCCTGTGCTCGTCTTGCAGGATGATGGTCCGCGCCACCGGAATGGCCGGCATTGCGACTTGCGCCGCGGTCTCCACCGGAGGCGGAAGCGGCGCAGTGACCCGGCGGGGAGACCGGGCGGTCTCGGTTGCGGTCGAAAGGCGTGCCGATTCGGGAAACGGATCCCTCTGCGGGATCGGGGCAAGCGCGGGCACGACCTGCGGGTCCACGGCGTTGTCTGGGACGACCGCCGAACCCGCCCGAAGCGCGAGCTGGGTCTCGTTGTGGCGCCGCAGGGCGACGGCGTACAAGCCGTAGAGAATGGCGGGGTACTCCTGCACGAGCGCAAAGAACTCCTCGCGCGCAAGAAAGAGCGTTGCAGTACCTCGAAGCGCGATGATATCCGACGCCGCCTTTTGGCAGAGGACCAGCTCCGCCTCGCCGACGGTTTCTCCGGGCCCGAGCGTGGCGAGAACCACGCGCTCGCCGCCGTCGGGCGCGACGACCTCGACCTCGCCGGTCACGATGAGGTGAAGGCCGCCGGCTTCCTCACCCCGGGTGACGAGCCTCTCGCCCTGCTGGAAGGTGCGCGTCTCCAGCCGCTCCACGAGTGCGGCGCGCTCGGCTGCCGGCATGGCCGCGATGACCGGCGATGTCCAGCCGAGGTTCGCCACCGTGTGCCGCCGGCATTGCGCCGCCAGCTCCGCGGCCAGCTCCGGATGCTTCGCGAGGAGCGCGCGGAGCGCGTCTCGTCGGACGGCGAGAAGAATGCTCGGACGGGTTGCCGTCACGGTCGCCGGCGCAGGAAGCTGCGACAGAAGCGAGCTCTCCCCGATGAACGCGCCGCTGCCGACGCGTGCCATCACGATTGACGGCTTCGCGTCGACCTGGGCCGCTCGCCGCGAGATCTCCAGCGCCCCCCGTGCGACCACGTAAGCGGCGTCGCCGGCCTGCCCCTCCTCGATGATGCGGTGTCCGGCAGGGACCGTGAGCACCTCGAAGGCGGCGAGCAGCTCGCGGAGCACCTCCCGTGGGAGAGCGCTGAACAACGGCAGCGGCGAAAGGAGGGGGCGCTCGTCCAGGTTCGACTCGTGCGCGTGCGTGGCCGCCTGAAGAATGACCGCCGCCTTCGACGCGAGAGCGGGTCCTGCGAGAAAGGGGCTGAGCGGCTGAAAATCCGGAGCGTCCGCAGTCTGCGGCGCTGGACCCGGTAGCAGCCGATCGGATCCGTGGCAGAACGTCGAGGCCAGCTCGTCGAGCTCGAGCCCGACGTCCACGCCGTACGAGCGCAAATCCTGAAGTGCCGCCACCGCGAGCGGAAGATTGCGCGCCTCGATCGCGCTTCGCGCGGCCAGGCGCAGCCCGTCGACGGCTGCACGCAGACGCCCCATCCGCTCGAGCAGACGAGACGTGACGACGAGCGCACCCGGCGTGCTGGTGTCCCGCTCCACGGCTGCCGCGGCCCAGCGCAGGGCGGCCTCCGTCTCGTCGGCAAGCAGCAATGTCAACGCGTGGTCCAAGGGCGCCTCGGTCCCAGGGAGCGGCGGCGGAGAGGATCGCGTCGGACGGTTGGCAGACATGGGAGTGTTCCCGCGCAGGAGTGGCTACGGCGGACGGAGGCAGCGCACCATACATCAACCGGGCAGTGCCGCTTTGTTCCGGTTTGGCAACAACGCGAACGGCGTCGGTCCGCGCCGCCTGCCGTAACCGTCATGTCACCAATCGGGAGCTGGATTGCCGTCTTTCGTCGTGCGAAAACGCCGCGGTTGATCTTCGAGCGCATCGGGTTGTATGGGCCACCGAGTCGTCATGAAGAGAATCTGCTCCGCGGCGATGGTGGCGATGGCGGTGCTGCTCTGCGCGACAGCCGCGCGTGCACATCCCGGCTATCCCGGCCAAGTCGGCGAGTCGCTCGGGGTCGACGTGACCAAGATTGACCCGCCGATGGGGTGTCAGCTCTGCCATACCTCTGATGCCGGAGGCACATCGTTGAACGCTTTCGGGCAGCGCCTCGTCGCAACTTACGGTCTCGATTCGAATCCGAACACGGAGAACGATGGGTCGCTGGCGCAGGCGCTGAAAGGCCTGCAGATGGATGATCCGCTGCTCGTCCAGGATCTGCAGAAAGGGCTCGATCCGAACGTCGATGTCCCGAACGATCCCATACCGCAGTACGGCTGTTCTGCGGCGCCGCGGGCAGGGGTCTCCAGCGTCCCCGGTATCGGCATGGCGGGTAGCGTTCTCGCCACGGCGGCTCTCCGTCAACGGAGGCGCAAACGCGAAGATTCGGCGCAATCGTCACGCCGCCGACACGGGAGGACAGCTTAAGGGTGGGGCCGCGAGAGAGGACCGACCACGTGAACACATTCGCGCCGCTGAGCCTCGTCAGCTTGTTGCTCCTGGCCCCCCGCACCGCATCGGCTCAATCCACTCCGCCGCCGGTGCCCGTCCCCGCTCCGGCGATCGCGCCGGCGCCGGCAACGCAGCCGGCAGGGTCGCCCCCGATCCTGTCGGTGGCCCCCGCGCCGCAGCCCACGCCCACACCCCCGCCGGCGGCGCCGGCGCCTCCGGCCGCTCCGGTTTCCGCGCCCACGGCCACGGTCCAATTCGCCTCCCTTCGATTGATGCGCGACAAGGGCATCATCTCGCCAGCCGAGTACGACGCCGCCGTTCGCGATCTCACCGAGAGCGCCGGCTTCCGCGCCCCCGAACAGGGCACCCTCGTGCTCGGGAAATGGGCGACCACGCTGTACGGCTTCGTCGAAGCGGACAACATCTACGACACGACCCGCAGCTTCAACGACCTCGCAGGGTCGGGGCTCGTGGCGCGCGCCGAATCGCAGGGCGGACAGAACCCCCGCTTCACGGTTGGTGTACGAAACTCCCGCATCGGCTTCCGTCTGAAAGCCCCGGAGGTCGCCGGATCGGTGCGGGCGAGCGCGATGCTGGAGATGGACTTCCTGGGCACCCAGGCAATCGGAACCGGGAGCGGACAGGTGAGCGAGGGGGCGTTCTTCACCAGCCCGCTCCTTCGCATTCGCCACTTCAACTTCAAAGTCGAGACGCCGGTGGTCGACTTTCTCGTCGGTCAAACCTGGCAGCTCTTCGGGTGGCAGGGCAGCTATCAGCCGAACACGGTCGAGTTGCAGGGCGTCCCCGGCGAGCTCTATTCGCGAACGCCTCAGATCCGGATCAGCAAGACGATTCGGGCCAAGCCCATCACGATCGAGATTGCCGTCGCGGCATCGCGCCCGGTTCAACGCGACGCAGCCACGCCGGACGGACAGGGCGGGGTCCGCCTGGCCGTGGATAGTTGGACGGGGGTGCAGACCGTCGGCGCCACCGGCACCACGGTGTCGCCGCTATCGGTTGCGGTCACCGGGTTGCTTCGGCACGTCGCCGTCGACACGCTCAGCGCCAGCCCCAAGGCGACCAACGACCTGGGCCTCAGTGCGTTCGCCGTGGACGCGTTCCTGCCGGTCATTCCGGGAACGAAGGACAAGAAGGACAATGCGTTTTCGCTGAACGGCGAGTACGCGACGGGCTACGGATTTGCCGACATGTACAGCGGGCTGACCGGTGGCGTGGGCTTTCCCGCGCTGCCGACGCCTTCGGGCGCCACGGTCGCCCCGACGTACACGCCCGACATCGACGCGGGGATCGTCACCTACGACGCGGGCGGAGGGCTTCACGGCATCCAGTGGACGTCCATGATCTTCGGCGCGCAGTACTACATCCCCGGCACCGCGGGCACGATGTGGATCTCGGGAAACTACTCGCACAGCAGCAGCAACAACGCGGCGAAGTACGTCGCGCCGACGCCGGCCAATCTCGCCAAGCTGCGCGACGTCGAGGACTGGTTCGACGTCAACCTGTTCGTCGATCCGACACCGGCGCTGCGTCTCGGCATCGAGTACGCAAACTTCAACGATATGTACTTCGACGGCCACCACGCGATCAATCATCGCGGGCAGATGTCGGGCTTCTTTATTTTCTAGAGCGGCCGCTGCGGCGTCGGCAGCGAAGGGCGAGCCCGATCAGGATGACGGCCAAGGAAGTGCCGCCGTCCCGTGTACGGGAGCGCGAGATCGAGCAGCCCGTCGTGAGCGGCGGGGGGACCGGGCCCTCGGGTCCGCTGAGGGAAGCACGCTCGTCGCCCGGTGGTTGGGGCGTGAACTCGAGCCGCGACGTATCGAACTGCTGGTCGTGCGCGTGCGAGAGAATCCCGCTCGTCGTGGTGGCGTCGAGCGTCGGCGTCCGGCTGAGAATCCAGAGGTACTCGCGCGATGGGTGCCCGACGACGGCGTACTCGTAGGTCGGCCCGACCTCGAGGATCCAGTAGTCGCCGGCGAAGCCGGCGACGTCGAGCGTCAGCTTCGCGGGTACCGACGGCTCGGGAACGGTCGCGACCATCGACACGGTCTTGAGGGGGCCAGTGCCGCTGCCGACGTTGCACTGGCTCACCAGCGTGAGCGAGCCGTCGGGCGCCAGCGTGTAGAACGCCGTCGTGCCGTGACAGTCCGTCTGCGTGGGACGGGGGAGACGCGCGATTTCGTACCACTTGCCGGCGAAGCGGGAGAGGTCGACGTTAGGCGCGACGTCCGGCGGAGGCGGTGCGCTGCACGCGGACGAAGCCAGGGCGAGCGCTACGAGCGCGGTTCGCGCGAGAGATGCCGATTGCATACCCGGGCGGAAGTACAACTGCGCGGCTCCCCTGAATGTGCCGAATTCGTGAAATTTTCTGAATCCTCCGAGCCTCGACCTGGCTTCTCCCGGCAAGGAGCCAAAAATGACCACAACGTTGGAAGCTGGGACCGAGCTCTACGCACCCTCATGGGGGCTGCCATGCTGGTGGGAGCGTTTGTGACGCCCTTCTCGCTCGCCGTTCGCGTGCTGGTGTTCGGCGGGATGGCCGCCTACATCTTGATGACGGCGCTTTCGGGTACGTGCCTCGGCTACAAGATGATGGGCATGTCCACGTGTCCTCTTCCTCGCAAGCGCGAGGCATCGTGAAGGAAACGTCGCACGACCAGGTGCTGCGAGCGGCGGCCGGCGGGGACGACGCCGCCCTCGGCGAGCTGGTGCGGGCTTACCACGACCGCGTCTACCGCTTCGGACTCCGGGTGTGTCGCGATGGCTTCGACGCCGACGACGCCGTGCAAGAGGCGTTCACCAAGTTGGCTCGCCGCCCGGAGGTGGCTCGCGACCCGAGCGTCCTCTCCTGGCTGATGACCGTGGTGCGCAACGCTTGCGCCCGGATGCTGCGTCCCTTCGTTCGCGAGAAGCGCGCGCTGGGGGAGCGAGTCGCCGATGTGGATGCCGTCCCCACGGAGGGCAACGATCCGGAGCAGGCACTCGAACGCTGGCGCCTGGTCCATGCCGTCCATCAGGCCATCGCCTCTCTCGATCGCGCATCTCGCGAAGTCCTGGTCATGCGCGATCTGGAGGGCATGAACGGTGAGGAAGTCTGCGCGGCCCTGGGCTTGACCGAGGCGGCGGTGAAGAGCCGCCTTCATCGGGCTCGAAGAGACCTTCGCCAGCGGCTCGCCAAAGCGGGCGCCATTCCGGCGGGCTCCGGATGGAACTGATGTTCGCCAGCCGCAGCTTGACGGAGCACCTCTTCCGTGGAGCGTTGGGTATCGGCGCGCTGATCGCGTCGGTGCTGCTGGCACCGCGGTCGCCCATCGCGTCGCTCGCGCTCGTCCCGGTCGCTTTAGTCGCCTTCCGCGGGTGCCCCCTGTGCTGGACGCTCGGTTTGGCCCAGACAGTGCTGGCTACGCTTCGCGGGAGGACGCACTCCGGGCGGTGCGTCGATGGTGGCTGCGTACGCGCCATCGGACGAAACGCGACGGCTACGTCGCCCGCCGCAGAATCCTAATTCTCGGGAGCCACGACGCGAGCCTCCATGACGCGCAGGACCGGCCGCCCGCCGAGGTTCTCGATCGGGAAGTACACCCGATGGGTGGCCGGGTCGACGGCCACCGAATGCGCGTTCGGGCCCACGAAGGCGCGGCCCAGCTCGGCGACCGCGCGGTCGGCGGCGATGGCGAACACGGCGACCATCCCGGTTTCGGACGCAGCGTAGAGCCTCTGCAGTCCTGGATCGAACGCGAGCACGTCGACGCGGGAGGGCAGGGGCAGGGTCTGCATCTGGCGGCGAGCCCGCAGGTCGACGACGACCAGGGTGGGCGCGTCCCCGCGGCAAGCGGCGAAGGCGAGCCGCAGGCTGCTCGCCACCAGCAGGCCGTGGCACGTTCTCACCCCGTGGAGGGAGATGCGCGAGGCGAGCTCGGAAGTCGCGGGATCGATGTCCGCGAGGACCGCCAGGCCGTGAACCGCCGCCAGCACGTGACCGGATTCCGGGTCGTACTGGGTGTTCCCGGCGCCGCCGCCCACGTCGACTCCGGCCAGGGCATGGGCGGCCTTCACGTCGACGACGCCCACCCCGATTCCCGAATTGTTCGAGACGAAGACTCTCCGCGACCCCGGATCGTACGCCAGGCCGTTGGGATACTCGCCGGCCGGTACTCTCGATTGCACCTGGAACGTTCGGTCGTCGATGAGCGCGAGCGTCTTCTCCGCGGTTGCCGTCGTGAAGACCAGGTGCTGCTCGGGGGCCAGGGCGACCCCATGCACGCTCGGGAGGCCCGGTACTTCCTGGAGCACGCGCTGGGCGTCGAGATCGAAGACCACGAGCGAGCTGTCGCCGAGATGAGCGATGTAGAGGCGACGATGGACCGGGTCGACGGCCTGGTAGTCGAAGCGCGAAGCGTGCCCCGGCAGCGGCACGTCGGCGACCCGGTTCAGCGGGAAGACGCCTCCGGTCATCGAGGGCGACGCCAGGAGCGCTACCGTGAGGGCGAGCATGGTCACCAAGGGCGCACCGGAATCGTAGAGCGGCAGGCACCGCTTGCAAGCGTGCTGCCCTGGTCGTAGAGGAGCGGAGGATGCGGCTGCCGCGACTCCTGCTGCTCGCTCTCGGCCTCCTCGGCCCAGCAGCCGTCAGCCCTCGGGGCGCTCGTGCGGCGACGCCGCTGCTGACGGACGTCCAGGTGGTGCCGCTGCCCGGCGTCGAGCGGCGCATCGACCACCTCGCGGTGGACCCGGCAGGCAAGCGCCTCTTCGTGGCCGCCCTCGGCAATCACACGCTCGAGGTGGTCGACATCGCAGCCGGCAAGCGGATCGCCGGCATCCCGGGCCTGAACGAGCCGCAGGGTGTCGCCTACCTGCCGGTCTTTCATCGGATCGTGGTGGCCACGCGCGCCGGCGGGACGGTCACGGCGTTCGACGACGAAAGCTACCAGCCCGTTGCGACGATCCCGAACCTACCCGACGCAGACAACCTCCGGTTCGACGCAGCCGCCGGGCAGCTGTACGTCGGTCACGGCGACGGCGCGATCGGCGTCATCGATCCCGGGAGCATGAAGCTCGTCGCCGACATCCCGCTGCCAGGTCACCCCGAGTCCTTCCGCCTGGAGGAGCGCGGTCCGCGCATCTTCGTCAACCTGCCGCCGACGCGGGAGATCCTGGTCGTCGATCGGGCAGCGCGAACCGTCGTCTCGCACATCCCGCTCGGGAGCTTCGCAAGCAACTACCCCATGTCCCTGGACGAGGGTGGCCACCGCCTGTTCGTCGGCGTGAGGCAGCCGGCGCGGCTCCTGGTCTTCGACACGGTCACGAGCACGCGGATCGCCGCGGTCCCCTGCGCGGGCGACACCGACGACCTCTTCTACGATGCCCGGCACGATCGCGTGTACGTCCTCGGCGGCGAGGGATACGTCGATGTCTTCGACGCCCGCCCCTCGAGCAAGTACGTCCGGCTCGCCCGCATCGCGACCCGGGCCGGAGCTCGCACGGGGCTCTGGTCGAACGAGCTCGATCGGCTCTTCGTGGCCTGGCCGCTCCGCGACGGTCACCCGGCGGAAATCCACGTGCTCGCGCCGGCCGCCGGCGGGCCGTGAGCCGGTCGGCGCTGGGCGACGGTGCATGGGAAGTCGTCATGGCACCCCCGATGCAGCATCGGAGCGGCCATGAAGACCTCCAAAATCCTGCGGGAGCTCATCCGCGCGTGCGTGGATGACGAACGCACGCTGCAACACGAGCGCACGTTCACCGACGCAGGGCGTGCGGAACCGCTCACGCGGTTGGCCCATGAACGCACGCAATTCATCGAAGAACTCGAAGGCTTCGGAGAACCCGCGCAAAACCGTCCAATCGGATCATGGGCGGAGTTTTTTCGCGAATTGGGACGCGACGTGTGGGTCGCCGCGGCGGGGCGGAACAACGGCGACGCCATCGCCACGTGCCGTCGGTCGCGCGCCCGGACCGAGGCACGCTACGACGGCGCGATGCAACGCCCGCTGCCGGACGATGTTCGGAACGTGCTCGCGACGCAGCGCCTTCGCCTTCAAGACGAAGCCGACGCGCTCAATCGGTTGCAATTCTGAGGTCTTCGAGCCCCAGAGGTGCCCGGCGGACGATACGCCGCATCACCCCGGGCAATTCGCCACGCGCATTTTGCAAAAGGCGAAGATGCTGGTTGGTGCGCCGTAGGCCGGTGCCGGTGCCGCTCGCCCTCGCAGCGTGCGGCATCGTCCTTGCACCCGCGCCTTTCCGAAGGACGTCTCGCCGTCGCGCTACTCCGGCGATGCGAGGCGACAAAGGCGACGCCGACCGGTGGTCGTCGCGCCAATTCGGCGGACCGGTTGCACGAGCCGCATTGACCCCCCAAGGAGACTCCCCAATGAGCACGATTCGCCCGCTTCAAAATCACATCCTCGTTCGCCGTATCGAGGAAAACGACAAGAGCAAGGGGGGAATCATCATTCCCGACACGGCCAAAGAGAAGCCCACGGAGGGCGAGGTGCTCGCCGTCGGCAACGGCAAGGTCCAAACGAATGGGGCGGTTCGCAAGCCCGACGTCAAGGTGGGCGACCGCGTGCTCTTCGGCGCGTACGGCGGAACGGAAGTGAAGCTCGACGGCGAGGACCGCCTCATCATTCGCGAAGACGACGTTCTCGGAATTCTCGCGCCGTAGCCCCTCGCGTGGCGTGTCCGAAATCGTCTCGAGTTTCCCGCAAATTAATCACGAGGTTTACCCATGACAGCGAAAGAAATTGTCTACACCGACCTTGCGCGAAGTCGGATTCTGGCGGGCGTGAACGCGCTCGCGGCGGCCGTCAAGGTCACCCTGGGGCCGAGGGGGCGTAACGTCGTCATCGATAGGAGCTACGGCTCGCCGACGATCACCAAGGACGGCGTCACCGTCGCGAAGGAGATCGAGCTCGAGAATCACCTCGAGAACATGGGCGCGCAGATGGTGCGCGAGGTCGCGAGCAAGACGAGCGACGTCGCGGGCGACGGCACCACCACCGCGACGGTGCTCGCGCAGGCGATCTACCGCGAGGGTTCGAAGCTCGTCGCCGCGGGGCATAACCCGATGGAGATCAAGCGCGGCATCGACACGGCGGTCGAGCACGTCGTCACGTTTCTCAAGAAGATGGCCAAGCCGACCAAGGATCCGAAGGAGATCGCGCAGATCGGCGCCATCAGCGCGAACGGTGACACGGAGATCGGCGACAAGCTCGCGGAGGCGATGGCGAAAGTAGGGAAGGAGGGCGTCATCACGGTCGAGGAGAGCAAGACGGCCGAGACGACGCTCGAGGTCGTCGAGGGCATGCAGTTCGACCGCGGCTACCTCTCGCCCTACTTCGTGACGGATCCCGAGCGCATGGAGGTGGCGCTCGAAGAGCCGTACATCCTCATCAGCGAGAAGAGGATCTCGAACATGAAGGATCTTCTGCCCGTGCTCGAGGCCATTGCGCGGGAGCAGAAGCCGCTCGTCGTCATCGCCGAAGACATCGACGGCGAAGCGCTGGCCACGCTCGTGGTCAACAAGCTGCGCGCGACGCTCTCGTGCGCCGGCGTCAAGGCACCCGGTTTCGGGGATCGCCGCAAGGAAATGCTTGCGGACATCGCGACCCTCACCGGAGGCAAGGTGATCAGCGAGGAGCTCGGCCTCAAGCTCGAAAACGTGACCATGGGCGATCTCGGCCGCGCCAAGCGCGTCACCATGGACAAGGACAACACGACCATCGTCGACGGCGCCGGCGCCAAGGACAAGATCAAGGGGCGCATCGCGGAGATTCGCGCTCAGGTCGAAAAGACGACCAGCGACTACGACCGCGAGAAGCTGCAGGAGCGCCTGGCGAAGCTCGTCGGCGGTGTGGCGATCGTGAAGGTCGGCGCGGCGACGGAGACGGAGATGAAGGAGAAGAAGGCCCGCGTCGAAGACGCGCTGCACGCAACGCGCGCAGCGGTCGAGGAGGGCATCGTCGCGGGCGGTGGTGTGGCGCTGGTTCGCGCGCAGAAGGCGATCGAGAAGGTCGAGGTCTCCGAGGAGCAGCAGGCCGGCGTGCGGATCATTCGTCGCGCCCTCGAGGAGCCCCTCCGCCAAATCGTGCAGAACGCGGGGATGGAAGGGGCCATCGTGGTCAACCGGGTCCAAGAAGGCGAAGCCGACTTCGGCTACAACGCGGCGACGGAAAAGTACGGCAACCTCATCGCCATGGGTGTCATCGACCCCGTCAAGGTCGTGCGCGTTGCCCTGCAGAACGCGGCCAGCGTGGCCGGCCTGATGCTGACAACGGAGTGCCTCATCGCCCAGCGCCCCAGGGACGGGGCCGCCGGCGACGGCGATTCAAGCGGTCACGGCGAGTTCTGAGAGCACGCCGGCCTCGACGAAACGGCCAATCGCCTCAGGTGCGCCGAAGTCGGGAATGGACTACTCTCGAGGGGCGCGGCCGGGTGGGCTCCAGGCAGACGGAGCCTGGGCAAGAGGGCGACGGAGGGATCATGAGCGAGCGCGGATGATCGAGCCTCGTCCCGCTTTTCGTCGATTCGCTGCGTCCGTCGTCGCCCTGGCCATCCGGCGCGGCGAGCCCGCAGACGAGATCACGGCTCGGCTCTACGCAAGCCTCGCGAATCTCGTCGGACCCGCAGGGTTCGACGTCTTGCTCGCTCGGTCAATCGTTCTCGCACGGCCCGCCCACCCCTTGCTCACCGCCGTGGCGACGGGTCCGGGCGGAACCGTGAGGGGGCTCGCCGAAGCCGCGGATCCCGTCCTGGTCGAGCAAGGGACCGTGGCCATCGTCGCCTACTTCGTCGAGCTTCTGGCCGTGCTCATCGGCGAGGACCTGGCGATGGGCCTCGTGCGCGACGCCTGGCCTGAGGTAGAGGACACCGGCTCCGTTCAACCGGAGGAGGCGAAAAAATGACGACGACGGGCAAGCGGACGATAAAGCTCCTGCCGAGCGGCGTCCCCGGGCTGGACACCGTCCTCGGTGGCGGCTTGCCCGAGTACTCGTTCAACTTGATCGCCGGGGGGCCCGGCGCCGGCAAGACCACGCTCGCTCAGCAAATCGTCTTCTCACGTGCGTCGCTGGAAGCGCCCGCGCTCTACTTCACGGTGCTCGGCGAGCCTCCGCTGAAGATGCTGCGCCACGCCCAGCAGTACACCTTCTTCGATCCGAGCAAGGTCAGCGGAGCGGTTCGCTTCGTGAACCTCAGCGCCGAAGCCATGGATCAGAATCTCGACAGCGTGATGAAGCGCATGCTCGCCGAGGTCGAAACGGTCCACCCGAGCCTCGTCGTCGTCGACTCGTTCCGCACCGTTGCGCGCGCGAGCACCTCGGAAGCGCAGCTCCAGGAATTCGTGCAGCGCCTCGCGCTTCACCTGACCGGCTGGCAAGCGACGACCTTTCTCGTCGGTGAGTACGAGGCCGGCGAGTCGCACAGCAACCCCGTCTTCACCATCGCCGACGGCATCCTCTGGCTCGCGCAATCGGTCGAACGCAACGCGAGCGTGCGCCGGATGCAAGTCACCAAAATGCGCGCCTGCGCGACGATGCCCGGTCTGCACACGTTCGTCATCTCGACGGACGGTATCCGGATCTTCCCTCGCATCCTGCCTCGGTCCGAGCAGCGCGCGCGCCCGGGTGGCCCCGAACGCGCCTCGACAGGCATCGAGGGGCTGGATGGCATGATGAGCGGCGGGATTCCCGCCGGGGAGTCTGCGCTCATCGTGGGGCCGTCCGGGTCGGGCAAGTCGCTCTTTGCACGGCACTTCATCGCGGCAGGAGCGGCGGCGGGGGAGCGCGGCATCATCGTCGTGTTCGAGGAGCACCCGGGAGAGTACCTCGCGCGGGCCGAGGCCTTCGGTCCCAAGCTCGCGGGGCTCATCAAACAAGGGCGCGTGGAAATCATCTACCTTCGGTCGCTCGAATCTGACCGTGGACGAGACGCTCGCCGCCGTCCGCGGCGCCGTCGAGCGAACGAAGGCGCGAAGGCTCGCGATCGACTCCCTCTCCGGCTTCGAGCTGGCGCTCGCGCCCTCGCATCGCGACGACATTCGCGAATCCATCTTCCGGACGATCACGGCGCTGACCGGCCTCGGTGTCACGGTGCTGATGACGGTCGACCTCGTGCAATCGTTCGTGGAGCTGACCCTCTCGCCGCATATCACGGAGTTTCTGGCCGACGTCGTCGTCCTGCAACGGTTCGTCGAGCTGGAGGGCAAGCTCGAGAAGGTGCTCGCCGTCGTCAAGATGCGGAGCAGCGAGCACGACACGGCCATTCGTCGGTACGCGATCGAGCCCGCGGGCGTCGTCGTGGGCGAACCCGAGCATCGCTACCGCAGCTTGCTGACGGGTGTGCCAATCGTACAGGCTGAAGAGGACGGAGCGTTGGCCTTGCCCGGCCTCACGCGCGGCGAGACGGCGTTGCTTCTGGCGCTCCGCGAGCTCGGCGAGGCCACCGCCGACGAGCTCTCGCGCGCAGCCGGGTTGAAGGGCGCGGCTCTGTCGCAGGCCATCGAGCGCTTGCGGCAGCTGGAGTACGCGACCCCCGTGAAGCGAAAGGGGGTGGCAAGGTACCGGGCGAAGGCCTAGTAACACATGGACGGAATCGGGCGGGAGCCCCGCACCATGGTAAGCGAGGGGACGACTCGAGATCTTCCGACTTCACCCGCGCCGAAGGACTTTCCGACGACGCTGCTATGGCGTGAGCTGTTCGAGCTGTCGCAGGACGGGCTGGCGTTGACGAGCGGAGAGTCGCACGTCGTACAGTGCATGAATCCCCGCCTCTGGGACCTCATGCCGCCACCACGCGATCGAGTCGCGTTCCGGTTTGGCGAGGTGTTCGGATACGTCCACGTGGCCATGCTGGACCGCGTCTATGCGTCGGGCGTCCGCGAGGCATCGGCAGACTGCGAGCACCGTTTCGCGGACGGAAAGCTTGGCTGCCTCACGTACACGTTCGCGCCGCTGCGAGAGCCGAGCGAAGGAGTGCGTGGCCTGATCGTGACCGTCCGGGACACGACCGACCAGATGCTCCTGCGCCGAGAGTTCGCGCGGTCGTCGGCGACGATGCGCACGATCAACGAGCGCTTGGTGGTGAGCAGCGTGCGCGAGCAGGAGCTTGCCGAGACCGAGGCCAGGCAGCGTGCGCAGCTCAACGCGCTGCTCGAGAGGTTGAGCGAGGGGGTCCTCATCGCCGAGCCGAGCGGCCGCATAACGATGCTGAACCCGGCAGCGTGCGCCATGATGGGCGTCGGCTGCAACGAGCTGCGAACGGTCGGGGACCTCGACCGTTTCGAGGTTCACAATCTCGCGGGCAAGCCCATGCTTCGCGAGGCGCTCCCGATTGTCCGCGCCCTTCGCGGCGAAGACTTCGCCGGCGACGAGCTTGTTGGTTTTCCGTCGCACGGCGGCGAGCCGCTTCGTGTCGTGTCGACCGGCACGAGCGTGAGAGACGCGCATGGCCGGGTCGCGCTGGCGATCGTCGTCTTTCGCGACGTGACGGAGCTCCGGCGCCTCGAGCAGCAGCGGGAAGAGTACACCGCGCTCATCTCCCATGACCTTCGCAACCCGCTCGGCGCTGTCCTCATGTTTTCCAGCGTCCTCAGGCAGTCGATGCAGAAGAAAGGGCTCGCCGAGGACGCAAGCCTCGCTCTGCGTATCGAGCGCAACGCCGTCCGGATGAACTCGATGGTTCAAGAGCTCGTCGACGCGACGAGCCTCGAGCTGCATGCGGTCGCGCTGCGCCAGGCGCCGCTCGACCTCTGGGAGCTCGTCGTCGGCGTGGTCCAGCGCCTGGACGAAGCGTCAACACGGCGAATTGCCATCGAGGGGAAGGACGAGTCCCCTTGCATCGTCTTTGCGGAGGCGCCGCGCCTCGAACGGTGCGTCCTCAACCTGATTACGAACGCGCTCAAGTACTCTGCGGCAGATTCTCCCGTGAGGCTCCGCCTCTTCCGGGACCAAGGTCGGGTCGTCCTCGACGTCATCGACTGCGGCATCGGTATCGCGCCCGAGACCGCGAAGAAGCTCTTCGACAGGTACTACCGGAGCGCGGGGGGCAAGGCGCAGGCGGAAGGGCTCGGGCTCGGCCTCTACATCGCGCGCCTCATCGTGGAAGCGCACGGCGGGCGAATCGAGGTGCTCAGCGAGATCGGCAAAGGCAGTACGTTCCGGCTGATCTTGCCGCCGCATGTCGAATCGTCCTGAATGGGCTCTGTCCGCCCGGTGCGCGCGTGCAGGGGCAGCTCGACAAGTCGTCTCAGCCCGCAAGACCATGCGGAGCGTTTCGCGCAGCACTATGGTCTTCGGTACGCATGGCGGCGAAGGACCAGCAGGCCACACGAGAGCGCGAACGGACCGACCAGAGCTTGCGCGCCGAGCGTCAGAACGCGGACCAAGAGCTCGCCGCCACGCACGGTTGCGCGGAGGAGCGCGCTCGCGAAGTCGTCGACCTCGCGCGCGAGCAGGCAGACGGCATCTTGGGCGCGGCGCGCACGAAGGCGAGCTCCAAGCTGGAGAGCTCGGGGGCTTCCGTCGAAGCTCTCGCCGATGTTGGAGCGGAACAGGCGAAGGAGGATACCGCCCTGGACACCGAACGCCGGACGGCGGACTTTCTGCTCGAGAGTCAAGGCCAGCAGCGCCGGCGAGCCCGTGCGAGCCTCGTTCGCGTAGAGCGAGGGCAAACGGACAAGCATCTCTTGCTGGAGCGAGCGCTCGTCGACGAGCGGTTGGCGCGTATCTTCGCGGAGCTTGCAGAGGCCGTGCGACTCCGCGACGAATTCGTCGCGCTGGCAAGCCATGAGCTCAACACGCCTTTGACGCCGCTTTCGCTTCGCCTTCAGTCCCTCGCGCGTGAAACCGCAAGACACCCCGACTCGCCTTTTGCTCGACACGTGAACGACTACATCGAAATCGCGAACGAACAGGTACGAAAGTTTTCGGCGCTCATTGCCGATCTGCTCGACGTCACGCGCATGGCGTCCAGCAAGCTGACCCTCGACCTCGACTCGGTCAATCTGGGCGCCATCGTGCTCGATACGGTAGCTCTCCACAGACGGCAAGCCGCAATGGCCGGCGGCGTGCTGGAGGTAGATGCACCGAGAATCATGGGCCACTGGGACGAGCTTCTGCTCGAGAGGACGGTCAGCAATCTTCTCGAGAACGCCATCAAGTTCGGGCTGGGCAAACCCATTCGGGTTGGGCTTCAGGCGAGCGCGGAAACGGTTCGGCTGACCGTTCAGGACAACGGCATCGGCATCGCCGCCGAACACCACGCGCGCATTTTCGGGCGCTTCGAACGCGCCGTGTCCAGCCGGAACTATGGCGGGCTCGGATTGGGCCTGTATGTCTGCCGAACCATCGTGGAAGCGATGGACGGCACCATCTCGGTCCAGAGCGAGCTCGGTGAGGGCTCCACTTTCACCGTCGAGCTGCCGTTATCCGGCCCGACACTCGCTCCGACGTAAACAGCGCGCGTTCCGAGTCTTTTCAGGCCGTCCGGTCTCGCCGCCGTATGAGCGCCTTGTACGCGAGGACCATGGAGATCGCCGCCAGGAGCGACATGACAAAGCCCGCGGGCTCTCCTTCTCGATAGAGACCCACGACGCGACCGAAGTAGCCTCCGACGACGGCGCCGCCGACGCCAATCGCCATCGAGATGACCCAGCCCCCCGGCTCGCGGCCGGGAACGAGGAAGCGGGCGAGCGTGCCAACGACGAGGCCGAACAGCAAAAAAAGAACGATGTGCATAGGTCACCCTCACGAATCATGGTGGCATCAAACAGGCTGCGACGGGCCGCGGCGTGGGTCTCTACATCGCGGGCTCGACGACTGCGCTGCCGTCGATGCTGACTGCCGTCTGCGCCAGCAGCCTGCCCGTGATCGACGCACCGGTATGCAACGCGACCGACGTTTGCGTCAGAATTACACCTTCGAAATGCGCCGTCGTGCCGAGATCCACGAGGCCTGCGACCTGCCAGAAGACATTCTTGGGCATTGCGCCGCCCGTGAGAACGATGCTCGTAGCACTGCTCATCGTGAGATCCTGCGCGATCTGGAAAATCCAGACGTCGGTCGCCCCGCCGGTGAGAGTCACGCTCGTCGGTATGAGAAGACCGGTACCCCACTTGTAGACGCCCGCGCTGAGCGTCATCCCGCCGATGTTGCCGGCGCCCAGCTCCGTCACGCTGGCCGCGCGTCCCGCGGCGTCCGTGAATGCGAGCTGCATGTCGCCGATGGCGGTCGTGAGGTTGGAGGGCGTGGGCGGCGCGTAGTCGGAGGCGTAGACCTTGCCGGTCACCTGCGGCGAGGTCGCAAATACGTTCGTGGAATCCGCGGTCAACGAGAAGCCGGTTATGTAGCTGGCCGCAGCCGGGCTGACTCCCACGTTCCCCGTAACGGCAGATGTCGGCACCGTGGAGATCCCCGCCTTCGCGAGAATCGCGTAGTTGCCGGATGTCCCGAGATTCACGGCGAGCGCCGGCGCGTTCCCTCCGTCTGCCGTCTGGCCCGAGTCGGGGGCGTTCCCGCCGTCCGGCCCGTTGCCACCTTCCGGCGCGTAGGCCCCATCGGGGTGGTCTCGGCTGTCTTGGGCGTAAGCGCTGTCGGAAGCGCTTCCGCTGTCTGTCGCGGTTGAACTATCGGTCGAGCCTCCACCGTCTGTCGCGCCCCCGTTGTCCGAGCTTCCGCAAGCGGCTCCGAGCGGCGCCAGCAGGAGGGTAACTCCTATCTTCATGAGATGAGAGTTCATGGCCTTTGTCATCACCAATTTCATCATGGGGAAAGTGCACCTTTGCGGGAGACGGCGCGCGTCTCCAAGTTCGTTAGTTTGAGCGTACGGATAAAGAGCGCGAAGGAGTGCAAGGCGCTCCCTTGCGCTCCTCCGCCTCTTTCGGCCCCTCTTCCGAGCGCCTTATTTCGGCGACGGCTCGAACCACGATCTCGACGCGTCGATTGTTGGCGCGGCCCTCCGGCGACGTGTTGTCGGCGATGGGGCGCGTGAGGCCGAAGCCGGTGGCCGTCACACGGTCTCCCGCGATACTTCGCGAGACCAGATAGTCGCGCACGGTCTGCGCGCGTCGCTGCGACAGATCCTGGTTGTACGTCGCTCCGCCTTGCGAGTCGGTGTGGCCCTCGACGACGATCTTCGAATCGCTGTCGTTCTTCGTGAGCGCGTCGGCGACTTCGTTGAGCTTCGCCTGGGCGCTCGGCAGCAGGTCCGACTTGTTGGACGCGAAGAGAACGCCGCCGGAAAGCGTGATGACCATCCCGCGGACGGCGTCTTGCTTCACGGATGCAATCGCCGCGAGATCGGCGGCGGCCTGAGCGGCGCGCTTTTCGGCGTCCTGGCGCCGATCGCGCTCGGCGTCGAGTTGCTGCCCCTGGTTGCGCATCGACTGGCCCTGGAGCTCGAGCTGATGGTTTGCGCGGCCGAGCTGCGCCGCGCTGGCGTTCGCCTGCGCCGTTTCCGCGGAGTGCATGTTCGTCAGCGTCTGCCCCTGCTGCTGGGCAGCCTGCCTGGTGTTGCCTGCTGACTCCGCAATCTGCGCCCGACGATCGGCGACGTACGCGAGGTCTCGTGTCGCCTGGGTGTCCCCGTCGCTCTTGAACGACCGTTCGGCGAGCTCGAGCGACTCGGCGGCCGAGTGCAGCTCTGCGGGATCCAGATTCGCGGCCGTCCCCTGGCTCGCGTGAGCATAGGTGGCGCGCGCGGTGACGAGATCCTGCGGCGGAACCGCGGCGGCGCAACCACCGACCCCCGCAATGGCGAACGCGAACGTGGTATTTCGGATGGCTCTCATCACTGCTCTCCCTGCTTGGCATTGGTAGATTTCTGCGTGTTCGACTGCTCCGTCGCGCCCTGCGCCCCGGTCTTGGCCGCCTGTTCGCGCATGAGGGCGATGGCGAGCTCCGCGTCCGACCTCGATCGCATGAGCAACGCAGTCGCCTTCTCGTTGTCGCCGTTCTGAATGGCGACCTTGGCACGCGACAATTGTTCGTTTGAGAGCTGGAGAAAGAGCTGTGCCCTCGGCTGATTGCCGGCACCAAGCTCGGTGGCGCTGCGTTCCGCAGATTCGGTATCGGCGAGCGGCTGCGTCGGAATCGGGTAGCTCCCGGCGCACCCCAGCGCGAGCCAGGACGTTGCGAGTATGGGTATCAATGTGCCTTGCATGGCGACTCCTTATCGTTCGAACTTTCGTTCTTCGGGCCACGAGCAAGTGCAAGAGCAGTGCCCAAACGCAGACTGCGAACGACGGGGCCGTGGTCAACAAATCCCGTCGACCTTTCCGCTCGCGACGCGGCATTCGCCATCCGCATTGTGCGAATGCGTTCGCATCCCACCCGTCTCGCGTCGTGCCGGGTTCCGCGGCCAAGAGGGCGGCCGGTATTGCGCATCGGCGCTATCGATTGGCCGCGTCCGAAGCCGTCGCCATGATCGGGGGCCCTGTGAGGCCGTTCGCGATCTTTCGCCCGGTGAGCGTTGCGACCGCCATGACGAGCGCCAGCGCGTCGAAGGGCTTCGCGAGATGCATCCGGAAGCCGGCAGCGAGAGCGCGCGCTTGGTCCTCCCTGCGCACGAACGCCGTGAGGGCAGCGGCGGGCAGCGCGGCGTCGCGTGCGGCGATTTGCCGCATGAGAATCGTAGCCGCTGTCGCCCGGCATCGAGATGTCGCTGAGGAGCACGTGCGGCCTCGAGCCCTCGAGCGCCGCGAGCGCCGCCGCGGCCGAGGCAACGGCCGTCACCTCGGCGCCGTGAAGCTCGAGGACCATCCGGGCCGCGAAGCGCATGTCGTCGTCGTCGTCGACGAGAAGAACCCGGATACCCGCGAGCTCCCCCGTGGCGTTGCCTGGAGCGTCGTCCGGCAACGGGAGCTCGACCGTGAACGTCGAGCCGCTCTCGTGTCCCAGGCTCTCGGCGCGGACGCGACCGCCGTGCGCCACCACCACCGTCTTGACCATCGCGAGTCCGCCCTCGGACTCACCGTCCCGAGCCATGCCGGGGTTTTCGTAGATGCCGGCTCGAATCGAACACGTGGGGCAATGCGTCGCGCGCGATCCCCTTCCCATGATCGATCACCTGGATGCGAGCGTGAGCACCGACCCGCTCCAGGCGAATGCCGACGCGTCCTCCCTTCGGCGTGAATCGGATCGCGTTCCCGAGAAGGCTCGAGATGACCCGGACGATGCGAAGGGGATCGACGACCAGCTGGTCGACCGACTCATCGAGCGCAAGTTCGAGTCGAATCGATCGCCGCGCCGCCCGCTGCCGTTGCCCCTCGACGGCGGCCCTGATGAGGCGTGACGGTTCGACGGCCTCGAGGTCGAGGCGCACGTCTGCGGTCGCGATGCACGCGAGCTCGAGGATCTCGTCGATGAGCTTCGCCTGCGCTTCGACGTTGCGCTCGATGCCTGCGACCGCGCGGGCGCGCACCGACGGCCCCGTTTTCTCCGAACGCAGCATGTGGGCCCATGCGAGCAACGACGTGAGGGGTGTCTTCAGCTCATGCGAGACCAGAGCGACGAACGCGTCCTTCATTCGGTTCGCCCCTTCCGCCTCCCGGCGCGCTTCCTCGAGCGCGCAGGCCTGGTCGACCAGGACGAGATACGCGGCGAGTTGCGCACCAACGACAGAGAGCTCGCGCAGGTGCTCCTCGGTGTACGCGCCCGCCGGTCCGTCGGGACCCGCGGAGCCGACGAAGAGGACGCCAATCACCTCGTCATGGCCGACGAGCGGCACCGCGAGGTGCGAAACCGACTCGCTGGCAGCGGCACGCGCCGGCGGGTGCGCGCGCTCGTCGACGAGCCGCCCGTGGAGATGGATCAGCGTCGTCGAGAGCGTCGGCCGCAGCTCTGACGGCGTGGCCGGCGCCACGAGGACGCTCGCCGTGCGTCCAGGCTGTGCCTTCAGGAGCGCGCACTGTTCGTAAGGGACGATCTGGCGGAGGAGGTCGAGCACACGCAGCATCCGCTTCTCGGATTGCTCGGCGGACTCGAGGACCTGCGCGATCTCGTGAAGAGCCCGGCCAAGGAGTGTTCTCACGAATCCTCCCCTCTCCTCATGGCTCGCTCCCCCTCGGAGGGGACCGGGAGACCGGTCAGCACACCGCGCAGCCCCTTGAACGGCAAACCCACTTCGACCCCGCCTGCCTCGAGGCTCATTCTGCGCACGTCCGTCGCATGTCTCACTCCGCGCACTTTGAGCACCGAGATGCCACGCTCCAGGCGTCCTTCGAGCTCGATGTACTTGAGCTGGATCACGTTGTCGGCCGCGAACGAAATGCCATAACCGGAGATTTGGGCCAATCCCAGGAGCTCGGCGATCTCGAGGTTCATCGTGAGGGTGACGCCCAGGGACCGAAAGTGCTTCGTGAAGGAGTAGACGAGCTCCTTGAAGCGCCGCTCGGACACGATGCCGAGCGCCATGCTCGTGAGACTGTCGAGCACCGCGCGTCGCGCACCGTGTTGTTCCACTTGCTGCCGCGCTCGATCGAGGAACCAGTCCGTCGAGAGCTCCACGGGCGACACGTAGCTCAGTGTGAGGAGCCCGCGCTTCTCCAGCGGGCGGAGATCCCACCCGTAGCCCTGGGCGACGGCGCGAAGCTGATCGGGCGACTCCTCCAGCGTGAAAAGGATCCCCGATTCCCCCCGACGGGCTCCCTCGAGGAGAAACTGCAAGCCGAGCAAGGTCTTCCCGGTGCCCGTCCCGCCCTGCAGCACAGTCGCGCTGGCGCGCGGCAGTCCTCCGCCAAGCATCTCGTCGAGCCCGTGCACGCCGGTCGTGACGCGCTCGGCAGGCGAGGTCGGCTCGGAGGCTAGCGTCTCCGGCCCCCGCACCCTCGGGAAAAACCTCATCCCGTCGGAGTCGATTTCGAAGAAGTGTCGACCCGTGGCGTAGGCCGACCCGCGGAGCTTGAGAACCTCGACTTCGCGGATCGCGGTCAGCTCGTCGCGCCGGTTGGTGAACCGGACGATGCCGTCGGCGATCGCGAACTCGGCGTAGTCCATCATCTGCTCCTCCGTGTACTCCCCGACGAGGAGGCTCGTGGCTCCCCACGTCGCCGAGTGGACCGCGAGGTCGTAGACGAACGTCCGGACGGCCGCCGAATCGCCGAGGATGTCCCGGATCGCCTTGAAGCTGTCGATGATGACGATTGACGGCTCCTCGCGCTCGACGCGGCCGGTGAGGTCCGCGAGCGTAGCTCCGGCGCCCTTGCTCCGGAGTACGGAGCCGAGGTCCGCGAAGACGATCTCGCGGTCGATGAAGCGCGCCTCGAAGAACGAGAACTGCTGCATGTGGCTGACGAGCTTCAGCGACGGTTCCGAGAGCGTCGTGAGATAGAGGCCCTTCTTGCCCTGCTTGGCCAGGTGAAAGAGCATCTGGAGGGCGAACAGACTCTTGCCCGCGCCGGGCTCTCCAGCAATCACGTTGAAGGACCGGGACGGGAGCCCACCGCCCAGAAGGCGATCGAACTCGGCGCTTCCCGTGGGCACTCGCTCGATATGCGGTTGAGTCGAGCTCACGGCCATTCCTCCTGCGGAGGAATGATTCCTCGCTCCCGAAGCTCCGGAACCTGCGCGAGATGGCGGACGACGACGGGGCCGGTCAGCTCCACGAGCAAAGGCAGGAGCTCATCGACAAGATCCTGGAGCGCGCGCAGCGGCGCGCCTCCTGTTCCTTCTTTCCAGGAGGGCGGGAGCTTGCAGCGGTACTCGAGGCTCTCGCGAACGACGGCGAAGTCCGCCAGCTCCGGATTGCGTAGCGCCGCGCGCCGCGCCGCGCGACGCAAGAGCGTCGCGGCGGTGGCGGTGCCCAGCAAGTCGGCGAGCGCCTCCCAGAGCAGGGCAAAAAGGGCCGCTGGAGAGGGCTCCGCGGCTGCGTGGCTGCGGCTCGGCGCGCCGTTCCGCGAATGCAGCGGTCGATTCATGCCGTCTCCCATGGAGCTCCGAAGAACTTGCACCTTCCCTCGCTTCGGACGCACGGATTGTGCCGCAACGGTGCGCCCGTTTGCCTGGTGGTTCGGCGATGAACGCGGGCCTTCGGTGCGTTCTTCGCAATTTGCCTTGGCAGAGTGCCAACCGGAACGACGAACGCGCGTGGATCCACCGCGAAATACCGGGGTGAATGCCCGCTGGGTGACGGGAACGGCACGTGCTTGGGCTCGTCGCGGCAGCCGTTGCGACGCTTTACGCTCACGGAACACGTCTCCAATGCCCTCTTTGTGGGCATGCACGGAGCCGCGCTGCTCGTCTTCGTCGTACCCTTTTCGTGGAGGGTCGCTGGTCTCGCGCTGGGCGGGTACCTCGTTCGCATGTGGGCCGTCACCGCCGGCTACCACCGCTACTTCGCGCACCGTTCGTACAAGACCAGCCGGGCGTTTCAGCTATTCCTCGCCGTTCTCGGAGCGACGGCGATGCAGAACGGACCGCTCTGGTGGGCCAGCGCGCACCGCGACCACCACAAACACGCGGACACGCCCGAGGATCCGCACTCGCCCGTGCTGCGTGGCTTTCTATACGCGCATGTCGGCTGGATCTTCGATCGCGCCAAGCCGGACCTGCGGGACTATTCGAACGTGCGCGACCTCACTCGCTATCCGGAGCTGCGGTTCGTCGACCGGCACCGGTGGCTGCCGTTGATCGCATATGCCCTGATGTGCCTCGCCACGGGCGGAATGGCCGGCGTCGTGTGGGGGTTCGTCGTCAGCACGCTCGCCGTGCTTCACGCCACGATGCTCATCAACTCCCTCGCACACGTACGGGGCTCGCGCCGGTATGCGACGGCAGACGGGTCGCGCAACAACGGCTGGCTCGCGCTGCTCACGCTGGGGGAGGGCTGGCACAACAACCACCACCACGCGATGACCTCCGCGCGGCAGGGTTTCTTCTGGTGGGAGGTCGACGTCACCTACTACGTCATCTACGGCTTGGCGCGACTCGGTGTGGTGTGGCGAGTCCGCGAGCCGTCGCCGGCCGTCCTCGAAGGTCTCCGTTGCCCGCTTTCGCCCGCGATCGCCCCGGGGGACGAAGAAAGAGCCCGCAGGCCGGCCGGGCGGTGGTTACGTTGGGTCCACCGTGACCCGCGACGCCTCCTCGCAGCATTCGCGCGTCCTAATCGTGGACGATGACGCCGAGATGCGCGACGCGCTCGGGATGTACTTCTCGAGTCAGGGACACGAATGCGAGCTGGCTGCGAACGCCGCGGTAGCGCTGGGGATTGTCGAGCGCCAGAGCCTCGACGCGGTGATCTGCGATGTGCGCATGGATGGCATGAACGGCTTCGAGCTGCTCGACCGGGTCAAGCGCACCCATCCAGGCCTGCCCTTCGTCTTCATGACCGGCATGGGCCGGATTCACGATGCCGTCGACGCCATCAAGCGGGGCGCGTTTCAGTACCTGGCGAAGCCGTGCGACCTCGACGAGCTGCGGGCGATCGTGACGGGCGCCATCGAGGAGCGGCGCCGGCACGCGAGCGGAGAGGGCGAGCGACGCATCTCCCTTCCGCCAGCCGCCGCACCGAGCCTCGAGCTCATTGGAAACGGGCCTGCGATGCGCGCCTTGCAAGCCAGCATCGATCTCGTCGCCGCCTCGAGTGCGCCGGTCGTCGTCACCGGCGAAACGGGCGTCGGCAAGGAGCTCGTCGCGCGGGCGATCCACGCCCGGGGCGATCGCCGCGGCAAACCCTTCGTGGCCGTGAACACGGCCGCAATCCCGCACGAGCTCCTCGAGAGCGAAATCTTCGGGCATGTCCGTGGGGGATTCACCGGCGCCGTCCAGGCGCGCAAAGGACTCCTGTCGGAGGCCGACGGCGGGACCCTGCTGCTCGACGAGATCGGGGACATGCCGATAGGCCTCCAAGCGAAGCTCCTGCGCGTCGTCCAGTTCGGGGAGGTGCGCCCGGTCGGTGGCGATCGTCCCCACCAGGTCGACGTCCGAGTCATTGCTTCGACTCATCGCGACCTGCCCGCGCTCGTTCGCGCGGAGCGGTTCCGTCAGGATCTGTACTTTCGGCTCAACGTCTTGCCCGTGTTCGTGCCGCCGTTGCGCGATCGCCGGGAGGACATCCCGGCGCTCGCGGCGCACCTCCTCGCCGAGGCCTGCCTGCGGGCTCCGCGGTCTCCGGTTCGGTCAATCGGTCCGGAAGCGTTGCGAACTCTGGAGAAGGCGCCCTGGCCGGGCAACGTTCGCGAGCTCGCAAGTGTCATCGAGCGCGCCGTCGTCTTCGGCGCGCACGAGTGGATCGGCCCGGAGAATCTCTCGTCCCTTCCCGACGTCCTGGCGTACACGCCGACTCTCTCGCAGTCGTTCTGCAGCCAAGGTCAATCTTCGCTGAAGAATCTGAGTCGCGCGTACACCGACTGGATTCTTGCCCAGACAGGCGGAAGCAAAGAGCGCGCTGCCGAGATCCTGGGTATCGACTTGTCGACTCTCTACCGCTGGCAGCGCGCGCGGCAAGATTGAAAGGGCGGGCGACGTCACGGGTCGCCCCCCACGTCAGCGCTCCCGCTCCGGCCGGGTCGGCGCCGCCGAATGCACCGGGGCGCGCTTGGCGGGGGCCGTCCGCCTCGGGGCGGGATGCGGTGCCGACGTTTCCCCCCGGCCGCGTGGCTGCCCGGCCGCTTCCGGCCTTTCCTCGCCACGCGCCTGCTCGGTTGGGGCCCTGTGTTCGACCTGCGCTTCAGCCGCACCCGAACGTTGCGCCGGTTGAGAGGGACCGTCGTGGTTTCGGTGCACCGCTCCTCGTGGCTGCACCCATCGCGCATCGTGGTCCCGCGCCGAACGCTCCTCGCGCTGGCGGCCGAGCTCGGGCGGCTCTTGCCGGTAGTACGCCCAGCCGCGCGGACCCTGCTGATACCACAGTCCATCGACATAATAGACGTTGACGCCGCCGTACCAGACGCTGGGGTAGGTATCGACTTCGACGACGGGCGGCCCTTGCACGTAGACGACGTCGCCGTCGTCTTCCACCGTTCCGACCGCAACTGGCGGCCCTTCGACGTTGGCGGTGCCCGCGTACACCCGCCCGGTGCAACCGGCACCGAGGGCGATGACGGCAACGGCGAAAGCCGAGCCGCCGCCGCGCGCAACCTTGCGAGTATCGAGCCTTGTCATGATGAATTCGCTTTCGTCGTGGCACGGGTAAGAGCGAGCGTCTCTCTCACGGAGGCTCGAAACCTCACATGAACGAGACGCCAACCGTCGACGTCGGGTACCCGAGTCGAAGGGTCAGCGCGACGTCACGGCCAAGGTGGATGCGGCCGCCGAGCGCAACCGTCGGCAGGACGCCGAAATCGGACGGCGCGGAGCATCCTCCGTCACCCGGTCCGCAGCGATCGAACCAGCCCTTGTAGAGGAAGGCTCCGCCCTCGGCGAAGAGGCTCACGCGGCGCACGACGAAGATGTTCCACTGCGCCGCCACCGGGAAGAGCAAGTAGTTCGCGCCGCAGAAGTTCCCGAAGTAGCAGTTCTGGTAATTCAATATGTCGCCGCCGAAGCTGAGTGCCAGGTTCGAGGGCACGCGGCCCAGGTACCCCACCAAGAGGGGAATACCGAGTCGGACACCCGCACCGAAGCCTGTCGCCCCGTAGACGTTCTCCGCTCCGAACGAAAGGTGCGGCTCCACTTCAATCGGGTACCCAGCCGGTTGCTCGAAACCCTCGTTACGGGATTCTCCTCCTTGTGCAAGGGCCACCGAGGGAACCGACAGGGCCGCGAGAGACACCGCGCACACCAGAACGCGCGCTGGCGCGGCTACCCTCTTCCTCGCTTTCGCAATCGGAGCGACCGCCAGCATCTTCTTCCGAGTCTCGAACGTGGTCATGTCTTTGCCTCGTATCGGTTGCGAGCATGCGCCGTGCCAGGCACGCCGTACTGGGTCCGTCACCGCAAGAAGCGACTCCCGAAGCGCTGTCGCGTCAGCGCGTGCGCGATGCCGACCATGACGATCCCGCCGATGATGGACCACACAATCGGGAAAGGGTGCTGGCCGATGTTCACCACGAGGATCGTCGGTAGGTGGAGCTGGCGCGCGAACCAGGTGCCGAGGAGCGCGCCGAAGAAGCCGACCAGAACCGAGATCCCGAACCCGCCCCCGCTACCCCCAACGACGCCGCGCGCGATGGCGCCGCAGACGCAGGCGATGACGAGATACACAATGAGCTCCAAAAGGGTCATGTTCTGACCTCCTGCCCGTACAGCCAAGCAAGGAAAGAGCCGTGGCCGCCGCAGCGCGGTCTCGGGTCGACGAGCATCGCCTGACTGGCGCCGTGTGACCGCTGACTCAACGTGAGAAATCGCCTTTTGGCATTTGGCAAACCGCGAAGTCCGATGCGCCCCGTTCCCGTACTGTGTGGATGGA
The DNA here is from genome assembly GCA_963720145.1 of uncultured delta proteobacterium. Taxonomy (GTDB): domain Bacteria; phylum Myxococcota_A; class Polyangia; order Polyangiales; family Polyangiaceae; genus Palsa-1150. Next base: position 497,634 of record CAVREO010000019.1, read on the forward strand.
CGGAGGATGGCGCGATCCGTGCGTTCCGACCGGAGACATCATGTCGAAAGGCCACGAGCTCTCGTTCCCTTGTGTCGACCCGGAGGGCATGCCTTGCCGAGTCGTGCTTACCCTAGACAGCGATCAGGTCACGCTGGCGGTGGTCCCGGATTTCGCAGGTAGCCCGCGTACCCGAGTAACGGCGTCCGGTCGCGAAGTGAGGCGCGTGGCCCACGCGATCCTTTCGATCTTCGGGCCGCAACCGGTCGACCGTGATCGGCGTTTCGAGCTGACTTGCTACGCGATCAGCGGTCTCGCCCCCGAGTTTCACAAGAGCGGCGCCGACGAGAATGCCGACGACATTGCGCAGCGCGCGGTAGAGCTCGCGGATGCGACTGTCCGAGCACTCGGATCGGTGGACGCAGAGGACGTTCCGTAATCGTCGGGCTACCGCGAGGGGATCCGGGGAGAGGGCAGCTCCTCGAACGGCCGGGGTTTGTGCGTTTCTCCGTTGCCCCGCGGGAGCGGCAGGACGCCAGCCATGTCGCCGATGATGTTCACGAGCTCCGTGTTGGACGGGACGACAATCTTGCTGTTCGCCGAGAGCGCGCGCTCGACCGTGACGAGCCTCCGCAAGAGCTGCGCGTTGCCGACGAAGTACTTGTCCGCGGCCTCATTGACGAGCTGGATCGCCTGCGCCTCGCCCTCGGCCTCGAGGATCTTCGCCTGCTTGATCCCCTCGGCCCTCTTGATCTCGGCTCTGCGTGCTCCGTCGGCGATGGTCTCGGTCGCGGTCGCGAAGTCGATGGCCGCGACCTTCTCGTTCTCGGCCTTCACGACCTTGTTCATCGTCTCCTGGACGTCGGCGGGCGGGTCAATCTCCTTGAGCTCGGTGCGGACGATCTCGATGCCCCAATGCGTGGTCTCGTCGCGCATCGTCCGCTGCAGCTCGCTGTTGATCTTGCCTCGCTCGCTGTTGGCGCTCTTGAGGGTCAGCGTCCCGATGATGTTGCGCAGCGTCGACCGAGCGAGATTGACCATCTGGTACTGGTAGTTGAAGACGTTGTACTGCGAGTTTTTAACGCTCTCCTCGTCACTCCTGACCTTGAAGTACACTTGCGCGTCCACTTTCGCGTTCAACTTGTCGCTCGTGATGATCTCTTGCGGATCCGCGTTGACCATCACCTCCGTGATGTTGACGAGAAACATCCGGTCGATGCCGGGGACGATCCAATTGAAGCCTGGCATGGCCAGGTGGTGGTACTTGCCCAACCGTTCGATCAGGCCTCGGCCCGTGGGTCGCACGACGCGAATCCCGGACAGGAAGAAGATCGAAAAAAGCAACGCGAGCAGAGCCACGCTTCCGACGAGGTACATGGCCGCTCGTCGAAAGCATGGATCGATCCGACCCTCGTTACGGCGTCTGCATGGGCCCCTGCTGCGGAAACGGTCCTGCTGCGGGATTCGCAATTTGCCCAATAGGCTTCGCAGCGTCCTTCCACGAGCGATCTTGGTACGCAGCCCGGCACCAGGTCATGGCGCTCTCGGTCCCACGGCCACCGCGGGAGGCGGAGGTGTTTGCCCGACGATGGTGATCGTCGGGATGTAGAGCACGGACTGCGCTTCGGAGATGGCCTCGCCCTCGGCAGCGCGTGCTGTCGTGGATGGCGTCTCGAGCTGCGACGCTCGGGTCACCCAGGGGAGGGAACGACTCACGTCGTACATCACCACCCGCCGCGGAACCCGAGGCCACGAGCCACACGCTGACCGCGACGGCAATGGACGCCCGGTTCTCCTTCGTCGTCATGACGCAGAGCCCCTTTCTCCTCGCGCCAGCAGACGACGAGGGCCAGCTCAGGCGGCGAACGGTGGGAGCGCAAAGGCGCGCTCGGGACCACTCGTCACCGGCTGAACGTAAGCACGATATCTACCGCAGCAAGCCGCGTGCGTCCGGGAACGTTCGCGCTTCCCCCTGAGTCGTCACGGCGGGCAAACCTTGCCGTCCGCAGCCGCGCTGCTGCCCGAGGTCGTGATCTCCGTTCCGTCCATCGTGAACGGCTGGCTCGAAATCGAAGTTGCCTGCCGCGAGCATGGACTGGAACGTGGAGATGCGCGCGGTGTCGCCTTTCCAGTCCTTGGTGCACTGGTCGGTGCTCCCCGGGTTCGAGCACGGCTGCGCCTGCCCCGCCGCGCAATTGCAGTACGCCGGGTCGTTCTGCATCATCTTCAGGCGCACCGCGAGGAAGTTCCCGAGCCACTTGCCCTCCTCCGCTTGCGTGGGCGGATTGCCAATCGGGCCGGTCATCGTGTCGGCCAGCGCCATCATCGTCACGACGCCGAAGACGGGGTTGACCTCGCCCATGTTGACCTGCGCATCCCAGAAGGCCATCTTCGTCAGCCCCGTCGTGAAGCCTTTCGCGTTCACGTGCCGCAGCGACGCTCCTTCGTAGATGGCGTCGGACGCGGCGTCCTGGCAGGCCTTGAAAGCAGGGTCTGAGCCCAGCGAGCTCCAGTCGCTGGTGTAGCCCGCCGCGTCGAGGCCGGTCAGGTCGCCGTCGGTCCCGTTCTTGAACACCTCGAGGCCCTTCGTCGCGTCGAACGAGGCGTTGATCCCGATGAGCGCCGGCATGTACTTCTGCATGATGTTGCCGGGCACCGTGACGTCGTAACACTCGATGACGGTGATCGCGTCGCCGGTGCCGGTGCAAAACCCGGCGCGGCCCGAGGTGATCCCGCGACCGTCGCGGATGTTCTGCGCATACGCGTAATCGACGCACGGCACGCCGTTCTCGGCGAGGCTCGTCACGATCTCGGCCTTCTGCTCCTGCACCGGATCGAGGATGTTGCCGGTCGCGCAGTTGCCGATCGCGCCGCCCAGCGCCGAGGCGTATCCCGCGCAGTACTGCGGCCTGTCGCACCGGCCGCAATACACGGTGTGGTCGTTCCCGCTGCCGTCGGGGATCGTGTCGCCGCCGCAGTTCGCGCCGAGGCAGGCGCAGAACTGCGCGTCGTTCTGGTACGGGCAAGGTCGCGGGTTCCCGTCGTAGACGCCGCTGCTGGGCGGAGTCCCTCCCTCGCCGGCCGACGCGTCGGCCCCGGAGCTGCCGCTTGCGCCCGACCCGCTGCCCGAGCTCGCGCCCGACCCGCTGCCCGATCCGCTGCCCGAAGACGACGTCGACCCTCCCGACGAACCGCCGCTGGACCCGCCGCTCGTCGAGCTCGTACCGCCGGACGACCCGGATGAGGAAGCGCCGGGGCCGCCTGCATCGGTCGAAGGAGAGCCGCCGCAGGCGCCGAGGACGAGGGCGAGCGCCAGAGGACTCCAGGTAGCCGCGAGAAACCGCCCCCCAATACGCGCTCGATGGCTCATCTTCTGCTCCTTCGGCAGCTCAACGTACTGATAGGTGCGTCGCGCCGCACTTGGTTTTCCCTTATTCGCTCATTGCGCGCTTATGGCGGATTTTTCTATGGGAGCGCAACGGCCTCGGTCAGGATCTCGCAGCCGTTCTCCGTAACGAAAACCGTGTGCTCGAACTGCGCCGAGCGCGAGCCGTCGCTCGTCACCACGGTCCACTTGTCCGGAAGAACGTGCACCTCGGGGCCGCCTTCGTTGATCATCGGTTCGATGGTGATCGCCATCCCGGCCCGCAGGCGAGCACCGGCTCCGCGGACGCCGACGTGGGAGACGTGAGGCGGCTGATGCATCCGGCGGCCGATGCCGTGGCCACCGAACTCGCGGACCACGCTGTAGCCGGCGGCGCGCGCAATCTCTTCGATCGCGGCTCCGATGTCGCCCAGGCGAGCGCCGGCCCGGACGACGGCGATGCCCGCATCGCGGCAACGGCGGGCGGTGTTCACGAGCCGGCGGGCTGCCTCGTCCGGCTCGCCGACGAAGAAGGTCGCGGAGGGGGAGCTAGGCCCGCGACCCTGGCATCGATTTGCAGCGGCGCTTGTCGATGTCGAGCGCCTTGATCTTCGACGCCAGCGTCGACGGCGGAACGCCAAGCTTGGCCGCGGCGCCGCCGAAACGCCCGACGAAGGCTAGCGCCTCGTCTGGGAATGGTTACGTTAGGGGCTCAAGCGCACAACGGAGCGACGGAGCGCGGAAGAGGGCCGTGCACCCTTCGCATTCTCCGACTCCGTGAGACGCGTGGCGACGCCTTCGACTGCGGCAAACGCGCGGAGGCGTCGCGCAAACGAGGAGGCGTGAGCCGTCCCTCGAGAGAGCGAATCCCATGATGAATTGGCAGGCAATGCGGGCGACGAATTCGGATTTGTCGCAAACAGGAATGGCTTTGCTCCTCGTCGCGCTCTGCGGCGGCTGCGGGGGCGACGATTCGGCGTCGGCGAACGGCGATACTTCGAGGGACGGCAGCGTGCACGCGGACGGCGGCGTTCCTGCGGGCGATGGCGGGAGCGCCAACGACGGAGGGATCTCGTCGTCACCCGCGGCGGTGAACCTTGGAACGGCCGGCACCTATGTGATTGTCGGCAAGACCGGTATCTCGACGGTGCCGACGTCTGCGATCACCGGAAACCTCGGAGTCAGCCCGGCCGCGGCGACGTACATCACCGGATTCTCTTTGACCGCCGACGCTACGAGCGTCTTTGCCACCTCACCCCAGGTTACGGGAAAGGTCTACGCGTCCAACTACGCGCAGCCCACGCCAGTCAACCTCACGACGGCCATCGGTGACATGCAGAACGCGTTCACGGACGCCGCGGGACGCGCACCGAACGTCACCGAGCTGGGTGCGGGAAATATTGGCGGGATGACGCTCGCACCGGGCGTCTACAAATGGGGCACCGGTCTTCTCATTCCGACCGACGTCACGCTCGACGGCAAGGCCACGGACGTGTGGATCTTGCAAATCGCGCAGAACCTCACGATGAGCAGCGCCGCCAAGGTCGTGCTCACCGGCGGCGCAGTGCCGAAGAACGTGTTTTGGCAAATCTCCGGCTTCGCCGAGATCGGCACGACCGCTCACTTCGAGGGAATCGTTCTCACGCAGACGTCAATCTCGCTCAAGACGGGCGCGTCGCTCAACGGGCGGCTGCTCGCGCAAACCGCCGTGAGCCTCGACGGCAACACAGTCGTCGAACCCGCCCCGTAATCTCCGACGTGCCTGGCACCATTCCATGTGACCAGTGGCGTAGCGATGAGACTACTCGTTGGGATATGCGCTCTCGCAGTCGCTGCGGCGGCATGCACCTGGCGCGTGGAGCCGGTCGCCTAACCGTCTGCTGCATCGGCGCGCAGTCGGTCACGTTCCGACGGCCTCTGCGGATCGTGCCCCGGCGGAAGGAATCACGGACCCGGAGCTCTACGTACGTCATCTTCCGCGAGGCGAGCGACGTGCTCGAGCACGCGCAAGTGGATCGCGTGGATGATCCGGTCCGCCCAAAGCCGCCAGTACCACGCGGGGGCCATGTGGACGCGGTACCAGGTGCGGCCGACGAGGCGCGTGGAGCCGCCGGCGAGCGGCTCCAGAACGAATTGCCCTCGCGTCGATTGCAGGTACCCCTCGAGGTGCGGTGGCCGATCGCCCGGGTAAAGGGTCCATTCCCGGAGCGGATCGGGCTGAGAGGCCACCGAGAAGGCGAGCTCGCGGCCCGGCTCCCAGACCTCGATCGGCTCGACGAACGTCCCGGTCGTGAACTCGCACCGGCGAATGGCACCGGGGCCCTCGCCGTCGATCGTCGCGGCCAGAGGCGCGGCGATGCCGAGCCGGAACATCGCCTCCGTCGGCGGCGGCAGCCGCGGAAACGCGACGACGCGCCTCCACACCACGTCTGCCGGTGCATGAACGACAATCGCGCTCTCGATGGGCAGCGCCGCCTCCGGCGGTAGAGGGCTCAAGGCGGCTGCTGCATACGTCGCGGGGAGGACGAGCATGCTCGACGCGATGGCCCCGGGGGATATCGAGGTGGCCATCCGGTAGGCGACCAGCGCCCCGAGCAAGGCCTCGGCGAAGGCCAGCGGCGCCAGAATGAACATGCAGCCGAAGCCCTCGACGGCCGAAAGCGCGAGCACCGATACGTCGAGGGCGAAGCTCGCCACGGTGACCAACACCACGCCCCATGCGGTCGGCCGGCAAAGGCGACCGTACACGAGCGTCGCGACGAATCCCGCCATCCCGGGGGCTGCGACCATCAGGGGGACTCCGTAATCGCGGAGCAGGCCGACGGACACGCCCATGGCCGTGAGTGCGACTCCGCTCCCGGCGACGGCGCCAAACGCGGTCGCGCGGAGGCGCTTCGAGCGCTCGGTTACAGGACGGCGGGCGGGGCCGGTGTCGAGCGTGGCGCTGCGAAACGGCCCGGCCTCGTCGGTCACCGGGCGGGGCGCTTTCGTTGGCAGCACGGCAAGCGAAGCAAAGAAGGGGAATTTCACGAAGGGCACGAAGAAGAGCATGGCGAGCGCGCCCGAAAGGCCCGCATCGCGTAGCCGGCCAGCGGTCAGGGCGAGCCCAACGAGAGCGAACGGCAGCGCGCAGCCGACGATCGTGAGCCAGTACGCGGGCGCGATGCCGAGCGGCGCGTCCAGGGGGAAGATGAGCGGGTTGTCCAGCGGGCTGACGTAGAAGAGGAGCGAGAACGGCTGGTCGAATGCGCGTGAGACCGCGAAGTCGACGGTGACCTTCGCGAGCACGAGGCCCACCGCTGCAAGGAAGAAGGGGCGGCGGCCGAGCGGCCTCTCGACTGAAAACATCCTGGCCGAATTCTACGGCGAGCTCGCGCGGGGCGTGAGCCGGAGAATCGTGAAGTCCCAGAGCTCCGTGGCGTTTCTGAAGGTCGCGTGCGTCGGGAAGCCGAGCTTCGGGTCGAACGTCGCGTCGCGAAGGTCCCCCTCGCGCTCGTCGCCGGCCTGCGCTCGCTCCAACCGTTTGAACACCGCGTCCACGGTGGGGTACGCGCTGAGATCGCCCGCCGGCGCGTTCGGCAGGAGCGATTCGACGGCGCGCACCTCGCCGCCGCGCACGCGGATGGTTACGCGCTGAGGCGCAGCGAAGCCGCCGGTCGCGTAGTCGAAATCGTAGTCGCGGAGGGACACACTCTGCCAACGCGCGCGCCCTTCTTCGAGGGCGTTGGCCAGGGCGGCGCGCGCACGTTCAGCGGGTGAAGTCGGGGGCCGCGCGCAGCCGCCGCTGCAGGCCGCGAGGGCGAAGAGGAGGAAAGCAACGCGGGGCGACGCAAAGGAAAAAGAGCTCATGTGTTCTCGTACCGCCGCGGCGCCCGTTACACCACGCCGGCGCCTATTGGCCGCGAAAGGGGGCGGTACAGTCGCTGCACGAATGCGCGGCGGATGCACTCCGAGCCGCACGCGACGGAGCTGGCGCTCCTCGCCGCCGGCTCGCTCCTCGTCCTGAGCGCGATGGCAACCCGGTTCGTCCGTCTCGCGGGCATCCCGGTGGTCTTGCTGTTTCTCACTCTCGGGATGCTGGCCGGCTCGGAGGGCGTCGGGCGCATCGCGTTCGAGGACTACGGGCTGAGCTATCGCGTGGGAACGCTCGCGCTCGCTCTCATCCTGTTCGACGGCGGCCTTCGCACCCCCATCGGCGTCATCCGGCGTGCGCTCGGACCCGCGGCGGTCCTCTCTACGGCGGGCGTCGTGCTCACCGCCGCGATCGTCGCGGCGGGGGCGCACCTCCTCGGCTTCTCGTGGATGCACGGCCTTCTGCTCGGCGCCATCGTGTCGTCGACCGACGCGGCCACGACCTTCTCGGTCCTGCGCGGCGGCGGCGTTCACCTGGACGAGCGCGTCGCGTCCGTCGTGGAGGTCGAGTCCGGCGTGAACGACCCCATGGCCGCGATCCTCACGACGGCGTTCACGACCTCGCTCGTCGAAGGTCGGCCTCTCGGTCCGGGCGGCCTGGCGCTCCGGATCGTCGGGCAGCTGGCGGTCGGAGCCGCAATCGGTGCCACGGTCGGCCTCGGCGCTCGCTTCCTCGCGGCGCACGTCCGCCTTCGCGCGGGCGGCCTCTACTCCGTCCTGACGGTGGGGCTCGCCCTCGTCGCGTACGGGATCGCGGCGATCGCCAGCGGCAGCGGCTTTCTGGCGGTCTACGTCGCGGGCGTGGTACTGGGGAACAGCGCGCTGCCCGGCCGAGGCACGCTGCTCCGCGTCCACGACTTCATCGCCTGGGCGAGCCAGATCGGGATGTTCATCGTCCTCGGCCTGCTCGTCTCGCCCGCGCGCTTGATGAGCGTCGCCCCCGCCGGGCTCACGATCGCGCTCCTCCTGGCGCTCGTCGCGCGTCCCCTCGCGGTCGCCCTTTGCCTCTTGCCGTTCCGCATGGGATGGCGCGCGGTCTCGCTCATCGGCTGGATCGGCTTGCGCGGGGCGGTGCCCATCATCCTGGCGCTGATCCCGGTGCTCGCGAACGTTCGCGGCGCCGACAGGATATTCAACGTCGTCTTTTTCGTCGTCCTCGTCAGCGTCGTCCTGCAAGGAGGGACGGCTCGCTGGATGACGCGGTGGCTCGGGCTCGGCACCGAGGAGCCCGCGGTGCCCGGCGCGCAGCTCGAGATCGAGTCGATCGGGCCGACGGGCGTGGAGCTCATCAGCTTCTACGTCGCGTCGTCGACCGCGGTCTGCGGGGCTCGGATCGCCGACATCCCATTTCCGGAGCGCTCGTCGGCGTTGCTCGTAGTCCGGGGCGACGAGCTCCTCGCGCCGAAGGGCGACACCGAGCTGCGGCCGGACGACCACGTCTTCGTGTTTTGCCCTCGCGAGGAGGTCGGGCTGGTGCGCCTGCTCTTCGGACGCGACGCCGAATAGCGGAGGACACCAGTGCCATGCGCTGGCCGAGCGTCAGCTCTTGCCGAGCAGGCCGCGGAGCACGACCTCGACGCCGGTCTTGCCGCTCACCTGGCGCAGCGACGAGTCGGCCTTGATGCGCCCCGTGACGAAACCCTCGATCATCTCGCGGTAGAGCGCCGCGAGCGACTCGGGCATGCCGAAGCTCATGAACGTCGGCACCACGGCCTCCAGCGGCGCTTCCTGCACGGTGACTGGCTTGCCCGTGATGCGCGAGACCGCGGCGGCGACCTCGTTCATCGAGATGGGCGGGCTCGCGAAGTTGAGCGCGCTCGTCTCCTTCGCTCCTTCGACGAGCAGGCTCGCCGCGAGCTCCCCGATGTCGCTCGTCGCAATCATGTCGAGCTTCGCATTGGCCGGGAAAAAGCTGGGAACGATGCCCTTGTCGAGCATGCCCAGCGCGCCGCCGAGGTTCTCCATGAAATATCCCGCGCGGATGAACGTGGACCGCGTGCCCGCGAGCTCGCGAAGCGCCTGTTCCAGCACGTAGAGCCCCGCGATTGGTCCGTTGCCGGTCGGGACGTCGGCGCCGATCGACGACAGGGCCACGACGTGCGGCACCTTGGCCGTGCGCACGGCGTCGGCCATGGCGCGGGAGGCACGGTCCTGGAACTGCCGAAAATTCGGCGCCTGCACGTTCGGCGGGATCAGCAGGTACGCGCCCTCGGCGCCCGCGAAGGCCTTGGCCAGCGCGGCGGTGTCGGTCACCTCGGCCACGGCGGACTCCGCGCCGAGCGCGGTGAACGGCTTGGCCTTCGCGGTGTCGCGCACCACGACGCGCACCTTCTTGCCTCGCGAAAGCAGCGTCTGCGCCGCAACGTTACCCGTGTGACCGGTGGCACCTACGATTGCGTACATGGAATCCCTCCTCGATGGCGACGTGCTGATGATTGACTGCGGCGCGTGGGTTCGATGCCTGCGCGCTCGTTCGGGTGTCGCGCGCAATGCGTAACGGCGATTCAGCTCGCGAGGAAGGCGGCGAACGCCCGCTGGAACTTCAGCGGCTCGTCGACAATCGGGATGTGCCCGGACCGTTCGAAGCGGATCACGCGGGCATGCCGGATCTGTCGGGTCATGGCGAGCTGACCGAGCGCGGGATACATGCGCGAGCGCATCCCGATCATGAGCGTGACCGGAATGCGGATATGGTCGAGCGCCGCGTTCACCTCGCCGGTTGCTTCCATGTAGGCCCGCATGATCGTCAGATAGCTGGTCCAGCGGCGGACGGGCATGACCGTGCGCGTGACGAAGCGCTCCGCACGGTGAATCAGTCCGCGGACCCCGCCTGCCCAAGGCGGCTGTTGGTCGCGTAGCAGTAAAACTCGGCGGTCGCCCGGAGCATTCCAACGCGGACGTCGGGCGGAAGCTTCCAGTACTCGGTGTCGAGGCCTGCGCGCTCCGCGAGCGACAGGAGCTCGCGGAACGCGTCGAACATGCGCTCCTGGTCTTCGCCGAAGAGGCCGTGTCTCCACGCCGCGTCGTTGCGGAGCCTGGGCGATCTGATCGATGTGCAGGTACTTCACGACGCGAGGAAACGCCCCGCGCTCGTTCAGCGTGAGGGCCGTGTACGCGCCCATCGAGATGCCGCCGAGGGTGACCGCCTCGAGGCCGAGGTGATCGAGCACGTCCTCGACGTCACGCGCATAGTTCGCGAACACGTCGTCGCCGTCGAAGCCCACGTCGTGGGAGTCACCGAAGCCGCGCAGGTCCGGCAAAATGAACCGGTACCGGTGCGCGAGCGGCAGGACGTTCGGCAGCCAGTGCGAGCCGCGTGACCCGAATCCGTGCAGGAGCACGACGGGCGACCCGCGGCCATGGACGTGCACGCTCAGGCGCGCTCCATCTCGCGTGGGGACGGACACCTTCATGCGCAGGAAAGTAGCTCACCCTCGACTCGGCAGCAGGGCGCAGGATGCGCCGTCATCGAGAAAGTCACACCGAAATAGGACGTCGCATCCAACCGAAGCGACACCGGTCCCCGGCCTTGAGCCGCGCGAAGCCCGGCACTTTCAGCCCACTGCCGCCGGTCGCTGCGCGGCATGAGCGCTGCACGAGGTCACGCTCGAGGCCTTGGGAGGAACGAACATGAATACGATCCGGAAAACGGGAGTCGCGGTCGCCTTCGTGACGACGGCCGCCTGCACCGTGCCGGTGTCCACCGGCACGGCGGGCACCGACATGGCAGGCGAGCCCGCGAGCGAGGCGACCGGAACGACGGCGGACGCCTTGTCGCGGGGTCCCACGTTCACGCCCTTCAGGTTTGCAGGCGGCGGCGGAGGCGGTGGCCCGTACTGGCTCGGGTGCGGCGGGGGCGAGGTCGTCGCGGGTCTCTTCGGCCACTCGGGGATCACCACCGACCAGCTCGGAGTGGTGTGCGCCGACCTCAACCAGGACGGAACGATCCGATCGTACAACTGGCCGCAGCACTGGCAGGGGGGAAGCGGGGGAAACTACTTTCAGGTGGTGTGCCCGGCCAACCAGTTCGCGACCGGCATGGACCTCGAGTACGAGGACACGGTGGCGGGCATCTGGCTCGATTGCCAGACAGCGGCGCAGATCCGATCTGGCTATACGAACCCGAACGTCGTCACGGCGGTGCAGAACTTCGCCGAGTACGGCGGGCGCTTCAACTGCAACTGGGCGGGCTGGGACGCCCACGCGTTGATCCCCCCGGGCCCGGCTGCCTTGACCGGCTTCTACGTGAAGTCGGCCACGTACATCGACGCGCTCGACCCTGTCTGCGTCGCGGTGAATCTCTAAGGGGTCGCCGTCGGAGGCTATGGGGTGGGGCACCACGCGACAGCGGGTAGCTGGTAAGCGCTCCGTGGCGTACGACCGAGGGGCGCGGCGTATACTGGTGCTTTCGCGCGCCCTCGCATGGCCAACACCAAAGGCATCGCCCTCGTCAACGTCCGCAGGTTCGTCCTCGAGCGCGGAGGCGACCAGCGGTGGGCCGAGCTTCGCGGTGGTTTCGACGCTCAGGGCCGCGAGCTGCTCGACAGCATCGTCGCCGTAGGGTGGTACGACCTGGCGTTCTACGTGACGTTGCTCCGGCGCGTCGACAGCCTGCTCGGCCACGGCGACCTCGCGATGCTCCGGCCGCTCGGCCGATTCCAGGCCGAGTCCGACCTGCGCACCATCCATCGCGTGTTTCTGCGGCTCGCCAACCCGGGATTCACCGTCTCGAAGGTCGCGGAGCTCTGGCGCCGGTACCACGACACGGGGCGGTGGCGCGTCGAGCGGCCGTCGGCCACGCACGTCGTTGCGACGCTCGACGACCATGGCGTCGTCGACGTGGCGCTTTGCTCCGCGATGAGCGCGTACATGGCGCGACTGCTCGAGCTGGTCGGCGCTCGCGCCCTGCGCTTCTCGCACTCCGAGTGCCGAGCGCGCGGCGCCGTATCGTGCGTGTACGAGGCACATTGGGCATCGTGATCGGCGGAGAGCGAGACCTTACCCTCTACACCGCGCGCCTGCGTCTTCGTCCGAACCAGATCAGCGCTGCGACAGCCAGCGAGGCAACGGATCGAGTCGGGCTTGCCGTTTGAAGCGCCGACAACGAGCAGCCGGAGTCAGAAGACGAGCTTCCGGGGCCCGACACACTGTTGCCGCCGCTCGACGAACTACCTCCGCTCGAGCTGCCGCTATGGGGCGCATCCTCGCTCGACCCCGCATCTCTCACTCCACTGCTCGCGTCCTCTGCACGGATGGAGCCGTCGGGGCCACTGGAGGAGCCGCCGTCGCCGGTGCCGCCCCCAGCGTCGCTGCTCGTTCCACCCACGCACTCGAGCGATCCATTCTCGTTCTCGATTGTCCCGGTGCAGGGCAGCGGCAGACTCGGATTGGGGTTCTGACTCCCGTTCATCTCCGTGCACGACGTGCACGTGAGGACGCATGCCGATCCGGAACCCTCGGCCGCGCATCCCGTGCACGATCCAAGGTAGATGCCCCCCGGCGTCACGCAGGTCGAGCCGCAGCCGCCGTCGATGTTGGTCCCGGCGTCGGCGCTCGCGACGTACGAGCACTGAAGCTCTAGCTTGCCGTTGTCGTTCGAGATCGACCCGTTGGTCAACGCGCCGACACACGGCAGCTGCAGGGTCGGGTTCGGGTTCTGGGTCCCGTTTATCTGCCCGCACGACGTGCAGGTAAGGACGCATCCCGACCCAGACGGCTCGGACGTGCATCCCGTGCAGGACCCCAGATAGCTTCCGCTCGGCACTACGCAGGAGGAGCCGCTGCTCGTGTCGCATAGGCACTGGGCCAACCCGAACTGCTGGACGATTGTGCTGCTCGGCGTCGACGAGAGCTCGCTGTAGGCGATGTCGGAGTTCTCTCCCGTGACGATACCCTGGGCCGCCGTCCACGAGGGCTGCCTATTCGAGACGTATAGCGGTTCGTTGGCACTATAGGTGATTGTCCCTGCGCCCGAGGAGAAGATGAAGGTGCTGCCAGGCATGTTCACGAGATTGAGCTGGAGCCCGTAGAGTGGCGCCAACGCACTCGCCGGGATCGTTCCTTGCGCGCCGCTGGCAGCCAGCGACGTGCCCACGATCTCGACGGGGCCGATGCTCGACGTCTTGCCGCAAAGATCGGTGACGATATAGGTTGTCCCGGTGATATTGCCGGTGGCGTCCTCCTGAAAAATGAGGTCTAGCGAATATCCTGCCGGCAGGAGCCCAGAGCCGTACGGCACCGTGGGTAGGCTGGGCTCGAGGGAACCCGGGAAGTTGAGAGAGCCGCCAGAGGGCAGACCGAGCTGGGCGCCATACGCCGTTGTCGGCCAGTTCTCGATTCCCCAACCCAGGGAGGGCGGTGTGACCGAAAACCCATACTGCTGCCAAACGATGTTGGAGCTCGGCGCCGACCATCCGTTCAACTGGATGCTCAGCCCGTTGGGGATGTGGAGATCTTGCGTGACGGCGATCGAGATGCTGAGGCCCGTTATCGGGAGGCCGATGGTGGCGGTGGGGTCGGCCGCGGTAATCCAGTAATTGGAATTCCCGTACAGACCGCCCCCGGGCGGAGCGACTGTACTGGCCGCTCGGGTGCTCGCGACCGATTCACCCTCGCTCGCGCGCTGCCCGCTGCTGCACCCCCACCCGGCGATGCAGAGAAGCCCTGCCACGAAGCCGCCCAGCAGCAGGGAAAATTCTCTGCGTTTCATGAGCGCAGGGTACCCTTTCTGTCGAGCCGTCGTACACCACGGAACGCTGGACGAGGCCCCGAGGCAAGGGGGAGGCGTTCGTCGTCGAACTCTCGCGATCGTGATCGAGGCGCGCTGAGGAGCGCGCTGGCGCCGAGACGGTTCGTCCTCCGAATCGCGACTCGGGATATGCTTTTCAGCGGGGCATGACCTGCACCTCCTCGAAGTCCTGCACGCGGCGTTCGCGCACGTGCGGGACGCGACATGCAAGGACGCGGCGTCGACGACGCAGGTCGCCTCATCAACGCGACGATGACGGGAACCGTCACGATCGCGTCGACGAATCCGCGGGTCGGCGGAACATTCGGCCGGCGCCGCCCTGCATGTGACCGTGCGCCTGGTGGCTCCTGTTGCCGGTCGGTCGCCATTCGACGAATCGAATCGCCCGAGAGGCTCGCTCAAATCGCGAATACCCGTAGACCGCGGAAGAACGAGCCCAAGCCCTCGAAGTCGGCGACGTCGCCGGTGTAGACGATCCCCGTCCGCTCGGCGGCAAACGCGGCGACGATGGCATCAACGGTCGTCGCCTCCCGTACCTTACCGAGCGCGACACCCGCTAGCTTCATCACGCTGTCCGATACCGGCTCGACGAGTAGCCCACGCAGGACCGCTTCGCGCCGATCGGTGCGCCCGCGCCACCACTCGGCCACGGTCACATTGGGAGTTGCCACGACGAAACCCCGATCCCGGGCGTGTGTGTAGACCTTCATCGCCCGCTCCTTGCGGCGCTCCAGCGCGATGAGCGCGCCGGTGTCGAACGTGATGGCCGGGCCGGTCACGCCGATTTTTTCGCGCCAAGGCCCCACGCCGCATCGAGCTGTGCTGCTTCAGCCGCACTGGGCCTGCCCCTGCCGCCGAACGACGCGATGAGAGCGTCTCGTCCCTCTTCGTACGCGATGTATCTGATCGCGTCGCTCACGACGCGCGAGACGTTCCCGTCATAGACACGTTTCGCTCTGCGCTTGAGAATCTTCGCTTCCTCGGACGGAAGTGAGATCGACAGGTGCACCGTTCCGCCCGGGCGCTTCTTCATTCGTACATGGTAGCACAATTGTGCTCCGATGCAGTCACCGCCGCCCGTGCCCGTGCCCGCGTCGGGCTCGGCCGTGCTCGGCGTCGGGGCGCGGCGTCACCCCAATGGATGACAGATCGGGGCCGTGCGGTTGCGCGGGCGAGGGCAAGCCGCGGTGAGGGTCGGCTGCGGCGCAGCCGTCGCGCCGATCTACGAACCGGCCTCGGCGTTCAGCCCCGGGCGTCGCGGAAGCGGGCCGGAAATTGGATCGAGGAACACACGGGCGCGATCAGCGCGACCGAATGGGCAATGGTGTCGCGGCGCTCGGCGACGAACGGCTTCTACGTGGAGTCCGAACGAACGCGGGTCGCAAGACCGGGGCTGGACGCTGGAGCGCGAACCGAACGCACGGCGTGAGGCGCGCGCCAGTCGATGTTGCTTTCACTCTCCCGGCGGGTGCGTTATTCGGACCAGCCTACGGGGGAGGGTACGCCGATGGTCGAGGGAGCGGATTCGGGTCTGGACGTAGCGAACGAGGCAGTGCCCGACGAGGACGAGGTGCGCCTGGTCGCGAACCTGGGCGAAGTGCGAATCCGGATGCACGAGTCTCGAACCAGCGCCGTGATCAGCTTCACGGACGAACGCGGAAGTGAGCAGCGCGTTTCGTTGATCGCGCGCTCGGGTGGTGGAGCGCTGACCGGCTGCGTCGGCAAGCGGTACGTGGAAGCGCTGCAAATCCTCGGCTACGAGCTCTGGCCACCGGTCCCGCCGGCGCTGCGGCGTTCGGGCGTATTCAAGGTCGGGTCCGTCGCACGGCGGGATTCGCGCGCCGGATAGGTCGAGTCGCCTTCGAGATGCCGAGCGACCCGCCTCAAAACGAGGACCCCGGTTGTTTCAAGAACTCCAGCTCCTCGGAGGTCGATTGGCGTCCCAAGAGAGCATTGCGGTGCGGAAATCGCCCGAAGCGACGCACGATGTCGCGGTGTTGTTCGGCATAACCCAGCTGGCCTTGCAGCGCCGACCCGAAGAGTCCCACACAACGATCCTGATCGGCGATGTCTTCGCTGTGCATGAAAGGCATGTAGAGGAACATCCGTTCGTCGCGGGACAAGTCTCGGTCGAACCCGCGATCGACGGCGTGCCGGGCGGCCGAGAGTGCGCGCGCATCGCTTTCGAACATCCGTGCTGAGCCACGGAACATGTTGCGCGAGAACTGGTCTAGCAAAACGATGTACGCGAGCGTTCCGCGCGGTGTGTCAAGCCAATCGTCACACGCGCCTCGCCGGGCAGCGTCGTGGAGGGTGAGGAAACGACCGCGAATCTCCGCGTCGAAGGCGGGGTCCTTCTTCCACCATCGGCCCGGGTCAGCAAACCAAAACGTGAGGACGTCGCCGGGCGAAGGGAGCGTGCCATCGCTGCGTCGGGCGCTTTCCAGATACGTGCTGCGCTGGGCCGCGCCGCCGCGCTTCGCGGATTCGTCGGCGGCGCGCCGGTAGTCGGCGATGTGGTTCTTGTCGGCCTCGGCGAGCGCGCGCTCCAGGCCGGCCTTGTCGAGGTCGTGGCAATAGGCCGGCGTGCCGGGCTGCTGCCGCCACGAGCTCGCAAGCGGGCCGGCGTCGATCGCGTCGAAGCCGATCGCGTCGATGAGGGCGATCACGATTCGCTTCGCCTCCTGCGAATCGCCCGCCACGGGCAGGGCGATGCGACCGGTTGCGCCCTTGGGCTTGCCGCCGTCGCGCAGGCTCGCCGCAGCGATGTTGTTGAAGGCCTTCACGACCGGCCGCCCGATGCGCTGCGAAACCCATTCGCTGTCGAGCAGGCCTGCGTCGATCTCCGCAATGGGGCCGTCGCGATACTCCGGATAATAATTGGTCGTCTCGACGATCACGGTGCCAGGCGCGGTGTCCGCGAAGAGGTCTCGCGGAAGCGTGGCCACGTTCTTCTCGGGAATCGAGAGCACGACGACGTCCGCCGCCCTGGCGGCCTCCGCCAGCGTGACCGCCTTGGCGCCGGCTTCGGCAGCGAGCGCGGTGAGCGTCTCGGGGCCGCGCGAGTTCGCGATCCGCACGTCGTGCCCGAGCTTGGCCCAATGACGAGCGAGCGTTCCACCGATGTGTCCAGCGCCGATGATGCCGATTTGCATGCTCGTGCTCCTCTACTGGGCCACAGGTGCGCCGCGAGGCGTCAGGGCGGCGGAATCCTCGGGTCGGGCGGGGGTGCCCGGTGCTCGGGCTCGCGAGAGGAAGGCGGGTTCGGGAGGCCTTCCTCGACGCACTGCACCCCGCCCTTGAAGGCCGCCACGGCGCTGCAGACGTAGGTGGTCTCCTTGTCACATCCGCGCGCTCGGTACCGTGTGCCGCCCCCTTCGTCGACCTGCACCTGGTCTTCCGCGCAGCGTTGCTCGACGGAGAACCGGCTACGAACGACATCGCTCGTGCTGACGCAAGATGAAAGAAGCGACGCGAGGCCGACCCACCGAAGGAAACCCATCCGCGACGAAGAACACCACACTCCGATACGATAGGCACTTGCGCCGAACCATCGCCACGGTCCTGCTCCTTCTGCAGGGCGCCTGCTCGGGCGCTTCCCCCACCGAGCCCCCCACCACAACGGCTCACGACGCGGCATCGACCGACGGAGCGGATTCGGAGGGGGGACCCTCGAGGGACGCTGGCACCTCGGACGCCGGCTTCTCGGAGGCCGGCACCTCGGACGGAGGCACCTCGGACGGAAGTACCTCGGATGGAAGCACCTCGGACGGAAGCGCCTCCGACGGAAACACTTCCACGACGGACGCCCACGTCGCGCCGGAGGCAAGCGTCGACGCCGCCGGCGGCTGCTTCCTGAGCACCGTGGGCGTCTTTGGCCAGTGCATCACCACGGCCGACTGCACCGCGCTCGGCGAGCACACGTCGACCGCAGGCTTCTGCCCCGGCGCTCCCCCGGACGTCGAGTGCTGCACGACGACGCCCAACGTCGCCGACAACCCGCCCGTGCCCGCGGGCTGGGTCCTCATGCAAGAGTCGGCCGTGGCGCCCGCCATGACGGCGTGGGCGGTCATGATCCTCGACGACCCGACGACCTATCCGATGTACTCGACTACCATCCAGACCTTCGGCACCTTGATGGTCCTCGCGCGCGTCGAGTGGCACCCGCCCGACTTCCAGAACGCGACGGTGCACCGCGGAGTGACGCTCTATCAGCCGGTGTGACGTTCGCTGAGGCACGCGACCGCCTCGCTGGAGCCGCGTGGGGAACGAATGTAAGCTGCCGCCCCCCCTCGCCGCCGTGCCCGAAACACCCCGTGATCCGCAGCACCTCCTTCTGTCGCTCGCGCAGCGTGGTTTCGCGGTCGAGCTGCAGACGCCCGATCTCTGCTTCCTCGTAGCCCTGCATCTGCACGCGGAGCGGAGCTCGGTCGCCTCGTTTGCGGAGGACCAGCTCGTCGACGTGTTCGAGCAGGTGTGCACCGTCGTCGCGCCCGAGGCCGGGCCGTCGCGGCGGGCGACGCACGCCATCCGGCGTCTTCGCGAGCAGCGCATGCTGGCGCGCGTAGACGGGGCAGGGGTCCTTCGGGCCGGTGAATATGCGCTGACGCGGCTGGCCACGGGCATCGTCGAGTTTTTCCTCGAAGACGAGACTCTGACGCGCGAGAGCCTCACGCTCCTCGCGCACTCGCTCCTGGTCGGGCTCTCTGCGGTGGCCGCCGCCGCGCGCAGCGCGACGACCCCGGATGCCTGGCGTACGCACGTCGTCGGCCCGCTGCGGGTGACGGTCGCCGACCTCGTCTCCGGCATCCAGCGGCGCCAGCGAGGCTTCGACGCTCGGCAGGAGCAGCTGCAGCGCGAGATCGCCGCCCTCCTCCAGTCCGACTGGTTCGGTGCCATCGACCGTTGCCAGTCGCTCCTCGACAGCACCAGCGCGACGCTGCGCGAGCTCAATCAGGTGCTCATGCGCGACGCCCACGAGCTGCAGTCGGCGCTGCAGGAGATTCGAGGAGCTCGCCGCCGCCGCGGGCGCCGACGAAGCGGAGGAGGCGAGTCGCGCGCTCGTCGAGCAGGTCAATCGAATCGCCGCGTGGGGCGCGGCGCGCCAGCACGCCTGGTCGGGTTATTACCAGTACGTCCACCGCTTCCTGCGCGACATCGTCCGCCTCGACCCCTCGCGCGTCATCACGCTGCGGATCCGCGAACGCCTCGCCGGCAAGAACGGGAGGCCCTTCGCGCTCACGCTCGCGTCGGCGCCCGCCATCCGGCTGCTTCGAGACGTGGAGCCGCTCCCCGGAGAGCGACCGCCCGTGCGGCGCCGTCGACCCGAGCCGGAGCCGGCGATCGCCGACGAGGCGCCCGACGATCCGCAGGCGCGGCTCGACACGGAGGTCCGACAGGCCATCGCCGCGGGAGTCCGCGGTCTGGGCGAGCTCACGACGCGCCTGACGGACGGGCTCCCCGCGTCGGAGCGCTTCGTGGCGGCGGGGCGGATCGCGAGCACGACGGCGCGGCTGTCGCATCCAGACGCGCGTGCCGAGCGGCCCTGGGTGCCCGTCGAGGGCGGCCTCGAAATCGAGGAGTGGATCCTCCGGGAGCCCGAATGAGCGACAGGTTCGGGTGCCTCCAGGACGCGATCGACGCCGAGGTGTTTCCCGACGTCGACATGGCCCTGCGCAGCGGCAGGCACATCGATCGGGACGACGGCGAGTGGTACGCGTTCCTCGTCGACGCGCAGGACTTGCTCGAGGGGCTCTACCGGCGCTTCGGGTGCGAGGTGATTCACCGCACCGACGGGTATTTTCTCCTGCTTCCGACGACCGATCGCCTCGGAAAGCGCCACCTGTCGTCGGGCGAGATGCTCGTCGGCCAGGCGCTCACGCTCCTCTATCTCGATCCGGCCACGGTGGAGCACGGGGGCGTCGTGACGCGCGAGCAGGTCCTTGCGCAGCTGGCCGGCGCGATGGGGTCCGAGGTGCTGGTGCGCGCCATGAACCCGAGGCGCCGGCGATACGACGAACGCGTGGCCGAGGAGGCCGTTCGGAGCAAGGTCGCGGAGGCGATTCGCCGCCTCGCGGCGCTCGGGTTCGTCGAGATCATCGAAGAGACCCGCGTGCGGCTTCGGCCCGCCCTCATGCGCTTCGCGGACCCGGCGCGTGCGACCGTGGCCCCGGAGAAGGCGCTCGAGAGGCTCGTCGCGGCCGGAGAGCTCGTCCTCACGGAGGCCGAGGAGGCCGACGATGCAGACAACACCGAGGCCGAGACGGACGTCGAAAACGGGGAGGAGATCGAATGAGTCGAGCGCGGGCGACCGCGCTGGCGCTCGTGAACTGGAAGGGCGTCTTCTACGAGCGGTACGAGCTCGATCGACACGTCACGGCGCTCGAAGGGGCGAACGGCGCCGGCAAGACGACGGTCATGATCGCGGCCTACGTGGTGCTCCTGCCCGACATGTCGAGACTGCGCTTCACCAACGTGGGGGAGAGCGGCGCCACGGGCGGTGACAAGGGAGTATGGGGCCGCCTCGGAGCCCTGGGGCGCCCGTCGTACGCCGCGCTGGAGATCGACGTCCCCGGGGGCGAGCCGCTCGTCGCAGGCGTTCAGCTCCAGCGCAAAGCCGAGCCCACGCTGCAGCTCGTGCCCTTCCTCGTGACCGGCGCAGGCATCGCGGGCCGCCTGCGCGACCTCTTGCTGCTGAGCGACGGGCCCGACGAGATGGTGCCGGATCTCGACGAGCTGCGGGCGAACGTCGAGCGGGTCGGCGGTCGCATCGAGGTGTTCGAGACCGCGAAGGACTACTTCGCCGCGCTCTTCGATCGAGGCGTCGCGCCCCTTCGTATGTCTACCGACGAAGAGCGCAACAAGGTAAACGAGATGCTCCGGACGAGCATGACCGGGGGCATTTCCCGGGCGCTCACGACGGACCTCCGCGCATTCCTGCTCAAGGAGGAGACGGGGCTCGGCGAGTCGCTGTCGCGCATGCGCGCCAACCTCGACGCGTGTCACAGGACGCGTATCGAGGTGGGCGAGGCGCGCCGGTTGCAGCGCGATCTCGTCGGGGTCTACGACGCCGGACAGGCAATGTTCGCGGCCGCCCTGCTCGCGGCGCGAACGGCGGCCGAGGAGCACGCCGCGCTCGTGGAGAAGGCCCGGACGCAGCGCGACGACGCGCGCCGCGCCGCGCGCGACCTCAGCGCAGCGACGACCGAAGCGACGGCTCACCACGGGGCCGTCGAGGGGCGCCTGGCGGGTGCGCACGCCGCACACGACGAAGCCGTCGCGCGCGTCGAGAGGGAGCTTCGCGCGCAAGCGATCGTCGTGCGCATGCGCGAGCTGGAGCGGGAGCGGACGACGGCCGACGAGTCTGCGCGCGCGGCGAGCGCGGCGCGAGACGCTGCGGCGGCGGCGCGCGAGACGCGGCGGCGCGAGCGCGACGTGGCCGCCGCAGACCGGGACCGCGCGGCGCATGGGCTGGCCGACGTGCAGGCGGGTCTCGACGACCTTCATCGTAACGTGCACGCCCATCGACGCGCGCTGCGACGGCTGCACGACGCGCGCGAGGCGCTCGGTGACCCCGGGCTTGACGCACACCAGGCCGAGGCCGCGCTGGAGCGGGCCCGGATCGCGCTGCAAGAAATCGACGCACGGCGCGTGCGGTTCGACCGCGACTTCGAGTCGGCGCGCGTGCGCCGCGCCGAGTACGAGCGTGCCCTCGCGGCGCTGTCGTCCCTCGTCGGGGAGGTCGACCCCTCGCGCGCGTACGATCAGGCGCGCGCGGCGCTCGCCCGGCTGGCCGAGCTGGAGGCAGGGCAGCCCCGGTGGGCGGAGCTCGCGGCCGATCGCGACCGGGCGCTCGGTCTGGCGGACAGGCAAGCGGCCGCCCTCGGGCGCGCCGCCGCGCTCGGGATAGCCACGCCGTCCGCCAGCGCGGCGGAGCTCGTCGGACGCCAGCTGAACGACGCCGAGACGAAGATGCGCGCCGCCGAAGCCGATGCCCAGGCCGACGACGCACGGGCCGAAGCCGCGCGGCGTGCGCGTGACGAGGCGCAGCGCAGGCTGACGGAGCTCGATCACCTCGCGGCGCGGTGGGCGGAGGTCATGGCGATCGTCGAGCGTCTCGAGGCAGCGCTCGGCGCGCCGGTACGCAGCCGCGATGCCGTCGCCGCAGCGCGGGCCCAGCTCGCCCGCAATCGCGAAGCGGCACGCGATCGAGTGGAGGCGACGAAGCGGCGGCGCGACGAGCTCACCGAGCAGGCGGCCGCTCTCGAGTCCAACGCGGTGCCGGTGCACCCGGAGCTCTTGCGGCTGCGCGACGAGCTCGACGCCGAGCTGCTCGCGGAGCGTTTCGAGGACCTGAGCCTGTCCGACGCCGCGCGCGTGCAGGCGGAGCTCGGGGCCCTCACCGACGCGCTCGTGCTGGAAGACCCCGCGGCCGCGGCTCAGAAGCTTGCCGGTCACGACCGCGAGCTCGCGAGCGTATGGCTGGTCGGACCGGGTGTGCCGGTGGCGGTATCCGGAGACGCGTCGGTCGGGGTGTCGCTCGTCGGCCGCGACGTCGTCGTGGCGGACGGCCACGGGCTGCGCGTGACGCGGTTGCCGGAGCACCCCACGCTGGGTCGACGCGCGCGAGAGCGGCGAGCCGCCGACGCGCGGACAGGAGCGGAGGCGCTCGCCGCCGAGATCGCGGTGTCGGTCGAAGCGCTGCGCACGATCGAGGCGCTGTCGCGCGACGCGGATCGCCTCCTCGAGGAGGGGCGCGTGCTGGACGCGGGCGCTCCGGCCGAAGCCATCGCCGCCGTCCAGGCGACCTTGCACGCGGCCGAGGTGGCCGAGCAGGCGTCCCTCGAGTCGGCGTTCGCCGCCCGCAAGCGCGGCGTGGCGCTCCGGTCGGTCGTCGAGAAGCT
This sequence comes from uncultured delta proteobacterium, assembly GCA_963720145.1. Lineage (GTDB taxonomy): Bacteria > Myxococcota_A > Polyangia > Polyangiales > Polyangiaceae > Palsa-1150. Next base: position 520,540 of record CAVREO010000019.1, read on the forward strand.
GCGCGTCCTGCTCGGCGAATCCTTCCTCCTCGAGCCACCCGACCACGCGGCACGGGCCCGTGAGCTCTCGGAGGCGCTGACGCGCGCGACCGAAGTCCGCGAGGAGCTGGCGCGTACCGAGGCATCGCGGCGTGCGCTCGCGCTCACCGTCGACGCGCTGCGCGCACCGCCTGCCGGCGAAGAGGATGTCTCGGCGCAAGCGCCCGCACGCGAGCGGCTCGATCGGGAGCGCGAGCGCCTGTTTCGTGCGTGCGAGGCGCTCGAGGAGGTCTGCCGGAGCCGAGGCGCGCTCGCCTTCGGCGATCTCGAGGGAGCCCTCGCCGAGCGCGGCGCGGTTGCTCCCGCACTCGAGGTGCAGCTGGCGAGCGCCCAGCAGTCGCTGCACGATCGCGAGCTCGCGGTGCGCGCGGCGGAGAGGGCATGGGAGGAGACGACCGCGGCGGCGCAGCGGGCGGCGGGGGCGCGCGATGCCGTCGAGGCGCAGCTCGCTCGCCTCGGAGCCGAGCTCGGGCCCGACGGATCGACCGTCGTGTCCGAGTCCTCGGTGGCCGCGGCGCAGCAGGAGGTCTCGCGCCTCCGCGCCGAGGTCAGCGCGTTGCAGGAGCAGGAGCGAGCGCTCGCCACCGAGGCGACGCTCCTCGCCGAGAGGGGCACGCGGGCCGCCCAGGCGGCCGATGCCGCGGAGCGCGTCTTGGCGGCCGAGGAGCAGGATTCGCGGCCGATGGCCGAGCACTGGGAGCAGGCGAAGTCGAGGGCGGAGAGCGCGGGCATTCTTCGCGAGGCCCTCTTCACGCGGGCAGCCGAATCGTACGAGGGACGCACGAGCACGGCCCTGCGCGCCGAGGCGCGCAGTCGGGCCGAAGTCGTGGTCGATCGGCTCGCGGCGTCGTCGGGGGGGAGCGAGTGCGCCGCCGCGGTCCGCGAGGCCGCGACCGGACGATCGAGCGACGCGTACTTCGAGGCCTGGTTCGCCGTGCGCGACTGGATCAAGCGGCGCCTTCCGGCGACCCTCGGAGAGCTGCCGGAGCCCCTGCAGGCGCTCGACCGTTTGCGCGGTGAGCTCGAGACCATCGAAGAGCGGCTCGCGCGCCAGGACGCCGATCTGCGCGGCGCCTCGGCCGACATCGCGCGAGGCATCGACGTGCAGCTTCGCAGGGCGGGCCAGCAGGTGCGGAGGCTCAACCAGCACATCGCCGGCGTGCGGTTCGGAAGCATCACCGGAATTCGAGTGCAGATGCGCCGCGTCGAACGCATGGACCAGGTCATGCGCGCGCTGCGAGAAGGCGCCGCGCAGGAGCTTCTCTTTCGGCCCACCATGCCGATCGAGGAGGCGCTCGACGAGATCTTCCAGCGGTACGGCGGCGGTCGCGGCAGCGGTTCGAACCGCGTCCTCGACTATCGCGAGTACGCGGAGCTCGCCGTCGAGATTCGCCGAAGCGAGCGCGCCGAGTGGGAGTCTGCCTCACCGGCGCGGCTATCGACGGGCGAGGCCATCGGCGTCGGAGCCGCGCTCATGATGGTGATTCTCACCGAGTGGGAGCGCGACGCGAACCTTCTGCGGGCCAAGCGCGCGAGCGGTTCGCTGCGCTTCCTCTTTCTCGACGAAGCGAACCGCCTGTCGCAAGACAACATCGCCGTCCTCTTCGATCTGTGCCAGGGCCTCGACCTGCAGCTCCTCATTGCCGCTCCCGAGGTGGCGCGCTCCGGCGGGAACACGACCTACCGCCTCGTACGTCGTGTCGGCGAGGACGGCCGCGAAGAGGTCCTCGTGAGCGGGCGCCGCACCGTCGATGCGGGCACGGCTGCGGATCCCGCCGCTCCCTAGGGCTCGCTTCACTCCGGCAACGCAGCCTTTCCGGCGCGGCCGCTCGTGCCATCGTCCGACGGGGTTCACGGCCTGTCCGCGGAGCTACGCTTCGGGCAATGAAGATCGAAAAGTTGTTCCAAGTGCTGGTCGTCGCGGGTGCGTCTTCCACGGTCGGCCTGCCGGCATGCTCGAACGGCAGCGGCGGCGGTGGTGGTGGCTCCACGAGCAGCGGCTCGACGAGCGGCGGTTCGACGAGCAGCGGCTCGACGAGCGGCGGTTCGACGAGCAGCGGCTCGACGAGCGGCGGTTCGACGAGCAGCGGCTCGACGAGCGGCGGTTCGACGAGCAGCGGCTCGACGAGCGGCGGTTCGACGAGCGGCGGCTCCTCGGGCAGTAGCTCCGGTGGAGCGACGGACGCGGGCTCGTCGAGCGGCTCGACCGAAGCCGGCAGCGATGCCTCGGCTTGCGCGGCCGTTTGCCGTCCGAGCGCGACGATCGCGACGTGGATAGACTGCAACGGGTGCTGCTGTTGGCTTCCCGCTGGTTCGGTTTGTTCCGATACGATCTGCGGCAACGAGCCCTGCTGCATCGGCAACGGACGGTAACGCCTGACGGCCCGCGCCCCTCGCCTCCATGACCGTCGCAAAATCCTCCCCGCCCGCCGAGGGCATCATCCGCGCGCGTGTGGCCTCAACGTGGGCGTTCCGCACGCGCGCGGAAATCGAGGCTGCAGCGCGGTTCGCGCGGATGGCGAGCGAGCTCGCCGAGGTGGGGGCGACGGAGGTCGTCACACGGGGCGCGGCGGACGCGGCGGCCGACGAATTGCGGCATCGCGATCTCTGCGCTCGCCTCGCGGCTCGATGGGGCGAACCGAACGCCGCCGATCACGTTCCTCCGCGTCACCGGATTGGCCGATCGGACATGGACCCGCGTGACCGCCTGCTGGTGGAGGTGGTGGCCGTGTGTTGCGTCAGCGAAACGATGAACACGTCGCTCCTGACGCGCTGCCTCGAGGTCGCCAAGGACGAGGAGATCCGCACGACCGTCCACGAGCTACTCCAAGACGAGGTGCGTCACGCGAGGCTCGGTTGGGCCCATCTGGCCGCCGAGCGCGCTGCAGGCCGCGGGCAGTTCCTTCGGGACGTCCTGCCGCTCGCGCTCGCGGCGAGCGTCGAACCGGGCTTTCTCCAGGGGCAGCCGCACGTGCCCTGGACGGACGCGCTCTTTGACTACGGTGAGCTGCCCTCGGCAGAGCTCGTCCAGATCTACCGCGACACGCTCGATCTCGTCGTATTCCCCGGCCTGGATGCGGTCGGGATCGATTCGTCCCAGGGCCGCGCCTGGCTCGCGGAGCAGCTGTCGGAATCGAGGACGCCGAGCTGACAGCCTGAGTCGCTGCGTCATGTAGCGGTTGCGCGTGCTGGGCGTCTGCATGGGGCATTTTTCCACGGAGCCCCGGCTCGTCGTCATCCATAAGCTCGTGCAATTCGACGTTGCGCGTTGGCACGTTCACTGCTTGGCGCGGCCCGCGTCTGGCAGCTGATGCACGGTCAGGTTGCCGGAGTGAGCGCTTCGCCCAACGGAACGGACTCCCTATGATCCTCGCGGACTTGCTCGCTCGAGACAAGGTCCCGGTCCTCCTCGTCGACGACACGCCGGCCAACCTGGTCGCGCTCGAGGCCATCCTTCCGGACGGAGACTACGAGCTCGTAAGCGTGACTTCCGGCCCGGACGCGGTCCGCGAAGTCAGCCGTGCCGACTTCGCCGTCGTGCTTCTCGACGTGCTGATGCCGGGGATGGATGGCTTCGAGACCGCGAGGCAGCTGAAGGCCATAGCTCGAGGCGAGCGCGTCATCCCCGTCATCTTCGTCACGGCAGCGGAATGCGATCCCTCGGAGGTCCTGCGCGCCTACGCAGACGGAGCCGTCGACTACATCCAGAAGCCTCTACAGCCCGACGTCGTCCGCGCGAAGGTGGCCGTCTTTGCGGAGCTCTTTCGAGCGCACCGGCGCCTGCGTTACGAGAAGAAGAGAGCCGTCGACGACGCCATGGCGCTCGATCTGGCCGTCCAGGCTCGTGAGAGCGACCTCGCGCACCGGCGGGCGGCGGAGGAGCAGCTCCATGCGTCCGAGGAGCGGTACCGACACCTGGTAGACGCGATCACGGACTACGCCATCTTCGTGCTCGACGCGAACGGGCACGTGGCGACGTGGAACGCCGGAGCGCAGAAGACCAAGGGCTACGAATGCGAGGAGATCGTCGGTAAGCATTTCTCCATCTTTTACACCCCGGAAGATCGCGCGGCGGACAAGCCGGCGAAGGTCCTCGAGACCGTGCTGCGCGAGGGGCGCTTCGAGGAGGAGGGGTGGCGTGTTCGGAAGGACGGGACCCATTTCTGGGCGAGCGTCGTCATCACCGCTCTCCGCGATCAGCGCACGGAGCTCATCGGCTTCGCCAAGGTCACTCGCGACTTGACGCGCATTCGCGCGGCGGCCGACAGCGAGAGAAGGCTAGCCAACGAGCAGCTCGCGCGAGCGGTATCAGAGGCCGAGCGGCGTCGCCTGCTGACGTTGCTCGGCCAGGTCCCGGCCGCCATCACGGTGCTTCGCGGCCCCGACCTGGTGTTCGAATTCGCGAACGCGAAGGCCATGGAGACCATGGGAGATCGAGAGGTTATGGGCAAGCCCTTCTCCGCGGCCTGGCCGGAGGAGGAAGAGCAGCTCGCCCATAGCCGACTGCTGAGCGTCTATGAGCGCGGAGAACCGCTGGCTCAGCACGAAGCGCCGGCCTGGCGAGAGGTTCAAGGCAAAAGGGTGCAGACGTACTGGAACTCGGTGTACCTGCCGGTGCGCGACCCGTCTGGCGGCATCGAGGGCGTGATGACCTTCGACTTCGACGTCACCGAGAGCGTCCTGGCGCGTCAGGAGCTGGAAAGGGTGAGTCTCGCGAATCAGCTCGCACGCGAGGAGCTCGAGGCCCTCAACCGGGCCAAGGACGAGTTTCTGGCGATGATCAGCCACGAGCTCCGCTCGCCGCTCACCGCGATTTCCGGGTGGGCCAGCATTCTCCGCAAGAGCTCCCTGGATCCGAAGCGACTCGAGCGAGGCCTCGAGGTCATCGAGCGTAACGCCAGAGCGCAGACCCGCCTCGTGAGCGACTTGCTCGACGTGTCCCGCATGATAAGCGGCAAGCTTCGGATCCATCTCCGGAAGACGACCGTTTGTCCGCTCATCCACGACGCGGTCGACGTCGTTCGACCGGCGGCCGACGCCAAAGGAGTGCGGCTCATCCTCGACCTGGATCCGGAAGTCGGCTCGACGATGGCCGATCCGGATCGTCTGAGGCAGGTCATGTGGAACCTGCTGACGAATGCCGTCCGCTTCACGCCGCGAGGCGGTCAGATCACGGTACGAGCCAATCGCACCGATTCCGGGATCGTGGTCCGTGTGCAAGACACCGGCACCGGTATCCCACCGGATCACCTCCCGCACATCTTCGAGCGCTTCACCCAGGTCGACAGCTCGACGACGCGCGCGCACGGCGGGCTTGGCCTCGGCCTCGCCATCGTCCGTCACCTCGTCGAGGCGCACGGCGGAGTCGTCCTGGCATACAGCGACGGTCCGGGCCGTGGCTCGACGTTCACCTTCACGATGCCCGTCCGCGCGGTGGCCTTGGCGTCCACCGAGGACGAGATCCACGCGGAGCCCGAGGCGGCGGCGAGAAGCCGCGACACTACGCCCAAGGTGAGTCTCGAACAGGTTCGTGTGCTCGTGGTCGACGACGACGTCGACTCGCTCGATGTCCTTCGTATCGTCCTCCAGGGCGCGGGAGCGAAAGTGACGACGGCAAGCAGCGCCCGCGAGGCACTCGAGGCTGGCGGCGCGTTCGAGATCATCATCAGCGACATCGGGATGCCCGAGATGGATGGCTATACGTTCATCCGCAGTGTGAGGTCGCGCGCCGACAGCGCCCATGTGCCCGCGATCGCGCTCACCGCCTACGCTCGAGCCGAGGACGCGGAGCGCGCGAAGTGTGCCGGTTACCAGGAGCATCTCGCCAAGCCGGTCGACGAAGGGCAGCTTCTCCGCGCCGTGAAGACCTGGTCGCACGCCAGCGCGTCGGCCTGAGGTCGGCGCTAGAGCTGCACGGTTGCGCCCCTCGTCTCGTCGGCCGCGGCAAAAGCCGACCGGAACGCGACGCCGACGCATCCTTCCGGCCCCGAGGATTGCCCGGTGCTCGTCGCGCTGTACGAGAACGCCACCCCCTTCGAGCTCCGCAGCCTTGGACCGGAAACGCCGCAGCACACGGCCGAGTGGCTGCGGCGCTGGCCGATGCGCAAGTCTCCGCTCCTCGTCGACGGCAATCGCACCGTCGTCGAGTCGAGCGTCATCATCGAGTACTTGCAGCTCGTGCATCCCGGGCCGGTGCGTCTCATTCCGGACGATTCGATGGCCGCGCTCGACGTGCGTTTTCTCGACCGTTTCTTCGACCTGCACGTGATGAGCGCGGGGCAGCACGCCGTCGATGGCGCCCTCTCGGGCAATCCGGGGAGGCGCCGGGAGGGGCTCGCGGTCGCGGAGAAGAAGCTGAAGCTCGCGTACGCGTGGCTCGAGGGGGAGCTTGCCGGCGGGACCTGGGCCGCGGGCGCGGACTTCACGCTCGCCGACTGCGCGGCCGCGCCGTCGCTCTTCTACGCCGATTGGACGCACCGCATCTCCGAGGCGTTCCCCGGGCTGCGCGCCTACCGCGCACGGTTGCTGGCGCGCCCTTCGTTCGCGCGCGCCGTCGGCGAGGCACGGCCATTTCGCCCGCTCTTTCCCCTTGGGGCGCCCGATCGAGATTGAAGCGGCGTGCCGCCGCCCCGCCGGTCTTGCGCCAGGAACAAGGGTGCGGCAGAAGGGCCTGTGCGCGAGGGCAGCCCTGCAGGCACGGCCGGATCGCTCCGGGCTCGGTGGGAAGCCGCCGCCCATCTCGTGGCCGAGAGCCGGGACGTGCTCGACGGGCGCCCGGGAAGCGCAGGCGAGGTCCCAGACGCCCTCGTCTCGCGAGGTTGGAGCGCGTTCGTCCTCTCGCTGAGCGATGGGGAGCTGGCGTCGCTAGAGACCGACGGACTCGATGCCGCGTGGCCGGAGCGCACGCCGGGCTCCCTGCAATGGCTCGTCGTGCGCGCGCGCGAGGTGTGCTCGATGCCCCCGCTCGTACCGCCAGGGCCTGCAGCCGCAGGGCTGCGCCCGGGTGAGACGCCTCGCAAGCGTGCCCAGATCGACGCGTTCGGGGCGCTCGTCTTGTCGGTCGCGGCGAGAGCCAACCGGGTCGTCGACGTCGGCTCGGGCCATGGCCACCTGACGCGCGCGATCGCCGAGCGCATCGAGCACCCGGTCATCGGCCTCGAACGCGATGCCGCGCTGGCCGGATGGGCGAGGGCGATGTCGAAAGGACGAGGACCGAGCTTCGCGGTGACCGACGTGCTGCGCGACGGCCTCACGCCTCTCCCGGGTGACTGCTTCGTCGGCCTTCACGCATGCGGCGAGCTGGGTGACGCGATGGTCACGAGCGTCGCACGAGCGCCGGGCACGAGTCTCGCGCTCGTGGGCTGCTGCCTGCAGAAGCGGCGACAGCTCTCGAGGCTGCCGCTCTGTCCCGTTCCCGGCGTGGGCGAGCGGCTCGAGCTGCCGCGGCGCCTCCTCGGGCTGAGCAATCTCACCGCGCGGGACGAGGGCGTCGAAGCGTCGCGTTCGGAGAATCTGGCGGCTCGCGAGCGACGGCTCGCGCTCCATCGCCTCCTCGCCCAGAGGTGGGGTCCGATCCGTCTCGGAGCCGAGAATCGACGGTTTGAACCGGCGTGTCGCCCAGCGCGATCTGTCCCTTCTGGTCGCTCGAGCCTTCGCGCACCGTGGTGCGCCGCCTCCCCCCGCGGCCGCGATCGACGAAGCCGCGCAATGGGCCCGCGATGCCCATGCCCGGGGGCGACGACTCTCCTTGCCGCGCGCGCTCCTGTCCCGCGTCCTCGAGGTCTACGTCCTGCTCGACCGCGCCATGGTTCTCGAACGGAGAGGCTTCGTCGTGCGGGTCGGCACGGCGTTTCCGGCCGACGTGAGCGCCCGCAACCTCGCGCTCCTGGCCAGCTGAAATCACTTCAAGCGATCAGGAATCCCGAAGTAGTGCTTCGCGTACGCCACGAGTTGCGCGTCCGTGGGGTGGTCGACAGTCTCGATCCCGACGATCCTGGCTTCGAGCGCGTGCGCCTGCTTGTGGACATATCGGAAAAACTGGAGCTTCGCCGTCGATGGCCCGACGAGGAGGATGGGCTCGGCGCCTTCGAGAGTGTGCGCGACATCGTGGAAAAAGCGGTGCGCGTCCTCGGGATGGTTATGCTCGGCTGTCGACCCTTTCGGGTGGCGTTGAATGTGCCGGTGCGGCGCGCGAATCGTCGACTCGTCGAACCGGCCCTCCTCGACCCGGAAGATCCGCGCCTCTTGGTGATCGATCCACACGATAGTCCGATGGGTCATTGTGCTTCCCTGCGGTAGCAGGCGTCGTGCCGTCGTCGAAACCAGCGCGCGTGACGGTGATGGCGATGGGGAGCACGGATGCTCGGTGCAGGAGCTGCGCGGCGGCGAAAGTGCTGCGCCCTCCTGAGCGCGTCACACCTGCAGGCGGTCGCCCGCGGCCGGCGCGGTCACGTGCATTCCGCCGTCGCCCAGGAGCCCGGTGAGGACCTTCTGCGGGCCCGGCTCGCCGTGTACGAGGGCCACGTTCTTCAGGCGCCCACCCTTTCTCGCGTCGCGCACGAACTCGACCAGGTCCTTCTGGTCGGCGTGCGCGCTGAAGCCGTTCATCACGACGACCTCGGCGCGAAGGTCGCGCTCGACTCCGAAGATCTTCACCCGCGCGCGGTGCTCGACCATGCGCCGCCCGAGCGTCTGGGGCGCCTGGAACCCCACGATGAGGACGGCGTTCTTCGGGTCCTCGACGGTGGCCTTGAGGTGGTGCAGCACGCGGCCGGCCTCGCACATGCCGCTGGCCGAAATGACGATGGCTGGCCGCGGGTCGGCGTCGATGCCTTTGGAGTCCTCCTTGCTCGAGACGTACCGCAGGTCGTCGAAGTCGAACGGCGACTGGTTGCGCTGGATCAGCGCGCGTGTGTCGGCGTCGTAGCACTCGGGGTGCAGCTTGAAGACGTCGGTTATCTTCACCGTGAGCGGCGAGTCGACGTACACGGGCATCGGCGGCATCCGCCCCTTGGCCTTCAGCCCCCTGAGCGCGAAGACGATCTCCTGAGCGCGCTCGAGCGCGAAGCTGGGAATGACGACCTTTCCGCCGCGCTTGTGCACACGCTCGAGGACAGCCGCGAGCTCCTCGTCCATCTGCGCGATGGGCGCGTGCAGGCGGTCGCCGTAGGTCGACTCCATGATGAGGACGTCGGCGCCCTCCGGCGACTCGGGGTCGCGCAGGATGGGCATGTTCTTGCGCCCGAGGTCGCCGGTGAAGACGAGGCGCTTGGTCGCACCGTCTTCCTCGACGTCGAGCACCGTGATGGCGCTGCCGAGGACGTGCCCCGCGTCGAAGAAGGTGAGCGTTACGCCGGACGCGACGGCGAGCTTGCGGTGGTACGGGATGGCGATCATTTGCTCGAGCGTGCGAAGGACGTCGTCCGGGCCATAGAGTGGCTCGACCCGGTCCATGTCGCTCTCGCCGCGCTCGACGAGCTTGTTGATGAAGCGGGCGTCGCTCTCCTGGATGTTCGCGGCGTCGGCGAGCATGGCGGCGCACAGGTCGCGCGTCGCCGGCGTGCAGAAGACCGGCCCGTCGTACCCGGCCTTGCCGAGCATGGGCAGCGCGCCCGAGTGGTCGATGTGCGCATGCGACAGGACGACGGCCGACAGCGCGCGCGCGTCGACGCCCAGCTGATGGTTGCGATCGAATCGACTCCCGGCGCGAGCCCTGGAAAAGGCCGCAGTCGAGAAGCACCGTGGCGTGTCGCGTGCGAACGAGGTGCTTCGACCCGGTCACGGTTCGCGCGGCGCCGACGAATTCGATCTCCATGGCGATCCAGGTTACATGCTGCCGGTGCCGGCAGGGGTCGGTACGTTGGGCGTGCGTGTCTGCGCGAACGACGGCGTTCTCTCGGCCATCTCGAGAGTGAGGCCCCGTTGCAAGATGTCCAGCGCCGACCGAGGGTCGTCCGCGAACTGGAAGAGGTCGAGATCTTCGCGGCTGATCGTGCCGTGCCGCACGAGCGCATCGAAGTTGATGATCTCCCGCCAGTAGCTCGACCCGTAAAGGACGATGACGATCTTGCGCGGCAGCTTGCGCGTCTGCGCGAGCGTGAGCGTCTCCAGGAGCTCGTCGAGCGTGCCGAAGCCGCCTGGAAACGCGACGACTGCGCGCGCCGGGTGCATGAACCACAGCTTGCGCATGAAGAAATAGTGAAACTCGAACAGCAGCTCGCGGGAGACGAACGGGTTGGGGCGTTGCTCGTGCGGCAGGCCGATGTTCAGACCTATCGTCTTGCCGCCGGCATCGGACGCGCCACGGTTGGCCGCCTCCATAATCCCGGACCCGCCGCCGGAGCAGACGACGAATCGATGTGCGCCGTGGGGGAGACTCTTCGACCACTCCGTCACGAGTCGCGCGAGCTCGCGAGCGTCGGCGTAGTACTGGCCGAGGGGCCCGTCCTCGCGCAGCCTGGCCGAGCCGAAGAAGACGATGGTGTCGTGGATGCGCTCCCGGCGGAACGCCGCCAGGGGCTCCAGGTACTCGGACAGGATGCGCAGCGGTCGCCCGTCGTCGCTGTCGAGAAACGATGCGTCCTTATACGCAAGAGGTGCGTGCCGGTTTGGCTTCGGCGGGTGGTTCATGGGCACACGCTACCTCCGGCCTGCGACGCCGGACACATCTGGCTGGAGGACGGCGCCCCGGGTGCCGTATTCTGCGTGCGGTTGCCTCGTGGACAGTATGGCCAGCTCAGACGCGCAATTGCAGTACCGGGACATGCTCGACGCGGCTCCCGACGCGATGGTCGTCGCGGACGCCAGGGGTGCGATCGTCTTCGTGAACCTGCAGACCGAGCGGCTCTTCGGGTACGAGCGATCCGAGCTCGCGGGACAGCCGCTCGAACTGCTGATCCCGGAACGATTCCGCAAGGGCCACGCGCACCACGTTGCCCGCTTCTTTTCGACCCCGTTGACGCGACCGATGGGGTCCGGTCTCGAGCTTTTCGGCCGGCGAAAGGACGGCAGCGATTTTCCCGTCGAGGTGAGCCTCAGCCCGGTGCGGGCCGGCGAAACGGTCTGCGTCTGTGCGGCGATCCGCGACATCACGGAGCGCAAGCGGATCGAGGGCGCAGCCAAGTTGAACGCCGAGCGGCTTGCCAGTGCCGTCGAGAGCGTCCAGGACGCGTTCGCGCTCTTCGACTCCGGCGATCGCCTCGTCCTCTGCAACAGCGTGTATCGGCGCCTTCTGGGCAATGCGCTCCCTGGAGCCCTCGTCGGCCGATCGTACGAGGTGATACTCGACGCGTGGCTCGTCGACCTCGACTTCGCGTCGGAGTCGGATCGAGCGAGCTTTCGGACCCAGCGCTTGGCCGGCCGGCGAGACCCGACCGGCGCGTTCGACGTCCGCACGCGCGACGGAAGGAGCTTGCGGGTGATAGACCGCCGCACGCCCGAAGGCGGGATCGTCAAGACCATCTGGGATTTGACCGACGACGTTCACCTGTCCGAAGAGCTGCGCGAGGCGCGTGGAGCCGCGGAGGCCGCGAGCGCCGCGAAGAGCGACTTTCTCTCGTCGATGAGCCACGAGCTCAGGACACCGCTCAACGCAATCCTCGGCTTTGCCCAGCTCCTCCAGCGTGACAAGAAAGAGCCTCTCTCCGTCCGTCACACGGAGCGCGTCGATCAGAATCCTCAAGGGCGGCGAGCACTTGCTGCGCCTCATCGACGACATCCTCGACCTGTCGCGGATCGAAGCAGGAGCTGTCGCGATATCCATGGAGCCCGTCCGGGTGCATGAGGTGCTCGAGGAGGCCGTCGCGACGCTGCAGACGCTCGCCGCGCGAAACGGAATCGTCATCCGCGTTGCGCCCGTGCCTGACGGCGCCTGTCTTGTTCGGGCGGATCGCACACGCTTCGCCCAGATCGTGATGAACCTCGGGTCGAACGCGGTGAAGTACAACCGCGCGGGCGGCGGAGTGGCTGTCTCGGCGTCGCCGACTGACTCCGGCTTCGTCCGCGTCGTCGTTTCCGATACCGGCCATGGGATCCCTCTCGAGAAGCAACGCAAGCTCTTTCAGCCGTTCCAGCGCGCGGGGCAGGAGACCGGACCCATCGAGGGCACGGGCATCGGCCTGGTGATCACGAAGCGCCTAGCGGAGTTGATGCAAGGGCGCGTCGGCTTCCGAAGCACGCCTGGCGCGGGCTCCGAGTTCTGGGTAGAGCTGCCCGCTCAGGCAGCGACCGCGAGCGAGGTCGTGCCCCCACATGCGCGCGAATCGCATGGCGATCGCCTCGGCGCGGAGAGACGGCGTGTCATCGTGTACGTCGAAGACAACGACGCCAACGTATCCTTCATGCGCGACGTTCTGGGCGACTTCGACGGGGTCGAGCTCGTCACGGCTCCAACAGCAGAGATGGGGATCGAGATCGCGCGCGCCCGTATCCCCGACGTCGTCATCATGGATATCAATTTGCCGGGGATGAGCGGAGTAGAAGCGCTTGGGGTGTTACGCGCAGACGAAGTGACCAAGGGGATTCCGGTCATCGCCTTGACTGCGGCAGCATCCGAACGGGATCGGCAACGGGGACTGCAAGCTGGCTTCCACCGGTATCTCACGAAGCCCGTGAAGGTGGCCGAGCTCGTCGCCGGGCTCGAGGCGCTGCTCGAGCCCGGCACCTGACCCTCACGAATCGCGTTCTCGTTTCAGCGTCGACCATTGGCTCAGGATGGCCTCCTCGTGACGCGCGTGGGCCCGAAGCTCGTCGAGGAAGCTCCGCGCGCTCTCGGGGCGGACGGCTCCCCGCGCAACCGAGTCGCCAATCTCTTTGAGGCGGGATCGAAGGTGCCGGTGTTCGTGAAGAATGGCGTGGGCCTCGCGCACGCGTATGGCCGCGAGCTCCGGGATGACCGTGCTCTCCTCGTGTGCGACGTGGGCCAGGAACAGCGCCTCGAATGCAGTCCAGAGGCTCGGCACGAGATCGGCGTTGCCCGAGCTCAGGGTGGCCAGGAACGCCTCGAATGTGGCCTCCAGCGCTTCCGCGTCTGGATCCGTGGGGGGAGGGGGGTCAGCGGCGGTGGCCACGGCGCATCGAGGTCTCCATCGGTGTCCACCCAAAAGCACGGTGTGTACCATCGCAGGACTACAGCCCTTTTGTTCGCGTTCGTCGCTTCGTCGCGCAACGCTTGCACGCGCTCGCACTCGGTGCGCCGCCCTCCTCCGGCATCGGGCTGGGTGGTGCGAATCAGCGAAAGGCGACGCGAGTACCACTCACGTCAGTGCGAAGAGCGGAGCCATCGCGGGACGAGCCCGAACACGACGAAGACCGCGCCCATGTATGCGCAAGCGATGAGGGCTGAGAGAAAGGGACTCATTGGCTGCCTCCGGCAGTGCGCCTTCGCATCGTGCGTGCCAGATGGGGGTTCCGCCCGCCGCTGAGCGTCACGTCGCGATTCCGAGCGGAAAAGCGGTTGGTCCGTCGGTGGGCGGAACGCAAATCGCGCGATCGCGCGCGACGTTTGCGCGGCCGCATGCTCGGTCGGCGGGCACTTGGTCAGCGTTCCTCTTGGCCTGTGCCTTGCGTTTGCGCGGTTCGGCCTCGACGCACAAGCGCAGAGAAACGGAGGTACGGCCCCGATGTCCCTTGAACGCTTCCAAACTCGCCTCGCCACCGGCCTCCTGAGCGACACGGTCGAGACGGCCGCCCGCACCATGCGGGACCGCGGCGTCGGTTCGCTCGTCGTCGTGCGAGAAGGTCAGCCGCTCGGCATCGTGACCGACCGCGATCTGGTGCTTCGGGTGCTGGCGGAGGGACTCGATCCGAGGTCTGTTCGTCTGGCGGACGTCGTCACCTACGATCCCGTCACTGTCGCCACGACCGATGGTATCGAGACAGCCGTCGCCCGCATGCGCGCCCACGGCGTGAGGCGTCTGCCGCTCGTCGACGAGCGCGGGCAGGCCGTCGGCATCGTCACGTCCGACGACTTGCTGGTGCTCCTGGGCGGCGAGATGGCCGCTTTGTGTGAAGGAATCGAGAATCGCTCGGACGCGACGGAGAGTCGCTGACGCGGAAGTGGCTGCCGGGTTGCTTGCGCTCCGGGGCACTCAGGCGCGCGCGCACAACCCGTGCGTTGTGGTCAAGGGCGATCGAAGCGCCCTCTCCCGTTCACGGCCGAATCGAAACCTTCATCACTCCGTCGCGCTGGTGCGCGAAGAGGTCGTACGCCTCGCCGATCTGGTCCAGCCGGAAGGAGTGGGTGAGCAGATCGCGGAACGGGAACCTGCGCGCGCGCACGACGCTCATCAGACGTCGCATGCGTTCCCTGCCGCCGGGGCACAGCGTCGTGAGAATCGTCTGATCCGCCAAGCCTGCGGCAATGGCGTCGAGAGGCATCGTGAGATGCCCCGAGTAGACGCCGAGGCTCGAGACGGTTCCCCCGGGACGAATGCAGCGTAGGGCATTTTCGAAGGTGTTCTGAATTCCCAAAGCCTCGATGGCGACGTCGGCCCCGCCGTCAGTCAGCTTCTTGATCTCGGCGACCACGTCCTGTTTCGTCGGATCGAGCACCACGTCGGCGCCCATGCGCTTGGCCATGTCGAGCCGCTTGGGAATGGTGTCGACGCCGATGACCAGGGATGCACCCGAGAGGCGCGCGCCCGCAGTGGCGCAGAGCCCGATGGGACCTTGTGCGAACACGGCGACCGCGTCTCCGATGCGTACGCGACCGCGCTCGGCGGCGGAGAAGCCGGTAGACATGATGTCGCAGCAGAGGACGACGTCCTCGTCCTCGAGTGATTCGGGAATTCTTGCGAGATTGGCTTGGGCTGAGGGTACGAGCACATAGTCCGCCTGACAGCCGTTGATCGTGTTTCCGAAGCGCCATCCCCCGATCGCTTCGAATGCATCTTGCCCATGGCTGCACTGCGCGCCGTCGCCCGCGAGGCACGCCCTGCACTGTCCGCACGGGGTGATGGCGCCCACAAGAACGCGATCGCCCTTCTCGAATCCCGTTACGCCTGGGCCGAGAGCCTCGATGCGTCCCACCGGCTCATGCCCGACGATGAGGCCCGGTTTGACCGGGTACTCGCCCCTGAGGATGTGAACGTCGGTGCCGCAGATGGTGGTCTGCGTGACTCGGATCAGCGCCTCTCCATAACTCGGCTCTGGGCGCGGTACTTCACGAAGCTCGATTTGGCCTTTGCCGACAAATACGGCGGCCCTCATGGTTTGCATGCGATTTCAGGTTCGCATGGGTCGTGCCAACCCGAGATCCTGCCGACGAGGTTCCCGCCGCGATCGATGACAGCGAGGCGCCCCACACGGTGCCGCTTCATGAACGCCTTCGCGACGTTGATGGAGTCGGCAGACACCTTTCGCGGCCGTCTCGGGCGGAGAATCTCGAGCACTAGCGCAGGTACCCGCCGACGGAGAGGTCGCGCGCAGCCGCTAGCGCTCGTCGGCGGAGCCTGCGAGCGACCACGCGGAGTCCCACCCGACG
Source organism: uncultured delta proteobacterium (assembly GCA_963720145.1). Classification (GTDB taxonomy): domain Bacteria; phylum Myxococcota_A; class Polyangia; order Polyangiales; family Polyangiaceae; genus Palsa-1150. Next base: position 536,060 of record CAVREO010000019.1, read on the forward strand.
AGGACCGGAGTCGCCACGTACCGGTGCATCCGGAAATCCGAGTTCGCGCTATGTTGACGCCGATGGCGTGCACCTGGATGCAGACGGAGCGCGGCTCGCGACCGACGAGAGCCTACAAATGAGCAGCACGAAGCGAAGCGGTTCCCGCGGCCGCATCGTGGTTGCGGAGGATGACGCGAGCGCGCGCATCGGCCTTGCGACTTTGCTGCGCAGCGAAGGTTTCGACGTGGTGTTGGCGGAGGATGGAACGGCGGGTCTCGCTTGCGTCCAAGAAACCGCGCCGGACGCGCTCGTCACCGATGTTCACATGCCCGGGCTCGACGGCATCGAGCTCCTGCGCCGTGCGCGCGAGGTCGATCCGGACCTGGTCGTGGTCCTCATGACGGCATTCGCCGACGTCGAGACCGCCGTTCGTGCGATGCACGAAGGAGCGGAGCACTATGTCGCGAAGCCGGTGCAGGTGGACGAGCTCGTCCTCGTTCTTCAGCGTGCCCTGGACCGTCGGAAGCTGCGCGACGAAGCGACCGAGCTGCGAGGGCGGCTCAAGGACAAGCTTCGCATCGACAACATCATCGGCTCCAGCCCGGCGATGCAGGAGGTGTTCGACGTCGTAGAGCAGGTCTCGCGCTCGAAGGCGAGCGTCCTCATTACGGGTGAAAGCGGAACCGGCAAGGAGCTCATTGCCCAAGCGATTCACGAGAACAGCCCCAGGCAATCCGCGCCGTTCGTGAAGCTCCACTGTGCTGCCCTCGCGGAGACGCTCCTCGAGAGTGAGCTCTTTGGGCACGAGCGGGGAGCGTTCACCGGCGCTGCGGGCCGCCGCGAGGGGCGCTTCAAGCAGGCGGACGGCGGCACCCTCTTCCTGGACGAGATCGGAGATATTTCTGCCGGGATACAGGTGAAGCTACTTCGGTTCCTGCAGGAAAGGACGTTCGAGCGCGTTGGAGGCAACGAGACGCTCAAGGTCGACGTGCGAATCATCACCGCGACGAACCGCGATTTACCCAGCGAGGCAGCCGCCGGAAAGTTCCGTCAGGACCTCTATTACCGATTGAACGTCGTGAACATCGAGATGCCGCCCCTGCGGGCACGCCCGAGCGACCTTCTGCCGCTGGCGACCTACTTTCTCCAGCGCTTCGCGAACGACAACGGAAAGCACATCGAGGGATTCGCGGACGACGCGGTGGCGCGCATCACGGCGTATCGCTGGCCGGGCAACGTTCGCGAGCTCGAGAACGTCATCGAGCGCGCGGTCGTGCTGTGCGACGGCGTGCGCCTGACGGCAAAGCATCTCCCGACGGGCGTTGGCGCAGCGGCGACGCGCGGAGGGATTCGCGTCCCCGGCTCCACGATGGACGAGATCGAGCGTCACGCGATCCTGACGACCCTCGAGGCGTGCGGGGGCAGGACGACGCAGGCCGCGCAGATGCTCGACATCAGCGTGCGAAAGATTCAGTACAAGCTGCACGAGTACGGCGTCTCGTTGTGGCGTACCACGGTGGAAAAGCCTCAGGAGTGACGTTGCCGACCGGCGCGATTCGCGGCCTTCTCGCCGGACGGTCGGTAGTCACGTCTCGCCGCGCGAGCGCTCGTGCGGTTTCACGTCGCCGCGCTGGCGACGCACGAAGTCCTGAATGCGGCGCACGATGCCGTCGAACGATGCGTCAATCGCTGCGTACAGGTCCGCGTACGTCTTCGCGTCGTCGGGGGACCGCGTCGCGACGACTTCGCCGCCGGGCAAGCTGACGGCGACTACGACGCGGTAGTGCCCCCCATGGGGCGAGTGCCGGTGCGGTCTTTCGAGCGCGACCCTGCATCGGGTGAGTCGATGCGCCAGTGCGTCAAGCTTCGCCGCGTGCTTGCGCACGTACTCCTCGACGGCGTCCGAGCGTGCGAGATCGTGGAAGGTGATCTGTAGGGGCAGCTGCATGGCTGCTTGGCTCAAGGCAAGCGGCGGGCCTTCGATCCAAGCCCTGGAGGAAGCCGCTCAGGCCACTGCCGAACGACCAGCTGCGAGACCGTCGGTCGCAAACGCTGCGCCGGCTCGCAAAACTGACGATCGCCAGCGCCCTCTCACGTCGGTGACGGCCCGTGCACAGTGAGCGCGGCGCCGTAGCGCCTCGCGATCTCGACCGCACAGTCGATGGCGGTATCGGAGCACTGGCTGAAGTCGGTTCCCACGAGGACATGCTTGAATGCCATGGTGCGTATCGGAGTGTGTAACTGCGGCCCCAAGCTGTGCGAACGACCAGACCGCGGGGCGCCGCGCGGCTGATGCTCTCGAGCGCGAGAGCCGGTTGATCAGCCCTTCTCCGCGGGTGCGTGCACCGTAATGACCGGACAAGGAGCAGTGCGCACCACCTTCTCGGCGACGCTTCCGAGCAAAGCGCGCGCGAGGCCATGTCGCCCCTGCGTGGCCATGACAATCAGCTCGGTCTTGAGCTCCTTGGCGACCGCGTCGATCTCGCTCCAGGCGGTCCCCTGGCGGAGAACGCCGCCGACGTCCAAGCCGGGGCGGGCGGCACGCTTGACGATACCGTCGAGCGCCGCGCGTGCGGCGTCCTCGATTTGGCGCCGCACCTCCGCGTTCATCCAGATGGCCTCGCCGTAGACTACCGGGGGCACGATCTCGTATGCGTGGAGGATTGTGACGCGGGCGCCGAATCTCTGCGCCAGGTCGAGGGCGAAGCCCAAGGCGTGCTCGGCCGGATCGCTGAAGTCGTGGGGTACCAAGATGTGCTGCGGCGTCGAAAAACTCATGCGCAGACGCTGGTGCAATGGTTTGGCCAAGCCGTCTCGCGCGGGTTCTTTGCGCCTTCCACTTGGCGAATCGTGCGCCGACACGCAAGTCCTGCGTGAAGGCGCTCTCGGGTAACGGCTCCGTGCTCGATCGTCTGCGCTCCGCGGCGGCCCCGAGCTCCCGGCACGATCGCTGCTGGGTCAAGCGCGCAATGCGCACGTTCTTGCCTGCATCCCTTTGCGCCGTTTGTTCCGCCTGCGTCGGCCACGCCGTACCGCCGACACCCGTCCCGGTCGCCCCGCCCGCAGTCGCAGCAGCCGCGATCGCAGAGGGAAGCGCCCCGGGGGCTTCGCGCGTCGAGCTGAGGATCCACGAAGCCACCGGTGCATCGCGCGAGCAGGTCGCAGCGATACTCACGCCCGCGCGGCAACAGCTTCAGCGCTGCTCGTCCGCTGGCGCGGCGACCGTTCGAGTACGCCTGACGACCCGCAATGGCGCGCTCGCCTTCAACGTCGAGCCGGCAACGATGCTCGACCCCACGCTGCGGGAGTGCATTCTGGCGGCGCTGTCGACGATTGATCTCGAGGAGAGCGGCAGCAACGCCGTCGGACCGCGACTGTCGACGTTCACCTCGCTACTCACGATCTCCTTCTGAGTGCTCGCGTCGATCCCGGGGACGCGAACGGCCATCATGACATCCTCACCGCAGCTCCCGCTTCGCGTCTGCCTGCTCACCGGAGGCGGGGACGCTCCCGGTCTGAACGCGGCGGTGCGCGCATTCGTTCATGCCGCCGAGCGCCGCTCGATCCTCGTTTCCGCGAGCCACTACGGCTTCGAGGGGCTGCTCTCTCGCGGGGAGGTCGCTCCCCTGCGCGTTGCGGACGTGCGCGGGATCCTTCCGAGGGGCGGTAGCCTCGTCGGCTGCTCGACCCGCAGCAATCCCTTTGCCCTTCCGATCGACCGTACCGTCGCGAAGGACGCGTCGGCGGCGCTTCGCGCTCGCCTCCAGGAGCTCGACATCGGCGCGCTGGTGCTCGCGGGTGGCGATGGGACGATGGCGATCGCGGCGAATCTCGGCGCGCTGGGAGTCCGCTGCATCGGCATCCCCAAGACGATCGACGGCGATCTGGGCGGAACGGAGCGGACGCTTGGTTTGGACAGCGCGGTCCAGACAGTTACCGGGTCACTCGACGCGTTGCACTCAACCGCCGAATCGCGCAAACGCGTGATGATCGTCGAAGTGATGGGCAGGCGCGCGGGCTGGATCGCCATGCGCGCGGGGATTGCGGGTGGCGCGGACGCGATCCTCGTGCCCGAGATCCCGTATGAGGTCGGGCGGGTGATCGCGAAGGTTCGCGAGCGAGAGTCCTACGGACTTCGCTTCTCGATCGTCGTCATAGGGGAGGGAGCCAGGCCGACGCACGGCGAGGAGAGCGAGCTCGAGCCCGAGCGGCCGGGGAGACCTGCTCGGCTGGGAGGCGCGGGCCAGCGTCTGGCTGACATGCTGTGCGCGGCGGACGTCGGACACGAGGTTCGCGTGACCGTGCTGGGTCACCTGCAGCGAGGCGGCACGCCCACGGCGTCGGACCGCCTGCTGGCCACCCGCCTTGGGATTCATGCAGTGGAGCTGTGTCAGCAGGGACGGTTCGGGCGGATGGTGTGCTTGCGCGGCGATCGCGTCGATTCTTTGCCGATCGACGAGGCTACTCGCGCATCGGCTCAAGTCGATCCTGAAGGCGAATTGGTCCGTTGCGCGAGAGCCATCGGTATCGAGCTGGGCGTTTAGCGCTCCATTGTAATGAGGGAGACCACCATGAGAACCGCCAAGGAATTGATGACGAGGAACCCGGCGACGGTCCGGGCAAACGCTACGATCCGCGAGGCGGCGGTCGCACTTCAGTCACTCGCGGTGCGGCACCTGCCCGTTCTCGACCGCGATGGCGGCCTCGTCGGGATGTTGAGCGATCGTGACCTGCATTCGGTGACCATCCCGCGATTCATGGGGCCAGAACATGCGGCGGAGCTCAGAGCGCATCTCGAAGAGTCGGTCGCGACGATCATGAGCAAGAATATCGTCTCGGTCGGCGAGAAGGCGACGATCGATCACATCGTCGGCTTACTCCTCGAGAACAAGGTTGGCGCGGTTCCGGTCGTCAACCGGAACGGGGCGCTCGTCGGTATCATCAGCTACGTCGACATCCTTCGGTGCCTTCCGCTCTACCCTGCCTGATCACCTTCGAGAGAGGCCATGAAGACCGCCATTGCGCCGTGCCCGGTGCTTAGGGTGCACGGCGCGCCGAATGGTCATACGGCGTAGCGGCGGGGTCGGCGCCGCTCACCCGCACCCGTGTGTCGACCGAGCCTCGCAGTATTGCGTCCGCTAGGGCCACACGATCTGCCGCCGTCGCGACTTTGGTGACCTGCGTCGCGCAAGAGACGCTCCAGCGTGGCAACGCCCTCGCGCCGTCGACAGCTTCACTTCTTCGCGCTCGACACGGCGCCCAGGTCGCCACCGCTCACGCCGATTTCCTCGTCGAGCTCCTCGTCGCGGGCGTGGGTGCGCGTGGCTTCGCAATCGAGCACCTCGCCGACGAGAGCCCCCGCTGTAGCGCCGATGACCATGCCTGCGAGGATACCGGCAGGCCCCGCCGCGCTCCCAAGTATCCCTCCGGCAACCTCGCCCGCGAGCGCGCCGGCCTCGCCTCCGTGCACGTGCGAGGGTTTGGGTGCAGCCGATGTGTCCGTCGTCTTCTCGCTTCGCTTGATCACGTTTGCCTCCATCGTTGACTTGTTCGCGTTTTGCTTCGAGCCCCTCACGTGGCGGTAGCCGTCACCTCGGAGTCGTGCTCCTCGAAAGGCAGCTGGCTCTGGTACGAGTAGATGTGGTGGTGGCGCAAATGATGATGCTCGGAGTGTCGAGCACACCACCACGTGCTCCCTTGCGAGGCTGCTCGCGCAGCGAGGCAGTCCGGGCAAGGCGGGTCGATGGTGATCACGTGCGAGGGATGCGGCTGCGGCCGAGGCCCGGCCAGGAGCACCGGGCACTTGGCCACGCTCATGACCCGGTGTCCCGTCGAGCCTACGAGGAGGTTCCTGAGGTTCGGAGCCTTGTGCGAGCCGACGACAATCATGTCGGCGCCCACCTCGTTCGCGAATTGCGCAATCTCTCGCGCAGGGTCCCCGCGGCGGACATGGACGCCGACGCTTTGCTGCGCCAGCCCGCCAAGCCCCGCAGCTTTCTCCGTGGCATAGAGCCGCAAGAGATTCGCCGCCTCGCGGGTGGCCTCGGTACTCGCCTGCGCGTTCGCCACGTGCAAGATGTGCATTACGCTGCATGGAACGCGCAGGGCGACCCGAGCGGCCTGATCGAGGGCGAAGCCGCTGGAATCGGTGTCGGCCAAATCAAGTCCGACGACAACGACAAAGGGAGGATTGCGTTCTGCGACGTCGTTCAACATGATGGCTCCTCTTTTCGGGTGCAGCGGAGGTCGTAAACATGCGCGGTGCCGACGGACCTCCTGTGTCCTCGCGCGCTTCGAGAGGTCAATTCGGGTTGTGCCGAACGGTCAGGACGGGCACCGGGGACAGGCGAACAATCTTCTCGGCAACGCTGCCGAGGAGGGCGTGCGCCACGCCCTTCCGGCCGTGCGTGCCGATGACGACGAGGTCCGGTTTCACCTCGTTGACGACCGCGAGCGTCTCGTTCGCCGCAATCCCGCGACGCATGAGGCCCTTCGCATCTGGCACCCGCTTCTGCACGACCGCGAGGGTGGCCGCGAATGCCTCCCGCGCCGCGTCTTCGATGGGGGTCAGCAAATCCGCCGGGAAGAAGGCCATGCTCGGGTACGCATACGTCGGAACCTCGCACGTATGGGTGAGCGTGAGGGCCGCGCCAAAGGTCTTCGAGAGCCCGATCGCGGCCTCGAGAGCCTCCTGCGACGATTCACCGAAATCGACGGCAACCAGGATGTGGCTAAATTGGGTCATTGCGTGTCTCCACTTGCCATCCGGTGCAGGGACCGAGCCACTACGGCCAGCGAGCGGCGATACGGGCGAAGGGGGCGTCTCGTAGGGTTCAGGAACCGCGACGATTTCGTCGATGTTCGGCTGCAGGCTGATCTCGGTTCGCCGGTTCTGCGTCTTGGCTTGCGCGGTGTCGTTCGAGCTGACGGGGTCGAACTCGCCGTATCCCGCAGCCGAGAGCGTGTGCGGGTCCATCCCCTGGCCGACCAGGTATCCGGTGACTTCCAGGGCCCGCCCCGTCGACAGGTCCCAATTCGAGCGGAACGTGGAGAAGCGAATCGGGTCGTTGTCGGTGTGCCCGGCGACCTGGAAATTGCGGCCTCGCACGGTGCGAAGGACGACGGCGACCTCGGACAGCGCGCGCTTGCCCGCCGGCTTGAGCTCCGCCCTGCCGGAGTCGAACAGGACGTCGTTGGGCAGCCGCAGGACCATGCGTCCGTCGCGCAGTGCAATCGCCAAATCACCCGCGTCCACCATCGCCCTGAGCTTCCGAGCAAGGTCGGCGTATAGGGCCGCTCGGGCGTCTGCCGCAGCCTGTGCGCGTCGCAGCTCTTCGAGACGTCGCAGCGTGTTCTCGAGGGAGCCTTTGAGGGTCCCGTTCTGTGCGAGGAGCGATAGAGCGTTCTCACCGAGCCGCTTGAGCTCCGTCTGAAGCTGGTCGTCGACCGCCGCCGCTTCGTCGACCTGCTTCTGCAGGGACGCCTGCATCGAGGCACGTCCCTTCTGCTCGTCCTGAAGGCGCGCGCGTTCCTTTCCGAGCTCGGTGCGGGCGGCGCTCCCGTCACGCACGGCTTCGTCGTAACGCCCTCTCGTCACGCAGCCCGTCACGGTCAAGGACGCGAGCACTACGAGTACCGTCATCGATCGAAGTTGCATTATGGCCGGGCTCAAGCATTGCGCGTACCAGTCAAGGAACTCGGGCGAACGGCTCGACTCGCCGCATAGGGGCCCGCGCAGCATCTGCGCGACCGCGCAAGGCGCGCAGCAGTCGTCCTAAGCCTCCGGGTCGTTGACGAAGTGCCCGCGCGGCACGGCTTCGACCTCTTGCGTGAAGGCCACCACCGGGCGCCCGGGATACGCATTCACGACGTGCTTCAGCAGGCGTGCCGCAATCTCCGGCAAGACGAGCGCCTCGATCCGGACGTTGCCCATGTCCCAGATGTTCCGGTCCCTCGGCCCATGCTGACCGGTGCCCGAAACCCGCGAGATCGTGTGACCGCGCGTGCCGAGCTTGGTCATGTCGGCCACGAGTCCATCTTCGAGCTCCGACGAGCAGATGATGGTCACGAGCTTGAGGCTGACGGTGAGTGGGCGTTCGGACATGAACCGCGAAGAAGCGAAAGGCGTACCGCCTCGTTCCGGCTCGTCTCCAGGGGTTCGCCTTTCAGCGTCGACCCCTTGCTCGGGATCGCCTCCTCGTGACGCGTGTGCGCGCGTGCAGAACGTGCGCCTGGTCCGCACGCGTTTCGCGCGACGCTTTGCGCGCGTCAGGGCGGCAGCCCCGGTCCGGCGGATTGCGCGCTGTTTGCGCTTTGCTTCGCGATGCGGCGCCCCGTCGAGCTCCGGGCCTGGACCTTGCTCGCGGCCATTCCCAAGGACCTCATCGAGGCCCGTAGGGAGTTCTCTTGACGAACGCCGCATTGGCCACCGTGCAGCCGGTCTCTCCGCCCTCGGGCCGGTCGATGGACGAGCTCCGTCGCGCGTTCGCGGACGACGGCTACTGGACGTTCGAAGGGGGCGTCGGCGGGCCCTCGTTGACGGAGCGAGCGTTCGTGGCCGCTCCCCGAGTAGGCACCGCGTGCGCCTTCGCGATTCGCGCCGGTATCGTCCTTTCCTGCGCAGGGATCGCCGCGTGCTCCTCTCCGCGCGCCGAAAGCGCGGCGCCCGACGGAGGATCGGAGGCCGCTAGCGAGAGTGATGCCCCGACGGCTCACGACTCCGGCACCGTCGATGCGTCCGCCGAGAGCGGCGCGGATGCGGCTTCGTCCGCGAGCGCAGGCATGATGACGCTGTACGAGCTCGCGTCCGACGCGGCCACGGCGCTCGCCCTGTCCGTCTCCTTCCACGCCGCAGCCGCGCACGACTACGACGACCGCGCCGGCGGCTTGGGGTGTACGGCCGACCACTACGAAGCCGCGGACAAGCCCGCGCCCGCCGACGCGAACGCCGGTCTGCTGCGGGTGAGCGGTTTCGCGGGGGGAACGTTCTCGTCCGGCGGCCTCGGAGCCCTCGCCGCCAACCCCATCGGCTGCATTCGACAGCAGTCGTACTACGACTGCACATATCCGGACGGCGCCTCCGCGTTCGATGCCGTGTTCGTAGCCTACGTGAGCCCCCTCGGGCCGGGCCCCATCGCGTTTGGCGGCAACGGCGGTCCCGACTTCGGCGCGTTCTACATATCGGGCTCGCCCGACCCGGGCACCCTCACGGTCGCCGAGGACCTCGCGGCGCTCACGGTCAATCCGACCCAGGACCTCGCTCTGCATCCGACGTGCTCGCCGGCGTGCCCCTCGTCACGTACCGCCATCGAACTCACCGCGATGGCTGCGTCCTCCGCCGACGCGGGGCGGCCGTATCCGAGACTCGGCGTCGTGCGCTGCGTGTTCAGCTCCAGCGCCTCGATTGCAGTTCCGCACGCGGCCATCGCGGCGGCGCTCGCCTCGGACACTAGCCTGAGCTCGATCACGACCGCGGTCGTTCGGCTGCCGCAGACCGAGCTGCAGAGTCACGATCTGCAGGGCAACGTGATCGCGGCTGACGTCGGTCGCGGCGTCTTCGGCACCACCTCTCGCTGACGCGACGAGCGTCCTGGGCTCGCGCGGCGAACGCGCTTTGGCGCACGTCCTCGCGTCACGCACCAATCTCCTTTTCGATGTCCTCCCACTCGGCGAGCCATTTCTCGATCTGCGTCGCGAGCTCGGCGTCCTCGCGCTGGAGGGCCTGGACCTGGTGCGGGGCGGTCTGCTCGAAGAAGCCCGGCCCAGTGTAGAGGTCAGCGATCGCGCGCCGGCGGCCCTCGGCCTGGTCAATCGCGGCGAGCAGCTTGTCCCGCCGCGCCGGCAGTGCCGCCAGCCGGTTGCGCCGCCGCTTCTGCTCCTCCCACGACGCGCCGTTGTCCTGCGATTTGTCGGCAGGCCGGGGGCGCTGGTCCTTGGCCTTGAGCACCACGGCCTCGGCGTCGAGGTGATCGTCGCCGCACCGCTCGAGGTACTCGGGATACGTACCCGGAAAGTCGCGCGGTCCCTCCGGTGTGATCTCGAGAATGCGCGTCGCGAGCTCGGATACGAACCATCGATCGTGCGACACGAAGAGCACCGTGCCCTCGAATGCTTTCAGTCCTTCGACCAGGGCATGAATGGCCTCGAGATCGAGGTGGTTGGTGGGCTCGTCGAGGACCAGAACGTTGGGTTTCTCCGCGATGATCCTGCCGAAGATGAGGCGCGCGGCCTCGCCCCCCGAGAGAGCTCCGACGGGCTTCTCGACGTCGTCGCCGGAGAAGAGGACGCGCCCGAGCGCACCGCGGACGTAGCTCGTGCCCTCGAGCGGGCAGGCCGCCCAGAGATAGTCGAGCGGCGTCATGGCGGCGTCGCGCAGGAGCTCGTGATGATCCTGCGCGAAGTAGCCGGCGCGGACCTCGTGGCCGAATCGTGCGCTCCCTCGATCCGCCTCGAGGCGACCCATGACAATCTTGAGGAGCGTCGACTTTCCGAGGCCGTTCGGTCCGATGACGGCCACCTTCTCGCCGCGGCGGACGGTGAGCGAGACGTCGCGCAGGACCTCCTTGGCGCCGTACGCCTTGGACACCGACGCGACCTCGAGGACGTCCTTGCCGCTCGCCCGTTCGGGCGTGAAGCGAAAGAGCGGCGTCCTCCGGGACGTCGTCTTGAGCTCCTCGACCTCGATGCGCTCGATTTGCTTGAGGCGGCTCTGCGCCTGCTTGGCCTTGGTCGCCTTCGCGCCGAACCTCTCCACGAAGGCGCGCTTGTCCGCGATGATCTTCTCCGCGCGGGCAATCTCGCCCTCCTTGCGCTCGCGCGTCGCCGCCTTCTCGACCACGAACGCGGCGTAGTTGCCGGTGTATGGCGTGATGGTCTCGTAGTCGACGTCGAGGATGTGCGTCGCGACGTTGTCGAGGAAGCGCTGGTCGTGCGAGATGACGACCGCCGCGCCGCGGTACCCGGCGAGGAACTTCTCGAGCCAGCGGATGGACAGGATGTCCAGGTGGTTGGTGGGCTCGTCGAGGAACAGCGCGTCGGGGCCCCCGACGAGGACCTGCGCGAGAAGGACGCGCAGCTTGAATCCGCCGGAGAGGGTCGACAGCGCGAGTCGGTGGTGCGAGGCGGGGATACCGAGCCCCTCGAGGATGGCCGTGCTCCGCGCCTCGAGCGTGTAGCCGTCGAGCGTGCGGATGGTGTCTTCGAGCTCGGCGAGGCGCCCCGGGTCTCCCTCACCGTGGTCGATGATGCGCGCGCGCTCCGCGAGGGCCGTCCACACGCTCCGGTCGCCCATCATCGCGAGATCGAGGATGATCTGGGCGTCGTCGAGGAAGAGGTCCTGTCGCAAGACGCCGACACGGGCCCGGCCCGGGATCGCGACTGTCCCGTCGGTCGCAGGTTCGTCGCCGGCGAGGACGCGCAGGAAGGTGGTCTTGCCGGAGCCGTTCGCGCCGACCAGCCCGTAGCGAGAGCCCGCGTTGAGCTGCAGCGAGACGTTCTCGAAGAGGGTCCGCCCGCCGTACGCCTTCGCGAGTCTCGAGATGCCAATCATGACGCCGGCGCCCGCGCAGCGTCTTCCCGCGCTGCCGCGTCCTCGAGGAAACGCGTCACGGTGACGAGCTGCCCGAGCCGCTCGCCCGCGCGACCCGGGCCCAGGGCAGGCGACGGCGCCACGCCGAGCCGGACCAGCAGCTCGTCCAGCGTACCGAACCTGCCGTTCACGTAGGCGCGCGCGACCTGACGAAGATCGAGCCGGACCGGAGGGAGGTATCCGCCCTCGGCCGCGAACAGCGAGGTCGCGTACGTCCCCCACGAGCAGAGCACGTCGTCGTCGCGGACGAAGGCGCGCCACTGCCGGCGAAGGACCTCGCCGGTGCACCCCGACTCGAGGGCTCCACGGGATAGCGCTAGATGGGCGGGAGTGCTGGGCGCGAGGTGGCGAGGCGCCTTCACGAGCTCGAATCGCTCCCCCGTACGCGGCCGGAACGCCAGCCAGTGCACGAGCTCCTCGGGGTACCGCGCCCCCTCGCGTTCGCTCGATCCATACGGCCACGCGTTGGCTTCGCCCGAGACGCAGACGAGGTTTTCGCCGTGTGCGAGCAGGGCGGCCGGTACGCGCCGTCGCGGAGGACGCGGGCCCCTCGCGTGGCGAACGCGCGCCCCCTGGAAACGTCGCTCGCACGCGATCTGCGCGTCGACCATCGCGCGGAACGGGGCGAGCAGCGCGGAGAGCCGCTTTTTATCGCCTTCGAGGACGCCGAGCACGTGAACGAGGGCCTCGATCGTCGAGACACACGCGGCGTCCGGCTCCTTGCGGATGCGGTACTCGCTGGGGGTCGGCGGCGCGAAGGTGTACCGCGGCAGGGCCGCCAGCTCGGGGTTCTCGCGGATCACCTTGCGCGCCTGCCACCACGTCCCGTCGACGACGACGAGCGTGACGGGTCCCGCGGGCGGATGGCTAGCGACGTCGATCGCGCCCTCCCCCGGATAGAGCAGCACCGCAGGCCGTGCCCGATCGGAAAGCGCGCGCGCGAGCGCGGCAGAGCCTCCCCAGCGGACGCCCACGTGAAGCTCGGCGTTCGGCAGGCAAAGCGCGGCCATGCGCGCCGTCCCGATGGGGACGTCGCGTTCGCGCGGGTGTTGCAGGAGCACGACGCGCGTCGTCGTCTGGATCGACGTCACGTGGCGGCAATAGCACACGCTCTCGGGCCTGCGGCAGCGCGCGCAAACGACCCTCGGCGGGCTTGGCATCGAGGCGACGGTACCAGATTGGCCAATCGCGCTCGGACGCGTTCAGTGAACGGGATGCACCTGGCCGGATGCTCGTCCTCCGCCGCCGCGGCCCGCCCTGCGGCGCCCGCCTTTTCTTCGCGCGGAACGGCGTTTGCGTGCGGCAGGTCGAACCAGAATATGGCCCCTCCCGCCTTCGCCCTGCGAACGCCAACGGTGCCGCCGTACGCGCAGATGATCCGTTTCACCGTCGCAAGGCCGAGCCCGAGCCCCGGTTGCGTGATCCCAGGGGCGCGCGCGTACGGTTCGAATCGACTGCTCGGAGCCGGGCGGAATGCCGGGGCCCGAGTCCTCGACCTCGACACGCACGCGTCGGTCGCCGGGATCGCCCGTACCGAGATGCAGCGCTGCGGCGAGTCCCTCATGAACTTGGCGCGTGCATCGGGTGCAAACGGAAACGGCCCCGCGAGGGCGATGTGCGCGAAGTCCGGGTGCTCCGGCGAGAGGAGCGCGTTGGCTTCTTGGGGCACGACCGCGGACGGAACGAAGAGCAGCGCGGTGCGCCCGCGCGCGACCCATGCGTTCCCGATCTCGCGCAAGGGTGCAGGGGCGGGGGTCTCGCGCCACTGCGAAGGAAGAGTCTCCGGGGTCACTCGCTCGCGCGCCAGGTGCGCGGGCACGTCCGCCCGGAAGAGCACGAGGCTCGGCCGCTCTTCTTCGTATGACATGTCCACCAGGAGCTCGATCAGGGCGAGCGCCGGAGAGATCGCGCAGTTGACGACACGGCGGCCCTCGGTTCCTTCGGTTCTGCCGCCGGGCCGTCGCCCGAGAACGCCTCACCTGCGGTCGAGGCGGCTTTCTCGCGGCAAACGCGCCAGAGGGTCCGCATGTCGGCCATTCACAAGAAGCGCCATACCCGGTTCTCTTCCGGGGCGGGCGAGCCGTTGATTCAGGCGGGTCCGTGCCTCACCCGCGCGGACGGCCCGCACGAGAGGTGCGAACCAGCCAGCGCTCGCGCTTGCGACCGGTCGCGGCCTCGAACGAACGCATGTGGACCAGCGGCCAGACGCCCGCGGCGACGTACAGCACCGACTGCGCGAGAGCGACGCCATGCGGCCGCAGCGGTGTGCGCGCGGGGGGTTCGAGTTCTCGGCGCTTCCGCTCGCGCTTCCCATGACGGCACCTCTGCGGCGTGGCGGTGCATCCAACGCGCCCACGGAGCACGATCGTTGCAGTAGCGGCGGCGTCATGGCCGTGCTCGCCCTTCCGCTCGAGCCCGAGCATGCCGCTCGCGTGGCCCGCTTGCGCCACGTGGACCCCGAAGCGATGCCGGGGCTCAGGCGGGTGAGGGCCGGCGCGGGCTTCGCGTACGCGGACGCACGCGGAAGGCGCGTGCGGGATCCCGGCACGCTGCAGCGCATCCGACGCATCGCGATTCCGCCCGCGTGGACGAGCGTGTGGATATGTCCCCTGGCCAACGGGCACATCCAGGCGGTCGGGCGCGACGCGCGAGGGCGCAAGCAGTACCGTTACCACGAGCGCTGGCGCGAGGTCCGCGACGCGACGAAGTTCCACAAGATCATCGCGTTCGGCGGCGGCGCTGCCGCGCATCCGCGCTGCGGTCGAGCGGGACCTTCGCCGTCGCGGACTGCCGCGCGACAAGGTGCTCGCGACGGTCGTGCGTCTGCTCGAGGTGACGCGAATTCGCGTCGGGAACGAGGAGTATGCGCGAGAGAACGCGTCCTTCGGGTTGACGACGCTGCGCAACGGGCACGTGCGGACGCGGGGCGGCCGAGGTCACCTTCCGGTTCCGAGGCAAGGGGGGCAAGCCGCACGAGGTCGGGGTGCGCGACCCGCGCCTCGCTCGCATCGTGAGAGCGTGCAGCGATCTGCCAGGTCACCGCCTGTTCGAGTACTTCGACGGAGAGGGGGTACTTCGGGCCGTCAGCTCGCAGGACGTCAACGAGTACATCCACCAGATCGCGGGGGAGGAGTTCACGGCGAAGGACTTCCGGACGTGGTCGGGGACGTTGCTCGCGGCGCGTGCCCTGCGCGGGTGCGCGCCTTGCGCGGGGGGCAAGGGCCGCACGCGGAACGTGAAGGAGACCATCAAGGAGGTCGCCGCGGAGCTTCGCAACACGCCGGCGGTGTGCAGGCGCAGCTACGTGCACCCGGATATCCTGGATGCGTACGTGTCCGGAGCGCTCGATCGCGTCCGCGCGCGGACTGACGAGGGAGTGGTTCTGGCGGTGCTGCGAAGGGCGACGCTCGGCAGTCGTCGACGGCGGCTGGCAGCTCGCGCCCGCCACCTTCCCGTCACGGGTGATAGACGTACAGCTCGACCATGGACCACCAGAAGGTCGCCGATCCGGTCTGCACGATCTTGAGATACCTCGCCGTCTGCGCCCCGAAGGTCACGGTGATGAGCGGAGCCGTCCCGGTGCCCGTCGCGACCGGGTTGCCGTAGTTGACGCCGTCGCTCGAGACGTAGATCGCGTAGCCGCGTGCGTAGTCGTTCTTGCTTCCGCCCGAGTCCATCGTGACCTGGTCGAAGGTGCGCGCCGCCTGCATGTCGAGCTGGAACCACATGCCGTTGGCCATCGGTGCGCCCGTGCTGAACCGTGTCGCCTCGTTTCCGTCGAGCGCGTGGGCCGGGACGTCGGTACCCCCGGTCTTCGATGCAGTCGCCACCCAGCCAGTACGCGGGAACGCGGTCTCCGAGGCCCCGGCTTCCGGCGTCCCCGCGTCCGCCATCGCCGGCGCGTACACGTTCAGCTCGGCGATCGACCACCAGAAGCTGGCCGCTCCCGTCTGACGACCTTAAGGTAGCGCGCCGTCTGCGTCGCGAAGGACACCGTGATGAGCGGGGCCGTAGCGGTGCCCGTCGCGACCGGGTTGCCGAAGGTGACGCCATCGCTCGAGACGTACACCGCGTACCCGCGCGCGTAGTCGTTCGTGCTTCCGCCCGAGTCCATCGTGATCTGGTCGAAGGTGCGCGCCGCCTGCATGTCGAGCTGCAGCCACATGCCGTTGGCCATCGGTGCGCCCGTGCTGAACCGCGTCGCCTCGTTTCCGTCGAGCGCGTTGCCCGGCACGTCGCCGCTCCCGTTCGAAGCCGTGGCGACCCATCCGGTTCGCGGGAGCGCCGTCTCTTTCGACCCGCCGTCGCCGGAGCCCGCGTCCATCGGGGGCGATCCGGGCAGCGGGAACGCGGTCAGCTCGCGACCGTTGTCGCCGATGTACACGACCCCGTTCACGATCGCAGGCGTCTGCCAGTGGATCTGTCCGATGCCGGTGTTATTCCACAGCGGAGCGCCCGTGACGGGGTTTAGCGCGTGAAGATTGTTGTTCGAGGCGTAATAGAGAACGTTGTTGGCGATGGCGGCGCCGCCACCTCCGCCTCCTCCACTCCAGACCGGCACGAGCGTCGGGCTTTCCCGTTCCATCCACCATCAAGTGGACCGCGTTGATCCCGTTGCTCGGGCTGACGATGAACGCCCACGTCGTGCCGTCCGCCGGGTTGATCCAGCTCGCGATCGGATTCTGGACTTCGCCCCCTGTCTGCAGCGGGAGCGACGAGAGCTCGCCTCCCGCGTGCCCCGGCCCTCCCTGGCCGCTCATGTTGTCGAGGTTGACCAGCCGGAGCACGGCGTCCTTGCCGCTGAGCAAGGCCAGGTGCGGGACGGCTTCTCGTTGTTCGGGAGGATGAGAACGTTGGTGCTCCCGAAGATCTTTGTCGTTGTTCTGGAGCGTCTGGAAGTTGGTCGGCGTATAGCTGTCGAGGGGGCCTCCTCCGGCGCCCGTCCCGTCGGGATTCAGCGCGAGGATCGTGTCTCCCCAGTAGTTCTGAGACGGATTGAACGTGCCGTTGCCCGTACCGGCATACAGTCGATTCGTCGCCGGGTCGTAGACGACGCCCGCCTTCGCCCAGATGCCGGATTTCTGGCTCGCGCAATCCGGCGTGCCCGCCGTTAAGTGGATCGTCTGGTTGCTGCACATGGCGTTGAACACGGTCTGCGCTCCCGTGTAGGTTGATCGCCGTCACGTGCCCCTGGTAGTCGCCACCGTCGCCGTCGTATCCGCCGACTCCCATGTAGAGATAGTCGGTGGAACCGACGGTGCCTATCGTGATGGCTGTCCCGTCCTTCTCGACATTGATCTTCAGCGTGGAGAGTCGGGCCAACCACCGCTCGTCACCTCCGTGCCGGTCCCGACCTGGGTACTTGTGGACGTATCCATCGAGCCCGGCGCTGTACCACGTACTGGGAGCGACGGATTGATGGCCGGCGACGACATCGTGATGTTGGTGCTCGCGGGCTGCGCCGACCAGATCGTCGCCCCGGTGTACGCGTCGAGCGCGACGATGTAGCCGCTGCGCGTCGCCACGTAGGCGATGTCGTGCACGCCGGACGGCGTCGATACGTTCGTGAGGACGACGGGGGCGCCTTCGATGGTCTCGGGGAGGTGGATCTGGAAGAGTTGCTGCAGGCCGGAGACGTTCTGCTGCGTGATCTGCGACTCGAGCGTGTTGTTGCCGCCGTGCCGCGAGTCGCCGCCGAACTGGAGCCAGTCGTACTTGGCCGCGTGGCGTTGCTCGACAGGCTCGCGGACTCTTCGTACTTCGTGCCGCAACTCGAGACGACAGCCGCCGCGAGGACCCACTGCGCCACTCGTGCCCACCTTGACTCTCCCGACTCGATGCATGGGGCTTCCCGCCATGCACTTGCCTGACCACCGGGCGGCCTGGCGTCCTTGCGCATGCGCCCGCCGGCCATCTCTCCGGATTCTTCGCGCAGCCGTGCGACACCGATGCGGGCCCATCGCCCTGCGGTGCGAACGCTTTGATTCCCGGGTGGCCGTGCGGCCGCAGTCGCACCGAGTCCAAGCGAGCGCCGCCGGCCATCCTGTAAGCGACGCCGCTTTCACCCCGGCTGGTAGCGCAAAAGGACCACCCCCGTCCCGAACGTACGCGTGCCCGCCAACGCGGGCCGCCGCGGCGCGGCCGCGCCCTTGAAGAGCGCCTTGCCGCCTCCGAGGGTGACCGGATTCACCAGGAGCTGAAACTCGTCGACGAGACCCGCCCCGGGACCCCGGCCCCCGTGCTGCGCGACGGCGTCTTCACCGGGCCGCCGGGAGCCCGTCCGTGCGGACCGCGACGGGAGTGGTCACGCCGTCGAACGTCCACCGGCCTCCCCGCCACGTGAAGAGGTTGCCCTCGGTGAAGGTCGCGTCGACCAGAGCGTCCGGCGCCCCGTCTCCCCGACTACGTCGAGTGTGAAACAAATCGCGTCTCCGTCCATGGTCGCCGCGTAGGAGTGTTGCTCCGCCCCCGTCGGGGCCACCGCGACGACCTTCTTCAGATCAGCAATCACGACCGGCAGCTGCGAGGCGAGGCGCGCTAGGCCGGGATACTCGCGCACGTGCGGTGAGTGGTCACGCCGTCGAACGTCCACCGGCCTGCCCGCCAAGCGAAGAGGTGCCCCTCGGTGAAGGTCGCGTCGACCCAGAGCGTCCCGCGCCCCGCCTCCCCGAGTACGTCGAGTGTGAAACACATGGCGTCTCCGTCCATGGTTGTCGCGTACGAGTGTTGTTCCGTCCCCGTTGGGGCCACCGCGACCACCTTCCTCAATCGGTCATGACCACCGGCAGGTGCGAGGCGAAGCGCGCGAGGCCGGGATACTCGCGCACGTGCTCGCGGGCCCACGCGTCGCGCTCCGCGATGTTGCCGTGCGATGGGAAGGAGTCCAGCTGCCGGACAATCACCCACGCGAGCAAGGCGCACGCGACGACGGCTCTCGCGGCGATCGCGCGGGGCGGCTGGCCCGCCGCCGCGTCCGCCTGCTTGAACGCGAGGAGCGCCCCGCCGAACGCGCCCAGCGTCGTGCCGGCCAGGACGATGACGCTGACGAGGCCGTCGGAGGCTCCCCATCGCCCGTGAACCATGGCCGCCGCAATCGCGCCGAGGACGATGCCCAGGAGGCCCCCGACGAAGGATCCGACTGCGAGACGGAACGGCCGGCACGGCGCGGCGTCTCGGCCGAGACGCGAGGCCGCGTCCGCGCCGAGCGAGAGCCCCACCGCCGCCGCGACGAGGACGTGCGCAATCTCGCCGAACGGGGGCAGGTAGGGCAGAAAGACGACGCGGCTCCTCGGCCCGTACTCGTCCAGCGCCCACACCGCGGCCCCCACCCCGACCATCCCGACCGACGCCAGGAGGGCCGCCCACGTTCGCTGCTTCGGCATGCGGCCCAACCCTGGGCAGCATGAACCGAGCCGGCCTCGCCCCCAACTCGAATCGTCCCGCTGCGGGCGCCCCGTGACCGCTCAGGATCGCTCGGATTTTCCTTCCCGGAGGGTCCGCGCCGACCCACCCGAGGCGAGGGCCCACGCGACGCCGTGTCACCCGAACGGACGACATGCGCTTCGGATTCGAGCGACTAGGATACGCCGCCCGCTCGAGTCCGCGGGCTTCGCTCCCAGGAGAGACAGTCCATGCTTCGTTCGTTCGCGCGGGGCTTCGTGGTGGCAGCGGCCGCCGTCTTCGGCACGGCCCTTACCGGGTGCAAGTTCGGCGACAACGGGGGCGGCGCCTACGACGCCGGCGGGTTCGACGGCTTCGCTCCGCAGAACGCGCTGCTGACGGCGTCGCCCGCCGCGCAGGACTTCGGCACGGTGAACTTGGGAGCCAAGAGCGCTTCGAAGGCCGTTCTCGTGGCGAACGTCGGAGGGCAGACGACGGGCTCGATCGCGGTGACCCTGACGGGCGGTGACGCCTTCTCCATCGACGCCGACGGCTGCACCGGGATGGCGCTGGCGAGCGCCGGAGCATGCACCGTGAGCGTGCATTTCGCTCCGCAGGCGGCCGGGCCGCAGAGCGCGACGTTGCGCGTGTCGGCGAATCCGGGCGGGGACACGACCGTCACGCTGTCGGGCACGGGGGCGGGCACGGGCCTGCTGGCGATGACTCCGGCGATGAAGGACCTCGGCTCGGTGCCGCCGTCGGGGACCTCGGCGCCCGTCACGTTCTCCGTGACCAACAAGGGGAACGTTCCGAGCGGTGTCGTGACCATCGCCATCACCGGCTCGGACGCCCAGCAGTTCGTGGTGAGCTCCGACGTGTGCTCGGGCACGATGCTGGCGCCCAAAGCCGCGTGCTCCGTCGCCGTCGCCGCGAGCCCGACGACTCCCGGTCCGAAGGCGGCCTCGATCACCGCGACGGCCGCGGGCGACCCGGGGACGGCGACAGCCAGCCTCTCGGCTACGGGGCTGGCGGGCGCGGGGTTCGTCGTGAAGCCCACGGCGTACGACTTCGGGTCGCTGGTGCAAGGCACGGCCGCGCCCCCGGACGCGGGGCCGACCTTCACCGTCGAGAACGCCGGCGGCGTGACGTCGGGCGTACCGATGCTCGCGGTGACGGGCCCCAACGCCCAGGACTTCTCGCTCTCCGATGCGAGCACGTGCACCGACGCGCTCGCGCCGATGGGCACCTGCACGTTCGGCGTCAGCTTCGCGCCCAGCACGCCGATGGCAGAGTCGGCGACCGTGACGGCGACCGCGCCCATGACCGTGACGGGGCAGGCGAGCCTGATCGGAACGGGCCTCGCGCCCGCGGCGCTGACCATCACCCCGACGTCGCAGCCGTTCCCGTCCATCGTACAAGGCGGAACGCCGAGCAGCGACATGCCGTTCCAGGTGCAAAACACGGGCGGTGTCACCACGGGCACGCTCGCCGTGTCCCTCGTCGGGACGAGCAGCGACCAGTTCGGCCTGGGGATGGACGGGTGCACGGGACAGGTGCTCGCCCCGGGGAAGACGTGCCCGGTGAAAGCGCACTTTGCGCCGACCGTCACCGGGATGGCGGGCGGTCTGCAGGCGTCGTTGCAGGTGAGTGGGACTCCCGGCGGGCAGACCGCCTCGACGCTCACCGGGACGGCGCTCACGCCCGCGGCGCTCACGGTCACGCCGACGACGCAGCCGCTCGGCTCGGTCGTGCAAGGTCGGACGGGGATGGAGTACCCGCTTCAGGTCACCAACAAGGGTCAGGGCACCAGCGGCCCTCTGTCCGTGACGCTGAGCGGGACGATGAAGGCCGACTTCGCGCTGGGCACCGACGGCTGCACGGGGCAGACGCTCAACCCCGGGGGGATGTGCACGGTCAACGCCTACTTCGCGCCGGGTTCCTCGTCTCACGGGGGGGAGGGCGCGACGCTGACGGTGAGCGCGGCCCCGGGCGGTAGCGCGCCCGTGACGCTGACGGCGACCGCGCTCGCTCCGGCGCAGCTGTCCATCGGGCAGCCCTTGCTGCCGGAATGGACCAACGCCGCGGTCGGCTCGAACGCGGGGAATGTGTCGTTCACGGTGTCGAACGTCGGCGACATGGCCAGCGGCACGATCACGTATGGCATCGCCGCGCCCTTCGCGTACCCGAGGCAACCGCCCAATCCGTGCACCGGGTCGCTCTCGCCGGGGGCTTCGTGTACTTTCCAGGCGACCTTCGTCCCGCAGACCGCGGGGCTCACGACAGGGTCGCTCACCGCCTCGGCGAACCCCGGCGGCAGCGCCCAAGCGACGCTCGAGGGAACGGCGCAGTGGGTGCTCGAGGTTTCTGTCTTTTCGGAGTCTGGCTGCCAGGCGGCCTCCGGGTCGGTGACTTCCAGTCCTGGCGGGATCAACTGCGCCGTCCCTGCCACTCTCGGCAGCACGAACCTGTGCACCGCCCAGTTCGCCGACAAGACGGGCGTCGCGCTCACGTTCTCCGGGAACTCCCCCGGGACACCTTCCGGATGCACTCCGACGCCGAACGTGTTCCCTCCGCAGTGCACGCTCGCGATGACCGCAAACCAGTTCGTGACCGTCAACTACTGCGGACTCATTCCGTAGGCGCATTCCGACGAGGCCGCTGAGGCCTCCGACGGGCTGTCGGGTGTGAAACAGTCTCCCTGTTATCGTCGGGCGTGGTCACGATCACGTGCGAGATCTGCGGCGCGCACGAGTTCGCCCCGGCCGAGTACGCGTCCGACGCAGGGCGCGCGCCAGCCCTCGAGTGCACGCGCTGCAAGGCCCTGATCCTCGACGAGCGCGCCGCCTACACCGAGGAGGAGCGCGAATCCGTCAAGCTGGCCAAGGGCGTTCGCGCGGCAATCGCCGACGAAGAGAAGTCCAAGGGCCGGCGGTCGTGACGCGCCCAGGCTTACGAGAACGGGTGGACGTCAGCGGCCCTCGCGCTGGCTGATGCTCTCCCCGTCCGATCGTCGCAACTCGAGAAAGACGACCAACGAGACGACGGTGAGTCCGCCGAGTACGAGGCAAGCCCGGTGAGTGCCGTGGAGGAACGGGCCGGCGGTGGCGTGGTGCCGCTCGGGGATGAACAGCGCCGCCACGAGCGACGCAGTCGCGACGCCGAAGCTCATGGACATTTGCTGGACGGTGCTCGCAATCGTGCTCGCCTGGCTCGTCTGGTCCTCGGCGACGTCTGCGTATACGAGCGTGTTCAGGGCCGTGAACTGGAGTGACGAGAGGAAGCCGAAGAGGATCGCGTACGTGACGATGAGCCACCAGGGCGCGCCGACGCCGAGCGTCGCAAAAAGCGCAATCACGCCGCCGATGGCCGCCGTGTTGACGAGAAGAAGCCGGCGGTAGCCAAACCAGGCAAGAATGCCCGGCACCACGATCTTCAGGGCAATCGCGGCGAGCGACTGCGGCATGATGAGGAGCCCGGATTCGACCGGCGAGTACCCGAGTCCGATCTGATAGAGGAGCGGCAAGAGAAACGGCATTCCGCCGACGGACAGGCGGGTGATGAGGCTGCCGAGGACCGCCGCACGGAACGTTCGGATACGAAAAAGCGCGAGGCGCACCAGCGGATGCGGCGAGCGCGAGGCATGGATGCCGTACGCCACCAGAAGTGCTCCCGCGAGAAAGAGGAGGCCAGCAGCGGCGCCAGCGGAGAGCGTGTGCTCGCCGAAGACCTCGAGGACGTAGGAGAGAAGGGCGAGGCCCGAGCCGAAGAGCACGAGGCCGAGCACGTCGAGCGGGTCGACCGGCTCGCGGTAGTCGGGGAGGTGCCGGTAGACCATGTAGAGGCCGGCGAGTCCCATGGGGACGTTGACGAAGAAAATCAGCCTCCAATGCAGGAACGTGGCGAAGAGCCCGCCGACGACGGGCCCCAGCATGGGTCCTATGAGACTCGGGATGGCGACGAAGCTCATGGCCTGAACCAGCTCGGACTTCGCGAACGTGCGCACCAGCGTCAGCCGGCCGACGGGGACCATCATCGCGCCGCCGCAGCCCTGCACGACGCGGCATGCGACGAGGACGTGGACGTCGCGTGACATGCCGCAGAGGATCGACCCGAGCGTGAACAGGGCGATGGCGCTTGCGAACACGCGCCTCGTTCCGAAGCGGTCGGCTACCCAACCGCTGAGGGGGATGAACACGGCGACGCTCAGCATGTAGCTCGAGAGGACCGCCTTCATGCTGAGAGGCGCGACGCCGAGCGCGGCGGCAATCGTCGGTACGGCGGTATTCAGGACCGTCGTGTCGAGCTGCTCCATGAAGAACGCCACCGCCACGAGCCACGGCAGAAGGCGCTTGGAAGAGTCGGCCGCCACGGAGGCACGCGTACCTCGCCTGCTCGGGGATCGTCTTCGTATGACTTGACGAGCATATAATTTAGTGGATATATGTCTCCCATGGAATCGACGTTTGCCATCGTCGCGGAGCCCAACAGGCGGGCCATTTTGAGCCTGCTGCTCTCGTCCGAGCGCTCCGTGGGCGAGATCGAACGCAACCTTCGACTGTCGCAGCCCTCCGTCTCCAAGCACCTGCGCGTCTTGCGAGAGGCTGGTTTCGTGGAGTCACGAATCGAAGCGCAGCAGCGGCTCTACCGACTGAGACCGGAGCCGTTCATGGAGCTCGATGCATGGCTCGTTCCGTTCCGCCGCTTCTGGTCGAAGCACGTCGACGCGCTGGAAAAACACTTGGACAAGATGGCGAAGGTGCCCTCTGGGAAAGGAAAGAAGAGACATGAGCAGGCGTGAGCAATACGAGCCTGGTGCCGCTTCGGGCGCCGAGGTGCGAAAGGACGGAGAGAAGTGGACGCTCGTGCTCGTGCGCGACCTCCCGCACCCTCCTTCCAGGGTCTGGAGCGCGCTCACCGACCCCGAGCATCTACGCGAATGGGCTCCGTTCGATTCGGACCGCAACCTCGGTGCCGTCGGCACCGCCAAGCTCTCGACGGTGGGCGCGCCGACGCCGCACGTGACCGAGACTCAGGTGAAGCGGGCTGACGCGCCGAAGACGCTCGAATTCAGCTGGGGCGGAGCCGACATCCGCTGGGAACTGGAGCCGCTGGCAGGCAGCCGCACCCGGCTCACGCTTTGGCACAACATCGACCGTCGGTTCATCTCGATGGGCGCTGCGGGCTGGCACATCTGCTTCGACGTCCTGGAGCGGCTTCTCGCCGGTAAGCCCATGGGTCGCATCGTCGGCTCGGACGCCATGAAGTTCGGCGGCTGGCAGCGGTTGAACGCCGAGTACGCCAAGCAGTTCGGAGTCGAGACCCCCGGCTGGCCCTCTCGCCCAGGAACATGAGCATGCCCCCTTCCAAGCGAATCGCGGTCGCCTTCTGGATCGTCACTGCGCTCTTCTGCCTGCAGATAGGCTTCACCGCCTACGCGCAGCTGCGCCTGCCGCAGGTCGCGGACGCGTTCACCCACCTCGGCTTCCCCGACTACTTCCGGGTGGAGCTCTCGTGGGCCAAGCTCCTCGGCGTCGTGCTGCTGCTCGCGCCGGTACCGGCGCGGCTCAAGGAGTGGGCGTATGCCGGCTTCGCCTTCGACCTCGGCTCCGCCGTCATCGCCCACCTCTCGGTCGGCGACGGCCCGGCGGCGTGGGGGTGGGCGGCGGCCACCGGTGTGCTCTGGGGTCTCTCGTACTTCTTCTGGCGCCGCCTGGAGGGCACGCTGGACCGGCTCGTCTACCATCCTGCCGGCGCCCTCGCTGCCCCCGAGGTCAGGGCGCCGGCGGGGTGAACACAATCGTCCCGGTCTGCGTCCCCGCGAGCGACGCGGGAAAGGTCAGCGCGAGCGCCGCATCGCGTAGGCACTCCTTCGCGCGGTCCGGCATCCGGTGGCGGTACTTCAGGTCGACCGTCCTCGGTTTGCCGTCCGCCTCGATCGTGAAGGTCATCTCGACGGAAGTGCGCCCCAGGTTGGGGCTCTCGCCGCGCGCCCGCGCGTAGCAAGCGTCGAGGGCAGCGCGATGGCTCGCGAGGACGTCCGTCACCGTCGCCGGCGCGGCAGGCGCCGGAGAGTCGGCCGGTGCGGAGGGTGAAGCGCCGGGTACGCGGCTCTCCGCGGGCGCGATGGGCCCAGGGGGATTCGCACACGCCGCGCCGGCCACGCATCCCAACACCACCGAGCACGCCGCGAGGGAAGGCAGCGGGGAGGACATCCGCATGGCTCATCGTCCCACGGGTGGGGCCAGGCTTCCAGGTTAGCGTTTCAGAAGCAAACCGACCGCGCCTGCGATGAGGACGAGAACTGGTTCGGGAAGCCTCTTGACCCTGAAGAGGACCCCGAGAGTGACTGCAGCAATCCCGACTGTCGCAACATCGAACAGAACGACCACCAGGTACGGCGGGACGAAGGTGCCCGCGGCCGCGACCACGGCACCGCCAAGGCCGGCCGCCAGGTAGCCTATGAAGCCTGCGGTGATCACGACGGGGCCGGGCGTGATCATCGCCACCGCCACGGCGTCTCGAAACTGCCTCTCGTCGAGCCACTGGAACTCGTGGACGACGCCCGTGTAGAGGAAAGGCACGATCGCGAGCCCGCTTCCGAACACGAACGCGCCCGCCTTCGTGAAGAACCAAGCGATCTGCCCGACCGTGTACGGCGAGGCGGCGCCCAGCTCGGGTGGGCTTGCCTCGAGCAGCGGCACTGGAGACGGCGCTGCCCAGGCGGAGGCATCCACGGGTGACACTGGCGCAGGTGGCAACGCCGCAGACGGTGGGAGCGCCCCAACCGCGGACAGTGCCGCGTCCGACGGCGCCGACGGTGGGACCGGCTTCGCATGCGGAAATCTCACGTGCTCGGTCCCGGCTGAGACCTGCTGCGCGTCCTTCACCGGCAACGGCGTGGTCACGTCCTGCGCCCAAGGCGCGACGTGTCTGAACGCGGGCAGCAGCAGTCTTCGATGCGAGTCGACTGCAAACTGCACCGGTCAGACCGTCTGCTGCCTGACGCAACAGAACAGCGGGGGGGTAGCCGAGTGTCGCGCGAGCTGCGCCGGCGGTGACGCGCAGCTCTGCGATCCGGCGTCGCAGAATGCCGGGTGTCCGCAGGGCCGGCAATGTCAGGCACCGAACGGCGGTGCGCCCCCCATCCCGGACGGTATCGGCATTTGCGGTGGTCGACCCCGAGCGGGTCGGGGAGCTCCCATAGGCAGGTGGAGGGACTCGTCATGAGACAGCGGCCCGGGAGAGTCGCGTGCGCCAGGCTCAGTGTCCTCTTGGTCCTGGCCCCCGCTGCCGCCTGCGGTGGAGCCGCCTTCACCGCGATGTCGACGGGAGGCGACGCGGACGGCTCGATGACATCGGGGGCGGACTCGAGCGCCGGCGCGGGCGATTCGAGCGCCGCCGACCGTGCTCCCCCGTCCGACAGGACCCCGATGACCTTCGCCTGCGGCTCCGCGTCGTGCATCCGGGGGGTCGAGGTGTGCTGCGTCGATCCGAACCTCTCGACGAGCTGCGGGAACGGGAGCTGTCCCACCGGTTCAGCGAGGCTGGCCTGCGCGAGCAGCGCGACCTGCGGCCCGGGCCTCGTCTGCTGCATCCGAAAGCAGAGCGGCAGCTCGGAGTCCCAGTGTGCAGCCGCGTGCGGTCAAGGCGAGGCGCAGCTCTGCAACGCGCAGCACTCGGCGTCGGAGTGCGCGGCCACGGCTCCGTGCTCCACGGACCACATCGATTCGTGGAATCTCGCGCCGCCGTTCGGCACGTGCGGCGGCATTCAGGGTTAGCCCGCGCTCGATCGCGGGCGGTCGCGATGGCTCGCGCGAGTGCGAGCGGCTACACATCCCGGCCATGCCCATCCGTGGCGTCATCTTCGACCTCAATGGAACGCTCGTCGACGACATCGCCTTTCACTACGAGGCCTGGCGGGAGCTCGCGGCCTCGCTCGAGCTACCCCTCGACGAGGCGACCTTCCAATCGTTCAACGGGCTGAAGAACGAGGACATCTTCCCTCGGCTGCTCGGCCGGCCCGTGCTGCGGGAGGAGCTGGAGCGGCTGTCGACGCAGAAGGAGGAGCGCTACCGGGCTCTCTTCCGGCCCCACATGGTCCCCCTGCGCGGAGCCGAAGGGTTGTTGGCGCGCCTGCGCGCGGTGGGCGTGCGCCTCGCGCTTGCGAGCTCCTCCCCGCCGGGCAACCGAGACATGGTGCTCGACGGGCTCCGCTGGCGCGCGCTCTTCGACGCGATCGTCGAGGCCGAGCACCTGCCTGGCAAGCCCGCGCCGGACGTGTTCCTCGAGGCGGCGCGGCGTCTAGGCCTCTCGCCCGCCGAGTGCCTCGTCTTCGAGGACGCCGTCAACGGCGTGCGCGCCGCCGTCGCCGCGGGCATGCCGGTCGTCGGAATCACGACGACCGTGCCGCGGGCGACGCTGCTCGCGGCCGGTGCCGGCGACACCGCGCCGGACTTCGCCTCGCTACCCGAGCGGGTGCATGCGCGTCTCGTGGAGTGAGGTGCGTCCGCGG
Organism: uncultured delta proteobacterium; assembly: GCA_963720145.1. Lineage (GTDB taxonomy): Bacteria > Myxococcota_A > Polyangia > Polyangiales > Polyangiaceae > Palsa-1150. The sequence goes on from CAVREO010000019.1 coordinate 563,521, forward strand.
ATGCGTCAGCAGAACGGAGCCGGTTCTCGTGGGCGGGGAGGCACCCGCTCGCCGTCCAGGCGCCGCGTGTGGGCTGCAATGAGATCGCTGCGCGTGAGGATTCCAATCACCCGGGCTGGCTCGTCCCGCGCGACGACCGGCAGGCGGCCTACGTTCTCCCGCGCCATCTGGTCGGCGGCTTCCCGGAGCGTCGAGTCGTCGAACACGACGACAGCGCGCCGCTTGACGACGCCGCGCACATGCGTGGCGGTCGCGCTGGCGTCGAGCAGGTCCCTTCGTGTGACGACCCCGACGAGGCGATCGTCCTCGTCCACGACCGGAAAGCCCTGGTGCGCCGAGCCCTCCGCGTGCGTCCCGATCCACGCCCGCACGTGCTCGAGGCTGTCCTCGGCCCGCACGACGACCACGGGCGCGGCTGCAACCTCCGACACGGAAACCTGGTCCAGAAAGTCGGCGACGTAGTCGGTCACGACGCGTACGCCGCGTCGGGCGATCTTCTCGGTCATGATCGAGTGCCGCATCGACATGGCCGACACGAGATAGGCGGTCGTGCATCCACCGAGAAGCGGCAAGAGCCCCATTGGTTGGCGTGTCGTCTCGAACGCGAACACGACCGAGGCCAGGAGAGCGCGCGAGGCCCCCGCGAACAGCGCCGCCATCCCGACGAGAGCCGCGACGCGCACGTCTACCCCCGCCGACGGCACCGCCCAGACGGCCGCTGCGCCGAGGGCTGAACCCAACCCGCCGCCGATTGTGAACAGCGGGGCGAGGGTTCCCCCCGACGTCCCCGTTCCCAGCGACAGGCACCAGGAGACGAACTTCAGCGCACAGAACGCGAGGACGGCTCCCCCGGTCAGATCGGCCTGAAGGATGCGGTCGATGTTGTCGTACCCGACTCCCATCGTGTGCGGCGACAACCAGCCGACGAGGCCGACGACGACCCCGCCGAGGGCCGGCCACCACATCCAGTGAAGGGGCAGTTTCTCGAAGGCGTCCTCGACGGCGTATACCGCCCGCGTGACGAGCATCGCGAGCAGTCCGAAGACAGCGCCCATTCCGATGTAGATGGCGAGGGCCGAGCCGCTCGGCGCGGCGACCGCAGGCATCGAGAAGGCCGGCTGCGAGCCCACGAGGGCGATGTGCGCGCCGCAAGCAGCGGCGCTGGCGAGCGCCACGGGCACGATCGAGCGCAAGCGGTACTCGAACAGCAGGAGCTCGATCGCCAGGAGAACGGCGCTGACGGGGCTCGCAAAGGTCGCCGACATCCCAGCGGCGGCTCCGGCGGCGAGCAGCGTCTTCCGCTCCTGCGCGGAGACGCGAAGCACCTGGCCGACGAACGAGCCGAGAGCCCCGCCCGTCGCGATGATGGGACCCTCCGCGCCGAAGGGCCCGCCCGTCCCGATCGCGATCGCCGCGGAGAGCGGCTTGAGGAAGGTGATGCGGGCGGGGATGCGGCTCTCGTTGAAGAGCACCTGCTCCATGGCCTCGGGGATGCCGTGACCTCGGATGGCCTTCGAGCCGTACCGGGCCATCAGGCCGACAATCAGGCCTCCCACGACCGGAATTGCGACGACCATCCACCCCAGGTGATTGTCCGCGGGGCTCGCGAACGCCGACGACCAGCGTCCGTGGAAGGCGAGGTTGGTGATGAGCCCTATGAGCGCCGTGAGCAGGCGTGCGATCCCGGCCGCGACCAAGCCCAGGCCGACCGCCAGCCCGCTGATCCCCAGGACCCGCCTGTCGACGTTCGCGCGCTGGAACGGCGCATGGATCGCCTCGAGCGCCGGCCCCATCGAGGGCGCCACGGGAAGCCTCGGAATGCTCTGCTCGGCGGCGCGGGTCATCTCGTCGTCGCGTTCGGTCACGGCTTGCCTCTCTCGGTGCGGTTGACGAGTGCGTCGAGCGCCTCGCCCAGCACCGGTGCTGCGGAGCGGAGTTCGGCGCGATGCGCGAGACTCAGTCGGCGCAGGACACGCTGCCCGGTAGGGGTGAGGTGCAGCGACGCCTCCCTTCGGTCCTCCCGGCTCGTGCGCCGCTCCACGAGGCCCCGTTCGGCGGAACGCTTCACCAGCTCTACGGCGCTGTTGTGCTGGATCTGCAGCCGCTCAGCCACCGTTCGGATGGTCGGCCTCTCCTGCGGCTGCAGCGCCTTGAGGACGAGCAGGAGCTGATGCTGCTGGGGCTCGACGCCGGCCTCACGAGCGGCGGCCTCGCTGAACGTGAGGAAGCGGCGGATCTGGTAGCGCAGCTCCGCGAGAGCCCGGTACTGGCGGGGCGCGAGGTCAGGGGTTCGGGTCATCGCAATTATATCGTCTGACGATATAACTCGGCTGCCGCCTTTGCACCAGTGCGGCGCACCTCGCATTGATCGTTCGACTGGAACGTGTTTCCTTCTCGCCATGAGCGAAGCGCCGGCTGCGGCTCCCACGGTAGGTGTCCTCGACCTACCGCATGCGGCGTGGTGGATCATGGTCGCAGTGGTCGCCGGTTGCGGGGCCGGAGGCCTGAACGCCGCCCCTTCGCGCCCGATCGCCGCGCCTCTCGAAATGACGCCCGCGGCGCCGGCCGCGAGCGCACCACTCTTGGACGTCGTCGAGGTCAGTCTCGCGGAGCTCTCGGCCAAGCTCGCGAGCGGCGCGATCTCGAGCCACGCCGCCGTCGCGGCGTACCTCTCCCGCATCGACGCCATCGACGCGCAGGGCCCGGCGCTCCACGCGGTCATCGAGCGCAACCCCGACGCGCTCGCCATCGCCGACGCGCTCGACCAGGAGCGCGCCGCGAAGGGGCCGCGCGGCCCGCTCCACGGCGTCCCGATCCTCATCAAGGACAACGTCGCGACCGCAGACCGCATGCAGACGACCGCCGGCTCGCTCGCCCTCGAAGGGGCGAAGCCGCGGCGCGACGCGTTCGTGGTCGAGCGCCTGCGGGCGGCCGGCGCCGTCATCCTCGGGAAGACGAACCTCAGCGAATGGGCGAACTTCCGCGACAGCGGCTCGTCGAGCGGGTGGAGCGCGCGCGGCGGCCAGACGAAGAACCCGTACGTCCTCGACCGAACGCCGTGCGGGTCGAGCTCCGGCACGGGTGCCGCCGTCGCCGCGAGCCTCGCCGCCGGTGGCCTGGGGACCGAGACCGACGGCTCGATTGTGTGCCCATCCGCGATGAATGCCCTCGTCGGCGTGAAGCCGACGGTCGGCCTCGTCAGCCGCGGCGGCATCGTCCCGATTGCGGCGAGCCAGGACACGGCGGGGCCCATGGCGCGTACGGTGCGGGACGCGGCCATCCTCCTGACCGTCATCGCCGGCGAAGACCCGCGCGATCCCGAGACCGCGCGGGGGAAGGGCAAGGCGTCAGCCGACTACACGCGGTCGCTCGAGGACGGCGCCCTGCGCGGCGCCCGCATCGGATTCGCGCGAAAGCTCGATCGCGGCAACCGCGAGGTCGTCGCGCTCGCAGACGCCGCGATCGCCTTGATGAAGGCCCGGGGCGCCACGGTCGTCGACGACGTCGCCGTGCCGAAGCCGGACGCGTTCGCCGACAAGGAGCTCGATTCTCCTGCTCTACGAGTTCAAGGCCGGGATCAACGCCTACCTGTCCGACCTCGACGGCGCCCATGTGCACGACCTCGGGGAGCTCATCGCGTGGAACGACGCGCACAAGGACAGGGAGCTCACGCTCTTCGGTCAGGACCTGTTCGCGAAAGCGCAGGCCAAAGGGCCCCTCACGAGCGGCGCGTACAAGAAGCTGAAGAGCGAGCTGAAGGCCGAGGTGTCCGCCGGAGTGGACAAGCCGCTGGACAAGGACCACCTGGACGCCCTCGTCGCGGTCACGATCGGCCCTCCCTGGCTCATCGATCACGTCAACGGCGACGGCAGCCCCGGAGGAAGCACGAGCCTCGCGGCCGTATCCGGTTACCCCAGCGTCACGGTTCCAATCGGGCTCGTACGCGGGTTGCCGATCGGCCTCTCGTTTATCGGCCGCGCCTTCTCGGAAGAGAAGCTGCTCGCGCTCGCGTATGCGCTCGAGCAGGCCCGCGGATCGCGGCCGGTACCGCGCTACCTCCCGACGGTCGCCGACCCGTGAGGGCCCGCCGTCGCGCGTGACAGCGCGTCTACCACCCCCTTGAACCCGGTCAGCGAGTCGACGAGCCAGTATCGCCCCCTCCAGGCGCCTCCGCTCGGCTCGATGATCACGAGCACGCGGTCCCGAAGCGGAAACCGGCGCACGTTCACGCGGCGCACGTCCTTCCAGGCGAACCGGTGCACCCGCCCGTAGCGCGCGAAGGCGACGCCCTCTTCGTCGACGTCGACGCGCGAAGGAAAGTGGAGCGAGACGGCCCCCCACACGAGCACGATCGGAATCGCCGCCAGCATGAGGAGCCGTACGCCGGCCGGCGCGTCCGTCACCAGGAAGAGGAACCAGGCCGCGACGAGCACGGCGTCCTCGGCGGCCCGGCCACGGAGCCCACGCGCGACCTCGCGCATCATGCCGAGAGCAGCTTGGCGATCTTGTCGACGTCCGCGTCAATCCCAATCCCGGTCAAAAAGGAGAGCGTCCGCAGGTAGGGCTTGCCACGGGTGTCGTCGACCTCCGTCGTCGAGACGACCAGATCGTACGCGCTCGCCTTGCTCCCCACCTCCGACGCTTTGCACTGGTCGATGGTGACGTCCAACCCCCGCGCCCGAAGCTCTCCTCGAGCTTCTTCGCGACGACGGTGGACGTCGCGATCGCCGTTCCGCACGCGACGAGGATCTTCTTCATGGGCGGGCTCCTCCTCCTTTGCCGGCCGCTTCGGACGCCGCGGCCGCGCGGCACTCCTCCAGGTCTACACCTTCGAGGGCCCGCACGGCTTCTTCGAGCCGCGGAGGGGCGACGCTCAACGCGTCGACACCGAGCCCGACCAGGACTCGGGCCCCCCGGGGGTCCGCGGCGACCTCTCCGCAGACGGTCACCTTCTTGCCCTGCGCATGGGCGACGCGGACGATGTGCGCGATGGGCCCGAGCACGCGCGGCTCGAGCCCCTGGCTCGCGTCCGTTCGCTCCGCCCCGAGGAGCAGCGCGGCGAGGTCGTTCGTTCCGATGCAGACGAAGTCGGCCGCGCGGGCGATCGCCGCGGCGTCGTCGGCTGCGTCGGGCGTCTCGATCATGGCGCCGACCCGCAAGTTCCCGCCGTGCGGCTCGACGCTCGCGAGGTACCGCCGGACTGCGTCCACATCGGCCGCCGTTCGGTCATCGGGATAAGCGCGCGGACGTGGGCGCGCTCGCCGGCGCGGACGAGCGCCGCGAGCTGGGTCGCGAGCACCTCGGGATGCGCCAGGAGAAGAGCCGCGCCGCGTTCGCTCCGGTCGGGCGCCGCCAGCCAGGGGAGCGGCTTGTCCCCTCCCGCGTCCCAGAGCCGCACCGTGACCTCCGCCCCTCGCGCCGCCCGCGCGACCGCGAGGATTGCCGCTGCAGCCGTCTCCCGTCGTCACGCTCAACCATGCGGTCGCCGTGGCCAAGGTGCGCGGCCCAGCGGATGCCCTCGCGATGATCGAGCCGCTTGCCACCAAGCTGTCGGGCTACTTCCACTACTTCGGCCTGAAGGGCGCGCTGCTCGCGCAGCTCGGGCGCGCCGACGAGGCGCGTATCGCCTTCGACCGGGCCATCGCCCTCGCCAACACGGCTGCGGAGGCCACATCGCCCTCGAGGTCGACGATCCCGCAGAGTTCGCGCAGACCTTCGACGCGCTCGCGGTGGGCGGGGTCGTGCGCGTGGCGCCGCACGACGCGTTCTGGGGCGCCAAGTTCGGAATGTTGACCGACGCGCTCGGGATTCGCTGGCTATTCAACTGCCAGACGAAGAAGACCTGACGCGTCGAGTCCCCATCCTTCAGAGTCTCGCCGATCGGAACGGTGAGAAGACGCCGCCGGTCGGATCCCTTACCACCGAGAACCTCCCGACCTTCGGGATCTCCATGGCCGGCATCATCACCTTGCCGCCGAGCGCCTCCACCTTCTTGGTCACGCCGTCCACGTCCGACACGGCGATGTAGGCGAGCCAGTGCGGCGGCACGTTGGGTCCGCCCATGTGCGTGGTCATCCCGCCGATCTCTTTTCCGGCGTTCTGCCAGTGCCAGTACTCCATCTCGCCGTCGCCTCCCTTGCCGCTCCAGCCGAAGATGCCGCCGTAGAACTTCTTCGCCCCCGCCATGTCCTTCGTGTGCAGCTCGTTCCAGCAGAAGGTGCCCGGGCGCGCGGGGCCCTCGTACGGCGGTTTCTCCGACCCGGCGCCGAACCCGTGCAAGATGCCGAAGGCCGCGCGCTGCGGGTCCATTCCGCAGGCGAAGCGAAGCATGTCGGGAACGGTCGCCGGCGGGACCAAGATCTTGCCGCCGAGCTCCGCGATCTTCTTCGCGGATGCGTCGACGTCGTCGACGCCGACGTACACGAGCCAGCCCGAGGGCACGCCGGGAGGCGCCGCAAACAGACCGCCGACCATGGTTTCTCCCTGCGAAAACGTCCGGTAGGTGCCGCCCGCCGGCGTGGGGTTCTCGGTCACCTTCCAGCCGAAGAGCCCCGTGTAGAACTTCGTGGCGGCGACGACGTCGCTCGAGACGAGCTCGTGCCAGGTGAAACGACCCGTGTTCGGATTGGTCATGATTGCACCTTCCTTGGATTGGCTTCGAGGAGGGTCGTAACGCCCCGGGAACGGAGCGTCTAGGTCGCGCGCCGGAGCTCGAGCGGCTCCGTCGTGGCCCCGCCCTCGCCAGGTTCGAGCTGCGGCGTTAGCTTGCGAGAATGGCCAAGAAGCTCGAAATCGACGTCTGGTCCGACATCGTCTGTCCGTGGTGCGCGATCGGCAAGCGCCGGCTCGAGCTCGCGCTCGCCCGGTTCGCGCACAAGGACGAGGTCGAGGTCGTCTGGCGCGCCTTCGAGCTCGATCCCTCGGCGCCTGCAGTTCAAGAGGGGGACAACGCCGCGCGCCTCGCCCAGAAGTACGGCCGGACGAGAGCCGATGCGCTGGCGATGATGCGGCACGTGGAGGAGACCGCGGAGAAGGACGGGCTGGAGCTTCACCTCACGACGGCGCGGTCGGGCAACACGTTCGATGCGCACCGCGTGCTGAAGCTCGCTGCCGAGCGTGGGCTGCAGGGCGCCGTGAAGTCGCGCTTGTTGCGCGGGTACATGACCGAGGGTGTCGCCATCGGCGACCGCGAGGTGCTCGTGAAGCTCGCGGTCGAGGCCGGGCTCGACGCCGCCGAGGTGCGCGCCGTGCTCGAGAGCGATCGCTACGCGGCCGAGGTGCGGGAAGAGGAGCGGGCCGCGCGCTCGCTCGGGATCAACGGCGTTCCGTTCTTCGTGCTGGGCGGGAAGTACGCGGTATCGGGCGCGCAGCCGGAAGAGGTGATGCTCCGCGCGCTCGAGCAGGCCTGGGGCGACGTCGCCCAGGGCGAGGAGCCTGAGCAAGCGGGTACCGCGTGCACGCCTGAGGGGTGCGGCTGACGTCCGGCGAGCCCCGGCTCGCGAGTCACCGCACGAGGACCCAGTCGTGCGTCGTCAGCTCGAGGTGCAGGTGGTTCTTGTGCTCGCTGTTCCAGTTCGGCGTGAGCACGACGAGGAAGCTCCTTCCCGCGGCGTCGCACGCGATGTCCCAGAGCTCCTTCGCGTTGGGCGTCTCCGGCGTCGGGTGCGCGTCGCTCCGGCACGTGAGAGCGCCGATGCGGCCGTGAAAGTCGCGCTCGACGTCGAGCAGGGTGCCGTCCGCCCGCTTGAACGAGCCGACGTCGACCGCGAGCGCGGCGCAGTGCTGCTCGCCCGGGTACTTGCTCGTGCAGCCCGACTCCGCGCGCGTCCGGTACGCCGACAGCGTTCGCACCTCGACGATTCCGCGCTGCCCGACCTCCGCGGCGAAGTCGTCGAGCGACAGCGCGAGCCGGCAGTCGATCAGGTCGGCGTGCGAGCGCGAGCGCGCCGCGGGAGCCACGAGGGAGTGGATTGACACGCCGTGCAGCGGTCCCTGGAGCCGGATGGGCGCGCGAACGCCGGGCGTATCCTCGGCTCGCGCGAAGTCGACATGGCGGCTCTGGAGCCGCCTCGCAGGCATCGCGATCGAGATTCGCGTACCCCGGCGCGGGCGAAGTCCCTGGGACGGCGAAGATCGAGTAGTCGGTGGGCGGCGGCCCCTTTCCGGTCCACGCGGAGTCCGCGAGGTAGGGGACCAGGCGCGACGGATCCGACGCCGGCGTCCCTCCTGGTTCGCCGCGCGGCGCGGCGGCTTCCACGCCGGCGGCCGGAGGTGGCGCGCTCGCCAGGCTGCTCGGCGGGTGGCCCTTCGAGCACGCGCCCGCCAGGGCAGCAGCGACAGCGAGCACGCAGCCTCGCAGCATCACCCAAGTCTGACACCAAAGCCGGCGAGCGGCTTGGCCAACGTTAAGGGCGGCCGCCCGCCTACTGCGCCGAGCAGCAGCGGAACCCGACCGTAGGCTGCGGGGTGTTGCGCGCGACGAGCGCCGTCCCCGAGGCGTAGTCGCACGTGCCCGTGGTCGCGGTCGACTGCATGTCGCCGCCGCGCACGTGGCACTGCGCCGCCGGGTCGGTGCTGGCGCAGACGCCGTCCCACTCGGCAACGTTTCCGTTCAGGTCGAACACACCGGGAAACTCGACGGTGTTCTGCTGGCCCTGGCACTTGGGATTCGAGGCGACGGCGATCGTGTGGCAGGCGCCGGGCGCGCACCCGGTATTGCACGCCGCCGGGTCGTAGGTATTCCCGTAGACGAACGTCGTCTTGCCATCGGCCGTGCAGGCGTACTCGTACTGGTCTTTCTCCGCGTTCTGGTAGTCGGTGAATACGACCGGCCCCAGTGCGAGGGCGTCGGGTCGCGCGCCGCAGAGCTGCTTACCAAGGGCCGTGCAGTACGCCTGCGCGTCGCACCAGTCGATGCACACTTGAGGATGGGCGTTGCAATTGGCGGCGCATACGAGCGAGCTATTCATGCACGTGGCGTCCGGCTGGAACGTCGTATTCCCCTGGCAGGCTGCGGCCTGGGTGGCCGTCGAGGGGCTCGTCGCGAGCCACGCGGCGTACTGCGAGCGCGTAACCTCGGTGACGTCCATCGAGAACTGCGCAGGCAGCTGCATGAACACCGGCGCCGGAAGCCCGTCTCGGCACTCCTCGTTCGGCCCGAGCGGCGCGGTGCATTGCGGGGAGACGGTGGCATCGGCGCCGGCGTCCTTGCCGGGGCTTCCGCTGCTCGAGCCGTCATCGGCTACCGGAGTGGGCTCTGCGGGCAGTCCGACGTCGTAGCGCTGCGACGCGAGCTGCGTCAGGCCGGACACGTCGATCGCGAACGCCTGCGACGTCAACGTCACCGTCGCCGGGGGCAGCCCCGCGCGATTGGCGGTGATGGTGAACGTTCCCGCGGTCTGGCTCGAGCGGACGAACACGCGGTTGATTCCGGCTTCCGTCCAGACGTTGTCCTTGAACTTGCTTTGCCGAACGCCGCTGTTGTACCCGCCCAGCCACTGCCCGGCCCCCGAGTGCGTGAAGGTGACGTTCGCTTCGTCGGTGGGAACGCGCAGGCCGTTGGCGTCGACCGCCTCGACGTCGACCATCACGATGTCGGCCCCGTCGGCGAACCAGCCCTTGGGGCCGTACCCGGGCGTGAGCCTCAGCGCCGCCACCGCACCGGCCGTGGTCTTCTGGTCGGTGACTTTCGTTCCCCCCGCCGTGCCGACCGCCTTGATCGTGCCCGGCTGGAACGCGACGTTCGGGAACGCCCACACGTAGTGGTTGGGGGACCCCGGCTGCATGTCGACCGACCCGGTGTAGTTCTTGATGAGCGTGCCGTTCGGGTCGTACGTGCCGAGCGTGACCTGATCGGTATTCGCGATCACGTATACGGTCTTGGTCGTCCCGGCCGGGTAATTCCAGTGTCCGAGGATGGCGATGTCGGGTTGCGTCGCGCCGGCGACCCGCATCGCGAAGTACGAAGACTTGGGGAGCCTCGAACCGTCGACGATGCCGCTGACGCGCGCCACTTCGCTGTCCTTCATGCGCCCGTCGCTGTCGCTGTCGGCGAAGAAGATCTTGCTGCCGCCGATCTGAATGCCGTTCGAGGTGCGCATCGTCATCGGCTCGACGAAGTTGCTGTACGAATACCCGGCCCAGTACTTGAATACGTTGGCGAGCGCCATGTCTTCCATGCTGTTCTGCCGGAAGTTCATGAGCGGGTACTCGGCTATGTAGTTTCCCGAAGTCGTCTCGAGCGTGCCCATGTAATAGGGCGACGCCACCTTCACGTAGCCTCCGGTGACGAACTGCATCGAGTGCGGGTCCCACGCCGGCGTGTACTTGTCCCAGACTCGGCGGGGCGACTCCTCGCGCGAGTACTCGGCCGACCAGAGCGGAATGGTCGTGCTCCGTCCCGTCCCATCCATGGGGGAGCCGTACTCGTACGCCGGGGTCGCCGTCGTGTCCGTGCCGCGCGCGCCCGCGAAGCGACCGCCGTACGGGTCCCACTTGTCGCGAACCGCCCTCATGTCGAGCATCTGCTGCTGGGTGAGGGGCGAGTTGCAACCCTCGTAGAAGGCGACGCTCGGGTTGTTGCGGAAGTAGATCGTGACGTTCTGCATGACCGCGAGGTGCTGCGGCCAGCGCGCGGTGTCGTAGCAGCCCTCGCCGTCGCCCGCGGGGACGACCATGACCATGCCGAGCCGGTCGGCCGATTCGACCATGTGCTTCCACGGGGCGACGTGCATCGGCCGGATGAAGAAGGCGTTCGCCTCCTTCATGAGGACGTAGTCGTATTCCGTCATCCAGTTCTGCGGCAGGCCAGGAACGGCCCAGTCCATGACCGTGCGTGGCGAATACCCCTTCAGCCAGTAGAGGTGTCCGTTGACGCGGAACCCGTTGGCCGCGCTGAACGAGAGCTTGCGGATGCCAAGCGGATTGTCGGTGACGTCGAGCAGATTGCCGCCGACCTTGAGGGAGGACCGAACGGTGTAGAGGTACGGGTACTCGGGCGCCCAGAGGTGGGCATTCGCGATCGGCGCGCTCACCTTCAGCGTGACCTTCTGTCCGGCGGGAACGCTCTGCGCCGCGGCGGCCTGCGTCCACACCGTGTTGCCGCTGCGGTCGATGACGTCTGCAGAGAGCGTGGCCATCTGGTCGGTCGCGTATTCGTTGGCAACCTCGGCTTCGACCGTGATCGTGGCGCTCTTCGCGAGGGTATCGATGCTGGTCGCGTGCACGTACACGCCGCTCGTCCCGAGGTTGCGGTAGAGCGGGAGCGTCTGGTGGAGCTTGTCGGTGACGATGAGGTTCGCGTCGCCGACGAGGCCCCCGTACATCGGGTAGAAGGCTTGCGTCGACCAGTCGAACGTCTGGCCGGGGGCGTACGTCTGGTCTTGCTCGAGGTTGTCGTTGCTGACCTGGACGGCGATGACGTTGTCGGCGCCGAACTGCACCGCGCTGGTCACGTCCAGGCCGTAGGGGCTGACCTCGTCCTCCTGGAAGCCGATCTTCGTCCCGTTGACGTAGAACGTGCCGACGTCCCGGATCCGCTGAAACTCGAGGAAGATCTTGCGATCCTTGTAGGCCGCGTCGAGCGTGAAGTGCTTCCGGTACCACGTGAGGCCGCTGTAACGGCGCATGACCGGCGTGTCGGTCGCGAAGCCCACCCAATCGACCCAGCTGTCGACGTCGTTGAACGTGTGCGGCAGGCTGACGTCGGTCCATTGGGAGTCGTCGAACCCGGGCGCCTGCGCGCCGGCGACGTTTTGGCGGATGAACTTCCAGCCGTAATTGAAGCTGTAGGTGGCGCGATTGTTCGGCGGGGGCGGGGGAACCACCACGGCGCCGCCGTCGAGTATCGGGCCGCCGACCATCACGCCTCCGTCGTCCGATGACATGCCGCCGCTGCTGCTGCCGCTGCCGCTCGACGGCTGGGTGACGCTCCCGTCCGGGTTGACCGTCATGCCCCCGGAGCTGCCGCTGCCGCTGGAGGTGCCGTCGCCGGTTCCGCCGCCCCCGACGTTCCCGCAGGCAAGAGGGGCGAGCACGACGACGAGGACGATCGCGAACGCGTGGCGCAGGGTCATGGTCTCTTGCAAGCGCAACGCACGTGCCGCACGCGAAAACCGCATGTTTTCGCCGTCCGACCGCGTCCGAGCGACCTCGCCGGTGCGAGCGGTTCGAGCGCACCGACGCTTCGGACGATCGCGCGCGCCGGTGGGCACCTACCTCCTGCGCTTCGCGCTCACTTCGTCCAACCCGATCGTGAGAAGATCGGCGGCATGGCCCGGGACCGGGATCGCGACGCGGAGCTCCGCGAAGCTCTCGATCGCCTTTACGCAGCCCCGCTCGAAGGATTCGTCGCGGCCCGGCGCGCCGTCGCTGCGGAGCTGAAGGCGCGGGGAGAAGTGGCGGGAGCGCAGACCGTCGCGGCGGCCGTCAAGCCGACGCGGACCGCGTGGGCGCTCAACCAGGTCGCGCGACGTCACCCGGAGCGCGTACGAGCGATGCTCAAGGCTCGCGACGACGCCGCGGCTGCCCAGGCGGGCGCGAAGGCCGACGAGCTGCGCGACGCCACGCGCGAGTACCGCGCACTCGTGGCCGATCTGGTCCGCGAGGTTCGCGGCGTCCTCGAGGTGGCCGGAGCGCAGGCATCCGCCGCGCAGCTGCGGCACGTCAGCGAGACGATTCAGGCCGCAAGCGCCGCAGATTCGGACATGCGCGCGCAGCTCGCCGAAGGCCGGCTCGTGAAGGACGTCGAATTGGACGATCCGTTCGGGGGCTTCGCCGCGGCTCCGTCGCTGCCGCACCGCAAGCCGGCGAACCGTGCAGACGCAGGGGTCGAGCGCGCCCGCGAACGGAAACGAGTCGAAGAAGAGCAGCGAGCCGCCGCGCGGGAGAAGGCCCGGCGACAGCTCGCACGTGAGCGCGCCGGTCAGCTCGTCGCGGAGCTCGAGGAGAAGGCACGTGAAGCGCGGGCCGCGGCGAGGGACGCGGAGACCGCGGCGGCTCGCGCGGAAGACGAGGCCCGACGTGCCCGGCGCGCGGCGGACGACGTCCAGGTCCGCCTCGACAAGGCACGCGAGGAAGAGCGGAAGCTTCGGGGCGCGTGAGCCGAGTCGTTACTCGGTCGCCAGGTCCACCGTGAAGTAAATCCGTCCGTCGCGGTTCGCGATGCCCACCCCGATCTTGCGCCAGTCGGCTCGCAATAGCGCGTCGTGGTGGATGCCGCCTGCCCCCTCGGCCATCCAGGAGAGAAGGATCTCGCCGATGCGGTCCTGGAGCGGCCCGGGGCGCGATCCCTCGGGAGAGCCCTGAAGCTCGGTGCTCTGGCCGCGGAGCTCGCGCGAGTGCTCGGTGATGTGCTGATTCGGACGATGGTCCCGCGCAAGCTCTTCGCTCCCGGTCTGTGCGAAGCTTTCGAGCCCCGCGTCTCGAGCGATGGGAGCCGCCGCGTTGAGCTTGCGCACGCCGTTGACGTACCCCAGGACGTAGTCGTGCGCGTCGTCGTCCGTCATCTCCGGCTCCGGCGCGATGGCGGCGGGCTGCGAGGGCGTGACGGTCAGGCACCCGTACTGGGCCTGGTTGTCGCAGTTTGGCGATACGGCCACGCCCGTCGACGCGTGCGTCACCGGCGCGCTATTGCGTGCGCGCGCCTCCGCCGCGCTCTCGGCGACCTGCGTCGCGGCGGCTACCGCAGCAAAGGCCAGCGCTTCCCCCATCTTCGCGCCGTTGCTCTGATTGAGCTGCCCGGCGCCGCAGCCGACCGCTGCGCAAGAAGCGAGGAAAGCGAGGAAGACGCAGCAAGTCGATCGTAGGCGCACGTTTCTAGAATAGCGATCATCGGTCGAGGCGCGGAAGAACGATGCCTCGCGTCTCGGGCAGCACCCAGACCCACGAAGCCGTCGCGATGGCCAGGACGAGCGGTACCCCGAGCCCCCCCGCCAGGCCCGCGCGAAGCACCGCGGCGTGGACGACGATTGGCGCCAGGAGCTGCGCCGCACGCGCGAGGTTGTAGGTCGCCCCCATCGCGGCGCTGCGCACTTCGGTCGGGAAGAGCTCGGCCAGCAGCGCCCCGAATCCGGCCGTGCAGCCCGAGCCGATTCCGAGCGTGAGCATCGTGGCCCAGAAGACCCCGGGATGCGCGGCGAGCGTGGGCCACGCCAGCGCGAGCGGCGCAAGAGCGCACGCGGTGATCGCCGAGTACAGCGAAAACGCGGGGCGACGGCCCACCCAATCGGACACGAAGCCGAAGGTGAGCATTCCGACGAGCTGCCCCCCTTGCGCGGTGAGCATCCACGTCAGCGACTTGGCGACGCTCTGGTGCATGTTCTGGACGAGGAACGTCGGCAGCCACGTGTAGCAGGTCCAGTATGTCCCGAGCTTGAAGACGCCGAGCAGCCAGGCTGCACCGAACCGGCGGCCGACGCCCGCGGCGATGACCTCACCGAGGCCCGCGCGGCGGCCCGCGGTCTCGTCCGGCAGGTGCGCCGACCGCCGGACGACCAGCGCGAGGAGCGCGGTCGCGCTCGACCCGACGAGCACCACGCGCCAGCTCGTGTGCGGCAAGACGAGAAAGCCGATCGCGGCGGCGATCGCGACGCCCAGGGGCTCCCCCGACTGGAGCGCCGCGGCCCACCGCCCGCGCCGCGCGGGCGCGACCGCCTCTGCCAGCATTCCGTGCCCAATCGCCCACTCGCCGCCGACGCCGAGCCCCACGATCGCGCGGCCTGCCACGAACGTCGCGGCGTTCGGCGCGAGACCGCAGACGAGCGAGCCCGCCGAGTAGACGAGCACCGTCCAGGCGAGCATCGAGCGCTTGCCGATCCGGTCGGCGAGGACGCCGGCGACGAGCCCGCCGATTCCGGAGGCGCCCAGGGCCACGCCGAGCAGCCACGCTTTGTCCGTCGCGGAGAGCCGCAGCGAATCGGCCACCGGCGTGATGAGAAACCCGAGGAGTACGAGGTCGTAGAAGTCGAATGTCCAGCCGAGAAGGCAGAACAGGTAGATGCGGGCGACCGACGGAGGCGAACGGCCCATCGCCTACCACGTCGCGTGCGAATCGGGGATGCAGGGCGCGTACTTGTATCCACTTGCGTTCGGCCCGGCGAGGTTCAAGTCGCGGAGCTGAGCGTTGAGGTGCATCTGCGCCGCGTTGGTGCAGTCCGGCGCGGTGTTGTACTCGACGTCCCAGACCGCCTTCCCCGCGGAGACGAAGCCGCCGTAAGGGCCACACTCGCCGTACGCGTAGCACTCCTCGACCAGCGCCCAGTCGAACGTCGCGAGGATGGTCGGGACGTTCGATTGGCTCGCGGAGGTCAGCATGTTCTTCAGGCCGATGGACAGCGACATCGCGTGGGCGAGGCCGGCGATCGCGAGGTCGTAGGCGACATTGTCGGCTTCCGTGACCGCCACGCCGTTGGTCCACCCGTCGAGATTGTCCGGCTCGATCGCGTCGAAGCCCTTGGCCTGGCACCAGCTGGTGAAGCGCGCCTTCATCAGCGGCAAGAGGATGCTCCGGTTGGCGGCCGTGACGATGAGCCAGTTCTCTCCCGGCCACATGGGAAGGTTCGGACCGACGACCGAGGGGGGGAATTGACCGTAGTCGGAGCGACCCTGCTCGAGCGTCCCGACGTCGACGTAGCAGACGGCCTTCGCTCCGGCCGCGTGAATCGCCGCGACGTCCGCGGCGGTCGCGTTCTCGCCGTCGATGTCGTAGACGACCAAGCCCTGCTGGCCGGAGAGGATATCGGAGGGCGCGAAGTTCGTGCTGAGTTGCCAGTGGTAGTGGCCGGGCGCGGAGGGCGCTGGTGACCAGACGCTCCCACCGGAGCCGGAGCTCGAATCCGCTGGAGCCGCCGGACGCAGAGCCGCTCAATCCGCCGCTCGACGTCGAGCCGCTCGATGCGCTCGAGCCGTTGCCCGAGGAGTTGGTGGACGACCCGCATGCCGCCGCACCCAGGAGAGCCGCGATCGCCGCGAGACATTCGGACCGGTGGCGACGTGCCTTGATGTCTGCACACCTTGCGCGCATGAATCCGTCCTAAGCGTGGTGTCGAGGCTGCCGAGTCCGCGACCCGTTCCGTCTCGGTCGATGGACGGCGTGCGTGCTCACGGTGGCGTCGATGCCTGCATCGACGGCGTCTGCCGGAGACAGGACGATGAACGGCCAAATCGTCCCGGCGGTGGGATTGTTCGGATCGCCCAACGCCGAGACGAGCACGCCGTCGGCCTCGCCGGTGGCCGCCGTTCCGGGGTCCTCGAGCAGCGTCACTGTCGATCTTCGCCTTGGAGCCGTTGTTGACGGTCACGATCGGCCCTGCGCCCCCGTCGGTGCCACCCTCGATCGAGAAGGAGAGATAGGTGGAGGTGCTGCTCGTCCAGTCCTGAGGCGAAAGCGTCCAGTCGCTCATGGCGGCGGTCGAGAACGCGTCGGTCTCGAAGGTGACGCTGCCGCCGACGTCGAGCACGAAGACCTCCTGCTGCGGCGACACGTTGAAGTACACGCCGCCGGAGGGAACGGGGGCGCACGGGTCGCCTCCCCCGGCTGCCTGGGAATTCGACCATGCGCGCTGGGCGGTGAAGGTCCCGTCGCTCGTGCCGTCTTGCCCGAGGCCGAGCTGGTCGACGCACATGTCGGCGACCTCGCCGCCGAGGACGTCGTCCCAGCCCCACGTGTCCGGAGAGCTCGTGTCGAGGTAATAGGCGGTCACGAGGTTGCTCGGGTCGGTCGCCGCCTCGATGATCTCGTGCGATGCCGATAGCGTGAGATCCGTAACCGCGTACTGCGGACACTCGTTCACGACGGCATAGACCACCTGCTGCGAGCCCATGGTCATCGAGCCGTGGTAGCCGTCGAAGCCGGAGCAGCTACCCGTCCCGGTCGAGTCGGTAATCGTCGTCGACTGCGGGAAGTAGAGGACGTAGATCGTCTGGGTCACGGGGGCGGAATCGGGTGCGGGCAGGGCATGGGTCGTGATCTCGCCTTCGAGCCAGGCCTGCAGCTGGGCGTCGGTGTAGGCGGCCGCCGGCGCCGTCGTGAGCTGGGCCGAAACTCCGGCCGGCCCGTCGCCGACGCACGGCCCCGCTTTTCCGGCGCAATATCCGGCGCGGACCGAGTCCCACCACTTCGACGACGCGACGCTCTGTCCGAACTCGTCGAGCGCGCTCGCCATCGAATCGCCCGGGAACGTCACCGAGACCACTTTCGGCGCCGTCAGCACCGCCCCGCCTTGCCACACCTCCTGCGGGAACGCGAGATGGCGGGCCTCCACGAACGGGCCGTCGCGGCCCGCGTCCGGGGAGCCGCCTTCGGAGGCGCCGCCGCTCCCGCCGTCACCGGCCCCCAAGCCGCTCGATTCCGACCGGGTAGCCCCGCACCCGACAGGTGCGACCGCCAGGACCAGGGGCAGAATTTTACGCCCAAGCATGCTTGCTCCTCCTGCGCACACGACGGCCTCGGAGCGACGCGTGCGCTGCGACCGCGACATCGATACCACGAGCGTGGGTAGTCGCGCGCGGTCTAGCGAGCGATGGTCGCGCGCTCGACGACGACGTCGATGTCCTCGCCGGTGCTCGGTCGGTGGACCGAGATGCCGACCGTCGTTCCCGCCGGGCCGCGTAGCCGCTGGAGTACGTCGGTCAGCGAGAGCCCGGTGATGCTCTGCCCGTCGATGCCGACAATCCGGTCGCCTGCCCGCATTCCCCCGCGCGCCGCGGGGTTGCCGGGGAACACGTCGCCGAACGCAATCCCGTCCGGCGAAAGCTGGAGGTTCGCGCCGATTCCGCCGAACTCGAAGTTGGCGCCCCCGTCGAGCGCCGTGAGCGTCACGTCCTGCGCGAGCTCGCCGCCCGGGGCGACGCGCAGGCCGGAGAGCATGCGAACGCGAAAGCCCTCTTTCTGCACACGCAAGGTGAAGGGCCCGGCGGGCGCACCCTCGAGCCGGTACTGACCCGATTCGTCGGTCTTGCCGTCGGCCGTGCTCTCGAGCACGGTGCTGACCGCATCGAATCGCACGTCGACGCCGGCGAGCCCGCGGCGGCTCTCGTCGTAGACGTGTCCCACCACCGTCCCTCCACGCAGGAGAACGATTCGCACGCCGCGCGTGGCCGTGCCCGACGAAACGGCGATGGCGTCCGAACGCGCGGGCGGCTTGCCGGGCGCCGACGCCGTGAGCACGTAGCGTCCCGGCGCCAGCCTGTCCCAGGAGAACGCGCCGCGGACATCCTCGAACGTCTTGCGCGCGCCGCCGCGCAGAACGCGCCCCTCGGGCGTCGAGTACGACTCGATGCCCAGGTTGAACTGCGGCACGCCGTCTCCGCGCTCGTCGACGACCACGCCGGCGATCGAACCGCCCGCCCGCAGGCGAAGCGACAGATGATTGCCCTCCAGCACCGCGACCGCGTCGCTGCGCCCGTAGTCGTCGTGCTCCGCGACGGCGTCGCACCCGATGGCCGAGGACGGAAGCTGGAACGTGCCGTCGTCGGCGGAGACGGCGCGCGCCTCGGCGGGTTGCCCCTCGCAGGCGACGACGCGCGCCTTGACGGGGTTGCCGGCGGGGTCGCGTACGTCGCCGTCCACGACGGCGGCTGCCGTGAGACGCACGCGCATCGTGAGCTCGGTCCCGTCGTCGCGCTTCACCAGCGCGACACGCGCCGTCTTGTATCCGCGCGCGACCGCGACGAGGGAGCCCGCTTGCAGCGGGACCGTTGTCAAGCGGAACGCGCCTGCTGCATCGCTCGTCGTGTGCCGGGAGATCCACGGAGCGCCTTCGACCGACAGGGTCGCGCCCTCGACGAGATGGTCGTCCCCGTCGACGACCGTGCCGCGCAGAGTGCTCGCAGCGGAAAGCACCAGCGTAAGCTCGGTGGTCTGGCCCTGTGCGACCGCCAGCTCGGCGCTGATCGCGACGCCGTCGGGGTCGTGCTCGGCCACGACACGCGCGGCCCGTAGCGGAACGCGCGCGAGCGAGAAGTTCCCGGCGGGGTCGGTCTTCGTCTCGCGGTAAAGGGTGTCGGGCGGGCCCGTGGAGACGAGGCGAACGGCCGCGCCGTCGACCGCGTTGCCCTCGGCGTCGAGAATCCGGCCCTGGATTTCCGGCGAGCGATCCTCGGCGCGGTTCGCGACGCTTGCCTCACCGGACTCCGGCGCGAGCGAAGCGGCCCAAGACGCAGGAGAAGGCGGCGAGGCCGGCGCATTCGGCAGGAGCCGGCGCGCGAGGACGAGGACCGCGACGGGCAGGAGGATCGTGGCGACCAGCACCGCCACCGTGGCCCGGGTCAGGGCTCGGGACTCTGCAGGCGACCGAGGCTGCGGCGGAAGGGGAGTTCCAGGCACCCGCCGAAAGTCTTACCAGCTGGCCAGAAAAACGCGACGAGCCGGCGGCCGCTATCGTTTCGCAGCGGCGGCGCCCGGTCGTGGGAGGTTCGCGGGCGGGGGTCCTGATTCCGTCGAGCTCGCGAGCCGCGAGCGGCAGGTCTCCACGAACGCGCTCAGCTGAGGCATGCGCCGGTTCTCGGGCAAAAGACCCAGCGCGAGAGTAGCCGTCTCCAGGGCTTCGCGAACGCGCCCCTGGCCGTAAAAGATGCGGGCGGCCTCGGCGAGGCAAGAAACGCAGTTCGGATCGACGGCGACAGCGCGCTTCTCGTAGGTCAGCGCGGCGTCTGGGTTGCCCTGCATCGCGCTGAAGCTGGCGAGCAGATCGAGCTGCGCCGCGCTCGTCGCGATGGGGGCCAGGTGCTCGGCGATGTCCGCGATCGCCTTCTTGGCGGGAGGAGCGAGCACCCCGTCGTCCCGGCTCGAAGCCTGCACGGTCAGCCGGCCGAGCGCGTTCCAGATGCGCGGATCCTGAGGGTGCTCTGCGAGAGCTTCACGCAGCGCCGCCTGGGCCTCGGAGATCGCGTGTTGTTCCGCCAGCCAGAAGGCGCGTACCAAGGCGAGGTCCCCGCTGTCGTCTCCCAGCTTGACCGCGTCGGTCAGGTCGCTCTGCGCCGCTGCGCGACCGCCGGGCGTCTGAGGCCGAAGCTGCGCCCACAGCACGTGCACCTCGCCGCTCGTCATCGGACGGTTGCTCTCGGCGGCGTAGGGTGGGGCGCCCCACTTCGCGCGCACGAGCATCAGCTCCTCCGGCACGAGCGCGCGCTGATAGTCCTCGGTCAGTGCCTGGGCCGACATGCGGCCGACCGTCTCCTGCCATGCGGCGGCCTCGCTCGCCCCGTCGTGAATGCGGTCGAGGTACTTGCCGAAGGTCGGCGCGTACCTGTCGTTCGTCAACAAGAGGTGCACGAGCGACCAGGCGGCCACGTAGTGCTCCGCCATCGTCACGGCGGCCTGATGACCCTCGTTCGTCGTCGGGTCGAGGTCGCGGTTGCCGTAGAACTGGGCGGGCGACATGCTCCGCAACTCGGAAGGAGCGGGAGCCTCGCTCATCGGCAGCAAAGCTCGGTCGCCGCTCGGGTCGGAACGCACGGAGAGAGGGCCCTTCCAGAAGCGCTCGCGGCGCGACTCCCGCCCGAGAACGACGACGCCCTCCTCGATGCTCATCGTCTCCATGTACCGGGCGAGTCCCTCGTTCAACCAGGGGGGTGCCTGCGGGTAGTAGTAATGAATGAAGAGGTGCGTAAGCTCGTGCTGGAGCGTCTCGCGCGTGGCCTGCACGAAGTCGCCTCCGAGGATGGCGATCGGCGTCCGCTCGAAGTCGTGCAGCCCCTCCGGGAAAAACACCCCGCCGGTCAGCTTGGGCGCGAGCACCACGTAGTCTTCGTGCAATCGCAAGTACACGACTTCGATCCGAAGCTTCGGCTGCTGGGCCGACGGGAAGCCGAGGTCGGCGAGAGCCGCGAAGATCTCCTCGAGCTTGGCCGACACTTCCTCCGCGGTGTGCGAATCGAGATCGGTCTTCAGAACGAAATGCGCGCTGGTGACCTCGGTCCACGGGGAGCCGCCCTTCTCGGGGGCCATGAGCGGCTGGTGCACGCAGCCGCTGAAGACCGCGAGGCCCATCGAGAGAAGCAGGAGTCGAGCGCAGAACGACAAGCGGAGGCTGGCATGCGACGGGTTCATCATGGTCCCTTGTCGGCACGAGGAAGGAGCGGGTTGCGCATCTCGTAGCCTTCTTGCTTACCTACGCGCCGGTCCCGAAACCACCCCCTGCGGCTGGGCTGCACTCCGGGCGAATCATTCCGCACAGTCCGGGTGCGCGCGGTATGGTCACACGGCTCGAGCCCTGCCAAAGCGCAATCGTTTTGCCGTTTTCGCTGGCCAGAGAACCGCCCCTTGGTCCATCCATCGGCTCTCGCGAGTGGGTGCGCGAGGGGAGGAGCTGCCGTGCCGAGCGTGTCCAGCGGGCTCGTGGTCGTAGCGGGGATCGTCGTTCTTTCCGGGGTGACGGTCGGCTGCAGCTCCCCCTCTCCCGGTTGGTTCGGGCTCACGGACGACGGCGGCACCACTGCGCTCGAGGACGGCGCGTCCGGCGACGGCGACTCTGCCGCTTCGGGCGAGGGTGCGTCCGGCTCCGCCGATAGTTCCAGCGAACCTTTCAGCCCCTACCCCGACGCGTCCGATAGCGGTGCTCCCGACACGAGCACCGTCGACTCATCCATGGCGGCCGACACGGGCGTCGACACGGGCGTCGTGACGTCCAGCGACGGCTTCGGCGCCTCGCGAACGGCGTGCATCAACAAGATCAACGAGCTGCGCGCGACCAGCACGGCGGTCGCGCTTCAACCGTACACGCTCCAAGAGACGAGCACGCTCGACACGTGCGTCGATACCCAGGCCAGCACCGACCAGAGCAAGAACACCGCGCACTACTCGTTCAACAACAACGACCCTTCGTGCACCTGGGGGAGCCCCATGGCCTGGGCGCAAAACGAGTGCGCACAAGGGTACGGTACGACTCCTGCGGCCATCGAGCAGTGCATCCAGGACATGTGGGACGAGAGGTTGAAGCCCAACTGCACGGGCTGCGTCGGCTGCACGACCTTCGGCGGCAATTGCCCCAATTGCGACTATTCGGGATTGATGGGTTACGAGTGCGGGCATTACGTCAACCTGAGCGCGCCGTACTTCACCATGGTGGCGTGCGGGTTCGCCGGCGCCGCGCCCTCGAGCGGCGACGGCTGGTCGGTGCAGAACTTCGAATAGGCCGGGTGACAGTCAGGGCCCCATGGGACACAGCCCCACTCGTGCGGAGGGGTCGGGGGCCGCTGCGAGGCGGTACACGTCGCGACAGCCGCCGTCGGGCCCGCAGCCGAGAACGGCTCCGCCGCCGGAGGGGGCGCCGCCGTCGAGGTAGCAAAGGGGCAAGCAGTCGTCGTCGCCGAATGGATCGAACTGGGCGGCGCAGTCCAGGCCGTCGGCGCAAAGGGTGGCGTAGTTCCGGGGAGGCTTCGATCCGGCGAAGATGCAGGAGCCGAATCTATCGGGCGACGAGGCCAAGATGTCACACACCGGACCTTGCCAGCGATCCCCCGTCGGGCCGCCGTCGGACTCCAGTGTTCCGTTGACGGGGCGGCATCGAAGGGCCGCGCCGCTCGGATCGGGTCGGCAGTGCCCGGCGCCGATGTCGCAGCGGGCGCCGCATCGGCCGGCGAGTCCGCTTCCGCTCGCCAGACGATAGCGACCACCCGGCTGACCGTCCGACGTCGTGCAGCCGCCGTCACCGGCGCCCGGATCGCAGTCGAGGAAGGGCTGCGACGGAAAGCAGACGGGGGCCATCCATTCAAAACAGACGTACCCCTGCCGGCAATCGGCCGCTTCGTTGCACGGGTGAAAACAATACGGCTGATCGGTGAAGCCAAACCACATGCAGACCGCCGAGCCGACTCCGCAGTCCGCGGTGTGCTTGCCGCAGGCAGACGAGCAATATCCGCGTGCCGTATTCGCCGCCGAAAGGCCGTTCACGTGGTCGACGAAGCAGATGGGATGAGCCCCTTCGCCGCAATCGGAATCAGCCTCGCAAGGATCGCCGATCTGGCCCAGAGCGTGCCCGGCTGCGTCCGCGTCCCCGCTCCCGTCTGCGTGGGAGGCGCGTGAGTCGAGCTTGGCGTCGATCGACGCGTCAGCCGCGCCGGCGTCGGCCCCTACGGCGGAAGCCTCGCCGCAACCAGTCGTCGCGAGGACCAGGGCCAGCAGGCGATCATGCATTCTCGGAGATGATACGCGGCACGGAGCCGCTCGGTTCAAAGCCGCAGGGCCATGACGTTATACCCGCTCACTTTCACGGCCGGCGCGCCGGTTCCCGCGAGAGCACTCGCGTACGTGGCCGTCACGGTCTTGCTCGCGCCGGGGGGAATGGACACGTAGTTGTCGTCCCAGAGGACGGGCAGGATCTCGGTGCCGGAGCTCGAGAGGACCTGCACGCGGGTGAAGAACGCCATGTCTCGAGACGAGTTGTGCAGCGTGACCGCCGTGGTCGAGGTGGCGCCGCTCGTCTGCGTGGATGCCTGGCCCGAGAGAGTCACGGACGGCAGCGACGCGAGCGCGGTGAAGTCCGCGTACGTCGCGATGGGCTCGATGTACCACCCGGTGCCCGGATCCGGGTCCGCCATCACGTCGGGCCTCGGCGTCAGCCAGTAGAAATTCGAGCTCATGGCCTTCCCGGTGCCGTCGGTCAGCTCCAGATCGAGAAAACACACCGCGCTCGACTGGGCGGACGTCGGGATGGCGATGGTCGTCTTCTCGACGCTGTCGGCCGGCAGGTCCAGCGTCGCCGTTTGCGAGAAGACCTGGGCCGCGTGCAGGTCCCAAAGCGTCGCCGTGACCTTGGCGCCTTGCACCGGCGCGTACGAATGGTTCAAAACGACGACGGACTCGTCGTCGTACGAGTACTGCACGTGCAAAAGCTCGTTCCCCTTCTTCGCGCCGAAGTACGCCCCGCCGGGACGCAAGTAGTAGTCGTACAGGTGCCAGATGAGCCCCGGCCATGCGTTGTTCAGCATCCACGCGATGACGCCGGTCGCGGACGAATATTTGTTCCGGCCGTATGCCTCGAACATGGCGCGCAGCGACTCGTACGCCATGAGCTGAGACTTGCTCGAAAAGTCGTCCACGCCGCTCGCCGCGCCGTACCGGTTGGAGAGCGCGTTGGTGAAGTTGTCGATGTTCGTGAACGGGTCGCGCGCGCCCGCGTGGAAGTTCCACATGCTGTCAATCGGCCAGAGGTCGGTGGGCCCGAGCATCGCCTGCAGGCTCTCGATGGGCGGGACGGCCGCTCCCGGACCAATCTCGGTCGCGAACCCGAACGCCCCGCCGTTCATCGTGTCCGTGTACCAGTAGATGGGCGGCACGTAGTCGTACGGGCCGTTCATCTTGTATCCGGTGGGACCGCTGGCCGGGTTCGGGTTCATGTCCGGGGCGGCTGCCGCTTGCACGGGGTTGGGCCAGCTCGCGCTCTCCAGCGCGGCGACATAGGCCTGTTCTGCCTGCGGGACGGGAGCCGTGTCGCTCCCGTAGAGGAACGTGAGAACGCTCGGGTGCTTGCGAAGGCGCATGGCCTGGTCGTGCACCGAGTCGGCAGCCACCGTGAAGTCCCCAGGCCTCCAGTCTTGCGAGTCTTGCCAGTAGTCGCAGCACATCAAGCCCGGCATGACGAGCACGCCGAGCTCGTCGGCCACCGTGAAGAAGTTTTCGTTCTCGAGCTTTCCCTCGAGGCGCACGGTGTTGAGCCCGAGGTCGAGCACGTACCCGAGCTCGGATGCCTGCCGCGCGGGATCCTGCCGGTAGAGAATGTCCGGGGTGTATCCCGCCCCGCGCACGAATATGGGCTTCCCGTTGATCGAGAAGAGGCGTGAGTCGTTGGAGAGCGTGGACGTGATCTCGCGCACTCCGAAGCGGACCTTCTGCTCGTGTTCGACGCTTCCGTTGACCACGAACTGGAGGTCCAGCGTGTAGAGGTCCTGCCTTCCGAGCTTCGCCGGCCACCAGAGGCGCGGCGAAGCCAACGAGAGCTGCGGGAATCCCGCCTTGTCGAACGCGACGTCCGTCGTTTGCCCCGCGCCGAGCGTTACGTCCTTCTCGAACGTCACCGCGTCGATGGTCCCGCGCAGCGTCCCGCTCACCGCCGCGCTCGAGCCGTTGTGGAGCTGTGCGCCCACGGTCAGCTCCGCGTTTCCGCCGCTGCCGCCGGGAAGGTGCGTCGATACGAACCCGTCGCGGATCTCCACGCCGCCGTGCACGACGAGATAGGCGTCACGGAGGATACCCATGTACCGGTCGGCCGGCGCGGGGCTCCAGTCGAGGAAGTCGAGGCCGAGGTCCGTCGGCTCTTGCGCGACGACCTCCACGGCGAGTGCGTTCTGGCCCGCGGCGAGGTACGGAGTGACGTCGAAGTCGTATCGCCTGTAGAGGCCCGCGACCTGGGTCTGGTCCGCGATCGAGTGGCCGTTGAGAAAGACGTTGGCCCGATAGCTGATTCCCTCGAGGTGGAGGGTGACGCTCGAGGCGGCCGGTTTGGCGAACTGCGTTCGAAACCACCACCCCGGGGCGAAGGGGCTATTCGGCGCGATGGTGTCCTGCAGGAAGTCCGTCCCTACGGGGTAGGTCGTGCCCGGGATGGCGCGGAGACTCATGCCGTTCAAGACGTCCGCGTACACGCCGTCGGCGACGAGCGCACCGAGCACGGTCGTGGGAACCGTCGCCGCGTGCCAACCGCTCGCGCCGTACGACGGCGTGGAGATGACCGCGCCGGTGTCCGTGGCCACGGCCGAGGATTGGAGGGTCCAGCTCGTGAGCGGTACGTGGGACGGATCGGCGGGCAGGGGAGCTGCGCCGACTGACGCGTCGCCGAGAGCCGCATCGCCGAGAGGCGCCGCGTCGGCGAGAGCCGCGTCGCTCCTCGAGCCCGCATCGAGCCCCGCGGACGCGTCCCCGCCCTGCTGGTTCGAGGACGGGGAGGCCGAGTCTCGGCCACACGCCGCCAAGCCGAGAGCGCCGACCAGAAGGGCGGCGCGAAACTCCGTGGCGGTCCCTCTGGGCAAGCCTTGCATGATGCTCGGCCGAGCTTACCCCTCGCGGGGCGCGTCGTCCGGCAGCGTCTTGGTCAGAGCGCGTGGGGTCGGGTCGAAAATCGCGTGACGCTCGAACCGTGAAGTCCCACGGTCGCGGTGTATGTCCGAGGGCGCGAAACTCTCAGACGCCGACGATCATTCGCGGGCCCGAGACGGCCTCGGGGATTCCAAACTCCAGCGGAGCCCTCACGTCGTCGGGATCGAGAAACGTACCGAACATGCGATCCCAGATGCAGAGCATGCTCCCGAAGTTCCGATTGGCATGCTTCGGGTCGGCGCTGTGGTGAATGTGATGAATGCGCGGCGTGACGAAGATGGACTCCAGCCAGGACGACCTGATGTTGAGATTGGAATGCATCCAGTGATTCAATATGACGCCGAAGATGATGTACCGGCCCATGACGAAGTCGGGGACGTTCAGCGTGAAGAAGACCAGGAAGTTGGCGGAGTAGATCACCCCCTGGAGGAGGCTCTGCCGCGCGCCTGCTAGCCAGTACATGTGGCGTGGGGAGTGATGCCACCGGTGCACGCGCCAGAGCGACCTCGTGTGAATAAGGCGATGCGACCAGTACACGGCGAAGTCGCTACCCACGATGGCGAGCGGGACGCTCACCGCCAGCGGAAGGTGTGGGGCGCGAAGGGCCGTGATGAACGGGATGTTCGACAGGAGGAAGCCGGAGATGGCCCCGCCCGGAAAGTTGAGGAGCAAGACGATGACGAAGGCGCCGACGTCTCGAGCGAGGAATTCGCGATGGGATACGCGATGGGCGGCGAGTCTTCGCTCGAAGAACGAGAAGGGGGCGCCGAGACCGAGGCCGATGAGTACCTGCCGCAGGATGCTGAGTACGACCATGGGAGGTTCTGCCGTGCTGTTGCGGCGCCGCGCATGCGATGCCCTGGTTGAGCTGGAACGCCTCCTCGTTCACCTTGCACCAGGCGGGCCTCTTCGTGACGAGTCTGCGTGCGCAACCTCCAGGCCATCGTTCCGGCCGGGGGCGAGCAAAGTCGTCAGCGGCAGCGCAGCCCTACTTGCCGGTCTTCGCGATGTGAAGGCCGCACTCGCGCTTGGTGGTCTCTTCCCACCACCAGCGGCCCGCTCGTTCGTGCTCGCCGGGAAGAACCGCGCGGGTGCAGGGCTCGCACCCGATCGAGACGAAGCCGCGCTCGTGGAGGCTGTTGAACGGCACCCCCTCTTCGCGGATGTATTGCCAGGTTTGGGCGGACGTCCACTCGGCCAGAGGATTGAGCTTCACCAGCACGCCCCGCGCGCCGGAGAAGGTGCCGTCCCGTTCGACGACGGCGACGCCAGACCGCGTGGCGGGGCTCTGATCGCGGCGCTGCCCGGTGGCCCACGCGCTCAGCGTACCGAGCATTCGCCTTAGCGGTTGCACCTTGCGGATGCCGCAGCACTCGGTGTGTCCGTCCTCGTAAAAGCTGAAAAGGCCTTTGCGCTTCACGAACGCCTCGAGCTCCGCGGCGTCGGGAGCCATGAGGGCGATATCGACGTTGTACCGTTTGCGGATCGCGTCGATGTATCGATAGGTCTCCGGGTGCAGCCGGCCGGTGTCCAGGCTGAACACGGAGAACGGCAGCCCGATCTCGCTCGCCATGTGGACGAGCACCCCGTCTTCCGCGCCGCTGAAGGAGATCCCGAGCGAGTCGCCCCAGCGCTCCAGGCCCCATCGAAGGATGTCGCGCGGGTGGCTGCCGGCGAGCTCGCGCGCCGCGGCCTCGACCTCCTCGCTGGAGACCTCGGCGGGCGTGGCGGCCGGAGCGCGCCCGCTCAGGCGCTCGTTCACGAGCTTGAGGACGCTCTCGTAAATGGTGGTGGTCCCGTCGTCTTCGTGGACGACGAAGAACGGCGCGACGCTCACGCCGAATCGCGCCCCGAGCTGCATTCCCGGCGACGATGGATTCGCTTCGTCTGCCCACACGACCTCGTCGATCCGCTCGAAGAGACCGCGCTTCTTCAGAAGGTCTTCGGCCTGCGCGCATTTGCGGCACGTCTCACCGTTGGAGAGCCGCTTCTTGACCATCGTGATGCGCATGGCGGGGAGCATAGCCGCACCTGGCGCAGTGCGCCGTCATGGGCCGGAGCCGCTTCGCGCGGTGCTACCCTGGGGGAATGCGAAGTCGCGTCTTCACGGTGGGCGCCGCGGTGTTCGCGATGGCGTGTGGCGGCGGTGGCAGCGGGTGGAGCAGCAGCAGCTCCGGGTCGAGCAGCGGCGGCACGGCGTCGAGCGGCGGATTCGGGCTCGAGCTCCGGCGCGATGTCGGTGGTGGGCGGGCTTTTCGAGCAACCGGAGCCCTGGACGAAAGACATCTCGGGGCTGGCGAAAGACGGCAGGTCCGACGCCATCCTCGCGGCCCTCGGTTCATTCGGCGGATGGGGGGGCGGCAACCAGCTCCAGATCGACTTCTCGATTCCCCTCTTCTTTGCCGACTCGACCACGCCACGCCAGACCGTCGGCGCGCAGTCCAGCGGCAATTACTGCTACGGCGGCCCCGATTGCGACGCCGTCCCGATTCAGATGCCGATACCCGCGGGCGGCAACGCCGAGGGGAGCGTCAATTACACCTGCGACACGTCGTACGCGACCCCCGGACAAGGCGATTGCCACATCCTCGTCGTCGCCACCGACCAGAAGCTCCTTTACGAACTTTACAACGCGACGCAGGCGGGCAGCGGTTTCAGCGCGCTCGGCGCGTTCATCTGGGATCTCACGAAGGCGTATCCCGACAATCTTCGCGGCGATCAGTGCACATCGGCCGACGCCGCGGGGTTCCCCGTCGCGGGGCTCCTGCCGACTGCCGACGAGGTCGCGGCCGGAGAGGTGAAGCACGCCATCCGCTTCATCTTGCCGAATAGCCACATGAAGACCCACGCCTACGTCCATCCGGCGTCGCACGCAGGCGCGCCGAGCAGCTCCGATCCCAACGCGCCGCCGTACGGGGTGCGCTTTCGTCTCCAAGCCGCCTTCGACGAAACCCCCTACGGGGCGGGGGCCAAGGTCATTCTGCAGGCCATGAAGAAGTACGGAATGCTCCTGTCGGACGGCGGCAACGTCGCGCTGACCTTCGCCGACGATCGCACGACGACGGCCAAGTGGGCCGCCCAGGGCATCACGGCCCAGACGTTCGACTCGATCGCGGTCACCGACTTCGAGATCGTCGACCTCGGCGCCGAGATCGCCCTCACCGACGACTGCGTGCGCAACTAGTTCGCGTATGCTGAGCCCCCACCCGAGGAGAGTACGATGGTCCGCCTGTTCCTTCGCCACCGCGTCAAGGACTACGCAGTCTGGCGGCCGCACTACGATGCCGCGGAAGAGCTTCGCCGCACGACGGGAGTCCGCCGCTCGGGCGTCTATCGAACGATTGGCAAGCCCAACGAGGTCACCGTCTGGCACGACTTCGGCTCCGTGCAGGAGGCGAACGACTTCGTCGGGCGCCCGGAGCTACGCGACGCCATGGCCAGCGCGGGTGTGATGGAAGCGCCGACCATCTGGATCACCGAGGAGGCCTGATGCGGACGAGCGCGGCGCTCTTGGCCCTCGTCTCGGTAACCTCCGTCGGCAGGGCCCTCGCGGCCCCGAGCCGCGTCGCGTGCATCGGAGACAGCATCACCCAGGGTGTGGGCGCCTCGAGCCCCAGCAAGGACTGGGTGAGCGATCTCCGGTGCGCTGCTCGGTTCCGGCGTGACGGTAGGCAACTACGGCGTCAGCGGCACGACGATGATGATGCAAAGCAACTCGTCCTACTGGAGCACGGGCGAGCTCGCGATGGTCGAGAGCTTCGTCACGGCGGCCGGCGCAAACGCGAACGTCGCGGTCATATCATGCTCGGGACCAACGACTCGAAGGACAACCCGAGCGGCGTGAACAACTGGACCGCGACGGCGCCGACGCGGTACGCGGCCGACTACAATTCGATGATCGACGCCCTCCTCGCCCTCGCGCCGAAGCTGCAGGTGTTCCTGGCGCTCCCTCCGCCCGCCTTCGCCAACACCTTCAGCATCGACGGCACGGTGATCGCCAACCAGATCATCCCCATCGTCGTGGGCATCGCGAGCAAGCGTCAGCTGCCGGTCATCGACGTCCACACGGCGCTCGCGGGCATGTCGAGCCTCTTCCCCGACGGCGTTCACCCGAACGACATGGGCCACATGCTCATCGCGAGGGCGATGCAGCAGGGGCTGCTCTCGCCGGCCATTCCGCCGCCGCCGCCCGACGCCGGGGCGCTCGACGCAGCCGGGGCGACCGACGCAGCGGGGCCGGCTGACGCAACCGCGGCCAGGGACGCAACCGCGCCGAGCGACGCGGCTACCCCCGAGGACGCAGCTTCGGCGAGCGATGCCGAGGCGCACCACGACGCGTCGATCGCGCAGGACGCTTCGACTTCTTCCGACGGCTCGGCAACCCCGGACGCCGGCATGCCCACCGAAGGCGGGGAGGGAGCCGCGGCAGCGGGCGGGAACGGCGGATGCGGATGCACGACAGCCGGACGCCGCGATGCGAAAGGGCTCGTCTCGTGGATCGTCGCCGCCCTCCTCGGGGCCCTCGGCCTTCGACGGCGCCGTCCCGCTTGATCGGCGACTTCGTCATTCGTGTTCAAGAGACAGTCTCTCGCATCGACGACCTCGTCATTCGTGTCGAAGAGGGAGTCTCTTTCCTCAACGACTTCGTCATTCGTGTCGTAGAGACGGTGCGTTGGGTCGACGACGGCGGCGTTCGTGTCACGGGCAGCGGCTTTCGTTTCGAGAGCAGCGGCTTTCGCATCCAACAGAGCGTCGGCTTGGTCCCCGCGAGCGTCATTCGTCGACCCGAGAGCCGCTTTCGATCGACGGGTAGCGGCGGTTTCATCGACGAAAGAGGCGCTCGTATCGACGAAAGAGGCGCTCGCAAATGAAAGGGACGCTTTCTTCGACACGAAGGAAGCTTTCGATCGACCCATCGCCGCGGTCACTCGAGCAAGTGACGCTCCCGGCGACATGAAAGCCGAGCTCGACGACACGACCGCCGCTTTCGAGTGTGCGAGCGCCGCGAGCATCGACACGAATGACGCTCCCGCGAAAAAGACGGCACGGGTCGGGAGCAGCGACGCGGCTCCTCACGACCGTCGCGACGCTACGGCAACGGCAAGAGGTCCGGTTCCACGAACCGCGCGCGCGCTTCGGTCGAAAGGAGACGCTCGCGGGTGTAATGGCGCAGCGGGGCGTCCTTGCCGAGACGCGCGGCGTGAGCCTCCAGAAAAGACAGGGAGGTCTCGTGCTCGGGGGCGGAGCGCATGGCGGCCGCGACGAGCCGGAGCCACGCGCGTGTCATCGTCTCGTGGTATCCGCGCGCCGGAGTTTCGACGAGTCCGTGAGACGCATTGAGCCGGATGATGCCGACGCGCATCAAGATGTGCGCGTCGTCGAGCGCGTGCCGGCGAGAGTACATCCAGGCCACGCGCAGGTGCGCGTGGTGGGTCCAGTCGGCGGCGGGGAGCGAGGCCGCGTGAAAGCGGCTCCAGAGCTTGTCGTCCGGGATGGTCGTCATCTGCACGGGAGAGTACGCCGTCCGATTTTCTGAAGGATCGGCGGTGCCGGACAATAGAGAGACCATGCGGCTGCTCCCGCGCCAGACGCGGTGCGTCGTCTCGCCATGCCCTTCGTGATCCGCCGTCAGCCCCAGCTCGTCGTGCTCGCGTTCGGCGCGTTGCTCGGCGCGGCTTCCGCCGGCGTACCCGCGGGGTGCATCGAGAGCCGTGTATTTCTCCAGGGCGACGCCAACGAGGCATCCACCGAGGACGGCGCGTACCTGTCGCCGAACTCGGCGGGCGAGGGCGAATCGAGCGCGCCGGATCCCGATGCACCCGACGGGAGCGCGTCGCACGCCCACGCACGCGACGAGCGCTGACGGGGCGCGCGTCCTCTTTGAGGCTAAAGTGGGCGGCCCCGCATGTCGTCGCGCGCAGTTCTCGCGTTCGCTGTCGCGGCATGCGCCCTCGCGTCGGTCGCGCACGCGCAGTCGGCCGCGGAGATGGAGACGGCTCGCGCCCTCTTCAAGGAGGGCAAGGAGCTGCGGGCGAAAGGCGACCTGCGGGGCGCGATCGAGAAGATGCAAGCGGCCCACACGGCCGCGCGCACGCCGATCACGGGCCTGGAGCTCGCCCGCACGCACGCCATGCTCGGAGAGCTCATCGAGGCGCGTGAGGTGGCCCTGGACGTGGCGCGAATCCGTGTCGCGCCCGACGAGTCGGAGCGATCGGCCGAAGCGCGCGCGCAGGCGACACGGCTGGCGGAGGAGGTTCGCGAACGCATCCCCGACGTGACCGTGCACGTCACCGGCGCGCCCGAGGGGGTCGTCCCCGAAGTGTTGCTCGACCGGCGCGCGCTGCCGCCGGAGCTCGTCGGAGAGCCGTTCAAGGTCAATCCGGGCGTTCACGTCGTGGTCGTCGTCGAGCCCCGGGGAGGCGCCGCGTCGAGAGCCAGCGTGACGGTCGCCGAGCGCGAATCGCAGCAGGTCACGCTCGCGTACCCCCGACCGGCCGCGGAGCCGCAGGCGGCCACGCTCCCGGGAGAGGTCCACCCGCCGGAGGAGCCCCCCGTCCGGTTCGTGGCCGGCGCGTCGCTGGCGCTCGTGCCCTCGTATTTCTTTCGGCAGAAAGAAGACACTCTCGGCCGGTCGGATCAACCGGAGTTCGGGATAGGCCTCGGCGTGGAGGCGGGCGCGTCCCTGGCGCCCGGGTTCGAAGTCTTCGCGCGCGCGATGGCGAGCGCAGGAACCAAGGGCACGCCCATCTCGGACGTGGTCGGCGCGGGGCCCGGCATGTCGTTTCGGGTCGCGCGCCGATGGTGGTTGGGCGGGACGCTCTACGTCGGCCGCAGCGACATGAACTTCGAGAACAAGGCGTACACGACCGACTGGGTCTTCGCCCCAACCCTCGACGTCAGCTTCGCCGTCATCGAGCGGCGGTCCGGTCAGTGGCTGGTGTCCGCGTCGCCTGGGTACTTCTTCGCCAACCAGCGCGTGGACAGTCCGCTCTTCATCATGCCGCTCACGTTCGGGTACCGATCGTATTGACGCCCGAAACGCCGCTGCCGAGAGAAAAGGACCGCCGGGCAGGTCCCAAGTGGGAGACGAGGGATGAGGTTCCTGCCCGGCGGCGACGTATTGGGCTAGTTGCCGAGAACGACGTCGACACGGCGATCGCGCCCCCAGCCGCTCTCGTCGGTGCCGTTTGCGTCCATGGCGCCGCGCGAAGTGGACTGGGTCTTACCCTTGTCGAGGCCGCGAACGCTCAGGTACTTACCCACGGCGTCGGCGCGGCTCTGACCGAGCGTGAAGTTGTAGTCCGTCTGGCCACGAGCGTCGGCTCGGCCGACGAGCTTGAGCGACCGGCCGTGCATGGGTCCGGACGTGAAGCACTTCGCCACGAGATCGAGCGGGCTGCGGTCGCCCGCCGTCAGGCGCGACGAGTCGAACTCGAAGTAGGCGTCCGCGTCGGGGATGCCGCACTTCGAGCGGATCTCGTCGGAAATGTTGACCACGGACGCCGTCGCGGGTCGCGCGGTGTCGGCGTGTGAGTCGCCGGGTGCGGTCACGCCGGCGCCGGTTTTCGCGTCCGGCGGCTTCGCGCCCCCACACGCGACGAGAGGTGCCGCGAGACCGACTCCCGCAAGCACCGCGACGACGAATCCGTTCGACGAAAGCAAGCGCACCATGGATCACCAACCTCCGGGCCTCTTCTCGAGAGCGACCCCAA
Organism: uncultured delta proteobacterium; assembly: GCA_963720145.1. Lineage (GTDB taxonomy): Bacteria > Myxococcota_A > Polyangia > Polyangiales > Polyangiaceae > Palsa-1150. The sequence continues at coordinate 597,265 of CAVREO010000019.1, forward strand.
GCAACGGCTGCGCCAGCACGCAGGTCTCGTCTTTGCGCGCTGGGGCCGCGCTTCGAGCACGATCCGAGCGCGTTATTTCGACCCAATTGGGTCGAAACGACACGGCATCCCGTGCCGCGCGTCCCCCCCGTTTCAAGCGCGCTCGATGCGCAGCTTCTCCACTTTGCGATACAGGCGTTTGCGGTCGTACCCGAGGACACGGGCCGCCGCGGCCATGTTGCCCTGGACCGCCTCGAGCACGCGCTGGATGTAACGGCGCTCGACCTCTTCCATCGGGACGAGCTCGGTCGGGTCGTCCGATGCGACGAGGACGTGCGATCTCCGGTAGTCGCGGATTCTCTCCGGCAGGTCGTCGGCGGCGATGTGATCGTAATGGGTCAGGGCGACGGCGCGCTCGATGCAATTCTGCAGTTCCCGGACGTTCCCGGGCCACGAATACGCGAGCAGGCGCTCGGCCGCCGCTGACGAGATGCCCGCGACGCGCTTGCCGGATCGAGCCGCGAACGCGGTGAGAAAGTGCTGTCCGAGCGCCAGCGCGTCCGCGCCGCGCGCCCGCAGGGGAGGGAGCGCAATCTGCACCACGTTGATGCGAAAATAGAGGTCCTCGCGGAAACGTCGCTCGTCGATGGCTTCTTCCAGGTCGCGGTTGGTGGCGGCCAGGATGCGCACGTCCACCGGCGTCTCGTGAGACCCGCCGACGGGGCGTACCACGCGCTCCTGGAGCGCTCGCAAGAGCTTGGGTTGCAGCACCAGGGGCATGTCGCCGATTTCGTCGAGGAAGAGCGTCCCGCCGTTTGCCTGCAGGAACAGCCCGGGGCGGGAGTCTCGCGCGTCGGTAAACGCTCCGCGAAGGTGGCCGAAGAGCTCCGATTCGAGCAGCGACTCGGGGACGGCCGCGCAGTTGAGGGCGACGAACGGCCCGTGGCGGCGGCGGCTCCGCTCGTGGAGGGCGCGGGCGACGAGCTCCTTTCCCGTTCCGCTTTCGCCCGTGAGGAGCACCGACACTTCGGCGTCCCCGACGCGCTCGACGAGATCGTACACGCGCCTGATGGCGTCGCTCTCGCCGATGAGCTGGGCCGGGCGCGCCGGAGACCGCGCCGCCTCGTCTCGGAGACGCTTCACCTCTTCGCGCAGCCGCTTGTGGCTCGCCGCGCGATCGAGCGCGATCACCAGCGCGTCGATCTCGACGGGCTTGCTGATGAAGTCGTACGCACCCGCGCGGATCGCCTGAACGGCTGAATTCAGAGAGCCGAACGCCGTCAGCACCAGGACGAGGACGTCCGGCCACCTCTCGACGACACGCTCGCACAGGTCGATGCCGCTCGAACCTTTCATGTTGAGGTCGGTGACGACGACGTCGAAGCTCCCGACTTCGAGCGACGTCAGGGCGCTCGCCGCCGAGGGGCGCCACTCGACCTCGTAGCCCCGCTTGCAGAGCCCCGCCTTCAGCGTCTGCCCCAGAGCCTCGTCGTCGTCGACCAAGAGCACCCGCGCGCTGCCCACGAGGGCAGCTTGCAGACTGTGTCGTTGGGAATCAATGGGTCGAAACGACTCGACCGCCCCGGCGGGGCATACGGCGGCCGTTTCGACTGTTTTCCACGCGTCCCCATCCCCCACGCTCGGCACGTCCGATGCGTCGCGCCGGAGGCCCCCATGCCGGACGACGAGTCTCCCCCCACATCGTCTCCCCCCACGACGAGTCCCCGGCGCGCTTCGCGCGCCGCGCCGCCGTTGCACCCCCGGCCGCGCGTCCTCGTCGCGGAAGACGACGCCGAAATGCGCCGCCTCGTCGTCGAGGCCCTGCTGCGCGACGGCTACGAGGTAGTCGAGGCGCGCGACGGCGGGCGCTTGCTCGTCGAGCTCGCCCACGAGCTCGCGGGCCCGGCGCAGCCCGACGCCGTGGACCTGCTGGTGACCGACGTGCGCATGCCCATCTGCAGCGGCCTGCAGATCCTCGAGCAACTTCGCGCTGCCCACTGGCTCACGCCCGTCATCCTGATGACCGCGTTCGGAGACGTCGCGACCCGCAACCACGGGCTCGCGCTGGGTGCCGTCGTCTTCGACAAGCCTTTCGACATGGATGACCTGCGGACGGCCGCGGCGCTCATGCTTCGACGAACCCTGACCTGAGCGCTAGGACCTGCTTTCATGCGGCTCGTTCAGAAGCTGTCGTTCGCGTTCATTCTCGGATTCAGCGCGATCCTCGTCACCAACGGCTATTTCCGGGTCCGCCGCGAGATGAACGTGTTCGAGGCCAACCGGGTTCGCGATCACGACTTGATCGGCCGCGCGCTCGGCGCGGCGGTCGCCGCCGTCTGGCGCTCCGAGGGCGAGGCGCAGGCGCTCGACCTGGTGCAGGCCGCGAACGCAGGCGAGAGCAAGATCCGAATACGGTGGGTATGGCCGAACGGCCCGGGGGCGGAGACCAAGCTCCATATCGACGACGCCACGCTCGCCACGCTCACGCCGGGGGCCACCATCACGCGCATCGCCCGGGACGATCGCGGCGAAGAGGGGCGCTTCACGTACACGCTCGTGCCGCTGCCCGGCCGCGTGGGTGCCCTGGAGCTCTCCGAGCCTCTCGACGCGGAGCGCGCGTACGCGCACCGCACGATGATTGACACGGCGGAGACGACCGCGATCCTGGCGCTCACGACGGCGATCCTGTCGTTTTTGCTCGGCTCGTGGCTGGTCGGTCGCCCGGTCCAGGCGCTGGTCGAGAAGGCGCGGCGCATGGGTCGCGGCGACTTCGCCGAGCCGGTGCGGTTCGCTTCGCGCGACGAGCTGTCGGAGCTCGGGGCCGAGCTGAACGCGACCAGCGAGGCCCTCGTGCGGGCCAACGAGCAGGTGAGCCACGAGACGTCGGCTCGCATCGCCGCGCTGGAGCAGCTCCGTCACGCCGACAGACTGACGACGATCGGCAAGCTGGCTTCTGGCGTCGCGCACGAGCTGGGAACGCCCCTGAACGTCGTCGTCGGGCGCGCGCACATGGTGGCCACGGGCGAGGCGGGCGAGGCCGAATCGCGAGACTACGCGCGGATCATCGTCGAGTCGGCGCAGAAGATGACCCGCATCATCCGCCAGCTGCTCGAGTTCGCCCGCAGGCGCGATCCCCACATGGAGATGCAGGACGTCGCGGGGGTGAGCGGGCGCGTCCTCGAGCTTCTGCGACCGCTCGCGCAAAAGCAGAGAGTCGTCCTCTCGCTCGACGACGGCGGCGTCCCGCACGCAGCCCGCATCGACGCGGTGCAGATTGAGCAGACCTTGACCAACCTCGTCGTCAACGCCGTGCAGGCCATGCCGGGCGGAGGCGAGGTCGCGATGCACATCGGACGCGAGCGCGCGATCCCCCCCGCGGACCACGGCGGCGCCGAGGGGGAATGGATTGCCGTGAGCGTCCGCGACTCCGGAGTCGGAATCACTCCGGAGAACCTGTCGCGCGTGTTCGAGCCGTTCTTCACGACGAAGGACGTCGGCGAGGGCACGGGGTTGGGCCTGTCGGTCAGCTACGGCATCGTCCGCGACCACGGTGGCTGGATCGACGTGCGGAGCGAGCCGGGGAAGGGGAGCACCTTCAGGATTTACCTGCCTGCGGCCGGGCCTTGACCCTGCACGTAATCGTCGATGACCTTCCGGACGTTCGCGTCCTTCGGAACGACCGAGATCTCGATCCGGCGGTTCTTGGCGTATGCGCCTTCGGTGTCGGCCGTGTCGAGCGGGCGAAACTTCGAGTAGGCGGCGGCCGCGAAGTAGCCGCCGTAGTAGTCGGCGAGGGTCTTGTTGGTCTCGAAGAGGTAGTCGAGCACCGCCGTGGCCCGGCGCGCGGAGAGGTCCCAGTTGAACGAGACCGAGCCCCGCTTGTCGGTGTGTCCCTGGATGAGGATCGTGTCGATGTTGTCGCGAACGGTGTCGTCGGCGAGGACGTGGCCCAGAGCGCGCGCGAGCGTGTCGAGCACCGGCCGTGCCTCTTTCTTGATCGCATACGAGTTGTATTCGAACACGAGGCTCTCGTTGATGACGATGTTCCCGTTGTCGCCGATGGCCACGAGCGAGGTGCCCGCTTCGCCGTTCGCGCCGAGCTCTGCTTCGACGGCTTGCTTCAGCTTGCCGAGGACGCTCACGCGCAAGACGGCAATGCTCTGGAGCTGCGCGCGCACATCGCCGAGCTGCCGGTCGTTCTCGGCGAGGATCTCCTGCTGGTGTCGCAGCCTGGCTTGCGACTCGGCGAGCTGGGTGGTGCCGCGCTCGATCTGGGCGCGCAGCCCCCGCAGCTGCTGCTCGGAGGTGGCGATCTGCCGCTGAAACGCTTCCATGCGCTTGCTGCTCACCAGGTTGCGCACGTAGGCGAGGAGCACCAAAACGAAGAGGATCAGCGCCATCGTCGACATCACGTCGGTGAACGAAGGCCAGATCTCGCGAGTCCCCTCGTAGTCCGAAAGCAGTTGTCGCCGGCTGCGCATCGCGCCCACGCCTTACGGCGTACCCTTGGGGCTCGAGGCGACGATGCGCACGTTGAACTCGCGCAAGTCGCGCGTGTTCGCCGAGAGGGCGTCGAGCGCACCTTCGACGTGGGCGACGACGCGCTCCAGGCGAGCGACGGACTCGCCGAATGCGGCGACGCTGCGGTCGAGGTTCGCGGCGCCGGCGCCGAGCGCCCGGGGCGCCACGTTGCGATCGACGTACGTCTCGGCCTGGATCATGAGCGCGATCCGGCGGTCGCTCACGTTGGACACGACGCCGACCACCGTGAGGATGACCGCCGAGACGATGCCGACGAGCGAGTTGGAGAAGGCGACCGCCATTCCCGCGAGAGCCTGGGTCAACCCGGTGGTGAGGGCCTGCGATATGTCGGTCGCGCCACCGGTGTCGGCGGAGACGAGGTGCACGAGTCTGCCAATCGACAACGTGAGCCCGTAGAAGGTCCCGAGCAGGCCGAGGATGATGGCGAGGCCGGTCGATGCTTTGACGAAGCGCTCGGCGAGGAGCAGCGGCTTGAGCTCAGCCTGGAAGTTGTCCTCGATGATCGCCTGCGTGTTCGCCTCGCGCGAGCGACGCGCGGCGTCCTGCACGTCGCGCACGATGGCGTTCAGCACGCGATGCGCGAACGGCTGGTTGCCCCCGGGGTTTTGCTTCAGGTCTCGCTCCAGGGCGGCGTAGCGCGCCCGCAGGATGAGGTTGGCGCTGACCCCGAGGAGCAGGCACGCGAGCGTCGTCGCGAGGATGAGATGGCCTGCCGTGTCGACCAGCGACAGGCCGTCGAGAAGCGCGCTCAGCATCTATCGGGCTCCCATCGCCGGCCTTGGCCGGCAGGGATGAGACCGCGCCGCGGGCTCGATTATTCCGCGCGCCGACGCTCGCCTACTTTTGCTTTAGCCTCATGCTGAAGACGTACTCCACCGCGACGGCGTGGCCCTGGTACATGACCGGCGAATAGCGGCGCGAGGCGAGCGAGTCGAGCACCGGCTTGTCCATGTACGGCAGCCCCTTGATGATGCGGCAGCTCTGGAGGGTGCCGCCCGTCGTGATGGTGCACTTGGCGACCACCAGACCCTCGACCCCGGAGATGAGCGCCTCGCGCGACCACACCGGGTCGGTCCCCGAGATCAAGGTGGGGCGGGACATGTCGGGCCCGAAGGGAAGGACCGCCGGAGCAGCAGGGGCATTCGCGGGCGCGTTCGCCGGGGGAGGAGATGCGGCGGGAGTCGCGATGGCGGCTGCGACCGGCGAAGAGGCCGGCGCCGGCGCGCTGGCCGGATTCGGGCTCGGGCGAGGCCGCCGACGGGTGACTGGGCGAGACCATCGCCGCCGAAGCGCGGTCGGGCGAGGGTTGAGCACCGGCGCCCCGCCACGCGGGCGCGCGACGATCGAGCTCGGCAGGTGCCGCCGCTCTCGGGGGCGAGTTCGCCGCGAGGCTGCCCTTGCGCGGAACGAGGACGACGGTTCGGGACTGGTTCTGCCCGGCCATCGCGTCGGTCACGTTCGTGATGAACGTCGCACTGAAGTACCCCTCGCGCGAGAGGACGAACGTCTGCGGACCGGGAAAAAGGTCGACCATCATCGGCGTCTGCCCGACCGGTTTGCCGCCCCACTCGACCTGGGCCTCGGGGGGATCGCTGCTCAAGGTGAGGTGGAACGAATCGCCATCCCCGCGCAGGGCCGCGGGGGGAGGGGAGGCCACGCCCTCGGCGAACTGGGGGGTCGAGCTGATGGCGGTTGGGGCGATGGCCGCGACCTTGGCGTGCCTGGCCCTCATGACGAGGCCGCTCGTGACGATCCCGGCCAGGGCGACCGCGCCGGCCGCGCCGCCGATCCACACCCACTTCGAGATCTTCTTCGGGGCCGGCTGCGCGCCCCATGCCGCCGAACGCGTCAGATCGCCCAGCGCCGCCGGGACGATCAGCGGCCCGGTCGCCGACCTTTCCGGCCCGCACTCGCTGCCGTAGACGCCGGAGATCCCCGCAGGGTACTCACTCGAGCCGCCAAGCCCGTTCGAGGCCGTCATGGAAGGGCCGCCTGCGCGCTTGAGGCTCGCGAGGACCTCGTCCATCGAGCGGAAGCGGGCGGCTGGGTCCTTCGCCAGGCAGCGCATGACCGTCTCTTCAAATGCGGGCGACGGATTGATGTTGGGATTGGTCTGGCGTAGCGGAGGGGGCTCCTCGTTGACGTGGGCCATGAGGATCTTCACGCCGCTCGGGCGATCGAACGGCACCTGGCCGGCGAGCATCTCGTACAGGATGATGCCGAGCGAATAGATGTCCGTCGTCGCGTCGACCTTGTCGCCGCGGACCCGCTCCGGCGCCATGTACTTGGGCGAGCCCATGAAGAGTCCGGTCTGCGTGAGCTCCTTCGCCTCGTCGCCTCCGTCGCTCAACTCTTTCACGAGTCCGAAATCGAGGACCTTCACGACGTCGCTCTCGTCGCCGTGCTCGAGGAGGAAGATATTCGCCGGCTTGAGATCGCGATGAATCACGCCCAGCGTATGCGCCTCGCGAACCGCGCGGCAGATCTGGCGGCCGATGTGCAGGGCGCGATCTTCGGGGAAGGGCCCCGTCTGACGAAGGGCGCGCTGGAGGGTGATCCCCTCCAGGTACTCCATGGCCATGAAATAGATGTCGTCGTCGGTCCGACCGTAATCGAAGATGGTGACGGTGTTGGGGTGCGTGAGCTTCGAGGCGATCGACGCTTCGAGGAAGAATCGCTTGTGGAACGCCGGGTCTTGCTCGCCGGGGTAATTCGGGCTGAGTACCTTGACGGCGCAGACGCGCCCGAGCGGCGCTTGCTCTGCCCGATAGACTCTCCCCATGCCTCCCTTCGCGATGAGGGCCGTGATCTTGTACCGCTCGTTGATGACGCGGCCGATCAAGTGGTCGGGCGTACTATCTTTGAGCGCGGGCGCGTGGGCGGCACCAGCCATGTCCGAGATCCTCCTCCATCGATGCGGCGAGCGATGGGGGGCAACGCACGGTCCGGACCACGTTCAGAACGGATTCCCTTCGTGCTGGAAGCCTTTCAGATCATCGACTTCGCGACGGTGGAGCGGCAATCCAGCGTTCGGGTCGTTGCGCAACTTGCACTTGAAGTGCATCCCGGTGATCAGATTGTGCAACGGCGGCGGGACCGAGACCGCCGGGGGGACGGCGGCCCGCCGTGCGGGGAGCTCATGTGTGCGCGGCCGAGGAGCCGGACGGGAGCGGAGCGGCGCAAGCCGGCGCCGAGACATGTGGCCTTCTACCTCGACGCGAACGTCGACGAGCCCGTTCCTCGCATCGCGCGATGGATTGGAGGCTGCAGGCTGCCGCTCGCATGTTCGGCAGCATCCTGCCTCAAGTGCTCGTCTTCTTGTTGCTGGGCGCGCCCTTCTTTTTCTTCGAACGAAGATTCGCCGCCCATCGGGTCTCGTACCGCAAGGTGCTGGCGCGAGACGCCGCAGCCATCCTCATCGTCGCGTTCCTCAGCATTCCCTCGGGCGTCGTCTTGCGCGCGACTCTGGCGCCGGTCCTCGCCATGCTTCACGCGCCGCAGCTTTCGCCCTGGGTGAGCGTTCCGATCGCGATCGTGGGCAGCGACTTCGTCATGTACTGGACGCATCGCCTCATTCACACGAGGCCGTTCTGGCGCATCCACCGGTGGCATCACGCTCCGAGATACATGTATTGGCTCGGCGGCGCGCGCACGAGCTTCCTCCAGGGACTCGTCTACGCGATTCCCGCCTCCGTTTTCGTGGCGTTACGCGTTCCGGCGTTCGCCCTGAGCGCATTCACGATCTTCAGCGTCGTGACCAATCACTGGATGCATTCCAACATTCGACTCCGCTCACCCTGGCTCGAGGCAATCCTCGTAACGCCGCGCATTCATCACATCCACCACAGCGTCGACCCGCGGCATCACGGTCGAAATTTCGGGAGTATCTTCTCCGTCTGGGATCGGATGTTCGGAACGTTCGTCGATCCGGGCGAGGTGACCGCACCGCTCCAGTTCGGAATCCCCGAGGTAGTGTCCGCTCCTCGCCTGGTCGTTGGCGTCTGACCGTAACGCCCAAGATGACGGGGTGACGCCCGAGCGTTACGCGGCGAACGAAGATTTCGGGGCCCAGGCGCCGCAGATCCACTCGGTTCGTGCGCTCCCACTGCAAGCGGGCGGTGGGAGTGTCCAATCGAGGCCGGCTGGCGCCTTTCTCGAGGCCGAAATGCGAGCCGAGGCGCTCGGAATGGCACTTGCTCGCGCAGGCGTGGGCTTGCCCATGGACCTGCCAGACTCACGGTACGCGTACGTTGCGCTGCTGTTTGCCCTCGTCGCTGTCGCCGGCTGCGCGGCCGGAGAGTTAACGGATTTCGGTGACGACGGGGGCGGTTCGAGCGACGCGACCCGCCGCGGCGACGGTTCGTCGTCGAGCGGCAGCGGCAGCAGCGGTAGCAGCAGCGGCAACGGCGCCGGGTGCAGCTCGTGCGCCGGCTGTTGCAGCAGCGGGACGTGCTTCAACGCGGTTTCGACCGCCCAATGCGGCAGCCAGGGCTCGCAGTGCCAGAACTGCACGTTGGGGGGCGGTCAGTGCGTAAACGGCACGTGCGTCGCGGGCAGTGGTAGCGGGAGCGGCAGCAGCAGCGGAAGCGGAAGCGGCAGCGGAAGTGGAACCGGAAGCGGCAGCAGCGGGAGCGGCAGCGGCAGCGGCAGCGGCGGCTCGTGCACCGCCAGCACGTGCACTACCGGGTGCTGCAACGCCAGCGGCAAGTGCATTTCGGGAACCTCCGACAGAGCCTGCGCGACGGGCACGCGAGGAATCCGGTGCGAGAACTGCGCGAACAACAGCCAGGTCTGCAGCTGTAGCGGCAACAGCTGCGCGTGCATGTGACCCCGCGTGTGAGCCTGGCTGCAGCCCTTCTGGCGCGCCGGAAGCGCGCGGGCGTTCACTGCTGCGGATCGTACCGCCACCAATCGAGCGTCAGCGTCGAGGCCTTTGCCGGCGGCCCGGCATTCGCCCCCGTCGACCAGTGCATTCCCGGCGCCCACAGGTTGAAGTGCTGCTCCATCGGAGCCTGCGGGATACGCGTGGCGTCGGTCGCGTCCCACAGGGTGACGTCGGTACCCCCGATGTTCATGAAATAGCGGAGGTGATCGGGCGCCCACGTCCAGCCGAGCTCGTAGAACACGCCGGGCTGGGGCCAACCTCCAGGTACGACCAGCTCCGGGTGATTCTCGGTGCCGGTCTGCACGCCGTTCGACTGATCGTTCGCGTAGACGTAGACCGTTCCGGTCTTCGTATCGACGACGCGGCCCTGGTTTTTGCAGTGAGTGTCGTCGTTGTACTCGGTCCAGATCGTGAGATTGATGAGCCAGGGCTCGCCGCAGAGCACCTCGATGTCCACCTCGCGGTTGATGGCGAGGCCGTCGGGCGCCTTGCTGCCGTCGTTGAAGTACGTGAAGAGGCCGTTTACGAGCTCTTCGGTCGACGCGCAGGCGGCGAGGTTCGCGCGAAAGCGAAAGGTCCCGTACGAGAAGGAGCGATTGCTCACGATCTCTTCGGCCCCTCCGGTGCCGACCGTGGATTTCCCGCCCGTCCGGGTCAACGTCGCCACGCTGCCGTCGGACGCGCTCGCGCTGGACACGCCGAAGGTGACGGTGCCCGTCGACATCGCCTGTTGAGACGAGTCGAAATACGTCGTCCGGTCGGCCTGAACGAATTGAACGAAGACGCCGCCGTCCGGCACGGGGCCGTACGGGTCCGGCAGGCCGCCGTCCCCTCCGGTCGACGACGAGTCCGGGGGCGAGCCCCCCGGCGAATCGGTCGTCTCTGGGCCTCCGGGCGCGTCGGTCGTCTGCGCGTCGCCTCTCGAGCTGTCGCTGGAGCCGCTCGCGGCCGAGTCCTGCGGGTGGGTTTCTTCGGCCGCGGCGTCGACGGGGCTGGCCGCATCGGGAGTGGCCGCGTCGTCGCCGCTCTCCCCCGCGGGGCTCGAGGACGAGGAGCAGGCCAGCGAGCCGGCCGCGAGGAGAGAAGCGAACGCGTACCGAGGGCTCATGGCCGACCCGCCTTGGCTCGAGGACCTTCCGTAGAGCTTACTGCTTCTTGTACACGCGCACGTAGTCGACGAGCATTTGTTGAGGCCACATCGTCTGCGCATTCGGTGGGTCGCCGAAGTTGCCGCTGTCCACGGCGAAGTTCAACAAGATGAAGTTCGGGTCGTTGTCGAAAGGCCACGTGGCGCCCTGACCGACCGCGGTGACGTCCGCGGCGGTGACCGTATAGTACTTCGTCGAGTCGACGAAGAAGCTGATGGTGCCCACGTCCCACTCCATCGCGAATACGTGGAAGTCGTCTGAAAAGTTGCCCATCGTGAGGTCGTCGGGCCCGGAAAGGCCGTCGTCGGTGTACGTCGCGCTGCCGCCCGGCCCGTGGATGCTCCCGCGGACTTCGTTGCCCATGCTCCCGGCGTTCTCCATCACGTCGATTTCGCCGTATTGCGGCCAGTTGTCCTGCGTGAACTGCTCGCCCATCATCCAGAACGCAGGCCATACGCCGCTGCCGGCCGGAATCTTGATACGCGCCTCGAAGCGACCGTAGGTCTGCGAGAACTTTCCCTGGGTGTGAATGCGCCCCGAGGTGTAGCCGCACATCGTGCCGCTACACGTCAAGCTCGTGTCGGTGTTCACGCGTGCCGTGATGGCGAGAATGCCTCCCTGGATGACGAGGTTCTGCGTGCTGTTGGTGTACGACTCGAGCTCCGCGTTGCCCCAGCCCGGCGCGCCCGCCGACGTGCCGTCGCCGATATCGTAGGTCCACTTGGAGAGGTCGGGCTGCGTACCGTCGGCCGTGTTGAACTCGTCGGACCAGGTGAGCACCCAGCCGGGCGGGGCCGCGGCGTCCGTTCCCTGGGTAGCTCCGCCGCTGTCCGGGGTCGTCGAGACGCCGGTGTCGGGGTTGTAAGGAGCGCCGGTATCGGCATTGGCAGCGCTGCCGTCCGGCCCCGGAGTCGAAGCGCTGCTCGAGGAACCGCTCGAGGAACCGGTGCCGAGATCGCCCGACGGCGAGGAGCTTCCGCACGCCGCAAGGGCGCCCGCGAGGAGGACGAGAATGGCGCGTGCCGAGAGCGAACCGTACCCACGGCGGCAAACCTGGCGAACGTGGTGAACTTGGCGAACGTGGCGAACGTGCATGACGCCTCCTGCGTGGAGAGGGAGTTCCCGCCGGAGCCAACCGGGTCAACGGTCCTAGAAGGGGCGGATGCTCGAGGAGGGAAATTAAGGGGAGATTCTCGATGGGGACGATTACGGCGTGTGAGTCGGGCTCTCACCAGGCAGCGCCTGCTACGATGACAAGGTTGTGCGCAAGCTGATTTTGCCTGTCCGACACCAAGCCAGGGTAGTGGTGCTCCTCGCGCTGGGCGGGGCGCCGTGGGTCCTGGGGTGTTCCCTCATCGGCGTCGACGGCTTGACCGGCGGGTACGCCGGCGATGACGCGGGCGTCGAGGGCGGCGATGCGCTCGTGGGCCGCTCGGAAGTCACGGACGCCTCCTCCGACGCGATCGCGCCGCTCTTCGATGCGGCCGGCGCGGATGCGACGGGTCCCGGCAACGGTGGCGGACCCGAGCCCGGACCTCTCGATGCGAGAGCGCCCGACACGGGCGCGCTCGATGCGGGTCTTGCGGACGGCGGCGGCCCAGCAGAAGCCGGGGCGCCCGGCGAGGTGACGGTCGACCTCATCCCGACCCGAGACGCGTATGTCATGGACGGCTCCGACGCCGACACCAACTACGGAACCGGCGCCGTCCTCATCGTCAAGTCGTCGCCGAGCGCCGGATTCAGCCGCAACACGTGGGTGGGCTTCGACACGAGCGGGTACGCGACCATCACGGCGGCCACGCTTCGCCTCTACGTCAACAGCGTGCAGACGACGGCCTCGAATACGGTTCCGCTCTTTCTCTATTACCCGCCAGCCAGCTCGCAGTCCTGGAGCGAGACCAGCATCACCTGGAACAACGCCCCGCAGGCGGGGACCAACCTGCTCGGAACCGTCGACGTGAACGACCCTCAGGACAAGACCTGGATCGAATACGACGTGACCGCGGCCGTCGCCGCCGAGACGAGCGGCACACCCTCGTTCCTCGTCACCTCGACGGTCTCCGCGAACCGAGAGGTCATGTTGTCTTCGCGAGAAGGATCGTTCCCGCCGGTTCTGCGGATCACGGGCACCCTTCCGTGAAGGAGTCGCCGCCCCCCCGTCCGAGCGCAGTGGCGGGGGGCAGCGACGCCCGCGCGGTCAGGGCTGCGTCTTCGCGTTGGCCGCAGCGGGAGCGGCCATGGCCGCCCCTGCAATCGGCGTCTTCTCGGTCGACTTGGTCGGCAGCTTCATCACGCCAATCTGCGAGAGAAACTCGGCGCCGTTCCCGTATGACCACTCCTTGACGATCTTGCCGTCCTTCACCTGAATGACGTCGAGCGAGTGTGACGTCACGGGTTTGCCGGTCGGCTTGAACGGCGCCATCGCGGCCTTGAACGTGCCGTCGAATACGGTCTCGGTGACGACGTAGTCGCCTGCGGCGAACTGCACCGGCTTGGTGACCTTCGTGTCGGGGAACGCCGAGAGGAACGCGCTCGCCGTTTGCTTCATGTCGGCTTTCTTGATGGGTCCCGGCGACGTCACGTCGTCGAACGTGTAGTCGTCCGACGTCAACACCACGAGGTCGTCGACTTTGTGCGAGTCCATGGCCGAAAATAGCCGGTTCGCGACGTCGAGGTTCTTCGTCTCGTCGGGTGTGCCCTTCGACTCGAACGTGCCGACTCCGGCGGGCAGCGTCGTCGTCACGGGGCGAGTCTTCACCCCCGGCGGCAAGAGCTTCGGGTCGACTTGACCGATATTGGAGGCGATGTCGAGGTACGTCCGCGACGACTTGGCGAGGCCGGTTTCGTCGAAGGTGACGAGGACCGCCCCCAGGAGGCCGACCGGTTTTGGCTCGGTCACCTTGGTGCCCATCAACTCGCCGGGCGACCGCGTGCCGGAGTGAACGAACTCGATGACCGAGGCCGTCTTGCTCGTCCAGATGCGGCCGACGGTCAACGTCGCGTCCTTGTAGCGCCCGAACACTTCGGAGAAGTTCTTCTCGATCTCCGCGCGTCCGTGCTCCACGTCGGGATCACCCATGAGCTGCGATACGCCGTCGGGTGCATAGAGCGCCGCCACCTTGGCTGCGTCGTGCGCCGCAAACGCCGCGGTGAGCTTCTTGGCGTAACCCGTGGCCATGTCGGTCTGCGAGACCTTCATGGCTGCTGCCGTGGCAGCGGCGGCGGTGGCCGACACCGCCGCTGATGAGGCTCCCGTCGCGTTTCCTTCCGGGGTTTTCTTCTCCTGGTCGCAACCAGCCACTACCGTCACGGCGAGAATCGCTGCACAAATGGTCGACGTTCGCATGGAATCCTCCTTCTGCGTTCGGCAACAAAGGCGAACTCTAATCACAACTCCTCGCCAAAGTGGCATTCTTCCTATCGGAACGGAATTCGCCATGCAGGAGGGCAGACGCAACAGTGCGCTCTCATGCTCGTCTGCGTCTGGTCTGGTCTGCACCCGCCCAGCACACGCCCGGCACCATGGGCGGTGCAGCTGCGAACGGATTTCTGCGTTGAGGCGCGTTGAGGCTCGATTCGCATTCTTGATGGGGCTCAACTCGAATTGCGTTCGATGAATTCGCCATTGTGCGCATGGCCGGTGATCACTCACCATCGCGGCCCTCATGGCCCCCCTCCGACGGCAGACCACCGCGGCCCTGCGCTCGCGGCTCGGCGCTTTCTCCATCTCTTTCTTCGCTGCAGCCTGCGTCGCGTGCGGAGGCTCAGCCTCGGCGACCGCCGGCAGCGACTCGGGAGTGTCGGGCGACGACGCCCAGATCGGCACCGACACGGGTCCCGGCACCCGGCTCGCCGACTCGGGGGAGACGCTCGACTCGGGGGGACTTGCCGACTCGGGAAGGCTGGACTCGGGAACGACGAACCAGGCCGACGCCGACAACGGCGCGCCGAACTCGACCTACCCGGCCTTCAAGGTCGACGTCGCGCAGATCGTGAACGGCGGAGGCTCGGTGATGGCGGCTCCCGTCGTCGTGACCGTGACCTTCAGCACCGACACGCAGGCGGCCACCTGGAACGCCCTGGGCGACGCCATTGGAACCTCGTCGTACTGGCACACGATCAACGGCGAGTACGGCATCGGACAGGCGACGAGCGGCAGCGCGAACCACGTGAGCATCACCGACACGCCGGCCGCGCAGATGAGCGACGACGAGATCGACTCGCTCGTGGCGCAGCACGCGGGCGTCGATTGGCCTGCGCCCACCGCGAATACGATCTACGCGCTTTACCTGGCCCCGCAGACGACGCTCTACTTCGGCGGGTTACCCGACGCGGGTGGACAAGACGTCTGCGCTCAGGGAGTCGGCGGTTACCACAGCTCGACCATGAGCAAAGGCTACGTGTACGCGGTCATGCCGCAATGCTCGGGTTTTCAAGCTGCGGACGTCGAGCTGTCGGCGACCCACGAGCTGAACGAGGCTGCGACGGATCCGCCAGGGTTCGGCGTGGGTCGGCTTCGATCAGAATCACCTCGCGTTCGAGTTCTTCAACGAGTTCCAGGACGAGCTGGGCGACGCTTGCGAGCTTTACGTCGAGGCCACCGACAGCACCGACTTCACGCCGTACACGGCGCAACGCCAGTGGTCCAACAAGAGCGCAGCCGCCGGCAGCCACTGGTGCCTGCCCGCGCTGCACGAGCCCTTCTACAACACCACGTTTCTCCTCGGTGAGCCTGCGGGCATTCCGACCACGCAGCTGGACGACATCTCGGTCAACCTGAGCTCGCTCCACTTCGGCATGCAGACGAGCAAGGGCTTCAAGGTGCCCCTGAACACCTCGCGCACCTTCCCCATTGGCTACTTCAGCGATCAGGACACCGGGGGTCCATTCACACTCGATATCCAGTGGCCGGATATGAACGTATTGGCCCAGGATCAAAACGGGAATAACATTAGCAACGGAACTGCCACCGTCACGATCGACAAGACATCGGGCACCAACGGAAACATCGCGAATGTGACCGTGACCCCGACCGCCTATAGCTCGCTCGGAGTCATCTTCTTCTACGTGCGGGCCGTCCTGCCGAACGCCCAGCAGCACCACTATCTCCCGGTCTTACTCAGCCAGAATTGAGCTTGCCGGGGATCAGGGCCGCACACCGCGTCGCCACGAGCACTCCGCCGGCGGACAGTACGACGGCGACGACCGCAAGGCCGCCCACCCAGGGCACCCACGACACCGCCACGAGCAAGGCGCAACCGACAGCGAGGTGCACGTAGGGGTTCTCGGTCTTGTGGCGCAAGAGCGCCTCGCCCGCCACCGAGAGGACCGCGCCCATCGCGCCCGCGACCGCGAAGATCGAGACGAGAAGTGCGACGATGGCGACGGGAATGCCGATGATCGTCACGCAGAGGGCGACGAGCACGACCAAGAACGTCACGCTGCCGACCAGTCCGAGGGCCATCGAGCGTATGGGGCGCGCTGCCATCTCGACTCGCATCGTCGTCATTCGCGCCCCGGCGAGCGCGAGGAGCAAGGTGCCGATGACGTAGAGGACTGCGGCGAGCCGCAAGCTGTCGGTCAGGCTCCCCACGATGCGCGCACCCAGTCCGGGCGATGGGCGGCGTTCGTTCCCAGTCGGTCCGTCGTCGTCTTCGCCTTCCTCCGCCCTGTCTACCGAGCCGCCCACCTCGGCGCCCGGCGCGCGCTCCAGCCCCCCCCCGATGGCGCTCACGTCTCCCTCGACCCGGCAGCCGCTCGCGAGCGTGAGTCTGCCGCCGAAGACCGTGGCATCACCCTTGATGTGGGCTCCTGGAGCCACCTGGACGTCGCCACCGAAGACGCTCACGTCTCCGATCACGTCCCCGGCGACTTCCAGGTTGCCCCCGAACACGGTCACGTCGCGAACCGTCTCGTCTTTGAGGATACGCGCGCCGCCGCCCATGACGGTGCGATCGCGTGCACGCTCGTGTGTCTCTGCCCCGGACGCATCGGCCCGGGGCCCGCTCGCCGCGGTGCCGGACGCATCGCCCTCGAGGGTCGTATCTCGCTCGATCGCGACCAGCGAGCCATCGCGCCTCGCCACGTAGTTCCCGTCGCCGAGGAGAAGAGCGAGAACCTTCGATGCGGGCTGCCCCGTCACGTGCACGTCGACGGGCTCGGCTGCCGGTCCGTGCACCACGAGGCTCCATCCGGCGGCGTCGGCCAGTCTTCGCAGCGCCTGTGCGCGCGGAACCTCGGACATCTCGAGCGTTACCGGCTTGTCCGCATCGGGCCATTGACCCTCGAGTCGCACGCGCGCTTCCGCGACGAGCGGTACGGCGAAAAGCGAGACCGCCACGGCGCTCGCTGCCAGCCCCCAGCCGTTCGACCACCTCATGACCTGCTCCCTTCCACCGTTCCCCCGTGCCATCGCGCGAGCGCAAGGCTCACCAGAACGAGCAACACCGACGCGATGAGCGCCGCCGGCGGCCGGCCCCGCGCGACGGCGTCGCTCGTTGCCAGAGCGACTCCGCTGCGAACGAGCACCATGATCGTTCGCATGGACACCAGAGTCGCGAGCCCGTGCGCGTGAAGCACCGCGTGCACGCTCGGAGCTTCGGCCAGTGCCGCGACGACGACGCCTGCGGCGAGGGCTCTCCACGGGCGCGGGGCACTCGGTCGGCTCTCGGAGGACGACGCCTCCGGGAGCTTGGCGAGCGCCAGGACCTCGCCGACCGCCGAAGCTTGCATCGAAACCCGTCCGAGCCGAGCCGTGCACCGCTCACAGGCCTCGACATGCTCGACGGCTTCCGTTTCGAGGATGGCTTCCTCGCCGTCGGCGACGACGGAGAGCCCGAGCTCCGAGACGTGATCTCCCTCCCACACGAGCTCTCGGGGCAGCTTCTCGCCTGTCATGATTCCTCCGCTACGCCGGCTGCGGCAGCCACGGCCCGTCGAGCGCGCAAGACCCAGGTCGCGACGGTGCCGAGCGGCACGCCGATGCGCGCCGCGATCTCCTGGTAGGTCAGGCCCTCCAGGTGAAACATCGTCAATGCCCGCCGCTGGCCGTCGGGAAGTGCGTCGAGCGCTCGCTGGACGCGCGCGCCTCTCTCGACCGCGGCCACACGGTCGAACGCTGACGGAGAGTCGTCGCGCACCCCATCGAGCGGGTCCGGTCCGGCTTCGCCGGAGCCAGCGGGCACAGTACGCTCGCGCTGGCGGCGGCGGTGGCGCAACGCGTCGAGTGCCACGTGGCGTGCGATGCCGCAGACCCAAGGTCTCATGGGCTCGCCGTCGCGAAGGGGGCCCCGTCCCTCCATCGCGCGGCGAAGGGCCTCGTGTGTGCAGTCGTCCACGTCGGGGTGATCGCGTCCGAGCCGCATGACGGCGGCGACGACGGCGCGCACGTGCGGCGCGAGACGAGCCGCCGCGTCTGCGAACGCGCGCTCGTCCAGCCAATCGGGGATCGCCGCGTCGGTGGGCATGAGGAGGGAGATCATCCGCGACCAAGAGCCCTTCGTGCGAGCTGGCTCGCAAATTTCAAACAGCAGCGGTCCGTGCGGTCGCGCCCCGTATCGCACGATGAATTGCGGTGCCTGGTCGCCAACCGTTCGGGTACCTCCAACGTCGGAGAGGTTCGTTCGTTGCGCGGCCTTTCCGTGTAAGCCGCTATCGCGACATGAGGGTCCCATGCGCAGTTACTCACTCGTTGCCTCGTTGATGCTCGGGGCCGTGATCGCCGCCCACGGCGTGTCCGGATGCGGAAGCTCGAAAGGAAGCGGCTTCGACCCCGGCGCCGACGGTGGGGGTAGCAGCGGCAGCGGGGGAAGCGGAAGCTCGGGCAGCGGTAGCAGCGGCTCGAGCGGCGGCAGCGGGGGCAGCAGCGGGACCATGTTCGGCACGAGCAGCAGCGGCTCGAGCGGCGCTCCCGTAGGCGACGGCGGAGCCGTGTGCCCCCCGGGCCTGTCGTGCAACGTCTCGTGCCCGGGAGGCGCCACCACGACGGTGACCGGCAAGGTCTTCGACCCCGCGGGCAAGAACCCGCTCTACAACATCGTCGTGTACGTGCCGGCGTCGCCGCTGCAGCCGCTTCCTTCCGGCGTGCCCACGGGAGGGGACAAGTGCAGCTGTTACGCTC
This sequence comes from uncultured delta proteobacterium, assembly GCA_963720145.1. Taxonomy (GTDB): domain Bacteria; phylum Myxococcota_A; class Polyangia; order Polyangiales; family Polyangiaceae; genus Palsa-1150. The sequence goes on from CAVREO010000019.1 coordinate 615,938, forward strand.
TCTTCAAGAGCGGCGCGCTCACCAGCACGACCACGGACGTCGACGGGAGCTTCACGCTGACGAACGTACCGGTCGGGAACGGCGTCCCGCTCGTCCTGCAGATCGGCAAGTGGCGGCGCTCGGTCAAGATCAACGTGACCGGCTGCCAGGCCAATGCCCAGCCCGACAAGTCGCTGACCTTGCCGAGCACCGTGGCGGCCGGCTCCGACGACAACTTGCCGGACATCGCCGTATCCACGGGCGCCGCCGATACGCTCGAGTGCCTCATGGCGCGCATTGGCCTGCCGTCGAGCGAATACGTCGCGGGCGCCGGTGGGTCGGGTCACATCCACGTGTTCTCGGGCGGAGACCCCAACTCCACGGGCGGCGACGGCCAAATCGAGACTCCCGGTTGGTCCAGCACGGCGCCGGCGAGCTATTCGAGTCTCTGGGACTCGCAGGCGCACCTCATGCCCTACGACATCTTGCTCTTGTCGTGCGAGGGCGGCGAAACGTACAAGGCCAATCCCGCGGTGCTCGAGGCGTACCTCAACGCCGGCGGGCGCGCCTTCAGCTCGCACTTTCACTACGCATGGTTTGCCGGTCCGCTGAAGACGGGGCAGGCCTATTCCGCCCCGGCGGACTGGGGAACGAACCTCGCGACGTGGACCGGGGGACCGGGCGACGACGGCGCTCAGGCCAATGGCATCATCAATCAGACGCTGAACGGCAGCACCATGCCCTTCCCCAAGGGGGTCGCATTTTCCAAGTGGCTGGGGATCGTCAACGCCCTCGGCGTGTCCGGAGCTCCCCCGATGGAGCTGCCGATGGCGCCACCGAAGCTCAACGCGATGATCGGCCCGGGCAACAAAGCCTCGCAGCCGTGGGTCAACGACGACATGTACCAGAACGCGATGTACTTCTCGTTCGACACGCCGGTGGACCTGAATCCGCCGCCGCCCGGACCCGACCCGAGCGGCGGGCCGGTCTACTGCGGCCGCGCCGTGTACAGCGACTTGCACGTCAGCGGGGCGCAGGTGACGGGCGACCCATCGCCTGGTTGCACGGCGGCCGACCTCACCCCGCAGGAGCTGGCCCTCGAGTTCATGCTCTTCGACCTCTCGTCGTGCGTGATTCCCGACACGATCACGCCGCCCGTGACGGTGCCGCCGCCGCCGCAGTAGCGTCCGATGTAGTCTGGGCGGAGATGGGCATCCCGCCGGAGATCGAGGCACTCTCCGAGAAACCGTACCCGGACGTGCCGCCTGCCTTCGTGCTCCGCGCGGTGCTGCGCGTGCGCGCGTGGATTCAGCGGCTGGCGGACGCGCTCGTGCCGCCGGACGTGGTCCTCTTCGAGCGCACCGTCGGCATGGTGTTCACGCAGGCCCTCGGGGCCGCCGCGCGGTACCGAATCGCCGACCACCTCGAGGAGGGTCCCGTCGACACGGCCGACCTCGCGGCGCGCCTCGGCACCGATCCCGAGGCCACGCACCGTCTCATGCGGGGGCTGGCGGCGGCGGGTTTCTTCGTGATGCGCGCCGACGGTCGCTGCGAGAACAACAGGCTCTCTCGCGCGCTCCGCTCGAATCGCCTTTCGGCCACGCGTGATTTTTCCGAGTACTTCGCGTCGAAGTCGAACGCCGACGCGTGGACCGACTTCGACCGGTGTCTGCGGACCAACAAGAACGCGTTCGTGCGCACGCACGGGATGAGCGTGTGGGAGTGGTTCGAAGCTCACCCGGGCGAGCGTGAGACGTTTGCGCGCGCCATGATGGGACTGACCGTGGCCGACGCGCCCGTCGTCGCGCGGCTCTACCCGTGGAAGGAGGTAAAGCGTGTCTGCGACGTGGGCGGCGGGCGCGGCACGCTCCTTTCGGAGCTCCTCGTCCGACACGAGCACCTGCAGGGAGTGCTTTACGATGGAACCGGCGTGATCGCCTCGGCGCGCCAGCTCCTCGCGCGGCGGGGCGTCGAGCGGCGCGTCGAAGTCGTCGCCGGCAGCTTCTTCGAGCGCGTGCCGGCGGGGGCCGATGCGTACGTCCTCAAGAACGTCCTCCACGACTGGGACGACGAGCGCTGTCGAAAAATCCTCGCCCTGTGCCGGGCCGCGATGGCACCTGGCGGCAAGACCGTGGTCGTCGAGCAGCTCACCGGCCGTAACCAGACCGACAGCTTCGGCGCGCTCGGCGACCTGCAGATGATGGTCGTTTGCGACGACGGGCGCGAGCGCAGTCGCGAGGACTTCCGCGCGCTCTTCGAGGCGACGGGCTTCACGCTGGGCCGCGTCTTCGAGTCGCCCACCGTGAGCGTCATCGAGGGCGTGGCCCGCTGATTCGGCGGTCCTCGAGCGACCCGAGCTCTCAGGCCGGCTTGAGGATCATGAGGGAGAAGAGCACCGTGCCCAAGAACGCTGCCGCCACGTGGGCAAACCGCAGCCGGCGGTAGTGCAATTCGGCCTCGGAGGAGAGGACCGTCGCGTCGGCGTTGCTCGGATGGAAGGCCCACGCGGCGAGCTTCTTCGTTGCCGGAATGGCGATCGCGACGATGAGTACCTGGACGGCGACGAAGAGGAGAATCGAAAGGAAGATCCACTTTTGAACGAAGAGGCGAGCCGGGTCGATCGCGAAGACGAGACCCAGGCCGGAGACGATCGCAATCGGTCCGCCGATCTGCGGGTACCGCGCCAGGCGCTGCGCCGTCGTGAGCGCAGTCCGAAGCTCCGAGGGCGGAAGGGACGGGCGAAAGAGCGCGGGGAAGAAATACGTCGGGCCGATGCCGATGACCGCCGCGAGGACGTGAACGATTACGAGGAACGACACGTTCGGCATTCTATCGAAGACGGCTCGCGAAGAGCGCTCGACATTCGAGCCTGCCCGTTGGCACTCGAATTCAGGGAGAGTCCTGGTTCATGAGGAGCGCCGCGGAGAAGTCGGCGCTTGCGCCGCACGTTGCGCTCTGCAGGTTCGCCCAGCAGCTCGGAGTTCCCTGCGACGGCACACGGAGGCGAGCTGCACAACGCGCTCCGGACGTCGTCCACTCGGCCTCGAACGGCCAGCCGGGCTGCGAAGTCCGGTAGCCGTACGCGTCGTAAACGTCGATGAGCGTTCCGTCTACGGTGTAGGACGTGCCGTCGCCGCAATAGTCCGCGCGGAAAGCGCGCGTGCAGGTCTGGTGCAGATCGGCGAGCGAGATGACGGGGCAGCGGCCATGGCCACCGGAGCACGCTCGAATGGAGTCCCACGGCTTGTACCCGAGCTCGACGCACTTGGCGAGAACGTACCCTTCGCATGCGAACGTGAACGCGTCCGGATCGGCCATGTGATCGCCGCCCCCGGCAACGCCCGTCCGGTAGTCCCAGCGTCCGGCCAGCGGTATGGCCCGCACGGCGGTGCCCGTCGCGTCGACGCCGCAGAGCGGGAGGTACCCCGACGCGGTCTCGAACGACACGGCGTACTGGTGCACGTCCGCGTTGTGCGGGTCGGAGTCCGCGTACGCCGCGTCGATTCGCAGCGAGATGGCCCCGCTGTCGTCGAGCATTCCGATGAAGGTCGCGCCGACGAGGTCACGTCCTGCGAGGCCGCCGCCCCCGGCCGCTCGGAGGGCGCTGCCGTCGAGGGCCGCCGAACCGGTGCGGCGGCCCATCTGGACCCCGTGCAGGGAGACACCGACGAGCCCCCGATTGGCGAGATCCTGCCCGTCCAGCGAGCGGCCATTGAGGCCGATGCCCCAGAGCGACCACCCGCGGCCCGGAGGAATCACCTCTGCGCTCGATTGCGCGCCCACTCGCTCGGTCGGGCTCTGGGGACCACACGCGCCCGCGCAGGCGACAAGCAGGGCGGCAAGGACGGTGTGTAGGGATCGCGCGGTCATCGGGATGGCCTCCGGCACGGACAACCAGCAACCCGGGTGCCGTCGCTGGGCACCCCGAAAAACCCGGAGATGGGCGCCGCGTACCGGAGGTCTGCGCTGTTTCAGCGTGCGGAATCGGCGCGGCGCGCCGTTTCGGCTGAAGGCGGGGCGTCTGCGCACACGCGAAAGCCGACGCTCACGTCTCGAAAGCTGGGCTCCGGTGCCTCGCGGTTCGAGACGCGCGCCGCGTTCACGTCGAAGTAGAAGCTGCCGCCGCGCGCCGCGTGCACGCCGCCGAGCGAAGAACGGGTCCATTCCCAGGCGTTGCCGGACATGTCGTCGAGGCCGAAGGGGCTGCGCGACCCCGGGTGCGAGCCGACTTCGTCGGGGCCCATCGACAGCGGTGCACGCCCATAGGTTTCGTCGAAATCCGCATCGTCGGTCGCGAGCGTGTCTCCGTGGGGAAAGAAGCGATCGTCGGCGCCCCGGGCGGCTCGCTCCCACTCGCGCTCGGTGCACAGGCGAGCTCCGGGAACCTGGCGGCTGGTGGCCAGCCAGTGCGCGTACGCCTCGGCGTCGTCCGCCGATACGCCCACCACCGGCAAGGCCGTCCAGTCCACCGCCTTCCGCCGCCCCCGCGCCGAATACACGATCGGCTCTCCCGAGCGCGCCGTATAGGTGACCGAGGCGGGGCGGAGGACGAGCTCCCACCTCTCGCCGGGGAGCTCTCGGAACGTGAGGGCCCCTTCGAACCCGCCGTGCACGGCGGGATATCGGCCTGGGCGCTCAGCCGGCGGCAGGGCGCGGAGAAAGTCGATCCACTGCGCGAAAGTGCACTCGCGCAGCGCGATGAGATACGCGCTCGTGACGACCTGGTGCATCGGCACCGTGTGAAAAAAGCCGCGCCGTACGCTGTCTTCGGCCTGCGTTCCGAAGAGGAAGCGACCCGGTGGCACGTAGACGAAACCCGAGGGGATGTCGCCGTGATCGGGCAGCAGGACGTCGAAGTGCACGATCTCGCCGCGCGAAACGGAGAATGGGTAGAACACGGGCGGCCGGCCGGCGACGCGAAGGTTCATCCGGTACGAGCCCGGCGAAAGCGGCGCGTCTTGCCAGCCGGCGGGGGCGGCGAAAGGTTGCGGCGACCGCTTTCCGTCGGGCTCGCGGACATAGCGCTCGAGCGTCATCGTGGAGGGGGGCTCGCTCGAGAACGAAACGAGCGCCGGAGCGCCCCAACGCGCCCGCCGCTCGCCGCCGTCGTCGTAGAGCGCCAGGCGCGCGAGGAGCTCGTCGCGCTCGGAATCGAGATGTTGTTCGTCGGCTGCCATCGCGCGATCGAAGAGGACGTCCGCCAGCACGGTCCTCACGTCGCGGCGCTGGGGATCCAGCGCGAGCGCCGACTCGGCGGCTCGCGCCGCGCGTCCGAAGGCGGCGTTCACGGTGCCCTCCGCCGCGCGCACGTCCTTCCAGACGAGCTCCCCCGCGTCGCGGTTGGGTTCGTCGAACAGCGCGTATGCCTTCTCTTCGAGCGACGCAATCTCCGCTCGCTTCGAGCGTGCGGCGGCCAGCTCTCGCGACGCGATCGAGCTCTCGGCGTCGACGCGGCGCGCGAGGGCAGCGCGCGCCCCGACCGTCACGCCGCCGTAGATGAGGCCGAGGGCCAGGGGGATGGAAACGAAGGCCGCCACCGCGACGGCGCGACGCCGCCGCAGCGCTGCGCGCGAAGCGGCGAGAAAGAGCGCCTCGCGCTCCGCGAGCCCGGACTCCGACAGGTGGGCGACCTCCTGCAGCTGCCTGGCGCGCCAGAGAGTCTCGCGGCTGCGGTCGGTGCGGTCCCACTCCGCCGAGGCCGCGCCGAGTCGTTCGCGCAAGGCCTGGTCCCGCCTCTCCATCCCGAGCCAGCGTCCGAGCGTGGGCCAACCCCGCACGAGCGCCTCGTGGGCGATCTCGTAGCCCGAGCCTTCGGGTGTCTCCCGGGCGACGACGATGCGTCCGCGCACGAGCGCTTCGAGCGCGGCGCGCGCAGGCGCGTCTTGCAGGACCAGCTCATCGCCCGTGCGGCGCACGCGTGTACCGTCGGCGCTGACCAGGCGAAGCAGAAGGGCACGTGCGGCCGCGCGTTCCGACGACGGCAGCCCCGCCAGCAGGGTGTCCGCGTGTCGGGAGAGCGCCCCGGCGACCCCCCCGAGCGCGTCCAGCGCGGCAGCCGAGATGATCCCCTTGGCCCGATCGCGAGCCTCCCACACCTCGGCGAGCGCGAACTGCAGGAGCGGCAGCCCCCCGCTGGCGCGTGCGGTCGACTGCACCAGCTCGTCGACCATCGACTCGGACTCGAACGTCACGCCCTTCGCGCGTGCCGGGCCCACGATGGCCTCGCGGATCCGCTCCTCCGAGAGCGGTCGGAGAAAGTACAGCGCCCGGGAAACGGCATCGGCGAGGCCGCCCAAGGCCGCCAGCCGCCCGAGGAAGTCCGCGCGCACCGTCGCGAGCACGCGCAGCGAGGGGCCGCCCTGGGCCATCCACCCGACGAGCTCCGCGAGGGACATCGCCTCCTCGGGCGCGCTCAGAGTCAAGAGCTCCTCGAGCTGATCGATGAACAGCACGACCCCGGCGTCTGGACCCTGCCGACCGCGCCACGCCCGCACCACGTCGCGCGCGTCCGCCGCGAGCTCCCGATGGAGATCTTCCTCCGGCCGGCCCGACGCGGGCGCGAGCGCAGCGGCAAGCGACGCCATCGGATGTCGCCCCGGCACGAGCTCGACGCGGGTCCAGGTGCGGCGCTTGTCGAGCCAGTCCTCGATCCGCGGCAAGACGCCAGCCCGGCACAGCGACGACTTTCCGACCCCCGAGTCGCCGGCGACGAGGACGAAGCCCTCGGCGCCCAGTCGCTCGAGAATGGCGCGGATCTCCGAGTCTCGCCCGAAGTAGAGGGCTCGGTGCTGCGCCTCGAACGGGTGGAGGCCCCGGTAGGGGTTTCCTTCAGGGACGACGTCGGCCCGCGCTTCCGGGGTGAGCTGGGCGAGCGCGGCGCGCAGCTCGTTTCCCGACGCGTAGCGCTCGGCCGGATTGCGACGAACGCAGCGGTCGACGACGGCCGCGAACGACGCGTCGACACCCGGTGCGACCTGCGCCAGCGGCGGGGCGTCCTCGGTGCACGTGAGAACGCAGAGCGCGGCGACCTGGTTCGTGTTGTGCGGTCCCCGACCCGCGCAAAGCACGTAGAGGAGGACGCCGAGCGAGTAGACGTCCGAGCCGAACGTCGCCGGCTCCCCGCGCCACACCTCGGGCGGCATGTATCCGGGAGTGCCGAGCATGACGCCCGGGCTCGTGTGAAGCTCGCGGCTCTGCGGGGAGACGTCGTCGGGATCGCGCAACGGGGCGACGCCGAACTCGAAGTCGGGAGCGCGAGGCGCCTGAGCGGGCGTGTGCGGCTCGGCCGAATCGAGGAGCTTGGCCAGCCCGAAATCGAGAAGCTTGGCGTCGCCCTCCTCGGACAGAATGACGTTCGCGGGCTTGATGTCGCGGTGCACGACGCCGCGGCGATGGGCCGCCGACAGCGCTCGCGCGAGATCCTGAGCTATGCGCAGGGCCTCGCGCCAGGGGAGGGGCCGGGCGACGCGATCGAGGGGCTGACCGCGGACGAACTCCGATACGAGGTACGGTCGACCCTCCACCTCGCCGACGCGGAAGATCGCGACCACGTTCGGGTGCTGCAGCCGCGCGATCGCCCTCGCCTCGACGACGAAGCGCTCGCGCGCTTGGTTGGCCACCTCGGCTGCGATGAACTTGATGGCCACGTGCCGGTCGAGGAGCACGTCGCGCGCGAGGAACACCTGGCCCATGCCGCCGTGTCCGAGGAGCCGTACCAGCTCGTACCCGTCGAAGCGCGGCGGCGGAGCCCACATGGCGCGCTCATTTCGAGCGGCGCGTGCCGCCCAACCCGTGCTCTTTCAACTTGGTCACCAGCGTGCGAAGGGGCATTCCGATCAGGGCCGCCGCCTTGACTCGCACGCCGCCCGCGGCGGCCAGCGCTTGCTCGAGCCGTGTTCGTTCGAGCTCGCGAATCTCGTCGTAGAGGTTGCGAAAGACCGGCGGGGGCGAGAGCGCGCTCGCGCCGCCGCCCTGTCCGTTGGCCGGGGGGGCCTGGGCGCCCGCCGACTCGCCGAGCCGCGCCGGAAGGTGCCGCTCCTCGACGACGTCTCCCTGGACCGTGGCGGCTACGTACTCCATGAGGTTACGAAGCTCGCGTACGTTGCCAGGCCAGGGATGCTGCGCCAGCCGCAGGAGCACGTCGTCGGAAAGACTCATCGGCGAGCGGGCCAGCCGCGCGCACGAGTCCTCGAGAAACGCGCGCGCGAGCGGGTGGACGTCGAGCCGTCGGTCTCGCAGCGGCGGCACGACGACGGTGGCCGCGTTGAGGCGGAAGTAGAGGTCCTGCCGGAATCGTCCCGCCGCGACATCCTGCTCGAGGTTGCGATTGCTGGCGCCGACGATCCGGACGTCGATGGGCCGCTCCGCGACGGCGCCGACCCGCGTCAGCGTGCGCGTCTCGAGGACTCGCAGGAGCTTGGCTTGCATCGCCAGCGAGAGCTCCCCGATCTCGTCGAGAAACACCGTGCCGCCCTGCGCGCTTTCCAGTAGGCCAATCTTGGTCGCATACGCGCCCGAGAACGCGCCCCGCTCGTAGCCGAAGAGCTCACTCTCGAACAGGGCCTCGCTCAGCGCCGCGCAGTTGATCGAGACCAATCGCTGGTCGCCCCGCGCGGACCACGCATGCAGCGCCGCCGCGACGATCTCCTTGCCTGCGCCCGTTTCGCCCATGACGAGCACCGGGATGTCGCTCAGCGCGAGCTTCTGCACGAGCGCGAAGAGGCGCTTCACGGCTTCGTCGGCCGCGACGACGCTTCGCCCCGCGATTCGCAGCGGGTTGACCGTTTCGGCGTGCCACACGACGGCCTGCGAGCCCGCGGTCTTGGCGGCATTGCGCGCCCCTGCGAGCAGGGCGTCGGCCGTGCAGCCGTCCGTCGGACACAGGCCAGGCCGATGCGCGCGTCCGGCGCCAGGCGCGAGAGCGCATCGAGGATCCGCCGCGCGGGGAAGTCCGCCGTCTGCGCGGTCTCGGGGAGAAGCACGAGCAACCGGGCGCCGCCGTCCCAGCCGACGACATCCACGAGCCGGACGGCGCCCAGAAGGGCAGCTTCAATCGCGTCCTTGTCGACCGCGTCCTCGCTCAGGTCGACGGCGACGATGGCGAGCGGACGGTGGTAGCGAAACGCGCGCTCGGTCTCGACGAGGAGTCGCTCCAGGAGCTCGGGCTCGTCCAGGACGCGGCTGCGCCCCACGTGGGCGGCGGCGACCTCACAGGTGCCGCTCTGTGGGAGATCGGCACGAGGTCGCGCCGGCGCGTCCGCGGCCGCGTTCTCGTTTCGCGACCCGTACGTCATCGCTCCTGCCTGCTTGCGCTTCCCATACGTCGCTCCCGCGGGCGAGCCTCGGCCACTCGGCGGCTGGGCGGGCCCCTCCTGCACGAAGAACGGCTGTCGCGTGCGGTTCTTTAGGACCGCGCGCGACCTTCCGTTCTTCGGCCTTCTTGGACGGAGAGTGCCTCCGTATGCCAAGGAGAAGGGCGTGGTTCGAGGCAACCGGCGGGCGGGAGGCGGAAACGGACTCGGGAAGTTCCCTTCCGAAGAGCCTCCTACCGCCATTCGTGACTTCTCCCATCTGGATCCGCAGCTCGTGCCGCGGCCAGCCCGCGTCCGACTGGCGCTCTCGGCGGTGCCGGTGCTCGCCGTCACGCCCGAGGAGCTGTCGAGCGTTTCGGTGGATCACCGCGCGGGCTTTCTGCTCTCGCTCCTGGACGGCGAGACGACGATCGAAGCGTTGCTCGACGTGAGCGCGATGCCGCGAGACGAGACGTTGTCGATCCTGCAGGACCTCGTGGGGCAGGGGATCGTCTCGCTCCGGTGACGCCGGGCGGGAGCTGCCGCTACTGGGTCTCGAGGAGGCTGGGCTTCGGGCGATCCACCGAAACCTTCCCCGGTGGATCGCTAGAGCTTCATCGAGAGGCCGACGAGCGGAGTAATCCCGATCGTCTTCTGAATGTAGAAGTTGTACGGAACCTCGAGCGCGAGCGTGAGCTTGACGCCCTCGGCGAGCCGCAGCCCCGCGCCGACCACGCCCTGGAAGCCCATGTCGAGGTTGCCGCCGCTGTGGGTGCGCGGCGCGAACGTGAACACGACCGCCGCGAAGAACGGGTCGTAGAAGTGCCAGCCGATCTGCGGCAGAAGCGCGAACGTCGCGAAGCGGTCCTTGGTGCTGGCCGGGGCGGTCAAGAGCTCGGTGAACTGCAGGTTCATCCCCGCGCGCCAGCGGTCCGCGAAGAACCAGTGCGCGCCGACGAACTCGGAGAGGCCGGCCGAGTCCGAGACCGTCGTCGTCTTGTGCGTATCGAGGTTCCACGAGACGAGGTTCATGCCGAGCGTGTCGGTCTGCACCACGTCGCCTTGCCAGGGGCCGGGCCGCGCGAGCTTGTCGGCCGATTGCGGTTCGTCGGAAGGGCCAGGTTGTGCGGCGGCGGGCGTTGCGCAGAGCGCGCCGGCGAGGAGCGTCGTCGCGAGGCCGAGCGAGGAGAGCGAGGGTCGATCGATTTGCATGGTTTTAGCGCCGCTGCACAGGGCGTGCGAGCGTCGCTTGTTGCACGCGAGTTACATGCGGTAGACACGGGCGGCGATGGTCGCCGCTTCGAAGCTGGAACCCCTGAACGACGGAACCGGCGCGCGCGTGCGTCTGCCCGACGGCCGCTGCGTCGGCGTGCGAGAGGCGGGCGACGCGCACGGTTGGCCGCTCTTCTGGTTCCCCGGCACGCCGGGGTCGCGCCTGTCGCCTCTGGCCGACGGAGACGCCGCGCGCCACGCTGGCGCGCGCGTCGTCGTCGTCGAGCGACCCGGTTTCGGCGTGAGCGACCCGCTACCGAGCCGGCGAGTCCTCGACTGGCCCGCGGACGTCGTTCACGTAGCCGATGCGCTCGGCGTGGGCTCGTTCGCCGTGGCGGGCATGGCGGCGGGCGCCGCGTACGTCGCGGCATGTGCGTTCTCCCTGCGCGACCGCGTCCGGGTCGCCGGCATCGTGGGAGCGCTCGCGCCTCTGCAGCCGCGCGCGGTGCGCCGCTCGATCGGGCTCCGCCGCCGCCTGGCCTACCGTGCCCTCTCGCTCACGTCGCGCGCTCACCCGCTCACGCGACGCATCGTGAGCGCCATCGGTCTCGCGCGCATGCAGAAGGCCACGGGGGTCGAGCTGCCCGAGTGCGACAGACGGATCGTCGCGCGTCTCCAGGAGCGCTTCGCCGCCCAGAAACGCGAGGCGCTGCGCCAGGGCCCCGAGGGCTTCGCGCGGGACCTTGCCCTGACCGCGCGTCCGTGGGGATTCCGCCTCGAGGATATCCGCGTTCCGGTTCACCTCTGGCATGGTGAGCTCGACGTCTGCGCGCCCCCGGTCATGGGACGCTACCTCGTCGGTTCGATTCCCCATTGCCGCGCGCTCTTCGTCCCGGGCGCGGGTCACTTTCTCGTGTACGACATCTGGCCCGACGTCCTGCGCGCGCTCGCGCCGTCATGACGGCCGTTCCGGAAGGAGGTGAGGTTTCCATGTCGCAGAACCCCCGTTTTCGCGCTCCGATTGGGCTGATCTGGCTGGGCTTCGTGGCCTGCCACCCCGCCTCCGTCTCCGCCCCCGCGCCGGCTGGCGACAACGTCGGGCCGGCTCCGGCTGCGGTCACGGCTGCGGTCACCGTCGCAGACGGCGGCGGCCCGGCACCGAGCGCCGAGCCTCACGCGTCCGTCGCCCTGCCGTTCGGGACGCCGAAGACGACCGTCCTCGCGGGCGCGCAGCTCGCGGCCGCGCAGCGGCAGCTCGCCGACGGCGGAACGCCGGAGCAGCGGGCCGCGCTGGCGGCGCTCACGAAGATGGCGAATGGCCTGCTCGCAGCCGGACCGTGGTCGGTGATGGACAAGACCAAGGTGCCGCCGAGCGGCGACAAGCACGATTACATGAGCCAGGCGGTGTACTGGTGGCCCGCCGACGCCTCGCCGCCTCGCGAGCCGGGGACACCGGGCAAGTGTCCGTACAAGAACCGGGACGGGGTCCGCAACACGCCGGAAGTGGATCCGCCCTCGCTCACCGACGCGACGTACCTGAAGCGCACCTTCGAGGGCGTCTTCCAGCTCGCGCTCGCCTGGTACTACACGGGCGACGCGCGGTATGCGGAGCGAGCCGAGCTTTTCGCGCGGCACTGGTTTCTCGAGCCCGCGACGCTCATGCATCCGAACATGAATTTCGCGCAGGGAATTCCGTGCGGTGTGTCCGGCCGAGGCGACGGCATCATCGAGGCCTCGGCGCCGTACGTCGGAGACCTCGTGGACGGCCTGGCGATTCTCGACACGGGGGCCCCGGGCTGGGCTGCCGCCGATCAATCCGGCGTGCGCGCCTGGCTGACGCAGTTTCTGAGCTGGCTGCAAACGAGCCCGGTGGGGCGCGAGGAGGCGAATCATCGTGACCGGAACAACCACGAGAGTTGGTACGACTCCGCCGTCGCGTCCCTGGGCGTCTACGTCGGGCGCGTCACCGCGGCGACGAGCGCCCTTCAAGACGCCGCGGAGCTCATCGATCTGCAGATCCAGGGCGACGGCTCGCAGCCCAAGGAGCTTCGGCGCACGAGGGCGTGGCACTACAGCAACTTCAACGGCCACGCTCTCTGCAGGCTGGCGGAGGTGGGAAGGAAGGTGGGCGTCGATCTGTGGGCGCACAGAGCTGCCGGCGGAGGATCGCTGACGGCCGCCATCGACTTCATGATCGACGGTGCCGAGCGCGGAGACAGCGGGTTCCGGCTCGCGCCGACGAGCCCGGCGCAGATCGGCAAGATCGAGCCGTCCGAGCTCTTTTACGAGCTTCACGCGGCTGCGACCGAGGCCTCCGACGCGAAGGCCGCTGCGGCCTTGTCCCGCGTGCCGGCCCCCGACGGCATCGACATGTGGCCGCTCGTCCCGAGCTGCCGCGTCGCCGGCCAGATCCCGCCGTAGTCCGCACTGGTCAGACCACTAGGTCCCCCGGCCAACCTGGGGTAGCCTCCCGCTCGGCCGCTACACGAGGTCCCTGCCCTTGATCGAGTGGATTCGCACGAGCACACGCCCAGGCAGAGGGCTCGTCCTCCTTCTTTGTGCCGCGAGCGCCGCGTCGTCGGGATGCACGAAGGATCGAGCTTCCGCGGCGAGCGCCGCCGACGCGAGCGCGCAGACTGCGGCTGCGACCGACGCGAGCCCGGGCTGCACGGGGGATCCGCCGGCGCGCACCTTCAGCGACGCCGTCGAGCCGAACGCCATCCTGCGGGCGATGACGGCCGTCGCCGACTGGCAGCTCGCGAACCCGGCCCGGTGGGGCACGAGCTTGTGGCACTACGCCGCTTTCTGGGTGGGGCTCGCCCGCTTCGCTTCGCTCGCCGAGGACCCCCGCTACTTCGACGCCATCAAGAAGAACGGCGAGGCCAACGAGTGGAAGCCGGCGCCTCGCCCGGGTCACGCCGACGACCAGGCGATCACCGCAAGCTACTTCTACGTCTACTCGGTAGAGCGCGATCGGCGGATGATCGAGCCCTCGCTCGCGCGCTTCGACGAGATGACTCGAAGGACCTACGACGAGCCGCTCACCTGGGACGAGACGCCAACACCCATTCGGGAACGCGAGTGGGCCTGGTGCGACGCCCTCTTCATGGCGCCGCCGGCCATGGCCATGGCCAGTGCCGTCACCGGCGACGTGCGATACGTCGATCTCGCGAAGAAGCTCTGGTGGAAGACGACGGCGTATCTCTACGACAAGGAAGAGCACCTCTACTATCGCGACTCGCGCTTCTTCCAGCAGAAGGAGCCGAACGGGAAGAAGGTGTTCTGGAGCCGCGGCAACGGCTGGGTGCTCGCCGGAGCCGTCCGCATGCTCGAGAACATGCCGCAACAGGACACGGATCGCGCGCGCTACGTGACGCTCTTGCGCGACATGGCCACGCGGGTCGCGTCGCTCCAGGGCGAAGACGGATTCTGGCGCGCGAGCCTGCTCGACCCTGCCAGCGTTCCGAAGCCCGAGAGCAGCGGCACCGCGTTCTACGTGTACGCGCTCGCCTGGGGGGTGAACCAGGGCCTCCTCGACCGCACGACGTTCGAGCCCGTCATTCGAAAGGGCTGGAGAGCGCTCACCGGGGCGGTGCTCGACAGCGGGAAGCTCGGGTGGGTGCAGGAGGTCGGGTTCAAACCCGGCGACACGTGCTGGGATCGCACCGAGGTATACGGTGCGGGCGCGTTTCTGCTGGCTGGCAGCGAGATGCTTCGAGCGGCCATGCTCGGCGACGGCGCCCGGGCCGTGCGGGTGCTGAAGAACCCCGACGCGCAGCCGCGCTTCGACGAGGCCGTGGCGGTGCCGCTTGGGGCGGACGAGGCGGCCGCGATCGCCGCGGGGGCGAAGCTCGTCGCGATCGATGGCCGCTCGGGCGAGATCATGCCGGCGAGGCAGCCGTCGTCCTCCAAGGATAGGCTGGGGGTCGCCATGAGCTTCTATCCCCACGAGGAGCGCACGCTTTACGTCTACCGAGTCCCCGGCGCGACCCGCCTGCCGCCGGCGTGGCCGCACGACCGCGACGTGGGCTCTCCGCCGAGCGCCGACCGCGCGACGACCAAGGGGAACCGTCCCATCGTCGTCACGCTGGCCGACGCGAATCGGGGTACGTGATGGCGAGCCAGCGGGGCCAACGAGAGAAGGCGGGGAGGTGAGGTCATGACGCAAGAGAGCGCCGTCGTAGCCGCCGTCGGCAGGAAGACCATCCGTCACCTTCGCTGGTACATCTGCGGGCTTCTCTTCGTGGTGACGACCATCAACTACGTCGATCGCAACGCCATGGGCGTTCTCAATCCGATCCTCAGGAAGGAAATCGGCTGGGACGACGGCGGCTACGGGTGGATCACGTTCGCGTTCTCTCTCGCGTACGCGATCATGTTCGGCGTCTCCGGCAGCCTCATCGATCGCTTCGGCGTGCGCATCGGCATGATCTGGGCCGTCGTGGTCTGGAGCGTCGCCGCGCTCGGCCACTCGCTCGCGACCAGTGTCCTCGGGTTCGCCATCGCGCGGTTCGTGCTCGGCCTCGGCGAGGCCGCGAACTTCCCCGGCTGCATCAAGGCGATTGCCGAGTGGTTCCCCAAGCGCGAGCGCGCGCTGGCGACCGGAATCTTCAATTCGGGCACGAACGTGGGCGTGATGCTCGCGCCGGCCATCGTGTGGATCGCGACGAACCTGGGCTGGAGATACGCCTTCCTCCTGACGGGGGGCCTTGGCTTTTTGTGGCTCGTCGGCTGGATGATGTTCTTTCGCGAGCCCGAGGCGCACCCGAACCTCGGTCCCGAGGAGCGGCAGATCATCCTGAGCGACAAGGAGCCGCCTGTCACCGCGGTGAAGGTCCCGTGGACGTCGCTGCTCCGGTACCGGCAGGTCTGGGCGTTCCTGCTCGGAAAGCTGCTCACCGATCCGATCTGGATCTTCTATCTCTACTGGCTACCGACCTATCTCACGAAAGAGAGAGGCATGACGGCGCAGCAAGCGTCGGTCCTCCTCCTCTCTCCGTACATTGCCGCCAGCGTGGGAAGCGTGGCCGGAGGCGCGCTCTCCAGCTACTTGATGAAGCGCGGGTGGGCGGTCGGGCGCGCGCGCCTCCTGGCGATGGGCATCTTCGCGTTCTGCATGCCGGGCGCGATCTGGGCGGTGTTCACGCGTGACATCAGCGTGGCGCTGGCGCTCATCAGCGTGGCGACGGGCGCCCACCAGGCGTGGTCCGCGAATCTCTTCACGCTCACGTCGGACATGTTCCCCAAGAAATTCGTCGGCTCCGTCGTCGGTCTGGGGGGCATCGCGGGCGCGCTCGGCGGCATGTTCATGAACCTGCTGACGGGCGGAATCCTGGCCCAGACACACGACTACGTACCGCTGTTTCTTCTCGCGGGCCTCATGCATCCCATCGGCTTCTTGCTGGTTTGGGCGTTCGCGGGGCGCGACTTCAAGCAAGCCGACCTGTCCACCGGCACGAGCCCCGGGCCGAGCCGCAACCTGCTCTTGACCGGGCTGGCCGTCACGGTCGGCGGACTCGGACTCATCGTGCTCGTCGCGCTGAACTGGGCGCTGCTCACGACCAAATCGGTGCATCCCGCGTGGCAGGGCCTCACGGGGTCGATCGGCATCGTGCTGATGGGCTTTGCGCTGCTGTACGCGGCCCGCGGTCGCTCCCTTCAGCGAACCTTGACGACGAAGTAGTTGAAAGGCGCGGTCACTTCCGTGAAGTGGTGCGGGACGCCGCGCGGGATGACGATGACGTCGCCTGTCTCCAGCTTGCGCGACTCGCCGCCCTTGACCGAAGGGCCTCGAATCTCGTCGGGATCCCCCGGCTTCGGGGCACCGTCCACGAGCTCGCCGCCGGTCACGAAGGTCGCAGAGCCCTCGACGACGTAGAACACATCCGTGTCCTTCGTGTGGACCTCGGCAGCGCCCCTGGCGTCGTCGCGGTGCCCGGCCATCACTTTGCCGTCCTCGAACGAGTGGAGGGGACCTCCCTTGGCAAAAGCCGCCGCGACCTTGTCCTTCGGGAGATACGTGACCGCCGAGGACGGCGCCGCCACGGAAGGAGCTGGACCTGCGGAGCTCGCCCCGGCAGGAGCTGGACAATCGGCCCTCGGGGTCGTGGAGGCACACCCGACCAGGCCTAGGGCTGCGGCGAAGATTCCGGCTTGCGCGCGCGTCTTCATGGGGGCCCCTGTGATACGAGTTGTCGCCTCGAGGAGGAAGCCATGAAATGCTCTGCGCCCGGGATTCGCGCGCTCGCTCTCGCGATCGCGCTGCCTTCGTGCGGAGGCCAAGCTCCGCAACCGAGCGTGCCTGCGGCAGCCACGCCGTCGCCGCGAGCTACGCGAGCGCTCACCTACGCCGGGGGCTTTCTGAAGCCCGAGAGTGCGGTCTACGACACCGAGGGCGATCGCTACCTCGTGTCGAACATCAACGGCGTCGGTCTCGCCAAGGACGACAACGGCTTCATCTCCGTTCTGTCTCCCGACGGATCGATAGCCAACCTCAAGTGGATCGAGGGTGGCAAGAACGAGGCGACCCTCGACGGCCCGAAGGGGATGGTCGTTCGCAGCGGCGTGCTCTACGTCTCGGACATCACGATCGTCCGCCAGTTCGACCTGAAGACGGGCGCGCCGCTGGCCGACATCGCCGTCCCCGGCGCCACGTCGCTGAACGACATCGCCCTCGCGCCCGACGGTCGCGTTTACGTCTCGGATACCGGAAAGAAGATCGGGGCCGACGGGACGTCGCTCGAAAGCAACGGAGAGGACGCGATCTATGCGATCGACCAGGGCAAGGCGAGCGTCGTGGCGAAGCGCACGGAGCTCGGAAACCCGAACGGCATCCTCTGGACGGACCGAGGCCTCGCCGTCGTGACGAACGACGACTCGGGCGAGGTCTACCGGCTGGACGATCGACAGCAGCGTCAGGAAATCACTCGCCTGCCCGGCGGAAAGCTCGACGGCCTTCTGGCGCTGGGCGACACGCTCCTCGTGACGAGCTGGGCCACGAGCGCGGTGTATCGCGGCAAGCTCGGAGGCACCTTCGAAGTCGCCATCGCCGACGTGAAGTCACCCGCGGACCTCGGCTACGACACGAAGCGAGCGCGGGTCCTCTTGCCGCTGCTCCTCGAGAACTCCGTGGCGGTCTACGAGTTGAAGTAGACCCCAGGCGTTGCGGCCATCGCGAGCGGCCGCAGCTCTTCGGCGGACGGAGCACCCCTTGCAAGCGGCTCACTTGGCGGCGCCGAGCGCGTCAGGAGGACGTCATCAATGCCGGGGAAAAGGCGCTTCGCCGCGTTGGCCGCAGCCGCGATCTGCGCCGGCGCATGCACCTCGAGCGAGCCGGCCGGGTCGGAGCCATCTGCGGGCGCGAGCGCTCCCGACGTGGCAACGCTCGCGTGCACGCCGCTGTTCGCCGCACAGGAGCCACTCGTGACCTGTGGCGCGAGCGCCGCGAAGCACGCGGCGCTGGTGAGCGGCGCTCAATCGACGATCACGGCCCGGATGCAGTCGGCCTTCGCGAGCCTCTTGCTGACGCCCGACTTCGCGACCAACCAGGTCATCATCACGTCGCGCTCCGCTGAGTTCGCGAACCTCTTCGGTTCGCAGATCGTCGCGCCCTTGACCGCCGGCGGCGCCTTCACCATCGCCGCTCCCTTGATGCTCGGCAGGAGGCTGGCGCCGAGCGTGAGTCTCGTGGCCAACGTGTTCGGTGCGGTTCCGGCGTTGAACAATCCGTTTGCCACGCCGGCATCGATATGGAGCGCGGGTCCCCTGGCGCCCGCGACCGCAGCGAACGGCTCGTTTGCCGCGTTCAACACCGCCGCGTTCCATGCCGCTGCGCTCAACATGGCGCCGCTCGACGCCTCGGCCATGCATGCCGCCACGATGCTGGTGACGATCCTCATCTCGACGCCGACCACGGCGACAACGCCGCTCGTCTGCAGCGGCGCGGTCTCGATGGGGTGCCTGTGAGACGCTATCGTCGCGTTCAGAAGGATCCGCTCACGCCGGCACGGCCGTTCGCGATCCAGGGGACTACGCGCAGCCCCGCGTTGCCCGGGTCCCTCGCGCACGGCGGCGAGCGCAGCAAGTCCACGATGCCGACGGCGGCGCCTATGCCGCCCAGGAGAAACGAGACAATCGAGCCGTAGCCCATCGAGCGTGCGGCGGTCAGGTCGTCCCCTGCCATCGACGCGTTGCAGGAGCCGCCGCTGCACGCATTCTGCGCATCGGCCGCCTTCGAAATGGTGAGCGCCGCGAGAATGCCACCCGTGACGAACCCGACCACACCCACGCCGAAGCCCACGTAGGCCATCGGCCCGAGGCCGCGGCTCTCTTCGGCCGAGGGTGCGCCGGTGGTCGCCGCAGGCGGGCCCGCCGGGGTAGGGGAAGCTGTCGCGAGGTCGCGGGTCGCTTGCACGGACGCCACGACACGGTCAATCTCCTGTTTTGCGTCGTCGGCGAGCTCCGCGGCATCCTGGCGAGCCTTGGTCGAGCGAGCCGTTTCGTCGGGCTGCACGGGCAACCGCGCCACCGACAGAAACGCCTCTCGCGCCTCGAGCAACATGCCGAGCATCGCGTAGGTACGCCCGAGCTCGACGGCCGTGATCGGATTCGGCGCCAGATCGTGCGCCGCTTTGAGCTTCTCGAGCGCTCCGCGGGCGTCGCCGGCGTCGCGCTGCTCGGTTCCCTGCACGAAGAGCTCGCGGGCGTGAGCCACGTCCGGCGGGCCCTCTGGTTGCGCATGGGCGGGAACGACGCTGGACGCCGCCAACGCCACGCCCACGAGGCATCCGCGCAGGCGCCACGGGAAGCACCCGCTCGAGCACCCGCGCAAGAACGAGGGTGTCACGGAGGCGGCGGGGCCGGATTGGCCGCGGGTGGCGGCGCCGGGGCAGCCGGCGGCCCAGGGGGCGCGGCAGCAGGTGCGGGCACGGGCGCGGGCGGCACGGGAACCGGCGCAGCCGCGGGAGGGGGCGGGTTCTCGCCGGGCGGCATCGGCGGCGGCTCGTTCTCCGGCTCCCTCGCGTGCGTTCGATAGGAAACGGAGAGACCGACGAGGTTCGCCACGCCGCTGTAGCTGCCGGGCAGCTGCGGTGCGGTGGTCGAATGCTGGAGCAGCAGAATGAGCTGGTAGCCGAGGTCGAAGCGAAACCCGGAAGGCGTCGTGTAGCCGGCTCCGAGCGCGAAGTTCACGCGGTCCCAGTCGGGGAGGTCCGGCAGGATCGTGTTCGCCGGCGACGGCGTGGGGTCGTAAAGGACGCCCGCCCGCACGGCCCACGCCTTGCTCACCGCGAGCTCTCCTCCGATGCGGTAGTTGACCGAATTGGCCCAGTTCTTCGGCTCGGTCGAGCTGAGCATCTTGGAGGCGTCGTTCGGAAAGTTGATGTCGACGGAGTGGACCTTGCTCCATCCAATCCACACGAGCTCGGCGTCCAGAACGAGCCTCGGAATGGGACGCGACGCGACCGCAATCTGCAACGAGTCGGGGTTGGTCAGACTCGTGGAGACGGCCTGGTCGTGGAGCTGGCCTTGCAGCTCGGGCGGGACGTTCGAGAAATGGGCGTTGCCGGTGAAGTCGAGCGTCACCGCGCTCCGGTAGTGCAGTCCGACCTGGAGGTACTGCTTGATGACCTCGAGCTGGGCGCCGGCATTCATTCCGACCCCCCACGCGTCGCCGCCGAGCTCCACGGGGGCGACCTGGGCGCCGGTATTGATGTTCTTCTTGAGATCGACGGTCCCGCGCTCCACCTGCAGGCCTACGCCGAGGCGCACCGGCCCGAAGCGATACGCGATCGTGGGGTTGATGTCGTACGTCGCGAGCGCCACCTGGGTGATGAGCGAGGCGCCGACCCAATTGTTCGGCCATTGGACCGTGGACCCATACGGCGTGAACACCCCCACGCCGACGGAGAGATTGTCGAGCAGTCCGGCGGTGAGAAACGCCTGAAAGGGAGGGATGGCCGCGAACGAGTTGTTCGTCTGAGCGCCGCTCGGGCTCGTGTACGAGAACGTCGGCATGATCAGCGTGTCGCCGACCATCACGTCCAGCCCTCGCCCCTGAGCGATGCCGGCAGCGTTGTAATAGATGGCCGACGAATCGTCGATCATCGCGGTGACGGCGGAGGCCATCGCGGTCCCGCGGCCGGACTGGACGTCGAGCCCCGTTCCCGCCGCGCGCGCGTCGCGGAGGAAAAGTAGGCAGCATGCAGCGACCGGTACGGCTACGCGACAAGAGCGTTGGTTCACGGGCTAAGGGCTCCGGTTTCGAGAGGGAGGACGGCGGTCAAAGATGGCCGAGCGCGAGGAACTTCGCCGCCTGGCTCTGCGCAGTGTTGGTCAGCTTCATGGCTGCCATCGTGGGAGGCCACAACAGAAAGGTGTGCCGCTGCGCGGTGGGTGCGGACGTCGTGTCGAACATGTCGCCATCGATGGCGCCCTTCCCGGTGAACTCGTAGCAGGTGAGCGGCGCCGTGCAGCCGAAGCTCGGGGGCGTGTTCACGAAGGGCCGATCCGCCGCCGTCACGAGCGCGAAATTCGTGAAGTTCGGCACCGTCTCGTCGCCGTCGATGAATTGGATGAACGCCTTGCGGTTGGCGTTGGGCGCGCTGACGCCGTTGGCCACGACCGGGTGCGTGAGCCGCCAGCCGAGGTTCGCCGGGTCTGCAGCGTCGAGGACCCACTGGACGGTGTTGATGAACTGATCGTACGCGGGAGTGCCCACCAAGATGCCCTGACCCTGGAGCGTCTGCAGCAGCCCGGCCCTGGTCGTGGCCCACTTCGCACCCTGCAGGACGATCTGAGGTAGGTCGCCTCCCGGCACGTTCAGAACGACGTTCGTCGTGTCCGGCGAGACGGCGTTGAACAGCGTCCCGAGGATCCCTCCGAGGCTCTGCCCGACGTAACCGAGCCTGGTCGTGTCGAAGGACACGGGAGCTCCCGCCGCCGCGGTCGCTTGCGCGGTGAGGCTCGTCACCGGCGTCGTGCTCTTGATGACGCGTACGAGCTGGGACAGGTCGATGACCTGCTGCCGGAAGTTGTCTCGCGTGCCGAAGAAGTTCGTCAGGCTGAACATGTTCCAGCCGCTGATGACTGGGCGCAGCAACGGAACGAGGTCCGTCCCCATCGTCGGGTCCGGATTCGCACTCAAGGTCTTGTAGTCGTCGCGCAAGAAGTCGCCTCCCTCGCAGACGCCCTTCTCGCCCATCGGCCCCATCGTGGTGCTCGGCACGCACGCGCCTTGCCCGTGGACGGCGCACACTGTGTAATCGTCGGACGTTCCTGGATTGCAGGGGTGGACCGGCGTCTTGGTGGTGTCGCGCGCGACGCACCGGCCGATGAACGCTTCGTTGCATTTCTGGTTCATGGGATCGGCGCACGCGGCGTCGTCGCTCATCTGCATGATGTTCGCCGCGGACCCCGTGCACGACGTACGTTCGCCGTGATACACGGTGTCCATCGCGATGACCGCCTGAGCCGGTATCGTGGGATCCACGGGACTGGCGAGAGCCGCCGCGAGCGCGAGAAAGTCTTCGCGCGATCGGGTGATGCCGTGCCCGAAGATCGTGAGCGGATACCCCGTCTGCGGCATGGCTGTGCTCGTGCTCGGAAGGACCAACGTGAAGTTCACGGGCAGATACTTGGGATTGTAGGGATTCAGGGTGCCGCTCGGACCCGTCACCGCGACGGGCGTCATGAAGACTCCGACGAGGAACCTCGTGGACGGCACGATGTTGCCGACCACCGGCGAAAGGGACGGCACCGCCGTGCCGCCGCTGGCGACCAGGTGCGCGAGCTGCTGATACGGAGCCGTCGCGTCGAAGACGTAGACCGGCGTGTCGGTGAGAGCGGTCTTGGGCTGGAGCGCCGGGTAGCCGTACAGCTGATCGAGGATCGTGCCCTCGGACTGCGTCGTGAACGTCCACGCCAGCGTGAGGTTCTTCCGCGGGACGCCGCTGGTCGCGAGCTTGTCGACGACCGGCTTCATCGCCGACCGGAGCGGCTCGAGCTGCGCCGCCTGCGCGTCGGTGAGAATGTTCACGGTGGCGTGCTTGGTGACCGGGTCGACCAGCGGGTTGGCCAGACGCAGCAGCGCGAACGTAGGACTGGCGATCACGTTCTTGCCGCTCTTGTCTTTGACGTCGCCGCTCACCCACGCGAGGTACGTCGTCTTCTCGTCGAGCGGTGACACGAGCTGCCACTGAAGCTCCTCGGGCTGCGCGGGCTGCCCGGCCGGTGGCGTGCTCGAGAGGCAGTTCAGACACGGCTTGAAGTTGGGCGGCCCGCTCTGCTCGGCCGCCGGAGCCGTCGAAGCGATGGGCTGCAGGCCCACGGTCATGTTCGCGACCAGGGTCGCGCCGTCGACGTGCGCCTGCGCGACGGCATCAGCCGTGTTGCTGTTGTCGCTGAGAGGCGGCGCCACCGTCGAGAAGCCGTCGAGCGTGTTCAGCCCGCAGTAAAGCGCGACCGACTGGTCCGTCGGCGCCATGCAGTCCGCCTTGCTGAGCGGCTTGCCCGTCTTCGGGTTCGGCAGCGCGAGTGTGCTCGTCTTGGCGTCACGGAGGATGTCGTTCGGGAAAGGGATCACCGAGTTGGCTGGATCGAACGTCACCTCTCCCGCGTCGACGATCGTGAAGGTCCACACGATCGGGATCTGTTCGCGCTGCAGGTGCAGCTTGTCCGCGACCAGCTGCACGAGGGGCGCGTACCCCGCGCGGATCGTCTCGAGCTGCAGGGCTTTCTGCATTTGATCCTGCAGGCGCGCTCCGGGGTCCGTGAGCGTCGAAGGAATGATGTCGACCGCCAGGGTGCAATCCTTCGACGTGAGGTCCCCCTGGGGGCATTTGACCAGCGGGTTCTGGCCCGACACGAGCTCCCAGGTCGACGACCCGATGACGTCCTCGCCCGCCGCGCCTTTCAGCCCCTTCGGACCCGCCACGAGCGCGACCGCGTACTGGTGCGCGCGTGTCCAACCGCCCGCGGGCGGAGGGATCGCGATGGTGTTGTGGGCCATGTCGTAGGCCGGCGCGAGCGCGACCAGCGGTGCCGACGGATTCGTCTTGCCGGCTGTCACGTCGATCCCGAGAACCGAGTTCGCGTTCACGGTCGCCGGATTGAGCGCGCCGCTCAGGGTGACGGACGCCGTGGACTCGAACGGGAACCCGCCGAGGGTCTCGAGGTAGTCCTGGTTGAACTCCGACTGCGCGGGGCTGTCGGTCGGCGACGCGGGCACGACGATCTTGCCCCCCATGATGGCCAGATCGTTCGGCAGCGGCACGACGGGCGGGGACCCGCTGAGATCGAAATCTACGACGATGGCGCCGGCAGGCGGCTTGTCTTGCGGAATGTCGGGGGCGCAGGCAACGAGAAGAACGAGAAGCGGCAGAAGTGCCTTCACGGTGTGACCTCGCATGCGTGGCAGGAGTGACGACCCGTCACAGTGGGAGATTACGTCGATTCGCGGCGAAGCGGGGACCGGAAACAGAGACCCCTTGCGCCCAAGCATGGCAGATTGGTGGGGCTCAAACACGAGCTTCGGCTGGCGGAAGTCGCGCGCTTGGTCGATTCTCGGCGGCCACGTCAGCCCCCTGACCGGGCTCCATGGGCCGAAACCGCCGGCATTTGGCTCGCAGCGGCGCCGGCGCGGCACGGCGAGGAACCGTGCCAAATGCGAGTAGCCTGAACGCTGGCCGCACCCCACGTTTTGTCTCGGAGTCAGAATGAACCTTTCCCACCTGCCCGTCGTCTCCGGTTCGAACCTCCTCGGCCACGCGCACCTCTTCAAGAACGACCGGTTGCGCTTTTTGCGCTCCGCGTCGGACGCCGGCGAGCTGGCGCGAGTGCGTTTTCTCAGTCGGTGGGTCGTCACGGTGAACTCCCCGGAGCTCGCGCACGAGGTGCTCGTCGAGCGTGCCGGCTCGCTCGAGAAGGCCCCCGCCATTCGCCTGGTCTTGCGGGACCTGGGCGGTGAAGGTCTCTTCACCAGCGAGGGAGACCTGTGGCGCCGCCAGCGCAGGCTGATGTCGCCGCTCTTTCACTCCACGCAGCTCGCCACGTACGCGAGCACGATGAACGACGTCGCCAGGCGCGGGCTCGAGCGCCTTCGCGAGGGAGAAACGGTCGATCTCGCGACGGAGATGACGCGGATCACCATGGGCGTCGTCGGGGCGACCCTGTTCGGAACGAACACCTACGACGAGGCGGACGAGATCGGTCACGCGCTGACGGTGGCTCTCCGGTGGGTCGACGAGAGCTTCGCCTCGACGATGCTCACGCTGCAGGTGACGCTCATCGAAGCCGAGGAGAAAGTGCGTCCGCGCGTGCCGCCGCCGCTCTTCGAGGTTCGGCAGCGCATCGAGGACGCTCTGCGCGAGCCATTCCTCCTTCCCGGAAGGGACGGCGAGGTCGCGGCGGCCATCCGCACGCTCGACGCGCACATCGGCGCGATGATCGACGAGCGGCGCGCGCAGCCCGGCGAGCGGGCCGACCTCTTGACCCGGCTGCTGCTCGCGCGCGACACCGAAGGAGGACGCGCGGAGGGGATGAGCGACAAGCAGCTGCGCGACGAGGCGAACACGTTGTTCGTTGCCGGCCACGAGACGACCGCCAACGCCCTCGCTTGGGCGTTTTACCTCCTGGCGCGCAACCCCGAGGCGCGTGCGCACGTGCAGGCGGAGGCCGACGCGTTCGGCCCCGAGGGGCCGACCACGTTCGCACCCGAGAAGCTCGCGTACACGACGCGCGTGTTCAAGGAAGCGCTTCGTCTCTACCCACCGCTCGTTCTTCTGGGGCGGCGTGCCCGTGAGCCGATCGAGCTCGGCGGGCGCAGCTATCCGGAGCGGACGCTCATCTTCGTCAACATCTTCGGGATTCACACGTCGCGCGCCGTGTGGCCGGAGCCTGACCGGTTCGATCCGGACCGGTTCGCGCCCGAGCGCGAGGCCTCACGACACAAGTCCGCATGGATCCCCTTCGGAGTCGGCCCGCGCGTGTGCATCGGGAACTACTTCGCGCTCATGGAGGGGCCGATCGTCCTTTCCACGCTGATGCGTGCCGCGCGCTTCGAGATCGATCCGACGCGCATCATCGAGCCCGACGCCATCGCGACGCTCCGGCCGCGTGGCGGGGTCCCCGCGGTCGTCCGCCGGCGCTAGCAGGGGAATCGTCGCGTGCAGTCCGTTGCCTCGGCCCTGGTGGCTCGTCGCGTGCAGTCCGCTCCATTCCAGGTAAAGTCATGGGCACTCGTGTGAGGAGCCGCCTATGACGGGTTCGTTTTCCACCGCCGACTTTCGCGAGGCCCTGTCGCGCTTCGCGAGCGGCGTGACGATCATCACCGCGAGCTCGGCGGAGGGGCCCGTCGGCTTCACCGCGTCCGCCTTCAGCTCCGTGTCGCTTGCGCCGCCGCTCGTGCTGGTGTGCATCGCCCACACGGCCAGCGCGCACGACGCCGTCGTCGCGGCCGAGCGCTTCGGGGTCAGCGTGCTCGGCGAGCGGCAGGGGTGGATCGCCGAACAGTTCGCGCGCCACGGAATCGACCGGTTCGAGGGCGTCGGCCTGCGTGCCGCCAACGGCGCGGGTGTCCCGCTGATCGCCGGCGCCGTCGTCAACCTCGAGTGCCGCCGGCACGCGACGCACACGGCGGGGGATCACACGATTCTCATCGGCGAGGTCGAACGCGGCTCGACGGAGCCGGGGGGGCCGCTCGTACACTTCGCGCGCAGCCTCGGAGGGTTCGTGGCCGAGAACGCGCCGCGTGCGGCCCAGGGCGGCGCGCCCGAGGGCGGACGCAGGTAGGTCCCTCCTCGCGTTACCGGAACGTCGCCAGCTGCATGACCCACTCCCACGAACCCGTGTCGTTGAACGTCCCGCTCGCGGCATACGCGCCCGTGGCCGACACGACGCGATCCTCGAACATGTCTCCGTTGTTCGTGACGCCGCGCATCGTGAAGCCGGTCGTCGGCGTGTTGTTGTAGCCGTCGGTGGTCATGCCCGCGCCGAAGAGCAGCTCGCGCGCGACGGTCGTCGTCTTGGAGCCACTGTTGGCGGCGCTCGACTTGCCGGCCGCCGTGGCGGTCACGTCCAGCGGCGAGGTCGCGCTCAGGCCCGCGTACTCGGCCGCGCGCAGGTCTACGCCGTTCGCCGCTACGCTGAAGGTCACGGTGAGCTTGTTGCTCCCGGCGCTCGCGGCGGCGATGCCGGCCGCGTAGTAGATGGACTGGGTGAGGTCGGTTGTCTCTTGGGTCGGGCCGACCGCAAGGTGATACGTATTCCCCGCCGAGTCTTTTACGGAGCTCACGACGGGGGTCGTGTCCGTCCAGCCCACCGCGATGACGATGAGGTCGCCCGCCTTCTGCGCCTGGGCGAACGTGACGGGGACCGCCGTTGCGGTTCCGGTGACCAGCGCCGCCGCGGACTGCACGAACGTGATGGGCCCCGTCGAGGCATCCGGTCCCGAGTCGACGCCGGTGTCGGCGGTCGCGCCGTCGTTCGCGTCGACCGCGCTCCCGCTGTCCACGGGGCCGCTCGTGTCTGGCTGGCCGCCGCTGTCGTTCGCGTCGGGTGTCGTCCCGTCGTCGCCCGAGGGGCTGTCGGTTGTCGTCGTCGAGTCGTCGCCGGCGTCGCTCATCGAGGCCTCGGCGGGCGCCAAGGAGTCGACTCCGGTGTCCAAGGCCGTGCTGTCGCGGCCACCGTGCCCGTCACGGCCGGCTTCGGCGGCGTCGTCCGGTGTGGTCGAATCGTCGCTGGCGTCGTCGCTGGCGTCGTCGCCGGTGGCGTCACCCGCGGGCGCCGAGGCGCACCCCGCCGACAGCAGCCATGCCACCATGGCGCACGATCCCCTCCACCCAACAAGCCGACAGCTCAACAAGACCGCTCTTTATAGTGCTGGGTCCTCCCAGCAGCAACTTACAATTTGGATGTAAGGAGGGGTTTTGCGCGCGTCGTCTTCAGGTTTGTCTTTTGGGGCCCCGGCCCCAAAAGGGTTTGTCTTTGGGGGCGCCGGCCCCAAAGAGGTTGGTGTGCGGACGCCGGTATGATGGCGAGCCGCACATGACATTTCCGCCCGAGTTTGACTCTCACATTTTGGCCGTGCTCGAGGCCCATCGCGATTGGGAGGGGCAGTGGCCCGCGGTTACCCCGGACAGCGCGGCGGGTCTCGACCCTCAAGCGTTGCGGGCGCCGCTCGCGTCGCTCGCGCGCCGGCTTCGCGACAACTATCCGCACTTTCATCCGCTCTATGCAGGTCAGATGCTCAAGCCGCCGCACCCCGCTGCGGTGCTCGGCTACCTGGCCGCGATGCTCGTCAATCCGAACAACCACGCGCTCGACGGCGGGCGCGCGACCGCGGCCATGGAGAAGGAGGCGGTCGCCCAGCTGGCGCGGATGTTCGGCTATGCAGACGACCGGTTCCTCGGGCATCTCACGTCGAGCGGAACCGTTGCCAACCTCGAGGCGCTGTGGATTGCGCGTGAGCTCCACCCCGAGCGACCCATCGTGTTCAGCCAGGACGCCCACTACACGCACAAGCGAATGTGCGAGCTCCTCCGAGCAAGTTACGTGGAGCTGCCGGCGACGGCTCACGGGCAGCTCGATCTCGACGCGCTCGACGCGCTCCTCGCGGCGCGTCCGGTCGGGACGATCGTCGTCACGCTGGGAACGACCGGCCTGGGCGCGCTCGACCCGCTGCCCGAGATTCTCGAGCGGCGGGCTCGTCATGGCTTTCGCGTGCACGCGGATATGGCCTACGGCGGTTATTACCGGCTCCTCGCGGGACGTGACCCGCGGCTCGGCGCGCTGCTTTCGACCGGGGGGGTGGACAGCCTCGTCGTCGATCCGCACAAGCACGGGCTTCAGCCTTATGGCTGCGGCTGCGTGCTCTTCGCCGACGCGTCGGTGGCGGCGAAGTACGCGCACGCGTCGCCCTACACCTATTTCTCGTCGCCGGAACATCATCCGGGCGAAACGACGCTCGAGTGCTCGCGCTCGGGAGCGGCAGCGGCCGCCCTATGGCTCACGCTGCAATGCGTGCCGCTCGAGACCGAGGGCACGATGGCCGCGATCCTCGCGAGGTGCCTCGAGGGCGCTCGGGCGCTCGAGGCGGCCCTGGGGCGGAGCAGCAAGTATGCGCTGCTCTTTGCGAGCGAGCCGCGGCCGCCGCTCGACATCGTCACCTACTTTCCGCGTGCAAGCACGGCGAGCGCGATCTCGACCGCCACCCACGAGATCTTCGCGCGCGCCGAGTCAGCGCCGGAGCCCGTGTACCTCGCGAAGCTCACGATCGACGCCGCGCGCTTTGCCTTGCTGCACCCCGAGGTGACCATGGACGCCCCGCGCGTCACGATCTTGCGGTCGTGCATGATGCGGCCCGAGCAGGCCGACTGGGCGGAGACGATCGCTCGTCGCCTCGAGCAGGTGAGCGCGTGAGCGCTAACGCGCGAACGTAACGGCGCCGCGATCGAGCAGGTCGCAGATGGCCTGAAGGGCCGACAACGCCGGCAGCCCGCATGCATCGACGACCGCCCGAACGGTGCTGTGGCCGTCGATCGCCGAGAGGACGAGGGCGTCTCCCGCTACACGGGGCTCGGTCAGAAGAGCGTCGAGGCTCCGAGCGAGCACGAGCACCTGGGTGTCATCACCGATGCGTGCCCAGAAGACCAGCTGCTCTTCGTCGTCGCTCAGGGCCTCGTCGACTTCGACCGTCGGCGCCACCTCGAGCATGGCAGAGTGATCGAAGCGCCGCCGCGTCGGTGCTTCGTCGGCGATCCGAAGCCCCTGCTCGGACTCGCGGGCGAACTGCTCCATGTCGAACGCCGGGAGAGGCGTGGGGTGGCGGCTGGTGCGACGTTCGGCCTGGATTTTCGCCCCTTCGCTTCTCTTGACCATGTCGATGCCGCCCTCTTGGAAGGTACGGCTGCCGAGCCCGGCTGCATAACGTCCGAGAACAGGAGACTCGTACGTGCGTGTGGGTTTGCTGCCCCCTGGTGCCCCGGTCGGTGCCGTGAGCGCCGACGGTCTGGAGGCTGTCAGGGGCCGCACATGAACGTCGCGACCGCGTTGTAGAGCTCCTGAAAGGTCGTGGCGTTGAGGTCGCACAGGGACACCGAGGGGTGTTGCGCGGGTGCGCCGAGGATCTGCGTATCGCAGCCGGCGGCTGTCTGGAACGCGCCGCACGAGCTGCACGCTTCAGCCTGCACCTTGCACGCCTTGTAGGAGTCGAAGTCGCCGCAAAACGGTTGGGTGCACGCGGCATTCCCGCATTGGAGCAACGCCAGGGACGCCGCGGCGCATGGTTGGTTGCACGGCTCGGCCAGGGCGACGCACCCCGGGGCGTTGATCTCGTCGAGCTGCTCCTTGGGATACGAAACGATCGCGCCGTACGTGCTCGCGGTGCTGTCCGTGTAGAGGCAGTTGTAACAGGCGGTGTTCGCCTGCTGCCAGACCATGCAGGCAGACGCGTCGCCGCCCTCGCATGCCGTGAAAAAGCCCGCGATCTGCTGCGCCGTGCAAAGTCCGAGGTGCGCGCCGACGGGCGCCACCCACGTGGCCGAGAAGCTCGTCGTGTCGTGGGGCCAGCACGTCGAGCCGTCGCTGTCTTGCGGGCACATGGCGCCGCCCTGAGAGGGCAGGGGCGTCGTGGTCACCGGGACGCACGCGGCGGCCTCTTGCTGGGGGGAGGCGTCGACCGCGCCATCGCCGGCGTCGGTGCTGGTCGCGTCGGCCGTGCTGCCGTCCGCCACGGAGTAGTCGCCGACTCCGACGACGAAATTGCACGCCGCGCTCATGGCCGCGCTGCCCATGGCGAGAACCGCGAGCGGCGCGCTCGCGCGCCAGCCGCCGCCCTTCCTGCGAGCCCTCATTCGAACGAGCCTCCGAGCCCGGCGCCGCCTGGGCCCAGCCACGGCGCGACGTGGGCGGTCGCCGCAGGGGTTTCGCCGCTGGCATGCGACGTCGCGAGCAGTACGAGCCCGACCGCCGCACCGACGATGCCGACGGCGAACCCCGCATTGGACACCCAGGCCTGGGTCGACAGCGAGTCGATGTTGCTCTTCGACGTCGCGGGGCATGACTTGCTGGGGCAGGCGCTGTCGAGCGACGACTTGGTGCCGAGTGCGAGCGCGCCGAAGATCGACCCCACCGCAAGTCCCGCCACGCCGACGCCCAGCGCGGCGATCGCCGGCGCCTTGGACGAGCCGGTGGGCCCGGCCGCCGGTGCCTGCGGGGATGGCGCAGTCGTCGACATCCCCTGGGGCGCTGGGCCGCTCGTGGCCGGCGCTCGTACCGCGTTCGGTTCCGCCTCGAGGGTGAGCGATACGCCTTGCTCGGCTCCGTCGGCGAGCTTGACCGGAGCGGTCGTCCGCCTGAACCCCGGGGCCGAGGCGGCGACTTCGTGATTGCCCGGATCGGTCGGCCTGAGGTCGTCGAGGAGCGCCGACGGAACGTTCACACCGTCGACGGTCACCGTGATCTGGTCGGGGGGAGCGCCGTCGACGTGAATGCGCAGCTTGGCGATGCGCGGAGTCGTCGACGCGAGGAGCTGCGCGGCGGCGGTCTGCGCGGCGACGAAGGCCGGCGGGGGATTGGGCGGCAGGGGCTCGTGCACGACGCGGTTCAGGTTCTCGGTGCCCGCGATCAGCCGGCCGACCTTGATCTCGCATTCCGCGAGGCGTTCGAGCGTGGTGGGGGCGTGATAGAGCTTCTCGGCGGCTTCGAACTTCGGAATGGCCGAGGGGCAGTCTCCCGCATCGGCCAGGCGCACGGCCTCGGTGCCGAGAACACGAGCAGAGGCGCGATCCTCCGGTGTCTGGCCGCGCGCGGTCCCGGCGCTGGCGAAGCTCGCGACGGAGGCCGCGGCGAGCACCCATACGGGCCGCGACCGAAGGGGTGAGGTGCTTCGGGGGCGGTCTTCAGTATCCAAGGTCCACCGTCGTCGAGGGTTTTCCGGGGTGCGCACCGCCGACGCTCTTCGCGGATGCGGTCGACGGCGGACTGGCCGTGGGGAGCACACTAGCGGGTTTCGACGCGGGGGTCGCCGGCTTGTGCGAAGACGACGGACTGGGGACGCCGGTCGACACCGGTACCGCGGACTCGGGAGCAGGAGGAGCGATGGTCGCCACCGAGGCGAGCGTCGCCACGGGGAGGGCGCTCGCCGTCGTCCCGGGTGCCCCCGTCGACGTTTCCGCGGCGGATATCGCGTGCGCCGGCCGCCGCGCATGGACGAAGAGAACGACGCCTCCGACCGCGATCGCGAGGCCGACGGCCGCCGCCAGCCCGACCGCGAGCCAGGGCGTGCGTGCACCCACGCCAGCCGCCGTAATGGACGAAGCTTCGCCCGTCGTGGAGAGCGGGGCTGCCGTGGTGGGCGCTCCGGGAAACTGCCCGGGAGAGGTGCCGCCGGCGGCGGCGCGCAGCGTGTCGACGAAGGCTTGCGCCGACGGGCACCGGCCGTCGGGCTCGCGCGCGCACACGCGCTGGAACCATTCCTCCATCGCCGGGGGGAGCCATGGGGCGGCCGCCCGAAGGCTTGGCAGCGGCTGCGTGCAGATCTGCAGGAGAAGGTCGCCCAGCGACTCGCCCGAGAACGCGAGGTTGCCCGTGAGCATCGTGTAGGCGACCAGGCCCAACGAGTACAGATCGCTGCGAAAGTCGATTGTCCGCAGGCCTCGCGCCTGCTCGGGGCTCATGTATTGCGGCGTTCCCACGAGCGAGCCGGTCCGGGTCGACGAGTGCTCGGCTTCCCCCAGGACCGTGAATTTCGCGACCCCGAAATCGAGGACCTTGACCACGTAGCCTTCGTCGTCGACCGACTGCGCGAGATAGATGTTGTCCGGCTTGATGTCGCGATGGACGATTCCGAGCGCGTGGGCGCGCGAGAGCGCCTTGCAGCACTGATCGAGGATCGAGACGGCCTCGGGTAGCGGAACGGGGCCCTGTCGGTGGATTCGCCTGAAGAGCGACTCGCCGTGGAGCAGCTCCATCGCCAGGTACGGAGTGCCGTCCTCCATCACGCCGTTGTCGAATACCTGCGGCACGTGACGGCTCCGAATTTTCGCCGCGGCCTTCGCCTCGCAATCGAAGCGCCGCAGCGCGTCGGTGGACCGAACGAAGTTCGACGAGACGAGCTTGATGGCCACCTGCTGGGCGAGCCCGAGGTGGACCGCAGACCACACGGACCCCATCCCGCCGACGCCCACCACCGATTCGAGCCGGTATTTACCGGCGACCAGCGCGCCCGGAAACGCGAGTGGGGAGGTCGATCCAGACGGCGGTACCGACGTGCTCATACCTGCAACCTCGGATGTTCACGCGAAGCTCCGCGGCGTGTCAATCGCGCAAGGGTGGTAGCGTGAAGGGCGTGGCTCGATTGCCATCTTCGCGCGTGGTTGCGCTCGCGCTCGCGGGCGCTGCGCTCGCGGGCGCCGTGGTCGCGGCGTCCATTGCCCTTGCCGTCTATCTCGCCCGCTCCGAGTCCGCCGGCGGCGACGGGCGACACACCACAGTGCGATCGACCCCGGGTGTCGTGGCCGCCATGCGCGACATGGCCAGGCTCGACACGACGAGCTTTCACATCGAGAAGGTGATCGAGGCTCGCGACGAGCAATCCCGACTGTGGGGCCTCGTTCAGCCGAAGGACGCGATCCTGCTCGTAGCGGTGGGCGACGTCGTCGCCGGCGTGGATCTCTCCAAGCTGCGTGACGAGGACGTTCGCGTCGACCCGAGCACGAGGAGCGTAGAGGTACGCTTGCCCGCGCCCGAGATCGTCTCGTCGTCTCTCGACGAGCGCTCGACGCACGTCGTCTTTCGTTCGACGGACATGCTGGCCGAGCGCAACGAGCAGCTCGAGGGAGACGCCCGGCGTCAAGCCGAAGAGCAGATGCGTCAGGCCGCCATCGACGCGGGCGTCCTCGAGCGCGCGCGCGCGAGCGCCAATCGCACGCTCACCGCGCTCCTTCAATCGCTCGGATACGAAGCGGTGAGCCTGGTCCATTCCGATCGAAGCGTGCGTGAAACAGGCGAGCGCCCAGGTCTCTAACTAGGGGTAGCGCGAAATCGTTTTCGCGCCTGGTTGCTGCCGCGGCGCGCAAGCCGCGGCAGCCGTGGCCATCCCGTACTCGCCTTTGCGTCCCATCAATCGTAGAAGCGTTGACTCATGGACGTCGTCCTGCGCGACCCGACCTACCGACCTGCCGAGACGCCGGGGCTCTTGCACCGGATCGCCGAGGCGTTCATCTGCGACCGGCGCGACGCCCCCTTTCTGGGGCTCATCGCCGTGCTGACGGGCACCGTCGCTTCGACCGGGGTGGTTCTGTTCGTCCCCGGCGCGTTCCGCTGGTGGCTCGCGGCGGTCCACATCGCGCTCATGGTCTACTTCATGGGCCCGTTCATCCTCATGCTCCACAACACGAGTCACCGGCGCCTCTTCCGGCGTCCGTGGACGTGGATGAACTATTACATCCCCTGGGTGCTGGGCCCGTTCTTCGGGGAGTCGCCGGAGACGTACTTCGGCCACCACGTGGGAATGCACCACCCGGAGAACAACCTGGAAGCCGACCTCAGCTCGACGATGGGCTACCAGCGCGACAGCTTCCTCGACTTCATGCGCTACTTCCTCGTGTTCTTCTTCATCGTCTTCTTCCAGCTGACCGCCTACTTCGCGCGCAAGGGCCGGCGCAGCTTGATGATTCGCGTGGTGGTCGGCGAGCTCTCCTTCTGGGCCGCAACCATCGGGCTGTGGCTGGTGAATTGGCGCGCGACGTTGAGCGTGCTCGTCGTGCCGTTTCTGATCGCGCGATTCGGCATGATGGCGGGCAACTGGGCCCAGCACGCGTTCATCGACGCCGCCTCGCCGGAGAACTTTTACCGAAACAGCATCACGTGCATCAACTCGACGTACAACCGCCGCTGCTTCAACGACGGCTATCACATCGGCCATCACATCAAGGCGACGCGGCACTGGACCGAGATGCCCGAGGACTTCCAGCGCAACATTCCCACCTACGAGGCGGAGGGTGCGCTCGTGTTCTCGGGGGTCGACTTCTTCCAGGTATGGGCGGCGCTGATGTTGCGGCGGTACGACTGGCTCGCCAGGCGCCTCGTGCCTCTCGGCAAGGAGCCGCGCCCCCACGAGGAGCTCGTGGCGCTACTCCGCGATCGCACGCGCCGCATTGCGCCGTCGTCGGCCGTCCGCGCGTGAGGGCAGTCGAATCGGCGCACGAAAACGACTGATTGCAGAAAAATCCAACAGGTCCGTTCGACCTTCGCCGGGGGCTCGCGGGTCGCGAATGGACCGGATCAACGACTCGCCGGGTCGCCGATACAAAGGTCTTGCCGACGGTGTATGAAGCGGGGCAGTGCGAGCCGTCATCATCCTCCTCCTCGCGTTCGCCTCTCTCACCGTCGTGCAGCCCGCGCTCGCAGACGCGCGCACCGAAGCGGGAGCCCGAGAGGCTCTGAAGAAAGCCGAGGGGGACTACCTCGGATTGAACTACGGCTCCGGCGCGGCGCGCCTCCGCAAGGCCGTCAAGGCGTGCGGCACGACCAAGTGCAGCGCGGCGACGCGCGCAGCTCTTCAGCGCGACATCGGCGCGATGCTCTTTCGCAAGAACGACGCGGACGGCGCCAACAAGGCGTGGGCGAAGGCGGTGAAGCTGCAGCCGGGCATCACGATGAACCCCGCGTACGACGCGGCGGACATTCGCTCGGCGTTCCAGGCCGCGACGGGTGGCGCAGCGAGCGCGGGTGGAGGAGCGGGCGCAGCGGCCGCGGGGGGCGGAGGCGGAACGAGCCACGCCGGCGGCGGGCCGGCGGCAGGCGACTTCACACACACGCCGGCGATGGAGCAGAAGGTCAACACGCCACTACCGGTCTACGTCGAGGGAGCGCCCGCGGAGGTCGCCGTGGTCGTCGTCAAATACAAGGGCGCGACCATGAGCGACTGGCGGCGGGTGGACCTCGACAAGGTGGGCGAGGGGTGGGGGGGCCTCATCCCGTGCTCCGACGTCACGTCCGGGACGATGCGTTACTACATTCAGGGAATCAACCGGAACAAGGAGCCCGTCGCCAACTCGGGAGACGCGAAGCACCCGTTCACCGTGCCCATTCGAGACGAGATTACCGGCGACGAGCCGAGCCTTCCCGGCATGAAGCCGCCCAAGGCATGCAGCGGCGCCTCGGCCGACTGTCCGCCGGACTTTCCGGGATGCGGGAAGAAAGGCACGGGAGACGAGGGCGCCTCCGACAAGGGCGAAGGCGAGGGGGAGCAGGGCGAGGGCGACAGCGAGGGCAAGAGCGAGGAGGCGCCGAAGTCCAGGACGGAGAAGCGCCTCTGGATCGGCGGCGCCATCGCCATCGATTTCATGCCTCTGCCGTCCGGCCAGAACGTTTGCTACCTCAACCCGGTCGGCACCCCCAACGCAGGGCAGCCCGCCAACAGCGCCGGCTACTATTGCGCCAACGCGGACGGGAGCGACTTTCCGGCGCGCACGCCGAAGGGCGGAATGAATAATGGCCTGTTCAACCTGAACGCCGGCTCGGCCGGCACGGTCAGCAGCCAGCTCGCGCTCGGCAACGTGCGCCTGCTGCTCTCGCTCGACTACGCGCTGACGAGCAACATCCTTCTCGGTGCGCGCCTCGGCCTCGTGCTTTTCGTGTATCCCGGGGCCTCGCCGAACGTCGACGCGAACAACTCGACGGGCGCGGCCATCAACGACGGCCGCGCGTTCAGTCTGACCCGCCTTCACGCGGAGGTGCGCGGCACGTACCTCTTCGGCAAAGATCCGCTGGTGAAGGGCCTCGCGCCCATGGGGTTCGTCGGGGGCGGCGCGTCCGAGTTCGACGCCCACACGTCGACGACGGTGGCTCTTTTCCCGCCGAACGGCAAGGTCCAAACCGGAGCGGTGGGTGCCTGGAGAACCGGTGGGCCGGGCTTCGTCCTGCTCGGCGGGGGAGCGCGCTATGCGCTCTCGAGCTCGTTCGGGTTGACCTTCGCCGCTCGCCTCGACCTGGCCTTCGGCGGCAGCGGACTGGTACCGACGTTCGGTCCGGAGCTCGGCGCGCAGTACGGATTCTAGACGAGAGAGAGCCGCCAAGCCGCAAAGACGCCAAGGGTTTGGGGTTGAGCAGGCGATGCCCGCCGCTTGCTGATCACCCAATCCTTGGCGTCTTTGCGGCTTGGCGGCTCTCGAAGAGTGGGAAGCGCGAGCGCCTCAGCGCTCCTCGACTTGCGGGCACGCGTCGGTCAGCGGCGCGCCGGTGCGCGGGTTCACCTTCGCTCGCTCCGGGGCTCCCCAGGCCGCCAGCAACGCGAAGTGCTCGAAGGCGCACGGCGTGATCTCCGCGCTCGCCACGCCGCGGTCGCGCATCGAGAGCCCGCGCTCGATCTGCACGTCCCTGCGCTCGGCGTCGCTCTCGCCGGGGGCCGCACGGACGCGCCCTGGCAACGCCATCAACCACAGCCCGAGGAGCGCGCCCGCCACACCCAGGCCGGGCTTGCGCCACGAGGGTCGCACCCGGGCGATGGCCGTCGCGGCGGCGTCGATTCCCAGGGCAGCGCCGAGCCACCACAGGGCGGACAGCGCCCTCCCCGGGTGATGCGTCGGCGCTCCGTCGCCGAGGTCCCCGGCGACGAGGAACGCCAATACGGCCGCCCCCGCGGCGGTCGGCCACACCCAGCGCCTTCGAACCGACGCGTCCGTGGCGATTCCGATCAGCCCCACCACGATGAGCAGGGCCACCTCGGGCGTGTCCGCAAGCAACGACCCGGGGTAGCCGAGCAGCTTGCTCGCCAGGGGTGCGTCGGCGCCGCCGACGGCATGCCGAAACGCCGTGACTCTCGTCACGAAGTGCAGCGCGCTCCCGTGGGCGTGCGCGTTCCACGCCATCCACCCGAGGGGTCCGGCCGCGGCAGCGACTCCGCACAGGAGGTCGCGCGCGGGCTTCGATCGGCCGGCGTGCACGTAGCACGCCGGCACTCTCTCCAATCGACGCCTGGCTTGCAGGGCGCAGAACGCGACGAACACGGCGCAGGCGGCCCACGCGTCGTAGCGCGACAGCGACGCTCCCAGCAGCGCGGCGGCGCACCAGGGGCGGGCCCGCGTGCTTCCCATGGCGAGGAGCGCCGCGGCGGTGATCGCGCCCACCCACCCCTCGGGCACGGTGGCGACCGCGAGCCACGCGCTGTACGGCAGCGCCATCGCGACGAACGTCGCGAGCCACGCGGCAGAACGCGTCATCCCCATCGTCCGCATCGCGAGGTACGGAGCGATGACGGCCGCCGCACCCAGCACGACGGCGACGACGCGGGCGACCGCGAGCGACCGGGCGGTGGCCATCATCGCCAGACCCGCGACCCAGAACGGAAACGGCAACCAGCTCGTACCGCTCGGGTCGAGCCTGGGCGCATGGGCGAATGCCGCCGCGATGACGGTGCGCGCGTAGTCGTCGTCCGAAACGTGCGTGAAGCCCGTGTGCAGGACCCAGGCGCCGAACGCGAGCTTCGTCGTGCCGAGTGCGAGCGCGTCGATCACGCGCTCGCGACGCGGGGTCATGGCTGGCTGGAGGGCGGCGGCGCGGGAGGCGTCTCGGGAGAGGCGGGAGCTGCGGGAGCGGTCGGCGCCGCGGAAGTGTCCGGCGCCGTCGTCTTGGGCTTCGCGGCCTTCACGCGCGTCCCCTCGTTTCCCTTGCCCTTGCGCTGCTCCTCGATGATGTGCTGCTTCGAGATCGCGGTCGCCGGCGGAGGCGACGTACGCGAGCGACACGCTGGTCAGCATGAACGTCGCCGCGCAGATGGCGGTCGCCCGCGTGAGGATGTTTCCTGCGCCACGCCCACCGAACACCTGCGTGGCGCTGCCGCCGAACGCTGCGCCCATGCCCCCGCCCTTGCCCTGCTGAAGCAGCACCACCAGCATCAAGAAGAAGCACACGGAGACGTGGACGATTTCGAGCAGGGCAGTGAACATGGGATAGGTCTCGGAAGGCGGCGTTTAACGAGCGGCGAGCTTCTCGGCTGCGCGCGCGATGGCATCGAAGGATGCCCACATCGAGGCTGGCCCCGCCGACCAAGGCTCCGTCCACGTCGGGCGCAGCCAGCAAGTCGCGGGCGTTGTCGGGCTTGACCGAGCCTCCATAGAGGATGCGGGTCTCCGACGCCAGCTCGGCCGATACTTGCCCGAGCCAGCCCCGGATCGCGTGGTGGACCTCTTGCGCCTCGGCGGGGCCGGCGTTCTTGCCCGTGCCGATGGCCCACACCGGCTCGTAGGCGATCGCCGTCGGCTTCGCCGCGGTGGCCAGCGGCTCGAGCAGCGCCCGCACCTGCCTCTCGACGACCGCGAGCGTTTTTCCCGCCTCCCGCTCCGTCAAGGTCTCGCCCACGCACGCGATCGGGATGAGCCCGGACGCCAGCGCCGCGCGGACCTTCTCCGCCACGAAGGCGTCGCTCTCCTGGAAATGCTGCCGCCGTTCGCTGTGGCCCAGGATGACCCAGGCGCACCCGGCTTCGACGAGCATGGGACCGCTCACCTCGCCGGTGAACGCGCCCGAGGGCTTCGGATAGAGGTTCTGTCCCGCGACTTCGACGCGGCTGCCGTCGCACTCGTGCGCGCACGCCGCGAGCGCGGTGAACGGCGGGGCGATGACGAGGTCGACGTGCGGCATCTCGAGCGCGAGCGGAACGATCGCCGCTGCGAGCTCCACGCCCGACCGACCCCCATGGTGCATCTTCCAGTTCCCGGCGATGAGCGGGCGGCGCAGCGGGTTCACGCTGCGTCTCCCGTCCGGAGAACCTCGATACCCGGCAGCTTCTTCCCCTCGACGAGCTCGAGCGAAGCCCCGCCTCCGGTCGAGATGTGCTTCATCTTCTTCGCGATGCCCTCGCCCGCGGCGTACACCGCGGCCGCGCTGTCGCCGCCGCCGACCACGGTGAAGGCGCGCGACTCGGCCATCGCCCGGGCGACCGCGAAGGTACCCGCCGCGAAGGGCGCTTTCTCGAACAGGCCCATCGGGCCGTTCCAGAACACGGTCTTTGCATCGGCGAAGCGCCGCGCAAAGGCCTCGGACGACTTGGGCCCGATGTCGAGCGCCATCTTGCCGGCCGGTATCGCGTCGACCGAGACGGTCTCCCCGGCCGTGGCTGCGGTGCTCGCGGCGACGACCACGTCGACCGGGAGCACGACGTCGACGCCCTTCTCGCGCGCCTTTTCGAGGATGGCTGCGCGCCAGCGCGAGCTTGTCGCCCTCGACCAGCGACGCCTCCACGCTCTTGCCCTGAGCCGCGAGGAACGTGTTGGCCATCGCGCCGCCGATGAGCAGGGACGAGACCCGCTCGAGCAGAGACTCGACCACCGCGATCTTGTCGCTCACCTTGGCGCCGCCGAGCACGGCCACGTAAGGCCGCTCGGGGCGTGCCGACGATCTTGCCCAGCGCCGCGATTTCCTTCTCGAGCAGAAAGCCGCAGCCCCGCTCGCGGTACAGCTTGGCCAGCCCGTGGACGCTGGCGTGCGCGCGGTGCACCGCCCCGAAGGCGTCGTCGACGTACACGTCGGCGAGCTCCGCGAGCTGGCGGCAGAAGGCCTCGTCGTCCTTCTCCTCC
The DNA here is from genome assembly GCA_963720145.1 of uncultured delta proteobacterium. Classification (GTDB taxonomy): domain Bacteria; phylum Myxococcota_A; class Polyangia; order Polyangiales; family Polyangiaceae; genus Palsa-1150. Next base: position 655,992 of record CAVREO010000019.1, read on the forward strand.
TCGGCGTGAAAGCGCAGGTTCTCGAGCAGACAGACCTGACCCGCCGCGAAGGTCGAAGACCACCTTCTTGGCGGCGTCGCCGACGCAGTCTTCGGGCAGCGACACGTCCTGCCCGAGGAGCTCGGCCAGCCGCGCGGCGCAGGGCTCGAGCGACAGCTTCGGGTCGGGGCCCTTCTTGGGACGGCCGAGGTGGCTCGCGCACACCAGGCGCGCACCACGCTCGAGCGCGTGCTTGATGGTCGGAATCGCCTCACGAATGCGCGAGTCGTCGGTGATCTTGCTGTCCGTCGAGCGGAACGTTGAAGTCCACCCGAAGAAAGACGCGCTTGTTCTCGACGGGCAGCTCGCGAATCGTCTTGATGCCGAGCAGGGGGTTCATCTCTCAGAGCCTTCCAAGTGATTTGAACTGGTTCGGGTGGGGGGAGGGGAGCGCGTGGGCGTTCTCCGCGCGCTCCCCGAGCGAGGCTCAGAGCTTCGAGGCCACGAGCTGCGAGAGCTCGACCATGCGGTTGGAGAAGCCCCACTCGTTGTCGTACCAGGCGAAGATCTTGCCGAACTTGTCGCCGAGCACCTGCGTCACGGTCGCGTCGAAGATCGACGAAGCGGGCCGACCGAGGAAGTCGCTCGAGACGAGCGGGATGTCGACGTAGTCGAGGATGCCCTTCATGGGGCCCTCGGAGGCGGCCTTCATCGCCGCGTGGATCGAGTCCTTGGTCATGGCCTTCTCGGTCTCGAAGGTGAGGTCGACGAGGCTGACGTCCATCGTCGGAACGCGCACGGACTGGCCGTCGAACTTGCCCTTGAGCTGGGGAATGACCTCGGCGAGCGCCTTGGCCGCGCCGGTGCTCGAGGGGATCATGTTGAGCGCCGGCCGCGCGCGCGCGGCGCAGGTCGCCCTTGCGGTGCGGGATGTCGAGCACCGACTGGTCGTTCGTGTACGAGTGGATGGTCGTCATCAGACCGCGCACGAGGCCGAAGTTGTCGAGCAGCACCTTCGCCGCGGGCGCCAGACAGTTCGTGGTGCACGAGCCGCACGAGATGACCGTGTGCTTGGCGGGGTCGTACGCCTCGGTGTTCACGCCGAGCACGATGGTGGCGTCGTGACCCTTCGCCGGCGCGCTGATGATGACCTTCTTCGCGCCCGCCGTCAGGTGCGCCGCCGCCTTCTCCTTGTCGGTGAAGAGGCCCGTGCTCTCGAGCACGATGTCGGCGCCGAGCTCCTTCCACGGGAGCTTCGCCGGATTCTTCTCGGCGAGCACCTTGGCCTTGGCGAAGCCGAAGTCGATCGCAGCCTCGAGCGCCGTCGACGGATGCTCCGCGCGACCGTGCACGGTGTCGAAGTTGTAGAGGTGCGCGAGCGTCTTCGCGTCGGTGAGGTCGTTGATGGCGACGAGCTCGAGGTTCTTCACCTTACGCTCGGCCATGGCGCGGACGATGCAGCGCCCGATGCGACCGAACCCGTTGATGGCGATTTTCGTGGGCATGGCAGGAGGTTCCTTCAGGTGTGGCCACTCCAGCGAAGCCGGAGTCGTGCCGTCGGCGGGGACTTAGCGAGCCGGAACGTAGTATTGCAGTGCCACGCAGGCAAGGCGGCTCCAGGTTAGGCCTCAGGTTCGGCCTCTGGTTTGTGTTTTGCGGCCCCGGCACCAAAAGGTTGGTCGGCAGGCACCGGTCGGCGGTAGAAAGCGGTAGAACCGCGGCGACGCGTCGCGGCGTCGCGTTGCGGCTTCGCTACCCCTCTGCGTGCTACACAGGATTCCGCGTGACCGACCAGTTAAGCTCCGATCTGGCCTCGCTGCGCATCGATCGCACCCCGGGTTCCGCGGCGGGGGGCGGCACGAGGCGCGTCATCGTGGCCCTCCTCGCGGCCGCGGCCGTCTGCGCCGCGGGGTGGTCGGCCTATCCGCGCGTGCGCGGCCAGGTCTTCAAGACCGAGGTCGCCACGACCGAGGTCGCCCTTCTGTCGCCGGTCCAGTCCTCGATCCAGGTGACGGCCACGGGATACATCGTCCCGCAAGTCACCTCGAAGGTCGGGCCGCATGACACCGGGCGCCTGGCCCGGGTCCTCGTCAAGGAGGGCGACACGGTCAAGGCCGGGCAGGTGCTCGCCGAAATGGAGACGCTCGATCAACGCAGCGCCGTGGCTGCGGCCCTTTCGCGGGTCGCGGTGGCCCAGGCTCGCGTGGAGACCGCCCGGGCCACCCTCGCCGAGACGAGGGTGAAGATTGCCCGCGAGACGCCGCTCGTCGAGCACGGGGCGGAGGGCAAGAGCGTGCTCGACGACCTGGTCGCGCAGCAGACCTCGCTCGAGCAGCAGGTGAAAGCTGCCGAGGCCGAGGTGGCGGCGGCCAATGCCGAGCGCGCCACCCTCGGCGTCAACCTGCAGCAGCGCACCGTGCTCGCGCCCATCGACGGCACCGTCCTGACGAAGCCGATGAAACCCGGCGAGATTGCGAACGCCGGCGACTCCGCGGCCATCGTCGAGCTGGCCGATTTCCGGTCGCTCCTGGCGGAAGTGGACGTCCCGGAGAACCGCCTGTCGTCTATCCACGTCGGCGGCCCTGCGGACATCCTCCTCGACGCGTACCCGGATCGCCATTACCGCGGCCAGGTCGTCGAGCTCGGCAAGCGCGTGGATCGGTCGAAGGCGACGCTGGTCGTGAAGGTGAAGTTCGTCGACGCGGCCGAGGGCGTCCTGCCGGAGATGAGCGCGCGCGTGAGCTTTCTGTCGGCGCCGGTGAGCGACGACGCCCTCAAGGCGCCGCCCAAGAAGGTGGTCGCGGCCGACGCGGTGGTCGACCGCGGTGGGCACAAGGTCGTGTTCGTCGTCGGCGACGACGGCTCGGTTCAGTCGGTGCCGGTCACGGTCGGCCCCGTCACCGGCAGCAGCGTGGAGCTCCTCTCCGGACCCGCGAGTGGCGCGCGTATCGTGGCGTCGCCCCCCCCGGAGCTCACCGACGGAATGAAAGATCAAGGAAAAGGGGAACTGAAGGAATGAGTGCGATCGTCGAGCTTCGCAGTGTCTCGAAGACGTTCTTCCGCGGCAAGGAGCCCGTGCCGGTCCTCGAGAACCTCGACCTGGAGGTCGCCCGAGGGCGCGTTCGAGGCGTTGATGGGGCCCAGCGGCTCGGGCAAATCGACGCTTCTGAACCTGATCGCGGGCCTGGACAAACCGACCGCCGGCACGGCGACGGTGGCCGGCTCGGAGCTGTCGCGCATGAACGACCGTCAGCTCGCCCAGTTCCGATCGCAGAAGATCGGCTTCATCTTCCAGGCGTACAACCTGCTGCCGGTGCTCACGGCGGTCGAGAACGTCGAGCTCCCGCTGCTGCTTGACGAGCCTCTCGGGCGAGCGAGCGAAAGAAGCGGGCGCAGACCGCGCTCCGCGTCGTCGGCCTCGAGGACCGCATGCACCACTACCCGCGCCAGCTCTCCGGCGGCCAGGAGCAGCGCGTGGCGATCGCCCGCGCCATCGTGAACGACCCGACGCGTCCTCGTCTGCCGACGAGCCGACCGGCGACCTCGATCGAAAGGCCGCCGACGAGATCCTCGCGCTGCTCGAGCGGCTGAACAAGGAGTTCAAGAAGACCATCCTCATGGTCACCCACGACCCGGCGGCCGCCGAGCGCGCCGGCGTGATCCGCAAGCTGAACAAGGGACAGCTGCAGTCATGACGCTGCTCGAGGTCGCGGCGAAGAACGCCTGGCGCAACAAGTTCCGGACGACGCATGACCGTCCTCGGCGGGGCGGTGGCCGTCCTCGCGTTCGTGCTCCTGCGCACGGTCATCGGCGCGTGGACCAAGGGGGTCGACTACGCCGCCAAGGATCGGCTCGCGACGCGCCACAAGGTCACCATCGTCATCCCGCTGCCGAAGCGCTACATCGACGACGTCCGGAGCAACGTCCCGGGCATCAAGACGGCCTCGTACATGGAACTGGGCCGGCGCGAAGTGGCCGAAGGACGCCGAACGTGTTCTTCGCCGAACATGGCGGCGGCCGAGAACATCTTCCACGTCTACCCCGAGATCGACGATCGACCCCGAGGCCATCGAGCGGTGGCACGCGCGACAAGCAGGGCGCGATCGTCGGCGCCACCCTCGCGCGCAAGCTCGGCTGGAAGGTGGGCGACAAGGTCACCCTCGCCGGGACCATCTACCCCGGGCGACTGGCAATACAACATCGACGGCATCTACAGCGCGCCGCCGCAGACGGCCATGGACCAGTCGAGCTTCTTCTTCCACTGGACGTACTTGAACGACGGCTCGAACGAACGGCAGAAGGACAAGATTGGCTGGATCGTCAGCGCGGGTCGACGACCCGACGAAGAGCGCGCAGGTCAGCGCGGCCATCGACAAGCTGTTCGACGACCAGGACAACCAGACGACGACGATGAGCGAGCGCGCGATGAACCAAGGCTTCCTCGGGGGCGCCAGCGCCATCTTCGGGGCGCTCGACATCGTGTCGCTCATCATCCTCGTCATCATGATGCTCATCCTGGGCAACACGATCGCCATGGGCGTGCGCGAGAGGACGACCGAGTACGGCGTGCTGCGCGCGGTCGGCTTCCGGCCCGGGCACATCCGGCTCTTCATCATCGGCGAAGCGCTCACCGTCTCGGTGTGCTCGGCGGTCGTGGGCCTGATCCTCTCGTTCCCGCTCGTCCAGGCCGGGCTCGGCCGGTGGATGGAGGAGAACATGGGCAATTTCTTCCCCGCCGTGACCATCAGCCCGGCCACGGCGGTCGAGGCCTTCACGCTCACGCTGGGCCTGGGAGCGCTGGCGTCGCTCATTCCGGCGATCCAGGCGGCGCGGCTGCAGGTGACCGAGGCGCTCCGGAGGATCGCGTGATTCCCCTCATGTACAACGTGCGGAACCTGCGGGCGCGCAAGACGACCACCGCGGCGGCGGCGCTCGGCCTCGCCCTCGTCGTCTTCGTCTTCGCGACGGCACGCATGCTCGCCAACGGAATCCACCACGCGATGCACCAGGCGTCGGACCCGAACGTCGCAATCGTCCTGCGCAAGGGCGCGAGCGCCGAGATGGAGAGCGGGATCGAGGTCGCGAAGATCGCAATCATCGGCACCGAGCCGGGCGTTGCGGCGTTTTCCAACGGGCACCAGCAGGCCATCGGCGAGCTGGTCGCGGTGGTGCTCCTCGACAAGATCGGCACCGACGGCGGCTTCGCGAACGTCTCGATCCGCGGCATCAGCGACGACTCGCTCGCCTTCCGGCCCACGGCGAAGATCATCGCGGGCCACGCGGCCACGCCGGGGACCGACGAGGTGATCATCGGCCGGGCCATTCGCGGGCGCTTCAAGGGGGTCGATCTCGACGGCACCTTCGAGATGCGAAAGAACCGCCCCATGCACGTCGTCGGCGTCTTCGAGGACAACGGCTCGATCTACGAGTCGGAGATCTGGGCCGACGTCGATCGCGTGCGCGCGAACTTCGGGCGCGGTTCCATCGTGTCGAGCGTGCGCGTTCGCCTCGATTCGCCCGCGAAGTTCGACGGCTTCGCCGCAGCGCTCGACGCGAACCGCCAGCTCGACGTGGCGGCCATGCGCGAGGAGGCGTTTCTGCTGAAGACCTCGCAGGGGACGGCCATTTTCCTCTCGGCGATGGGCTTCGCCATCGCGTTCTTCTTCTCGGTCGGCGCCATGATTGGCGCGATGATCACGATGCACGCGACCATCGCCCAGAGGCAGCGTGAGATCGGCACGCTGCGCGCGCTCGGGTTCACGCGCTTCCAGATCCTCACGTCGTTCCTCTTCGAGTCGATCTTCCTCTCGCTCCTCGGCGGCGCGCTCGGCGCGGCAGCGGCGATGCTGATGTCGCTCCAGGAATTCTCGACGATGAACTGGGCGACGTTCTCGGAGATCGTGTTCAAGTTCGAGCCGAGCGTGGGCATCATGGTCTCCGCGCTGGTCGCCGCCGCGGTGATGGGCATCCTGGGCGGGTTCTGGCCCGCGGTGCGCGCGGCGCGGATCAACCCGGTGCAGGCGATGCGGGGGGCGTGAGCCGACGCGGGGGCGGGAGGTCGGGTTTTGGTCGGGCATGCCCGGCCTTTGAAAGGACGGGTCCGCGCCGTCTGGTGCGGGCGGAGAGCGCTCGCGCGGACCCTGTACATTCGGCGGGCATGCCCGACCAAAACGCGACCTCCCGCTATCGAGGGGGCTCGAGGGGTGGGCGTCTTCGAGGACAACGGCTCGATGTACGAGTCGGAGATCTGGGCCGACGTCGACTGCGTGCGGGCGAACTTCGGGCGCGGTTCCAACGTGTCGAGCGTGCGCGTCGCCCGTCGCCGGCGAAGACGCGGGGCGAGAGCGAAAAGCGCCTCGGATTCGAGGGAAAGGCGCTGCCGACCGCCCGGGAGCGGCTTGGATCAAAGAGAAAGGCGCTGCCGACCGCCCGGGAGCGGCTTGGATCAAAGAGAAAGGCGCTGCCGACCGTCCGGGAGCAGCTTGGATTAAAGAGAAAGGCGCTGCCGACCGTCCGGGAGCGGCTTGGAGGAAGGAAAATGGCGCTGCCGAGCGCCCGGGAGCGGCTTGGAGGAAGGAAAATGGCGCTCCCGTCCGCCCGGGAGCGGCTTGGAGGAAGGAAAATGGCGCTGCCGAGCGCCCGGGAGCGGCTTGGAGGAAAGAAACGGGCGCTGCCGTCCGCCCGGGAGCGGCTTGGAGGAAAGAAGATGGCGCTGCCGAGCGCCCGGGAGCGCCTTGCATCGAGGTGAACGGCGCTTCCGCCCGCGCGCGAGCCCCCGCTCGCGGGCGAAGCGCTACGGCGTCGCCAGCGGATCGACGATTTTGCCTGCGAAGAGGATCGTGCCGGTCGTCTGGTCGCGAATCGCGATGAAAAACGGGCGGTCGACGGTCATGATGACGGGCGGGGCGGCGTCCTCCTCGAAGGCGCTCGCATCGGCGTCGAGGACGACACCGGTGGCCGCGGCCGCCTCGGTCCCGTGCTCGTCGACGTCGAGGAACGCCTGATGAAAGACGTCCGAGACGTACAGGCTCTCCGCCGGCGTGATGCCGCTGAAGTCGGCCTGGTTCGGGACGAATGCCGTGTTCATGCCGAGGGCCTGGAGTGGGCTCCTGAGCCGGGTGCTTTCCGTCGGCGCGACGCGAAACTTCGGTAGCGAGAGCTGCACGAGCGTGGGCTGCATGGCCCCAATCATCGAACCGAACGCCGCTGCATCGAGCTCGGTTCCGCTCGCCGGCAGGACGACGTCCATCGCGACTTCGTAGCCGTAATAGGGTAGCTCGACGGCTTGCCAGCCTGACCCCGACGCATACTCGAAGGTGCCCGTCTGCCCCATCGTGGGCACCTGTTCGCTCGCTCCGCCGGCCTTGGCAAAGGGAGCCGGGGTGGTCTGCCGCGCGTCGAATCCGCTCGCCCAGTTGGCCTTGAAGTAGATGGTATCGACGAGAACGAGACGCGTCATGGTGTCGAGGGATTTGGGAGGAAGCAGGTTCGTGATCTTGTCCGAGGTCTGGTCGGCGGCCCACGCGTTGATGGTCCCTCGAGCGCCCTCCGCGTCCTTGATGAAGTCGGCGAGGTGCACCCCCGCGCCGTAGTCGACGGCGAGGGTGTCGAGGAACGGCTGGTTGACCTCTAAGCCTGTCTGGACCCACCAGCGAATCGGCCACGGACAGCGCGAAGGGCTGTCCGCCGCTGGCGGCCGGCGGCTGGGAGTCGAGGTGCAGGTCGAGCCAGTCGAACGCCGGAGCCAGGCGGTCGGCGGGGAGCGTGAAGTGGAGCGCGCTGGCGATCTCGCTCGCGGTCTGCCCGGCTGCTCCTGCGTAGGTCATCGCGAGCGCATTCGAGATGGAGTAGGGCGAATAGAAGACGTTGCTGGTGGCTCCGGTCTCGAGCTGCGCAAGCATGTCGAACGCAAAGGCGGTGTTGCCCGTTTCGAGGGCTTGCTGATCGGACGTCGACACCGCGGGATACGTGTTGCGCGACAGCGCGGACTTAATCTCGCCGGGCCCCGCTTCCGGTGAAGAGTCGGGGCCGCCGGGTCCCGCTTCGGGTGTGGAGTCGGGGGAGGCGTCGAGGCCGCCCTCGGAATGGTTGCCCCCGGGATTGGGCGGCGGGGTATCCGAGGTCGGCGACGCGCTCGAACACGCGGATACGATGGCTGCGAAGGCGAAGGGAGGGATTAGTCTCATGAGTCGCGCCTCAAGCATCGCGCGTGCCCGGGCCCCTTCCGCGCCTTCTTCGGGGTTTCCTCGGATAGCCATGTGCCGCCCATTCGAGTTGGCACAGCGCTAGGGTTCACACATCCCGGAGCAGCCGGCGACGCCCCTTTGGGAAGGATGCGTTCTCCTCACGGGGAGACGCACGTTGTTCGAAGTGAGCAGCCGGTCTTGTCGTGGGAAGGACGCTTCGTCGTCGTTCGTATGACGCTTCCCGCACCCCGAACATGCTCGCCTGCGTCGACGTCCACTACATCGAGGGTGCCGCGATCGCCGGCTGCGTCCTCTTCCAGGCGTGGACCGACGCGCAGCCGCTGGACCAGCTCGTCGCGTCGGTGGGCCCCGTGTCCCCGTACCAATCCGGCCAGTGTTACCTGCGCGAGCTGCCGCCGCTCATGGCCGTGCTCGAGCGCGTGCGCGCATGGGAGGGCACAACAACCGATGCTACAATTCGGGAGCTATGGCACCGCGCACGCGCCCTCTGCCTGAGCCTACCCAGGCAAGCCTCTCACCAGAGAACGCGCGCCGCGTGCTCGAGGGGATCGAAGCGGCCGAGCGCGGCGAGTTCGTCGACCTCACTGACGAAGAGATGCGCCGCTACATCGACACGGGCGAGCTCCCGGAGCGCGTAAAGCGTTGGCTCGACGAATCCGAGTCACATCGCCGTACCTGAGCGACGCTTGGCAGCTCGGCGTACGCCCGGGGACCGACCCCGCGCGCGACGTTGCCCGCGTGGTGCTCGCTCTCGAGAAAGCCGACGACCTCCCCGGGCCTGGGGACCGCTTCGCGTTCGTTCCCGCTTCTCCCGCGGGTGGCAGCACGGTGCAGAAACTGGCGCACGTGCGCCGCGTGCCGGGGCGCAACTTGTGGGTCTGGTACTGGTCGACCGAAGACGAGGTGCAGCTCGTCGCGCTCACCGACGAACCGCCCTAGCAGGCCGCAACCGTCAGCCTCCGTCATCCGGGGAAAAGTCGATCGGGTACTCGACCGTGACGAAGCCCCCTTGCTTGGGCGACTGGGTCCGAGGCGTCGTTGCTCACCCCGACGCCGAAATCTGGCGGCTGCCAGCCGTCGCCTCGCTGACATGGATCACCGATAGCGAGGCCGCCATCATCTGCGAGCAAGGCCGACGGTCTCGCGCGAGAGGTAGACGCCCCCGAGCTACAGGCGCATACGCATCCCGTCACGACAGGAACCCAGCCGGCTCCTCGCAAGGACGCGATCATGAGCGAATGCTGCCGCATCCGGCCGCGCGGCGCCACGGCAGCCGTGACCGCGCATGAAACGCCCGTTCGTTGTCAGTCGGCCGCGTCGATAGCGGGAGGTCGGGTTTTGGTCGGGCATGCCCCCCGAATGTACAGGGTCCGCGCGAGCGCACCCCCGCCCGCACCAGCCGACGCGGACCCGTCTCCTCCCAAAGGCCGGGCATGCCCGACCAAAACCCGACCTCCCGCCCCCGCCGGGCGATCGGGATTCGCGCGGTCTCTAGCTCCCGCTGGTAGCGGGCTTCGGCGGCCCGCCGAAGATGCTCGCGACGCGGCGCTTCTCTTTGCTCGCCTTGTCCTTCTCGGCGTACGTCGGAATGATCACCCTGTCGCGCTTGGGCAGCTCGCGGCCCTCGAGCACCGCGGCAATCTCCTCGGCGTCGAGCGTCTCGCGCTCCATGAGCAAGTCGGCCAGGCTCTGCAGCTTCTCGCGCTCGCGCGTCAGAAACTCCTTCACGCGCACGTACTGGCGCTGCACGATCGCCGCGCACTTCCTGGTCGATGTCCTGCGCCGTCTGCTCCGAGTAGTCCTGGGTGCGCTGGCCGTAGTCGCGGCCGAGGAAGATCGACTCTTCCTTCTTGCCGTACGACGAGGGGCCCGAGCTTCTCGCTCATGCCCCACTCGCAGACCATCTTGTGGGCGATCTCGGTCGCCTGCTCGATGTCGTTGCCGGCGCCCGTCGTCATGCTGGCCGAAGATGATCTCCTCGGCGATGCGGCCGCCGAGGGCGACGGCGATGTTGCTCTCCGCCTGCTCCTTGGAGAGGTTGTGCCGGTCGTCCTTGGGCAGGTACCAGGTGACGCCGAGCGCGGGACCGCGCGGGATGATGGTGACCTTGTGGACCGGATCGTGGTGGCGTGATGAGCACGCTGATGAGCGTGTGGCCGGCCTCGTGGATGGCGGTGGTCTGCTTCTCGTCGTCGCTGATGACCATCGAGCGGCGCTCGGTCCCCATGTAGACCTTGTCCTTGGCGAGCTCGAAGTCGGCCATGTTCGAGGGCGTCCTTGTCCTGGCGCGCCGCGAGGAGCGCGGCCTCGTTGACGAGGTTCTCGAGGTCGGCGCCCGGAGAAGCCCGGCGTGCCGCGCGCGATGCGTCTCGAGGTCGACGTCGGGCGACAGCGGCGTGCGCTTGGCGTGGACGCGGAGGATCTCCTCGCGGCCGCGCACGTCGGGGCGCGGCACGGTGATGCGGCGGTCGAAGCGGCCGGGGCGCAGGATGGCCGGGTCGAGCACGTCGGGACGGTTGGTCGCCGCGATGATGATGACGCCTTCGTTCGACTCGAAGCCGTCCATCTCGACGAGGAGCTGGTTGAGCGTCTGCTCGCGCTCGTCGTGTCCGCCGCCGAGGCCTGCGCCGCGGTGACGGCCGACGGCGTCGATCTCGTCGATGAAGATGATGCACGGCGCGTGCTTCTTCCCCTGCTCGAAGAGGTCGCGCACGCGGCTGGCGCCGACGCCGACGAACATCTCGACGAAGTCCGAGCCCGCTGATGCTGAAGAACGGCACGCCCGCCTCGCCGGCGATGGCGCGCGCGAGCAGGGTCTTGCCGGTGCCCGGCGGCCCGATGAGGAGCACGCCCTTGGGGATGCGGCCGCCGAGGCGCTGGAACTTCTTCGGGTCCTTGAGGAAGGCGATGATCTCTTCGACCTCGTCCTTGGCCTCGTCGATGCCGGCCACGTCGGCGAACGTCACCTTGTTCTGCGAGTCGCTCAGCATGCGCGCCTTGGCCTTGCCGAAGCGACATGGCCTTGCCGCCGCCCGGCCTGGAGCTGGCGCATGAAGAGGAAGAACATGATGCCGATGAAGAGCATCGGCAGTAGCGTCACCAGCGTCGACGACCAGAACGGCGTCGTGTCTTCCTTCTCGAAGTAGACCTGCAGCTTCTCGTTCGGGTTGTGACCGGTGGCCGGGTCACGCTTCTGCAGATCGTCGAGCAGCGCCTGGTCGGCCACGGGGCCGAGCGTCTCCTTCTGCGTGCTCTTGCCGTCCTGCACCTGCATGAACAGGTACTCGTGGTCCTTGATGTGGACGTCGGTCACCTGCCCGGAGTGCACCAGGGACACGAACTGGCTGAAGCCGACCTGCTGCTTCCGCTCGCTCGGCTGCAAAACCTGCCAGATCGCCAGGAACATCACGATCAGCAGGACCCAGAGCAGCAGCGTCTTGTGCGATTGCTTCACGTAGACCTCGGTGGCACGGGAACACGGGCACGCGGGCGGCTCAGACGAGCGGCTCCGACTTCAACAATTTACTACTTAAGATGCGTAGCAGCGAGGATGCGTCGCTTCCAGCGCGAGGGGGGCGAACGAAAGGGGCAGGACACTCGGTCACGGTAAATCCCGCCCGGTCAGTTGCCCAGGTTCCTTGGCCCGGTCTTGCCCAGGTCACTTGCCCAGGTTTGCCAGGTTTGCCAGGTTTCCTGCGGGGCAGTCTCGGCGAGCGCCCGCGCGATCGGCCAGGCGGCACAAGTGCTCGACTGCGCGCGGGCTCAAGCGCTCGAGGACCGGCACGAGCTCGTAGCGTACGCGGGCTCGCAAAAAGCGCGGATTGCGGTTGGACGGGTCGATGGCGTGGGGGATCTGGTGGCGGGAAACGTGTGCATCGATGTCGGCACGACGGGCACGATAAAGGGGGCGGATGCGCTCGCCTTCAGGTTCGGGTCCTCTTGTTCTTGCCGGCAAAACGGCGAGGCCCTCGGGTCCGGTGCCACGAAGCAAGCGGAGGAGCAGGGTCTCGGCTCGATCGTCGGCGTGGTGGCCCGTCGCGATTCGATCGGCGCCGACGCGCGATGCCGCAGTGCGCAATGAGTCCCACCGGGCGAGACGGGCGCGCGCCTGGAGGTTGCCGCCCTCGGGCACGACGATGTGTGTGCGGGCGAAAGGCACCTCGAGCGTGCGCGCGAAGCTTTCGGCAAGGTCGAGCTCCGCGGTGGCGGCCTCGCGCAGCCCGTGGTGGACGCCGTGGGCGAAGAGTCCGAACGCCAGCTTGTGGCGAAGCAGCGACAGGACGTGCAGGAGGGCCATCGAGTCGGGGCCGCCGCTCACGCCGACGAGGACGCGCGAGCCGCGCGGGATGAGGCCGTGCTCCCGCAGCGCGGCGCGAGCCAGGGTGATGAGGGTCGGCGGGTGGGTGCGAGGCATGGGGTCGTTTCGGCGTTTTCGTTCGCTTCGGTCAGGTACCCAGCTCGAACGCCTTGCAGGTCTCGAGGTGCGCCTCTCCAGGTTCGTCGAGCGCGCAGCGGCGAGGAGCGGCGGGATAGCCAAGGGAGCAGCGCGCTAGCGGCTCGTCGAAGTGCACGCAGTCTTCGCAGGCGAATCGAAGCGAGAACCGGGCGACCTCGGCCCGGAGAAGGGCGTCGACTGCCGTCTTCACGCGCGCCTCCTCGTCGAGTTGAGCGACGACCTCGACGTGACTCGTTTGCGGGAACATCTCGAACGCCGCCACCGAGGCGAGATCGTAGGCGGGCGCGAGCAGCTCCAGATCGCGGCCCAGCGTGGCGGGGTTGCACGAGACGTAGAGGACGTGGGCCACGCGAGACAGCGCGAGGCGTTCGGCCACCGCCCGGGCACCCGTCCGCGGCGGATCGAGGACGACGAGCTTGGTCGAGGGGCTCCACACGTACGAGTCGGCGTCGGCCTCGACGACGCGTCCGCCGAGAGAACGAGCGGCCAGGTTGGCTCGAGCCGCGTCGCACGCGGGTCGACTCGACTCGACGAGCACGAGCTCACTCTTGGGCTGCCCCTGCGCGTGGGTGCGCGCCAGAAGCACGCTCAGGTTGCCCGCGCCTGCATAGAGCTCGACCCACTTGCCGGGCGTCGCGTCCTTCGCGGCGAGCCCGGCGACGTGCCGCACCAGAAGAGCGTTCACGCGCTCGTTCGACTGGCCGAAGCCCCCGGGCGCGAGGGCGAGCGGCTCGCCGTCGGCACCCACCATCCACGGCGTGGGATCGCCGATCGTCGCCGGTCGAGATGCGTCTCTGGAGTGTGATCGTCGCGCCTGCGAGCGCCCCGTCGCGGCTGGCCTTCTCGATTCGTGCGAAACAGGCGTTGGCCAGGTCACCGCGCCAGCTCACGTCGAGGATGGGTTTACCGCCCGCTCCCAGGCCGAGCTGCACGTCTCCCCGGCCCGTGGACCCCTCGAAGAGGGCTGCGAGGAGGCGCCTGGCCCGTTCGAGCGACGGGTGGAGCACGGCGCAGGATTCCACCTCTACGGGCGTGTGCGTCCCCGCCTCGTGCATTCCGACGAGGACTCGCCGCCGCTCGCAGCGCACGTGCACGCGCGCCCGCGTGCGCTGTCCCAGGGTGGGCTCGGCGGCGTGGGTCGTGATCGCGATGTGCCGCCACGCCGGTGGCAGCGCGGCTCGCACGTGCTCGCGGTGCCAGTGCGCCTGGGCATCCGGCGACAGGTGCATCCAGTCGCACCCGCCGCAGCGCGCCGACCACAGGCACGCGGGCTCGACGCGGTCCGCGCCGCGGGCGAGCAGCTCGAGCACCCGGCCGCGCGCCGGGCGGCTCGAGAAATCCACCTCGAGGCGCGCGATGTCTCCGGGTGCGGTCTGACCGACGAAGACGGCCCTGCGCTCCGCGCCCACCGACACGAGCGCCACGCCGTCGCCGCCCGGCGCAAGCGAGCCGATGGTCGCCTCAATCGGCAGGCGTGCAGGCACGGTCGGCAGGCGTGCAGGTAGCACGCCTGCACTCCCTCCCTTCGAGTCGGTCGCCACCTGGCGAAGATAGCCCGCTTCCTACGGCGAGCACGCGTAGACCGCGTAGCCGCCGACGGCGTCGTTCGGCAGGAGCGTCGTACCCGTGACCCAAGCGACGGCCACCCGCGAGTCGCTCGCCGCGATCGCGACGCGACCGTCGCGTACGGTCGATTGCGGCGGTACGCGCGGGTCGTCGGACATCAGCAAATTGCGCAGAGCCGTCGGCGTCGTCGAGGCATGATCGTAGACGGCGACCGCAATCGAACCCGGCTGCTCGGCCGCGAGGATCATGCGGTCGCCGTGGAACGAGATGTCTCCGCCTGCGGCTGGACCTTGCGCGGGTAGCGGGAACGAGTCGCTCGCGGCAGGCGCCTGAGCGCTCATGTCGACGGCGGTCCAGGTCACGGCGGAGCCGTCGAAGGGCGTCGCGCTCAAGACGAAAGCCCTGCGCCCTTCGGCCGCCAGCGCACCCCAGGCGCCGGGGATCGCGAGAGGGGCGCCCGCATCGGAGAAGGACGCTCCGAGGAAGAGATTCAACATCGACGCGCCTGCGGCCGCGTCATCCGCGCTCCCGCCGTCGCCTGCGTCCGCGGCCGGGCTCGCCCACAGGAGCGCGAGCATCTGGTCGGTCGAGACGACCTGCGCGAGGGTCTGCGGCGGAGGACCTCCGAGTGCGGCGGGAGCTCCTCGAGTCGTGAGGCCCGAGAGAGCCGCGAGCTCGGCCATCTGCTGGTCGACGAGCGCCACCCATCCGGTGGCCCCTCCGACGAGCGCCAGCGCATGGTTATCCAGCGCCGGCGAGCTTCCGGGCCAACGATTGAAGCTGGAATCCGCCGACGGTACCCATGGCATCGACCGCGAAGGCATCGAGGCCGCCGGGCTGCTGGCCGCCGCACGTCGGGCGTGCGGAGACCGCGACGCCGGCTCCCGCCAGGTACCCGAGGCCGATGGAGTCGGTCTCGAGCTGGCCGGAGCACTGCCCGTCGAGCGTCGTCGGCGACGCAATCGTCGCGCCGCCGCTCGGGTCGAGGGCGACGAGCGTCAAGCGCGCGAGGCCGGCGTTGGGATCGTACTCGCGGTAAGCCACCAGAAACCCGGTCTCGGTCGCGACCAGGGCGGGGGCGCTGACGACGTCGCCCCCGCCGAGCACCAGGGGGTCTCCCAGCGGGCCGGCGCCGACGAGCTGCATCGAGCAGCCGGCGCCCAGCATGGGATTTTTGGGTCCCAGCGCCGGTACGCACTCCCCCTCGGTGCACGTCTCGGCGGCAACGCACGCCGCGGTCGGCTGCTGGGTCGCCGTGAGATTGACGCTGACGCCGCCGCTCTTGGTGAGATCGACCTCGGTGCACCCGGTGGCCACGATTCCGCAATCGCCGGCCCGGGCGACGGCGGCAAACGCGTACGACGCTCGCGGGAGGTCTCCGACGGTCGGCGGGCTCGCGTCGCTCCTGGGAAACGCGATGCGCGTCACGGTCCCCGAGCGGGGGATACCGCCGGCGAGCTGCGAACGGGGCGGGCACGGCCCTTGGATGACGCCGATCTCCAGCCACTGGGCTTTCGCATCCAAGGCGCCCGGGAGCTCGACCTGGAAAGATACCCGATCGTTGGCGCGACACTGGGCCAGGCCCGAGCCCGCGATCGCCGCCAGAACCACGCTGCGCGCGGCGCGGTCCATCACGGGTGAGCTTCGCGCACCGTCGCAATCTGATCGGCCAGGACGACCGTGCTCACAATCTTCGAGCTGTCGCCCCACACGAGCCTGACGCGGTGCGACCCGACGCTCGCGCCGCGCCGGATGATCGGCGACGGGCCGAGGGCATTGCCGTTGTCGATGACCTGGTCGCATCCCGGAAAGCAGATGACCTTGAGCGTGCCGGTGGGGACTCCATAGCTCGACTGCGCCGAGACGCGCGGCGAGGTGCTCGGGGCGGCCTTCGGGAGACGAGAGGCGTCGATGGTCGCGGGCACCTGCGCCGAGGCGGCAGGGGTCGTGGGCACGGGCATCCCGGCGGACGCGATCACCGCGGCGAAGGCGGAGCGCGCGGTGCGAAAGGGCCCAGGGACCAGGATGATGGAGAGGTGGGTATCGCCGAGGTTGGCGTCTCGCGAGGGCGGGCCGACGCGCTTGAGCGCCAGCGCGACGAGACCGGCGGCGGCGAGCCCGAGCAGCGCGGATGCGCCGGCGACCGCCCACGCCGGAACCCGCCTGCGGAGCGACCGGCGTGTCACCGTGCGCTGCTCCATGCGAATCGGAGGGGCGAACAGACGTTGCATGTCCGCCGCGTCGTGGGACGCCGCGGCTGGCGGCAAGGATCCCGACGGCGTTCCGACCTCGGTCGACATGCTCGGTCGAGGCGCGGGCTGCGGACGGGCCAAGAAGGCCCTCGTCGTGGCGCCCGTGCCGGTGGGGGGATCGCTTTCTGCCTGCACCGCGGCATGGGCCGGCATGACCATGACGGGGGGCAGCGGCCCGGGCGGCGGCAACCGGGGCGGGGGAGGCAAGGCCGGCGCCTTCGCAGGCGCGGGGGGCAGTCTTCTGGCAGCAAGTTCGGCTTCGAGTCGCTCACGATCGTGTCGTGGGCGTCGTCGAAGTCGTCGAAATCGTCCTCGAAGCTCGACGGAGAACGCCTGGGCACGGCGCCTCCGGCGAGGGGTCGAGCCTTCCTGGTGGGGTCCTCCCCGCCCGCATCTCCCGGCGGGCGCGGCCACGAGGAGCCTCCCGGCGTTTGGGTGCGAAGCCCGGCGGCAGGCCGGGGTGCATACCGACCCGGCTGGGAGGCCTGCACCTCCGAGTTGAACGTGACGACCGATCCGTCCGGCGTCCGCCATGACGCCGCGGGAAGCTCTTCCACCTTGCGCACACCTACCGTCTGGGTCACCTCGGCGGCCCAGCGAAGGTGCGCCTCCCGCTTGCTGATGCGGTCGCTGAAGAGCGACTGCATGTACGCCGAGACCTCGTCGCCGGCCACGAAGAGCCCGCGCCTCATGAGGAGCGACTGAAGCGCGCGCGAAAACTCGCGCGCCGTGCGGTATCGCTCGTTCTTGCTTCTTGGCGAGCGCCTTCATGCACGATCCTCTCGAGATTCAATCGGGTAGCCGCGCACGACGGTGCTCGGCCGCGGCACGGTGCACTCCTGCACCTTCGCCAGCGTGTCGAGGTCGCTCTCCATCCGGAAGAGGCGCTGCCCGGTCGTGAGCTCCCAGAGCACGACGCCGAGCGCGAAGATGTCGGTGCGGCGGTCGAGGGGCTCGCCCGCGACCTGCTCGGGCGACATATACGCGAGCTTTCCTTTGAGGGTGCCCGCGCGCGTGTCGGCGATGCGCGACGCGAACTTCGCGATGCCGAAGTCCACCACTTTGGTGCACCCGTCGTAGGTGAGAAAGAGGTTGTGCGGCGTCACGTCGCGATGCACAAGGCCGAGCTTCTCGCCGTTCTTGCCCGCGAGCTCGTGCGCGGAGTGCAGGCCTTCGGCGGCGTCCGCGATGACACGACACGCGATCTCCGGCGGCATCGGCTGGCCGAGCTCCTCGGTCTGCGCATGATTTCGCGCAGGGGTTCGCCATGCAGGTACTCCATGGCGATCCAGTAGGTGTCGACGTGCTTGCCGAGCTCGAAGACGGCCGCGACGTTCGGATGCGAGATGCGCGCGGCGATGCGCGCCTCGTCGATGAACATGTTGACGAAGGTCTCGTCCTCGACGAGGTGCGGGTGGATCCGCTTGATGGCGACCCACTTCTGGAAACCGCCGGGGCCGTCCATTCGGGCAAGGTGAACGCTGGCCATGCCGCCGACGCCGATCTCGTCGACCACGCGGTAGCGTCCGAGGAAATACGTTCCACCTTCGAGGGCGCCCCCGCCGTGCGCACCGGCCTGCGCCGACTGGCTCGGGCTCGCCTCCGTGGAGGGCACCGATGAAGGGTCGCGGGGCACGTGCATTCCCTCAGGGCACCACGTTCACGCGTGCCCCGCCGACCGACACCTCGTCGGTCGGTCGAACGGCGTAGTAGTAGATGGCCGCGCCGCCGGCGGCCAGCGCGACGCTGCCGAGGATGTACGGCCAGGCCGAGCTCCAGAAGCCTCCCTTGTGCGCCTCGCTGGGCCGGGTCTCGTCGCGGGTTTCCCCCTTCGACGTTCCCGTGAGCAGCGCCACCGGCGGAGCCGGCGCAGCGGGCGACGCCGCAGGGCCCATCGGCCTCGCTGGAGAAAGGACCGGAGGCGGCGACGGGGCAGGGGGCGCACCCGTCACGTGCACCTGCTTTTCGGCGCTCGCTAGCTCGTTCCCGTGCGAATCGCGCGCCTGGACCACGATGGCGATCGTAGCGTCCGGCAGCGCCAAGCGCGCGGGCACGTCGAAGTGCAGGTGTGCGCTTGCAGGCTGCGATTGGGCCCACGCGCGTGACGTGGCCGGGTCCCGCGCTTCGAGGCTGATCGCAGCGACGAGCGTACTGCGCGCCGGCGCGAGCGTGACGTCGACGGCAATCGGCGCCGCAGCCTCGATTGCCTCAGAGACGGTGGCGCCAATCGTGAGCGAACCGGCACGCCGCTGCTCGCGGCGAGCTCGGTCTGCGAGGGCCATCACGCGCTTCCCCGCCTCCGGAGGTACGGTGAATCCGGGGTCGAGCAGGGCTGCGCTGCGAAGTGCGGACAGCCCGGCGTGCGACCCGTGCACGATCGCCTGGGCGGCGCCGATGCGGACGTAGGCGTCGACGACCTCGGCCTTGCTGAGCCCTCCCGCCGTGATGGCCTCCCGGAACAAGCCTGGCACCCGGTCGAAGTCCCCGTTGTCCCACGCCTCGCGTGCGCCTTGAATCGGCCCGGCCGCCGGCTTCGTGTTGCCCGTGTCGGCGGATTGCGCGCGGGCGACGCCACTCCACGTGGCGACCGCGGTCGCCAGGAGGCTCGCCCACACCACCAGCGCGCGCCAGGGCACCAAACGTCGCACGTTCCCTGCTTTTAGCCTATCGACCCGCCAGCACAGGCGCAACGCTGAGGGCGCCTCGTCAACGCGTCCCTACATGTGGGACGCTCGGCCCGAGTCAGGGGAAGGGTTGCGCGGGGCGGCCGCGCTGAAAGTAGAAGTTGAACCAGCCGCTCAGGTGACCGCGACAGCGAGGGGGCGGCCCGAGGCCCCCCGGGCAGATCTCGCGGGGATCGCCCAGGTAAAAATCGAACGCTTGAACGTTGGTCAGGCGCGCCTCCGCGTTCGACTCGTTCGGGTTGCCGTCGAACAGGTGCGTGAACGTGATCGTGCTTTGGCGAATGTTGGCGGGGCCGCTGCCGGCTGGCGCGCCGTCGGCACCCGCGTCTGCGGTTCCTCCCCCGATGCCACCGTCCGGGTTTGCGGTGGCGGGTGCTCCGCACGCGAGAGGAGGATCCCCGCCGTCGGGCCGACTGCAGGAGCCGTCTGCGTTCACCGTCACGGCGTCGAGCGCGTAGAGCGCGTCGTTCTGCGTGCGGCAGGTGCTGTCGAGGTAAAGGGCGGCGTGCACGATTCGGGGGTTCGCGACGGGAGTGATCGGAAGCCCCGGCGGGACCACGCCCGGTGGAAGCGACACGACGAGGGGAGTGCCGAGCAGGCTCGGGCGCGGCCCATTCGGGCCCGAATCGCCTCGCACCTCGCCGGCGTCGTCGATGCTGATGATGAGACCATCGCTGAAGCCCTCGAAGTCGGCTCCCTTCTGGATGCGAATCTCGAGCGCGTCGCTGTCGGTCGCCACACCGTTCGGCGCCGTGGCCGGTACGGCGGCGAAGAAATCCGGATGCAAGTCGAAGGGGCCGGACCAACAATTGGGCACGTCGAGGACCCCCATGACCTGTCCCTCTCCCTGGCCCAACGAGCAGCCCGGGGCAAGAACCGTGGCGAGCGCGACGGCGGGAACCGCGCTCGCTGCGAGGCGGCGGCTACTCATGGCTCGCAGCGTAGCAGCGGTCGTATCCCGAGTCCGAGATTCGAATCCCGGCTTCAGGACACGAGCGGAGAGGCGATGCGTCCTCCGCCTATGACCCGGTCGCCCGCGTACATCACGGCGATCTGTCCGGCCGTGATGGCGCGCACCGGGCGATTGAAGACGACGCGAAATGCGCGGTCTCCGGGGCCAGCGGGGCTCTGCGCGCTCTCCTCGACGAGCGCGTCGTCTCCCTCGTGACGGTACCGCACCCGCACGCGCGCCCGCGCAGGCAGCGAGACTCCCTCGGCGAGCGTGGTGTGGGTTACGAGCGCGCCGCCGGCGAAGAGCGCCTCCTCGCCGCCGACGCTCACCGTCGCGGTGCGGGCGTCGATGCGGGTGACGAACGCCGGTCGTCCGAGCGCGACGCCGAGCCCCTTCCGCTGACCCACGGTGAATCGATGGATTCCCTCGTGAGTGCCCACGGTCGCCCCGCGCTCGTCGACGATGGCTCCCGGTCGGATACGGCCATCTGCATGCGCGGCGACGAAATCGGCGTACGCATGCGCACCGGAGCCCACGAAGCAGAGCTCCTGGCTCTCGCCCTTGTCGGCCCCGGGTAGGCGCCGTCGGATAGCTTCGGCCCTGACCGCGCCTTTCGTGGACTCGCCCAGAGGGAAGACCAGGCGCTCGAGCCACGGCCGCGGGCTCGCGTAGAGAAAGTAGCTCTGATCCTTGGTGCGATCGGCTCCCATGGCGAGCCTCGCCGTCCCGTCGGACTCCCGCACGATTCGGGCGTAATGCCCCGTGGCGACGCCGTGGGCCCCCAGTCGATCGGCCAGCGAGAAGAGCTCGGCGAGCTTCACCCCGCGGTTGCAAGCGGTGCACGGGCTCGGCGTCTCGCCCGCGAGGTAGGCCTCGACGAAGGGCTCGACGATCGATCGCGCGAAGAGGGCCCGGCGGTCGAAGGTGTAGTGCGCAAACCCGAGCGAGTCGGCGACGCGTCGAGCATCGTACTGGTCCTCGGGTGCGCAGCAGCGACCGTGGCCGCCGCGCGCCTCGGCCTCCTCGGGGTAGTCCCACAGGTGCAGCGTGACACCGACGACTTCGAAGCCTGCCTCGTGAAGGCGCGCCGCCGCTACGGACGAGTCGACGCCGCCGCTCATGGCGACCAGGATTCGCTCGCGCGTGCCCATGAATAGCCGGGCTCCTACCACTTCCGGCGGGGCCTGGCACGCGCTTCAATTGGAAAACACGGCCTACCCGTCCCCGCTCCTTCGGAGCTCACGGGCGATGGCCTCGATTGCGCGGGCGTGCAGACGGCTCCCCCACGACTTGGACAGGCCCAGCGACGCGGCCGCGTCGTCCAGGGTGTCTCCACCGAAGTAGTGGCGCTCGACGAGAGTTCGTTCCTGCTCGGGAAGGGCCTTGACGATGTTCTTCACGCGCGCGACGAGCTCCGCTTCGGCGAGCAGGTCCTCCGGCGACATCTCCGGGCTCTCGACGTCGACGCTCTCACGCGGGGCGGTCACGATGCCCACTGCCATCGCGGTGGCCATTCCGGCGAGGTACGAGGCGAGGCGGGTGTCGGCCGACTCGGGCGTCGTCGCCGGGTTCGCGCTGTCTTCCTCGTCGTACGCTTCGAGCAAGCGGTCGGTCCCCTCGATCGCGCGCAGCTCGCGGTACAGGCGCCGCGGGAGGCTGCCCCATTGCCGCAGGCCGTCGATCATCGCGCCGCGGATGCGCACGTTGGCCCAGCGACGAAACGGCACCCCGCGCGAGGAGTCGAAGCTCCGTGCGGCCTGGAGCAAGCCCTCGCGGCCGAAGGACCGGAGGTCGTCGAGCGACACGGTTCGCGAAACGCGCCGTCCGAGCTGACGCGCGATGAGGTCGACGAGGTCGAGCTCCGCGTGAAAGCGTTCGAGGACGTCGGCAGCCTCCGTGGACACGTTGGAAAGGACGATTGCCAGCGCGCGTGTCACGTGTCAAGTGGATGCGCGCGCGATTGCGACAGCGTGGTGCTGGCGCCTCTTTCGCTCCGAGCGTCGGGTTGGTAGCGTCCGTCGGTCCCATGGCAAGCGAGACCGACGAGAGGTTGCCCGGGACGCACGGGCCGACGGCTGAGGGGCCGGCCCCGCTCTCGGCGCGGGACGACGCGCGTGTTCGCTCCGCGTGGCGCACTTGGCTCTCGGCTCTGGCGACCGACGCCGAGGCGGCGATGGCCGCCGCGTTCGCGTACGAGTCTCTCCCGCCCGAAGGCCGCGACGCGTGGCTCGACGTCGTCGAGAGCGAAGTCTCGACCCTCGCGGTGCCGTCGATGGCCCTCTATGCCCCTCTCCTGGCCGTCGAATCCGACTGCGCGCGGCGGTCCCGGATGGAGGAAGCCGTCGCAGCCGATCCGGACGCCGGCGTCCTCCCCGCCGCACGCGCTTGCGCCCTGCGCGGGGTGGCGCGCGACGGGACGCACGCGTGCGTCATCGTCGCACCGCTGTACCTCGACTTCGTGCAGGTGCTCTCGTGCCGCTACACGCCCGCCGGTGGCTTCGTCGCGGTCAAGCACGACCCGCTGCGAAACGCCGCCGACCTGGAGCCGATGGCGGACGTCGACGGCGTCGCGGTCGAGCCCACGCCGTTGCGCGTCGTGGTCGAAGAGCTGGCGCATGCGATCCTGGCCGACAAGCGCGGTCGCCGCAGCACTCCCTCGGCGCTCACCTCGTTTGCCCATCTCTTCGCTCCTCAGCTCGATGACGCGGAGGATGCCGGGCCGCCCGGCCCTTGATATAGGTCGCTCGCATGCCGGACGCGCTCGATCGTCGCTGCGGAACGTGCGCGCGATTCGTCCGCGTCGTGGAGTCGATAGACGAGACCGGCGAGGTCAAGCGTGCGGGGGATTGCCTGCTCGGGGTGTGGCCGTCTCCGCTCTACGAGACCAGCACGTGCTCGCAATGGGTGCGTCGGGGCGAGTTCCGCCCGCAGCCGCAGCTGCGGACCCGGCGGCCGCGGCTCGCGAGCTTCGTCGCGTCGCGGACCGCCCTGCGCTCGGGCTCGCGCGACCAATCGTCCGAGCGTCCCGCGCTCTCATTGCCGGAGGATTCTACTGTCCATGGATGCCGATGAATTTCGCAGGGTGCTCGCCGACGTGATTCGCGACGAGCTCGGAGTCTCCGCCGTCGACATGGCAGGCCGCTGGGAGGGGGAGAGATGATCCTCAAACCGGGCAAGGAGGGTCTGCAAGAGAAGCGCCTCCCCATCGAGGCGCTCTTTCACAAGATCATCCTCATCCGCGACAAGCTCCGCGTGCTCGAGCAGAAGATCAACAGCAACCCGAAGCTGGCGGGCGACGAAAAGGTCCAGCTGCAGCAGTACGTCACGGGATGCTACGGGTCGCTCACGACCTTCAACGTGCTCTTTGCCGATCGAGAGGACAGCTTTGTCGGACAGAAGGGCGACGACTAGCGCGCTCGGGCGGCATGCCGTCGTGTGGGTCACGCTGATCCTCGCTCCGGGCGCCGGCTGCGGGTCTCGGGCCGCTTCGCCGGCCGAGGCGCCGCCGGGAGCCTCGACCGTGGCTCTCCGACCGCCCGTCGATTTCGAGTTCGATTCGCTCGACGATCGCCCGGTCAGCGCTCAGAGCATGCGCGGCAAGCCGGCGGTCATCGCGCTGGTCACCACGGGAAGCTTGCCCGCGCAGGCGCAGGTGGACTTTCTGGTGGCGATGGCGAAGCGCGACGCCGATTCCGTCAATTACGCCGTGGTCGCGCTGGAGCCCCGCGAGAATCGGGAGCTCGTCGAGATGTACCGAAAGTCGCTCTCGGTGACTTTTCCGATCGCGATGGCCGATCCGAAGGCGCTCGCGGGAGCAAGCCTCTTCGGCGACGCGAGCACCGTGCCTGTCACCGTCGTGTTGGATCGAGACGGGCGCGTCGCCTGGCGCGCGGAGGGGCGTGTGGTCAAGAGCGACGAGCTACGGCGGGCGCTGCGAGGCTTGTAGCCGCACTCATCCCAGGCGCTTCACGAGCTCGGGCTTGAGGACCTTTCCGACCGCGTTGCGCGGGAGGGTCTTCATCAGGACGACCTGTTTCGGGACCTTGTACGGAGCAACCCGCTCCTTGGCAAACGCGCGCAGGGTCTGTTCCTCGCATTGCGATTCACAGCCTTCGCGCGGCACCACGCACGCGACCACGCGGTCGCCCCAGGCGGGGTCCGGTATCCCCACGACGGCGACTTCCGCCACGGCGGGGTGGTCTCGGAGGGTTTCCTCGATCTCGAGCGCGCTGATCTTGTACCCGCCGCTCTTCAGGATAT
The DNA here is from genome assembly GCA_963720145.1 of uncultured delta proteobacterium. Classification (GTDB taxonomy): domain Bacteria; phylum Myxococcota_A; class Polyangia; order Polyangiales; family Polyangiaceae; genus Palsa-1150. The sequence continues at coordinate 680,348 of CAVREO010000019.1, forward strand.
CGACGCTCGTTCGCCCCAGGATGCGCAGATAGCCGTCTGGATCGAACGACACCGTGTCGCCGGTCTTGAACCAGCGCTCGCCGTGCTCGACGACGAACGCCTCGCGCGTGGCTTCGGCGCGCTCGTGATACCCGGCGAAGACGCTCGGGCCGGCGACCCATAGCTCGTCGTCCACGACTCGGGTCGAGACGGTCGGCAGCGGCATACCGACGCTCCCCGGTCGCCGGGCGTGGTGCGGCGCCAGCGGATTGGATGCCCCCACGCCAATCTCCGTCATTCCGAAGCGCTCGAGCGGGTATGCCCCCGTGAGCGCGCGCCAGCGCTCGCCGATGGTCACGGGCAGCGCCGCGCTCCCGCTCGTCACGAGGCGCAGCCCCCGAGCGTGCGCGGCCCAGCGTGCGCGCGTCGCCGCGTCGGCCGAATCGAACGCCGAGACCAACCGGCCGTGGATCGTCGGCACGGCCATGAACACGGTGCAGCTGCGCATGGCCTCCCATGCGGCGCGGGGATCGAACGACCCAGACCCCTGGCCGTCGGCCGACGCGCTCGAGCTGAGAAAGCGCGTCGCGGCGCCCGCGCCGGCCGCCGACAAGAGCGCGATCGCGAGTCCGTGCATGTGATGAAGCGGCAGCACGTGAAGAAGGACGTCGTCGGCCCGCCAGCCCCACGCGTCGGCGAGCAGGCCCTGCTGCACCGAGAGGTTGCGGTGCGTCAGGATGGCTCCCTTGGGCCTGCCGGTCGTGCCGCTCGTGTAGAGCTGCAGCGCCGGGTCGTCGTCCTCGGGCTCGGCCGCGACACGGCCGGTGGCGCGCTCCGCCAACTCTTCGGCGAGGACCAGCGTACGTTCGGGAGCGAGGAAGCGGAGGCGTTCGGCGAGATGGGCTGACGCGATGACGGTCCGCACGCCCGCGTCGTCGCAGACGTACTTCGTCTCGGGAGGCGGGTGCAGCGGCGACAGGACGACGGCGACTCCGCCCGCGCGCAGGATGCCGAGGAAACAGCCGAGGAACGCCGCGCCGCCCGGGAGATAGAGCGCCACCCGTTCGCCCGCCAGCGAACGTCTTCCCGCGAGCAGCGCGCACGCCACCCGGTCGGCGCCCGCGATCACCTCGCGCCAGGATTTCGCCGACTCCGCCTCGTACACGGCCGCGCGTTCGTCGTCGGCGCGGGCGAGCCAGCGGGCGACCAGCGTGGATGGCATGCCCTCAGTGTACGTCGGCGACCAGCAGAGCGAACGCACCCACCAGGACCTCCTCCGGAGAGGCGCCTCCCTGGCGAGCGATGCCGCTGCGATCGATCGTGAACCCGTGGTCGCCGAAGACGAAGAGGAGCGTGCGCGGCGGCAGCGTTTCGACGTGGCGGGCGATTGCCTCGGCGGTCGCGGCGGCCATCTCCGGCAGCTCGGCGAGGACGTGTCCGCGAGCGGCCTGCACGCGCGCCTCGAGGAGGTCGAGCTTGCTCAGCTCGCGAGGACCCACGCGCATCCGGCGGACGTACTCGGCGGTGCGCCCGCGCGGTGGCTCGGGGTCGCCCTCGAGCGGGGCCGGAGCGCGCAGAGCCTCCACGCCCCGGGCGATCGTCCTCGAGCTGTCGCATCGTCGTCGTCGGGAGGGCGCTCCAGAGCAGGAGCTCGTCCGCCACCGACGCGCGAGGCCCGAGCCTGGAGGCGAGCCGCTCCTGCACGAGGCGCGACGCGTCCCACCGCATCGAGTCCACGAGCAACAGGCGGGTCGAGCGGGCCCCGTGGAGCCGCGCGATGCGCGCAGCGATGTCGTGCGCGTCGAGTACCAGCCGCGGGCGCTTGGTCGTCGCGGCGAACATCGTGAAAGCTTCGGTGTACCCCTTGGCGAAAGCTGCGGCGAACTCGTCGTGAGCGTGGCGTGCGCGCGTGTCGTCGAGTCCCGAGGCGATCGCGTGATGGAGTGGCATGTAGCTCTCGGCAAAGAGGCGCTCCAGTGCGACGAGTGGCTGAGGTCCGCGGGCGGCGGTCAGTTGCAGGGTCCAGGTGCGCCAGCCGTCGTCGCATTCGACGGCGACTTCGCGCGGCCCCGCGGCCGGCGCCGCACGAACTGCGCTCGGGATTCGGCGAAGTCTGGAGCACCGGAGGCGTCGTCGCCGGCTCCGGCGTCGCTGTCGTGGGCGGCTCGGGCGCAGGTGTCGTCGCGGCCTCGACGGCCTCGTCGGCTCGCGAAGGCTTCTCGTGCGGTAGAAGAACACGGAGGGGGAGGGGCACGCCGTATCCGGCGGTTTCCGCGTCCGTTGCGTCGAGTATCAGGGAGAGCGGCCGCTCGCGCGCCGCGCGCGCGAGATAGGAAAGCACGGCACAGTCCTCGGGCTCGAGCGCCGCGCACGAGCCGACCGCCGCGCTCAGCGGACCGAGGACGATGGCGAGGCCGGTCGCCCCTGCGCGTCTCGCTCGAAAGAGCTGGTCGCTGAGTATCGCATCGCGGTCGCTGTTCGAGGCAATCCCGGGCGCGGCTGCGCCACGCGCCCCGAGCGCGTGCTCGATTGCCTCGTCGATGACGTCGCCAAGACGCCCTCGCGCCGACGGGCCGATTCTCTCGAGCTCGACGACCACCATCCCGGCCAGGGCGAATGCAGCGCACGCGTCGGCGCGCTCGTCCGCCGCCGCGAACCGGGCCACTCCCGTCTCTCCTCCCGAGCCGACCCCTTCTGCGCCAACCTCTCCCGAGCCGACTCCCGCTGGGGCCGGGGCGAGTGCGCGAGCGCTAGCGCCAGCCAGGGAAGAAGAAGAAGAAGAAGAAGGGGAATCCGCCAAAACCTCCATTGTCCTCCTTGAAATAGGCACGGCTAGCGCATCCTTGGCCAACTTCCGGACGCGTTTTCCGGCGGCAAGGTGCGTTGACCGAGGGGGGGCCGGTGTTATTCTCCCGTTGTTCCCTCTGCCAGGTTCGCGATTGTCGGCATCACATGGATCCCAGCAAGCACGAACCAGGGGGGCAATTGACCGCTCGGTGAGCACGCCGGGCCGTCCTTTCCGGGACGGATAAACTCGGAAGCCTGAAGCGCGGTCAACGCCCCCCACCTAGCCGTTGGCTAGGGGTTCATGTCGTCCGGCACGCGGCCCAGGCGGTAAGGAACGACTACGCGCGGCCGACGCCTCCTCGAGGGGCGCCGGACCGCGTCTAGGCTCAGCCTTGTCTCACTCTGTGGGGAACCGGTCGGGGCGCTTGTGCGCGCGAGCGCGCCGGGACGTGACCTCGGCCCCGCCGGGTGCCACGATCCCTGCGTGAGTTCTCTGCGAGAACGTCTCCTGGCGGTCATGGATCGCAAGCACCACTGGGCCTACCCGGCGCTGACGCGCCCGGGTCTGTCGCGCGATCAGCTTTTTTCGCATTTCCGACACGAGTACCTCGTCTACGTGCGCGACTTTCCGGTGCTCCTCGGCCGCGCGCTCGGGCAGACTCCGCCCATCGACGAGGTGCGGCGGTCGCTCGCCGAAAACCTGTACGAAGAGCAGACCGGCGGGCTTTCCGCGACGGATGCTCATCCGAGGCTCTTCCTGCGCATGATGTCGGGGCTCGGCTTCGAGGCGGCGTCCTTCGCCGACGACGACGCATGGCTGCACCCCGCGGCGCGGCGTTATCGAGACTATTTGCGCGAGCGTGCGAGTGCTCCTCCGTGGCAGGCAGCCGTGGCGCTGCTCACCGTCTTCGTCGAGGGGAGCGTGAACGAACGAGCCGAGCTCGCGGGAACGTTCGTGCGGCGTTACGGGGAGGAAGCTGTCCACGAGCATCCGCTCGTGCGCGTCTACGGGTGCCCGCCCCAGGCGATGGAGCTGACCCGAGCGCACGCGCAGGTGGAAGGGGGACATCGCGCCGACGCGTGGAGAATGGTTCTTTCTCACACGCCCGACGAGAGCAGCGCCGCCATCGCGGCCGCGTCGACCTGCGAAGAAGCGCTCACTCTCTGGTGCGCCTACCGCGACGGCGTCGCCGAGCGGATGGGCTTGCGACGGGAAGCCGCGTAGGCCCCCGCGTCGGCGCGCAGCGGAGCTCACTCGAAAGCGTACGTCGCGCGTTCACCCGAACGTGCGACACGGGTCTCGACGATTTGCACGAGGGCGCGCCGTCGCCCTTCGACGGCAAGAACTACGGGCCGGGGAAGGAGCGGCTCGCCCGGCTGCTCCTCTCCGAAGGCGACCGTGAGCTTGGCTTCGTCGAGCGCGCGCAAGGCGTCGACGAACCGGCGCGAGAAGCGAACCATGCGCCGCAAGATGCCGAGCTGGTGCTCCAGAGAATCGGGGGCGGCCGCTCGTAGAAAGCGCCGTCGTTGTCGACGTAGAGGACCTCGCCGGCCGCTCCGGCGCGTGCGACGTTTCCGCCGCTCCACCGATCCCAGTTCGCGGTCAGGAAGTCGAAAGCGAGCATCGTGGAGACGGCAGACGCGAGCGCCCGATCCGACCTGGGCACGCGCACCGCTGGATCCAAGAGCCACGGCTCCCACTTCGCGCGCCAAGTCTCGTCCTCGAGCGGTAACACCCGGTAGTCTGCGATCCAGTCGACGAACGCTCCGCGGACGGTCCCGTCGGGGTCGACGAGCGCCTCGCGATCGAACTCTGCGGCGCTCCCCGTCGAGGCGCAGGCCTCCCTGAGCGCCGCCGCGTCGAACGCGCGCGGCACCGCGCGCGGAACGTTGTCGAGGCCGAGCGCCGTGGCCAGGCGATAGGCGGCGATCTCTCCGCGGTAGCGCCGGTCGCCCAGGGCACGCCTCGACCGAGGCTTGAACACGCCGACGGTGCCTTCGCCGAGCGTGACCTTGAGCACGTAGGACGTGTGGCCGATGCTCTTCGCCGCGACTGGTTCGCCGACCGCGAGTCGTGCGTCGTGCCTCACTCGCGCCCCCGAGGGCGACTCCGCGAGGCTCGCCGCTGGCGCCGGCGCCTCGCCCGGCCCGCCGACCGCGGCTCTCGTGCACCCGGCGAGCAGCGCCGCGCTAAAGCACGCGCTCGCGCAGGAACGTCTCGATCCGCGCATTGACGAGCTCCGGTTGCTCGATGGGCGTCACGTGGGTCCCGCTGGGAACCATGAGGAGCTCGCCGCGCGGAATCGCCTCGGCCATGGCCGCGGCCAGAAACGCCGGGGTGAAGGAGTCTCGCTCCCCGGCGACGACGAGCACCGGCACATCGATCTGCGTCAGAATGTCCCCCGCCGTGTGCTCACCGGCCGCGCGCAGCATGCGCAGAAACAGCGGGAAGTCCACGTGCGTCATGTGCGAGAGATAGGGCAGCATGTCCTCGGCGTGCACCCGCTCGGGGTCGATCTCGCCTGCGCGCAACGCGACCTTGAGGGCAAGCTGCGGCGGCAGCCGCGTCCATAGGGCACGCACGACGTCGGGGGCCTTCTCCGCGAGAGCGACGAGCTTGGGTAGGACGAGCTCCAGCACGGGGATGCCGTGGAACGTGCTCGTCACGTTCCCGAAGCTTCCGCACAGAAGCACCAGCGCTCGCACTTTGTCCGGGCGCCTGCGGTAGACCTCGAGCGCGACCTGGCAACCCATCGAATGGCCCATCAGGACGCACGGGGGATCGCCGACATGGCGTCTCACGCAGTCGAGGTCCTCGGCGTGCGCGGCGATGTCGACGCGCTCGGGGTCGACGGGCGGGGCGCTCCGTCCGTGCCCGCGATAGTGCCAGTGCACGAGCGGCAGCACGGGGGCGAGGCCGTCCCAGAGGTACTTCCAGATGAACCCGTCGCACAGGACGCCGTCGCTCAGGATCGCGTGAACGGCACCCGGTGTGTGGTGCTCTGCTCTCGTGCGTACGAACAGGCGCGTGCCGTCCGGCCCCCGCGCGAAGGAAGCCTGATCGTTGGGGCGTATCGGCCGTGCGCGGTCGCCGGCACGATCGAGTGGCGCAGTCGGAGACGGCTGCGGCACGTCCGCGGATGCTCCGCGGCGCGGTCGAGACTCGCTGCTCAGCCGCCTTCCTCCTCCTCGCCACCCTCCACGTCGTTGACGCTCGGGAGCTTCTTGATCTCCATGCGTGAGATCTTCCAAGCGCGCTGGACCACCCAGGAGAGCGATCGGTCGAGGCGCGCGGCCTCTTCCTTTATTTCCTGAAGCATCGACTCCGGGAAGTAGAGACTCTGCTTTCGCTTGTCCGTCTTCGAGCCGGGCAAACTCGTCATCGATTCCTTGTCACTCGTGGCCAAGGGGGACCTCCTTCAGGTGTGCAGCGTGAAAGGTGCGGGGGACCGCTGCGCTTGCCTTCACGTGAGCACTGCGATTGTCGGCTGCCTTACGGCGGGGATCAAGCTGAGCATCTTGCACACACGGTGGGCGGGTGCTCCTTGGGGCGCTCGGGCCAGGGTGGCTATGGTGTCGGGATGCGGCCACACGAAGACGGTCGTTCTTCCTGCTTGCATTGTCGCGGCGTTTGCGGGCGGGGCCTGCGCGACGGGGCTCGGCAGCTTGACCGGAGGGTCTCGCCTGGCCCGCGGCGATACCCCGTACGCGGCCGTGGAGCAGCTCGGTCGCGTGCTCGTCGAGGTGGAGAACGAATACGTCGACCCCGTCGATCGGGCCAAGCTCGTGGACGGCGCCATCGCGGGAATGGTCTCGCAGCTCGATCCGCACTCGAGCTACATGGCGCCCGACGAGTTCCAGGCCTTCGAGAGCGACACCGAGGGCGCGTTCGGGGGCATCGGCATCGAAGTGGAGAACCGGAACGACCATCTCGTCGTCCTGGCCCCCATCGAGGGATCGCCTGCCGAACGAGCCGGCATTCGCAGCGGCGACTTCATCGTAGCCGTCGACGGCCGCGATCCGACGAGCCAGCCCCTCGAAAAACTCGTCAAACGCCTGCGCGGCGCGCCGGGCTCGCACGTCAAGGTGGGCGTTCGGCGTGGCGGCGTCGCAGACGTGCTCGTGTTCGACCTGGTTCGCGAGGTCATTCACGTGGCCAGCGTGACATCCAAGCTCCTCGACGGATCGGATCGGCCTACGTCCGGATCAAGCAATTCCAGGAGCGCACCCACGACGAGCTGCTCGAGGCCGCCGCCAAGCTTCGGGCCCGGGCCGGAGGGAAGCTGTCGGGCATCTTGCTCGATCTGCGCAGCGATCCCGGCGGCCTCGTCGATCAGGCGGCGGACGTGGCCGACGAGTTCCTGGACGAAGGCGTCGTCTACACCGCGCGCCACCGGGGGCAGATCGTCGACGAGGTCAAGGCCCGCCCGGGGGGCGCCTTCCTGCGCGAGCCATGCGTCGTGCTCGTCAACCAGTGGACGGCCAGCGCTTCGGAGCTCGTCGCGGGCGCGCTGCAGGATCACAAGCGCGCAGCGGTGGTCGGCGAGCCCACGTTCGGAAAGGGCAGCGTGCAGGCCATCGTCGCGCTGCCGGGCGGAGCGGGGATGCGCCTGACAATCTCGCGCTACTACACGCCGAGCGGGCGCGCAATCCAGGCCGACGGCGTGCATCCGGACATCGCCGTCGAGACAGGCGCCGACGCAGGCGGCGTTTCGTTCCGGGAGAAGGACCTCGAGGGCCATCTGGCGCCCGAGTCGGCAGGGAGCGCCCCGGTGACGAAGCCGGCCAGCGTCGTCGTCGTCGCTCCCGATGCGTCCGCGCCCGCGCCGGAGAACACCGGCAGCGAGGCCCGAAGCGTGCCCGACGATCCCGAGAAGGGGAGCGACGCGATCCTCAAGGTCGGCTGGGAGGCGCTGCGCCGCTCGCGGTAGCCGTCTGCGGTTGCGAGCGGGACGCCGGCGCACCGAAGATCTCGCGCGCCGCGGCCGCCCCCGCGCGTGCGCCCGACTCCAGCGCCTGGAGCCACGTTCTCGGCGCGTCGGCAACCAGCTCCCCCGCCGCGTAGAGGCCGGCCGCCACGCGCCCCTCGGCCGCCACGAGAAGTCCCACGCGATCCATCGTCGCGTCGCGCACGAATGGCCACGCGAGCGACTCGGGGGCGGCGCCGAAGAGGGAACCGGGCAGCTCCAGCGCACGGCCGCGCGCGCCGAGAGCGAACGAGCATTCGAGGGCGAGCCCCAGACGGAACGGCACGCGCGCGAAGGGGGGCAACGCCGAGGCGAGCACCGATTCCGACGGCGCGTACTCGATGCCCCCGGCGAGGAGCCCCCCCGTGGCCAGCACGACGGCGTCTGCGTAGACGAGCTCCCCCCTCGAGGGTCACGCACCATCGCCCGCCACGCGGCCCGATGCTCGCGGCCCGGCTACGCCAGAGGGCGACCCCGGCCGCGGCCAGCGCTCGGTCTCGCGCGCGCTCGAAGCGAAGGCCCGCGGGGCCCCCCGGCAGGGCGATGGGCTCGCCGCAGGGCAGGCCGACGAGCCGCGTGAGCTCGCGGAGCGCGCGCGCGATCGATCCCGAGCGACGGGGGCACGACCAGCGCTCCGAGCGAGGAAGGGGCGCGCGCCAGCGACTCGCGCAGCCGCTCGCCGAGCCAGGCGAGACGTGCCTCGTCGTCGCATCGCGACGCGAAGTCGGCGTCCGGCAAGGTGCGCTCGTCCACGTAGCGCAGCACGGTCGCGTCGATGGCCACGAACGATTCCCCCCACGCGGCAGCGAGCATGTCGGCGTCCCAGCCGGGCCGGTCGCATCGGACCACGCCCACCGGGCGACCCGAGACCGGCCGCAGGTCCAGAAGAGCGGCGTCGTGTCCGTCGGCGCGGCGCGCGATTCCGCCGGTCGTGACGAGCAGCGCGCCGCAATCGGGCACGGCGTAGCCCCCGAGGGCGTCGAGCATGACGCGACGGTGGGGGCTCGAATCCGGCTGCGGCGTGCGCAGGCCGTCGGTGGGCGACTCGGCCGGCGAGCAGCGCGCGTCGCTTTGCCACGGCAGGGCGTCCAGCGCGCCCGTGGCCAGCGTGGAAGCGCCGGTCCCGCCGTCGAGGAGCGTGACGCGCGCGCGCCCGCCTGCGGCCGCCACAGCCGCGGCCGCGCCGGCGACCCCACCCCCGACGACCACCACGTCCGTCATCCCTCGCGCGCCTCCCCGAGGCTCGAACGCGCGTGCGCCAGCGCGAGGGCCTCTTGCCTCGCCTGCGCGGGATTCATGGCGACCAGGCGGGTCCTCGCCTGCCGCTCGAGAAACTCGCGCGCCATCCGGAGCCCCTCAATCGGCGCGAGCCCGCGCTCCTGCGCCACAATCTGCCCGCATCGGGCGGCGCAGCGCATGCCGCCGCACGCGCCGAGCCCCAGGCGCGTGCGGCGCGCCACGTCGTCGACCGTGCACGCCAGCTCTTCGCGGACGACGTGCCGGACCTCCGCCTCGAGCACGGGTTCGCACGGGCAGACCGTGTCGCGCTCGGCCGGACGCCGCGACAGCCGTTCGAGAACGAGCCGCGTGCGCCCCCCGTGCCGATAGACCAGGCGCCTGGCCGCGACGGGCGTGAGCGCGTGCTGCTCCGCGATCCGCATCGCGTCGGGCACATCTTCTCCGCCTGGCAAAAACCGCGTGTGCGTCGTGCACGGCACGCTCACTTCGAAGTCGCGTGGCGCCACGAGGTCGGCGAGCTCCTGGGCGAACAGGCGGTAGCTCGCGAGCTTGCCCCCGATCATCGAGTACACGCCAGGGCGCGCCGTCGGGCGGCGTGGTCCACGACACGGTGGTCGCGCGAGAGCGCGTCCTCGTTGTGACCGTACTCGTACAGGGTCGGGCGCACGCCCGCGTACGTGCCGATCGCGCGGGCCTCCCGAACGCTCGGGAACATGCGCGCCACGCCCTTGCACCAGGTAGCGCACCTCTTCGCTGGTGGCCCGCACGTCGTCGAGGTCGCCGTAGTAGTCGTCGTCGGTCGTGCCGATGACGCTCACGTTCTGCCAGGGGATGAGGAACATCTGCCGCCCGTCGATGGCCTCCGACAGGATGCCGTAGTTGCCGAGCCGCCGGTCGAGCACGACGTGAATGCCCTTGCCCGGTCGCACGCGGACGCGCGCCTGCGGCAACCCGCCGAGCGACGCCGTGACGGGGCTCCAGGCGCCCGTCGCGTTGACGACCACTCGTGCCTGCACGCGGGTGCGCTCGCCCGTGAAGCGGTTGCGCGCCTCGACGACGTAACGCGAGGGGCCCGCGGTGTCCGGCTCGGCCGGCACGCGGGCGATGGTCTCGACGGTCGTGTGCACGTGCACGCGCGCGCCGTGCCCGATGGCGTCGAGCGCGTTGAGCACGCAGAGGCGTGCGCCGTCGATCCCCCACTCGTCGAAGGTGACGCCTCCGACGAGCGTGCCCACGAGGCCTGGCTCGAGGCGGGCGAGGTCGGCGGCGTCGAGCCGGCAGTGGGGCTGGCCGCGTTTGAGCGGCTGGTAGTCGTCGTACGCTCGGAAGTACGCGTCGATGAGCTCGAGCGCGATCCTCCCGCGCGCCCCGTTGCGGATGGGCATGAGAAACGGCAGCCGGAACAGGAGGTGCGGCGCGATGTGCTGGATGTACCCCGAGTCGCGGCACGAGCTCTCGGTGACGTGCGGCGCCTGCGACAGGTAGCGCACTCCGCCGTGAATCATGCCGCTCGAGTTGCCGCTCGCGCCGAAGGCGAGGTCGTTGCGCTCGAAGACCACGACCGATAGCCCGCGCAGCGCAAGGTCGCGCGCGACGCCCAGGCCGTTCACGCCACCGCCCGCGACGACCACGTCGGCCTGCTCCGCCGGCAGCGGCCCCTCGGCGACGGGTATCGCGCGTGGGAGCGGCGGCACGGAAACGAGGGAGACGGAGGGGACCGACTCTTCGGGCACGCGCAGCATCTAGCAAACGTGCGGCGCCGCGTCGCCCGCGGCGGGGCGCGGCGGCTCCCCGGGCGTGTCGGGAAGAGTCAGCGCTTCGCGGCTGCCTCCCGCAGCCGCTTGGCCTTCCGGGCCAAGCGCTCGAGCACGCGGTCGACGACGTCGAAGAGCTCGCGGTTGCCGTCCTGTTTGTGCCGCGACACGCGGGAGGCGTACTTGGGCGCCTCTTTCAAGAAGAGGCGCAGAATGTCGGCCTCGATGCGCTCGCCGCCCAGGCCGTAGCCGAGCTCTTCGACGTAGCGCGCGTTGAGGATCTGCTCGTACTGGTGGCGCACCGGGACGCTGAAGATGGGTTTTCCCAGGTACACGGCCTCGCCGAGTAGGGTGAGGCCGCCGTTGGTGACGACGGCGCGCGCCGTGGCCGAGATCCTCGACGAAGCCGTCCTCGCTGAACTCCTTGAGCGTGCAGTTGCCGTGCTTGGCGTTCTTGCGTAGCCCGTACACGACGAACTTCGCGTTGCCGACGGCGTTGAGCTCGTCGATGAGCCGCGTGTCGCTGGTGGAGGTCTGGTAGACGAGCACGTGATCGCCCGCGCGCGAGCGGCCTCTTCGCGTCGAGGATGGCCTGGCGCAGGATGGGCGGGACGAGCGTCGTGTCTTTCTCGTACTTGCCGCGAACGGGTGGATAGAAAAACGTCGTGACGACGTAGTGCTCGCACGCGGGCAGCTTGGCGCGCACGAACGCCTTGGTCATCTGGTAGTCGACCTTGACCCCCTGCTTGGCGAACTTGCCGAGCTTGCAGCGGCTGATGATCTGCTGGTTGTCGAGCGAGATCACCGGGAGGCGGTGGCGCTTCGCGAAGAAGTAGGCGAACGAGTCGAAGTCGCTGATGACCGCGTCCGGGCGGAACTTCGCGACGCAATCGTAGTAGGCGCTCGACGTTCGCGGCGAGCATCGAGGGCGCGGCCAGGAAGTTTCGCGCGAGCGTCCCGCTCTGGTCCATGCGGTTGTCGACGTACTTGATGGTGAGCCCGCGGATCTCGACGACGTCGTCGAAGCTCTTTGCGAGAAACGAGTGCGCGCGGCCGCTGACGACGATCTTCACCTCGTGCCCGCGGCCCACCAGGTGCTCGCAGACCACCTTGCTGCGGGTCGCGTGCCCCATCCCCTCGCCGACGACGCCGTAGAGGATTCGCATCGTGGGACGAGGCTACAGGCCCCCCGTGGGCGTCGTCCTGCGAAAAGTTGGGTACGCGTGCGGTCGCGGCTGGGGCATCGCCGGTCCATGGGTCGCCTCGCTTGTGACAAGCGGCGGACACGCCAGAAACATCTTCTTGGGTCGCGAGAATTCGCCTTTTCACGGCAAAAAGCGCGGTCATGCTCGATCGCATGAAGCTCGTTCTACCGGTCGTCCTGGCGGCTTCGTCGACGCTCGCGCTCGCGCTGGTCGCCTGCTCGGGCGGCGACGGGGGACCCGGCGAGGGCTCCGGTTCGACCTCGGGCAGCGCGAGCAGCTCGGGAAGCTCCGGAGCTTCGAGCGGCGCCAGCCCGGGGCGCTTGGGCAGCGGGAGCAGCTCCGGCAGCTCGTCGGGGGGCTCCGGCTCGACGGGCGGAAGCTCCAGCGGCGGCACGTCGGGATCGAGCAGCGGGTCGGGGTCGAGCAGCGGGTCGGGGTCGAGCTCGGGATCCGGTAGCGGGAGCTCGAGCGGTTCGGGCGGGTCGAGCTCCGGCGGGACCGCCACCTTCGGCTCCGGCTGTCAGACGTCCAAGGACTGCACGGACCCGGTCTACGACGAGTGCGAGATGGTCATGCACGCGATGGCGTGCACCAAGGCGTGCCAGTCGAGCGCCGACTGTCCCAATCCGCCCACCAGCGGCACCTGCACGCCGAGGGGCTTCTGCAAGTGAGTACCGGCCGCCGGGCCCGCCGCTCGCGTACGCGCGTGCGCCCGCCCGCGCCTCCGCTGCAGCGGCGCCGCGCGCGCCCCTAGCCCCGGACGCGGATGGACCAGGTCAGCTTCGCGACGCTCTTCATCACGTTGGGTACGCGCTTGAACAAGTTGATGCTCGGCGGGCGCTTCTCGATGATGTGCACGGGCACCTCCTTGATGGGAATGCCCCCGCGGTCGGCGCGGATGACGAACTCACTCGCGAACACGTCCTTGTCGACGAGGCACGCGCGCACGGTGTCGAGCAGCGCCGCGCGGCGGAACGCCTTGAGCCCGTGCGTGTCGGTCCCGCGGAAGCCGAGGACCACCTTCAGCAGCGTCGAGTACGCGATGCTCGCCGCATGCCGGATGAGCGGACGCTCGTCGGCCGCGCCGATGGCGAGCTTGCTGCCGATGACGAGGTCGGCCTCGCCGGTCTCGAGGATCTCGACGGCATTCTTGTGGAAGTTCGTGTCGCACAGGTCGATCTCCTCGCAGAGGACGATGTCGCCGCGCGCGAGCAAAATGCCCTGCTTGAGCGCCTTGCCGTAGTTCGGCTCCCCGAGGCTGATGATCTTCACCTGCCCGTCCGCCGGATCGGCGTACTTGGCCGCGAGCTCGTGGCCGATTTCGACGGTTCTGTCTCTCGAGCCGTTCTCCGCGAGGATGACCTCGTAGGCCCATCCGAACGGCTTGAGGCGCTCGCGCAAGTCGACGATCGCGGCGTGCAAGATCGCCTGCTCGTTGTAGACGGGAATGACGATCGAGATGTGCGGTTCGGCCGGCTCGGCGGCGGGGCGGGGTCGTTCCACGGCTGCCATTAGAGGTTTTTGCCCTTTACACGAAAGGGACGCGCGTTTCCAGGTCCTGCCAGCTCGCGACGAGGCCGCGCGCTTCTACGATGTTGTCCTCGATGGAGCAGTACGTCCAGCCGCCGTAGCGGCCGATGGACCATACGGCGTGCGCCCGGAGCTCAGCCGCGAGGCGCTCGCGCTCCGCGAGGGAGCGACGCGTGATGTGAACGTACGCCGGATCGAGCACCACCGAGTGCTCGGCCACCAGGCGCTGGCCGGTCACGACCCCCTCGCGCTCGAGGTCCTTCAAGACGCGGGCGCGCATCGCGGTGATCTCCGCGCCGTCGACCCGGGTTTCCCGGGGATAGCCGACCTCGATGTAGAGGCTCATTCGGTCGGTGTCGAAGATGTTGTCGTACCAGCCGACGCGGTAAAAGGCCGTCTCGCGCGACGGGTAGTACATCCAGTGGATGTCCTTTTGGCCTTTGCGGTCGAAGCCGAGATTGAAGACGAGCACCTTGTTATACGCCCACGTCGACGGGTCGTTCGCCAGACCGCCGCAGAGCGCGAGGAACCTGTCGAGGGGCGCGCTCGAGACCAGGCGCGCGTAGCGCAGCTCGCGGCGCGTCGTCCGCGCCACGTGCGCTTCGAGATTCACCGAGACCAGCCGCTCGTTCAGCGAGATGGCGCCGGGGCGTACCGCGCTCGCCATCGCCTTCACGTATTCGATGGCGCCGCCCTCGGGGTACGTGAAGCTCGCGTTGTAGCTCGCGTTGTCCGGCGTTCTCATGTTGCGGACGACGTCGGCGACGTTGGCATGGGGGAAGAAGCGGCCCATCGCGTCCTTGTCGAGCGTGGCCAGATCGCAGGCGTAGAGCTTCTCGTTGTAGGGAACGAGAAACTTCTCGCAGATGCTGCGCCCGAAGCGGGCGTGGAGCATCTCGGCGAAGTTGTTCTCCGGCGGCGGCGTCGGGTGCGGCACGTCGCTCGAGCGCGCGAGGTAGAGGTCGACCAGGCAGTCGATGAACTCGTCCTTCGGGAGCTGGTGGATGTTCTTCTGAAACGGGAAATCGACGAGCGCGCCCTTGTACGCGATGTACGACTTCTTCTCGACGACGCGGATGCGCTGCCCCTTCATGCGATCGCGGAGCCAGCGCTCGATTTCCGGGTGCTTGAAATGAAAGAAGTGGCCCGAGTAGTCCCAGACGAAGCCTTCCTTCTTGACGGTCTTGCACCAGCCGCCGATCTCGGCGTCCGATTCGAGCACGAGGTAGTCGTCGCTACCCCTTTCGCTCAGCGCGGCCGCCGTGGCCAGGCCGGTCATGCCGGCGCCGACGATGAGCGTGCCGACCGAGTCCATCAACGAGCCGAAACGGAGGCGCGCGCGGACTCATATCGGGGGTAGCTGCCCAGGTGCTTGACCATCGGGCATTTTTCGCGCAGCCGCTCCATGGCCCGGGCGAGCCGCGGGTCTTCGCGGTGGCCCTCGAGGTCGGCGAAGAAGACGTAGTCCCAGGGTTTCTCGCGGCTGGGGCGCGACTCGATGCGAGTGAGGCTGATCTCCTCCTCGTCGAAGACGGCGAGCACCCGCATCAGGGCGCCGCGGCCGTCGCGGACGCTGAAGGCGATGGTCGTCTTGTCGCGGCCCGACCGCGGCGCGTCCTCGAGCGAGAGCATGACGAAGCGCGTGAAGTTCTCGGGGCGATCCTGGATGCGTTCGCGCGCGATCGGTAGACCATAGAGCTCGGCGGCGAGGCGGCTCGCGATGGCGGCACCCCGTCCGTCGGCGAGCGCCTCGCGGACGGCGGCGACCGTGGACGGCGTTTGCACGAGCTGCGCGCTCGCCAGGTTCTGCGCGAGCCACACCCGGCACTGGCCGAGGGCTTGCGGGTGCGAGTAGACGCGCTCGATGGCGCCGAGACCGTTCACGCGCGTCAGCAGACACTGCGAGACGTCGAGCTCGAGCTCCGCGCGAATCTGCAGGTCCCCCTCGATGAGCGCGTCGATCGCGTGGGGCACGGCGCCCTCGCTGGAGTTCTCGATGGGCGCCACGCCGTGCTGCGCCTCGCGCCGCGACACGGCGTCGAAGACGCCTGCGATGGTCGTCGTCTCGACGTAACTGGCCGCCAGCCCGAAGAGCGTGCGCGCCGCGGCGTGCGTGAACGTGCCCTCCGGGCCGAGATAGGCGATCTTCAGCGGCTCTTGCAGCGCGAGGCACGCGCTCATCACCTCGCGGTAAACCGCGCGAATGGCCGCCGCCGGGAACCGCCCGGCGCGTGCTGCCAGCCGGTCGAGCACCTGCCGCTCGCGGTCCGGATCGTAGGTCGGCAGGTGGGCCGCCCGCTTGGCGCTGGCGACATCGGTGATGACGCCCGCGCGCTCCTCGAGGAGCCGCAAGATACGGTCGTCGATGTCGTCGATGCGTTTTCGCGGGTCGTCCAAAGACATGTGACGTGGCGCGAACATAGCGCAATCGTGAGCCTTTGGCTCACATCGCCGGAGCGGTGCCAAAGGGAGGGGCGTTTCCGGTCGTTCTGCCCAGTTGACCCGTGTGCTCCCCGGGGTCCACCTTCCGAAGCAACCAATGGCGGCCGTCAAGAAGACCATTCTCGTCGTCGACGACTCGAGGTCCATGCGCGCCGACGTACGCAAGACCCTCGAGGAGAACGGTTACGACGTCGTGGAAGCCGAGAACGGCGAGGAAGCGCTCGGCGCCATCCGCGGAAAGAACGACTTCGCGATGGTCATCTGCGACATCCGGATGCCCGTGGCGACGGGCCTCGACGTGCTCGAGGCGCTCAAGACCGAGGGTCGGCTCCCGGCGCTTCCCGTGGTGATGCTCACGACCGAGGCCGAGCTCACGCTGATCGCACAGGCCAAGCAGGCGGGCGCCAGGGGGTGGCTCGTAAAGCCTTTCAAGCCCGCGGATCTCGTCGCGGTGGCCCGCAAGCTCGCTCGATAGGGAAGAAGACGATCGGCAGTCGGAGTACGACTCTCCAGGGAACGCCGCGGGACTAGCGCCCGCGGCGGGGTCGGCGTAAAGGGGATCATGCTCGCTGCAAGGAGACACGCATCATGGCCGAAGGGTTGAACCGTGTGATGCTGCTGGGCAATCTCGGGGCCGACCCGGAGCTTCGCGTGACGCCCGGTGGGCAAGCCGTGCTCAAGCTGCGCCTGGCCACGAACGAAAGCTACGTCGACCGCAACAACGTGCGGCAGGAGCGGACCGAGTGGCATCGGGTGACCGTCTGGGGGCGGCGCGCCGAGGCTCTCGGGAAGTTCCTCCAAAAGGGGGACTCGCTCTTCGTCGAGGGTCGGCTGCAAACGTCGAGCTACGAGAAGAACGGCGAGAAGCGCTACTCGACCGAGGTCGTCGCCAACAACGTCATTCTCTCTGGCCGAGGCCGCGGTGAGGGCGCGGGAGCGCGCGATGGCGGCGGAGGCGCACGCTTCGGGCGCGAGCCGTCGACGCAGC
The DNA here is from genome assembly GCA_963720145.1 of uncultured delta proteobacterium. GTDB lineage: Bacteria > Myxococcota_A > Polyangia > Polyangiales > Polyangiaceae > Palsa-1150. Next base: position 697,239 of record CAVREO010000019.1, read on the forward strand.
CCGGGCACAGCGGCGGAGGCGCCGAGCCTCCGTTCGACGACTACGCCGACGCGGGCAGCCCAGCCGGAGCCGCAGGCCCCGGCGGCGCCGGCTCAGCCGGTGCCGACGACGACATCCCGTTCTGACGCGCCGTTTCGGGGGAGGGGCCCCGAAACACAAACCTGGGGCCGGTGCCGACGACGACATCCCGTTCTGACGCGCCCGTTTCGGGGGAGTTCGGGGAGGGGGTCTTGCGGAGAGCGGAGCCAGAAGCTAACTTGCCCGGCCCGCCATGAAGGAAGGTATTCACCCCGACTACCCCGCGGCCCGCGTGACCTGCGCGTGCGGCAACACGTTCGTCTCGCGTTCCACGCGCGGCGACTTCCAGGTCGACGTCTGCGGCGCGTGCCACCCCTTCTACACGGGCACGCAGAAGCTCATCGACACCGCCGGCCGCGTCGACCGCTTCCGCAAGCGCTACGAAAAGACGGTCGCAACAAAGACTGCCGCCTCGAAGGCCGAAGCCAAGTAGCTACACTGTTCGGCAGTTCCATGGCTGCGGTTTCCCGGCCTTACATCGGCGGTCAAGCTGTCCTCGAGGGCGTGATGATGCGCGCGCCCGGCTCCTTTGCGGTCGTCGTTCGCCGCCGCGACGGGTCGCTGCTCGTCCGCGAGCGGGCGATGGGCGCGGGGCCGGCCGGCGTATCGCGGTGGCCGCTGGTGCGCGGGGTCGTGTCGCTGGTCGAGTCGCTGCGGCTCGGCGGCGAGGCTCTGCGGTTCAGCGCCGATCAGGTGGAAAGGGACATGCTCACGGCCGGGGTCGGGACGAGCGCGCTGGCAGCGCTCGGCCTTTCGCTGTTCGGCATGGTCACGCGCGACGGCGACGCGTCTGCCGGCCCCCAGGCAGAGAGCCCGCGTTCGAGGGCCGGCACCTGGCTGATGCTCGCGCTCGCGATCGGTTTCTTCGTGGCGCTGCCGCAGGGCGCCGCCGCCGGCATCGATCGCGCGCTTCATCTGGGCTTGCCCGTGCAGAGCGCGCCGTTCCAGGCCATCACGGGCGCCCTCAAGCTCACGATCGTCGTCGGCTACCTGCTGGCCATTCGCCGCGTGCCCGACATCCGGCGCGTTTTTCAGTATCACGGCGCCGAGCACAAGACGATCAGCACGTACGAGGCCGGCGAGGCGCTCACGGTCGAAAACGCGCGCGCGAAGACGACGCTCCATCCGCGCTGCGGGACGACGTTTCTCGTGATGATCGCGCTCGTCTCGATCGTCGTCTTCACGGCGATCGGCGCGGCGCTGCCACGCATCCACACGGGTAGCGCGCTCCTCGACAACGTCGCCTTCTTCTTCGAAAAGCTGCCGTTCTTGCCGGTGCTCGCCGCGGTCACCTTCGAGATTCAGCGGCTGTTCGCGCGGTATTGCAGCACCGGGCCGCTTCGGGCGCTGCTCTGGCCCGGCTTTCTCGTCCAGAAGATCACGACGGCGGAACCCGCCGACGACCAGCTCGAGGTCGCTCTCGCGAGCCTTCGCGTGACGCTTTTTCGCGAGCAGGGTTCGTCTTCGCGGGCGGCGGCCGAGGGGGACGTCGCGTTCCCGAGCTACGACGCCCTGCTCGCGGCTCCGAGCTTGCGCTAGAGGGCGGGCCGATGCTTCCGATCGAGAAGCTCGATCAGCTCGTGCGCCGCTATGGCGAGCTCGAAGAGCAGCTCTGCAGGCCCGACATCCTGTCGGACAGGGCGCGCTCGCAGAGGCTCAACAAGGAGCGCAGCGACCTCGAGCCGCTCGTCGCGGCCATGGCTCGGTACCGCGAGCTCGAGAAGCAGATCCGTGACGACGAAGCGGCGCTTGCCGACCCGGAACTGCGCGAGCTCGCGCATACCGAGCTGCCCGGCTTGCAGGAGGAGCGCAATCGCCTCGAGGGGAGCATCCAGCTCCTCTTGCTCCCGCCGGATCCCAACGACCGGAAGAACACCATCCTCGAGATTCGCAGCGCCGAAGGCGGCGAAGAGGCGGCGCTCTTCGCGGCCGACCTCTTTCGCATGTACGCCCGCTACGCCGAGCGAAAAGGCTGGAAGATCGAGGTGCTCAGCACGAGCGAGAGCGCGACGGGCGGAATCAAGGAGAGCATCGCGCTCGTCAGCGGCAGGGATGTCTACTCCCAGCTTCGCTTCGAGGGCGGCGTCCACCGCGTACAGCGCGTGCCGGTCACCGAGCAGCAGGGACGCATTCACACCTCGACCGCGACCGTGGCGGTCCTTCCCGAGGCCGACGACGTGGACGTGCAGATCGACGAGAAGGACCTCGAGATCAGCATTGCTGCGAGCGGTGGTCCCGGGGGACAGGGCGTGAACACGACCAACTCGGCCGTGCAGATTCAACACAAGCCGAGCGGTATCATCGTCAAGTGCCAGGACGAGCGCTCCCAGCTGAAAAACAAGGCGAAGGCCCTGAAGGTTCTTCGCGCACGGCTCCTCGAGATCGAGCGCGTGAAGCAAGACGCGCAAGAGGCCGCGACGCGAAAGAGCATGGTGTCGACGGGCGAGCGCTCGCAGAAGATTCGCACGTACAATTTCCCGCAGAACCGCGTGACTGATCACCGCATCCGGCTGACGCTGTCGAAGCTCGATCGCATCATCGAGGGCGACATCGACGAGCTCGTGACGGCTCTCCGCACCAGCCATCAGGCCGAGCGCCTTCAAGAGGCGGGCGTGCTCGTGCGCAACGAACCCGCGGCCAGCGGTTCGGACGGCGCCGCGGGCGACGCTTGAGAGCCATGCGCGCGCAGGCCGATCGAGAGTCGCTCATCGTCGGAATGACGCTGGTCCCGGGGCTCGTGTCCCGCAATCGGTTCTTCGCGCTGTTCGAGGATCCCGAGGTCCGGCACGCGCGCCTGCGGTCGGCGCTGCTGCGCGGCATCGTTCGCCAGCTCGCAGGAGCGCAGGGCCACGTCGAGGGTCTCGCGATCGCGCAGGGAGCCGACGACAGCGAGCTTCGATACCGGGTGCCGGGTGTGCGGGTCGAGCGTCGCGCATGCCTCACGCGTGCCGAGCTCGGGTGCGTGCGGTACCTGGCGGGGCGAGCGGGCGTGGCGGGGCTTCACGCGACCGACGACGATCGCGCGCGGATCGACGCGGCGCTGCGGCGCCTCGCGGCGGGGCTGCGCCTCGCGGAAGTCGAGACGGGGCACATCCCCTAGTGCGCCCCGAGCCCCGGACGGGCTGCGTTCAAAAGAGGGTCCGCTGGGGCGGGTCCTCGCGCTCGACGCACGCCGGGTCGTCGTTTCGCGGATCGTTCACGCGCGGGCTGACGGGGTGGGCCGTCAGCTTCGGCGTGTGCGGCTCGAGCATCGGCTCGATCGCGGCGAGCTCGGTGAGCAAGGGGTCCAGCCAGCCGTTCCACGCCTCGCGCTCCAAGACGAGCGGCATGCGGTCGTGCACGGCGTCTACGGGCGGGCGCGCCGGTTGGGTGAGAATCGCGCACGACTCGACGACCTCTCCGTCGCTCGAAACCCAGCGCTCCCAGAGCCCCGCGAGAGCGAACGGCGCGTGGTCGCCGCGCTGAATGAAGAACGGCTGGCTCCTGCGATTGGAGCGCTTCCACTCGTAGAAGCCGTCGACCACGACCAGGCAGCGTCGCCTCCGGAGCGCGTCGCGGAAGGCGGGTGTGGTCGCCGCCGTCTCCGTCCGCGCGAGCGCCAGCTTGTGGCCGAGCTTCTTGTCTTTGGCCCACGCGGGGATGAGGCCCCATCGTAAGAGGTCGAGCTTCCGCGCCGGATCCTGTCGCAAGACGCGAACGACCGCGAGGGGCTGCGAAGGCGGAACGTTGTAATGCGGAACCAACCTGGGCGGCTCGTCCAGGCCGAAAGCCTCGCGAAGGTCCTCGGGGGACGTGGTGAGAGCCGTGCGCCCGCACATGGCGGTCTCGGGCTTATCTAGCAGACCCCGGTGACCCTCGCGCCGGGCACCGCGGAGCGATACGCTCGCGCTCCGCCATGGCATGCCTCTTCTGCAACGTCGCAGCCCGAACGACGCCCGCCCAGATCGTATTCGAGAACGAGCAGGTGGTCGCGTTCCGGGACATACGGCCAGTTGCGCCCACGCACGTGCTGGTGATCCCCAAGGGTCATCTCGCGGGAGTGCACGACGCCACGCCCCAGGATGGAGCCCTCCTCGGCCAGGTGCTGCTCGCCGCGCGCGACGTCGCCGAGAAGCTGGGCCTCGCGCCCGGCGGTTACCGGCTCGTCATCAATCAGGGGACCGACGCTGGACAGAGCGTGGCTCACCTGCACTGCCATGTGCTCGGGGGCCGCCCGATGACCTGGCCCCCGGGCTGATGGTCAGCTTCGCAGCGCTCGGTCGATCGCGTCGATGAGCGCAGTCTCGGCCTCGCTCGGAGCCGGGTCGCGCTCATGGCGGAACGGAGCGGTACTCGGTCGCGAGCCGTCGCGCGTGTGCACCCGCATCCAGGCGCCGTCGATTCGGCCGAACTGGCCGCGCCCGCCGACGAGGAGCGCGGTCAAGTCCGGTCCGACGGCACGTCGGGGCGCCGGTCTCAATCGCAACCGGCGTTCGCCCGTCACCGTGGCCTCGAGCCCCGCCACGAGTTGATCCGCGGGGTCGAGCCAGCGATCCCGCGTGCCGGGCGCGCCCTCGGCGAGCCAGTCGGCGAGCGTTGCCGCGGCGGGGAATCGCGCATCGAGCGTCAGGGCGGAGTGCTGGAGCCGAGCCTCGATATCCGAGACCTTCATGGTCCCCGGTGCATGCGCGAGCAGGCTGTCGCGGTCGAGCTCGAACGCGGACGACTCCTCGTCGGCCGAAGCAGGGGCGGTGACTGCGTCGCTGGCATCACCGACGAGGTTGCCCGGGTTCAGAATGCCTGCGGGATCGAAGGCGCGCATCAAAGCGCGCACGATGCCGACGCCGTCTCCGAGCTCTGCGGCGAGGCGAGGAGCCTTGGAGCGGCCGACGCCGTGATGATGAGCCAGTGTCCCGCCGGCCCCGACCGCGGCGGCCAGAGCCGCTCGCCAGGCACGATCGTACGTGGTTTCGCAAGCGAGGTCCCAATCGCCCCCGCGAGTCAGGCTCGGGTCGGCCGCGCCTGCGAACGAGAAGTAGATGCAGCACCCGTCCGGGTAGGCATGGCTGAAGTGGGCCATCACGAAGACGTGCTCTCCGAGCGCGCGCCACACGGCCTCGTAGACGTCTCCGAGCCTCGACCAGGGCGCGGCCACTTCCATCGTATCGACGAAGGCGCCGTTCGCGAACACGGGCGCCTGCCGATAGCTGACGGAGTACCGGTGCTCCATCCAACGACGCGCGGGGTCCTCGCCCTCCCAGGATCCGCGTAGCGAAGCGAGCATTCGCCTGGCCTCGTCCAGCCCTCGTCGAGGCGCCTCCCCGTCGCCTTCGAAGACCAGGACGAGCAGCGCGCCGCCCAGAAAGGTTGCGCCGATCCGCGAGTGCAAGAGCGCGTTCAGAACGGCGGGACGCCGCACGAGCGCTCGAAGAGCCACTCCCCCCAGACCGGGTGCCGCTCCGCGCGAAGGCGCGCGGTCACGCGAGCCACCACGCCGGGCGAGCATGGCGTCGAACGGGTCGTAGAGCCGTGCGACCGCGGGCCGCAAGCCCGACTGGAAGAGCTGCCGCAGAGCCTCCCAGCCGAGTCGTGTCGTGGGGAAGGAACAGGCGCCGAAGGCGCGTTCGCGCGGTGCCGGGTGCAAGCGCAGCTTGGCGCTGGTCACGATGGCCATCGTGCCTTCGCTGCCTACGATCAGCGGCACCAGATCGGGCCGGCTGCATCGCCGGCGAAGCTCGAAGACGTCGCCGAGCCCCGACACGCACTCGAGGGCGACGGTCATGTCCTCGATCTTCCCGTACGCCCCCGAACACTGCCCGGCGCTTCGCGCTGCGACCCACCCGCCGACGGTGCTGCAAAGAATGGACGACGGGAAGTGACCGAGGGTGAATCCCGCGTCTTCGAGCGCTCGCTCGAGCGGAAGGCCCATGCAGCCAGCCTCGGCATCCACGAGCGGGGCGTGCTGGTCGATCGCGCGCACGCGCCCCATCCGCTTCACGTCGACGACGAGCACGTCATCGCTAGGAAGCACGCCTCCGCAAACCCCGCTTCCCGCGCCGAACGGGACGATCGGGACCCCTCGTGCGTGCGCCCACCGCACGAGGCGAGCTACCTCCTCGGTCGTCGCAGGCCAGGCGATGGCGCTCGGTTGATGCCCCGTGGCGCGCCCCCCACGGATTTCCAAGTGGTGACGAGGCCAGAGGTCGCGCGCGTAGGCGAGGCGATCTGCCGCGTCGTCGCTCGCCCGCATGGACGGCAGCTCGTCGGCCAGCGCCGTGACAAGAAGGCTCATCGCGCAAGGGTCTATCAGTGCCTACAGACGCGGTCGAGCGTACGCACCAGCTCCTCCAAGCTGACCGGTTTGGCGAGATGCGCCATCTCACCAGGGGCGCGCAGGGCGGAGAGCACGATGACGGGAATGCGGCACAGCTCCGCGTCGGCGCGGAAGATCTGCAAAAGCTCCCAACCGCTCATCACGGGCATCATCAGGTCCAGCACGATGACCGAAGGCTTCGGGCCGTGCAGCATGGCTAGCGCTTGCGCGCCGTTCTCGGCGCAGGCTACCCGGTAACCCTCGCCGTCGAGCACGGCCGCGACCGTGTCGCGCACGTCGCAATCGTCGTCGACGACGAGGATGTCCGCGGCTGCCACCATACGGCTCTCCAAGCTGCCTCGACGCAGGATCCGTGCCGCCCTCGACCACGAGCTTGCACTTGCGGGGCCGAGGCCGTAGGTGGAGAGCCTTGCCGACCGCAACCATGCCCCCCAGCTCATCCAAGACCGAGCGTCCCCTCCTCGAGGCGATTCGTTCCAGCGTTCTCGTGTTCGACGGCGCCATGGGGACGCAACTCTACGAACGAGGGGTCCTCTACAGCGCGTGCTTCGAAGAGCTCAACGCGTCCCGCCCGGAGCTCGTCACCAAGGTACACGAGGACTATCTGCGAGCCGGCGCGCAGATCATCGAGACGAACACGTTCGGCGCCAACGCGCTTCGGCTCGAGAAGTACGGTTTGCAAGCGCGCGTCCGCGAGCTCAACGCCGCAGGCGTGCGAGTCGCGCGCGCTGCCGCCGCCGGCCAAGCCTACGTGGTCGGCGCGGTCGGTCCGAGCGGGTACTTTCTCGGGGAGGCCGGTCAATCGAGCGCCGAGGATCTGGCCAAGGTGAAGGCGGCGGTTTCGCAGCAGGCGCACGCGCTCGTGGAAGCCGGTGTGGACGCCCTCCTCGTCGAAACGGTCCGGCAGACGCCCGAGCTGCGCGTGTGCCTGCAGGCTGCCGTCGAGGTGTCGGAGGGGCGCATCCCGGTCATAGCGAGTGTCTCTCTGGACGAGAGCGGGAGAATGGCCGAGGGCACGGGCGCCGCGGAAATAGCGCGCCTCGTGAAGGAGTGGGGTGCGAGCGTCGTAGGCGTCAACTGCTCCGACGGACCGATGGCCGTGCTCGCCGCAGTCGAGAAGATGGTCTCGGTCGGGTTGCCCATCCTGGCCGCGCCGAACGCAGGGCTACCGCGACGCGTAGACGAGCGTATGGTCTACGTGTCGACGCCCGAGTACTTCGGGATTTACGCGCGGCGAATGATACGCGTCGGGGTCCGCGTGGTCGGCGGCTGTTGCGGGACGACCCCGGACCACATCAAGCGCATTGCCGCGGCGGCGCGCATGGCCGGCGCTCATGACTCGGACGCCAAGGCAGACGATGAGTTACCGCGGGCGGACCAGGCTGGCGTGGGTCCTTCGCTCCTGCCTGGCGCCCTGCAGCCGGCCGCGTTCGAGGAGCGGAGCCTGCTGGCAGCGAAGATCGGGCGCAAGCGGTTCGTCGTATCCGTCGAGGTGAACCCGCCCGTGGGGCTCGACGCCTCGCGCGCGGTGGCGGCCGCCAAGATGCTCAAAGATGGCGGCGTCGACGTCGTCAACATCGCCGATGGCGCACGAGCGCAGGCTCGCATGAGCAACTTGGCGCTCGCGGTGCGCGTTCAGCGCGAGGTCGGGGTCGAGACCATCCTTCACGTGTGCGGTCGCGACCGCAACTTGCTGGGCACGCTCGCGCATTTGCTCGGGGCTCACGAGCTCGGGCTGCGAAATCTGGTCGTGATCACCGGCGATCCGCCGAAGATCGGCGACTTCCCCGACGCGACCGCCGTGTACGATCTCGACTCCATCGGGATCCTCAAGCTGGCAGCGCGCCTCAATCATGGCGTCGATCCCGGCGGAAAGGCGCTCGGCGCGACGACGCGTTTCGTGCTCGCGACGGGCGCGGAGCCGGCGGCGCTCAATTACCCGCGCGAGCTCGCGCGGCTGCAAGAGAAGAAGGTGGCTGGCGCGGAGCTCGTCATGACGCAACCCGTGTACGACATCCAGGTGCTCGATCGATTTCTCGGAGACTGCGCTCCGCTCGGCCTTCCTGTTCTGGTGGGCCTCTTGCCGCTGGCGAGTTTTCGCAACGCGGAGTTCCTCCACAACGAGGTTCCCGGAATGCAGGTGCCCGACGCGGTCCGGGAGCGGATGCGAAAGGCGGGGAGCGGCGCAGCCGCCCGCAAGGAGGGGGTTGCGATCGCCCGCGAGATGCTCGAGGCAGTGCGGGGTCGGGTCGCGGGCGCGTACATCATGCCCCCCCTCGAGCGCTACGAGCTCGCGCTGGAGGTGGTCGACGGGTTCTTGGAGCCGTCGTGAATCGCGCGCTGTCGGTAGCGCCTTGCGTGACGGTGGCGCTCCTGGGGTTGGCTGGGTGCCGCAGGGCGCCGGGCGAGAGCTCGCCCGCGGCCGGGGACGCGTCGGAGGAGGGGCGTGCCGCCGATGCCAAGACTCCCGTTCTTCCGCCGCGGTGCCGCCCCACCGCGCGAACGTTCGAGATCGAGCCTCCCGACGAGGTAGAGATCGGAGACGCGTTCCCTTCTCCAGCGGGAATAGCCCTCGGGGTCGTGCGCCGCACCTCCGCCGGGCGCCTGTCGACGATCGGGATCTTGGGCCCCGGATTGTCGGACTTCCGCCTGATCGATCTCTCGCCGACGCTCGGTGATGCGCCCCCGCCGCGGGCGGTCTGGCGCAGCACGGACCTTCTCGTGGCCGAGTACGTGCTCAGGCCGCGGGCGCCGAGGCCGGACGGTTCGCACGAGCTGGCCTTGTGGGCGATCAATCCATCGGTGCCGTCGCCCGGCGCCCACGGCGACGCCGGCCCCGGCCGCGAACCCATTGCGACCATCCCGCGCCAGCGCGGCGACTCGCTCGAATTCGACCTCGCTTACTCCGAGGGGCGAACGGCGGTCGTCTGGGACGAGACGGCCGCGGTGCCGCCGCACCAGGGCGTCGTGCGGGTCGTGATGCTCAACGCGAACCAGGCGGAGCCCGCCCGCGAAATCTCGCCCGCCGACTCGGATGCCGAGAGTGCGCGCGTGCTGGCGAACGGCGCGGGTTTCTTCGTTCTCTGGGTGGCACGCAGACCCGAACACGCCGCGCTGCCGGAGGCCGTGGCGAGCGAAAGCGCCGCGATTTCCCCAGGCCGTCGAGGGCAAGGGGCGGAAGTGACGGGCGAGGCACGCGCCCTCTCCTGGCTGGAGATGGTGGCGGTCGACACGCACGGGAACCCTACCGGCGCCGTTCACCGGCTGACGGCGTCGAATGGACACGTCTCCGCCTACGACGCCGTCGTGCTCCCTGGCGACGCAAGACCCGTGCTTCTTGCCGTCGCTCGCGACGACGGTGAGGCCGTCGAGGGATCAGGTGGCGCGCTGGTGCGCGTGCGAGCCGGCGCCGATTTCGTGGACGCCCCGATCGAGCTATCGACCGATGGCCTCGGGCGTGGTGCTCCGAGCGTGGTCGAGGGGGCGCCGCCCTGGCTCAGCTGGGTCGACTCGCACGAGCGGCTCCGGCTTCTGCCCCTGGATTCGAACGGCTTGCCCGCGGGCCGCTCGAGCGCGGAGGAGGCGCTCGGCGAAGCCCGCCCGCTGCTGTGGCTGGATCGGGAACAAGCGCTCGTGGCCCAGTCGCGGGCGGCGCCTGTCGTCTCGGAGGCAAGAGGGGCAGGCGCGTCAGGCCTCGACCAGACGCGCGACGGGGTCGTCACGAAGGCCGAGGTCTCGGTGTTCCTGTGCCCGCGCTGATGCCGGAGACCTTCCGTCCGCCTTCTGTTTCGACTACCTTTGCGCCCGTGGCAGCTGCCGCCCGACACGCGCGTACTCCCGGTTTCCGGGAGCTCCGCGCGCCGCCGGGGGCCCATAGCTCAATCGGTCAGAGCCCCCGGCTCATAACCGGGCTGTTCCTGGTTCGAACCCAGGTGGGCCCACCTGCCCACCGAAAACCTGGCGAGGGCCCCCTTGCCCACCGAAGACCTGGCGAGGGCCCCCTTGCCCACCGAAAACCTTTGTGGGACCGGGTCCCGCAAACCTCGGGCGGGCACGACGTTCGCCTGGTTTCCCCGCCTGCGCTATGTACTCCGCTACCCCTTCTTCCTCGTCCCGGAGCCACGCATTGAGTATCGCCGACCAGATTCGCGCCCTCGAGAAACTCGCGCAGATTGACGCAGAACTCAAAGACCTCCAGGAGCAGCTCGCGCAGGAGCGCGCCACCCTCGACGGGCTGAAATCCGGCATCGCCAAGCTCGACGAAAAGCTCGCCATCGATCGCGGGACCGTCGCGGCGATGGATAAGACCAGAGGGGAACTGATCCAGGACGTGCGCAACATGGCCCAGCAGCTGGACCACTCGCGCGACAAGCTCTCTCGCTCGCGAACCGAGCGCGAATCGAACGCAGCGCAGCGAGAGCTCGAGGAGCTCCGTAAGCTCCTGCGCGACCGGGAAGAGGAAATTGGGAAGCTGACTTCCGACGCCGACGCCGCACGTCAGCAGATCGAGACGACGGAGGCGGAGCACAAGAAGATCGTCGACGAGCTGGGGGCGCGCGAGGGCGACATTAGCTCCAAGCTGAGCGACGTCGAAGTTCGGGCGCGGAGCAAGAAGGTCGAGCGCGACGCGGCCGCAAAGCTCCTGCCCCCCGTGCTTTACCGCCGATACGACATGATTCGCTCCAAGCGAGGGACCGCCATCGCCCAGACGACCGACGGCACCTGCAAAGCCTGCCACATGTCGCTGCCGCCTCAGCTGTTCCACCGACTTCGCCGCGAGCCCATCTTGGAGCAGTGTCCGTCCTGTCACCGCATCATCTATTTTGCGCCCCCAGGCGGCGCGGCCTCGCCCGAGGCGCACGGGCGCGAGGGCTGAACGGGCTTCCGCTGGCTCGGCAGCACGAGATACGCTTCGGGGTGGTCCCCCGGCCGAAATGAAGAGCTGCCCGGTTTGCCAGCGCAGTTTCCCGAACGATGCAGGCTTCTGCCCGCAAGACGGGACCCCCCTCACCGCGGCCAGCCTCGCGCCCATCGCGCCTTCGGCCGACGACCCGCGAATCGGAGCGCGCCTGTGCAATCGATACGAAATTCGTCGTGTCGTTGCGGACGGCGGGATGGGCCGCGTCTACGAGGGCATCGACAAGCAAACCGACTCGCGGGTCGCAGTCAAGGTGCTCCACGATGACGTCGTGCGTGACGAGGTCGCGCTCGAGCGCTTCAAGCGGGAGTACGAGATCAGCGCGCTCTTGCCGCACGAGCACATCGTCAACGTCCTCGACTTCCAGCGCGATCCCATCTCGAAGACCTGGCTTCTCGTCATGGAGTTTCTCGACGGAGAAGAGCTCCGCTACGCGCTCAAGCGCGAGAAGGTCCTCTCCCCCGAGAGGCTCGTTCGCATGCTGTCCCAGGTGGCCATCGGCCTCGACGAGGCGCATGCGCGAAACTTCATTCATCGCGATCTGAAGCCTGACAATCTCTTTCTCTGCGGGACGCGCGAGGGGGACATCGTAAAGCTTTTGGACTTCGGCTCGGTGAAGGACCAGAGCGGATCGCGCAAGAAGCTGACGGTGCTCGGAACCACGATCGGAAGCCCCTATTACATGGCGCCCGAGCAGGCGCAGGGTCTCGAGACGATCGACGCGCGGGCCGACGTCTTCGCGCTCGCCGCGCTGATGTACGAGTGCGTGACGGGGGAGGTTCCGTTCAGCGGCAACAACGGGCCCTCGATTCTGCTCGCGATCATGACCAAAGATCCCGTGCCTCCCAGCGCCAAGGCGCAGGGCGCCAAGTACCCGATTCCGCCGGCGTTCGACGACGTCATCGAGGAAGCGCTCGCGAAGAACGTGGCCATCCGTACCAAGAGCGTCGGAAAGCTCGCCGAAGCGGTCGGTCACGCTTACGGGTTGACCGGAGATCACCGGCAGTGGGCCACCCTTCCGCAGCAGGAGCTCGCGAGGCTCATTGCCGAAGCGAGGCCGCGCACCATGACCGCTCGCGTCGCCCCCCTCGCGGTGGCGGGTGATCCGTTCGCCGCGCCGGCGCAGGTCGGTCCGACCCTGCCGATGGCGGCGGTGCCGTCAGCCTCCGTACGTCAAGGGATGGAGCAAGCGTTTGCGGCGGTGCGCGAAGACGAGTTTGCCCACGGGGTGCCGGGCGTGCCTTCGGGAAAGCCGGGCTGGCTCCTGCCGCTGGCGGTAGGCGTGCTTGCGCTCGTCGTCGGCGGAGCGGTGACGCTCGTCGTGATGATGCGCTGAAGAGCGCACATCGCGCACGATGGATCGGCGGACCCTCACCCCGTCCGCATTCGTGGGCACGACCGGCATGATTCGCGGGCGCTGTCCCGTGGGTCGGCTTGGCCTCGGGTGAATCCCCGAGGGTTTCTCGCCCGCTCCGCCAGTCACGGCTGGCTTGGCCTGTGCAGGGCTGCCGTCCGTGCCCTGGGGGGACTTCTTCGACCCGGAGGATGACGTGCTGCCCGCATCGAATCGACCGCCGCGTTTTTACGAGCCCGCCCGGACGCACTCCCCCACCACCGCTCGGTCGGCACCCGTGCGCGATCCCGAGGTCGTCGACGACAATCCCACGATTCTCGTGAGCGGCGTGCATCCGTCCATCCTTCCACCTCGGCCCGACTCTCCGGTGCCGGAGCCGGACATGGCCAAGGCACCGCCGACGCCGAATCTTCGAGGCGGAACACGTATCCCCGAGAGCCAGCGTGGAACGATCGTGTCTCGTTCGGACGAAGAAGATCGAACCATTCTCCGGCCGCTTCCGGCTGATTTTCTCGCGCGTCGGTCGCCCATTCTCGCCGCCGGCTCGTTCGAGAATCGCGACGCGGTCGCGTCACGGCGCGCGTCCGAACGTGCCCGCGATGCGGGCGACCCGCCCTCGGCGGTTGCCACCGCCCGGTTGCGCGTCGTCCGCGCGACCTCGCGACAGTCCGCCGCCGCCGCGCTCGTGGCGGTCGGGGCGTTCGTCGGATTGATCATCTCCGTCATTGCCCGCGGCGACGCCACCGGGATCGTCGAAGCGACCGCGAACATGATCACCCCCGCGCGCGCCGTCGCTGCGTCGGTCAACTCCGCGGGCGCGCGATTCGCGGTCCAGCCGGTCGTCGCGGAGGCCGCGCCCAGGCATGCCGCCGGCGGCGACCGCGGTCCGGCCGGTGCGTGCTTGCTCGACGGCGAGCAGGTCCCGCCGACGGTCGCCCCCGTCGTCATCTCCGCGCCGGCCCGCACGGGGCCCTTCCCCCGATCCGCGCCGGCGGCCGAGCCGCCCGCCTCGCTGCACCCGAGCTCCTCGGCGGCCAATGTGTGGGCGGCCGGGCATGCCTCCGCGAAGTCCGAGGGACCCTCGCGCGCCAGTGGACCCGCAGCCGGCGGCGCGGCGGGTTCGCACCCCGCGAAGAGCGGGAAGTCGTCGGGGTCCGCTGAATTCGAGAGCGCGGCCGCGGCCGACGCCCTCGCCAAGGCGCAGCTCGAGGCGTCGTTGCGCTGAGAAGCGGAGAGAGATGGGGGCGCTAGCGCGGGTTCTCGAATACGCCAATCAGCTGGCAACCGCGTGCGTCGTCGGAAAAGTTGGCGTAGTTGGCCCAGTAAAGGCCGCCGGAAAGAAGCTTCGCCGCCCGAGTATAGGGGCCATTGGCGAAATGCTTGAGCGACCATTCGGAGTTGACGTTGGTCGCCCACTTTAGGACCCTGTAGAAGGGCCATCCCCAATTCTGCAGAGATACGACGCGTAGACGGGCCGCCAGTGCGTGAGTCTCGAGCTCCCCGCGAGTCGGATGCCGGACGTGCCCGAAGTGCTCCTCGGTCGCGTACATCCGGCCCGTGGGGCAGGTGAGCACGAGCCGCCCCCCGGGATTGAGCATCGCCGCCAGGTGGCGAAGCGCCCTGGGCTGATCGACGAGGTGCTCAATCACCTCGCTGCAGAGGACCAGATCGAACGTTCGGTCGAGCGCCGCCTTCTCGATGTCGAGCGTATAGAAGTCGACGCCCGAGGACCGGCTGCGGTTGCGCTCGACCTGGGCCGGGGAAAGGTCGGCGCCCGCCCAGACGGCGATGTCGGGCCGTATCTGGCGCGCCGAGGCGAGGAGCGTTCCGTCACCGCACCCGACGTCGAGCAGCGACGAGGCCGGCGCCTGCGCGATCAAGCCCAGGATCTGCCGCCGCCGATGACGCGCACCCGGGTTGTGCTTCACGTAGTCGGGCGCGTCTTCCCAGAAGCTCTCGTAGAGGGCCTCGTTCCGCTCGGCTGCCGAGGTGACGGCGGGCGTGGCGTTCATCGACGACAGTCTTCCGCGGCTGGGCAGGATCGGCAAGCGGAGCGCGAGCATGCCGCGGGTAGCCTAGCTCAGTCGATTCGTCCCCGCGCCGGCGGGGCAGGTTCGGGTGTCCGGCTGCTGGCGCCCTTGACTTGCCCATGGGGCCTCGGGTCGACTGCACGCGCTCATGCCCGGAATGCTCCGCAATTGGACGGCCTCCGACGTGTTTTTCGGCGTCGTCGTGGGCGCGCTGACCGTCATGGCTGCCTGCGTGTGGTGGCTCTCCGCAATCGTCCCGGGCATGGACTACCCCCAGTTTCTGGTCTTCGTTCGCGCGGTGCAGGACCACGCCGACCCGACCTCTCCCTTTCATGGCACCTATACCGTCGGCCCCTGGTTCGTCCCGACGTCGCTGCCCATTCACCTGGTGAGCGGCCTCTCCGTGCTTTTTGGCCACTCGATAGAGCGCGGCGGCAAGATGCTCATGACCGCGCAGAGCGTTGGGCTCGTTGCGTCGAGCCTGTTCCTCTTGAACGTGCTGGGGAGACCGCGATGGGCCGTCGTGGCTCTTTTTCCAATCATTCACTCGAAGTGGACGGTCGTGGGCGGGTTTGCCGCGTACGCGACGTCGTTTCCCATCCTCGTGCTCGGGTGGGCGCTGACCGCGCGATGGTTCGAGCGCCGCGACCTGCGTTCGGGTGTCGCGCTGGCGGCATGCATCTGCGCGGCGCTGCTCTGGCACGGAATAGGGTTCGTCAACGTGGGCCTCTCGTTCGCGGTGCTGTGGCTGCTCTGGCGCGCGCCGTCGTGGCGCGCCCGGATGCTCGGCGTCGTGCCCACGGTGCCCTCGCTCGTGCTGTGCGCCGCGTGGCTCTCGACGACGTTCGGCAGGAGCGCCGCGCATACTCCCCCGTACTGGCAAGAGCTCGGCGAGGCCGCCGATCTCCTGTTCGAGCACGTCGGCGCCTCGGTTCCGCATTCCGAGGGTCGCTTGCTTGCGTTCGGCCTGGTGCTGGCGGTGGGCCTCGCGGCTTGCCGCGGCCACCGGGGTGCGTGCGGGCCGGCCGCGCGTATGTGGCACGTCGACAACCCGTTCCTCGTTCTGTCGCTCGCCTACCTCGTCGCGTACTTCGCGTTTCCGCTGCACATGAACCGCATCGAGGGCATCGCGAACCGGTTCACCTATCCCGCTCTCCTCGCGTTCTTGTTCGCGTGGAACCTTCCGGCGAGGTCGACACCCCGCGCGCTGGTGCTCGCCGCGATGTGCGCGCTCTCGTCCTGGTCTCTGGCGGACATCGCGTCGCGGTTCCGCGCCTTCGACCGGGAGACGCGCGGCGCCTCCGCGCTCATCGACCGCCTCGGGCCTCGCGAGACCCTGTACTATTTCTCGAACCAGGGAGCGTCCAAGAACTTCGGCGGGCCCGCGAACAAGCCGATGCGCGAGCTGCAGCAGTACGCGACGATCCGGACCGGAGGCCTCCCGAATTCGTCGTTCGCCGGCTACGGCGTCAATTACGTCGGGTATGTGGACGGACGCAATCCCATGCCCGGGTTGAACGGACCCGTGTCGTGGAGCCAGGAGGTCACCAAGTTCGACTACGTGCTCACGCAAGACGGACAAGGCCCAACGGACCGGCACTTCCGGCTGGTGGACAAGCGCGAGGGCTGGCAGCTCTACGGAGTGTGCGGGAGCGCGAAGTTCCCGACGTGCCCCTGACAACGCGAAAAGACGCGACGCCCGTCCGGTTGCGCGGAGAAAGGCGGCGTGCTTAGCATGCACTCGCTCATGCCAGAAGCCGCTGCCGCCGAGAAGTCCGCCGCCGCGTCTTCTTCCCACGGCGCGGCTCCGGCAGACACCGAGACGGCCGCCGCCTTTGCGTCCTCGTGGAACAACGTGGGCGCAGGATCGGTGTACACACGCGAGCAGTTCGTCGATTGGCTCGCCCCGGTCGACCCGGCCTCCCTCGAGGGACAGGCCGTTCTCGAGATGGGTTTTGGCAACGGCTCGCTCCTTTATCACACGGGCGCGTACCGGCCGAAGCGCCTCGGCGGCGTCGAGCTGGGCGACACGCTCGAGCAGACGCGCAGGAATCTCGCCGACCTGCCGCCCGGCATGCTCGAGCTCCACCGGGAAGATCTCACGCAGGTCAATCTGGGCACGTTCGATTTCGTGTATTGCATCGGCGTCCTGCATCACCTGGCAAGCCCCGAGCAGGGCTTCGACGCGGTGCTGCGCCACACGCGTCCCGGCGGAAGGTTCCATTGCTGGGTGTACGCGCGGGAGGGAAACGCGGCGGTGATCCGAGTCGTGGATCCCCTGCGCCGGGTGGTTTGCCGGCTGCCGTGGTGGCTGACGAAGTACGCGGTCGCCCTCCCGCTCGCCATGCCGTACTACGCGTACGCAAAGGCGCTCCGGCGAGCGGCCGAGGCATACGGGAGCGAGTCGGTCGCGAGGCTTCCGCTCGCCGAGTACAGTCTCTGGATTTCGCGGCGGGAGTTCCCCTTTTTCCATCATGTCGCCTTCGACCAGCTGGTGACTCCGCAGACCGCGTACGTGCCGCGGGCCACCGTAGAGGGCTGGCTCCGCAAGCCCGAGGTCGACCCGGCAGCACGTACGTCATCCATAGAAACGGCAACTCCTGGAAGTTCGGGGGACGGCGCAGGGCCAGCGCCAGCTGAAGATGTTCGCCGAGGGACCTAGCTCCAGTGGACGCGAGCGTCGTTCAGTCCCGTCGAGACCGCCGACCTCCTTCCGTCCGACCCCGTTCCCCGGGTTGAGCGTCGTCATCCCCGTGTATAACGAGGTGGAGAACCTCGTGTCGCTCGTCAACGAGCTCGCCGAGGTGCTCGCCTCGCAGAAGCGTGCTTACGAGGTCGTCGTCATCGACGACGGGAGCACCGACGGCACGACGGCCCTCCTGCACAAGCTCACGCTAGAACGGCGCTACCTGAAGGCCATCTTCTTTCGGCGCAATTTCGGCCAGACCGCCGCCTTCGACGCGGGCTTCCGCGCGGCTGCCGGTGAGATCGTCGTGACCCTCGACGGCGACCTGCAAAACGATCCGCACGACATCCCCGCGATGGTCGACAAGCTCGACGAGGGCTTCGATCTCGTCGCCGGATGGCGGCGCAACCGCCAGGACGCGATGGTCTTGCGCAAGATCCCGTCGCGCATCGCCAACTGGTTCATCCGTGCGGCCACGGGAACCAAGATCCACGATCTCGGCTGCTCGCTTCGCGTGTACCGCCGCGAGATCACCGAGGAGCTGCGCTTGTACGGCGAGATGCACCGGTTCATCTCGGTGCTCGCCGACAACATGGGCGCGCGCATCGCGGAAGTAGAGGTGAATCATCGCCCTCGCCGCGCGGGCACGTCGAAGTACGGCCTTCGCAGGACCATCAAGGTCGCGCTGGATCTCCTGACCGTCCTTTTCATGCGGCGATACCAGACCAAGCCGATCTACGTGTTCGGTGGGCTGGGCCTCGGCATGATGATGCTCGGTGTCGCCATGTCCGCGGTGGTGCTCTGGGAGAAGTGGCGCGACGGAGTTTGGGTGCATAGAAACCCGCTCTTCATCCTGGCTGCGATGGCGGGCCTCGTCGGGGTTCAGCTTCTCGCTACGGGTATCGTCGCGGAGCTCATCATCCGCACGTATTACGAATCGCAGGGCAAGCGCGCGTACTCGATCGCGACGCATTCGGCTTCGACGACGAATCGAGCACCTGATGTGCGGCATC